>NZ_JBHSWH010000001.1:0-4725929 GCF_042661025.1 Flexivirga alba
GTTTGACCAACGGTTTGACAGGTCCATCGACCTAAGGAGAGATGTCGTTATGAGCACTGCTGAGACTTCAGCCAGCTTCCTGACCCAGGAAGCCTACGACCGCCTCAAGGCCGAACTCGACCATCTGTCCGGCGAAGGACGCACCGACATCGCCGACAAGATCGAAGAGGCTCGCCAGGAAGGTGACCTGAAGGAGAATGGCGGCTACCACGCCGCCAAGGAGGAGCAGGGCAAGATGGAGGCCCGCATCCGCCAGCTCGAGGAGTTGCTGCGCAATGCGGTCGTCGGCCACTCCAGCGCGACCGAGGGCACTGTGAGCCCTGGCATGGTCGTCACCGTCGAGATGTTCGGCGACAAGGAGAAGTTCCTCCTCGGCAGCCGGGAGATCGCCGGCGACTCCGCCCTGGACGTCTACAGCGAGAAGTCCCCGCTCGGCGCCGCGATCAACGGCGCCAAGGTCGGCGACAGCGTTTCCTACGATGCGCCCAACGGCAAGACGATCGGTGTCAAGGTGCTCGAGGCAACGCCCTACAGCAGCTGAGCTGTTTGGCTCTACTCCTCGCACGATGAGAGGGGCCGCCCGCGAAACAATTTCGCGGGCAGCCCCTCTTTTCTCCCCGAGCTACTTGGCGACAGCCTTCTTGTATGCCGCCGTCGCGAACGGCAGGAAGATCGCCAGCAGCACGACAGACCAGATCAGCGTGTAGAGGTCAGGGTGCTGCAGCGCCCAGGTGTATGCCGTCTGCTTGTCGATGTCTGCGTGGGTCTGTCCCGGCGCCTGCATCGAGTAGAGGTTGCCGAAATTCTGGCGGGCGGACTGGGTGATCGTCGAAACGGGATTCCAGCCGGCGATGGCCTTCAGAATCGAGGGCATGTTCTGCGAAGGAACGAAGGTGTTGGCGATGAACGTGACCGGGAAGATGACCATGAACGACGCGTTGTTGACGACCTCCGGCGAGCGCACCCGCATGCCGATGTAAGCGAACACCCACGACAGGGCGTAGGCGAAGAACAGCATCAGCGCATAGGCCCACAAGGCATGCAGCGGTCCGTTGTGCAGCCGCCAGCCGATCAGCAGCCCGGTCAGCGACATGACGACGAGCACGACGATGTTGTTGACCACGTCGGTCAGCGTCCGGCCGAAAAGGACCGCGCTGGGGTGCATCGGCAGCGTCCGGAAGCGATCGATCACGCCCTTCTGCATGTCCTCGGCCATCATGTAGCCGGTGATGGTCGCGCCAAAAATTATGGTCTGGGTGAAAATGCCGGCCATCATGAACTCGCGATAGCCGGACTGCACCGAAGCACCCGATCCGGCCAGCGAACCGAACACGTAACCGAAGAGCAGCACGAACATGATCGGCTGCAAGGTGGTGAAGATCAGCAGGTCCGGCACCCGTCGGATCTTGATCAAGTTTCGCTTGGCGACGGTCAGTCCATCACCGATCAGGGTGCCAGTGCGCGGCTCCTCTCGCGTGGCGGGCGATGCCGACACCGCGGTCTTCGCTTCCAGCGGCGGGTTCATGCCGATCCCCTCGTTCCTCGGGTGTCGGCATTCACCTTGAGCCCGTTTGGTCGCTCGCTGCGCTCGCTCATGCCGATCCCCTCGTTCCTCGGGTGTCGGCATTCACCTTGAGCCCGTTTGCTCGCTCGCTGCGCTCGCTCATGCCGGCTTCCCCACGAGCGCTTCGAGGTCGTCCTCGTCGGACTCTGCCTTGTGACCGGTCAGGCTGAGGAAGGCGTCATCGAGAGTGGGTCGACGAATCCCGATGTCCTGCACGGTGATCGAGCTCTCGTCGAAGCTGCGGACCGCTTGCAGGAGTGACTGCGTGCCGCCGGTGACCGGCACGATCAACCTGCGGGTGTGTGCGTCGGTCTCGACCGCCCCGGCACCGACCGTCGCCATGATCTCACCGGCCTCGGGCAGTCGCTCGCCGTCGGCAACGGTGACCTCGAGCCGCTCGCCGCCGACCTGTGCCTTGAGCTCGTCGGCGGTGCCTTCGGCGATGATCCGACCGCGGTCGATGACCACGATGTTGTCGGCCAGCCGGTCGGCCTCCTCGAGGTATTGGGTGGTCAGCAGAACCGAGGTGCCCTGGCCGACGAGGGTGTTGATTACGTCCCACATGTCGCCGCGACCCCGCGGGTCGAGCCCGGTAGTCGGCTCGTCGAGGAAGATCACCGGAGGCCGGGCGACCAACGCACCTGCGAGGTCGAGCCGGCGTCGCATGCCGCCGGAGTAGGTCTTGGCCGGTCGGCTCGCCGCCTCGTCGAGCCGGAACTGCCGCAGCAGCTCGGCCGCGCGCGCCTTGGCGTCCTTGGACGACAGGTGGTAGAGCCGCCCGATCATCTCGAGGTTCTCGCGGCCGGTGAGGTATTCGTCGACGGCCGCGTATTGGCCCGACACCCCGATCTGGCGCCGCACTGCCTGCGGGTCGCGCAGCACATCGGCACCCGCGACCGTCGCCGCGCCCGCGTCTGGGCGGATCAGCGTGGTGAGCATCCGCACGGTCGTCGTCTTGCCCGCACCATTGGGCCCGAGCACCCCCAGCACGCTGCCCTCAGGCACTCGCAGGCTCACGCCATCGACCGCCTTCACGTCCTTGTAATGCTTGACCAGCCCCTCGGCTGTGACCGCGTCGGTCATCTTGTCTCCCTCGTCCCAACTACCCGAAACAACGGTCTCACGGACCACTGACATCCGGCCGATCATTTAGTCGCGACATATCGCGAGTTCGAGACGACGATATATCGCGTTGTGCGTTGCGTCAACGCCATAGCCGTTCTGATCGAGCGGACCCGTAACGCACCGAGCGGACCCGCAAATCATGGCGATTGCGGGTCCGCTCGTTCAGAAGGGGTCCTCTCGATCAGATGAGGGTCATCCGTCGAGGGCTTGCGCGAGGTCGGCGATCAGGTCGTCCGGGTCCTCGATGCCGACCGACAGCCGGATGAGGTCGTTCGGCACCTCGAGCTCCGTGCCGGCGACGCTGGCGTGCGTCATACGACCGGGGTGCTCGATGAGCGACTCGACGCCACCGAGCGACTCGCCCAGCGTCCAGATCTTGGTGCGACCGATCGCGTCAACGGCATGCTGCTCGCCGCCGTCGAGCTGGAAGCTGACCATGCCACCGAACCGGCGCATCTGCTTCGCCGCGATGTCGTGCCCCGGATGACTGTCCAGGCCCGGGTAGTAGATGTGCGTGACGTCCTTGCGGCCGCGCAAATATTCGACGACCTTCTCGGCGTTGTCGCAGTGTCGCTCCATGCGGACGGCGAGCGTCTTCAGGCCACGCAGCACGAGCCACGAGTCGAACGGCCCGGCGATCGCACCCATCGAGTTCTGGTGGAAGTCGACGCGCTCGGCAGCGTCCGAGAACTCTTTGACACCAATGTTTTCGGCCACCACGACCGCGCCACCAACGACGTCGCTGTGCCCACCGGAGTACTTCGTCGTCGAGTGCATGACGATGTCCGCACCGAGGCTGAGTGGCTGCTGCAGGTATGCCGACGCGAACGTGTTGTCAACCGCGAGCAGCGCGCCCGCCTCGTGGGCGATCTGGGCGATCGCCGCGATGTCGGCGATGCCGAGCAGTGGGTTGGTCGGCGTCTCCAGCCAGACCAGCTTTGTGACGCCCGGACGAATCTCACCGCGTATGGAGTCCGCCTGCGACACCTTCGCCAGGCTGTAGTCGACGCCCCACACCTTCTGCACCTTGTCGACGAGACGGAACGTGCCGCCATACGCGTCGGTGGGAATGATCATGTGCTCGCCCGGTCGCAGGATCGCGCGCATGACGCAGTCCTCGGCGGCCAGGCCGGACGAGAACGCGAATCCCTTTGCCCCGCCTTCCAATGCGGCGATGCACTCCTCCAACGCGGTGCGCGTGGGGTTGCCCGAACGGGAGTATTCGTAGCCGTCCCGCAGTCCGCCGACACCGTCCTGCTTGTAGGTGGAGGTCTGGTAAATCGCGGGAACGACGGCGCCGGTGCGGGGATCGGGCTCTTGCCCGGCATGGATGGCGCGTGTGGAGAAGCCGTGCTGATCATTCGTCATGATCCAACCCTACGGTCACGTCGATCTGGCATCGTGACGGTCATGACGAGTGATGTCGACTTCCGTGGGCTCGGTGCCCACCCGCACGATGGAGGAACCCGATTCGGAGTGTGGGCTCCGCACGCCGAGTCTGTCTCCGTGGTCGGTGACTTCAACGACTGGAACGACGCAACGAGTCCGCTCACCCGTGACGGTGATGTTTGGAGTGCAGACGTCGCCGACGCGGCACCTGGGCACGAGTACAAGTTCGCGATCAGCAGTGGCGGCAAGATGTCCCAACGGATCGACCCCTACGCACGCCAGTGCACGAACTCGGTCGGCAACGGGATCATCTATGCCGACAGCACCTTCGAGTGGGGCGACGACAGCTTCCGGTGCCCACCGATGAATGAGCTCGTGATCTACGAGACGCATGTCGGATCGTTCGTCACCGACGGCCAGGGCGTCGGCCGACTCGGCGAGGTTGCCACGAAGCTCGATTACCTGAAGTCGTTGGGCATCAACGCGATTCAGCTGATGCCCCTGATGGAGTTCGCAGGCGACTATTCATGGGGGTACAACCCCGCTCACGTGTTCGCGGTCGAGTCAGCGTATGGCGGGCCCGACGCACTCAAGCGACTCGTCAAGGCCGCCCACGAGCACGGGATCGCCGTGATCATCGACGTGGTCTACAACCACTTCGGCCCCTCCGACCTCGACATGTGGCAGTTCGACGGCTGGAGCGAGAACGACAAGGGCGGCATCTACTTCTTCGAGGACTGGCGGTCGACGACACCGTGGGGCGACACCCGACCGGACTACGGCCGTCATGAGGTGCGCCAGTTCATCGCCGACAACGCGCGCATGTGGCTGGCCAACTACCACGCCGACGGCTTGCGGTGGGACATGACGCCATACATCCGCAGTGTCGACGCGACCGTGGAGAACATCCCCGAAGGACGCGTCATGTGCCGCGAGATCAACGACGAGATCCGCCGCGACTTCCCCGACTGCGTCTCCATCGCGGAGGACCTGCACGGCGATCCGACGGTGACCTCCATCGCGGAGGGCGGTGCCGGGTTCCACTCGCAATGGGACAACCACTTCGTCCATCCGATACGGGACGCGATCATCCCCGCAGATGATGCCGCACGCTCGATGGCGTCGGTCGCCGACGCCGTCACCTGGTCGTATGGCGACGCGTTCGACCGCGTCATTTACACGGAGTCCCACGACGAAGTCGCCAACGGACATGCCCGCGTGCCCCAGGAGGCCGACCCGAACGATCCCACCAGCGCACGAGCCCAGAAGGCATCGGTTCTGGGCGCAGCGCTCACCCTCACTTCACCGGGGATCCCGATGCTCTTCATGGGCCAGGAGTTCCTGCAGGACGAGTGGTTCCGTGACAACGTGCCTCTCGACTGGTCCGGCCTGGGCGAGTTCCACGGCATCGCGGTGCTTCACCAGGACCTGATCCGGCTCCGCCGCAACGCGGACAACACGACGCGCGGGTTGTCCGGCCAGCACGTCGCGGTGCTCGACGCCGACGAGGCCGCCAAGGTGATCGCGTACCACCGATGGATGGACGGCGGGCCAGGTGACGACGTCACGGTCGTGGTCAATCTGAGTGGCGCCACGCACGAGAACGTCGGCGTGCAGTTCCCATCCGCCGGGCGTTGGAAACTTGTCCTCAACACCGACGCCACGGTCTACAGCAGCAGCTTCACCGGCACATGGGTCGGTGATGCCGACGCGCAGGATCACGGCGGTGCGGCGATCGCCCAGGTGACGTTGCCGCCATACACCGCGCTCATCTTCGCCCGCACCGAGTAGGCGCTCGGGCTCAGCCGAGGGCGGAGTTCAACGCCCGCCAGTCGATGCCGCGCGGCGCCCGCTCGACGATCGTCTGCACCAGGCCGAGCCGGGAGGCGCGCAGCACTTCATCGTCCGCCATCAGCATGACGTCGTCGAAGAACTTCGCCAGCGGCGCAACCAACGGCAACGCATCCGGGATCCATTGCCGCAGAGCGTCGTTCGCGTGATTGGGCAGCTCATCGACATACGTGACGAGCGCCTTCTCGGCATCACCGGCCAACAGCGCCCGGTCGTATGACGCAGCCGTGCCGACCGGCACGATGCGGGTGATGCGCTGCACCGCCTCGACCAGGGCCTCGAAGCGGTCGTCCTTGCGCGCTGCGTCGATGTCGGCGAGTGCCTGCGTGGCAACACCAGGGGCCTCGGCCAACGGCGTGACCGCGGAAACCAGGCCGACCGGCACACCTTCGTCGCGCAACTGCTGCGCAAAGCGACCGACGATGAATTCCTTTGCTGCTGCGATGGATTCGTCGGAAACTTCGATGCCCTGCTGCCGCAATCGAGTCGCCGCAGCCGAAAGGCCGGCGTCGACGGTGATGGCACCGAGCTCGCGGTGACCACGCAGGATGGAGACCAAGCCGAGTGCCGCGCGACGCAACGCGAAGGGATCCGACGAGCCAGATGGCTTGGCGCCGATGGCGAACATCGCAGCGAGCAGGTCGAAGCGGTCGGCGAGCGCCAGCACTGCGCCGGGCAACGACTCGGGCAGCGCGTCGCCGGCCGAGCGGGGCAGCTCCATCTCCCAGAGGGCCTGTGCGACTTGCGGGGTCTCCCCCGCCTTGGTCGCGTAGTCCCTGGCCATGAAGCCGGCCAGCGACGACAGCTCGATCACCATCTGCGACGACAGGTCGAACTTCGCCAGCTCACCGGCACGGGCGAGGGTCTTCTCGTCTTCGGCGGAAAGCTCTAGCTGTGAGGCGATTTCGCGCGCAACGTCATTGATCCGGTCGGCGCGGTCGGCCACCGAGCCGAGGCGGTTCTCGAAGGTCAGCTTGCCGATGCCCGACCGCAGGTCGGCCAGCGGCTGCTTCAGGTCCGCGTCATAGAAGAACGCCGCATCCTCGTAGCGCGCCCGCAGCACGGTCTCGTTGCCGAGCTTGACCAGCTCGTCGTCGCAATCACCGTTGGCAACCGTGACGAAGTAGGGCAACAATGCGCCACTGGAATCCCGCACCGGCAGGTAGCGCTGGTGCTTGCGCATCACCGTCGTCAGGATCTGCTCCGGCAGCTCGAGGTGCTTCTCGCTGTAACCACCGAGTATGGCGTGTGGCTGCTCGACGAGGTTGGTGATCTCGTCGACCAGCGCCGACTCACCCTCGAAATCGATTGTCCCGCCGACGCATTCGGCGAGCGCACGCGACTGGTCGATGACCTGCTGGCGACGCGCCGCCGGGTCGATGACCAGCCCATGTGTCTCCAGTACGTTGCGCAACTGGTCGGCGGAATCGACCCGGACCAGCGGCGTCGCATCGGTGCGATGCACGTAGGTGGTGCGACCCGAGGTCAGCTCGGACGCGTGCACCGGCACGACCACGTTGCCCCACAGCGCAACGATCCAACGGACCGGACGGCTGTAGGACAGTTGCGGGTCGTCCCAGCGCATGTTCTTGTCGGCGCGCAGTGCGTCGACGATGCCGCCGATGATCTCGCCGGCCACGGCCAGCACATCGCGGCCCTGTTCGGTGATTTTCACCGCGACGTGCTCGGCACCGTCGAATTCAGCACGCACCAACTCGCTCGGGTCGACCTTCTGTCCACGCGCGAATCCCTGTGCGGCCTTTGTGGGTTCGCCGTTCTCGTCATACGCAGCGGCAACCTTGGGTCCCTTGCGCAAGCTCTCTGCGTCGGGCTCGTGCGCGGCCAGGCCGGCGACGGTCGCGACGATGCGTCGCGGGGTGCCGACGACGTCGATGGCGCCGTGCGTCAGCCGGCTCGCGCCGAAGCGCTCGGTGAGCGACGTGCGGACGAAATCGATGGCTTGATCGACCACGTGCGGCGGCAACTCCTCGACACCGATCTCGACGGCCAGCGTCTGGTCGTCGGTCGGCAACGCGGCCAGGTCGACGTCCTCCGGGTCGTCCGCGGGATGCCGCACGGCAGCACCGGCCAGCACCTTGGGTGCCTCGGTCTTGAGCAGCGGGAAGTCCAGCTCCTTGCGGCGCTCGACCCACAGCTGCGACACGTCCCGCGCCAGCCCGCGCATGGTGGAGAACGCCTTGGCCCGCTCGGTGGTGGAGATGGCTCCGCGCGCGTCGAGCACGTTGAACGCGTGCGACGACTTCAGCACATAGCTGTATGCCGGGACGGGCAGCCGCTGCTCGATCATCCGGGTCGCCTCGGCCACGTAGCGGTCGAAGAACTCCTGGTTGACCGCGACATCGGCGTCGTCCAGGTAGTAGCGCGACATCTCGTACTCCTGCTGGCCGAAGGCCTCGCCATACGTGATGCCAGGTGCGTATTGCATGTCCTTGAAGTGCGAGACACCCTGCTGCGCCATCATGATGCGCTCGATGCCGTAGGTCAGCTCGACGGGGATCGGGTCGAGGTTCTGCCCGCCCACCTGCTGGAAGTAGGTGAACTGGGTGATCTCCATGCCGTCCAGCCAGACCTCCCAGCCGAGACCCCATGCGCCGATCGCCGGCTGCGCCCAGTTGTCCTCGACGAAGCGGATGTCGTGCGCGTGGATGTCGATGTCGAGCGCCTCGAGCGACTCGAGGTAGAGCTCCTGCGGGTTGCCCGGCTCCGGCTTGAGGACGACCTGGAACTGCGTGTGGGTCTGCAGGCGGTTGGGGTTCTCGCCATACCGGCTGTCGTCGGGACGAACCGACGGCTCGACGTAGGCGACCCGCCACGGCTCCGGCCCGAGCACCCGCATCAGGGTGGCGGGGTTCATGGTTCCCGCTCCGACCTCGGTGTTGTTGGGCTGCACGACCATGCAGCCGCGGTCGGTCCAGAACTTCTGGAGGCGGATGAGGGCATCTTGCACGGTCAGCACCGGGACAGGTTACCGAGCGCGGGGCGATCCACTCACGTCACGGCCAAATTTCTATAAACAAGTTTGATTGACAAAAGGGAGAACCAGGAGCAGTCTTCTAAAAGAAGCACATTTGCACGATAGAAGGGAACCGTCATGAACACCTCAACCGCTCCGTCCGACAGATCAGGGGTCCGATCGTCAGTCTTGGACCGCGCACGTCGGGAGCCCGCGTATGCCGCGTTCTGGATCCTGCGGATCGGGTTCGTGGTCCTGCCGCTGTGGATGGGCCTGGACAAGTTCATGAAGGTGCTCAACCCGGACTGGCCCGGCTACCTGGCCTCCTGGATCGTGGACCTACTGCCGTTCTCGGCCCAGACCGCGATGTATGTCGTCGGCGCGATCGAGATCCTCGCGGGCATCATGGTGGCGCTCAAGCCGCGGTATGCCACCTATGTCGTCGCGCTCTGGCTGGCCGGCATCATCATCAATCTGCTGACCTTCTCCGGCTTCTACGACATCGCATTGCGTGACTTCGGTCTGCTGCTCGCCGCGCTGGTATTGGCTCTGTTGGCGTCCGTCTACGACCGGCCGCTTGCCCGTCATACGCAGGTCACGGCGACGACACGGCAGACCGTTCGATGAGCTTGCCGAACACCGATCCCGAGCCGCTCGTCGCGCTCACGGAGGCAGGCGTGTCCATCTGGCTGGACGACCTGAGCCGCGACCTGCTGGCCTCGGGTGGGCTCGCCGACTTCGTCCGCGACCAGCAGGTCAGCGGAGTCACCACCAATCCGTCGATCTTCGCCGCGGCCATCGGCCGCGGCGCGGCACGGCGAACAGCTCGCCGAGCTCGCGACGGCGGATGCCACGGCGAGCCAGGCATTGCGCGCGATGACCACTCGCGACGTGCAGTTGGCGTGCGACGTGTTGCGACCTGTCTTCGACGCGACCGACGGGGTCGACGGGCGGGTGTCGATCGAAGTCGACCCGCGGCTGGCGGACGACACCGACGCGACGATCGCGGAGGCGCGCGAGTTGTGGCAACAGGTGGACCGGCCGAACCTGTTCGTCAAGATCCCGGCCGCGTTGCGGAGCCTGCCTGCAATCACCCGCTGCCTGGCCGAGGGCATCAGCATCAACATCACGCTGATCTTCTCGCTGCAGCGTTATCAGCAGGTCATTGATGCATTCCTGGACGGGATGGAGCAGGCGCAGCGAGCCGGTCGCGACCTGCACGTGATCACCTCCGTGGCGTCCTTCTTCGTCTCCCGGATGGACGCCGAGATCGACGCCCGGCTGGACGCTCTCGGGGATGGGCGCGCACCGGAGCTGCGCGGCCGGGCGGCGATCGCCAACGCCCGTCTCGCCTACCAGCGCTACGAAGAGATGCTGCAGTCTGCTCGATGGGCCGCGCTCGCAGCGGCGGGCGCCCGGCCCCAACGGCCGCTGTGGGCATCCACGTCGACCAAGGACCCGGCATACGACGACACGA
The DNA here is from genome assembly GCF_042661025.1 of Flexivirga alba. NCBI lineage: Bacteria > Bacillati > Actinomycetota > Actinomycetes > Micrococcales > Dermacoccaceae > Flexivirga > Flexivirga alba. The sequence goes on from NZ_JBHSWH010000001.1 coordinate 10,381, forward strand.
GGTATGTCGTCGAGCTCGTCGCGCCGGACACCGTCAACACCATGCCCGAGTCGACGTTGCAAGCGGTCGCTGACCACGGAAGGGTCCCGAAGGACTCGATCCGCGGCACGTACCGGGACGCCCAGCAGACGCTGGAGCAGCTGTCCGCGATCGGCATCGACTACGACGACGTCGTCTCCACTCTCGAGGCCCGTGGTGTGGCGAAATTCCAGGACGCATGGAGCGCGCTGCAGGGCCAGATCGACACCGCCCTGACCGACCTACGCAACCAAGGACGTGTGGACCATGCCTGACCCCGAGAAGTTCGTCGTCGTCGGTGGCGGACTCGCCGGCGCCAAGACCGTCGAGGCACTGCGCAAGCGCGGCTTCACCGGTGAAATCACCCTGTTTGCAGCCGAATCCGAGCTTCCCTACGAACGGCCGCCGCTGTCCAAGGGCTACCTCGGCGATGCCGGCACGTTCGACAAAGCCGTCCTGCACCCACGCAGTTGGTATGACGACGAGCGGATCGACCTGCAGCTGGGCACCCGAGTCACCGCGATCGACCCTGCACGGCACGAGGTGCGCACTGAGGGCGGGGACGTCGCCGGCTACGACAAGCTCGTGCTCGCGACCGGGTCCACCCCGCGGTTGTTGCCGCTGCCGGGTGCCGACGCGCAGCGGGTGTTGACCTTGCGCACCAGGCAGGACGCCGACGTCATCCGCGAATCCTTCGGCGCAGGAAGGCAACTCGTCATCATCGGCGGCGGCTGGATCGGTTTGGAAGTGGCTGCGGCTGCACGGACGGCCGACACCCAGGTCACCGTGCTGGAAGCGGCCGAGCTGCCTCTCCTGGCCGTGCTCGGCCCGGAGCTGGGTGCGGTCTTTGCCGGGCTGCACCGGGAGCACGGAGTCGACCTCCGGCTCGGTGTCAGCGTCACCGCCATACAGACTCAGGACGGCGCTGCAGTCGGCGTGAGCCTGGCGGACGGCAGCATCGTGCCGGCCGACGCAGTGCTCATCGGTGTCGGCGCAGCGCCAAACGTCGAGTTGGCGAAGGACGCCGGTCTGGCCGTTGACGGTGGCGTGCTCGTCGATGCCTCGCTGCGCACCAGCGACCCCGACATCTATGCGGTGGGAGACATCGCAGCACACGACCACCCGTTCCTGCGCTGTCGCATCCGGGTCGAACACTGGGCGACAGCGTTGCACCAACCGACCGCGGTAGCTGCGTCAATGCTCGGTGAGACAACGGAATTCACCGATCTTCCATACTTCTTCAGCGACCAGTACGACCTCGGCATGGAGTACGTCGGACACCCGTCACCGCAGGACCGCCTCGTCGTGCGTGGCGATCTGCCCAGGCGCGAATTCATCGCGTTCTGGATGGACGGCGACGACCACCTGACCGCAGCGATGAACGTCAACGTCTGGGACGTCATCGACGAGATCAAGCCGCTGCTAACAAGTCGCGTCCGGGTCGACCCCGCACGACTTGCCAATGTAGACGTACCGCTGTCGTCGTTTCTGCCGAATCGCTGAGCATCGGCCGACGGGTTCCTTTACTCTTTCTTTACCCGGCGAGCGCGCCGTAGAACCCTCCTCGCCGAAAGATCGATCCTCATGCGTCGTCTTGCACCCACCGTTGTCGCCGTTTCCGTTGCCGTGGGACTGACGGTGCCCCTTGCGGCACCGGCCCACGCAGCCACCACGCTGAAATTTGCCCGCTTCTACGCCGACCAGCCCGGGTCGGACACGCCGTACACGACGACGCGGCTCAACCGGGAGTACATCCAGGTCAAGAACATCACCCGGGCGACGCTCAGCTTGAACGGCTACCTGATCCACGACCGGAAGAACTACCACGTCTACCGCTTCCCGAAGACCTTCCGTCTCGGCGCGGGCAAGACGGTCACGGTGCACACCGGGAGGGGCACCAACACCTCCGCCAACCTCTACTGGGGACTGCGCTCGATGGCGTGGAACAACACCGGCGATACCGCATACCTGATGAAGGGTTCGACGAAGATCACCAGCTGCACCTACACGCCGATCAGGGCGCAGCTTGCCGCGAAGACCGGCTACAAGAACTGCTGACCCGGGAAGGCTTCCGCTCACCTTTTCGTTGTGGTGAGCATGAGTTTCCTCTTCGGCCGTAAGACGTCCATGGTGTCCCCCGACGAAGCGCTGCCCGGTCGCCAGGCGCAGCTGCCCGGCATACCCGAGAAGCACGAAGTGCTCGGCAGCCCGTTGCAGGGACCGTGGCCCGACGGCACTCAATTGCTGTATGTCGCAATGGGTTGTTTCTGGGGCACGGAGCGGATCTTCTGGCAGCAGCCGGGCGTCGTGTCGACGGCGGCCGGTTACATGGGCGGCTACACGCCCAACCCGACCTACGAAGAGACCTGCACCGGGCGCACTGGACACACCGAGGCGGTGCTGGTCGCCTACGACCCGGCGAAGACCTCGCCGGAACTGCTGCTCAAGGCGTTCTGGGAGAACCACGACTCGACCACTGCAAATCAGCAGGGCAACGACCTCGGCACCCAGTACCGCTCAGCGATTTATTGGACGACGCCGGAGCAGGAACAGGCCGCGATCGCGACGCGAGATGCGTTCCAAAAAGTGCACGACAACGGTTTCGGTGAGATCAGCACCGAGATCCGGCCTGCAGCCGAAGCGGGGCCGTTCTTCTACGCCGAGGACTACCACCAGCAGTACCTGCACAAGAACCCGGCTGGCTATTGCAATCACGGCCCGAACGGCATGACCTGTCCTGTCGGCATACTCCGCCAGGACCAGCTGCCCAGCCAGGAGTCGGTGCTGCGCGCGCAGGAGTAACGCGGTCTAATCGACCACGACGACGGTGATGCGTCGTCGCTGCAGTGCAGCGTCCGGCGCCTCCCACGGTCGAGCCTGCACCAGCTCGACCGTGGTCGTCCCGATGCGTAGGCCGGTGAGCGTCACCGTCTCCGGTGCGCTCACCCCCGGTGCCGCTTGCGAACCGCCACTGCCCTCGAGTCCGCGATGCCACTGTGCCTCAACGACATCCGAGCCGGCCAGCGACTCCCACCGATAACCGGCGGTCCCGAGGCCGGGCAGGCGAAGCGCCATCGACTGCCCGACCCGCAGGATCAGTTGCTCCGGGACGTCCACGTCCCCCTCCTCGCGGCTGGCCATCGGTCAGGTCACCTGGAACCAGCCGGCCCACCCGCTCGACCCGTCCCACCAGGTGCTGTAGACCAGGCCGTCGGTGCCGGTGGTGAAGACGTCGATGTGGTTCTGCGTGCGCGAGATGCTCGCGACCTGACCACCCCTCGTGCTCACCCCGCCGGACACGTTGAACCAGTTCGCCCAGCCACTCGAGCCGTCCCACCAGGTGCTGTAGACGCGGTTGTCGGTGCCGACCACGAACAGGTCCAGATGCGTTGCGTAGCGAGCGAGAACCGTGACATCGGAGCCCGGTGAGGCGACACCGCCGCTGACCTGGAACCAACTGTTCGCCCAACCGCCCTGGTCGTTCCACCAGGTCGACATGATCCGGCCCGAGGTGTCCGTCGTGAACAGGTCGAGGTTCCCCGTGGCCCGAGAAACCACCGAGACCCGGGCGCCCGCGCCGCAGGTGACACCCGGCAACGCGAACCAGTTCGACCACCCGGACGATGCGTCCCACCAGCACGAATAGACCCGGTTGTCGGTGCCGACGGTGAAAACGTCGAGGTGATTGGTGAATCGGGAGACCGCGGTGACCGGCGAACCGGCCGCCGCGACGCCCCCTGCGAGCTGGAACCAGCCGTTCGCCCAACCGGACGAGGCATCCCACCACGTCGACATCGTCTTTCCCGAGCTGTCGGTGGTGAACAGATCGAGGTGATCCTTGAAGCGACTGACCACCTCGACACTCGAGCCTGGTCGCGCGGTGAGGCCTGGAATAACGAACCAGGAAGCCCACCCGGACGACGCGTCCCACCAGCACGAGTAGACCCGGTTGTCGGTGCCGACCGTGAACAGGTCGAGGTGATCTGGGAACCGCGACACCGACGTCACCGGCGACCCTTCTCCGCCCGGCGATGCGACTCCGCCGCCGACCCAGAACCAGCGTCCCCAACCGGACGAGCCGTCCCACCAGGTGCTGACCGTCTTGCCGTCCGGCGCGACTGCGAACACGTCGAGGTGTTGCGGGTAGCGCGCCACGACGCTCATCGGCGTTGTCGCCTTACCGGACTGGGTGAGCGGGATCAGCGGAGACGTGATCGTTCCGTCGATGCCCCACATCTCCGCATCGATCCCGGCGCTGCCATAGGCGATGCGGAAGAAGCCTTGCTCGCCCCAGCCGGTCCCCCAGGAATTCTTCGCGATCCAGCAGCCATGCGCGTCGTCATACCCGACGATGCACACGCAGTGCCCGCCGATCACGTTGCCGCTCGTCGACGCGTTGTAGGTGTAGACCCCGCCGGCGTAGTGGTAGTAGAAGTCCTCGTAGACGGTGAAGCAGGTGGTCATCGGCCCGGTGGAGGCGATGAACTGCTTCATGGCGGTGATCGAGTTGCAAGTGGTGCTCGACGTGAACTTCGTCAGCCTCGTCTGCCAATCGGGGCAGAGGTTGCACGCCTGATTGGCCGCCGTGTAGGGGAAGCAGGTCGCGTCGACGATGCCGTCCGCCATACAGGCGTAGGCCTGGTCCGGCCACCAGCCGCCGCCCGGGCACGCTCCGGCGCCGTGCTGCGGGCCGTAGCAGAAGAACAGTTGCGCCTCGGACAGATCGACGGTCAAGCCCGGGTTGTGTGCCCGGATGCGGACCATCGACTCCAGTGCCGCGATCGCGCCGAACGCGACACATGAACCGCAGCCGCCCTGGTCCTCGATCGGGGTGACGTAATTGCCACCGCTCGTCCGCCAGTCGAACGTTGCCGGCACGCCGGCCGGCGCCCCCGCGACCCGTGGCCGCGCAGCCGCGGTGGCTTGCCGCTCTTCGAGCGAAGCAACTCCTGCCGGCGGCACCGCACCCAGGCGGGACTGCGCCTGCAACAACGAATGTCCGGAGTTCGCGGTGACCCCCGGTGTCCACGGCAACTCGAGCTCGCGGACGCGTGCCTGCAACTGGGAAAGCTCAATGGCCATCGCCGGCCTCCTGATTCTGGCTGTCGCAACAGCGGATCGGCGGCGCGCGGATGCGAGCTGCCGCGAGAGCCGGCCGGTTGCTGGCTGAGCCCACGGATCGACCTCTCACTGACAGGAGGGCCGTATGGCGCGACCTGATACGCGTTGCGCGCTCCACTCAGTTCCGCATTGGCCTGAGTTTGAAGAGAACGATGCCGAGGTACGCGTTCAGCACGGTCTGCTCGGCGGCCGCGTCGGACAGCTGAGCCTCAACCACGGGCAGCGACGTCAGCCCGCCGCGAGATGCTTGGCCAGGTAGGGCGCCGTGGCACTTCCTTTCGCCCGGGCAACCGTCTCGGGCGTGCCGGTCGCGATGACCCGACCACCCTGGTCACCACCCCCTGGACCGAGGTCGATGACCCAGTCGGCGCTGGCGATCGTGTCGAGGTCGTGCTCGACCAGCACCACGGTGTTGCCGGCATCCACCAACCGGTGCAGCTGGCGGACCAGCAGTGCGATGTCGGAGGGGTGCAGCCCGGAGGTGGGCTCGTCGAGCAGGTAGAGCGCGTGCCCGCGACGGGCTCGCTGCAGCTCGGTCGCGAGTTTGATCCGCTGCGCCTCTCCGCCGCTGAGCTCGGTCGCCGGCTGCCCCAGCCGCAGGTAGCCCAGGCCGACCTCCCGCAACGTGGTCAGGCTGCGCGCGGCAGCCGGCACGTCGCTCAGGAATTCCGCAGCCTCGTCAACGGACAGGGAAAGCACGTCCGCGATGGTCCTGCCGCGGTAGTCGATCTCGAGGGTCTCCGCGTTGTAGCGCGCACCGTGGCAGGCCGGGCAGGGCGCGTAGGTGCCGGGCAGGAAGAGCAGCTCCACCGAGACGAACCCCTCCCCCTGGCAGGTCTCGCAGCGGCCCTCGGCCACGTTGAAGGAGAAGCGACCCGCGCCATACCCGCGGCTACGAGCTTCCGGCGTGGCGGCATACAGCTTGCGCACGGCATCGAACAGCCCCGTGTAGGTGGCCAGGTTGGAACGTGGCGTGCGCCCGATCGGCCGCTGGTCCACCCGCACGAGCCGGTCGAAGGACTCGAGTCCGGTGGCGTCGTCGACGTCGACCTCGAAGTCGCTGTCCTCGGTGTCATCGGGCGCCTGACCGAGATGGCGGCGCACCAGCTCGGAGAGCACCTGCGTGACCAGCGTGGACTTGCCCGACCCGGAGACCCCGGTCACGGCCGTCAGCACGCACAGCGGAATCTCGACCGAGAGATCCTGCAGGTTGTGGCGGTTCACTCCGCGCAGATGCAGCCAACCGTGGGGTGGGCGCTGCGGGCGGACGAGGGGTTCAGCACGACCGAAGATGTAGTCCCCGGTGACCGACCCCGCAACCTGCTCGAGGCCTGCGACCGGCCCGGAGTAGAGCACCTCGCCACCGCCCTCGCCTGCGCCCGGGCCGATGTCGATGATCCAGTCGGCTCGGCGCACCACGTCGAGATCGTGCTCGACCACGAACAGCGAGTTGCCCGAGGCCTTCAGGGTGTCCAGCACGTCCAGCAGCGGCTCGGCGTCGGCGGGGTGCAGACCTGCGGACGGCTCGTCAAGCACGTAGACGACTCCGAAGAGGCCCGAGCGCAGTTGGGTCGCGATGCGCAACCGCTGTGCCTCTCCCGGTGAGAGCGTGGTGGAGCTGCGTCCCGGCGAGAGATAGCCCAGCCCCAGGTCGAGCAACACCTGGACCCGCGCGACGAGGTCGGCGCAGATGCGCACCGCGACCTCGGTCGCCTCCCCGAGCCGGCCGACGACGTCGCCGCCGCGGCCTCCTCGAGCTCGGCCACCGGACGCAGCAGCGCGACCAGCTCGCTGAACGACAACGCGTTGAGCTGCCCGATGTTCTGCCCGCGGAAGGTGACCGCCAGCGAGTCCGCCTGCAGCCCCGTGCCATCGCATTCCGGGCAGGACACGCTCTGGACGAAACGCATCACCTTGTCGCGCATCATCTGGCTCTGGGAGTTCGCAAGCACGTGGTGCACGTGCGTGCGGGCGCTGCGGAACAAGCCGTAGTAGCCGTGGTCGACACGGCCCGGCTCGGGCTCGATCATCACCTTCGGCTGCTCCTCGGTGAAGAGCAGCCACTCACGATCCTTCGCCCGCAACTTGCTCCAGGGGGTGTCCAGATCGATGCCCAGCCCCGACACGATGCTGCGCAGATTTGCGCCCTGCCAGGCACCCGGCCAGGCGGCGATCGCCCCCTCCCGAATCGTCAACGACCGGTCCGGCACCATCAGCTCCTCGCTGACGTCGTGCTCCTCACCCAGCCCGTGGCAACGTGGACAGGCTCCTGCGGCTGTGTTCGGTGAGAACGCCTCTGCGGCCAGTCGCGACGCGCCCTCGGGGTAGGTGCCGGCGCGCGAGTAGAGCATCCGCAGCAGATTGGACAACGTGGTGAGCGTGCCGACCGTCGAGCGCGAGCTGGCGGCACCGCGGCGCTGCTGTAGCGCCACGGCCGGGGGCAGCCCGGTGATCTCCTGCACGTGCGGAGCACCCACCTGCTGCAACAGGCGGCGAGCGTATGGCGCCACCGACTCGAAGTAGCGGCGCTGCGCCTCGGCATACAGGGTGCCGAAGGCCAGGGAGGACTTGCCGGAGCCCGAGACGCCGGTGAAGGCGACCATCGCGTCCCGAGGCAGGTCCACGTCGACGTTCTTGAGGTTGTGCTCGCTGGCGCCCCGGACATGGACGAAGTGGTCGCGTTGGTCGTCGGTCACTGCCCCTGTTTATCTGCTGCCGTCGTCGAACACAACGGAATCCCCTCCGGGTGCTCCTGGAACCGTTGTCAGCGGATTTTCGACCGCTCAAGTCGGCGCGAGTCACCGATCACCGCAATCAGGCACTCGCCCCGTCAGTCCAGCGCAACACCCGCAAGGCACGAAGGGTGTTCCAGCGACTCGGCTTGCCGTCGCCGTCCTCGAGCTCGAAGTGGATCAGCCCGGGGTGGGTATTCTCCTGCAGCCAGCTGCCGTCCGTCTGTCGCTTGGAGCGCACCTGCTCGATGGCGTCTGCCAGTCGTGGATCGGGCGGGCCACCGATGGCGCGGAAGTGGTCGAGACCGCGCAACACGTCGTAGTGCCACTGCGTCGGGAACGAGAACTGCAGCCAATCCTCATCCGCGACCTCGCCGGTGCTCGCTCGTCGAAAGAGCTTGCGCTGCAACAGATATTCCCCACCACGCCGCCGCGCGTCCGCCACCTCGAGATCGCCGCCCGCGCGCTCGTAGTCGAGCAAGCCCTCCAGCACACAGATCGTCGTGTGGAACGACGACCGCGTGGAGCCGTTCTCCGCCTCGCAGTTCCAGCCACCGTCCGCGAGTTGCTCACCGAGCAGGCGCTGCACGACCCGGTCGACGTTCTGCCCGAAGTAGGCGCCGATCGAGACTGTCCCGCCATTGATGCACGGCTCGACCTCACCGTCGAAGAACGCCGACCCGTCATACTCCCAACGACAACCGGTGCGAACGCCGTCGACTGCGGCAGTCACGCGCGAATCCTGAGGATCCACACCGAATTCGCGCAGCAACCGCAAGGTGGGAAGCGTCGCGGTCCACGGTTGGCCATCGGGATCGCCCACGGGTCCGTCCGGTGGCCGCCAGTCGGACCCGGGGAAACACGCGCCACCGGCCCACGCCCCGTCGGCATACAGATCGAGCAGTCGCTTCCCCTGTCCCGACGAGGCGACTCTCGCGCGCTCGGCCGTCACCTCATCGGACGAAGCGTCGGTCAGATCACGCATCACCTGCCACCGGACCGACGCATCTCCCGCGAGCAGCCAACTCTCCACGTCACTCATCCGTGTCACCTCTCAACGAAGTTCGTGCTGGACAAGGCTCAGAAACGTGAGATCACTGCCCAACACGGATCTGACGCTAGGACCCGCCACCGACAAGGTTCAAGATGGACTCATGAGTGACGACATCACAGTGGCCGACAATCCCGACCAGAATCGCTACGAGGCACGCATCGGTGGTGCTCTCGCAGGTTTCTCGGTCTACCGGCTCGCCGCGGATCAGATCACCTTCGTGCACACCGAGGTCGACCCGAAGTTCGAGGGTAAAGGCGTCGGCTCTGCGATCGCGCGCCATGCACTCGACGACGTAACGGACCGCGGCGGGCTCTCCGTCATACCGCTGTGCCCATTCATCAAGGCCTGGATCGACCGGCACCCCGACTATCAATCGTTGGTCCAGCAGAGCTGATCTCATGTGCTGAGCCACCCCGCGCGAGCGCCATACGAATCCTCAACGAGGTGAGGCATTCCCAACTGTGGGTAGGCAAACTTTGCTGGTGGCGCACGCCGTAGCCACCTACTCTTGGTCGCATGAAGATGAGCGCCGCACTTGAAAAGAAGTTCAACGCCCAGATCACCCTGGAGTTCGAGTCCTCGATGGTCTACCGCCAGCTCGCGATCGAGATGGAGGACCGAGACCTGCCGGGCATCGCCGCGTGGTTGCGACACCAGGCCGACGAGGAGATCGTCCACGCCAACAAGTTCATCGACCACCTCAGCGATCGCGCCAACCACCCGGTGATCGGCGCCATCGCCGCCCCGAAGGTCAACGCCAAGACCGTGCTCGCGGTCTTCGAGGCGGCGCTCGGGCACGAGCAGAAGGTCTCTGCATCGATCCGTGACCTCTACGCCGCGACCGAGAAGGCCGGCGATCTCGACTCCCGTCCGCTGCTGCTGTGGTTCCTGAGCGAGCAGGTCGAAGAGGAGTCGTCGGTCGACGAGATCGTCGGACGCGTCAAGCTGATCAACGACGACGGTCCCGGCCTGCTGCGCCTCGATGACGAGCTTGCCCAGCGCCCGGTGGCCACCACCGAGAACACCGCCGGCTGACGCACTGACGCACCCCGAGTGGGCCGGTCACCGATCTTCGGTGACCGGCCCGCTCGCGTTCAGGACGCGCTCCAGGGTCTGCCGCCACGCCTGCGGTTGGTCCAGATGCAGGTCATGTCCGGCATCGGCGATCACGGTGCGCTCGACGTGCGCACCGCGGCGCATCCGCTCCACCTGCTCGGTCGGTATGACGCTGTGCTCGGCCACCACCAGATGTGTCGGGACGCTCACGGACTCCCATGCCCGCCACCGGGGCAAGACGTGCACGGCACGCAGCGCCTCGATCAGCACGTCCGCGTCCCAGCACGGGACCAGGCCGCCCGCGTCGAATTGCAGGCCGTCCGCCCACGCCTCGCCGGCCATCGCGGTTCCGGTGCTTCTTGCCGCTCCTCGGTCGGCACTCATGAAGAAGTCAATGAAGGCATCCCGGTCCGGGAAGCGCGCCGGCCAACTGCGCAGCCATTGCTCAACCGGTGCGGTGGCAGCATCACCACCACCACCGACACCGGCTTCGACCATCACCAATTGCCTTACCAAGTGCGGTTTTTCGGCTGCTACGAGCATCGCCGTATGACCGCCCATCGACTGCCCGACGAGGGTCGCGGGTCCACCGCCGAGTTGCTCGATCAGCGCCACCACGTCGGCGACGTATGCCGCCCGGGTCACGTCCTGCGGCATACGCGTCGAGTGCCCGTGACCGCGTTGCTCCAGTGCAACGATTCGATGGGTGTCACCGAGCGCACGTAGTGTCGCCGACCACTCCTGGGCAGTGCCGGCCAAGCCGTGCAGCAGGATCACCGGGTGATCGCCGGCGCCGGTCTCGGCATACGCCAGCTCGACCAGGCCACGTGCCAGGGTGCGCCAGGCGGCGGAAGCGATCACCAGGCGATTATGTCGGTTCGGCCGACATCGCCGGCCACCGCATCAGACGTCGTGCACCCGATTGACTTTGTCGAACACCTGTTCGATCATGGATGTCATGACCACCACCACCGCGACCCGGGTTGCCGAGTTGCACGAGCTGCTGCAGCGTCACGAGACGTCCCCCGCAGCAGACAGCGTCCCGGTGCTCCCGGCTCTCGCCGAGTTGTTCCCCCGCGGGCTGCGTGCCGGCGGGGTCTACACCCTGCACGGCTCGATGAGTGCGGCTCTCGCCCTGCTCGCCGGCCCCTCGATGGCGGGCTCGTGGTGCGGTGTCGTCGGACTGCCCGACCTGGGCATCGAAGCCGCTGTCGAGTGGGGGGTCTGGCTCGAGCGGCTGGCGCTGGTCCCTCAGGTCTCTCCCGACGACTGGACCTCGGTGATCGCGGCGCTGGTCGAAGTCACCGCGCTGGTCGTCGCCGCGCCCCCGGAGCACGTCTCTCCCGGTGAGGTGTCCCGGCTGCTCGCCCGTCTGCGAGCCAGCGGCAGCACGCTGGTGGTCCTGGGCTCCTGGCCGCGGCCAGCTGCGATGCTCGCCGGCCGGATCATGCGCTGGGACGGCCTGTATGCCGGGCACGGCCACCTCTCCGGCGGCGCCCTGCGCCTCGAGGTGACCGAGCGACACCGCACCCGGCACGTCGACCTCACGATCCCGGTCCGGCCATGAGCCACCAAGGTGGTCGAGTAGCGGTGAGGAACGAGCCGCGTATCGAGACCCTGGAACAGACGCCATGATCAGCTCTTCGCCGGTCCGCGTGATGCTGCTCTGGTGCCCGGGCTGGTCGGTGCTGGCAGCACGGCTCACCCAGGGCATCGCCGCCGACCAGGCGATTGCTCTCACCGACCGCGGCTTCGTCGTCGCCTGCTCCGCCGCTGCGAAACTCGAGGGCGTCACCGTCGGACTGCGCATCCGCCAGGCGCAGCACCGCTGCCCGGAGCTGATCGTGCTGCCGTATGACGTGGTGGCCGAGGCCAGGGCTTTCGAGTCGGTGTTGCACGCCGTCGAGGAGAAGATCCCCGACGTGCACGTCGTGCGTCCGGGCATCGCCGCGGTTCGCGCGCAAGGAGCCGGCCGCTTCTACGGCAGCGAACGCGCCGCCGCGGATGCACTGCTCACGCATCTGCACGACTTCACCGAGCACGAGCTGCGCCTGCCGGTCGACCTGCGCGTCGCCGTCGCGGACGGCCTCTTCGCCGCCGAGCAGGCTGCCTACACCAGCTCCACGGTTGTGCCACTGCACATTGTCCCCGCAGGTGGTTCGGCCGACTTCCTGGCCGGCCTGTCGGTCGCTGTCGCCTGCGACAAGAAGTTGGAAAACTTGTTGCAACGCATGGGGATTCGCAAGCTCGGCGATCTGGCGCAACTACCGCGCGATCAGGTGCACGCCCGATTCGGTGCAGCAGGCCTGCGCGCGCATCAGCTCGCCAGCGGTGAGGATGCGCCGATCCTGACCCCACGCACCGTGCCACCGCAGCTGGGCATGCACGTCACCTTCGATCCGGCCACCGATCGGGTCGAGCAGATCATCGCTCACTGCGAGCCGGCAGCAGGCGAGTTCACGCAACTGCTCACGCGCTCCGCGCTGATCTGCACCGAGATCCGGGTCACCGTGCAACTCGAGCCGGACGCTCTCTTCGAGCGGCTCTGGCGGCACCCCTGGCAGTTCGGCAGCGTCGAGGTTCTGGACCGGATCCGTTGGCAGTTGGAGGATCTCGCGGCCGAGGCGGCAACTGTCGACGACGACTCCCTGGGTGCGTCGGTGCTCTCGGTGCAGGTGCTCCCGGAGTCCGTCGACAACGCCGAGCATCATGCGCAAGGGCTGTGGGGCGATCGTCCCGACGAGAAGGTGGAGCACGCTCTCACCACCCTGCAGCACCGGCTGGGCCATGAGGCCGTCCTCACCAGCACCGTAACCGGAGGTCGCCTGCTGCACGAGCGCCGTGTTCTTCGCCCCTGGGGCGATGCGCTGCCGACAACTCGCGAGCGCCGTCTCGAGCAGCCCTGGCCGGGCACCGTGCCCGGCCCTGCCCCGGCCACTGTTTTCAGCAGCGCGAGTCAGGTGCAGGTCTTCACTGACGCAGGAGAGTCAGTGACGGTCGACGATCGCGGCACGGTCAGCGGGGAACCTGCATGGTTGCGCGTGCCGGACGGAAACCGTCGCATCGCGCAGTGGGCCGGCCCGTGGCCGATCCAACAGCGTTGGTGGCGAAAGCGCGTGCACCTCAACCGTTTTCAGCTGATCGACAACCAGTCCACCGCCTGGTTGGTGCTCGCCGAGGGCAAGACCTGGTTCCTCGAGGCTCGCTATGACTGAAACCCTCGCGGGTCGAGTAGGCGGAGCGCTAGCGGAGCCGTATCGAGACCAAGAGTTCCTGCGGAGTTGCCGTGGGCTGGAGTAACCCCGCCATACCGTGGTCGCAGCTGGAGCAGGCGCTCTCCCACGGCATACGGCCCGAGGAGCGCAGCGTGCGTGGCCAGCCTGCCGACGGCGGTGACGGACCGGTCTTCTCGCGCAAGCGACACCCCTTCCGCCCGGCCGAGCTGGGTGAGTCGGCGGGACCCGTCGTGCCGTATGCCGAACTGCACGCACATTCGCACTACAGCTTCCTCGACGGCGCCGCGGCACCCGAGGACCTGGTCACCGAAGCCGCGCGACAGCGCCTGCACGGCCTGGCCATCACCGACCACGACGGCCTCTACGGCATCGTGCGTTTCGCCGAGGCAGCCGAAAGCTATGGATTGCAAACAATTTTCGGGGCGGAGCTGTCACTGGGCCTGACTGCTCCGCAGAACGGCGTACCCGATCCCGAGGGCAATCACCTGCTGGTGCTCGCGCGCGGGGCGGAGGGTTACCGTCGCCTCGCAAGGGCCGTCACCGAGGGGCAGCTCGCCGAAACCGCTGAGAAGGGCAAGCCGCTCTACGACCTGCCGGCGCTGGCCGAGGAGGCGGCCGGCCACTGGGCGATCCTGACCGGCTGCCGTAAAGGCAGCGTGCCCAGCGCGCTCACTCGACACGGACATGATGCCGCAGTCACCGAACTACGTTCTCTGCAAGACTTTTTCGGCAAGGACAACGTCTTCGTCGAGCTGACCGACCACGGCGACCCGGCAGACAGCACCACCTGCGACCGGCTCGCCGAGGTAGCCCGGTCCGGAGACGCGCTGACCGTCGCTACCAACGCGGTGCACTACGCCGACTCGGACCAATACCCGCTGGCCACAGCGCTTTCCGCCGTCCGCTCACGCCGTAGCCTGGAGGAGCTGGACAGTTGGCTGCCGGTGCACGGCGCGGCATACGTGCGCAGCGGGGCGGAGATGGCGCAGCGCATGCACCGCTTCCCGGGTGCCGTCGAGCGAACGGTCGAGATCGCCGACGATCTCGCGTTCAGCCTGCGGGCAGCGTCGCCGCGGCTGCCGCGCCAGGAGGTACCCGCCGGCCACACCCCGATGAGCTGGTTGCGCGAGCTGACGATGCGCGGCGCTGCGGAACGCTATCCGAAGGACAACCACGCGGCATACGCACGCATCGAACGCGAGCTGAATGTCATTGAGAAGAAAGACTTCCCGGGATATTTCCTGATCGTGCACGAGATCGTGCAGTTCGCCAAAGGCCGCGGCATCCTGTGCCAAGGCCGGGGTTCGGCCGCAGCGTCGGCGGTCTGTTACGTCCTCGGCATCACGGTGATCGACCCCATCTTCTACGAGCTGCCCTTCGAGCGATTCCTGTCCGAGCTGCGCGAGGAAGCACCCGACATCGACGTCGATTTCGACTCCGGCCGACGCGAGGAGGTGATTCAGCACGTCTACCAGACCTACGGGCGCCGCAACGCCGCACAGGTCGCCAACGTCGTCACCTACCGCCCCAAGAACGCCGTGCGCGACATGGCCAAGGCGCTCGGCGCCAGCCAGGGGCAGCAGGACGCCTGGTCCCGGCAGGTCGAACGCTGGGGCGCGGAGATCTCGAGTGCGGACCACGACATACCGGGGCCCGTCATCGAGTTGGCCGAGCAGGTGCTGAGCTATCCACGGCACCTCGGCATCCACTCCGGCGGCATGGTGCTCACCGACCGGCCGGTCAGCGAGGTGTGCCCGATCGAGCGAGCCCGGATGACGGATCGCACTGTCCTGCAATGGGACAAGGACGATTGCGCGTGGATGGGCCTGGTGAAGTTCGACCTGCTCGGCCTCGGAATGCTGGCCGCACTGCAGCACACCTTCGACCTGGTCGAGCGTCATACCGGCGAGCAGTGGCGCATCGAGACGTTGCCGCGCAACGAGCCGGGCGTCTACGACATGTTGTGCCGCGCCGACTCGATCGGTGTCTTCCAGGTCGAGAGTCGCGCACAGATGGGCACCCTCCCCGGCTCAAACCGCGGTCGTTCTACGACCTCGCCGTCGAGATCGGCCTGATCCGCCCGGGTCCGATCCAAGGCGGCGCAGTGCACCCTTACATCCGGCGCCGCACCGGCAAGGAGCCCATCACCTACTCCCACCCGCTGCTCGAGCCGGTGCTCGAACGCACGCTCGGCGTCCCGCTCTTCCAGGAGCAGTTGATGCAGATGGCGATCGCGGTCGGCGATTGCAGCCCGGCCGACGCCGACCTGCTGCGCCGGGCCATGGGGTCCAAGCGTGGTGTCGAGCGCATCGACTCCCTGCGCACCAAGCTGTATGACGGAATGGCCCGCAACGGCATACCGCCGGAGACCGCGCAGGAGATCTACAACAAGATCGAGGCCTTCGCCAATTTCGGTTTCGCGGAGTCGCATGCGCTCAGTTTCGCGGTGCTGGTCTATGCCAGCTCATGGCTCAAATTGCATTATCCCGCAGCCTTTTTGGCAGGTTTGCTGCGTTCCCAGCCGATGGGGTTCTACTCACCGCAGACGCTCACCGGCGATGCGCGGCGGCACGGTGTCGAAGTGCTGTCCCCGCATCTGCTGCGCTCCAGCGTGCACGCCGACCTCGAGCCGGACTCCCCCGACGCAATGGACCTGCGTGGTGGCAGCGACGACTGCATGCGGGACCACACGCAGGAGGAGATCGGCGATTTCGACACCAATGCGCCCGCCGACTGGCAGGAGCACCGCCGCGACTGGCACCACGCAGTTCGTCTCGGGCTGGCCGACATCACCGCCCTCGGCGAGGCTGCCGCCGAGCGCATCGTGCAGACCCGTGACTTGTCCGGGCCGTTCACCGATCTAGCCGACCTCGCACGGCGCGCCGAGTTGGATACCGAGCAAATGGAGGCACTTTCGCTGTCCGGCGCACTGGACTCACTGACTGGATCGCGCCGGGATGCGCTGTGGCGCTCGGCGGAGGCAGCCTCGATCCGTAGCGACCAGTTGCCGGTTCGGGTGCCTTACCAGCCGCCGCTGTTGCCGGAGCTGTCCATCGGCGAGTTGCTGATGCACGACCTGCAGGCGACCGGGATCAGCCCCGGTGATCACCCCATCCGGCACGTCCGGGCCGATCTGGACGCGCGTGGCGTGCTGCCGATCGATCAGCTGAAGGGTTTCCAGAGCGGTCGACGGGTGCAGGTAGGCGGCGTGATCACTCATCGTCAGCGCCCGGCGACTGCCGGCGGGATCACCTTCGTCAATGTCGAGGACGAGACCGGGATCCTGAATGTCATTGTGTCTCGCGGTGTTTGGCACCGCTACCGGCGCATCGCGCGCGCGTCACCGGCGATGGTGGTGCGCGGCATACTCGAGCGATCCGAGGACGGCGTCACCAACCTGCTCGCGGATCGTCTGGAGCACCTCACGATTCACGTGCGGTCCAAGTCCCGCGACTTCCAGTGACGCAGGTCCTGATCTCTGACGGTTCGATTCGCGATTGACAGTCCAATTCGACCGTCAATCGCGAATTCGACCGTCACTGATGGGTCCGCGCCAGGAAAACCCATTCCTTGTCCGGGCGGTCCGGCGCATCGCGCACCTCCACGACCTCGAAGCCGTGCGCCTCGAGGTCGGCCACGATCTCGTCATACTCTCGAAAACGCAGTGTCGACACTGATTTCAGCGTTTCGTCAGCCAGCACAAGTGTCGACTCGAACGTCACCAGGGGCAATGCCACCTCGGTCACTGTCATCGAGTCCGTGCCCCGGCGACCATCCGGCAACGCGACCTCGGTCGGCGGTGTGGTCCATTGCTCCCAGGCACGCATCTCGGGTCGCCGAGCCTCGAAGACGAACCAACCACCCTCCCGCAGAGCATCGTGTATGGCGCCCAAGGTTTGCGACCAGTCCGCGTCGTCGACGAAGACCTGCGCGACGTTGCCGGTCATGACCGCAAGATCCCCGTCGGCGACGCGGCCGGTCAGCGCCGTCGCATCTCCCTCGATCCAGGTCACCTTGTCGGCATACGGCTTGGTGCGTGCGACCTCGATCGAGGCGACCGCCGGATCAATGCCGACCACCTCGATGCCTCGCGCGGCCAATCGGACTGCGAGAGAACCGGTTCCGCAGCCGATGTCCAGAACCTTGCGGGCGCCCAACTCATCGACGATCGCCTCATAGACATCGAGATCGCTGCGATCGTCGTCGAAGAAGTCGTAGAGGACGGCCAGGCGTGGGTCGGCGAAGCCGGCATCGGGTGGGCGCATGGCTCGACGCTAGTGCCGTGAGTCAGAAATAGAGCAGGTACGGATGTGGGCAAATTTGCTGGTCAGGCGCGAAGCGACTGTCAAGCAACTTTGCACGCACCGCACTAGGCGCACCGCGCCGGTTACTGCACCCGGTTTTCCGCGGCAGTTACCGTCTGTTCCATCAACACCGCAATGGTCATCGGACCGACGCCACCGGGCACCGGTGTGATGTATGACGCCCGCTCCGCCGCGGCCGCGGTCTCCACGTCGCCGACATTGCCCGGGTTGTAACCGGCGTCAACGACGACCGCTCCCGGCTTGACCCACTCACCCCGGACCAGCTCCGGCCGACCGACGGCTGCGATCACGATGTCCGCCTCCGACACCTCCACAGCCAGATCGGTGGTGCGGGAGTGGCAGAAGGTGACGGTCGCGTCCCGAGCCAGGAGAAGCAGGCCCACCGGCTTGCCGAGGATCGCGCTCCGCCCGACGACGCACACCCGTTTGCCGGCAATCGGCAGGTCGTATGCGTCGAGCAGCCGCACGATTCCTTCCGGCGTGCAGGAGTGAAAGCCGTTGGCGGACAATCCCATTGCCGCAAAGCTGTGCATCGTCACGCCGTCGACGTCCTTCTCCGGCGCGATCGCCTCGAAGACGGCAAGCTCGTCGACCTGGGCGGGCGCCGGGTGCTGCACGAGGATGCCGTCGACCGTGTCGTCCTCGGACAAGGCGCGCACTGCGGCGACGGCGGTATCGGTGGTTGTCTCCGCCGGAAGCTGGACCCGCCGCGACTCCAGCCCGAGCTGTCCCGCACGCCGTTGCTTCATTCGTACGTAGGTTTGGGATGCCGGGTCGTCACCGATCAGCACAGTGGCGAGGCATACCGGACGCCCTTGCGCCGCAGCGAAATCCGCGGCCCGTTCGGCAGTCTCGGCGAAGCTTCGGCGGGCGACGGCTGTGCCGTCCAGCAATTGTGCAACGGACATCTTGGGGACTCCTTGAATCGATCGGAGTCGCACCCAGGCGGGCGATACGACGAACTCACACTCCCCGGTGGTGACCCACCCTTCGCCAGTCGTGTGCCTTCAGTTTAGCCGAGCGCGTCGCCCAACCGTGCAGCGAAATCTGCGCGCTCGGCTGCGTCGACGTAGCGCGCCTCGCGATGCCGCAGGTAGAGATCGTCCCCGTCATACCGTGGCAGCACGTGCAGGTGCAGGTGCCAGACGTCCTGGTCACCGGCAGGCTCGTTGTGCTGGCGAGTCGAAACACCCTGACATCCATACGTTTCCCGCATTGCGATGGCAACCTCGCGGGTCAGGTCCCACAATGCGTGACCGACATCGGTCGGCAGCTCGTAGAGGTTCTCCACATGCTCATTCGGTATGACGAGTGCCCCGCCGTCGTTCACGGGCCACCATTTGGGCGCGATCCGCGCGAAGACCAACTCGCGCTGCACGACCAGGTCCGACGCGGCGTTGCGGTCGTCCCCTCGCCGCGCTGGAACGCGCAGAAGGGGCAGCGGTAGCCGACCGGCTCGTGGGTCCACGTCGAAGTCTCCATCGCCCGTCAACCTACCGACTGACGCAGCAAATACCGATTGACGCACTTGCAACTGCGTCAGTCGGCATCAAGTGCGTCTCTCGGCGATCAGCACGTCATGGGCGCGGCACCGGACCGGTCGTGTCGCCCAGACGCAGAGTCACCGGCACCGTCACGTCCGAGACCTCTTCACCGGCCAGCAGCGCGCGCACCACCTCACCAACGGCTCGGCCTTTCTCGATCGGATGCTGGTCGATCGTGGTGAGTGTCCTCGGGAACCACGGCAAGGAAACACCGTCATACCCGGTGACCGACAGGTCCTCGGGCACGCGCAGGCCGCGGTCCACGGCGCACTGCACGGCGCCGGCGGCGAGCAGGTCGCTCTGCGCGATGATCGCGGTCGGCGGCCGGTGGCTGTCCAGGAGCAGCTTCGCCGCTGCATAACCGGAGTCGAAGTCGGGCTCCTCCGCCTCAACGAGCGTCGCGGCGGTGAAGACGTCCCGCACCCCGAACGCCCTCTCCCGCGTGTCCGGGAAATGGCTCGCCCGGACCTGGGCGATGGTGCGCCGCCCGGTCGTGCCACCCCACTGCAGCGGCATCATCACGTGACCGACCCGGCGGTGCCCCAGGTCGTGCAGCAACTGCGCCAGCTCACGGGACGCAGCCCGCTCGTCCGCGGTCACCTGCACGTCGGCGCCCTCGGGTGCGCCGGTGCCCACGATCGGAACCCCGCGAGCGCCGAATTCCCTTGCCAGCACGTTGTTCTCATCGCCACAAAGCATGAACACGGCGGCGTCCGCGGCAACCCGTGACACCTGCGGTCCGCTGTCGCCATACCCCTCGGCTGTGTCCGGCAGCAGCAACAATCCGCAACCCATCTCACCGACCACCTGGGAGAGACCGTCGAGCACCGACACGACATACGGGTCACGGAACGCGTGCAGGATGCGGCGCTCGACGACGGCCGCGATGACACCACTGCGCCCGTGTCGCAATGACGAGGCCATCGGATCCGGCCCGCCATACCCGAGTTCCGCCGCGGCTGCCCGCACGCGCTCGGCGGTGTCCGTGGCCACCGGCTTGTTGCCGCTGAAGACCAGCGACGCCGTGGACATCGCGACGCCGGCGCGGTGAGCGACGTCACGCAGCGTGACGCGCCCAGCAGGCACGTTTTCGACTTGACCACCCACAGGCATGTGGAGCAGACTATCGAATCGATTCGATCGAATCGATTCGACGGCCCGAAGCGCTCCTCCGAAGGAACTCCATGGTGATGGTGGACAAGCCCAACACCGCTCCCGATTCGCAGTCGGACCCCACCGTGTCCCGCCGCGTCTCGCGGTCGGTCGCGGTCCTGTTCGTGCTGAATGGCGCTGCCTTCGCCTCGTTCGCCGCCCGGCTGCCCGACGTCAAGACACTGCTTCACTTCTCGACCGGCCAGCTCGGCCTTCTCCTTCTCGCCGGTTCGCTCGGCAGTGTGAGCGGGCTGCCCTTGGCCGGCTGGGTGATCGGCCGATTCGGCAGCCGCGCCACCGTGCGCGTCGCCGCACTGGCGGCCACCGCGGGTTACTTGCTCGCTGCCGTTGCCATCACCTCACACCTCGTGTGGCTGACCGTGATCGGCCTGCTCATCGCCGGCTGGGGCATGGGCCCCTGGGACGTCGCGATGAACCTCGAAGGCACCGTCGTCGAGCGTCACCAGAAGCGCTCGATCATGCCTCGCTACCACGCGATGTTCAGTGGCGGCACCGTCGTGGCGGCGCTCGTCGGCGCGGGCCTGACCGCCATACACGTGCCTTTGTGGGTGCACCTGGCCATCGTCATGGCCGTCATCGGCACCGTCGCCATCTGGTGCGCCAAGAACTTCGGGACGTTGTCCGATGGCCGAGAAGTTGCCACCGAGGACGACGCGAAGGCCCGCCCGACATCCACGTTGCGCAGTGCCTGGACCGATCCTCGTGTCCTGCTGATCGGGGTCGTGACACTGATCGCCGCATTCACCGAGGGCACCGCGAACGACTGGCTGTCGCTCGGCTTCGTTGAAGGCCACCATGTGCCGAAATGGGCCGGAATCCTAGCGTTCGCAACCTTTCTCAGCTGTATGACGGCCGGACGTCTCGTCGGCACCATGCTCCTGGACCGTTACGGCCGTGTGCCGGTGTTGCGCGCCTGCTTCTCGCTGGCGATCCTCGGCTGCCTGGTCGTGGTCTTCGGACCGACCGCACTCGCGTATGCCGGAGTCGTCATCTGGGGCCTCGGTGTCTCGTTGGGCTTCCCGGTCGGCATGAGCGCTGCCGCCGACGACCCGCAGCACGCGCACGCCCGCATCTCGGTGATCAGCACCGTCGCCTACACCGCGTTCCTCGCCGGTCCCCCGCTGCTCGGGCTGCTCGGCGAACACGTGGGTGTGTTGCACGCCCTGCTCGCTGTCGGTGCGGCGGCCATGGTCGCACTCGCGCTCGTCCCCGCCGTTCGCGAGCCGGAGATTCCGCAGTCCGAGAAGGCCGTGTCAACACCAATCACCTCCGATCCGGCGCTCTGCCACAGTCCGGCTCATCCCGAGTGAGACGCCTTCTGCTGAGAGCAGAAACCGTTGAGCAGTGGCGGGTGGCGGGGCTAGCGTCGACACATGGGTGACGTGCGGCAGCTCCGGCAGCGTTCGACGGTCGAGCCTCTCTGGCGGGAGGTTCTCGGCACGCAGTTGCGCGCGATCCGACTGCGTCGCCGCGGCACGATCACCACGACCGCGCAGCGGGCCGGGATCTCCGCGCAATACCTCTCCGAGGTCGAGCGCGGCCGCAAGGACCCGTCCTCGGAGATCGTCGCGGCCATCGCCGGCGCGCTGGATTGCACACTCGCCGAAGTCACCGACCTGACCGTTCGCGAGCTGCGCCGCGAGTCCGTCCGATTGGGTCTGGCTTCCGCCCCGGCGAACATGCGCGGCCCGGTCGCGCTGGCCGCCTGACACACCCGGATCAGCTCCGATAGGCCATCACCTCGTCGGCCAGCCCGTAGTCGACGGCGGCCTGCGGCGCGAAGATCCGGTCCCTATCGGTGTCCTTGCGCAACACGTCGAGCGGTTGCCCGGTGTGCTGCGCGAGCACTTCCTCGGCCTCCGCACGCAGCCGAATCACCTCGTCGGCCGCCAGGATGATGTCTGGTATGGCGCCACGGCCGCTCCCGGACGGCTGGTGCAGCAACACCCGCGAGTGCGGCAGGACACTCCGCCGACCCGGAGCGCCGGCCGCCAACAGGATCGCGGCCGTCGAGCACGCCTGCCCGACACAGGTCGTCGCGACCGGTGACCGGACGAACCGCATCGCGTCATACACGGCGAACGTGGCGGTCAGGGATCCGCCGGGCGAGTTGATGTAGAGGTTGATCTCCTGGTCCGGTGCCACTGATTCCAGGTGCAGGATCTGCGCGATCAGCGCGTTCGAAACTCCGTCATCGATCTCGGTGCCGAGGTAGACGATCCGCTCGGAGAGTAGATGGCTGTATACGTCCATGACGCGGTCGCCGCGCGGAGACGACGCAATCACATTCGGAATCGTGTAACTACTCATGACGCCTCCCTCCTTCGTCGGGTGCCATCATTCGACTGCGCCATTGGTCGTTCGCTGCGCTCACTCATGACGCCTCCCTCCTTCGTCGGGTGCCGTCATTCGACTGCGCCATTGGTCGTTCGCTGCGCTCACTCATGATCATCAAACTCCAAGTCCCACAGGGTTTTTGCCCGGCTTGATGCGGCTGAGGTCGTCGATGACCTGGTCGATGAGTCCATAGGCAACGGCTTGCTCCGCCGTGTACCAGCGGTCCCGCAGCGAATCCTCGAACACGCGCGGCACCGGTTGGCCGGTGAGTTCGGCGGTGATGCCGAGCACGGTGTCCCGTGTCTGGCGCAGATCGTCGGCCTGCAACTCGATGTCGACCGCGGTGCCACCGAAGCCGGCGCTGCCCTGATGCATGAGGACCTTGAGTGCGGCAACGCGTAGCGCTTGCCCTTCTCTCCCGCTGTCAGCAGGAATTGCCCTGCGCTGCAAGCCAATCCGAGCGCCAGCGTCGACACGTCGTTCGGGATCGCACGCATCACATCCATGATCGCGAGCATTGCCGGCACCGAACCGCCGGGCGAGTTGATCCAGAAGCTGATGTCGGCGCGCGGGTCGGCTGCCGACAACAGGTAGAGCTGAGACATGAGCCGGGTGCCGATCTCGTCGTCCAGCTCGGTGTCGAGCACGATGATGCGCTCGTCGAGGAGATGTTCGGCGATCTGCCGGCTGAGTGGGTGTGGTGGTCTGCGCTGTTCTTCGGACATGCTGCAAGGATCAGCGAAAAACACTGTGAACAGCTAGCTTTCGCTGCTGTCAGCAGAGAGAGCGACCAACTGGCCCGGCGCGAGGATGCGTTCCTTACGATCGTTGGTATGACGAGAGCGACCGACCAGGCACGCGCCGACCTCGCTCCCGAGGGGCACCTCACCGCAGCGATCAACCTCGGCAACCCGGTCCTTGCGCAGGGCGATCCGCAACAACCGGGCGGGATCACCGTCGACATCGCACACGAGATCGCGACCCGGCTGGGCACCGACCTGCGCTTCGTCTGCTTCGACGCGGCGCGCAAGTCCTTCGACGCGCTCGTCTCCGGACCGGCGACGATCGCGTTCCTCGCCGTCGAGCCGGCCCGCGCCCGCGAGGTCACGTTCACCGAGCCCTACGTCCTCATCGACGGCGTGTATGCCGTGCCCGACGCCTCACCCCACCGGGCACCGGCCGATGTCGACGCCGGCGGTGTCCGGATCGGCGTCAAGGAGGGCTCGGCATACGACCTCTTCCTGACCCGCACCCTCGAGCACGCCACCATCGTTCGCGGCGTGGACGGAACCACCGTTTTCGCCGAGCAGAGCCTCGACGTCGCGGCTGGGATCCGTGAGCCGGTCACTGCATACGTCGACGCCAACCCCGGCCTACGCATCCTCGACGAACCGTTCATGCAGATCCGGCAGGCGCTGGCCACCAAGCCGAGCACTCACCCGGCCACCACGACCTGGCTCGACGGCCTGCTCGATGAACTCCTCGCCGGCGGCTTCGTCGCGGAGGCGCTGCGCCGCTCCGGGCAATCCGAGACGCTCGCCGCAGGCCGCGTGCGGTGACGGCGTCCCGGAATCGGGCATAAGGTGTCGTGGATGTCGTATCCGACGAGCGCCGAGCCGCCATTCGCAACCGGTCTCTACTGGCGAAAGAGCCTGCTCAACGCCCGCAAATGTATCCCGGTGATACTCGTGCTCGCCGACGGACTGCTGACGATGTCCGACAAGAGCAGTCGCGTCTTCTCGATCCCCGCATCGCAGATCAGCCTGCGCAGGAGCCGGTGGGGCACCTTGCTAATCACCTGCGGCAGCACGACATACGCGCTTGTCGGTCGGGGCGGCGACATCTCGCCGCAGTTCACCGACGAACAGATTGCACACCTCGACAAGCTTGGTGCGCCGACTCCCCCGAAGCCCATGAGACCCTCGCGCGCCGGCTCGGGTCAGGCGATGCTCTTCAACACCGAGCCGCTGGCGGCCAGACTCCGGCAAGCCGGCGCCACGGTCAGCTGACCAGCGCCACTGCCACAACCACCACCCCGGGGTGAAAGGCTGGAGCCATGGCCAACCGACTCGCTGACTCCCTCAGCCCCTACCTCCGCCAGCACGCCGACAACCCGGTCGACTGGCGCGAGTGGAGTCCCGAAGCGCTGCAGGAGGCTGCCGACAACAACCGACCGATCCTGCTGTCCGTCGGGTATGCCGCCTGCCACTGGTGCCACGTCATGGCGCACGAGTCGTTCGAGAACCTCGAGGTTGCGGCTGCGATCAATCAGTCCTTCGTCGCGATCAAGGTGGACCGCGAAGAACGTCCGGACATCGACGCCGCCTACATGACCGCCACGACTGCAATGACGGGAAGTGGCGGATGGCCGATGACCTGCCTGCTCACCCCGGATGGCAAGCCCTTCTTCTCCGGCACCTATCTGCCGAAACCACAGTTCCTGCAACTGCTTTCGGCGGCCAAGCATGCCTGGGAGACCCAGCCGGACGAGGTCAGGGCTTCCGGGCAGAACGTCGCGACCCAACTGGCAGCGGCGGCGACCCGCGGCGCGTCCACCGCGCTCACTGCGGAGGTCACCGCCAACGCCGTCACCACCCTCCGCCAGTCGTATGACGCCAGGTATGGCGGCTTCGGCGGCGCGCCGAAGTTCCCGCCGTCCATGGTGCTGGAGTTTCTGTTGCGCCACCACTCGCGCACCGGTGACAGCGATGCCTTGGCCATGGTCGAGCACAGCTGCGAGGCAATGGCTCGTGGCGGCATCTACGACCAGCTTGCCGGTGGCTTCGCACGCTACAGCGTCGACGCGACCTGGACGGTGCCGCACTTCGAGAAGATGCTCTACGACAACGCGCAATTGTTGCGTGTCTACGCGCACCTGTGGCGCGCCACTCAAAGCCCGCTTGTCGCCCGAATTGCCTCCGAGACAGCGCAATTCATCATCCGCGACCTCGGGACGGCCGACGGCGGCTTCGCCAGCGCGCTCGACGCCGACACCGAGGGGATCGAGGGCACGACATACGTCTGGTCACCCAGCGACCTGCGGGCGACGCTCGGCGACGAGGACGGCCGGTGGGCCGCCGAGCTGCTCGGCGTGACCGAGGAGGAACTTTCGAGCACGGCACCTCGACCCTCCAGCTGCTGCGCGACCCGGACGACCAGTCGCGGTGGGAATTGATCCGGACCAAGCTCATGGACCGTCGCTCCCGACGGCCCCAACCGGATCGCGACGAGAAGGTCGTGACGTCCTGGAACGGTCTGGCGATCAGCGCACTCGCCGAGGCCGCAATGATCCTGCAGGAATCCGAATGGCTCGATGCCGCAATGGCTTCCGCGGAGTTCGCGCTCGATCGCCACCTCGTTGACGGCAGGCTGCGGCGCACCTCGCTGGGCGGCCGGGTCAGTGGCGCCCCCGGCGTCGCCGACGATTACGGCAACTTCGCGGAGGCGCTGCTCGTCCTGCACCAGGCGACCGGTGAACAGCGCTACCTCGCCGCCGGCGAGCAACTGCTCGCGACCGCGCAGCAGATCTTCACTGGTCCGTCCGGCGGCTTCCACGATGCCGCTTCCGACGGAGAGAAGCTGTTCTTCACCCCGCGTGGTGCCGGTGACAACGCCGAGCCTTCTGGGACCTCGAGCCTCGCCGGCGCATTGCTCACCCTCAGCGCGCTGACTGGCGATCCGGCAGCCCGCGACCGCGCAGCGGCGGCACTTGCGTCCATGGGCGAAATCGCCACGCAGGCACCACGATTCGCCGGTTGGGGCCTCGCCGTGGCCGAAGCGGTCCTGGCCGGTCCGGTGCAGGTGGCGGTCATCGGACAGGACCGCGCGTCACGCGGTCTCACGCGCACTGCGTGGGCCGCACCCACCTCGGGCGCCGTGATCGTCCACGGTGCGCCGGATGCCCCGACCTCACCCCTGCTGGCCGATCGCCCCCTGGTCGGCGGCCGCTCAGCGGCCTACGTGTGTCACGGCTTCGTCTGCCAGGCGCCGGTCACCGATCGCGACGAGCTCATCGACCAGTTGCGTGGACGCTGAGCAAGCGGGCACCGTTGTCCCACAGGACCTTTCGCATCCAGTCATCACCGAGATCCAGCCTCGCCAAGGCCTCGAGCTGGTGCGCATACGGGTAAGGAATGTTCGGGAAGTCCGAGCCGAGCACGACCCGATCCCCCAGCCCAGCGAGTCGTGCGACATACCCGTCGGGCAACGGCGCGAACCGATCAGTGAAGTCCGTGGCGACCATCGTGGTGTCCAGCTGCACGTTGTCGTAACGCTCCACCAGATCGGCGAACTCGTGATATTCCGGCATCCCCGCGTGCGCGATCACCAGCGTCAATCGAGGGTGCTTCGCCAGGACACGGGCGATACGCTCCGAACCGGTGAATTCCCCTGGCAACGGCGCAGATCCAGCATGTATGACGACAGGCGCACCAGCATCCGCCAATACCTCCCATGCCCCGTCCAGCTGCTCGCCGTCCGGCGCGTAACCACCGACCTGCACGTGCATCTTGAAAAGTTGCGCACCCAAGGCCAGCGCCTCACCGACATACGCTGCGGCATCCGGCTCCGGATAGAGCGTCCCGCAGTGCACGGCGTCCGGCACACGCCTGGCGAAGTCCGCGTTCCAGTCGTTGAGCCACCGTGCCATGCCGGGTTTGTGCGGGTAGGTCAGCGCCGGGATGGCGCGCACCCCGAAGCCACGCAACACAGCCAGCCGGGTGGCTTCGTCAAACCGGTAGGTGATCGGCCACGGAGCGCCGTAGTTCTGGTCGGCGGCGTCGAAGTAAGCCCACACCTTCTGCAGCATCGGCTCCGGCAGGAAGTGCACATGTATGTCGGCAAGCCCCGGAATCCCCAATGACCGCAGGTAATCCGGGATGTCACCGTCGGTCGCGGGCCCGGGGGTCGTCACGTCGACGCCTGTCGAGGAGTCCTCATGCCGCAAGCCTAACGAAACACCACTGGCGCCCCTGGAGTTGAATGTCCCCATGAGGCTTATCCTGCGCTGGCAAGAGCGTCAGCAAGCTGCCGCCATGCCAACGCAGCCCAAGCTCACTGTGCTTGTTCAGAATGGACTTCTATGACACACGACCGCGAGGTACTCACCTGGGACCTGTTCGGCACCGCGAGCCGCGAGCTGGCGCAGACCATCCACGACAGCGGCTACCGGCCCGACCTGATCATCTCCATCGCCCGCGGCGGGCTGATCCCGGCCGGCGCCATCAGCTACGCGCTCGGCATGAAGAACGTGCACGTGCTCAACGTCGAGTTCTACACCGGCGTCGACGAACGGCTGCCGATGCCGGTGATGCTTCCGCCGGTGCCGCAACCGGTCGACCTGTCGGGCGCGACGGTGCTGATCATCGACGACGTCGCCGACACCGGTGGCACCCTCGACCTGGTCCGCAAGTTCTGCGAGGGTCACGTCAAGGAGACGCGGTCCGCCGTCATCTACGAGAAGTCACGCTCCGTCGTGAAGTGCGAATACGTCTGGAAACGCACCGCTCAGTGGATCGACTTCCCGTGGTCGAGCCAGCCGGAGATCAGCTGACGCGTCACGCCTGCGGTCGCACGAAGGGGAATGCAAGGGTCGCCTTGATGCTCTGCCCGGTCAGCATCATGACCACCCGGTCGACGCCCAGCCCAAGTCCACCGGTCGGAGGCATTGCCAGCTCCAGCCCGGCGAGGAACGCCTCGTCGAGCTGCATGGCCTCGACGTCACCGCCTGCCGCCGCAAGCGACTGCTGCGTGAACCGCTGGCGCTGATCGACAGGGTCGGTCAATTCGCTGTATGCCGTGCCCAATTCGGCACCGAACGCCACGAGGTCCCATTGCTCGGTCAGCCGGTCGTCGCTGCGATGCCGACGCGCGAGGGGGACACCTCGACCGGGAAGTCGCAGTAGAACGTCGGGAACGTCGTCTGCTTCTCGACGAGTGCTTCGTACAACTCCATGACCAGCTTGCCGGCCGACTGATCCGAGCGAACCGGCACACCGTGGTCCCGGCATACCTGCGCCACCTCGTCGCGACCCGAAGCAGAGGTGAGGCGCGTCCCGGCTGCCGTCGACACCGCATCGTGCACGGTGATCACCGGCCAGGGCTGCGTCAGGTCGATGTCGTCATACCCACCGGATCCGTTGGGTCGCAACGCAATCGGCTTCCCGTGCACCGCGGTGGCGACATTCAGCAGCACCTCACGGGTGAGCTCGCGCATCATCGTGTAGTCGCCGTAGGCGGCATACGCCTCCAGCGAAGTGAACTCCGGGTTGTGGGTCGCGTCGGCGCCCTCGTTGCGGAAGTTGCGACCGATCTCGAAGATCCGTTGCATACCACCGACAGCAAGTCGCTTCAGGTAGAGCTCGGGGGCGATCCGCAGGAAGAGCTCCATGTTGTAGGCGTTGATGTGTGTCGCGAACGGCCGCGCGGCCGCGCCACCGTGCACCGGCTGCAACATCGGCGTCTCGACCTCCAGGAACCCTTGGTCCTGAAAGGTCTCCCGCATCGCCCGCACGGCGGCGGACCGCTGCACCAGCAACTCACGCGCGTGTTGATCCAGAATGAGCTCGAGCGACCGGTTGCGTGCCCGAGTGTCCTCACGCTGGAGGACGCCGATCCCCGGCACAGGCCGCAAGCACTTGGCCGCCATTTCCCACGAGTGCATCAGCACCGACAGCTCGCCGGTGCGTGAGGTCGCGACCGGACCGGTCACGCTGACCAGATCGCCGAGGTCGACGGCACGGCGCCAGAGGCACCGTGCACTGTCCGGCGAGTCGGCTGCGGTCACCATCACCTGCAGCATCTCGCGCTCGTCCTGTATGACGGCGAAGGACACCCCGCCGAGATCCCGCAATGCGCGGACCCGCCCGGCGACGGAGACGACGTGGTCGGTGACTTGGCCCGCGGGCAGGTCGGCGTACCGCTGCGCAATGGCCAGTGCCCGCTCGGTCCGCGGCACAGCCGCCGGGTAGGCGTCGACGCCGACTTCGTCGAGCACTTCCAGCTTGTCGCGCCGAACCCGCTGCTGCTCGGACAGGCGGACTGCGGGAGGACCGGTCAGCAGGAGCGCATTCTCTTGGTCCTGGACCCGATCGACGAACCAGGGCTCGGGTCGAGGCGGCTGGACGTCGGACGGACGTGGTCCGGTCAGCACACGGGGGCCTATCACCGGCACGAAGCCCTCGGCGATACCCATCGCCAGCCCGGCGCGTGGCACCGTCAGTGCGGGGTCGTAGCAGAGCAGCCGCGGCACCCAGGTCGGCTTGTACTTGTCGTTGGACCGGTAGAGCGTCTCGAGTTGGAAGAAACGCGACGCGAACGAAAGCGCCGCGTCGTTCAACCTGGTGATCGGCCCGGCGCCAACCTGGTCGGCGCTGCTGAACACCTCCCGGAACACCGCGAAGTTCAGCGACAGTCGTCGTATGCCGTGCTCGGGCGCCGCCTCGATCAGCTCCGAGACGAGATATTCGTTGAGGCCGTTCTCGGCATCCCGATCGCGGCGCATCAGATCCAGCGAAGCGCCACGCACGCCCCAAGGGACGAAGGACAGGAAGCCACGGATGGTGCCCTGCGCATCGTGCGCGGTGATGATGACGCACCGTCCGTCGGCCGGATCGCCCAGCCGATTGAGCGCCATCGAGAAGCCGCGCTCGGTCTCCTCGCCGCGCCACTCTTCGGCCAGTCCCTCGATCACGTGCAACTCTTCGGTTGACAACTCGGCGTGCCGGCGCACCCGCGTGGTGTAGCCGGCCCGCCGCAACCGCGTGACAGCCTGGCGGACCGGTCGCATCGACCGGCCACGCAGCGAGAACGTCTCGACATCGATGATCGCCTCGTCGCCGAGTGCGAACGCCTTCAGTCCTGCTTCGACATACTCGTGCGAACCGTGCTCGGAGCTGGACAGCACCGCCGGATAGAGACCGAGCTCACGGCACTGCTCGAGCCACGCTTGTATGGCGGGCTGCCACGACGTCGCTCGTCCGATCGGGTCTGCGCTCGCGACGCTGACGCTTCCTTCGTTCCGGTAGGTCACTGCCGCCTGCCCGTCCGCGGAGAAGACGACGCTCTTGTCCCGTCGGGTCGCGAAGTAGCCGAGCGAGTCGTTCTCGCCGTGCAGCAACAGCAGCCGGCGTATGGCGAGCTCCTCGTCCGCGGTCTGGAATTGTCGCCCCCGTCCCGATCGCATGAAGACCAAGCTGGCCAACAACAGCGCGATCGTCGACATGATCCCGGCGAGACCATAGACCCAGGTATGGCCGACATGCCCGTGCAACCCGGGCGTGGTCTCGTCGGAAGTCAGGCCGAAGGTCGAGCGCACCGCGAACCGGGTGATCTCCCGGGTGCCGTGCAGCGTGTTGTCAGCGGTCATAGATATGGCGAGCGTGACCAGGAAGGAAAGGATCAGACCGACCACCAACACTGCCGCCGCCGCGACCCGGCTTCCGGGAGCGAGGCGCGCCGGGAACCCACGGCGGCTTGCAGCGACAACAATGAGCACGGCCAGGCCCACGACGAACGAGATCACGGTGATGGGAACGCTCGTCACGAACGAGTGATAGTCACGGTCGAAACCGGACAGCCGCGAGTCCTGCAGCCAGTCCTGTCGAAACACCGACCCCAGCAGCAGCACGAAGCTGCTGAGCACGCTCAGAAACATCAGGGCGACAACGATGGTGTGCCCGAAACGCAGCCGCCGGCGCACGGCGCCGGCCAGCACGAACAGCAGGCAGACGATGAACAGGCTCGGCTCCGCGGGGACGTTCACCAGGCCGAGAACGTCCTCGATGATCGAGACAACGATATTGCCGTGCAGGGCGACACTCAGCAGCGAGACGACCGCGGCGAACATGAAGGTTCGGCCGATCCAGCGTGCGACGTGTTCGCGCCACGGGAGGTGTGCCCGCTGCCGCACGGATGGTCCGCCATAGGGGTTGAAGGAGCCTCTCAGCACTTTCGGCACCCGAGCCACGCTGCCGATCACTCATGCTCCTTCCACATCGCACGACTTTCCAACGTCGGGCCGATCCTACAGTCGAGAAGCTGAGAATCCGGTGGGCTGCTCAGTCGGCTCTCAGTCAACTGCAGGAACAAAAATGTGGCCCCGCCTGAATCAGGCGGGGCCACATTGAATGATTGTTCGGCGGTGTCCTACTCTCCCACACCCTACCGAGTGCAGTACCATCGGCGCTGAAGGGCTTAGCTTCCGGGTTCGGGATGTTACCGGGCGTTTCCCACTTCGCTATAACCGCCGTAACCCTGTGAAACAAGGTCACACATATTCACTTCACAAACCCACCCGCAGGTGGGGGTTGTGCCGCACTGTGTGGGTGTTGTTTCAGAATCGTATAGTGGACGCGTACCCTTGCGGGTTCTAAGAAAAAGTTGAGGTAAGTTATCGGCTTATTAGTACCGGTCAGCTCCACACATTACTGTGCTTCCACATCCGGCCTATCAACCCAGTAGTCTAGCTGGGAGCCTCACCAGGGTTGACCCCTGTTGGAAACCTCATCTTGAAGCGTGCTTCCCGCTTAGATGCTTTCAGCGGTTATCACTTCCGAACGTAGCTAATCAGCGGTGCACTTGGCAGTACAACTGACACACCAGTGGTTCGTCCATCCCGGTCCTCTCGTACTAGGGACAGGTCTTCTCAAGTTTCCTACGCGCGCAGCGGATAGGGACCGAACTGTCTCACGACGTTCTAAACCCAGCTCGCGTACCGCTTTAATGGGCGAACAGCCCAACCCTTGGGACCTACTCCAGCCCCAGGATGCGACGAGCCGACATCGAGGTGCCAAACCATGCCGTCGATATGAGCTCTTGGGCAAGATCAGCCTGTTATCCCCGGGGTACCTTTTATCCGTTGAGCGACGGCGCTTCCACAAGCCACCGTCGGGTCACTAGTCCCGACTTTCGTCTCTGCTCGACATGTCTGTCTCACAGTCAAGCTCCCTTGTGCACTTACACTCAAAACCTGATTACCAACCAGGCTGAGGGAACCTTTGGGCGCCTCCGTTACCCTTTGGGAGGCAACCGCCCCAGTTAAACTACCCACCAGGCACTGTCCCTGAACCAGATCATGGTCCGAAGTTAGGAGCCCAGAACGACCAGAGTGGTATTTCAACAATGACTCCACACACGCTGGCGCGTGCGCTTCACAGTCTCCCACCTATCCTACACAAGCCGCACCGAACACCAATACCAAGCTGTAGTAAAGGTCCCGGGGTCTTTCCGTCCTGCTGCGCGTAACGAGCATCTTTACTCGTAATGCAATTTCGCCGAGTTCATGGTTGAGACAGTGGAGAAGTCGTTACGCCATTCGTGCAGGTCGGAACTTACCCGACAAGGAATTTCGCTACCTTAGGATGGTTATAGTTACCACCGCCGTTTACTGGCGCTTAAGTTCTCAGCTTCACCCACAAGTGGATTAACCGGTCCCCTTAACGTTCCAGCACCGGGCAGGCGTCAGTCCGTATACATCGAATTACTTCTTCGCACGGACCTGTGTTTTTAGTAAACAGTCGCTTCTCCCTGGTCTCTGCGGCCCCCACCCCTAACCCGTAAAGAGTCTCAGGGCAGTGGGCCCCCTTCTCCCGAAGTTACGGGGGCATTTTGCCGAATTCCTTAACCATGATTCACTCGATCGCCTTGGTATTCTCTACCTAACCACCTGAGTCGGTTTGGGGTACGGGCGGCTCGAACCTCGCTAGAAGTTTTTCTTGGCAGCATAGGATCACCCTACTTCCCACATTACGTGGTCACCATCACGCCTCAGCCTCATGACCAGCGGATTTACCTACCAGTCGGCTCGCACGCTTGGACGGGGACAACCATCGCCCCGCGGAGGCTACCTTCCTGCGTCACTCCATCGCTTATCTACTACAAGATAGGGTCCCACGCTCCCCACACACGCCATCAACCCGAAGGCTGACAGTCACGGTGGTTCGGGTGGTTAGCATCCCCTGATTCAATATGGGCGGTCCTTCGCCGGTTCCGGAATATCAACCGGATGTCCATCGACTACGCCTGTCGGCCTCGCCTTAGGTCCCGACTTACCCAGGGCAGATTAGCTTGACCCTGGAACCCTTGGTTATTCGGCGGACGGGTTTCTCGCCCGTCATTCGCTACTCATGCCTGCATTCTCACTCGTGTCACCTCCACGACTGGCTCACGCCGCCGCTTCGCTGGTGACACGACGCTCCCCTACCCAACCACACCCCTGAACAACAACCCGAAGGCTCTTGCTAGGGTATTGTGCGATTGCCACAGCTTCGGTGGTGTGCTTGAGCCCCGCTACATTGTCGGCGCGGAATCACTTGACCAGTGAGCTATTACGCACTCTTTAAAGGGTGGCTGCTTCTAAGCCAACCTCCTGGTTGTCACAGCAACTCCACATCCTTTTCCACTTAGCACACGCTTAGGGACCTTAGCTGGTGATCTGGGCTGTTTCCCTCTCGACTACGAAGCTTATCCCCCGCAGTCTCACTGCCACGCTTCACTTACCGGCATTCGGAGTTTGGCTGACGTCAGTAACCTGGTGAGGCCCATCAGCCATCCAGTAGCTCTACCTCCGGCAAGAAACACGCAACGCTGCACCTAAATGCATTTCGGGGAGAACCAGCTATCACGGAGTTTGATTGGCCTTTCACCCCTACCCACAGCTCATCCCCTCAGTTTTCAACCTAAGTGGGTTCGGTCCTCCACGACGTCTTACCGTCGCTTCAACCTGGCCATGGGTAGATCACTCCGCTTCGGGTCTAGACCCAGCGACTCTGACGCCCTATTCGGACTCGCTTTCGCTACGGCTTCCCCACACGGGTTAACCTCGCCACTGAGCACTAACTCGCAGGCTCATTCTTCAAAAGGCACGCCATCACCAGCCCACAGGCCAGCTCTGACGGATTGTAAGCGCATGGTTTCAGGTACTATTTCACTCCCCTCCCGGGGTACTTTTCACCTTTCCCTCACGGTACTAGTCCGCTATCGGTCATCAGGGAATATTTAGGCTTACCAGGTGGTCCTGGCAGATTCACACGAGATTTCTCGAGCCCCGTGCTACTTGGGTGTTCCATCAAACGCCGTGTTACGCATTTCGCCTACGGGACTCCCACCCTCTACGGTTCAGCACTCACCACTGATTCGACTACACGCACACCATCACGCCACCGCACTGTCAGACACGGTACGACAAAATCCCACAACCCCATGACTGCAACCCCTGACAGGTATCACACAACCATGGTTTAGCCTGATCCGCTTTCGCTCGCCACTACTCACGGAATCACTTTTGTTTTCTCTTCCTGTGGGTACTGAGATGTTTCACTTCCCCACGTTCCCTCCACGTACCCTATGTATTCAGATACGGGTCACACCACATAACTGGTGCGGGGTTCCCCCATTCGGAAACCCTCGGATCACAGCCCGTTTATCGGCTCCCCGAGGCTTATCGCAGATTACTACGTCCTTCATCGGTTCCTGATGCCAAGGCATCCACCATGCGCCCTTAAAAACTTACACAAAAACCAGTAAAATTCTTAAAAACTACAAAGATGCTCGCGTCCACTATACAATTCTCAAACAACACACCAACACCACCACCACAAACCACACACGGGCCTGCAATGACGGGCAGCACCAAGAAAACCAACCCACCTTCCCCACCACCAACACGATCACTCGATCGACGGCGGAAAAAGAGTCGTTTCCTCAGGACCCAACAACGTGTCGACACCCCACACACCCACGCTCAACCAACATTTCCACAACACCACCCCAAAAAGAGGCACTGCTCGTACTCCGCCGGCCCAACACACATGTGCCAAGCATTATGATTGATGATTCCACCCATGAGCCACCCCACCACACAGTCGGTGATGAAGAGTGTTAATGCTCCTTAGAAAGGAGGTGATCCAGCCGCACCTTCCGGTACGGCTACCTTGTTACGACTTAGTCCCAATCGCCAATCCCACCTTCGACGGCTCCCCCACAAGGGTTGGGCCACCGGCTTCGGGTGTTACCGACTTTCGTGACTTGACGGGCGGTGTGTACAAGGCCCGGGAACGTATTCACCGCAGCGTTGCTGATCTGCGATTACTAGCGACTCCAACTTCATGGGGTCGAGTTGCAGACCCCAATCCGAACTGAGACCAGTTTTAAGGGATTCGCTCCACCTCACGGTATCGCAACCCTCTGTACCAGCCATTGTAGCATGCGTGAAGCCCAAGACATAAGGGGCATGATGATTTGACGTCATCCCCACCTTCCTCCGAGTTGACCCCGGCAGTCTCCCATGAGTCCCCACCATTAC
The DNA here is from genome assembly GCF_042661025.1 of Flexivirga alba. Classification (NCBI taxonomy): domain Bacteria; kingdom Bacillati; phylum Actinomycetota; class Actinomycetes; order Micrococcales; family Dermacoccaceae; genus Flexivirga; species Flexivirga alba. The sequence goes on from NZ_JBHSWH010000001.1 coordinate 46,277, forward strand.
GTGCTGGCAACATGGAACGAGGGTTGCGCTCGTTGCGGGACTTAACCCAACATCTCACGACACGAGCTGACGACAACCATGCACCACCTGTACACCAGCCCGAAGGCTGCACCATCTCTGGCACATTCCGGTGTATGTCAAGCCTTGGTAAGGTTCTTCGCGTTGCATCGAATTAATCCGCATGCTCCGCCGCTTGTGCGGGCCCCCGTCAATTCCTTTGAGTTTTAGCCTTGCGGCCGTACTCCCCAGGCGGGGAACTTAATGCGTTAGCTACGGCACGGACCTCGTGGAATGAGGCCCACACCTAGTTCCCAACGTTTACGGCATGGACTACCAGGGTATCTAATCCTGTTTGCTCCCCATGCTTTCGCTTCTCAGCGTCAGTAGTGGCCCAGAGACCTGCCTTCGCCATCGGTGTTCCTCCTGATATCTGCGCATTTCACCGCTACACCAGGAATTCCAGTCTCCCCTACCACACTCTAGTCTGCCCGTACCCACCGCAGACCCAGGGTTAAGCCCTGGGCTTTCACGGCAGACGCGACAAACCGCCTACAAGCTCTTTACGCCCAATAATTCCGGACAACGCTCGCACCCTACGTATTACCGCGGCTGCTGGCACGTAGTTAGCCGGTGCTTCTTCTGCAGGTACCGTCACAAAAGCTTCGTCCCTGCTGAAAGGAGTTTACGACCCGAAAGCCTTCATCCCCCACGCGGCGTCGCTGCATCAGGCTTCCGCCCATTGTGCAATATTCCCCACTGCTGCCTCCCGTAGGAGTCTGGGCCGTGTCTCAGTCCCAGTGTGGCCGGTCACCCTCTCAGGCCGGCTACCCGTCAAAGCCATGGTAGGCCACTACCCCACCATCAAGCTGATAGGCCGCGAGTCCATCTTCCACCACAAAAGCTTTCCACACACCACCATGCGACAATATGTGTATACCCGGTATTAGACCCCGTTTCCAAGGCTTATCCCAAAGTGAAAGGCAGGTTACTCACGTGTTACTCACCCGTTCGCCACTAATCCACCCCAGCAAGCTGGAGCATCATCGTTCGACTTGCATGTGTTAAGCACGCCGCCAGCGTTCGTCCTGAGCCAGGATCAAACTCTCCAAAAAAGAATCCAAAACTGGCAAAAATCGATCAAGAGCAAAAAATGCTACAAAAACGATCAAACCAACAAACAATTGGCATCAATCATTCGACACGCTGTTGAGTTCTCAAAAAACGACCAGGCACCTGTCTCCGTGCGGCTTGCACCACACATCAACAAGAACTGTGCTTTCTTGGTTGTGCCCACTCGGCTCTTGGGCGGCAAGTCGGTGATCTTGGAAGATCTCGACTCTCGCGCACTTGGCTCCGAGCGACGTTGTCAGCCTAGCAGACTGTCTGAGCGGCTTCAAAATCCGATCAGCCAGTCTTCCGTGGGCACTCCCGAAGGGCTTTCGCTCTTCGTTCGCCGCCCCGTTGGGCTGACAAGAAGAACAGTAGACCACCGATGCGTGAACTACCAAATCGGGGCCATTCCGCGGTTTTTCGCCCCTCGAAGTGCTCCCCGCTGCGCCCCTGGCGAGACCTCGCGGGTCCCCGCGTCGTGCGACAGCGCGGAGACCCTTCCCGAGTCCGACTCAGTCCACCAAGAGGCTCAGCAGGTCGGCGCGGGTCAGGACGCCGACGGGCTTGCCGTCCTGGACCACCATCAGCGCATCGTGCTTGTTCAGCAGCTCCCGGGCGCCGGTCACGCGTTCATTGGCGCCGATCATCGGCAACGCGGCCTCCATGTGGCGTTCGACCGGGTCCGCGAGATGCGCGTGACCGGCATACAGGGCGTCGAGCAACTCACGCTCGCTGACCGACCCGGCGACCTCGCCGGCCATCACCGGGGGTTCGGCATTGACCACGGGCATCTGAGATACGTCGTACTCGCGCAGGATCTGGATCGCATCGCGAATCGTCTCGTTCGGGTGTGTGTGGACCAGTGCAGGCATGGAGCCTTCCTTCGCGGCCAGCACACTGCCGACTGTCTGCTCCTCCGCCTGCCCGGGCAGGAAGCCATAACTGCCCATCCACGTGTCGTCGAAGATCTTCGACAGATAGCCGCGACCGGAGTCCGGCAAGAGCACCACGACCGTCGCCTCGGCAGGCAACGTCGCCGCGTGACGAAGGGCGGCCACGACCGCCATACCGCAGGAGCCGCCGACGAGCAGGCCCTCCTCGCGAGCAAGCCGGCGGGTCATCGCGAACGATTCGGCGTCGGTCACCGCGATCACATCGTCGACCACCGCCGGGTCGTAGGCGCGCGGCCACATGTCCTCGCCGACTCCCTCGACCAGATACGGGCGCCCGCTGCCTCCGGAGTAGACCGAGCCCTCCGGGTCGGCGCCGATGATCTTGACGCGCCCTCCGGCCCGGTCCGCGGATATCTCCCGCAGGAAGCGACCGGTGCCGGTGATGGTGCCGCCGGTGCCGATGCCCGCGACGAACGACGTGAGCTCACCGTCGGTGTCCGCCCAGATCTCCGGGCCGGTCGAGTGATAGTGCGAATTGGGACCTTCGGGGTTGGAGTACTGGTCCGGCTTCCAGCCACCGGGGGTCTCGGCGGCCAGCCGATCCGAAACGCTGTAGTAGGAGTCCGGGTGCTCCGGCGGGACGGACGTCGGGGTGACGATGACCTGCGCGCCATACGCCTTGAGGACGTTGCGCTTGTCCTCGCTGACTTTGTCGGGGCACACGAAGATGCACTTGTAGCCCTTGCGCTGACCGACCAGCGCGAGGCCGACGCCGGTGTTGCCGGAGGTGGGCTCGACGATCGTGCCGCCCGGCTGCAGCGCCCCGGACGCTTCCGCGGCCTCGATCATCCGCAGCGCGATCCGGTCCTTGACGGACCCGCCGGGGTTGACGTATTCGACCTTGGCCAGGACGGTGCACTGGATCCCCTCAGTGACTTTCGACAACCGCACGAGCGGAGTGCCACCGACCAGATCGACTATGTGCTCAGCAAACTTCATGCACTGATCGTCTCAGATGCCGGATACCCGTGGTGCGGTGTCACGGCGACTCACCCAGGCGGCGGCGGTTTGCCCCGGAATGAGAACATTGTCCCGACCGTGAATGATCAAGACGGGCGCACGGCCAACGGCGGCGGAGGGCGGGTGAACCAGCGATGAGTCGGGCATCAATGGCTCGCAAGGCGGCGACATATGCCGCAGGGACCGCCGGTGTCAGCGCAGCCGGTTTCCTCAGCGGCTGGGGCGTGCTCAAGGGTGAGGCCGCGATCGCGCGACGGGTCGTGGGCCAGCCGTTCGACGGAGCACCCGACGACAATGGTGTGTATGGCGCCGGGCCCGGCGATCCGATCCAGTTCGTCGTCCTGGGCGACTCCACCGCCAAGGGCATGGGTGCCGACGCCGCAACGCAGACCGTCGGCGCGATCATCGCGACAGCCGCCGCGGCATTCGCCGGCCGGCCGGTGCAGTTGAGCAACGTCGCCGTCGTGGGAGCGACCTCAACCGACCTGGGCCGCCAGCTGGACGCCGTCCTGACACACGTCCCCCACCCGGACGTCACGCTGATCATGGTCGGCGCGAACGACGTCACCAGTCGCCTGTCGCAGACCGACGCGGTCGAACACCTCGCGGAGACCGTCCGCCGCCTGCGCGACGCCGACAGCCCGGTGGTCGTGGCGACCTGCCCCGACCTGGGCGTCATCAAGCCGGTTCCCCAGCCGCTTCGCCAGCTGGCGCGCCGCTGGTCGCGACACCTGGCCGCGGCGCAGACGCGGGTCGTCGTCGAGCTCGGCGGGCGCACGGTGTCACTCGGTGATCTGCTGGGCCACGAGTTCTCCGACAGCCCGGCGGTGATGTTCTCCAAGGATCGCTTCCATCCGTCGTCCGCCGGTTACGCACGGGCCGCGTCCGCGTTGCTGCCCAGCGTGCTGGATGCGCTCGGTGAGGTGTCGCCCGACACGGGTCGGAGGCCGGAGCGACTGCGTGGTGAAGCAGTGCGCCCGGTAGCCTCCGCCGCCCGGCGAGCCGCGCGCGACCCGGGCACCGAGGTCACCGGCACCGAGGTCGAAGGTATGGCGCGCAACGCACGCGGACCATGGGCGGTCCTGCTCCGCCGGCACCGGCATCCGTTGCCTCTCCCGGACGAGGACGTCAAGGCGGCCGAGACCGACGCGGTCGAAGCCCCGGAGACGGCCGCGGCCGAGACCGAACTGCCCGACGGCGGGGACAACCCGACCGAGTCGCGCTAGCCGCCGCATTGCGCCTACAGGGCGGGCTTAGAGTCGATGTATGACGACCGACCCTGAATGCATCTTCTGCAAAATCGTGGCGGGTGACCTTCCCGCCGAGAAGATCCACGAGGACGACCGCACCATCGCCTTCATGGACGTCAACCCGGGCACCCGCGGCCACGCGCTGGTGATCCCGAAGAACCACACCAAGGACCTGCTCGAGATCGACCCCGACGAGCTCGCCGCGGTCACCCGGTCAGCGCAGACGGTCTCCCGGCGGGCGATGGAGCGGCTCGAGGCCGACGGCATCAACCTGCTCAACTGCTGCGGCTCGGAGGCATGGCAGACCGTTTTCCATTTCCACATCCACGTCGTGCCCCGGTATGTCGACGATCCACTACAGCTGCCGTGGATCCCGGCGCCCGGCGAACCCGACGAAATCGCTCAGACCGCAAAGCTCTTGCGCGACTGAACCATCGGTCCGACGAGGTGCCGCGGGGCCGTTGTGGCCCACGCCATACACTCGACACCGAAAGTATTACCCGTGAGTAACATCGCTCGTTCTGCAACGACGGAGGACCCATGCCTGAAGCTGTCATCGTTTCCACTGCTCGCACGCCGATCGGTCGTGCCTTCAAGGGTTCCCTGAAGGACATTCGCCCCGACGACCTGAGTGTGCAGGTCATCCAGGCAGCCCTGGCCCGCGTGCCGGACCTCGACCCGACACTGGTCGAGGACCTCTACCTCGGCTGCGCCGAGCCCTGGGCCGAGCACGGCAGCAACATGGCGCGCGTCGTGGCAGTGCTCGGTGGCTGGGACCACCTGCCCGGAGCAACCGTCAACCGCTTCTGCTCGTCCTCGGTGCAGACCACCCGGATGGCCGCGCACGCGATCAAGGCCGGCGAGGGTGACGTCTTCATCTCCGCCGGTGTCGAGTGCGTCTCCCGCTATGCCGACTTCTCCGGCGCCGGCGGCAGCAACGTCACCTGGCAGAACCCGAAGTTCGCGGACGCCAAGGCACGCACAGAGCAGACCGCCAAGGACAACTCCACTTGGTCGGACCCGCGCGAGGCCGGCAACCTGCCGGACGTCTACATCGCGATGGGCCAGACCGCCGAGAACGTCGCGACACTGCGCGGCATCAGCCGCGAGCGCCAGGACGAGTGGGGCGTCAGCAGCCAGAACCGCGCCGAGAAGGCAATCGCGGACGGCTTCTTCGCACGTGAGATCGCACCCGTGACGTTGCCCGACGGCACCGTCGTCAGCACCGACGACGGCCCGCGCCCGGGAGTCACACTGGAGAAGGTCAGCGCGTTGCAGCCGGTCTTCCGTGAGAACGGCACCGTCACCGCCGGCAACTGCTGCCCGCTCAACGACGGCGCCGCCGCGGTGGTGGTCATGAGCGACACCAAGGCCAAGGAGCTCGGGCTGACCCCGCTGGCCCGCGTTGTGTCGACCGGTGTCTCCGCCCTCTCCCCCGAGATCATGGGTCTCGGCCCGGTGGAGGCTTCCCGTCAGGCACTGAAGCGCGCGGGTATGACGATCGGCGATCTGGACCTCTACGAGATCAACGAGGCCTTCGCCGCCCAGGTGCTCCCGTCGGCCGACGACCTCGGGATGGACTTCGACAAGCTGAACGTCCACGGTGGCGCCATCGCCCTGGGCCACCCGTTCGGCTCGACCGGAGCCCGCATCACCACGACGCTGCTCAACGGCCTGCAGGAGGCCGACGGCACGTTCGGCCTGGAGACCATGTGCGTCGGAGGCGGCCAGGGTATGGCGATCATCTACGAGCGCCTCTCCTGATGGCCGTCGTAACTCGTTCTGAGACATAAAGATCCGGCCCCGGACCGCAGCAGCGGTTCGGGGCCGGATCCTTGCATGACGCCCGGTCAGTTCGTGACCTCGGCAACGTCGTCTCCGGCGGTGGAGATCTTGCGGGTCCACTGGTAGACGCCGCCGATCAGCACCACGAAGATGAGCGCTCCGAGCCATTCGGACGTGTGCAGGAAGCCGTCCCCGACGACCGCGAGCGGACTCTCCTTGCCGGTCGCCGCGACGATTCCTGCGAGCAGCACGCCGAAGAGGCTCTCGCCGACGATGAAGCCGGTCGCGACCAGCACCCCGAGCCGCTTGACGCGCTGCGGATTCGTGGTGCTGCGGTCGGCCCAGCCGTCATACAGCGTGCCGATGACGGCGCCTATCGGGATCATCAGGGTCAGCGAGATCGGCAGGTACATGCCCATCCCGACGGCGAGCGGCGGCAGCCGGAGCTTGCGCGTGGTCTTGCCCAGGATCTCGTCGACGATGATCACGACGACGCCGATGGCCGCGCCGAGCCCGATGAGGCCCCAGTCGAGCGATCCGCCGAAGACACCCTTGGCGAGTGACGAGATCAACGAGGCCTGCGGTGCCGCGAGCGCGTTCTTGCCGGCGCCCGGCGCTCCGAGGAAGCCGAAGCTGTTGTTCATCAGGTCCATGATCGGCGGTATGACGAGCGAGCCGAACACGACACCGATGACCAGTGCTACCTGCTGTTTCCACGGTGTGGAGCCGACGAGTTGACCGGTCTTGAGGTCCTGCAGGTTGTCGTTGGAGATCGTCGCGACACCGAAGACGATGGACGCCGTGAACAATGTGAAGGCGACCATCGCCTCCGTCTGGGCGCCGCTGCCACCTCCGTGCACCGCCTTGAGAAGCAGGGCCGCCGCGAGGACGACCAGGATGCCGACGCCGGAGATCGGGCTGTTGGACGAGCCGATCAGGCCGGCCATGTAGCCACAGACCGCAGCAACGACCAGACCGATCACCAGCACGAAGATCAGACTGAGCGCGATGATGCCGACGAGGCTGCCGTGCAGAGCCGTGTCGTGCGCGAAGCCCCACAGCAGCAACGCGATCGGGATCAGCGACAGCAACACGATCGCCACGACAACAGTGATCGGCATGTCCCGCTCAGTCACGTCGACCTCGCCACCACCCTGCCGGGTCCGGCTCGAGAGGATGGAATCCTTGATGCCGCGGATGATCGGGCCGATGATCTTCAGCAGGGTCCAGATCGCGGCCACCCCAATGGCGCCGGCACCGATGAATCGCACGTCGGTCGCGAAGACTCCGCTCACCGCATCGGTGATGTCACCGTGCGAGGGCAGATGACCGGAGGACTTGATCGGCAGCAGCACGCCGAACGAGATCAGCAGGCCGACGACCATGGCGACGCCGACGCCGAGTCCGACGAGGTGGCCGACACCGATGAGTGCGAGCGACAGGCTCGAGCCGACCATCGTGCCGCCACCGCCGAGATGGAAGACCTTCTGCAACGAACCGGCCGCGACCTTGAGCGCTGCGAGCAATGAAAACCCTGCAGCAGCAAGCGAACCCACGATGATGACGCGCATCCCGCGGCGATTCTCGTCCGCACCTTCCGTGGTGTCACCGACCCGCAGCACCTCGGCGCCCGCGACGCCTTCGGGATAGGGCAGGTCGGAGCCGGTCACCAGGGCCCGCCGAAGCGGGATCGAGTAGGCGACCCCGAGGACGCCACCGACGAGGCAGACAGCCATCGTCGTCCAGTAGGGGAATCCCTGCCACCAGCCGACGATCACCAGGCCGGGCAGCACGAAGATGATCGCGGACAACGTGCCCGCCGCCGAGGCGATGGTCTGCACGATGTTGTTCTCGACCACCGAGTGGTCGGCGAAATAGCGCAGCACGGTCATCGAGATGACCGCGGCGGGGATCGAGGTGGCAAACGTGAGCCCGACCTTCAGGCCGAGATAGACGTTCGCCGCCGTGAACACCAGCGTGATCAGACCGCCGATGACGACACCGCGGATGGTCAATTCCCGCACTACTGACCGATCCGCGGGACTCGCAGCGGACATGAAATGAACCTCCTGAGGAAAAATTCGACCTGGCCACCCTAAACGCGCCCGGCGCCGTCCCCGAATCGTGCCGTCGCACACCGCCATACGCTGTGCCGGTGGACGACGTCACGACCGAACTGCGCCGGGTGATCCGACGGTGGCAACAGCTGCCCGCGGACACGGCACACGAAAACGCAGGGCTGGTGCGGGAACTCGCGCAGGATCTGGCCGACCGGACACGTGCTCAGTTGGGGCTGGCGGCCCTCGCCATACCCGATCTCGGGGAGGCGGCGCTCGCCGACCAACTCACGGTGATGGTGTATGACGCCTGCCGGGTCGGGCTCGAGTCGTACGCGCTGAACGGCCTGACACAGTTGCGCCGGGCACTCCCCTGAGGCGGCGCGCTCAGAGCAGTGGCGCGAGCGCCACTCGGTAGAGGTCGACGTGCTCCGCGTCCGGCTCGAGGTCGGACAGCAGGCGGAACAGCGCCGCACGCAAGATCGCCTGCAGCGAGCCGCCCGACCAGTCGTGCAGCAGCATCGGATCCGCGCCCGACCACATCACCAGGTCGAGCACGCAGACCGCGTCGGCCCAGCGCACCGGCCGCCAGTAGGGCGCGACGTCGATGACCACCGGCACGTCGACGGCGTCCAGCAGCACGTTGCCAGCCAGGTCACCGTGGACGAGTTGGTCGTCGCCGAACGGCTCTGTGTTGCACCGATCGAGCAGCTCACGCGCGAATGTCGTTTGTGCGTCGCTCAATTCACCGGGATCGAGTGCCTGGTCTCCGAACGCGATGCGCTCGGCACGGTCCCACCGGCTACGCGGCGGCTGCATCGCGAGCGGCCACCGCGCGAAAGCCTGCGCGAACTCGGCATGCAGCAACGCGCCGGTCGCGCGCACGACCGCGGCATCGGTGCAGGCACGGCTGCCGGGCTCGTAGCGGCTCGCGGTCCAGCCGTCGACGACCCAGGTCCCGTCGCGAGCGGGGATCGGCATCGCGATGCGAAGGTCCCGCCGGGAGCGGGTGTCCAGCTCGACCGCCATACGCGCCAGGCGTGGATTGAGCTGGTCGGCGATCCCGTGGTCTCGGCCCGGGCTGAGCACCAGGTCACCGGCCAGCACACTCTGTCCTTGCCCACCGGGTAGCCGGTGCAGGTCACCGGGCACAGCAAAGAGGTCGAGCACACGCTCCGAAGGGAAGGTGTGCTCGACCTGTGTGGTGCTGTTGGCAGCCAGGGTTATCGGCTCTGGATGCGGGCGAAGAGACGCAGCAGCTCGATGTAGAGCCACACGACCGTGACCAGCAGGCCGTGCGCCATCAGCCAGGAATACTTCTCCGGCAGTCGCGCCTCGACACCGCGCTGGATCGAGTCGAAGTCGACGGCGAGCGAGTATGACGCGAGACCGACCGCGATCACGCTGATGATGATGCCGAGCGGGCCGTTGCCGCCGACGCCGAACGGGTTGTGAACCACGCCGGTCCAGACCAGTGCGACGTTGACCAGGGCGAAGAGGAAGTAGCCCATCGCCATCATGCCGAAGATCTTGCGGGAGCGCTCGGTGACGCGGATCAGGCCGAACTTCCAGCCAGCGAACATGCCGGCGAAGACGCACAGTGTCGCCAGCACGGCCTCGGCGACGACGCCCGGGTAGACCCGGTTGAAGAAGCCGCTGGCCGCTCCGACGAAGAGTCCTTCGCAGACGGCATACAGCAGGATCAGCGGGACGGAGATGACCCGCTTGAAGGAGATCACGAAGCCGATGACGAGGCCGACGATCATGCCGCCGAGCCACAGCGCCATACCGGCGCCTTGGTTCTCCTTGCCGACGAACCAACCGATGGCTGCGAAGACCAGCAGGATCCCGAACAGACCGAGGGTCTTGGTGACGACGTCGTCCAGCGTCATCCGACCGGACTGTGTCGCGGTGGCGGACGGCGCGTCATACGCCTTCTCCAGGTCGGGAGCCGGCTGCTGCGGGTAACCCTGCTGGAAACCGGGGTAGCCGCCCTGCTGGGGAGCGCCGGGGTAGCCGCCCTGCTGGCCGTAACGGGCCTGCTGCTGCTGCTCGGGGCTGCTGAACTGGCCGTACTGCGGCTGCGCCCCGGACACGCGACCCTTGGACAGGTCGTCGTTGAACCGGTTGAACACCGGGTTTGATGCCATGTCAGTCCCTAACCTTTGTCGAACGGCTGTGACGGATGTTGCCTGACCGCAGTCTATGGGACAGGGGGATGCGCCACATATTTGTCAACGTCGACGGCCGCACCCGGTGTTCCGGACGCGTCAGCGCATTCGCTGCAGGGACGCCGCCGCATCTCGCACGGCGTCCCGGAACGCGTCCTGCCCGGCGATCTCGTCGTCGAAGATCTCGCGGACCCCGAGCATCCGGTCCACCAGACCCTCCTCGGACCCGGCGGCCCGATCCCGCAGGACGGACGCGAGCGGATCGTTCAGCGGCAACTCGTGACCGTGGGTGTCTCGGCCACGAGAGACGTAGACGATCCAGGCCGCGACCGCCAGTGCGCAATGATGCGGTGTCGCACCCGCCCGCAGGCGGTCCTTGGCCGTGTCGAGCAGTCGGATCGGCAACTTCTGCGAACCATCCATCGCGACCTGCACGGTCGTATGCCGCAGGTACGGATTGCCGAAGCGGGCCAGGACCTGCTCGCCATACGCCTCGAGGTCCACTCCCGGCGGCGCCTCGAGGGTCGGGATCGCATCTTCGCGCTGCAGACCGCGCGCGGCGTCATACAACCGCTCGTCGGCGATCGCGTCGGCGATCGTCCGGTGCCCGTGCAGCGCTCCGAGGTAGGCGAGTAACGAGTGGGTCCCGTTGAGCATCCGCAACTTTGCCTTCTCGTATGGCGCCACCTCCGTTGCGAGCGTGGCTCCCGCCTGCTCCCAGGCCGGCCGATCTGCGGCGAAGCGGTCCTCGATGACCCACTGCCCGAAAGGCTCGGCGACGACCAGGCCTGCGTCATACAACCGGAGCAACTCGGCCGCTTCGGCCCGATCCTGATCGGTCGTTGCCGGGACGATGCGGTCGACCATCGTCGAGGGGAAAGTCACGTCCTGGCGGAGCCAGCCGGCGAAATCGTCGTCTCCCGCGGCGTCAGCGAGTTCGCGGACGAGCCGACCGAGTTGGGTCCCATTGCCCGGCAGGTTGTCGCAGCTGACGACACTGATCGGATCGGCCGCCGCCGAGAACCTGGCTGCCAGCCCAGTCGCGAGCAACCCGACCGACGAGCCCGTGGGACCCGGGACGCCGGTGCCCGCGAGCGCAGCCCGGACCGCGGCGACGTCCGCGGTGACCGCCGCTGTGCCGAGCGCCAGACCACCGTCCGGTGTGCGGGGGTAGCCCTTCTCGGTGATTGTCAGGGTCACCACGCGCACGTCGGGTGACGCGATGGCGGCCAGCGCCGACCTCTGGTCGGCCCCGCCGCTGATGACTTCGCGAACGGCTCCGACCACGTGCAGCGTGGAGCGCTCGACCGACTTGGTCAGCACGCCATACAGCCCGTCCTGCGGCGCCAGTTGTTCGACGACGTTCGCGGACCGCCCGGTGACCGCGAAGATGCCCCACCGGTCATCGCCGGTGGCCGCACTCGCCAACTCGGTGTAGACCGCTTGATGCGCTCGGTGAAATGCCCCGATCCCGAGGTGTACCAAGCCAGTTGACAGATTTCGTGGATCGACTGCGGGCAGCGTGACGACGTCGGTCGACGCCGTTGGCAGTGTGCTCAGAGCGAGCCGTTGCACGCCTCAGTCCTTCGAGTCGTCGACACGGGCGACCAGCTGGGTCGGGTTGACGAAGCGCAGCGCGATCACCAGCAGCACGAGCATCGACAGCATGTAGATGACCGCCATCGCATCCACGGACTGCTGCGCCCGGATGCCGGCACCGGTCATGGCGGTGAACAGCGCCACCACCAGGGTGTTGGAGCTCGAGTCCGAGGTGAGGAAGGTCAGCTCGAACATGCCGACTGTCCGCACCAGCACGAGGACCGCCGCGGCCAAGATGCCCGGGATCAGCAGCGGGGCGAGGATGCGCAGGAACAGCTTCGACGTCGATGCACCGCACATGCGCGCAGCCGACTCGATCGACGGATTGATCTGCTCGATGAACGGGGTCATGGTCAACACCACGAACGGCACCGAGGGCACCAGGTTCGCCAGGATGACCCCGGTGAGCCCGGGAGCCAGGTGGTAGTAGTTGAGCAGTGTCGCCAACGGGATCCCGTAGGTGATCGGCGGCATCATGATCGGCAGTAGGAAGAGCAGCATCACGAACTTCGACCCCGGGAACTTCTTGCGGGCCAGCACGTACGACGCGGGCACTCCGATGAGCACCGACAACGCCACGACAACGATGGCGACGACCAGGGTCGTGACGACCACCTGGGTCAGGTCGTACTGCGTCCAGGCGGTGCCGTACCAAGATCCGGTGTAGCTCGTCGGCAACCAGCTGTCGAACCATTTACCGGCGAACGAGTTGACGACAACAGACGCGACGACTCCGAAGACCAGGATCAGGAAGATCGCCATACCGCCCCAGGTCAAGAACGCCCCGGGTGAGGCGATGAAGCGGCGGCGGCGCGCGGTGGGCGAGCTGCGCTCGACGAGCGTGGTCATCAGCCCTTACCTCCGGTGGATCCCTTGTACATGGTCGATCGCAGCATCAGGACCACTCCGATCACGAGCATCTCGACAACTCCCATCACGATGGCGGAGGCAGACGCCAGCGGGTAGTCGAACATCTGGCCCCAGGCGTTGTACGCGACGTACGCGACGACCCGGGTGGAGCCGGACGGGTCACCGACGAGGATCGCCGAGGGGAACACGCTGAAGGCCAGCACGAAGGTCAGGCAGAAGGTGGTCGCCAAGCCAGGTGCGAGCAGCGGCATGATGATCCGACGGAAGCGCTGTTTCCAGTCAGCACCAAGGGTTTTCGCCGCCGCTTCCAGGGACGGGTCGATCCCTGACATGTAGGACAGGATCAGCAGGAACGCGAAGGGGAAGCCGGAAATGATCAGTGACCACAGCACGCCCCAGTAGTTCTGGACAAGTTGCACCGGGCCGATGTCGAACAGGCCGAGGAACCGGTTGAACCAGCCGCGTGGCCCGAAGAAGTTCAGCAGGCCCTCTGCGGTCAGCACGGTGCCGAGCGTGATCGGCACCACGAGGATCGTCGTGAGCAGCCGCTTGCCGCGGAAGTTGCGACGCATCATGTAGGCCAACGGAATCGACGCGATGACGTTGATCAGCGCTGCCGGCAGCGCGAGCTTCATGGTGATCCAGAGCGAGTCCCAGCCACGCATCTCCGGATCGGTGAAGAACGCCTGGTAGGCGCCGAACACGCCGCCCTTGTTCGGGTGCAGTGACAGGTTCAGGCCGTAGAGGAACGGATAGATGAACAACACGATCACGAAGAGCAACCCGGGCACCAGCAACAACAGCGTGCGGTCGATGCCGTGTTCGGCAAGACGGTGCACCAGGGAGGGCTTCGGCGGCGGATTGCCTTGCGGTGTATGCCGTTCCGCGTCGAGGACCGGCGAACTCATGTACCGACACCTGCGGCTTCGAGTTTCAAGGAGCCACGTCCCGGTGCCGAGTCAGCGCTCTCCGCGGCGACAGGAAACACCAGGAGACGGTTCGCCTCGGCGGTCAGCCGGATCGGATCGCCGACCGACGGACGCTCGTTCGTGCGCACATGCACGGCTTCGCCAGTGGCCAAGTGGGCCTCGACGGCGAACTCGCGGCCCTGATACTCGACCACTCCGACCGTGGCATCCACGACGAGCGCGGACGAAGTGTCGGCGTCACCGATCGTGAGGTCTTCGGGTCGGATGGCGACCTGCACACGCGCACCGGCAGGGACCGGATTGGCGGCCATCCCGCGGCCGGTCGTGCCGAGCAGTGAGACCTCGACCTCCCCGTCGCCGCCCTGCTCGATGACACCGTCGAAAAGGTTGCGGTAGCCCATGAAGTCGGCGACGTGCGCGTTGGCCGGTGTCTCGTGCAGCTGCTGTGGAGTGCCGATCTGTTGGACCTCGCCGAGCCGCAGCACGACCAGCCGGTCCGCGAGGGACAGCGCTTCCTCCTGGTCGTGCGTGACGTAGATCGTGGTCAACCCCAGTGACTGGTGCAGACGTCGGATCTCCGTGCGCATCTCGAGGCGGAGCTTGGCATCGAGGTTCGACAGCGGTTCGTCCATGAGCACCAGCGGCGGCCGGAGCACGACCGCGCGGGCGATGGCGACCCGCTGCTGCTGGCCGCCGGACATCTGACCCGGCAGCTTCTTGGCATGCGGCCCCAGTTGCACCAGCTCGATCGCCTCGGCGACCCGGCGCTTGATCTCGGCCCGGGGAACCTTGCGCATCTGCAAGCCGAAGGCGATGTTCTTCTGCACCGAAAGGTGAGGGAAGAGAGCGTAGTTCTGGAAAACCATCCCGAAGCCACGCTTCTCCGGTGGCAACTGGTCAACCTGCCGGTCGTCGAGCATGATCCGGCCACCGGTCAGCGGAAGCAGCCCGGCGATGCAGTTCAACGCGGTCGACTTGCCGCACCCCGACGGCCCGAGCAGTGCGATGAACTCGCCCTGCTTGATCGTCAGGTCGAGACCACTCAACGCGGTCTGGCCGCCGAAGCTGCGGGTCAGACCCTCCAATCGAAGAGTGCGGAAGTCGTCCTTGGCGGCTGTCATTTACTCTTCGCCTTCCCGCCGCCGACCTTCTGGTCCCACATGCTGAATGCCTTCACGAGCTTCTTGGCGTCGATCGGCGTGACGACCGGGTTGGACTTGATCAGGGCGTCATACTCCGGGCGCCCGTACTCCTTGATCACCTGCTGGCTCTTGCTCGGTGCCATGTCGATGGTCACGCCCTTGACCGCCGGACCCGGGTAGAAGTAGCCGTCGTCGAAGGTCTTCGCCTGCTGCTTCTTGGTGAGCGCGTAGTTGAGGACCTGCAGGATCGCGGACATCTTGTCGGTCGAAACGCCATTCGGCACAGCGGCATACTGCGCATCGGAGACCCACTTGAAGCCGTCCAACGAGGTGACTTTGAAGTTCTTCGGCACCTGATCGAGCGCACGAGGGTTGATGTCCCAGCCGGTGGTGGTGAGGGCCATGTCCCACGCGCCGGTCTTGAGGTTGTTCATCGTGACGCTGGTGCCCGTCGGGTACGTGTTGATGTACTTGCCGAGGTTCTGCAGGTACGTCCAAGTCTTCGGCCAGCCGTTCACCGGATCCTTCGGGTCCTTGTCCTTCAGGATGTACGGAAGCCCCATCAGCCAGGTGCGGCCCGGTCCGGAGTTGGCCGGCTGGGCATAGCCGAACTTGCCGGGGTGCGCCTTCGCCCAGGCCAGCAGCTCGGTCGCGGTCTTCGGCGGGTTCTTCACCTTGTCCGGGTTGTACTCCAGCAGCGGGCCGGACGGGTAGTAGACCAGCTCCACCGCCTGGTCCTGCGCGAGCTTCTTCATGTTCGCCGCCGGCGTCTGGTAATTCGCCATGTTCGCCAACCGGCTGGAGAACTTCTTCATGTTGACGAACAGTCCCTGCTCGATCCCGGCGGACAAGCCGTCGGTTCCCGTGAGAACGAGGTCGATGTGCAGGTTGCCGGCATCCTGCTGCGCCTTGACCTTGCCGGCCATGTCGGGAGCACCGGCCGTCTGCCAGGTGACCTTCGAGATGACGTCCGGGTGCTCTTTCACGAACGACGAGAAGATCGATTCGGTCAGCTGCTTGTTGCCCGCGACGTCCAGAATGTTGAGCGTGATCGCCTTCGACGGCTTCGCCGGCACGGCGGAGGCGTTGATGGACTTCGACGCACCGGAGCCGCCGCCTCCCGGAGTCCCGCAGGCAGTCATGGCGAGGCCGGCGGCAGCCACCGCGGCAACTGTTCCAACTTTTTTGGTGAAGCGCATGTGGTTTCGCTCCTTGGATCCTTGAAGTTCATTCGGGACAGGCACAGGAAGCTTGAGATGCGGTGGCGTTGCAGGGAGCTTGCGACTCGCAACGCCACCGCAGAACAAGCCTCTTAGGACGTGGGGCTCACGTCCGGTATGACGGAGGCTCAGCGGCGCTGCGGCGGCACCGAGGTGGACTGTCGGACGACCAGCTGGACCGGCAGGTCCTCTGTAGAGCTGGGCCGATCAGTGGGAGACATCAGATCGATCAGTTTGTTGACGGCGAAGCGGCCGACCTTCTTCAGGGGCGACCGCACGGTCGTCAGTCCGGGAGAGACCAGCGTCGCCACATTGACGTCGTCGATACCCATGACGGACAGGTCCTCGGGTACGCGAACCCCTCGGGTGTTGAGGCGGGCGAGGAGGCCCAGCCCCACGAGGTCGTTGTAGGCGAAGGCGGCCGTTGCGCCCGAGGCCAGGACCACGTCCGCGGCGGACTGACCGCCGTCGAAGTTCGGCGCGTACGAACCGACCTTGCTGACCTCGAGATCGTCGAAGGTCGGTGCAAAGCGTTCGATGGCAGCCCATCGCTTCTGGTTGGACCAGGAGGTTTCCGGCCCGCCGACATACGCGACTTTCCGGTGGCCCAGAGCGTGCAGATGCTCCAACGCGAGCCGGACGATCTCGGCGTCGTCGATGACGACCGACGCCAGGCCCTCCCACTCGCGGTTGATCAGCACCATCATCGTCTGACCGGCGATCCCGGCGATGTCGGACGTCGACATACGCGGTGAGCACAGGATCAAACCGTCGACCTGCTTGGACAGCTGATGCACCAACTCGAGTTCGGTGCGGGTGTCTTCGTCGGAGTCGGCGATGAAGACCGAATAGCCCGAGGCAAGAGCCCGGCTCTGCACGCTCTTGGTGATCGAGGCGAAGTAGGGGTTCTCCAGGTCGGGAACCACCAGCCCGATGTTGTGTGTCGTGCCGGTGATCAGGCCGCGAGCAGCCAGATTGGGTTGGTACCCGAGTTGCCGAGCTACTTCGACGACGCGATTCCGCGTCGTCGCCGCAACGGCCGCGTTGCCCGAGAGCGCACGCGAAACCGTCGAAGCAGACACACCGGCTGCTTTGGCCACGTCGTGAACAGTGATGGATGAAGCCACGGGCACCTCCTTCGAATGTGCGGCGCGTCACAGACTGCAATCGTTTCCATACGCGCGTCAATCGCTGTTACCAAACCGTTACAAACTATGGCTGGGCCTGGCGAACCGGTTGGCGGGGCTCACCCAACACAGTTCAAAACAATGAAGATTCCCCTTGAAGTATCGAGGAGACCCCGGCATAGTGTGCCCTGCAATCGATTGCAAACTGTTTCATCGAAAGGCTGCAATGACAGAGCTGTGGCAGCTCGATCCCGATCGAGCCCTCCCCGCCGAGCCCTCCACGAGAGACCTGGCGCGCACGATCTACCGGCACGCCGCGGCGCTGCCGCTCGTATCGATGCACGGACATGTCGACGTGGGTCTCTTCGCCGCGAACCAGCCGTTCGGGGACCCGGCCGAACTGCTCATCACCCCGGACCACTACCTGGTGCGGATGCTGGTCTCGCAGGGCTACCGGCACAGCCAACTGGGTGTCCCGCCCCGCGAAGGCGCCCAGGGGGCGGACGCCGCCGAGCAGGATCCGCGAGCGGTCTGGCGGCGCTTCTGCGAGAACTGGCACCTCTTCCGTGGCACGCCCACCCGCTATTGGCTGGAGCACGAACTCGCCGAGATCTTCGAGCTGTCCGCTCCCCCGTCCGCGGCCAACGCAGATGCGCTGTATGACGAGCTGAGCGCCACCCTCCAGCGCGAGGACTTCCGGCCGCTCGCACTGCTGGAGCGGATGAATGTCGAAATCCTCGCGACGACCGACTCGGCGCTGTCGGACCTCTCCGGGCATGCCGCCCTTGCCCGGAAACTCGGCGCCGGTCGCATTGTGCCGACCTTCCGGCCCGACTCGCTGGTGCACGTCGGACACCAGGCATGGCCCGCCGAGGTCGCGCAGTTGGCCGAGGTCTCGGGCGTCGACACCGGTGACTACGCCGGCTTCCTGGCAGCACTTCGAAGTCGGCGGCGCGCCTTCATCGAGGCCGGTGCTCGGGCCACCGATCACGGCCATCTGTCGGCGGACACAACTCCGCTACCCGTTGCGACCGCGGAGCGTATCTATCGCGACGCACTGCACGGCGACGTGCAGCCGGGTGACACGGAGGCGTTCGCCGCCCACATGCTCTTCCAGATGGCCGAGATGTCCACCGAAGACGGTTTGGTGATGCAGCTGCACCCCGGCGTGCTGCGCAACCACAGCAGCGACATCTACCGGCAGTACGGGCCCGACCAGGGCTTCGATGTGCCGGTGCGGGTCGAGTTCACCCGCAACCTACGGCCGGTCCTGGAGAAGTTCGGTCTGAGCCGACATTTCCGTTGCATCCTCTTCACGACCGATGAGACCGTCTACTCCCGCGAGCTCGCGCCGCTCGCCGGCGCCTACCCGTCGATCAGGCTGGGCGCCCCCTGGTGGTTCCTGGACAGCCCCGAGCAGATGCTGCGCTTCCGACAGTCCGCCGTGGAGACCGCGGGGTTCTACAACACCAGCGGATTCGTCGACGACACAAGGGCATTCGCATCGATTCCGGCTCGCCACGACCTTTCACGCCGCATCGATGCGGGCTACCTGGCCAGGCTCGTTGCCGAGGGGCGTCTCCCGATGGACGAGGCGCTCGACACGATGGTCGACCTTGCCCACCGGCTGGCCCTGACGGCATACGCCGCACCGAACAACTGACCGCCCGGCACCAAGGAGAAGCATGACCATCAGATCAGCCGAAGTGCTGGTGACCAGTCCCGGGCGCAACTTTGTGACGCTGCGCCTCACCACCGAAGAGGGCGTGACCGGCCTCGGCGACGCCACGCTCAACGGGCGCGAGCTCGCCGCTGCGTCATACCTGCGCGATCACGTCGCCCCGTTGCTCATCGGCCGGGACGAGGGGCAGATCGAGGACACCTGGCAGTACCTCTATCGCGGCGCCTACTGGCGACGGGGTCCGGTCACCATGGCAGCGATCGCAGCCGTCGACATGGCGCTGTGGGACATCAAGGCGAAAACCGCTGGTATTCCGCTGTATCAGCTGCTCGGCGGACGATCACGTCGTGGCTGCCTGGCCTATGGTCACGCCTCCGGGAGCACGACGGATGCGCTCTTCAGCTCGATCCGCAACCACCTCGAGCAGGGGTATGGCGCCATACGCGTGCAGACCGGGGTTCCCGGGCTCGGCCAGGTCTACGGGGTCGCATCCGACCAGCAGGCCGGCCAGCGCTACGACTACGAACCCGCCAAGCGGCAGGCGCTGCCCGCCGAGGAGTCGTGGGACACGCGCGCCTATTTGCGGCACGTACCAACGGTTTTCGAGGCGGTGCGGGCAGAGTTCGGGCCCGAGCTGCCGCTGCTGCACGACGGGCACCACCGTATGACGCCGAACGAAGCGGCTATCCTCGGCAAGTCCCTCGAGCCCTACGACCTCTTCTGGCTCGAGGACTGCACGCCCGGTGAGAACCAGGAGGCGCTGCGCAGGGTTCGGTCGCAGACCACCACACCGCTGGCAATCGGTGAGGTCTTCAACTCGGTCTTCGATTACCAGACATTGATCACCGAGCAACTCATCGACTACGTGCGATCCGCCGTCACGCACACCGGCGGCATCACCGCCCTGAAGAAACTGATGGACTTCGCGGCGATCTACGGGATCCGTTCCGGTTTCCACGGACCGACCGACATCTCCCCGGTCGGCCAGGCCGCCCACCTGCACCTCGGCATCGCACTGCACAACTTCGGCATCCAGGAATACATGCAGCACTCGACCGACACGCTCGAGGTGTTCCGCACCAGCTACACCTTCACCGACGGATTGCTCGACCCCGGCGAAAACCCTGGCCTTGGAGTCGAATACGACGACAATGCGGCCGCGGCGTTCGACTACACACCGGCCTATCTCCCCGTCAACCGCCGTCTGGACGGAACGGTGCACGACTGGTGACAAATGGCCTGCTCCTCCTGGCACCCGGCGACGATGTTGCCGTGGCGACCCGTGCCCTTTCGCCCGGTGAGGTGGTCGCCCCGCCCGGCGGTGCGGCCGTGACCCTGCGATCGTCCGTCCCTCTCGGACACAAGGTCGCGGTCGTGGCGCTTCCTCCCGATGCCCCGGTCCGAAAGTACGGCGCGACGATCGGCCGGACCTCCGCGGCCGTCGAGGTCGGCGACCACGTGCACGTCCACAACCTCGCCTTCAGCGAGGCCGACGAGCCGCACGAGTTCGGCACGGACCGGCACCGGTTGGCGACTCCACCCGGTGCACGACCGACGTTTCTCGGATATCCCCGCGCCGACGGGCGGGTCGGTACCCGCAACTACATCGGCATCCTGACGTCGGTGAACTGCTCGGCGAGCACCGCCCGGATGATCGCCGATCAGTTCCGCGGCGCGGTGCTGGATGCCTACCCGAACGTCGACGGCGTCGTCGCCCTCACGCATCGCAGCGGCTGCGGGCTGGTCACCGAGAGCGAGGGCGCTCGCGTCCTCATGCGCACCCTTCGTGGGTATGCCGCACACCCCAACATCGCCGGACTCCTGGTCGTCGGCCTCGGCTGCGAGATGCTCCAGTCGTCCCGCATCGTCGACACGGCCGACATCCCCTCGTCGACGCTGATCGAACATCTCGTCATACAGGACGAGGGTGGCGTTCGTCGTACCGTTCGCGCCGGCGTCGCGGCGATCAACCGGATGCTTGAGCCGATCAACGGGCTGCGGCGGGAGCCGTGCGACATCTCGAAACTGGTGCTGGGCCTGAATTGTGGTGGCTCCGATGGGTTTTCGGGCATCACCGCGAATCCCGCACTCGGTGTCGCCTCGGACCGGCTGGTCTCCTACGGCGCCACGTCGATCCTGGGCGAGACACCCGAGGTGCACGGCGCCGAGGGTCTGCTCACCCGACGGGCGGTCTCCGAGACCGTCGGCCGCAAGCTGCTCGCTCGTCTCGACTGGTGGCGCGACTACACCGCCGCGGGTGGCGGGACCATGGACAACAACCCATCCCCGGGCAACAAGGCGGGTGGTCTGACCACCATCCTGGAGAAGTCCCTCGGCGCTGTCGCCAAGGGCGGTCACGCCGACCTCACCGACGTCGTGGAGTATGCCGAGACGCCTCGGACACCGGGTCTGATCTTCATGGACACCCCCGGTTATGACCCGGTTTCGGTGACCGGGATCGTCGCCGGCGGCGCCACCGTGGTGTGTTTCACCACCGGTCGCGGCTCGGTCTTCGGGTGCAAGCCGGTGCCGAGCATCAAGCTCGGCACGAACACCGAACTCTATGAACGCATGTCCGAGGACATCGACCTCAACTGCGGCACGATCGTTGACGGCACCGAGACTCTCGCCGAGGTCGGTGACAAGGTCTTCGAGCAGATCCTGGCGGTTGCGTCCGGACGGCAGACCGTCAGCGAGGAACTTGACCTCGGCCAGGAGGAGTTCGTGCCCTGGCAGCTGGGTGCAGTGACCTAGTGCGGTGCAATTAGTCGTCCTGCCCCCGCCACCTCGCGCACAATGACCGACAAGGCCGCCGACCTCCTGTGGCCGAGAACGTCTCCATCGGGTGCGATCCAGGGCAGTCGCCTGTGGGAGCGGAGAGACCTGCCACGTCACTGGCAGGTCGGATCGGAGAACTCATGCGTCATCTGCGCTCACTCGCCGTCGGCGGTGCTGCCGTCGGCCTTGCCGTCACCCTGCCGGGCACTGCGTCAGCCCATCCGAAGCCGTCGCCACCGGTAACCCTCTCATCCTCCGTCGGAGCACCCTTCAACCTCGAGGTCGACGGCCCACGAGTCCTGATCGCCGATGGCGGCCCCGGCTACGTCGGCAGCCTTGGCTCGGACGGCTCGGTTACACCTGTCGTCGCGAATATCCCAGGCGCTGCAGGCGTCGCGACACGTGGCGCCTGGCTTGCCTACACCTCGACCGTGACCGTCGGCGAGGGGGAGAATTCCGTGAACTCTGCGGCCGGACTGCACATCCGCCGACCCGGTGGCGGCACGGTGTATGCCGACACCACGGCATACGAAGCCGCACACAATCCGGACGGTATGACGGAATACGGCCCGCGCAGCGATGACCCGTGCGTGCAGTCCGTTGTCGGCCCGCGCTACACGGGTGGCCTCGATTCGCACGCCTACTCCGTGGCGAGCAACGGCAACAGCTGGCTGCTGGCCGATGCCGGCGCGAACGACCTGCTGGCGATCACCGACAGCGGGCAAATCAGCACCGTCGCGACCTTCCCGGCGCAGCCCACGACCGTCACTCAGGCGGAGGCGGATGCGCTCGGCATGCCGGCGTGCATGGTCGGCGTCACCTATGACTTCGAGCCGGTGCCGACCGACGTGGAGGTCGGGCCGGGCGGATCCATCTACGTGACCACGCTGCCCGGTGGTCCCGAGGGACCCGAGCTCGGCGCACGCGGATCACTCTGGAAGGTCAACCCGTCGACGCACTCGGTCACCAAGATCGCGACCGGTTTCGCGGGCGCGACCAACCTGGCGATCGGCAAGCACGGCGACATCTACGTCGCGGAGCTCTTCGGCGGGAAGATCTCCGTCGTGAACTCCCATGGCGTGTCGACACTGGTCAACCTCCCCGGTGTCGTCTCGGTCGAAACCGCAGCAAATGGAACGGTTTACGCCGGCACCATGGGCATGGACGAGTCGACGCCCGGATCGATCGTGAAGATCGCGAACGGCAAGATACAGTCACGCCACAGCGTGCGGTGAGCCGGTAGGCCGGCGGGCGGACGAACCCCTGGACTCCCCCGCCGGTCTGCCTTATAGCTGAGTCCCCCGATTGGGTGCCCCCGACGGGACTCGAACCCGCACTCGAGCGATTTTAAGTCGCCTGCCTCTGCCAATTGGGCTACGAGGGCGAGAGCCAGCGTACGCGGGAGGCACCAGGCAGATATGTCGTGGCCTGGTGCCTCCCGCGCTGTGGTTCGCTCAGTCGATCAAAGTCGGCCAACGGAGTCAGGCGGCGCGCGCTACACGCCCGGTTCTCTGCGTCGATAATGTTTAGACGATCTATCATCGTAAATATGAATACAGTCGACCGCCGGGAGTTGACCCGAGCAGACCCGCCAGCCGGTCCTGTTCTCGGAGACAGTCGCGCCCAGGTGCTGGCCGCGCTGCAGAGCCGCTCCGATCCCGTCTCGGTCCTCATGGTCGCCCGACAGGTGGGGCTGCACCCCAACACTGCGCGCTTCCATCTGGACCACCTCGTCGAGCAGGGCCTGGCCGCGCGTGAGACCGAGCAACGCGACGCCCCCGGCCGCCCGCGGACCCTCTATCGGGCAAGCTCGGAGAGCACGCGCACCGGCCGACGCAGCTACCGACTGCTCGCCGAGATCCTCACCAGTTACCTGTCGACCCAAACCCCGCAGGCCAGCGCCGCCGCCGAACAAGCAGGGAAAGCATGGGGAAAGTTCCTCACCGACCGCCCCGCGCCGTTCCGCGAGGTCGACACGGCCACCGCCATACGACAGCTGACGGAGGTGCTGGACGACATCGGTTTTGCACCGCAAGCCGACACAGGTCCAAGCGATCCGCGCATCCTGTTGCACCACTGCCCGTTCCGCGAGGTGGCCGAGGAACATCCCGACGTGGCCTGCGCCGTTCACCTGGGGCTCATGCGCGGCGTTCTGTCAGAGTTGAAGGCGCCCGTCGAGGCGACTGCGCTGGAACCGTTCGTCGAGCCGAACCTGTGCGTGGCACGACTTGCCGAGCGCCGGCCCGAAGCTGGGTGAACCCGACCTGCTCGCCCGCACCGAGCTGACGGCGCACGGCCTCGAGCCGGGCCACCCGCCGCGCGCGAGCCTGCCGCACCACCCGCCGTTCCTCGGCGGTCAGGCCGCCCCAGATGCCGGCGTCCTCACCGTGATCCAGCGCCGCTGCCAGACACTGCGCGACCACCGGACAGCGACTGCAGATCGCCTTCGCCTGATCGATCTGTTGCAGCGCAGGCCCGTTCGTGCCGACAGGGAAGAAGAGTTCGGGGTTCTCGCCCCGACACTCGGCCTGTTCGCGCCAGTCCTCCACCATGTCCGATTCCTTCCGCCTCGGCGCTCCGAGGTCTGCTAGCTCGGCGCGCCGATGCGGTAGCGATGCAGCCACTCGCCGCCGATCTGCGACACCCACGACAACGGCGGGTTGCCGTCCAGCGCCGGATAGCGGAGAGGGTCAGCCAGCACCGGCGCGACGTCGACGCCGAGCCGCGCGATCTCTTTGCCCAGCCGACGTACCGCATCGAGGCCGGTCAGCGTTGCGCCGTCGACCAGCACAACCGGCAACTCCGCGCCGCCCAGTTGTTGCCACTGCCCCCGCCATGCCTGAATCCGGCGGTGAGCCCCAGTCGTGATTGGCTCCCGGTGCGGCCCGACGGCATACCCGAACTGCCGGAGCGGATCGGCGTCCGCACCGGACCGCAGCATGGGACCGGTCAACGGCGTGCGCAGCACGGTCGGACTCCCGATGTCGGCGCCGTCGCGCCAATAGAGATCGAAGAGCAGGCGCCGCACCTCGGCGTCCACCCGAGTGCCGTGCGCCTCCGCGTATGCCGACACCGCGGCCTGAGTCTTCGGAACGACTGTCGGCAGCCGCCATGGCAACTGCTCCCGCGGCAGCAGGAGTTGCTCCAGCGCCGCCAATCTGGCCGGCAACTGCTCGCTCTCCGACACCGGCACACCGCTGACCGGCCTTCGCGGGTACTGCTCGACTGCTCGCCAATCCACCGCTGCGGCGGCCGCGATCGCGTCGGCTCGCCGACTCGCGAGATAACACTCCGGACCACTGAAGTCCGCGTAGATGACCAGGTTCACGACCGCATCCGATCCATTGTGCCGCAAGCGGCCTTATTTTTTACCAGTGTAATAGTTTTTATTAGCCATCGGAAGACCCGCGGGAGTGCTGCGTTCTGATTCGCCGGAGAACGAGGTGGTCGGCCGACGTCGGCCGTCAGGCCAGGCCGAGGGCGATGCCGTCGAGGATGTCGTGCTCGCTGGTGAGCACGGTCTCGATACCGGCCGCGGCGCTCACTCGGCGGACGATGGTGCGCCAGATGAGTGCGCCGGAACCAATCACGTCGACCCGGCCCGGATGCATGTAGCCCAGGGCGGCGCGCTGCTCCCGCGTCGCATGGAGCAACGCATTGCAGGAACGCTCGACCTGAGCGACCGAGAGCTGCGTGCCATGGATGCGCTCGGGGTCATATTCGGTCAGGCCGAGCGCATGAGCAGTGATGGTGGTGACCGAACCGGCCAAGCCGATGAGTGAACCGGCGCGATCCAGCGGGACGACCGCAGCTGCGTCGTCGATGGCCGCATCGATGTCGACCAGCGCCGCGTCGACCTCGGCCTCGGTCGGCGGGTCGGTGTGCAGGTGCCGCTCGGTGAGACGGACGCAGCCGATGTTGGTCGAGAGTGCCGCATCGACCTGCTGGTCGCCGAGGACGAACTCCGTTGAGCCACCGCCCAAGTCGACCACGAGGTATGGCGCAGGAGTTGACTCCGCTGCCACGCTGGTCGCGCCGCGGAAGCTGAGCTGGGCTTCTTCGTCTCCGGTCACCACCTCGGGCACGGTCCCGAACCCGGCGAAGGCGTCCGCGATACCGGCGGTGAACTCGGCGGCGTTCTGCGCATCGCGCGAAGCCGAGGTCGCGACGAACCGCACCCGCTCGACCCCTGCGTCGGTGCACTGCTGGGCGTAGTCCCGCGCGACCCGCAGGGTCCGCTCCATCGCCTCCGGCGCGATCCGACCGGTCACGTCGACACCCTGGCCGAGTCGCACGATCTCCATGGTGCGGACGACATCTGTCAGAGACGACCCGTCGGTGTCGGCGATCAGCAACCTTATCGAGTTGGTGCCGCAGTCGACCGCAGCGACTCGCTTCATCTGGCTCTTCGTTCTTCGAGGGTCTCGATACGCGGCTCGTACCTCACCGCTACTCGACCCGCATTTGGCTGCAGCAGCCGTTGAGCCACCACTTGGGTAATGCCGAAAGTGCTTCGTCACCAAGGGGGTTGATGCCAGGACCCACCGCCATCGAGTGAGCGACGAGAACGTGCAGGCACTTGACGCGATCCGGCATACCGCCGGCCGAGACACCGGAGATCTCCGCGACGTCGCCCAGCTCGGCGCGCCTGCGCAGGTAGTCGTCGTGCGCTGCGCGGTAGGCGGCCGCAAGCTCCGGATCGGCCGCAAGCCGGTCGGTCATCTCACGCATCATGCCCTGCGACTCCAGGGTGCCGATCGCACCGGTGAGGCGAGGGCAGGTGGCGTAATAGCTGGTCGGGAACGGAGTGCCATCCGGCAACCGGGGCAGTGTGCGCACCACGGCGGGGCAGCCGCATGGGCAACGCGCGGCGATCTCGACAACGCCGCGCGGAAGTCGGCCGAGCTGCTGCTCGACGCGCTCGAGATCCGCGGGATCGACTGGTGGCAATGAACTCTCGGTCATCGACGGATCAGTGCTCGCCGGAGGCGACGACGGATTTCCAGACCGTGCCGTACCAGGTCTGCTTGGCCTCGGACTTCTTTGCCGCGACGTCCTTCGACTTCTGGTCCGTGACGTAGACCGTCAGTGTCTTGCCGGGCTTGGCGAAGCCGAGCCGCTCGCCGGCCTGTGCGGCGACATACTTCGGGTCGCTCCACTTCTGCTTCTGCTCCTTGAGCGATGCAACGTTGGCCTGCTGCGCGGCTACCTGCGCCTGCAGTTGCGAAACATGCTGGCGTTCGGACACATAGGAGCGGACGGTCGGTGCGATGACCACCGCGAGGAAGACGATCAGCGCGCCAACGACTGCCAGCCGCCGCATGGACCGCGGCGACCGCTGCTTGCGCACGGCGCGAGCACTACCCGACGAGCCGCCGGGGCCCGCACCGGTCGGCTTCGTCGAGGCGGTCCGCACCGTGGTGGTGCGTCCCGTGCCGGTCCGTCGCCGACCAGGAGTCGGACGGGACGTCGCGCGTGACCGACCTGCAGTGGTCTTACGCGAATCGCGTGTCACAAGAAAGCCTTTCGTCGACGAGAGCTCAGGCCTTGAACCGCGGGAAGGCACCGGCACCGGCGTAGACCGCGGCGTCGTCGAGCTCTTCTTCAATGCGCAGCAACTGGTTGTACTTGGCTACGCGGTCGGAGCGAGCCGGAGCGCCGGTCTTGATCTGGCCGCAGTTGGTGGCGACCGCCAGGTCAGCGATCGCGGTGTCCTCGGTCTCACCGGACCGGTGGCTCATCATGCAGCGAAGGCCGTTGCTCTGCGCCAGCGACACGGCGTCCAACGCCTCGGTCAGGGTGCCGATCTGGTTGACCTTGACGAGCAGGGCGTTTGCGTTGCCGCCTTCGATGCCGCGAGCGATCCGGGTCGGGTTGGTGACGAACAGGTCGTCGCCGACGATCTGGACCTTGTCCCCGAGCTCGTCGGTGAGGGTCTTCCAGCCTTCCCAGTCCTCTTCGTCCAGCGGGTCCTCGATCGAGACCAGCGGGTAGGAGGCAACGAGGTCGGCGTAGTAAGCAGTCATCTCGGTCGCCGACTTCTTCGAACCCTCGAAGACGTAGGACCCGTCCTCGAAGAACTCGCTCGCCGCGGCGTCCATCGCGAGCGCGATGTCCTTGCCCGGCGTGTAGCCGGCGGCCTTGATCGCGTCGAGGATCAGGTCGAGTGCGGCGCGGTTGGACTCGAGGCTGGGCGCGAAGCCGCCCTCGTCACCGAGGCCGGTGGACAGGCCGCGTTCCTTCAGCACGCCCTTGAGCGCGTGGTAGACCTCGGCGCCCCAGCGCAACGCCTCGCGGAAAGAGCCCGCACCGATCGGCGCGATCATGAACTCCTGGATGTCGACGTTGGAGTCGGCGTGCGCGCCACCGTTGAGGATGTTCATCATCGGCACCGGCAGCAGGTGCGCGTTGGGACCGCCGATGTAGCGGAAGAACGGCAGGTCGGCCGAGTCGGCCGCGGCCTGTGCGACCGCGAGGCTGACACCGAGGATCGCGTTGGCACCGATCCGGGCCTTGTTGTCGGTGCCGTCGAGGGCGATCATCTCCTGGTCGACCAGACGCTGCTCGCTCGCGTCATAGCCCAGCACGTGCGGGGCGATCTCCTCGGCGACCGCGTCGACAGCGTCCTGAACACCCTTGCCGCCGTAGCGTTTCTTGTCGCCGTCGCGACGTTCGGCTGCTTCGAACTGGCCGGTGCTGGCGCCGGACGGGACGGCGGCGCGGCCGACCGTGCCGTCATCGAGCGCGACCTCGACCTCAACGGTCGGGTTGCCTCGGGAGTCGAGGATTTCACGGGCGAGCAGGGCGTCAATCGTGGCCACTTGGTGAGTCTCCTGGCGCATCGTCGGGGCGTCCGGCAGGCGGTATGCCCGGGTCGCGTGCTGCGCGCCCAGACTATCGCCGAACCACTGCCCGGTCCGGGACGACCCGCAAAGTCAGTCCACGGAGTCCCGGGTGCGTCGGTCAGGCCATCGCCGCGAAGGCCGCGATGTCGGCGATCTCGCTCCCGTCGGCGTTACCACCGGAGCACACGACCGCGCACCGCTGCGGGTGCTCGGTGTCCTGCAACAAGCCCGCGAGCGCAGCTGCCCCGGCGCCTTCGGCCAGGGTGTGCGCTGCCGTGCTGAACAACCGCATCGCGTCCAGGATCTGG
The DNA here is from genome assembly GCF_042661025.1 of Flexivirga alba. Classification (NCBI taxonomy): domain Bacteria; kingdom Bacillati; phylum Actinomycetota; class Actinomycetes; order Micrococcales; family Dermacoccaceae; genus Flexivirga; species Flexivirga alba. The sequence continues at coordinate 75,062 of NZ_JBHSWH010000001.1, forward strand.
AAGTCGTCGACCAGCAGGAAGTCATTCATCCGTCCGTGCATCACCGACAACGGCAACTGCGAGCCGCTGGAGGTGGCGATACCGCTGAACCGCGTGTCGCACGCTGCCTGCTCGACCCGGCCACTGCGCCAGGAGTTGTATGCAGCGGGCGCCGCCGCGCTCTGCACGCCGATGATCTTGCAGTTCGGAGCCAGCTCGTCACGGACCACGCAGGCACCTGCGGCGCCGGACCCGCTCCCGACCGGGACGTAGATCGCCTCCAGGTCCGGATGGCGGCGCAGCAGCTCGAGGTAGATCGTCGCGTGGCCGTGCACGATCGCCGGGTCGTCACCGGGGCTGACGAAGCGCATCCCGCGCTCGGTGGCGATCTCCATGGCGTGCTGGCACGACTCCGTCATCGTCGCGCCGTGCCGGATCACCTCGGCACCCAGCAATCGGGTGGCGTGCGCCTTCTCCTCGGGCGCGGTCACCGGCATCACGACGATCGTCGGCGCGTGGGCGAGCCGTCCGGCATACGCCAGGCTCTGCGCGTGGTTGCCGGTCGACGCGCTGATCAGCCCCGCTTGTCGCTCGGCGTCGGTCAGTCCGGCCGCGAGCGACACTCCGCCTCGAACCTTGAACGCGCCTGTCGGCTGGACGTTTTCGTGCTTGACGACGACCTGCGCACCGACCGCTTCGTTGAGCGCGGGGTAGATCCACGACGGCGTCGGCGGCAGCTCGCCGGCGATGGCATCGGCAGCGTGCAGGACTCCGGCGAAGGTCAATGCGCTCATGCCTGCGAGTGTGGAGCACTCACGTCACATCAGTCCAATAGATGTTTTATCGCAATATCAACGACAGTATCGATATGTTGGCCGGGTGCTCGATCTTCGCCGCCTCCAGGCGCTCGTCGCCGTCGCACGCACCGGCTCGGTGTCCGCGGCCGCCGACGAGTTGCACTACGGGCAACCCACGATCTCCCATCATCTGCGTCGGCTGGAGGCCGAGACGCACACGGTCCTGCTGCAACGGGTCGGCCGCGGTGTACGCCTGACCGCGGAAGGTATGGCGCTCGCCCATCGCGCGGAAGAGATCCTCGCGCTCAGTCGACGCGCCGAGGACGAGCTGCACATGGCGGCTGGGCTGCGCGCCGGTCGAGTTCGGCTGGCCGCGTTCCCGTCAGCCACTGCGACCGTCGTGCCGCCTGCCCTGGCCGCATTGCGAGACTCGGCGCCCGGCGTGGCGATCGAGCTCGTGGAAGCCGAACCGCCGGACGCCATCGAGCTACTGCGCGCCGGCCGCGTCGACCTCGCGATCACCTTCACGTATGACGACACCGACGCCGAGCTCCTGAGCGCCGACACCGTGCTCACCGACCATCTCTATCTCGTCGAACCCGTCTCCGAACGAGCGCGCACGGTCGGGCGGGCGTTGCGCGCGCATCGCCATACAGCATGGGTGGCGGGGTGCGAGCGCTGCCGGGCCCAACTGGTCGAGCTGTGCACGGCGAGCGGCTACGAGCCCGAGATCAGCTTCGCGACCGACGACTACCTCGCGGTCCAGTCGCTCGTGGCACAGGGCTCACTGGTGAGCATCCTGCCCGGACTCGCACTCGCGGTGCACCAGCATCCCGGCGTGCGGGTCACCAGACTGCCTGCCACCCGGCAGGTCCAGGTCGTCACGTATGGCGCACCGCCGCGACCACGAGCCGTGAACGCGGTCGCCGACGCGATCGTCGAGGTGGCACGGGACGTGACCCTGCCGCGGTGACTTCGCGGGAACCGGCGAAGGCGGGTCTATCCACGTGTCACAATGTTCGGCGACTACGGCATTCTGCGCCATTCCGCCCTCGCGGGCGGCACAAGTGCGGCATCCTGTGTCAGCAGGCGCCGATGATGCCGCCAGCAGGTCCGCCCCTGGACCCAGTGCGTCGCACAGGCGCCCAGCATGACCACGCGCGTGAGTCGGTGAGAGTCGGCCACGCCTACCCGTGAGGCGACGCGGAACCCCGTCCCTCACGTCATCGACCTGGAAGAGAACCATCACGATGCCCGAATCTCGCCAAGGTGCGACGACGGCTGCCGAACCCGAGCAACGACAGATCACCAGGACCTTCTGGCCGCCGAGCGACTGGTCGCTTCGGCGCAAGGTCATCGCCTGTCTGGCGCTGCCGTTGGTCTTCGCCACCGTTGTGGTGGGCATCCGCATCGCGGGTGCCTGGACTGACGCACAGAACGCGTCGCAGGCACGGACCCGTTACCAATCGGTGCAACCGGCGATCGACTATCTGGCCAGCAGCCAGGACCTGTCGGCCCAGTTGGTGACCCCGTCGGCGAGCGACAAGACGGTCGGAGCCGCACGTGCACAGTTCCAACAGGCCCGGGAGACTTTGCAGTCGTCCATCAAATCGACGGACCTCAGCTCCCGTCAGCACAACCTGCTCAGCGCCGCGATCAGCACCGGTCGAGCACTGGACTCGGCAAACAACGCGACCTCCGGGTCGACGGCTCTCGCGCCGGGCGCCATCAGCTCCGACGTGCTGGGTTTCCTGGACGACCTCAACGCGTCACACCCGGAGTCGACGCTGAACGCGCTCCACGACCTCGTCACCGCACAGAGCCACCTTGCCGACGAACGGCTCGACCTGGCGCCCGAGACGAAGTTCTCCGACTCCCTGCGGACGCAGCTGTCGGCGGATGTCGGCGGCGAGCGAGATGCGCTGGAGCGCGTCCAGGCCGCACATGTGCCGAATGTGGACGTGTCGGGCGTGCAGTCGGACACCGTCAGCAGGCTTGCCTTCAGCACCGACGGCACCATGGACCAGGTCAAGAGCGTCACGCGGCCGGTGAGGGCGTCATACAGCTCGGCATACAAGGCCGCCGCGGCTGCGGCGACGGAGCGCGTCTCACGACAGGCGGACGACGCACGTCGCTCCGCGCTGCTGCAGATCGCGCTCATCATCGCGTTGCTGGCTCTCACCGCGGCCGCGGTGTACTTCCTGTCGCGCTCGCTGCTGCTGCGGCCGATCACCGCGCTGCGACGCAACACGATCGACGCCTCCCAGGAGCACCTGCCCGCAGCGATCGAGCGGGTCCAGTCGGGTCAGGGCGTCGGCCGGATCAAGAGCGTGGCCCTCACCAGCCGTGAAGAGATCGGCCAGCTGTCCCGCGCCGTCGACGACATGCAGAACCGCGCGATCCGGCTCGCGACAGAGCAGGCCACCTTGCGGCGCCAGATGACCGACATGTTCGAGACCTTGTCGCGACGTAGCACGTCGCTGGTCAACCAGCAGCTGAACCTGCTGGAACAGCTGGAGCGCTCCGAGGACGATCCGACACGCCTGGACAGCCTCTTCCGACTCGACCACATGGCCGCCCGGATGCGCCGGAACGGCCAGAGCCTGATGGTTCTCGCCGGCAACCACGCGCACGGCGGTCGGGCCGAGTCGCTGCCGATCGCACAGGTCGTCGGTGCCGCGATCTCGGAAGTTCAGGACTACCAGCGGGTCAATGTCGGTGGCTTGCCCGACCACACCGTCGACAGCAACGTCGCGAGCGACCTCGTCCACCTCATCGCCGAGCTCGTCGACAACGCGCTGACCTTCTCGCCGCCGGACTCCCGCGTCGAGATCAGCGGCGCACGCGCCATCGACGGTGGAGTGCTGCTGGAGATCGAGGATCACGGCCTCGGCATCGAGAAGGACGAGCTGAAGCAGCTCAACGAGGACATCTCCGCCGGTGGCAAGTTCGGCGTCGACACGACGCGGCACATGGGGCTCTTCGTGGTGGCGCGACTCAGCGACAGCTACGACATCGACGTCCGCCTGCGGTCTCGGCCCAGGCGTGGCACGGTTGCTGCGGTACACGTGCCGATGGCGGTCTTGTCGACCGAGCTGACCGTCGCAGCGCCGGCCGCGGAAACGCCGGATGAGATCGACCGTCGCCATGAACTCACACCGGCCATGGCAGCTCCGGCTGCCGCACCGGCATCCGCACCGGCCACGGACCGTTCGAACGCAACCGAGCCTGAGCAGACCGGCGCGGGGCTCCCCGCCGACGCCCGGGAGCAACCGGCGTGACCGCACTGACCGGCGCTGACTCGTTGGGCGCCGCTGCGGCGGCAAGGACCGTCAGTGCATCGGACCGCACCGACAAATGGGTCTCCCCGATCGGGGCCGCACCGACAGCCGATCCAGAGCGCGCGAGCGTGACGTCAGCGTTCTTCTCGGCCCGACAGTCCGTCAGAGCTGATGGCGACGGCCGCGACGACGGCCACCACGACGGGCAGACCGCAAGCCTGCCGATGCGCCGGCCGGAGTCCGCACCAACCCCGCCTAGCGCACCGACCCCTCCGGACGAGCAGTCGGCGCCGGTCACGCAGCCCGTGGAGCGCCATACGCCACTCCGCCTGGAGGACACCCCGATCTTCCGGCAGATCAGCTCGCGTTGGCTGGACGCGGACGGCGAGCAGGTCGCCTCCTGGTCCAGTCAGCGCACCGACAAGGCCTGGGAGGCCGCACAATTGGCGACCGAGCAAGGCTCCAACGGCGATGGATCGCTCCCACAGCGACGACCCGGTCGGTTCATCGTGCCGGGCGCCGTCGAACGTGCCGAGGCACCTCCGGTGCGCGACCCGGAGGCGCTGCGCGCCAAGCTCAGCCGCTACAAGGCCGGGGTCGAACGCGGCCGGCAGTCGACAGCAGCCAACCAGTCTGACGACCACACTCACAATGACACCGACAACGGATCGAGGCCCTGGTGACCGACCACTCCATGACTGCTGGCGATGGCGGTCAATTCGACTGGCTCGTATCGCGATTCGTGCAAGACACGCCTGGTGTGTCGCACGCGGTACTCGTCTCCGTCGATGGCCTGGTGATCGCCCGGAACAACGAGCTGCCGGTCGACCGTGCCGAGCAGATGGCGGCGGTCTCCTCCGGGCTGGCGAGCCTGGCCGCAGGTGCTGCCGGGCTATTCGACGGCGGCGCCGTGCTGCAGTCGATCGTCGAGATGCAGCACGGTTACGTGCTGCTGATGAGCGTGGGCGACGGCTCTCACCTCGCCGTACTCACCGCGGCCTCGGCCGATATCGGCCAGATCGGCTACGAGATGGCGATCATGGTCGAGCGCGTGGGCCGTGTCGTGGATGCGGTTCCGAGAACGTGATGACCGGCGATGACTGACATCGATCCGGACGCCGGGGACGGGTTCGCCGAGCAGTATGACGAGCCGGTCGCCAGTGTCGTGCGGCCCTACACGATGACGGCCGGACGCACCACCAGCCAGATCGATGTGCCGATGGAAGCGACCGTCGAACTCACCGGCGCCGGGCACGACCGCCGGTGGCCACCGCACGACCCCAGCAGTCGCATCGCCGACCTGTGCGCCGCCGAACGAGTGTCGGTCGCCGAAATCGCTGCGCGGACCGGTCTCGCCCTCGGCGTCACCCGCGTCCTCGTGGGTGACCTGGTCACTCACGGCTACGTGCAGTTACAGAAAACCCTCACCGACAGCACCTCCAGTGTCGAGCGCATCAGCTTGATCGAAAGGACCTTGCGTGGACTTCGCGACCTCTGACCCGAGCCGTCGTACGACGTCGACCAAGATCGTCGTCGCCGGCGGCTTCGGCGTCGGCAAGACGACTCTTGTCGGCGCTGTCTCCGAGATCGTTCCCCTCAAGACGGAGGCGACGGTTACCCAGTTGTCGGAGGGCACCGACAACCTGTCGTCGACGCCCAACAAGAACACCACCACTGTCGCAATGGACTTCGGGCGGATCACGCTCGCCGACGATCTGGTGCTCTACCTCTTCGGAACGCCCGGCCAGCGCCGCTTCTGGTTCATGTGGGACGACCTGGTCCGGGGTGCGATCGGCGCGATCGTGCTGGTCGACACCGCACGACTCGGCGATGCGTTCTCGGCGATCGACTACTTCGAGGCCAAGGGGCTGCCGTTCATCGTTGCGGTCAACCAGTTCGACGGCACGCGCGTGCACTCCGAGCAGGAGATCTCCGACGCGCTGGCCATCTCGCCGACCATTCCGTTGATCCGCGTCGACGCCCGTGATCGCGAGTCGGCCAAGGCTGCGCTCGTCCGCGTGACGGAGTTCGCGCTCCAGCACCATCAGGTCGCGGGCCAACTGAGCTGACCGCCTGGGTCAGCGACGGTCGTCGACGGCACGCATCTCATCGACCAGCGGTGACAGGCCCGAGTCGGCCTCGATCCCGTCGGCGGCACCGCCGCGGTCAGCGCTGCTCCGATGCGCGCTGACCTTGAACTTCCCGATGATGCGCGAGATCCGCAACTCGATCCCGACGATCTTGTCGAGTTGCTCGCTGACATAGTCGGCCGGTGCCTGGCCCATGTGCCAAGCATCCTCGCGCCCGTGCTCCATCGCGCCCGTCAGCTTGGCAACCGCTCCCCGGGTCCACCGCAGGTCATCGTGTATGACGAGCTCGCCATACACGTGTGCCACGAGGTAGTTCCACGTCGGCACGACCTGGTGGTGCTCCTGCTTGGACGGATACCAGGTCGGCGACACGTAGTGATCGGCACCGTTGAAGACGACCAGGCTCTCGCCCTCGTGATTGCCTTCGCGCCATACGTCATTGGCGCGGGCGACGTGACCGACCAGCCGGTCTCCGTCGGCACCGCTCTCGAGCAGGAACGGAATGTGGTTGGCGCTCAACGTTTTTCCGTCAGTCGTGACGAGAGTCGCCAACGGAACGGCGGCGATCAGTTGGGCGACATCCGCAGCGGACGGCGCTTCGTCATGGGACGGCAGATAGACCATGCACCCATCGTCCCAGCCCGAATCGTTTCGCGTCGCTCAATCAGCGTTCGCACGGGCCGCGTCGAGGTCGGCGCGGGTGAAGACCGACCGCACCTCGATGCCGGCATCCGCGAGACCCGTGGCGTCCGGTGGCCGTCGGTCGATCGCGCACAGCACCAGCTCAACCCGGGCACCGAGCTCGCGCAACGCCTGCGCGGCCGCGATGACGGCTCCACCGGTGGTGATCACGTCCTCGACCAGCACGACGTGCTTGCCCTCGACCGGGCCGCCCTCCGCAAGCTTGCGGGTGCCGTATTCCTTCGCCTTCTTGCGGACGAAAACCGTTGGTGCGTCTGCAAGTTGACCCAGCACGGCCGCGATGGGTACGCCACCCAACTCCAGACCGCCCAGCACATCGGCATCGGACGGAAGCAGCGGCTGCATCTCCTCGGCAACGCGACGGATCAGCTGTGGATCACCCTCGAAGAGGTATTTGTCGAAGTATTCGTCAGCCACCTGGCCGGACCGCAGGATGAATTCGCCGTGCAGCCGACAGCGGGCGTCGATCGCGGCAGCGAGGTCAGGATTCGTCATACGCGCAGCCTGCCATCCTCAGTCGGTCGCCGGACGGGCGATCTGTCGCAACACCGCGCGCAGTGCCGCGTCGGCTGACGTCCCGGCCGCGCGAGCTTCGGCCACGAGTGCCAGCAGGCGGGTGCCGAGGTCAGCCTTGTCGTCATACGTCAGCTGTATGTCGCGCCGGGCTGCCCGGGTGAGGACCTTCTCGGCGATCAGCAGCGGGGACAAGGAGACGGGTATGCCGGCCAGCAGGTCGTCCTCGTCGCGGTCGGCCTTCTCGGTCGCCTTGATCTGCTCCCACGACCGCTCGACCTCGTCCGGGGTGCTCGCGTCGCCATCGCCGAACACGTGCGGATGACGGCGAATCAGCTTCTCCACCAACGCTCCTGCGACATCGTCGATGTCGAAACCGGGGTCCTCGTCGGCGGCGATTCGTGCGTGGAAGAGCACCTGCAACAAGACGTCGCCGAGCTCCTCGGCGACGTGCTCGGTGTCACCGGTCTCGATCGCCTCGACCGTTTCGTGCGCTTCTTCGAGCAGGTATTTCGCGAGCGACTCGTGCGTCTGCTCGGCGTCCCACGGGCAACCACCGGGCGAGCGCAATGCGTCCATCACTGCGACAGCGTCCAGGAGCCGGGCGCCCGGCAGGTCCCACGAACCGACGAGCACCTCGATCTGCGGTGGTTCGTCGAGCCGGGTGAGTTCCTCCGCCAGCGCATCGGTCAGCCCGGGGTCGGCGTCCGGCGAGCCCACCCACAGGACCGACCCGGACCGGGTCGCATCAACGAGAGCGCGGGCCGCCTCGGCAGGCGAGTCGTAGGGCAACGCAGTGACGGTGATGCCCGAGACCTCGATGGCGGCCGGCAACGGGTCTTCGAGGTCGGAGGCGAGCACTCGCTCGGCGGCTTCCAGGGCCGTCCAAGCGTCCCGTGACATCAGCCCGGCGGGCAACCGCGGGCTCGTGACCAGAACGGTCAGCAGCGAAGTGGCGTCACTCACCCTTGGCCCTGAGGCGGCACCGGGGCCGGCACGGCCGAGGTCTTCGGGGTGGCCTTGATCCACGGGTGGGCGTCCGCGACCATGCCCTTGCCCTTCTCCCACGACCCGTAACGCGGGTTGACGGTGACGTTGCTCTTCTTGGTGAGCGCCTGCAGGCTGTTGTTGTCGAGGTCGCCGTTGTTGGCCAGGGTGCTGATCAACGCGTCGACGCGCAGCGCCTCCAGCGCGGTCGCCGAGAGCTTGACGTTCGGCTTCTGCGCCTGGATCGTGCTGTCACTGATCGGCGACTGGCCCTTCTTGGCGGCGTACTGCTCGATCTGCGGACCGACGGCCAACCGGCCGGCGACGACCGCCGGGTCGATCGGTGCCCCGACGAAGCTCGAGATGTCCTTAGCGGCCGTCTGCAGCTGGGAGTTGCTGACCGACTGACCGTCATAGGTCAACGCGGTGGTGCCGTCGTGCATCACCCCACTGCTCCCGCATCCTGCGAGCGCGAGGGTGCACAGCGATGCTGCGGCGCCCAGGGCGAATCGACCGCGACGGAAGCTCGGCATCTCGGTGTGGCCTTTCTCGTGCTTTGCAGAAATAGGCGTGGAGCGACGCCACGCCTCATGCATCATGCCAGCACGCCCTGTGCCGAGCGATGCCTGGTCACGCATGTCACGACGCCGCTCCCGCAGCCGCACCGATGTCGTCCAGCAGCACCGCCTTGATCAACTGTGCCGCCCAGCGCAGGACTTCGGTGTTGCGCAACGGCTGACCGCCCACCGGTGCGGTCTTCGGCTGCGGCACCAGGATCTGGTGTATGCCGGGCTTGACCATCGTCCCCTTGTAGATGCGCTCCAGCCGCAGCTGTTGACTCTCGCGCAGGTCGACCGGTCCGAAACGGACATTCCGGCCCTGCACGGCGATGTCACCGATGCCGGCCTGCCGCGCGATGATCCGCAACCGGGCCACCTCGAAGAGGTGCTGCACCGGCTCGGGGGTGCGCCATACCGATCGCGCAGTTCGGCCTCGATCTCGCCGAGCCCGGCCTCGTCCTCGACAGTCGCCAGCTTCTTGTAGGCCTCCAGCCGCAGCCGCTCCCCCGGCACGTAGTCGTGCGGCAGGTGGGCGTCGACCGGCAGCTCGATCTTGACCTCGGTCGGCGCGTTCGAGGTGCCGTCCCCGCGGAAGTCGGCGACGGCCTCGCCGACCATCCGGACGTAGAGGTCGAAGCCGACGCCGGCGATATGGCCGGACTGCTCGCCGCCGAGCAGGTTGCCGGCACCGCGGATCTCCAGGTCCTTCATCGCCACCTGCATGCCGGCGCCGAGGTCGGTGTGACTGGCGATCGTCTGCAACCGGTCGTGTGCGGTGTCGGTCAGCGGCTTCTCCGGCGGGAAGAGGAAGTAGGAGTAGGCACGCTCCCGGCCACGCCCGACCCGCCCGCGCAACTGGTGCAACTGGGAGAGCCCGAGCCGGTCGGCTCGATCGACAATGAGGGTGTTGGCGTTGGAGATGTCCAGCCCGGTCTCGATGATCGTGGTGCAGACCAACACGTCGAACTCGCGATCCCAGAACGCCGTCACGACGTCCTCGAGTCGGTGCTCGCCCATCTTCCCGTGCGCGGTCGCGATGCGGGCGTCGGGCACCAGCTCGCGCAGACGAGACGCCGCCTTCTCGATCGTGCTGACGTTGTTGTGGACGAAGAAGACCTGTCCCTCACGCATCAGCTCACGGCGTATGGCGGCCCCGATCTGCTTCTCCTCATAGCCGCCGACGAAGGTCAGCACGGGGTGGCGCTCCTCGGGCGGCGTTGCGAGAGTGGACATCTCACGGATGCCGGTGACCGCCATCTCCAGGGTGCGCGGGATCGGGGTCGCGGACATCGCGAGCACGTCGACCGCGGTGCGCATCTGCTTCAGCTGCTCCTTGTGCTCCACACCGAAGCGCTGCTCCTCGTCGATGACCGCCAGGCCGAGGTCCTTGAACTTGACCTCACTCGAGAGGAGTCGGTGCGTGCCGATGACGAGATCGACCGCGCCAGAACGCAATCCATCCACTACTTCGCGCGCTTCCCGGTCGGTCTGAAAACGGGACAGCGCTTTCACGACCACCGGGAAGCCGGCGTAGCGCTCGGTGAAGGTCTGGTAGTGCTGCTTGACCAGGATCGTGGTCGGCACCAGCACCGCGACCTGCTTGCCGTCCTGGATCGCCTTGAAGGCGGCACGGATGGCGATCTCGGTCTTGCCGTAACCGACGTCACCGCAGATCAACCGGTCCATCGGCACGGACTTCTCCATGTCGGCCTTGACCTCATCGATGCTGCTGGCCTGGTCGGGTGTCTCGACATAGGCGAAGGCGTCCTCGAGCTCGCGTTGCCACGGGGTGTCGGGAGCGAACGCGTGACCCTCGGTCGCCATCCGTGCCGAGTAGAGCTGGATCAACTCGGCCGCGATCTGTCGCACATGCCGGCGGGCGCGCGATTTCGTTGTCTGCCAATCGGATCCACCCATCCGGTTGAGCGAGGGCTGCTCGCCTCCGACATACCGCGTGACCTGGTCGAGCTGATCGGTCGGCACGTAGAGCTGATCGGCGGGCTGATTCTTCTTGGCCGGTGCGTAGTCGATCACCAGGTATTCGCGGGTCGCGCCGCCGACGGTGCGCTGCATCATCTTGGCGAACCGGCCGACGCCGTGCTGCTCGTGCACGACGAAATCGCCCGGGTGCAGTTGTAGCGGGTCGACGACGTTGCGACGACGGGACGGCATCTTGCGCATGTCCTTGGTGCTGCCGCCGCGCGTCGAGGAGCCGGTCAGGTCGCTCTCCGTGAGGAGAACGAAATCGCTTGTCTCCAAAGTGAATCCGTGACCGAGCGCACCCGTCGTGAGCTCGACGGATCCGGGCGCCAGGTCTTCGATGCGATGCGACGGGACGTCGTGGTCGCGCAGCACCTCGCCGATCCGGTGGCCGAGACCGGGGCCTTCGGTCACGATCAGGACGCGGTTGCCGTCTCGTGCCCAGTCGCGGATGTCGCCGATCGCCTGCTCGGTGTCGCCACGGTAGAGCGGCACCTCGGCGGTGCCGATCGTGACCTGTTCACCCGCGAGCGCGTCATCCTCCTGGAAGTCCGCGAGCTCGGCGTCAGAGGCGAATGACGAAAATGCCCACCAGGCAAGCTCTTTGGACAGCGCGTGGTCGCGCAGCTCCGGGAGTGACCAATAGGACGCTGTGCCGAGCACCGACTCGAGGTCGACCGGCACCGCATTGCCTGCCGCGGCATTCGCCCAGCTCGCGTCGAGGAACTCCGCGCTCGTCGCAACCAGATCGTGGGCGCGGGTCCGCACCCGCTCCGGGTCACTCAGCAGCACGTGCGTGCCGCGCGGCAGCACGTCCAACAGGGTCTCCATGCCGCCGGCCGTGCCACCCGCAAGCAGGATCGGCGCCAGGGATTCCATACCCTCGACCGCGATGCCCTCGGCGACCTTGAGCAGCATGTCCTGCACTCCGGGCAGTTGGGTGGCAAGGGTCGCCGCACGTGCTCGGACGTCCTCGGTGAGCAGCAACTCGCGGCAGGGCGGCGCCCACAGGCCGTGCTCGGCGAGCTCCAGGCTGCGCTGGTCGGCCACCTTGAACCAGCGGATCTCCTCGACCGTGTCGCCCCAGAACTCAACCCGCACCGGGTGCTCCTCGGTGGGCGGGAAGACGTCGAGAATGCCTCCGCGGACTGCGAATTCGCCACGTCGCTCGACCAGGTCGGTGCGGGTGTATGCCGCGCCGGCCAACGCCTCCACGACGTCGGGCAGCTCAGCATCCTGCCCGACGCGCAGCGACACCGGGGACAGGTCGCCCAGGCCCTTGGCGATCGGCTGCATCAACGCTCGCACGCTGGCGATGACCACGCTGATCTCGCCATACACCTCGTCATCGGCGTCGGGGTGGGCCAGCCGGCGCAACACGGCAAGCCGGCGTCCGACGGTGTCGCTGCGCGGGCTGAGCCGCTCGTGCGGCAGCGTCTCCCAGCTCGGGAACTCGACGATCCGCTCGCCCGGCAGGAAGCCACGCAGGCAGGCCGCCAGGTCCTGGGCCTCACGCCCGGTCGCGGTGACTGCGAGGACGGTGCGTGCAGCGCGGCCGTCACCGCCGCCCGCCACCAGGGCGGTGAGCGGCCCGCGAGCGCCGGCGGCGCAGGCGATGTCGACGACGTTTGCGGTGCCGACGTGTGACATCAGCCGGGTGACCGCCGGGTCACGCGCCAGGAGATCGAGCACGGGTTGCAGGCTCAAGACTGAGCAGCTCCTTCACACATCGAAGTTGATTCTGAACAAACACAGCGAGCTCAGGCTGCGTCGGCAGGGCGGCAGCTTGCTGACGCTCTGACCGGCGCAGAATAAGCCTCGGCGTGGCTGCCGTCGCAGACACGCAAAAGGGCCCCGTTCGCTGGCGAGACGGGGTTGACGCCCCAATTCTACGACCGAGAGGAGCACCGCCTGACCGAGAGGAGTACGGATTCGGGGTGAATCCATACTCCTCTCAGTGCATCGGTGCTCCTGTCGCTCAGAGGGCGAGTGCGTCAGCGGGCGTGGATGACATTCTGCGCGTCGGTCAAACCCTTGGTCATCAGCACCTCGACCGCCTCGGCGGCGTCCGGGACCAGGAAGCCCAGCTCCTTGCGCTCAGTGGCGTTGAAGTCCTTCAGCACGTATGCCGCCGCGTCCATCCGGCCCGGGGGCGACCGATGCCGACCCGCACTCTCAGGTAGTCCTTGCTGCCGGTGGACTTGGTGATCGACTTGAGCCCGTTGTGACCGCCCTCGCCGCCGCCGCGCTTGAGGCGCAATGTCGCGAAGTCGATGTCCAGCTCGTCGTGTATGACGATCAGCTGCTCGAGTGGGATCTTGAAGAAGCGCATCAGGCCGGCCACCGGACCGCCGGATTCGTTCATGTAGCTGGTGGGTGTTGCGATGATCGCCGACTTGCCCGCGACACGGGCCTGGGCGGCGAGCGCGCCGGCCTTGTGCGCGCGCAGGCTCGTGCCGCCGTCGGCCGCCATACGCTCGATGACCATGGCGCCGACGTTGTGCCGGTTGCCGGCGTATTTCGGGCCGGGGTTGCCGAGACCGACGATCAGCCAGGGTGCGTCGTCAGTCACGTGAGGTCCTATCGGGGTCGCGGAAACGCTTTGAAGATAACGCATTCCGGCTGCCACGGAGCTCGGCCGACACCGGAACGAGCGATGCGACCCTGCTCCGAGGTGGAGCGGGGCCGCATCAGCGATCGTGTGTGACTCAGGCCTTGTCGGCGTCGGACTCCGCAGACTCGCCGTCGGACTCCTCGGAGGTCTCCGGCTCGTCCTTCTCGATGCCAGCTTCGCCCTCGGCCTCGGCCAGCTCTTCCTCGAGCTCCTCGGCCGAGACCTGCTGGCTGACGTTGACGACCAGCAGCTCCTCGTCGGAAACCAGGGAGACACCCGCGGGCAGCTCGACGTCCTTGGCCAGGACCTGGCTGCCGGCCTCGAGGCCCTCGACCGAGACGGTGAAGGACTCGGGGATGGCGATGACGTCGGCCTCGACGGTGAGCGAGCTGTTCTCGACGACGACGTTGGTCTCCGGGGCGGCGTCGCCCTCGATGTGAACACTGACGTCGACGGTGACCTTCTCGCCGCGCTTCACGATGACCAGGTCGATGTGCTCGATGACCGGCTTGATGGCGTCGCGCTGGACGTCCTTGGCCAGGGCGAGCTCTTGCTTGCCGTCGAAGTCCAGGGTGAGGATCGCGTTGGCGTGCTTCAGCGCGAGCATCGTCTCGTGGCCCGGCAGGGTCAGGTGCACCGGCTCGGTGCCGTGCCCGTAGAGCACGGCCGGGATCTTGTGGTCGCGACGGATGCGGCGGGCCGCACCCTTACCGAACTCGGTACGCACTTCGGCGTCCAGACGAATCTCTTTCAGGGCCATGACTTTTCCTCGCTTTTCGAGCAGCAGTTGATGAACGGTGGCTGCCTCGACGCGGGACGCGGCGCGAGCGGTGAATGATCGAGGATCTGGTGCGCGCGGCAGCGACATACGAAACGGTCGCGGGTGCACACCTTGTCGATCACGGACTTTCGTACAACGTCCCTCGCCGAGGCTGGCGGCACACATCGTATGCCGCCCGGCAGCGCTGCCCCAAATCGAGAACCGCTCAGGACGTGAACATCGAGGTGACCGAGCCGTCCTCGAAGACCTCTCGGATCGCCTTGCCGAGCAGCGGCGCGATCGACAGCGGCGTGAGTTTGTCGAACTGCTTCTCAGGGGTGATCGGCAGCGTGTCGGTCACAACCACCTCACGGGCGACGGAGTCACTCAGCCGTTGGACGGCCGGGTCGGAGAGGATCGCGTGCGTCGCGGCGATGACGACGCTCGCGGCGCCATCCTCCATCAGCGCATCGGCGGCATGGCAGATCGTGCCGCCGGAGTCGATCATGTCGTCGACCAAGATGCAGGTGCGGCCTTCGACATGGCCGATCACCCGGTTGGCGACGCTGGAGTTGGAGCGGCTGACGTCACGTGTCTTGTGGATGAAGGCCAGCGGGGCGCCGCCGAGGCGCTTGGACCACTGCTCGGCGACCTTGATGCGGCCGGCGTCCGGCGAGACGACCGTCAGCTCCTCGGCGCCGTAGTTGTCCTTGACGTAACCGGTCAGGATCGGCAGCGCCTGCAGGTGGTCGACCGGCCCGTCGAAGAAGCCCTGGATCTGGTCGGTGTGCAGGTCGACGGTCATCAACCGGTCGGCGCCGGCGGTCTTGAACATGTCGGCCATCAGCCGGGCGCTGATCGGCTCACGACCGCGCGACTTCTTGTCCTGTCGGGCGTAGCCGTAAAACGGCGTCACGACCGTGATCCGCTTGGCACTGGCGCGTTTCAGCGCGTCGACCATGAGCAGGTGCTCCATGATCCACTTGTTGATCGGCGCGGTGTGGCTCTGGATGACGAACGCGTCGCAGCCACGCACCGACTCCTCGAAACGCACGTACATCTCGGTGTTGGCGAAGTCGCGCAACTCCGTCGGCACCAGTTGGGTGCCGAGATCGTCCGCCACCGCCTCGGCAAGCTCAAGATGTGCACGGCCGGAGAAGACCATCAGATTCTTCTCCGTGGTGCGCTTCATGCCAGTGCCCATTACGACTGTGAACCTTCCTGCTGTGCCTGATGTGCGGCATCCGCGGACGCGGTGCCATCACGCTTGCGTCCGACCCAGCCGGCGACATTGCGCTGCTCGGCCCGCGAGATGGCCAGCTCGCCCGGTGCGACGTCCTTGATGACGGTCGAGCCGGCTGCGACATACACGCCGTCGCCGATGTTGACCGGCGCGACGATGACCGAGTTGCTGCCGACGAAGCTGTGCTTGCCGACCGTCGTGCGGCTCTTGGTGACGCCGTCGTAGTTGGCGAAGATCGTGCCGGCGCCGATGTTGCTGCCCTCGCCGATCGTGGCGTCGCCGCAGTAGGTCAGGTGCGGCACCTTGGCGCCGTCGCCGATCTGTGCGTTCTTGGTCTCGACGAAGCCGCCGATCTTCCCGCCGCGGCCCAGCTCGGTGCCCGGGCGCAGGTAGGAGAACGGGCCGACCGTCGCGTCGGCACCGATCAGGGCCAGCTCGGCCACCGTACGTATGACGCTCGCGCCGTCCTGCACCTCGGTGTCGGTCAGGGTGGTGTCGGGGCCGATCACGCAGTCGGCACCGATCGACGTAGCGCCATGCAGCTGACATCCCGGATGTATGACGCTGTCCTGACCGACGCTCACCCCGACGTCGACCCAGGTGCTGCCGGGGTCGATGACGATCGCGCCGCTCTCGCGCATCAGCGCGTCCAGGGTGCGGCGGTTCAGCTCCTTGCCGAGCCGGGCGAGCTGCGCCTTGTCATTGACGCCCTCGGTCTGCCAGAGGTCCTCGAGCACGTGCCCGTTGACCCGCAGGCCACGACGCACCGCGATCTCGACCACGTCGGTGAGGTACTTCTCCCCCGCCTCGGCGTGGACTCCGACCTCGGCGAGCGCGTCGCGGAGCACGGCAGCGTCGAAAGCGAAGATGCCAGAGTTGAATTCGCCGATCTCGCGCTGCTCAGGCGTTGCTTGCTTGTGCTCGACGATCGCCTGCACGGCTCCGTCGCCGTCGCGCACGATCCGGCCGTAGCCGGTGGCGTCGGGCAGCACCCCGGTCAGCACGGTCACGGCCGAGGCCGCGCGCTCGTGCTCATCGGTGAGCTGTTGCAAGGTCTCGGCGGTCAGCAGCGGCGTGTCACCGGTGGTGACCAGGACCGTGCCGGCCAGCCCGTCCGGCAGCGCGAGCAGACCGCACTCAGCAGCTCGGCCGGTGCCATAGACGTCGTCCTGCTCGGCGATGACGATGTCCTCGGCGATCTCGCGCGCGGCCGCGGCGACGGACTCCTTCTGGGCTCGGACCACGACCGCGACATACTGCGCGCCGGTGCCGACGGCTGCGCTGACGGCGTGCCCGACCAGCGTCCGGCCGCCGATGGCGTGCAGTGCCTTGTTGCGTCGCGACTTCATCCGGGTGCCGTCCCCTGCGGACAGGACGATGACGGCTGCGGGTGCTGCGGTCACGGGGATTCGACTCCTGGAGCGCGCTGGAGGGCAAGTGACGGGACCGCGTGCGCGTGCGGCCCGGCGGCGATATTACCGGCACGTCCGGGGTGCTCGCGCCGTCGGCTCCTGCAGCAGGTCAGCGCCGGTCAGGGCTCATCCGCCGATAGTCGACGTTCGAGGTCGCGCCGTTCGGCCGGGTTGTCGGTGAGCTCGATGGCACGTTCGTATGCCGCCACCGCCTCCGCCATACGCCCGACGAGTGCGAGCAGCCTCGCGCGGGCAGCGTGAAAGACGGCGTACTGCTGCATCCTGCGATCGTCCGCGAGTAGGTCGAGCGCGTTCAGTCCGGCGGATGCTCCGTCGCGTTCACCGATCGCGACGCCTCGGTGCAACGCGACGACCGGGCTGTGGTCGACGGCGGCGAGTTGGTCGTAGAGCGCGACGATCTGGGTCCAGTCGGTGTCCTCGAAGCGCGGCGACGATGTGTGCACGGCCGCGATCGCTGCCTGAAGCTGGTAGCTGCCCGGATGGTTTCGCCGCAGGCAGGCCCGGACCAGTTCGTGCCCCTCGGCGATCAGGACGCGGTCCCAGAGCGCTCGGTTCTGTTGGTCGAGCGGCACCAGCTCGCCACCTGCGTCCAGTCGCGCCGGGCGGCGGGCCTGGGTCAGCAGCTCAAGCGCCAGAAGCCCGGTCACCTCGGGTTCGTCGGGCATCAGCGCCCGGAGCAGACGTGCCAGCCGGATCGCTTCGCTCGACAGGTCGTCGCGGACGGGATCGTCGCCGCCAGTCGTCAGGTGTCCCTCGGTGAAGACGAGGTAGATCGCACGCAGCACGCCGTCCAGCCGGTCGGGCAACTCCGCGTCGTCCGGCACCCGGAACGGGATCCGCGCATCCCGAATCTTGGCCTTGGCACGCACGATTCGCTGCGCGACGGTCGCTTCGCCGGTGATGAAGGCGCGTGCGATTTCGGCAGTTGTGAGGCCGCCGAGGAGGCGCAGGGTCAGCGCGGTCTGCGCCGCAGGTGCCAGCGCCGGGTGGCAACAGGTGAAGAACATCCGCAGTCGGTCGTCCGGCACGGCATACACCTCCTCACTCCCGGGTTGCTGCTGCTCGATCAGTTGCAGGGCCGCCGATTCCTTCGCCTCGCGCTTCTGCTCCCGGCGGATGCGGTCGATCGCCTGCCGTCGTGCGGTCGTGATGATCCAGCCGGCGGGGCTGGGCGGCAGTCCGTCCTGCGGCCACTTCTTGATGGCGATCTCGAACGCCGCCTGCACGGCATCCTCGGCGAGGTCGATGTCGCCGAGGACGCCGGTCAGCACGGACACCGCGCGGCCGTACTCGCTGCGGAACACGGCAGCCACGTCGGTCATTTCTGCGGCATACCGCCGATGAACGGAGCGACCTCATTGGCGAGGCCGGTCGCCTCGACATACCGACTCGCCCAGCGCAGCGCCTCGTCCAGGTCTTCGACGTCGATGATCGTCACGCCACCGACGAATTCGGCTCCCTCCGCGAACGGTCCGTCCGTGACCACGGGGCCGCTGTCGCTCGGCCGCACCATCGAGGCGGTGTCGGGCTGGTGCAGACCGCCGCCGAACACCCAGGAATTCTGTGCCACCAACTCCTCCCGGATGGCGCCGAGCTTCGCCATGATCGGCCCGAGGACGGAGTGGTCCGGCACTTCACCGACCGGCTGGATCATCTTGAGCAGGTACTGAGCCATGGCGTTCTCCTTGGGTTCGTACGCCGACCTCGTGCCAGCGTCTCACCACCTACACGAATGGCGGGAGGGCAAATCGACGTGAACCGCAAACTCTTTCCTTACCCAGCCACCGGACCTACGAGGCCTGCCTGATCCTGCAGATGGCGCGGGCGGGGTCGCGCACGGTGTGCAGGCCCGACACGGCTGGCCGGGGCCACTGTGGTTTGGGGCCGGCAGGAGGTGCGCCCCACCGCACGTCGTGCGGGCCGGTGGCCCGGCGCGGTGCTGGCGGTACTCGCTGCCCTGCCGATCGTGCGCAGAGTGGACCGCACTATCTGCAGGGCCGGTGACTGGCTGGGGGTCGCGGGCGGTCAGTCGACAACCCGGAGACGTGGCCGACCCACCGGTTCGGCAATGTCACTCGCACCGTCGTCGGGTTGCTGGTTCGGCATACGTATGTCGTCGCCCCTGACCCATTGGGCGTCGTCATCGGAACCCGCAAAGGCCGGCAGCACGCAGAACCACTCGCCATCCTCACGCTGCTCACGATCGTGGATCGACCCGGGCAGCCACACGGCATCGCCGTAGAGATCCCGGCCTGCTCGGAACGTCACGCGCTCGACACCCATGGCCCAGATATTAGCACTAGTGTTCTATATCTTTGCTGAGGCGTGAGCGCGGCTCCCGACGGGCGCCCGTCGTCATACCGGTCGGTCCGGATCGCGGAAGCTGTGCAATGCCAGGCGAATACCTATTCCGTGGCGCCTCCCGGCCGTGCCCGGTAGGCCTGAACCGTCTGTGCGGCTTCGGCGAATCCGAGCGACCGGTAGAGGCGACCCGCGGGATTGGTCGACTCGGTGACGATGACCCACTCGCGGGCGCCGCGATCGGCGGCCCACCGGGCCGCGATGCCGAGCAGGTGCCCGGCCAGCCCCTTGCGCCGGTGCTCCTGCGCGGTGCCGACGGACTGATAGCGCGCGGTGTCTGCGAGCAGCACGATGCCGAGGTCGGCCACCAGCTCTTGGTTGGCGAACGCGCCGAAGAACGCGGCGTGCCCCGCCTCGACGAGCGCCCGCCGCCCGGCCGCCTGGTCGCGGGAGAAGCGTTCGTAACCGACCGGCTCGTGCTCGCCGGTGGCGAGGTTGTCCTCGACGTTCCGTCGGATCAGCCGCTCCCAGTCGTCGTCCGAGCGGAGTTCCCGCGCGGCATACCCGTCCGGCAGCGGACGCAACTGCGGCAGGTGGGTGCTGGCCAGCACGTCGTCTGTCTCGACCGCGAGGCCGTGTGCGGCATACGCAGCCGGGTCCGGCATACGCGGCAGGTCGATGGCGATGTGCTCGGCGTCCGGGAACTCAGTTGCGAACACACCGAGCCACCGGTCGGCGTCCGACGGATCACCGCCGGTGACCAAAACGAAGTTGCCCCAATGGAATAGCGGGTTGTGCGGCGATCGTATGACGAGGTGGTCGCCGCGGTCGGTGATTTGCACCCCCTGGAGTCGAAGCACCCCGAGGTCGGTTCGCCGCCCGGGCGAGAGATCCGTGGTCATGGCCTGAAGGTACGGCGCAATCCGCAACGGCGCCGCCGAATTTCGGCGACACTGTCGCCATGAAGCTGGATCTGACCGTGCTCGCCATACCGGGTTTCATCGGTGCCATGGCGGCCGAATATGCCTGGCAACGCAAGCATCCGGTGGAGCCGGGCACCCGCGCCGGCGACTACGAGTTCAAGGACACCATGGCGAGCCTCTCGATGGGGTTGGGCAGTCTGGTGGCGCCATACGTCTCGAACGCACTGCTCGGTCCGCTCAGCAAACGCGGCAAGGCGGCCAAGACCTTGATGACGATCGCCATCGGCACCACCGCCGCGACGACCGCCCTGGACGTGGTGCGCAAGTTGCGCAGCGACGATTTCGGCCAGGCCGGGGTGGCCGACTGGGACACCCGCGAGCTCCAGCAGGCGACCTCAGATCTGACCGCTCCTGCGGTGAAACCGGTCCTGCAGCGCATCACCGGCCGCGTGGGTGCGGTCGCCGTCGCATCGACCGCGCTGGTCGTCGCGACCGAGTGGGGTGCGCGGACAGCGGGCGAGAAGGTCTTCGGTCGCACTCCGATCGACCTCGGCGACAGTGCGGTCGTGGCAACCCTCGCGGTGCTCGGGTGGGACTTCATCTACTACTGGAACCACCGCTTCGACCACGAGGTCCGCTGGATGTGGGCGATGCACGAGGTGCACCACTCCAGCGAGCGCTACAACCTGTCGACCGCGCTGCGGCAGCCGTGGGGCGACACGATGACGCTCTACATCCCCTACAGCCTGCTCGCGCTGGTCGGCGTGCGACCGGCACACATCATGAATGCCCGCGCGATCAACCTGATCTACCAGTTCTGGATCCACACCGAGGCGGTCCGCTCCATCGGCCGGCTCGAGCGCATCCTGAACACCCCGTCACACCACCGGGTGCACCACGGCACCAACAGCGAATACCTCGATCGCAACCACGGCAGCATCCTGATCGTCTGGGACAAGCTCTTCGGCACCTTCGAGCCCGAAAAGGCCCAGCCCGTCTACGGATTGACCACCAACATCGACACGTTCAACCCGCTGCGCATCGCGAGCCACGAGTGGGTCGACATGTTCACCGAGGTCTCGAACGCAACGACCTGGAACGACCGCTGGTCCTACCTGCTGCGCACTCCGGGCTGGGCCTACGGCCGGCGTAGGGCGCTTCTGGCCGCTGCCGCTTGACGGAATTCTGGCTCCCCGGGTTGGAATCGAACCAACGTCGCTAATCCTGATTCAAAGTCAGGCGGCCCCTACCAGCAGAGCAACCGGGGAACGCCCCCGAAGGGGACCGCACAAGGGTAGGCCAGATCTCGGGCGATGGCATATCGGGGCCGTTGCTAACGATCTGGCCCCAGTCGGCACGCAATTCGGCCTAATCCCCTTGAATGGGGGTATGCCTCCCAAGAAGCGCTCCCGTCTCTCTGCCGCCGATCGACGCGAACAGTTGATCTCCGTTGCCGAGAAGCTCTTCGCCGAGCACGGGGTGCAGCCGACGACAGTCGAGGACGTGGCGACAGCGGCCGGTGTCACCAAGCCGCTGATCTACGAACACTTCGGCGGTAAGGAGGGCCTGTATGCCGTGGTGGTCGACCGCGCGATGCGCCAGCTGCTGGACCATCTGGTGGGCTCGCTGACCTCGGGTGGATCCTCCCGCGAGTTGCTCGAGAGAGGTGCCGTCGCGCTGCTGAGCTACATCGAGGAGGAGCCGGCGGCCTTCCGGGTGCTGCTGCGCGACTCGCCGACCTGGCACGGCAACGGCTCCGCGGCCAGCATCATGTCCGCGGTCGCGGGCCAGGTGGAGGAGATCGTCGTCGAGGTCTTCAAGCGCAACGACCTCGACGTCGAGGTCGTGCCGATCTACGCGCAGATGCTGGTCGGCATGATCGGCTTCACCGGCGAATGGTGGATCGAGTCCGGTTCGTCGCTGCCCCGTGACACGGTCGCCGCCCACATGGTCAACCTGGCGTGGCACGGCCTGGGTGGTATCGAGGCGGAGCCGACGCTGAAAACCCTCTGACGCGGTTTCGATACGTCCCCCGCTTCGCTCCTCCCTACTCAACCCGCTTGGCCCGCTTGACCCGCTGACGCGGTTTCGATACGTCCCCCGCTTCGCTCCTCCCTACTCAACCCGCTTGACCCGCTTGACCGGCCTGCTGGATCTCGACCCGGTTTCCGCACGGGTCATCGGTGTGAAACCGACGTATGCCGGGGATCGCGTCGTCCCAGCGCACCGCTCCCCCAGCATCGGTGACCGCGGCGGCCACGACGTCGACGTCCGAAACCAACAGGCACGGGTGAGCCTTGCGTGCGGGAGTGAACGATTCCTCGACGCCGCAATGCAATTCGTGTGATGGACCGACCGCGAACCAACACCCACCACGCGCCGCGAGAGCCGGCGGTTTCGGGATCTCCGGCAGGTCGAGCACTCCGCCATAGAACTCCCGCAGCCGGTTTTCGGACCCGGCGGGACACGCGATCTGCACGTGATGCAGGCCCGTCACCTCCACACCCTGTGTCATACCGCGCCACCCTTCCGGCCGACGGCGAAGATCCGACGGAAGGGCATGGGCGTGCCGTATGGCGCCCGCGGGTATGCCGCATCGAACCGCCCGACCAACTCATCGAGGAAGCCGTCCCGTTCGGAGTCATCGAGGACGTCCAGCAGTGGCCGCAGCGCGGTCCCCTTGACCCACTCGAGCACCGGACAGCGTTGCGCTCCTTGCGGATCCAGCACTTGCAGGTAGGTGGTCTCCCACACGTCGAAGTGCCCACAGTATGACGCCAGCGCCTCGGCGTAGCACTCCGGCGACTCAACCGGCGCGTCCCGCAACGCGCCGGCCAGGTCGCCGGCCCGACTGTGCTCCCGAGCCAGCTCACGGATGATCCGGTGCGAGGGCGCATCGAAGTTCCCCGGGACTTGCATGGCGAACCAGCCGCCGGCGGGCAGGCCGGCCAGCCAGCGATCGATCAGCGCCAGATGCTCCGGAACCCATTGCAACGTCGCGTTGGTGACGATCACGTCGGTTTCGTCGGCGCCATCCCACTTCGAGACATCCGCCAGCTCCCAGCGCACCCGGCCCTGCGCGTCGAGCGCGCTCGCTCGTTGCAGCATCGACTCCGAGGAGTCCACCCCGGTGATGTCCGCCTCCGGCCACCGGTCCGCGAGGGTGAGGGTGAGCGGTCCGTTCCCGCACCCGAGATCCACCACCCGCCTCGGCGAATCGGCTCCGACTCGCGCGATCAGATCGCCGAACGGCCGATTGCGTAGATCGGAAAAGCGTTCGTACTGCTGCGGATCCCACGTTGCCATATCAAGCACCTCGCTCACGTTTTATCTTGATATCAAGATACTGCCAGTTGTCTCGATGTCAAGAAACTTGCGAGTAGACTCCTCCCATGGTGGCGCAGCGCGATGAGGTCGACCAGATCGTCGATGCCTGGCGTCGCGAACGCGTCGACCTCGATGTCGAGCCGTTGCAAGTGCTTTCGCGAGTTTCACGACTCGCCAGACTGCTCGATCAAGCACGCGGACGCGCATTCACCGACCACGGCCTGGACGGCTGGGAGTTCGACGTGCTGTCGGCCCTGCGACGCGTCGGTGCGCCATACGAGCTCTCCCCGGAGCTCTGGTCCAGCAAACACTGGTCACCAGCGGCACCATGACCAACCGGGTGGATCGGCTGGAGAGCCGCGGCCTCGTCGAGCGCCATCCGGCACCCACGGACCGTCGTGGAGTGCTGGTCCGGCTCACACCGGCCGGCCGCGACGCGGTCGACGCCGCGATGGAGGAGTTGCTCGAGCACGAGCGGGCCATCCTGGCCCACCTGCCCAGTCGCAACCGCACCGCGCTCGCCTCCGCCCTGCGCACCCTGCTCTCTGCAGTCGAGAACCCCACCGACTGACACCCGGGTCCCGACGACGCCGACGCACCCGTCGAAGGTCGCGATTGCGCATCCTTTGTTGTGAGCCGCCCACTTGCGGAGCCACGATGAGGAAAGGTTCATGGGAAGCGGTATCGCTGCCGCTTCGACAACGAATCGTCCAGTGCAGGGAGGGGCTCGGCACGTGATCACGGTTGATCTGAGCGTGCGCACGCCCGCAAGCATTCAGTGGGCGGTATCACCGGTGCTGGAGACACTCGGCTGGCTACGCCTGACTCGGGACGATGAGATAGACCCGACGTATGGCGCACCGGGCGGGGCCGCGAAGGAGCTCCTGTCCCGGCCCGACGTGGCACTGGTTTCCGAGTTGTTGCCGTCCGGAGACGGCTCCACGCCGGACTTCCTCGCCCCAGCACCCTCGGCCGCGGCCCCGGCTCGTGCCGCCGAGTCGCAGCTGGCGGAGATCGGCAGCACCGATCATGCACAGGCGGCGGTGGAGGTGTGGGAGGCCTCCAGCGACCGAGAGCTGCCCGAAAATGTCACCGCCGCGCTGCACGACGGCACGCTGCCCGCCAGGGTTGCGCACGGACTGAAGATGTTCTGGGAGCACGGCATGCCCGACGTGTTCGAACTCGCGGAAACGGCGTTACGCGCCGAGATCGACCGCTGCGAACAACTCTCCGACGGCGGCGGGATCGGGGCCGTCCTCCACGCGGTCAAGGAACAGCTCTCGTGGGGAGATGACTCTCCGAACGCGTGCGAGCACTGCACGGAGCCCGAATCGACCATGTCAGAGCTGCTCGTCATACCGACCGCGCTCTACGGCCCGCGCCTCACCATTCGGCTGCGAGGTGATCGCCCGTATGTCGCCTACCCGATCGACACCACGTCCGCCCCTGCGGACTCGATCACCGGGCTACGACGCCTTCTCGGCCCGACCCGGGCAGCAATCCTGCGACGACTGAGCTCCGCACGAACGACGACCGAGCTCAGCGAAGAACTGCGCCTGGCCGCCGGGACGGTGTCCTACCACGTGAAAGTGATGCAGCGAGCGGGCCTGCTCGAACGCTCGCGCCAGCGCCACAATGTGTTCTACGAGTTGTCCGCCACCGGCCGGCAACTGCTTGCCAGCATCCACTGAGACCTATTCCGGCGAAGATTCGAGCCTCTTCGAATATTGCGATCTGGTCGCGATCACAATCAATTGCTGGACTTCGCGCAGCGCCCGGTCAATGGTGTTGATGTGGAGGCTGTTGACGCCGCGGGGACCGTTAGCTGCTTCTTAGCAGAATGGGGCGCGGACTCAACCGACCGATCCGGGGCTGGACGCGAGCAATGTCAATTGCATGGAGCCGATAATTCGGCGTCACCTCCGGCAATTAGCGGTGATCGGCACTGACGACGTATCCACGCTCACCCGACTCGGGGGCGAGTGAGCGACAGATGCATCGGACACCGGTACAGACAGAAGAATCACGCGTCTCGGACGATTTCCGGGAACTGGAAGGGAAACAAGGACGATGCGATTGACGAAATTGGTGGCGCTGACCGCTGCGGGAGTGACTGCGGTCTCGCTGGCTGCGTGCAGCAGCGGCGGCCCGTCGGGCAGCGGCGGCAGCAGCAGCGGAAACGGCAATGACAACACCGCCGCGGCCGAGCAGACTGACGCCGCCCAGGCGGTCACGAACCCGAATCTGAAGGGACCTGCGCCGGCGGTCGCGGGTGCCAAGAAGGGCGGGACGCTCTACATCGACGACTCGTCCAACCCGCCCACCATGGACCCGGCCGGCATCTACTACATCGACTCGAACGCGTTCGCGACGCAGTACATGTACCGCACCCTGACGCAGTACAAGATCGTCAAGGGCAAGCCGGTCCTGGTGCCGGACATGGCCGAGGGTGTCGGCGTACCGTCCGCTGACGGGCTGACCTGGACGTTCAAGATCAAGCCGGGCCTGAAGTACTCCGACGGCTCGCCGGTCAAGATCGAAGACTTCGTCTACGGCATGGAGCGTTCCTTCGCCAAGGAGAGCGTCGCCCTCAACGGCACCGACTACCAGCGCCAGTACCTCGTCGACGGCAAGACCTACCTGGGTCCCTACAAGCAACCCAACGCAAACTTCAAGGGCGTGACCACCAAGGGCACCGACACGCTGATCTTCCACTTGGTGAAGAAGGTTCCCGCGTTCAACTACTTCGCCTCGTTCCCGGAGTTCACCCCGGTC
Organism: Flexivirga alba; assembly: GCF_042661025.1. NCBI lineage: Bacteria > Bacillati > Actinomycetota > Actinomycetes > Micrococcales > Dermacoccaceae > Flexivirga > Flexivirga alba. The sequence continues at coordinate 101,327 of NZ_JBHSWH010000001.1, forward strand.
CCCAAGGCCAAGGACACCAAGGGCGACTACCAGAAGCACCCGCTGACCACCGGCCCCTACAAGGTCGACTCCTACAACATCGGCACAAAACTGATGCTGTCCCGCAACGCGAACTGGGACGCCAAGACCGACCCGGTGCGCAATGCCTACCCGGACAAGATCCAGATCAACCTGGCGATCACCGACCTGGCCTCCCAGCAGCGCATCCTGGCCAACAGCGGCACCGGCGCCAACACGGTCAACATCGGTTCCATCGACGCGTCGCTGGAGTCGAAGGTGACCGGCGCGCAGAAGAACCAGTTCGCGATCGGCCCGTCGTCGTGCGAGTTCTACGTCAACATGAATGTCAACAAGGTCCCGTTGAACATTCGTAAGGCGATCGGCTACGCCTACCCCTGGAACCAGATCCGTAAGGCCAGTGGCTCGTCGACGCTGAACTACCAGCCGGCGACCACCTACGCGGCGCCCAGCCTGCAGGGCTTCAAGAAATACCCGGCACTGCCGTATGCGACCGGTCAGGGCACGGGTGACCCGGCCAAGGCCAAGGCCATCTTGCAGGCCGCGAACAAGCTCGGCTTCGAGCTGTCCTACTACTACCGCAGCGACAAGCCCAACGTGGTGAGCGCCAACAACGCGCGCAAGGCCGGTCTGGAAGCGGCCGGCTTCAAGGTCAAGGACATCCCGGTGTCCAGCGCTGAATACACCAAGAAGATCGCGGACCCCAAGGCCCCGGTCGACATGCTGAACGGCACGCCGGGCTGGTGCTACGACTGGCCGACCGGTGACTCGGTCTACCCGGTCCTGTTCAGCGGTGAGGGCATCCCGGACGGCACCACTGTCGGGCAGTTCAAGAACGCCGCGGTCAACGCCGAGATGGACAAGATCGGCGCGATGGCCCCGGCAAAGGCGGCACCCGAGTGGGCCAAGCTGGACCAGGAGATCATGACCAAATACATTCCTGGCCTGCCGGACAACTACTCCATGAACACCGCGACATTCGGCAAGAACGTCAACAACGTCATCCTGAACCCGATCATCAGCATGCCGACGTTGTCGCAACTCTGGGTGTCGAACTGACCCTGTAGAAACTGCCTGAGAAGCGGTATCGGCGCCTCCGCCGGGAGCCGGTGACAATTCGATGACTTTCGCGAGAAGTAGATTCGCACGAAACGTTATCGATTGCCACCGGCTCCTTCTTTGTTTCCCGGGCGAATAATGCCTGGCTTTCAGTCGCCAGAAATGTTCGTCGGTCAGTGCGGGTCCTGGTCGTTCAGCACCGAGACGACAGTGTCGTAATCGCCACGCGCCTCGCCATACCGGAGGAATTTGACCCTCTCGACCTGGATCTCTGTTGCGTCCGGTTGTGTCTCGAGGATCTCGATGACCTCGGTGATGAAGTCGTCCAACGGCATCGCGACGGCACTGTCCCGCTGCCCGGGCATCAGGTCGGTCGCGACCGCCGGCGGCTCCAGCTCGATGACGTCGACACCGGTGCCCGCGAGCTGCAGACGGATCGACTCGCTGAGCAGATGTATGGCGGCCTTGGTCGCGTTGTAGGTGGGCGTCACCTTCAACGGTGCGAAGGCCAACCCTGACGAGACGGTCATGATCGTGGCCCTCGGCCGCGACCGCAAGTGGTCGATGAAGGCGTCTACCAGCCGGATCGGTCCGAGCAGGTTGGTCTCGACGATCTGCTCGGCGCCGGCCGCGAATCCGCTGCGCGTCCAGTCCTCGGCCCGCATGATGCCCGCCATCGGGACCAGTACGTCCAGCTCCGGCCACCGAGCGATCACCGATTTGGCGACCGTGGAGATCTGGTCCTGGTCAGTGGTGTCGATCCGGACGGTGCCGATGCCCGGGTGCGCCGCGGCGATCTGCTCCAGCAGCTCGGTCCGGCGACCACCGATAATCACGGTGTTTCCCTTCTCCCGCAATGCCAAGGCCAGTGCCAGGCCGATGCCGCTCGTCGCGCCAGGGATGAAAATTGTGCGTCCGTTGATGTTCATACATTACAGTCAAGCCGCCGGAGACGACGCCCTCCAGAGAGCACTCATCGGGGGATCGGCGGTCCCTGCCTCGAACGAGCTTGAAGACCCATAATCGACGAATGGACCGCGAAGCACTGGCCGACTTCCTATCCCGTCGGAGGCAGGAGCTGCAACCGGACGACGTCGGCCTACCAGCAGGCGTGCGGCGGCGCACGCCTGGACTTCGCCGCGAGGAAGTCGCACTGCTCGCGACCATGTCCGCGGACTACTACACCCGGCTCGAGCAACGCCGTGGACCCCAGCCGAGCACCCAACTTCTCGCGTCGCTCGCCCGCGCGCTACGACTGACCGCAGACGAACGGGACTACCTCTTCCGGGTCGCGGGGCACAACCCGCCGGATCGTTCGGGTCCCAGCGAGCACGTCGCTCCGGCCCTGCTCCGCGTGCTGGGGCGCCTGTCCGACACCCCCGCGTTGATTCTGAACGAACTTGCGGAGACGCTCGCCCAGAACGACCCGGCCCGTGCACTCTTCGGCGACGCGACCGCGCGGGTCGGGTGGGACCGCAGCGAGATTTACCGATGGTTCGTGCACCCGGAGACTGAGCGCAGCCGCTACCCAGAGAACGACCGGAACCGACAGAGCCGTGCGCAGGTGGCCAACCTTCGAATGGCGTTGGGCACCATGGGAAAGCAGTCGCGAGCCGGCAAATTGGTGGATGAACTACTCGGGCGCAGTCCTGAGTTCGTGGAGTTGTGGCACGAGCACGAAGTCGCGCGCCGGTTCGCCGACCACAAAGTGCTCATCCACCCCGAGATCGGACCTATCGAGCTCGACTGTCAGGTGCTCTTCACCGAGGACCAGACCCAGGCGCTGCTCGTGCTGACGGCCGAGCCGCACACCGACGACGAGGAGAAGCTCCAGCTGCTGAGCGTGGTCGGGACCCAGACCTTCACCACTCATCCCGAGTAGCGGTTTCTTCGCCGAGTGACGGTCCGATCCCGGATCCGACCGTCACTCGCCGAAGAAGCCGTCACTCGACAAGTTCGCCGACCTCCATCCAGCGTTCCTCGAGCTCTTCACGCTGGGAGTGCACCTCGCGCAACTGACCGTCCAGCTCAGTGGCTCGCACCGGGTCGGTCGCGGCCTCAACCATCGCGGAGTGCAGCTTCTCCTCCTGGGTCGCCAGCTTGCTCAGCGTGCGCTCGATGCGCGCCATCTCCTTGCGGGCCTCACGCTGCTCAGCCGCACTGCTGACCGGTCCGCGGGCTGCAGCCACCGATGGTGCTGCGACCGCGGATTGCTTTGCCGCAGCGTGCAATTCGAGATATTGCTCGACTCCGCCGGGCAACTCACGCAGCTTGCCGTCGCCCATCAGCGCGATCTGCCGGTCGCACATCCGCTCCAGCAGGTATCGGTCGTGCGACACCACGACGAGGGTGCCGGCCCAGCCGTCAAGCACGTCCTCGAGGAAGTCAGCGTCTCGATGTCCAAGTCGTTCGTGGGCTCGTCCAGCAACAGCACGTTCGGCTCGGTCATCAGCAGCCGCAGGATCTGCAACCGGCGACGCTCACCGCCCGACAGGTCGCCCACCCGCGTCTGCTGACGCGGACCGGAGAACCCCAGTCGTTTCGCCAGCGACGATGCCGAGACCTCCTTGCCGCCCAGCATGATGAAACTCTTGACCTCGGTGATCGCGTCGATGACGCGTAGGCCGTCATACCTCTCGAGCTCGCGCACCTCCTGGGTCAGGAACGCCAGCTCGACGGTCTTGCCCTGCTTACGCTTGCCGGCGTCCAACGGCCGGCTGCCCTCGATCGCCCGCAGCACGGTCGACTTGCCGGCGCCGTTGACGCCGACGATGCCGGTGCGCTCCCCGGAGCCAAGCGCCAGGTCTGCTTGTCCAGCAGGGCGCGGTCCCCGAGTCGCACAGTGGCGTCGATCAGGTCGATCACGTCCTTGCCGAGGCGGGTGGTGGCGAAGCGAACCAGCTCCACCTCGTCGCGGGGATCGGGTTCGTTCTTGATCAGCTCGTTCGCCGCGTCGATCCGGAAGCGCGGCTTCGACGTGCGTGCGGGCGGGCCGCGCCGCAACCAGGCGAGCTCCTTGCGCAGCAAATTCTGCCGCCGGTCCTCGGTCGCCGCGGCGACGCGGGCGCGTTCGTTCTTGGCCAGCACGTATGCCGCGTAGCCGCCGTCATACTGCTCGATCCGGCCGTCAACGACCTCCCACGTGCGGTCCGCGACCGCGTCGAGGAACCACCGGTCGTGCGTGATCGTGACGAACGCATTGTCGGCTCGCGCACGGCGTTGCACCAGGTGATCGGCCAGCCACTGCACACCCTCGACGTCGAGGTGGTTGGTCGGCTCGTCCAGGAAGAGCAGGTCGGGATCGTCGATCAGCAGCTTGGCCAGCGCGATCCGGCGCCGCTCACCACCGGATTTGGTGCCGACGACTGCGTCCGGCCCACCAAGGGCGGCGAAGCCCAACCCGCCGAGCAGGCCGCCGAGGATGTCCCGGACCCGCGGGTCGCCGGCCCACTCGTGCTCCACGCGGTCACCGAGAGTCGCGTCACGCACTGTCGCTTCGGGGTCGAGCCGGTCGTCCTGGCTGAGCATGCCCAGGGTGAGACCGCCGACGTTGGTGACCCGCCCCGAGTCGACCGGTTGGGTCCCGGCGAGCACTCGCAGCAGCGTCGACTTGCCTCCGCCGTTGCGCCCGACGACGCCGATGCGGTCGCCGGTGCCGATGCCGAGCGAGACACCATCGAGCACTTGGTTCGTGCCGAGGGCAAGCGAAATGCTCTCAGCAGCAATGAGATTGGGCATCAGTTCACAATCGATCGGGTATGGCGGGAAGATCCTTCAGCGGGCGCGAACGTCGTGCACGACGTGCGCGCCGTGCACCGGACCGGTCGCACTGACGACCTCGTCGCAGATGGTGCTCGCGGTGAGCCCGACCATCAGGTCGAGGGCGGACTTGCGGTCGGCGCACAGGAACGCGATGGTCGGTCCGGAGCCCGAGACAACGGCACCGAGCGCGCCGTTGTCGAGGCCGGTGGTGATGGTGTCCGTGAGCCGCGGCATCAGCGAGCAGGCGGCTTCCTGCAGGTCGTTGTGCAGGTTGTCGGCCAGCGCGTCAACGTCACCGGCGCGCAGTGCCGCCATCAGGTTCGAGTTCGGCGCGGGCTCCGCAACCGCCTGTCCCTCCCGCAGTCGGTCGCACTCGGCGTAGACCGCGGGGGTCGACAGACCGTCGTGGTGCAATGCGAAGACCCACTCGAACACGCCCCGGCTGAGCACGGGCACCAGATGCTCGCCCCGTCCCGAGCCAATCGCGGTGCCGCCCTCCAGGGCGAAGGGGACGTCGCTGCCCAGCTCGGCGGCCATCTCTTGCAGCTCGCGGGGGCTGAAACCGGTCTCCCACAGCGCGTCGACGGCGACGAGCGCAGCGGCCGCGTCGGCGGAGCCGCCCGCCATACCGCCCGCGACCGGGATGTTCTTGGCGACGTCGATGGCCAACTTCTCGTCCGTGCCCACCCGGCGAGCGATCAGCTGGGCGGCTCGCATCGCGAGATTGGTCTCGTCGTCGGGCACGACGTCCTCGCCCATGCCGGTGGTCTTGACCGACCAACTCTTCGCGGGTCGCACCGTCACGTGGTCGACCAGGTCGACCGCATGGAAAACCGTTGACAGAGAATGATATCCGTCGCCTTCAAGCGGCCCGATGCGCAGCTCAAGGTTGACCTTGGCGGGCACCCGGACCGTGATCGGAGCCGAGGACGTCACTTCCATGCCGTCACCCTATTCGTTGCTCCGCAATCGCCGCGAACTGCCCGATCGTGAGGCGTTCGCCGCGCAATGAGGGGTCGACCCCGGCAGCACGGAGCATCCGCTCCGCTTCGACAGGGGATCCGGCCCAGCCCGCGAGCGCCGCTCGCAGCGTTTTGCGCCGCGCTGCGAAGGCGGCATCCACACACGCGAAGACGTCTTTGCGCGAGGCGGTGGTCGACGGCGGCTCGCGAAAGGTCATGGACACCAGGCCGGAGTCGACGTTGGGCGCCGGCCAGAAGACGTTGCGCCCTACGCGATCGGCGAGGCGCACGTCGGCGTACCAGCCGGCCTTGACGCTCGGGACGCCGTAAACCTTGTTGCCCGGCGCCGCGGCGAGCCGCTCGGCGACTTCCAGCTGCACCATGACCAGCACCCGGCGCAGCGTGGGGAAACGCTCCAGGAACGACAGCACCACCGGCACAGCCACGTTGTAAGGCAGGTTCGCGACCAGCGCGACAGGTTGCGGGTCGGGCAGCGTCATCAAGGTCATGGCGTCCTGCTGGACGACCGCGAGCCTGTCAGTCAGCTGCAGCGCGAGGTCTGCGACCGTGAGCGGCAGCTGTGTCGCCAGCCGCGGGTCGATCTCCACCGCCGTGACGTGGGCTGCGGCCTCCAGCAGCGGCAGCGTCAATGACCCCAGCCCCGGGCCGATCTCGACGACGCTCTCGTCCGGGCCGATCCCGGCGAGCCGCACGATCTTGCGCACCGTGTTGGGGTCGATGACGAAGTTCTGGCCCCACTGCTTGGTCGGCCGCAGCTGAAGTTGTTCGGCCAGCGCGCGCACCCGTGGTGCGGTCAGCAGCGTCGCGGCGTCGGCGTGGTCGGTCACCCGCCCGACAGTAGCCGCTACCGCCGCGCAGTCCGGATCGGTGTCCGACCGCCGAAAGGTCTGCAGCTGTCGTGAGCCACGAATCTCACGACATCTACTGACCTTTCGGTGGCGGCGTGGCGCGGCTGTCGTCGAGAGCGCGTGCCCACTGCTCGTGGTCGGCCCAGGTGTCGACGTCCCGCCATACGTCGTCCGCGGGCAGCTCCGCCAACCGCAGGTCCCCGAGCAGAGCGCGCATCGACCGGTTGGCCGGGTCACCGAGCGCATCAGCGGCCGCTCGGAGCGCGCTCGACCGGTAGCGTCCGAGCAACCACTGCAGGCGACCGTCCGGCTCGGCCAGCACGACCCCGTCAGCGTCACCGGCGTCCGCCGCCCCCAGCAGTTGTATGGCGCTCACCGCGCCCGGCAGGTCGCACGCGATCAGGTAGGTCCACTCCGCCGGCCGTTGTATGGCGCGCAACCCGGCGACCGAAGCGGCGGCCGGACCGGAGCCCGCAGGCTCCTCCACGACCCGGACCGCGCGCTCCGGCACCTCGGCCGATGTGTGACCGACGACAACAAGGGTCTGCGCGTCCCGGACGGCTTCCAACGGCCGGGACACCAGCGAACGCCCGGCCAGTTGCACCGCCGCCTTGTCGATCCCGCCGAGGCGAGCACCGGCACCACCGACCAGCACGATCGCGTCGAACTCCACGGGCGCACTCACTTCTTCTGCAGCGTCGGCTTGTCCCACCCACGTTGCGGCGCCCGCGAACCGGTGCCCTGCCCCGGCCGCTCGTCACGGGAGCGGTAGACGATGTAGGGACGGGTGAGGTAGCCGACGGGCGCGCTGAAGACATGCACCAGTCGGGTGAAGGGCCACAGCGCGAAGAGCACCATCGCCACGAACGCGTGCAGTTGGAAACTCCACGGTGCATTCGCCATGAGGTTCGCGTCGGGGTTGAAGGTCCACACGCCGCGGAACCACAGGCTGACACCGGTGCGGTAGTTGTAGTCACCGCCGATGTGGAACAGACCAGATGCCAACGTGTTCCAGACGCCGAGCACGATTGCGGCCGCAAGGAAGACATACATCACCTTGTCCATTTTGGTGGTCGCCGAGAAGACCGGCCCGGTCACCCGGCGCCGGTAGACCAGGATGACCAGCCCGGCGAGCGCGAGGAGGCCCGCCGGGATGCCGCCGGCGAGCGCGATGATGTGGTAGCCGTGCTCGGAGATGCCGAGCGCGTCGGTCCAGACCTTCGGGATGACCAGGCCGATGATGTGACCACCCAGCACACCGAGCATGCCGAAGTGGAACATCGGGCTGCCCCAGCGCAGCATGTTGTTCTCATAGAGTTGCGAGCTGCGGGTCGTCCAGCCGAACTTGTCGTAGCGATAACGCCAGAAGTGCCCGACGATGAACACCGCGAAACACAGATAAGGCACGATCACCCAGAGGAAGAGGGCCATCAGGACACTCCTGTCGACGGTCGGCCGAACTCGATCGGAACCGGTCTCGGGTTGAGACGCGGATCAACGCCGTATGGCGAGGTGTCGATGCCCACGTCCTCCGAGGGCGGTCCGGCAGCGATCAGCGCAGCAAGCGCGACCTCGTCGTCCTCCCCGAGCGATGGCAACGTCACGCGAAGGGCGTCCAGCACTGGCAGCCAACGGGATTCGCGCCGTGCGAGCGCCCGATGCAGTAGCTCCACACCGACTCGATGGTCGTTGAGCAGCTTCCACGCGGTGTCCCTGCTAGTGAACGCACCGAACTCCAGCAGGACCGGCAGGAAGTCCGGCAGCTCACCGTTGCCGTCGGCGAGCTCGACTCCCGCCCGGCGGTAGGCCTGCTTGAACTCCACCAGCGCCACTCCCCGACGCCGGGTGTCGCCGCTGCTGAAGTAGGTCAGGTGCAGGCTGCACTTGCGGGTCACGTCGAAGGTGTCGACGTAGTCGGCCTGCAGGTCGGGCAGCGGGACCGTGGCCGCGTAGTCCAGGAACGTCATCAGCGGGTCGCCGATATCCGACGGCAACTGTGCGGCGACGTCACGGATCGCCGGAAACTGTTGCGCCGTCTCGGCATAAGGATATTCGAGCAGCAGCGAGACCGATTGCCACGCGGCGGTCAGCACGTCGTCCGGCAGGTCGGCGGCGGTCCGCCGATGTCGGCTCCACCGTAGAGATTTCATGCCCTCGGCCCCTCGTCGTGGTCCTTGGGGAAAAGTCCTTCGGGCACACCGCGGCCGTCCCAGTTGAGCAGGTTGACCCGGCCCCCTTCGAGCCGCCGCCGACCAGGGTGTCGTGGTCGGAGGTCTGTCGTTCCTTGAGCATCCGGAAGTTCTCGACCGCCACCGGGGTGAGTGCGCTCTGTCCGGAACCTTCGCCGAAGGGGCTGCCCTGGTCGTAGTCGCTGACCGCGCACTCGGTCGCCAATTCCTCCAGCCCGTGGGCCTGCTCGCTGTGCGCGGTCGGTATGACGTAACGCTCGTCATACTTCGCGATCGCCATCAGCCGGAACATTTCGTACATGTCCTCGGCGCTCATGCCGACCGATGCGGCGATCTCCTCGCTCGGGTCGCCGCCGAGGTTGATCTCCCGCATGAAGGAGCGCATGGCAGCCATCTTCCGCAGCACCCGGTCAACGGTCGGGACTTCGCCCGCGGTGAAGAGGTTGGCGAGGTACTCGACCGGGATCCGCAGTGCGTCGATCGCTGCGAAGAGGTTGCCCTGGTCCTCCGCGTCGTAGCCGGTGTCCTTGACGGCGTCGACCACCGGCGACAGCGGCGGGATGTACCAAACCATCGGCATGGTGCGGTATTCCGGATGCAACGGCAGGGCGACCCGGTAGTCCATGATCAGCCGCCGGACCGGTGACTTCTGGGCCGCTTCGATCCAGTCGCCGGGTATGCCGTCCGCTTCTGCGGCGCGCTGCACCTCGGGGTCGAACGGGTCGAGGAAGCAACTGACCTGTGCTTCGTAGAGGTCCTGGTCGTCCTCCACCGACGCGGCTTCGAGGACGCGGTCCGCGTCATACAGCATGATGCCGATGTAGCGCAGCCGGCCGACGCACGTCTCGGCGCAGACGGTCGGGATGCCGACCTCGATCCGCGGGTAACAGAAGGTGCACTTCTCGGCCTTGCCGGTCTTGTGGTTGAAATAGACCTTCTTGTAAGGGCATCCGCTGACGCACATGCGCCAGCCGCGGCACTTGTCCTGGTCGACCAGGACGATGCCGTCCTCTTCGCGCTTGTAGATCGCGCCGCTCGGGCAGGACGCCGCGCACGCCGGGTTGAGGCAGTGCTCGCAGATGCGCGGCAGGTAGAACATGAAGGTCTGCTCGAACTCGAACTTCACCTTGTCCTCGATGCCCTTGAGCATCGGATCCTTGACGGCATGCTCGGCAGAACCGCCGAGGTCGTCGTCCCAGTTGCCGGACCACTCGACGTTCATCGGCTTGCCCGAGAGAAGCGAGTAGGGCCGCGCGACCGGATAGTTCTTGGTGACCGGCGACTCCAGCAACGTCTCGTAGTCGTAGCTCCACGGCTCGTAGTACTCGCTGATGCTCGGCAACTTCGGGTTGCTGAAGATGCTGGCCAGCTTCTTCAGCCGGTTGCCCGACTTGAGCGTCAACCGGCCATTGGGCAATCGCTTCCAGCCGCCCTTCCACTTGTCCTGGTCCTGCCAGGTCCTCGGATAACCGAGCCCGGGCCGGGTCTCGACGTTGTTGAACCAGACGTATTCCATGCCGGCCCGGTTGGTCCACGCCTGCTTGCAGGTGACCGAGCAGGTGTGGCAGCCGATGCACTTGTCGAGGTTCATCACCATCGACATCTGCGCCATTACCTTCATGGCTGTACCTCTGTCAGTCCCGGGGTCCCCGCGAAGTATCGTAGGAGCGAGTCGGGGTCCCCGCGAAGTATCGGAGCGAGGAACGAGCGGAGAACTTCGTGGGGTGACGGAGCGGGGGAGAACTTCGTGGGGTGGGTCCCCATCGACATTTGGGCCATGACCTTCATCGTCGAAACACCTTGCCCTGTCTAGTATTCCACTGGCGTGGTGCGCTTGCGGATCATCGTGACCTCATCGCGGTTGCTGCCGGTCGGGCCGATGTAGTTGAAGAAGTAGGACAGCTGCGCGTAGCCGCCGATCAGGTGACTGGGTTTCATCATGATCCTGGTCATCGAGTTGTGTATGCCGCCGCGCTTCTGGTCGCGCTGGGTCAGCGGCACGTCGATCAGCCGGTCCTGCGCGTGGTGCATGTAGACCGTGCCTTCGGGCATCCGGTGCGACACGATGGCGCGGCAGGCGACGACGCCGTTGCGGTTGACCATCTCCACCCAGTCGTTGTCGTGGATGTCCACCTTGGCGGCGTCCTGGTCGGAGATCCACACCGTCTGACCACCACGGGACAGCGACAGCATGAAGAGGTTGTCCTGGTATTCGGAGTGGATCGACCACTTGTTGTGCGGCGTGAGATAGCGCACGGACACACCGAGTTCGCCGGTTGCGCCGATCTCCGCCTCGCCGAAGAGTCGGGTCATGTCCAGCGGTGGTCGGTAGGTCGGCAGCGCCTCCCCCATCGCCAGCATCCAGTCGTGGTCGAGGTAGAAGTGCTGCCGTCCGGTGAGGGTGTGGAAGGGCTTGAGCCGCTCGATGTTGACCGTGAACGGGCTGTAGCGTCGGCCACCAGTCTCCGAGCCGGACCACTCCGGAGTAGTGATGACCGCCTGCGGCGCCATCTGGATATCGGCGAAAGTGATTCTCCTGCCTTCGCTTTCGGCCGCCAGGTCGTGCATCTGGTGTCCGGTCCGCTGCTCCTGGGTCCGGAAACCCTGGGTCGCGAGGTGACCGTTGGTGGCGCCGGACAGCGTCATGATCATCTGCGCGACGTGCACGTCGGTGTCCAGCCGCGGCCGACCGGCCGCGGGGCCGGTGGCGACGACACCGTGCTCGTGACGGAGCAGCTCCAGCTCGGCCGACACGTCATACGTGATGCCTTTGCAGGCGGTGCCCAGCGTGTCCAGCAACGGACCGATCGACGTCATTTTGTCGTAGACCGCGGTGTAGTCGCGCTCCACTGCAACCAACGCCGGCATGGTCTTGCCGGGGATCGGGTCGCACTCGCCGAGCTTCCAGTCACGCACGATGCCGTGCGGGGTCGCCATGGCCTCCGGGGTGTCGTGCCACAGCGGCTTGGCGACCAGGTCGGTGCGCGTGCCGAGGTGGTCAACAGCCAACTCGGAGAACCGTTTTGCGATCTCCTTCCACGCGTCCCAGTCGGTCTTGCTCTGCCATGGCGGGTTGATCGCCGGGTTGAACGAATGGATGAAGGGGTGCATGTCGGTGGTGTTGATGTCGTGCTTCTCGTACCACGTCGCGGCCGGCAGGACGATGTCGGAGAAAAGCGTCGAGCTGGTCATCCGGAAGTCGATCGTCATCAACAGATCAAGCTTGCCGTCGACGATCTCGTCGGCCCACGCGATGTCCTGCGGCCGTTGCTCCGGCGGCGCTTCTCGGGCGGTCACCGATCCCTCCGCGCCGAGCAGGTGCTTGAGGAAGTATTCGTCGCCCTTGGCGCTGGAGCCCAACAGGTTGGAGCGCCACAGGGTCAGCACCCGCGGATAGTTCTCGGGGTTCTCCGGCTCCTCGAGCGCGAACTTCAGTTCGCCGGTCTGCAGCTTGTCGACCACCCAGTCCTTGACATCGACCCCGTCTGCCGCGTCCAACTCCGGGATCTCGATCGAACTCTTGTCGAACGTCGGGTAGGTCGGGGACCAGCCGAGCCGGGCCGACTTCAGCAGGAGGTCCATCACCGTCTGCCCCGGGAAGGCACCCATGCCGGCGCCGACCGTGTCGGCCATGAAGGTGTCGTAGCGGTATTGGCTGGTGTTGACGTACCAATACGCGGTCTGGGTCATGTGCCGCGGTGGGCGCGTCCAGTCCAGCGCGAACGCGGCGTTCTGGAAGCCCATCAACGGGCGGACCTTCTCCTGCCCGACGTAGTGCGCCCAGCCGCCACCGTTGCGTCCCTGGCAACCGGTGATCGTGGTGAGCATCATCATCGCTCGGTAGATCATGTCCGAGTGATACCAGTGGTTGGTCCCGGCACCCATCAAGATCATCGAACGACCTTGCGTATCAACAGAATTGCGAGCGAACTCGCGGGCGATGCGCGCGCACGCCTCAGCCGGGACGGCCGTGATCTCCTCCTGCCACGCCGGGGTGTAGGGCACTCTCGGGTCGTCATACCCCTCCGGCCACACGCCGGGCAGCCCCGGGCGGCTGACGCCGTACTGCGCCAACATCAGGTCGAAGACCGTGGTGACCAGGTGCTCCCCCACGCGTATGACGGGAACCCCGCGCTCCTCCAGCACGGCTTGGCCATCGGCAGCGTCGAAGCGGGGCAGCCGGACAGCGACCGACTCGGCATCCTCGGACCAGCAGGTCAGCCGCGGCGACAGGTCCTCCAGGTCGAGGTTCCACTTGCCGATGCCCTCATCGCCGAAGCGGTGACCGAGCGTCCCGTTGGGGACCGCCGGCGCACCGGTGACATCGTCGAAGATGGTCGGTTTGAAGAGGGCGTTCTCACTCTCGCGAGCGGGGTTGTCGAAGTCGGCTGCAACGAGGTTCTTGCCCGGGCGCCAGCTGCCGTCCTCCTGCTGCGAAAGGGTGACGAGGAAGGGCAGGTCGGTGTATTTCTTCACGTAGTCGTCGAAGAAGTCGACCTGCTGGTCGACGAAGAACTCGCGCAGCACGACGTGCCCCATGGCCATCGCCAGCGCTGCGTCCGTGCCGGGCGCCAGCGCGAGCCACTCGTCGGCGAACTTGACGTTCTCGGCATAGTCCGGGCTCATCACCACGACCTTCTGACCGCGGTAACGGGCCTCGATCATCCAGTGCGCGTCGGGCGTGCGGGTCAGCGGCACGTTCGTGCCCCACATGATGAGGTAGGCGGCGTCCCACCAGTCACCGGACTCCGGCACGTCTGTCTGGTCGCCGAAGATCTGCGGGCTGGCTACGGGCAGGTCGGCATACCAGTCGTAGAAGCTGAGCATCGGCGCGCCGATCAGCTCGTTGAAACGCGCACCCGAGGCGTAGCTGACCTGCGACATCGCCGGGATCGGCGAGAAGCCGGCGATCCGGTCAGGACCGAAGCGCTTGATCGTGTAGACGTGTGCGGCGGCGATCATCTCGACCGCGTCCGCCCACGAGGCGCGCACCAGACCACCCTTGCCGCGGGCGGCCTTGTAGCGTGCGGCCTTCTCCGGATCCTGGACGATCGAGGCCCACGCGATGACCGGGTCGCCATACTCCGCCCGGGCCTCCTGGAACATCGTCAGCAAGGTCGCCCGGACGTAGGGGTAGCGGACCCGGGTCGGTGAGTAGGTGTACCAGCTGAATGCCGCCCCACGCGGGCAGCCGCGCGGCTCGTACTCCGGGCTGTCGGCGCCCACGCTGGGATAGTCGGTCTGCTGTGCCTCCCAGGTGATGATCCCGTCCTTGACGTAGACCTTCCAGGAGCACGAGCCGGTGCAGTTGACCCCATGCGTCGACCGCACGACCTTGTCGTGACTCCAGCGATCCCGATAGAACGAGTCACCCTCGCGGCCGCCCTCGGCATACATCGACCGGTGATCGGACGACACGATCGCCCGGGTGAAGAACCGGCGGGTGCCGACCAGTGCGTCGGCGAGTGGACTGTCCAGACCTGCGGTCATTGAGTAGCCTCCTGCGGAATCGATGCGGCAGCAGCCGTGCGGCGTATGACGGTCAGTGTGAGGACCAGCGTGAGCGCGGAGCAGATCGCGAGCAGCCACATCCCGATCCCGTAGGACCGGGTCTGGCTATAGATGTAGGCCATGACCAACGGTGGCACGAAACCGCCGAGCCCGCCTGCTGCTCCGACAAGTCCGGTGACCCCGCCCACCCGGGCAGGGTCGGTCGCCTGCGCGATGAGCGCGAAGGTCGCACCGGACGACGCACCCAGGGCAGCGGCCATGATCAGGAAGACAGGCGTGCCGAAACCGCGCAACGGCGGCTCCCCCGAAGCGACAGCGGCACATACCGCGACCACCCCGAAACAGGTCGCCAGCACAGGAATCGAGCCGATCTTGTCGGCGAGGGTGCCGCCGAGCGGCCGCATGATGACCGCGATGATCACGAACCCGGCCATCTTGTTCGCGGCATCAGCCGCGGTGAGCGTGTATGCATTCTTCAGGTAGAGCGGCAGGAAGACCGAGAACGCGACGTACCCGCCGAACCCGATCGTGTAGAGCACCCCCGCCTGCCAGGTGATCGGCAGCTTCGCGGTCGACACGAGCCGCTGCACGAGCGGAGTGGTGGGCGCGACCCGCCCCGGTGCATCGCGCATCACGAACCAGGCGACCACCGCATAAGCCGCCAAGGCGATCGCGACGATGACGAAAGGCGTTGACTTCCCGTGCGCCTTGAAGAGGTTCACCGTCGTCAACGCGCTGATCGCGGTGCCGCCCATCCCGGCCCCGAAGATGCCGATCGCCATACCGCGCTTCTCCGGCGGGAACCACCCGTTCACGAACGGCACACCGACCGCGAACGACGTGCCGCCGACACCGAGGAACACCCCGGCGATCAGCAGCGAAACGAACGAGCTCTGTGCCCAGAGGCCGATGACCAGCACCGGGATGATCGTGACCGCCGAGACGATCGGGAACATCACCCGGCCACCGAATTTATCGGTCAGCGCGCCGGCCGGAATGCGGCCGATCGAACCGACGATCACCGGCACGGCAACCATCAGGCTGGCCTGACTGGCGGTCAGTGGATGCCCGTCCGAGAACGGCAGGAAACTCACCTGCTTGTCGTAGGCGCCCGCTCCGAGCTTGGCCTTGTCGGGGCTGAAGAGAGGACCCAGTGGGCTGATCAGCGCCCATGCCCAGAAGTTGACCGCGAAACCGATGGTCACCATCGCCAACTGCAACCAAGGGCCGCCCCTCGAAACGGCGGCGGGCCGCGCTGCCTGTGGTGCGCGCGTCATGTCAGCCTCGTTCAGCGTCAACCGAAATCGTCTGTCAGGACACAGTCAAGCACAAGCTACTACGTCACGTAGTAAATTCGGGCAAGTCATTTCCACCACAGGTTGACCATCAACGACGAAGCCGGGTCGCAGCCCCTGGAAGGACTGCGACCCGGCCGGTGAAGCGGGTGTCGGTGGCTGCTCAGGCAGCGCCGGCGCAACCCCACGGGCCAAGGCCGCGCGAGGCGTAGACGTGGTTGGCGATGGTGATCTGCTCGGCGCGGCTGGCCAGGTCGGCGCGCGGCGCATAGCTGCCGCCACCGGCACTCAGCCAGGTGCCGATGTCGAACTGCAGGCCGCCGTAGTAGCCGTTGCCGGTGTTGATCGACCAGTTGCCGCCAGACTCGCACTGCGCGATGCGGTCCCACATGGCGGCGCGCGACAGGTCCAGGCCGCCGCTGCTGCGCTGCTTGGTGCTGAGGCTCGGCGCGGGCGCCGGCGCGGCCTTCTTGGTGCCGACGACGAGCACCCGGCTGACCGGCTTCTTCGTGACGACGCGCTTGACGAGGGTCGTGCGAGCAACGACCTTGCCGGTCCGCTGCTGGCGCCAGGTGGCGGTGGCCTTGCCCGCGACGCCGTTGCGCTCGACGCGAGTCTTACCGGCGGCGAGGGTCGAGTCGTACGTACGCACCGTGCTGAAACCGACGGTCTCGGCGGTGGTCACCATGCGGGTGGTGACGGTCGGCCGGGCCTCGTCACGCGAGACCTTCTTGACGGTCGCGCGGGCGCTGTGCGTGGCATTCTTGCTGTGGGTCGGCTTCGCGCTGTGCGACGGCGTTGCACTCGATGAGGCGCTGGTCGCGGTGCCGAGCGAGGCGCTGTGCGCACCAGTTCCGGCGCCGGCGTTGCAGGCGCTGAGTCCTAGGCCGGCGACGACAGTGGTGGCCGCGATGGCAGCGGTTTTGGTCAGGCGGTAAGTCAACGATTCTCCGATGTCGGGCTGTCCCGTCGAGCGGCGAGGCGCACATCATCAGCAGGTGAAATTGCTGGTCAGTGCGGGCGAACGGCTTCTGCCTGGCTCGCCCGGCCGCGTCTCGCGCAGCCGAATTCGGGGTGCCGACTCTCAGGTTGAACTCGAATACCGTGACGCATGAGTGACCCTAAGGTCAAATTTTGGTAACGATAGGCCCGTCACACTTGCATGTGGCGCGGATCGCGTTATTGCAGTTGATCAGACACAGAACAGTTACGGATGCGTCATACCGCCCAGGTGCCGTAGACCTGCTCGCTGTTGTCGGAGAGGGCCTGACACAGGGTGGGTACGTCGACTGCGAGCACGTCGGCCATCGCCCGCACCGTGAGCGGGATCAGGTATGACGAATTGGTCGCGCCACGATGCGGCGCAGGCGTCAGGAAGGGCGCGTCGGTCTCGACGAGTAGCCGCTCCAGCGGCACGATCGCGAGCGCGTTGCGCAGCTCGCGGGCGTTCTTGAAAGTCACCGTGCCGGAGAAGGACAGGTAATAACCCCGCTCCACGCACTGCCGCGCGAGGTTGATGTCGCCCGAGAAGCAATGCATGACAGTGCTTTTCGGCGCTCCCTCTTCCTCGAGGATGCGCATCACGTCATCATGCGAGTCGCGGTCGTGGATCTGCAGTGCCTTGCCGGTGCGTTTGGCCAGATCGATGTGCCATCGGAACGAATCCTGTTGGGCAGCAATGCCTTCCGGGCCGGTGCGGAAGTAGTCGAGGCCGGTCTCGCCGATGACACGGATCCGCGGGTGAGTCGCCAGCTGCTCGATCTCGGTCCACGCGGCACTGAGCGCACCCGTATCGGCGAGCTTGGCAGCCTCGTTGGGATGCACAGCGACCCCGCCCAGCATTTGCGGGTGCCGGTCGACCTGCTCGACGGTGAAACGTGCTCCGGGCAGGTCACAACCGATCTGCACGACCCGGTCGACCCCGACGGCCCTCGCTGCGGCCAGCACCGACTCGACCTGTGGCGGGTCGTTCTCGTCGCGCGAGATGTCCAGGTGGGTGTGGTTGTCCACCACCGCGATCGGCAGCGGTGCCGGGGCGGGCGGTGGTCCGGGCGGCGTGTCAGTCCGAGGCTTCTTGCTCATGCAGCGTGCACAACCTTCCCCCGGGGAGACCTATGCACGCCGTCGCACCGAAAACCGTGCACAACCTTCCCCTGGGGAGACCTATGCACGCCGTCGCACGGAAAACCGTGCACAACCTTCCCCTGGGGAGACTTATGCACGCTTGTCACGCGTCGCGACCGAACGGGTCGGTCGGGTCGATCTCGTCCAGCTTGGCGAAGATCGGCGTCGGCTTGGCGACCGGGGCACCGACCTGGACCGGGCGCGACTGCCAGGGCGGGGTATCGGTGTATTCGCCAGTGATGATCGGGTAGGCGCGGCTGTCGTCGTCCAGGTCTCGCACCTGCTCCAGCCGTGGCATCGGCATGAATTGGCCTGTGCCACCGAAGGTTTGGGCGACCTTGTTGGAGCTGTGCGGCAGGAACGGCGACATCATGGTGTTCAGGTCGACGATCGACTGGGCAAGCGTGTGCAGCACCGTGCCGAGGCGCTCGCGCTGGTCGTCGCCCTTGAGCCGGAAGGGCTCGGTGTCGGTGACGTATTTGTTCGCCACCCGGACCAGGCGCATCACCTCGGCGATCGCGGCCTTCTGCCGCTGTGCCTCCAGCAGCCCTCCGACCGTCTCGAATCCCTCTCGTATGGCGGCCAGCAGCGACTCGTCGACCGGCTCGAGCGTCGCCGGAGCGGGCACCTCGCCGAAGCTCTTGGCGATCATCGACGCGGTCCGGTTGACCAGGTTGCCCCAGCCGGCGACGAGCTCGTTGTTGTTGCGGACCACGAAGTCATCCCAGGTGAAGTCGCTGTCCTGGGTCTCCGGGCCGGCCGCACAGATGAAGTAGCGCAGCGCGTCCGCGCCATACCGGGCGATCATGTCCTGGACGTAGATCACGTTGCCGCGCGAGGTGGAGAACTGGCCGCCCGCGTAGTTGAGGAAGCCGGACGCGACGACCTCGGTGGGCAGATTGAGCTCGCCATACTCCCCCGGCTCACCGCCCTTGTCGCCCTTGCCCATGTAGCCGAGCAACTCGGCCGGCCAGATCTGGGCGTGGAAGGTGATGTTGTCCTTGCCCTGGAAGTAGTAGGACTGCGCGGCCGGGTCGTTCCACCAGTCACGCCAGCGCTCGGGCTCACCCCGCCGCCGGGCCCACTCGATCGCGGCCGACAAGTAACCGATGACCGCGTCGAACCACACGTAGAAGCGCTTGCTGTCCCAGCCGTCGACCGGGATCGGGATGCCCCAATCGATGTCGCGGGTCATCGCGCGAGGGTGCATGTCCTTGGCCAGCCCCTTGGCGAAGTTGATCACGCCTGGACGCCAAGTGCCGGCCGAGTCGACTTCGTCCAACCAGCGCTGCAACGCGTCGGCCAGGGCAGGCAGGTCGAGGAAGAAGTGCTGCGTCTCGATGAATTCGGGCACTTCGCCGTTTACCTTCGACCGCGGGTTGATCAGGTCGGCCGGGTCGAGCTGGTTGCCGCAGTTGTCGCACTGGTCACCGCGCGCCTCGGGGAAACCGCAGATCGGGCAAGTGCCCTCGAGGTAGCGGTCGGGCAGGGTGCGACCGGTCGACGGGCTGATCGCCGTCGTGGTCGTCTGCTCGATCATGTAGCCGTTGGCGCGGATCTGGGTGAAGAGGTTCTGCACGACCTGGTAGTGATTGCGGGTCGTGGTGCGGGTGAACAGGTCGTAGGACAGCCCGAGATCGGTGAGGTCCTGGGCGATGACGGCGTTGTACTTGTCGACGATCTCCTGCACGCCGACGCCCTCCTTGTCCGCGAGGACGAGGATCGGAGTGCCGTGCTCGTCGGTGCCGCTGACCATCAGCACGTCGTGGCCCGCCATACGCATGTAGCGGCTGAAAACATCTGCAGGGACGCCAAATCCGGCGACGTGGCCAATATGACGTGGCCCATTCGTGTAGGGCCACGCAACAGCAGACAGAACCTTCATGGTCAGCCATCCTAGGTCGGGAGAGATGTCGGCCTCGACGGAGTTCCTGCTGCGGCTGTTTGCGCACCTGCCCTGGCACTGACACGATCCTGCGCAGGTCCAACCCGTCATGGAGGTGTGGGATGTTCGCCGTGCTCACTGGTGCCGGTTTGTCGGCTGCCGCCGGATTGAATGCCTACATCCCGTTCCTCATGGTCGGGCTGCTGGCGCGATTCACCGATGTGATCACCCTGCCCGGCGGCTGGCAATGGATCGAGTCGTGGTGGGCGATCGGCATCGGCGTGGTGCTGCTGATCAGTGAGCTGGTGCTGGACAAGATCCCGGTCGTCGACAGCATCAACGACCTCGCGGGCACGGTCATCCGGCCTGCATCGGGTGGAATCATCGCGGCCGCAACGCAATCCGCGAGCTCGTTGGACCACTCGTCGTTCATGCGAGATCACTCGTGGATCGGTCTCGTCGGTGGCATTGTGATCGCGGGCGTCGTGCATGTCGGGAAGTCGAGTGCGCGACCGGCGATCAACCTCGGTACGGCCGGCTTCGGCGCGCCCATCGTGTCGACTGCGGAGGACGTCTCGTCGCTCGGGTTGTCGCTCATCGCTGTGTTCGTACCGATCCTGGTGATCGTCGCGTTGATCGTGCTGGGGTGGATCTTGTGGAAGTACGCGCGGAGGATGCGCAGGTTCGCACGAAGGAGGCGGGATGCCGAGCACGCCACCTGACCGGCGTCCCTCGCTCGGCTCGCCCCGCGACAAGCTCATCGGCATCCTGCTGCTGATCGTCGTGGTCTTCTTCGCCGTGCAGTGGTGGCAGGGCCGACAGTCGAGCGGACCCACCCGTCCCGGTATGGCGCCCGCGACAGTCGTGTCCGAGGCTCCCGCGAAGGACGGCTTGGCCGAGCTGACCGTCCGCTATTCCGTCGATGGCCAGTCCCGCACAGTCACGAAATCCGTTGACGCTCAGGCATTCTCGACCCAGGGCAAGGTGGCGTGGGTCTGCTACAAACCAGGCAACGTCACCGATGCGTCGATCCGGCTGCCGCAGGATCCACTCTGCGGGCAGAATTGACACATCAACAGGTCGGCGTCACGCGCTGACGGTGATCAAGCTTCACCAGGGTGACGGTGCCGCGGCGCCATACCTGGGCACCGTCGCGGACGAGCTTCTCCCGGGCGCACACCGGCACCTGATAGGTCCATTTCGGTTTGCTGGTGAACATCACATAGTCGACCGACGGGTGTTGGTCGGGGCGCAGCGAATAGGCGTCGTATGCCGGCACCAGGTATGCCCCCACGTCGGCCTGGGTCGCGACCCGCGCGTCCTTCGGCAGGTGGTCGGCTGCGAGCGAGCGGATGTTCTTGACCACGGCTGCGGTCCGGAACATCGAGCCGGGTGCGACTGCGCGGTCGGCCATTTCCGAGACGGCCAGTGCGAACCCGGCGATGACCGCGATCCCGACCGCTCCCTTTTCCCAGGTGCGGAGCGAGGGTCTCGATACACCGCTCGTCCCTCGCGGCACCCTTCGATACGCCGCTCGTCCCTCGCGGCTACTCAGGGCGGCGCTCGACCGGGCGGAAATGACGTCGACGAAGGCCAGTAGGCCGATCGGCCAGAGGATGACGTCGTAGTGAAAGTCCAGCGCCCAGTAATGGATGTTGGACGACACCGCACGCCACAACAGCGTCGGTATGGCGAGCACGGTCAGCTTCGAGCGCACGCCGATCACGAGGGCCAGCACGACATACATCAGCACCGGCAGGAGGCGCTGCGGGCTGAGGCTGTGGTCCTCCGGGACGGGCAGCTTGTTGCTCTTGCCGATGCCGAAGTAGGCCAGGTAGCCGGTGCCGCTGCCCGGTGCGAACGCGCCGATCACCAGCATTGCGACGATGACGCCGGCAACCCCGATGCCAGCGAGGATGAGCGGTCGGCGGCAGCCTTCGCTGCGGTACATCCACCACCAGCAGAAACCGGCGGCGAAGACCGTCAGCCCGAGGTCCTCCTTGGTCAGCACCAGCCACACCGCCGCCGCGACCGCCCAGCCGAAACGATGCTGCAGCAGCGCAATACACAGCACTGCCAACGCGATTGCGGCGTATGCGACCTCGTGCACGTCGAACATCGCGGTGGTCAGCACCGCTCGCGAGAAGATCCCGACGACCGCGATCAGCACCGCGACCTTCCAGCCGGCGCGACGCCGTGCGTAGCCGACGATCACGCCGAGGGCGGCACCGAGCAGCACCGACTGGGTGATCAGCAGCGCCGGCGGCGTCGGCCAGATCCGCCATACGACACCCCACGTCGCCAGCAGCGGGCTGAAGTGGTCGCCGAGCAAGGACAGGCCGCGGATGTGCGACACCGGCCAATGGCCACGCGACCAGGCGTCGGCACCCTGCGCGAAGATCCCGAGGTCGTAATCGGCGCTGTTGCCGGCGTTCCACCGGCCCAGCGCCAGCACCGCGAAGAAGATGCTCGCGACGATCGCGGACCCGCCGCCCAGCAGCCACGCCGGGCGCTTCTCAGCGTGCTGCAAGGGCTGCGTCATACAACGCCTTTTTGGACAGTCCGGTCTGCTCGGCGATCTCGGCGCACACGGCCTTCAACCGCTCACCACCCGCCACCCGCTCCTGTATGGCGGGCAGCACGTCGTCGACCGAAACGCTGACGGCGGGTGCACCACTGACCACCACGGTTATCTCGCCCCGGACACCCTCGACGGCCCACTGCGCGAGAGCGGCCAGCCCGTCCCGGCGGACCTCTTCATAGGTCTTGGTCAGCTCCCGGCATACGGCAGCGACCCGGTCGTCCCCGAACGCCTGGGCCATCGCGGCCAGCATTTCGGCGAGCCGATGCGGCGCCTCGAAGAAGACCATCGTGCGCTGCTCGGTGGCCAGGCCGGCCAGCCGACGCGCGCGCTCGCCCGCCTTGCGGGGCAGGAAGCCTTCGAAGCAGAACCGGTCGGTCGGCAACCCGGACACCGCGAGCGCCATCAGCACCGCGGACGGGCCCGGCACGCAGGTCACCCGAACGCCTGCCTCGACACAGGCGTTGGCCAGCCGGTAGCCCGGGTCGGAGACTGACGGCATACCGGCGTCCGTGACCAACACGATGCGGGCACCCTCGCGTAGCCGCTCGAGCAGTTCCGGAGTGCGGGCGCGTTCGTTGTGCTCGTGATAGCTGAGGACGCGGCCCTGCGGAGTCACCGCGAGCTCGTCCAGCAGTCGCCGCAACCTGCGGGTGTCCTCCGCGGCCACGATGTCGGCCCCGGCCAGTTCGGTTGCGAGTCGTGGGGCTGCGTCCCGCGGGTCCCCGATCGGCGTCGCAGCCAGCACCAGCACACCGTCAGACATGATGGGAAGTCTCGCACGCCATATCCGCGTCGATGCGCTCCCACGTAGCTTCCTCGGTTAATGTGACCCGCGGGTTCGTTCCTCACCAGCAGGTCACATCATTGGTGCTGAATGCCGTCCTTCGGCCGTGAGTGTGACCCGGCAGCCGGGAAAGGGGACATCAGTGACGGTCACGTTGGCACGGGAAACCGCCGACAACACTGCAGGCGACCCTGTCGCCGACCGCCGCGCCGTGTTGCGCCGCCGATTGCTCGGCGCCCCGCGCACCGCGGAGGCGAAGCTGTGGGCCTTCCTCGGTCCGGCGATTGTCACCGTCATCGGCGGCATTCTGCGGTTCTGGAATGTCGGTCGCCCCCACCAGTTGGTCTTTGACGAGACGTATTACGTCAAAGAGGGCTGGTCCATGTTCCTCTACGGGTTCGAGCACAAGCAGGACAAGTCGACCGGCATCACCAACAACCCCGACGGGTTGTTCACCATGGGCAACCCGCACGTCTTCGGCACCCAGGCCGACTTCGTCGTGCACCCGCCGCTCGGCAAGTGGTTCATCGGCATCGGCGAGAAGATGTTCGGCATCGACTCGTCCTTCGGCTGGCGATTCGCCGTCGCGCTCTTCGGCACGCTGGGCATCTACCTCGTCGGCCGCGCCGCCTGGCACCTCTTCCGCTCGCCGGTGCTGGCCACGCTCGCCTCGATCCTGCTGTGCTTCGAAGGCACCGAGTTCGTCATGTCGCGGACGTCCATCCTCGACATCATGGTCATGTTCTGGGCGCTTGCAGCCTTCGCCGCGCTGCTCGCCGACCGGACTCGGACCCGGCGGATCCTGGCCGACAAGGTCGCGGCGATGCAGGTCGCCGGCACCTGGGACAAAGCATCGCTGGCCGGCCCCTGGCTGGGCTGGCGCCCGTGGCGCTGGGTGGCCGGGCTGTGCCTCGGCATCGACTGCGCCACCAAGTGGTCAGGCCTCTATTTCCTGGCGGCGTTCGGTCTGATGACTTGCTTCTGGGACCTCGGCGCGCGCCGCGCGGTCGGGGTACGCCGCTACGGGTCGGCGACCTTCCTGAAGGACGCACTGCCCGCCTGTGTGAGCGTGCTGCTGGTGTCCGTCGGGGTCTACCTGGCCAGCTGGTTCGGCTGGATCGCCAGCAGCGACGCCTACGACCGGCAATGGGCCGCCGCCAATCCCGCGAACCAGAACTCCGGCTTCTCCCCCGACAGCTCGCTCTTCGCGTGGATGCCCGACTGGCTGCGCTCGCTCTGGGAATACAACTCGCAGATGTACACGTCGGCCGCCGATATCACGCAGCCGCATCCTTACATGTCGAACCCGTGGTCGTGGACGCTGCAGACCCGACCGACGTCGTTCTTCTACGAAGGACCGAAGAACGGCGACCCCGGATGCAACGTCGCACAGTGCAGCAAGGCGATCACGTCGCTCGGCACGGTCAGCATCTGGTGGCTGGGCACCATCGCGCTCGCAGTGTTGGTCTTCTATTGGTTGCTGCGCCGCGACTGGCGGGCCGGCGGCATCCTGGTCGGCGTCGCCGCGGGGTGGCTGCCCTGGTTCCTCTACCAGCACCGGACGATCTTCACCTTCTACTCGGTCGCTTTCGCGCCATACATGGTGCTGGCCTGTGTGTTCGTGCTCGGACTCGTGCTCGCGCGGCCGGGGGCCAGTGAGCAACGCGTGATGATCGGAAAGGCCGCGGTGGGCGGATTCACCATCTTGACCGTCGGGCTGTTCATCTTCTTCTGGCCGATCTGGACCGGTCAGGTCATCCCCTACAGCCACTGGCAGTGGCGTATGTGGCTGCCCAGCTGGGTCTAGCGCAGGAACTGCTCCACGTGGCCGGGCACGATCTGCGCGGCCAGCTTGCCGACCTGGTCCTGTGGCAGGTCCATGACCGGGTAGTCCTTGTTGCCGGCGGCCGTCGCCAGGCTCACCGTTGCGACTCCTGCGCGACGCTGGAAGAACGATCGGCGCACCGTGACGCCGACCGCTCCGCGACGCTCGATCACGTTGGTGGACAAGCTGATCGAGCCGGACCTGGTCACCAGGAAGCGATCCGCAACGGCGTGCCCGAGCCAGTGCGCGCGGCTGCGGCCGAGAAGCACGCCGCCGATGATCGGCAGCACCGCGCACACCCCGAGCACCGGCAGGTCCCAGACCACCGCTGCGATGACGAGCAGTGCGGCCAGCACGACCGCGCTGCCCAGCGCGCGCGTGTAGCGACGCCGCGTCGCAGCCGGCCCATGCGCCTGAATGGGTATGGCGAGCGCGTCCTGGCCGAGGACCGATTCGGCGGTTGCGGCGACGACACTCGCCGGGGACGGCGGCGTCAGCGTCGAACTCATCCCGCGGCCGTCCTCCTTCACACCCGTGGTGATCGCCGACAGGTGCGCGCCGCCGGCCCAGCGCAACGGCACCGGGCGATGAACCTCGACACCGCGCAACCGGCGGATCTCCAGGGAGGTCGCCCGGGTCGTCAGCAGGCCGCGGGACACGTGGTAAGTGCCGCCCCGACCGTCGCGAGTGAGTCGAAACCCGTGGAACGCCAACAGATAGCCGAGCAGCGCGAGCGCCACGATGACGACGAGCGCCCCGATGAGGACCGCCAGCACGGCAACGATCACACCGAGTGCGGCGAGCCGGTTCACCGTGCCGTGGATCAGGCTGCCTTCGCCCCTGCCGATGCCCGACTCGTTGAGAAACTGCGAGCCCACGCCGACGATCGCAAGTGCCGCAATCAACCCGGCGGGGCCGAACGGCGCATACCGGATCCAGGCCGGATTCAGCTGGTAGACAACCGTTTCCGTCGTGTATGCCGCCGCACCGCGCGACTCCTCACCGGCGTCGCCGGGCGGAGCAGTGGCATCAAGTGCAGCCTCCGGTGCCGCGCCGGCCACCCGGTGCAGCAGATCGCCGCGCAGCGCTGCCGCCTCCGAACTGGCCAATCCGTCCAGTTTCAAAGCCTTCTCGCCGGCGCCGGTGCCGATCTGAACCTCGGCCAGCCCGAGCGCTCGGTGCATCACCGAAGCGGTCACATCGACCGACCGCACCCGGCCGATCGGGGCTGACACCGTCGTTTTGTTGAGCACTCCGTGGCGCAACTGCACCTGATCCGCGGTGAACCGGTAACGGGTGCTGAACCAGCGCAGCACCCCGAAGGCGATGGCGCCCGCCGCCGCCAGCAGACCCCACCAGTTCTGGCCACCGGCCGACCCTGCGACGACGATGGCGATGAGCGCCGGCAGAAAACGGCCGACCTCCTTGATCGGGTGGATCAGCAGCATCCGCGGGCTGAGGCGGCGCCAGTCGCTCGAGTCCGTCGGCTTCTCGGGTGCAGAACCCTCCCCTGGGGAGACTTCGGTACGGCCCTCACCCGATTCACGTGCAGAACTCTCCGCTGGGGAGACTTGTGCACGCTTGTCCTCGGCGTTCCCGTCGTCGCTCATGTGGCGTCGCCTTCGCTGGCGGCGGTGACGACGGTGAGGTCGTGCACGATCCGGTCGGCGAGCTCGGCGTCGAGCCCCTCGATCCGCAGCTCGCCCTTGGCCGAGGCGGTGGTCACCGTGACCGAGCTCAGCCGAAAGAGTCGCTCGAGCACACCACGCTCGGTGTCGACAGTCTGCACCCGCGAGATCGGCGCGATGCGTTGCTCGATCGTGAGCAGGCCGCGCTGGGTGAAGACCGCGTCGTCGGTCATCTCCCAGCGGTGAATGCGGTAGCGCAACACTGGCGTGATCAAAACTCCGACGACGAAAACCACTGCAATCACTGCAATCCCGAGCAGTATCCAGCCTGTGGACGGCGAAGTCAGGAACCAGGTCACAGCACCTGCGATAAGGAGCACGGCGCTGACGATGCCGCCCTGCACGGCCCACATCGTGCGTGCGCGGGAGGACACAAGTTCGGCGGGCGGGCGCAGGTCCATGTCCAGACCTTCTCACGGCAGCGATGCCGCGCCCGTGATCGGCATACGAGTTCTCGCCCTGCAGCGGCGGCACGCTCGTGATCGGCATACGACCTCGCTCCTGCCCGGGAATCTCTGGTGTTCGCAAGGAGTCCCCACGCAAGGAGTAAGTCACTCCCAAGGAGGTCGTAAGCGAACGTTCAATGTTTCCAAAATCTTCGGCAGCGGAGCACCACTGGCGCCGTTGGTCTGCCCATAGTTCTCAGCGCGAGTCCAACCCCGGGCTCGCACCGGTCGCACACCACGTGACCTTTGAAATGGGAATGGATGTATATGCGAGTCAACAAGACAGCAATGCTCTTCGGCATCGCCGCTGTGTCGACGAGTTGTGTCATCGGCACCACCTCCGCACACGCGGCGACGGCACCGTCAGCCAGTCACCGCGCTACCGGCGTGAGCAACAACCAGGTGGTGAGCTCCTTCCTGAGTTCGCACCCGTCCTCGATCGCCTCGTCGTCGAGTGACAAGTACCAGCTGGTCGGCACGACCACCAGCGCCGACGGCACGTCGCACTTCCGCTACCAGCGGACCTACCAGGGCCTGCCGGTCGTCGGCGGCGACTTCGTTCTACACGCCAAGGGCGGGAAGGTCGTCGGCCAGTCCGGGGACCAGCGGGGCGCGATCTCCGTGTCGGCCACCCCGAAGGTCTCCGCCAGCACGTCCCGCGGTCAGGCGATCAGCGGCGCACACGTCTACGACGTCGCGGGCGCCACCTCAGCCAAGCTCGTCGTCGACGCCACCGGCGCCAAGCCGGTCCTTGCCTGGATGACCGTCGTCAAGGGTGTGCAGGCCGACGGCATCACCCCGAGTCACAAGGCCGTGCTCGTCAATGCCCAGACCGGCAAGACGATTCGGTCCTCCGAGATGATCAAGTCGCTGATGTCGGCCACCACGTCCAAGCAGGCGATGGCCCGTCGCGGCGTGCACCACAACGCGACGTTGACCACCCGCACGCCGGCGAAGGTGCCCACCATCAGCTGGGCATCGGTCGGCGGGCACGGCAAGGGACACAACAAGGGCGTGGCCGCCGACGGCACCGGCAAATCGCTCACGCTCGGTGACGTGAACATCACGACCACGCAGGGCAGCAGCGGCTACCAACTGACGGACCCGAACCACGGCGGCAACTCGGCCTGCGACATGAACAACTCGCAGTCCGGCAACTGCGCCCTCTTCACCGACGCCGACAACGCGTGGGGCGACGGGCAGAACGACGACCGGGCCACCGCCGCGGTCGACGTCTACTACGGCGCCGCGATGACCTGGGACTACTACAAGCAGGCCTTCAACCGGACTGGCATCTTCGATGACGGCCAGGGCGTGCCGTCGCGCGTCCACTACGGGAGCGGCTACGTCAACGCGTTCTGGGACGGCTCGCAGATGACGTATGGCGACGGCGCGGGCGACAACGCCCCACTGGTCGCGATCGACGTGGCCGGCCACGAGATGTCGCACGGTGTCTCCGAGGCGCTGGCCAACCTCGGCTACAGCGGCGACGTCGGCGGAATCAACGAGTCCAACAGCGACGTCTTCGGCACGATGGTCGAGTTCGAGGCCAACAGCCCGGTCGACACGCCTGACTTCACCATCGGCGAGACGATCAACATCAATGGCGACGGCACCCCGCTGCGCTACATGGACCAGCCGAGCAAGGACGGTGCTTCGCTGGACTGCTGGTCCTCCTCGACCCAGAACGAGGACCCGCATTACACGTCCGGCGTCGGCAACCACGCTTTCTTCCTGCTGGCCAACGGCAGCGGTCAGTCCCAGTGGGGCAACAGCCCGACCTGTGACAGCTCCACCATCACCGGCATCGGCAAGGACAAGGCCGCCGCCATTTGGTACAACGCGATCAAGGACTACGGCACCTCCAACATGTCGTATGCCGATCTGCGCGCCGGCATGATCAAGTCCGCCGACGCGCTGTATGGCGCGGGCAGCACCGAGTCCCAGACCGTGGCAGCGGCCTGGAGCGCAGTCAGTGTGAGTTGATCCGTATGGCGAACCCCTCCGGTCGGCCCCCTCCCAGGACCGGAGGGGTTCGTCATACCCTCGATTGGTATGAGCAAGGTCCAGGTCCGCAGGGTGTATGACGCACCGGAGTCGTCCGACGGCAAGCGCGTGCTGGTCGACCGGCTCTGGCCGCGCGGGCTGAGCAAGGAGAAGGCGAAGCTCGACGACTGGTGCAAGCAGGTGTCGCCGTCGACCGAGCTGCGCAAGTGGTACGCGCACGACCCGGACAAGTTCGAGGAGTTCGCCGGTCGCTACCGCGCGGAGCTGGACGACCCCGAGCGGGCCGAAGCGCTGGACGGCCTGCGCACGGACGCGGCGGCCGGCACCCTCACCCTGCTGACCGCCGCCAAACGCGACGACATCAGCGAGGCGACCGTGCTCGCCGAGCTCATCAGCGGCGAATCCGGTTCATAACACGCCACTTTCACGCGGCGGCGAGTAGGTTCGGACTGTATGAGCAGCGAAGAGCAGCGCCTGCGGTCGCGCGCCTGGTTCGACGACCCGAGCGACCCCGGGATGACCGCGATCTATCTCGAGCGCTACCTCAACTACGGCATCACGATCGAGGAGCTGCAGTCGGGTAGGCCGATCATCGGCATCGCGCAGAGCGGGTCCGACCTCTCCCCTGCAACCGGCACCATCTCGAGCTGGCGAAACGCGTCCGGGACGGGATCATCGCCGCCGGTGGTGTGCCGCTGGAGTTCCCGACCCACCCGATCCAGGAGACCGGCAAGCGGCCCGGCGCGGCGCTCGACCGCAACCTCGCCTACCTCGGCCTGGTGGAGTTGCTCTACGGCTATCCGATCGACGGTGTCGTGCTGACGATCGGCTGCGACAAGACGACTCCCTCGCAGTTGATGGCCGCCGCCACCGTCAACATCCCGGCCATTGCCCTGTCCGTCGGGCCGATGCTCAACGGTTGGGATGACGGCAAGCGCACCGGCTCCGGCACCATCATCTGGAAGGCTCGCGAGCTGCTCGCCACCGGCGAGATCGACCACGCGAAATTCCTGGAACTCGTTGCGTCCTCGACGAACTCGGTGGGTTTCTGCAACACGATGGGCACCGCATCGACGATGAATTCGCTGACTGAGGCGCTCGGCATGGAGCTACCGGGCGGAGCCGCGATCCCCGCGGCATACCGGCAACGCGCCCAGTTCGCGTACGAAACCGGTTCGCGCATCGTGGAATTGGTGCGGGACGACGTGTTGCCTTCCGACATACTCACCCGCGACGCCTTCCTCAACGCGATCGCCGTCAACTCCGCGATCGGCGGATCGACCAACGCGCCGATCCATCTGCAGGCCGTGGCTCGCCACATGGGTGTCGAGTTGTCCCTCACCGATTGGGAGGAACACGGCCGGGACCTGCCGTTGCTGGTCAACCTGCAGCCGGCCGGCGAGTATCTCGGCGAGGACTTCTATCACGCCGGAGGGGTCCCCGCGGTCGTCAACCAGTTGATGCGAGCCGGGACGATCCGGCAGGACGCGCTCACCGTGAGCGGCCGGACCATCGGCGACAACTGCCGCGACGCGACGATCGCCGACACGGCCGTCATCCGGCCCATCGACGAGCCGCTCAAGGAGCACGCCGGCTTCGTGGTGCTGACCGGCAACCTCTTCGACGCCGCGATCATGAAGACCTCGGTGATCGACGAAGCGTTCCGCGACCGCTACCTCTCCGACCCGGAAGACCCGGACGCATTCGAAGGTCGCGCAGTCGTTTTCGACGGACCGGAGGACTACCACCGGCGGATCGAGGCCGAGCCCGACATCGACGAGTCCAGCATCCTGTTCATGCGCGGTGCCGGACCGATCGGCTACCCCGGCGCGGCGGAGGTGGTCAACATGCAGCCGCCGGCCGCGTTGCTGCACGCGGGGATCGACTCGCTGCCGTGCGTCGGCGACGGTCGGCAGTCCGGCACCTCCGGCTCACCGTCGATCCTCAACGCGTCTCCCGAGGCCGCTGCGGGCGGCAACCTGGCGATCCTCCGATCAGGCGACCCGGTGCGCATCGATCTGCGTCAGGGCCGGGTCGACCTGTTGGTCGACGACGCCGAGATCGCCCGCAGGCGTCAGGAATTGGAAGATGCGGGCGGCTATCCGATGCCGCCGTCACAGACCCCGTGGCAACAGCTCCACCGGGCCGGCGTCGGGCAGATGGACACCGGCATGGTGATCGAGGACGCCGTCGCTTTCCAGCGCATCGCTCAGACCCGCGGCTTGCCCCGGCACAGCCACTGAGCAGCAACGGGCCGAAATTCCGTGCCGCACGGAGGTTTTCGCGTTCGGCAGGCGCCGGGAAGGTCAGCAGTTCGTCAAGAAACGCCCTCAATCCGGCCAAAGGTGTTGCGCACCGCCCCAGCGCGGCACGACACTCAGCCGTCGCCGAGAGAAGATCCTCTCGGCACGGTCTCCTGAGGAGTTCACATGCGCAAGATCCCCCTGCTCGCCGCCATCAGCGTGGCCGCATCCGCCGGCGCGCTCGGCAGCGTCATACCGACCGCCCACGCAGCGACCGCACACGGCCCCAACGTGCACTCGGTGCACTCCTGTGCGACCGCGAGCGCCGGTTCGGCCGCCTGCGACGCGGTCCACCTGGTCAACGCGACGGGCCAGAACGTGAGCAACACCGGTCGGCTGCAGCCGGCCGCCGCCGCTCATGGCAAGCCGGTGAAGCCCTCCGCGATCTCGGGCAAGACACCGACCGACATCCAGAGTGCTTACAAGCTCTCCGGGCTGAAGTCCGGCGGCCGGACCGTCGCGATCGTCGACGCCTACGGCTACCCGAATGCGGAGCGCGATCTCGGCGTCTACCGCACCCAGTTCGGTCTGTCGTCGTGCACCAAGGCCAACGGCTGCCTGACGGTCATGAGCCAGACGGGCAGCACCACCAGCCTGCCCCGCACCAACGTCGGCTGGACGCAGGAGCAGGCGTTGGACCTCGACGCGGTCTCGGCCGCCTGTCCGGACTGCAAAATCGTTCTCGTGCAAGCGAAGTCGGCTTCGTTCGCTGACCTGGGTGCAGCCGTCAACCAGGCCGCCAAGGTCTCCGGGGTCGTCGCGATCTCGAACTCGTACGGCGGCGGTGACGCACCCGACTCGACATACGGCAGCTACTACAACCACCCGGGCATCGCGGTCACCGCGTCGACCGGCGACAACGGCTACCAGGGCGCCAGCTTCCCGGCCTCCTCGCACTACGTGACCGCAGTCGGCGGCACCTCACTGAACACTGCCTCCAACTCCCGCGGCTGGAGCGAATCCGCCTGGAGCGGCTCGGGATCCGGTTGCAGCACGTCGAACGTTGCTCCGTCCGGCCAGAGCTCGTCGGTCACCCACTGCAGTGGCCGCGCGATGGCGGACGTGTCCGCGGTCGCCGACCCGAACACCGGCCTCGCGGTCTACGCGCCGACGTCGAGCAACTCCTCCTCATGGGCGCAGTATGGCGGGACATCCCTGTCGTCACCGCTTGTCGCGTCGGTCTACGCGCTGTCCGGCAACACCAGTGGCTACGCCAACGCCAAGCCCTACGCCAACGCGTCGGCGCTGTTCGACGTGACGACCGGTAGCAACGGCAGCAACCAGTACTGGTCCAACGCCGGCACCGGTTGGGACGGTCCGACCGGGCTCGGCACGCCGAACGGCACCGCCGCCTTCTGATCGGCACGGCATACCAGTGACTCGGGGAGGATCCCCGTCGGGCACACCACCCGGCGGGGATCTTTGTCAGTGATTTCGCCCCGTTGCCCCAGCAACGTGTGGCACGCTTTTACGTCGATGACCACCCATACGACTTTGGAACGCCCTGCGCGGAGCGTCCCTGCGGACGTAGCCCCGGCGCACTTGGCCCAAGCCGTCGATCCGCCGCCGACCCGAATGGCGATGATCGGCCTCGCTGCCTGGATCGCGTTGTGCGCACTGGCTTCCAGCCGGCACGGATTGTTCTCCTGGCATTACTTCGCCACCGCCGGGCAGACACTCCTCAGCGCCCCCGGTGGCCTGCATGTGTATGGCGAACACCCCGAGCTGCAGTTCGGCCCGGTGACCATGGCGGTCTGTGCGCTGCTCGGGCTGGCGCCGGCAACCGTGGGCGCCGCGATCGCTTGCGGGTTCATGATCGCGCTGGGGGTGGGCACGGGCGTCATACTCGGTCGGCTGCGGTCAACTCATCACAGTGCTCGGATGTCCGCGCGGGCGGCGATGGTCTATGCCGCCCTGATCGCACCGCTGTGGCTGGTGCTGGCCGTCCATTACGGACACCTGGATGACGCGCTCGCGCTGTTCCTCATGGCGGCGGGGGTAGCACTGTGCATGCGAGACCGCTGGATCCTCGCCGCGGTGCTGCTTGCGGCGGCAACCGGGGCGAAGCCGTGGGTCGTGCCGATGGCGGTGATGTTGTTGGCGGCTCCTCGACCCGCGCGGCTGAAGGCTGCCGCGGTCTTCATCGTAGGGACTGTCCTGCCGTGGATTCCTTTCGTACTGACCGATGCTCGCACCGTGCAGCTGAGTCGATTCGTGATCACTGTCGCTGAGGACTCGGTCCTGAGGCAGTTCGGGTCGCTGTCGCTGGCCACGCCTACCTGGGTCCGGCCGGCGCAGATCGTGCTCGGTGCAGCGCTGGCAATCTGGATGATCCGCCGCGGCCGTTGGGTGTGCATACCGTTCGCCGTCCTTTCCATGCGGCTCCTGATCGATCCGCAGACCTACCTCTATTACTCGACCGGTTTGGCAGTGGCGGCGGCGATCGCCGACCTCACCCGCAGTGATCGGCGGCCGATCCTCACCGGGCTCGTCGTCGGGTGGTCCGCAGTCACCATGGCGCTCGACACCTCCGGGCAACTAACCGCCGCCGGCACGGTCCGCCTCATCGGCCTCCTGGCCGGCATCGTCGCGATAATCGTCGACGACGGCTGGTCGCAAAATGAGCGTCCCCCGGCCCGCCAGGACCGCTCCCGAGCTGCCGTCGTACCCCCCAAGGTCGAGCGAAGGACCCGGCCCGTCGTGACCGCCGAGCCCTTCGTCGCCGATCCCACTCCCGTCTTTCCCATCGCCACCCACCGGGCCGAGGGCCCCTCCCGGTCACCGTCGTCAGCGTCCCGAACCGTCCTGATCCACCCAAGCTCGGCCAGTTGTGGTCCCAGACGCGACAGCCGCAGCATCAGTCGGCGCAGCTGCGGTCCCGGACACGACATCCGGTGCGCCCGTCGGCGTCCAGTCGGCTACTTCGCCGATGACAGCCCGGGATCAGTCCGGTTCGACGTCGCGCTGAGCGCGGCGCCAACCACCGACCGTCGCTGCTGCGACGAAACACGCGAGAAGCCCGAAAACCCCTGTGCTCGGGGCAGATCCATCGGCGTAGGAAGGAACGTGCGCGAAGACCCCGGCGTGCTCGAGCCAGTCGGGCGCATGGAGCACGGAACCCATCAACACCAGCACTCCGGAGCCGGCGACCGGCAACCACGCAACCGGCCCCCACCGACGGTGCACGCCGATGACCAGACCGGTGATTCCGATGAGTGCGAGTTCGGCCGGCCACTGCCCGGCGATGTAGGAGAAGCATCGACCTGCTCCCCCGGGCAGCTGCGTGAGTGCCACCAGCGACCCGACACCTCCGGCGACCAGCAGCATCGCCAATGAACCGGCGGCGGCCACGACGATCCGTGCAAGCAGTGGGCTGCGGCCCCGCGCACCCACTGTCAGCAGATTTTCCATGGTGCCGTCCGCTTCAGCGGTCGCGTCACCGAGCATCGTCAACACCGCGTAGCAGCCGACCAACAGGCCGATCATCACGCCGGCGAAGGAGAAGAAGACCGCGTCCAGTTGCCGTTCGCCGGTCAGCTGCCGCATCAGCTTGGCGGTGGACTCGTCGCTGGTGAGCAGGTCGATGAGGCTGCCGCTCATCCCACCGAACAGCGCGGCGACCGCCGTCACGATCACGGTCCACGCCAGCCAGCGCCCGCGTTCCAGTCGCCAGGTGAGTGCCAGCACGGAGCGGATCCGCAGGCGGTCAGCGGAGGACGCCCGGGCATGCAAGGGGGCGGAGGCATACTCGCGGTTGCGGCCGGCCCACCACACGAGCAGGCCGATCAACGCACACACTGCGACGAATATCAGGAGCGCCCACCACCGATCATGTGTGTATGGCGCCTCGGCGTCGATCCACCCCAGCGGACTGAACCAGCGCAGGGGGCTGATGTCTTGCACGTTGGCAATCGCCCGTATGCCGAAAGCGGCTGCCAGAGCTACAAATCCGAGAAGCCGGGCGAGGCCGGCACTGTCGGCGAGCTCCCCCGCCAGCAGCCCGGCGAAGCCGAAGAAGAGACCGCAGCACGCAGTCACCGCCCCGAGGCCGAGCGCACCCTGCCAGCTGAGTTCATCGACGAACGCGGTCTCAACCAGCAGCACCGCCGCGACTGCGGCACCGAGTCCCACGGTCA
Source organism: Flexivirga alba (assembly GCF_042661025.1). Lineage (NCBI taxonomy): Bacteria > Bacillati > Actinomycetota > Actinomycetes > Micrococcales > Dermacoccaceae > Flexivirga > Flexivirga alba. Next base: position 136,774 of record NZ_JBHSWH010000001.1, read on the forward strand.
CCGTCGCGACCGCCCCGGCAGCGGCACCCAGCCTGGACGACGCCCGATAGCCGCACGCTTGCACCAGCTCGGCGGTGCCGGTGTCTTCCGCGCCGCGCCCGAAGCTCACGCCGAGCAGCAGCGCAAGCACTGCAGTCGCGATCACCAGGTAGGTGCCCATCTCCCAGGTCACCAACTGCCCGATGGTGCCCGGTTCGGGCAGCGGACCGTAGAGCAGCCGTGTCGCGGCGTTGCTGCCCATGCTGCTGATCAGGTGCTCTCGCTGGTCGAGCCGCGGGTAGGTCGAGGAGTATGACGGCGCCACGATCGTGAGCAGCGCCATCAGTGGGATCACCCAGGCCAGGATGCGACGCCGATGTGTCTGCAGGGTGACCCGCATCGGCCCGATGGGGCGCCTCATCGGGACCCCACCTTGTAATGCCGCAGGAACAGGTCTTCCAGACTTGCGGGTGTGCAGCGCACATCCGTCGGATGCGCGACCAGTAGTCGCTGCAAAACTGCATCGATGTGCTCCTCGGGAACACTGGTTTCCAGGCGAATCGCGTTGTCTTGCACCTGTTTTCGCTCCACCTCGGCTCCACCCAGCACTGCCTGTATGTCGGCGGCGACGCGATCAGCGGCGTCCCCCGACACCACTGCGCTGATCGTGGACGCCGCGAGGTGCCGCATGTCGGACAGTCGACCGGTCTCCACCAGGCGGCCGTCCTTGATGATCGTGACGGCGTCACACAACTGCTCGACCTCGCCGAGGATGTGACTCGACAGCAACACCGTCCGCCCGTCCGCCACGGCGCGTGCGACGCACTCACCGAAGATCCGCTCCATCAGCGGGTCCAGGCCGGAGGTCGGCTCATCCAGGATCAGCAGATCCGTGCGCGCCGCGAACGCGGCCACCAGGATGACCTTCTGCCGGTTTCCTTTGGAGTACCTGCGGATTCGCTTGCTCGGGTCGAGTGCGAAGGCGTCGATCAGCTCTCGCTCGCGGTCGTCGTCATACTCCCCGCCCGCCGCGCGGCGCAGTCCGGCCAGCACGTCGAGCGCCTGCCGGCCGGTGAGGGTGGGCCAGAGGGCGACCTCCCCGGCGACATACGAGACGTCGCGGTTGATGACCGAGCTGTGTGTCGCCGGGTCCTTACCCAGCACGCTGACCGATCCGCCGTCACGTCGGTAGAGGCCGAGCAGCACCCGGATCGTCGTCGTCTTGCCGGCGCCGTTGGGACCGAGGAAGCCGTGGACAGCGCCGCGCGTGACGCGCAGATCGAGATCCTCGATCGCTCGGAAGTTGCCGAAGGTCTTGGTCAGTCCCTGCACCAGGACCACGTCGTCGGTGACAACCTTCCCGACTCCCTGGGTCGACGGATTCGTCAACAACCCGCTCACAGTCGAGCTCCTTTCGGTTCTGGCGGCAGCAGGTCTTGCTGCCGCAACTCCACTTCCATCGCCTGCTGGAAGCGCTCTTGTAACGCCTTGGGGAACAGCTCGGTCGTGGCGTATCCCACGTAGTCGCTGGAGCTGAGTGATGCCTGCTCGAGCAGGGCCATCGCCTCATCGACGGAGAGCCCCAAGGACGCCATGAATTCGGCTGCGTGCGAGGCCATTTCATCGACCCGAGCACCGAGCTCGCTGGTAGACAGCGAACTCATCTCGCGATCCAGATCCCGGAACTCGGCGAAGAGCGGCAGGATCAGCTCCAGTTGCTTGTCGGTGAGACGCTCGGCGAGCTCGATGACCATCGGTGGCAATTCGCCGCTGTAACAGGCGAATTCGACGACTTGCCGCTCGGCAGCGATCATCTCGGCGATGCTGTCGTCCTCAGCACGTGCGATCAGCCGCTCATACATCCGGTGCACGGCACGCGGCATCGGCGACACCGGCCCTCCTTCGGCGGTGTTGCGCAACAGCCGAACCAGTTGGTCTCGCTGGCTGTTCAGCTGCTCGAGTCGCTCATCGACCCGACCCAGCGCGATCGCCAGGTCGGTGCGTATGGCGGCCAGCTCGTCCGGGTCGTCGGCCTGCTCCTCGAGCATCGAACGCACCGCCACCAGGGGCACGCCGGAGTCGACCAGCCAACGGATCCGCAGCAGCCGAGCGAGGTGCGCCATACCGTAATCGCGCACACGAGAACCCCCTCGTTCTCCGGGGACGGGTAACAGCCCGATCTGGTGGTAGTAACGGATGGTCCGCACGGTGGTGTCGGTCAGATCAGCCAGCTCTTTGACTCGCATGTCTCGATCATCGACTGTGACGTAACGTCACAGTCAAGTCATCGCCGGCGAGAGCAGCGGCGTCGGTCTCCCGTGGTGCTGAGTCACACCTGTGAGTTTGCTGGGTAGACCCATTGACAACCTGTGTATTTCGGGAGAACGGTGATCTGCAGCGTGCGCCCCGCACGCTCGAAATGGAGGCCACCATGTTGGCAGCACGTACCCGGCGCACCCGCCGGACGATCTTCGGCACCGGTTTCATCGCCGTGGCGGCGCTCGCGCTCGCTGCGACTGCTCCTGCCATGGGCAGCCCGGGACACGCTTCTGCGCACGGCCAAAGCAAGAGCCATGCCGCGAAGCCTCGGCTGAGTCACGTCTTCATCATCATGGAGGAGAACCGCGCCCAGGATCACGTCATCGGTGACCCCAACCTGCCTTACCTGAACAGCCTCGCCACGAAGTACAACCAGGCAACGCAGTACTACGGCGTCACGCACACCAGCGAGCCCAACTACATCGCCTCCACCAGCGGCTCCAACTGGGATATCAACAACGACAACGGCTGGAACACGACGCCGGCCAACCACTACGACCACACCAACATCGTCGACTCGCTGGAGGCCGCGCACGTCAACTGGGACGCCTACATGGACGGTATGCCGTCCGCCGGCTACCTGCCCGACCAATGGCCCGCGACGGGCGGGGCCCTCTACGCCAGCAAGCACAACCCGTTCGCGCTCTACAACGACGTACGCGACAACGCCGCGCGGATGTCACACGTGAAGCCGATCAATTCCCTTACATCCGACCTGAATTCGCCGCACGCACCGCGTTACGTGTGGATCAGCCCGAACATGTGCAACGACATGCACGGCGGCGTCTATAGCCCGATCGCGGGACATCCGGAGACCGACCATTGCGGCTACAACGACACCAATGACGACCCCGCCGACGTGGCGCTGAAGCAGAATGCCGACGCGTTCCTGAAAACCACCGTCAACACGATCATGCACAGCAAGGCGTGGACTCCCGGCAGCGTCATCTTCATCACCGCCGACGAGAACGACTACGACGCGACGAACCCGTCGACCGGCGACTACCTGTCGGCCGCCGGCTGCTGTGACTCGCCCGTGCTGCCTGCCGGTGACCCGGCGGTCAGCCCCACGTGGCCCGGCGGCGTGTATGGCGGCGGGCTGATCCCGATGGTCGTGGTCACCGAGAACGGCCCGCGTCAGGTGATGGACGACACGGCATACAACCACTATTCGATGCTGCTGACGATCGAGGAAGGCCTCGGGTTGCCCAAGCTCGGCTTCACCTCGGACAGCCAACAGGTCAAGCCGATGTGGTCACTGATCAGTAAGCACTGACCGCGGCACCGGGGTTCGGCGACCTGCTGCCGGCAATCGGAGGCAGGTCGCCGGACTCAGAGGCCGGCGAGGAAGTCGATCAACCCGGCGAAGTAGGTCTCCTGGTCGTCATACATCGCCATGTGGCTGCCGTTCGGGCAGTGCAGATGCTGTCCGAACGGCAACCGCTGCGCCATCATGGCCATGAAGTCGGGGTCCATCGTGTCGTGCTGCGCGCCGATCACCAGCGTTGGCGCGGTGATTGACGACAGATCTTCGGTCCGGTCCCACTGCGCCAAGGTGGCGTCGCTGGCGATTCCGAGCTCACTCGGGCCTTGCATCTTGCGGTAGATCACCGGGTTGATGTGGTCCATCCCGCGCCGAGCGGGGTCCGGCCACTCGTCCGCCGGCATCCGCAGCACGTGGTGCACGTAGTGCTGCTCGATCAGCAGCTCCTCGTAGCGCGGATCGTCGACCTCGCCGTCGGCCTCCAACTGCTTGACCAGGGCCAGCTTCGCCTGATCCATCTGTGGCATGAGGACGCGCTCCGCGTATGCGTTGTATGCCGGGACGCTCGACATCATGTTGGAGATGACCAGGCCCTTGAGCTGCTGCTGGTGCCGCAGCGCGTACTCCATCGCCAGGATGCCGCCCCACGAGTGCCCGAGCAGCACGAAGTTGCTCGCGTCGAGGCCGAGTGCGACTCGAACTTGCTCCACTTCGTCGACGAATCGGTCCAGATCCCAGAGTGATTCGTCATCCGGATGATCGCTGCGCATCGATCCGAGCTGGTCGTAGTAGTAATACTCGATGCCCGCTGCGGGCAGGAAGCTGTCGCAGCACTCGAAGTACTCGTGCGAGCTGCCCGGCCCGCCGTGTAGCAGCAAGACCTTCAGGTCGGGGTTGTTGCCGACCCGTTTGGCCCAGACACTGAACGGCCCGGACGGCGTGGAGATCGGGATCATTCGGGCGCCCCCGCTTCGGAAGTCGTCGCGCCCTCGGTAGTCCAGATATGCAGCGCCATGAGCCGAATTCGTCATGGCTGCATGGTCGCACCGAGCACCCATCCCCGCCATGTATCATTTGATACATGATGCAGATCAGCGAGTCCTGTTCCGCGAGTCCGGACCGGCTTTGGAAATACCTGGGCGACGTCGAGCACTGGGGCGACAACCTGCCCACCTTCGAGTCGGTGCGCCACATCGACGGACCGAACCCGACCGACGTCGGTAGCCGCTTCGAGGTGCGCCAGCCCGGTCTGGCCAAGGCGACCTACGAGATCACCCGCTGGGAGCCGGGCCATGGCTTCACCTGGGTGGGCCGGGTCTCGGGCGTCGCCACGACCGGCATACATGACATCGAGCCGGATGGCGCCGGCAACCAGGTCAGGCTCGGCATCGAGTGGTCCGGGCCGCTCGCCTGGGCGGTTCGGCCGCTGATATCGGCCAAGGCGCGTCGGATGATGCAGTCCGAGGGCGAGACGATCGCACGTCTCGCCGAGCAGGACTGAGACGTGGCGAACCCTCGAGAAGAGTTGCTGCAGAAGGCAATCGGCTACTTCGCCGAGCACGGGGTGCGGGACACCAGCCTGCGCACCCTGGCCGCCGCCATCGGCACCAGCCAACGCATGCTGCACTACCACTTCGGCTCCCGCGAGGACCTGCTCGTCGCAGTCATCGAGTCGGTCATCGAGACCGACGCGAAGATGCTGACGGAGCTCTTCGCGAACGAACCCGATCCGTTCGAGGCGGGCCGGGAGAACTGGCGGATCACCGCGCAGCACGCGCAGACCTTCGGTGCGCTCTACTTCGAGCTCTCGTCCCACGCGATGTACGGCAAGCCGTATGCCCACGACCTCGGGCAGGCCTTCGTCACCCGCACCCAGGAGGCGTTCGAGGCGGCATACACGCAACTGACCGACCCGAAGACCGCCCGGCGCCTTGCCCGGCTGACCCTCGCCGTCGGCCAGGGGCTGATGTTCGACATGCTCGTCGACGGCGACCGGGCGGCGTCCGACGCGGCCATCGAGGAGTTCATCGCCATGATGCGCACACACCTCGGCACCTGAGCTCTCGCTGGCCGGCAGATCGTGCGCCATACCGCACTTCGTGCAGGGCGAGGCAGATCGGTCAGCCCTCTCGCGCGTGGCCGGGCTCGAGCCATTCCCGTGCCTGCTCGTGGCATTCGTCGGCCGAATTCCTTGCGTGGAGAAGGAGATCGGCGTCGACTATCACCGGTGCGCCTCACCGTCGAGAAGCGCGAGGGCCTCACCGATGTTGTCGAGCGGGACGCGCGGCCGACACGTGCCGGAGATCCGCTGACGGAAGGTGACCTTGGGTGCAGCGGAAGGCCGTCAGCCGAGATCGGTTACCCGACGCGCGGCGCAGCAGCGCAACGGCCCTACCCAGCGCGGACGGCATCGACACGGCGGCCATCGTCCGTGCACTGCCGGACGACGTCAGCGGCGCAGACCTGCGCGAGGTCGTGCGCCGCACGGTGCTGTCAGCCGGGCCGGACTGCGGGACAGCCGATTTCGTCGCCGCGGTCGCCTCCGGCCGCTGGCGCGCGGCGCCGGTCATCGGCAGCTACCTCTGAGCACAACCCCTTCTGACCGGGTATGACGGCGGCGCCATACACTCAGAAACACCGTGACAACCGCAGCATCGCAGTCGCCCAGCCGCGCCCAGCGCCCACTTGAACTCCCCAACTCCGGAACACCGGATCCGCGACGCCGTGACGGGTTGTTCGCCTCGCTCCACAACCGCAACTTCCGCTGGTTCGTCTTCGGACAGGCGACCTCGACGTCGGGGCTGTGGACGCAACGCGTCGCCCAGGACTGGCTGGTGCTGACTCTCACCCACAATGCGTTCATCGTCGGCATTGCCACGGCGATGCAGTTCGTGCCGACCTTGCTCTTCGGAATGTCTGCCGGCCTGGTGGCCGACCGTTTCGACAAACGGCACGTCCTGATGTGCACGGTCTCGACGCTCGGACTGTCCGCCGCCGTGCTCGGCGTGCTGTGCGTGACGGACACCGTCCGGTTGTGGCACGTGCTGGCGCTCGCCTTCCTGACCGGCACTGCGGCCTGCTTCGACAACCCGACGAGGTCGGCCTTCATCCACGAGATCGTCGGCCCCAAGATGCTGCGCAATGCCGTGAGTCTCAACTCGGCGATCTTCCAGCTGGGTGCACTGGCCGGCCCGGCCGTGTCCAGCGGGCTGATCACCGCGGTAGGCACCGGGTGGGCATTCATCGCGACTGGCGGCTGGTACGTGATCGTGTTCGTCGCGTTCCTGGCCATCCGGCCCCGCGAGTTGCGGACGGTGCCACGACTGCACCGAGCCAAGGGTCAGCAGCGTGTGGCGCTCGCCGAGATCGCCGGCCGCCCGATCCTGTTGTGGCCGATCGTGCTGGCCGGCGTGTGCGCGTTCTTCACCACGAACTTCGCCGTCACGCTCACGGCATTCGCCAAGGACTTCCACCTTGACGCGGGCGGCTACGGATTCCTCACCGTTGCCTTGGCCGTCGGCTCGCTGGTCGGCGCGCTGCTCTCCGCCGCGTGGCCGGGGTCGCGACTGCGGCACATCACGGCACTGGCTGCAGGCCTCGCCGCCGGGCAACTGCTGGCCGCATTCATGCCGAACATGGTGACGGTCGGCGCTGCGTTCGTGGTGATCGGCGCGGTGGGTATGCCGTTCCTGATCGCCACGAACACCTCGATCCAGCTCGCGTCCAGCGACGTGATGCGCGGTCGGGTGCTCGGCGTATACATGCTGGTCACGCTCGGTATGGCGGCGATCGGCGGTCCGGTCGTCGGCCTGCTCGACCAGACCGGTGGCGCGCCGCTCGGCCTGGTCACCGGTGCGGTTGTGATCGGGGTCGCGGCGGCGCTCGTCAGCCGTCAACTGGTGCGCGTGGCAGGGATCGAGGTGCGCAGCGGGGTGCGGCTGCGCACTGCACGCATGCGGGCATGGCTCGCCACTTCGACTCGCCTCACCGGTCCCCGGTGAGACGAGGCAGCGCGACGGCGCCGACGGCGAGAAGCGCGACGAGGGCCATCTGGACGTACTCGACTCCGGCGAACGCGTGCGCAGCGCTGTGCGGCGCAATGCTGAGATACAGCGTGCCGAGAGTCGCGACGCCGAGGGCGAGACCGCTCTGCTGCAGCGTGATCAGCACACCACTGCCGATGCCGGCGAGGTGCGTGGGGACGTCGGCGAGCACGCTGCGGAACAACCCGGCGAACAGCATCGACTGTCCGGCACCGACGAGCGCGAGCGGAACCGCCATCGACCAGAGGCTGACATGCGGCCAGTCGGTGACGACGATCGCCACCAGCCAGCCCAGTCCGGCCAGCTGGACGAGCGCCCCGACGGTCAGGGCACCACGACCCAGGCGGCCGATGACCTTCGGCGCGACCAGCGAGCCGGCGAGGAACAGCAACGCCATCGGCAGGATCGCCAGCCCGCCGTGCAGGGCGTCCTCGTGCAGCCCGTCCTGCACGGTGAGGGCGAAGATGAACATGAACGCGCCGAAACCGATGCTGAACAGCAGCACCATCACCAGGCCGCGAGACATCGACGGCAGCCGCAGCAACGACGGCGGCAACAGCGGCACCTCACCGTGGTCCTCCTTGCGCTTCTCGACGGCGAAGGTGGCCGCGCCGAGCACGAAAGCGAGAACGAGCAGCAGCCAGCACCACGTCGGCCAGCCGAGTGAGTGACCCTCGGCCAGCGGCACCAGCAGCACGGTGAGCGTGGCCGCGAACAGGACTGTGCCGGGCAGGTCGACACCGAGCGGGTGCGGCGACCTGGTGGCCGGGACGATGCGCGCCGCGACGAGGAGGACGACGAGCCCGATCGGCACGTTCACCAGGAAGATCGGCCGCCAGGACGTGCCGGCGATGTTGGCGCTGACCAGGAGTCCGCCGACCAATTGGCCGACGACCGCGGCTATACCGGAGGTGGCGCCATACAGGGCGAGTGCCCGGGCCTTGCGTTCGTGTTCGAGTACGTGGTGGAAAGTGGCCAGCACCTGCGGGATGAGCAGTGCTGCGGTGGCCCCTTGAACGATCCGTGCTCCGATCAGCACACCGATCGTCGGCGCGATGCCGCAGGCGAGGGAGGCGACGATGAAACCGACCAGTCCAGCAAGGAAGAGCCGCTGCCGTCCGTAGCGGTCACCGAGGCGACCGCCGAGCACGAGCAGCGAGGCGTAGGACACGCCATACCCAGCGATCACGAGTTCCAGTGAGGCCGGCGAGGCGTGCAGCGACGCGTTGATGCTCGGTAGAGCGACGTTGGTGATGAAGAAGTCCATGATCGGCAGAAACGCGCCGCCGAGCAGGATCAGCACACCGAACGGGTGCAGACCGCCGGCAGCGGCGGTCGCGCGCGGCGAGCGCGACCGGGGCCGGGATGGTTCGCCGGACGCGCGATTCGAGTGGGTGGTGGATGTCATGTCGGCTCCAATCTGATTATGCCTTCATGACTATTACAATTAGATAATTATCTGTCAATAGCTATATGCATTGAGCTACCCTGGCTGGATGGCCGAGTCACGACGGGACAGACCCCCACCCATCGACGAGCGGTGGGCTGAGCTGGCCGACCACATCCTGGTGATCGCGCGGGAGATCCAGTTCCGCGACTATCAGGACGAGCAGGCCGTGCCGCTGACCCAGTCCGAGGGCATGGTGATGCGCTATCTCAATCAGAACAACGACGCCTCGCCCAGCCGGATCGCCGCTGCCACCGGCCTACAGCGCACCAATCTGTCCACCGTCCTGCGCGGCCTCGCGCAGAAGGGGTTGATCGAACGACAGGCCCGCCCAGCAGACGGCCGCGGCGTCACCGTCGTCACCACCGCGCGCGGCCGCGACAACTATCACCTGGTCCGCCAGGAGTGGGCCCAGCTGCTCGAACAAGACGGCACCAAGGCCAGCCGGCTGAATACCGCGCTCGAACTCCTGCGTTCGATCGAGGCCGGGCTGGTCAGCACCCGCCCCGGCACACCCGCTTCGCGCCCAGGCGTCTGAATCCGAGGCCGGCGATCTCCCGCCTGTCCAGTGCACTCGGGACGACAAAAGGACCAGGCGAAAGCGTGCCTGGTCCTTCGTCGTTTGGTGGAGCATAGGGGAGCCGTAGTCCTCGCTCCGCTGCGGCTCCTCCCGAATCCACTGTGTTCAATAAAATGACGAAGGACCAGGCGAAAAGCGTGCCTGGTCCTTCGTCGTCTGGTGGAGCATAGGGGATTCGAACCCCTGACCTTCTCATTGCGAACGAGACGCGCTACCAACTGCGCCAATGCCCCAGGAGCGAGAGCAACATTAACACCGCAGATCGCGATCGGCTAAATCGGGCCGACCCCTTCAGGGCGTTGCGGTCGTCCCGGGGCGACCGGCTCAGCCGGCGCGGAAGACCGACGGCAGGTCGTCCAGATCCTGGTCGAGGGCGAGCCCGTCGAAGGGCAGGTCCTCGTTGGGGACATCGTCATACGACCGCGTGTTGAAGGTCGCGGCTGGCGCCTGTTGCTGACGCTCCGGCGCCCGCTCCTTCATGGTGTATGTCGGGCGCGGCACGGCAACCGGCTGCCATTCGTCGGATGCGTCGTGGTCGACGGACGCATGAGCGACCGGCGCGTGCGGCAGCTCGACCGGCCGGCGACTGGCGCCGTCCGACGCGATCACATCGAAGACCTGGTCGGCGGCCGCAACCGGCGCGTGCCGGATGACCGGGTCGGGCATGGTCGCCTTCGCAAGAGGCACCTCGGCAGGCGCCGCCGGTGCAGCAGCCGTGGGCTTGGGCAGTTGCGCGCCAACCTTCTTGGGCGCGGCCACCGACGGACGTTGGTCGCCGGTTGCGCCGGAGCGACGCTGGGCGGCACCGGCGACCATCGCCGACGCCCGGCACCACCAGAAGACGCCACCGGAGATGGCAAGCATCAGGATCGGTGACCACCAGGGCACGGCGCCGAACGGTGCGCACACGACGGTGATCACCAGCACCGAGAGGCTGCCGATGAGTGCGATCGCGCGTGCCTTCGGGGAGCCGGCGTGCGCGGCGAAGTCGCCGAAGCGTTGCATCGCCTGGGCCGATGAACTGCCCGCTGCGGCAAGCCGCTGGGTCGCCGAGACGGATGCGTCGTCGGCGTTGTCGGCGGACTGGTGCGTGGGCGGCTGTGGCGTTTCTCCGGTCATGACGGTCCCTGCTCGCAGTGACGGCCGCGGTCCGCTCTCGCTGACCTGCGGTGCCGATGTTCGGCTGGCGTGTGGTGCCTCGGATGCTTGTTCGGCGACGCCTTCGACCCGGTGCTCACGTCGTTCGAGCACACGCATCGCGTCGCTGAACTGGTCGACAGAACGCGCGGTGGCCAACGCTTCGCGGCGCCGGATCCAGTGCTGCAAGAGATAGGCGGCCCAAATGACGACGATGGCCAGGAAGATCAGGCTGCTCGGCTGCTGCACGAGACAAGACGTTAGGGCCAAAACCGTTGCAATCCGTGGAGGTCCGCGGTGTGTCGCCGCTTGCACAGCAAGTTGGAAGGTGTACTACGACGGCGCACGGCGCGAGTTCAGTTGCGCCACAGCCATTTTCACAGTTGTCACAGCAGTCACATGCTGGCGCCCGGCTCCCCCATCAGCCGACGGAAGCGCTGAACCATCGTCTCGGTCGGCAGTTCCTCGCTGGTGACCGCAAAGGTCAGGTGGTCGTGCCAGGAGCCGTTGATGTGCAGGTAGCGCTTGCGCATCCCTTCTTCACGTAGCCCGAGCTTCTCCACCACCCGCAGGCTCGCGTCGTTGTCCGGTCGGATGTTGACCTCCACGCGGTGCAACCCGGCGTCCGAGAAGGCATGGTCGATCAGCATCGCCAACGCGTATGGCGTGATCGACCTTCCGGCATACTGCTCACCGATCCAGTAGCCGGCTGCTGCGGACAGCAGCGCACCCCGGGATATCCCGAAGAGGTGCATCTGGCCGACGAGAGCGCCGTCGACCTCGACCGCGAAGGGCAACAGTCGACCCTCGTGGGCCTCGCGGTCCTGGAAGCGGATCAGCTGCCCGAAGTTCATCGACACCGCGCCGGCGCCTGGTGCCGTGGAGTCCCACGGCCGGGTCCACGCGGAGTTCGCGGAGCGCAGCGCCAGGAACTCACGCTTGTCGGCACGCACCCTCAGTGGCCGGAGCAGTACCCGGGAGCCGCGCCAGTCGCCGGCGACAGCGGTCGGCCACCACCGGGACCTAATGATCGCCCCCATCGAGTTGCGAAACGGCGTGGGGCAGCACGGGTTCCAGCACAACGAGTGCGTCCCGGACGCCGCCGGTCGAGCCGGGCAGGTTGACGATCAGGGTGTGTCCCGCGACCCCGGCGAGCCCTCGCGACAGCGTCGCCGTCGGTATGCCGGCAGCGACGCCCTGCGCCCGCAACGCCTCGGCGATGCCGGGCACCTCGAAGTCCAGCAGCGGCGCAGTCTCCTGCGGGGTGCGGTCGGTGGGGTTCAGACCCGTCCCACCCGTCGTGAGTATGACGCGAGCCCCGGCACGGAGCGCTTCACGCAACGCAGCCCCCACCGGCGGACCGTCGGGCACGACCTGCCGGGTGACCTCGAAACCCCAGTCCTGCAACGCCTTTTCGAGGATCAGCCCGGAGCGGTCGTCATACGTCCCTGCCGCAGCCCGGTTGGAGCAGGTGATCACCCATGCGACGCTCATTGTTCGTCCTCCCGCCAGTCACCGGACCGGCCACCGGACTTCGCGGTGACGCGCACGTCGGTGATCCGGCCGTGCTTGTCGACCGCCTTGACCATGTCGATCAGGGCCAGCGCGGCGACGGTCACGCAGGTCAGCGCTTCCATCTCGATGCCGGTGCGGTCAGCGGTGCGGACCTCGGCACTGATATCGACACCGTCGTCCTGGACGGTCAGGTCCACCGACACGGCGTGGACCGCGACCGGGTGCGCGAGAGGCACCAGGTCGGGCGTGCGCTTGGCGGCCTGGATGCCGGCGATCCGTGCCACGGCGAGTGCGTCGCCCTTGGGCACCTTCCCCGAGCGCAACGCCTCGATCGCCTTTGCGGACAACAGGACTCGGCCACGAGCCTCCGCGACGCGGGCAGTGACGGCCTTGGCGCTGACGTCGACCATGTGCGCCGTGCCGTCGGAGCGAAGATGCGTGAGTTCAGATCCTTCCATCAGGCAAGTCCTTCCAACGGGATCACCTGCAGCGCCTCACCGACGGCCACCTCGGTGGTGTCGGCGGGCACGATGGCGAGCGCTTGCGACCCGGCGAGCCCGCCGAGCACATGCGAGCCCTGGCCACCGATGGGCCGAACCACACTGCCGTTCTCGTCGAAGATGACCCGGGCGAACTGTTGCCGTCCCGGCGGGGAGACCCAGTGCTCTGCCACCCGCGCCCCGACGGTCGCCAACTGCGGGTCACGTCCCGCGAGCACACGCGTCGCCGGCGCGACGAAGACCAGGAACGACACCAGTGAGCTGACCGGATTGCCCGGCAGCGCGAAAACCGCTGTGCCGTCGAGGTTTCCGAAACCCTGCGGCTTCCCGGGTTGCATCGCCACCTTGACGAAGTCGAAGCTGCCGCTCCCCTCGAAGGCCAGCTTCAACGGCTCGAAGGCACCGGCACTCACGCCGCCGCTGGTGACAATGACGTCGGCAGCCGCGGCCAATTCGGTCAACACCTCACGCACCTCGTCCCCCGTATCGCCCACTCGGCGTACCGCCACGACCTCGAAACCGCACTCCGTCGCGAGCGCGGCGAGCATCGGACCGTTGGAGTCCACAACCTGCCCGTGACCGGGCTGCTGGCCCGGCTCGACCAACTCGTCGCCGGTGCTGACGATTGCGACGCGCGGGCGTGGAATCACCGAAATCTCTTGCACCCCAGCGGAAAGCAGCGCCGGCACGTGCCGAGGGAGCAGCAGCGTGCCCGCCGGCAACACTTCGTCGCCCGGCTCGAGGTCCTCACCCCGATGCCGTATGGCGCACCCGGCGTCGACCGCCTCGCGGATGGCGACGGTGTCCGTCCCGCCGTCGGTCAGCTCGACCTGCACCACGGCATCGGCGCCGTCCGGCAGTGGCGCACCCGTCATGATCCGCCAGCAGGTGCCGGGTTCCAGTCGCAGCGACCGGGTGTCACCGGCCGGGATGTCGCCCGTAACCGGTAGCGAAACCGGCGAATCCGCAGCAGCACCGCGGATGTCGGCGGCCAGCACGGCATACCCGTCCATCGCCGAGTTGGTGAAACCCGGCAGCGGGACGCGGCTGCGCAGCGGCTCCGCTGTCACCAGGCCGAGCAGGCCCGTGGCATCGGTGGCCGCCACGGAACGCGGCGGCAACGGGCGCACTGCAGCGATCACGCGCTGCTGATATTCGTCGAAGGTGAGCACCTTCACAGACTATGACGGCAGGAGAGCTCAGGGACCGAGATGCTCTCCGTCGTGCGGCTCGCCGTTGCTGCCGTTCCGTTCGCGGCCCTCTTCGGAGTCCACCCAGGACGTCAGCCAGGAACGGAAGTCGGCGCCGAAGTCGCGGTGTCGCGCACCGAGCCGGACCATCGCCTTGAGGTAGTCGAGCCGGTCGCCGGTGTCGTAACGGCGCCCACCGAACACCACACCGGTGACACCGCCGCCAGGGCGATCCGGCTCCTTGGCCAGCTCCAGCAGAGCGTCAGTCAGCTGAATCTCGCCGCCGCGCCCGGGACCGGTGTGCTCGAGCACGTCGAAGATCTCCGGTGAGAGCACGTAGCGGCCGATGATCGCCAGATTGCTGGGCGCCTCGCCGATGGCGGGCTTCTCGACGAGGGAGTCGACGCGCACGAGACCATCAGCTGCGCCGTCGATCTGCGACACGGCCGCACAGCCGTAGAGGTGGATCTGGTCCTCCGGGACCTCCATCAGCGCGACGACGGATCCGCCATACAGCTCCTGCGCCTGAATCATGGTGTCCAGCAACGGATCCCGCTCGTCGATCAGATCATCGCCGAGCAGCACGGCAAAGGGGCTGTCCCCCACGTGCGTCTTCGCGCAGAGCACGGCGTGGCCGAGCCCGCGCGGCTCGCCCTGCCGGATGAAGTGCACGTTGCCAAGGTTCGCGGACTTCTGCACACGCTGCAGTCGCAGCTTGTCGCCCTTGCGCTCCAGCGCCTGCTCGAGCTCCCAGTGCCGATCGAAGTGGTCCTCCAGGGCGGCCTTGTTGCGCCCGGTCACCATCAGAATGTCGTGGATCCCGGCGCGTTCGGCCTCTTCCACGACGTACTGGATCGCAGGCTTGTCCACGACCGGCAGCATTTCCTTGGGAATCGCCTTGGTGGACGGTAGAAACCGGGTCCCCAGACCAGCCGCCGGAATCACCGCTTTGCGGACTCGACAAAACCCCTCTGCTGTCATTCGGCACAGGCTACGACACGGTTTCCATCCGTCCGCCGTAATTGCCGTCAGAATCAACGGTATGTCGTATGAACTTCCGACGAACAAGCACGAAGCGCGCCGCACGATCCGTGCGGGGCGACGGTCCCGACGTGCGTCGGTCCGCGACGAGCAATGGCGGGTGTATGGCGAAGACCTCGGCCTCGGACTGGCCCAGTGGCTCAACGATCGGCCGGTGCCGCAGCTGGCGGCGATCTACGAGGCGCTGCCGACCGAGCCCCCGACACACGGAATCCGGGCGGCGTTGGTTTCGCTCGGCATTCGCCTGATCGTGCCGGAACTGCTGGCGGACAACGACCTGGCGTGGCGGGATCTGGCATCCGGCGCGGATCTCGGTGTCGACGCGATCTCCGATGTCAACCTGATCCTCGTCCCGGCCCTCGCCGTCGACCGTGGGAGCGGTCTCCGACTCGGTCAGGGCGGCGGCAGCTACGACCGCGCACTCGCTCGCAAGCGCCCCGGGACACCAGTGATCGCAGCGCTTTTCGACGACGAAGTGGTGGACACCGTCCCCTCCGAACCGCACGACTGCGCGGTCGACGCCGTGTTGACCCCTTCGGGTGGCGTGGCGGCGGTCGGCTCCAAGGTTTGAAATACTGACGGTCCGTCCTTCGGCCGGAACGCTGACCTGACGTCGCCCGAACCAACCTCTCTGCGAAGGAGACCCCTGTGGCCACCTCCGCCGCGAACAGTTTCACCACACACGACCTCGCGTTCGTCCTGTTCATCGCGGCCCTGGTGCTCCTCGTGTCGGTCGCGGCGGTGCGTTTCGCCAACCGTTCGGGTATGCCGACGCTCGTCCTCTACCTCGGCATCGGGCTGGTGATGGGCGAGGCCGGGCTCGGCATACATTTCGAGAACCCTGAGCTGACACAGGTTCTCGGCTACTCCGCATTGGCGCTGATCCTGGCCGAAGGTGGCATCTCCACCCGGTGGTCGAGCATCAAGTCCTCGATCGCCCCCGCCGCGCTGCTGTCGACGCTCGGCGTGCTCGTCTCGGTCGTGGTGATGGCGGTTTTCGTCGTGCTGCTGCTCGGTAAGTCCTGGACCATCGCGCTGATGCTCGGCGCCATCGTCACCTCCACCGACGCCGCGGCGGTCTTCTCGGTGCTCAAGCGGGTCGGCCTGCCACGCCGGATCACCGGCGTGCTGGAGGCCGAGTCCGGTTTCAACGACGCCCCGGTCGTGCTGCTGGTCGTCGCCCTGGCCGACGCGGCGACACCCGGACGAACGGCCCACGCCTGGTGGATCGTCGCTCTCGAGGCGGCCGGAGAACTGATCGGTGGTGCGATCATCGGGCTCGCCATCGGCTGGATCTTCGCGAAACTGAGCCGGGCGACCGCACCCGGCTCCTCGGGCCTGTTCTCGATCGGCATCCTGTCGGTCGCCGTGCTCGCCTACGCCACCGCGAGCCTGGCGCACACCAGCGGATTCATCGCGGTCTACCTGGCCGCACTCGTGCTCGGCAACAGCAACCTGCCGCACCACCGCGCAGTCCACGGCTTCGCGCAGGCGGTCGGCTGGCTCGCGCAGATCGGGCTGTTCGTGCTGCTCGGGCTGCTGGCATCGCCGAGTCGGCTGGGCGGACAGATCCTGCCCGCCATACTCGTCGGCCTCCTGCTGTTGCTGATCGCACGTCCGCTCTCCGTTTTCGCCAGCCTGACCTGGTTCCGGTTCCGGTGGCAGGAGCAGCTCTTCCTCTCCTGGGCGGGCTTGCGCGGTGCCGTCCCGGTCGTGCTCGCGACGGTGCCGCTCACGGTGGGCACGCCGAACACCGAGTGGATCTTCGATCTGGTCTTCGTCCTCGTGCTGATCTTTACCCTGGTGCAGGCCCTGCCGATGCCGTGGATCGCCCGTAAGCTCGGTGTCACCGAATCCGCGCAGGTGCTCGATCTGGACGTCGAAGCAACACCACTGGAGGAGCTGCACGCCGACGTGCTGCAGCTGCACGTGGGTGAGACCTCGCGCCTCAACGGCGTCGAGATCCAGGAGCTGCGGCTCCCGAAGGGTGCCAACGTCACGTTGATCGTTCGTGGCGAGCAGGGCTTCGTGCCCAGCCCGCGCACCGTCGTCCGGCACGGCGACCAACTACTGCTGGTGACGACCGCGAAGTCCCGCGATCAGGCGATCCGCCGGGTGCGCTCGGTTTCTCGCGATGGTCGTATGGCGGGCTGGGCGACGCCGCTGCGTTCGGAGCAGGAGTAAACGCGCCGTACACTATGCGCGTGCCGACCTATGCCTATGTATGCAGGGACTGCGCGCACGCGTTCGATGCGCAGCAGTCCTTCTCCGATGATGCGCTGACCACCTGTCCCGAGTGCGGCGGAGTTCTCCGCAAGCAGTTCGGTGCTGTCGGTGTTGTGTTCAAGGGCTCCGGCTTCTACAAGACCGACTCGCGTGACTCCGGCAAGAAGTCCACCGCGTCGACGCCGGCTTCGAAGGACAGCGCCACCAAGGAGTCCTCGACCACGAAGGACACCTCGACGACCACGAAGTCGAGCGACTCCTCGAGTTCGACCAGCAGCACCGCCGGCGCGCCCGCGAAGTCGGCGTCCGACGGATCCGCTGCGTAGAAGTCACCCCACGAAGTTCTCCTCCGCTCCCCTGCACCCAACGAAGTTCTCCCCCGCTGCGCTCCTCCGATACTTCGTCGGGGCCCGCAGCCCCCGATACTTCGCGGCGACCCCGAGTTTTTCCCGAGGTCGACGTCGCGTAGAGATCACTGAACTCAGTTCGTCCACATCCCGGTGCGGACGGCTCGGTCGTCCACCGGTCGCGGAGCGGCTCGCACCACAGTCACTGCTGCTGACTAACCTCGCAGCATGACTTCAGACGACCATCCGTATGACGGTCCGCGCGCGGACATCGGCGTCATCGGCGGCTCCGGCTTCTACTCCTTCTTCGACTCCCCCGAGCGAATTCACGTCGACACACCGTTCGGTGCGCCCAGCGACGACCTCGTCATCGGTGACGTCGACGGGCGCCGGGTGGCGTTCCTCGCCCGCCACGGCCAGGGCCACCGCTTCCCGCCGCATCTGGTCAACTACCGCGCCAACCTCTGGGCACTTCGGTCGGTCGGCGTGCGGCAGGTCATCGCGCCGTGCGCCGTCGGCTCCCTACGCGCCGAGCACACGCCGGGCACCCTGCTGGTGCCCGATCAGGTCGTCGATCGCACGACCGGTCGCGCCGGCACGGTCTACGACCAGGTCGGTCCGGTCGTGCACGTGTCCTTTGCCGATCCCTACTGTCCGCAGCTGCGTTCGGCACTTTTGGAGTCGACGAGCAGTCACTTCGAGCGGACCGTCGACGGGGGCACCCTGGTCGTGATCGGCGGCCCGCGCTTCTCCTCGCGCGCCGAATCACAATGGCACCAGGCGGCCGGCTGGTCGGTCGTCGGCATGACAGGGATGCCGGAGGCGTCCATCGCCCGCGAGCTGGCCATGTGTTTCGGCACCGCGTGCTTGATCACCGACAACGACGCGGGCGTCGAAGGCGGCGAGTCGGTGACCCACGAAGAGGTCATGCGGGTCTTCGCCGACAACATCGAGCACCTGAAAGTCGCACTGCGCGAGACGATTTCGCGACTTCCGGCCCCTGAGCCGGACGACACGGCGACCTGCCCGTGCCGGCGCGTGCTGGACGGCATGGACCTGCCCATCACCTTGCCGTGATGAAAGGTCCACAGCGGTTGCTGCCCACCACCTGGCAAGGCCCCAGCCGCGAAGCACGGTGGCGCCGATCGCGGGGCCGTCGAGTGCTCGCCGGCCTGCTGGCTGGCTGCGCAGTCCTGGCCGTGGTCGGCGCGGTCCGACCCGCCGATCCGCCGAGCTACGCGGTCACCGTTGCGGCGCACGACCTCATTGCGGGGCAGCGGCTAGGTCCTTCCGACGTGCAGCAGGTCCGCTGGTCGGCAGCCGACCGGGTGCCCGGACTGTTGAGCTCGGCCGCCGCCTCCGGGAAGGTGCTCACTTCACCGATCCGCGCGGGTGAGCCGGTCACGTCCGCGCGGGTGCGCGCCGCCCGGTCCTGGCCGTCGCTACCGAAGGGTCGCGTGGTCATCGGTGTCAGCAGCAGCGACCGCGTCCTGGTCCGAGTGCTGCAGCCGGGCGACCGGGTCGACCTGATCGACACCGGGAAGGCCCGGACGGTGGCAGCAGCCGTCACCGTCGTGTCCGTGCCCGACGGTTCCTTGCGGGAGGCCGAGGATCACCCGACGCTGTCCTCCACCGATGCCGCGTCGGTGCTGGTGGCCGTCACCACGACCCAGGCCGCCGCGGTCGGATCCGCGAGCGCCGCACGTTCGGGAGGGCTGGGCGGCGGCATACAGCTGGCGTTGCGAGCGGGCGCCTGAGCGAAGCCGGTCGACCTTCTCCTAGCACAACTGTGACCTAAGTGACCGGTGTTTCGCGTTCCCCAGGGCTGAAAATCTCCGATACAGTGCCGACGACCCGATCCACTCAGCTCGAGTTCAAGGACAGATTTTCATGGCAGGTTTCAAGAAGTTCCTCATGCAAGGCAATCTGGTCCAGATTGCTGTCGCCTTCATCATCGGCACGGCTTTCGCTACCGTCGTCACCGCGTTCACAACGGTCGTCATGGACCTGATCGGCAAGGTCGGTGGC
Organism: Flexivirga alba; assembly: GCF_042661025.1. Taxonomy (NCBI): domain Bacteria; kingdom Bacillati; phylum Actinomycetota; class Actinomycetes; order Micrococcales; family Dermacoccaceae; genus Flexivirga; species Flexivirga alba. The sequence continues at coordinate 156,390 of NZ_JBHSWH010000001.1, forward strand.
TCGGCAGACTTCAGCAGCTACAAGCCGGGCGGCGTCCACGTCGGACTGTTCATCACCGCGCTCCTCGCCTTCATCATCCTCGCCGCCGTTGTCTACTTCGGCGTCGTCAAGCCCTACGAGGCATTCCACGAGCGTTACATGAAGGAGGAGGCAGCAGAGGCGACCGAGGTCGACGTGCTGACCGAGATCCTCAACGAGCTGCGCCAGGGTCAGGGCCGCTCCTGATCACGCCCCTGCGCTGACACGCCGGAAGGGGCGGGACCGACGACGGTCCCGCTCCTTCCGCATGTCTCCGGCCGATCACTCCCAGTGCGGCGGCCGCTGCTCACGCCACCAGCGGTCCTGCGCGCTCTCCACGCGGCGGGCGCTCCGTTTGGCCGGTGGCTTCGCGTCGCTTTCCGAGACATCGGGTGCATCCGGAGCATCCGGAGCCCAGCCGGCATCGGTGTCATCACGGCCGGCGCGCGCCGGGATGCCCGCCGACGGATCGCCGCCGGTCGCCGGACGGCTGGCCCGCCGGTGCTTGCGCTTGCGCGGCTCGTTTTGATCCTGCTCGTCAGTCATCGGCCAGCCACGGGTTCTGGGCTCGATCGTGCGCGGTCTCCATCCGAGCATCGTTCCTCGCGGCCGCCGATGCGGCATACACGGCCTCGACCAATCGGGCGACCTCGCGTGCCGGGTCGCGGAAGAGGTCACGGGTCCAGACCCGTTCGTAACTCCAGCCGAGCCGGCGCAACTGCTCGGGGCGCAGCCGCTCGCGGTCGCGGGTGGAGACGATCGAGCCGTAGACCGCACCGTCGGTGTCGATCGCGACCAGCAACGAACCGGGCCGGCGCGGATCCTCGACAGCCAGGTCGAGTCGGTGCCGCGAGGTGCCCCAACCGGGGTGCACGACCAGGCCCTCGGCGCGCAGCCGGCGCGCGAGATCGCGCACCAACACAGGGATCTCGACCTCCGGGGTCAGCGGCAGCATCGGCCGGTCCAGCACACTGCCGGAGGATGCCGCGCGGCGGCGGCGGCCGTCCGGACCACGCACCACTCCGGCCGACGGCGCTGGTTCTTGTATGGCGCCCGACTCCTCGGTGTCGGAACGCACGCGGCGGGCAGCGCCACCGGACCCGGCATACAGCAGGAAGTCACGCAGCAACAGACCGCCGCGCGACCGCAGCCGGCCGGGGTGCAACTCGTCGCCGGAGAACGACGACACCATCACCATCCGGCGACGTGCCCGGGTGATCGCGACGTTGAGCCGGCGTTCGCCACCCTCGGCGCTGATCGGCCCGAAGCGGTGCGGCGCGCTGCCGTCCGAGGTGCGGCCGTGGCCGACGGAGAGCACGATCGCATCGCGCTCATCGCCCTGCACCCGCTCGAGATTCTTGACGAAGAACGCTTCGGGCACCGACTCGTCCAACAGCCAGGCCAGGTCGGTGTCTCCGGCGATCGCGTCCCGCAACGCGGCCTCGACGCGGTCGGCGTGCCGCTGGCCGAGTGTGATCACGCCGACGGATTCGTGGGGACGTTGCCGAGCCTGGTCGAGCACGACCCGCACCACCCGCTCGACCTCGGCGCTGGTCGCGTCACCGGACGACGGCTGTCCGGTCACCACGTCGAGCCGGACCACCGTGTCGTCGCCGACGCCGGGGAAGGTGATGAGCCTGCCGCCATACAGCTGGGCGTTGGCGAAAGCGATCAGCCGCTCATCCAATGCCCGGTAGTGCCAGGTGAGTTCGCGGTGCGGCAGCAGTGGCGTCAGCGCGTCGAGGATCGACTCTGCCGCCACCGGGGTGGGGTCCTCGTCGGACTCGTCGACACCACGGAAGAAGCTCGTCGGCGGCAACTGCCGCCGGTCGCCGGACACGACGACCTGCCCACCACGGGAGATGGCCGAGATCGCTTCGGCGGGCGGGATCTGGGATGCCTCGTCGAAGACCACCACGTCGAACCACACGCCGGGCGGCAGCATCGAGGCCACCAGCAGAGGACTCATCACCCAGCAGGGCGCGATCGCGGTCAGCAGCTCCGGCGCTTGGGGCAGCAGCTCACGCAATGCCAGCGGACGATCGACCCGTGCCTGCTCGCGCAGCAGCGTCTCCTGCTCGGGCAGGTCGCGCATCGTCCGGCGCACCTGGTCGGCCCACGCACCCCGGACAGCGACCGCACCGGAGCGCACATGCTCCGCATCGGCCGCGGCGTATGCCGAGACACGCTCGCGCAGCGCAACACCGTCGGCCGTCCCGTATGCCGGGTCGAGATCCGAGATACGGCCGAGAACCGCTCGCCACCAAACGAATTCGAACTCGGCCCCAACCCGTGACGGCGGCACCTTGCGTGCAGCCAGGTCATCGATCAGGTCACCGAGCCCGTTGGCCCGCAGCTGGTCCAACGGACCGATGACCGACGGCACGAGGGCGAGCCGATCCTTGGCGGCAGCCAGCCGGTCGAGGCGGTCCTGCAGCGCGTCGTAGTCGACCTCGAGCAGTTCGTTGCCCTCGCGGGTGCCCTCCAGTCGCTTCGCCAGCCACTCCAGGTCCTCGCGCAACCGCTCGTGTGCGGTGACGAACTTCGCGACGTCGACCGGCGCCGAGGGGAGCGAACCCTTGCCCGCGAGCGCCCGCCACCGGTCCCGCTGGCCCGAGGCCAGCACCATGACTCCGTGCAGGTCGGCCGGAGGCTGGCCGGGCCGCAGCAAGGTCCTGGCCTGCTTGCGCAACCGGCGCCGGTCGAGCACGCCGAGATCGGCGGGGTTCGCCTTGCGATAGTCCCCCGAGCCGGTCGCGTGGACCAGCTGGTCCAGCGGCGCGGAGAAGACCTCGGGCCGGAATGACTCCAGGGTGCCATGCACGTCGCTCATCAGGTCGAGCTGCTGCTCCGAACCGAGCATCGTGCCCGCGACGGGAAGGCCGACCTTCTCGCCCAGCTCAGCTAGCATGTCGCGGTGCTCCTGTAGGCCACCGCCGGACAGCCGCTCGACCAGTTCCTGGGTGCGGCCGGCCTGTTGCACGCCCACCACTCGGGCGCCATACCAGGGGTCCGGCTCGTCGTTCGTGCGCCAGGCGCCGAGCTCGGCCACCCGGACCAGTTCGTCGCGCAACTCGTCACGGCGGCCGGCCGGGATGGCATCCAGATCGGCCGGGTCGATGCCGGCGTGGGAGCGCGGGGCCGGCCTCATCGCATCAAAAGCGGCGACCCGGTCCTGCGCCTCGTCGACTGTCACGCCCCAAGGCTTGCGTGGCTCGTGCATCGCCAGTCGATGCGCCGCGAGATCGTCGCGCAGTGTCGTCAGGTCGGGACGGGTCGTGCGTGGCTCCAGGTCGGACCCGACGATCTGGTCCATCTTGGCAACCAACTGCGCGGTGAGCTCGCGACCGCCGCCCTGCCGGTCGTGTATGTCGAGAACCATGTCCCGCAGCCCGACGCGGTCCAGCCGTTTGACGACCGCGTCGATCGCCGCGCGTTTCTCGGCCACGAAGAGCACGCGCCGGCCGTCGGCCGCGATCGCGGCGATGAGGTTGGCGATTGTCTGGCTCTTGCCGGTCCCGGGCGGACCTTCCACGACCAGGTGCGCGCCGGCCCGGGCCGCCTCGACGACATCCTGCTGGGACGCGTCGGCGTCGAGGACCAGGTGCTCGCTCGCCGGGTCCCGATCGATGACTGCCGGTGCCTCGGCACTGACGTCCTCGCGCGCGTCGGCATCGCCGGCGAGCGCTGCGATCACGGGGTGCGAGGAGAGCGTCTCGAGCTGATCGCCGAGATCGCGGACCATCGGCAGCTTGGTGTAGCTGAAGGTTCCCACGACATACCGGCGGGCGACCTCGAAACCGGGCACGTCGGCGCAGGCCTGCTGGATGCGGGTCAGCACGGCGCCGGGGTCGACGCGCGCGTCATCGCGCAGGTAGTCGTCGATCGCCGCCGTGTCGAGTTCGATCCCGTGTGCCACCTCGACGTACTTGGCCAGCACCGAGTTGAACTCGATCTGCGGGTGCAGCCGCAACGTCAGGGACTGCGGGTCCTTGGGCGTGCCGGCGATGTCGAGCCGACGCAACAGCACCGGTGCAGCGGGACTGCGCGGGGCACCGGGGTGGTCCCAGGTCGCCATACCGATCGCGAGGTAGCACGAAGAGATGCCGCGTTCCTGCGCGAGCGCCTGGGTTCGTGAGCGGATGATGCGTGCGCGGCGGTCGCCCTCGGCCAGTGCTGCGGGTTCGCGCAGCAGCAGCTCCAGCGGGGCCGAGCCGGCCGAGAAGAGTTGCGCCATACCGGCCGGGTGGGCACGGGTCAGGTCGAGTGTTCCGCTGGGCAGGTCCCGAAACCACAGGAGCGTGTTGCGCCCGCCGAGGTCGACCAGGTGCCGCTGCCACTCCCCGACGGCGTCACGCACCAGGGCATCACGGCCGGTCGCCAACCACGGGTTGGTCGAATCGTCTTGCGGGGTGGGCGAACTCACTGCGCCAGGCTAACCGGCACGCGGGCAGCAACCCGCCAGGCACGCCCGGACACCGCCATCGCGCGGCTCCCCGCGTACCGGGTGGTGGTGCAATACCGTTACCCGCGGCACGGCGACTCGGCGATCGAGCACGCGGAAATCAAACCTGGGAGGACTGCCACTATGAGCAAGCGCCGACCCAGCAACCCGATTCCGGCCGTCGACAGACAAGAGGAGTCGTCGGATGCCCACCTCGAGTCCGACGCACCATCACCGCTGACCGCCGAGCGCGCGGTGGATCAGAACCCGAACACCGGCATCGACCGGGCCGGCGTGATCAGCCACGCGCTGAAGTGGACGGCAAGCTGGTCGCTGCGGTTCATCATCGTCGTCGCGGCCACGTGGCTGGTGCTGAAGGTCCTCGGCATGTTCTGGTCGGTCCTGCTACCGGTCGCGATCGCATTGCTGGTGACCACCGTGCTGTGGCCGCCCGTGCGGTGGATGCGCGCGCACAAGGTGCCGCCCGCCCTGGCTGCCCTCGGCGGTCTGCTACTGGCCGCCGTTGTGGTCGGCGGCATCATCACCGCGGCGGCGCCCACCGTCACCTCGCAGTGGGGCGATCTGGTCAATCAGTCGGTGGCCGGCGTCAACCAGCTGCGGGACCAGTTGCAGAACGGGCCGCTGCACATCCAGCCCGCTCAGATCGACCAGGCGACGACGAGCATCACCGACCGGCTGAAGTCCAGCGGGGACCAGATCGCCACCCAGGTCCTGAGCGGCATCACGCTGGCCGGCCAGGTGTTGATCGACGGCGTGGTCGCGCTGATCCTCACCTTCTTCTTCCTCAAGGACGGGCCGCGTTTCCTACCGTGGGTGCGAGTGTCGGTCGGCCGTGGCGCGGGCGCGCACCTGACCGAGGCACTGACCCGGGTCTGGAACACCCTGTCCGGATTCATCCGTACCCAGGCGATCGTCAGCGCCGTCGACTCGTTCTGCATCGGCATTGGGCTGGTCGTGCTGCAGATTCCCCTGGCAGTGCCGTTGGTGGTGCTGACCTTCTTCGGCGGCTTCATCCCGATCATCGGCGCCTTCGCCGCCGGAACCGTCGCCGTGCTCGTGGCGCTCGTCGCGGGCGGTGTCAGCAAGGCCGTCATCGTGCTGCTCATCATCATCGCTGTACAGCAGATCGAAGGGCATGTGCTGCAACCGCTGCTGCAGAGCCGTTCGATGTCGCTGCATCCGGCGATCGTGCTGTTGTCCGTCGCCTTCGGCGGCAACGAGTTCGGCATACCGGGTGCGTTCTTCGCCGTACCGGTGGCTGCGTCGGTCGCCGTCCTGTGGCGATATCTGTCGGAGCAGATCGACCTGCGCACCGGTGACGCCCGAGCAGGCGATCTGACCTCCGTCACGGCCGAGGGTGAGTATGCCGCGGAGGCCGGCGAACGCCACGGCCACGTGCTGGCCCGGTTGCACCACAAGGACTGACGTCGGTCAGTTCGGCAGGCGCCCGGTGATCCAATCCACCAGCGGGCGTGCCGACTCCCAGTCGGACCGCACCCGGTCCAGCAGTTGCGAAGTCCGCACGAACGCCGCGAACTGGTAGTCCTGCGAGACCACCAGCGACCGCTTGCGCAGCAGGTCGATGCGCGGGTGGTCTTTGGCGTAACCACGCGGCACGGTCTTCAGCTCGTCGCCACCCAGCTCCCAGCCGCGGTTGACGAGGTCGTCGATCAGTCGCTGCAGTTCGGCACCCGCAGGAGAGTCGATGCCGGACCTGATCAGTTTCAATGCCGCCGCGTCCGCGTGATAGCAACCGGCCGCCGCACGCACACCTGCGGCCGAAACCTCCAAATACCAGCCGGTCGCGGTTCCGGCCGTGATGAACAGCCCCTGATGCGTTTTGTATGGCGACTTGTCCGCCGAGAAGCGCAGGTCCCGGTTGGGCCGGAAGAGTTTCGCGGGACCGAAGTCGTCCTCGAGCTCCCTCGCGATCGCCGCCATCGGCGCACGGACCGACTCGTCATACGCCTGCTTGTGTGCGTTCCAGAAGGTCTTGGAGTTGTCGGCCTCGAGATCGTCGTAGAAGTCGAATGCCGCCTCGGGGATGCCGGTGAATGCCACGCCCCGATCCTAGGAGGGCCGTGCCGACTCTCGGCAAAGGTGGCCGAGTGCCGGAGGAGCGGGCGGGGTCCCCGCGAAGTATTCGGAGGAGCGCAGCGGGGGAGAAACTTCGTGGGGTGCCGGAGCGGGGGAGGTGTATCGAGGCCCCGAGTCCTAAATTAGGTTAGGCTTACCAAGCCGCCGAACGAGAGGATGACGACCGTGAGCGTGGCCGTCGAGGTGTCGCCCTACCGGATGTTCCCGGCCCGCCTGACCCGCCGCGAGCGCCGCTCGCCGAGTCTGGTCCGACTGACTTTCACCGACCCGTCGTTCGCCGGGTTCGCGGACCGCGGCTACGACCAGCGCATCAAACTGGTGGTTCCCAAGCCGGGCGGACTCCCCCTCCGCGAATTCCCGACCGGCCCGGACTGGTGGTCGGTATGGCGCGACCAACCCCTCGAGGACCGCGCCTTCATCCGCACTTACACCGTCGTCGCCGTTCGCCCCGGTGCCGAGGAGATCGACGTCGACTTCGTGGACCACGGCGTGACGGGACCCGGGTCGCGCTTCGCGATCGAAGCCGCACCCGGCGACGAAGTCATCGTCTTCGGACCGAACGCCGACTTTGACGGTGACGCCGGCGGCCTGGAGTTCCGCCGCGAATACGCAGGGGCAGCAACGCAACTCGTCGTCGGCGACCTGAGCGCACTGCCGGCGATCAACGGCATCGCGACACGGCTACCCGCCGACGCCGAGGGGCTGATCTGCATCGACGTGCCGCACGCGGAGGATGCTCGTGGCATCGAAGCGCCGGCCGGGGTCGACATCGTGTGGTGCGTGACCGACCGCGGCGACGACCAGGTCGCCGCGGTGCGCGACTGGCTGACGTCATACGGCCCGCTCGCCACCGACGACGCGCGAACGACGGTGATCGACGACGGCGCGGTAGAGGCCTACTGGGAGGTGACCGACCCGAAGGCGACCATGAGCGACACACCGGCGCTGTCCGCCTGGATCGCCGGCGAGTCGAGCCGGGTCCGCGACCTGCGCAGGCTGCTGGTCAACGACTTCGACGTTCCGCGCGGCGCCGTCTGTTTCATGGGCTATTGGCGCGACGGCGTCGCCGGTTCGTGAACGTGACGCGGTTCACAAACCGGTTACCAGCCAGTAAGTTCGGCGCATGAAGATCTCTCAGCAGTGGACCCTGAACTCGACCCCCGATGAGGTCTACGCGAACTCGATCGACCCTGCCTACCAGGACGAGATCTGCGTGGAAGCCGGTGCCCTGAGCTACCACAGCGAGGTCGCGGAGAAGAGCGCCGGGCACACGGTCACCGTTCAACGGATCATGCCGTCCGGCGACGTGCCCGACCTGGTCAAGAAGATCGTCGGCGACAAGGTGGACGTCACCCAAGTGATCACCTGGGGCGAGCGCCAGGCCGACGGCAGCCGCGAAGGCACCCTGGACATCGCGTTCAAAGGCCAGCCGATCAGCATGAAGGGCACCGCTTCGTTGTCCCCCGATGGCGATGGGACGAAGGTCGACGTCACCGCGGACCTGAAGGCCAAGATCCCGATCGTCGGCGGCAAGATCGAGAAGATGTCGGCCCCGGAGATCATCAAGGCCATCGGCGCCGAGGAGCGGGTGGGCAAGCGGCACGCCGACGCGAACTAGTCCTCCGCGACCCGCATCGGTGTGCCGTCCGTGATGCGCACGAGGTCGTCGAAACTGATCGGGAAGACGCTGTCGGGGCTGCCCGCGGCCGCCCAGAGTTCGTCATACGCCTGCAGGGTCTGGTCGATGATCGTGCGCAACGGTGCCGGGTGACCGATCGGTGACACTCCCCGATCGGCTGCCCGGTGACTTCCTTGACGAACTTGGCGCGGGCCATCTCGACCGGCATACCGAGTTCGTGGGACAGCAGCTCGGTGTCGACGCGGTGGGCGCCACTGGTCATGACCAACAACGGCTCGTCGCCGGCCAGGAATACCAGGCTGCTCGCGATCGCGCCGGGCTCACAGCCCAGTGCCGCGGCCGCTTGCGCGGCGGTGTGACTGGACTCGGGCAACACCCGGACCTCGCCGTTGCACCCGGCTTCGGCGAGCGCGCGTGCGATGGCGGCAGTGCGTGCAGAAGGCTGAGCGGACACGGGTTTCCTTTCCGGGGAACGTGATTCGCCTGTCCAGCGTATGCCGAACCCTCGATCGATCCCGTCCAGGCCTGTCCAACGGCGTCCCGACGGCGTATAAATGAAACGAACTAGTTTCATTTGATCGGGCAGGTTCGCGTCCGGCAACCAGCCGGCCCAGCCCGACAGGGAGGTTCCGATGTCCCAGCAACCCCGTGCGCAGAAACTGCGCTTCCAGGGTGCGGTCAACCGCGTGATGCGCACACTTCTCCGCGTGCCGATCATCAGCAAACTCCCCGGTCAGCGGCTGGTCCTGCTGGAGATCGTCGGTCGACGCTCCGGGAAGCATTTCGAGTTGCCCGTCGCCTACACGCGACAGGGGGCCGACCTCCTGGTCGGCACGCCATTCGCCTGGGGGCGCAACTTGAGCACCGGCGACACCATCGACATCGTGCTGATGGGCAAACCCCAGCAGGCCGCCGTCGTCGCATACACCGACCACGACGGCGTCATCGAGGCGTATGGCGCCATGTGTCGCGACAACAAGGCGTTCGCGAACTTCAACAAGGTCGGCATCGACAAGCAGGGCACGCCGGACCCGGCGGATCTGGAAGCCGCGTGGAAGGCCGGTGCGCGTGCGTTCCGATTGACACCGCACGTACCGTAGCCGCTCAGGTCACCGGCACGGACCAGTCACGGCTGCCGGCACACGTCGGATCGGGTGAGGAAGCGGTAACCGGTCGGCCCCTCGAGTGAGAAGCCGGCCCCACGCCCCGGCACCAGATCGATGGTGAGCTCGGTATGCCGCCATACGGCGTATTGCTCGCCGGAGATGTAGACCGGCACGGGGTCGTAGCCTTCGCCGATCGGTAGGTCCCCGAGGTGCACGTCGCGCTGTCCCAGTCGGTATTCGCCGTCCGGGTAACACATCGGCGACGACCCGTCGCAGCAGCCTCCGGACTGGTGGAACATCAGCTTCCCGTGGTCATCGACGAGGCGGCGCAGCATCTGTGCCGCCTCGTCGGTGACGGCCACACCCCGGCGACCTCCTCGGCGCCGGGGGCATTCCTCTGCTCAGTCATTTTTAGAAGAAGCCCTGCTTGCCTTCGGCATACGAGACCAGCAGGTTCTTGGTCTGCTGGTAGTGGTCGAGCATCATGGCGTGGTTCTCGCGACCGATGCCGGACGACTTGTAGCCTCCGAACGCAGCGTGTGCGGGGTACTGGTGGTAGGTGTTCGTCCACACTCGACCGGCCTGGATCTCCCGACCCGCGCGGTATGCCGTGTTGGTGTCGCGCGACCAGACGCCGGCTCCGAGCCCGTAGAGAGTGTCGTTGGCGATGTTGATCGCGTCGTCGAATCCGTCGAACTCGGTCACCGACAGGACGGGCCCGAAGATCTCCTCCTGGAAGATCCGCATCTTGTTGTTGCCGGCGAAAATGGTTGGTGCCACGTAGTATCCGCCGGACAGGTCGCCGCCGAGGTCGACCCGCTCGCCACCGGTGATGACGCGCGCACCCTCCTTGGTGCCGATGTCGATATAGGACAGGATCTTCTCGAGCTGGTCGTTGCTCGCTTGGGCGCCGATCATGGTCTCGGTGTCCAGTGGGTTTCCCTGCTTGATCGCCTTCACCCGCTCGGTGCCGGCGGCCAGGAACGAGTCGAAGATCGGCTTCTGGATCAGTGCACGGCTGGGACAGGTGCAGACTTCGCCCTGGTTGAGCGCGAACATCGCGAAGCCCTCGAGTGCCTTGTCGTAGAACGCGTCGTCCTTGGCGGCCACATCGTCGAAGAAGACGTTCGGGCTCTTGCCGCCGAGCTCGAGAGTGACCGGAATGAGGTTCTCGCTGGCGTACTGCATGATCAGCCGGCCGGTCGTGGTCTCCCCGGTGAAGGCGATCTTGCGGATCCGGTTCGAGGACGCGAGCGGCTTGCCCGCCTCGTCGCCGAAACCGTTGACAACGTTAAGGACTCCCGGCGGCAGCAGATCGCCGATCAGCTCCATGAGAAGCAGGATCGATGCCGGCGTCTGCTCCGCGGGCTTGAGCACGACGCAGTTACCGGCGGCCAGTGCGGGCGCCAGCTTCCAGGTCGCCATCAACAGCGGGAAGTTCCACGGGATGATCTGACCCACGACGCCCAGCGGCTCGTGGAAGTGATAGGCGACGGTGTCGTCGTCGATCTGGCTGAGGTGACCCTCCTGCGCCCGGATAGCGCCGGCGAAGTAGCGGAAGTGGTCCACTGCGAGGGGCAGATCAGCGGCAAGCGTCTCGCGGACCGGCTTGCCGTTGTCCCACGTCTCTCCGACCGCCAGCATCTCGAGGTTCTGCTCGATGCGGTCGGCGATCCGCAACAGGATGTTGGACCGTTCGGTGACCGAGGTCTTGCCCCAAGCCGGCGCGGCCGCCCAAGCGGCATCAAGCGCCTTGTCGATGTCGGCCGCGGTCGACCGGGCGACCTCGGTGAAAACCTTGCCGTTCACCGGCGATACGTTCTCGAAGTACTTGCCGGTCACGGGCGGCACCCATTCGCCGCCGATGAAGTTGTCGTAGCGGGACTTGTAGGAGGCGAGGCTGCCTTCGTCGCCCGGCCGCGCGTAAATCGTCATTCTGCGTGTCCTCCTGGGATTCCTTTCCGAGCATCGTCGCCCGGCATGTGACGCAGATTACGTTTCGCAACGTTGCACGAACGTTGCGCGCAGCTCAGGACCCGCGCAACCGGTTGACACGCGCGGCGACGGTGTCGCTGCGCGGGGAGCGTGGGCCCATCAACGCTTCAGCAGCCTCCCAGAGCTGCAGGTCGTCACGCCCGAACGTCGTGTCGGCGAACCGCAGCAAAAGGTCTGAATCGCCATGCTTCAGAATCGAATTGCGCATCCGCGCGTGCAGCTGCTCTCGGATCTGTATGACGGCCGGCGCTTCCGAATCGGGCAGCACCGGGCCGGTGTAGGCGCCGACGGCCCGACCCACCCGTCCGCGGTCCAGATGGTCGCGAACGACCGCGATGTCGCTGCGAACGTCGCCCGCGAACCGATAGGGCCGCGACAACAGCAGCCGCGAAGGCAACAGCGCGCGCAACCGGGAGATCTCGGCCCGCAACGTCACCGACGGCCGGTCCTCGTCGCTGAGAGCGACCGCAAGCTGGTCGGCCGTCATACCGTCCGCTGACTCGGACAGCAGCAGGAGCAGTTCGCTGTGGCGCAGCCCGAACTTGCGGACGCTGTCCCCACTGGACAGCGTGGCACCGCCACCGCCCAGCACCGTCAGCCGGTGTCCCGCGGCGACGCCCGCGGGGTCGTGACGCGCCATACCTGAGGTGAGACGGGCGATGCGCAGCTGCGCTTCGACCGCGGCGACGGTGGCGCCGACGAGAGCGAAACTCTGTGGCGTCGACGCGTCGTCGGCACCGGTGAGATCGAGCGCGCCGAGCATCGCGCCGGTGTCCGGGTCGTGGATCGGTGCCGCCGAACAACTCCACGGCGTGACCTGACGTGCGAGATGCTCGGCACGGTGGATACGGACCGCACGATCGACCGCGAGTGCGGTGCCCGGCGCATTCGTGCCGACCGCCTGCTCGGTCCAGTCCGCTCCGGGGAGGAAGAGCATGCCTTCGGCACGGCGGCGCAACGCGCTGTCACCTTCGACCCACAGCAGCCGCCCGGCAGCATCGCTGACCGCGACCAGCAGCCCTGCCTCGGCGGCGCTCTGCGTGAGCAGCGAACGGATCAGCGGCATCGACGCGGCGAGCGGATGTTGCTCCCGCAGGGCCCGAAGGGCGTCATCGGCCAGTGGCTCCTGCCGTAACTCCGCCTCGGGGTCGAGCCCGTCTGAGAGGGACCGCAGCCAGGACTGGTAGACCTCGGGCCGGACCCGTTCGGCGGTGCGCTGCTCCAGAAAGGCCTCGCGCGCCCGCTCCGCACCACGTCGGTCGTCCTGCGGTGAGCGAGATCGCGAAAGCCCCATCGCCCTACGGTAGCCGGGCAGGCTGCATTCCCTCAGTGATCGCACCCATCACCGAGTCGTCGGCAAGGGTCGAGACGTCACCGACCTCACGGTCTTCGGCGACGTCGCGCAGCAGTCGCCGCATGATCTTGCCTGAACGCGTCTTGGGCAGCTCGGACACGACCAGGATGCTGCGCGGCCGGGCGATGGCACCGATCCGCGCCGAGACGTGCTTGCGCAGTTCGTCCACGACATCGCCGCCGCCACCGTCGGCGCTCGTACGCAGGATGACGAACGCCACCACTGCCTGCCCGGTCGTCACGTCAGAAGCACCGACGACGGCGGCCTCGGCAACCTTCGGATGTGAGACCAGCGCGGACTCGATCTCGGTCGTCGAGAGGCGGTGACCGGAGACGTTCATGACGTCGTCGACGCGGCCGAGCACCCAGAGGTCACCGTCCTCATCCTTCTTGGCGCCGTCACCGGCGAAGTAGACGCCCTTGAAACGGGACCAGTAGGTGTCGACATAGCGCTCGTCATCACCCCAGATGGTCCGCAGCATCGCCGGCCATGGCTCCTTCAGCACGAGGTAGCCACCAGAGCCGTCGGGGACCGACTCCCCCGCATCATCGACGACATCGGCGACCACCCCAGGTAGCGCGTTCATCGCCGAGCCGGGCTTACCACTGGTCACGCCGGGAAGCGGGCTGATCATGATCATCCCGGTCTCCGTCTGCCACCAGGTGTCGACCACCGGGGTCTTGCCGCCGCCGATCGTGTCGCGGTACCAGACGTACGCCTCCGGGTTGATCGGCTCGCCGACCGATCCGATCAGCCGCAGCGATGTCAGGTCACTCTTCGCCGGAATCTCGGCACCGACCTTCATGAAGGTGCGGATCGCCGTCGGGGCGCAGTAGAGGATCGTCGCCTTGTACTTCTCGACGATCTCCCACCAACGGCCCGGGTGCGGGGTGTCCGGCGTGCCTTCGTACATGATCGACGTCGTGCCGTTGGCGAGCGGCCCGTAGACGATGTAGGAGTGTCCGGTCACCCAACCGATGTCGGCCGCGGTCCAGTAGACGTCGGTCTCCGGCTTGATGTCGAAGACCGACCAGTGGGTGTATGACGTGCCGACCAGGTAACCGCCGGTGGTGTGCAGGATGCCCTTCGGCTTACCGGTCGTGCCCGAGGTGTACATCACGTAGAGCGGGTGCTCCGCGTCGAACGCCTCCGCCGTGTGCTCGGTCGACTGCTTGCCGACGACGTCGTCCCACCACAGGTCGCGGCCGTCGGTCCAGTCGACGTCCTGGCCGGTTCGCTTGATCACCAACACGTTTCGGACGTCGGGGCATTCCTTGACCGCCTCGTCGACCGCCGGCTTCAGCGCCGAGGGCTTGCCCTTGCGGTTGCCACCATCTGCAGTGATGACGATCTCCGCCTGGCAGTCGGTGATCCGGTCGCGCAGCGCCGACGCGGAGAACCCGCCGAAGACGACCGTGTGCGGCGCGCCGAGACGCGCGCAGGCGAGCATCGCCACGACCGTCTCGGGGATCATCGGCAGGTAGATCGCGATGCGGTCACCGGTTTTTACGCCGAGCTCGATCAGCGCGTTCGCGGCCTGGCAGACCTCGTCCTTCAACTGCGAATACGTGATCGTGCGAGTGTCGCCGGGCTCACCCTCGAAGTAGTAGGCGACCCGGTCGCCGTTGCCGGCCTCGACGTGCCGGTCGAGACAGTTGTATGCCGCGTTCAGCTTGCCGCCGACGTACCACTTGGCGAACGGCGGGTTGGACCAGTCCAGCACGTCGGTGAACGGCGTTTCCCAGGTGATCCGCTCTGCCTGCTTCGCCCAGAAGCCCAACCGGTCGGCGTCAGCCGCGGCATACGCATCGGCCTTGAGGTTGGCCGCGGCGGCCAGGTCGGCCGGCGGATCGAATCGCCGAGTTTCGTGCAGCAAGTTGGACAACGTGGTCTGCGCCATTGAGCTTCTCCAGGGTGGGTCGATGTGATGCGGCACACACGGTAGATGGCCCTACGTTGCGACAACGTTGCGACCTTCGGCGGGGCCTGACTCGAGAGTCAGACCCCCAGGTAGCCGTGCAGAGTCCGCAGTGCCTGCTCGAGCACGGTCGAGAGGTCCGTGTCGTCGTTCGAGAGCCATTCGCCATACCCAGCCATCGAGAGCGAAAGTGCCACCTGGCTGGCCGTCTGCGGCAGCAGTGCGGATGGGTCGGAACCCGTTCTCTCCGCGACATATTCGGCGATGACGTGCCGCCAATCGGCGTACCGCAGCACCGAGTGCGCCTGCAGCTCCGGCGTCGTCAGGATGAGCCGCATCCGGACGCGGTGCTCGGCCATCGCCTCGGCCGGGAATCGGTTGAACTCGATGACGGCGAGGTGGACCGCCTCGTGCAGCGGGCGGTCGTCGAACGTGCGCAGCGTGTTGCGGAACTCGTCGAGCGTGTCGTCGAACTGTCCCCAGGGGATGTCGTTCTTCGATCGGTAGTAGCGCAGCAGCGTCCGTCGACCGATGCCGGCGGCCTGCGCAATGTCCTCCAAAGTCGTTCCGACGAAACCCTTTTCGGCGAAGAGGCGGAAGGCGACCCGCTCGATCTCGGCGTGCGACGTCACGACGGGTCGCCCGACTCCAGGGCGCGGCGACGTCGTGGTCATGGCTGCCAAAGTACCCCATCTCTTCCATTTTGACCCTGAGTGCCATTATTGTGGTCCCGATCACATTCGAGGAACGACGTGGCACGCCGACGAAGGATGAACCGATGAAACTCGCGAACCCCTGGAAGCAGAACCCCTGGTTCGAAACGGTCGCCGTGGCACAGGAACGCGCACGCAAGAGGCTGCCCGCTCCCGTGTATGGCGCCCTGATCGCCGGGTCCGAGCGTGGCCAGACCGTTGAGGACAATCAACGGGCTTTCACCGAGCTCGGGTTCGCGCCGCATGTCGCCGGTCACCGGCCGGAGCGCTTGATGGGCCGCACAGTGCTCGGCCAAGAAGTATCGCTCCCGGTCCTGATCAGCCCCACCGGGGTGCAGGCCGTCCACCCCGAGGGCGAGGTCGCTGTCGCGAAGGCGGCGGCCAGCCGCGGCACGGTCATGGGGCTGTCCAACTTCGCGAGCAAGTCGGTGGAAGAAGTGACGGCGACCGGCGCACCGACCTTCTTCCAGATGTACTGGACCGGTCAGCGCGACGTGATGATCCAGCGGATGCAACGTGCCCACGCCGCAGGCGCACAGGGCCTCATCGCCACCCTGGACTGGTCGTTCTCGATGGGCCGTGACTGGGGCAGCCCGGAGATCCCGGAGAAGGTGGACCTGAAGACCATGGTCCGCTTCGCGCCGAAGGTTGCCACCAAGCCGCGCTGGCTCTGGGAATTCGGCAGGACCGGCACGATCCCCGATCTCACGACGCCGAATCTGCAGGCGCCGGGTGGCGAGGCGCCCACCTTCTTCGGCGCCTACTACGAATGGATGACGACGCCGCCCCCGACGTGGGAGGACGTCGCCTGGATGGCTGCTCAGTGGAAGCAACTCAGCGGAAAACCCTTCATTCTCAAGGGCGTCTACCGAGTCGACGACGCCCGCCGCGCTGTCGATGCCGGCGTCGACGGCATCTCGGTGTCGAACCATGGCGGCAACAACCTGGACGGCACTCCGGCGACGATCCGGGCGGTTCGACCGGTCAGCGACGCAGTGGGTGGCCAGATCACCGTGCTGCTGGACGGCGGCATCCGGCGGGGCTCCGACGTGGTGAAGGCTCTTGCACTCGGCGCCGATGCAGTCCTCATCGGCCGCGCCTACCTGTGGGGCTTGGCGGCCAATGGTCAGGCGGGTGTCGAGAACGTGCTGGACGTGCTGCGCAGTGGCATCGACTCGGCGCTGCTCGGCCTGGGTCTCGCGTCGATCGACGAACTGCGGCCGGAGCACCTGCTGATCCCGGACGGATTCGACCGTGCAGTCGCTGCATCCCTTGCCTCCGTGTGAGGACCCCGACGCCCAGCGGTTGTCCAGCAACAATGCACCGCACCCCACTAGAGTTGACTGTTCCGGATGGCACGGGCGCCATCGTCGGCAACGCAGGACGGAGGCCGGGCATGACAACCGCTAGCTTCGCCGATGTGCCGGTGTCCGGGACCGCCGCCGGCCTGGTCAAATTCCAAGCGCCCGAGATCGTCTTCGGTCCCGGAGCGCTCGCTGAAGCCGGCTACTGCGCGTTGCGACTCGGCGCACGTCGCCCAATGGTGGTCACCGACGAAGGCATCATCGAGGTCGGCTGGGCTTCCGCCCTCGTGACCCATCTGCACGAAGCCGGCCTGACGCCGATCGTGGTGTCCGGCGTCACACCCAACCCGAAGGAACACGAGGTCGCCGCGGCATACACCCGGTATGTCGAAGAGGCCTGCGATGTCGTCGTCGCGATCGGTGGCGGCTCGGCCATGGACGCCGCGAAAGGCGTGGCGATCCTGGCCGGCAACGGCGGCCGGATTCTCGATTACGGCGGCGTCGATCAGGTGCAGGAGCGCATTCCGCCGATGCTGATGGTCCCCACGACATCGGGCACCGGGGCCGACGTCAGCCAGTTCTGCATCGTGACGGACACCACCCGACACGTGAAGGTGACGATCATGGGCCGCGCACTGGTGCCGGACATCTCGATCACCGACCCGCGACTCCTTGTCACGATGCCCGAGTGGCTCAACGCCGCAACGGGTTTGGACGCGCTGACACACGGGATCGAAGCGTTCGTGTCTCGCGCCCACAACCCACTGGCCGACGTCCACGCCCTCAGCGCGGTCGGACTGGTCAACCAGCACCTGACCCACACCGTGCACGATCCGGCCGACGACGCGTCCCGGGTCGGTATGGCGCAGGCGAGCCTCAACGCCGGCCTTGCCTTCAGCAACGCCATCCTCGGCGCGACACATGCGATGAGTCACCAAGTCGGCGGTCTCCTCGACGCCCCGCACGGTGTCATCAACGGCATCCTCCTGCCGCACGTGATTCGCTACAACGCGAAGAGCTCACCCGACCGATTCATCGAGATAGCAGCACGATTCGGCATCGAAGCCGCCGCGGACGAGCCAGGCGATCAAGTGGCCGACCGACTTGCCGAGCGGGTCCGCGAGCTGGCCGACGCGGTCGGTGTGCCGCGGTCGCTCAGTGCGATCGGGATGACTGAGAGCGACGTCGACCTGCTGTCCCGCAACTCGCTCGACGACGCCTGCATCACCACCAATCCGAGGCATTCGGAGGCAGCCGACATCGCCCGCATCTTCCGCGAGGCCTTGTGAGCCAGATGGTTCGTTCCTCGTCCGCACACCGCAGAGTTTGCGCTGGTCAGAGTCCATGAGCACCGACCCGACCGACGACTTCTCCCGGCTGACCGGCGTCCGCACCGGGAAGAACTCGTACTACCCGGCGTTCGTGCGATCCAGCCGCCGAATGCAACGCACGGTCCGGGCGATGGATCGCATCTCCAGCGTGGTGGTCCGTACGGTCGAGGGGCCTCGTGGCGTGCTCGAGGAGGTGGGCCGGGCCGCGGCTGGTCACCTGGAGGCGCGCTGGGCCCTGCTCGCACTGAGCGACGAGCACCTGCGCGGCGCTCGACCGCGGTTCGTGGCGATCGGGCCCGGTGGGAGGAGCCATGACAAGTCCGCCGACCTACCGGAAGACGTTGCCGCGGAACTACTCGTCATACGATCCGGCGAGCGGTCGATAGGCGCCCTGCAAGACGGCTGGCTCCGCGCGCCGATGAATCTCGAGGGTCGCCAGATCGGTGCGCTGTCGGTGCGACCGGGGCTCGGCGAGGAGCCCGAGCCCGAGGATCTTGCCGTCCTGCGCATCCTGGCGAATCAGGCGGCGGTTTCGCTGCACACCTCCGAGCAGTACCAGGCCGGCGTGACCCTGCACCGGCGCGCGCAGCGACTCAACCGGGCGGCCGAGCTCCAGGCACGCGATCTGGCCGCGCGCACGGCCCAGCTGCAGGAGGCTGAGAAGCAGCTGGCGGTCGCCACACAGCGCGAGATCGTCGGCGGCGAACGCCACCGCATCGCACGCGAACTCCACGACAGCGTCACCCAATACGTCCTCTCCGCGGGTATGGCGGTCGAGGTTGCCCGCGGGGAGGCGGAGGATCGCGAGCTGGGTGAGATGGTCGAGCGGCTGGCGCGCGCCAAGGCCTTCACCCAGACGGCGGTGCAGCAGCTGCGGACCGCGATCTACGCACTCGACCAGCCCATCGGCGAGGCAGCTGCGTCGTTGGAGGAACTGATCGGACAGGTTGTCGCGCACCACCGACCGACGCTGGATGTCCGGGTCATTGCGGAAGGCCCGGTGACGGACATTTCGGCAGCGGCCGGTCTGGATCTGGCGCGGTCTGTCGGCGAGGCTCTCTTCAACATCGCGGCGCACGCTCGTGCCACCCGAGTGGTCGTCCGATTGCGTTACCGTCCAACGTCTTTGACCGTTTCGGTCTCCGACGACGGGTGCGGCGACCCGAAGGCGTTGCGCCGTATGCTCCGGCTCGAGCAACGTGCGGTCGGCGACGGCCGGCACCGTGGGCTGGCGAACATGGACGACCGGATCCACTCGCTCGGCGGCACGCTCACCTTCCGGCGATCACGCCTGGGCGGCGTACGCATCGTGCTGCACCTGCCGCTCCCGGTGCCCACCCAGTCGCAGGAGATGCCATGACCGCAGCAGACTGGCAGATCCAAGTCATGCTCGTCGACGACCATGCGATCGTCCGGCAGGGCCTGCGCTCCATCCTGGAGCGGGACGCCCAGATCAAGGTGATCGCTGAGGCAGCATCCAGTGGCGAATGCCTCGCGCTGATGGACCGGGCGACCCCCGATGTGCTCCTGCTCGACCTCAAGTTGTCGACCTCGAGTGACACCGAGGGTCTGGATCTGGCGCGCGAGATCGCCGATCGGCACCCGAAGGTAGCCATCCTGGTGTTGACAACATTCCTCAACGAGGACCTGGTGAAGCAGGCCGTTCAGGCCGGCGCGAAGGGGTATGTCGTCAAGGACGTGGACACCGATGCACTGATGCGCGCCATACACGACGTGAGCAGGGGTGAGTCGGCGTTCGACGCACGCAGCGCCGCCGCGATGGTCCGCAGCATGCAGGCGCCGGCACCCGAGACCACGCCCGGCCTGTCGCCGCGAGAGTTGGAGGTCCTGCGACATCTGGCAAGAGGACTGTCCAACAAGGAGATCGGCAAGCGGCTCTACGTCGGCGAGACGACCGCGAAATTCCACGTCGGCAACATCCTGCGCAAACTCGAGGTGTCCAGCCGAGCAGAAGCCGTCTACGAGGCCAGCAAGCGAAAGCTGCTGTGAATGCGCGTTATTCAGTCCTATCGAGAATGAGCCAACCACCGTGGTGTTCGTAGACCTGCCAGTTCCAGTCCTGGACGGCAACGCGCGCCCACGCGCGCAGGTCGTCGAGTGTGAGACTGCGCAGGTGCCCGAACTGCTGTGCTGGCTCCTCCTCGAACGGCACCGCGATGACGACCCGCTTGCGGGCGACTCGGCAGGCCTCCTGGATGATCTCTGTCGCCGTGTCGTCCGGCACGTGCTCCAGCAGGTGTATGGCGAGCACCGTGTCGCAACTGTCTCCGGGTGTGGTGACCCGCGCCGCATCGGCGACGAGCGTGTGCACCGGTAGGTCGAGCAGGTTGCTCATGTCCCGCAGCAGGTGCACCGATCCCTCGGACAGGTCGCTGGCGGTGACTTCGAGTCCGGACCGGGCGAGGCGCAGGGCCTGGAAGCCGAAACAGGTCCCGAGTTCGTGCACGGAGGTGCCACGCACCACCTGCTGGACATGCGCGTGGACGGGTGCGTATGCCGTGATCGACCCACGTCCGCTGGGCGCTGCGATCTCGTCGTCGATGCGGCGAATCGTGTTGCGGTAGAAGTTCAACCACGCCTGTTGCGGAGCCTCCGCACACGTCAGGACGATGCCGACCAGTAGTTCCTCGAAGAGTTCCGGACCACGGACCCACCCGGCGTCGAAGAGCTCCTCGCTGAGGTATCCGGAGATGTCGTCATTGACGTCCTCCGGTGCCAGGTCGTGTTCGAGCAGTAATCCGGTGCCGACCCGTCCGACATCGAAATGCGCGGTTCGGGCGATGCCGAGTCGGCGCCGGTCCTTCAGGGGCCGGCGCCTGACGGTGACTGTCCCCGTTCGATAGACACCGCCGGGGCACGGTCGATAGGCGTCCAACTCCATCTCGTCGACACCGCTCACGCCGGTCCCCGACTCCGTCGGGTCCCGGCGTTCGCCTGCGTCCTTGGTCGCTCGCTGCGCTCGCTCACTGCGCCCCCTCGGCCATGGTGTGCGAGAACTCGCGGAGCTGACGCAGGTTTCGCACGACCTCGACCTTGTCACAGTGCTCGGCATACAGCGGCAGGTCGCACCGTCCCAGCTGCCACGAGTAACGCGGCTCCGGCGTCAGCCAGACCACCGAGCGGGCGCGCCGGGCGATCTCGGCGAACGTCTCGATCGCGGGATCCTTGCCGTTGCCGCGTCCGTCGCCGACCACGATGACGGTCGTGCGGTGGTTGAGCGAAGAGCCGTACTCGTCGAGGAACCCGCGCAGCGACGAGCCGTAGTCGGAGTCGGCATCGACCTCGATCTTTCCGCCGTCGGACTTGCCGGCCATGATCCGGGACAGCGCCTGCTGCACGTGGTGATCGGCGAAAAGCGATGTGATCTCGGCACATTCGTCGACGAACGCGAATGACCGTACCTGCGAGGCGATCGACTGCAGGCTGTGCACGAGGTGCAGCGCGAACGCCGAGGTCGCGCGCACCGACAGCGAGACGTCGCAGAGTATGACGAGCCGGGGCCGATCCTCACGTCTGCTGACGAGCACCGGGCGGAACGGCACTCCGTCATACCGCATGTTGGTGCGCATGGTCCGGCGACTGTCGATCACCCCTGTGCCCGAGACGTGCCGCCGCGGTCGAGGCGCCCCGCGCAAGCTGTGCAAGAGCCGTCGCAATGCGTCCTCGAACGCGATGCGTTCGGACTCCTCGATGACGTCCGCCCGGGACGCCCGAATCTCGCGTTCCTCGACCTCCTGTTGCTCGCTGAGCAGCCCCTCCAGATGCTGCCGTAGCTGCTCCGGCAGGGCCGCCAGGAGCGGCGCGAGACGTTCGCGCAGGGCGGCCAGATCCGGATCGACGTCCGGTTCGTCGCCGTCCTCGTCCGGCTCACCGAGCCAGTTGAGCAGGGCCATCTCCTCGGCCACGGACAGCTCGGCGTCGATCTGCAGGCCGGGACTCTTGGTGAGCCGGCCGGGGGTGCCGGGATTGTGCAACCGGTTGGTGCTGATCTGCACCCGCGCCGCCTCGCCCGCGGACACCTTGCCGTCCTTGGACACGATGATCTCGTCGGTCATCGATGCCATGTCGAGCTTGTTGGCCTCCTGGTGGAGGTTGTACTGCTGCGCGAGGTCCTCGGGTTTGAAGTAGTCCTTGATGTCCTTGGGTGCATCGTGGGAGTGGCCGTCCTGTGGTGTGTCCGAGAGCTCGTCGGACAGGGTGAACTCCTGCAGGTCGCCCTCGTCACTGAGGTCGTCGTGCGCGTGCCCGTGCTCCTCGGGCGTGGTGACGACGGCCTGCAAGCGGAAGAACCGGTCGAAGACGTCGTCGAAGATCTCCAGGTCCCGTCGGTCCTTGACCAGTGAGACCGCGAGCGCCGACCGCAGGACCTCACGGTCCGTCACGATTCCGGGTCGCGACACGGCCGCCACCGCATCGAGTGCCTCCGCGACGCTGATCCGTAGGCCGTGCAACCGCAGGAACCGGATGAACCGGTGCAGTGTGCCGTCCACTGGACGTCCTCCCTCAGACCGGGCGCTTGCGGGCGGAGCCACGGGCGAAGGAGCGGCTGCCCTGGCCAGGCTTCACCGCGCGCGGTGGTGCTGCCTTCGCAGTGGGTGAGCCGTAATAGGCGTCGTCATGCCGGCCGGGTTTGTCCTTGTCGGCTCGCGCCTGTCGGCCCTCGGCATCCGCGTCCTGCGTGGAATCGTGGCTGTGGTCGTGGTCGTGTCCGTGCCCGTGCCCGTGCCCGTGCCCGTGCGAAAGTGACTCGGGCACTTCGGTGTTCGGGTCCAGCAGCCGAGGGATCTGCTGGGTCGCCAGTGCCAGGTCGCGTTCGTACTTCATCACGACGTTCATCGTGTCGGCGAGAATCGCCGGCGAGAGCTCCTCGACGCCGAGGACCGCGAGTGTCCTTGCCCAGTCGATGGTTTCGGAGATGCTCGGTGACTTGCGCAGGTCGAGGGTGCGCAGGTGCCGGACGACCTCGACGAGCTGATCGGCGACGGCACCGGCCAACCCGGTCTCCTTGGACCGGATGATCGCCAGCTCCCGCTCGGCGTCGGGATAGTTGAGGAAGAGATGCAGGCAGCGACGCTTCAAAGCGGCCGAAAGGTCCCGAGTGTTGTTGGAGGTGAGTATGACGATCGGGGTCGTCCGGGCGACGAAGGTTCCGATCTCCGGCACGGACACCTGGTACTCGGCGAGCAACTCCAACAGGACGGCCTCCAGTGCCTCGTCGGCGCGGTCGACCTCGTCCACTAGCAGGACGACCGGCTCGGTGGACTGCACCGCCTCGAGCAACGGCCGTGGAGCGAGGAATCGCTCGGAGAAGAAGACGTTGTCCTGCGCGGCGATCTTCTCGATCGCGGCGTCCAGGCCCACGGTGTCGGCGATGATGTCGCCGATCTTCTCCCGCAACATCTGTGTGTAGAGCAGTTGCTTGCCGTAGTCCCACTCGTACAGCGCCTTGGTCTCGTCCTGACCCTCGTAGCACTGCAGTCGCAGCAGTCGCCGGCCGGTCGCGAGGGCGACACTCTGCGCCAGCTGTGTCTTGCCGACGCCCGCGGGGCCTTCGAGCAGCAAGGGTTTGCCCAATGCGCTCTGCAGGAATGCCGTCGTCGCCAGCCGGTCGTCGGTGAGATAGCCGACAGCGTGCAGGCGTTCGCGGGCATCGTCGACTGAGGCGAAGTCGGGATTCGGGTCTTTCGGGTCGCTGCGGTCGACATGGCTGGGCTGACGGGTTGTGGGTGTCGTCACGGGCTGCTCCTCGGGCTCTGCGTCGGATGGTGCGCCGCCCGCGACCGGCAAGATGCTCGGTCGCGGGCAGCGTGTGCGGCGTACCTGCTCTCAGCTGAGCAGGTCGTCGAGGTCGCCGTTGAAACAGTGCTCGACAACAGGGCGCACCGTCTCGAACGTGCACTCCTTGGCGTTGCCGGGCGTGCACGCGTCGCCGAGGACGTGGTTGGTCACGTTGTCGATGTCCGTCTTGTTGCCCTTGATGACCCCGCGCTCCTCGTAGTACTTCGTCGGGCCTTCACCGAGGCGATTCTTGGAGTAGCTGTCCTTGGTGACGTCGGTGAACTTCTCGGTGATGCCGACGTCCCGCAGCAGCCGGATCGCGGCCTCGAGCGCGGCGTCGGCGGCCTGCACGTCCGACATACCGTAGGTGTCGACGCCCATGACGGAGGCCATGTCGGCGAATCGCTTGTAGTGGGTCGGCATGTTGAACGCCCAGACGCGCGGCAGCGCGATCGCGTTGTTCAGGCCGTGATGGGTGTCGTAGAACGCGCTGATCGCGTGCGAGATCGAGTGGATGATGCCGAGACCGCCGGAGTTGAACGCCTGCGCTGCGATGTACTGCGCATACATCATGCCCTCGCGGCCCGCCAGGTCCTGTCCGTTCCAGGTCGCCTGCCGCAGGTGCTGGGCGGTGAGCTGTACGGCGCGCAGGGCGTTACCGAGCGACGGCTCGAAGTTGAGGCGGGAGACGTAGGGCTCGCTCGCGTGCGCGAGGACGTCGAAGCCACACTGTGCGGTGTAGTCGGTGGGCAGGTCGTAGTAGAGGACCGGGTCGTCGATCGCCAGGGTCGTGACCGAGGCGTCGTCGAAGGCCACGTACTTGTGCGGCTGCTTCGGGTCGGTCGTGGTGTCGGTGATGACGTACGCCCACGACGTCTCCGAGCCGGTGCCGGCGGTGGTCGACACGGCGATGTGCGGAGGGTTCTTGGGGTTCTCGCTCTTGTTGAAACCCTCGAATTCGTTGACGTTGCGGCCGTCGTGGGCAACCGAGATGCGTGCACCCTTGCAGGCGTCGTGCGACGAACCGCCTCCGATGGAGACGAACGAGTCACACTTGTTGTCCTGGTAGAGCGACACGGCGTCCATGACGTTGTAGTCCTTGGGATTGGACTCGACCTTGTCGTAGACGACGACTTCCAGGCCGTGATACTTCATCGACTCCACGATCTTGTGCACGACATCCGTGCCGCGTAGCCCGGAGGTCATCACCAGGGTCTTCTTGAAACCGGCCTTCAGTGCCTCCGGACCGATCATCTCGTGCGCGCCGGGGCCCATCAGTGCCCTGGGGAAGGGATGAAACTCCTTGATCGGGAACGGTTTCAGCAACTCATCAACTTGCATGGGTCCTCCTCGGTGAGGGATGGGCGCGGGAGCGCAATCGGGCGTGTGCCGACACCTTTCGACGGTAGGAATGTGACCCAGGTCTCGTCACCGGCCTTTCGGTCCGCACTCGCTCACCTTCCGAGGAGGCCGTGTCCTACCGGATCGGGCAGGGCTACCCGATCCGGTAGGTGTACGCCGCCCGGGCGGTGAGTGCGTGGTGAGCGCGCGACTTCCTACCGTGAGACGAGGCGCCGAACCGGCGCTCGCGCACCGGCACCGGCCGGCAGCGTCATACCTGCGACGAAAGGAGCCAGCCATGGCCATCGAGGAACTTGAGCGCAACACCGTGGAGCGGGCCGACGCGAACGTCGAGTTGGATGTGAACGAGGTCGTCGCCGACGACCTGGTCGAGGACGTGTCGATCGACGGAATGTGCGGCGTCTACTGATGTTGGAGGAGGCTGCCCGGCCGAAGGCCGGCCGAGAAGAGCAGCGGCTGAGTCGAAGATGAGGGACGACTTTTCGGCTCAGGCATGGGAGCTGAACGGTTCGGTGGCGCTGCGTCCCGAGTCGTTCGGCGCCCTGGCCTACGACTTCACGACGCGACGCCTGTCGTTCCTGAAGGACCCCGCTCTGGTGGACGTGGTTCGTCACCTGAGTGAACACCCGAATATCACGGAAGTGCTTGACAGTGTTGGAGTTTCGGACGAAGACCGCCCGCGATTCCACGCCGCTCTCGAGCGACTCGCCGACCAACATCTCATCGTGAAGAGGCAATCCGCATGACTGCAGTCGCCGAGCGCCCGGCACCGACCCGCCTGGTGGACCACTTCGAGTACGGGCTCGACGCACCGATCTGTCTGACCTGGGAGCTGACCTACGCCTGCAACCTGGCGTGTGTGCACTGCCTCTCGTCGTCCGGGCGTCGTGATCCGCGGGAACTCACGACCGATGAGTGCAAGGCACTGATCGACGAATTCGAACGGATGCAGATCTTCTACATCAACATTGGCGGCGGCGAGCCCACGGTGCGGCCGGACTTCTGGGAGTTGCTCGACTATGCCGTCGCGCATCACGTCGGAGTCAAGTTCTCCACCAACGGTTTTCGCATCACCAAGGAACGCGCCGAACGCCTCGCAGCCACCGACTACGTCGATGTCCAGGTGTCGCTGGACGGCGCAACGCCGGAGGTCAACGACCCGATCCGCGGCGCCGGGACGTATGACGCGGCGATCCGCGCGATGGACAACCTGCGCGACGCCGGCATGAAGGACTTCAAGCTGTCCGTGGTCTGCACTCGTGAAAACATCTCGCAGCTCGACGAATTCAAAGCCATCGCCGATGACCACGGTGCACAGTTGCGCCTGACGCGGCTACGTCCGGCAGGGCGTGGAGCGGACGTCTGGCAGGACCTGCACCCGTTGCCCCACCAGCAGCGGGAGCTCTACGACTGGCTGGTTGCCAATGGCGAGAACGTTCTGACCGGCGACTCCTTCTTCCACCTGTCCGCGTTCGGCGACGCACTGCCCGGGCTGAACCTGTGCGGTGCGGGTCGGGTGGTGTGCCTGGTCGACCCGGTCGGGGACGTCTATGCGTGCCCGTTCGCCATACACGAGAATTTTCTGGCGGGGTCGGTCCGCGATGCCGGTTTCCAGCACGTATGGCGCGAGGCCGAGCTCTTCCGGTCGCTGCGCGAGCCGCAGACCGGCGGTGCGTGTGCCTCGTGCTCGGCATACGACTCGTGCCGCGGTGGCTGTATGGCGGCCAAGTTCTTCACGGGTATGCCGCTCGACGGGCCGGATCCGGAGTGCGTCAAGGGCAACGCCGAGTTCGTGACCGTCGGGGAGCGACCGGCACCCTCGCAGGATCACTCACACAAGGGCACGGTCCGTAACGCGCCCGTGCCCGTGAAGATCGGGCGACGCCCGCCGACGACGATGTGCGACGAAAGCCCGGTGAACCCAGGGGACTTCGTGGTGGGATGACCGATCTCGGTGATGCGACGAGTGCCGGTGCCGCGCGGGCCGGCGTGGTGCTGGTGCCGCTCGGCAGCGTGGAGCAGCACGGGCCACACCTGCCGCTGTCGACGGACTCCCACATTGCCCGAGAGGTGTGCCAGCGGGTGGCGGAACAGCTTGTCGAGCAAGGTGTTTCGGCGACGGTGGCGCCGTGCCTGGAGTACGGATCAAGCGGTGAGCACGAAGGCTTCGCGGGGACGATATCGATCGGCGGGGACGCGTTGCGTCACGTCCTCGTCGAGCTGGTGCGCTCTGCCCGGCGATGGGCCGACCGGATCGTGCTGGTGTCCGGCCACGGCGGCAACGTCGGTGCGCTGGCCGAAGCCGTCCGGTTGCTGCGGTTCGAGGCGCCAACGGTCGCGTGGACGACGTGTGCCGAGCAGGACTTCGACGCACACGCCGGCCACGCCGAGACCTCGATGATGTTGGCGATCGAGCCAGGGTCCGTTCAGCTGGAGCGAGCCGCAGTCGGCAACACCACTCCTGCGGCCGAACTGTGGCCGAGGATGAAATCCTCTGGAATTGAGGCAGTTTCGCCCAATGGTGTCCTGGGCGATCCGCGCAACGCGACGGCGATGGACGGTGAGCGCATGCTCGGCGCACTCGCCGCTCGCATCGCCGACCAGATCCAGGACGGCGCGGTCGCCGAGAGCGGCTCGTTCCTGCGCGCGTCGACGGCCGTCCGATGACGCGGATGGTGCTCCTCGGCGGTGGCGGCCGGGGCATGGGCGCGGCGACTGCACGGTTGCTCGCCGAGCGTGGCGACCGGGTCGTCGTGCTGGACGCCTTCGACACGGTGGACGATTTCTATCCGTTGGCCGATGAGGCGGATCGTGTTGCGCTGCAAAGCATTTCCGGTATCGAGACGATGTCGGTGGACCTGCGTGACGGCGCAGCGACGATCGCCGCGGTCAGGTCGGTGATCCAGCGTCATGGTCACGTCGATGCGGCGGTCGCGTTCGCCGGGGCCGTGACCGGAGGTCAACCGTTGTGGGAGACGGACGAGGAGACGCTGGAGAAGTCGATCGCGTTCAACACCCTCACGACCTGGCACCTGGCGCGAGCGGTCGTGCCACACCTCTTGTCCCGACCGGCAGAGGCCTTGCCCACCTTCGTGGCGCTGACCAGCGTTGCCGGCGAGAAGGGCCTCTACGGGTTGGCGCCATACGTCGTTGCGAAGCACGCGACGGCCGGGATCGTCCGAGCGCTCGCCGCGGACCTGGTCGGAACGTCCGTGACCGCGTGTGGTGTCGCACCGGGCTCCACCGACACGACGATGCTGCGGCAGACCGCGGCGGCATACGGGCTGACCGACGTGCACGATCTGGTGCAGCACCAGCACGGAAAGCGGCCGCTCCGACCCGAGGAACTGGCGCACGTCGTGGTGTTCGCGCTCGGCGCCGGGCCGGTGCTGCACGGGGCGATCCTGCCGGCCGATGCAGGATTCGGTCGTGTCTGAATCCGACCGATTGCCAGATGGTTTCGAGGTCAAGCTCGGTGCCTGGACCCATCGGTGCACCGACGGCCGCACGTTGTACGGCGACGCCGGTACCCTCCTCCGGCTACGCCCGGCGGCGGTCGAGCGCATCGATGCCAACGGTGTTGTGCGTGTCGAGGACCCGACGTCCCGCACGCTGGCAAGACTCCTCCTGGACCGCGGGATGGCCGAGCCGCGATGGCCCGACTCGGTGCCGCCCTTCCGCACGGACGACATCACGCTCGTCATACCGGTGCGTGACCGGGCGGCTGCGGTGGATCGGTTGCTGGCGAACTGCGACGGGGTCCGCGCCGTCGTCGTCGATGACGGCTCGCTCGACCCGGACGAACTGAACGCGGTGTGTGAACGACACGGCGCGCGCTACATGCGGCACACACAGTCGCGCGGCCCGGCCGCGGCTCGCAACACCGGCCTTGGCCAGGTGCACACGGAGTTGGTCGCGTTCGTCGACTCCGACGTGGTGCTGGACGCGGGCACGCTCGCCGTGTTGCGACGACATTTCACCGATCCGAAGGTCGGACTGGTGGCGCCGAGGATCCTCGGACTGGTCGAGGGCGGCAGTGCCCTGCACCGCTACGAGGCGGCGTGCTCGTCCCTCGACCTCGGCGATCAGCCGGCGCTCGTCCGTCCGCATGCGAGGGTCTCCTACGTCCCCAGTGCGGCGATGCTGGCGCGAAAGTCCGCACTGGGCAACGGTTTCGACGAGTCGATGCAGGTGGCCGAGGACGTCGATCTGGTATGGCGGATGGCCTCTCGATGGTCAGTGCGCTACGAGCCGAACGCGCAGGTCCGACACGAACACCGGGCCCGGTTCCGTGAGTGGTTCGGACGCAAGCTGCTCTACGGCACGGGCGCCGCACCACTCGCCATACGACACGGATCAGCCGTCGCGCCGGCAGTGCTGACGCCGTGGACTGCCGCGGTGACTGTCGCCCTCCTCGCCCAGCGCCGATGGAGTCCCCTGCTGGTCGCGGGCGCAACGGCTGCCTTGTGGCGCGGGCTGAGGCAGCGCTTCGCCACCGCCGACGATCCTGCAGGCTCTGCCACCGCCCTGACGAAGGTCGCGATGCGTTCCAGCCTCGAACAGACCGCGACGATCGTCACCCGGCACTACGTGCCGCTGACGCTGGGGCTCGTACCCTTCTCCAAGCGAGCCCGCCGGGCGTATGTGGCCTCCGCGGTCCTGGCCGGTCTCGTCGCCCACCGACGCAAGCGACCCGCGCTGGACCCGGTGCGCTTCATCGCGCTCCGTACGCTCGACGATCTCGCCTACGGGCTGGGCCTCTGGTGGGGCGCCCTCGCCGCACGCTCGCCGGAGGCGCTCATCCCCCTGGTACGCCGCGGGATCCGCCCTGGTCAACGCGATGCCGAAGCACGGTCCGAACGACCGGGCTGACCGCACCTCGCACCCGACCTGCGAGCGGACGTGCAGCGCTCCGGTAGCATGCTTCCAGTGCGGGCTCCTACTTCGAACGGTCATCCGGTCGATCGGGCGCTGGCACTCCGGGCACGGCGTGACGGTGCAGCAACTCACCCAATCTGGTGATCTTGCTGCTGCTGTTCGTTCCGGTCCTTGCCCCCGTAGCTCAGGGGATAGAGCACCGCTCTCCTAAAGCGGGTGTCGCATGTTCGAATCATGCCGGGGGCACTGTATTTCCACAGAGCACGCATCATGCCGCGGTTCGTGGGTCCTCAGGCGGGAAGAACAGCCGCCACAGCGGGAAGAGCCCGAGTACCGAGGTGGCCAGCGACGCGATCCCGGTCGGCTGCTTGAGATACACCGCGAGGTAACCGAGCAGCGGCAGCCGGGTCTGTTCGACGCCCTGCACCATGCGCGGCGAGATGGTCCACACGTCTGCCGTGCGGTTGCCGTCGCCCTTGGCGTGTATGCCGGTGTCGGCGACGCTGGTGATCCGGTGGGTCACCAGGTCAGGTCTGGCGGAGTGCCGGAAGGTGATGATGTCGCCCGTCGGGAAGTGGTGCGGCGCCGCGGGCCGGTCGATGATCAGATCACCGGGCACGAGCGTAGGTGTCATCGAGCCCGTGTGTATGACGTACGCCCGGTATCCCTGCTGCCAGCGGGCGACCCCGACCGCAATGACCCCGAGGAAGAGCAGCGCAACGGACGCCCAGGCGATGCGGCGGCGGATGTGCACAGGTGACTCCTCACGTTCGGGTACGCGTTGGTGGGACGAGCCGCGTCCGTCCCACCAACCCGTTGGAGACGGGTGCGGTTACCAGGTTGCTCCGGGCGCGATACCCGGCTGGGTCGCGACGATCTTGAACCCGACGTTCGCCCACGGCACATTCTGCGTCGTTGCCCTACCGGTGATGCGCCCTACGGGTGATGCCGAACGTGACGGTGGCGTTGGCTGTCGACCCAGGGGGTTCAACCCAGTGAAATCTATCGTCGTCGAACCGTGGTACAGCGGCAGGCTTCCGGACGAACCCGAGAGGTTGCCACTGGCGCTGTCGGTCAAATCGGCCCCGGTGCCTGAGGACGCGGCGGCCACGAGTGCCGCGGAAATGCCCACTGCGCCAACGAAACCGATGAGTCGAACGCTTATTCATGGAAGTCCCCAGCTACTGAAAGGAGTGACCGGCGGCTTGTGTCGCGGGGCGCGATGAACATTAGGTTCCAATGGTTCGGCACGCGCCCACTTCGCTAGTACCGTCTGGCTGCAACAGATATTTCCTGCAAGATGCTCCGGTGTGGGCCGAACACGGTGTAGCCGCAGTAGCGTGCACGACCGTTTACCCGCGACTCTCCTACCCGCGAGGTAAGGCACCGGCGAACCACCCGGTGATGGTGGCCGGATGCGTGATCGCGGTGCCGACCACCACCGTGAAAGCACCGGCATCGATCGCGGCGCGAGCTTGCGCCGGGGTGTGTACGCGCCCCTCACAGACCACCGGCACCTCGAGCGCCGACGCCAACTGCTCGACGAGCTGCAGGTTCGGGCCCTCGGTCTTGGTCGTGTATGGCGTGTAACCCGCCAGCGTTGTCCCGACCAGATCCGCGCCGGCGTCAGCGGCGGCGCGCCCCTCGTCCAGCGTGGAGCAGTCCGCCATCACCAAAACGCCTGTGCGCCGGTGTAATTCGCTGATTATCTCGGCAACGGTTCTACCATCGGGGCGCTCCTGTGCCGTGCCGTCGATGGCGACGATCTCGACCCCCGTCTCCGCGACGGCCAGCGCGTGCTCCAGCGTCGGAGTGATGTAGACCGGCGCGTCACCGTCCTTCCAGAGACCGATCACCGGCAGGTCGACCTGCTGATGGATCAGTCGCAGGTCGTCCAGCCCCTGCGCTCGTATGGCGGCGGCACCTCCGCGCGCAGCGGACAGCGCCACCCGGGCCATCGTCCGCGGATCGCGCATCGGCTCGCCCGGGTATGCCTGACACGACACGATCAACCTGCCGCGCAGACTCTCGATCACGTTGTTGCTCAACGGCATTCCTTCCGCACGGGGTCAGTGTTCAGGATCAGGCTCGCTGCGCCCGCAAGGGCGGCGTCACCCCGAGTTGGCTGCGGGACACCCGCACGTCTTCGGTCGCCGGCAACAACTGCTCGTGCAGCGCCCGCTCCATCGGACCCCACCACTGCTCGCCGGCTCCGACGACTCCCCCGCCGATCACTACTGTGTCAGGGTCCAGGAGATTCACCGTTCCACCGACCGCGGCGCCGAGCGCCTCGGCCCCTGGGTGAGCACCTCTCGTGCACAAGTGGATCCGGCGTCGGCGTCCTGCACGATCTGCTGCACCGTACGCACCTGTCGCCCGATCCGTTCGCTGTATGACGCCGCCAGTGCCGGCCCCGCTGCGATCGCCTCCAGGTGACCCACGCGGCCGCAAACGCACGGGCGACCCTCGGCCGCGGCCGCCGGGATGTGCCCGAGGTGGCCCGCCACCTCGTGCGCGCCGAACAGCACGTCGCCCCCGCGGAGGAACGACGCACCGACGCCGGTGCCCACCGCCACCATCAGCAGTGATTCCGCATCGGCGCCGGCACCGATCCAGGCCTCGCCCAGCGCATGCGCGTGCACGTCATTCACCACGCGCACGGGCAACCCGGTCGCGTCCGAGATCCGCTCTCGCACAGGCGTTCCGGCCCAGTCGTGCAGCACCTTCGTGGCCGATCGCGCCACTCCCGACCGATGATCGATCACCCCGGCCGACCCGACGCCCACGCCGAGCGGCCGAGTGCCGTCCGCGACAACGTTGATCAGTCTGAGCACTGTCGCCAGAATTGCGTCGGGTCCGTCGGATCCAGGCGTCCCTTCGGTGGCCCGACCGATCACCTGCCCATCGGTGTCGACCAGCGCGGCAACGGTCTTGGTCCCACCGATGTCGACACCGACCGCGACGCCCGACCGGTGAGTCCTCATCGCCGGACGTCGAGTCCGGCAAGCTCCAATTGCTCACGCACGCGGCCGGTTTCGGCGTCGTCGAAGGTTCGCATCGGCAGGGAGACGGTCGGCGAGTCGATGACTCCCAACAGGTGCAGCGCGGTCTTGAAGGCACCGACGCCACGGGTGGCGCCCGCTGTCGTCGCCGGGTCCGGCGCATCGACGATCCTGAAGAGCCGGCCGAGCCGTTCCTGCTCGGTTCGTGCGCCGGCCCAGTCCTGTTTGTCGGCATACGAATGCAGGCGGACGTAGCCGGCCGGGTCGACGTTGCCCAGCCCGGGCACGGACCCCGACGCGCCGGCGAGCAGCATTCCGTCGACGACCAACTCGTGCCCGGTCAACAGCGAGAAGCCGGCGTCCTGCTGGTCGTCCAGTCCGATCCGCAGCTGCCGGAAGGCGACATCGTCGCCGCTGGAGTCCTTGACCCCGGCCAGCACGCCCTCGGCAGCCAGCCGCAGCAGCATGTCCAGCGGCAGCTTGCGGCCGACGCACACCGGGATGTCGTAGGCCAGCACGGGAAGCGAGGATGCCGCCGATACCGCGCGCAGGTGCCGCTCGATCTCGTACGGTCCGACGATCACGTAGAACGGTGCGGTGACCACTGTCGCGTCCGCACCGAGTCGTTCGGCCGCGCGCACCCGGTCCAGCACCCGCGGGGTGGCCGGCTCGATGCAGCCGGCCATGACGGGCACGGCACCGGCCGCGGTGCGCACGATGACGTCCAGCGCCATATCGCGCTGCGCATCGGTGAGGAAGACCGTCTCGCCGGAGCTGCCGAGCGCGAAGAGACCGTCGACACCACCGTCGAGCAGGTACTGGACGAGCCGCTCGAGCGAGCTCCGGTCAACCTGTCCGTCCTCGGTCAGCGGGGTGACGACGGGCGGGATGACACCGGTGTAGGTGGACACGATTTACGCTCCTTGCGCAGTTGCCCCGCGGTTGTCGGCGGTAGCCTCGCGCAGCAATTCTGTTGTGGTGGTTGTTGATTCGATCGGGTGATAGCAGCGGATCGAGTGGTTGTCGGCGACCTCGTCATACGCCGGCATCGTGGTGGCGCAGACGTCATCCGCCCGCCAGCAGCGGGTGCGGAACGGGCAGCCACTCGGTGGTGCCGACGCTGACGGAACGGACCCGCCCAGCGGGATCGGGTCCGTGGGGTGCAGCAGGCTCGGTGCTGCCGAGAAAAGCGCCCGCGTGTAGGGGTGCCGTCCGTCGTCGGGGAGCCCAGCTGCGGGAGCCTGCTCGACGATGCGCCCCAGATACATGCTGATGACCCGGTCACTCACCCGCTTCACGGTCTGAATGTCGTGTGACACGAAGACCATTGCCAGGTTGAGCTCACGCTTGAGGTCGAGCAACAGGTTCAGGATCTGGGCCCGGACCGACACGTCCAGCGCGCTCGTCGGCTCGTCGGCCACGACGAGCGAGGGGTCGAGTGCCAGTGCCCGTGCGATCGAGACGCGCTGGCGCTGACCGCCGGAGAGCGACGTCGGCAACGCATCTGCGAGCGAGCTCGGCAGGCCGACGAGATCCATCAGCTCCCGCACCCGCACGGCCCGCTCCGCCGAGGACTTCCAGCGGTGCACGTCCAGCGGATCCCGGATGATCTCCGACACCGGCATACGTCGGTTCAGCGACCCGGACGGATCCTGGAAGATCATGCCGACACCTCGCCCGAGCACGGCCCGCCGTTCGCGGGTCGACATCGACCAGACGTCCTTGCCCTCCCACAAGAGCGCACCGTCGGTGGGGCGCTGCAGCCCGACGAGGACCCTCGCGAGTGTCGATTTGCCGCAACCGGATTCGCCGACAATGCCGACCGTGGTACCCGCTTCGATCGAGATGTCGGCACCGGTCAGCGCGTAGACGTGACCGCTGCCGAAGAA
This sequence comes from Flexivirga alba, assembly GCF_042661025.1. Taxonomy (NCBI): domain Bacteria; kingdom Bacillati; phylum Actinomycetota; class Actinomycetes; order Micrococcales; family Dermacoccaceae; genus Flexivirga; species Flexivirga alba. The sequence continues at coordinate 191,260 of NZ_JBHSWH010000001.1, forward strand.
GCCGCCACTGCGGATCCGGTGCACGACGTGCAGGTCCTTGCCCTCGAGCAGCGGGGAGTCATTCATGAGATGCCGCCTTCACCAGATCGGGAGTGGAGACCTGCTCGGTCACCGCGTGATGACACGCGGACCGGTGACTGTCCGGGTTGACGCCGTGGACCAGCATGTCCGGCACCTCGTCGTGACAGATCGAGGTCGCCGCCGGACAACGGTCCGCGAACCGGCAGCCCGCCGGGAAATCGGCCGGCGACGGCACCGTCCCGCGAATCTGGGTGAGCCGTTCGGCACCCGCCTCCAGGGACAGCACCGAGCCCAGCAACCCGCGGGAGTAGTGGTGTTGAGGCTGCTCCACCACGTCGGCGGCGACGCCGTCCTCGACGATCCGGCCGCCATACATGACGGCGACGCGGTCGCACACCTCGCTGACCAGCGCCAGGTCGTGGCTGACCAGGATGAGCGCGAAGCCGTATTCCGCGCGCAACCGGAGCAGCAGCTCGATGACCTGTGCTTGCACGGTGACGTCGAGCGCGGTGGTCGGCTCGTCGGCGATGATCAGCTTGGCGTCACGGGCCAACGCCATCGCGATGACGACGCGCTGCCGCTGACCACCCGACAGTTCGTGCGGGTATGACGACAGCGTCCGCTGCGCGTCCAGCCCGACCAGGCCCATCAGCTCCTCGGCGGACCGCGTGCCGTCACGCCGAATGATTTGTCGCAGTTGGGCTTTGACGGTCATCGCGGGGTTCAGCGCCGAGAGCGCGTCCTGATAGACCATCGCGATGTCGCGGCCCATCAGAGCACGACGTCGACCCGGCTTCATGCCGACCAGTTCCTTGCCGTCGAAGGCCATCGAACCGGTGACGTGCGCGCCCTTGGGCAACAGACCCATGATCGCGAGTGAGGTCAACGACTTTCCGCTGCCGGACTCGCCGACCAGGCCGAGCACTTCGCCGGGCCGCACCGCGAGATCGACACCGTCCACGATGGCCACCCCGCGATGCCGCTCGGGGAAGTCGATGCGCAGATCGCGCACCGTCAGGATCGGCTCGGCCTCCGGCCGCGGACGGGCGCTCGCACGCAGCCGCTCGGCGGCGATCGCCAGTCCCGGCAGCGCCTCCGCGGGAGCGCCGCCACCGGCGGCGCTTTCCTCGGCCTCGATCTCGGCCGGTCCGGTCGATGCACTTCCGCGAGCCGCGGGCGCCGCCCAGGCGTCCGAGATGCCTTCGGACAACACGTTGAGGCACAGCACGGTCACCAGGATGAGAAGTCCGGGGAAGAACGTCGCCCACCAGCCACCGGCCTGCAGGATCTGCTGGCCGTAGGCGATGACCGAGCCCCACGACGACTGCGCCGCCTGACCGGGCAGGCCACCACCGATGAAGGACAGCGATGCCTCGAAGATGATCGAGTCGGCGACCATCACCGTGGTGAACACCATGACCGGTGCCGCGCAGTTGCGCATCACGTGCCGCCGCAGGATGTGGAAGCGGCGGGCACCGATGACCTGCTCCGCGGCCACGTAGTCCTCGCCGTACTGCGAGAGCACGTTGGCCCGAACCACCCGGGCGATGGACGGTGTGAAGACGAAACCGATCGCCAGGATCAACACCGACAACTTGTCCTTGCCGTAGGCGACGACGAGCACCGCCGCCAGCGCGATCGCCGGAAAGGCCATCACGATGTCCAGCAGCCGCATGATGATCTCGTCGACCACCTTGCGGCTGGTCGCAGCGACCGCGCCGAGCAGCGACCCGAAGATGAGGGCGAACGCAGCTGCCCCGAAGCCGACCTCGAGCGAGCGTCGGGTGCCGGCGATCAATCGGGAGAAGATGTCTCGGCCGGACGCGTCGAGACCGAACCAGTAGTCACCGTTCGGGCCGGTGCCCACGGCATCGAGTCCGGTCTGCGTCGGGTCGTGCGGCGTGAGCAACCCGCTGAAGATCGCCACCAGGATCAGCAAACCCACGAAGCAGAGCGCGATGCGGGACGGAATGCCGAGGCGGGACAGGCTCATGGACCGGGTGCCCGGGTTGTCCGACAGCTTGCGGGTCAGGCCCGCGCGATATCCAGCCATCAGTGGCCTCCTCGCAGTCTCGGGTTGGCGACCATGTAGAGCAGGTCGACGACCAGATTGATGACGACGAAGCAGCCGGCGATGACCAGGATGGTGCCCTGCGCCAGGGACGTGTCGTTCGTCGTCACCGCCTGCATGACCAGCGTTCCCATGCCCGGCAACTGGAAGATCGCCTCGATGATGATGGTGCCGCCGAGCAGGTAGCCCACCCGCAGTCCGAGGACCGTCAGCGGGTTGACCAGCGCGTTGCGCAGCACGTTCCGCCCGACCACGACGTATGGCGGCAGACCCGCGCCGTATGCCGTGCGCACGTAGTCCTTGTCCAGTTCCTCCACCATCGAGGTCCGCACGATCCGGGCGAGCGAGCATCCGACGGGCAACGCCAGCGACACCGCCGGCATCGCCATGGCTTTCAGGAAGCCGCCGAAGTCGTCACCGGGGTTGACGTACCCGGCGTTCGGGAGCCAGGACCGGCTGATCGCGAACTGCTGAATCAACAACAGTGCCAACCAGAATGACGGGATCGAGATGCCTGCCATCGAGATGACGCGCACTGCGTGGTCAGGCCACTTGTCGCGGTAGAGGGCCGCGGCGATGCCGAGCACCATCGCGAGGACGAATGCCAGGAGCACACCCAGCGCCGTCAGCTCGAGGGTGACCGGCAACGCCTCCCCGACCAGGCCCGACACCGACTTGTTCAGCGACTGCGTCGTACCCAGGTTGCCGGTCAGCAGGTCGCCGATGAAGTGGACGAACTGCACCGGCGGCGACTTGTCGAGACCGTGTTCGTGGTTGTACTGCGCAATCTGCTGCTTACTCGCGCCGTCGCCGAGCGCGGAGACCGCGGAATTCACCGGCGACAACCGCATGATGACGAAGACGAACAGTGCGATGCCGAGCAGTAGCGGGATCAGCGTCAGTATTCGCCGGAAGATCAGGCTCAGGACGCGAGCCATGCGAACACCTCCTCGAGTGGGACCTGGTCAGGAATGATGGACGGTGCCTCAGGCCGGCTTGGCCTTGAGGAAGTACAGGCCCGTGGTGGCGACCGGTTCGAAGTCGGTCAGCTTCTTGTCGTCCCACCCGGTGACCATCTTGGTGTGCACCACCGGGTAGAGCGGCACGTCGTCGGCGATGAAGTCGATCGCCTGCTGCCACAACGCTTTCTGCTTGGTCTTGTCGGACTCCTTGGCGGCCTCGTCCAGCCATCCGGCCACCTTCTGCGCCGACGCCTTCGACCAGCGGAAGCGCTCGGTGGGCCAGGTCGCGCCGTAGTAGAACCAGCGCAGCAAGAGGTCGACGTCCACGCCATACACGGTCGGGTCACCCGAGGCCAGCAAGACCTGGAAGTTGGACTTGGAGACCAGTCCGTCGGGCGCCGGTGCGTATACCGCGGAGGACGGCGACGTGTTCAGCTTCGCCGACACACCCACCTGCTTCCACGCGTCGATGATCAGCGGCGCCGTCGATGCAACCGCCCCGGCGTCGGTGGTGACCAGCTCGATCGAAAGGTTCGACACGCCGGCCTCCGCGAGCAGCTTCTTGGCCTTCGCCGGGTCGTGGTTGTAGACGGTCGACGCCTTCTGGAAGTCCGGGTTGCCCTCGTCCAGGTAGCTCTCGGCGGCCGAGGCGTACCCCTGGAAGGCCGTCTTGATGATGGCGTCGGTGTCGAGGGCGTAGTGCAGCGCCTGCCGAACTCGCTTGTCGTCGAAGGGTTTTGCCGCGCAGTTGAACATCAGGAAGATCTGGTTGAAGGCTTGCTTGGCCTCGACCTGCTTGCTCTTCTGCAGCTGCTTGACGTTGACGAAGGGCACCGCCTCGATCGCCTGGGAGCGGCCGCTCTGCAGGTCTGCGATGCGGGTGGAATCCTGCGTGGTCGTGTGCCAGACCATCTTGGAAGCCTTGGCCTGGTACTGACCGTTGTAGTGCTTGTTGGTCGAGAAGGTCAGGCCACTGTTCGGATCGGCCGAGTCCAGCACCCACGGGCCGGAGCCGATCGGCTTGTCGCCGAACGTCTTGGCCTGCGCGGCTGTCTTGGTTTGGGCCTTGGGCACGATCTTGATGACCGAGATGCGGGTCGGGAAGAGCGGGAACGGCTCCTTGAGGGTGAACTCCGCCGTCGTTGTGCCGGTGGCCTTCACCGACTTGATGAACGAGATGAACTGCGACATCAGCATCGTCGGATCCAGCGCGCGGGTGAATGACCACGCAATGTCCTCGCCGGTCACGGTGGAGCCATCGGAGAACTTCGCACCGTCACGCAGTTCCACGGTCCAGGTCAGCCCGTCGGCGCTTGCCTTGGGCTGTGCCTTCGCCAGCGCGAGGTAGGGCTGCCGGGAGGCCGGGTCGAGGTCGATCAGCGCCTCGAAGACGTGCTGGTTCGCGGCGGTCGCCACCGCACTGGAGTGATTGGCGGGGTCGAGCGTGCCGGACAGTTGGAAGGCGAGAGTCGCAGCGATGGTCGACGATCCGCCCTTGCCGCCACCTCCGCCGCTGCCGGACGTTCCACTGGACGGCCCGCAGGCGCTGACCGTCGCCGCGATTCCCGCTGCGGCTCCGAGAACACTGGTGTATTTCAAAAATTGCCGCCGCGAAGCGCCGGTGAGTCCGGCAGGATCGAGCGGTGAGTTCTTGTGGGACACGGCGGCCTCCAGGTTGCTAAGTGGTGAATGGAAGGGACCATACAAGACATCAGACGTCTGATGTTGAGATACGGTGACTTCAGTGCAGAAAATTTGAGGGAGGTCGCACATGAGCAACGCTGACGGGCGACCACGGACTGCCCAGTTGCAGGTCGTGGAGCAGATCAAGAGCTACATCCAGGACCGCCGCCTGAGGGCCGGCGACCCGCTTCCTACGGAGCCGGAGCTGATGAGCGCCATCGGCGCGAGTCGCTCCAGCGTCCGCGAGGCGATCCGGACGCTCAGCGCGCTCGACATCGTCGAGGTCCGTCACGGCCACGGCACCTTCGTGGGCAGCCTGTCGCTCAGTGCAATGGTCGAAAGCCTCGCCTTCCGGTCGCTCCTGGGCACCACGTCCGATTACCGCGTTCTCTCCGACGTCGTGTCGATCCGGCAGCTGATGGAGCAAGGCTTCGCGGGGATGATCATCGACGGGCTGGACGACGACCAGCGCGGCAAGCTCGCCGATCTCGCCCAGCAGATGTGCGTCCTTGCCGATCGCGGCAAGCCGTATGTCGAGCAGGACCGCGCCTTCCACCTGCTGTTGCTGCAGCCGATCGGCAACGATCTCGTGGTGCAACTGACCGGGGCGTTCTGGGAGGTGCAGTCCCGCGTCGGAACGACCCTCGACGTCAGCGATCGCAGTTGGCAGCGCACTGCACACGCCCACGTGGAGATCGTCGATGCCGCCGCCGCGCACGACCTCGAGCGGCTCCAGACAGCGATCGAGGAACACTACGCCCCGGTCAAGGAACAGATCGTCAAACTCGCAGCGCTCGCCGCCGACACCGACCCGCTGCCCACCGCCGAGGAGCCGGCCGGTGCCTGAGTTCGACCTGCCACTCGACCGACTCGAGAGTTACCTGCCCGACAGGCGCGAACCGCAGGACTGGCAAAGCTTTTGGGACATCACGCTCGCCGAGACCCGCGCGCACGACCTCGCCGTCGAGTCACGCCCGGCAGCGGCATACCTGCCGAACGTCATCACCAGCGACATGTCGTTCGCCGGCTTCGGCGGCCATCGGATCAACGCCTGGCACATCCGACCCCGGGCCGATGTGCAGGGCACCGTCGTGCAGTTCCTCGGGTATGGCGACGGGCGTGGCACTCCCCTGGACTGGCTCGGCTGGCCGGCCGCGGGTTTCGCGACGCTGGTCATGGACACCCGCGGCCAGGGCGCCCGTGCGCGCCGGGCAGGCAACACCGGCGATCCGGCGGGCAGCAACTCGCCGTACGTCGAGGGGTTCCTCACCCAGGGGATCCTCGACCCGCACGACTACTTCTACCGGCGCGTATTCGCCGACGCCGTCCGGGCTATCGAGGCCGCGCTCACGCTCGACGGCACCGACCCGGAGCACCTCGCGGTTGCGGGCGCCAGCCAGGGCGGCGCGATCGCACTGGCGGCCACTGCTCTGGCCGGCGACCTGGTGCGGGCGTCGGTTATCGGCGTTCCCTTCCTCGCGGACGTGCGTCGTGCGGTGCGCGTCACTGAGGAGCGTCCCTACTTCGAGCTGCTGGCTTTCCTCGGCACCCACCGCTCCGAGGCCGAAACCGCTTTGCGGACAATGGATTACGTCGATGGCATCACGCTGGCCGCCCATGCCACCGCGCCCGCGAAGTTCTCGATCGCGCTGATGGACACCATCTGCCCACCGTCCGGCGGTTTCGGCGTCTACAACCATTACGCCGGGCCAAAACAGGTCGACGTCCACCCCTACAACAACCACGAGGGTGGCGAGGCGGACGATCAGGTCGCCGCCGTCGAGTGGCTGCAGGGCCTCTGGAGCTGACCGGCCGAGCGGCGTCGACCGCCTGTCGAAACCGGTGACGCCGAATCCACACCGCGCACTCTCGCGGCGCTACGGTCCTTAAACATCAGACGTCTGATGTATGTCGAAAGGACACGTTCCCCATGCGCACTCCCGCTTCACACACGCACTCGCCGGAGTCGGCACCGGCGCCCTACTCGCTGTCACGGCATTTCCTGGTGCCTCTGCCGCCACACCGCCGGTCGACGCCTCGATCAACCTGGCGACCCGCGGAACGAACGGCATTCCGCAATACCGCATCCCGGCCCTGACCAAGACCACCAAAGGCACCCTGATCGCGGCATACGACGGACGCCCGACGATGGGCGACCTGCCCAGCAACATCGCCATCGCCATCCGGCGTAGCACCGACGGCGGCAAGAGCTGGACGAAGCAGCAGATCGTCCGCCGGGACCCTGCCCCGCACGGGTACGGCGACCCGAGCCTGCTGGTCGACCAGCACACTGGCCGGATCTTCCTGTTCTACGCAGCAGGCATGAACCAGGGGTTCGGCGGCTCCAGCACCGGCAACGACCCGGACGACCCCAACGTGCTGCAGGCCGACTACAGCTACTCCGACGATGACGGCGCGACCTGGCACTCCCGTCGCATCACGCCGCAGATCAAGGATCCGTCGTGGGCCGGCATGTTCGCCGCATCGGGGCAAGGGATCCAGCTGACCACCGGCCCGCATGCCGGACGGCTCATCCAGCAGTACGTCATACGCATCAGTGGTCAGAACTACGCAGCCAGCGCGTACAGCGACGACGACGGAAACACCTGGCAGATGGGCGAACCCGTCGGTCCGGGGATGGACGAGAACAAGACCGTCCAGCTCGCCGACGGGACGGTGATGCTCAACAGCCGCGCGTCCGGGCACCGACTGGTCGCCATCTCGCACGACGGCGGCCAGACCTATTCGACCCCGGTCGCCGACCCGACCCTCGTGGACCCTGCCGACAACGGCGCGGTGCTCCGCGTCGCCCCGAACGCTCCGGCGAGCGACCCGGCGTCGCACCTGCTGCTGTTCGCGAACAACGACGACCCGTCGATCCGACGCAACGAGACCGTGCGGTTGTCGTGCGACGACGGGAAGACGTGGGCCGCGTCGAAGGTCATCGACACCGAGAGCGCGGCATACTCCACGCTGGCGATGGTTTCGCCCGACCGGGTCGGCCTGTTCTACGAGCGCGACGGCTACCAGCACATGACCTACACGTCGTTCTCGCTGAAGTCGATGCGTGCACTGTGCGCGCCGATCAGCGCGGCGCCGACCGCCATCACGGCAGGAGACACCCAGACTGTCCCGCTCACGATCACCAATCAGACCGGTCACGAGCTCGGGTCCGGAACGTTGCAGGCGAGCACGCCGGAGGGCTGGCAGGTGCCGGAAGTCAGGGCCCCCGCATCCCGGCCAACAGCAGCGTCACCGTCCAGGTCCCTGTCACGGCAGCACTCACCACCGCGCCCGGTGCCCATCAGTTGTCCGTCCGGTATGTCGCCGCGGGGAACTCCTCCGATGCCGAAATCACCGTCACGGTCAATGCCAACGAGGACGCACCAGCAACCCCCAGGCTCGGCATCGAGTCGTACCTGGACCACCTGGATGCCGGCGGACGGAGCGGCACGATCGATGACGTCGCGACCTACGTCACGCGAATCACCAACACTGGCAACACAATTCTGACCAACGTGACGGTGACCGGCAACCAGGACAATCTGGCCCGATGCCACTATTCCTCGCTGGCGCCGGGCGCGTCATACAACTGCAGGTACGGCACGCACACGATCTCGAATGCCGATGTCACCGCCGGAAGCTACGTCCCGCAGCTCGCGGTGACCGGTCAGTCTGTGGCGGGCAACGCGACCAGCGGGACCACCGGTGAGTCCGTGGACCTGAGCGCCTCGCACTGAGCTTCTCACCGGGCGAGGCCCCGTCCGCCGACTCCAGCGGCGGACGGGGCTCTCTGCTGCCACGATGGGTTCTATGACAACACCGGAAGAGACCAAGGTCGTCAGCGCCACCCGCGACATCGCTGCACCCGCGGCGCAGATCTTCGAGCTGATCGCCGATCCGAGCCGCCAGCCGGCGTGGGACGGCAACCACAACATCGCCCACGCCGATGCGGGCCAGCGCGTGCAGGCGATCGGAGACGTCTTCCGGATGACGCTGCACAACGGCAACGTCCGCGACAACTTGGTCGTGGAGTTCGAGGAAGGCCGGCGCATCGCGTGGTGCCCCAGCAGCGAAGGCCAGCCACCGGCCGGACACCTATGGCGTTGGGCGCTGGAGCCGGAAGGCGAGGGAAACACCCGCGTCATACACACCTACGACTGGTCTCAGCTGACCGATGAGAACCGCATGGAGCGCGCGCGTTCCACGACTCCCGACATGCTGTCGGCGTCCCTCGAAAAGCTAGCTGCCGCAGTCGAATCCACCTGAGGGATCCCTGTCAGGACCCTGCGCCGCGCAGCTTGCTCAGCCGCGACTCCAGCCGCTCCACTCGGTGTGCGTTGCCTTCGAGGGCGACATACTCGTCACCGAACCGGTAGAGCAACGCGTCGTCCAGCCGTCGCACCGCGCCCGGTGGGGTGCGGTAGGCCATTCGCTCGTCGATCGTGGCGGAGTCGTCGGTGCGCAACGTCTCGGCCAGCTCCGCCAGTGACTGTATGCCGAGCTCGCCCACCAGCCCCGCGATCCAGGAGTAGTGGTCGGCGCGGGACCAGGCTGCTTCGGCGTACTGCCCGGCAAGATAGGCGGCCAGCTCGCGCGAGGAGATCTGGTCCGCAGCCAAACCGCTGGGCACCGCCTCGGCGGCACCGGATTGCAGCTTGTCCCGGATCGTTGAGAACTCCTCGTCGGCCAGTTCGAGCAGCCCGGCCGCCAGTGTGAACCGCCGGTCGAAGTCGGGGCGCTGCTCGGTCGGAATCGTTCCCTTGTAACGGATGTCGTGCTCGAACTCGGCCCACGCGTGCTGCAGCACCGTGCGGATCTGCACCTGGACGTGCCGGTCGCCGAGCTCCGGCAGCTCGGCGCGGTCCTCCGGGACGAGGCGGATCTGCAGGTGCCGGCTGGAGTAGCCGAACCGCCCCTCGCTGGCGGTCTCCTGGCCGAGGTCGCGGTCGTCGAGCACCTCGGTCTCGGCGGCGAGCAACTGCACGACGGCGTCGACGTCGCGGCGCACATAGGTGATCACCCGCACCCCGATGGTGTCGCCGATCTCGCTCATCGGGTCCGGGTAGAGCGGGACGCCGTTCTGCTCACGCATCGCCTTCTCCGCGAAGGACGCAACGGTCTTGGCCCGTCCGTCCACCGACAAGTAGTTGAGCCCGGCATCGTCGAGCACCCCGGCGATCAGTGCGACGGCGTCGGCCGCTGCCCGCTCGACACTGGGGAACTGCACGGCATAGTCACGCCGCGCGGCGCTCACCACCTCCGCTCGGCTCGCCCCTTGGCAGATCGACGGCTGGGTTGCATACCCTCCGGCAGCGTCGGCGTCACGATGTAGCCGGTGGCGTAGTCGCCATACCTGGTGACCCGCTCTGGCGCCTCGTGGGCAAGCATTGCGACATACGCACAGATCACCGCATCGATCGCATCCTCGGCACGCCGCAGCTGCGCCTTCTGCGTCGCGGACTGCACGCTGTCGGCCAACTGTTGCCAGTGCGCGCTGTGCTTCAGCCGTAGCGCCGGTTTCGCGGTCTCGAGCGACTCCAGCAGCCGGATCAGCGTCAGCATCTCGGCCTGCAGCTGATCGACCGACCGGCCGGGTTTGTTCTTGTACTTCAGGCTCCGCCCGAGCCGGAAGAGGGCGACAGTGGCCGCGTGCGGATAGACCTCCAGGGCACGGCGCGGCCCGTGCGATTCGGGGTCCATGTCGAGGTCGAGCAGGCCGGCGATGCGGCCGGCGCGGGTCCCGTCGGCGAACGCCGGGTTGCCGGTGTTCGAGGGGTGCGCACCCGCCTCGTATGCCGCGAAGTCACGCCCCAGGGCACGCTCGGCGGCTCGGCTGCCTTTGGGGTTGACCACGATCAGCGGCGCGTCGATGCCGACCAAACAGCCGCCGGGAACGGCCGCTCGGACCACGGCGACGATCTCGTCATCGGTGCGCACCGCGCTCGCGTGACACAGCGTCCCCGTCTCGTCCAGCACGGCGACTCCGGTGGGATTCTTCAGACCCCAGGCGAGATCGATACCGACGAAGTGCATGCCTGCAGCATGCCGTATCGACGCGCGCACCCGGCGGCGAAGCACCGAACAGCAGCCTCCTGCTCGTAGCATGGACGACATGCCGAACAGCACGCAGGCAAGCGGTGACGGCGAACAGCAGTCCGCGAGCGACGAGTTCATGGACCAATGGGCCGATCCGGACGACGACTACGGCGATGACGAGCCGCGGCATCGGGACGCGCCGGGCTTGTTGCCCGGTGCGCTCATCGGCGCTGGGATCGCCTCGTTGTGTGCCATCGGCATCTATCTACTGGCCGGCAGCGGCGGCGGTGGAGACACCGGCACCAGCCCGCAAACGGTCACCGAGACCCAACCCGGCCCGACGCAGACCGTCACCCAGCGGGCCTCGTCCGGCCCGGCGAGCGACAGCACATTCACCGAAACGTCGACGGTGACCTTGCCGGGCAAGACCACGACCGTTCAGGTCGTGCAGCCGGGCAAGAACACCACCGTGACCCAGACCGCGACAGAAACTAAGACGGAGACGAGCACCGCCACGGGCTCCGCTCCCCCACCGCAGACGACGACTGTCACTCAGACCGTCACCATCGTCCCGCCGCCTCCGCCGCGGTCGATCGGGGCGGCTCGTTAACCGGCGGCCTTGAGCTCGTCCGGTGCTGCGTCCAGTGCCTGCTGGATCGAGTCGATGAGCCGTTGCGCGGACGCTGCGGTCAGCTCCAGCGCGATGCGCTGTCCCGGGCCGGCACTCGGGTCGGTCAGGTCCACGTTGAGCGTGTGCTCGGCCATCGCATGGACCGGGTGGTCGTAGTAAGCAGCGGCGTCGGTGATCTTGAACCACTTGCCGCCCGGCCCTTTTGCGCTGCCTTCGACGTCGGTCGTGACCGTGATGTAGGTGCACATGCGTCAGGCCCCCAGCTGCTCGCCGAAGAAGGTTTCGATGCGTTCCCAGCCGTCGTTCGCGGCGGCCACCTTGTATGACGGTCGGTCGACCGCGAAGAAGGCGTGCCCTGCGTCGTCATACGAGAAGAACGTGTGTGGCTTGTCGTTCGCGGTGAGGATCTCGTCCAGCTCGGCGACCTGCTCCGGGCTGGGGAACTTGTCGTCCTTGCCGAAGAGGCCGAGCAGCGGCGCGCGCAACTGCGGCAGGAGCGGCACCAGGTTCGTGACGTTGAGCGGGTAGCCCTCGGCCGGTGTGCCGGTGACGAACGCCCCGTAGCAGTCCACCACCGCGTCCAGGTCGACGTGGCACGCGGCCAGGACGGCGTGTCGGCCGCCCGAGCAGTGGCCGATCACGCCGACCCTGCCGTTGGAGTGCGGCAGCGCTCGCAGGTAGGCCGCAGCCGCTTCGGCGTCGACGACGAGCTGCTCGTCGGCGATGCCACCGGCCGCGCGCACCGTGGCGGCCGCATCGGCGGGGTCGGCGCCCGGAGCCTGCCGGGAGTAGAGGTTCGGACAGATTGCGTCGTAGCCCAGCTCGGCGAAGCGGCGGACCATCTCCTTGGTGGCCCGGTCGTAGCCGGGCAGGTGATGGATCACGACGACGCCGCCACGAGATTGGTCACCGTCGGGCGTCGCGAGATAGGCCTCGATCTCGGCGCCGTCGGAGCCGGTGAGACGCACGGTCGTTGCGTGCAGCGAATCAGACATATCGAAGGTCTATCAGACCTACTTGAGCGGCAACCCGGCGGTCAGGACGCGTGGCCCGCAGGCCGCCCCAACAAGCACAGTTCGCGCTGAGGATGTGGAGGTGAGGAACGAACCCCACAATCTCAGGACGCGTACTGCTGGATGACCTTGCCGAGTCGGGGCAGAGCCTGCTTGACGTTGTCCTTGGCCTTGCCGCGCAGGCCCTTGTAGGCACGCCTCAGCGGCTCGCGGTCCGTGGCAGCGGCCCGCTTGTCCGTCACGGCGAGCAGCGCGTCGGCCGCCTCGTCACCGCGCCCGGCGAGGTACGCACCGAAGTCGCCCGAGCCGGCGAAATCTTCCCAGAAGGGCTGCAGTGCCGTCGCGACCTCCGGCAGCATGCGATTCGTCGCGTCGGTCGTGACCGTCGGGTTGAACTTGCGCACGGCGGCGTACCCGGCCTTGATCGCGGCACCACTCAGGCCCTTCTTGTCCTTCACCTCGGCGTCGATCACCGCGGCCAGGTCGGTCACGACCTGCGGGCGACGGTCGGCGGCGAGCAGGGTTTCGGACAAGGTCATGCGTTCTGCCTTTCGATGGGTGCAATGGGTATGACGAACGCCGCGCCCGGCGGGCCGGACGCGGCGTTCAGTGAAGCTGGTGGATCAGACAGTCGATCAGATGCGGCCGTAGCCGGACACACCACTGTAGATCGCGCGGACGCCGACGGTGCCACCCGGGTGGTTGGCGTCGATCATCATGCCGTTGCCGACGTAGATGGCCACGTGGTAGGCGGAGCTGCCGTTGCCGAAGAAGATGAGGTCACCCGGCTGCGGGTTGCTGACTCGGGTCGCCATCTGCATCTGCGCGGTCGCGGTCCGCGGAATCGACTTGCCGGCCTGCGCGTAAACGTAGGACGTGAAGCCGGAGCAGTCGAAACCGGCCGGGCTGGCGCCACCGTAGACGTAGGGCGAGCCGATGTAGCGCTCAGCGATGCCGACGATGCCACTGGCGGCCGGGGGCGCCTGGGTGACGGGTGCCGGCTTCGGGGCCGGGTTGGCCACCGGCTGCGTCGGACGCGTCGCGGTGCGGGAGACCGACGTCGCGCGCGGGCGGACAACCTTCTTCGGGGCCTCGTAGCGCTTGGCTGCGACGGGGGTCGCCAGCTGTGCCTGCGCACGGACCGCGCTGAGCTGCTGCTCGGCCTTCGTCGCAGTCAGCGGGTGCGCCAGCGCCTGGGCGCGGGAAGCCTGGGTGGCAAAGTCGACCGAGCTCGGGCCGGTGATCGACGCGACACCCGTGGTGGCCTGTGCGGCCTGCGGTGCGGCGATCGAGGCCACCAGTCCACCGGCGACGGCAACAGTGGCCGATACGCGCGCGGTCGAGTTGAAGGTCGACGACAACTTGCTCGGGGCGCGGTGTCGACCGCGCGTACCAAGAATGGACACGAATTACCTCTCCGTCGCCTACGAGGTCAGCTGTCGGGCTCGAGTTGGAGATACTCGGTCTCGGTGCGGCACCGTGCGGTGCCGCGGTGAAACTTCGCCCCTAGGGCGGCTTGCGCCACCCGAATTTGGGTCCCCCGCTCCTGCCGTGCGGAATCGTTGCACCCGATCAGCTGGCAGGATTCGGCGTTGCCTCACGGGAACCCACCGATTGGCGGGCCGGGGAAAACGGTACACAACCCCGGAGGGAAAGTCACAGCGAGGTCACGATCTGGTGGAAAAAAGTTTGAAAAACGTTGAGTTGTGGCGATTGCGACACGCTCAGTCGGCGTCGACGAACACGTGCATGGCCACGTCGCGCGGCAGCGACACGGCCTCGCCGCCCTCGGCGCGCACCAGCACGCGGTCGCCCTCGAGATGGATCTCGACCTTGGCGTTGGGTGTGATGCCGCCAGCGGTCAGGACGCTCAACGCCTCCTGGTCGGCTTGTGCGGGCTCACCGACGCGGCGGATGACGAAGCTGGCCGGCAGGTCGGTGCCGACCTCGGTCATCGGGCGCACACCGTCACGGAACTGCAGCCGCGTCTCCTCCTCGCCCAGCTCTTCGAGCCCGGGGATGGGGTTGCCGTATGGCGAGATGTGTCGCTCACCCAGCATGCCGAGGATCTTGCGCTCGAGGCGCTCGCTCATCACGTGCTCCCATCGGCACGCCTCGTCGTGCGCGAACTCGAGCTCGACGCCGATGATGTCCACGAGAAGCCGCTCAGCGAGCCGGTGCTTGCGCATCACCCGGGTCGCGAGCATCCGACCGTGGTCGGTCAGCTCCAGGTGACGGTCGCCGGCCAGGGTCAACAGGCCGTCGCGCTCCATTCGGGCAACAGTTTGAGACACAGTGGGTCCGGAGTGTCCCAGCCGCTCGGCGATGCGTGCACGCAGCGGCACGATGCCTTCTTCCTCAAGGTCGAAGATCGTGCGGAGGTACATCTCGGTGGTGTCGATCAGCTCGCTCACACCGTAAGCCTGCCATTAAGCGGTGACAGGTGCCATCGGACCCTCTCCGAAAAATTTCGGTCAATATTATCGGGAATCCTTGCCGGGCACGCTACGTTCTTGTTCTTGGAAGCCGTGGGGCTCCTCCCCCTGACCCACGGCATCCCGAACCGTTCGTTTTACGGGCGGGGTGAGCACACCGCAAGGTGCAGCTCGGACGGCTGGCGCACCTCCCCTGGGCGCCAGCCGTTCTTGCATCTCGGGCCTCTCGGCCGACCTCCTGCGGGCACGCGGGCTAAATCCATTGCCAGTGGCGTGCCCTTCGGCTTAGCGTGGTGGCACACGAGAAAGGAGGTGGTCCACGAGTGAATTCTCAAAGGACGCGTGAGGTGGTTGCGAGCTAGTTCGCAACCTACGTATTCGTCGCCGGCCACCTCCGTGTGGACCGACGAAACGGACGTTCGGTAGCTACTCCAACGCAGCCACCGCGGCCCGTGGGCGCGCGATCTCGTCCATCGTGCTTCCCGGCATTGAGCCGGAGCCCACGGGCTGTCCCATTCCCCAAGGTGGTCGAGTAGCGGCGAGGAACGAGCCGCCCAAGGTGGTCGAGTAGCGGCGAGGAACGAGCCGCGTATCGAGACCCCTACGGCTGGCGACGCTCGATCCGCCAGGAGGTCCCGTCGGCCAGGTCGCCGTCACCGGTGCGGACGTAGACCAGCCGGTCGTGCAGGCGACTGCTGCGGCCGGCCCAGAACTCCACTTCGTCGCAGTGCACGACGTACCCACCCCAGAAGTCCGGCAGCGGCACGCCCTGCGCGCTGCCGGTGTCCGGCCACTTCGCCTCGTATGACGCAACGGCCTCTTCCAGTTGCGCGCGTGTCGCCGTGGGCTGCGACTGGTGCGAGGCCCAGGCGCCGATCCGTGACCCGTAGGGGCGGCTGCGGAAGTAGTCGGTCGTGACCTGCTCCGGCAGGCGCTGCGCCATACCGGTGAAGCGGATCGCTCGGTACATCGGCGGCCAGGTGAGTGCGGCGGCGATGCGCGGATTCGCTGCGAGGTCAAGGCCTTTGCGGCTGCCGAAGTTGGTGTAGAAACCCGGGCCGTCCTGCGCGAGATAGCGCATCAGCACCGTCCGCACGTGCGGCTGTCCGTCGCCGCCGACGGTCGCGACCGAGATCGCTTCCGGCTCCGGCACGTCGCCGCGCTCGTCCTGCCGCGCCCGCGCGTCAGCGACCCACTGATCGATGAGATTCCACGGCCCAGGCGGCAGTTCGTGCTCGTCCAAACCCTCGCCTGCGTAGTCCCAACGCTTGATCGGCTGCATGTGCTCGACGGTACCGCTGGCAGAATCGGAGCCGTGACAGACCAACTCGTCATCCCTGATTCGTTGAAACCCTCCGACGGCCGCTTCGGCTCCGGGCCGAGCAAAGTGCGCCCGGAGCAGCTCGATGCGCTGCTCTCGCAGGGTCGCACGGTGCTCGGCACGTCGCACCGGCAAGCCCCGGTCAAGAACCTCGTCGCGGCGGTCCGCTCCGGCCTCGCCGAGCTGCTCAGCGCACCGCAGGGCTACGAGATCGTCGTCGGCATGGGCGGCACCAATGCGTTCTGGGACGCGGCCTCGTTCGGGCTGATCCGCGACCGCGGCGCCTTCGCCGTGTGCGGTGAGTTCAGTGCGAAGTTCGCGACCGTCGCGCGCAGTGCACCCTTCCTTGCCGACCCGATCGTCGCCGAGGTCGAGCCGGGTACCTCGGTGCAGCTGCAGACCAGCCACGGCGTCGACACCTACTGCTGGGCCCAGAACGAAACGTCCACCGGCGTGGCCACGCCGGTCCGGCGGGTGCCCGGCTCCGGCGACGAGCTGATGCTGGTCGACGCGACGTCGGCGGCGGGCGCCATACCCGTCGACCTCGCCGAGACCGACGCCTACTACTTCGCTCCGCAGAAGGTCTTCGCCTCCGACGGCGGCCTCTGGTTCGCCGCGATGTCCCCGGCAGCGCTAGAGCGGATCGAGACCCTCAGCGCCCAACGCTGGACCCCCGCGACGCTGGATCTGCAGGTGTGCGTGGACAATTCGCGACTTGAGCAGACCTACAACACGCCTGCAGTCGCGACGCTCGCGTTGATGGCTGCACAGGTCGAGTGGATGCTGGCGAACGGCGGGCTGTCCTGGGCCGCCGGCCGCAGTGCTGCGTCGAGCACGACGCTCTACGACTGGGCGGACCGCACGTCATACACCTCCCCGTTCGTGTCGGACCCGGCCGATCGCTCCCCCGTCGTCGGCACCATCGACTTCGACGGCGTCGACGCAGCTGCAGTCGCAAAGGCGTTGCGCGCCAACGGGATTGTCGACACCGAGCCTTACCGCAAGCTGGGCCGCAACCAGCTGCGCATCGGCATGTACCCCGCTGTCGACCCCGAGGATGTCGCCGCGCTGACCGCCTGCATCGATTACGTCGTTGAGCATCTGTGATGCTGGCGGCGTGACTATTGCGGACCTGAATCTCACTCGTGACGACTGCGCGCTGCGTGGCCGTCAGCTGGCCATCGACACGCATCGCGTCGAACTGGACCTGAGCGATCTCGACAACGCCGGCATTGCGACCTTCGTCTCGCGCTCGACGATCCGCTTCACCAGCACCGACACGTCGACCTGGCTCGACCTGGTCGCCGACGAGGTCACCGCGCTCACCGTCAACGGCACCGCCCAGCCCACCGACTCGTATGACGGCGCACGTGTCTCACTCGAGCGCCTGCTGACCGACGCCGTCAACGAGGTCGTGCTCGAGGCACGTTGCCGCTACAGCAGGACCGGCGAAGGACTGCACCGCTTCACGGACCCGGCGGACCAAAACACCTACGTTTACACGCATTTCGAGCCCACCGATGCGCGTCGAGCGTTCGCGTGCTTCGAGCAGCCGGACCTCAAAGCGCGCTTCTCCTTCGTGGTGACCGCGCCTGCGTCGTCCTTGGTCTTCGGCAACCAGTCGGTGGTCACGGACGAGGTCGACGGCGACCGGCACACGGTCACCTTCGCCCCGACGCTTCCCTTGTCGTCATACCTGACCGCGGTGGCCGCCGGCCCGTTCCACTCCGTGTCCGATGTATGGCGAGCCGACCGCACCGACGGCAGCCCCCTGGAGGTTCCGCTCGGTGTCATCTGCCGCAAGTCGATGGCCGAGCACCTCGATGCCGACGAGATCTTCACGATCACCAAACAGGGGCTGACCTTCTTCGACGAGGTCTTCCAATTCCCTTACCCCTGGGGCAAATACGACGAGATCTTCCTGCCGGAGTACAACATCGGGGCGATGGAGCACCCGGGGCTGGTGACGTTCAGCGAGAACAGCTACATCTTCCGCGGCACCCCCAGCGAGGCGCAGCGCGAGTCGCGCGCCGAAGTGATCATGCACGAGATGGCGCACATGTGGTTCGGCGACCTCGCGACGCCGCGCTGGTGGGACGACACCTGGCTGAAGGAGTCCTTCGCCGACCTGATGGGCTACCTCGCAGCCACCGAAGCCGCCGGCTTCAAGGGTTCATGGGTCACTTTCGCGCTGAACCGCAAGCAGTGGGCCTATACCCAGGACCAGCTGCCGACCACGCACCCGATCGTCGCCGACATCCCTGATCTCGAAGCGGCCCGGCTGAACTTCGACGGCATCACCTACGCCAAGGGTGCCTCAGTCCTCAAGCAGCTGATGGCGTATGCCGGCCGCGACGCCTTCTTCCGGGCGGCTCAGCTCTACTTCCAGCGCCACGCCTTCGGCTCCACGAGCCTCGAGGACCTGATCACCTGCCTGCAGGAAACGTCGGAGGCAGACCTCTCGGACTGGGTGCCTTCGTGGCTGGAGACCACCGGGCCGTCCACGATCAGTGTCGTCCGTGAGGGCGAGAACCTTTACGTCACAGTGAATTCCGCCGACCGCCTCAATGGCGAGCAAGTCGATCGAAAGCACCGTGTCGTGGTGTCCACCTTTGCACTGGGCGACGCCGGATTCGAGCGCAGTGCGCGGCTGGAGGTCACTCTCGATGCGCCGAAGGTCCTGGTGGAGTTGCCGGCCGGCACACGGGCCGACGTGGTCGTGGCCAACGACGACGACCTGACCTACGCCCTGCTCCGGCTCGATGACATGTCGGTCATCAAGCTCACGGCCGAGCTGTCCTCGGTGCAGCCGACACTGACCCGAGCGGTCATCTGGTCGGCGCTGTGGAACGCCGTGCGCGACGCTCGCCTCCACCCCTTCCACTACCTCGTGGCGGTCGAGCGCAATGCCGCGACGGAGACCGACGCCGGGTTGCTGGCCATGGTCCTGCACCAGGCGTCCGCCGCCATCACCGGTTATCTCCATCCCGACGAACGCGACTCCGAGGCAACAACACTCGTCGCAGCCATCCACAAGGGCTGCGCGCGGCGGCGCCGGGATCGGACCTGCAGCGCGCGTGGGCGGATGCACTCGCCGGGACCGCCGGGCTCACCCCCAGCGGCGAAGAGCCGGTGCGCCATACCTTCGAGGGCGGGGTGGCCGGACTCGAGCTCACCCCGTCGTTGCGCTGGGACCTGCTGGTCGCGCTGGCCGAGCTCGGCGCCGTTGACGAAGCACGACTGCAGGCGGAATACGCCGCCGACCCGACGATGAGCGGCGCGACCGCCAGGGATCGTGCACTCGCATCGCTGCCAGGAGTCGCGACCAAACAGCAGGTATGGCGCGAGCTGACCACGGACAGCGCGCTGACCAACGACAAGCAGCGTGCACTGCTCGCCGGCTTCGTGACCGGACCGGAGAGCGAGACCGCGCAGTTCGTGCCGACCTACTTCGACCAGGTCGGCGCGTGGTGGCAGCAGCAGACGATGACGATGGCGGCTCGATTGGCGACCGAGTTGTTCCCCCGGACCAACCTCACCGACGGAGACATCATCGACAATCCGGTCGTGCAGGCCGCGCAGGCCTGGCTCAACGAGCACGAGGATGCCCCGACTGCGTTGCGACGCATAGTGATCGAGCAGTTGGATCACGTTCGGCGGCGGCTGCGCGCCCAGGTCGGCTGACGATCAGCCGAGCAGTGCCCCGAGCACTGCGACGCCGACGAGGGCGACCAGCGCGACGATGACCACGAGGCGTTGCGAGCGTGGCGACATCATGCGGCGCGCTGTCCGGCGAGGTCGTCGCTGGGGTTGTCGCGGTGCCGCACTTCGAAATGCGGAATCGGTCGCCCTTCAAGGCGCAGCCGCAGATCGTCTCGTCGCATCAGATAGGTCATGGCGGTCACCACGGTAACCGCTGTCGCGACGCTGCCGACCAGGATGGTCCATCGCGCGCCGAACTCCGAGCCGATCCAGCCGATGACCGGCGCACCGATCGGGGTGCCGCCCATGAAGATGGCCATGTAGAGCGCCATCACGCGACCGCGCATCACCGGGGTGACGCTCAGCTGCACCGTGGCGTTGGCGGTGTTGAGCGTGGTGATGGCGCACAGGCCGGTCGGGATCAGGAACACCGCGAAGAGCAGGTATGACGGGGCGAGTGACGCGAGGGCGGAGAACACCGTGAACCCGGTCAGCGACCAGAGCACGATCCGCAACCGCGGTCGCTGCCGGCGGGCCGCCATCAGAGCGCCGGCCAGCGATCCGATCGCCATGATCGAGCCGAGCAAGCCGTATTCGGCTGCACCTTGGTGGAAGACAGTGGTGGCCATCAGCGCGATGGTGAGCTGGAAGTTCATCCCGAAGGTGCCGAGCATGAAGACCATGAACATGATGAGCATCAGGTCCGGGCGGCGCCGGACGTAGGCCAGCCCCTCACGGACCTTGCCCTTACCGCGGACTTGGGGTGCCGGCATCAGCTCGCCGGGGCGCATCGCCTTGAGCGCGATCAGCACCGCGATGAACGAGAAGGTGTTGAAGACCAGCGTCTGTCCGGTGCCGATGAGTCCGATGCACAGGCCGGCGATGCCGGGGCCGATCAGCCGGGCGGCATTGAACGACGTGGCGTTGAGCCCGACCGCGTTGGAGAGCAGCCCCGGCTCGACCATCTCGGAGACGAAGGCCTGTCGGCTGGGGTTGTCCAAGGCGGTCGCGACGCCCTGCAACGCCGCCAGCGCGTAGACCTGCCAGAGCGTGACGACGTCGGTGAGGACGAGCACGGCCAACAGGGCGGCGGTGATCGCCAGCGCACTCTGGGTGCCGAAGAGGATGCGCCGCTTGGGGAAGCGGTCGGTGATCGCCCCGGCGAAGGGCGCCAGCAGCACGACCGGCGCAAACTGGAGGGCGGTGACGATCCCCAGCGCGGTCGCGTCGTGCGGGGTCAGCTGGGTCAGGACCAGCCAGTCCTGGGCGGTACGGCCCATCCAGGTGCCGACGTTGGAGACCAGTGCGCCGGCAAAGTAGACGCGGTAGTTGTAGACGGACAGGGACGCGAAGGTCCGGCTCCTGCTCATGCGCGATGCGCTCTCCCTCATCGAGCGGTCACAACCCTTTCCAGGATGTCCGCGGCCTCCCGCAGCACGGCACACTCCTCGTCGGTCAGGTCCGCCATACGGGAGTAGACCCACTCGTCACGCGAACGTCGGACGGTGCTCAGGATCTTGCGACCCTCAGGCGTCAGTTGCAGATGAACCTGCCGGCCGTCGTCGGGGTCTGCGTCGCGCCGGACGAAGCCTTGCTCGACCAAAGCATTGACGGTCCGTGTCATCGATGGGGCGCTCACGCACTCGAGCTCCGCGAGCTCACGCGGGGTGCGGATGTTCTTGTCGAGCTTGCCGAGCACCGAAACCTGGTGTGGGCGAAGGGTGCTCCGCCCGGTGTTGGAGAAGCGGACCCGGCGACTGATGCGCATGCAGACCGACCGGAGGTCGACGGCGAGATGTCTGCGTTCGGCTGGAGTCACAGTTAGTTAGCTTAGCTCATTAGTCGAGCTAATTAAATTCGGTCATGGTGAACACTCGACCACCGCCCAGCCGAGCCGCCAGGTCGTATCATGGGATTCTCAGGAACTTCCCAGCGAAGGAGGTCAAAGTGTCTGGCATGAGCGAGCGGAGCGAGCGACCAAAAGAGTCCAGCGCGAATGCCGGCACCCGAGGAACGAGGGGACCGGCATGAGCTCTCCGGAAGCCCGCCTGCTGGTGGTCGAGGACGAAACCAACATTCGCGAATTGCTCGCAACGAGCCTCAAGTTCGCCGGTTTCGAGGTGCACACAGCAGCGACCGGCAACGACGCGATCAGCGTCGCCGGCCAGCACACGCTGGACCTCGCGGTCCTCGACGTCATGCTGCCGGACATGGACGGCTTCACCGTCACCCGCAAGCTGCGCGCCAACGGCATCGAGCTGCCGATCGTCTTCCTGACCGCGCGTGACGCGGTCGAGGACAAGGTCAAGGGCCTGACCGTCGGCGGCGACGATTACGTCACCAAGCCGTTCAGCCTGGAGGAGGTCGTCGCCCGCATCCGGGCCGTGCTGCGCCGCACCCAGGAGGCGAGCAACGCGCGGTCGCTGGTGCAGGTCGGCGATCTGGAGCTCGATGAGGACTCACACGAGGTGCGCCGCAACGGCCAGGTGATCGAGGTGTCCCCCACCGAGTTCAAGCTGCTGCGTTACCTCATGCTGAACCAAGGCCGGGTTCTTTCCAAAGCGCAGATCCTGGATCACGTCTGGGACTACGACTTCCGCGGTGAGGCGGGCATCGTGGAGAGCTACATCTCCTACCTGCGCCGCAAGATCGACGTCGGCGACGTGCCGCCGTTGATCCACACCAAGCGTGGGGTCGGTTACGTCCTGCGCGCTCCGCGCGAGTGACGGCGTCGCGTAACTCGTTGAGGGGACGTGTCGGACACGAACTGTCGGCCATGCCCCTCCGGTTACGCCTGAGCGTCCTGATGGTGGCATTGCTGGCTGTCGCCCTGCTGGCGAGCGGCGCCACCGTGACCACCCAGGTCCGCAGCTTCATGAGCGCCCGGCAGGACGCCGAATTGCGTGCCGCGAGTGCCCATCTGGTCGACAGCGCGGTGCAGAGCCCTGCGTCCGAGCAGCGCGCCTTCGCCTTCGTCCCCACCAACACCTACGCGATCGAGCTGCAGACCACCGACGGCCACGAACGCAGCCTGGCCACCGACCCGGGCAATTCCTCGACGGACGGACCACTGCCCGCCATACCCCGTCTGACCAGCTCTGATTCGCGCGTCCGTAGCGGACACGTCTTCAGCGTCGGGTCCAAGAACGGCGACACCACCTGGCATGTCGTCGCGGGCACCGTCCGCACCGACAAGGAGACGCTCGTCTACGCCGTCGCGGTGTCGATGGACCACACCAACGACGTCATCGTGCGGCTCGAGGTGGTGATCGTCTCGGTCGGACTGATCGCGCTGCTCGCCTGTGCCGCACTCGGTTGGTTCGCCGTACGCCGAGCGCTGCGGCCGCTGCGCAAGATCGAGGACACCGCCCGCAGCATCGCGCGCGGCGACCTGACGCAACGCGTGCCGGTCCCCGGCGCACAGGACGAGGTCGGCAGCCTCAGCAAGTCGCTCAACATCATGCTTGCCCGCATCGAGGACTCCTTCGCCGTACGCCGCGCGTCCGAGGACCGCATGCGGCAATTCGTCGCAGACGCCTCGCACGAGTTGCGCACCCCGCTGGCCACCGTGCGCGGGTATGCCGAGCTCTTCCGGCTGGGTGCGGTCTCCGAGCCGGGAGAGGTACGGTCCGCGATGCGCCGGATCGAGGACGAAGCAACCCGGATGGCGACAATGGTCGACGACCTGCTGCTGTTGACACGGCTCGAGCGGCGCCACCAGGACGACAACGTCACCGAGCGCCCGCCCACTCCGGTCGACCTCACCGTCCTCGCCGCAGACACGGTCCAGGACGCGACGGCGATCGACCACGACCGGAAGGTTCGACTGCGTGGGCTGGGCGGACCGGTCCGGCCGACAGTCGTGCTCGGCGATGACGCCGCGCTGCGGCAGGTGCTGGGCAACCTGATGGCCAACGCGATCCGCTACACGCCTGCCGGGTCACCGATCGAGATCGCGGTCGGCACGATCGGCGACGTCGCGCAGGTCCAGGTGATCGACCACGGTCACGGTGTCCCGGCGAGCCTGCACGATCGCATCTTCGAGCGCTTCTACCGCGCCGATGCATCGCGCAACAGCGAGCACGGCGGCAGTGGGCTGGGCCTGGCGATTGTGACGGCCCTCGTCGAGGCCCACAAGGGCACGGTCGAGGTGAAGGACACCCCCGGTGGTGGCGCCACTTTCGTCGCAAAAATACCCTCGATGCCGACGGACACTGCCAACGAGACCACCGCACCGCCGGCCACGAGGGAGCCACAGGAAGCCCACAGGTTCGACGAAGCGCCACAACAGACGGACGGCGTTGAGTAGGAATCAGTGAAGGGCCACCCGCCGAAGGCGCATCGACCACAACAAGGGGTTACGAGAGATGTCGTTTGACCAGCAGCCTGCTGATGACAGCCGGGGCAACGACGTGCAAGGTGACGGCACACAAGGTGACGACACAACCGGACGCATCTACGCGTCCGACGACCACACCGCGCACCTGCCGGCGCATCCGCGGCCGCAGTCGACCTACGGCGAGCCCCAGCAGCAACCACAACAGCCACCGCAGCAGCAGCCCCAGCAGCAGAACCCGTATGCCGCGCCGGTCGGCGCCGGCCAGCCCCCGTTCGGCTCCGGTCAGCAGCAGACCCAACAGCCGTATGGCGGGGCGCCTGTGCAGGGCGCTTACGCGGCACCGTCATACAACAACGGCGGCGGCCCGCAGGGCGGCTTCCCCGGCGGGCCCTACAACCCGGCCGGCGGACCCGGCGATGGCTCCGGCGGCAGTAGCCCCAAGCGCAGCAAGCGCTGGGCCGCGGTCCCGGCCGCCGCAATCCTCGCGGCCGCGCTGGCCAGTGGCGGCACGTACGCGCTGACCAAGAACGACAACGGCTCGTCGGCGTCCAGCGGCGGGGGCACGACGGTGATGCAGGCCAACCCTGCGGACTTCGGCAACGCCGGCAACGTCAACTGGGCGGCAACCGCGAGCAAGGTCTCGCCGAGCGTCGTGTCCATCACGGTGACCGCAGGCAGCCAGGGCGATCAGGGCTCCGGGGTGATCCTCGACAAGGCCGGCAACATCGTCACCAACAACCACGTGGTGACCGGCGCCGGCAGCAAGCCAACGGTGACCGTGACGCTGAACAACAACCGCACCTACAACGCCAAGGTCGTCGGCACCGACGTGAGCACGGATCTGGCCGTCATCAAGCTGGAGAATCCGCCGACGGACCTGGCGCCGATCTCCTCGGCGACGACAGCAAGCTGGTAGTCGGCCAGCCGGTCATGGCCGTCGGCAACGCGCTAGGTCTCGCCGGCACTGTGACGACCGGGATCGTGAGCGCGCTCAACCGCCCGATCACCACTCACCAGGAGAGCCAGAGCCAGAGCCAGAATCCCTTCGATCAGCAACAACAGCAGCAGTGCACCGACAAGAACTGCTCGACGACCAACGCCATCCAGACCAGCGCGGCCATCAACCCCGGCAACTCTGGCGGTGCCTTGGTCACCGGGTCCGGAAAGCTGATCGGCATCAACTCCTCGATCGCGACTCTCGGCGGATCTTCAGCTTCTTCCCAGTCGGGAAACATCGGGATCGGGTTTGCTATCCCTGTGTCCGTCGTCAAGAACATCACCTCGCAACTGATGGACACCGGCAAGGTGAAGCACCCGCAGATCGGTGTGGGAGTCGATCCGAGGCCGGCGACCGTCAAGCTCGGCAATGCGACGTTGCAGGCTGCAAAGATCGTCAAGGTCAACTCCGGCTCACCTGCGAACAAGGCCGGACTGAAGGTAGGTGACGACGTCATCAGGTTCGACGGACAACAGATTGGATCTCCCCCGTCCGATTCGCTCATCGGTTACGTCCGAGCGCACAGCGTCGGGGACAAAGTCACGCTGACCATCGTTCGCGGTGGGAAGCAGCAAGACGTCTCGGTCACTCTGGGCGAAGCATCGTCCAGTTAGACCGTGACGAAAGGACCCCGGGCACTCTCCCTTCCTCCGTTGCCCGGTAGGTCCTGACGGGGTGGATCCGGCTTGTGACGGGGCCGGATCACGCGAGGGGCGCCTTTTTCGGTGGTCGTGGGTAGGAGAGAGCGTTAAGCTCGCTCCTCCCCCACCCGAAAGAGGCGCCCTTTCGTCCCACCCCACGAAGTTCTCCTCCGCTTCGCTCCCCCGATACTTCGCGGGGACCCCGGGTTCCTCCGGTCCGAAAATTCCTGGAGCTCATGGCAACTGACACCGACCTCGAACCTGAACGCGCCTACCTCGCAGCTGCCCGCGCCGACCTGACCCGGATGCGCGAACGCGCCGAATCGCTCGACCCCAACCGGGCCAGCGACGGCGACTCGGCATACGAGCTGGCGAAGACCCTCGCCCGACGCGTCGCGTCGTTGCAGGACGACCCGCACACCACGCTCTTCTTCGGGCGTTTGGACTTCATCAAGGCACCGCACATCGACCGGGGCCCCCGCGAAGTATCGGAGGAGCGCAGCGGGGGAGAACTTCGTGGGGTTTGGTATATAGGTCGGCGGCACGTGAGTAACGCCGACGGCGACCCGGTGGTCCTCGACTGGCGAGCGCCGGTCTCCACCGCGTTCTACCGGGCGTCCCGGACAGAGCCGATGGGCGTCGTGCGCCGCCGGCGGTTCGGGATCGACAAGGGCCAGATAACTGCCATCGAGGACGAAAACCTGCTGGCCGCAGAGGAACCCACCGGCAAGAGCGAGATTCTCGCGCAAGAGATCGAGCGACCGCGCACCGGACCGATGCGCGACATCGTGGCGACCATCCAGCCGGAGCAGGACCTCATCGTGCGCGCCGGTGTCGAGACGTCCGTGTGCGTCCAGGGGGCACCGGGCACCGGGAAGACCGCCGTCGGATTGCACCGCGCTGCGTGGCTGCTCTACACCCACCGCGACCGGCTGGACCGCTCCGGCGTCCTGGTGGTCGGGCCGAACGGTGCGTTCCTCGATCACATCAGTGCGGTGCTGCCGGCCCTCGGCGAAGTACGCGTCGAGCACTCGACGGCCGCCGACCTGGTCGCGCACGCGCGCGTGCGATCCGTCGACAGCACCGATACAGCTGTCCTCAAAGGCGATTCGCGTATGGCGGAGGTCCTCCGCCGCGCCCTGTGGTCCCGAGTCAACGCGCCCACCGAGGCGCTTGTCGTGCCACGTGGTTCACGCAAGTGGCGGATCCCGGCATACGAGGTGCAGGAGATCGTCGACGAGCTGACGACGCGCGGGGTGCGGTTCAATGCGGCCCGCGACATGCTGCCGCGCCGGCTGGCGCACGCAGTGCTGCTGCGCATGGAGCGGTCGGGCGACTCCCCCGACGACCAGGTGCAGGAATCCGTGGCGCGCTGCGCTCCGATGAAGAAGTACTCCGCGTCCGTGTGGCCGGCGGTGGACCCCGCGCAGGTGCTCTTCGACCTGTGGTCCGATCCAAATCGGCTGGAAGCGTCGGCGGACGGCGTGCTGGATGCCGATGAGCAGCGAATCTTGTTGTGGGACAAGCCGGCTCGCAGCAAAGGCGCCGCCAAGTGGTCGACCGCCGATCTCACCCTGCTGGACGAATTGCATGATCTGCTCGGCCGGACCCCCAGCCTGGGTCACGTGGTGTTGGACGAGGCCCAAGACCTCTCCCATGCAACTGCGCGCGGTGGGGCGGCGCTGCTCGACCGGCTCGGTGACCGTGCTCGGTGACATCGCGCAGGGCACGACGCCGTGGGCGACGGACAGCTGGGAGACCGCGATGCGGCATCTCGGCAAGCCTGAGCACCACCTGGAGGTGCTCGACCGCGGCTTCCGGGTGCCGGCGTCGGTGATCGACTTCGCGGCGCGACTCCTGCCATCGATGGCGCCGGGGCTCGGGTCGCCGGGGCTCGGGTCGCCGGTCAGCGTGCGCGACAACCCGGGTGAGCTGGTGCTGGTCGCGACGAGTGCGGCGGAGCGGCCGGCTGCCGTCGTCGACGCGGTCCGCGCGGCGCTGGATGACATCGGATCGGTCGGCGTGATTGTCCCGGATGCCGTCGTCACGAAGGTGTCGAAGTCGTTGCAGGACAACGACATCGAGCACGGGCAGCTCGACGTCGCGTCCGGTGACGACGCCGATCACCGGGTCCAGCTGGTGCCCGCCACGGTGGCCAAGGGCTTGGAGTTCGACCACGTCGTCGTGCTCGAGCCCAGCGACATCGCCGACGCGGAGCCGGACACGCGGACCGGTCTGCGCCGGCTCTATGTGGTGCTCACCCGCGCTGTGACATCGCTGCGCGTCATACACTCCCGGCCGCTGCCGGACGAGCTCACGGCGACCGACTGACCGCGGCCCAGCGCCTGTGGATAACTTCTGCGGGCAACCGGGCGGTTTGCCTACCGTCGTCCCCATCACGTCCGCACCAGGCGGACGACTTCTTGGGAGGCAGACATGCACACTCCGAACGACGGCTACGCCGTCAACGCTGCACAGCTCGGCCAGCACAGTCTCGACATCGGCCAGATCGGCCAGGAGATCGACACACTGATGCAGGTGATGAAGGGCAAGCTCGCCACGCTGCAGGCCAGCTGGACGGGGCAGGGCGCCAACCAGTACGCCTCGCTGAACCACGAGTGGACCAAGGCACAGTCGCGGGTCCGCACGGCGCTCGCCGACATCGGCAACACTGTCGGCTCCGCCGGCACCGCCTACGCGCAGGTCGAGACCGACGTGGTCAAAGCCTTCAGTACGCAAGCCTGACGCGAGGATTCGTTCCTCATCCTCACGTCGCCTGCCCGTGTTGAGTGGCGCTGGCCTGAAAGTTCCCCGGGGTGGGGTCAGACCGTGGCCGCCAGCTCCGTCGCCTGTGCGATCGCACGCTTGGCGTCGAGCTCGGCGGCCACGTCGGCACCACCGATCACGTGGCGTGCTGCGTCGTCGTCCCGCACCAGATCACGCACCGACTCCTGGCCGGCGCAGATCACGACCGTGTCGACCTCGAGCAAGCGTGACTGCGGCTGGCCGTCCTTGCCGCGCACGGTGATGTGCAGCCCGGCATCGTCGATGCGGTCGTATGTCGCCCCACCGATCAGCTCGACCTGCGCGTCCTTCAGCGCCGCACGGTGCACCCAGCCGGTGGTCTTGCCCAGGCCCTTGCCCAGCGGGGCCGGCTTGCGCTGCAGCAGGTAGACCTGCCGACGAGGCTCGGTCGGGCGCTTGGCGGTCAAGCCCCCGGTGCCGTCGGGTCCTCGGTCACGCCCCACTGAGCTTGCCAGTCCGGCAGCTTCTTGTGCTGGTCCTCCAGCACCGACCGGCCGGAGGACGGCGATCGATATCGGTCTTTAACTTGAGGATGAGGAACGAATCCTCGAGTTAAAAACTCGCTGACGTCATACCCGATACCGCCGGCGCCGATCACCGCGACGCGACGGCCGGCCTCGACCTCGCCGCGCAGCAGTTCGTCATACATGACGACGCTGGGGTGGTCGATGCCCTCGATCTGCGGCACACGCGGCCGGACCCCGGTCGCGACCACGACGTCATCGAAGCCCCTCAGCTCGTCCTCGGTGGCGCCGACGCCGAGTCGGACCTCGACGCCGAGCACGTCGAGCCGACGCTCGTAGTAGCGCAGCGTCTCGGCGAACTCCTCCTTGCCGGGCACCCGCATCGCCAGCCGGAACTGCCCACCCAGGTGCTGCTGACGCTCGAAAAGCGTGACGTGGTGGCCGCGTTCGGCACTCGAGACCGCCGCAGCCAACCCCGCGGGACCTGCACCAACCACGGCGATCCGACGCCGCCGCTTGGCCGGCACCGGCAGCAACACGAGCGAGGTCTCGCGGCCCGCACGCGGGTTGACCAGGCAGCTGGCCTTCTTGTTCGCGAAGGTGTGGTCCAGGCAGGCCTGGTTGCAGGCGATGCAGGTGTTGATCTCGTCGGCGCGGCCCTCGCGGGCCTTGCGCACGAACTCGGGGTCGGCCAGCAGCGGGCGCGCCATCGACACCAGGTCGGCTTGCCCGCTGGCCAGGATCTCCTCGGCGACCTCGGGAGTGTTGATCCGGTTGGAGGCGACGACCGGTATGTCGACCTCCTGCTTCAGCCGCGCGGTCCAGTCCACGAACGCGGCACGCGGCACCGACGTGACGATGGTCGGCACCCGCGCCTCGTGCCAGCCGATGCCCGTGCCGAACATCGACGCTCCGGCGTCCTGCAGCTTGTCGGCAAGAGTGACGACCTCGTCCCAGGTCTGCCCGTCCTTCACCAGGTCGACCAGCGAAATCCGATAGTTGACAATGAAATTCGAGCCAACGGCTTCGCGCACTCGGCGGACGATCTCGACCGGGAAGCGCATCCGGTTCTCGGCGTTACCGCCCCACCCGTCCGTGCGGTCGTTGGTGCGTGCCACGAGGAACTGATTGATCAGGTAGCCCTCGGAACCCATGATCTCGACGCCGTCATACCCGGCCAGCTTGGCGAGTTTCGTCGCGCGAACGAACGCGTCGATGGTGCGCTCGACGCCCTTGCCGGACAACGCCCGGGGCTTGAACGGTGTGATCGGAGACTTCTTGCCGCTCGCCGAGCGGATGAACGGGTGATAGCCGTAGCGCCCGGAATGCAGCACCTGCAACAGGATTCGGCCGCCCTCGGCGTGGACGGCATCGGTTATGACCCGGTGCTTGCCGGCCGCCCGCTTGGTCGTCATCAACGAACCCGCCGGCAGCAGCCACCCTCGACGTTGGGTGCGAAGCCACCGGTCACGATCAAACCGGTGCCACCCTTCGCGCGCTCGGCGAGGTATGCCGCCAAGCGGCCGAAGTCCTTGCTGCGGTCCTCGAACCCGGTGTGCATCGAGCCCATCAGGACCCGGTTGGCCAGTGGGACGCCATCGATCTCGATGGGTTCGAGCAATCGGTCGAATGCCACGGGTATGCCGTCCTTCGCGCAGTGGGAGTTCCGCCGATGTTACCAGCGAGTAGCCAATGCCGATCCTTGAGGAGTTCGTGAGGCACGAGCGAACGTCTCGAAAGGGAGGTACCTAGAAATGCACCTGCGCGCCCATCACGACGGTCCGATCCTCGGGCAGGCGGTAGTAGACCGCGGGGTTGGCGGCGTTGTGCGCCATACCGAGGAATAGGCGCTTGCGCCACTTGCTCAGCCCGGGCAGTGATCCGTGGTGCACGCTGATCCGGGAGAGGAAGTAGAAGGCCTCGTCCGGATCGAGGTTGATTCCCTGTTCGCGCGCTGCACGCAGTGCGTGCGGGACGTCCTGGTCGTCCTGGAAGCCGAAGTTGAGCTGGATGTGGGCCACGCCGTCATACGGGTCGCCGAGGCTGCTGAATTTGAACTGGTCCTCCGGCGCGACGTGCGGCACGTTCCGAGACACCGACGACACGATGAAGACGTTCTCGTGGGTGACGTGGTTGAAGGCCACGTTCTCCCGAAAGGCCAGCGGGGTGGTCTCGTTGTCCGGATGCAGGAACACCGCGACTCCGGGGACACGCGTCACTTCGCAGCCGTGCAGGTAATCGATGAACTCCGTGAGTGGGCCCTCCTTTCCGCGGCGCAACTCGGAGACGATTGCGGCACCCCGGCGCCAGGTGAACATCGTGGTCGCGACGACCGCGGCGATCGAGAGCGGCAGCCACCCGCCGTGGATGACTTTCGCCAGGTTTGCGGCCAGGAAGGTCAACTCGACCGAGTAGAACAACACCCCGACGAGGATCAGCCGCCACTTCGGCCATTTCCACGCGGACTCCGCGTAGACGAGGAAGAGCGTCGAACTCAGCACGAGGGTGCCGGTGACAGCCAGCCCGTATGCCGTCGCCAGGTGTTGAGACGAGCGGAAGGTCAGCATCAGGACCAGCACGCCGACGAACAGCGCCCAGTTGATCGACGGGATGTAGATCTGGCCGCTCTCGTGCTCGGAGGTGTGCAGCACGGTGAGCCGCGGGAGGTAGCCGAGCCGCTCGGCCTGCCGGGCCATCGAGAAGGCCCCGGAGATCACCGCCTGAGAGGCGATGACGGTGGCCATGGTCGCCAGGATCACCATCGGCCATTGTGCCCACGACGGGCCGAGGAGGAAGAACGGGTTGCGTATGGCGCCAGGCGTCTCGGTGATCAACGCTCCCTGGCCGAGGTAGTTGAGGGTCAGGCAGGGGAAGACCAGGAAGAACCACGCGCGCCGGATGGGCGAACGCCCGAAGTGACCCATGTCGGCATACAGCGCCTCGGCCCCGGTGATGGACAGCACGACCGCGCCCATCGCGATGAACGCGACGAACGGGTGCTCGAACCAGAACTGGAGGGCATAAGTCGGTGACAACGCGCGGATGATCGCCGGGTTCGGAACGATCTTGGTCAATCCGAGCACCGCGATGGTCACGAACCAGACGACCATGACGGGCCCGAACAGCTTGCCGACCACAGACGTCCCGAAGCGTTGCACCATGAACAAGATGACGATGATCGTCACGCTGATCGGAAGTATGACGTTGTGCAGCTGTGGCGCCGGAACCGCGAGACCTTCAACCGCGGACAGCACCGAGATCGCCGGCGTGATCACGCTGTCTCCG
Organism: Flexivirga alba; assembly: GCF_042661025.1. Classification (NCBI taxonomy): domain Bacteria; kingdom Bacillati; phylum Actinomycetota; class Actinomycetes; order Micrococcales; family Dermacoccaceae; genus Flexivirga; species Flexivirga alba. The sequence goes on from NZ_JBHSWH010000001.1 coordinate 223,669, forward strand.
CTGAACAACGACGCCGAGAAGACGCCCAGCACCATCACCAGCGCGAACCGTTTGCCGCCCGATGGGACCGCGCGCCGAGCGAGCGCGGCCAGCGCCAGGTCACCGCCCTCACCGTCGTTGTCGGCGCGCAGGATGAAGACGACATACTTGATGCTCACCACGATGGTGACTGCCCAGAAAACGAGCGAGATCACGCCATACACATCCTGGTGCGTCGTGGCGACCCGATTGTGGTCCAACGAAAAGATGGTCTGCAGCGAATACAGCGGGCTGGTCCCGATGTCGCCGAAAACGACGCCGAGCGCACCAAGGGTCAAGGTCCACAATTTGCCACGATGCGTTGTGGCCGCCGCCGGCGTTGTCACAACCGCAGATTGTGCCCTATGAAGATGCGAAACGGCCGCTCACCCGTGCGGGTGAGCGGCCGTCCCGTGTGAAGTTCGAGAACTTCGTTGCCTGGCTTAGAAGCCCATGTCTCCCATGCCACCGGACGGGTCGGCCGGCATTGCCGAAGCCTTCTCCGGCTTGTCGGCGATGACCGCCTCGGTGGTGAGGAACAACGCGGCGATGGAGGCTGCGTTCTGCAGCGCCGACCGAGTCACCTTGGTCGGGTCCGGGATGCCGGCCTCGAGCATGTCGACGTACTCACCGGTGGCGGCGTTGAGGCCTTCACCGACGGGCAGCGACTGCACCTTGGCGGCAACCACGCCGGGCTCCAGGCCCGCATTGGCAGCGATCTGCTTCAGCGGAGCCGCGGAGGCGACATTGACGATGTTGGCGCCGGTCGCCTCGTCACCCTCGAGCTTGAGGGAGGCGAAGGCGAGCTTGGCAGCCTGCAGCAGTGCGACGCCGCCACCGGCGACGATGCCCTCGTCGACCGAGGCCTTCGCCGCGCGAACGGCGTCCTCGATGCGGTGCTTGCGCTCCTTGAGCTCGACCTCGGTGGCCGCGCCGACCTTGATGACCGCAACACCGCCGGCCAGCTTGGCCAAGCGCTCCTGCAGCTTCTCGCGGTCGTAGTCGGAGTCGGAGTTCTCGATCTCGGCGCGGATCTGGCTGACGCGACCAGCGATCTGGTCTGCGTCGCCGGCACCCTCGACGATGGTCGTCTCGTCCTTGGTGACAACGACCTTGCGGGCCTTACCGAGCAGGTCGATCTCCGCGGTGTCGAGCTTGAGGCCGACCTCCTCGGAGATGACCTGACCACCGGTCAGGATCGCGATGTCGCCGAGCATGGCCTTGCGACGGTCGCCGAAGCCGGGCGCCTTGAGGGCAACCGACTTGAACGTGCCACGAATCTTGTTGACGACGAGGGTCGAAAGTGCTTCTCCCTCAACGTCTTCGGCGATGATGACCAGCGGCTTGCCCGACTGCATGACCTTCTCCAGCAGCGGCAGCAGGTCCTTGATGCTGCCGATCTTGGAGTTGACGATCAGGATGTAGGGGTCCTCGAGCACGGTCTCCATGCGCTCGGTGTCGGTCACGAAGTAACCGGAGATGTAACCCTTGTCGAAGCGCATGCCCTCGGTGAGCTCGAGCTCCAGGCCGAAGGTGTTGCTCTCCTCGACGGTGATGACACCTTCCTTGCCGACCTTGTCCATCGCCTCGGCGATGAGGTTGCCGACGGATGCGTCGCCACCGGCGGAGATCCCGGCAACCGCCGCGATCTGCTCCTTGGTCTCGACGTCCTTGGAAGCCTTGCTCAGCTCCTCGGACACCGCGGCCACAGCAGCCTCGATGCCGCGCTTGAGGGCCATCGGGTTGGCGCCCGCGGCAACGTTGCGCAGGCCTTCCTTCACCATCGCCTGGGCGAGCACGGTCGCCGTGGTGGTGCCGTCACCGGCCACGTCGTCGGTCTTCTTGGCGACTTCCTTGACGAGCTCTGCGCCGATCTTCTCGTAGGGCTCGTCGAGCTCGATCTCCTTGGCGATGCTCACACCGTCGTTGGTGATCGTGGGTGCGCCCCACTTCTTCTCCAGAACGACGTTGCGGCCCTTCGGGCCGAGGGTCACCTTGACGGCGTCGGCAAGGATGTTCATTCCCCGCTCGAGCCCGCGCCGGGCCTCCTCGTCGAATGCAATGGTCTTGGCCATGTGCAGTCCAATCCTCACGTGTTGTTGCGGTGTCAGTCGTATGGCGCCCGCGACGGACGGACCGGGTCCTGCCGAGACTGTCTGAGTCTCGCGAGGTCCGGCCCTCGCCATACATCCGAACTGTCACTCTAACCAGGAGAGTGCTAAAGGCCATTATTGGCACTCTCCCACCGGGAGTGCAAACGGGTGGCGGTGCCGATTCAGTCAACCCAATGGGTCTCGGAGAGGACGCGGGCCGCGACCTGTGCAGGAGTTGCGTCGCCGACGTCGATTGTGAGGTCCGCGGTGCCCGCTTCGTCGAGCAGCCGCTCCAGCTCCGGCGCGCGTCGCACGTGCCAGTCGCGCTCGTCGCCCGGTTCGTGGCGAGCGGTCAAGCGCTCTTCGAGGCGACCGAGCGAGGCGCGCAATCGACCGAGGAACACGAGGCCGACCCGTTATCAGCTCCACCCCAGCTCCTCGGTCGGGCGAGAGTTGTGAAGCCCATCGATTCGTACAGCCGTCGTGGCACGGGATAGGTGTCGTCGCCTCGCGGACCCACCACAGCACTGGTCGCGGCGAGGCCGGCGGCTACCTCGATGATGCCGAGCGGCCGCTTCTCTGATCTGCTGGAAGGCCGATGCACGCGCGGGGTCATCAAGTGTCGGCGAGAGATGTCCGCTGACCTCGGCAGCGTCGCGCTCAACATCCTCAACGACACACCCGACGACACCTTCGATGAAGAACCACGGGTGACACCACCAGGCCGGTCACAGCAGTCACGGGCAGCGACCGCCCACCTGGGCGACGCAACTGTGCCCGGCATCGGCGCCATCCCCGCCGCCGTGATCCAAGCCATGACCCGCTCGTTCGGCACGACGATGACCCGCGCCCTGATCGAGGCCGACACCGGCATCACCCTGGAGACCTGCGAAACCCGCTACCGGCCCAGCCCGAAGTTGCAGCACTTCGTGCGGGCCCGAGACCAGCACTGCCGCTTCCCCGGCTGCAGCCACCCCGCGACACGCTGCGACCTGGACCACGTCATCCCCTGGCCACAAGGACCCACCGCGGCATACAACCTGCACGCCCTCTGCCGCCACCACCACCGCACCAAACAAGCCCACGGCTGGACAGTCACCATGACTCCCGACGGCGTATGCACCTGGACCAGCCCCGCAGGCCACACCTACGTCACCACCCCCGGCGAATAGCTCTCCAGAACAACAGGATTCACCCGCTCGCTCGTCGCGGGCTTCGATACGGCCCCGGGGCCAGCGCTTCGACTTACTCGACGCCGCGCGATCAATCCGCAGGAGCCGATGCCGACCGGATCGAAAGCGACACGACCGGGCCACACGTCGAGGCGAGCACCAACGGCGTCGCGGCGACCACGCAGGCGCGGATCGGCTTGAATGGTCGCGATGACTTCTTCAACCTCCAACACCACGCCCGCACCCTTCGCCACCGCCGTCATCGGCGTCGGCGCCCGAGCCCACCTCGCCAAGAACGTCGAGGAATTCGGCGGATCCGTTGCCGCTGCTGTAGATCCGGACCCGCGAACCGCCGACGCGACCGCCGACCTCTTCGGCGACATCCCGCTGCTGCCCGACGTGACCTCCCTGCTGCGCGACTTCCCTGAGTTGGACGGCGCCATCGTGACGAGCCCGGACGACACGCACGCGGCGATCGCCATACAACTGCTCGAGGCCGGTGTGCCGGTCTATCTGGAGAAGCCGCTCGCGATCACCACCGAGGACTGCGACCAGGTGCTCGAGGCCGCGCACCGCACTGGCACCAAGTTGTATGTCGGGCACAACATGCGGCACATGCACGTGGTGCGCTTGATGAAGGAGATCATCGACCGCGGCGAGATAGGCGAGGTGAAGGCCATCTGGTGCCGGCACTTCGTCGGGACCGGCGGCGACTTCTACTTCAAGGACTGGCACGCGGATCGCTCCCGCGCGGGAAGTCTGTTGCTACAGAAGGGCGCTCACGATCTCGACGTGATGCACTGGCTGGCTGGTTCGTCCAGTCGCGAGGTCACCGGGATGGGCGACCTGGCGATCTATGGGCAGATCACCGACCGACGTGACAACAGCGATCGGCGGATGCGCGACTGGTACTCGACCGACAACTGGCCGCCGCTGTCGCAGACCGAACTCAACCCGGTGGTGGACGTCGAGGACATCTCGATGATGCTGGCGCGACTTGATTCCGGCGCGTTCGTCAGCTACCAGCAGTGCCACTTCACGCCCGACTATTGGCGCAATTACACGGTCATCGGCACGGAGGGCCGGCTGGAGAACTTCGGCGACGGCGAGGGTGGCGAGGTGCGCGTCTGGAACAAGCGGTCCGGCTTCCTGGAGAAGGGCCACGTGCAGTATCCGATCGTCGGTGACGCGAACGGCCACGGTGACGCCGACGTGCTGACCGTCGGTGAGTTCGTCGAGTTCGTGCGCACCGGCACACCGACAGACACCTCTCCCCTGTCCGCACGGGACTCCGTCGCCGCGGGCGTTGCGGGCGCCGAGTCGATCCGCTCCGGCAGCCGGCCCGTGCACGTCCCCGAGGTCGATGCAGAAGTCCGGGCCTACTTCGAGCGCAACCAAATCCGCGGCTGACGCTCAGCCTCGGCCACCGAGCACGCGGAAGTGGTCGAGCCGACTGTCGACCGCGCCGCGCACGTAACCGGCGGCAGTGGCGGCGGTCGCACGCAAGTAGTGAACCGTCCCAGCGGTGAGAACCTCACCAGGCAGCACATTCGGTATGCCGGGTGGGTATGCCGCCAACGCGTCTGCCGAGACCCGACCGACCGCCTCCGATGCCGAAACCTCTTCGTACGGATGAAAGAAGGCTTCGCGAATCCCGATGCGACGTGCGGGGATCGACAACTCCGGCGCCGGATCCGGTGTGCTGCGGACACGCGGCAACTGATGCAGCGCGCCCAGGAAGCGATCGACGTCCGGCTCCGCGATGGCCCCCAGGAGCAGCACGATGGTGGAGTGGGTGGACATCTCAACAGCCACTCGATGATCGCGCAGCAGCAGGTGCTGGGCCTCGCGGCCGCCGATGCCGCCCACGCTCGTGTGGATGACGATCTTCAGTGGATCCAGGTCCACGGCGCCCGGCGAACGGCGCACCCGCTCCGACACCTCCGCGAATCTGCCGCCGCGCCGTACCCCGGCCCGGATGGCCTCGGCCGCCGTGAGCGTGCGCCCGATCTCAGCCTTTCCTTCGACCGCGAGGTGGCGACGTGTCTCGTCCAGCGACATCATCAACAGCGCACTCGAACTCGTCGATTGGAAGGCCCGGTGCGCTCGCTCGACCGCCGGCTCCAGCTGCTTCGCCTGCTCTGAGTGGCCCAGTTGCAGCATCGCCGACTGGGTGAGGGATCCGGCAGTCTTGTGCGTGCTGCTGATGACGAGATCCGCGCCCTCGCGCACCGCATTGGACGGTAGGCCGGGATGGAATCCGAAGTGCGATCCCCAGGCTTCGTCGACGATGAGCGGTACTCCGTGCTCGTGCGCCGCGGCGGCGAGTCCCGCGATGTCGGCGACTGCTCCGAAATAGCTCGGGCTCACCACGTAGACCGCGCTGCTGGCCGGCCGCCTGCGCAACGCCTCGCGGACCGACTCGGCCGTGACGCCGTGTGCTGCTCCGAGCTCCGAATCCATCGACGGGGCAACGAAATGCGGCGTCAGTCCGGCCATCATCAGGCCGTCGATGACACTGGAGTGGACGCTGCGCTGCACGACCAGTTCGGGACCGAGGAAGCGTGCCGCCATACAAGCGACGTGGTTGGCGCCGGACGCTCCGTTCGTGAGCCACCAGACTCGCGAGGCGCCCCACGCCTGCGCGGCCAGCCGCAACGACCGGGCCATCGGGGTGGTCGTTGCGTCACCGCGCAGGTTCCACGTCTCCTGGTCGACGCTGGCCATCGACATCGGGAGGTCCATCCGCATCACCCGGTCGCCGAAGATCGGCGACACCGGGCTGCGGTCCCGGCCCGACTGGTGACCCGGCACGTGCAGCGGAAGCCAGTCGATGTCGGCCATCGCCTGCAGCGACTGCGCGTATGGCGCCGCCCCTGGCCGTCGTCCACATCCGAGACCGATTCATCCGGGTCGGGCAGATTCACAGGCAGGATGTCGACGGTCACGGCTCCCAGCATGGTCGGCATCCGACCGCAAGAGAAGCTTCGAACTGTTAGGTTCAGCGTCATACAGTGTCTGCATGTTGGACCTGCGCCAGTTCGCCGTTCTGCACGCCGTTCGCGAGGGCGGGTCGTTGTCCCGAGCGGCCGCTGAACTTCGCCTCAGCGTGCCGACGGTCACGCACCATCTCGATGCGCTCGAACGCCATCTCGGAGCGCGCTTGGTGAACCGTGGGCCGCGTGGAGCGACCCTGACCGCGCTCGGCGCGATGTTTGCCGACGACGTGGACGACGTCCTCGGCCGACTTGAGCTGGCCACTCGGAAAGTGGACGACGCACGCGAGGCCGGCGCAGTCACCCTCCGCATCGGCACCTTCTCGTCGGCCGGCTCCAGGTTGCTGCCGGAGGCCCTGAACCAATTGAGCGCTGCGACACCGGTTTTCCTCGAAATCGAAGAAGGCGAGCCGACGTCCTTGGCCGGAAAGGTGCGTGCCGGTGAATTGCACGCGGCCCTGGTCTACGACCTCGAGGGCGATCCGGCACTGGATCATCCCGAGCTCACGCGACAGGAGTTGGACATCGAACCGCTGACCGTCATCACCGCTGCGGGGAGCGAATTGGCCGATCAGAGCGTGGATTTCGCCGAGTTGGCGTCTCAGCCGTGGATCCGCAGCCGCGACCGTGCGGGCGCCGCCGAGCGGCAGCTGGTACGTCTCGCCGCCGCCGCAGGTTTCCATCCGCGCACCCTGACCCGCACCGATGACTACACGATGGTGCACGGCCTGGTCGCCGGTGAGCTCGGGCTCGCGCTGATCTCCAGCGCGTCGATCGATCCGCGCTTCGCCGTGGCCGCCGTCCGTGTCCAGCAGCCACTGGGCGCCCGCCGCATCGCCTATGTCACGCCGGCCGACCGGCCCACGCCCGCGTCACTCCGACTCGGCGAGATCCTTGCGCGGCATACGTCGCTGGATCAGCTGTGACCCTCGAGCGCGTCCGCAGCGATCACGCCCGCATCTGCCAAGCGTCGTATGTCGGCGTGCGTGTAGCCGAATTCGCCCAGCACGCCAGCGGTTTCGTCCTCCGGTGACGCTTCCGGCAGCTCGGTCGGCGTCTCGCTGAAGCGCGGCGCAGGCGCCGGATGTCGTATGCCGCCGTGGTCGACATACACCCCCGGGCGATGACGTGTGGATCAGCCGCGGCTTCGTCGGGGTCGAGCACCGGCACCACACAGGCGTCTCGGCCGGTGAAGGTCTCGACCCACTCGTCACGCATGCGCGAGGTGATGCGGGTCGCGAAGGTGACGCGCAACTCCGGCCAGTGCACCTGGTCGTATTGCTCCGCGGGGTCGGCGTCGACACCGAGACCGTCGAGCAGGGTCGCGTAGAACTTCGGCTCGACCGCGGCGACCGACAGCCACTTGTCGTCGGCGGTCCGATAAACCCGATAAAACGGCGCACCTCCGTCGAAGAGGTTGCCGCCGGGCGGCTGCTGCCACATCCCGGACGCCAGCATCGACTGGTGCATGGCGGTCAGCAGCGCGGTGCCGTCGAGGATCGACGCATCGACAACCTGACCCTCCCCCGTCTGCTGTGCCGAGAACAATGCGCTGAGCACCCCTACGGCCAAAAGCATTCCGCCACCGCCGAAGTCGCCGAGCATGTTCAGCGGCGCGACTGGCCGGCCACCGTCCCCGACCGAGGGAGCGAGTGCACCGGACAGCGCCAGGTAGCCCAGATCGTGCCCGGCGTCCCCAGCACGCGGTCCGTCCTGGCCCCAGCCGGTCATCCGGCCGTAGACCAGTCGTGGGTTCACCGCGCGCAGGTCGTCCGGACCGAGGCCGAGCCGCTCGGCGACGCCCGGACGGAAACCTTCGGTGAGCACGTCCGCGCCCCGCACGAGATCCTCCACCACTTCGACACCGGCGGGATGCCGGAGATCGAGATGCACGAACCGCCGGCCGCGCAGCAGCACGCGATGCGCCGCGGCCGTCATACCCCCGTCGTTGCCGAGCCGTCCGACGTTGATCACGTCGGCACCCAGATCGGCCAGCAGCATTCCCGCGAACGGCGCCGGGCCGATCGCCGCGAGCTCCACGACGCGTACGCCGTCCAATGGACCGGGCATGACGCCTCCAGTTCAGAATCCACTTCCGTGACTAAGCGCTTGCTTAGCACTTACTGTAGTGCGGCAGGCCACCGAACATGAGGAGTCAGCCGCAGATGAACGGCATTTCTGGGAAGACCGCGATCGTCACGGGCGCCAGCCGAGGTATCGGCTACGCGATCGCCGAACGCCTGATCACCGAGGGCGCGAACGTCGTCATCACGGCCCGCAAGGAGGAGACTCTCGCGGCGGCGACCAAGAACCTGGGCGAGCGCGCCACGTATGTCGCTGGCCGTGCTGATGACCCCGATCACCAGGACGCGGTGATCACGAAGGCGCTCGACACCTTCGGCAGCGTCGACCTCCTGGTCAACAACACCGGGATCAATCCGGCCTACGGTCCGCTGATGGACATCGATCCGGGTGTTGCGCGAAAGATCATGGATGTCAACGTGATTGCCGCGTTGTCGTGGGTGCAGAAGGCGCGCGCAGCGTGGCTGGGTGAGCACGGTGGCGCGATCGTCAACATCGCGTCCATCGCCGGGTTGCGACCCGCACCCGGCATAGCGATGTATGGCGTCAGCAAGGCCGCGCTCATCCACCTGACCGAGGAGCTCGCCTTCGAGCTCGGCCCGAAAACCCGCGTCAACGCCGTCGCACCGGCGATCGTGAAGACCGACTTCGCCAAGGCCCTCTACGAAGGACGCGAGGAGAAGGTCGCGGCGCCATACGCACTGAAGCGGTTGGGCGTTCCGGACGACATCGGGAGCGTCGTGGCGTTCCTGCTCTCCGATGACGCCGGCTGGATGACCGGGCAGACCCTGACCGTCGACGGCGGAGTGCTGCTCGCAGGGGGCATCTGATGGCCGACCTGCCGGGCCTGGATCTGCAGGCTTTGCAACGGTTTCTGGCCGACGCCACGCCCGGATTGCTCGACGGCCGACTGCACGCGGAGATGGTTGTCGGCGGCAAGTCGAACCTCACCTACGTCGTCTCCGATGGAACGCGCGAGGTCGTCGTCCGCCGCCCTCCCCTCGGCCACGTGCTCGCCACCGCCCACGACATGACCCGCGAACACCGGGTCATGGCGGCACTGGCCGAGACCCCCGTCCCCGTCCCCCGGATGTATGCCGCAAGCACCGACACCGACGTGATCGGCGCCCCGTTCTACGTGATGGAGCGGGTGACCGGCACCCCCTATCGGACCGCCGAGGAGCTGAATCTACTTGGCCCACAGCGGGTTCGGGCGACCGCGGATGCCGTGACCGACACGTTGGTCGAGCTGCACGCCGTGCGACCGGATGACGTCGGCTTGTCCGACTTCGGGAAGCCGGACGGCTATCTGGAACGCCAGGTCCACCGCTGGCGCCGTCAGATGGAGGCCTCGAAGTCGCGCGAGCTGGCCGGCGAGGAAGAGCTGCACCAGCGACTCGCCACCGCCATACCCGAGTCCAGCGGTGCGACGATCGTGCACGGTGACTACCGCATGGACAACACCCTGATCGACGACGCGGACCACGTGGCCGCCGTACTCGACTGGGAAATGGCCACATTGGGCGATCCACTCGCCGACGTGGCGCTGATGCTCGTCTACCAGGCACTCGCCGACGTCGCGCCCGGTGCCGTGTCTACTGTGTCCCGCGCAACCGGGCATCCGACGCGCGCCGACATCGTGCAGCGCTACAGCGAGCGGTCCGGCCGTGACGTCAGTCATTTGGCGTTCCACGAGGCACTCGCCTACTACAAACTCGCCGCCATCCTGGAGGGCATCTACTTCAGATATCAGCACGGGCAGACGGTCGGCGCCGGATTCGAGGACATCGGAGCCTCGACAGAGCCGCTGCTGGCTGCCGGGCTTGCCGTCATACGCAACTATCACGCCGTACCGAAGGGCTGACGCAGCAATGGATTTCGAGTTCGACGCACAGACAACGGACCTACAACAGCGCGTCCGCAAGTTCCTCGATGACGAGGTGACCCCGGCCGAGCCGGCCTTCGAGCAGCAACTGGCCGAGTCCGAGGACCCTGGGCGTGGAGTCGGATGCCGGTGCTGCACGAACTGCGGGACAAGGCCAAGTCGCAGGGCCTGTGGAATCTCTTCCTGCCCGGCGACAACGGTGCCGGGCTGACCAACCTGCAGTACGCCCCGCTCGCGGAGATCACCGGACGCTCCTTCCTCGCGCCGGCCGCCCTCAACTGCTCGGCGCCCGACACCGGCAACATGGAAGTGTTGAACGAATTCGGCACTCCCGAGCAGCAGGAGCAATGGCTGAAACCGTTGCTACGCGGGGAGATTCGCTCGTCGTTCGCGATGACCGAGCCCGACGTTGCCTCCTCGGATGCCACCAATATCGCCACCCGCATCGAGCGCGACGGCGACGAGTACGTCCTCAACGGCCGCAAGTGGTGGATCACCGGTGCGATGAACCCGGACGCGAAGATCTTCATCGTCATGGGCAAGACCGACCCGAGCGCCGAGCGGCACCGCCAGCAGTCGCAGATCCTGGTGCCGCGGGACACCCCGGTCTTGTTGTGAAGCGTGGCATGGAGGTCTTCGGGTATGACGACCACGACCACGGCGGCCACGCCGAGCTGGAATTCCACGACGTCCGTGTCCCGGCGAGCAACCTCATCGCCGGTGAGGGACAGGGCTTCGCGATCGCCCAGGCACGTCTCGGCCCCGGGCGCATCCATCACTGCATGCGGTCGATCGGCTTGGCAGAGAAGGCGATCGAGCTGATGTGTGCCCGGGCTGAAGCGCGCGTCGCCTTCGGCAAGCCGCTGTCGGAGCAGGGCGTCATACGCGATTGGATTGCGCAGTCGCGGGTGCGTATCGAGCAGTTACGGCTCCTGGTGCTCAAGACCGCCTGGCTGATGGACACGGTCGGCAACAAGGGCGCTCACACGGAGATCCAGGCGATCAAGATCGCGACGCCCGAGACGGTGCAGTGGATCCTCGACAAGGCGATCCAGGTGTATGGCGCAGGCGGCCTCTCCCAGGACTTCCCGCTCGCTCGTGCGTATGCCGGGATCCGCACGCTGCGCTTCGCCGACGGCCCGGACGAGGTGCACAAGGCGTCGCTGGCCCGCAACGAGCTACGACGTCAGGCCGAAGCCCGGGGCTAGCTCACTCGGTGTCGAAGCCGAGGCGCCGTGCGGTGCGCTGGCGCATCCGGCCGGCCCGCAGCCGCTGCAGCCGCTTGACCAGCATCGGGTCGTAGCGGAGCGCGGCGGGAGTGTCGATGGTGGCGTTGAGCACCTGGTAGTAGCGGGTAGAACTCATGTTGAACGTCTCGCGGATCGCCTGCTCCTTCGCGCCCTGGAGTTTCCACCAGTTGCGCTCGAACGCCAGGATCGCTGCGTCACGCTCGCTCAGTTCGCCGTCAGTCGACGGCATCACCTGCTGCTCCGCTGCGCTCATGGATGCGGTCCTTTCACTCGTGAGCCGATGTCCGTTCACGATGATAGGCGGTAAATCACATCGATGTCATTCCGGCAAGCACCCGGCGCGGCATGTCGTGACGCGTGTGACTGGAGTTACCGAAGTGAGATCTACGCCATCGAGTCGAGGATCGCAGCGATGTCATCGGTGGTGGTGTTCGGGTTGACGATCGCGAACCGCGCGATGGTCTCGCCGGCGTGTGAGCTCGGCACGACGAACGCCTCCTGGCGCTGCAGCAACCCGTCAGACCATTGCTGATAATCCCGCGGGGTCCACCCGACCCGACGGAACGCCACCACGGACAGGTCCGGCTCACGAACCAACTCGACGTAGGGCCGCTCGTTGATCTGCGCGGCAGCGAACCGCGCAACCTCGAGCGTCTGCTCGATGGCCGCCGTGTAGGCATCAGTGCCGTTGGCGACGAGTGAGAACCAGAAGGGCAGGCCGCGCGCCCGGCGAGTCAGCCCGATCGAGTAGTCCGTCGGGTTCCAGTCGGGCGTTTCGTTCAGGACATCGAGGTATGACGCGTGCTGCGTGTGCGCGGCCCGCGCCAGCGACGGCTCGCGGTAGAGCAGGGCGCAGCAGTCGAACGGGGCGAAGAGCCACTTGTGCGGGTCGACAATGAACGAGTCGCACTGCTCGACGCCCTTGTAGCGGTCGCGAACGCTCGGCGCGGCGAGACCGGCCCCGCCATACGCGCCATCGACGTGGAACCAGATGCCGAACTCCTTGCACACGGCGGCCACCGACTCCAGGTCGTCGATCACGCCGAGGTTCGTGGTGCCGGCCGTCGCGACGACCGCGAAGAACGTCTCGGGGCCTTCCCGCAGCAGCACCTCGCGCAGCGCGTCGCCGGTCAACCGCAGTTGGTCGTCGAGCGGCACCGGCATCAGCTCGGCATCCATGACCTCGCACGCGGACGCGATCGACGAGTGCGATCCGGCGGTCGCCGCCACTCGGAACGGCCTCGCGTCGTCGCGAGTTCGCGCGGCGTTCGCTCGCGCCGTCGCACGAGCAGCGACCAGGGCCGAGAGGTTGCCGATCGTCCCGCCCTGGACGAATCCGCCGCCGGCTCCCTCGGGCAGTCCGGCGAGATCCGCGATCCAGCGCAGCGCCTGGTTCTCGGCATACACCGCGCCGGCGCCTTCGAGCCAGGAGCCGGCGTAGATGGACGATGCACCGACCACGAGGTCGAACATCGCCGCCTCACGGGTGGGTGCGCACGGGATGAACGACAGGTATCGCGGGTGGTCGATCGACAGACAGGCCAGCGCGAGCTCGTCCTCGAAGAGCCGGAGCGCCGCCTGGCCACCGATGCCATCAGCCGAGATCGCTTCGCCGGCAACGGCGTCCAGCTCCTCGACGGTTCGGCTGAAGTCCAGGGGTACGGGATCCAACGAGAGCCGCTCGGCGGCATACTTCAGGATCGCCCGGCCCAGGTCTGCGGTGTCTTCGGTAAAACGGTGCACCCGCAGAGTCTATGGGCCGAGCCGGCCCTCTCGCTCCGTCCGGTTAGGTTGTCGGTATGACGGTCCGACCCCTCGACGAGCTGGTCCATGAGTCCTGGTTGCCGGTCCTGGAACCGGTGGCCGACAAGGTGTCCGAGTGCGGCGAATTCCTCCGCGCGGAGATCGCTGCCGGCCGCGGCTACCTACCCAGCGGCGACAAGGTGTTGCGCGCATTCGAGCGACCTCTGGACGACGTGCGCGTCCTCATCGTCGGCCAGGATCCCTACCCGACACCGGGCGACGCCGTCGGATTGTCGTTCTCGGTGTCGCCCGAGCGCCCGGTGCCGGCGAGCCTGCGCAACATCTACCAGGAACTGACCAGCGACATCGGCTGCCCACCGCCGAGCAACGGTGACCTCTCGCCGTGGGTGGACCAGGGGTGCTGCTGCTCAACCGAGTGCTCACGGTGCGTCCCGGCGACAGCAACAGCCATCACGACATCGGCTGGGAGCACGTCACCGCCGCTGCGATCGCCGGGCTGGTGACGCGTGGCGGGCCACTGGTCGCGATCCTCTGGGGCAGCAAGGCACGGGCGCTCGGCAGCCATCTCGGCCAGGTGCCGTTCGTGACGAGTGCGCACCCATCGCCGCTGTCGGCGTACCGGGGCTTCTTCGGCTCCCGGCCGTTCAGTCAGGCCAATAAGTTGCTCACCGACCAAGGTGCCGACCCGATCGATTGGAGTTTGCCGTGAGCCCTCAGCCGCGTCGCTGGCAGCGCTATGTCGCCATCGGCGACTCGTTCACCGAGGGAATGGTGGACGAGTCCACCACCGAGCCGGGGACGTATGCCGGCTGGGCCGATCGGCTGGCCGCCGCATTTGCCGCCGAAAATGCAACAACATCAACCACATTCGGCTACGCGAACCTCGCCATTCGCGGCAAGCTGCTCGCCGACGTCAGCGGTCCGCAGACCGATGCGGCGTTGGAGTTGCAGCCCGATCTGGTCAGCATCGTCGCCGGTGGCAACGACTGCCTGCGCCCGAAGGCCGATCTCGACGCGTTGGCCGACGAGCTGGAAGGCGCCGTCGAACGCATCCGAGCAACCGGCGCCGATGTGCTGATGGCCACCAGTTGTGATCCGACCTGGGCGCCCTTCCTGAAGGTGATCGGGCGCCGGGTCGCCATACACAGCCTGAATGTGTGGGGCATCGCGCAGCGACACGGTGCGTTCGTCCTCGACACGTGGACCCTGCGTGCGTTGCGCGACGTGCGCATGTGGGGTCCGGACCGGTTGCACCTGTCGACGCTCGGGCATCAGCGGGTCGCCGAGCAGGCGGCGTGGACGCTCGGCCTACGCGAGGGCGAGCGCGACTGGACCGTGCCGCTGGCACCCGCGCCGCCGCTCTCCCGCTTTGAGTCCGCGCAGGCGCACGCCGCCTGGGCTCGCACCCATCTCGCACCGTGGGTGGAGCGACGGATCAAGCACGAGAGCTCCGGCGACAACCGCGCCGCGAAAAGGCCTGAGCTGCAGACGGTTTCGGTCGACGAGCTCACGCCGATCGACAACTGACCGCCCCTCCCCTCGCCGAGAGGACACGAACTGATCGACAGGACACGAAAAAGGCCGCTGATCGGCCGCCTTTTCGTGTCCTGTCAGTGTGTTTGGTGTCCTCTCGGCGAGGAGGTTCAGGCAGTGAGCTCCGCGCGGACTGCCGCGATGAAGGCGTCGACGTCGGCCTCTGTGGTGTCGAACGAGCACATCCAGCGGACCTGGCCGGTGGCCTCGTCCCAGAAGTAGAACCGGAACTTCTCCATCAGCCGCTCCGACACCTCGGTCGGCAGGATCGGGAAGACGCCGTTGGCCTGCACGGGCAGCGGCACGCTCAGACCCGGCAAGCCGCGCACACCCTCGACCAGCCGCTGCGCCATGGCGTTGGCGTGCCCGGCGTTGCGCAGGTAGAGGTCGTCGGACAGCAACGCGATCAGCTGGGCGGAGACGAAGCGCATCTTCGAGGCCAGTTGCATCGACTGCTTGCGCAGGAACTTCATGCCGTCGACGACGTCCGGGGTGAGCACCAGCACTGCTTCACCGACCATCAGGCCGTTCTTGGTGCCGCCGAAGGACACGATGTCGACACCGGTGTCGGTGATCATCTCCTGGAACGAAACCCCAAGACTGGCAGCGGCATTCGACAACCGGGAGCCGTCGACGTGCAGCACCATGTCGTTCGCATGTGCGTGCTCGACGATCGCCCGGATCTCGTCAACGGTGTATGCCGTGCCCAGCTCGGTCGTCTGCGTGATCGACACGACCCGCGGCTGTGCGTGGTGCTCGTCACCCCGTCCGAGCGACACGGTCGCGATCAGCTCCGGCGTGAGCTTGCCGTCCCGCGTCGGGACGACCATCAGCTTCAGTCCGCCCATCCGCTCCGGCGCTGCACACTCGTCGACATGGATGTGCGCCGTGCTGGTGCAGATCACTGCCTCCCAACGCTTCGTGACCGACTGCAACGCAACGAGATTCGCGCCAGTGCCGTTGAAGACGGGGAACGCTTCCACACCGGGACCGAAGTGCTGCGCGAAGACTTCCTGCAAGTGCTCGGTGTAGACGTCCTCGCCATACGAGACCTGGTGCCCGCCGTTCGCGCGGACGATCGCCGCCAGGATCTCCGGGTGGACCCCGGAGTAGTTGTCACTGGCGAATCCACGAACGCTCGGATCGTGCAGGGGCTTGGGGAAAGTCTGGGTGTCGCTCACCGGGTAATCGTCTCAATCGCGCCGTTGACCTCAGCGGCGGGCCGCGCGTAGAGGCCGACCAGCCAGTCGGCGATATCGTCGACCAAGGTGAATTTCTTGTATCCGTCGGGCTTCTCGGCCTGCATCTGCGGCGTCACCAGCGCCATGATCCGCCCGATGGACGCCGCAGCGTCGGACTCCTTGTAGGAGTCGGCAACTGCGCGCAGCCACATCTCCGCGCCGGCCTTCGCGGTCAGGTATGCCGCGTTCGTCGCCCGCGGCTTGTCCAGGCCGGTCGACGAGATGATCGCGATCCGGCCGTGCGGGGACGCCAGGATCGGGTCGTGCAGCGCCCTCGTCGCGTGCTGCAGCGTGCGAATCAGACTGGCCTCCAACACGTCCCAGTCGGCCAGGTCACCTTCGACGATGCCCTTGCCGCCGCGCCAGCCACCGACCAGATGCATCAAACCGTCGACGCGGCCGTGCTCGGTGACCAGCGCCTGCGCCCACTCCTTGGTCGCAGTGTCGTCCGAGAGGTCCACGACCGAGGCGACGATGCGCTCTGGGTCGAGCGCGACGACGTCGGCGAGCCGGTCTGCGTTGCGACCGGCCGCGATCACCGTGGCGCCCGCCGCGGCGAACGCCGCAGCGGTCGGCTTGCCTTGATCTCCGGCGGCGCCGGCGACGACGATGACGGATCCTGTGAGATCAGTGGCGCTCATGCGGCATCAGCCGTGGACGCGGTGATGCCGGAGGTGGAGGCGATCACCGACGCCATCTGCTTACGCAGCGCCTCGTAGAAGACGTTGAGCGGGAACTCGTCATCGAGCACAAGGTCGTTCAGGGCCTTGGTCTTCGTGCCGTCGAAAGGCAGTGCCTCGGCGCCCTTGGCCCAGGTCGACCCGGGGTTGGGCACGACATACGTCGCGACGAACTCGTGCGCGGCCAGCCAGTGTCCGACGCGCGACCGGTCGATGCCGCTGCGGTAGAGCACCTCGACCTCGTCGCACAACTGCACGATGACCTCGGGCACCCGCCGCCAGTCGAAGGACAGCTTGTTGTCGGTCCAGCGCAGCGCGTCGTGCTTGTGCAGGTAGCCGAACATCAGCTGTCCACCCAGACCGTCGTAGTTGCGGTGGCGGTCACCGGTGATCGGGAAACGGAAGAGCCGGTCGAAAAGGATTGCCAGCTGGACGAATCGGGCGTATGGCTGGTCCTCGGCCTCCAGCTTGACCGCCTGCCGGAAGGTGTTGAGATCACAGCGCAACTCCTCGAGCGCGTACATCCAGAACGGCATCCGCTGCTTGATCATGAAGGGATCGAAGGGCAGGTCGCCGTGGCTGTGCGTGCGGTCGTGGATCATGTCCCACATCGCGAACGTCGACTGCACCAGTTCCTGTGAGGCTACGAGCCGCTCGCCATCCGGCGGGAGTTGCAGCGACAACAGCTCGGACGCCGCGGACACAACCCGGCGGAAGCGGGCACCCTCCCGGTCGCAGAAGATCGCACCCCAGCTGAACTTCGGAACCTCGCGCACCGCAACGGTTTCCGGGAAGAGCACTGCCGAGTTGGTGTCGTAGCCGGGCGTGAAGTCGATGAAGTTGACCGCGAGGAACATCTTGTTGTAGTAGGTCTGCTCCAGCTCGGCCAGCCAGTCCGGCCACTGCACGGAGATCAGCAGCGCCTCGAAGACGCGGTCCAGGTTGCCGTTCTGGGTGTACATCGGGAAGACGACGAGATGCTCGATGCCGTCCGCGCGGGACAAGTCGGGGCGGAACTTCATCAGTGAGTCCAGGAAGTCGGGCTCGACGAAACCGCTGTCGACCCACTTCGCCAGGTCGCTAGGCAGCTGCGCCAGGTAGTCGGCGTCGTGCGGGAATCGCGGTGCCAGCGCTGCGATTTCGGTCTTCATGGTCTCGACGAGCTCAGCAGCCCGAGCGTGCTTGCCCGCGTCCTCGATGGAGCCGTCCTTCGCCTGCATCAGCCGCAGCTCTTCGACAGCGGCCTTGAGCGCCAGCCACTCGGGGCTGCGGTCGACACCGGAGCCGATCGAGGTGACCGTGCCGGCCTGTTTGCGTGCGGCACTCGCCCAGGTGACCAGGTTGGTCCAGAAGCGGCGGTGGTCCAGCTCATCGATGGAGTCATCGCCCACGATGTCGGAGTCGGCCAGCACGACGACGCGCCCCGCGCCATACGGGAGTGCAACGGCCAGTGGCTGGCGGGCGGGGTATGCCGACGCGCTGGTCCGCGCGAGCACCTTCGCCTCGGGTGCGCCCGAGACGTCGATGACGCCGGCGCGATAGAAGCACAACTCGTCGACCCCGGCGAGCAGTCCCTGGCCGAGCCCGCCTTCGATGTCGGCGAGCACCCAGGTGGCGTTCTCGTGGAAGCGGCGGCCGCCCTCGGCCGTCTCGTGCACGGTGGTGCTGGGGACGTGCAGACCGAAGCGGGCGAGCAACTCGTTGAGGTTGTTGCCGTAGACGTCCTGGTCGCACTCGGCGAGGACCACCAGGCCGCCGCCCTGCTCGACGAACTCGACGACGGTGTCGATCTCCCCAGCCTCCAGCACTGGAGGCAGATCACCAGTGGTCTTCTCGGCCTCCTTGGCCGCGGGGTGATCGATGACGAGCACGTCGGCACCTGCGAGCGCCTCGGCGACCAACGGACCGGACTCGTGACCGACCACGTCGAAGCCGCGACCCCGCAGCGTGTCGGCAGCCTTCTCCAGCGAGGAGTCGGCCGGGTTCGCCGGGTTCATCATTGCCGCGGTCGCCCTGGTCAACGCCCAGGCGCTGCTGTGGGCCTGCTCCACGACCACCTTCGGGAAGACGCTCATTTCAGTCACATCCTTCGTCATCTATAGGAGATTCTCTTGTCATCTCGATTCTAGACAGGAAGACTTGCGGTTTCCAACCCAGTTGACCCAGTCAATGTGACGCGCATTACGCTCCAAGGCATGCCGGTCGATCGCATCCTTCCCACGGCTGATGCGGCGGACCTGATCGAGCTCACCCGCGAGATCGCCGCACGCGAGCTGACCCCAATCGTTGACGAGGTGGAGCGCACCGCTGCGCCGCCTCGCGATGTCTTCCGCACGCTCGGCCGGGCCGGCCTGTTGTCGCTGGCCTACCCCGAGGAATTCGGCGGCGGCGAGCAGCCCTACGAGATCTACCTGCAGGTCGTCGAGGAGCTCGCGATGGCGTGGATGAGCATCGCCATCGGCGTCTCGGTGCACTCCCTGACGGCATACCCGGTCGAACACTTCGGCACGGATGAACAACGCCGGGCCTTGCTGCCGGACATGCTCAGTGGCGAAACCCTCGGCGGTTACTGCCTTTCCGAGCGCGAAGCGGGCTCGGACATCGCGTCGATGCGCACGCGCGCCACCCTCGGCGCGGACGGCAGCGCCACCCTCAGCGGCACCAAGAGCTGGATCTCGCACGCGGCGCATGCCGACTACTACACGGCCTTCGCGCGCACGGATGACACTGGTGGCAAGGGCATCTCGTGCTTCATCGTGCCGGCTGACGCGGCCGGCCTCAGCTTCGGCGTCCCCGAACGCAAGATGGGCCTTGCCGGCGACCCGGTCGCCGAGGTGCACTTCGACAAGGTCGCCGTCGATGCGGGTCGGATGATTGGCGAGCGCGGGCAAGGAATGGCGATCGCGCTGGCCGCACTCGACGCCGGACGCCTCGGCATTGCTGCGGCCGCAACGGGTTTGGCGCAGGCCGCGTTGGATCTCGCCACGTCATACGCCGTGGAGCGCAAGCAGTTCGGGCAGTCGATCTCGAAGTTCGAGGGGCTCGCGTTCCTACTGGCGGACATGGAAGCTGCTACGACTTCCGCCCGGGCGACCTACCTGCACGCGGCTCGGCTGAAGGATGCGGGGCGACCGTTCTCCAAGCAGGCCGCCGTCGCCAAGCTGATCGCCACCGACGCCGCGATGCGGGTGACGACCGACGCCGTGCAAGTGCTCGGCGGTGCCGGCTACACGACAGACTTCCCGGCCGAACGCTTCATGCGCGAGGCGAAGGTGACCCAGATCTTCGAGGGCACCAACCAGATCCAACGACTGGTGATCTCACGGCAGCTGCTGCGTGAAGTCACCCAATGAGGCTCATTCTCCGTTGGCGTTGCTGATCGCTAGCTCCCTGCAACGCCAGCGGGTTACGAGCCTCCTGAGCCTGTTTTGAATGAACTTCACGGAAAGGGCACCTCACAATGAAGATCGACTCCACCACCGTCGCACTGGTCACCGGGGCAGGCTCGGGCCTCGGCGAGGCGACAGCACGCAAGCTGTATGCCGATGGCGCCGCCGTCGTCCTGCTGGACCTCCCGAGCTCCAAGGGCGCCGACGTTGCCGAATCCCTCGGCGAGAGAGCACAATTCGTCGCGGCCGATGTCACCGACGAGGAGCAGGTCAAGGCTGCCGTCGACGCAGCGGCCGCCCTGGGCACGTTGCGGATCGTCGTCAACTGCGCAGGCGTCGCGACGCCCGGCCGAGTCATCAGCAAGCGCGGCGTGCTGCCCCTCGAAGCATTCGCCAAGGTCGTGCAGATCAATCTGATCGGCACCTTCAACGTGCTGCGCCTGGCCGCCGAGCAGATGGTCGGCAACGAGCCCCTCGACGGCGACCGCGGCGTCATCACCATGACCGCGTCGGTTGCTGCGTATGACGGCCAGATCGGCCAGGCGGCATACGCGTCCTCCAAAGCGGGCATCGTCGGACTGACGCTGACCGCAGCACGGGACTTGGCCGACAAGGGAATACGGGTGATGACCATCGCCCCCGGCACTTTCGAGACGCCGATGCTCGCCGGCCTGCCGAACGACGTGAAGTCGACGCTCGAAGCGCAGGTCCCGCATCCCTCGCGCCTCGGCCGCCCGGACGAATACGCCTCGCTCGTTGCGCACATCGTCGACAACCAGATGCTCAACGGCGAGGTCATCCGCCTCGACGGAGCACTCCGGATGCCCCCTCGGTGAATTGACCGAGAGGAGTACCAACTGACTGAGCGGAGTACGGAATCGAGGTGTTTTCGTACTCCCCTCGGTCGTTGGCTACTCCTCTCGGTTAGAACACCCCATGTGCAGGATGCTGACCGTTTCCGGGCGCTGGCGGGGTAACCACAAGCCCGAGGTCGCGAGCGCGGCACCGCTGATCGTCTGGTCACCGAGTGGTCCGGTTGCCGACTCGGCGACGGGCCCGAGCCACACGACGCGATAACGAGTCTGCGGCTGCAGGCCCGGAATCCGAAGCGTGTTCCCGCGATTCGAGGCACTCTCGTCGAGTTGCGCGAGTGCCACGATGGCTTCACTGCCGTCTTCAGCAACGACCCCATAGCCATGGGCCGTCGGGTCCGGCAGGTCGCAACGGAAGGTCCGGCCGCCCTGCAGCAGCGCACGGTGCGACCGGTAGATCTGCGTCCACTCGGCGATGCGGTCCAGGTCCGCTTCGCTGGCACCGGTCAGGTCCCACTCGATGCCGAAGGACCCGAAAAGCGCTGTGCCAGCACGAAAGTCAAGTCCAAGGGTGCGGCCGGTCTGGTGCGAAGTCGGCGCCGAGATGTGCGCGCCCAGGTATTCCGGTGCGACAAGTTGCCCGGTCCAGCGCTGGATCCGCTGACGCGCCAACGCATCGGTCATGTCTGAGGTCCAGAAGCGCTGCACGTGCTCGATCGTGCCGAGGTCGATCCGTCCGCCGCCGCTCGCGCAGGACTCCCAGGCGATCTGCGGATGGCGCTGTCGCAGGTCGTCGAGCAACCGCAGATACGCCTCAGTCTGGTCGTGGAACGCGGGTGCGCCCTCGCGGGCGGTGCTGCCAGCCTCGAGTAGGTCCCGATTGTGATCCCACTTGACGAAATCGACTGGTGTCGCAGTCAATACGGCATCCAGCTGGTCCCGCACGGTCGTCCACGCCGCGTCGTGAGTCAGGTCGAGAACCTGCTGGTTACGCTGCTCGAGCGGCAGTCGGCCGGCAGGCTGCAGGACCCACTCCGGGTGTGCTCGAAAGAGGCCTGAGTCGGGGTTGATCATCTCCGGCTCGAACCAGAGGCCGAACGCCATACCGAGTCCGTGCACTGTGTCGGCCAACGGCTGCAAGCCGTCCGGCCAGACATCCGGGTCGACCCACCAGTCCCCCAGGCCTGCATGATCATTGCGTCGCAGGTGGAACCAGCCGTCGTCGAGGACGAAGCGCTCCATGCCGACCCGCGCGGCGAGCCGCGCCAACTCCTCCAGCTTGTCCTGCCGGTGGTCGAAATAGACCGCCTCCCACACATTCAGCGTCGCCGGCTGCGGACCCGGGTGGGTCGGCAGCGTGCGCTGCCAGGTGTGCAGTGCATGCGCGAGGCCATCGAGCCCGTCCTCTGCAGCGATCACGAAAACCCATGGGGTCGTGTAGCTTTCGCCCATGCCCAACGCGATCTCGCCGGGTTGCAGAAGCTCCCCGCCGAGCAGGAACGCCGGTCCTTGGGCTCCGCGGGCGGCGCCGAGCCGCGTGTTGCCGCTCCACGCCACCGTCATACCGACGACCCGACCGTGCGCGAAACCGAAGCCGGGGGTCCCGGCAACCAATATCGTCGCCGACTCGCAGCCGGGCTTGCCGGCCCGCGACTCGTGCAGCGAGACCCCGTCGACAATCGGGTGGCGCTGCGGGACCCGTTCCCCGCCGTGTCGGCCGGTGAATTCGAGCAGCTCAGTGTGGTCGTCCGGGATCGGCACACTGACCGACAATTCGTCCAGGAGATAGACACCGGCGGCGCGGTTGGTCAGCGTATGACGGATCCGGATGGCGCCACCCGCGAGCGCCTCGACCTCACAGGTGAATCCCAGTCCGGAACTCTCGTCGACTGCACCGAACTCGAGCCGGTCGTCACTGCGCACCACGCGGTCGACGATGAACTTCGTCGTCCAGGACCGGCCGGCGCCGAGCCCGTCAGGCCCCGCGACGACCCCGTGCCCGACGATCCCTGGCCGGACCACGTTGCCGCGCCACTGCTCGACGAGCAGCGGGCAGCCCGGGCGGGCGTCATACAGGTCGCCGGCCGGTTCGTCGGGCAGCTGCGCCACGTAGCCGACCGACGGCAGCGGCTCGCCGACCGCCGGCACGTCCATGCCGAGCGTGGTGCCGGCGCGGGCGGGAAAACGCACCGGTCAGCCCTTGCTGGAGCCGAGCGAGAGCCCGGCGATGAACTGCCGTTGCAGCACCAGGAAAACGATCAGGGTCGGGATCGCGGCAAGCAGTGCAGCCGCAGCGATCTGGTTCTGGTTGCTGACGAACTGGCCCTGCAGATCGTTGAGCGCCGAGGTGATCGGGCGCTCACTGCCGGAACTCATCAGCACGGTTGCCCAGAAGAAGTCGTTGTAGATCCAGATCGTCAGCAAGGTGCCCAGCGCACCGAGGGCCGGTCGGCACATCGGCAGCGTGAGCCGCCACCACTGGGTGAACAATCCGGCGCCGTCCACGCGCGCGGCTTCATACATCTCCTCCGGAATCGCCTGCATGAAGTTGCGGAGCACGAAGACACAGAAGCCGAGCTGGAAGGTGACGTTGATGATGATCAGACCGAGGTAGGTGTTGTAGAGAGTCCCCGAGGAACTCACCCAGCCCGGCACCACCAGCTGGGTGTAGATCCAGTAGAGCGGGGTGATGATGGCCTGCGGCGGGAGCAGGTTGCCGGCGGTGAAGAGGATCAGCAACGCGATGCTCCACCAGGTCCGCAACCGCGACAGGACGAACGCCACCATGGACGCCAGCAACAACGCGACGATCACGGCAGGCACCACGATGTAGAGCGTGTTGAGGAAGTAGTGGGCCATGTTGCCCTGCGACCAGGCGGAGCTGAAATTGCTGAAAGTCAGTCCCCCGTGGGGCAGGGAGGCGTAGCCGTATTTCGCGGTGCTCGACACCGGCCGCAACGCCACATAGATGGCGGCGAGGATCGGCAGGATCCACAAGACCGTCATCAGAATCATGAACGCCGTCGCGAAGAACCGGCCCTTCTGGAACCGTCGTGACGCCGCGGTCACGGGCAGGCTTTCAGCAGTCATCGGGCCTCCTCCTTGCGGAAGTTGTTCCACAGGAAGATGCAGATCGGCACGAGGGAGACGAGCAGCAGAACAGTGGCGAGCGCCGACCCGTAACCGATGCGCTGGGTCTGACCCATGATCCACTCGGTGACCAGCATCGAGAGCAGTTCCAATCCGGGCAGCACAGCACCCTTCGAGGTGATGTACACCAGGTCGTAAGCCCGCAACGACTCGATCACGGTGATCACCAGCACGACGACGTTGATCGGACGCAGCACCGGGAAGATCACCTTCCAGAACGTCGTCCACGCGTTGGCGCCGTCGAGCGAAGCTGCTTCTCGCAGAGTCGGATCGACGGCCTTCAGGCCGGCCAGATAGAGCACCATCACGTAACCTGCTTGCCGCCAGCTGGCCTCGACCAGCACCGCCCAGAGGTTCAGGTGCGGGTTGCCCAGCCAGTCGATCGCGTTGCTGTCGCCGGTTCGGCCGAGCGCCGAATTGAGCAGGCCGAAATTCTGCGAGTAGATCAGTTCCCAGATGATGCCGATCAGCGCCAGGGACAGCATCACCGGCAGGAAGAGAACGCTCTGGTAGATCCGACTGCCCTTGATGTTGCGGTCGATCAGGACCGCGAAGAACATCCCCAGCGGGGTCGCGATGCAGACGAAGACCAACAGCCAGATGACGTTGTGTTCGACGGCAGGCCAGAACTGCGGGTCGGTCTGCGCTGCGAATTTGTAGTTGTCGAGCCCATTGCCCTTGATCGAGCTGAAGCCGCCGAGGTTGTCCCAGGTGGCGAACGACAGACCGACCGTCGCGATCGCCGGCAGCCAGATGAACAGCAGATCCGCGAGCAGCGGTATGCCGAGCATGAAGAGCATCAGCAGCTTGTCGCGCCGGGAGAATGAGCGAATTCGCCGGCGCTTGCGGTTCGCACGCCCCGGCGGTTTCGACGCCGCCGGTGGCGTGCTCACCTGATGTGCGGTCATGAGGTCTTGAAGACCGTCTTTGCTTGGGCCTCCAGACTCTTCATGATGGACTGCGCTTCACCGGCGGTCGGGTTGTTGATGAATTGGTCGAACGCTGCGGCCACGGTGTTGTCGGCAAAGCCGCCGTCGCTGTCACGGTCGAGGAACTGCGCCACCGACTTGCACTTGCCGATGACCTCGACGGACTTCTTCTGGATCGCGTTGTAACTGGGCACGGTCGCGCCGCTGGCGACCGCGACGTCCCACTGGTCGTACTTCAGGTATGACGCCTCGGCTTCTCCGGTCCCGATGTACTCCAGCAGCTTCTTGGACGCAGTGACGTTCTTGGCCTTGGCCGAGATGCAGAACCCGTCCGCCGGTGCGTCCATGTAGTCCTGGCCCCATTGGGCGTTGATCTCGGGGTAGACGAAGAAGTCCAGCGCCTTCAGGTCGGCCTTGTCGGCGACATACTGGGCGGCGACCTGGTTGGTGCCCTGGAACATCATGGCGGCCTTGCCGGTCTCCAGGGTCTTGGCCGCGTCCTGCCAGATGCGGCCCGTGGCGCCGGTCTGGCAGTAGGGCATCAGTTCGCGCCAGTGGTCGAAGACTGCGGTCAGGCGCGAGTCGGTCCACGGCACCTTGTGCTGGCACAGCTGCATGTGGAAGTCGTAGCCATTGATGCGCAGGTTGAGGATGTCGAAGGTTCCGAGGGCGGGCCAGCCGTCCTTCTGCCCGAACGCGAACGGGATAAGCCCGTCACCCTTGATCTTCTTACACAGGGTGATCAGCGCGTCCCAGTTCTTGGGGACCTCGTATCCGTGCTTGTTGAACACCGTCATGTTCTGGAAGACGACCCACGGGTAGTTGTAGATCGGCACGAGGTAGTAGTGCCCGTCCGCACCCTTGGACAGTGCCTTGATCGCGTCGGGGAAGCCGGAGCCGATCTTGTCCCAGACGTCGTCGATCTGGGTGATCAGCCCCTTGGACGCGAAGGTCTGCAGCCGATAGCCCGCGAACCAGGTGAACAGGTCGTTCGGGGTGCCCTGCAGGTAGGAGTTGATGTTGTTCTGGAAGGTGTTGTGGTCGACGCTGTTGATCGACACCTTGACACCGGTGTTCTTCTCCGCAGCAGAGATGAGCGACGCGAACGCCTGCTTCGGCGCGGGGTCTGAATAGTTCGACCCGAACGACACCGAGTTGCCCCCGACCGGCTTCTGGGAGCCTCCGGCGCTCGAGGTCCCGGTGCTGCTCGAACCGCCACCGCTGCCCTTGGTCCCACACGCGCTGAGGAAGCCAGCGCCGGCTATCGCGGCCGCGCCGGTCAGCGCGCGCCGGCGGGTGACCGGGGCGCCGAGCCCGAGACGTCGGGCAATGCCCTGAGCCCCGGAGTCCGGGGTGGAATGGGTGGATCTTGACTCGACCATGGTTGGCCTCCCAGTGCGCGGCATCGCTGCCAATCTCGTTGGATGGCCGAGAAAATCAAACAAATTCGTTCAAGATCGACCAATCGAATGCAAGCACTCCAACATTTGGGTGTCAAGGGATTTGGCGATACCCACGGACAGCATTCAGGCCCCGCCGAGGCGGGGCCTGAATATCCGGAGGTGCTCAGCTGTCGGAAGATTTCGCCCAAAGATTGATGCCGGCATCAATGGCGTGCCGGTCGATCTTCTTCAGCTCGTCGTCGGTGAAGTCCAGGTTGTCCAACGCCCCGAGGCTGTCCTCGAGTTGCTCGACGCTGGACGCGCCGACGAGGACGGACGTGACGCGCTGGTCGCGCAGCACCCACGAGAGCGCGAACTGCGCCAGCGTCTGACCACGCTTCTTGGCCATCCGGTTGAGCGCCTGCAGGTGCTTCACTGTCGACTCGGTCAGCATCTTCGGGTCCAGCGACTTCCCTTGGGTCGCACGCGAACCCTCGGGGACACCCTTGAGGTACTTCGACGTCAGCATCCCCTGAGCAAGCGGCGAAAAGGCAATGCAGCCAACGCCGTTCATGCCGAGGGTGTCGAGCAGGTCCTCTTCGACCCAGCGGTTGAGCATCGAGTATGACGGCTGGTGGATCAACAGCGGCGTCCCCATTTCGCGCAGGATCCGCACTGCCTCTGCCGTCCGTGGACCGCTGTATGACGAGATCCCGACATACAGCGCCTTGCCCTGCCGGACCGCGGTGTCGAGTGCGCCGAGGGTCTCCTCCAGTGGTGTCGTGTCGTCGAAGCGGTGGCTGTAGAAGATGTCGACGTAGTCGACACCCATCCGCTGCAACGACTGGTCCAGCGAGGCGAGCAGGTACTTCCGCGAGCCGCCACCCTGCCCGTAGGGACCGGGCCACATGTCGTAGCCGGCCTTGGTCGACAGAATGAGTTCGTCGCGGTAGCGCTTGAAGTCCTGGGCGAAGATCGCGCCGAAGTTGCGCTCCGCCGAGCCGTATGGCGGGCCGTAGTTGTTCGCCAGGTCGAAGTGCGTCACGCCCCGGTCGAAGGCACGTCGCAGGATCGCGCGTTGCCTGTCCAGCGGCACGTCGTCGCCGAAGTTGTGCCAGAGCCCGAGTGAGAGGGCGGGAAGGTCCAATCCGCTTGTGCCACAACGCCGGTAGGTCATCGAGTCGTAGCGGCCACGGTCTGCTTGATAGTCGTCTGCATGCATCGTCACGCCATACATCCTCGCAGCACCATGCCGATTGACGGCTTGGTTGTGGCTGGATTCGTGGGACCGCCGCACCCATGGGTAGCATTGGGCCGCTCGCGGGCCCGTCCCGCGGCACGCCGGTGTAGCTCAGTTGGTAGAGCGCTTCACTTGTAATGAAGATGTCGCGGGTTCGACTCCTGTCACCGGCTCCGTATCCGTTCTGAGGGCTGTATGCCTGCGTCCCGACCGCGACAAATATCAGGAAACGCTCAGGTTCTGAACGCCACCACAGGTTTCCCTCCGGGTGGATGATCGAACGTCGCTGTTCCACTGTCGGGACAGGACGCTCGAAGGAGTCATCAAATGCGTAGAACGCTTTTCGGTGCCCTCGCAGCAGCAGCTCTGTGTGTCGGCGGCACGTCGCCGGCCTTGGCTGCCGCCCCTGGTCAACACCATGCCCCGTCCCCGTCGTCCGATTGCCAGTTGGCGAACGGAATCAAGCATGTCGTCCAGATCGACTTCGACAACGTGCACCTCACCCGCGACAACCCGAACGTCGCGAGCGACCTCGAGCAGATGCCGGCCCTGCTGAACTTCATGAAGAGTCAGGGCGTCGTGATGACCAACACCCACGACGACCTGGTGCACACCGGCACCAACATGATCTCGAACGCGACGGGGCTCTATCCCGACCGCAACGCGATCACCCAGTCCAACAGCGGTGACTTGTATGACGCGACGGGCACGCCGACCGGGTACTCGTCCTTCTCCTATTGGACCGACAAGCTGTCGACCTTCAGCGGCGCCACCACCAACCGCTACAACCTCGACTACCTGCCGTCACGCACGGCGCCCGCCCCGGCGCAGAGCGTCAACGTGCCGGCACCGTGGACGCCGTTCACCGAGGCCGGCTGCAACGTCGGCGAGGTGGGCAGCCCCAACACCGTCCTGGAGAACACCGGCAGCGATGTCACGACGGTCTTCGGCGCGAACTCGCCACAGGCGGCTGAAGCCAAGGCCGATCCGACCAAGGCGCAAGCCGACCTGGTCGGGCTCGCGGTCCACTGCGCCAAGGGTGCCGCGCTCTGTGCGTCCGGTCAGCAGGACGCGCTGCCCGACGAACCCGGTGGCTACAGCGGCTACAAGGCGCTCTTCGGCGGCGCCCAGATCCAGCCGCAGATCAGCCCGGACGGTCCGGTCAAGGCGACCGATGGCTCGGTCATCGCGGACAGCAAGGGCAACCCCGGATTCCCCGGCTTCGACTCGGAGACCGCGAACAACTCCCTCGGCTACACCGCCCAGCTGCTGGAGCACGGTGTGCAGGCCGTCAACCTCTACATCTCCGACGTGCACGGCGATCACACCGCGGCGCAGACCGGTGACCTCGGGCCGGGACAGCAGACCTACGAGCAACAGCTCGCGGCATACAACACCGCCTTCCAGGCCTTCTTCGACCGGCTCGCCAAGGACGGTATGACGGCGCAGAACACGCTGTTCACCTTCACCACCGACGAGGGCGACCACTTCGCCGGCAGTGCACCGACACCTGCGAATTGCACTGGCACCAATGGCAATTACTGCAACTACGCGACAAGCTCCGAGGTCAATGTGAACCTCCCCGGCCTGCTTGCGACGCAGCGCGGGAACACCACGCCGTTCGCCATACACTCCGACCCTGCGCCGGCTATCTGGCTGAACGGCAACCCGGATCGGACCGCGGCGCTGACCCGCACCTTCGGGCGTGACCTTGGCGCGCTGACCCTCACCAACCCCTACACGGGCGCGAACGAGCCGGTGGCCTACGACATCGCGGACTCGGTCGAGCAACGCATCCTGCACTTCGTCAGCGCCGACCCCGCGCGTACACCCACCCTCACCGCTTTCTCCGGTGAGGACTCGTATGTCGGTGGCGGACAAGCGAATTGCAACCGACCGTGCGTCTACACCAGCTCCGGATACGCCTGGAACCACGGCAGCTACTGGCCGGACATGCAGGACATCTGGGCGGGGTATGTCGGCCCCGGCATCTCGGCACGCGGCACGGACGGCACCTTCACCGACCAAGTCGACATGCGCCCGACCGTGCTGCTCCTCACCGGCCTACAGGACCGCTACCAGGTCGACGGAGTGCCGGTCCTGCCGATCATCGCCGACTCGGCGCTGTCACCTGCGGCCCGCAACCACCGGTCGCAGCTGACCGCAGCGGAGGCGGCATACAAGCAACTGGTCGCGCCGACCGGCACCTTCGCGATGCACACGCTGAAGGCGTCGACCGCTGCCATCAAGAGCAACAGCCCAGGAGATGCGCAGTACACCAGGACCGAAGACGCCTTGAGTGCAATCGGATCCGTCCGTGATGCCACGGGCCAGCAGTTGGCTGCCGTCATACTTGGCGCGACCGAGGGTCACGGTGCGCAGGCGGTCGGCAAGGTCAGCCGCCTGACGTCGGAGGTGAAGCGGCTCGAAGCCCGATCAGCCGGGATCCGCTGACTCCTGGCGATGCGGCCCACCCGGCAACATCAGGAGCGACCGAACGAACCACTAGCTTGTGTCCTGCTCTACTGTGATTCGGATTCGAAGTAACAGCGTTCACACCTGTCACGAGGTCGTCGTTCATGATGAAGAAGAGGGCCGCGTCGCTGGCGTTGGCCGGCGCGGTGGTGCTCACTCTCAACGGGCTGAGCCCGACGGTGAGCACCGCCCGCGCGGCCACCACGACGTGCAGTGTCGTCACCCTGAAGTACGGCGCCTCGCGTCATGACCTGGTGAAGACCTTGCAGAGTCGGCTCGGTGGCCTCACCGTCGACGGATATTTCGGAAGCGGGACACTGGCCAAGGTCAAGGCCTTCCAGACGACGCGCGGTTTGGTCGCCGACGGCATAGTCGGCCCGATGACCTGGGACCTGCTGGGCGGATTCCCCGGCTGCACGACGATCACCGGTTACGTGATGGCCGACTCCGGGGCCGCCGGCTCCAAGGCCAACATCCGCTCCGGGCCAGGCCTGACATACAGCATCGTCGGTAGCTACGGGCCGCATGCCAAGGTGACCGGCACTCGCATCGGCACCGGGCCGTGGCTGCACACCAGCCGTGGCTATGTCCACAAGGGCACCCTGGAGACCACCACCTCCAACCCCTCGTCGATCAACGGCAGACTCTCGACGAGCAGCCTGTGCAAGGTATCCACCTCCTACAACTCCCCCGACACGTTCGACCCGGACTACACACCCAAAACGCAGCGCTACCTGAACTGCGATGACCAGCCCTACCTGAAGGCCCTGGAGGCCAGCTACAAAGCTGCCTTCGGCCACTACGCAGCGATCGACCTGACGTACCGAGACATTGACGAACAGTGGTACTGGTACAACAAATTCGGCAGCCCGCGCGCCGCTTACCCTGGCACCTCGAACCACGGCTATGGACTGGCGGTCGACTTCCGCGAGACAGACCAGCCCGGCGAGGAGTTCGGCTGGGGCGGCGTCGGTCAGAAGTGGCTGTCGGCCAATGCCCACCGCTGGGGGTTCGCGAGTCCGTTCACCTACGGCACGGACGGCGAGAGCTATCACTTCCAGTTCGTCGGCTGAGCCGGGTCTCGGCCCAGGAACGCCACGAGCTTGTCGCTCGCGGTCGCTCCTGGGCCGACATCGGCCTGCGCCGCGAAGAACTCTTGTCGCAGTTCGTCGTTCATTAACGGGCTGACAAGGGCAAGTACGTCGGTTGCCAGGTCTTCCGGGATGGCTTGCCCCGGGACGAGATCCCAGGCGTGCGTGGTGAATTCGATCGCAACGTCACCCGCTGCACCACGCACGACATCTGGATCACCGGAGTCGTCCAGCAGTGCCGCGCGGGTGCCTGCGATCGACGCAACGGCTTCCCGGGTCGGGTCCGCCAGCGGGACGAGCTTGTCCGGCAGCTGTCGCCGGCCGGTGCGGGCAAAGTCGGCGAGCGCTGCCGCCGTGCCGGCAACGTGCGCCAGCAGCTCCCGCACGGTCCAATCCGGACATGGAGTGGGGCGGTCTAGGTCGGTGGCAACCAGCGAATCCACCACGTGGGTCAAATGATTCATCGCCCGCTCCGCGAGGGCGAGCTCGCGCGTCGGAGCACTCATGCCGATCCCCTCGTTCCTCGGGTCTCGGCATTCGTCCTGAGCCCGTTTGGTCGCTCGCTGCGCTCGCTCATGACTGCTCCACAGGCATCAGATCCCACACCTCGATCGGCAGCGGCTTGCCGGTCTCCAGCAGCGACTTCAGATTTGCCAGCACCGCCGGCCAACCGCGAGAGATCCCGCCATACATGCCCATCGACGGCAGGTGCTCGTGCGTCACGGTGAGCCGGACCAGTTCGTCGCCGGGCTCCAGTTCGAAGGTGACCACGGAGGGTTGCTCCAGCTTTTCGCCCGTGGGGTCCTCGAAGGTGATCGCCAGGCGGCGCAGCCGGTCAACCTCGAGCACCCGGCCTTCGATGTCGTTCCCCGAGCCGTCCAGGCGTTGGTGCTCCCACGTCGAGCCGGTCTCCCAGTCGGAGACGTTGCGGTGTGCCCAGTAGGCCGCGGTCAGGTCGGCGTCGGTGAGTGCCTGCCACACCTGGTCTACGGAGGCACGGATGTAGGTGACATAGACGTAGGTCGGAACCGTTGTGGTTGTTGCGGTTTCGCTCATGGCGAGCTCCTCAGCGTTTCGTCGGATGGCGCCGAGCGCGTCGAGTCGCGGTCGGTCGAATGCCGAGATCCAGCGGTCCC
This sequence comes from Flexivirga alba, assembly GCF_042661025.1. NCBI lineage: Bacteria > Bacillati > Actinomycetota > Actinomycetes > Micrococcales > Dermacoccaceae > Flexivirga > Flexivirga alba. The sequence continues at coordinate 255,987 of NZ_JBHSWH010000001.1, forward strand.
GGATCTGATGGATGGGCGCCGGGTTGAGGTAGTGCAGTCGCTCCCGACCGCGGCGCACGACGGTGACCAGGTGTGCCTTGACCAGCAGGTCAAGGTGCTGGGTGACCGACTGGCGCGCCATACCCACGTCGGCGGACAGGTCGCCCAGCGTCTGTCCGTCGGTATGACGCAGCCGGTCCAGCAGCAGCCGGCGGGTGGGGTCCGCCAGCGCTTTGAACACTGCTTCCTGGTCCGGTTCGGTCACCCCTCCAATATGCAGGCATTTACCTGCATAAGTCAACTGGCAGTCACACCTTCAGCTGAGCAAGTGCGTCCTCGATGCCGCGATGGAAGGTCGGGTAGGCGTAGATCATCGAGCGCAGACGCGCGAGTGGCGTGCGTTCGTGCACGGCAAGAGTGAGGATGGACAGGACCTCTCCGCCATACGGGCCGGCCGAGGTGGCGCCGACCAGAGTCCCGCGATCGGCGTCGGCGACCAGCTTGACGAAGCCGTCGTTGCCCGCTTTGTGGATCCAGCCGCGGGTCGAGCTGGACGCCAGGCTGAGGCTGGAAACCGTTCGGATTCCTCGCTGTTCGGCCTGCTCCTCAGTCAGTCCGACAGCGCCGATCTCCGGGTCGGTGAAGGTGACCCGCGGCACCGCGTGATATTCGGCGGGTGCGGGCTCGCGGCCGAGGATATGGTCGGTGACGATCCCGGCTTGATACATCGAGATGTGTGTGAAGCCGCCCTTGCCGGTGATGTCGCCGATCGCGTAGACCCCGTCGGCGATCCGAAGGTATTCGTCCGGATCGACGAACCGTTGCGTCGTGTCGACGCCGATGCTGCCGAGGCCGAGGCCGGCCAGGTCGATGCGCCGGCCGGTCGCGACGAGAAGCCGCTCGGCGGCGAGCGACTCGGCGCCTGTCTCGACGGTGAAGGCGTCGTAGGTATGACGAACCCCTGTCGCCCCGGTGCCGGTGTGCACCGCGATGCCCTCACGGGCGAACACCTCGGCGAGCAGCCGTCCGGCCTCCGGCTCGTCCAGCGGAAGCAGCCGTGGCGCCATCTCGACGATGGCGACGCGGGTGCCGAATCGCGCTAGTGCCTGGGCGATTTCGGCGCCAATCGCACCGCCGCCCAGCACAATCAAGGACTCGGGCGCTTCGGTGATCCGCACGACCTCCCGGTTGGTCCAGTAGGAGTCTCCGACAGTCCTGGGATCGGCGGTATGGCGGGATCGGTGCCAGTGTTGACGATCAGCGCCCGGCTTGCGGTGAATGACCGATCGCCCACCTGAACCGTGCGCGGCCCGGTGACCGTGCCGCGCCCTCGGACGAACGTGCCGCCGGCCTTCTCGAACCGCTCGACGGCGACCCGGTCATCCCAGTTGTCGGTCGCCTCGTCCCGGATCCGAGTCGCCACTGGGGAGAAGCTCGGCTCGACTCTGCTCGACCCGGCCAGTTGCTCCACGCGACCCGCCTCGGCCACGCTGTCCGCCGCGCGAATCATCATCTTGGACGGGATGCAGCCGTAGTAGGGGCACTCCCCGCCAACGAGGTTCGCGTCGATGCCGATCACCGAAAGTCCGCTGGCGGCAAGGCGTTCCGCGGCCGACTCACCACCCGGCCCCATACCGAGCACGACGATGTCCACTGTGGTCTCGGGCGTAGTGCTACTCATGCGACACCATGATCCCGCACCTCACGCGGGGATGACAGTGGTGGGAGTGGCCGACGCGATCGACCTCGGCGCATCAGTCCTGGTCGGACTCGTGCATGTAGGGGTAGAGCTGCCCGCGGTTCTCGTCGATCTGCAAGGTCCGCCCGGCGAACGGGAAGGCCCGCTGCGGGCATGCCGGACGTTCGCAGACCTTGCAGCCCATCCCGATCTGGGCACGCAACGTCCGGTCCTCCAGATCCAGACCGGCGGAGTAGACCGTCTGATCCGCGTAACCCAGGTCGCAGCCGAGACCTATTGCGAAAGTCTTGTGCGCAGAACGGAATCCGGACCCTCCGCTGCTCACCGTCCGGGCGATCCAGAGATACGCGCGACCGTCGGGCATCTCGGCGATCTGCCGCAGCACCTGGCCGGGACGACTGAACGCGTCATACACGGTCCACAGCGGGCAGGTGCCGCCGCTGCGGGAGAAATGAAACGGCGTCGCCGACTGCCGCTTGGAGAGGTTGCCCGCCCGATCCACCCGCACGAACGCGAACGGAATCCCCGAATCCCCGGGCCGTTGCAGGGTATTGAGCCGATGGCAGACCGTCTCGAAGCCGACGTCGAACTCCTCGGCGAGTTGCTCGATGTCGTAACGTACGCGCCGGGCGGCCGCCAGGAACTCGCCATACGGCAACAGGATCGCACCGGCAAAGTAGTTCGCCAGGCCTATCCGCGCCAGTCGGGTGGTCACCACATCACGGAACGGCGCGGTCTCGACGATCTCGTCGATCAGGTCCGGCGCGACTGTCAACGCGAGCTGGCTACCCAGCTGGAACGCCTTCTGCGACGGACGCAGCTCCCGGGCCACCCGCAAAGTGCGCGTCTGCGGGTCGTAACGACGCTGCCCGCCGACCTCCGACCGCGACGCCTCGGCGACCTCGATCTCAAGTGCTGTCAGGTGGTTTCGCAGTGCGTCATACCGACCACGAGGCTGTATGCCGAGCTGTGCGACCAACGCCTCCGCTTGTCGGTCAAGCCCGTCGAAGTAGTTGTGATGGACCGAGAAGAAGTCGCGCACGGCTTCGTAAGGCATCGGCGGTCCGAGCAGATCCTCGCGGTCACCGCCCAACCGAGCCTCCAGAGAGTCGATGCGCTCCCGGTCGGCACGCCGCCCTGCAGACAGGTCGAGCAGCGCAGCCGCGACACCCGGCAGCTGATCCGCAACGAAACGAACCTCCGCGACCGACAGCGCACGCAACTCCGCGTGCTCCGCAAAAGAATCGACGAGCGCCGCGGCTGTACGTGCCTCCGGCTCGACCGTCAACCGCTGGGCGTCGATGCCGAGGACTTCGGCGATCCGCGCCCGCAACTGGGACGTCAGCACCCGGTTGTTGTGCTCGATCTGGCTCAGATAGCTCGGCGAGATCGAGATCTTCCGCGCCAGCGCCGCACCGCTGAGTCCGGCATCCACCCGTGCGCGCCGGACGACGAATCCGGCATACTCAGCTGTGGCCATGCGCACATCTTTACAAACTTCACAAGCCAGGTCGAGAAACTGTCCGAACTTCGCATGGCAGTGCGGGTATCAGTAGACACTCTCGGTTGCTTATCTTGTAAAGAACACTTGATCACGACAAGGAGTCGTCATGGCTGAAGCGGCCGTCAAACCAAAGCCCAAGAAGTCTGTTGCATTGTCCGGGGTGCCGGCGGGCAACACCGCGCTGTGCACCGTCGGCCAGCACGGCAACGACCTGTCCTACCGCGGCTACGACATTTTCGACCTGGCCGAGAACTGCAGCTTTGAGGAGGTCGCTCATCTCCTCATCCACGGTGTCCTCCCGACGCAGGCCCAGCTCGACACCTACAAGGCGCAGCTGAAGGCCAAGCGCGCCCTCCCCTCGCCGTCCGGCAGGCGCTGGAAGCGCTGCCGGCCGCGAGCCACCCGATGGACGTCATGCGCACCGGTGTCTCGGTGCTCGGCTGCACGCTGCCGGAGAAGGACGACCACAACGACGCCGACGCCCGCGACATCGCCGACCGGCTGATCGCGTCGCTCGGCTCGATGCTCCTCTACTGGTACCACTGGACGCACAGCGGCAAGCGCATCGACGTCGAGACCGACGACGACTCGATCGGCGGCCACTTCCTGCACCTGTTGCACGGCACCGAACCGTCCGACGAGCAGGTCCACGCGATGAACATCTCGCTCAATTTGTATGCCGAGCACGAGTTCAACGCCTCCACCTTCACCGGTCGGGTCATCGCCGGCACCGGGTCGGACATGTACTCCGCGATCACCGGAGCGATCGGGGCGCTGCGCGGCCCGAAGCATGGTGGCGCCAACGAGGTCGCACTGAACATCCAGCAGCGCTACGCAAACCCGGACGAGGCCGAGGCCGACATCCGCGAGCGGGTTGCCAACAAGGAGGTCGTGATCGGCTTCGGCCACCCCGTCTACACGATCTCCGACCCGCGCAACAAGATCATCAAGAAGGTCGCGCAGAACCTCAGCGCAGGCACCGGCGACGAGCAGCTCTTCGCGGTCGCCGAGCGCATCGAGTCGGTCATGGCCGACGCCAAGAAGATGTTCCCGAACCTCGACTGGTTCAGCGCCGTCAGCTACCGCGCCCTGGGCGTGCCCACCGACATGTTCACCCCCTGTTCGTCATCTCCCGCACCACCGGCTGGGCCGCGCACGTGCTCGAGCAGCGTGCCGACAACAAGATCATCCGGCCGAGCGCCAACTACATCGGTCCGGAGGACCAGAAGTTCGTCCCGCTCGCACAGCGAAAGTAACCCCTCCAAGCTGGTCGAGTAGGGCGAGCCGCTAGGCGAGCCCGTATCGAGACCCGGGACGGTTTCGATACGTCGCTCGTTCCTCGCTCCTACTCAACCCCCTCTCTACCTCACCCGCTCCGACACGATTGGCGACATACCTTGTCCAGCAGTGAAACCGACACCACCACAACGAAATCCGCGACCGGCGGCCGGGCGTGGGACGACGTGCTCGTCGATATCGTCGACTACGTCCGCGACTACCAGATCGACTCCGACCTGGCGCTGACCACCGCACGCAACATCCTGATCGACGCGCTCGGCTGCGGCCTCGAAGCACTCGAATACCCAGCAGCGACAAAGCTGCTCGGCCCGATCGTGCCGGGCACCGAGGTGCCCAACGGCGCACGCGTCATCGGCACCAACTACGTGCTCGACCCGGTGCAGGCCGCCTTCGACAACGGCGCACTGGTCCGCTGGCTCGACTTCAACGACACCTGGCTGGCCGCCGAGTGGGGCCACCCGAGCGACAACTCGGGCGCCATACTCACCGTCGCCGACTGGATCTCCCGCGAGCGCGTTGTCCGCGGCGAGCAACCGCTGACCATGCAGGCGGTCATCGAGGGCATCGTGAAGGCGCACGAGATCCAGGGCGTCATCGCGCTCGAAAACTCTTTCAACGCAGTCGGTTTGGACCACGTCATCCTGGTGAAGGTTGCCAGCACTGCCGTGGTGTCGACGCTGCTCGGGCTCACCCGCGAGCAAACGTTGGCGGCCGTGTCGCTGGCGTTCGTCGACGGCCAGTCGCTGCGCACCTACCGCCACGCGCCCAACGCGGGCAGCCGCAAGAGCTGGGCGGCCGGTGACGCGTGCAGCCGCGCGGTGAAGCTGGCCCTGATCGCGCAGACCGGCGAGATGGGCTACCCGACCGTGCTGACCGCACCGACCTGGGGCTTCTACGACGTCAGCTTCGGCGGCAAGCCCTTCACCTTCCAGCGGACCTACGGCTCGTATGTCGCCGAGAACGTCCTCTTCAAGATCAGCTACCCGGCGGAGTTCCACAGCCAGACCGCCGTCGAGGCGGCACACACGCTGCGCGACCAGGTCGAGGCCGCCGGCAAGAAGGTCGAGGACATCGACGAGGTCACCATCCGCACCCATGAGGCGTGCATCCGGATCATCGACAAGCAGGGTCCGCTGACCGGCCCGGCCGACCGCGACCACTGCATCCAGTACATGGTCGCCGTGCCGCTCATCTTCGGCCGGCTGACCGCAGCCGACTATGAGGACAACGTCGCCGCCGACCCGCGGATCGACACACTGCGCGCCAAGATTCACTGTGTCGAGGACCCGCAGTTCACCAAGGATTATCACGACCCGGAGAAGCGCAGCATCGCCAACGCGCTCACCGTGAAGTTCACCGACGGCACCACCCTCGATGAGGTCGTCGTGGAGTACCCGATCGGGCACCGCCGCCGCCGCGAGGAGGGCCTGCCGTTGTTGGAGGAGAAGTTCCGCCGCAACCTGGCCCGTCGCTTCGACGAGACCCGGCAGCACGAGCTCGCCGAGGTGTCGCTCGACCAGGCCAAGTTCGCGGCTACCCCGGTCAACGAGTATGTCGACCTCTTCGTGACCGCCGACAACGACTTCGGACCGAAGGAGAAGTAATGCAGCCCTCCACCAAGCAGCAGTTGAAGTCGCTGGTGCAGGAACGTGCCGGCGTGGTCGTCCCAGGAGCGTTCAATGCGTTGTCCGCCAAGGTGATTCAGGACTTGGGCTACCGGGCGTCATACGTCACGGGTGCCGGTGTCACGAACATGTCGCTCGGTCTGCCGGACCAGGGCTTCATGGGTTTGGCCGAGATCGCCGACCACACCGCGCGCATCCGCGACGCCGTAGACCTGCCGCTGCTCGTCGACGCCGATACCGGCTTCGGCAACGCGCTGAACGTGCGTCATACCGTCCGCGTGCTCGAGCGTGCCGGCGCGGACTGCATCCAGTTCGAGGACCAGGTCAGCCCGAAGCGCTGCGGCCACTTCGAGGGCAAGTCGGTCATCGGCACAGACGAGGCCGTCAACAAGATCAAGGCCGCCGTCGATGCTCGCCGCGACGAAAACCTGCTGATCATGGCCCGCACCGACGCGGCCGCCGTCGACGGCTTCGAGGCCGCGGTGGAGCGGGCCCGCGCATTCGGTGAAGCAGGCGCCGACATCCTCTTCGTCGAGGCACTGACCGACCGCGAGCAGGTGCTGAGCCTGCCGGGCATGGTCGAGCAGCCGCTGCTGGCGAACCTGGTCATCGGCGGCAAGACGCCGATGGTGTCGGCGTCCGAGCTGGCCGAGGCCGGCTACGGCATCGTGCTCTATGCAAATGCCGCACTGCAGGGTGCGGTCTTCGGCATGCAGAACGCGCTGACCGCGCTGCGCGACACCGGGCAGATCACCGAGGACGACAACCTCGTCGTCGGATTCGCCGAGCGGCAGCGCCTGGTGGACAAGCCCACCTGGGACGCTCTGAACGACCGCTACAGCAGCTGAGCCGACTGGCTCGGTTCTGCTCTCACCCGATATCGGGTGACTGACCGCTCGTCGGGCGAGAGGAAGGGTGGCTGCGTGCATGACGCACGCAGCCGCTTCTTTCGTATGCCGGGAAGTCGACGAGCGGCCTGTTAGCGTCAGGGAATGGCGATATCGTTCACGACACAACTGAGAACCGGAAGCATTCGTTCCAAGCGGATCGCGCGGGGTCTGCTGGACCCGGCGTCGCGACCTCGCTATGTCGCTGCCGTTCGCCGCGGAGTAGGTCGGCGGCAACGCGAACGCTGCCTGATCTGCGGCGGGTCGGGCCTCCAGCACCGCACCCTCACCAACGCCGCGGACAAGAGCCTCACCTTTCCGGCAGTAATCTGCAACGGCTGTGGCTTCATCCGATGCCTGAAGACTGCCCAGAGCAACTTTCTCGATGTCAAGGACTTCGAAAGTCTTCCGGGCGGGACCCGGGCGGGCAGCGCAACCCGGAAGGGCCGCGAGTTCCACATGGCGAGAATGGCGATCGAAATTCTCAACCGCGACAGTGTGGACGTGCTGGTGTATGGCGCCGGCCGAAGCCTCGACAACCACCACATCGCAAAGCTGCCCGGCGTCGGCCAGGTAGCCATCGGGGACATCATGAAGCTGCGCGATGACGGTGATTTCGTCGACGCGAACGTACGCACCTCGCGGCACTTCCAGGTCGTGCTCGCCTCCGAGGTGATCGAGCACTTCCGTGACCCCTGGAGCGACTTCACCAAATTGCTCAGACTGGTCGACCGCGACGGTCTCGTGGTGTGCGGGACCGACATCTACGACGGCGGAGACCTCACCAGACAGCGCTACATCTACTACCCGGACCACACTGCCTACTACACGCCGCAATCGCTACGGCTGATCGCCAAGTCGCTCGGCTTCCACCTCGACTTCCGATCCACGGACGGCGCGACGGGCGTACGCAAGCGATACGTCATCTTCAGCAAGTCGGCCCAGACCATGGAACACGTCGCCGACTACTTCGGCTCGCACGAGCAGGCTCCCGCCGAGCCCGAGCCACCGAAGAAGTAGCGATTGACCGGCATACTTCCGCATTGAGCGGCGTACCGAATCCAGTGGATTCGGTACGCCGCTCAAGGTATTGGTATGCCGGTCAATGCGTTGAGCCCCTGTGGGTTGATGCAGCGGGGAGAACTTCGTGGGTGGCTTACATGCCCTTGGAGTTCAGGTAGCTCTGCAGGGCGACGACAGTGCGGCCATTCAGGTTCGCGGCACCGTCCTGGGTGGCGCCGACGTAGCGCTGCAACGCGCGGGTGGTGATGGGGCCAATGACACCGTCCCGGTAGACACCGAGTCGCGCCTGCAAGGCGATCACCGTGCTGCGGGTGAAGTGGTCGGCGCCGTCCTGCCGTATGCCGAGCCAGTGCTGCGTCGAGGCTGTGGTCAGCGGACCGACGATGCCGTCGAGCACCAGCGCCCGGTGGTTGCCGCGCGACGGCGGAGTGGGCTGCGGGGTGGGCTTGGGCGCCGGTGTGGAGCCACCGACGTCGACCCTGACGGCGAGCCCGTTGGCGCGGGTGAGGCCGCCCTTCTTGGAGCAGACCGGCCAAGCGCCGGGGCCCTGCACCCGCAACGTCGCCTGGGCGACGTAGATCTGCTGGTCCCGTGTCGCGTACTGAGCGCTCGAGGCGAACTTGGTGCCGCCGAACGCCTGCCAGGTCGACGTGGTGAACTGCAGGCCTCCGTAGAAGCTGTTGCCGGTGTCGATCGACCAGTTGTTACCCGACTCGCAGGTGGCGACGCGGTCCCAAACGTTCCAGGGAGTGTCCGCCTTGGCGTGCGCGGCAGCGGCCAGACCGGCGCCGACGGTGGTGGCCGAGGCCATCACGGCGCCCATGGCGCGTCGGCCGGCGACAGACGGTCGATCCGTCTTGTGACGCGGTGTGTACGGCAAGGTGATGTCCTTTCCTGACGACCCGACTCGCGCCGGGATCGGTGCCTTGAAGCGCCCCGAACGTTACGGGAATGACGCATGTGACACAAGGTGCGAGTGAGGTTCAAGTCCAGAATTCAAGGCGACACGCCGAAAAAGAAGGTAAAATTACAAACGTGTAATTCAACTGATTTAGCGTCGCCGGACCCGCCGGCGGTGCAACGCCTGCCGGTCCAGGGGCGCCGACATCACGTCGCCCATCACCACGCCGGTGCTGATCGCCAGCGCCACCGCAGCTGCGCCCATCAGCGTGCTGACTGCTTCACCCTGCGTGGCGACCGATGTGCCGACGATGCTGCCGGTCACTGCGTCATACATGCCACGGAAGATGCGCAATCCGGGCAACAGCGGGGACACCGCGGGCACGACGAGGACGAGCGCGGGAGCACCGAGCCGTAGGCCGATCAGGCGACCGAGGACGCCGATGGAGATTGCCGCCACCGCGAGCGACGTGGTCGCGCCGAGCCGGAAACCGCCCAGGCCGAGCGAGCTCGACAATCCGCCGGACAGGAACAGGCCGACTGCTCCGAGCAGGCCCGCCGGCAGCAGGTGCCGCGGCAACACCCGTGCGGTCACCGCACTGCAAGTGGCGCCGATCGCCCCACAGATCACCCGCAACCAGAGCACAGCCGGCGCGGAACCGAAGGACAGTGCCTTGGGCGCGGTGAGCTCCAGGTCCAATGCCTTGTCCAGGCGCAGAGTGAACGACAGACCGGCGGCAACGCCAACGATGATCCCGGCGGTGGCGAGAAAGACGGTGAGCAGTCGGCCCGCGCCGGTGACCGGGTAGCCGGTGATCGCATCCTCGACGGCAGACGCCATCGCGCGGCCGGGCAGCAGCACGACGATGCCTGCCGCGACGGCATACGCGAAATCCGTTGGGGGCATGTGCAGCCCGAGCCATCCGTGGATCCCCACCAAGTAGCCCAGCCAGGCGAGCATCACCGAAACGGCACTGCCGGCAGCTGCCGAATAGAAGGAGGGCACGGCACGCTTGCCCAGCCATCGGCCGATCCGGTCGACGAGCAGTGCGGAGAGGATCGACACGACGATGGCCATCGTGTGACCGCCGAGAATCGCGCACACGGAGCCGGCCAGCCCGGCATACCCGAGGAGATCAACCAGCGTGGGTAGAGCCGTGCGCTGCGCTGGATCCGCCGTAGCTTGCGGGTCGCGGCGTCGACGTCATCGATGCCGCCGGCCACCAACTCCTCGACCAGCCGGTGCACCGCGGTCAGCCGGGCGAAATCCTTGGTGTTGGAGCGGACCACGCGCAGCAGGGTGACCGGCACACCCGCAGGAGTAGGTGCCTGCACGAGCAGGGACTGGTTGGTGATGTCGACCTCGAGGCGGCGCAAGCCGGCTGCTGCGGCAACCGCGACGACTGCCGCCTCCACATCACGCGTGCCGGCGCCGCAGCGCAGCAACAACTCGCCGACGCGCACCGCCAGCTCGAGCGCACCACGGACGGTCGCCTCCTGCTCGGGCGCCTCCATCGTGCGCGGGTCCCTGTATGGCGTGTGCCGCAGGCTGTCCGCGATCGGCATCGGTTCGGTGACCGGCTCGCCCTGCAGAAATCGCATGCGACCGGAGACGGGCATGCCGCCCGGGTCGGTGTCCTGAACCTCGTCCACTCGCTCAGCGTAGGACGGTCGCCCGGCGCGCGGTATGTGTCAGCTGAGCGTGGGCTGATATCGGCTTAATTGCCGAGCTGTAGCTTCAGGCTCGAGCTGCTCGGGATCGGCCACCACGACGCGCCGGATGAGAGGTGGGTGAGCGCGAAGACGGCTCCCAGCACGGCAATCACGATGCACAGCCCGATGATGATCCGGGTCAGCGGCTGGCCGCGCACGACACCGCGCACGATGCTGCGCGAACCGCGTCGCAGCGGTATGCCGCCCGGGCCCCACCACATCACCAGGGCACCGATGAGCACCCCGATGGCAACTGGAAGCGGCCTGCCGAGATAGACCGAGTCGTTCTCGGCCATCGAATAGATCAGTGCGACGGCCGCCGCGGTACAGCCGCCGACGAATGCCGGGATCAACACCGTCAGCAGCGTCGCCAGAGCTGCGACCACGCCGTGCCACGGTGACGTGACGGCCGCGACGAAGGTGTCGGATTTGCGCGGTCCGGAGCTGTAGCGACGCAGCACCATCGAAGTGATCGTCTTGTCAGACCAGCGAGCGGCAACGGCCCAGAGCACCAGCAGCGTGATGCCGACCGTCGGCAGCACGGCACTGATGCCGGCGAGCGCGGCCACGACTGCGGTCAGGGTGCCGGTGCGTGCGGACTGGCCGATGCGCGGGTCGGGCGGCGGCACGAACCGTCCGGGCGCCATCGACGGGACCGGCCGCTCGGAGTGGTCAGCGGGGCGCACCACGTGACCGCCCGGTGCGGCATCCAGTCGCTCGGTCGGGTCGGGTCGGGTCGGTCCCGCGACGGGACGATCGAATCGCTCGGTGTCGGGCGCAGTGCCGCCGGCCAGTTGCTGTGTCACCGGCTTGCGCCGGTCGGCGCGATCGACCGGGGGCGACGCTGCGCGAGCACCGGGATCTCACCCGTGTCGCCGCCACCCGCGAAGATGTCGAGCGCGGCCAGCACCTCCCCCGCTGCAGGGCGACGGGTCGCGTCGGGGTCGAGCGCGGCCTCGAGAAGCGGGCGCAGTCGCGGATCGACGCCGCTGAGGTCGTACTCGCCGCGGCATACGCGGTCCAGGACCACCGGCATCGGACCGCGGCCGAACGGCGCGCGACCGCTGGCGGCATACGCGAGGGTGGCGGCCCAGCCCCACCAGTCGGTGGCCTCGCTGACCTCGTCGCCCTCGACGATCTCCGGAGACAGGTAGCCGGGCGTGCCCATGACCAGGCCGGTCGAGGTGAGGCGCGAGTCGTCGGCGACGTGCGCGATGCCGAAATCGATCAGCACCGGGTCGTCTCCGACCATCAGCACGTTGCCCGGTTTGAGATCGCGGTGCACGATGCCCGCCTTGTGTATGGCGCCCAGCGCATCCGCGAGGCCGCGGCCGAGCCGAGCCAGCCGCGCTGCGCCGAACGGTCCGTCGTCCTCGACCACTTCGTCGAGCGAGGCTCCCGGCACGAAACTGGTGACCAGGTAAGGGTTGTCGCCATCCACGTCGGCGTCCAGGAAGGGCGCGACGTGGGGAGACTTCACCCGCACCAGGGTGCTGACCTCGCGTCGCAGCCGCTCGCGAGCGCCGCGGTCGTGCGCGATGTGTGCCCGCAGAACCTTCACGGCAACCGCCTGGCCGTCGGCGTCGAGCGCCTTGTAGACGACGCCCATGCCGCCCTCGCCGATCTTGCGGATCAGCTCGTAATCGCCGATCCGGTCCTGATCGGCCCGCTGGTCGCTGTCGTCGGCGCCCTGGATCACCGGCAGCCGGTGCGTACCAGCCACGCCGGACGCGCCGGAGTCCGAGCGACGGTCTGCAGTCATAGAGCCCACGGTATGCGACAACGAACGGGACGCCGCGCACGCTTCACGACGTGGCGAAAACCACGTCAGCCAGATTTAAGAGGTTATGTAGGACTCCAGCTGATCGCGCTCGCCCTGCAGCTCCTCCAGCCGGAATTTGACGATGTCGCCGATGCTGACGATGCCGACCAGTTTGTCGTCCTGCACGACCGGCAGGTGACGAAACCGATGCTCGGTCATCGACGCGGCCAACGAACTCACTTCGTCGCCGGGCGCGCAGGTGATGACCACACTGGTCATCAGAGTGGACACCGGTCGTCCGAGCAGGCCCTCGACCCCACCAGGCAATGCACGCACTACGTCGCGTTCGCTGATGATGCCGGTGATCGCTCCGTCGTCGACCACCACCGCAGCACCGATGCGATGGTCGGCGAGGATCTGCACGAACTCGCCGATCGTCGTCTCGGAGGTGATCGTCACGACGTCCGATCCCTTGCCCTTGAGCAGCTCTTGGATGCGCATGATCCACGGTAACGCCCTCGACGCCGTCGTGGCCATGATCGGGCCGACGCGGCGGGTCGCTCGGGCTTGTACCGCCGAGGAGGAAGACCCTTGCGTCATACAGTGAGGGCGACGGTTTCGCGGCCTACAACATCCGTTGTGCCGCACCCGATCCGAGGGGTTGTGTCCGTTGCCGCAGGACAAGTTCGATCTGGTGATAGCCGCCAACCGCTTGCCGGTGGACCGCGTCCGTGAGGGCAATCGATCCGTATGGCGCCGCAGCCCGGGCGGTCTGGTGACCGCGATGGAATCAGTGATGAGCGGCCGCGACGGCGCCTGGATCGGCTGGTCGGGCGTGCCCGGGAAGGCGCCTGCGCCGTTCGAGCAGGACGACATGTGGCTGCACCCCATCGCGCTCAGCGCCGACGAAATCACCGACTACTACGAGGGTTTCAGCAACGGGTCGCTGTGGCCGCTCTACCACGACGTGATCGTGCCGCCAACGTTCCGGCGGCGGTGGCAGGCGGCATACGAGAAGGTCAACCGGCGCTTCGCGGAGGTCGCTGCCGAGCTCGCGGCCGAGAACGCCACGGTCTGGATACACGACTACCAGCTGCAGCTGATGCCGCGATACCTGCGCGAGTTACGGCCCGACGTGCGCATCGGCTGGTTCAACCACATCCCCTTCCCACCGGTCGAGCTGTTCATGCAACTGCCGGCGCGCGACACCTTGCTGCACGGCCTCTTGGGCGCGGATTTCCTTGGTTTCCAACGTCGTACGGACGCACAGAACTTCCTTCGGGCATGTCGGCAGCTGCTCGGTGACGATGATGTCGAGGTCCGCGCGGACCTCGTCCAGACCGCCGACGGGCAGGTATGCCGCGCCGCGGCGGTGCCGATCTCGATCGACAGTCGCGGGATGGCACGGCTGGCCGCAACTCCGGCGGTGCGAGCACGTGCGAGGGAGATCCGCGAGCAGCTCGGAAACCCCGAGAAGCTGCTGCTCGGCGTGGACCGGCTCGACTACACCAAGGGCATCCGGCACCGGCTCAAGTCACTGGAGGAGATGTACCGCGAGGGCACATTGGACGGCGCCCGCACCAAGTTCATCCAGGTCGCGACACCGAGTCGTGAGCGGCTGCAGGCCTATCAGCACATCAAGAGCGAGGTCGAGCAGACCGTCGGCCGGATCAACGGTGAGCACTCCAGTTTCGGCGCGCCGGCGGTCACCTACCTGCACCGGTCCTTCCCACGCGAGGAGATGGCGGCGTTGTTCGTGGCGGCCGACGTCATGCTGGTCACTCCCCTGCGAGACGGGATGAACCTGGTCGCGAAGGAATACGTCGCCGCGCATGACGACACCGGAGCTCTGGTGCTGAGCGAATTTACTGGTGCGGCAAACGAACTCAAGCAGGCATACCTCTGCAACCCGCACGACATCGCACGCACCAAACGGACCATTACGCGCGCGCTCGAGGCGCCGGCGGAGGAGCGCAGGCGGCGCATGCGGGCATTGCACCGCCAGGTGCTGCGGCACGACGTGCAGCGCTGGGCGGAGCGCTTCCTCAGCAACCTCGCGGTCGCACCGAGGCAGCCGTGACCCTCGATCCGAAGCTGGGCAAGGCACTCGCCGCCTTCGCCGCGACCGATCCGATCCTGGTCGCCACCGATTTCGACGGTGTGCTCGCACCGCTGGTCGAGGATCCGTCAACGTCACGACCCGTTGCCGGGTCGATGGAGCTGCTGCGCGAACTCGCCACGCTGCCGGGAGTTTTCGTCGCCATCGTGTCGGGTCGGCACTTGGCGGCGCTACAGGCTCTCAGTGGCGTGACCGGCGATGATGCCATCGTGCTGGTGGGCTCGCACGGAGCGGAGCCGGACCGTCAGCTCCCACTGGACCTCACGTTCGACGACGCAGCACGGCAACGGCTGGCCGAGGCGACCCGTGCGTTGGAGGCCGTCGCGGCTGCCCACCCGCCGACCCGCATCGAGCGCAAGCCGGCCGGGGTGGTGCTGCACACCCGCAGGGTCCCGTCCGAGATCGCTGCGGCGGCGAGCCGAGCGGCCCTCGCGATCGACATACCGGGTGTCGACGTGATGAACGGCAAGCAGATCGTCGAGCTGAGCGCACTGCCGATCACCAAGGGCAGTGCATTGCTCGCATTGGCAACGGAATTCGGCACAAGCGCGAGCCTCTACCTCGGCGACGACGTCACCGACGAGCGCGCGTTCGAAGCGCTGGCCGGCCGCCCGGGCAGCGTCACGATCAAGGTCGGTGACGGCAACACGGCCGCGTCCTTCCGGATCGACGGTCCGGCCGATGTCGTGCCGGTGTTCGAGACGCTGCGCGTGGCCCGCCGAGTCTGAGCGGCCGTCGATTCGGTTCCGGCATACCCACCCGTCATCTCTGGCATGCGGTTAGAGTGTGGCTGGCGTCACACCCGTGTAGTGCGGGACAGGCGTCGCATCCATTCACAACGGATCGTCCGGCACGTTCCTGCCGGTGAAGGAGTTGCATCACCATGGCCACAGTCACTTATGACAGCGCCACCCGTGTCTATCCCGGGGCTGACACCGCATCGGTGGACAAGCTGAACATCGACATTCAGGACGGCGAGTTCCTCGTCCTCGTCGGCCCCTCCGGTTCTGGTAAGTCCACCGCGCTGCGCATGCTCGCCGGCCTCGAGGAAGTCAACGAGGGCCGAATCCTGATCGGGGACCGCGACGTCACCAACCTGTCCCCCAAGGACCGCGACGTCGCCATGGTCTTCCAGAACTACGCGCTCTACCCGCACATGTCGGTTGCCGACAACATGGGCTTCGCGCTGAAGATCGCCGGCGTCGCCAAGACCGAGATCCGCAGTCGCGTCGAGGAAGCCGCCAAGATCCTCGACCTCGAGGGCTACCTGGACCGCAAGCCGAAGGCGCTGTCCGGTGGTCAGCGGCAGCGGGTCGCGATGGGTCGCGCGATCGTCCGATCCCCTCAGGTCTTCCTGATGGATGAGCCGCTGTCCAACCTGGATGCCAAGCTGCGTGTGCAGACCCGCACCCAAATCGCTTCTCTGCAAAGGCGATTGGGCGTCACCACCGTCTACGTGACGCACGACCAGGTCGAGGCCATGACGATGGGCGACCGCGTCGCAGTCCTCAAGGACGGCGTCCTGCAGCAGCTGGACACCCCGCGCCGCATGTACGACCACCCCAACAACGTCTTCGTTGCCGGATTCATCGGCTCGCCGGCGATGAACCTGCTCGAGGTGCCGGTCACCGACGCAGGCGTCAAGCTCGGTTCGCTCGTCCACCCGGTGGACCGCGCAACACTGGCGAAGGCGGAGACCACGGTCACTGTCGGAATCCGCCCCGAAGACCTCGTGCCCACCACCGAAGGCGGCATCCCGGTGGAGGTCGACGTCGTCGAGGAGCTCGGCGCCGACGCCTACATTTACGGCCGCACCACGATCGGCGAGCAGCCGGGCGAGAAGCAGCTCGGCGGTGCGGACAACGAGAAGCAGATCGTCGCCCGCGTCGATGGCCGCCAGGTGCCCGACAAGGGGCAGACCATCCACTTCGCGCCCAAGGGCGAGGGCGACCACCTGCACCTCTTCCACCCCAAGACCGGCGAGCGCATCGAGTCCTGACAAGGCACGGCGGCATACCTTCGCCGAGAGGCTCAGCAAAGCACTGAGAGGCTCAGTAGATCCCCGAAATACGGGTGAGATTACCGAGCCTCTCGGTATGTATCTGAGCCTCTCGGCGGGGTAAGGGCACAATGGGGTCGTGGCACTCGATATGACCACGGCCCGTCCCTGGCCCGCGCTGCTCGACCTCCCGTGGCGACAGCCGCTGGAGGAGTGGCCGGAAGAGCAACTCGCCGCGCTGCCGCGGGGCCTCTCCCGGCACGTCGTACGATTCGTGCGCCTCGAGGGGCGTGTCGTCGCGATCAAGGAGATCAAGGCCGACATCGCAGTACGCGAATACAACATGCTGCGCATGCTGCGGCGACTCGGTCAGCCCGTCGTGGAGCCGATCGGAGTGGTCCGCGGCCGTCTCACCAAGGGTGGCGAGCCGCTGGATGCGTGCCTGCTCACCCGGCACCTGCAGTTCTCGCTGCCCTACCGCGCGATGCTGAGCCAGAGCCTGCGGCCCGAGACCGCCACACGGTTGATCGATGCTCTCGCGGTGCTACTGGTGCGCCTGCACCTGATCGGATTCTGGTGGGGTGACGTCTCGTTGTCCAACACGCTCTTCAAGCGCAGCGCCGGCGAGTTCGCGGCATACCTGGTGGACGCCGAGACCGGCGAGTTGCACGACAAGCTGACCGACGGACAGCGGGAGCACGACCTGGACATCGCCCGTGTCAACATTGCCGGTGAGCTGATGGACCTGCAGGCCGGCGGCTTCCTCGGTGATGAGTACGACCCGGTCGAGGTGTCCGACCGCATCATCGAGCGCTATCAGATCCTGTGGAAGGAACTCACCGCGATCGAGCGATTCGACGTCGGCGAGCGCTGGCGGGTCGATGAGCGGATCCGGCAGCTCAACTCGCTCGGCTTCGACGTCGGGGAGCTCGACATCACGACGGACTTCGACGGGGCAACGATCCAGATCCAGCCGAAAATCGTTGATGCCGGCCATCATTCACGCCGCCTGCTGCGGCTGGCCGGGCTCGACGTCGAGGACAACCAGGCGCGTCGGTTGCTCAACGACCTGGACTCATACCGGGCCGCCAACGACCGGCAGAACGACGACGAGGAGCAGGTCGCGCACGACTGGCTGATGCAGATCTACGAGCCCGTCACCCGTACCGCGCCGCCGGAGATGCGCCGCAAGATCGAGCCGGCGGAGCTGTTCCACGAAGTGCTCGAGCACCGGTGGTACATGTCGGAGGCCGCGCACCGCGACTTCCCGATCGAGGAGGCCGCCCGCGACTACATCGCGACGGTGCTCCCGGCCAAACCGGACGACAGCACCGTCGTCGGTGTCGACACCGAGGAGATGCCGGTCCGCGCCGACCGCTGACTATGCCAGCGGCTTGCCCTCGGAGTCGTTGATCTTGTGCATCAGCAGCATGATGAAGTCGATGAGGGACCAGATGCCACATGCACCGAGCGTGACGAGCTTCAGGACGCCGAGGCCGATATGGCCGAGGTAAAACCGGTCGACACCGAGCCCGCCGAGGAAGAACGACAACAGCACCGCGGTCATCCAGTCCTTGCTGGAGAAGATCCCCGGGAGCTGCTTGGCCTGGAGCACTGCGCCCGTGCTTGCGTCCCGGACCGGGGTCTCGCCCTTGATCGCACCGGCCGCAGCCATCTGCGCGAGTTGCGAGTAGGGCCCGAAACCATACGTCAGACCACACGGGATCTCGGCTGGTTCCATCAAGCGGGCGCGCGGCTCACGCCAGCAACAGGGACTGGTTCGAGTCAGGCCTGCGCGCGCAGTCGGGCCACTTCGTAGAGCGTCACCGATGCGGCGATGCCGGCGTTCAGCGACTCGACCGCCGAGCTCATCGGCACCGACACGATCTGGTCGCACGTCTCGCTCACCAACCGGGACAGGCCCTTGCCCTCCGAGCCCACGACGATGACCAGCGGCTCGGTCGCCAGCTCCAGGCCGGGCAGTTCGACATCGCCGTCCATGTCGAGGCCGACGACGAAGAAGCCGGCCTTACGGAAGTCGTTCAGGGTCCGGGTCAGGTTGCCGGCCAACGCGACCGGGACGCGCGCCGCAGCACCGGCCGAAGTCTTCCAGGCGGCGGCCGTCATACCTGCCGAACGACGCTCGGGGACGATCACGCCGTGCCCGCCGAAGGCCGCGACGGACCGCAAGATCGCGCCGAGGTTGCGCGGGTCGGTGATGCCGTCCAGCGCCACGACCAGCTGGGTGCCCGGCGCCTCGGGGTTGATCAGGTCGTCCGGGTGCGCGTAGTCGTATGCCGGGACCTGCAACGCCAGCCCCTGGTGCGGGGTGCCGTCGGCCATCCGGTCGAGCTCGGTCCGCTGAGCCTCCATGATCGGGAGCTCCCGGTCGGCGGCGAGCTTCAGCGACTCCTTGACGCGGTCGTCGGAGTCGATGCGCCCGGCGACGTACAGGGCGGTCGCGGGTATGCCGACGCGCAGCGCCTCCAGGACCGAGTTGCGGCCGACGATCAGCTCGCCCGACTGCTTGGTGGAGCGCTGCGGCCGCCTGGTAGCGGCCTGCTTGCCGCCATCCGACTTCTGAGCTGCCTTGTAAGCCTTGTGATTTGGGCGGTCGCCGGCCTTCGGGGTCGGGCCCTTGCCCTCCAGCGAACGCCGCTTGTGGCCGCCGGTGCCCACCAGCGGGCCCTTGCGGGAGTTGCCCTTGCGGATCGCTCCGCGGCGGCTTGAATTTCCAGGCACGTCAGTCGTCCTTCGTCGGTTTGCCGGTGACCGTCCAGCGGGCGCCATCCGGCCCGTCCTCCACGGTGATGCCGGCGGTAGTCAGCTGGTCACGGATCTGGTCCGCTGTCCCAAAGTCGCGCTCCTTGCGGGCGCGCGCACGTGCTTCGATCAATGCCTCGACCAGGGCAGCGAGCGCCTCCGAGGTCGCGCCGTCGTCGCCGGAATTCCACTGCGCTGCAAGCGGATTGACGCCCAGCACTTCGGTCATCGCGACGACTTGGCCGGCTATCTCCGCGGCTCGGTCGTTGTCGCCGTCGTCGAGGGCGATGTTGCCCTCGCGGATCAGGTCGAAGACCACCGCGAGCGCGCCGGAGACGTTGAGGTCGTCATCCATCGCCTCCGTGAATGCCGTTGGTATGGCGCCAGACTCGGCGACACCGTCCGGCAACGCGCGGTCCAGGAAACCCTCGATCCGGTCGACAGCGGCAGCGGCCTCGTCGAGCGAGCCGGCCTGGTATTCGATCGTCGAGCGGTAGTGCACCGCGCTCAGGTAGTAACGCAGCACCAGCGGGCGTACGGTCTTGGTCAGCTCGAGCACCGCAAGGCTGTTGCCGAGCGATTTGCTCATCTTCTCGCCGGAGATGGTCACCCAGCCGTTGTGCATCCAGTAGCGGGCGAAACCCAGTCCGGCAGCACGGGATTGGGCTTGTTCGTTCTCGTGGTGCGGGAAGCGCAGGTCGATGCCGCCGCCGTGTATGTCGAAGGTGTCGCCCAGCCAGCGGCGCACCATCGCGGAGCACTCCAGGTGCCAGCCGGGACGCCCCTCGCCCCAGGGTGTCGGCCACGACGCGCTTGCCGGCTCGCCGGCCTTGGTGCCCTTCCAAAGGGCGAAGTCGCGAGGGTCCCGCTTGCCGCGCGGGTCGGCGTCGGCGGCGGGCTCCATGTCGTCAATGCGCTGGCGGGTCAGCTCGCCATACTCCGGCCAGGACTTGACGTCGAAGTAGACGTCACCGGAGCCGTCCTCCGCCGGGTAGGCGTGGCCCTTGTCGATGAGCATCCGGATCAGGTCGACCATGTCGGTGACATGCCCGGTGGCGCGCGGCTCGTAGCTCGGTCGCAGCACTCCCAGCAGGTCGAGGGCGTCGTTGGTGGCGCGCTCGAAGTCGTAGGACCACTGGTTCCAGGGAACGTCGGCCTCGGCGGATTTGGTCAGGATCTTGTCGTCGATGTCGGTCACGTTGCGCACGAGCGTCACGTCATACCCGTGGCCCGTGGTGAGCCAGCGGCGCAGGATGTCGAAGGCGACAGCGAAGCGCACATGGCCGATGTGCGGAGCCCCTGCGTGGTGAGCCCGCAGATGTAGATGCCGACGTGTCCCTCGCGCAGTGGCTCGAAAGGCCGCTGGGTTCCGGTGGCGGTGTCGAAGATCTGCAAAGTCACCCGCCGAGTTTAACGGCCCGCGAGCCCTCGCCCCGCCACTCGACTCACTCGCTCGGCGCGGGTCGAGCGTCGTCCTGAGTAGCCCGTGAGGCACGAGCGGGCGTATCGAAGGGTGGCGTGAGGTACGAGCGCCGTATCGAGACCGTCACTCGCCCCGGTCGATCCACTCCTGCAGGTGCGGTGCTTCGGCGCCGATCGACGTGTCGTCGCCGTGGCCGGTGTGTACGACGGTCTCGGGCGGCAGGGTGAGCAACCTCTCGCGGATCGAGTCGACGATGGTGTCGAAGTCGCTGAACGATCGCCCAGTCGCTCCCGGACCGCCCTGGAAGAGCGTGTCGCCGCTGAAGAGCACGCCTTCGCTCGCGAGCAGGAAGCAGCACGCACCCGGCGAATGCCCCGGCGTGTGCAGCACCTTCAGCTCCGTGCTGCCGACCGCGATCCCCTGCCCGTCGGCCAGCGCACCGTCCGGCGGCTGGCTGATCTCGCGGTCCCAGAGCATCCGGTCGGCGTCGTGGATCAGCACCTGCGCCTTCGGATGCAGCCCGACCAGGTCGCCCACCGCGTCGATGTGGTCGTCGTGCCCGTGCGTGCACAGGATGTGCGTGAGGCGCCGGCCGGCGATCGCTTCGTTGATGGCTGCCGCGTCGTGGGCCGCATCGATCACCACGCACTCGGCATCGTCACCGATCACCCAGACGTTGTTGTCGACATCCCAGGTGCCGCCGTCGAGGCTGAAGGTGCCTGAGGTGACCACTTTGTCGATCCGTATGTCGCTCACCGGGATTCCTCTCGTTGGACGTTCCGAGCAGCCTAACGACGCACCACCCGGGAACCCGCGCCGTCCCGGCGCCGTCGACAGAACAATGTGCCACGGCGGATGCGTGGCCCCTGGGAGAAGGAACTCACGATGACTGGTCTGACCAGACGTACCCTGCTCGGCGGCGGCCTGGCCGCGGTAGCCGCGACCACCGCAACAGCACTGACAGCAGAGCCCTCGCTCGCAGCAGCGCACCCGGCGAAGTACGCGGAGTACTACCGCTACTTCGACCTCGGACCCCGTGGCTTCCCGATGCACGACACCCACTGGGCGGCGCAGGGTCTGACCAACTGGGGACGTGACCTGCTGATCATCAGCTACTACGACTCACGGTACGAAGGCGACGACTGGAAGAAGCGGGCCAACAGCCGGATCGTGATCCTGCACCGTGCGACCCTCAAGCCGATCAAGACGCTGATCCTCAACACCAAGCGGCACGCCGGTGGCCTCGCCACGACGAACCACTACTTCTGGGTGGCGATGGACGGCCGATTGCTCCGCTACCCGATCTCCAGGCTCAGCAAGCCGAGCGGAACCCTGATCCACGCCGATCACATCGCCGACATCAAGAGCAAGGCTTCCTACGCGTTCGGCCAGGGGAGAACGTCTGGGTCGGCACCTGCGACGAGTACCGCCGCTCCACGATGTACCGCTATTCCGTGGCGAACGGCGGCTGGTTGACCCGCCGCGAGGCGGTGACGACACCATCGCAGGTGCAGGGTGTCGCGGTCGTCGGCAACCGGATCGTCTGGTCGAAGTCCTGGGGTCGGCAGGACAGCAACCTGGTCGTCTGGCCGCGTCATACGCGCTACAACGCCGACTGGCGGATCGGCCGCAAAATCGTCTGCCCGCCGCGTTCTGAAGGTCTCGCCTACGCGAACGGGCGCCTGCAACTCATCTACGAATCAAGCGCGATCCCGTATCGCTCAACCACCCCGCACGTCATACGCAGCATTCACCACGGCACCATGCCGCCGCTCTGATCAAGCGACGGCTATGACGAGAGCTGTCGCGATGGCCGCGACGCCCTCGCCGCGACCGGTGAGGCCGAGGCCTTCGGTGGTGGTGCCGGCAACCGAAACCGGCACTCCACCAAGGGCTTCCGAGAGCGCGGCCTGCGCCTCTGCGCGGCGTTTGCCGATCTTCGGCCGGTTGGCGATGACCTGGACCGCGACGTTGCCGATCTGGAAACCGTTGTTGATGAGCACTTTTTGGGCCGCATCAAGGAGCCGGACACCGGACGCGCCGGCCAGCTCTGGCCGGTCGACACCGAAGTGCGCGCCCAGGTCACCGAGGCCAGCCGCCGAGAAGAGCGCATCGCACATGGCGTGGGCCGCGACGTCACCGTCGCTGTGTCCCTCGACGCCGCGCTCCCCGGCCACTCCAGCCCGGCCAGCCACAGCGGTCGGTCGTCGTCGGCATACGCATGGACGTCGACACCGATCCCGGTGCGCGGAAGCATCATTGGTGACTCCTCATCCAGCCGATCACGGTGTCGGCAAGCTCATCCGGGCTGCTCGTCGCGGTGTCGAGACGCAGGTCCGGCGCCCACGGATGGTATTCGCGGTCGAGCACCTCCTGCCAGGTCGGCACCCTCAGCCCGGGTATGTCGGACACCCGCTCACCGACACGCGACTCGTGCTGCGACTGGTCGGAGCAGGTGAGTTCGACCTCGACCACACGTGCGTCGTGTTGGGCGGCTACGTCACGCCACCAGCCGCGCGTCTCCGGCATCGGGTTGACCGTGTCGGCCACGACGGACATGCCGAGGGCGAGTTGGTCGGCCGCGACGCGGAACGCCACGGCATACCCCTCGGGGCCGGTGATCTTGTCGGCCAGCCCGCTGTGCACCATGGTCGCCTCGATGGTGTCGACGCGTATGTGTGCCAACGGAATTCGCCGGGCCAGCGCCCGCGCCAGGGTAGTTTTGCCGACGCCCGGAAGGCCGCCGAGGATGATCAGGGTGGGGCGCGGGGCGCCGCTTGGTCTCGATACACCTCCCCCGCTGCGCTCCTCCGGCACTCGACCAGCTTGAGGTGACTCCCCCGACCTACTCAACCCGCCAGCAGCAAGGAGTCGTTCGGCGGCGTCGATGTCGGGCGGCAGGGTGATCTTCATCGCGAGCGGGTCGCCGTCGATGACCTGCACCGTGCCGCCGGCCCGCTCGATCAGCGCCGCGTCGTCGGTCGCTGCGCCGACACGTGCGTGGGCTGCTTCTAGGGCCGATCGCCGAAACCCCTGTGGCGTCTGCACGGCGCGCAACGACGAGCGGTCCAGGGTCTGCACAACAGAGCCAGCCGCGTCGACCTGCTTGACGGTGTCGGTCACCGGAAGGCCGGGCACGACTGCGTCCGCGCCTGCTGCGACCGCATCGGCTACGGCATCGAAGAGCGACGACGGCGCCAGGGCACGAGCCGCGTCATGCACCAGCACGATTTCGACGTCGGCCGGCAACGCCGCCAGACCGGCCGCCACGGAGTCGGTGCGCTCCGCGCCACCGGGTATGACGCACACCTCCGGCAACAGCGCTTCGAACTCGGCCAGGTGCGTCGCAGGGGCGACCACGACGACGGCGGGTTTCGATACGTTCCGACGGCTCGGCTCGTCCCTCGCCGTGCCGTCGGAACTACTCAACCAGCTTTGTGCCCGCGCGACGGCGTGCTCGACGAGCGTGCGACCACCGACGCGGACGAGCGCCTTCGGCATACCGGCGCCCAGGCGCACACCCATTCCGGCTGCCACGACGACAACGCCCACGACAGAAGAGTCGTGGGCGCTGATACCCCTCGAAGTTCTCCCCCGCTGCGCTCCTCCGATACTTCGCGGGGACCCCGAGCTCATGGGCAGGAACTCAGGAGGCGAGCACCTCGTCGAGGGTGGCCTCGGCCTTGTCCTCGTTGGTGTGCTCGGCGAGCGCCAGCTCGGACACCAGGATCTGGCGTGCCTTGGCCAGCATGCGCTTCTCGCCGGCGGACAGGCCGCGGTCCTGGTCACGGCGCCACAGGTCGCGAACGACCTCGGACACCTTCAGCACGTCACCGGATGCGAGCTTCTCGAGGTTTGCCTTGTAACGGCGGGACCAGTTGGTCGGCTCCTCGGTGTGCTCGGCACGCAGCACCTCGAAGACGCGGAGGAGGCCGTCTTTGCTGACGACGTCACGCACACCTACCAGGTCGCAGTTTTCGGCCGGGACTTCGATCTTGAGGTCGCCCTGAGCAACCTTGAGAACGAGGTACTGCTTGTCCTCTCCCTTGATCTTGCGGACATTGATCTCTTCGATGAGAGCCGCTCCGTGATGCGGGTAAACGACCGTCTCGCCGACCTTGAAAACCATGTGTTGTTTTCCCCTTTCGCGACCTCCAGAATATCACGAGTTGTGCACGTCACATAAACGTTTCCGCAGGTCAGGGCCCCTCCACCGGCCCGAAACAACACCTTGACAACCCGCTGAGGGCGTGCTCCGCGCGCGCGAGTTGTAATGGCGCGACATCCGGAGAGTCCTGCCCGGTCGAAACCGCCGGCTCGGGACCGCTAGGCTTCCGCGTGTGACGCGACGACTGCCTTCCCACTTGAATTCGGTGTCCCGGCCGGCCCTCGGGGCGGTGACCCTGGCGGCGGCTGCGACGACGCTGAGCGGCTGCATGTACCTCTCGCCGGCCCAGACCACCAAGAGCTACGAGGCGGCCGACGGGACCAGCGCGACGATGGGCTCCCTGCAGCTGCAGAACGTCCTGATCGTGACTGGCGCCAAGGGCGACGTCGGCCAGATGCAGGGCCTGGCGGTCAACAACGGTCAGTCACCCATCAAGCTCACCGTCACCGCCGGCAAGCAGACCACCACGATCACCGTCCCCGCCGCGACCGCGGTCCGGCTCGACGGCAAGCAGACTGCCGATGACAAGGCCACCGTGTCGCCGGTGTCAGTGCCTTCTGTCGCCGCCCAGCCGGGCTCATCGCAGAAGGTCACCTTCTCGACCGTGAAGTCCGGCGCCACCGACATACAGGTGCCGGTGCTGCTCGACCAATACCCCTACGGTTCGGCCTCGCCCGACCACCCCACCTTCACGCCGCCGCCCAACACTCAGACCGAAGAGCCGCCGGCCTGATCCGGCGATCGCCCGTCTTCCCGGGCGATCCTGAGCAGTGCGAAGGCCGCTGACGGTACGTCCGTCAGCGGCCTTCGCTTGTCCCGCCCTGGTCAGGCGGTGTCGAACTTGTAGCCCAGCCCGCGCACCGTCTGGATGTGCTGCGGGCTGCCCGGGTCGCTCTCGATCTTGGCGCGCAACCTCTTGATGTGCACGTCCAGCGTCTTGGTGTCACCGACGTAGTCGCTGCCCCAGATGCGGTCGATCAGCTGCGACCGGGTCAGCACGCGCCCGGTGTTGCGCAGCAGCAGCTCCAGCAGCTCGAATTCCTTCAGCGGCAACGAGATCGACTCACCCGAGACCACCACTGTATGGCGCTCGACGTCCATCCGGACCGGCCCGCCCTGCAGCGTTGCGGGCAGCAGTTCCTCGGCCTCCTGGCCACGCCGCAGCACCGCCTTGACCCGGGCCAGCAACTCACGCGAGGAGTACGGCTTGGTGATGTAGTCGTCCGCGCCGAGCTCGAGGCCGACGACCTTGTCGACCTCGTCGTCCTTCGCCGTGAGCATGATGACCGCGACGTTCGACTTCTGCCGCAGCACGCGACATACGTCGACACCTGACATGCCCGGCAGCATCAGGTCCAGCAGCACCAGGTCGGCGCCGCTGCGATCGAACTCCAACAGGGCGTCGGGGCCGGTTTCGGCCAGCGCCACTTCGTAACCCTCCTTGCCGAGCAGGTAGGTGAGGGGGTCGGAGATGGAAACTTCGTCCTCGACCACGAGGATGCGCGTCATGTGGTGACCTTCCGTATCTTTCCAGGTATGACGGGGCTATCCGGCGGCACAGGGCGGGCCGCCGGCAGTCGGACGGTGAAGGTCGACCCCTGGCCCGGTTCGGACCAGACGGTGACCTCCCCGCCGTGGTTCGAAGTGACGTGCTTGACGATCGCCAGGCCGAGCCCGGTGCCGCCGGTGCGCCGCGACCGGGCGGCGTCGACCCGGTAGAACCGCTCGAAGATGCGGTCCAACTCGGCGGGCGGTATGCCGGTCCCCTGGTCCTTGACCACCACCGCCACGAAGTCGGTGCCGGGCTGAACGGTCACGCTGACCCGGGTGTCGTCACCGGAGTAGTTGACGGCGTTCTCCACCAGGTTGCGCAGCGCCGTCGTGATCAGGTTGGCGTCGCCATACACCTCGGCCGGGACGGTCGGGTCGCCCAACGTGGTCAAGATGACGATGCCCTTGTCGGCGGCCAGTAGCTGGATGTGTCCGACGGCCTCCCGCGCACAGGCGCGCACGTCGACCAGGACGGGCTCGTCCAGTGCGGTGTCGCCCTGCAGCCGGGAGAGGTCGACGATCTCCTGCACGAGTCGCGCCAGGCGGCTCGTCTCGATCTGCATCCGCGCCGCGAAACGATGCACGGCCGCACTGTCGTCGCGGGCTTCGTCCATCGCCTCGGCAAGCAACGTCAGGCCGCTCACCGGCGTCTTCAGCTCGTGCGAGACGTTGACGACGAAGTCGCGGCGGATCTCCTCGACGCGTCGCGCGTGAGTGCGATCCTCGATGAGGAGCAGGACGTGCTGGGCGCGAAGGCGCGCGACCCGAACGTCGAGCGTGAGCTGTGCGCTGCCGAGCGGCCCTCTGGCCACTTCGAGTTCGACCTCTCGGCTCTCGCCGTCGCGGCGCACCTCGCGCACCAGGTCCAGCAGTCGGGCGTGCGACAGCTCGGTGTTGCGCACCAGTCCGAGAGCGCCGGCGCTGGGGCTGGAGCGCACCACCTTGTCGGAGGCGTTCATCACGATGATCACCGAGCGCAACGCGTCCAGGACGTCGCTCGCCGCGGGCGCCAGCGGGGACACGGGGCGATCAGGCCCTGCGTCCGAACCCGCCGCGACGCGGGCTCCCCGGCCACGCAGCAGCCAGCCGACGGCGAAGCCGGCGATCAACGCCACCACTCCGGCGACAATTGCGACGATCAAGGAACTTCCTTCTGAACAAGGACAGGGAGCTTGGGCTGCGTTGGCATGGCGGCAGGTTGCTGACGCTCTTGCCGGCGCAGAACAAGCCTCACGGCGACCAATGTACGCACCCGCGACACCGGGTTTTCACCTCAGAGGCGCCGTATGCCGGGTGTGTACCGACCGTTCACCTGCGAGTCCCACCGCGTTCACCGATCCCTGCCAAGGTCCACCATGGACGGACCTACCACGACCGTGGGACGGCCGTATGACGCCATGCGCGCTTGTGCAGTGGTCTGATTCACTACTCAAGAGCAATGCCGACCGGTGCCCAGCCGGCGCTCCACCTACGAAGGATCGAAGTTTCAGATGCGCGACGCTTTCCACGACGACCTCGACAAGGTCTCCGACGACCTCGTCGAGATGACCACCATGGTCGGTGCCGCCATGCGGCGGGCGACCACGGCTCTGCTGGAGACCGACCTGACCACCGCCGAGAGCGTGATCGCCGCCGACGACGACATCGACGCGCTGCGGCGCGAGGTGGACGACCGCGCCGTCGACCTGCTGGCCCGCCAGCAGCCGGTGGCCACCGACCTGCGCATGGTCGTCACTGCCATGCACATGGCCAGCGACATCGAGCGGATGGGCGACCTGGCGCGCCACGTCGCCAAGGCGGCACGACGCCGTTACCCCGACTGCGCCGTTCCGGACCAACTGCGCAACACCATCCGCGAGATGGCCGAGGTGGCAGAGCAACTCGTCACGGCGACCGGCAGTGCGATCGCGAACAAGGACGTCCACGGCGCCGTCGAGATCGAGTCGATCGACGACCGGATGGACGAGTTGCACCGCAAGGTCTTCGGTGAGTTGCTGGACCAGAGCTGGGAGCACGGCACGGAGGCGGCCGTCGACACCACGCTGATCAGCCGCTACTACGAGCGCTTCGGCGACCACGCGGTCGCTGTCGCGGACCGCATCGTCTATCTCGTCACCGGCCGCTACGGCACCCAGGACGAAGGCCTGCAGCGCTGAGTCCTTACCGCCCCTGGTTGGCGACGGCTTCGGCGGCGGCCTTGGCGGCCACCGGGTCGAGGTATTCGCCGCCGGCCACGGTGGGCTTCAGGTCCTCGTCGAGCCGGTAGACCAGCGGCTGACCGGTCGGGATGTTGAGCCCGACGATGTCGTCGTCGCTGATGCCGTCCAGGTGCTTGACCAGCGCGCGCAGCGAGTTGCCGTGCGCCGCGACGAGGACGGTCTTGCCGTCCTTGAGGTCCGGCACGATCGCCTGCTCCCAGTAGGGCACGAAGCGGGCGATGACGTCCTTGAGGCATTCGGTCGCCGGCAGCTCGTCACCGAGATCGGCATACCGAGGGTCGGCGTCCTGGCTGAACTCGCTGCCCGCTTCGATCGCCGGCGGCGGCACGTCGAACGAACGCCGCCAGGTCATGAACTGCTCCTCGCCGAACTCCGCCAGCGTGGCCTTCTTGTCCTTGCCCTGCAGGGCGCCGTAGTGGCGTTCGTTGAGGCGCCAGCTGCGGCGCACCGGGATCCAGTGGCGGTCAGCGGTGTCCAGCGAGATCGCGGCGGTCGAGATCGCGCGCCGCAGCAGCGAAGTGTGCACCACGTCGGGCAGCAGGCCGCCCTCGGCGATGAGCTCACCACCGTGTTTCGCCTCGGCGCGGCCCTTGTCGCTGAGCGGGACGTCGACCCAGCCGGTGAAGAGATTCTTGGCGTTCCAGTCGGACTCGCCGTGACGAAGCAGGACCAGGGTGTAAGTCATGGGCGCCATCTTACGAAGGCGTCGAAGTGTCGTCTCTGTGGTCCAAAAGGTGACGGAACGCGTCCAGGTTGCGAGTCGACTCGCCGCGGCTGATCCGCCAGTCCCATTCCTTCTGCATCGAGGTGCGGAATCCGAGCACCAGCAGCTCGTTGAAGATCTCGTCGGCAGCTTCGAGCACGATCCCAAAAAGGGTGTCGAGGTATGCCGCGTCGACCGCCGCGACCGGCGTGCGGGACACGACGAAGACGTCGCCATGCTCGTCGGTCGCGTAGGCGATGCCGGGCCGCCGCAGGTTGCGTCGCAGCAGGTACTGATAGAACTCCGCCTGGTTCTCGTCCGGATGTCGTATGACGAAAGCCGTTGCAGTCAGGGCACTTTCACCGATGAGCAGGGACACCACGGTCTTCAGCTTCCGCTCCCCGGAAGTGACACGACGAACTCGCCGTCACGCGCACCGAGCTCCCACTCCAGCTCGGTTTCCGCGAGGTAGTCCTCGATGGTCTGCTGGATGACGGTCATCTCATGGCCTCTCATCGGATGCGAACGGGTCTCGATACGGCCTCGCCTAGCGGCCCGCTCGACCACCTTGGTGGTGTCACGGGATGGGTGCGGTCGGGATACCAGCGAAGTCGACCATCGAAAGGTCAGGGCTCTCCTCGACCGCGGATCGGCACGCGTGCCGGTAGACGTGCAACAGCTGGTCGCTGGTGGTGTCCCAGCTGAAGCGAGCTGCGTGCTCGATCGCCTTACCGGAGAGCTCTTTTCGGGCGACGTCGTCATCGAGCAGGTTGCCCAGTGCAGTGGCCCAGTCGTCGGCGTCATGGCCGCTCACCAGGCGGCCGGTATCGCCGACTGCGTCCGGCAGGCCGCCGACGTCGGCTGCGACGACCGGGGTGCCGCAGGCCTCTGCCTCCAGCGCCACGAGGCCGAACGACTCCGAATACGAAGGCACCGCAAGCACATCCGCCGCTCGGTACCACTGCGCGAGGCCGACCCGACTCACCGGCGGGGCGAACTGAACGACGTCGGCGATGCCCAGCTCGCGTGCCAGCTGCTGCAGGCCGCGCGGCTTCTCCAGACCGGTGCCACTCGGGCCGCCGAGCACTGCCACGACGAGCTTCTGCCGCCGAGCGGGATCGCGCTCGAGGAGTTTCGCCACCGCGCGCAGCAGGACGTCGGGCGCCTTCAGCGGCTGGATCCGGCCGACGAAGAGCACGACCTGCGCATCCTGCGGCAGGCATACGGCGGATCGGGCGGCCGACATGTCTCCCGGCGTGAAGGTCTCCAAATCCACACCGGGAGAGACGATTTCGACCAGGTCGGGGTTTGCGTCATACAGGTCGACGAGTTGGCTCGCCTCACGTGGTGTGTTGGCGACGAGCAGGCTCGCGGCGCGCACGACTTGCTCCTCACCGATCTCGCGCCCGCTCGGCTCGGGCCGGTCGTCCTGCGCGAGCGAGGCGTTCTTGACCCGGGCCATCGTGTGCATCGTGTGCACCAGCGGGACGTCCCACCGGTCGGCAGCCAGCCAGCCCACCTGACCGCTGAGCCAGTAGTGGGAGTGCACCAGGTCGTAGTGGCCCTCCGGGCTGCGCGCCACGTGGCCCATCACACCTGCTGCGAACGCGCACAGCTGGCCGGGCAGGTCGTCCTTCGCCAGACCTTCGTAGGGACCGGCGTCGATGTGTCGCACGAGCACGCCGGGGCTGAGCTCGACGGTCTCGGCGAGCGCCGCAGATGTCCGCCGGGTGAATATCTCGACCTCGATCCCCTGCCGGCCCAGCCGCTTCGCGGTCTCGACGACGTAGACGTTGAGGCCGCCCGCATCGCCGGTGCCGGGCTGGTCCAGCGGGGAGGTGTGCACGCTGATCATCGCGACACGGCGCACCGGACACGGCTGCTCGGAAGGTGTCGTCACCGTTCCAGTGTCCCACCGGGTAAATCCGCCGGTTACGGAACCTCCACCGACCTGTTTCGCCGCATTACCGTGAGGAACATGCGTACTCCAGGGGACTGCGCCCGTCTTCGGGTCCTGGGTCATGTAGAGCTGCTTTGCGGCTCCACACAGTTGCCGTTGAGCCAGTTGGAACGCTCGCTGCTCGCTCGGGTCGCCATGTGCCCGGACGGCGGGTCCGTTTCGGCAGAATCTCTGGTGCCCTGGATCTGGGGCGACGATCCACCCTCCTCGGCACGAAACCGGGTACAGGCGCTCGTGTCCGGCCTGCGCCGCAAGGGCCGCGAGCGGTCGCTCATCGAAACCACCAAGACCGGCTACCGGCTGGCGGACGACGTGCGTTCGGACTGCGACGAGTGGCACGAGCTGACCGCCGGCGAGGGCGATGCCGCCGATCGCTGGAGTCGCCTGAGTATGGCGGTCCAGCTCTTCAGCGGCCCGCCGCTGCAGAACATCCCGAGCACCGATGACGTCCACCTCGCGCAGGAAACCCTGGCCGGCGAGCGCCTCAACGTGATCGAGGAATGCAACGAACTCGCCCTACAACTCGGCGAATTACGTGGATTGACAACGCGATTGACGGCGTTGGTGCAGGAGCAGCCGTTCCATGAGACCTTCGCCGCGCAGCTGATGCGGGTCCTGGCCCGAACCGGACGCCAGGAAGAAGCGCTGCGCGTCTACCGGGACATTTACCACCGCCTGGACCAGGAGCTCGGCGTCGCGCCGTCCGAAGTGTTACGCGTCGCCCACCAGGACGTACTCAACGGGGTCCAGGCGGCCGAGGCTTCGTCCGAGGCGGTAACAGTGGAAGCCGAGCCGCACGAAGCCGTTCCGGAACCGCCGCCCACCGCACCACCGACGGAAGCCCCCGACCCCACGTTCACCCCGTCCACCCTGACCGCCGTCTCCCAGTTGCCGGTGCCACGCACTTTGCCTCGCGACCCGTCACACTTCGTCGGCCGCGACTACGAAACCACCTACATCCACCAGGCCGCGAAGCGCGCGACGGCCGAGGCGGTCGTGGTCACCATCACCGGCCTGACCGGCGTCGGCAAGAGCGCCCTGGCCATTCGCGCCACGCGTGAGGTACAGGACGCCTTCCCCGACGGCACCCTGTATGCCGATCTGGGCAACACCGATGGCCTGGACGTCTCAGGCATCCTCGGCTCGTTCCTCCGACTGCTCGGCGTCCGGACGCGCGCCATACCCGAGGACGTCACCGCACGAACCGGCCTCTTCCGGTCGATCCTGGAGGAGCGCAGGGTCGTGATCGTGATCGACAACCTGCCGGAGATCACTCCCCCGGTCGCCGAGTGCCTGGAGCAGGTCCTGCCGGTCTCCGCGGGTTCGCTGGCGGTCGTCACCTCCCGCGGCATCGACATGGAGGTCGAGGACTGGTCGTCAATTCGGTTGCGGTCATTGGAGATCGACGATGCGCGGGCATTGCTGGGCCGGCTGATCGGCGACGATCGAGTGGCAGCGGACCCCGAGGGGGCGACCGCCCTACTCACTGCGACGGGGCGGCTCCCCCTCGCCATACGCCTGGTTGCCGGTCGTCTCGCACATCGGCCGGACCGGCAGTTCGGTCCGATGGCGCAGCGGTTGCTGTTCACTCCCGCCGGCAGCCGCGACGCGCTGGACGGCCTGCGCAAGAGCGTGCAGATGGTCTGGGAGCGTCGCACCGAGGACGAGCAGCGCGCGATCGCACTGATCGCGCACCTGCCGCTCAGCGGCATCAGCGGCTGGATGCCGGGCACGATCCTGCACGACGAGGACGACGGCGACGACCTCGTCGAGACACTGCTGGCCACCAACCTGATCGAGCCGGTCGAGCGCGACAACGAGCGGACGATCTACCGACTGCACAGCCTGGTCGCACAGTTCGCGCGGGCGCAGCACCCGATCGACGACGCGACCCAGCACGAGGCGATCACCGACCTCGGCCGCGACCTGTTGCGCCGAGCCAGCAGCTTCCACAACTCGTTCCACCGCAGGTTCGTCCCTGCTGCGCCACCGATGCCGGACGACCAGGCCCCTGTGCAGCCGACCGCCGACGTCGCTGTCGCGCGGGCCTTCTTCCGTGCCGACGGACGGGCGATGCTGACCATCGCCGAGGAGGTCGCGGACTCGGTACCCGAGCTGTCGTGGCGCCTCCTCGTGGCGGCGGCCAACGCGCAGCACACCTTCGCCGGTCATGGCAGCTGGCTGGGCGTCGCCTCGACCGTGCGCGAGCGCCTGGACTCGGCGTCCTCGGACCAGCAACTCGGCCGCGCCCTGCTGCAACTCGCCGAGGCCTGGCACCGGCAGGACTTGCGTTCGGAGTCCCGTGAGGCGCTGTCCGCCGCCGGCGCCGCCCGCAAGGCGCTCACCCTGCTGGGCGCCAATCGGGCGGCAGCCGCCGCTGACATCGTGACCGCGCAGGCCGCGTTGTCGCTCGGTCGCCGGCAGCTGGTCGAGGCCGCACTGACACGTGCCGAGGGTCTGCTGACTGGTTCCAGCGACCCGACATACGCCGGTTGGGCGAGCACCGTTCGCGGGGTGATGCACAACGACTACGACGAACTCGAGGCCGCCGACCACGAGCTGATGCGCGCCCGGGAGCTGCTCGCCACCGACGGCGACCGAATCGCCTACGCAACAGCGACGATCGAGCTGGCGCGGGTCACCTGGCGCCAGCACCACCTCGGGTCGGTCAACGTGTTGCTCAGCGAGGTGACGACGCTGCTGCAGGACCTCGGCGAGCAACACCTGCTGTCCTACGCACTGGATGCGCGCTCCGAGATGAGCTACCAACTCGGCCGGGACGAGGACGCACTGCACGAGTCGGAGATCGTATGGCGCCGCGCGGTCGACTCCCAGGACCTGTTCCTGGCCGCCCGCGCTCGCCGTACCAGGGCCCGAGCCCTGGCAGCGATCGGCCGACTCGACGAAGCCGAGGAAGAACTGCGGGAGAGCATCGAGGAATGCACCGCGCTGGACCGGCCGCTCAGCGTTGCGGCCGCTATGCACGACCTGTCGGTCGTGCTGTCCAAGCAGGGCCAGCATGCGGCCGCCGGTGAGTTGCGCCGGCAGGAACGCGCCGCCCGGGCGTCCGCGGACCTGGCCGCCCGCGAGGAGTTCGACAAGGCCTTCGGTCGGCAGGTGGAGGACGTCGCGGACCCTGCGACATTGTGACCGGGTGGCGCGCGATCACTGCGAGACCGAACGCCACCCGAATCACCCCACGAAGTTCTCCGCTCCTTCGCCCCACCCCACGAAGTGCTCGCGGGCGCTCGCTACTTCGCAGGGACCCCGGGAGCTCCGATACTTCGCGGGGACCCCGATCCAAGACCGGGCTGACTTCTCTTATGACGCCAGCTTGCTGTAGTGGAACGGCTTGAACGTTCCGTAACCGGAGTAGTACGGGTAGGGGTTGATGCGGTGCACCGCCCCGTGACTGCCGCTCTCCTCGTACGCCCAGTAGGACGTGTGCGCCGTGTTGGCCCATTTCTGGAAGATCACGACGTGACCCTGGCTGCCGGCGTTGGAGTTGAGCAACACGTCACCGGTCCGCAACGCGGACTTGCTGATGTAGCTGCCGTAGTTCGGCATCACGTTCGTCGTCGTGCCGGGCTTGGCCAGCCCCCAGGCCATCGACACGAAGCCCGAGCAGTCCTCCCGGTAGCCCTGGTAGTAGTGCGTCTGGCTGTAGGGAACGCCGGCGTCGACCCAGACCTTCGCCCGGGCGAGCACCGTCGCGCCGGTCACCGTGCCGGAGATGGGACCGATGTGATGCCCGGCGTTGTTGTTCTTCAACGCCGCGATCAGATTGACCTTCACGCCGGCGCCGATCGCCTGCTTCGTGCCGGCATACCCGCTGTTGTAGTAGACGTACACCGTCTTCGACGTGCGGTTCCAGACCGACGCCGCATGGTTCTTCACACACAAGCCCTTGCCTGCGCCGGCACCCTTGAAGTCATAGCAACTCGGTTGTGTCGCACCGTAATCCGAGATCGACGTGCTGAAGTCCGACACCGAACCCGCTTCACCGGAGTTGTAGTAGAGGCAGAACTCCCCCGACTCACACACCCCGTTGCGCGCCGTCGCCGCATGCGCCGGAGCTGCGAACAATGCACCGGAGCCGGCTGCAACAACTGCACCAGCGAGTATGACGGTGGCCGCTCGGCGGCGACTGCTTCGAAAACCGTTGATTTCCATGATCTTTCGTCCTCTCAGTCGTGTCGGCTCAGAAGTGGATCGCGTACTGGAAGCCGCCGTCGGCGCTGTTCAGAGCGGCGATGTGGCGCGTGCCGTACCCGTGGTGCACGTTCCAGTTGTATTCCTCGACGTCGAACGACCCGTTCGCGTAGACCTTGTTGATGTAGGCAACATGGCCACGGAGCACGCCGTCGGTGCTGGTGTGGTGCACGGTGTTGACCGCGATGGCGCCGACCTTGGGCACCCGATCGACTTTGATGCCGACCCTCTTTGCCGCGGCATACCACTGATTCGCGTTGCCCCAATGCACGCCGCCGTAACCCTCCTTGAATGCACGGTGGTCCCGCGTATTGACCCGGTATGCCGCGAACGCAGTGCAATTCGCGTACGCGAAGCCGTAGGTCTGGCTGAGGTGAGCTTTGTAGTCGTTGACCGGCGTCTGAGCCGTCCCGGTGGAGATGGCTCCGATGTGGTGGCCGGCGTTGTTGTTCTTCAACGCCGCGATCAGATTGACCTTCACGCCGGCGCCGATCGCCTGCTTCGTACCGGCATACCCGCTGTTGTAGTAGACGTACACCGTCTTCGACGTGCGGTTCCAGACCGACGCCGCATGGTTCTTCACACACAAGCCCTTGCCTGCGCCGGCACCCTTGAAGTCATAGCAACTCGGTTGTGTCGCACCGTAATCCGAGATCGACGTGCTGAAGTCCGACACCGAACCGGCCTCACCGGAGTTGTAGTAGAGGCAGAACTCCCCCGACTCACACACCCCGTTACGCGCCGTCGCCGCATGCGCGGTCGGCATCGACATGGTGAAGGCCGCACCCGCGACCATTGCTGATACACCGACCAGAGCTGCGGTGCGGTTCATCCGAGAACTTGTGCTGACCATCGTGACCATCTCCCTGACTAAGGCTGGACGAGCGGAACAGGGATCACTGTGCTGACAGCCACTGCGAATCCGCTGCGGTCACTTCGCAGCGGCCGCTGCGAACAAAAGCGGGTCGAGTGCCGGAGGAGCGCAGGCGGGGTCCCCACGAAGTATTCGGAGGAGCGGAGCGGGGGAGAAACTTGGTGGGGTGCCGGAGCGGGGGGTGTATCGAGACCCGGTCAGGAGTTGGCGAGGCCCGAAGTCGCGAGGTAGAGCGTGCCGCGGCCGGACACGGTGGCGGCGCACTCGTCGGCGCCCAGGAAGCACGACTCCCCCGGCGCGAGCTCGAGATCGGTGTCACCGCAACGGATTACGACCGACCCGTGCAACGACAGCGCGATCCGGGGACGGTCGACGCCAGGCAGCTGTATGGCGTCCTCACCGGGCTCGACGACATGCAACTGGAAGTGCGGCACGTCCACCGGGAACGAGTGCACCCGTCCAGGCGTCGGGCGCTCGGGCACCATTTCGCGGTTGGTGTTGACGATGCGCAACAACTCGTCGACGTTGAGCGGCTTCGGTGTGAGACCGGCACGCACGATGTTGTCGGAGTTGGCCAGTAGCTCGACGCAGGTGCCGCGGACATAGGCGTGCAGGACACCGGCGGGCACGAAGATGTAGTCGCCTGGTTCGAGGACACGGTGCACCATCAGCAGCAGCACCACCGCGCCGATGTCACCGGGGAACTGCTCGGCCGCGCGCAGCACTGCGTCGTATGCCGCGGCATCCGGTCCCCGCAGCTTCTGCCCGCACGCCGCGATGACCGCACGCACCAGGACATGCTGCTCGTCGGAGGGCGCCCGGAGCACGTTGACCAGCAGGTTCGTCACCGGCTCGGGGCCGCCGGCAACTTCCGCGACCTTCGCGGACAGCGCCGGCACGCCCAGCGACTCGACCAGGCGGTGGATGTCGTCATACGAACGCAGGCCGGCGAAGATCTCGAACTGCGTTACCGCTACTAGAGATTCAGGCTTGGGCCACTGGTCGATGTAGGTGCCCGGTGCGGCGTCTACCGCCTGCTCGGCGTCGGGGTGCACCTGGATCGACAGCATGGTCTGCGGCGCCAGGATCTTCAGCAGGAATGGGAACCGGCCGCCGAAGTGCGCGGCCACCCGCGGCCCGAGTGCGGCCACCGGGTCACGTGCGATCAACCGGTCGAGAGTGGTGTCGGCGATCCCGGACGGGGCGGCCTCGTGGGCGCCCATCCAGAGCTCGGCCTCGGGTTGCTCGGCGGGTGAGGGTCGTCCGGTGAGCTCGGCCAGCACGGTCCGCGAACCCCAGGCGGATACCTTGATCTGCGGCCGCAGCTTCCCGATCACCCGTGACGGCGTGGTCACACTCGTCTCCTCGATCACGGCCGTCGCGGTCCGTTCACCAACGGCCGTAGGGGCCGCTGCTGTTGTTGCCGCGTGCCTTGCCGGTGACCTGCTGCAGCGCAGGTCGGACGTCGGCGAGGTAGACACCGGCACCGACGACAGCCGCGATCTCGAAGATGCTCAGCGGTCCGGTGATCGACAGGAGTCCCAACGCGGCCGCGACGCCGGTGATCGCCAACCACAGCGTCTTGGTGCGCTTGCCCGCTGCGGTGAACGCGTCGGAGCGCTGCCGGATGCAGTCGACGAGCGCGAACAATTGCATCGCGAAGAGCGCGACGCCGAGCACGAGCGCGACGGTCTCCTGCAGATGCACCAGACTTCCCATGAGGCTTATTCTGCGTCGGCAAGAGCGTCAGCAAGCTGCCGCCATGCCAACGCAGCCCAAGCTCGCTGTGCTTGTTCAGAATAAACTTCCATGGAGCCACCCTAACCCGGCAACCGTGTGCGTTTCGTGTGGTTAGAAACGTACTGAGGTAATGGCACCGACCGGCTCGCCATGCCCGAGCACATCGGCCCGGCCCAGCTCGTCGACCGCCGAACCAGTGACACCGGCACGACGCAACAACTGCGCCATGACGACCGGCCGGGCGCGCTGGCCGCCGTCGGCGATCTTGACGACGAGACCGCGGCCGTCGGACAGGCCCACGGCATACACCGCTTCGGCGCCGTCCTTGGCGATCAGCCCGTCGACGCCGCGGATCAGCGCGGTCACGTCGCGGCGGGTGCCGCCCAGGTATTCGGGATGTGCGCGAATGCCGTCGCGGACCGTTGCCTCGTGGCTGCCGGGTTGTGCGGCGGCGATCGCGCCGAACGCCCGCGCGAGGCC
Organism: Flexivirga alba; assembly: GCF_042661025.1. Classification (NCBI taxonomy): domain Bacteria; kingdom Bacillati; phylum Actinomycetota; class Actinomycetes; order Micrococcales; family Dermacoccaceae; genus Flexivirga; species Flexivirga alba. The sequence continues at coordinate 294,589 of NZ_JBHSWH010000001.1, forward strand.
GACCGGGGAGATCGCCATCACCGGTGCGCCGCAGCCGTCGATCGCGACCGCAGCGATCTGCTCGTGCGCGATGTCGCTGATGGTCTCGGCCATCGCCTGCTGCAGCGGGTGCTTCGGTTCGCGGTAGGTGGCGGTGTCCCAGCCGTTCGCGGCGCAGGTCGCCAGCATGCCGGCGTGCTTGCCCGAGCAGTTCTGGGTGATCGACGTCGGGCCGTTGCCGGCGCGCAGCCATTCGTTGCGCGCCTGCTCGTCGGACGGCAGGTCGGGGGTGTTCTGCAGATCCGCCTCGCTGAGCCCGGCGCCGGAGAGGATCTCGAGCACGCCCGCGAGGTGGAAGTCCTCACCGGAGTGGCTGGCACTGGAGAGCGCAACGAGCCTGGGGTCGGCCAGCTTCAGGCCGCTGCGCAGCATGGCCAGCGTCTGCATCGGCTTGTTCGAGGACCGCGGGAAGCACGGTGCGGTCGCGTCGCCGACGGCGAAGTCGATGTCTCCGTCCGGCGTCGTGATCACCGCGATGCCGCGATGGACCGACTCGATGAAGCCGCCGCGTTCCACATGGACGAGGACCGGGGCGTCGGACAGAGCGCTGAGAGAGGAAGCCACGAAGCGACGATAGAGCGGTATCGCGCTGCCACGCCCGCCGGGTCGCGGAACGAGAAGAGCCCCGCACACCTGACGGTGTGCGGGGCTCTTCTGATCACTGCCAGATCAGTGGCAGCTGATCGCTTCAGGCCTTGTCGGCGGTCTCGACCGGGAGGGTCGGGACAGCAGCGGTGGTCTTCGCCGGGGTCGCCTTGACGGTGGTCGCCTTCGTGGCCGGAGCCTTCTTGGCGGCCGTCTTCTTGGCCGGAGCCTTCTTCGCGACCGGCTTCTTGGCGGCGGTCTTGCGAGTGGTGGCCTTCTTGGCGACCGAGCTGCGGCTCGGACGCTTCGCGCCCTGCTTGGCGGCGTTGCTGCGCACGACGGTCTCGGCCTCGGCCTCGACGGCATCAGCGTTGCGGCCGACCAGGCCGGCCAGGCGCTCGACGCCCTTGGCGGCTTCCTTGCGGACACCGAAGACGGCGGAGATGGTGCTGTCGCCGGTCTCGGAAGCGTTCGCACGAGCGGCGGACACGACGGCGCGGCCCTGCTCGGTCGCGCCACGGGTCACCTCGACGCCACGCTGGGCGTAGTCGAGGTAGGTCTTGGCGAAGTCGTCATACGCACGCTCGACGTTGCCGGCAACGAGCTCGTAGCGCTCGGTGGCCAGCGACGGGATGGCGAAGATCTGGTCGCGAACGTCGTTGACAGTGTTCTGGATTCGCTCCTGAACGTTCTCCGGGGAGAGCTCGTCGCGCAGCGACAGGGCGCTCTCGGTCGCGGAGTCCACGGAGTTGCGGACGGTCTCGACGGCAGCGTCGGCCGCGCCGATCAGAGCGTAGAACGGGGACTCGAAGGTGCTCTTGGTGGGCATAATCTTCTGCCTTTCTTTCGGGGTTTGCGGGTCCGCGACGTTCGCCGCGGTGGTTCGGTCAGTGGTCAGTCGCCGACATACGAGTCGTAGACGTCGATCAACGCCTTGCGCTGTTTGTCGGTGAGCCTGGGGTCGTTCTTGATGACCTGTCGGGTGTCGATCGGAGTGCCACCCTCGGGCAGAGCGTCGAGAATGCCGGCGTGCACGTAGATCTGCTCGGCCGAGATGGCCAAGCCCTTGGCAATCGCCTGCAGAATCTCCGCACTCGGCCGCTTCAGGCCGCGCTCGATCTGCGACAGGTAAGGGTTGGAGATCCCGGCGCGATCGGCGACCTGCCGCAGGGACAGCTGCGCCTGCTGGCGCTGGTCCTTGAGGTAGGCGCCAAGGTCGGTCACCGGGTTCGGGCTCATGTCCCAAGTATGCTAACTACAGTTAGCAAATTGCAAGCCAGGGCAAGCGTGAGTCGGGTCACACCGCCTTAGGGCGCGACGATCTCCGTCTGGGCTGCGGCGATCGGCCCGGCATACAGCTGTATGTCAAGCGGGGTGTTGCGCTTGACGACCGCGAGCGCGATCGGTCCGTCCTCGGCATGCCGGGCGACCGTCGTGATCCGCCCGACCGGCCGCTCCCCCGGGGCCTTGACCAGCTCGGCGCCCTCATCGGGCAGGACGTGCTCGGAGCCGTCCAGGTGCAGGAAGACCAGTCGCCGGGGCGGCTTGCCGAGGTTGTGCACGCGAGCGATGGTCTCCTGCCCGCGGTAGCAACCCTTGTGCAGGTGCACGGCCGTGCGGAGCCAGTCCAGCTCGTGCGGGATGGTGCGGTGATCGGTCTCCTTGCCGACCCGCGGCCGCCACGCGTTGACCCGCTCGGCCTCGGCGGCCCAAATGCCGGCCAGGTGCCGGTCGCCGACCTCTTCGATCAATTGCTCGCGCGGCACGATCAGCTCGCGCCAGGCGCGTCCGGCGGCCGGGTGCTCCGCCACCTCGCTGTATGACGCAGTGTCCGCGCCCATCGAGGGCCACGGGTCCCGCCAGGCGATGACGCCGCGGGTCTCACGCTCGGCGGGCAGCGACTCAGTGCCGATGGGTTCGCCGAGCACGGCATACGCGACGGTGACGTCGGTGACCTCGACACGGAGCATGAAGCGCATCGAGTTGAGCCACTCGACCAGCGCGGGCGCGGTGCGCGGCTCGACGGTGATCCAGGTGGTCTGGCCGTCGTCGACCAGGTGCAGGTCGTGTTCGATGTGTCCGTGCGGGCTGAGCACCAGCGACTCGGCCGAGGTGTATGGCGCCAGGCCCGTCAGCGCCTGGGTCGTCATCGAATGCAACCAGCTGAGCCGGTCGGGGCCGGCGACCGTGACGACACCGCGGTGCGACAGGTCGACCACGGCCAAGCCCTGCTCGAGCAATCGCTGCTCTCGCAAGGGATCTCCGTAGTGTGCGGCCACACCGGCGTCGGGACCGTCGGCCTGGACCGCGCCTGGGTGTGCCAGTAAAGGACTCTCCACAGCTGCCGTCGTCACCGTTCCAGCGTACTTCGCCGCCAAACTCGCCCGGCGGGACCTTAGACTTCCCGCATGAGTGGGGACAACCGTGATGACGTGCTGCCCGGCAACGACCAGGAGTCCCCGCATGAAGCGGACTCGACGGCCGAGCAGCCGACCGGCGACAATTCGGGCGGGTATGCCGCAGCGGCCACCCGCCGTGGGCGCAGACGCCGTGGCAAGAAGGCCAGCTGGCTGAAGGTCACCCTGCTGACCTTGTTGTCGATGTTCCTGGTGGTGGTGCTGGCGTTCGTCGGGTTCGCGCTCTACCTCAATCACGTGCTCAGCTCGAACATCACCCACGGCCAGGCGCTGCCCAGCTCGACGGTGAAACCCGCTGTGGATGCTGGCAATTCGCAGAACATCCTGTTGCTCGGCAGCGACACCCGCTCCGGCACGGTCAACGATGTCCGGGCGGGCGGGCGCGCTGACGTCATACAGCTGGTGCACATCAGCGCGGGCCGCAAGTCGGTCCAGATCATCCACTTCCCGCGTGACCTCTACGTGGCGATCCCTGGCCACGGCAAGAACAAGATCAACGCCGCGTTCGCGTATGGCGGCCCGGCCCTGCTCGCCCAGACGCTGTCGGACCTGCTCGGCGGCGTCACCATCAACCGCTACGCAATCATCGACTTCAAGGGTTTCGCCGACCTGACCAACGACCTCGGCGGCGTGAACGTCTACGTGGCGCAACCGTTCACCGAGGCCGGCTACGGCCGCTTCCACCAGGGCTACAACACGATGAACGGCGCCCAGGCCCTCGGTTTCGTCCGCGAGCGCCACCAGCTGGCCGAGGGCGACATCGACCGCGGCCGCGACCAGCAGGCCTGGATCAGCGCCGTGGTGCGCAAGACGCTCTCGGCCGGCACGCTGCTCAACCCGGTGAAGCTGACCAACACGGTCACGGACCTGACCAAGTACACCGAGGTCGATGCCAACACGTCGGCCGGCGACATCCGCAACCTCGCGCTGGACATGCGCAACATGCGCTCGCGCGACATCACCTACTTCACGGCACCGTTCACCGGCTTCGCCAACAACCCGGTCGCTGGGTCCATCGACGTGGTCAACGTGCCGCAGATGAAGAAGCTGGGGCAGGCGCTCTACCACGACAAGATGGCCGGCTACACCAACGGAAAGAACGTGATTCAGTAAGGGCGTTCGCCGCTGCGGCTCGTTACGATCGTGTCGTGCCCATCGAACTCGACACGTCCATGCATCCCGATCTCGCGCCGCTCGCCTGGCTCCTCGGGCAGTGGGAGGGCACCGGCGTGGCCGGTTATCCCGAGCTGCCGACGGTCAACTTCGAGCAGGAGATCAGCTGCACGCATGACGGCCGCCCGTTCCTGCGCTGGGAGACGCGCAGCTGGGTGGTCGGCGAGGACGGCAGCCGCGGCGAGCCGTTCGAGACCGAGCTCGGCTTCTGGCGGCCGCTGCCCGAGGGCGAGGTGGAGCTGCTGCTGTCACACCCGACCGGCGTGACCGAGCTCTACTACGGCAAGACCGAGCCGGCCAAGGCGGAGTTGCGCACCGACGGTGTGCTGCGCAGCCCGGACGCGCGGGAGTATTCCGCAGCGCACCGCCTCTACGGCTACGTCCAGGGCGGCCTGATGTGGGCGACGGACATCGCGGCCCTCGGCCAGCCCCTCCAGTCCTACGCCTCAGCGCAACTGACGCGCGCCCCAGCTACCGATTGATCAACCACTGGGCGGCGTAGCTGAGCACGCCGGTGCTCAGCACGGCCGCGATGCCGTAGGTCAGCCGGCCTGCCGGGTCGTCGGTGTCCAGCATTCGCAGCACCCGCCGGACCGCGGCGCCGACGAAACCGGCGAGCAGACCGGTGAGCAGCAGGGCGCCGAGTGCGCGGTCGCCGGCCAGTCCGACTACCAGGCCGAGCAACACCCCGATCAGCACGCTCGCCGGCAGCGACCATTCGACCGCGTGCTTGGCCGGCAGGACGGTGTCGACCAGCAGACCGAGCACCGCGGCGCCGATCGCGACCGCCACGGCCGCATCACCCTGGTCGTATGGCGCAGTCCCCGCGCAGAACATGCCGCTGGCCAGCACCGCGAGGCCGAGGGAGCAGCCGGCGAGCGAGACCACGAGTGCGTCGCGGCCGTCGGTGCGCATCAGTTGGTGCAGGAAGGCCAGCACCAGGGCGATCGCGAGGACGAGGCTGAGTGCCTGCATCCCGTCGTCAGCACCGGAGAAGACGACGACTCCCGCCATACCGACGACGGCCGCGGCAAGCACCAGGCTGATGCCGGTGGGACGCGGCAGTCCGAGCAGCAGCGGCCAGCCCCAGGCGAGCGCGAGTCCGGCCGCGAGCACCGCGTATGCCGAGACGTCGTGCCCGGCATACGCACCCAGGATCACGAGGGCGGCCGTCACGACGCCACCGCTCAGCGCGAGCGAACTCGTGGCGATACGGGACGTGGGTGATTCGGTCAGTTTGGCTCCTGGCACGACCGGCATCCTCCCATCACCCACCGGCGAATGGCGGGAGCACCTCGACAATCGACTCCGCGGGCAGCGCTGCGGAGCCGTCGATGCGGCGTCCGTCGAGCAGGAACGACGCGACCTGCAGCACCTGCGCCAGACCGGGGTGCGCGTGCAGTGCCGCGTCGCGCAACTGCCCCAGGTCGGCTGCGGTCAGCCGCTCCTCGTGGGTGCCCGCTGCGGCCTGCGCAGCCGCCCAATAGCGGACCGTCACCTCGTGCATTCGCTCCTCCAGACCACGAGCTACGTCGTGTGTCGCTGGTCACCGCGGCGCCCGTTGAGGGGTTTCGCGACCTGTTGACCAGTATTCTTGCAAGGTATGGCCCGCCTGTTGCTGCTGACCGACGCGCCCGGCGCCAGTGTGGAGGTGCTGCCGGCGCTGGGTCTGCTGAGCCATCGGGTCCGCATCCTCGCCCCACAACCACAGGCACTCGTCGATCCACCCGAGTGTGATCTGGTGCTGCTGGACGCCCGCCGTGACCTGGCCGGCGCCCGTGGCCTGAGCCGGGTGCTGCGCACCAGCGGACTGTCGGCTCCACTTCTTGCAGTCTTCACCGAGGGCGGCATGGCGGCCCTGACCGGCGAGTGGCAGATCGACGACGTGATCCTGGACAGCGCCGGCCCCGCCGAGGTCGACGCCCGGCTGCGCTTCGCGATCAGCAAGGTCACCGAGGAGCAGGAGGAGGCGCCGACGCGCATCACCGCCGGCGGCCTGATCGTCGACGAGGAGTCGTATGCCGCCAAGATCCACGGTCAGCCGCTGGACCTGACCTACAAGGAGTTCGAGCTGCTGAAGCACCTGGCAGCCCATCAGGGCCGGGTGTTCACGCGGGCTCAATTGCTCCAAGAGGTCTGGGGTTACGACTATTTCGGCGGCACCCGCACTGTCGACGTACACATCCGCCGCTTGCGCGCCAAGCTCGGCCCCGAACACGAGTCGCTGATCGGGACGATCCGCAACGTCGGCTATCGCTTCGTCGGCGCTGCCGGCTCTCTCCAACCGGACTCCGATCCCACGCTCGTCGACTAAAGCGGGCCGAGGAGGTCGTGAGGAACGAGCGACCGTCTCGAGGTCGCGTCACCCGAGCTGGCCGAGGAGCGACGAAGAAGCGTCTCGAGGTCGCGTCACCCGAGCTGGCCGAGGAGCGACGAAGGAGCGTCTCGAGGTCCGCTCAACTCGACAGTGCGGACAGCACGATCGCGACGACGGCACCGGCCAACATGCTTGGTCCGTAAGCGAATTCGTCCTTCCGCCCATGGTCGCGAACGAACATCACGCCGACCGCGACGAGACCGCCGATGATGAAGGTCGCGAACGTCGCGCGGACGACGGACGACCAGCCCAACCAGCCGAGCAGCATGCCGAGCAGACCGGCGAGTTTGACGTCGCCGAAACCGAACCCGGACGGCAGCAACAGCAGCAGGAAGTAGAACGCGAAGAGGACGATTCCGGCGATGACGGCACGAGCGACCGCGCTCCAACCACCGGTGGCGATCGCGCCAATTACGAGCAATGCCAACAGGATTGGATAACTCGGCAATTGGATCGCATCGGGCAGCCGGTGGACGTCGAGATCGATGAATGCCAGCGCGATCATGATCCACCCGGCGAGCACGAAGATCATTGCGACCAGGACGGGCTGGTTCTGCCGCACGGCGACCCAGAGGAAAACACTCAGCAGTGCGGTCGCCGGGATGACCCAGCCGGTACGCCGGATCGGCAGGCCGCGCTCCTCCGGCCGGCGATGCCCGAAGGCACTCAGCCGGGTCCGCAACAGCAGGCCGGCGAGCGCGCCGACGGCCAATACCGGCAACAGGGCACCGTACGTCGACATCTTGCAACACTCCGGTTCTTTACCAACTCTTGAAGAAACTTTTGGAAAAGCCTAGACGGAACTTTACTTTGAGCGCTACCTTCAGGTCACTTGATCCACAGCTTGCAGTTCGGTTCCAGGGATACGTAACACAACGCGGGTCGTCATGCACCACTCGTTACCGGATCAAGTTCCCAAGGGGGCCCGTCACCGACGGACTCTTCGTCTTTCGAATTCACCTTTCATTCATCACCCATGCCCCGGGGGCATTGAAGAATGCCCGCCCGGAAGGAGATCCCCCATGTCCAAGACACTCATCACCCTGCAGTCCCGCCTCGTCGACGCCGTTCAGGGCAAGAAGGACCGCGGCGCCACCATGGTGGAGTACGGCCTGATCGTGGCGCTCATCGCCGTTGTCGTCGCCGTGGCCGCCGCCACGTTGGGAACCGACATCGCTTCTCTGTTCGGCACGGTCAGCGGCAAGCTCTGATCCAGTCACCGGTTCCGGGATCGGTTCACTTGTGGGCCGATCCCGGGGCGACACCGGCTCGAGGAGGTCATCGTGTTCGACACATTCGACGCGCTGCGGAGGCGCTGTTCACAACAGCTTGTCGCCCGGGCGGAGTCCGGCGCCACCATGGCCGAGTACGCACTGCTTCTCGCGCTCATCGCGCTGGTGGCCTTTACCGCAGTACAGCTTTTCGGCACTGCAGTGAGTCACCTTTTCACCGGCTATCCCAGCCCATTCTGAGCCGCGTTTGCGGGTGCACAACTTGCTCGGCTCGAGGGCGGACACCAGCCGCCGGTGTGACCGCTACACATCCATTGAGATCTGAAGGGAGGCAGCATGCGAACCACCAAGACAGGCACGCACCGTGAACGCGGGGCATCGCTCGTGGAGTTCGCGATCGTGCTGCCGATCTTCCTGGTGCTCACCGGAGGCATGGTCGACTTCGGCCGAGCCTTCTTCACCGAGGTGATGCTCACCAACGCCGCCCGCGAAGGCGCCCGGTCGGCCATGTATTCCAGCACCAGCGCCAACACGTCCACCCGCGCGATCGCCGCCGCCGGCGGCAACTCCGCGTTGGGCGTCAGCATCACCAACCCGTGTCCAGCATCGCCGGGACCGCTGCCGAGTTCCGTCACCGTCACAGTGACGAATCCGAAGTTCGAATGGGTGCTTCTGGGACCAGCCCTCAGCCTCATTCCCGGTGCGAGCAACTCGCTGCCGACCACTCTCTCTGGGAAAGCGACGATGCAATGCGGCGGCTGACTCGGCTGCTCACCGGGCGCCGAGCGAGTGGCGAACGCGGCGCGATTGCGGTGCTCACCGCGACACTGGTGATGTTCGTGGCCATCGGGATGCTGGCCCTCACTGTCGACATCGGCAATATCACCTACAACCGGGCCGAGCTGCAGAACGGCGCTGATGCGACCTCGCTGGCCCTGGCGGCGGCCTGTGCCAAGCCGTCCTCGCCAGGTCAGCCGTGCAGTGTGACCGACTCCCTCCGGCAACTGGCGGCACAGAACGCAAACGTTACGGATCAGTCGATGAGCATCCTCGGCGACAACCGGACGTGCATCGCGAACTACACGGGCACGACGAGCCTGCCGCCCTGCCCCAACAACCCGGCGACGGCGGACGCCGCGGCCCTGAGCAACTGCCAGCCGTGGCCGCTCACCGTCGCCCCGAGCAAGGTCTCGTATGTCGAGGTCACCACGCAGACTGCGATGAAGAACGGCGGCACCATCCTGCCGTACTACTTCGGTCAACTGTTGGCTGGGTCGAGCCAAGGCTCGACCCAGCGGACCTGTTCACGCGCCGCCTGGGGCCCGGCCGGCAGCACGGGGCCGACTCTCCCGATCACCATGGGCGCGTGTGACTGGAACAATGCCACCAGCTCCGGCGCCAAGTACGCGACCGCGCCGCCGTACACCGTAGCTGCCGGGTCCGGGTCTGCTCCCCCGCCGGAAGTCACGACCCCCACCAATTTGGTCACCGGGATCTTCGCCCACGCCACGAGCAGCAACCTGTGCGCCAACCAGCCCAACGGTGGCTTCTCCTGGCTCCAGCCGGACTCGACGACGAACCCCAACTGCAACGTCACCATCGGCACGGGGGACATGGCTCAGTCCAACCCCGGCGGGAGTGTGCCCTGCCAGGGTGTTCTGTCGAAGTATCTCGGCACGGTGGCCAACGTCCCGGTCTTCGACTACACCACAGGGACCGGCAACGGTGCCCAGTACCACATCATCGGGGTCGCTGCCTTCTACCTCGCCGGATACGACAACGTACCGAGCGCCCAGCCGAAGAAGACCAGCTCGGTCTACAACGAGCCGACCGGCGTCTGCACCGGCAGCTGCACACCATCCACCACCTACGTGTGGGGCTGGTTCGTCTCCTCCCTCCTGCCCGTCAACTCAGCCACCATCAATCCCGGTGGTCAGAGCCTGGGCGCCAACGTCGTCGTTCCCGCCGGCTGACACAGAAAGCACTGACCCATGAAACGTAGGATCGTCGCAGTCGTCCTCGCGCTCGTCCTGGCCCTCGTCGGCTTCGGGCTCGTCTTCAGTTACGTGCACGGCGCCGATGCCCGAGCCGTCGAGTCGCAGCATCCAGTCACCGCCTTCGTCGTCAAGAAGCTCGTCCCGGCCGGCACCTCGCTGGAGCAGGCACAGAGCCAGGGACTGATCGCCGCGACGAAGGTGGCCCAGAGCGGCCGACCGGCGGGCGTGCTCGACGCGGTTGACGCGACCAACCAGTCGCTGGTCGCGACCACCGACATACAGCCCGGCGAATTCGTGATGTCCGCGCGTTTCGGTACCAGCCCGGTCAGCCAGAAGGCGATCGGGGTGCCGAACGGCAAGGTCGCCATCGCCGTCCAGCTGACCGATCCGCAACGCGTCGGCCAGTTCATCACTCCCGGGTCGCACATCGTCATCTACGCGACGCACAGCATCAAGCGACTCGGTGTCAGCGAGGAAGACAAGGCGTTCAACCAACTTGGTCTGACGGGGACCCACGTGGTGCTGGCGGATGTCGAGGTGATCGCCTTCGGCACCAAACCGCTGCAGAACCCGAGCAACGGGAACTCCGCCTCGAACGCCAAGGGCAGTGACTCCACCGGCAACTCCAACAACAATGCAACGGCCTATCTGGTCACCGTGGCGGTCAGCCCCACCGAGTCGGTTCGGCTGGTGCACGCGGTCAACGACTACACGCTGTACGCCGGACTGCTCGGGTCGGGCACCAAGGTCAGCCCGAGCGGCGAGGCTGATGACGGCAACGTCTTCGGCGGCAAATCGGTCATGGGCGGTGTGAAATGACCGTCCTCTGGAACCCCGCCCGCGGGGCACTCGACACCTACGGAATGGCGCTGGGTGACGACGTCACGGTGGTTGCACACGGAGCAGCTGTCCCACGGGAGATCAGCGCCAACGGTCACCATCTGGTGGTGATCGGACCCGAAGTCCCGGCCGAGAGCGCGTACGAGCTGGCCGAGCAGTTGCGGGTCGAGAGCCCCGGCGCGGGAGTGCTGATGTTGCGACACCGGCTCGAGGTCGCCGTCCTCGCCCAAGCCTTGCGCAGCGGCGTGCGTGACGTGGTCCAGGCCGACGACCAGGGAGCGCTCGTCGAAGCCGTGCGACGCAGCGAGTCGCTGAGCGCACAGCTCGGAACTGCCCCCGGAGAACAGGGCACGGCGGGGCATGTCGTCACCGTGTTCTCGGCGAAGGGCGGCGTCGGCAAAACCACCATCGCAGTGAACACGGCTGCTTACTTGGCCACCTCGGGCGCCAAGACGTTGCTGATCGATCTGGACCTGATGTTCGGCGACGTCGGGATCTGCCTACAGCTGCCCCCGACCACCTCGATCATGGACCTGGTTGCGATGACGGGTCATCTCGACTCCCAGGGTCTGGCCTCCGTCGTCGCGAAGCACGCGGCGACCGGGGTCGACGTGCTCGTCGCACCGCACGACCCGGCCGATGCGGACCGGGTGCCGGCTGACCTGGTGAGCGAGGTGATCCGGCTCGCGCGCACGCAGTACGACTACGTCATCCTCGACATGCCACCGTCGATGCCCGAGCACGTGCTGGGCGCTTTCGATCTGAGCGATCTACTCGTGCTGGTGTCCACGCTCGACATCCCGGCAGTGAAGAACCTGCGCCTGGCGATCAACACGCTCGACACCCTCGGCGCACCGCAACAGAACCGGCTGCTGGTACTCAACCGCGCGGATCTGAAGGTGGGCCTCACGGCCAAGGACGTCGAAACCGCGCTGCACTACCCGATCAGTCTGGGCCTGCCCAATGCGCTGAGCGTCCCGGCGGCGGCCAACCGCGGCGTCGTGCTTGCGGTCGATGAGGTGAAGGACCCGTTCGCCGTTGCGCTCCGTGAGTTCGTGGACCACAAGGTGCGGCCGCACTTCGGTGAGGAGCCGACGCGCGCCGGCGGCCGGCGCATCCAACGGCTGAGGAGGAGCAAATGACCAATCTCGCAGCTCGCATCGACCTAGCTCGGCAGGCGCAGACCGGTGCGCCCCCGGATCCGGCTCCCTTGCCAGGGGCACGGCGCCGGCGTACCCGCGACGTGTTCGCGCCCGTGAAGGACCGCGTCCACCAAGCGCTGATGGAGCGGCTCGGTCCGAGGCTGTACGACCCGAACCTGCCCGAAGCCGAACTGGCCGCGCAGGTGCGGGCGACGCTGCAGAGCGTCATCGACGCCGAACAGACACCCCTGTCGCATGCCGATCGGACGAGGATCGCCCAGGAGATCTCCGACGACATCCTCGGGCACGGTCCTTTGGAGCCATATCTCCGCGACCCGGACATCACCGAGATCATGGTCAACGGACCATCGGACATCTTCGTGGAGCGCGGTGGAAGGATCCACCCGACGGACGCGAGCTTCAGCGACGACGCCCATCTGCGCCGGACGATCGACAAGATCGTCTCCCGAGTGGGCCGACGCGTCGACGAGTCCAGCCCGATGGTCGATGCGCGACTTCCGGACGGCTCCCGCGTCAACGCAGTCGTGGCGCCGATCGCCCTGGACGGGGCGATACTCACGATCCGCAAGTTCGCCGCCGATCCCTTCAGCGACAGTGACCTGATCGGTTTCGGCACGATGACCGAGGCGGTGCGGGACTTCTTGCGCATGTGCGTCCTCGGTCGGCGCAACATCGTGATCTCCGGCGGCACCGGCTCCGGCAAGACCACCACCCTCAACGTGCTCAGTGGATTCGTGCCCGAGGACGAGCGGATCGTCACCATCGAGGATGCGGCCGAGTTGCAGTTGCACCAGGATCACGTGCTGCGCATGGAGGCCAGGCCGCCCAACATCGAGGGTCGCGGCCAGATCGCCATCCGTGAGCTGGTCCGCAACTCGTTGCGCATGCGGCCCGACCGCATCGTCGTCGGCGAGGTGCGGGACGGCGCGGCGCTGGACATGCTGCAAGCCATGAACACCGGCCACGACGGGTCACTGACCACGGTCCACGCCAACAGCCCGCGCGACTCGCTGTCCCGCCTGGAGACCATGGTGCTGATGGCGGGGGTCGATCTACCGGTGCGAGCCATTCGAGAGCAGGTCTCCAGCGCTGTCGACCTGATCGTCCAGCAAACCCGCCTCAAGGACGGCAGCAGGCGGATCGTCGCGATCACCGAGGTTGTCGGGATGGAGTCAGGGATCATCACGCTCCAGGACCTCTTCACCTTCGACTATGCGGCTGGGCGGGACGAAATGGGTCGCTTCCGTGGGCAGCTCGCGCCGACCGGCATACGGCCCAAACTCGTCCAGGAGTTGTCCGACCACGGCATTGAGGTGCCCATTCAGCTGTTCGCTCAGGTGAGATTGTGAGGCCTTGTTCGAGGGCAGTGCTGGTCGCTGTCCTCACTGCGCTGATCACCCTGGGGTGGATTACGCCATCCCGCGCCGACACCAACCCCACGGTGACGATCGGCGATCTCAAGGCGGCGCACGGCACCTACCAGGGAGTGCTGACCTTCCGGGCCAAGCAGGTGATGCAGGTCGACGCGAAGTCGGTCACCGCGACCGTCGACGGCAAGCCGGTGCCCATCACCGTTCAGGGCACCAGCCACCTGCAGCGCACAGCCCTGCTCGTGATCGACACCAGCGGCTCGATGGGCAGCAATGGAATGCAGACCGTGCGGCAGGCGACCGCCGTCTATCTGAAGGAAGTGCCGTCCGATGTGAAGGTCGGCGTGCTGCGCTTCGCATCGTCCCCCGCTCTCGTTCTCCAGCCCACGACCAACAGGTCGGCAGTGCAGAAGGCCGTCGACGGACTCACCGCCGGCGGTAACACTGCGCTCTACGGTGCGGTGCAGAAGGCGGCCCAGGTGTTGGGCACGGCCGGGGACCGGAGCATCGTGCTGCTCAGTGATGGAGCGGATACCGAGAGCAAGCGGCCGGCCAGGGACCTCGCGGCAGTGACTGCAGCGCTGAAGTCGCAGGGGATCCGAGTCGACGTCGTGCGGTTCAAGAACCGGGACAAGGGCGCGGAACGGGCCCTTGCGCTGTTCGCTGCGGCGGGCGGCGGGTCCGATGTCCTGGCCAACGACACTGCCGGCGTGGCGGGCGCCTTCCGCTCGTCGGCCCAGGCGCTCAGCTCCCAGTCGCAGTTCACCCTCCGGCCCGCCCTTTTCCTCGCAGGCCGTCATCAGCTGATCATCAGAGCCACCGTCGCCGGGAGGCCCTTCGTCGTCTCGCAGCAGGCGACATTCGGGGCGCTCCCGCCCAGCAGTGCGGCGCTCTCAGCCACTGCTCGCCCGGAGCCCACGCCCTCGCCCGCATCCCCAGCAGCCAGCACGGCCGCGCCGTCCTGGGCGCTGTGGGGTGGCGGAGCGCTGCTCGCGATCGGCGTCTTCCTCTTCACCTACATCCTGGTGACGCCGTCGCGGCACTCGCAACGCGAGCGCCGCATCGCGACCATCCAGTCCTACCTGGAGGCCGCCTCCCGTCAGGGCAAGAAGGTGCAGGAACGAGGGCCGTCCGCGACTCGCGAGGCCTTCGTCGCGTTCGGCGAGCGCGTCATGAGCAAGCGCGGCTCGACTGCCCGGACGATGCAGTTGATCCAGCGTGCCGACCTGCCGCTCCGCGCCGGTGAGTGGCTCGTCCTGCGAGTGCTGGCTGTCGTCCTCGCCGCCGGTGCCGGTGTCCTCCTTCTCGGTGATGCCCCTCTTGTCGGCGTGCTGCTCGGTTCCGTCGTTGGTTTCGCCCTGCCGACCGGCTTCTTGCGCTTCAAGGCCTCTCGTCGCGCCGCTGCCTTCGAGAAGCAGCTTCCGCAATTGCTGACCCTCGTTGCCACCAGCCTGCGCAGCGGGTTCGGGCTGCCGCAGGCGCTCGAGGGCGTGACCCGCGATGCTGCGGAACCGGCGGCGAAGGAACTCTCGCGGGCGCTGGCGCAGGTGCGGATCGGTTCGGACATCGCCGACGCCCTCGACGAGGTCTCCGCCCGGATGGGCACTGAATCCCTGCACATGGCGGTGATGGCGATCAATATCCAGCGGCAGGTCGGCGGCAACCTCGCCGAGACACTCGACACCACCGCGCACACGCTGCGGGAGCGCGAGGGGCTGCGGGGCCAAGTCGCGGCGTTGTCCGCCGAGGGACGCCTCTCGGCCGCGATCCTTATCGCGCTGCCGATCTGCTTGTTCCTCTACATGATGTTCGTGAACTACGACTACATCGCCCTGTTGTGGACCACAGGCATCGGAGTGGTGATGCTCATCGGCACCTGCGTGCTGATGGTGATCGGCATCATCTGGATGCGCAAGACCGTGCAGATCGAGGTATGAAATGGGCATCGTTTATGCCGGCGCCGGGCTCATTGCGGTGGCAATCCTGGTCGCCGCTTTTCTGCTAGCACGTTCATCCGATGACGCCCAGACCGTGTCGAAGTCGCTGGCTCTGATCAACGGGGGCGGTGTCGGCGCCGCACCGAGCACGGACTCCCAGGCCGCGAGCCTGGTCGACCGGCTGCTCGAGCTGACGGCCCACACCACACGCAAGCTCACCACGTCGTCGGTCATCACCCGTCTGGCGCGGAACCTGGATCGAGCCGGTCATCCGGTCCCCTGGACGGTGGAACGCTTGCTGGGCGCCAAAGGTCTGTGCGGCATCCTCGGGGCAATGCTCGGGCTGATGCTCGGCGGCGGCATCAGCCTGCAAGGGGTGTTCTGTGCGCTGCTGCTCGGCGCCCTGCTCTTCTTTCTACCCGACCTCCTCCTCTACAACGTGGCGCTGCACCGCCAGGAGCAGGTCATGCGCGGATTCGCCGAGATGCTCGACATGCTAACGATCTGTGTCGAAGCCGGACAGGGCTTCGACGCGGCACTGCAGGAAGTGGCCCGGAACGTGCAGGGCCCCATCGCCGGAGAATTGGCCCGGATGACAGCGGAGATCCAGATCGGCACCTCGCGGAGCGAGGCATTCCGCGGACTCGGTGAGCGGGTCAGTCTCGCGGAGGTGAAGAGCTTCGTGACGGCGATCGCCCAAGCCGACAAGATGGGCATTCCACTCGCATCGGTGTTGCGCGAGCAGACCAACGCCATGCGATTGGCTCGTCGGCAGAAGGCCGAGGCGCAGGCACAGAAGGTCACGGTGAAGATCCTCTTCCCACTGATCCTGTGTCTCTTCCCAGCCCTCATGGTGGTGGTCATCGGCCCCGGCGCCATCCGCATCTTCGAGATGTTCTCGCATGCCGCCCACTGATACGGCGGGGCAGCTCGACGCCGACCTGCTGATTTCTTCCGCGCACACGGCAACGAATGACCTGGTGACCCGCAACACGCTCGGCAGGCATCTACCCGGTGCAGCTTGGTTCGTGCTCGCCGGCTTGGTCGTCATGCTGTCGGCGCTGGCCACGCAGGGCGCCGATCTGTTCTGGGGTGTGGCCATGGGCGATCACATCCGCGCGGGTCTCGGCATACCGCAGTCGGTTCCGTTCGCCGCCGCACCTTCTCGCGGCTGGGCCAACCCTTTGGCACTCGGTGAAGTCGTGCTCTCTGCCGTGCACTCGCTCGGCTCGTCGTCGTTGCTGGTCCTGCACCTCACATTGGTGACCGCCGCACTTGGTGTCCTGCTGGCTCACGGGCAAGCTCATCAGCGAGAATCCCGAGCGAGCACCGCGCTAGTCCTGGTCGTCTTTGGTGGTGCCACCACCTTCGCCATCGCGCGGATGCCGTCGCTGAGTTTCCTGCCCTATGCCGTCCTCGTCGTGCTGTTGCTGCAGAACGCGGATCGTCCGTCGCGACGATTGTGGCTCACCGTCCCGTTGCTCTGCCTCTGGGGCAATCTGCACGGCGGTGTGCTGGTCGGTTGCGCACTGTTGGCGGTCCACCTGGTCTGCGTCGGTGGTCCGCTGCGGCGGCGAACACTGGTCGGATCGTCCGCGTTCGCTGCCGTGCTCCTCGCGACGAGTGCAGGGTGGCACACGGTTGACTATTACCGGGGTGTGCTGGGGAATGAAGCGGCGCGACAGGGCGCGGGCCTCTGGGCCCCCACCAGCGTCCACCGGCCCTTCGACCTCATCATGCTCGGGGCGTCCGCCGGACTCGTCGCCATGTGGTCACGCAGCCATCCCCGCCGTTGGGAAGTTGTCGCCGTCGTCGGAATGGCGGTGGCCACGCTTGTCGCGTCCCGGAACAGCATCTGGCTGCTGTTGTTCCTCCTACCCCTTGCAGCGCGTGGGAGGTCGAGCGCGGATTACGTGCCACGACAGCGCTTTCCGTTCATTCCGGCGGCAGCCGCTGTGGCAATGCTTCTGGCAGGGATCGGCTGGCAACTGACAACTCGCGGGTCAGCCGTGAATGCCGATGGCGCAGCCGCAGTTCCGGCAGTGCAGAAATTGGCGGCGGGACGAACCGTGCTCACCCTCGCCCCCGTCGCGGAGACTTTCGCACAGGCTGGGATCCGCGTCTGGGCGAGCAACCCCATCGATGCCTTTCCACGCGACGTTCAGAGACAGTACCTCGCCTTCGTGGACCACGGGTCGATCCCGTCGACGCCGCGCGTGGGCTTGATCGTCGTCGATAACGAATACGTCAGTCAGGTGCGAGAAGCAGGCTGGAGCCAAGTCGCCGTCGTATCGAACTTGCATGTCTTCGAGCCGCCCGCCCGTCCGAGAGAAGGGAAGCATTGACATGACAGATGTGGCAGTAGAACCCAGCAGCCCAGTCTTTACGAGCCGCCGCGAGTGGCCACGGTGGACGTTCTCGGCACTTGTGCCAATCGCCATCTTTGCGATCGTGCGGATGTTTGATGCGCTGGTCATCGAGTATGCGTCTCGATTCCAGGTTCCTGTTGGGTCGGGAACCCATCCGGGCATGTTTGGATTCGTGAACAAGTCGGCAGACCCTGGCTACTGGTCAGTCATCACCAATTGGGATGGCCAGTGGTATCAATTCATCTCTACGGACGGTTACCACACGCACGCAGTCGCAACCGTTGGTGCCGTGAACACCTCCTGGGCGTGGGCCTTCCCGCCGCTCTTTCCGCTCCTGACTCACGGTCTGATGGATCTGACTGGCTGGTCCTTCGCAGTGGCCGCAAGCATCCTGAACCTGTGTCTCGGCGCTCTCGCGATGGTGCTTCTCTATTGCCTCGTGGACAAGGCAGCGGGCCGGTTCCTCGCCGTGAGTGCCGTCGCTCTGAGTTCCTGCTTCATCTCGGCGCCGCTACTTCAGGCGGCCTATAGCGAGGCATTAGGGTTCGTGCTTCTGCTCAGCACCCTGCTGATGATCCGGCGTCGGTCGTATGCATGGACGCTACTTCCGCTGACTGCGCTCGCCTTCACCCGTTTGATCACCGTGCCGATCGCTGTGGTCGCGCTGACGGTGCTGGTGACGCGATGGCGGGCCCGGGAGCGCGATCCTCTCAACCGGCGCGAAGGGGTCGGACTCGCGCTCATCGCGGCTGTCTCGATCGTTGGCGTGTGGTTGTGGTCAGCCCTTGCGGCGCTTCTAGCACCTGCGCCGACGGGGGCGTCGGCGCGGACCAGCATCTCAGCCGGTACGACCATCGGCTGGTTCTCCGATATGTACCAGTACCTCGGCTGGCCAGGCTTGCTGTTTGTGGCTTGCCTGGCCACCTTGTTCATTCTGATTGCGTGCAGTCGATGGACCGACGGCTGGGGTGTCGAGGTGCGGACCTGGCTCGCCGCATACCCCGTTTTCTTGCTTGTTGCGACACCCGTGACTGGCGGGATCTTTCGCTATCTGTTGCTGTGCCCCCTCTTGCGATGCTCGCTGCAGGAGGTGAGGGACTCATCCGGCGAGAAGTCAGACTGGTCAACATCGTGCTGGCTTGTGTGATCGGGCTTTGTCTACAGTTCGTTTACATCAAGTACTTCATGGTGATCGGTCAACATCCCTACATGCCGTGAGCCCTGAAGGGACTGCTGCACGATTCGGTGGCCGTTGGAATCCCAAAGCCGGATCGACGCTGCGCACGGGAACGCAACAGCGCGTGCTTGTCGTCACTTCCCTGCCCGGCCGTCCGGCCTCCGCCCAGGACGGCCCGGACACCGGGAGAGTTGATGATCTGCACCCCTTGCGAGCGAACCGTCGCACGAATGCCTCACGATGGCGTGGTGACTGCTGCAGAGGAACTTCTGGCCATTGCCGACCGCGCTGCGTCATACGACGGAGTTGCGCCCTTGTCTGAGCAGACCCGGCTTGTGCTGCGGCATACGGAGCCGCAGCATGTGGTCAGCATCGACGGCGTCGTGACCGCGGGCGCGTATGTCGCCGACGACGGCGCCGTCGAACTGGTCGTCGACCCTGACCACCGGCGGCACGGCTTCGGCAGCAGCATCGTGCAGGCGGTGCTCGAGCAGCGGCCCGACGCGCGCTTCTGGGCGCACGGCGATCTGCCGGGCGCGCAGGCGCTCGCAGCGTCGACGGGCCTGCACGTGGTACGCAACCTGTGGCAGATGAGCCGGGAGGTCGACGCGGCACCGACGATCGAAAATCCCACGGTGCCAGCAGAATTCAGCGTTCGGTCGTTCGCGGCCGGTGATGAGGAAGCCTGGCTGGACCTCAATGCGCGAGCGTTCGTGCACCATCCCGAACAGGGACGAATGACTCGGCAGGATCTCGACGAACGGATGGCGGAGCCGTGGTGGGACCCCGCCGGGCTGATCCTGATCTTCGACGACGCCACTGGCGAGCTCGCGGCGTCGCACTGGACCAAGGTCGAACCCGGCGCGGACGAGGGTGAGGTCTACGTCGTGGCGGTCGACCCCGGGCACCAGGGGCACGGGCTCGGCAAGGTCGTCACTGCGCTCGGGCTGGCGCATCTGCGGTCTCGAGGGGTCCGGCATATTGACCTGTATGTCGAGGGTGACAACGATGCGGCTGTTGCGACATACCGGCGGTTGGGGTTTGGGCGCACGGGTGTTGATGTCATGTATGCCCTTGCGACAGAGTGAGTCATGACCTCGTGAGGAAGATGTCGCGATGTGTGTCGTCGAACCCCCACGGCACGTCCGTCATTCCGGGTAGCTTCTGCCACGCAGTGTGCGCGAGACGATCGAGGAATGCGCTGGGCTCGGACAGCAACCACTCCTCGATCTCGTCGCCCGCCGTCTGATAGCCGTAGTACGAAATCGCCCGGAGGACCACGAGCGGGTCGGGCACGCCCGGCAGCTCCTCGTATCTATAGGTCAACGCCGGCGACTCCACCGCACCGTCCTCGTACGCCCATGCCTCGGTCGCGTCCCAGTTCGCGCTCCACAGCATCCTGCCGATGGCGTCCGCGGACTCGTCGGTCACAGGGTGGCTGCCGTCCCGGCACCAGTAGTAGAACCATGGTTGGTTTCCATCGGGCCACTTGCGTGCGGCGGTGAGAAGTAGGTCGATCAGGGTCTTGTCGACGAAGTTCGCGCTCATGCTGAATCGTCGCCCACCGGACATGCTCGGCGCAGCGTTATCCCCGAACCGAGGCGCCTTCTGCGACATACCAGCGGTTGGGGTCAGGCTCCTCAGGACGATGCTCGGCCACCTTGGCTTACGGGCTGCGCACGATCAGGTGAGGTCCAACGGGCGTCTGGTGCGTCGTCGGGCCGGGCCTATGCAGTGAGCGGAGCGTTAGCGGAGCGAACGGAGTGAGACCGGCACGGCGGCGTAGCCGGCGCCATCAAGGTGAGCACAGGGAGCCGGGACCTCGAGACGCGGCTCGTACCTCACCGCTACTCGGCCACCTCGGTATGCCATTTGAAGTTTGCGAGCCGGTTCCTGCGCGGCGACGCCGGATTTGGGAAGATGTGCGCATGGACTCCGAGCCGACCATTGACGCTGCCGAGGACCCGGCGACGCAGACTGCTGCCAGCGATGCGTCGTTGGTGCGCTTGCAGACCCGCGCGGCGCAGCGTTCGCGCGGCGACAACGGCCGCTTCATCAGGGTCGCTCCGGAGCTCGACGAGACCGTCCACGAGGAGCTGCCGGATGACCGGTTCCTGGACCGGGAGATCTCCTGGCTGCAGTTCAACGAGCGAGTGCTGCAGCTGGCCGGCGACCCGCTGGTGCCGCTGCTGGAGCGGGCCCGTTTCCTGGCGATCTTCGCCAGCAACCTGGACGAATTCTTCATGGTCCGGGTCGCCGGCCTCAAGCGCCGCATCGCCACCGGGCTCGCCGTGCGGTCCGCTTCCGGGCTGGAGCCGCGCGAGGTGCTCGACGAGATCAGCAACGCCGCGCACGAGCTGATGAACGTGCACGCCAAGATGTTCCAGCGGCACATCCGCCCGGCACTGGCCGACGTCGGCATCCGGATCGTGCGCCCGGGCGACTGGACCGACGCCGACCGCGCCTACCTCAACAAGCTCTTCCGCAACCAGGTCTACCCGGTGCTGACACCGCTGGCGGTCGACCCGGCGCACCCCTTCCCCTACATCTCCGGCCTCTCGCTCAACCTCGCGGTCGTGCTGATCAACCCCAAGACCACCAGGGAGCACTTCGCCCGGGTCAAGGTGCCGCCGCTGCTGCCGCGGCTGATGGCCCTGCCGCCCGGCGAGGACGAGGACAAGCTGTATGACGCACGGTTCGTCGCCATCGAGGATGTCATGGCCGAGCACCTGCAATACCTCTTCCCCGGCATGGAGGTGCGCGAGCACTTCACCTTCCGCGTCACCCGCAACGAGGACCTCGAGGTCGAGGAGGACGACGCCGAAAACCTTTTGACCGCACTGGAAAAGGAACTGACCCGGCGCCGCTTCGGCCCACCGGTGCGGCTCGAGGTCGCCGACGAGATGGACGACCACGTCATGGACCTGTTGGTCCGCGAGCTCAACGTGCGCGATGACGAGGTCTACCGGCTGCCCGAGCCGTTGGACCTGCGTGGCCTCAATACCCTTGCCGATCTTGACCGTTCGGAGTTGCGCTGGCCGCCGTTCCTGGCCAAGCCGCACCCCGACCTGGCCCCGGTCGAGCGGTCCGCCCAGTCCGACGTGATGGCCGCGATGCGGTCGGGCGACATACTCCTGCATCACCCCTACGACTCGTTCTCCACGTCGGTGGTGGCCTTCATCGAGCAGGCCGCCAACGACCCGCACGTGCTGGCGATCAAGCAGACGCTCTACCGCACCAGCGGTGACTCCCCGATCATCGACTCGTTGATCGAGGCCGCCGAGTCGGGCAAGCAGGTGCTCGCCGTCGTCGAGATCAAGGCCCGCTTCGACGAGGAGAACAACATCACCTGGGCGCGCAAGCTCGAGCGCGCCGGGGTGCACGTCGTCTACGGCATGGTCGGCCTCAAGACGCACGCCAAGCTGTGCCTGGTGGTGCGCGAGGAGAACGGCGAGATGCAGCGCTACGCGCACGTCGGCACCGGCAACTACAACCCGAAAACCGCTCGCCTCTATGAGGATCTGGGCCTGCTCACCTGCGACCGTGAGGTCGGCGAGGACCTGTCCCGCCTCTTCAACCAACTCTCGGGTATGGCGCCACGAAGCAAGTTCAAGCGTCTCCTGGTCGCCCCGCGCTCGGTGCGCACCGGGTTGCTGGAGAAGATCCAGCGGGTGACCGAAGCCGCACTCGACGGCAAGCAGGCTCGCCTGCAGATCAAGGTCAACTCGCTGGTCGATGAGGAGATCATCGACGCCTGCTACCGCGCCTCGATGGCCGGCGCCGACGTCGACATCTGGGTCCGCGGTATCTGCTCCATGCGGCCCGGTGTCGAAGGACTGTCGGAGAACATCCGGGTCCGGTCCATCCTGGGTCGCTTCCTGGAGCACTCGCGGGTCTTCCGCTTCGTGATCGAGGGCGAGGACGACATCGTCTACATCGGCAGCGCCGACATGATGCACCGCAACCTCGACCGACGCGTCGAGGCGCTGGTCCGCATCACCGACCCCAAGCACATCGAGACGCTGGGTGCCCTGCTCGATGAAGGTATGTCGGACGACACCTCCTCGTGGCACCTGCACGGCGACGCCCGGTGGGAGCGACATCACCTGGACGCCGAGGGCAATCCGTTGCGCGACCTGCAGGCCGACCTGGTCGCCACCTATGCCAAGCGCAAGCGGAAGGCTCGCCGGCGGTGACGACGCACACCGCCACACTGCGGACCGGCACGGTCGCCGCCGCGGGCGCCCTGCTCTGGCGCCGCCAGGACGACCAGTTGCAGGTCGCCATGGTGCACCGGCCGAAGTATGACGACTGGTCCTGGGCCAAGGGCAAGCTCGACCCCGGCGAGACCTGGGTCGAAGCGGCGGCACGAGAAGTGTTGGAGGAGACCGGGTTTCGGCCACGGCTCGGCATACCACTGCCCCGGTCCGTCTACTCGATGCAGCGCGGCACGCTCAAGGAGATCCGCTACTGGGCCGCCGAAGTGATGAGCGGCAGCGGCGAGCTGGAGAACGAGATCGACGAGGTCGCGTGGCTCACGCCCGCGCAGGCGCAGCTGCGGCTCAGCTACGTGCGGGACGCGCTGCAACTGCAGGCCGTCGTCGACGCCGACCGCGCCGGGACGCTACAGACCTGGCCGCTGGCCGTGATCCGGCACGCCGAGTCCGTCCCCCGCAAGCAGTGGGACGAGCCGGATCCGCTGCGGCCGCTGGACAACGACGGGCGGGTCCAGGCGCGTTCCCTCGTGCCCTTGCTGGCGGCATACGGCATCGAGCGGGTGATCACCTCACCGTCGACGCGTTGCTTCACCACCGTCCAGCCGTATGCCGCCGCCGCCGGCATCCGGCTGCGCACCAAGGACGGACTGTCCGAAGAGACCTTCGAGCAGGACCCGGACCGCTCGACCCGCCATCTCAAGAGCCTGCTGAAGCGCGGCGAGCCGGCCGCGCTGTGCACCCACCGTCCGCTGCTGCCGTCGGTGCTGAAGGTGCTGCGCAAGACGACCGAGCCGGACAGCGAGTTCCACGAGATCCTGGCAGTCGCTGCTGAGGACGGTATGGCCAAGGGTGAAGCGCTGGTCTGCCAGATCGCCGGCCGCGGTGGCTCCGCGCGGGTGATGAGCGTCGAGCGCCATACGCCTTCCTGACCGTTTGCTGACCTGCCACCCGCCGGACCCTCATCAAGGCGACGTGACGCGTTCACCCGCCGTTCACCACTGGGGTGGTAACACGTCACCCGGCTTCCCTACCTTCAGCGTTGACCGGCTGACGTGGCCGGTCCGACGACTTCATTGTGTGGAAGGCAGTTCTCTTGAAGATCACCCGCATTGGTCGCGCTTCCGGCCTGGCCGTCGCAGCAGCGCTCGCGCTCTCGGCCTGTGGCAGCGCCTCCAACTCCGACTCCAGCAGCTCGGCCGGTGGCAACTCCTCGACCGGCTCCTCCGCCGGAGCGACCGGCAGCAACGCAGCCGCTGCCAGCGACTGCTTCTCCGGCAGCCTCTCCGCGGAGGGTTCCACCGCGCAGCAGAACGCGATCACCCAGGCGATCTCGAGCTACCAGAGCAAGTGCAACGGCGCGAAGGTGTCCTACAACGGCACCGGCTCCGGCGCCGGCGTCACCAAGTTCATCGCCAAGCAGGTCGACTTCGCCGGCTCCGACTCGGCCCTCAACCCCGACAAGGGCGAGCCGGCCAAGGCCAAGGCCGCCTGCAGCTCGGACGCACTCGACATCCCGATGGTGACCGGTCCGATCGCGGTCTCCTACAACGTCAAGGGTGTCGGCAAGCTCAACCTCACGCCGCAGCTGATCGCCAAGATCTTCGCCGGCAAGATCACCACCTGGAACGACCCGGCCATCGCCGCCGCCAACAAGGGCGTGACGCTGCCCAGCACGAAGATCTCGGTGTTCTTCCGCTCTGACTCCTCGGGCACCACCGACAACTTCACCAACTACATGAACACCGTCGACCCGACGGACTGGCCCAACAAGCACGACAAGACCTGGAAGGGTTCGGTCGGCCAGGGCAAGGCCAAGACCGCTGGCGTCGCGAGCGCCATCAAGGCGACCGACGGTGGCATCGGCTACGTCGAGTGGGGTTACTCGATCCAGAACAAGCTGAACATGGCCACCGTTGACGGTGTTGCGCTGACCGCCGACTCCGCCGGCAAGGCCGTCGAGGCCGCCAAGGTCATCGGCACCGGCAAGGACCTGTCGCTGAAGATCGACTACAAGACCAAGGCCGCGGGTGCCTACCCGATCATCCTGGTCACCTACGAGATCGTCTGCTCGAAGTACTCGGACGCCACCAAGGCCAAGGACATCAAGGCGTTCCTGACCTACATGGCTTCGGCCGACTTCCAGAAGCAGCTGACCGGCGTCGGCGCAGCACCGCTGCCGGCACCGATCCAGGCCAAGGTTGTCGAATCGATCAACTCGATCAGCTGACGACTCGGAAGTTGATCACCATATGCACAGGAGGCTGAGGATCCGTTGGCGTTGCAAGGAGCTCGCGACTTGCGACACCAACGGGTCCTAACCTTCATGACAGGCTTGCGGGGGTGTCGTGATGAGCGACGCCCCCGCAGGCGTGCGTCAGCACCATCCGCCATACCGCACCATCGCGCCGGCACCTTGCTCCACGCCGCGCAGTTCATGGAGACCGAATGAGTTCATCGACAGGCGCGTCGCTCGGCGACGAGTTGCCCGACCCGGACGGGCGACCGCCGCTGCACAGCGACAACGCCAAGACGGGCCGCCTCGGCGACCGCATCTTCGGAGGCGCAGCCACTGGTAGCGGACTGCTGATCATCGCCATCGTGGTGCTGATCGCACTCTTCCTGCTCTTCCAGGCGATTCCGGCGATCGGTCAGGACAAGGTCAACTTCCTGACCAGCCGCGAGTGGCAGGTCTCGGAGAAGCGATTCGGCATCCTGCAGATGCTGTGGACGACCGTGGCGACCTCGGTCGTCGCGTTGGTGATCGCCGTTCCGTTCTCCATTGCGATCGCTCTCTTCCTCACGCACTACTCGCCGAAATGGCTGGCCGGGCCGGCCGCCGCACTGATCGACCTGCTCGCTGCCGTGCCGTCGATCGTCTACGGCCTGTGGGGCTACTTCATCGTCGCGCCGAAATACGAACCGCTGCAGAACTGGGTCTCCGACCACCTCGGGTGGTTCCCGCTCTTCGGCAAGGTCGGCGGCGTGGGCGGCGGCACGACGATCTTCCTGGTCGGTGTCGTGCTGGCGATCATGGTTCTGCCGATCGTCACCGCACTGACCCGAGAAGTCTTCGCGCAGGCGCCCGCAGCGCACCGCGAGGCGGCACTCGCGCTCGGCGCGACCAAGTGGGAGATGATCCGCACCGCGGTGCTCCCGTTCGGTAAGCCCGGCATCATCAGCGCAACCATGCTGGGCCTGGGTCGTGCCCTCGGCGAGACCGTTGCGGTTCTCTACATCCTGTCCTCGCTCCCGAACGGCACGAAGTGGACCACGTCGCTCTTCAACGGCGGCGACACCTTCGCCTCCAAGATCGCCAACAGTGCCGCCGAGTTCACCCCCGGTGTCGGCACGGGCGCTTACATCGCAGCCGGGTTGGTGCTCTTCGTGCTGACGTTCCTGGTGAACGCCTTGGCCCGAGTGGTCATCGAGCGTAGGAGGGCATTCTCCGAATGACTATGGACGTGAAGGACATTGCGCCGGCCGATGCCGGTGACCTCGGTGGTCTGAACCACGGCCGGTCCGGCATACGAGCGGCGAAAAACAGTCTCGCCACGGTCGTGATCTGGGCAGCCTTCGTGATCGCCCTGCTGCCGCTGGCCTGGATCCTGTGGACCGTGCTGTCCAAGGGCCTGAGCACGATGCTGGACGTCACCTGGTGGCAGAAGGACCAGTCCGGCGTCGGCGCACCAGGCTTCGACCACAACGTGCGCGGTGCGCGCCACGCGATCATCGGCACACTGATGATCGCGCTCGGCACCTCGGTGATCGCCATCCCGATCGCCGTCATGACCGCGATCTACCTGGTGGAGTACAGCCGGGGCAAGGTCGCAAAAGCCATCAGCTTCATGGTCGACATCCTCTCGGGTGTGCCGTCGATCGTGGCCGGCCTGTTCATCTACGCGGTCTGGGTGACCTTCTTCGGCTGGAAGTTGAACGGCTTCTGCTCGTCGCTGGCGCTCGTGTTGCTGATGGTGCCCGTTGTATGTCGTTCCACCGAAGAGATGCTGAAACTCGTCCCGAACGAGTTGCGCGAGGCGTCATACGCACTGGGCGTGCCGAAGTGGAAGACGATCGTCAGCGTCGTGCTGCCGACGTCGTTCTCGGGCATCGTGACCGGCTCGCTGCTCGGCTTCGCGCGGGTCGCCGGTGAGACGGCGCCGCTGCTGATCCTGGCTCAGTATTCGCAGTTCCTGAACCAGAATCTCTTCTCGGGCAACCTCGCCGCCCTCCCGACACTGATCAACACCAACCTGCCGAACATGGCCGGCGACTCGGTCAGCGCCGACCGGGTCTGGGGTGCGGCCTGCACCCTGATCCTGCTCGTTCTCGTGATCAACGTGATCGGCCGTGTCATCGGTCATTTCACGAAGGTCAAGAGCTGACCTCGACAACTAGGAAAACACTTCATGGGTAAGCGAATCGACGTCAAGGACCTCAGCGTCTTCTACGGCGACTTCAAGGCGGTCGAAGGCGTCACGATGACCGTCGAGCCGCGCTCGGTGACGGCCTTCATCGGTCCGTCCGGCTGCGGCAAGTCGACCTTCCTGCGCACGCTCAACCGGATGCACGAAGTCACGCCGGGCGGCCGGGTCGAGGGCAAGGTCATGCTCGACGACGAGGATCTGTATGCCGCCTCGGTCGACCCGGTCGCAGTGCGCCGCACGGTCGGCATGGTCTTCCAGCGGCCGAACCCCTTCCCCACCATGTCGATCCGCGACAACGTGGTGGCCGGGCTGCGACTCAACGGCGTCAAGAACAAGAAGGTGCTCGACCAGAAGGTCGAGGAGTCGCTGGTCGGCGCGAACCTCTGGAACGAGGTCAAGGACCGGCTGAGCAAGCCCGGCGCCAGCCTGTCCGGTGGCCAGCAGCAGCGCCTGTGCATCGCACGCGCGATCGCCGTCGAGCCGCAGGTGCTGCTGATGGACGAGCCGTGCTCCGCGCTCGACCCGATCTCGACGCTGGCCATCGAGGACCTGGTGACCGAGCTCAAGGAGCAGTTCACCATCGTCATCGTCACGCACAACATGCAGCAGGCCGCGCGCGTCTCGGACCGGACGGCGTTCTTCAACCTCGAGGCCACCGGCAAGCCGGGCAACCTGATCGAGATGGATGACACGCAGCAGATCTTCAACAACCCGACCAAGAAGGCCACCGAGGACTACATCTCCGGTCGCTTCGGCTGAGTTGGGCTGGACCGGCTTCTCTCCCCCAATGACCGAGAGGAGCACCCCCTGACCGAGGGGAGTACGGATTCGACCTAGATCCGTACTCCCCTCGGTCGTTCGATACTCCTCTCGGTCGATGAGCGAACCAAGGGCTGGCGTTCACCTGCCCCACGCGTGCAGTTCGCTCGGCGTTCCTGCATCATTTACTGGTGGTGAAAGACAAGGACAACCGCCGGCCGCGGTTCCGGGGCCGTAAGGGCAACACCCTCAAGGTCGCCGACTCCCACGGTCACCGCAGCACCACACCGCTGGTCCCGCTCGATGACGAGCTCACAAGGGAAGACGGCAGTTTCGCGTTCGGCTACTGCAAGAGCTGTGACTGGACCGGCCGGGCCCGGCGCTCGCGGGACAAGGCCCGCGAGGACGCCCGCGGTCATCGCGCAGAATGCAGCGGCAAGGGCAAGGTCATGCTCGGCGCCACCGACCACCGCTGACAAATCCGTCCCGCTGGGCTGGAACAACCTCGCCGCCGGCGCCGTTAGGCTTCATGGTGCGTCGGACCGCGGCAGCCCCGGGTCCCAAAAATAGCCGCTCCGAGCGGCCATGCGCCGTGAGGCGCTCCCGGTCCGGCGCACCAACTCTCAGGTCAGCGAATCGGCCCGCCACGCCGCGGCCGCTCGCTCCAGGTCCTGTGCCGTGTCCAGCAGCGCCGCAGCGCTCCGAGTGGCGGCTGCGGCGGCGTCCTCGTCAAGCCCGTCGTGGGTGTCGGCCCGGTAGGCGCGGCCGATCGAGATGATCCGGCAGAACGCCGCAGCGCGCTCCAGCGCGACCGCGAGATCTCCATCGAAAACACCAGTGAGTATGGCGTCCACCAGCGCACGCAACGCCTCCGGTGACGGCGGCTCCGCGGCACCGGCGATGGCGTGCTGGACGCCGGCGCGCAGCCGGCCAGTCTCGTAGTCGGCCGCCGCGCCCGCCGCATCACGACGCACCGACTCGTGTATGGCGTAGAGCCGCCACAACGCACCCGGCAGACTGACCGCCGGGCGTCCGGCCCACAACTCGGCGACGGTCGCCATACCGAGCTCGTCGACCAGGCTCACCAGCCGGCGAGTCAGCTCAGGATCGTCGGTCGCGCGACCGGTCCCGACCAGCACGGCCGCCGTCTCGTGGGCGATCTCCGACACCTCGGCGGGATCGACCCCGCCGGATGCCTGCGCGTCGAGCTCTCCGGGGGCGAACATCTTCGGCCGCCTCGGTTGTCGCGGCTGGCTGCCGCCGTCGTCCGTCATACCTGGCTCCCTCTGTCGTTGCCCATCCACGGTAGGCGATCGGCGTCAATCCAGCCGGTTGAGACCGAGGACCACGATGACCGCCTGGCCGGCTTCATCGCTGGCCGCGAGATTGACCTCGGCGTCGATGCCCCAGTCGCCGTCGCCGGCCGGGTCGTGGACCACCTGGCGAATCTCCCACTTCTCCTTGCCCCGCTCAATGCGAAGGTATGCCGGGCCACGCGCGTCCGCATCCGTCAGCATCTCGTCGTGCTCGTCGAAGTAAGTCGAAAGGTCGTCGTGCCAGGCGGATTCGTCCATCACGATCTCCGTGGCGGGCTCGGTCGACGCAGCGACGGAACGCTCCAGCGCGGCCAGCGCGGCCACGTCCCGGCGGGCGGCCAGCTCGAGCCGGTGGAACATCCCGCGGCGGATCTGGATCGGGAACGCCTTGCCCGTGGTGATCGACCGCGGCTGGTGGACCAGCGCCGCTTCGCGTTCTTCGTGCAGCGCGGGGTTGACCAGCTCCTCCCACTCGTCCAGCAGGCTGGAGTCGGTCTGCCGGATCACTTCGCCGAGCCACTCGATCAGGTCGGAGAGCTCGTCGGTCTTGGCGCTGTCGGGCACCGTCTGCCGCAGGGTCCGGTAGGCATCGCTGAGGTAGCGCAGCACGATGCCCTCCGAGCGAGCGATCTCGTAGTAGCGCACGAGATCGCCGAAGCTCCAGGCGTTTTCGTACATCTCACGAACCACGGACTTCGGCGACAGCGCCTGCTCGCCGACCCACGGCTGCGCGGTGCGGTAGGTCTCGAACGCTGCGTCCAGCAACTCGGCGAGCGGCTGTGCCCAGGTGATGTCCTCCAGCAGCTCCATGCGCTCGTCATACTCGATGCCGTCGGCCTTCATCTGCGCGACGGCTTCGCCACGCGCCTTGCGCCTCTGCGCCATCAGGATCGGGCGCGGGTCCTCCAGGATCGACTCGATGACCGAGACCACGTCCAGGGCGTGGGCCAGCTGGTCGGTGGCCGGGTCGTCGGCATCGGGCAGCACGTCCAACGCCGCGAGCGCGAAGGGCGACAGCGGCTGGTTGAGAGCGAAGCCGTCCTGCAGGTCGGTGATCAGCTGCAGCCCGCGGCCGTTGGGCAGCGGCTCCGGCAGGCGTTCGACGACTCCTGCTGTCAGGAGCTCGCGGGTGAGGGTGATCGCCCGGCGCGCCAGTCGCCTGCGGCGGCGTGGGTCTTCGTGGTTGTCGCGGACCAGGTCACGCACCGCGGCATACGGATCGCCTTCTCGCGCAATGAGATTGAGCAGCATCGAGTGAGTGATCCGCATGCGCGACTGCAGCGGCTCGGGGTCGGCCTGCATCAACCGCTCGAAGGTATCCTCCGTGTAGTTGACGAACCCCTCGGCCGGCTTCTTGCGCTGCACCTTCCGCAGCTTCTTGGGGTCGTCGCCCGCCTTCGCGAGCGCGCGGGCGTTCTCGATCTGGTACTCCGGTGCTTGGACGACGACGGTGCCGCTGGTGTCGAAGCCGGCCCGTCCGGCGCGGCCCGCGATCTGGTGGAACTCCCGCGCCTTGAGGAGGCGCTGCCGGGTGCCGTCGAACTTGGTCAGCCCGGTGAAGATGACGGTCCGGATCGGCACGTTGATGCCGACGCCGAGCGTGTCGGTGCCGCAGATCACCTTCAGCAGCCCGTCCTGCGCGAGGGTCTCGACCAGGCGCCGGTATTTGGGCAGCATCCCGGCGTGATGGACGCCGATCCCGTGGCGCACCAACCGATTCAGGGTCTTGCCGAAACCGGCGGAGAAACGGAAGTTCGCGATGACCTCGGCGATGCGTTCCTTGTCGGTCTTGCTGAGCATGTTGATGCTCATCAACGCCTGGGCCTGCTCGAGAGCGGCGGCCTGGGTGAAGTGCACGACATACGCCGGCGCTTCCTTGGCGTAGAGCAGCTCCTCGATCGTCTCGTGCAGTGGCGTCATCGCCCAGCGGAAGCTGAGCGGCACGGGGCGTTCGGCCTGCGCGACGGTGGCGGTCGGGCGGCCGGTGCGCTTGGTCAGCTCCTCCTCGAAGATCGTCACGTCGCCCAATGTCGCTGACATCAGCAGGAATTGGGCCTGTGGCAGCTCGAGCAGCGGTACCTGCCACGCCCAGCCGCGCTCCGGCTCGGAGTAGAAGTGAAATTCGTCCATGATCACCATGCCGACGTCGGCGGTGCGTCCCTCGCGCAGGGCGATGTTGGCCAGCACCTCCGCGGTGCAGCAGATGATCGGGGCGTCGGCATTGACGGAGGCGTCGCCGGTCAGCATGCCCACGTTGTCGGCGCCGAACGTCTCGCACAGCGCGAAGAACTTCTCCGACACCAGGGCCTTGATCGGTGCGGTGTAGAAGCTGACCCGGTCGCCGGCGAGCGCTGCGAACTCCGCGGCCGTCGCGACCAGGGACTTCCCCGACCCGGTGGGTGTCGCGAGGATGACGTTCGCGCCGGCAAGGACCTCGATGATCGCCTCCTCCTGGTGTGGGTAGAGCGTGAGGTTGCGCTCCCCGCCCAGGCCACGAATCGCGCATATGTCTCGTCCGGGTCATCGGTTTCGGGCAGGCGGTCGTAGAGATTCATGGTGCGGCCAGTGTCCCAGGTGAGTCGGCGGCCCCGGACCACCGGCGAGGATCACTCCCCCGTTGCCGATGGCCGGAAGCCGGCCCGGGTGGCGCCCAACCACTGAAGCGCGAGCGGCATCGCCTGGATCCACACACTCATCCGGTGGCCGACGCGCCGCCATACGACAGTGGTCACCGACATCGGTGCCCTGGCCTGCTGCGCGAAGCGCTCGCTCGGACGGCCGGACACCGGATCTTGCAGCGCCACCTGTACCCAGGCTGCGACCGGCGGTGGGTTCGACTTCTCCCGTCGCATCAGGTCGTAGCACGCGGGCACCCGGCCACCGAACGGGTGCCACCGCCCGAAGATCGGTCGGAAGTAGCCGCCCAGCACGATCATCGATCCGAATTGCTGCGGGCGGTGCATCGCCGACAACGCCGCGCAGTAGCCGCCCGCGCTGAAGCCGAGGGTGGTCCACGACCCACGATCGGGCCGCGCCCGTAGATGCTGCACGACCCACCGGGGCACGTCGCGGGTCAGCCAGGTCAGCATGGGCATGCCTGGGGCGTCTACGCATTCGGTGTCGACGCCGTGTGGCAAGTAGGTCGGGGCAATCACGATGGCGGCTGCCAGCTGGTGGCGTTCGACCAGTCTGCTGATCATGGCGCCGAGGTGCACAGGGCGATGGAAGTCGTCGGGCGTGCCCGGCACGCCGTGGAAGGCCTCGATCACCGGAAAGGTCCGGTTCCGCTGCGCCGGGTCGTTGTATGCCGCCGGCAGCCACACTTCCATCGTGACGTCCCGCCCGGTCGGGCCGGGCAACGTGACGCTGGTGTATTCGCCGTGATCGCGATGCCGATGCCGCAGGCCCGCCTCCCAGTGCGACCGGTGGCGCCGGAACCGGTGCTGCGCCTGCGAGTCAGCGACGATCGCCTTCGGCGACAGCGCCGGCTGGACCGGGTCCGCGCCATACGTCATGGGACCGCCGTGCTGAGAGTCAGCGCCGACGAGCGAGCTGCGCAGGTCGGACCAGTCGGCATACCAACCGTTTTCGGAGTTCAGAGTTGCCGCCACGGCGATCAGCACCAGCACCATCGCGGTGGCCTGGGTGGCCGCCCGGCCGAGCACCGCGCGCAAGCCGCAACGGGCGAGACGCGGCCAGCACACGAGCACCGCTGCGAATGCCGACGCGGCCAACACCCATGTCACGATCACGGTCCCCACGCCGTTCGGCGCCATACGTCATCCCCCGATGCTGCAGTCCCCTGGCGCGGCCCCCGATGAACCAGCCACCGCGCCCCATTGTGCCCTGCCGCGCACAGCCGTCGCACCGGATATTCGCGACTGTCGCCAACTGAGTGTCCACGGGTCGATGTGACGCTGCGCAGCGGCTTTGACTACTCTTACGGGCGCAAGTACCAGGGCCTTTAGCTCAATTGGTAGAGCTGCGGACTTTTAATCCGTAGGTTGCGGGTTCGAGCCCCGCAGGGCCCACCATCACCATCACCATCGGTCGCGCGCTCCGAAAATGCGGAGCGAGACGACGCGCCCGTTGAGAGAATCTCTCCGTGGAACTCATCGCGAGCGGCCGGGCCGCTGATGTCTTCGACGCCGGTCCGGGTCGAGTGCTCCGCCGCTACCGCATCCCAGGACTGGACACCGCCAAAGAGGCGGAAATCATGCAGCACGTGGCGCGGGCGGGCTATCCCGTGCCCGCGGTGTATGACGCGGACGGTCCCGACTTGGTGCTGGAACGCATCGAGGGCAGCTCCATGCTCGACGCGCTGCAGCGAGCGCCGTGGCGGCTACGGCGGTACGCGCGGCAGCTCGCCGAGTTGCACGCCCGGCTCGGTGCCATCACCGCACCGCCGGGACTCTGGCAACCGCTCGGACCGGGCACCGATCTGATGCACCTGGACCTGCACCCGGACAACGTGATCCTCGCTCCGTCCGGCCCGGTGGTCATCGACTGGACGAACGCTGCGGGAGGCACGGCTGCCGCAGACGTCGCCGACACCTGGCTGCTGCTGGCGTGCGCGCGACCGGTCGAGAGCAGTCGGGTGCTCGTTGCCGCGCAGCGCGCATTTGCAGCAGCCTTCATCGCCGCGGCCGACCGTGCATCTGCCCGCGAGCAGTTGCACGCCGTATTCGCGCACCGCATCCAGGATCGCAACATGCAACCCGAAGAGGTCGCGCGAATGCGTCGGCTGGTCGCCCGCGAGACCGGTCGCGACCCCGAATCCTGATCGCTCAGTTCGCTTTTGCTTCCTGTCGATAGTGGTCGGCGAGCCGCCGTTCACCGACCGGCGGCGAGATCACATCGTGGGTGAGGACTGTCATCGGAAACTCGATGACACCGTGCATGCGCAGTGGGGTCAACAGGCGCATGAGCACCAGACCGAACGTGACGATCCATACCGGGATGTGCGTGATGCGCGGCGGCACGTTCAACGCGTCGAACGCATCCCGTGCGATCTGCTCGTGCGTGAGGACCTCAGGGCCACCCAACTCGATCTCGTCGGCGTCAAGGGTGAGGGCATCGACTGTTGCCGCAGCGACATCGGCACCGGCGATGGGATTGATCCGCAAGCTGCCGTCGCCGAAGACGTATACCCGGCCCTTACGGGCCATGTCGAGGTATTCGTCGAAGTCGGAGAAGTAGCCGTTCGGCAGCAAGATCGTGTGCGCCATACGAGAGTTGCGAAGCTCTTCTTCGAACGCGCGCTTCGCGCGGACGAGCTGCAGCTTCTCGAGGGCGGGTGCGCGCACCACCGAGATGTAAACGAACTTGCCGACTCCGGCCCGCCCGGCTTCCTCCAGGAGGTTCCGGTTTGCCCCGAAGTCCACGTCCCAGCAGGTCTGTTTACCCGCTTTCCCGACCAGCCCCACGGCGCTGACGACGACGTCGACGCCATCGCAGCAACCCGCGAGCGCCTCTCGGTCGGTGGCGTCCGCGGTGAACATTTCGTCGACGGCTGCGCGGATCGGTTCCAACCGAGCCGGGTCGCGGACGAGTGCCCGCACGTAATGCCCGCGGGCCTTCAGTTCTTTGACGATGTGACTTCCCAAATAGCCGGTGGAACCGGCGACCAGGACCCTCATGCCGACACCTTCCGGAAGCCGTAGCGGTGCCAGTCGGCCAGAACCTTCTCCTGAATTTCGGGTGGCCAGCCGTTCTCGAAGCTGCCCTTGATGGGCCGCCGGCCTGCCGGGAAGAGGTCGGCGAGCAGGCAGTTGTAGATCACCTTGCCGGCCCGGAAGGTGTGCTGCTCCTCCGGCGACAGGTAGACGGCGAGCTGGTCGCTCGGCGAGGTCGGGAAGTGGAACTCGCCGCGGTCGACTTCGGGGTGGGATCGCGTCGCGAACGCCCATACGACCTGGTCCAGGTCGGTGATGTCGATGTCGTCCTCGACGACCAGGATCTTCGGGGCGTTGACGCCTGGCTTGCCGGCGAAAATGACCTCGGCAATCTGCTGGACCAGTTCGTGCGAGCCGAGCTCGGTCGTCTCGTGCCAGTCCTGCCGGACGGCCACTGAGAGCCAGTGCAGGGCCGCCTCGAAGTTGTACCAGGCCGACGACACCGGCAGCCCGGCCTGCCGGAGGAGGTGCAGGATCTCCGCGGCGCTGGTGGTGCCGATGATGGTGTGGTCCTCCTCGACGGGCGGTCCGGCTGCGACGGCGGGCAGGATCGCCGCATCGCGGTAGGTGATGGCCGAGACCGTGAAGAGTTGCTTCGCGGAGGCATCCGTCGCGTTGTAGCCGGGAAACTCGTTGAACGGGCCTTCCGTGACCGTTTCGTCGATGCTGATGTGTCCCTCGACCACGATCTCCGCTGTCGCGGGCACGAGCAGATCGACGGTTTCGGCGCGGACGACCTCGATTCCTTCGCCGAAAAGTGCGCCGAGATAGTGGCTCTCGTCGGCGCCTTCCGGGATCGGCATACCGCCGACGAGCGGCAGCCCGGGCTCGACCCCGATCGCCAGCGCGATCGGCATCGGCTCACCGATCTCGGTCCACTGGGAACGGACGATGCCGAGGTGCTGCGGGTCAGGGATCAGGCAGGCCAGTGTGTCCTTGCCCGCGATCATCATCCGGTTGATCGACCAGTTCGTCCATTTCCCGTCGGGCGTCGTCACGATGTTCATGCCGTAGGTCTGCAGGTATCGGCCGCCGTCATTGCCGTGCAGGAACGGGGTGGGGAAGGCCTCCAGATCGATGTCGTCGCCGGTCACGATGTTCTGCTTGCAGGGTGCCTCGGCAGCGGGGATCTCGACCGGCGGGATCCCGGGCCGCGCGCGGGCGTCGGCCAACGTCTGCACGATCTGCTGGCCGGTCGCATCGGCCGGGAGGCCGACCGCGAGGGCGAGCCGCGCGAAGCGGTGGGTCGGACCGCTGAGCGCTCCGGGCGCACCCAAGACTCGGAAGTCGGTGTCCTGATAATCGGTGATGTTGGTGAAAAGTGGCGCCGGTGCCTGTACGTCATACGAGCGACGAATGATGGCGCCGATCTCGAGATTCCAGTCCACTTCGGTGTCGATCTGCTGGATCTCGCCGACGGCGTTCAGTTCGTCGATGAACTCGCGGAGACTCTTGATGTGCTTCAACGGTGTGCCCTTCGGGTTGAGTTGGATAGTGCTGTCAGTGGGGTCGGAACGGCGGCGTCGGCGTCGTCGCCCCAGCGGGGTGTGCCCGGCACGTCGATGTCGAGCAGGTCGAGGGCGCGGGCGGCGGTATGGCGGACGATGTCTTCCACGCTTCGCGGGCGCAGATAGAAGGCCGGCACGGGTGGCATGACCACGCCGCCCATCTCGGAGACGGCAGCCATGGCTCGCAGATGGGCCAGCGTCAGCGGCGTCTCGCGCACCAGCAGGACCAGTCGCCGTCGTTCCTTCAAGGTGACGTCGGCTGCTCGGGTGAGGGCGTTGTCACCCAGACCGTGCGCGATCGCGGACAGCGTGCGCACTGAGCACGGAGCCACGATCATGCCGTCGGCCCGGAACGAGCCCGATGCGATGGCGGCTCCGACATCGGACGGCTTGTAGGTGACGTCGGCCATCGCCCGTAGGTCGCGGGCGGACAGGTCCGTCTCGTACTCCCGCGTCTGCTGGGCGGCGGACGTGACCACCAGGTGCGTTTCGACATCCGCCGCGCGTGCGAAGCGCAACACCTGCACGCCATACGCGATCCCGGTTGCGCCGCTGATCCCGACAACGAGCCTGCGGCGCCCGGGTGGCCTTACTTCTTCCACAACTCCTCCATTCGTGTACCGATCGGTCCACGAATGGTTAGACTAGCACCATGGCCAGACCAGCTCAGCCCCTTGATCGCTCACGCGAGGACGACTTGCTCCGCACCGCTGCCCGGGATTTCGCGTCCGCGGGGTATGCCGGGACCTCCCTGAACAACGTCATCACCGAGGCGGGCTGGGGAAAAAGCTCCTTCTACCACTACTTCGCCAACAAGCGCCGGCTGCACGATCACGTGGTGCACACCCTGGCTGCGCGACTGGTCGACGGGGTTCGGGTGCCGGACATCGAGAAGGTTTCCGGCGCCGAGTTCTGGGTCACGATGGCGGAGTTGGTCGAGGCATTCGGGAAAACGGCACGGAGCCACCCGGAGACCGGGTACCTGGGTGAGATGTTCCATGCTCCGGCAAGCGACGACGACGGGTCGCTGGCAGAGCTGCGCGAGCAGGTCGAGCAGTGGCTCCGCCGAGCGGTCCGGCACGGCCGTCGCGTCGGCGCCGTCCGTGACGACCTGCCCGACGACCTCCTCGTCGAGCTCACCCTGGGCACCCTGCGGACACTTGACCGCTGGGCGGTCCGTCGCCGACTTCATCCGGAGGCCGCCGATGCGCCGCACCTGTCCATCCAACTCGTTCGCGACCTCATCGAACGACGTTGACACTCAAGCCTTTTCGACAGATCAGAACGGAAACTGAGATGGCAGCCGCGCACCCCGTACCCACACTCGAGGACAGCGTCGAGATCGAAGCGTCCCCGGAAGAGGTCTGGGAGGTGATCAAGGACGTACGACGGCTCGCCGAGTGGAGCCCGCAGGTTGAATCCACCCTCCTGAAAGGCGATCTCGCGTTAGGGGTTCGGTTCACCAATGCGAACCGACACGGGGAACTGACCTGGAGGACGCACGGCCAGGTCGTGACCTTCGAGCCGGGCAATGAGATGGCCTTTCGAATCGAGGAGAACTGGGTGGTCTGGTCCTTCCGGCTCGAGAAGACCGACCGCGACACGGTGATCCTGACCCAGCGCCGTGATGCCCCCGACGGCATCTCCGATCTGTCGAAGAGCCTGACCGACACCTATCTGGGCGGGCAGGAGCCCTTCACCGCGGTTATGCGCGAGGGGATGCGCGTCACGCTGCAGGGGATCAGGGAAACGGTGCTG
Source organism: Flexivirga alba (assembly GCF_042661025.1). Taxonomy (NCBI): domain Bacteria; kingdom Bacillati; phylum Actinomycetota; class Actinomycetes; order Micrococcales; family Dermacoccaceae; genus Flexivirga; species Flexivirga alba. Next base: position 332,922 of record NZ_JBHSWH010000001.1, read on the forward strand.
TCCGGAGTGCGGAAGTAGGCAAAGCTCACGCCGGGCTGCACGTGCAACCCGGCGTTGGCGTGACAGGCCGGCGTCAGCCCTGGGACGCCTTGCTCTGGTCGGTGCTCTCGGTGATGCCCAGGCCGTTCTTGTTGCCGGTGTGCATGATCCCCGACAGGGTGCCCTCCAGGCTGGTCAGTGAGGTGAGGTCGCCGCTGGTGATCTTGCCCTTGAGCCCGCCGAGTGCTCCGACTGCGTTCTCGATGGGTGCGGCGAGCACCTTGCACAGGGTTGGGTTCGCCTCGACGTTCTTCTTGGCGTTGTTCATCAGTTTCAGGTCGAGGGCGGAAACTCCGACACCCTTGATGATGGCCTTGATTCGGCCGTGGGCGCCCTTCTGGAACGTGCCCGCCTTGTAGGGCTTCCAGATCCAGCGGTGGAAGGTGCCGACGGTCAGGCCGATGTCCGTGACGAACCTGGTCTTCGCGAAGGATCGGGTGTTGGAGGTCGGACACTTCGCCGCTGCGTTGGTCGCAGTTCCCGACGAAGTGGCGCCAGCCGATGCGGCGCCCGAATTGCTTGTGGCGGCAGCGTTCGACGACGCTCCGGAGGCGGTATTTGACGATGCCGACGATGACCCGTTGTTGCAACCTGCCACGAGGGCGAGGCTGAGCAGCGCGGGCACGGCGACGATGCGGGGTAGAGAATTCATGGCGTTACGTTTTCGTAGGTTCATGTATGAATGATGAGAGTGGGCGCTTCGGTCGGCGGTCCGATATCGATCTGTGATCTTGCGATGGCCAACCCAGTGCCGCATTCGGGAGTCCTTCAGGCATGAACACTCGGGGATATGTCATCGCAACCACTCTGACCACCGTCTGCGCGCTCGGTGCGATCGGCGCGGCTGGGCCGTCGGCTCTCGCGGCGGCTCACGACATGACCGGCATCGCGCACCTGGCGACGGCCACCGCACCGACTCTTGGCTCGGCGCACAGCTTCACGCACGGACTTGGGACCGCTCGCCCGAAAACCGTTGACTTCGGCGGGGATCCAACCAGCTACATCAAGAACGTGCACTGGTCGTCATGGGGCGGGAAGGTCGCCACCGGGACCGGCACAGCCTGCCGTCCGCCAGCCAACGGGCCGTTCGCCTACTGCCGTCCCACCACCGCGAAGATCAAGGCTTTCGGACTCGGAAGCTGCACCAAGCACGGGCGCGCGGCATACACCAGCGTCGAGTGGTGGTTCCCGGTCGACGGCACCTTCAACCCGAAGAACAACTCGGTCTTCAATACGTGCACCGCCGACATCCGGTAGCCACCTGCTCGATCACTACCTCTCTCCCCAGAGCGCGAGGTCCTCGTCCGCCATCGGTGCGTCGAAGTCGTCAGGAATGGAGATGACCCCGGCGAATTGCCCGAATTTGCGAGTCGGAGCCTCCGCCTTCGTCAACACCGCGACCGGCCGACCATGACTGGTGATCGTCACGGTCTCGCCAGTCGCGACGACGGACAGCAGCGAGTCCAGCGTGGCTTTTGCCTCAGCGGCAGTGACCGTCTTCATCCCTCGATAGTGACACCGATGGTGGCGGACGCGGCCGGTTCTTTTGATCCAACCGTCTTTGCCACCTGCCCCGCTCATGGGGTCGGCACTCCGACCGGTGTGAAGAAGTTGATCAGGTTGCCGTCGGGGTCACGGAACAGCAGCGACTTGTTGCCCCACGGCATCAGCGTCGGCTCGTTGACGAAGGTGTCCACCACTGGCTGGAGCGCGGCATATGTCGCGTCGACGTCATCGACCTGGAAGTCGAGGACGACCGAGCGGTTGGCTTTCGCCTCTGCGGCGTTCTCGCCGAGCAGCGGAACGGTTTGGCTGCTGGAGATCGCCAAAGTGCCTGCGTTGGTGCGCAATTCGGCGAACAGCGGGTGCAATCGGTGCGCGTCGATGCCCGTCACCTTCTCGTAGAAATTGACCAGAGTGTCGACGTCGTCGGTGACGATGCGGGTGGCGGCAAGCTGCACGGTGTCTCCTTTTGTGGCGGAGTGCTCGACGGCTGCGAGCACGTCCTGACGCTAGAAGCGCTTCCGGACAGGGCGTGTCCGTTGCGGCATCGGCACTGGTCCCCCGACGCTGGGAGTGGAAAGGTCGTTCTCATGAACAACGCCGTCTCGGTGCTCGCGAACAACCGCTACCTGGTGCTCGGCACCGTTGACACAGAAGGCAATCCATGGACCACACCGGTGTTCTTCGCGATGCTTGACGACGATCGGCTCTGCTGGGTCTCGTCACCGCAGAGCCGCCACTCGCGCAACATCGCCGCTCACCCGGCGATCGCGATCACGGTCTTCGACTCGAGCGTCCCGGTCGGATCCGCCGAGGCGGCATACTTCGAGGCGATTGCCGCTCCGGTGGCTGAGCAGGCGGTCGGGGGCGCAGTCATCGCCTTGAATTCCCGCCTACCCGACGGCAAGCAGCTGAGCACCGAGGACCTCGAGCCGGCCGGACCGCTCGTTGCGTATGCCGCGGCCATACGACGCCGCTTCGTCCTCGTCCGCGGCGGCAGTCCACACTCCACCCACGCGTTCGACACGACAGTCGAGATCTGAGTGCACCCCAACCTCAAGGGTCATCTCGGCTGACACCCGACGCATGCGGTGGGATGGTTGGCTTGTGTCAGCCAGCCGGGGGCATGCGAGCGACGAGTCCGGGACAGACCCGGCGCGAGGTCACGGTGACCGCGTGCCGGTCGCCGTCTGGGTGATCGCGGCCGGCTACGTCGTGCTCGAGCTGGCGGTCAGCGGCCGCTACGGGTTCCAGCAGGACGAGCTCTACTTCCTCGTGGCGAGCCACCACCTCGCCTTCGGGTATGTCGACCAGCCCCCTCTCGCGGTGCTCCTCACCCGCACCACCGACCTCTTCGGGGTGAACCCGACAGCGATCCGGATCCTGCCGGCGCTGGCGGGTGGCATCGTCATTGTCCTGAGCGCGCGGTTGGCGGCACTCTTCGGCGGTCGTCGGGGCGCCCGGGTGATCGCGGCACTCGCGGTCGCGATCACGCCAATCCTCCTGGGCGCCATGCACATTGGGAACACCACGCCATACGACCTGCTCGCGTGGACGGTCGTGACGCTCTGCGTCGCAACTGCGCTGCTGCGAAGCCGGCCACGGTGGTGGCTTGGCGCCGGCATCGCCGCCGGGATCGGCATCAACGATGAATACCTGATCCTCACCCTGCTGGCCACCCTGGTCATCGGGATCGCGCTGACCTCGGCGCACCGCGGCGTCCTGGCCAGTCGGTGGCCGTGGTTCGGCGGGGTCATCGCGCTGCTGATCTGGCTCCCAAACCTGGTGTGGCAGTTCGCGAACGGCTGGCCCCAGCTGACCATGGCGTCCGCGCTACACGCGGAGAACACCTCGACCGCCGACTACCTGGCTGGATTGCCCCTGCAGTTTCTCTATGCCGGGCTGCTCGGGACGGTGGTGGGCATCGCGGGGCTCGTCGCGCTCTGGCGTTCGACGCAGCTGCGATTCCTCGCCGTCGCTGCCTCGATCATCCTGGTCTACGTATTGGCCTGGGTCCCCGGGAAGGTCTATTACGTCGACGGGGTCCTGCCTGTTCTACTCGCCGCCGGCGCTGTGTCGGCCGAGCGGAGGATCAGCAGGGCTCGACGGCCCCGTCGTCGGCGATTGGCACTCGGCGCCCTTGCTGTCGTCGGCACCGTCGTCCTCTTGCCATCGGTGCTGCCGGTGCTGCCGGTTGCGCAATTGCACACGGCCACCAATGCGACGAGCATCGCGGACGGCGTCGGCTGGCCACAGCTGGCGGACGCCGTGGCAGCTCAGGACAAATCGCTCACGCGGGCGGGGCACCCGCCGACGTCGATCTTCACCGGGGCATTCGCCGAGGCCGGCGCACTCAGGATGTATGGCGCGAAACACAATCTGCCGCCGGCGATCTCGGGACACAACGCCTTCTGGACCTGGGGCCCGGGCGACGCTGCCGACACGACGGTTCTGTATGTCGACGCGGCCGACCAGTTGCGGCCCTATTTCGCCAGCTGCCGCCGACTCAGCGTCTACAACCCGCCCTATCAGATCAAGAACGACTGGAACGATCTGCCGATCGGCGTCTGCACCGGCCCGACCGCGTCATGGAAGGCGCTGTGGCCGAAACTCAGGCACTACGACTGAGTCAGTGCAACGTCCTGGAGCGCTGCCAGGCGTTGCACCTCCGCCGAGGTCGGCGTGCGGCGCGGGTCCCACTTCCTCGAACCACGACACCGTGACTTCGTCGCGCTCCTTGCGCCATACACCCGACACCACGCCGCCCCGTATGACGAGATTGGCCCCTCGCGTGCCGACCGAACGCCGTTGCGCGACAAGGAGTCTCGTGTCCGCGGTGCCGGGACCGAGCAGCCACGGGTCGAAGCCGGGCAGCAGCCGGACCTGCTCCGTGGGTTCGGCCGACGTGATCGAATCCAGGTCTGCGGTGCGGACGTAGGCCTCGCAGGTATGCCGGCAAGGTGGTCGGCGATCTCCTGACGCGTCTTCGGACCGGACTCGAGCAGGTCCCGCATCGTCGCACGGCACGGATCCCAGTCCGCCAGGCTGAAACCCGCCTGTCGCTGGAAGCGCACCTTCTCCCACGAGAGGCCGGCCGTGTGCACCGACAGGATGACACGACGTACGACATCGACGACTGACTCACCCAACGGGCCGACCAGGCAGTGCCGTCGCAGCCAAGCCAACGTCCGATCGTTGTCGAGTCGTATCACTCAGTCGCGCCACCGGAGCATGCGGCCCGGCAGCCGGGTCGCGCCGGCGACCAGCGCGACGAAGACTGCGGCCGCAATCGCGACGCACACGCTCATCACGGCGACGTAGCCGTAGCCGTGTGGGCGCGGATCGAGGAACGGGTAGGGATACCAGTCGGCGATCGGCCCTCGGATCAGCGAATAGGCAAGGTAGGCAATCGGATACGCGAGCCAGAGGAGGGCCGGCCGGACTCCGATCGTGCGCTCGGGCAGGTCGAGCAGCCAGTCGATCACCGTGACGATCGGCACGATGTAGTGCAGCACGACGTTCGCCCACGGCAGCGGCGTGTTGACGTCGACGTTGCTCAGCAGCAAGGCGTAGACGACGCCGGTGATCGAGATGTAGACCGTTGCGGCACCCCGCACGCGGTCGAGCCAGCGCGGCTCCCCTGTCCCCGCAGCTGTATGACGGCCGCCACCGCGAACACCACAGCGACGATGATGTTGGACTCAATCGTGAAGTAGCTGAAGAAGTTTCCGGCCTTCCCGGGCTCCGCACGGGTCAGCACTTCGACCAGTTGCACGACCACCGTGAAGGTGATCAACATCGCCATGAGCAGTCGCAGCACGGCGTGCACCCGCACTGGAGTCGAGACCCCCGGACCACGCACCTGCTGCTCGACCGTCATAGGGCCTCACGGTAGGGGTTCGAGCGGGCGCTGGCACGCAGCGCGCGGAAACCGGCTGCAACCAGGGTTAATTCCGTTGCACGGGTCCGTCGCGTCTGCTGCACTGAAGGAGTCCTGTCCGAGATTCGAGGAGCTCGCAAATGCGCCGTCCTTCCTGCACCGCACCGATTCATTCCTCCGCGGCCAAGGACAGGACCCTTGAAAACAATCAATCTCGGAATACTCGCTCACGTCGACGCCGGTAAGACCACTCTGACCGAGCGCCTGCTCTTCGACGCAGGCGCCATCGACAGCCTCGGCAGCGTCGATCGCGGCACCTCGGCGACCGACACCCTAGAGCTGGAGCGTCGGCGTGGCATCACCATCAAGACAGCGGTCGCCACGTTCACCACGGGTGACCTGTGCGTGAATCTCGTTGACACTCCTGGACACCCGGACTTCATCGCAGAGGTCGAGCGCGCGCTCGGGATCCTCGACGCGGTCATTCTGGTCATCTCTGCCGTCGAAGGCGTGCAGCCGCAGACCCGCATCCTGATGCGCGCACTGCAACGGCTGCAGGTGCCAACGGCGTTGTTCATCAACAAGATCGATCGCGCAGGAGCCGACCCTGAGCGGGTGATGGATGAGATCGCGCACCGCCTGAAACCGGCTCCGGGCACTCGTGTGCTGCGCGGGTCGGCTCGCAACGGTGACGGCATCGAAGAACTGGTCGACGAGATCCGCAGCATGCATCCTGCTTCCGGGGACCCCGCGGCTCCCGTCTCCGCGACCGTCTTCTCCGTCGAGCGCGACGGTCGAGCGTGGATCCGCGTGCATGACGGCACGATTCACGTGCGCGACCGGCTCGGTACGCGATCGCGGGTCACTGCGATCAGCGACCCGACCGGCGAGCGCACGCAGGAGCTCACGCCGGGTGGCATCGGTGTTCTCACCGGTCTGGACCACCCGCGAGTCGGTGACCGGATCGGTGTCGACGGTGCCCGGCAGGTCAGCACGCTGCGGCCTTCGACACTGGAAACCGTTGTCGACGCATCGAATCCGGCGCAACGAGGTCAGCTGCTGGCCGCGTTGGCGACGTTGGCCGATCAGGACCCGCTGATCAACCTGCGCCAGGACGACGAGCGTGCAGAGGCTCGGCTGTCATTGCACGGCGAAGTGCAGCGGCAGGTCATCGCCACCCGCCTGGCGGACGAGTTCGGAGTGACGGCAACCTTCCGCCCGTTGTCGGTGATGTGCATCGAGCGCGTCACCGGAAGTGCATCGGCGCAGGAGATCATCGCGACCCCGCCGAACCCGTACCTGGCGACCATTGGCCTTCGAGTCGACCCCGCGCCGGTGGATAGCGGCGTCAGCTTTGAGCTGGAGGTCGAGGCGGGTTCGATGCCGCCGGCGTTCTTCACCGCCGTGCGGTCGTCCGTCGACGACACCCTGCGGCAGGGGCTGAGCGGCTGGCCGGTGACCGATTGCGTTGTCACGATGACGCATTCGGGCTATTGGGCGCGCCAATCCCACGCGCACGGGAGTTTCGACAAGTCGATGTCCAGCACAGCCGGCGACTTCCGGTTGCTCACCAGAGCTGTGCTGATGCGTGCGTTGCGACAGGCCGGCACGACGGTGTGCGAGCCGGTCGAGGCCTTCACTCTGGACCTGCTGCCCGAGCAGGTCCCGACGATGCTCGGCGAGCTCGCCCGGTGCGAAGCCGACGTGACCCGCACCGAGATCGATGACCGTGACGCGCGCATCGAGGGCGTCATACCAACGCGGGTAACGGACTTCGTGCAGCAGCGGCTGCCGGACCTGACCAGCGGCGAGGGTGTGGGAGAGCCGGCTGGACCATCACCGCGCGGTCCGCGGTGCCGCGCCGAAGTCACCGCGGGTGGGTGTCGACCCGGGCGACTGGGCGGCCTACGTCAAGGCACACCCGCGCTGATCTGCCCACCTCCTGGGCGCGGTGCGGGTGGTGCGCGAGTATGGCGGCACCACTCGCACCGCGACAGGACAGTTTCGTGATCGACCGGCTCAAGCGCATCATGCAGGACGTCGACAACCTCGACGTCTCGATCTTCGAGGGCATCGCCACCGCCCGGAGTCCAATCCTCGACACGGTGACGCCTCGGCTGACCGACGTTGCCGACCACTCGGTTTTGTGGTTCGGCATCGCTGGCGCGTTGGGGTTGAGCCGTGACCGGCGGGCCAAGCGTGCTGCGCTGCGCGGGGTCGCGTCGATCGCAGCGACCAGCTTGATCGCGAATCAGGTTGCCAAACGGACCAATCGGCGTCCTCGGCCATCGATCGCCTCCGTGCCAGTCACGCGCCTGTCCCGGCGGCTGCCGACGTCGTCCAGCTTCCCGAGCGGGCACGCCGCGAGCGCAGCGGCCTTCGCCGCCGCGGTCGGCCTGGAGATGCCGGCGCTGTCGGTGCCGTTGCGCGCACTGGCCGCGCTGGTCGGTTTCTCGCGGATCTCGACGGGGGCGCACTACCCGTCCGACGTCGCGGTCGGCTGGCTGCTCGGGACCGCGGTCGCCGGGGTGGGCGGACGTGTCGTGCCGCCGGCGGAACCACCGTCCGTCATACAGCGCCCTGACGCCATACAGCTGGAGGCGAAGCCGACCGGGTCAGGCCTGGTGCTGGTCGTGAACCCGGCCTCGCACAGCGGCGAGGGCAAGCGCGTGCTGGACAAGGTGCGCGAAGAGCTGCCCGATGTGGAGATCGTCGAGCTCGAGGAGGACGCTGACGTCGAAGGGGTGATGCGCGAATCCGCTTCTCGCGCAGAGGTTCTCGGCGTCGCCGGCGGTGACGGCACGGTGCGTACGGCGGCGCAAGCCGCACGTGACGCGGACCTGCCGCTCGCGGTGTTCCCAGCCGGCACGTTCAACCATTTCGCGAAAGACGCGTGGACCTATCCGCTGCGCGCCGCGATCATCGCGGTGAAGCAGGGCACCGCCGCCAAGGTCGACCTGGCCTATCTCAACGACAAGGTCTTCCTCAACACCGCCAGCGTGGGCGTCTACACCGACTTCGTCGCGGTGCGTGAGCGGAACGAGAAGCGCGTCGGCAAACCACTGGCCGCGCTGTATGCCGGAGTCCGCACCCTGCTGCGCTCGAAGCCGATCACCGTCCGCGTCGACGACCGCACCGCCGAGGTCGACCTGCTCCTTCCTGGGCAACGGCGAATACCAACCGCACGGCTTCGCACCGAGTTTCCGCGAGCGCATGGACGACGGCCTGCTGGACCTGCGCATGCTCGACGCGTCCGGCTTCGGCGCGACGCTGACGATCCTGGCGTCCCTACTCACCGGCCAGCTGGGCCGCCACAAGCGGTACCACGAGATCCACGCGCCGTCGCTGAAGATCGAAGTGCTGCAGGGCGGTCCGGTGCGGATCGCACGTGACGGCGAGCTGGGCGAAGAAGCCGACGTGTTGAACCTGCACGTCGACCGGCGGGCGCTGACGGTCTACCGCCACGACGGCGCCTACTGAGCGACGTCGTTTCCTGCGATCCGTCATACAACTGACGCAGGATGGTTGACATGAGCATCGTTCAGGACGCGCGGGCGGCCGTGGCGTTCAGCCAGGAGCTCTATCGCTCGAAACTGTCGACGGCCTATCACGGCAAGGTGCGTCACGATCCGTTCGCGCGACTGCGGATGGGCGAAGGTCGCGACAACCCCTATGCGGTGTATGCCGAGCTGCGCCCGCAGGGTCCGCTGGTGCCGACCCGGCTGGGCAACCTCGCCACGGTGGACCACTCGGTGGCGCGATCGGTGCTGACGAGCCGGGCGTTCGGGGTTCGCCCGCTCGAAGGTCCTTCAACCACCAGCGAACAGTTCGACCTGTCTTTCCTGGACCGCAACGAACCGGATCACAGCCGCTTGCGACGCGTCGCCGCGCCAGCCTTCAGCCCTCGCATGGTGCGTGGATACCGCTCTCGCATCGAAGAACTCGTCTCTGGTCTCATCGACGAAGTGCACGGCGGGGAGACCACCGACTTCGTGTCGTCGTTCGCAGCGCCGCTGCCGATCGGTGTCATCACCCGGATGTTCGGGATCGATGAGGACGCAGGCATCGACACCACCGCATTCGCCAGGTACGGCGCCGCGCTCGGCGGCTCGCTGGACGGCATACATTCGCTGCGGCACGCACGGGAGCTGATGGAGGCGGCGACGGCGCTGGGGACGATGTTCGACCGGCTGCTCCGCTTGCGAGCGGTCGATCCGCGCGATGACCTGACCAGCGTGCTGGCCGCCGAGCGCGACGACCAGGTGCGGTCCGAGGAGCTCATGTCGATGTGCATCCTGCTGCTCGTCGCCGGCTTCGAGACGACGGTCAACCTGCTGGGCAACGCCCTGCTCGCTCTGCAGGACCACCCGGAACAGTGGCGCCTGCTGACCGAGCAGCCGGAGCTCGCGGGACAGGCGATCGAGGAGACGCTGCGCTGGAATCCGCCGGTGCAGCGAACCGAGCGAGTCGCGTTCGAGGACCAAGAGGTCGCCGGCACGCGAGTCCGCAAGGATCAGTGGATCCTGTTGCTACTCGGCGGAACCGGACGCGACCCGTCGGCCTTTCCCGACCCGGACCGTTTCGACATCACCCGGTCGCACGGCACCGAACACCTGGCGTTCTCCAGCGGCATCCACTACTGCCTGGGCGCTCCCCTCGCACGCCTCGAAGCGACGATCGCGTTGGAACAGCTCGCGATTCGGCTGCCCGGCATACGGCGTGCCGGACCGGTCACCATGCGGCGCACCACGCTGATCCGAGGGCCGCTGCACCTCCCCGTCACCGCGCCTTGACCCTCTCACCGAGAGGACACCCAAATACCGAGAGGACAGGCGATAGTGGCCAAAACAGGCGTGTAATCGGCCAAATCCCTGTCCTGTCGATCAACGGGTGTCCTCTCGGTAAGGGGTGGCCCGGGGGTGAGTCGCGAGCGGACGGAGGCGGTCTGCTCAGACGTGCGCGACGCCGAGGACGTATGACGCGTCGGCATTCTCGGCGAGCTGGGTGTCGTTGGTGGTGATCAGCACCGACGCGCCCTCGTCGGCGCAACGGCGCAACTCGGCGAGCACGATCTCGCGGTTCTCCGCGTCGAGCGCAGAGGTCGGCTCGTCGGCGACGATGACGGTCGGGCCGTCGGCGATCGCCCGCGCGACGGCGACCCGCTGCCGTTGACCACCGGAGATCTCGTCGATGAGGTGATCGGCGATCGCGTCAATCCCGAAGCGCTGCAACGCCTTCGAGGTCAACTCCGCTGCCTGCGCATGCTCCACGCCGCGGGCGATGAGCGGCAGCACGATGTTCTCGGCCACCGTGAGCGACTCGCACAGCTCGTACTCCTGAGTGACCACGGCGCACGTGCCCGCAGGCTCTACCTTGACCGTGCCCGCCACGGGGACCAAGACTCCGCGACATACGTCGATCAACGCCGACTTCCCACTGCCGGCGTGACCCGTGACGATCACCACCTGCCCGTCACGTGCCTCGAGGTCGAGCTCTTCGAAGATGACTGTGCCGTCATCGGTCTCGGCAGTCACCCGGTCCAGTCGGATCATGCCTGCTCACCACCTGTCGCACGTCGCACAATGAACGTGTCCGCGTCGTCGCCCGGCCGAATCGTCACGGCAGTGCCGTTCGGGAACTGCTTGAGGATGTCGTCCGGCAGCGGGATGCCGTCGTCGCGCACCATCACGTGCGTGTTGCCGCCCCGCGCGTCCATCCGGATCCGGCCGTCGCGGATCGTGATGACGCGGGCCTTGAGCGCGGTTGCCACGTCCAGATCGTGAGTCACGGCGATCACCGTCGTACCCAGTTCCTCGTTGGCTCTCAGGATGGCGTCGGTGACGGCCCGCACCGCCGGGCCGGCAAGGCTGCTGGTCGGCTCGTCGGCGAGCAGCACGGCCGGCTTGGTCACTATGGTTGCGGCGATCGCCGTGAGTTGCCGTGCTTCGGCCGAAATCGACTGCACCGGCTGGGGTCTCAGCTCCGGCGCGAGCCCGACGATGTCCAGTGCCTCGTCGACGTCGATGCGCTCCCGGAGCTGCGACGGCCAGCCGAGCTCGACATTCTGCCGGACGGTCAGATAGGGCAGCAGATTCTTGGACACGTCCTGCAGCAACACCGCCAGGTCTGTCCCGCGCACGTCGTCCAGCAGCCCGACATCGTTGCCGCTCAGCTCATGCCCGGCGACCCGGACTCGGCCGGCGCTGGGCGTCGTCAAGCCGGCGAGCACGCTCAGCAGCGTCGATTTGCCCGCACCTGACGGCCCGACCAACGCAACGACCTCGCCCGGCTGCACGATCAGATTGACGCCGGACAGAGCCGCGACGTCCTGGCCCTCCATCCGATAGATCTGCACCAGGCCCTCGACATTCACGACGGGCGTGCTGTGGGTCGTCCCCTCCTCCGTCGGGCCCGACCCTCCGCCTGGTCCTTTCGGCTGCTCCGTGACCGTCATGCCGACCACCTTCCTCCATTGCGGCCGGCTGCTTGAGCCAACCGCGTTCCGAATCCTGCCCCGACGAGCATCAGCAGCACGATCAACCCCACCGCGGCCGTCGATCCCACCTGCCATTGGAACCCGGTCCGCGTCAACGGTTCGTCGGGCGGCGTCGACCACCACAGCATCGTTCGCCCGGTCAGCCAGGCCGCGACCGGCGCGGTCGCTGCCCCGATCGCACTGCCCACGAACGCCAGCAGCACGAACTCACCCACCGTCGCACGCCGCAACACCGTGTGCGGCACACCACCGGTCCGCAGCGCCCGCAGATCACGCCGCCGATCACTGCGCGATGCCACTGCCACCAGCACCACGCTGGTGAGCGCGGCGAGCACGGACAGTGCAGAGACCACGATGCTCAGGTTCATCGCCCATGCGGTTGCCGTCGCGTCATACCCGGCACGCACGCCGTGGATCGTCCGCACGTCGGCGGACGCGAAGCCTGCCTTGTGCAGCGCCGCATCCAACCGGGCCAGCTGCTTCGGATCCTGCGTCTTCGAAAACACTTGGTACGACAGGTTGTCCTGCCGGTCCCCCGCCTTGAGCATGGTCGCCAGGTCCACGACGATCGTCCGGGCAGGCACGCCCGGGATGTATGGCGCACTGCCGGCCACCCGGAAGTCGCCGTCCACATCAGCCATGGTCGGCCCCGAAACCGTCGACCCCACAGCACTTTTCGTGGTCCACGTCCCGACCACGGCATTCGGGGCCGACGCGGAGCCGCCGTTCCCGAGTGCTGCCCATGGCACGGAGTCCGCCAGGCCGGTGCGGGTGCCGATCCGCTCCATGTCGGCCGGGATCACCCCAACGACGGCATTGCTGATCGGGCTGGATGCGTTGATCTCGACCGACGGAGTGAAGACCTGATGATGCGGATCGACGGAGCTCACGGCATTCATCAGCGACTGTCCATTGACGGCGCCGGGACCAACGGTCGCATGCACCAGAGCGGGCGCCCCGAGATCCGCGGCCGCACGCGCGGCGCGGTTCTCCGCACCCCGCGCGAACACGCTGACGCTGAGCGCGAACAGCGCTGAGGTGATGATCAGAGTGGCCAGTGCGGTGGCCACTCCGGAGCGCCGTCCCAGCTGAGCCACGGCCAACGCGCCTGCCGGACGCCCGCGCGCCAGCAGCCGCCGCACCAGCCGGGCCGCCACCGGCGCGAGAAGCGCTGCCACGACCGTCGCGACCAGACCGGCCAGCAGCACCGGCGTCACTTGCACCGGCGCACCGGTCAGGCTCTTGGTCGCCGTGAGCACGACACCGACCAGGCAGACCACCGCGACCACGGCAGCCGGCATCGACAGCCGCGCGCCACGCCGGCGCTGCGGACGTGCCCGTAGCAGCGCGCTGATCGACTCTCGAGCCATCACCAACCAGCACAGGAACCAGACCACCGCGACCAGCACTGCTATCACCGGCAGGACGAGCAGCGCCGTCCAATTCCAAGACGCCCCAACGTTTCCCGGCAACCACAGATGTCGCACGAGACCGTCCACGACATACGCCAGGCAGAGCCCGGCCAAGGTTCCGACGATGTATGACGGCAGGAACTCCCGCGCGCCCAGCCGCACCACACCCGCGGTGCCGTTGCCGCGCATCTTGAGCACGGCTGCCTCACCCCGCCGCACGGTCGCGAAGAACGACGTCACTTGCACCAGCAGGATCAGCAGCACGATCCCGAGTTGCACCAACAGGAACGGCAGGATCTGACCGACCTGGCCCAGGTCGACGTGCGTCGCCGCGTAGACAGCCGACAGCGACTCGGTGATGGCGACGTTGTCGCCCGCCTTCTGTTGGGTGGGCCGCAGTCCGGCCACCGCTGCCCGCAAGGTGTCCGGGGTCAACATGCCGGCGTCCACCGGATAGGACACCGTGTGCGTGATCCCGGGCCACGGCACGATCCCGTTCGGCTCCTCACCCTGTTTCAGGGGCGGCGGGACCATCGGTGGATTCCGGAGAAAGCTCGCGTCGGCGGTCAGCCAATACTCCGAAGGGCCGGGGATGCCCGGTGGTGCAGGCGGCGGGGTGTAGGCGCCGACTGCGGCACCGCCCCAGAACCGATCCGACTGGGGCGCGGTGAAGATGCCCACCACGTTCATCGTCAGGTGCGGCGGGGGCAGCGGGCGGCCTTTGTCGTCGTAAATTTCCTGCGGCGGGTTTGACGTCACGCGCAGCTGGGCACCGACCTTCAAATGGGACGAGTGCGCGACGGCTGCGGTCGAGACGATGACCTCGTTGCGCGCCGTCGGGCAGCGTCCGCGCACCAGGTGCACGTGCCGGCACTGACCGTGTGTGGACTGCAGCAGGACCAACTCGCCATCGATCACATCGTTGATCCGGACGCTGGTCGACTCGGTCGGCGACCCCACCACGGCACGCACCCGCGGATCGACCGCCCGCTCCATCTGCTGCAGCGGGGTGATCGTCTGCCCGCCCGATTGGAGCGACACCTGGCTGCCGATGACCCTCTGCGCCTGCTCGTGAAAAACCACCAGCGACTGGCTGAATGAGCGAGTCAGCAGCGGGTCGACCGCCGCGGTCGCGACCAGCAGGCACACCGTCACGGCGAAGAGAATGGCATGGCCTAAACGGTGGCGCCGGGCAATCGAGGCCAGCTTCGTCATACGCCAAATCCCTTGCGTTGACTCGACTTCGCCGCCAGTCGCGTGCCGAATGCGGCCGCGACCAGCACCAGAAGCGCCGCGAGACAAACCGCGGCGGTCGAGCCGGCAGCCCACTGAAAGCCGGTCCGCGTGACGGGCATCGCCGGTGGGTCAGACCACCACAACATGCTGCGCCCGGTCAGCCACGCCGCCACCGGCGCGGTCAGCGCCCCGATCACGCTGCCGACCAGTGCGAGCAGCACGAACTCACCCACCGTCGCGCGTCGCAACACCGCGTGCGGCACCCCACCGGTCCGCAGCGCCCGCAGGTCACGCCGGCGGTCGTCTCTCGACGCCAGCGCCACCAACACCACGCTGGTCAGGGCTGCGAAGACCGACAGCACAGACACCACGATGCTGAGGTTCATCGCCCAGGCCGTGGCCGTTGCGTCATACCCCGCCCTCGTCTTGTCGAGCGTCTGCACGTCGGTGCCACCGAACCCGGCTCGCTGCACGGCAGCCGTGAGCGCTGCGAGTCTCTTGGGGTCTTGCGTCGACGAAAACACTTGGTAGAACAGGTTGTCCGGCCGGTTACCCGCTTTGAGCATCGTCGGCAGGTCGACCACGATCGTTCGTGCACCGACGCCCGGGATGTATGGCGCGGTGCCTGCCACCCTGAACGACCCGTCCACGTCCGCCATCGTGGGCGCAGTCACCGTCGATCCCCTGGCCGATTTCATGGACCACGTCGACACCAAAGCGCTTGGCGCAGAAGCGGATCCGCCGCCTTCCAGGGCACTCCACGGAACGGGCTGTTTCAGCCCCGTGCGGACTCCGATGCGCGCCAAGTCCGCGGGGATTACCCCGAGAGTGCTCAGACCCTGCGGCGACGATGCGTTGATCCCCACGACCGGGCTGAACTGCCGGTGTTGCGGATCCACCGAATGCACTGCCTGCAGAAGGCTTTCCGGCGTCGTCCGCGCTTCCCCGACCGTCACGTCCACCAACGCCTGGGCTCCTACGTCCGCGGCCGCTCGCGCCTCTCGATTGGCCCCTCCCCGGGCGACGACGCTGACACTCAAGGTGAGCAGCGCCGAGGTGATGATGAGCGTCGACGCTGCCGTCACGACGCCGGCGCGCCGACCCAACTGCGCGACGGCGAGGCCGCCGGCCGCGTTGCGACGGGACAGCAACCGCCGTACCAACCGGGCAGTGAGCGGTGCCAGGAGGACGCCGACGATGATCGCGACCAGGCCGGCCAGCAGCACCGGCGTCACTTGCACCGGCGCACCGGTCAGATTCCTTGTCGCAGTGAGGATCACGCCGACGAGGCACACCACTCCGAGCACCGCGGCCGGCATCGACAGTTGCCCGCCGCGACGACGCTGCGGACGCGACCGCAGCAGCGCGCTGATCGACTCGCGAGCCGTCAGCCACCAGCACAACAACCACACCATCGCGATGAGCAGCGAGGTGGCGACCGCTACCCACAGCGATGTCCAATTCCACGACGCACCAACGCTTCCGGGCAGCCACACGTGGCGAACGAGACCGTCCACGACATACGCCAGCCCGACTCCGCCCACCGCACCCACGAGGTATGCCGGGAGGAACTCTCGCGCCCCGAAACGCACGACGCCGGCGGTCCCGTTGCCGCGCATCTTCAGCACCGCCGCCTCGCCCCGACGCACGGTCGCGCAGAAGCTGGTCACCTGCACCAGGAGGATCAGCAGGACCAGTCCCAACTGCAGCAACAGGTAGGGAAGGATCCGACCGACCTGGTGCACGTCGCTCTTGGTCGACGCATAGACCTGGCTGAGACTCTCGAAAACAGTTGAGCTGTTCGACTTCGCCATGGCCTGCCCGCCTGCGGCCGTCCTGGCGAGAGTGGCAGGAGTCAGCGCCGATGCCCGGACCGGATAGCTGACCGAGGCCGTCAGGGAAACGGTGCGCTGGACCGTTTCGACCGTGGCGAGCAGCGTTGCGGCCGAGGTGATTGAGCGCTCGTCGAACGCGGTGATGTCGACGCCGCCCCAGAACGGATCCTTGGCCGACATCGTGTAGACCCCGACGATCTGTCCCTTCAGAGCGCCCTTGATGTCGTCGCCCAGCGTGACCACCGAGCCGAGGTGCAGACCGTTCGACGCCTGTCGCAGCGTCGCCTCGGAGACGAGCACCTGGCCCAGCGCGGTCGGGCAGTGTCCTTGCAGAAGCTTGACGTGCTCGCACTGACCCTCGCTCGATCGCACGGTCACGGGCACCGTCGCCTGGAGCCATTGGGTGGTGCCGAAGCGGCTCACGATCGGGGCGCCGACGACCGCTTTCACCCGCGGGTCCAGGAGCTTCTCCAGTCGCGGGACCGAGACGCGCTGCTCGAATTCCGCCGGGGTCGTCGCGCCGGCCCCGTTGGCCGTGATCTGGACCTGGCTGCCGATCACACCTTCGGCGTCCGCGTGGAAACTGACCACCGCATGGCTGAACGATCGGGTCAACAGCGGATCGACGGCTGCGGTGCCGACCAGCAGGCACACCGTCAGCGCGAAGAGAATCGCGTGACCGAACCGGTGGCGTCGAGCGATCGCTGCCAGCCGCGTCATGCCGCCATACCCACTGAAAGCCCCTTCAGCCCCTTCGCCGCTGCCCGCGCAACAGCTCCCAAAACCCCTTCGGCACGCTATCGGCGTGTGCCCGAGCAGTGCGCATAGCTGAGCGATCCGTGCCGAATCGTTATCTGGACGAAGACTTGACTAAGTCCAAACAATGCACAAGGGTGGCGGCATGCCGGACTTCGAGGACACCTTGCGCGAAGCGGGGCTGCGCGTGACGCGCCCGCGGGTCGCGGTGCTCGAGTCGGTGCGCGACAACCCGCACGCCGACTCGGCGCTGCTGGCCGAGACCGTCCACGACGCGCTGCCGAGTGTCTCGCGCCAGGCGATCTTCGACTGCCTCAACACCTTCACCGAGACCGGCCTCGTCCGCCGCATCCGGCCGTCCGGCTCACCCGCGCGTTACGAGCTCAAGCGCAACGACAACCACCACCACCTGGTATGTCGCTCGTGCGGCATGGTCGTCGACGTCGAGTGCGCCGTCGGCGAGGCACCCTGCCTGCACGCTTCGAACGATCACGGTTTCGTCATCGATGAAGCCGAGGTCATCTACTGGGGCTACTGCCCCGATTGCGTTGCTTCCCAACAGATTTCACCCGCGCGGGCCTGACACCCGCCGCTACGAAAGGATGTCATGAGCACCACAGACGACCAGCCGCTGGCAGAGATCAATGACAGCGGCAGTGACAACGGCAAGTGCCCGGTCATGCACGAGCTCGTGCAGCCGGCGCAGGGCGACGCCAACCAGCAGTGGTGGCCGCAGCGCCTGAACCTGAAGATCCTGGCCAAGAACCCCGCGGTCGCGAACCCGCTCGGCGAGGACTTCGACTACGCGAGTGCGTTCGAGGCTCTCGACCTCGCCGAGGTCAAGGCCGACATCATCGGCACTCTCAAGACCTCGCAGGAGTGGTGGCCGGCCGACTTCGACCATTACGGCCCGCTGATCGTCCGTATGGCGTGGCACGCCGCCGGCACCTACCGGGTTGGCGACGGTCGCGGTGGCGCCGGCACCGGGCAGCAGCGCTTCGCGCCGCTGAGCTCCTGGCCGGACAACGTCCTGCTCGACCGTGCCCGCCGCGTGTTGTGGCCGGTCAAGAAGAAGTACGGCAAGTCGCTGTCCTGGGGTGACCTGATGGTCCTCGCCGGCAACGCCGCCATGGAGGACATGGGCTTCAAGACCTTCGGCTTCGCCGGCGGCCGCGTCGACGCGTGGGAGCCCGACGACGACATCTACTGGGGCGCCGAGACCGAGTGGCTGGCTGACAGCCACCGCTACTCCGGCGAGCGCGACCTCGAAAACCCCCTGGCCGCAACGCAAATGGGCCTGATTTACGTCAACCCGGAAGGCCCGGAAGGCAACCCCGACCCGCTGGCGGCTGCACACGACATCCGCGAGACCTTTGCCCGTATGGCGATGAATGACGAAGAGACCGTCGCGCTGATCGCCGGTGGTCACACCTTCGGCAAGACGCACGGTGCCGGCGACGCCGAGCAGGTCGGCCCCGAGCCGGAGGCCGCTCCGTTCGAGCAGAACGGCCTGGGCTGGAAGTCGTCATACAAGAGCGGTAAGGGCAACGACGCCATCGGCTCGGGCCTCGAGGTCACCTGGACCTACCACCCGACCCGCTGGGACAACGAGTTCTTCCACATCCTCTACGGCTACGAGTGGGAGCTCTTCAAGTCCGCAGCAGGTGCCAACCAGTGGCGTCCGGTCAACAACGGCGGCGCCGACATGGTCCCGGAGGCACAGGGCACCGGCCGACGTGAGCCGCGCATGCTCACCACCGACCTCTCACTGCGCTTCGACCCGGAATACGCCAAGGTCTCCAAGAAATTCCTGGAGGACCCGGAGGCCTTCGCCGACGCCTACGCCCGCGCGTGGTTCAAGCTGACCCACCGCGACATGGGTCCGGTGACCCGCTACCGCGGCGCCGAGGTGCCGACCGAGGAGCTCATCTGGCAGGACCCGATCCCCGCCACCGAGGCTCCGAGTGCCCAGTCGATCGCTGCAGCCAAGCAGCAGATCACCGACGCCGGCTTCTCGGTCTCCGAGCTGGTCAAGACCGCGTGGGCCGCTGCGGGTTGCTACCGCAACTCCGACAAGCGTGGTGGCGCCAACGGTGCCCGCCTGCGCCTCGAGCCACAGAAGAGCTGGGCCGTCAACGACCCGGCAGTCACCGGCCCGGTCGTCGCCAAGCTGGAGCAGATCGCTTCTGCCACAGGCGTTTCCGTCGCGGACGCGATCGTCCTCGCCGGCAACATCGGTGTGGAGCAGGCCGCAAAGGCTGCCGGCCACGACGTGCAGGTGCCGTTCACCCCGGGCCGCGGTGACGCGACCCAGGAGCAGACGGACGTCGACTCGTTCAGCTACCTCGAGCCGAAGATCGACGCGTTCCGCAACTACGTCGAGAACGAGCCGAAGGCGCCGTTCGAGTACCACCTGCTCGACCGGGCCAACCTGCTCAACCTGTCGGCCCCGGAGACGACCGCCCTGATCGGCGGCCTGCGAGTGCTCGGCGCCAACACCGGCGACAACAAGGCCGGTGTCTTCACCGACCGCGAGGGCCAGCTGACGACCGACTTCTTCGTCAACCTGCTGGACATCACGGCCGAGTGGAAGCCCGGCGAGCAGCCGGGCACGTATGCCGGCAGCGGCCCCGAAGGTCAGACCTGGACCGGCACGCGTGCGGACCTGGCGTTCAGCGCCAACTCCGAGCTGCGCGCTCTCGCCGAGGTCTACGCCTCCGACGATGCAGCAGAGAAGTTCGTCAATGACTTCGTCGCCGCGTGGGTGAAGGTCATGGACAACGACCGCTTCGACGTCAGGCGTTGAGCTAGTCCGTAAAGAACGAGGGCCTCCGGCGAGTTGTTCGCCGGGGGCCTTTCGTCATACGAAGAGGCCCTCCTGCTTGGCGTTCAGGTCCGAGCCCGGGGCTGCTTTGACCGGTGAATCGAACTCACCCATGGGTTGCACTCCTCGAAGAGGTCGACCGCACTGGCGGGTACTTACTGGGAAGCTACGGTAGATCGGCCGGGGATGTCGGTTACGCTCTCGCCGCATGTGGCCGTCTCGCAACAAGCTGTCGCTCCTCGCGGTGGCGACAGCGATCGTCACGCTCGCCGGTTGCTCGGGCGGGTCGAACTCGTCGTCGAATGTCCCGCCGAGCCGCGCGCCCGCGACGACGGCCGCAGGCCGCACGACAACCACGCCGGCCACGAGCCGCCATACACCGACCGGAACGACAACCTCGGTCGCGCCGCCGACCCGCTCGGCTCCTTCCACGGCGCCGAAACCGGCCGGCTCGGTGACCGTCGCCGTCTCAGGCGACGAGATCCCGCACGCCGCGGTGCTGGCGGCTGCCCGTCGCGGCTCCGGTTGGGACTTCGACCCGATGTTCGCCCAGGTGGCGCCGACGATCCGCGGCGCCGACGTCGCGATCTGTCAGTTGGAGACGCCGTTGGGTGCGGGCCTGAGCCACGGCTTCATCATGGGCGCGCCGGCAGCTTTTGCGACCGGCCTACGCCGGGCCGGGTTCGACGGCTGTAGCACTGCGAACAACCACACCTTCGACCAGAACCTGGCCGGAGTGCAGGACACGCGCCGCATCATGGCGCAGGTCGGGCTCCGGGCCGCGGGACCAGGACCCGACGCCTCACACACCGGGCAGCCGGCGATCTACCGCGCGAACGGCTTCACGATCGCCCAGCTCTCCTACTCCTACACGCTCGACAACACCGTGGGGAACACCAAGCACGTGCCGGCAGAGGCCCCTGGGCCGCAAGCTCCCTGTATGACGTCATCGGCGTCTCCGGGATCGAGGCGGACGCCCGTGCCGCGCGCGCTCGTGGTGCGGATCTCGTTCTGGTATCGATGCATTGGGGCGAGGAGCAGGACCAGAAACCGACCTCCGAACAACGTCGTTTCGCAACGGAATTGCTCTCGTCCGGCGCCGTCGACTACATCATCGGCAACCACCCGCACGTCGTGCAGCCGTGCGAACGCATCGACGGGCGGATGGTCAACTACAGCCTCGGCAACGCGTTGTCGGACCAGACGGCGGGCATCGTCGCGTACGGCGGCGCGAAGTCGACCGAAGCTGCGCAGGACGGCATGATCGCGCTCGTGACGTTCCACCGTGATGCCGCTGGGAAGGTGACGTCCACCGAGAAGTTCCAGCCGACCCGGGTCGACCGGGCGCACGGGTACGTCATACGACCGGTGACCAAGGCGTCCGATCCTGCGTCGTGGCAACGCACTTCGTCGGTCATCACGTCCGGCGGCAACACCTGTGGAGCGATGCCGCGGTCCTGACCCCGGTCATCCGTCTCCCCAGTGTCAGCCCGTGCACAGTCTTGACGCGATACCCGGCCATACCTCGACACCGGGGAGGCTCGTGAACACCAGGCACGACAAATTCGGTGTCCCTCGCGAGCCGAGCGACACAGAATGGCCTGATGGAGATGCAACTGAGCATGGTCGTGCTCGAAGTCCGTGACGTGACCAGGTCCGTGGAGTTCTATCGGACGCTTGGCCTGGCGATGCCCGACCCGCGTACCGACCGGCCGGTGTCGATCCTGCGCATGAGCAGCGGAGTCAGCCTCGTCCTGACCGAGGACTTTGCGAGCACCAACGACCCGACCTGGAGCCGCCCGACCGGCGGTTATCAGCAGCTGATGGAGTTCTTCGCCGGCGAGGACGCCGAGGTCGACGCGATGTGGGAGAAGCTCACCGCCGCCGGTTACGAAGGTCGGATGGCGCCCACGCAGACCCAGGGCCCGTATGCCGCGATGGTCGACGACCCGGACGGCAACGTGGTGCTGCTGACGTCCGACGAGCCGGCGCGAATCTCCAACAAGGACAACGCATGACGCTCCCCTCCGAGGCCACGGCCCGCCATACGCTGGACGAACTCCGCGGCATCAGCTGGCAGCCGTTCGGCAGGGAGGACCTTCCCGCAATCGCCGCGTTCTACACCGAGTGCGAGGCGTATGACGAGAACCCCGAGCGCTCCTCGCTCGCCGATCTCGAGGAGTTCTGGGACTCGCCGCGGTCCGTGCCCGAGGAGGACACCCTCGTCGGACGCGAGGCGGACGGGCGCGTCGTCGCCACGGCCTGGGCCGGGTGCAACCGGGCGATCACCGAGCGTCGGGGTGTCCGCCTCGCCGGAGCGGTTCGACAGGACCGGCGCGGCGAGGGCATTGGCCGGGCGGTGCTGCAGTGGGAGCTGGCGCACGGCCTCGCCTGGGACGATGCGACTCGCCGCCCGGGCTACGGTCCGCTGGTGATGCGGATGTTCGTGCCGACTGACCAGGCGGACGTGCGTGACCTGGCGACGCGGCACGAATTGCCCACGGAGCGCTACTTTTTCGAGATGTCGCGTCGCCTCGACGAGCCAATCGCGGTGCCGTCGATCGACGGCGTGCGGCTTGTCGACTGGGACGTCGCGCGCAACGACGAGGTCCATCAGGTGATGGACGAGGCGTTCCGGGAGCACTGGGGCCACACTGACGCGACGGCCGAGATGTGGCAGGAGGGTATCGACTCGCACGGATTCCGTCCGGCGTGGACCGTGCTGGCGATCGATGACAACACCGATCGGGTGATCGGTGCCGCGATGAACTACGCCTGGGAGCAGGACTGGGAGCCGCAGGGCTACACCGAGGGCTACACGGACCAGTTGGGCGTGTTACGCAGCCACCGCGGACGCGGCATCGCGGTGGCGCTGCTGCGCGAATCCATGCGCCGTTTCAGCGAATCCGGCATGGACGCGGCCGGGCTCGGCGTCGACGCGGCCAACGCGTCCGGTGCGTTGCGCCTCTACGAGAACCTCGGCTATCAGCGCACGGCCAGCACCTGCGCGCACCAGTTCACCCGCCCGCAACCCGAATAGCTTTCAGCCCGAACGAAGTCCGAGCTGGTCTGCGTCACCGACATACTTCTTGCCCCAGCTGCCGAGCTGATCGGCGATGTCGGCGAGCGCCATACCGGCTTCAGTGAGCTCGTAGGTGACACGCGGAGGCACCTCGGCATACACGGTGCGTATGACGACCCCGTCCTCCTCGAGCGCGCGCAGCTGGCGGGTCAGGGTCTTGGCCGAGACTGAGCCGACCGCACGTTGCAACTCCCCGAATCGTTTTGCGCCGGAGGCAAGTTGGTAAACGGCTGTCAGCTTCCAGTCGCCACCGGCGACCGCGACTCCGACCTCGACCGGGCAGATCTCCAGTGCCCGGCGCACCGCAGCACGCATGCCGACCTCGTTCCCTTGATGTCCATTAGTGACACGAATGACCGTACTACCCAAACTCGCACCATGCTCGTAGCGTTCTTCGTATGCGAGCACTACTCATCTCTGCGGCTCCGTCCGCGCAGTCGCTGACCGACGACCTCACCCGCACCGCGAGCGCCGCGCTGCGTGGGCAAGAGCATGCCGTCGACGTGCTGAATCTCAATGATTTGCAATGGGACGCGGTGGTTCGACCAACGGACTACGGCATCGCGGAGTTCGACCGGCCGGTGGGCGACCACGCGGTCGACGCCCGCTGCGAGGGGACCATCGACTCGCTCGTCGGGCAACACCAGCGCTTCGTCGAGCGCGCCGACCTGATCGTGCTGATCTTCCCCCTGTGGTGGGCGGGCATGCCGGCCGTCATGAAGGGGTGGTTCGACCGCGTCTTCACGCAGGGCTTCGCCTATGGACTGCACGACGCCGCAGGCAATTCGCGCAAGTATGGCGACGGCGCCTTCGCCGGGAAACGCGGGCTCGTGATCACCACGACCGGCGACCGGGAGTCGGCCTTCGGCGAGCGCGGCCTCAACGGCAACATCCACGATCTGCTCTTCCCGATCACCCACGGCATCCTCTGGTACACCGGCATCGCGCCGCTGGAGTCGCTGGCCATCCTCGGCGTCGACACGCCTACCTGGCCCGGCATCGAAGACGCCCGCGATCAGGTCCGGCGGCGCCTGGCATCGCTCGACACCGAAGACCCGATCCCCTACCGGCGGATGCTCGAGGACTACGACTCCGACCGGCAACTGCGCGAGCAGCACGCGACCGGGCGAACGGACCTGGCGATACACCTGCAGTCCGACCGCGCTTCGTAGTCCGGCTGGTCGGACCTCGAGACGCCTCCCCCGCTGCGCTCCTCCGGCTCCTCGGCCACCATGACGGCGGGAGGCACCACCGCGGGGACAACGCACCCAGGCATGATGGGTGCCATGGCTCGTGACGTCACCAGCACCTACCGGCTGCAGCTGCACGCGGGGTTCACCTTCGCCGACGCTGCCACCCAACTGGACTACCTGGCGACGCTGGGTGTCTCCCACCTCTATCTGTCGCCGATCCTGCAGGCGGCGCCCGGCTCGATGCATGGGTATGACGTCGTCGACCACTCACGGATCAGCGAGGAGCTCGGTGGCCGTGCGGCGTTCGACGAGCTGGTCACTGCCGCGCACAGCCGCGGGCTCGGCATCGTCGTCGACGTCGTCCCCAACCACATGGCGATCCCGGCGCCCGAGTCACTGAATTCCCAACTGTGGGAACTGCTTCGGGACGGCCGCGACGCGAGCACTGCTTCGTGGTTCGACATCGACTGGAAGGCCGGCGGCGGTCGAATCGGGCTGCCGTGCCTCGGCAAACCGTTGGACGAGGTGCTGGCCGATGGCGAGATCACTCTCGACCGGTCCGGTGACGAGCCGGTGTTGCGCTACTTCGACCATTCGTGGCCGCTTGCGCTCGGCACGGACGGCACCGACGATGTCGCGGAACTCCTTGCCCGCCAGCACTATCGGCTCGCGCACTGGCGCGAGTCGGACAGCGTTCTCAACTACCGACGGTTCTTCGAGGTCGACACGCTCATCGCCATACGCGTGGAGGAGCCGGAGGTCTTCGACGCTTCGCATGCACTGCTGCTGGAGTTGAACGACAACGGCCTGATCGACGCCTTCCGCATCGACCACCCGGACGGCCTCGCCGACCCGATCGGGTACCTGAACCGACTGCGCGACAAGGCAGCCCGAGGAACCCCGGTCTGGGTAGAGAAGATCCTTGAGCCCGACGAGTCACTCCCGCGATCCTGGAAGTGCTCCGGCACCACGGGGTATGACGCGCTGCGCGTCATACAGTCCGCATTGACCGACCCAATGCCGGCAAGCACGTTGGCCTCGACGTGGGCCGCGACCGGTGGCGATCCCGACTACGCACACGCGGTCGAGGTCGCCAAGCGCCAGGTCATCGCACGGTCGCTGCAGCCCGAGGTGGAGCGACTGACCCGGAGAGCGCGGGAAGCACTCCCCGACCTCCCGACCGACAATCTGCGGGCCGCAGTCGTCGAATTGCTCGTCGCCAGTGACGTTTACCGCGTCTATGTCCGTCCGGCGCACAAGCCCACGGAGCACGAGCAGCAGCAGTTGCAAGCTGCTCACGAGCGCGCACTCGAAGCACGCCCGGACCTGCAGCAAGAGCTCGACGCCCTGTTACCGCTCGCGCTGCTCACCGACGACCGGCCCACGGCTATCGACTTCGGCGTGCGACTGCAGCAGACGTGGGGCCCGGTGATGGCCAAGAGCATCGAGGACACGACGTTCTACCGCTGGGGCGAATTCATCGCCATGAACGAAGTCGGCAGCGACCCGCACCTCGTCGCACAGTCCACGCCCAACGAGTTCCACGACTGGGCGAAGCAGCATCGGGGAGCCCGAGCGGGCACCATGACGACGCTGTCGACGCACGACACCAAACGCAGTGAGGACGTGCGTGCCCGGCTCATCGCCGTCAGCGGGGACCCGAAAGCGTGGCAAGTGATTTCGGATGCCACCCGCAAGGCTGCGAAGCGCGCCCGGGTCGACGGACGCACCGCCCACTTCGTGTGGCAGACCCTGCTCGGCACCGGGGAGATGCCCGACGAACGGCTCACCACCTACCTGCAGAAGGCTTTGCGTGAAGCCGCGCTGCAGACGTCCTGGCTCGACGTCAACGCCGACTATGAGCGGCGGGTCATCGACTTCGCACGCAGCATCGCTGCAGACGGTCCGGTCCGAGAAGCACTCGATGCGGCAGTTGCCGCCAACACCAACGCGATTCGTGCGATCACCCTCGGTGCAAAGTTGCTGCAGCTGACCATGCCGGGCATCCCGGACACCTATCAGGGCACCGAGCTGGTCGACCTCTCACTCGTCGATCCGGACAACCGGCGTCCGGTCGACTTCGAGCGACGCGCGGAGCTGCTGACCGCCGAGGAGGGCACCGGCTTGGACGCCGAGAAGCTGCACCTGGTCACGACTGCCCTGCACGTCCGACGCGATCACCCTCGCGTCTTCGGCAGCGAATCGTCATACCTGCCAGCGGTCTCCACCTCGGACCACCTCCTCGGGTTCAGCCGATCGGTGTCCCCCAGCCGCTTGTCCGGCGCGATCGGTCGCAACGGCCGGGAGACCTTCATGACGCTCGCCACGAGGGCACCGTCAGTGCTCGAACGGTCCGGCGGCTGGAAGAACGCAACCGTCGAGCTGCAGCGCGGCGAGTGGCACGATCACATCTCCGATGCCACCCTGACCAGCGAGGGCAAGGTCGAGGTCGCCGAGTTGCTCGACGGCTGGCCGGTGGCCCTGCTGGAGAGGCTGTCGTGACCGGATTCTCGGTATGGGCACCGTTGGCCCGCAACAGCATCGAGCTCGCGCTCGACGACCGCAGTCTGCCGATGATGCGCGACGGAGACTGGTGGCACCTAACCACCGAGGCCGCTCCGGGCGACCGTTACGCGTTCCGCATCGACGGTGGTGATGAGCGCCCCGATCCACGGTCACTCGCTCAACCCGACGGTCCGCACGCACGCTCGGCAGTGGTCGACCTGCGCGCACACGAGTGGCACGATGAGGATTGGGCGGGACGGCAGCTCGACGGCTCGGTGATCTACGAGCTGCACATCGGCACTTTCACTCCGGGGGCACCTTCGATGCCGCCATCGGGAAGCTGGATCACCTTGCCGCACTGGGTGTTTCACTGATCGAGATCATGCCGATCGCCGCCTTCCCAGGCGAGCGTGGGTGGGGCTACGACGGGGTGGCGCCATACGCCGTGCATGAGGTGTATGGCGGTGCTGCCGCCTGCCAGCGGTTCGTCGACGCGTGCCACCAGCGCGGTCTCGGAGTCCTGCTCGATGTCGTCTACAACCATCTCGGACCGAGCGGCAACTACCTGCCGCAGTTCGCGCCGTATTTCACCGACCACTACGCCACGCCCTGGGGCAGTGCCATCAACCTGGACGGCGCAGGCAGTGACGAGGTGCGTCGCTACTTCCTCGACAACGCGCGAATGTGGTTGCGGGACTTCCATTTCGACGGCCTGCGACTGGACGCGGTGCACGAGTTGCACGACGGACGGGCTGTGCACTTCCTGGAAGAGCTCGCCCATCACGTCGACGACCTGTCGGCCGAACTCGGCCGGCCGTTGACGCTCGTCGCCGAGTCGGACCGAAACGACCCGCGCACGGTGGTCCCGCGCGACGACTCCGGTGCCGGCCTCGGCCTGACGGGTCAGTGGGCGGACGACATACATCACGCATTGCACGTCGCCCTGACCGGCGAAACCCAAGGCTATTACGCGGATTTCGCCGATCCGGCAGCGCTGGAGAAGGTCATGCACACGCCGTTCTTCCACGACGGCACGTGGTCCAGCTTCCGCGGCAGACATCACGGTCGACCCGTCGACCTCGACCGCACTCCGCCGTGGCGTTACGTGGCGTCGCTGCAGACGCATGACCAGGTCGGCAATCGCGCGACCGGGGAACGCCTTTCGCAGCTGATCAGTCCCGGACGTCTCGCCGGCGCGGCCGCGCTGCTGCTCACCAGCCCCTACACCCCGATGCTCTTCATGGGCGAGGAGTGGGGCGCGTCGACGCCGTGGCAATACTTCACCGATCACCAGGAGCCGGAGCTGGCGAAGGCAGTCTCCGATGGACGCGCCCGAGAGTTCTCCGCCCATGGTTGGTCGGTGAATGTCCCTGATCCCCAGTCGGTTTCGACGCTCAGAGACTCGACGCTCGATTGGTCCGAGGTGGCCAAGGGTCAGCACGCCGAGCTGTTCGACTGGTATGCCGCGCTGATCCGCCTCCGACGCGAGGTCCCGGCCTTCACCTTCGCCGACGCACCACAGTTCTTCCGCAACGGCGCCACTATCCGGGTCCACCGCGGCGATTACGTCGTGCTGGTCAACCTCGGCTCGTACGACGCGGCGATGCCGGGGCACGTGGTGCTCGCCTTCGGCGCAGTCCGCGGTGGTGACACTGAACCGGTGACCGTCGGTGCCGAATCGGTCGCGATCCTGAAGACGTCCCGGTGAGTGCACCGCGCCTGCTGGTCCTGCATCATTCCCCGACGCCGCGACTGCGGTCCCTGCTGGACTCGGTGCTGGCCGGCACTCGGCACGAGGACCTGCCCGAGGTCGACATACACGTCGTCGAAGCGCTGTCGGTGACGATCGATGACTTCCTGGCCGCCGACGGCTACCTGCTGGGCACCCCCGCCAACTTCGGCTACATGTCGGGCGCGATGAAGCACGCCTTCGACTCCACGTATGACGACACCCGCGGCAAGGTGTCGCGCCGGCCCTTCTCGTTCTGGATCCACGGCCGCTCGGACACCACCGGTGCGCGGCGGTCGCTGGAATCCATCACGACCGGGCTCGAGTGGCGCCTCGCGGCCGAGCCGGTCGAGATCCTGCGCGTCGAGTCCGACGAGCAGCGCGAGGCGCTCACCGAACTCGGCGCCACCCTCGCCGCAGTCGTCGCGGAGGGCGGCCCGAAAATCGGGTGACGCGTGTCGGTGCGTCGTGGTCGACTGTCCGACGTGCCAAAACCGACGTTCGCCCGCCTCACGACGGGACTCGGCCAGCTGATTCCGCCGACGCCCCTGTCGCGTCGGTTGTCGCTGCAGTCCTTGCTTTTCGCGACTGCCGAGGGCACCTTCCTGACCGGCAGCGCGGTCTTCTTCACCCAGGTCGTCGGGCTGTCCGCGGCCCAGGTCGGACTCGGCCTGACCATCGCCGGCGTGGTGTCGTTCCTGGTCGCCTACCCGGCCGGTCGGGTGGTCGACGTCCTCGGCCCGAAGCGGATGTGGTCCGCCGGTGCGTTGCTCGCGGCGCTGATGTTCGGGCTGTGGCCGTTCATGACCGGCTTCTCGGCATACCTGCTGATGGTGGTGGTCTTCGAGATCATCGAGAACGCCGCCGGCGCCGGCCGCAACGCTTACATCCTGGATGTGATGCCGGAGCAGGAGCGGGTCCGCACGCAGGCCTACATGTATTCCGCGCTCAACGTCGGCTTCACCCTCGGTGCGATCATCGGCGGCATCGCGCTCGCCTTCGACAACCTCACCGTGCTGCGCTGGATGCCGTTGGTGACATTGGCAATTGGGCTGCTCAACGCCTTCTGGATCGCTCGGTTGCCGCGGGCCTCGCACGACGAACGCGCCGCAAAGCGGGACCGCAAGGTCAAACCTGTGCCGATCCCCGGCAAGGGCCCGCTGCGCAACTTCGGCTGGATGGGCGTCAGCTTCTGCAGCGGCACGATGTGGACCAACCAGGTGCTGCTCAACGTGGTCATTCCGCTGTGGCTGGTCGAAGCCACGGACTCGCCGCACTGGCTGCTGGCGTGGCTCTTCGGCACCAACACCGTGATGTGCATCTTCCTGCCGGCATACACGACTCGCGGCATACACACCCTGCAGGACGCACTCAAGGCCGTGCGCATCTCCGGCGCATTCTTCGTGCTCTCCTGCCTGATCACGATGGGCACGCACAGCACCTCGGGGCTGCTCACCGTCACGCTCGTCTGGCTCGGTCACGTCACCGTGACCGGCGCCGAGCTCGCCTTCTCGGCGAGCAGTTGGGCCTTCCAGGCCGAGCTGATGGACCCGCGTCGACGTGGTGAATACGGTGGAGTCCAGGAGGTGTTCGCCACGCTCGGGGGTCGATGGGCGCCTGCGGCATACACCTTCCTCGCGCTCAGTTGGCACGGTCCCGGGTGGCTGGTCATCGCGGCGATCGTCGTGCTGGCCACGGCCGGGATGCATCCGGCCGTCCGGGCGGCGGAGGCGTTCTTGGTGCGAGAAGTGCCTGCCGATGTCCTCGCACGAGACCGGCCGGCGCCCGAGGAGGCGGCAGCGACCGTCGGCTGACGCCGGCGGTGCGGGAAGATGGTTCGGTGAATCCCTCCGCTGCCATCGCAACCGTGCTGCTGGACGAGCTCATCCGCCAGGGTGTGCGCGAAGTTGTCCTCGCACCCGGGTCGCGTTCCGCGCCTCTCGCGTATGCCGCAGAGGCGGCCGAGCGAGCCGGACGCCTGCGCCTGCACGTGCGGGTGGACGAGCGGTCCGCGGCATACCTCGCGCTCGGCCTGGCCAAGGCATCCCGTATGCCGGTCCCGGTCATCACCACCAGCGGCACGGCCGTCGCGAACCTCTACCCGGCCGTGCTCGAGGCCTCGCACGGCTACGTCCCGATGATCCTGCTGACCGCCGATCGCCCGCAAGAACTGCGCGGCACCGGCGCCAACCAGACCACCGACCAGGTGAAGTTCTTCGCCGGGTCGACCAGGTGGTTCCACGAATTCGGCACTCCCGAGCGGCGATCCGGCCAGCAGGCGATCTGGCGATCGGTGATCGGACGCGCGGTCGCAGAGTCGCGTGGTTATCCTTCCGGCGACCCCGGCCCAGTGCATCTGAACGTGCCGCTACGCGACCCGCTCGTGCCGGACCAACTCGACGACACCGGCGCCGACTGGCCCGAGAGCCTGACCGGCCGGCCGCACGGCGAAGCCTGGCTCAGCCTGCGCCAACCCGACTCGCACGGTCGCGGAGCCGTGACTGGATCCGGCATCGCACCGGTCCCGCGGACCCTCGTGCTGTTGGGTGACCTACCCGCTGCGCACCACTCCTCCGAGCTGGCCGAGCTCGCCGACGCAGCCGGCTGGCCGATCATGGCCGAGCCGTTCGGCGCCTACCGCCGCGGCCGCGTCACCCCCAACGGGCCGCTGCTGCTGCGCGCACACGAATGGGTCGAGGACCACCTGCCCGAGCGGGTGCTCATCGGCGGACGCGTCACGCTCGACCGCGAAGTCGCTCGGCTGCTGAGCAATCCGGCCGTCACCGTCGAGGCGGTCACGCCCCTCACGTCGTGGGCCGACCCGGGTCACGTCGTGCGCCGGGTGCATGACTGGGACGACATCGAGCGCAG
The DNA here is from genome assembly GCF_042661025.1 of Flexivirga alba. Classification (NCBI taxonomy): domain Bacteria; kingdom Bacillati; phylum Actinomycetota; class Actinomycetes; order Micrococcales; family Dermacoccaceae; genus Flexivirga; species Flexivirga alba. The sequence goes on from NZ_JBHSWH010000001.1 coordinate 364,283, forward strand.
CCACCAGGCCGTCGCCTCCTGTGTCGATCGCGCCTGGGCGTCGCAGTGGCGCACCGCGGGACAGGTCGTGGCTGCGGCGGCCGTGCCGCTGATCGAGTCCAGCTGGCCGAGCGGGCCGGCCGTCGCGCGCACGGTCGTGCACAACCTGCCGGCCGACTCCGGCATGTACATCGGATCGTCCAACACCGCGCGCGACGTCGACCTCGCCCGTGACCCCCGCGAGATCACGCACGGCGTCGTAGCGGTCGGCAACCGCGGGCTCGCCGGCATCGACGGTGTCGTGTCGTCAGCGATCGGGTTCGCCCTCGCCCGGGCACCGCACCCCGCTGTCGCGCTGGTCGGCGACCTGACCTTCCTGCACGACACGAACGCCCTGCTGATCGGCCCGCACGAGGCCCGCCCGGACCTGACGATCGTCGTCATGAACGACAACGGCGGCGGCATCTTCGGCACCCTCGAGCCGGGCCGTGACTCACTCTCCGGGCCCTACGAGCGGATCTTCGCCACCCCGACCGACACCAATATCAGCGAGCTGTGCGCCGCACACGGCATCGAGCACGAGTATGTCGGTGATTCCGACGTGCTTGCAGAGCGGATCTCCAAGCCGGGCAAGGGAATTCGTGTTTGCGAGGTGCGCATCTCGCGCGACGGCCAGCGGGAGTTCCGGGCCGAGCTCGGCGCCGCCGCAGCAGCCGCCCTCGCGCCGGTGTCGAACACCTGAGGAACGCGCACACCGACGCGCCGAGAGCCTCAGAACAGTGTCGGGATGACACGGAACACCGGCTCCAGAGCCGTGAACTTCGTGTCATCCCGGCACTCTTGTTGTCTGGTGGGCGGATAGTCCGTTGAGTCATGCAGTTGTCCGTTTGAGACAAGTTTGAGCCCAGTTTTCGCCGCCCTGGCGGCTTGATTTGAACCACCTGACCTGGGACGTTGACTGAGACGTGATTCACATCACACAGAAAGGGTCATCCGTGACAGCCGCGCACTCCTATCCGGAGCCACAACCGGCGCTCGGTCGGATGATCGACACCTACGCCACGCTGTCCCCGGCGGCCCGACGTGCTCTGGTGGCGATCGCCGGGCACCTCGAGCAGAGCAGCGACGAGATCGCCGGCGTCATGGTGGTCGGATACGTTCGCGAGATCCCGCAGTACGCGACGATCACGGACGAGGGCCTGCTGGCCGACGTTCACTCGGTCTCGTCGGCCCTCGTCCGCTGCTGGCTGCGCATGCTGCGCACCGGAAGCCCGGCCGACCCGGACTTGATGGATCTGATCCAGGACGGCGCCCGTCGCCGCGCAGCACAGGGGATGGACCTGAGCGCGCTGCTGCGCGCCTACCGGCTAGGGGTCCGGTCGATGTGGACCCAGATGACCGAGAGCCCGGACTGGCGGTCGTCCTCGAGCCTGCGCAAGTCCGCTGATCGCGTGACGGCATGGGTGTTGGACTACAGCGATCTGCTGTGCACCCAGGTCGAATCCTGCTATCTCGAAGAAGCTCACCGCGTCGCCCAGCAGCGCGAATATCGCCGGTCGGCTCTGCTCAACGCGATCCTCACCAGCAGCGGTGAGTCCGAGAACCGACATTCCGAGCTGTCCCGGCCCCACGTGCTCGCCGTTGTGGAAGTATCCACCGATCGCAGCCTGCCCCGGCTCGAACAGCTGGGTCACCTCTTGGAGCGCTCCGCTGGCGCGATGCTGTGGACCGTGCGACATACAAGTGTGGTCGCCGCCGTCCCGATGACTTCGGTCGTGCACCGAAACACGCTACGCGAGCAACTGGAACACATTGTCTCGCAAGATGATTCACTGACCGCCGGGTTGGGCGGAAGTGCTTGCAGTGGACGGGACTCGCGCAGCAGCTACGTCGAGGCCATCGACGCCATCCGGGTCGGACGCGCGGCAGACACGTCGCCACGCCGGGTCTACGACTACCTCGAGCTGGCACCCCTCGTCGAGATGCTGCGACAGCCGGAGCGGGCCAGACGCTTCACGGCGGCAGTGCTCGAACCGTTCGGGCTGCTCACTCATCGAACATGGATGTTGCCGACCCTGGAGGCCTACCTCGTGCACAACGGCCGGCAACGCGAGATTGCCGATGCGCTGTCGGTGCACGTGAGCACTGTCAAGTACCGCCTCGGAGAGATACGCGGGTCATGTCCCGTGCAGCTCGAGGACGGGCGGCAAGCGGGCAATCTGCTGCTCGCCATACGGCTCCAACAGATCCTCGCCGAGGAGCACGACACCTCCCCTAGTGCGGTGCATCCAACGCCCAGTTGGCCACTGCTCCCCACCACACCCGCGCACCAACCGCTGCCGAACTCCTTCTGCCGAGCGGCGATCCCGCACGTCCCGCAACCCGCCAACAAGACAAGGCACAGATCATGATCCGCAAGAACCTCACTATCGCGATGGCCACAACACTGTTCGTCGGACCCCTCGCCGCGTGCGCGAGCAGCGGCGGAGCCGGTGGCTCCGGTGGCAGTGGGGGCGGTGGGACTGTCACGGTCGGAGAGTCGACCTCCCTCAGCGGCTCCATCGCCAACCTCGGGCAGACCGGTCTGCAGGGCCTGCAGATGGCGGTCGCCGACATCAACGCCAAGGGCGGCCTCCTCGGCAAGAAGGTCAAGGTCGTCAGCGCCGACGACAGCACGCAGCCGGCGACCGGTGCCGCCAACGCGCGGTCGATGATCACCAAGAACAAGGCAGTCGCACTTTTCGGCCCGGTCTCGAGCGCGGTCGCGTCTGCCGAGCAGCAAGTGGCTGAGCAGTACAAGGTGCCGATCTTCTTCCACACCTCCAACGACGTCAGCCTGATGACCAAGACCTTCACGCCATACGCCTTCCAGAACGTGCCGAGTACGACGATGGAGCCACGCGCCGTTGCGGACTATCTCGCCAAGAAGGTCGGCGACAAACAGATCACCATCGCGACGTTCGCTCCCGACTACAGCTTCGGGCACGACACCGTCGACGGCTTCCTGCAGGCGCTGCAGAAGCTGCACGTCAACTACAAACTGGTCAAGCAGGAGTTCCCGCCGTTGGGTGCGAGCAACATCAGCTCCTACCTTTCCGCGTTGGTCTCCTCCCACCCGCAATACGTGTTCAACGCGCAATACGGCGGTGACCTCGTCGCGTTCACCAAGCAGGCCGAACAGTTCGGATTCTTCAAGGACACCAAGGTGATTGCGATGTACGCCTATGCGCCGCTCGATGCGCTCGGCAGCTCCGCACCCGCGGGTGCCATCGGTTTCGATCGCGCTGCGTTCTGGGCGATCGACAACCCCGCGATGTCGACCTTCGTCAAGGCCTACCAGGCGAAGTACAAGAAGTATCCGACGGAGTGGGCGATCCTGGCATACGCCTCCGCGCAGGAGTGGGCCTACGGCGTGAAGAAGGCGAACAGCTTCGATTCCGACAAGGTCATCAAGGCCATTCCCGGTGCGACGGTGCCAACGATCATCGGCGACATGAAGATCCGCGCGTGCGACCACCAGGCCGAGGTGCCCGAGTATGTCGGCACGATCAGCAAGACGGCGAACCCGAAGTACGGCGGGGTGCACCTCTACGACGACGTGTTCAAGGCACCGTTCAAGGACATCTCGCTCAGCTGTGACGAGGCGAAGGCGCTGCAGAAGTGAACCCTCGTCACGACGTTGCCGAAGGAGCATCCTGACCGATGTCATCGATCATCACCAACCTGATCGGCATCCTGACGACCGCAGGCACCCTCTTCATGGTCGCCGCCGGGCTCACACTCGTCTTCGGCGCACTGCGGCTGATCAACATCGCGCACGGCAGCTTCTACATGTATGGCGCCTACTTCGCCACGACCCTGACCACCCACCTGGCGGGTGCCGGCTTCTGGGTGGCTCTTGTGGTGTGTCCACTTGCCGTCGCGGTGATGGGGGTGCTCGTGGAAGTGCTGGTCCTGCGCCGGCTCTACCGGCGCGAGCATCTCACCCAGCTGCTGGCAACATTCGCTCTGTTACTCATCTTCGCGGATGTCGCACTTCGCTTGTGGGGCAAGGATGTTCGCAGCATCAAGCCACCGAACGAACTCAGCGGACGCTTCCAGGTCGGCGGCGCCGCAGTCCCGGCCTACAACCTGTTCGTGATCGGCGTCGCCGTCCTGGTGGCCGTCGGCCTCTGGGCGCTGATGAGCCGGACCCGGTTGGGCTGGCGCATCCGGGCCGTCGTCGACGACCCGGAGGTGCTTGCGTCGTCGGGCACGAACGTTCCGCTGATCCTCACCGGGGTCTTCGCGCTCGGCGCCCTGCTCGCCGGGCTGAGCGGCGTCGTGATCGCTCCGCAGCAGGCGGTGCAGCCGGGGATGGACGCCGAGATCATCGTCGCGGCATTCATCGTCGCGGTCATCGGCGGCCTGGGGTCCATCGTCGGAGCCGCAGTGGGATCCGTGGTGATCGGCATCGTGGAGACGCTGGGCGCCGTGTGGACGCCGAGCTGGGCATCCACGTTCATCTACGCCCTGATGATCCTTGTCCTCGCCGTTCGCCCGTGGGGCCTGTTCGGGGAGGCCGAGCGATGAGCAGCAACGGCACGCCGACATCCACCGCGCCACCCGAGGAGAAGGCCCCCGTGAGCTCCGAATCCGTTGCGACCAAGGCTCGTCCGCAACTGCTGCGCAACATCGCGATACCGGTCGTCCTGACAATCTTCATGGTCGTGCTCGGTTTCGTCGTCGGTGGCAACACACTCACGACACTCGAAGAGGTGCTGGCCCTGGTGGTCTTCGCCACCGCCACCAACCTCCTTCTCGGGCAAGGTGGTCTGGTCAGCTTCGGACAGGCGGTGTTCTACGGAATCGGCGCGTACACGGTCGGGTTGGGCTGGCTGCACTGGCACCTGTCCTTCTGGCTGACGTTCTTCCTCGCCCCGGTGGTCAGCGCGCTCGTCGCCATACCCGTCGGGCTAGTGGCGTTGCGGGCCCGCAAGCTCTACTTCGCCCTCTCGACACTGGCGTTCTCCGAGCTCGCCTACCAGTTGGCCGAATCGAGGTACAACTTCACCCAGGGCGCCAACGGTGTCTTCGGGCCGTTCATCCCGAGCAGGCTGACCATCCCGATCAACGGCTACCTCTTCCTACTGACGGTGACCGTGATCAGCCTGCTGCTGATGTGGAAGGTGACCCGGTCGCCCTTCGGATTGGTGCTGCGGTCGATCCGAGAGAACCGCGAGCGCGCTCAGGCGCTGGGTGTGAACGTCTACTGGCACCAACTGATGGCATTCGTCGTGTCGGGATTCTTCTGCGGTCTTGCGGGCGCCATGTTCGTTGTCTACAGCCAGTCCGCCTACCCGGAGCTGCTGGACTGGACCAGTTCAGGCTCACCGATCTTCATGGCGGTGATCGGTGGCATGGGCACGTTCCTCGGCCCCGCGCTCGGGGCGTTCATCTACCAGTTCGGTCACGACGAACTCGTCCGCTATGTCAGCGACTGGCAGCTGGTGCTGGGCGGCGTGCTGTTGCTGATCGTCATGTTCTGGCCCGACGGCATTCTCGGATCGCTCACCAAGGTCAAGTGGTCCGAGTGGCGAAAGTCGTTCGGGTCGAAGGGAAGTGACTCCGATGACTGACAGGGATCTGCTGGTCGCATCGGGCCTCGTGCGCAGCTTCGGCGCGTTCCGGGCGGTCGACGGCGTCGACCTAACGGTCACCGAGGGCACGATCCACTCAGTGATCGGGCCGAACGGCGCCGGCAAGACGACGCTCTTCCGGTTGCTGACCGGCATCCTGCGGCCGACGTCGGGCACGCTGGTGTTCGACGGCGACCAGATCGGCGGCAAGCGGCCCGACGTCGTCGCGCGACTCGGCTTGGCGCAAGCCTTCCAGACCACGAACATCTTCCCCCGGATGAGCGTGCTGGAGTCGGTCCGTGCCGCGCTGGTCAGCAGACATCACCGCACTCGCGACATGTTCAGCTGGTTCCACTCGCGCCTGACGGACGAGGCGATGGAGGTGATCGATCGAGTGGGCCTATCCGATCTCGCCGACGTCGAGTCGCAGACGCTGTCGCACGGCGATCAGCGCGCCCTGGAGGTCGCACTCGCCCTGGCGATGCGGCCACGCCTGTTGCTGCTCGACGAGCCGACCGCAGGTATGTCGCCCTTCGAGTCACGGCGAATGGTGTCCCTGGTCCAAGGGCTGTCGCGCGACATGGGGCTGACCGTCATCCTCTCGGAACACGACATGGACACCGTGTTCGGGATCTCCGACGAGGTGACCGTCATGCATCAGGGACGGGTCATCGCCGACGGCCCTGCGGCCGATGTCCGGGCGAATGACGAAGTGATGGCCATCTACCTCGGGAGCGAAGCATGACGCTGTCCGTGCACGACATACACACCTACTACGGGAGAAGCCATGTGCTGCAAGGAATCTCACTGGAGGTGGAGGACGGCGAGACAGTCGCACTGCTCGGTCGCAACGGGGCGGGCAAGACAACGACGATGCGCAGCATCGTCGGGCTGACACCTGCCCGCCGCGGTCGCGTCGAGTGGGACGGCACCGACATCAGCGGTCTGCCTGCCCACCGGATCGCGCGGCGCGGGATCGCCTTCGTGCCGAGCGGTCGCCGGGCCTACGCGTCACTCACGGTCCGACAGAACCTCGCGCTCGCTACGCGCGGCAACGACCCGAAGGGCTGGTCCCTCGACCGGGTGCTGACGACGTTCCCCAAACTCAACGAACTCAGCGACCGTCGTGCCGGGCACCTCTCCGGTGGTGAGCAGCAGATGCTGAAGCTCGGCCGGGCGTTGCTCAGCGCACCCAGGATCCTGCTGCTGGACGAGCCGACCGAGGGCCTCTCGCCCGCCATCGTGTCGGACCTCGGCCGGTGGCTCGCCATTCTGAAGGAGGAGCGCATCACCGTGCTGATAACCGAGCAGAACGCTTTGTTCGCACTGAAATACGCCGACCGCGGCTACATCATCGAGAAGGGCCTCGTCCGGCACGAGGCACCGGCGGCACAGCTGCGCGAGAGCGCGGAGATCCAGCGTTACTTGGGCGTGTCCGCCGGTGTCTGACACGTTGCAGGGCAAGCGGGCCGTTGTCACCGGCGCCGCCTCGGGCATCGGGCTGGCCGTGGCGCAACGACTCGCGCACGACGGCTGCTCGGTGATTGCGGTCGACCTCACCGGCCCACCATTGGCGGGCCTGGCCGCGAGTCACCCAGAGATCCGGATCGAGGCGTGCGACCTGGGCCTTCCGGAGCAGATCCACCAGCTCGTCGAACGGGTAAACGACGTCGACATCCTCGTCAACAATGCCGGCATCCAACGGGTCCACCCGGTGGAGGAGTTTCCCGAGGACGAGTGGAACACCATGGTGGCGATCATGCTGACGGCGCCATACCTGCTCACCAAGCTGTGCCTGCCGGGCATGTATGAACGCGGTTGGGGCCGGGTGATCAACGTGGCCTCTGCGCACGGCCTGGTGGCGTCGCCGTACAAGAGTTGTTACGTCGCGTGCAAACATGCGCTGGTCGGCTTCACCAAGACGCTGGCGCTCGAGGCGGGAGGCCGCTGCCCGGACGTCACGACCCACGCCATCTGTCCGAGCTATGTTCGGACACCGCTGGTGGAGAGGCAGATTGCCGACCAGGCTCGGGCGCACGGGGTGACCGAGTCCGAGGTGCTCGAGCGGGTCATGCTCTCGTCGAACGCCGTACGCCGGCTCATCGAACCCGAGGAGGTCGCCGAGGCCGTCCGCTATGTGTGTCGGGACGGTGCGTGGTCGATGAGCGGTTCAGCGCTCACCCTTGACGCGGGCTGGCTCGCGCACTGACGACCGGCGCCCCAACGGCACGGCCGTCGGTGCTTTGGGGCGGTCTCCCCCGCTATCCCTCGTGGGTGATGCCCCAGGACGCCGACCAGGTGTCACCGGGCTCCAGGACGACGAGCGCCTCACCGGTGGCGAAGGCTCCGGCCGGGCAGCTCATCGGCTCGACCGCGACGCCGGTGCGACGCGCACGCCCTGCCGGCAGTGAGTCGCCGGTGAAAACCTGTGTGTAACCGAAGTGTTCGGCCTCCGCCCAGAGTGTGGTGCTGCGTTCGCCGTTGCCCAGAGTGATCCGCCAGCGGCCATCCTCGTCCGCACCGAGCCCGGTGAAAGCTGTGTCCAGCACGGTGTTTCCGATTGCCTGCGGCTCGCGGAAGTCGTAGTCGGTGCCGTCCACCGGCTTCGTCCCGGTCGGCAGCAGGCGGTCGTCGACCGTCAGGTAGTCGATGGCCGGCAGCGTCAGCGTCAACTCGTCGACCGTCTCCTCACCGACGGTCAGGTAGGGGTGTGCACCGAAGCCGAACGGCGCACGCGTCGACCCGACATTCGTCGCACTCGGCGTCACAGTCAGGCCGTCGTCGCCGACCTCGTAACGAACGCGCAGGTCGAGTATGGCGCCCCACCCCGGGCTGGGCATCAGCCGAAAGCCAACAGTCACAGTCGAATCCGTCCGCTCGACGAGCGACCACTGCTCCCAGCGGACCAGCCCGTGCGACGCGTTGAGTCGCGCCGGCTCGGTCAGCGGCAACTGCTGCGTGGCACCGTCGAAGGTGTAGCGACCGTCGGCGATGCGGTTCGGCCACGGCATGAGCAGCTGGCCGCGGCCGGCGTCCGCCTTGGCATCCGGTGGGTAGCCGAAAAGCACGGGACGTCCGTTTGCGTCATACGAACGTATGCCACCGCCGACTCCGACGACGGTGAGCCGCTGGTCGCCGTGGCTGATCTCCCACTGCTGCCCGGACGGTGAAATCTGTTCTGTCTCAGTCATTGCCGAGGATCTTACGCGCAGCTTCCCGCATCTCCACCTTGCGGATCTTGCCGGTCACCGTCATCGGGAAGGCCTCGGTGACGTGCACGTAGCGCGGGATCTTGTAGTGCGCGAGCCGACCCTTGCAGAACTCCTGTATGGCGCCGGCGTCCAGCGGGTCCTCCCCCGAACGCATCACGATCCAGGCCATGAGTTCCTCGCCATACTTCTCGTCCGGCACACCGATCACCTGCACGTCGGCGATCTTCGGGTGCGTGTAGAGGAACTCCTCGACCTCGCGCGGGTAGATGTTCTCGCCGCCGCGGATGACCAGGTCCTTCATGCGCCCCACGACGTTGACGTAGCCGGCATCGTCCATGATCGCCAGGTCACCCGTGTGCATCCAACGCGCGCTGTCGATCGCCTCGGCGGTCTTCTCCGGTTGCTCCCAGTATCCCAGCATCACGCTGTAACCGCGCGTGCAAAGCTCCCCGGTCCCGCCTTGCGGAACCGTCAAACCTGTTGCGGGGTCGACGATCTTGACCTCCAAGTGCGGCATGACACGACCTGTCGTCTCGGTGCGCCGGGCGAGGGTGTCGTCGGTTCGCGTCATCGTCGACACCGGCGAGGTCTCGGTCATGCCGTAGGAGATCGCGACCTCGCTCATGTTCATCTCCGCGATCACTCGCTTCATCACCTCGACCGGGCACGGTGAGCCGGCCATGATGCCCGTGCGCAGGCTGCTGAGGTCGAAGGTCTGCTCGCCCTTGTCTATCAGCGCCAGCTCGGCGATGAACATCGTGGGGACGCCATACAGTGACGTGCAGCGTTCTGCTTCAACGGCTTTCAGCGTCGCCTCGGCCTCGAAGGACGGCGCCGGGATCACCATGCACGCGCCGTGCGAGGTCGCTGCGAGATTGCCCATCACCATCCCGAAGCAGTGGTAGAAAGGCACCGGAAGACAGATGCGGTCATGCTCCGTGTAGTTGATCAACTCGCCGACGAAGTAGCCGTTGTTGAGGATGTTGTGGTGCGAAAGGGTCGCGCCCTTGGGGAATCCCGTTGTCCCCGAAGTGTATTGGATGTTGATCGGGTTGTCGGTGGAGAGCCCGTCGGAGCGACGCACCAGCTCGTCGGTCGTGACGCGAGTCGCACCGGCGACCAGGTCGTCCCAGGACGGGTCACCGATGTAGACCACCTGCTGCAGCTCCCGACACTCATCGCGGACCTGCTCGACCATCGATCGGTAGTCAGACGTCTTGTGGGTCTGCGCGCTGACGATCATCCGCATGCCGGACTGCTTCAGGACGTACGACAGCTCGTGCGAGCGGTATGCCGGGTTGACACAGACCATGAGCGCCCCGATACGGGCGGTGGCGTATTGCACCAGCGTCCACTCGGGGCAGTTCGGCGACCAGATGCCGACCCGGTCACCCTTGTCGATGCCTGCGGCCATCAGGCCGCGTGCAACCTCGTCAACAGCGGCGTCGAACTCGGCATACGTCCAGCGGCGACCGCTCGGCAGGTCGACCATCGCGTCCCGGTCGGCGAAACGCTCGGCGGTGCGGCGCAGGTTGTCGCCGATCGTGTCACCGAGCAGTGGCACCTCGGAGGTGCCACTGGCGTATGACGGGTGGCTTGCAACGGGCATCGGGACCTCCTGCGGGCTGGCATCGTGACGTCTCTCACATTAGGTCAGCGCTCTGTGCGGTGACGAGGTGTTGCGCAATCGACTCCGAACCCGGTTGCGGTGTTGCAGAGTCGGCTCTGGCGGCGGCATATCCTGGGCCGGTGCCGAAATCCGCCCGTAGCTTCGCAGACGACATGCGCGCGCGCAGCGACGAGCAGCTGCGCGTGTTGTTGGCTGCGCGCCCCGACCTGACCCGCCCGGCGCCGGCGGACCTGACCTCGCTCGCTGCCCGTGCGGCCACCAGAGGCAGCGCGCAGCGTGCCCTGGACAGTCTGTCGGCGGACCACCTGCGGGTGCTTGAAGCGGTTCTCGTCGATGGCGCCGATGCGGCACCGAAGCTCCTGTCGACCACAAAACGCGCTGTTCAGGCGTCCTGCCGCTTCTTGTGGGACCGCGGCCTGCTCTGGCGCAGCCCGGAGGGTTACCGCGCGTCGCGGGCGGTCTCGGAGATCCTCAGCAACCCCGCCCGGCTCGGTCCGACCGCGCGTGATCTCGGCGCGACCGACCGCAGCGCGGAAGCCCCCGCGGCATACGAAAAGCTCAGTGCCGCAGCGCGATCCGCGATCGATCGGCTGATGTGGCGGCACCCACGTGCCAGTTTCGAGGGGGCGTCGGCGACTGGTGTGCTGGACGAGCTGGTGACCGCCGGGCTGGTGGTCCGCACCGAAGACGGCGGCGTGATCCCGCGCGAGGTGGGCCTCGCGCTGCGCGGCGGCCGGCTCTACGCGGACGGCATCACCCTCCGGCACCACCTACCCAGCGGCTCGTCGCGCACGACGTCGACGCGGATGCCGCCGGAGCTGCCCTCGACATCCTCTGGCGGGTCGACGCCCTGGTACGCCTCTGGGACCGGAGCCCGCCGCGGGTGCTGCGATCCGGTGGACTCAGTGTCCGCGACCACCGCGCCGCGGCGACGGCGCTCGATGCCGATCTCGAGCGGGCAGCGTTCGTCATCGAGATCGCGTATGCCGCCCGCCTCATCGCCAATGACGGCGACTTCGAACCCAGTTGGCTGCCAACTACGGCGTATGACGACTGGGCCGACTCGGACACCGCGGCGCGCTGGGCCGCGATAGCTTCCGCGTGGCTGGACAGCTCCCGCGCCCCGTCGCTCGCCGGCACGTCCACCGGTCAGGGCACGATCAACGTGCTGAGCACCGAAGTGGACTGGCCGATGATGCGATCCCGGCGACAAGATGTTCTGACGGTCATGGCGGATGTCGACCAATCGACCGCAGTGCCAACGGAATACGTCGAGGCAATGCTGCACTGGCAGCGGCCGCTGAGGCTGCCCGCCGGTGCGCCAACTCGGGCCGGCGAGGTGCTGCGCGAGGCGGCCTGGCTCGGAGTGACCGGCCGTGGCGTGCTGTCGACACCGGGCCGTGCGCTCCTCGCCGGGCAGGATGCCGCAGCGGCGATGACCACCGCCCTACCGGCACCGGTCGACCACTTGTTGCTGCAGGCCGACCTCACGGCCGTGGCTCCCGGCCCGTTGACCGACGAGCTGCATGCGCTGATGCAGGCGGCCGCCGATGTCGAATCCCGTGGTGGCGCAACGGTTTACCGATTCACGGACAAGAGCATCCGGCGAGCCTTGGATACCGGCAGGTCGGCGACCGAGCTGATCGAACAGCTCAACGTCGCCAGTCCGACGCCGTTGCCCCAGCCGCTGGAATACCTGATCTCGGATGTCGCCAGGCGGCACGGCCAGACCCGGGTCGGCACGGCCGGCTGCTATCTACGCAACGACGACACGGCCATGCTCGACGCGATGAGCGGCGACCGGAACCTGTCGGCTCTGCAACTGCGAAAGATCGCGCCCACCGTCGTGATTTCCCCGCGCACCCGGCCACGGTGCTGGAAATGCTGCGCCAGCACGGGTATTCGCCGGTTGCCGAGGGACAGGACGGGCACGTCGTGCATGTCGGAAGTGAGCGCACACGCGCTCCGGCCCCACGCATCAATCAGCCGCCACGGCTCGATGCCGTCACCGATGAGGTGATTGAGCAGGTGATCGCGCACGCCCGCCGCGGCGAGCAGGCGTCCGCCGGTCGTGCCGCGAACAACTCTGGGCCACGCATCCCCTCGACCGACCCCACCGTGACTCTGGCGATGCTTCAGGACGCGGCTGCAGACCGGTCGAGCGTGTGGATCGGCTACTCCGACATCGACGGTGCGCTGCACCGGACGCTCTTCCAGCCCCGCCGGGCCGACGGCGGCCGGGTCACCGGCGTCGTAAGCGACGGCTCCGAGTCGCGCACCTTCTCGATCCACCGCATCACCGGCGTAGCCCCGGCATAGCGACCCAAGCGGGTCGAGTAGCGGCGAGGCGTCGTGCTGAGTAGTTCGCGAGGGACGAACGAACGTATCGAAGTGTACGAGCCGCGTATCGAGACCAGGTGAATTGCGCACTCGGTCTCGATACGCCTCCTCCGCTTCGCTCATTTCGAGACGCTCGCTCGTGCCTCACGAACTCCTCAATGCGCCGCCCCCGGCACTCGACCAGCGTTCTCCTCAGACGTCGAAGCCGGCCTCGCGCGCGACTTCGAGCACCGGGCGACCGGAGTCCCACAGCGCTTCGAAGGCGTAGGTCAACGACGCCGCGAGGTCTGGGTGCTCGACCAGCACGTTCGTAGCGGTCAGGCCACCGGCGACCGGATCGGTCAGCGAGAACAGCGCATGCGTTCCGTTGACCAGGCACAGCTTCATCGGCACCCTGTCGACGATGCGGCCCTGCTCGCCCGCTGCGGCGAATTCCTTGAGCGTCTCGACAGATTCGGTCGAATCCAGGACTTCCTTCTCGTAGCAACAGCGCACATCACCGCCCGACTCGGCGATCCGCCGGGTCGCGTCCAAGCCGGGTTCGTTGTTGTCGACGACGTACGGCTTGCGGGTGAACAGCAGCATCGAGTCGGTCGCGCGCCGCTGCAGCTCCAGGAACCGGGTGCCGAGGCTCGCCGGGTCACGTAGGAACTCCACGAAGGCCAACGGCGCCTGCTCCTGCTGGCCGCTGTTCCAGAGCCCTGAGAGCTCCTCGGAGACGTTGTCGGCGTGCACGGTCAGAGCGCTGAACCGCTGCCGGTGCTCGGCCACCAACCCGGAGATCGCGACCCGGGGATCGGTGGCAGCGAACGACACCACCTCCCCGCTCACCGGTCGCGCCAGCCCTCGCTGCACCAGGCCGTCGACGACGTCATAGATGCGCTGTCGAGGGATCCGGGCCCCCGTGCGAGCTCGACCGCGGTCGACGTATTGCGTTGCACCAGAACGGCATACGCCTTGGCTTCGTATGACGTGAGGCCCAGATCTCGCAAGACGCGGCAGATGTCCTCGAGGTCAGGTGACATGCCGTCCATCATCGGGCCGCTCGCGTAATTGACCAAACTATTGCCATTTCTTGACCCCGTGCTGGTGACACACCGGAGTAAGTTCGCCGGTTGCCACCACCTGCTAGTGGTGACAACTCTGAATGTTATCTGAAAGGACACCTGATGTCGTCATCCAAGCTGCGCCACCCGCGGCGAAAAGCCGCCGGGGTCGCACTTTTCGGGGTCGTCGCGGCGCTACCGCTCGCGATGACCGGCGGTACGGCCTACGCACACCCGAACCACGGGACGGCCGCGCATCACCTTGCGCACGCTCAATCCAAGAAGACGGCGGCGGCGCCGACCTCCACCATGACCGGATCGCCGATCAAGGCGGCGGTGAAGTCGGAACACGTGTGTTCCCAGAAGGTTTCGAAGGGTTGGGCCACCTGCTTCGCGCTGAAACAGACCAATCCGGTTGAGCCCAACCGCATCGTGCCCCACGCAGTCACCCCGAACGCGACCCCGTCCGGCTACGGCCCGAGCGACATCCAGTCGGCATACAACCTGCCGGCCGCAGGTGCCGGTACGACGGTTGCGATCGTCGATGCGAACGACGACCCGAACGCCGAGTCGGACCTGGCGGCCTACCGTCAGCAGTACGGTCTGCCGGCCTGCACCACCGCGAACGGCTGCTTCACCAAGATGAGCCAGAGCGGCTCGACGAACAGCTTCCCGGCACCCGACCAGGGCTGGGCCGGCGAGATCTCCCTGGACCTCGACGCGGTCAGCGCAGCGTGCCCCGCCTGCCACATCCTGCTCGTGGAGGCCAACACCGCCAGCATGAACGACCTCGGCGCAGCGGTGAACCAAGCGGTCGCCCAGGGCGCGAAATACGTGTCGAACAGCTACGGCGGCAGCGAGGACAGCACCACCACCACGGCCGACAACCAGTACTTCAAGCACGCCGGGACGTTCATCACCGCGAGCACCGGTGACAGCGACTACGGCGCGGCATACCCGGCGACGTCGGCGTACGTGACCGCGGTCGGCGGCACGGCGCTCTCCCGCAACAGCGGCACCAGCCGTGGCTGGAGTGAAACGGTCTGGAAGACAAGCACGACCGAGGGCACCGGCTCCGGTTGCTCGGCGTATGTCGCCAAGCCGTCCTTCCAGAGCGGCGTCAGCACCAGCTGCAGCAACCGCGCCGAGGCCGATGTGTCGATGGACGCCGACCCCGCCACCGGTCTGGCCGTCTACCAGACGTACGGCGGCAGCGGCTGGAGCGTGTATGGCGGCACCAGCCTCGCCTCCCCGCTGCTGGCCGCGACCGCGGCAGTCGCCGGCGCGGCAGGCAACTCGACCTACGGAAACGACCTGTCCTACTCGCACACCGGTGACTTCAACGACGTCACCAGCGGCAACAACGGCAGCTGCGGCACCGTGCTGTGCAACGCCGGAGTCGGTTGGGACGGTCCGAGCGGAAACGGCACCCCGAACGGCGTCGCGGGCTTCGGCGCCGGCACCACTTCCGGTGTGTCCGTGACGAATCCGGGCAGCAAGAGCAGCCCGGTCAACACCGCGGCGTCGCTGCAACTTGCGGCGAGTGGCGGCACTTCGCCATACAGCTGGAGCGCGACCGGCCTGCCCACAGGCCTGTCGATCAGCAGCGCCGGTCTGATCTCGGGCACTCCGACTGCGGCCGGTAGCTACTCAGTGACCGCAACTGCGAAGGACTCCGCGGGCAAGACCGGCACGGCGACCTTCACCTGGACGATCACCGGCAGTACCGGTGGCTCCTGCTCCGGGCAGATCGTGAAGAACCCCGGCTTCGAGTCGGGCACGACCAGCTGGACCCAGAGCAACAACCAGATCATCGGCCAGTGGGGTTCTTACGAGGCCACGCACGCCGGCTCGTATGACGCCTGGCTCGACGGTTACGGCCAGTCGCACACGGACACCCTGTCGCAGAGCATCGCGATCCCGTCCGGCTGCACCGCGAGCCTGTCGTTCTACCTGCACATCGACACCGACGAGTACGGCTCCACGGCATACGACAAGTTGGCAGTGAAGGCAGGCTCGACCACGCTGGCGACCTACTCCAACGCCAACGCGGCCAGCGGTTACACCAAGCACACGATCAACCTGTCGGCATACGCCGGCCAGACCGTGACGCTCACCTTCACCGGCACCGAGGACTCCTCACTGCAGACGTCCTTCGTGCTGGATGACGTCACGACAACGCTCTCCTGATCGCGTTGTCCTGAAACGTGATTCGGCGCCTGCCCCCACTTGCGCCGGATCGCACATGAAGACCGGCCCGGCCAGCATTGCTGGTCGGGCCGGTTTCACGCGCCGCGCAACCAGTCCTTGCGGGTGATCTCGTAGAGCACCTCGCCCTGCTCAGCGCCAGGCAACGGAAAGTCGAAGTCCACGAAATACGTTCGGGCATAACGCATCCCGACCTTCTCCATGACCGCACGTGATCCGGTGTTCACCGCCATCGTGTCCGCGACGACCTTCGCGACACCGACGCCCTCGAAGGCATGCCGCAGCAACTCAGCGGATGCCTCGCTCGCGTAGCCCCGACGCCAGTGCTTGCGCATGATCCGGTAACCCAGCGCCGCGTCGCCCGGGTCGCAGTCCCGGCCATCCGCATGGTCCGGCGGGAGCATCATCAGTCCGACGAATTCTCCTGCGGCACTGCTGTTTTCGCCATCATGCAGGAACGCCATCCAGTAGCCGAGCCCGTCCACCTGGCGGCCAAGCTCCATCCGCTCCGCGTGCGACGAAACGACCTCGTCGCGAGTTCGTGCCCGACCCCAGAGGTATCGCAATACCTCTGCGTCGGAGTCGAGTTCGACTTCGAGCTCGAAGTGCTCGTCGGCAAGCGGGAGCATCAGCAACCGCTCGGTCCGCAACACAGGCTGGCTCATATCTCATCCTGACGAAAAGGTGAGGTCCACGCGGTGTCGAGGTGGTCGCTCTGCCGGGCCTATGCAGCGGAGCGGAGCGCTAGCGGAGCGCAGTGGAGTGAGACCGGCAGAGCGGCTTCCTCGACACCACAACCCAACCCGATTGCTTTGACCTCGAGACGCCTCCCCCGCTTCGCTCATTTCGAGACGCTCGCTCGTGCCTCACGAGCTCCTCAATGCGCCGCCGCCGGCTCCTCCGCCAGCTCCAGGGCTCAGAAGATGCGGACTCGCTCGTCCTCGGGCAGGTACATGCCGTCGTCCGCCGAAACGTCGAACGCCTCGAAGAACTCGTGCAGGTTGCGAGCGACGTTGGCGCGTGCGTCGGCAGGCGCGTGCGGGTCGATCGTGAGCAGCCGCTTGGCCTCCGCCTCACGCGCCTTGCCACACCAGACCTGCGACCAGCCGAGGAAGAACCGCTGCTCGGGCGTGAACCCGTCCAGCTCGGGCGACTTCTGCGTCTCCTGGGCGATCTGCAGCGCCTGGTAGCCGATCGTCAGGCCGCCGAGGTCACCGATGTTCTCGCCGATCGTCAGCGCACCGTTGATCTTGTTACCCGGTGCGTCGCGCCCCTCGAGACCGTTGAACTGCTCAATCAGCTTCTGCGACAACGCATCGAAGCGCTCCCGGTCCTCGTCGGTCCACCAGTCGACGAGGTTGCCGTCGCCGTCATACCGCGAACCCTGGTCGTCGAAGCCGTGCCCGATCTCGTGACCGATGACACCACCGATGCCGCCGTAGTTGACGGCGTCCTCGGCGTCGACGTCGAAGAACGGCGGCTGCAGGATCGCTGCCGGGAAGACGATCTCGTTCATCACCGGCATGTAGTAGGCGTTGACCGTCTGCGGAGTCATGAACCACTCCTTGCTGTCGACCTCGTCGCCGACGCGACGCAGCATCCGGTCGACTTCCCACGCGGTGCCCGCAGCGAGGTTGCCGATCAGGTCGTCGGGGCGAATCTCGATGTCGGAGTAGTCCTTCCATCGCTCCGGGTAGCCGATCTTGGGCGTGAACTTCGCCAGCTTCTCCAGCGCCTTGGCCCGCGTAGTCTCGCTCATCCAGGACAACGTCTCGAAGTCGCGACGGTATGCCTCGACAAGATTGGCGACCAGCTTCTCCATGCGCGCCTTCGCGTGCGGCGGGAAATGCCGCTCGACATACAGCTGGCCGGCGGCTTCGCCGATCAGTGACTCGACCAGGGACACGCCGCGCTTCCAGCGCTCACGGTTCTCGGGTATGCCGGACAGGGTGCGTCCCGCGAAGTCGAAGCGCTCCTCGACCATCGCCTGGTTCAGGTATGGCGCCCGGTCCGAAACGAGCCGCCAGGTCAGCCACGACTTCCAGGCGTCGAGCGGCTCGTCGGTCAGTGCCTCCGCGAATCCGGTGAGGAATGAAGGCTGTTCGACGTTGACCGGGTCGAGGATGCGGGCCTCGCCGCCGACACCGTCGAGCCAGGCGTCCCAGTCGACGCCAGGGGTGAGCGCCTCCAACTCCGCGCGAGTGAGCTTGTTGTAGGTCTTGACCGCGTCCCGTGCGGCAACCCGATCCCAGTGCGCCTTCGCCAAACGCGTCTCGAGCGCCATGATCGTGTCGGCCTGCGACACGTCCAGACCGGCCAGCCCGAGCAGTCGCCCGACGTGGGCGACATATTGCTCACGAACCTCGGCGTGCTCGTCCTCGCGGTAGTAGGACTCGTCCGGCAAACCGATGCCAGCCTGCATGACGTAGAGGATGTTGTGCGCCGAATCCTTTGCGTCCGCAATGGAATAGAAGCCGATGAAGGTGTCGACACCGCGGCGGCTCAGCTGGCCGCAGGCGCGGAGCAGGTCGGACGCCGACGCCACCTTGTCGATGATCGCCAGGTCCTCGGCGAGTGCGCTTGCGCCGGCCTTCTCGATGCGATCAGTGTCCATGAAGGAGGCGAAGAGGTCCCCCACCTGACGGCGCGGGGTGCCGGGCTCCGACGCGGACTCGGCGGCCTCCTCGATCAACGCGTGGACAGCCGCCTCGGCGTCCTCCCGCAGCTGGTCGAAGGTGCCGTATCGCCCTCTGTCCGAAGGGATCTCGGTCTTCTCGATCCAGGCGCCGTTGACGTGGCCGAACAGGTCGTCCTGTGGCCGCACCGATCGGTCGAAGTTGTCGGTGGTGAGACCAGACTTCATGTGTGCACTCCTCATATCTTGCTCCGCCCCCGCGGATGGCTGACTGATGCTCAACCTACGCGGCCGAGCGCGGTCTGTGGCCGGGTCCGATCAACTTGCGAGCGCCTTCACGACACGCGAGGGCGACGGCCGACCGAGCTGCTGCGCCATCCACACCGACGTCTCGACCAGCTTCTCCAGGTCGACGCCGGTCTCGATGCCGAGACCACGGCACATCCAGACCAGGTCCTCGGTGGCGAGGTTGCCGGTGGCCGATTTGGCGTAGGGGCAACCGCCCAGGCCGCCGGTCGAGGCGTCGACGACGCGGACGCCGTGGCCGAGCGCGGTCACCGTGTTGGACAGCGCCTGACCGTAAGTGTCGTGGAAATGGACGCCGATCCGGTCGGTGCCGATGCCCCCTGCATCGAGCGCCGCCAGCAGGGCCGTCACGTGGCCGGGCGTCCCGACCCCGATGGTGTCACCCAGGCTCAGCTGGTCACACCCGAGGTCCATCAGCTTGCGGCATACGTCGACGACCTGCTCGATCGGCACCGGCCCCTCCCAGGGGTCGCCGAAGCACATCGAGACGTAGCCGCGCACCCACAGGCCGGCGTCCTGCGCCCGGGACACCACGGGCGCGAACATCGCCAGCGACTCGTCGACCGATCGGTTGAGGTTCTTGCGCGCGAAGGTCTCGGTCGCCGACCCGAAGACCGCGACCGCACCGACGCCGGCGGCGAGCGCGTTGTCCAGGCCGCGCTCGTTGGGCACGAGCACCGGACGCTTCGCGCCCTTGCTGAGGTCGCCCAGCCGCTCCAGCAGCGCAGGTGCGTCCGCGAGCTGCGGGATCCACGAGGGCGGCACGAACGACGTCAGCTCGACGGTCTCGAGCCCGGCGTCGATCAGCCGCTCGATGAACTGCGCCTTCGCTTCGGTCGGCACGACGGTCTTCTCGTTCTGCAAGCCGTCCCGTGCTCCGACCTCGTAGATCGTGATCGAGTCGGGCATCGACGGCATCGACGCAACCTGTGGCAGCTCCATGGCTCCATGGTCGCACCGTGTGATCCGGCGCACGTATGGCGCCTCGACCCACGCCGATCCACCCCACGCCCCACCCCGCCGACACCCACCACCCTCCGCGCACACCCCGCCCACCCATTCACCCCCAACCCGCCCACCCATTCACCGACAGGACACCCGTTTATCGACAGGACAGGCGATTCAGCCGATTTCGGCGCAAATCCCCTGTCCTGTCGATGCATCGCCTGTCCTCTCGGCAAAGGGGGCGCGGGGTTGGCGGTACCACACTCGACGCGTCGTCCTAGGCTCGCGCCATGCCTGACACACCCGATGGACGCGGCACGCTCACCTGGCACGCGGCCGCTGATCGCACAGAGCTGCTGGCCGCGCCGGTCGCCGCCATACTCGGCGCTGTGCCGAGCCTGGAGGTCAGCGAGATCGACCCGGAACTCGCCGACACGGCGGCCTTCTGCTCGGCATACGGCTCGGCGCCTGAGCTGTCGGGCAACTGCGTCGTCGTGGCGGGTCGCCGCGGCGAGATCACCCGGTATGCCGCCGTCGTCGTGCTCGCCACCACCCGCGCCGACGTCAACAAAGCGGTCCGCAAATTCCTCGACGTACGCAAGTGCTCCTTCGCGCCGATGGACGACGCAGTCCGACTCAGTGGCATGGAGTATGGCGGAATCACGCCGATCGGGTTGCCTGCCGACTGGCCGGTGCTGATCGACGAACGGGTAGCGAACGCACCTGCAACGGTCGTCATCGGCTCCGGGTTACGGGCCAGCAAATGCCTGGTCTCGCCCGCCGAGCTCGCTGCGCTGCCGACTGCAGAGGTCGGCACGTTCGCCAACTGACCCCAACGGAGCCAAGGCGCCGCGGCCGCACCCACGCCGAAAGGGCCCGGGGTATGGCGGAAGAAGTGGCCCACTCCGGTCGTTACGGTTAGTTGGCTACTTCTCGAAGGGACACCCGCGTGACCGACGGACCACTGATCGTCCAGAGCGACAAGACCGTGCTGCTGGAGGTTGACCATCCCCTGGCGACGGAGGCACGGCGCGCCATCGCACCCTTCGCCGAGCTGGAACGCGCACCCGAGCACATGCACACCTATCGGGTGACCCCGCTCGGCCTGTGGAACGCCCGCGCCGCCGGCCACGACGCCGAGCAGGTCGTCGACGCGCTGATCCGCTACAGCCGCTACCCGGTGCCCAATCCGCTGCTCATCGACATCGCCGAGACGATGGACCGCTACGGCCGCCTGCGGCTGAGCAAGGACGACGAGGGCAACCTCGTGCTGACCACGACAGACACCGCCGTCCTCACAGAAGTGTTGCGGCACAAGAAGATTGCGCCGATGATCGGCGACCGGATCGACGACTCGACCGTCATCGTGCACCCGTCCGAGCGCGGTGCGATCAAGCAGCAGCTGATCAAGGTCGGCTGGCCGGCCGAGGACGAGGCCGGGTATGTCGACGGCGAGGCCCACGCGATCGCGCTCAGGGAGGACGGCTGGTCGCTGCGTCCCTACCAGCAGCAGGCGGTCGACGGCTTCTGGCACGGCGGGTCCGGTGTCGTCGTACTCCCTTGTGGCGCAGGCAAAACCCTCGTCGGCGCGGGCGCCATGGCCGAGGCGAAGGCGACCACTCTCATCCTGGTCACCAACACCGTCTCGGCTCGTCAGTGGCGCGACGAACTGCTCGCCCGCACGACCCTCACCGAGGACGAGATCGGCGAATACTCCGGCGCCCGCAAGGAGATCCGCCCGGTCACGATCGCGACATACCAAGTCCTCACGCACAAGCGCAAGGGCGTCTTCCCGCACCTGGAGCTGCTCGACGCTCGCGACTGGGGCCTCATCCTGTATGACGAGGTGCACCTCCTCCCGGCACCGATCTTCCGGATGACGGCCGACCTGCAGGCCCGCCGCCGCCTCGGGCTGACTGCGACCCTCGTGCGTGAGGACGGCCGCGAGTCCGACGTCTTCTCGCTGATCGGGCCCAAGCGGTATGACGCCCCGTGGAAAGACATCGAGACTCAGGGCTACATCGCACCGGCCGATTGCGTCGAGGTGCGGGTGACCCTCTCCGACGGTGAGCGGATGGCCTACGCCACGACCGAGCCCGAGGACCGCTACCGCTTCGCGTCCTGCGCGCCGGTGAAGGAATCGGTGGTCGAGGAGTTGGTGCGCCAACACGACGGTCAGCCGACGCTGGTCATCGGGCAGTACCTCGACCAGCTCGAGTCACTCTCCGAGCGGCTCGGCGCGGACCTGATCACCGGCCAGACGCGAGTCACCCAGCGGCAGAAGCTCTTTCAGCAGTTCCGCGACGGTGAGATCAACAAGTTGGTGGTCAGCAAGGTCGCCAACTTCTCGATCGACCTGCCCGAGGCGAGCGTCGCGATCCAGGTCTCCGGCACCTTCGGTTCGCGCCAGGAGGAAGCCCAGCGTCTCGGCCGCGTCCTGCGTCCCAAGGGCGACGGCCGCACCGCGCACTTCTACACCGTGGTCACCCGCGACACCGTCGACGCCGAATTCGCCGCGCACCGCCAGCGCTTCCTGGCCGAGCAGGGTTACGCCTATCGGATCGTCGACGCCGACCAGATGGGCGCACAATCCAGCTGAAACCGCGGCCTGCTCGGGACGAACGCCTTCGACGTACGCCATGGTCCATGTCGAACAACGCGCGGTAGTGGAGAAGTCCGACTCCGCGGCACGTACCCTGCTGGACGCACCCGAGGTCACGGCATTCGCCAAGACCGCGAGCGCAGTGCTCAACCACGGAGCGGGCCGTCGTCGACCACAACTCGGGAGCCGGCGCCGACCAGCTCGTCGGGGTGCCACTGCTCGGCGGGGCGGCAGCCGACCAAGAGGCTCTGCGTGCGAGCGGCTATCGGGGCATCACCGGAGCGCGACCGGAGACCACCGGAGGCACCGATCTCGCGAAACCCGTTGCTGTCACAGCGGACTCGTTCAAAGCGAGCCGCACCGCATGGCAGACGGCACACCAACGCAACTCCACGGTGGCGATGCTGGATCTGTCCGGATCAATGACCGAGGACTTCCCGGGCACCAAGACGCCGAAGGTGGCGATGATGCAGCAGCTACTCAAGCTCGCCTTCACCCTCGCCTTCACCCTCGCCTCGCCGCAGCAGCGATCCACCATGTGGTTCTTCGCCAACCGGCCAGGTGGGCCAGTCTTCGACGATGTGCCACTCGCACTTGGCAGTCCGGCGCACATCAAGGCGATCAACGCGGCACTCGACCATGCCAAACCGGGCGGCGGCGCCCCCGTCTATCTGGCCATCGAGCGCGCGTACGGCTACGCCGTCGAGCACTACGTGCCGGGCCGGGTCAATCGGGTGCTCGTGTTGTCCGACGGCGCCAACGAGGACACCGGCAACAAAGTCACCCTCGCCCAGGTCAAGGCGTATGTCGCCAAGCGATTCGACCCCTAGAAGCCCGTCACGCTCAGCATGGTGCTGCTCAACCCGGGACAGAACTACAAGGGACTGGAGCAAGTGGCCGCCGTGACCAAGGGCAGCGCGACGACGCTCCGGACCATGTCAGAAGCACCTAACGTCTTCCAGAAGGCGTTGTTCGGCTGAGCGGCCGTCAGTCGCGCAAGAACGCCAGCACGGCCAACACTCGTCGGTGGCCGGCGGTGTCGTCGGGCGAGAGCTGCAGCTTGGCGAAGATCCGCTGGGTGTGCTTCTCGACAGCACCAGAGGTGACGACCAGCCGCGCAGCGATCGCTGCGTTGGACATCCCCTGCGCCATACGGGACAACACCTCGCGCTCGCGAGGTGTCAACGATGCCAACGGATCCCGTCGCCTGGTCATCAGCTGAGCGACGACCTGCGGGTCAAGCACCGTGCCACCACTGGCAACGGAATCGACTGCGGCCAGGAACTCGTCGATGTCGCCGACACGGTCCTTGAGCAGGTAGCCGATGCCCCCGGTGCCGGCTGCGAGCAGCTCGTCGGCATACGCCTCGACGACATACTGCGACAGCACCAGGATCGGGGCGTCCGGCCACTCCTGCCGAATCCGCACCGCCGCACGCAGACCCTCGTCGGTGCCGCTCGGCGGCATCCGCACGTCGGTGATGATCAGGTCGGGGCGCTCGCGCAGTGCGGCTTCGACCAGTGTGGTTCCGTCACCGACGCCGGCCACCACTTGGTGTCCGGCGTCGCCGAGGATCAGCTGCACTCCCTCTCGCAGCAGCGTCGAGTCGTCGGCCACCACAATTCGCACAAAGCTCAGGTTAGGGGAATTACCGCCAGCACCGTGGTCGGTCCACCAACCGGAGAGTCAATCGTCAACGTGCCGCCCACCGAACGCACCCGGTTCTGCAGGCCGACCAGGCCGCTGCCCTTCGACAAGTGGGCACCGCCCTGCCCGTCGTCGGTGACCGACACCACCAGGTCAATACCGTTGACCTGCAACGAAACCAGCCCGCTACGCGCCTCGCTGTGCTTGGCGGTGTTGGTCAGCGCCTCGGAGACGACGAAGTATGCCGCCTGCTCCAGGTGCGGCGGCAGGATCACCTCGTGCAGCTCCGCCTCCACCGTGACCGGGATCGTCGCGCGCCCGGCAGCTTCGCGGACCGCGGCGACCAACCCGCGGTCGGAGAGCACCGGCGGCGCGATGCCCTTGGAGAGTGCGCGCAGCTCGTCCAGCGTCTCCTGGGTCGAGGCAATCGCCGCACGCAGCCCGAGTATGGCGTGCGAGTCGTCGCCCACCTGTCGCTCCATCCGGGCCAGGTCCATCTTGAGCCGGACCAGCCGCTGCTGCGGGCCGTCGTGGATGTCGCGCTCCAGGCGCGCCAGTTGCGTGGACTCCGCCACCCGACCGGCGGCGCGCGACTGCGTCAGCTCGACGATCTTCGCCTCCTGCTGGGCCCGGCCCAGCAGGGCCGTCGACATCAGGCCCTGCGCGCGCGCCAGCCCGATCATCACTACCGGCAGCGTGACGAGGAAGATCAGCCCGATCAGGACGTTCAGGGCGGCCGCGGCCGCGAAAGAGTGCGCCCCAACGATGTCCGCCAGGTCCTGGTTTCCGTTGCGCCCGTGGATGATCCACCCGTATGCCGGCCAGGTCGTCGCCGCGATCGCGATCGACCACCAGGTGATGGCGAGCACCCACGTGATGGTGGAGACGATCCACGACACGAGGGTCCATACAACCTCGAGCCAGACACTCGGACTGCTGACCACGCGCACGAAATAGTTCGCCCAACGCTCCTGCGGTGCGCGTGCCAGCCGGTGTGCTGGCGGAGCGTCGAGCCCGACCCAGCGAGACACCATCCGACGCTCGACAGCGGCGGCACCGGAGGCGCAGCCGATGGCGAGCGGGATCGACAATGGTGCCAACAGGATCGAGAACGCTGTCGACACCAGCGTGACGTTGACGATGAAAACCGTGAGCTGGAACGGCCACGCGAGCAGTAGATAGAGGGAGCTGGTCAGAGTGCGGCGGACCAGCCCGGGCCGGCCGTTGCCGAGCTGCCCGACCGGGTGCGTTCCGGCCTGCGCGTCGTCACTCATCACCTGTGAATATGCCATGCCCACAACGTTAGGAATGCAGCGTCAGGAAACCGATCCCGTGAACCGGCCAAAGGTATGTCGGGCTACCCCCACCTCAAAGCTGGTCGAGCAGGGGCGAGGAACGAGCCGCGCATCGAGACCTACCGAATCGACGCCGGGATCTTGATACACCTGGTCTCGATACACCTCCCCCGCTGCGCTCCTCTGGCACTCGACCACCTTGGTGACACCCACCCCAAGGTGGTCGAGCAGGGCGAGGAACGAGCCGCGTATCGAGACCTACCGAATCGACGCCGAGATCTCGATACGCCGCTCGTCCCTCACGGCACTCGATCACCTTGACGTCACAACACTGCTCGTCCCTCATGCACTCGATCACCTTGACGGGTTTCGATACAGGCTCCTCCGCTGCGCTCCCCCGCCCTACTCAACCAACTTGGGGTCAGAAGATCTTGTGCAGGATGTCCTGGACCGGGGCGATCGCGAAATAGATCACGAAGAGTCCGGCGATCAGCCACATCAGCGGCGGCACCTGCTTCACCCGTCCGCGCGCGAGCTTCACGACGACGAACGCGATGCAACCGGCGCCGATGCCGACGGTGATCGAGTAGGAGAACGGCATCAGCACGATGGTCAGGAACGCTGGGATCGCGATATCCCAGTCGTGCCAGTCGATTCCGCCGACCTGCTGCATCATCAGGAAGCCGACCAGCACCAGCGCCGGTGTCGCAGCCTCATAGGGGACGACCGCGACGAGAGGCGACAGGAATGTCGCGAGCAGGAAGAGCACGCCGGTCACAATCGCCGCCAAGCCGGTACGCGCGCCTTCGCTGACACCGGCCGACGACTCGATGTAGCCGGTGTTGGAGCTGACTGACGCCATACCTCCGGCTGCGGCCGCGATCGAGTCGACCACCAGGATCGTCTGCGCACCCTCCGGCGTGCCCTCCTCATCGAGCAGGTCGGCCTTGCTGCCGATCGCGACCATCGTGCCCATCGTGTCGAAGAAATCGGCGAGCACCAGCGAGAAGATCAACAGCAGCGCGGTGATCACGCTGATCTTGCCGAACGAGCCGAAGAGGCTGATGTGACCAATCAGCCCGAAATCCGGCGTCGCCACCCAGTGCGACGGAAGCTTCGGGACGCTCAGGGCCCACCCGGTCGGGTTCTTGGCGCCCTGCGCGCCCTGGTGGCCGATCGCCTCCACGATCACTGCCAGCACCGTGGTCGCCAGAATCGCAATCAGTATGGCGCCCTTGAGCTTTCGCACGTAGAGCCCGATCACCAGGATCAGTCCGACGCAGAAGACCAGCAGCGGCCAACCGTTGAGCTCGCCGTTGACGCCCAACTGCACCGGCGTACCGGCCCCGGCGCGGATGAAGCCGGAGTCGAAGAATGCGACCAAGGTGATGAACAGGCCGATGCCCACGCTGATCGCGATCTTCATCGGCGGTGGCAGCGCCTTGAACGCCGCGACCCGGAATCCGGACAGCACCAGCACGAGCATCACGATGCCTTCGAGGACAACCAGACCCATTGCGTCGGCCCACGTCATGCCAGGCAGCGCCGCGATCGAGAAGGTCACAAAGGCATTGAGCCCCAAGCCCGTTGCGATGGCCATCGGGAAGTTGGCGATGGCGCCCATCAGGATCGTCATCACTCCGGCCACCAGCGAGGTCGCCGCGGCGATCTTGGCCAGTTGCGGGTCCGACCCGCCGCCGAGGAACGACCCGTGACCGCCGTCGTCCTTGACGGTGCCGATGATCAGCGGGTTGAGCACGATGATGTAGGCCATCGCGAAGAAGGTGACCAACCCACCACGGATCTCCCGACTGATGGTCGAGCCTCGCTCGGTGATCTTGAAGTACCGGTCCAGCGCATTCGGCGCCATGGCGGGTGAACTCATGGGCAGCAGCGTAGGGGTATCGGCCACGGGGCGGTGACCGCACTACGCTTACTCCCGTGACCGATTCCGAGCCCGACGACGCCACCGAGCTCTCTGCCGATGACCTGCTGCCGGTGAAGGTCGATGTCTTGCGCGTGGTGGAGATCGGCGTCGGCCTGTGGGTGCTCGCACTGGTGCTGACCCTCGTCATACCGGCGCTGCACGGTGACGGACGAGACTGGTGGCCGTGGACCTGCGTGGCGGGCGCCGTGCTGGGCGGCACCGGCTGGGCCTACATCAAGCGCGGCCGTGGCAACGCCAGCGCAGCATGAAACGGAGCACTCAAATGTTCGGGGCGACTTTCCTCAAAGTCGCACAAGGGTAGAAGGTGGGGGTATGACGCCAGACGCCATGCAGGATTCGACCACATTCGTCCTATTCGGTGCGACCGGTGACCTGTCCCGGCGCAAGCTGCTCCCCGGACTGTTCCATCTCTTCGACACGCATCTGCTCGCCGACCTGCGAGTGATCGGCACCTCACTGGAGGCAATGTCGCGCGAGGAGTTCGTCGACTTCGCCAAGAAGGCGATCCAGGAGTTCAGCAAGCACCCCATCGAGCCGAAGGTCTGGAACGCCTTCGCCAAGCGGCTGCACTACGTGCCCGGCTCCGAGGGCCCGGCTGCGCTTCGTAACTGCGTCACCGAGGCGGAGAAGGACATGGCGCCGCCGATCCGACACCTGCACTACTTGAGCGTCCCGCCCAAGGCGGCGCTGGACGTCATCCATACCCTCGAAGCGGCCGGCCTCGTCGAGGGTTCCCGCGTCATCATGGAGAAGCCGTTCGGCACCGACCTGTCCAGCGCAGTGACACTGAATGCCGCCCTGCACCGAGTCTTCGACGAGTCGCAGATCTACCGCATCGACCACTTCCTCGGAAAGGAAGCGGCGCTCAACATCCTGGCGTTCCGCTTCGCCAACGGCCTGTTCGAGCCCATCTGGCACCGCAACTTCATCGATCACGTCCAGATCGACGTGCCCGAGGAGCTCAGCCTCGAGGGCCGCGCAGGTTTCTACGAGGGCACCGGCGCCTACCGCGACATGGTCGTGACGCACCTCTTCCAGGTGCTGGCGTTCACCGCCATGGAGCCGCCGACCTCGCTCGACCCGGAGTCGATCACCGAGGAGAAGAACAAGGTCTTCCGCTCGATGGTGCCGCTGGTGCCCACCGAAGTGGTGCGCGGTCAATACCAGGGCTACCGCGACGAGAAGGGAGTCCACCCGGAGTCAGAGACCGAGACCTTCGTCGCACTGAAATGCCGCATCGACAACTGGCGCTGGGCCGGCGTGCCGTTCTACCTGCGCACCGGCAAGAAGCTCGCCGAGGGACAGCGCATCATCTCGATCGCGTTCAAGGAGCCGCCGAAGTCGATGTTCCCGTCCGGGTCCGGCGTCGGCCAGCAAGGTCCGGACCACCTGACCTTCGACCTCGCCGACGAGGCGCGAGTTTCGTTGTCGTTCTATGGAAAACGCCCCGGACCTGGTTTCCGGATGGACAAGGTCTCGATGCAGTTCGCGGTGCAAGACACCGACTGGGCAGGGTCGGTGCTCGAAGCCTACGAGCGCCTCATCTACGACGCCGTCCGCGGCGACCACACCCTCTTCACCACGGCCGACGGCATCGAACGCCTCTGGGAGATCAGCCAGCCGCTGCTGGAGAACCCGCCGCCGGTGCGGCCCTACGCGCCCGGATCGTGGGGTCCCAACCAGATCCACCAGCTCGTCGCACCAAGCGCGTGGCGACTCCCCTTCGAGCGCAAGTGGCGCGAGCCGACGGCCTGACCGCTCTCGGTTGTTTCAGCTCCGTAAGGAAATCGGGCGCCGGACCAGGTGGTAGGTACCGTCATCGGTATGGACAGCCGGGCGCGGGTGATGATCGTCGAGGACGACCCGACGGTGCGCGGGGTCGTCGGCGACTACTTGCGCTCCAGCGGCTATGACGTCTCGTCGTTCAGCGACGGCGCTCGCGCACGCAGCGCGCTCGAGGAGAACCTGCCCGACGTGCTGATCGTCGACCGGATGCTGCCCGGCGTTAGCGGCGACGACCTGTGCCGGGATGTGCGCCGCCGGTCCGACATACCCGTGATCATGCTGACGGCGTTGGGCGCTGTCGACCACCGCATCGCCGGTCTCGAATTCGGAGCCGACGACTACATCGCAAAACCCTTCTCGATGAAGGAGCTTCAGCTCCGGGTGGCCGCGCAGCTACGCCGCCACTCTCCGTCGGCACCCGCCGACCCGTTCACCGTCGGAGCCTTCCGGATCGACCCCGGCCACCGTCGCGTATGGCGGGACAACGACGAAATCGCACTCACCACAAGGGAATACGAGCTTCTGCTGTTCTGCGTGCAGCGACCGGGCGAAGTCCTGACCCGCAACGACATCCTCGGCGAGGTCTGGGGCTGGACCTTCGGCGACGCCTCGACGGTCACCGTTCACGTCCGGCGGCTCAGGGAGAAGATCGAACCGGAACCTCGCTCCCCCGTCTACCTGCGTACCGAGTGGGGTGCGGGCTACCGCTTCACGCCATACGGAAAGGGCTGACATGCTCACCGTGCCGAATCTTGCACTGATCGTGCTCACCGCTGCCATCTGCACGGCCGTGGTCACCGCGCTGGCCCTGGCGGTATTGCGTTGGACTTCAAGGGGTTCGGTCGCCTCGCAGGTCACGGTCGTCGTCGCCGCGGCAGTGCTGTCGATCGTCGCGTCCGTCGTGGCGGTCGTGATCGAGATGTTCGTCTCGACCCACGACCTGACCGTGCTGTGCTGGGTCGTCGGTGTCTCCGCGGTGGTCAGCCTCACCGCCGCCTGGGTGACGATGAACCACACGGTGGGCCGGTCTGTGCGCACCCTCGTCGAGTCGGCCCGGCGGATCGGCGACGGCGACGTCCTCCAGCCGCAGACACCTGGTCTGAAGGAATTCAACGAGCTGCACTCCCAGCTCGCCGAGTCCTCCACCCGGCTTGCCGGCGCACGCGCGGAGGTCGACAAACTGGACGCTGCCCGCCGACAGTTCTTCGCCTGGATCTCGCACGACCTGCGCACTCCGTTGGCCGGAATGCGTGCCATGACAGAGGCTTTGGACGATGGGATCGCTCCGGACCGGGACGCCTACATCCGCACCATCCGGGCGAAGGTGGACACGATGACCGGCATGGTCGACGACCTCTTCGAGCTGTCCACCCTGCAGAGCGGCACGCTCCGGCTGCAGCGCGAGCTGGTCGAGTTGCTCGACCTGGTCTCGGACGCCGTCTCCGACATACAGCCGACCGCCGCGGAGCGCGGGGTCTCGATCGTCGAACGCGGTGTCGAGGGGCATCTGCTGTGGGCCGATCCGCGCGAGCTCACCCGCGCGATCGGCAACCTGTTGGTCAACGGGGTGCGCCACGCCCCGGACAACTCCGAGATCGTCGTCTCGGCCCACACGAGCGACGAGAAGCACCTGGTGCTGAGCATCATGGACCACGGCAGCGGTGTCGATGTCGAGGACCTGGGCCGGATGTTCGACGTGGGCTGGCGCGCGAACGCCGCCCGCACCACCGACCACGGCACGCACGGCGCCGGGCTGGGCCTGGCGATCGTGCGTGGCATCGTCGAGGCGCATGGCGGCGAGATCCACGCGGAGCATGTGCCCGACGGCTTCCGGCTCAGCGTCACCCTCCCGATCGCTGAGCCGGAGCCGCAGGTCAGTACGCCGGGTCGATGACGGCGGAGCTGGTCGCCTTGCCGGCATACTGCGAGTGCGGGCCGACCAGGTAAGTGACCTTCTTGGTCGCCAGGTTGTATGCCGCGACGGCACCGTTGTCACCCATCGGCGGATTGGTGTGCGTGTAGAAGACCGTGTTACCAACGACTTTCGCGGTGTCGACGCTCCGCGCGACATCCGCGGCCAGCGGCGCCTTGATGGACCCGACGACGCGGCCGGACTTCACCCGGTAGACCGTGCTTCGCTTTCCGGCAATGTCGTCGTTATGCGCCGTCGCGACCGTCCCCAGCACGGTCTGGTCCGCGTCCAGGAAGCCCTGTCCGAACGGGTTGGTGATGTCCCCCGCCCAGCTGCCCGTGGTGACCGCCTGCGGTGCCCCACCCTTGATGTTCTGCCGATATACCTCCAGCTGGCTGATCTCCCCCAATTGCTTCATCGTGCACGCCTCCAACAACGTCGACGAGTTCGCCCAGCCGACCGGGGAGCAACCTTTGGCGCCCTTGGGCATCCCGTAGGTGCGGATCGCCCGCATCGTCACGTGGCTGTAGAGCGTGACGGGCTTGCCGGCGAGTGCCGTCGCTGCGTCATACAGGCCGCCGGGGTGCGGCAGGAGGTCCGCAAGATCGGGGCGGTGCGCAAGGCTCAGTTCCTTTCTGCCGGTGACCGTCACCCGCTGGAAGGTGTTGCTGGACAGCTGGACGTTCAGCGCTGACCCGGTCGGCCGGGTGAAGTTGGCCCAGGCGTTGACGGGCAGGGTCGTGGAGACCTTGCCGGC
Organism: Flexivirga alba; assembly: GCF_042661025.1. Lineage (NCBI taxonomy): Bacteria > Bacillati > Actinomycetota > Actinomycetes > Micrococcales > Dermacoccaceae > Flexivirga > Flexivirga alba. The sequence continues at coordinate 396,148 of NZ_JBHSWH010000001.1, forward strand.
GCGCAGGTCCCACGCCCGCATCCGCCAGCTGCCGCTGACCGAATAGTCGGTCAGGACGTGCTTGCCGTCGTGCGAGATGCTGTCGACACGTTCGGACGCTGCGAGCGTCGCGATCTGGTAGGACTGGCCGGCCGGCGAGACCAGCACGAGGTTGGTGTGACCGTTCTTGGTGACCGAGACTGCCGTCCAGCCGTCGCCCACCTGCGACCACGGCACCTGGGCCCGAGTGTGTATGCCGGCCGTGGTGACCGCCGTCGCACGCGGCGATGCGGCAACGGTGGTGGCGACACCGGTGGCGGTGGCGGCAATGGCGAGCAGCGCCGCAGCGCGTCGTGTACGAGACATTTTGATCCCCTATGTCAGGTGGGGCTTTGTGACGGACTGCCCACTCGGCGTATGCCGGGCGGTCGGAACAGCTCGTCCCCCTGACGGAGACTCAACCGCGAAAACCCCTCTGCGACAATGGTTTCGGGCGCAAACACGCCACAGTCGTAGGGGGTCTAGGACCAAGGTTTACGAGAAATCGAGAGCCGACTCGTCGTTAGTCGTAGGGCGCCTAGGACTAAGAATTAGGAAAAGTCGAGAGCCAACTCGTCGAGGACGGGAGCGTCCAGAACCTCGGGCGGAGTAGCCGGCGCCTCGGTCTCGCTGTGCGCGCCACAGCCGTGGTCCAGTGAGACGACCTTGCCGTCGGACGGCGACCATTCGCCGGCGCAGACACCGAAGACCTGGCGCAGCACACCCGGCATCGGCACGAAGAAGCCACAGGTCGAGCAGTGCGCCTTGGCCTGCATCGCGACTGCGGTGTTGGGGCCGGCGTCACCGTCATACCAGCGCTGTGCGGCAGCGTCGCGACCCTCCGCGGACAGCACACGCGGGCGACCGAGGCCGAGCTCGAAGAAACCCACCTGGTCGACGTCCTCGTCGCCGGTCGCCTCGAAACCGGCCTCGAGGTAGTCGTCGTCCTCGACATACGGGCGCTCGTCGCCGGCGCCGATGTCTCCGGGCGCGATGCGGTCGACATACGGGAGCCAGTCGGGAGCCAGCACGGCCTCATCGGTCGGCAGCAGGTTGGTGTCGCACACGGTGGCGAACTTCTGACGCGGCGCTCGCGCGACCGAAACCGCCCAGTGCCAACCGACGTAACCCGGTGACAGGCAGGCGAAGTACTGCATCGCGAGGCGGTCACCGATCATGACCGAGCCCACGTGCTCACCGACGGTGCCGGGCTCGGCGATCGAGATGGCCGCCTCCCGCGCCGGCTCGATCGCGGCCAGCGCGACCTTGTCGGCCTTGGGCTTGCTGTCCTTCTTCACTGCCATGAGTCAGCCTTCGAGATCGTCGGCGACGGCGCGCAGCACGGAGGCGACCTTCTCCGCGTGGCGCTTGTCGGGGTAGCGGCCGCGGCGCAAGCCGTTGCCCAGGTCGTCCAGCAACTTGATCACGTCCTCGACGATGATCGCCATGTCGTCGGCCGGCTTGCGGTGTCGAGCAGCCAGCGAGGGCGAGGAGTCGCGCAGGGTGGCGCTGAGCGCCTGCGCGCCGCGTCGGCCCTCGGCGACCGAGTAGTCGATGCGGGTGCCGCTCTTGACTGTGGTCACGCCGGCCGGCAGCGCACTGGAGGGCAGGAAGACGTCCTGCCCGTCGTCGCCGGAGACGAACCCGAAACCCTTGTCCGAGTCGAAGAACTTGACCTTGCCGGAAGGCACCGTGACTCCTACGTGATTGTTGCGTGATGTTGTTCGTGGGGAAGCAGCGCTCGTGACGTTGCTTGCCGCGCAAGATTAACGTGTGAGCGGCGATTCAATCGAATCGTTTGCCCTGTGGACGACGGCGTCGCGCCGCGCGGGAGTCGGGAGCCGGTCAGACCGCGGTGAGCTCGTCCAGCCGCGACACCAGGTCGCCCAGGTCGTCAACCACCAGATCGGCGCCGGCTTCGCGCAGCGCTTCGGGGTCCGTGGGACCGGTTGCGACACCGATCGCGCGGACTCCGGCGGTGTTCGCGGCGTGCATGTCCCCGCTGTGATCGCCGATGTATGCCGTGGCCCGATGCTCCTGAAGCGGGGTCGCCTTGTCGTGGCCGAAGAGATCGCCGACCACGATGTCCGGGTTGATCCCGACGTGCTCCAGCACTGCCTTGACGGCCGTCGGGTTCTTGGCGCTGACTACGAGCACCGTGCCATCGGCGTCATGAATGGCGTCAACGAGCTCGCGAGCGCCGGGCAGCAGGACCGTCATTTCGATCGCCTGCACGAGGTAGTCGGCCCGGTAGTCGGCGGCCGCGGACTCCACCTGGTCGTCGGGCAGGAAGAGCGCCAGATTGTCCAGCAAGGGTGCGCCGATCAGCGGCCACAACTGCTCATCGGTGGCGGCCACGCCACGCGCATCGAGCACGCGCTGCATGCAGCCGACGATCCCTTTCCGGGAGTCGACGAGTGTCATGTCCAGGTCGAATCCGACCACGAGGCGCCCTGCGTCATACACGACGCGAACGATAGCCAAGGGCTCAGATCAGCGGCGGTAGGGGTCCTGCGGCCCACCCGGCCAGCCCGCCGCAGCGACCCTTGCCTGAGCGCGTTCGCGCCCGGAGTTGACCAGCTTGATGATGCCGACGATCAGCAACACGACGCCCGCGAGGAACGCCAGCACGCCGATGCCGAGACCGATCCCGAGCGGCACCAGCACGCGACGGGCGACGTCGTTGGCGACGCTCGAGCTGAGGACCTTGGCGCGGTGGCCGCTGCAATCGATGCTGTAGTCGCCGGCGCCGGACGACTTGAAGGTGCCCGCGCGGCTGTAGGCGGTGCCGCCCCAGTCCATCGAGAGTCGGGCGGTGCTTTCGTCGACGGTGACCGGCTGCCCGTCGGGTCCGGTGACGTCGCAGCTGGGCAGCGACTCGCCAGTGCTGTAGCGACCCTCGACCAGGATCGTCTGGTCCTCGCCGCCGGTGACATGCACCTTGCCGCCCGGCTCGACCCAGGCCGTGTCACTCACAGCGTTCATGCCACCCGAGACACCCTTCCAGATGCCGATGCCCGCGGCAGCGGGCGCAACGACGAGCATCAGGATCGCGCCGATGATGGTCAGCGCGAGACCTCGTCGTTTGGGCAGTGGCATGGGTTCCTCCGAGCTGGCAACGGGTTCGTTCGATCACAGCATGACGTGTCCGAGTCGTCCACCGCTGTGTAGTGGACGGACCCGGCGTCACGAGGGTTCCTGATCGCTCAGGGTCTGGCGTAGGGGTCGTCCGGGTCACCCGTCGGCGGAGCTTGCTGCGGATATCCGTAGCCACCGGTGTAGCCGTAGCCGTAGCCGGCTTGCGGCCACAGCGCCCGACGCCGGTCATTCGCCGAATTGACCAACTTGACGATGCCGACGATCAGCAGCGTGAGACCGATCGCGAAACACACTCCGGCTGCAGCGAATCCGATGAGCATCCGCAGCCCGAAGGCGTTGTCGGCATCGTCCAGCACCTGGGTCGGAAGCACCTTGACCTGGTCCGCGGCGCAATCGACCTGGTAGGCGCCCGGCACGTCGGGGTCGAACTCTGCGATCTCCAGGTAGGAGCTGGCGGCGATCGAGCCGTCGCCATACGAGACGGGATAGATGTCGACCGGCCCCGACGGCCCGTCGACGCTGCAGTCGACCGACGACGATGCGCCGTTGTCGGAGACCACGATCGACTGCGATCCGACACCGCTGATCTGGGCCGTCTGACCGACGTCCATCCAGGAGTAGTGGTCGAGGCCGGCGTTGCCTGCCACCACACCACGCCAGATGCCGATGCCGAGGACGGCTGGGGCGAGGACCAGCATCAGGATCGGACCGATGATGGTCAGGGCGAGGCCGCGGCGTGCGGGCAGGTTCATGACGGGACTCCGAGCGGCTGCAGTGACGGTGCGCCGTGATCAGATCACGCGGCCAGTGACCACGTCCACCGGATCAACTCATCTGGCTGGCGTGCCGGGTGGCCTGGGAGTTCCACAGGGTCGCGTAGCGCCCGCCCCTCGCGAGCAACTCGTCATGCGTGCCGCGCTCGGCGATGCGGCCACCGTCGAGCACGACGATCAGGTCGGCGCCCTGGATCGTCGACAGCCGGTGTGCGATCGTCAGCGTCGTGCGGCCACGGCTGACCTCGTCCAGCGCGTCCTGCACAGCACGCTCGGTGGCGTTGTCGAGCGCGCTGGTCGCTTCGTCGAGCACCAGCACGGCCGGGTCACGCAGGATGGTCCGGGCCAGCGCGATGCGCTGCTGCTCACCACCGGAGAAGCGGTGGCCGCGAGCGCCGACGAGCGTGTCGTAACCGTCCGGAAGCGCCTCGATGAGGTCGTGGACCTGGGCGGCGCGGGCCGCCTGCTCGATCTGTATGTCGGTCGCGTCCGGCCTTGCATAGCGGAGGTTCTCGCGGATCGTGGTGTGCAACAGGTAGCTCTGCTGGGAGACGACACCGACCAGGTCGGAGACGTTCTGCAGGGTCATGTCCCGCAGGTCGACACCGTCGATGCGCACCGACCCGCCGCTCGGGTCGTGCAGCCGGGAGACGAGCCCGGCGAGGGTCGACTTGCCCGAGCCGGTCGCGCCGACGAGTGCGACCTGCTTGCCGGCGGGCAACTCCAGGTCGATGTGGGTGAGTGCGTCGCGGTCGGCTCCGTCATACCGGAAGGTGACGTCGGTCAGTGTGACGTCGCCCTGGGCGGTCGCCGGGTCGACGGGAATCGGGTTCTCCGGGTCATCGATCGTCACCGGCATGTCGAGGAACTCGAAGACCCTGCTGAAGAGCGCCATCGAGGTCACGACCTCGGCGCCGACGTTGAGGACGCCGAGCATCGGGCGGAACAAAGCGGACTGCAACGCGGTGAACGCGACGAGCGTGCCGATCGTCATACCGCCGCTTGTGGCCGGGAGTCCGGCGGCCAGATAGATCAGCGCGGGTATGGCGGAGAAGACGATCGCCATGGTGCCCATCCGCCAGCGACCGGCCATCTGCGACTGCAGCTCGAGCTCGGTCAGCTCCGCGGAGGTGTCCCGAAAGTGTTGGGAGAGAACGGGACCCGAGCCGACCGTCTTGGCCAGCAGCACGCCACTGATCGACAGCGACTCCTCGATCTGGGTCTGCATGTCGGCGAGCGCCCGCTGTGCGCGAGTCTGGATGGTGCGGCGCAGCCGGGCGACGCGGCGGGTCAGCCAGATGGCCGGCGGCAGGACAAGCAGGCTCAGCAGTGACAGCCGCCAGGACAGCAGTGCCATGGCGGCCGCGGTGCCGACCGCGGTGGTGATGTTGGTGGCGACCGAGGTCGCAGAGTTGGTGACGACGCCCTGCATGGCGTTGACGTCGTTGGTGAGCCGGGACTGCACCTCGCCGCCGCGGGTGCGGGTGAAGAAGCCGAGCGGCAGGCGTTGCAAGTGGCTGAACAGGTCGGTGCGCAGGCCATGCATGACCTGCTGGCCGATCTTCGTCGACAGCCAGGTCTGTATGACGCCGAGCGCCTGCGTGGTCACGGTGATCGCCAGCATGCCGCCGACGAGGAAGAGAAGGAGCCGCACGTTCTGGTGCGGGATCGCGTCGTCGATGAGGTGCTTGGTCAGGAACGGCGTGACCAGTCCGATCAACGAGCTGACCACGATGATGGCGGTGACGATGGCGAGCGGACGCCGGTGCGGGCCGAACAGTGCGGCGATGCGGCGGAGTGGGACGGGATGCTGCTCGAGCTGGGCGACGTCAGCGGGGTTCTTGCGACGGCCGGCGCCGCGGCTCTGGTGGCCGGGCTCGCGTTCGCCATCGGGTGTTCCGGGTTGCGGACGGACGCCCGGGGATCCGGGGAAGGTGGTGGGGGCTGTCACAGGCAGCACCTGCCTTTCAATCAAGTATTAGTGAGGTTACCTCACATTGCTGTAACCGCGGCGACCGCCATACAATTCCCGTATGCCGAACAAACCCGGCCCGGCCCCGGAGGACGAGCCGTCGCTGACCCAGCTGGTGATGCGGACTGCCCGCACGCTGCGACGGTCGACCATGGGCGAGCTGGAGCCCTTCGGGCTGACGCCGAGCCAATCGCGTGCGCTGGGCGTGATCAGCCGGCACTGCGACCGGCCGCTACGGCTCGGCGACATCGCGGCGCATCTCGACATCGCCCCGCGCTCGGCGACCGAAGTGGTCGACGCGCTCGAGGAGCGCGGCCTGGTCCGCCGCTCCCCGACCCGACGGACCGGCGAGCGGTCACGATCGCGCTGACCGACGAGGGTCGGGCGTTGCGCAGACGGATCGAGCGGGCGCGGGCGCGCAAGGGTGACGAATTCTTCGGGCACCTCAGTGAGCACCAGCAGGCGCAACTCGGGTCCTTACTGGGGCAGGCCCTCGCCCCGCACCGCCGACAACCCTGATTCCCCGAGATTGACCGGCATACCCCTGCATTGAGCGGCGTACGGATTGCGCCTGATTTGCTAGGCCCCTCGATGCGTAGGTATGCCGGTCAATCGAGGGTCAGAATGCCTTCGGCTCGTCCGCCTCTGCCTTGGTTCGGTCCGGTCCGGCTGAGGTGCCCCGCCGGTTGCCGGCTCGGGCGGCCGCGATCAGGACTCCCAGGCTGACCAGTGCGACGACTCCGGCGAGCAGGTACATGAGGTTTGTGGCGTCGTGACTCTGATGCGGCGTCGGGTCCGCAGCATGCTGCGCGCCCGCGCCATCCTCGACTTCGACCGCCCCGCCCTGGCAGGTGATCCGATAGTCACCCTGTGCGCCGGTGTTGAAGGTCGTCGTCCGGCCCGTGACGACGATCTGGTGAGACCAGTCCGCGGGCCCGGTGATCGAGCAGCCGCCGATGCGGGTCGTCCCGTCGCCGCTGTCGAGCTCCACCACGTGGTCCGCCGAGAGCGGCACCGACGCGCCCGGCTCCAGCCGCACGCGCTCGTAGGCGCCGGCGGAACTGTGCCCCCGATCACCGGCGCCAAAACCCCGATGATCACCGCGACGAGAAGACCGACCAGACCCCAGCGGCCCAGCCAGCGCATCTTTCCGTCGGTAGTCACCGACCAAGAACTATCGTCCCAGCCTTGGAAGTAGCAGGGAAACGGCTCCGAACCCGGTCCGCGTGACCTGGAGGCGGGCGAGTTCGCTGACATCTCAGAAGCGGTCGGGCTCAAAGATGCGCCCCGAGTTGAAGTCGACTTCATCGAGCGTCAGCGCCATCGACCCGGAGTAGTACCCGCCATTGCGCCGGTAGCGATGCCATCGGCCGGTGCGCCAGGCGTAGGAGTAGAGCCCCCACTCACGCTCTTCCTCGAAATAGCGCAACTGGAAAAACTTCCGGTGCATCCACCCGCCGTCAGCGCTCCAGTTCGGCCGCGACTCGCACAGTGTCACGTGGGTGCCGCGGATGTGGCACTCGATCCGCACCTCGTGTCGGGTACGCGATGGCACCTTCGACTCACACCACCGCTGCACCCGCGCGAAGTCGGTCTCCGGGATCTTGCGCCGCCATGCCATACGGCTCAGAAATACCAGGGGAACGGCGACCAGTCGGGGTCGCGTTTCTCCAGGAACGAGTCGCGGCCCTCGACGGCCTCGTCGGTCATGTAGGCCAGCCGGGTCGCCTCGCCGGCGAATACCTGCTGGCCCATCAGGCCGTCGTCGGTCAGGTTGAACGCGAATTTCAGCATCCGCTGCGCCGTCGGGCTCTTGCCGTTGATCTCCGCCGCGACCTGCAACGCTTCCTTCTCCAGGTCGGCATGGTCGGCGACGATGTTGACGGCGCCCATGCGCTGCATCGCCTCGGCGTCGTACGACCGGCCGAGGAAGAAGATCTCGCGGGCGTTCTTCTGCCCCACCATCTTCGCGAGGTATGCCGAGCCGTACCCGGCGTCGAACGACCCGACGTCGGCATCGGTCTGCTTGAAGCGCGCGTGCTCGCGGCTTGCGATCGTCAGGTCGCACACGACGTGCAGTGAGTGTCCGCCACCGGCGGCCCAGCCATTCACTACTGCGACAACGACTTTCGGCATAGTGCGGATCAGTCGCTGCACTTCCAGGATGTGCAGCCGGCCGCCCTGCGCCTTGACCCGCGCGGCGTCGACGGTGTCGGCGGTCTCGCCCTCGGCATACTGATATCCCGAGCGCCCGCGGATGCGCTGGTCACCGCCGGAGCAGAACGCCCAGCCGCCGTCCTTGGCGCTCGGACCGTTGCCGGTCAGCAGCACACAACCGACGTCCGGCGTCATGCGGGCATGGTCAAGCGCTCGATAGAGCTCGTCAACCGTGTGCGGCCGGAACGCGTTTCGCACCTCGGGCCGGTCGAACGCGATGCGCACAGTGCCCTGCTCCGGTCCGGGCCGCACGCACCGGTGGTAGGTGATGTCGGTGAAGTCGAATCCTTCGACCGTCTCCCACGCACTGTCGTCGAAGATTTCACTGATCTGACGCTGCTCACTCACCCGGCCAAGGGTATGACTACCGTCGTATGTCGTGACCGCCACACCATCCCTGGACACCCTGCTCGACGCCATGCATGTCGTCAGCATCCCGATGCAGGTCCGCTTCCGCGGGGTGCTGCACCGCGAGATCGCTTTGTTCGCAGGGCCATCCGGGTGGGGCGAGTTCTCACCGTTTCTCGAGTATGGCGCCCCCGAGGCCGCCCGCTGGCTCGGCGCCGCGATCGATGCGGCGTGGGGATCCTGGCCGGAACCGGTGCGATCCTCCGTGCCGGTCAACGCGACCGTGCCCGCAGTCGACGCATCGGAGGTCGCTTCCGTGCTCGCCCGGTATGACGGCTGCCGCACCGCCAAGGTCAAGGTCGCCGAGCGCGGACAGGCTTTGGCCGACGACGTGTCCCGCGTGGCGGCCGTGCGGGACACGATGGGCGCCGATGCCTTCGTGCGGGTCGACGCCAACGGCGGCTGGTCGGTGGACGACGCCGCCGGTGCGATCGCGGCGCTGGCGCCATACGGGCTGGAGTATGTCGAGCAACCCTGCGCGACCGTCGAGGAGCTCGTCGCGCTGCGGAAACTGTTGGCCCGCAACGGTATCGACGTTCTCATCGCAGCGGACGAGTCGATCCGCAAGGCGGAGGACCCGCTGCGGGTCGCCCGACTCGGCGCTGCCGACGTCGCGGTCATCAAGGTCGCCCCGCTCGGCGGCGTGAGGAGTGCGCTGCGCATCGCGACCGACGCCCGCCTGCCCACGGTGGTGTCGAGCGCGATCGACTCCTCGGTCGGCATCGCTGCCGGCGTTGCACTGGCCGCCGCCCTGCCGGAGCTACCGTTCGCCTGCGGACTCGGCACCCTGGAGCTCATGGCCGGTGATGTGGTGACGGATTCGCTTGTGCCGCAAGGCGGCTCACTCGTCGTACGCCGACCAACTCCGGACGACGCGTTGCTCGCCGAGCACCGAGCGCCCGCCGATCGGCAGCAGTGGTGGCGCGAGCGAGTTACTGCGTGTCACGGACATCTCCCTCAACCCTGACGGTCGGATTCACGAGTGACGCCGCAATTCGACCGTCGATCGTGAATCCAACCGTCAGAGTTCGCTACGCGACAGCAGCACCCGACACCACAGGTCGCACAAGGCATCGGCATACTCCCCGGCCGTCCACCCGCGTGAGCGCACCAGATCGTGCCACTGGGAGGAGTTGGTCGACCAGATCAGGTCGGCCACCCGGTCATCGTCAAGCTCGGGGCGAACCTGCCCGGTCGTGCGTAGGTCGGCAGCGAGCAGCCGCATGTTCGCCGCACGACGGTCATCGATCTGCCGGTCCAGCGCGGCGCACTCCGGGTCGGCCGACGCCGCTTCACGAAGAGCCGCGAAAAGTGGGGCGAGCCGCGGCATGAGGGTGCCGAGCGCGTCGGCATACGTGCGCAGCTTCTCCTCTGCGGTGGTCGCCGTGCGGATCGCGATCACGTAGTCGCGCTGCTCGGCGGGCAAGACCTGGTCCGACGATCCGAGGATCTGGTCGATGACCGCCAGCAGGAGTTGCGGCTTGCGTCCGACCGAGCGGTAGACGGTGTCCAGATTGACGCCGGCACGCGTGGCGACCTCCCCGACTCCGACGGCGGCATACCCGCGCTCCTCGAAGAGCTCGCGCGCCGCGACCAGCACAGCCCGACGCGTCTCGACTGCTTGGGCTTCGCGTTGCGGTGAGGAGTATCGCCTCTTGACGGGTTCCTTCATGCTGCCTACTGTAGCAATTGAGCCGAAGTCAATTCGGCCGAATTGAGAGGTCGCGTCATGAACGATCAAGTGGTGCTTCGAGAGCCGGGCGAGGGACCGGCGACCTGGGCGATGGGCGGACTCTTCGAGCACCTCGTCGGCGCCGGCGACACCCAGGGGCGACTCGGCATCTCGGTGGTGACCCAACCGCCAGGAATCGCAACGCCGCTGCACCGCCATACGAAGGAAGCCGAGGCCTTCTACGTCCTCGACGGCAAGATCACCTACCGCGCCGGCGACACCACCTACGAGCTGCGCCCGGGATCGTTCATCTACTTGCCCGAAGGCCTCCCGCACGCCTTCCGCATCCGGGGCGAGTCGCCCGCGCGCTTCCTCGCGTTCACTACACCCGGCGGGTTGATGAGCCTGTATGACGAAGTCGGCATCCCGGCCGCCGAGCGCCGCCTGCCAGGCGCAGATGGACAGACCCCGGAGGTCGAGCTGCCCAAGTGGGCCGAGGTCGGGCCGCGCTACGGCCTCGAAGTGGTGGGACCCGGCATCCCGGAGTAGGGCGTTGATCTCGATACGCGACGTCGCACCTCGGCCGCTACCCGGTCGGCGTTGGCAATTTATATAAGCCCTGTTACATTTGTCGGATGCCTGATCAGGACCTGCTCGACAGCAGCTACTACCGCCCCCTCTTCCAGCTGATGCACGCGCTGGACCAGGAGATCGAGAAGCTCTACACATCCCGCGGAAAGTCGGTTCGCAGCCGATCCGTCGGACCACTCATCGCACTTTCCCGCTTCGGCCCGATGTCGGTGAAGGACCTCGCGATCGACCGCGAGGTCTCCCACTCCGCGATGAGCCAGACGATCAGCGGGCTCACCCGCGACGGCCTGGTCCGCGTCGATCCCGGTGAGGACGCCCGCACCCGGATCGTCTCGCTGACCCCCGCAGGCGAGGACATCGCTCCGTTGGTGCGCGCCGAGTGGCGCTCGACCGAGTCGGTACTACGCGCCCTGGATGACGAGATCGCAGAGCCGATCATGCGCGCAGTCGAGGCGATCAACGCCGCACTGGCCGAGCGGCCCTTCTATGAGCGCCTGGAAGAAGCGCTGTCGAAACAGCTGCGGAAGGCCGCGGACTCGTGAAGGTCCTCACGGACATCACCCCGCTACGCACCAGCCCGGCCTTCCGGCGACTGTGGATCGGCGGCGCCGTCTCGGCGATCGGTGGTCAGTTCAACAGCTTCGCCGCCATGTATGCCGTCTGGCATCTCACCGGATCCTCTTTCATGGTGGGCCTTTTGGGGCTGGCATCGGGTGTCCCGCTGATCGTGATCGCGCTTGCCGGGTCGATGTTCATCGACTCGGTGGACCGGGCCTCGCTCGCCCGTCGCGCCACCGTCGGTCAGCTGTTCACCAGCCTGGCGATGGCATGGGCGGTCTTCGAGGAGCAGGTCGGCCTGCTCATCGCCCTGACCGCAGTGGCTGCCGCACTCGGCTCGTTGGCCGGTCCGGCGCGGCGAGCCCTCACCCCCTCGGTGGTCGGTCGCGGGGAGTTGGCGGCGGCATACGCGTTGACATCATTGGCCTTTCAGGTGTCGATGCTCGTCGGGCCCGTCCTGGCGGCACTGGTCGCCACCGCGTTCAGCCTGCCCATCTGCTTCCTGATCGATGCCGCAACCTTTGTCGTCGCCCTTGCGGGGTTGCGCGGCCTACGACGACCGCCCGAGGACGCCTCCGCCGACCGCGGCCTGAGCGCTGCGATGGCCGGATTCCGTTTCGCGGCAAGGGCGCCCGTGGTTCGCGGTGCGTTGCTGTGCGACCTAGTGGTCCGTCTCGTCATTGATTAACTACTTCCGTGAGCTTGCGGCGTGCGCGGGTGACCTTGGCCAGGATCGACTCGGCGGTCGCGGTCCATACGAACGGAGTCGGATCCTCGTTGTTGGCCTGCAGGTAGTCCTCGATGGCGGCGATCAGATCGGGCACCGAGTTGAAGCTGCCACGCCGGATCGCCTTGACGTCCAGGTCGCGGAACCAGCGTTCGACTTGGTTCAACCAGGACGACGAGGTCGGGATGAAGTGCAGGTGGAACCGCTTGTGCCGCGTCAGCCAACGCTGAACGTCGGCGTGCTTGTGAGTGCTGTAGTTGTCCAGGATCACGTGAATCGCTTGCCCTGTGGGCACTTCAGCGTCGATGACCTTCAGGAACTTCAGGAACTCCTCGTGCCGGTGCCGGTCGAAGCAGCGCCCGGTCACTTCGCCGGTGAGCACGTTCAACGCCGCGAACAAGGTGGTCGTGCCGTTGCGTTTGTAATCGTGAGTCATCGTCGCACCGCGGCCCTTGATCATCGGCAGCGATGCCTGGGTGCGGTCCAGCGCCTGGATCTGGGATTTCTCATCCAGGCACAGCACTACCGCCTTGGCCGGTGGGTTCAGGTACAACCCGACCACGTCGGTCAGCTTCTCCTCGAACCGCGAGTCGTTGCTGACCTTGAACGTGTCGACCCGGTGCGGCTTGATCCCCAGGTCGTGCCAAATACGTTGCACCGTCGCCGAACTCACGCCCGCATGCTTAGCCATCGTGCGGCACGACCAGTGCGTCTGCCCCGCGGGCTTGGTGTGCAATGTGTCGTGCACGATCGCCTTGACCTGCTCCTCGCTGATGCTCGCCTTGCGACCGCGTCCCTGACGGACCTGCCCCAGCTTGGCCAACCCCTCTTCCTCGAACCGCGCCCGCCATGCCCGCACCGTCACCGGCGTCACCCCGACCTCCGCCGAGATTCGTGTGTTAGCAACACCATCCGCCGCCAGCAGCAACACCCTCGCCCGCTGCACCTGCCGATGCGCAGCAGTCTGAGACCGGGACAACTGTTCCAAAGTGGCCCGCTGACTATCCGACAGCAGCAACGGCGGGGCTGCAGGTGCGCTCATGAAGCAAGAATACAGCGAATGCCACTATTTATTTGCGAGACACACCACTAGGTGCGACCGTGCTCGCCATGCCGTTCGCCCTCTTTCCGGCGCTCAGCCACGACCGTTTCGATGGCGGCGCCCAAACCCTGGCCTGGTTCACCACCGCGGTCGCGGTCGGCGGCGTGACGGCTTCGGCGCTCAGCGGCGTGATCACCCACCGCTCGCGCCCGGGACTGGTGATGGTGACCTGCTCGATGACCTGGGCCGCGACTCTCGTGGTCGCCGGCGCCTCGCACCTGCTCCTTATCACCCTGGGCATGCTGGCGATCGCCGGAGCGGCGGACACGTGGTCGGTCACCAGCCGCACCACCCTCGTGCAATCAGCGACTCCGGATCGCTTCCGTGGCCGACTCAGTGCGCTGGAGCAGGTCGTCGGCATCGGTGGACCCAACCTCGGAAATTTCCGGGCGGGTGCCGTCGGCAGCGTGATCGGCGCCGGTCCGGCGATGTCGCTCGGCGGCCTGACCTCCATCCTCGCCATTGCCGGGATCCTCACGACGGGTCGGGAGATGCGCGACTACACGCTCTCCGCCCACCGGATTTCGGAGCAATCAGCGAGCTGAATTCGGAGGCATAGGAATGCATTCGGTGACTCGGCCACCCCTGTGCAGCCGTCAGAGCTGAGTGCCGTCCAACGCCTTGAGTGCGGTGGCCGAGATCGCCGCACTGCCCGCCGCAACCAGCGGTGACCGAGTCGTCGTGGGGTCGTATGCCGCGCCGTCGTCATACGTCGTGATGCCACCGGCCTCGGCGACCAGCAGCGACCCCGGGGCGTGATCCCAGGGCATGACCGAGCCGTAAAGCACGTAATCACAGGCGTTTTCGGCGAGTTTGGGATAGTCGATCCCGCAGCTTGCCCAGGTCAGCACCAGCGGTGACAGCTCGCCCAGCGCGGTGCCGACCATCGCACGACGCGACGTGCGCCCCCGTGGGTTCTGCTCATCACGCGTCGGCACTTCCAACCGCCGATCGCCACACCAGGCACCGGCGCCACGCTCTGCGACATACGCCAGCTTGTGCTCCGGTTGCCAGATCCAGCTGCGGACGACGTCGCGGCCGCGCAGTTCGGCGACCATCACGGCGTAGTCCTGCGAGCCGTGCACGAAGTTGCGGGTGCCGTCAACCGGGTCGATCGTGAACCAGTGGTCCACGTCACCGGCCGCGTGCAGCGCCGAGTTGTCGGCGGAAACGGCTTCCTCACCGACCATCAGAGCGTCCGGGTATGCCGCGACCAGCCGCTTGGTGATCTCCACCTCGGCCTCCCGATCGGCCACCGTGACCAGATCACCGGGGTTCTTCTCCATCACCTCGCCCTCGGTGAGAGCCCGGAAGCGAGGCTCGATCACCGCGGTGGAAATCTCTTGCAGCATGGCCAGGACCTCGTCAGTCTGCACACTGCCACTATGCCCGGTCGGAGAATGGACCGCCCACGCGGGACCTCGCGACACCCATCTGCCGACCGGGACACCCATTTCGCCGACAGGACACCCGTTTATCGAGAGGACAGGGGAAAACGCCCGATTCGGCCCGATTCGGGCAGGTTTTCCCTGTCCCGTCGGTAATTGCCTGTCCTGTCGGTCAGGTGGGGCCGGGAGCTAGGCGTCTTCGCGGTAGAGCTTGTGCGCGGCGGCCTGGGCGCGGGGACGGACGACGAGTTGGTCGATGTTGACGTGCTCGGGACAAGTGGCGGCGAAGGCGACGCAGTCCGCGACGTCCTCCTGGGTCAGCGGATTACGCACTCCGGCATACACATTGGCGGCCTTCTCGGCGTCTCCGTGGAAACGCACGAGCGAGAACTCGTCGGACGCGACCATCCCGGGGTCGATCTCGCAGACGCGCACCGGCTGGTCCCACAGCTCCAGGCGCAGCGACATCATCAGCGAGTGGACGGCGGCCTTGACGCCGCAGTAGCCCGCACCACCCTCATAGGCGACCATGCCGGCGACCGAGCCGATGGTGATGATCGTGCCGCGCGCCGCGGTCAGCGCCGGCAGGAGCGCCTGGATCGTCGCGGCGACACCGAGGACGTTCGTCTCGTACATCGCACGCCACTCGGAAAGGTCTGCGTCCGCGATGAATTCGGCGCCGATGGCTCCACCGGCATTGGCGACCAGCAGCGCGACCCGGTCACCAGCCGCTGCCGCGAGCGCCGCGACGTCGTCGGCCTTGGTGACGTCGCAGGTCACCGCTCGACCGTCGATCTCGGCCGCGAGCTGCTCGACCCGCTCGGTCCGACGCGCAGCGCACACGACCTCGAAGCCCTCGGCTGCCAGCTTGCGGGCGGTCGCCCGGCCGATCCCGCTGCTCGCACCGGTCACCACCGCGATCGGACGGGTCATCGCACTTCTCCTTGATCGAAAGTCACCGATGCTCGCGGCATCGCTCGACGTTCACGATAGAGCGGCAACCGGGACACTTACGCTGGGTGGGTGCCAGACCTGCAGCCGTTCGCCGTCGAAGCCGACGACCTCACCGACTACCGGACGGCACTTGCCGCAGCTCTCGATGGGAGCGGCCCGGCGATCGCACCGTATGCCGACGGCGTTGCGCCCGTGTTCGATCCGGCCGCTCCGCTGCCCGAGGGTCTCGCCCTGGTCGTCGGCACGTCCGGCTCTACCGGCACCCCGAAGCGCGCCATGCTCACCCGGGACGCGCTGATCGCCAGCGCCGACGCCACCCACGACCGACTCGGCGGGCCGGGCCAGTGGTTGCTGTCGATGCCCGCGCAGCACATCGCGGGGACGCAGGTGCTGATCCGCTCGGTGCGCGCCGGCACCGTGCCGCTCGCACTCCCCACTTCGACATTGCCGAATTCATCGCGGCCGCAGGCGAACTCACCCATGACCGCCACTACACCGCCTTGGTCCCAACGCAACTGCGCCGCCTGCTGGACGCCGGGGCTGAAGCACGCGCAGCCCTCGCGCGCTTCGACGGGATTCTGCTGGGCGGCGCGGCAGCAGATCCTGGCCTGCTCGCCGAAGCGGCCGACGCCGGTGTCACCGTGCTGACCACCTATGGGTCCAGCGAGACTGCCGGCGGCTGCGTCTACAGCGGCGTACCACTCGGCGGCACCAGCGTGGAACTTGCAGACGACGGCCGAATCACGTTGTGCGGCACCACGATCGCCTCCGGCTACCTCGGCGACCCCGACCTGACCGCGGCAACGTTCGGCCACAAAGACGACGGCACCCGCACCTTCCGCACCGATGACCTCGGCGTATGGCGCGGCGGGCGCCTGCACGTCATCGGCCGCATCGACGACCTGATCAACACCGGCGGGATGAAGGTGGCGCCCCGAATCGTCGAATCCGCCGCGACACTGCACCCCGAGGTGCTCGAAGCAGTCGCTCTCGGCCTGCCCGACCACGAGTGGGGTGAGGCGGTAGCTCTCGCCATACGAGCTCGAACTGCGGTGTCGCTGCAGGATATCCGCGAACACCTGCGGGATCACGTGCCGTCATACGCATTGCCCAAACGGTTGTTACTGGTTGACGAGATGCCGTTGCGCGGGCCCGGCAAGCCGGACCGAGTGGCGCTGGCAACGGCCCCGGGATGGCAGACTCTGGGTCACTAGTGCGGCGCGTGCAAAGACGGCCGCCCGCCTCCTCGAAAGTCACAACGCACGCTCATGGCCACGCTCAACGAATGGATCGCCGGATCCCGCCCACGCACCCTCCCCGTCGCGGTCGCACCTGTCGCCGCCGGCACGGGGGCGGCCTACGCGCTCGGAGACGGCAACCCCGGCTACGCGCTGCTCGCGCTGCTGGTGTCGCTGCTGCTGCAGATCGGCGTCAACTTCGCGAACGATTACTCCGACGGGATCCGCGGCACCGACGATGCACGGGTCGGCCCGGTGCGCCTGGTCGGCCAAGGACTGGCGACACCGCCGAGCGTCAAGGCCGCGGCCTTCCTCAGCTTCGGAGCTGCCGGCGTGTGCGGCCTGGCGCTGGTGGCGCTTTCCGGGAAGTTCTGGCTGCTGATCCCCGGCGTGCTGGCGGTCGCCGCCGCGTGGAAATACACCGGCGGCAAGCACCCCTACGGCTACCTGGGACTCGGCGAGGTCTTCGTCTTCGTCTTCTTCGGGCTGGTCGCGACCCTCGGCACGACCTACACCCAGGCCGGCTCGGTCGACCTGAGCGCGGTCGCCGCGGCCGTCGGGATCGGCGCGATCGCCTGCGCGATCCTGGTGGTCAACAACCTGCGCGACATCCCCGGCGACACTGTCTCCGGCAAGCGCACACTCGCCGTGCGGATCGGTGACGCCGCCACTCGCAACCTGTTCACCGCGATGTTCGCGGTCGCGCTGGTCGCTGTCGTCGTGTCCGCCATACAACGGCCGTGGGCGATCATCGCGCTGATCGGACTGGCCCCCTCAGCCCGCTCCGTGCAGACCGTGAGCAAGGGCGCCACCGGCCGCGACCTGATCCCGCCACTTGCCACCACGGGCATCACGATCCTGGCGTATGGCGTGCTCTTCGGCCTCGGGTTGGTCCTCAGCCGCTGACCGCCTCACACAAGATCGCGACACGCAGAACCGCCCACCGTCCTGGCCGACGGTGGGCGGTTTCTTGGTCCGGGGTCAACGGGAAAGGGGAGGAAAACCGTGACCCCGAGTCTGCTGCCGGAGCTGCTCCGGCCGTGGCCGTCAGTTCGCCGGGCTCGTGCCCAACGTGACGGTGGCGGTGTGCGACTGGCCTTGCGCATCGGTCCATGTGACCGAGACCTTGTCGCCGGGGTACTTCTGGTCAAGCACGTCGGTCAGGTTCGTCGGGCTGGTCACCTGCTTGCCGTCGATCGCGGTGATCGTCGAGCCTGCAGTGATACCGGCCCTGGCGGCCGCACCGCCGGACGTGGCGGCGACGACCGAGGCACCGGTCGCGCTGCCGCCATACCCGTTCGACGACTGGGTGCTGATCTCGACACCCAACGCCGCGCGGCTGCCGACGTGCACGGCCGAGGACTTCGCGCCGTTCTCGATCTGGGTGGCGATCTTCATCGCCGCCGACGACGTGATGGCGTAACCGGTGATCGGCGAGGTCGACGAGGCCGCGGTGTCCATGCCAATGACCTGGCCATTGGAGTTGACCAAAGCACCGCCGGAATAGCCGGGAACGATCTGCGCGTTGGTCTCCAGCAGCCCGGTCAGCTTCTCCGCGGACGCGCCGCTGCCGCCGTCCGACGCGGTGATCTGCTGGTTGGTGGCGGTCACGGTGCCGCTGGTCTTGTAGAGCGTGCCCTGTCCACCACCCTGGCCGACCGCGGTGACCTTCTCACCGAGCACCGCGGCGCCAGTGTCCAGCGATGCCGTTTTCAGCCCGCTCGCGCCCTCCAGCTTGATCACGGCGACGTCGTGTGACTCGTCGAAGCCCAGCACCTTCGCGGTGTATGTCGAACCGTTCGAGGCCTTCACCCGGACGGAGGTCGAGCCGTCGACGACGTGATAGTTGGTCAGGGCGATTCCGTCGGAGGTCAGGACGATGCCGGAGCCGGCACCCTCACCGCCCGGCAGGACGGTGTCGACCATGACCACTCCCGGCCACGAGGACACCGGCGTCCCCGAGGTCTGACTGGTCGTCGCCTGCGACCACGGGTTGGTGCCGTTGCCGTCGCTCGAGCCCCCACTTCCGTTGCTACCGCCATTCCCCCCGCTGCTGCCGTTCCCGCTGCTGCCGCCGTTCCCGTTACTGCCGTTGCCCGACGAACCGGTGGATGGACTGCTCGGGCTGGGGCTGCTGGGGATCGTCACCGACGGCGCGGCACCGGACACGGTGACGCGATTGGACATGTTCTCGCCCGCGACGAATGCGCCGGCGGGGACGAGGGTGGCGACGGCGAGCGCCGCGGTGGCGGCAACGAGACGGCGTTTCATAGCGGGCTCCTGAAGTTCGACTGACCTCATGTTCGCGCCGTCACCGATGCAGGACCGCGGAGGCAGTTGTGTGCTTCCTGTGAGCAGTCTCCTCTCCCGGGCCGACCGCCGAGGCAGATTTCACCGGCCGGCCCGGCGTCCTCGAGGTGAGCAGCACGCCGGAAACCACCACCGCACAGCCGAGTAGCTCGATGTTGCCGGGACGCTCGCCGAGCGCGATCCAGGCGGCGCTCAGCCCGACCACCGGCACGAGCATTGAGTATGGCGCGACGGTGCTCGCCGGGTGCCGAGCGATCAGCCAGGTCCAGATCCCACTGCCCGCGACGCTGCCCAGCACACAGGTATAGAGCAGGCCGGTCCAGGCCGCCCACGCACTGCCGGAAGTGGCGACCGAGTCGACGATCTGCCGCGGGCCTTCCACCAGCAGCGACAGGCCGAGCATCGGCACCGGCGGCACCACCGTCATCCACAAGGTGAGATGCAACGGCTTCGGCGGGCGGGCCAGCTTGCTCGACAAGTTGCCGACCGCCCAGCCGAGCCCACCGCACAGCGTCAGCACGAACGGCCACCAGGCGGCACCTCCGACCCGCTGCGACCCGACGATCACCAGACCGGTGACAGCAACGACCACGCCCAGGGCACGCGTCGGGGTGAGGCGCTCCCCCACCAGCACGCCGAGCAGCACGGTGAACGGTGCCGAACTCTGCAGCACCAGCGAGGCCAGTCCGGTCGGCATACCCGCGTCCATCGCGCTGTAGAGGAACGCGAACTGCAGCACGCCGAACCCGAGGCCGTAACCGAGCAGCCACCGCAACGGCACCTGCGGCCGCGGGACGAGCAGGACGGTCGGCACCGCGATGAGCGTCCAACGCAGGGCAACCAGGAAGTATGGCGGGAACTGCTCGAGAGACGCGTGGATCGCCAAGAAGTTCAGGCCCCACAGCACTGCGACGAGCCCGGCGAGCAGGCGGTGACGAATCGGCATGGGGAGATGCTGCGTCAATTCATTCAACAGGTCCAGCAACATTTTCTATTGCGATTCTTTAGGCTTCCTTCATGGAGCTGCGACATCTGACCCTGCTGCGCGAGTTGCGGGATCGTGGCAGCGTCGCGGCGGTCGCGGCCACCACCTGGCGCACACCGTCGGCGGTCTCCCAGCAGTTGCGCACCGCCGAGCGCGATCTCGGCGTTCGTCTCGTCGAGGCCGACGGGCGCGGCCTACGGCTCACCGACGAAGGCCGGTTACTGGCCGACGCAGCGCTCGACGTCGAGACTGCGCTCGCGCGTGCGCAGTCCCGGCTGGACGAATTCCGTGGCGAGGTCGCCGGGGAGGTGCGGATCGCCGCGCTCCCGAGCGCGATCGAATTCCTCGCGCCGCGGCTGCTCACGGCGCTGCGCGAGGTGCCTGTCGACATACGCCTGGCGGATGTCGATGTGGCCGAGGAGGATTTCGCCGGCCTCGCCGACGATCACGATGTGGTCATCGGTCACACCGTGCGCGCGACGGCACCGCGCCGGCGCGGGCTGGTGATCCGCGAAGTAGTCCGGGAGCCGCTCGACATCGCCATACCCGTCGACCACCGCTGGTCCCGGCGACGCAGCCTGCGGCCGGACGAAGTGATCGGGGAGCCGTGGGTGGCGACTCCGCCCGGCTATCCGTTCCGGACGTTACTGGACCGGGTCGAGCGGGTGACCGGCCGATCGGCCGAGGTCGTCCAGGAGGTCCGCGACAATCGGCTGGCCGAGGCCCTGGTCGCCGCCGGCGTCGGCATCGCGTTGCTACCGCGCTTCACCACCCGCCCGAACCCGGCGGTCCGACTGCTGCGGCTGCGCGACGTCGACAGTGCCCGCCGGGTGCTGGTGATGGCTCGCCGCGACCGCGCCGAGCGAGCGGCCGTGCGGCACGTCATACAGCAGCTCATCGCGATCGGTGCCGGCATCTCGGCCGAGGCGAGCGATTAATCGGCTAACGGACGAGCGCGGTCACTCGTCGTCGGTGTCGTCGTCCTCGGCGCTGCGGTATGCCGCGGCGCGTTCCTGACGCTCGGAGACCTTGTGCTGGATCTGCTCGGCGAACTGCTCCCGCGGCCCGCGCAACGCGAAGAACGACACGACGAGCGAGACCAGGGCGGCGGGGATCAACAGGCCCCAACCGCGCAGTCCGACGGCGAACAGGATGAGCAGGGCGACCACGAAGACGAGCAGTCGCAGAACTGTGTAGCGGATCATCACATACCTGAATACGAGTGCATACCGACGATGAAGATATTCACGACGCAGAAGTTGAACAGCACGCAGCCGAAGCCGGCGAGCGCGATGTAGGCGGCCTTCTTACCGCTCCAACCGGCGGTGGCGCGCGCGTGCAGGTAGGCCGCGTAGACGACCCAGATGACGAGCGACCAGACCTCCTTGGGGTCCCAGCCCCAGTAGTGGCCCCACGCCTTCTGCGCCCAGATGGCGCCCGCGATGACCGTGAAGGTCCACAGCGGGAAGGCGATGATCAGCAGCCCGTATGTCGTGCGGTCCATCACCTCGGAGCCCGGCACGGCGTCCATGAACGTGAACTTCGTGTCGTGGATGTCCTCGCGCCACTTCTGGACGAAATACAGGATCGTCGTGGAGAACGCGATCGTGAAGAACGCGACCGACAGGATCGCCACGGTCACGTGGATGCTGAGCCAGTAGTTCTTCAGCGACGGCAGCAGTTGGCTGGCCGCCGTGTAGAAGACGAGCGCGGCCAGCATCTCGGTCAGCAGCGTCGGGCCGACCACGAAGATGCCGAGCGAACGCACGTCGCTCTTCAGGCTCCAGACCAGGAACGCGCCCATCACGAAGAAGGCGCCGACGATGGCGAATTCGTACATGTTGCCCAGCGGCGGGCGCCCCACCGACGCCGACCGCAGCACGACACAGGCCGCCAGCAGCAGCATGCCCAGCCAAGAGAGCGACATACCGATGCCGGCCCACTGCCGTTTCTCGGGTATGGCGGGGGTCTTCTCCGAGGTCCGCTCGAGCACCGTGGTGCCGCCGCTGCCTGCCGCGGCCTCGGCTGTCGCACCGGCCGACGTCTCAGCGGCTTCCGCGGCGCGCGCCATCCGGCCGGGGTGCCCGGCGAGGTCGAGCGCGAACGACATCATCGCGAGCGCGAGCACGACCGCCGAGGCGTAGAGGAAGTTGTTGGACAGGTTGGACAGCCCGACGTCGGTGGCGTGGCCGCCCCAGTCGAAGGAGATGGAGGGCGTGAGCGTGATCATCGAGCCGTACCTGCCTGAGATGTGAGGGTGTTTCCGAGTCGTGTTTCGACACCGTCGAGGAGAGCGTCGAGCGCGACCTGCAGGCGCGGATCCTCGCCCTTGGCGAGTGCACCAGCGGTGATCAGACTACGCCGGTCGCCCTGCGGGGCTGCCGACGCGTCACGTGTCGCGTCAGTGTTGTCATCGTCGTCCGGCCCGCCGTTCGCGGTGCGGATCTTGAAGAAGATACGCCGCCTGCGCAGCGTCATCGACATGATCAGCCCGAGCAGGCCGATCAACGCCGACGTGAGTGCGGTGCCCTTGCCGGGGTCGTAGCGGGCCGACAGGCCGGCCCAGCGCGGGATGCTCTTGTCCATCGAGATGGTCGTGCCGTCCGGAAGCTTCAGGGTCTGGCCCGGTCTCACGACCCCACGCCATGGGGTCTTCCCCTCCATGACCTGGGTCATCTTCTGGGTGTTGAGGGTGTAGACCGACTGCGGCGAGTCGTCCGGGAAGAGCTGGCCCTGGTAGGCGCCGAGCACCAGCTCAGGGTTGTCGAGCCCGGCATACGTGGAGATCGGGCCCATCTTGTTGTCGAACGTCGCGGTCGGCAGGAAGAACCCGAAGAAGCCGAGCTCCTTGGGTGAGGCGGCCGGCACCTTGACCGCGCCGACCGAGCGGTAGGCGTTGTCCTGCGGCAGGAACGGTGTGGCCTGGTGGTAGAGCACCTTGCCCTTGGGGTCCTTGACGGTGATCACCGGCGCGTAGCCGTTGCCGAGCAGGTAGACCGACGTGCCGTCCAGCTTGACCGCGTCGTTGACTGCGAGGGTGCGGTTGGTGGACTTGCCGTTCGGGTCGGGCTGGGTCGTCACCGAGGCGACGAAGTCACGCGGCTGGCCGAACTGCGGCGAGTTCTTCGGAACGTTCTTCTCGAAGGTCACGTCGAGCTTGTCGACCTTCATCGTCCACGGCTTGATGTCGTTGGTATTGACCCACGGCCCGAGATCGAGGGTGTTGTAGCTGCCGACCGCGCTCACGAAGGAGTCGTTGCCCTCGGGGACGATCACGTCACCGCGCCAGCCCATCAGATGGTCGGCGGCGACGGCGAGCACCAGGATGAGCAGGCAGAGGTGGAAGAGCAGGTTGCCGGTCTCCCGCAGCCGGCCACCCTCGGCGGTCACCGCCTGCTCGCCGTCGACCTCGTCGTCGACGCGCACGCGATATCCCTTGCGGCGTAACGTTTCTCGTGCGGCTTCGACCAGGTCGGCGGTGCTGGCGTCGACAGTGCGTTCTGCGGTCGCGGGCAGTCGCGACAGTCGCTTGGGCACCCGCGGCAGCGGCGAACGCAGCGCCTTGGCGTGCACCAGGCAGCGCGGCAGCACACACCCGACCAGCGAGATCAGCAGCAGGATGTAGACGGCTGCGAACCACGGCGCGCCGTAAACGTCGAACATGCTGAGCTTGTCGAGCCAGGGTCCGGTGGTCGTGTGGTCCTGCAGGTAGGTCGCGACCCGGCCGGCGTCGATGTTGCGTTGCGGGAAGATCGAGCCCGGCACCGCAGCCACCGCGAGCAGCAGCAGCAGGAAGAGCGCGGTGCGCATCGAGGTCAGTTGGCGCCAGAGCCAGCGCAGTGTGCCGAGGACGCCCAGCTTGGGTGCCTTGACCAACGGCTTGCGGCCGGGCTTCGCCTTGCCGGTGTCCGTAGTCGTCTTGGTACTCGTCAATCAGATCACCGGAACAAACGTGTCGGAGCCGGTCAGCCGGATCTGGATCCAGGAGATCAGGTGCAACCACTGCCCCGACACCATGATCAGACCGACGACCAGCATGAGGATTCCACCGACCAGTTGGATCGGACGGTGGTGGTCGCGCAGCCAGCGCGACCAGGTCTCAGCGCGTGACCAGCCGGCCGCGATGAGGAGGAACGGTATGCCGAGCCCGAGACAGTAGAACGCCGCGAGGAGCACTCCGCGGGACGCCCCCGAGTCGCCGATCGGGTTGGCCAGGTTGAGGATTGCGCCATACACGGGGCCGACGCAGGGGCTCGCGCTGAGGCCGAAGACGGCACCCAGCAGTGGCGCACCGACGAGCCCGGCGGACGGCTTCCACCGCACCGGTATGCCGCGCTGGCCGATGAAGCCGAGGTAGACCAACGCCAGGAGTATGACGATGACGCCGCTCACCCGGATCATCACGTCCTGGTGCAAATAGCGCAGGTTCACCACCCAGCTGTATGCCGCGGCGACGCTGACCAGCACCACCGAGAACCCGAGCACGAAGAGCAGTGCTCCGGTCACCAGCCGCGTCTTGCGTTGCTCGTCGGTCAGGCCGGTGACATAACCGAGAAAGCCTGGCACCAAAGGCAATACGCAAGGCGATGCAAAGGAGACCACGCCCGCGACGAGCGCCAGGACTACAGCGATCGGCAGGCTGCCCGTGGCAACGGTCTGTGCGGCGTCGGAGATCATCTGAGGTCGATCAACCCTTGCTCATGACGTCGTTGACCAGGCCGACGAGGGTGGCGGTCGTGGTCGGGCCGGAGACACGCGCGGCGATGCGATGCTGCTGGTCGAGCACGAGCGTCGAGGGGTTGCCGACGCTTTGCCCTGCAATGCGACGAGTGCCGCGCCACCGTCGTCCTGTAACGACGGGTAGGTCACGCCGGCCGACTTCAGGAACGCCGCGGCGGTTTGCGGGCCTTCCTGCCGGTCGACGCCGACCATCACGACGCCCTTCTTCTGCAGCTGGGTCCACGCCTTCTGCAGGTCCGGGGTCTCGGCCTTGCACGGCGGACACCACGAACCCCATACGTTGACGACGATGACCTTGCCCGCGTGATCCTTGGTCGACCACGGCTTGCCGTCCAGCAGCTTGCCGGAGAGCGTCACCGGCTTACCGCGCTTGGCCGGTGCGAGCTGCGCCAGCGTGCCGTCGCCCGCTAGGTAATTCTTGTCCGAGCCCTGGTTGGCCTGGTCGGTGATCGACTTGCCGTCGCTGCTGCACGCGGCTAGGCCGAGGGTCGCCACACAGGCCAGCGCGAGCGCCGAAAACCTCCGGTTCGTAACGGTTTTCATGACTTGCCCATCGCCGAACCGGCAGCTTCCGTCGCCTTGGGCAGCAGGTCACGCGCCGGCTCGGCATACTCAACACGGCTGAAGCGGTCACCGTCGAAGATGACGCTGGTCACCGACGCGAGGGTGCACTGCCGACGCCGTGGGTCGTGCCAGAGGCGGTTGCCCTCGAAGTGTTCGCGGGCGATCCAGACCGGCAGCTGGTGGCTGACGATGACCGCCTCGTGGCCCTCGGCCGCGGCTCGGGCGTCGCGGGTGGCGGCCTCCATGCGCTCGGCGATCTCGGCATACGGCTCACCCCAACTCGGCTTGAGCGGATTGGTCAGCTTGCCCCAGAAGCGAGGATTGAGAAGCTGTTTCGGGTTCTTGCCGACGGTCAGACCCTCGAAGTCGTTGCCCGCCTCGATCGCCCGGTCGTCGAGAGTGACCGGCAGCTTGAGCGCCTCGGCGAGCGGCTCGATCGTCTCCTGGGCGCGCTCCAGTGGCGAGGACGAGGTGGGCGATGTCCCGCTCAGCGAGGTATGACGCAGTGCGCTGCGCCATCTGCCGGCCGAGCTGCGACAGGTGGAAGCCCGGCATCCGGCCATACAGAACCCCATCGGGGTTGTCGACCTCCCCGTGACGGACGAGGTGCACAACGGTTTCAGTCATCGGTGCCGCCCGTGGGACGCCATACGAAAATCACGCTCGGAGTGTCGCATCGGAAGCTGTGTCGTTTTCTCAGACATCGGCAGCCGCGGCAGCCGCCGCCGGGAGTGCCTGCAGCACGTGCTCGACCGCGGCATCGTCGTGCGATGCGCTGACGAACCACGACTCGAACGAACTCGGCGGCAGGTGCACGCCCTGCTCGAGCATCGACTGGAAGAACCGGCTGAACGCCGCGGTGTCCTGTGCCTTGGCGTCCTCGTAATTGCGGACCGCGCCATCGCGGAAGAAGACGGAGAACATCGAGCCGGCCCACTGGATCGTGTGGGGCACGCCGTGCTGGCTGAGGGCCGCGGAGGCGCCGTCGGCGATCGCGTGCGCGACGACGTCGATCCGGTCGTAGACCTCGGGCGTGCAGCCACGCAGGGTAGCGAGCCCGGCGGCTGTTGCCACAGGGTTCCCGGAGAGGGTGCCTGCCTGGTAGACCGGGCCGTCGGGCGCCAGGTTGGCCATCAGCGCGGCGCTGCCGCCGAAGGCCGCCGCCGGGAAGCCGCCGCCCATCACTTTGCCGAAGGTGAACAGGTCCGGAGCGCCACCCTCGGGCTCACCCTCCAGGCCGTACCAACCCGCGGCCGAACAACGGAAGCCGGTCATCACCTCGTCGGAGATCAACAGCGCGCCGTGCTCCTTGGTGATGCGGCGCAGCGCGCTGGTGAAGCCGGGCGCGGGCGGGACGACGCCCATGTTGCCCGGGGACGCCTCGGTGATCACGCAGGCGATCTCGTCACCGTGCTCGGCGAAGGCCGTCTCGACGGCCTGAATGTCGTTGTAGGGCAACACGATTGTCTCGTGAGCGGCTGACGCAGGGACGCCCGCGGAGTCGGGCAGTGCGAAGGTCGCAACGCCGGATCCGGCTGCGGCGAGCAGTGCATCGACGTGCCCGTGGTAGCAACCGGCGAACTTCACGACGGTGCTGCGACCGGTCGCACCGCGCGCCAGACGCAGCGCCGACATGGTGGCCTCGGTGCCGCTGTTGACCAGCCGCACCTGCTCCAGCGGAGCCACGCGCGAGACGATCTCCTCGGCGAGCGCGACTTCGTTCTCGCTGGGCGTGCCGAAGCTGAATCCCTTGGTCGCCGCCTGCTGGACGGCCTCCAGCACGCTGGGGTGCGCGTGCCCGAGGATCATCGGGCCCCAGGAGCAGATCAGGTCGACGTAACGGTTGCCGTCGACGTCGGTCAGCCAGGGACCTTTCGCGGAAGCGATGAAGCGCGGAGTGCCGCCCACGGCCCGGAACGCGCGCACCGGGGAGTTGACGCCTCCGGGGGTGACATCGCGTGCTCGTTGCAGCAGAGCTGCCGAGGCGTCGTCGCGGGTGATGCGGTCCTGCATCCGGTCCTGCATCCGGTCCTGCGCAGAGGGCGTACTCGTCATACCAGCATTGTCTCAGGCGGCGATACGCGAAGTCCTACGGGTTGTAGTTGTCGCACTCCGCGCCCAGCAGGTGCGTGCGTACCTTGAGCATCGCCGCGCCGAGCGACTGGAACAACGCCGGGTCCATCTGCCGGATCAGATGCTCCTGGACGCCGGTGACGTGCACCCGAGCCGCGGACCGAACTGCCGCCAGCCCCTCGTCATTCAGCTTCAGTTGTATGCCGCGCCCGTCGTCCGGCGCCGGCCTGCGCTCGACCCAGCCACGCCGGGTCAGCCGGGTGGCGGTGTGGGTGACCCGACTGCGCGATTGCACAGTCTGATCGGCGAGACGACTCATCCGCATCTCCTGGCAGGGAGCCTCGGACAGCATCGACAGCAACTCGTACTCGGCGAGCGACATACCGAGGTCCTGCAGCTCGGCGTCCAAGACGGCCTCGAGCGCGCGGCTGCCGCGCAGGTAGGCACGCCACGCGCGCTGTTCGTCATCGGACAACCACGGGACATCGGCTACCGACGTGGTCGGGCACAGCGGGGCGGAATCGATCTCGGACACCTGCTCAGCATAGAAGTTCATTCGGGACAGACACAGGAAGCTTGGGATGCGTCGGCGTTGCAGGGAGCTTGCGACTCGCAACGCAGACGCAGAACA
This sequence comes from Flexivirga alba, assembly GCF_042661025.1. Lineage (NCBI taxonomy): Bacteria > Bacillati > Actinomycetota > Actinomycetes > Micrococcales > Dermacoccaceae > Flexivirga > Flexivirga alba. The sequence goes on from NZ_JBHSWH010000001.1 coordinate 424,168, forward strand.
AGCCTCATAGGTCGGAAAGTCATCTTCGGGCACGGGAATAATTGAAATCTCAACTAGTGTTGTGCATACTGGCTGCCGAGCACGGCGACCACCCCAAGACTTCCACACACAACCGAACCGCTGAGGAGCATCATGAGCAACACCACCACCACCACCACCAACACAACGCTCGACGGCCTGGCCACCGGCACCTGGAACATCGACGCAGCGCACAGCGCGTTCGGTTTCCAGGTCCGCCACCTGATGGTCAGCAAGGTCAAGGGCAAGTTCGACGAGTTCACCGCGACCCTGACCGTCGGTGAGACGCTCGAGGACTCCAGCGTCGAGGCCGAGGTCAAGATGACCTCGATCAACACCGGCGTCGCCGACCGCGACAACCACCTGCGGACCAACGACTTCTTCGAGGTCGAGACCTACCCGACGATGACCTTCAAGTCGACCAAGGTCACCGAGACCGAGCTGACCGGCGACCTGACCATCAAGAACGTCACCAAGCCGGTCACCTTCGACGTCGAGTTCGGTGGCGTCGGCTCCGACCCGTGGGGTGGCACCCGCGCCGGCTTCGAGGCCTCGCTCGAGATCAACCGCAAGGAGTTCGGCGTCGACATCGAGATGCCGCTCCAGGGCGGCGGCGTGGTCGTCGGCGACAAGGTCAAGATCATCCTCGACCTCGAGTTCGTCAAGGCCTGAGCGCCATACTCCCTCAGGTGTGACAGCCTGAGCGACGTCATGCCCACGAACCGCGCGAGCGGGACCGGCACACCCCCGAGTGCCTGGTCCCGCTCGCGTTTTCGTTTGCCGCCCTCCCCCGGCTGGATCCCCCTTCGCCGAGTCAGGCGCCTTGCAGGTGGCGGGCGACCTCGGTCGCGTAGTAGGTCAGGATGATCTGCGCGCCGGCCCGCTTGATCGAGGTGAGCGACTCCAGGACCATGGCGTCGCGGTCGATCCAGCCGTTCGCGCCGGCCGCCTCGATCATCGCCATCTCACCGCTGACCTGGTATGCCGCAACGGGCACGTCACTGACCTCGCGCACGTCACGCAGGATGTCGAGGTAGGGCAGCGCGGGCTTGACCATCACCAGATCGGCGCCCTCGGCGAGGTCGAGCCGCAGCTCGCGCAACGCGTCGGTGCGGTTGGCCGAGTCCTGCTGGTAGGTGCGCCGGTCGCCGTCCAGCGCCGACTCGACCGCTTCGCGGAACGGCCCGTATGCCGCGGAGGCGTACTTCACGGCATACGCGAGGATGCCGACGTCGGTGTGCCCCGCTTCGTCAAGAGCGCGCCGTATGACGCCCACCTGGCCGTCCATCATCCCGGACGGGCCGACGAGGTGCACGCCTGCTTCGGCATGCGCGATCGCCATCTCGGCATACCGCTGCAGGGTGGCGTCGTTGTCGACGCGTCCCTGCGAGTCGAGCACGCCGCAGTGCCCGTGGGAGGTGAATTCGTCCAGGCACAGGTCCGACATCAGAACCGTGTCGTCGCCGAGCTCGTCCCGCAGCCGCCGCAGGGCGATGTTCAGGATGCCGTCGGGATCCGTTGCGCCAGAACCGGTTTCGTCACGCTGCGCCGGCACGCCGAAGATCATCAGCCCACCGACGCCGGCGTCGACCGCCTCACGGGCGGCCTTGACCAGCGAGTCCAGCGTGTGCTGCTCGACGCCCGGCATCGACTGCAGCGGGACCGGGGCGTCGATGCCCTCCTTGACGAACATCGGCAACACCAGGTCGGCCGGATTCAGCCGGGTCTCAGCGACCAGCCGGCGCATCGCCGGAGTGGTCCGCAGCCGCCGCGGACGGGCGGAACCCGCGGGCAAGGCCCACGGGTTCCCGCTCGCTGCACTGTGCCTGGGGCTCATCGTGAAGCCTTGGCCTTGCGCCGCGACGAAGCCTTCCGCTCGCTCGGACGACGCACCTGGTCGCCGTTCTCGGCTGCGGTCAGCGCCAGGCCCCGGCCGTAGTCCGCGAGCGCCTCGACCAGCGCTTCGGCGCTCGGCTCCGCGGCCAGCACGTCGACGCGCAGGCCGTGTTCCTCGGCAGTCTTGGCAGTGGCCGGGCCGATGCAGGCGATGACCGTGGTGGCGTGCGGCTTCCCAGCGATACCAACCAGATTGCGCACCGTCGAGCTCGACGTGAAGCACACCGCGTCGAACTTGCCGGTCTTGATCGCCTCGCGTACCTCGGGTGCCGGCGGAGCGGCGCGCACGGTCCGGTATGCCGTGACGTCGTCGACCTCCCAGCCCATGTCCTGCAGCCCGGCGACCAGCGTGTCGGTGGCGATGTCGGCGCGCGGCAGGAAGACCCGGTTGATGGGGTCGAGCACGTCGTCATACGGCGGCCAGTCCTCGAGCAGGCCCTTGGCGGACTGCTCGTTGCTCGGCACGAGGTCGGGCTCCAGGCCCCACTCGCGCAGCGACTCGGCGGTCACGCCGCCGACTGCTGCGATCTTCAGACCGGCGAATGCCCTTGCGTCCAAACCGAATTCGACGAACTTCTCGCGCACCGCGCGAACGGCGTTGGCGGAAGTGAAACCGATCCACTCGTAGCGGCCGGTCACCAGGCCCTTGATCGCGCGCTCCATCTGCTGCGGGGTCCGCGGGGGCTCCACGCTGATGGTCGGGACGACGTCACTCGCCGCGCCGTGCGATGCGAGGCGGTCGGTCATCGTGCCGGACTGCTCCTTGGTGCGCGGCACCAGGACGTTCCAGCCGAAGAGCGGCTTGGTCTCCCACCAGGACAACTGCTCGCGCAGGCCGACGACCGAGCCGACGACCGCGACGACCTGGCCGGTCAGCGGCTGGGACTTCAGCGCACCGGCGACCTCGCCGAGGGTGGTGACGCGCGTCGCCTGACGGATGGTGGTGCCTTCGGTGCTCAACGACACCGGGGTCTCGGCGCTGCGGCCGGCGGCCAGCAGCTTCGCCAGCCCGGCGGGGACCGACTCGGCGGTGCCGAGGACGACGGCGGTGGCGTCGTTCGCGACGGCACTGCTCCAGTCGGTCTTGTCGTCAGCGGCCGACAGCACGTGCACTGTGCGCGCACCGCTGCCGACCAGCGGGATGCCTGCGTATGACGGCACCGCGCTGACCGCGCTGACGCCCGGCACGATCTCGAAGGCGATGTCGGCCTTGTGGCAGGCGACCGACTCCTCGGCCAGACCGTTGAAGGTGGCAGGGTCGCCGTCCATCAGGCGAACGACCAGTCCGGCCGTGTCGTCGGCGCGAGCGGCCGCCTTCGCGGTGCGCACGACGAGCTTCGCGCGGGACGCGGTGGTGAGGGTCTGCCCCGTTTCACCGTGACCGGCGTCGACGATCTCGACTCCTTCGCGGGCGAACTCCGCGACGAAGTCCTCCCGGGCGATCTGGTCGATGATGATCACGTCGGCCGCGCGCAGCAACTTGGCCGCCCGGACGGTGATCAGTGACGGGTCACCCGGCCCGGAGCCGATGAAGGCAACCTGAGGCAGGGTCTTGCGGGTCTTTGTTGTGCTCACTTCTTCACGCTCCGCGGCGCTGGGGGTGTTGGACGGTGACGGGATCTGCGTCCCTTGGTAAGAGTCCGCCGGGTGTCGGCTCTGGTGCTTGCCCATCCGATGTGAACGCTTCCAGCGCCCCATCGGCGAGCAGTAACTCCGCGACGTCGTGACCGAGTTGTTCTGGATGGTCGAACGGTCCGGTCTGTGACCGCCGCAGGTCGAAGGTGCCGTCGGTGCGACCGACGAATGCGCGCAATGAGATCTCGAGGCTGCCGTCGAGGTCCTCGCTGATCTCCGCGAGCGCGCCGAGCGGAGCCGAGCAGCCGGCTTCGAGCCGAGAGAGCACGGCTCGCTCGGCGGTGACCGCAGCGCGGGTGTCTGCGTCGTCGAGTCCTCGCACGACGTCATACAAGGCGGTGTCGTCGGCGCGGATCTCGAGCGCCAGGGCGCCCTGGCCGGGCGCGGGCAACATCTGCAATGGGTCGATCGTCTCGGTGATCTCGTCAAGGCGGCCGACTCGCGACAGACCGGCGCGGGCCAGCACGATGCCGTCGAGCTCGCCATGACGGACGTAGTCGATCCGGCGGTCGATGTTGCCGCGGACCTCTCGGGTCACGAGGCCGAGTCCGAGCGCGGCAAGCTGAGCCGCGCGACGCGGCGAACCACCGACAACAGCGCCGGGCGACAACTCACCGAGCGTCAGTCCGTCGCGGGCGATCAGCGCGTCGCGTGCGTCTTCACGAGGAGGTATGGCGGCAATGGTCAGACCGGGAGCCGGCGCCGTCGGCAGATCCTTGAGGGAGTGCACCGTCAGGTCGATCTCGTTGTTGCGCAACGCATTTCGTATGGCGGTGGCAAACACACCGGTGCCGCCCAACTGGGTGAGCGGAGCACGGTTGGTGTCACCCTCGGTGACGATCTCGACGACCTCGATGTCGTGACCGAGCGCGCGCAACTCGTCGGCGATCAGGCCGGTCTGGGTCAGCGCGAGCTTGCTGCGCCGGGAGCCGATGACAATCTTCATCGCGACTCACCCCCTGCGGGTTCACCGTGCGGAATCTGCGCAACACGGGTCTCGTGCGGGTCCAGGTCGAAGAGCATCCGCAGCAGTGCGGCGTAGTCCTGGCCGCCCTGCTCCTCGCCGGCGAGTTGCTTGATGCGCACGGTGGGCGTGTGCAGGATCTTCTCCACCACGCGGTGCACGGTCATCTGCACCTGCGCTGCGTCGTGCTCGGACAGGTCGGCGCGCTGGTCGAGGCGAGTCAACTCGGCGGCCACCACATCGGCTGCGCGCTTGCGCAACTCGGCGACAGCCGGTGCGACGGCAGCGGCACGACGGGCCACGAGGAACTCCGCGACCTCCGCACTCACCAGATCGTGCGCCGCTGTCACCTGGGTCTTCTCGGCATCCTCGGCGACTGCCGCGCTGAGGTCTTCGAGGGAGACCAGGGCGATGCCGGGCACGGTCAGCAGCCGCGGGTCCACATCGCGAGGCAATGCGAGATCGACCAGCAGAGTAGGAGTTTCGGAGGCAGCGACGTTGTCGACGTCGAGCACGTGCCCGACGGCGCCGGTGCAGGAGATCACCAGGTCCGCGTCCGCGACGGCCGCCGTCAGGTCGGCCCAGTCGCGCGCGACTCCTCCGGTCGCCTGCGCGAGGCGATCAGCCTTGCCCGGCGTGCGGTTGATGATGGTGAGGTGGCCGACACCGGCACGGGCCAGGGTGTGTGCCGCCAGGCCGCTCATCGCCCCGGCGCCGACGACCAGCGCACGCTGCTCGCCCAACTCGCCGAGAGTGGACTGCGCGACGACCAGCGACCGCTCCACGAGGGACCGGCTGACGGTGTCGATGTCGGTCTCGGTGTGGACCCGCTTGCCGACCCGCAGCGCGTGCTGCATGAGTGCCGACAGCGACGGGTCCAGATGTCCGCCGTCCTGCGCGGCGCGCAGTGCCTCGCGTAGTTGGCCGAGGATCTGTGCCTCACCGACGGCGACCGAGTCGAGGCCGGAGGCGACCTGGAAGGCGTGCGCAACGGCGCGGTCCTCGAAGTGCACGTAGAGGTGATCGCGCAGCTGCCCGACCGCCAAACCGGTTGTGGCAGCGAGGGATTCGGTGATGCCGGTGACCGCGCCGTGGAAGGTCTCGACATCGGCGTAGATCTCGACGCGGTTGCAGGTGGAGACCACGACGCTGGCATTGACATGCTCGTTGAGGTCGAGGAGTCGACCAGCCGATCGGCCTGCTCCCCGGTCAGCACGACCCGCTCGAGAAGATCGACACCGGTCGTGCGGTGCGACATACCGATCACGATGAGGCTGCTCACGGCGCCTCACCCCACGAAGTTCTCCGCTCCTTCGTCGCTCCGATACTTCGCGCGGACCCCGAGTCCTTCGACACGAAATGCCTTGAGGAGAGTTCGCCATCCCGACCACGCTGTTCGTGGAAGGCGAGGATCTGGAGCTCGGTCGCGAGGTCGACCTTGCGGACTTCAACACCGTCCGGGACGGTGATCACGCACGGGGCGAAGTTGAGAATGGAGCGCACCCCGAGCGCGACCGCCTGGTCGGCCGCCTGCTGCGCCGCGTGCGGCGGGGTGGCCAGCACCGCGATGATGCTCTCGGGCGCCTGCTTGGCCAGGTCGGCGAAATCGATGACCTGCAGTCCGGCGATCTCGGTGCCGATCACTGCCGGGTCCTCGTCGACCAGCCACCGGACGCTGAAACCGCGCGTCGCGAACCCGCCGTATGCCGCAAGTGCATGACCCAGGTTGCCCATGCCGATGATGGCGACGGACCAGTCGTGATGCAGGCCGAGCTCGCGGGAGATCTCTTCGGAGAGACGGCCGACGTCATACCCGACGCCGCGCACGCCATACGAACCGAGGTGGGAGAGATCCTTGCGCAATCCGGTGGAGCGAACACCTGCTGCTTCGGAGAGCGCCTCGGAGGAGATGACCTCGACTCCACGGGCTCCCAGGCTCCGCAACGCGCGTAGATAGAGAGGTAGCCTGGCCACGGTGGCTTCCGGGATCTCCCGGCGGGCGGCCGATGCGGTGCTCAATGCGCTCCGACTCCTCCATGCGCTGCGGGACAGGCGTATACCAAACGCCGGCCACAGAGGATCAATGACCCCCTGACTGTAGGTCTTTGTGAACGCGGGCACAAAGTCGCAAATTCCTGACAAAAGTGCTAGACGGGGGCGGCCTCACCTGCCGACGGTGCTCGTGGTAGCGAAGTGGCCTCGTCGGCGCGGTGTCAACGCCTGCTGCGACAACGGTCTCGGCGGTTGAAACGCCCGTCTCGCGGGCTGGGCGGTTGAGTGCCGACCAGTGGCGACGCCGACCCATGCCGAGAGGTCGATGGATGTCGTGAGACGGCGCTCTCGCAGCGTCTATTGACCTCTCGGCGCGTGATCGGGCCCGCTCAGCGCTCCAGCGTGAACAGGTCACGCGGACTACCGTCCGGCGCCAAGCCAGTGGCCCCGTGATCGACGAAGCCGAGTCCTCGGTATAGCGAACGGGCAGGGTCACCGCCATCGACCTCACGACTGAACGTGACCACCCCGACGTCCCCTTCTGGCCAACGCTCAAGCGCGGTGCGAACCAGCGCGGCACCGATTCCCTGTCTGCGCGCACTGTGGCGAACCGCGAGCCAATTGATGTGGTGCGCTTTGTCGTCCCGGCTGAGCAACATTCCCCCAGTTACGACGCTGCCGTGCGTGACGACGAAAGCGGTGCCGCGCGCAATGCCCCGGCGTACGTGCTGCTCGAAGTCCGGCATCGGCCCGAAAAGTGGCGTTACCTCCTCGGCGAGGCTCAGCCATGAAGTGACGTGCTCCGCTCTCGCAGTTTCGACCTCGGCCACTCGCGCAAACGAGGGACCGCTCACCACGGATTGGGGAACGCAAGCGGCATACCTGCGGGGCCCAGGCGGCCTCATTGTCGACGTATGCCGCGACGCATGACTACATCCACCGAGAGGTCGATGGATGTCGTGCGACGGCGCTCTCGCAGCGTCTATTGACCTCTCGACGCGTGATCGGGCGCGCTCAGCGCTTGCCGAACAACTTCCGCCGCCGCGAGAGCGCCTTGCGCAGCCGCTGCTCGTCGACGCGCCAGTAGTCGTGCTGCTTGCCGTCGACGAGGGTGACCGGGATCTGTTCGGCGTATGACGCCATCAGCTCCGGCTCGTCGAGGATGTTCCGCTCGACGAAACTCTCCCCCGTGTCGGCACAGACTCGCTCGATGACCGCACGCGCGTCGTCGCACAGGTGGCAGTCGGGCTTGCCGATGAGCTCGATGCGGGGTTGTGACATACCGAAGGAACTCAGAAGAACACCGAACGACGTTGCAGCAGAAGCGAATACAGCGACTGCTGGATGGTCTCGCGGACCTGGTCGGTGAGGTCGAAGACCAGCATCGGGTCATCCGCGGCCGCGGCGCCGTAGGTGTCGGTGTTGACCGGGGCACCGAACTCGATGATCCACTTGCTGGGCAACGGGATCAGTCCGGCCAGGCCGAGCAGCGGGAAGAACGGCGTCACCGGGAAATAGGGGAAGCCGAGCGTCCGCGCCAGCCCTTTGACATTTCCGATCATCGGGAAGATCTCCTCGGCGCCGACGATCGCGCACGGGATGATCGGCACCTCGGCGCGCAGTGCGGCGGACACGAAGCCGCCGCGGCCGAAACGCTGCAGCTTGTAACGCTCGGAGAACGGCTTGCCGACGCCCTTGAATCCCTCGGGATAGACGGCGGCCAACTCGCCCGCGGCGAAGAGCCGCTCGATGTCCGGGTTGGACGCCAGCGTGGTGCCCGACTTGCGGCTCAGCTCACCGATCAGCGGCGACTCGAAGACCAGGTCGGCACCGAGCATCCGCACATGCCGGTGCTTCGGGTGCTCGTCATGTATGGCGACCTGGGTCATCAGGCCGTCGATCGGCAGGGTGCCGGAGTGGTTGGCGACGACCAGCGCGGCGCCTTCGTCCGGGATGTTCTCGATGCCGCGGACCTCGACGCGGAACCACCGCTTGTAGAGCGGCCGGAGCATCGGCAGCCAGACCTGGTCGGTGAATTCCTTGTCGAAGCCGAAGTCGTCGATCTCATAGTCGCCGGTCATCCGGCGGCGCAAGAACGCGAGCGCCTGCGCGATGCGACGCTCGAGATCGTCGCCTTCGATGCCCACGAGGCCGCCGGCCTTACGCAGACCCTCGACCAGGACATTGACGACACCCTCGAAGTCGGACGCGCTCGCGATCGGCTCCGCGACCTCCGGCGGGTCGGGCACGACCCGCAGCGACGGCACGCTGCCGGATGGCGCGTGCTCGCCGTGATGCGCAGAAGTGCGGTGCGCGGTTGCGCCGATGTGCTTGCGGGACGGGCGGGTGCTCGCCGCAGCATGGGTATGGCGTGGGCTTGCCGCCGGCGCCGGAGCGGGCCGTTTGGCAGCGGGCTGCTTCGCCGGGGCAGTCTTCTTGGCCGGGGCTGCCTTCTTCGCAGGGGATTTCTTGGCCGCAGTCTTCTTCGCGGCGCTCTTGGCGGCCGGACTGGACTTCTTGGCCGGGGCCTTCTTGGCGGGTTCAGACACGTGCTTCTCCCAGGTTGGCGGCATGGCGACGGCCGGGTGCGCCCAGGACTTCGCGGAACGCGTCTCGGGTGGTGTGCTCCGGCGTGAAGTCGAGCATGGTGCGCATGCGAGTGGTGTCCATGCCGCGGCCGAATTGCAGGAATTGCATCTGCTCGGCGTCGAAAGCACCACTGCCACCGAGCATTCCGCTGAGCTGTTGCATCACCGACGCGGACTGTGCGAGCACCGGGATGGCCGGCTTGCCCGCGATGCGGGCGGCCTGTCGCACGGTGAGCATGCCGTCACCTGCGACATTGATCGTGCCGGACAGGTCCTGTGCGTTCGCCGTTCGCTGCAGCACAGCGACGGCATCATCAATGTGCAGGACCTGGAATCGGCCGTCGAACCCCAGCGGCACCGGAAGCGCTGGCAATGCGAAGTATTCGGAGAACGTCGTGCGCAAGCCCCGGCCGACGAGGTTCGCCATACGCAGCGTGGTGACGCCGATGTCGGGTCGGCGCCGGGCGAGCCCACGGACGTAGGTCTCGACCTCGACCGAGTCGCGGCCGAAACCACCTGTCGGGTTCCGGCGGGCGCCCATGTCCTCGGTGAACATCGCCGGGTCCCGTGGTGACGCACCGTAGACGGAGGACGACGACTTGACGACGAGTCGCTCGACGGAGTCGGCCTTCTGGCACGCGGCGAGCAGCTGCATCGTGCCGATGACGTTGATCTCCTTCTGCAGGGTGCGACCGCCGGCCTGCTTGGGCGTCATGATGACGCCCAGATGCAGAACCGTGTCGACCTTCTCCTGCTCGAGGATCTTGCCCATGATCGGGTTGCGGATGTCGGCCCGGATGAATTCCGCGCGGCCGAGGCTGTGCAACGGTGGGACCGTGTCGATCGCGATGACGCGCTCGAGCGTCGGGTCGGCCGCGAGCGCGCGGCACGTCATACCGCCCACCAGCCGGGACACACCCGTGACCAGGACAACCCGACCCATTGACCCTCCTCTGTGACACGTGGCTCCGCTGCGATTCTATCCGGCCCACATGTGCGCAACATGCGTCGCGGTATGACGAAGCCCCGGTGCCGTGCAAAACGGTCCGGGGCTCGTGCGTCGGCCTTGGGCGACCTGCGGCCGCCGTAGCGCTTACTTCTTGTTGCGACGCTGGTGACGCGTCTTGCGAAGCAGCTTGCGGTGCTTCTTCTTGGCCATCCGCTTACGGCGCTTCTTGACGACTGAACCCATGCGTACGCTCTTCCTGAATCTGCTGAATGGAACCGGTGGGCTGTGGCGCCCTACCGGTCGCGAAGCCTCGATGTATCGCGTCCGCAGTGGGACGCGATCCGCCGCCCAAGGCTACGCCATGGCTGGGACCGCCGACGAATCGAGGGCGGTCGCTGGGACTGCTGTGGTCAGGCAGTGCCCATGTAGGACTGGCTGAGATATTCGGAAACCGCGTCCTCGGGCACGCGGAAGGATCGACCGACCCGCACGGCCGGCAGCTCGCCCGAGTGCACCAGCCGGTAGACCGTCATCTTCGACACCCGCATGATGGCGGCGACTTCGGCCACGGTCATGAATGTGACCTCGCCAGGCTGGCGCTCTTCGGTCATGGCAGTTGCCAACCCTTCTCCTACGACACAGATGTCGACCCGAGCTGCAAGTCGCTCCGGGCGTCTCACAGGTGTTCTGCTGGGCAACGATAGAGGGTCGGGAGTGTCTGTGGAAAGTCTGAGTGTGCGAAAAGTCCACCTGACACGCCGATACAGGTGAGAAAAATGTGGCGATCTTCCCGCTGAGCCGCATGTCTCGGGCGTTACGGGTGTGACGAAAGACGGTTCAGTCGAACCACACGTCGAGGCCGTGCGAGGGGAAAATTGCTTCCCGGGTCGCCAGGACCGACTGGTCGATGGCGTCGTCGGGGTCGACGCCGGACTCCCAGGAGCGCCACCAGACGTGACCGTTCTCGGCCTGCCCGTCGCCCATCCGAGGCGGCCCGGGCCGGTCAAAGGTGCGCTGGACGTGCTCGCGCCATACGGCAGGAACCTCGGTCTCCAGATCGATCGGGCGGTGTGCGGCGATGGCGGTGAGGTGGGTCCAGGCGCGCGGAACGACATCGATGAGCTCGTAGCCGCCGCCGCCTAGCGCGATCCACTTCCCGCCGGTGAGCTCGTGGGCGAGCTCGTGCAACGTCTGGTATGCCGTGCGCTGTGCGTCGATCGACAGGGCCATGTGCGCCAGCGGGTCCGCGTAGTGGGAGTCGCAGCCCTGCTGGGTGACCAGCACCTGCGGCTCGAACTCGCGCAGCAGCGGCGGCACGACGGCGTGCAGCGCGCGCAGCCAGCCGGCGTCCCGAGCACCGGGTGGCAGTGCGATATTGACCGCGCTGCCCTCTGCATCCGGGCCGCCGACGTCGCCGGGAAAACCGGTGCCAGGAAACAGGACTCGACCGGTTTCGTGGATCGAGATGGTCAGCACCCGCGGGTCGTTCCAGAAGGCACGCTCGACCCCGTCACCGTGATGTACGTCGACATCGACGTAGGCGACGCGTTCGGCGCCGTTGTCCAGCAGCCACTGGATGGCGAGTGCGGCGTCGTTGTAGATGCAGAAGCCGGATGCCTTCCCGGGCATCGCGTGGTGCAGGCCGCCGCAGAAGTTGACGCCGTGGTCGATCTCGCCGCGCCATACGTCCTGGGCGATGCGTACCGTCGAGCCGGCGATCAACGACGCCGCGTCGTGCATGCCGGCGAAGGCCGGGTCGTCCTCGGTCCCCAAGCCGTATGCCGGATCCGCCGCCGACGGGTCGGCCGACGCGGCACGCACCGCGTCGATGTAGTCCGAGTTGTGCACCCAGGACAGGAACGCATCGCTGCCGCCGGGCATCGACGGCGCCACCACCTCGAGACCCGGAGCGTCGAAAACGCCCAGCTCACGGCACAATCGGGCCGTCAGGTCCAGCCGGATCGGGTTCATCGGGTGCTGCGAGCCGAAGTTGTAGGCCGACAACTCCTCGCCCCAAACGACTCGCACGCGGAGGTCGGCGGCGGTCACGGCAGGGTCGCTCAGAGCACCGAGCTCGGCACCGCGCCCGGGTCGTCGCCCAGCGGGTAGACCATCGCCATTTCGTTCTCGGAGACATCTCCGTCGTCGGAGGACGAGCTCTGCATCGGTCGTCGGCCGTCGGTCGGGCGGAAACCGAAGCTGGACGCGAAGGCGACGGCACGACCGTTGTCGGTGCCGACCCAATAGAGGACGAAGTCGAAGTTGTCCTGGCGGGCCTGCCGCACGCCGGCGTCAACGAGCTTCCAGGCGACACCCTTGCCACGCAGCTCCGGGTCGACCCAGAGGCCGAAGAGCTCACTGACCCTGTCGTCGTTGTTCTCCGGCTTGCTGCCGACCGAGACGACTCCGACGACCTTGCCGCCGTCTTCGGCGACAAGGCGGCGGGACCGCTTCAGGCGGGCCTGCCACAGCTCGTCGTCGAACTTCTCCTCCTGCGAAACCGACGCCGCAAAGGCGTCGGGCGCTTCGCGCAGGGCCGTCAGTCGAACGTCCCGGTAAACCTGCCAGTCCTCATCCCCGAGGGCGCGCACCGTGATGTCAGTCATGGGCACAACTCTCCCATGTATCGCTCGTCGGCGGTCACGAGGTGCGGTGAACGGAGGGGGCTGGGTCGATAACGATTGGTCTTCAGCCCTGTCCGGATGCCAACTCCGCAGAGCGCCGAGCGGCCGCCTCCATGGCGGTCACGAACGCCGCCCGAACCTTGTGGTCGTCCAGCTGCCGCAGCGCCGCGACGGTGGTGCCGCCGGGGCTGGACACCCGCTCGCGCAGCAGGGTCGGGTGATCACCGGTCTCCTTGAGCATGGTCGCGGCGCCATACAGCGTCTGGACGACGAGCTCGGTCGCCGTGGCGCGGGTGATGCCGAGCAGCACACCGGCCTCGACCATCGCTTCCACGACATAGAAGACGTATGCCGGGCCGCTGCCGCTGATCGCGGTGACCGCGTCGAGCTGGCTCTCCGGCACCGCGATCACCTTGCCGGACGAGCTCAGCAGCGCTTGCGCCTCCGCCAGCTGGCTCTCCTCGCAGTGCGTGCCCGCGCTGACCGCCGACATACCTTCGCCGACCAGCGCGGGGGTGTTGGGCATGACCCGCACGACCGGGGTGCCCGCGGGCAGGTGCTCCTCGAGGTATGCCGTGGTGAGGCCGGCCGCCACCGAGATGACCAGGGCGTCCGACTCCAGGTGAGCGCCCACCTCGTCGAGCAGCGCACTCATGTCCTTCGGCTTCACGGCGAGTATGACCCTGCTCGCGCCCGCGACGGCTTCGGCGACCGAGCCGGCCTGGACGCCATACTTCTCGGCGACTTCGGCCTGCCGGTCAGAGCTGTGGTCGGAGACGACGATCTGGGCCGGTCGGCCTTCTCGGACCAGCCCGGCGAGCAGCGCCTCCCCCATCATGCCGACCCCGAGGAACGCGATGCGCTTCCCCACGAATTCGCTTGACTGCTCAGCAGTTTCGGGCATCTCGGTCAACCTTTCGTGGAGCCGGAACGTAGGAAGGGCATCGTGTCGGAGGGACGCTCGGCCATTCGGTGCATGGCGTAGCTGTACCAGCGGCGTTGGTCGCCATACGGGACGTAGACGCGCAGCCGGTGCCCGGCTTCTGCGAGTCGCAGCTGCTCGTCCGGCCGGATGCCGAAAAACATTTGGAACTCGAAGGATTCGGGCGCTCGCAGCTCCTTGTCGGCCAGCGATCGGCTGATGTCGATGATGTCGGCGTCGTGGGTGGCCAGCATCGGGTAACCGTTGCCCTCCAGCAACACCTTCGCGCAGCGCACGTAGGACCGTCGCACGTCCTGTTTGTCCTGGTAGGCAACGGAATCCGGCTGCGGGTAGGCGGCCCCCTTGCACAGGCGAACGCGGCTGCCGGCGGTTGCCAGATCACGACAGTCCGCCTCGGTGCGGCGCAGGTCGGCCAGAAACACCGCACCGACCCACGGGAAATCTGCCCGCAGGTCGCGCACGACTCCGAGAGTCGAGTCGACGGCGGTGCGGTCCTCCATGTCGATGGTGACCGTCGTGCCGGCAGCGGCGGCCGCCTCACAGATCTGCCGGGCGTTGTCGAGTGCGATCTTTTCGCCGTCCTCGGGCAGCCCCCGACCGACGGCACTCAGCTTGATGCTGACCTCGGCGGCGCCGCCCTTCGTCGCGCCCTCCCCTGCAGTGCCCGCAGCACGGCCAAGTAAGCGTCCCGGTTGCGGCTCGCCTGTGCGACGTCGACGGTCTCCTCCCCGAGGAAGCTGACCGTAGCGAGCCGCCCGCTCGCCAGCAGGTCGGTGGCAGCGGTCACGCCGGATTCGGTGTCCTCCCCCGCGACAAGGCGGAGCAATGCCGAACGGCTGACCGGCGTGCGCTCGACCACTCGGCGCACGGAATCACTGCGGCTCAGGCCGAGCAGTCCCTGTCGCAATGCTGCGCTGGGGTCGATCACGGGGTGCTCCTTCACTGACAGCGGGCGGAATCCGAGCGTATGGCGCAACGGCCGAACCTTGCCGAGCGACCCCGTGCAGTGATCAGCGTGCAGCGGGCGCGGCGAAGTGCAACCGGGCGAACGCGAGTGCTTCGGCGAGATCGAGCTCGCGCTGCTCCGCCGAATGCTTGCGGGTGCCGACCTCGAGCACGACATCGCCGGTGTAGCCACGGCCGGCCAGGGACTCCAGCAGGTCGGCGCACGGCTGCGAGCCGCGGCCGGGCACCAGGTGCTCGTCCTTGAACGATCCGGTGCCGTCCGCGAGGTGGATGTGGGCCAGCCGGTCCCCGAGGTCCTCGGCCATCTGCATCGCGTCCGAGCCGGCCGTCGCGGTGTGCGACAGGTCGAGCGTGACGTGGTCGTAGTCCAGCTCGACCGGGTCCCAGCCGGGCAGGTAGGCCTGCATCTCACGGGCACGCGCCCGCCAAGGGAACATGTTCTCCACCGTGATGTGAACGGCGGTCCGGGTGTTGCGCTGCGCGATGCCCTCGGTGAACTCCGCGGCATACTCGCGCTGCCACCGGAAGGGCGGATGGACCACCACGGTCTGCGCACCGACCTCCTCGGCCAACGCGACCGAGTTGTCGATCTTCGGCCACGGCTCCGGGCCCCAGATGCGTTGGGTGAGAAGCAGAGTCGGCGCATGAACCGACACGATGGGTATGCCGTAATGGTCGACCAGCTTGCGCAGCGCGCCGGACTCCTGGCTGACCGGATCGGTCCAGATCATCACTTCGACACCGTCGTAGCCGAGACGTTCGGCCATCGCGAAGCCGTCGACGACGCCTAGGGGGTAGACCGACGAGGTCGACAGCGCGATGCGCCCCTGCGGAAGGGTGAGTCGGGGAGCCATCAGGCGCCGAGCCAGTCGAGCCGACGCAGTATGACGCCCTCCCGCAGCGCCCAGGGGCACAGATCGAGCGACTCGACATCCAGGACGTCCATTGCTCCGTGGACGACGATCGCGCCGGCCAGCAGCTGAGGTGCGCGGCTGGCGGAAACGCCTGGCAACGCTGCGCGTTCGCCGGAGGTCATCTCGGCAAGACGCGGCACCAGCTCGCCGAGTGCTTCACGTTCGAGGACCCGCTCGACGCGCGGGCCGTCACCCCGCGGCGCCGCGCCCAGCACGCGGGCCAGGGAGCGGATGGTCTTGCTGGTGCCGACGACCCGGTCCGGAATGCCCACCTTGTGCAGGTCCCGGACCACCCGTGCGATGTCGGAACGCACCTGCTTGCGCAGCACCTTCAGGTCAGCAGACAGCGGCGGGTCGCCGGGCAGGTCCCGGGTGAGCCGGCCGGCCCCGAGCGGAAGGCTGAGCGCCACGTCGGGCTCCTCGTCGATGCCGGCCGCGAACTCCAGCGATCCACCGCCGATGTCGATCACCAGCAGGCGGCCGGCCGACCAGCCGAACCACCGGCGTACGGCGAGGAAGGTCAGTCGTGACTCGTCAGCGCCCGACAGGACCTCCAGCTTCACCTCGGTGGCCGCATGCACCTGTGAGAGCACGTCGTCGCCGTTGGGCGCCTCGCGGATCGCGGAGGTGGCGAAGGCAAGCAGGTCCTCGCAGCCCTGGTCGTCCGCGATGGACAGGCACTCGTGCACGAAGGTCGTCAGCTGCGCGATCCCGTCCGGCGAGATCGAGCCGTCCGCGAGCGTGTGCTCCGACAGGCGCAACTCGCGCTTGTGGGAGGTTGCCGGCAGTGGATGGGCACCGGGGTGTGCATCGACCACAAGCAGGTGGACCGTGTTGGATCCCACGTCGATCACACCGAGCCGCATGGCTGTAACGCTACCGGTAACTTTCCGACCTACGATGGCGCCGTGGTCGAGACAGCGCTGGAAACTCCCCGGACCTGGGTCGAGTTCGACAACCCGGACGACGCCGAAGAACGCTTCCGTTGCGACCTGACGTGGCTGACGTCATCGTGGACCTGCATCTTCGGCGCCGGCTGCCAGGGCATTTACGAGGACGCCCCGGACGTCGGCTGTTGCACCCTCGGGGCGCACTTCTCCGACAAGGACGATCTCAAGAACGTCAAGGCCGCGGTCCGGGAGCTCGGCGCCGACGAGTGGCAGTACTACGACGAGGGCCACTCCAAGGACGGCTGGCGCGAGAAGGAGGACGGTGACTGGAAGACGCGGGTGGTCGACGGCGCCTGCATCTTCCACAACCGTCCCGGCTTCCCTGCCGGCGCCGGATGCGCCCTGCACCAGCACGCCATACTGACCGGCGTCCCGCCACACACGATCAAGCCGGACGTCTGCTGGCAGCTGCCACTCCGACGCACCTACCGCACGGTGGAACAGCCGGACGAGACGTCATACCTGGAGATCTCGATCGGCGAGTACGACCGCCGCGGCTGGGGCCCCGGCGGGCACGACCTCGACTGGTACTGCTCGGGCAATCCTGAGGCGCACGTGGGTAGTTCGCCGGTCTACATCTCCAACGAGGGCGAGCTGCGGCACCTGATGGGCGACAGCGCGTATGACGAGTTGGCCCGCCGCTGCGAGGCGCATCTCATGCAGGCGACGGCGCTGCGGCAGGCCGGCCCGGGCGGGCGGGCGCTGTTGCCGCTCTACGTGCACCCCGCGACGCTGCTGGCCGAAGAGGCGGCCGAGGCACAGACGAAGTCGCGGAAAGCCAAGTGACGCAAGCGGATTCGCCGTTCCCGGCGATCCCGTCCCCGAACATCTGGAACTCTCCGGACACCTACGAGACCGAGAACCGCGGTGTGGACCCGGACGGCGCCATCTGGGCGGCGATGCGACAGGTGCGCGACTGGCAGGACGCCGACGTGCTCGACGTCGGCTGCGGATCCGGCTTCCACCTTCCGTTCTTCGCGCGCACCGCGCGGTCGGTGATCGGTGTCGAGCCACATCCGCCGTTGGTCGCGGCGGCACAGGACCGGGTGCTGCGCGACGGCATCGAGGCATCCGTCGAGGTGCGTGCCGGCGGCGCGGAAGCCCTTCCGGTGCAAGCAGATCCGATCGACGTCGCACACGCACGCTGGGCGTACTTCTTCGGTGCCGGCTGCGAGCCGGGCCTTGCCGAACTCGAGCGGGTGATGCGCCCCGGCGGCGTCGCCTTCGTCATCGACAACGACGCGTCGCAGTCCACTTTCGGGTCGTGGTTCCGGCGAGCGCTGCCGTCATACGACCCGGTGGGCGTGGAGCGCTTCTGGCGGCGAGTCGGTTTCACCTCGGCGCCGGTCGCGATGCGGTGGGAGTTCGCGACCCGCGCCGACTTCGAGGCCGTCGTGCAGATCGAATTCACGCCGGAGCACGCAGACCGGATCCTCGCCGAACACGAGCGCACCGGTGTCGATTACGCGGTCTTCGTGCGCTGGCGCAGGTACTGACGAATCACGCGCCGCCGGCGGAGACGATCGCGTCGGTGAGGAACCCGGCGGCGAGTCCGATCAACACGCCGTAGGCGAGCAGGTCCGTGCGGCGGGTGCGGGCGGCGACCCCGATGAGCTGGATGACGACATACAGGATCGAACCGGCAGCAAGGGTGAGGAAGATGACGCTCACCGCGGCACTGGTGAAGCTGTGCCCCACCCAGGTGCCGACGAACGTCGGTCCGCCACCGATCAGTGCGAGCAGCAGCAGCCGGCCCCACGTCGGCAGCCGGCGCCGGCCGGTCTCGTCGACATCGGCGGCCAGCGGTGCCGTGATGCCGAACCCCTCGGTCGCGTTGTGCAAGGCGAAGCCGACGACCAGCAGGGTGGCCATGGCGATCTCGCCGGTGGCCGCTGCCTGGCCGATCGCCAGTCCTTCGGCGAAGTTGTGCAGGCCGATGCCGACCGCGATCAGCGTCGCCAGCTGCATCGGATGCAGCCCGTGTTCGGTGGACTGTGCCTTGCGGCCCATCCACCTCTCGTAGCCGACGAGCGCGAGCAGGCCGACTGCGAGACCACCGGCGAAGAGCACGCCGTAGCCGATCGCCGAGCCGACTCCACCCTTGCCGGCATGCACGTCGACGAGCGCGGCATCGATCGGCTCCCACGCCCCGGACAACACGTCCCAGAACAAGAACAGCAGCACGCCCACGGCGATGGCGTTGAGCAGGGATCGGGTGGCGAGCGCCGGCGAGCGCAGGCGGCCCAGCGGCATACCGAGCAGGATGGTCGCGCCGGCGATGAGGCCGAGGACCAGGGTCTTGGAAAGGGACATGAACATCCTTAGGGTGAGTTAGGCGAGGCTAAGCTACCCGAACACCTTGAGCCGTATGTCGGAGGCCACCTCTAGAGTCCGGCGTATGGCGAGCAGCACACGTAAGAAGGCACCGGCCGCGACGTTCCGCTGCACGGAGTGCGGTTGGCAGGCGATCAAGTGGGCCGGCCGGTGTGGCGAGTGTCAGGCGTGGGGCACGGTGACCGAAGTCGGTCAGCAGTCGGTGCGCACCGCTCCGGCGGTGACCATCGAGCGGCCGGCGCTGCCGATCGGCGAGGTCGACGCGAGCCGGGCGCAGCACCGCCCAACCGGCGTGGGTGAATTCGACCGGGTGCTCGGCGGCGGCCTGGTGACCGGCGGAGTGGTGCTGGTCGCCGGCGAGCCGGGCATCGGCAAGTCCACTCTGTTGCTCGACGTTGCGGCCCGCGCCGCGCGTGACGGTCAGACCGTCCTCTATGTCAGCGGTGAGGAGTCAGCGGCCCAGGTGCGGCTGCGTGGTGAGCGCATCGAAGCGCTGGCGCGCGACCTCTACCTCGCCAGCGAGACCGACCTGGGCACCGTGCTGGCGCAGATCGACAAGTTGCAGCCGGACCTGCTGATCATCGACTCCGTGCAGACCATCGCGTCGGCGGAGGTCGACGGCGCTCCGGGCAACGTCAGCCAGGTGCGCGAGGTCGCGGCCGCGATCATCCAGGTCGCCAAGCGGCAGGGCATCGGCACCCTGCTGGTCGGCCACGTCACCAAGGACGGCTCGATCGCTGGGCCTCGCGTGCTGGAGCATCTGGTCGACGTCGTCCTGCAGTTCGAGGGCGAGCGACACTCCCGCCTGCGGCTGGTCCGCGCCGTCAAGAACCGCTACGGCCCGACCGACGAGGTCGGTTGCTTCGACCTGACCGACATGGGCATCACCGGCCTGCCCGACCCCAGCGGACTCTTCCTGTCCCGGATGGACGAGCCGGTCCCCGGCACCTGTGTGACGGTCACCCTGGAGGGCCGCCGGCCGCTGGTCACCGAGGTGCAGGCGCTGCTCGTGCCGGGCAACGGCGGCTCGGCGCGGCGCACCACCAACGGCGTCGACAACGCTCGGACCGCCATGATCCTGGCCGTGCTCGACCGCCGGGCGGGCGTCCGGTTGCGTGACGACGACTGCTACGTCTCGACGGTCGGCGGTGCAAAGCTCTCCGAGCCGGCTGCCGACCTGGCGATCGCCCTCGCGCTGGCCTCGGCCAAGGACGGCTGCCCGATGCCTCTGGGCACCCTCGCGGTCGGCGAGGTAGGCCTGGCCGGCGATGTGCGCGGTGTCGGCGGCGTGCCGCGCCGACTCGCCGAGGCCGCCCGCATCGGCTTCAAGCGGGCGATCGTGCCGGCCGGCTCGATGGGCACCGAGACCGCCCCGGCGGGGATGCGCGTGATCGAGGTGCGTGACGTGCACGCGGCGACCCGCGCCATCGCCATACCAGTGAGCGCCGATCGAGGCGAGCACACGAGCGAGGCACGAGCGAGGCGCGAGCGAGGCGCGCAGCCGAGGGAAGAGGCGCGACAGACAACGTGAACAGCTGAAACACACCGATTCGACAGGTGGCGCGCACGCGTCGTGGCAGCCCGGCAGGATCGGCCACACCTACACTGACGTGGTGAGTCGCACCCCCGAAGTCATCCTCCGCGAGACCCTCGCAGCCGTCGCCCCCGGCACCGACCTGCGCGATGCCCTTGAGCGGATCCTGCGCGGGCGCACTGGCGCACTCATCGTCATCGGCCACGACGCGGTCATCGAAGACATGTCGTCCGGTGGTTTCCCCATCGACATCGAGTTCACCGCGACCCGGCTGCGGGAGCTGGCGAAGATGGACGGCGCGATCGTCGTCAACAGCGACGTGTCCCGCATCCTGCGCGCCGGGACGCAGCTGATGCCCGACCCGAGCATCGAGACCAAGGAGTCCGGCACCCGGCACCGCACGGCCGAACGCGTCGCCAAGCAGACCAACTTCCCGGTCGTCTCGGTGAGCCAGTCGATGCACATCATCGCGCTGTATGTCGGAGGCGTGCGCCACGTGATCGAGGGCTCCAACGCCATCATGTCGCGCGCCAACCAGGCGTTGCAGACCCTCGAACGCTACAAGTCACGGCTGGACGAAGTGACCGGCACGCTGTCGGCGCTGGAGATCGAAGATCTGGTCACCGTCCGCGACGTCGCGAGTGTGCTGCAGCGACTGGAGATGGTTCGCCGGATCAGCGAGGAGATCAGCGAATACGTCATCGAGCTCGGCACCGACGGCCGGCTGATCTCGCTGCAGCTGGATGAGCTGGTGGGCGGGCTGCGGGACGACCGTGAGCTGGTGGTGCGCGACTACGTCGATTCCAACCGCTCCGACATGAACGTCGAGGACGCCATCAGCCGGCTCGGCGAGATGACCGCCACCGAGCTGCTTGACCTGTCGGCCGGTGCTCGCGCTGCGGGCTTCTCAGCCATCGGCGAGATGCTCGACCAGTCGGTCAGCCCGCGCGGCTACCGCCTGCTGACCAAGGTCCCACGGCTTCCCGGCGCGATCGTCGACCGGCTCGTCGACCACTTCGGCACCTTGCAGAAGCTGCTCGCCGCTGACTTCGACGACCTGATGGCGGTCGAGGAGTTGGCGAGAGTCGGGCCCGTGCCGTGCGCGAGGGTCTGTCCCGCCTGGCCGAGAGCAGCATCCTCGAGCGCTACGTCTGAGCACCCCACATATGGCAGAAGTCGAGGCCCTGCACGACACGATCCTGCGCTGGTATGACGAGAACGCTCGCGATCTGCCTTGGCGCGTGCCGGCCGACGAGTGGCCGTGGCCCGAGGTTGACCGGCCCTGGGCGGTGCTCGTCTCGGAGGTGATGCTCCAGCAGACTCCGGTCGCCCGGGTCGAGCCGGTATGGCGCCGATGGATGCAGCTCTGGCCGACGCCTTCCGCACTTGCGACTGCCGCACCCGGCGACGCAGTGCGTGAATGGGGGCGCCTCGGCTACCCGCGCCGGGCGCTGCGCCTGCACGGTGCGGCCACCGCGATCACTGGCGAGCACGCTGGCGCCATACCAGCGAATTTGCAGCAGTTGCAGGCACTTCCGGGCATCGGCAGCTACACCGCGGCGGCTGTTGCGGCGTTCGCGTTCGGCATCCGCGCGACGGTCGTGGACGTCAACGTGCGCCGGGTCGAGGCCAGGCTGGTGAGCGGTGACGGACACCCGGCGCCGAGCCTGAGCGCCGCGGAGACCCGGCTCGCCGAGAGCCTGCTGCCGGTGGACGACGAGCGTGCGGCACGGTGGAACGTCGCCGTCATGGAGCTGGGGGCGCTCGTCTGCAAGGCGGCCACTCCGGATTGCGCCAGCTGTCCGGCGGCCTCCCGCTGCGCGTGGGTGCTCGCTGGTCGTCCGGAGCACGACGGGCCACGTAAGAAGGCGCAGAAGTGGCACGGCACCGATCGCCAGGTGCGTGGCAAGTTGCTGGCCGTGCTGCGCGACGCACCCGGCCCGGTGCCGCGCGCCGACCTCGACATCGTCTGGCACGACGGCGGCCAGCGGGATCGCTGCCTCGTCTCGCTGATCGAGGACGGCTTGGTCGAGCCGCTCCCGCGTAAACGCTTTCGGCTTCCGTCCTAGCTGGCCCCGTAGGCCGCGAGGAACGAGCGACTGTTCCAAGGTGGTTGAGTAGGCCGCGAGGAACGAGCGGCCGTCCAAGGTGGTTGAGTAGGCCGCGAGGAACGAGCGACCGCTCCAAGGTGGTTGAGTAGGCCGCGAGGAACGAGCGACCGCTCCAAGGTGGTTGAGTAGGCCGCGAGGAACGAGCGGCCGTATCGAAACCCACCCTGGTTAGAGTGTCCGAATGAGCGACGCCGACAGCCCAGCCCAGTTCCTGATCGTGATGGGGGTTTCCGGCTCCGGGAAGACCACTCTGGCCGAGGGCATCGCCAACGCGATGGGCTGGCTGTATGCCGAAGGGGACGACTTCCACTCGCAGGCCAACGTCGACAAGATGGCGTCGGGCGTGCCACTCACCGACGAGGACCGCTGGCCGTGGCTGCACGCGATCGGCACCTGGATCGACGAGCACGAGCGCGACGGTCGCAGCGCTGTCGTCACCTGCTCCGCCTTGAAGCGGACCTACCGCGACCTGCTGCGCGAGGGCCGCGACAACGTGCGCTTCGTCTACCTCGACGTTCCGCAGAAGGTGCTGGAGGAGCGGCTCGCCAAACGGACCGGTCACTACATGCCGCCGTCGCTGCTTCCGTCTCAGCTGGAGGCTCTGGAGCCGCTGCAACCGGACGAGGCCGGCGTCGTCGTGCACGCCCACCAGACCCCGGAGGCATCGCTCGCCCAGGCTCTCGAACTGCTCGGGCTGACGCCTAAGAACTGACCTGTCGAGTTATCCACATCCCTCTCGCAATCCGGCGCATCGAGAGGGGATGTGGATAACACTCGTTCCCGAAAAGTGTTGCAGTTGCTTGGAATTCGGGTATACTCGAACACATGGACGACACAAGAACCGATACGATTGAACGTGCTGAGTGCGCGTTCAATGCGTCGGCGGTGCGTGCCTTCCACGACCGGCTCGACGAAGCCATCACCGCCGACACCCTGGAAGACCTGCTGACCGAAGCGCGGGCGTTGGAGGAAGCCAAGAACGCCATCACCGCCCGCCAAGCCCGCATCACCGTCCAAGCCCACCACCAACAACGACAACGGGACCTGCCCCGCGGGATCAACCGCGCCACCACCGCCCGCAAAGTCGGCTCCGACATCGCGCTGGCCCGCCGGTCCGCCCCGCACCTGGGCTCCCGACTGCTGGGCCTGGCACACGCCGTCGTCGAAGAAATGCCCTGCACCTTCGCGGCGCTTGCCGCCGGGGTGATCACCGAACGCGACGCCACCGACCTGGTCGCCGCCACCGCCTACCTGACCCGCGAAGACCGGGGCCGCGTCGACACCGCGATCGCCGGCGACCTGGGGACCGTGTCCCACCGGCGACTGATCGCCGCAGCCCACGCCGCCGCCTACCAGGCCGACCCGGCCGCGGCCACCGCCCGCCGCGCCCACGCCGAATCCGAACGACGGGTCAGTCTGCGACCCGCCCCGGACTGCATGACCTGGCTGACCGCACTGCTGCCGGTCAAGGACGGGGTGGCGTGTTTCGCGGCACTCAAAGCCCAAGCCGACGCCACCGCGACGACCGAGCATCCTCGCGGGCAGGTCATGGCCGACACCCTTGTCGAGCGCGTCACCGGCCGCACACCAGCCGACGGGACGGGCGTGAACATCAACCTCATCCTGCCCTTGGACGCGTTGACCGGCGACACCCGCGCCGAGGTACCCGGGTACGGGCCGATCCCGGCCGACCTGGCCCGCGAATGGATCACCGACCACCCCGACAAAGCGGCCCGGATACGGCGACTATTCGCCTACCCCGGCACCGGCGACCTCATCGGCATGGAGTCCGCCTCCCGGTGCTACACCGGACTCCTGGCTGACTTCATCCGGTTACGGGACCGGACCTGCCGCACCCCCTACTGCGACGCACCCATCGCCCACACCGACCACATCACCTCCCATGCGAAAGGCGGGGCGACCAGCGAACGCAACGGCCAAGGCCTCTGCGAACGCTGCAACTACGACAAAGAACACCCCGACCACCTCGTCGGTGGTGACGCCGGCGAAACCTACACCCTGACCGGCGGACTCACCGCCAGCAGCAGACCGCCCGCCCCACCAGGACACCCACCACCCACCAGATCACCCATCTCACGCACCCTGATGAACATCGAATTCAGCCAATGCGGTGCAGTCCCGCCAACTGCTGTTCAGTGTCAATAGCCGCGTGAAACCGATCAGCGGCAGCGCATGGCTCAGTGAGCGTCTCCGCAGACTAAGAGTCCCGGATGCTGGAGCGCCTGAATGACCGGCGAGGCGTTGTCGAGGTGGTCGCCTCGTGTGCCGTAGCACGGCCGCGTCCCAGGCACTTGGCCGACGGTGTAGAAGCAGCGGGCCGATCTCAAGAGGCTCAGTCCGGTAATGGTCTGAGTTTGAACATGAGGATGCCGAGGTACTTGTTCAGCACTGCTTGCTTGTGCGGATATTGCTGGCGGAGTTCGTCTGCCATCTGGGGTTCAACCGCAGTCTCGATCCATAAGCCCGCTGCGCTGAAGATGTTGATCAGGTCCGACATGGTGTACGGCCGCTTCGTGAGCTTGGCTTCCTCGTTCCAACCCTTGTGTTGGTATGAGAACGATCCCGTGGAGAAATACTCCTCGCCCAGTGAGCTTCCATTTTTCTCGGCGCGCTCGATCGCGTATCGGATCGGTTGAGTCCGGGTCAGCAGGATGAACCCATCGTCGGCGAGCATCGACCGTGCCGTTCGCAGCGCTCCGACAGAATCCTTCGCGTACCCGAACGACTGCAGGAACAAAATGCGATCGAATCGGCGATCAGCAAGCCCGGGGACCGAGGCCAAGTCGGAAAGGTCACCCTGGATGAGGTCCAGGCCTGTTGGTGGTGCAGTGATGAAGTTGCCGCTGATATCGACCCCGACCGACGCGACCGCGCCGCCCTCTACGACCAGTTCGGCGGCCTTGCCGCCGTTGCCACA
The DNA here is from genome assembly GCF_042661025.1 of Flexivirga alba. Taxonomy (NCBI): domain Bacteria; kingdom Bacillati; phylum Actinomycetota; class Actinomycetes; order Micrococcales; family Dermacoccaceae; genus Flexivirga; species Flexivirga alba. The sequence continues at coordinate 449,524 of NZ_JBHSWH010000001.1, forward strand.
ACCAGCATCCAGCACCGACAGTCCAGCGACATCACCCAGCAAGTCGCGCTGCGCCGGCCACTCGACGAGCCGGTCCAGCGAATCCTCCCTGGCTCGTGCCTGCTCGTAGTCAGAAGCAAGATCCGTCCATGGCTGACTCGAATCCCCGCCGCTGGAACCAGCTGTCATCTGAGAATCACCTGACGTCACGAACACAACATAGTGATCATGGCCGGGTAATGTCAGACCGTCATAAGGGGTGACCGAGGTGACTGGCCGGCTGGTCTCACCGGCTGGTGGCCGTAACGGTTATTGCCACGAGGGTTGCGTCGTCGTGCTTCTTCATCCCTTGATCGGTCAGCAGGCGGGTTCGTTGTTCCTCGGCCCGGATGGCGCCGATCACAGTCTTCCCGGCGCCGTTGGCGGCCAGTCGTGCGACATCCTGAACCGTATGGATGCCCAGCAGCTGATAACCGCGAGTGGCGCCATCGGAAGCGGCGACGAGAGAAGCCACCTGGGCGCGAGCAAGTGTCCGCACGATCGCATGCCCGGCGGCCGCCGGTTCGTGGTGGCAGCACCAGAACCCGGCCGCCTTGTTGCGGGTCATCTCCACGGCGGCCCGGCGCGCCTCGCGCAGGTCATTCGGTGCTGTTGCCAGACCTCGTGCGACCCGATGTCTCACGCGGCTGGCGATGATCGGTTCGGTGACAGTGGCGAGCCGATCGTCGGTGACTTCGCTGACGTCCCCGCCGGGGCCGGTGAGGATGATGGACGCGTCGCCAAGCACGAGGTACTCCACGGCGTCGGCGCCGATCCGCCAGGCGGCGACGGTGCCACTGGGCGACCCACGGTCCAGGTCGCAGCCTGGCCCATGGCGTGCCGCGACTTGCCGGAGTGCCCGCGCCAAGGCGGTGCGAGTGTCGGTGTCTGCGTGGGAGAGAGTGTCGCGGAAGGTGTCGGCCAACGCGTGGGCATACCAGCTCACCGTGTGGGTGCACCCGCTGCGCAGGTGCGCCGGAAGCCCGGCGCCATCGACCAGCACCGCTACTCCTGGTCCGAGGGCGACAGCGTCCTCGTTGGCGTGGCCTGGCTGGGCCGCTGAGGTGACAACAGGGCGCACCTGCATCAACCTACGCGCCACTGGTGGTGGCACCCCTGACGACGAGTGTGCCCCGTCCCATTGACGAGAAGGGTTCGACAAAACTCTTCGGCGATGGACTACCGCCCGAAATTGGACCCTTCTCGTTCGTGCCGATGTCCGGGATGCGCGAACTGGCCGACCTGCTGCAGCTGCACGCAGGGCAAACACTGGTCGACCTGGGCTGTGGACGCGGAGGACCAGGTTTGTGGCTCGCCGCCGACAGTTGCTGTGGCCTGGTCGGAATCGATTCCTCGACTGTCGCCATCACCGACGCCCGGTGCCGGCGACAGCTCTTTCCACACGCCACCGCCGCCTTTTTCGTCGCCGATGTTGCGGCGACTGGGCTACCCGCGGACAGTGCGCACGCCGTGGTCAGTGTCGACGTGGTGCAGCTACTGGACGACCCACGCGCGCTCATCGTGGAAGCAGCGCGAGTGTTGCGCCCCGGAGGCCGGTTCGTCCTCACAACGTGGGAAGGTCGCCAGGACGCCCCAGCACGCTTCCCACCGAACGTGGGCGAGTTACTGGAGTCCACCGGCCTACGAGTAGATGTCATCGCAGAGCGACCGGGCTGGCTCGAGCGTCAGCTGACCATCTATGAGCGCGCGGCAGCGATTACCGCACCCGACTCAGCCGTCGACGACCTCGCCCACGAGGGCACCAGGTGGGCTGCGCTGCACCGGAAACTACGACGCGTCGTCGCGTCGGCCCAACTCCCCGAATAGCCATCGGCGAATTCAGGCGGTCGTTGATCGAGACGGAGCCGAGCAATCGGACGTTGTTGGCACAACCGGTCGATGTCAGCGATCCTGCATCGATGCCATCTGCGTACTTCCTGGCCGTCCGCGCTGTTGTGAATGGCGAAGATCCCGTTGGTTTGCTCGGTGCCGGTGCTCCAGCCGACGAGTACGACCCCGAGGTCACAGTCCTCGTCGAGCAAGGATCGCCAGTAGACGCGCAAAGCGTGCACGACGTGTTCGCGCACTACTTCGGAGACGTCGGCGCGAGTAGAGCCCGACGTGAGCACCTACCCGAGTCCTAGGCTCCGAATGTTCCGATCCCATTGTGGGACATGGTTGACGGATCAACCGGGTCCCGCAGCCGGATCTGTGTTCAGGACTTGGAGCAGGGTCCCGACCGATAGGTCACGGTGCATGGGGTGGCGCAGGTGGCCGCGGAGGTCAATCGTGTAGTGGTTGCGGCGTCCCACCTTGGTGCGCGTGACGTAGCCGGCGGTGATCAGGTCGGCGAGGATCCGCTGCGCGGCCCGCTCGGTGATGCCGATCTGATCGGCGATGTCGCGGGCCCGGATCTGAGGGTCGCGCGCGATGCACAGCAGCACATGCGCGTGGTTGGTGAGAAAGGCCCACGGTCTGGCCTTGTTCTCGGGCTCCGGGATAGTCACGCGGGATCGCTCTCCTGATGATTTTCACGAAAATCATGACGCGACAATAATAGCGTGTATTGTACGAGTCGTCACCGGGTCACTCAACGGCCTCGCGGCGACAGCACCCGGCCCCTGCTTGGGTCGGCAAAAGAGGTTCCTCATGGATGCCAGCGCACCCCCGTATCCGCTTCGGCTCACGGGCGAGCTCTCGCCCCACCTCAGCCGCGGGCTCTGGCTGGTGAAGTGGCTGCTGGCGGTCCCGCACCTCGTCGTGCTGTTCTTTCTCTGGATCGGGTTCGCGGTCGTGAGCGCGGTCGCGTTCTTCGCGATCCTGTTCACCCGCCGCTACCCGCGACCGCTGTTCAATTTCAACGTCGGCGTGTTGCGCTGGACCTGGCGCTTGGGGTTCTACAGCTACAGCGCGCTCGGCACGGACCACTACCCGCCGTTTACTCTTAAGGACGTCCCGGACTACCCCGCGCGTCTTGAGGTCGCCTACCCCGAGTCGCTCTCGCGCGGCCTGGTGCTGGTGAAGTGGTGGCTGCTCGCCCTGCCGCATTATCTCGTCGTCGCGGTCTTCGCCGGCGGCGCCTGGGCAGGCATCAACGCGGCCCACGACGACACAGGATGGACCTCCGGCGGAGGCCTCATCGGATTGTTAGCCCTGGTCGCCGGTGTCGGGCTGCTGTTCACCCGTCGCTACCCGAAGGGCATCTTCGACTTCGTTCTCGGCATGAACCGCTGGGTGTACCGCGTGGCTGCGTATGCGGCGCTGATGACCGACACCTACCCGCCGTTCCGCTTGGACCTGGGAGGCCAGGACCCCACCCCGGACGCCACAGACGACGCCATCGTGCCCACACCGGCGCCCGAGTTCTCGTAACCACTAGCGCGCCTCGATCCCTCCGGAGTATCCGCGTTCACCCAGATCAAAGGGAGCCCGTCATGTCGCTTTCCTCGTTGCCACAACCACCACCGAAGCCGGGCGCCGCGCAGCACTTCTCGTCCGGGCTTCATCTACCGGCAGGCCGCTCGCAGCGAAGGACCGCCCTGATCGCCGGCGTGCTCTTCGTGATCACGTTCGTCACCTCGATCCCCGCGCTGCTCCTCTACCAACCCGTCCTCAACCACGTCGGCTACATCACCGGCGGCGGCGGCGACACCCAGGTGCTGCTGGGAGCGTTCCTGGAACTGCTGCTGATCGTCGCGAACATCGGCAGCGCTGTGGTGCTGTTTCCGATCCTCAAACGGCAGCACGAGGCGCTCGCGCTCGGCTACGTCACGGCTCGGATCATTGAATGCGTCTTCATCGCCGTCGGCATCCTCAGCCTGCTGGCGGTCGTGACCTTGCACCAGGACCTGGCTGGCACCGGCGGGAACCAGGACGCGCTCATCACGATTGGTCGATCGCTTGTCGCGATCAAGGATTGGACGTTCCTACTCGGACCCGGCTTCGTGGTCGGCATCGGCAACGGACTGATCCTGGGCTACCTGATGTACCGCTCAGGCCTCGTGCCTCGACGGATGGCCGTGCTGGGGCTCGTCGGCGGTCCGCTGATCTGCATCTCGGGGACTGCTGTGCTGTTCGGTGTCATCAGCGAGGGCGGGGCGGCGCAGTTCATTGCGACGATCCCGGAGTTCGTCTGGGAACTGTCGCTTGGCATTTATCTGATCGTCAACGGCTTCAAACCCACTCCGATTGCGGAATGCATCAACGTTCCCGGGACCCCGTCCGCCGACGACACCGTCCACGCCTGACTATCGACACCACGGCCAGGAGGCGGCCGATACCGCACTGGCGCAATGGTCCGGCCCTGTCGGCCCGGGACCGAGTGCCAAGGCCAGCACTTCCGGTACGACAACGCTGCGCGAGACCAGACATGGAAGGCAAGACGATGATCGAAGTAGAGAACCTCAGCAAGCGGTACGGCGACAAGCTGGCAGTGGACGGATTGACCTTCGTGGTCCAGCCCGGCATCGTCACCGGCTTCTTGGGCCCCAACGGCGCCGGGAAGTCGACCACGATGCGCCTGATCGCAGGCTTGGACTCGCCAACCACCGGCTCGGTGTTCGTCAACGGCGGCCGCTACCGGTCCGCCCGAGCCCCAATGGGCGAACTCGGCGTGCTACTCGAGGCCAAGGCCGTGCACACCGGCCGGTCAGCCCGCAACCATCTGCTCGCGCTGGCGCAGACCAACGGCATTCGCGGGCATCGCGTCGACGAGGTGATCGACCTCGTCGGTCTGCGGGGGTGGCCGGAACCCGCACCGGCGGCTTCTCCTCGGCATGGGCCAGCGCCTCGGAGTGGCGTCGGCGTTGCTGGGCAACCCCGCGACCGTGGTCCTGGACGAGCCGGCCAACGGACTGGACCCCGAAGGAGTGCTGTGGATGCGCACCATGCTCAAGAAGCTGGCAGCCGACGGCCACACGGTGTTCGTGTCCTCACACCTGATGAGCGAGATGGCACAGACCGCGACCCGGCTAGTCGTGATCGGCCGAGGCCGACTCATCGCCGACACCAGCGTCGCCGAATTCGTCGCCCGCGCCTCGACCAGCACCATCACGGTCCGCACACCGGAGGCACCTCGGCTGCGTGAGCTGCTGCTCGCCCCCGATGTCACGATCTCGAACGAAGAGCCCGACGTCCTGCAGGTCGACGGGTTGACGGCCCAACACATCGGCACCATCGCATGGCAGGCCCACCTGCCCATCTACGAGCTGGCCGCCCAACAGGCCTCACTGGAACAGGCGTTCATGGAACTGACCAGCGACTCGGTGGAATACCGCTCCACCGACAACACCGGCGGCCCAGCCGGAGCCGGGGCGGTGGCGGCATGACCGCCACGCTCACGCCGGACCGCGCGCCGGCGATCAGCCCCGACCACCGCGGGCTTCGGGTGACCCAGCTGCGGGTAGTCCACTCGGAGTGGACCAAGTTCCGCTCACTCCGCTCGACCCTGTACACCCTGCTGCTCGCTGTCGTCTTCATGATCGGACTCGGCGCCCTGTTCGCGGGCATCCAAGCCGGCCAGGCCAAGGGCTTCGACCCCGGCCAGACCGCGATCTCCGTCAGCCTGACCGGCACCTTTTTCGCCCAGCTGGCCATCGGAGTCCTCGGCGTCCTGGTCATCACCGGCGAATACAGCACCGGCGCGATCCGAGCCTCGCTGGCAGTCGTGCCCGCCCGACTGCCGGTGCTGTGGGCCAAGCTCACGATATGCACCGCCGCAGTGTTCGCGACCATGCTGGCCAGTAGCGTCGCGGCATTTGCCGTCGGCCAAGCCATGCTCAGCGGTAAGCACCTGAACGCGTCGCTGTCCGACCCAGGCGCGCTGCGCTCGATCTTCGGCGCCGCGCTGTACCTGAGCGTGGCCGCGCTGACCGCGCTGGCGTTGGGGGCACTGCTGCGTAACACCGCCGCCGCGATCTCCACCTTCGTCGCGGTGTTCTTCGTGATCCCGCCCCTGACCATGTTGTTGCCCGCATCGTGGTCAGGCAGCTTTGTCCAGTACCTGCCCTCCAACGCTGGCGGCATGTTGATCGACGGCACCTATGGTGTCGCGCACCCCTTGGCCCCGTGGACCGGCTTCGCCGTGATGTGCGCCTACGCGGTCGTCCTGATCGGACTCGCCGCCTGGCGGTTGCGCAGTGTCGACGCATGATCGCGGCCGCGAACCGATGGCCGGCAAGACCGTGCTGGTCACCGGCGCTTCCGGGGGCATCGGCCGCGCGACCTCCCTCTGCCTGGCGGCCGACCGGTACGACTCGCGGAGGTTCCCCATCGCGGGGCGGCTGGATGCGAGCACAACGCTCGACGAGTTGGTTGAGTAACTCGATCGGCGCGCGACCGTAGTGCGATCGGCTACCGGACGACGGTGGCTGCGGGCGTCAGGCCGCGCTCGCCAGGCAACTTCACCCATAGCGCCAACTGCCCGGATGCCTCGAAACTCACCTACGTAGCCACTTAGCCGATCAAGCGGACCTTGAGGTTGCCAGCACGGCACTTCGTCGGTAAGTTCTTGCGTTTGTGCGTGCGGCGACGATCTACCCTTACAGCCGCCTCTTCACAGCCGGCTTCCGTGAGCAAGCCGCTTACCGTCTGGCGATGTTCGGCGGCCTCGTCGCCAACCTGACATTCGGTTTCCTGAAGGTCGCGATGCTCTTCGCCACCGTGCGTGCGGCCGGTGGCACAGTGCAGGGGTATGACGTCGGCAGCATGAGCGCCTACATCTGGGTCTCGCAGGGCATGCTCGGCTCGGTCAACCTGCACGGGCGCCTCGACTTCGCGGCTCGGATCAAGAACGGCGATGTCGCGATCGACTTCCTCCGCCCGGTCAACGTCCAACTGGCAACGATCGCAACGGAAGTCGGCAAAGCCGTCTTCGCCCTGATCCCCCGCGGTGTGCCGAGCGTGGCCATCGGCGCCCTGGTTGTCGGTATGACGATGCCGAGCTCGCCCACCTCGTACGTGCTGGGAGCGGTGAGCCTGATCATCGGCATCACCATCTCCTTCTCGACCGTGTATCTCGTTGCTGTCGCAGGGTTTTGGTTGATCGAGACACGTGGCATCCAGATCCTCTACATGGTCCTCTCCGGCTTCTTCGCCGGCCTGTTCGTGCCGATCGCACTCTTCCCCGACTGGCTGTTGGTGATCGCCGAGGCAACGCCTTGCCCGTCGATGATGATGTATCCGATCGACATCCTGACCGGCCGAACGAGCGGCGGCGCGGCATACGGGCTGGTCTGCGTGCAACTGGCCTGGCTGGCCGGAACCTTCCTCGTCGGTCACCTGATGACGACTGCGGGACAACGCAAGCTGGAGGTGCAAGGCGGATGACAAATTTCGCCGAAACCACCTCGATACCAACACAACTCGACGGCTATCGAGCCGTGCTCGCTTCCCGGATGCGGTCTCAGCGCAGCTATCGCAGCAACTTCATCATCGACCTCGCCAGCTCAGGACTGGTCGGCCTCATCGAGCTGGCCGAGGTCTGGCTGCTCTTCCACCAGGTGAGTGTCCTCGGCGGCCTGGACTTCAAGCAGGTGCTGCTCGTCTTCGGCCTCGCCGACATGTGCTACTCGATCGCTGACATGTTCGTCGGCCACTGCGACACGTTGCCGAAGTACATCCGCGAAGGCACGCTCGACGTCTTCTACCTGCGACCGCAACCGCTCCTGCTGCAGTTGATGACCAGCGACATCTCGCTGCGTCGGCTGACGCGTGCCGGCATCGGTCTGGGATCGTTGGTGATCGGGCTGTCCATCAACGACATCCACTGGTCCGGGGCACACGTCGCCCTACTGGTGCTGACCATCGTCTGCGCAATCGCGATCTTCTCGGCGATGTACATCTGGGCCGCCGGCATGCAGTTCTTCCTGATCCAGGGCGCCGAGTTCACCAACGCGTTCGTGTATGGCGGGCGCTACGCGTCGACGCAACCCGCGGCGGTGTGGTCGATGCCGCTCAAGGCGCTCTTCGGCTTCGTCTTCCCGATGGCGCTGGCGGCCTACGTCCCGGCATTGCGGTTGCTGGACCTGCCTGGCCCGGCGGGTATGCCGAACTGGCTCGCCTGGTGCACGCCGATCGCCGCGGTGTGGATGTGGGGCTTTGCACTGATCATGTGGCGCTTCGGCGTGCGTCATTACCAAGGAGGGGGTGGCTGAGAATGACTGAGCTGATCATCGAAACCGATGGACTGACACGCGAATTCACCCGTCGTGGGAAGGGCCGTGACGTCATACATCGGCAAACACTGCGGGCCGTGGACGAGTTGCGGCTACAGGTCCGCCCCGGTGAGTCGGTCGGCTACATCGGCGCGAACGGCGCCGGGAAGTCGACCACCATCAAGATGCTCGTCGGGATCCTGGTCCCGACCAGCGGCACGGTGCGGACCTGCGGCATCGACCCGCACCGCGAGCGCCGCCGACTCGCTGCGCAGGTCGGCGTCGTCTTCGGGCAGCGCTCACAGCTGTGGTGGGACCTGCCGGTGCGGGAGTCCTTCGACATACTCGCCGCGATCCACCGGCTGCCCGGCGCGGACGCCCGCGCCCGAACCGACGAACTCATCGAGCAACTCGAGCTCAGCGAGTTCCTCGCGACACCAGTGCGTCAGCTCTCGCTCGGCCAGCGGATGCGCGCCGAGGTGGCCGCCGCCCTGCTGCACCGGCCACGTCTGGTGATCCTCGACGAGCCGACGATCGGTCTCGACGTGCTGTCCAAGCAACGGCTGCGCGAGTTCCTGATCACCGAGCGGCGCGAGCACGGAACGACCCTGTTGCTCACCACCCACGACATGGGCGACATCGAGCGGCTCTGCGAGCGCGTGCTCGTCGTCGACCACGGTTGTGCGGTGTATGACGGCAGCCTGGACGGACTCGCTCGTGCGGCCGGCGCCGAGCGGACCCTGGTGCTGGACTTCGCCGATGCCACGCCGGATCTGACCGGCATACCGCACACCACCCACCTGGGCAGTGAGGTCGCCGGGGCTCGCCAGCGCCTGGCGTTCGACTCCGAGATGACTACCGCTGCAACGGTTCTCGCCGCTGTCGGTGAGCAGGCACAGCTGCGCGACCTGTCCATCGAGGAGCCGGACATCGAGGACGTCGTACGGCGCATCTACCGCGCCAGCCGGTAGCCGTCAGCGGTGGATGAGCTCCATCCAGTTGGCGGGCACCCGGTCCTTGGGCGCCGGAGCACCATGGCCGGCGGGATGACTCGTCGGCGCGGCCAGTGGCGGGCCGGCGACGAACTCAGCCGAACCGTAGTCGAAGAACCAGTCCTCGCCCGGCTCGAAGCTCTGCACGATCCGATGGCCGGTGTCGGTCGCGTGTTTCGTCGCGTGCTGCGCCGGCGAGGAGTCACAGCACCCGACGTGCCCGCAGGCCGCACAGCGGCGTAGGTGCACCCACCAGCCGCGAGCCGCTTCACACTCCTGGCAACCGGTCCCGCTGGGCGAGACATCGACGTCGAGCTGACCGTCCGTGGAATCACTCACCCGTGAAACGCTAGCCCGCCCCGCGCCCAAAGCGAAGCCGGTTGCCGTGTCGCTCGAAGAGCCCGACATCGAGGACGTCGTACGGCGCATCTACCGGGCCAGCCGATCGCTGCGCCGACGAGCCACACTCGCCGCGCAGATTCCCACGATCGCCAGCACCGTGCTGCACACCTCCGCCACTGAGGACGGCGTCTTGCCCGGCGCCGCCCACGTGGGTGATACAGGTCGGGCAACGGACCGACAGCGCCGAAGTCGACATAGGTCGTGGGTGATCACGGCGACCGCCGCAACGGCCGCCACGAGGCCTGCGAGCAGGAACGACCATCGCCGCGGGTTGAGCCGCACCCAGGCGGCGGCCAGCAGCGCCACCAGCCGGATCGCCGCAAAGAGGGCAGTTCCCATGATCAGTAGCCGTATCCGCCACGAGCGGACGTGCTCGACGTCCCCTCGATTTCCGTTCCGGCCGGCGACACGGCATACCAAAGTCCCCCGTTGAGGTTGAGGTTCTGGCCATTGGTCTGCCCGGACGCCTTGTCGCCCACGAACGTGTAGACCGGGTGACCCGCCACGGTGAGCTGCTCGCTACCGTCCGACCGCTTCGTCATGCCGAGTTTCGCGGATGGTTCACGGCAGCCAATCCCGTCAGAGGGTGAGGAGCATCCGGTGATTGCCGAGAGTGTTCGGCTTGACCCGATCGAGATCGAGGAACTCCGCGACGCCCTCGTCATACGACTGCAGCATCTCGGCGAAGACATCGGGTGCGACCGGGTCACCGTCAATCTCTGAAAAGCCGTGTGCCGCAAAGAAATCCACCTCAAAAGTCAGGCAGAAGACCCGACGCACCGCGAGCTCGCGCGCACGATCGAGCAACGACTCGAGCAACGTGCTACCGATGCCCTGCCCTTTCTCCTCGGCCGCGACCGCCAGGGTGCGCACCTCCGCCACGTCCTCCCACATCACGTGCAACGCGCCGCAGCCGACCAGCCGGTCTTCGCGCTCGACGACCAGGAACTCCTGCACACCCTCGTAATAAGCGACCGACGCCTTGGGCGCGATCGCACGCGATTCGACATACGGCTTGGTGAGCTCTCGGATCCCGCGCACGTCCGTGGCGAGGGCCGGACGGATGTGCAAGGCAGGATCACGCAGCGTCATACGACCATCATTCCGCAGGAGCGAAGTGGGTATGACGAAGGGCCGGGCGAAACCGCCCGGCCCTCACGTCATACGTCCTGATCTCGATACGCTCCCCCGCTGCGCTCCTCCGCTACTCGATCCGCAGGATGAGTCAGTCCTTGCCGAGATCTACCCCGCCGCTACCGGCAGCCTCGACGGGCAACGAGTCCGGAGCCTGCGGCTTCGGGCTGCCGACGAAGGTGAACTTCGCGTCCTTGCCCTCGCCGTCGACGTCGACCAGCACGATCTCTCCGGCGCCGATCTCGCCGTAGAGGATCTTCTCGGACAGCACGTCCTCGACCTCGCGCTGGATCGCACGACGCAGCGGTCGCGCACCCAGGGCCGGGTCGTAGCCGCGCTCGGCGAGGACCTTCTTGGCGGCCGGCGTGAGCTCGATCGCCATGTCCTTGTCCTTGAGGCGCTCGTCCAGGTCCGCGACCCGCAGGTCGACGATCTCGACGATCTGCTCCTGGGTCAGCTGCGGGAAGACGATCGTGTCGTCGACACGGTTGAGGAACTCCGGGCGGAAGTGCTGCTTCAGCTCGTCGTTGACCTTGGACTTCATCTTCTCGTAGCCGGTCGAAGCATCGTTGCCCGACGCGAAGCCGAGCGAGACGCCCTTGGAGATGTCGCGCGTGCCGAGGTTGGTGGTCATGATGATCACGGTGTTCTTGAAGTCGACCACCCGGCCCTGGCTGTCGGTCAGGCGACCGTCCTCCAGGATCTGCAACAGCGAGTTGAAGATGTCCGGGTGTGCCTTCTCGACCTCGTCGAAGAGCACCACCGAGAACGGCTTGCGCCGCACCTTCTCGGTGAGCTGGCCACCCTCTTCGTAACCGACGTAGCCGGGAGGCGAGCCGAAAAGCCTTGAAACAGTGTGCTTCTCGGAGAACTCCGACATGTCGAGGGTGATCAGGGCATCTTCGTCGCCGAAGAGGAACTCGGCGAGCGACTTGGCCAGCTCGGTCTTACCGACACCGGTCGGACCGGCGAAGATGAACGAGCCGCCGGGGCGACGTGGGTCCTTCAGACCGGCGCGGGTACGGCGGATCGCCTGGGACAAACCCTTGATGGCGTCGTCGTTGCCGATGACGCGCTTGTGCAGCTCGTCCTCCATCCGCAGCAGGCGGCTGGACTCCTCTTCGGTCAGCTTGAAGACCGGGATGCCGGTCGAAGCAGCCAGGACTTCGGCGATCAACTCTTCGTCGACCTCCGCGACGACGTCGATGTCGCCTGCCTTCCACTCCTTCTCGCGGTGCTCCTTGGCCTGGATCAGCTTCTTCTCGTCGTCGCGCAGCGACGCGGCCTTCTCGAAGTCCTGACCGTCGATCGCCGATTCCTTCTCACGACGGACGTGGGCGATCTTCTCGTCATACTCACGCAGGTCCGGCGGAGCGGTCATCCGGCGGATGCGCAACCGCGCCCCCGCCTCGTCGATCAGGTCGATCGCCTTGTCCGGCAGGTGACGGTCGTTGATGTAGCGGTCGGCCATGTTGACCGCGCCCACCAGTGCCGCGTCGGTGATCGTCACCCGGTGGTGCGCTTCGTAGCGGTCGCGCAGGCCCTTCAGGATCTCGATCGCGTGCGGGATCGTCGGCTCCATCACCTGGATCGGCTGGAACCGGCGCTCGAGCGCGGCGTCCTTCTCGATGTGCTTCCGGTATTCGTCCAGCGTCGTCGCACCGATGGTCTGCAACTCACCACGAGCCAGCATCGGCTTGAGGATCGAAGCAGCGTCGATCGCGCCCTCGGCCGCGCCGGCACCGACCAGCGTGTGGATCTCGTCGATGAACAGGACGATGTCGCCGCGGGTGCGAATCTCCTTGAGCACCTTGCGAAGTCGCTCCTCGAAGTCACCGCGGTAGCGGCTGCCCGCGACCAGTGACCCCAGGTCGAGCGTGTAGATCTGCTTGTCCTTCAGGGTCTCGGGCACGTCACCGCGCACGACATCCTGGGCAAGACCTTCGACGACGGCGGTCTTGCCGACGCCGGGCTCGCCGATGAGCACCGGGTTGTTCTTGGTGCGTCGGGACAGCACCTGCATGACGCGCTCGATCTCTTTGTCCCGGCCGATGACCGGGTCGAGCTTGCCCTCGCGAGCGGCCTGGGTGAGGTTGCGCCCGAACTGGTCGAGGACCAGCGAGCCGGCAGGAGTGCCGCTCTCCTGGCCGGGCTGGCCCACGCCGGCGCCCTGCGGCTCCTTGCCCTGGTAACCCGACACCAGCTGGATGACCTGCTGGCGGACACGGGACAGGTCGGCACCCATCTTGACCAGGACCTGCGCGGCGACGCCTTCGCCCTCGCGGATCAGGCCGAGCAGGATGTGCTCGGTGCCGATGTAGCTGTGGCCGAGCTGCAGTCCCTCGCGCAGGGAAAGCTCGAGAACCTTCTTGGCGCGCGGGGTGAACGGGATGTGCCCGGACTGGGTCTGCTGGCTGGGGCCGATGATCTCCTGCACCTGCTCACGCACGGCGTCCAGGGAGATGCCCAGGCTCTCCAGCGCTTTCGCGGCCACACCTTCGCCCTCGTGGATCAGCCCGAGCAGAATGTGCTCCGTGCCGATGTAGTTGTGGTTGAGCATGCGCGCTTCTTCCTGAGCGAGCACCACAACTCGCCGCGCGCGGTCGGTGAACCGTTCGAACATCTCTAACTCCTCGGGTAGCTCTCGCTACCATCGATGCTAACCGCAGCAACTGATGCCGCCAGATTTGATCACAGAGCGGTCAGCAGAGCTGCAGCAGGTCTTGGTGCGGACAACGCCGGCGGCGGCCAGCATGTTCCACCGGAGGCAGGTCTGGCCCGTTGTTCGCACAGAGCGGACAAGACCCGGCGACTGCGCCGGCGCGAGCGCGCCAGTAGCTAGCCGGCCTTCTTGGCCTGCTTCTTGGTGGTCTTCTTCGCAGCCGCCTTCTTCGAGGTCGCCTTCTTCGTCGATGACGTCTTCTTCGCAGCCGCCTTCTTGGCGGTGGCCTTCTTCGTAGCGCTCGACTCGGCCTTCGCGGCAGCCTTCGGTTCCTCGTCGACGGGCTCTCCGCGGGACTTCTTGGCGCGATTGACGCTCTGCTGCAACGCGGCCAGCAGGTCGAGCACCTCGCCGCCCTCGTCCTCCTGCTCCGGCAGGGCGGTGACCTCGTTGCCGTCGAGCTTGGCCCGGACGACTTCCTTGACTGCCTGCTCGTAGTCGTCGCGGTAATCGGCGGGGTCGTAGTCACCGGACAGCGAGTCGACGAGCATCCCGGCCATCGCCAGCTCGGCCGATTTGGGCTCGATGTCGTTCGCTTCGTCCAGCACGCCGAAATCGGCGCTGCGGATCTCGTCCGGCCACAGCATCGTCTGCAGCACGATGACGTTGTCGCGCACTCGTAGCAGCGCGACCGTGGAACGGGTGCGGATCGACACCGTCACCAGGGCGACCCGGTCGGTCGAGCGCAGGGCATCTCGCAGCAGGACATAGGGCTTGGCCGAACCCTTGTCGGGCTCCAGAAAGTAGCTCTTGTCCAGCAGCATGGCGTCGATCTGGGAGCTCGGGACGAACTTGTCGACCGCGATCTCCTTGCTGCTGCTGACCGGCAGCTGCGCCAGGTCGTCGTCGGTCAGCACGACCATCTGGCCGTCCTCGGTCTCGAAACCCTTGGCGATGTCGTCATACGAGACCTGCTCGCCGTCGATCGAGCACACGCGTTGGTATTTGATGCGCCCGCCGTCCTCGCGGTGCACCTGCCGAAACTGCACGTCGTGGTTCTCGGTCGCGGAATAGAGCCGCACCGGCACATTGACCAGACCGAAGGAGACAGCGCCCTTCCAAATTGCCCGCATTCCACGATTGTGCTGTGTCGGTGTGACAGGCAGCAAGCGATGCGCCTCCTGTTGCGCTGGAGTTCAGGGCAAGATTGACGCCATGCGCCCCATGCTCGCGACCCCCGCGGACACCGTGCCCGAGGGCGAGGACTGGCTGCACGAGGTGAAATGGGACGGCATGCGGGTGCTGGCGCACGTGTCCGGCTCGTCGGTGCGGCTCACCTCCCGCACCGAGCGCGACATCACCGTTGCCTTCCCCGAGCTGGTCACCCCCGAGGCCGGACTGCAGGGGTATGACGACCTCCTCCTCGACGGCGAAGTGGTGATCCTGTCCGAAGGTGTGCCGTCATTCGCGGCGCTCGCCGAGCGCTTCAACGTCTCGGACGGGTCGATGGCGGCACGGCTCGCGGCTGCGGCGCCGGCGACGTTCCTGGTCTTCGACGTGCTGCAGGCGATGGACCGGTCCACCCTGACAATGCCTCTGCGGCAGCGTCGCCAGCTGCTGGAAGGCCTGGACCTGGCGACCCGCTTCGTCCAGGTGCCGCCGACCTTCACCGACGGTGCTCAGCTGGCCGAAGCGACCGCCGCCAAGGGGCTGGAGGGCGTGGTGTCGAAGCGAGCCGGTTCGCCATACCGGCCGGGGCGTCGTAGTCCCGACTGGCGCAAGATCGTGCACCGGCGCACCGACTCGTTCGTGGTGTGCGGGTGGCTGCCCGAGCGGGACAACGACCGCGTGCTCGGCTCGATCTACCTGGCCACGCCGACCCCCGAGGGTCCGCTGCTCTACCGCGGCCGGGTCGGCTCCGGGTTGGCCGGCGCGCGCGGTGCACAGCTGCTGGCCCAACTACGCGAGATCGGTTCTGCGGGTTCACCGTTCGACGAGAATCCACCCGTCGAGCCCGGTCGCGGCGCGATCCGGTGGGTGCGTCCCGATCTGGTGGCCGACGTGGAGTTCCTCGGCATCTCCGACGGCGGTCAGTTGCGCCAGCCGAGTTGGCGCGGCATACGCCATGATCTGCGGCCGGAGGATCTGAGCGGCACGGACACAACGGACCCTCCGGGAAGCGGTGGCAGAGGGATGCGGGGCCTCCGCGAAGTATCGGAGGAGCGAAGCGGGGGAGAACTTCGTGGGGATCGCGATGGCTGACGGGCAGATCACCACCGAGGTCGGTGGCCGGCGACTGAAGCTCGGCAATCTCGACAAGATCCTCTATCCCGGCACGGAGACCACCAAGGGTGAGGTGCTGCACTACTACACGCAGGTCGCACAGCCGCTGCTCGCGGTGCTCGCCGACCGCCCGGCCACTCGAATCCGCTGGCCGCACGGCGTCTCCGACCTGTCGTTCTTCGAGAAGAATCTCCCGCCCGGCGCACCGTCATGGCTGTCGCGGGTGGCGTTGCCGTCGTCCGGCTCCCGGGGCACCGGTGACGAGGTCGTCTATCCGGTGATCGGCGAACTCGCAGAGTTGATGTACCTCGTCAACCTCGCCTCTCTGGAGTTCCACGTCCCACAGTGGCGGCTGGTCGACGATCAGCCGGTGGCGCCGGACCGACTGGTGATCGACCTCGACCCCGGAGCACCGGCCGGGCTCACCGAGTGCGCGCAGCTAGCGCTCATCGTGCGCGACCGGCTGGCCGACATCGGACTGGACCGCTGCGTGCCGGTGACCTCGGGCAGCAAGGGCATGCAGGTGTATGCCGCCCTGGACGGGAGCCAAAGCAGCGTCGCGGTGCGGGACGCTGCCCGCGAACTGGCCCAACAGCTAACCCGGGAACATCCCAATCTGGTGGTGTGGAAGATGACCAAGTCGAAGCGACCAGGAAAGGTGCTGCTCGATTGGTCGCAGAACACCGCCGCAAAGACCACGATCGCGCCCTATTCACTGCGCGGCAAAGACCGGCCGACCGCCGCGGCACCACGCACGTGGAACGAGATCGAGGACGGCGCCCGGGCACCGGACATGTTGCAGCAAATATTGTTCGACGATGTGATTGAAAGGCTGCAACAACACGGTGACTTGTTCGCCGATGGGCTGGCACCCCACGACTGAACTCGCCGTTCCTGCGCCGGCTCTTCGACACAACAACGACGCCGCCCGGAGCGCAAGAACTGCGCGCCGGGCGGCGTCGGTGAAGAGCGAGAGTCAGGCGTTGGCCCGCGCGTAGGCTTCCTGCACCTCGGCCGAGACACGACCGCGGTCACTCACCTTGAAGCCGTTCTTACGGCCCCATTCACGGACTTTGTTGAGATCGGTGCGACCCGTGGCGCGGCCCGGCGTGATCCGACCGCGGCCGCGGACCGGACGTGCATGGCCGGTCCACTTGGCGAAGTCGTCGCGCAGTTGGGCGGAATTGGCTGCGGAAAGGTCGATCTCGTAGGACTTGCCGTCAAGGGAGAAATTGACGGTCTCGCTCGCCTCGGACCCATCCAGGTCATCCTCGAGCAAAATCTGGACACGCTGAGCCATTACGTTTACTCCTACCAGGCGGATTTCGTAAAGATCGGAAACACGCTAACACAGGGTGTGCGAAATCAGCACAACAAAAGGCGGGGGAATTCATTGTCGGCCGCGGTGTTTGTCTTGCCGGCCGGCCAAATCACTTCTGGTGATCGGGAACTTCAGTGACGGCAGCAGCGGCGTCGGCTTCCGAACGCTCCCACTGGGCGTGCGCAATCCGCTCGCGCCGATCGGCTTCCATGATGTGCTTGAGGATCACGTAGAGCAGATAGAGCAACCCGATGGACGGGATCAGAGTCTCGATGTAGGGCCACACAGCACCCATGGTAAGCCCTTAAAAGAGGGCGCCCTCCGCAGCACCGGCCTCGTGCGACAGCAGCCACCGCTTGCGCTCGATGCCGCCGCCGTAGCCCGTCATACTTCCGTTGGCGCCGATCACCCGATGGCACGGGATCACGATCGATATCGGGTTGCGTCCGTTGGCCAGACCGACCGCGCGACTGGCGGTCGGGCTGCCGATGTGCTCGGCGACCTCGCGATAACTCCATGTCTGGCCGAAAGGTATGTCGCACAGTGCGCGCCATACCCGCTGCTGGAAATCGGTGCCGATCGGACGCAACGGCAGATCGAACTCGGTCCGGTCACCGGCGAAGTATTCGGTCAGTTGGCGGGCGGCTTCGTTCAGCAGCGGATCACTGTCGACGCGCTCGCCATACTCAGCGGGGTCGGGAGCGTGCTGGTGGACCTCCATGTAGACCGCGATCAGCTCGTCGCCCTCGGCGATCAGGGTGATCGGATCGATCGGGGTCGAATCGAGGATGAGGTGACGCTTGGTGCTCATGCGGGTTTCCTTGCCTGCTCCGGAAGTTGGTTGATCTCGTGTGGTCCGCTGGCCCAGAGGTGCTGCACGGCGTAGGCACGCCAGGGTCGCCACGGCTCGCTCGCGGTATGTGCGGCTCGTCCGCTGTCGGGTATGCCGAGCCGTGACATCGCCTGGCGGACACCGAGATCCGTGGCGAGGAAGGCGTCCGGGTCGCCGAGCGCCCGCATCGCAACGCCCTCGACCGTCCAGGGTCCAATTCCGGGCAATGCCAACAGGTCTCGGCGGGTGTCGTCCCAGTTTGCACTGGTCGACACGTCGATCGCGCCGTCGGCCAGTGCGGCCGCCAGACCTCGCAGGGTCGCTCGCCTGCTCTGCGGCATCGCCAGCGTTTCGTCGGACGCGGTCGCAAGCACCGCTGCCTCCGGGAAGGTCGCGGTGAGGCCGCCATCCGGGTCGTCGATCGGCTCGCCATACGCCTGGACCAGCCGGGCCGCGTGGGTGCGAGCGGCCCGGGTGGAGATCTGCTGGCCGAGCACCAGCCGCAGGGCGAGTTCGACGCCGTCGACGGTGCGCGGGACCCGTCGTCCGGGCGCGCCGGCGACCAGCGGGGCGAGCATCGGGTCGGCGGCCAGGTGGGCGTCGATCGCCTCCGGGTCGGCATCCAGGTCCAGCAGCCAGCGGCAGCGGCTGATCGCAACCGGCAGATCCGCGAGGTCACGCAGCCAGACGCGGGCGGCGACGAACCCGTCGTCCGGGCGCAGGGCCACGACGGCAGGCCCGTGCGGCAGTTGCATGGTGCGCCGGTAGGCACCGTCACGCCATTCCTCCACTCCGGGGACGGCGGTCGCTACCAAGTGTCCGAAGAGATTGTCCACGCGCAGCGGCCGGCGGAACGGCAGCCGCAACTGCAGGTGGTGCCACGCATTGCCGGCACTCACGTGACCGGCGGAAAGCCTTGTCTTCGAACGGAGTTCGCGCGGTGCCATGGCGAAGACCGCACGCACGGTGTCGTTGAACGACCGGATGCTCCCGAACCCGGATGCGTGGGCGACCTGGGTCAGCGGCAGGGCCGTGGTCTCGATCAGCACTCGTGCGGTCTGCGCCCGTTGTGCCCGGGCGAGCGCGAGCGGCGAAGCCCCGAGCTCGGCGCGGATCTGCCGCTCGATCTGCCGGGTGCTGTAGCCCAGTCGGCGGCTCAACCCGTGAACGCCTTCGCGGTCGACGACACCGTCGGCGATCAGTCGCATGGCACGCGCCACCAGATCTGCGCGGGCGTTCCACTCCGGCGAGCCGGGACTGGCATCGGGGCGGCACCGCTTGCACGCCCGGAATCCGTTCGCCTGCGCGGCGGCCGCGCTCGGGTAGAAGGTGATGTTGCGCGCCTTCGGCGGTGTCGCCGGGCAACTCGGGCGGCAGTAGATGCCGGTGGTGCGGACCCCCGTGACGAACCAGCCGTCGAAGCGGGCATCGCGGGACCGCACGGCCGTCATACAGGTCTGTGGGTCGGTGAGCATGCGTCCAGTCTGCTCCGCACCACCGACAATGACTAGCAGAAAACCGACACGTCGGTTTTCTGCTAGTCGGCCTAGGCGCTCGGGCCGATCTCGAGGGGTTCGTTGTCGATCAGCCGGGTGGTGCCCACCTTGGCGGCCACGGCCAGCAGCGCCGTGCCGCGGTACCACTCGGGAACCTGTTCCAGCGTCTCCGGATGCACCAGGACGAGATAGTCCACCAGCGCGAGTGGCTCCTTCACCAGCACGTCCCGGGCGGCTCGGCGTACCGCGGCCGGGCCGTTCATGACCTGCTCGGCGCCGGCTTGCAGTGCGCGCGAAAGACTCAGTGCCACTTCACGATCCGACGGACTGAGGTAGGTGTTGCGGCTGCTCAGCGCCAGCCCATCGGCCTCGCGGACGGTGGGGACGGCGATGACCTCCACCGGGAAGTCCAGGTCGCGCGCCATCCGCCGGATCAGCAGCAGCTGCTGCGCATCCTTCTGGCCGTAGAAGGCGAAGTCGGGCTGCACCAGGTGCAGCAGCTTTGCCACGACGGTCAGCACCCCGTCGAAGTGACCGGCCCGAGAGGCACCCTCGAGGACCTCGCCGAGCTTGCCGGCCGAAACACGGACGCCCGGATCGCCATTCGGATAGACGACGTCCGGGGTCGGCGCGAAGACGACCGAGACACCCTCTCGCTCGCAGATCAGCAGGTCGTCGTCGAAGGTCTGCGGATAGCGCGACAAGTCCTCACCGACGGCAAACTGCAGGGGGTTGAGGAAGATCGTCACGACGACGTGGTCGGCGGATTTCTTTGCGGTGCGGATCAATTCGGCATGACCCTCGTGCAGCGCGCCCATCGTCATAACGGTGGCAATCGTGCCTTTTAGTGACTTCCGCGCGTGGAGAAGGTCTTCCCGGGAATGCGCGACCACCGGTTGTGTCGTCATCGGGGTGATCATTTTTCCTCTTCCTTGGCGAACAGATCAAGCATGGGTTGCACGGACTCGGCGGGCATCGCTCGCCGCGCAGCCACCCGGGTCGTGGTGGCAGCCGCGAGCGCCCGGTAAGCGCGTCGGATGTCCTCGGGCTGGTCCGCGAGCGCTTGCAAGTGCGCCGACACGGTGCCGACGTCGCCGCGGGCGACCGGCCCGGTCAGCGCACGGTCACCGCGCTGCAGGCTGTTCTCCAGGGCTGCTTCCAGCAAGGTCGCAGCAGCGTGGCCGGGTCGTCGATGCCGATGCCGCGCAACAGTTGGCTGGACTGCGCGACGATCGTGGTCAGGTGATTGGCGGCGTGCGAAAGCGCCGCGTGGTAGGTCGCACGGTCCTCGTCGGCCAGCCGGAACGGCTCGCCGCCGAGGTCGAGCGCCAACGCATCGGCCAGTAGGTCCGCTCCCATCGAGGCGGTCACCGCGATCGGCGTCCCGACGATGCGGTCGACGTCAGCGGGCACTCCGGTGAACGTCATGACCGGGTGCAGCACCACGGCATCGCCACCGACATCGACGACCGGCTGCAGGACGTCGAGACCGCGAAATCCACTGGTGTGCACGGCAACCCGGCCACCGTCCCACGCACCGTTGGCCGCCAGCCCGGCGACCAGCGAGCCGATGGCATCGTCGGGCACGGCGAGCAGGACGACATCGGCCGCAGCGACGACCTCCGGGACGTCGCGCACGGGCACACCCGGCAGCAACGTCGCAGCACGCTCGCGCGAAGCATCGCTCACCGCGCTCACCGCGACGACTTCATGACCGGCAGCACGCAGCGCCGCGCCCAACACCGACCCGACCCGGCCGGCGCCGACGACTCCCACCCGTAGGGTCGGCCGCTGTAGTTGATTCACGCGGAAGACGCTAGCCGACAGTGTCGGACTGCGTCAGGCGCGGTCCCTCTAGCATTGGGCTCTGTGGTGTGGCAATCCTGGCAAGCGGCGTGGCACAACGCGCTCTATGGGCCAGACGGCTTCTACCGGCAGACCTCCGGCCCCGCCGGACACTTCGCCACCTCGGCACAGGGCATTCCCGGCGGCGGGCGCTTGTTGGCCGGGGCTCTCGTCATACTCGCCGAGCGAAGCGGCTGCACCCGACTGGTCGATGTCGGCGCCGGCCGCGGCGAACTCCTCGCGGAGGTGGCCGCGATCGCGCCGACGCTGCAGTTGACCGGGGTCGATGTCGTCGGTCGCCCTGGTGATCTGCCCGGGAGTATCGACTGGCTGGTCTCCCCGGCGGCGCTGACTTGCCGTCCGCGTTGCGCGACCTGCGAGACACCCTCGTGATCGCGCATGAATGGCTCGACGTGGTGCCCTGCACGATCGCCGAGTATGACGGCGCCGTATGGCGAACCGTCGAGGTCGACCCCAGCAGCGAAGAGCGTCTCGCGGGTCCCGTCGTAGGTACGGACTTGCAATGGTTGCAACAGAATTGGCGACCTGGGGAGACTGAGGGGGACCGTGCCGAGATCGGCAGCACGCGCGACGCGGCATACAGGGACCTCTTGTCCCGGATCGACAGCGGGTTGCTCGCTCTCGTCGACTATGGCCACCTGCGCGCCGACCGCCCTCGCTGGGGCACGCTGACCGGCTACCGCGACGGGGTCCAGTGCCCGCCGCGACCCGATGGCAGCACCGACATCACCGCGCACGTGGCGATGGACACCCTCGGGGCTGGCGAACTCGTGCGGCAACGCGCGCTTTTCGACCAGCTCGGGCTACGGCCGGAGGCTCCCGCGATCGCACTGGCCCGGGAAGACCCTCCGGCATACCTCGAGGGCCTGGCCGAGCGTGGCAGTTACGCCCAGCTCACCGCGACCTCCGGGCTCGGTGACTTCTGGTGGGCGATCACCACGATCGACCACTGACGAGGATCAGTTGCTCGGGCGGAAGGTGGTGACGATTTCGTCCACCGTGTCGGCGGACAGGGTCTTCGGGCCATCCAGCATGCGCACGGAAACCAACTGATAAGACTTCCCGCCCGAGGAGAAGGTCACGGTCCGAACCTCGTACTGCTTGCCCTTGTCGCAGCCATCCGGATCGCCGGTCGCCGTGGTGATCGTGTACTGCAACGCGGGAATCGTGCCCTGGTTGACCTTGATCTGCTTGGCCGCCGAGAGCTGGCCTTCCTTCGCCTTCGAGCCGTCCTTCTTCTTCGCGATGGCGTCGGCGAACTTCTGGGCGACGTCCGGGCCGGCGTCCGACGGGTCGCGCTTGCCGACGTTGACGAGTCCGAGCCAGCCGGAGTCATCCTTCTTGTCTGCGGAGCAGAACCCGACGCCATACAGCGCCGGCGCCTTGCTGATGACCAGCGGCTTGCCGGATTTTGGATCCGCATAACCGAACAACGTGTCGCTGGACTCGAGCTTCCAGTCGGCGGTCTTCGGCACGTCGTAGACGCCACGCGGGTCGTCGGCCTGTTGCGACTGCCAGCCGGCCTTGAGGGCACGCGCGCCGACGGCCAGCGTCGGGTTGACCCAGGTCGTCGCCTGGACCGGTGGCAGGGCGCTGGTCGAGCTCGAACCGACGGCATTCTTCGGGGAACTGTCACCACGGGTGAACGCGAAGATCGCGACGGCGGCGACGATCAGCACCAGCGCCGCGGCCAGCCCGATCAGGACCTTGCCCCGACCACCGCCACCGCCGCCCTGCGGAACCTTGAGACCCTCACCGGACGCCTCGGAGAACCGGTCGTAATAAGAACTCTGCGGGTTGTTCATCGTCGGACCGACATTCGGCCCGGTCTGCCCGGTCGACCACGACGGCGGCTGCCCATCCTGCCCACCGGTGGCCCACGGCTGCTGCCCGCCTGCCCACTGTTGCTGCCCACCGGACCATTGACCGCCGGTATTCGCCCCGGAACCCTCCTGCGGCCACTGCTCGTTCCCTTGGTCGCTCACGGCTGAAGGCTACCTATCTCGTCGTCGTGGAATCGTTCGCGAAGTCAGCTGTTGGGTCGGAATGTCGAGATGACCTCGTCAAGCAGTTGCCCGGACAGACCCTTCGAGCCGTCGGCCACGCCCACGGACACCAATTGGTAGGACGTGCCGCCCGCCGAGAAGGTCACCGTTCGGATCTCGTAGTCCTTGCCCTTGTCACAGCCGTCCGGGTCACCGACGGCGGTCGTGATCGTGTATTGCAGTGCGGGGATCGTGCCTTGGTCGACCTTGATCTGCTTGGCCGCAGACAGCTGCCCTTCCTTCGCCTTCGACCCATCCTTCTTCATCGCGATGGCGTCGGCGAACTTCTGCGCGACATCCGGTCCCGCATCTGACGGATCCCGCTTGCCGACATTCATCAAGCCAACCCAGGCGACTTCGTCCGTCTTCTTGGCAGAGCAATATCCGACGTTGTACCGCGCCGGCGCCCACGCGAGAATCAAGGGATTCCCGGTCTTCGGGTTCGCATACCCGATGTTGTATGACGTCGCCTCGAGCTTCCAGGCCTTGTCCGTCGGGACGTCGAATATGCCGGGTGCACCTTGAGCGGTCTGCGACTGCCAGCCGGCCTTGAGCGCTCTCGCACCGGCGGCCAGCGTTGGGTTGACCCAGGTCGTCGCCTGGACCGGTGGCAGGGCGCTGGTCGAGCTCGAACCGACCGCCTTCGTCGGGGAACTGTCACCACGAGTAAGCGCGAAGATCGCGACCGCAGCCACGACCACGACAAGCGCGGCGGCCAGCCCGATCAGGACCTTGCCCCGACCACCGCCACCGCCGCCCTGCGGAACCTTGAGACCCTCACCGGACGCCTCGGAGAACCGGTCGTAATAAGAACTCTGCGGGTTGTTCATCGTCGGACCGACATTCGGCCCGGTCTGCCCGGTCGACCACGACGGCGGCTGCCCATCCTGCCCACCGGTGGCCCACGGCTGCTGACCACTCCACTGCTGCCCACCGGACCACGGCTGCTGGCCACCGGTCCACTGGCCGCCGGTCTCCCCTGTTGCCCGCCGTTGCTCTCCGGCGGGCGGCCATCCCCTTGGTTGCTCACGGCTGCAGATTACCTTCCGGCGAGTGGGCGGACCCCGATGTGAGACGGGCGCGGTATGCCGCGACGTTGAGCCGGTTTCCGCAGCCCAAGTCGCAGTAGCGCTTGGAACGGTTGCGTGAGAGGTCGACCAGCACAGCGTCGCAGTCGGGCGCCGCACACTGCCGCAGACGACGCAGCTCGCCCGCACGCACGAGGTCGACCATCGCCATCGCCGTCTCCACGCTCCACCGAGTCGCGAGCGGTGCGTCATTCGGCGTCGCGTGCAGGTGCCAGTCCCAGCTGCCATGTTTGACGAGTTGCGGCAGGGCCGACTCCCGGCGCAGCAGTTCGTTGACGCGCTGGACGATGCCGGTCTCGTCGACGGTCCAGAACTCGCGCAGCACTGGCCGGAGCGCCCGGACCGCCATACGCTCAGTGTCGTCACCGCTGATCGGGCCGCTCCAGTCGCAGCCCTCGACGAACTCGAGGTATGACGCCCGGTCCGACAGCGGATCCGGGTCCTCGCAGGCGGTGTTGACCAGCGCCGCGGCATCGACCAGCGCCACTTCCGTGTCATGAGCAAAAAGCACTTTGACTCCTGTCTGCGGCACACCCTACGATCAGTGCACTGTCATGAGCAACATGACGGTTTGCTCGTTACGTTCTCGATGACCCACGGGGAGGCCCACATGACCACGGACGTCCTGACGACGACCGGCGTTCCCTCCGACTTGGAGGCCCCGGCCTCCCTCCCGCACGCCGGACCCGGCGTCGGCACCATCGGGATCGCCCTGCTGTCCGCCGCGGCCTTCAGCACCTCGGGCAGTTTCGCGACGGCCCTGCTGAAAGCCGGCTGGTCGCCCGGAGCAGCGGTGACCGCCCGCATCGGACTGGCCGCGCTGGTGCTGGCACCGCCGACGATCTGGTCGCTGCACGGCAGGTGGCACCTGGTCCGGCGCAAGGCGGTGGCGATCATGCTCTACGGCTTGACCGGGGTTGCCGGCTGCCAGCTCGCCTACTTCTACGCGGTCCAGCACCTGTCGGTAGGCGTCGCGCTGATGCTCGAATACCTCTCCCCGGTGCTGCTCGTGCTCGGCTACTGGGTGTGGACCCGGCGTCGCCCGTCGACACCGACCATCGTCGGTGCCGCCGTCTGTGTCGCCGGCCTGATGCTCGTGCTGGACGTCTTCGGCGACGCCCACCTGTCACTCACCGGCGTGCTGTGGGGACTCGGCGCCGCCGTCGGCTCCGCGGGCTATTTCATCATCGCCGGACGAGCCGATGACGATCTGCCGCCGATGGCCCTTGCCGGTGTCGGTATGGCGGCCGGCGCCGTCTTCCTGGGCGCGCTCGGCACGATCGGCCTGCTGCCCATGCGGGCATCGACCAACGAGACGACCTTCGTCGGACACCAGCTGCCGTTCTGGTTGCCGCTGGGCGCACTGGCCGTGCTCTCCACGGCGTTCGCCTACTTCACCGGTGTCATCGCGGCCCGCAGCCTCGGCCGCACCGTCGCGTCATTCGTCGCTCTCGCCGAGGTGCTCTTCTCGGTGCTGTTCGCCTGGCTGCTGCTCGGGCAGCTGCCTCTCGTCATACAACTGCTGGGTGGGTTGCTCATTGTCGGCGGCGTGATCCTGGTCCGCCTCGGCGAGCTACGGCCGCGTGCCGAGACCGCGCTCTAGGTCGCGACTGGCAGACTGGCCCGCATGCCAGAACGCGAGCTCACCATTGGAGTCGGCGCCGGTGGTCTGGCGACCGCGGACATGGTGCTCAACATCGGGCCGCAGCATCCGGCCACGCACGGCGTGCTCCGGCTGCGGGTCACCCTGGACGGCGAGCGCATCAAGAGCGCCGAACCGATCGTCGGTTACATGCATCGCGGCGCCGAGAAGCTCTTCGAGGTGCGCGACTACCGGCAGATCATGGTGCTGGCCAACCGGCACGACTGGCTGTCCGCCTTCAGCAACGAGATCGGGGTCGCGCTCGTCGTCGAGCGGATGCTCGGCATGGACGTCCCCGAACGCGCGACCTGGACCCGCACCCTGCTCGCCGAGCTCAACCGGGTGCTCAACCACCTGATGTTCCTCGGCTCCTACCCGTTGGAGCTCGGTGCGATCACCCCGATCTTCTACTCCTTCCGCGAGCGCGAAGACCTGCAGAACGTCATGGAGGAGATCTCCGGCGGACGCATGCACTACATGTTCGGCCGGGTCGGCGGGCTGCGCGACGACCTGCCGGTCGGCTGGCTGGGCAGGGTCAGCGACACGATCCGCCTCGTCCGCGGCCGGATGCCCGACCTGGAGAGCCTGCTCGTCGGCAACGAGATCCTGCGCGGGCGGACCCGCGGGGTCGGCGTGCTCGACGCGAAAACCATTGCGTCATACGGGATTACCGGGCCGATCGCCCGGGCTTCGGGCGTCGACCTCGACCTGCGACGCGACCAGCCTTACCTGTCGTATGCCGAACTCTTCGCCCCCGGCGGCCCCGGCCGCGTGGTCACCCGCACCGACGGCGACTGCCTGGCCCGACTGGAAGTCCTGCTCGAGCAGGTGCACGTGTCGCTGGACATCGCGCAGGCCTGTGTCGACCGGATCGCTGCACTGCCGGCCGGCCCGGTCAACGTCAAGCTGCCCAAGGTGCTCAAAGTGCCGGAGGGTTCGGACTATCTGGCGACCGAGAACCCGCTCGGCTTCAACGGCTACTACCTCGTGTCGCGCGGCGACAAGACGCCATGGCGACTGAAGCTGCGATCGGCGTCGTTCAACAACATTCAGGTGCTCAGCGAGCTGCTGCCCGGCACTCTGCTGGCCGACATGGTCGCGATCTTGGGCTCGATGTTCTTCGTCGTGGGCGACATCGACAAGTAGCCGAACGACCTCACGACCCTCGGATGAGCCGGTCGCCATACACGGCCTCGAGCTTCTGGTTGCGCTCGTGGCCGCCGGGGACGTTCGCCGAGATGTAGACCGGCGGCTCGGCGGCCTGCTGGCCGAGCTTCTCGATGGTGCCGATGGTGAGCAGTTGCGCGATGAACGCGGCGGTCAGCGACGAGACCGCGCCGGCGCCGATGCCACCGACCTCCAGCGTCGAGTCGCCGTATGGCGCGAGGTTGTCGATGACCACGTCGGCGATCTCGGACAGGCGCTTCCCGCTCGGGTGCTTCGGCTCGACGGCCGCGGTGTGCTGCAGGCTTGTCACGGCGATGACCGGGTAGCCGTGTTCCTTTGCCTGCACAGCGAATCCGACGATCGAGCCGTTGACGCCGGAGTTCGACGCGATGACGATGACGTCCCCGGGCGACGCGGGCACGAGCGCCCAGAGTTTCTCGGCGATCTGCGGGTCCCGCTCGAGCAAACTGCTGCCCAGCAACGACCGGTCCTCGTCACCGCGAAGGACGAGATCGCGCAGTGCGATCTTGTTGGTGGGGATCAGGCCACCGGCGCGCCCGGCCAGCTCCATCGCGAATGCCTCGGAGTGCCCGGTGCCGAAAACGTGCACGACGCCACCCGCCGCGATCGAGTCCGTCAACAACGCGATCGCGGCGTCCAGACCACCGTCTTCGGCAAGCGCGGCGATGCGCTCCAGGCGGGTAGTGGTCTGACCCAGGAAGTCAGCGGCGTGGCTCATCGAGTGGCTCCCGATTTGACGAGGTGTGCGCCCCGGACGGGACGATCCGATCGTACGGCGCCGGCTTCGAACGACCCTGCGACCCCCGCGGTTTCACCGTTCCGGTTGCAGCACCCCCGCAAAGAGGTCAAGGTTGACCCGGACCCGGGTGCCGTCGCGCGGGCCGGACAGCTTGCGAGGAGTCACCATGAGCCGATCGACCGGGCATGAGCAGGGTGCAAGCCGACGACACGGGACGCAGCGGGTGCTCGGCGCCTGCGGCGCGCTCGGCGTGGCAGCCGGATTGACCATCACTGGCATCGCCGTGTCTGGACCCGCCCACGCCGCGACGACCACCAAGCTCGCCTACACCTGCTCGGCTCCCGCGATCGGCCTGACGTTCTCCGATCCGTGGTCGGTCAGCGTCCAGACCGACTACCCCGCCACGGCACCGGCCGGGGCATCGTTCACCAGCACGCACTTCGACGCTTCGGTCACCGCGGGCGACGACGCCGCGACCCAGTTCCGAGCACTCGCCGTCAACTCATGGTCCGGG
Organism: Flexivirga alba; assembly: GCF_042661025.1. NCBI lineage: Bacteria > Bacillati > Actinomycetota > Actinomycetes > Micrococcales > Dermacoccaceae > Flexivirga > Flexivirga alba. Next base: position 477,899 of record NZ_JBHSWH010000001.1, read on the forward strand.
TCGGTGAAATTCTCGTATGCCGTCAGCGGCGCCGTCGCCTCACCGGGCGACCGCTCGAGCACGTTGACCGTCCCCACGACGACGCTGCCGGCGACCGGTCCCGTCGTCACCGAGGCCAAGGGCGCAGCCGCCCCTGAGCACGCCGGCGACAAGCCGGGCACCGCGACGGTGACCGCGGGCGACTTCAAGGCGTCCCTGACTACCGACTCCGGCGTGCCGGTCGAGATCGACTGCACTCTCGCCGCCGGCCAGGACGCCACGGTCGCCAGCGTCGACGTGACCGCCGCCTCGCCGTCGTCGAGCACCAGCCCGTCGTCCTCCCCGTCCAGCACGTCGGCGACCACCGGTCCGCCAATCATCACCGACGGTGGCACCTCGAATGGCAATGACACCGGCATTCTGATCGGCGCCGGCGTGGCCGCCGCAGGCGTCGCAGTGCTCGGCGCCGGAGCGGCTCGGCGCCTCCGGGTGGGCCGGAAGTAGCCCCACGTCATACAACTGACCAATTTGCGTCGGCGAGTCTGGCCAAACAGGTAGTGAACCAGGTCACTCGCGGCTACTGTGAGCATCGCTTACCTGTCGGTAAGTTGGCGCGCTCGGGATCGGGCAGCTATTCCGAGGCACACTCACACGGAGGACCCATGGCACGCACCAAGCGCGGCCCCGCCGCGACATCGCGGCGCGCACTCGCCGGACTCGGCACGGTCGGCATCGTCGCCGGCACCATTGCAATCACCGCCGGACTCAGCGCGCCTGCGGCGAACGCAGCGACGTCCAAGGCATTGCAATACACCTGCACCGCAAACGTTTTCGGCAATGTCCTGGACCAAGGGGTCTGGACCGCAACGGTCACCAGCAACCTGCCGACCCAGGTCGCACCGGGTGCGACACTGCCCGCGCCGACAATCACCGCGCAGGTCACGTCGTCCACCACAGCGACAGACACGCTGCGCGCCCTGAGCGAGACAGCCGTCGACGGCACCAGCGACGCCGGCTACAGCGTCTCCGGCGCCGTGGCCAGCCCCGGAGCCCGCACCGCACACTTGACGATCCCGAACACGCCGGTGCCGACTACCGGAGCGCTGCAAACAGCCGCGACCGGCGACGGAGCAGCAGAGGTCGCAGCAAGTTCAACAGGAACCATCACCGTCAAGGTCGGCGATTTCAAGGCAACCATCCAGACGTACAAGGGGACCACGAAGGACCTGGTCATCCCGGTGACATGCACCCTGAAGGCTGGCCAGAACACCACCCTCGGCACGATCGCTGTGGGCACACCGCCCACCAGCCCGTCGTCCAGCCCCACGTCAACTCCGACCGACACCGGCACACCGACGTCCACTGCGACCGGCACCGGCACGGCTACCAGCACTGCGACTGGAACGGCCACGTCGACCGGCGTCACCGGCCCGCCGATCATCACTGACGGTGGATCGTCCGGCAGCGGCCTCAACGGCGGCGTCCTCGGCGGCGCAGCTGTTGCTGCCGCGGGTGTCGGCGCGCTCGGCTTCGGCCTCCGCCGCCGACTGAGCAACAAGTAGTCCGTTCGACATACCAAGGGTGCCGCCTCTCCTTCGGGAGGCGGCACCCTTTGTATGTCGGATGGGTTGGTGCGTCAGCGTTTTCGGACTGTCGCCAACACTTCCTGATCAGCGCGCAGCTCGATGCGGCGGACCAGTCCGTCCTCGATCACGAAGTCGAACGCCACCTTGAATTCGCCGCGATGCAGCCAGGCGACACCTGGACGATCTGCGATGAAGACGGGGAACGCCGTCTTCATGCCACCGTTCGTCAGGCCGACCACGTCCTCGCGTCCGACCAGTCGTCGCGTGCCGAGGGCCAGTGCTGCCGCGTCGGCACCTTCGAGGACGACGTCCGGCGCGAGCAGCCCGAGCAACGTGTCGAGGTCACCTCCCTTGGCTGCGTGCAGGAAGGCATCCACGACCGCAGTGTGGTCGGATCGCTCAGCCGGTCGGTCGCCAGACGCTCGGTCGGTCACCTTGCGGCGCGCCCGCGAGGCCAGCTTCCGGGCCGCTGCCGGGGAGGTGTCGAGGATCGTGGCGATCGCCGGGAAGTCCACCGCGAAACTGTCATGCAGCACGAACGCGACCCGTTCAGACGGGCTGAGTCGGTCCAGCACCACCTGCAGCGCGGTGCCGACGCTGTCGATGAGCATCACGTCGTCGGCCGGGTCGGGCACTGTTTCGTCCAGGCCGAGCTCGAGGTCTTCCTCCGGCACCGGAAGCTTGCTGCGCAACCGATCCAGGCACAGACGCGTGGTCACCGTGGTCAGCCAGCCCGGCAGGTTGTCGATCGGAGTTTCGTTGCGTGCCAACCGGATCCAAGCATTCTGGACGACGTCCTCGGCTTCCGCGTGGTCGCCGAGCACTCGCTCCGCGATACGCAAGAGCCGCGGGCGCTCCGCCTCGAACCCGGCGGTCTGACCGTCCACTCCGACACCCATGCCCGCAAGTTCATCACATCCTGGCCTGCCGGCGGTCACACTTCCGGAGCGTCGGTCGTCATACCAGTGGCGCACGAAAGATGCGCTTCCACACTCCAAGGAAAGAGGACCCGCAATGGGCAACTTCCAGACTGTTCTGCTGCCGACCACCGACCTCGCAGCATCGCGCGAGCTCTACATCAAGCTGCTCGGCGTGCAACCGAACGCCGACTCGGACTACTACGTCGGCTTCGATGTCGACGGCCAGCAGATCGGCCTCGTCCCGGGCAGCACCACCGTGCAGCCGCACCTGCACGTCGACGACCTGGAGGCCGCGATCCAGCTGATCAGTGACGCAGGCGGGAGTGTTGTCGATGAGCCGAAGCAGGTCGGCGGCGGCCGCCGAGTCGCCGTCGTGCGGGACGCCTCCGGCGCGCAGTTCGGCCTCACCCACGACGCCCCCTGACCGCGACCAACCCGACCGAGAGGACAGGCAATGGCCGAACGGACAGGCGATTCGCGGCGAAAACGCGCGAATCGCCTGTCCTCTCGATACATCGCCTGTCCTCTCGGCATGAGGGGGCGGTGCTTAGCGGTCAGGCCTCGAGATCTCGGTGCCAGCTCTGCGTCTTGTATGACGTGACCCAGCCCATCGAGGTGTAGAGCCCATCGGCACCGGTCGGCGAGTCGGCGTCCACTTCCAACCCCACGCGGTTGCTACCGGTGGCCAGCGCATCGCCGATCACGGTGCGCAGCAACGCCTTTGCGACACCCCGTCCACGTGACCGCCGATGCACGCCGATGTAGTCGATGTAGCTGCCTGGGGCACCGGACGCGTCGGGCGGGAGCACCGTGCCGACGACGGCCCCTCCTGGCAACAAGCCGTCGTCGCTCTCGACCTCGGCCAACCACCAATGGTTCCAACGGTGTCCGGGGTCCTCGCGCAGCCGCTGCACGAACTCCGGGAAGCTCTCCCGGTAGGAGTTGAAGTGGTCCGCAAAGGACTCCTCCAGCACCAGGTGCACGGCCTGCAGGTCGGCAGCGACCGGGGTGCCGTCGTCATGCAGTCCGATGCGGCGCACCGTCACGCCCTCGCGCGGCGCGGGCAGGTCAGCGTCGCCCGGTGTGACCGGACGCTTCATCTCCAACCAGGTGCGTGCCAGCCCGAAACCGGCTGCGGTCAGCCACCGTTGCTGTCGAGCGTCTCCGGCATACGCGCCCGAATCCAGCTGCGTCACCGTCAACCCGCGCACGCGCATCATCGTGCGGGCCTCGTCCGTCGCCCAGGCGAAGAGGGCGGCGGCGAGCTCGTCGGACGCTCCCGGCCGTGCGGTGATCTCTACAACGGTGCGGCCGGCGGCACGGTCGTGCACGACGGCCCACGCGATCGCCAAGCCGTTGTCGTCGCGCACCAGCGTCTGCCGCCGCGTCCACGAGCCGACGCCGGCGACGTTGGAGGCGACCATCCCCGGATCGACCGAACTGCTGCCCTGTGCGGCGAGCTGGTGTGCCGCAAGCACGTCGATGATGTCCGAGACGTCAGGGGTGTCGGGCACACTCGCCACGAAACCGGACGGCACGTCGGGCATGGGCAGGATCGGTTCGCTCACGGCATACAGTCAAGCGCACTCCGCATTCTCACGCTCGAAGCGTTCCACCGCCCGGTGCGTCATCGTCGTCCTTGTCCTTCGGGATCCGGCACCAGCCCTGCACCACCAGGCCGACCACGACGGCACCGATCGAGCCGGCGCAGAGAACGATCGCCTGGATCATCCCGCCGAGCGCGCTGCTGGCGTCCAATCGACCCAGCTCGATCAGCGCGAACGCCCCGAACCACCCGGCGAACATCGCGCCGGCCAGCACCGCCGCCTGCGCGGCGACGAGGGCCCGGCGCGCCTTCTGCGGCGACGGCGGACGCATCGAGGTGCCGTGCAGGTAGTCACGCACCTCCCAGCCGGCCGCGAGCACCGCGACCGAGAGCAGCACCAGCGTGACCAGGATGAACCACGACATGTGCGGCAGACCATGCCCTTGGGCGGTGGTCCAGCGCAGCAGGCCGTAACAGACGAGCAGCACCACGACACCGACTCCGGCCGCGTGCCGCCAGGTGACCCCGGACTCGTTCACCATGGCCGCCACTGCGGGCCGATGTGTATGCCGGACGAGTCCGCCACACGCAACAGCTCGGCGACGGGCACGACTTTCCGCCCGACGCGCAACCGAGCCTGCGGGTCCGCCGCCGCCCAAGGAGCCAGCACGAAGGCCCGCTCGTGCGCCCGCGGGTGCGGCAGGGTGAGCTTCCCTGAGTCGAAGTGCAGGTCGGTGTCCGCCGCCGGGTCGCCGACCTGGATCAGGTCGAGGTCCAAAGTGCGTGCGCCCCAACGGATCTCACGGGTCCGCCCACGACCCGCCTCGATCTCGTGCAGGCGGTCGAGCAGGGTCCACGGCGAGAGCCGAGAGTTGCCGACCGCGACGGCGTTGAGATAGTCGGGTTGCTGCGGACCACCGACCGGGTCGGTCTCGAAGAGTCCGCTGACCTCGATCAGCTCGAGCCCGTCGATCCGGCCCAGCGCGCGCACCGCCGAGGCGAGGGTTGCGACCCGATCACCGAGATTGGCGCCCAGCGCGATCACGACCGGGCGGTGTTGCTCGCGGCGGACCGTCACCGCCGGACCGGTCAACCCGATCGACGAGAAGTCCACGCCCGCAGGCGCATCCGGCTTGTGCACGGTCACTTCGACCGCTTCGGCCGCAGGATGCGCAAGCACCGACGCGGCGATCTGCTCGGCCAGCGACTCGATCAGGTCCACCGGGGGCTGCAGCAGGATCCGCTCGGCATCCTGCGCGACGTCGGCGTAGCTGATCGTCTGCCCGAGGTCGTCGCTCGCCCCAGCCATCGACAGGTCGCATTCGATGGCGATGTCGACGAAAAACCTTTGCGGCTCACGCTTCTCGTGCGCGAGCACTCCGTGCGGTGTGGTCACCGCGAGCTGGGTGAGGGTGATGCGGTCAGTCATGCGCGGCCTCTCGCAAGTGGGAGACGACGTCACAGGCCGCGAAGGTCGATCGCACGTCGTGCACCCGGATCGCCCAGACATCCGCCTGCGCCAGCACGACCGACACGGCAGCCGTGGCGAAATCGCGTTGCTCCGCCGGCACCGGGCCACCGGCGCGACTGCCGACTCGCGCCAGGAACGACTTGCGCGACGCACCGACCAAGACCGGCAGCTGCATGTCCTGGAACGCCGAAAGGTGTTGCAGCAGAACCCAGTTCTGCTCACCCGTCTTGGCGAATCCGAGGCCCGGGTCGATCACGATCTGCTCACGCCGCACTCCGGCGTCGAGCGCCGCGCCGACCTGGTCGGCCAACTCTCGGCATACATCTGCGGTGACGTCGTCGTAGACGGCGCGGGTCTGCATGTCGTGGCTGTGACCGCGCCAGTGCATGACCACGAAGCCGACGCCGGTCCGGGCCGCGACGAACGTCATCTGCGGGTCCGCCAGTCCCCCGCTCACGTCGTTGATGATCCGCGCGCCGACATCGACCGCGGCCTGCGCGACTTCGGACCGCATCGTGTCGACCGAGATCCAGGCTCCGGTGTCGACGAGGCCCTCGACCACGGGTATGACGCGACGAATCTCTTCCTGCACGGTGGGTCGCTCGGCGCCCGGACGGGTGGATTCGCCGCCGATGTCGATGATGTCGGCGCCCTGGTCGACCAACTCGCGACCGTGCGCAACGGCAGCGGTCGCGTCGAAGAACAGCCCGCCGTCGGAGAACGAGTCCGGGGTGACGTTGACGACCCCCATGACCAGAGGACGATCGGCGGGTCGCTGCGGCAGCATGCTCGCCGCAGCCATCAGCGTCGGCTCTGGGCGTTGATCAGACTCATCGCCTCGGACCTCGTCGCGGCGTTGGTCAGCTGCCCACGCACCGCGGACGTGATGGTCATGGCTCCTGGCTTGCGTACGCCGCGCATCGACATACACAGATGCTCGCACTCCACGACGACCAGCACACCCTGCGCCTGCAGGTGATCGACCAGGGCGTCGGCGATCTGGGTGGTCAGTCGCTCCTGGACCTGCGGCCGCTTGGCGAAGACGTCGACCAGCCGGGCGATCTTGGACAGGCCGGTGACCCGCCCGTCGGCGGCCGGGATGTAACCGACGTGCGCTACCCCGTGGAACGGCACCAAGTGGTGCTCGCAGGTCGAGTAGACCTCGATGTCGCGCACGATGACGAGCTCGGAGTGGTCGACGGCGAAGGTGCGGCTGAGCGCTTCCTCCGGGGTCTGCCACATGCCGGCGAAGGTCTCGGCATACGCACGCGCCACCCGGTCCGGGGTGTCCCGCAGGCCTTCGCGGTCGGGGTCCTCACCGACCGCGAGCAGCAGCTCGCGCACTGCGGCTGCTGCTCGCTCAAGGTCAATCCTGGGTGGGGTCGACATAGCCGCCGTCCGGCACCTCGACGATCGCCTCAGGCGGGTGGACTTCCGCCTGCTGCTGATCCTCTACCTTCTGCAGGTCGACGCCGTTGGCGATCGCCTTGCGCTCGGCCGGTGTCAGCACCGGCGGGCGATCACTGACGTTCCGGCGGTCGCTGGACAGCCAGACCTTGCGGGGCGGGCGTTTGTTGACGTCCTTGAAGACGACCTCCAGCTGGTGCGCGTCGAGCGTTTCCTTCTCGAGCAGCTCCAGCACGAGGCCGTCAAGGGTGTCGCGGTTGTCGTTGAGCGCGTGCCACGCCTCGTCGTGCGCGGCCTCGATCAGCCGACGCACCTCCTCGTCGACGACCCCTGCGAGCTCCTCGGAGTAATCACGCTCGTGGCCCATGTCGCGGCCGAGGAAGACCTCGGAGTTGCCCGAGCCGAGCTTGATCGCGCCGACGCGCTCGCTCATCCCGAACTGGGTGACCATCTTGCGGGCCAGCCCGGTCGCCTTCTCGATGTCGTTGGACGCCCCGGTGCTCGGGTCGTGGAAGACGATCTCTTCCGCGACACGGCCGCCGAGCGCGTAGGCCAGCTGGTCGAGTAGCTCGTTGCGGGTCGTGGAGTATTTGTCGTCGATCGGAAGCACCATCGTGTAACCGAGTGCCCGACCGCGCGGCAGGATGGTGATCTTGTGCACCGGGTCGGTGTGGTTGAGCGCCGCGGCGACCAGAGCGTGACCACCCTCGTGGTATGCCGTGATCTTGCGCTCCTTCGCGCTCATCACGCGGGTGCGCTTCTGCGGGCCGGCCATGACCCGGTCGATCGCCTCGTCCAACGCACGGTTGTCGATGACCTGCGCGTTGGAGCGCGCGGTCAGCAGTGCGGCTTCGTTCAGCACGTTGGCGAGGTCAGCACCGGAGAAGCCCGGCGTCCTACGCGCGACGGCCAGCAGGTCGATGTCGCCCGACATCGGCTTGCCCTTGGAGTGCACCTGCAGGATGTGGTGGCGACCGCCCATGTCGGGTGCGTCCACCGCGATCTGCCGGTCGAACCGACCCGGCCGCAGCAACGCCGGGTCGAGGATGTCGGGGCGGTTGGTAGCCGCGATCAGGATGACGTTGGTCTTGACGTCGAAGCCGTCCATCTCGACCAGCAACTGGTTGAGGGTCTGCTCACGCTCGTCGTGCCCGCCGCCCAGGCCGGCACCGCGGTGGCGACCGACAGCGTCGATCTCGTCAACGAAGATGATCGCAGGCGCGTTGGACTTGGCCTGCTCGAAGAGGTCACGCACCCGGCTGGCACCGACACCGACGAACATCTCGACGAAGTCCGAGCCGGAGATCGAGTAGAACGGCACGCCCGCCTCACCGGCGACCGCACGAGCGAGCAGGGTCTTACCGGTGCCGGGAGGGCCGTAGAGCAGGACGCCCTTCGGGATCTTGGCGCCGACGTCGAGGAACTTCTTCGGTGCCTCCAGGAACTCCTTGATCTCGTGGAGCTCCTCGACCGCTTCGTCCGCGCCGGCAACATCGGCGAAAGTGACCTTCGGCATGTCCTTGGTCGCCAGCTTCGCCTTGGACTTGCCGAACTGCATGACCCTGGAGCCGCCGCCCTGCATCTGGCTCATGAGGAACCAGAAGATCAGGATGAACAGCACGAAGGGCGCCATGCTGATCAGGATCGACAGCCAGACGCTCTGCTTCTGCGGGTCGTCGGTGTAGCCGCCGGACGGCGGGTTCTTCGACAGCAGGTTGACCAACTGGTCGCCACGCGGGTCGACGTAGTTGGCCTCGACCTTGGTCAGGCCCTTCTTGTCACCGACCGTGGTCGGATCCTTCAGGGTCAGCTTGATCGAGTCGGGAGTCAGCGTGGCTGAGTCGACCTGCTTGGACGAGATGAGTTTCTCGGCCTGCGAGGTGTCGATGCTCTGATAGCCGCCGACATTGCCGACAGCGAGCCAGAGCACGCCGATCAGCACGACGAGGATGACCCAGAGCCCAGGGCTGCGAAGAACGCGCTTGAAGTTCATGTACCTGCGGGGCGTGCCCCGATCCTCCTGCTTGAGTTGGGCGGAGCCCATGACAGACCAGTAGACGGTACACCGCCGGTAGCAAAGCTACTTTTCGGTGTCCCGGCTGGATCAACGCGCGAGCGGCGGGTGGTGTTCCGTATCAGCTGTCACACCCGCCAGGTGCGACCCACTCGCGTGTCAGCCGCCTGGTCAGCTGTAGACGTGCGGGGCGAGGGTGCCGATGTCGCGCAGGTTGCGGTAGCGCTCGTCATAGTCGAGCCCGTAACCGACGACGAATTCATTGGGTATGTCGAAACCGACGTATTTGCAGTTGATCTCCACCTTGGCAGCTTCCGGCTTGCGCAGCAGCGTGCAGATCTCCAGCGACGCCGGCTCCCGCGAGGTGAGGTTGGCGCGGATCCAGTTGAGCGTCAGGCCCGAGTCGATGATGTCCTCGACGATCAGCACGTGCCGGCCGGAGATGTCGGTGTCGAGGTCCTTCAGGATGCGCACCACGCCGCTGGACTTGGTGCCCGAGCCGTATGACGACACCGCCATCCAGTCCATCGGAGCCGATCCGGGCAGCGCTCGCATCAGGTCCGCCATCACCAGGATCGCGCCCTTCAACACACCGACCAGCAGCACATCCTTGTCGTGGTAATCGCGCCAGATGTCGGCCGCGAGTTCCTCGAGCCGAGCATGAATCTGCTTCTCGGTATAGAGGACGTGCTCCAGGTCATTGCCCATATGGCTGGAATCCATGGCCCTATTGAACCCGACGCCCCTCCACGTGGATCAGCCCGGCACCACGCCGGACCTGCAGCGCACCTGGGATGTGGATCGGCTGCTGCCCGTGCCAAGCGGTGACCAGTGCGTCGACCGCGTCGATGTGGACCTTGCTCAGCGAAGCTGCCGGCGAGCCTGCCCGGCGCAGCACCTCGCGCCATACCCTCGTTCGAAGGGGTATGGCGAGGATGGCCAATTCGTCGGCCCGCCATGGGGATTCGCCGAGACCGTCGGCCAGCTGGATCGCCTGGTCGTCCAGGTAATCGAGGTCGTCCCGAACCAGCGACGCCGTGCGTGCCAGACCGGCGACGACGCCCGGTCCGATGTCGGTCTCGAGGTCGGCGAGCGCCTTGCGCACCCGCACCCGCAGGTAGCGGGGATCGTCGTTGTGCGGGTCGTGCCACGGCTCCAGCCGCAGTGCGGCGCAGGCCGCGTGTGTCTCCTCGCGCGTCACGTCGAGCAGCGGCCGCAAAAAGGTGGTTGAGGAGGCCGGAGCGCTAGCGGAGGCCGTCTCGAAACCCCGGCCGGTCTCGATACGCTCGTCCCTCGCTACTCGACCCGCTTGAGGCGCCATACCGGTGAGGGCCCGTGGCCCGGAGCCGCGGGCCAACGCGAGCAACACCGTCTCGGCCTGGTCGTCGCGGGTGTGGCCGAGCAGCACCGCACCGGCGTCGTATGACGCAGCGGCCGCCTCCAGGGCGGCATACCGGGCCGTTCGGGCGGCCGACTCAGGGCCGTCCCCGGCTGCGGCGACGTCGACGGTGCGCACCTCTGCGTGGTCGACGCCGAGGTCCCGACACTGCTCGGCGGCACGCAACGCGACGTCGGCAGAGCCGTCCTGCAGCTGATGATCGACGGTGACGGCGACGGTCCGGATCCGCAACTTCGGTGCCTCGAACGCAACCGCTGCAGCGAGCGCCAACGAGTCGGCACCACCCGAAACCGCAATGACCACAGTGCTTCCCGGGGCAAGCTCGGCGTCGGAGAGCGCGCTCCGCACCTGCCGCCGGCACGCGGCAACAGCGGGATGCGGGCCTGTCATGCGGGTTCCTCAGCCATGCACCCGGGCGACCCAGGTCGCCGGGGCGTAGATCTCGTCGGCGGTGGGGAGGTTCTCCGGTCCGGCCCAGACGGCGTTGAAGCCGTCAATGCCGATCTGCTCCTGGACGGCGCGGCAGAAGGCGGCGCCGTCGCGGTATTGCCGCATCTTGGCCTCCAGACCGAGCAGCCGGCGGATGATGCGATCGGGTCCGACGCTGCCCTTGCGGCGCGCGTTGAACTTGCGACGGATCTCCTCGACGGTGGGCACGATCTGCGGTCCGACGTCGTCCATGACGACGTCGGCGTGGCCTTCGAGGAGCGACATGATCGCGGTGACGTTCGCGAGCTCGGCGCGCTGTTCGGCATTGCCGATCAGGTCGGTCAGACCGCCGCTGCCCTCACGCAGCAGCCCTGGCAGCGCTTTGGCTGCGGCCTGCAGCCGCTGCTGCAGCATCTCGGGGTCGGGCACCATGTCGACGGCGAGCGCGCGGATCCGGTCGATGAGGTGCTCGCGGAGCCACGGCACCGCCGTGAATTGCACCCGGTGGGTCTCCTCGTGCAGGCAGACCCAGAGCCGGAAGTCGGACGGGTCGACCCCCAGCTCACGCTCGGCGCTGACGATGTTGGGCGCGACCAGCAACAGGCTGGGCTGCCCGTCCGGTGCGAGGTCGAACTGACCGAGGACCTTGCTCGCGACGAAGCCCATCAGCGCACCGGTCTCGGTGCCGGTGACCTTGGCACCAACAGCCCGGGCGCGCGGGCCGGCCTTCCGCTTCGCGGTCAGCGCGTCGACGACGGGGTTGAGCAGCGCAGCCATCGACTCGACGTTGACGTCGATCCAGGCGGCGCGGTCCACGACATACACCGGCGACTTGGCGCCTGCCGTCGCGTCGAGTCGGGCGGTGTCGGCGACCGGTTGCAGCGCGCGATGCGCGGCGTCGCGCAGCTCGGCCACGACGTCGGCTGCTTCTGCCGGCGTGGTGCTCGGGCCGTCGGACACCCACCGGCGGCCCGCGCGCTTGGCCAGGGCCCAGTCGACATACACCTCAGACATGGTCACGAGCGTATGTCAGCGGTGCTCCGCAAGCTTCGGACGCCGGAAGACCAGGTGCGCCAGCTGGCCGAGTTGCCGGAACGGGTCCATCGCGCCGAGGCGTTCCTCGACGGCGAGTAATGCCGTCAGTTCGGCCGGGTCGGTCGGGGACACCGGCTCCTCGTCCGCCAGGTCGTAGGCGATGCGTATGCCGTACCACTGCTCCAACTGCAGCCCGACGTCGTTGGCAGCAGCGACCAGACGGTCGAAGGAGTCGGCCCGGGCGGGCGCACCGATCTCGTTGGTGTAGCGCAGATCCGTGCCCGCAGCCTTGTCCCGCTCCCACTGCTCCAACGCCGCGAGTGCGGCAGGCCAGTCCTGCCGACGCGCCGGGCGCCATACAGCGGAGACGTCGAGACGTACGGCGATGGAGAGTATGCCGCCGGGCGCGACCAGGGCAGCAGCCTCGGCGACGGCCGCGGTGCCCGACGGGAGATACATCAGCACGCCGAGCGCGAGTACGGCGTCAAAGGTGCGGCCGGCCAGCTCATCGAGGTCGCCGAAACCCGCCGGTAACACGGTGATCCGCTCGCGCACCTCGGGCGCGGCCTCGGCGATCCGCTGGTGCAAGACAGCACGCATGTCGTCGTCCGGCTCGGCCGCGGTCACGGTGTGGCCACGTTCGGCCAGCTCCAGCGACTTGCGGCCCTGCCCGGCGCCGAGGTCGAGCACCGTGCCGGTCCGCTCCCTCAGGTGCGCCTCGAGCTGGCGGCGCAGCAGCTCCTGGCGCAGTCTGACCCGAAGCGACTCCTCCGAGTCGAGCCATTGCTGCCGTGAAACCGGAAAACTGCTGTCAGACAAGGCGATCCGCCCTCACTAATGCCGTTGGTCAGAAATAGATCAGGTACGGATGTGGGCAAAGTTGCTGGTCAGGCGCGAAGCGACTGTCCAGCAACTTTGCACGCGCCGCACTATGAACAGCCGCACTTCTGCAGCGCGGCCACGAAGTCGTCGATCGCGGCGCGGGTGCCGTAGGGGCCCCAGGACTTCGCCGCGTTACTGATCACGGCGAAGACCAGCACACGGTCGTCCTTGGTGATGACCGTCCCGGCGAGGGACGCGACGTCGGTGAGCGATCCGGTCTTGGCCCGGACATCGCCGGCGGCCGAAATGTTCGACGGCTTCAGGAACCGGTTGTCCAGCGTGCCGTTGTAGCCGCCCACGCTGAGCCGGGTGAGGGTCTCGGCGAACGGCTTGTTCTTGCCGCTGGTGCCCGACAGCAGCACGTCGGCCAGCACGCGCGGCGGGATCGTCGTGCCGTCGGAGAGCCCGGAGACGTCGGCGAGCTTGACGCCCTGCAGGTTGAAACCTGCGTCCTTCAGCGTCTTCTCGACGAACGCCGTGACATCCGCGGTCGAGCCCCCGACACCTTTGTGAAAGGCGGCCTGGCGGGTGAGTGACTCGATCATCGCGTTGTCGCTGGTCTGCAGGGCGTTGCCGAGGACGTCCAGCAGCGGGGACGACTCGACCTTGCCGAGCACCGTGGCTTGGTCAGTTGCGGTGACCTTCGCGCCCACAGTTGCGGTGATGCCCTTTGCCTGCAGGTCCTTGACGAACGCCTGCTGCGTCGCCGCGACCGGATCGGCCGGCGTCGGGCGAGCCGGGTCGGTGGCGCGCTGGGTCGACAGGCCGAGTTGCGCGATGCGCGCGGCGTAGCCGGCCGCCACGACGCCCGGATCCCAGTGCTTCGCGGTCAACGGCCCCGGTGCGTATGACGTGTCCACGCCGACGCTCACCCTGGTCGTGCCGGCCTTCTTGAGGGAGGTGGCGACCTGCGCCGCGAGGTCCGCGAGACCGGCGTGACCGTTGACGTGGTCGGGGTCACCCTTGCCGGGGTTCAGCGCAGTGTCACCGCCGGCGACCAGGACGATCTTGCCGGCCGAAGCCCCGTTGACCACCTTGGTCGTCAGCGGCTTGTCCAGGTCGAGAGTGTTGGAGACGACCCACGCAGAGAGCAGCTTGGTGACGGATGCCGGTGTCATTGCTGCGTTTTCGTTCTGCTTCAGCAGGACCTGACCGGTCTTGGCGTCCAGGATCTCGACACCGAGCTTCTTGGCGAGGTCGGGCTTCTTCATCGCGGCAGCGACCTGTGCCTGGACCTTCGCGGGCACCTGCTCGGGGCCATCACTGGCGGCCAACGGTGTCGCCGATGCAGGGGTCGGCGGTGCCACGGACGGTCCGACCTTGGTCTTCCCGGGCTCGGGAACGGGGTTGCCGCGGCGGCCGAACGGGTGAGGGGCCCGGGCACGACGTCATACACATCGAGCGCTTCGTAGCCGACGGCGAGCACGACGACAGCGGCAGCGACCGCTGCGATCTTCCTACTCATGCAACCCCTACCGCCACTGCACGCCCGTCGGTGCGCCAAACTAGGCGTCAGTCAAGCACAACGACCCAGAGGGCTCATTCTGCGCCGGCACGAGCGTCAGCAAGCTGCCGCCAATGCCGACGCAGCCCAAGCTCGCTGTGCTTGTTCAGAATAAGCTTCCACGCGAAGGGACAAAGCCGTCATGGAGTTCGACGTCACCATCGAGGTGCCGCAGGGCAGCCGAAACAAGTACGAGATCGATCACGAGACCGGGCGGTTGCGCCTGGACCGCCGGCTGTTCACGTCGATGCAGTACCCCACGGACTACGGCTACATCGAGCACACGCTCGGCGAGGACGGCGACCCGCTGGACGCCCTGCTGCTGATCACCGAGTCGGTCGTCCCGGGCGCGGTCGTCGAGGCACGTCCGGTCGGCGTCTTCAAGATGGTCGACGAGGCCGGTGGCGACGACAAGATCCTGGCGGTGATCGCCGGCGACCCGCGCTGGGACGACATCCAGGACGTGAGCGACGTCAACAAGTTCCTGCTGGACGAGATCAAGCACTTCTTCGAGACCTACAAGGTGCTCGAGCCGGGCAAGAGCGTCGAGGAAGGCTCGCACTGGGCCGGCCGCGAGGACGCCGAGAAGATCGTCGCCGATGCTCTGCAGCGCGCGAAGGACCAGGGCGTCGACACCGCTCGTTGGGTCTCCCCGGGCCAGCACTGACCGGCGCTCCTCGGCGAGGTCAACCGGCACACGCCAACCCCTGATTGACCGGCGCACAACCGCATTGAGCGGCATACCGAATCGCACTGATTCCGTATGCCGCTCAATGCTTCGTCATGCCGCTCAATCGAGAGGGAGACGCGGCTCAGAGGCGCAGAGTGACGCCACCCAGGACGACGAAGGCGAGCAGGAACGCCCAGCCGCCGGTGAGTCGCTTACCGAGCGGACCGGTCGACTCGTCGGTCGGTCGCAGCGACCGGCTGACGATGAGAAACGCGACGAGTGCGAGCGGCGACAGCGGACAGATGAGCAGCCAGAACCATGCCCAGCGGGTGGCGACGCGCGGTTCCGGTCCGTTGACCAGCACGACGAGGACGCCCAACCAGATGAGGATGGAGACGGGGACCGTCCAGTCAGGGACCCGCCATCCGGCAATCTGGCTGTAACCCTTGATCTCGCTGCCGGTCCGGACCACCTGGAGGTCTCGGTGCGGCGCGATCGCTCGTAGTTGAGAGGCCACATCGCCATACAGGACGGTCGAGGTGTCCGAGGTCGTCGACATGCCACTGGTCGCGTCCGGGCCGCTCGCCTCGGTCGCGTCTGCGACATGCCAGTACCCGCCGGCCCGCCAGCGGTAGGTGACCATGGCGGTTCCTTTGGCGCCCGCCGGTAGCCCGCCGGTGACCTCGACACGATCGGTCCGCCCTGCGGCGATGTCCCCGCGCAAGCTGTTGTATGACGTGTCCCGCGCCCCTCCGAACCAGGCCGCGCCGACAACGACGAGAACGACCACCAGCAACGCCATCCGCGCGATCCACCAGCGACTGACCCGCCTCATGGCTGGGCGACCCACCTTCGGAGCCACGGCCCCCTGCACCGTCATGGGGAGCAACCTACGCCCGTCTGTCGATCCTCGGAAGGTGCCCAGGGCGGTCCGTCCTGCACAGCGTGCGCGGCGTGTTCCGCACCATCTGCGGTCCCCATGCCGCCGAGCTGGGCACATGAACTTTTAGGGCCAGCAGGAGGTGCGGCGGGGCGCACCTTCTACGGTGCCTACATCGTTGAGCCTGTCGCACGGATCGCAGGGCCGGCGAAAGGTGCGATCACCAACCCACCGGCCCCGCCTTTACCGAGAGGCATCCCAGGTCATTCCTGATTGACCGGCACACAACCGCATTGAGCGGCAGACCGAATCGCGTTGATTCGGCATGCCGCTCAATGCGTCGGTATGCCGCTCGATCGATGGAACTCAACGGATAGAGCGCACGCCCACTTTCAGGTGGTCGTAGCCGTCCGAGTTGTACACTAGGCGACGGGTTCGCCGGCGCAGGCGCACGATCTGGACGATGCCGAACGCCCACATGACGTACTGGAACGACATGGCGACCCGGAACGCGTGCATGTCGTAGTGCCCCGCGCCTCCGGGCGCCGCGTGGTCGAGGATGACGCCGATGACGAAGACCGACAGCAGAGTCGCGGTGAAGCCGCCGACGTTGACGATGCCGGACGCCGAGCCGATGCGGTGGGTCGGGTTGAAGGTCCGCGCCAGGTCGAAACCGATCATCGAGCCCGGGCCGCCGATGGCCGTGACGACCACCAGCAGGACCAGCACTGGCAGCGGTGCCCGCCCCGGCCAGAGCAGCACGACGGCCCACATCGTCATGATCGCAGCAACCGTGCTGAGGACGAGGGTCGAGCGGTTGTAGGGGTAGCGCGCGGTGAACGCGCCGAACAGTGGGCTCGCGGTCACCGTCGCGACAACCATGATCTCCAGCAGCAGGCTCGCCGTGCCCGAGGACAGCCCCTCGCCCTTGGTGAGGAACGGGAAGCCCCACATCAGGCTGAACACCGTCGCGCTGAACTGCGAGGTGAAGTGGCACCACAACCCGAGCCGAGTGCCCGGCTCGCGCCAGGCACTGGACACCGCACGCGCGACGGCGCGCAGCTTGATCTCGGTCCGCTCCTTGCTCGTGTATGGCGAGTCGCGCACGAACAGGACCAGCGCGACGCCCAGGACGATGCCGACCGATGATGCCAGCAAGTAGGACTTCGTCCAGCCCATGCCGTGCAGCGCCGCGGACAGTGGACCGGCCGCCGCGATGGCACCGAACTGACCGAAGACACCGACGAGCTGGGTCATGATCGGGGAACGTGCGGGTGGGAACCACAGCGCCACCACACGTAGCAGCGACACGAAGACCATTGCGTCGCCCATGCCGACGAAAACCCTTGCCAGCACACCCAATGCGAATGTGTGGGCGAAGGCGAACCCGCACTGCGCGATGGTCATGGTGGTCACGCCGGCGATGAGTAGGACCTTGGAGCCGAAGCGGTCGAGGAGGGCACCGACCGGCACCTGCATCACGGCATACACGAAGAGCTGGACCATGACAAAGGTCGCGAGTTGCGCCGAGCTGATGTGGAATCGTTCGGCCGCCATCACGCCGGCAACGCCGAGCGAGGTGCGATGGAAGATTGCCAGGATGTAGACCAGTAGCGCGGTGACGAAGACTATCCAGGCGCGGCGGCCGCCCAACGGCCATTCGGCAGAACGAGATTCGACGACGCTGGGCAGGTGGCCGGTGTCAGTTGCGGGCGCGTTCATCGGGTGCCCGCCAGAGTTCCGGCATACGCGACGTGATCGCTGCAGGCGTGCACGAACTGGGCCTTGCTGCCAGACTCGAGCAGGCGGAGCAATTCCCGGTGCTGACGCAGCGATTTGGTCATCCGCGGCTTGTCGCCGCGCAGGTTGCCGGCGACGATCACGATCTGCCGGTCGCGCAGGTGGGAGTACTGGCGGGCGATGACCGAGTTGCCGGCCGACTCGACGATGACCTCATGGAACGCGCGGTCCGCGGCGCTGAAAGTGCTGACGTCATCCACCTTCATCGCAGCCGACATCTCGTCGAGCTTGCCGCGCAACGCGGGCAGGGCTTCCTCGCGGCGAGACCACATCTGGCCGGCCGCCCACTCCTCGATCAACGCGCGCGCCTCGAAGACTTCACGCATCTCCTGCGGAGTCGGCGCGATGACGAGCGCACCCTTCTTCGGGAAGAGCTCGATCATGCCCTCTGCCTGCAGTCGCAGCAGCGCCTCACGGACGGGCGTGCGTGAGATGCCGACCTCCTCCGCGAGCTGACCCTCCGTCAGGAAGCTGCCCGGAGCGATGTCACCGGTGAGGATGCCGCTCTTCACGTGTTCGTATGCCTTGTCGCTTGCACTCATGTTGTATCTATCTTAGATGCAACAGCGGTTGCGAGGCCACGTCGTTCGCACGTGACCTTCACGACATTCATCCGGCCGAGGCTTGGGCTACCGTCGGGTAATGCAGACATATCGCCGCGGACAGCTGACCTTCGACGTCACCGACTCCGGTCCGAGCGACGCACCGCTCATCGTCTTGTTGCACGGATTTCCGCAGGATCGCCAGGCCTGGCAGAAGGTGACGCCGCTACTGGTCGACGCCGGCTACCGGGTGATCGCGCCGGACCAGCGCGGCTACTCTCCCGGCGCGACGCCGAAGAAGCGCACGGCATACCCGTTGTCGCAGCTCGCGCAGGACGTCATCTCGTTGATCGATGCCGCTGGGGCGGACACCGCGCATGTCGTTGGCCACGACTGGGGCGGCGCGGTGATCTGGCAGCTGGCCCAGGCACATGCCGATCGCATCGCCTCGGCGACCACGCTCTCCACACCGCACCCCGAGGCTCTGTTGTGGGCCATGCGGCACAGCGATCAGTGGCGCAAGAGCAGCTACATGGCGCTCTTCCAGGTCCCTTGGATCGCCGAGCGCGGCGTGCTTCGGCAGCTGCCGGAGATGTACGTCAAGACAGGTATGTCACCCGAGGACGCCCAGAAGTATGCCGACCGCTTCAGCACGCCGCAGTCGCTGACCGGCCCGCTGGGTTGGTACCGGTCGATGGCTGCCGGCCAATTGCGGGCTGCGCTTCCGCGTCGCAAGCGCGCCGGCGCAGGGCACGAAGCCAAGAGGGGCAAGATCACCGTGCCGATGAGCTACGTGTGGGGCACTCGCGACTTCGCGCTCGGCCGTGAGGCGGCCGAGAAGTCGGCCGAATTCGTCTCCGGTCCTTATGAATTCATCGAGGTGGAGGGCGCCGGGCACTGGCTTCCCGAGGTCAATGCGCCCGAGGTTGCCGAGGCGGTCCTGCGTCGCGTGCAGTCGACGGAGTGAGCGCAGGCCCTTGTGAGGCAACGCCGGTTCTGCTAGGTCTGAGTCAGCCGACGACCTGAGGAGCGCCCACATGGCGGATCTACGCCGAACCAGCCGACTCAACCGAGCACTCGCCGTGGGCGCTGCCGGAGCCCTTGCCGTGGGGCTGAGCGTGCTGACCCCGGCCACGGCAAGTGCCGCGCACAACGATGCCTTCCCACCGAAGGCCAACTCCGCCTGGGTCTACGACACAGCGCAGCCGGGCACCTGGGTCGACGCGATCTCGGCATACAACGCACGAGCGGGCGCCGGCCACGCACTCAACCAGGTGTACAGCTACGGGACCGACATGGAGATGTATTGCCCCGACAACGACGGCACTCGCTGCACCGCCGGAGATCTCTACTCCTTCTACACCGAGGCCGGCGGTGGTCCCGCGAGGACGGCCGCCTACTACGACGCCTTCGCTGCCGCCGACCCGGGCTCCTTCACCATCTCCCCGATCATCGACGGTCGCACCGACGCCAACGGCTACCTGCAGGGCTTCAACGAGCTGAGCCCGAGTCTGGCGGCCGAGTTCGCCGACAAGGTCGCCGCGCAGGCGTGCGCCGACCCGCACGTCGACGGCATTCAGTTCGATCTCGAGCCGTTCGACGTGTCGACCAAGAACGGCCAGTACTTCTTCTATCTCCAACTGGCGAAGGACTTCGCCGGTCAGCACGCCGGCAACCCGGCGGACGACCCGTACGGCTGCGTCGAGGTCGACCATCCCCGCGGCCGGTTCTACTCCGTGTTCACCTTCGCCGAGGCCATTCGGCCGGGCACCGAGTCGGCGGCGAACGTCGGCGACATCCTCTCGACATACGGCAACGGCTACCTGATGGACTCGCTCTACGACCTGAGCGACGCACCAGCAGGCACCTTGAACAATCTGGACGACTACACCTCGGCGGCCAGGCGGGAAGCCGGCAACACCAAGCAGTGGGCCAACCGGCTGCACATCCGATACGGATTCGGCATCCCAGCCTCCGCGTCCGCGCACGAGTTCACGACGTGCACCGAGGGACCGGATGCCGTCGGCAGCTGCGAGCCTGACGCATCCGGAGCAACCGGATATCCGATGCTCAGCTACACGCAGGCCGCCGTCGCAGCGATCCGACTCAGCGGCGCGGTGCACGACCCGCGCTACATCGGCACCGCCATGTGGGACTTCGGCGACGACGTGTCCTGGAACGGCCTGAGCTTCGCCCCGGCCCCTGCCTCGAGCGATGTGCTCGACTACCTCGCCACGAGCCTGCCCGGGTCGCAGAATCCGGGCGTTGCCCGGGGCCCACGCTGACTGGTGCTCGACCACGGCGTGCCGGTCAACGCAGTGAGCGCGCCACCCCGGTAGCCCACCGCGCGCGGAGTGCGTTGATGGACGTCTTCGGGCGGTGCGGGTGCACCGCATTCGTCAGGAGTATGGCGGTGGCGCCGCCCGCCAGGTCCGCGACCAGCGAGGTCCCGGTGAATCCGGTGTGGCCGATGGTGCGCGGACCGCTCAGCTCGCCCATGTAACGCGACTGGTCGATCTCGAACCCGATGCCGTGCGAGTCGTCGGGGAGGTCCGGGTTGAGGTTCGTGGTCATGGCAATCACGCTGTCCTCACTCAGAATTCGCGGGTCGTCGCCGGTGAAGACCTGAGCGAAACGCAGCAGGTTGCTGGCCGTGGAGAAGACACCCGCGTGCCCGGCGACCCCACCGAGCGACCAGGCGTTCTCGTCGTGGACCGCACCGCGGACCATTCCACGTCCGGCGTCGTCCTCGATCTCGGTAGCGGCGAAACGGCCGG
The DNA here is from genome assembly GCF_042661025.1 of Flexivirga alba. Classification (NCBI taxonomy): domain Bacteria; kingdom Bacillati; phylum Actinomycetota; class Actinomycetes; order Micrococcales; family Dermacoccaceae; genus Flexivirga; species Flexivirga alba. The sequence continues at coordinate 498,740 of NZ_JBHSWH010000001.1, forward strand.
GCGCAACGTGTCCCAACTGAGTGATGAAACCGGTGTCCCGCATGCGCAGCGGAGCAGTAATGCCGTCGCGGACGAGCACATCGAGCGGCGCCCCACCGAGTTGCTCGAGGATGACGCCGAGGGTGATGAGGTTGAGGTCGCTGTAGACGAACGTCTCCCCGGGCGCCGTCGCCGGCGGCTGGGTCAACGCCGCGTGGATGCGAGCACCCCGAGTCGCCCAGTCACGCCAGAGTGGCAGCCACCACTCCAATCCGCTGGTGTGCGTGAGCAATTGGCGCACGGTGATGCCGCCTTTGCCGCCCTCCGCGAAGTCGGGCAGGTAGCCGTCGACGGGTGCTTCCAGGTCGAGCAGGCCCGCCTCAACCTGCTGCATCGCAACGGTCGCGGTGAAGAGTTTGGTCAGCGACGCAACGTCGAAGACGGTGTCGGGCTGCATCGGGACGCGGTCGTCGACCGGCAGCAGAGCGCCGGAGTCGTCATACAAGACAGCGAAGCCCGTGGCGTATGTCGTGAGGATCTCGTCGCCGATGGCGAGCAAGCCCACGGCACCGGGGATCTCCCCTCGAGCGCGCGCGGCCTCAAGTGCCTCGATCGCCTCAGCGACCGGCGTTACGGCGCCGCTCACGCTCCTCGTCCTTCTTGATCAACAGGGGAAGCTGCGGAGCCTCCCTCGGGCCACGGCGCTTGTCGCGCTGCTTGCCGACCCAGATGATCAGGGCGAAGAGGACGATCATGAAGATACAGATGCCTAAAAAAGTGACGCCCATCCCGATGGGATGCCCGTTGTTCTGGTCGAGCTTCGTGGACAGGATGGCAATCACCCATCCATTGTGCACGGTCCTCCTGGCAGGGACCCTGCCTGGTCCGGCTCAGGCCGATCCCCGGACGCACCAGGCCGTTGCGCTGATCTCGAACGGACGGTCCGGCAACAGCTCCCGGCAGCGATCCCGCAGCCGCTTGCGACCGGCGTCATCCAACCCGGCGATGTACTGGCCGGCCGGACCGACGCCACGCGTGTAGGGCTCCCACCAATCCTCGAAATCGAGGAAGGGAGCACTGACGGTCAGCTCGCCGTCTTGGATCTCGGTCAGCCCGGCGTCTTCGGCGAGCATCGCCAACTGTCCCTCGCGAGTCCCGGGCATCGATGCCTCACCGCTCGACGTGCTGTCGAGGTCGTGCACCGCCTTCCAGAGGAGCGAAATCGGGGCGCGCCCCCGCGGCCCCAGGTCCCAGACACAGGCCGCGACCAGCCCGCCCGGCCGGGTGACTCGAGCCATCTCCCGTAGACCGGCGATCGGATCGGGCATGAAGTTGACGACCAGCTGTGCCATCGAGCGGTCGACGGCGTTGTCCGGCAACGGGATCGACGCGGCCGACGACTGCTGGATGTCCATGCCCGGGAATCGTTCGCGGGCCGCGGCGACGAACGACGGCGACGGGTCGATCGCTCGCACGTTGTCCGCACCCAGCGCCTCGACCAGATGTGCTGTGAGCGCGCCGGGGCCGCAGCCGACGTCCAACGCCGTCAGGCCCGGCCGCACCTGCGACCACGCAACGAACGGCACCGCCAGCCGCTCGGAGAAGCGGCCCATGAACCGCCCGTAGGCGTCTGCGGACACGTCGAACGACATACACGGACGTTACGCCGCACGGCCGGCGCGGCCGGAGTTGTTGCATGCGGTGTCGTACGGCATGCAACGTGTGTCAGCGCACCGCGGCGCAGATGTTGGTTTCCGTCCCGACCGACACCGTGAGGGTGCGCTGGCTGTCGTCGGCGTTGAACTGCACGACGTGATAGCCGTTCATCACGTAGACGCTCGGCGGCAGGCCCTTCGACGCCCCGAGCGGCATACCCATCCCGACCGGTCCGATCATCCGGTAGGTCTGGTAGTAGCCGGTCGGATAGTCGGTCTCCCAGGCGTCACCGCCCATGTCGTAGTTCTTCGCCTTGCCGGTCGTAAGGTTCTCTGCCCGGGTCGTCAGCGGGCCGGTGTAGTAGGTGTCCTTCGGGTTGCCGTTGTCCCAACGCGACAGCACCTTGCCACGGACGTCTTGGCTGACCGCGGAAAGCTTCAGGTCGAACGTGCCGCAATAGCGGGCCGCCGGGAGGACCTGGTCACCTTGTAGTGCAGGCTTCCATCCCTCCTGCACCCAGTGCCAGCCCATGCCGTCCCCGGCCGCTCGTGGCGTCGCACTTGCCGGCCCCGCTTGCACCACTCCCACAGCGAGCGCCGCCGCTCCGATCGTTGCCGTCACGCCTCGTGACATTCGCATCGCCATACCCCTAACCACTGACTTTGATTAACTGGTTATCGCATAGAACTGGTTAGATGGTGCACGTGTCAACCCCCTGGACGATCGAAGTCGACGGCGTCGTCCTGCCCAAGCCACTGAGCGGGCACCCGGCGCTCGAGCTCTGCAACACCCGTGCCGGTTGGCACGGGCCTCCCGATCCGCGGGGCGAATACCTGCGTTCGTATGACGCGCTCGCGCTGCTCGCAGTGACCACGGGCGTCATCTCCGCAGACACCGGCGACGCATTGCGCCAGCACGCGGCGAAGGACCCCGGCGGCGTCGAGCACACACTTGACCGAACACGGAAGCTCCGGGCGGACCTCTACTCCGCGTTCACCGAATCGCCCAGCGCTGCCGCTCGACACCGCCTGGCCGACGCGATCAGCGCGGCGCACTCTCGACAGCGTTTCGTGGTCGACATCGACTCGGCCCAATGGGAATTCAGCGGGCACGGCACGCTCAAGGACCCGCTCGACGCGTTCCTCATCGAAGCTGGCGCCTTGCTCACCGACGACCGGCGTGAACTCATCACTGCGTGCCCGGGCGAGGACTGCGGCTGGCTCTTCCTCAACACCTCACGGCGCCGCCGCTGGTGCCAGATGTCTGTCTGTGGCAACCGCGCCAAGCAGGCCGCATTCGCGCAACGTCAGCGCGACTGAGCCGCGAGGTTCGCGTATGCAGTCGCCAGCTGCGCGCCGAGCAGCGCGTTGTTCTTGACCAGCGCGATGTTGGCGGTGAGCGACGCGCCGCCGGTCAGCTCCACGACTCGCCCGAGCAGGTATGGCGTGGTGTCCTTGCCGGTGATGCCGAGCCGATCCATGTCGGCGAGGGCCTGCGTGATGATGCCGGAGATCTCCTCGGCCGGGATCTCGTCCGCCTCCGGGATCGGGTTGGCGATGTCGAAGCCGGCCGTCACTCCGAGGTCCCATTGGGTCGCCATGATCGCGGCGAGCTCCTCGGGGCTGTCAGCGCGCATCGGCACGTCATACCCGCTGGATCGTGAGTAGAACGAAGGGAATTCGTCGGTCTGGTAGCCGACGACCGGGATGGACAGCGTCTCCATCGCCTCCAGCGTCAGCCCGATGTCGAGGATCGACTTCACACCTGCGGAGATGACGGCGACCGGGGTGCGGGACAACTCGGTCAGGTCCGCGGACAGGTCCATCGAGGTCGCTGCGCCGCGGTGCACGCCGCCGAGGCCGCCGGTGGCGAAGACACGGATGCCGGCCAACGAAGCGAGCCGCATGGTCGCAGCCACCGTCGTCGCTCCGTGGACACTCTTGGCGATGACGTAGGCGAGGTCACGAACGCTTGCCTTAGTGACGGATTCGCCTGCCTTTCCTAGCATTTCGAGATCGCTATCGGTCAATCCGATGCGCGGGACGCCGTCGAGGACCGCGATCGTCGCCGGCACCACACCCTGCTCGCGGATGAGCGCTTCGACCTCGCGCGCCATCGTCACGTTGTCCGGGTAGGGCATCCCGTGGCTGATGATCGTGCTCTCCAGTGCAACAACCGGGCGCCCCTCGGCGAGCGCATCGCGCACTTCGTCGGTCAGTTGCAAACGGGGGTGCGGGGTGTTCATTCATGCTCCTTCAGGACCTGTTCGATCAGCGCCGGAGACAGGTCCGGCCGGACGGTGTGCTCACTGGTGATGGTCAGGTATGCCGCGGCGGCGCCGCGCCGAGCCGCGGTCACGTCATCGATCCCTGCGACCAGTGCCTGGACGTATGCCGCCGCCATCGCATCACCTGCGCCCGTCACATTGCGCACTTCGGCGACGATGGCGGGCACATGGGTGCTCAACCGTTGCCCGAAAAGCGTTGAGCCACTTGCACCTTCACGTACCCACACGCGACCGACCCCAAGGCTGTGCAGGGCAGCGACCCCCGCTTCCAGGTCGTTCTCGCCGCTCAGCGTGACCAGCTCGGCGCGGGTCGGGGTGATCGTGTGGACCGGCCAGGCCTTGAGCACGCGCGCCAGCCGGTCGGCCTTCGGCACCGACACCGGGTCGATGACGACGGGCACTCCGGTCGCGGCAGCGGTGCGGCATACGTGCTCGAGTACGTCGGCGGAGAGGTTGGCGTCGAGCACGACATACGAGGCGGAAGCGACCACGTCCTGCGGCACATGCTCCACGCGGAGCGACTCCGCAGCTGCCATGTCCGCCACGGCACCGACCAGCTCGCCGTCGGCGTCGAGCATCGCCAGATAGCTCCCGCTGGGCATCTCCAACTCCACCGAATGAGTGAGATCGACTGAGGCAGCAGCGGTTTCGTCATACAGACGCGCACCGAAGGTGTCGTTGCCGAACGCGGTGATGAGTGTCGTCGGCACTCCGAGGTGCCCCAGGTTGGCCGCGATGTTGCGACCGACACCGCCGGCGCTGGAGTAGGCATGGCCCGGATTGCTCGTGCCGTTCGTGAAGCGCGCCGTCGACTGGGCGACGACGTCGACGTTGGCCCCACCTACGACCAGGACCGTTCCCATGGGAGCAGTCTGCCAGGGGTCAGGCGCCGCACTCGACCAGGGGAACGGCAGCCATCGGCCGGGTGAACCTCGAGATCGGTTGTCGCCATTCCGGGGTGCTCACAGCGTTCGTTGAACTACTCTTCCGAGTTCTGGCAGAGACACGTGGTATGGGCGTCACTGCCGAGTCCAACGATCGGCAGGAGACAGGCGTGACGAAGAGAGCATTCCGACTAGGGACCGCGGTGGTCGGTGCCTTGGCCATGGCAAGCGGTATGACGCTGGCGACGTCGAGCCACGCGGACGCAGCGGTCGGTGACACCCAGGTGCAGATCCTGGGCATCAACGACTTCCACGGCCGCATCCAGGCCAACGGCCAAGAGGCCGGCGCTGCGGTCCTCGCCGGGGCCGTGAACAACTTGCGCGCGACGCAGCCCAACACAGTCTTCGCCGCAGCCGGCGACCTGATCGGCGCATCAACGTTCGAGTCGTTCATCGCGCACGACAAGCCGACCATCGACGCGTTGAACGCATCCGGCCTCGAGGTGTCTGCCGTGGGCAACCACGAGTTCGACCAGGGCTACAACGACCTGGTGAACCGCGTGATGGCGCCATACGACGCGAGCACCAACCCGTATGGCGGGGCGCAGTGGAAGTACCTGGGCGCCAACGTGAAACTGAAGGACGGCTCCAACGCCCTGGCACCCAGCTGGACCAAGACGCTGAATGGCGTCACGGTCGGCTTCGTCGGGGCGGTGACCGAGCACCTGCCCGAGCTGGTGTCTCCTGGCGGCATCGCTGACCTGAACATCACCGACATCGCCGGCGCGGTCAACACCGCTGCCGACAACCTGAAGCAGAACGAGGGCGCCCAGCTGGTCGTGATGCTGGTGCACGAGGGTGCTCCCAACAGCAACTGCTCCTCCGTCACCGACCCGGCCAACGACTTCGGCAAGGTCGTGACCGGCCTCGACGACAACGTCGACGCGGTCATCTCCGGCCACACACACCTGACCTACAACTGCCTGGTCAACGTGCCCGGCTGGGCGGGGCGTCAGGTGACCCAACGTCCGGTCGTCTCCGCCGGCCAGTACGGCTACAACCTGGACCAGTTGAACTTCTCCGTATCGCCGACCGGTCAGGTGACGGGAGTCGAGTCCAACACGCTGGCGTTGACCAAGGAGGTCGACGACCCGAACTCGGACGACCCCACGAAGAAGATCTGGGTCGCGAACTACACACCGGACGGCGCGGTCGGCCAGATCGTCTCGAAGGCCGTCGCGAACGCGGACGTCCTCGGCAAGCAGCCGCTGGGCAACATCGCGGCGCCGTTCAACCGGGCCAAGGACTCCGCCGCCGTCGAGAACCGCGGCGGCGAGTCCACCCTGGGCAACCTGGTCGCCGAGGCGCAGCGCTGGGCGACCGAGTCGTCTACGACCGGGTCCGCACAGATCGCCTTCATGAACCCCGGCGGCCTTCGCGCCGACATGGTGGGCAACAACGACGCCGGCTATCCGACGGTGTTGACCTACCGGCAGGCAGCGACCGTGCAGCCGTTCGCCAACACGCTGGTCAACATGAACCTGACCGGTGCGCAGATCAAGCAGGTCCTGGAGCAGCAGTGGCAGCCGGCGGGCGCGTCACGGCCGTTCCTGCGGCTGGGCATCTCGCAGGGCTTCACCTACACCTACGACCCGGCCGGTGCGATCAACGGGCACATCCAGCAGATGTGGCTGAATGGCGCGCCGATCGACGACAGCGCCACCTACTCGGTCACGGTCAACTCGTTCCTCGCAACCGGCGGTGACAACTTCTTCGAGCTGGCCAACGGCACCGCCAAGAAGGACACCGGCCAAACCGACCTGCAGGGCATGGTCGACTACATGGCCGCCAAGGCTGCGAATGCCGCTCTGCCGGTTGACAACTCGCAGCGCTCGGTGGGCGTGCACTTCCCGGACGGCGCGCCCGCGTCGTACAAGGCGGGTGACACGGTTGCGTTCGGCCTGTCCTCGCTGTCGATGTCGACGGGCACCGCGAAGGACAGCTCGGTAACGGTCAAGCTGGGTGACACCGCACTCGGCTCCTTCCCGGTGGACAGCACCGTTACCGCAGGCGACAAGGCTGACGAAACCGGCACTGCGAGCGTGAGTTTCACTCTGCCGGACGGCATTCCGGCCGGCACTGCGGCGCTCACCGTCACCGGCGACACCACGGGCACGACGACCCAGGTGAGCGTGCCGGTCGAGGCTGTGCCGGTGAGTTCGACCACGGTCAGCCTCGACGCACAGGGCACCGTGCAGCACTACGGCAAGGGCAATGGCATCAAGGTGACCGCGCAGGTCACGCCTGAGCAGGGCAAGGCCAAGAAGGTCTCGGTCGAGTTCTACGACAACGGCAAGCTGGTCGCCACGGTCGCCACCAACGGTGCCGGCAAGGCCGACTACCGGCTGCCGAAGGACGCCGCAGTCGGTGAGCACAGCATCACCGCTCGCTACACCGCGTCGGATGGCGTGGCGACCTCTGACCCGGTCGTCGTCACGGTCGTCGAGTAGCACCGCCACCGATGCCCCAGCCCCGGCGGATCCACCGCCGGCGCTGGGGCATCAGTCCGTCTACCCCGCGGCGATCTTGTCGAGTTGCAGCCAGAGCTGCTCAGGGATCGGACAGTCCCAGTTCGCGCGTGCGGCACGCACCTCACCGGGTGAACGCAGGCCGACCACCACTGCGGCGACCTCCGGGCGTCGCAGGCCGAACTGCAACGCCGCCGCCGGGAGCGATGCCCCAGCCGCCGTGGCGGCCGCCGCCATCGATCGAGCCCGTGCGACCAAGGCTTGACTGGCGGGCAAGTAGTCGAACGTGGCATCGTCGGCAGGCGAATTCGTCGCCAGGAGACCGGAGTTGAACGCGCCGGCCACGGCGATCGAAACGCCACCAGCGGCGGCTTCGTCCAGGAGCTCCCGCGCAGTGCGGTCCAGCAGAGTCCACCGACCGGCGACCATCAGCACGTCGATGTCCGTTTCCCGCACGAAGCGGCGCAGTGGCTCGACGGAGTTCATGCCAACGCCGATCGAGTTGACCACGCCCTCTTCACGAAGCTCGATGAGTGCGGGAATCGCCGTGGCCAGGGCCTGATCCATGAAGTCCTCGGGATCGTGGATGTAGGCGATGTCGAGGTGGTCCGTGTCGAGCCGTTGCAGCGACTCCTCGATGGAGGTTCGCACGCCGCCGCGTGAGTAGTCGCGGAGGCGAGTGACGTCACCCGGGACGTCGAACCCCCTGCCGACAGATCGGATTCAGTGGGCTCTGGGTTCGGCACGAGCAACCGGCCGACCTTCGTCGACAGCTGGTATGACGCCCGCGGACGACCCGCGAGCGCCGCGCCAAGGCGGCGCTCGGACAGCCCCAGCCCGTAGTGCGGCGCCGTGTCGAAGTAGCGGATCCCGGCGTCCCAGGCGGCATCCACCGTGGCCCGAGCGGTGTCGTCGTCGACACGTTCGTAGAGGTTGCCGATCGGTGCGCAGCCGAGGCCGAGGACGCCACCGGTGGCAGCGGTGGCACCGGCCATGGTGAACACAGGTCTCATGCGACCTCCAGCCGGTAGACTCGCTTCGCCGTCTCGCCGAACACGTCCGCGGCCTCGGCCGGCGAAAGCTGGTCGGTGAACTGCGTTGCGGTCTCGATCGTTTCGTCATAGCTGCCCGCGAGCAAGCAGACCGGCCAGTCGGATCCGAACATCGTGCGGCCCGGCCCGAAGGCTTCGAGCAACGTCTCGACATACGGCTGCAGCGTTCGCGGGTCGAGACTCGGCGGGTCGGCCTCGGTCCCCAGCCCGGAAAGCTTCACGCTGACGTTCGGGCAGCTGCTGATCGCGCGGAGGTTCGTCCGCCAGGGTTCGAGGGCACCGGATGCGATAGGCGGTTTGCCGCCGTGGTCCAGCACGAAACGCAGCTCCGGGATCGCGCGCACCGCGTCGAACACCATTGGTAACTGGTCGGATCGGACGACCAGGTCATAGGCGAAGTCGGCCGCGGCCACCGCTGCGAGCCCAGCCAGCACCGCTGGTCGGGCAAGCCACTCAGGGTCGGGCTCCTCCTGCACCTGATGCCGGATGCCAACCAGACGTTGGCCGCCCGGGCCGGACCGCAGTGCCGCCAGCCGGTCCGTCACGTCCGGTGCCTCCAGGTCGACCCAGCCGACGACGCCTGCGATGGTTGGCGTTTCGTGGGCCAGCGCCAGCAGCTCCGGCGTCTCCTCGGGCACGCAGACCGTCTGCACGACGACCGTGCCGTCGATCGCATGTCGTGTCAGCGACGGCGCGAGCTCGGCATACAAGAAGGAACGCCGCAGTGGGGGAAGTGCTTCCGTCCACGGCTGGTCCCTGACACCCAGATCCCAGACGTGGTGGTGTGCGTCGATGCGCGTCACAGGTGGAAGACCTCCTCGGCAGGCGCCCACCACTCCCCCTGGGCGGCCGTCGCAACGGGGTCCTGGCAGGGGTCGGTCAGCTGCCACCATCGCCTCGTGGACTCGTCGTCGGCAATCGCCTGCATGTCGGATTCGTAGTCGTCACCGGTGTATTCGAGATAACTGAACAGCAGCCCGTCGCGCAGGAAGATCGAATAGTTCGAGACGTGCGCGCGCCGTAGCGTCGCCAGCACTTCCGGCCAGACGTCGGCGTGCAGCCGCCGATATTCGGCCTCCATGCCGTCCTTGAGCCGTATGACGGAGGCCACTCGCCGCACGGTCATTTCCGCAGCCGAAGCCCCGCCATACCGCCGTCCACGGCAAGCGTCGTGCCGGTCGTGGAGCCGGCGCTGGGTGACGCCAGATAGGCGACCGCGTGCGCCACCTCCTGCGCCGACACGAGGCGACCGTGCGGTTGCCGCGCCTCCAACGCAACTCGCTCAGCAGCGGGATCGGCTGCGGAGTCCAGCAGCCGGCCGACCCACGGGGTGTCCGCGGTGCCCGGGTTGACCGCATTGACCCGGATGCCCTCCGCGATCAGGTCGGCCGCCATCGCGAGGGTGAGCGACAGCACCGCACCCTTGCTGGCGGAGTAGAGCGCCCGGTTGGGCAGACCAGCGGTCGCTGCGATCGAGCAGGTGTTGACGATTGCGGCGTGCTCCGAGCGGCGCAGGCTCGGCAGGGCGGCGCGTGTCACCCGCACCAGGCCGAGCACGTTGACGTCCAACACTTTTCGCCACTCGTCGTCGTCGTTGGCATCGACGCCGCCCTGCGCGCCGATTCCCGCGTTGTTGACCAGCACGTCGAGCCCGCCGAGGCTCGCGACCGCAGCGGCGACCGCCGAGCGCACCTGCGTGTCGTCACTCACGTCCGCCCGCACCAACTCGAAGCCGTCCGATGCCGACTCGGCCCGGTCCAGCACCACGACACGGGCGCCCTTGTCGCGCAACACTGTCGCAGTCGCCAGGCCGATGCCGGACGCACCACCTGTCACAAGCGCTGCCAATCCTTTGAATTCGTCCGTCATGCCGAAACCATCTCCTGTCGCTGGGCTCCGAGCCCGTCGATCTCAATCTCCACCACGTCACCAGCACGCAGGTATGGCGCATCGGCGCGGCCAAGAGCCACGCCTGCCGGTGTGCCCGTGTTGATCACGTCGCCGGGACGAAGCACCATGAACTGGCTGATGTACCAGACCAAATGATCCACCCCGAAGACCATGTCAGCGGTCGTTCCGTCCTGCATGACCGCGCCGTTGACACGAAGCCGCAGCCCCAGTGCCTGTGGATCGGTGACCTCATCCGCGGACACGAGCACCGGACCGAAGGGGTTGAACGTCTCGCAGTTCTTGCCCTTGTCCCACTGCCCACCACGCTCCAACTGGAACGCCCGCTCGGACACGTCGTGGCTGATCGCATAGCCGGCGATGCAAGCAGCCGCTTCGGCCGGACTGGACAGGTATCGAGCCTGGCTGCCGATGACAACAGCGAGCTCGACCTCCCAGTCCGTCTTCATCGAGCCCTGCGGGATCCGCACCGAATCATCAGGTCCGACAACGGTGTCCGGCGCCTTCATGAACAGGATCGGCTCGTCCGGGATGTCCGCGCCGGTCTCGGCGGCGTGATCGCGGTAGTTGAGCCCGACGCAGATCACCTTGCCGATCCGCGCCAACGGCGGGCCCACCCGGCCCTCGGGCTGCGCCGCCGGCAGCACCGAGAGGTCGGCATCCAGGACGGTCGCCAGTGTCGCGCCGGTGACGTCATCGACCAGTGGCGACAGGTCCCGCCATACACCGTCCGACCCCGCGGCGAAGGGACGCTCCTGCCCAGGCTCGCCATATCGTGCAATCCGCATCAGTGCGTGAACTCCTTTGTCATCGAAGCAAACTCAGTCTCTGGACCGGCCGGCGATCAGGCGGGTGATCACGAGCACGACCAGGATCACGCCGCCGTTGAGGAAGTCGAACCACTCTCCACTCACACCCGCGAAGGTGAGGACGTTCTGCACCAGATAGAGCAGCAGGATGCCGGTGAAGGCACCCACCAGGCTGCCGCGCCCACCGTTCAGGCTGACCCCACCGATCACGGCTGCTGCGAAGACGGTGAAGATCGAGCCGTTCGCCTGACTGGAGGCGACCGATGCCAGGTGCCCGGACAGCATGAGGCCACCGATCGCGGCCAGCACGCTGGCGACCACGAAGATGCCCATGAAGCTTCGGTCGGTCCGGATGCCTGCCGCACGGGCGGCGTCGACGTTGCCGCCGATCGCGTAGAGCGAGCGCCCGACGCGCAGATAGCGCAACGCCACCGCACCAATTGCGAAGGCCAGCACACAGATCCAGATGGACGCGGGTATGCCGAGCCAGCTGGCCGTGCCGACATACGTCATCGACGACCCCATGCCGAAGAACGTCTGGCCGGAGGAGATGCCGGTCAGCAGCCCGCGCAGGGTGATCAGCATGCCCAGCGTCACGATGAACGCGTTGAGCCCCAGCTTGACGACAAGGACCGCGTTGACGACCCCGATCAACACGCCGACGACCAGCGCGATCGGCACCGCCCACCCGGACGACAGGACGTGTATGCCGTGATGCACCCCGCCCGGGAGTGTCAACCAGGCAGCGACACCCGGTGCGAGACCGGCCGTCGACTCCAGCGACAAATCCATCTTGCCGGTGAGTAGGACGAGGGTCTCGGCGAGCACCAGCAGCCCGATCCACGACATCGACACCAGGACGTCGCTCAGGTTGTTCCAGGTGAAGAAGTGCGACGAGACGAAGGTGCCGACGATCAGGATCAGGATGATCGGTGGCACGAGCGCCAAGTCGCGAAAACGGGCCAGGCTCAGCTGGTTTCGGCCACCAGCCGCTGGCGCGGGCGGCGTTGTCGCCGCTTCTACCTTGGTGGTCTCAGTCATCGGAGAGCTCCACTCCTTCCATTGCCGCAACGACGTCGCGGTCATCCCACTGGTCTTCGAAATCAGCGACCTGCCGGCCGCGGAACACCACGCTCACGCGGTGGCAGTAGCGCAGGTCCTCCAGGTCGTCGGTGACGACGAGAACGGCCGCCCCACGCTCGGTCGCTTCGACGGCTGTCGCGAGCAGCGATTCCTTCGAGCGCACGTCGACACCGGCGGTGGGTGCCATCAGCACCAGCACCTTCGGGTCGTCGGCGATCGCCCGAGCGGCGACGACCTTCTGTTGGTTGCCGCCGGAGAGTTCACCGGCCGGCTGGTCCACCCGTGGCGGCACGATGTCGAGCCGCCGGATCAACTCCTGGGCGTATGCCGCCTGCCGTTTCGGGCTGACCCAGCCGTGGCCACCGAGCCGGTGCGGCACCGACATCGTCGCGTTGTCGCCGACCGTCAGGCCGTCGACCAGGCCTTCGCGGTGCCGGTCCTTGGGCACGAAGCCGACGCCCGCCCGTTGGGCCCGCGGCACGCTTCCCGTCCGCAGTCGCTTGGCATCGATGCTGACCGTGCCGCGACTGGGAGTGCCCAATCCGCAGACTGCTTCGGCGATCTCGAACTTGCCGCTCCCGCCGCTGCCGGCCAGACCGACGATCTCGCCGGGCCGGACGGTCAGGGTGATGTCCTCGTATGCCGAGCCACTGAGGCCGTCAAGCTGCAGGCCGCCCTCGATGAGCCGGCCCGGAGCCGGTGGCCGCGGATCGCTTCGAACCGCGACCTTCTCCCCGGTCATCGCCTCGATGAGCGTGGTCCGGCTGAGTTCGTCCACCCGGCCGGAGCGGACGAACTGCGCGTCGCGGAAGACCGTGACGCTCTCACACAGTTCGAAGATCTCCTGCAGGTGGTGACTGATGTAGAGGAACGTCACCCCCTGTGCCCGCAGCGCGCGGATCCGCTCGAACAGCCGCTGCACGCCGGTCCCGTCCAGGCGCGCCGTCGGCTCGTCGAGGATGACGAACCGTGCACCGAAGGACAGCGCGCGGGCGATCTCGACATACTGCTTCTGCTCGATGGTCAGGTCGCGCGCGGTGGAGGCCGGATCGATGTCCAGGTGCCACTCCCCCAACAGCTCGGCAGCCTTGGCGTGCAAGCGCTTCCAGCTGATCACCCGACCCCCGCCGATCACCTGACGGTTGACGAAGAGGTTCTCGGCGACGCTCAACTCGTCGATCACGGTGAGTCGCTGGTAGACACACGCGACCCGCTGCCGCCACGCCTCCCGATCTGCGAGGGACGGCCCCGGTGCACCGCCCAGCTCGACCGTCCCACTGTCCGGCGCCTGCAGCCCGGTCAGGATCGACACCAGGGTGGACTTGCCGGCGCCGTTGCGCCCGACCAGGGCATGCACCTCACCCGTCGCGACGTCCAGATGGACGTCACGCAGGGCGCGGGTCGCGCCGAAGGTCTTGCTCACTCCCGCGACGCGCGCCGCCCAGGATGCCGTGTCCGTGCTGTCGACGGCTGCAGTGCTCATGGTGTCCTTCCGTTCAGAAGCTCCCGGTCAGCTGACCGAGTTGCCCCACAGCGACTTGTCGGTGACGGCCTTCGAGCCGGGGTATTTGCCGTCGACGGTCACCAGCGGCGCCGGAATCTGATCCTCGAGCAGGCCCTTGCGAACCTGCAGGATCGTGCCGCCGTGCCCGTCCGGTCCCGGCTTCTGGGTCTTGCCCTCGATCGCCGCCTTGATGTACTGCAGGGCGTACTTCGAGTAGAGGTCGGCGGGCTGTGACACGGTCGCGTCCATCTGCCCGGACTTGATCGCGGCATACTCCGCGGGCACACCGTCGTTGGACACGATCACAATGTGCCCGTTCTTACCGCGAGGCACCAGCAGGTTCTTCTGCTTCAAGGCCTGGATCGTGGACGGCAGGTAGATGCTCGCCTGCATGTAGATCGCGTTGATCTTGTTGCCGGCCAGCACGGTGTTGAGCTTGGAGATCGCGGTCGGCGGGTCCCATTTGGTCGCCTCACCGAAGACCGTCATGTTCGGATAGTTCGTCTTCATGCAGGCGTTGAACGCCTCAGTGCGGTCGCGCCCGTTGATCGACCCGAGGTCGCCCTCGAACATCACGACCTTGCCCTTGCCGTGCAGCGAGTCGCCGATGTATTTGCAGGCCTTCTCGCCATACGCCTTGTTGTTCGCGCGTACGACCATGTAGACGTCGCCGCTGTCCGGACGGGTGTCGACAGAGACCACCGGGATCTTCTTGGCCGAGAGCTGCGCCAGAGTCGGCACGACCGCAGCCGTGTCCTGCGGTGCGATCACCACGCCCTTGACCCCTTGCGCCACAAGGGTATTCACGTTGTCGGCCAGCTTGCTGATGTCGTTCTGGGAGTTGGTGGTCTTCAGCGTGACTCCAACCGTCTTGGCCATCTGCGGCATGTAGGTGATGTAGGCGTTCCAGAAGTCGGAGTCCGACCTGGGGTAGTCGACACCGACGAGCGGCTTGCTGCCGCTCGCGGCGCCACCTGAGCCACCGGACCCGCCGCCGCTGCTCGAGCAGGCGGAGACCCCGACGCAGAGTGAGGATGCGATCGCGGCCGCCGCGAAAGTCTTCAATCGCATGGGCATTCCTTCCGTGCTGCCGGGCATCGTTACCCGGTCGTGTGATGGGTGTTGCCGGTTGTTTCGTCGGCGGGCGCGTTCCACACCACACCGTCCGGGAAGCTGTAGTCGCGCACAGTGCTAGGCAGCATTCGCGCGCCGGAGCCGGGCGCCCGCGGTGCCCGGTAGGCGCCGCCGCGCACCACGGCCGGGTCCTCGAAGTGCTCGTGGAGGTGATCGACATACTCGATCCAACGGCCCTCGGTCGAGCCGCTGACGGCGACGAAGTCGAACATCGACAGGTGCTGCACGACCTCGCACAGGCCGACACCGCCGGCGTGCGGACAGACGGGGACGCCATACTTCGCCGCGAGCAGCAGGATCGCGACGTTCTCGTTGACGCCGGCGACGCGGCATGCGTCGATCTGGCAGATGTCGATCGCGCCGCTGGTGATCAACTGCTTGAACATGACTGCGTTGGCTGCGTGTTCGCCGGTTGCGACGCGCACGGGGTGCACCGCCTCCGCCACGGCACGGTGACCGAGAATATCGTCCGGACTGGTCGGTTCCTCGACCCAGTGGATCCCGTGCGGCGCGAGGCGACGGACGTTGGCGATGGCGTCCCCTACGCCCCAACGCTGGTTGGCGTCGACCGAGATGAGGATGTCCGGACCGACGAGACCACGGACGAGTTTGACCCGTCGCTCGTCGTCATCGATGTCGGCGCCGACTTTGAGCTTCAGGTGGGTGAATCCGTCCTCCACGGCCTCGCCAACAAGCCGGGTCACCTTCTCGTCGGAGTAGCCGAGCCAGCCGGCGGACGTCGTGTATGCCGGGTAGCCGGCCTCCCGCAGCTGCGCCATTCGCTCCCTACGGGTCGGCGCCATCCGTTCGAGCAACTCCAGCGCATCGTCGGGCGTCAGGGCGTCGGCCAGATAGGTGAAGTCGACCAGCTCGACCAGCTGGCGCGGGGACATCTCGGCCAGCAGCGCCCACAGCGGCAACCCCGCACGTCGCGCCTTCAGGTCCCACACCGCATTGACGACCGCGCCGACCGCCATATGTATGACGCCCTTCTCCGGCCCGAGCCACCGCAGCTGGCTGTCGGAGACGAGCCGACGCCAGAAGGCGCCCATGTCGTCCAGCACGGAGTCGACGTCGAGACCGACGACGAGCGCCTCGACCGCGTGTATGGCGGCCGCGGCCACCTCGTTGCCACGGCCGATGGTGAAGACAAAGCCGTCTCCGGCATCGCCGTCACTGGTCGGCACGGTCACGTATGCCGCTGAATAATCGGGGTCCGGGTTCATCGCGTCCGAGCCGTCCAGCGACCGTGATGTCGGAAAGCGGACGTCCGACACGGTGAACGGTCTGAACTCGGCCATCGATGGAACCTCTCACAAGAAGATCGGATCTTTCGTTGGCGATCCTGACGCCCGGGGACCTAGCCCGTCAAGAGATATCCGACAATTCATCGGATGTTTCTTGGTTTCGGCGCCATCCAACTGATGGTGGATGCCGCATACTGTGCGAGAACACCGACAGACCAGGAAGGGACGGTGCCATGGCTGTCACCGACGACGCGGTCGAGAAACTCCGCGCGATGATTCTCGAGGGCACCCTGAAACCTGGGGATCGGCTCCCCAAGGAGGCCGACCTCGCCGCCGCTCTCGGGCTCTCCCGCAACTCATTGCGCGAGGCGGTACGTGCCCTTTCGATGGTGCGCATCCTCGACGTCCGACAGGGCGACGGCACCTACGTGTCCAGCCTCGCAGCTGATTCACTCGTCGAGGCACTCAGCTTCATCCTCGAGTTTCATCGGGATGCCTCCGTGCTCGAACTCCTCGAAGTACGAAGAGTTTTGGAACCTGCCGTGTGTGCCCGCGCGGCGCACCTGGCGACCGATGAAGATATCCAGATCCTGGAGTCGGTCCTCGCGAAGTCAACGGCTTCCTCGCCGGTGGACGACCTGGTCAACGCGGACCTGGAGTTCCACCGCACCATTGCCAAGTGCTGCGGCAACCCGGTGCTGGCCTCCCTCGCCGAGTCGCTGTCCGGGCCGACCCAGCGCGCCCGCATCTGGCGCGGCATGACCGAGGAGGGAGCGCTGGAGCGCACCCTGCGGGAGCACGCGGCGATCCTCGACGCGATCCGGCGCCATGATGCCGAGATCGCAGCCGCCTGGGCGGCCGTGCACATCGGGGGCGTGGAGGACTGGCTGCGCGCCAACCTCGCAGATTGAGCCGATGACTTCTCAAAATCCAGTGCACGGAATTCGCCACTAGAGATCCGATGTATGCGAGAGTCAGCGGGATCCCCTCCGATCTCTCAGGAGCTCTCGATGACTCACGGAAACCACCAACACCCCACGCACCCGGCGCGCACCTACTCCCGGCGACAGGCCCTGACGTTCGGCGGCGGCGTCGCCGCAGCCGTCGCGCTCTCGTCGCTACCCGTATTCCGGCCCGTCACGGCGGCTGCCGCATCGTTGCCGACAGCCGACCTCGTGCCCGATGACCGGGCGATCCTGTTGACCTACCCGGAGCCTGGCGGCACCGCGACTCCGCTGACCGACAATCTGCCGATCGGCAACGGTCGCATCGGTGCTCTCACGAACGCCGATCCCGGGCTCGATGGCTTCATCCTCACCGACTCGACACTCTGGACCGGTGACGCCAACCTTGCGCTCGATGGGGATGGTCAGTTCTCCTACGAGACAACGCATTTCGGCACCGTGTCGATGCTGGGCAAGCTGACCCTGAGCATCCCCGCGCACACCGGGAAAGCGGCGACCGGCTACGAGCGACGGCTCGACCTGAGCAACGGGATCACCACCTCGTCATACACGGTCGGCGGCGTGCGGTACCGACGTGCCGTCTATGCGAGCCACCCCGACGACGTGATCGTCATCGCGTTGTCCCAGGACGGCGGCGGCACGCTGACCGGCAAGCTCACCCTGACCGGTGAGCACGGCGAGACCACCTCCGCCGGCGGGCACGATGCGCGCTTCTCAGGATCGCTCGGCAACGGTCTTGCCTACGGTTGCGTCGTAACGGCCACGGCGGCGAAGGGCACCGTCCGAGCCGCGAACGGCGTGGTCACGTTCGCCGACTGCACCGACCTGCTCGTGGTCGTGTCCGGGGGCACGAACTACACCCCTGACCCGTCGATCGGGTTCCAGGACAAGGCGATCGACCCACTCGACGTCGCGACGGGACGGGCGCATTCGGCGGCTGCTCATGGTGCGAAACTGCTGCTGGGCAGGCACCTCGCGGACTACCAGTCGTTGTTCGGCGGTTTGGACGTCGATCTCGGCACGTCGACTCCGGCGCAGCGAGCGATGTCCACTCCGGAGCGTCTCGCGGCACGCGCCTCGACCGGTGCGCCGGACCCCGAACTCGAGGCGAGCTACCTACAGTTCGGCCGCTACCTGACGATCGCGGGGTCGCGCAGCATGCTGCCGATCAACCTGCAGGGCCTGTGGATCGACCGGAACAACCCCGACTGGATGTCGGACTACCACACCGACATCAACCTTCAGATGTGTTACTGGCTCGCCGACCGCGCCGGCCTGAGTAGTTGCTTCGACCCGCTCGCCGACTACTTGCTCGCACAGTTGCCGGGCTGGACCACAGCCACCCAGAAGCTGTTCAACGACCCGCGCAACGGCTTCCGCAACACCAGCGGAAAGGTCGACGGGTGGACGCTGGCCATCTCCACCAACGTGTATGGCGGCAACGGCTGGTGGTGGCACCCTGCGGGCAACGCCTGGCTGTGCAACTCGGTGTTCGAGCATTACGAATTTACCCAGGACACAGCCTATTTGGCGAAAATCTATCCGCTGCTGAAAGGCGCCTGCGACTTCTGGAAGGCTCGGCTGATCACGACAACGGTGACCGACCCGGCCACCGGCAAGTCCCGCGAAGTGTTGGTCGACGACCACGACTGGTCACCCGAGCAAGGTCCGACGGACGCCCGCGGCATCACCTACGCGCAGGAGCTGGTGTGGCAACTCTTCACGAACCTGCGGACCGCAGCGGATGTGTTGCACCGTGACCAGGGCTACGCCGCAACCATCGACGAACTCCGCTCCCGTCTCTACCTGCCGCAGGTCAGCCCCACCAGCGGGAAGCTCGAGGAGTGGATGTCACCGGACGACCTCGGCGACCCGCAGCACCGGCACCTCTCACCACTGATCGGCCTCTTCCCCGGCGACCGGCTGGCCCCGGACGTCGCTCCGTCATACCTCGTCGACGGCGCACGGCGGCTGCTGGAGGCACGGGGCATGTCGACCTACGGCTGGGGTATGGCGTGGCGCGGCCTGTGCTGGGCCCGCTTGAAGGACCCGGCCAAGGCGTACCAAGCCGTGATGACCGTGCTGCGGCCGAGCGTCAACAACAGCAACGGCGCTGCCGCGAACTTCTTCGACATGTATTCGTTCGGGTCCAGATCGACCTTCCAGATCGACGCCAACCTCGGGACGCCGTCCGCGATGCTGGAGATGCTCGTCTACTCCCGGCCGGATCTCATCGAGCTGTTGCCGGCCACACCCACGGCATGGTCGGACGGCTCGGTGCGAGGCATCGGTGCCCGCGGCGGCTTCACCGTCGACGTCGCATGGTCCGGACGTCAGGTGACGTCGGCTACCGTGCACAGCCACTCCGGAGGCAAGACGACCGTGCGTTTCGGCGACTGGAGCAAGGCGATCAACGTCCCGGCGGGCGGATCGGTCAGCGTGCGGCCGCCGGCCAAGACCTGGCCGCCGGAGCAAACTGACACCCGTTACCTGCTGGTGAACCGCGGCAGTGGATTGGCGCTCTCGCCGTCGTCTCCGAGCCAAGGTGCACCGCTGGTGCAACAACCCCGTGGAGCGGACAACACAACCTGGTTCCTTGCCGAGATCGCAGCCGGAATCTGCCTGATTACCGCGCCGAGCGGGCTGGTCGCGGATGTCAGCGGCGGTGGGACCGCGTCTGGCACCTCGATCATCCAGTGGTCGGCATCGGGCTCGACGAACCAGCAGTGGCGGATCGAAAACACCGGTGACTACACGAAATTCGTCAATGTCCGCTCGGGCTTGCTGTTGTCCGTAGCCGGCGATTCGACAGCCGCTGGGGCGGCGATCGAGCAACTGGCCGACACCGGGGACGCGACGCAGCAGTGGTCTCTGGTCGCCGTGTCGTAGTGAGTCAGGAATAGAGCAGGTACGGATGCGGGCAAAGTTGCTGGTCAGGCGCGAAGCGACTGTCAAGCAACTTTGCCCGCACCGCACTAGCGCAATTTCACTTCCTGACGGCCCTGCGAGTGCTTCAATCTGGAGTCGGGCGCGTTCGCGTCCCGCGTCGGGAGGTGCCGGATGAGTGCCACAAGCGTTTCTGCTGTCCGTCCGCGTTGGGGGAAGCGGCGCCGATGGGGTCTGGTCTGCGCCATCGTCGCCGCAGTGATGGTCGGGTCCGGCGTCGCCGGCGCTCTCACCGTGCGCCACCTGGATCGCCAGTACGGGCCGGTGCACGCAGGTCTGTTCAGTGGCCCCTACTCCGGTCCCCGGCTGGCGTCCGCTCCCGGAGCCTCCGGTCGGCTGCTCACGTCTCTCGGCAACTGGGGCTCCCATGAGGTGACTGTCACCGGGCTCAGCTACCTACAGGACGAACCAGCGGTCTCCGGCATTCGATGGTCGACCTACCGGCCGGTCCCCGGCGGCTCGTCCGACGGGATCGACACTCCGTGGCACTCCTTCCCGGCCACCATCCCGGCGGACGGAACGATCCGGCTGATGATCAGCCTGCATCGCCCGGCCGACTGCAGCCGATATCAAGGGGCGGGCCTCGGCGGGCACGACTACACCGGCAGCCTGGTCGTCCACTGGAAGTCGCTGCTGCACACGCACGCGACGAGTGTCCAAGTGCTGGCCGGCAACGCGGTCAGGGTTTGCTGACCCGAGAAATCCTCTCTCCCTGGTGGTCGGGCTGCGCTAACGTCCTGGCATGCCCGCTGAACGCACCATCCTCGCCACCTCCGGAGGCGTTCGCCCCGGTGAGCGCACCTACTTCGAATTCAGTGAATTGACCCAGTTCGCAGTCGATCTCGCCGGAGTCACAGGTCGCGCCCCTCGTGTGTGCACGATCGCAACGGCCGTCGGCGACAACCCGCATGTGCTGCACGCGCTGGCCGAGGCGGCGAAGGTCGCCGGCTACGAGCACTCCCACCTGCAGCTCTTCACCATGCCGAACGTCGCCGACCCGGCCGAGCACCTGCTCGCGCAGGACGTCGTCTGGGTGATGGGCGGCTCGGTCGCCAACCTGCTGGCTGTATGGCGAGTGCACGGCCTCGACACGGCGATGCGCGCGGCGTGGGAGGCCGGCGTTGTTCTGACCGGCGTGAGCGCCGGGTCGATCTGCTGGCACACCGGCGGCACCACCGACTCCTTCGGCGCGGACCTCCAGCCGATCACCAACGGTCTCGGTCTGCTCCCGTACGGCAACGGCGTGCACTACGACGGTGAGGCTCGCCGTCGTCCGCTGATGCAGCGACTCGTCGCGGACGGCACGCTGCCGGAGTCCTACTGCACCGATGACGGTGCCGGAGTCCTCTACCGTGGCACCGAATTCGTTGAAGCGGTGTCCGAGCTCGACGGTGCAGGCGCCTACCACTTGGTCCGTGACGGAGACACGGCAGTGGAGACCGAGCTGCCGATCCGTCGACTGTGACCGGAGCCGAGCGTCATTCAGTCGCGTGAGCTGCTGAACGCCGCGTCGAACGACCCCGTGGGTCGTTCGAAGTTGAGTCGCCGCACGTAGTCCAGCGACTCGGGTGCGCCTTCGAGCCGATCCATGCCGGCGTCCTCCCACTCGATCGAGATGGGGCCGTCATACCCGATGGCATTGAGGGTGCGGAAGCAGTTCTCCCACGGCACGTCGCCGCGCCCGGTGGACACGAAGTCCCAGCCGCGACGCGGGTCGCCCCACGGCAGGTGCGACGACAGACGACCGTTGCGCCCGTTGCCGATCCGCTTGCGCGCGTCCTTGCAGTCGACGTGATAGATCCGGTCCTGGAACTCCCAGATGAAGTCGGCCGGATCCAGGTCCTGCCACACCATGTGGCTCGGGTCCCAGTTGAGCCCGAACGCCGGTCGGTGACCGATGGCCTCCAATGTCGCGTGCGTGGTCCAGTAGTCATAGGCGATCTCGCTGGGATGCACTTCGTGCGCGAACCGGACACCGACCTCGTCGAAGACATCCAGGATCGGATTCCATCGGCGGGCGAAGTCCGCGTAACCCTCCTGGATGACGTCGTCCGACACCGGCGGGAACATCGCGACGTACTTCCAGATGGCCGAACCGGTGAACCCCACAACGGTGTCGACGCCCAACAACGCTGCAGCACGCGCGGTGTCGGCCATCCGCTGCGCAGCGCGCTCGCGCACGCCTTCCGGATCGCCGTCGCCCCACACTGCCGGCGGCAGAATGTCCTTGTGCCGCAAGTCGATCGGGTCGTCGCACACTGCTTGGCCGACGAGATGGTTGGAAATGGCCCACACCTTCAGGTTGTGCTTGTCGAGGATCTCGCGGCGCGAGGCGATGTAGTCGGGCTCGCTGAGCGCGCGGTCGACTTCGAAGTGGTCGCCCCAGCAGGCGATCTCCAGTCCGTCATAGCCCCATTCGCCGGCGAGACGGCACAGTTCCTCGAACGGTAGGTCTGCCCATTGCCCGGTGAAGAGCGTGATCGGTCGAGTCATCGTGCGTCTCCTTCGGTGAATCCTGTTGTTTCATGCGGTCGTTGCGGTCGAGTTGCGGGTATGGCGGTGCCACCGCCCCGCCGGAGTGGTGGAGGTCCACCCGGGCAGAGACGGTGGCACCGCGTGGGTCACCCGCGCAGGGCGGCCAGGTTGTCGTAACTCAGCTTGGCGAACTCCAAGGACTGACCGGGCGCGGCGCCGCTCGGTGCGTTGTCCTGCTCATACATCGGGTTGTGCCAGCCGCCTGCACCTACCCGCCGGAAGAACGTCGAGTAGTCGATGTCTCCCGTACCGAACGGCGTCATGACGTAACCATCAGCAGTGGTCGTGTCGATCGCACCGTCCTTGGCGTGGAAGAGCGGGAACCGCTTGGATTGCTTGGCCACCACGGCCGCCGGGTCGAAGATCGACGTGACCGCCGACCCGTCCGCAGCGGTGAACACCTTGTGCTTGTACTGCGCCACGTGTGCCCAATAGATGTCCATCTCGAGATGCACGTACTTCGGATCAGTGTTAGCCAGGAAGTACTCGAGACGGCGGATGCCGGACGAGCGCGTCGGACGGCCCTGGGCATCGAGTGGCCCGCTGTCGAGCAGGAAGTTGTAGGCGACATCGTGGTTATGGGTGTAGAGCTTCAGCCCGTGCTTGCGCCACGCGCGTTCGCCGAAGACGTTCCAACGCACGGCAGCCGCGTCCCAGTCCGCTTGGTACGCGGAACCGGTCGGGTCACCTCCGGTGCCGATGTGCGTCATACCGAGGATGTTGGCGATCTCGCACGCCGCATCGAACGACGAGAGGTTGGCATCAGTGACGGTCGAGGGGACCGACCCGTGGTTGCCCTCGGCCTCTATTCCGTTGTCGTCCAACCAGGTTCGTAGTAGGCGCGCGCCAGCGGCGCTATTGAGGTTGCCACCCGGCGCGTTCGCGTGCTGGCCGTAACCGGCGAACTCAACCTGAGTATAACCGATGCGGCCGAGTTCCTCGATGACCGCCTTGAACCCGGACGCGTATGGCGAGCTGAGCGGGTCGCGCGCGGTGGCGTCCCGGACGGTGTAGAGAATGATGCCGCGCTTGGACTTCGGCACGAGGACACCGTTGGCGTTGGCCACGGCATCGGCGCGGGCACCGGTGGCGGTCGCCGCGGTGAGGGCCACTGCGGCTGCCATGCCGGTGGACGCCGCCATGAACTGTCGACGGCTGAGACCGAGGCCTTTGGCGAGTTTCAACGGCTGGATTTCGTTGTCATGCATGGTTACTGCTCCTTGGAGGGGTGACGGAGACGGTCCTGCGGGGTGGTGGTGCACGACTCCTTTCCGGCGGGTCGGGTAACGGGACGACGGTGGTGGTCAGCAGACGCCTGCCTCTGCCGAGGCACCGGCGATCGAGGTCCACGATCCGGACCGTTCGGCGCTGGCCTCGACCGCCGACAGGACCCGTTGCACTTGGAGTCCGTCGGCGAAGCTGGGCCGCGGTGGCGTGCCGTCGGCGAGCGCCGTGAGGAAGTCGACCGCTTGATGGGTGAAGCTGTGTTCGTAGCCGAGCCCGTGTCCGGGTGGCCACCACGCGGCGACATACGGATGGGTGTCCTCGGTGACGAGGACCCGAGTGAACCCCGCATCGCGCGCCGGCGCATCGGCGTCATACACGTGCAGGACGTTCATGTCCTCGAAGTCGAACGCGATCGATCCGCGAGTTCCGTTGATCTCCAGCCGGATTGCGTTCTTTCGGCCGGTTGCGAAGCGGGTCGCCTCGAAGACCGCGAGAGCGCCCCCGGTCAGCTGAGAGAGGAAGATCGCCGCGTCATCGACGGTCACGGCACCCAACTGCACTGCAGCATCTGCCGCGGCCGCGCCGCCGAGAGAAGTCACAGACGACGTGCCGCTGACCGGCCGCTCGCGCACGAACGTCTCGGTGCGAGCCGCGACACCCACCAACTGCTCGCCCGTGACGAACTGGGCCAGATCGACGATGTGCGCGCCGATGTCACCGAGCGCCCCCGAGCCGGCCCGCTCCTTCTGCAGGCGCCAGGTCAGCGGGGACGCCGGATCGGTGAGCCAGTCCTGCAGGTAGTGACCACGCACGTGCCGGATGCGGCCGAGCCGCCCCTCCTCCACGAGGCGCCGCGCGTAGGCGATGGCCGGCACCCGACGGTAGGTGAAACCCACCATCGACTGAATCCCTTGTCCCTGTGCGATATTCGCGGCTTCCACCATCGACTCCGCCTCGGCAACCGAATTGGCCAGCGGCTTCTCGCAGAGCACATGCTTGCCCGCCTGCAACGCGGCGACTGCGATCTCCGCGTGCGTGTCCCCGGGCGTGCAGATGTCGATGACGTCGATGTCGTCACGGTCGAGCATCCGCCGCCAGTCCGTCTCGACACTTGCCCAGCCGAATCGGCGCGCGGTCTCTGCGGCTGCTGCCTCGTTGCGCCCGGCCACCGCCGCGAGGCGCGGCGCCAACGGAGTGTCGAAGAAGCTGCCTGCGTTGTGCCAGGCCTGGGAATGGGCGCGCCCCATGAAGGCGTATCCGACCATGCCGATGCCGAGTGTGGGGCTGCTGGGTGTGCTCATTGACGTCCTCCCGAACGTGATTGATGCCGCTGGCAATTCGCGGACGCCCGCGACATCGGCGCAGGCGTCCGCTCCCTCATGATTCGAATGCGAGCGGCAGGTACTGGTCGACGTTCTGCTTCGTCACGACCGGGGCGTTCAGGACGATCCGCCGTGGGACCTCGACCTGAACCAAATCGCTGATGCCCTTGCCCTGTGCCACGAGCCGCGCGAGCTTGATGCCGTCGGCTGCTTGGGTCGACGGATAGAGGACGGTCGCCTCCATCTTGCCTTCCTTGATCAGCCGCATGGCGTTCGCAGATCCGGCTCCACCGATGAAAGCCATCTCGTGCCGGTTGGCCTGGTCGAGGGCCGCCATGACCCCGACGCCCTGGTCGTCGTCGTGATTCCAGAGGATGTCGATCTTCGGTGCTGCCTGCAGCAGGTTGGACCCCTGCTTCTCCCCTGACTCGACCGTGAAGTCAGCCGCGACCCGGTTGTCGACGCTCTGGCCGCACTTCTTCAGCGCCTCCTTGAAGCCCTTGCTGCGATCCTGCGTCAACGGCAGCGAATCGATGCCGGCGATCTCCGCGATCACCGGGTTGGACAGCTTCTTCTGCTTCACCAGCTGGCACGCGTAGGTCCCAGCCGAGACACCCATCCCGTAGTTGTCACCCAGGATGGTGGTGCGGGCCGCGAACGGGCTGGAGAATTCCCGGTCGACGTTGATCACCGGTATGCCGGCGTTCATTGCCTTGGTGGCGACCTCGGTCAGCGCGGCGCCGTCGGTCGGCAGCAGCACGATTGCGTCGACCTTGTCGTTGATGAACGTCTCGATCTGGCTGATCTGCAGCGACGCGTCGTTGGTGCCCTCGGCGACCTTGAGTTCGACGTCCGGATACTTCTTCGCCGCGCTCTTGGCGGCGCTGTTGATTGCGCCGAGCCAGCCGTGATCAGCGGCCGGCCCGGAGAAGCCGATGACGACCTTCTTGCCCGATGCGTCGTTGTTGCTCACCGCCTTGTTCCCGGCGGACTTCGACGCTGCGGGTGACTGGTTCTCCGGGTCGTTGCCGGTGCAACCGGACGCGCCGAGGACTGTGCCGGCGGCGACGATGGCGATCGCAACACGCTTGGCAGTGCGAGGGATTGATGAGGACACGGTGACTCCTAGTTGCGCAGTGGTGACGGTTTGATGGGTGGCAGGGTGTGTCGGGGCGGACGACGTTGATGGCCGCCGCCTGAGGTGGACCCGGTGCTCGGTCAGGTCGATCCGGTGCGAGCGACCCGCTGTTGAAGCAGGACGGCGGCGACGATGATGGCTCCCTTGGCGACCGCCTGGGTGGAGGTGTCGAGATTGTTGAGGGTGAAGACGTTGGTCAGCGTGGTGAAGATCAGCACGCCGAGCACCGTGCCGACGAGGGTCGCGCGGCCACCCGACAGCAGGGTGCCGCCGATGACGACCGCCGCGATCGCGTCGAGCTCGTAGAGGGTGCCGTGTGTCGACGTCCCAGTCGTCGTACGCGCCATGAGCATCACGGCCGCGATGCCACACGCGAGGCCGAGCAGGATGTAGAGGTACATCGTGTGCCGCTGGACTCGTATGCCGGCCAGCCGTGCCGCCTCGGGGTTGCCGCCGATGGCGAGCGTCCGGCGCCCGAATGTCGTGCGGTTGAGCAGGACCCAGCCGGCGGCGGCAACGGCCGCGAACATGATGACCAGCACCGGGACACCGGCGACACTGCCGCCGAAGAAGTCGATGAAGCCGCGCTCGCGGATGATCTGGGTGCGCCGCTTCGCGATAATCTCGGCGAGCCCGCGGGCTGCGGCCAGCATGGCAAGGGTCGCGATGAACGGCGCTATTCGCCCGTAGGCGATGAGCACGCCGTTGACCAGGCCGCAGCCTGCTCCCACAGCGAGTGCCACGAACACCATGACCGACCAGTGGTAGTCCGCGGCCATCGTCTGTGTCGCGATGGTCGTCGCCCACACCGAACACAGCGCGACGATGGCTCCGACGGACAGGTCGATGCCCTCGCCCGCGATGACGAACGTCATACCGACGCTCACGACACCGATCACCGAGCCCAGACGCAGGATCGTCAGCGCGTTGTCCATGCTGGCGAATCGCTCGCCGCCGGTGAGGATTCCGACGATCACCAGCAGCAACAGGGCGACCACGAGTCCGAGGTTTCGCCCCGCCGGCCCGCTGAGGAAGCCGACCAGGCCGCCACCGCGGTGCGCGGCCTGCCCGTCCGGTGCGATCGCTGTCCCGGCATCGCCCGCCGTTGGCGTCTCCGTCTTCGTCTTCGTCAGATCGAAACTCATGCTGCATCTCCCTTCAAGATGATGTCCAGGACCGCGTGCTCGTCGAGCTCGTCGGCTGGGCTGTCGTGTCGGATGGTGTGATCGGCGATGACCAGCACGCGGTCGGAGAGCCCGAGGACCTCAGGGATCTCGCTGGAGACCACGACGACCGCGACGCCCTTGTCGGTGAGGTCACGGATCAGGCCGTAGATCTCCGACCGTGCTCCTACGTCGACACCACGGGTCGGCTCATCGAGCAGCAGCACCTTGCAGCCACGCAGTAGCCATCGCGCGAGGACGACCTTCTGCTGGTTGCCACCGGACAGGGTGCGCGACTCGCGGTGCACTCCACGCGGCCGCACGTCGAGGGAGTCCAGCAGTGCCTCGGCGGCACGTGTCTCGCCCTGCCGGTCCAGCAGTCCCGCCCGAGAGAACCTGGCCAGACTGGCGAGGGAGATGTTGGCAGCCAGCGATGCCTGCAGCACCAACGCCTGGCTCTTGCGCTCCTCCGGGCAGAGGCCGATGCCGGCCGAGACAGCCGCCGGCACCGAACCCGGCCGGACGGTGCGGCCGTCGACGGTCACGGTGCCGCCGGTCGCCCGGCGAGCGCCGAAGATCGCCTCCACGATCTCGGTCCGGCCCGAGCCCACCAAACCGGCCAGGCCGACGACCTCACCGGGACGGACCTGGAAGCTGACGCCCGCGAATTCGCCGTCGCGGGAAAGGTTTTCGACTCGGAGAATCGGCTCATGGTCCTCAACCGGAGATCTCCGTGGGAAGACGTACTCGATGGACCGTCCCGTCATGAGGCGGATGAGTTCCTGGGTCGATGTCGTCTTGGCGTCCAGCGCGGTGCTGACGGTCTTGCCGTCCTTGAGGACGGTCACGCGATCGCCGATCTCCCGGATCTCCTCCAGGCGGTGGGAGATGTAGATGACCGCCACGTCCCGTGCGGTGATCTCGCGGATGACCGCGAAGAGCTGCTCGACCTCGCCCGCGTCCAGCACCGCCGATGGCTCGTCCATGACGATGAGCCGCGCGTCTCGGGACAGGGCGCGCGCCATACTCACGATCTGCTGGGCTGCCGCTGACAAGGCACCGACCTCGGTGGTCGGTGCGATCTCCGGATGTCCGAGGTCGGCGAGCAGCACAGCGGCCGCCCGTCGCGCGGTTGCCCGCTGCGAGAAGCCGGCCCGGCTGGGCTCGTGGCCCAGGAAGATGTTCTCGGCCACGGTGAGGCCTTCGACGAGGTCGAGTTCCTGATACATCGTGGCGATGCCGAGATCCATCGCGGCTTGCGGGTCGGGCAGGGTGACCGCCTTGCCGAGCCACTCAACGGCGCCCTCGTCCGCTTGGTGCACACCAGCCAGCACCTTGATCAGCGTGCTCTTGCCGGCACCGTTCTGCCCGAGCAGGCAGTGCACCTCACTTTGCTCGACAGCCAGGTCCACGCCACCCAGCGCGACAACACCCGGGAAGCGCTTGACCACATCAGTCATCCGCAGCAGCGGGAGAGCGGAGTCCTTGGAGAGTCGGCGTGACATGGATCACACCGTTGCCCACTTTTGTCAGTCCGTCAAGCAAAAGACCAATTTGGCTCGTAATAAGCCGCATGCGTGACATACCGAAGCCTGGTGTGTTTCACTCGAGCGTGAGTTCGTCAGAGTCCCCGTCGTCGTCCCTCGTAGTAACCGGGGCGGGCGAGTTGTTGCAGCTATTACGCGACGAGACGCCCCGGACCCGCGCCGAGCTCGCCAAGCTGACCGGGCTGGCGAGGTCGACGGTCGGGGCCCGCGTCGATGCGCTGCTGGCGACCGGATTGCTCGCGCCAAGCGGGGAGGCCGCCAGCACCGGCGGGCGGCCGCCCGTGCAGTTCGCGTTCAATCCGCAGGCACGCGTCGTCGTCGGCGCAGACCTGGGGGCCACCCATGGCCGCGTCGCGCTCACCGACCTGGGCGGGAAGCCGATCGGCGAGGTCGCCGAAGACGTCGACATCACCTCCGGCCCGGAGGCGGTCCTCGACTGGTTGACCACCACCACACAACGACTGCTCGACGATGCCGGCCGAGCCGCATCGCAACTGATCGGGATCGGCATCGGGCTGCCGGGTCCGGTCGAGCACTCCACCGGACGTCCGATGCGGCCGCCGATCATGCCGGGGTGGGACGGCTACGACGTGCCGGCGCATGTGCGTCGGGCGTTCCAGGTCCCGGTCCTGGTGGACAACGACGTCAACATCATGGCGCTCGGGGAGCATGCGACTGCGCACCCCAGTGTCGAACACCTGCTCTTCGTCAAGGTGGCGACCGGGATCGGCGCCGGCATCATCAACGGCGGTCAACTCCACCGCGGTGCGGTGGGAGCGGCCGGCGACCTAGGACACGTCGCGACACCACATGCGCCGGATGTCCTGTGCACGTGCGGCAACCGGGGATGCCTCGAAGCAGTGGCCAGCGGCAGCGCAATTTCCAAGCAGCTCAAGGAAATCGGAATCGATGCGCCGACCAACGCCGACATCGTCAGACTCGCCCGCGGCGGCAACGGCCCGGCCGCGGACGCCATCCGCCGCGCCGGTCGCACCATCGGCGAGGTCCTGGCAACCTGCGTCAGCCTGCTCAACCCGTCGGTGATCGTCATCGGCGGATCATTGGGCCTGAGCGAGGGCAATCTGATCGCCGGTGTGCGAGAGGTCGTCTACGGTCGATCGCTTCCGCTCGCGACCGGCGCCCTGCAGATCGTGCCGGCTGTGACAGGCGAGCAGGCCGGTGTCATCGGTGCCGCGACGATGGTGATCCAGCATGCTCTGACCGCCGACCGGGTCGATCTCGCGATCGCGCGCCGGTCAGCCCCTGCGTCGTCTGCGTCCTAACAGCTGTGACGCGGTAGTCATCGCGCGAAGCGCGCGTCATACACCTGGGGCCGCTACAGTCCTGACCTCGTGAGCCTCGAGACCCCACCACCCCTGGACAAGCTGCTGATGTCCCCGCCGTTTCAACGCTGCCGGCACGAGGCAGCCCGCACGGCGAACGACCCGGCCGCTCTGTCCAGCCTGCTCGAGAAGGTTGCGGCGCACGAGTTCGGCATCGGTCCGTTGCCGGACACCCAGGGAGGCATCGACATCGACATCGCTTGCGCGGTCGTCGACGCACACATCGCCGACCTGACCGGCGGCACCACCACCAACCCCGTCGCCGACGCACGCTGCCGGCTGGTGGTCGCGGCGCTGCACTATCTGGTCGACATGAACGACGTCATACCCGACAACCTGCCCAGCGGTCACGTCGACGATGTTGCCGTCATGCGCTGGGCGACGCGGGTCGCACGCGGCGAGGTGCCCGCGGAATAGCCGGTCAGGGCAGGTCGCTGTGCACGTCGCCGATGCGGATGTTGTTGCCGAAGGGATCGCGTATGGCGAAGTCCCGTCCGTAGGGCTGCTCGACGATCTCTTGGGTGAAGTCGACGCCGGCGTCCTTGAGTCGGGCGAACATTCCATCCACGTCGTCGGTGTCGAACGCCAGCCAGCCGCCGCCCGCGCCCTTCGTGACAAGTTCACGAACCTGGGTCGCAGTGGCTTCGTCCATGCTGGGCGGACCTGGCTTCTCCAGCATGATCACCTTCGGGTCGCCCGGGACGCGGACGGTCAGCCAGCGCATCGGTCCGAAGTCCAGGTCCTGGTCGACCTCGAGGCCGAGCACTTCGGTGTAGAAGGTCTTCGCCTCGTCCTGGTCGAGCACGAAGATCGAGGAGATGTTGTTTCGCTTCAACATGATGTTGCTCCCTGTTCCAGTTGGTGGTGCCGGTCGAATGCTCTCGACCTTATGGCGACGCAGGTCGGTCGTACTTCTCCGAAAGTGCGCACTTCGCGGCCGGTCCTTCGCCGCCATACGATGTCGCGGGTGGAGCCTCAGGAGGACCGCAACCGCCGGCTGCTGCGGGCTCGGGACGCGATCGACGTGCACTACCGCGAAACGCTCGATGTGCCGAGACTCGCTCGCATCGCGCTGATGGGCAGGGCGCATTTCATCCGGGAGTTCAAGACGGCGTTCGGCGAGACGCCACACCGGTATCTGCAGCGGCGCAGGGTGGAGCGCGCCATGTACCTGCTGCGCTGGACCGACCGCAGCGTCACGTCCGTGTGCATGGAGGTCGGCTTCAACAGCCTCGGCACGTTCACCCGGACCTTCGGCGAGATCGTCGGCGAGTCACCGAGCGCCTACCGCGCAGGTGCCGACCGGCCGGAATCCTTCGTACCCGGCTCGTTCACGATGCGTTGGACGCGCCCGTCGGACTGACCGCGACCGAGCGCTGTGACAACGAAAATGCCCCCGACATATGTCGAGGGCATCGTCCGAGCCGCCTAACGGAATCGAACCGTTGACCTATTCATTACGAGTGAATCGCTCTACCGACTGAGCTAAGGCGGCCTGACCTACGACGTGCGCCGGAGGCCGCGACGAGTATACGCAGCAGCCGGCCCGGACACCGAATCGGCGGCCGCTCAGCAGGCCTTGCCCGCCGCGGGCACGGTTCCGTCGACCAGGTAGGCATCGACGACACCGTCCACGCAGGACGAACCCATCATGTATGCCGTGTGCCCGTCGCCGTCATACGTCAGCAGGTGGCCGTTGTCGAGCTCCTTGGCCAACCGCTGCGCCCACTCGTATGGCGTCGCCGGATCGCGCGTCGTACCGACCACCAGGATCGGCCCGGAGCCCTTCGCGGTGATCCGCTCCGGCTTGCCGGTCGCCTTGACCGGCCACTCCCCACAGGCGAGGCCGCCCCAGGCCAGCATTGGGCCCCACGTCGGGGCGACCTTCGCGAAGGTCGCGGCATCCTGGCGGTAGCTTGCCAGGTCCGAAGACCCAGCACGGTCAAGGCAATTCACCGCATTGATCGCCTGCATGATGTTGCCGCTGTAGGTGCCGTCGCTGTTTCGCTCGGCATACTGATCGGCCAGCGCCATCAGCTTGTCGCCGCTGCCGTTGAACGCCGCCTGGAACGCATCGGTCAGCGTCGGCCACGAGTTCTTGTCGTACATCGCCTCCGCGATGCCCATGGTCGCCCAGCCCTCGGTCAACTTCGTGACGTCGCCCTGGCCGGTGACCTTTAACGGCTTGGTGTCAACCTGCTTGATGAACTTACGGATTCGCGCCATACCGTCGTCGAGGTTGGTGCCCAGCGGGCAATTGCTCTGCGCAACGCAGTCACGCACATAGGAGCGAGTGGCCTGCTCGAACCCCTTGGCCTGACCCAGGCCCATCTGGGTGCCGGTGATATCCGGCGGCACGACGCCGTCCAGCACGAAGCGACCCACCCGCTTCGGGAAGAGCCCGGCATAGGTCGAGCCGATGAAGGTGCCGTAGGACTTGCCGAGGTAGTTGAGCTTGTCGTCGCCGAGCGCGGCGCGCAGCACGTCCATGTCCTTGGCGACCTCGACCGTCGACACGTGCTTGATCAGGTCGCCGGTCTTGTCGACGCACGCGTTGCCGAACGCCCGGCTGTCCTTCGCCACCTGCTGCTGCTCGGCGGCGGTGTCCGGCGTCGGGTCCTCCCCCAAGTAGGTGTCCATCTGGGCGTCGCCGTAACAGGTGATCGGCGCGGAGCGCTGGACCCCGCGCGGGTCGAAACCCACTACGTCGTATGACGATCGGACCGTCTTGCTGACGACATACCCCGAGGCTGCGGCGGCGGCGTAGTCGACGCCGGACCCACCGGGACCACCCGGGTTGACGACCAGCGCACCCTTGCTGTCGCCCGTGGCCGGGATCTTGTCGATCGCCAGCTTGATGGTCGGGCCACCGGGTTTGGCGTAGTCGACAGGCACCGTGAGGTCTGTACACTTCGCGTGGCCGCAATCGGTCCACTTCAGCTTCTGGTCGTAGAACTTCGCCAGATCCGCCGGTGCGGCGGCGGCACCCGCTGAGCCGGCTGCGCCGGATGGCCCGGCCGACGCCGAGGCGGCACTGGACTGCCCTCCCGCCGAAGACTGCGTGGTCGAATCACCGCCACCGGAGCCACTGCAACCGGCCAGGGCCAGTCCCAGAACGGTCGTACTCGCAAGGCCGGCCAAGGACCGTCGACGCACCATGCGCTGCACGTTACGTCATACGTCTTGGTCAACGGTGTGGACCACAGCAGCCGCCTTCTCCAGGATCAGCAGGTCAAAAGTCCCTGTCGCAATCCGGATGAGCGAGGCAGCCTGAGTCCGGAGACGCGATCGGCGAAACAGACAGCAGGAGATGAGCGTGATGGCCGAGCAGATTCGGCGACTGGTGGACGACGCGACCCAGTGGGGCCCGGCCGAGTGGGCGCAGTACTGGCCGATGTATGACGTGCTCGTGGCCGAGGGCCTGCAGGGCGCCTCCTGTGGCCCGGCCTGCAAGGCGATCGCGACGTGTGCTGCCTGCGCGTGGCAGCGCGGCTGGAGCGACATCCAGTGGCGTCAGGATCTGCTGCTGCATCATCACTCCGACGATGACGTGCGGTTGATCGCCCAGGCCGAGGAGTGCATGCACGCCTCCGGGTTGTGGCCGTGGAACAGCTCGCGCCGATCGACCGCGGAAGCGTCCTGCTGAAGCAGCTGTCGCAGAGGGGGTTCCACGGACCAAAGTCCCTGGCGGCCTGAGCACGAACGGCGTGACCCTGTGAGTGGAGGTAAAACCATGACAACCCACCCGATGACATCTCACCCAACCGACGACGCTGCACTGGCCGAGAACCTGAAAGAGCATCATTCGGCGATGGTGACGGAGCTCGACCGGTTGAGCTCGGCGCTCCTTCGACCCATCGATGATGCGGCTGCGGGGTCCGCTCGCACGGCGCTGTCGGAGTGGCTCGCGACCGTCCTGATGCCACATGCGGCCGAAGAACAGGAGACGAGCTACCGGGCAGCCGACCAGCTTCCCGCCGGCCATCCTCTGATCACGGCGATGCTCATGGAGCACGTGCTGATTGGTCGTCTCGTCGAACTGTTCGAGTCCGCGCCCCACGCGGAGGCGGCTGCGGCATACGCCCGCGCACTGTTCGAGGTCTTCGAATGCCACCAGCGGGTGGAGAACCACATCATCTTCCCCATGCTGGTCGATGACCCGTCGGTGTCGCTGGTCGAGGTGATGTCGGGGCATGCTCACGAGCATCACCAGTAAAGACGTCGCCGGCTAAACCCAAGGAACGTCAGCGCGAAACGAGCGACCGGTGTGTCGTCCGCTCGATCGCACCGAAATTGAGTTGCCGGCCGCTGCACCATCGAGCACTCTCGCCGTATGACGGGACTGGCCAGCGACACGCGGCTGGAGTTGTTGTCCATGCAGCATCATCGTGTTCTGGAGGATTTCGAGCGCGACAATCGGGAGTTCTTCGCCCGGCAGATCGGCGATCGCGGCGACGATTTCTTCGCACACTTCGCCGAGCAGCTTGCCGAGCGGGTTGCCGAGAACGACTCCGGACAGTCACTGTTCTTCGTCGTGGTCGGCGCGTCCGGCGACATCCTGGCGAGGATCAACCTCATCGACATCGACGATCCTGAGCGCACCGAACTCGGCTATCGGGTAGCGGAGTCGGCCCAGGGTCGGGGTGTCGCGACTGGTGGTGTGCGAGCGGCGCTGAGCGAAGCGGACGCACGCGGCGTGCGGACGGTCCGCGCCAGGGTCTCCACCGCGAATCTCGCCTCGCAGCGAGTCCTGGAACACTGCGGTTTCGGCTGCGAAGGACCGGTGGATGCACCCGTCGGCGTGGACAAGGAATTCGTCGGCTACCGGAAGATCCTCTGAGACCCGCGCCAGCCGGGCCCGGGTCAGGCCGGTATCGGCGCCTGCAACCCGATCGTCATTGCTTCGAGCGCCAGCAACGGCGGCACGTTGGCCTCGATCCGCTCACGCGCCGTGCCGATGGTGTCCATGGCGAGCAGAAGTTGCTCGCTGGTTCTGCCAGCGGCCAGGCGCTGTACCTCGTCGGCGAGATCCGCGTTGATCAGCTCGACCGTCCCGCCTGCGTG
Organism: Flexivirga alba; assembly: GCF_042661025.1. NCBI lineage: Bacteria > Bacillati > Actinomycetota > Actinomycetes > Micrococcales > Dermacoccaceae > Flexivirga > Flexivirga alba. The sequence continues at coordinate 534,061 of NZ_JBHSWH010000001.1, forward strand.
CAGCACCAATGCATCCCGGTAGATCGACAGCAGGTCGACCAGTGAGCGATCGATCACGTCGCGGCTGAATCGGGTGGCGCGAGTCTTCTGTTCCTTCTCCAGTGCCGCGAGTTGCGAACGAACGTGGGGCGGCTGGGTGCGCGCGGCCGGGTCGGCACCGAGTTGTGCCATCAGGCGTTCCTTCTCGGCACCGTCGCGTTCGGCGGACGACGCGGCGGACTCCTCGCCGGCGATCGCCGCCAGGTCGGCGGCGGCCGTCATCGCGTCGCCGAGATGCGCGATGTGCCCGGCGAGCATCAAGGTCTTGCGGCGACGTTCACGCGCCGACTGGTCTGTGGCGAGTCGTTTGGCAAGGCCGACGTGTGATTGTGCCGCCCGTGCCGCGTAGGTCGCGATCTGTGGGTCGACCCCATCACGCTCGATCAGCAACCTGGCGACTGCTTCCACCGGCGGGGTGCGCAGCCGGACGTGCCGGGAGCGCGACCGGATGGTGATGATGACGTCCTCCAGCGACGGCGCACACAGCACCCACACGGTGCGCTCCACCGGCTCCTCCAAGGCCTTCAGCAGCGCATCGGCCGCCCGCTCGGTGAGCCGATCGGCGTCCTCGATGATGATCACGCGCCACCGGCCGATGCTCGGACGGCGCTGCGCGAGCCCGGCGAGCTCGCGGGCGTCCTTGACCTGGATCGACAAACCTTCGGTCGCCATCACCGTCACGTCGGCGTGACTGCGGTCGAGCACCGTGCGGCACTCGTGGCACTCTCCGCACCCGCCCTGCGGACACTCCAGCGCCGCCGCGAAGGCACGCGCGGCGGTGGATCGGCCGGACCCCGGCGGCCCGGTCAGCAGCCACGCGTGCGTCATACGTGCGCGGTCCGCGACCGCCGCCTGCAGGGTGGCGACGGCCTGGTCCTGGCCGATGACGTCGCGCCACACTCCCGGGTAATCGGTCACAGCCGGCTCACCCGCTCTGCCACGATCGCGGCGATCTCCTCGCGTGGCAGGCCGGCGTCGATCACGAGATAGCGCCCGGGGTCATGCGCGGCGAGCCGCAGGTAGTGCTCACGCACCCGCGCATGAAAGTCGTCCTGCTCGGACTCCAACCGATCATGGACCGTGCCACGGCGTGAGCGGCCATCTTGCGGGGTCACGTCGAGCAGCACCGTCAGGTCGGGAAGCAGTCCCTCCGTTGCCCAGAGCGAAAGTTGTTTGATCTCAGCAGGATCCAGGTCACGGCCAGCGCCCTGGTAGGCGACCGAGGAGTCGAGGTAGCGGTCCTGCAGGACCACTGCGCCACGCACCAGCGCGGGACGAACCACGGTCGCGACGTGGTGTGCCCGGTCCGCGGCGAATAGCAGAGCCTCGGCGCGTGGAGCGACCTCGGCACCGTGTAGCACCAGCTGCCGGATGGCGACACCGAGCTCGGTGCCACCCGGCTCCCGAGTGACGACCACGTCATGGCCGTCGTCGACCAGCCGCGCGCGCAACAACTCGATCTGGGTCGTCTTGCCCGCGCCGTCGCCGCCTTCGAACGCAATGAACACGGCCCGAGCCTAGGTGACCGCGCCGACAAGCTGACACCCCCGTAGGTTTGGTTGTATGACGCAAAGCCCCTCTTCGCTCAGCGACGCCACGACCCGCACGCTCACCGCCACCGCAGTCGAGGCACAGCGCTCCAGCCGCACTCCCGCCCTGGTCGCGGGAGTCGCACGCCACGGGGAGTTGCTCTGGTCCGAGGCCGTCGGCCGGGCCGATCTCGCCGACCCGAGCGTTCCGCTCGGAGACGACACGCAGTTCCTGGTCGCTTCCAACACCAAGACCTTCACGGCCGTGCTGATCATGCAGTTGCGCGACGAGGGCAAGCTGTCGCTCGACGACACCGTCGACAAGCTCGTGCCGGGCACGACTCATGCCCAGGTGACGATCCGCGAGATGCTCGCCCATGTCAGCGGCATGCAGCGCGAGCCGGTCGGTGATGTGTGGGACACCCTGGAGTTCCCCGACCGCGACGGTCTGATTTCCGGATGGAACGAAGCCGAACGCGTGCTGCGGCCGCACAACCGCTGGCACTACTCCAACCTCTGTTACGCGCTGCTCGGCGAGATCGTCGCGCGCTTGGACGGCGGCAGCTGGGAGACGTCACTGCAACGTCGACTGCTCGACCCGCTGGAGTTGCGCCGCACCACGCTGACGCGGGTGGCGCCATACGTCGGGCTCTACTACGTCCCGCCGTTCACCGACGTCCCGGTCGAAGAACCGGTGCTGGCCAAGAACACGACCGCGTCCGCCGGCGCACTGGCCAGCACGCTGTCCGACATGGTTCGGTGGCACGGCTTCCTGCTCGACCCGGACGAGGCCATCCTCTCGCCCGACACGGTCGAGGAGATGCGCCAGCCGCAGATCGCCGCGGACCCGGGGTGGAACACCGCGTGGGGCCTCGGCCTGGAGCTGGAGCGTCGCGACGGCCGTATCTGGTTCGGGCACACCGGCGGTATGCCGGGTGGCATCACCGGCTTCTTCTCCGAGCCCGAGTCCGGCACCACGGGTGCGGTGCTGATGAACAACTCGATCTCCAAGGACCCGGCCGGCACCGCGATCAAGCTCGGTGAGTATGTCGTCGTGAACGACCCGGAGCTTCCGGAGCCGTGGACGCCAGGAACCGTTGAGCCCGAAGAGCTGAAACCGCTTGTTGGTCAATGGTTCTCGGAGGGCGCGGAGTTCACCTTCGCCATCAAGGAGGGCAAGCTCACCGCACGGTTCGCCGCCGCACCGGCAAACACTCCCGTGTCGGTCTTCGAGCCCGAGGGTGCCGACGCCTATCGCACCGCGAGCGGACGTGAGCGTGGCGAGCGGCTCGTCATACACCGTCGTGATGACGGGTCTGTGCGCCAATTCAACTGGGCCACCTACCGATTCACCCGCGAGCCGCTTGGCTTCGGGCAGCCGACACCCTGAACCCGGACAACACACGAAGGCCCCGGCGGAACTGCTCCGTCGGGGCCTTCTATCTGGGCCGTGACCGGCTCAAGCCGGCCCTAAGTCACTTGGACCAGACGACGTTGGTCGTGTAGTCGTCCCACATGACCTTGGTCGGCGCGGGGCCGGTCACCTGGTAGTAGTAACAGGCTGCCGAGGTGTCGCCGACCGCCATGTCCTTGTAGGGAGTCTTCTTGCAGCCGGGCAGGTCCTGGAACGGCGAGCCTCCAGAGCGGCCCTTCTCCGAGGAATCGAAGACGGGGCGCAGCTCCAGGAAGTTGACCGAGCTGGGGCGGAAGCCGTACTTCGCGCCACCGCGGTAGGTCACGTCGAAGTTGATGTAATACATCTTGCCGTTGGTCTTGTTGAGGTTCGCCACTGCGTATGCCGACTCCGGCGCCGCCGCGATCGACTTGACGCTCAGCGTGAACTTGCCGTCCGAGTCCGAGTTGATGGTCGCGCCCTTGCCGTACTGCAGCTTGGTGCCGGTCGGAGTGAGCTTCGCGTCGTCCGTCTTGGCGGCAGCCGAGGTGGACGAGCTACTCGGGGTGGCCGCCGCGCTGCTGGTCGTAGACGCCTCGGACGTCGGTGCATCGGACGAGGTGGGCGGGGCGGCCTCGGTGGTAGTCGCCTTCGAGGTGGCGGCTGCCGTCGGCGCCGAACCGGTCGGCGTGCTCACGCTCGCGGTGTCGTTGTTGCACGCAGCCAGGCCCAGGGCACCTGCGATGGCAACCGCGCCTACGAGGCTGCGACGAAACATGTTGCTGGACATGACTTTCCTCCGTATTTGTCCTTCGAGATGATCGAGCCTGTGACGGGTGAGCGGCTCGGTTGGTTCCGCAGGATCGGATAGGTTCGCGCAGCGGACTCGAATAAGACAGTCGTATGGCGGAAAGAGTCAGTCCACGGACTTGGCGGCGGAAGCCTTCTTCGCGGTCGACTTCTTGGCTGCCGACTTCTTGGCCGTTGCCTTCTTCGCGGGAGCCTTGTTGGTGGTCTTCTTGGCCGCCCGCTTGCGGGTCGTCGGACCCTTGGCACGCTTCTCGGCGAGCAGCTCGAAGCCACGTTCCGGTGTGATCGACTCCGGGTCGTCACCACGCCGCAGCGTCGCGTTGCTCTCACCGTCGGTCACGTAGGGACCGAAGCGACCGTCCTTGACCACCACCGGTTTTCCGGAGACGGGATCGTTGCCCAACTCCTTCAGCGGCGCCTGAGCCGCCCGACCGCGACGCTTGGGCTCGGCGTAGATCGCGAGCGCTTCTGCGAGGGTGATGTCGAAGAGTTGCTGCTCGGTGCTGAGCGATCGTGAGTCGGTGCCCTTCTTCAGGTACGGCCCGTACCGGCCGTTCTGCGCGGTGATCTCGACCTGCTTGGCATCGTCACCTTCGCCATCGGGGACCGTGCCGAGCACACGCGGCAGGCTCAACAACTTCAGCGCGGTGTCCAGCTCGATCGTGGCCAGGTCCATGTCCTTGAAAAGACTGGCAGTCCTCGGTTTCGGACCGGTCGCCTTCTTCGCGCGCTTGGGCTTGGCGCCCTCCGCGGGCGCGGGCGGCTCCGGCGGCGCCGGCAGCACCTCCGTCACGTAGGGCCCGTAGCGGCCTGCCCTGGCGATGATGTCGTGGCCGGTCGCCGGATCTTGGCCGAGCACGCGGCCGTCGTCATCCGCAGAGACGAGTAACTCGCGGGCCCGCTCCGGGGTCATCTCGTCCGGTGCGATGTCGTCATTGATCGTCGCGCGCCGTGGCTTGGGTGCCTCGGCCGAATCCGACGTCACCTCACCGGTATTCGGGTCGACACCCTCGGGCACGACCTCTTCGACATACGGGCCGTAGCGTCCGACGCGGACGACGACGCCGTCGCCGATCTCGATGGTGGAGATGCCGCGAGCGTCGATCTCCGGCAGGTGCTCGACCATCTCCTGCAGGCCCTCGTTGCCATCCGGACCACCGGCCGGCAGGCCGGGCGTGCGGTCGTTGCCGTCACCGAAGTAGAAGCGGGTCAGCCAGTCGACCCGGCCGACGTCGCCGGCGGCGATGCGGTCCAGGCCCTCCTCCATGGAGGCGGTGAAGTCGTAGTCGACCAGCGACGGGAAGTGGACCTCGAGCAGCCGGATCACGGCAAACGCGGTCCAGGTCGGGATCAGCGCGGTGCCGCGCTTGTTGACGTAGCCGCGGTCCTGGATGGTGCCGACGATCGAGGCGTATGTCGACGGGCGACCGATGCCCATCTCCTCCATCGCCTTGACCAGGGTGGCCTCGGTGAAGCGCGGCGGCGGGCTGGTCTGGTGCCCCTCCGCCTCCGCACGCAGCACGTCCAGGGCAACGCCTTCGCTCAGCTTCGGCAGCCGGGTGCCGGTGTCGTCGCCCTTGGCGTTGCGCTCGACATCGCGACCTTCTTCATATGCCGCCAGGAAGCCCCGGAACGTGATGACCGTGCCGGAGGCGGTGAACTCGGACTGGTTGGCCACGCCCGAGTCTTCAATCGGCACAGTGAGTTTCACCGTGGCGGTGCTACCGCGCGCGTCAGCCATCTGGGAGGCGACAGTCCGCTTCCAGATCAGCTCGTAGAGCGCGAACTCCTCACCACGCAGCTCACCGGCGACCTGGGCGGGCGTGCGGAAGGTGTCGCCGGCCGGGCGGACGGCCTCGTGCGCCTCTTGGGCGTTCTTGACCTTGCCCTGGTAGCGGCGGGGCTGGTCGGGCACGTAGTCGGCGCCATACAGGTCACGGGCCTGGCTGCGGGCGGCGCGAATGGCCGACTCCGACAACGTGATCGAGTCGGTACGCATGTAGGTGATGTAGCCGTTTTCGTAGAGCCGCTGGGCGACATTCATCGCCGCCTTGCTGCTCATCCGCAGCTTGCGGCCGGCCTCCTGCTGCAGCGTGCTCGTCGTGAACGGAGCACTGGGACGGCGCGTGTAGGGCTTCTCCTGCACCGAGCTGACCGATGCGACACCTGCTGCGACCGACTCGGCAATGGCGTTCGCCTGAGGTGCGTCGAGGTGGAAAACCTTGTCGTTCTTGAGAATTCCGCGGTCGTCGAAGTCGCGGCCGGTGGCGACTCGCGCGCCGTCCAGTGCCGTCAGTTTCGCGGTGAACGCCTGGGAGGTGCTGTTGCCCGGGGCGAACTCGCCCTCGACATCCCAGTAGGAGGCGGAGCGGAACGCCATACGCTCACGTTCGCGCTCGACCACCAGGCGGGTGGTCACCGACTGCACACGGCCCGCGGACAGACCGCGGCGGATCTTGCGCCACAGCACCGGGCTGACCTCGTAGCCGTAGAGGCGGTCCAGGACGCGACGGGTCTCCTGCGCGTCGACCAGGTTGTCATCCAGGTCGCGAGTCGTGTTGGCAGCGTGCTGGATTGCTTCCTTGGTGATCTCGTGGAAGACCATCCGCTTGACCGGGACCTTGGGCTTGAGCACTTCGAGCAGGTGCCATGCGATGGCCTCGCCCTCGCGGTCCTCATCGGTTGCGAGGTAGAGCTCGTCGCTGTCCTTGAGCAGGCGCTTGAGCTCGGCGACCTTCTTCTTCTTGGCCGAGGCGACGACGTAGTAGGGGTCGAAGCCGTCGTCAACGTTGACGGCAAACTTGCCGTAGGGGCCCTTTTTCATGTCGACCGGCAGCTCGGACGGGTTCGGCAGGTCTCGGATGTGCCCGACACTCGCGTCGACGACATAGTCGTCCCCCAAATAGCCGCCGATCTTCTTCGCCTTGGCGGGTGACTCGACGATGACCAGCTTGCGCGCCACAGTGCTCTTCTCTCTTCCCGTCCGACGTGCAGTGGATTCGTCACTGCTTCGACGTACGAACGGGGCTGAGTCTAAGCACGTCCCCCGGAGAACACCCACCGCGGTCGGTGGAGCCGGGCGCCGGACTGCCGTTAGTTGAATATTAAACTTGTTTGCGGCATCATGGAAGCCATGACCACAGACCGCCAGCCCGTCCTCTTCCTCAGCCACGGCGCTCCGCCGCTCGCCGACGACGCTCGATGGACTGCCGAGCTCGGCGCATGGGGCCAGGACCTGCCGCGGCCGAAGCAGATCCTGATGGTGTCTGCGCATTGGGAGTCGGCGCCGATCGCGGTCAGCTCGACGACGGGCGCACCGCTGCTATACGACTTCTGGGGCTTCCCGCAGAAGTACTACGACGTCCGGTATGACGCACCCGTCGCCCCCGATCTGGCCGACGACGTCGCCAAGCTGATCTCGACTCCGGGACAGTCGCTGGTGCACGACGAGAGCCGCGGGCTCGACCACGGCGCCTACGTGCCGCTGCGCGAGATGTTCCCCGAGGCCGACATACCGGTGCTACAGCTGTCGATGCCGACGCTCGACCCGCAGCAGCTCTACGAACTCGGGCGCAAGCTCGCGCCGCTGCGTGACGACGGCACGCTCATCGTCGGGTCCGGCTTCACGACCCACAACCTGGGTTTCATGGCCCCGGATGCCGACTCGGCCCCGCAGGCTGTGATGTCGGAGTTCGACCACTGGGCCGCCGAGACGATGGCTCGCGGCGACCTGGACGCCCTGATGGACTTCAGCCACACCGCGCCGGCCGCCCAGCTGGCACACCCCCGCACCGAGCACTGGGCGCCGCTGTATGTCGCGCTCGGCGCCGCCTCTGCCGACGGCTCCGACTCGCGCACTATCATCGACGGCTTCTGGCACGGCCTGTCAAAGCGCTCGTGGCAGTTGGATTCGACCGCCGCCTGATCACACCTGCGGCATGACCTCGGTTGCGATCAGGTCCAGGTGTTCCAGGTCCTGTATGTCGAGCACCTGCAGGTAGACCGTCTCGGCACCGGCTTCCGCGAGCGCACCGAGCCGGTCGATGGCTTCCGCCGGCGTGCCTGCCACGCCGCTCTCGCGAAGCTCCGTCTTGTCGCGGCCGATCGCCGCGGCCCGCCGGTCCAGCTCCACCTCCGTGCCACCGACACAGGCCACCTGTGCCGCGGAGAAACTCATCGAATCCACGGGCCGCCCGGCCGATTCGGCCGCCGCGCGCACCCGCCTGAACTGCGCCGCAGTGTCCGGCACCGAGGAGAACCCGACATTGAACTCGTCGGCATACCGCGCCGCGAGCTCCGGAGTCCGTTTCTTGCCGTGCCCGCCGATGATGACCGGCACACCTCCGCGAATCCCGCTGTGTTGCACCGGTTTCGGCAACGCCGGGCTGTCACTCAGCTGATAGTGGGTGCCGTCGAAGGAGTAGCTGCCGTCGGCTGACCACAGCCCGGTGATGATCTCGAGCTGCTCCTCGAGCCGGTCGAACCGCTCCTTGGTGCCCGGGAACGGGATGCCGTATGCCGCATGCTCCCGGTCGAACCATCCCGCGCCCAGGCCGAGCTCGACCCGTCCGCCGGACATCGCATCGACGTTCGCGACCTCGATCGCGAGCACGCCGGGCAGCCGGAACGTCGCGCTCGTGACGAGTGTCCCGAGCCGGATCGTCGAGGTCTCCCGGGCGATGCCGGCCAGCGTGATCCAGGCGTCGCTCGGGCCCGGCAGTCCGTCGCCGTCGCCCATCGCCAGGTAGTGGTCGGACCGGAAGAACGCCCCGAAGCCGAGCTTCTCGGCATGCTTGGCGATGGTCACGAGGTCGTCATACGACGCGCCCTGTTGGGGTTCGGTGAAGATGCGCAGCTCCATACGCCGAGCCTACGGGTGCTCAGGCGCCGGTCAGGAGCAGCCCGTCCGCCACCAATTCCTGTATGGCGGGCAGCGAGCCGCGCACCAGCTCATCGGTGGGCACGTCGAGCAGCGACGCGATCGCGCCGAGCGCCTGGCCGGTCGACAGCTCGCCGTCGCAGACCGACACGAACGCCGCCACCGCGGTGTCGACGCGCACGGCACGGCGCAACCCGCCGCCCTGCCGGATGACGATGACCGACGGGTCCTCGGCGCCGGGGCGCCCGTGCCGCTCCTCGGTCACGTCGGCGGCAACGGTCAGATGGGCGTCGAGCAAACCCTGCTCCCCCGCTTCGGCCAACCAGGTCCGGGCGCGCAGCCCGGCATCGATCGCCGGGCCCATCGGGGACTGCACCGGCCCGGTCACCTCGACGAGTTCCTTCCAGGGGCGCCGCCGGGTTTCCGGCAGCTGGACCGTGATCACCCCGAAGCCGATCTCGGCGATCCCGCGCGCCTCGAAGTCGTGCAGCCACGCGCCATACAATTGCTCGAATCCTGTTGCGCCAGCTCGCAATCCGCCGTCGCCGGACCACAGCTCGGCATACTCCGCCGGGTCCTGGGTGTCACGCTGCACGACCCAGGCGTCGAGGCCGGTGCGGTCGAACCACTCCCCGACCACATCGCGCCACTCCTTGCCCTCGGGGACCTCCCAGTTGGCCAGCAGTTGAGCGACACCGCCGGGGTTGAGGTGCTGCGGCAGCTGCCGGATCAGGGAGCGCACGACGCCGTCACCGACCCGCCCGCCGTCGCGATATTCGTAGGTGGGCACACCATCCGTGCGTGGCGTGATCACGAACGGCGGGTTGCTGACGATCAGGTCGAACTCCGCACCGCCGACCGGCCGGAAGAGATCACCGCGGAGCAGGTCCCACTCGTAGCCGTTGAGCGCAGCGTTCCACGCGGCGATCTCCAGCGCACGAGCAGATGTGTCGGTCGCCACGATGTGCTCGGCGTGTCCGGCCAGGTGCAACGACTGCACCCCGCAGCCGGTGCCGAGATCGAGCGCTCGCGCCACAGGACGTCGCGGTGTCCACGACGCCAGCGTCATCGACGCGCCACCGATGCCGAGCACGTGATCGACCGGCAACGGCTCGCCGGTCATCACCTCGGACAGGTCCGAGACGACCCACCACTGGTGATCGTCCTCGCCATACGGGCGCAGGTCGTATGCCGCGTGCGCACGCGAACCGTCGGTCCGCACCAGCCCGGCGGACCGCAGCCGCGCGGTGTCCCATCCGGGCAGGGCACGGTCGAGTTGTCGGACACCGACCGGCAGCCCGAGCGCGAAGAGCCGCACCAGCGTCGCGACCGGGGAAGTGTCGTCCCGGGTGACGAGGTCGGCGGGCAGCCGCTGCTCACGATGAAGCGCCTGGGAGGCCATCGGCCCGAGGCAGTCGCTGATCCCGTCGAGAGTGAAGCGAGCTGCGATCAGCGCGCGCCGAAGCGCGGCAGGGTCGTCGGCGAGCGACGCGGGGTTCGGCATACCCACATCCTCGCCGGTCGGAGGTCAGGCGTCAGCAGCGACGGCGTCGGCCACCGAAGCGTGGATGTTGAAGACCCGGTCCAGGCCGGTGATCCGGAAGTTACGCAGCAAGCGATCGGACTGTATGACGAGAGCCAGGTCGCCGCCGCCCACTCGCTGCGCCTTGAGCCGCCCGACCAGCACGCCGAGGCCCGTCGAGTCCAGGAACGGCACGCCGGTGAGGTCGACGAGAACCTTCTCCGCGGGGTCGGTGATGAGCCGTGCGAGCGCATCCCGCAACCGCGACGCGGCCGAGACGTCCACGTCACCGACCAGCCGAATGACGGTGAAGTCGCCCTCGTCGCTGCCGCTGATGTCCAGGTCGGTCACGAAGCTGCCTTTCGTGGAAGTGCCGGTTGCCGGCGGCCAGTCTTTCATCGTCGGGGCCTGCCGGTTCAGCGGATGTCGGAGATCGGACCTACCGTGGAGGCGGAATGACGAACATCGCGCCCGTCACCGGCCCTCCGCATGCCCGGCCGGAGCCCGACGCTGCCCAGGAACGCCGCGATGACTTCGACGCACAAGGCGCATTGGACGCGCTCGAGGGCGCAGGCACGGGTCGGTTGCTGCACACCCGCCTCCTGCCTGGCCGTATGGCGATCGACGCCTCGTGGCCGCAGTGGGTCAACCCCCAGGTCAGTGCCGCCGTGCAGGGCACCGGGATCGACCGGCTCTGGTCCCACCAGCGGCAGGCCGCCGATCTCGCGTGGTCCGGCGAGCACGTTGTGCTGTCGACGGGCACCGCGTCCGGCAAGAGTCTCGGTTACCTCCTGCCGATGCTTTCGGCAGTCGCCGACGGCTCCGACGCACCGACCGGCCGCGGTGCCACCGCGATCTACCTCGCGCCAACCAAAGCCCTTGCGGCGGACCAGGAAACGCGCATCCGCGGTTTCGCCATACCCGGCGTGCGGGCTGCCACCCTCGACGGCGACACCCCGCTCGACGAGCGCCGCTGGATCCGCGACCATGCCGCGTTGCTGCTGACCAACCCCGACCTGCTGCATCACACGTTGCTGCCCGGGCACGAGCGATGGGCATCCTTCTTCCGCGCGCTGCGGTATGTCGTGATCGACGAATGTCACGTCTACCGTGGGGTTTTCGGCTCTCACGTCGCCGGGGTGCTCCGCCGCCTGCGGCGCATCGCCGCCCGCTACCACGCCGACCCGACCTTCGTGCTGGCCTCAGCGACGGTCGCCACCCCGGGTCTGCACGCGAGTGAACTCATCGGACTGCCGGTGCACGAGGTCACCCGAGACGGCTCGCCCCGGGCGCCGATGCTCTTCGGTCTCTGGCAGCCGGGCACCAAGCCCGGAGCCGGTCCGGACGCAGCGCAACGGAGCGCGGTGGCCGAGTCCGCCGATCTGATGACCTCGCTCATCGACCGCGGCGTGCAGACACTGACTTTCGCGCGCTCCCGGGTGGGCGTTGAGATCGTCGCCGAAATGGTCCGATCCCATGCTGGTGATCGAGTTGCGGCATACCGCGGGGGCTATCTGCCGGAGGAACGTCGCGAGCTCGAAAACGACCTGCGCACAGGCAAACTCCGCGGACTGGCCGCAACGTCCGCGCTCGAGCTCGGCATCGACGTCAGTGGGCTGGACGCGGTGCTGCTCGCCGGGTGGCCGGGCACGTTGGCCTCGTTGTGGCAGCGGGCCGGGCGCGCGGGCCGCAGTGGTCGGACGTCGCTGGTCGTGCTGGTTGCCGAGGACGACCCGCTCGATTCCTTCCTGGTGCATCACCCCGAGGCGATCTTCGACCGGCCGGTGGAGGCCGCGACGCTCGACCCGAGGAACCCCTTCGTGCTGGCGCCGCACATAGCAGCCGCGGCACACGAGCTGCCGGTGACCGCAGCAGACTCCGATCTCTTCGGACCGTCGATGCCAGCCATCCTGCAGTCACTGGTGGCTCGCGGGATCCTGCGCAGGCGCCCCCGCGGCTGGTTCTGGGCGCGCGAGGACCGACCGGCTGATCACTTCTCGCTGCGTGGTGGCGGCGAGGACGACGTGCGGATCGTCGAAACCCGCACCGCCCGGGTGCTCGGCACGGTCGACGCGGCTCGTGCTCACGCTGCGGTGCACACCGGCGCGGTCTACCTGCACCAGGGCACATCGCACGTCGTCACCGAGCTCGACCTGGATGCGACGACAGCGCACGTCGTGGTGGGCGACCCCGGCTGGTCGACGTTCGCACAATCGGTGTCGGCGTTCGACATACAACAGGTAGAGCGCGAAACACGTTGGGGCAGTGTAGGTTTGCACTTCGGGACGATCCGCGTGCGAACCCAGGTCACGTCGTTCCAGCGGTTGCTTCCGTCTGGTGAGGTCATCGGGCAACACCCGCTCGACCTCCCTGAGCGTGAGCTGGTGACGCGAGGCGTCTGGTGGACCATCGATGAGAACGACCTGCTGACCGAGGGGCTGACCGAGGACGCCATGCCCGGCGCGTTGCACGCGGCCGAGCATGCCTCGATCGCGATGTTGCCGCTGGTCGCCCAGTCGGACCGGTGGGACGTCGGTGGTGTGTCGACCGCGCTGCATCCGGACACCGGGTTGCCGACCGTCGTGGTCTACGACGGCTACCCCGGAGGCGCCGGCTTCGCCGAGCGAGCGTATGCCGAGGCCGCCACCTGGCTGCTGGCCACGCGCGCCGCGATCAACGCCTGCCCGTGCAGCGACGGCTGCCCGGCATGCGTGCAGTCCCCGAAGTGCGGCAACGGCAACCACCCGTTGGACAAGTCCGGCGCGATCGTGGTGCTGGACCGTGTGCTGCGGGACCACCGCTGAGGCTTGCGGCTCACGCGTAAATCGGTTGCCGCCAGGGTTACTCGCGGGCATCGTCATGGTCGTGATGGACGATGCGAGCCTGCTTGCGGCATACGACGAACAACTGCGCGCGGACGCCGAAATGGGGTCGATGGCCGACGTCGTGCGACACGGCCCGCTGCTCTGGGGGACGTTCCACAGCGGTCGCGGCTTCGTCAGCTACCAGAGCCTTGGCTCACCGACCGAGGCCGAACTCGAGCGACTGATCGTCGATACCATCGCGCACTACGAAACTGACCCACGGACAACCGAGTTCGAGTGGAAGACCCGCGGCCACGACGGCCTGCCGGCTCTCGACGCGCTGCTGCGCAAGCACCGGTTCGTTCCGGACGAAGTCGAGTCCGTGATGGTCGGTGAGGCCGCGTCGATTGCAATGGATGTCCCTGTGCCCGAAGGCGTTTCGCTGCGTAGCGTGACGTCGCGCGAAGACGTCGCCGCCATGGTCAGCATGCAGGCAAGCGTCTTCGGGGACCCACAGACGATCGATGAGCGCGTCGACTCCACGCTGCAGCGACTGAACGACCCGGCCGCTCCTGGAGTCGAGCTGTGGGTCGCCGAGGCCGAGGGCCGACCAGTCAGCGCCGGCCGCATCGACCCGGTCCGGAGCACCGACTTTGCCGGCATCTGGGGCGGTGCCACCCTCCCCGAATGGCGTGGGCGCGGCATCTACCGTGCCCTCACCGCGAAGCGAGCCCAAGCCGCCCTGCGGGTCGGCAAAACTTTGATCAACTCCGACTCCACCGAGTTCTCCCGGCCCATCCTGGAGCGCTCCGGATTCCACCGGGTCACGACCACCACGCCATACATCTGGCAGCGCTGAGCGGCGAACACCGCCATTTCCCAAGGCCAGGCCGACGCTCAACAGCACGCAGCAACCGCGCATTCTGCAAGATCCTTGCCATTCCGCCACCAGAACTGCGCAAAAGGTGGAGGATGCGGCCATGTGGGAGGTTGCAAAACGCAGGGGACATGTGGGTTTGGGACCGAGCGTCTCAGGGCCTTGGAACACATTCGCGGACATGAACGCTGTGACCGGATGGTTGTTGTGGTCACACCGGATGTCGTCACGCTTCGGGGGTATGACGGGCAAGGCATTCGCCGCCGCTGCGCGCGACCGCGGCGTACCGCTTTCGGAGACCGAGGTCTCGCGCGCCGAGAACGGTGAATCGGACATCGCGATCACCGCGGTCGGCAAGTACGAGCGGATGCTGGGCATGCCTCCGGGCACGCTCAGCGCACCGCTGCGATCAGCGGCGCGCCTCGCTCCGCACGCTCCCGGATCGGACCGGCTCGCCGCGTTGCGATCGGTGCCGAAGACGCAAGAAGCGCGACACAAGGTCGTCGATGACTTCTACGTCCGTTATGTGGACGGGGATCACTTCACGGCCAGCGACTGGCTGATGCTCGTCGACGCGATCACCTACCGCGACAACTCTTTGCTACCAGATGCCTTGGTAGCGCAATGGATCCGCTTGCTGCTGGACGAAACCATGCGGGCGGTGAACGGCGCCTACTACCCGCGGATCGAAGCCCTGTCCACCATTGCCGAGTGCGACAGATATGCCATGCACCTGCTGGTGGCAACGCGGGAGCTCACCGCTGCGAAGGGCGTCTCGGGAGCTCCGGATGCTTGGAGCGTTGTCGGTGACATCCGCAACCCTGAGGTCATCGACACGCTGATTGCTGAGTTGCCGTCCGTCCCGGATCACCGGCTCATCGACTATGCGCCCACGTTGATGATGCCCGCATACCGAAGCTCGTTCAGCACGGCGCAGGCGCAGGCGATCGCCACCGAACTGGAGCGGCGGCTCAAGCATTGGTCGCTGGCATCGTACGAACCGATCGCCATCCTGGCCGCCGAACTCCCGACGTCGATCGGCGAACCGATCCTGCGGCGCATCGACAATGTTCATCCGCTGTCGCGCCTGACCGGGCGCCGCGCCAACAGGGACGCGACCGGCGAAATCGTGACCTATACGAACGCGGCGATGGCGACGACCTGGCCGAGCCATCCACACGGCAGCGTGCTGCCCGAGTTGCTCCGCCTGGCGCTCAGCAGCGAGCACACGGGCTTCCGGCATCACGCGACGACGTTGATCTACTCCAGTCCGTTCGCGGCAGCGATCTGCGATGCCGCCGCTGACCTGTGCACACCGGACGAGCGTCCGCTGACCCGACAGCTTGCGACTTACCTCGTCTCGCGCCTCGCGACGCCGGACAACGACGAGCGGCTCCGGCTGTTGCTCAAGCACGGCACCAGTCGTGGCATGGTCAGCAACACACTCATGGCCATGGCGCACGCCGGAATCCTCACCGATCAGGACGACCTGCAGCCGTTCCTGACCAAGCGGGACTACCACGCTGTCGGCGTGTATGCGGCGGGCATCACCCACCACCCAGACCTCTACAGCAAGGCGGCCGACGGGGACGACGCCATCTGGTGGCGGGAGAAACGCGGCGGCATCTGGGAGTGAGCGCGGTCAGGGCGGCGTCGGTGCCTTCGACGGCGCCGGATCCGGACCCGCCCGGGCGCGCGCCTGCGCCGGACCGAACCCTGGCCAGCTCGCCTTCGTCGCGACGCTGACGGTGAGGTCGTCTCCCACGATCGAGCACTCGACCAACGACCCGCCGTTGCGCGCTGCCACTTCCGCGGCCACCTCGCAGGGCGAGCGGACGTCGGCTCCGACCAACACCTGCGCACCCGCGAGCGCGGCAAGGTCGGCCGCAGCACGAGCCCGATGACTGGCCTGAACTGCCGAGAGCAGCGCCAGCGCGCCGGTCAGGCAGAGCATCACGACGCCGATCGCCATCACGCCCAGCACGGTTGCGGAGCCTTGCTCCCGCTCGCCTGTCGTGTACCGACTCATGAGACGGGCTCGGAACTCTCGACCGGTGTCGTGATCACCGAACGCAGTGGTTTCCCGCCGACCAGCCAACCGAACGGCCCGGGAACCGGAGCCGTCACGGTCACCGTCACCTCGGCACGCCCACCGCCGGCGACGGCGACCGTGCTGCCCGACGGACCGGCACGGACGCCGACCTCCTGCACCGCCGACGTGCTGTCACCCCTGGCGGCAGCGCGCGCCGCCACGCGGGCGGCATCGACGCATCGCACTTGATTGATGCCGATCATTACCGCGTTGACCGCGATCAACAGCACGAAGATGAGCGTGGGGATGGTGGCCGCGAGCTCAGCGGTGACCATGCCGCCGTCTCTATGCCGGGCCCGGCGCGCCTCTCTCGCCCGCGCCCGTCGCGGCCACCTCCCCGGCATCAGGACGCGACGCTCAGCGCCGACTGGATGATGCCGGTCAGCGCGGTCTTCACCGCACCCGACTTCACCACCGCCATCAGCACGACCGCGAACGCGACGGCCGCGAGCGTGCCGACGGCATACTCCGCGGTGGTCATTCCCGCCTCGCGACGCTCTGCCTGTGTGGTCGCCAGCTGTAGCCAGCGCGCCTGCAAACGCGCGCCCAGCCGGATTGTCCTTCGTGACATGTGATCTCTCCTTCTCTCGATGAATTGCCCTCTGCGAGAGCGCTGTCCGCGCGCCATTGGCGACGCGGGTCATGAAGTCACTCACCTCATCCCGGTCATCAGGTCTCCGGCGAGCGCGGCGATCACCGGCACGACGGTCAGTAGCGCGAACGCCGGCAGGAAGCACAGCCCGAGCGGTATGACGACCAGCACCGACAACCTTCCGGTGGCCTCCTCGATCCGGCGTTGCTCGGCCCGACGCATGTCCGCGGCGGCACGCTTGAGGAGGCCGGCGGGTGGGACACCGGCCATTCCGGCGAGGGCAACCGCCTGCTCGGCAGGACGCCAGATGCTTGGCAGGCCGTCCCAAGCTCTGGCCTCCGCGACACCCCAGCGCAGTGCCGCCACGACCTGCCGCAGGTGTGCTGCCACGACCGGGCCGCTGCGCTCGGCGACCACTTCGACCGCGGTCACCAACGGCACACCGCTACCCAGTGCGAGCGCCATCAGGTCGAGCGCGCCGGCAACGCTCAACACGTCCTCCGCGGCGGAGCCCGCGACTGGCTCCGCCGGTGCCGCGGCCGTGCTCGCACCCGGCCCCAGAGCCGCACGCGACGGCCAGAGCATCGGGAGCACGGCCACCATCAGCGCCGCG
This sequence comes from Flexivirga alba, assembly GCF_042661025.1. Classification (NCBI taxonomy): domain Bacteria; kingdom Bacillati; phylum Actinomycetota; class Actinomycetes; order Micrococcales; family Dermacoccaceae; genus Flexivirga; species Flexivirga alba. Next base: position 551,211 of record NZ_JBHSWH010000001.1, read on the forward strand.
AGAAGGATCGTCATGTCAGCACCGTCGGAGCGCTCGCCCGCCGGATCATCCGCCGCGTCAGCAGCCTGCCCGCCAGCACGAAGCCGCCGCCGAGAACCAGCACGGTGAGTCCGAGCGGCCCGGCATACAGACGCCACGGCGGCACCCCGATCACCATCGCGATCCCGATGCCGAGCACCGGCAACATCGTGAGCAGTTGCATGGTGGCGCGCGGCCCGGCGGTCGCTCCGACGATCCGGCGGTCGAGGTCGAGCTGCTCGCGCATCATCGCGGTCGCCGCGGCCAGGGCGTCGCCGATCGCGCAGCCCAGTTGCTCCGAGAGCGCCCAGGCCCTGGCGACCTCACCGAGGGCGGAGACACCGTGTCGGGCCTGCAGGCCCGCCCACAGCGGCGCCAGCTCCGCGCCCGCAGCAGACTGCCGCGCGAGCAATCGCAGGTCGTCACGCAGTGCCGGGGCGGACACTGTCGCCGAGGTCAGCAACGCAGAGGTCGCCACCGCGGTCGCCGGTGTCACTCCGGCCGCGATCGCGGGTGCGATGCCCTCGACCATCGTGGTCAGCGCGTCCAGATCTGCGTTGTGCGCCTTCCGTCCGCGTCGTCGCCAGCGGACCGATCGCTGCCCCTGCTCACGAGGTATGGCGGGACCTCGCCGCGCTGGCCAGCACAGCACCGCGAGCGCAGCGCAGACCGCGGCCAACAGCGTCACGGCGACTCACCCACCGCAGCCTCGGCCGGTGGCGCTGCCGAACCGGTCGCGTGCTGGTCGAGCAGGCCGACCAGCGCGCTCCAACCCTCGACCGCGCGCAGCCGCCCGCCTTCGCGCCGCATCGCAGGCATCACCTGCAAGCGGTCGCCCACCCGGTGGATGACGCCGATCTCCGCGACGACCCGAGCGCCGGCCTCACGTCGGACGTGGATGACGATCTTGACCGCGGATGCCAGTTGCGAGCGCACGGCTCCGCCGGTCATGGCGGCGAGCGCGCCGAGAGCCTCAAACCGGCTCAACACGTCACTGCTGGTGTTGGCGTGCACCGTGCCGCAGCCGCCCTCGTGCCCGGTGTTGAGCGCGCTCAGCAACTCACGCACTTCGGCGCCGCGGACCTCGCCGACGACGAGCCGGTCGGGACGCATCCGCAGCGATTGCCGAACCAGGGTCGACAGGGTGATCTCCCCTGGCCCTCGACATTCGGGGCGCGACTCTCCAGCCGGATCACGTGCGGGTGGTCGATCTGCAGCTCACGCACGTCCTCGACCACGACGATGCGCTCATCGGGGGCCACCTCCGCGAGCATCGAGGCCAGCAGGGTTGTCTTGCCGGAGCCGGTGCCGCCACTGATCACGAAAGCCACTCGCGCCTCGATGATTCGGCGCAGCACTGCCAGTCCTTCCGGGCAGCACGTGCCGGACTCTGCCAACTGGGTCAGTGCCGGTGGCTCCCGGCGCGGGATGCGCAGGCTGATGTGCGCGGCGCCCTCGACCAGTGGCGGCAACAAGGCGTGCAACCGCACCCCTCCGGGCAGCAGACCATCGACGTATGGCGAGGTCTCGTCCAGCCGACGTCCGGCACGGGTGGCTAGACGCACCGCGAGCCGGCGCACGGACGCCGCGTCCCCGAGCTCGACCGGCGCACGCTCCAGGCCCGCGCCACGGTCGATCCACACCCCGGCCACGCCGTTGACCAGCACATCGGTCACACCGGGCACGGTGAGCAACGGCTCGAGCGGGCCGGCACCGAAGACGTCCGCACGCAGTCGCCCCGCGAGGTTCTGCACGCTGCGCTGGCCGAGGACCGCGGCGTCGAGCTCGGCAAGTTGCTCGACACTTTCGCTGGTCGGTGACCTGCCCTCCCGGATCTGGGCCCACATCGCGTCGCCGACCGCTCGTTCCTCAAGTGGAGAACTTCGTGGGGTGCTCATGCCGCGGCCGCGTCGGGCAGCAGTAGGTCGCGCAGTAGTCGGTCGCACTCACCGACATACGCCGACCGAGGACGCGACCCGGCCGGCACGCCCCGCTCGGCGTCCACCGCCAGTCGCCGGTCGGTCGGCAGGACAGCCGCGAGTCGCATGCCGAGCGCGGCGGCGGCCTCCCGGGCGGCAGCCTGTCCGGCACCGCGCACCACCAGCTGTGGCACTCGATCGATCCGATGTGCGGTCGCACCCGCCGCGGCGAATCCAGCAGCAGTGCCGCGAGCGACGAGAATCAGCTCGTCATACCCGGCAACGGTCTCGGGGGTGGCCAGCTGTCGCCCCACGTCGACGAGCAGCAGGTCGTGCACCGGGCGCAGGCCGCTGAGCGTGCGCTCGAACAATTCGTCGGCAACGGTGCACCACTGGCGACCGAACGACAGCACGCTCGGCCGGTTGTCGCCTGCCGGCAACCGCTCCACGAGTCGCTCGCCGTCCAGCGGCCCGTCAGATCCGAGCAGGTCCTCCCAGCGCACGCCCGGCTCGGTCTCGATGCCGAATGCGACATCGAGCCCACCGCCGCACGGATCGGCGTCGACGGATCCCACCCGCCGCCCTGCGGCGTGTGCGCGCACCGCCAACGCCACCAGCAGGGTCGTGGCACCCGCGCCGGTGCCACCGCCGAGGACCGCGATTGTTCTCACGTCATTCATGCAACTGATCGTGCGATGTGCGGAACCCGAATCGACATGGTCACGTCGCTACTTGTGGATGCCGGCCGACTGCCAGACGGGGTGTGGATGAGGGGACCGAACGGTGGTCGGTCGGCGTTCTTGGTGCCGTGAGTCAGAAACCGAGCAGGTGGGCAGACCAGGCTAAGAAGACACCGGGACATATGAAGACCCCCGCCGGGGGGTGGCGGGGGTCTTCAGTTGCAACGTGTCCCCGGGGGGGTTAGGAACGCGCTGCGGCGCTTCGACCTGGAAGGGAGCGCTTCGAGTTCAAGTGTGAACGGCCGACGGGCGCAACACAATGCTCCTGGGTGTTCCCATAAGAAGTCCTTACCTTCCCCAGAACTGCCGGGTTTGAGTAAGGAAAGCGGAACCCTTCACAGACTCCGGTTCCGCCGAAAAGTATTCGCGCTCAGCCGCTCTGGGAGCAGCGAATCTCCTGGCACACCTCAACCACGCCGGACTTTTGGGTGGATGCCCCGGTTGACTTGGGGTCCCCGCGAAGTATTCGGAGGAGCGAAGCGGGGGAGAAACTTCGTGGGGTAAGACGATGGCCCCGCCACTCCGAAGAATGGCGGGGCCATCAACCGCTTTCTACCTCCAGTTACCAGTGCGTGCATTCACAAGGTTTGTCGCCAGGGCGCAAGGCCCCGAACGAGCGGTCCATAACGTGGACTGACTCCGCGTGGGTACCGGTTTCGATAGCGGTGGTCGTCGGATTCCCATCCGTCGCTGATGCACTCATGTCTACTCCGATCGGCGCCGTCATACAAGACTTGTATATGCACCGCGCCGGGCGGACAATCCACCCCCGACTCAAGGTGCCGTGAGCCGTCCGGCGAGCACCGCGTCGGCGATGGAAGTGGCCTCGGCAACACCCGCCACGACGGACTCGGCGTAGTGCCGCAACCACAGCGCGACACCGTCGGGGCTGCCAGCGCTGTATGCCGCCAGTGCGCCTTGGTAAGCGACCGCGCCCTGCCGTGAGTAGCCGGCTTCGCTCACCACAGCTCCGGTCGGTTCGACGCCGAGCACTTGCAGCAGCAAACGCTCCAATGCCCTTGCCACCATTGCATTTCCGTGCACGAAAGGCCGAGCAGACGCAATCTCGGCGTGTGCGATCGCGGCAACCAGAATGCCCGGTTCGGCCTTCGAGTTTGCGATCAGTTCGATGACCCCGCGCAGCCGGGCGCCGGCCGTTGCAGCGTCCGGTGGCTCCCCCAGATCTCGCAGCTCCGAGGCGGACTCGCCAGACCGCCGGGGGCGCCCGAGCTGGTCGGCGTCGGCCAGGTCGGCAGCGGCCGCTGTGTGTAGTCGGGCCAGCGCCTGAGCGGGCGCGGTCAACACGACCGATGCCAACTGCTCGGTCGCGCTGGTCGCCTGGATCGCGCCGTGCAGCACTCGCTCCTCGGGACCGTCATGACCCAGCGGCGTCGCACCTCGTATGACGTCACGAACCAGGTCGACCGGGAACTCCGCACCCTCCAGGAACGCGCTCGCCCGCGCGCCGCGGACCCGCGACTCCGCCGCCACCTCCGGCACTCGGCGGCGCAGGGCACCGTGCCAGCGCAATTGCGTGCACGCTTCGCGCGCGGCGTCGAGCGCGGACGCCACTCCCGGCAGTGCGGTCAGCCCGGTCAACGTTGCGGTCATCCGGTGTCGTTCTCCTCGGCCCGGTCGTCATGGACCCGTCGAGGATAGGCGCCGGAGCGGCAGGTCGATCTGGCGACCGGGTCAGTGTGCGGCCACGGAGCCGGCCAGGGCGGCATACCGCTGCAGGTAAAGGGGCCAGCCGTTCTCGCCGTCGAGCGCCGCAACCTGCCCCGGCCACGCGGGGCCGTGCCGGTCCAGGTGGTGGTGATGCAGGTTGACGTCGGTGCGGTCCGGGCCGTCGGCGGTGAAGCGCACCTCGACCTCGCTGGCGTTCTCCTTGTCCTGCACCTGCCAGTCGGCGCCGATGAGCCACGCGAATCGCAGCAGGGTGGGCGGCTGGACGTCGAGCACCTCGCCCCAGACGCACTCCGACCCGTCCTCCGCCCGGTCGAAGATGCGGCCGCCGGGCCGCACCTCCATGACCGTGCTGGCGACGGGACTCGACATGAGGTTGTGCTCGCGCGGCTTGATCAGATCGAACTGCTCGGTGAAGACGCGGAAGGCCTCGGCGACCGGCAGCGGGACGCTGACCGACCTGCGGACCTCGGGGTTTGTGTTCGTCATTTCTTCGAATCCTTCTCGTGCGCTGCCTGCTCACCGAATCGGGTGAGCGTGCGTGCCCAGAACGCATCGAGCTGATCGCGCAACGCTTCCACCGCAACGGGATTCAGCCGGTAGACCCGACGGGTCCCCGACGGCTCCTCGGCGACCAGACCCGCGCCCTTGAGCACTTTCAGGTGTTGGGAGACGGCCGGTCGGCTGATCGGCAGGCCGGCCGCCAGGTCGACCACCGCCAGCGGTCGCTCCGCGAGCAACTCGACGATCGCCCGGCGGCGAGGATCCGCCAGCAGGTTCCACTCATCTTGGTAAGTTGCCACGAACGGTAAGTTGCCACTTACCTTCCCCGAAGTCAAGGGTCGTCGGTATGCCGCCCGGCCCCGGCCGCTTCCTTGTGCAGGATCTCGGCGTTGATCGGCATCCGCCAGCGGCTGGCTCCGCCGTGCCCGGTGACCGCATTGAGCAGGCCCGCGACCCGCCACGAGATCCCGACCGCCATACCCATCAAAAAGACCGCGAGCGGGATCTCGATGAGGATCGCGGAGGCGACCGACAGGTGCAGGTCGCCCGCGTCCGAAGTCGTGACGTCGAACCACACATCGGCCAGCAGCAGCACGCCGGCCGCGAAAGAGGTGAGCACCACCAGCATCCGGCGCTTCCAGGCGAAGTACGCCGTCAGCCCGAGCAGCAGGATCAGCAGCACGTCGAACCCCGACCAGGTCAGCGCCCAGGCCTTCGCGACGTAGCGGTCGGGCAAGCTCACCGCGAGGTATGCCGTCCACGGGACCAGCAACGCGGCAGCGACCGCGGTCACCGTGAGTGCGACCGCCCGCCTGCGCCGTAGCCGGTGCTCCACGGCGGCCAGCGAGGCATCGATGACCACGCCTTGACGCAGCCGGCGGATCAACGCCTGTCGCGCCGCAGGGTCGAGACCATCGATCTCGTCATCCGTCAGCGGCATACGTCAAGTCAACCGCATCGCGGTGACAGCGACCGTGTTTACGACCATGAGCGCGGCCCAAGAGGTGGCGACCCACGTCGGCAGGACCAGGTATGCCGCCAGGAGACTCCCACCGAGCACGAGCACCTTGACGGCGATCGCGAGGGCGGGCTGGTCGTATGTCGCCTTCGGCGCGGCGAACAGCCCCCACAGGACCACCGCCGATCCGACCACCAGGGCGACCGCGAACAACTGCGCTATCAGCCCCTCCGGAGCGAACCGCCATGCCCAGACACCGAGCAGCACGAGCGCACCGATCTCGATGAAGAAGGCCACGACGTCATTGACGCCGACCGTGTCCATCAAATTCGCTCGAGCCGAAAGACCGGGTGGTCCACGACGACCGCGGCGAGTTCGGCGTCGGTCGATTTGGCGCTGACACCCTCGGGGAAGAACTTGCCGACCTCCCAGGCCCAGCGCTTCATGTACTGCCGCATCACCGGGACAGCGCTGTCGTCATGCACTTCGTGCGCGGTGTATGACGCCTCAGACCGCCCGGTGCGCAACGTGATTCGAGGATCGTGACGGACATTCTTCACCCACTGCGTCTGCCCGCGGGGCGCGACGAGGTAGAGCTGACCCTCGAGCCGCAGCGGGTTGACCGGGGTGCTGTGACTCTTCCCCGATTTACGACCGGTGACGACGAGTTCCTTGGCGCCGAACGCGCTGACGCCGAGGCGGGACAGTCGCTTCACGATCACATTGAAGATCCGGGTGCTGCGGTCGAGCTCTTGAACGGACATGACATTCGTCTCCTTTGAGAATCCGAGAGCATTGCTCTCGAAAGGAGATTAGCCCTTCTCGAACTTAAAAACAAGAGCACTGCTCTCTCTTGCGTTCCCCGCTCACACTTGCCAGCATGGCCACATGAGCCCGACCCCGCGCGAACGCGCCCGCATCGACACCATGCAGCGGATCCTGGAGTCCGGCCGAACCCAACTGGCCGAGCACGGAGCCGCGGCCCTCTCGCTGCGTGCCGTCGCCCGGGACCTGGGGATGGTGTCGTCGGCGGTCTACCGCTACGTCGCAAGTCGCGACGACCTGCTGACCGCGCTGATCGTCGAGGGCTACCGGGATCTCGCGGAAGTCGCCGAAGCCGCGGCCGCCGGACGTGCCGCGCCGGGTCGCCGGTTCGTCGCGCTCTGCGAGGCCATCCATCGCTGGGCCCGGGAGCACCCGCACCAATACGCGCTGCTGTACGGCTCACCGGTCCCCGGTTATCGCGCTCCGGCCGACACCATCGTTGACGCAGCACGCGCGCCGGTTGCCGCCATACAGCTGGTGGACGCGGCGTGGAGCGCCGGCAACCTCGCGGACGACGTGCCCACGCCGACCGCCGCGCCCGCATTGCGTCGCCAGGCCAAAGATCTGGGCGCCGCGCTCGAGACCGAGCTGCCGGAACGGGTCCTGCTGCGCTTCACCGCAGCGTGGACGCAGGTCTTCGGCGTCATCAGCTTCGATCTCTTCGGGCAATTCGTCGGCAGCTTCGAGCCCGGCGACCAGGTCTGCACGTTCACCTTCCGGACCGCCGCGCAAGCGATCGGTTTCCCCGAGTGACCGCTCACTGCCCGCTGACGGCATAACCCGCGATTGACGGTCGGGACAGCGATTGACTCCGCTGCTGCGCCGTCAACGACGGTTTCGACCGTCAACGGTGGGATCGGTAGACTGGACGGCGGTGTGCCGGGAAGTCTGGTCGGCGACGCAACAGGCAACCCCAAGCGTCGCAATGCGCAAACCCCGCACCCGAAAGGCCCCGTATGACGATCCGGCCCATCACCCGCGTGTTCACCCGCGGCGACTGGCCCGAGGCCCGTCGTGTCGCCGGGCTGCTGCGCCAGGAAACCGTCGGCGGCGCGTTGCTGCTGATCGCTGCACTGGCCGCACTCGTCTGGGCCAACTCTCCATGGCGCGGCGGCTACCACGACCTGGTCGCCTTCCACATCGGCCCCGACATCCTCCACCTGCAGCTGAGCCTGGCGCACTGGACCTCCGACGGGCTGCTGGCGATCTTCTTCTTCCTCGCCGGGCTGGAGTTGAAGCACGAATTCACCCATGGCGCACTGCGCGATCCCGGCAAGGCGGCCGTGCCGATCGTCGCGGCGTGCTGCGGGGTCGCCGTGCCCGCCGCCCTGTATGCCGCCTGGCAGCTGTATGGCGGGGGCGCTCTCAAGGGCTGGGCCATCCCGACCGCGACCGACATCGCATTCGCGCTGGCGGTGCTCGCGGTCATCGGCACCCACCTGCCTTCAGCGCTGCGGTCGTTCCTGCTCACGCTCGCCGTGGTGGACGACCTGATCGCGATCACGATCATCGCCTTCTTCTACACCTCGAGCATCAGCCTGATCTGGCTCGTCGTCGCGATTGTCGGGCTCGTCGCGTTCGCTCTGACCATCCGGCACGGCCGAAACTCGTTGCTGCTCATAGCTTTCGGTCTCATCACCTGGCTGGCCGTGCTTAACTCCGGCGTGCATGCCACCGTCGCAGGTGTCGCCCTCGGCCTGTTGATCCCGGTCACGAACCGGCCGGGCGAGCAGACCGCACTCGGCGAGCGCATCGACCGGCGCGTGCGGCCCTTCTCCGCTGCGATCTGTGTGCCGGCGTTCGCCTTCTGCTCCGCCGGCGTGACCGTCGTCGGCGGCGGACTGGGCGACGCGCTGAGCGATCCCGTCACCGTCGGTGTGGTCATCGGCCTGGTGCTCGGCAAGGCGATCGGCGTCTTCGGCGGCACCGCCCTGACCGTGCGACTGACCCGCGCCGAACTGGACGACGAGCTCGCCTGGTCCGACGTCTTCGGACTGAGTCTGCTGGCCGGCGTCGGCTTCACCGTGTCGCTGCTGATCGGTGAGCTGGCGTTCGGCGACGGCTCGATCGAAGACGAGCACGTCAAGCTCGGGATCCTGGCCGGCTCGCTGATCGCGGCGGTGCTGGCGAGCGTGGTGCTGCGGTCGCGCAATGCGACATACGGACGCATCCACGAGCTGGAGTCTCGCGACGCGGACGGCGACGGGGTCCCCGACTGCTACGCCGATGGCGGGCCGCAGGCGGCCGACTGACCCCTGCCGGATGCCCGGGCTTGGTGCCGACACCCGTGAAGTGACTAAGGTACCGATGAGTTCGATGCGCTTATTCTGAAAACATTAGATAGAGCGAGCCGACAACCACTACGAGGAGTAATCGATGGCCCAGACCACCAAGGGCGCGGAGCGCAGTCTCGGCCAGTTGGTCGCGGACGCCTCGACCGACCTGAAGTCGATCGTCAAGGACGAGATCGCACTGGCGAAGGTCGAGGTCAAGGCGGACGTCTCCAAGGGCGGCAAGGGTGCGGGCCTGCTGGCCGGCGCGGGGCTCTTTGCGCTCTACATGCTCGGGTTCCTGCTGCTGGGACTCGCCTGGGGGCTGCACGCCATCGGATTGCCGATCTGGGCGGGCATGCTGATCACTGCGGGCGTTCTGCTGGTGATCACCCTGATCCTGGCACTGCTGGGCATCAGCGCCCTGAAGAAGATCAAGGGCAAGCCGGCACGCGCCATCGACAACGCGCAACGCACCGTCGCCGCGGTCAAACCGCCTAAGGTCTGACAGCAGCTTCGTTTCGAGATTGAGCGGCATACCGCTGCATTGAGCGGCCTACCAATTCCACCCGGATCGGTAGGCCGCTCAATGCGTTCGTATGCCGCTCAATCGGTGGTCGCGCGGGTATGGCGCCCCGGTCAGCCACCCTGCAGATAGCGACTGGGCACTCGCCGTTCGTCGGACCGGTCCCAGGGCTGCTCCAGCCCGGCGAGGCGCAGCGTCGCATCGAGCAGGATCGCGGTGAAACCCCACACGTAGAGACCCTTGACCTCGAACGCTGGTGCCACGAACTCGCGCCCAGGCACCACCGCGCTGAACCTGTTGGCCGGGTCGACCAACTGCGCGAGCGGCACCCGCTCCACGCGCGCGACTTCCGCGGTGTCAACTACGCCGATGGCCGACGGCCGCTCCCACCAAGCGGCGATCGGGGTGACCCGGAAGCCCGTCACGCTCAACGGCAGCGACGGCAGCACTCCGACCACCCGCACGCCATCGCGGTCCAGACCGATCTCTTCGTGAGCCTCGCGCAGTGCGGTGTCAGCCATCGACCGGTCGCCCGGGTCGACGCCACCGCCGGGAAATGACACCTGACCGGCGTGCTTGCGCAGGGTCGCCGACCGCTCGGTGAGCACGACGTCCTGACCGCCGAACTCGTCCTGGCCGAAGAGCATCAGCACGGCCGAGGCCGTGCCGGCCGCCTCGGGTAGCCCCGCGATCATCGGCGCCTCGTGCGCGCGCTCCTCCAGGTCGCGCAGCCAGTCCGGCTCAGGTGCGGAGACCAACTCCGTCACAGCACCGCAGCCGGCTCGGGCACGCCCTCGGGCCGGGTCACGCCCGGTGCCAGCTCGAACTTCAGCAGCTTGCGGGCTTTGTCGGGGTCGGTCTCCCCCGCGCCGTATGACGGGCACCATCGCGCGATCGGACACACCCCGCAGGCCGGACGCTTGGCGTGGCAGATGCGGCGCCCCTCGAAGATCAGCACGTGGCTGAGCTGGGTCCACTCCTTGCGCGGGAACATCTCCCCGATGGCGTGCTCGACCTTGACCGGGTCCTCCAGGTCGGTCCAGCCGGCGCGGCGCACCACCCGGCCGAAGTGGGTGTCGACCGTCAGCCCGGGCAGCCCGAAGGCATCGCCCAGCACGACGAACGCGGTCTTGCGGCCCACACCCGGAAGCGTGACGAGGTCCTCCAGCCGGGGCGGCACCTGGCCGTCGAACCGCTCCACCAGCGCCTGGCCCAGCGTCATCACCGACTTCGCCTTCGCGCGGTAGAACCCGGTCGGGCGTAGCAACTCCTCCAACTCCTCGCGATCGGCACCGGCATACGCAGCGGCGTCCGGATAACGGGCGAAGAGGGTCGGCGTCACCTTGTTGACGCCGACATCGGTGGTCTGCGCGGACAGGATCGTGGCGACCAGCAACTCCAGCGGCGTGGTGAAGTCGAGCTCGCAGTGCGCGTAGGGAAACTGCTCCTGCAAGGCGCGGAACATCTTGCGTGCCCGACGGGTACGGGACAGGTCGGACTCGGCCGAGACGTCGATGGGCTTCACGACATACGACCCTATTCCCGGCGTCGGACAACGACTCGCGGGGCGCGAGGAGATGTGAGCTGCGCAACTTCTGTGGGCGGCTCGTGGCAGACTGCACACGTGGATACCGAGGCCGTGCGCAAAGCGCCATTGTTCGCCGCTCTGGACGACGACGCCGCAGAAGCGTTGTTGTCGACGATGACCCGCACCAAGATCGCCCGTGGACAAGAGCTGTTCCACGAGGGCGAGCAAGGTGACTCGCTCTACGTCATCACCGGCGGCAAGGTGAAGTTGGGCCGCCGCTCGGCAGATGGCCGGGAGAACCTCCTGGCCATCCTGGGCGAGGGCGAGATGCTCGGCGAGCTGAGCCTCTTCGACCCCGGCCCGCGCACCGCGACCGCGAGCGCCATCGCCGACACCGAGCTGGTCGGCCTCTCGCACCCGGACATGACCGCTTACCTCGGCACGCGCCCCGAGATCGCGATGACGATGCTGTCCGCCCTGGCCGCCCGGCTGCGCCGCACCAACGAGGCCCTCGGCGACCTGGTCTTCACCGATGTGCCGGGCCGCGTCGCCAAGGCGCTGCTGGACCTCTCCCGACGGTTCGGCCAGCCCTCGAGCGAAGGAACCCTCGTCGCCCACGACCTGACGCAGGAAGAGCTCGCCCAGTTGGTCGGAGCCTCCCGCGAGACGGTCAACAAGGCGTTGGCCGACTTCTCCTCGCGCGGCTGGATCAAGCTTGAGGCGCGCGCCGTCACGTTGATGGACGCCGAGCGTTTGCAGCGCCGGGCTCGCTAAAGCCCCGCGTGTCCTGCGGCGACCCGGCATAGTGCCTCCGCGGGCGGGAACCACGCACCTGCTCGTGGCGTCTGCCTGACGGTACGCACTGTGGCTCATTCTGCGTCGGCGTTGCGAGTCGCAAGCTCCCTGCAACGCCAACGCATCTCAAGCTTTCTGTGCCTGTCCAGAATAAACTTCAGTAGTTGTCCGACGGAGGAGAGGCGCGGGAGTGGACACGAGCGAGGCATCGGATGGGGCGGAAGACCCACGCAATCACGTTGTGCTGTCACCGCATTCGTGGGTTGCCGGCATCTCCGACATCGGCCGCCGACACCACCGCAACGAGGACTCGATCGCGCTAGCTACCTCCAGCGAGGCAGGCGCCCGCGCCGTGCTGGTGGCCTGCGATGGCGTGTCCACCTCGACCGATTCCCACCTGGCCTCGCAAGCCGCCGCGATCGCTTCGATGGAGCGTCTCACCCAGCCGATGCCGCGCGCCGATGTGCCCGACGAAACTTGGTTGGACACCGCCGCGCAGGCCTTCGCCGAAGCCGCCGAAGCCGGCAGTGCCGCCGCCGCCGCGACCGGCACGGACGACGACGACCCGACTCCCCCGTCGTGCACTTTCGCGGCCGCGGTCGTCGAGGACAACCTGGTCGTCGGCGGCAATGTCGGCGACAGTCGCGTCTACTGGATTCCCGCGGCAGGCCCGGAGCGCGCCGTGCAGTTGGGCCAGGACGACTCGATGGCCAACGAGCTGATCCGACACGGTGTGCCGCGGGACAACGCCGAGAACGCGCCCAACGCCCATGCGATCACCCGCTGGCTGGGCCGCACCGCGCCGCCCGATCTCACGCCACGACTCGCGCACCTGATGGCCGAGGAGGCCGGCTGGGTGCTCGTGTGCACCGACGGCCTCTGGAACTACTGCTCGGCACCCGCCGACCTCTGGGATCTCGTGCAGCGGGTTCGCTCGTCGCACGGCGAATCTCCCGCCGAGATCGCCGCCGGGCTGGTGGATTTCGCCAACGACTCCGGCGGTCACGACAACATCAGCGTGGTGCTGGCGGCTCTCGCTCCGTAGTGCGGGCCGCGTCAGCCGCGCAAATACTCCAATTGCGCCTGCACGCTCAGCTTCGCTGCGGGCCACACTTCGCGCGGCACTGCGGCATACACCCGCTCGACGATCGCCTGCGCGACGTCGGTGGCGTCCGCGTCACCGGCCGCGAGCGCGGCACGCACCTGATCGAGTCGCTCGAGCCGATGCTTCTTGTATGACGCAATGACCGCTCCCGCATCGGCATGTGTCGGCCCATGCGCCGGCGCCAGCGCCGTCGGACGTTGCGCCGCTATGGCGTGCAGCTTGTCCAGCGAGGCCAGGTAGGGGCCGAGCGCTCCGTCGGGATGCGCCACGACCGTGGTGCCACGACCCAGCACGGTGTCGCCGGTGACGAGCACATCGGCGTCGGGCAGGTGGAACGACACCGAGTCGGCGGTGTGGCCAGGAGTCGCGATCACCCGAATCTGTAGCAACCCCAACACGATTCGCTCGTCGTCGGCGAACGCGTCGCCGTGGCCACCACCGCGGACCGGTACGTCGACCAGCTCCGCCCAACGGCCTAGCGACTCGGTGTGATCGTGGTGCCAGTGCGTGATCAGGGTGAGTCCGACGCGTGCGCCGAGTTGCTCGACATACGCCAGCACGGCCTGCAGATGGCCTTCGTCCAGCGGTCCTGGATCCACCACGACCGCGGTGTCGTCACCTGGGGTGTGCAGCACCCAAGTGTTCGTCCCGTCGAGCGTCATCGGGCCCGGGTTGGGCGCCAGCACCGCGTGCGTGTGGTCTCCGATCGAGCCGCCGCGCCATACCGAATCAGTCGTCACGACAGGCAACGCTAGCGGCCTTTCACCGGATTGCCGAACAGGTGTCGGACCGACTCGCAGGGTTGTCAAAGGTTTACCGAAAACTGGCACGGAGTTTGCGCGGGTGTGAATACCGTGAAAGGTGATGAAGCTGAGGTTTCCCCTGGCCACAGTTTCGCCACCGATGGACAACTTCGTGCAAAGGACCCCGACCATGAAGAAATCTCTACCCGTCGCGACCGCAGCGGTTGCCGCGATCGCGCTCGCCGCTACCGCGATCCCCGCGCAGGCAGCGACGAACTCCCCCAGAAGCCCACCCAGGCCGCCCAGAAGGCAGGCATCCACAAGATGGGTGACGCGTATGCCGGCTGGGAGCAGCGCAACAGCGCCGACCACGTGAGCACAGACATGGCGCCTTCTCCGGCGCTGGCCGCGACCAAGACCCTCGGGATCGACGTCGCGGCATACCAGGGCAACGTCAATTGGAGCTCGCAATACAGCTCCGGCGTCCGCTGGGCCTACACCAAGGCGACCGAAGGCGACTACTACACCAACAGCTACTTCGCCCAGCAGTACAACGGCAGCTACAACGCCGGGATCATCCGCGGCGCCTACCATTTCGCGAACCCGGCCGGCCGGTCCGCGTCGGCCCAGGCCGACTACTTCGTCAACCACGGCGGCGGCTGGTCCAGGGACGGCAAGACCCTGCCCGGCATGCTCGACATCGAATACAACCCGTATGGCGCAACCTGCTACGGCTTGTCGAAGTCGGCGATGGTCACCTGGATCAGAACTTTCCTCGCGGAGTACAAGGCGAGGACGAGCCGCGACGCCGTCATCTACACGACCACCGGTTGGTGGACCACTTGCACCGGCAACAGCACCGCGTTCAACCAGACCAATCCGCTGTGGATCGCGCGCTATTCGTCCTCACCGGGCACGCTGCCCGGCGGCTGGCCTTATTACACGATGTGGCAGTACACCTCCTCGCCGATCGACAAGAACCTCTTCAACGGCGACCTGAGCCGGGTTCGCGCACTCGCCACCGGCTGAACCCCGACCGCGGGTGTGGTTCAGTCGTTGAGGTGGGCGCGCAGCAGCAGCCGCTCGCCGTCCTCGACCGGCACGGGCATGACCGCGTGCAGTCCTTCGCGACTTGTCGTCGCGGGGTTCAGGTCCGGCCAGCTGGCGACGCGGCGCAGTTGCACCAGCGTCGGCGGGAGCACCCGCGCCGTGCCTGCCCGTGCTTCGTCGAGAACATCCGTCGGGAGGCGCCATACAGCCTCGGCGGCCTCGCTCGTGCGGTCGTCGGCAACCTGTCGGTCGGGCAGTCGCGCGGAGAAGAACCACGTGTCGTAGCGCCGCGGCTCCATCTCCGGGGTGATCCAATGGTCCTGCAGCGCAAGCAGATCCGAGCGCAGCAGCAACCCGCGTCGCTCCAGCAGCTCTCCGAAGGGCAGAGACCGGTCGAGCACCGCAGCACGGTCGGCCTGCCACTCGTCAGCGGTGACGTCGAGCACCTCGTCGTCCGCGGAGCGCCCGGCGAGCAGCACGCCGCACTCCTCGAAAACCTCACGGACAGCGGCGATCACGACCGCCTGGGCAGTCGCCTCAGGTATGGCGAGAAGGCGTCCCCAGTCGGCCGGTGACGGCCCGGCCCACGGAACGCCGGGCGCCTCGTCGCGCGGGTCCACGCCACCGCCGGGGAAGACCCACATCGACGGCGCGAACTTCATCGACGAGGCTCTCCGTTGCATGAAAACCTCTGTGCCGGAGTCGGACTCGCGCAGCAACAGCACGGTGGACGCCAACCGCGCCGGGGCGATCTCTCGCTCCGACGCGGGTGTCGCGAGCCAGCCCAGCGCGTGCTCGCGCAGCGTCGGCGGCACCTCGAGGTCGTGCGTCGACGCCATGGCCATCGGGCTATCGGATCGAGACGGTGATCTCGACCTCGACGGGTGCGTCCAGGGGCAGCACAGCGACGCCGACGGCGGAGCGGGCGTGTGCGCCGGCCTCGCCGAATGCCTTGGCCAGCAACTCGCTCGCGCCGTTGATGACGGCGGGCTGGCCGGTGAAGCTCGGGTCGCTCGCGACGAATCCGACGACCTTGACGACCCGGCTGACCTTGTCGAGGTCGCCGATCTGCGACTTCACCGCGGCGATCGCGTTGAGTGCACAGGTCTGCGCCAGCTTTGCGGCATCCTCCGCAGTGACCTCGGCGCCGACCTTTCCGGTCGCACCGAGCTTGCCGTCGACGACGGGCAGCTGGCCGGAGGTGTAGACCAAGTCGCCCTCCTGGACCACCGGAACGTATGCCGCGACGGGCGCGGCCACCTCGGGCACCTGCAGACCCAACTCGGCCAGGCGGTCTTCAACTGCGGACATCTGTCACTGCTCCTTCGGACGCTTCAAATAGGCAACGATGCTGTTGCCGTCGGGGCCGGGCACCACTTGCACGAGCTCCCAGCCGTCCTCGCCCCACTGGTCGAGGATCTGCTTGGTGGCATGGACGATCAGCGGCACCGTTGCGTATTCCCAGGTAGTCATGCCGTCACCCTATTCCCGGACGATTTCCATCGACCGAGAGGAGTACCGCCCGACCGATAGGAGTACGGAAACACCCATTTTTGGTACTCCCCTCAGTCAGTAGGTACTCCTCTCGGTCGTGGAGAGGGCGGGGTATGACGACCCGGCTGCTCATCGCGTCGGGCTGAAGGGCAGCAGCTCGGGCGGGGTGACGCCGGTGACCATCTGCTCGGCCAGCAGCTGACCGGACAACGGGCCGAGGGTGATGCCCCACATGCCGTGACCGCCGTTGGAGAACACCCGCGGCACGTTGGTCGGGCCGACCAACGGGAGGCCGTCAACGGTGACCGGGCGGCCACCGACCCAGGTGTCCTGCCGGTCGTCCCAATCGACACCGGAGAGAAGCGGTTTCGCGTTCTTGACGATCGCCTGGACCCGCTCGTCGTGCAGCGGCTCCTCGGTGCCGGCGAACTCCATCGTGCCGCCGACGCGCAGCCGATCACCGAGCGGCGTGCACGCGACCCGCTCGAAGGGGAAGTAGACGGGGCACGCCACCGGCCGGGCATCGGGGTCGGTGACCGACACCGAGAAGCTGTAACCACGCCCGGCGCGCAGCGCAGTGCGCACACCGCAGGCCTTGGCCAGCTCCGGCAACCACGCACCGGTCGCGATGACGACGGCGTCGCCGGAGATCGGTTCACCGCTGACCATCTCGACGGTGACACCGCCGGGTCCGTGGCGCAGCGCCCGGGCGTTGGAGCCGATGACGATCTTGCCGCCGCGATCGGCGACGGCGTGGGCGAGCGCGTCGACATACTCACCGGGGTTGATGTAGCGCTGGCCACCGAGCCGGATGGCCTTCTCGACGTCGGCGCTGACGATCGGCAGCTCGGCCCGCAAGGTGGCGTTGTCGACCTCGGTCGCCTCGAGCTCCAGACCGGCCTCGCGGATCAGCTTGACCTCGTGCTCCAGGCCGGCGGCGTCCTCGGCGCGGCGGAATGCGGCCATGATCGGCGCATCGTGCGACTTCGCCTGCACGCCGTGGTCCTCGAGGAACTGGTAGGCCTCGATCGCGCGGCGGTTGACCGGGACGTACTTGTCCATGGTCCGCTTCCACTGGCCGGGCGTGCAGCGTCGCGCGAAGCCGAGCAGGAAGGCCGCCAGCTTGGGGTCCGGCTTCATCGGGATGTAGAGCGGCGAGTCGGGGTCGAGCAGCGCCTTCAGCCCGTACTTGATGATCGACGGGTCGGACAGTGGCACGCACAGGCCGGGTGACACCCAGCCGGCGTTGCCCCATGAACTGCCCGCAGCCACGCCGGACCGCTCCACGACCGTCACCTCGACGCCGCGTTCCTGCAGGTGCCACGCCGTCGACAGGCCGACCATGCCGGCTCCGATGATGACGACGTGAGGAGTGCCTTGACCCTTGGCGGGCCGAAGGGGTTCGAGCGCCATTGCCCATTCCTTTATCCGGGGTGAGTTCGTTACCGCGCTTCGGACGGTAGCAATGATTCGGTTTCGAAGAGTCACCGGTGCGCCAACTGGCCAGTAGGGTCCCGCCCGTCAGCCGCCAGGAGGAGCGTCAGCCCACGGCGTCATACAACTCGCGGGCGCGCTGCACGCTCGTCATGTTGTGCTCCGCCCACTCCTTGACGTGGCTGATCGGGATCAACAGGGAGCCGCCGAGCGGCGTCAGTTCGTAGTCCACTCGGACCGGCACCGACGGCGTCACCGTGCGCTCGACCAGCCCGTCGCGCTCCAGTGAACGCAGCGTCTGCGTCAGCATCTTCTGACTCACGCCCGCCAGCTTCGCGGCGAGTCCCGAATAGCGCAGCGGACCATCCTGGAGGGCGCACATGACGAGCGTCACCCACTTGTCGGAGATGCGATCCAGCAACTGGCGACTCGGGCACTCTGCCAGGTAGGCGTCGTATGCGACCTTCGCCTCGCGCTTCTTCTGCTCCACCGTGCGAGTGGCCATGGCTTACCTCCAGGTATGTACACAACTTTTGGGTGCCTACTTCCCAACAGAGTGTACGGCGGGTTTGAATCGCTGCAACAACGAAGTCGTCATACACGAAGGTGGAAGTCATGAAAACCCTTGTTTCCCAATCAGGTTCGCAACCTCGCATTGTCGATGCACCGGATGCCGCCCCATCCGCCGGCGAGGTGGTCATCACGGTCGAGGCGGCCGCAGTCAATCCGGCAGACCTGATGGTCGCGTCCGGGGCGGCCCGCAATGTCTTCCAGCTCCCCGAATCGGTCGGCATCGGCTGGGACGTCGCGGGACTCATCGCCGCTACGGGGGACGGCGTGACCGACTTCGAAATCGGCGACCGAGTGGCTGCCATGCACGACAACATGGCCGCGGCCGCACGCAGCCACGCCGACCGGGTCGTCGTGCCCGCCGCGTCCGTCGCACACGTGCCGGCAGACCTGAAGACCGAGGAAGCCGCCACGGTGCCGCTCAACGCGCTGACCGCGCAGCAGGCCCTGCGGTTGCTCGGTCGGTCCGAGGGCCGACGGCTGCTCGTGACCGGGGCAGCAGGCGGGGTCGGCGGCTACGCAATCGCTCTCGCCGCCGCGGATGGCTGGCAGGTCGACGGCCTCGCCCGGGAGAGCGACCGTGCGTTCGTCGAGTCCACCGGTGCGCAGCTGGTGACCAGTGCCGGGCCGGAGCCGTATGACGCCATCCTCGACGCCGCGTCGCTCGGCGACATCGCCGCGTTGCGGGACGGCGGGGACTACCTCAGTCTCGTCGGCGACACCTCCGAGCGGGGCCGTGGCATCCGCGCCCTCGCCGTCGGGGTGCACGCCGACGGCGCAGCGCTCACCGACCTGCTGGCTCGGAGCGCCACCGGCGAACTGCGCCCGCGGGTGGCCGCCACCTATCCGTTCGAGGACCATGCGGCGGCGTATGCCGACACGGCGCGTCCCGGGTCGCGCGGTCGCGTTCTCCTCCTCCCGTGACCTAATGTCCGCGGTATGTCCGTGCTGACCGCTCCCTCCCCGCCGCCCGACCGGACCATCGCGTATGGCGCATCACCGGACCAGGTGTACGACGTCCGCCGACCGGTCGGAGCGGCGAGGCGGGCGACGGTTGTCGTCATACACGGTGGGTTCTGGCGGCCGGCATACGACCGCACGCACGCTGGTCAGCAGTCAAAAGCACTGGCAACACACAGTTTTCACGTGGCCACCATCGAATATCGGCGCGTCCCGGGCGACTGGCCGGCAATGGCCGCTGACGTGCTGGCGGCTATCAGTGCCGTGGCTGCCGATCCGGAACTGCCCGACGACATCGTGCTGCTCGGGCACTCCGCGGGCGGTCACCTCGCGACGTGGGCGGCATACCAGCCGGAGATCGCGGTCACCGGTGTCGTCTCGCTCGCCGGTTGCGTCGACCTGCACCTGACGCGCGACCTGCACCTGGGCGACGGAGCGGCCGACGCCCTGATGGGCTCCGCCCCCGAAGCTGTATGGCGCGCCGCCGACCCCGCGATGCTCGGACGCCCACCGGCGCAGGTCCGCTTGATCCACGGAGCGGCCGACGACCGCGTGCCGGTCGAGGTGTCGGAGAGCTACCAAGCCGCCGCAGACGCCGCCATACCGCTGCAGGTGCTGGCCGGTTGCGGTCACTACGAGCTCATCGACCCCGCGACACCACAGTTCGCGCACACGGTCGCTGCTGTCGAAGCGCTCCTCTGACGGCCGATCAGTCCAGGGTCCTGGGCAGGCCGAAGTATGGCGCGAGCGTCGTCTCGAACCGGGTCAGCTCGCAGATCCGGCCGCCGTCGACCCCGAGCACGTAGAGACCGGTGAGATGCCGGATGCCGGTCCCCCGGTCGCGCGAATAGGCACCCCAGGCGGGCTGGCCATTGGCACGCACCGGCACCAGCCGGTCGCTCTGCCGCCAGTGCGGGTGGATCGCGGTGAAGAAGCGATGCACTGCCTCCGTGCCGCGATATTCGAAGGGCAACGGCGGCATCCGCACCCACACGTCGTCGCTCATCAACGCCACGAGCCCGTCGACGTCGTGCTCGCTGAAAGCCGTCACGAACCGATCGAGCAGCACCTGCTCGACGGACTCATCGGTAGGCGTCGGCTGGCCGGCGACCTGCGCCGCGTCCAGGGTCGCTCGGGCTCGTTTGAGTGCGTTGGTGACTGCGTCCTCGGTCAGGTCGAGCAACTCGGCCGCCTCTTTGGCCCGGTAGCCGAGCACGTCCCGCATCAGCAGCGCTGCTCGCTGGTTGGGCGGCAGCAACTGGACCGCGGTGATGAAAGCTAGCGAAATCGCTTCTCGCGCCTCGTAACGAGCCTCCGGACCCGGGACCCGGTCGGGCAGCTCCTCCAGCAACACGTCGGGGTAGGGCTGTAGCCAGGGCACCTCGCCCAGCCGCGTCGGCTCCGGCGCCGGCACGGGCATGGCCGCCGCCGTTGTCGCCGGCTGCCGCTTCGCCGAACGCAGGTGGTTCAGGCACCTGTTGGTGGCGATGCGGTAGAGCCAGGTCCGGACCGACGAGCGTCCCTCGAAACCGGCGAGACCGAGCCACGCCGCGAGGAGGGTGTCCTGCAACACGTCCTCCGCGTCCTGGACGGAACCGAGCATCCGGTAGCAGTGCACATGCAGCTCACGATGGTGCGGCTCGACCAGGGCGGTGAACGCCTCACGGTCCCCGGCGCGCGCCCGCTCGAGCAGTTCTGCCGACATCAGCGGCCTCCTTCTCCTCGGTCCGCCCGGACATGGGTCCGGGACATGAGTACTGACACCGCAGAACCGCAGAACTGGTCGCGCTCCGGAGACCAGTTTCCGGCACGGGTCGTGTCTGCACTTCCGAACGGGCGCGAAGCAAACCGCACCTGCACAGAAGTGGAGAAGGACCCATGTCGATCACTCGAACCCTCAACGACACGAACACTGTTGCACCACCGACCACCAACGCTCCCCGAACGGTCTGGACCCTGGTCCTAGCCTCGCTCGGAGTCTTCATGACCGCGCTGGACACGCTGGTCGTCGCCAACTCACTGCCCGCGCTGCGACATAGCCTGCACGCCAGTCTCGGCGACCTGGAGTGGACGGTCAACGCCTACAACCTGGCCTTCGCGGTGGCCCTGCTGACCGGCGCCGCACTCGGCGACCGATACGGCCGCAAACGGATGTACTGCATCGGCTTGCTCGGCTTCACCTGCGCCTCGGCCGCGGCCGCGTCGTCACCCACGGTCGGCACCCTGATCGCTGCGCGCGGCGCCCAAGGCCTTGCGGCGGCGATCGTCATGCCGATGACGTTGACCCTGATCAGCGAGGCGTTCCCTGCCGAGAAGCGTGGTGCCGCCATCGGTCTGTGGGGCGGCATCACCGGGCTGGCGGTCGCGCTCGGGCCGGTCGTCGGTGGCGCCATCGTCGGCGGCATCAGCTGGCACTGGATCTTCTGGCTGAACGTCCCGATCGGCATCGTGCTGATTCCGTTGTCGATTGCCCGCCTCACCGAGAGTCACGGACCGCGCTCGCAACTCGACATCGTCGGCCTGCTGCTGGCCGGCGCCGGCCTCTCCGGCATCACCTGGGGCCTGATCCGGTCGAGCAGCATCGGTTGGGCACGGCCCGAAACCATCACCTCGCTCGTCCTCGGGGTGGCGCTGGTCGCCGCATTCCTGCAGTGGGAACGGCGCACGGCGACCCCGATGCTGTCGGCCGGCCTGTTCCGCTCCCGCGCCTTCAACGCCGCCAACGGGGTCAGCTTCTTCATGTACGCCTCACTCTTCGGCGTGCTGTTCCTGATGATGCAGTTCCTGCAGACAGCCCTCGGATATTCACCGCTGCAGGCCGGGCTGCGCACCCTGCCATGGACCGGTGCCCCGATGATCGTCGCGCCACTGGCCGGGGCACTCGCCGATCGGATCGGCAACCGCCCGCTGCTGCTGGCCGGCTTGACCCTGCAGGCCTGCGGGCTGGGCTGGGTCGCGGCGATCGCGGCACCCGGCATGGACTACACCTGGCTCGCGGTCGCACTCGGCGTCGCCGGTGCCGGGATCTCGATGTGCTTCCCGACCGTGGCCAACGCGGTCGTCGGCTCGGTTCAGCCCGCCGAGATCGGCATCGCGTCCGGCACCAACAGCTCGCTGCGCGAGATCGGCGGCGTCTTCGGTGTCGCGATCCTGAGCAGCGTGTTCGCCCACCCCGGCGTCTTCGCCTCGGCGAGCGCTTTCGTCGACCACTTCCAGACCGCCGTGTGGGTCGGAGCGGCGTTCTCCGCGCTCGGCATACCTGTGGCCGCTGCCCTGCCCGGGCGCCGGCGCGGGACACCGACACCGCACCGGACCGAGGAGTCGGTCGTCGACCCAGTCCTCTTCTGAGGAGCGTCGAGAGAAGGTACCCCCAAGCCCCGCTACCGTGAGCCCCATGACCACCGGCGATTGGGACGACGTGCGGCTGCACGTGGTGACGGGCAAGGGCGGGACCGGCAAGACGACCGTCGCCGCAGCACTGGCGATGACCCTGGCGACCGACGGCAAGCGCGTGCTGCTCGTCGAGGTCGAAGGGCGCCAAGGCATCAGCGGCGTCTTCGACGTGCCACGCCTCGGTGACGACGAGACCCAGGTCGCGACCGGCCCGGGCGGCGGCCAGGTGATGGGCCTGTCGGTCGACGCGAAGGCCGCGTTGCTCGAATACCTGCAGATGTTCTACAAGCTCGGCATGGCCGGCGGCATGCTCGAACGCTTCGGCGTCATCGACTTCGCCACCACGGTCGCGCCCGGCCTGCGCGACGTGCTGCTGATCGGCAAGGTCTACGAGGCCGTCCGCCGTCGGCCGAGTCGCCGTGGCACCCGCAGTCCCCACTTGTATGACGCAGTCGTCCTCGACGCCCCTCCGACCGGGCGAGTGGGCCAGTTCCTGGGGGTCAACCACGCGATGTCCGGGCTGGCCAAGATGGGTCCGGTCAAGAACCAGGCCGACGCCATCACCGCGATGTTGCAGTCGTCGCAGACGGCGGTGCACGTGGTGACCCTGCTGGAGGAGATGCCCGTGCAGGAGACCGTCGAGGCCGTGGCCGAGCTGCGCTCGCTGTCTTTGCCGCTCGGCGCGGTGGTCATCAACCAGGAGGTCACTCCCCCGATCAGCGACCACACGCTCGAGTTGCTCGCCGCCGACGACTTCGACGCCGAGCCCCTGTCGAACGACCTGACCGCCCTCGGCCTGCGCGTCGGCCCGCGCATGGTGCGCGGCCTGACCCAGACCGGCGTCGACCTCACCCAGCGACTCGCGCTGCAGGAACGCGAGCGCCGAACCCTGGAGGACCTCGACCTGCCGACCTACCACCTGCCACTGGTCCCCGGCGGCATGGACGCGGGCGGCCTGCTCGAGTTGTCCGCAGCGCTCACCGACCAAGGAGCAGGCGTATGACGACACAGCCACCGCTGCTCGACATCGACGAGTTGCTGCGGGACGACACGGTCCGCACCATCGTGTGCTGCGGCTCCGGCGGCGTCGGCAAGACCACCACGGCGGCGGCGATCGCCATACGAGCTGCTGAGCAGGGGCGCACGGTCGCGGTGCTGACGATCGACCCGGCCAAGCGGCTTGCGCAGGCGCTCGGCCTGGAGCACCTGGACAACGAGCCCGCACCGGTGGAGGCGATCGACACGTCCGCGGGCGGCTCGCTGGACGCGATGATGCTGGACATGAAGCGCACCTTCGACGAGCTGGTGCTGCGGCACTCTGCACCGGACAAGGCGCAGCAGATCCTGGAAAACCCCTTCTACCAGGCGGTTTCGAGTTCGTTCGCGGGCACGCAGGAGTACATGGCGATGGAGCGACTCGGCCAGTTGCACGCGGAGCAGTCGGGCGACGAGGCGCGCTGGGACCTCATCGTGGTCGACACGCCGCCGTCGCGTTCGGCGCTGGATTTCCTCGATGCGCCCAAGCGCCTCGGGTCGTTCCTGGACGGCAAGTTCATCCGGTTGCTGATGTCGCCGGCGAAGGCGGGCGGTCGTGCCTACCTGAAGGTCATGTCGGTGGGCGTCAACACGATGACCGCGGTGATGTCCAAGGTGCTCGGCGGGCAGTTGCTGCGCGACGCGCAGACGTTCGTGGCGGCGCTGGACTCGATGTTCGGCGGCTTCCGCGAGCGCGCCGATCAGACCTACGCGCTGCTCAGCGACGCGGCGACGGCGTTCCTCGTGGTCGCGACACCGGAGCGCGACGCGTTGCGGGAGGCGTCGTTCTTCGCGGGCCGATTGGCGTCAGAACGTATGCCGCTCGCCGGGCTCGTCGTCAATCGGGTGGAGCGCACGCACGTGCCGTCGCTGCGCGAGGGCCGCGCCGAGGCTGCCGCGGACGAAGCCGATGGTCTGGATTCGCGCAAGGGGTCCGGCTGGCAGCCGGAGGACACGGCGGGCCTGTTGCGGGTGCATGCCGAACGCGCGGCTCAGGCCGAGCGTCAGGAGGCGGCCATCGGCCGCTTCACCGCGGCGCACCCGACGATCCCGCAGGTTGCCGTCGCCGCGTCGGCGCAGGACGTCAACGACGTGGAGCAGCTGCGCGCCATCGGTGAACAGCTGGCCGACTAATCAGCGGTGGCTGAGGAGCCCGTGAGGAACGAGCGGGCGTCTCGAAGTCCCGCCTCGTGTCCGTTACTCGTTGGCTTCGTCGGCGCGGGCCAGCTTGAAGAGCTGCGACCACGACGGCACATCGGGCCGGCGACGCAGCAGGGCACGACGCTCGCGCTCGGTCATGCCACCCCACACGCCGTACTCGGTGCGGTTGTCGAGGGCGTCCGCCAAACACTCGGCGACGACAGGACACCGCTGACAGATCACCTTGGCGGACTGCTGCGCAGCCCCTTGGCGAAGAGCTCGTCCGGGGCTGACCCCGTCCGGCATACAGCACGCGCCGCCCAATTCTCGTCCCAGGTCGCCTTATCAGGCATCACAGCTGTCATGTTCTCGCTCTCGGCCTTCCCCGCCCCGGATGGAAATGTGGTGCACGCCCCCCGCGTGTGTCTCGGGTCACGGTATTGACCCTGAGCGTCAGCCGCCAGATCCTCGGGGAACTATTTCCAAATAGTCCTTTCGCACTATACGTGCGGGTTTGCCGATTCGTCTATCATGTTGAGCCCGTCGGATGCGGCCGATGACAGTTTCGCCCGTTACGCTGCCCCGCATGCGTGTTGCCTCCCGACTCGGCACTGTCTTCAGCCTGCTCGGCGCCTTCGTTGCCACGGCCGTGGCGATGGGACTGATCGTCGCGTGTCTCTTCCTGCCGGCGATCGGGGCTGCCGGCCAGGCCACGAACGGCGGCGTGAAGCTCTTCAACGACATGCCCGGCTCGTTCGCGATGAACCCGCTGGCGCAGCAGTCGCGCATCCTGGCCTCGGACGGCTCGGTGCTCGCGACGCCGTTCAACCAGAACCGCATCGTCGTGCCGTTCAGCAAAATCTCCAAGACGATGAAGCAGGCGCAGGTCGCGATCGAGGACGAGCGCTTCTACCAGCACGGCGCACTGGACTCCAGGGGCCTCTTCCGCGCCATCGGCTCCAACGTCTTCAGCAACGGCACGCAGGGCGCGTCCACGCTGACGCAGCAGTACGTCAAGATCGCAATCCAGAACGAAGCGATCAACAGCGGCAACACCGCCAAGGCTCAGCAGGCCGTCAGCCGCACCGGCATGGAGGGCTACGTCCGCAAGATCCAGCAGCTGAAATACGCAGTGTCGTTGGAGCAGAAATACACCAAGGACCAGATCCTCGACGGCTACCTCAACCTCGTCTACTACGGCGGTCAGGCGTATGGCGTCGAGGCCGCCGCGCGACAGTACTTCGGCATACACGCCTCGCAGCTGAACCTGCCGCAGTCCGCGCTCCTCGCGGGCGTCGTCAATGAGCCGGGCACTCTCGACCCCTTCACCAACGCGACTGGTGCGGTTGCCCGCCGCAACGTGGTGCTGGCGAAGATGTACCAGCAGAAGTTGATCACCCGGGCGCAGATGATCGAAGCTCAGAACACCAAGCTCAAGCTCAACCCGCACCCGGTGCAGTCCAACAGTTGCGCCAACTCCAAATACGCCTACTTCTGCTACTACGTCATCAGCTGGTTGCAGACCCAGCCGTCACTCGGCAAGTCGCCGAAGGAGCGGATGGCGACCCTGGAGAGCGGTGGCTTGACGATCCAAACGAGCTTCAACCCGAAGATGGCCGACATCATCGACAAGCAGATCCGGGCCAAGGTGCCGCAGGGGAACAAGGCAGGCATCGATTCCGCCGGCGTCATCGTCCAGCCCGGCACCGGACTGGTGCTGGCCAGCGGCCAGAACACGAAGTACTCCAACTCTCCCGGCAAGGGCTCGAGTGCCACCAACTTCGCGGCACCTGACGGTGGCTATGCCTACGGTTCGACAGCCAAGATCTTCGCGGTGATCACCGCACTGGAGAACGGCTGGTCACCGAGCAAGACCGTCAGCGTTCCGTCATACAACGGCAAGTCGAAGGCCGGTGCACCCGCGCACATCTTCACCCACACCGAGATCCCCGGCCAGTGCGGCCTGGGTGGTGACACCTGGACGCTTCCCAATGACGCGCCGCAGCCACGCGCCGGCAGCAAGATGTCGCTCACCGATGCGACCGCACAGTCTGTCAACACAGTGTTCGCGAAGATCGTGGGCGAGCTGGGAGCCTGCAACGTCATGAAGACGACGACACAGTTCGGGGTGAAGGACGGTAGCGGCGGGACGATCTCGTCCGGCCCGGCCTCGATCACGCTGGGCACGTCCAACACGACGCCGATCAACCTGGCCAACGCATACGCCACGGTGGCTTCCGGCGGCATGTACTGCCCGCCTCATCCGGTTGTCTCGATCAAGGACGGCGCCGGCAAGAAGCTCAAGCTGTCCGGCACCACGTGCAAGCGGATCATGACAAAGAAGGTCGCGGCCGAGACCTCGAAGATCTTCGAGTCGGTCATCACCGACCCGAAGGGCACCACCCACGGCGCCATCCAGCTTGCCGGCAACCGTCAGTCAGCTGGCAAGACCGGTACCGAGGACGGATCGAGGAACCTCTGGTTCGTCGGCTACACCCCGCAGATGGCAACCGCCGTATGGGTCGGCCACCACGACACCCCGCGGGACATGAAGAACATCACCCTCGCCGGCCACCTCTACACCAGCCCTGGTGGGGCTACGTCTTCGCCGGCGACCTCGCGGCGCCGATCTGGAAGAACATCATGGACGCCGCACTCAAGGGCCAGCCGATCGAGCACTTCATGAATCCCGACGGCACCACACCGAAGGACTCGCCGTCGCCGAAAACCAGCGACACGACCACCACATCCAACCCGCCGACGTTCTCCGGACCGGTCTCCCCGACGACGCAGTCTTATGTGCCGCCACCGGCCACGACGCGCACCTACGTGCCGCCACCGGCCACGACGACGACACAACCGCCGCCGCCTCCTAAGACGACGAACCCGCCGTCGACGACGCAACCGCCGCCTTCGAAGAAGACGGGTCCGCCCAAGCACACCAGCCCGCCGCCAAAGACGAAATAGCGCAACTTTGCTGGTCGAGTAGTCGCTGGAGCAGCGCAACTTTGCGGGTCGAGTAGTCGCTGGAGGAGCGCAGGCGGGGTCCCCGCGAAGTATTCGGAGGAGCGAAGCGGGGGAGAAACTTCGTGGGGTGCCGGAGCGGGGAAGCGACGTATCGAGACCCACGGCCTTGCGGAACAACCGCAACCGGTTACCCCTGCAGCGCCTGCTTCACCGCAGCCGCGATCCGTCCACCATCCGCGCGCCCGGCGACCTTGGGCTGGACTGCTTTCATGACCTGCCCCATCCCGGCCATGCCCTGAGCCCCGGTCTCGCTGATTGCATCGGAAACCAGAGCGGACAATTCGTCGTCGCCGAGCTGCTTGGGCAGGTACTCCTCCAAGATCGCCAGCTCGGCCCGCTCGGTGTCCGCGAGTTCGGTGCGACCGGCACCGTCATACGCCTCGGCCGCCTCGCGGCGCTTCTTGGCTTCCTTGGCGATGACCTGCTGCACCTCGTCGGCGGTGAGCTCCTTGGCCTCCTTGCCGGCGACCTCGGCGTTGGTCACCGCCGCCATCGCCGACCGCAACGTGTTGGTGCGGACCTTGTCGCGGGCGCGAAGGGCTGCGGTCATGTCCTCGCGGAGGCTCTGCTTGCTCGTCATACGGCCCAGTCTTGCGCATGGCAGCTCGTGCCGCGCTCGCGTTGGAGGTCGCATTGAATTCAGGACACAATTGGCAGCCTCATGCACGCACTCACCAAGACTTCAGCCGCCGTCGCCGGCGCCGGGCTCGGCACGCTCGCCTGGGCGTCACTCGTCGAGCGGCACCTCTACACGCTGCGCCGCTTCGAGCTGCCCGTGCTCGCATCCGGTGCGCGCCCGCTGCGGGTGCTGCACCTCAGCGACCTGCACCTGGTGCCGCGGCAGGAGCGCCGCATCCAGTGGGTGCGCGGTCTGGCGTCACTGGAGCCGGACTTCGTGATCAACACCGGTGACAACTGCTCCGACCTGCAGGCGGTGCCCTCGGTGCTGCGAGCGATGGGACCGTTGCTCGAGTTCCCTGGTGCGTTCGTGCTCGGCTCGAACGACTACTACGCCCCCGCTCCGAAGAACCCGCTGATGTATGTCGGCGTCGGCCGCCCGCACAAGCGCGGCGACGAACTCGAGGTGCCGTCCTTGCCGGTGGAAGACCTCGTCGCCGGGTTCACCGGAGGTGGCTGGGTCGACCTGGACAACGTCCGCACGAAGCTCGAAATCAGCGGTATGCCAGTCGAATTCGCCGGCGTCAATGATCCGCACATTGAGCTGGACGACTACGAGTCGGTGTCGGCGCCCGCCGCGGCAGACGTGGTCGCGACGGTCGGGGTCGTGCATGCGCCATACGTGCGGGTGCTGGATGCGATGACCGCCGATGGCGCCGGTCTCGTGCTCGCCGGACACACGCACGGCGGACAGGTGTGTGTGCCCTTGTATGGCGCGCTCACCACCAACTGCGACCTGGACAACGCTCGTGCCAAAGGGGTTTCGCGCTGGTGGCCCGGCGCGTCAGGCCACCGTGACGCGGACGCCCCGACCAACGCCGCGTGGTTGCACGTGTCTGCCGGGTTGGGTCACAACAAGTACAACCCGGTGCGGCTGGCGTGTCGACCGGAAGCAACGCTGCTGACCCTCGTCCCCCGATGAGCCTCGTCAAACACGCAGCCTCAGCGCGAGCGGCCGAATGGGAGGCGGCTGGACTGGACTGGTTGAGGGTCGAGGACGGCGCTGCCGTCGTCGATGTCGTCGCGGTTGACGGCAACAACCTTGTGCTGCAACAACTTTCGCCGATTCAACCGTCAGTCTCGGATGCAGAGGACTTCGGTCGCGCGCTCGCGGCGACGCACGCCGCCGGTGCAGCAGGGTACGGCGCCGGGCCGGACGAATGGTCCGGCGACGGCTTCCAGGGGCCGGCCGACGACCTGCTGCCGTTGCCGCTGGTCCCCTACGACTCGTGGGGCGCAATGTATGCCGACGTGCGCCTGGCGCCGCTCCTTGAGCAACTCGCACAGCTTGCGGGTTCGAGCGCCGCCCTGAGTAGCCGCGAGGCACGAGCGGCGTATCGAAGGGTGCCGGAGGAGCGGAGCCAAGCTGGTCGAGTGCCGGAGGAGCGAAGCGGGGGAGGTGTATCGAGACCCGCAGAGCCTCTGTTGAAACGCCTCCACGACGGCGAGTTCGACGAATCGTGCACAGCCCCAGCGAGATTGCACGGCGACCTGTGGTCCGGGAACGTCCTGTGGACCGCGGACGGCGCCGTCCTCATCGACCCCGCGGCACACGGTGGTCACCCCGAGTCCGACCTCGCGGCGCTCGCCCTCTTCGGCGCACCACACCTCGAGAGGATCCTCGCGTCATACAACGAGATTGCGCCGCTGGCCGACGGCTGGCGCGACCGAATCCCGCTCATGCAGCTGCACCTGATGCTGCTGCACGCCGTCCTCTTCGGCGGCGGGTACGTCGAGCAGGCCGAGCACATCCTGCGGCGCTACCGCTGACGCCACAGAGTGGCAGAGCGTCGTCCTGAGCAGCCCGACCATGCTGATCGAGTAGCGAACGGAGGAGCAAGACCAAGCTGGTCGAGTAGCAGACGGAGAAGCAAGACCAAGCTGGTCGAGTAGCGAACGGAGGAGCGAAGCGGAGGAGTTCGCGTATCGAGACCGCGCAGACCCACCCGATTGGGCGAAACGTCACGACTCCTTGTATCGTTGCTTCTCGCCGCGCGTATCCATCGGGTGCCCGCGGCATGCCACGGGGTGTGGCGCAGTTTGGTAGCGCGCGTCGTTCGGGACGACGAGGTCGCAGGTTCAAATCCTGTCACCCCGACATAACGAAACCGCCGACTTGTCGGCGGTTTTCGTATGTCGGGAGACATGATGCCGGGAGCGCGTGCGCGAGCCGACGAAGGAGGCGCGCCACGCGCGGTTCCTGTCACCCCGACAAAATTTTGAGGGTCATCCGAGGTACGAGGATGGCCCTCAAACATTTTATGGAGCGGGTACGTATTTGGTAGTCGCTGGCTGGATTGATGTGGTGTTCGGCGACGATGTGACCACTGTCAGCACTGTTCGTTTTGTTCGTTTCGACATAAAATCAGTGGCATGCCGACTCGTACGAAGACCGCCGCGCGGCACACTGAGACCTACCTTCCGTCGTCGGAGGACGAGGCGTCTGCAGCATCGTTGGCCAATTTCCTGCGAGAGGGTGAGGGCGGTCTCGCCGCACTCATCGCGCCGGACGGCACGACGATCGCGCTGTCAGCGCAAGTCCACCGAGTTCTGGTGCAGGTCGCTGATGCCATGGCACACGGGATGGGGGTGACCGTCGCACCCCACAACGCGATGCTCACCACCCAGGAAGCCGCCGACTTCCTCGGGATCTCGCGGCCGACCTTGGTGCGCATCATCGATCGCGGGGACTTGGAGGCGGTGAAGCCGGGTCGGCACCGTTACGTCGCTCTTCAGGATCTGATCGCCTATCAGGAGCGCGTGGCTATGCAACGGCGCAAGAGTCTTGACGAGATGGCGCGAGACGCGCAGAGCGCAGGTCTTTATGACCTCCTCGATGGCCAACCACCGCTGAAGCGCCATTGAGCAATGACGTTCGAGGTCCTGCTCGACACGTGCGTCCTCTACCCGCCGACGTTGTGCGACACCCTGCTCCGGATCGCTGAGAACGGAGCGTTCGAGCCGCGCTGGTCTGGTGATGTCCTTGCGAACTGAAGCGCAACCTCGCCACTGTCCGCTCCGTCGGTCGCGAAGGCGCCCGGGCACGGATCCGTGCGATGGCAGGTGCGTTCCCGAACGCAACCGTCACGGCATACGAGCAGTTGCTCGATGACATGCCCGGCCATCCTGGCGACGCGCACGTCATGGCGGCGGCGATCGTGTCTCGATGCCAGGTCATCGTCACGGCAAACCTGAAGGACTTTCCGGAGGCAGAACTCGCGCAGTGGGGACTGACCGTCTCCCACCCTGATGCCTTCCTGCTCGATCAACTCGAGTTGCACCCGCAGGAAACCCTCCTCGCTTTGCAGAATCAGTCGCGCGAGTCGTCGCGACCGTCACTGTCGGCACCCCAGCTGCTGAAATCCCTCCGGCGGACAGGGGTCCCCCGATTCGCCGCGGCGGTCGCACGCCTACGAAGCCAAGGAGTTCACGATGGCTGACTCACGCCACCTGATCGACAAGCTCTGGCCGTAATGCGATGTGCTCCGCGACGACGGTGTCGGTGTCATTGAGTACGCCGCAGACGGCGGCCGTAGCCGCCCTACCCAGACACGACGTCGGCGTGACCCCGACCATGGGGCCACGCCGACGATTGAGTGCGATCGCGTCGACTACGCGCTGACCTTCGCCCGCCGACGAGCGCTCCGCTCGCCGCCCTGCTCGCGTGAAGCGAACTGCTCGACGTGCCGTGCCGCGATATAGAGACCCTCACGGTTCAGGTGCCGCGAATACCGCGCATCCAGATAGAGGACGGGGATGTCACCGGCGACCTGCTGAAGGGCCGGCCGCAACAGGTGCTTGATCGGGCCCGACCCGCCGCCATACACATAGACGACCTCGGTGGTCGCACCGGCCTGGGCCACGACGTCCGCGAACCGGCTGGCGATCTCGGCCACCAGATACCGCGCCTCGTCCTCGACGAAGCTGTGCGCCCGGCTATACCGGCCACGCTGCAGCACGGACGGACGCTGCTGCAGGAAGTCGGCCAGCTGCTTTCGACTCGTGAATGCCAGCTGCT
This sequence comes from Flexivirga alba, assembly GCF_042661025.1. Lineage (NCBI taxonomy): Bacteria > Bacillati > Actinomycetota > Actinomycetes > Micrococcales > Dermacoccaceae > Flexivirga > Flexivirga alba. The sequence goes on from NZ_JBHSWH010000001.1 coordinate 583,627, forward strand.
TGTCGGACTCGCTCATGCGCTCCATGGCGTTCATCAGGGCCGTGCCGTATCCCTGCTCGAGCGTTATGGCCGCCTCGGCGTTGAACCGCCCATCGGTGAAGACCGGGAAGTTGACGGTGCCCTCGCCGACGTCGACGCCGATCGTGTTGCGGACGCTGACCAGGTCGGCAGCGGTGACGCCTTCCGGCAGGGGGTCCGGATCGCTCGCCCGGAGGTCGTCCAGCAACGCCTGCGCCAGCGGTTCACCCTTGTCGGTGATCGCGAACTGCGCCGACGCACCCTCGGCGAGGACCTGCACGTCGATGAAACGCAGTCGCACCGTGACCGGGGTGCTGAAGTTCTTGATCGTCACCGAATGGACGATGGGCTTCTCGCTACCCTGCGCACCAGTGAACTCCGCGGCGAACGTGTGCCGCCGCTGCACGTATTCGCTGATCGGCAGCGCCAGGCCTGCTCGCACGTTGACCCGCAGCTCGTGGTTGGGCAGCCTGCCGTGGGCGGCGACATAGTCGCGCAGGGCCTTCGCGGCGAAGACGCCCAGCACGAGCACCGCGCTCAGTTCCTGGTCAGCCTTCGAGCGCTTGCCGAGCACCTCGAATTCGGTGAACTTGCTGCCACGCACCGACAGTGCCGACCGACCGAAGATCCTCCGGTCGCTGTGTCCGACAAGGGGGCTGGCCAGCGAGCAGTCCAGCCGGTTGTAGAAGTCGTCGGTATCGCCGGGGCCGGCCCCGCTGATCTCCGCGACGACGTCAGAGTCGGCAAGCGGCACCTTCGGAGTGGACCTGCTGGTCGAGACCACCGCCGACGGGAGGTCGATCTCGTCGAAGACGGCTTCGCCACTGACATCGCCGCGGATGACGCCCTTGACGTAGCCGTTTCCGACGTCGATGCCGCCGGTCAAGGTCATCTCATCGGCCGGGCCCGCGCTGCTCGTGGTAGCCGCGTCTTTCGTGCTGCTGGGGCTGTGCTTCGCCATTCCTGGTTCTCGTCCTTCTTCTTGGTTTGAAAATGTTCAAGGGACGCCGGTCGGCATACACCGGCTCAGCTGTCACCGCCGCGTACTGCTCATGATCTCGTCGATCGAATACTGCTTCTGAGGCTCCGGCGCCTGCGCCGTCGCGCTCTTCCTCGCCGCACCCGCTCGCGAATGGCGTCCGGAGTCAACCGATTCGGCCGGGTGGTCGTCAGCTGAGTCCCTGGCCCGTATGGCGGTGGGCTCGCCGGAATAGCGGGCCGCCGGAGTCGGATTGGGGGTTTCGGCCACCGGCCGGCCACGACGTGGCAACTGCTCGACCGGTCGGGTCAGCACGTCCGTGTAGCCGTCGCGTTCGATGGCCGCGCGGACCAGCATGCGCAGCGATATCGACGGGCTTTCCTGCACCTCAAGCCATCGCAATACCGACGTGTCGGACGCCGGCACCGTGATGCGCAGGCGGTGCGGTGGATCGCTGCGCGCCTGCGCGCTCATCCGGCGACCATCCACCGGGTCGCGGCGCCGACTCCGCGGAGCCTCGCGCATGCATCGATCTCACATGCCATCAAGTCGGATTCCTCTCTGTGCTTCTCACGCTCACCATGTGCTCTGACACGTCATGGGGGCGACCAGCAGCCGTGCGGCGAACGATCCGGAAATGGCCAGCAAAGACCCACTGTCGATACGCCAGAGGTCACCCAGCACCTATTCATATCGGATTTGCCGCGCCTGGGGTGCTTTCGGGGTCCAACGTTGGCCCCACTGTGACCAAACCTGACCCAAGGCTTTAATTTGCAGGCACTTTCGGAGGAGGATGGGCCCGGCCCGCACCGTTCAGAGCCACCTCAACCTGTAAGTGGTTCCACCCTGGTCCGAATGCGATCATGCATGACCGCCATGGCGCCAGTTGGAGACCTGATAGGGCCAGATCCGGTCCGGCAACACGCCACGCAGTGCGTCGGTAACGGCCTGGTCGCTTCTCCAGCACTAGATCCATGATGCCCAAAACGCTTCCAGGTCAACGGTTTTCGGTCGATGGCCATCCACTCTTGGACATGGTGTCCTCTCGCGAGATCCCACCTGAGACGGGAACTGGCCGGCGCGAACTCTTCGTGTAATGAATATCGTGATCGAGCCGATGGGGTCAGACCTTGGCGTCGCGCCATGGATCCGCACCAGTTGACGGCACAGATTGCCAATCTTCTTTATTGCCAGGTCAATTGATGCAGCTACCCCCTACTTCTCCTTCTGGTCCTCGCGGAAGCGGAGTCCCGCAGGCACCAGTTGATGGCACTATCGGCGCCGCGAGTTCCGGCGGTGCGCTGCCTCGCGATTCAAGGTTTGCCAGGGGGAATACGTCAGGACGCCGACGCGGTTGGGGTTCTCGTCGGGACCGCGGCGACGTACCTTGGATACGCGATCTTCCGTGACGCCTTCGCCCACGAGTTCGACCTCAATCTCGGTGAACTCGATGCGCTGGCACTGCAAACATTCGACCAGATGCTCGAAGGCCTCGCGCCGGACATCACTCCATCGAAAGGAAACCGACCATGACTGATGCAATGTCCACGACGGTCACGACCGCCGCCGAACTCGCCGCCGCGATCAGCGCAGGAGCCCGGGAAATCGTTGTCGCCGGCAGCATCACGGGTTCTCCGTCGATCACGCTGCCGGAGGGCACGACGCTGCGCGGTGGCGAGCTGGTCTTCCTGGCCAAAGGCGTGCGGCTGACCAAGGACAACACCCTGCAGGACATCACCATCACCACGACGCCCTACGAGACCGCGGTCTACAACGACACCAGCGTTGTCGACGCCGGCACCTTCTCGTTCAAGAACGTGACGACGGTCGGCCAGGTCTACCTCGTCGCGGACGACGACACGATGACTGTGCGGGTGGAGACCGACGGCATACACATCAAGGCTGCGGACGTGCGCGGCCGGGCCGACCAGCCGCACGGTTTCGGCGTCGACGTGCTGCAGGGCGGGCTGACCCTGTGGAATCGCCAGCCGGACACGTCGTCCTCCTTCACCGCGACGCTGAAGGACGTGTCGATCGGCACCGAGAGCACCCCGGTGCGCGGCTCCGGCGTCTTCGTCGCGGGGTATGGCGACCGGGAGGGCCACCTCGCCGGCGGTGCGTTCACCGCCGACCTGATCGAGACCGGCAGGGTCGAGACGGACGGCGGGATCGCGCCCGGAACGCCGGACAAGATCTCCGGAGGCGTCTTCGTGGTCTCGGGTGCGACCGTCGACAAGGTCCTCAACGCCGGCACCGTGACCACGCACGGTCAGAACGACATGGTGCTGGACAACTGGGGCTACGTGAAGGAGTGGGTCTCGACCGCCGAGGTGAAGTCCACCGGCCCGTCGGGCATCGGCTTCGTCAACTTCGGCGACATCGACACACTCGACATGCAGGCACCCGTGGTCACCACCGGCGGCGGCGCCCGCGGCTTCAATCTGTATGACGGATCCCTGCAGTCCGCGTCCTTCCACTCGATCAAGACCACCGGTGACGGCTCGGTCGGCATCCAGGTCAGCAAACCGATGGGCACCCTGACCGTGCACCACGACGTGGTCACCACCGGCGGTGAGGGCACCAGTTTGGTCAAGGGTGTCCAGGTGACCCTGAAAGCCGTTGCGTTCTCGGTGAAATCGGGCGGCGACATACAGTCCGTCACGATCGGCGGGTCGCTGCGCACCGAGGGTGCGGACGTCGTGACGTTCGAGGTCGCCGACGGTGGCAGCATCGCCGCACTCGAGGTCGGCGGTGCCATCGAGGCGAAGGGTGCGGGCTCACGCACCACCGACGTTCAGGGCACGGTGCCGACCTCCGCGAAGCTTGCTGCGGCCGAATGAAAGCCGACTCGATCGGAGCGGCGATCTCCCCGCTCCGATCGAGTCAGGGCAGGTGCGCCGACCCGCCGCTCTCTGCGGTCGGCGCGAGTCGCTGAGCGAGCGCTAGGAATCCGCGCTCGGCGAGATCGAATGTCGCGAAGGTCTGCCAACCCAGGTGCTGGTGCACGGCAAGGGAATTGGTGTTGGCCTGTTCGACGAATGCGACGGCAATCCGGTAGTGGGCGGCCGCGTCGCCGAGCAGACGGTCGACCAGGTGCCGCAGCACCCCTGGCCTCGGAAGTCGGCATCGACGACGACCGGACCGTAGAGGAAGTAACCGGTGTCGCCGAAGTGATCCGCGGCCAACTCGTTGGTGCGACCTGCGGGGCCGGTGGTGACCGCCCCGGGTGAGCTGCTCAACGCAACCCCTGCGCGTATGCCGTCGACCTCAGCGATGAACATTCCGGGCCCGGCGAGCAACTGCTGCAAAGTGTCGGTGTTCCACCGACCCTGCACGAACCCTGCGGTCGCGCGCTGCTGCTCGCTCAGTTGCTCGGCACGGTTGCGGTCGATCAATTCGATGATCCATGGGAAATCATCGACGGTCGCCACCCGCGTGGTGATTGCCGTTGCCATGCGCATAGCTCACCACCCGTCGGAAGCACCACGCCAGTGGGGGCGTTGATCAGCAAGCGATTTGATCAATTTACTTGATGGCCTTAGGCTGGTACACGACATGGACGAGATCATGCTTGCCGACAGCCTGCGAGCGGTTACCCATCGACTCGCGCGCCGTCTCAACGCGGCCGCCGCGTCCGACCGGATGCCGACCTTGCATCGCGACATTCTCGCGATGCTGGATCTGCAGGACGGTTTGACCAGCGCCGACCTCGCACGACGTTTCGAGGTCACGCCGCAGGCGACGAACCAGGCGGTTGCGGTCCTGGTCGGCCAAGGCCTGTTGGCGCGGCGCGGCGACACCGAGGACAGGCGCCGGCAGCTCCTGTCACTGACCGAGCCTGGCCGCACGGCCATCGGCGACGTGCGCACCACGAAGAACGCGTGGCTCGCCGAACGACTCGTGACGCGCGCGACCGGCGCTGATCGCGACTGCCTGCAGCAAGCGGTCACGATCCTGCAGCGCCTCGTCGAAGAGCACTGACCGGCGCGGCGCGTTCGACGTGCCGGACCGGCAACCTCGTCCACAGCCGCAGCACACCTGTGCTCGCTCACTCACACCAACGCTTAGGAGAAGGAACCTCGATGGACACCCCTATCGATCCCACGGCCGCCCTGATCGTCGTCGACATGCAAAAGGGCATCTTGCGCATGCCACCTGCCGAGGCTGTCGCACCATTGGTCGACGCCAATGCCCGCCTCGCGGGCGCGTTCCACGCGGCGGACAAGCCGGTCGCGTGGGTCAACGCCACCGGCCTGCCCCGTGGCAGGGTGGCCCGCCCCATCCCGGAACCGGCCGAGCTGCCAGCCGATTTCACCGATTTGCACGACGGTATGCCGGCTGAGGACCGCGACATCCGCGTTTCCAAGCCACTCACGTGGAGCGCATTCGCGGGCACTGATCTGGCCGACCAATTGCGCGCACGTGGCATCACCCAGGTCGTCGTCACCGGCATCGCCACCGGCGCCGGCGTCGAGAGCACCGCACGCAGCGCCTATGACGAGGGCTTCGATGTGGTGGTGGTTTCCGACGCCGTGTTGGATGGCAACCCGACCCGTCACCGGAACACCCTTGAGGAAGCAATACCCAGCATCGGCCACGTCGTCACCAGCGGCGAGGTCGTCGCGGCGCTCAGCAACTGACCGGGGAGCCGCCACGAGCACGCCACGCCTTCGCACCGATCCCACCGTCTGATCCCGAGCCCATGAGCAGCAGATCCTCCGCTCCGACGCGCACCGGCGACAGCCGTCTGGGACTCGGCTTCATGACAGCTCTCGTCGTCGCGTCCATCCTCAACCCGCTCAACACCTCCAGTCTCGCCACTGCGTTGACGTCCATCACCACGGACATGCACGCCACGGCCGGCCAAGGCGCACTGCTGGTAGCTGCCGTCTACATCACGTCCGCAGTCGCGCAACCCGTGATGGGCACCCTGTCCACGCGGCTCGGCGCTTGGCGCGTGCTGGTCGTGGGCCTGCTGATGGTGGTCGCCGCCGGCCTGGTCGGCGGCTTCGCCACATCCATCACCGCTTTGATGGCATCCCGTGTGCTCATCGGCATCGGCACGTCGAGCGCCGTACCGTCCGCCATGGTTCTGCTGCGCCACCGTGCCGAGCAGCGCGGCATCGCCGCTCCCACCAAGGAGCTGGCCATCCTCACCGCGGCCGGCAACGTGATGGCAGCCGCCGGCCTTCCCGTCGGGGGCCTGCTCGTCCAAGTCTTCGGATGGCGATCAGTCTTCTTTATCAATGCTCCGGTGGCGATCGTCGCCGTCGTCATGGCTTTCACCTGGTTACCGCGCTCGCGCTCCGCGGGCGGCAAACGACCGCAGCCCACGCGCCTGGACGGCCAGGGCGTCGTCTTGTTCACTGCCACCATCGTCGCACTCGCGGTGTTCTTGCAGGACGTGACGAATCCGGTCTGGTGGGTCCTCGGTCTCGCCGTGGTGCTCGGCGTGGCACTGAGCGCCTGGGAACTGCGTGCCGGACGCCGAGGTGGGCGCCAGCCGTTCATCGATGTCCACCTCATCGCCTCGTCCGCGCCACTGCGCGCCATTTACCTGCGTACGTTCGTGCTGTCGCTGTCGGTGTACTCCACGCTGTACGGCCTGGCGCAGTGGCTCGGTGTGGTGCACGGCATGAGCAGTTCGGCTGTCGGCATCCTGATGCTTCCCCAGTCGATTCTCGCGGCATTTGCCGCCTTCTGGGCCGGACGCCAGCCGCTGGTCCGCCGCTTCGTGCTGGCAGCCGGGTACCTGTTGATGATCGCGGCCCTCACCCTGGCCGGTGCCGGCCTGGCCGGCTCGATCGCTCTGGCGATCGCGACGACCGTTGCCATGGGCCTGGCGTTCGGGGTCGGCATGGTCGGCAACCAGTCTGCGCTCTACCTCGCCAGCACAACCGAGCAGTTCGGCGTCGCCTCGGGGCTGCTGCGCACCTCGTCCTACGTCGGTGGTTTCGTCGCGATGGCGATCATGGGTCTGATCTATGCGAGCGGCGTCACCGACGCGGCGCTGGCCGGCTTCGCCGTCGTGTTCCTCATTTCCGGCATCGCCACGGTGCTTCTGGGTTGGCGTCACGTCCCGATCGGGACCGAACCGGACAGTGACCCCGGCGAGATCACGAGCTCCGGCTGCCATGACCACATGGGAATGACCATGGACGAGAGTGGCACTGGTCGTCGGTGATAAGCGCGGACAGAGTCGAGGCCGCGCCCCATTCGTCGCACTTCTTGAGGACGAAGGCGATCTCGGCCTCACCCTTCGGCTGCCCCTGCCGTTCGAGGCCGGCCAGCACCTGCGCACGGGACGGCCCGGCCGTTCAGCGGGTCGCAGGGGAGGCCACCCGGAAACCGGTGTGTCCTGTCGAGGAGTTCGGTGCGTTGTGGGTCCGGCCGGCCACTCGGTAGCGGTTGCAGTAGGAGTCGTGGCACAGGTGCGAGCCCCCGCGCAGGACGTGGTCGGTGCCCACCGATGGTCCAACCGGATCGTGACGAGTCGCCGGGGAGTCGGTCGCGTGCCAGTCCGCGGACCAGCGGTCAGCGGTCCATTCCCAGACGTTGCCGCTACATTCGTAGAGCCCGAAACCGTTGGGTGGGAACGACCGCACCGGAGCGGTGCCGACGAAGCCGTCTGCCGCGGTGTTGTGCTCGGGAAAGCTGCCGCGCCAGATGTTCGCCATGAATCGGCCGTGGGGCATCAGTTCGTCGCCCCAGGGGAATCGCGCCGAATCGAGGCCGCCCCGGGCCGCGCGCTCCCATTCGGCTTCCGTGGGCAGCCGGGTGCCCGACCAGGTGGCGTAAGCGAGCGCGTCGTTCCACGACACGTGGACCACGGGATGATCCGGCCGGTCCTCGATCCCGGAGCCGGGCCCGAACGGCGCCGACCAACGGGCGCCGCGCACACCCCGCCACCAGGAAGCGCCGGGCACGCGGGCGTCGATGACGGCGTCCCGTGCCACCGGATGGATGAAGTCAGCGAAGACGAAGGACCAGCCGAATCGCTCTGCGTCCGTGACGTATTCGGTCGCTGACACGAATGCACCGAACTGCTGGTTCGTCACCGTCACGGCCGCGATCCGGTATGCCGACACCTCGACCGAACGGACCGGGCCCTCTCCGTCGGCCGCGAACGCATCGGAGTCGTCGCCGCCCATCCGGAACGCGCCGGACGGTATCGACACCCACTCGGTCACCGGGTCGCGGCGCGCTGCCGCGGCACGGACCGGCGTGCTCTCGGGTGCCGCCGGCTCGCCGCGCGACGGCTGACAGCACGAGCTCATGTCGTGGCGGCGCCAGGTGCGACGGCGTCCGCCACGCCGTCGACGTCGGGTGCCCGCTCCTCGCCGACGTGGGTCATGTACGTCATCCAGGTGTATGCCGGGTCGCCGCGATCCACGAGCTCGGCATACAGGCGAAGCTCGAGGTCGTCACGGACCGCGCGGTATGACGGCACGGTGTACAGATTGTGCAGCTCGTAGGGATCGAGCTCGAGATCGTAGAGTTCGTGCACGCTCTCGGGGTTGTAGACCAGCTTGTAACGGTCGTCCCGCAACATGCGCTGGGAGTGCGGGAAGTGATGGCCGTGGAACTCCGCGACGATCTGCTCCCGCCAGGCCGGGTCGATCTCGTCGGGCGCGGCACCGGCGAGCAGCGGAGTCAGGCTACGACCGTCGTGCGCCTCGACCGGCTCAGCGCCGGCGAGGTCGAGAATTGTCGGCGCGATGTCCACCAGAGAGGCGAATTCGCTTCGGCGCTGGGCGGGTCGGCCCGGCACACAGACCAGGCCGGGGATGCGGTAGATGTCCTCGTACATCGCCGGTCCCTTGTCGTTCAACCGGTGCGCACCGGTGAACTCCCCGTGGTCGGCGGTGAACATGATCGCGGTGCGCTGATCGAGTCCGAGCCGCTCCAGCTCGTCGAGCAGCAGGCCGACGCAGTCGTCGATGAGCGTCACGTAGCCCCAGTAGACCGCGATCAGCTTGCGCCACTCGTCGGTGTCGAAACTGTCCGCCGACCAGTACTCGCTGTAGTGCCGCTGCACGGGCGGCTTGCCGTCGAAGGTCTCCGCCATCGACCCGGGCAGCTCCACCAGCGCCGGGTCGTACATGTCGTAGTACTCGTCCGGGATGAGGTAGGGCAGGTGCGGCCCGAACCAGCTGCAGGTCAGCCAGAACGGCGCCGGCACCGAGCCGTCGTCGGCACCGCCCGATGCGTATCCGCGCAACAGCTCCAGGGCCTGCTCGGTGATGAACCGCTCCATGGTCGCCTCGGCCGGCTGCTGCAGCCGGCCGGCGATCAGGTGTCCCCGACCGCTGCCGTTCTCGGCCCGTCCGTAGATCGGGTCCTTGACCGCGAACAGCGGAAAATCGTTGTCCACCAACCATTTCTCGTATAACGGATGCGTGAACGGGTTGAGCGCGCCGGGCAGGTGCTCCCCGTCGATGCCGTAGAACTCCGGACCACGATCACGCCCGATGTGCCACTTCCCCGCATGCCCCATGCGGTAGCCCGCGCGCCGGAGCGGCTCCGACAGGACCGTCAGGTTCTCAGGCACCTCGGCCTGCGCACCGCCGGCGCGTTCCGGGTTCACGAACAAGCCGTGCCGGAACGGATGGACACCGGTGAAGAGCGACGCACGAGCGGGCGTGCAGATCGCCGTCGGAGTGTAGAAGCGGTCGAAACACGTTCCGTTCGAAGCGATCCGGTCCAGGTTCGGCGCACGCACCACGGAGTTGCCGTAGCAGGGAAGGGTGTCCGTGCGGTGCTGGTCCGTCATCAGGAACAGCACATTGAGCGGGTCGGCCATCAGCGAGCAGCCGCCTCATACAGGTCGGCGGTGTAGTAGTCCTTGGCCTTCAGCGGCGACTTGACCTTGCCCATCTGCACGAATGCCGTCGACAGACCGTCGAGCCACGTCTCGACCGTGCCGTTCTTGCTGTCCTCGACCAGCTTCGACGACGGCAGCAACTTGACGTAGTCGGTCGCCGTGCTGAGGTTCTCCTGCGGCACCTTGAGGTACTTCGCGTCGATCTGCTCAGCCTCCTTCGGGTGCTTCACGATCCAGTCGTTGGCCTGCTGCACCACCCGCAGGAACTTCTTCACCGTCGCGGAATGCTTGTCGACATACGAGTTGCTGGCGACGAACACGTTCGGGAAGGTCTGCTGCGGGTAGTAGTTCTTGTCGCTGGCGAGATCGACGAAGTTGGGGACCTTCTTCTTGATCGTGTCCAGCAGCGGGTACCACGTCGCGGCGGCGTCGACCGAACCCGACGAGAACGCGGTGACGACCGTGCTCGGGTCCATGTTCACCACGTTGACGTCCTTCGGCGACAGCCCGGCCTTCTTCAGCGCGAGCTGGAAGATCATGTCGCCGGAAGTGCCCTGCGGGACCGCGACCTTCTTGCCCTTGAGGTCGGCGACCGACGTGATCGCCTTGCCCGGGCGGGCGATGAGGTGGTCGGCCAGACCGAGCTGGTTGATGCCGATGACCTTGGCCTTGCCCGACTGCGGCAGCCAAAGCGCTCCCGGCCCGATGTAACCGACGTCGAGGTCACCGGAGCCGAACGCCTGGATCTGCAGCGGGCCGTTCGTGAAGACCTTCAGGTCGGGGTCCAGGCCCTCCTTGGCGAAGAGGCCCTGCTTCTGGGCCACGGCGAACGCGGCGGACCCGCTGAAGTCGGCGGTGTAACCGATCTTGATCTTGGTGGCACCCGATCCCGTGCCGGCTCCGCCGCTCGATCCGCAGGCGGCGAGCGACGACCCGACGGCCACGACGGCTGCCACGACCGAAATGAGTGCGGTTGCCCTGCGAACGTTCTTCATGCGGTGTGACCCTTCGTGAGTGCCTCGCTCGGAGGCTGGTGGTAGACGGCGCGCCATACTTCGCCGCGTAGTTGAGCGAATTCCGGGGAGAGCCGGACCTCTTCGGTGCGTGGGTAGGGCAGGTCGACATCGATCACCTGGACGATGCGCCCGGGCTCCTTGGCCATGACCACGACCCGGCGGGCCAGGTAGACCGCCTCGTCCACGTCGTGGGTGATGAACATGACGGTCCGACGGTCGGCGGACCAGGTGCGGAGCAGCTGGTCCTGCAAGCTGACCCGGGTCAACGCGTCCAGTGCGCCGAAAGGCTCGTCCATCAACAGGATCGACGGGTCGACGGCATACGCACGGGCGATCGCGCAGCGCTGCTTCATGCCGCCGGAGAGCGTCTTCGGGTAGGCGTCGATGAAGCCGGTGAGGCCGACGAGCTCGATGAAGTGCTCGGCGCGCTCGCGTCGCTCGGCCCGCGACATCTTCTGCAGGCTGAGCCCGAACTCGACGTTCTTGCGGACAGTCAGCCACGGAAAGAGCGCGTACTGCTGGAAGATGACGCCGCGGTGGGGGCTCGGACCGTCGACCGGGGTGCCGTCGACCGTGACCGTGCCGGACGAGGCGGTCTCCAGGCCGGCGCAGATGTTCATCAGCGTGCTCTTCCCGCAGCCGGACGGGCCGACCACGGTCACGAACTCGCCGTCGGCGATGGCAAGGTCGACGCCGCCGAGCGCCTCGAACGTCCCGCGGCCGACGTCGTAGACCCGACGGACGTTCTGGAAGGAGATCTTCGCCTGCTCCTGTATGTCGGTCATCCGGCGCGCCTTTCCTGCCAGCGGGTCAGTCGTTTCTCGGCGAGCAGGATCAGCCGGTCCATGACCAGTCCGATGAGTCCGATCGCCACCAGGTCCACGAAGATCGTGGGGAGGTCGTAGAACTGCTGCGCCTGCTGCATGCGATAGCCGAGGCCGGCCTGCGCCGCGATCAGCTCGGCAGCGACGACGGTCGCCCACGACGCACCCAGACCGATGCGCATGCCGACCAGGATGAACGGCGTCGATGCCGGCACGACCACCCGGACGAACACCGTGAAGTCCCTGGCGCCGAGCACCCGAGCGGCGTTGATCAAGGTCCGGTCGACGGACAGCACTCCTTGCAGGGTCGCCACGACAGCGGAGAGGAACGCCGCGAGGAAGATGATGAAGATCTTCGGCGTCTCCCCGATGCCCATCAGCACGATGGTCAACGGGATGATCGCGAGCGGCGGCACCATCCGGAAGAACTGCAGGTACGGGTCGAAGATCGTGCGGATCGTGGGATACCAGCCGAGCACGAAGCCGCACGGGATCGCGAGCAGCGAACCGAGCGCGAAGCCGATGAGCACCCGCTTCAGGCTGGCCCAGGCGTCGGTGAAGAGGACGCCAGTCTTGGCCATCTCGCCCGCCCGGCCCAGCACCGCGAGCGGGCTCGGGAAGCCGTTGAGCCCGGCCCGCCACAGCGCGATCCAGACGGCCAGGCCGATCAGTGCCGAGAGCAGACCGAGGGCCAGCCGACGCGCGATCCGCGCGGATCCGTTTGCGCCTCGTTGTTTCGGGGCTACTTGGGTCGGGGTCGCTACGGGCGAGGTCACGGTGTCCGTCATGCGCCGGTCTCCGTCCCGAGGGCGAAGACGTGCATGGCGGCTGTGCCGCCGGTCGGGTGATCAGAGACCCGCGGCAGCGTGATCGACGCGACGTCCTTTCCGGCGTCGAGGCTGATCGTCGCCGCGAACAGTCGGGTGGTCCGGGTGGACCGTTGCCCGCCGAGGTTGCGATAGGTCATCGTGGCGGCGACGTCCGCCGTTGAGGGCGGCGTGGGATAGCCCCAGTCCGGGGCGACGACCGTGTATGACGAGCTGCTGCCGTCGGTGTAGTTGACCGTCCCGGTCGCCTTCGGACCGTCCTTGCTGTAGCTGCCCGTAATGAGCAGCCCCATCAGCCGGCCCTTCGTGGCGACCGCGATCGTCTGGCCGTAGGCCAGCACGTTGTCCGCGACACCGGCGGCGTCGACCGGCCACTGGTAGCTGATGCCGCCGTGCTGGAACGTCGCACCACCGACGAGTCCAACCACCGCCAGTGCCTCGAGCGACAGGGTCGAGCCGTCACCGTCGAGGCCGCCGCCCAGACCCGAAGGCTGGGTGCCGTCGTGAGTGATGCCCACATTGTCGTAGGCGTCGGCCAGCGTGCCGTAGGGCTTGCGGATCGTCGTGGTGTTGGACGCGATCGCGCTGCCGCCGTCCACCACGAACTCCAGGTCGATGTCGAGGTCGCCGCCGGATGCGGGGTCGAGGTCGAGTGTCACGGTCGTCTCGTCGGATGCCGCGCCCCGCACGTTGAGCGTGCCGGTGGTCTTGGCAGCGTGGACGCCGCTGGGGAGCTTCAGGGTCCAGGTCACGGTGTGATCGGCGTAGTCGACCGGCTGGGCGACGATCTTCACCGCGACGCTGCTACCCGAGCTCGCGTCGATCTCCCAGTCGGGTAGGTAGCACCAGGCCGGGGAGCGATACTCAGTGGCGATCTGGGCGCGGGTCACCGAGTGGCCGTAAGTGTCTGCAACGTATGACGATTCGAGCTGGACACCGCTGAAGCGGAGCAGCTCGGTCAACCGCCGGTAGTCATCGAGTGCCTTGGTGGTCGCGGTCGCGTCACCGGCCTGCCGCGCGGCAGTCATCCCGATGTCGGCGAGCGCGAGCGTGCACCCGGACGTCAGTCGCTCGAGGGAGAGCGCGGCAGGATGCGACGCTCCGACCGCGGCGCGCGCCCGCTTCGTGTCGCGTTGCGCGGCCTGATACCTGGCGAGGAATGCGGCGCCTCCCCCGGTGCGGCCAACGCCGTCCTGGGCGACGCCCGTCTGTGTGAAATAGTCGCTCATAGCGGCGGCGCCCTTCCCGAAGCGGGCGGCCGTGTAGTCGTCGAGGAAGGACTTCGCCGACAGCTGCGAGTCCCACGCGCTGCGACCGGTGAAGAGGTGGAGTGCCTCGAACTGCAGCCAGTTTCCCGGCTCCCCGTAACTCTCGACACCGGTGAGCGAAAGTCGTTGGTAGGCAAGCGCATCCGCTGCGAGCACGGCGAACGGGCTGCCGACCTCGCGCCACCGGTAGCGACGGGAGTAGTCGTAGATCGCCAGGTCACCGGAGTGGGCCGCGCGCCACTGGGTGAGGACGTCGTAGTACGACGCGTTCGTGGCGCTCGACGAGTCGTCGATCGCCGCGTCGTAGGAGCGCCCATACGCCGCGAAGTCGATCAGCACGCTCGGGTCGAACACGTGGCCGGCGGTGGGCACGTCGAGACCGACGGCATACGCGATGCGTTCCACCTGCACCTGGAGGCCTGCGGACTGCAGCGCAGCCACCAGCGAGTTGACCACCTCGACCTCGGCGTTGGTGACGCTGCCGAAGTTGGCGATCGTCGCCGGGCTCCAGGTGGCGCCGTCCGGGGGCCAGCAGTCGAACGTCGTGATCTCGGGTCGCTCGCGCAGGTAGGCCACGACCTTGTCGACATACGTCGCCAGTGCCTCGGCGTTCTCGACGTCGAAGACGTTGTATCCGGCGGCGTAGTAATGCGGATAGTCGTCCGGCGAGAGGAACGAGTTGTAGCCGTGGCCGCCGAGCTCGAGATCGAGGCCGCGCTTGGCGAGCTCGGGCCGGACTACCGTGCGGAAGTCGTCATACACGGTGACACCGGCGCCGTAGTAGTCGTAGGGGAAGACCAGGGTGTTGAAGCGCGCCTTGGCCATCCAGTCGACGAGCGCAGCGACGTCGCCGTCGTTGATGCTCCAGCCCTCTTCGATGTCCTTGCGCCGCAAGGAGAATGACGGGCTGCTCAAGGTCGCTGCCTGTGCCGGTAGGTTGATGGTCGAATGCTTCGGCACGACCTCGCTGGTGCCCTGATAGTAGGCGAAGCTCGGGGCGAAGAAGCCGACGCCGAGTTGCTCCAGTGCGGCGTAGGCGGCATACAGCACGGCGCGGCCGGTGCGGCCGGTCAGCACCAGACGGGACGGCAACACCTCGGTGACGAAGGAATCCACGGGTGCCGGCGCCAGCAGCGTGTTGTGCCGCGTGACCCAGTCCGAGGGCATCGTGCCGAACGACGGATTGCCGACCCCGGCGGCGAAGCCGGCGGCGGCCGCGCCGACGGGTGCCTTCACCTGCCGAACGGCGAGGCGTGCTCCGCTCATGCGGTGCACGTAGTCGGCGAACTCCTGCACGGCGAAGCCGGTGACCCGATCTCCCCACCACACGACGGTCGCTTTGGGACGGCCCCGGTCGACAAGTGTCAGCTGCGAACCTTGCGCGACGGCACTCGCCACGGGCATCGAACCGCACATGGCTGCGGCCAACGCGCCGGCGGTGAGCACTGTGCGGCGGGTGGGGTGCGTCATGGAGACCTCCGGGGTGTCGACCGCGCGATTTAATCTGAAACGAGACAATAGGGCCGGCGTGCGTCTCCCGCAAGACCTTTCGGGGACAGAAACGGTTGTCTGCGGTCAGGCCTGGGCCAGGCTCCCCAGTGGCGCATCACGTGCGCGACCGCTCCGAGCGCCGCGTCGTTGACGCCGAGCTCGGCTGGCACCACCTCGACGGCCCGCAGCAGTCGGGGCATCGACCGCCGGCCGATCTGCGCCTCGATCACCTCCAGCACCGGTCGGCCGAGCTGACCGAGCTCGCCGCCGATGATCACCCGCGCCGGATCCAATTGCGATACGGCGCCCGCCAACGCGAAGCCGATCCGCTCCGCCGCCTCCAGCACGACGTCGTATGCGACCGTCATCCGCGCCTTGGCCGAATCAACAAGAGCATCAACGTTTTCCAGCTTCATGCCGCGCTCGGCGCATTGATCCAGGAGACGACTTGCTCCGACATACGTCTCGAGACAGCCGGTGCCCCCGCAGGTGCACTCGGGTCCGGCCGGGTCGACGCAGACGTGCCCGATCTCGCCGGCGAACCCGTGGGAACCCTGCACCACGTGGCCGCCGAGCATGTAACCGCCACCGACGCCAACCGACCAGCGGACGTACAGCTGGTCGGAGACCCCGCGCCCAGCGCCCCACGTCGCCTCCGCGAGCGCGGCGAACGTGGTGTTGTTGCCGACCATCACCGGCACCCCGAAAGTCGTTCCCAAGCCCTCGATCAGCGCGTCGAGGTCGTCCGCGGCCGATCCGTGGATGCCTGGCAGCCCGTAGACACCTACACCGATGGCCTCGAGTGCGGCGGCATCGATGTCGTGTCGGGTGCGCAGCTCGGTCAGCAGATCGTCAATCGCAGTGACGAGAGCCGGCAGCGAACGGTCCGGCGGCACACCCGTCTTGCCGGCTGCGATGATCTGGTGCGCAACGTTCGCAATGACCACTCGCACCGTGTCACGGGCAACGTCGACACCGGCGATCAGGCCCGAGTCTGGGTCGAGGGAAACAGTGGTGCCGGGGCGGCCGCGTCCTCTCGAAGAGCCCGGAATTTCATGGGATTCGACGAGGACGCCGCGTGCGATGAGCTCGGTGACGATGGCGAACACCGAGGAGCGCGGCAGGCCGGTGCGTCGCACGATCTCCGAGCGTCCCAGCGCACCCGCGCGCCGCAACTCTCGCACGATCCGACCCTCGTAGTCGCTGTGCCTGCGTCCCCCAGCTCCTGCCACGGACTCACGGTCGCCGCCTGAGACAAAATAGTCAAGTATCAGACTAATAACTGGAGTGACCTGCAAGGCTGGTACACGGGTGGCTGCATCAGACGTGGGCTGGCGCGGAGAGCCGGGCGGAGTAGATCGAGTAACCGTCAATCCAGCGGGTGATCGCGGTTGCGATGACCGTTGCCACGATCATCGGCACCAGCAACTCGAAGCCACCCTGGGTCAGCTCCAGCATCAGGGCGACACCAGCCAACGGTGCCTGCATCGCTGCGCCGATCATCGCCGCCGCACCGATCAACGCATACGCACCCACCGGCGAACCGGGCCACACGTACCCCCACACGATCCCCAGCACCGCGCCCAGCGCCGCACCCGTGCTCAACACCGGGGTGAACAAGCCACCCGACGCACCGCTGCCCAGGCACGCCACCGTCACCAACGGCTTCAACACCGCCAACGCCACGAACAACCCCAACGACCCACCGCCCACGAACGCGAGCCGAGCCATGTCCGCGCCATTGCCGTACAGCAGCGGCCAGCGCAACGCCAACAGGCCGAGGACCCCGAACGCCAACAGCGGCGCAACCAGCGCCCATCGTCCACTGACCCGGTAGTGCGAAATGACCCCGATCAGCCGCACATAGCCGGCCGCGATCAACCCGACGACCGGGCCGACGATCACCGCCCACACCAACAAACGCGGCGCAAAATCGAACCCCGGAAGTCCGACATACACCGCGTGCTCGGGCAGCCCGACCCACGCCGTCACCGTCGCCACACCGGCACATCCCAGTGCGGGCAACACCACCGGCAGATTGACGGCACCTACGAGCACCTCGGCGGTGAACAACGCCGCGCCCAACGGCACGTTATAGACACACGCGAACCCCGCACCGGCACCACACGCCACCAGCAACCGCAACTGCGCGGGCGTCAGCCGCAACCAACCAGCCAGCACGTTGCCCGACACCGCACCCATTAGCTTCGGCGCGGCTTCTCGCCCGAGCGATGCACCCAGCCCGACCACGATCTCCGACAGCACCGATGTGCCCACACTGCGCCGGAACGACAGCCGCCCCTCGCCGGTCCAGAGCACGTCGTCGACCTCGGACTTGCGACCGGGCGTGAACCGCCGTAACAAGTACCACCCGAGACCGGCGATCACACCACCCAGCAATACCGGCCATAACCGCGACCACGCGTCAGCGGCCGCGACCTTCGCTGCAAAATCCTCGAAGCCCCTGGCACCGAACGCCAGGTACGACGTCAACTGCAGCAGCCACATGAGCAGGTCCCCCAACAATCCGGACACCACACCCGTGATGACGATCGCGAACCAGAACCTTGGCGTCAGTGCGGCATCACCATCGTGGGTGACGTTCGGCTGCATCATCGCCCCACGCCCCGATGGCAACCGCCGTCTCACCAACGGCGGCGGAACCCGCTCCCGGCCACCTGTCACCATCGGCCGCGCTCGGCCGCTCGTCGCAGTTGAACCGTGCAGCTGTTGTTACTCATGTCACCTCACACAGAAGACGTCGTTCGTCCCAGAAAGACTCTCGCATTGCCGGACAGGATCAGACCCCGATCGTGGTGGTCGAGGAAGTCGGCTCGGCGGACGACCTCGCCTGCGGGGCGTTCTCCAAGCGGGTAGGGGTAATCGCTGCCGATCATGACTTGTGTCGGGCCGAGGGTGTCCACCAGGGTGCGCAACGCGGTCGGCTCGAAGACGACGGAGTCGACGCTGAACCTCTTGACGTATGCCGACGGCGGCTTCTCCGAGGTGGCGATCAGGTCGGAGCGTTCGTGCCAGGCGTTCTCGAGCCGGCCGAGCCAGAACGCGAACGAGCCTCCTCCGTGGGCGAAACAGATCCGCAGCGACTCCGGCACTCTATCGAAGACGCCGCCCAGGATCATCGCGATGATTGACAGGTGGGTCTCGGCCGGCATACCGGTCAGCCACCGGGCCATCCAACGGTCCAGTCGTGGCGAGTTCGGCATGTCCCACGGGTGCACGAACACCGGCGCTCCCAAAGATGCAGCGTGCTGCAGAAACGTCACAATGCCTTCGTCGTCCAGGTCTCGCTCACCCACGTGGTTGCCGATCTCTACACCGGCATGGCCGGCCGCCATACAGCGTTCCAATTCACGGCACGCAGCGTCCGGGTCCTGCAACGGCACCTGGCAGAACGGCACCAGCCGCTCGCCGCCTGGAGCACAGATCTCCAGTGCGAGGTCATTCATGATGCGGGCGACCTTCTCAGCCTGGCCCGCCGGCTGGTCGTAGGAGAAGAACACCGGGGTGGGTGAGACGATCTGCGCCTCAACCCCGTCGGCGTCCATGTCGGCCAGTCGGACCTCCGCCCTCCAGCAGTCGTCACCCACTCGGCGAAACTCCGTCTCGCCGATCATGATCATCGCCTCGCGTTCGGACAGCGGCTTGAACCATGGCTGCCCCTCGCCTAGATCGGGCCACCCGTTCGGCACGAAGTGACTGTGTATGTCGATCACGGACATGGCGCTCCTCCCCTTCGTCGAAGTCATACCTCTCAGCCCTTGCCGGGATGCACGGTGCCGCACTGCGGGCAGGTGCGCCCTTCCTGCGAGTTGTAGAAGTCCTGGAAGACGGGAGGCAGGTCCTCGACGATGTCGCGCACCTGCAGCTCCACCTCGTGCACCTTGGCGTTGCACTCCGGACAGAACCACGCGAAGCGCTCCAGCGTCCCCTCCTCGCGGATGCGCTCGATGACGACGCCGATCGACCCGGCCTCCGGGCGCTGCGGGGAGTGGAAGGTGTTGCGCGGCAACATCCACATCTCGCCCTCGCGAATATCGACCCGCTGCGGGCCTTCCTCGGTCATCAGGTCGACATGCATGGAGCCCTTGTACTGGTAGAACCACTCCTCGTACGGATCGAAGTGGAAGTCGGTGCGCTGGTTGGGGCCGCCGACGACCTGCACGATGAAGTCGCCCATCGGCTCCCACATCTGCTTGTTGTTGACCGGTGGCTTGAGTTCGCTCTCGTGTTCCTTGATCCAGTCCTCGAAGTTGAACACGGGCGGGATGACAGTGCTCATGCTGGGTTCTCCTGGTTCGGTCGGTGGGCGATCGCCTGCATCTCGATGAGCAGGTGCGGATGGGGTAGCTGATGAACGGCAACCGTGGTGCGAGTCGGGCCGGCTTCATCGAAGAAGTCGGCGTAGACCTCGTTGTAGCCGCCGAAGTCGTTCATGTTGACGAGGTAGGTGGTGACCTGCACGAGGTCCTCCAGGCGCGCACCGACGGCAGCGAGGATGTCGCGGATGTTCTCGATGACCGCTCGCGTCTGCGCCCGTATGTCGAGATCGGTGACCCCCAGGGGGTCGACCTCGACCCCCTCGAAGGTGTTGTCCGGGCGCCGGCTGCTGGTGCCGCTGACGAAGATGAGATCACCGACGACCTTGACGTGCGGGAATCTGCCTCGTGGCGTGGCTTTGCCTGCAACTACTTGTGATTCAGACATCGGAGCCTCCGTCCACAACGCGCACTGAGACGCTGCCGAGCTCACCGACGTCCGCCCGGACGGTGCCGGGTCGCAGCGGTATGGCAGCCGTGGCGGCGCCGGCCAGCAGCACCGATCCGGCGGCCAGCGGGTGACCGTATTGCGCCGCCATCCGCACGACCGCGGGCAGTGCCTGCCACGGATCACCGAGAATGTCCCGGGTTGAGCCTGAGGCTTCGTCATGGCCGTCCACACTCAGCCGGACCGGCTGTGCGGACAGGTCGAATCGGTCGCGCACCTGCTGCGGCGGAAGCCACTCGCCGATCACGAAGCCGCAGGCGGACGTGTTGTCGGCGACGACGTCCTCGAGGCTGAATTTGAAGTCGCGATAACGGCTGTCGATGATTTCCATTGCGGGTGCGACGCCGTCGACCGCATCGGTCAGGTCGGCTGCCGGCGCGGCCGGGTCGATGTCCCGGCCGAGTCGAAATGCGACCTCGGGTTCGATGCGCGGGTGCACGGCCTTACCGAGGTTGAATGCGCCGCCGTCGCCGACGGCCATGCTGCCGGTCAGGTAACCGATGATGACGTCGGAGACGCCCATCTGCTCCGCCTTGGCCTTGCTGGTGAAGCCGAGTTTCACGCCGACGACGTCGTCGCTGCGCTCACGGCGCAGCTCGACGCCGGCACGCTGGACGGCATACGCCTCATCCAGTGTGAGCGGGGTGCTCGAGCTCAGTTGTGGGATCGCAGAGGCGGCGCGGACAGCGTCGTCCAGCGTGCGGGCAAGCAATCTGATGTCGGTCACAGCGCCACGCACACATTCGTCGGCTCGGTGTAGAAATGCAATGAGTGCACTCCGCCTTCCCGGCCGATGCCGGACAGTCCGACACCACCGAACGGCGATCGCAGGTCACGCAGATACCAGGTGTTGACCCACGCCATACCGACCCGCATCTGCTGCGCAACCCGGTGTCCGCGTTGCAGATTGGTCGTCCAGACTGCCGCCGCGAGACCGTAGTCGGTGTCGTTGGCCAGGGCGACGGCCTCCTCCTCTGTGTCGAAGGGGATCAGTGCGGCGACCGGTCCGAAGACCTCTTCGCGGACGCATCGGTCGGAGTTGTCCAGGCCGGTCCACAGCGTCGGCTCGATCCACGCGCCGTTCGCCAGCTCCGTGCCGAGGTCGGGTATGCCGCCCCCGGTGAGCACCGTCGCACCCTCCTGGACCGCAAGGTCGAAGTAAGACTGCACCTTGGCCCGGTGCTGCTGCGAGATCAGCGGACCGGTGGTGGTGCCGTCGACGTCCGGGCGACCCAGCCGCAGCTCCTTGGCGCGCTGCACGAGTCCGTCGGCGACCTGATCGAAGATCGAGCGCTCGACATACACCCGCTCGGTGCACAGGCAGACCTGACCGGTGTTGAGGAAGATCGATCGGGTCAGCCCGTCCAGGGTCTTGTCCAGGTCGCAGTCGGCGAAGACGACGGCGGCGTTCTTGCCGCCGAGTTCGAACGACACCGGGCGCACATTCGGCGCGACCGCGCGCATGATCGCCGAACCGGTCGCGGACTCACCGGTGAAGGTGACGCCGTCGATCCCGTCATGAGAGGTCAAGAACTCACCGGCAGAGTCCGGACCGAAACCATGGACCACGTT
This sequence comes from Flexivirga alba, assembly GCF_042661025.1. NCBI lineage: Bacteria > Bacillati > Actinomycetota > Actinomycetes > Micrococcales > Dermacoccaceae > Flexivirga > Flexivirga alba. Next base: position 605,231 of record NZ_JBHSWH010000001.1, read on the forward strand.
GTAGACGCCGTCGGGGACACCTGCCTCGGCCATCACCTCGGCGAGCAACGTCGCCGTCGACGGCGTCTCCTCCGAGGGCTTGACGACGACCGTGTTGCCGCACGCGAGTGCCGGCGCAACCTTCCACGTGAGCAGGAGCAGCGGCAGGTTCCACGGCACGATCACCGCGACAACTCCGAGAGGCTTGCGCACCGCGTAATTGAGGGCGGTGGCACCGGAAGCGGTCTCGGTCAGGAACGAGTCCAAGCCCTCAGTGGCGACGGTGTCGGCGAACGACCGGAAGTTGGCCGCGGCTCGAGCCACGTCAAGTTCGCGGGCCAGCGCGACCGGCTTGCCGGTGTCGGCGACCTCTGCGGCGACGAAGTCGGCGGCGCGGGCGTCGATGCAGTCGGCGACCCTACGCAGCGCGGCGACGCGTTCACTGACCGGCGCACCACCCCATCCGCCGTTGAGCGCCGCACGTGCCGAGTCGACCGCCTGGTCGACGATTTCTCGGTCCGCTTCGTGCACCGTGGCGACGAGGCTTCCGTCGACCGGGTTGATCTTCTCGAACGTCTTGTCGCTGCTGACGGACTTGCCGCCGACGACGTTGAACAGCTGTGTCGGGTCGCTCATGACGCCGAACCTACGAGCGGACAGCCATACTCGTCCAATGCCGAAATCTGTGAACTGCATACCTCATTGGGCATATCTTTCATCTCTCCTCAAGACCGTGCGAGTGAGCGCGGGTTGTCGGTCAGCCGGCCCTACGGGCTTCCCGGATGCGAGTGAGCACTTCGGCGCGCAGCAATCCGAACTCCGGCAGTGCCTTGGTCGCCACCTGGTCACGCGGACTGGGCAGCGGGACGTCCAGGACCTGGGTCACGGTGGCCGGCGCACCGGACAACACGACCACCCGATCGCCGAGGTAGACGGCCTCATCGATGTCGTGGGTGACGAACACGATGGTCACCCCGAACTCGCGCCGCAGCTCCAGGACCACGTCCTCGAGGTCTGACCTGGTCTGTGCATCCAGCGAGGCGAAGGGTTCATCCATCAGCAGCACCTTGGGCCGGTACGCGAGTGCCCTTGCAATGGCGACCCGTTGCTGCATGCCACCGGAGAGCTGTCGCGGGTATTTGTGGGCGTGCTCCTGCAGGCCCACCGCCGCGAGCATCGCGTCGACGATTTCCTTGCGCTCCCCCTTGCTCATCGACTTCTCGAGCAGCGGGAACTCGACGTTCGCGCCGACACGCAACCAGGGCAGCAGCGATCGGCTGTAGTCCTGGAAGACCACTGCAAGGTCTTCGGGCGGTCCGTGCACGGCCGCACCGTTGATGCGCACCTCGCCACCGGTCGGCTCGAGCAGACCGCACAAACAGCGCAGCAACGTTGTCTTGCCGGCGCCCGAGGGTCCGACGATGCAGGCCAGCTCGCCTTCGGCGACGGCGAGAGTAATGTCGTTCAGGACCCGCTTCGTCTCCTTCTTTGCCACGTACTCCTTGGCGAGGTGGATGACCTCAAGGGCCGGCGTGGGTGACGCCTCTTCTTTCACGACAAGCGTTCCGTTCTCTTGTGTCTTAATGACCATCAGGCGTCATCCCTCCAGGCGAGCAGCCGTCGTTCGACGGTGAAGAAAATTTCGCTCAGCAGGTACCCGAGCACCCCCATCGCGATGGTTCCGGCCCACATCGAGGGCAGGTTGAAGTACTGCTGCGAGGACGAGATGAAGTAGCCGATCCCCGCTGTCGAGGCGAGCATCTCGCTCACCACAACGAGGATGATGGAGAACGCCAACGACGTCTTCACACCGGCCAGGATCAGCGGGCTGGCCGCCGGCAGTAGCACTTTGAAGAGCTTGCGCAGCCGCGAGGTGCGGAAGATCCGCGTCACGTCGAGCACACCGGGATCAATCCCGCGGACCCCGTCGATGGTCGCCAGCAGGGTCGGCCAGACCGAGCCCACCGCAATGACCAGAATGCGCATCCGATCCGTCGGCCCCATCGCGAGAATGAAGAAGGGCAACATCGCCGCAGGGGGATCGACCGGGCGAATTCGATGATCGGCGAGAACGCCGCACCGAGGACGGCGACCCTGCCCAGCAGCACCCCGAGCGCGATCCCGACGACGACGGCCAGGGCAAAACCGCTGAGCAGGTTTATCAAGCTGGGCATCACGTCGCGCCCGAACCCGTCGGGGAGCCAGTCGAACAAGGCGCGAATGATCACCCGTAGCGGCGGGAAGTATGGCGAGGTCGACCGCTCGGAGGCGAACCACCAGGTGACGATCAGCAGTGCCGGCAACGTCGCAAGTTCTGCAACGCGAGTGAACAGACGAGTCATCTCAGTGTCCTTCCGCGTAGCTCGGGTGCCAGGCGAGCAATCGACGCTCACCGGAGCGGAACAAGGCGTTGATCACCATGCCGAGGATCCCCGTCACGCAGATGAGGGCGACCATCAGCGCGGTGTTTCCGGAGACCTGCGACTGGGCGAGCAACTGGCCCAGACCTGGACTGCCCGCGACCAGCTCACACACGACCGCGATGAACAGCGAGATCACCGCCGAGACCCGGACACCACTGACGATGAACGGGGACACCGCCGGTAGCAGGACGCGCCAGAATCGTCGCCACGGATTGATCCGGAAGATCGTGACCGTGTCGAGTGTCTGCTGCTCGATCTGCCCCACGCCGGAGATCGTCTGGGTGAGCATGGGCCAGACGGCCGCGTAGATGGACAGCAGCACCACCATCCGCAGACCGGTGCCCCAGACCAGGACGAACAACGGCAGGAGCATGACCGGCGGGATCGTCCGGAGGAAGTCGATGGTGCTGCGAGTGAATCGCTGGCGAAGGCGGCCGGAGCCGATCAGCAGCCCGAGCGGTATGGCGATCGCGATCGCCCCTGCCAGACCGACCCCCCATTGAACAAGGGTGTCGACGACCGCGTGCCAGAAGATCGTCGTGCGCGCCGCCTCGAACAGCACCTGCGCCGTGACGTGGAACGGCGGCAGGACGTCGTGCCCTAGCGCGTCAGCCCGCCCAAGCACCTCCCACAGCAGCAGGACGACGCCGATCGCAACCGCGGCAGCGGCCACCTGTCGGCCCGTGTCACGACGCCGGGTCATGGCAGGATCTGTTGTGCGGTAACGGATTTCGAGGTGTATCCATACTCCTTGAGCAGCGCCGACAGCTTGGCGATCTGCGCCGGAGTGATATCGGTCGTATAGGGGAAGGTGCTCACCTTGTTGGCGACCTTCGCCGGGATCCCCGTGTAGCCGGGCAGCGCCGCCTTCACCTTGTCGGGGTTTGCCTGCGCGTAGGCCGTTGCCTTCTTGATGCCGCTGACGAAGGTCGACAGCGAACCGCTGTCCTTGGACAACGTCGAGACACTGGTGAAGTAGGCGCCGACCGGCAGACCGGGCATCGGGCTCGTTGCGTACGAGAACAGCGGGGTCAGTTTGTCGTTGCGCGCCTCGGACGTGAATGGCTCGGAGAGCGCGACCGCGTCGACCCGACCGGCCTTCAGTGCGGCGATCATGTCTGCGGAACCCAGGGAGAGGAACTTCACCTTGGACGGGTCGCCGCCCGCCTTCTTCACCGTGATCTTGATGCCGAGGTCCTGGATCGAACCGAGCGCGGTTACCGCGACCGTCTTGCCCTCGAGATCGCTGGCGCTCTTGATCGAGCTCTTCGCGGAGACGAACACGTTGTCGGGGTCGGTAGCAGCGTCATACTTCGCCGGCGTACGGTCCGTGCCCGCGACGATCTTGATCGGTGCGCCCTTGGACACAGCGACCATCAGCGGAATCACCGCAGCGAAGCCCACCTGGCTCTCGCCGTTGACCACGGCCGCGAGGTTCGGCGCGAACCCGGTCGCGACCTTCGTCTCGACGTTGACGTCACCGAACATTTTCTGTTGCTTGCCGAGGTAGACCGCGATCGAGCTCGGGTTGGGGATGGTACCCACATGGACGGTGCCGCCCGAGTTCGCCCCACTGCCAGCGGTGCCCGTGCCGGCGCCGGCGGCGGCGGACGCGCCACCGCCGAGACCGCCGCCGGACGACGAGCATCCCGTCAACGAACCGAACGCGGCGACCACGACGACGGTGGTGATCGCAGTGAGCTTCTTCATGTCATTCTCATTTCAGTGATCAAGGGACGGAACGGTGATTTCTGCCGGGTCGAGGCGCAGCAGATCGCTGCTGGCAACGACGACACCACCGAAGTGGCGGGATGCCTGCTCGACCCAGGAGCCATCGGTGACACCCGCGCGCGGGATCAGGTGCCACAGTGCGAGGCAGCGCACTCCGGCTGCCTCGGCGACACGCCCGGCGTCCTCCGCCGTGGTGTGCGCACCGTGGAAGTGCTTCATCAGTCGGTCGACTGCAGCGTTCGTCCCGTCGGTCAGCAGATGCATGTCGTCGGGCGAATAGGCCTCGTGCACCAGGATGTCGGCGCCCTTGGCCAGCTCGATCAGGGAGTCACAGGGTGCTGTGTCGCCCGAGACCACGATCGAACCGTTCGCGGAGTCGAAGCGGTAGGCGAACGCGTCCAACGGCGGGTGAGTGACCCGGGCCGCCGTCACCGTGAGGCCGCCGGCGTCATACACGACCCCCGCGCTGGTCACCTCCGACGGCACGAACAGCGAACGCAACGAGGGGCGCCCGAGCGCTTGCCGGTGCTCGGTGTCCACCCGGTTGAGCTGCACGAACTCATCGGTCATCGCGCTCAGCGGGACCGGACCGATCGTCTGCACCGGCGTGACCAGACCAGCCGTCCAGGCCAGGCCGATCAGATTGCCGTAGTCGGCGTTGTGGTCGTTGTGATGATGCGTGATGAACACGCCACGCAGATCTCGCAATCGCAGCCCGGCGGCAACCGCCTGATTGGCCACGCCGTTGCCCGCATCCACGATGAAGACCGCTCCGTCGTGCACGATCGCGACCGACGGAGACGCGCGGTGCGCGCTCGGCTGCGGACCGCCGCCGCTGCCGAGGATGACGAGTTCCATGAATGCCCTTTCGCCTCGAAGTGGTAATGAGACTAGGGTCACAAGCAATGCTCCACCAATGCTGTTTTGGTGCATTTGCATAGCCGAATGAACATATAATCGTCAGCATGGTCACCGGCAGACTGCTCGACGGACGTCTCAAGCTGCGGCACCTGGTGATCGTGACCACGATCGCCGAGCACGGCTCTGTGGTGCGAGCAGCCGACGCATTACATGTCACGCAACCGGTCGTCACGCGGGCCTTGCACGAGCTCGAGAGCATCCTCGGCGTGCAGTTGTTCGACCGGCATGCCCGAGGGGTCATCCCGACGCGCTACGGCACGTCGTTCATCGGGCATGCACAAGCCGTGATCGCTCAGCTGCGAGACGCGGAGCAACAGGTCGCGCTGATGGCGAGTGGCGAACTCGGCACCGTGACCGTCGGCACCCACCTCGCCGGATCGAACGTGCTGCTGCCGCGTGCCATCGCCGGCCTCAAACGGGCGCACCCCTCGGTCACCGTCGTCGTGCGAGAAGCAACCCCCGATGCCTTGCAGGCCGACCTGCTCAGCGGAGACGTTGACCTGACGATCGGCCGGTTGACCGGCGCCGTCCCGCCCCGACTGCACCGGATGCAGCTGTATGTCGAGCCCATCAGGCTCGCCGCGCGCAAGGAGCACCCGGTGCACCAGCTGCGAGCACCCCGACTCGCGGACCTGGTCGACCGGGCGTGGATCCTCCCGGTGGAACAAACCATGCTGCGCACCGAGCTGGAGGACATGTTCGCCCACGAGGGCGTCGCCCTACCTGCGGATAGGATCGAATGCACCTCGATGCTGACCCTGCAGCACCTGCTCGAGTCGACCGACGTGATCGCGGCGCTGCCGATGCTCATCGCCACAGCGAACGAGCACTTGGCGCTGATCGACACGACCCTTCCGGCGATCGGCCGAGCGGTCGGTGTCACCGTCGCCGCGGATCGCACGTTGCCGCCGGCCGGGGAGAGACTGTTGGAGAATTTGCGGTCGGTCGCCAAAGAGTTGCGGGAGAACATTCCCAGTGCCGACCAGCCGGGTACCCGCCGATGATCGCCGGGTGGCGTCGACACACGGTGCGCATAGAACAGCGCGGCGGCAGCGCCGATCAGGTCGTCAGACTCGCACTTCCTGTGCGGCGACCAGGTCAAGCGCGATGTCGGTGATCATGTCCTCCTGACCGCCGATGAGTCCGCGACGACCGACCTCGGTCAGGAGCGTCCGCACGTCGACTCCGTAACGCTCCGAGGCGGTTTCGGCGTGCCGGAGGAAGCTGGAGTAGACCCCGGCATACCCGAGCGTGAGCGTCTCCCGGTCGACCCGCACCGGCCGATCCTGCAACGGGCGCAGCAGGTCGTCCGCGGCGTCCTGCAACGCGAACAGGTCGCTCCCGTGCTCCCATCCGTAGAGGTTGGCGACAGCCACGAACGGTTCGATCGGGCAGTTGCCCGCGCCGGCGCCGTGCCCGGCCAGCGACGCATCGACCCGGGTGACTCCTTCTTCAACAGCCACAACGGAATTGGCGACGGACAGCGAGAGGTTCTCGTGCGCGTGTATGCCGATCTCGGTGCCCGGGTCGAGCACGTCGCGGTAGGCGCGGACCCGCTCCCGGACTCCGTCCATCGTCAGCCGGCCGCCGGAATCGGTGACGTAGATGCAGTGCGCGCCATACGACTCCATCAGCTTGGCCTGCTGGGCAAGCCCCGCCGCGTCGTTCAGATGACTCATCATCAGGAAGCCGGACACGTCCATGCCGAGCTCCCGGGCGGCGGCGATGTGCTGCGCGGAGACGTCGGCTTCGGTGCAGTGGGTCGCGACTCGCACCGAGCGCACGCCGAGGCTGTGTGCGTGCTTGAGCTCCTCTATCGTGCCGATGCCCGGCAGCAGCAGCGTGGTGAGCCGGGCGTGTTGGATCTGCTCCGCGGCGGCCTCGATCCACTCCCAGTCCGAGTGCGAACCCGGACCATAATTGAGCGATCCACCGGCCAGTCCGTCGCCGTGAGCGACCTCGATGCCGTCGACGCCGGCCGTATCGAGCGCCGCGACGATGCGTGCGACATCGCTCGGGTCGATCCGATGGCGAACGGCGTGCATCCCGTCGCGCAGCGTGACGTCCTGAATGAAGAGCTTCGGGATCGTCATCGGACGTCCTCCAATTCGTTTGTCTCGAATGCGTTTTCGGGCTCCTGGCCGACGATGCCCTCAGCGACCCGCATCGCTGCCGAGGTCATGATGTCCAGGTTTCCGGCGTACGCCGGGAGGTAGTGGGCGGCGCCTTCGACCTCGAGGAAGACAGAGACCTGATGAGTGGCGGACGCGCCGCCGGTGAGGGTGTGCACTGGCTGGTCGGCCGGCACCGGGACGATCTGCACCTTCTGCTTGAGGCGGTAGCCGGGCACGTATGCCGCGACGCGCCCCACCATCTCCTCGATGGATTCCTGGATCCGGGCGTGCGTCGCCTCGTCCGGCGCGTTGACCAGCGCCAGCACGGTGTCCCGCATGATCGGCGGTGGCTCGGCGGGGTTGAGGATGATGATCGCCTTGCCTCTGGCGGCGCCACCCACGACCTCGATCGCCTGGCTGGTCGTCTCGGTGAACTCGTCGATGTTCGCCCGCGTGCCAGGGCCGGCCGACTTGGAGGCGATCGATGCGACTATCTCTGCATACGGCACCGTGGCGACCCGACTGATCGCCGCGACGACCGGAATGGTCGCCTGTCCACCACAGGTCACCATGTTGACGTTCTCGGCGTCGAGGTGCTCCTCCAGGTTGACGGCCGGCACGACATACGGGCCGATCGCGGCAGGCGTGAGGTCCACCAGTCGCTTGCCGTATGGCGCCAAGCGTGCGGCATTCGCCTTGTGCGCACCAGCCGACGTGGCGTCGAAGACCACCTCGATGTCCTCGAAGCCGTCCATGATGATCAGCCCGTCGACGCCTTTCGCCGTCGTCGGGATGCCGAGCCGGTCGGCACGGGCCAGCCCGTCCGAGGCCGGGTCGATGCCGACCATGGCGCCCATCTCCAAGGTGTCGGACAGCCGCATCACCTTGAACATCAGGTCGGTGCCGATGTTGCCCGAGCCGATGATGGCTACTTTGTGCTTGCTCATCGCGCTTCCTCCTGGGTGGTTCCGAAACGAGCAGTGACCTCACCGAGTCCGGAAACCGTTGCGGAGACGACATTTCCGGCATGTACGGCGGCGATCGGTCCAAGTGCTCCGGACAGCACGACCTGGCCGGCGCGCAACGGGCTGCCGAAGTCTCGCGCGGTCCTGGCCAGCCAGGACAGGGCGGCGAGCGGGTCACCGAGGCAGGCGGCACCGGTGCCGGTCGACACCTCCTGGCCGTCGAGAGTCATTCGCATCTGCGTTTCCTTCGGCTCGAACCCGTCGAGGGTGACGCGGTCGGCGCCGAGGACGTACTTCGCCGACGATCCGTTGTCGGCGACCGTGTCGGCGAAGGTGATGTCCCAGTCGATGATCCGGCTGTCGACGATCTCCAGCGCCGCCGTGGCGTACGCGACGGCGTCGCGGACCTGGGCGACGTCGAGCTCGCCGTCGATCAGGTCTTGCGCCAGGACGAAGGCGATCTCGGCCTCGACCTTGGGCTGCAGCAGATCATCGGTCGGTAGGTCGCCGGTCGGGCATTCCATGTCGGCGAACAGGACGCCGAAGTCGGGCTGGTCGACACCGAGCTGCCGTTGCACGGCCGGTGAGGTCAGGCCGATCTTGCGGCCGGCGACGGTTGCGCCGGCGGCCACCCGCTCCTGGGCGAGCAGGTCCTGCACCGCGTATGCCGCCTGCGCGTTGTCGGCACCGATGAGGTCTCGGACAGGTGCACACGCGCGGCGGCGCTCGCCGGCATCGCGCAACCGGTCCGCGGCCTGCCGGATCGCTTCGGTGACTGGCTGGGGAAAGTCATGCCGCACACTCTGCCGAGCGGCCGCCGCCGAGACCTAACATTCTGTTCCGCGTAGTGGAACTAGGACCCTATATCGGGGACCGTCACCGGCCGGTGTCGCGCAGCTGGTCCCGCCGGCTCAACGTGGCAGTGATGCCGGCGGCGGCCGCCCGCAGTGGAGTTGCCACCTGAGCCGGCCGCATCCGCCCGACCGTGCCAGTGATGCTCACCGCGGCGATGGCCCGATCCGCCGAATTGAAGACCGGCGCTGCGATGCAGGTCAGCCCGACCGAGGACTCCTCGTTCTCGTGGGCGATGCCGGTCTCGACGACGTCCTCCAACTGCGCAGACAGCAGCGCGGGTGCCACGACGGTACGCGGCGCGAGTCGCGGCAGCGATCCGGTCAACACCTCGCGGCGGATCTCCTCGGGTGCGTGGGCGAGCAGCGCCTTGCCGATCGCGGTGGCGTGCAAGGGCATCCGCCCGCCGAGCCGGGACGGGGACCGCACCGGCCGGTGTCCGTTCAGCTTGGCGACATACACGACTTCAGTGCCTTCGCGGATGCCGAGATGCACGACCTCGTGGGTGCGCTCGTAGAGATCCTCCAGGAACGGCATAGCCACTTCGAGCAGGTCTCGTTCGACCGACGCGCGCATACCGAGCTCGAAGAGCTGGCCGCTCAGCCGGTAGCGATCACCCTCCAGATCGAGCAGACGCAGGCTCACCATCTCGCGGAGCAACCGGTGCAGCGTCGACTTCGGCAGCCCGGTCCGGCGCTGCACCTCGGTGAACCGCACGCCGTGGTCTTCTACCGTGAACGACTGGAGAACGGTGGTCGCCTTCGCAAGCACACCCGGCTCCCCCACAAGCGCCTCCTGCGGATCGGGATCTTGGTCGGTACTGGCACCCCGACGACGTCTACGAGTGTGCCACGCGATGACCTCGACCATGGATGGCCCGCGGGCATACCCGGCGTCCGAATCCGCATTGGCCGACCGCCGACAGAACATCGAAGATGACACCGTCGACGAACGAACAGGCCCATCCTGAGTCACACTGCCCGCCCGCCCGCGGCGAACCCTCGCGTCAGTAGCCGGCCAGCTCCGATGATTTCGTCGCGCTTTCCGACACCCTTCGGATCGATCAACCTGGTTTACCAGCGAGCCAGACCGACCGTCTGGTCCGCCGGCTGCTGCCCGGCTCCAGTCCAGTTGCGGTACGGCGTGGTGGTGACCGATCCGGGCTGAGCGCCGGACGAGAGACTCAGCACGAGACCGCTGTAACGGTTGACCAGTCGGAAGGTGTCCGCCGGACGGGTAGCACCTGACGCCTCGGGCGTGGTCACGTTGCGCTCGATGAACCACTGCTGCCCGACAGTCGGACCTCCGGACGGGACCGCGGTGGCGATCGGGCTGGTGCCCCAGGCCCGGTCGGCCGGCGACATACCGACTCCGAGGGCATCACCGGTGGACGCGTTGACGACGGTGAACGATCCGTCGCCGTTGTCGCTGAACTTCCACGCCGCACGTGCGGTGTGTGCCGGGTCGCCGACGGTCATCAGTTCGCTGCCGTTGCCGGACTGTGCGAGCGCACGGCCGGAGCCGGAACTGATGCGGTAGCGCACGCCAGGTTGCACGGGCGCGGGCGCTGGGGCGCTGCTCCCGATCGTGACGTCGAGCCATTCACCGTCCGACGTCGAGCAGGAGATCGAGCAGTAACTGCGGAACGTCTTGCCGACAGTGCCCTGCCAGCTCGCCGCCCCGGAGTCGACCATCCAGCGATACCAAGCCTTTTCGTCGTAGTTGTTCACCGTGCCGACGAGGTGCCACTTCTGGGTGCCGAGGTCATCGGTCGCGTAGATCGGCAACGGCCCACGGGTCTGGCTGCCATTGACGGCCGGTTGCTCCGGCTCGCCGATGTATTCGTTCAGGTATGCATCCCAGGCGACGTTGGTCAGGAAGAGCGGCGACTTGGGCTGCATCGTGCCTGCTGCGATCTGCTCACCGGTGGATCCGGTGTTTTCGGGGTTGTATTCCTTCGCCGGCGGTAGATAGCCGTTGGCTTCCTGGCTGACCGGGACCAGGTCGCTCTCCTTGCCGCCCACACCGGGCTGGTTCCAGGAGCCGTCGTAGAACTTGTGCCACGAGCCGGGGGCCATCTTCGCGGACATCGGCGCGCGGGCGACATGGGCGTAGCCGACCCTGGAGGGACCGGTGCCACCGGGCTTGTTCAGCACCCGCGAGCCGTAGTAGAGGTAGAAGTACCCGGAGCGGACGTCGACGAGCAGTCGCGGGTCGCCGTCCCCGTAGTCGAAGGTCTGGTTCGGGAATGCCGTCGTGTCACCGCGCTTCGTGCTGTATGGCGAGGTCACGATGTGGTCCTTGATCGTCCACGTGTGGCCGTGGTCGGTGGAGACCGCGTAATCCAGTGAGTCGTAATGCAACCCGTCACCGAACGGCTGCGGCGTGAACTCGTTGTGCACGACGCCGTACCAGTCCCCGGTGTCCGGGTCGACCCAGACACCGACCAGGTCGCAGAAGTTCCTCTGTGTGTAGTGGCTCTGGTTCGGGTCGTATGTCGACTCCAGCCCCGTCGGGCTGTTGTTGCACCGCCAGGTCGTGTCGTCGTTGCGGTCCAACGGATTGCTAGGGTTCACAGCGGTGTTCAACGCGTTGTCCGGTGTGGCGTCGTCGAAGTTCGTGCCGGTGAAGAAGCTCCACTGACGAGGCCCGTTCGCCCCGTACTCCGCGTCTGACTGCTGCGTGTAGAAGGTGCCATCGGAGTCGATGAACGAGCTCGCCGGGGTGTCATCCGGGAAGCCGTAGCTGTGCACTGCTCCGCTGGTGATGGTGTATGACGGCGTCGCAGCCTCGGGTGCAGCGTGAGCGGCCGGCAGAACCAGCGCCGCGCCGAGCGCACCAGCCGCTGTTGCCGCCGCAACGGTCACGCTCCGGCGGCGCATGGATCGTCCTCGTGTGCCGTTGGTCATCAGTCATTCCTCTCGTTGTGGATTCACAGCCAGGCGTCGCCGTCCGGTACTCGACGTTGCCCGCTCTCTCGAGGTGTTGCGTGCGTGATCTGCGCGGGACCTTCCCCGGCGTCGGCCATCGCCCGGCGGATTCGCTCGCCGAGCACGTCCGACAGCTGACGATGTGAGCGCAGGCCGATCAGGTTCTCCAGCTCATAGGGGTCGCTCTCCAAGTCGTAGAGCTCGCTCTCGACATACACCGGCGACCCCGGGTCGTTCCACGCGTCAGCACCGGGCGCCGTGATCACGTATTTCCACCTGGTTGTCCGCAGCGCGCGGGCGACCTGGGACTCGCTCACCTGCACGAGCACCTCGCGACGGCAGTCGGCGACACCATCGGTCGAGTGCGGCAGCACCGACCGACCGTGCATGCCTTCCGGCACGGCGATGCCGCAGGCGTCCAGGAGACTGGGGGCCAGATCGATCAGGCTGACCAGCCCAGGGACTCGGCCGCCGCCGTGGAAACCCGGCCCGTCGATGGCCAGTGGGATGCGGATCGATGCCTCGTGGGCCGAGCGCTTGTATTCGTCGTTGCGGGTCTTGAAGTGGCAGCCGTGATCGGTGGTGAATGCGACGATCGTGTCGTCTGCCAGCCCCAGGCTGTGCAGCGCGTCCCGGAGCCGGCCGAATGTCTCGTCGACGCGCTTGACCATTCCCCAGTAGCCGGCCAAATGTTGTTGGGTGACGCCACCGAGCGCCGCCAGATCCGGTGGGGTCCAACGTCCTTCGTACTGCTCGCGATAACCGTCCGGTGCGGGATAGTCGTCCCGCTGGTTGCGGTGGTGGGGCTCGATGAGCGAGACGAACAGGAAGAACGGCCTTTCATGCGGCGTCGCCAGATAGTCGATCGCCGCATCGACGTACGCGTCGGCCCGATAGCCGGGCAGCTGGCGGAGCACGCCGTCACTGTCGTAGAGACGCGCGTCATACACGTCCGAGAGGAACTCCACGACGTCTGCGCCCAGCCAGTGCTGGTAACCACCACGCAGATGCGGTGGCACCGGCTCGTCGCCGGTCCCCGCGAGGTGCCACTTGCCGACGTATGCCGTGTCGTAACCGGCAGCAGCGAAGCGTTTCGCCACCGTGTCCGCGTCGGAGGCAAGGGCGAGCTCGTTGCGATGTACGCCGGCAGCGGTCGCGTGGCGGCCGGTCTGCAGCGCGGCCCGAGCCGGTGCACACACCGGTTGCGGCGTGAACGAATTGGCGCAGAACGTGCCTTCCTCGGCGAGCCGGTCGAAGTTCGGCGTCAGGCCGAGCGGGTTGCCGTGTGCGCCGGTGGAATCGAAGCGCTGCTGATCGGTCAGGAAGACCACGACGTTGGGTCGTGCACCCGACTCACGGGCGGACTGGTTGTCAGTCATGCGGACTCCTCGTCACCAGACGCCATGGCTCGAGCAGCTCGCGACCCGACCGCGTCGGGTCGTCGATGCGTTCCCACAGCGCGTCGATCACCTGGCTGAAGTCCGTCTGTGGGGTGCCCACCGTCGTCAGAGCCGGCTGCACCGACTCGCCCTCCTTCGTGTTGCCGACGCCGATCACCGCCAGGTCGTCGGGTACGCCCAGACCGGCGTCTCTCGCGGCCCAGATCGCGTTGATCGCAGCACGGTCCGAGGCGCTGAAGATCGCAGTCGGCGGGGTCGACCCGCGCAGCAGCTTCTGCACCTGCGCGTAGGCGTCCGGGCGGAAGTCGGCGCCAGGGACGACCAAGGCAGGGTCCAGCTCGATTCCGTTGTCGGACAATGCCTTCCGGTAGGCGGCGAATTTGACTCCATGCCCATCCAAGGCGAGCTCCTCGTCGTGTGCGAGATAGGCGATCCGGCGGTGGCCCTGCTCGATCAGATAGCAGACCGCGCTGCGGCACGCTTCCTCCTGTGCCAGCCGCACGACGTCGAGGCGCCGAGCCGTCAGGGTGTCGTCGAAGGCCACCAGGGGAAGCCCGCCCGCTGCCAGGGCGCGGACCTGTGCCGGGTCGATAGCCGGATCTGGTGCGATGATTGCCCCGTCCACGAATCGCTCCCGCAGCACTCGCAGCACGGTCTCCGCCCGATCGCGAGACGCGATAGGCACGGTGATCACGGAGCATCCCCGCTCCACGGCCGACCGGTGCAGTTGCTCGATCAGCTCCTCGAGCCAGGGGTTGCTCGGCGGCCGATGGACGACGGCGACGATGTCCGTGCGGTGCCGTCGGAGGCTGCGTGCCGCGTGATTCGACTGGTAACCAAGCTCTTTCACCGCATCGAGAACTCGCACGCGGGTCTCTTCCGACACGGGATTCGCGCGCCCTCGGCGCCCGGACAGCACGTAGGACACCGTCGCCGATGAAACCCCGGCACGTTCGGCCACATCACGCTGGATCGGTCGCGATCGCGGCGTCTTCGACGACTTGGACACGGTTATTCGGATAACCCAATTGACATGGTTACACGATTCACCGACCGAGCTATCCTGTCAAGGCCCAACCGCAGCATCGAGGAGCAAACCGTGGGATCCAGTACCGACCCATCGCACACCTGTTGCGCGCCGGCGCGAACCAGCGATCCGCACACCGATCATCCGACGGACCTGGGCACGGCCGCCGCCGACGGCAACGTCGGCGAGATGGTGCTGATCCCCGGCGGCGAGTTCCTGATGGGCGGGGACGACGCCGACGGAATCCCGCGAGACGGAGAGGGACCGGTGCGGCCGGTGCGGCTCGCGGCGTTCTACCTGTCGCCGTATGCCGTCACGAACCGCGAGTTCGCCTCGTTCGTCGCGGCCACCGGATACCGCACGGACGCAGAAGAATTCGGCTGGTCCTACGTCTTCGCATCGTTCCTGCCCGGCCGGCTGCGGCGCGACGCACCTCGACCCTCGGGGACGCCGTGGTGGTGCGGCGTCGACGGCGCGTTCTGGGCGGCTCCGGAGGGTCCTGGCAGTGACGTTGCCGACCGGGACGAGCACCCAGTGGTGCACGTCAGCTGGCGCGACGCGGCGGCATACTGCGCGTGGTCCGGGCTTCGCCTGCCGACTGAGGCCGAGTGGGAGTGTGCCGCGCGTGGCGGGCTGCGGCAGAAGCGGTACCCCTGGGGCGACGAGCTCACCCCGGGCGGGCAGCACCGCTGCAACATCTGGCAGGGGCAGTTCCCGGTGCACAACACCCGGGCCGACGGTTACGCCGGGACCGCCCCGGTTAATGCGTTCGAACCCAACGGTTTCGGGCTCTACAACACGTCGGGCAACGTGTGGGAATGGTGCCGGGACTGGTGGACCACCGACCACCCGGCGCGGCGGCCACTGGTCGACCCGAGCGGTCCGCGGGACGGCACGACCAAGGTCATGCGCGGCGGCTCCTACCTGTGTCACAGCAGCTACTGCAACCGTTACCGCGTTGCCGCGCGCACCGGCAACACTCCCGACAGCAGCACTGGCAACACCGGATTTCGGTGCGCACGGGACGTCTAGTTCAGTCGGCCAGAAACAAGCCCGGCGCGGATGCCGTCGACCTCAGCGATGAACATCCCGGGCCCGGAGCCCAACTACCGCAAGGTGTCGATGTTGGCGCCCACCAAGCACTCCCGGGTACGCAATAAGCCTTCGGTGGTCGGCCATGGGCACTACGGTCGTGCACTATCCGCGTCGGCACGCACGGAGGGGGCAGGCGATGATCGAAACCCTGGGCCACAGTGGCGCGACGCGCGCGCTCGTCGTGGTGGCGCATCCGGACGACGAGACCTTCGGCACGGGATCACTGTTGCTGCACCTGGCCGACAGCGGTATGACGACTGCGGTCTGCTGCGCCAGCCGGGGCGAGGCCGGTGAGGTCCGACAGGGAGTCACCGTGCCGCCGGGCGGTATCGCAACGCTCCGCGAGGCCGAATTGCGTGACGCCGCAACCCTGCTGGGCGTCAGCGAGGTCTTCCTGCTTGACCTGCTCGACTCCGGGATGACCGGCGCGGCACCTGCGGGTTCGATCCTCGCAGAGCCGTTCGCCGAGGTGACCCGCCGGGTCTCCCGGGCCGTCGCGGACTTCCACCCCGACCTCATCGTGACGCTCGACGGCAGCGACGGCCACCGTGACCACGCTCGAATGCGCGATGCAGCGGTGGCTGTCGGGCGCGAGCAGGGCATACCCGTCTGGCTGCACTGCCTGCCCCGTCGCTTGATGCGCCGGTGGGCGGGGCAGTTGGCCGGTCAGGACCCGGACTCGCCATACCTCGCCCTCGCAGACCTTGGCACGACCGACGAGCTGATCACCGAACGCATCGACACCACTCGGCAGTACGAGCGGCGCCTCGAGGGGATCGCCCGGCACCGTTCGCAGGTCTCGCCCTATGAGGCGCTACCCGAGGACCTCCGGCGCGCGTTCCTCACCATCGAGCACCTTCGTCGGGCGGTCGGGGTCGGTATGCCGAGCGATCCCGACCGGGCACGCCACCAACACAACACGTCGACCTGCTATTGGGATCTGCTCGAATGTCGCTGGACCTGCCACCAGCCGCCATCCACGACCAACGCGGCCGGCATTCGAAGGGCGTCGCCGTGAGCCCACATCGCCGTTCGTCAGCTCTCGGCGGCCCACCCGGTGACGCCGACGAGGTGCAGCACCAGCACTCGGGCGAAGGGCCGATCGCCATACTGCGGATAGTCCGCGGCCAACTGACCGGCGAGCGCTTCTGCCTCTGCCGGGTCGGCGTCACCTGGCCAGCGCAGTTCGGCGCGAACCCACCACAGCCGTGACCAGTCGTCCCGATCCCAGTGCTCCACCAGCAGCGTTGCCCGTGGGTCGGCCTGCAGATTGCGTTCTCGTTGCAGGTGATTCGACGACTTGGGCTTGACCGTGTCCACCGGTATGCCGACGAGGTCGCCGTTGATGGCGTAGACCACCGGCACCGCGTCCACCCCGCGTCGGTGATGCACGGTGCACAGGACTCCGTGGTCGGCGCCGGCGAGCCGGTCGCGCGCGTCAGCCGCCGTCAACTTCACGGTCCACACCGTACGTCCATGCCAGCGTCGACAATGGTCACCATGGACGCGAATGAGCTTCGAGCCGCACAGGCACCACTGAAGGAGCGCTACAAACAATCCGGCGCCGAGGCGCTGACACCGCTTGCCGCAACGGGTGACGGCAGCGGGGCGGCACCAACGTTCTCGGTGCACCAGACCGGGTCGATCACCCAAGCCGGCCTGCATGCCGCAACGGGCGGCGACGGTTCCGACGCGTGCTCCGGCGACATGCTGCTGGAAGCGGTGCTGGCCTGCGCGGGCGTCACGCTGCGCGCAGTGGCTCTCGCGTCCGGCGTGGAGCTGAGGTCTCTCGACGGTCGCGCGGATGCCAGCTTCGACGCTCGCGGCACCCTCGGCATCGATCGGTCTGTGCCTGTCGGCATACAAGATCTGATGCTCGACTTCACGGCCGACACCGACGCGACGACGGAGCAGCTCGAGCGCCTTGCCCGTATGACGGAGCGCTATTGCGTGGTGGGTCAGTCACTCGCCGAGCCGCCGACCATCACCGTGCGCCGCGCGCAGTGAAGCGGCTGGCGGGGTAGCTTCGGGCCATGGACATCACCGAGATCATTCAGCAGCAGCACGACGAGCAGCGCCGTGGTTTCGCGATGCTCGAGGAATGGCCCCGGGACGACACCGAGGGCCTGGCCGCGATGTGGCGCCGGCTCGCCATACTGCTGGAAAATCACGCCGAGGCCGAGGAACGCTACTTCTATCCGGAGCTGCTCAAGCTCGGCACCGGTGCTGCGGACGCACCGGACGCCGCCGAGGAGACCGACGACGCGATCGGCGACCACAACAACATTCGTATGGCGATCCGCCAGGCCGACCGTGCCAAGACCGGCACCAAGGAATGGTGGACCGCCGTCACCGACTGCAACGTCTACAACAGCCGGCACATGGGCGAGGAGGAGCGCCAGGATCTGGCCGACTTCCGGCAGCAGGCCAGCCTGCAACTGCGGCACGACATCGCCATACAGTTCCTGCGCTTCGAGGCGATCAACGCAGCCTCCGGGATCAAGCCGACCGACAAGGACCCGGAAGAATACGTCGACGACAACCAGCAGCACGGCGGCAAGGTCGCCGCGGCCAAGAAGTCGCCCGGTCCGACGCGCCATTCGAAGACGGCCAGCGAAGACGCGTCCGAGTGAGCGCGCGTTTCGAAGAACTCGCCTGGAGCGAGACACCGCGCGGCACGATCAGCCTGCGCCGCCGGCTGGAGCCGACGCTCAAGGTGGACGTCTATGAGGTGAAGCTCGACGAGGAGTTCCTCATGTCGAGCCTGTTCACGGTCGCCGAGGTCGAGCTCGCGCGACTCGGTCTCGCGCAGACTCAGGGCACCGATCTGGACATCGTCGTCGGTGGGCTCGGACTTGGTTACACCGCGCGAGCTGCGTTGGAAGATGAGCGAATTCGCTCGATGATCGTTGTCGACGCGATGCCCCAAGTGATCGATTGGCACGAGCGACAGCTGCTACCCGGCGCCGCGGAGCTCGTGCAGGATCCGCGCACCCGGCTGGTGCTCGACAACTTCTTCGCGATGGCAGCCTCCGATGCGGGCTTCGATCCGGACGCGCCCGGCCGCCGCTTCGACGCCATACTCCTGGACATCGACCACACGCCGCGCCATGTGTTGCACCCGGATCACGCCGCGTTCTACACGGCCGACGGGCTTCGCCAGCTCACACAACACTTGAAACCCGATGGCGTCTTCGCACTCTGGTCCGACGACCCGCCCGACGACGAGTTCTCGGCGTTGCTGACCGCGACCTTCGAGAGGTCCGACGCGCATGTCGTCACCTTCGCCAACTTCCTCACCGGCGGCGAGTCGGCCAACACGGTGTATGTCGCCCGCTGACCGAACGGCCCCGTTCACTCCCCGTCGGCCAGTCGACGGCACCGGTCGTCGACGGCAGGGAGCGCGCCGAATGCTCGGCAGCGCGAGCGATGATCGAGCCGATCAAGGTGCCGACCGCGATCGCGAGAAACGCCGAAAGTGCTGTGAGCAGAGACTTGCTCGTGCCGCTGCCGAACTCCACCTGCGAAGCATTGAGCAGTCCGAACGACCCCGGCGCGACGATCAGGAACGCCGGCACGTAAGTGACCCGCCAGATCGGCGCCCCCGGCACCCAGGAGACGACGATCGCGGCGACCATGGCTGCCAGGGCGCCGGTGAAACCGCCGACCTCCGGGTTGTAGATGAGCTGCAGCGGCACCTGGGTGCCGCCGGCCGCGCCCATCACCACGGCGATCGCCAGGGTGTGCTCGATGGGCGTGAAGAAGTGAATCATCAAGCCCAGCACACAAATTGCGATGCCGAGCACCGCGGCCCACCAGGCCGGATGTGCGCTGACCCCGTTTGTCAGCGAGTCCGCCGGCGTCCGGGTCAACGCGGCAGCCGCGACCACGCCCGAGATGAACAGCGCGATCTGCACGCCGCCCGAAACCAGCCGGGAGGTGCCGGCGGCCGCCGCGCCGGACGCGATCTCGGTCAGCCCGACGACGATGGCACTTCCGGGCAACAGCACGGCGATCGCCGCAACGATCAGTCGCAGCGGGCCGTCCACCCAGCCGGCGTGGAAGGCACCCAGGACGATGAGCGAGCTGACGAATGCGGAGGCGACAGGCAGTAAGCGGGCCAGCGAGCGCCACCTGCGCGTCAGCATCGTCAGCACCGCGACCACGAGCGAACAGGAAGCAACAACAAGCAAATTGGCGAATGCTGGCTGCAGCAGCAGACACAGTCCGATGCCGATCGGTATGCCGCCGAGGTCGCCCACCCACCGAGGCCAGCGCGGCGGTGTCGCGCGGATCTGGTGCAGCCGCTGCAAAGCCGCCGATACCGTCAGCTCGCGGGCACGCAGGGCGGAGACGACCTTCAGCACTTCGGAGCTCTGGTCCAACCGGACCGCCCCGTCGACCGGTGCGAAGCTCACGCTGTCCATCGGTTCGAGCCCGACGAACAAGCCGGTCGGCAACGCGGCGACGGTGATCTCCGGGCAGCCGATCACCGGGCTCAGCGCACGCAGCTCGTCCTCGACATCGCTCGATGCTGCGCCGCCGCCGAGCAGCGCGGCGCCGACCTCCAGCAGCAGTCGCTTGCGCTCGTCGCCCTGACCTGAGGCGTATGGCGCCGGTCGACTCGTCATACTCACGAACCTGATTCCTCTCACGACACCACGGGACTCGACGCATTGGCACGGGCAGCCGTGACCGCCCGCGTGGTGAGCATGTCGTAGATGCCCTCGCCGCGCAGCATCAAGGCCACGGTCATCGCGATCGCGCATGCGCCGAGGGTGGGAGACAGCAAGGTCGTGGTGCCGGTCATCTCGGTCGCGAGCACGATGCCCGTCACGGGTGCGTGAACGCTTGCGGTGAAGAGCGCCGCCATACCGATGAGGGCGAAACCAGCGGGCTCGGGGGCACCGTGATCGATCAGGTGAGCGGCGACGCCGAGGGCGAGGCCCAGGTGGCTCCCGACCACGAGCATCGGCGCGAAGAGGCCACCCGGGGTGCACGCTGCATACGAGACGACTCCGAGGACCCACCGTAGGACGAGGACACCGACGACGGCGGCCAGGGTTCCGCTGCCGAGCAATGCGTCCTCGGTGAGGTTGTCACCACCACCCACCATCGTCGGCCCGAGCAGGACGAGGCCACCGACGAGCGCACCGATCACTGCACCGCGCGCCTCGACCGGCAGTCGGCTGCGGTCGGCAACGCGCAGCGCCCCCATCAGGGACCGGTTGTAGAGGACGCCGGTAAACCCGGCGAGTATGCCGAGCAACGCAACCCAACCCGCCTGCGACAGCCGAGGGTCCTGCAGGTGCACGACGTGGAACTCAGTGCCACTGGGCAGCAACAGGTGTGCGCTGGCGAACCCCGCCGCCGATGCGATCAGAGTGGCGATAGTTGCCTTCGGATCGAAGCGGCGCACCAGTTCCTCGAGCACGAAGACGCCGCCGGCGATAGGTGCGTTGAATGCGGTCGCCAGGCCCGCGGCCGCCCCGCCCGCCACGAGCAACCGAAGCTGATCGCCGTGCCGCCTGGTCAGTTTCGCGACGATCACCGCGATGTTTCCGCCCATCTGCACGGACGGTCCTTCCCGGCCCAGCGCGAGCCCGGCGCCGATGGACAGCAGCCCTCCGACGTACTTGACCGGCAGGATGCGAAAACGCCCGGGTTCCGTGCGGCCTTCGACCACGGCCTCGACGCGCGGTATGCCGCTCCCCTCCGCATGAGGTTCCACGCCATGGACCAGCCACGCCGACAATGCGGTGGCGGCAGCGCAACCCAGCACGACCAGAGGTGCCAGCCACCAGTGGTGGTGCGTCCATCCGCTGATGTCCGACCGTCGATCCGCGAGCCAGGTGAGCGCCACGCGGAAGGTCGCGGCCGCGAGACCGGTGAGTGCACCCACCACGGCAGCGACGGCGGCGAAGCCAAGCAGCTCGGAACCGGCTGCGACGTCATGGCCGATGGAGGAAACGGCTCGCGGACGGCGCAACCAGCTGTCGCGACCGCCGATCATGATCGGAGCGGCCGAGAGGCGCGAGTCCGATCACTGCCGTGCGCGGCCTGCACCAGGGTGCCGAGGGCAGCCGCGAGATCGGCCTGAGCCTGCAACGGAATGCTCTTGAGCAGTCGGTTGATCTCCCGCTTACGCCGCCGGGTGCTCTGCGCGATCAGCGCGTGCCCCTCCGCGCGCAGGGTGAGGGTCATCTGGCGGCGGTTCGCACTGTCCACCGTCCGGTCGACCAGGTCTTTGGCGACCAGCCGGTCGCACATCCGGGTCGCAGTCGATGGCACTACACCCAGCGCCTCCGCCAGCTCCGCGACAGTCATCGACCCGTGTATGTCGATCAGCACCAGCGCGCGGAACTGGGGCAGGGTGACCTCCGGCTCGAGGTTCGCCAAGGCTCCGGCAGCAACCGCTACGAAGACTCGGTTCGCCGCAAGAACCGCGTCGACGACGTCCGCTTGGCCGGCCAGCACGCTCGCCGTGTCGTCGTCAGCGAGCTCCGCGACGATCGACTCGGACACGGTCGTGTGGTTTTCCGTCATACCAGACAGCATAGGGCAACTGTTGCAGTATGCATGAAATACTGCGCCCAGCCGATCGTCAGCCAGCCGTGCGACCATTGCTCAATGCATCGATTGCATACGGCACTGATCGGATCCGTCATCGTGCTCAGCCTCGCTGGCTGCTCCGCCGGCTCGACGCACGATCCGGCGAGCGCGGGCACATCTTCGTCCTCGGCGTTGGATCGCATTGGTACACCAATGAATTCATCGATCCCCAAGACGATCCGGGAGCTTTCGTTCACCGCGAGCAACGGCAAGCGCGTCAGCCTCGCCGATCTTGCCGGTCGCACCGTCGTGCTCTCGGACGTGATGACGTTGTGCCAGGAAACGTGCCCAATTGACACCGCGACCGTGGTGCAGACCGCCAGAGCGGAAGCGAGCAAGGACTCGACGAAGCCACCGGTTTTCGTCTCGCTGACCGTCGACCCGGCGAGGGACACCCCGACACAGCTCAAGGCCTACCGCAACCTGTTCACCGACCCGCCGTCGAACTGGCAGGCGTGGACGGGCAGCACGAAGAACGTCAACGCCCTGTGGGACTACCTCGGCGTATGGCGCAAACAGGTCGCCGACGGTCCAGGGCCTGCCCCGCGCAATTGGCGCACCGGAGCGCCGTTGACCTACGACGTCCAGCACTCCGACGAAGTGTTCTTCCTCGATGCTTCCGGCCACGAGCGCTTCGTGCTGGAGGGCACGCCATACGCCAAGAGCGGCAGCGTTCCGAGCAAACTGCTGAAGTTCATGGACACCGAGGGCAAAAGGAACCTCACGTCTCCCGCGTCGACCGCCTGGACCGAGGCGCAGGCCGAGACCGTGCTCCGGTCGATCCGGCACTGACCGATCACCGACCGGTGCACACTGGCACATGACCGCGCTGATGCAAGATGTCCGGTGCGGTCCATGCCCCCGAGGGACGAAGAGACAACATGACGAAGTCATCGCTGGACGTCGACCTGCTGGTCATCGGCTGGGGCAAAGCCGGCAAGACCCTGGCCAAGCGCTATGCCGCGACGGGCAAGTCCGTCGCCCTAGTCGAGCGCGACCCGGCGATGTATGGCGGCACCTGCATCAACGTCGCGTGTGTCCCGACCAAGGATCTAGTGGTCTCGGCCGAGGCGCGGCGTCCGGACGACGACCCGCAGACGTATTTCACGGAATCCGTTGCTGGGCGTGATGACCTCATCGGCAAACTCAACGCCGCCAACCACGCGATGCTCGACGGCCAGGCCACGTTGTTCGACGGCGAGGCACGCTTCACCGGACCCAAGGAAGTCACCGTGCGCACCGCCGATGGCGACGTGGTGGTGACCGCGCAGACCATCGTGGTGGGCACCGGCGCCATACCGACTCGACCGGACATACCCGGCATCGACCTGCCGGGCGTTTATGACTCGACGACCATCCAGCACGCAGACCCGTTCCCGCATCGGTTGGCCGTCATCGGAGGCGGCTTCATCGGCCTGGAGTTCGCGAGCATGTTCGCCCAATTCGGTTCTGAAGTCACGCTGTTGGATGCTGGGCCTGCGCTTCTTCCACATGCGGAGCCGATCGTCGCCGAGACCGTCACCGACGTCCTCACCCGGCGAGGCATCACAGTCCGCAACAACGCCGAGATCCGCGGCATCGAGCAGTCCGGCGACGGCCTGCGAGCGCAGCTCGCCGACGACGGGATCGATGTCGATGCGGTCCTGCTCGCGGTTGGCCGCACCCCGGTGACCGCCGATATAGGACTGGATGTCGCCGGAATCGACACGGACGCAAAGGGATTCGTGCGGGTCGACAACCGCCTGCGTACGTCGGTCGAAGGTGTCTTCGCGGTCGGCGACATCAACGGCGGCCCGCAGTTCACCTACATCTCGCTGGACGACAACCGCATCGTGTGGGATCAGCTGGTCGGCGACGGCACCCGCACGACCACCGACCGGGTCGCCGTGCCGAACACCACCTTCATCACCCCGCCGCTGTCGCAGGTCGGGCTCACGCCGGCGCAGGCTCAGCAAGCGGGCCACGACGTCCTGTATGCCGCCAAGCCGGTTGCCAAGATCGCCACCATGCCGCGACCGAAGATCGTCGGCGACGCGGAAGGCGTCATCACCTTCACCGTGGACGCCGACACTCGCAAGGTGCTCGGCGCGACGCTCTTCTGCATCGACTCCCAGGAGTTGGTGAACCTCGTGGCGCTGGCCATTCGTGCCGGTGTCACCGCGGACGAGTTGTTGAACGGCATCTGGACCCACCCATCCAGCACCGAGGCGCTCAACGAGGTGCTGGCCGAGCTCAAGCCCTATGGGTCCTGAAACCGACTGGTGTCGCTAGGGTTTGCCGGATGGATAGCCCGGTCCACCACATCGAACTCTGGACGACCGACCTGCAACGCACCGGCGCTTCGTTCGATTGGCTGCTCACGCGCATCGGCTGGCACGAGGACCTCGATGCCGCCTGGCCGGTCGGTCGCGTATGGCGCTGCGCCGGCGCGCCATACATCGTGCTGGAGGGGTCGCCGGCGGTGAGTGGTCCGCACGATCGGATGCGCGCGGGGCTCAACCACCTCGCGCTGCGTGCCGACGACCGCGAAGCGCTCGATCAACTACGGCAGGATTGCGCCGCCGGCGACTGGCGCGAGCTCTTCGCCGATCGCTATCCGCACGCCGGCGGCCCAGATCACACGGCCTTGTTCATCGAGAACCCCGAAGGTTTCGAGTGCGAGATCGTCGTCGACACCGACTAGCCGGCCTGGGCGACTGTCGGTGCTCGATGCAAGCCTGACGTCCTCAACTCGGACACGTGATCGACACACAGGGGGACGTCCCATGGTACTCACAATCAACAGCGTCGCGCCGCCAAGGCCAAGGATCGTCGCCGGCGTCGAGCCTCTGGCACACATGCAGGCAGTGCGTTCGGGGTTTCGCCCACGCCGCAACGCACGCTGTATGACGGCACTGAGCACCGGCAGCTCCTGAGTCAGCAGATCGCCCACAACCTCGCCGACGCCGTGACGTC
Organism: Flexivirga alba; assembly: GCF_042661025.1. NCBI lineage: Bacteria > Bacillati > Actinomycetota > Actinomycetes > Micrococcales > Dermacoccaceae > Flexivirga > Flexivirga alba. The sequence goes on from NZ_JBHSWH010000001.1 coordinate 630,235, forward strand.
GTTGGCGGCCGGCGATCCGCACCGGGCGGAGCTCTCGATTCGACGACTGCTCGCACGGAGTGCCGAGCCACGTGCCGCAGCCGCGATCAACCGACAGCTGCGGGAGCTGCTCGTCGCGCCCGTCGGTCTCGCCTGGTCCAGAGGCTGGCGCCCGATCGACCTGCACATCTACGTCGGGCGCGAGCTCGACAGCGATGCTCAGACCCTGGCCGCAGATGGGATGGCTGCTCAGCTTGGGACGTACGCCGCCTCGACGCTTGCCCCGTCCTGGCCAGAGCAACTCCGCACCATCGACGCGCGGTGCTGGTGGCCACCGCAGAGCGACTTCGTCACCGAACGATCCCGTGCGGAGGGCTTCGAAGCAACACTACGGACGGTCCTCGATCTCGCAGTGCTCGTGACCATGCTCCCGACGATCGAGCGCATCGATCCGCTGCCGGGCACCGCGCGGCCCGGCCGCACGAGTTCCGCCCCGGCCGAGGTCGACCCGCGCATCCTTGAGCGGGTGCGCCGGATGCTCGCCCAAGCCGAGTCGACCCCTTACGAAGCAGAGGCCGACACGTTCACCGCGGCGGCTCAATCGTTGATGACCCGGCACAGTCTCGACGTCGCGATGCTGTCGGCGTCGACCGACCGTCATACCGACGACGCGCTGTCCACCCGGGTGTGGGTGGAGCGCCCCTACGAGCAGGAGAAGGTCCGGCTCCTGCAGGCCGTCGCCGAAGCCAATCGGTGCCGCACGATCTGGAGCGTCGGACTCGGCTTCTCCACCGTCGTCGGCCATGCGGCCGACCTCGCAGCGGTCGAAACCATCTTCACGTCGCTGCTGTTGCAGGCGACTCGGGCGATGCTCGGCGAAGGGAGTCAGATCACCCGCGCCGGCACGTCGCGCACGCGCCGCTTCCGCCAGTCCTTCCTCACCGCGTATGCCGTGCGCATCGGCGACCGGCTTCGCGAGGCGATGCAGACGGAGACCGAATCTGCCATCAACGGAACGGAACCCGACGCTCCGGCCAGCGACGGCGGGAGTTCACGCGCGCTGGTCCGCGTTCTTGCCGAGCGGCAGCACACGTCGACGATCTGGTCGACGAGCTGTTCCCCAACATCGTCCACAAGCAGAGCCGGATGACCACCGATGCACACGGGTGGGCGGCCGGCCAGCGCGCCGCCGACTCCGCAAGCCTCTCGGGTGCCGCGGGCTCCCTGGCACGACCCCAGGACGATCCGCTCGGCTGACTTCGGGACGGCTCGGTGGGAACCTCCGGGCGCTTGTGACGCTCCAACATCTGGCGACCCGATTCACCACGACGGGCCTCGCCACCCGTAGCTCCAATGACAGGATGTGTCCATGACGTCGAACCCACCTGCTGCCTGGCATCCGGACCCGGCCGGCACCAACCGGCTGCGCTGGTGGGACGGCCAGCAGTGGACTGAGCACTACCAGCCGATGCCGCCGCCACAACAACCGCAGCAACCGACCTCGTCATACCCGCAACAAGGCTCCCCGCAGTCGGCCCAGGGTCAGCATCCGCAGTGGACGCAGGGGTATGGCGACCAGAGTTTCGGAGGCGCGGTCCAGGGTCAGGTCGGGCACTCGGTCGCCGGCAGCAACCGCAACGTCTTCACCGAGCACACGCTCGTCGTCAGCCAGAAGCGCAAGCTGATCGAGCTGACCAACGAATACATGGTTTACGCGGAGGACGGCGCTGAGATCGGTGCGGTCGTCGAGGTCGGGCAGAGCAACGCGAAGAAGGCGCTGCGTTTCGTCAGCAACCTGGACCAGTTCCTCACGCACCGGCTGGAGATCCGCGACACGACCGGCCGGCCATTGTTGCTGCTGACGCGGCCGGGGAAGGTCTTCAAGTCGACCATCGTCGTCGAGCACCCGGGCGGCGGCGAGATCGGTCGGCTGGTGCAGCAGAACATGTTCGGCAAGATCCGCTTCGGTCTGCAGGTCGGCGGACAGGACGTCGGCACCCTCAATGCAGAGAACTGGCGCGCCTGGAACTTCGCCCTCCTGGACGGCAACGGTGTCGAAGTCGGCCGGATCACCAAGACCTGGGAAGGCCTGCTGACCACGATGTTCACCACCGCCGACAACTACGTCGTGCGCATTCGACCGGACCTGCAAGATCCGTTGCGGTCACTCGCAATTGCCGCGGCGTTGACCGTCGACACCGCGCTCAAGCAGGACGAGCGTTGAGCGCGATGTCGACCGTGCTGGTGGTCCAGCCCGCAGCGGACGACGAGCTGGGCAGGTTCAGCGGCTGGCTGGACGAGCAGGGCGTCGCCATACACACTGTCCGGCCGTATGACGGCGACGTCGTTCCCGATCGGCTGCGCGCCGACGGGCTGATCGTGCTCGGCGGCGACATGAGCTGCAACGACACCGCCAGGTTTCCGTGGCTCGAGCAGATCCGCGCGCTGTTCCGCGACGCCGTGCTGCAGCACCGCCCCACGCTGGGGATCTGCCTCGGCGGGCAGCTGCTCGCACAGTCCCTCGGCGGCACCGTCGTCAAGGGTTCGCACGGGGTCGAAGCCGGCGTGGTCGCCGTGAGCGCGACCGACGAGGCAGTCGGCGACGCATTGTTCGACGGCCTCGGACCGGACTTCCAGGTCGCGTCGATGCACGGGGACACGATCGAGAGACTCCCCGATGGCGCCGTGCTGCTCGGCACGTCAAATCCCTACCCGCAGCAGGCTTTTCGCGCCGCGCCGAATGCGTGGGGCGTCCAGTTCCACCCCGAGATCTCCCCGGCGACCTACGCCGAGTGGGCGGGCGCATTCCGCAGCTCCGATCAGGACGAGCGCGACCGCGTCGCCCGCGGCATCGACGACCTGGTCGCTGCGGATGCCGCGGTGCTGGAGGCGGCGACTCTCCTGGCGACCCGCTTCGCCGCGCTCGTCCAGTCCTGAACTCACCCAGTGACTCAGGCCCGCGACGCCCGGTAACGATGCTCCGGGCGACCGGCGGATCCATATCGCAACTGCAGCTTGACCATGCCGTGCTGCTCCAGGTAGCTGAGGTACCGCTGCGCCGTCGCCCGGCTGATGCCGATCGCCTCGGCGACCTCGGAGGCCGACAGGTCGGCATCGCTGTCGCGGATGGCCTTGAGCACCGATTCGAGCGTTGCCGCGGAGTGTCCCTTGGGCGGCAGGGCCGCGGCAGGCTGCGCCGGGCGCAGCATCCCGAACAGCTCGTCGACGTCCGACTGCCGGGCATGGTCGGGCAGCTCGGCCAAGTGCAGCCGCATTCGCTGGTATGCCGTCAGGCGGTCAGTCAGCGCGCTGAACCCGAAGGGCTTCACGAGATAGTGCACCGCACCGAGCTGCATCGCTTCACGGATCGAGGCGGTGTCGCGCGCCGCCGAAATCACCATGACGTCAGGAGGTTTCGGCTCGTCACGCAAGGCCCGCACCACCTCGAGGCCGTTCCCGTCGGGCAGATAGATGTCCATCAGCACCAGGTCCGGATGTGTCCGGCGCGCCGTCGCCAACGCCTCCTCGGCGCCGTGCGCGGTGCCGAGCACTTGGAAACCAGGAACCCGACTGACCATCGCCGCATGGATGCCCGCGACCCGGAAGTCGTCGTCGACCACCAGCACCCGCAGTGCGCCGGCCATCACGTCGGGACCACCTCGCTGGCCGACTCCTGACGGGGCAGCTTCACCCGGAAACGCGCACCCGGACCCTCTGACACCTCAATGGTCCCGCCCATCCTGGTCACCATCCGCTGGATCAGCGCCAGGCCGAGCCCACGCCGACGGGACGGGAGCTGCGTGGACTTCGTGCTGTAGCCGTCCCGGAAGATCTCCTCCCCCGCGCCGGCCGGCAAGCCCGGGCCGTTGTCAGTCACCAGCACCGTCACCTGGTCCGACTCCTCCACGATCCCGACGACCACCCGGCGCGGGGCGGAAACGGTCGCAAGCGCTTCGAAGGCGTTGTCGATGAGATTGCCGAGGATCGTCGTCAGCGCCTGCACCTTCTCCGGCGCTTCACCGAGGCGGGTGTCGGGGTCGATGACGAAGTCGATGCCGTGTTCGCTGGCCTCGGCCGCCTTACCGAGCAGCAGCCCGACGATCTGGGGTGCGCCGATGTGCGTCCGCAGCGTGTTGTCCAACTCGGCCGACGTGCCCTGCACCTCCAGCACGAATCGCAGTGCCTCCTCAGGCAATCCGAGCTCCAGCATCCCTGCGACGGCGTGCATCCGATTGGCGAACTCGTGCTGTTGCGCCCGCAGCGAATCGGTCAGGCCACGCTCGCCGTCCAGTTCCTGGATCAACCCGGTGACCTCCGTGCGGTCGCGCAGGGTGACGACCGCACCGTGCAGGGTTCCGGCGATGCAGACCGGCATACGGTTGATAATCAGGCAGTGGTCGTCGGTGAAAACGATGTCATCGGGCGTTGTCGAACCACCGGCAAGCATGTCCCGCAGCCGGCCCGCGGGCATCCGCTCCTCGAGCCTGCTGCCGATCGCCCCGGTCGACAGGTGCAGCAGCCGCTGGGCCTCGTCGTTCACGACAGTGACGCGGCCGTCGGCGTCGAAGGCGATCACCCCTTCTCGTATGCCGTGCAACGTGGCCTCGCGTTCCTGCAGCAGTTGCGCGATCTCGTCGAGCTCAAGTCCGAAGGTGCGGCGCTTCAGCCGCCGCGCCAGCTGCCATGAAGCGAAGGCCCCGACCAAGAGTGCGATCGCGAACCACAAGGCATACGAAGGGAGTACGCGCCACAGTGCGCTGGACACCGAGCTCTCCCGGATGCCCGCCGACACCTCCCCGACCATCCTGCCGTCCGGGCCGTAAAGCGGCACCCTGCCATTCGCGGACCGGCCCGTGCTGCCGTTGTCCACCCCGGTGTGCACCCGGCCGTCGATCGTGACGATCGGCTCGGAGACCTTCTTGCCGATCAGTGCCGGATCCGGATGCGAGTGCCGCACCTGATGCATGTCGATGATCACGACGTATGACGCCCCCGCGTGGTGCGCGATGCCGGAGGCGATGGACTGGACGGCCGCGCTGCATCCCGGCGCGGGGGTCGCCATACAGCTGCGGACCTGCGGGACACCCGCTGCCGCCTGCGCGATGGCCGCAGCCCGAGTCTCGAATTGGGAGTCCAAGTGGCCACGTTCGGCCCGGGCGAGCAGGAGGAACCCGATGACGATCGTGATCGTCAGGATGACCAACTGCGCCACGAAGATCTGGCTCGACAGCCGACGCATCCGATATCGCATTTGCGCCAATTGTGACGGCGGTCAACGGTTCGGACAAGGCATTGTCCGTGCGCAGAACGCGCTAAAAGGCGATCAATGAGAGCAACGGCGAGCTTCTTTCGCAACCGCGACGTGATCCGCGTCACTTCCTAGTGTCGGTCTCCAGTGCAAACCGAAGGAGCACCCATGACCGACAACCAGACGTTGTATGCGTCCCCACCCGGGGCCGGTGACTCGGCCCGGATCGAGATCACCGGACTCACCAAGCGATACATCACCCCCAAGGGCGACCCGTTCACCGCCATCCGTGACGTGACCTTCACGGTGGAGCCCGGGCAGTTCTGCGCCATCGTCGGGCCGACCGGATGCGGCAAATCGACAACGCTCGGCCAGGTGTCCGGGCTGGAGAACCCCAGCGGCGGATCCGTGAAAGTCGGCGGCAACCCGGTGCACGGCATCACCAAGGGCGTCAGCTTCATGTTCCAGGCCGACGCGCTCTTCCCGTGGAAGAGCGTTCTGGGCAACGTCATGATCGGCCCCACCCTCGCCGGGATGGGCAAGAAGGACGCGATCGCGCTCGCACGGGACTGGCTGCGCAGAGTCGGCCTCACCGGATTCGAGGACCGGTACCCACACCAACTGTCCGGCGGCATGCGCAAGCGGGTCGCCATGGCTGCCGCGCTGATCAACGAACCGCGAATCCTGTTGATGGACGAGCCTTTCGGAGCGCTCGACGTGCAGACCAAGGCGATCATGCAGACCGAGTTGCTCGGGCTGTGGGAGCAGGCGCGGCCGTCGGTTCTCTTCATCACGCACGACCTGGACGAGGCAGTCGCGCTCGCCGACAAGGTCCTGGTCATGACCAGCAGTCCCGGCTCGATCAAGCAGTCCTTCGACATCGACCTGCCTCGCCCACGAGGAGAGGTGCAAGCCATCCGCCACGAGAAGCGGTTCCTGGAGTTGCAGGATCGCATCTGGTCCTCGTTGAAGGACGAGGTCGACCGCGCCTACGCGCAGACGGCAGGTGCGGCGTGATGGTTGCAACCCGACCACCCGAAACTGCACCGGAACAGTCCGAGGCAGACATCCAGCACGCGGCTCGCCGCGCCCGGAGAACACGTGCCCTGCGCGTCTGGGCCGGCCGAATCATCCTGCCGATCCTGGTGGTCGGCGGTTGGCAGGTGTGCACCGCCACGGGCGTCGTGGACAAGTTCTTCTACGGCCAGCCGTCGATGATCTGGCAGTCGCTCCTGGATCTGTTCACCAAGGGCACGCCTTTCGGGTCGATCTATTTCAACGTCTGGGTCACGATCAAGGAGGCGATCTTCGGCTTCGGGCTCGGCACGGTGAGCGGGGTCATCTTCGGCCTGCTGCTCGGCCAGAACCGAGTGCTGTCCGACATCTGCAGTCCCTACATCAAGGCCCTGAATTCAGTGCCGCGCATCATCCTCGGCTCCATCTTCGTGGTCGCCTTCGGTCTCGGCATCCTTCCCAAGGTGCTGCTGGCGGCGGTTCTCGTCTTCTTCATCGTGTTCTTCAACGCCTTCCAGGGCGTGCGAGAGGTGGACCAGAACCTGATCGCAAACGTTCGGGTCCTCGGAGCGTCACCACTGCAGGTCGCCCGGCACGTGACGATCCCGTCGGCCCTCACCTGGATCATCGCCAGCCTGCACACCGCGTTCGGCTTCGCGATCATCGGCGCGCTCGTCGGTGAGGTCCTCGGCTCACAGGCCGGCGTCGGCCTGATCATCGTGCAGGCCCAGGGCCACTTCGACCCCAACACCGTCTTCGCCTGCATGCTCCTGATGGCTGCCGTCACCCTCGTGGCCGAGTCCCTCATCGCGCTGCTCGAGAAGCGGGTCCTGTCGTGGCGCCCGCCGAGTAAGACCGAAGCGCAAGCCATTTGAGACTTCGCCCCCGAAGCACCACACAAGCGTTCGACCCTGGAAAGGAACCAATCCCATGCTCAAACAAGCACTGACCATGACTGCCATCGGAGCCCTCGCGCTCGCCACCGCCGCCTGCGGCAGCAGCGGAGGAGGGAACAGCGCGGGCGGCTCGTCCGCAGCAACCGGAGGAGGCGGCTCGATGCCGACCGTCAAAATGATGGTCGGAGGCATCGACAAGCAGATCTACCTGCCTTACCAGCTCGCCCAGGACCTCGGCTTCTACAAGAAGTATGGCGTCAAGGTGGAGCTGTCCACCGAGCAGAACGGCGGCGTCGGCGCCGAGGAGGCGATGGCCTCGGGCCAGGTCGACATGGCCGGCGCGTGGTACATCCACACCATCGACTTCCAGTCCAAGGGCAAGGATGTCATCGGCGTGGTGCAGCTGTCCGGGGCACCCGGCGAGCGCGAGATGTGCAACACCAAGAGTGGTGTGCACAGCGCCGCAGATTTCAAGGGCAAGACGCTCGGCGTCACCGACCTCGGCTCCGGCACCGACGAACTCACGCAATTCATGGCGCATCAGAAGGGCGTCGCGCACAACCAGTACAAGACGCTCGCCGTCCATGCGGGTGCTACCGCCATCGCGGCCCTCCAGCGGAACACGGCGCAGTGCGTCATGACGACCCAGCCCACCGTCGGTGCGATCGAGGCCAAGCATGTCGGCTACTCGGCGATCGACCTCGCCTCGACGAAGGGGGCGACAGCAGCCCTCGGCGGTGCGTGGCCGGCAGCATCGGTGCTCGCCAACGCGAGCTGGGTCAATTCGCACAAGGACGCTGTGCAGAAGGTCGTCGATGCCCTGGTCGCCACGATGCACTGGATCAACACGCACTCGGCGGCGGACATCGCGGCCAAGATGCCACAGCAGTACGTGTCCAACAGCACGATCTCCAAGGCGCAATACGTCAGCGGCCTGACCACCGACAAGGGTCAGTTCCTGCCCGACGGCATCATGCCGGCCGGTGGCCCGAAGACGATCTACGCCATGGAGAAGGGCCTCGGGGTCGACGTGGGCAAGGTGAAGATCGCGGACACGTTCACCAACGAGTACGCCATCAAGGCGAACAAGCTCGAGGGCTTCAAGACCACCACCACCCCTGCAGGCGCCGCGGGCTGAGAACGCCGGACGCACCGAGCAGCAGACTTTTGCGGCGAGCGGCATACCAAATCGGTGTGCCGCTCGCCGTATTGGTGGACCTCTCGACGGTTCGGCCGACGACAAAGTATGTGGAGGCGAAGCCCAGGCAGTTCCCGGGTTCTGTGCGGGTTCTTTCCGGGCTTCGGGAAACGCGTATCAGCGTTACCGATGGTGTGCTCATGACAGGTGACATGAGCTCACCATCAGGAGGTTCCACCATGAAGTTCATCCGTCTCGCGGCGGTGATCACCGCGTCCGCCGGTGTCGCCGGCACAGTCTCGTTCACCGCCTCACCGGCGGCGCGAGCCACGACCTACGCGCCCTGCGCGGGCAGCGCGCTCGCGGTCACTCACTCGTATGTCGAGGCCGGTATGGGCCACCGATGGATGTATCTGCTCTTCCGCAATCAGGCCTCGACAACCTGCACGATCAACGGTTTTCCGAGTGCCGTCGCCCTCAACTCCGCAGGGAGTGTGATGGCCCACGCGACAGATGTCGGCACCCCCCACACCGTGACTCTCGCCCCCGGGCGCTACGCCGCGGCCGGGCTGCAGTGGTCCGCGTTCAACAGCTCTGCGACGGGGCCGTGCCCGCACTGGTCGACCTACCTCGCGGTCACTCCGGCACACACCAACCACACGGTGCGCTTCCGCCAGTCGGTGAGCACCTGCGACCTGCAGGTCCAGCCCACCCAGCCGAGTGCGAGCGTCGATCTGACCTACTACGCCTACGCGCAGCGCTGGTGGATCCGCGGCGCTTCCGCAGCCGACGCGACACGTGGTGCGTACTGGTATCACGCCGAGGCCAACCTCAAGCTCTACGGTTCGCTCTACGCCTACCAGGTGAGCGAACTGAAACAGCTCATCGCCATGCCGGACACGGGTCTCACCGCGGCCCAACGGGCGAAGGTCATCGCGCTGACGAAGTCCCTCAACTCGTTCTTCGGCACACCAGGCCTGTACTTCTGACCTGCGACGGGACGACTCAGCCGCGGCCGAACCAGCCCGGCCGGGCAACACGCAGCCGCAGCACCCGCTCGGACTCGCGCGCCTCGCGCACATCACGCACGCGCCCCTCGAGGAGCATGGTGAGCGAGACCAGCCCGACCAGCCGAGTCGAGTCGTCCCGATCAACGACGGGCATCTTGTCAACAGCATTGGCAGCCATGGCATTTGCGGTCTCACGCAGCGTCTGGTCGGAGTGTGTGACGATCGGCGCCGTGATGCACAGCTCCAGCACCGGCCGGTCGCCGCGGTTCTCGTGCATCGCAGTCTCCAACTGGGTTCGTGTCACGACGCCGACGAGCTTGTCGGTGCCCTCCACGACGGGATAGAGCATCTGGCGTCGGGTCTCGACGCTGTCCGGCTCGTTGCCGGAGATGACCTCCAGTGCCTCCGCCGCCGACAGGTCGCTCTCATAGCTGAGGATGTCGCGCGACATCACCTCGCCGACAAAATAAATCTCGAGCGGGTCGACGTCATACTCACGCGTCAGGTGGTAGCCGCGCCGCGCGATCTTCTCGGTGAGCACCGAGCGCTTCAGCAGCAGGCTCGAGAGCGCGAATGCGGTTGAAGCACCGATGATCATCGGGAGTATGGCGTCAAAGCGACCGGTCAGCTCCAGCGCGAAGATGACGCCGGTGAACGGCGAGCGCATGACACCGCCGAGCACCCCGGCGAGCGCGACCAGCGCCCAGAAACCGGGACCGACGTGCGGGAAGATGTGCGACTCGAGCGCACCGAGTGCACCGCCGATCATGAACATCGGAGCGAGGATGCCGCCCGACGTGCCGGAGCCGAGCGACAGCGACCAGATGAGCGTCTTGACGATCAGGATGCCGACGACAAGCCCGAGCGAGATGCTCCCGTCCAGCTCGGCACCGATGATGTTGTAACCGACACCGAGCGCTTCAGGGACGATCATGCCGCCGATGCCGATGATGATGCCGCCGATCGCCGGCCACCACATCCAGTGCACCGGCAGTCGTCGGAAGCCGTCCTCCGCCGCGTAGACCAGGATCGTGGCCACGATCGCGAGCAGGCCCGCGACGATTCCGGTGACCGCACACAGCAATTCGGCGAACGGGGTGATGTGCAGCGCACCGTGCACGGGGAAGAGCACACCGCTGCCCAGCATCGGGTGCCGTATGACGGTCGCGACGCACACTGCGGTGGCGACCGGCACGTAGCTGCGGGGACGCCATTCGAAGAGCAGCAACTCGACGGCCAGCATCACGGCTGCGAAGGGTGTGTTGAAGGTTGCGGCCATACCGGCTGCGGAACCTGCGACGAGGAGCGTCTTGCGCTCGTCCGCGGTCAGTCGCAGGAACTGCGCGAAGAGCGATCCGATCGCTCCGCCCGTCATGATGATCGGGCCTTCGGCGCCGAACGGGCCACCGGTGCCGATGGCGATCGCGGAGGAGACCGGCTTGAGCACGGCGACCCGCGGCTGCACCTTGCTGCCACCCAGCAGGATCGCCTCGATCGCTTCCGGCATCCCGTGACCGCGGATCTTCTCCGACCCGTAGCGCGCCATCACACCGATGACGAGACCGCCGATGATCGGGGCGAGCAGCACGACATACCAATGACTGTGGCCGGCCCCGGGAGCGACGAGCGCGGTGTCGAACCGTCGGTAGAAGATCGCGTTGGTGATGATTCCGATGAGTCGCAGCAGTGCCCAGGCGACCACTGCGGCGACGGCGCCGACCGGGATCGCGAGTGCCGCGATGACGAGCAGGCGCGGCGTGGCGCGGAAGTCACCGAGGTGATGGACGTCGCGCGGGACGTCGTTCGGCGCAATGGGATGGGTTGAACTCAACGGGGTCACTCTCTGCCGGTCGTGTGCGGTGGCTCACATCTATGTCGTGACACGATTATATCGTGCAACGACATAATATAAGGTTGGTCAAATCCTCCAGAAGAGAGTCTCAATCCGTGACCTCCCGACGTCGCATCACCAACGCCGACTACACCCGCCTGCTGCGGTTGCGCACTCGCCTGCGCAAGTTCGAGCACTGGAGCGCCGAGCAGGCGGCGGCGATGGGACTGACCGCTAGCCAGCACCAGTTGCTGCTGGCCATCCGCGGGCACGAAGGCTCGGACGACCCGACGATCGGCGACGTCGCCGACTACCTGCTGGTGCGCCACAACACGGCTGTCGAGTTGGTCAACCGGACTCAGGAACTCGGCCTGATCGACCGCAGCCGGGACGGGGACGACCATCGCGTCGTCCGCCTGACCCTCACCAGCGAGGGTCGCAAGCGACTCAACGCACTCTCCGCGGACCACATCGAGGAGCTGGCCCGGCTGGCAGAGGTCGTCGACGAACTCTTCGACACCCTGCACACGACCTGAGACCAGGCCGTGGGAAATGGGTCAGGACTCGACGTGCGCCTTCAGCGCGTTCAGCATCTCTTGCCAGAATCGGCTGAACTGCGCGGCCTGTTCCTGGCTCGCGCAGCCGTCCTGGGTGAGCTCGAGGTGGGTGCCACCCGCTGACGCGGTCGAGCGTGTAGACCAGGGTGTGGTAGCTGGCCGGCTCGTCGGGCTGGCCCATTATCGGGCTGTAGTGGGTGAACGACAACAACGCGTGGCTCGTCGTAGGTGAGTACATCGCCCTTGTCCTGGTAGGAGTGGCCGTCATACTCGCCGTCCCAGGTGATCGGGGAGCCGACCTCCCAGGTCGTGGTGACCCGTGAGCCGGCCAGGTACGTGGCGATCTGGTCCGGCTCGGTGAGCGCGGCCCACACCTGCTGGGCGGTAGCGGCGACATCTGCCGCAGCGGTGGCGGTGAACCCAGCCATGATCGTCATCTCCTCGAGAGGGTGTACGACTCACACAACCACCGTGCGGCAACCCCCGCAAACCCTGACTGCTGACTCGGCGTCAGCCGATCGGCTCCTGCAACTCGGTCACCCAGGTCTTCGGATCGCTCGAGGTCTCCAGGTAGACCTCGCGGGACGGGCCACCCGTACGGCGGCCGGCGTTCTCGACCCAGGTGAGCAGCCCCTGCCAGGACGCCATGACCTGGTCCATCGGACCGCGGTGTGTCAGCACCGCCACCTCGGCCCCGGGCAGAGTCGTGACGGTCAACCCGTTGGTGTCGGCGCCGGTCGCGATGACCGGCACTCCGGCGTGCACCGCGACGGAGCCGTCCGGCTGCTGGTCGTACCAACAGGTCAGGCGCCCGTCAGGGTCGGGCGTAGCCTCGGCGTGGGCCAGCAGTTCGCCCAGCTCGGCACACAGCGGCTGCACAACCGGGCCGATGTCGTCGGGGCTGAAACTGGCTGCGGTTGCTCGCAATTCGACGTAGTCAGCCGAAGGAACGGACTTGATCAGGACATTCGTGTCGGACATGGTGCTCTCACTTTCGATTGCTCGGAGCCGCGCCTCGACCTGCCTGAGCCGCGCCTGGTCGGCAGCGACCGACTCCTCGAGCTCAGCGAGCCGCAGCGCAAGCATCCCGCGCAGTTGCTCACCGGTCACCGCGTCGTCGAGCAGCACGCCGACCTGATCGAGCGTGAAACCCAGGTCCTTCAGCGCCACCAGCCGGTTGAGCCGCGCGAGTTGCGCGCCGTCATACCGTCGGTAACCGCTGAACGGGTCGACCTCGGCCGGTTGCAACAGCCCGATCGCGTCGTAGTGACGCAGCATCCGGACCGACACCCGGCCGTGTCTGGCGAAGTCTCCGATGTTGAACATGACTCCTTCAGTTCACGGCCTGACACGGTGTCAGAGTCAAGCCTCGCCCGAAAATCCTTCCTCGCGCAATCACTCCCCGCGAGGCGCCGGACAGCAGTAGGTTGCGAAATACCCCTGGTCACCCGACCAACTCTGGGAATGTCCTTGCCCCCAAAGGAGCGCCCATGAAGCGCAAGTCGTACGCCAAACTAGCCCTCGCCACCATCGCCGCCGCCGGCCTGACGGCCACGACCCTGCCGGCCTACGCCGCCAGTCCGTCCGGTGCGTTCACCTACCGCGTCAAACCGATCGTGGTGAAGTCGCACCTCGCCACCAGCTCGATCACCCCGGCGCTCACCCCGGCCGAGTGCCTGGCCTCCTCCGGTGGCACATTCGCTTGCCAGACACCGGACAGCATCCGGGCGGCATACAACATCCCGGCCACCATCAACGGTCAGCCGGCCGGCACCGGCCAGACCATCGTCATCGTCGACGCGTTCGGCAGCCCGACCGCCGCATCGGATCTGGCAGTCTTCTCGAACCAGTGGGGACTGCCTGCTGCCGACCTGAGCATCCACTACCCGGGTGGCAAGCCGACCTGGAACGGCCGCGGCACCCAGCTCGACTGGGCTCAGGAGACCTCCCTGGACGTCCAGTGGGCACACGCCGTCGCGCCGGGCGCCAAGATCGCGCTCGTCGTCGCGGCCAACGACCACGGCGCCTCGCTGGACAGCGCAGTGAAGTATGCCGTCGACAACAAGCTCGGCAACGTGCTGTCGATGAGCTACGGCTCCTCGGAGAACCTCATCCACGGCAACAACGCCCAGCAGTTGCAGGCCCACAAGACCTTCGCCAAGGCCGCGTCGCAAGGTATGTCGGTCTTCGCGTCCTCGGCCGACGCCGGCTCGGACAACGGCGCGGGCTACGAGAACTTCGCACTGCCCGCAGCAGACCCGCTGGTCACCGCGGTCGGTGGCACCAACCTGTATGTCGGCAGCGGCCTGCCAGAGCCACGCGAAACCGTGTGGGGTGACTACGCCAACTGCCCGACGAACTGCGCGGACGGCCCGATCGGCGCCACCGGCGGTGCACCGAGCCTGATCACCGGCAAGCAGGGCTCGGACGTCGCCTACAACGCCAGCGTCTACACCGGCGTGCTCACCTACCTGGGCATGATGGGGGGCGACGCGAACGGCTTCTACTACTTCGGTGGCACGTCGGCCGGTTCGCCGCAGTGGGCCGGCATCGCAGCGGACCTCGACCAGGCGGGCGGCAAGCCGATCGGCAGCGTCAACCAATACGCCCAGACGTGGGCCAACAGCGGCAAGCTGTTCGACGTGACCGAAGGCAGCAACTCAACCCCGACGTTCTCCGGCGGCTACTCCGCGACGGCCGGCTGGGACTCCCCGACCGGCTGGGGCACCCCGGACGTCGGCTCGATCATCGGCTCGCTGTCGAAGTGAGCGACTGACCGTTTCCGCAAATGCGCTGAGCGGCATACCCATCGGGTATGCCGCTCAGCGGCGTTCCGGCCGACGCAGGCCGCCGGACACATCCACAACAACACACGCACCCCGGAGTCTGATCAAATAGGAGCAGTGATCGCAAAGGGAGGGGCGACCGTGACCACTACACATTCCGGCTCGGCACAGCTGGGCACCGAAGCCGCTGGCACTTCGCGCTTCGTTGCCCCAGGTATCGACAGCCTCAACGTCCGGATGGGGCCGAGCTCGGCATACCCGGCAGTCGGGTTGCTGATGCCGGGCGCCGAGGTGACCGGCATCGAGTACGCCGGTTGGCTGCAGATCACCGAGGGCTCGCTGGTCGGCGGTTGTGTGAGCACTGACTACCTGACCACCGACCGGCCGGCTGCGATGCCGTCGGTCCCGTGTCCGCACATCGTCGGGCGGGTCACCACCGACAACCAGTTCGCCAACATCCGCTCCGGCCCCGGCTTCAGCCACCCGATCGTCGGACGCTACACGTGCCATGAGCGGGTCGCCGGCGCTCTCGTCGACGACGGGCCGTGGATCCGCACCGACCGCGGCTACCTCAACGGCGGCACGATCGCGATCTACGCGACCAACCCGGGCAGCCTCAACGGCTGCATACCGCTCCACCTGTTGTCGCCAATTCCGTTGTGTTACAACACTGATTCGCACTTCGACCCCGGCTACACCCAAGCGACGCCGCGCTACCTCAACGGCTCCGCACTGAGCGCGCTGCATCGTCTGCAGGCCGCGTTCAAGCGACAATTCGGTCACTTCGCCACGATCGACCTCACCTATCGCTCGTATGCCGAACAGCAGTACTGGCACGAGAAATTCGGCAGTCCGCGTGCCGCTCATCCAGGCACGTCCAACCACGGGTACGGCCTGGCGATCGACTTCGAGGAACGCGACGAACCGTGGATCTTCTCGTGGGGCGCGGTCGCCAACCGGTGGCTGTTGACCCACCAAGCCGGATTCGGCTTCCACAACCCCTACGCCTCGACGCTGCAAGAGGGCGAGGACTACCACTTCAACTTCGTCGGCTGAAGACCCGACGCCTTACGGTCGGCGCCGCAGTAATGTCGACGGGCCCGCTTACCGTCACGTTTTCGGAGATGAAACATGCCTCGTCGTGCAGCAAGGGCGTACCGAAAATCGACTCGGTGAAATCGACGATCCGCCACGTCGAGACCGCATCCGGCGGCTACACGGTCATCGCCAACTTCGGTGACCAGTTCAGCGATCTGATCGGCGGTCACGCCATCGTGCCGGTCAAGCCGCCGAACCCGACGTTCTACCTGCCGTGAACCCGCGCCGTCCCCTCTCGCCGACAGGCTCAGAAGCACCCCGAGAGGCTCAGCAAATCGCCCGCTCTACGGCGATTTTGCTGGGCCTCTCGAGCGCTTGCTGGGCCTCTCGGCGAAAATGGTTCGTCGTGCTCCCTGGATAATGGCGCCCGTGAACCCGACTCGACTGCGCACCGTTTTGGCCCGCTGGAACGTCTGGGTCCCCATCCTGGCGCTGCTGCCGCTTCCCTTCACGTTCGGAAAGCACATCGGCCCGGCGTGGATCGTCATCGTTGCTCTGTTGCTGGGCGCCTCGGTGCTCGCTGCGGTGCATCACGCCGAAGTCGTGGCGAACCGGGTGGGTGAACCGTTCGGGTCTCTCGTGCTGGCCGTCGCGGTGACCGTCATCGAGGTCGCCCTCATCGTGACGCTGATGGTCAGCGGTGGCTCCGACGCCAGCACTCTTGCCCGCGACACCGTCTTCTCCGCGGCGATGCTCCACCTGCAACGGCATCGTCGGCATCTCGTTGCTCGTCGGTGCGATGCGCCACAACACTGTCACTTTCAACGCCGAAGGGACCGGCGCGGCGCTGGCCTGTGTGCTGACGCTCGCGACCATGTGTCTGGTGCTGCCGAACTTCACCTCGAGCGTGTCAGGTCCGGAGTTCTCCGGGTCCCAGCTGACCTTCGCGGCGATCGCGTCGCTCGCGCTGTATGGCCTCTTCGTCGTCACCCAGACCGTGCGGCATCGCGACTTCTTCCTGCCGGTGCACCGTGCGGACTATCGACCTCTGGCCGGCGACAACGGGTATGCCGCGACCGCACCGGACGACCTGACCACCCAGGAGTCCGAGGGTGAGCACGCCGAACCGCCCAGCAATCGCGCCGCGTTGCAGAGCCTGGCGCTGCTGCTCGTCTCGCTGATCGCGGTCGTCGGCCTGGCCAAGGTCGAGTCGAAGCCGATCGAGGACGGTGTCCGATCGCTGGGCCTGCCGCATTCGTTCGTCGGAGTCATCATCGCCGTCCTCGTGCTGGCTCCCGAGACGCTCGCCGCGGTCAACGCCGCTCGACGGGACCGCGTGCAGATCAGCCTCAACCTCGGCTACGGCTCGGCGATGGCATCGATCGGCCTGACGATCCCGGTCATCGCGATCGCGTCCATCTGGTTGCCCACCGATCTGCACCTCGGCCTGGGGCACACGCAGATCGTGCTCCTCGGCATCACCGCGGCCGTCGGGATCCTCACCGTCGTGCCGGGGCGAGCGACGCGCCTGCAGGGCGGCATACATCTGGTGTTGACGGCGGCGTTCATCTTCCTCGCCGCGAATCCGTAGAGACCACAGAGGGTTTCGATACGCGCTCCTCAGCTTCGCTCCCCGCCCTACTCAACCAGCATGGAGTCACAACCATTTCCGTTTGCGGAAGATGACGAAGAGTACCGAGCAGACGATGAGCATCAACACGATGCCGTAGGGGTAACCGAGCGCCCAGTGCAACTCGGGCATGTTGTCGAAGTTCATCCCGTAGATGCCGCTGATCAGCGACGGCGCGAAGAGGATTGCCGCCCAGGCGGAGATCTTCTTGACCTCGTCGTTCTGATCCATCCCGGCCTCGGCGAGCCGGCGCATCTCTTCGTTCTGGGTCTGCGCGACCAGGGTCGCGTTGAGCGTGAGTATGTCGGCCAGGTTGGCCCGGAAACCGTCGACCCGCTCGACGACACTGGTTGCGTGGTCGGTGACGTCCCGCAGCATGCGCTGCAGCTCCTCGTCGGTGTCGTACTTGTCGAACCCATCCTCCAGACCTTTCACGATCTGCAGCAACGGTTTGGTGGCCCGCTGCAACTCGGCGACCTCACGGGACAGCTCGTAGATGCGTCGGGACACGGCGGGATCGGACTCGAAGACCTGGTTCTCGATCTCGTCGATGTCGTTCTCGAGGCCTGCTATCACCGGGGCATAGCGGTCGACGACGAAGTCGAGCATCGCGTAGAGCACCGCTTCCGGCCCGCGGGCCAGCAACTCCGGGTCGGACTCCAGTCGCTCACGGACGGCGGCCAGCGTCGGCCGGTCGGAGTGACGAACCGTGAGCACGAAGTCGGGGCCGATGAAGAGGTGCAGCTCACCGATCTGCACCGTCTCGGATGCGTCCAGGTAGATCGCGGGGCGCAACACGACGAAGAGCGTCTCGTCGTACCGCTCCAGCTTGGGCCGCTGGTGGGCGACGATCGCGTCTTCGACCGCGAGCGGGTGGAGGTTGAAAACCTCTGCCATGTCATTGATCTGAGTCTCGGTCGGGTGAAAAAGCCCGATCCAGGCCATTGGCTTGTCGGGACCGTGCAACCGGTGCATCGCCTCGCGCAACGACTTCGGTGCCTCCACCCGGTGGCCGTTGCAATAGACCGCCTTCTCGACCACCGACTCCTCGACCGGCACGTCGTCCTGATCGCCCCGACGCGGTTGCAGGATGCGCTCGGGCGCGTCGTCGCGCGACGACGCGCTAGCGGGCAACGCTGCCGTCGATCGGAAGGCGCGGTTCCTCCAGTTGGGCACGGTCAGAGCCTAATT
This sequence comes from Flexivirga alba, assembly GCF_042661025.1. Classification (NCBI taxonomy): domain Bacteria; kingdom Bacillati; phylum Actinomycetota; class Actinomycetes; order Micrococcales; family Dermacoccaceae; genus Flexivirga; species Flexivirga alba. The sequence goes on from NZ_JBHSWH010000001.1 coordinate 648,553, forward strand.
CACCCCACGAAGTTTCTCCGCCGCTTCGCTCCCCCGAATACTTCGCGGGGACCCCGAATCTCGCGGGCAACGCTCCCGAAGCGCATCAGGACTCGCGCGGGCGGGTCATCGCCAGCACGTCGAGCACCCGGTCCAGGTCGGCTTCGCTGATCGCGCCGTTCTCCACGTGTCCTCGCTCGACGACAACCTCACGGATCGTCTTGCCCTCCTTGAGCGACTGCTTGGCGATGGCGGAGGCCTCGTCATACCCGACGTAATGGTTGAGCGGGGTGACGATCGACGGTGAGGACTCGGCGAATTCGCGGCACCGCTCGACGTTGGCGGTGATGCCGTCGACGCACCGGTCCGCGAAGAGCACGCTCACGTTGGCCAGGATCTCGATCGACTGCAGCAGATTGTCGGCGATGACTGGCAGCATGACATTGAGCTCGAAGTTGCCAGCAGCACCGCCCCAGGCGACCGCTGCGTCGTTGCCGACGACCTGGGCAGCTACCTGGCAAACCGCCTCTGCCAGAACAGGATTGACCTTGCCGGGCATGATCGAGCTACCCGGCTGCAGGTCTGGCAGGAAGATCTCCGTCAGGCCGGTGCGCGGGCCGGACCCCATCCACCGGATGTCGTTCGCGATCTTCGTCATACTGGCCGCGATCGTGCGCAGCACACCGGACAGCTCCACCAGCGCGTCGCGAGCGCCCTGCGCCTCGAAGTGGTCGGCCGCCTCGGTGAGCGGCAGGTCCATGTCTTCGGCAAGTCGCGAAATCACTTCTCCGGCAAGGCCTTTCGGCGCATTGATTCCAGTGCCGACCGCGGTGCCGCCCAACGGCAGGGAGCCCACGCGGGGAGCGCGTCCTGCAGGCGCGCCACCCCGAGGCGGATCTGCGCGGCATACCCACCGAACTCCTGACCGAGCGTCACGGGGGTCGCGTCCATCAGGTGTGTGCGCCCCGACTTCACCACGTCGGCGAACTCGGTCGCCTTCCGCTCCAGCGCTTCAGCAAGATGCTCCAGCGCCGGGATCAGCTTGCGTACCACCGCACGCGTGGCGGCAATGTGTATGGCGGCAGGGAACTGGTCATTGGAGGAGAACGGATCGTTCACGTCGTCGTTGGGATGCACCGGCTCGCCCAGCGACTCCTGAGCCAGCGTCGCGATGACCTCGTTGGCGTTCATGTTCGACGAGGTGCCCGAACCGGTCTGGAAGACGTCGATCGGGAACTCTGCGTCCCAGTCGCCGCGCGCCACCTCGGCCGCCGCGTCATGGATCGCCTGCGCCTTGCGCTGGTCGAGCATGCCGCGCTGACCGCGGATGATGGCCGAGCAACCCTTGATCGACGCGAGGGCGCCGATCAGTTCGCGCTCGATCGGACGACCGGAGACCGGGAAGTTCTCCACCGCACGCTGTGTCTGCGCACGCCACTTGGCGTGGACCGGAACTTCGATGTCACCCATCGAGTCGTGCTCGGTTCGGGTAGTGGAGGTTGAATCACCTTGTGGTGTCATGGTTTTCGACTCCCGTCAATGACGTCGGCCGAGCATGCGATCAGCCGACTTCGGCTCGTCAACCAGTCTGCCACGCGGGCTTCGCGCAGAGGTCAGCCGCCCGACCCCGCCCGCAGCGGAGCACGACCGACGGGCTGCTCCGGCCGCGGTGTGATCGGCTTGGGCGGCTTCGTCGCGCGTGACGCCGGTTTCCCGGAGCGCAGCGTGAACTTGCGCCCATAGTGCTTGATCGTGGTGTGCGCGTCCGGGCCGTCCTCCAGCTGGTAGGTGGTCCGCTCGTGGGTCACCTCGACCCGGATCTTGCAGCCCTGCCACCGAATGTTGAACGCCAGCCGCTCGATGCCTTCGGGCAATGCGGGCGCGAAGCTCAGCTGGCCGTGGTGATCGCGCATCCCGCCGAAGCCGCAGACCAGAGACAACCAGGCACCGGCTAGCGACGCAACGTGCACGCCGTCCTTGGTGTTGTGCTCCAAGTCGTGCAGGTCCATCAGTGCGGCTTCCGTCGCGTAGTCGTGCGCGAGTTCGACGTGCCCGACCTCGGCCGCGATGACCGCCTGGGTGCAAGCCGACAACGAGGAGTCGCGGGTGGTGAGCGGCTCGTAGTAGGCGAACGCACGCGCCTTCTGCTCAGCGGTGAATTCGTCACCGCACCAATGCATTGCGAGGATCAGGTCGGCCTGTTTGATGACCTGGCGCGGGTAGATGTCGACATACGGGTAATGCAACAGGAGCGGGTAGCTGTCGCTGTCGTGCGTCTCCTGGAAGTCCCACACCCGGTGATTGGTGAAGTCGGCGTCCTGCATGTGCACGTCGAGCTCGTCGTCATACGGCACCGCGATCGTCTCGACCGCGGCCCACCAGTCGGCTCGTTCGGCTTCGGTGACTTTCAGCTCTTTGGCAACCTTCGGCCAGCGCTCGACGGCCTCCGCGGCATAGCGCAGGTTCCGAGCCGCCATCAGGTTCGTGTAGACGTTGTCGTCGACGATCGCGCTGTATTCGTCCGGACCCGTCACGCCGTCGATGTGGAATCGGCCGTCGTTGCCGTGGTACCCGATGCCGGCCCACAACCGGGCCGTCCGGACCAGCAGTGGGAGCGCGACCTCTCGATCGAACTCCTCGTCATTCGTCCAGTAGACGTAGCGTGCCGCGGCCACCGAGATGGCCGCATTGACGTGGAAGGCTGCCGTGCCGGCCGGCCAGTATGCCGAGCACTCCTGCCCGCGAATGGTGCGCCATGGGAACGCAACTCCGCTGAGCTTCAACGTCTTTGCGCGTTCTTCGGCCAGATCGGCGATGGACAACCGCCAGATCAGCGCATCGCGCGCGGCTTGCGGAGCGGTCGCGGTCAGCACCGGCAGGACATACATCTCGCTGTCCCAGAAGCAGTGCCCGTCATACCCGGGACCGGTCAGGCCCTTCGCCGGTATGGCGCGGCCCTCCGCTCGGGCGCCCGACTGCAGCACGTGCCACAGCCCGAAGCGAACGGCCTGCTGGATGACCGGGTCGCCGTCGACCTCGACGTCGGCTCCGTCCCAGAACTCGTCCAGATAATTGCGCTGCTCGGCGACCAGGTTGTCCCACCCGGTGTGCAGCACCGCCGACAACGCAGCGTCGACCTGGTCCCGCAACGCGGGCAACGTGCGTTGCGAACTCCAGCCGTACGCAACGAATTTCGTCATACCGACCGTATCGCCGGGCTGCAGCTCGGTGCCGACCGTGGTGCGGGTCCAGTCCGGCTGCACGTAGGTGTTGCTGTGGAATTGAGTCCCGTCGTCACCGTGGATCTCGTGGTCACATGCAACCGCCACCCGAAGCTTGCTGCGCCGAGTGCGGTGGATCAGTTGCGACCGGTTGCCGGTGTTGGAGGCTTCCTCGGGCTTCAGTGGATCCTTCAGCGCAGCGGCCACCCGCGGGTCCTTCGACTCCACTGCGAGCTTCTCGTTGGCGACCATCTCCGACTGCATCACGATGCGGACCGGCTTGTTGACCGCCTCGACCGAATAGCGGATCGCGAGGATCGCTCGTTGGGTGAAGGAGACCAGCCGGGTCGAGCGGATGCGCACCTGTGTGCCGGCGGTGGTCTCCCAGGTCAGGTCGCGGTGCAGCAACCCTTCGCGCAGGTCGAGAGTGCGCTCCTGATGTCGCACCACGCCATACCGAAGGTCCAGCGGTTGGTCGTCAACGAGCAGCCGAATGATCTTGCCGTCAGTGACATTGACGATCGTCTGCCCCTCTTCGGGGTAGCCGTAGCCCGCCTCGGCATACGGCAGTGGACGCTCCTCGTAGAACGAGTTGAGATAGGTCCCAAGCAGGCCGTTCGGCGTCGACTCGTCGTAGTTGCCGCGCACGCCGATGTGACCGTTCGCCAGGGCAAAGACTGATTCGGATTGTGCGAGATTTCCCGGGTGCACACCGAGTTCCCGGACGCGCCACGGCTCGACAGTGAATTCGCTCTTGGCATTGTCTGCCACGACTCAGTCCTTCTGTTCGATGAGTTCGGAGAGGTCCTGCACCACGATGTCGGCGCCGTTCTGCTTCAACGCAGCCGCGTGACCGACCCGATCGACGCCGACCACGAAGCCGAATTTGCCCGCGCGGCCGGCCGCAACCCCGGACGTCGCGTCCTCGAAGACGGCAGCCTGGTCGGGTGTTGCGCCGGCGAGTTTCGCACCGGCGAGAAAGGAGTCCGGCGCCGGCTTGCCCTTGATGTGTTGCTCCGCCAAGGTGACTCCGTCGACACGCCCCTCGACATACTGCTCGAGCCCGGTGACCTTCAGGACCATCTCGGTGTTCGCGCTCGACGACACGACGATCCGGCGCAGACCCTGTTCCTGGGCCAGCTGCAGGTAGCGACGGCTGCCTTCGTAAACCTTGACGCCGTTGCGCTCGATCTCTGCCTGCAGCTTGACGTTCTTCCGATTGCCCAGTCCCCAGACGGTTTCGGCATCACCACCATCATCTGGTGAACCGTCAGGCAGCTGTATGTCGCGGGAGGCGAGAAAGTCACGCACTCCGTCCTGGCGCGGTTTCCCGTCGACATACTTGTTGTAGTCGTCCTCGGTGAACGGCTGAAAGTCCTTGCCGTCCTTGGCTTCCAGATAGGCGTCGAACATCTGCTTCCACGCCTTGCGGTGCACGCTCGCCGTGTCCGTGATGACCCCGTCGAGATCGAAGAGGCAGGTCGTGATCGAGTCCGGCAGTCCAAGCATCGAACGTTCCTTAGTTGCGTAGGCAGTTGGCTCGTCGTGGTCGCACCACCTAGTGCGGTGCGTGCAAAGTTGTTGGACAGTCGCTTCGCGCCTGACCAGCAACTTTGCCCACATCCGTACCTGCTCTATTTCTGACTCACTGCACTAGTGGGGCTCTTGGCAGGCTAGACCCGAACCGGTCGTCGTCAAGGACGTTGGGCGCAGTGTCCGCAGACGCACAGCGGCCCGGCATCGCGCATCACGCACGAAACCGGGCCGAGGGCGCGGAGGTCAGGTCGTTGCGTGACCGGCCAGCGCGTCGACCGCCACCCGCAGCGCGTCGGGATTGTCGGCGGCCTCGATCACGGCGTCGACCGCCGCGTCATGGCTGGCGAAGATCGCAGCGAGCACAACGCCGGGGAGCAATCCCGTACTGCGGTCGCATCCCTGCTCCGTCTGCGCGGCACGCAACTCGCCACGCAACCCGTGCAGCATGCGACGCATACTTGCCGTCACCCGCTCGAAACGACGACTGCGCGGACCCCGTCGTCCGCGACCGCCCGGCCCGAATCCGGCGAAACCTTCACCGAATCCTTCGAATTCGCCACCCCAGGGGCCGCGACCGTGCGGGCCGCCGCGCCGCGGCCCACCGCGACGCTCATCGCGGTCCTTCCGCTCCTCATCGCGCCCACGCCGGTCGCCATCGGAATGGTGCCCGCGCTCGCCACGACCACGACCGCGGCGCTGCCCCCAGCGCTCGGTGATGTCCTCACCAAAGGCGTCGCGGACGGCCTCACGGACCTTGTCCAGGTCGATGCCGATGGCCTTCAGCGCCTCCTTGTCCTCGTCGAGGTTGTCCGACGAGTCGGTCGGTTCGTCGGCGTCATCGTCTTCGCGCCGGTCGTCGTGTTTCTCTGCCACGACCTGGCGCACCCAGTCGTAGGTGACGCCCTGCCCGGCCAGCACTTCGTATGCCGATCCGCGGACGTTGGCCAACAGGCCCAGGAGCAGGTGGTCGGGGCCGAGCAGATCGTGCCCGAGCTCCCGTCGCTCTTCAGTGGCCTGCATCATCGCTATCCGTATTTCAGAATCCATTGAACGAAACATTGCTTGTCTCCTTGAAGTTTGTTGTTTCCCAGTGCGTTTCACACCAGGTGCACGGCCGAGCGGGCGTCATACGACATCGGCTCAGGAGTGCTTCTGATGAACGGCTTGCCGGCTGACCTGCAGGACATCGGCGATGGCCTGCCAGCTCCAGCCGCGCTCCCGGGCATTGCGCACCTGCACGTCCTCCAACCGGTCGGCGAGGACTCGGAGTGCACGCACCGCTGCCAGCCCCTGTGCGGGATTCGTACTCGCAGCAGCTTCGGTGAGCTTCAGTTCGTCGTTCATGTGTCAATAAAACCTGACAATGCCATATCTGTCAACTAAACCTGACAACGGGCCGTCCTTGCCGCATGACGGCATAGTGGGTGTGCGGCATACGCTCCGGGTATGACGCTTCCCGGAGTCACCCGCGCCGTCGACCGTGCTGTTGCGGACCGTCACATCGCCGGCGCAGTGGTACTCGTCGCCAGGGACGGACAACTCGTCCACGAGCAGGCCGCAGGGATGGCCGATGTCGAGTCGCAGACGCCGATGGCTCCCACCACAGTTTTCCGGCTCGCCTCGGTGACCAAACCGGTCATCGCCGTCACCGTGATGCACCTGGTCGAGCAGGGCACGTTGGACCTGACGACCCCGATCACCCACTGGCTGCAGGGTTTTCGACCAGCGCTCGCCGACGGCTCCGTGCCGGAGATCACCGTCGATCAGTTGTTGACACACACCGCCGGTCTCGCCTATCGCATGGGCGAGCCTCCAGGCAGCGACTACGACCGACTCGAGGTCTCCGACGGCCTCGACCGCACCGACCTGACGCTCGCGGACAACCTCGAGCGCATCTCCCGGACCACCTTGCGGGCCGTCCCGGGCACCGAATACCGCTATTCCGTCGCGTATGACGTGCTCGGCGCGCTCATCGAAGCAGCCACCGGCGCGACGTTGCCGCGAGCTGTCCAGGACATCGTCTGCGTGCCACTGCAGCTGGCCAGTTTCGCCTTCTCCATCGGGGAGAGAACGCCGATCGCGACGGCATACAGCGACGGCCTGATCCCGATCACCGATGAGCCGATCCCCAATGACACCAACGTGGTTCGTTATGCACCGGAGCGGATCTTCGATGCCTCGCAATGGCCGTCGGGTGGCGCCGGCGCTGCAGCCCACGCGCACGACGTGCTGCGCTTCTTCAATGCCGTCGCCCTCGGCGGCGCACCGATCTTGCGATCCTCCACCGTGGCCGAGATGTATGCCGGTCGCATCGGCCGGCAGCTCACTCCGACGCTGCGCGATTCGTTCGGCCGCGGCTGGGCAATCGCGTCCCCGGACACCGGGCCGCTCTACGGGTTGCCGGTGGGTTCGGTGCACTGGGGCGGCGCCTACGGACACACGTGGTCGATCGACCCCGCGACGCGCACGGTCATCGTGGCGCTGACCAACACCTCTCCGGAGGGTACGGCGGGCGCTTTCCCCTCCGACGTCGCGCGTGCGACACACGTCGACCTGGCGGCCGGCGAAATCGATTGAGGACGCGGCTGGTTCCGATACGCCTCCTCCGCCGCGCTCCCCCGCCTACTCAACCAGCCATTGCCGCGTAGCGTTGTCTCGATGAGCACACCGACATACACACTCCAGGACGGCACGACGCTCCCGGCGATCGGCTTCGGGACCTACCCGCTCAAGGGCGACGAGGGTGTGGACGCGATCGAAGCCGCGCTCGCCGCGGGTTACCGATTGCTCGACACCGCAGTCAATTACGAGAACGAGGCCGAGGTCGGCGAGGCGCTGCGCCGCTCCGGCGTGCCGCGCGACGATGTGCGGATCCAGACCAAGATCCCCGGGCGTCATCACGGGTATGACGAGGCACTTGCCTCGATCCGTTCGTCCTCGAAACCCTCGGCATCGACCGGATCGACGTGCAGCTCATCCACTGGCCCAACCCGAGCGTCGGCAAGTTCGTCGAGGCCTGGAAGGCGCTGGTCACCGCGCAGCAGGACGGGCTGGTGACGACGATCGGTGTCTCCAACTTCACCGGCGCCCACCTGGACCGGATCATCGAGGCGACCGGCGTGACACCGGCCGTCAACCAGATCGAGCTGCATCCCTATTTCCCCCAGGTCGAGATGCGAAAGACCAACGCTGACCTGGGGATTCGCACCGAGGCGTGGAGTCCGATGGGCAAGCGGCAGGCACCGTTCGATGAGGCGCCGGTCGCCGATGCGGCACGCGCACACGACGTCACGCCGGCCCAGGTCATCCTGCGCTGGCACCACCAGCTCGGCTCACTGCCGCTGCCGAAGTCGGGCACTCCGGAACGCCAGCAGGCCAACCTCAACGTCTTCGGTTTCGAGCTCTCCGACGCCGAGATGGTCGCCATCACCGGCCTCGGCCGTGACAACGGCCGCCTCTTCGGTGGCGACCCCAACACCCACGAAGAGATGTAGCCCTCCCGCACCACCACCACCCCTCTCGCCGAGAGGACACCCAATGATCGAGAGGACAGGCGATTCCCCCGATCTAGGCCGTATTTCGGCCGAAAACGAGTGTCCGCTCGACAATCGCCTGTCCTCTCGGCAAAGGGGGCGGCGGGTCGGGCGGTCAGTCCGTTGCGCGCACCGGGTCGTATGACGCACGCCGGGCGGCCCGGCGCAGCACGACCAGGACCGGGCGACCCACCAAGGCGATGGCCACGGCATTGGTGATGGCCCGGCCGGTGTCCCATCCACCGGTCGACGTGACCAGCGTGTAGACACCGAAGCGATGCAGGTTGTCGAGCAACGAATCCACCGGCACATAGGCGAGATTGGCGTGTCCACCGAGGTCGACGCCGGCCAGGAACGGCCAGCTGTAGAGGTTCATCAAGGCCCCGAACAAGTATGCCGCGAGCACGCCGTACACGATGAGCATGACCACCTCACGGGTCCCCCGGACACGACGCGGCAAGAGGCCGGCGCCCATCCCGATCCATGCCGAGCAGAGCATCTGGAAGGGCAGCCACGGGCCGACTCCTGCAGTGATCAGCGCGGATGCGAAGAGCGACGTGCAGCCGAGGACGAAGCCGAAGCCCGGCCCGAACACCCGCCCGGCGAGGATCAGCAGGAAGAAAACGGTCTCGACCCCGCCGGTGCCACCGCCGGTCGGTCGCAGTGCTGCGTCGATTGCCGACAATACGCCCAGCATCGCCAACGCCTTCGAATCCATTCCGCCGTCGGCGAATTCGGCCAGTATGACGAAGACCAGCAACGGCAGCGTGACCGCGAAGATGATCGGTGCGTCAGTGACATGCGCGGTCCCTGACGTGCTGTGATGCGTCAGCAACGGCCAGCAGAACATCGCCAGCCCCGCGACGGACATCAACGCCAGCATCAGGGCGCTACGCGGCCGCAACGGAACGGCGTGACTGCTCAACGTGGCAACGAGGTCCGCCTGCCGATCGGCCATGACCGGCTCGGTCACCTGCTTCATGGCTCACTCCGCATCGCGTCGGCGACGTCCTGAACCGTCAGGAACTGCTGCGGCGCAAGGACTTTGGCGACCTGCGGCGCGAAGATCGGCGATGAGGCGACGACGTCTGCGGTCGGACCGTCCGCGATGACATCGCCGTCGGCCAGGACGACGACCCGATCGGCGAGACCCGCGACGAACTCCACATCATGAGTGGCCACGAGCACGGCGTGCCCGTCACCCGCGAGCTCCGCCAACTGTCGGATGAGCAGCGCCTTCGCGCTGTAGTCGAGCCCGCGCGTCGGCTCGTCCAGCAGCAACACGAGCGGACGCGCGGCGAGCTGAATCGCCAGCACCAGCGAAAGGCGTTGCCCTTCCGACAAATCCCGCGGATGCTGACGGTCTTCGATGCCCGGTGCCAGTTGCTCGAGCAGCTCGCGGGCGCCGGCCCCAGCGGCGGCACATTCCTCGCCGACACTTTCCAGGTAGAGCAGGTCCGCAGCAGTCTGTGGCACCAGACCGATGCGCGCCGCCGAGCCACCCGACCGCTTCCCCGCCCACCAGCAGTCTCGACACCGTCAACGACGACAGACCCGGCACCGCGTGGCCCGCTGCCTTGCAGCGCCCACATCAACGACGACTTGCCGGAACCGTTGCGGCCCATCAGTGCGGTCACGGTGCCGGCCGCGAGCTCGAGGTCGACGTCGCGCACGGCGACCCGCTGGCCGTATCGCACGGTCAGCCCGTCGGCACGGAGCACGGTCTCGCCGGCGGGGCGGGTCCTCGGCGTCGGCTCGGCGAGTTGCCCACGCAGCGGACGGGCCGCGCGACGGGCATCCCGAACGGACAAGGGAAGCGGCGTCCAGGAGCAGAGCCGTCCCAGCTCCACGACCGGCGGGGCGACGGGTGCGTCGATCATCATCGTCGCCGGATCGCCGCTGCGGACGATGCCGTCGCCGGACAGGGAGATCACCGAATCGGCATACTGCACAGCTCTTTCCAGCCGGTGCTCAGCCATCACGACCGTCGTCCCGAGGTCGTGGACAAGGCGGGTGACAGCCGCGAGCACCTCTTCGGCAGACCCCGGGTCGAGTGCCGACGTCGGTTCGTCGAGCACGAGCACCTTGGGTGCCGTCACCAGCGCGGCACCGATCGCGACGCGTTGCTGCTGCCCTCCGGACAACGTTGCCAGCGAGCGCCCGCGCAGCGCAGCGATCCCGAGCAGGTCGAGCGTCTCCTCGACCCTCTTGCGCATCGTCGTCGGTGAGACGCCCAATTGCTCCATCCCGTAGGCGAGTTCGTCCTCGACGGTGTCCGCGACGAACCCTGCGAGAGGGTCCTGCCCAACCCGGCCGACCACGTCGGCCATCTCACGCGGCGGGTGGTCGCGGGTGTCCATGCCCGCGACCGTGACGGTCCCCGACAGCCGCCCGCCGGTGAAGTACGGCACCAGCCCGTTGATCGTGCCGAGTAGCGTCGACTTGCCGACGCCCGTCCGGCCGACCACCAGCGCGAGCTCGCCCTCCTCCACGTGCAGGTCGACATGCGACAGCTCGGGCTCTCGCCCGTCGTCATACCGAACGGACACATCGCGCCACTCGATCATGTCGACACCTCCACGTCCGGATCCTGTATGACGCTGGGCGGCGACACCACCGCAGCGACCAAGCCGATGACCACGGCGACCAGGGGCAGCAGGTCGACAACCGGCCATTCGACCGGTGTCGTCGAGGGATTCAGATGTGCCGGAGCGTACTGCGTGGCCAGGATCATCAGCACGCCCGAGGCGAGACCACCTGCCGCAACAGCCATTGCCGTGAGATCGAACGGCTCGACCCGGTAGCGGGTCACGGTTCGTTCACGGGCCGAGAATGCCAGTCCGAGCACTGCGAGCGCGACGCCGAGCACGAAGGCCGGCCAGCGGAACAGCGCCGGCGCTCGGTCGTCGAGCACGCCGAAGGTTCCGATGCACACCGCGATCAGCCCCACGACGGTCAGGACTCCGAGCAGCCGGCGGGTCCGCACCGGCGTCGATCCGCGCCGGCCATAACCGCGCGAATCCATAGCAGCCGCAAGGAGAAGGGAACGGTCCAACGCATCCGAAAGCACCGGAACGATGACCCGCCGCACGACCTGCCACTTCCGTCCTCGGTCCGGTCGAAGCTGCTGGGCGCGCCGCACCCGCCGGATGCTGTCAGCCATCTGCGGGAAGACGGACACCGCGACCACCACCACAGTGCCGATGTCGTAGAGCGCGATCGGCACGACCTTGAGCAGTCGCTTCGGGTTGGCCAGCGAGTTGGCGGCGCCGATGCAGATGATCATCGCGGCGAGTCGCAGGCCGTCATACAGGCCGTCGAGCACGTCGGACAGGTGCACGGGACCGAGCAACGAAACCCCAGCCGCCCAGTCCGGCAACGGGATTCGCGGCAGGTCCAGCAGGACGGTGCCGCCGCCGGACGCGCCGAGGAAGCACCGGAACGCGACACGCACCACGACGATGAAGGCACCGAGCAGCAGGTAGAGCCGCAGCGACCGCGACCACGGGGCGTCGCCGCGCCGGAGCAGCACGACGAAACACGCGACAGCGATGAGCAGCAACAGCAGCAGCGGGTTGGTCGTGAATGACGCCGCCACCGCCAGACCGATCGCCCACAGCCACCAGGCGATCGGGTGGACCGGAGCGGGCAGACGTTTCACCCGAGTGCGATGCGTGCGAAGTTGCTGGTCTATTTCTGACTCACTGCTCTAGTTGCGCCTGCGGACGATCGCAACCGCACCGCCGCCCACGACGAGCGCCGCCAGGACGCCACCCCCTACGACGGTGGTCGCATTGACGCCCGACGACTTCTTGGAGTCCTTGATCAGGTCGTCACTGTTGGCCATGGGCGCTCCGGCGACATTCGTCGGACCGCCCGACGACGTGCCCGTAACACCGGCCGAACTGGACGACCCCTTGCTGCGCTTCGCCTTCGACGAGCTGCTCGCGGAGGACGAGTGGCTCGCCTTCGCCTTCTTCTCGGCAGCCTTCTTCTTCGCTGCCTGCGAAGCCTTGGACGCCGTGGTTGACTTCGGCTGCGAATGGGTGGACCCGGCCTTGCTCGACGTCGAATTCCCGTTTGGGTCAGTCGTTTTCGGGTTGCTCGGCGCGGTCGTGGTCGTATGGCGCGGCGGCGCCGGCGGCTGGGTCGTCGTGTGCGTCGGCGCAGGCGGAGGCTTCGGAGCTGCAGGACGGGTCGGGGTGTAACGCGGCGAGTAGTTGGTGCCGCCCTCGCTGAACGCCCATCCCTCGAAACCGCCTGGGATGACGTGGCTGGTGGACGCACCGTCACCGCTGGAGGACCAGGAGCCGCCGTTCGGTGCCTGGGTGTACCACCAGTGCGCATTCGGCGGAGGGGTCCGCCCACACGACTCGTGGTAGCCGCCGGGCAAGGTGGCCGTTGCCGACGGCTTGCCGTAGAGCCGGCAGATGAAGGCAAGCCCGTACTGTCGAGTCCCCTCCGCCGGGATCCCGGCCGCCTGCAGGGCATCGACGCCAGAAGCGCCACTGCCCACCGGCGCACAGCGCACCGCGATGCCGCCCCCGAGTTCGCGGAAGTCGACGACCACGGTCACCCCGGAGCTGGTCTTGCACACGCCGTTGTAGCCGGCGGCCTGTGCGGGCGCGACCGATCCGACATACGCGAACGAGGTTGCGGAGGTGGCGAGTGCGACGGCTGCGACGGCACGAACCGGGCGGCTGGGCATGCGGATGGAGTCCTTTCGGTCGCGACTCCACGCGTGCGACACGATCTCGCCCGCGACTGCAGTCCTCGACAGTCGATCCGGTGACCGGTGGCGCAGGTATTCCGACTCGTGACCGATCGGCCACTCACGGCTGCGGGACAGCGCCGGAATCGCACCGGCTTCCCCTGCTCACACCTTGGCGCCCGACACGGACGCCACCCCGAAGGCTAGCAGCGGTTCTGGAAGAGTCTGACGAGTGAGCACCGCACCCATCCTCGACGCCGCGGCTGCGGTGGAAACGCTCGCCGACCTGGCTGCCGCGACCGACCGGGTGATCGTCGGCCTGACCGGCCCGCCGGCCGTCGGCAAGTCGACCGCCGCCGATCAGCTCGCCCGGGGCTGCCGTGAGCGCGGCATACGGACGGTGGTCGTGCCGATGGACGGGTTCCACCTGGCGCAGGCGGTCCTCGACGAGCGGGGCTGGGCACCGGTCAAGGGCGCGCCGCACACGTTCGACGCCCTCGGGTATGTCGAACTGCTCTCCCGCATCCGCAGCGAGCGCGACCGCACCGTGTGGGCTCCGGCGTTCGACCGGTCGCTGGAGGAGCCGATCGCAGGAGCCATCGAGGTGGCGCCCGACACGCAGGTCGTGGTCACCGAGGGCAACTACCTACTGCTCCCCGACGAACCCTGGTCCGAACTGCCCCGGCTGCTGGATGCCATTTGGTATGTCGAAACCCCCGACGAGCTCCGGCGGGAGCGGCTCATCGAGCGACACCGCAGCTACGGCCGCAGTCTCGCCGAAGCGTCGCAGCGTGCGCTGGGTTCCGACGAGCGCAATGCCGACCTGGTGCGGTCGACGCGGGAGAGGGCGGACGCCATACTCCTGCTGCCGTAGGCGCCGCGGGTGTGACCGATCACACGCGCACGCGGTATGTCGCGCCACGCACGGAGGCAACCCGGACGCCGGTCGTGCGTCTACCCACCATGAGGTGCAACGCGATCATCGCTGGACGGCAGCCGGTTCCCGGCCTGCCGCGGTGCGGCGTTCCCTTCCACAGCGACGACTCGTTAGGGTCTGGGCGAAGGGTCAGGGTGTCATGACACTCACCGCACCCGCCGTGTATGCCGAAAGGCCGTATCGCTTGGGAGGTCGGGTCCATGACCGTGACGCGCTCCCCTGCTTCGAGCCGATGACCGCGGAGGACTCGGTCGACCTGGCCGAGCTCTACCGCACACATCACCTGCAGATGGTGCGGCTCGCGCGGCTGCTGGTCGACGACACGGCGAGCGCCGAGGATGTCGTGCAGGAGGCGTTCCTCGGGATGCACCGCAACCGGGCCGCGCTGCGCGACTCCCGGGCTGCGGTCGGTTACCTGCGCCAAGCGGTGGTCAACCAGTCCCGGTCGATGTTGCGCCGACGCCGTACGGTCCGTGCCCACCTGAAGGTCGCCGAGCCGGAGATCGCACCACCGGCCGATACCGACGTGCTCCTCGCCGAGGAGCACCAGGCGGTCCTTCGTGCGGTCGACCAGCTGCCGGCCCGGCAGCGCGAGGTGCTGGTGCTGCGCTACTGGTCGGACATGTCCGAGGCGGAGATCGCCGACGCACTCGGGATCAGCAAGGGCACCGTGAAATCACAAGCAAGCCGGGCGATGGCCACTCTCAACAAGATCATGCAAGGAGGCGCAACCGATGAATCCGTCTGAGCAGCACGACCAGGATGACCTGGAGCGCCGCCTGCGCGACGCGTTCGCCGCGAAGGCTTTGCAGATCTCCGACGCCGACCTGGACCGAGACCGCGAGGACGACGTCGCGGCGACCCTGAGCAGCCGGCGCCGGTCCAGCCCCGCATCGCGGATCTTCGCCGGCGTCGGTGCGGCTGCTGCCGCGGCTGCGATCGTCGTGGTCACCGTGGTCGGGCTACACAACGATGGCAAACACGAGGTCGTCAACGGCCTGCAGCCGGCCACGACCACGAGCTCGAGCAGCACGACACCCAGCACCACGACGAGCACGCAAGAGCCGACCGGCGCCGGCAAGCCGTCGGCGCTGAACCAGCCCGGCACGCCGGGCAACGACCACCCGACGACCGGGGCAAGCACCGCCAGCTCGACTCCGTCTTCAGAGACGACCAGTTCCTTGAGTCCGAATAGGACTGCGCTTTCTGGCTCCTCGACCGTCACCAGCAACTCGTCCACCTCGAGCTTGTCGGCTGAGAGTCACGAGCCTCCGGCAATGTCGGCCGGCCTGCCGCAGTCTGGCCGGCTCGGCGATCAGGAATACACCGGCGCAGTGCCGCTGAAGGACCCGTCCGGTGGCAAGACCCGGATGCTGGCGATGCCTTCGGACACCACGTGGCAGCGAACCGCAGAGGGTGGAAGCTCCCTGACCGTGCGGATCACCTACCTGCCGACCGACATCGAGGCCTACTGGCGCAAGACACTGCCGGGCGAGGGCTGGATCGAGAACGGCTCCGGATGGAGCTACCCGAGCACGTCATACACGGTCAGCGCCATCACCGACAAGGGAAGCTTCACCGTCACCTGGTGACAGTTCGTCGTCAAAGCCTGTCGAACGGTGCGGCGTAACGGAATTCGCCGGTCCGGCCGTCATACCGGCTGAGGGTGCGGACCTGGAAGTAGTCGCCCCACGATGCGTCGGGCGCGGTGATCCCGACCTCGCGTGCGGGCACGAAGCCGAAGCGCCCGTAGTACGCCGGTTCGCCGAGCAATGCCACGAGGCTTTCGCCCCTCGCGGCGGCAGCAGCCAGGACCGCCTGCACGAGCGCGGAGCCGATGCCGCTCTTTTGTCGTTGTGGGCTGACGCTCAACGGGCCGAGTCCGAGCGCGCTCTGGTCGCCGACGTGCGCGCGTGTGCAGACGACGTGACCGAGCACTTTCTCGTCCTCGATGGCGACCAGCGACAGCTCGGGGATCCACCCGGGATCGTCTCGCAGCCAGGACACCAGCGTCGCCTCACCGGGGTCTCCGCCGGGCGTCACCGGCGGCGCACTGTATGCCGCGCCGCGGAACGCAGCTGCCGTCACCGCCCGGATCGCGTCGCTGTCGTCGGGTTGCTCAGGTCGGATCCTCACCCTTGAACCGTCACCCACCTGCTCGTATGGCGTCAACGCATTTCTGGGCAGGTTCGACCACGTGATCAGTGACGATCAAGCAATCGCCGGTGGCCAGCGATTCCAGCGCCATTCGTCCCATGAGCCGGAGCCGACAGGTGGATCGTCGATCGGTTCAGTGCCGTCGACCTCGCCTTGTGTCGGAACCTGGATGATGTCGGCCCACCTGGCAAGCTCCTCGTCTGAGATGGGCCACGTGGTGCGCGGTGCGTCAGTCTGTCGTTGATCGAGTCGTCGTCGCTGCTCGTCCGCGGTCACTTCGAGGTAGTGCATCTCCACGCGCGCGCCGCGGTCGGCTGCCGCCCGGCGCAGGGCGGAACGCTCATCGCCCCCCACAAACCGAAGTCGATCACCACGTTGTCACCCAGTTCCAGTGCGCGCAGCCCGATCTCGATGAGCCTTCCCTCGATGACGTCGGATGCTGACGGCGGATTCTGTTCTCCGTAAAGCGCCTTCATCCATTCATCCTTCGTGAGACGAAGCGCGCAATGATCGACCTCAAGCTGTCGGGCAACGGTCGTCTTGCCAGTGGCGGGCAAACCCACGGTCAGGAACAGGATCGGTTGTCCCATCGCTACCTCGTTCCGTCGAGACTCATCATCGTCTACCGGACGCGGCGGCCTTCAAAGGCGCCGCGTTACATCGCCTCGGTGCTTGGTCAGGGCCGATCGGCGAACGCCGTCGAGACTCGCCCACATGGGCAGCTGCGTTTCAGGCTGCTTTGGTTTGGTGGCCGGGCATCCGCCCGGGTGTCAGGTCCCAGATCACGCGGTCGGGTCTCACGTCGGCGGTGTAGCCCTGCCGGTGCACGCCCTGATGATGTCGGCCGCACAACAGGGTCGAGTTGGACAGGGAAGTTTCGCCGCCGGCCCACCACGGTCTGACGTGGTGGATTTCGCAGAAGCCCGGTGGCCGGTCACAGCCGGGGAACGAACATCCGCCATCTCGCAGGATGACTGCGACCCGGATTGCTTTGGTCGCCAGGCGTTCTCGCCGGCCGACGTCCAAGGGTTGACTGGGTCCGCCGAGCACGACCGGGATCAGGTCCGCGGTGCACGCGAACCGGCGGGCAGCACCCGCGTCGAGCACGTCACCGGTGCTGGTGGTCGCACCGTGACCCTTGAGTAGCTCTTGCAACCCCATGGTCAGCAATACCGTCGCCGCGCCAGCTTGCACACCGTCACCGGCTGCCGCGCGGGCACCGGCACCGACCAAGTCCATCAACGCATCCGCCCGACGCTTGCCTGGTGACCGCTCATCCCGCACCGGCTCAGAACTGGTGGACGACTCGGCAGCTTCTGTGTCGTCATCGACGCGGAGGCCGAACGCGGCACCCGACCCGTGGCCCCGGCTAGCCGCAGCAGTCCCAGCAGTGCGGTCAGCGGGGCCGGTTGTACCGGTTTCGCCAGCTTCCTCCGGTCCGCCGGCTCCGGCGGTGTTGTCAGTGTTGTCAGCCGGTTTCGCAGGTCGCGGTGCGGACTTGGCGTTGATTGCTTCTTTGAGGATTGCCGCGTTCGCCGGGGACAACTCCGCCACCAACCGCGTCATCCCCGTCGCAGTGGTGGACCAGGACAACGACTCGATGCCTTCGAGGTTCTCGTCGTCCTCGGACAGTTTCTCCGGGGCGAACCGGTCGATGATCGCCCGGGTCAGTTTCGTCAGCCCGTCGCACCCGAGCGCGGGGTCGACCTGCAGGAACCAACTCAGCACCTCGTCACGTTCCGCGGTCGGGATAACCGGGCCGACCTTGTCCGCTTGGAGCAGCGCGGTCCGTGCGGACTCCACCGAACACGACCCCTTCAGCAATGCTCGGCCGATGACCGTGTTCTTCCGGTGCTGGCACGCATCGGCCACTGACGCCATCACCCGGATCGTCTTCGGCTCCAGCCGAGTCCCGCCGGTCAGACGCCCGGAGATCCACTGCGACGCGTTGGCCGCATCCGACCCCACCAGCACACCACGATCCACCGCATCCGCGGCCACGATCGCGCCCACCTGCGACGACCGACCCTGCAACCGCAACAGGACCGACATCAACTCAGCCTCCTGGTCCTCGCCGAACTGATGCAACGCACCCGGAACCTCGTCGATCACCTCCGCCGCAGCCTGCAACACCGCGAGAACCTCCTGCCCTCGACCCGGCTCCGCCGAGGCACAGTCCACCATCAAATGATCAATGCTCATGAGGTGAATCCCCCTCCCCTGTATGCGCTTTCGCGTATCTACAGGTTACCAAAACACGAGTGTCTCGTACAGGTTTTCCCGAACACATTTCGCATTTAAATAGCAGGTGAGGCTTTGATCGAACATGGCGCCGCGCCGGTTCACGAGCAACGAGCGATGCTCCCAGCAGATGGCGAATGAGGCGGACCAAGCGCGTCCTCTTCCTCACCCGCCACCCGCTGTTGGGCTACAGCGCCTTCGCGTAATCCACGACGGGCCAGCCGATGAATCCAAGCGATTCATAGAGACGGCGAGCCGGGGCGTGGAAGGCGTCACCTCCGGTTCCGACGTGGACGACCGCAGCGCCGCGGAGCCGGAGCTCCTCCACCGCGTGACGGCACAGCGCTGTAGCTACGCCACGCCGCTGCGCACTGGGATGGACGGCCACCATCTCGAGGCGACCGGTTCCCGCGCTGTCGAGTTGCCACCCGACATACCCGAGAATTTGGCCAGCTTCTTCGGCGACTATCACGAACTTGTCGCTGCCGGGGTCGTGCAGCGTCGGCACTTCCCGCCGGTAGTCGTTCTTCCAATCGCCGTGATCGTGAGCGAAGACGTCAGGCCCGATCAGGACGGGTAGGTCGTCCTCGAACAACACCCGGAACGTCTCGATCGTGAGGTCGATCAGGACGGGCAGGTCGGATTTCTGGAAGCTACGGATTCGCACTGGAGCATGTCCTTCGTGAGCACGTCAAAATGAAGCTGCCGGACCCTGTCGGTCGGGCAGCACGTTGCGGCCGGAGAAGGCCGCCCGCTCACTTGCGAGTACGACCGCTCGCGAAACATGCGAACTGCATGAGGGCGACGATATGCCGGGCGAGCTTCACGAGCATCTCAATTTCGAGCCGACCTGGGGCACAGAGCGGACGCGCTCACGGGCTCCGACTCGGTTGCTGCGGCTGCGGTGCGGGTATGCCGGAGTGGACAACGCCGGGCGCCTCGAAGCTGCCGATCTTTGTCGTGCCATCGCTTGCGTACACGGGAATGGAGTGAGTGCGACCGCTGTCCTGCTTCGACCACTCCTGCGCCTGCGCGGGGTTGGCGGGCGCGGCGCCGTTGAGTTCGGCCGCGTAGAGGTAACCCTGTTTGCCATTCGTGGCGATGGCAGCGATGAGGTCGGGGTCCTCCCCTTTGTCGTTCGTGACGCCATACGTCTGCCCGCGCGCGTTCGTGGCCCAACCCGTGGGGACGTGCTGGGAGTAGCTGACCGTGAGCGTCCAGCGTGCGCCGCGAGTGGTCGTAATGGTCGTCGAGTTCTGACCGGGGCCGAGTGCCATGGCATACGTCGTGATGCTGGTGCCACCCGCGGCATCGGCCGCGGAACACGACATCGACGCACCATCCGCGAAGGTGAACGTGCCGGCGCTCAGGCACCGAAGGCGCAACTCCGCATCGGTCGCGTTTGCCGGTCGCGGACCGAGTCGCACGGTCGAGGTGCCGGTGCGGGTGACCGTGATGGGGTGACTCAGGTTCGTCACCTGATCGGCACCCGGTAGGGGCAGCACTCCTTGAGCCGCGGCCGCGCCCCCACCGACGACGACCAAGAAGATGCCCGCGCCGCCAGCACGCCGCCACCACTTCCGTTTGCGCGCCACGGCTGCTCGATCCACGTGATCGACCAGGGCGGCACGCAGCGTGTCGGCGAATGTCTGGTTCATAGTGCTGGTCATGGGCGTGCCCTCGTCGTGAAGTCATTGTCAGTCGACAATTGGGAGCGAATCCTGGCGCGAATGCGGTGCAGGCGACTCTTGGCCGCCGCTTCGCTCACGCCGAGGACAGCTGCGGCATCCGCGATCGGGTAGTCCTCGACCGAGACCAGCACCAGAAGGTGCAGGTCGACGCCGCGAAGGGACTGGAGCGTCCGACGGAGATCTGCATCGAGGCCGAACACGCTCGACTGCGCCGACGACGCTGCGGCATCGGGTGCGGCGTCCGGCCTGGGCAGCGCTGCCAGAAAGCGCCGATAGCGGAACGTGGACCGCCGCTGATTGCGTGCGACGTTGCTGGTGGTCACCAGCAGCCACGGCAGAACCGAGCCGGCCACCAGCCGCACCGCGTCCCGTCGCCGCCACAGCTCGAGGAACGCGATCGCGGTCACGTCTTCTGCGTCTTGTATGTCGTCAACCAGTCGACACGCATGCCGGTAGACCCGATCGCGATGAGCGTCGAAAACCCGGCCGAACGCCTCACCGTCCCCGGCGCGCGCACGCAACCAGAGAGGCTCGCCGCTCTCGGAAGGATCCCCCATACCTCATAGTGTCCGCACACCCCGATCGGGATTCACGCATCTTGAGCATGCCCATGACGGAAGACCATCCGCACCCATCACCCCTGGTCGCCTCCAAGCGTCCGGCCGATCCCTGACCGCCACGCGGCATGTTGCTCCTCGCGAAGCTGCGCGGTGATCTGCGGCTCCCATTGACCGGCGCGGTGCCAATTGCGACGCAGCACCTTGATGTCCGACCAGTAGTCGACGGCAAGTCCCGCCAGGTATGCCGCGCCGAGACTGACGGTTTCACTGTTCGTCGGTCGCACCACCGACACGTCGAGGACGTCGGCGACCATCTGCATCATCAGGTGGTTGGCCGTCATACCGCCGTCCACGCGCAGCGACTTCAGTGGCACACCGGCATCGGCTGCCATCGCTTCGACGACGTCGCTGGTCTGCCAGGCGCACGACTCGAGCACCGCGCGCGCCAGGTGCCCGGCGGTGACGAAACTGGTCAGCCCGGAGATGACGCCGCGAGCGCCCGATGACCAATAGGGAGAGAACAATCCGGTGAATGCCGGCACCACGACGCAACCGCCGCTGTCCTCGACCGTCCGCGCGAGAGTCTCGATCTCCGGGGCGGTCTTGATCAGGCCGAGCCCGTCGCGAACCCACTGCACCAAACCGCCCGCGACCGCGATCGAACCCTCGAGCGCATACGCCTTGGAACCGTCCGCCAACTGGTACGCGACCGTCGGCAACATCCCGTGGGTGGAGTGGACGATCTCGTCGCCGGTGTTCATCAGCAGGAACGCACCGGTGCCATAGGTGCACTTGACTTCGCCTGCCTCGAAACAGGTTTGGCCGAACAACGCACTCTGCTGGTCGCCGACAGCAGCGGCGACGGGGACGCCGGCCAGGGCGCCGGTGGCCATGCCGACCACGGCCGACGACGGCACGATCCGCGGCAGGATCGCCTCCGGGACGTCGAAGAACTCCAGCAGCTCCGGATCCCATTGCAGCGTCTCCAGATTCATCAACAGCGTGCGACTCGCGTTGGTCACGTCGGTGACGTGTATGCCGCCGTCCGGCCCACCTGTCAGATTCCAGATCAGCCAGGTCTCCATCGTCCCGAGCAGCAGGTCACCGCGACGCGCACGGTCTCGCAGTTCGGGCCGACTGTCCATCAGCCAGGACAGCCGGACCGCCGTGAAGTATGACGCCGGCGGAATCCCGGCCCGCTTGCGGAAGAAGTCGGCGCCAGGGTCGTCGAGCAGGTGGTCGGCGATCGCCCGGGTGCGGGTGTCCTGCCAGACGATCGCCGGGCACACCGGCCGACCGGTCCGGCGCTCCCACAGCACGAACGTCTCCCGTTGGTTCGCGATGCCGACCGCGGCCACGTCCGAGACGGAGATGCCGAGGTCCGCGAGCGCCTCGGGTATGACGCGGCGCGTGTTGTGCCAGATCTCTGCGGCGTCGTGCTCGACCCAGCCCGGGTGGGGGAAGATCTGCCGGTGTTCGCGCTGGCCCATCCCGGCGAGTCGGCCGTGCTGGTCGAAGATCATCGCGCGAGTCGAGGTGGTGCCCTGGTCGATGCTGAGGACGTAGCGAGCGGTCATCCGCCTCACCACCTCTTGGACATGAGGGCGTGACTGGTGCCGCGTGCGGCTTCGTGCAGTGACGACAGCACGTCGTCGCGAGCCTCGCGCGCCGGCGTGAGCACCTGTTCAACCGTCCCGCGTATGCCGAGAGCCGCCACGACCATGCCGCCATGGCTCCGGACAGGCACGGCAAGTCCGGCTACGTTGCCGCGGGACTCGGCGACGTCGATGGCGAAGCCACGCCGACGCGTGACCACTGCCTCTTCACGCAACCGGCCGACGGTCGTGTCCGACCGCACCGCATCGGCGTCAGGGCGGATGCCCTCCAGCACCTGGGTGCCGATCGGGCTGAGCGCCAGCAACACCTTGCCCTCGGCAGTCGCGGTGAGGTCCACCGGATCCCCGATCTCCACCCGTTGCGGAGCCGGCGACGCGCTGAAGACGTGATGCGCCGTGACCCCGGCAGTGATCTCGGCGGCCGGCGCGTCCGGAAGCACGACGAGCCGTGCCGACAGACGAGTGTGCGCAGCGAGCGCGTCCACCCAGTTCGTCGCGCGGGACCGCATTTCGTTGATATCCATAGGTTTCAGGCGCGCGGCCAGCACCTCGCCGGCCAGCAGATAGTCACCGCTGCTCGGATCCTGCTCGACGAAACCGACCTCGACGAGCGTCCGCACGATGCCGTGCACAGTGCTTTTGCTGAGCCCGAGAGCACCAGCGAGCTCCCCCAGTGGACGGCCGTAACCGCCGGCGAGCAGTCGCATGATCGCCGCCGCTCGTTCGACCGATTGCACACTGCCCGGCATACGTCCTGAGGGTAATCGACCAGTGCCCTTCGACAATGTCAAACGGCCTCAACCCCCACGACCCGACGCGGTTCTACGTTGACGATGCGCAGAGCATTTGTGATGCGGCTCACACCCCTGGAGAGGTATGCACACCATGAGAAGTCGAGCTTTTCCACCACCTGAGGCGAACGCACGATGAGCGCCGTCACTGCCCCGATGAAACACGGACTCGGACTCAAGCAGCTGGGCGGAATGTGGGGTGAGTGCGCCGCCGAGTTCCTCGGCACCTGCGTGCTGATCCTCTTCGGCGACGGCGTCGTCGCCATGGCCGTAGCCGCCCTTCCCGGATCGGGTCGCGCCCAGAGCGCGACGACGATCTTCCTCGCCTCCGGCGACTGGTTGCTCATCACCTGGGGGTGGGCGTTCGCGGTCTGCTTCGGCGTCTACATCGCCGGCGGAGTCACCGGAGCGCACCTGAACCCCGCAGTCACCCTCGCCTTCGCCGTGCGACGCAAGTTCCCCTGGCGCAAGGTGCTGCCCTACTCGATCAGCCAGATCGTCGGCGCGTTCGTCGGCGCCGCGTTGGTCTGGTGGAACTACCACGACTCGATCCATGCGTATGACGCCGCAGCGGCGAAGGGCGGCGCAACGCTCGTCCATGGGCACACGAACGCGACCTTCTCGATCTTCGCGACCTTCCCGTCACCGGCCTTCAACGGCTCCATGTGGGGTCCGCTGCTCGACCAGATCATCGGCACGGCATTGCTGCTCCTGTGCATCGCGGCGGTCGTGGATGCGCGCAACACTATCGTCAAGGCGAACCTCGCCCCGCTGATCATCGGCTTCGCGGTCGCCGCGATCGGCATGAGCTTCGGTGCGAACGCTGGATATGCGATCAACCCGGCCCGTGACCTCGGCCCGCGCATCCTCGCCTACTTCGCCGGCTTCGGTGAACTGGCGCTACCCGGAACCGTCCACGGGCCAGGCGGTTTCAGCGGCTACATGTGGGTGCCGATAGTCGGCCCATTGATCGGTGGCGTCATCGGCATCTTCATCTACGACCTCTTCATCGGCAAGGTGCTGGACGCCCGAGCAGCGCTCGGAGCGCCCGAGGAAGCACCTGAGCAGGTGCCACCGGTCGACGACGAGCTCGACTACTAGTCGTCACCCTCCAAACACACAGCAACGAACTGCAGGAGACAACATGCCCGACTTCGTAGGCGCCCTGGATCAGGGCACAACTAGCACCCGATTCATGATCTTCGATCATGGCGGAAACGAGATCGCCAAACGCCAGCTCGAGCACGAGCAGATCCTGCCGCAGGCAGGCTGGGTCGAGCACAGCCCGCTGGAGATCATCGACCGGACCCGGACCGTGATGGGCAGCGCGCTCGCCAACGCCAACCTTCACGCGAGCGATCTGGACTCGATCGGGATCACCAATCAGCGCGAGACCACGGTCGTCTGGGACAAGACGACGGGCCGCCCCTACTACAACGCGATTGTCTGGCAGGACACCCGCACCGACAAGATCGCCTCCGCTCTCGAACGTGAGGGCAAGGGCGATGTGATCCGGCAGAAGGCCGGCATCCCGCCGGCCACGTACTTCTCAGCCGGCAAGATCAAGTGGATGCTGGACAACGTCGACGGGCTCCGCGCGGCAGCCGAGCGCGGCGACGCGATCTTCGGCAACACCGACAGCTGGGTGCTGTGGAACCTCACCGGTGGCACCGACGGCGGCGTGCACGTCACCGACGTCACCAACGCCAGTCGCACCATGTTGATGAACCTCGAAACCCTCGACTGGGACGACGAATTGCTCGGGTTCTTCGACATACCGCGCTCGATGTTGCCGGAGATCCGGCCCAGCTCAGACCCGAACTTCTACGGGACGACGCTACGCAGCGGCCCGATCGGCGGAGAGGTGCCGCTCGCGGGCGACCTCGGCGACCAGCAGGCGGCCACGGTCGGCCAGGTCTGTTTCTCGCCCGGTGAGGCGAAGAACACCTACGGCACCGGCAACTTCCTGCTGATGAACACCGGAGAGGAGATCGTCCGCAGCAAGAGCGGTCTGCTGACCACACCGGCATACAAGTTCGGGGACAGCCCCGCTGTCTACGCACTCGAAGGTTCGATCGCGGTGACCGGCAGCGCCGTCCAGTGGTTGCGCGACCAGCTCGGCATCATCTCCGGTGCGGCCGAGACCGAGCAGCTGGCCCGGCAGGTGAAGGACACCGGCGGCATGTACTTCGTGCCGGCGTTCTCCGGACTCTTCGCCCCCTATTGGCGCTCGGACGCGCGCGGCGCGATAGTCGGTATGTCGCGCTTCAACACCAACGCGCACCTCGCCCGGGCAACGCTGGAATCCATTTGCTACCAGAGCAAAGACGTCGCCGACGCGATGGAGAAGGACTCCGGCGTGAAGCTCGACGTGCTCAAGGTCGACGGCGGTGTCACCGCCAACAGCCTGTGCATGCAACTGCAGGCCGACATCCTCGGTGTGTCCGTCTCCCGCCCGGTGGTCGCGGAGACGACCGCGCTGGGTGCGGCATACGCCGCGGGCCTGGCGACCGGCTTCTGGAACAACACCGATGAGCTGCGTGCCAACTGGAACGAGGACCAGCGCTGGGAGCCGGAGTGGAACGACGAGCAGCGCTCCACCGGGTATGCCGGCTGGCAGAAGGCCGTCAAGCGCACGCTGGACTGGGTCGACGTCGAGTGACGAGCACCGCCAGCACAGACCGCGCGGATGGCTCGTGCCTCGCCACGGGCCATCCGCGCGCTGCCTCGACCAAGCACATACCTAAGCTGGAAGACACCGATCGTCGTCATACGGTCGGCGGCCAGGAGGAATTTTCATGGTGATGCAGCCCAACAGCGCCCGACTCGGGCCCGAAGAGCGCGTGCAGGCGTGGAAAGACCTGCAGGAGCGCGAATTCGACGTCCTCGTCATCGGCGGAGGGGTGACCGGCTCCGGTGCCGCACTCGACGCCGCAACTCGCGGACTACGCACCGCATTGGTCGAGTCCCGTGACTTCGCCAGTGGCACCTCGTCACGCAGCAGCAAGCTCTTCCACGGCGGGCTGCGCTACCTCGAGCAGATGAATTTCGGCCTCGTCGCCGAAGCGCTGCGCGAGCGCGAACTCATGCTGACCACCATCGCGCCGCACCTGGTGCACCCGGTCTCGTTCCTCTACCCGCTGTCGCACCGCGGCTGGGAACGCCCTTATGTCGCAACGGGTTTGGCGATGTACGACCAGATGGGCGGCGCCCGGTCAGTGCCGCGTCAGAAGCACCTCACCCGCGGCGGAGCGCTGAAGCTCTTCCCGAGCCTCAAGTCAGACTCGCTCGTCGGCGCGGTCCGCTACTACGACGCGCAGGCCGACGACGCGCGGCACACCATGACGGTCGCGCGCACCGCTGCGCACTACGGCGCCGTGGTCCGCAGCTCGACCGAGGTCGTGGAGATCGTGCGCGAGGCCGACCGGGTGGTCGGTGCCGTGGTCCGTGACGTCGAGACCGACGAGCGGATCACCGTCCGTGCGAAGGTCGTGGTCAACGCCACCGGTGTCTGGACCGACGACGTGCAACGGATGAGCGGCGGCCGCGGCCGGTTCCGGGTGCGGGCCTCCAAGGGCGTGCACATCCTGGTCCCCCGCGATCGGATCGCCGCAGAGGTCGGGCTGATTCTGCGCACCGAGAAGTCGGTGCTGTTCGTCATACCGTGGGGGCAGCAGTGGCTGATCGGCACGACCGACACGGACTGGACGCTCGATCTGGCACACCCCGCGGCGACTGCCTCGGACATCGAATACCTTCTGGAGCATGCGAATTCGGTGTTGGCGACACCGATCACCAAGGACGACATCCTCGGCGTCTATGCCGGGCTCCGTCCCCTGCTCGCCGGGGAGAGCGAGGACACCAGCCAGCTGTCCCGCGAGCACGCCGTCGCGCGTCCGCAGCCCGGTCTGGTGTCGATCGCCGGCGGGAAATACACCACCTACCGGGTGATGGCCAAGGACGCGATCGACATCGCCGGCAGGGACCTCGGCGAGATCAAGGAATCGGTCACCGACCGCGTCCCGCTCCTCGGCGCCGACGGGTATGCCGCAATGGTCAACCTCACTCACGAGTTGTCTGCGCAGACCGGTCTGCCTTCGTGGCGGATCGAGCACCTACTCAACCGCTACGGGTCAAAGCTGGACGAGCTCCTCGCGCTGACGGCCGAGGACGAGACGCTGCTGGAGCCGGTCACGTCCGCCGAGACCTACCTGCGGGTGGAACTCAAATACGCGGTCACTCACGAGGGCGCACTGCACCTCGCCGACGTGCTCGCCCGACGTACCCGTATGTCGATCGAGACCAAGCATCGTGGCGTCGATGCAGCCGAGGAGACGGCCGACATCATGGCGCCGTTGCTGGGCTGGACCGAGGAGCAGAAGCGGCAGGAGGTCGAGACCTACCGCGAGCGCGTTGCCGCTGAACGTGCCTCGCAGGAGCTCGACACCGACTCCGAGAGCGATGCGGCCCGCCTGCGCGCGCCGGAGATGCGCCAAGGCCTGCGCCGGGTCACCGCCACCAAATAGCACCCCCAAGCTGGTCGAGCGCCGCCCTGAGTAGCTCGTGAGGAACGAGCGAGCGTATCGAAGGGTAGGGCGAGAAACCAGCCTCACCCAAGCTGGTCGAGTAGGGCGAGGAACCAGCCTCACCCAAGCTGGTCGAGTAGGGCGAGGAACGAGCCCGTATCGAGACCAATCGTCTGCTCACGTGGTCTCGATACGCGCACTCCCCCGCTGCGCTCCTCCGTGCGCTACTCGACCAGCTTGTCTGGATCTACTCGCAGGATCCGGTCGTCGCCGGTCGCCGCGCAGCGACCATCACCTCCACCTGCCAGGCCCCGTCCCAGCCTCGGTAGATCGTCGTCGCGCCATACAGGATTCACACAGGGTGGACATAGACTTGCCCATGGCCGCACACAGTGAGCGGGGAGAGGGTGAACCACCATGAGCAACACATCCGGCCTCAAACGACCCGACGGGTCCCCCGTGCGAGTTCTCGTCGTCGACGACGAGAGCAACCTGACCGAACTCCTCTCCATGGCACTGCGATACGAGGGCTGGGAGATCAAGAGCGCCGGCACCGGCACGAGCGCCGTCCGCACCGCGAAGGAGTTCCGGCCCGACGCGGTCGTGCTCGACATGATGCTGCCGGACTTCGACGGTATGGAGGTGTTGCGCCGGCTACGCGACGAGGACCCGACGCTGCCCGTGCTCTTTCTGACCGCACGCGATGCCGTCGAGGACCGCATCGCCGGGCTGACTGCCGGCGGCGACGACTACGTCACCAAGCCGTTCTCTCTGGAGGAGGTCGTGGCTCGAGTGCGAGCCTTGTTGCGGCGGTCGGTCGCGATGACCGAAGACTCCTCCTCGACGCTGGTCGTCGGAGACCTACGACTCGACGAGGACAGCCACGAAGTCTTCCGCGGGGACACCGAAATCACCCTGACCGCAACCGAATTCGAGCTGCTGCGCTACCTCATGCGCAACCCGAAGCGGGTGCTGTCCAAGGCGCAGATCCTGGACCGCGTGTGGCACTACGACTTCGGTGGCCAGGCCAACGTCGTGGAGCTCTACATCTCGTACCTGCGCAAGAAGATCGACGCCGGCCGCAACCCGATGATCCACACCATGCGCGGCGCCGGCTACGTCCTGAAACCCGCCAGTTGACCCGGGCTGGACTCCTGAACGGCTCAGCAATGACCACCACCGCATCCTGGCGACCCAGCCGTTGGACCCTGCGTACCAAGCTCGTTGCCTGGATGCTGCTGCTCTTCATGGTTGTCACCGCAGCGGCCGGAACGCTCGCCGTATGGCGCCTCAACCAGACGCTCGAGAGCAGCGTGAACGAACAACTCCGTACTGCCGAGCTGGCGCTTGAGAATCCAGGAGGCGGCGGCGGGCCGGATGCCGGAGCGGTTGGCCTCGCCGGCGGAAACTCACTCCGCTACGACGTCCAGACAAACGGTGACCCCGTCTACCAGTGGAATGCCCAGAGCCAGCAGAGCATCCAAAGCGCCACGGTCAACCGCCTCGGTGGCAGCACCCAGCTGACCTCCGCCCAGCAGAGGAAGCTGCAGGCCGCCGGGCTCGGCCGCACACCGCAGCCCGTTGATCTCGGCAAGCTCGGCACCTATCAACTGATCTCGGTCAACCACCCCCAAACTTTGCGAACGCTGGACAGCAACCGCCAATACGATGCGCAGGTCACGACGATCATCGGCCTGCCGATCGACGCCAACAACAACACCATTCAGAAGACGGCCCTATCGATCGCACTCTTCAGCGGAGCCGGCGTCATCCTTGTCGCGATGGCAGCGACGTGGGTCATCCAGCGCAATCTCGAGCCATTGCGCCGAGTCGCTGCGACGGCCACTCGCGTCTCCAAGCTTCCGCTCTCCTCCGGCGAGGTCGTGATGTCCGAGCGCGTGGAACCACGGGACACCGACGAGCGCACCGAGGTCGGGCAGGTCGGCGCATCTCTCAACGGCATGCTCGACCACATCGACAACGCACTCACTGCCAGGCAAGCCAGTGAGATGCAGGTACGCCAATTCGTCGCCGATGCCTCCCACGAATTGCGCACGCCGTTGGCGTCGATCCGCGGGTATGCCGAGCTGTCTCGCCGCGAGACGGAACCGGTGCCGAAGGGCGTCACCCACGCGCTCGGCCGCATCGAGTCCGAGGCCGGCCGGATGACTGCGCTGGTCGAGGACCTGCTGCTGCTGGCCCGGCTCGATTCCGGTCGGCCGCTGAACTTCGAGTCGGTCGAGTTGCCGCTCATCGCGATCGAGACTGTCAGCGACGCCCGCGCCGCAGGTCCGGACCACGTGTGGGGCCTTGATCTGCCGGAAGAAGGCATCGAGATCGAAGGGGACGAAGCACGGATCCGGCAGATCGTCATCAACCTGCTCGGCAATGCCCGCAAGCACACGCCCCCGGCACGCGGGTCGTCCTGTCGGTGGGTGCGCAGGGCGACGGCGTGCTGCTCCAAGTTCGCGACAACGGGCCCGGCATCACCCCTGAACTCGTGCCGCGCATCTTCGAGCGCTTCATCCGCGGTGATGCAGCCCGCACCCGCACGGAAGGATCGACCGGGCTCGGCCTGTCGATCGTGTCGGCCGTCGTCGCCGCCCACCACGGGAAGGTCGACGTCACCTCGCGTCCGGGTGAGACAGTCTTCTCCATCTGGTTGCCTCGCAGGCAATCCGCGCCGGGTCCGTCGGCGCCGGCAGCGCCATACGACCCGCGAGTGCCGGTATGACGGGCGCGACCCGCCATACGCACCTGAAGCACCAGCTGAGCAGCTTCGCGGTGATCGGCGTCGCCAGCACGGTCGCCAACGTCGCGCTCTTCTACCTGCTCAACCTGACGATGAACGCACAGGTGGCCAACGCGCTCGCGCTGATCATCACAACGATCTTCAACACCGCCGCCAACCGGCACTTCACCTTCGGCGTGCGCTCCCGCGAGGGCGCCGGCCGTGCGCAACTGCAGGGGTTGGTGCTCTGGCTGATCATGTGGGCCGCGACCGCGCTCGCGTTGTTCCTGTTGCTGCACGCGAACCCCGACGCATCCCACACCGCCCAGTCGGCGGTGCAACTCGCCGGGAACGTCGTGGCGACGCTCATCCGCTTCGTGATGCTGCGCCGCTGGTTCGCGCCGAAACCGGTTGTCGCCGCGTCGGAGTAGCGTCGCCCCCTGACGTGGCCGAGGAGCCGGAGGCGGTGCATTGAGGAGCTCGCGAGGGACGAGCGAGCGTCTCGAAATGAGCGCAGCGGGGGAGGCGTCTCGAGGTCCCGAGGTGGCCTCGCGCTCGAGTGTTTCGCGAGGCATTGTCGGCGGAGGGAGCCGTCGCGCTCGAGTGTTTCGCGAGGCATTGTCGACGGAGGGAGCCGGCTCGGTCGGGCGCTCGTACCTCGCACCCGAGCCGCGCCTCCCGGCATCTCTCCGCCTCTGCACATAGGAAACCCCGGTCGCAAGCTCCCGGGGGTTCCAATGTGCGGAGGCGGAGGGATTTGAACCCTCGATGGGGTTTTATCCCCAAACCCGCTTAGCAGGCGGGCGCCATAGACCAGACTAGGCGACGCCTCCAGTGCCTCACTCGTGGTGAAGCGTGGCAAGGCTACCCAAGAGGCGGGTCCGAGTTCAAAACGGGTGCCTCCGGCCGACAACCAGACGCCAAGGTTCGACGTCTACTGTGACGGGGCTGATTTGTGATCGGCACGATCCGTGAGTCAGACTCGTTCATCCACAATGATCACAGAACGGTAACGGACTCCAGGTGAAGGTAGGCGAATGACGGGAAACGTCGGGGGCGTCGGTAGACGACGCCATGTACCGGAGCACGATCCGGACGAGACCATCATTGCCACCCGGCAGGAACTCGTCCGGCGTCAGGCTGCGGCACGCCCGTCCGTCGGCTCCCGGGCCGACCTGCGCACTGCACGGGCCCGCGACGTGCGCCGTGCCCTTGGCCTGACCGCCCTGTCGCTGCTGTTGCCCGGTCTCGGTCTGCTGTGGACCAAGCGCAAGATGATCGGGTTCGTCATGGTTGGCGTTGCCCTGATCGGCGCGATCTGTCTAGGCATCATCGTCACCAGCGGCGGCCTCATCCACGGCACAGCGCAATTGCTCACCAGGAAGGGCCTGGTGCTGCTGCTCGTCTGCACGATCGGTGGCGGCCTGCTCTGGGTCGCCGGCATCGTGCTCACGGCGATGACGACGACCGGTCGGCGGTGGCCCGATCAGACCCGTTGGCTGCACGGCATCTTCGCCGCGGTGATGTGCCTGGTCGTCGCTGCCCCTGCTGCGTATGCCGCGCACGACGTGTGGATCACCCGCAACGCGTTCAACAACATCTTCCACAACCGCTACACCACCAACGCCGACGCCGCGACGCCCGGCAGCGGAAGCAATCCGTGGAAGGACACGCCGCGGGTCAACATCCTGCTCTTCGGTTCCGACGCCGGTGCCGACCGCATCAACCAACGCCCTGACTCGTTGATCGTCGCCAGCGTTGACACCAAGACCGGCGACACCGTGCTGGTCAGCGTGCCGCGCAACATGGGTCACGCCCCCTTCCCTGCCAGCGACCCACTACACAAGCTCTACCCGGGCGGATACACGAAACTACCTGGGGATACCGACAACGCCGCAGGGCTGATGGAGGGCGTCTGGCTGCTCGGCAACGAGCACAAGGACCTCTTCCCCAAGGACGACCCCAATCCTGGCCTCACCGCCACCAAGGACGCCGTCTCCGGCATCACCGGCCTGAAGATCGACTACACCGCCACAATCGACATGGCCGGTTTCGAGCAGTTGGTCAACGCCATGGGCGGCGTCTACGTCAACGTCAAGGCCGACCCGGGATCCACCTTCGATCCCAAGAAGGGCATCCCGATCGGCGGGAGCATCAACACAGTCACCAACCAGATCAACCCGGGCTCCATCACGGGATGGATCAAGCCGGGCTACCAGAAGCTGAACGGGCATGACGCGCTGTGGTACTCACGCAGCCGCGTCGGGTCGGTGACCGGTGACGACAACCGGATGCGCCGCCAACGCTGCATGCTCAACGACCTCATATCGCAGGTCAACCCGTTCCAGATGGTTCAGAAGTTCCCGTCCATCATGCAGGTCGCGGCCAAGAACATCCGGATCGACATCAAACAGGACGACCTGCCCGCCTGGGCCACGCTTGCCAACACGATGAAGAACGGCAATATGCGCACGGTCGACATCTCCGATCCGAAAAGCAACTGGGACCCGGACTACGCCAAGATCCACGCTCGGGTGCAGAAGGCTCTAGCGGCCGGACACAACAAGAAGGCCCCGACCCCGAAGAAGAGCAGCGCGACGCCGAGCTCGTCGTCCTCGACGCCCTCGAGCGGCAGCTCCAGCAGCAGCTCCACCCAGGCCGCGTACAGCAGCACGGCCGACTCCTGCTGATCGGCCGGCTGACTCCGTGAGCAACTCCCACCCCATTGCCGTGTCTCTGCAATGGGGTTGGATGTTGCCATGAGTTCACGCACTGTGTTGGGAGTCACCGCGGGAGCCCTCCTCATCGCGGGCGGTGCCGGCGGCTACATGTACTGGCAGCAGGCCGACAGCGTGAACAAGCAGGACTCCGCGGCCAAGGCGGCGGCGACCGACTTCGCCCACGACTGGTCGGCCCGCACGCTTGGCGCGGCGACCTACATCGGCACCAGCGGTTCCGCCGCCGCCGACAACTTCGCCACGGCCACCGCCGCGCTGGGCAAGGGCCCGATCAAGGTCGACGTCACGAAGTTCAACCGCGATGGCGACACCGCGACGGCGACCCTGCACGTGGCGTGGTCCCTGGCCGACAAGCGCACCTTCAGCTGGGACGACCCGATCAACCTCGCGAAACAGGGCCAGGCCTGGGGCGTCAAGGTCGATTCCTCGACATCGCTGTGGCATCCGAAGCTGCAGGCGTCCGACGCCTTCGTCGTGCGTCAGGACAACGGCCTGCGCGGTGAGATCAGGGGTGCGGGCGGCAGCGGCATCATGATCAACCAGAAGGTCTACGACATCTCGATCGATCCCACGAAGGGCACCGACGCGTCGATCGGTCAGCTGCAGAACGTCCTGAACATCACCGGCCTGGTCGACAAACTGCACACGGCCAAGAAGGCACACTCGCAAGCACTGATCCCGGTGATCACCTATCGCCAGGACGACTACATCATCTATCAGAACGGCATCCAGGGGCTGTCCGGCGTCGTGGTCACGAGTCGCCAGCAACCGCTGGCGGCCACCCGCACCTTCGCGCAGCCACTGCTCGGCGGGGTCGGACCGGTCACCGCCGAGATGATCAAGAAGCACCCGAACACCTACCGCGAGGGTCAGATCGCCGGCCTGTCCGGACTGCAGGCGCAGTATGACGCGACGCTCCGCTCCACCCCCGGGTTTACCATCACGCCCCGATCCAACTCTGCCGCAGTGCTTTTCGGCAGCAAAGCCAAGAACGGCAAGAACGTCTCGGTCACGCTCGACCCGCGGGTTCAGAACGCCGCGGAGACGGCGCTGGAGTCGCAGAAGGGCAAGCCAGCCGCAATCGTGGCGATCGACGTCAAGACGGGAAACGTGAGTGCCGTCGCCAACTCCCCGTCATACGGCATCAACCGCGCGCTGACCGGGCGTTACGCGCCAGGTTCGCAGATGAAGATCGCGACGACCTACGCGCTGCTGACGCACGGCTTCGACCCCAACACCGTCGTGCCGTGTCCGACGTCCGTTTTCGTCGACGGCTATCGCATCGGCAACTTCGAGGGCGAGACGGCCGGGCATCCGAAATTCACCGAGGACTTCGCCAAGTCGTGCAACACAGCGTTCGTGAAGGCGAGCTCGGGCTTCAGCGACACCGAGTTGCAGCAGGCTGCGAATGCGCTCGGCTTCGGGGTCGACTGGAGCAAGCAGGTCGGCGTCAACGGAGTCTTCGCCGGCAACGTGCCGACGGCCAATGGCCCTACCGATAAAGCGGTTTCGGTCTTCGGCCAGGGCCGCGTGCAAGGTTCGCCGCTCGCCATTGCAGTGATGTCCGGGTCGGTCGCCCGCGGCTCGATGATCCCGCCGGCACTCGTGACGTCGCCCGCTCCGGGCGGCTCGCGGACCGCAAAACCGTTGGACCAGAACGCTGTTCAGGAGCTGCGGAAGCTGATGCGCAACACCGTCACCAATGGCACGGCCACCGCTGTCAAGAAGGTGCCGGGCGGCCCGGTCTACGCCAAGACCGGCACTTCGGAGTGGGCCGAGGGCGGCAAGACCGGAGTCAATGGCTGGTTGACCGGGTGGCAGGGCGACACCGCGTTCTGCGTGCTGGTCGAGGATGTCCCGAAGGGCAAGAGCGGCGGCGACACCGCTGCACCCGTGGCCGCGAAGTTCCTGACCACCCTTGCGAACAGCTGAGCCGTCGCGAGGTCTCGATACACCTCCGCCGCTGCGCTGCCCCGGCACTCGACACGCATGGTCGGCAGACACACAAGGCCCCGGCGAGCGCTGGTGCGCTGCCGGGGCGAAGTGCTGGTCGGGCTCAAAGCCCGGCCATGGATCGTGCTAAATCTGGGGTGCTACTTCGAGGAGTCGATCAGACCGGGTTGACGTTGGCCGCCTGCGGGCCCTTGTCACCCTGGGTGATCTCGAACTCGACGCGCTGTGCCTCTTCGAGGCTGCGGTAACCCTGAGACTGGATCGCGGTGAAGTGGACGAAGACGTCCGGGCCGCCGCCATCCTGGGCGATGAAGCCAAAGCCCTTTTCAGCGTTGAACCACTTGACGGTTCCCTGTGCCATTGGGGGTAACTCTCAATCTATTGTTCTCGTTGCGTGTGACCGCGCACTTTACGTGGCCACTGGACCGCCGAGGCATCCCCCAATGGGTGAACCGTCCGCTCACAAACTCAGCGCCCAACCGGAGTCAGGCGCCGCACCAACGAGGAACTGCAACTGCAATCGAGGACCGACGGTAGCACGCAGAAGGTGCACGGAAGATGTCCGACAGTTGACCGATCTCAGTCGCTGAACGAGGCCTTCAGCCGCGGTGTCGCGGTAGCCGATTTCGGACATGTGCGTGCTGCTGCAGGTGGGCGATGAGCTGACCTCACCAGAACGTTCCGCTTAGGCGCTGCGCCGCTGTGGTGTGCCGCCCAACGCGCGGGTGAGATCGTCAGCGGCGGCACGACAGTCGTCGACCAACCGCGAAAGACGTTCTGTGTCAACGCGATAGCGCGGTACGGCGAGCAGGATCGCCGCGATCAGTCGGCCGCGGTGGTCGTGCACTGCCGCTGCGACGCCAACCTCGTCCGGGGTCGTGTCTCCGTCATTGACTGCGATGCCCTGCCCGTCATTCGCCGTCAGCCGACGGTATGCCGCCTTGCTTCGCGGCGTCCGGGCGAAGAACTCCTCGCGATCGCTCTCGGACAAACCCGCCAACCGCACCCGGACCGACGCGTCCTCGACGCGGCTGTACCGCGTACCGAGTTCGGTGGCGTGCTTGATCGGGTTTGCAGACGGGACCTGCTCGACGATGACGGCGGCGAAGTCGTCCCAGATCACCAGTGAACTCGTCTCCCCTGTCGACCCGGTGAGCGACGTCAACACCGGCAACGCGGCACGTCGGACGTCCAGATTCGCCAGCAGCGATCCGGCCACACTGAGCAGGCCGAGCCCGAGTCGGAACTTCTTCGACAGCGGGTCCTGCTCGACCAGGTCCTCGGCTTCGAGGGTCGACATCATCCGCGACACGGACGACTTGTGCAGCCCGATCTCCTCGGCGATCTCGACGACGCCGAGCACCGGACGCTCCGGGCTGAAGCAGCGCAGGACGGCCATTGCGGTCGCGACGGGTGACGTGCCACGCGGGGACTTCGGCATCGACTCATTCCTCAGGCCCGGGTCGCTCATCGTGGGGTGCTCATGACTCGTCGGGGAGTGTGCCGATGTCCTCGGCCCACACGTGCGGAAAGCGTTCTTGGAACTGCGTCATCAGCTGCGCGCACCGGTCGTCATCGAGCACCAGCACCGTCACCCCGCGACCGCGCAGCCAGTTGAGTTCGCCTGGGAACGTGCGGCTCTCGCCCACGACGACGTCGGTGATGCCGAACTGCACGATCGCTCCGGCGCACATCGCACAGGGCGCGAGCGTCGTGTGCAGGATCGTCCCGGCATACGAACCGATGCGGCCCGCCTGCCGAAGACAGTCGATCTCGCCGTGCGCCGTCGGGTCACCCTGTTGCACCCGCTGGTTGTGCCCGGTCGCGAGCAGTCGACCGCCACGCTCGAGCGCGGACCCGATGGGCACGCCACCGTCGGCGAGTGATGCCGACGCCGCATCGACCGCAGCCTCGAATGCCGGGCGCGAGAAGCGCGCACGTAGCTCGTCATCGTTCATCGCAGGTCCTCCGTTCCGTCGCCGGTCCCTGTGATTGTGGCGCATCGATGCTGCATAAGGGCGCGAACACGAGACCGGGGGAAGCGGGCGGCTGCGCCGGCCGAACCTCCCCGGTGCCCGTGAGGTCGTCAGGCGCCGATGATGTTCTTCTCCGGTCCGAACGGGAACTTGGTGATGTTCTCCGCACCGTCGTCGCCGACGACCAGGATGTCGTGCTCACGGTAGCCGCCGGCACCGGGCTCGCCATCCGGGACGGTAATCATAGGCTCCATCGACACGACCATGCCCGGCTCGAGCACGGTGTCGATGTCCTCGCGCAACTCGAGGCCGGCCTCGCGCCCGTAGTAGTGCGACAGGACGCCGAACGAGTGGCCATAACCGAAGGTCCGGTTGGCCAGCAGCCCGTGGCTGACATAGATCTTGTTGAGCTCGGCGGCGATGTCCTTGCAGACCGCGCCGGGTTTGATCAGCTCCAGGCCTGCCCGGTGCACCTCAACGTTGACGTTCCACAACTCCAGCGAGCGGGCGTCCGGCTCACCGAGGAAGAGGGTGCGCTCGAGCGCCGTGTAGTAGCCGGAGGACATCGGGAAGCAGTTGAGCGACAGGATGTCGCCGTCCTGCAACTGCCGGGTCGTCGGCCAGTTGTGAGCACCGTCGGTGTTGATGCCCGACTGGAACCAAACCCAGGTGTCGCGAATCTCGCTGTTGGGGAACGTCTTTGCGATCTCGTGGACCATGGCGTCGGTGCCTGCGAGCGCCACCTCGTACTCGGTGACGCCGACCTTGATCGCATTGCGGATCGCCTCACCGCCGAGATCGCCGATGCGGGCGCCGTGCTTGATGACCTCGATCTCCTCCGGCGACTTGATCATCCGCTGGCGCATCGCGGCCTGCGAGACATCGACCAGCTCCGCGCCGTCGAGCGCGGCAGCCAGGCGCTGGCGCAGCATCAGCGGCAGCTGGTCGTCCTCGACGCCGACGCGCTTGGCCGTGACACCCCGTTGCTTGAGGGCCTGCTGAATCGCGAAGTAGTAGTTGTCGCGGTTCCAGTCCGTGTAGACGATGTTCTCGCCATACGACCGGCGCCACGGCATGCCGGCGTCGATGTTGGCCGTGATCGTCACCGTGTCGTCGGCGGTGACGACCATCGCGTAGGAGCGGCCAAAGTAGGTGAAGAGGAAGTCGCTGTAGTACTTGATCGAGTGGTATGACGTCAGCACGACGGCGTCGAGCTTGAGGTCGGCCATGATCGATCGCAGTCCGTCGATGCGCCGCTCGAGCTCGGCATCGCTGAAGGTGAGCGGCACCTTCGAGCCGTTGTGCAGCACCTTGAGCCGCTCGAGGTCGGCGACGTTGGTCACGGGTGAGGTCGTGGTGGTCATCAGGAGGTCTCCTTGTTTCTAGAGGTTGTCATTCAGGTGGCCGAGCGGGTGTCCTTCGCCGTTCTGGCCGGGCTGTGGTCCCGGGTCGGGGATCCGCCGGTGGATCGTGATGTCGGGCAACGTGTTTGCGGTGTGCTCCGCGATCTGCTGGAGCGTGGCGAACCACACGCCGTCCAGGGACTTGATGTGGTCGACGAGCTCGGACAATGCACTGAGCCGGGTCGGGCGCCCGGAGATGAACGGGTGGTTGGTGAGGACGAAGCAGTTACCTGCCGTTGCTGCCACGGTGGCCTCGTCGGACCACATCTGCAGCGCCTTGCGGGGCGACTCGATAAGGCCGCTGCCGGTCCACTCCGGGTAGAACGCGAATTGCTCCCAGTCGTCCAGCGCCCAGTCCACCGGGATCTCGACGAGGTCGCGTTCGGCGCCCTCAGCCGAGGTGAAGCGGTAGGGCACGTCACCGTCCAACAGGCTTGAGTCGTAGGCGAATCCGCGCTCGAGCAGCATGTCGGTCGTTCGGTAGTTGTACTCCCACCACGGCGCTCGGTAGCCGACCGGCCGCACGCCAACGCGGTCGAGGCTCTCCAGCCCGCGATCGAGCATCTCGGCCTCTTGCGCGTCGGTGAGCGACGTTGTCTTCTCATGCATCCAGCCGTGGTGTGCGACCTCGTGGCCACCATCCGCGATGGCCCGGACCATGTTGGGGTAGAG
Source organism: Flexivirga alba (assembly GCF_042661025.1). NCBI lineage: Bacteria > Bacillati > Actinomycetota > Actinomycetes > Micrococcales > Dermacoccaceae > Flexivirga > Flexivirga alba. The sequence continues at coordinate 687,525 of NZ_JBHSWH010000001.1, forward strand.
GTCAGCCGTGTAGCCGGGCACGAAGAACGTCGCCTGTATGCCGTGGTGGTCGAGCATCGCGAGCAGCTTCGGCACCGCCACGGATGGTCCGTAGTTCTGGTGGGTCATCAGCGACATACGACGGTGGAAGGTGGAGTCGAAGGCGAGTGCGCCGGCCTCCGCGTCCACGTCGAAGGTGAGCGACGCTGCGAACTTCTTCCCTGCGGGCCAGCTGAAGCCCGACGGCGGGTGGAAGGGGGCTTTCATGCATGAACCTCTTCGACCTGGTCACGGACGGCCGCGTCCTGTTCACAGGTCTCCAGCTCCGCGACTGCCTGGTCGTCTGCGACACCTTCACGCAGACCCAGCGGGATGCCGTCGTGGATCCGGCGCTTGAAGCGCCGGTAGCCGGACAGGAAGTAAATCGTGCCGGAGGTGAGCGCGCCGGCCAGCCAGGAGAAGTCCGCACCGCCGAGAGCACGCGCCGCCGGTCCCTGCAGAGCCGGGATGCCGCCATACATGAACATCCAGGTCATCACCAGGCCGCACAGGAACGCGATGATCGCGTACTTGTTAACCGCCTTGAGGTGGGTGTCCTTCGGGTCACGGAAGAGGTAGTCGAAGTTGCGGTGCTTGCGCTCGAAGATGAAGTAATGCACCGCCATGATGCCGGCCCAGGTGGCGACCCAACCGGCGATCGCGACCAACCAGGTGTCGACGACCGTGGCGAAGTTGCCCGCGAACATGAAGCCGATCACCGCGCACATCGACAGGACGCCCACCAGCAGCGACAGCTTGCGCCGCGAGATCTTGATGTCCAGCGCCTGACTGGCGACGCTGAAGGTGTACATGTTGATGATGTTTGTCGCGATCGGCCCGTGAATCACCAGCAGGATGATCGGGATCGCCATCGTGCCGAAGTTGCCCGCGATCAGCTGGCCCGGGTCGGCCTTCGGGTTGGTCGTGGCCAGCGAAGCGCCCAGGGCGCCCAGCCAGATGACCGGGATGATCATGCCGGAGACACTGGTCAAGTAGAGCTTGCGGCGTGGAACGCTGCGGCTGACGAAGCGTGAGTAGTCGGGGGCGTAGGTGAACCAGCCGATGCCCCAGCCGATCCCGATCGCGGTCATGATCCCGGTCATCGTGGCGAAGCGCTCGGTGCCGTGCAGGCCGGCGCCCTGGAAGCCCCAGTTCACGTTGACCTTGGTCCACGCCAGGATCGTCATGATGGTCAGCACGACCATGGTGGGCGGCATCGACCAGCGCTCGAAGGCCGCGATGGCGCGGTAACCCAGGAAGCAGATGATGACCTGGATGATCATGATGAGCGCGGCCACGGCGATGCGCGCACCGTAGTTGTGCGCGTTGGGGTCGACCCAGCCGAGCAGGCCGAAGAGACTCATCACCAGATCGAGGATGATCCAGGTGTTCACCGCGGCCCAGCCGATGGCGACGATCGCCTGTACGGCGGCCGGCAGATACGCACCCTTGCGCCCGAAGGCGCCGCGGGAGAGCAGCATTCCGGTGGCGCCGGAGCGTTGGCCGAGCAGCACGAAGAAGCCGAAGCCGAACATGCCGATCAGGTTGCCGACGACCAGCACGATCATCGTGTCGCTGAAGCTGAGGCCGAGCTGGACGCCCAGTGCGCCGAGGATCCAGTTGATCGGGGCGACGTTGGCGCCGAGCCAGATCCAGAACTGGCCGGAGACCTTGGTGGTCCGCTTCGACTCGGGGATCGGTTGTAGCACGTCCTCGACGTCGGCTGTTTGCGCCTCGTCGGGTGATGCGTCAGTGATTTGCATTCCGGTTTCTTTCTGGGGGAAGGGGATTCCGGGATCCCGGACCACATGGCCCGTGTGGCCGCCGAGGCCGTTTGGCAATCCGAGCTGCCAACATCGGCCTCATGCCGCGCGAACGAGTTCAGGTGCGCTCGGTGGCATACACCGGCCGACGCGTCTTCCTCGAGAACTTCTTGTTGCGTTCAACGCAACTTGGTTGCACTGAACGTAGATGTGATCCAGAACACCGTCAAGCCCTACCGGCCAGTAGTTCGCAGACTGGTCGCAGAATCGAAGCGTGGCCTCGCGAATTCCCCGAAGAACGAGGAGGGCCTCGCGAAATATTCGGATGGGGCAGTCGGGGTCCCGCGAAGCATTCGGAGCAGCGCAGTGAGGGAGAACCTTCGTGGGTGACTAGAGGACCGTGCGGATCCGGACCTCGAAGGCCTGCATGTGCTTGAGCATCAGCTGCTCCGCATGCCCACTACCGCCGGCGCGCACGGCCTCGAGCAGCTCGATGTGCTCCACGATGTGCGATCCCACATCAGGCAGGCGTGGCGCCGCCACCGACCAGATCCGGGTCGCGAGGTTGCCGTAGCGCACCAGCGCCGTCTCAAGGTGGTCGTTGTGCGTCGCCCGATAGATGGCGCGGTGCACCTGTAGGTCCCACTCCATGTGATCGCGCGCAGAGGTGTCGGCAGGCAGCGCGGCGAGTCCGTCCCGCAACTTCTCCAGACTGCGGCGATCATCAGCGTCGGCGCGCACGGCACCGAGCCCGGCAGCAAGTGGCTCGAGGACCCGCCGAATCTCGGAGATTTCCGACAGCGCCGTGATGTCCACGGGGCTCGCGAAGGTGCCGCGGCGCGGATAGGTGATGACCAGATGGTCGGACTCCAGGCGCTTCAGGGCTTCCCGCAGCGGCGTGCGACCGACCGCCAGCTCGGCGGCAAGCGCCTGCTCGCTCAGCGGCTCGCCCGGTTCGATGTCCAGCAGCACGAGGCGCTCCTTGAGCGTTTCGTAGGCAGCCTCGGTCAACGATCCGTTGGTCCGCGATTGGTTGGGCACGGATCGAATCATGGCAGCACTTCCAATGCAGTGGATCAAATATGGAGCCGGGCGGACATGGCCGAGGTGCTGCTCAGGCGCGAAGCGACTGCGAAGCACCTCGGCCATGTCCGCATTGAGTATTGACAGCGGGCGATCTGGGGCTTAGCTTACCCGACAACTGATATATCAGTTGTCGACTTCAACGTGCGGAAGGAATCGCCGTGACCTCAGCAAGCCCCACCCTGACCGACGCACCAGCAGCCGGTATGACGCGGGGAGAATTCAATTCCCCTCTGGCAGAAGCAGATCCGGAGGTTGCCGCCGTCGTCGCGCTTGAACTACGCCGTCAGCAGGACACCCTGGAGATGATCGCGTCAGAGAACTTCGCGCCGGTTGCGGCGTTGCAGGCGCAGGGCAGCGTGCTCACCAACAAGTATGCCGAGGGCTACCCCGGTCGACGCTATTACGGCGGGTGCGAGCACGTCGACGTGATCGAGACTCTCGCGATCGAGCGGGTGAAGAGCCTCTTCGGCGCGGCATACGCCAACGTGCAGCCACACTCCGGCGCCCAGGCCAACACAGCGGTCTACTTCGCGCTGCTCCAGCCGGGCGACACGATCCTCGGGTTGGACCTCGCGCACGGCGGTCACCTGACGCACGGGATGCGGATCAACTACAGCGGCAAGATGTTCGACGTCGCGGCCTATCACGTCGGCGACGACGGACGAATCGACATGGACGAGGTCGCCCGGCTCGCCCGTGAGCACCGGCCGAAGCTGATCGTGGCCGGCTGGTCGGCATACCCGCGCACGCTCGATTTCCCGGCGTTCCGCGCCATCGCCGACGAGGTCGGCGCGCTGCTGATGGTCGACATGGCGCACTTCGCCGGGCTGGTGGCCGCCGGCCTGCACCCGAACCCCGTGCCGTTCGCGGACGTCACGACGAGCACGACGCACAAGACGCTCGGCGGCCCACGCGGCGGCATCATCCTCACGAATGACGCCGCGATCGCCAAGAAGATCAACTCGGCGGTCTTCCCCGGGATGCAGGGCGGGCCGCTGGAGCATGTCATCGCCGCGAAAGCGGTCGCTTTCCGGTTCGCCGCGTCCGACGACTTCGTGGACCGCCAGCGCCGCACGCTGTCCGGCGCGCGCCTGCTCGCGGAGCGGCTGCTGCAGGATGACGCAGCACAGCACGGCATCCGCGTGCTGTCCGGCGGGACCGACGTGCACCTGGTCCTGGTCGATCTTCGCGACGCCGAACTCGACGGCAAGCAGGCCGAGGACCGCCTGCACAGCATCGGAATCACGGTGAACCGCAACGCGATTCCCAATGACCCACGTCCACCGATGGTCACTTCCGGCCTGCGGATCGGCACTCCGGCCCTTGCCACCCGTGGCTTCGGCGATGCGGAATTCACCGAGGTTGCCGACATCATCGCGGCCACTCTCACCACCGACGACGTCAACGCCGTCGCCGACGAGCTGCGCTCCAGGGTCGCCGACCTGACCGCGCGCTTCCCGCTCTATTCCGGCCTCGCGGCCCAGGAGGCGTGATGATGACCCCATCAGAGCAGCGAGCTCTGCCACCGCACCCGTCGTTCCTGTGGCGCAACCCGGACCCGCGAGACTCCTACGACGTCGTGATCGTCGGCGGCGGCGGCCACGGACTGGCGACCGCCTACTACCTCGCCAAAGTCCACGGCATCACCAAAGTCGCAGTCCTCGAACGCGGCTGGCTGGCCGGAGGCAACATGGCCCGCAACACCACGATCATCCGCAGCAACTACCTGTGGGACGAGTCCGCGGCGATCTACGAGAAGTCGTTGAAGCTCTGGGAAGGACTGGAGGACGAGCTCGGTTACGACATCTTCTTCTCGCAGCGTGGCGTGCTGAACCTCGCGCACACGTTGCAGGACGAGCGTGACTCGGTGCGCCGGGTGGAAGCCAACCGGCTCAACGGTGTGGACGCTGAATACATCACGCCCGAGCAGGTCAAGGAGATCTGCCCGATCATCAACATCAGCCAGGACATTCGTTATCCGGTGATGGGCGCGACCTACCAACCGCGCGCCGGCATCGCCAAGCATGACTGGGTCGCCTGGGGCTACGCACGACGCGCGAGCGAACTGGGTGTCGACCTGATCCAGAACTGCGAGGTCACGGGCTTCGACATGGACGGCGACAAGGTCGTCGGCGTCCGGACGACCCGGGGCAACATCAAGGCCGGTCGGGTGGCGCTGGCCGCCGCCGGGCACACGTCCACGCTCACCGAAATGGCCGGCTTCCGGGTGCCGATCCAGTCGCATCCCTTGCAGGCGCTGGTCTCCGAACTGCACGAGATGATCCATCCGACGGTGGTGATGTCGAACCACGTGCACGTCTATGTCTCGCAGGCCCACAAGGGTGAACTGGTCATGGGCGCCGGCGTCGACTCCTACAACGGTTATGGACAACGCGGCTCGTTCAACATCATCGAGCACCAGATGTCAGCCGCGGTCGAGCTCTTCCCCGCGTTCTCCCGCGCACACCTGCTGCGGACCTGGGGCGGCATCGTCGACGTCACGCTGGACGCGTCTCCCATCATGGGACTCACCCCCGTCGACGGCATGTATGTCGACTGCGGTTGGGGCACAGGCGGATTCAAGGCCGTGCCGGGTGCCGGTTTCGCCTTCGCACACACCATCGCCAACGACGAGCCGCACGAGCTCAACCGTCCCTACTCCCTCGAGCGCTTCGTCACCGGAGAGCTCATCGACGAGCACGGCGCCGCAGCCGTCGCTCACTGAGCGCCCCCAGACTGAAGGAGATCCCGACATGTTGATGATCAACTGCCCCCATTGCGGCGTGCGCCCGGAGGGCGAGTTCACCTACGGCGGCCAGGCCCATATCCCCTACCCGGAGGACCCGCAGGCCGTCAGTGATGAGGAGTGGGCGCAGTACCTCTTCTACCGGGACAACCCGAAGGGCGCGTTCCGCGAGCGCTGGGTGCACAGCGCAGGCTGCCGCAAATGGTTCAACGCGGTCCGTGACACCCGCACCTACGACATCACCTCCACCTACGTCGGCGCGGCACCGGTCGACGCGAACAGCACGCAAGGAGCGCAGTCATGAGCGCACGTCGTCTCCGGTCCGGCGGCGTCGTCGACCGCGCACAGTCGCGCACCTTCACCCTCGACGGCCGGTCGTACGACGGCCTGTCCGGCGACACCGTCGCTTCGGCTGCGCTGGCCAACGGAGTTGTCCGCGTGGGGAATTCGATCTATCGCGGACGGCCGCGCGGCGTGATGAGCAGCGGTGCCGAGGAGCCGAACGCATTCGTGCGGGTCAACGGTGAGTATGGCGAGTCGATGCAGCCGGCGACCATCACCGAGTTGGTCGAAGGGCTGCAGCTGACCTGGGAGGACGGAATCGGCACCCTCGACCAGTCGGTCGACCCCGCCGAGTACGACCACATGCACGTGCACACCGACGTCGCCGTCATCGGCGCCGGCCCGGCCGGCCTGGCCGCGGCCCGCGCGGCCGCTGCCACCGGTCTACGAGTAATGCTCTTCGAGCAGGACTTCGCGCTCGGCGGCAGCCTGCTCGGCCGGCCGAACGAAATCGTCGAGGGCGTCCCTGCGGGCGCGTGGATCCAGGACGTGCGGGAGCAGCTCGATGCCGCTACCAACTGCCGGATCCTGTTGCGCACCAGTGTCTTCGGCAGTTACGACAGCAACTACCTGATCGCGCTCGAAAAGCGGGTCGACGCGCCGCAAAAGGATGGCGTCTCCCGCCAGCGCGTCTGGCACATCAATGCCGGACGGGTCGTGCTGGCGACAGGTGCGTTCGAGCGAACCCTGGTATTTGCGAACAACGACCTGCCCGGCGTAATGCTGGCATCGGCCGTTCAGAACTACCTCGGCCGGTATGGCGTTTTGGTCGGCGAGCAGATCGTCGTGCTCACGACCAACGACTCGGCATACTCCGTCGCGGCCGACCTCGCGTCGGCCGGCGCCAAGGTGACTCTGGTCGACAGCCGGCCGACGGCGGGCGTCGAGGACCCGACGTCGGTCGATGTCCGTCACGGGCACGTGGTCGTCGAGGCCGTCGGATCCGACGAACTCGTCGGAGTACGCATCGCTCCCGCAGGTGCCGATGCTCAGCAGACACAACAGCTTCCGTGCGATCTGCTCGCGGTCTCCGGCGGCTGGTCGGCAAACGTCAACCTGCACTCGCAACGCCAGGGTGCGCTGCACTGGGACGATGGTTTGCTCGGCTTCGTACCGTCCAGTCCGGTGCGTGACCAGGCACTTGCCGGTGCGGTGACCGGCACCTACTGGACCGCAGGCGCGATCGCCGAGGGCGTTGCCGCCGGTGCGGGACAACCCGATCCGACTACCATAGACGAGCGTCGAAGCCGCTCGGGCGTCACGGATGCACTATGGGTAATCCCTTCTCCTGCAGGCAATTTCGACACTCATTTCGTGGACCTGCAACGTGACGAGACGGCGGCCGGTGTCGTCCGCGCGGTGCACGCTGGCATGCACTCGGTGGAGCACGTGAAGCGCTACACCTCGATCAGCACCGGTCTCGACCAGGGCAAGATCGGCGGAGTGCTGACGATCGGCCTGCTGAGCCAGCTGCTCGGCGAACACGACATGGCGTCCGTGCCGGTCGGCCAGCCCGGCCAGGGCGACGACGCCGGGCCGAGCGACGCGCTCACCCCGAAGCCGTCGCCCGGCACCATCGGGACCACCACCTTCCGTGCGCCCTTCATGCCAGTCGCCTTCGCGGCGCTGGCTGGTCGTGCCCGCGGGCAGCTCTACGATCCGGCGCGAGTGACTCCCGCGCAGGTGCGACATGTCGAGCGCGGTGCCGAGTTCGAGGACGTCGGCCAGTGGAAGCGCCCCTGGTTCTACCCGCAGGTGGGTGAGGACATGGACGCTGCGGTGGGTCGCGAATGTCGTGCAGCACGAACGAATGTCGCCTACATGGACGGCTCGACGCTGGGCAAGATCGAAATCCGCGGTAAGGACGCGCCGACCTTCCTCAACCGCATCTACACCAACGCCTTCGCCAAGCTCCCGATCGGCAAGCAGCGGTATGGCGTCATGTGCCGCCCGGACGGCATGGTCTTCGACGACGGTGTCTCCTTCCGGCTCGCGGAGGACCGCTACCTGATGACCACCACGACCGGCGGCGCGGCCGGGGTCCTGGAGTGGTTGGAGGAGTGGCACCAGACCGAGTGGCCGGACCTCGACGTCTTCTTCACTTCGGTGACGGAGCAGTGGTCCACGACGGTCGTCGCCGGCCCTCGGTCGCGTGACGTCATACACAAGATTGCGCCGGACCTGGACGTGTCACGGGAAGGCTTCGAGTTCATGGCGTTCCACGACACCGTGCTGGCCAGCGGCATACCTGCTCGCATCGCCCGGGTGACGTTCTCCGGTGAACTGGCCTTCGAGGTCAACGTTAGCGGTTGGTATGGCGAAGCCGTCTGGGACGACATCACGGACGCGGGTGCAGAGTTCGGCATCACGCCATATGGCACCGAGACGATGCACGTGCTGCGTGCCGAGAAGGCCTTTCCGATCGTTGGGCAGGACACCGACGGCACGGTCACGCCGCAGGACCTCGGGATGGACTGGGTCGTCGCCAAGAAGAAGAAGGACTTCATCGGCATGCGGTCCTATGCACGCGCCGGCCACGTCGAGGAGGGACGCAAGCAACTCGTCAGTCTCTTCCCGGTCGACCGCGAGCTGCGGTTGCCGGAGGGCAGTCAGGTCGTCACGCCGGAGAACGCGCCGGACAAGCCGCTGAGTGGCATTGCGCCGCAACCGATTCCGATGATCGGACATGTGACGTCGAGCTATCACAGCGAGGCGCTGGACCGGACGTTCGCACTGGCGCTCGTCAGGGACGGTCGCTCGCGGGTCGGCGAAGAGGTGATGGTGTCGTTCGGGGGAAAGTTCTTCCCGGCGCAGATCGCCGAGGCAGTTGTCTACGACAAGGAAGGAGCACGTCGCGATGGTTGAGCGCAATGTGGTGCTGGAGCGCCGCCGTAGTCCGCTGCAGCGGCTGGCCAAGGAGTTGGAGTCCGGGGGCAGCACCGACGTGGCACTGCGAGAGATCCCGTTCCTCGCCCAGATCGGGCTGCGTGTCGAGCCCGGCAGCCCATCGGCAGTTGCCCTCGAGTGGACCCTCACTGGAGCGCTGCCGGCCGGTGTCGGTGACGTCACGGAGCTCTCCGGCAACCGGCACGTCCTCTGGTCCGGGCCTGACGAGTTCCTGCTCATCGCCCCTGATGAGTCCGACGGTGGCACGGACCCGGCACAAATCACCGACGAGTTGAGCACAGCCCTGGGTGGCCTGCCGGGCCAGGTCGTCGACCTCTCGGCGAATCGGACCACGCTCGAACTGCGCGGTACTCGCGCCCAGGACGTGCTCGACAAGTCCTGTCGGCTCGATCTGGACCCGAACGTGTTCCCGGCAGGTTCCGCACTGGTCACGCTGCTGGGCACGGTGAATGTCATTCTCTGGCGCGTCGAGCCTGACACCTGGCGGATCATGCCGAGGGCGTCGTTCGCGACGCACACCGCTCGGTGGCTGTTGGACGGTATGCGCGAGTTCGCCTGATGGCCCTCTCCGTACTCGACCTCTTCTCAATCGGGATCGGGCCGTCGTCCTCGCACACCGTGGGCCCGATGCGCGCTGCAGCCCGGTTCGTCACCGGGCTGCAGCGGGCGTCGACACTTGAGCGCGTGCAGCGTGTGACGGTGCAGCTCTTCGGGTCTCTCGCCGCAACCGGCGTGGGGCACGGCACCGACCGTGCCGTCGTCCTCGGGTTGACCGGAGCCGATCCGAAGACCGTGGACGTCGACGCGGCGTTCGAACAGTTCGACGAGATCTGTGACACGCGACGGCTCCTGCTCGCAGCCGTGCGGGCGATCGACTTCGACCCCGCTGTCGACGTCGAGTTCCACCGCAAGCCCCTCCCCCAGCACCCCAACGGTATGCGTTTCACCGCGTATGACGACACAGGCGCCATACTCACCGAGACCGAAAGCTATTCGGTCGGAGGCGGATTCGTCGTCGACAAGGACGACGACGGCGGGCTCGGCACCGATGCCGTCGAGGTTCCGCACCCGTTCACCAGCGCGGAGGAACTACTCGCCCAGTGCTCGGCCACGGGTGGCTCCATCGCCGAGGTGATGCTCGCCAACGAAGCCGCCTTCCGCCCCAAAGCGACCACCCGAGCGCAGTTGCTGGAGGTCTGGGCTGTGATGCAGCAGTGCGTCGAGAACGGCTGCACCCGGGAGGAGAAGTTTCTGCCCGGGCGGTTGCGGGTGCGACGGCGGGCTCCGGAGCTGCGGCGGAAGCTGCGGGCCCACGAGGCGGCCGAGCGGGCTCGCACCGGAACGATGAGCGATCCGCTGTGGGCGATGGAGTGGGTGAATCTCTATGCGCTGGCGGTCAACGAGGAGAACGCTTCTGGCGGTCGGGTCGTCACCGCACCGACCAATGGTGCCGCCGGCATCGTGCGTGCGGTGTTGCACTATTTCACCCGCTTCGTCGACGGCGCGTCGGACGAGGAGGTGGTCACTTTCCTGCTGACGGCAGGTGCGATCGGCATCCTCTTCAAGGAGGGGGCATCGATCTCCGGCGCCGAGGTCGGCTGCCAGGGCGAAGTGGGTTCGGCCTGTTCGATGGCAGCGGCAGGGCTCTGCGCGGTGCTCGACGGAGCACCAGTGCAGGTCGAGAACGCTGCGGAGATCGGCATTGAGCACAACCTCGGGCTGACGTGTGATCCGGTCGGCGGCCTGGTGCAGGTGCCCTGCATCGAGCGCAACGCGATCGCATCGGTGAAGGCGATCAACGCGGCGCGATTGGCGATGCAGGGTGACGGCGATCACCGGGTGCGGTTGGATGCCGCCATACGCACGATGCGGGAGACCGGCCGGGACATGAAGAGCAAGTACAAGGAGACCAGCCGCGGCGGTCTCGCCGTGAACGTGGTCGAGTGCTGAGTTGCTCTGATGAACATGCCTCAAAGACAAGGAGATTCGCCATGAGCGGAGACAACGGTGAACACCGGTATGTGCTGACGCTGGACGGCGCGGAGCGGCCCGGACTGCTGCACGCGGTCACCGGGTTCCTCGTCGACAACCGTGCCGACATACGGGAGATCAAGCAGTTCGACGACCAGCTCGCCGGGCGCTACGTATGCCGGGTCGACTTCGTGGTGCCCGAGGATGGTGATCCTGGGATCGAGTCGTTGGATCGCTCACTGGACCCCTTGCGCGAGCAGTGGCAGTTGAATGCCCGGCTGCGGCGATCGACCGACAAGCAACGGGTGCTGATCATGGTGTCGAAATCCGCCCACTGCCTGAACGACCTGCTCTTCCGCGCGCACGTCGACGACCTGCCGATCGACATTGTCGGGGTGCTGTCCAACCACCCCGACCACGAGGACCTGGTGCGATGGCATCACGTGCCGTTCCACCACGTCCCGGTGACGGCCGCGACCAAGCCGGCGGCCGAGGCGCGCTTGCTGCAACTGGTGGACGAGCTCGACGTCGATCTGGTCGTGCTCGCCCGCTACATGCAGATCCTGTCCGACGACCTGACCCGCAAGCTGAGCGGCCGCGCGATCAACATCCACCACTCGTTCCTGCCGAGCTTCAAGGGTGCCAAGCCCTATCACCAGGCGTATGAACGCGGCGTGAAAACCGTTGGTGCCACTGCGCATTACGTGACCGGCGATCTCGACGAGGGACCAATCATCTCCCAGCAGGTGCAGGAGGTGGACCACTCCTACACCCCGGCCGATCTGGTGGCCGCCGGACGGGACACCGAGTGCAAAGCCCTCTCGAACGCAGTCCGATGGCACTGTGAGGGAAGGGTGTTCGTCCAAGGTCAGCGGACGGTCGTGCTCCGCTGAGGAACTAGCCCTTCAGCTCGGGGAAGTCGTCGTCGCGCCATTCAGGCACGGAGCGCTCGCCGGCGATCTCCTCTTCACGTCCGCGCAGCTCGACCCGGCGGATCTTGCCGGAGATCGTCTTGGGCAGCTCGTAGAACTCGACCCGCCGCACCCGCTGGTATGGCGCCAGGTGTTCCCTCGCGTACTTGAGGATCTCGAACGCGGTCTCTTTCGTCGGCTCGTGACCGGGTGCCAGCGCGATGTAGGCCTTCGGCACGGCCAGCCGCACCGGGTCGGGTGCGGGCACGATTGCGGCCTCGGCGACCGCCGGATGCTCGATCAGCACCGATTCCAACTCGAACGGGCTGATCTTGTAGTCGGACGCCTTGAACACGTCATCGGTGCGCCCGATGTAGGTGTAGTAGCCGTTCGCGTCGCGGGAGGCGACGTCGCCGGTGTGGTAGACCCCGTGTGCCATGACGGCAGCGTTGCGTTCGGGGTCGGCCTGGTAGCCGGTCATCAGCCCGACCGGGTGCTGACTCAGGTCCAGACAGATCTCACCCTCGTCTGCGTCGGCCGGGAGCAACTCGCCGGTCACCGGATCCGCGAGACCCGACGGCACACCCGGCAACGGACGCCCCATCGAGCCGGGCTGCACGGCAGAACCGGGAGTGTTGGCGATCTGCACGCTGGTCTCGGTCTGCCCATAGCCGTCGCGGATGGTCACGCCCCAGGATTTCTCGATCTGCCGAATCACCTCTGGATTCAACGGTTCTCCGGCACCGACCACCTCACGGAGGGCGTCCGGCTTTACGCCGAGATCGGCGTTGATGAGCATCCGCCATACAGTCGGGGGCGCGCAGAAGCTCGTGACACCCTCGGTGCGCAGTTGCTCCAGCAGAGCGGGAGCATCGAAGCGGGAGTAGTTGTAGATGAAGATCGTCGCCTCGCCGATCCACGGCGCGAAGAAGTTGGACCAGGCGTGCTTCGCCCAGCCCGGCGAGGAGACGTTGAGGTGCACGTCGCCTGGCCGCAGGCCGATCCAGTACATGGTGGACAGGTGACCGACCGGATAGGACACCTGCGTGTGCTCGACGAGCTTCGGCTTCGACGTCGTGCCCGAGGTGAAGTAGAGCAACAGCCGGTCCTGCGGCGTCGTGCCCGGGTGCGCGATGGCCCGCCACTCGGTTTCGAAGGCATTCGCGAAGTCCTGCCAGCCGTCGGCGGCACCCACGCTGAGGCGCAGGTAGTCGCCCGGGACCTCGTCGAACTTGCCGATGTCGCTCGCGTTGCACACGACTGCTTTGGCGGAGGTGCGCTCGAGACGATCGATCAGATCACTCGGGCCGGCGGCGGTCGTCGTGGGCACGATGACCGCGCCCAGCTTCATCACGCCGAGCATCGTCTCCCACAACTCGACCTGGTTGTTGAGCATCAGGATCACGGCGTCGCCCTTGCCGACGCCGAGACCACCCAGCCAGGTGGCGACCTGATCGGACCGGCGGGACATCTCCTGGAAGCTGCGACTGGTCCGCGAGCCGTCCTGCTCGACGATCACCAGCGCCGGGCGGTCATTGCCAACCGAGACCGCGTCGAACCAGTCGACGGCCCAGCAGAACCGATCGCCCAGGTCGGGCCAGTGGAAACCTTCGACTGCCTGGTCGTAGTTGTCGTAGTGCTGCAGGAGGAAGTCCCGCGCCGCCCGGTATGCCGTGGTCGCGTCCATGTTCGTCATCATGGCACCGCCACAAGCTGGTTGAGGAGCGTATCGAAACAGCTGGTTGAGTAGCGGAGGAGCGCAGCGGGGGAGCGTATCGAAACCACGGATGAAAAGATCGACCCATGACCGCACAACGCGTCGTCTCCCTGGTGCCGTCGATCACCGAAGCACTGGCCGCCACACGGCCCGAAGCACTCGTCGGCGCGACGGACTGGTGCACCCACCCGGCCGACCTCGATGTGACGCGGGTGCGCGGCACGAAGAACCCCAACCTCGAGACGATCCGGTCTCTGCAACCCGACGTCGTCGTTGCCAACAAGGAGGAGAACCGCGAGCTGGACGTACGGCGCCTGCGCGACTCCGGTGTGAACGTCTGGGTGAGCGAAATCGAAACGGTGCCAGCAGCTTTCGCGGCGTATGACGAACTCTTCGACACGGTCCTTCAGTGGGAACGGCCGGCCTGGTTGGCGGAGGCTCGATCACTCTGGTCAGGAGAGCTACCGCCGGTGCGGGCGCGCGTCGCAGTGCCGATCTGGCGAGACCCGTGGATGGTGGTCGGTTCGCGCACGTTCACCGGAGACCTGTTGCGCCGCACGGGTTTTGACAATGTGTATGCCGACTCCGACGGGCGCTACCCGAAGGTCGAGCTCGCAGACCTGGACGCGCGAGGGGCTGACGTCATACTCCTGCCCGACGAACCGTATGTGTTCACCGCCGAAGATGGCCCCGAAGCGTTCAGCACTCCGACCCGTTTACTCAGCGGACGCCTCATCACCTGGTACGGCCCGTCGATAATCGAGGCACACCGGACCCTCGCCGATTGACCGGGTTCAGGGCTGACCGACGCGCTCGAGACGCACCGGCACCGACTTCGACATCGGCGTGTTGCTGACGTCGACGGTGGCCTCCAGCGGGATCAGGACGTTGGCCTCCGGGAAATACGCAGCACAGCACCCCGCCGGAGTCGGGTATGCGACGGCACGGAAGGACTTGGCCCGCCGTTCCCCGGACGCAGAGTTACTGATCACGTCCACCATGTCGCCGTCGCGGAGCCCGTTCGCCGCGAGGTCGGCCTCGTTGACCATCACGACGTGACGCCCGCCCTTGATGCCCCGGTAACGGTCGTCGTAGTCGTAGACGGTCGTGTTGAACTGGCCCTGCGACCGCACCGTGTTCAGCAACAGGTAGCCCTCGGGGACCTCGGCGCACGAGAGCGTGTTTGCGGTGAACCGCGCCTTACCGGTCGCGGTATTGAACGTCCGCGAGTCGTGTGGCCCGCGCGGCAGCATGAAGCCGCGCCGCTGCGAGGGGTGCGCCCGCTCGTTGTAGGCGTGGAACCCAGGCACCACGTGCTCGATGTGCTTGCGGATCACGCCGTAGTCGTCACGCATCGCACGCCAGTCGACGGAGCCGTCCTGCGCGCCGAAGAGTTTCTCGCCCAGGCCGGTGACGATGGCGACTTCACTGCGCAAGAGCGGCGAGCTAGGTAGTAGCCGACCCCATGAACCGTGCACCATCGACATCGAGTCCTCAACGGTCACGAACTGGTCGCCGCCGGCCTGGACGTCGCGTTCGGTGCGGCCGAGGCAGGGCAGGATCAGCGACTCGCTGTCGGGTCCGGCACACAGGTGGGACCGGTTCAGCTTGGTGGCGATGTTGACGACGAGCTTGCAGTTCGCCATACCCGCCTCACAGACTGCCGTGTCGGAGGTCGCCGCGACGAAGTTGCCGCCCAGCGAGACGAAGACGTCGACGGTGCCGTCGCGCAGCGCCTCGATCGTCTTCACCGTGTCATACCCCTCCTCGCGCGGCGGGTCGAAACCGAATTCGGCCTGTATGGCGTCGAGGAACCAGGCCGGCATCTTCTCCCAGATGCCCATCGTGCGGTCACCCTGCACGTTGGAGTGACCGCGGATCGGGGACGGCCCGGCACCCGGTTTGCCGATGTTGCCACGCAGCAGCAGGAAGTTGACGATCTCCTTGATCGTGGCGACCGAGTTGCGGTGCTGCGTCAGGCCCATCGCCCAGCACACGGTGACCGAGCCCGCGTCGACGACCAGGTCCACGAACCGCTCGATGTCCGCCCGGCTGATGCCGGACATCCGGGTGATGTCCTCCCAGTCGAGGGCGCGCCACCCGGCCACGGTCTCCTCGAAACCGTCGCAGTAGTGGTCGATGAAGTCGTGGTCGAAGACCGTTCCGGGAGCAGCGTCCTCGCGCTCGGTCAGCGCCTTGCTGAACCCCGCGAACAGTGCCATGTCACCGTTGACGCGGACTGGCAGGTACATGTCGCTCAGGTCGGTGCCGGTGCCGGCCAGACCGCGGACCGACTGTGGATTGCGGAATTTGCCCATGAACGCTTCCGGCAGCGGGTTGATGCCGACGATCTTGGCGCCGCGCTTCTTGGCCTTCTCCAGGGTTGTCAGCATCCGCGGGTGGCAGGTGCCGGGGTTCTGCCCTGCGACGACGATCAGGTCCGCGAAGTCGGACAGGTCCTCGATGCTGACGCAGCCCTTGCCGACGCCGATCGTCGCGGACAGTGCGGCACCGCTGGACTCGTGGCACATGTTCGAGCAGTCGGGCAGATTGTTGGTGCCCAGCCTCCTGGCCAGCAGCTGGTAGACGAAAGCCGCCTCGTTGCTTGCCCGCCCGCTGGTGTAGAACACCGCACGGTCCGAGCTGGGCATCGCCTTCAGGCGGTCGGCGATGAGCCCGAGCGCATCCTCCCAGGCGATCGGCGCGTAGTGCGTGGCGCCGGCGGCGAGGTACATCGGCGTCGTCAGCCGACCGTTTGCTTCGAGCCAATGGTGGTCGCGATCCCGCAGATCGGCCACCGAGTGCTCGGCGAAGAACTCAGGGGTCACCCGTTTGCGGGTAGCCTCCCACGCGACCGCCTTCGCGCCGTTCTCGCAGAACTCGGCAGTCTTGCGCTCGGCTGGATCGGGCCAGGCACACGACGGGCAGTCGAAGCCGCCGACCTGGTTCATCTTCAGGAACGTCCGCAGGCTCCGTTTCGCCCCCATCTCGGTCTCGCCATACCGGACGGACTCAAGGATTCCGGGGAGTCCGACGGAGGACTTCTTCGGCGGCTTCGTCTCGATGTCCTGCCCGCGATGCTCGCGCTCAATCGGCTTGTCAGCCATTTCTACTCAACCTATTTCATATTTGTCGGGTCAGCGGATGCGGCGCGATCACAGCTTCCAGTTGAATCCGAGGGACATGTTGACTGCGGCCGCAAACGCACAATAGAGCAGCCATACTCCCGTGATCAGGTGGAAACAGCCCAAGCCTCGCAGCCCCCAGGTATGCAGCGTTTTCCCTGGGGTCAGCGCCGAGGCGAAGAAGTCGCACACGTAGATCGCGGTCAGTCCGACGAACACCAATCCAACCGGCCAGTCACCCACGTCGAAGAAGACCACCACGCCCATCACCGATATGACCGTGTAGCCGACCGTCATCCCGGTATTGGCGCGCGCATCAGTGCCGCGGTATCTGTTCCAGCCGATGCCGAACCAGTGGATGCCGTATGCCGAGAACGCAAAAGCAGCCATGTAGAGCGGAGAACTCGAGCCCAAGCCGTTCGCCGTGTGATCGGCGAACGTGCCGGGGAACAGGCCGAGGCCCAGGAAAAGGATGGTGCCTGCAACGAACTGGCAAAAGCCCGGAAGCCAGATGCCCCAAACACCGGTCCCCATGTCGACCTTTTCGCTCTTGGCCGGCCAGCCGAAGAGCTCTTGTGGCCCGTAGATCAGGTATCCGGTGCCCAGCCCGAAGAACCCGAGCGCGAGCGGAGGAAAAGCAGATGCGGCAATGGTGACATCCATAGTTGTCATCCCTTTCATGACTGACGCCAAGGCGGGATCGCACCTACGTGATCTCGTCATGTGGAGGATGTGACTCCGTAAAGCACGTTAGACCCTTTTCCTGGGGTTCGGCAAAGGTTCGCTCCAATCCTCAGCAGCTGCGTACCGCCTCAGGTCTTGCTGAAGATTCCCGCGCCGGGCAGCACACCGAAGACGAGCTGCGTCTCGGTGTGCTGCACGCCGGCGTGCACCGTGATGTGGTCGAGCACCAGGTCGCGCAGCTCCTGCGGCGTCGTCACCGCGACATGCAACAGATAGTCGTTCTCCCCTGCGACGTGGAAGGCCGTCAGCACACCGGGGATGCCGGTGAGCGTGTCGTGGAAGCGCAGCACGTGGTCGCGATTGTGGGTGGCCAGCCGCACCGCGATGACTGCCTGGATCGGATAGCCCAGCGCGGCGAGGTCCATCTGCGTGGAGAAGCCGGTGATGATCCCGCGGTCGCGCAGAAGTTGCATCCGCTTGGCGCATGTCGACTCGGCGATGCCGATGCGCCCCGCGAGGGCCGCGTTGGTGATCCGCGCGTTGGCTGCGAGCTCGGCCAGCAACGCCAGATCCACCTCATCAAGTCCACTGACGGACGGCGGATTCTTCGGCGCGGACATCGGCACTCGACCCGGATCAGTGGATCCTGTCTTGATTTCCCGTCCACGTGCTGGATTCTTCGCCATACGATCCATTCTGCACCGGATTCTTCTAGCGTGCGCAGCATGACGACACCCACGCTGCAGATGGACTCGATCGCCACGCACGCTGGTCGGGAGGGTCTGGCCGAGCAGGGCGTGCACGTCCCGTCCATCGACCTGTCCACCACGAACCCGGTGCCCGACCTGGACGCCAGCGGGCTGTCCTACGAAACGATGGCCGGCGGCGGACGCCCCGTGCCGGGTGGCGGCAGTGTCTACGCACGGCTGTGGAACCCGACAGTGGCGCGCTTCGAAGAAGGCTTGGCGGCGCTCGAGGGCACCGACGAGGCCGTCGCGTTCTCATCCGGTATGGCGGCGATGACCGCCGTCATACTGGCGGCCAAGAGCGAGCACGAGGGGCGCCACGTCGTCGCCGTACGTCCCTTGTATGGCGGCACCGACCACCTGCTCGGCTCGCCGCTGCTGGACGTCGAGACGACCTATTGCGCGCCGTCAGAGGTCTCGGACGCGGTGCGTTCCGACACGTGCCTGGTGGTGGTGGAGACGCCGGCCAACCCGACCCTGGAACTCGTCGACATCGCCGCCATCACCGAGGCGGCCGGCTCCGCGCCCGTCGTCGTGGACAACACGTTCGCCACCCCGATCCTGCAGAACCCGGCACAGTTCGGCGCCGCCCTGGTGTTGCACAGCGCCACGAAATTCATTGGTGGACATGGCGATGCGATCGCCGGCATCGTCGCGACGAGCACGCCATGGGCCGAAGCGCTGCGCCGCGTCCGCGCGATCACCGGCAGCCTGTTGCACCCGATGGGCGGCTACTTGCTGCACCGGGGGCTGGCGACCCTCCCGCTGCGGGTGCGAGCCGGGCAGGCATCCGCCGACAAGCTGGTCGGCTGGGCTGTTGAACACCCCGCTATCGAGCACGTGTACTACCCCGGATTGAGCGAGTGCGACCCGACCAGGATCGTCGGTCGCCAAATGCGTGGCTCCGGAGCGATGTTCGCACTTCGCTTGGCAGGCGGGTATGACGCCGCCGCGCACCTCGTGAGCTCGGTCCGACTCTTCGAGCACGCGGTCTCGCTCGGCGGCGTGACTTCCCTGATCTCGCACCCGGCGTCGCTCACCCACCGGCCGGTGCCCGCCGACGCGCGACCCGACGCAGGCGTCGTACGGCTCTCGATCGGCCTGGAGGACGTCGAGGACCTACGCGCCGACCTCGCCCAGGCGCTCAAGCGGGTCGAGTAGGCCGAGCCGCCAGGCGAGGCCGTATCGACCCCCTGACCGAGAGGACACCCGAATACCGACAGGACACCGGATTCCGGGCAAAAACCGGGCAAAGACCCGCGAATCCGGTGTCCTCTCGGTAGTTGCCTGTCCTCTCGATCAGAGGGGACGGTTCTCAGACGTTGCGGCGGTACTGGCCGCCGACCTCGAAGAACGCCTCGGTGACCTGACCGAGGGAGCAAACTCGCGCCGCATCCATGAGGACCGCGAAGACGTTCTCGCCCTTGGTCGCTGCCTCGCGCAGCCGGGTCAGGGCCTCCTGTGCCTCGTCGCGGTGCTCCTGCTGGAA
The DNA here is from genome assembly GCF_042661025.1 of Flexivirga alba. NCBI lineage: Bacteria > Bacillati > Actinomycetota > Actinomycetes > Micrococcales > Dermacoccaceae > Flexivirga > Flexivirga alba. Next base: position 707,030 of record NZ_JBHSWH010000001.1, read on the forward strand.
CGCTTCGACGCGAGCCAGTTGCGACTCCTTCTCGTGCTCCGACGCGCGGGCCAGCTCGACCTTCTGCGGCACCTCGCCTTCATGCGGGTTGCGGAAGGTGTTGACGCCGACGATCGGCAGCGATCCGTCGTGCTTGCGGTGCTCGTAGACCATGGACTCGTCCTGGATCTTGCCACGCTGGTAGCCGGTCTCCATCGCACCGAGCACTCCACCGCGCTCGGAGATGCGGTCGAACTCCAGCAGCACAGCTTCCTCGACCAGGTCGGTCAGCTCGTCGATGATGAACGAACCCTGCAGTGGGTTCTCGTTCATCGCCAGGCCCCACTCCCGGTTGATGATCAACTGTATGGCGAGGGCGCGACGCACCGACTCCTCCGACGGCGTCGTGACTGCCTCGTCAAAAGCGTTGGTGTGCAACGAATTCGCGTTGTCATAGATCGCGATCAGCGCCTGCAGCGTGGTCCGTATGTCGTTGAAGTTCATCTCCTGCGCGTGCAGCGACCGACCGGACGTCTGCACGTGGTACTTCAACTTCTGGCTGCGCGGGTTGGCGCCATACTTGTCACGCATCGCGACCGCCCAGATCCGCCGAGCGACGCGGCCGATCACGGAGTACTCCGGGTCCATGCCGTTGGAGAAGAAGAACGACAGGTTGGGCGCGAAGTCGTCGATGTCCATCCCGCGCGCCAGGTAGGCCTCGACGTAGGTGAAGCCATTCGACAGCGTGAACGCCAGCTGGCTCAGGGGTTCGCGCCGGCTTCGGCGATGTGGTAGCCGCTGATCGAGACCGAGTAGAAGTTGCGAACGGCGTTCTGAATGAACCATTCCTGGATGTCGGCCATCATCCGCAGCGAGAACTCGGTGGAGAACAGGCAGGTGTTCTGGCCCTGGTCCTCCTTGAGGATGTCGGCCTGCACCGTGCCGCGGACCGTCGCGAGCGCACGTTGCCGAACCTGTTGCGTTTCCTCGTCATTCGGCTGCCGGCCCTGCTCGTCAGCGAACTTCGCCAGCTCTTGGTCGATGACCGTGTTGAGGAAGAACGCCAGGATCGTCGGCGCCGGGCCGTTGATCGTCATGGACACGCTGGTCGACGGCGAGGTCAGCTCGAACCCGTCATACAGCACCTTCATGTCGTCCAGCGTGGCGACGGAAACGCCTGAGGTGCCGACCTTTCCGTAAATGTCCGGCCGCAGGTCGGGGTCACGCCCATAGAGGGTGACTGAGTCGAACGCGGTCGAGAGCCGGGTCGCCGGCTGCCCCTCGGACAGCAGCTTGAAGCGGCGGTTGGTGCGGAAGGGGTCACCCTCGCCGGCGAACATCCGCGCCGGGTCCTCGTTGTCCCGCTTGAACGGGAAAACGCCTGCTGTGTAAGGGAAGTAGCCCGGCAGGTTCTCCCGGCGCAGGAACGACAACAACTCGCCGTCGTCCTGGTAGCGCGGCAACGCGACCCGCCGGATCTTGTTTCCCGACAACGATTCCCGCGCGAGAGCCGTGTGGATCTCCTTGTCGCGGATCGTCACGACCTGCTCGTCACCGCTGTAGGACTCGACAACCTTCGGCCAGTCGGTCAGCAGCCGGGTAACCGACCCTGGCAGCGCTTCGCCCGCCTCGTCGATCAGGGTATTCAAAGCATCAGGAGCCTTGTCCGCCAACGCATCTCGCGCTGTCGTCAGATGTTGCACGCGACGAGCCGCATCGACATACCGCTGGGTGTCGGAGTGGTAGCCGCGCACCGTCTCGCTGATCTCTGCGAGGTAGCGCACCCGCTGTGGCGGCACGACCTGGCGCAGCACCGACGAGTGCCGGACCGTGACCGGTTCGAGTGCGCCTTGCGGCAGCTCGAGCCCCTTGGCATCGAGCTCCGAGCACAGCTCCTGGTAGAGCGCGGTGACACCGTCGTCGTTGAAGGTCGCGGCCGATGTGCCGAAGACCGGCATGTCCTCGGGCTTCTTGCCGAATGCCTCGCGGTTGCGGACCATCTGCCGGCCGACATCGCGCAGCGCGTCCATCGCACCCCGCCGCTCGAACTTGTTGATCGCGACGACGTCGGCGAAGTCGAGCATGTCGATCTTCTCCAGCTGGCTCTGCGCACCGAACTCGGGCGTCATGACGTAGAGGTTGACGTCGGCGAAGTCGATGATCGCCGCGTCGCCCTGACCAATGCCGGGCGTCTCCACGATGATCAGGTCGTATGCCGCCGCACGCAGCACCGTGAGCACCTCGGTGAGCTCCTCGGGCAACTCTCGGCCACCACGGGTCGCGAGCGACCGGAAGTAAGTGCGTTCTCCGTCAAGGGAATTCATCCGGATGCGGTCGCCGAGCAGAGCGCCGCCACCGCGACGGCGGGTCGGATCGATCGCCACGCACGCGACCCGCAACTTGTCCTGCTGGTCCATCCGGAAGCGGCGAACCAGCTCGTCGGTCAGGCTCGACTTGCCGGAGCCGCCGGTGCCGGTGATGCCGAGCACGGGCGTATGGCGGTCGGCTGCCGCGGCGTGCAGTTGCTCCAGCAGGGCCGGATCGAGCGCGCCCTGCTCCGCACCGGTGATCGTGCGTGCGACCGCCGTACGGTCACCGGAGATCACGGCATGCGCATCCGGCCGGGACAGGTCGTAGGTGTTGAAGTCGCAGTCCTTGATGACCTGGTTGATCATCCCGACCAGGCCGAGACGCTGGCCGTCCTGCGGGCTGAAGATCGTGACCCCAGAGTTGCGCAGCCGGTCGATCTCCTCGGGAACGATGACGCCACCGCCGCCGCCGACGACCTTGATGTGGTCGGCCCCGGCGTCGCGCAGCAACTGCACGAGGTACTCGAAATACTCGACGTGCCCGCCCTGGTAGGAGCTGACCGCGATCCCCTGAGCGTCCTCCTCGATCGCCGCGTCGACGACTTCCTGGACGCTGCGGTTGTGCCCGAGGTGGATCACCTCTGCGCCCTGGCTCTGCATGATGCGCCGCATGATGTTGATCGACGCGTCGTGCCCGTCGAACAGGCTGGACGCGGTGACGATGCGCACCGGGTTCACCGGAACATGCAGTGCGGGTGCCTCGGACATGGGGTCTCCACTCATCAAACTCGGAATACGCTCCCAATAGTAGGACGTCCAAGTATTCGGGTCCAATCGCCTGGCCCGGCCCAGGGCCTCGCCTCAGCGACCCGGGCGCCCGCCGGCCGCGTCGCGATAGGCCTCGACGAAGGTCGCCAGCGACACCAGGAATTGCTCCGAGCCGTCACCGAGCGCCTCCAGAGCCGTGCCCATCAACTGCATCAACGCCTCCACGTCGGCCTCGTAACGCTGCCGGCCGCCGGCCGTCGCGACGAGCATCGCGGCGCCCGAGCCCGCGGCCTGCCGCTCGAGGTGGCCGGCCCGCAGTGCGGCGTTGACCTGCCGGTTGACCGTGGACTGCTCGAGGCTCAGCTCGGTCGAGATGTCTCGCTGGGTGCGCGCGCGCCCGTCGGAAAGTAGCCACAGCAAACGCAATTCGGCGCTTGTCAGGCTCGTTGCCGCCTCGACCACCCGACGGTCGACATCGAATGCGTGGAGGATCGCCGCGGCACGACGCTGCGGCAACACGTCGGCGTTGCGCGCAAAAGCGGTCAGGTCCGCCGGTAGGCCGTCCTGGCTCGGCACGTCGTTCGTCATACCCGTACTTTGACAGATCTCCTCGTATGCATGCACCATACATATATACGCCGACAAGAGGGATCATGAAAACGACATCCGACGCACCGCCTGCTCCGACCGCCGTCAAACCACAGCTGATCATCGCCGTGCTCTGCTTCGGCGCGCTCTGCGCCGCACTGATGCAGACGCTGGTGCTGCCGATCCAGATTGAACTCCCTCAGCTGCTGCACGCATCCGCGAGCGACACGTCCTGGGTCGTCACCGCCACACTGCTCGGCGGCGGCGTCGCCATGCCGGTCGCCGGGCGGCTCGGCGACATCATCGGCAAGCAGCGGGTGCTCGTCGGATCCTCGGTCATCCTGGTGATCGGCTCGATCGTCTGCGCGTTGTCCACCACCGTGTGGCCGATGATCGGCGGACGCTTCTTGCAAGGAATGGCAATGGGATTCATCCCCGTCGCGATCAGCATGGTGCGCGAGGTCGTTCCCCCACAGATGTCGGCGACCGCGATCGCGACCCTCAGCGCCACCATGGGAGTCGGCGGCGCGATCGGCCTACCCCTCGCCGCGTGGATCGCGCAGGACTACAACTGGCACGCGCTCTTCTGGGTCTCCGCCGGGCTGGCGGCGCTCATGGTCGTCGCCACCGCCGTCCTGGTCCCGAACGTGTCGGACGGACACCCGGCCTCCATCGATGTCGTCGGTGCCGTCGCCCTCGCGATCGGTCTCGTCGCCACCCTGGTCGGCGTCTCCAAGGGCAACGACTGGGGCTGGGCGTCGACCAACACCCTCTTGTGCATCGGCGGCGGACTCGTCGTGCTCGTGCTCTTCGGCCTCTACGAGTTGCGTCAGCAGGACCCGCTCGTGGACCTGCGCACCACCGCGCGCCGCCCTGTGCTGCTGACCAACATCGCGGCCATGCTGATCGGCTTCGGGATGATGGCGCAATCCATCGTCGTGCCCCAACTGCTCGAGATGCCGAAGGCGACCGGCTACGGCCTGGGCCAGTCGATCCTGGAAGCCGGCCTCTGGATGGCTCCCGGCGGACTGATGATGATGTTCCTCGCTCCGGTCTCCAGCCGGCTGATGACGACGGTCGGCGCACGACTCACCCTGGCGATCGGTGCTGCCGTGATCGGCGTCGGCTACCTGCTGGCGCTCTTCATGATGAACGCGCCCTGGCAGTTGCTCGTCGCCAGCTGCGTCAGTTGTGCCGGGGTGGGCATCGGGTATGCCGCCATGCCGACCCTCATCCTGGAGAACGTCCCGCCGGCCGAAGCCGGCTCCGGAGTCGGCATCAACACCGTGATGCGCTCGATCGGCACGACGGTCGCCGGTGCAGTGATGGCAAGCCTGCTGACCAGTCAGACGATCATCCTGAAACCGGGCACTCCCGCACTGCCGTCGGCGGACGCGTTCAAGCTGTGCTTCCTCGTCGGTGCGGTCGCCGCTTTCGTGGGTGGCGCCATTGCGTTGACCGTCACTCGACGCGGACCGAAGGACACAGTGCCTGCCCAAGACGATCTCGCCCTCGCCGAGGCCTGAGGGTCGACAACTTCAACCGCCGACGCCGGCCCGCACCACCGTGCGGTGACCGGCGTCGACGCGTCTGGTCCAGCCGCGCTCATCCAGGTGCTCGAGCAGGGGTATGGCGACACGACGTGTCGTGCCCAGCGCAACCCTCGCGTCACTCGTGGTGAATACCTCTGGCAGTCGGGACAATTCGCGCATCGCCAGCGCGGGAGCGGTCGGCAGCAGGACGATGCCGTCGCGTAGGCGGATCAGCCGCCCGACGCGCTCAGCCGCCGCCAGCGCACGGTTGTCGAGGCCGAGCGCGGCCAGCTCGTCAGCCTCCGGAGCGGCGAAGGGCGACACCCTCAGGCGATTTTCCAGGGTCGTGACAGCACTCTCGACCGGGCCGAGATCGTCCGCATCTCCCGCGTGCGTCAACGCGGCGTCCTGCTGCGTCACACCGGCGGCCGCCGCCACAACATCCAGCAGGGCCGGGTCCGGAAGTTCAAGAGCGTCTATCGCCGCACCACGAGAAAGACCTGCTGACAACGGATTCCGTGACTTGTCAGCGGTGACAGTGTCACGCAGGGCGCTCGCCCACTCGGCAAACGCTCCTTCGTCGATCAACCAGTCGCCCCGCACCACGACGCCCGCGGTCGGCGTCTCAGGGACTGCGACGCCAAGATGCTCCAGATATGCACGTGACACCGCACGTCGACGAGTCACCTCGACCAGCACGTCGCCGCCCGAGACCAACGTCGCAAGCTGCTCGCCGCGACGGCGCCCGGCGCCGCGTCGGGCAAGAGCAGGCGGGTCGACATCGATCGCTTGGACTCCGGCAAGTTGTCGAGATCCGCTGTCCCGCAGGATCATTCGGTCGCGAACCGCCAGTGGGACCGCCTGCTCGAAGGTCACCCGTGCGGCATTTTCACCGAAGGGACGTAACCGGGCCGGGACAGCGAGGGTCCCGAGGTGCACGGTTGTCTGCTCGGGCAGGTCGGACAGTGCGGGTCCGCTCCCCCGGCGTACGTCGACCGACCGTGCCAACTGCCACGCCCGCGGTGTCACGAGGGCATCGCCGCGGTGGACTGCGTCAGCAGGTACGCCGCGCAGGTTGACCGCGACCCGACTGACCGGGGTGACTGTGTCGACGGAGCCCCCGTGTTGCTGCAGCCCGCGCACGGAGACCTCGACCGGCTCGTGTGCTCCGAGCAGGCTGAGCCGGTCACCGGTGGACAGCGCCCCGGCGGCCAGGGTGCCGGTCACCACAGTCCCGGCTCCCTTGATCGTGAAGGAGCGATCGACCCAGAGTCGAATTCGACTGTCCAGCAATGGTTTCGGCGCGCTGCTGAGAACCTCGTCCAACGCGGTCACAAGCTCGACAACACCGTCCCCGGTGCGCGCGGAGACGGGAACGATCGGCGCGTCGCGCAGCCCGGTGTCGACAAGTTCGTGACGGGTCTGCTCCCCGACGGCCGCCACCCGGTCCGGCGCGAGATCGGCCCTGGTGATCGCCACGACGCCGCGCTCGATGCCCAGCGCACGGATCGCATCGCGGTGCTCCGCGGACTGCGCTCGCCACCCCTCGTCGGCGGCGACGACGAAACAGACGACCGGCGCCGGGCCAAGGCCAGCCAGCATGTTGCCGAGGAACCGCTCGTGCCCCGGCACGTCGACGAACGCGACATCCGCGCCGGATGGCGTTGTGGTCCAGGCGAATCCGAGGTCGATGGTCAACCCGCGACGCTTCTCCTCCGCCCACCTGTCCGGCTCGATGCCGGTCAGCGACCGGATCAGGGTGCTCTTGCCGTGGTCGACGTGACCGGCGGTGGCTACGACATACATGTCACTGGCGACCTCAAGACGGTCGCTCGTCCCTCACGACCTCCTCGGCCGGCTGCGGGCGGCCAAGGGCGGCGCCCACCGCGTCGGTCAACCGTGCGTCGTCGGCCTCCGGGATGCAGCGCAGGTCGATCAGGCAATGGCCTCCGTGGACCCGTGGCAGCACGGCTGGGTCGCCGGTGCGCAGCGCCGACGCCACACCAGCAGGCAACGAGACCGCCCAGCCCGGGAGTGGCACACCGGGCGCGCCGCCGCCACCTACGCGACCGTCATGCGCAACCACTTCTCCCCCGACTGCCGCGGCCAACCTTTCGGCGCGTTCCTTGAGACGGTCCGGGTCGGCGTGCAGCGCCCGGCTCGCCGGAGCGTCGGCTCCGGTCAGCGTCGCCTCCAAGGCTGCGAGGGCGAGCTTGTCGGCACGCACCGCCCGGGCAAGGGGATGTTTCGCCATACGGTCGACGATTTCCTTGCGGCCCAAGATGATTCCGGCTTGCGGGCCACCAAGCAGTTTGTCCCCGCTGGCGGTGATGACGTCGGCTCCGGCGCCGAGCGTCGTGGCCGCATCAGGCTCATCGGGAATGAGCGGGTCCGGACGCAGGAGGCCGCTGCCGAGGTCGACGACCAGCGGAACACCCCGCCGGGCGGCGAGCTCGCTCAACTGGGCGACGGAGACCGCAGAGGTGAAGCCGTCGACGCGGAAGTTGCTGGGATGCACCTTGAGGATCACACCGTTGTCCGGGCCGATCGCATCCTCGTAGTCCTGCAGATGGGTTCGGTTGGTGGTGCCGACCTCGTGCAGCCGAGCGCCTGTCGATGCGATGAGGTCCGGGAGTCGAAAGCCGGCACCGATCTCGATGAGTTCGCCTCTGCTGACGACGATTTCGCGCCCTGCCGCGAGCGCGGTAGTCGCCAGCACGAGGGCAGCCGCCCCGTTGTTCACCACCAACGCTTCCTCGGCGGATCGGCAGCAGGCGAGGAGCGCAGCACGGGCCGCAAGCCCCCGCTTGGACCGGGTCCCTGACGCGAGGTCGAGCTCGATGTCGACATACCCCGCGGCCGTCTGGACCGCGTCGATCGCTGCCGGTGACAGTGGCGCACGTCCGAGGTTGGTGTGTATGACGACACCGGTGGCGTTGAGCACCGGCCGCAGCTGCGTCGCCCGGACCTGCTGCAGTGAGTCGGCGAGCACCGCGGGCACCCGGTCCGGCTCGATCTCGCCGCGGCGTGCTCGGTCCTGGGCCGACGTCACCAGTCGACGGACCACCGCCGAGCCAAGTCGTTCGACCGCAGCAGTCGCCACCGGCGACGCGAGGAGGGTGTCGGTGCGCGGGATGCGACGGCGCGGGTCCTGCGAGTTCATCGGCACCTCCGGCGTCACGGCATACAAGCTGGCGGAGACGGACGGGAATCGAACCCGCCAGACCGAGATGCTCGGCCTCACCGGTTTTGAAGACCGGGGGGCCCACCAGGAACCCTGACGCCTCCATGGGCCAACCTACCGGGCGGGCATACGCTCGCAGACATGACCGGCACCGACACAGTCCGACTCACCGGCTATGCCCACGGAGGTGGTTGCGCCTGCAAGATTCCGGCCGGAGAGCTGGAAGACGCGGTGCGCGGGCTGGCCGGGCAGGCAGGGCCGGACGTTCTCGTGGGTGTCGATGACGGGGACGACGCGGCCGCGGTCCTGGTTCGCGAGGACCTCGCGGTGCTGTCGACGGCGGACTTCTTCACGCCCGTCGTGGACGACGCCTACGACTTCGGGCGCATCGCGGCCGCGAATGCACTCTCCGACATCTACGCGATGGGCGGTCGCCCCGTCGTCGCGATCAACCTGGTCGGATGGCCACGAGACGTGCTCCCGATGGAGTTGATGACCGAGGTGTTGCGCGGCGGCCTTGACGTCGGCAAGCAGGCAAGTTGCCCGGTTATCGGCGGCCACACGATCGACGACCCGGAGCCGAAATACGGTATGGCGGTCACCGGCATCGCAGACCCGAATCGCCTGCTGCGCAACGACGCTGGGGTTGCCAGCATACCGCTGACGTTGACCAAACCGATCGGTGTCGGGCTGCTGAACAACCGGCACAAGCAGACCGGCGAAACCTTCGAGGCAGCCATCGCGTCGATGACCGCGCTCAACGATGTCGCTGCCCGTGACACGTTGGCGGCCGGTGTCATCGCGGCGACCGACGTCACCGGCTTCGGCCTGCTCGGGCACCTGCACAAGCTGTGCCGCGCGTCCGGCATCGGTGCTGTCCTCGAGCGGTCCGCAGTTCCGGCTGTGGACGGAGCCCTCGATGCACTGGCTGGCGGTTACGTGTCCGGAGGCACGCGTCGCAACCTGGACTGGGTGCGGCCACACCTGCGCGCTTCCTCATCGATCACCGAGGACGACCTGCTGTTCCTGGCCGACGCACAGACTTCCGGCGGATTGCTCGTTGTCGGTGAGGTCCCCGGTTATCCGGTCATCGGCCACACGGTCGCCGGGTCCGGCATCGAGGTCCGCTGATTGACCGGTCCCGACATCACGACCGTCGGCACTTCGGGACGCGTTTCAGTTGGCGGTGGTGATCGAGTCGTCGGTGATGCCTTCGGCGCGGCGCTTGTTGAGTCGGTTGCGTTGTGGCACCACGGTGTAGCGCGGGTCCTTGGCCGAGGCGATCCCGGCTTCGAGTACGCCGAACCGCGTGCAGGCCGATGCTCCAAGCAGCGCCACTCCCGACACTGCGGCGGCGACCCGGTTGCGCCCGAGCAACAGTGCACCGAGACCACCTGCGACTGCGAGGCGTTCGCTCCAACGCATCAGCGTGCCCGGTCGCCCCTGGTGCAGCGGCTCGACCGTCACCGGATCCATCCGGCTCTCCATGTAGCGCGTTGCGAACAGGTCACCGGCGACCCCCATGACCGCGAGCGCCCGAGCCGGGCCGGTTTCCCGGGTGGGCGTGGTGACCATCGCCAGCCCACCCGCGGCGAGGCTGGCCGAGCTGACGAAGACGAAGGGCAGATCGCGGTGGGCGGCGTTCCAGGTCGGGTTCGCCGTGTCCGACAGCAGGACTGCGGTGTAGGCCGCGAGCGGTGGTGAGAGCAATGCGCTCGCTGCCCCGGCGACCGGCTCGACCACGGTCAAGCCCCGCCGCAATGGGCCCAGCGGGAGTCGCCCGCCGGTCAGCCGGTCGACCTCGGACGCCGCTGCCAGCCCCATGCCCCCGCTGTATGCCGCAAGGATCCACGAGCCCACGCTCATCGGGGACGTCAGCTTGATGGTGCGCAGCATGTTGTAGAAGCGGTCCGGCCGGCCGAGGTCCTTCACCAACGCAGCTCCGCCGATGCCCACCGCTGCCATTGCACCCAGACGGGCGTTGCGGCACAACAGTTCTCGGCCGGTGAGTTGTGCGCCGTAGGCCAGCAGGCCGGATCCGCCCGCGACGCCACCGAGGAACAGGTAGGCGGCGATCTCCGGACCCCACGGCGGCGGCTTGACGATGGCGCGGCCGTAGTAGGAGGTGAACTCCACCTCGGGCACCATCAGCATCTCGGCCGTGCCGTCGGTGCGTCCTGGCCGCTTCTTGCGGCGCAGCTTGCCGAAACGTCGCCCCCTGCGCTCGGGCTCGGGCGGGCGGAACTGGTCGAAGTCGGAAACCGTCACCGGCCGCCTCCGACGAACGCGAGCGCCGCAGCGGCGAGCATGCCGGCTCCCGCCATACCGGCCCGCTTGAACATCACCCGCAGGTCAGCTGTCGGGACGCGCGGGTCCGGAGGCAGCCCATAGGTCTCCGGCTCGTCCAGCAGCAGGAACATCGCACCGGTCCCACCGACGCCGTCCAGCTCGTTGGCGCCATACAGCCGAGCCTCGGTCATGCCCTGGTCGTGCAACTGCTTGACCCGATCACGGGCAGTTTCAACGAGATCCGGATGATCGCCGAACTTGATCGAGGTCGTCGGGCAGGTCTTGGCACAGGCCGGGGTCTCACCGTCAACCAGGCGGTCGTAGCAGAGGGTGCACTTCTGCGCGACACCCTTGTTGGGCACGTCGGGCTGCTCGCCCTTCTTCTCGCCGCTGCGAGTCGTGGGCGCCGCCGTGCCGTCGCTGCGGCGCTCGATGACGCCGAAGGGGCATCCCGCGACGCACGTGCCACAGCCGTTGCAGACGTCGTCCTGGACGACGACCGAGCCGAACTCGGTGCGGAAGAGCGCTCCGGTCGGGCAGACATCCAGGCAGCCCGCGTGTGTGCAGTGCTTGCACACGTCGGACGCCATCAGCCAGCGGAACTCGGGTGTATCCGGGGGCGCGGTGTCTCTCGAGGCCTCTGGTCTCGATACACCTCCCCGCTGCGCTCCTCCGGCACTCGACCAGCGTGTTGCTCCGGCACTCGACCAGCTTGGCCGCGCACGGTCGGCATACCGAGTTCGACCAGTTGACGGCCTGATTCGCGTGCCTGCTGGATGCGTTCCTGGTCCTGCTCGATGAACGCGACATGCCGCCAGGTGCTCGCGCCGAGCGACTGCGTGTTGTCGTAGGACCAGCCGGTCAGCTCGAGGTCACCGTCGCGCGGGTTGTGGTTCCACTCCTTGCACGCAACCTCGCAGGCCTTGCAGCCGATGCAGATCGAGGTGTCGGTGAAGAACCCCTTGCGCACCGGACCGGTCGGCCAGTGCGCATCGGCGACCGGGTCGGTGGGGCCAGAGAACTGATGGGACGCGCCTCGGGCGTAGCCGGAGACAGACTGGCTACTCATCGTCGGCTCCCTCCTCTTCGCGCGCATCGGTGACTCGCTGGTTGTCAGTCTGCACCGTCACCCCCGCACGTTCGTTGTATGACGCAAGCAGCGCGTCGGCGTCCCGGCCTCGCGGTCGCCGACCGGCGATCACCTCGCACGAACCGACCTTCGACTCCTGGATCTGCACGTTGGGATCGAGCGTCACACCTATCAGGTCGTTCGCCGAATCACCTGTGACCAGAGCGTGATCGCCCACTCCCCAGTGATAAGGCAGGCCGACCTGGTGCACGACCCGACCGCCGATTGTCAGCGGCTTCATCCGCTCGGTGACCAACACCCGCGCCTCGATGACCGCCCGCGGCGAGATGATCGTCGCCCAGCCCTCGTTGACCAGCCCACGCTCCGCAGCCAGTTGCGGCGACACCTCGCAGAACATCTCCGGCTGCAGCTCGGACAGGTAGGGCAGCCACCGGCTCATGCCGCCGGCGGTGTGGTGCTCGGTGAGGCGATAGGTGGTGAAGACGAAGGGGTAGACCTCTGCCCCTGGGTCGCCGGCGCTCGGAGCCGACAGGTTGTCGGTGCGCGGGTAGATCAGCCGTGAGGGGCTCTGCTGTTGCGGATAGAGACCGTTGCGGACCGGCGACTCCTGTGCCTCGTAGTGTGTCGGCAAGGGGCCGTCGACGAGGCCCTTGGGCGCGAAGAGCCAACCCTTGCCGTCTGCTTGCATGATGAACGGGTCGTCGCCGGCCAGGGCGGCCGGCCCACCGACAGCAGGATCGGGGCGGCTGTGCGGCGCGCGGTTGACCGGGAAGTCAGGGACGTCGTCGCCGACCCACTTCTGGTCGTTCTCGTCCCACCAGATGTATTTCTTGCGGTCGCTCCACGGCTTGCCGTCGGGGTCCGCGGAGGCCCGGTTGTAGAGAATCCGGCGGTCCGACGGCCAGGCCCATCCCCATTGCGACTGACTCACGCCGGGCCCGCCGTGCGGTGTGCGGCGGGCTGCCTTGTTCTGGTTGTCCGCGAACACTCCGGTGTAGATCCAGCAACCGGACGACGTCGACCCGTCGGCGGTGAGTTCGGTGTAACTGGAGAGCAATTCACGCTCTCCAGTGCCCGTGGTGCGATAGCCGTTGATCTCCCGCAGCACGGACTCCGGGTCCGGTTTGCCTTCGTCATCGACCGGGTAGTCCCAGGTCAGGTCCAACAACGGTCGGTCCCGGTCGTCGCCCGAAGCGGCGACCAGTGCGCGGATACGACGGCCGAGTTCGAAGAAGAAATCCATCTCGCTCTGGCACTGACCCGGCGGCTGCACCGCCTGGTGCCGCCACTGCAGCATCCGCTGGGTCTGGGTGAACGAACCGGCCTTCTCGACGTGGGTCGCCGCCGGCATGAAGAAGACCTCGGTCTCGATGTCTTCGGTGCGCACCTGGCCAGACTCGACCTCCGGTGAGTCCTTCCACCATGTCGCGCTCTCGATCAGGCTGAGGTCGCGCACGACCATCCACTTGAGGTGTCGCATGCCCTCGCGCTGCATTTTGCCGTTGGCCGACCCGACGGCAGGGTTCTGGCCGAGCACGAAGTAGCCCTCGACCTCGTCCGCCAGCATGTTCATCGCCGTCTCGTAGGTGCCGTGGGCGCCCGTCATACGGGGCAATCTGTCGAAGTACCAGTCGTTCTCAGCGGTCGCGGCGTCCCCGAAGTATGCCTTCATCAGACTGACGAAATAGGAGTCGGAGTTGGCCCAGAAGCCCTTCTGCTGCTTGGTGCCGATCGAGGCGAGGTAGTCGTGCAGGTTGTCGTGGTTGCCGGCCATCGGCATCGGCAGATAGCCCGGCAGCAAGTTGAAAAGCGTTGGTATGTCGGTGGATCCCTGAATGCTGGCGTGTCCTCGCAGTGCCATGATGCCGCCACCGGGCCGGCCGACATTGCCGAGCAAGAGCTGCAGCACGGCAGCGGTCCGGATGAATTGGGCGCCGAGTGTGTGCTGCGTCCAGCCGGTCGCGTAGGCGAAGCACGAGGTGCGATCACGTCCGGAGTTCTCGGTCAGCGCACGTGCCAGGTAGTCGAAATCCGCCGTGGGGATCCCGCACACGTCCTGCACCATCTCCGGCGTGTAACGGGAGTAGTGCCGCTTGAGGATCTGGAAGACCGACCGGGGGTGCTGCAGCGTTTCGTCACGCTCGACCTCCGAGTGCTGCAGCGGTGGACCACCGCTGCCCAGGGCGTCGCCCGGCGCCGAGTCCGGATGGCCGTGTTGCTCGCCCGGATCAGCGTGGGCATAGGCCCACGAAGACGGGTCGTATTTGCCTGTCTCCGGGTCGAATCCGGAGAAGAGCCCACCGAGGTCCTCGGTGTCGCGGAAGTCATCACCGACCAGCGTCGCGGCGTTGGTGTAGGCGACGACGTAGTCCTTGAACCACAGGTCGTTGGTGAGGACATGGTTGATGAGCGCGCCCAGCAGGGCCACGTCGGAGCCGGCCCGGATTGCGATGTGCTTGTCAGCGACCGCTGACGTGCGCGTGAACCTCGGGTCGACGTGAATCACCTTGGCACCACGGGCTTTTGCCTCGGCAACCCACTGGAATCCGACCGGGTGCGCTTCGGCCATGTTGCCGCCCTGCAGCACGATGCAATCGGCGTTGGCCATGTCTTGGAGCGTTTGGGTGGCGCCGCCGCGCCCGAAGGAGGCTCCCAGACTGGGAACCGTGGCGGAGTGTCAAATACGGGCTTGGTTCTCGATCTGGATGGCACCTGCCGCCGTGAAGAGCTTCTTGATCAGGTAGTTCTCTTCGTTGTCCAGCGTCGCACCGCCGAGCGATGCAATACCCATGGTGCGCCGCAGGATCCGACCTTCGTCGTCGCGCTCCTGCCAGGTGTTGCGGCGGCTGCGGACGAACCGCTCGGCAATCATGTCGATCGCGGTGTCCCGGTCCAGCTTCTGCCACTCGGTGGCACGCGGCGCTCGATAGAGAACGTCATACTGCCGGCCCGGCGCGTTGACGAGTTGCTCGCTGGCGGCGCCCTTCGGGCACAACCGACCGCGCGACACCGGCGAGTCCGAGTCGCCCTCGATCTGGACGACCTTCTCGTCCTTGACGTAGACCCGCTGCCCGCAACCGACCGCGCAATAGGGGCAGATGCTCTGGACGACCCGATCAGCGGTCGCGTTACGTGACTGGGTCGTGCGCGTCTTCGCGGACTCGACCGCGGGACCGCGTCCGAGGTAGTCCCCGGAGCGGAACTGCCGGAAGACCGGCCACTCCAACGCGCTGAATCGACCCACGCGCCAACCTTAGTCCCGACCGCTGCGCGATATCGCGATATCGAGCGCGCCGGGCTGGTCACCCTCCACGGGACCCTCGGTGTTCGGCCGCCAGCCCAGCGCCGGCGCGACGTGCTCGGCGAACGCCTGCAGCACGTGCAGGTTGTAGTCGACGCCGAGCTGGTTCGGGATGGTCAGCATCACGGTGTCGGCGTCCATTACTGCCGCGTCGCCGCGCAGTTGCTCGATCAGCTTGTCGGGCGCGTCCGCGTAGGTCTTGCCGAACGTCGACCGATACCCGTCGATGATGCCGACCTGGTCGGAGTCACGGGCACCGCCGAAGTATGCCGCGTCGCGCTCGTCGACGATCGGGAAGATGCTGCGGGAGACGGAGACACGCGGTCGCCCGGTGTGCCCGGCGGCGACATACGCCGTCCTGAAGCGCGCGATCTGCTCGGCCTGCAGGTCGGCGAAGGACGCACCGTTCGCCTCGGTGAGCAGGGTCGACGACATCATGTTGAGGCCGAGTTTGCCTACCCACTCAGCGGTTTCGCGTGATCCGGAGCCCCACCAGATGCGATCGCGAAGGCCGTCGGAGCGCGGCTCGATCCGCAGTCGGGTGCCGGGTATGGCGCGCTGCGGGTCGGCATCCACCATGCCCACACCGTCGATCGCGTCGAGGAACGTCGCGAACTTCTCCCGGGCGATGTCGCCACCCCTCGGGTCCTGCGCGCCGGTGTATCCGAACGCCTCGTAACCCCGCAGCGCGGTCTCGGGCGAGCCGCGGGAGATGCCGATCGCGAGCCGTTGATCACTCAGCAGATCGAGCGCGCCCAGCTCCTCGGCGAGCTGCAACGGGTTCTCGTAACGCATGTCGATAACGCCGGTGCCGACCTCGATGTGCTTGGTACGCGCGGTGATCGAAGCCAGCAGCGGGATGGGCGACGCAAGTTGTCGCTCGAAGTGGTGGACCCGGAAGTAGGCGCCGTTGACACCGAGCTCGTCCGCCCCGACCCCGATCTCCAGCGACTGTTTCAGTGCGCTCGCAGCGTCCGGCGTCTGCGACCCCTGCACGCGCCCGTAGTGACCGAAGCTGAGGAAACCGAATGCTTTCATACAAATTTGAACAATCCGACAGCGGCGGGTGTTCCCGATCGCCATACCCGCTCCCGGCCGCGGAACGACGCAAATAACCGGGTACCTCGCACCCGCGAATCTGCCATGCTCTCGAAATGAGCGAAACGCAGCAGGAAGTGCGACGCCTCGGCGTCGAAACGACCGGCATCGAGATCATCGAGGAGTCCGAGCGGACCGCGCAGCCTCGCGATCTGTTCTGGCCGTGGTTCGCGGCGAACGTGTCCGTCTTCGGCATCTCCTACGCGGCATTCGTGCTCGGCTTCGGGATCTCGTTCTGGCAGTCGGTTGTGGTCGTCACCGTCGGCGTTGTGCTGAGCTTCGCGCTCTGCGGGGTCATCGCGCTGGCCGGCAAGCGTGGCTCGGCACCGACGATGATCCTGTCGCGCGCGGCGTTCGGGGTCACGGGTCAAAAGGTCCCGGGCGTGATCAGCTGGCTGACGTCGATCGGCTGGGAGACGTTCCTGACGATCAACGCGACGCTGGCCACCGCGACCGTCATGCACAAGCTCGGCTGGGGCGGCGGCACCACGACCAAGATCATCGCGTGCATCGTCGTCGCTGCGCTCGTCGTGCTCGCCTCGGTGGCCGGCTATCACATCATCATGCGGCTGCAGTCCTGGCTGACCTGGATCACCGGCATCATCACCATCGTCTTCATGGTCGTCGCCGCGTCGCACATCCACTGGTCGAAGATCACGGCCATGCCGTCCGGGAGCTGGCAACAGACGGTCGGCGCGCTGGTCATGGTGATGACCGGCTTCGGTCTGGGCTGGATCAACATCGCCGCGGATTGGTCGCGCTACCAGCGACGCGACGCCTCCGGCGGTCAGATCGTCGCCTGGAACACCTTCGGCGGCGCGATCGCGCCGGTCGTCCTGGTGATCTTCGGCCTGCTGCTCGCCGGATCGGACAAGCAGGTCGCGACGGGTGTCCTGGACAACCCGATCGGTGCGCTCGCCGAGATCCTGCCCACCTGGTTCCTGGTGCCGTTCCTCGTCGCCGCGATCCTGTCGCTGGTCAGTGGCGCAGTGCTCGGCATCTACTCCTCGGGGCTCACCCTGCTCTCGCTCGGCGTGCGGATCCCGCGTCCGACGGCCGCGTTGGTCGATGGCGTAATCCTCACTCTCGGAACGATTTACGTCGTGTTCGTCGCCCAGAGCTTTGCCAGCCCGTTCCAGTCGTTCCTCATCACTCTCGGGGTTCCGCTGGCGTCGTGGGCAGGCATCATGATCGCGGACATCGTGCTGCGCAAGCGGTCGTATGACGACGACGATCTCTTCGATCCGACCGGCCGGTATGGCGCCTGGGACTGGACCTCGATCGGCATTCTGGTCGTCACGTCGGTGATCGGCTGGGGGCTGGTGGTCAACAACTATGCGCAGGACGCCTCGTGGAACAACTGGCAGGGCTACTTGCTGCATCCACTCGGGATGGGCACGTATGACGCGAAAACCGCCTCGTGGAGCGGTGATTGGGCCTATGCGAACGTCGGTGTCATCATTGCGCTGATCCTGTCGTTCGTGGCGGCATACTTGTTGAGGCGCGGGAAGGTGGCGCGTCAGGAGTCACTGCCGACGCGGAGCGCCGAGCCTGCTCAGGCCAAGGTCTGATCCGGTGTCGGCACAGGCTGATTCGTCTGGCCACGACTGGCTCGTCGTCATCGATGCGCAGGCGATCTTCGCCGATCCGCAGACTTCGCAATGGGGTTCGCCGATGTGGGCACAGACGGTCCCCCGAATCCGAGCGGCCATTGAGCGGTATGGCGACCGGGTTGTCTTCACCAGGTTCGTCGCGGACCCGTCGCCGCAGGGCTCCTGGGTGACGTATTACGAGACCTGGCCGTTCGCGCAGGTCCCGGACGGCGACCCGCTCTACGCGATCGTGCCGGAGCTCGCGGCTCTGGCTGACGTCGCCCCGGTCGTCACAGTGCCGACCTTCGGCAAGTGGCCGGCTCTGGTCGAAATCGTCGGCGCCACACCGCGATTGACCCTCGCTGGGGTGTCGACGGACTGTTGCGTCCTGTCGACTGCACTGGCCGCCGCCGACGCGGGTGCGACCGTCCGCGTGGCGTCAGACCTGTGTGCCGGATCGACACCGGAGAACCACGCACGGGCATTGGCCGCGATGGAGCTCTACGGCCCGCAGATCACCATCGCCTGAGTGTCACTGCGCCAGGCAGTCACGGGTGATCTGGTCGATCGATGCGACGCCGGAAAGCCCCATGGTCAAGTCGAGTTCGGCGAGCAGCCGCTCCATGACCGCTTGCGCACCGGCCGCGCCGTCCAGCGCGAGTCCGTAGAGCCACGGTCGGCCCACCAGGACGGCCGAGGCACCGAGCGCCAGCGCCTTGAAGATGTCGGCGCCGCTGCGGATGCCGCTGTCGAAGAGAACCGGGAGCCGCCCGCCCATAACCGGCGTGATCGTGGCCAGCGCGTCGAGAGACCCGATCGCCCCATCCACTTGGCGACCGCCGTGGTTGGAGACGACGATGCCGTCGACACCGTGCTCGAGCGCCAACTGCGCATCGTCAACGGACTGAATTCCCTTGAGGACAATGGGAAGCTGAGTCCACTCACGCAGTTTTGCCAGGTCGCCCCAGGTGAGTGCTGGGCATGGGAAGACATCCAGGAAGGTCTCGACGGCGGCACGTGGCAACGGCGAGCGCAGGTTGTCGCGCAGGGTCCCGGGATAATGGCGACTGATCGAGATCAGCGTGCGTATGGCGGTCGGCGTGGGACGCTGGTGCAGTTCTGCGGCGCTTGGTCTCGATACGGCCTCGCCCTTGGGGGCTCGGCCTACTCGACCAGCTTGGGTGGCATCTCGACCCGCATCTCCGCTGCGCTTTTCCGCCACACGGTCGCGGACCAGCTGCTGGAAGACCGGGTCGGTGAGGTACTGCGCGATGCCCTCGCCGCGTGCGAACGGCAAGTAGCCCAGGTCGAGGTCCTTGGTTCGCCAGCCCAGCGAATGTGTGTCGAGCGTGACGACGATCGCCTGCGCGCCGGACCTCTCGGCCCGACTGACCAGAGACCTTGCGAGATCGTCGTTGTTGCTCCAATACAGCTGGTACCACATCGGATTGGCACCCAACGCCGACGCTGTCTCCTCCATCGGCACCGAGCCTTGCGTGGAGAGCACCATTGGCAGTCCGAGCGATCGCGCGGCCTGCGCCACGGCAAGCTCCGCCTCCTTGTGCGCCATCTCCAACACGCCGATCGGGGCGAAGAGGACCGGCGCCGGCAGGTCGTGCCCGAAGAGCGTCACTCCCAGGGACCGATCCGCCACGTCCCGCAGCATCCGTGGAACTATCGGAAAGCGTTCGAACGCAGCAGTATTCGCGGCATCAGTGCGCTGCATGCCGGCGCTTCCCGCGACATACGACCACGCTTGCGGGCTCATCCGGCGGCGGGCTGCGTCATACAGGGCGGCAGGCTCCACGGGCATCTTCGGCTTGTGGCCGTACGCGCCGGCGGCGTAGATGGCGCCCTGGACCGCGCGCCCGATGCCGACCAGTCCCTCGGCAGGGACCACTAGTTGACCTGCTTGCCGTCGGCGGCCCAGAACGGTTGGCGCAGCTTGAATTTCTGCAGCTTACCGGTCGCGGTCCGGGCCAACTCGTCCCGGAACTCGATGCGCTTCGGCGTCTTGTAGCCGGCCAGCGACGCCCTCGCGTGCGCGATCAGTTCCTCCTCGGTCACCTCACCGTCGGACACGACCAGAGCGGTCACCAGCTCACCCCACTTCTCGTCGGGTATGCCGATCACCGCCACTTCCCGCACTGAGGGGTGCGACATGAGCACGTCTTCGACCTCGATGGAGGAGACGTTCTCACCACCGGAGATGATCACGTCCTTCTTCCGATCCAGGATCACCAGAGCGCCATCGTCGATCACGCCGCCGTCTCCGGTGTGAAACCAGTTGCCCGCCAACGCTGCTGACGTCGCCTCCGGATTTTCCCAGTAGGCCTCGAGGTTGTGGTTGGTCTGGAAGAGCGCCTCCCCGGTCTCGTCGACCGTCATACGAACACCGACTGCGGGATAGCCTGCCCGGCCGAGCTTGCGCGCCTGGTCGGTCGGCGACAGGTCCTCCCACTCCGAGCGCATCCGGCTCATCGTGAGTAGCGGCGCCGTCTCGGTGAGACCGTAGATCTGGATGAACTCCCAGCCGAGTTCCTCTCTGACCCGCTCGATCGTTCGGGTCGGTGGCGGCGCACCGGCAACCACGATGCGGGTGCGGTCGCGACCGGGGATGGCACCGTCCCACGTCTGCGCTGCGTCGAGCGCTGCGGCCACCACGGCGGGGGCGGCACACATCAGCGTCACTCCGTGCTTCTCCACCCGGCGCAGGATCTCGGTGCCGTCGACCTTGCGCAACACGATGTGCTTGCCGCCCATGCCGGTGACCGCGAAGGGCATCCCCCAACCGTTCGCGTGAAACATCGGCAGCGTGTGCAGGTAGACGTCCTCGTCGGAAACCGTTGCCTGCCAACCGAACACGGTCGCGTTGAGCCAGTTGTTGCGGTGGGTCAGCTGCACGCCCTTCGGGCGTGCGGTGGTGCCGGAGGTGTAGTTGATCGTTGCGGTCGCGTGCTCGTCGCCCGCCCACGGCCGGGGCTCCTCGGTCGATCCCCAGACCTCGTCGTCGGACTCGCCGAGGACGAATTTCCGCTCGCACTCCACGTCATCGAGCAGCTGCTGCAGCTCGGGGTCGACCATCAGCACCTCGGCACCGGAGTGCTGGACGATGTACTGCACCTCGGGCACCGACAAACGGAAATTGACCGGCACCAGAATGCGTCCGTAGCCGCTGACGCCGTAGAACGACGTCAGCAGTCGCGCGCTGTTGTGGGAGACCACGGCAACCCGGCCCCCGACGGGTACGCCCATCGCATCGAGCCCGACCGCCTGACTTCGCGCCAGCTGCGCCATCCGGCGGTAGGTGATCGAGCCGCCGTCGAAGGGCGACGCGGGCTGGTCGGGCTCGTCCACGACCGCGAGACGGTCGCCATAGACCGTCTCGGCGCGTTCGAGGAAATCACGGACGATCAGCGGGAATTCCATGGGCAGCCTCCAACTCAGTCGCAGTGCCGCCATTCTGGCAACTACAGCTGTATGCCGCCAGGAAACGACGCGAACAGGCGCGATTCGGCGAGGCGTGGTCTCGATACGCCGGCTCGTACCTCACCGGCTACTCGACCCGCATTAGGAGAACTGCACGACCTCGGCCAGCAACTCACCGGCCCGGTAATGGGCCAGCCGGATCGCGCGGGTCATCGGCTCGGCGTCGCGCAGCGCGATTGCGTCACTCACCGCTCGAAGCACACCGACGGATTCCTCCGAAACCCAGATACCCTCCGCGTGCCGGGCACGCATCAGCTCGTCCATCTTCCGTCGGTCGTCGACCATGCACAGGAAGGACGAACCGAAAACCACTGGCAGCCGGCCGAATCCGAAGCCTTCAGCCGCCACGATGTCGAAGGCGTCGCGGCGCGACACGACGATGTCCTGCTCACCGACCAATCGTGCGGCCCGCCGCACTCGTGACTGGGCTGCGACCTGCTCCGGCTCGAGCTGGGAGAGCATCCGGTCGAGGGTGCCGTTCTCGGGCGGATGCAATGGATACAGGTCGTAGCCCCGTCGCGACGCAACGTGTTGTCCCGCAAGCAGATCCGGCTCGAACGCGTCTGCCACCAGTTCCAGACCGGCCGCCGCGCCGACCGCGACGAGGTCGATGGTCACCGGCTCGGCATACACCGACTGGAGGTGTTCGGTGACCACTCGCAGCATCCGCACCCCGGCCTGCGGGTCATTGAGCGGCAGCGGCCGCTCCTGCAGGCGTCGCCCGATGGTCCCGCGCCGATCGCGCAGCAGCTCCGTCCAGAGCTGATAGGAGCGGCCGTCCGGCGGCAGCGTGCCGTTCAGCACCGGGAAGTACTCCGCGAGCGGGCGACCCAGCCCGAGGGACCGCAGCTCCTCGCTGGTCGCGCGCAACAACCGCTGCGCTGACTGCCAGTTCGCGAAGTCCAGACCGTATGACGAGAAGGCTGTGAAGGTCCGATCGTCAGGCCCGGTTTCGGCGCCGGCGACCGCGCACCAGTGCCGGTAGAGCGGCCCCGAGAACACCTCAGCAGCAGCGGCGAACGCGGCGCGGCAGTCGGCAACATCTGTCATGGTTCCGTCAATCTAACCGACCCGCAGACCCTGCCGAATGACGTCACGGGACCGTGGCTCGGACCTCGAGACGCGGCTCGTACCTCACCGCTCCTAGGCCACCGATCGTCATACCTCCAGCAGACGGTGCAGGAAGGTGCGAGTGCGCTCCACTTCGGGCTGGTCGATGACCCGGGCCGGCGTACCGCGCTCGACAACCACACCGCCGTCGATGAAGAGCACCTGATCGGCGACGTCGCGCGCGAAGCGGATCTCGTGGGTCACCAGCACCATTGTCCTGCCCTCGGCGGCAAGGTCGCGGATGACGTCGAGGACGCCACCGACGAGCTCCGGGTCGAGGGCCGAGGTGGGTTCGTCGAAGAGCAGCAGGTCCGGCTCGAGCGCGAGGGCCCGCGCGATGCCCACCCGCTGCTGCTGGCCACCGGACAGCTGCGACGGGTATTTGTCGACGTGGTCGGCCAGCCCGACCTTTGCCAACAGGTCACGCGCATTGTCACGAGCCTCGCTCGCCGACTGCCCCTGGACGACGATCGGGCCTTCGGTGACATTCTGCAGCGCGGTGCGGTGCGGAAAGAGGTTGTGACTTTGGAAGACCATCCCACTTCGGGCTTGATAGCGACGGATCAGCTCGCGGTCCGACCCGCTCAGCCGCCCGCGCTTCGATGCGTGCACGGTCGCGAAATCGACGCTCACGTCACCGATCCGGACGACTCCGCTGTCCGGACGCTCCAGTGCGTTGAGCCCGCGCAGCAAGGTCGTCTTGCCGGACCCGGACGGCCCGATGACCACCGTCACCGAGCCCTTCTCGACGGCGAACGAGATGTCCTTGATCACCTCGTGGTCACCGAACTTCTTGGCCAGCGAGGTAGATTCCACCAATAGTTCGCGTCGGGGCCCCCGCGAAGTATCGGAGGAGCGAAGCGGGGGAGAACTTCGTGGGGTTTTGCTCATAGTGCGACATACCTGTTCAGCTGGTTCTCGAGGCGGCCCTGGCCCGCATTCAGGACGAAGCAGATCACCCAGTAATAGACGGCCGCCGCGCAGTACAGCGCCAGATAGCTGTATGTCGGGGCCGCCGCATCCTGAGCCTTCTGGAAGAGCTCGGGCACCAGGATGATCGAGGTGAGCGAGGTGTCCTTGACCAGGGACACCAGGGTGTTGCCGAGCGGCGGCACCGCGATGCGTGCGGCTTGCGGCAGGACGATGCGCCGCAAGGACGTGCGATACCGCATGCCGATCGTTTCGGCAGCCTCCCACTGCCCCTTGGGCACCGACGAGATGGCCGAGCGGACGACCTCTGCGCCATACCCGCCCACGTTGAGGCTCAGCGCGATCACCGCCGACCAGAACGAGCTGAACTTAACGCCCGCCTGCGGCAGTGCGTAGAAGACGATCACCAGCTGCACGAGCAACGGCGTGCCGCGAATGATCGAGATGTAGAGGCGAGCCAGCCAGGACAGCACCACCACCGTCGAGCGACGGAGCAACGCGACGCCCACTGCGAGGATCAGGCCCAGCACGAAGCTGATCGCGGTCAGCGGGATCGTTGTCTTGATCGTCGCCTTCAGCATCGGCCACGCGTTGTCCTTCACCAGCTGCCAGTCGCTTGTCGTCGACTTCTTCTCCGCGCCCGCTGCGAAATACTTGTCGTAGATCTTCTGCAGCGAGCCGTCCGTGCGCATCGCCGCGATCTCCTTGTTGATCGCCGGCATGTAACCACTGCCCTGGCGTGCGGCGAAGACCGACTCGCTCTTGTCGTTGGTCGTGGCGACGATCTTCACGCCCTTGTTACCGGTGGTGTTGAGGTAGTTCTTCACCGCGAGCTGATCGTTGACCATGGCGTCGACGCGACCGTCGGTCAGGGCCGCAACGGCCTTGTCCATCGCGGTCACCGACACGACCTGAGCCCCGGCCTGCTTCGCCGTCGCCGCCCAGTTGCTGGTGGTGTTCTCGGCCGCCTTCTTGCCCTTGAGGTCCTTCAGTACCTTGATGGAGCTGTTGGACGACTTCACCACGACCACCCCGGTCGTCGTGATGTATGGCGCGGACAGGTCGTACTTCGCCTTGCGCTCCGGGTTGAGGGTGACCTCGTTGGCGACCAGGTCGATCCGGTTCGCCTCCAGCGCCGAGAACATCGAATCCCATGGCGTCTGGACGAATTGGATCTTCACGCCGAGGCGTCTGCCGATCTGCGTGATCAGGTCGACGTCATACCCGGTGAGGTTCCCGGACGAATCGTGATAACTGAACGGCGGGTAGACGCCCTCGGTCCCTACCCGCAGCGTCGACGGCAGCCCGGGCGGACGTGCGTTGTCCGGGGCAGCATGCGCGGAAGGGGCGAGGAACGCCCCGCCGAGCAGGAAGAGCGTCGCCAACACGACCGCGACACGAGCCATACTTCGGGGTCCCCGCGAAGTATCGGAGGAGCGTGTCGGGGTCCCCACGAAGTATCGGAGGAGCGGGTCGGGGTCCCCACGAAGTATCGGAGGAGCGGAGCGGGGGAGAACTTCGTGGGGTGACGGAGCGGGGGACAACTTCGTGGGGTGACGGAGCGGGGGAGAACTTCGTGGGGTGAACGATAACCGGACCTTATGCACTGCGAAAGTGTAAGGGCCCATCGTCGGGTGAAGCTAAACCGTGAGTTCGGCGATCTGCAGCGCGTTGAGTGCCGATCCCTTGCGCAGGTTGTCCGCGCAGATGAACAGCTCGATCGCGTTGGGGAAGCCGTCGATCCGCCGGACCCGGCCGGCGAAGATCGGGTCGGCACCGACGACGTCGACCGGTGTCGGCCATGCGTCGTCGAGCGATGCCGCCGAATCATCAAGCACCACAACGGAGTTCGACGACTCGGTCAGCACCCGAACGGCGTCGTTACGGTCGGTGTCGGTCGCGAAGGTCGCGTGGATCGACACCGAGTGTGTCCGCACCACCGGCACCTGCACACAGGTCACGGCCACCGGCAGATGGGACACCCGCAGCAGGGTGCGCAACTCCTCACGCACCGTCACCTCGGAGTCGGTCGCACCGTCCTCCGCCTCGCCGCCGACCCACGGAATCACGTTGAAGGCCACCGGCGCCGGGAACGGTGACTCTCCCAGGTCCGACAGCATCCGGCGCACGTCCCCCGGCGACTGCCCGACGCTCTGGTTACCGGCCAGCTCCATGGTTTCGTCATACAAGCGCAGGGCGCCTGCGACACCCGCGTCGGTGACTGCCTGGAAGGTCGTCGCGACGACGGAGGTGAGCTGCCATGAGCTGTGTAACGAGTGCAGCGCGCCGACCATCATCAGGGTCGCCGCACTCGGGCTGGCGATGATGCCCGCCGCGGGCTGACGGGCGGCGTCGGGATTGATCTCCGGCACCACAAGTGGCACATCCGGCTCCGCGGCGAAGTGGCCGGAGTTGTCGATCACTACCGCACCGGCACCAACAGCGATCGGCGTCCATTGCGCCGACACCTGGGCGGGCACGGCCATGACCACGACATCGGCGCCGTCGAACGCGGTGGCGCTCAGCTCCCGGACGACGGCATCCTGGCCGAGGATGGACAAACGCTCCCCGACAGACCGTCCCGACGCGAGCGGTCGGATCTCGCCCCACATGTCTTCGCGGGTCGGCAACAGCGACAGCAACGACCGGCCGACGACACCCGTCGCGCCGACGACCGCCAAGGTGGGCTTGTCATCACGCATTGCTGTCACCGCCCTGCGGCTATTACCTCAGCGATCTGAATCGTGTTGAGGGCAGCACCCTTTCGCAGGTTGTCGCTCGAAACGAAGAGCACCAGCCCCTTGCCGTCCGGCACCGACTGATCCTGCCGGATCCGCCCGACGTATGACGGATCCTGTCCCGCCGCCTCCAAGGGGGTGGGCACGTCGGTGACCACGACGCCCGGCGCCTCGGCAAGGATCGCGCGTGCTTCGTCCGGGGTGATCGCCTTGTCGAATTCGGCGTGGATCGCCAGCGAGTGGCCGGTGAAGACCGGCACACGCACGCAGGTGCCGGCCACCGCGAGGTCCGGGAGCTCGAGAATCTTGCGCGACTCGTTGCGCAGCTTCTGCTCCTCGTCGGTTTCCTCGCTGCCGTCACCCACGAGCGAGCCGGCCATCGGCAGCACGTTGTAGGCGATGGGGGCGACATACTTCTTCGCCGGGCCGAGCTCGACGGCCGAGCCGTCATGCGTGAGCCCCTCGAGGTTGCCCTCGACCCCCTGGCGGATCTGCCCGGCCAGCTCCTCGACGCCGGCGAGCCCTGAGCCGGACACTGCCTGGTAGGTCGCAACGATCAGGCGGCGCAGGCCGGCCGCGTCCGCGAGCGGCTTCAGCACCGGCATCGCTGCCATCGTGGTGCAGTTGGGGTTGGCGATGATGCCCTTGGGCGGGTTCGCGATCCGCTCGGGGTTGACCTCGGAGACGACCAGCGGGACCTCCGGGTCCTTGCGCCATGCGGAGGAGTTGTCGATCACCGTCACGCCGGCCGCCGCGAATCGCGGAGCCTGCACACGCGAAGTCTCGCCACCTGCGGAGAAGATCGCGATGTCGAGCCCAGCCGGGTCAGCGGTCGAAGCATCCTCGACGACCAATCGCTGGCCCTGCCAGTCGATTTCGCGGCCCGCTGAGCGCGCCGACGCGAAGAGACGCAGCTGCGCGATCGGGAAGTTGCGCTCGGCGAGCAGCCGCAGCACGACGCCACCGACCTGACCGGTCGCGCCGACGACGCCGACCTTCAGACCCTCGTCAGCGAACACGTTCATCGTCCGGTACCTCCGTAGACCACTGCTTCTCCGTCACTGGAATCCAGCCCGAACGCCGTGTGCACGGCGCGGACCGCGTCGTCCAGCAGATCACCCTTGGTGACGACAGAGACCCGGATCTCCGAGGTCGTGATCATCTCGATGTTGATGCCGGCGTCGGCGAGCGCCTGGAAGAGCGTCGCCGAGACACCGGGGTGGCTGCGCATACCGGAGCCGACGAGCGAGAGCTTGCCGATCTGGTCGTCATACTGCAGCGACTCGAACCCGAGCTCGACCTTGGCGTCCTGCAGCGCCTGCACCGCGCGCTGGCCGTCGGCCATCGGCAGCGTGAAGGACACGTCCGTCGTGCCGGTGGCGACCGCCGAGACGTTCTGGACGATCATGTCGATGTTGACCTGCTGCGCCGAGATCAGATTGAAGATGGCCGCGGCGCTGCCCGGCGTGTCCTTGACGCCGACGACCGTGATCTTGGCCTCGCTGCGGTCGTGGGCGACGCCGGCGATGATCGGGGCTTCCACGTCTTCTTCTCCTTCTGCTGGGCGGACCCAGGTGCCCTCGCGGTAGCTGAACGAGGAGCGCACGTGGATCGGCAAGTTGAACCGTCGGGCGTATTCGACACAACGCAACATCAGGACCTTGGCGCCCGACGCGGCCATCTCCTGCATTTCTTCATTGCTGATGCGATCGATCTTGCGTGCCGTCGGCACGATGCGCGGGTCGGCCGTGAAGATGCCGTCGACGTCGGTGTAGATCTCACATACGTCGGCTTCGAGCGCGGCGGCGAGCGCCACGGCGGTCGTGTCGGAGCCGCCACGGCCGAGCGTGGTGATCTCCTTGGTGTTCTGACTGACGCCCTGGAAGCCCGCGACTATCACGATGTGCCCGTCGCCGAGCGCTCCGGTGATCCGGCCGGGCGTGACGTCGATGATGCGCGCCTTGCCGTGCGTGTCATCGGTGATCACGCCGGCCTGCGAGCCGGTGAACGACATGGCGGAGTCACCGAGGTTGGCGATCGCCATCGAGACGAGCGCCATCGACATACGCTCACCGGCTGTGAGCAGCATGTCGAGCTCGCGTTCGGGGGAGCGGGCGAGACCGCATCGGCGAGCTGGAGGAGCTCGTCGGTCGTGTCACCCATCGCGGACACAACGACGCAAACCTGGTTGCCGGCCTTGCGCGTGTCCACGATGCGCCTGGCAACCCGCTTGATGCTTTCGGCGTCGGCGAGCGATGAGCCGCCATACTTCTGGACCACAAGAGGCACGGGTCGAGCTTCCCTTCACGGGTCGTCGAATATTCGAGCGGTGACCCCCGGAGTCTATCGAGCACCGGAAGCGGTAACGGGGTCGCCCGTATGTCGGAACTCGTCCCACCGCCGTGCTGCCGCGCCGTGTACACGTGGCGCGTGAAATATCACGAACACTCCGTGAACGGAGGGTGATTTCGGCCTGTGAGAGTTCAGTGACAGAATTAGTGTTGTGTCGAGTCTTTCGGGAGGGGTCGGCGACCTCACCGCCAAGCAACGTCGAGCCGAGTCCGGCCCTGCGTTGCTTCCCGTGTGGTGGCGCGCCTACCGGCGACCGCGCTGGTGGTTCGAGATCGTCCTCATCGTCGTACTCGACCTGGTCTACGAACACTTGCGCGATCTGGTGCCGTTGCGCGAGCACGCCGCGTACGACCGTGGGTGGGACCTCTTCCACTTTGAGCAGAACATCGGGTTCGACGTCGAACTCACACTCAACCGTTTCGTGATGGACCACCACTGGATCGCACAGGCGGCCAACTACAGTTACGCGGCGTTCGCCTTCCCGGTGATCGCGGTTCTCGTCTGGATGTTCATCTGGCATCGCCGTGTCTACAAAACGGCTCGCAGTGTGCTCGCCTTCACCACGGTTCTCGGACTGATCGGTTTCTGGCTCTTCCCGACTGCTCCCCCGCGGCTGCTCGACGGTGCCGGATTCGTGGATACCACCGTCTATTTCCACACCATCGGTTCGTGGGGCAGCCGGTCGGTGTCCAGTCACTCCAATCTGTTCGCGGCCATGCCAAGCCTGCATTGCGGGTGGGCCCTGTGGGTCGGCCTGACGCTCTTCTTCGTCGCCCGCCATCCTCTGCTGCGCGCGATCGGTGTCCTCTACCCGATCTGGACGCTGTTCGTCGTCATGGCCACGGCCAACCACTTCATCTTCGACGCCTTCGCCGGCTACTTCTGCGTCGGCGTTGCGGTGCTGGCGGTCTGGCTGCTCTTCGGGCACAGCCCGTGGACTCCCGCGCGCGACGAGAACGAGCTTGTCGAGGACGAATTGCTCGAGCGGGCTGCGAAGTCCGGCGACGGCCGGGACGCCAAGACCCGGTCGACGACGTCGGTCTGACCTCCGGTCAGAGGCGAAGCACTTCGATCAGGGGTGCAACGCTTCGAACTCGGCATCCGCCACGACCTCGTCGTCGGCGTCCAGCCGGATGTGCGCGAGGATCGTCTGAACCACCCGCAACGCAGCCGACGACCGCACGCCCCACTGCGACAAGTAGCTGAACTGCCACCACCACAGCGCCTCACTCAGCCTGGCGTGGTCGAAGTGCACCAGTCCGTGCTCGAGCGCTCCCACGATGTCGGCCAGGTCGTCGGACAACGCGCCGCGGGCCGGCTCGACCGAGGTGAGCGGGTCGACGACGTCGGCATAGTCGTCGATGCCGTCGAGCATGTTGGCCAGGCCCATCCGCAGCGCGTCGAGGCTGCTCTCCGGACCGGGGTCGGCCTCGAAGCGCTCCTCCGGCACGACATCTTGTATGGCGCCCAACCGCGCGCCTGCGACCTGCAACTGCGAGAGCATCAGCAGCATCAACGGCAGGGCCGCGTCGGGGGCCGACCCGGCGGCGAGCTGACGCACCGACTCACAGAACGCACGGGCGTCCTGGGCAGTCTCCGCGGCCAGCGTCCCCACCTGCAGGGCTTCGGTGTCAGGTGTCTCAGGCATCGACAACTCTCCGTCCTTCGAATGCGCGGCCGAGGGTCACCTCGTCGGCATACTCCAAGTCTCCCCCGACCGGCAGTCCGGAAGCTAGCCTCGTGACGCGCAATCCCATCGTGCGCAGCAGCCGGGACAGGTAGGTCGCGGTCGCTTCGCCGTTCAGGTTGGGGTTGGTCGCCAGGATGATCTCCTCGATCGGCTCCTCGCCGAGGCGACGCAGCATCTCGGTGATCTTCAGGTCATCCGGCCCGATGCCGTCGATCGGGCTGATCGCACCACCGAGCACGGCATACCGGCCACGGAACTCGCGGGTCCGCTCGACGGCGACGATGTCCTTGGGCTCTTCGACGACGCAGAGCAACTTGTCGTCTCGGCGCGGGTCCTGGCAGATGCGGCACAGGGTGTCCTCGGCGACGTTGAAACAGCGCTCGCAGAAGCGGACCTTCTCCCGCACCGTCGTCAGCACTTCGGTCAGCCGGGTGACGTCGGCAGGGTCGGCCTGCAGCAGGTGGAAGGCGATCCGCTGCGCAGATTTCGGACCAACCCCCGGCAGCTTGCCGAGCTCGTCGATCAGGTCCTGGACCACACCTTCATACACAGTTGTTGAGCCTAATCGCCCGGCATGACGACGCGCGCCCGCCTCGCCCACCGGCGACCGGGCCGTCTCGGCCGAACCCTGACGGCTGGATTGACCGCTGACGGTGCGATTGGACCGTCAGCCGTCAATCCAGCCGTCAGAGTCGAACGTCGTGCCCGCGCTAACCCGGCGGGCGTTCGTTGTATGACGCGGCGCGCTCCTGGCCGGACAGCGCAGCGATCGCTTCCATGATCGTGTCGGTCGCGATCCGTCGTGCCTTACCGGCCGGCATCGTCTTGAAGCTGTCACCGAAGTGCAGCGGCTCGCCGAACTTCACGGTGACCTTCGCCAGCCGGGGGATGTTCGTGCCGATCGGCTGTACCTCAGGCGTGCCGATGATCCCGACCGGCACAACGGGCACACCGGCTTGCATCGCCAGGTGCGCGACGCCGACGCGGCCACGGTAGAGGCGACCGTCTCGCGAGCGGGTGCCCTCGGGGTAGATGCCGAACGCCTCCCCTCGCGCAGCACCTGCAGCGCCTGATCGAGCGAGTTGACCGCCGCACGGGAGTCCTCCCGCTCGACCGGGATCATGCCCATGGCGTTGAACCAAGTGCGCGACGCTATGCCCTTGGCACCCTTGCCGGTGAAGTACTCGGCCTTGGCGAGGAAGACCACCTTGCGCGGTGCGACCAGCGGTATGACGACGCTGTCGACGAACGACAGATGGTTGCTCGCGATGAGCACGCCACCGGTCCTCGGCACGTTGTCCCGACCCTCGACATTCGGCCGCCAGATCGCCCGCAGCAGCGGAGCGACGGTCATCCGCGACAACGGGTAGAGCGGCCCGCCGCCCATTATTTCCCGTCCCCTCGTGCCTCGTGTGCGGGCATGAGCCTGTGCTTGTTTGAAAGCTCGCTGCGCTCGCTCATCAGTCGACCTGCTCGTCGATCACGGTGGCGCCGAGCACCGCCTGCATCACCGGCAGACCGACCTGGCCGAGGTCATCGACGTCCTCGTCGTCCATCCTCTCGGCGACCTCCTCATCCTTGGGCTTCGTCGGCTCCGCGGATTTTACTGGTGCTGCTGGGTTTTCGGCAGTCGCCCACTCCGGAGGCGGGGCGTTGACCGAACCCCAGCCACCGCCGCCGTCGTTGCCGGCGGACGACGCCAGTCCCGCCTGAGCGAGCGCTTCGGCGGCACGGGACCGCCGGGCGGGCGGCGGTGCGGCCGCGACCGACTGCTGTGCGGTCGGCGGCTCAGGTGCTTGTTCGTTCGTCGGCTGAGCCGGTGGCGACGACGGCTGCTGCCGCCCGGCTGATGCCGGCTGGGTATCCGCGGGCGGAGCGTCAGCGGGCGACGAACCGGACGCGCTGCCGGGTGCGTCGCCCGACTCCGGCGGCAGGCTGGGTGAGGGTGCGCCGGCGTCGGCCCGCGCCGTGACGCGAGCGCGGACACCGAGTGCGTCATACAGGGCCGCAGCGACGACGTCGGGGTGCGGTGGTCGCTCGACCGCGGAAGCGAGGCCCGGGCTGCTCGTGCCGAGCACGAGCGTCTCGCCGTCGAAATCGGCCACGTGCGCGTGCTGGCTGAGCAGCGCCCAGGTGACGCGCTTGCTGCGGGCGATGCGGTCCAGGACGTCGGGCCAGGCACGGCGTATGGCGTCTGTCGTCACCGCACCCGTCGGAGCCGCCGTGGGCTGGTCGGGCGCCGGTTGAGCGGGTGCCTGCGGGGGCTCGATACGCGGCTCGTCCCTCGCCGCTACTCGACCATCCACCAAGCTGGTCGAGTTGTCCGAGGCGCTAGCCGAGGACGTATCGAGACCCGCAACCGGAGCCAGGGTCTCGATACGCGGCTCGTCCCTCGCCGCTACTCGACCACCTTGTGCCTGCGGCTCGTCCCTCACCGCTACTCCACCAGCCACCATTTCCGGCTCGTCCTTCGCCGCTGGTCTCGATACGGCCTCCTCCGCTGCGCTCCCCTGCCTGCTCGACCCGCATCAGGGGCCGGTGGGCCGCCGATGTCCATGCGGCGCTCGAGTCGGTCGAGGCGGGCGGCATACCCCTGCTCACCGGAGACGGCAGGCAACAGCACCCGCGCGCAGATCAACTCCAGCTGCAGGCGCGGGCCGGTGGCGCCGGTCATCTCCGACAAGCCGGTGTTGACGATGTCGGCGGCACGCGACAACTCCCCGGACCGAACGACGAAGCCTGCTGGCGCATCCGGGCCAATTGGTCCTCGGGCACGCCGCGCAGCACCTGCGCCGCGCCGTCGGGGACGGCCGCGATGACGATGAGGTCGCGCAATCGCTCGAGCAGATCTTCGATGAATCGCCTTGGGTCGTGGCCGGATTCGACCACTCGGTCGACCTGCCGAAAGACGGCGCCACTGTCGTGGGCTCCGAGCGCGTCGACCGTTGCGTCCAGCAGCTCGCCGTCGGTGAAGCCGAGCAGCGAAGCGGCCCCGGCATACGTCAGACCCTCCTCGCCCGACCCCGCGATCAGCTGATCGAGCACCGAGAGGGCGTCCCGGAACGAACCCCCACCGGCGCGGACGACGAACGACAGCACGCCCGGCTCGACTGCGACCTTCTCCGCCTCGCACAACTGCTCCAGGTAGCCCTGCATGGTGCCGGGCGGCACCAGCCGGAACGGATAGTGGTGGGTCCGCGACCGGATGGTGCCGATCACCTTCTCCGGCTCGGTCGTCGCGAAGATGAACTTCACGTGCTCCGGCGGCTCCTCGACGATCTTCAGCAACGCGTTGAAGCCCTGCGGCGTCACCATGTGCGCCTCGTCGATGATGTAGATCTTGTAGCGCGACTGCGCCGGCCCGTATGACGCCCGCTCTCGCAAGTCACGCGCGTCGTCGACACCACCATGACTCGCGGCGTCGATCTCGATGACGTCGACCGTGCCCGACCCGCCACGCGCGAGCGCCACACACGACTCGCACACCCCGCACGGCGTGGGCGTCGGCCCCTGCTCGCAGTTGAGCGATCGTGCGAGCACCCGGGCGCTGGTGGTCTTGCCGCAACCGCGTGGCCCGCTGAACAGGTAGGCGTGGTTGACCCGTCCGGTCCGCAGGGCCTGCATCAGCGGCTGGGTGACCTGGTCCTGGCCGATCATGTCGCCGAAGGTGTCGGGCCGGTAGCGGCGGTACAGCGCGGTGGTCATTGCAAAACTCTATTCGCCCTCGCCCACACGCGTTACCTGTCCGTCCACAGAGCTTGACACGGCAGCGAAAGGTACGGTGGACGTCATGCTCTCGTCGCGCCGGCCGCGCTCGCCGACGACGCTGGCAATCGGCTGCGCCGTGCTCTTCGCATTGATCTACATCTTCTGGACACCACAGGTGCCGGACCTCGCGGCGCAGGTCGCTCGGGCCAAGGTCGCCCAGGTCGGTGGTGCTCCGGTGTGGTGGGGCGGTTGGTTCGGCGGGATCAACCTGCCGAGTTACAGCGCGATCGTGCCGTTCTCGATGGCGACCTTCGGGATCCGGCTCACCGGCGTGGCCGCGGTCATCCTCAGTGCGTATGGCGGGGCGCTCCTGGTGGAGAAGGCGCCGCGCCCGCGGGCCGGGGCAGTCGCGATCACCCTCGCGCAGGCCGCCGACCTGCTCAACGGCCGGGTGACTTTCACCGTCGGCGCCGCGCTCGGCATCTGGGCTCTGGTCGCGCTGCGCGCGCATCGCGAGAAGACCGCCGTAGTGGTGGCCCTCCTCTCGTTCCTCGGCTCCCCCTTGGCCGGCTTCTTCGTCGGCATCATCGCCATCGTGGTCGCCATACTCCGCCCGGACTATCGGCGTACGGCGAGCATCTGCGCCGCCGCGCTGCTCATCGGCGGGCTGGCGATGGCGGTCCTGTTCCCGGGCACCGGCACCATGCCGTTCCCGATCAGCGATGCGGCACCGGCGATGCTCGCCTGCATCGTGGTTATCGGGGTGTGCCACCAGAAACTGATCCGCGCAACGGCAGCCGTGCTCGCCGTGTCGTTCCTGCCATTGCTGATCATGCCGCTGGCGATCGGCACGAACGCCACCCGGCTGGCCTGGCTCGCCGCGGTGCCGGTTGTCATCGCGTATGCCGAAGTCCGCGACTCACTCACCTGGCTGTGCGCGCTGATCGTCGCGATCTGGCCGGTCAGCGACCTGGTCAACCAGCTGCACCTGGCCGGCCAGCCGTCGAGCAGCTACGTCTTCTACCAGCCGTTGGCGACCGCGCTCAAGGCCGACCAGCAGCACTTGGGTCCGGCGGCTCTGGGTCGGCGGGTGGAAGTCGTCGACACCAAGAACCATTGGGGATCGGTCTATCTCGCGTCGTTCTCGATCGCACGCGGCTGGGATCGGCAGGCCGATCAGGCGGACAACTCGATCTTCTACCAGACGGGACTGCTGAACCCGGTCAGCTACCGCCAGTGGCTCGACTCGCTGGCGGTCGGCTGGGTGGCGGTTCCCAAGGCACCGATCGATTACGCGTCCCACGACGAGGCGCTGCTAGTCCTCGGCGGGCTGCCCTACCTGAAGCCGGCCTGGAGCAACTCGGACTGGCGGCTCTTCCGAGTCATCAACCCCGCGCCGCTGGCGACCGGCGGCAAGGTCATAAAGATCGACTCGCACGGTGTCACGCTCGACGCGACAGCGAACAAACCGATCGACCTGAAGGTCCGCTACTCGTCATACATCGGTGCGGTCAATCCGACCACCAAGGAGCAACTGACGGCGTGCATCGTCAACAACAATGGTTGGTTGCGGGTCACCGTGCCGACAAGCGGCGAGATCCGACTCTCCAGTGATTTCAAGCCGGTTCGCTCGCAGCCCCCGGGTTGTGTGGCGCCGGGCGAGACGCCGTCGCCCTCGTCGAGCGGAACGAGCTGACGAAGCACGAGCCCACGGAAACCCGGTTCGAGGTTCGGAGCCCCCGCGAAGTATCGGGGGAGCGTGTCGGGGTCCCCACGAAGTATCGGGGGAGCGAAGCGGAGGAGAACTTCGTGGGGTGACGGAGCGGAGGAGAACTTCGTGGGCGCTCTATCGGGGTCCCCGCGAAGTATCGGAGGAGCGCAGCGGGGGAGAACTTCGTGGGGTGTAAAAGAACCCCTCGCACACCTGGAAGAGCTCTCCTACCCTTGCTGCATTCCTGCCCTGGGGGAATTCGGAGAGGTACCACCGCACGAGGGGTCCGGCGCCAACTGTAGAACACGCGGGCTCGTCATACGCAATCGAGGTGGCCCGTCTGATCCCGATTCGGAGTCCTGGCCGCGAGCAGGTATTCTCCTCGGCGGAGGATTCGCATAGTGGCCTAGTGCGCACGCTTGGAAAGCGTGTTGAGTGAAAGCTCTCAGGGGTTCGAATCCCCTATCCTCCGCCAAAGCTGAGAGGGACCGTCCATGTTTTTCCGGGCGGTCCTTCTCTGCGTTGGCGCGAGGCGCTCGATTCGGGAGGAGGAGCGCAGCGACGACGGTTCCCCTATCCTCCGCGTTCTTCCACGCTCCGCCGCAGGTTCACCTGTATGCCGTGCCCCGGTCAGCCCGGCTGGGCAGGGTCGCCATACGTGAGTGATGACCAGACGTCAGCAGGTTTCCACGATGCCGCGGATGCGGCCCTCTTCGGTAAGCGACTCGGCCGCCGACAGGTGGTAGCGGGTCTGACCACCGGTGCCGCGCTGGCGGCAGCCGGCTTCTTCGAATCCGGCACCGCGAGCGCCGCGGCATCCGCGCAAGCCGACAAATCGTCCGAAAAGCACCAACAGCCAACGGAATCGGCCACACCGCCAATCTCGGGCCTGCACACACAGTTCGGAGCCGACGCCCGCCGCGAGGTCGTCGTCTCCTGGCACACGCTGCAGCCGGTCCAGCAGGCCCGCGTCCTGGTCGGCACGGAGTACGGCTACCGCCGTTCCTACCCGGCCAACACACGCAGCTACGTCGACGCCAAGTCCGGCACCACGGTCTACGCGCATCACGCGAAAATCACTGGGCTGCAAGCAGATTCGGAGCACCTCTACCTGGCCGTGCACCGCGGCGCAGCCGCCGAGGGCGGCAGCTTCCGCACTGCCCCCAACGGACGAAAAGCCTTCACCTTCACCAGTTTCGGCGATCAGGGAACCCCGACGGTCGGCAAGCAGGTCACGGACTCGGCCGGCAAATCGGTCATGGCCAACGACAACCTAGGCTCCTTCGCGGCCGGCGACACCACCCTCGGCGTCGAGCAGCTCCAGCCGCTCTTCCACCTCTTCAACGGCGACCTCTGTTACGCCAACCTCGCGACGGATCGCGTGCGCACCTGGTGGGACTTCTGGGCCAACAACAGCCGCAGCGCACGGCACCGGCCCTGGATGCCGTCGGCCGGCAACCACGAGAACGAGCTCGGCAACGGTCCGATCGGCTACGCGGCATACCAGACCTTCTTCGAGCTGCCGAAAGCCTCCGGCCAGACCGACACCACCCGCGGCCTCTGGTATTCCTTCTCCGTCGGTTCGGTGCGGGTGATCTCGATCGCCAACGACGACGTCTGCTACCAGGACGGCGGCGACAGCTACGTGCGCGGCTACTCCAAGGGCGCGCAGCAGCGTTGGCTCGAGTCGGCGCTGCGCGATGCGAGTCACGACAAGGACGTCGACTGGATCGTCATCTGCATGCACCAGGTCGCGATCTCGACCGCAGACCAGTTCAACGGCGCCGACCTCGGCATACGGGAGGAGTGGCTGCCACTCTTCGACCGGTATGGCGTGGACCTCGTCGTCGGCGGCCACGAGCATCACTACGAGCGGTCGCACCCGATCCGCGGCCAGCAGGACAACGAGACCCGGACACCGATCCCGCGCGCGACCGACAGCCAGGTCGTCGACACCACGAAAGGCACCGTGCACATGGTCATCGGCGGCGGCGGCACGTCGGCCCCGTCGAACGGGCTCTTCTACAACCCACCGGCCTGCCGGGTCATCACCTCCGTCGGCACGAAGGGCAGCAACGGCAAGCGGACCCCGAACTACGTCAAGGAGGACGCACCGTGGTCGGCGGTTCGCAACCCGGCGCACGCCTACGGGTTCGCGTCGTTCTCGGTCGACCCCGGCTGGCAGGGCGGGAAGACATCCATCACGGTGACCTACTACGACGTGACCGGCGTCGGTGGCCAGCTCACGCCATTCGAGACCTTCCGCCTCGAGCGTCCGCGTCGTCACTGATCGACGCTCGCCCCGCCGATGGCGCATCGACATCGACATGTGATGAACGCGCCGTGGGACGATCCTCGGGATCCACACAAGAACCACTCATACTGTGTGCCACAAGGATTGTTGTGGCGCACAGGTGGGAACATGGGGTTGACCGGTAGGCGCGTGGCGGGGGCTACGGTCGTCATCGCCTTGACGCTGCCCGCGATCGCCGCCTGCAACAGCACGAACGCGGGTCACCCGACGTCCGAGTCGTGTGTCGGCGCCGAGACGGTCCCGACGATGAAGATCGCTCTCAACTCCATCCACGCCAACATCTGGAATGCCGACGGCAAGACCGGTCAGGCCGCCAGCGTCGCAACGCAGTTGTCCTGGCGTGGCATCAAGATCATCGCCACGGGTAACGACCCGAAGGGCGGCACAGCACCGAAGTACGCCCAGATCCGCTACGGCCCCAACGGCAAGCAGATCGCACTCACGCTCGCCCAACAGGTCAAGGGTGCAACGCTCGAGCAGGACAACCGCGCCGACCCGAGCGTCGACCTGGTGATCGGCGCGAAGTTCGCGTTGGTGCCCGTCCCGCCACCGGCGCCGTCCAAGATCACCGTCAACGTCTACAACGCCTACGTCCTCCCCGGCACGGCGGCGACTCTGGGCACGGAGTTGCACAAGCGCGGTTTCAAGGTTGCCGCCGTCGGCAACGACCCGAAGCGCGGCTACTACCCGGACAACGCGGTCGCCATACGTTATGGGGCGCAGGGTGAGCCGGCCGCGCGCCGGGCGGCGTTGCAGTTCAAGAACGTGAAGATGATCCAGGACGGCCGCAAGAGCACCACGGTCGACGTCGTCATCGGCAGCAAGTGGGTCGACAGCTCCATCGTCCCCGTCGCACAGGCGACGCCGGCTCCGACTCCGAAGCCGACGTCGTCCAGTTGCGCGGCAACCGCCTCAACGTCCGGCGGTTCCGCTACCTCCAGCTAGTGGCTCAGCGCCGACGAGCCGTCCCGAATATCCCGCGGGTGATCTCGCGGCCGAGCACCGTGCCCGCCGACCGCAGCGCCGACTTGAACGCCGACGACTTGATCACCTGCTCGACCATGCCGGGCGCTTCCTTCTTCTTCGGCTCGGCCTTCTTGGCCTCCGCCGGCGCGTTCTCGCCATCGCCCGCTGCCGGGGCCCCGGCGAGCTTCTTGTTGAGCATCTCGTATGCCGACTCCCGGTCGACCGCCTCCGAATACTTCGGCGCGAGAGGCGATTTCGCGATGATGCCGTCCATGGTCTCGGCCGGCGACGGAGCCATCAGGGACAGCGGCGCGCGCATCCGGGTCCAGGCGACCGGCGTGGGTGCGCCGTTCTCGGACAGGACGGTGACGACGGCCTCGCCGGTGCCGAGCGACGTCAGCAGCTTCTCGAGGTCATAGCCACTCGTCGGGAAGGTCTGCACGGTCGCCCGCAGCGCCTTGGCGTCATCCGGGGTGAAGGCGCGCAGCGCGTGCTGGACCCGGTTGCCGAGCTGGGAGAGGACGTCGTTGGGCACGTCCTTCGGCGTCTGGGTGACGAAGAAGATGCCGACGCCCTTGGAGCGGATCAGCTTCACCGTCTGCTCGATCGCAGTCAGGAACGCCTGCGACGCGTCGTTGAAGAGCAGGTGCGCCTCGTCGAAGAAGAAGACCAGCTTCGGCTTGTCAGCGTCTCCGACTTCGGGCAGGTCATGGAAGAGGTCGGCCAGCAGCCACATCAGGAAGGTGGAGAAAAGTGCCGGCTTGTCCTGGACACCTGGCACCTCGAGGCAGGTCACGATGCCGCGGCCGTCCTCCGCCATACGAGTGAGGTCGGCGGTGTCGAACTCCGGCTCGCCGAAGAACGCGTCGGCTCCCTGGTCGGAGAACGCGATCAAGTTGCGCAGTATGACGCCGGCCGTCGACGAGGAAAGCCCGCCGAGGCCCT
Source organism: Flexivirga alba (assembly GCF_042661025.1). Taxonomy (NCBI): domain Bacteria; kingdom Bacillati; phylum Actinomycetota; class Actinomycetes; order Micrococcales; family Dermacoccaceae; genus Flexivirga; species Flexivirga alba. The sequence goes on from NZ_JBHSWH010000001.1 coordinate 746,713, forward strand.
TGAGGTCCTCCTTGCCCTCATCCGAGGTGAGGAACTGGATGACCGCGGTCAGGTCCTTCAGGTCCAGCAGGCTCAGGCCGCGCTTGTCGGCGTAGTGGAAGACCAGGCCCAGGGACGACTCCTGCGTGTCGTTGAGTCCGAGCACCTTGGAAAGCAGCGTCGGACCGAAGGACGTGATCGTCGCCCGGATCGGCACACCCTTGCCCTTGCCGCCGAGGGAGAGGAACTCGGTCGGGAAGGCGGTGGCCTTCCAGTCCTCGCCGACGTCCTTGGCGCGTGCCTCGGTCTTGTCGCCGCCTTCGCCGGGTGAAGCGATGCCCGAGACGTCGCCCTTGATGTCGGCAAGGAATACGGGGACGCCCGCGGTGGACAGTTGTTCCGCCATCAGTTGCAAGGTTTTGGTCTTGCCGGTGCCGGTCGCTCCGGCGACCAGGCCGTGCCGGTTCATCATCGAGATCGGGAGTCGGATCGGCGTGTCCGCGTGTGCAGTGTCGTCGATGACGGCAGCGCCGAGCTCGATCACCGCCCCCTCGAAGGAGTAGCCATTCTTGATCTGGTCAAGCTGTCCGCCAGCAGTGGATTCAGTCACATTGACCGAGAATAGTCGCGCCACGCCGATGGCCGAAGGGTTCTGCGTCAGGTCGCCATTAAGCTGGCCGGGTGATCTTCAAGGCGGTGGGCGAGGGGCGACCCTACCCGGATCACGGTCTGGTCAGCTCGAAAGACTGGCGCACGGTTTCACCGCGTGTCGTACGGCTGGACGAACTCGTCACGATCAAACGCACGCTCGACCTGGACACGCTGCTGTCGGAGGACTCCACGTTCTACGGCGACATCTTCGCGCACGTCGTGTCCTGGCAGGGGGATCTCTATCTTGAAGACGGACTGCACCGGGCGCTGCGCGCAGCGCTGCAACAACGGCCCGTGCTGCACGCACGGGTCCTAGTGCTGTGAGTTACGTCCGCGAGGACGGCGGCCTCGCTCAGGCACGGCGCCGCAGGCACCGCCGGTCAATGATCGTCATCGCAGTGGCTGTGGCCATGGTGCTCGGAGCATTCTTGTATGCCGTCACGTACATGAACGGGCGCAACCAGGCGGCCCCGACCGCTTCCTCGTCGTGCAATGTGACGCAGACTCCCCCACCCCAGTCGATCTTCGTGCTGAACATCTACAACGCCTCCGACCGCAGTCAGGCCAAGGAGACCGGCATCGCGATGACGACGCACGGCTTCACCGTCGGCACCGTCAGCAACGACCCCTACAAAGAGCGGTTGAAGGGCGTCGGCCAGGTCAGGTTCGGGCCGAAGGGCAAGAAGAACGCCACCGAATTCGTCAAGAAGTACGTGCCCGGCGCGCAGCTGGTCCTGGACGGCCGCACCGACGACTCGGTCGACCTGGTGCTCGGCGACCAGGCTCCGGCTGTCCGGTCCGCACCCCCACCACCGTCACCCCGCCGCCCGGCTGCCCCGCGCCGTAGCACCCCGGAGGGGCCGAGCGGCATCCACACCAAGCTGGTCGAGCGTCGCCCTGAGGAGCCCGTGAGGGACGAACGGGCGTCTCGAAGGGTAGTGGCTGGAGGAGCGCAGCGGGGGAAGCCGCGTATCGAGACAGAACCGACCGCTCCCGTCATCGAGAGGTCGACAGATGCCCTCAGTCGCAGAACTCACGACATCCGTTGACCTCTCGACGGGCTGTCAGCGCCAGCTGCGCGGACCGGCACCTCGTTTTGGCGTCACGCGGACCGTCGGGTAGTGCCCACCAAGCTGGTCGAGCGTCGCCCTGAGGAGCCCGTGAGGGACGAACGGGCGTCTCGAAGGGTAGCGGCTGGAGGAGCGCAGCGGGGGAAGCCGCGTATCGAGACCGAGACCTCGTTTTGGCGTCACGAAGGTGGTCAGGTAGCCTCTTCGGCGGTGGCGTGTCCGAGCGGCCGAAGGTGCAACACTCGAAATGTTGTGTGGGGGCAACTCCACCGTGGGTTCAAATCCCACCGCCACCGCCAAAAATTGAGAGACCCGACACCAGTTTCGTCGGGTCTCTCAATTTTATTGGAGACAGCGGGATTTGGGAGGAGGCTTGTGAGGGACGAGCGAGCCGACGGCTCCCACCACCGCCAAGCCCTGGGGAGACACCTTCCAGGCTTCGCCCGCCGGCGAGATAGCGTGATTCACATGAAGCCAACCCTGCTGTATGACGCCGACTGCGGCTTCTGCACGAAGGCAGCAGGATTCGCCCCGCGACTGCACCTCAAGGTCGAAGTCGCTTCCCTGCAGTCGGTCGATCTCGATGCACTCGGAGTCTCGCCGGAGCGAGCGGTCGTCGAAATGCCGTTCGTCCATGCCGACGGTTCGGTCGTCTACGGGCCCGAAGCCATCGCCGCTGCCCTGCAAACCGGTCCGGCGCCGCTGCGGGTGGTCGGGCGGATCATTACCTTGCCCGGCATCGACCGGATCGCGAAACCCACCTACGCCTGGGTCGCGAAGCATCGCCACCAACTCCCCGGTGGCACACCGGCCTGCGCACTGCCGCCGAGCGCGCCGAGCTGATCAAACAGCAGGGCCTAGCGTCATACCGTGTGGTTCGGGCCTGGCAAGATCGGGCCGACCTTGAGGTAAGGCCCGCCCGACGTGCAGGTCACCTCGGGCAGCGCGACGAAGGCGAAGGCATACGAGTCCGGCGGATAGACACGTATGCCGGGAGCGGTCGCCTTCGCACAGTCGCTCTTGCGCGGCGCCGACGAGATGAAGAGACCCGCCGACCCAGTCGCGTTGGGAATCAATACGATCGGCTGATGTCCGACGATCCGCTGCGCCGGCTTGCCGAGCTGATGGCCGCCGCTGCTGGCCGATCGGTAGGACACTCCGGGAGCGCCGGTCAGCTTGCAGACCGTGTTGCTGATGTTGGTGAACCGCAGCGACCGGTGTGATCCCTGCATGTCGGAGTTGCCGCCGCCCACTGAGATCCGCAATTGACCGACGCTGCACAACGCGACCGGCTTGTCGCCCGCGGAGGACGTGCTCGACGGCTTGACGGCCGGCGGCATCGCCGTCGCGGTTCGGTTGCTGCCCGATCCGCTGGTGTGCGTCGGCGGAGCCGACTTGGCCGGCGACGATGTCGTGCTCGATGCGCTGCCGACCGACGAGCTGCCGGCAACGGTCGGCGCCGGACTGGAGCTTGTCGAGTCGGCGTCCATCGCCGGCGAAAGCGAATTGCCGCCAGTAGAAGCGGAGCCACTCGATCCACAGCCTGTGAGGAGCAGCGTCATACCGATGCCTGTTGCAGTGAGACCCGTAACTACTGATGTGCGATTCATCGTGGTCATCCCTGGAGGCTCCCGGTCGATCGCTCGCCGATCGACCTCTCACTGATAGGACGCGCCGCCCCGGCAGCAGGTTGTTAAAGGAATGTTCAGCGTTGCCCCAACAGCCCTCGCACGTAAGCCAACTGGCCAAAGTGCTGGGTGATGTCGCCGAGAACTGACGTGATGCGGACCGCTGCCGTCACGGGCGGGTCCCACCGCTCGTCGACGATGCGTTCGTAGTCGGCGTGAGTCTTCAGTGTTTGCAACACTTTGAGGGTCAGCTCGTGCACGTCGGCGTGGTAACCGGTGAGCAACGCAACGTCGGTCACGGAGAACGCGCCGACCTCCTCGCTGGACTGGCCGTAGCCGAACGCCCGCTCGTCATACGGAAGCCCGAATCGTTTGGACCAGCCACTCATCCAGGCCTGTTCGATGTCACCGACTCCGGCAAGGTGGTCGTCCTGGACACGTGCCAGGTGCCACGCCAGCCAGCCGATCGAGTTGGCATCGGGGGCTGGTCGCCAGAGGATCTGCTCGGCGGTCAACCCGTCCAGTTGCGCAGGCAGCCCGTCGCGCACCCGGGTGAAAGCGTCGGTCAGGATCTCGGTCGCCACATCTGCCGTCTCAGCCATGTCATCCACCCAACCACGCGTTCCGGGCACCTGGGCGAACCAGGGGTGCCTTGTCCGCGGCGCACGTATGACGGAGACTGACACCTGTGAGAGCGACCGAGACCATGCACCGCGCCCGCGCGTATTTCGCTGGTATGGCGGTCCTGCTCGGACTCCTCGCCGTCGTCGCCGAGCCGGGCCAGGCACCGCTGCTGATCGGTGTCGCACTGGCCGCTTCACTGCTGGTCGTCTCGGCGTTTCACCTACTGCTGCCGACGGCCGTCACCCGAGCCGACGTGGGACCGCACCGGGCGAGGGCGCCCGGCGTCATACTCACCAGCACGCATCCGGACGCAGCCGGCCGTCCCCGGCCGAGAGCCCCAGGAGCCACCCCGGTGGCCCTGGCCTGATCCAACCGTTGGGGCCACCTCCGATCACCCTGCTCAATTCCCTTGATCCGGAGGCTCTTTCATCATGCATGTCGTTGCCCTGCTCGACCCCTTCGTCCACCTCTTGTATGACGTCATCGGCCCGCTGGCCGAGCACGTCCCGGCCGCCGCACTGGTGGTCGCGCTCACCCTGCTGACCCGTCTCGCGCTGCATCCGCTGATGCGGCGACCGGGGCTGCTCACCGCGCTCGCCCAGGCTCCGGTCTTTGCGACGATCTACCGCCTCTTCACCAGCCCGGTGATCGCGGGCCAGCAGAATCTCCTGCTGGACCAGTCACTGCTGGGCGCACCGATGGCCGGGCATCTGCTCAGCGTCGGGCTCCCGGGGCTGTTCGTCCTCGGCGGACTGCTGATCCTGATCGCCGCGGTCGCCTGGCTGACAGTCCTCGATGCCCGCGCACATGTGTCGGCCCTCGTCATACCCGACGGGCAGCCGCCGGAGGTTGCCGCTGTTGCGGCCCGGATGCAGCGGGTGGCGCCATACCTCTCGCTCGGGTCGGTCGTCTTCGCCGCGCTGATGCCGCTCGCTGCGATGTTCTACCTGTTGACCACTTCGACTTGGAGTCTGTTGGAGCGGCGACACCTGCGCGGCCTCGCACTCGCGACGTGAAGGTAGGTCAGCGCCGGGTCGCCACCACCACCCATCCCGGCCGACATGACAGCATCGCCATGGCGGCCTATCGCGATAGCTCACTGACTGCACAGGTGAACGGTTCGCCAGGTTCGCGCGTCATTGGAGGAGAGGGAGGCGAGACATGTGCAAACCCGTTGGTGATGGACGGCCGCAGATGCTGCGTCTGATCAAACCGGTTCCTGGGGAAGAGGGACCGAGGGACATCGAGGCTGAGGACACTGACCTCGTGCGCGCGGTGCTGTCGCTGGGCGGCGTGCCGTGGGCCGAGCTCGACGACGGTGTGCAGATTGTTCGGCTCAAGCTTCTTGAGACACAAGCACGCGAGGCGGCAGGCGAGAGCGACAGTGTCCGTGAGGTGCGAGCGTGGCTCACCGTCGTGAGTTCGAACGTTGCCGCCGACTGGCACCGCCGCCGCGCGAGGGATGCACGGGTGCAGGAGAAGCTTGCGTCCACCCTCGACCAGTACTGGTCGGATCGCCGCCTCTCCGGCACGTCGAACGATCGCGATACCGCGCTGATGGTGGCCGCCGCTCTTGAGTTGCTCAGTCCCTCGCACCGGCAGGTCATCACCCTGCGGTATTGGGCAGACATGACCGTGCCCGAGATCGCCAATCGGCTGTCGGTACCAGTCGGCACCGTCAAGAGCCGTTTGCACTCAGCGACGCTGATGCTCCGCGACTGTCTCAGTGATACGGAAGGCACTGCTGTCACAGATTCGGTCAATACGAAGAGAGGTCGTCGCGATGCATGATGATGACGAACTGACGCCCGACGAGGAACGTCGCCTCCGCGGCGCGTTGAAATTGATCGCTACGGCATCGGCTGAGCAGCCAGCAATACAAGAACATCAGCCGCAACACGGAGCCGGCCAAGCATCTTCGGGTCACCGGATGCGGTGGACAGTGATCAGCGCAGCAGCCGCTGTGGTGCTGGTCGGCTGTGCCGGCACGGCACTGCTGGTCAATCGCTCCGGTGACTCAACGGTTGCTGGCGCCTCTTCTGTGTCGGACGGGCCGGCCGGCGACGAGCGTGGGCAAACAATCGCCGAGGGCATCGCCTGCTCTCGGGCAGTCGCGGTTGCCGATGTCGTCAAGATCGCCGGAGCAAACTCACCGCGGGTAACCGTGACGATGCGGGTCACCGAGTGGATCCGTCCGGCTCACGGGCCATCCACACTCGAGTTCTCTGACCGAAATCCGAAGCTTGATGGCGTCTGGCCCACTTGGAAGGTCGGAGGGCGATTTCTAGTGATCATCCCCACGAAGCCATCTCACGCGGTCAACGCCTTCCAAGGGAAACAACTGACGTGGACACGACACCTCATCCAAGATTCGCTGGGAGCTGCTTCCACGACGTCATGCCCGTCGCTGCCGACGGAACCTGCCAGTCCGGGGACAGGGTGAGCCAGCAAGCCGGTCCGTCGATGAGCTGAGGAGCCACCGGTCCGACCGGGAGTCGCTGCTCTCAGGTTTTTTTCAGATTCCCTTGACGGATGTTGAAACGCAGAGGACCGTTCTTTTCCACAAAGGAGAGAACGGGGAGGTTTCGATGCATGTTCGAAGAGTGCGCGTAGTCGCGGCCGGAGCAGTCTTGGGTTGTGCCATTGCCGGAGGAGCGGCAGGCAAAGCGTTCGCAGATTCGACCGACAATTTGGTTCCGACCGGGAATTACCACACCCCATGCAATAAGGGTGGTCCCGGGTACGGACCAGTCTGCTTGACAGACAACAATCAAGTTTACTACTACATGAATTCAAGCGGATCTCTGGAGCTTGAAGCAGGAGACAAATCGGTGGTGCGCAACATGCTCGCATCACAGTACTCGCCGACCGATCTTCAAATCTACTACGACAGCACGCCAAAGCTTACAGGTACTGGTGAAACCGACATTCTGTATCAAGAGGGCGATGTTCCCGGATCTTACAACGGCTATACCTGGTGCGACGACCCCGTCGCCACCTATGTGTGCGACCAAACGGTAGTCCGTATCGAGGGTGGCGGATACTACAAACCTGGCTTGAGTTGTCACGAAACCGGCCACGCCGTGGGCCTCACCCATGGGGCTGATGCGTATCCTCGACGCAATCAGCGGGACTCTATTCTCGGTTGTATGGAAACGCCGACCGATGATTTGACGCCTCTTGGCGCAAATCAACGAAACAACATCAACGCTTACTACTGATCGGGGGAATAATGAAAATCAAAGCGGGAGTCACCAAATCGGTGGTCGCGTGTGCCGCGGCAGCGTTGGCAACAGCACTCATGACCTTCCTCTTGATCGGGCACCACTCCGAGCGGGCCGCGGCGGCGGGTGCCAGCCACGTTCAGCTGGGGTCAGGTGCGGACCGACTGCCGAACGAGACAGCGGCCGACTGGACGACATATGCCGACTACATCGCAGTCGTCACAATTTCCGCAGAACGCGAGCTGCCGCCGACCGACACCGAGTTGGGCCAAGGGCAGGGCATGATCCTGCGATCGGTGACTCTCGATGTTGGTAACGTTCTGTGGTCAAAGACCAGCGCCCCGCGAGATCTTCCGGCGAAATTCGAGCAGACCGCCATTGGCTGGAAGTTCGGCAACGGCGACGTGAATGACCGCCAAGAGCTTGGCATCACCGACGCGTCACGCATGGAAGTCGGGCACACGTACATCATGGCGCTTGAGTGGACTGATGCGCGCTGCTCGCCCGGCGACAAAGTCCCAGCTGGCTGGCGCGGCCTTGGCGCCGCCTCGACGCTGCCCTATGACGATGAAATTGTTGGACAGGGTGAGATGGAAGGAACGGTTCAGGCCGCGACACAAGCACGGACAACGCTTTCCAGTGCGCCGATGGATGGCACCGTTTACGCGCTGACCGTTGGTAAGTCGGCGTACGCGGTTCAAAACCTGTTGAATTCTTCAAAGCCGGAGGCACCGCGACAGAGCTTCGCCGCCAATTCAGCCGGAGAACCGTGCAGCTAGCCGCAAACTGAGAAGCGACCATAGAAGGTGGCGTGAATATCCCAGCGTTACTCACGCCACCTCTATTTGGTCGATTTCTAACAGTGGAGACCAGTGTCGGGCCGCAGCGGCACAAGGCACGGACTCCTACGCTGGAGCGGCGCCACCTGCGGAGTCTCGCGCCGGCGGCGTGAGGGCACGTCAGCGCCGGGTCGCCACCACTGTCACCTCGTGCCGGTTGTGCTGCAGCTGTCGCATGAAGCTCGGATCGTATGCCGCCACAAGCACTTCCAGCGCATCGTCGATCTGCTTCTCGGGGTTGTTCGTGCCCAGCTTCAGGGTGATGACCGCCTGACCACCGGGTCGCAGCAGCCGTGCCGCGTCCACCATGGTGTGCGCGGTCAGCTGCGGCACCATCCGCATGTCGTTGACGATCAGGTCGACGGCGTCGCCGTCATACTCCTTGATGAAGTCGCCGGCCGTCTGCCGGTGATGTATGACGCCGCCGAGCGCCAACACGCGATCATCGAGTGCCGCCGGATCCACCGCGTGCACCTGCCGAAACCCCTGCGAATGCACGATTCTCGTCCACCCGCCCGGACTGGCACCGAAGTCCACAGCAGCCTCGCCGGTCGGCGCCTCGACATACGAGAAGAGCTCCTCGAGCTTGAACTCCGCGCGTGACACCTGCTCGGGCACGGTCGCCAGGCGGATCCGACCGCCGGGCCAGTCGCACAGTGACAGCGCGCTCGGATTGACGCCGGCCGCGATCCGGTCGGTGCCGAAGCACACGCTCCCGACCTTGTCGGCACCGCTCGTCACCACGCGAATCCCGTTGTCCATCAACGTTTCCAGCAATGGCCGGCGCACCTTACCCGGCGCAAACTCGGCGTCGCCGCTGTCCCAGGTGTGCAAGCTGATCTCGTCGCCGACTTCGAGCGACGTCAGCAGAACACTGGCCGCCCATTCGGCAAGATCCGCCGGTGCGTCGAAGCTGCCCGCGCCGCGCACAGCATCGGCTCGCGCGAGATGGCGGACAAGCGGCAACTCACCGCCCCAGCACGCATCCGAAACCTCCTGCAGCGTGCCGGAGCCGAGGTGCGCGACACCGGCGTCCGGGCCGACCCGCTGCACCTTGGTCACGTCCAGCGCCGCACGCAGTTCGGCGACGGCGAAGCGGTAGTAGTCGGGCGCGACGGAGAAGAGCACAGGTGGTTCCACGACGCCATCCTCCCAGCCCCAACCCACCCAATCCCCACCGACAGGACACCCGTTCATCGAGAGGACACGCAAACAGGCCCGATTCGGGCCCAATTCGAGCGGATTTCCCTGTCCCTTCGGTCATTGGGTGTCCTCTCGGCGAAGAGGGGGCGGTCGGGGCGCGGGCGAAGAGGGTCGGTCAGGGTGTGGGCGGGGCCGGCAACGGGGCGGCAGCGGCCGTCGGGCGTGCCACGCGGTACCGCACGAACACGGGTATGACGACAGCCGCGACCAGCACGAGCACGATCACCAGCACGCCACCGCCGGTCGCGGCGACAGCGGTGCCGACCACGGCGGCGGCACCGCCGTGCACGACATCCGCCACCCGCGGGCCACCGGCGACGACCACCGTGAAGACACCTTGCAGTCGTCCACGCACGTCGTCATTCGCTGACTCCATCAACATCGTGGACCGGAACGCCGCGGACGCCATGTCGGCGGCGCCGCCGATCACCAGTCCGGCGAGCGCGAGCAGCAGGAACACGTCGGCCCTGCCGTCGGCCAACCCGACGCCGATCCCGAAGACGACCATCGCCGCACCCCAGGCCACGATCGCGCAGACCACGGCCAAGCCCTGCCGCTCGACGCGGGACACCCAGCCGGAGAAGATCCCGCCCACCACCGCTCCAGCAGGTATGGCGGCGAAGAGCAACGCAAATGCCAGGCCGCCGTCGGTCGGACCGCCGAAGCTCTCGTGCGCAACTTGCGGGAAGAGTGCCCTCGGCATACCGAACGTCATCGCGATGATGTCGACCAGGAACGACATCAGCAGCACCTTGTGACCGCGCAGATAGATGAATCCGTCGATGACAGAACGTAATCCGGCCTTCGACGTGCCATCGTGCGTCGGTGGCATCGCGGGCAGGGCGATGACCGCCCACAGCGTTGCGAAGAGGCAGATCGTGTCGGTCAGATAGAGGTATTGGAAGCCCAGCACCGGGATCAGCGCACCGCCGACCAGCGGCCCGGCGATCGCGCCGAACTGCATGACGGTCATGTTCAGCGAGTTGCCGGCGGGCAGTTGGTCCAGCGGGATCAGCCGCGGCAGGATCGCCGAGCGGGTCGGCTGGTTCACCGCGAAGAACGCCTGCTGCACCGCAAAGAGCGACAGGATCACCCACACGTTGTTCACGTGCATCATCGCCTGCACCCAGAAGAGCGCACTGCACACGATCAGCCCGACGGTGGAGATCATCAGCAGCCGCCGACGATCCATCACGTCGGCGAGCGCCCCGCCATACAGCCCGAAGATCACCAGTGGCACCAGCCCGAAGACCCCGGTCAGTCCGACATATGCCGAGCTGTGCGTCTCGGCGTAGATCTGCGCCGGCACCGCGACGACGGTCAGCTGAGCACCGATGACGGTGATGATGTTGGCGCTCCAGAGCCGCCGGAAGGCGGGCACCTGCAACGGCCGTGTGTCGGCGAACATCCCGCGCAGGCCGCTCACTGTCCTCCTCCATCGCACGTCAATCTTTCGGCACTCAATGTATGTCGAACCACCGTCCGGATGGAACGCGTGCACACCTCGTGGACGTCGTTAGGCTGCACACCAAACGCGCGTGGAGGGGTTCGAGGGATGCAACGCACCGATGGCACCGAGGTCGGCGGCCGCTTTGTGCTGTCCTCGCGGATCGCCGGCGGCGGCATGGGCGAGGTATGGCGGGGCACCGACTCCGTGCTGGAGCGACCGGTCGCGATCAAGCTGCTGCGGACCAATCTGACCGACGACCCGGAATTCGTCGCGCGCTTCCGAATCGAGGCTCGCAACGCGGCCAAGCTCAGCCACGGCAACATCGCGCAGGTCTACGACTACGGCGAGGACGACGGCACGGCGTTCCTCGTGATGGAGTTGGTCGACGGCGACCCGCTGTCGAAGGTGATCGCGCGGACCGCACCAATGCGGGAGATCGACGCCGTGCACCTGTTGGTGCAGGCGGCCAACGCGCTGCACGCGGCACACTCCAAGGGCATCGTGCACCGCGACGTGAAGCCTGCCAACATCGTCGTCGATGACGAATCCGTAGCGAAACTGACCGATTTCGGCATCGCCCGGGCGTTGGACGCCTCGTCGATGACACGGGTCGGCGAGGTGATGGGCACGCCGCAGTACCTGGCGCCGGAGGCCGCGATGGGTAAGGAGGCGACAGCTCAGTCGGACCTCTACTCGCTCGGGGTCGTGGCCTTCCAGATGCTCGTCGGCCATCTGCCCTTCGAGGCCGACACAGCGATCGGCTTCGCGCTGGCACATGTGCAACAGCCGGTGCCGACCCTGCCGGACACCGTCTCGGAGCCGTTGCGTGCGGTCGTGCATGCGATGCTCGCCAAGGATCCGGAGGCCAGGCCGCACGGTGCGGTCGAGGTGGCCGAGCAGTTGCAGGCCGCCATCGGTTCGACGCCGATGCTCACGCACCGCATCTCGCCGGTCCGCGTTGCGCACCTGCCCGAATCGGCGCCGACGACGCCCCTCCCACCGACGGCGGCCGGTGCACCCCGGCGCCAGGCGGTCTTCACGTTGTCGCGCGGCCAGAACGCTCCCTTGTCGGGCACGTCGCTGACCCTGCGGATCGAGTCCACCAGTAGCGCGAGCGTCGACCTGATCGCGTGCGAGCTCGGCGCCGACGACCGCGCCCTCGGCGACGACAGCCTGGTCTTCTTCAACAACCGCAGATCCGCCGACGGCGTTGTGCGACTGTCGGATTCGGGCCGTATCGAGTTCGACGCAGCAACCCTCGGCCCCGAAGTCCACGCCGTGGTCCTCGGTATGGCGGTCGACGAACCGGCCACACTGGGCGAGCTGCCCGACCTGCGCACCACCCTGTATGCCGAGGGCTCTGGCCAGCGGGAGGAGTTCCACCTGCCCGCCGAGCTCAGCGGCGAGCGCGCTGCCGTGCTCGCCCGCATCTACCGGCGCGGCGACACCTGGAAGGTCCGCAACGTCTCGGCCGGCTGGGAGTCGGGTCTCCCCGCGCTCGTCGATGCCCTGGGTCTGTCCGTGAGCACCCCGCCCCAGCGGGTCGAGTAGCCCGCTCAAGCTGGTCGAGTAGCCCGCTCAAGCTGGTCGAGTAGCAGCCGAGGTACGAGGCTGCGTATCGAGACAGACGCTCGTCCCTCGCTCCTCGGCCGGCTCAATGGGGGACTCAGTCCAACGGCCGAAACCGGCGCAACCGCAACGAGTTCAGCACGACGAACACCGATGAGAACGCCATCGCGAACCCTGCAACCATCGGGCTGAGCCGGCCGCTCATCGCCAGCGGGATCGCCGCGACGTTGTAGCCGAACGCCCACACCAGGTTGGACTTGATCACCCGAAGAGTGCTGCGGGACAACCGAATCGCGTCCGCGGCACCGCGCAGGTCACCGCGCACCAGGGTCAGGTCGCTGGCCTCGATGGCCACATCGGTGCCGGTCCCCATCGCGATACCGAGATCGGACTGGGCGAGCGCGGCAGCGTCGTTCACACCGTCACCGACCATCGCCACCACCCGGCCCTCGGCCTGCAGGTCGCGCACCACGGTCGCCTTGTCTGCCGGTAGCACCCCGGCGATGACCTCGTCGATGCCGACGGCGTCTGCCACCGCGTGCGCGACGGCCTCGTGGTCACCGGTGAGCAGCACCGGCCGCAGCCCGAGCGAACGCAGGTCCGCGACGGCCTGGGCGGAGGTCGGCTTGATCTCGTCGGCGACCGCGATCAGTCCGCGCGCCACGCCATTCCAGCCGACCGCAACAACCGTCTCGCCACCACGTTGCGCGTCGCTCATGGCGTCGGCGAGCTCGTCGGTCAGGTCAATACCGTTGTCCTGCAACAGGGCCGGGCGCCCGACAACTACTGCGTGTCCGTCGACCTGACCGACCACGCCGAGGCCGCCCACGTCCGTCATACCTTCGACCGCCGCAAGTGCGCCGCGCTCAGCGGCCGCATCGGCGATCGCTTTGGCGATCGGGTGCGCCGAGCCGTGCTCCAACGAGCCGGCGAGCGCGAGCACCTCGTCAGCCGACTCCCCCGCAGCCGGTATGACGCGAGACATCCGCATCACGCCGGTGGTGACGGTGCCGGTCTTGTCCAGCAGCACCGTGTCGACGGTCCGGGTATTTTCCAGCACCTCCGGTCCTTTGATCAGCAGGCCGAGCTGGGCGCCACGTCCGCTGCCGACCAATAGCGCTGTCGGAGTTGCCATTCCGAGGGCACACGGGCAGGCGATGACCAGCACTGCGACCGCGGCGGTGAACGCCGTGACGGTGGAACCCCCGATGACGAGCCAACCGAGGAACGTCAGCAGTGCCAACACCAGCACCACCGGTACGAAGATCGCGGACACCCGGTCGGCGAGACGCTGCACCTGCGCCTTGCCGGTCTGAGCCTCCTCGACCAACCGGCCGAGTTGCGCGAGCACGGTGTCGGCGCCGACCCGAGTCGCGCGGACGACCAGCTTGCCGCCGGCGTTGACCGCCGAGCCGGTGACGGCCGAACCCGCAGCGACCTCGACCGGCACGGACTCACCGGTCATCGCGGAGTTGTCGACTGCCGAGTTGCCCTCGACGACCTCTCCGTCGGTCGCGATCTTCTCCCCGGAGCGAGTCACGAAAAGGTCGCCGACCGCGAGTTCCTCGACGGGCACGGTGAATTCGCGTCCGTCGCGTAGCACGGTGACCTGTTTGGCACCCAGCTCGAGCAGCGCTCGTAGCGCCGCACCGGCGGACCGCTTGGAGCGAGCTTCCAGGTAGCGGCCGGTGAGCAGGAAGGCCGTCACACCGGCAGCCGCCTCGAGGTAGATCGTGCTCGCGCCCTCGCCCGCCGGGGTCGTCAACGAGAAGCCGTGACGCATCCCCGGCATACCGGCGTCGCCGATGAAGAGGGTGTAGAGCGACCAGCCGAAGGCGGCGATCGTGCCCATGCTGACCAGCGTGTCCATCGTGGTCGCGCGATGCCGTAGGCCGTTCCAAGCCGCCCGGTGGAAGGGCAGCCCGCCCCACACCACGACCGGCGCAGCGAGCACCAGGGACAACCACTGCCAGTTGCGGAATTGGAACGCGGGCACCATCGCCAGCACGATCACCGGTGCGGCGAGCGCCCAGCTGACCATCAGCCGGTGCCGCAGTGCGGGGGTCTCGTCCTCCGGCTCGGCGTCGGGCTCGCCCGCGGTCGCCGGGCCCTTCGGCTGGTGCACCGAGGCGTCATACCCTGCAGCCTGTATGGCGCCCACCAGGTCATCTGTCGAAACACCTTCGGGGTAGGCAACCTTCGCCTTCTCCGTGGCGAAGTTGACCGTGGCGTCGACGCCGTCGATCTTGCGCAGCTTCTTCTCGATGCGCATGGCACACGACGCACACGTCATCCCGGTGATGCCCAGCTCGACCTCGCGCGGCGAACTCTCAATAGTCATCTCTAACCTCCGCTACAGCCAACTATACCCCCCACGGGTATATTCCGATCCTGCTCCTCCCGACCACCACCCGATTGAGAGGCACACCTACGCATTCACAGGCATGGCGAAATCCCGCATTTCTCCATGCCTCTCAATGCGGTTGTATGCCTCTCAATCGGAAGGCGGGGCAGGACTCACCTACGCTGCTGTCCCGTGACCGACCTGAACGCCGCCGCCGACAACGCCACGCCGCTCGCCTACTACGTCCCTGTGCGCGAGGGCGTTTACCAGCCGACGATCCACGTGCAGGGTGCCTGGCAGGAGACCGAGCAGCACATGGCCCCGATCAGCGGACTCATCACACACGAGCTGGCGATGCACGACCGGCGTGACGACATGCAGCTCGGCCGCATCTGCTTCGAGATCCTCGGGATGATCCCGTTGCAGGAGAGCACGATTCACGTCGAGACGATCCGTCCCGGCCGCACCATCGAGCTGCTCGAGGCAACGCTCACCATCGGCGGTCGCACGATCATTCGGGCCCGCGCCTGGCGACTCGCGGTCGCCGACATGAGGGAGGTCGCCGGCAATGAACTGCCTGCGATGCCCGGCCCGGCCGGCAGTGAGAAGCTCGACGGCTCCCTCGAGTGGCCCGGCGGCTACATCCGCTCCCTGCAGCTTCAAGCGATCCCGGGCGGCCGGGAGGGCCGGCGACAGGTGTGGATCCGCACCGACTGCAAGCTCATCGACGGCGTCGAGGCAGCGCCGATTGCGGCATACACGATGCTGGTGGACACGGCCAACGGCATCGCGACCCGGGTGCGACCCACCGAGTTGATGTTCCCGAATGTCGATCTGACGCTGCACTTCGTTCGCGAGCCCGACCCGACCCTCATCGGCCTCGACACGAGCGTGACCTTCGGGCCCACCGGACTCGGGCTGACGTCGTCAGTGCTGAACGACGTCCACGGGCCGGTCGGCCGGGTCGAGCAGTGCCTGACGGTCCGGCACTTTCCAACTCGCCAGGATCCCGACGCCACCCAGTCGTCGCGGTAGGTGCAGCGGTCTGCGGCGCAACACCCGCCAGGCCGTCAGCAGCACGAGTGCGTAGACGACCCCGGCGATCTCGTCGATCACGTAGTGCTCACCGGAGTAGACCAGCGAGAACGCCATCAACGCCGGGTAGAGCAGGAGCAGCGGACGCACCCAGCGCCGCACGCTGAACCAGAAGAATCCGATCACCAGCGTCGCGGTCGCCATGTGCAGCGACGGCATCGCGGCGACCGGATTGGAGCGGTCCTGGGCGTCACCCAGCACCTGCGCCGCGCCGTGGAAGTCGAGCCAGGACCAGCCCTGACCGGACAGGCGCAGCACCTCGGGGCCGTGGATGTAGCCCTGCTGCGACGCGAGCCACGGCGGGCTCATCGGGAAGAGGAAGTAGGTCGTGATCCCGGCGACGGCCAGCCCGACGAGCAGCGCCGCCCAGGCCCGGAACCGATCACGGGAACGGATCCAGAGCACCGCCGCGACGATCGGCGAAACCATGAAATGGCTGCAGTAGCAAAGGGTTACGAAGACCGACCACCACGGCGCCTGGTGCACCGCGCCGCTCAGGTGCTGCTGCAGCCACTGGTTGGGCAGGTTGCCGCCGAACAACCACCGGTCGACGTCGACCGGAAAGGATGCGTGCAGCGGCATACCGACACTGTTGTGCGCGCCCTCCTGGGGGAAACCGGCGATGAGACCACCGGTGAAGTGCGACGCCGCCCCGTAGCTGTAGTCGTAGGCGAGCAGGATCCCTTGGAACGGAAGCCAGTCCAGCATCATTCGGCCCCAGGCGAGCCAGCCCTTGCCGATGCACACAGCACTCAGTCCGGCGATGATCCACAAGGTGAGTCCGACGCGGTCCATCGGCACGCCCCACGTCGCGCAGAAGGCGACGAGGACGGCGGCATACAGGCCGAGAGCCCCCAGCGGACGGTGTCCCAAGACACCCGGGAGGAGAACGACGTGGGGACGTTGTTCTCCCCTGAGGCGACCATTGTTCACATAGTAAACAAACACTGCGTGGTACGTCGGCCACTCCGGACAAGCTCGTATGGCGCTTCCCGCGCGACGACGTCTCGCCGCGGGCGCGGGGTATGTGGCAGGCTCAGTGGAGGACAGCGCGCGGTGTGGGACGACCGCGCCGGCATACGGAACGAAGAAGGAACCACATGGCTGGGATCGCGTACAAGGTGCTTCTCACGGTGTCCGGCATCGCCGCAGGCAAGGCCGCGAAGAAGGCGACGACGGCGAGCTGGAAAACCGCGACGGGCGGCACCCCGCCCGTCGACAAGCACGACCCCGACTACTCCGCGATGCAGGTCGCGGTCTTCGCGATCGTCTCGTCCGCCATCGCCGGCGGCTTCCGGGCCTACGCACAGCGCAAGGCGTCGGACTTCTACACCAAGACCTCCGGCCACGTGCCGCCGCCGGTTGTGAAGGCGCAACAGAAGAAGGCCGCGCAGCTCAAGGCTGACAAGAAGGTCGCCAAGGCCTGACGGTCGCCGAATTTCGGCGACTTATGCTGGCGGCTTCGGTGAGTTAGGGTCGCCTTATGAGCAACGCGAACCCGGCCGATGCGGCAACAGCGGACCACGCCGCTGCCTGCGGCGACCTCGTGCGCGGCGGCAACCTCAATGCGCTCCTCGGCAAACTCGACGGCGGTATGCCGGTCGACCTCGCCGACTCCGGCGGCAACACTTTGCTGATGCTCGCGGCCTACCACGGGCAAGCAGCCGTCGTGTCGGCCCTGCTCGAACGCGGCGCCGATGTCAACCGGCTCAACGACCGCGGTCAATCTCCTTTGGCAGGAGCAGTTTTCAAGGGCGAGGACACCATTGTGTGGTTGCTCCTGGAGGCCGGCGCCGACGTGGACTCGGGCTCGCCGTCAGCTGCGGCGACTGCCGAACTCTTCGGCCGCGGCGACCTCCTGCGCTGAGGCTGGGCAGCTCGCTCGCCCCCTCTCCCTTGATCGAGAGGACCCCAACCGGCAGGAGCGGACCCGCAATCCGGTTGTGGTTGTGGGTCCATCCGATGCGTTGTGGGTCCGCTCAATCGCTGTGCGTCGGCTGCGTCACGTTCCGAGGATCTCCGCGTACAACCTCGCGACCTGCTTCTTGTACTGCGCCGCCCAGTCCTTCGTCGCAGTCGCGAGCGAGATCCCGAGAACAGCATGGAAGGCCTGCTCCGTCGTGTCATACGTGAAGTCGATCGCGCGTTCGTAGAACCTGATCGCTTGACGCTGTCCGAAGCGCGTGACCAAGTACGACACGAACATGAACGACCGCTCATAGGCGAAAGTCGTTCCCTCCCGGGAGAACTCGGCATTCTTCGGCAGGACGGGCAGCGGCGGTTTGCGCGGGAAGAGGATCGTGGCGGTCGCACCGGCCCATTCGGCGAAGCCTTCCAGGACCCATTTGGGCGTGCCATATCCGCTCACTCCGTCGTCCAGGGTGTTCGCGTGAAAGAGCTCGTGCCGGATCACATGGTTCAGATAGCCCGTGTCCTCCAGCAGCGTGCGACCTTCGCCGATCGCAGCAGCGCATTTGATGACAACCCATCCCTGCCAGGTTTCGTCGAGCGGCTCCCGGAAGACTCCGAGGTCGTCGCCGCGGTCACCCGACCAGTGCTCGTACTCAGCCGCCGTCTTCGGCAACATCACCAGATACTTCTGATCCAGGTGTATGCCGGTGAGCTTCTCGATCATCGGGATCGCCGTGTCGACATACATCTGGCAGTCCTGGAGGTCGGGCAGGCTGATGTCGCCCACCAGCACGGACCACTTGCTCGTCAAGCTGTGCAGGTCACGCCGCTTCGCCAACGCGCCCGGGATGAAGCTGTTTCCCATCCGGTAGACCACGCTCGCCGGCAGAGTCGGCGCGGGCGCAGATGATGCTGGGACGACGACCGGGGTAACCGGTGGCGCGGCGCTCACTGCCCTGCACCCCGCAAGCACGGACATGGCTCCGACACCCGCCAGCGCGATGACCTGCCGGCGACCGATCGCTTCCAATGCCCGACCTCCCCTTGGACTTGTTGGGCAGCTTCTTACCGAAGGCTGAACGTTTCCTGAGTCACCGCTTTCTCACCCCCGGCTGTCACCTGGCCCAGGGTGCGCCGGCGCCGCGAATCTCCTCGAAAGACAACCAGGTTCGCGTGCCGATGACACCGGGGATTGCCTGGATCCGCTCGAGCACCAACGCGCGCAATGCCTGGTTGTCCGGTGCATGCGCCAGCGCCAGCACGTCGAACTCCGATCCCAGCAACGAGATCGAGTCGATGTAGTCCAGCTCGGCCAGCGCGGCCGACACCGACCGCCAGGTGTTCTGCTCGATCTGCAACGCGATGTATGCCGTCGTCTGCAACCCGGCCAAGTGCGGGACCACCCGGGCGGTGAAGCCCTCGATCACGCCGTCGTCGAGCAGCCGCTGGAGCCGGGCGTAGGTGGCCGCACGCGACAGGTGCAGCTGCTCGGCCAGCGCCCGCACCGACAACCGCGCATCCCGCTCCAGCGCGCCGATGATCTGCCGGTCGACGTCGTCGAGGACACGGTGCTCCGCCGACTGTCCGGTCGCGCGGCTTGCTCGCGTGCTTGTTTTGGACGGTTGCTTCGCCATACAGCAAGTATGGCGCCATACGTCTTGTATGACGCCATCATTCACTGCAATATGCCAAGCACGCGCGACAATAATGTGATGGAGACCACAGCCGAGGCGATGACGGCTGCCCTGCTGCCGTCGCCCAACCCGGTGCAATTGATCGACCCGACCGGCGCGGAGGTCGAGCAGGCAGGCACGCGTCGTGACTACCCGATGCCCAGCGCCGCACGACTGCGCGCGATGTGGCACGCGATGGTCGTCGGCCGCCGCTTCGACATACAGGCGACAGCCCTGACCAAGCAGGGCCGCCTCGCGGTCTACCCGAGCTCGCGCGGCCAGGAGGCCTGCCAGGTCGGCGCCACGCTCTCGATCGGCAAGGGCGATTGGCTCTTCCCGACCTACCGCGAATCGATGGCGCTGGTGACCCGCGGCATCGACCCGATCGAGGTGCTCTCCCTGCTGCGCGGCGACAGCCACTGCGGCTACGACCCGATCGCGACCAAGACCGCGGCGCAGTGCACCCCGCTGTCGACCCAGCTGGTCCACGCGGCGGGCGCGGCATACGGCGAGAAGCGACGCGGCACCGACCACGTCGCGCTGGCCTTCATCGGCGACGGTGCGACAAGCGAGGGCGACTTCCACGAAGCGCTCAACTTCGCTGCGGTTTTCGAGGCACCGGTGGTCTTCTTCGTCCAGAACAACAAATACGCCATCAGCGTGCCGCTCTCCAAGCAGACGAAGGCACCGTCGTTGGCCTACAAGGGAATTGGGTATGGCGTCCCCTCCGAGCAGGTCGACGGCAACGATCCGGCCGCGGTGCTCGCGGTCATGGACGTCGCGCTCGAGCACTGCCGCAGCGGCAAGGGACCGTTCCTCATCGAGGCGCACACCTACCGCATGGACGCACACACGAACGCAGACGATGCCACCCGCTACCGATCCTCCGACGAGGTCACCGCATGGCTCGATCGCGACCCGATCGCACGCGTCGAGGCCTGGCTGCGAGCACGAGGTGAACTCAACGACGACATGGTCGCCGCGACGAACGCCGAGGCCGAGTCGAAGGCCGCCGACCTGCGTGAGCGGATGAACGCCGACCCCGCCGTTGACCCGATGTCGTTGTTCGACAACGTTTTTGCGCAGCGCACACCTCAACTGGAAGAAGCGCGCGCGATGGTTCGCACGGAGCTCGACGCGGAGGTCGGAGAATGACCGTCACGATGGGCGGCGCGCTCAACACCGCGCTGCGCGACGCACTGACCGCAGACGACAACGTGCTGGTCTTCGGCGAAGACGTCGGCACCCTCGGTGGCGTCTTCCGCATCACCGACGGACTCACCGAGAAGTTCGGCGAGGACCGCTGCTTCGACACCCCGCTCGCCGAGGCTGGCATCGTCGGCTTCGCAATCGGTATGTGTCTCACCGGGTTTCGGCCTGTTGTCGAGATGCAGTTCGACGCGTTCGCCTACCCGGCCTTCGAGCAGATCACCTCGCATGTCGCCAAGATGCGCAACCGCACCTCGGGTGCCGTTGGCCTGCCGATGGTCATCCGTGTCCCGTATGCCGGCGGCATCGGCGGCGTGGAGCACCACTGCGACTCCAGCGAGGGCTACTACGCACACACCCCGGGGTTGAAGGTCGTCACGCCGTCCGACGCGGCTGACGCCTACAGCCTGCTGCGCGAGGCGATCGACGATCCCGACCCGGTCATCTTCATGGAGCCCAAGGCGCTCTACTGGTCCAAGCAGGACATCGAACTCCCCTGCAAACGCCCGGCATTCGGCAAGGCGAAGGTCCGCCGCGACGGGGACGACGTCACGCTGGTGACCTACGGCCCGTCCGTGCCGACAGCACTGAAGGCCGCCGAAGCCGCCGCAGAGGAGGGCTGGAGCGTCGAGGTCATCGACCTGCGCACCATCGTGCCCTTCGACGACGAGACCGTCGTCGAGTCGGTGCGTCGCACCGGCCGCTGCGTCGTCGTTGCTGAGGCGCAAGGTTTCGCCGGCGTCTCCGGCGAGGTCGCCGCACGGGTCACCGAGCGCTGCTTCCACTCGCTGCACGCACCGGTCGCGCGAGTCAGCGGGCTGCCGACGCCATACCCGGCGCCGATGCTGGAGAAGACGTATCTGCCTGGTGTGGAACGCATTCTGGACGCAATCGCCCGCCTGCAGTGGGACGACCAGCCGGACCTGACCTTCGCGGGAGTGAGCTCGCGTGGCTGAGCAGACCTTCAACCTGCCGGATCTCGGCGAGGGCCTCACCGAGGCGGACATCATCGAGTGGCTGGTCACCGACGGCGACGAGGTCGCGATCGACCAGCACGTGGTCGTCGTGGAGACCGCGAAGGCCAGCGTTGAGGTGCCATGCCCGTATGCCGGCCGCGTGCACACCCGCCACGGCGCCGAGGGCGACACCATTGCGGTCGGATCCCCTTTGTTGACAGTTGCTTCCGGCAGCGCCGCAACCACCAGCGACGCGAAAGACGGCTCGGGCGCCGTGCTCGTCGGCTACGGCACCACCGATGTCGGCGGCTCCGGCTCGTCCGGGCGTCGTGCCGCCCGCCGGCGTCAGCACGCGGGGACCGCGACCCCACCCACCACCCCATCGCGAGTGCCTGGTGGTGCGCCGAGGGTGATCTCGCCGATCGTGCGCCGAATGGCCGCCGATCAGGGCCTTGACCTGCGGACAGTCACTCCCGGTCCCGACGGTGTCATCCGCCGCAGCGACGTCGAATCGGCGGTGGCGGGTCTCGATACACCTGGTCTCGATACACCTGGTCTCGATACACCTGGTCTCGATACACCTCCTCCGCTGCGCTCCCCCGGCACTCGACCCGCCGCTCCGCTGCGCTCCCCCGGCACTCGACCAGCTTCAACTGGCGACACACGTGTGGCCCTGACCGGCATACGCAGAATGGTGGCGGACAAGCTGACCATCTCACGGCGCGAGATCCCCGACGCGACGACTTGGGTCGACGCTGACGCGACCGGCCTGGTCGAGGCACGGCGGGCGATCGGCTTGGAGCGTGGCGGCCTGCTGGCCCTGCTGGGTCGCATCTGCGTTGCAGGGTTGGGCAAATATCCGGAGCTGAACTCCTCGGTCGACACGGAACGCCAGGAGATCGTGCGCCACGGCGCCATACACCTGGGGTTTGCGGCGGACTCGCCGCGCGGTCTCGTCGTACCCGTCGTGCACGACGCCGACCGGCTGACGACCCGGCAGCTCGCCGAGCGCATGGTCCAACTCGTTGACGCCGCCCGCGAGGGCACACTGTCTCCGGCGGATCTGACCGGCGGCACGTTCACGCTGAACAACTACGGCGTATTCGGCGTCGACGGCAGCACGCCGATCATCAACCACCCCGAAGCCGCGATGCTGGGCGTGGGCCGAATCATCGACCGTCCGTGGGTGATTGACGGTCAGCTCGCCGTGCGCAAGGTCGCGCAGCTGGGCCTCACCTTCGATCATCGGGTATGCGACGGCGGCGTGGCCGGCGGCTTCCTGCGGTTCGTCGCGGATGCCGTCGAGCGGCCGCTGCTGCTGCTCGGCGAGGTATGACGGCCGGGCGGATCGCGCGCGACATACCTCCTGACGCGCAGACCACGTAAACTCGCGCCCGTGATGCGCATGACAGCTGGAGGGTCCATGAAGAACTCTGTCCGCCGTGGGGCGGCAGGTCTCGCGGCAGGTGTCGCGGTCGTCGGCCTGCTCGCCGGTTGTGGCGACAAGGTCGTCAAGAAGGGCGACCTGCAGTCGCAGATCAAGGAGAAGGTCAGCGCGGCCGCGACCGGATCCAAGGTCGGCGACGTCAAGTGCAACGACAACCTGAAGGCCAAGGTCAAGGCCACCACCGACTGCACCGTCGTGATCGACGGTAAGAAGCAGACCGTCACCGCGGTCGTCGACAAGGTCGACGGTGACAAGGTGAGCTACAGCATCAAGCGCAAGGGATGACCTGCCAGCGCCGGACCCGCGTATGGCGGTCCGGTGAGCTTGATCCCAGCGAGGTTTCGCTGCACGACCTCCCCGAGCTGTTGGCCCAGGACGGCACGCTGACGTGGGTCGACCTGGTCGATCCCGAGCACGCGGACGTGTGTGAGCTCGCCGCCGCGATCAACCTCGACGAGCACACGGTCGAGGACGCGCTCACCCAGCACGAGCGGCCCAAGGCCGTGCGCTTCAAGTCCTACTTCTTCATCACCTGCTTCACGGTGGCGAAGGCCGCCGACGAGAGCGACCTGCACCGTATGTCGATCATCGTGTTGCCCCGCGCGGTCGTGACGGTGCGGCTCGGCGGCAACTTTCCGGTTGACGACGTGGAGGACGCCTTTGCGGACGACCCGAGTCTGATCCGCATGGGCGCCAAGTCGTTGCTGCACACCATCCTGGACACCGTCGTCGACGGGTACTACGACGTGACCACCCGTATCGACGAGCAAGTGGATGCGTTGGAGGACAGTCTCTTCGCCGAGCAGCACGCCGGTCCGGCAATCGCGCGGGAGGCGTACGCGCTGCACAAGCGGATCGGCCGGATGCGCCGGGTGGTGCTCCCGATGCGCGAGGTCGCCACCATGCTGTTGCGCCGGGTCACCACCGACGATGAGCAGCACGAGCTCTTGCCGTTCTACCAGGACCTCTACGACCACACCATGCGAGTCGCCGAATGGTCCGAATCCCTGCGCGACACACTGCAATCCGTCCAGGACACCAATCTCGCGCTCGGTGACGCCTCGCTGAACATCATCATGAAGAAGCTGACGTCATGGGCCGCCATCATCGCTGTGCCCACGCTCATCACCGGGTGGTACGGCCAGAACGTCCCCTACCCCGGTTTCGGCCAGCATTCGGGTTTCTGGTTCAGCACGGCCCTCATGGCGGTTCTCGTCGTGGGTCTGTATGGCGTGTTCAAGCGCAAGAACTGGCTCTGACGCGACAACGCGGCGGCGTCTCGCCCGCTATCCATCTCCGCCTCGTGCTGAGACGCCATGCCCCCGCCCCGCACGAGCGGGACGGGGGCATGGTCTTGACGGGGCTGATCGTCTACTGCTGCACCGTCATCGCGAAGATGTGGATCGACGCGTTGTTCGGCAGCGTGACGCTCGCGACCTGTTTGCTCGGGTCGAGCGACACCGAGTTCTCGAAGACGCGGTAGTCGTAGGCAGCGTCCGCGTAGCCGCTCGGGGTGTTACGACCCTTGACCGAGACGGCGACCGTCGACCCGAACTCGTCCGCCGGGGAGAAGCTCCAGTTCGGGAATCCGAGCTGCCCGGTCGAGGTCGTTCCGTCCGTGTAGGTGACTGTCACCGCGGACTGCGCGTCGCCGGCCTCGGAACCCAGGAAGGCCAGCTTGCTGCCCTGCCCGGATGTGGTGACGACCGCTCCGCTGCCCTCCACGTTGTCCGGCTCACCCGCCGCGGCGTCGGGCCAGGTGAAGGTGGCGCCGTTGGAGGTGATGGTGGACCCAGGGGTGACACCGGCGGCGGCCAGTTGCTCGGCGGAAAAGCTGTTGCCGTCTCCGTCGAAGTTGCCCTTCGCGATCGTCGACAGATCGGTCACCCCGACGTTGTTGTAGGCCGCCCGGAGGTTCGGGTAGGGGACATTGCTGAAGATGTCATCAGCTCCGGTGATCGTTGCGCTCGCACTCCGCGCCCGGTAATCGACCGTCGCCGTGAGGCTGTCGGTGTGCGGTCCTGGTGGCGGCGTCTTCCCGTCGACCTGGAAGGTTGCCGTCGCCGAGCCACCCGGCCGGATGGTGCGCAGGGCACTGCCGGCCGGACTGACGGTCCACCCCGACGGCACGGACAGTCGCACATCGGCGGTGTTGACCATGGTTGGCCCGTTGTTGGTCACCGTGACCCGCACCGGTGTGGCCTGGCCGGTGCCGACGGTGCCGTTGTCGAAGCTCGGTGACACCGCCGGGGCCAGTTTCGTCGAAGCGCCGCGGTGCACGCGGTACATCACGGTCCCATGTGCCGGAACGTCCGCGGCGATGACGCCGTTCGACGCGGTCACCCGCCCATCGACGAGGTCAGTCAGCTGGAACGGGCCGGAGCCGCCGAGCCCAGCGGCTCCCGCGGTGGTGCTGATGGTCTGCGAGCTGGTGCCCTTGTTGAACAGGACGACCGAGACGTCACCGTTCGCGAGTGGCTTGGTGAGCACGTCATACGCCGTGCCCTGCTGGACGATGTGGCCCTGGACGCCAAGCGGGTCCTGATCGACGGCAATGATCCGTTTGTTGCCGAGGACGGCCAGCGCCTGCGGGCTGAGCTTGGTCAGGTCAGTGCTGCTGATGAGCGGCGCCGCCATCTCGGCCCACAGTGACATCTGACTCTGGATCTCGGTCGTGCTGAGACCATCGTCGCCAGCGAGCAGGAAGTCGGGGTCGTTCCAGTGGCCGGGACCGGCATACTGGCCAAGCCCGACGTTGTAGCCGTAGTTGTAGGCGATGGCGCTCCACTTCGCCGCCCCGCTCTGCTGACCGAGAGCGGTGTCGGCGCCTTCGCGCCACAGGTTGCTGACCTTGCTCGCGTCGCTGATCGACGCCATCCAGTCCGAACTGCCCTCGAAATAGGCCGGCATCGAGTCGGAGAAGACCATGTGCCGGCCCGTCGCGACCAGCGCGCCGCTGAATTTCTCATACGCCGACCGATAGGTCTGCAGCGAGGATCGGCCCGGCTGGGTCGGGACGTTGCAGCCGTCGAGCTTGACGTAGTCGACGCCCCAACTGGCGAACGTGTTGGCGTCCTGAGTCTCGTGACCCCAGGTGCCCGGGTAGCCACCACACGTCTGGGTGCCTTCGTCCTCGTAGATGCCGAATTTCAGGCCGAGCGCGTGGATCTGCTTGCCCAGCCAGGCCATTCCGTGCGGGAACTTCACCGGGTCGGCCTGCAGACTGCCGTCCGCCGCGCGACTGCCGGCCATCCAGCAGTCGTCGGTCGTGACCGTGTCGTAGCCCTTCTTGGCCAAGCCGGTGCTCACCAATGCCTTGGCCTGGGCGACGATGAGGGACTCGTCGATGTTGCACTGGTAATAGGACCAGTCGTTCCACCCCATCGGCGGTGTGAGTGCAAGGCCGTTGTACGAGCCGCCGGACGCAGCAGCTGTCGCGGTCGTCTTCCCCGGCGGGGCAGGAGACCGCCCACTCGCCATCGCCGGAGTCGCGCCGGCGCCCGCCAGCGCGAGAACCGCCGCTGTCACCACTGTCACTGTGCGAATGTGCATGGAACATCTCCTCGGGGTGGTGGCCGCAGACCGGCCACGAAAGCACATGAAAACCATCCAGAATGCGTGTTTGTGATTCGAACAAAGACATGCAATCACATTTCGTCACGCGGATGAGTTGTTAGCACTCCCCGAAATTGGTGGCCGGCAACGTGTTCCTCGCCCGGCTCACCGACGCGCGTTCAGCTCGCGGCTGGTCCCCACTCCAACGCGTGCGCGATCGGCACGCCGGGCCGGTAGGCCAGGTGCAGGTATGACGGAGCGTCGAGCACGGTCAGGTCGGCCCGTGCACCAACGCGTATGACGCCGATGTCGCTCCGGCGCAAGGACTTTGCCGCACCGGACGTCGCAGCGAGGAGGGCTTCGGCGGGCGTCATACCCATGTCACGGACGGCGACCGCGATCGCGAAGGGGATCGAGCTGGAGTAACACGTGCCGGGGTTGCAGTCGCTCGCCAGAGCGAGTTGCACACCGGCATCGATCAGCCGCCGCGCGTCGGGGTATGGCGACCTTGTGGAGAACTCCACACCCGGCAATAGCGTTGCCACCGTTGATGATCCGGCCAACGCCGCGATGTCTTCGCCGCTGAGGAACGTGCAGTGGTCGACGCTGGCCGCCCCGAGTGACACCGCGAGCTGGACACCGGGACCGTGCCCGAGCTGGTTACCGTGCACGCGCAGCTCGAGACCGGCGCCGGCGCCGGCGCGTAGCACCCGCTCGGACTCCTCACCGGTGAACGCGAAGGCGCTGTTCGGCTCGCAGAAGACGTCGATCCAGCGGGCGTATGGCGCACACGCCGCGAGCATCTCGCCGCAGACCAGGTCGAGGTAGTCGTCGCGTCCGGAGTCGCTGGCGCGGAACTCCGGCGGCACAACGTGTGCGCCGAGAAACGTTGTCTCGTCGGTGAATTCGGAAGCGATACGCAGCGCGCGTGCCTCGTTGTCGACGTCGAGCCCGTAACCGCTCTTGATCTCGACGACACCGGTCCCCTGGGCGTGCATCTCAGCGACGCGGCGTGCGAGCAACGCGCGCAACTCGTCGTCGGTCGCGGCGCGCGTCGCCTTCATTGACACGGCGATGCCGCCGCCGTCATACGGCTCACCGGTCATCCGGGCCGCGAACTCGGCCGAGCGGTCGCCGGCGAAGACCAGGTGACTGTGGCTGTCCACGAACGACGGGATCACCGCGCAGCCACCGAGATCGCGGCGCTCGTCGGTGTCGGGCACCGCCGATGCCCGGCCGACCCAGGCGAGCTTCGCGTCGTCCACGACGACCGCTGCGTCCTGGATCAGGCCCAGCGAGGACCCGTCACCATCCGGGTGTGTCGGGTCGTTGGTGACGAGCTCGCCGATGCCGGTCAGTGCTGTTGTGCTCACGTCATTTCTCCCAGAGGTTGTCGATGGCCTCGGTCAGCAGCCGACCGACGTCGCCGAGCCGGTGCTGCCGGTCGGAGACCACCGGATCGCCGTCGCGGATCACATCGGTGACATCGGCCGCGGTGGCTGCGGTGAGCACGAATTCCGCTGGTACACCGGCAGTTCGGGGCGACTCAAGGTCGACGGCGACCAGATCGGCCTTGGCACCCTCGCGCAGCGCGCCGGCCTCGGACCAGCCGATCGTGTCGTGGGCGGTGGCTGCGGCGATCAGCTCGTCCTGGCTGAGCCGACCGCGGTGCAGGGTGCGGAGCCGCTCGTGCGACTCCAGACCGCGGACCTCTTCGAACGGGTCGATAACCGCGTGTTGATCGGAGCCGAGACTCAATCGCGCTCCGGCGTCGAGCAACTCACGTGCAGGGCCGATTCCGTCGGCGAGGTCGCGCTCGGTCGTCGGACAGAACGCAGCAGTTGCGCGCGCGTTACCGAGGCTCGCGATGTCTGCACCGGTCAGGTGCGTGGCGTGCACGGCGCTGAAATTCGGGCCGAGCGCCCCCGCTTCGGACAGCAACTCGACCGGCGTCATCCCGTAAAACGCTTCGCATGCCTCGTTTTCCGCCGGTTGCTCGGAGACATGAGCGTGCATCGTCTGCCAGGTCTGGCCCTGCCCGACATACTGCACGAACTCCTGGAGTTGAGCGCGTGGCACCGCACGCACCGAGTGGATCGCGGTGCCCACTCGGGTCGTCGCGTCATCCCACAGCTGGGAGACGCGCTCCGCCCAGGCCGAGACATCGCCGTCCCCGAAGCGACGTTGCTCGGGAGCAAGCGGCTGGTGTCCGTCGGCGGTCAATCCCCCTGCGAGATAACAGGTGTCGAGCAGAGTGAGGCGCACGCCGGCTTCGCGGGCAGCCTGCTGCAACGCCTCCCCCATCGCGTTCGGGTTGTCGTAGGGCGTGCCGTCCGGCGCGTGATGGACGTAGTGGAACTCGCCGACACTCGTCACCCCGGCCAGCGCCATCTCGGCGTAGGTCGCGCGGGCGAGAGTCAGGTAGTTGTCGGGGTTGAGACGCCGAGCTGCGTCATACATCCGGGACCGCCAGGTCCAGAACGTGCCGCCCCCGGAGTGGGTGCGTCCGCGTAGCGCCCGGTGGAACGCATGGCTGTGTGTGTTGGCGAACCCGGGCAAGGCCACGCCCGGCAGCCGGTGAGCATCACCTTGCGGCTGCCCGCTCTCGATCCGGTCGAAGACATCACCCTCGATGTGGAAGGTCACGTTCCGCGCCAAACCGTCTGGGAGTATGGCGAATTCGGCCCAGTACTTCGTCATGCGGGGTCCCCGCGAAGTATCCGGCGGAGCGGGTCGGGGTCCCCGGGAAGTATTCGGAGGAGCGGGTCGGGGTCCCCGGGAAGTATTCGGAGGAGCGAAGCGGGGGAGAAACTTCGTGGGGTGGCCGGAGCGGAGGAGAAACTTCGTGGGGTGGCCGGAGCGGGGGAGGAACTTCGTGGGGTGCTCAAGACGCCAGCTCCTGCACGACCTTCGTCAGGGCGTCGACACCATGCAGGCAGTCGTCGCGCTCGGCGAACTCTTCGGGCGAATGCGAGACACCGGTGGGGTTGCGGACGAAGAGCATCGACGTCGAGATGCCCGCTGTCGCCAGCACACCCGCGTCGTGACCAGCACCCGTCCCGAGCATCGGGGTGTGTTCACCGAGGATCTGTCGCAGCCGACCGGACAGATCGTCGTCGAAGCGGGTGGTGTCGGTCCAGGACTCCTCGGTCAGGGTGCCGCCACAGCCGGTCGCGGCCTTCTCAACCGCGGAAACCGTTGCGCGCACTGCGTTCTGGTCCGCCCCACGAGCATCCAGCCAGAGCCGCACGTGGGACGGTATGGCGTTCACCCCGCCCGGCTCGACCGCGATCTTGCCGGTGGTGGCAACGCACCCGTTCGTCGTTGCCGCTTCGCGAGCGGCGAGCACGACCTGCGCTGCCGACAGCATCGCGTCGCGGCGGTCCGACAGTGCTGTCGTTCCAGCGTGATTGGCGGTACCCGGCAGGTCGATCCGCCAGCGGCCGTGCGGCCAGATGTCCGTGCCGATGGCAACGGCCGACGTGGCCGGGTCCAGATCCGCGAGGGCGCGGCCCTGCTCCACGTGCAACTCGACGAACTGCCCGATCCGGCGCAGGGTTTCGTCGTCGCGCCGGATCGCGCCTGGGTCACGACCGGCCTGCCGTAGTGCCTCTGCCATGGTGACGCCATCGGCGTCCGTGAGGCCGAGCGCACGCTCGGCGGTCATCGCTCCGGTGATCACCCTGGATCCGGCGCACGCGACGCCGAATCGGGCGCCTTCCTCGTCGCCGAAATTCACGACCGCGATCGGGCGCTTGGGTGTAAAACCCTTGTCCCGTAAGGCATCCAGGGCCGCCAGACCTGACACGACGCCGAGCGGCCCGTCATACGCGCCGCCATCGGGCACCGAATCCAGGTGTGAACCGACGACGACACCGGGGCCGTCGGTGTCCGGGTCGCCCCACCACGCCCACTGGTTGCCCATGCGGTCCTGGACGAGGTCGAGGCCACGCGCCTCGCACTCGCCGGCGAACCACTCGCGCAACGCGTGGTCCTCCGCCGTCCAGGCGAAACGTCGGTAGCCGCCGGACGACACACGGCCCACCGACTCGAGGTCGGCCCACATCCGGTCGAAGCCACCGTCACTCATGAGTTTGCCTCGAGATGGTCGTCATACCAACGCTTCTCACTCGCGACGATCCGACTGCCGAATCCGGCATAAACGGCGGCGGAGACGATGAGCCCGAGGATCCAGGAGATGTCTGCACCACCGAGATGGTCGACCATCGGACCGGTGTAGAAGGTCGTGCTCATGAAGGGCACCTCGACGATCACACCCACTGCGTAGGCGAACAGCGCCGGCCAGGCCCAGTCAGGGTAGAGGCCACCACGGTCCAGGATCGACGCGATGTGATAGCGCTCGCGCCGCACGAGATAGAAGTCGACGAGGTTGATCGCCGTCCAGGGGATCAGGAAGTAGGCCAGGAAAAGGATGAAGTTCTCGAAGTTCGGCACGAAATTGGAGTGCCCGAGCACCGCGATGAGCGCGCCGACGACCGCCGTGATGAGGACGAAGATCGTGCGAACACCGGTGCCCATCTTCATTTTCACGACCGCCGACGTCGTCGTGGTCGTCGACATGAACGCGCCGTAGAGGTTCAGAGTGTTGATCGCGAGCACGCCGAGCAGCAGGACGACATAGAACACCCACTGCGCACCGCTCGGGGCGAGGTCGACGACGAACGCGACCGGGTTGTCTCCGAACGACTTGGACGCCAACGCGGCAGCGATCGAGCCGAACGCCATCATCCAGACCGTGCCGATGAACGACCCGGCATACGTCCAGCCGAAGGCCGCACGCGCACTCGTCGACTCCGGCAGGTAGCGCGAGTAGTCCGCGACGTATGGCGCATAAGTGATCTGCCAGGTTGCCGCGATCGCGACAGCGAGCAGGAACGTGCCGAAGGAGAACGATCCGGCATGCCAGGCGTTGCCGATGTCGTGCTGCTGCAACAACCGGAAGGACAGGTAGAGGAAGGCGAGCACCGCAAGGACGCTGATCACCCGTTCCATCGCGTGAATCCAGCGATAGCCGAGCACCGCGGCGACTGTGCACACCGCACTGACGATCAGGATCGACGGCACCAGACCGAGCCCGGTCCACGCGGACAGGGCCTGGCCACCGAGCACCCCGCTGCTGGCGAAGAAGCCGAGATACATCAGCAACACGAGCAGCAACGGGATGATCGCGCCGAAGAAGCCGAATTGCGCTCTGCTCTGGATCATCTGGGGGATGCCGAGCTTCGGCCCCTGCGCCGAGTGCAACGCCATGAAGACGGCGCCGAAGACGTTGCCGACCACAATCGCAAGCAGCGCCCATGGCAACGACAGCCCGACGATCACGGCGAGCGCGCCGGTCACGACGGTGGTGATCTGCATGTTCGCCGCGAACCACACGGAGAAGAGGTTGCGAACCGACCCATGCCGGTCCTGTTCCGGAATCCAGTCGATCGAATGCTTCTCGACCGCCCCACCTGTTGAGGCAGGTGGCTCGGGGGCCAGATCTCGATACGCTCCCCCGCTTCGCTCCTCCGCTACTCGATCAGCATCCATTTGGATCGCCTCAGCCTTCCTGCATCGGAACACGCACACCAAGGTCGGCTGCGACGTTTTCGGCGCGTTCGTAGCCCGCGTCGACGTGCCGGATGACGCCCATGCCAGGGTCGTTGCTCAGCACTCGCGCCAGCTTCTGCGCGGCCAGCGGCGTGCCGTCGGCCAGCGAGACCTGACCGGCGTGGATCGACCGGCCGATGCCGACGCCGCCACCGTGGTGGATCGACACCCAGCTCGCACCGGAGCTGGTGTTGACCAGCGCGTTGAGCAGCGGCCAGTCGGCGATCGCATCGGATCCGTCTGCCATCGCTTCGGTTTCGCGGTATGGCGAGGCGACCGAACCGCAGTCGAGGTGGTCACGACCGATGACGATCGGCGCGCTGACCTCTCCGCTCGCGACGAGGTCGTTGATCGCCAGGCCGGCCTTGTCACGCTCGCCATAGCCGAGCCAGCAGATGCGGGCCGGCAAGCCCTGGAAGGCGATCTTCTCGCGGGCGCCGCGCATCCACTTCTGCAACCGGTCGTTGTCCGGGAAGAGGTCCATCACGGCCTTGTCGGTCGCATAGATGTCCTTCGGGTCACCCGAGAGCGCCGCCCAACGGAACGGGCCCTTGCCCTCGCAGAACAGCGGACGGATGTATGCCGGGACGAAGCCGGGGAACTCGAAGGCGCGGTCGTAACCGCCCTTTCGTGCCTCGTCACGGATCGAGTTGCCGTAGTCGAAGACCTCGGCGCCGCCGTCCTGGAACTCGACCATCGCCTGGACGTGCTTGGCCATGGACTCGCGTGCGCGGTCGGTGAACTCCTCCGGCTTCTTGTCGGCGTAGTCGTGCCAGTCCTCCGGCGAAATACCCTCCGGCAGATAGGAAAGCGGGTCATGCGCACTGGTCTGGTCGGTGACGATGTCGATCGGAACACCGCGGCGCAACAGCTCCGGGTAGATCTCTGCCGCATTGCCGACGACCCCGATCGACCAGGCGCGACGGTCGTTCTTGGCCGCGACGGCCTTCTCGATCGCGTCGTCCAGGTTGTCCGCAACCTCGTCGAGGTAGCGGTGGTCGACGCGGCGACGCAGCCGAGTCTCATCGACATCGACGATCAGGCAGGCGCCGTCGTTCATGGTGACCGCGAGTGGCTGCGCGCCGCCCATGCCACCGCAACCGCCGGTGAGGGTCAGTGTGCCGGCAAGTGTGCCGCCGAAGCGCTTCTCGGCGACCGCCGCGAAGGTCTCGTAGGTGCCCTGCACGATGCCCTGGGTGCCGATGTAGATCCAGGAACCCGCGGTCATCTGGCCGTACATCGTCAGGCCGAGCTGCTCCAGGCGACGAAACTCCGGCCAATTCGCCCAGTCGGGAACGAGATTGGAGTTCGCGATCAGCACACGCGGCGCCCACTCATGGGTCTGCATGACGCCCACGGGACGGCCGGACTGCACCAGCATGGTCTCGTCGGCCTTCAGGTTCTCCAGCGTGCGGACCATTGCGTCGAAGGATCGCCAGTCGCGGGCGGCACGACCGGTGCCGCCATACACAACGAGCTCGTCGGGGTGCTCGGCAACCTCGGGGTCGAGGTTGTTCATCAGCATCCGCATCGGGGCCTCGGCCGCCCAGGACTGGGCGGTGAGCTTGGTGCCGCGCGGGGCGCGTACGGGACGTGCACCTTCCATGATCGTCAGATCCTTTCGTTTTCAGTCGGTTCAAGCTGGTCGAGTAGCGGAGGAGCGAAGCGGGGGAGCGTATCGAGCGGCGTCCTGAGTAGGCCGGAGCTTGCGGAGGCCGTGTCGAAGGGACCAGCTCAGCGCAGTGCGCCGGTGACCTTCTCTGCGGCGGCAATGGCGCTGCCGTTGGTGACGAATTCGACTGCCTGCTCGATCTCCGGGGCCAGGTAGCGGTCCGGACCGGGGACACCGATGTTCGGCAGCGCGTCGATCACGGCACCGGTGGCCGCCGACGGTCGCAACGGCGCACGCAGGCGTATGCCGCGAGCAGCGGTGAGCAACTCGATCGAGAGCACGCGGCGCAGGCCGTCCACCGAGCGGCGCAGCTTGCGTGCCGCGGACCAGCCCATGGAGACGTGGTCCTCCTGCATCGCGCTCGACGGGATCGAGTCGACCGAGGCCGGGTTGGCAAGCCGCTTCAGCTCGGAAACGATTGCGGCCTGGGTGTATTGGGCAATCATGTGACCGGAGTCGACGCCCGGGTCGTCGGCCAGGAACGGCGGCAGGCCGTTGTTGCGGGAGACGTCGAGGAAGCGGTCGGTGCGACGCTCGCTGATGCTGGCCAGGTCGGCGGTGACGATCGCGAGGAAGTCGAGCACGTAAGCGACGGGTGCACCGTGGAAGTTGCCGTTGGACTCGACACGGCCGTCCTTGGTGACGACCGGGTTGTCGACCGCCGACGCGAGCTCGGCATTCGCCACGTTCGTGGCGTGCGCGATGGTGTCCCGCGCTCCCCCTGCGACCTGCGGGGAGCAGCGCAGCGAGTAGGCGTCCTGCACGCGGGTGCAGGCTGCGGGGTCGCGGTGACTTTCGCGGATCTCGCTGTCCTTCAACAGGATCCGCAGGTTGGCGGCGCTGTCACCCTGGCCCCGCTGCGGGCGCAACTCGTGCAGGTCGGCCGCGAAGACGTCGTCGGTGCCGAGCAGGCCCTCGACCGACATCGCGGCGGTGATGTCGGCGACCTTGGTCAGCTCGGTGAGATCGGTGATGGCCAGGCAGAGCATCCCGAGCATGCCGTCGGTGCCGTTGATGAGGGCCAAGCCCTCCTTCTCACGCAACTCGACCGGCGTGAGGCCGGCGGCGGAAAGGGCGTCGCCGGCGGCGATTTGGACACCGTCGGCGTTGCGAACCTCGCCCTCACCCATGAGCGCAAGCGCGCAGTGGGCGAGCGGGGCCAGGTCACCGGAGCAGCCCAGCGAGCCGTACTCCCGGACACACGGGGTGATGCCGGCGTTGAGCATGCCGACATACGTCGTCAGCACCTCGGGGCGGACACCGGTGCGCCCGGTGGCGAGAGTGCTGATCCGCAGCAGCATCAGCGCCCGGACGACCTCGCGCTCGACCTCCGGACCGGAGCCGGCGGCGTGCGAACGCACCAGCGAGCGCTGCAACTGGGCGCGCGACTCGACCGGGATGTGCTTGGTCGCAAGCGCTCCGAAACCGGTGGAGACGCCGTAGTGCGGGATGGGGTCGTTGGCCAGCTGCTCGATGATGGCGCGGCTGCGCTCGACCTCGGCCAGCGACTCGTCGGAGATCTCGACACGGGCTCCGTGACGGGCGACGGCCACGACATCCGCGATGGACAGTGGCCCGACACCCACAACAATGGATTGGCTCATGTGACCCATTGCATACCCGGTCGCCTGGTGATGGATACCGCCGCCAGCACCTTACTGTCTCGGATCTGAGACAATGCCGTATGGCGAACGCCCCCGCAGCGGCGTCAGGCGTCGCCCTGCTGCAGTTACTGGCCCGGCATGCCGAGCCGATGCCGGCAGCCGCGATCGCCCGCGAGCTGCACCTCCCCCGATCCTCGACCTACCACCTGCTCGCCGTTCTGTCCGACTCCGGCTTCGTGACCCACCTGGCGGATGACCGGCGGTGGGGCCTGGGCGTCGCGGCTTTCGAGCTGGGCACGGCATACGTCCGACAAGCGCCGTTGCAGCGGATCGCACGGCCGGTGCTGAGTCGCCTGGTGGACGCGACGACGCACAACGCGCACTTGGCGGTGCTGCACGGACGGGACGTGTTCTACGTGATCGAGGAACGCGCCCCGCGTCGACCGTCGCTGGTCACCGATGTGGGGGTGCGGCTGCCCGCCTCGGTCACCGCATCGGGTCTCGCCATGCTGGCGGCGTTGCCTGCGTCGCAGGTGCGGGCGCTCTATCCGGATCGTGAGTCGTTCGTGCAACGCAACGAGCTCGGGCCGACGTCGCTGACCGTCCTGAACTCGGAGCTGGCGCAGGTGCGGCGCCGTGGGTATGCCGTCGAATCCGGCTCCGTGTCAGAGGGTTTCGCGTCCGTCGCGGTCGCAGCTTTGGACCACAACGGCGGCCCGGCGGCCGGCATCGCGGTGACCTACCCGGCGGACGACCCGCCACCGGA
The DNA here is from genome assembly GCF_042661025.1 of Flexivirga alba. Lineage (NCBI taxonomy): Bacteria > Bacillati > Actinomycetota > Actinomycetes > Micrococcales > Dermacoccaceae > Flexivirga > Flexivirga alba. The sequence continues at coordinate 782,795 of NZ_JBHSWH010000001.1, forward strand.
CGGTCCGCTCGTCGCCTCCGTGCGTTCGGCCGCCGCCGAACTCAGCCGTCGCCTCGGCCACCGCCCGACCTCCGCCCCCGCCGCCCGCTGATCGAGAGGACCCACAACGCTTCGAGCGGACCCATTGTTGGGGTGCGATATCAGGTCCGCTCAACACTTATCGGGTCCTCTCGATCGGGAGAACTCAGGCCGCGGCGCGCCGGTCGAGCAGTCGAAGTGCCCCACGGGCCGCGCGGCGACCGGCGCGGGTCGCGCCGAGAGTGGAGGCGCTCGGGCCGTAACCGACGGCAAAGAGACGCGGCTCCTTGATCACTGACACGTCGTCGGCCGCCATACGCAATCCGCCGCCCGGCTCGCGCAGCCTCAGCGGGGTGAGATGGCCCAGCGATGCACGGAATCCAGTCGCCCACAGGATGACGTCGACGTCTTCGTGGCTGCCGTCGGCGAGGTCGACGCCGTGCTCGGTGAGCCGGGCGATGCCGCCACGGCTGACCAGCGTGCCGCGCTCGATCCCTGCCGCGTATTCCGGTCCGAGCAGCAACCCGGTGTTGGATGCGACGGATCCGGGTGGCAGTCCGGCTCGCGTCTTGGCAGCGACCCGTTGCTCCACCTCCGCGCCCCAGCGGGGACCAACCGTGCGGTCGATCCATTGCGGGGGACGCCGGGTGGACCAGAGGGTCTGCACGCCATACCGCTCGAGCAGCAGGAGGAACTGCACCGCCGACGCTCCGCCGCCCACGACCAGGACTCGTTTGCCCTGGAAGTCCTCCGGCGCACCGAAGTCGCGAGTGGTGAGTTGTATGCCGGTGAAATGGCCTGGATAGCGGGGCACGTACGGACGGTCCCAGGTGCCCGTCGCACTGATGACTGCGTCCGCCAAGTAGTCGCGGCGCGCGCCCGCGTGCTCCGCGCGGACGAGCAGGGGCTCACCGGCATCCTCGACGGCAGTCACCTTCCACGGACGTTGCACCCGCAGATTTTCGTGACGCTCGTAGGCGTCGTAATAGCGCTTCACGACCTCACGCGCCGGCTCGGCCGGGTCGGGCGTTCCGAGCGGGAAGTCCGGCAAGTCGTGTATGCCGTGCACGGCGCCCAGCGTCAACGCGTCCCAGCGATGGCTCCACGCGCCTCCCGGCGTCGGATTGGCGTCCAGCACCTCGAAGTCGACACCGGGCTCCAAGCCCGCCTTGCGCAAGAAGTGACTAGCCGAGAGTCCGGCCTGGCCGGCACCGATGACCACCACGTCCCGGCGCAGCGTCGTCACAGTCGGGACAGTCATACAAATTTGAACGGCATCCCGGAAGGCAGAATTCCCGTCCGGAGGTGGCCGAGGAGCGAAGCGGGGGAGCCCCCAAGGCGGCCGAGGAGCGAGGAACGAGCGTCCCGAGGTCCCGCGCTGGAAGGATGGCCGTATGACGAACAGCCGCGCCGAGCGTGAGGCCGACCTGCGCACCTACTACGACAACGAGGCTCGCGACCGCCGCGCCAACCATCTGCCGGCCGACCGCGTGGAGCACCGCGACGCGTTCATCAGTCTGCTGCAGCAGGAAGGCCGTTCCTCGTTGGTCGAGGTCGGGACCGGTCCGGGTCGGGACTCGACTGCCTTCAGGGACGCCGGCCTCGGCATACGCGGAATCGATCTGGCACCCGAGAGCGTGGCGCTCTGCGTCGAGGCCGGCCTCGATGTGCAGGTGGGTTCAGCGCTCGAACTGCCCTTTGACACAAGCGAATTCGACGCGGCATACACGGCCAGCACGCTCCTGCACATCGCCGATGACGACCTGGACACAGCGATCGCCGAACTCGTCCGCGTTGTCCGTCCCGGCTCGCCCGTGGCGATCGGTGTCTGGGGCGCCGAGACGACCCGTGAGCAGCGCTGGGGCGATCCGGCATACGGGCCGCCACGGTTCTTCGCCCTGCGTTCCGACGACGATCTGCGCGCCACGCTCGCCCGGCACGGCACCGTGGAAACGTTCGAGACCTGGCAGAGCGAGTACGAGACCGACCTGCACTATCAATGGGCTGTGCTGCGCACGGCGTAACGTCTGATCCATGCGTGCGATCACCCTGCCGAGCTTCGGCGACGAGTCCGTGCTGACCCTTTCCGACCTACCTACGCCCACGATCGGCGACGACGAGGTGCTCGTCGAGGTGGCAGCCGCGGGGGTCAATCGCGCGGATCTGATGCAACGCCAAGGGTTTTACCCGCCGCCCAAGGGCGAGTCGGAGATCCCCGGGCTCGAGATCAGCGGCACGATCAGCGCCCTCGGTGCGGCCGTCACCGGGTGGTCGGTCGGCGATCAGGTCTGCGCGTTGCTGGCCGGGGGTGGGTATGCCGAGCAGGTCGCGGTCCCTGTCGGACAGTTGCTGCCCGTGCCGACCGGCATCGATCTGATCGAAGCGGCTGCGCTGCCGGAGGTCGTGTGCACGGTGTGGTCCAACGTCTTCATGGCCGCACACCTGCAACCCGGGGAGCTGCTGCTGGCACACGGCGGGTCCAGCGGCATCGGGACGATGGCGATCCAGCTCGCCAAGGCGTTCGGTTCGCGCGTGGCGGTGACCGCTGGATCGGCCGAAAAGCTTGACAGGTGTGCGCAACTCGGCGCCGACATACTCATCAACTACCGCGAGCAGGACTTCGTCAAGGTCATGTCAGCCGAAGGCGGCGCGAACGTCATCCTGGACGTCGTCGGCGCGAAATACCTGTCCCGCAACATCGACGCGCTTGCCAAGGACGGACGTCTCGACATCATCGGCATGCAGGGCGGTATGACGGGCGAGCTCAACATCGCCGCGCTGCTGGCCAAGCGCGGCACGATCATCGCCCTCGGCCTGCGCGCGCGGGACCGGGCCGACAAGGCGAAGGTGGTCGCGAGTGTTCGCGAGCACGTCTGGCCGTTGCTCGAGACGGGCGCGGTGCGCCCGGTGGTGCAGGAGACCATGTCGCTGGACCACGCCGCCGACGCGCACCGAGCCCTGGCCGCGTCGCAGCACATCGGCAAGCTGTTGCTGACCACAGCCTGAGCCGTTTGGCACTATGGGTGCCATGACGGCTGACGAGAACCAGGACGAGCAACAGCGCATCGTCGTCGTGACCCAAGACGGCATGGGGGTGGCGTCACCGCCCAACGGGGCCGAGGACCAGGACACCGACGAGACCGAGGCGACCGTCGAGGAGAACCCCGCCGACCTGGTCGAGCGCCCCGCGAAGGTGATGCGGATCGGCTCGATGATCAAGCAGTTGCTGGAGGAAGTCCGCAACGCGCCGCTGGATGACGCCGGACGGCGCCGCCTGGCCGACATACATCATCGCTCGATCGCTGAACTCAAGGACGGTCTTGCCCCGGAGCTCGTCGAAGAGCTTGATCGGATCGCCCTGCCGTTCAGCGACGACGCCCCCAGCGACGCCGAGCTGCGCATCGCCCAGGCGCAACTGGTCGGTTGGCTGGAGGGGCTCTTCCACGGCATACAGACCGCGATCGTGGCGCAGCAGATGGCTTCCCAGGCCCAGTTGCAGGCGATGCGGCGCGGCCTTCCGCCCGGACACGGCGTCGACCCCGGCCATGACGGATCCGGCCCGACGACGCCGACGGGGCAATACCTCTGAGCGACGCGACGCCGCCCGGGCGCTCGCGTTGGGCGGACACTCCGGCAGCCCGATCCTGGCTGACCGGAGCCGCCGCCTTCGTGGTGGTGCGCATCGTCGGCGCATGGTGGTTGCTGTATGTCGGCCACCGCAACGGCAAGTCGCTGCACGACATGCTCGCCGCCTGGGACGGCCAGTGGATGCTGGCGCTCGCCGGACACGGCTACGACCACCTCCCGGCAAATCTCACCGACGCGCACGGACACCTCACCACCGACACGGCATACGCCTTCTTCCCGGGCTACCCGATGGTGGTGCGCGCCGTCGACACCCTCCCCGGGATGAGCACGTATGCCGCGGCGATCCTGACCAGCCTGGTTGCCGGAGCGGCGGCGACCGTTGCGGCATACCGGATCGGTCACTGGTGTGCGCTGCGGCGGTGGCCGGGCGACGAGCAGCGGGCCGACCAGGCCGGACTGATCATGGCGGTGCTCTTCGCGGCGACCCCGATGAGCGTCGTGCTCACGATGGCCTACACCGAGGCGATCTATTGCGCGTTCGCCGGCTGGGCGCTGTGGATGATCCTCGAAAAGCGTTGGATCGCAGCGGGATTGCTGACGATGTGCGCCGGGCTGACCCGCACGACGGCCGTCGGGCTGATCGCCGTGCTGCTGATCGCGGCATTCCTCAGTCGGCGTGACGGGTGGCGACCGTGGGTGGGGGCCGCGCTTGCGCCGCTCGGCTGGCTGTTCTGGATGGTCTTCGTCGGTATCCGGGTCGGCTCACCCACCGGGTGGTTCCGGATCCAGAGCAACGGCTGGGACACCCGTTTCGATGCAGGTGCCGCAACCCTGCGCTACCTGGTCGACACGCTGTCGTTGAACCAGACCGCCGGGGACGTCATCACGGCCTGGGTGATCCTGGCGACAGTCGTGCTGATCGTGCTGGCGTTCGTCACCCGATTGCCTTGGCAGGTCAGCGTTTACGGCACTCTCGCCGCCTCGACGGTGCTGCTGTCGACCGGCTTGATGAACTCCCGGGTGCGCCTCCTGTTGCCGGCGTTCGTGCTGCTGACACCGGTCGCCCTTGCCCTCGCCCAACGCTCACGCACCACGCAGGTCACCGTCGGCGCAGTCGCGACCGTCACCAGTGCGTGGTTCGGTGCGTACATGCTCGGCATCTATCCATACGCGATCTGAAGCTCACACCCGCCGGGCGAGGTGGACGGTCAGGTCGGCGACCAGCTGGACCGCGGCTGGCAGCACGTCGTGGGCCGCAGCGAGCGCCGCGGCTCGGTCCTCTTCGCTCAGCACGAGGTATGCCGAGACGGTCGACAGGTAGCCGATCCATTCGTCCCTGGTCAGCTCGAGCCGCTGCTCGATCACGGTCTCACGGACATCGGTGAAACATGCGTCGGCGACGAGTTCGGTTGCCGGCCAATGCATTCCGTCCTCGGATACATCCGTCGGCCCGGCCGGGGAGTCATCGATCACCCAGGGCTGTTCGGCTGCTTGCACGGTTGCCTCCAGCTCGGGGTCGGCAAGGTATGGCGCACCGCCGAAGCACGCGAAAACACCGCCCGGAACGAGCAGTCCGGCGATCCGGGACCACCGACCGGCTGGCTCTGTCCAGTGCAGCGAGGCCGCGGCGAAGACCAGGTCGAAGGGGCCGAGCACAGGCAGCTTCTCGAGGGGTGCGTGCACCGTGGCGACCTCGGGCAGCCGCCTGCTCAGCTCGTCCAGCATTCCAAGGTCCGGGTCGCTGGCCGTCACCGAAATGCCGTGTCGGGCAAAGACATTGGTCGCCTTGCCGGTGCCGGCGCCGAGTTCCAACGCGGTCCGCACGGGGGTTTCGGCATACGCCTGCACGAGCTCGGCGATCCGATCCGGGTACTCCGGTCGATAGCGCTCGTATGCCGCAGCCACGGCTCCAAAACTGCGAGATCGGTCGTTCGCCATACGCACGACTATTGCGGTGCGACACAGCTCGCGGCAATCGGGTTTCCCCGCTGTCAGTCGCCGATCAGCTCGGCAACGAGGAGTTGCACCCGGTTCCGGATGTCGTCACGCACCTGCCGGACGACGGGGAGTGGTTGCCCGGCCGGGTCGGTCAGGGGCCAGTCCTCGTAGCGTTTCCCCGGGAAGTACGGGCAGGTGTCGCCGCAGCCCATGGTGACCACGACGTCGACCCCTTCGACGAGCTCGGGAGTGAGCAGCCGGGGCTGCGCCGCGGTGATGTCGATGCCGACTTCGGCCATCGCATCGACCGCGACCGGATTGATCTGATCGGCCGGCTCGGTGCCGGCGGAGTAGACCTCGACCCGGTCAGCGGCGAGGTGACGTAGCCAGCCGGCGGCCATCTGCGAGCGGCCGGCATTGTGGACACAGACGAAAAGCACGCCTGGCTTGCGGGCGGTCACGCGACATCCTCGACCACGGTTGCCGTCGACTGGATCTCGTTGGGGTAGTAGCGATTCCGAAGAGCCAGCGCGACATACACCAGAGCGACCAGCACGGGCACCTCGATGAGCGGGCCGACTACGCCTGCGAGCGCCTGCCCGGACGTGGCCCCGAAGACGCCGATGCACACTGCGATCGCGAGTTCGAAGTTGTTGCCCGCAGCGGTGAACGCGACCGTGGTGGTCTTGGCATAGCCGAGTCGCAGCCGGTGCCCGAGCGCGAAGCTGACGGTGAACATGACTGCAAAATAGGCCAATAGCGGTATGGCGATGCGCACGACGTTCCACGGCTGGGTGGTGATCGTGTGGCCCTGCAGTGCGAAGAGTATGACGATCGTGAAGAGCAGCCCGTAGAGCGCGACCGGCCCGATTTTCGGCAGGAACCGCTGCTCGTACCAGGCGATGCCCTTGGTGCGTTCGCCGATCGTGCGGGTCAGATAACCGGCGACCAGAGGTATGCCGAGGAAGACCAGCACGGAGACGACGATCGTGCCGATCGAGAAGCCGGCGTCCACTTGATCCAGGCTGAGCCAGCCGGGCAGGACACGCAGGTAGAACCAACCCAGGATGCCGAAGGCGAAGATCTGGAAGATCGCGTTGATCGCGACCAGCACTGCGGCGGCCTGCCGGTCACCGCAGGCGAGGTCGTTCCAGATCAACACCATGGCGATGCACCGGGCGAGACCGACGATGATCAGCCCGGTCCGGTATGCCGGCAGGTCGGGCAGGAACACCCAAGCGAGCGCGAACATCAGCGCCGGTCCGATGACCCAATTCAGCACCAGTGAGGTTGCGAGCAGTCGCCGGTCACCAGTGACCCGGTCGAGCCGGTCGTAACGGACCTTCGCCAGAACGGGATACATCATCAGCAGCAACCCGATCGCGATCGGCAGGCTGACCGAGCCGACCTGCACCGCGTCCAGGCGACCGGACAGCGACGGGATCACCCGACCGAGGATCAGCCCGAGCGCCATGGCCGCAATGATCCAGGCCGGCAGGAACCGGTCCAGCGTCGACAGCTTCGCCATAACCGGCTCGGCGTCGGAGGGCGTCGAGGTATGACGCAGATCGGTGTCGGCCACGCTTTCAGACCTGACCCGGCTTGGTCGCGCGGATCAGTGCGGAGTGCATTCCGGGGGCTGCCTCGTGCGTGAAGGTGACCTCGGCGTCGACGAAACCAACCGCCGCCAGGCCGTCCAGGTACTCGGAGCGGGAAAGGGCTCCGGCGATGCAGCCGACATACGAACCACGCTCGGCACGATCTGCCGGTGTGAGGTGGTCCTCGGCGACGACGTCGGAGACCCCGATGCGCCCGCCGGGTGCCAGGACCCGGAACATCTCGGCCAGCACCGCCGACTTGTCGGTCGACAGGTTGATCACGCAGTTGGAGATGACCACGTCGACCGCGGCGTCGGGCAGTGGGACGTCCTCGATGGTGCCCTTCAGGAACTCGACGTTCGTGGCGCCGGCCTTCGCCTTGTTGGCGTTCGCGAGTTCCAGCATCTCGTCGGTCATGTCGACGCCGTACGCGTGACCCGTGGGGCCGACACGGCGCGCCGACAGCAACACGTCGATGCCTCCGCCCGAGCCGAGGTCGAGGACCTTCTCGCCCTCGTGCAGCTCCGCGACCACCATCGGGTTCCCGCAGCCCAACGACGCGGCAATCGCCTCGGCGGGCAGCTCACCTTGCTCCTCGGACGAGTACAGGCCGGCGCCGAAGGCGTCGTCCACTTCGCCGGTGCCGCCACAGCAGGAAGCGTTTTCCGCTGGGCCGCAACAGGATTGGTCGGCATCCACGACTGCCAGGGCATCACGGTTGCCCCGGGTCACCGCCGTGGCTGCGGCGGCATACCGACTGCGAACCTGCTCACGGACCTCATTGTTCGCGTCAGACACGGCCAACCTCCAATTGATGTATGTCGATGGGAGCATCGTGCCTGACCTATCGACGTTCGTCAATATATCGATTAGCATCGTCGCCATGCCCACCCGTACCGAGCTGCCGATCACGCCCGTGGGGATCGCCGCATGTTGCTCCCCGTTGACCGGGGGTGTGCTCGACGAGGACGCGGCACAGCAGTTGGCGCGAGTGTTCAAGGCGCTCGGCGACCCGACCCGCGTTCGACTGATCTCGCTGATCGCCGCAGCCGAGGGTGCCGAGGCGTGCATCTGCGACCTGACCGAGCCGGTGGGCCTGAGTCAGCCGACCGTGTCCCATCACATGAGGCTGCTTGCCGAAGCCGGTCTCGTGACGCGGGAGCAGCGCGGCAAGTGGGCCTACTTCCGATTGGTGGGCGACACGTTCGACGCACTCCGAAAGGCCATCAGCCTCGAGGTGTAGCGCCGGACGGAGAGCCTGCCGTCATACACCGACCACCCACTCGCCGTAGAACACGCCGAGGCCCGCCGCGACACAGATGCCGCAGATGATCCAGAAGCGGATCGTGATGGTGACTTCCGCCCAGCCGAGCAGCACGAAGTGGTTGTGAATCGGTGACATCCGGAACAACCGCTTGCCGACGCCGCCGTTGTTCCTCTTGGTCGCCTTGAAGTAGCCGACCTGCAGCATCACCGACACGGTCTCCAGCACGAAGAGACCGCCGAGAATGATCATCAGCAGTTCGGTGCGCGTCATGATCGCCAGCCCGGCCAGCGCCGCGCCGAGTCCGAGCGATCCGGTGTCACCCATGAAGATCTTGGCCGGCGACGCGTTCCACCACAGGAACCCGAAGCAGGCGCCCATCACGCAGGCGGCGACCACGGCCAGGTCGAGTGGATCGCGCACGTTGTAGCACTGCGAGGACATGACCGACTGACAGTTCTGGTTGAACTGCCACACGCTGATCAGCACATAGGCACCGAAAACCATCACGCACGCACCGGTCGCCTGACCGTCCAGGCCGTCGGTGAGGTTCACCCCGTTGCTCGCGCCCGCGATCATCACGTTGGCCCAGAGCACGAAGAGGATGAGCCCGATGACAGTGCCGGCGAAGGCGAAGTTGAACCAGGTGTCACGCACGAACGAGATTCGGTAGCTCGCGGGAGTGATGCCACCGCGGGAGAACCGGCTGGCCAAGATTGCGAAGACGACCGAGACGACGGTCTGGCCGATGAGTTTCTGCACCGATGTCAGGCCGAGCGACCGCTCATGGGTGATCTTGGTCCAGTCGTCCAGGAAGCCGACGAACCCGATGCCGACCATCAGGAAGAGCACGAGCAGCCCGGAAACGCTGGGGGCATCCCAGGTGAGCAGGTGCGCCAGCCCGTAACCGGCGACCGTGCCACCGATGATCACGATGCCGCCCATCTGGGGCGTGCCGCGCTTGGTGTGGTGACTCGTCGGACCGTCGTCGCGGATGAACTGGCCCCAGCCCTGACGCTTGGCGAGCCCGATGAAGTAGCGGGTGCCGATCAGTCCGATGAGGAGGGCGACGAGCGCGCCGATGAGGACGAGTTTCACCGGAGTCCTTCTCGCGGAAGGTCGGTCGTCATCGAAAGGGCCGTGCGCCTACGCATCGTGCAGAAACTCCACCTTGTTCGACTCTGATCCGGTGCACGAGGCAGCACGGAGCACAACTGGACTCAAGATGTATGACGCCTGGCGGCGCCCCGGGTTGCATGTCGATCCGGATCCACGGCCTCCCAGCACCGAGAGGTCAACAGAAGTTGTGAGATTCGTGGCTCACGACATCCGTTGACCTCTCGCGGGGTTCTGCGCCCGACGTGATGCTCCGGCACACGCCACAACCAAGCTGCTCGGTGCCGGCTTCGCACGTAGGCTCGACACATGCTGATCTCGGAGGAATTTCTGCTGCTGGTCACCACCGACGAGGGAAAGTGGCTTGCGGGTAGCCCGGCGGTGCCGATCGCGCTCGCGGGCGGCCTGCTCGCCGAACTCGCCGCGAGCGGGCGCGCAGCCGTCGACGACCGCGGGCGGCTTGCGCCGCCGCCGACTCCGGCACCGCTCGGCGACCCAATTCTCGACCGGGCACTCGTGACCTTCCAGCAGAAACTCGGCAAGAAGCCGAAGGACGTCCTCGGGAAGGTTGCCAAGGGCCTCGGTGACGAACTGTATGACCGCCTCGCCGCAACCGGCATCGTGGAGTGTCAGCGTGGGCGCTTCCTGCGACCGAACCGATTCCCGGTGCGCAAGCCGGCCGAACGGGATCGGATCTGGAACGACGTCGCCGCGGTTCTCTCCGAGAAGTCGGCGCCGGATCTGCGCACCGGCACACTGCTCGGATTGACTCAAGCGGTCGGGGCTGTCCCGAGTGTCTTCTCCCCGAACAGTTCGGCATGAGCAAGAAGGACCTCGTCGAGCGGGCGAAGCAGATCACCGACGGCGACTGGGCATCCGGCGCGGTCGGCCGTGCCGTTCATGACGCGCAGGCCGCTGCCATGGCGGCGACGATGGCGGCCGTCAGCGCCGCGACCGCGGCCAGCACCGTCGCCAGCAGCTGAAGCCATTCACCGAAGCGTCGAACAGAAACCGTCGACACGGGTTCGTCGTACAGTCCCGCGGCCGATCGCAGTCACGCCGGCCGCGTCGATCTGTATGCCGCAGTAGTGAGGGCGGCTCCGTAGAGCCTGGTTCTGGTGCCAACCCGCGCTCCGTCGCCGAACAACGGCAAAGCACGGGTCAGTCCCGCGGATTGGGTGTGGGTCAGTCGAGGACCGAGCCGAAGCGCGGCTCGTGGTGCACGGCGCGGACGGCCTGCAGCACACGCGCGGTCGCCTTGTCGATGTCGGTCCAGTCGTCCAGCGGCAGCCACTCGTGGCCGGTCGCCTCGCTCGCGACGCGCACCTCGGGTTCCTCGTGACAAACAACCCGGAAGAGTACGTCGATGTGCCGCAGCTTGGTCTCGTATGTCGTGGCGATGACGTCGCCGGGGTCGATGCGAATCCCGGTCTCCTCCATGACTTCTCGCGCCACGCTCTGCGCAGGGTGCTCACCCTTCTCCACGAGCCCACCGGGCAGGCTCACGCCGGCGCGATGGGTCTGCCGCAGCGCGAGCAGCTTCCCGTCATACTCGATGAGCGCGACCGCGCCCACGGTGAAGGTCGGCGACGCGATCCGGATGAACGGCCACACGACCTTCGACGGCGTCAGCCGGAAGAGCGCCAGCCCGAGACGCCGCAGCGCGCCCGGGTGGTCGGCTCCCCGGGGCCCCCGCGAAGTATCGGCGCGCTGCGGGGTCCCCGCGGAGGATTCGGAGGAGCGCAGCGGGGGAGAACCTTCGTGGGGTGCAGGTTCGAGCGGAGAACTTCGTGGGGCTTTCATCAGCCCACCTGCGCGGCCGCAGCACGTCCGGCGGCGCGGCCGGAGAAGATGCAGCCGCCGAGGAAGGTGCCCTCCAGCGAGTTGTAGCCGTGGACACCACCACCACCGAAACCAGCCGCTTCACCCGCGGCGAACAGGCCCTCGATCGGCTCACCCGTCGGATCCAGCACGCGAGACTGCAGGTCAGTCTGCAAGCCTCCCAACGACTTTCGGGTCAGCACGTGCAGCTTCACGCCGATCAGCGGGCCAGCCGCCGGGTCGAGGATGCGGTGCGGCTTCGCGACCCGGATCAACCGGTCGCCCCGATACCGCCGAGCACCCTGTATGGCGGTCAGCTGTGCGTCCTTGCTGAACGGATTGGCAACCTCACGGTCCCGCTCCACGATCTGCCGCTCAAGCATCCGCGCGTCCAGCAATGGCTCCGGCGTTAGCGCGTTCATCCGATCCACGAGGGTCGAAATGTCATCCGCGACAACGAAATCCGCGCCCTTCTGCTTGAACGCCTCGACCGGCCCGGGCGCGCCCTTGCGGACCCGCGACGCGAGCAGCTTCAGGTCCTTGTTCGTGATGTCGGGGTTCTGCTCCGACCCCGACAGCGCGAACTCCTTCTCGATGATCTTCTGCGTCACCACGAACCACGAGTGGTCGTATGGCGCAAGTTCCGGCATCGTCCGCAGATAGCGCAACGTCCCCAACGTGTCGAAGCCCGGCAGGTACGGATGCGGCAACCGACGGCCGAGCGCGTCGAACCACATCGGCGATGGTCCCGGCAGGACCCGGATCGCGTGCTGCGGCCACACCGGCGCCCAATTCCTAATTCCTTCAACGTAATGCCACATGCGGTCGCGGTTCACGGTGCGCGCACCGGCCTGCTCGGTGATGTCGATCATCCGGCCGTCGACGTATGCCGGAACCCCGGTGATCATCTCCCGCGGCGGGGTGCCCAACCGCTGGGGCCACCACTTGCGGACCAGCTCGTGATTGCCGCCGATGCCACCGCTGCTCACGACCACCGCCTGCGCAGTGAGCTCGAAGTCGCCAACCTCGTCCCGCGACGACGCCTCTCCACGAGAAGCGTTGTCCTCGGCCAGGATTCGGCCACGCACACCGGTGACGGCCGCGCCATCCCGAACCAGCTCGTCCACCCGGTGGCGGTGCAGGAAGCGCACGTGCCCGGTCTCGACCGCGGCGAGAGCCTTGTCCGCGAACGGCTTCACCACGCCCGTGCCGGTGCCCCACGTGATGTGGAAGCGCGGGACCGAGTTGCCGTGACCGCCCGCGCGACCATCGCCTCGCTCGGCCCAGCCGACGATCCCCAGCCAGCCCATGCCGCGTTCCTTCAGCCAGGAGCGCTTCTCCCCGGCGGCGAACTCGACATACGCCCTGGCCCACTTGCTGGCCCAACTGTCCTCGTCGTCCAGCCGGTCGAATCCGGCGCTGCCCTGCCAGTCCTGCCAGGCGAGGTCGACCGAATCCTTGATGCCCATCCGGCGCTGCTCGGGCGAGTCGACGAAGAAGAGCCCGCCGAAGGACCACCAGGCCTGCCCGCCGAGGTTCGCGGAGCTCTCCTGGTCGACGATCACGACCTTCTTGCCGGCGGTGACGAGCTCGCCCGCGGCGACCAGGCCGGCGAGTCCGGCTCCGACGATGATGACGTCCGCGTCCATGGGGTGCACCTTTCGAAGTCGCGAAGCACCAAACCTACCCGTCGGTACTCGCGACGGTCGCTCGCGACTCAGCAAGCGTGCCCGCCGGTGCTGTTGACTGAGCGCATGCCCGCCGACGAATTCGAGAGCACGGTCGAGCAGTTGTATGCCGGGCCACCCGGCCAGTTCATCGCGCAGCGCGACGCTGCGGTGAAGCGTGCCAGGGCCGCCGGCGACAAGGAAGTGGCCGATCAGCTCAAGGCATTGCGGCGCCCAACCGTCGCCGCAGCTCTGCTCAACCAGTTGCATCGTCGGGACGGCGCGCGACTCGACGAGCTGCTCGAGCTCGGCGAGCAGCTACGGGCTGCACAGAGCAAGCTGGACGTCGCATCAATGAAATCACTGAGCGCACAGCGTAATTCGCTGGTCTCGCAGCTGACTTCCGAGATCGCGGATGCATCGGACGAGCCGTTGTCGGCCACCGTCCAGGAGCAACTGTCCGACACGCTGGTGGCTGCTGTGGCCGATGCGGCAGCCGGCCGCGCGGTCGGCAGTGGCCGACTGGTGAGCGGTTTGCGGTACAGCGGCTTCGGCGATGTCGACCTGCAGGACGCTGTCGCCATACCGCTGCGGCAACCCCTCGAGGCACCCGACGACACACCCGAGGACGAGCCCCGGGCGGAGGAAACCGAGGACGAGACCGCACGCCGACAGGCACAGCAGCAGGCCGACGCAGAGCAGCAACTCGCGGCGGCGGCGGACGCCTTGACCGCCGCCCAGAAAGCGGAGGAATCGGCGCAGCAATCAGCCGAACTCGCCGAACGCGCCCTCACCGCGGCGCGCCGCACGGCGAAAGCCACTCGCACGCGAGCGGAGCAGGCGACTGCCGCACGGTCGGCAGCCGAGCAGGCACTCGCGGCGGCGCAGGAACTCGCAGCCGGAACTACTGAGTCGTGAGGACCTTCTGGCAGTAGGTCCGCAACGTCTCGGAGTCGGTGTTGTACTTCGACGGGTCGACGCTCTTACCGGCGAACCGGTCCTTGGCCATCGCGTCCAGATCGCTCGCGACAGCGGTCACCCGCACGGTGAAGCTCTTGTTGCCGGCCTGAGCGGGCAACTTGCGCAGGCTGCCCGCGACGGTCTGGAAGTTGTGCGCCGCGGAGTCCAACTTGCTCTTGGACTGCGAGGTCACCGCGCTGTTCCACTGGCTGATCGCCTGGTTGCTCTTGGTGTTGGCGGTCTTGCAAGCGGCGACCGGGTCCGCCTTGGCAGCAGGCTTGGTGCTCTTGCTCGGCTTCGCGCTGCTCGACGACGACGCCGACTTGCCGGAGGTCGAGGACGCACTGGCGGAGCTGCTGCTCAGAACCGAGCGGCTCGCCGACGGCGAGCTGCTGGTGGTCGATGACATCGACGGCAAGGTGCTCGACGCGGTGAGGCTGGGGGACGACGAGGACGTCGAGGAGCTGCCGCCGGAGCAGGCGCTCAGCCCGACGAGACCGCATGCTGCGACCGCGACGACACTCAGACGGCGGGCGTGGAGGTGGGTAGTGCTCATCGCTCCAGAATGCCCGGCGATTCGGCGAGTCTCCAAATCGCGTGACGACGATCACGCACCTTCGGACAGCACTCCCCGAGTCCCCATCGCGGGGTGGGCGTCGACCCAACTGAGCACCTGATCGGCCACCCACTCGGGGTAGTCGAGCATCGGAGTGTGTCCTTGCTCGGCGCCCTCGACATAGCTCCAGTGCGGGTTGGCAGCCGCCAGCGCACGCGCGGTCCGCACGTGCACCAGGCGGTCGCGCGCACCGTGCATGAGCAGAACCGGCTGCAGGATCCGGTGCATGGCCTGGGCGTAGCGACCGCGTCGAAACAGTTGCCAGAGAAGCGATTTCGTCGCCGCGAGGTATTGCGCATCGGTGTTTCCCACACGCTCCGGACGCTGTATGGCGTCGTCCAGGTGCAGTTTGTAGAGCGCCGGGCTGATCCGATCGAAGTCGCTCGTGACCAGCCGCATGGTGAAGGCCACCTGCTTCTCCACCGGCACCCGCTTTCCTTGACCCGCGAGCGCACGCGGCCCGACCACGGGAATCGAGCTGACACCGAAGCCCACGAGCACCATCGGCTCCGGTCGACTCGCAGGCGTCGGGGGTATGGCGGGATCGATCAACACCGCCCCGGCGACTGCTCGCTTGTCCAGCGCGGCAAGCTGCCCGGTCAGCAGCCCGCCCATCGAGTTGCCGATGACGATGGCCGGCCGCCCGTCGCAGGTGCTCTGCACGAAGCGCTGCAGCAGCTTCAGGTTCGCCGTGACGGTCGACTGTTCAGGCGTCGTCTGAGTGAGACCGTGCCCGCCGAGGTCGAGTGCGACGACACGGCCACGCTCGGCCAGCAGCGGCATCACGTCGGCCCAGTTGGCCCAGGACCCGCCCAGGCCGTGCACCAGAACGAAACGCGGGCCGTCCTTCGGACCGTCCTCGGTCACGTAATGGACGCGAACGCCGTCGAGGTCGACATATCGCTCACGACGTTTGGCAGTGATCACCAGGACAATTTACGAGACGAGAGGTTCGCGCGGTGCGCACGTCAGATCACAGTGGCGTCACAGCCCGAGGCCGGTCAGCGATCGCGCGCGCTCAGGACGCAGAACTCGTTGCCCTCGGGATCTGCCAGGACGGTCCACGGCAGGTCAGCTCCCTGCCCGATGTCGATGTGGGTCGCGCCCTTGCTCACCAGCCGAGCGATCTCGGCCTCCCGGTCGTCGGACACATGCGGTGCGAGGTCGAGGTGCAGCCGGTTCTTGACCTGTTTGCCCTCCGCCGCCGTCCCGAACAACAGCACCGGCCCGAGCTCCTGCCACTGCTTCGTGGACAACGGACCCGCCCCGGCCACGTGCGCGGGTGCGATCAGCACTTCGTCGTCAGACTCCTCGACGAGTTGCCAGCCGAGGACGTCGGCCCACCAGCGCGCCAAAGTCCCCGGATCGTGGCAGTCCACCACCACGCTGTCCCACCTCAGCGACATCGCGACTCCTCTCGTCATACAACTTATTGAGCTTCGGGGCGGTGACCCGCCCGCAGCACCAACTCCAGCTCGAACCGCCGCTCCGGGTCGTCCAGGTCGTCGGCGAAGACGTCCCGCAGCTGTCCGAGGCGGTAGCCGACGGTCTGCGGGTGCACGTGCAGTTCCTTCGCGATCCGGCCGCGTTCGCCGCGGTGCTTGAGCCAGACAAGCAGCGTCTCGGCCAGCCGGTCACGCTGCTCCGGGCGCAGCCGGGCCATCGGCTCCAGGCATCGCGTCGCCAGGTCCTTCATCACCAGCGGATCGGCGTGCAACGCGATGGCGGTCAGGTGGTCCTCGACCCAGCGGACGCCCGCGTCGTCATACGCCAGGGCCGGCGTCGCGGCAGCCACGGCTGCCATCCGGTAGGACTCCTCCGCCCGGTCCCACGTGCGCACCGGGCCGATCCAGGCGGGTCGACCACCCAGCGTCGCGGCCAGCCTGCCGCGCTCGGTGTCGGACTCCGGAGCCCGCACGAGTATGACGACCTCACCGGTACGTCCGCTGATCAGCGCGTCGTCACCAACGGCGGCACGCAAACCCTCGCCGTGCTCGGTCGGCACCACGACTGCCACCAGCCGCGCAGGGATGGTCCAGCCGGCCCGGCCGGCCAGGCGCCGGCCCTCCACCTCCGGCAGGTTGCCGGCCAACATTCGGCGCAGCAGCGACTCGCGGCGCCGGTCACGCTCACCGACCTGGCGCGACTGCTCCTCGGTGAACCCCTCGATGCTGGCGGCCGAGATCTCGTCGATGTAGACGAAGATCGACTCGCCCAGCGGCAGCATCAGTCGGGGCTCGAGCCCGACCCGGTCGGCGATCCCCGACACCGCACGGAACGTCACACGAGCACCCAGCCGGTATGCCGAAAGGAGCGCTTCCAGGGATCGACCGGTCCGGGCCTCACCCACGCCGATCTGCCGGTAGACCGAGCGGGTGTCGGGCATCAGGGCAGGCTCGTCGCGGCCGGGCAGGTCGATGAACAACCTGCCGAGCGCGATCTCCACACCACGGCGAACTGCCGTCCCGAACTCACCTTCCAGGGGGCGGGAGTATTCGGGTATCTCCTGCGGAATGCGCGAGACGATCTCCTCGACCAGCTGGGGCAGCGAGTCCTCGAGCAGCGCGCTGATGCCCCGCGGCAGCTCCGCCCACGGCAGTTCGGCGCCGATCATGGTCGCCTTGCCGGGTCGCACAGCGCTCGCCATACCGGCTCCTTTTATACCCAGACGCTAAAATGATGCTCCTCATTGTAGGCGGTGGGTGGATGAATCAGCGCGACAAGCCAATTACAGTGGGTGCATGGGTTTGAAGTCGGTCGCGCTGCGCGCTGCCTCGGTGTTCACGCATCCCGCGCCGCCGCATGACTTTCTCGCGCTGATCAACCCGTTGTCCTCGTCCCGCCAGCTGCGTGGTGTCGTGACGACGGTCCGGCCCGAGACCGCACAATCGACGACGATCGCCTTTCGGCCCGGCGACGGTTGGTCCCCGCACGACGCCGGCCAGTGGGCCCGGATCGGCGTGGAGATCGACGGCGTCCGCCAGTGGCGCTCCTACTCGCTGTCGGCTCCTGCGGGCGGCGACCCGGAGATCACCGTGACCGCGTGCGGCAAAGTCTCTTCGCACTTGGCGCACGAGACGCGCGTCGGAGACATCTTCTTCCTGGCGCCTCCGCAGGGCGAGTTCCTGCTGCCGACCGGCCCGAGACCACTGCTGATGCTTACCGGTGGCAGCGGCATCACCCCGGTGATGTCGATGGTCCGCACCCTGCTGCCGAAGCGCTCGGACGCTGACGTTGTGCTGATCCACTCTGCACGCGACCGCGAATCCGCTTTGTTCAGTGAGGAACTCGCGGAGCTGACCGAACAGCATGACGGGTTCCACGTCGTGCACCGCTACACCGCGGACGACGGCCGGATCGACTTCGGCTCGATCGCCGACCTGGACGCGCTGTGCGCCGACTGGCGCAGCCGCAAGACCTACGTCTGCGGACCGACCGCCATGCTCGACGACGCCGAGCGCCTCTGGCAGGGCGCGAACCTTCCGGGCAGCTTGACCGTTGAGCGCTTCGAGACCGCGAAGCTCACCGAAGTCTCAGGCAACGGTGGCACGGTGATCTTCGAGAAGTCCGACCGAGAGGTCGAAGCCGACGCGAGCACTCCGTTGCTCGAAGTCGGCGAGGAAGCTGGTGTGTTGATGCCGAGTGGTTGCCGAATGGGCATCTGTCGCACCTGCCTGACCCCGCTCCTGTCCGGCCAGGTGCGCGACCTGCGCACCGGTGAGATCAACGACACCGAAGGCGACCTCATCCAAACCTGCATCTCGGCTGCCGCCGGGACATGCCACCTCGATATCTGATCAAGGATCCCCAAGATCGTGACTCTGACATCTGAACTGACGACCGAAACCACCGCGACCACCACGGCGCCCAAGAAGCGCACCGGCGTCCTACCGACGACCGGTGCACCGTTGGCCAGGCCCAAAGCAGCGGAACATCTGTCCGACGAACAGGTGCACCAGCTCGGCGTCGAGCTGGACGCGATCCGTGACGAGGTCATCGCCGAGCGCGGTGCGTCGGACGCGGCATACATCCGCCGGGTGATCCGCGTCGCCCGCGGGCTGGACGCCGGCGGCCGCATCACCCTCGCCTTCAGCAAGAGCAAGCTCGGCTGGACGCTCGGCACGGGTGCGATCGCGCTTTGCAAGGTCCTGGAGAACATGGAGATCGGGCACAACGTGCTGCACGGTCAGTGGGACTGGATGCGCGACCCCGACATCCACTCCACCACCTGGGAGTGGGACTTCGTGGCGCCGGCCCGCGGCTGGCAGCACACCCACAACGACATCCACCACACCTGGACCAACGTGCTGGGCAAGGACCGCGACGTCGGCTACAACATCCTGCGGGTCAGCGACGACCAGCCGTGGCAGCCGCGCGACCTCTTCAACCCGATCGTCAACGCCGCGCTGTCGCCGCTGTTCGAGTGGGGCATCGCGTCATACGACCTCGAGTGGGACATGGTCAAGGCAGGGCTGAAGACCAAGGAAGAGTTCAACACCGACTTGGCGGCGCTGAAGAAGAAGGCGATCCGCATGGTCGCCAAGGACTACATCGCGACCCCGGCGGCCGGCCTGCTGGCCGGCAACTCCTTCAAGCGTGGTCTGGCCGGCACTGTCGTCGCCAACGGCATCCGCAACGTGTGGGCGCACGCGGTGATCTTCTGCGGGCACTTCCCCGACGGCGTCGACGTCTTCACCGAGGACATGATCGACGGTGAGACCCGCGGCGACTGGTACATCCGCCAGATGCTCGGCTCGGCGAACCTTTCCGGCTCCAGGCTCTTCCACACCCTGACCGGCAACCTGTCGCACCAGATCGAGCACCACTGCTTCCCTGACCTGCCGTCCAACCGCTACATCGAGGTTGCGCCCAAGATGCGGGCTGTATGCCGCAAGTACGGCCTGCCCTACACCACGGGCCCGCTGCCCAAGCAGCTCTTCCAGACCTGGAAGAAGATCTGCCAGCTGGCGCTGCCGGACGAAAACCGTTGGGAGACCATCAAGGCCGTCTACTCCCCCAACAAGGAGAAGCGTCGCCTCGCGCGTCTCGCTCTGCCGAAGGCGCCGCCGCGCACGGCCTGATCAGGCGCTCGCCGATGCCCATCGGATCGGCATAGAGCTCACACAGGAGGGCCATACCGGCCGGCGGTTGAGTTGTTCGCATGAACACCACAACCGCACTCCTTCAATCGGAAGCAGACCAGGACTCCGGGTTCATGCGCCGGGCCGGCCGCACCCTGCTCGGCAGCGCAGCGATCCTGATCGTCGGCGCGGGCGCCATACCGGCCGCCAGTGCCACCGCAGCCGGGGTCTCCACCGGGCTGAAGCACACCTCGTCCCAACACGCGACGCACGGCGCCGCGGTCAGCCCGAGCGCTCTGCCCAGCGAAACCAGGGCGTCCGCAGCCCGGTTCCGCGTCGGCGCCGACGGCACGCTGACTCGCCTGGACTGAGCCGACGGCACCGCGGGGTCCCGGAGGTGTGCCGCCCTCTCCGACCGTTAGATTGAGGCCATGACCCGCTCGATCCTGCTCGTGCGCCACGGTCAAGCGTCGTTCGGCAAGAGCGACTACGACCAGCTCAGTGATCTCGGACGCACCCAGTCGAGGCTGCTCGGGCAGTTCCTGAGCACGCGTGAGATCAAGCCGGACCGGATCGTCAGCGGCAGCCTCAACCGCCAGCGGCAGACCGCAGCCGCCGTCTGTGTCGCGGCCGGCTGGATCGCTCCCACGGATGTCGACGACGTCTGGAACGAGCTGGATCACGTCGAGGTCATCAACGCGTTCAAGCCGGCATACAAGAACATGCTTGTCCTCAAGGCCGACATGGTTCGCACACTACGGCCGCGGGCGGCGTTCGAAGACATGTTCACCCAGGCGATAGCCCGCTGGGCCGACGGCGAGCACGACGACGAATACACCGAGTCGTTCGCCGCGTTCGACACTCGGGTGCGCACCGCGATGACGTCCCTGCTCGAGCACGACGCCGAGTGCACGATGGTCATCTCCAGCGTCGGCCTGATCTCCTGGATCATCGCGCGGTTGCTCGTCCGGGAGCCCTGGGACCGCGACGTGCGCGACCCGGAGCGCCCGAGCACCAACGACCTGGCGATCGAGAACATCTGGCGGGCGACGTCGATGGCCGGTTACAACACCGGCCTCACCCGGCTGGTCCTGGACAAGGAAGGCCTGCCGCAGCTGTTGACCTACAACGAGGTCGGGCACCTACCCGAAGCGAAGCTCATCACCGCCCGCTAAACGTCACCCCACGAAGTTCTCCCCCGCTGCGCTCCTCCGATACTTCGCGGGGACCCCGACTTTCGTGCTTGAAGTCGATCACCGAGCGGATGGCGGGGGTCAGACGCGGGGGAACTTCCCGGCGATGACGTCGTCGATGTAGCCGTCATACAGCGGCGCGTAGCCGCGCTCCTGGTCAGTCAGCACGTAGACCGGGTCGCCGCCCGGCTTCACGAAGCTCTGGTTGCGCAGCTCGATCTTGCGGCTCTTGAACGTCGAGGTGTGCTCCAGCGAGTCCGTGACCCGGATGAAGAGTGGCATCGCGTATGCCGGGAGCGACGTCGCAACGTGCGCGGCCACACCGGGTCCGTCGAACTCCTGACCGTCGTGCAGGACGACCGCCGCCATACCGGCCTTGCCGTCGGTGCCGGGCACCTGGACGCCGTAGACGGTGACGTCGTCGACACTGGGGAACTCGTCGATCGCGCCCTCGACCTCGGTGGTCGCGACATTTTCGCCCTTCCACCGGAAGGTGTCGCCGAGCCGGTCGACGAACGCCACGTGGGTGAAGCCCTGATCGCGCACCAGGTCGCCGGTGTTGAACCAGACATCGCCGTCCTTGAAGCCGCCTCGCAAGAGCTTGGCCTCGGTCGCGTCCTCGTCGGTGTAGCCGTCGAACGGTGCCCGGCCGGTGACTTTGGCCAGCAGTAGGCCGACATCGCCCTTCTTGACCTTGCTCAGCCGGCCCTTCTCGTTGCGTGTGGCCGCGCCGGTCTCGACGTCGTAGGCCACCACCTTGTAGGGCAGCGGGCAGGTGCCTGCGGTCTGGTCGAGGTTGTAGGCGTTGATGAACGCGATGTTGCACTCGCTCGCGCCGTAGAACTCGGCGATGCGTGAGATGCCGAAGCGACCCTGGAAGTCGTCCCAGATGTCCGGCCGGAGGCCGTTGCCCACGATGACCCGCACCTTGTGCTGGCGGTCGACCGGCTTCGCCGGCTGGGCGAGGAGGTAACGGCACAACTCGCCGATGTAGACGAAAGCCGTTGCGTCATACCGGATGCAGTCGTCCCAGAACCGGCTCGCGGAGAACTTCGGCGCGATGGCCATCGAAGCACCGCTGACCAGCACCGAGCTGAGCGCGACCGTGACCGCGTTGTTGTGGTAGAGCGGCAGCGGGCAGTACATCGTGTCGGTGGACTTCAGCCGCACCCCGAGCGCGCCCAGGCCGCTGTAGGACTTCAGCCAGCGGAAGTGACTCATCACCGAGGCCTTCGGCATGCCGGTCGTGCCGGAGGTGAAGATGTAGAACGCCTTCTCGTGGGCGATGACCTGCGCGCAGGCGGCCGGGTTGTCCTCGCCCTGCGCCTTGGCGGCTTCGCTCAACTCCGAGAAGGTCAGCACCTGCTGCGCCTTCGCGGCATCGCCGGCCGTGGCCAGACCCTCGGTGCAGGAGTCCTCGACGACCATCACGCGGGCGTTCAGGATGCCGAGACTGTGGGCCAGCACGTCGGCGCGCTGGTTGTAGTTGAGCAGCCCAGCGATCGCGCCGAGCTTCACGGTCGCCAGCATGACCAGCAGGTTGTCGATGCAGTTGTGCGCCATCAGGCCGACGACGTCGCCGCGCTTGACGCCGTGCGCCTGCAGCACGTGGGCGTAGCGGTTGACGATGGCGTTCGCCTCGCCATACGTGAGGGCGCGGACCGTGCCGTCGGCACCTTCGCCCTTGACGAAGTCGCGGTCGGGGTGACGGGCGGCGTTGTTCTGGAAGATCAGGCCCAGAGAGTTCTTGGCGGTCGGCTTGCGCAGCAAGAGGCCCGGCGCCTCGCGCGCGAGCAGCGGTAGGTCGGGCAAGATGCCGAGCGCGCCCTTGCCAAGGTCGAGCAGGCTGACGCGCTGACGAGTCTGTGGACTCATTGAAACTCCTTGTTGCTGGTGCCACGGCTCCCGGGACTGCTCCACGATACCCACGAGTAACCAAATGTTCGGCTGATCGCCCCGATGAATCGGATTGCCTGGTTGCCGGCTCTCATGTCAGGCTAGCTGCACCATGAAGAAGTAGATCCGTCATCGCTCGCGTCCGCGGCCATCCCGGCGAGCACCCACTGCCTGTGGAACGGATCTCTCATGTCACTTCAGATCACCGATCTCGTATTTTCGTATGTCGACCGGCGCGTGCTGGACGGCGTCAGCCTGTCCGTCATACCCGGTGCGACCGTGGGCCTGGTCGGCGAGAACGGCTCCGGGAAGTCAACTCTGTTGCAGGTCGCGGCGGGGCTGCGGGATGCCGACGGCGGCAGCGTCGCGATCCCGGACGACTTCGGCTACTTCGGCCAGGACTCAGGGCTCGACCCGACGGCAACGATCGCACAAGTCATGTATGACGCCCTCGCTCCGCTGCACGAAGGCATCGAGCGGATGGAGGTTCTTGCTGCGCAGCTCGACGACCGGCCCGACCTGGCCGACGAGTATTCCCGACTGCTCGACTGGGCGATGGTCCACGACGCCTGGGACGCGGACCGGCGAGCCGAGGTGGCCGCGCACCGACTCGGCTTGGGGACGTTGGACCCGTCGCGCACTGTTGCGTCGATGTCCGGCGGCGAACGCGCCCGGCTCGCACTGGCGGCATTGCTGACGCGTCGCCCGGAAGTGTTGCTGCTCGACGAACCGACCAATCATCTGGATGACGAAGCGCTGGATTTCCTTGAGCACGAGTTGAATTCGATGGGTGGCGCCACCTTGGTCGCCTCGCACGATCGGGTCTTCCTGGACCGGGTGTGCACCGCGATCGTCGATCTCGACCCGTCGCACTTCGGCACCGACGGACGCGGAGGGCGACTCTTCTCGGGCAATTTCACGGATTACCTTGCTACCAAACGCGCTTCGCGGCACCGGTGGCAGGAGGAGTTCGAAGCGCAACAGGACGAGCTCAACTCGCTGCGGGCGGCCGCACGCACGACCAACACCGACATCGCCCACAACCGAGGCCCGCGCGACAACGACAAGTTCATCTACGGCTTCAAGCGCCAGCGGGTCCAGGCCACGGTGAGCCGGCGGCGGCGCAATGCCGAGCAGCGGATCGAGTTGCTGGAGCGCTCGCGCATCCCCAAACCGCCTGCGGTTATGCAGTTCTCGGGTTCTTTCGACCGGCAGCCGATCGCGGCCGTGTCGGTGCGGGACGTTCGGGTGCGTGGGCGGCTGCGCTGTGACCGGTTGGACGTCATACCCGGTGAGCACCTGCTGGTGACGGGGGTCAACGGCGCGGGCAAGTCGACCTTGCTCGACCTGATCGCCGGCCGGCGGATGCCGGACTCCGGGCGGGTTGACGTGCGGGCACGGCAGATCGGGCTGCTGACGCAGGATGTCTCGCTAACGGATCGAGACAAGTCAGCGAGCGACCTCTTCGAGGCCATGGACGACCGGATTTCGTTGTCGTCATTGGGTTTGCTGCATCCGCGCGATCACAGCCGACCGCTCGGCGAGCTCAGCCTGGGCCAGCAGCGGCGGGTCGAGTTGGCCCTGCTGATCGCGCGCCAGCCGGATCTGCTGTTGCTGGATGAGCCGACCAACCACCTGTCCCTGGCACTGGTGGACGAGTTGGAAGACGCGCTGGCCGCGAGCCCGGTCACCGTCATACTCGCCAGCCATGACCGGTGGATCCGGCGACGCTGGGCCGGCCGCGCCATACATCTGCAGCCTGCGTGAGCTTCTGCTGACGACCGGACGCAGGCGACGAGCCGACCACCACGCCCCCTGCCGTGGTGGTCGGCTCGTCGGATCCGGTCACGATCGCGGCCTGCTGAGCACGGCGACGGAGGCATCCGGGTTCCCCGTCCACCGCGCGACCAGGGTCTGAGCCGCCGCTTCGACACGACTGCGGCGGAACGTGGTCGTCCTGCCGATACCGGGCACGGAGACGTGCCAACGCACCAGACGCCGTCGCGCGATGGCGGCATACGTGACTTCGGCGCCCTCCGTCATCGCACGGTCCGGCGGCTGCCCATCCGCAGGTAGATCAGCAACGCGATGATCGCGCCGATGATCGAGCCGATGATGCCGGACGGCTGGAAGAAGCCGCTCTGGGCGTCCTTGTGGAAGATCAGATAGCCGAGGAAACCGCCGATGAAGGAACCGACGATGCCCAAGACGATCGTCGCGAGGATGCCGATGTTCTGGCGTCCCGGCACGAGCAGTCGGGCGACCGCCCCGGCGATGAGGCCGATGACGATCAGACTGATGATGAGACCGAGCATGGTGAGATTCGCTTTCCAGGTGTGAGCGGACCCCGTGGTGACGGGGTCCGCTGTGTTGAAGACCCCCGCTGGGCCGAGTTGGCCCGACGAACAAGGTTTCCACCGTCAATGGTGGTGTGGCACACCCCAAAGGCGGTTACTCTCCGGCAATGCCTCCACGCGTGACCGAGCCGATCCGGCTCGCCCTGATCGACGACTACGACATCGTCCTCGGCGGCCTGGCACACATGCTGGACGACTACCGCGATCGGGTCGTCATCATCGAGATCGACACCAACAAACCGCTGATCGAGGACGTCGACATCGCTCTCTACGACTCGTTCGCCCAGGGCGAGGCAGACACCGGCCAGATCGACCTGCTCGTGAACAGCCCGCGTGCACGGCGAGTGGTCGTCTACACGTGGAGTTTCCATCCCGAGCTGATCACGTCGGCACGCAGGCGCGGTGTGGACGGCTACCTGTCGAAGACGCTTCCGGCAGCTGAACTCGTCGACGCGCTCGAGGCGGTGCACGCCGGCAAGGTCGTGATCAGTGACCCGCCGCCACTGGTCCACAGCGACCCGGGACTCGACTGGCCGGGACGTCTCGACGGCCTCACCGATCGGGAGTCGGAGATCCTCGCCCTGATCACCCAGGGGCGAAGCAACGCTGACATCGCCTCGCTGACCTATTTGAGCCCGAACACGATCAAGTCCTACATCCGCAGTCTCTACCGCAAGATCGACGTGACCAGTCGGACGAAGGCCGTCCTGTGGGGCATCGCGCACGGGTTCAGGCCCGATCATCACCGCCTCGACGCGTGGCGTGACGGTGACGGGACGACCGTCACGACGGACCCGGCGTCGAAGACGTCGGACTGACGGTCTCGTCGCGCCGAGGATCTCACCTGGAGCGGATACGTTGTCGCGATGACGATCATCCGCATCCAGGACATGACGCCCACGGTCGACGATTCGACATGGGTAGCCCCCAACGCCACCGTGGTAGGTGACGTGACACTCGGCGCCGAGGTCGGCATTTGGTATGGCGCCGTGGTCCGCGGAGACATCGAGTCGATCAGCATCGGGGCGCGCAGCAACATCCAGGACAACTGCTCGCTGCACGCTGATCCGGGCAGCCCGCTACGCGTCGGCGAGCGGGTCTCCGTCGGGCACAACGCCACCTTGCACGGCTGCACGATCGGGGATGACGTCCTGATCGGTATGGGATCGCGAGTGCTCAATGGCGCTGTCATCGGCGAAGGTTCGCTGATCGCGGCGGGCGCGGTCGTGCCCGAGGGTATGCAGGTCCCGGCGGGCTCATTGGTGGCCGGCGTGCCCGCCAAGGTGCGCCGCGAGCTGAGCGACGAGGAGCGGGCCGGTATCGAGCTGAACGGCTCGGCGTATGTCGACCTCGCCGCCATACACGCCGCGGGCGAGGTCATCCAACCCGGCGGACGACCCGCCGCCCGTTGATTGAGAGGACACATAACGCTTCGAGCGGGCCCCATACCGGCGTGCGATAGCGGGTCCACTCATTGCCTATCGGGTCCTCTCGATCGCGGGATTCAGGCCGCCATGCCGTATCGACCTGGTTGCGCGACCTGGGCGACTCGTGGGGCGACCGGCTCGAGGCGCTTCGGACAGCGGCAGAAGGCGACGCAGGACGTTAAGTTGGCGATATGGCAGCCAAGGGCAGCACTCCGGCGACCGAGCTCGAGGCCGGTGAGCACACGGTGCGGATCTCCAACCCGGACCGGGTCTACTTCCCCGAGCGCGGCGAGACGAAGCTCGACCTGGCCAACTACTACCTGTCGGTGAGCGACGGCATCGTGCAGGCGCTGCGAGATCGTCCGTGCATGCTGCATCGCTTTCCGACCGGTGTTACCGGCGAGAAGGTGCATCAGAAGCGCGTGCCCCGCGGAGCTCCGAACTGGTTGGAAACAGTCAACATTCATTTTCCTCGGTGGAACCGCACCGCCGACGAGCTGTGTGTCACCGAGATCGGCGCGGTGATCTGGGCGGTCCAGATGTCGACGGTCGAGTTCCACCCGTGGAACTCCCGGCGGTTCGACGTCGAGCGCCCGGACGAGTGGCGGATCGACCTCGACCCGATGCCGGAAGCAGACTTCGACCGGGTGCGCCATACAGCTCGGGTGACGCACGAGCTGCTCGACGAGCTGGGCATCACCGGCTATCCGAAGACTTCGGGCGGGTCCGGGCTGCACGTCTATGTGCGCATCGAGCCCGAGTGGGGATTCCAGGACGTACGCCGTGCCGCGCTGGCGTTCGCCCGTGAGGTCGAGCGGCGCGCGCCCGACGACGTCACGACGACCTGGTGGCGCAAGGACCGCGACCCGCGGATGGTGTTCGTGGACTACAACCAGAACACCCGCGACCACACGATCGCTGCCGCCTACTCGGTGCGCGGCAACCCTTCGGGCACCGTCTCAACACCGTTCGGCTGGGACGAACTCGACGACATCGAGCCGCAGGAGTGCACGATCGCCACGGTGCCTGGGCGGTATGCCGAGCGAGGCGATCCAGCAGCCGGCATCGACGACGAGGCCTTCCGCATCGACACCCTGCTGGAGTGGGCGGAACGCGACGAACACGCGGGCGCCGAAGAACCGCCGGAGCCGACGGACTAGGCAGACTGGGTGCATGGGGCATCGAGGGGAATCACCGACACTTGACCTGGACACATTGCCGCGCGAGCTCCGCGAGTCACTCACAGCCGCGATGAAAGGCGCCGAGATCACCCTGGTCGGCGGCGACCGCGAGCTGGGCCAGCTGGTCTTCCGCCCCTCAGTCCTCGAGGGTGTGGTCCTCCCGGAGCCTCGCTCATCGACATCGGAGGTCAAGACACCTGAGGGCGTGACGGTGGTCGCGACCGCGATGAAGCTGTCCGACTCTGCTCGGCGCCGACTGTCTGACGAATTCGGTTCGGACTACATCGTTCTCGACCTGCACGACGCTCCACCGACGGCTGACGTGCTGCTCATCAATCCGGTCAGTCCGCAACTGTTGAACGTGCTGCGCGGCAGCTTCCCGGAGGCGCGGCTGATCATCACCGAGATCGAGGACGACGAACTCGAGGTGCGCTACCAGGGTCCGGTCGGCCGACTGCTGGACGCCGGTGCCTCGGCCTATCTACCGCCACGGCCGGTGGGCGAGGTGGCGACGGCCGTGCACGCCTACCTGACTCAGGAGAGCGTCGCGGCACTCGAAGCGGCGAATCGGTCCGCCTCGCAGTTGTCCGGTTCCGACCGCGACTGATCGATCCCCAATCGCCCCAGCGTTTTCCGCAGGTCTTGGATCTGGGGATCGGCGGCACTACGCGAACGGCGTAGGCGCCATACGCCACGCAGGTCGTCGCGTGCGGTGCTGGTGATGTGCACCCGACTGTCGGGGTCGTCATACCAATCGACCGGCACCTCGTGGATCCGCAGCCGGCACCGCTCGGCGAGCACCAGCAGCTCGGTGTCGAAGAACCACGTCTCGTCCTCCACGAGCGGCAGCAACGCCCTGGCCACGTCACTACGGATCGCCTTGAAGCCACACTGGGCATCGGTGAAACCGGTGCGCAATGAGCAATGCAGGATGAAGTTGTAGCTGCGAGAGATGAATTCGCGCTTCGGCCCCCGCACCACATGTGATCCGCGAGCCAGCCGGGAGCCGATCGCGACGTCGGAATGCCCGGACAACAGCGGCGCCACCAGCGGAAACAGCCCGCCCAGATCGGTCGACAGATCGACGTCCATATAGGCCAGCACGAGAGCATCCGAGGACAGCCAGGCGTGCTTGAGGGCCAGCCCCCGACCTTTGCGACTCATCACCTGAACCCGCACTTCGGGACGCGTCGAAGCGAGCCGGCGCGCAATCAGCAGGGTGCCGTCCGTGGACGCGCTGTCCGCAATCGTGATGCGGAACGGATAGGGAAACTCATCGCGCAGCAGTCTCCACACGGTGTCGACGCTCGCTTCCAGGATGCGCTGCTCGTTGTGCACCGGGATCACGACGTCCAGCACGATCTGGCGCAGGCCGAAGTGGTTGTGACCCACCGAATCCTGTTGTTCTTGAGAGATTTTCATCGCTCGCATCCTTGTCAGTTACTCGACGACGAGCTCGCGGAGCTGGTCGGCTGGGTCAGGTCGTAGAAGGTCGATCCCCCGATCGTCACCTTCTTGTAGTGCGCCTCAACCCACGTGGTGATCTGCTGCGCGACGTTCGAGCCGCCCGACTGACCCCCACCGCCGACGCCGCCGGCGAGGAAGTAGTGGATCTTGCCGGACTGCACATAACTCTGGAACTGCGCGAGCGTCGGTGACGGGTCACTCCCGTTGAACCCACCGATCGGCATCACCGGCTGCCCGGTCGCGAGCTGCAGGCCCGCCGCGTTGTTGCTGCCGATCGCCGCTGCGACCCAGGTGTACGTGGCCGCGCCAGACTGGAGTGCGCTGACGACTGCGGTGCTCGGAGTGGTGGCACCCAGCAGGCCGCCCAGGCCGCCACCCTGACGCTGCGTGGCCGCCGCGTTGCCCGTCGCGCCTGCTTGGCCAGTGGTGCCGCCCTGGGCGGGAATAGTGCCCTGACCGGTAGTGCCACCGGGACGGACGCCGCCCATCCGGCCACCGCCGGGAGCGCCACCACCACCGAAGCCGCCCATTCCACCGGGACCAGCGGTCGGGATCGAGCCGGTGTTGGCGGAGTTCACCGTGCTCCAGGTGTATGCCGCCGGCCCGGCCAAGCCGGCTGCGATCGCACCCGCGAGAACCAGTGGAATCGCCTTGCGGTGCAACCAGTTCAGCGCGAGCAGGAGGAATGCCGCCGCCATACCGACGGCGAGGATCGAGGTGCGCAACCAGTCGCCATACGCGGTGACCCGAGTGAGCAGGATGAACGACCACGTCGCGGCGGCGGCCGTCGCGACCGCAAGGGTGATCGAGCCGATCGCGTGATGCCGGCGGTCCCAGGCTTCCTTGGCGCCCATGCCGACCACTGCTGCGATCGCGGGAGCCAGCGCGACTGTGTAGTACTGGTGGAAGATGCCGGCCATGAACGAGAAGGTGAGGCCGGTGACGAGCAGCCAGCCGCCCCACACGAGGTATGCCGCCCGGCGTCCGTCGGTGCGCGGCTGACGACCGCGCAGGACGATGCCGACGCTGAGCAGGATGAGTGCGCTAGGCAGGAGCCAGGAGATCTGACTGCCGACCTCGGACCCGAACATTCTGGTGATGCCGGTGACGCCCCACATGCCGCCGGCGGTGGTGCCACCTCCCGCGCCGCCGCCACCGACGGAGCCAGTCTCGTTGCCGCTCAGCCGACCGAAGCCGTTGTAGCCGAAGGTGAGGTTCCAGAACGAATTCGTTTGGCTACCACCGATGTACGGCCGCGAGTCGGCCGGAACCAGCTGCACGATCAGCACCCACCAGCCTGCGGCGGCGATCATCGCACCGAGCCCGGCGAGAA
The DNA here is from genome assembly GCF_042661025.1 of Flexivirga alba. Lineage (NCBI taxonomy): Bacteria > Bacillati > Actinomycetota > Actinomycetes > Micrococcales > Dermacoccaceae > Flexivirga > Flexivirga alba. The sequence goes on from NZ_JBHSWH010000001.1 coordinate 813,316, forward strand.
GGCCGAGGACTCGTCGCTTGAGGTTCGTCCGCGCAGTCACGAGGTAGGCGATCCCGAAGAAGGGTATGACGAGGAAGACTTGGAGCGTCTTGGTCAGGAAGCCGAAGCCGAGGAACACCCCGACCAGGGCCATCCACTTGATGGAGCCCTTCTCGATCGCTCGCATCGTGCCCCACGCGCCGAGGGTCATCAACAGCACCAGCAATGCGTCGGGGTTGTTGAAGCGGAACATCAACGCTGCCACCGGAGTCAGCGCCAGCACCGCACCCGAGAGGAGTCCGGCGCCCGCACCGAAGTGGCGACGAACCATCGAATAGACCAACCCGACCGTTGCCACGCCCATCAGGACTTCCGGCATCAGGATCGCGAAAGAGTTGAGCCCGAAGACTCTGACCGAGAGGGCCATCACCCACAGCGCGGCCGGCGGCTTGTCGACGGTGATCGAGTTGGCGGCGTCGGAGGATCCGAAGAAGAAGGCTTCCCAGTTGACCGAACCTGCCTGGGCCGCAGCGGAATAGAACGAATTCGCCCACCCGCTCGCGGTCAGGTTGTAGAAGTAGAGGACCGCCGTCGCCACCAGCAGGCCGAACGCTGACGGTCGTGCCCACGAGGGGTCGTCCGGATGTCCACTCCACCAGCGCGCAAATCGTCCGTCGCCGACAGCCGCACCGGAGCGCCCGACATTGGTCGAGGTTTCCCTGCGGACTACTTCATCTGAGGTCCGCAGGTGCGCGGTTGCTGAGTCCATGTCATGGAGCGTGTCGGCGCCGCTTGTGGCCATGCTGTGGCAGCTGCCAGGGCTGACCGTGAAGGGTCAGCTCTCCCTTCAGCGTTGCCAGGCTCGCCTGCGGGGTCTCAAAGACCGACCACAGGACCCGCTGCAATGTTCATGTGCGACAACGGATCTCAGCACTCTAAGGACGATCACCCATGACGCAGGAACATCCCCAACTTCCGACGCCGCCACCGGCCGGACAGCACGTCGCCGAAACGACGCCCGTCCTCCACCAGCCGCGCTGGTCGGGCAAGAAGACTGCGGTCGTGGCGGCACTGGCGATCGGGCTGTCGTCGGCCGGCGCGATCACGGCATCGGCCGCAGTGGCGAGCGGAACCGGCGGCGGTACCGGCCGGATGGGCGGTGGTGGCTTCGGCAACGCGCGCACCTTCGAGGTCCCTGGTGGCACCGGTTCACAGCAGCAGGGCAGCACCGGACAGCAAGGCAATGGGGCGCCCAACGGCGCACCTGGTGCGGGCGGCGGGCCTGGCTCCGGGTCCGGGACCTGATCAGCCGGCGGTCAAGGCAACCAACCCGTCGAGTCGCTCCCGCGCGATCTCGGACATGCTGCGCAACTCCTTGTCTGCGATCCACTGCTGGAACGACAGATGGAAGATCGTCACCCCCGTCTCCGCCGCGAGGGTCGCGGTCGGTTCGGCTATGCCGCGCTCCCGCAGCAGCTCACCGAGTCGCAGCTTCAGCGTCGCGAGCTTGGCCAACTCCCGCTCCTTCAGCGAGGGCTCCGTGTCGATGATCGACGCCCGCACCCGCGAGAACGCACGTCGTTCGTCCGGGAAGAACTCACCGGCGGCGTCCAGCGATCGCCTGATGAGCTCGTATGGCACCGTGCCCTCCGGCGCCGCGTCGATCGGGTCGGTGAACAGTTGGAGGAAGTCGTCCTGACCGGCGAAGAGCACTTCACGCTTGTCCGCGAAGTGCCGGAAGAACGTCCGCTCGGTGAGATCGGCGGCGCGAGCGATCTCGGCAACGGTGGTCTGCTCGAACCCTTGCTCCGCGAAGAGTTGTAGGGCGATCGTCTGCAATCGCTCTCGTGCTCCTGGTTGCCACCGCGCCATACCGGAAGCTTACTGATGACAGTAACTGACATCCAGGTGTACGGTGAATGATGTCAGTCAATGACATCACTCGTTGGAGCACTGCTCCTTTCTCGGGAAGGGACCCACCATGCGCGTATTCGTCACCGGTGCCACCGGTTGGATCGGCTCCGCCACCGTCGACGACCTGCTGCGATCCGGACATGAGGTCACCGGTCTCGCTCGTTCGGAATCGTCAGCTGCCCAGCTCGAAGCCAAGGGCGCCGACGTCCTGCGCGGCGACCTGGATGACCTCGACTCGCTTCGCAAGGGCGCCGACGCCACTGAGGGCGTCATACACCTTGCAAACAAACACGATTGGTCCAATCCGGCCAATTCGAATGCCGCCGAGCGAGCTGCGATCGAGACCATCGGCGAGGTGCTCGCCGGCAGCGACCGGCCCTTCGTCTTCGCGTCCGGCGTTGCCGGCCTCGCCGCAGGCCGGCCGGCGACCGAGGACGACGCCAGTCCCCACGTCGGCCCGGAATCACTACGCGGCGGCGCCGAGAACCGCGCGTTCGATTTCGTCGACCAGGGGTGCGGGCCGTCGCGGCCCGTTTCGCGCCGACCGTCCACGGCGTCGGCGACCACGGATTCATCGCACTGATCGTTGCCGCCGCGCGCAAGGCCGGAGTATCGGGCTACGTCGGCGACGGCAGCAACAGTTGGGCGGCGGTGGCTCGCACCGATGCCGCGAGTCTGGTGCGACTCGGCCTGGAGAGCGCCCCAGCCGGCGCACGACTGCACGCCACCGGCGAGACCGGCGTGCCGACCAAGGCCATCGCCGAGGCCATCGGCGCTGGACTCGGCCTGCCCGTCACGTCGATCGATCCGAACGATGCCGTCGCGCACTTCGGCTTCATCGGCGGTTTCTTCGGTATGCAGGGCGCGGCGTCGTCCGATGCGACCCGGTCGTTGCTCGGGTGGGAGCCGACCGGTCCGACGCTGCTGGAAGACATCAGGGCCGGTGCGTACTTTTCGCTGGTCGCGTAGCAGCCGAGGCACGAGGTTGCGTATCGAGACCCGCGGTTTCGATACGCTCCCCCGCTTCGCTCCTCCGCTACTCAACCCGCTTTATTATTCGGCCCGCTTGATGGCGGCGACAGCGTCGGCGATCGGGGTGTCGCCGTTGTTGAACTGCACGAACGCTCCGACCGAGTTGGTCGCCGGCAGCAGTGCCGCGACAACCGCCGCGACGTCGGCTCGTGAGACCGACCCGGACTTCAACCCGTCGCCGTCCTGGCCCTTGACCTCGATGCGGCCGGTCGGCGCGTCGTCGGTCAGGCTGCTGGGCGCGGCGATGGTCCAGGAGAGGCCGGTGCCACGCAGATATTCATCGGCAGCGGCCTTCGCCTCGGCATACACGAAGAACGAATTGTCCTCGGGCACACCGTGATCCGTAGATGCGCCGAAGTAGGAGACCATGACGTAGCGCTCGATGCCCGCCGCCGCGGTGGCGTTCATGCTGCGGATCGCGGCATCCCGGTCGACGGCATAGGTCCGGGCCGGGCTGCCACCGCCGGCACCCGCCGACCACACAACCGCGTCGACGCCGGCCAGTAACTCGGTGATAGCCGGCACATCGAGATGCTCGACGTCTGCAACGACTGCCTCCGCGCCGGTGGCCGCGACCTCGGGCGCGTGATCCTTGTTGCGGAAGAGCGAGCGCACCTGATGTCCTTGCGCCGCAAGCTGCTTCGCGAGCAGCAACGCGATCTTGCCGTGTCCGCCAATGATGGCAACAGAACTCATGTCACTTCTTTCTGGCGCCGAGCGCCTGCAACTTCTCGACGATCTTCGGTGTCGGTGTCTTACCGGTGCCAACCTGCTTGCCGGCAGCCTTCATCGCCCGGTCGTAGACCGGTCGCGCGTAGCGCTTTGCGGCATACGCGATGTGCCCGTCACGGTCGGTGAGGATGATGTGCTTCTCGGCCTTCATCCCCGAATAGGCAACGGCCGCAACCTGATCCGCCGATCGCGGCGCCTTGTTGATCATGTCGACACCGCTGGCTTCCATGTCGACATCCTTGCCACCGAACGACGACGCCAGGTTGGTCCGGAAGAACGACGGGCAGATGACCGACACCGTGATGTTGTATGGCGCAAGCTCCGACCGCAGCGTCTCGCTGATAGCGACGACGCCCGCCTTCACCGCGTTGTATGACGCCATCGCGGGCGCATGAACCAGCCCGGCCAGCGATGCAGTGTTGACGATCTGACCGCCCGACTGCTGCTTCATCATCGGCACGAAGGTGTGGCAACCCCGGGCAACACCGAGCAGATTGATGTCGGTGATGCGGCGCCATTCGTCCATGTCGGCGACGTCGATGCGACCGCCTGCCGCGATGCCGGCGTTGTTGATCAGCAGGTCGAGGCCGCCGTAGGTGCTCTCCACCCAGTTGCGGGCGTTGTCCCAGTCCTCGTCGCGACTGACGTCCAGCCGCAGGTAGTCGACGCCGTCGGGCAGCGAACCCTCGGGCGCCGTGTCGTGCACGTCGCCGACGAGCACTCGCGCGCCGTCGGCGACCAGGAGTTTGACGAGGGCCTGACCGAGGCCGGAACAACCACCGGTCACCAGGCATCGCGCTGCGGCATATGACCTGGTCGGTTTGGCGGAGAGAATGCGCATACCTGCCACCCTAGACGTGGTTACTGCCAAGTAACCGGCTTCACGTCAGTCCAACAACGCGCGGATGTCGTCGGGGGTGATCGCGCCGCCGACACCGCCGTCACCATCAACGACCTTCTCGAAGAGTTCGCGCTTGCGCTCCTGCAGCGCCACGACCTTCTCCTCGATGGTGCCGGCGCTGACCAATCGATAGACCATCACCGGTTTGTCCTGCCCGATGCGGTGCGCGCGGTCGATCGCCTGCGCCTCTGTCGCGGGGTTCCACCACGGGTCGAGCACGAAGACGTAGTCGGCTTCGGTGAGGGTGAGCCCCACACCGCCGGCCTTGAGCGAGATCAGGAACGCCGGGTCGTCGCCGGTCTTGAAACCGTCAATAACCTTCTGCCTGTTGCGAGTTCGGCCGTCGAGGTATGACGAAGTCAGCCCGGCCTTGTCGAGCGCGTCCCGGGCGAGCTTGAGGAAGGAGGTGAATTGGCTGAAGACGAGCGCCCGGTGACCTTCCGCGGCGAGCTCGCCGATCTGCTCGACGAGGAGGGTGATCTTCGCGGAGTTCTCGGCGCTGCTGCCGGGGACGTCGTCGACCAGCCGTGGGTCAAGCGCGAGCTGGCGCAGCCGGGTGAGCGCGGCGAGGATCGCGACGCGGTTGCCGTCCGGGTCCTCCAGCAGGCCGAGCACGCGCTGCCGCTCGCGTTGCAGGTGCCGGTCGTAGATCTGCCGATGCTTGGCCCCCAGCTCGACGGCCTGCACCTGAACCTGCTTCGGCGGCAGGTCGCTCGCCACCTGGTCCTTGGTGCGTCGCAGCATCAGCGGGCGAATCCGGCGGCGCAACTGGTCCAGCAGCTCCGGAGCCTGGCCGCGCTCGATCGGCTTGCGATAGCGCTGCCCGAAGGCCTCCGGCCGCGGGTAGAGGCCAGGCGCCGCGAGCGCGAGCATCGACCAGAGGTCCATCAGGGAATTCTCGAGCGGGGTGCCGGTGACCGCGAGCGTGAACGGCGCACCGATGCGCTTGGCCGCCTGGAAGGTCTTGGACGCGTGGTTCTTGACCCACTGCGCTTCGTCGAGAACCAAGCCGTTCCAGTTGGTTTCGGCGAATTGGTCGGCGTCCAGCCGCAGCACGGCGTATGACGTGACGACCACGTGTGCGTTGCCGATGGCTTCTCGGACGGTGCTGCCGCGCCGCTTGCTGGTCTCGGCGAGCGCCACCACTCGAAGGTCGGGCGTGAACCGTGCGGCCTCGCCGACCCAGGTGCCGACGACCGAGCTCGGCGCGACCACGAGCACCGGCACCTCCAGCTCGCCCTCCTCGCGAGCGCGAGCCAGCAGAGCGAGAGTCTGCAACGTCTTTCCCAGACCCATGTCGTCGGCCAGGATGCCGCCGAGCGCGCAGTCCCACAGCGCGGCCAGCCAGGTGAAACCCTCGACCTGGTAGCTGCGCAGTGTGGCGTTGAGTGACTCGGGGATGGTCGGCGCCGAGAACCGATCGAGGTCGCGAACTCGCTCCAGCTGCCGGGTCCACCGCTCACTCTGCTGGTCGACGACTCCGAGCTGCTCAAGCTCCTCCCAGAGGCCGACGTGAAAACGGTTGATCGACAAGCCTTCTCGCTGCTTGTCCGCGATCTCGCGGGCCTCTGCGATGAGGCGCTCGAGCTGGTAGAGCTCTGGCCGGTCGAGGGAGAACCACGTGCCCGACGCCAGCAGCATCGCGTCGTCCTCCCGGGCGAGTGCCGCGAACAGCTCGGCGAAAGGAACCTCCTCACCGTCGAGGGTGACCGTGACGTGCAGGTCGAGCCAGTCGTTGTCCTCGGAGTCGGCGGCGCCGATCGTGATCAGCGGCGCGACCGTGCTTTCTTCGAAGGCCGGTAGCTCTCCGTCGATGACCAGCTCGATGTCGTCGCTGGCGGACAGCTCGTCCATGGTCTCGGCGAAACGCACCGCCGGCCAACCGCGCAGGAGGCTTTCGGAGACCGGCCACCAGCCGAGTCCGCCGATCAGCTCCATCAGACCGAGCTCGCGCAGCGTCGGGTCGACCCGACCCACCAGCTCGTGCTCGCCGACGCGGTCGCGGGTGCGGTCATAGACGTCGAGCGCGACCGGCTTGGGATGCTTCCCGGCATACAGCATCCGGGCGATGACCTGGATCGCCTGCGGCTCCGGCGAACTGACGACAAGGTGTAGCCGTAGCGGCTCTGGCACGGTGAGCCCGTCGCTGGAGACCAGTCGCAGCTGGCGGGTCAGGCGCGGGTAGTAGAGGTCGCGGAACTCCTCGGCGTCCTCGGGCGGCACGGTGAGCGGGCCGTCGAGCAGCAGCGCCCGGGTCGCCGGGCTGAGGGCGGTCTCGAGCTGCGCGAGGGTGATGCTGCCGTCGTGCCCGACGAGCGCGAGGCCGTGCCCCGGATCGCCGAACAGGACGACTTCGCCGGGCGCGATGAGGCCGACGACGTTGGCGCTGCCGAGCAGGGAGCCGTCGGGTTGCTCGCCGAAGTCGGCCGCCACCTGCAGCGGGTCGGGCAGCAGCCGGACCTGCTCACGGCTGTTGTATGCCGGCAGAAACTCCACTCCCGTCGCGACACAGTCACGCAGCGCCGACCAGAGGCCGGCGCCGGAGTCGTCGAGGTGGAGCTCGGCGGGGGCGAGGGCGTATTGGTGGGTGCGGCCGACGATGACATCGCGCAGGGCGCTGATCGCGTCGGCCTGCGCGAGGTTGAAGCGCCGCCGGACGCGGTTGAGCGCGATCTCGTCCCATGACGAACTCTTGGACCAGTTGCTCGTCTTGGTGACGTGCGCCGGGCGGACCGAGACGCGGGTGACCCGTCGCCTGCCGCGCAGCTCCTTGGTCGCTTCGAGCCGCAAGCCGAGACGCACGCCGTCGTCGGTGTGATCGACCGGCGGATCCTCCAGCTGCTCCTGGACGAACCGGCGCCAGGCCGGCAGCTCCGGGGTGACGCCACCGAGATGATCGCGCGCGGTGAGCAGGGTCGCCGCGACGTGTTTGCATTCGGTCGCGACCGGGCAGGAGCACCGCGAATGCCAGTCGGGCAGCCCGTCGTGGTCCTCGACCCGGGTGATCATCACGGTGTAGGGGCGTGCCCGGTTGCCTTCGACCGTGGACAGGAGAAGCCGCCCCTGATCGCCGGTGTTGATCGATTGCACGCGCTCGGAGTCGACATACAGCTCGGCACGCGCGAGGGTCAGCTCCCCCAACCGCGCGGCGAGCTGCTCCGGACCGACGCGACGCACCCACTCCGCCCCTTTCAGCTGCAGCTCGGGCGGGTTGATCACTCTCCGACGGTAGCCGCCCGGGCTGACACCCGCGACCGCCGCTCCGCATCCCTGTGTATGGCGCGCTCCGACGCCGGGGGATGTGTGCGCGGATCGTGTTCACGCGGTGTCAGCCGCATTGCAGAGCGGTATGAATTTGGGACGCGACTTCACGAAAGGACCCTGCGCGACCAATACTCGGACCATGCGTCGGATTCAGAGCATTGTGGGACTTGGCCTGGCGATCGTCGTCCTGGCGGGGGTTCTGGGGCTCTGGCTGTGGGGCAAGCCGCGCGAAACCGTGGCGTTGCCCTCGTCGTCAACCTCGCCAGCAGGCGTTGTACAGACCTTCGCCAAGGCGCTGAACGACCGGGATTTCTCCGCTGCCAAGGCAGTTGTCATCGGTGACCGGGTCGGTGTCGACGCCGGCTGGTGGAGCCTGCACGGGCCACGCGTCGAGGACCTGCGGATCGTCAGGACCGGGCCGGTCACCAGTGGCGCGCAATGCGAGAGCAAGGCGGCCACGAACTGGAAGAAGTGCGTCCAGGTCGACACGGAGGCGACCTTCAAGCATCTGAAGGGGCTGACCAAGGGCAGCAAGCCCGATCACGAGGCGTGGTCCTATTACCTCGTCCGCAACACCCCGTCCGAGCGTTGGCGGATCCTCGACTGGGGCCAGGGCTAGGCAAGGCCGTCGGTGCGGCAACTCCCGCTATGCCAAACGCGCGCCATACAACGCGATCGGCATAGCGCCAGCGCGGCGGGACGCCATACCCGGTCGTCTGTCGACACTGGGGAGAGCTGTGCACGTGCGCGGACGCCATACCCGGTCGTATGTCGACACTGGGGAGACCTGTGCACGCGGGCCACACCCATTCCGGAGCCCGCTCACTTCTTCGGGACGTTGCGCTCCAGCTCCCGCAGCCACACGTTGGCGTTGCCGTCGCTGGGGGCACGCCAGTCGCCGCGGGGTGACAGCGCTCCACCGGCGACGACCTTCGGGCCGTTCGGCAATGCTGATCGCTTGAACTGACTGAACCCGAAGAAGCGTTTGATGAAAAGCTCCAGCCACGAGTGGATCTCGGCCATCGAGTACGCCGTCCGCCGGTCCTCGGGGTAGCCCGTCGGCCACTCCCCGGCCGACGCGTCGTGCCAGCCGTGCCATGCCATGAACGCGATCCGGCTGGGCCGCATGCCGTGCCGCAGGATGTGGAAGAGGTTGAAGTCCTGCAGCGCGTACGGACCGATCGCGTCCTCGGTCGACTGCGGCTTCTCGTCCGCGCCGGCAGGGACCAACTCGGGGCTGATCTCCGCGTCGAGGATCGACTGCAGCGTGCCGGTCGCGGCGTCGTCGAACGTGCCGGTGCTAATCACCCAGCCGATCAGATGCTGGATCAGCGTCTTCGGCACCCCGGCGTTGACGTTGTAGTGCGACATCTGGTCGCCGACGCCATACGTGCACCATCCGAGTGCGAGCTCGGACAGGTCGCCGGTGCCGAGGACAATGCCGTTCTCCTTGTTGGCGATTCGGAAGAGGTAGTCGTAGCGCAGGCCGGCCTGGACGTTCTCGAACGTCACGTCATAGACCGGCTTACCGTCGCCGGCCGGATGCCCCATGTCACGCAGCATCTGGGTCGCCGCCGGGCGAATGTCCAACTCCTGGAACGAAACTCCCATGGCGTGCGCCAGATCGGTCGCTGCCGACTTGCTCGCGCTGCCGGTCGCGAAACCGGGCATCGTGTAGGCGAGTATGTCGGTGCGCGGTCGCCCCAATTCGTCCATCGCGCGCGCCGCGACCAGCAGAGCATGCGTCGAGTCGAGCCCGCCCGAGACACCGATGACGATCTTGGGGCCGCCGATCGCGGTCAGACGCTGCTTCAGCGCAGTCACCTGGATCGTGTAGGCCTCGTAGCAATCCTGCGCCAGGTGCTCTGCGTCGTCCGGGACGAACGGGAAGCGCTGGATCTTCCGCAGCAGGCCGATGTCTTCCTCGGCGGGTCCAGAACGAAGTCGATCGTCCGAAACTCACTGGCAGCACGATGAGTTCGCGCGTTGTCGGCCAGCGAGCCGTCGCGCAGTCGCTCCTGCTGGATGCGGTCCAGGTCGACGTCGACGACGGTGCGCGCCGCCGCGCTCGGGAAGCGCTCGCCCTGCCCGAGCAGACCGCCGCACTCATGAACCATCGTCATGCCGTCCCACGAGAGGTCGGTGGTCGACTCGCCATACCCGGAGGCGGCATACACGTATGCCGCAAGGCATCTCGCACTCTGCGCCTTCGCCAATGACCGCCGTTCGGCGGCGCGACCGACGGTGATCGGGCTGCCGGAGATGTTGACCAGCACGTTGGCACCGGCGAGCGACGCCATTGACGACGGCGGGATCGGCACCCACATGTCCTCGCAGACCTCGACGTGCACCGCCAGCGACGGCAGATCTTCGGCGGTGAAGATCAAGTCCGGACCGAACGGCACGGTCGTTCCCCCGACCGTGATCGACCCGCCGCACTGGTCGTCGCCCGGAGCGAAATAGCGCTTGTCGTAGAACTCCCGATAGTTGGGCAGATAGCTCTTCGGCGCCACACCGAGCACGACGCCGCGGTGGATGACGACGGCGCAGTTGTAGAGTCGCAAGCCCTTGCGCAGCGGCGCGCCGACAATCACCAGGGGTAGCAGATCCGTTGTCGCTGCTGCGATTTCATCGATTGCAGCCTCGACATCCTCGAGCACGGCATCCTGCAGCACCAGGTCGTCGATCGCATAGCCGGTCAGGCACATCTCCGGGAAGGCAGCAACCGCCACCGCGTCGGCAGCACACGCGCGCACCTGCTCGATGATCGTCGCAGCATTACTTGCAGGATCGGCGATCGCGGTCGGGACGGTGCACGCCGCAACGCGCGCGAAGCCCTGGTCGTATGCCGAGAAGAAGTTCATGCCTGCCAGTGTCTCAGCCGGAGCCCGACCTTCGGCGGTCCAGGGCCGCGCGCACGCTTCGGCGCACACCGAACCGACCGGTTGCGATGATGGCCGGTGTGACGATCCCGCCCTGGTCCCGAGTTGCCGCCGCGATGTTCGTCATCGGGTGGGGCGCCAACCAATTCACGCCACTGCTGCTGGTCTACCGGTCGACCGATCACTTCTCACAGACCCTCGTGACGGCCATGTTCGCGGCATACGCGGGTGGCTTGGTTCCCGCGCTGCTCATCGCCGCGCGACTCGCGGGTCGGTTCGGACATCGCGCCGTGCTGCGACCGGTCATGGTGCTGGCCGCCGTTGCGTCGCTGCTGCTCGCCGTCGGCGAGTCGACGCCGGCTTTGCTCTTCATCGGCAGGGTGCTGTACGGCGTGTGCACTGGCGCCGCGATGGCGCCGGGTACGACCTGGGTCAAGGAACTCTCCGCCGACGCTCCGATCGGCACCGGCGCACGCCGGGCCGCGGTAGCACTCTCCGCCGGCTTCGGTGGCGGGCCACTCGTCGCCGGGTTGCTCGCACAGTGGCTGCCCGCACCGAAGATTCTCCCGTATGTCGTGCACATCGCACTGATCATCGTGGCGGGCGTGCTGGTCTGGAACGCGCCGGTTCTCGGGACCTCGAGACGGTCCCCCGCTCCGGCACCACCCCACCCTCCTCAGCCACCTCAGCGCGGCACTTTGCCCTGAGCAGGCACTTCTGGTCCCGCATCGCACCGATCGCCGCCTGGGTCTTCGCCTGTCCGAGCATCAGCATGGTGGTCCTGCCACCGCTCATCAAGGATCAGACCGGCGACTTCACCGTCGGATTCACCGCCGTCATCTGCGGACTCACCCTCGCCGTCGGTGTGCTCGTGCAGCAACCGGCCCGCTCGCTGGAGACGCACCACCCGGGCACTGTCAGTCTGCTCGGGATGGCCGGCGCGCTGGTCGGCGTGCTACTCACCGTCGCCGTGATCGATCATCCCTCGATCGTGCTGGTGATCCTAACTGCGGTGGTGTTCGGAGTCGGCTATGGGCTGACTCTCGTGGGCGGACTGACCCGCGTCGAACACACCTCTCCAGCAAGCGAACTCGCGATGTCCAACGCTGTCTTCTACTCACTCACCTACGTCGGTTTCGCAGTGCCCACGGTCATCTCGATGCTCGTCGGCACCTGGTCGGAGCGATCGATCGTTCTCGGGCTCGCCGGACTCGCAGCGCTCAGCCTGGTGGCAGCGATGCGTGCACAGCGAGTCACGCGCATACGGGCCGTTTAGGATCGAGGCATGCGGGAGATTTCGCTCACGGGTCCGGAAGGCCTGCTCGTCATACCCGAGAAGCATTGCGGGACAGGCGTGCTCACGGTCGGTGGGTCGAGCGGGCGCATCGATGGGGACCGCGCCCGGCTGCTGGCGTCACATGGCGCGCTGGCGATGTCGATCCGCTGGTTCGGCGGCCCCGGGCAGCCGAGCGGACCGCGACTGGTCCCGTTGGAGACGTTCACCGCGGCACTCGACCGGCTTGCCACCGAGTGCGACCGGTTGGTCATCTCCGGCATGTCGTTCGGCGCGGAAGCCGCCCTGCTCGTTGCCTCGTATGACGAACGAGTCGACGGTTGCATCGGATTCGCGCCAACCCCGGTCGCGTGGAGCTTCATCGACCCCGACGAATCGCAGGTCTCACACTGGACCCGCGACGGGCGCCCGGTGCCCGCGGTTCCGTTCGATACGACCTGGGAGCCCGACACCGACCCACCGGCTTACGTCGGCAGCTACCGGCAGAGCCTGGGCGTCGCGGACCCGGAAACCGTTGCCAGCGCAGCGATTCCGGTCGAACGCATCGGCGAGTTGCTCCTGATCGCGGGCGGGGACGACCAGGTGTGGCCGTCGGTCGACTTCGCGCAACGCATCGTCGCCCGACGCCGGGATCATGGTCTGGAGACGACCTTCAGCACTCTGCCCGCTGCCGGACACCGGACGTTGTTACCCGGTGAGACACCAGTTTCCGCGGGCGCGTCCATGCGTCGCGGCGGCAATGACGAGAGCAATCGCGAGCTGGGCAGCCTCGCCTGGCCGCACGTCCGCCGCATCCTCCGACTGCCCTGAAACCCTTGAAACCCCCTCACCGAGAGGACAGGCGATGTATCGAGGGGACACCGGATTTCGGCCATTGAGGCCGAAATCGAGTGTCCTCTCGACAATTGCCTGTCCTCTCGGCATTGGGTGGTTGGTTCAGTCGGCGTTCAGTGGTTGGCCCAGTCCGTGCCGAACCAACGCTTCGCCCGACTCGAGCCGAAGTCCGCCTTGCGTTCGCGCAACTCCTGCGACGGTTCATTGAAAGTCCCGACCGGTGGCTGGCCGCTGCGGAAGGTGACTTCGACCCGGCCGATTCTGTCGCTGCCGAACTCGATGTAACACAGGCCTGTTCCGTCGTATGTCGCGTGCCCGGCCTCGCTCCGGTGCCGCTCGATCAACCGGTCGGCGACAACGCCGGCCTGGCGTTCGGAGAAGACGCCGGCCTTCGGAGTGCCGACACTGGTGACATCGCCCACGGCATACACATCGGGGTAGGTGGTCTCGAGAGTCAACGGATCGACCGGGATCCATCCGTCGACGCACATCCCGGATTCCGCCACGACGTCCGGCACACGGTGGGCCGGCACGCCCAGGAACAGGTCGAAGGGCAACTCCCGCCCGTCGGCCAGCACCGCCACCCGCCGCTCCCCGTCGAGACTGCGCACGAGGCTGTCCGGCGACCAGGTGATCCCGCGCTCCGCGAACGCAACGAGCAACGCCTCCGAGGCCGCCGGCGACGGCGGGATCGGACTACCGAGCGGCATCACCAGCGAGATCTCGCTGGCTTCGCGCAGGCCACGCCCGACCAGGAAGTCGTGCAGCATCAGCGCCGTCTCGCTCGGCGCCGGCGGGCATTTGAACGGCGTCGATGTGACGCCGACGATCACGCGACCACCGGTGAAGGAGTCCAACACCTTCGCAGCAGCGAATGCCCCTGCCGGCGTGTAGAACTCGTGCCCTGCCTCGACCAGACCCGGCGTCGCCGACGGATCGAGATCGGCACCGAGGGCAACCACCAGCACGTCGCCCTCGAAACGACCGGCATCGGTCTCGACAGAACGACTGTCAGGATCGATGGAGCGTATGACGCTCTGCACGAATCGCACCCCCGGCTTGACGACATCGGCATACGAATGTCGGACCGCTTCGGCGGTCGTTCGACCGAACATGACGTCGAGTTTCGAGAAGCCCATGATGAAGTCGTCCGACTTGTCGATCAGAATGACGTCGGCTTCGTCGCCGAGCTCCTCAGACAGTCGGGTCGAGAGCTCCAACCCGCCAAAACCTGCACCCAGCACCAGAACTCGCATGGATCCCTCTTCCCGGCACGCCGACGGCTGACGGGACGGTCAGACCCAGCGCGACGCCGTATGTCGCCACGCTAACTGCGTTCGTGTCGCAGGCGGCGGGATATTCCGGAATCTAGCGGCGGGGCAGGAAAACCGGGTCCTCGCGTTTGAGGCCCGCAACGCGCGCGATCTGGGAGTTCTTGCCGAGCAACAACTTGGTCTGCTCCCAGCGTTCCCGCGCGAGGGTACGCCGTGGTGACGACCGCCAGCTCGTGTTGAAGATCCGCTTGGCCGTGACCACCGCGTCGGGCGAACGCTGCAGGAGGGATTCGGCGAGCTCGCGAGCCGCGTCATACGGCTGCTCGTGGACCTGGCCGACCAGGCCGAGTCGGGCAGCCTCTTCACCGGAGATGATCTCTGCGGTCATCGTCAGTCGTTTCGCGGTCTCGATGCCCACGAGCTCGGAGAGCGTGTGCACCCCGGTCATGTCGGGGATGAGGCCCCATTTTCCTTCCAGCACAGACCATTTGGCGTCCGGGGTGGTCACTCGGAAGTCGGCTGCCAGCGCGATCTGCACCCCTCCGCCGTAGCAGTGCCCATGCACCGCGGCGATGACCGGCACCGGCACCCGGCGCCATGCCCAGCACGCTTCCTGGAAGAGGTTGGTCCCCCGCCAGGGCCGGGGAAGCATGCCCAGCGGCAGTTGCTTCGGATCGGTGGTGACGGTCTTGAAGTCGAGCCCGGCGCAGAACGAGTCACCGGTGCCGGAGAGTATGACGGCCCGGATCTCCTTGTCACCACGCAACTTCCGTGCTGCAGAAGCGAGATCGCGCAGCATCGGCAAGGTCAGGCCGTTCAGCTTTTCCGGCCGGTCCAGCCGGACGTCGGCAATGCCGTCCGCAACTGTGACGTCGATATTGCTACTCATGAGTAGAGCCTACGGGTAGCGGTCAGGAGTCAGCCGCGAGCCGCTCCAGTTGCTCCGTTTGCCACCGGTGCGCACCCGCCTCGTAGGCGATGATCGTCACGAACGGCGCAGCCATGGTCAGGAACAAGCTGATCGAGATCGGCGCACCGAGCGCCGCCAGCACCACAGCACCCACGAGCAGCGCCGCCGTGATCACCAGGTTCACCAGATGCAACGGATCGAGGCGACCGATCAGCACGTCGTGCAACGAATAGACCGCACCGAAGTAGACCGCCACGGGCACCGTCAGCAGCAGGACCGCTGCCGCCTGCCCCAGGTGCGAATCGTGCTCGAGGAACAGACCGAGGATGTGCAAACCGGCACCAACACCGGCAATCGCAATGAAGACGAGCACATGGCCGTAACCGAAGAGATAGCCGTATGTCGGCCGGTGCTGCAGCAAGGTCCCGAACGGCATCATGAAATAGACCCACCACATGCCGAAGGTCAGGCCGATACCGGTGATCACCACGGCGACGGCGTTCCAGCTCCACTGGTCGCCGGCTGCGCCACCGAGCAGCTCCTGTGACGAACCGATGGTCCCCACGATGCCCTCACCGAGGGTGATGATCGCGAGCAGGCTGTAGCGCTCGGCGATGTGGTGCGGGTGCCACGGCGTGCCGTTGGCGCCGCCCTGTGCGAGCACGGGGATGAGCAACTCGCAGCCGCCGAGAAATACGACGATCGCCGCGGTCAGCCACAGCGGCATCGGAACGAAGCCGAACACGACCCAACCCGCCTGCACGATCAGCATCCACCGGATGTTGCGCAGCGCGACGAGTCGATATTCCGGCGCCTGCCGCGCTGCCCGCCACCACTGCGCCGCGAGCGGGACACGCATCACGACATACCCGATGACCATCATCCTGGTGTCGACGTGACGCCCCTCGTCGACGGAGTGGAACATGGGAGCCAGGCCGAGCGCGAAGACCACGACACCTACCATCGTGAGCATCGTCAACAGTCGATAGAGCCAGTCGTCGGTGTCGAATGAGGACGCGAACCACGAGAAGCTGATCCACGCGACGCAGATCGCGAACATCGCGAAGAGGAACGCGAGGACACCTTTGGCGATGTGCCCCTCCGCGGCCATCTCGGCAAAACGCGAGGCGGATGTGCCGACCGCGACCACGAAGATCAGGTCGAAGAGCAGCTCCAGCGGCGTGGACGCCCGCTCACCCTCCTGCGGGTCGCGACCGCGCATGGGCGTCAGCCGGCGGCGGAGCTCGGACGGCGAAGGGGCGTTGCTCATTCTGGTCGCTCGCTCATACGCAGCATCTTCCCAGGCCGCGGGCGTCAGGACGTGGTGTCGATCGCGACCGGCTGGCCGTTCTCCCACGCGTATGGCGTCATCTCGGCGAGACCCGGCGAGTACGCGTGGATGGTGATCGCCACCTCATCGCCCACATTCGTGAGGTTGTGCGCAGTCCGCGGCGCGATCGCGATCTCGTCCCCGTCGGTCAGCTCACGCCAGTGCTCGGATCCGCCCTTCCAGAGCCGGTCGATCAGCTCGCCGCGGACCACGACCACCGCACCAGCGGCGGCGCCGTGGTCGTGCCAGTCGGTGGTGGCCCCGGGCGGCCAGGTCACCAGCCACACTTCCAGGTGCGGGTTCTTGGTCAGCTGATGACGTTGCCGCTCGGCACTGGTGCGTCCGGTCGCGCTCGTGGCATCCGCGTCGTGCGCGAACAGCCTTGCCACGCGGGCGAGTTGGTCACTGGTGAAATCCCGGATACCGGGCGAGGCGGTGGTCATCGAAAGTCTCCGTGCGGAAAATGGCGGGAGCGCCCTGGGCGCTGTGGTCTGCGTGCGAGCTGAGCGAAGATCAGCTCAATAGCGGCAGATATGCCACGTCGTCATACGACGCCGGTCGGCGAGTCGCATGCGGAGCGTGACGTGCGAAGACATGCCCCCAGCAGAACATGAGCTCCCGACATTCGCCAAAAACATTTCGCATTGTCTCGACATACAAGACTGAAGTATCGCTATTCGGACACTTTCGGGCGGTGGCGCGGAAGGATCCGCGGCTCCCTGTCGTTGCCCGAAGGGAGCGGCGCAAGATCAGCCGCAGACCGCCACCGTCGAACCAAGGAGCACAAACGATGGCAACCAAGACCCTCACGACCGACACCTTCACCGACGAGGTCCAGTCCGACGGCATCGTGCTGGTGGACTTCTGGGCGGACTGGTGCGGCCCGTGCAAGATGTTCGCGCCGATCTTCGAGGATGCGTCGCAGAAGCACCCGGACATCACATTCGGCAAGGTCGACACCGACGCCGAGCCGGCGCTCAGCCAGGCCCTGCAAATCACCTCGATCCCGACGCTGATGATCTTCCGCGACGGCATCCGGGTCTTCGCGCAGGCCGGCGCGCTGCCCGGACCCGAGCTGACGTCGCTGATCGACCAGGCGCGCAAGCTGCCGATGGACGAGGTCCGTGCGCAGATCGCCGAAGAAGAGGCCAAGCAGGAGAAAACCGACCAGGAGTAGGGGTCGCGTGACGCGGCTCGTCCCTCACCGCACTCGACCAGCTTCGTTCTAGACCTCGTGGCCGCCGGGGTTGCAGCGGGCGTCATACATCTGCTGGCCCGACACCTCCGGTCGCCACGGCTCGAGGTTCCAGCTTGGCTTGTTGGGTTCTGCCAGTCGTGCGAACGCCCAGTGGCAGTCGAATTGCGCTCGCATGCCTCGGGTTCCGGCGTTGGGCGACTTGCGCAGCACCTCGCGCCAGGCTTCGGCCTCCGCCGAGTCGCCCGTGACTGTCCGACCATTGGTCGTCGGGTAGATCTGCAAGCTGCGGCCGCTCGGCAGGCTGACCCACACCACGTGATCGATGTATGGCGGACGGGCGCTGTCCGATGTCGGCGAACTCGCTTGTGACTGAGCGGGTTTCGTCGCGGCGGGGCCTCGAGACGTTCCTCCGCTTCGCTCCCCCACTCCTCGGCCGTCTTTTGGGGACGATGTGGACGAATGCGATGGTGGCTCGCTGCCACCGTCGCTCGTCCCACACGCGGCGACGGCGCCGAGCACCAGCAGCGTCATACCGGCGACGCGGACCCGAAACATGCCGCCCATTCTCACATTCGGACCTGCCGCCCCACCTCGCCGAGAGGCCCAGCAACGCGTCGACAGGCTCAGAAAGACACACCTGGAGGCCGTGATTTTCTGAGCCCCTCGGCACTCTTATGAGCCTGTCGGCGTGGGCGGCGCGGCGAGCACCCGCAGCGAACCGTGCTGCGCGACCTCGGTGAAGCCGTCCGCGAGCGCCGACTGCACGACGTGCCAGGGCGCCTGCCCGCCGTCGGCGGGGTCCGGGAAGACATCGTGCACCAACAGCAGGCCACCCGGGACGAGATGCCGGGCGAAGGCGCGGTAGTCGTGCTGCGCGGTCTTCTCGGTGTGGTTGCCGTCGAGGAAGAGCAGCTCGATCGGCGAATTCCACCAGCCCGCAACGACTTCGGTCTTCGCGACGACCGCCGAGCAGACGTCAGCGAGCGCATCGAGCACCGGCCGGAAGTGCGGCAACGTGTCGAGCAGACCGCTGCGTGGGTCGACCATCGTGGTGTCGTGCCACTCACAGCCCGGCTGGTTCTCCTCCGAACCGTGGTGGTGATCGACGGTGACGAGCCGAGCGCCTGCTGAACGCGCGGCCGCACCCAGCAGGAGCGTCGACTTTCCGCAATAGGTCCCGATCTCAAGCCAGGTCCCCGGGCGGGCGCGGAGCGCGACGTCATACAACGCATCACCCTCATCGACAGGCATGAAACCCGTTGTCGCTGCGACGGTTTCGGCAAGCTCCGGTGGGACCGGCATCAGCTCACCGCTTCGTCGCGTGCGAGTGAGGCGGGTTCGACGGACTCGTCACCAGGCCAGCCGGCATCCCGCCACAAACCGGCACCGGCGGTCGTCTGCGTCACCGCGTCGGCCGCCAGCAGCACGGCGGCAGCGGTCCACGAGGTCTGCTCCTCGGCCACACCACCATGTCCGGCAAGTTGCGGCCGGTCCAGTAGCCGCCGGTCGTCTCGTCGCGCAGCCCCTGCAGGTCGTCCAGCACGGCCAGCGCTCGATCGGTGTCGCCCATCGCATCCAGCGCAGCGACCAGCTCCGCGGACTCCGCCGAGGTGACCCACGGTTGGTCATTGACGCAGCGGGCGCCGTGGCCGGGACGAACGAAGTCGGTCCAGCCGGAGTCGATTCGCTCCGTGGCCGCCCGCCCGCGCAGCGCACCGGACAGAACGGGGTAGTACCAATCCATCGAGAAGCGCGACCGGTCGGCGAAGGACGCCGGCCGCTCACGCAACGCACTCGCGAGTCGGTTGCCGGCCCAACGCCACCGCGGGCGGTCGTGTCCCAGGGTTGCCGCGATCAGACAGGCGCACTCGATCGACTGCAGCGCGCTCGCGCTGCCGGTCAGCAGGGCGAAGTCGGCGACCCCGCCGTCGGTGCCGACGGCCCAGCCCAGCTCTCCGCCGGGATGTTGCGCGCGGATGACGAAATTGATCGCTGCCTCGACGGTCGGCCACAGTCGAGCAAGACCATCGGTGCGACCGGTGACCAGGTAGTAGTGCCACAAACCGACTGCGAAATAAGCACATTGGTTGGTGTCGGAGCCAGCATCCTCGACCCCGTTACCGCGCAGCACCATCGGCCAGGAACCGTCCTTGCGCTGGTTCGCCGCGGACCATTCGAGGGCCCGCCAGGCCGCCGACCAGTAGCCGGCAACGGTCAGGCCCATCGCTGATTCGATGTGGTCCCAGGGGTCGAGATGACTGCCGTCATACCAAGGGATCGAGCCGTCCGAGCGCTGTTGCCGGAGGACGAATTGCGCTGTGGCAGCACACTTCTCGGCACTCATCACACCGGGCACCGCCAGTGCGCCGAGTCGCCCGACGGGTCGCTGCACCGCCATCAGGCGCTGATCTCCGGCTTGGCGGCATACACCACGAAACTCTTGCCGACGACCGGGTTGAGGGCGTTCTCGGCGGCCCGCGTGACGAACGGCGCCTTCATCATGTCCCACACCAACAGCCGGTGATAGGCCTTCACCGCAGGGTTGTCGTTGTTGTCGGGACCGACCGCGCACTTGAGCCACCAATAGGGCGCGTGCAGCGCGTGCGCGTGATGTTGCTTGTATGGCGCCAGGCCCGCCCGCTCCAAGCGCTCCACCAGCTCGGACGCCTTGTAGATGCGGATGTGGCCGCCCTCCACCTCGTGGTAGGAGTCCGAGAGCTTCCAGCAGACCTTCTCCGGCCAAGAGCGCGGGACGGACACGGCGACCAGTCCGCCGGGCTTGACTACCCGGAAGATCTCAGCCATGACCGCCTCGTCCTCGTGCACGTGCTCGAGGATCTCCGACGCGATGACGCGGTCGAAACTGTTGTCGGGGAAGGGCATCGAGCGTGCGTCGCCGTGGAGCACGGTCCCGGATGCGCCATCGGGCACTTCGCCCTCGAGCTCCATCGCGCCGAACATCGTCTTGATGTCGGCCAGGTCCGACTCGGACTGGTCGAACGCGGTCACCACGGCCCCACGGCGCAACGCCTCGAACGAGTGGCGCCCCTGACCGGCACCGACATCGAGCACAGTCATGCCGGGCCAGAGCGGGAACGCCGAGTCGAAGTCCATCGTGATCATCGTGCTGACTCCTTGGTTTTCGTGGCCGTCGGCGGTGCGGGCAGCGTGCTGTCCGCGGCGATCACCTCGGCATAGACATCGGCGGTCGCCTGGGCAACCGCGCGCCAACTGTAAGTGTCGACCGCGCGGGTGCGGCCGGCCGCACCCATCCTCGCGGCCTCGGTCGGGGACGCCAGCACCTCGGCGATCGCGGCGCCGAGCGCAGCTGCATCACCTACCGGCACCAGTCGGCCGACACCGTCCGCGAGCAGGTCGGGCAGGGCGCCCACGTTGGATGCCACCACCGGGGTGCCGCTCGCCATCGCCTCGATGGCCGGGATCGAAAAGCCTTCGTACCTCGACGGAATGACCTGCAGCGACGCCGAGGCGACGAGCGACGCGAGCTCCTCGTCGGTCAGCCCGCTGCGGAAGGTTACCCGGTCGACCAGCCCCGCATCGGCCAGCCGCTTGCCGGTTGCTTCGCTCGGGGCGCCGACGACGATCAGCTCGCTCCAGGCGTTCCGCGGCAGCTCCGCGAGCGCGTCGACCAGGACCGACATACCCTTCAGCGGCACGTCGGCGCTGATGACCGACACGATGCGGCCGGGCACTCGTGGCTCGGCCCGTGGCCGGAAGCGGTCGACGTCGACACCGACCGGGACGATGCGCATCCGGTCACGCGGCACCCCGAAGTCGGTCGCTATGTCGCGAGCCGAGACCTGTGACACGGTCAGGATGTGCTTGCTGCGCTGGGCGACTCGGCGCTGCATCTGCACGAAGCCGTACCACCTGCGCTTAGTGACTCGGTCCCAGCCGGTCGCCGCCTCCAGTTCGAGCCGGCGGTCCCGGCTGATCGGGTGATGAATCGTCGTCAGCAGCGGCAGGCCGCGGCGCTCGAGCGCCAGCAGGCCGGGCGCCAGGGTCTGGTTGTCGTGCAGGATGTCGAAGTCGTCCAGTCGGTCCCGCAGCAATCGCGACAGCCGCATGCCGAAGGTGCGCGGCTCGGGGAAGCCGGCCGTGCACATAGCGGCATACTCGAAAACATCCACGGCAGAGTGGAATTCGCCGAACGCCGGTCGGCGGAACGGGTCGTCGGCGCGGTAGAGATCGAGACTCGGCACCGGGGTCAGCCCGACGCCCGGGTCGAGCTTCGGGTAGGGCTGTCCGCTGAAGACCTCGACCTCGTGACCGAGCGCCACCAGCTCCCGGGACAGGTTGCGGATGTAGACGCCCTGTCCGCCGGAGTGCTCCTTGCTCCTGTATGACGCAAGCGCGACCCTCATGGATCAGGCGACGCTTGGTTCGGCGGCGGTGTGCAGGTCGTCGTTCGGCAGGCGCACCTCGCCGGGCCGGACAAAGGTGATGCTGTCGGTGACGTCGGCTCGTCGGGAGTCACGGCGGTCGGAGAAGTAGTTCTGCCGCAGGAACCACGGCTTGCGGTCGCCCTGCTTGGGCAGGGTCGCGATCGAGCGCTGGATGTAACCCGCTGCCAGATCCAACGCCGGCGACGACGGCATCTCCTTGGTGACGGTCGGATAGCCGTAGGCGTGGCCGCTTTGACGGACGTGGTTGACGAAGCGGCAGAAGAACTTCGCCGACAGGTCCGCGCGCAGCGTCCAGGACGCGTTCGTGTAGCCGATGCACACCGCGGCGTTCGGCACGCCCTCGAGCATCAGGCCCTGGTAGATGTAGCGCTGGCCCAGCTCGCACTCGCGGCCGTCGACACTCAGCTTCGCGCCGCCCGCGAGCTGAACGTTGAGTCCCGTTGCGGTGACGATGATGTCGGACGGGATCGACACCCCCGACCCGGTGTGTATGGCGCCCCCTTCGACCCGGTCGATCGTGTCGGTGACGACGTCCACGTCGTGATCCCGGATCGCCTTGAAGAGATCAGAGTCGGGCACGATGCACAGGCGCTCGTCCCAGGGCTTGTAGCGCGGGGTGAAGGCCGTCATACCTACGTTGCTGCCCTTGATCTGGCGCGCCACACCGGTGCGCAACACCTTGGTGGCCGCACCGGGAGCGCGTCGGCAGAACTCGTAGAACCCGACGGCCGTCGCGGCGTTCTTCAGCCGCACTGCGGCATACGCCTGCTTGGTCGGCAGCACCTTGCGCAGCCCCTTCGCGATGGGGTCGCGCGACGGCAGGGTGAGGACGTAGGTGGGTGACCGCTGCAGCATCGTGACGTGCGCGCCCTGCCGCGCGAGCGCCGGCACCAGCGTCATCGCGGTGGCTCCGGAGCCGATGACGGTGACCTTCTTGCCCTGCACGTCCAGGCCGTCGGCCGGCCAGAACTGCGGGTGGATAACCTGCCCGGCGAAGTCGTCGATGCCCGGGAAGTCGGGCCGGTAGCCCTGCTCGTAGTTGTAGTAGCCGGAGCACAGGTAGACGAAGTCGGCAGTGACCGTGCGCTGCCCGTCGGGTGTCTGCAGCGTGAGCGTCCAGCGGGCGTCGCGGCTGGACCAGTCGGCGCTGATCACCTTGGTGGAGTAGACGATCCGCTCGTCGATGCCGTATTTGGCGGCCGTGTCCTTGAGGTACTGCAAGATGTCGGCGCCGTCGGCGATGGACTTCTCACCGGTCCACGGCTCGAAGGGGAAGCCGAGGGTGAACATGTCGGAGTCGGACCGAATCCCCGGGTAGCGGAAGAGATCCCAGGTGCCGCCGAGACTCTCGCGCGCCTCGAGGATCGCGTAATCGGCACCGGGACACATCGTCTGGATCCGGTAGCCGGCGTCGATCCCGGACAGGCCGGCGCCCACGACCAGCACGTCGTAGTGATCCTGCAGGGGCATCGTGTCTCCTCGGCTCGCCGATCCGTCAGTCCGAAGGTCCAAGTTACCCGTCGGTCACATGCCAGGCCAGATCGGCCACCGACAGCTTTTCACTACCCGCTGAGAACGATGACGTGCAGGTGCCGCGGACCGTGCACCCCCTCGATGCGGTTGAGCTCGATGTCGCTCGTGGCGCTGGGGCCACTGATCCAGGTCAGTGCACGGTGCGCGTCGATGGCCGGCCGCAGCAGGCGTACGGCGCCCGGCACGTGGCGCTGGCCAATTTCCCGATCCCCGACGTCACCGTAGTTCGGGTCGCACTCGAGCGCCTGTCGACCAGGCTGGCCAGCGACCTGACGATCGCGATCCGCGAGTCGATGCGGCTGCCGAACCTCGCCGGTCTCGATGCACTCCCGGACTGGACTATCGCTCGCCGCATCCTGCGGGCGCAACACCACGCGGTCGTTGCCGCCATCGCGGAACACGACGCGGCGAGTGCCGTCGCGCTCATGGAGCAGCACATCCGCTCGGCATACGAGCGAATGACCAGCCTGCATCCGGACTCGTCGCACTGACCCTGCTGCCCACGACAAGTTAGGGCGGCTACGATCGGCCACCGTGAAAACGCCCGAGGTGTATGACGTCGTCGTCATCGGTGCCGGCCCGGCGGGCAGCCGGGCGGCGCAGTCGGCAGCAGCGGCGGGCGCCCGCACGCTCGTCGTGGATCGCGCGACATTTCCCCGCTACAAGACGTGCGGCGGCGGCCTCATCGGCCCGACCCTCGCGTCGTTGCCGGACGGCTTCGAGGTGCCGGTGCAGCAGCGAATCACCCGGGCATCGTTCACGATTCGCGGTCGACGATACTACGAGCAACGCGCGGACGAGCCGATCCTCAGTCTGGTCAACCGGGCCGAGTTCGACTCCGCCCTGCTTGACGCGGCGACCACAGCCGGCGCAGAGATGCGCACCGGCGTCACGGTTACCGGGGTGAGCGAGGGCGGCGGCCTGGTCACTCTCAACACCTCCGACGGCGAATTGCAGGCTCGGGCGGCCGTCGGCGCGGACGGGTCGGCGAGCCGGATCGGCCGGTATGTCGGGGTCGACCTCCGGCAGGTCGACCTCGGCCTGGAGGTCGAGTTGACTCCGGACGCGGCGGCCAGGGTTGCCTGGTCCGGCCGTGTGCACCTCGACTGGGGCCCGACGCCCGGCTCCTACGCCTGGGTCTTCCCCAAGCAGGACGTGCTGACCGTCGGCGTGATCATGGCGAAGGGGTCACCGGCCGAAACGAAGCAGTACCTCACCGATTTCATTGCCCAGCAAGGGCTTTCGGCGCTGCCGATCGTGCGCGACTCCGGACATCTCACCCGGTGCCGGACCGCGGAGTCACCCCTCGGGCGTGCCAGGGTGCTGGTCGCCGGAGACGCCGCCGGACTGCTCGAGCCGTGGACCCGAGAGGGCATCTCGTATGCCGTCCGGTCCGGGGCACTCGCCGGATCAGCGGCCGCACGGATCGCTGCCGGGGACGCCTCACCTGCGGAGGGCCTTGCGTCATACACGCAGGACGTGCGGGGTGAGCTGGGCGCGGAAATGGCGGCGGGCGAGCAGGCGTTGGTGGCGTTCGAACGGCA
The DNA here is from genome assembly GCF_042661025.1 of Flexivirga alba. Lineage (NCBI taxonomy): Bacteria > Bacillati > Actinomycetota > Actinomycetes > Micrococcales > Dermacoccaceae > Flexivirga > Flexivirga alba. Next base: position 838,364 of record NZ_JBHSWH010000001.1, read on the forward strand.
CCCGCGAATCTTTCACTCGGTGCTTCGAACCCCACTCGGCTGGCGGGTTTTCGTGCGCATCACGAGAGGCGACACGACACTCGCGCAGCTGATGCGGCGGCGCGTGGTGCGGGCCGGGGTTGCGGCACTGAACCGCTGGTGAGTCAGGCGCCGCTGCTCGACGTGTGGGCGACGATCACGATGAGAACGAAGGCAATGAGCAGCACGAACTGCGCGGCACCAATGATGATGCCCGCGATTGCTTGCCCACGCCCGACGTCCTGGATCTCCTTGGAGCGCTTCAGCCCCATGACGCCGAGGATCACGGCCACGATGCCGGAGAAGCCACGGAGCACGAAGATGCCGGCGATGCTGGTGATCATCGATGCGAGCGCGAGGCCGTTGGTCGGCGCCGGTTGGTAAGCGGCGTAGGGCGTGCCCGGCGCGCCATACGGCATCGGCTGTCCGTAGGGCTGTTGTCCGTACGGCTGCTGGCCATTGCCGGCCTGCGGGTAACCCTGCGGTGGGTATTGCTGCTGGGGATATTGCGGCTGCCCGTAGTAGTTCGACTGCGGATAGCCAGCTTGCCCGTATGCCGACTGGCCCTGCTGGGCGGAGGGATCCGCGGACTTCCCCGGGTATGGCGTCGGCGAGTAGGGGTCGACCGCCGGTTGCGCGGTCGTTTCTCGCTCGTGGAGCCCCGGTCGTCCGAGCCTTTGCCGCCATACGGATCAGACATGCGGCCATGGTAAGGGCGGGTGTAGCGCCCTCACGAATCGTCGGCGGGCTACTCCACGACGGAGTCGGCGGGCAGCCAGCCCGCCGGGCCGGCCGAGCCGGCGGGGTAGGTCTCCATCGGGACGCGGCCCGCCTTCCACGCCTTGAGCACCGGATCCATGATGCGCCAACAGGATTCGGCGGCGTCACTGCGCACGGAGAGCAGATTGTCGCCGTCCAGGACCTCGCGCAGGACCTCGCCATACGGCAGCATCCAGCCGGGCGCGAGTTCGGCGCGCAGCGTCTTCTGCTCCAGGTCCATCGGGCTGCCCTCGGCGTTCATCGTGAGCACGAAAGACACGGCGCCCGGGGTGAGGTCGATGATCAGCTTGTCGGGCGCGGCGGTGTTGTCGAAGCCGCCCGGCAGGTGCGGCACCGGCCTGAAGTAGGCGATCACCTGCTTTCGCGGCGCACCGAGCGCCTTGCCACTGCGCAGCGTGAACGGAACGCCCGCCCACCGGTTGTTGCGCACCTCGACCTGCACTTGTGCGAGTGTCTCGGTCTCTCGCGACGGGTCGACACCCTTCTCCCGCGTGTATGCCGGGATCTTGCGACGACCGATCTGCCCGGCTGTGTAGCGGGCTCGCTTGCTCGACTTCTTGGCGCTGCCACCCCACAGGTGGGTAGCGCGCAGCACCTGCGCCTTCTGGTCCTGGACCTCTTGCGCAGACAGATCGGCGATCGACTCCATCGCGAAGACCCCCAGCACCTGCAGCAGGTGGGACTGCAGCATGTCGCGCAGCGCTCCGGCGCCGTCGTAGTAGCCGGCGCGCCCCTCCAACGCGAGGTCCTCGTCGTAGATGATCTCGACGCGCTCGATGTGCTCGGCATTCCAGACCGGCTGCAGGATGCGGTTGGCGAAACGCAGCCCGATGAGATTGAACACGGTGGAGCGGCCCAGGAAGTGGTCGACGCGGAAGATGTGGTCTTCCAGGACCAGCTTGTGCAACTGCGCATTGAAGGCACGCGCTGATTTCTCGTCACCACCGAACGGCTTCTCCAGCGCCAGTCGGGTGTCGTCCGGCAGGTCGACGTTCTCCAGCAGCTTGCAGACCTTCATCGACACCGACGGCGGCAGCGCGAAGTAGATGACCAACGGACCGCTGCAGCCGGCGAGGAGTGCACTCAGCTGCTCGGGATTGAGCAGGTCGGTCTGCTGGTAGCGCGTCTTGGCGAGCGCCGACCGGGCCGGACGAGCCGGCACGGGAACGGTGGCGAACGACTCTTCGACGCGCTTCTTCCATTGCGCCGCAGTCAGGTCCGTGCGATCGGCGCCGACGATCTGGACCTTCCGGGACGGCTCGACCTTCAGCAGGCTGCCGATCCCGGGCAGCAGTAGTCGGTGGGTGAGGTCACCACCGGCACCGAGGATGAGCAGGGTCACAGGAGTATCGGCAGCCATGGCCCGAGCATGGCACGGCCGGCCCCAATGTTCGCGATGTGGACCGCACGAGTTGTCACGAAGTAATAGGTTGTGTAACTTAATGTTATGCAACGCATCATCACTTGTGATCCCGCCCGCTCCATGCGCCGCGGGACCAGCTGTCGCTGTCAGTAGCTCAGCGGACGTCAATTCGTCCGAGACCTGCTCTCCCACAGTGAAATTCACTCGACAGCTTTGAGGATGCACCCATGACAACCATCGCCCGCAGTTCGACACACCCCATCACGCCCCGGGACCTCGACGCCATCACCGCCGGGTATGCCGACGCGCTGTCGCGCTTCGGATATGACGAGACGCGGCCCGAGCGTCAGTGGGCAGTGCTGTCCACCGACGACGACGTGCAGGTCTGGGCCATCGCCTGGCCGCCTGGATCCGCGACCGGTTGGCACGACCACGGCTCGGCATACGGTGCGTTCCGCGTCGTGCAAGGAACGCTGCGCGAACACGTCTGGGTCGGGTATGACGCAGCCAGTGATCTGGTCGTCGGCCGAAGCCGGCACTTCACCGATCGACACATCCACGACGTTCGCAACGAGACGACACACTGGGCGGTCTCGGTGCACGCCTACCACCCCGCGTTGCAGAGCATGACGCGCTACGAGGTTCGCGACGATCAGCTGGTCCTCTCGGGACGTGACGAAGACGGTTTGTCATGGTGACCGGCTTCGCATCCGAATTGACCTGGCAGTCAGCGCTTTTCACGACTTCCTCGGTCACGTCAGCCGAGGAGAGTGCTCCGACTTCCCGCTTCGCCGGGGTCGACCATCAGCTCGCAGACGCGCGCAGCCGATTGCAACGACTCAGCCCACGTGCCGCCTTCCAAGAGGTGCTGTGGCGGCGGGCGACACTGGTCGACATCCGCCCCGCCGCGCAACGGACGAGCGAGGGTGAGCCGGCGGCTGCGCTGGGAGCGCTGACCATCGAGCGCAACGTCCTGGAGTGGCGGCTCGACCCGCGCAGCGACGCCCGGCTGCCGATCGCGGCACCGGGGCTGCGCGTCATCGTGCTGTGCCAGGAGGGCTACGCCTCGTCGCTTGCCGCGGATTCGTTGGTGAGCCTGGGCATTCGCCACGCGACCGACGTCATCGGCGGGTTCGCAGCGTGGCGATCGCTCGGCCTGCCGGTCAAGGCTTGACGGTCAGAGACTGACGGTCGCCACGTCCTGGCCGTCGATCACGAAGCGCGCGTCGATCGACATCCGCGAGCGCAGTGAATTGGCGATGAAGCACTCCTGGTGCGCGATGCGCGTCAGCCGCTCGAGCTGGTCGACGCGGCTGCCCCGCGCGAGCGTCACCACCGGATACAGCGCGATGTCGGTGATCGACATCGGCGAATTTCCTTCCGGCATGGTCCCTTCCGCTGCATCGACGTAGTCGACGACGTCGAGCCTGGCCCGCGCGGCCACCGCGAGGAACGACAGCAACTGGCAACTGCTCGCCGCCATCACCAGCAGGTGCTCCGGGTTCGGCACGGCTGGGTCGCCACCGAAGTGCGGGTCCGCGGACAGCTTCACCCCGGCCAATTCGGCGGGTGCGACATAGTGCGTGCGGGAGTAGGCGCCATACCCCTCGCCGGTGGAGCCCTGCCAGCTCAAAGCCACTGGGTACGAATGGTTTTCCGCCATACCCGCATCGTATGCCGGTCCGGCCGACCCGATGCCCACGAGGTGAACGCCGTTCCGCGACAATGGGCGCCGGACCAACAACCCAGAATGGACTTGAGTGATGATTCGCGTGCGGTGCTCGGCCGGTGACATCGCCGCGATCAAATTCGTGGTCGACCCGGCCTGGAACATCCTGTCGAGCATGTCGCTCTTCGTGCAGCCGTCGTCGCGCTCACTGCACGCGCCGCTCGCCACCGCGCTGCGCGACCAGAACGCACCCGGCGTCGCCACGCTGCGAAGCCTGACCACGAACCCGACCGCACCGTCCTTGCTGGTGGTGCCCGGTTACGCGTATGACGTGGACAATTCACCCGCCGCCGTGACCGAGCGGCTCCGGTCGCTGGTGACGGCGATCCCGGACCAGGATGTGCATGGAGTCGCCGAGCGACTGCGCGAGCAGGGGTCGCCATACGGCGATGAAGATGTGGCCGGGTTGCGCCGGGTCGCCCAGGACGCACTGGTCGATTACTTCACCGGGGTGCTGCAGCCGTTCTGGGACCGGGCGCATGCGATCGCGCTGCGTGACCTCAACATGCGGGCCGAGCAGATCGTCAAGGACGGCATCGGCGGTGTCCTGAACGACCTGAATGACCAGATCAGTTTCGACGGCCAGGTTCTGGAGTTGCAGCACGAGTTCGACATCGACATCGCGGCGCCGCCCGGTGGACTTGTATTCACACCAGTGGTTTTCAAGGCATCCGGCTTCATCGTCCACGGCCCCGACGAGAACGACGAGCCTGACATGCCAGTGGCCATCGGCTATCCGGCGTGGGGTGCGGCGACGCTCTGGTTGCAGGAGCCCGAGCAGTCCGCGACCAGCAGCCTCGAGCAACTGATGGGCAGCACCCGCTCGCGCATCCTCAGCAAGGCGACGGTGCCGGTCAGCACGACCGACCTGGCGGCCCAACTGGACCTACCCAAGCCGACGGTGAGTGGTCACCTGAAGGTACTCGAGCGCGCTGGTTTGCTCAGCCAGTTTCGGCGGGGTCGCTTCGTCTACTACCAGCTCAGCCCCGCAGGCCTCGCGCTCCGCGGGAACTGAGATCGACTGGGCCGGATCAGGCTCCGGTGAGGTGCAGCAGCGGCTCTCCCGCGCGGTCAGCAGCCTGGACGACGGTCTGCACGATCGCGCCGGCAACCAGCTCCGGGTTGTCGATCATCGGCACGTGGCCGCAGCCGGGCAGGGTGAGGTGCGAGACGGTCGGCAGCGCTTCCCGCGCGGCAGTCGCCTGCGACGGCAGGAGCAGCCGGTCGTTCGTGCCCCACGCAATCGTCACCGGCACCAGCGGCCGGCCCTTGAAGCGAGCGCGCGAGGCGTGCCACGCAACGGGGAAGAAGCCGGGTGCGTTGCGCAGGTTGAGGGCTTCGTCATACGCGACGTCGGCCGGCACCCGCTCGGGGTGCGAGTAGAGCGCGCGCAGGCTCAGCTTGCGCAGGAATGCCTTGTCGGAGAAGGCTTTCAGCACGGGACGGGGAGCGTAGGTCGAAGCCTTCAGCATCGCCAGGTTGGCGATCGCGTTGACCAGCCCGAGCGTTCCCCAGAAGCCGGCGGGTGAGATCGCGGTCGCGGTGCGGACGGCGCCGCGAGCCGCCAGCTCGAGCGCGAACATGCCGCCCAGGGAGTTGCCGGCGACGTGCGGGCGGTCCAGGCCGAGCTCGGCGAAGAACTCCTCCAGCTGATCGACGTAGCTGTCCATGCGGTAGCTGTGCGGGCGGTCCGGCCCCGGCGACTTGCCGAAACCCGGCAGGTCGATGGCAATGACGTCGAAATCCTCCGCCAGCAGCTCGAAAGTGTCGCCCCACGCGGAGCGCTGGTGCCCGATCCCATGGATCAGCACCAGCGGGTCGCCGGAGCCCTCGCGCGTGTATTTGATGTCGGTCATCTTGGGCCTCGCCTCGTCGCCCGCAGCGCGGGACGCGTCATGGTCAGATATGGACCTGCCCCCGAGAACCACATGTGGCAGGACTCTCCACACTACCCACAGGTAGATCCTCGTGGGGCTCTTCGGAGTCTCTCGCGCGCTATTCGCCGTCGGCGTGGACGGTCAGGGACACACGCGCGACCAGGGCGCCCGCTGCGTCATACGTGATGTCGGCCTCGATGCGCTCCCCGCGCAGCACGTGCGGTAGCCAGATCCGCGAGTCGTCCCACATCTCCCCCGTCGGCAGCGCCGCCACCGGGTGCCACTGCGGGTCGAGCTCGTCCGACGCGACCACCTCACCGGTCCACGTCGTGCACCGGTAGAGCGCAACGGACATGTCCGACTCGGGCGCGCTCGGAAACCGGAACGAGACACGCCCTGCGTCATACAAATCAGTGGGTATGACGTGCAGGCCCGTCTCCTCGAAGGTCTCCCGCACCGCCGCCTCGAGGTCGCTCTCGCCGGGCTCGACGTGTCCGCCAATGCCGACGATCCGCCCGGTGCCGAAGCCGCGTTGCTTGAGGCCGAGCAGGACTTCACCCTCGCCGGCAGGATCGCGGCGCAGTAGGAACGCGAGGCACATCGGTTTCGTCACCTAAGACAGCATGCCGGACATTTCACACGCGAACGCCCGCCACCCACCACGATGGGTGCCGTGAGCATCGGAATCCTGACCAGCGGCGGCGACTGCCCCGGCCTCAACGCGGTGATCCGTGGGGCGGTGATCAAGGGCGACCGCATCCACCAGGTGGAGTTCCTCGGCATCCGCGACGGCTGGCGGGGCCTCATCGAGGATGACATCGTGCCGTTGCCCCGCCGCGATGTGCGCGGCATCTCCCGCGCCGGCGGCACGATCCTCGGCACCTCGCGCACCAATCCTTTCGAGAACGGTGGCGCGCAGCGGATCCGCGAAGTCATGGAAGCACGCGGTATGACGGGGCTCATCGCCATCGGCGGTGAAGGCACCCTCACCGCGGCCCGCCGTCTCGCTGACGAAGGCATTCCGGTGGTCGGCGTGCCCAAGACGATCGACAACGACCTGTCCGCAACGGATTACACGTTCGGCTTCGACACCGCCGTGTCCGTGGCGACCGAGTCGATCGACCGGCTGCGCACCACCGCCGAGTCACACCACCGCTGCATGGTCGTGGAAGTCATGGGCCGGCACGTCGGGTGGATCGCCCTGCACGCCGGCATCGCTGCGGGCGCACACGCCATCCTGATTCCCGAGGTCGAGGTGTCGATCGAGCAGATCTGTGGCTGGGCGGAGGATGCCCGAGATCGCGGTCGCGCACCTGTTGTGGTCGTCGCCGAGGGTTTCGTCCCGTCGGGCGAGGAGCAGCTGCACGCACCGCGAGGCCTGGACGCGTTCGGCCGGCCGCGGCTGGGTGGCATCGGCGAGCGCCTCGCCCCGCAGATCGAGCAGGCCACCGGCATCGAGACGCGCTCCGCAACTCTCGGGCACCTGCAACGTGGCGGCGTGCCCTCGGCATACGACCGGGTGCTGGCCACGCGTTTCGGCACCGCAGCCGTCGACGCTGTCATCGAAAAGCGTTGGGGCACCATGGTTTCGCTGATCGGCACTGACATTGAGCTGGTCGATCTGCACTCCGCGACGACCGTCCTCAAGACGGTCCCGCAGGAGCGCTGGGACGAAGCGGCGATCCTTTTCGGCTGACCCATTCATCGGCGAGGTGTCGAACTTGGCTGATCTTGTTCGTCGTCATGTCAGGAGGCGGTGTAGGGCCGCTTCACCGACCGAGGGTTGCCTGACATGTTCGAAATCTCAACCGTCCGCGGCGAGTCAATTGTTCTTCCGACAACTCGCGCGAAGCTGTGGTGGCCCGGCGTAGGGCTGTCTGCGGCCGGAGCGGGCGCTGCGTTGCTGGTCGCCGCAATGGCCCATGCGGCCGGGGCGTCACTGGAAGTCGCTGGTGATGCAATCCCGGTGCTCGACTTTGCCCAACTCGCGTTCGTCCTCTCGTTCGTCGGCGTCGCGTTGCCGCAACCTGTCGGCGTTGGGCGCGTCGGCCGGCGAACGTATTCACCTGGACGACTCTTACGCTGCTCCTGCTCTCATTCATTCCAGACCTGGCGACACCGAACATCGACACGACGACTCGGATCGCTTTGGTGAGCAGTCACGTCGCCGTTGCCGCGATTGTCATCCCCGGGCTCAGGGCCCGATTGCGTTGAAGGACATGGCGATTCGGCACGCGCTTCTCAAGCGCCCTTGGGTCGTGATCGGGTGACGTGCACCAATCGCAATGTGGTCCGTCGACCGACGCCACTTCCGTATCGTGCGACCTCAACACATCGACGCCTTCACGCTGCTGCCGTGAAGGAACCACGCGCGACGAAGCACAGGAGTCCCGGTGACGCATCCGCTTGTGACACTCGGTGACTTTTGTCGGGGACAGCATCCGTGGTCGCAGCTGAATAGCCGAGTTCGGTGCATTGGGCCGATGCGAGGGACGGCGGTGTTGCATGCCACGCGCTGAGTTTCTCCGCAGTCGCGGGTCCAGCGGTTGGTCGCGGCGGCGCTATTGGGCGGGCTGACATCTATGCTGGGCGTGGACGCGGGGAGTGCGAATGTCGGTGTCGGGCAGTTTGGTCACTGTGGTGATCGCCGATGATCATCCGTTCTTCCGCGACGGCGTGAAGCGGGCGCTGGACAACAGCAGGCAGATCCAGGTGGTCGGCGAGGCCGGCGACGGACGGCAGGCACTGGAGATGATTCGTGCCGAGCAGCCGGTGGTGGCGCTGGTCGACTACCAGATGCCCGAGCTGAACGGGATCGACGTGGTGCACGCGGTGATCCGCGACCACCTTCCGACCCGGGTGATCCTGCTGTCGGCGTTCACTGACAGCGCAGTGGTGTTCAAGTCACTGGAAGAGGGCGCGGCCGGGTATCTGGCCAAGGACACGCCCCGCGGCGAGATCGTCGACGCGGTGCTGCGGGTGGCGAAAGGGCAAACCGTGGTGCCAGCTGAGCTGGCGGGCGGGTTAGCCGATCAAATCCGGTTACGGGCTAAGTCCGACACGCCAGTGCTCTCCGATCGGGAGCGGCAGGTGCTGGCCGCGTTCGCGCGCGGGCTCTCCATCCCGCAGACTTCGGCCGAGTTGTTCCTCGGGGTCGCCACGATCAAGACCTACGCCCAACGACTGTACGAGAAGCTCGGCGTCTCGGACCGCGCCGCTGCAGTGGCCGAGGCGATGCGCCGCGGCCTGATCGACTAGCTGGCGGTCAGAATGGCGGATCGGCTCAGTCTCGACGAGCTCGGCAAGGTTGCCGACCTGCGCGAGATCGTGCTGCGGCACGCCTACCGCGGGGTCTGGGTGCAACTTGGGCTGCGCGCCCTGCTTGTTGTGTTCATGGTCCTGACCATCGGCTTCGTCCCGCCAGGCCACGACCGGCCGGCCTGCTGGCTGATCGTCGCCGGGTACGCAGCCTGGGCGAGCGCGCTGGCTTGGTGGGCGCGTCGTGGCGGACTCGGCCCGGTGCAGTGGATGTGGTTGGCGTTGCTCGCCGACTCCGCCGCGATCTCGGCGCTGACGCTCGTCGCCGGCCTCGCTGCCGAGCAGTCCTGGACGGCCGACGTGCTGATCAACGGCTTCTTCGTCGTCCCGATGCTCGCCGCAACCTCGCTGCGGCCCGCGATCTGCGCGGCGGTCGCGGCTCCGACCGTCGCCGCCGAGCTCGCGGTGAGCGTCCTGACTCAGGACGCCAACGCCGAGCCATGGGCGTCGATCCTGCTTCGCTTCCTGATCATTGCCGGACTGGCCGCAGGCTCGGTGGCGCTGTCGCGGGTCCAGCTGTCACGAGTGCTCACCATCGGCCAACTCGCACACGAACGTACCGACTTGCTCACCGAGATCGTCGGCATCGAAGCCCGCGAACGTGCGCTGCTCGCCGAACAGCTGCACGACGGAGCGTTGCAGTACCTCCTCGCGGCCCGCCAGGACCTTGACGAGGCCCGCACCACCGGGGATCCGGACGCGTTTGCGCGCGTCGCGTTGGCCCTGCGCGAATCGTCGGCGATGTTGCGTTCAACGGTGTCCGAGCTGCACCCCGCCGTGCTGGAACAGGCCGGGTTCGCCCGGGCACTCACCGATCTGGCCACCGGCGTCGCCCAGCGCGGCCGGTTCGCCGCTCAGGTCGACCTCACCGGCTGGCCCGACCGGCCGACCAGCGCCGATCTGGTGCTGTTCGGCGCGGCTCGGGAGGCGCTGAACAACGTGGTGAAACACGCCCGCGCCCGCACCGTGACCGTCACTCTGCGGCTGGACGGGTCGGCGGCGCTACTCGCGGTCGTCGACGACGGGCGCGGGATCCCCGACGGCCTGCTGGATCGCCGCTTGGCGGAAGGACACATCGGGCTGGCTTCGCACCGCGCCCGCGTCGCCGCCGCAGGGGGCGAATTGCAGATCGGACCCGGCGCCTCGGTCGGCACCCGGATCAGTGTGCGGCTGCCCCTTGACCCGCACTTGTCGGAGCCGCCGGAGCGACCGATCCGCCGGTGACGAACTCGCTGAGCGACACGGTGGCGGCGTTGCCGAAACCGGGTCCGTACGCGCTCACGTGCGAGCCCGTGACGGTGAGGTAGAGATGTTGATAGAGCCGGTCGATGGACATGGTCGGGGTCGCGGCCTCTGCTTTCCAGAGCTGGTAGGAGAACTGGTCGGCCAGCCAGGTCTGCCGGTCGGCGTCGTAGTTGGTGCTCAGGGAGTTCTCGACCGGGCTGGCAGCGGAGAGTAGCAACGCGCCGGGGGCGTCGAGGTGCTGGCCGAGCACTCCACCTTCGCAAGCGTCGACGGCGACGAGGATGCGCCGGTAGTGATGGGCGGTGGCCATCGCGGCGATGGTCTGGTCGAGCAGGGTCGGGGTGAGCACCGAATAGGCGTTGTCCGGAGGCGGGACGGGCTGACCGAGGCCGAGGTAGACACCGTTCTGGTTGCCGTGCCCGGCGAGGTAGACGTATACGTCGTCGCCGGCCCCGGACCGGATGACGGTCGGGGTGCCCGGGGTGGTGTGCCCGGCCAGGATGTCCATTAGCCGCTGGGCGGTCATGCCCTGCAGTGGGTAGTCGATCGGGATCTGGAAGTTGAGGTTGGGGCCGCCGACGGCGTACGGCACTTGGCCCTGGTGTGGATTTTTGCGGTTGTGGGCCAGGTCGTGGTCGGAGATCACGATGATGTGCGAGGCGGGGACACGGTCGGCGCGTAGCCGCTGGTATTGCGCCAGCACGTCGGCCTGATGCCGATAGTTGGTCCAGCCGTCAGAGGCTGCGATCAGCAGTGCCCAGGTGCCGGCCTTCGGGCCGGGCCGGTAGGTGCCGCCCAGTGCGGCGGTGGCCTTCCCGGGTGTGGCCCGGGTGTCGGCTTCGGAGATCCCCTGCCGGGCGGTCCGGAGGTCTGCGGTGGACAGGTAACCGGCCGCGGCGAACTGGCCCCCGGTGACGCGCCAATGCTCGTAGGTGGAGGCGACCAGGTCGATTCCGGAGTCCTTGTCGAACGCCCACCGGCCGACGGCGCCGTTGATCGCGGGCAGTCTTCCGGCACGGATCGCCGCCAGCGAGCGTGCCACGCCGCTCCGGTCCCAGCCGGTCGCCGCTCCGGTGCCGTGGACGACGCCGCTGATCGCCTGCGCGAGGGCGGCGCCGACCGTGCCGTGGGCGCGGGCCAAGCCGTAGGCGATCAGCAGCACCGAGTCGTAGATGTTGGCGGCGAACGGGGACGGCTCACGGTGGAACCGGGCGCGGAACGCCGCCGCGAACCCGTTGTTCGGGTCGGGCGCCAGACCAATGCCGTTCAGGCCCTGCGCCTGCGCGCCGAGCGCAGAGATCAGCGACGGGGACTGGGCGGCGTCGGAGAACAGCAGCCGGGGACGGGACCCGCCCGCCCGCCAGGCGCGTGCCATGCAGATCGCCTGGCTGGCATGGTCGGGCACCGCCAGCACCACGTCAGCACCGCTGGACAGAGCCTGCCGCAGCGGGCCTTGGCAGTTCTGTGCCTCTTGGTCGTACCGCTGCGTTGAGGTCACCCGGAGTCCCTCTTCGGTGGCCAGGAAGCCGAACGAGTCGAAGAACGTGGTGCCGTAGGGGCTGTCTCCACTGACCAGCGCCACCGAGCGGGCCCCGTCCCGGGCGGCCACCTGCAGCATGACGCGCATCTGCGCGATGTCGGATTCGACCGGCCGCCATACGTACTGCGGGGGGTCGGCGGAATAGGCCCGGAACAGGTCCCCGGAGGTCGCCGACGGCGTCACCATGACCTTGTGATGGTCGGCGAACAGGCCGGCGACCTGCAGCGCGTCTTCGGAGTTGCCCGGACCGATCACGGCCGTGATCGAGGAGTTGGCGGCGAATGCCCGGGCCGCGGTGAGCGCGGACTGGCGGCCCAGATCCCGATAGACGAACTGGATGGGACGGCCGTCCACCCCGCCCGCGGCGTCCACGTTCTCCCGGGCCCAGTCGAGCGGGAGTTGCGCACTGACCGCGCCCGGGCCGGTCAACGGCATCATCACCCCGATCCGCAGCGGCGCGCTCGGGTGGCTACGGCTGCAGCCGGTCATCACACCGAGTGCCACCGCAACGCACAGCAGTAGGCCGATTGCCCGGCAGCCGGTCCTGCGCGCGCCACACCCGTGAGGACGAGGCAGTGTCCCTGCGGACGGCATACCCGCGCCCGCCGCCGGCATCGGCCGGGGCGGGCGCGGGGTCCTGTCGCTGTTGATCAGTGGCCGTGGTTGATGTAGGCCCGCAGCTTGGGCAGTTTGCTGATGGCCTTTTTGCCACTGGCCGCCGTGGGCGACACACCGGCCGTGGTGTTGTTCACTTCCTCGACTCGGTAGGACGTGTTGGACATCGCGTCCACATCCGATGAGCCCGGCTGGGTGATGGTCACGTTGTTCACCTGGTAACGCACCCCGCCGGCGGTGAAGAGGAAGTTGCCGGTGTAGCTGGCGGTGCCGGTCGATGCCTCGATCCACACCGTCTTGCCCGGCGCGGCCTTGATCGAAATGGTCTGGTTGTCGGTCGTGTCCGAGGTCCAGGTCTGCTTCTTGGTGAACTTCACGCTCAGGTCCTGGGCGATGATGCCGGCCAGGTTGAAGCCGACGGTCTCTTGGACCGATCCGCCGAGCGACCAGCTCGACGTCTCCTTGTGCGCGATGTCCAGCCGCTCCTCGGTCGGGTTTGCGGCGCCCGGATCGGTCGAGACGGATGGTGCTTCCTCACCGGACGTGTCGTCGACCGGCGCCCAGCTGCTGTGGGCGAAGGTCGGGTCGGCCGTCGGGACGAAGCTGCGGTCGGTGGCGTCCTGGTACTTCTTCAACGCCTCGATCGCGTCGGCCGGGTCAGTCGCCCCGTCGATGGTCACCACCTGACCGGGTGAGGCCGAGATCGCCGTGGCCTTCATCCCCGCACGGACGTTGGCGGCGCCGGTCTTCGTGAGGGCCGTGCCGCCGGTGGGGCTGTCCGCGGACGCACAGTCGGCGAGCACGCATTCGGTCGCCGAGAAGTCCATCCCCGGCGGCACCCCGCCGGCGCCGGTGTTGGCGATGTCACCCATCGAGATCGTGACGTTGCTGAGGTCGAAGGTGGTGTTGTTGGCGGTGGTGAAGACCAGATGACCGGTCATGCTCGAGATCGTGGGTCGCTTGTTGATCCAGCCGGTCTGTCCCGGATCGACCAGGCCGTCCACGGTCGTGGTGACCGAGTCCCCGCTGCCCCACGAGTGGTCGCCGGTGACGGATTCGGCGTCCTTGAACACGATCCCGTCCACGTTGGTCGAGCCCGAGTGGCTGACCTCGACACCGAGAGTGGTGCTCTGTCCCTTACTCGTCCCGTGACCCTTGTACAAGGTCGCCGGCAGGCTGGAGTAGTTCGTCAGCAGGCTGCTGGCCCGCGTCGCCGGCCCCTTCACGGACGTCGGGCCCTTCACGCCCGGATTCGGCGCCCAGTGTGTCTGGTCAGCGATCGCCCGCGGCAACTCGTTGTCCACCGCGTTCGCCGCCGCGGTCGGATCCTGCAGCGCGTCGATATTGATCGTCGTCGGGGAGTTCCAGATCGCGTCGGCGTGCCGCCCGTACCCGTCCGAGTCCATGGCCATGTGGAAATCCGGCGACTCGGTGAGCTGGAGGTGGTGGTTGGCGTCGAACCCCACGTCCTGTGAGTACGAGTAGTACATGGGGTCGCCGACCTCCTGAGCCCACTCGTTGACCTGCTGGACGTGTTTGTCGCCGGCCGCGTCCTGGAACGTGTAGAGGGTACGCACGAATTTCTGCGCACCCCAAGGGTTGTGCGCACTCCACGTCGCGGTCTGACCCGGCAGCAGCGTCGCCGGCGGCGCACTGTCGTAAGGCCCGACATTTAGTCCCCACGTCCCGTCGGGAACCAAAGTCCACGGGTACGGCGTCAGGTTCGTGACCTGGGCGTAGACCCCCGTGCTCGTCGCAGCCTTCAGGCCCCGGGAGCCCGTCGCGGCCTTCGCCGACGCGGGAACCGAGTTGGCCGCGTTACCGGACATCCCGCCCGGGCTGGTGTCCCGGGAGGACGCTGAGCTCCTGGTGGTGCCAGCAGCCTTCGCGTGGCCGCCGCCGGCGCAGGCCGTCAGGCCGACCGCCAGCACACTGCACATCCCGACCACTGCCAGCCTGCCGGTCATCTTGGACGTCGACATCGGGGTCATCTCCTTTGCTTGGTGGGCCACTCGAGGCCCTGTAAATGTTGACGTGAGAAATGCTCGCCGCCGGCAGCAGTTCGTGACGTCACCCAGTCGGCCGACCTACCGGATGACCCGCCAGTCCACCGATCGGCCGACACGCGGGTCGACCGGGTCGGTCGAGCGCGCTCGCCGCGCAGCCGAGGTGTGGACGCGGAGCGGCAGCCGGCATGACGGGGCGCGCTCATTCGGGTCCTAGCGGCGACGCGGCACCCGGTGAAGGTGTAGGCGCAGGTGACCGTCTGGCGTGGCCTGGACGCATTCGGTGGGCAGTTGCGCTCACGCGGTCCCGGGACGGCGGCGGCGCGGGCGAGCAGTCCAACCACGCCCACAGCGACCGCGCGCCCGCCGGCCCGGGACTCCCGTGCCTCCCAGCCCGTCCGGACAAACCGAAATGACCGATTCGCGTCATCTTTCGTTCCGATCGCCCGCTCAGGTCGCGGCCTGCCCGGCCGGGGCCTCGCGCGTCCTGGCCGTCCTAGGATGCCGCGGGCGACGTCGCCGAGGAAGAGGCCTTGGCTTCCTAGGTACGCCAGGGCCACCTTCGGATACGATCGGCTCGTGGATCGCCCGCACCAGCTGGGCCAGTTTGTACGCGCTCGACGCGAACGGATCACGCCCGATGACGTGGGCCTACCGGTCACCGACCGGCGCCGCGTGCCCGGCCTGCGTCGAGAGGAGCTCGCGATACTGGCCGGAATCAGCGCCGACTACTTGACCCGACTCGAGCAGGGGCGCGACCACCGACCCTCGGACCACGTGCTCGAGTCCTTGGCCCGGGCGCTCCGGCTCGACGACGACGCCACCCGCTACCTACTCGAGCTGGGCCGTCCAGACGGCCAGATCAGGCAACCTCGTTCGAGCCCCGACGAGGTCGTCGCACCCGAGCTGCAAGAGCTGCTCGACGAGTGGACCGCCACCCCCGCCCTCGTCCACGGACGTCGGCTCGACGTGCTGGCCTCGAACGCGATGGCGCGGGCGCTGACGCCGCTGTCCGAACCCGGCACCAACCTGCTGTGGTCGTGGTTCCTGGACTGGGAGGACCGCACTTGGCAACCCGGCATCAACTATGTCCTCACCTTGGCAGTCGCCTACTTCCGCGCCATCGTCGGCGACGATCTCGATGACCCTCACGTGCGGGACCTCGTCGAGGACCTGTCCCAGCGCAGCGGAAAGTTCCGCCACATCTGGGCTCGCCACGACGTGCACGCCGCTCTGGTCGGCGAAGGACCGCTGTACGGCCACCCGATACTGGGTGACATCCGTCTGCGATACCAGACATTCGCCGTCGACGGCACGGACCGGCAGAGGCTTTTCGTGGTGAGCGCCGCTCCCGGCAGCCCAGACGCTCAAGCCCTCGCCCGCCTCCACTCGCGGGTCACAGACGCGCCGCGGACTGACCAGGCTGACCCAAGCCGCCCCTGATGCCATCCCGCAAGTCGAACGTCAAACGACACAGTTTCGCCGTCGCCGTCGCCGTCGCCGACTCAGGACTCCTGAATCGCTGCCTCGCCGGCTGAGAAATACATGATCTGCGTCGTCCTGCCGTCGTCGGTTCCGAGTTCGCCTGACGGCACGAATCCTGCTGAGCGCCACGCCCGGATTGCTCGTGCGTTGTCACTCGCCGGATCAACCGTCAATGGCGTCCAGCCGCGAGCGGTTAGTTCCACCGCCATAGCGTGGGCCGTGCGACTACCGATTCCGCGGCCCTGCGCCTCCGCGCTGAGAAACATGTCGAGGCCGAAACGCTCACCGCCCTGCCACGCCTGCAAGTAGCCCACAGACTGTCCGGATTCAGTGATCACGTACGACACGACCTCCGGCGCTCGGCGACCGGTGTACTTCGCCAGGACATCATCGAGCGGAATTTCGTGGCCGCCCCAGAATTGCGATACCTCCGCCGCTCGGGTCCAACTGCTGATCAGTTCGGCGTCAGAGTCGTCTGCCAAGCGGACCACGATTGACCCACCGACCGTCACGGACTTTGGGTAGTCCAAGCTCACCGCACCATTCTCCACGCGCGATCCCGTTGTGGCACGCTCCGCGTGACGATCGCTCTGCGGTCAGCCGACGTGAGTCGAGCCGCACAGCAAACGCCGAGTCGCACAGCTGCCGTTGCGCGACTCGGCGTTTGCTGTGCGAGTCGGCGCGCTCGGTCAAGTCTCGTCCCGTGCCATACGTCGCGGCCCAATAGACGTTCCGCAAACGGTGAACCCGCACGTCACGACGCGATCTCGCGTCGGTATAGCGATGCCGGTCCCGTAAGAGCCGTGCGCCCAGGCATCCTGGACAGGGACGTCATACGGTCACCGAGGCCTGAGGGTGTGGACAAGGTAGTGACCAAAGTGGTGCGACCTCGAGACGCCTCCCCCGCTTCGCTCCTCCGCCTCCTCGGCCACCTTGAGCGCGGGACCTCGAGACGCCTCCCCCGCTGCGCTCCTCCGAATACTTCGCGGGGACCCCGCCCGCTCCCCCGGCACTCGACCCGCATACTCGGACACCTTTAGGTGAGTTCGGCCAGCACTTCCGCGATGTATGACGCCACGGCGTCGCTCACTCGCGACGCCCCTTCGAGAGGCGGGCCGACATACTCTGGGGCAAGTAGGCCGGCGTCGGCGAGGGCGTGCACCAGGGCGTGTTTGACCACGGGCCGCGACAGGCCGGCCGGGACGGGGAACGCATAGACGTCGGCCGCCTCGGTGGTGGTGACCTTCGGGAAGCGCTTCGCGACGCGGCCCAGCTCCTTGTCCTTGGCGTGCAGATGCAGCCAGGTGCGCAGCGCGGGCGGCATACCCGTCGTGCCGACATACAGGACGTTCGCGCGGGGGTCGCGACTGTCCGGCAGCCGCCAGACATAGACCCATGAATCCGGTCGATCCCCAACGAGTTCGCCATCTCTGACGTGCCAGACCTGGTTGCCATCCACTACCCAGTTGTATCGCGGATGCCGATACGTTTGCACGTATGACGCAGAGGCGTGCTGATGGCCCCGACCTGACCACACTCGTCGCGGCTGCGGCCCCGGACCCCGACGATCCCATCCTGCGCAGCGCGGTGCGACGATCGGTCCGACGGCTGGTGCCGTTCGTCGCATTGCTCTACTTCGTCAACTACCTCGACCGCACCAACATCGGGTTCGCCGGACCCAACGGCATGAACGACGACCTGCACCTGTCCGGGTCGATGTTCGGTTTCGCGTCCGGCATCTTCTTTCTTGGCTACCTCCTGCTCGAGGTGCCCAGCAACATGGCGCTGCACAAGTTCGGCGCACGTCGCTGGATCGCGCGCATCCTCGTCACTTGGGGCATCGTCGCCGCGGCGATCACCTTCGTGCCCAACGCCGGGTCGCTCTACCTCCTGCGGTTCCTGCTCGGCATCGCCGAGGCAGGCTTCTTCCCCGGCATCGTGCTCTACCTGACCTACTGGTTCCCGCAACGCCAACGCGCAAAGATGACAGCGCTTTTCATGGTCGCGGTCCCCTTGTCGAGCGCCATCGGGACGCCGGTCTCGTCGCTGCTGATCGAGCACGCGCACAACTGGCTCGGCCTGGAGGGCTGGCGGGTGATGTTCCTGGTCGAGGGCGTGCCGGCGGTCATCCTCGGTGTGGTCACGTGGTTCTACCTCACCGATCGGCCGGAGAACGCCAAGTGGATGCCGCCGGCCGAGCGGGACGCCTTGCAACGCACCCTGGACGCGGAGGAGCGCGGCCGCAGTCGCGCCTACCAGGTCAACATCCTGCAGTCGCTCATCCGGCCGCGGGTCTGGGCGCTCGCGTTCGTCTACTTCGGCATCGTCTATGGCCTCTATGCGCTCGGCTTCTTCCTGCCGACGATCATCTCCGGCTTCGCCGACCAGTACGGCACCAACTACTCGATCGTGCAGCGTGGCCTGATCAACGCCGTCCCCTACGTCGTCGGCGCGCTCGTCATGATCCCGTGGGCGCTGCACGGCGACCGGACCCGCGAACGCGTCTGGCACGTCGCCGGACCAACCATCGTGGGCGGCCTCGCCATACCGATCACGCTCTATCTGGGGAGCCCGTTCGCGGCGATGGTGGCGGTCACGATCTGCGCCGCCGGCATCATGTGCGCGCTGCCGACCTTCTGGGCGCTGCCGACCAACTTCCTGTCCGGCGCGGCTGCTGCCAGCGGCATCGCGTTGATCAATTCGGTCGGCAACTCCGCCGGGTTCTTCGCGCCATACTTCACCGGCTGGCTGAAGGACGGCACCGGCACCGAGAAGACCGGCTTGTGGCTGGTCGGCATCGTGATGGTGCTCGGTGGACTGCTCGCAGTGCTGTTGCGTGCGGCGCCGCCGCCCAAGGACGAGAATGCAGCTGAGGTGATTGCGTCATGAGCACCATATTGCTGCTGCACTCAGCCCTCGGGCTGCGGCCGGCCGTGACCCGTTTCGCGGACGCGTTGCGCGAGCGCGGCCACGACGTGGTGACGCCGGACTACTACTCCGGCAATGTCTTCGA
Organism: Flexivirga alba; assembly: GCF_042661025.1. Taxonomy (NCBI): domain Bacteria; kingdom Bacillati; phylum Actinomycetota; class Actinomycetes; order Micrococcales; family Dermacoccaceae; genus Flexivirga; species Flexivirga alba. The sequence goes on from NZ_JBHSWH010000001.1 coordinate 857,353, forward strand.
CGACAACTGCGCGGGTCTGTCGCACCGCGACGACGTCGGCCCGGCACAGTTGCTGGCGCGCGTCCGCCCGGTCATCGACGAGCTGCCGCCCGACACTGTGCTGGCCGGATTCTCGCTCGGCGCCGCGTTCGCGCAACGCCTCGCCGCGGACCGCCCGGAAGCTGCGGCGGTGATTCTTATGCACAGCGTTGCCGCGCCCCGCCGCGGGACGTGGAGCGGGCAACCCGTGCAGGTCCATCGGTATGCCGAAGACCCCTTCGTCGACCCGGCCGACCTGCAGGCCCTGGGCGACGCGGTGCGCGCGTCGGGTGCTGCTTTCGAGGATTTCGTGACAGCGGGCAAGGGGCACTTGTTCACAGACACCGACCTTCCGGAAGGCGATGCGGCCGCCACCGCGGCAACCATCGACCGGGTCGCGGCGCTGTTGACGCGGTGACGAAGCGGATCAAAATTACATTTCCGGAGAGAGCCTCCGCGTAATACGCTGGACAAGTCGCCTGGGTGGTTCTTTGCGAAAAGTTGCAGAGTTGCCGGTGAAACCGCTGTGAAACCGGCGACGGTCAGGCTACTGCCACAAGCATTTCCATGTCCCTGAAGGAGCACCCCGCGTGTCCACCGCTGCACCGCCTGAGTACCCAGAGGAAATCGACGGCGCCGTCCTCAAGATCGCCGGCGTCGTGGTCCTCGGCGCAATCATGTCGATCCTCGACATCACGGTCGTCAACGTCGCGTTGCCGACCTTCCAGAACGTGTTCGGCAGTAACGGCCAGCCGGTCGCCTACTCGACCGTCGCGTGGACCGTCACGGCATACACACTCTCGCTCGCGACAGTCATCCCGCTGACCGGCTGGGCTGCCGACCGATTCGGCACCAAGCGCCTCTACATGCTGGCGATCACGCTCTTCACCCTTGGTTCGGTGCTGTGCGCACTGGCGCAATCGATCGGCATGCTGATCGGCTTCCGCGTCCTGCAGGGCCTTGGTGGCGGCATGCTGATGCCGCTCGGTATGACGATCCTGACCCACGCAGCAGGTCCGAAGCGGATGGGCCGCCTGATGGCCATCCTCGGTGTGCCGATGCTGCTGGGTCCGATCCTCGGCCCGATCATCGGCGGTTACCTGATCGAGCACGCCAGCTGGCACTGGATCTTCCTGATCAACCTGCCGATCGGTGTCATCGCGCTGGTTTACTCATGGTTCGCACTGGCGGACGACAAGCCGACCCCGTCGGAGTCCTTCGACTTCGTCGGCATGCTGATGATGTCGCCGGGCCTCGCGCTCTTCCTGTATGGCGTGTCGTCGATCCCGTCCGACGGCATCGGCTCGGTCAAGGTCATCATCCCTGCTGCCGTCGGGATCGTGCTGATCATCGCCTTCATCTTCCACACCTTCCGGCCGCAGCACCCCCTGCTGGACCTGCGGCTCTTCAAGAACCGCCTGCTGTCGATGTCGACGATCACGATGTTCCTCTTCGTCGCGGCGTTCTTCGGTGGCCTGCTGCTGGTGCCGACCTACTTCCAGCAGATCCGCGGCGAGTCGACCCTCAACGCCGGCCTGCTCGTTGCGCCGCAGGGCATCGGCGCCATGCTGACGATGCCGATCGCCGGCGCACTCACCGACAAGTTCCCGGTTGGCCGGATCGTGCCTGTCGGGCTGGTGCTGATCATTGGCGGCATGTTCGCGATGACCCAGATCGATGGCAGCACGAGCTATTGGGGCTACATCATCCCGGTGTTGTTCATCATGGGCCTGGGCATGGGCGGCACGATGATGCCGATCATGACATCGGCGTTGAAGACGTTGAAGCACCACGAGATCGCCCGTGGCTCCACGCTGATCAACATCGTCCAGCAGATCGGCTCCTCGGTCGGTGTCGCCGTGATGTCGACGGTGCTCACCAACCACCTCAAGAGCTCCCCGTCGGTGGGCATCGCCCAGTCACTGGGAGAGCAGCAGCGCGCGGGCAATACACCGAAGCTGACCGCCGACCAGACCGCCTACGTCAGCAGTCACTTCCCGTCGATCGCCTCGCAGCTGTCCGACCTCGCTACGCACCCGACGCACGCTGCACAGGTCTTCGCGCCGTTGTTCAAGGAAGCACAGAGCGCCGGCGGGCACGCCTTCGGTAACACCTTCTGGGTTGCTGCGGTGCTCTGCCTGTTGACGATCGTCCCCGCGCTGATGCTGCCGCGCAAGCCGTTGCCGGAGGCAGCTGCAGATGAGGACGCCGCACCGATCATGATGCACTGACACTCGTCAACGCCTCGCGTCATACGAGGTGACGAAGGGCACCGACACTCGCCTGAGTGTCGGTGCCCTTCTTCGTATGTCGTCAGTCCTTCGCCATCTCCGGCGGGAAGCCGCCGGTTGCGATCGGGCCCCATCCGGTGACGGTGACCGCGATCAGCGACTTGCCCTGGTCGCGCATGGCCTGGCGGTATTCGTCCCAGTCGGGGTGTTCGCCGGAGATACATCGGAAGTATTCGACGAGCGGCTCGACCGACTCGGGCAGGTCGATCACCCGGGCCGAGCCGTCGATTTGGACGTAGGCGTCGTCCCAGTCGTCGGACTGGATCAGCAACGACACCAACGGATTACGTCGGATGTTGAACGCTTTCGCGCGCTGCGGGTAGGTCGAGATCAGCACCTCCCCGCTGTCGCCGACGCCGCACGTGACGAGCGACAGCTGTGGTGCGCCGTTGCGTTTGTGGGTGACCAGCGTGGCCCGATGGCGGGTACGGACGAAGTCCAGCAGCTCGTCGCGACCGACCCGATCTGCCGTGGCAATGCGTGGTGACATGGTTCGATCGTAGGCGCGGATGGACGGAGCCGGTCCGGCCGCGGCTGCGTCATACCGATCAAACCTCGCGACCGAGACACCGAAGGATCAGGGGACATGAAGCGAATCACGTCGTTGACGACAGCCACGGTGGTGCTGGCGACTGCCGGAATGCTGAGCGCGTGCCAGCAACAGGACCAGGGCGCGACGGTGTCCACCGGCAGCGCAACGTCACAACCGACCGGCGGCGACGCAAGGACCACCAGCGCGGACCCGAGTTCCGGGCCGTCGGACTCCCCGAGTACGAGCACCGGCGGACAGTCATCCGCCGGCGGGACCGGTCCCGAGGCGGGTGCGCTCGGCGACAGCGGCGGCTGGTATGCCGAGGGCAGCACCGTGACCTTCGTCTACACCAACGGCATCCGTTTCACCGTCGACTCGGGCGCCCCGATCACCGATCTGCATCACACGAAGAGCAAGACCGCCAAGGGTTCGCTCACCCTGACCGACACACAGGCGACGTGGATCGCCGCCAACGGCGCTCCGTCCACGGTCGACAGCAAGGGCGCTGGAGTCATCGCGGACCGGTCCGGCCTCATCGGTGTGCTGCCCGACGGTTCGGTGACCTGCGCGAACAAGGACGGCCTGCAGTTCGTCGGGTCCGACGGGACCAAGGGCGCCGCCGACAAGAGCGGCCTGTTCTATGTCGACAAGTCCGGCAAGAAGACGATCGCCGGCAAGCCGCCGCAGGGCGGCAAGCTGGCCGGCCGGTATGTCGTCTGCAACGTCGGTGACACCTCGACGGTCGACCTGAACGCCGACGTCCTCTTCGCGTTCGGCAGCGCGAAGCTGACCGCTTCGGGCAAGCAGGTCGTCGACCAGACCGCCGCAACGATCAAGTCGCACGTGTCCGGCAAGACCGTCGCTGTCGTCGGCAACACCGACTCGAAGGGCAGCAACGCGTTCAACCTCAAGCTGGGCAAGCAGCGTGCCGACGCCGTCGCAGCTGAGCTGCGGAGCAAGCTGCCCGGCGTCCAGCTGAAGATCTCAAGCAACGGCGAGTCCCAGCCGATCGCGGCCAACACCAAGGCCGACGGCTCCGACAACCCGACCGGTCGGGCGAAGAACCGCCGCGTGACGATCTCCTGGGGCAACAAGTAGCACCGCCTCGGGATGGCTCAGGGTCGCGAATTACAGTCAGCGGCATGGCTCTTCGCAAAGCAACCGACGTCCAGACCGCACCCCTCGCAGCCCTCGGACTGCTAGGCGGTTTCCTCGCTGCCCGCGAGACCGGCATCCGTCCGCTCGGTGGTGTGGTGCTCGGCGCCGCGGGTGTGTATGCCGGTCGTACGTGGCTGGCCAAGTCTGGTCCGATCGGCACTGCTGCGCTCAGCGCGATCTACCTCGGGTCGTTCGGCGCTTCGCATCCGCTCGCCAAGAAGATCGGCGCCTGGCCGTCGGTGTTCACCGCAGCTGCGGTCAGCGCCGGTGCGGCATACCTCGTGGCGGACCGGGCCTGACTGCCCGCAAGCCTGACGGCGTGATTGACCATTGACGGTCGAATTAGGCCGTCACTGGTCAATCGCGCCGTCAGAGTGCGACAAAGAGGATGCGACGCGACAGTCGATCCCCTTACACTCACCCTCATGTATGACGCACAGCGGACGACGACGCCGGATCCCTCCGGCTGCGCCGTGCTGCACTGAACCACCTGCACATCAACGCCCCGGAGTCACCTCCGGGGCGTTTTTCGTGCCGCAGGTGACTTCGGGCCACACATCCGAGGATGCCATGAATTCACCTGAAAATGAACCACATTCACGCCACGATCATCGCGAGCTGGGTCGAGATCTGGACCTTTTCGCCGGCGACCCGATCGTCGGGTCCGGGCTGCCGTTGTGGCTGCCCGCCGGGTCGGTGATCCGTGACGAGTTGGAGCGCCTGGCCCGTGACATCGCCCGGGCCGACGGCTGTGTCAGCGTGCACACCCCGGTGCTGGGCAAGCGCGCACTCTTCGAAAAGTCCGGCCACTGGGCCAAATTCGCCGACGACATGTTTCCCCCGATGGCGTTGAGCGACGAGTTGCCCGGTGATCAATTGGTGTTGCGGCCGGCGAACTGCCCGCACCACGCGATGATCTACGCCTCTCGGCAACGCTCTTACCGCGAATTACCCATCCGGCTCAACGAACTCGCGCCGATGTTCCGTGCCGAGCGTTCCGGCGTGGTGTCCGGGCTGACCCGGGTTCGGCAGATCAACCTGGACGACACCCACGTCTTCTGCCGGCCGGACCAGGTCGCGGACGAGGCCGAAAGTGCCCTGCGTTCAGCGCTTTACGCGCAGCGGGTGCTCGGCCTGGCCGTCGACTACGTCCGACTGTCGCTGCCGGACGACGGTCCCGGCTACCTCGGCGACCCTGCGGTGTGGGCCGACGCGGGCGAAGCGTTGCGGCGGGCCGCCGTCGCGGTCGATCTGGCGTCATACGGGCTGGAGGTGGTGGAGGCGCCGGGGGAGGCCGCGTTCTACGGCCCGAAGCTGGACCTGCAGGTGATCGATGGCAACGGGCACGAAGAAACCATCGCGACCGTGCAGCTGGATTTCGTGCAGCCACAGCGCTTCAACCTCGTGTATGACGGGCCGCACGACCGCAAGGAACAGGTGGTGATGATCCACCGCGGCACCGTCGGGTCGATGGAGCGGGTGACCGCCGCACTTCTTGAGCGGTATGACGGGCGTATGCCGTTGTGGCTCAACCCGATCCAGCTGTCCGTGTTGCCGGTGTCGGAGTCGGTGGATGCGATCTCACGGGAGTTCGTCGACACCTTGGTGGCACGGGGCCTGCGCGCGCAATTGGACGCTGCCGGATCGCTGGGGGCGCGGATCCGGAACGCCCGTGCGCGCCGCGACTACGCGTTCGCGGTGATCGGTGACGCCGAAGCGGCCGACGGCTCGGTACAGGTGAATGACGTCTTCGCGGGCTACCGCGGATCACTGCCACGGGAGGACGTCGCCGACATACTCGCCGACGCGTATGCTGCCCGCTCCGCTCCGACCTGGCCGAAACCTGCCGAATGACGGCATCAGTGGGTGAGCTGCTCCACTGCCAGCTTCCCGTCGACCAAACGCACAACCTCGTCATCCGGCGAGAGGGTGCCGAGGTCGTGCGTGACCACCAGCGTGCCGAGGCTTCGCTCGGTGGTGAGGTTGCGCAGCAGGTCGATGATCGCAACGCCTCGCTCGTGGTCGAGCGCCGAGGTCGGCTCGTCCACCAGCAGCAGCTTGGGGTCGCCCATCAGCGCCCGGGCAATGCCGACCCGTTGCCGCTGCCCACCGGACAGCGCCGACGGACGCTTGTGCATGACGCTGCCCAGGCCGACCTCGTTGAGTAGCTCCTTCGCGTGCTCCGTGGTGGCCTTCGAGCGGTCACCGTCCAAGCGCGCGGCCATCTGCAGTTGCTCAAGCGCCGTCAACGATCCGAGCAGGTGCGGTTGTTGGAAGACGAAGCCGATGTCGCTGCGCCGCAGGTCGGTTCGCGTATTCGCCTTGTCGCCCGTGACGTCCTGGCCGCCGAGGCGCACCGTGCCCGCGGTCGGGGTGAGCAGCAGCCCGGCGACGGCCAACAGGGTGGACTTTCCGGACCCGGACGGGCCGGTGACCGCAAGGAACTCCCCGAGTGCAAGGTTCAGTGAGACGTCGCGGAGCGCGTAGGTCCAGCCCTCCCCATCGCGGAATCGCACTGTCACCTGGTCGATTTCGAGCGCGTGCATGTTCGTTCCTTTCGTCATCGCGCACCTGCAAGAGCTGTCATCGGGTCGACGGTCACTACTCGCCGGAGTGCTGTGGTCGCGCCGAGTAGGCCGACAGCGATCATCAGTCCGAACGGGACGGCGACGGTGGACAGGTCAATCACGACCGGTACCTGCCCGCGGACCGCGAGGCCGAGTGCAAGCGCGGCCGCGGTGCCGATACCGCCGCCGATCAGCAGGGTCAGCAACGCCTGCCCCAGTGCGTCCCGCAGCAGGTAGGCCGTGCGGGCGCCGATCGCCTTGAGCACCGCGAGGTCACCTTCGCGCTGCACCGTCCAGACCGTGAAGAACGCGCCGATCACCAGGGCGGAGATCGCGATCAGCAGACCGCGGATCATCGTCAGCGAGCCGTTCTCGGCGGAGTAGGACCCGATCGCCGACAGCGAGCCGGCGCGTGACTCCGCGACGAGGCCTGTTGCCTTGTCGAAGGACTGTGGGTTGAAGCCGTTCGTCGTCTGCAGCGCGAGCACACTGCCCTGCCCTCCGGCTGCGCCCCCGTCTGCAACCACAGGGACCGTGGCACCCACACCACCGGAATGTGACTGAACGAGGCGTTGTCCACGACCTTCGCGACGCGGAGCGTCTTGCCGTTGACCGAGATCGAGTCGCCGACCTGCATCGTGTGGTCCTTCACGAGTTCACTGCTGACCACGGCGCTGTCCGGGCCGAGCCCCGACGGTGCGACGGCAGCCTTCGGGTCGACCCCGAAGAGAGTCGCCGGCGCGGGCGTGGAGCCAACCGTGACCCGGGTCGTGCTGATGCCGATGGGATCCGCGGCGCTCACGCCCGGCTGCGTCTTGGCCTTCTGCAGCGCGGCATCCGTGATCCGGCTGGTCGACATCGAGAGCGTCTCGCCCGACGCCGGTCGCTCCATCGCGATCTGGTCCGCGCGCAGCGAAGTGATCGCCGACGTGCTCTGCCTGCCGAGGCCTTCGGTGAGACCGCTCAGCATGACCACCAGCAGGGTGATCAGCGCGATCGCACCCGCCATCAACGCGAAACGGCCGCGTGCCCACCACAGATCCCTGATTGCCAGGAACAACGTCTTCTCCTTCGTCACGGTCCAAAACTTGTTGTCTTCAGTCCATCGCGTATCCCCTTCCAGCACATCGGGAGAACGGTGGAACCGGGAAGCCCGCTTCGATGGACCCGCGACTCAATCGATCGATGGATGCGCCGCAGGCGACATACAGGTGCCTGATCCCATAGCGTCGGGGGTGATGCTCGAAGACCACGCCCCGACGTCCGGCGCACCGGTAATTCGCACCTTGCAAATGGCCATGCACGGGCTGTTCGTGGTGCTACTGGTGATCGGCACGATTCGTGGCGTCCAGGAGTCGGGTCATCCGTTCTGGCTACTGTCCGGATGCCTGGCTCTCTTCGCCTGGTACTTGCTCGGCCTGGCCCTCACGCCCGGTCACGTCGGCGACCATCGATCGTCGGTCGGACGGGTCTGGTTCGTCGTCCTCTTCGTCGGCTGGGCGGCGCTCCTGCTGGCCAGCGCCGACCTGATCTGGGTCGTCTTCGCGCTGTTCTTCCTCGGCCTGCACCTGTTGCCCCGATGGGCCGGGATCGCTGGCGTCGTCGTCGGCACGACGCTGGTGATCTTCGCCCAGTTGCGCCTCCCGGACACGGCGACGGTGCCCTCGATCCTCGGGCCGGTGCTCGGCGCACTGGTCGCGGTCGGGATCTCCTGGATCTACTCCGGGCTGCGGCGGGAGAACGAACGACGACGTGCCTTGAATGCCGAACTCGTTGCGACACAAGAGGATCTGGTGGCCACCCACGATGCGTTGGACGGTGCACAACGGGAGTCCGGTGTGCTGGCCGAGCGAGCCCGCATCGCTCGTGACGTGCACGACACCGTCGCGCAGGGTTTCTCCAGCATCCTGCTGCTGTCCCGTGCCGGGCTGGCCGGCGACCCCGACCCTGAGCGACTGGTCCAGGTGCTGCGCCAGATCGAGGAGTCGGCGGCGACCGGCCTGGGCGATGTGCGGACCGTTGTGCACGCGCTCACCCCCACGGATCTCGAGCGGTCACCGCTGTCCGCAGCGCTGCAACGACTCGCTGACCGGCAGGAGGGAGCGCTTGCCGTGCGGCTGGTGGTCGACGGCGCCGAGCGGCCGCTGCCCACCGCGATCGAGGCGGCGCTACTGCGAGTCGCGCAGGGTGCGTTGTCCAATGTCCGCCAGCACGCTCAGGCGGCACACGCAGTCATCACCCTCGGGTTCGGTGACGAAATCTCGCTCGACATCACCGACGACGGCGTCGGTTTCGACACCACTGCCGAGGTCGTCCCGAGTCCGGCCGGCGGCTTCGGGCTGCGCGCCATACGAGAGCGGGCGCGGGATGCCGGCGGTCACGCCTCGGTCGAGTCGTCGCCCGGCGAGGGGACCAGTGTGCACGTGCAGGTCCCGACCGGAGGTCCGCGATGACCAGAGTGTTGCTCGTCGACGACCACCCCGTGGTGCGCACCGGGCTGCGAATGTTGTTGACCACCGCAGGGATCGAGGTCGTCGCGGAGGCTGCCAATGGCCAGGACGCTGTGCGACTGGCGGAGGAGTGTGACGTCGATGTCGTGCTGATGGACCTGCAGATGGGCGCCGGGATCGACGGCGTCGCCGCCACCGAGCTGGTGCTGGCGAAGCCGGACGCTCCGCGGGTGCTGATCCTGACGACATACGACACCGACCAGGACATCCTGCGCGCGGTGGAGGCGGGGGCGTCGGGCTACCTCCTGAAGGACGCACCGCCGGACGACCTGGTCGACGCGGTCCATCGAGCGGCCCGCGGCGAGACCGTGCTTGCCCCGGTCGTCGCTGATCGATTGCTGGCACGGCTGCGAAACCCCGCGCCAACGTTGAGTGCTCGTGAACTGGAGGTCTTGCGGCAGGTCGCGCAGGGGCGCTCCAACCGCGAGGTCGCCAAGACGCTCTTCGTCAGTGAGGCAACGGTGAAGACGCACTTGGTGCACGTCTTCGAGAAGCTGGGCGCCGACTCGCGGACCGGTGCCGTGGCGCGTGCTCGGGAGCTGGGGCTGCTCCGGGACTGAGTGGCGCTGGGGTCGGTGACATGCCAAGCGCGTCCGGCATACGACGACGCGTTTGGCATGGTCGGAGCTCGGCCGAAACTTTGCCCAGGGCCAAGCGCGCGTCATAGAACGCGATGGGCATGGCGCTGGCGGGGCGGAAAGGTTGTGCCATGCCAAGCGCGTGCACGGCATGGGTCAGCGCGATCGGCATGGTCTGGGCGCGACCGGGAATTTGCGCAGGGCCAAACGCGCGCCATACGACGCGCTTGGCATGGCGCCGACGGGCGGCGAGGTGCTATTTCTCGAGGCGCTGACGCAAGCCGGTCGCTCGGCGGATCTGCGCGTTGACGGCGGCGCGGACGGTTTCCTCACTGCCGACGATCGTGACGTGCCGCTGGGCCCGGGTGACCGCGGTGTAGAGGAGTTCCCTTGTCAGCAAAGGGGATTCCTCCTGAGGCAACAGGACGGTAACCTCGACTGCCTCGCTGCCCTGGCTCTTGTGGATGGTCATCGCGTGCATGGTCTCGATGTCCGACAAGCGGCTGGCGGCGATCGGCACCGGTCCGGCGGCCGTGCCGATCTGTGCGACGGCACGACTGCCGCCGCCCATGACGACGCCACTGTCGCCGTTGTGCACGCCCAACGCGTAGTCGTTGCGGGTGACCAGGATGGGCCGACCGACATACATCGGCTCCCAGAGCGGGTCGCCGGTCGCCTCGGAAAGCCATTCGTCGACCAGCCTGTTCCAATAGCGCACCCCGCGCGGGCCGGTACGTTGTGCGCAGACCAGCCGGTGCTCGCCGAGCACGGTGAGCGCGCCCTCGGCGTCCCCGGCAGTGGCCCGGTCACGAAGGCGCAGCGCGTGCTCCAGCAGTTGCCCACGCAGCTCCGGTCTCGGGTCGTCATCCTCGAGCCAGCTGACCGCCGCGCCACCGAGACGCAGCAAGTCGGTCACGTCATCGGCCCGACCCTCGCGTATGGCGGAGGCCAGCGCGCCGATCTCGGAGTCGAAGCGGTGCGAGGTGGCCAGTCGACAGACGGTGCTCGGCGCCAGCTGCTGATAGCCGTCAACAAGGTCCGCCATCACGGCACCTGCATCGACTGAAGCGAGCTGGTCGGCGTCACCGACCAGGACCAGCCGGCTGGTGGCCCGTGTCGCACGCAGCAGTCGGGCCATCATCGTCAGCGCGACCATCGACGTCTCGTCGACGACGATCAGATCATGCGGCATACGATTGGTCTCGTTGAAGCGAATCTTGTTGCTGCTGCGGGAATTCCAGCCCAGCAGCCGATGCAGGGTCATCGCATCGAGGTCCTGGAGCCGCGCCGCATCTGCGGGACTGAGCTGCGCAGCCGCCTGGGTGATCGACTCCTTGAGCCGGGCGGCGGCCTTACCGGTGGGGGCGGCGAGCGCGATGCGCATCGGGCGGGTGTGTCCCGACGCTTCCCATTGCTCGCCGAGCAGCACCAGCAGTCGGGCGATAGTACTGGTCTTGCCGGTGCCGGGGCCACCGGTCAGGACTGTCGTCCATTGCCGCACAGCGCTGTCGGCGGCGGCTCGTTGCTCGGCATACGCCTCGCCGACGAAGAGCCGAGCGAGTCCGGTTTGGAGGATCGCGGAGTCGACGACCGGTGGGTCCTGCGCTGCGCGACTCCGCAGGATGTCTGCGACGCGGACCTCTTCTCGGTGGTAGCGGTCGAGGTAGATGAGACCGAATTCGACTCGTAGCACTCCGGATCGGAGCAGCGTGCTCGCCTGCACCGCGCGCAGCCAGGCGTCGGCGTCAGTTGGCCAGAGGTCGAGCAAGTCCTGTTGTGTCTCGTCGTCAGTCTCGTCGGAGTCGGGACCTCGAGACGCTCCTTCGTCGCTCGTCGGCCACCTGGGGTCGAGGGCTTCGTGCAGGTCGAGGCAGATCGAGCCACGGCGGACCGCCCGAACGGCGAGCGCGAGAGCGAGCGTGACCGACGAATCAGACTCTCCTGCAATGCTGCTCAGCTCCCGCGCGACGTGCACGTCCGCAGGCTCGAGAATGCCGGCTTGGTTGGCGATGGCAAGCACACCCTCGGCGTGCCGGACCACGCGCACGTCGTCATCGATCGTCATCACGCACCGCCTTCTCCGTCGAGCAGGTCGGACAGCTCAATGACCAGCGCTGTCGGTGGACTCCAGGAGAAGACACCGGTCGGATTGCCGTCCACCACAGGGGATTCCGGGCCCGCCATACCTCGCAGGTAGAGGTAGAGCACGCCACCGAGGTGTCGCTCCGGGTCATAGTCGGGCAGCCGCCAGCGCAGGTAGCGGTGCAACGTCGCGGCATACAGCAGTGCCTGCAGTGGATAGTCGGAGTGCCCCATTGCGGCCGCGAGCGGCTCGGGTCCGTAGGCAGAGAGCAGCAAGGGTTCGTCGGCCGGACCGAGCCAGTTGGTCTTGTAGTCAGCAACCAGGTAGCGCTCACCGACGCGCAACACCACATCGATCGACCCGGTGAGGTAACCACGCAGCACCTGCCCACCCAGCTCCTCGTGGTCGAGCAGATCAGCATACGGGAGCAGCGGATCACCGGCCGGCAGATGCCGACGGAGTATGGCGGCCAACTGGCCCAGACGCACGCGCTCGGTGCCGTCCCGCGCGCCCAGCGGCAGCTCAAAGTCCAGCTCTGCCAACTTGTCTCGACCCACCGCGCGCAAGGTGACCGAGTCGGCCAATGGCCCGAGAGGGTGTCGTAGACCGCGACGAGCGCTTCGACCAGGGTGGCGATGTCGACGTTGACCGGCCACAGCACCAGTTGCTCGCGGACCCGATCGGTCAGCTCTGCCGTCAGGTCGGATGCCGTCGCGTCGGCGGTCTCGAGGACGGCGTGGACCAGGGAGCCGAACGTCGCACCGACCGGCAGCTCGGCCATGGGAGATGGCCCATCGAGCGGACCGCGGTCTGATCTCGATACGTGGGCTCGTTCCTCACCCACTACTCGATCCGCTTGCGCGGCTCGTTCCTCCGGCACTCGACCAGCTTGGTTGACTACTTGATCCGCTTGCGCGGCTCGTTCCTCACCGCTGCTCAACCCGATTTCCAGGATGGTCTCGTCCGTCTTGACGTCGGCGTCGGGCTCACTGCTGACGCCGTCGGTGGGCATCGTCTCGAGCACTCGGCTCAGCGCGGAATACGAGGTGCGGCGCCAGTCCTCGTCAATCACCCGCGTGAACCTGCGGATCGCGAGATTGGTTGCTGCCACTGCGGATCGGACTGGATCTGCGCCGGCCTTGGTGACCTTCTCCCACTGCGGACCACCCACGTCGGTCCAGCGTTGCAGGAGCGCCGCCGCTTGCTCGGAGGTGCGCTGGCCGCGTGAGTCGGCGACCACGCCTGCGGCGGTCGGTGCTGCCGGGTCGCGGTCGATCAGCATGCGGTGGATCGCCGAGTCCGGTGTGTTGTATGACGGCCCCCACCACGCCACCACCTGCGACTTCGCGCGAGTGAGTGCGACATACAGCAGGCGGAGCGACTCCCCGGCGTCCTCCCGACGGGCCAGTGCGCCGGTCTCCTTGTCCGGACGACCGACGTAGATCGACCGCTGCGGCGGCTCGCCCGGTGCGTGGAAGAGCGGGTTGTCGTCCTCGCTGACCCACCGGTCGGCGACGAACGGCAAGTAGACAACGGGGAATTCGAGCCCCTTGCTGCCGTGGATCGTCAGCAGCTGCACGGCTTGCGCGTCACTGTCGAGACGACGTGCGCGAGCATCACCGGACGCGGGCCGGTCCTGCTCGGCCTGCTCCCGCAACCAGGCCAACAGAGCGGGCAACCCGCTGGCCCGGTCCATCGACACCGCATGCAACGCCTCCGCGATGTGCCGAAGGTCGGTCAACTCACGCTCGCCGCCGATCTCGGCAAGCACACGCGCCGGCAGCCCGTCGATGTTGCAGATCTCGAAAACGGCTGCGATGCCTCGGTGTTCATAAACCAGAGCGAGCCGCCGCAGCTTCTCGGTGACTTCCTCAGTGACGCCCTCTGGGTCAGCATCGAGTTGTGCGGCGGTCTTGCCGACGAAGGGCGTCAACGCTGCAGCACGCACCCGAGGCGAGCGATGCGGCTGGTCCAACGCTTCCAGCAGGGTTCGCCAGGACTGTGCGGCGCGAGTGCGGAAGACGCTGCCGGCACCGGTCAGCACCGCGGGGACCCCGACGTCGCGCAACTGCTGCTGCATCAGCGCCAGGTGGTCGTTGCGGGAGGCCAACACCGCGATGTCACTGGGTTCGATCGGTCGCACATGTCCCGAATCGTCATATGTGGCAGCGGAGTTGAGCAACCGAGCTATGTCGTGGGCGGCGTCCTGTGCGGCGCGCTCGCGGTATGCCGCTGTGCGGATCGCGTCGTCCCTGGTCAGCTGCGATCGGCTGACCTGATCGGTGCCCAGCAGCCGGATCCGGAAGGGCGCCGGGTCGGGAGCCCCGACGAGACGGCTCTCGGTGTGGCTCGCGACGACCGGGTGCACCAGGATGTCGGGGTCACCGAGCGCCGCGCCGCTCAGGAAGTGACCGAGCGACTCGACGAGTGGGGCGTCGGAGCGCCAGTTGGTGCCGAGCGTCCGACGCACGCCTGCGGTGCGCGCGGCTTGCAGATAGGTCGTGACGTCGCCGCCGCGGAAGGCGTAGATCGCCTGCTTCGGGTCGCCGATCAGCACCATCGCGGCGTGTCCACGGAAAGCCCGATCGAAGACCTCCCACTGCACGGGATCGGTGTCCTGGAACTCGTCGATCAGCACGACTTTCCACTGTCGCCGGAGGCGTTGCCGCGCCGGGCCGTCTTCGTCGCGCAAGGCATCGGCGACCTGGGAGAGCAGGTCGTCGTAGGTCAGCAGACCGAGTCGACGCTTGCGGCGGGCCAGCTCAGCACGGACCGCATGCGCGAAGCCGACCTTGCGTGCCGCGGCCGACCCGGGCTTCGGGTTCGTCGGCACCAGGTGCGCGCTCGGGTCGCCGGCAACCGTGCGGGCGATCCGGCGGGCGTCGGCGAGGCTGAACTCCGCGGGACCTTGTTGCCGGGCGAAGCCGCGTAGGTAGAGGTCGTCGACGACCTCCATCAGCAGGTCGTCGACATCCTCGACCAGCGTCGCTCCGGCGTCGGTGTCACCGGCGATGCCCAGCCCCCGCAGCACCTGGTGGCAGAACTGGTGAATGGTCGCGATCGTCGCTTCGTCGAACGCGGCGAGGGCATCACGCACCCGGCGCGCGCGGGCGACACGCTCGACCGGATCGACGGCGATGAGCGTTGCGAGCAGCGGGTCGGTCGGTATGGCGTCAGGGTCGTCCAGTGCCTCGACGCACGCGACCAGTTGTTCGCGGACGCGCTCGCGCAGCTCCCGGGACGCTGCCCTGCCGAAGGTGACCACCAGCAGCTCGTCGAGCGTGTGCACGCCCTCCGCGACGTAGCGCGTCACCAGGGCGGCGATCGTCCACGTCTTGCCGGTGCCCGCGCTCGCCTCGAGCACTGTCGTGCCGGTCGGCAACGGTCCGTGTATGTCGAAGGGCTCGTCGAGCAATGGGGTGATCATGAGGTGTGGGCGCCTTGCTGCTGGAGGAGCGGGCTCCACACGCGCAACGCGTATTGACCCAGCCGACTGGTGGCGGCGTTCCACGTCTCGTCGTCCTCGGGCCGCTCGGCCAGCAGGTCGGCGAAGGGAAGCGTGCCGCCATACAGGAGTTGCTGCGCGGGCTGATCGCCGTCGCCGGGGAAGCGCCGCTCACCGAATCCGCTGCTGTCCCACTTGTTTTGGGCGGCTTCGGCGGCGAAGCGTTCGTTGCCGGGACGCTGTGTCAGCTTCTCGGCATACGCCAGGGAAGTGTTGAGCGCCAACGGGATCGGGCCGCACATGCCTCGGTCGTAGACGTCGACCAGCTCGGCCAAATGGCGGGTCGCGGTCTCTTGGTCGAGGCCGCCGGCCAGGTAGTAGCCCGCTTGCCGATTGGCACCGCCACGCAACCATCCGGCGACCGCCGCCTGCCAGGGCCGGTCGGGAGCGGCCGATGCGAGAGCGAGCAGCGTCAACCATGACTGCAGCCGCTGCTTGGCGCGCAATGTGGAATAGGTGATCGCGAGATGCACGTCGCCGCGCAGGTCGCCGACGGTGCCGGTGACCCGTCGCCCGTCGGGCAGCCGCGCGTCGAGGTCGATGCTGGAGGTCTCCCGAACCAGCAAGGGCACCACAGGTCCGCGAAGCGCAGTCACTCCGGTGATCGTCTTGCGCAGGACTTCGTCACCCAGTGCCCCAGGAGGTATGGCGCCGCGGAGTCGCTCCATCCGGGTGATGTCGTCCGGCGCGGTGCCGACCAGTGACTCCTGCAGCGCCCGATCGCCGATCTGCCAGGACTGCAGTCCGTCGAGCGTGATCGGCATCGCATCGCCGGTCTCCTGCTCTTCGTAGGGCAGCGCCACATCGAGGCGGCGCCGCACGAAATGCGCTGCAGGGTCTGCAAAGAAGCGTGCAAGGTCAGCGAAGTTCACGTCGTCGGCAGGTTGCGGCGGCAGGGGCCCGGTCAGCAGCCGCGGGTCCGCCGGGCGCTGGTGCTGCGCCGCGCGAGCGCCGACGAGGGCGGTGCGGTCGAAGCTGAACGGCCCGGCAGCGCCCAACGCACCCGCCACGAGATTGCGCGCGTCGAAGGGCTGCAGCGGATGCCGCACCACGACGTCACGGCCTTCCGGCCAGGTGACGCACCTGCGAGCGGCGTCGATCAGCTCGCCCAGCGGCGCGGCCGGCGGGTGCTCGGCACCGGTGTGCTCGCCGGCGCCGGTGTAGGTCACCACCAGGTGATCTGTCGCGGCCAGCACGGCATCCAACAACAACTGGCGGTCCTCACTGCGCGGATCGCGCTCACCGGTCAACGGAGTGCGGGCGAGCACGTCGTCACCGTCAATCCCGTTGCTACGTGGGAAGACTCCGTCGTCGAGACCTAGCAGGCAGATGACGCGGTGCGGCACCGAGCGCATCGGCAACATGGTGCACACCGTGATGGTGCCGGTGCGGAAGTTGGCCCGTGTCGCGCGACCTTCGAGTCGCGACCGCAACAGCTCCCGGACATCGCTGACCCGCAGCGCAGTGCCACCGGCCGCCATACTGCGGACGAGCTGCAGCTCCCGGTCGAATTGCGCCTGTTGCCAGGTGGTTTCGTGCGAGACCGCACCGAGACCGGAAACGCCGGCGGCCAGGGCCACCATCCACTCGTCGGCAGTGCGGGCAGCGAGCAGCGCGTCGAGGGAGCCGCCGATGCGGTCGATCAGCTCGGCGAACCGGCCGATCAGGTCGATGTCGCCGCTCTCGACGTCGTCGACCGGCAGCACCTCACCGAGGGCCGCGCCTCCGGCGGAGCCCATGGTCACGCCGAGCAGCAGCCGTCGCAGGCCGAACCGCCAGGTGTTCTGGTCGATATCTGCCAGCTCGAACCGCCGCCGGTGATCGCCGTCCAGACCCCATCGGATCTGCGCCTCGTCGATCCATTCGGAGATGCGCTCCAGGTCCTCCTCGTCGAGACCGAATCTCCGGCGCACCGGCTCCCTGGCGATGAGTGCCCGCAGATCGCTCACCCGAAGGCGACCGACCGCGAAATCGACCAAATCAGAAGCTATTTCGAAGAGTGGGTTGACCCGGGCGAGCGAGCGGTCGGCGAGCTTGACCCGCAATGTGTGAGCGGGATGGCCGACCGAGGACGTCGGACCCGACTGCTCCCGCAGTCCGAAGGCTGCCTGGATCAGTGGCGTGTAGCTCTCGATGTCAGGGCACATCACCAGGATGTCGCGCGGCTCCAGCGTCGGGTCGTCCTGCAGCAGGCCGGTCAGCACTTCGCGGAGCACTTCGACCTGGCGTGCGGTTCCGTGGCACGCGTGAACCTGCAGCGAGCGGTCCTCGGGCGCGGCCAGCCGCTGGCGCCGAATCTCCTTGTCCGGCAAGGAGTTGCGATGGATGTCACGTTGCAACAGCCCGAGCACCGTCGTCGGTGCGAGCGGCCCCTCCTCCGCCTCGGTGTGGTCCTCCGCCACGGGCAGGCCGCGTTGCAACTCCCGCGCATCGCGTCCGAGTGAGGCGAGCAACGGGTGTCGTACCAGCTCTGCGCTGTCGTCGTCGACTCGTGCCACCGCTCCTGAAGGTATGCCGGAGGCAGCCTCCCACAGTGCGTCCGACGGCTGCGGCAGCCACAGGTGCACGTCCCGATGTATGGCGAGCGCCTCCAGCAACTCCAACTCGGTGACTGGCATCCGGGTGTGCCCGAAGAACGAAATGCGTGGCGGCAGTGCGGCATTCGGCGCCGGGTCCTGCCCCGCACGAAGCGTCTCCACCGTGCGCGCATGGCGTTGGTCCGGTGTCGGCTCAGGGATTGCGCCGACCAGCAGCTGCCACAGTTTCGCCTGCCACACGAGGTCCGGGTCGAGCATCGACCCGCGAATGCCGTCGGTCAGTTGCCCCGCACCCCACGCCGTGAGCAGGCTCGGCCGCTGGGCGGCATACGAGGTGAAGAGCCCCGCCACGCGGCGCGCGACGGCATACCGGCGACCGGTCTTGTGCCCGTCGGGGTCGTCGGCGGCGCCGTGTCCGAGATGGCCGGCGAGGGTGCGACACCACGGCTCGTCGAGATGTGCGTCGATCTGCTCCAGCAGTGGCCAGACGAGTCGGTCGGGATGCCACGGGTCGTCCCGCTCCCGCCCGGTCAGCAGCGCCACCAGCGAGTATGGCGCGACGAACCGCACCCCTGCGCAGATGCCGTCACCACCACGCGGGCCGACACCGAGCCGATTGGACAGCGACTGGGCCAGCCACCGCTCGACACCGCGCGTCGGCACGATGACCAGCTCCTGCGCGAACGGGTCCTGCAGAGGGTCGATCAGCAGCCGCGCGAGCCCTCGGCCAGCGCGTCGGTGCGCTCGGCACGGTGCAGGATCAACGTCACGGGCACGACTGTATGTCGCCGGACCGACGCCCGGGTGTCGCACCGCACGAAGGAACCGACCTTGCGACATCGGCGTTGGGGATCAATAGTTGAAGGAGTCCAGACAGCAAGGAGACCGACCGTGCCGAACACTGACGATTTCAAGAAGAACGCCGGGGACGCCGCCCAGCAGGCCAAGGAGAAGGCCGGCAAGTTGGCACACGACAACCGCGACAAGTTCGCCGGCGTGCTCGGCAAGCTGACCTCGAAGATCGACGAGAAGACGCAGGGCAAATACCACGACAAGCTCGAGAAGGCCCAGGACGCGGCGCTCAAGGGCGCCGACAAGCTGGCCGAGCAGCGCCCCGACGCGGGCGATGGCGAGGCACCGACTCCGCCGGCTCCTGGCCAGACACCGCCGCCCGGCGTCTGAGCGACGCGAGTGTGAAGCGCCCTTCCGGTCACGCCGGAAGGGCGCTTCGCTGTCAGTGGGGCGACCTAAGCTGGTGTCCTTCTCCGATCCGCCAACCGGACCGGATCCCAGCCTCGAAGGACACACCCTCAGTGGAGTTGCAGCAGGTCAATCCATGGCGTGCGTTGATCGCGCTGTGCGTCGGGTTCTTCATGATCCTGGTCGACTCGACGATCGTCTCGGTCGCCACGCCCGCCATACAGCACGGCCTGCACACCGACATCAACAGCGCGGTCTGGGTGACCAGCGCCTACTTGCTCGCGTATGCCGTGCCCCTGCTGGTCACCGGCCGCCTGGGCGACCGGTTCGGACCACGCCGGCTCTACCTGATCGGCCTTGCCGTCTTCACGTTGTCCTCACTGTGGTGCGGGCTGACGGGCAGCATCGGCATGCTGATCGCGGCGCGTGTCGTGCAGGGTTTCGGCGCGGCCCTGATGACGCCGCAGACGATGTCGGTGATCACGCGGACCTTCCCCGGCGAGCGGCGCGGTCAGGCGATGAGCTTGTGGGGGGCGGTCGCGGGCGTCGCGACGCTCGTCGGTCCGGTGCTCGGCGGCGTCATCACCGAGAACTGGGGCTGGGAGTGGATCTTCTACGTCAACGTCCCGGTCGGTGTCATCGGCTTCGCACTGGCGTGGTGGCTGGTGCCGACGCTGCCGGTGCACACGCACAGCTTCGACTGGGTCGGCGTCGCACTGAGCGGTGCCGGTCTCTTCTGCCTCGTCTTCGGGATCCAGGAGGGCGAGTCCTATCACTGGGGCACCATGTGGGGAGTCGTCTCCGTGCCGGCACTCATCGTGGTCGGCGTGGCGCTGATGGTGGTCTTCGTCTGGTGGCAGTCGCGGATCAAGGCCGACCCGCTGGTGCCGCTCGTGCTTTTCAAGGACCGCAATTTCAGCCTGGCCAATGTCGCGATCTGTGTGGTCGGTTTCGTCATCACCTCGTTCGCGCTGCCGATGATGATCTATGCGCAGGTGGTGCGCGGACTGTCGCCGATCGAGTCCGGGCTGCTGTTCGTGCCGATGGCGATCCTTGCCGCCATACTTTCGCCGGTGGTGGGGCACCTGGTCGACCGCTACCACCCACGGCTCATCGCCGGCTTCGGGCTGACCTGCCTGGCCGTCGGGCTCTTCTGGCTGGGCACCGCGATCGGTCCGGACACCCCCACCTGGCAACTGATCCTGCCGCTGATCGTGCTCGGCCTGGCCAATGGCTTCATGTGGTCGCCGATCTCGGTGACCGCCACCCGCACGCTGCCACCGCAGCGCGCGGGCGCGGGGTCCGGCGTCTACAACATGACCCGGCAGATGGGTGCGGTGATCGGCAGCGCCGCCATCGCCGCGGTGATGCAGGCGAGACTGGCGCACCACCTCGGCAGCTCGGCCGGTGACTTCTCCGCGACGCGCGGCGGCACCACGCAAGTGCATCTACCGCCTGCGGTGGCAGAGGGTTTCGCGCGCGCGATGGGCGAGGCGATCTACCTGCCGGCCGCCGTCGCGGTCCTCGCAATCGCTGCAGCGCTCTTCTTCCGCAACCCGCACAAGCCGCGCACGATGCCGGAGCAGCCGAAGGAGCAGGCCACGGCCATCAACTGACAGGACATCAGACTTGCCATTTTGGCAACACAGATTGCCAATAGGGCGCAATCTTGCGACGCTGTTCCTATGCATACACACGCCGACGACGCGGCTCACGCCCACGACCACTCCACTGCCGGCAAGGCCGACGACCCGGATTACTTCGAAGCCTCCGCCTGGGAGGACCGGTATGACGGCGCGGAGTCCGTGTGGAGCGGCAAGCCCAACCCGCAACTGGTGGCCGAGGCCAGCAAGCTGCAGCCGGGCAGCGCGCTGGACGTCGGCTGCGGCGAGGGCGGCGACGTCATCTGGCTCGCCCAACAGGGGTGGCAGGTCACCGGCGCCGACTTCTCCGCCAAGGGGCTAGTACGCGCCGCACAGCATGCCGAGCAGGCCGGGGTCACCGATCGCACCGACTGGTGGCAGGTCGATGCCCGAGAGTTCGAGGCCGCCGGTCGCTCCTACGACCTGGTCACCAGCCACTTCCTGCACCTGCCGGACGGCCGCATGGTCGAAGCCGTCGGTCGCCTGGCCGGTGCGGTGAACCCCGGCGGCCACCTGCTCGTCGTCGGGCACTCCCCGGCAGCGCACTTCGCGGAGTTGTCCGAGAGCAAGCGCCGCGCGATGTTCCTGGCGAAGGACCTGGTGCCCGGCCTCCCGGACGATTTCGAAGTGGTTGTGGCGGAGCAGCGGCCCCGCTCGGTCGTCCGCGACGGGCGGACCATCGACATCGACGACTCGACCCTTCTCGCCCGCCGTCGGGCCTGAGCCGCCGTGCCGAGTGACCGGGCGGGGCGGCGGCGTCAGGGCTGCTTCGACAGTGGAGCCGGGGTCTTCTGCGCTGTCAGCCAGTTGGTGATGTAGGGGCCGGCCTTCGGGCCGAGTGATTTGCTCATGTATGCCGCAAACTTCGTCCGGTCGCTGTTGCCGTACTTCGCAGTCGCCGGCCAGCCCCTCAGTGCAACGTCGAATTTCGTTCTGCCATAAGCGGTTTCCAGGTTGTGCAGGAGCAAGGCACCGGAGAGATAGACGTTGAGGTCGCCGAAGTCACCCTTCCGGTAGGCGCCCGGAGGGCCCTGGGTGTCGCGCATCCGCTGGTCGAGGACCGCCTGCATCTCGGCATACGTGCCCCAGTCCATCGGCATCTTGGCGGCCTCCATGTAGCGAAATTCGACATACATGGTGAGGCTCTCGTTGAGCCACATGTCCTTCCAGTCGCTCGGGGTGATCTCGTCGCCGAACCATTGGTGGACCAGCTCGTGCACGATGTCCCCCTCCGACTCGGCCAACGTCGGCTTCGAGAGCGCCTCGCTGAAGGTCGGGAGCGTCTGCGTCTCCATCCCCGAATTACCAGGCACCAGAAGGTAACCGGCGCTGGCGAACGGATACGGGCCGAGCAACTTCTCGATCCAGGCCAGGTACTGCGGCGTCTTGCGTGCGAGCTTCAGGGTCGGAGCGTTCGGGTTGGCGTACCAGTAGTTGATCGGGAGGTTGTGCGGACCCTGCACGACCTCGTGCTTGTACTTCCCGAACGCGATCGTCGTCAGGTATGACGCTGCCGGCTTGTCCAGGTGGAACGCCGTCGTCGTGTCCTTGCCGGTGACGGTGGTGGACGTGACCTGACCGTTGAAGACGCCTTGCTGCCCGTCGTGCGCGGTGAGTCTCGCGTCGTAGTAGGCCTTGTCGGCGGGCTGGTCACTCGTGGGATACCAGGTGAACGCTCCGAAGGGTTCCTGGAATGCCCACACCTGACCGTTCTTGCCGATGTGGAAACCGTCCTTCTGCACATCGGATCGTTCAGCCGGCTCCTGGATGAGGGCGGGCCTCCCGGCATACGTGATGGCAACCTCGTGCTTCGAATTCGCTTTGATGGCACCACTGTTGACAATCACGCTGTTGCCCGAGCGGCTCGCGGGCACCGTCTTGCCGTCGAGCACCACCTTGCTGACCCGCATCGGCGAGCCGAGCTCGAAGCGCACGCTCTGGCGGTCGGTGGTGACCCGGAAGTCGATCGTCGCCGTCCCGGACAGCCTCTTGCTCGTCGGCTGCCAGTCGAGGTCGAGTTGGTAGTGGAGCGTGTCGAGGTAGGGCACGCCGTGCTGCGGGTAATAACTGTCCGGCTTCGGGTCCGAGCGCGCCAGCGGGTATGACGCCGTCGTGCCTTCCGGGGTCGTGTCGGACGGCGGGCTCGACGCGGACCCCGAGCCGGACGCAGTGCCCGATGTCCGGGACGACGGCGCATCGGACGACGAGCCCGTCGCGGCCGTGCCGCTCTGACACCCGGTCAGCGCGACGATCGCAGTTGCGGCAACGACAGCAGTGAGTCCCCTACGCATGGCTTTCCCCTTTGAACGATGCACGGCACCCCGCCCGCACGACTTCGAATCTTGCACAACCACAGAGACGCTTCAAGCACCGCTTTCGTTGCCCACCGACCCCTAAGCTCTCGCCATGGTGATCGTCGCGTCCGTGCTGCTGGTGCTCGCTGCCCTGCTGCACGTCTACATCTTCTGGCTCGAGTCCTTCGCGTGGACCGCTCCGCGCACCCGTGCCACCTTCGGGGTGAGCGCCGAACAGGCCGAGCAGACAAAGCCGTTGGCCTTCAACCAGGGGTTCTACAACCTTTTCCTGGCGATAGTCGTCCTGGTCGCCGTCGTCCTGCGCGGCACCGGTCCGCACGCCGCGTCGGTGGCGCTTGCCATCGCCGGTGCCGGCTCGATGGTGGCCGCGTCGCTCGTGCTCGTCGCGAGCGACCGGTCGAAGGCACGCGCCGCCGCCACGCAGGGCACCATCCCGGCGCTCGCCCTCATCGCCCTCGCGTTCGCCGGCTGATTGACCGGCATACCCCCGCATTGAGCGGCATGCGGATTCGGCTCGATTCCGTATGCCGCTCGATGCGTTGGTATGCCGGTCAATCTGGGGTGTGCGCGTTCGCCCGGTCTCGATACGCCGATCCTCGTCCCTCGGATCGGCTACTCGACCCGCTTGCGTGTGGGGTACTCGACCCGCAGATCGGCTACTCGACCAGCTTGGCCGGGTCGGTGTATTCCAGGCCGTGTGCTTGCGCCACCGGCTCGCACGTGATGTTGCCGGCATACGTGTTGAGGCCTAGTCCCAGCGCGTGGTCGTTGCGCAGCGCATCGCGCCAGCCCTGATTGGCCAGCCGGACGGCATACGGCAGCGTTGCGTTGGTCAGCGCCCAGGTGGACGTATTCGGCACTGCCCCAGGCATGTTCGCGACGCAGTAGAAGATGCTGCCGTGCACCTGGAACGTCGGGTCGGAGTGCGTGGTGGGGTGCGTGTCCTCGAAGCAGCCACCTTGGTCGACGGCGATGTCGACCAGGACCGAGCCCGGTTTCATGTTCGCCACCATCTCGTTGGTGACCAGCTTCGGCGCCCGAGCGCCGGGGATCAGCACCGACCCGATGACCAGGTCGGCTTTGAGCACCTGCTCGCGCACCGCCACGGTCGAGCTGGCGATCTGCCGGACCCGGTTGTCGTAGCGCCAGAACGTCATCCGCAGCTTCTCCAGGTCGGTGTCCAGCACCGTGACGTCCGCTCCCATGCCGAGCGCGATGTTGGCGGCGTTCTGTCCGGTCACACCGGCACCCAGCACGACGACCTTCGCGCTGGCGACACCACCGACGCCGCCCATCAGCACTCCGGAGCCACCTTGTGCCTTCAGCAGCGAGTGCGCCCCCACCTGCGGTGCGAGGCAGCCGGCGACCTCGCTCATCGGGTAGAGCAGCGGCAGCAACCCAGACGGCAATTGCACTGTCTCGTAAGCGATTCCGGTGACCTTGGTCCGAAGCAACTCACGCGTGAGCCGCTCGTCCGCGGCCAGGTGCAGGTAGGTGAAGAGCGTGAGATCCGCACGCAGGCGGTGATATTCCTCGGCGATCGGCTCCTTGACCTTCATCACCAGCTCCGCTTCACCCCACACGTCGTCTGCCGCATCAACGATCGTCGCGCCCTCGGCGATGTAGTCCTCGTCGGAGATCGAGCTGCCCTCACCGGCGCCGCGCTGCACCAGCACAACGTGGCCGTTGCGAACCAGTTCGTGGACGCCGACCGGAGTTATCCCGACCCGGTGTTCGTCTGCCTTGACCTCGGTGGGGACTCCGATCCTCATGACGTGTGCTCCTTCGTGCGCGGCTCTTTCGATCGGCCGGCGCGGGGGCGCCGACACTTTCGACGGTAGACCCGGCACTCCGTCAGGTGGTCTTCACCTCGGTCCGGCCGACCCGCCATACGCCGATCAACAGCGGCACCAGCACCCAGATCGAGAGGGCGACCAGCAGTTGCAACCAGCCGGTGCCGGTCATCTTGTCGTTGTAGAAGTTTCCGGTCGCCTCACTGAGATCGACCCATGCCTCAGCCGACTTCAGCCCGCTCACGGTGGCGAACACTGCACTCCACACGTTGGGCAGGACGTAGTAGACGACGATCGCGGCCGGGGTCACCAGCAGCGCCATACCGAACGCCATGCCCTCGACCAGCCCGATGAGCATCACCAAGGTGATGCCACCGAATCCGGAGACCCCGAAGGACCAGCTCCCGTCGCCGCCACGGATCGTGGCACCGAGCACGTTGCCCACGGCACAAGCCGCGAACATGATTGCGGTTGCTGCGATCCCGAGGCAGAGAGTCGCGACGAACTTCGCCACCAGAACCCGGCGGCGATGCGGCACGAGGGTGAAGGTGACCAGACCCGTGCGCTGACTCCACTCGCTCGTCATGGCCAGGATCCCCAGCGCCGGCAGCAGCATCTTCTCCGGTGTCGAGGAGAAGTCGACCAGTTTGTTGAAGGTGAGGTCCTTCGGCGAGAGGGCGAAGACCAGGACGACGATGACGATCGGGGTGATGGCAGCGATGGCGATCAGCAGCCAGCGACTCGCTCTCGTGTCGTACAGCTTGCGCAGCTCGGTGCGCACCAGTCGGCCGAACGGTATGCCGGCGTCGCGATCGGCAGCAGCCGGGGTGATCGTGGATACGGCGCTCATGATGAGACGTCCTCTCGTGCATCGTCTGCGGTCAGTCTCAGGAAGAGTTCTTCCAGGTCGCCGCCGGCGGCGGCGAGCAGCTGCGTCTTGCTGCCCGTGGTGACGACCCGACCGCGGCCGATGATCACCAAAGTGTCTGCAACTGCTTCGATCTCGCGCAGCAGATGGGAGGACAGCAATACCGCTCCACCCTCGTCGGCGAAGTTGCGCAGCAGGCCACGCATCCAATGAATGCCGGCCGGGTCGAGCCCGTTGGCCGGCTCGTCGAGCACCAGCACTTCGGGGTCGCCGAGCAACGCGACTCCGATCCCGAGACGCTGGCGCATGCCGAGGAGTACGTGCCGGTGCGCCGATCCGCCTCAGCCGCAGTCAGTCCGACGCGGTCGACCATGTCGGCCACGCAGTCGAGCGGCAGGCCCATCACCATCGCGCTCAGCCGCAGCACCTCACGGCCGGTTCGGCCGGCATGTTGCGCCGAAGCGTCGAGCAGCACACCGACGCGACGTCCTGGGTTGGGCAGGTCGACATACGGTCCGCCGAGGACCTGCGTGGTGCCTGACGTCGGTCGGGTAAGACCGACCAGCATACGCAGCGTGGTGGACTTCCCTGCACCGTTCGGACCGAGGAAGCCGGTGACCGAACCGTGCCGGACGGTGAACGACACATCATCGACAGCGCGGTGGGTTCCGTAGGTCTTGACGAGCCCCGAAACGTTGATTGCCGGCACGCTCATCGCGGCACCGCCCCTGCGTCACGCCATCCGTATGGCGCCCTCTTCCACGATCTGCTTCTCATGTCTCACTCCGATGTCTCGCGCTCCAACCGTGTTGGAAACTCACGAGATCCAGCCTCTGCGGAATCGCCTCTCACGTCGTCCGATTCCATGCGTATCTTCTGGATACGCGTTCCGGGCGACAGCACTACGTCAGCTGTTGAGGGACCAATTACGGAGCGACGAGCCCGGATTGGTATGCGAACACGACGAGTTGGGCACGATCACGGGCGTGCAGCTTCATCTTCGCCCGGCCGACATGGGTGCGTGCCGTCGCCGGACTCACGACCAACTCATCCGCGATCTCGTCGTTGGTCAGCCCCTGCGCAACGAGCGCGACGACCTCACGCTCCCGGTTGGTGAGCTCCTGCAGCTCCGGTGGGACAAGCGTCGGACGCTCCGGTCGTGCGACGAACTCCGCGATGAGCCGCCGTGTCACGCTCGGCGAGAGCAACGACTCCCCCGAGGCGAGTTCGCGCACTGCACGCACCAGATCAGCCGGCTGAGTGTGCTTGACGAGAAATCCGCTCGCTCCCGCACGCAATGCCTCGAAGACATACTCGTCCAGCTCGAACGTCGTCAGGATCAGCACCTTCACCTGCTCGAGCTCGGGCCGGGTGACGATCTGCCGAGTGGCCTCCAACCCATCCATGCCCGGCATCCGGATGTCCATCAGGACCACATCCGGCACCGTGGCCCTGGCCAGCTCCACGGCCCGTGCGCCGTCGTCCGCCTCGCCGACGATGGCGATGTCCTCCTCCGCGTCCAGGATCATCGCGAATCCGGCTCGTACCAAAGGCTGGTCGTCCGCCAGCAGGACACGGATCACGACGCCCGCCGCCATGTCGCGTGCACTGCGAATCCGCCGTGCTCCGTCGGCCCGGCGTCGAAGAGACCGCCGGTCGACGTGACGCGCTCGCGCATCCCGCGGATGCCGACGCCCGTGCCGTCGGTGCGGTCGAGCCGCTCCGGGCCGGCATCGACGACGTGCACCTCGATCTGAGCTCCGGGTCTCGCGCAGACGCGGACGTCCGCCTGCCGAGCGACCGAGTGGCGCAACACATTGGTCAGCGACTCCTGCACCACCCGATAGGCCGCGGTGCTGATCGACGGGGCCAGTTGCTGCGGCGGCGCATCAAGACTCAGCGTGACAGCGAGGCTTGACGCGGCAGCGCCGTCGACCAGCCGCGCGACGTCCCACAGCCCCGGCGTCGGGTCCCGGTCCGCGCTCTGGTCCTCCTCGCGCAGCACACTCAACATGACCGCGAGTTCGTCCAGCACCTCACCACTTGCCCGCTGTATGACGGCGAGCGCCTCTCCGGCAACTTCCGGCCGACGGGTCAGCACGTGCGCCGCCGCGCCGGCCTGCACGTTGATGGTCGCCATCGCATGGGCGACGCTGTCGTGCAGGTCCCGCGCGATCCGCAGCCGGTCCTCGGCGAGCCGCCGGGCGAACTCCTCCTCATGGCCCCGTTCGGTGGCGGCCGCCCGCGCACGCCGTTCGGTCAGATAGCGCCTGCGGCTGCGCACTGCTTCGCCGAGGAAGATCGCCGCGCCTCCCCAGCCGATGTAGAGGGCGGACTCCAGCAGGTTGCCTCTCCCGAACACGGCGGCGGTGATCGACAACGCGGTCATCATCCCGACGGCGCCGACGACCGCCGTTCGCCGGTTCGTGCGCCAGGCCAGCACCACCAGCACCACCCAGCCGGTGACCCAGATCGGACTGTTGGGGTAGTCGCGTGCGATGAACCCACAGAGTGCGAGTGTGACGGCGCCGGTCGCGGCGAGTGGCCAGCGCCGGCATACACCCATTGCGCTGCCCGCAATCGTCAGCAATACCAGAGCGATCCAGTCGATCCGGCGCGTGTGTGAGCCGACCGGGATGTGGCCGGACAGCACGATCATCACCGCGGTGACGAGCACCGCCACGGTGGCGTCGGTCGCCCAGCCCCGAGTGCGGAAAGCGGCGGGGAGCGTCATACCTCCATCGTCCGGCGAGCACGTCGCCACGTCGTCAGCGCTGTGACGACATTCCGGCATACGACGTACGGCGTATGTCGAGGACGTCGCTAGCGTGCAGCGAGCCGGCTCAGCACGACCTGGTCAGCGAACGAGCCGTTGACCCATACCGATTCCCGCAGCACGCCGTCCTGCTCGAAGCCGACCCGCCGGGCGGCCGCGAGCATCGGCTTGTTGTCGGAAACCACCTCCAGCTGGACGCGGTGCAAGCCGCGGATCGAGAAGGCGTAGTCGACCAGCACCCGCAGCGTGTCCTCGGCCAGACCGCGACCGCGGAAGCCCGGGCGCAACGCGAGCCCGGCGTGCGCCGACCGGTTGTGCGGATCGATTTCCCAGAGGATCGCCTCACCCGCCAGCTGCCCACCCGCGCGCTCCACGACCGAGAACTCCGCTGCGTCGGCACTGCCCTCATGCACGCTGTATGGCGAGTGCTCCGACCCCACAGGCGTCCAACCGCGGGTGTCGGCGCGAACGCGGGTCGGCACGTCGTCATACAACTCCTCGTGCAGGATCGCGACGTCCTCGGATTGGCGTGCCCTCAGCACGACGTGTTCTCCGACCAGCACGACCGGCCACCCTCTTCCTCGTGAGCGCGCTCTGCGCACGCTGCACGACAAAGATATGCGTCAGCTGCCCTCGCCGCTGCTGACCCGGTGTGGTCGGACGGCGCGGTTCATCCGGTCGGCAGCCACGGCGTCCTCGTCCGGGGCTCGGGCCAGCAGACCGAGGTAAAGCAGGTCCACGACATAGAGCTGCGCAATGCGGGATGCGGTGCCGCCGGCGCCGACCCGCGGCTCGTGAGCGACCGGCCGCAGGACGTGGGTCGCGGCCCTGCTCAGCGCGGAACTCGCGGCCGCCGTGATCACAACGACGGTGACACCCGCGGCGGCGCCGGCCTGCGCGACTTCCAGGCATTCGCGGGTGTCGCCCGAGTGACTGACGATGATCGCGACCGTGTCGGCGCCGGCCCGGGCAGTGAGTGCCAGCGCGCGGTGCACGTCCGTGGTCGTCGTGACCGGGACGCCGACCTGACCGAGCTTGAAGTCCAGATCGGCCAGCACCGCGCTGGCCGCTCCCACACCGAAGCCGATGACCTGTCGCGCGGTGCGCATCGCCTCGATCACCAATGCGGTCACGCCGAAGTCGAGGCGGGCGAAGGTCAGGTCGACGGCGTCGACGTGGGCGTTGCGGATGGCTCGCGCGATCGTGGCCAGGTCGCTGCTGCGCCGGACGTCGGCCAGCGAGACCGGCGTCGGCTGCCGACCTTGCGCGAGCGCCACGGCGATCAGCGAGCGCAGCTCGGGGAATCCGGCGACGTCGACACTGCGGCAGAAGCGCGAGACGGCGGCGTCGGAGGTGTCGGCCCGACGGGCGAGCTCAGCTGTCGACATGTGGACGACCTCGTCAGCATGCTGGGCGATCGTGTCCGCGATGCGGCGCAGCGCCGGCGTCAGCTCGTCACGACGAGCAGCCACCAGGCGCAGCACGTCGCCGTGCGGAGTCACCATCTGGTGCGGCACGCGGACCTCCGGGATGGGATGGAGTGGCACTTCACTGATCAACAGATAGAATGAAATTCTATTACAGAGGCGAGAAAGGGTTCCTCACCATGCATCTCGAGGTCGTGGCAGACGACGCGGCGCTGGGCCGCGTCGGCGCCGATCGGATCCTGCAGGCTCGCGCCGACGGCGCGCTGCACGTCCTCGGTGTCGCGACCGGCGGCACCCCCGCCAGCACCTACCGCGAGCTGGCCCGTCGCAGCGACGGTCGGCTCAAGGACGTGCGGCTGGCCGCTCTCGACGAGTATGTCGGGCTGCCTGCCGAACACCCAGGCAGTTACACGTCGTTCGTGCGCCGGAACATCGCCGAACCGCTCGGCATAGCGCCGGAGCATGTCGCCGTACCCCGGGCGGCGGCTCACGATCTGGAGGCGGCGGCGGCCCTCTTCGAGCAGCAGCTGCGCGACGCAGGCGGCGTCGACCTGCAGATCCTCGGCATCGGCGCCAATGGCCATATCGGCTTCAATGAGCCCGGATCCCAAGCGGATTCGCGCACTCGCGCTGTCACGTTGGCCGAGCGCACTCGGCAGGACAACGCCCGCTTCTTCGACTCACCGGACGACGTGCCGCGCGAAGCGCTGACACAGGGCATCGGCACGATCCTGGAAGCGCGCCGGATCCTGCTGTTGGCCTCCGGCCCCCGGAAGGCTGACGCGCTGGCCCGCGCCATGGAGCAACCGCCCTCGGCGGATTGCCCCGCATCGTGGTTGCAGCGACACCCCGACGTGCTGGTTGTCGCCGACCAGGCGGCTGCCGCCGCGCTGTCGCGCCGCTCGCTCAGCCACCAGGGCGCCTGACACGCCATACTGGCCGAGACGGATCGGCCTCAGGAGGAACTCGTGAGCATCGCGGCCTTGATCACCTGGGTTCTGGCCGCGTCCATGGGCGCGTTCCTGCTCCTGACCTGGATCTCGAACGGCGGCCTGCAGAAGGGCACCGAAGGTCGCGCGTCGCGCTTCGCGCCGCCGCTGATCCTGGGTCACGCCGGTACTCGCTGCGGTCGGCCTCGCGATCTGGGTCTGGTACCTCGTCAGTGGGGCGAAGGCGCTGCCCTGGGTCTGCCTCGGAGTGCTCGTCGTCGTCGCGTCGTTGGGCCTGACGATGTTCGGCCTCTGGTTCGCGGCTGGCAACATCACTCGCGGCCGGCACGCGCATAAGCCTCGACACGCCGCCGAGGATCACCTGCCCCCACCCGCCGTTCTCGTGCACGGGATGTTCGCCGTGACGACGGTCGTGCTCGTCGTCCTGACTGCAGTGTGAGTCCTCGAGGAAAGTCACCGTGACCACAGGCAGCGAGGAGCGAGCGACGCAGGCATTGGCTGCGTCCGGCATCTCCTACGAGATCGTGCGGCACGGGCCGGTCAACTCCTCGCCGAGGCGGCCGCCGTCCGCGGCATCGAGCCGGCACAGATCGCCAAGACCATCGTCGTACGCCGTGACGACGACGACGACTACCTCTTCGTGTTGGTGCCCGGCGATCGCAAAATCTCCTGGCCGAAGCTTCGGGATCTGCTTGGCGTCAAACGGCTTTCGATGCCCGACGCGGCGACCGCCTTCGCCGTCACCGGCTACGAACGCGGCACCACCACGCCGTTCGGGTCGCTGCATCCGTGGCCGGTGATCGCCGATTCGCGTGTCACCGGCACCATCTCGATCGGCGCCGGCGATCACGGCGTCTCGGCGACGGTCGACGCGGCGCGACTGCTTGCGGCGCTGGACGCCGACGTCGCGGACGTGACCGAGTCACTGGGCTGACGGACCGACTCAGTGCCGGAGCCGGAAGCCCCGGTCCTGCCACGCGCTGATCCACGGGCCGGCGAGGACCACCGCGAGGATGACGGCCGAGGCCGCCATACCAGCGAGAACCGCGATGCGGGCGCTGACCCCGGCGACCCGTCCCCCGCGCGACCGCCGGCGATCTTGACCGCACGCACGGTCCGCCCGAGTACGTGCAGGGTCATGACTGCCAGCCAGGCGAAGAACGTTGCCTGGTGCAGGAAGAGCCCGGTGACCGGCAGCCCGAGTAGGCCATGGCGTCGCTCGGCGGGTCCCTGCACGGCGACCACGATGCCGGTCGCGAGCACGGCGAGCGTGAGCAGTATGACGAGCGGACCGAGCACTCGCATCACCAACTGTGGCGGCCCCGCCAGCCGGTATGACGGCTCTCCGGTGTAAAACCGGACGATGCGCCAACCCGTGCTGGCGACCTTCAACAGGGCCGGCGGGATCAGCAGCAGACCGACGACGATGTGCCAGCTGATCAGGCCGTGTATGTCGAGGACCGTCACCCCCTCGATCGCGAGCAGCACGAGCAGCACCAGTCCCGTCCAGGCGGTGATCCGTGCGTTACCGGCAGGGCCACCGGTGCGTGGCAGCGCCGGGTCGGAACGCGGTGTGCGATCGGTCAGTTCGTCGAGGGCCACTTGTGCGGCGCGTCGTGCCGGGGTCGACGCTCCTGGCTGTGCGGCAGGCATCCCGCAATTGTCCGCGCGAATGGCCGATTCGGGGTACTGGCTCTTCGTGTTCTCTCAGCAAAGTCGGTGATGCCGCGTCTGTCGGTGGCTCCGGGTTGACTGACGGCCCGACCGAGCCCTCTCGAAATGAGTGACCATGACGCCTCCGCCTCTTGCGCACCCCGCCGACCTGGCCACTGTTCGTGCGTCGTATGACGCCGTCGCAGACAGCTATGCGCGCATGGTGACGACCGACGGACTGGGCGACATCCGGCAGCCGCCCTGGCTGCGCGCCGCGATCGACGTCTTCGCCGACGATGTCGCCGGCATCGGGCCGGTGCTGGACGTGGGCTGCGGCCCGGGCACGGTGACCGCATACCTCGCCGAGCGCGGCGTCGACGTCTCGGGAGTCGACCTGTCGCCACGGATGATCGACAACGCACGGCGCCTGCATCCGGAGTGCCGTTTCGCGGTCGGCTCGTGGACCGAGCTGGACCTCGCGCCCGCGTCACACGGCGGGATCCTCGGCTGGTGGTCACTGTTCAACCTGCCGCGCGACCTCGTGCCGCAAGTGCTCGCGCACTGCGCCACCGCATTGAAGCCCGGCGGCCAGCTGATCATCGCCACCCATGTCGGCGACGAGGACGTCCAGCGCAACGAGGCGTATGGCGATGTGCCCGTGCGCTGGACCACGCATCGCTGGCAGCCGGAGCAACTCGCGGACATGCTGTCGGCGGCCGGGCTGCCGCCGACGGCAGAGCTGCGTCTCACGCCCGCAGTCGGCTCCGGCCGGGCCGTGGTGCTCGTCGGGCAACGCGACGACTGACCGGCAGCGGCCGCTGCGCGGTGACTCAGCTGGTGGCGAGTGGCGCCAACGAGTTCCCGGGTGCGATGTGCCCGCAGCTCGACGGTGCGGCCTTGCCGGCGAAGCGGTCGTTGAGCCAGCCGAGGGACTGGACCGCCCAACCCGGCTCGGCGGTGTTGTGGCTCAGCAGGTCGTACTGCTGGTAACTGATCTTGCTGTTGCCGGTGGCGCAGAACTGCCGCGCGAGCGCCCGCACATCACCGGTGACGGTGATGCCGTCGCCGGCGCCGATGCCCGGGAGGTTGTTGGTGAGCGTCCCCTCGAGCGCGCCATTGGCGCCCTGCCCGAGGAACATCGGGACGGTCGGCGTCGGGGCCGGGCCCATGTTGATCTTGTTGAGGGTGCGCGCCAGCGGCGGGATGGACTGGAGGGTGGAGTACTGCGGTTTGAACAGCTGTTGCCAACGCAGGTACGGGTAGCGACCGAGGACGTTGACCATCGCCTCGTGGCTCAGGGTTGGGAGCACCTGCTTGCCGTAGTCGCTGAGGTATGGCGAGAGGTCGACGCCATACGCACGGGCCGTGGTCGCCATCATCGTCGGCATGACACCCGCCCACAGCAGACTGCCGTTCGCGTACTCCGTCATGTGGGCGGGGTCGACGACCACTCCGCCGACGGCCGCACCGACCAGTTGCTTGTCGACGTCCGGCGCATACTTCGGCGCGAGCTGCGCCGCCCACGTCGTCGCTATCGAGCCACCGGAGTAGCCGACCATCCCGATGCGCGTGCTGGTGTTCAGCCCGGTGGCCGCATCGTGGGTCGTCGCGCGGATCGAGTCCAGCGTGTTCGTGCCGTACTCCGGAGCAGCCAAGAAGTCGGCCGTCTGGCCTTCCGTGTCGGCGATGATCACCGAATAGCCCTGGGTCAACAGCGGCACGATCATCAGGGTCTCCGTGTCGAACAGCGCGCTGCCGAGACGCACGTCGCCGGCAATCGCCCGGGACGGACCGTCCGCCGGATTTCCGGAGTCGTAGTACGACTGGTACGCAACAGCTTTCGACGGGTCACCGCCGCCGACCGGCTTCAGGATCGAGGTGACGTTCACGGTCGGACGACCCTGGGCGTCGATGGTCCGGTAGAGGATCTGGACCGCTTTCACCGGTGTCGGAATGCCCAGCACGTGATAGGACAGCGTCCGCGTCTTGAGCACCGCACCCGGCTCGTATGACGAGAGTGGCGCGCTTCCCGAGTAGCTGAAGAACGGGTCCGTGGTCGTCGCGTGTGCAAGCGGTGCCACCCCGACGCCGGCGACCGAAGCCGTGAGAGTCAGCGCAACGGCTGCAGCGGAGCGGATCGTGGAACGCATCATAGGCTGCCTCTGACGGTGGTCGGTGTGTGCTGGGCACGCCAAAGTTACCACTCGGTAACCATCGATGGTGGTCCGTCAGTCAGTCGACTCGACCGGTGACGACGGCGGCGAACTGGTCGAGCATCCAGTCCAGGTCGTCCTCCTCGATGACCAGCGGCGGCGCCAACCGGACGGTCGAGCCGTGGGTCTCCTTCGCCAGGACGCCGCGTGCGGCCAGGCGCTCACACAGTTCGCGGCCGGTCATCAGGTCGGGGTCGACGTCGACACCGGCCCACAGCCCGCGGGTGCGGACGGCGACGACGCCTCGATCGATGAGGTCACGCAGCCCCTCGTCGAGCCGCCGGCCCAGACGCGCCGCGCGCTGCTGATACTCGCCGGTTGCGAGCAGGTCGACCACCGCATGGCCGACGGCGGCGGCGAGCGGGTTGCCGCCGAAGGTCGAGCCATGGTTGCCGGGATGTATGACGTCGAGCACGTCGTGGTTCGCGACGATCGCGGACACCGGCACGATGCCACCGCCGAGTGCCTTACCGAGGATGTAGATGTCCGGCACGACCTCCTCCAGGTCACACGCGAACGTCGTGCCGGTGCGGCCCAGGCCGGACTGGATCTCGTCGGCGACGAAGAGCACCCCCGTCGCGTCGTGAGCTCCCGGACCTCACGCAGGAAGCCTTCCGGTGGCACGATCACTCCGCCTTCGCCCTGGATCGGCTCCATCAGGACTGCGGCCGTGTTGTCGTCGATGGCTGCGTCGAGTGCGGCGAGGTCGCCATACGGGACCGAGCGGAAGCCGGGCGTGACCGGACCGAAACCGCCTCGTGCGTCCGGGTCGTCGGAGAACCCGACGATAGTGGTGGTCCGGCCGTGAAAATTCCCCTGTGCGACAACGATGTTCGCCTGATCGGCAGGGACGCCCTTGACGTCATACGCCCATTTCCGGGAGACCTTGATCGCGGTCTCGACCGCTTCCGCGCCGGTGTTCATCGGCAGGACCAGATCCTTGCCGGCAAGCGCGGCGAGCGCCCGGCAGAACGGACCGAGCTCCGCGTTGTGGAAGGCCCGACTGGTGAGGGTGACCCGGTTCAGCTGGGCGTGCGCGGTCGCGAGCAGCTTCGGGTGCCCGTGGCCGAAGTTGAGCGCCGAATAGCCGGCCAGGCAGTCCAGGTAGCGCTTCCCGTCCAGGTCGGTGACCCACGCGCCGTCGGCCTCGGCGACCACGACGGGCAGCGGGTGGTAGTTGTGCGCGACGTAGGTGTCGTCGACCTCGATGGCCGCAGTGTTCTTCGCATTGGACGCCGTCATACCTCCCAGCATCGCGGATGGTGGCAGTCGTGTCAGTCAATCCCCCGCAGCCGTGCCGCCAAGTTCACCCAGGTGTTGGTGACCTGCATGCCGAGGCCGGTGTAGAGACCGAGTGCGCCGGTCCGGGAGTCGGTCGAAAGCTCGCAACCGGTGGCGCCGTCGTCCAGCGCGATCGCGAAGACATCGGCGAGCAGTGCCCGGGCAAAGCCCCGACCGCGTGCATCTGCGCGAACGGCGAGCCGGTCGACATACAGCGTGCCGTGATTGGTGTCGATGACCGAAAACAGTGCTCCCACAAGGCTTTCCCCGTCCGGGGTGTCGCGACACAGGACGCGCATGTGCCAATCCTCGAAGCCGGGCCGCTGGTAGGTCTGCGCGGCGAAATCGGCATACGACGCCTTCTGGCGAACGGACCACTCGAGGAAGGCATCCTCGAGCACGTCGTATGCCGCAAGCCGATCCTGCGTCGATGTGGCGTTCCGGATGCGGTGGCCGTCCGGCAGCGCGCGCTGCTCGATGTGCACGTCCGACGGCAGGCGCAGTGTCCATGACGTCCAGCGCTCGGTATAGCCGAGACGGCGCAGCAGGTGCTCTCCCGCGGAACCCTGCGGCACCGGCATACCGACCGCCGTCGCGCCCACAGCACGGGCGCGGACACACACCCACCTGGCCAACGCGGTCCCCAAACCCCTTCCCCGGTGGGCCGGTTGGACCGTCGCGTCATACCGATCGCGCCCCGGGTACTCCGCGTATGCCGCCAGCTCCCCAGCCGGGGTGAAGACACCAACCGTGCTCGCGCCGACGTCGAAGGACGGCCGCTGCCAGTCGCTCACGATGTCGGCCTCCTCGATGCCCACCTCGCCCGTGTCGTGTAGCTCGGAGGCGGCCATCGTCGTTGCGACCGCTGCAGCGTCGGTGAACCGCAGCGCCCGAGCCTCCCAGCCCGGGAAGGACACCGGGTCCAACCCGAGCCCGGCGAAGTCGGGAGTGGCGGGGGTTCGATCGTCATACCGTCGATCTTGGCCGGTGGACGGTAGTCGCCGCAGCAGATTTTCGGCCACCCTCGCGATAGCACGCCGAGTATATGGGCCCCGTTCCGATCCGAATCCGCCTCCGTGACGAACCACCGCATGTGACGAGTAGTCGTCGCACGCCGATCGCGAAGGAGTCGCCATGCTGAATCGTGCCCTGGGGCCGTCATTGAATTCTCGTTTCCGGCCGCTGGTCGTCGTCGCGGCAGTGGTCGCCGCAGCCGCGCACGTGCCGGTGATAGCGCCGCATCTGGATGAAGCGCCATACATGGGTGCGCTCTTCATCGTGTTGACAGCGGCCTGCCTGGTGCTCGCGGCGACGTTGACGGTGCGTGACAGCGAACGGGTCTACGCGCTCTCGGTGCTGACCTGCGGCCTCGCGGTCGTCGGGTACGCCGCTACTCGACTGGTCGCCTTCCCGATGCTTGCCGACGATGTGGGCAATTGGTTCGAGCCGCTCGGGATCGTCTCTGTTCTCAGCGAATCCGTTGTGATCGTCGCGGCAGGCCTCGCCATTCGTGGCCGGGGACGGCATACGTCGCAGATGGCCTGGTCGTAACCCGAAAAGTTTGTCGTCGTTCGTCCCATCCGGAATCTTCAGGGCCACGAACCACGGGGGTGACCGTGCCCACAGCGGCACGCCACACGGTCGGAGTGCATATGTGCGCCGGCATTCAACCCGAAGGAACAGAGGAAGTCTCATGAAGAAGCAGGCTCTACTCCTTGCCCCCGCCGCTGCGGCGGTGTGTCTGGGCATGGCCGCGGCTCCGGCAGCACATGCGGCCGACAGTTCGACGTCCTACCAGGCGACTCTTCAGTCCATCAACGGCTCGGGCGCCTCGGGCACGTTCTGGCTCAAGCTGACCGGCAACCAGGCGGTCATCACCGAGAAGACCACCGGTCTGGCTGCCACCTTCATGGGTGCGCCCTACCCGCACGTGCAGCACATCCACGGCGGCGCGATGGGTATGTGCCCGGACATGTCGGCGGACAAGAACGGAGACGGCGTCATCAGCACCACCGAGGGCGCGCCGCACTACGGCGGCATCGTGACGACCTTGTCCACGTCGGGTGACACCAGCCCGGCGTCGGGGACCAACATCAAGATCGCCCCCAGTGGCGGGAGCTACACCTATCAGCGCACCATCACACTGGATTCGACGACGATCGCCGATCTGAAGAACGGCTCCGCGGTCATCGTGGTGCACGGTCTCGACCCGTCGAAACTCTCCAAGCAGGCCCAGGGCGAGAAGAGTGACCTGGTGCCGTCGCTGCCGCTGGCCGCGACCTCACCCACGCTCTGCGGCAAGGTCGTCAACTCGCAGATGTCGGGTATGCCGACCGGCGGCGTCCAGACCGGCGGCGGCGGAACCTCCGGCCTGCAGAATGCCGGATTGTTCTATGCCGCAGGTGTTCTCGCGCTCGGTGCCGGTGGCACCTTGGCCGCTCGCCGCAAGTTCGGCAAGCAGCGCTGAGTCGTCGTGACCCCCACTCGCCGCAGCCGACGCCGCAACCGCACGGTCCTTTCCGTGCTGGCTGCGGTGTTGGTCGTGGCTGCTGCCGTGGTGCTGGTCGTCGCAGTGCGCGGCCAGCACCACGCACCGCAACCACCGACGTCGGCCGCCCACCCGGCCGCTGAGGGCAATGCCGCCGCGCCGGCGCCCCACCCCAGCACGGATTCCCAGGGATCACAGGCGACACCCGTGCCGGCTGCGACCGTCGGGCCGATACTGGCCCGGTCCGCGCCGGTGTCGTTGAGCGTGCCGAGGATCGGCATCAAGAACGCGCCGCTGGCGAGGTACGGACTCGACAAGCACGACGAGGTCGCCATACCTCCGTCGCGGGCGAACACGCCCGCCGGATGGTTCACCGGTTCGCCGACACCCGGCCAGCTCGGTCCGTCGGTGATCGTCGGGCACGTCGACTCCGACAGCGGCCCGTCGGTGTTCTTCCGGCTGGGGCAATTGCGGGCCGGGGACCGCACGTCGGTGACCCTCGCCGATCATCGGGTTGCGGTCTTCGAGGTCGACAGCGTCGAGCGCTTCAAGAAGGCCGACTTCCCGACCCTGCGGGTCTACGGAAACCTCGATCACGCCGGGCTCCGGCTGATCACCTGCGGCGGCGCCTACGACACATCGATCCATCACTACGTGGACAACATCGTCGTCTACGCCCACCTCGTGTCCAGCCATTCTGCCTGATCACGGAGGCCACTCATGTCACTCCGCAAGACCGCCAGTCGCTTTGGCGTCATCGTCGCTATGGCCTCGCTGCTTGCTGCGTGCGGGTCGTCGGCCGCGACTCAGCAGGCAGCGCCAACCGGGTCCCACAGCTCGCCGACCAGTTCGGCAGATCAGCCCGCGGACGTGAATCCCACCACGTCACAACGTCGTTCGGCGCCATCTGCTCACGCGGCCAAGATCGACATCACGAGCGCACCCGACACCGCGAAGATGGTCTGCTCCGACGACATTCGTGCCAATATCGGCAAGCTGCTGCACTTGTCGCAGGCCCCGCTCGGGCATGCGACGTGGGACGGCACGCTCTACACCTGCCGTTACGACCTCGCAGCTGGGCCGCTCGTGCTGACGGTGCACCAGTCGCCGGACAACGACGCTGCACGGAGTTACCTGCAGGACCGGAAGAAGGCAGCGGGCGGCAGAACCATCACCGGTCTGCAGTCGCTCGGCCTGCCTGGCTTCCAGGACCGTGCTGGCACGGTGGCATTCGCCAAGGACGATTTCACCCTGGTCGTCGACGCCAGCAAGCTCTCCGGCACGCTCGGTAACACCGACACCAACCAGACGGACTTCGCCTACACCGTGGCCACCGATGTGCTTGCCTGCTGGAGTCACGACTGACACCCCCGTAAACGCGCCGGTCGGCTCTGCGCTCGACGATGTGCCCTCGGTACCCTGCGGTTGTGGTCCCTTCACCGCCCGCTCGGTCGATCGACGGGCCGTCCGCACCCGCCGACGCGGAGACGACGGCGTGGCTGGCACAGTTGCGTGCCAGCGGACCCCAGCACGAGACAGCGCTGAGCCGACTGCACGAGCTCCTGCTGCGCGTGGCGTTCGCCGAAGTGAATCGCCGGGGTCCGTCCACCGGCATCGCCGGTCCTGAGCTCGACGACCTCGCCCACCAGGCAGCCAGCGACGCGATGCTCGCGATTCTGGCCAAACTCGACTCCTTCCGCGGCGAGAGCCGCTTCACCACCTGGGCCTATCGGTTCGTCGTGCTGGAAGTCTCGGGCAAACTGGGTCGGCACTACTGGCGAAAACCGCACGCGCAACTGGACGTCGAGGAATGGGAGCGACTGCCCGGTCGACTCGGAGCAGGCCCCGAGCACCTCGCCGAGCAGCGTGAACTGATCGACGCGGTGCGCCAGGCGGTCGACGAGACCCTGACCGGGCACCAACGGGGACTGTTCGTAGCCATCGTGCTCAACGGGGTCCCGTTGGACGCGCTCGTCGCGCAGACCGGG
The DNA here is from genome assembly GCF_042661025.1 of Flexivirga alba. NCBI lineage: Bacteria > Bacillati > Actinomycetota > Actinomycetes > Micrococcales > Dermacoccaceae > Flexivirga > Flexivirga alba. The sequence continues at coordinate 897,727 of NZ_JBHSWH010000001.1, forward strand.
TCGAGCCGTGGTGCGATCTACAAGACCATTGCTGACGCCCGCCGTAAGATCCGGCTGTTTCTCGTCGCCAACGGACAGTTGGGAACGGTCACCGGGACACCCCAGAACGCAGACGAGGAGGGCGAGTCATGACCGGATGGACGGCTCTGGAGCACTTTCTGGCCACCGACCCGCGGGACGTCGGCTGCGATGAGGCCATCGCGATGTTGCATGTCTACGTCGACCTCATCGCCGCCGAATCCGATGCAGCGCAACGCTATCCGGGGATTGGCGTGCACCTTGCGGCCTGCGGTCCGTGCTCGGAGGACTTCGACGGACTGCTTGCCGCAGTGACCGGGTGAGCTCAGAGCGCGACGATCCCTTCGGCACCGACCGCGTTCGGCACGGTGACGGACCCGGTCTTCGCCAGCGAACCGTCGCTCTGGACCCGGTAGGAGTCCACGATCCCCTTGGCGCCGGTCTGCGCGTAGAGGTAGCGCCCGTCCGATGATGCCGCCGCGTCGACGGTCCCGGGGTCGGTGGCAGTCACGCCATGAGCGGTCAACGCCCCGGAGTATGACGTCGTGTATCGCGACAGGTTCGCGCTGCCGGCATTCGACGCATAAACCTTGTTCCCGATCGTCGCGATCCAGCAGGTCGCTGCCTGACCGGTGGCGGCCGTGTCCAGGGCCGCCACGTGGCCGTTGCGCGAAACATTGAACGTGGCAACGCTGTTCGTCCCCGCTTCGCTGACCACGAGGTGACCGCTGGCGTCGAATGCGAAACCGAAGGGCACCTTCCCGGGCAACGAAGTGACGACCGGTTGTGCCGACGGTCCGAAGAGCCCGATCGGGAATGCGTCCAGCGTGTTGCCGCCGTTCTTGGTGGAGACGATCAGCGTGCGGCCGTCCGGGGTGAACCCGATCTGGCCGGGTGTCGAGGTGAACTCATCGGCCTGCCCGGGTGCCGAGGTGTTCAGGTGCAGGTCGCGGTGCCAGAAGGGGACGGGCAGCAAGGCGCCGCCGACGCGCAGGTAGCCGGAGATCGAACCGCCGTCCCGTGCGTTCAGGACGAAGACGAGATTGCCGTGCGACGTGACACTGACCGGGAACTGCCCGCCCGTGGAGACGACCTCTTGACGCGCAAGATGGTCACCGGCGACCCGGAACGACGTGAGGGTGTTGCTGCCGGCGTTGACGGCATACAGGGAGCGGGACGATCGGTCGTAGGCGAGCGATCCCTCGCTGGCCAGGTGGTCGACGACCGAGCCGGACAGCACGCCACCGGCGCCGCCGGTGCGATAGGAACCCGCCTGGGCGAGCCCGCCGGAACCGGTGCGGTCGTAGGCGACGATCGTGTTTCCCGCCGGATCGTCGTTCTGCACGAACACGACTCCCTGACCGGTAGGTCCGCTGTATGACGCCCCGGCGTGGCTGGTCGCAGCCATCGCCGGAGCGGCCGCGAGGACTCCCGTGGCAGCGACGGTCCCGAACGTGACTACGAGCTTGGTAATGGATTTCATGGCAGTTCCTTTGCGGTCGGTGAGCGAACTCGTGGGTCCGTCGCCGGGGCGACACGAGCCCGTTCGGCTCGTGCCGCCTCGACGACATCTCATGAGCGTCGAACCGCTCGCCGGTCATACCGATTGCCGGCATTACGGAACTGTTCGAATTGCGCCTTCCACCATCGCCGGACTCGTCATACCGACTTCGGCGTCAAGACGTCGCGACGGACGTGTCGTCGATGACGAAGCTGGTCTGCTTCTGCGAGTCCTCGACTCCGGTGAACTTCAGCGTCACCGTCTGGCCGGCATACGACGACAGGTCGAACGTGTGCTGGCTGTAGCCGGTGTTGGCGTTGAGATTCGAGTAGGTGTAGAGGTTGCGCAGCACGGTGCCGTCGGCGGCGAGCAGTTGCAGCTTGAGCGTGTCGTACTTGGTTGTCGTCGACGTCTCTGCGGTGTCGATGTGCATCCAGAAGGACGCCTTCACCGTGCAGCCGGCCGGCAGCGCAACGCTCTGCGCGAGCGTGTCGCTGTGCGTGGTCCCGTAGCCGTCCAGCCAGGCGTCCCAGGAACCGGTGCGTGCGGGTTCCTTGGTGCCGCCATACAAGACCTGCGAGGACGACACGGCCCATGGCGCCGCAGTCCCGCTCTCGAACCCGGGGTTGCCGAGCAGCTGGCCGGCTGTGCAGCCGCCACCGCCACCGGAGGTCGCCACGGTCCAGCCGAACGACGCCTGACCCGATGCCCCGCTCGAATCCTTTGCGGTGACAGTTACATTCGAAGTTGCCGCCGCAGTCGGCGTGCCAGTGATCAGCCCGGTCGAAGCGTTGATCGACAGCCCCGCCGGCAGTCCGCTGGCCGAGTAGCTCAGCGCACCGCCGCTCGAGTCGGTGGCCTTGATCTGCAGCGAGACGGGTGTGCCGACCGTGGACGACTGGCTGCCCGGGTTGGTGACGCTGACCGCGCTGGTGGAACCGCCACCGAAGTCGTTGTCGAAGGCCTGCTCGATCCCGCTCACGATGCCGGAGTCCGTGACGATGAGGCCCAGCTCCCGGTTGTGGTTGAGGGAGTTGTCCGAGAAGTTCTCCGAGCCGGCGAAGACCTTGGCCGTCGAGGTGCCGTAGTCGGCGACGATCGCCTTCGCGTGGATGTAATAGCCGGTGGAACTCGTGTAGGTCTTTACCTGTCCACCGGCGGCGGTGACCTCGTTCAACTGCGTGGTGTACGAGTTACTTTCGTTCTCCGCGACGACTCGGACCGCGACACCGCGCTTGGCATCGGCGACGACCGCGTTGACCAGCGTCGGGTCTCCGAACTCCTCCTCCTGCACGTCGAGACTGTGCTGCGCACCATTGATCACGCCGAGGATCTGGGTCTGTGAGTCGGTCGGCGACCACACGAGGTCTGCTCCGTCAGAGGGCGTGATCGACTGCTTGGCATAGTCGGCGTTGAAGACCGTCTCGATCGCGGATACGTCCGACTGGTTGGTGTCGAAGACCCCGTAGTCGCGCGAGGTGGAGTAGTAGGTCGTGTCGAAGTTGCCGGTGCTGATGTAGGACTTCGTCCCGTCGACGGTGATCGTCTTCTGATGGGTGTAGACGAATGCCGACGACGAATACGTCACTCCCGCACCGGCGTTCTGCAATGCGGTGTATGCCGGGCCGTCGATCGAGGAGTGCTGGGAGTCGAAGATGACGCGGACGTTGACGCCGGCCTTCTCTTTCGCGACCAGGTCGTTCACCAGGGTGGTGTCGCGCAACTCGTAGATCGTGACGTCGACCGATTTGGTCGCGGTGTTCACGAAGTTGTAGATCGCGCTTTCGCCCTGGTCGGGCAGGACGACGAGTGAGTAGTCGCCGGCAGCGTTCGCAGCCCCGGCGAGCGGGAAGAACATGCCCGCCGCGACAGTGGTCGCGGCGCAGATGGTGCTGACGAGCCAGTGCTTGGTCTTCACGGATGGCCTCCTTGCGAGTGGGTGGAAAGGAAGCGCAAGCCGCCGGCCAGGGATGATCGGGGCGGCTTTCGCGAGCGGCAGCGTATGAGCGATCAGGTGGCTCGAACCGTTTCCATAGCGAACCAGAACCGAAGTCGTACGTTCCCTTTGCCGTTCAATCAGCCTGCCATCACTCAGCATTCAGCCATGATCGAGCGAACTCCCGAAAAGGAGGCTTCCAGTCAAAGTCCCGAACCTGTTGCCATCAGGCCGTTCTCGTAGGCGAACACGACCAGCTGGGCACGATCGCGGGCATGAACCTTGGTCATGGCGCGATTGACGTGTGTCTTCGCAGTCGCCGGGCTGATCACGAGGCGCTCGGCGATCTCGTCGTTGGACAGCCCGCGCGCAACCAGGATGGCGATCTCCCGCTCTCGCGCGGTGAGAGCGACCAGTTGCGGCAGCGCGGCCGCCGCATTGGAAACCGGAGTGGACAGGAACCGCCGCAGCAAGGCCGTCGTCGCCGCGGGTGACAGGAGCGACTCTCCGGCTGCGACGGTGCGGATGGCGTCCAGCAGGACGGCCGGGGTGACACCCTTGCCGAGGAACCCGGAAGCCCCTGCGCGCATCGCCGCGATCACCAGGTCGTCGGTCTCGAAGGTGGTCAGCATCAGGATGTGAACCGCCGCCAGCGCACGGTCCGCACTGATCCGTCGGGTCGCTTCGACGCCGTCCAGATCCGGCATCCGGATGTCCATGACCACCACGTCGGGCAGCGCTTCGCGGACCCGCTCGATGGCCTCCGCCCCGGTGGATGCTTCTGCGACCACCTCCATGTCAGGCGCAGCGTCGATGAGCAGCTTGAAGGTGGCTCGCAGGAGCTCCTGGTCATCTGCGAGGGCGATGCGAATAGTCATGGTGCGCCGTGTCTTTCAGGAGATTCGCGATCCGGTTCGGGTGGTATGTCACCGTCGGCGCGGTGCCGGCGCCGTGGAACGGGCAGCCGTGCCGCGACGGCGAACCCGCCGTCCGCAGTCGCCCCCGCGCGAAAGGTCCCGCCGACGGCCAGCGCTCGCTCGCGCATGCCGATCAGGCCGTGCCCGGTTCCAGCTGTCGCGGGCGGGCGGACGGCATCGCGGCCGGCCGCGTTGTGTATGGCGATGCCGACCTCCGCGTCGGTCCAGGTCATCGCCACGGCGACCTCGGCACCGGAGGCATGCTTGGCTGCGTTGGTGACGGCCTCCTGCACGATCCGGTAAACAGCCAGGTCGACCTGCTGGGGGAGGTCGAACGGCTCGCCATACACGACCATGACGACCTCGACCCCTGCCGCCCGGAAGCGGTCAAGCAGCGAGCCAAGGGCTCGCACACCCGGCAGCGGGGCGAGTGGGTCGTCCGCGCCTCGCGGCTCGGAGTGGGCCGGATCGCCATCTCGACGCAACAGCCCGATCGTGCCGCGCAGATCGTCGATGGCAGCCGAAGTGTGAGTAGTGATGCCCCACAATGCTGCTCGGGCCGATTCCGGGTCCTGCGTCATCAGGTAGTCCGCGACTCCGGCCTGCGCATTGATGAGGGTGAGGTTGTGGGCGAGGGCGTCGTGCAACTCCCGGGCGATGCGCAGGCGTTCCTCGATCACCGCCTGGCGGGTGTTATCGGCGGCACTGCGAGCGCGTCGCAGGCGCTGGTCCTGCCGGCTTCGCGAGATGACGCCAGGGACCGCGGCGAGGACGACCAGCTCGACCATGACCAGGTCGGTGCCCCAGAGCGACAGGGGTTGGAAGAGCAGCGCGACGATCGCCAGAAACCCCGCCACCGCGGAGGCAGTGAGCCACCCTTGCTGCTGCGGTCGCCGGGTGGCAACGGTGTAAACGGCGAGCATTGTCGCCACGGGCACCGGTTGATAGGCGGCGACCGCGACGGCCGTGGGTATGTCGGCGCCCTGGTCGCGCATCACGATCAGCTGCAGCGCCTCGACGAACAGGGTCGCGACCAGCACGAGTCCGGGCCACCTGGTGCGTACGAGCAGCGGCAGCCACGCCAGCACGGTGAACACGAGCCGCTCGGCCCCGGGGTATTCGGCGTGCCGGCTGCGCAGGATCACTGCGGCGAGCATCACCACCAGGGCAATCGCGGTCGCCGACCGGTCCGCTCGGGTGGGCCGGTCACCGGGTTCGGTCAACCACGCCCACCCGGCCACGACGAGATCGCGGCCGGGTTGACGACGTTGGCTGGTCGTGCTCACTGGGTGCCCGTCACGGCCTCTCGTTCTCGGCGATCGCGAGTCGCCTCGGCGCCTCCGCGGAGACCTGCTGGTCTCCGAGGGTAGCCGTGCCGGGACCCTCGACGGAGACGTGCGGAGTGATCTTGTCGGCCCAGCGCGGGTAGGCCCAGTTGCGGGCGCCGAGGACCTTCATCAGCGCAGGTACGAGCACCATCCGGACAACGAACGCGTCCACCACCACGGCCAGCGCGAGGCCGACGCCAATCGAGGCAACGATGCGTTCGCCGCTGAACCCGAACGACGCGAAGACACACAACATGATGGTGGCGGCGGTCGCGATCACCTTGGCGGTCTCCTTCAGTCCCACCCGGATCGATCTGTCGTTGTCTGCGGCGTGCGTCCACTCCTCGTGCATGCGGCTGACCAGGAAGACCTGATAGTCCATCGACAGACCGAACATCACTCCGACGATCATCACCGGGACGATGTAGGAGACCGGCCCGCCATCGCCGACGCCGAGCAGGCTTGTGCCCCAACCCCATTGGAAGATCGCGGTGATGAAACCAAGGCCTACCACGATGGTCGCCAAGTTGCTGATGGCACCCACCAACGGCACCAGCAGACTGCGGAATGCAATCACCAACAACAGGAACCCGAGTATCGCGACGAGCGCCAGATAGAGCGGCAGCTTGCTCATCAGTGCCTGCGCGATGTCGATGTTGCTGGCGGTCTCGCCGCCGACATACACATGCAGCGCGCTGCCGGCCTCGGCGGCGGGGATGACGTCGTCTCGCAGGTGGTTGACCAGGTCCTCCGTCTGCTGGCTCCCGGCACTCGTTGTCGGGGTGACCTGCACGACCGAGACACCCTGGCGGGCGACCTGAGGCGGAGTAACCGTCGCGACACCAGCGGTTTTCGCCACCTGGTCGGCGAGAGAGTCGAGCGCGCGAGTCGCGCCCTGATCGGGTGTCGATGCCACCAGCACCAGGCCGGCGTCGACGCCCTTGCCGAACGCGGGCGACATCATCTCGTAGTACTGCCGCGACTGCGACTGTCCCGGGTCGGTGCTGGCATCGGCGTTGCCAATGCGCAAGCTCAGCGTCGGGATCGCAACGATCGCCAGCACTACCCCGGCGAGCACGATCATCCGCTTGGGACCGCGGGTGACCAACCGACCCCACGCGGCGGCCGGCGTGCTGCGCCCCGACCCGCCCTCTCCATCCGCGTTGTCGAGATCACCTGCGGCCAACTGGGCCCGCTGCCGTTTGGACAGCACCCGGAGACCGAAGAGTCCGAGCAGCGCCGGCAGCAGGGTCAATGCCGCGAGCACGGTGAACGCGACGGTGATGGCGGCGGCCTGCCCCATCCCGGTCAGCACGCTCATTCCGACGACAACCATGGCCAGCAGTGCCGCGATGACGGTCAGTCCGGCGAAGATGACCGCCCGGCCGGAGGTGTCAGCGGCCTGTCCGGCTGCCTCCGCGACCGACGATCCCGACATCAGCGCTTTGCGGTGCCGGTTGACGATGAACAACGAATAGTCGATGCCGACCCCGAGGCCGATCAGCGACCCCATCGTGATCACGTTCGACGACAGGTCGACAACGTGCGAGGCGAGCATGACCAGCAACAGCGAGGTGATCACCCCGGCCACGCCGGTGATGATGGGGAGCGCAGCCGCCCAGACCGACCGGAAGACGAGCAGCAGAACCGCCAGCGCGGCCAGGATGCCGATGATCTCGGCGGGACCGCCGCCCTTGGTCTGTGGCGCGAATGCCTGACCGCCGAGCGTGACGTCGAGGTGACTGCCGACCACTTTCTGCACGGCGTGATCGACGTCGGTGACGTCGGCCTTGTCGGTGTTGATCGTGACGTTTGCGTACGCCGTGTGGTGTGACGCGCTCAGCTGGCCGTCCCCCGCACGGGTGTAGGGACTCGTCACCTTGAGGACGCCCGGAAGCTTGGCAACCTCGTCGAGCATGGTCGTCGTCTCGGCCCGGACCGCGGCCGAGTCGACCGCCGCTCCGTCGGTGCGCCAGGCGATCCGCCCGGTCTGGGTGCTGCTGTTCGAGGACGTCCCGAGCAGGCTGTAGGCGTGGGAGGACTCGCTGCTGGGGAGACCGGTGACGTCCTTGAATCCGGTGCCCATCGAGGCGAGCAGGGCAGCCAGCACCACCAGGGTGCCGATCCACCCCCGAGAACAACGAAGTGGTGCTTGCTGCACCATCTGGCAAGAGCGGACACGGTGGAACCCTTCGACGATCGGCGTGGATGTCCGCGAAGATTTCGCGGCATACCCAGGGTTGCCGCTGCGGTGGCCGCTGAAATCGTCCGATCGTGGGCATTCGCGCCTACCGCGGATGCAGTACATTCACGCAGGCGTCACGCCCGACAGGATCACCGATCCTGGGAAAGCTCCGTTGCTCCGATCGACTGACTGGCCGCCCACGCCGCCAGCAGTTTGAGCCCGTCGTCCGTGGGCGAGCCGGGATCGGCGGTGTAGACGTTGAGCCGCAGGCCAGGTTCGGCCGGCATGTCCATGCCTTCGAAATTCAGGTCGAGCTCGCCAACAGCGGGGTGCCGCAGGCGTTTTCGGCCGCTGCGGTGGAACTTCACGTTGTGCGCAGCCCAGTTCTGCCGGAACAGCTCGCTCTTGGTGGACAGCTCACCGACGAGACTGTGCAGCTCGGTGTCGTACGGGTTGTGTCCGGCTTCGAGCCGCAGCATGGCTGCGGCGTCCTGCGCCATACGTTCGTACTCGATGAAGAAGTCCTGCGCGGCCGGGTCGAGGTACATGAAGCGGGTGGTGTTGGCCTTCCGGGTGCTCGTCGGCCCGGCGACGGCCGAGCGCAGCACCGGTGAATAGAGCGCTCGCGCAAGCTCATTCGTCGCGATGATGTCGTGCCGGGCATTGCGTACCCACGCCGGCGCTCCCGTGAACGCGTCCAACATCTGCTGTATGGCGGGCCGCACGCTAGTCGGCGTCGTGCGCGCGCGGCGGCGAGCACCGGGACCGGCGGCGCGGGCCAGCGCGAAGAGGTGCTCGCGCTCGGCCTCGTCCAGCTGCAGGGCGGAGGCAACACCGTCGAGGACGGAATCGGATGCGCCGGCGAGGTTGCCGCGCTCCATCCGCACGTAGTAGTCGATGCTCACACCGGCGAGCAACGCGACTTCCTCACGACGGAGCCCTGGGACCCGACGGTTGGTGCCGCCGTATGCCGGCAGCCCAGCCCGATCGGGAGTCACGCGGGCGCGGCGGGAGGACAGGAACTCCTTGACCTCGGCGCAGTGTTCGGCATCGTTCATATCTTCACGGTAGGCGCCGACCAGCACCAGTGGGAGGTACTGGCGTTACCTGGAAGAACAGGCACTGCCGCCCGGCCGCCGCGACCCCGACAGTGGGTGTCGTGACAACAACGACGACTGCCCGAGCCGGGTCCGGTGCTGCCGAGACCACGCCTCGGAACACCCGGATGATCCTGGTCGTCATCCTGCTCAGCTACTTCATGATCCTGCTGGACAACAGCATCATCTTCACCGGACTCCCGCAGATCCGTGCCTCATTCGGCTTCTCCGCCAGCGGCCTGGCGTGGGTGTCGGACGCCTACACGCTGGTCTTCGGGGGTCTCCTGCTTCTCGGGGCACGCGCCGGCGACCTGCTCGGCCGGCGCCGGGTCTTCATCGTCGGCCTGGCGATCTTCTCGCTCGCGTCGCTGCTCGTGGGCGTGGCTCCGACGGGTTGGTTCGCGGTCGCGGCTCGCGCCATACAGGGCATCGGGGCGGCGATCGTCGCGCCGTCGTCACTGTCGCTGCTGACGGCGTCGTTCCCGGCCGGCAGGGAACGTGTGAAGGCGATCGGTCTGTATGGCGCCACAGCTGGCATCGGAGCCAGCCTCGGCTTGGTGATCGGTGGTGCACTGGCGGCCGAAATTTCCTGGCGGGTGGGCTTTTTCATCAATGTCCCGATCGGCGTCGCCATGATGGTCCTCGCGCCGCGCTTCCTGCCGGAGACGCCGCGGCAACCGGGACGGTTCGACGTCACCGGAGCGCTGACCGCGACGCTCGGCGTGGGCGCTCTGGTGTTCGGCATCATCCATGCGGCCGGCTCCGGATGGGGCGCACCGACCACCGTCGGATCCGTCGTCATCGGCGCGGTGCTGATGGCAGCGCTCGTCGCCGGGGAGCGCCGGGCGCAGCAGCCGATCATGCCGTTGCGGCTCTTCGCGTCCCACGAACGCGTCGTCGGCTACCTGACGCGGATGCTCTACATGGCCGCGATGATGGGTTTCTTCTTCTTCACCTCGCAGTACATGCAAGGTGTGCTCGGATTCACTGCTCTCGCAGCGGGTTTCGGCTTCCTGCCGATGACGGTCGTCAACTTCGTGGTCGCAATGGCGGTGCCGCGGGTCACCCAACGGCTCGGACAGAACGTGCCGCTGGCGGCCGGCGTCGGACTCGCGGCGGTCGGGATGCTCTGGCTCGCACAGGTCGGCACGGGCAGTTCCTACTGGACCGCGGTCGCAGCACCGATGCTGCTGATCGGCATCGGCCAGGGGCTCGTCTTCGCCCCTGTCACCAGCCTCGGACTCGCCGGTGTCCAGTCGTCGGACGCCGGAGCCGCATCAGGCCTGATCAACAGTTTCCACCAGGTGGGCTCCGCGGTCGGTCTCGGTGTGCTCGTCACGGTGTCGGCTCACGCCGGCGCCGGGCGCGACACCGCGTCGGCCGTGCTCACCGCACAGGTCCATGTCGCGCTCGAGGTCGCCGCCGCGATCCTCGCTCTCGCGCTGCTCGTCGTGCTGACCCTCTTCATTACCAAACTGATTCGGCTACGCCGCACCAATCACTGACCCACACCACCCCTCCCGAAGGAGCTACCCACCCATGCGCGCAACCCTCATCTACGGCGCCGGCGACATTCGCATCGAGGAAGTCCCGGACCCGACCATCCAGCAGCCCACCGACGCGGTCGTGCGCGTCGTACAGTCCTGCATCTGCGGGTCGGACCTGTGGCCCTACGGCAGCAAGGAGCCGAGCCCGACCGGTGCTCGCATCGGCCACGAGTTCCTCGGCGTGGTCGAGGAACTCGGCAGCGAGGTGACCGGGCTGCGGCGCGGCGACCTGGTCGTGGCCCCGTTCGTCTGGAGCGACAACACCTGCGAGTTCTGCCAGGAGGGGCTGCAGACCTCCTGCCTGCACGGCGGCAGCTGGGGCGGCACCGAACTGGACGGCGGTCAGGGCGAAGCGGTCCGGGTGCCGCAGGCATCGGGCACCCTCGTAAAGCTGCCGGTCAGCGAGGACTCCGCGCTGCTGCCGTCGCTGCTCACTCTCTCCGACGTCTTCTCGACCGGCCACCACTGCGCGGTCACGGCGGGAGTCAACGCCGGCACGGACGTGACCGTCATCGGTGACGGCGCCGTCGGCCTGATGGCCGTGATGGCGGCCAAAAGGCTTGGTGCCGAACGAATCATCCTGATGGGCCGGCACAAGGACCGCACCGACCTGGGTCGCGAGTTCGGCGCCTCCGACGTCGTCGCCGAGCGTGGTGCCGAAGGCATCGAGAGGGTGCGCGAGCTGACCGGCGGCCGCGGCACCCGCACCGTGCTGGAGTGCGTCGGCCTACGGCCCGCGATCGAGACGGCATACGCCGTCGTCCGTGACGGCGGAACGATCTCTCGCGTCGGTGCACCGCAGTATGGCGAGGTCCCTGCGGACTTCGGCACCTTCCTGCGCAACGTCACCCTCACCGGTGGAGTCGCGCCGGCCCGGGCCTACATCGAGGAGCTGCTGCCCGACGTGCTCGACGGCACCTTGCAACCCGGCAAGGTCTTCACCGACACCGTCGACCTGGACGGCGTCCCAGCCGGGTATGAGGCAATGAAGGACCGCAAGGCACTGAAGGTGTTGGTGAAGCCATGAGCAACTGGAGCACAGCAGAACTGAACGCGATCGACAGCGTCGATGAAGTCGTCATCGCCACCCGGCGGCGCGACGGCAGCCTGCGCTCGGACCGGATCGTCTGGCTCGTCCGCCACGACGATGCGGTCTACGTGCGCTCGGTGAACGGCACGACCGCAGCGTGGTACCGCGGTGTGCAGACCGCGCATCAAGGTCGCCTCGGCGCAGGATCGGTGGACCGGGACATCGTCTTCGTCGAGGTGGGCGACCACGTGGGGCAACCCACCGCGCTGGACGACGCGCTCGATGCGGCATACCGCTCGAAATACGGGAAGTGGTCCGGGCCGGTCGCCAGCATCACCAGCGACGTCGCCCGCGAGACCACGCTGCGCGTCGACCCCGCCTGACAACCACCACAAGGAGACACCCATGAACAAGAACCCCCGCAACGAGACTGTGAAGACACCTGCAGAGAACTTCGTCGGCGACGTGTGGCTCGATCCGGTGTTCAACGGCGACGGGACATCCCAATTGGTCTGCGGACACGTGCGATTCACGCCCGGCGCACGCACCAACTGGCACTCGCACGCCAACGGCCAGCTGCTGGTGTGCACCGACGGCGTCGGCCTGGTTGGCACCCGGGACGGCCGCACGATCGTGCTGCGCGCCGGCGAGAGCGTGTGGACGCCGGCTGGTGAGGAGCACTTCCACGGCGGCACCGCGGACAACATGATGTGCCATTACGCAATCCTCGACGCAGCCGGCGACGGCGACGCCACGACCTGGCTCGACCCGGTCACCGACGAGCAGTTCGCTGCGGCCAACGCCGTGGCCGGGTGAGCCCACGACCGCGCCAACTGCCCTGGAAACCGTTGAAATCCAATCCCTTTCAAGGAGAGTCATGAACAGCTACACCCTGAACAACCAGATCACCATCCCAGCACTCGGCTTCGGCGTCTTCCAGTCCCCGCCGGAGGAGACCACCGCCGCCGCCGCGTCCGCGCTCGACGCCGGGTACCGGCACATCGACACCGCCGCGGCATACGGCAACGAGCGGGAGGTCGGTGCCGCCATACGCGAATCAGGCGTGGACCGCTCCGAGATCTTCCTCGAGACGAAGGTTTGGATCAGCGACTACGGGTATGACGAGACGCTGCACGCGTTCGACAAGAGCGCCGGCAAGCTCGGCGTCGACCAGGTCGATCTGCTGATCCTGCACCAGGCGCTGCCGGCCGAGTTCGACAAGACGCTCGAGGCGTACCGCGCACTGGAGAAGCTGCTCGCGGACGGCAAGGTCCGCGCGATCGGCGTCAGCAACTTCATGGTCGAGCACCTCACCCGCCTGCTCGACTCGGCCCAGATCGTGCCGGCAGTCAACCAGATCGAGGTGCATCCCTACTTTCAGCAACGCACGGTGCAGGACTTCGGCGCCGAGCACGGCATCCTCACCCAGGCCTGGTCACCCATCGGCGGGATCACCTTCTACCGCGACGGCCAGCACACCAGCACCCTGCAGGACCCGACCATCACCGGCATCGCGACGGCACACAACAAGAGCGCCGCCCAGGTGATGCTGCGCTGGCACGTGCAGGAGGGCCGTCAGGTCATCCCGAAGTCGGTCAAGCCGGCTCGGATCGCCGAGAACATCGACGTGTTCGACTTCGACCTGACAGCTGAAGAGCTGCGGGCCATCGACGGTCTCGACACCGGTGTCCGCGGCGGACCTGAACCCGACGCGATCACCCTCGCCGCCTTCGGCCGGGATATCCCGGAGGCCTGATTGCTGACAGCCGCGCTGCCGACCGATGAGTTTCGCCAGTGACGCGGGTCGTAGTTGGTGCCAGCATTGCTTTCCAGGAGGTGCACCATGCCAGTGACCAAGACCGCGCTCCGCGGGATCAGCCTCGTCTGCGTGTCGACGCCCGATCAGGACAAGGCCGTGACGTTCTACGAATCGATCGGCTTCGAGAAGCGCACCGACGAACCGTTCGGCGGTGGATACCGGTGGATCGAGATGTATCCGCCCGAGGGCGACACAGGCATCGCCCTCGCTCCGCCACCGGAAGGGACCACCTTCGAGCCGGCCCAGACCGGCATCACCCTCACCACCACTGACGTCGAGGCCGTGCACGCCGACATGGTGGCCAAGGGTGTCGACGTGGACGCCGAGATCTCCCGGATGGGCGACCCCGTGCCGCCGATGTTCTGGTTCCGCGACACGAGCGGCCACAGCCTGATGGTGGTCGAAGACGCTGACTGAAAACACTGACCAGGACGTCGATTTCGCCGCTCTGGTCGAACGGCACCGAGCCGAGCTCCACGCGCACTGCTACCGGATGCTCGGCTCGGTGTATGACGCCGACGACGCCGTCCAGGACACGCTGATCCGCGCCTGGCGGGGCGCTGCCGGGCTGCGGGACGGCCACGCGGTGCGGTCCTGGCTCTATACCATCGCGACGAACGTGTGCCTGACCGAGTTGCGTCGTCGCAGCCGACGAGGACTCCCGCACGACTTCTCGCCCGCCGCGGAGCCGCACACCCCACCGGGAATACCGATGGCCGAATCCGTATGGATAGAGCCATATCCGGACAGTTCGCTGCCCCCGGGCAAGGCCTCGCCGGAAGCGGCATACGACCAACGTGAGGCGGTGGAACTCGCGTTCATCGCCGCCTTGCAGCACCTGAACGCGCGCCAGCGCGCAGTCCTCATCCTGCGCGACGTGCTCGGCTTCAGCGCCGCCGAGGCCGCGACCTGCCTGTCGACGACCGTCGCCTCGGTCAACAGCGGGTTGCAGCGTGCCCGGGCCGCCGTCGGCGAGCGCGTGCCACAGCGGACCCAGCAAGCGACCGTGCGGGCGCTCGGCGACGATGCGTTGCGGGGGCTCGTCGAGCGGTATGTCGCGGCCTGGGAGACGTGTGACGTCGCGGCGTTCACCGCCATACTCACCGAGGACGTGACGTTCGCGATGCCGCCGCTGGCGACCTGGTACACCCCGCGCACATCGGTCGAGACCTGGGCACGCGAGTCGCCGTTGAATGGCGAATGGCGCTGGAAGGTCACGCTTTCCAGCGCGAACGCGCAGCCTGCGCTCGCGTTCTACGCCTGGGACGAGGCGGCGCGGACTCATCTGCCGTTCGCGCTCAACGTGCTGACGTTGCGCGGTGACCGGGTTTGCGATGTGACCGCGTTCATCGTGCGGTCGACGGATGCTCCCGATGACGGTTCGTACCAACGCTTTCCGGAGCAACCGATGGATCAGCGGAGCCTGAGCGCGACCTACGAGCGTTTCGGGCTACCGGCCCGACTCGACTGAGCGCACCGGTCAGGCGGCCTGCGTCCGCCGGAGCACGAGCGGGACGAACGCGACGAGTGCGACGGCTTGAGCCACTGACGTGAACACGATGATCGCGGTGACCGAAACGTCATAGAGGGCGCCGATCGCCGCTGATCCGACGAGCCACGCAACGCCATACACGGCGGCGAAGATCCCGTAACCCGAGCCGCGACGGCTCGCGGGGACGATGTCGGCGACGGCCGCTTTCATCGTCGACTCGTGCACGCCCATCGCAGCACCCCAGACGACTGCGCCCGTCCACACCAGCGCGACGTTCGTGGAGAAAGACAGGGCCGGCACCGCCGCGGCGAGCAGCGGGAGAACCACCAGGCCACGCAGGCCCACCCGGTCATACATCCACCCGGAAGCCAGCGCTGCCAATGCGTCGACACCCATGGCAACCGCGTAGATGATCGGGATCTGATAGGTCGGCACGACGTGTCGCACCTGCAGGTGGAACGCCAGCACCGCGAACGTGGCGTAGCCGAGCATGGTCAGCGCAGTGAATGCGCTGTAGCCCCAGAACCGGGTGGACAACCTCGGCCGTTCCGCCTGCAGCAGAACGGTTTCCGCGCCGCGCGGGGTGGCTCGCTCCTGCTCGTAGGCTTCCGGATGGGGCGCGCCGCGCCGCAGGAAGGCGAGAACGACCAGACTCGCCACTGCGGGGATCGCGAGCACGGCGAAGCCGAGCCGATACCCCGACAGGGCAACCATCGCAGCGACGGTCAGCGGCCCCACGACGGCACCCGCCTGGTCGAGCGCTTCCTGGATCGCGAACGCCCGACCTCGACCGATGCTGCTGCTGGCGGCGGCCAGCATCGTGCCCTTGGCGGGACTTCGCACTGCCTTGCCGAAGCGTTCGCCGATAACCAGGACCACGACCTGCCACAGCAGGTTGCCGACTGCGAGCAGCGGCACCGCAACCATGGTGATCGCGTATCCCGCGATCGTGATCGGCCAGGGCCGGCGGGTCCGGTCCGTCAGCGGCCCGGACACCAGCCGGAAAAGCAACGCCACGGCCTCCCCCGCTCCGGTGACGAGACCGACCAGGGCGGCGCTGGCTCCGAACGTGGCCAGGTAGGGCCCGACCACCGATCGGGCGCCTTCGTAGACGAAGTCGCCCAGCCCGGCAACCACGCCGAAGCCCAGGACGAAACGCATGGGAGTCAGGCGGTTCGAGCCTGCCCCGTCGGTCGAGGTCGCATCTTCTGCCGGGTGGCTCACCGGATCAGTGTTCACCCTCGAACTGGGGGCGCGACTCAGACTCAGCGTCCGAGCTATTGGGCGAAGAGGCGAGTGTCGACGCGCTCCGATGCACTCGGCTCATCCGATCTTCGACAGGGCCGGCGCCGAATCTCCTTCCGGGGATGGGTCATCCGCGAGATCCCCGACGACGCCGAGCCGGTCGTGCAGCCGGCGCAGCACTGGCGGCGCGTACCACGCGGCGCGCCCGAGGAGGCGCTGACAGGCCGGCACCAGGACGGCGCGCACCAGGGTCGCGTCGATGAGCACGGCGACACCCGCACCGATGCCGAAGAGTTGCAGGAAACTGACCGTCGAGGTGCCGAAGGTGAGGAAGCTGACCGCGACCAGCGCGGCGGCGGTGGTGACGATGCGGCCGCTTCGCGTCAGGCCTTCGACGACCGCGGTGCGGTTGTCCAAACCCTGGTCGTGCAACTCCTTGATCCGGCTGAGGACGATCACCTCGTAGTCCATCGACAGGCCGAAGGCGATGCAGAAGAGCAGCATCAGCATGCTCGTGTCCAGTGGCAGCGGCGTGAAGTCCAAGAGCCCGGACAAGTGACCGTCCTGGAAGATCGACACCAGCAGTCCTCCCGTGGACGACAGGGTCAACAGGTTGAGCAGCAACGAGCGCAGCGGCTGCAGGACGCTGCCGGTGAAGAGGAAGAGCACCACGAAGGTCGTCAGCACGATGAGTAACGCTGCCAACGGGATTCGGCTACCGATCGCGTGCTTGCTGTCGATCAGCTGGGCCGTCTGGCCACCGACATGGATGGCCGCTCCCTGCGGGCCAGGACCGCTGCGGAGCTCTCGCACGAGCTGTTGGGCGGCGCCCGACCGCGGGTCGACGGACGGGATCACTTCCAGCCGCTGCTGGCCGCTCTCGCTGGCGAGCCTCGGGTCGGCCGCGGAGCTCACGCGCAGCCCACCGGCATACACGCCCACACTGGTCTGCACCCGCGCCACTCCTGGCAGGGCGGAAAGCCTTGCCGCATAAGGCTGTATGGCGGACCCGGGCAACGGCCGGTCGGTGACCACGTCCACCCCGTCGGCCAAATCCGCCTTGAAGTCCGCTCGCAGCACGTCTCCGACGCTGCGGCTCGAGGTGTCCGGTCGCAACACCCGGTCGTTCGGGGTGCCGAACGAGACGTGCAGCACCGGAGCCGCCACGAACAGCAGCAGAATCACCACCGGCAGCGCAGTCAGTGCCGGGCGACGCATCGCCAGGTCCGCGACCCGGCCCCAGAAGGGTGCTGCGGTTGCCGGCATACGACGCCTGGCCCAGGGCAGCCGGCCCGCGTTGACCCGGGGACCGAGCGCGACGAGAAGTGCCGGGAGCGTGACCAGCGCAGCGCCGACCGAGATCAGCACGACCCCGATGCCGGCATACGCGAACGAACGCAGGAAGTAGAGCGGGAAAATCAGCAGCACCGCGAGCGCGGCGGCGACGGTGATGCCACTGAAGACGATCGTCCGCCCGGCTGTCGTCACGGCACGGATGACGGCCCGCTCCGGATCGGCGCCGCCGGACAGCTCCTCCCGGTAGCGGCTCACCATCAGCAGGGCGTAGTCGATCGCAAGCGAGAGACCGAGCGCGGTCGTCAGGTTGATCGCGTAGACGGCGACCGGGGTCACCGACCCGAGCAGGGACAACTCGGCGAAGGTCCCGGCGATCGCGATCGCGCCGATCGCGAGCGGGAGTAGTGCCGCGACCAAGCTACCGAACGCAATCACCAGCAGTACCAGGATGATTGGCACCGCGATCGCTTCGGCGACGAGCAGACTCTTGCCGACCTGCTCGGTGATGTCGTGGTTGACTTCGGCGTCCCCGCCGACCGTGACGGTCGCGGCGTCATTTGTCGAGGCGAGGGCGGCGAGCGCCTTCGCACCGACGGCGTCGGTGCTCCGCTCGGTGCCGACGACCAGTGCGTATCGCCCGTCCGTGGAGCGCAGTGCCGGATCGTGGCCGGCCCAGTAGGAGACGACGTCGGACACACCGGGTGTGTGACTGAGCCGATGCGCCGCAGCGTCACCGACCGCCCGTATGTCGGGACCGTCGACCGTCCCTGACCGTGCATGCACCAGCAGCACCACGGTGTCGGCACCGTCGAAGTGCTGGTCCAGCAGGTGCTGCGCGGTGGTCGAGTCCGCGGCCGGGTCTTCGAAGGCGTTGTTGGCCTGCAGCTTGCCGAAGGCGCCGGCGCCGAGGACGGCGGCGCCCAACAGCACCGCGACCGAGAGAAGCAGAACGAGCCGTGTGCGTCGGATGACGAGGGCCCCGAGGTGCGCGAGTAAATTTGTCATGGTTGAAAAAATAAACCACAAACTTGATTTACTCAAGCATCTTGTCTACGGTCATCCCGTGAAGAGTTACGACCAGTTCTGTGCGGTGGCGCGAGCCCTCGACGTGGTCGGCGACCGATGGGTGTTGCTGATCGTGCGCGAGCTTCTGGCCTTCGGGCCCAGCCGCTACACCGATCTCAAGCGCGGGTTGCCGGGCATCGCGACCAACCTGCTCGCCGACCGGCTGAAGGCCATGGAGGCGGAGGGGCTGATCGAGCGGCGCGAGGCGCCGGCACCGGTTGGTGCGCCCGTCTACGAGCTGACCGACCGAGGTCGCGCCCTGGACGACGTGCTGAATTCGCTGGCCCGCTGGGGGTTGCCGAAGATGCTTGGTGGCCCGTCCGCGACGGATGCGGTCCAGCCACAGTGGGTCGGCCTCATCGCCGACCCGGCGTTGCGCGACCGCCTGGCACCGGGCCAGCAGCTGGTCTTCGGGATCCGCACCGAGGAGGGGTCCGTCCGAGTCACCCTCAATAAGGATGGCTGTTCGATGGAACGTGGCCTCGACGGTGCGGTCGACGTGACACTGACCGGCCCGGCACAGCTGGTGGGCGGCGCACTCTCCGGCTTGGTCACCCTTGCCGAAGCACAGCGGCTCGGCCTCGAGATCGACGGCGACACAACGCTTTTGACGGAGCTGACGGATGCCGCCGGAGCATCGGAAGGAGACCACGCATGACCTACACCGAGACCGACCTGATCGGCACGATCGAGGAGCGCACAGCGGAGCACATCGGTGCGCTCAGCAGGGCACAACTCGACGACATCGACCAGTTCCACGCCGGTGGGACCGCGGCCGTCGACCGTCTGCTGCCATCGCTCCGGCTCGGGCCGGGGATGACTGCGCTCGACGTCGGGTCGGGCCTCGGTGGTCCCGCGCGGCAGGTCGCCCGGTCGACCGGTTGCTCCGTCCTCGGCGTGGACATCACCCCGTCGTATGTCGAGACCGCGGCCGCCTTGACCCGCGCCGTCGGGCCGGCCGACCGGGTCGAGTTCCACTGCACCGACGTCTCGGGACTCGACCGGTCGGATTTCGAGGCGGCATACACGATCCACGTGCAGATGAACGTCGCCGACAAGGGCGCCTTCTTCGCAGCCATCGCGGCCCGGTTGAAGCCTGGCGCGCGGCTGGCCGTCTTCGAGGTGTGCCGCGCCGGCCGCGGCGACCCGGACCTGCCGCTGCCGTGGTCCATCGACGGAACGGACAGTTTCCTCGCGACCCCGGACGAACTGCGCGGGTGCATCGAGGCGAGCGGTTTCGAGACCGTCGAGTGGGCCGACGAGACCGGGTGGGCCCTGGAGTGGTTCCACCAAGTGGGCGCTCGTATGACGCAAGGCGGCCCCGCCACGCTTCCGACCCTGCTCACCGGCGGCGTGACGCGGGTGCTGAACTTCGCCGGAGGGATGAACACGGGCATCCTGACCGTGCACCGAGGTTCCTTCACTCGCCGGTAAATGTCCGGAATTTCCGCTGCGGAATTCGCGGCGAACCGAAGATTCTTGACAACCGACTGACACCGACCGGCGTCATACTGAGTGAGCACTCATCGGAGGAGTCAGCTATGAATATTTTCGGGGGCGACCGCTGGTGCTTGGCACGGCACTCGCGATGGCCACACTTGGTATGTCGCTTGCATCGTCCGGGCCATCGCAGGCGGTCGAGCACGCCACAACGACGACGTGCACGACCAATCCGGTCCTTTACAAGGGGATGACCGGAGTTTGTGTGAAGCGCGCCCAGAGCCTGCTGATCCAGCACGGGTTTTCCGTGGGGTCATCCGGTGCCGACGGGATCTTCGGCAACGCGACGGTGAGCGCGGTCAAGCGCTTCCAGACCTCCAGGCACCTGGACTCGACCGGGGTCGTCGACCGGCTCGGGTGGAAGGCGCTGGAGAGCTTCGGCCCGACCGGAGCGGCCTGCGTCACGAAGAAGTATGGCGAGCTGACGTCCGCGCAGCGGGTCGGGCAGCTGCTCATGGTCGGCTTGACTCACGACGACCAGTCCTACGTCCACGCGCTGATGAAATACGACCACGTCGGCAACATCGTCCTTCTCGGTGGCTGGAGCGGCAACAGCACGGTCGGCCACATCTCGGACGCCAACCAGGGTCTGACTTCCACCGCCTGGACCGGCAACATCCCGCTGTTCATCGCGGCCGACCAGGAGGGCGGCTACGTCCAGCAACTGAAGGGCACCGGCTTCACCACACTGCCTACCGCGCTCACTCAGGGGACCTGGTCGTCGTCATACCAGGCGAGCACGGCTGCCAAAGTCGGGCAACAACTGCGCGACGTCGGAGTCAACGTCAACCTCGCTCCCGTCAGCGACACCGTGCCTCAGTCGCTCGGCACCCGCAACGGCCCGATCGGCCACTACTACCGCGAATACGGTTACACCCCAAGCGTTGTGAGCAGGGCGGTGACGAATGTCGTGCACGGGTTGAACTCCCGCGGTGAGATCGCAACGCTCAAGCACTTCCCTGGCCTCGGCCGGATCACCAACAACACCGACACGTCGAGCACCGGCATCACCGACAACACGACGACGTCCACCGACGCCTACCTGACACCCTTCAAGTCCGGCATCACTGCCGGTGCCGGGATGGTCATGATCGGCCTGGCCTGGTATCCCAAGATCGACTCGGCCAACCAGGCGGCGTTCTCGCCCAAGATCATCAAGACGATCCTGCGCGGGAACCTCGGATTCCACGGTGTAGTGGTCAGCGACTCACTGAGTGCCGTTGCGGTGCAGCATGTTTCGGTCGGCGATCGAGCCGTCCGGTTCATCGCAGCGGGCGGCGACATCGCCCTGACCGGCGCGCCCCACGACGTCCCGACCATGGAGGCCGCGATCCTGGCGAGGATGAAGACCAGCTCGACCTTTGCAAGCCAGGTCAGCGCGGCCGTGCACCGGGTGCTCACCCTGAAGTCGCAACACGGGTTGCTCTACTGCTAGTGCCGTGGCTGGATCTCGCGGCGACGAAGAGGTTGTCGCAGATCCTTCCCGCAGCCGCCTTGTGAGTGACAGGCTGCACTCATGAAGAGCACCATGCAGGAGACCCCGCTGCTCATCTCCACCTTGCTGGAGTTCGGCACCACCGCGTATGCCGACAGCGAGGTGATCACCTGGACCGACAGCGGCCCACGCACCACGACGTATGCCGAGCTGGGCCAGCTGTCCGCCCAACTCGCAAATGCGTTGCGCGGTCTCGGGATCGAGGGTGACAAGCGGGTCGGCACGTTCATGTGGAACAACGCCGAGCACCTGGCGGCATACCTCGCCGTCCCGTCGATGGGTGCGGTCCTGCACGCGCTCAACATCAGGCTCTTCCCCGAGCAGCTCGTCTACGTCACGAACCACGGCGGCAGCGAGGTGGTCCTCGTCGACGACACCCTCGCCGAGCCGTTCGGCAAGCTGCTGCCCCACCTGCCCGCAGTGAAGCACGTCATCGTCAACGGACCCATCCCGGATGCGTTGCGGGACAACCTCGCTCAGCACGCGCAGGTGCACGACTGGGCAACGCTGCTGGACGGGCAGCCGACGACATTCAACTGGGTCCGGGACCTGAACGAGAACGACGCGTCATCGCTCTGCTACACCTCGGGCACCACAGGCAACCCCAAGGGCGTGGCCTATTCGCACCGCTCCAACTACCTGCACGCGATGGCCGGTTCGGGCACCTTCCATTGGTCCGCGGCCGACAAGCTGCTGGTGGTCGTGCCGCTCTTCCACGCGAATGCCTGGGGATTCCCTTACATGGCAATGCTTTCCGGCTCGAGCCTGGTCATGCCCGGCCGCTATTTGCAGGCCGAGCCCCTGGCCACGATGATCCAGCAGCTGCAGATCACCGGCGGAGCCGGCGTGCCGACCATCTGGTCGGATCTGCTGCGCTACTTCACCGAGCACGAGGAGGCCGACGCCTCGACGGTCAAGCGGCTGATCGTCGGTGGCTCGGCGGCGCCGGAGTCGATGATGCGCCGCTACCAGGACGATCTCGGCATCGAGATCATCCATGCGTGGGGTATGACGGAGACGTCGCCGATGGGTTCTGTCGCCATACCTCCGCCCGGGCTGGAAGAGGGCTCGGACGAATACTGGCGCTATCGCTCGTCGCAGGGCCGGTTGCTGGCTTCGTTCGAGGGCCGCATCATCGGCCCCGACGGCCTGGTGCAACCGCAGGACGGAGTCAGCGTGGGCGAGCTGGAGATCCGCGGACCGTGGATCGCGGCCTCCTATCTCACCAACGAGGGCGACGCGCCGGCAGATATCGAGGACCGCGCGTCACGATTCGGCGAGGGCGGCTGGTTCCGAACCGGCGACGTGGGTGCGCTGAGTGCTGATCGCTTCCTGAAGCTGACCGACCGCTCCAAGGACGTCATCAAGTCCGGCGGCGAGTGGATCAGCTCGGTCGACCTGGAGAACCTGATCATGTCCCACCCGGACGTCGTCGAGGCCAGCGTCGTCAACATCCCCGACGAGAAGTGGGGCGAGCGTCCGCTGGCGACCGTTGTCATCAAGGAGGGCTCGACGACGACGTCGGCCGATCTGCGAAAACACTTGGCAGGCAAGGTCGCTCACTGGCAACTGCCCGAGCGGTGGGCGGTCATCGACGAGGTGCCCAAGACCAGCGTCGGCAAGTTCGACAAGAAGCGCTTGCGTGAGCGGTATGCCGCGGGCGACCTGCACATCGAGCAACCCACCGACTGATCCAGGGCCGGACGCCGTGCGGTTCGCGGTGCGTTCGTGTCAGGCAGGAAGTCGGACGACGGCGCCGCTCACTCTGGCGCGGTCGGACAGGGCCAGGACCTCGAGCTCACTCGGGTGCCCCATCTCGATGCCCTGACGGATGGTGAAGCTGTCGCCCTCGGCGAGCTGACCGAGCGATCGCAAATATCCGGTGAACGCTGCCGCCGCAGATCCGGTGGCCGGGTCCTCCACGACGCCCCCGTAGGGAAAAGGATCCCGTGCGCGCCATACGCCCGGCCCATCGGGCGTTACCAACTGCACGGTGATCCACTCGTGCTGTCGACACATTCGCTGAAGTCCCGCGAAGTCGTAGTCCAGCGTCGCCAGACATTCCACGTCGCGGACAACCAGCACGGGGTGGTGATTGCCGGCCGTGCCGATGGCCGGTCGGTATGCCGGATGCAGAACCTCTGGTGACCAGCGCAACACGCGCAACAACTCATCCAACCGACCGGGCGACAACGGCACGGAGCCGGTGGCAGGACTGTCGAGGCTCCCGCGCGGACCGGACTTCGACAGGTCCGCGTTGATCAGTACGGAGCCGACTTGCGTGGAGAGCTCATAGGCGCCGGGCGCGATGTTCTCGGCGATCGCGGCGGCCGTGGCGATCGTTGCGTGCCCACAGAACGCGACCTCCCCTTCGGGCGCGAAGAAGCGGATCGAGATCGGCTCGTTCTGTTGGATTTCGCTTGTGACGAATGCCGACTCGCTGTAGCCGACCTCCGCCGCGATCGACTGCATCTCGCTCGGAGTCAACGCGCTTGCGTCCAGTACGACGCCGGCCCGGTTGCCACCACCGGACGACGCGGTGAAGGCGGAATAACGCAACAGATTCGACAGAGCCATGCACTCATCTTCCCTGTCCCGGGCGATGCGCCTCGACAGCCACTTCGGAACCAGTGGCCATACCGACCAACAATTCGAGTGAACGCCGGCGAGAGATGGAGTTGAATCGAGGCCGGCCAACAACACCCTGCAAAGCAGGTTTCACACCATGAAGAACTATCCCCTCCTGCACGTCCGTGTCAGCACGCCGATGCTGGAACTCCGCGCTGCCACCGACGACTTGTTGGACCAACTCGCGGAGGCCGTGCGTGCGGGCAAGGCGGACGCCGACCCGCCGCCATACGACGACCCGATCTCGCTCTACGAGGCCGACCCGGACCTGCGCGTGGGCAAATGGCTGCGGGCGGTCTGGCGTGGCCGGACCCGGGTCGAGGCCGACTCGTGGCGGCTGTCCATGGCTGTCGTCGTGGACGGTGAGGCGGCAGGGATGCAGGACCTCATCGGCGAGGGCTTCTCGACCTTCGGCACAGTCACGACCTTCTCCTGGTTGTCCGCCGACCACCGCGCCCGGGGGCTCGGTCACGAGATGCGCGCGGCTGCCCTGCACCTTGCGTTCGACGGTCTTGGGGCGAAGGAAGCACACAGCGACGCGTTCGTCGACAACCGCGGTTCCAATGCCGTCTCGCAGGACCTCGGCTACGAGCCCAACGGAATGGACCATGCGACTCGGCTGGGCGAAGCAGCCGTGATGAATCGATGGCGGCTCACTCGCAGCACGTGGGAACAACAGCGCAGAAGCGACATCCAGCTGCACGGCGCCGACGCCTGCCGAGTGTTCTTGCCGCTGACCTGATCCATGGCCTACGAACCGCACAATTGGCAGGGGCAAGGCGCGCCGGCGGGCTCAGTCGCCGAACACCTCCGACCACGTCGGTGACGTGTTCGCCTTGCCACCTACCCCGCCGCGCACGGTCCAGTCGTTCACCAGCGTCAGGGAGTCCGGACCGACACCGGCCTGCTCCGCGGTGATCGCGAGCGCGATCGAGTTGGCGCCCGGCTTGAGGAACCCCGCCGGTATGACGAACTGCTGCTGCGGGCCGATGTTGTGCACGTACTGCCCGGTGTTC
This sequence comes from Flexivirga alba, assembly GCF_042661025.1. Classification (NCBI taxonomy): domain Bacteria; kingdom Bacillati; phylum Actinomycetota; class Actinomycetes; order Micrococcales; family Dermacoccaceae; genus Flexivirga; species Flexivirga alba. Next base: position 922,842 of record NZ_JBHSWH010000001.1, read on the forward strand.
CAGCCGTTGACGTAGAGCAACGCACGGTAGCGATCACTCTTGCCGCTGGCGTCGTTGAACCGCAACGACCACGACGCGTCCTCGCCCTGGGGCGCCGGGACCTTCACCTGTGTGCGGTAGAAGGTCACCCCCGGGCGGGTGCTCTTGAGCGAATTCGACTGCGGCCATGACGCATCCGGTGCGCCCGGGAGATACCAACCGAGCCGTTCGCCATACAGCCCACCGGTGTTGTAGAGCCCGCGTGCCGGATCGACCGGTTGGTCGCCGCCCTTCGCGCCCTGCAGTCGCCAGGTCCAGTCCGTCGCTCCCGGGATCGCGACGTCGACCAGGCCGCGACCGCCCTTGGACCGGCCGTCGGCCGACCAGTCCTCGTACTGGCCCATGTTGCGGACCAGCACCGACACCTCCGGTTGGTGTCCGGGACGGACGGAACCCTCAGGCAAGGTGATCGTGGACGTCCCGTCGCCGACCGAGCCGGCATACTTCCCGTCGACCCAGACCAGCGCGACGCCGGCGGTTCCCGTATTGACGGTCACCTTCGCAGTCGTCGCGTCTGCCGTCGGGGTGAACCGGCCGCGGTACCAGACGTCGCCCTCGGAGAAGCCGTATTCCTCGGCGTCGAGGACGACCCCGGCCTGCGCACCGGCCGCATGCTGAGCGTTCTCCGACGCGCGCAGGTCGGCGACCCGCCAGCTGCTGTCGTCGAACGACGGGTTCCGCTCCGGGTCGGAGTCGGCCGACCGCCAACCGGTGAGCGTGCTGCCCGTGAGCGGCGTCGCACCGGGCAGGCTGATCTCGAGCGCACCGCTGGCGGTCCGCGTCACGTCGACGGGCTTGCCGTTCCAGGTCACGCTACGAACCGTGGCCGGCGCGAACACCGTTGCTGTCACTGCTGATTCCGTGTCACCAGTTAGGTCGAGCCGGCCGTTCGACAGCCGCGCCGTGCGCAGCAGCTCCGGGCCGAGTGCGAGCACCGAGCCGTGACCGGTGTCGGCCTGCCAAGTGGTCGGCACGGCGGCCCTGTCCGCGAGCACTACGAGTAGCGGCGGTTGCCCGGCACCGGTGATCCGCAGCACGCTGCGTTGACCGTGGACGTAGTTCAGCCGGAGGTCACCGCGGTCCGCGTCCCACGTGACGTCCGGTGCCGGGCCGCTGACGGTCTCGACCTTCGGGCGATCGGCGTAGCGGAAGACGGTCTCCCCCGCCGTACCCGTGGCGCCGTCGAGGACGACGGTGTCGTCCGGCGCGTTCGTTACCTGGGTGAGCAGCTGCGATGTCGAGTAGACCATCCGGTGCTCGCCGAAGCGGTAGTCCGCCAGGACTGTTGTGGCGTCGCGGCCGTCGACAGTGATGCCCGGCCCCGACTGCGGAATCCGCGGGTATGTCGTCGGACCCGCCGGTGGCGTGGGTTGCTTCGTCGGGTTGGTGTCGAAGGCGTCGACCGAGACGAAGGTGCCCTGCGACGTGGGGGTGCCCTTCTCGCCGGTGACGACGATCTTCAGGGTGTGCGGTCCGGCGCCGAGATCGTCGGCCTCGAACTTCACCTGCTGGAACTGTGGCGACGATGCGTAGCTGTCGACGGTTGCCTTCTTGACCCCGTCGACATACACATCGGCGGTGCCGTGGTTGGACGAGTCCGGCCCGATCCAGCGGATCGTCGGCCCGTCGAAATGAACCTCGACACTGTCGCCCGCGGTCGACGAGAACGTCTCGGAATCCTGGTAATCCCCGCTGGTCCACGACTCCTTCGACGCGTGGGTCCAGTTGCCGGTGTAGGTGATCGACGGGTCGGTGTCGTTCCAGGTGTAGGCCGGCGCCGTCGGCGGCTGCGGCACGGTGCCCAGATCGAGCGGCATCGTGACGTGCGACGTCGATGTGTCGTTCGAGTCGGCGTGCCGGATGGTGAAGATCCGGGTGCCGTTGCCGGTCACCGAGCCGGTCGCGGCGTCCTCGTCGCTGAGCCGCTGGTCGACCCGCACCTGGCCACCGCCCGTCGAGGTGAAGGACGGCGGCACGACCGCGTGCGCCGACGCCACCTGCGGCACCGCCCGGTAGAGGTAGCCGTACTCCTTCTGCACCGCGAGCGCCGGGCGCATGCTGCGGTCCTCGGCGATCGGGGCGCCATAGTCGTATGACGTGAAGCCCGACCCGGGGTCACCGGTCCAACCCCAGTTGGTGCCGCCGTACTCCATGTAGGCGTTGGTCATCGTCGCGCCGTTGGCCAGGTTGTTGGCCGCGAACTCACGCGCGAAGGACGAATCCACGAACTTGGCGCAGTCGGAGGTCTGGAAGCTCGCACCCCATGGCGTGAAGGCGCCGGCCTGCCCTTCGGCGATGAAAACCGGTGTGTTCGGTGAGTATCCGCGGATCCTCGACTCGTAGTCGGAGAGGGTGCCACGGCCACCGGCACAGTTGAACCCGAGCGGGTAGGTGTCGAAGGCGTAGAGGTTCAGCTTGGAGCCGCCGCTGCCGCCCGGCACGTTCCAGCCGTGCCCATCGCCCCAGTCGTTGTGGAAGAGCGGCACGGTGATGCCATCGGACCGGACGGCGGACTCCAGTCGCTCGATGTAGGCGATCTGGTCGGCGCCGTGGCTGATCTGCTCGTTCTCGACCTGCTCGGCGATGACGCTGCCGCCGCCGTCAGTGATCTGGTGCTTCTTGATGATCGCGTTGACATGCGCCAGCCAATCGACATCTGCCGCAACGCTTTTCGGGTCGTCCAGGGTGCGCGGACGGCCGCCATACGTCGTCATGTATGGCGGCAGGCCGCCCATGCTCGCCTCGGCGTTGATGTAGGGGCCCGGTCGGGCGATGACATACAGGCCCTCCTGCTCCGCCATCGTCAGGAGGCGGTCGATGTCGCGCACGCCGGTGAAGTCGTACTGTCCCGGCCGGCTGGAGTGATAGCCCCAGAAGAAGTAGAGCGACACCGCGTTGAACCCGGATGCCTTCATCTTCTGCAGCACGTCGCGCCACTGATCCGGGCTGGGCAGCCGCCAGTAGTGCAGCTCGCCGCTGTAGACAACCAACCGCTTGCCGTCGATCTTCAGCGAGTGCGAGTCCCAGGCGACCTTGTGTGCGCGACCGTCGTTGCCCGGGAACGAGACCGGACTCGTCGCGGAGGCGGGGACGGCGGCCGTCAGGTGCCTTGCTTGCGGCACGGCGGCAGTGGCCACCGGCGACGTCACCGCACAGGCGACGCCCGATGCCAAAGCCGTCATCGCGGCCAGGCCGCACACGGTCCTCCGGCGGCGGCGCGGTGTCATCGGCTCAGCGCGCATCAACGCTCACCTCCGCCGCACTCGTCCACGGGTTGCCGCTGACCTCGGTCACCGCGACGAGCTTGACGTAGCGGGCAGCCTTCTCGGAGAACGGGATCCACTTCTCCGAGGCGGTGTTCGCGAAGGTACCGGAGGCTACCGGGTCGCCCCAGCTCTTGCCGTCGGTGCTCGTGTAGACCTCGTACTTCCCGATCCGACCGTTGGGGTTGCCGTCCTGCCGCGGTAGGTAGCGCACCCCGCACACGCTGCGGGAAGCGCCGAGGTCGGTGGCGATCCAGTGCGGTGTGCTCGGCACCGGCGCGACAGACCAGTCGGTGTGCCAGAACGTCGCCGGGTCACCATCGATCGCGTTGGTCACCGGGTCCTGCTCGGCGCCGCTCTCCTCACTGTCAGCGGTCGCAGCCACCGGCCGAGTCGGAGTGAGCGCGCAGCTGGACTGCAAGTCGTCGGTCGTGGTCGCCGACTCGACACCGCCCGATCCGGTCCAGTCGACCTTCGTGGTGAGGGACACCTCGCGGGCCGTCGGCGTGCTACCGGTCGCGCCCAACGTCACGGTTTCCTTCGCCGTCTGTCCCGCCGCGAGCGAGCCGATGTCGACGGTCGCCGGTGTCACCGTCACGCCACTAGGCGCCGACACGGTGACCTTGACGCCCGTTGCGTCCCCGGCCACCCGGTTGGTGACCTCGACCGGCACCTTCGTCGTGCCGTCGGTCGCGAGCAACGCCTTCGCCGGGACCTGCACAGTGACCGGGTGATCGACGAGGTCGCCCGCCGCGGTGAGGAAGGTGTCCAGCACGCCGTCGCCGACCTTGACCGGCACGGAGCCCCAGTTGTTGCGGCCCTCGGGGACCATGACGGCCGCCGCCTGCTTCTGCAGCGACTTCGATTGCGCGGTAAGGGTATTCGCCTTCGAAACGTCTCCGTCCAGCCGGGCGGACAACGCGTCGAGCTGCGCCACCATCGCCTGTCCCCACAGGCCGGTCGCGGTGAGCCACGGGTCGGCGTCGTTCACGAACCCGGCCGACACGGCCCCACCACGGATCGTGACCGGAGCGTCCTGGATCTGCACGGCATACGTCCGCAGCGCTGCTATCGCGTCGGCCGGGTGGCCGCCGTCGAGCGCCGTCCAGAACGCCTTGACCCGCTCGGCGAGCGCCGGCGCCTGAGGCTGCCACGGTGTCGCGCCGAACGTCGGTGCCATGTGCTCGAGATCGCCGAAGACCTGCAGTGCGGCGGTGGCCGTGGGGTCACCACCGGCGAGGTAGGACATCGCCTGCTTCCAGTCGGTCGTCGCGTCATACGCCTTGTCGTTCCAGCTGAAGTCGGCCGTCCCGAAGACCGCGACATCGCTGGCGTACGCCTCGTTCATCGGATTGGCGACGATACCGGTCAGATGATTCGACAGTCCGGCTTCGCGCTTGTCGTACGGCGCGAGGAGCAACCGGCCGCGGGTGTTGCCGAAGTCGTTGACCGGATAGTTGTCCCAGAGGAAAACCTTGCGGCCGAACAGTTTCGACACCGCGTCGGCCTGCGCGTTGGTGACCGACGGCGGCACCACGTCGGTGCCAGTCCACATCACCACGACGTCCGGATCGAGGGTTGCGCGCATCGTCTGCTTGTATGCCGTGTCGGTCAGGTCGCCATACTCCGTCGGCACCATCTGCAGCGGCTGAGCGCCCGCGTGCTTGTCGATCCAGTTGCGCTGAATGTCGTTGAGCAGGCTCACCTGCGCCTTGGCGGCGGACTCCCGGCCGGGCGCGCCATACGTCGTCTGATCGGCGGCGCAGTTCCACTTGGTGTAGCTGATGTCGTCCAGTGGGATCGAGAAGGACCGGACCCCAAGGTCGTACATGCTCTGGAACTTCGCCTCGAGGGCGTTGCGGTCGGAGGTGGACGAGTAGCAGATCGACAGGCCGGGTGACACGGCATACGTGAAGTGCACGTGGTTGTCCGTGGCCTCGGACACGAGCGACTTCAGGTCGCTGAGCTTGTCGGCCGGGTATGGCGTCCGCCATTTGTCGCGCAGGTAGGGGTCGGCCTTCGGTGTGTAGACATAGGTGTTCGCCTTGACCTGACCGAGGAAGTCCAGGTGGTCCAGGCGGGCTTGGTGGGACCACGGCGGGCCGTAGAAACCCTCGATGGTGCCGCGCAACGGCATCGACGGGAAGTCGGACACGGAGACACTCGCGATCGTCGGAGCCGACGTCGAGCCACCGAAGAGCTGGCGAAGGGTCTGGACGCCGTAGAACTGCCCAGCGCCGTCCACTCCACCGATCGCGACAGTCTTTCCGGCTCCGGCCCGTGTCGATCGCAGCGCGTATCCTCGCGCTGCGTGGGCACTGCGGTGTCGCCGACCGCGGTGACGATGTCGGGTCGTGTGCTGGTGCCGAGCAGGATGGTGAGCAGGCCGGCTCCGCTCGGCGCGGCACCCGGGGCGACCTTGTCGATCCTGGTCACGCCGTGCGCATGCAGGAGTGTGGTCAGCACACGCAGCGCCGGCGCGTCAGTGTCGGCGTCGACAACGAGCCGGACGCGCGAGGTGACCGGTACCGGGGCGCCGAGCGACGCGATGTGCTGCGGCGTGGGGCTGACGGTCGGTGCGGTAGCTGATGCCGCAGTGCCGGCGGGAGTTCCGGAAGACCCTGCGGGCAGTGGGGCCGCGGAGGCCGACAGGGCCAGCGCGGCAGAGGCGACGGTTGTAGTGGCAGCGGCGAGAACGACTCGCGTGACGGAACGCGGATGAGGGCTCATGACATTCCTTGGTCTAGACCAATGGGTTCGAGCACAACTTGGTGGTTACTCGCGGGTGTGTCAAGGGTCACACGCGATGACACGCACCGCACTAGGGTCGGTGGACGGCGCGAGAGTAGGGGCGGAAATGGTCGAGGGACTGAGGGTGGACAGTGCCCCGCAGGGAGCCCGGCGGGCGATGGTGGAGCAGCAGTTGCGCGAGCTGATCGACACGCTCGAGGTCGGCGCCGCGCTCCCGACCGAGCGGACGCTCGCCGAGCGTTGGGGCGTCGCGCGGATGACAATCCGTGAGGCTCTCATGACTCTCACCCGGGAAGGTCGATTGCTCGCAACCCGCGGCAAGGGCACGTTCGTGCAGCCGCCGCCGATCGCTCTACGCGTCCGGCTGGGATCTTTCGCCGCCGAGTTGGATCGTGCGCATCTCAACCCCACGACAACGACCCTGGACCGGCGGCGTGACCCGGAGCCGCCTGCCGACGCACGGCAACATCTCCGGTTGCGAGCGGGCGCCGGGGCGGCATACATCGAACGACTCCGGCTCGGCGACGGACAGCCCCTCGCCCTCGAACGCGCCTGGTTTCCCATGCGATTCGCACGGCCTTTGCTGAGCGGCGAACCGCCGGAGAGCACCTTCGAGTGGATGGCGGAGCAGGGCATCACCCCGGACGCCGGAGAGGAGTCGGTCTCCGCCGGTGCGCCCCATCCCGACGAAGCGCGCCTGCTATCGATCCCGGCGACATCCACCGTGATCCGCCTGATCCGTCGCTCGACGCGAGCCGGCCGACCGGTGGAGTTCTCGCAGGCCGTCCTGCCCGCGAGCCGCTACGAGTTGTGGTTCCCGCTCAGCACGACAGACTGATCCGCGTCCCGTCCGCACTACGTTGAGTCATGTGGTCGAAGAAGCCTGGCAGGACCAGGGAGCCGCAGTCGTGTCCGCGTGCCGGCGCCTGCTGCCCGGCCTGGTCGGCGTGTATGTCCACGGCTCCGCCGCACTGGGCGGTATGACGAACAGCTCAGACCTGGACGTTCTCGTCATCACCGAGACCGGTGAAGGCGTGGCGGGGCTCGGCCGTGCATTGCTGGCCGATGTCGGCTCGCCTCGACCCCTTGAGCTGTCGGTGGTCGCGAGGTCTGCCGCCATACAACCGCAGTGGCCTTGGCCGTATCTGTTGCACGTCAACAGCGCCGAGCACCGCGCCAATACCGACAGCGGCGACGGCGATCCCGACCTGATCGCGCACTACGCCGTGACCCGCGCCGCGGGAATCGCTCTCACCGGACCGGAACCCGCGGAAGTCATCGGACCGGTCGACCGCGGACAGTTGCTCGACCACTTGGGCGATGAACTGCGCTGGGGGCTCGACCATTCCGACCAGCGATATGCCGTACTCAACGCCTGCCGGGCAAGCGCGTATGCCGCGACGGGAAGACTGCTCTCGAAGCTCGACGGAGCCGCATGGTGGGTCGCCAACCGTGGCGCAAGTCAGCTCGTCGAGCGGGCCCGCGAAGCCCAGGCGGCCGGCGTCGACCTCGGCCCGGCCGGCTCAGCAGCCACGGCATTCGTCAACGACCGGATCACCGAACTTCGGGAGTGAGCCCGCAACTGACACCGGCGTGCAGGGCATGACGTGCCAGGATTCCGATAATCTCCCAGTCGGTCCGGTGCACCACCGCATCACGTGACCGCCATGACTCTCCACGAGGCACTGCACTGATGACCGGACACCAGAACCTGTTCAAGCCCGCGACCGTCACCGAGCTGGACGGCGGACCAGAGGCGCGAACCTTCCCGCGCACCGGTCCGCTCTCCGTCGACTGGATCGCGGAGGTGCCCGACGCCGTGGTGCTGCTGCTGCCGCCCGACGGGGACACCTCGGCTCCCGCCGATCGGTGGACCGAGGTCACCGCACGCGGCTTCCGCGAGCGGATCCGCCTGCTCGCGCGTGGCCTGATCGGACTCGGCCTGCAATCGGGCGACGTCGTGGCCATCATGTGCCGGACCCGGTACGAGTGGACGCTGTTGTCCTGGGCGTGTGCCTACATCGGCGTGGCCGTCGCCCCGATCTACGACACCTCCTCCGCCCTTCAGGTCCAGTGGATCCTCACGGATTCCGAAGCGCAGCTCTTCGTCGTCGAGAGCTCGGACCTGCGCGCCACCTCGCGTGTCGATCAGCTCGCGGACGACATACGGCCCGAGGTCCTGATCGTCGACGAAGGTGCCCTGCAGCAGATTGAGCAGGCCGCGTCGTCGGTCCACGAGGCCACGCTGGACCAACGCGCTGCCGCGGTCGCCGAGTCCGACCTGCACGGGATCGTCTACACGTCGGGCACGACGGGCCGACCCAAGGGGTGCGAGATCACCCATGCCTCGTTCTTCTGCAGCGCCGACGGGGCATACTCCGTCATCCGTGAGGCGGTCGACCGCGGCGACCAGCCGCGCACCGTGCTCATGCTGCCGTTGGCGCACATCTTCGGCCGTGTGCTCGAGACCGCAACGCTGCTGGCGCGTTACGTGCTGATCCACGAGCCGGACATGACGCACGTCGCAGAGGCGTTCGTGACGCACCACCCGACATACATCGGGTCGGTGCCCCGTGTCTTCGAGAAGGTCTACGCCGCAGCGGCTGCGAAGGCCCAGGCGAAGGGCCGTCGGGCGGCAAAGATCTTCGCCGCCGCGGAGCGGACTGCTGTCGAGGTCGCAAGCACGCCCGAGCCGGGAGCTGGCCTGCGGTCGAGGTACGCGTTGTATGACCGGCTGGTCTACCGCAAGCTGCGGGCGGCGCTCGGCGGCCAGTGCCGGACGATCATCTCGGGCGGTAGTGCGCTCAGCCCGCACCTCAGCCGGTTCTTCGAGGGTGTCGGCTTCGAGATCCTGGAAGGCTACGGGCTCACCGAGGTCGGCATTACGAACGTCAACCCGCCGGGCGGGGCGAAGATCGGCACGGTCGGCCCGCCCCTGCCCGGTGTCCGGATGACGCTCGGCCCGGACGGCGAGGTACTCATCGAGGCACCGCAGGCGATGACCGGCTACCGCGGCGACCCGGAGGCGACCCGGATGGCGTTGACCACCGACGGCTGGTGTCGCACCGGCGACCTCGGCAGCTTCGAGGGCGGGCATCTGCGGATCATCGGCCGGTCCAAGGACCTCATCGTCACCGCCGGCGGCCAGAACATCGCACCCGGCGTGCTGGAGGACAGCCTGACCCAGCACCCACTCATCGGCCAGGCACTCGTCGTGGGCAACGGCCGCCCTTACGTCTCCGCGCTGCTCACGCTCAATGAGGAAGGTGCCGCGTACTGGGCCCGGAACAACGGCATCTACGACGGCGAGGACCTCAGCACCCACCCCGAGGTGATGGCCGCGATCGAGCAGCAGGTGGCGGCGAGCAACGAGTTGGTGTCCCGTGCGGAGTCGGTCCGCAAGTGGCGGTTGCTCCCCGCGGAGTGGACCGTCGAGTCCGGGGACCTGACACCCACGTTGAAGATGAAACGCAACGTCATCACCGAGCGGGCGGCCGACGTCATCCGTGAGATGTATGGCGAAAGGCGGGCCTGACCATTGCAAGCGTCGCCTGACCCGAAGCGGGCTCCCTTCAGAGGCCGAGGTCACTCAGCCCGGGGTGGTCCTGCGGGCGCGGGCCGGGTGCATCCCATCGGTAGAGCCGGTCGGACTCCTCGATCTGCAGGTCGTTGATGCTCGCGTGCCGGAATTGGCAGTGCCCTTCGTCGTCGAACTGCCACTGCTCGTTGCCGTAGGAGCGGTACCAGAGCCCGTCCTTGCCGATCGACTCCGACGCGAAGCGCACGGCGATCCGGTTGCCGCCGAACGCCCACAGCTCCTTGATCAGTCGGTAGTCACGTTCGCGATCCCACTTCTGGGTCAGGAACGCGACGATCTCGTCGTGCCCGTTGACCCAGGTCGTCCGGTTGCGCCAGCGGCTGTCGGGTGAATAGGCGGCTGCGACCTTCGCCGGATCGCGGGTGTTCCAAAGGTCTTCTGCTGCACGCACTTTCGCGGTCGCGCTGTCCCGATCGAACGGCGGGACGAGTCCCTTCGCTGCCATGTCACCACTCCTTGCGCCATACATCGTCCACGAGCGTGGGCGTTTTCAGTATCCACCGGGTGTTGCACCATGGGACCTGAGCCCACGAGAGGAACCCGGATGAAGGTCACGACCACCACCCTGGAGATGCGTCACGCACCGACCGAGCCAGCGCCGGAGCTTCCCGACGGGGTGCGAGTGGACCTGGCGACCGACGTTGCACCCGAATACGCCCGGTTCCTCTACGGACTCGTCGGTGGACCGTGGCGCTGGACCGACCGGCTGGGCTGGTCGCGACAGCAGTGGCTGGACGAACTCTCGGTGCCGGGCACCGAGTTCTGGATCCTGTATGGCGGGGGCGTGCCGCTGGGCTACCTGCACCTGCAACCCGTGCGACAGAGCGACGGCATCCACGTGGAGATCCGCTATTTCGGGCTGGCCGAGCAGGCGATCGGCCACGGGCTGGGCGGGCGACTGCTCGCGCACGGCGTCCAGGCTGCGTGGTCGGTCTCCGACCGCACCGACCTGCCGGAGGTCAGCCGGGTCTGGGTGCACACCTGCTCGCTCGACGGGCCCGCCGCGCTCGCCAACTACCAGGCTCGAGGTCTCGTCATTTGTGGTGTCGAGGAGTCCGACGAGGACCAGCCGGAGGAGCCGCTTGGTTCCTGGGCGTCGACGGGCGGCCCGCCGGACACCGCGACACCCCGTGCGCCGCAGAGCTGACGTCATACGCAACGATCGTCGTATGGCGGCACGACCACTCTGGTGGGACGGGACTTCACCGGCCGGTCGGCCCTCACTGGCCGACGACGCGACGGTCGACGTGTGCATCGTCGGCGCGGGCTTCACCGGCCTCTGGTCCGCCTACTACCTCCTGCAGGCCGACCCTTCGCTGTCCGTCCTGGTGGTCGACGCCGAGCACGTCGGATTCGGCGCGAGCGGGCGCAACGGCGGCTGGGTGTCTGCGCTCTACCCGACACCTCCCGAAGTGCTCGCGAAGGCGCACGGCGAGGCCGCCGCGCGTGCCCAGTACGCCGCGCTCCGCGAGAGCGTGACCGAAGTCGGCCGCGTCGTCGACGCCGAAGGAATCGACTGCGGGTTCCGCAAGGGCGGCACCGTCGTGGTGGCTCGCAGCCGGGCACAGCTTGCGCGCGCCAAGGCCGAGATGGCCCACTCGCAGCGATGGGATCTCGGCACAGAGCTCTTGGACCGCGAGTCCGGGGTTGAAACGCTAGCTGCCACAGGCACATTGGGCCCCACCTACAACCCGCACTGCGCCAGGGTGCAGCCGCGTCGACTCGTCGACGGACTTGCCGCCGCGGTCGAGCGACTCGGCGGGCGCATCGTCGAGCACACGCACGTCACCTCTATCGAACCCGGTATGGCGCACACCGCCCCCGGACCAATCATCCACGCACGCAACATCATTCGCGCAACCGAGGCGTGGACCTCGCATCTGCCTGGGTCGAATCGTGAGGTAGCGCCGGTGTATTCGCTGATCGTCGCGACCGAGCCGCTCAGCGCGGACCAATGGGAGCAGATCGGCCTGGCCCGCGCCGAGACCTTCAGCGAGCACCGGCACGTCATCGTCTACGGGCAGCGCAGTGTCGACGACAGGCTGGTCTTCGGCGGGCGCGGTGCGCCATACCACTTCAGGTCCGGGATCCGGCCGGCGTTCGACGAGGATCGGAAGGTCTTCGAAACGCTGAAATCCTCACTCCGCCAGATGTTTCCGGTGCTCGACGGTGTGCGTCTCACCCATGAGTGGGGCGGCGCGCTCGGCATACCTCGCGACTGGCAGCCGAGCGTCGGTCACGACCCTGCGACTGGGCTCGGCTGGTCCGGCGGGTATGTCGGCGACGGTGTCGCCTTGAGCAACCTTGGCGGTCGAACGATCGCGGAGTTGGTTACCGGTCAGCGCACCGAGATCTCGGCGCTGCCCTGGGTGCAGCACCACTCCCGTCGCTGGGAGCCGGAGCCGTTCCGCTGGCTCGGCATCAACGCCGGGCTGCAGGTCGCCGCGTGGGCCGACCGCGAGGAGCAGCTGACTCATCGACCCGCCAGACTGGGCAAAGTCTTGTCGCTACTCACCGGCCATTAACCAGTCGCCACGCTTAGCTGGTCGAGTAGGGCGAGCCGCTAGGCGAGCCCGTATCGAGACCACCAGCCGACACAGTCAGCCGCACCAGAGGAGAATCCCGTGATCGATGTCGTCGAACGTTCCATCAGCGACCTGCGCGCCGCGCTCGAGGCGGGCGAGACGACCGCGGTCGAGTTGGTCGACGCCTACCTCGCGCGCATCGCGGCGTATGACGGGCCGGACACGGCGACCGCGTTGAACGCCGTCATCGTGCCCAACCCCGAGGCGCGGGCCGAAGCCGCGGCGTCGGACGCGCGACGGAAGCGGGGCGAGGTCCTCGGACCGCTGGATGGCATTCCGTACACGGCCAAGGACAGCTATCTGGTCAAGGGGCTGACGGCCGCTGCCGGCAGTCCGGCGTTCGCCGACCTGATAGCGCAGCGCGACGCGTTCACCATCGAGCGCCTGCGCGCCGGCGGCGCGATCTGTCTCGGCCTGACCAACATGCCGCCAATGGCGAACGGCGGGATGCAGCGAGGCCTCTATGGCCGGGCGGAGAGTCCTTACAACGCCGACTTCCTGACTGCGCCATACGCATCCGGATCGTCCAATGGCTCGGGCACCGCCACCGCTGCCAGCTTCGCGGCCTTCGGGCTGGGTGAGGAGACGTGGTCCAGCGGCCGCGGGCCGGCATCCAACAACGGCCTGTGCGCCTACACGCCGTCGCGCGGGGTGATCTCGGTGCGCGGCAACTGGCCGCTGGTCCCCACGATGGACGTCGTCGTGCCGCACGCGCGCACCATGGCCGACCTGCTGGAGGTGCTGGACGTCATCGTCGCCGACGACACTGACACCCGCGGCGACTTCTGGCGGGTGCAGCCTTGGGTGTCGATCGCTGCGTCGTGCGCGGTCCGCCCGCCGTCCTATTCCGCACTGCGAGAAGGACTTTCGCTTACCGGCATACGGCTCGGCATACCGCGGATGTATGTGAATGCCGACCCCGACGCCGGCACCGGAACGACGATCGGCGGCCCGACCGGCGAGCGGATCGAGACCCGGGGGTCGGTGATCGCCCTCTGGGAGGCGGCCCGCGCGGAGCTGGAGGCCGCTGGCGCGGAGGTGATCGAGGTCGACTTCCCGGTCGTGTCCAACTACGAGGGCGACCGGGCCGGCGCACCCACGATCGGCACGCGCGGGTTCGTCAGTCAGGAGTTCCTCAGCGAAGAGATCAATGGCCTGTCGCCGTGGTCGTGGGAGGACTTCCTCGCCGCGAACGGCGACCCGGCGTTGTCCTCACTCGCAGCCGTCGACGGCGCCACGATCTTCCCCCAGCCGCCCGGCGCGTTGGACCGCTACACCGGCTTCCCGGACGACATCGCGACCTACCCGGACTGGGTGCGCGAGCACCCCGGCGCTGACCTGGCCACCCTGCGGACGCTTCCCGACGGGTTGGCCGGACTCGAGCGCACCCGACAGGTCGACCTGGAGGAGTGGATGGCGTCGAACTCCCTTGATGCCGTGGTGTTTCCGGCGGTCGCCGACGTCGGGCCCGCGGACAGCGACGTCAACACCGCGTCGGCCGACCTCGCCTGGCGCAACGGCACCTGGGTCGCCAACGGCAACCTGGTCATCCGTCACCTCGGCATACCCACCGTCACCGTGCCGTTGGGCATCATGGCCGACATCGGGATGCCGGTCGGCCTGACCTTCGCCGGTCGTGCGTATGACGACAACGCGCTCCTGCGAATGGCCGCGGGTTTCGAGGCGCTCGGCTCACGACGTATGGCGCCGCCGCGGACGCCGCGGCTGTCCGGGCCGTCCGGGTCCTAGGTTCGGGCGCGCTGAGCAGACGCATGACTCCTGGGGTCGGCTTCTGCGGGTTATGCGCGACGCTCACGAACGATGACGACCCAGACCATGCCGACGATTCCAAGACCGATGAGTGCATGGCCAAGATCAAGATGACCGCTCATGCCGCCAGGTCTTCCGGTTCGCCGGAAGCGGTACTACGACCACGCCCGTTTGCCGCCGTGACGCCCCAGCACCGTGCCGTCGCTGAAGTGAAGCTCGCTGCGCGAGCGCCCTAATACCCGCTTCCTCAACACCATTCGAGTAGTCGGTGCGGCGTACGCATCGAGAAGGCGAAGTTGATCCTCGAGAGCCTCACGGGCGTCTCCTGATGTATAGCCGTATTCCGGCCAGCTGAACCCACCGGGGAAAGTCAGCAAACACACGTCGCCGTCCAGCTCAAGGTCCACCTCACCGATCCGCCCTGGCACGGCGATCTTCCACGTCCGGTAGCCGGCGCGACCTGGTTTGCACCCGCTGACCTGGTAGCCCCGCTCACGGCAGTGTTCACGAACTGCGACATTCGCTTCACCGCACCGACGCATCATCTGGTCTCTGTCGGACATGACGGCAGCGACGACACGTTCCACATACGCATGCGCCACGAAGTCGTCCTCGGCTTCGCGTGCTTGCTCCACCAGGTCAAAGACTGAGGTGTCGGTCCATCCCTTGCTCGTAATCACTCCCGCTAGCCACGCGCCGAGCACTGCGCGGGATGCCGCATCGTCGGTCGCGGGCAGACGACCGGCATCTGGTTCGCGTTCAAGGTCGTCCCGAATCCGCTGCAGCTCGGCGATCTGACGCCGCGTCAACTTCGCCATCGTCATGGCAGTACAGAAGCCGCAGAGTCGATCACTCCGAAAGGCTCCCCCAGAATGCGCCAGCGGACGAATGGTTTACGGTCAGGATCGTCTGTCCGGGCAAAAGTGGATTGACGGCGCGGACGGATCCGGTTCGGCCGGGTTGCCTTCAGGCTGCTGTGGTTTGGTGGCCGGGCATCCGGCCGGGTGTGAGGTCCCAGATCACGCGGTCGGGTTGTATGTCGGCGGTGTAACCCTGGCGGTGCACGGTCTGATGGTGTCGGCCGCACAGCATCGCCGAACTGGTCAGGGAGGTTTTGCCGCCGGCCCACCAGGGTGTGACGTGGTGGATTTCGCAGAAACCCGGTGGCCGGTCACAACCGGGGAACGTGCATCCGCCGTCTCGTAGGATGACTGCGACCCGGATTGCTCTGGTTGCCAACCGTTCTCGCCGCCCCACATCCAACGGTTGACTGGGTCCGCCGAGCACGACCGGGATCAGGTCCGCGGTGCACGCGAACCGGCGGGCAGCACCCGCGTCGAGGACGTCACCGGTGCTGGTGGTCGCGCCGTGACCGTGAAGGAGTTCCTGCAACCCCATCGTCAGCAACACGGTCGCCGCACTCGCCTGGGTGCCGTCCCCGGTCGCTGCCCGGGCACCGGCACCGACCAGGTCCATCAAGGCATCCGCCCGACGCTTACCCGGTGACCGCTCGTCACGCACCGGTTGCCCGGACGCAGTGGGCGAGTCGGTGGTGTCGTCGTCGAGGTTGAGTCCGAACGCCGCACCCGAGCCGTGGCCTCGAGCAGACGGGGCCTCGAGACGCTCCTTCGTCGCTCCTCGGCCACCGTCTGCGGGGTTCGCGGGCCGGGGTGCGGACTTGGCGTTGATCGCTTCTTTGAGGATCGCGGCGTTCGCCGGCGACAACTCCGCCACCAACCGCGTCATCCCCGTCGCAGTGGTGGACCAGGACAGTGATTCGGTGCCTTCGAGGTTCTCGTCATCCTGAGACAGTTTCTCCGGGGCGAACCGATCGATGATCGCCCGGGTCAGTCTCGTCAGCCCGTCACACCCGAGCGCGGGGTCGACCTGCAGGAACCAGCTCAGCACCTCGTCACGCTCCGCGGTCGGGATAACCGGTCCGACCTTGTCCGCTTGGAGCAGCGCGGTCCGTGCCGACTCCACCGAACACGAACCCTTCAACAATGCCTGGCCGATCACCGTGTTCTTGCGGTGCCGGCACGCATCAGCCACCGACGCCATCACCCGGATCGCCTTGGGCTCCAACCGGGTCCCGCCGGTCAGACGCCCGGAGATCCACTGGCTGGTGTTTGCCGCATCCGACCCCACCAGCACACCGCGATCCACCGCGTCCGCAGCCACGATCGCGCCCACCTGCGACGACCGACCCTGCAACCGCAACAAGGTCGCCATCAACTCAGCCTCGTCGTCCTCGCCGAACTGATGCAACGCACCCGGAACCTCGTCAATCACCTCCGCCGCAGCCCGCAACACCCCGAGAACCTCCGGCCCTCGCCCCGGTTCCGCCGAGGCACAGTCCACCATCAATGATCAATGCTCATGGTGTGAATCCCCTTCCCCTGTAAGCGTTTTCGCCTACCTACAGGATATCGAAGAGTGGTGTCAATGGCTAGCATTTCATCGAACACATTTCCGCGAATCCGTATAACTGCAGTCTCGTCGAGATCCGATCGAGTAGCGGGCGCGGGCTCCCCGGCGCGCGCCGCGCGGCGTCATACGACGACGGCGCTGCTGCGGCCTTCAGGCCGCTCGACGGCTCGTCCGTCGAGCCGCCCGGGCGACGCGCCGGTCGTTGAACTCCTGTGCGTTGACGGCGATCCACAGGCACGCGCAGGCGACCGGGACCTCGACGACTGCCGCCAATACGACCGCCTCCACCCGATCGGCGGTGGTGGACGCGGTGACCACGTCGAACCAGGCATCGATGAGCAGCGTCGCCGCCGTGACCGCCGCGAGGGTGGGCAGCCAACGGCCCCCTCGCAGCGCCGCGACCGCCGTGCCGGCGAGCACCAGGATGAGTCCGATGTCGAAGCCGGTCCACGCCACGTCGTAGTTCTCGGCCACGGCGCGTCCGGGCAGCGTCCAGGCCAGGTAGACGGTCCACGGGATGAGCAGCACGGCGCCGATCCCCAGAATCAGCGCGCTGGCCCACATCACGCGCGGCGCGCCGGTCGACGGCATCCGGCTGGGGTCGTATGCCGCCGCGACGGCGCGCTCCTCTCCCGGAGCCGGCTCCTCAGACCCGGCCATACCGCACCCGGGCGAGCGAATAGACGCCGAAGGCGGCCAGCCCGAGGGCCATCAGGGTCAGCAGCAACTGCCCGGCGACCGCGTGCCGAAGGGTGGACAACGCACCGTCGAGACCGGACGCTTGCGAGGACCGGTGCTTGGCTGCTGCGATCACGAAGAGCGCACCGACGATCCCGAGGGCGATGCCCTTGGCGCCATACCCGATCCGGCCGGTCCAGGTGATCGCCGCGCCGGGGTGCTCCCGGAGCTCCTTCAGGAATCGCGTCCGAATTCCCTTCTGGACGTGGTAGATCCCGATGCCGATGATCACCAGTCCGATGATCGCGACCAGCCAACGACCGCCCGAATGCTTCATGACGGTCGCGGTGAAGTCGGTCGAGGTGGACGCACTCGAACGACCCTTCTGCCGGACGAAGGACAGCGCGCTCCAGCCCATCGCCAGATAGACCACCGTCAGCGCACCGCTCTGCAATCGATCCGTGACCTCGCGAGTGACGAAGACCCGGCTGAGTTGCCACAGCGCGAGTGCGAGGAAGCCCGCCACGAAGACGATCAACAACACCTTCCCGGCGGCGTTCTGCGCGAGGGTCGCCAATGCGCCGGACTGGTCCGGCGACTTGCCCGACCTGTGGAAGGCAACCCGCACTGCGAGGTAGGCGATCAACAGATGCAGCACTCCGCTGGCGGCGAAGCCGACACGGGCGCCGACGTCGAGCGCCCCGCTTTCATTGACCTGCCGAACGCCGTCGCGCGCCTCGCTCATGTTCACCGGGCCAGATAACCACCCGCGACACCGCACCACCGGCCTTTTCCCGAACGCGGGGTTTGCCGGCCGGGACCGGTGGCACGGCCGGTACCTGCCCCCGACGTGCTCAGACGAGGTAGCGCAGCATCGGGCTGTCCAGTGAGATCGGTTCGACAACCAGCGGGGACGCCTCGGCGCGCTCCAGCAGCGCGTCATACGACGCCGGATCGCCGAGCTCCACACCGACCAGTGCCGGGCCGAATTCCCGGTTGTTGCGCTTGACGTATTCGAAGAATGTGATGTCGTCGTCCGGGCCGAGGATGTCCTGCAGGAAGCGGCGCAACGCACCGGGCTCTTGCGGGAAGTCGACGAGGAAGTAGTGCTTGCGACCCTCGTGCACGAGCGCTCGCTCGATGACTTCGGCATAGCGGCTGACGTCGTTGTTGCCACCGGACAGGATGGCGACCACCGTCGAATCCGGTTCGATGCCACGCCGATCCAGGTCCGCCATCGCCATCGCGCCGGACGGCTCGGCGATGATGCCGTCGACCTGATAGAGCCGCAGCATCTCCTGACAGATCGCACCGGTCTCGACCGTCGCGACCTCGACCCCGGCATCCCGGATGATCTCGAACGGCCGGTCGCCGACCTTGCGGACCGCAGTTCCGTCCGCGAAGGTGTCGATCTCGCCAAGGTCGAGTGGCGCACCCGCGTCCAGCGCGCCCTGCAGACTTGCCGCACCGACCGGCTCCACCGCGATCACCCGGCAGCGGTCGGCGTGGAACTCGGCCGGCGCCTCGGCGAGCGCAAGCAACGCCCCGGCCAGCAGGCCGCCTCCGCCGACCGGCACGAGGAGTATGTCGGGAGCGCGCCCCAGGTCCTGCAGGATCTCCCGGGTGACGGTGCCCTGACCTGCGATCACCCGCGGGTCGTCGAAGGCCGGCGCGAGAGTGGCACCGGTCCGGGAAGCATCGAGGATCGCCGCCTTGGACGCGTCGTCATACGTATCGCCGTGCAGAATCAGCCGCACGTGCTCGCCGCCCAGCGATGCGACCCGATCCCGCTTCTGCCGAGGAGTGTTGCGGGGCAAGTAGATTCGCGCGTCGACGCCCAGCTCCGCGCAGGCGAGCGCGACGCCCTGTGCGTGGTTGCCGGCGCTGGCGCACACGACACCCTGCTCGCGCTCCTCCTGGCTGAGCGCGCGAATCAGGTTGACCGCACCACGAATCTTGTAGGAGCGCACCGGCTGCAGGTCTTCGCGTTTCAGCAGTACCCGCGCACCCACCAGCTCGCTGAGACGGCTGTTGGGCTGCAGCGGCGTTCGCACCGCGAAGCCCTCGATCTCGGCTGCGGCCCGCGCCACGACACCGGCGCCACCGGGCTGCTCGGGTGCCCTCGGTTCGCGGTGTGCGGTGGCTGACACGCGGATCCTCCAGTTCGTCGACGACGGTCTCTCAATCTACGCACTGCGACGAATGTTGAGACGATGTCTCGCCGAATGGACGGAGGGCGTGACGGCGACGGGTTCGTGCGGCACGGTCGGGTCATTTCATCCCACGCTGTCGTATCCAGGCGATGCTGTTCGTGGCAATGATGAGACGACGCCACCCGAGCGCTGTCCCGATCACAGGAGCTGACGACCGATGTCGCACCCACAGAACAAGATTCACCGCATGTTCGAGTTGGTCGAACCCATCGGCACCATCACCTTCTCCGACATACCGAACGACGCGTTCCTGGCCGTCGGGATGCGCAACTACTGGGACGGCTACTTCGCCGGCCGCGCAGCTCCGCTCGGTATGGCGCCCGCCGAGGTCGTGCACGCGGTCTTCTACAACTTCGCCGATGGCGAGGTCGCCCGCCACATCCCCTGGGTATGGGGCAAGGTCACCCCGGAGGAAGCTCTCGCCATCCGGGAGCGCGGGAGCGCCGACGCCCTGCGACAGAAGATCGGTGCACTCGCCGACTCCCCCGGTCTGGTGCGCATCGCCGACCTCGCCACCCGGGCAGCGGTCAGCGCGCCGATGGAGGGACGGCCGTTGTATGCCGGGCTCCGCGCCCTCGCCATACCCGAAGAGCCGGTGGCCAAGCTCTGGCACGCCGGCACGCTGCTGCGCGAGCACCGCGGCGACGGGCACAACGCGACGCTTGTCGCGCACGGCATCGGCGGCAGCGAAGCGCACGTCCTGCTCGCCCTCGACATGGGCATGCGAGCCGAGGAGTTCGGCCGGTTGCACCACCTCCCGGCGGCGCAGATCGCGGGGGTTGTCGATGGCCTGCGCAGCCGCGGACTCGTCGACGCCGCAGGCGGTTTCACCGATGCGGGACGGGACCTCAAGGCACGCATCGAGGCCTGCACAGACGAATTGGCCGCGCCGGCATACGACGTGCACAGCGCGGCCGAACTCGACGAGCTGATCGACGGCCTGTCGCCGATCGCCGCAGTGCTTTAGCTCAGGCTGTCGCGCAACCGCCGCACCCGCGTGAGAGCGATCTTGAAGTGACCGGGGTTCAGCCGCCCGCTGGCCAGCGCAGCGGTGACGCCACTCACGGCGTCCTTACCCTGCTGAACATCGCGGCCCGAGCAGAGCAGGACATCCATGCCGGCGTCCGCCGCTAGGACCGAGCGTTCACCGGTGTCGCCATACGGATCGAGTGCGCCGGCCTCGAGGGCGTCGGTGATGGTGACGCCCTGGAAGTGCTGGCGACCGCGGAGCTCACCGTCGACGAAGATCTTCGACAGGCCGGCCGGATAGTCCGGGTCGATCGCCGGGTATGTCGCCCATGACGTCATCACCAGCTCGACGCCTGCGGCGATGACCGGCGTGAACGCGGCCTCGTCGATGGCCCGGATCTCGGCGGCGGACTGACTCAGCGTGACGACACCGAGGTCGGTGTTCTCGTCACGCGTCGCCCAGCCGAGGCCGGGATAGTGCTTCGCGGTGGACGCGACGCCGGTCGCCCGCTCCGCCTGGACGAAGGCAGCACCGAGCTCACCGCACACGGCGAAGTCGGAGCTGTAGGAGCGGCCGAAACGATCATCGAAGTTGCCCTCCTCGCGATAGACGTCTTCCACCGGGGCGAGGTTGAGGTTCATGCCGATCGACTTGAGCGCGAGGCCGGCACCATTGCCGGCCTTCGTTGCCTCGGCCAGCGGATCCGCAGACGCACCAACCTGTTTCTCGGACAGGATCGGTTCCTGCCCGCGCAGCCGGCGGACGACGCCGCCCTCCTGGTCGGTCATCAGCAGCAGCGGAGAGTCGCTCGTCGGACTCTGGGCATGTGCGGCCTTCAGCTCGGTCACGACGTCGGCGATCTGGGCGAGGCTGAGGATGTTCTCGCCGAAGAAGATCAGCCCGCCGACCATGCCGTCCTTGATCAGCTGCAGCATCTCGTCGGACGGCGTGGCGCCAGGGTAGGAGAAGATCACCCGCTGCCCGACCTGCTGCTCCGGCGACAGTTTCGCGAACCACGGCGGGTCCGCGAGCGCGGACTGGGTCGACGCGAGGCCGAGAGCCAGCCCGCCGCCGATCACCCCTCCCGCGCGAAGAACGGTGCGTCTGCTGATTGGAAACTGGCTGATCCGAACCTGCGAACCCATGACGGGCCTCCTTGTCGCCCGGGCATCGGGGGTGCGCTCGGGCGTAAACAAGTGTCGCAGTCCCGATGCTTCTGAGGGACGGTTTACGGCACAGAGGATTTCATTCGCACGGGACGGGAGGGACTCTCGCTGACCGCCCGGGTCACCTGCAGCCATGCCGGCCACCTCACCGCGGGCAACCGATTCAGATTCGCCCGGATGCCAGCAGGCCTATTCTGAAAAGGTTGACAACCGGCTGATGCGGGCGTGAAGGGGGCTGAGGTGCCCAGGTTCGAGCGACTG
Organism: Flexivirga alba; assembly: GCF_042661025.1. Lineage (NCBI taxonomy): Bacteria > Bacillati > Actinomycetota > Actinomycetes > Micrococcales > Dermacoccaceae > Flexivirga > Flexivirga alba. The sequence goes on from NZ_JBHSWH010000001.1 coordinate 944,566, forward strand.
GCCGTGCGGATCGCGTTCGCGCTGTATCTCTCCGGCCTCCTGGTCTGGCTGGCACTCGGCCTGGTACCGATGCACCTCGCGCGGCCCGATATGTCGCACATGGCACTCGACGCGACCACGCCGCTGGAGACCGGCGTCGAATATTTCTTCAGCGTGCTCAACCTGACCCTCGGGGTGCTGCTGTTCCTCCGGCGCCCCGATGAGCGGGTGCCGCGCCTGCTCGCGTTCGCCCTCCTCGGCACCGCCGCGACCTTCAATCTGCCCAGTCACCGCGCCTTCCATCTCACCGGGTCGCCGTGGCCGATCGCTCTCATCCACTTCGCCTTCCACATAGTCTCGGGTGTGACCTACGTATGGGCCGTCATACTCTTCCCGGACGGCACGCCGCCACGCCGAATCCGGTTGCCAGGCTGGACAGTTCGGCTGATCGTTCTGATCACGACCGCGGTCGTGGCGGTGGTGTGCTGGCGCAGCAGCTTCCTGAACCATCCGCAGTTCTTCGTGGTGTTCTTCGGCATCGCCGTCGCCCTGATCGGGGTCGGCGCACAGGCGATGCGCATCACCGACCCCCGCACGACGACAGGCGAACGCGCGACGGCGCGCCTGCTGTGCGCCGCCCTGCTGCCCGCCCTGGCCGTTGCGCTGGTGTGGTTGGGAGCCGGCGTTGTCGCCACAGCTTCGGGCCCGGCGAGCCAGGCGGCATCGCTGCAGCTGACCATCGAGCGCTTGTTTCCGGCAGTCTTCGCGGTTGTTCCCGTCGTCCTGTTCGCCGCAGTTGTGCACTACCGGTTGTGGGACATCGACCGGCTGCTCAGCCGCATCCTCCTCTACGGACTGCTTGCTCTCGGGCTCAGCGCGGCCTACGTGCTCGCGGTCGCGATGGGCAGTCGTATGACGCACGGCAGCCTGTGGGTGACAGCGCTGACACTTTCGGTGGCGGCCGTGCTGGTCGAACCGCTACGGACCGCTGGTCGCACCTGGGCCAACCGCGTGGTCTTCGGTCAGGTGTTGAGCCCTGCCGACGCGATGCGCCAGCTCGCCGGCTCGCTGGAGCGCCTGACACCTACCACCGAACTCGAGCATCTGGTCACGGTGACGGTCGCGGCGACCCGGGCCAGCGCGGCGGAGCTGTGGCTGGTTGACGGGAACCGACTGGTGTCGGCAGCGTCCACCCGGCCCCGATCGGACGAATTCGACCTTCCTGCAGGGAAATTGGCAGCCGACCGGCTTGCCGACCTGGTCGGCGCAGAGCGTGGCTGGCCGGTCCGTCATCAGGGTGAGCTGCTCGGAATGCTCGCCGTGCACACCCCACCCGGCGAGCGACTCGCCGCAGCTGACGACACGGTCGGTAGCGAGATCGCAGCTCACGCCGGGCTGCTCGTGCACAACGCCGCGTTGACCGTCACCCTGGCCCGCCAGGTCGACGTCCTGGCAGGACAGGCCGCAGCCCTCACCGAGTCGCGGCGCCGTCTTGTGGCCGCGCAGGACGCCGAGCGCCATACCCTCGAACGCGCCTTGCACGACGGTGCCCAGCAGGCTCTGGTTGCCGCCATCATCGGCGCGCGCGCCGGCGCCGGCGCCGCTGCGCTGTCTCAACCGGACCACGACAATTTGCGCGACGTGCTGCGCATCGCGCGGAACGACATCCGCGAACTCAGTGGCGACGGCCGGCCCGGTGCGCTGCGCCGGCTTGGACTCGCCGGGGCCTTGGAACGCGCCGCCCGGCTGGCCGGACGAACCGGGCTCGAGGTCGAGTTGCGCGTCGAGCTGGGATCGCCCGCACGTCCACTGCCTGCGGAGGTTGAGACGGCGGTCTACTTCGCGTGCGTCGAGGGCCTGCAGAACGTCGTGAAGTATGCCGATGCCGGGCACGCTTTGGTCTCAGTCGAATCCGCCGCCGACGAGATGTCTTTCGAGGTGATCGACGACGGTACGGGCGCCTCCCCTGGCACTGCGGCGGACTCTTCAGGAGGCCTGTCCGCGCTCTCCGCTCGGCTGAATGCACTCGGTGGCGAGGTCGAGTTGATGCGCGGCACGCAGAGCGGCACCCGACTGCACGGCAGGCTTCCGGTCCGGCACACCGCGAGAGTGCACTGATGAACTCGGTGGGGCTGCGGTTGTCGGCCGCGCGGACCGCCTGCCGGTTCGTCGTGGCGGGGGTGGTCTTCGGTTCGGCCGCACTCGCATACGCATTGGTCGCTGGGCACACCGGCCAGCCGCCACTGGCCGGGGTCGTCGGCGTCACCGTCGTCGTTGCCGCCGCGCTGTGGTTGCTGCGGGAACCCATCGATCGGCTCGCCGCGCGGGTCGTTCTCGGTGTTGGTGCCGATGGGTATGCAGTGATGCGCGAACTGACGGCGCAACTGGCCGCCACGCTCCCCGTCGACGAGGTGGCCCCCGCGTCGCCGAAGCCGCCGGCCACGCGACCGGCAGCTCACGAGCCGAGGTTCGCCTGTGGCTGGCCGACGGCGATTCGTGGGCCCGGTCCTGGCCACCCGCCAGCTCGTTGATCGGCCGCGGTACGGCCGTCGCCGTGCGGCATACCGGCACGGCGCTCGGCGAGATCGTGGTCGAGGGCGACGACAACGCCGGCGCCCTCTCGTCGTGGGACCGCCGGATGCTGGACACTTTGGCCCGCCCGGCCGGCGCGGCACTGTCGACCGTCCGACTGACCGTCGAGCTGCGCCAGCGCAAGACAGAACTCGAGCGACTGACCGCCGCGCTACGCGCCTCCCGGGAGCGTCTGCTGACCGCCCGCGCGACGGAGCAGCAGCGGATGCGCGCGGAAGTCGCGACTCGCGTCGGCACCCACGTCTCGGCCGCCCTCGCCGCCGTCGGTGACTGTCGGGTGGCTGCTCCCGGAGAAAGCTTGCTCGAGAGCCCGCTCGCCACGGCAGCCCGAGAAGCGGAGCTGGCACTGGACGAGCTGCGCAACATCGCGCGCGGGATCTACCCGCCGACGCTCGCCGAGGTCGGGCTCGCGGCGTCGCTGGAGTCGTGGCTCGCCAGGGCCCGGGTGGATGCCACGCTTGAGGTCACCGCCGACCTCGGAAGCCTTCCGGTCTCCGGCGCATCCGGGGTCGGCCCGGAGGTCGCAGCCTGCCTCTACTTCTGCGCGGTTACGTCGCTGGGACACCTCGCGCGACACCGAGCGAGCGCGATCCGGGTCGGGATCTCAGCCCGCCCCTGCGTCGTTCTGTCGCTCGAGGCTCATGTCGCCGGGTCGGTCGGCAGCGAGACCATCGAGTTGGTGACCGACCGTATCGAGGCATTCGGTGGCAGCGTGCGCAGCGAGCTGGGCGACAACGAATTCGCCGTGACCGCAACGCTTCCCGGATCCGCGGGCGTGCCGACGTGAAACCGATCCGACTGGTGTATGCCGAGGACAACTTCCTGGTCCGCGAGGGTGTCCGGCGGATGATCGACGGCTCGGAAGCGCTGCAAGTGGTCGCTGCCTGCGACAGTTTCGACACCGCACTGGCGGCCATCGCGGAGCATCTTCCCGATGTCGTGCTCACCGACATCCGGATGCCCCCGGCGCACAGCGACGAGGGCATCCGCATCGCCGAGCACTGCCGCCGCGCCCACCCGCAGATGGGTGTACTGCTGCTCAGCCAGTATGCCGAGGCGGCATACGTGAAGGTTCTGTTGCGCCAGGGCACTGGCCGTCGCGGGTATCTGCTCAAGGAGCGGGTGGCCTCGATCGGCGAGCTGACGTCGGCGATCGAGGCGGTCGCATCCGGCGGCACGGCGATCGACCCCAAGGTCGTGGAGGTGCTGGTCCAGGTGCGCTCGCGCGCGGACGATCTCAGCCTCGCACGGCTGACTCCCCGGGAACGGGAGGTGCTCGCCGCCATCGCCCAGGGCCACACCAATGCCGCAGTCGCAGCCGAGCTGGTGCTCAGCCAGCACGCGGTCGAGAAGCACATCAACTCGATCTTCGCCAAGCTCGGACTGACCGGGGACACCCGCCAGCACCCGCGGGTGCGGGCCGCGCTGCTGTTCCTCGCCGAGGGCCAGCGATGAACGTTCGGGACTGACGGTTCGGGACTGGGCAGATGGGGGTGCCTGCACCCCTATGACGAGGTGCGCGCACCCCGCTTCCAGGACGCGTGCCGGCACCATCGGCCCAGGCCCGATATCGGCGGATCGTGGATTCCACCAGCCCAGCCACCACGGTAGGGCGTTCTCCCAGAACGGAATTCAGCCATGACAACCACGATGCACGCCAGCACTTCCGCCGCGATCGCCGCGCCACTGCCCACTGTCCCCGCCACGGTCTACACACTGCCCGGGATCTCCTGGCTCTCCCTGCAAGTACAGGGCACCACCGGCACGCTGACGGTCGGCGCGACCAGCGTCGCCGTACAGGTCACGCCTCCGGCGGACGGTTCGCCGGCCAGGGTGCAGGCCGACCTCTCACAGGTCACGGTCGGCGCGCTCGTCGCGGCCGCTGGGTCGGGCGACCCGCTCGCGTCGCTACCGGGAGTGCTGGCGGACGCCGTCTCGTCCGCCGCGATCGCGAGCGTCGGGGTCAGCGTCGACCTCGCCGGGCACCGACTCGTCGGCTGCGACCTGACGGTGGACGCAATCCCGTCCTGGGCGCCGGGGGCGTTGAACTGGACGCATTCGCAGTGAAATTCACGTTCACCCGGACCGCGGACGGGACCGAGATCGACATCACCGGCACCGCCAGCTTCGCCGGCGCGGGCATGGTCGTCAACGTGAAGCGCGACCCGTCCGCAACCGGCGCTGCTGCGTGGTCGTTGCATGCAGGGCTGACCGACGGAGCGACGCTGAACGCGTCCGCAGTCGCTGCGGCATACGGGCTCACCGTGGCGAGCAGCCTGCCGGACCTCATCCTTTCCGGCTGCGCGCTCGACGCCACCCTGGACGGTTCGGCTGTCTCATTCACCGCCACGTCGCCGTCGCAGTGGACCGTCCCGGTGGGTCCGGACGGCATCTCGGTCGGCAAGGTTGCGGTGGCCTTCAGCCGCACGACGACCGGATCCACCGGGTCCGTGTCCGGGACCGTGCACCTGGGCGGGGTCGACATACCGATCGCGTATGCCGTGCCCGGCGGACTCACCCTGCACGCAACCGTCGACTCGGTGGCGCCGTTCGCGCTGATCCAGGACGTAGTCGGTGCCGCGGGTGTCGGCGCACTCAGCCTGCCGCCGGAACTGGTCTCGTTGGCGCTCACCGATGTGGTCCTGGCGATCGATGTCGACAAGGCCGAATTGTCCTTCGCCGCAAGCGGTCCCGGCTTCAAGCGGGTGCAGGCCGTTGTCCGCAAGGGCACCGGCTGGGGATTCGCGGTCGGCATCGAACTGGACGACGACTACCGGTTCTCGTCGCTCTCCCCGGCGCTGACCGGGCTGGACACCGTGCACCTGCCGGATGCGCTCATCGTCATCTCCTCGTTCGACGACACGGCGTTCACCTTCGACGAGCTGCAGCCGGTGGCCGGCAAGGGCGTGAGCGAGGGCGTGCTCCTGGACGGCCGGCTCGACCTGTCCGGGCTGGGCGCCGACAAATTCCTCGGCGAGGCCCACCTGGATGTGAAGGCCGAGATCGGTCCGTCGCTGGCGGATCTGGAACTCGACGCGGGTGTCGGCGACATCACCATCGCGGACGGCGTCGTGTTGAAGGAGGCCAAGTTCGCGCTGCACCCGGACCCGGAGAACGTGTCGATCTCGGTGTCCGGCGCCGTCGACGTGACCATCGACTCCAGCCCGCTGGAATTCATCGGCGGGGTGAGCGTCGTGCCCAACGGCATCTCGTTCTTCGCCACGATGAAGGGGACCTGGCAGGATCCGTTCGGCGCCAAGGGAATTGCGCTCACCGACGTCTCGCTGCAGATCGGCTCCGACTTCGAGGGCGTCCCGTCGATCGGCATCGCCGGCGGCCTGACCATCGGTGCGTTCCAGGGCAACGCGGCCGTCTCGTTCAACTCGCAGAACCCGGCCCAGAGCGTGCTCATCGTGGCGTTCAATCACCTGTCGCTGATGGACGTCGTGGACACCTTCTGCCCGTCCCAGGTGACGGCGGACATCCCGGCCGACGTCCAGGGGACCCTCGCCGGCATCTCCCTGGAGAACGTGGACCTGTATGTCGTGCCGGAGGACACCTCGATCGGCGCGCTCACCTACAAGCAGGGCCTGCGGGTCGGCGGCACCTTGCACGTCTCCGGGTTCACCGCCACGGCCGACGTCGAGGTCGACCAGCAGAACGGCATCAAGGCGAGCGGGTCGCTGTCACCGGTGGTCGTCGGTGATGTCTTCTCGCTGACCGGGACGGACCCGAAGAACGGGCCCGACCTGGACATCGAGGTGACCACCTCCGCGGTGCCGAAGATCGCCTTCGACGGCCAGGTCAACCTGCTCGGCGTGACGGCCGGCGCCTCGGTCTCACTGTCCGACTCCGGTTTCGACTTCCGGTGTGCCGGAAGGGTTTTCGAGCTCTTCTCGGCCGACGTGCACAGTTATGGCGGCAACCTGCAGTCCGGGGCCGGCTTCATGGTGCACGCGGACCTGCAGCAGGACTTCCTGTCCGACCTCGCCCGCCGCGCGGCCGCGGTCCTGCAGCAGGCCGGCGCCGACGCGCAGGCCCGCATCACCGCCGCCCAGCAGAGCGTCACCGCTGCCAACGCGGACGTGCAGCGCTTCACCACATCGGTGCAGTCCGCGCAGGGCGATCTGACACGCGCACAAGCCGACGCGACGCAGCAGCTGCAGGGCTTCTCCGCCAAGGTGGCTCAGGCGCAGCAAGCGCTGGGTGCGATCGACGCGCAGATCGGTACGACTCGCGCCCAGATCCAGTCCGAGCGGGACAGTGCGGCTGCGCAACTGCACGACCTGCAGCAGAAGCTCATCGTGGCGCAGAGCGCCGCCGGCACTCTCACCAACCAGGTCAACGGTCAGCAGGCTCAGATCAATCAGCTGAACGGTGAGATCTCCTGGTGGAACAACTGGTACAACAACCTGGCCTGGTACGACAAGGCCTGGGGCTGGACCGAGCTCGGCGCCGAGGTCGGCTGGCGCGGCACCCAGGTCGCGGCGCTCGAGGTCTCGATCCAGGGCTTGCGGGGCTCGCTCGCTGCGGCGAACGGTGTCCTGCAAACGGCGCAGCAGGCCGTCAACGCGGCACTGGCCGCGCAGGCGAACTACCCGATCGACCAGGACCCGCGGATCCTGGCCCTGCAGGGTGGGGAGGCGGCTGCCAGGGGCGCGCTGCAGACGGCACAGAGCGCGCTGACCGCCGCGCAGCAGGTGACGACCGCGGCCATCGCGGCCGCGAGCAAGGCTGTCGACGGCTTCCAGCAGCAGCTGGGCACCGCCACCATGGTGCTGCAGGCAGCGAATGCGGCTCTGGCACAATTGAATTCGGCAATCGGCGACGTGGCCGCGGTCGGCTCCTACATCACCGAGCACGGGCTGGACAGCCTGCTCGACGTGAAGTCGGCGTCGTTCACCGGCACTCTGGACGCCACCTCTGGCGGCTCGGTCACGCTCGACGCGGACGTCGTCTTCCAGGGCACCGAGGACAACGTGCACCTGGCCTACGACTTCCACGACCTGGTGGCCGGGGCCGAGGAGCTCGCCAAGGAGGTGCTGCCCGCCCTGCACGTCTGATCCGGCGTAAGCGCCCGGCGCCATACAGCCTCCGAGCTCAGCCCGGGGGCTGTATGGCGCCTTACCCGTCAGCACGCCAGGCCGTGCCGGTGCGCGAAAGGCTCTCGCCTCAGCTCAGGAACTTGGCCTCGATCTCGTCGGTGATGCGCTCGGCGGCGGACCCGTCGGTCAACGGAATGGTGCGTGCCACGCGTTCGTCGTAGACGCCCGGCCAGTCCGACGCGGACGCCGAGTAGGCGCAGATGGTCTGCGCGATCGCTCCGTCCACGGACGACTCGACCGGGCCGAAGCCGTCCTGCGCGTAGTCCCAGCGGCCGGGCAGGTAGGTGTGGCCACCATTGAGGAAACTGTCCTGGTCGAACTGGAAGAACACGACCCGCGACTTCGCCAGCGCAGCGTCGAAGAAGATCGACGAGTAGTCGGTGACGGTCACGCGCGCCCTGCTCATCAACTCAATGGTGTCCGGCGTGGATTCGATGACCTGCACATGGTCCGGGTAAGAAACCTCTGGCGCGTTTCCCCGCAGGTTCGGGTGCGGGAGATAGACGACCTGTGCGCCGCTCTGTGCGGCGAACTGCTCGAGATCCGGGTGGCAGAGGAAACCCATCCATTTCCGGCCGTACTCCGTGTGCAGGAATGGCTCCTTCAACCGTCGCTGAGCCCCGAATGCCGACTTGGGCAGGAAGAGCGAGTTCCGCCACGTCGGTGCGACCAGGATGATCGATCGCTGGCCGAACGGGTGCTTCGCACCGGCGCGGGCCGCCGCGTCATACCGGGGAAATCCGGTCAAGGTCACCGAGTCGGTGGTCAGCTTGTATGTCGTCCCATCGGCGACTATCGACTCGTGCTCATCGACGCTGGCGGTCGTGAGGAGATCGATGTCCTTGCCGTTGAACCAGTGCGCGAGATTGTGTTGCAGCACACCGTGCTGCAGATAGACGAAACGCCACGGCCGTTGGCTTCGCCGATAGAAATTCTTGGGGACCGGTTGCTCCATCTCGACGTCCAACTGGGAGGACGCGACGACGGCGGCGCATTGCAGTGCGACCAGGTGCTCGATACTGCGGAAGTCGATGAGCCGGAACCCGCGACTCTTCAGTCGATCCCACTCGGGGCCGCCCTTCTGCAGGACGAACCAGGCATTGATGTCGGGTCGCTCGCGGTCCAGATAGTCGTAGAGATACTCACCGTTGTCGCCGGCGGAGCGCAGCCGGTCCATGACGAGCCACGCACCGTCATACTTCTGGTGGAAATGGGGCGTCTTGGCCAAGTTCCGGATGAATGCCCGGTATCGACTACCGCGCAGGGTGGCCGCCCTCCGCGCGATCTCCGCGTTCCGAAGCGGTGCTTTCGTCCAGCAGACCAACTCCTCGGCGCCCCGGATCGCCACCTGTCTCCAGATCGGGGTGGATCGGTTCTCAGCAGAGCCGAAGGCTTCCTTCGCGTGCGCGTGCGTCGAACCGAAGTAGTAGTTGACGTGCCGCAGGAGCTGCGGTTTGCCATTCAGGCAGAGCGTGACCGACGCGATGGCGGGCAGCCTGATGATGCGCTCCTTCAAGTCCTCCTGGCCGAAGTAGTCCAACTGCCGAGTCTTGACGGCCAGCGGCTTGATCGTCCGGCCAAGTGAGTCCAACTGCTCGACGGGTTGCTCGCCCTGGAACAGATAACTGAGCTCGAACGCTCCCGGGACATTCTTCGCGACCCGGACCGCACCCGCCGCGGGCAGCGGGCTGCCACCGAGGGTGAGCATGAGTGCGCGAGCTTCCGGAGCTATAGCGGTCAGCCGGTAGTCGACGATGACGTGCGGGTCGAGTGACTCCAGAACTGTTCGGAGCAGGCCAATGACCTGCTTCTTGTCGACGTCGTCCAAATGGGTCGCCTTGCGTTCCACAGTCAGCTCACGCGGGAAGAACCACCCGAGGTCGTAGAGGACGATGTTCTGCAGCCACTCCGGCGGCAGTTCGGCCTGCGAGAACCTCTCGAGCAGTGGGATATAGCCCCTTTCGAATCTGCCAAAGTAGAAATCCGGGTTCGTGCGATAGGTGTCCGCGGCCGAGTCCCCGCCTCGCGGCGGCGGTAGTAGTAAACGGACTCCGTCAGTGGCGCAATCCTTGTCGTCGGGGCGGCAAGTAAGTACGTCGACGCAAAGACGGCATCCTCGGCGACGCGTAACCCTTCGACGAACCGAACGCCGTGCTCGCGGATGACGTCCATCCGGAAGAAGGCCGATGCAGATTGGGTCTGGATGAACGTCGGCCGCCTCGCGAGGTCGACCGCTCCGGTTCCTTCTCGGAACTTGAAGCGAAGCGGGTGCTCATCGGACTTCTTGCCGGTCGATTCGGTGAATCGCTGAACGTTGCCGCTGAGCAGCACGACACCATCGTCGAGCTGCTCCAAGGCCTTGGCTGCGGAGCAGAAATACCCATCGCTGACAAAGTCGTCCGAGTCCGGGAAAGTCACCCAGTCGCCGGTTGCGGCGTCGAGTCCCCTATTGCGCGCCGCTGACACTCCGGCGTTCTGCTGTTGTATGACGCAGCCGTCGAACTCGGCCGCGTTGAGCCAGGTGGCGGCAATCGCGGCCGAGTCGTCGTCGGAGCCATCGTCGACAAAGATGAACTCCACCGTGTAGCTGCCGACTTGTTGGCGATCGAACGACTCCAGCAGATCCGGCAGATACCGGGCTGTTCGGTAAAGGGGCACAACGACGCTGAATTTGGGCTGCACGAACGCCACCGACACGGCATCCTCTCGCTTCGACAGGGCTGGTCCTGTTGCGTCCGCGACGGTGCCACAAGGATGCTGTGAAGTTGCTGAGTGAAGCTGAGACTTCTTTCAGCTTCAGTCGACGGGCGCCTCGTGTATCAACCGGTCCACGAGAAGACTCCTCAGAGTGTTCGCTCGTATGCCTGTTCCATTTCTGATTGACTGCACTAGAAAGGGACCACCATGTCCGACCAGACCACCACACCTCCCGCGCGGATGCGCGGCGCCATACCCACTCCGCGGCATGTGCTCGCCGCGGCTCGTGCGTTCGCGCCACCGGTGTCGGCTCCGCTGCAGTTCCTGACGGTTCCATCCCGAATCTCCATGTGGGGCAACGATGTTCACGGTGATTGTGTCACCGCGGAGGAGGCGTTCGCCAAGGCTTGCCACAACCCGGAGATCTTCATCACCGACGCCGAGGCGATCAGCTGGGCCACCGCCCACGGTGTCCTGGAGGGCGCCTACCTGCCCGACGTCCTCAACTGGATGCAGCACGACGGCTTCCGGCAGAACGGCAGCGTGTATGACGACGGCCCGCAGGCCACCGTCGACTGGACGAATCCCTCCGCCCTGCACGCGGCGATAGCGCAAGGCCCGGTGAAGCTCGGCGTTGCCGCGGACCAGCTGGACAACGCCTGGCTCAGCACAGGCGGGACGAGCGGCTGGTTCGGCACCGGTTTCCACGCCGACCCGAACGAGGATCACTGCGTCTCGCTGTGCGGCTACGGCTCCATCGGCTGGCTGGCCGGACAGTTGCACGTGAGCGTGCCCGGCGGTGTCAGCGCCGGCGCCCCCGGCTATGCGTTGTTCACCTGGAACACCATCGGCATCATCGACCAGCCGTCCATGGTCAACATCACCTCCGAGGCCTGGGTGCGCCAGCCCACGACGGTGACCATCGGCCACCTGCAGCCCTGGCCAGTGCTGCGCAAGGGTGCGAACGGTCACCCGGTGCCGACGTTGCAGCACCTGCTGAACGCGCACGGTGCGACGCTCACCGCGGACGGCGACTTCGGTGCGCTGACCGACGCGGCGGTACGCAAGTTCCAGCACAGTGCCGGCCTCGTCGTCGATGGCGTCGTCGGACCGACGACCTGGTCACACCTCGTCATCACCTGTCACAACGGCAGTCACGGTGAGGCGGTCAAGGGCGTGCAGGTGGAGATCAACTTCCGCAACCTGTCCGGCAACCCGGCGACCTACCTCGCAGTGGACGGCCAGTACGGCCCGAAGACAGCGAACGCGGTGCGTGGCTTCCAGCAGGCCGTGCACCTCGAGGTCCCGACGGTGACCGTCGACGGCATCTGCGGTCCGATGACCTGGCAGGCCTTGGTGAGCGGCATGTTGTCTGGGTGAGTCCGCCCGCCCAAGATGGACATGACGTTGTTTGCCGAAGCGCACCGAGCGCGGACACCGGGTGGATACGTTGGGTTGGCTGCGATCCACGAAAGGGCGGACGACCATGACGAGCCGACAGTCCCCGTTGGACTTCCTCGACAACAAACTCGGAGGCGGAGTTGAGGCCGCAATCGCCGCCGAGCATCGGTTCCGGTTGCGGCGTCACGGACACGCTGCACTGCTTCGCCCGCCGGCCCCCGGCACTCCCGCGGGATGGGTCGACGGCGTGCCCGTGCGCAGGGGCAACCGGATGGAAGTTCTCGTCGATGGCGAAGCGGCGCTGCGGCGGATGCAGGAGGCGATCGAGGGCGCGCGGTCCCATGTGCACATCGCCGGCTGGCACTCCAGCCCGGACTTCCTCCTCCGTCCTGAGGGGCCTCCGTTGCGCGATCTCCTGGCGCAGAAGGCACAGAGCGTGCCAGTCCGGTTGCTGATATGGGCGGGTCCACCGCTTCCCGTCTTCTCGCCCTCTCGCGGACATGTGGCCAAGGACCGGATCGACTTCCAACGCGACTCGCGCATCGAATGCGAATTGGATAAACGTGAGCGGACAATGCACTGCCATCACGAGAAGTTGGTCATCGTCGACGACGAGATCGCGTTCGTCGGCGGGATCGATCTGACGCATTTGGGCGGCAACCGGTTGGACGGCAACCGGCACCCGAACGACGGGCGGCTGGGCTGGCATGACTGCGCGAGCGTCATACAGGGACCGGCGGTGGTCGATGTCGCGCGCCACTTCGTGGACCGTTGGCGCGAGGTGACCGGACGTGACGTCGCTGACCCACGCCAGAGTGAACCGGCCGGTGAGGTGGACCTTCAGATCCTGCGAACGCTGCCGAACAGCATCTACGGCTTCCTCCCCGACGGAGAGTTCTCGATCCTTGGCGCCTACCTGCGAGCCCTGCGCGCAGCGGAGCGGTTCATTTATCTGGAGAACCAGTTCTTGTGGTCTGCCGAGGTCGTCGACATCCTCATCGACAAGCTTCGTAACCCACCGCACCCCGACTTCCGGCTGCTGCTGGTGCTTCCGCTGCGCCCCAACAACGGCAAGGACACCACGCGCGGACAGTTGGGTCGGCTGCTCGGCGCCGACAGCCACAACCGGTTACTTGCGACCACGCTCCTCGGACCGACCGCGGACAGCCCGGGCGTCTACGTGCACGCGAAGATCGGGATCATCGACGACCGCTGGCTCACGATCGGTTCGGCGAACCTCAACGAGCACTCGCTCTACAACGACACCGAGATGAACGTCCTCACCCTCGACGAGAAGCTTGCCCGCACCACCCGGCTCCAGCTCTGGAGCGAGCACCTCGATCTGCCCGCCGACCAGGTGGACGGTGATCCGTCGTCGGTCATCGACACGGTCTGGCGAACGCAGTGCGATGAACAGGACCCGGTCTCCGCCGCGCACCAAGACCCGATCCACCGCGTCCGCCGGATCTCTGGGCTATCACGCCGGGTGGACCGGTTGCAGGGCCCGCTGCGAGGGCTGCTCGTCGACGGCTGAGCAGCGGCGTCACAGCGGGTCCCGACTTTCCAATGGGCCAAGTCTGGTCAGCGACGACCGGCCGGGGTCAGCTCGCCGGAACCACGCGCGACAAGTGTCGTCGCGAGCACGATCTCCTGAACCGGGCCGGACTCGCCCTCGAGCCTGCGGAACAACTGCAGCGCACCAGAGCGGCCGAGCTCGGCGGCGTCCTGACCTACGACGGTCACCGGCGGCTCCATCAGCGTGGCGAACGGGAAGTCGTCGAAGCCCACGACGGCGATCTCCCGCCGCTGCGGCCCGAGCGCCTCGAGCACGCCGCGGGTCAGCAGGTTGTTGCCGGCGAAGATCGCGGTCGGCGCGTCATCGAGTGCCAATAATTCTCGGGCCGCTGCCCGGGCGTGCTCCGCATCGTGGGCGCGCCGCACGAGGTGGCGGTCGAACGGCAGACCCGCAGCGCTGAGTGCCTCGCGGTATCCCGCGAGTCGCTGCGACCCGGTGTAGCGCACGGTGTCCCCGACGAACGCGATCCGGTGGTGCCCGGCACCGACCAGATGGAGGACGCCGTCCCGGACGCCGGCGGCGTTGGCGAGCAGCACGGTGTCGACCTTCACCCCTGCGGCGGGCCGATCGATGCTCACGACCACGGTGCCGTGCTCGATCTCGTCGGCGAGGTAGCCCAGCTCGGCGCCACTTGGGACAACCAGCAGACCTCCCACCCGCCGGTTGCACAGCTCGTCGAGCAGCTGTCGCTCGACCGCGGGGTCGTCACCGGAACTGCCTGTCGTCAAAAGGAATCCGCGTTCCCGGGCGACGTCCTCGACCGCCTTGGCAAGGGCAGCCCAGTAGGGGTTCGCGACGTTCTCCAGAACCAGGCCGATGCTGCGCGACCGCTGTCCGGACCGCTTCAGGGTCGCCGCGGACTCATTGCGCACGAACCGAAGATCGCGGGCTGCGACGCGAACCCGCTCAGCGGTCTCGACGTACACGCCGGACTCGCCATTGAGCACCCTGGACACGGTCTTCAGACTGACGCCGGCGCGCGCCGCGACGTCGCGCATTGTCGGTCGACGCCCCTCGATTGCCGAATCTGCTGGCAACGTTGTCACCCTTCCCTCGCTTCCGGACTGTATACACGACAACGACTGTGCAGTGAAATCCATCGCCCCACTAACCACCACGGAGGGCTTCGCCAGGAATACGTTGACAACGTTGTCTAGCACAGACAACGCCCTACGGAGTCAAGGAGCACAGCGTGAAGATTCCCTCGTTACGGTCACGACGCCTGGCGCGCAGCGCCGGTGCCGCGATCGGGTCGGCGGCACTCGCCTCGGCCGCCGCTCTGATCATCGTGCCGACCGCCGACGCAGCGCCCACCCTGGTGAGCGACCCCGCGTCCCTGGTCAACACCATCGTCGGCACCTCGGGTGCCGTCGACACCTTCCCCGGGCCCGCCGTGCCGTTCGGTATGACGCAGTGGAGCCCCGACACCTCACCCGATCGCCCCGCGGGCGGCGGCTACGAATACAACGACACCAGCCTGCGCGGCTTCAGCCTGACCCACATCTCGGGCCCGGGCTGCGGCGCCAGCGGCGACATCCCGATCCTGCCGGTCGTCGGCGACGTCGGCACCGACCCGGGCGGCCTCACCACGCCATACACCCACGATGGCGAGAAAGCGACGGCCGGCTTCTACCAGGTCACCACCGGCAGCGGATCGAACGCCGTGACCACGGCACTCACGTCGACCCAGCGCGCCGCGATCGGGAAGTTCACCTTCCCGCAGTCGACCGCCTCCAACCTCGTCGTCAAGCTGAACGGCGGCGCAAGTCAGGTCGACGGCACCAGTGCCACGGTCGTCGGCGCCAGCGAACTCGTCGGCTCGGTCACGTCCGGCCATTTCTGTGGTCAGAGCAGCAGCCTGGAGCACGACTACACGCTGCACTTCGACCTGAAATTCAACCAGCCGTTCACCGCAAACAGCTACGGCACCGCTGCCGGCGGCGGGCCCGCGGGCGAGGTCCTCACCTTCGACACGACGGCGGGTGCACCGGTGCTCGCCAAGGTGGGCATCTCCTACACGAACGCCGCGAACGCGACGGGCAACCTGACCACCGAGATCCCCGCCTGGGACTTCGACGGTGTCCACAACGGCGCGAGCGCCGCGTGGAACAAGCTGCTCGGCAAGATCGAGATCGGCGGCGGCACGCACACCCAGCAGGCGCAGTTCTACACCGCGCTCTACCACTCGCTGTTGCACCCGAACGTGTTCAGCGACGACAACGGCCAATACATGGGGTATGACGACAAGGTCCACCAGGTTGCGGCCGGTCACGACCAGTACGCGAACTACTCCGGCTGGGACATCTACCGCAGCCAGGTGCAGCTCTCCGCGATGGTCGCGCCGGAGCAGACGAGCGACTCGATCACCTCGATGCTGAACGACTATGACCAGACCGGAATGATGCCGAAGTGGGCGCTCAACAACGGTGAGAGCTATGTGATGGTCGGCGATCCCGCCGACCCGATCATCGCCGACGCCTACGCCTTCGGTGCACGTGACTTCGACGTCCAGCACGCGTTGACCGCCATGGTCGATGAGGCCACTCAGCCGAACAACAACCGGCCGGGTCAGCACACCCGTGACGTCTACGGCTACCTGCCGTATGACGCGAGCTACGCCTGCTGCAACTTCTACGGTCCGGTGTCGACGCAGCTGGAATACGACTCGGCCGACTACTCGATCGCGTCGTTGGCCCGGTCCATCGGCAACACCAGCACCTACACGAAGTTCGCCACCAAGGCGCAGGACTGGCAGAACACCTTCAACTCGGGCACCGGATACGTCCAGGCCAAGCTCGCCAACGGCCAGTGGGTCCCCGGATTCACCCTCCACGGGCACCGGCATGGTCGAGGGCACCTCCGCGCAGTACACCCCGATGGTGCCGTTCAACATCAAGACGCTGGCGACGGCGAAGGGCGGCAACGCGGCATACGGGAAGTACCTCGACAGCCTGTTCACCTCGATCGACCACCCGAGCGGCACCAACGCCGACCTGTCGAACGAGCCGAGCATCGAGATCCCCTGGGAGTACGACTACATCGGCCAACCGTCGAAGACCCAGAAGGTCGTGCGGGACGCACAGCAGCAGCTGTACTTCGATGCGCCCGTCGGTCAGTTCGGCAACGACGACCTCGGCGCCATGAGCTCCTGGTATGTCTGGTCGAACCTCGGTATGTACCCGGAGACCCCGGGCACCGACACCCTGGCGCTGGGCAGTCCGGTCTTCCCACTCACGGTGGTGCACCTCGCGAACGGCAGGACCACGACGATCACGGCACCCAATGCGGCGCCGAACGCGCCATACGTGCACGGCCTGAAGCTGAACGGCGGCACGTGGAACAAGCCGTGGACGACATACAGCACCTTCGGACAGGGCACGACACTCGCATTCGATCTCGGCACCACGCCGAACACGTCCTGGGGCTCGGCGGCGAAGAACGCTCCGCCGTCGGATGGCACGGGCCAGACACCGGTCTTCGCGTCGGCCACCCCGGCGAGCGCCATCCTGCAGCCCGGCAGTACAACGACCGCCAACGTGACCGTGACGAATGTCAGCGGCTCGACGCAGACGGTCGATTGGTCCGCTCACCCGATGAACGGCCTCTCCGTGAGCCCGACCCAGGGCTCGGTCAAGGTCAAGGCGGGCGCCACCGCGACGGCTCCGGTGAAGATCACCGCCTCGGCGAGTGCCGAGGGTCGCTACTCGGTCGGCCTCGACTTCTCGCTCGCCGGCGGCGGTGCACTTCCGTCGTCATCGATCGACGTCTCGGTCGCCAAGCCGGGTGAGGTGTGGCCGTTCTACACGAACGCCGGCATCACCGACGACGGCAACACCAACGCCGCGACGTATGACGGCGGGGGCTGGAGCTATTCGGCTCAGGCGTTGGCGGCGGGCGGGGTCACCCCCGGCTCGAGTGTGAGCGCTGACGGCATCGACTACACCTGGCCGAACGTCCCGGTCGCGACCCTCGACAACATCGAGGAGGCCGGCCAGACGATCCCGTTGTCGGTGCCCGCCAGCGCGACTCGCATCGGTCTGCTCGGCTCGGCGACCAACGCCGGGTCGTCGGGAGCGGGTGGCACGGTGACCGTCCACTACACCGACGGCACGTCGTCGACGTTCGACGCGATGTTCAGTGACTGGACGCTCGGCGGCGGTGGCGGCACTCCGGTGACCGGCAACGTGACCGCGATCAGCACGACCTATCGGAACGCCGGCGGCAACAACCAGGACAACGTGAAGACGTTCGTCTTCAGCGTGTCCGCCCCGCTGACCGCGGGCAAGACGGTCGCGAGCATCACGTTGCCATTGGCCAGCGGTGGTGACGCGCACGTCTTCGCCATCGGCTTCGACGGGACGACGACGGCGAGCTCGCAGTCCAAGACCGCGGTGCCGCACGTCGCTCCGGCGAAGCCGGGCAAGGCCCAACCCGGGCACGTCGTGCCCAAGCCGAGTCCGCGGCGGTAGCGGTTCGGGAACACCCTCGGTCGGGGTGGTCGCCATCGGCGGCCACCCCGGCCACCCGGGCCAAGCCGGCGAGAGGCGCGTCCAAAATTGGACACGTGACTTTCTTACGCAGCCCGGAGCGGGCCTGGTAAGCAAGTTACGATCTCGGCCTTCTGAGATCGCGGGAATTGCGCGTGCTTACGAATTCGTGGTGCGTGATCGCAGTTTCATGACGAGAGAGAAGTGACGGATGCGCTGGACGAAGACGGTTGCACTGACCACTGCTGGGCTGACTGCAGTTTCACTGGCTGCGTGCGGCAGCGGCGGCCCATCGAGCAAGGGGAAGGGCGACAACAGCAACGTCAGATCCGCTTCGGCAGCTCAGACGAAGGCAGCGGTTGCCGCTTCCGACGCAGGCCTCCAAGGGCCGGCGCCGGCGGTACCGGGCGCGAAGAAGGGCGGCACGCTCTACCTCGACGACTCCTCGAATCCGCCGACCATGGACCCGTCGGGCATCTACTACACCGACTCAGGGCTGATCGCGGCGCAGTACCTCTTCCGAGCCTTGACGCAGTACAAGGTCGTGCATGGTCAGCAAGTGCTGGTCCCCGACCTCGCGACCAATGTCGGCACTCAATCTGCGGACGGGCTCACCTGGACGTTCAAGATCAAGCCGGGGTTGAAATACTCCGACGGTTCACCGGTCAAGATCGAAGACTTCGCCTACGCGATCAAACGGTCGTTCGCCACGGAGAGCGTCGCTGCCGACGGCACGACATACCAGATGCAATATCTCAAGGGCGGCAATACCTACAAGGGTCCGTTCAAGCAGCCGAAGGCGAACTTCCCGGGCGTCACGACCCAGGGCAACGACACGCTGGTCTTCCACCTGACCCAGAAGATGCCGTCGTTCAACTACTTCGCTTCCTTCCCGCAGTTCAGCCCGATCCCGCAGTCCAAGGACACCAAGAACGACTATCAGAAGCACCCGCTGACGACGGGGCCGTACGAGGTGTCGACATACAACATCGGCCAGAAGCTGGTCCTGACCCGCAATCCCAACTGGGCCCCGGCCTCGGACCCGGTGCGGCACAACTACCCGGACAAGATCCAGGTCAACTTCTCGATCAGCAATCTCCCGTCGCAGCAGCGGATCCTGGCCAACAGCGGGATCGGCGCCGACACCATCAACATCGGCGCGCTCGACGCGTCGCTGGCCTCCCAGGTCACCGGAGCCAAGAAGAACCAGTTCGTGATCGGACCCGGCTCGTGCGTCATGTATGTCGAGATGGACGACCGAAAGATCCCGCTGGACATCCGCAAGGCGATCGCCTACGCGTGGCCGTTCAACGAGATCCGCAAGGCCGGCGGCTTGTCGAACCTGGCTTACCAGCCGGCGACCACGTTCGACGCGCCCAGTCTGCAGGGTTACAAGAAATACCCGGCGCTGCCCTACGCGAAGGGGCAGGGCAACGGGGACCCGGCCAAGGCCAAGGCGATGCTGAAGAAGGCGAACAAGCTCGGCTTCCAGCTGTCCTACTACTACATCAGCGACGACCCGGCAAAGGTCGCGGCCAACAACGCGCGGAAGGCGGGCCTGGAGAAGGCCGGCTTCACGGTGAAGGACATCCCACTGGCGAAGGCCGAGTACACCAAGAAGATCGGCGAAGGGAACGCACCGGTCAACATGGGGCAGGGCACACCTGGTTGGTGCTACGACTGGCCGACCGGTGACTCGGTCTACCCCGTCCTGTTCAACGGCGCCTACATCGACCAGGGCGGCGGTGTCGGCATGTTCAAGAACGCCGCCGTCAATGCGCAGATGGCCAAGACCAGCGCGATGGACCCGGCGAAGGCTGCCCCGAAGTGGGCCGCGCTGGACCAGGAGCTGATGACCAAGTATTTCCCGAGCCTGCCGGACTACTACACGATGAGCACCCTGACCTTCGGACGGAACGTGAACAACGTCGTGCTGAACAGCATGTCGCAGGTGTGGTTGTCGAACTGACTGATCGGCCCGGTTTCGTCGGCCGAGGCCGTGCTTGGGGTCGTAGTTATGGGGAAGGCAGTTTGAGCTGCGCGGGCCAGTCCGTGGGCTCGCTGCCTTCCCGGACGTAGACGCCTGGCCAGTGCGAGTCGACGACGGCGATCGCGACGTCGGCGTCGACCCCGCGGAGCTTGTGTATGGCGGCGTGGTCGACAACCTCCCGATCACAACCGACGACGTCTCCAGTGCCGAGCACCGCCGCCTCCGCCGGGGCCGATTGTCTGACCAAGTTGTGTCCGCGAAAAGTCTTGTTCTGAAAGACGATTCGGGCGTTACATTCGCCCTGGAGGGAGCCACTCGATTCGGAGCCACAGCCCGCGAGCAGCAACAGCGAAGCCACCAGCACTCCGCCGCCAATCCGTGCCGTCGTCGACATACGGTCAGTATCGACCGTGGTTCCGTCATCCACCGGGACCGTCACCGACCTGCAACGCGCGGGCGACGGCTCAGCCGACGGTCGTCGCCGCCCCCGGCCCGGGGAGGACGTCGACGTCGTCGGCATGCATCGGGCCACCGCAGCTACTGCAGCGGGAGTCGACCTGCGCGATCTGGCCGCATGCGTGGTGGCGATACAACACGGGCGGCCCAGCCTCGCCCGCCAGCCAGTGGTCGCCCCACCGGACCATGACCATCAGCACGTCCAGCAGCTCAGTCCCCTTCTTCGTGAGGTGATATTCGAAGCGGGGGCGTGCGCCATACGGCCGGCGTTCGAGCACCTCCTGCTCGACCAGGTGGTTCAGCCGTTCGGTGAGAACCTTGCGGGAGATGCCAAGGTCTGCTTGCAGCTGATCGAAGCGCCG
Source organism: Flexivirga alba (assembly GCF_042661025.1). Classification (NCBI taxonomy): domain Bacteria; kingdom Bacillati; phylum Actinomycetota; class Actinomycetes; order Micrococcales; family Dermacoccaceae; genus Flexivirga; species Flexivirga alba. Next base: position 965,211 of record NZ_JBHSWH010000001.1, read on the forward strand.
GATGCCGACCCAGATGTCGCGGACGATCAAGGCCGACCAGGGCTCTCCGATCACGTCCCAGGTGCGGGCGATCGAGCAGGCCATCTCACCGAACTGGGTGCGTTGCATGGGACCAAGTTATCACTTGGGGTTCCCTTAAGGAACTAAGTGCGCTAGCGTCTACGTCTCTTCACGGAACCCCCGAAAGGAAACGTCATGAGCAAGGTCATAGCGGCCCTGGCGGTCTCGGTCGACGGCTACATCACCGGCAGTAACCCTCGACCGGGCCACGGTCTCGGCGCGGGCGGCGTGCTTTTCGATTGGTATGGCGACACCGGCAACGCCGCCACCTACCAGCAACTCGTCGACCGCGTGGGCGCGGTGGTGACCGGACGCACGACATACGACGACTGCGAGGGTTTCGGCGGCGGCAGCCCGCACCCGACGGCCCCGATGGTTGTGGTCAGCCACCGCCCGCAGCCGGCGGAGTATGTCGACTCGCAGCGCCAGATCTTCGCTACTTCGATCGGGGACGGCATCGCGCGAGGAAAGGAACTCGCAGGCGGAAAGGACGTCGGCATCCAGGGCGGCGTCACCGCGACCGCCGCGATCGAAGCGGGCCTGGTCGACGAGGTCATCCTGCATCAGGTGCCGGTCCTGCTCGGTGACGGCCGGCCGTTCTTCGGACAACTCTCCGAGCAGGTTCCGCTCACGCTCATTGACACCGTCGCTGGCGCCGGTGTCACCCACCTCCACTACCGAATCTCGAAGTGAGGATCACGACGATGCTCAGCAACGACCTCCGCTCCGCCCTGGACGGCACCCCGATCGCCCATCTCGCGACGACCCTGCCCGACGGCGCACCCCACTCGGTCCCCGTGTGGATCGGCACCGTCGGCGACCGGGTTGCGATCATGACCGGGCCCGACTCCCGCAAGGCGCGCAATCTGCGCCGCGATCCCAGGGTCGCGATCTCGCTCACGCCACCCGACGAGCCGTTCTCGCCCGTCATACTCCGCGGTCGCGTCGTCGAGTGGCTGGACGGCGAGCAGGGTGGCAGGTGGTCGACGAGATCTCGACCAAATACACCGGCGGCCCGTATGGGCGCGATGTCGAACGGGTCATCGGGCTGATCGAGGTTGACCACCACCAGATCGGAATGTGAGGACGGCCCGTGGCGGAGTCGCAGTATTGGGACGACCATGTCCCACCCGCCGTAGACTTTCTGAACGGCCCGACGACGAGCCGCCCGGACGGCCATGTCCGGTGAATGAGGTGATTCGTCAGTGACCGGGCCAGTACGCCGAGCCGCTCCGCGCGCCGAGACCGCAGCGAGGCTGGCGACCGTGAGCGACGCTGTAGCCGAGCGCCATACAGGCAAGTTGGCGAGCGGCAATCACGTGGAGTTGCGGCAGTTGCGCTACTTCCTGACCCTGGCCGAGGAGTTGCATTTCGGCCGCGCAGCAGCGCGCGAGCACATCGTGCAATCCGCCTTGAGCCAGCAGATCCAGCGGCTGGAACGAGCGCTCGGTGTGACCTTGGTGGAGCGCACTACCCACTACGTCCGCCTCACCCGCGCCGGCGAAGCCCTGGTCGCCGAGGCGCCCACTGTCCTGCGGGCGGTGGATCGGGCCGTCGCAGCTGCGCAAACCGCCGGCGCAGACACCGAGGTCCTGGCCGTGGCCGTCGGTGACTCGAGCCTGGACTCCATGCCGCAGGTGCTGCGCAACGTGCAGTACAACCATCCCGGCCTGGTGGTGCACCGTCTGGAGGCGACTGTCACCGCCCAGTACCGGATGCTGGCCGAAGGCTCTCTCGATGTCGGCTTCGGCAACGCCGCGAACGCCCCGCCCGGAGTGGTCTCCGAGCTGATCCGACTCGACCCGCTGGGTGTGCTGGTCCGGGAGGGGAACCCGATCGCAGGCGCAGACAGCACCGTCCTGGCGGCCCTGGCCGGCGTGCCGTTGGTGCTCGCCGACGACTCTCAGGCCCCCGAGTTCAATGCGTTCCTGGTCGCAGCTTGTGAGGCTGCCGGCTTCGAGCCCAGGCGGTACCACGGCACCGTGCAGAGCATCCGCGCCGCGGCATACCTGGTCGCCGAGGACGACTGCGCGGCGGTGGTCCCACGGTCCTGCGACCTGCTCATGCCCGGCCTTCGGTGGGTCCAGTTCTCGCCTCCGATCCTCTACCCGTGGTTCCTGCTGTCACGGTCCGGCGACTCCCGCTGGGCAGTGCGTTCGGTGCACGAGTCCGCGCATGGTCTGGCCGCCAAACTTGGCTGGCTCGCTGGTGATCAGCCGATCTGATCGGTTGTGTTCCGTGTGCGGCTTTCCGTTGTGTGTCAACGCTGGTTTGCTGGTCGACATATCGAACGGAGCGGGGTGGGTCATGCCACGGTTCGAAGGCGCATCGGGTTGGCCGGGGGCACAGAGCGCCCTGGACCGTGTATGGCGTGCGTTGAGTGTCTTGTTCACAGCGGGCGTCGAGCTGCAAGAGCGCCTACTGCTGATCAACCGGCCGTGGGAAGAGGAGTTGCTGCACTGGGGTGAAGACGCGCGTTTGCACGGAGCAATTGCGCCGCCTCCCGGCCAGCACAGCACCACCAGCACTGGGTGGTGCCTCGGCACCCACCGCCGAGTTCAGTTCTGACCCTGACCGCGCAACGGCTTCTCCTTCGGCTCATCCAGGTGTCGCTCCAGCAGGTACATCAGGAACGGCAACGCGCCGATCAGCAGGAGCATCGCCACCATGATCTCGACCCCTTCATCCATCCCGAAACGCATCACGCACCACTGCTCCCCTTCGACAAGCCTTCACTGGATGACCTGAAGGAGGCTTCGGCGCTCGCGGGTGATACCTCATGTGGCGTGCGTCTGGGGTGATGCCAGACGTGCGCTATGGCGCACGGGTGGCATAGCGCCGGTTGCGTTGGCGGTCAGACCGGGAGGACTGCACGCTCGGCTCGCTCGCGAGCGAGATCATCAAGACCGACCTGGACGTGCACGACGCGCTGATCCTCACGCCTGTGGCAGCTGCTCGACCACGATCGCCGTCCCGCTGGCGGTCACACCGAAGACGTACGGGTGATAGTTGGTGTTGTTTCCAACGCCCGAGGACTTCGGGTCGACCGTCAGGTAGTCGAAGTCGACCCCGATGACGGCGTTGCACTCCAGGGCGTAAGCGGCTTCCTTGACCTGAGTGAGCGCATTCTGCCGGAGTTGGCTCATCGACGACATGAGGCCGTCTCCCACCCCGGTCGACCGGCCGAACACGCCCGATGTCCGCTGGAACTGCACGGCATCGTCTCCGGAGACATACCCCGCATATCTGGTGATCTGGTAACCCTCGAAGTTGAAACCGGTCGTCACCAGCATCGCGTCCATCGCCTCCTGCTTCAGGCCCGCAGCTCGATCCCGCTCGGACGCCTCGCGGGCCGTCCGCTCCTTCTGCTGCACCAGGTATTGCTTGAACGCGAGCACGATCTCGTCGACGTTCTGACCGTCGGTCAGCTCGAGACCGCCCATCATCCCCGACTTGTAGGCATACCAGGACTTCCTCAGCCAGCGCTCGAACGCGGCACCGTCGACGCCATACATCCTGACGATCTCTTTGGTCTTCATGCGCGCTCCTCCTCAGAGACGATGAGCAAGATAAGCACGCCGCGCCGCGCCAGGTCCCGATTTCGGCATTCGTCACGCGTGGCGCCGGCCGGCTCGAGCGCGACGACCCACTGGCGAGGAGCTCTCGCATAGGGTCACGACTGTGATCAGTGGCGCCACGGTTCTCGACGTCCTGCTCGTGCTGATGCTGATCGGGTATGCCGTCGCGCATTACCGGACCGGATTCGTCGCGGGCGCGCTGTCTCTGGCGGGCTTCCTGGCCGGCGGATTCCTCGGATTGTGGCTGATACCAGGGGTATTGGAGCGTTGGTCGGCCACGGCCGACAGCGCCCTCCGACAAGGACTGCTGCTCATCGTCGGAGTGCTCGCGCTGGCCGTCGTCGGGCAGACCCTGGGGGCGCGGGCTGGTAGCCGGTTCCGGTCCCTGCTGCGTGTCCAACCGGCGCTCAAGGTCGACTCCGTGCTCGGCGCGGTGGCGGGCGTGGTGGTTTCCGCCATACTCGCCTGGTTCGTCGCGGGATCCGTGCAAGGTGCCCTGCCCGCGGGGGCGTCGGAAGCGGTGGCGCACTCGCGGGTGTTGCAGGGTGTCGACCGAGTCATGCCGTCGGGGGCCGACCGCTTCTTTGCCGGCCTGCGGCAACTGGTCGACGACCGAGGGATGCCCGATCTGTATGCCGGGCCGATCGCACCCGTCGCCCCGCCGGGATCGGAGGCGGTGCGCGGACCCGGCGTCGCGCGTGCCGCCGCTTCGATCGTGAAAGTGACTGGTATCGCTGACAGTTGCGGGCTTGCACAGGAGGGCAGCGGCTGGGTTGCGGCGCCGCACCGCGTGGTGACCAACGCGCACGTCGTCGCCGGTGTCGAGCACCCGCGGGTGCAGATCGGCGGCACAGGACGCAGCTATCCGGCGACGACAGTGGCGTTCTCCCAGGACCGTGACATTGCCGTGCTGGCGGTGCCGGACCTGAACGCCCCTGCGCTCCCGACCGGCGCCGAACTCTCCCGCGGCGACGACGCCGTCGTGGCAGGTTTCCCGGAGAACGGCCCCTACCGACTCGACGGAGCACGGATCAACTCGCGCCTGCATGCCCTCGGCACCGACATCTACGGCCAGCCCGCCGCGCCTCGTGACGTGTATGCGCTCACTGGTCGCGTGCAGCCGGGCAACTCCGGCGGGCCGTTGCTGTCGTCGACCGGTCAGGTGGTGGGCACCGTCTTCGCGAAGTCGGCCCGCGGCGCGCCGACCGCCTACGCGCTGACGCTGGACGAGAGCCGACCGGTCGTCGAGGCGGCCGCCCACGCCACCACTCCAGTCTCCACCGGTTCGTGCGTCGACTGAGCCAATCGCAACGAAGTACGTGGACACCACCCGAGACGAAGCCCGAAGTCGTACCGCAAGGTATACTCACAGTATGACTTCGACGACTATCAAGGTGGCGGATGCCACGCACAGTCGACTCCGTCGACTGGCGAAGGCGTCAGGAATGACTCAGGGCGCCTTCATCGAATCGCTCCTCGACCAGCGCGAGGAAGCGGACTTTTGGCAAGCCGTCGAAGCACTCGATCCTGCGGAAGTCAGGCAGGCACTGGCCGATGACGGCGATGAGCCGAGCGATGACTACCGAGCCGAGGACGCTGGACTGGACCGCGACGAGCAGGGCGAGTGAGTCGTCCACATGGCAGGAGGGACAAGCCGACCCCAGCGACCGAAGTCGTCGGGTCAGAGCTTCACTCGCGGTGACGTCGTGTGGGCCGATCTCGACCCGGCGAAGGGTAGGGAGCAAGCCAAACACCGGCCGTACCTGGTCCTCTCGGACACGCGCTATCACCACGCCTTTTCATTGGTCATCGGCGTCCCTATGACCAGCGCCGAGCGGTCCTGGCCAACCCGCGTGCAGGTTACGTCAGGATCGTGGGCAATCTGCGAGCAAGTCCGCACCTTCTCCACCGAACGCATCACCCGCGTCGAGCGACGCCGGTACGACGTGAGCGCGGTTCAGAAGATTGTCACGCGGCTCATCGGAGGGCCCGGCCGATAGGCAGCGGGCGATGAGCTGTCATGCGTGCTGGGGATTGCAGTGGTCGCCGGTGGGCGGGACGTCCAGTGCGGGGTTGCGGTCGAAGAAGCCGAAGGGCTTCAGCTGGAAGGTGACGGTATCGGCCGGCATCACCGGCCAGTCCTCGGGCCGCGTGATGTGGTTGATCCCGAAGACGTACCAGAGCACGACATCGGTGTCCTCGATGCTGCGGTTTGCCGCGGTCCAGGCCGGCAGGCCCTCGTCCCGACTGCTCTGGTTGACGAATTCACCGCAAGGCCAACGTTCTTCGGAGTTGTATGGCGTCACCCACAAAGTGTGCCCGAGCACCTGGGCTCGCTGGAACACCGGTGAGTTCTGGTCGATCAGCGCCGGGAAGCAGCCGGTCGGGATCAGCTTGTAGGCGACTGGCGTGCCGGCGGCGTTGCGGGAGTGCTCGTTGACCACTTTCCAGGTCCGTTGGCTGGACCAGTCGTAATCCTGCTTGCCGTCCGACTCGGTCCGTAGCGGCGTCGAAGTAGCGGCCAGCGCCAGCCCGAACGGGTTCTCGTCGCTGACCGGATCGGGCGAGCAGTCCGTCCGATAAACGGTATTCGGGCCGCCGTCGACATTCATGTCCAGCCGCGCCACCAGGAAGTGCTGGTGGTGCGGGGCATAGGTGCGCTCCCCGATCATCGTTCCGTGGCGCGGCTGCTCGCCATCCGCGATGTGGGTGGCGACCATGATCCCGGTGGCGCGCACCTGGCACTCGATGGTGCCGTCCTGGTAGAAGGACCAGTAGATGAGGTATTCGTAATTGGCGACGGTGACGTGACACGACACGGTCAGCCGGCGTGAGCGACGCACCTCGGCGCCGGCCTGAGCATCGACGTGCTTCCACAGGACCCGGTCGTCCTCCTCGTGGATGCAGATCGCGTGGTTGATCGTGTATGGCGTGCCGGTGCTGTCGTGCAGCACAGCGTCCAGGTAGCGGATCTCACCCAGGCAGTCGCAGCCCAGCTCCAGCGAGGTGGTCATGAAACCCAGACCCCACTCGCCGATGTCGAACGCGGTCCGGTTGGTGTGGTCGATGGCCGGGTCGCGGTAAGGGACCACCATCTCGGCCAACGAGATCCGGTCCGCGACCGGGCGTGCCCGATCGCCGTCTGTGTAGCTGATCCGGTGCAGGACCAGTCCCTCGCGGTAGTTGAACCCGACCCGGAAGGTCCAGTTCTGCCAGGAGATCTGGTTGCCGTCCAGGGTGAAGGAGACGCCGTCGGGCTGGGTGATCACCAGCGGCTTCAGATCGGTGCGGGCCTGATAGCCGGGGATGAGGCCGGGCACGTATTCGCCCATGACAGAAGGCTTTTCAACACTGAAGGTGTCCTGGATCTCCAGCAGCTGCATCGAGTTCACGTCGATGACGCAGTGGAACCCGTTGACCGGATTCGCGTAAGGATTCGACCCCTCCTGGTCGCGATACCAGGTGTCGGTCCACCCGACCCGAAGCGACTTGTACTTCTCCGGTATCAGGAATCCGCCATACGTCCAGGTGTCCATCAACACCCGGTCCATGTCGGTCAGGCCACGGCGGGCCAACGCCTCGATCACGCGCTCGTCATGGCGCAGCATCTCGTCGGCTTCATGCCACTCGTCGATCGTCATGTTCGGCTGCACACCGGGCCGGTGCTCGAAGCTGTCCACCCGGTCACCGGTCAGGTCGACGACCGCGACATGGACATCGCCGCTGTCGCGGTCGAAACACACGACGCGGGAGCGGCGAGTGATCGGCCCGCCGGGTCGGAACGCGGCGACCACCGGCTTGTCCGGCTCGACCAGCTCGATGGACGCGAAACGCCATCGGTCGGTCGCACCGCGGTCGCGGCGCAGGATCGACACCGTGTGCTCGAACTCGGCCGCAGTCAGCGGGTCCAACGGATGCGTCGCCGGGCCGCCCACCGCGGCCTGCTCGGTCAGGTCACTCTCGCTCATGATGGTGGTCCCTTTGTTGACCTGGTGGTGAAGGCGATGTCGAGGTACTTCAACTCGCTGCGTGGGAGCACGGCCGTCACCACGGTGTGCGGTCCGGTCCGGGCTCCGACGGCATACACCAACGAATCGGTGTCGATCTCGACAGTCGCGATGGAGACTCCATCCACGAGAACGGTCCCGGACCGTCTCACCTCCGCGCCGTTGACGTATGACGCCCACCGCATCTCCGGCCCAGTCGGTTGCCGATAGTGGTTGTTCAGAACGTCGTTCGCGTGGTCCGCCAGCCGCTGCGCGAGGTCGACCTGCCCTGCCCGGGCGCGGCTCCAGCTGGTGCGGACCGCCTCCCGCAGTTGCGGATACCGCCTCCGCTGAACCTCCTCGATCAGCCAGGCCGGCCGCGGCCGCGGCGGCACCGCCACGATCGCAGCCCGCTGCTTCTCATCGAGCTCGGCAAGGTTGACCGGGTCGGAACGGTCGGCGGGGTTGCGCAACAAGGTGTAGGTGACGCTCACGCAGAGCTCGGCATACCCTGCGTCGTCCGAGACGCCGATAAAGCTGAGCAGGTCGGTGTCCTCCAACGACGGCTGTCCCGCCAGGCCCACGACGGGGACGGGCATCTCGCGCAGGCGTCGGCGCTGTTTGATGCGCGGATCGGGCGCGTCCTCCGGCAACACGCCACGGAACTCCATGTCTCCATCATGGTGCTTCGACCGGTCTTCAGCAGGCAGAAAGCAGGCGACCGCCACGGCGGTCGCCTGTGGCCCCGCTCAGCCGGTGAACTCGTCGACGCCGAGAGCGAAGTCCCAGTGGTCCATCCCATTGTTGGCGAGCGTCACCGTGAGCAGGCCCAGCCCTTCCAGCCAGTGCGCCATCTTCAGGCCGCCGACGTCGCGCGGACGCAGCCCGATGCTCACGACGAATGCCGCCACGCTCGCCTTCGCGTCCGCGTCGTCGCCGGCAAGGAAGACGTCGGGCTGCCCCGTCTCCAGAACGTTCCGGAAGATGGTGTTGAACGCCTTCACCACGCTGGCGCCGGCCGGGGCGACCTTGGCTGCTTCCTGTGCGACCGAGGTCTCCGCAGTGTTGGCCAGCCCGTCCAATGTCGCATTGAAGGGGTTGCTGATGTCGACGATGACCTTGCCCGCGAGAGCATCGCCATACTCGGTGACGACCGGGACGACGCCGGCATTCGGCAGAGCTGTGATGACAACGCCGCCGGCCGGTATGGCGCCCCACTTCCCCGCCGTCGCGCCGGCGCCGAGGGTCTCGGCCAGCGTCTCGACCTTGGACTGATCGCGGCCCATGACCTCGACGGCATTGCCGCCGGCCAGCGCCCGCGTGCCGATGGCGCGGGCCATGTTTCCGGTGCCGATGATGCTGATGGTGCTCATGCGCAGTCTCCTTGTGAGATCGGAATGTTGCTTGTCTCTGCTAAACGGGGAATACCCCGGTTAATATTCCGCGTAGTTTTGACTGCGTGAGCCTTCCCGTCATACCGCTCGGTAATCCGCGCCCCCGGCGCGCGGACGCGGTACGCAACCGGGAGCACCTGATCGCCGTCGCTCGCGAGGTTCTCGCCGAACGAGGCACGGCAGGGATCACGATGGACGGCCTGGCGGAGTGCGCCGGACTCGGCAAGGGGACGGTCTTTCGCGCGTTCGGCACGCGGGCCGGGATCTTCCGCGCGCTCCTGGAAGCCGATGAGATCGCCTTCCAGACCGCGGTCATTCAGGGCGAGCCACCGCTCGGACCGGGCGCGGACCCCGTGCAGCGACTGATCGCATACGGCCGGGCGCGCAGCACCTTCTTGATGGATCACCTCAAGGTCATGCAGGCCACCGTGGAACCGGGCGGCCAGATCTCTGCCTCCGGTGTCGAGTTCACCCAGGTCCACGTCCGGATGCTGCTCGTGCAGGCCGACCTGGGGATCGACGACGTGGACAACCTCGCCATCCAACTCGCGCTGGCTCTCGACGGGCCGCTGCTGCTCGCGTCATACAGCCCGCCGCCGGCCACCGCGAAGCGCGTCGGCTCCCTGGAAGACAGCTGGCAGACCCTGATCGAGCGGCTCAGCTCTTCTGGGCGTCCCCAGTAACGAGGTTATGAAGGTTCCCAGGTCCAAACCGGCACCGGGTCGTTGCTGGAAGTGTCCGCGCCCGGCTGTGAGACCTCTTGGGCGATGTTCGAGCCCCACTCCAGATAGTCCAGGAAGCGTTGCCGGAACTGGCGATCCGCGGGTAGGCCGACCTCGTCAGCGGCTTCGATGAACACCTCGACGAACCGTGCGCGGTGCCGGTCCTGGATTGCCAGGTTCGCGTGGCGCTTGAGCAGCCCGCCATGCCCACCGTGTTGTTCGGTGTAGAGCGGCGGGCCGCCGAGAACCTCGGTGAGCCAATCCGCCAGCTGATCAACGTGGCTCGGATGAGACTCCGTCCCGAAGATCTCGATCAGGATCGGGTCGGTCAGGCAGCGCCGGTATTGCGCTTCGGCGAGTTGCCGGAGCATCGGGCGTCCACCCGCGTGTTCGTAGAGAGTCGGGCGCGGCGCGCCGGACGAGTCGGTCGTCGTCATTTCGGTTCCTCTGGTTCGTATGGCGGTGCGTCTGGCGCCGTCCAGGTGAGTTCGCCGCGCTCAATGTCGTGGCGCACTTCGCCGAGCCACGCGGCTTCGGATTCCAAGCCGCGCGTGCGGTATTCGTCTTCTAGGAGGTAGATGCGCGGAACTTCATACCCTCCGCGCTCGGATCGCAGTTCGTTGAGCGTGTGCTCGATCGTGGTGATGCGGGCGGTGATCAACTCGGCTGCGGTGTCCGGCGCAACCATCGTGAGCACCGACAGCGCCGCCGGGAGCTGCGGGAACTCGTCCGGCACCTCAGTGACCATTGCCGTCAGCCAGTCGATCGCGGTCTGTCTTCCGGCCGGCGTGATTCGGTAGCTGCGACGGCTCGGGTAATTCTCCGATGCGTCACCCTCACCGACCTGCTCGACCAGGCCGTGAGTGGTGAGCCGGTCGATGACTTGGTGGAGGCTGGTGCGTTGCCGGACGTTGACGACCTTGTCCTTCCCGCGCTCCTTGATCAGCTTCTGCATCCGGTAGACGTGCATGGGCTGTTCGATGAGCATGCCGAGGACGACCAGGCCGAGTGCCGTCGGTCTCATGCTGCTCTTGCCCGGGGTCGTCATCTCTGGCCTTGTCACCTTCCTGTTTGAGCGCCGCGTGCTAGCACCTGATTCATCGAATGTATGACGGACTCGGCGTCCGGCGCGGACGAGTCGGCTATCCAGGCGACATACCCGTCGGGTCGGATCAGTGCAGGACGCGCGCCGTCGGGAAGCACGAGCGGATCGACCTGCTGCACCGTGACTCCGTGGGGCTGAAGTTGGCTGCGCCATTGGTCGACGTGATCGGCGACCGCAAGGACGAACCTGTCGCCGGCCAGGTCCAGGATGCTCGTGCGATGCGCGGCTTCGATCCAGGTGTGTGGCATCCGGGCACCGGGCTCCGCGACGCCTGCCACCGCGTCGGTGAACGGCACAGTGTCCCCCGCGCCCAGGACGGCGCCGGAGTTGTACCGCTGACCGAAGGTGCACACGATGTCGTCGACGTCATCGTCAAGACCGCCGCCGAATCGTGCGGCTTGGCGGCGCACAGTGAGGTCGGCCAAAGCCTGTGCAACAGGTCGCCGCTCGTCCTCGTAGCTGTGCAACAGCGCCGGGTCCGCGCGCCCATCGAGCACGGCCGCGAGTTTCCAGGCGAGGTTGTGGGCGTCCTGGATGCCGGAGTTGGCGCCCATCGCACCAGCGGGCGGCCACACATGGGCGGCGTCGCCGATCAGGAACGCGCACTGCTGCCGGTAGGCGGCAGCCACTCCGACCGCCTGCTGCCACGGCGTCACATCCACCACCGTCAGCGGCCGGTCGGGGTCGCCGAGCGCGGTGCGGATCAGGTCGGTGCATCTCTCCGCGTCGAAGGAACCCAGCGGAGTCGTCTTCGGATCAAAGGCGAGCCCCAAGCTCCACCGGGTCCGGTCGGCGGTCGTGGTGAGCGCGGCGAAGCCGAGCTCCTCGTTGAGCACGATCCAGAACAGCGCCCGTTTCTCGACGAGGTCGTCGAGGTCCGCGTCGAAGACGATGCTGACCCAATGCTGCGGGTCCGACTGCCCCTCCTGCTGTATGCCGAGGGCTTCTCGCAGGTCGCCGACATACCCATCGGCAGCGACCAAGTAGTCGCATCGCACCCGACGGGCTGTCCCGTCAGTGACCTTCCGCAGGGTCGCCTCGGCGCCGGAATCGCTGACCGTGACCTGCTCCGCGACGACGCCGCGTTCGATCCTCGCGCCGAGCTCCCGCGCTCGCGCGGTCAGCACCGGCTCGACCGTGCTTTGGTCGGCCATGATGAAGCGGCTCGGGCTGATCGTCTCCAGCCGCGGGTCCGGCTCGGGATCGAAGAGCCACTCCCACGGCTCGGACAACGACGCGCATCGGGCGACGCCGGCATCCTCGACGAACGGCGCGGACAGCTCGGCGACCAGACGGTCCACACCCGCTGCTCGGTAGAGCTCCATGGTGCGCTGATTCACGCCGCGGGCCCGCCCTTGCACACTCGGCTGGTCGTGACGATCCACCATCAACGCCCGAATACCGTTCTGCGCCAAGAGCATTGCCATCGCAGTCCCCGCGTAGCCGCCACCCACGATCAGCACCGGAACCCGCTCGACGTCCGTCGCACCTTCGAGCTCCCGCAACTCCATCAGACGCTTGCGCGAGGTCAGGTCCTCCATGGTCGCCATACCGCCCCGATGGATGCGGACCTCGCTACCGCGAGCGTCTCCGGAGACCGTCACGGTCCCCGACTGCGCTGTGTCGTGACCCCAGCGGTCCTTCAGCTTCCCGCGGCCGGTCCAGTGGATCGCATCGTCCACCTCGGTGCCCTCATCCACCAGCAGGATGAGGGCGGTCTTCGCCAGGTCGACCATCACGGTGACCTCGGTGAACCGGCGACACGAATCGCGAAGGTCGAGCACGATTCGCGCGTTGTCGCCCTGGACTGTGTAGCGCCGGGTGGTGGACCAGGAACCCAAGCGCCGCAACGCTTCCCGGCTCACCTGGACATTTGTCTCCGATCGATCCGCCTGGACCGCTATGTCTTGGCTCATGTTCTAGTTATAACATAACTAGTGATGATCTAACCAGATCATCGACACGTGGGCTCGGGTGCCTCTTCTACGAGCGCAGGCTCCTGAGGCCGGTGCGCAGTTCGTCGACCAGGGTCTCGGGCTGCTCGAGAGCCGCGAAGTGTCCGCCCTTGCCGGCCTCGCCGTAGTGGATCAGGTTGCTGTAGGTGTCTTCGATCCAACTGCGTGGCAGGCGTGGGATGTCCCGTGGAAACACAGTGACCGCGACCGGCAAGGTGAGTTTGGGGCCGGCGAGAGAGCCGGTGTAGTTCTCCCAATAGATGCGCGCGGACGACGCCGCGCTGTTGGTGAACCAGTAGAGCGAGATCGCGTCGAGCATGTCGTCGATGCTGAGTGCGTCCTCGGCGAGCCCGTCGTTGTCGGTCTTGGATTGGAACTTCTCGTAGATCCACGCCGCCTGGCCGGCCGGTGAGTCCGCCAAGGCAACTCCGACGGTCTCGGGCTTGGTTGCCTGCAGGTGGTTCGATCCGCCCAGATCACCGGTATAGAGCTCGAGGGTGTCCACGGCGTGGCGCTCCTCCGGCGACAGGGTGTCGGGTAGCCGTGCGGGGAACGCGTACTGCGAGTTCAGGTGTATGCCGAGCAGGCCCTCGGGCTGTATGGCGCCGAGGGCGGTCGTCACGACGGAGCCCCAATCACCGCCGTGAGCGACCCACTTCTCATAGCCGAGACGCTTCATGAGCTCCGCCCACGCCGCCGCGATACGGGAAACGGTCCACCCGCTCTGGGTCGGCTTCGCGGAGAAACCGAAGCCGGGCAGCGACGGGACGACGACGTCGAACGAGTCCGCGACGCTCCCGCCATACGCCACCGGGTCGGTGAGTGGCCCGATCAGCTCCAGGAATTCAACGATCGATCCTGGCCATCCGTGGGTGAGGATGAGCGGCATCGCGTGCGGATTCTTGGACCTGACGTGGATGAAGTGGATGTCGAGTCCATCGATCTCGGTCAGGAATTGTGGGAGCCGATTGAGCTCGGATTCGAAGCGACGCCAGTCATATTCGTGCTCCCAGTAGTTGGTCAGCGACCTGGCGTTCTCGAGCCGGACGCCTTGGGACCAGTCGGGAACGGTCTCCCGATCCGGCCAACGGGTCCTGGCCAACCGTTGCTTCAGGTCGTCGATCTCCGAGTCCGGGATCGCGACGGTGAACGGACGGACGAGTGGCGCTGCTGCGGACGATGAAGCGGTCATGGCCGTGTTCTCCTGAACTTCTGGCTCACCGTGCAGCGGTTCGTTGCACTGCCATGTGCAATGCACACGCGTGTGCAATCTATTCCGTCGAGCAGACGCGCGCGAAGTATGTCGAGGCCTACGAGACCCTGACCGGCCGCACCTTCTCCTGACCGAGAGGAGTAGCACCCGACCGACAGGAGTAGCACCCGACCGACAGGAGTACGGATTTGGGGTGATTCCGTACTCCGCTCGGTCGTTCGGTGCTCCTCTCGGTCAGCTCACGTGGACGCGGGCGTTGCGGAACATCCGCAGCCACGGGCTCGGGTCGGCTGCTGGTTGCGCACGGTTGTGCAATCATCGGGAGGTGCAGACCGAATCCGCCCGCGCACGCGCCGTGCGCGCCACCAGGGACCGCATCCTGGATGTCGCGCTCGAGGTGTTGGGGCGGAGCCCGGACGCGAGCATGGCCGAAATCGCATCGGCAGCCGGCGTGGTCCGCCGTACCGTCTACGGGCACTTCCCCACCCGCGCCGACCTCGTGCGGAGTCTCACGCAACGAGCCGTCGATGAGATCGCCGCGGTGCTCGCGGAGGTCGACTCCCCGGACCGGGCGGCCGATGCAGTGTGGGCAGATTTCATCGCTCGCCTGTGGCCGGTGGCTCACCGCTACCAAGTGCTGTTGGCGCTCCGGCGCGGGGAGTATGGCGACGAGATCCATGCCCTGCTCGGACCGGTCGATCTCGTCCTCGCCGATCTCGTGCAGCGGGGCCAGGACAGCCGGGCTTTCGGACGGCACCTGCCCGCGGAGACCCTCAGCCAGCTCGCGTATGCCGCCGTCTTCTCGATCGCGGACAGCGACTTCGCGACGGACGCCCTCGGCGTCCGCGCGGCAACCGTCACCAGCCTTCTCATGCTGGGAGTTCCGGAGTCGCGCGCGAAGGAACTGGCGAGCGCCCGACCGTGAGGTGCGCCGCCAGGGCACGGAACACCGCGGTGTTGGCCTCTAACGCGCCTCCGCAACCAGGCTGCAGAACGGCTTCGCCCTCCAACACCCGGCGGATCAGCTGGTCCGATAGCGCAGACTCACGATCGGGCTCGACCCCGCTGTCAAGGAATCAGTGGAGCTGCTGCATGACTCATCACCTATTGGTGAGCCTGGCGCTGCGGGGCCACCGGCCGCTTCGGGCCTGGACCGCCACGCAGGTCGATCGCAGCGTCCCGGGCCAGGATCCAGAGTCCTGCCAGCATCGCAACCAGCGCCAACCCCTCGAGCGCGATCACGCCCGGGGAGTGGCGAGGGACCTCGTGGAAGACGAAGTAGCCGAAGATCAACGCCAGCAGGCAGTCCACGACGTTGAGAACCGGCATCGACGAAGACAGCCGGGCCGAACGGTAGGCGAACTGATTGCACACGACACCGCCGATCCCTGCCACCACCAGGACGTAGACCGGCCAGTTCGCCAGGACCCCGGTCGCGCCGCCGTCCGCGAACTCGGCGAGACACATCTTCAGCTGCACCGCTACGAGCGCGAACAGGATCCCGGCACCACCGCCGAGCAGAAAAGCCCGACCGGTCGGATCGAGGATGCGGCGTGCGTAGGCGATGGCGGCGCCGGCAACCGCCAGGCAGCCCAGAACCACCAGGAGCGCCACGGGTCCCAGCACGGAATACTTGCCCTCGGACGGGGCGGAGACGACCAGCAGCGTTGCCAGTCCGCCGGCTGCGAGCAGCACCGCGGCGATCTCCCGGCCTCCCGGCAGCATGCGGGAGATGGCAGCACGCACCGGGACGGCGAGGATGACCCCGCTGATGACCAGCGGCTGGACCAGCGCGAGGGGCCCGAAGTGCAGCGCGAGGCCGTGCATCACCAGAGCGACCGTCCCGAGGGCCTGGCCGATCAGCCAGGACGGTCGCCGGGCGAGATGGCCGAGCAGGCCCCGGATGCCGGTCACGCTGGACGGCGCGAGCTCCGCGGCGTGGTGCTGCACCGACGTGGAGAAAGCCACGGTCAACGCGCTGAGAAGCGCGCAGGTCACGGCCAGTCCCGTCATTCGGCCAATCGTAGGAGACACCTACCGAGCTGGATGGTTTTGGTACGTTCGAGCGGTGACGAGTCGGCCGGAAATTGACCGGTGAGTTCTTTCCCCTTGAGGGTGGCGTTCCTCGGGTGCGGCTACATCACCGGGGTGCACAGCCGGCATCTCCGATCCCTGCGGGATACCTGGGTGCCGAGCTATGCGAGCCGCGACATCAGTCGCGCCGAGATGTTTCGAGCCCGGTATGGCGGCGAGTCGGCATACCAGGGTTACGAGGCTGCCCTCCGGGATCCGCGGATCGATGTCGTGGTGGTTGCGGTGCCCCCGAGGTGGCACCGGGAGCTGGCCCTGGCGGGGATCGCCGCTGGAAAGCACGTGCTCGTGGAGAAACCGGCCTTCCTGACCGCCGACGATTACGCCGAGGTATGCCGGGCTCGCGACGATCGAGGCGTCGGCGTGCTGGTCGGAGAGAACGACCACTACAAGCCGCTGGCCGTGACCCTGCGGCGGCTGCTGAAGGAGGACGCGATCGGCGAGCTGGTGATGGCGAGCTTCACCACGGTGGCCGACAAACCCAAGGGGGCAGCCGACTGGCGCAACGACGAGACGCTCGCGGGCGGCGACGCATTCTTCGAGGAAGGGGTGCACTGGCTGCACCTGGCCGGAAGTCTGGGCCCGCGGATCGTGCGGATCAGTGGCCACCGTCCCTCGCGTGCCTCGGGGACGACGGCGTCAGACCGGCGAGGCCGCAGCCAGCTCGTCGCCTTCGACTACGACACCGGGGCAGTGGGAGCACTGTTCTACTCACGTGAGGTGCCTTCGCTGCTGCGTGGCCTGCGCGTCTCGAAGCTCTACGGTCGACGCGGCGTGATCACCTTCGAATCCAACGGAGCCACCGTGATGGTCCACACCCGCGGTCTCCCCGGATGATCCACCCGGGCTGGCGTGACATCCGGGGCTACCGAGCGATGTACCTCGACTTCGCAGCCGCGATCTCGTCGGGCCGCCAGCCACAGATGAGTCTCGAGCGCGCTTTGGACGATCACCGACTCGTCGAGCAGGTCTGCGGTGGCTGACCCGCACTTCGACGTCGTGATCATCGGAAGCGGCGCCGGCGGAGGGACGATGGCCCGCGCCCTCGCCGGCCGCGACGCCAGCGTGCTGGTGTTGGAGCGCGGAGACTGGGTTCCGCAGGAGAAGGAGAACTGGGAGCCCGCGGCGGTATGGCGGCGGCGGCGTTACCGCACCGATGAGCGGTGGGTGAACCGCAAGGGCGAGGACTTCGTGCCGTTCATGCACTACAACGTCGGCGGTAACACCAAGTTCTGGGGCGCGGCCCTGTTCCGGCTGCGGGAGTCGGACTTCGATCCCGTGGAGTACCCGGGCGGGACTTCGCCCGCCTGGCCGATCGACTACCAGACGCTCGCGCCGTGGTACGACCGCGCCGAGGAGTTGTACGAGGTGCACGGCCAGAAGGGGGCCGACCCGACGGAGGCCGACCGCAAGCCCTATCCCCATCCCGCGGTGCCGCACGAGCCGGTCATGGCCCGGATCGTGGAGCAGCTGGCTGCCCGCGGAGTCGGTGCCTTTCCGCTCCCCCTGGGGCTGATCAACCCGGCGGAGCCGGGAGGCTGTCTGCTGTGCGACACCTGCAACTCCTTTCCATGCTTGTTGCGCGCCAAGAGCGACGCCGATACCTGTGGGGTGACGCCGGCGTTGGAGTCCGAGAACGTCGAACTCTGGACCGGGGCGCGAGCTGTCCGGCTGGTGACTGACGCGTCCGGCCGGCGCGTCACGGGCGTGGAGGTGAACCGTCGCGGCGAACGAGTGCACCTCACTGCGGGAACGGTCGTCCTGGCGGCCGGCGCGGTGAATTCCGCTGCTCTACTGCTGGCCAGTCGCACTGACCGGCATACCGACGGCCTGGCGAACAGCTCGGGACTTGTGGGGCGCCATTACATGGCCCACGTCTCCACCATGATGGAGGCGTTCCACCCGTTCCAGGTCAATCCCACGTTGTTCCAGAAGACGGTCGGTATCAACGACTTCTACCTCCCGGACCACGGCCGGTCGTACCCGCTCGGGCACATCCAGTCGCAGGGGCGAGCGCATGCAGCAATCGTCAAGGCGGTCATGCCGGGTCTGCCCATGTGGGCGGCCGAGGCCTGGGTACAACGTGGCGTCGACTGGCTCGCCATGACCGAGGATCTTCCTGATCCGGAGAACCGCGTTTCGCTCACCCCGGATGGCCGGATCAGGCTGGACTACCGGCACAACAACCTGCAGGTGCACCGCGAGCTGGTCCGCGAGGCGGCACAGATGATGCGGCGTCTCGGCGCCTGGGTCGTCATACGCCACAGATTCAAGAACGCGAACACCACTCATCAATGCGGCACGCTGCGCTTCGGTGAGGACCCCCGGACGTCAGTGCTCGACCTCTACTGCCGAACCCACGACGTCGAGAATCTCTTCGTCACCGACTCGTCGTTCTTCCCGTCCTCGGCAGCCGTCAACCCCGGCCTCACCGTGATCGCCCAGACGTTGCGCGTCGCCGACCATCTACTCGCCACCGACCTGGGAGGCTCCGCATGAAGGTGCACTCGTTCAGCCACGTCGCCATCACCGTCGCAGACTTCAACCGCACGGTGCGGTTCTACAACGACGTCTTCGGCGCCCCGGTCGTGGGAGTCAACTGCGACCACGACCCCGAGCGGCTGCGCACGTTCTTCGGTGTCGAGAGCGCGGCCCCCGAGCTGAAGATCGGCTGGATCCGGGTCCCCGGAGGGGCCACTATCGAGGTCTTCGAGTTCCGGCCGAGCGGCCCCGGGCAGGAGGTGGAGTGGAACCGGCCCGGTCTCACCCATCTGTCCTTCAACGTCCGCGACACGGATCGGTGGCACGACTATCTCCTCGGCAAGGGCGTCGAGATCCTCACCGCGCCCGAGCAGTCACCCAAGGGCCACACGTTCTTCTTCGTCAAGGACCCGGACGGCAACCTGATCGAGCTGATCGACAACGGGCACATGCGCCCGATCCTGAAGTGGCTCGGGCCCTTGGGCGGCAAAGTCTTCCGGCACACGCTCTACCGGAAGTACTACAGGCAGGACTGAGACCTATGGGCGAGCTCGTATGACGTCAGGGTGTCTCGTTGTCTCGTTCATTAGCCTGGCAACGCTCGACGACGCCAGTGACTGGTAGCCGGCGTCACTGAGCGTGGCCGCTCAGCTGGCCGTTTGGGGTCCGTCGGATGGCGTCTCGGGCTTCGCCTGCTCCACGGTATGACGCTCGGCCGCTCGGCGACCCAGCTCAGTCGTCACGAACGAGCTGGCCACTCCGACCGCGAGCGCACCCAACGCCCAACGGGTGCCTTTGCGCTCGATCCCCAGAGCGTGGTCGAGCGACAGCTTGCCCGGGCCGGCTTCGGCCACAGTGGCGACGGCGGCAATGAGCACTGCGTTGTATTCGTAGCCGCCGTTGGAGTTCCAAACGCCCTTGGGCGCGTGCACCTTCCGGATCGCCGTCACCATGACGCCGGTGAGGCTGGCGGCCGCCAGCGGGGTCGCGAGCCCGGTCGCCAGCAGCACGCCGCCACCCGCTTCGGTAACGCCTGCGGCGAGCGCGTTGCGACGCGGAGGATGCATCTGCAGCGCGTCCATCATCTTGTCGGTGCCCTCCAGTCCGGGGCCGCCGAACCAGCCCATCAGCTTCTGGGTGCCGTGGCCGAAGAACAATCCGCCGATCACGGCGCGGGCGGCGAAACGAGCGAGTTGCATGGTGGTTCCTCCTGGTTGAACGGCTGCAAACATTCATTGAATACTCAACCACCCTAGGTTCCTCGGCTCCGTTGGGCAACGACACGAGTGCAGAAGGATTACCGCGATTCCGGCGACGCCGGCCGGACGATGTGCTGCACGACAGGCATGTCGCACTTCGCTGCGGGGAACGCTGATCGACTCACCTCGCTGAGCGATCTGATCGCAGACACCGACGCGACGTTGCGGCGTGGCGTGCCGGCCGGCTCCGCAGCGCTGGGCGCGCTGACGTCATACGGGAATCGACTTTCGAGTCACGAATCGTCAGTTGCCACAACGACTTTGGATGAGATCCAGCGCATCAGCTACGCACTGGCCGAGGAGCACGGGCAACCGCCGATGGTGGTGATCGACTACCTGCAGAAGGTTCCGCTCGACGCCGGCTATGACGACACCCAGCGCATCGCCGCCGTGACGGAGCGGCTCAAGGACATGGCACTCGACCTCGGCGCGCCGGTCGTCGCGATCGCCGCGGCGGACCGCGAGATCCTCGGCGCCGGGCGGCGGATGCGCGCACGACCTGCGCGGGCCAAGGACTTCGAGCACGGCCGCTACGACCCCGACGGCCGCGCGGTGCACGAGCGACTCATCGACGAGCGGGTGGTCACCTCCTGACGACCCCTGAGACGTCAGCAGGATCCGCAGCCGCAATCAGGACGCGGGGCGGAAGTTGCGAGCCGCAGTGAAGACTGCCGCGGCACGCGCGGCGAGCGCCACACTGATTGCGACGCCAGTCGGCGCGTGGGTCGTGCCCAGCTGGCTCTGGACCGCCGCCAGGCCGGAGCCGGAGCCGAGGAGCGGCAGGGCGGCATACATCCGGCGCCGGCTCGGCGGGCGACTGATCGCGACGATGCGCGCGATGAGTCGACACAGCCGAAAAGCGCCGAACGCCAGGCTGATCCAGTAGAACGCGATGAAGCCGACGCGGGCCGGACCGGTCGGGTGGGATGCAACTGTGCTGTTGGCGATCAGCCAGAGGACGACCGCGAGACACGCCGGAGCCGTCAGCTCCCGTACCGCCATCGCGGCGAGCCGCCGCACACCCTGAAGGTCGAGTCGCGGCCGCGGCGCGGCCAGCACCACGCCGGCGACGACCAGCACCAGCCAGGCGCTCGTCGCCGGTCGCGCGGGGTCACCGGTCAGGTAGTGCGACGGCTCGGCGGCGCGCACCAGGAGGGCGGCTGCGGCTGTGACGGCGGCGAGCGCGCAGGTCAGAACTGCACAGGTATGGCCGGCCACCAGCTCCGGCCAGTCGCGTGGGTGCAGCCACAGCCGGGCGGCTCCCACGACGGTGTCACCCCACGCCTTCGGACCGGATTCTCTTACCTCACAGGTCAATTCGTCGCCCCAGCGCTGCCGGACCGCAGGCGGATAGAGGGCAGTGAGCGCGTCCGGGACGTTCATGTCGTCGCCTCGCCGAGGGCCCGCAGGCCGACCGACGAGATCCGCGCCAGTTGCGTCAGCTGCGCGCGCAGCGCCTCCCGCCCGGCGTCGGTGATCCGCATGGTGCGAGCACGCCCGCCCTCCTCGGGATCGTCGGGCTCGATCAGTCCGCGCGCCTCGAGGCGCGTGAGTGCGCCATACAAACTTCCCGGCCCGAGCCGCTCGCCGGTGAGCTGCTCGATCGCGGCGTTGATCGCATAGCCATGGGCGGCCGACTCCGCGAGCACGGTGAGCACCAGCAGCTGTGCGTCATTGCTGTGCACTGTCCGATCGCCTCCTTCCGTCACAAGCGGAGTACGAGGAACAGACTACTTGACACGTACTACGTTGTGCGTACCATCGCCGACATGACAGCGCAATGACCACGGTGACCTACTGGCAGGTCGGCGCTCAGATCGGCCCTCGACCGGGCGCGTATCGCAGTTGATGACTCCGGCCTGAGCCTTCTTCCTCGGCAGGTCGAGCGCGCCCGACTCGTGTCATGAAAGTTGGCATATCCGAGAATCGTGTCAACGAATCCGCAAAAAATTGACACGTCGGTCATCCCCGCCTCCCACCGCGCATGCGTGAGCCGACCAGCACCCGCCAGTCGAGGCGGATCTGCCATCGATCAGGACGAAGTTGATTCGATCATTTGGATCTCCCGTAGGTGTATGAACTTCTGGAGCACTGATGCCACGAGGCCGCGCGGTGCAGGGCGACTCATCGACGAGCGGGTAGTCACCACCTGACGAAATCCCTGAGACATCAGCAGGATCCGCACCCGCAGTCGCCGCTCACGTTGTTGACGAAGGTGCCCGGCCGCGGCTGCCGGTGCTCGTCGTAGGGGTAGCCAGGCTCGCCCGGGAAGGCGCCGTCAACGTCCCAGGTCAGCTGGTATGCCGGCACCGAGGCCGTCGACGGGCGCTGGTAGAACCGGTTGGCACCGAAGAGCGCGTCGCCGGGGTTGGGGAACACCTCGACGTGTGCCCGGCCGCGCCCGTCGCCGAACTCAAGGATCTCCCCCTCCATCAAGTCATTGCCCTCCTTGACCCTGGCAAAACACCAGTTGAGCATCCCTGCCGCCGATCGCTGGTCGAGACCGAAGACGATCAGCTCCGGATGTCCGAGACCGAACAGCCCCGTCGAGTAGCAGAAGCTCGTCGACTCCGGCCCTGGCGAGGCAAACACGTATTGCAAGAAGCAGCCGTGCTCTCGGACGCAGTCGCGCACCATCGCGTCCTCCTGATCGAGCCAGGCCTGGATCTGAATGTCAGTCATGTCAATCTCCCTAGATCGTATGGCGGCATCGTACGGATGTGCTATGACACCCTTGCCGATCAGCGGCCTTCCCGTGGTGTGATGCATTCATGGCTCTCAACGACGTCGACGTTGCCCACCTCGGGCGCTGTGTGGAATTGGCCCGCGAGGCGCTTGACGACGGTGACGAACCGTTCGGATCACTGCTGGTCGACGCAGCGGGAGCCGTCCGGTTCGAGGACCGCAACCGGGTCAAAGATGGAGACGAGACTCGTCATCCGGAGCTGGCGATCGCCCAGTGGTCTGTCGAGCACCTCACCCCCGAGCAACGAGCTGCCGCAACGGTTTACACCTCCGGCGAGCACTGCCCGATGTGCTCCGCCGCCCATGGCTGGGTCGGCCTCGGGCGGATCGTCTATGCGGTGTCCTCTGCCCAGCTGACCGCCTGGCGCACCGACTGGGGTTTGCCAGCCTCCCCGGTCCGACCCTTGGCCATCGCGGAGATCGCACCCGGCGTACCCGTCGACGGTCCAGCGCCGCAGTTCGAAGGCCCAATGCGCGAGCTTCATCACCGACGCGCGATCGGCTCATGACCCGGCAGTTGCTCACTCATAAGTGGAGCGACGCGGCCGATCTTCGATGCCCTGCAACAAGGTGTGCCGCTGTCCCGTGAAGGACTCTCTGATCTGCAGCGAGAACCGGACGGGTGATGACAGACAGCTAGCCTTGCCGACCATGAACGCCGAGCCGATCGACATCGAGATCCGCGACGACAGCATCCGACTCGGGCAGCTGCTGAAACTGTCGAACCTCGTCGATGACGGCGCGACCGCGCGTGAGGTGATCATGTCCGGTGAGGTCACCGTCAACGGCGAATTCGACACCCGCCGCGGACGGCAGGTCCGCCCCGGGGATGTCGTCTCCTTCGCCGGGCAGCAGGTGCAGGTGACCGCGCGGCCGTAACTTCGGTGCGGCCTGGGTGCACGTAGCGAGATCGGCGGCGAGGCAACATCCCCGCTTTGCACGGGCTGCCACGTCTCCGACGAGCATTCACGGAACGATTGAGCATGATCTCATGTTGATATGAGTATGATCTGTACCTGACTCACCAAGGAGACGATGCCACATGCCCGCTACCACTTCCGATACATCGGACCTGATCAAGGAGCGCTCCACAGCCCACCGCCCGGCAACGGTCGCCCCCTGGGCCCAGGCAGTTAGCGTGCTGAGCGAAGCCTTGGGCAGCCAGCTGGTCGCTCACATTGCCGGCGTAAGCCCGGAGACCGTCAGCCGATGGGCCTCCGGCAAAGCGCGTAACCCAAACATCGAGTCCGAACGCAAGGTCCGCCTTGCGTTCCGAATCTTCACCGAGTTGTCCTCTGTCGAAGAGCGGCACACCATCCGTGCGTGGTTCATCGGTGCAAATCCATACCTGGGCGAAGACAGTCCTGCGCAAGCACTGATCAACGACCGTGATCGCGCTGTCCTCGCCGCAGCGACAGAGTTTCAACAAGGCGGATGACCGGTGGCGAGGAGAGACGCGCCCGACTCTTACGGTCTCATCACCCGCACGGCACCGGAACTTCTGCACCGCGTGGGACGACCTTCAGACACCATTTACTTCTCGGAGATCTCGCCTGACGTCGATGCCGACCCGGAGGCCGGCAACCGCTTCGACGTGCTTGGTGGCGGCGTCACGTACGCCGCCACCAAACCGAAAGCGGCTCTCCTGGAGACACTGCAGAAATTCACCCCACACACTGAGACCATCGCTGCCGTGCAGCGCCTTCAACCAGATCAGATGGTTTTGGGAAATCTTCCCGCGAACTGGCGTGACACACACCGGATGAAGACGTTCCAGATCGCCGATGCGCTCCCCTTCGTCGATATCGAGGACCCTCGTACGCACCGTGCGCTCGACCGTGAACTCGCTGGTGATCTCGCCGGGTTCGGTGTGCCGAAGCTGAACATCTCGGTCGTCCGCGATGACAAGGATCGCCGGGTCACTCGGGCGATTGCGACGTGGGCGTATCTTGCGCAAGACGGCGATGGGGACTACCTGTACTCCGGGATCCGGTACTTGTCGAAGATTGAGAATCTCGAGTGCTGGGCCATCTTCGATGGCGTGCGCCTCGAAAACGTGGTCAGCAAGTACGTACCCAAAGACGCCTTGTTCTACGAGGCGTGCAGCTGCCTCGCGATTCACCCGCAGTGAAGCACGTCGTCGTTCCTGTCGGTGCCGTCTGAGAGCCTGCTCGGCTGCGTTGGAGAGGCCGGCGCGCAGGAGGATCGACGATGCCGTCACCAGCGGCAAGCGCCACTACTAAGGTTCCCCGTGTGATCACTGGGGAACTCAAGAGCAAGATCGACCGTATCTGGGACGCCTTCTGGTCCGGCGGCATCAGCAACCCGCTCGAGGTGATCGAGCAGATCACCTACCTGCTCTTCCTGCGCCGCCTGGACGACCTGCAGACCGTCGCCGAGAAGAAGGCCCGCATCACCGGCGGGCCGATCGAGGACGCGAAGTTCCTCCCTGGTCAGACCCACTTGCGGTGGAGTCACTTCAAGAACCTCGACGCCGATGTGATGTTCAAAACCGTTGCCACCGAAGTCTTTCCGTTCCTGCAGAAGTATGGCGAGCAGGTCGGCGGCGACGACTCGACCTACTCCGATCACATGAAGGACGCCCGCTTCACCATTCCCACGCCGGCGTTGCTGTCCAAGGTCGTCGACCTGTTGGACGACGTCCCGATGGAGCACCGGGACACCAACGGCGACCTCTACGAATACATGCTGTCCAAGATCGCGAGCGCCGGCCAGAACGGGCAGTTCCGCACGCCTCGGCACATCATCGACCTGATGGTGCGTATGACGGCACCGACTCCGACCGACGAGATCTGTGACCCGGCCTGCGGCACGGCGGGCTTCCTGGTGGCCGCATCCGAGTACGTCCGCTCCGAGCACCCCTCCGCGCTGACCGATGCCACGCAGCGAAACCACTTCCACCGCAGCATGTTTCACGGCTACGACTTCGACAACGTGATGCTGCGGATCGGCTCGATGAACATGCTGCTGCACGGCATCGAAGCGCCAGACATCCGCTACCGCGACTCGCTCTCGGAAGGCGCGGCCGCCGACGAGGCGCGCTATTCGCTGATCCTGGCGAACCCACCCTTCGCCGGGTCGCTCGACTACGAGTCGACCTCCAAGGACCTGCAGCGGGTGGTCAAGACCAAGAAGACCGAGCTGCTCTTCCTCGCGCTCTTCCTGAAGCTGCTCAAGCCCGGCGGCCGCGCGGCGGTCATCGTCCCCGACGGAGTGCTCTTCGGCTCATCGAAGGCTCACAAGGAGTTGCGCCGGACCCTGGTCGAGGACCAAAAACTCGACGCCGTCGTAAAGCTGCCGTCCGGTGTGTTCCGCCCGTATGCCGGTGTCTCCACCGCCATCCTCTTCTTCACCAAGACCGACTCCGGCGGCACCGACGACGTCTGGTTCTACGACGTCCGCGCCGACGGCTATTCCCTTGATGACAAACGCAATCCAATCGAAGCCAACGACCTCCCCGACGTCCTCCAAAGGTGGTTGAGTAGGGCGGAGGAACGAAGCGGAGGAGCCCGTATCGAAACCGTCCCTCAAGCTGGTCGAGTAGCAGATCTGAGGGACGAAGATCGGCGTATCGAGACCGAGGCACCCTGGTCCGAGCACTCCCGCACCCGCACCGACCAATCCTTCCTCGTCCCCAAGGCCGACATCGTCGCCCAGGGCTACGACCTCTCCCTGAACCGTTACAAGGAGATCGAGTATGACGAGGTCGAGCACCGCGCCCCACTCGACGTCATCGCCGACATCGAGGCTCTCGACAAGGACATCACCAAGGGCCTCGCCGAGTTGAAGGCGATGC
This sequence comes from Flexivirga alba, assembly GCF_042661025.1. Lineage (NCBI taxonomy): Bacteria > Bacillati > Actinomycetota > Actinomycetes > Micrococcales > Dermacoccaceae > Flexivirga > Flexivirga alba. Next base: position 991,617 of record NZ_JBHSWH010000001.1, read on the forward strand.
TGTCGTGAAGACTGCGCGGCTGGCCGACGTTGCGATGATCAACCCGCGAGGCGGGAGGCGCGCTGACGACGAGCCGGTGTCCTTCGTTGGCATGGCTGAGCTCAACGCGGAGCAAGCTCGTGCGATCCCCCTAACTACCCGTCCTTTTGGCGAAGTCTCGAAGGGTTACACAGTCTTCCGTGACCGTGACGTACTCGCCGCGAAGATCACACCTTGTTGGGAAAACGGCAAGGTCGGGCAGGCCGAACTTGACCACGCGGTTGGGGTCGGCTCGACCGAGTTCCATGTCGTGCGCCCGACAGAACAGTTGCACGACCGATACCTGCTGCACTTTCTCCGCCAACCTCGAGTGCGGGCCGCAGGCGAGCTCCGCATGACTGGCAGCGGTGGCCAACGACGAGTACCAACGGCGTTCTTCGAAGAACTCGCGATCCCAGTCCCACCCCTCCCCGAGCAGCGCCGCATCGCCGCGATCCTCGACCACGCCGACGCCCTTCGCGCCAAGCGCCGCCAGGTCCTCGCACACCTCGACTCTCTGAGCCAGTCGATCTTCCACGACATATTCGGCGACCTTCGCGCGACGTCCACTGTCGCAGCGGAGGCGTCGAAGATCCGCACCGGACCGTTCGGCAGCCAATTGCTGCACAGCGAGTTCGTGGAAGAGGGAATCGCCGTACTAGGCCTCGACAATGTGGTGGGTAACGAGTTCCGCTGGGCCGAACGTCGCTTCATTACCCCGGTCAAGTACGAAACGTTGAAGCGCTACACAGTGAGCCCGGGCGACGTCCTCATCAGCATCATGGGAACGACGGGGCGGTGCGTGGTGGTTCCAGACGACATTCCGACTGCGATCAACACCAAGCACATCTGTGCAATCACGCCGGAATCCGCGCGTCTCCACCCGACGTTCCTTCGCGGAGCATTCCTCTGGCACCCCGACTCGCTCGCTCACCTGCGACGCCAGACCAAGGGATCGATCATGGACGGGCTCAACATGGGCATCATCAAGGCGATGCCGATACCGATTCTTCCCCTCGCGGCCCAGGAAGTGTTCGCGAAGCGAGTCGAGAGCGTGAACGCGCAGCGCGCCGCCATACAACGTGCTGTCGCGGCAGATGACGAACTCTTCGCATCGCTCCAGTCCCGTGCCTTCAGAGGAGGCTTGTGATGTCGGTGCCGATCTGGGAGCAATACATGGCTCCCTCCTTGCAATACCTCTCCGATGGGGAAGTGCACCGCACTCGAGAGATCGTCGAAGCCGCTGGCGATCTCCTTGATCTCACCGATGCACAGCGGCACATACTCATCCCCTCTGGCCAACAGCAATGGGTCAATCGAGGCAACTGGGCACTGTCGTACCTCGCGCGCGCCGGCGCCACCGAGCGTCCTTCCCGCGGCCGTCACCAGATCACCGAGGTCGGTCGGAAACTGCTGGCAGCGCACCCGGATGGCATTCGGGAGAAGGACCTTCGCGCTCTCTCTGGGATCCCGGACGCACCGAACACATTCAAGGCATTTCCCACAATACGGTCAGCCTCGGACGTGACCGCCAACGCCGAGACGGAGACGACGCTCGACCCGGAGGAGCAGATCGCCTCGGGTGTTGCTCGCATCCATGCCGATGTCGCGGACCAACTCCTCACTCGAATCCTTGAGCAAGAGCCTGTCTTCTTTGAGCAGGCAGTCCTCGATCTACTGATGGCGATGGGTTACGGCGGCGCAGAAGGATCGGCGACGCGCACCCAGCTGTCTAACGACGGCGGCATCGACGGCATCGTCGATCAGGACGCGCTCGGCCTGAGCCGTATCTACGTGCAGGCGAAACGGTATGCGCCGGAAAACCTCGTCGGCCGCCCGGCAATCCAAGGATTCGCGGGTGCACTCGCCGGCAACCAGGCGAACCAGGGCGTCTTCATCACCACCAGTCGCTTCAGTCGCGAAGCAACCATCTTTGCCGAGCAGGTGCCGACCCGGATTGTGCTGATCGACGGAAATCGACTCGCCCGATTGATGATTCGGTACGGCGTCGGTGTCCAGGTCAAGCAGACGATCCAGATCGTCGAGATCGACGAGGACTTCTTCGAGTAGGTCGACCTCAAGGTTCGGACAAGGGCTGCGTCGGTCCACGGTGGCAGGTTTGTCCGCATGAACGAACGGGCGTCTGCCGGCGAGGACAGCGGGGAGGGCTCTGCGCGCTTGCCGGTGACCACCGAATCCGACGCGTCACTCGATCTGGTCGAGCGGGTGTCCGCGTTGATCGGAGAAGCACCGGCTGTCGACCCTCAGATCAGTGATCAACTTCGACGCGAAATACGAGAGGCTCGATCGTCAGCTCTGAGCCGCGGCGCTTTTGTACTTTGCAATGGCTTTCTTTGCCATGGCCGTCATCTGAGTCACGTCGGCGCTGCCAACAACCCCGGCGTCCGCAACGGCGAGCACGACGGGCCCGACCTGCACAAAGACCTCGTCGACCGTGGCGCCCTGGCTGGTCAACTCGACGCCGATGGTGCGGTCCCCGAGCTTGGGCGCAGACATCTGTGCGACCTTCAGCTTCGTGCCGTTATCGGTCATCGAGCAGCCGGCTCGCACTGCTTTGGCGAGCGCATCCTGCTGGGCCGAGGCATCAGCGACCGAGTCGTATTGCCGGACTGTGTGCCCGATCAAGCTCGTAGACGACCGCTGGAAGGTGATGGCTGCGTAGCCGTTCTCTTTGTTCGGCTGCGTGTAGCCACAGAAGTTCTTGTTGGGGTCCGTCCGCTCGGGCTTGTCCGCCGTGTACCCAGCTGGCACGTCATCCAAAGTCAGCAGAGCGTTCACGAGCTTGTCCGACGTCAGCTGCCGGTATGTCGGCGATGCCGCCGCCCGCGACGTGGCGACAACCGATGCGCGGGACTGCGTGCTCGACGTCGCCATTGACTGAGTCGTCGTCGATACCTTGCTGGGTGCAGAAGCGGGAGAACTCCCGCCACAGGCGGCGAGGACAACAAGGGCCGGGGCGAGAACGGCTACGCCAAGCGCGTTTCGCGCCGAGAGTGTCATAGCCGGAGGATGTCAGAACGTGTCTGGTCGGACTCAGGGACCCTCGTAGTTCCTCGCCGGCGAGCGCAGTCGGCGTCCGAGCCGTCATACGTCACGAAAGTATGCATGTGCGCCGAACATGTAAAGAAAACCGAAAAACATTCACACGTTGGGCTGGGTGTTCGGTGGACGAGGCAAGGGGCACCCGGTGCCCGCTCATTTCGCATGGCGAGGACGGCGTCAGTCAGCGGTCGGCCGAACGTAGTAAGCACCGCGTCGCTCACCAACCAGGCGAAGTTCCCCAGCGGCTGTCAGTCGTTTGAGCGCTAGGCGCGCTCGCGATGGACTTGAACTCGACTGTCAGGGGCTCCCCTCCAGCGATCACCTCAGCCAACTCTTCAGGCGTCATCTGACCATAGATATGCATACTTATGGCTATCGCAAGACATTTTGATCGACGACACCATAACCATGCACACCCGGGTCCGCTCGAGACAGCCGCACGAATCCCCACCCGTGGACTCTCCTGAGAGAACCACCGGCGGATGCACATGTTGATAAGTTCATTTCGCCGCTCACATCGGTGATCAACTTCAGGGGAGGCTGCGGATGGCACACCGGCGACAAGGGACGCGGGCATGAGCAACTTCGACTTCGCGAAGTCCAGTCTTCCGACTGTGCATGCCGACTGCGTGCGCGCGGAGTCGTATGTGTCGAGCGACCCGGCCGCGGCGTGCTTCTACAGCCGGCGGGCGATCGAGCAACTGGTGAGCCATCTGTATGACGTGCTCGGTCTGGCCTCGCCATACCAAAGTGACCTCGCGGCGCGCAGCAATGACGCTGCCTTCAAGGCCAAGGTCGGCGTCGGCATCACCCAGAAGCTGAACCTCATCCGCAAGATCGGCAACAAGGCCGCCCACGAGGGCACGCCGATCCCGCAGCAGACCGCGCTGCACGTGCTGCGTGAGCTCTTCCACGTCGTCGTGTTCGCGGCGTTCCACTACAGCGCTGACCCGCAGGGTGTGCCGACCGGCGCGCAGTTCGACCCGAAGCTCGCGGCGAAGCTCACGCCCCTGTCGCGGGAGGAGTTGGTCAAGCTCGCGGCGCAGTTCAAGGCACAGGACGAAGCGCACGCCAAGGCTCTCGCCGAGCGCGACGACCTGGCCGCGGCCAAGGACGCCGAGATTGCCGAGCTTCGGGCGCAGATCGCGGCAGGGCAGGCGGCCAACACCAAGCCCGACGATCACGACTACACCGAGGCCGAGACGCGGCGTGACTACATCGACGAGTTGCTGCACGAGGCAGGCTGGCCGCTGAACGAGCCTCGCGACCGTGAATACCCGGTCACTGGTATGCCGAACGTCGGTGGCGAGGGATTCGTCGACTACGTGCTCTGGGGTGCGGACGGCCTGCCGCTCGCCGTCGTCGAGGCGAAGCGCACCACCAAGAGCCCGCAGATCGGGCAACAGCAAGCCAAGTTGTATGCCGGCTGCCTCGAGAAGCAGTTCGGCCGGCGACCGGTGATCTTCTACAGCAACGGCTACGAGCACTGGATCTGGGACGACGGCGCATTCGGCGAATCCGGTTATGCACCAAGGGGAATCCAGGGCTTCTACACCCGCGCCGAGCTGGAGTTGATGATCCAGCGACGGCATACCCGACTGCCATTGGCCGGCGCAGCTGTCGACCCTGCGATTGTCGAGCGCTACTACCAAACCCGTGCGATCAAGGCGATCGGTGCTTCCTTCGACAAGCGGGAACGCGAGGCACTGCTTGTCATGGCGACCGGCTCGGGCAAGACCCGCACGGTGATCGCGCTCGTCGACCAGTTGATGAAGGCCAATTGGGTGAAACGCGTTCTGTTCCTTGCTGATCGGACCGCGCTCGTCAACCAGGCGGTGGGGGCGTTCAAAGCGCACCTGCCGAGTGTCACGACGGTCAACCTGGTGACCGAGAAGGCGACCGACGGGCGGGTTTATGCCTCGACATACCCGACGATCATGAATCTGATCATCAATGACCCCAGTCGTTTTGGGCCCGGCCACTTCGACCTGGTCGTCATCGATGAGGCGCACCGCTCGGTCTATCAGAAGTATGGCGCGATCTTCGACTGGTTCGACTCACACCTCGTCGGGCTGACTGCGACGCCGAAGGACGAGGTCGATCACAACACCTACCGGCTCTTCCATCTCGAGGACGGCATACCGACCGACGCCTACGGTCTCGACGAAGCCGTCGGCGACGGGTTCCTGGTGCCACCGGTCGGCGTCTCGGTCGGCACCAAGTTCCTGCGGCAAGGCATCGCGTATGACGACCTGACCGACGCTGAGAAGGACGAGTGGGACGCGCTCGACTGGGGTGAGGGCGGCCCACCCGCCGCGGTCGACTCCGAGGAGCTGAACCGGTTCCTCTTCAACGAGGACACCGTCGACAAGGTGCTCGCGACCCTCATGTCCGACGGCCACAAGGTCGCGGGCGGTGACCGGTTGGGCAAGACGATCATCTTCGCCAAGAACCAGCGCCACGCCGAGTTCATCGAGCAGCGTTTCGATCTCGCCTATCCGGAGTATGGCGGCGAGTTCGCCCGGGTGATCACCCACCAGACGACGTACGCACAGAACCTGATCGACAACTTCTCGGTCGCGGAGAAGGCGCCGCACATTGCGATCAGTGTCGACATGCTCGACACCGGCATCGATGTGCCCGACGTCGTCAATCTGGTGTTCTTCAAGGCGATTCGGTCCAAGTCGAAGTTCTGGCAGATGATCGGGCGCGGGACACGGCTGCGTCCGGACCTCTTCGGTCCGGGCGAGGACAAGAAGGATTTCTTCGTCTTCGACTTCTGCGGGAACCTGGAGTTCTTCAGTCAGAATCTGCCCGGTTCGGACGGCTCGCTCCAAAAGTCTTTGACTCAAAGGCTTTTCGAGTCACGGCTCGGTCTGGTGATGGCGCTCGACCATGCCGAATCTGAGGCGGAGCTGCGGACTTCGAATGTCGACTGGCTGCACGAGATCGTCGCGGGGATGAACCTCGACAACTTCCTGGTGCGAGCTCACCGCCGGCAGGTGGAGACGTGGACGGACCGGGCACGGTGGAGCGCGGTGTCGCAGGAGGACGCGGCCGAGGTCCTCGGGCACCTGGCCGGCCTTCCGTCGATGGTGCGAGATTCCGACGAGGCCGCAAAGCGCTTCGACCTGTTGGTGCTGCGCCGTCAGCTCGCCCAGCTCGATGGCGATGCCGTTGCGGCAGAACGGATTCGGGAGACGGTGCAGGCGATCGCGGCCGCGTTGTTGCCGAAGAAGGCAATCCCATCTGTCGCCGCGCAGCTGGAGCTCCTCGATGACGTAGCCGGTGACGAGTGGTGGGTCGACGTGACCCTGCCGATGCTCGAAGTGATGCGGCTGCGAATTCGCGGACTGGTGCGGTTTGTGGAGAAGACGAAGGGAAACCCGGTCTACACCGACTTCGAGGACACTCTCGAAGTCGGCACGATTGTGGATCTGCCGCAGGTCACGTCCGGGATGAACTGGGATCGCTTCCGCGCCAAGGCGCAGGCCTACCTCAAGGAACACGAGGACCACGTTGCGCTGCAGCGGCTACGTCGCAACCGGCAGTTGACGTCCGAGGATCTGGACGCGCTGGCCGCGATGCTCGTGCAGTCCGGCGGCGACCAGCAGGTTGACCTGGCCTGGGTGACCGAACGCGCCGGCGAGCTCGGCCCCTTCATCCGCTCCCTCGTCGGCCTAGACCGCGCCGCCGCCAACGAAGCGTTCGGCGCCTACCTCGATGAGTCGAAGTTCTCCGTGGCCCAGGTCAGGTTCGTCTCACTGATCGTCGACGAACTCACCGCCAACGGCATCATGGAGCCGGCCAGGCTCTACGAGTCCCCGTATGTCGACCACGGGCACGTCGACATGATCTTCCCGACTGACTTCGAGGTCATCGTCAATATTCTGAGGGACGTCAAGGCCCATGCGGTACCTGGCGGGGCTGCCTGACCGTTTCTGGTCGGCAATACGATGCGTCCAAAATGACACCGTAACCAAGAACAGGGAACTCTCCGTCTCCGCATTTATACGAACTACGATCGCGGTGTCAACTTAACCTCCAGAACCCTCAGCCACTTCACGACATTCGCAGCATCGCCTGGGTACAGATTTCGCATGTGTGCGAGACGGTTCCTAATGGGCATAACTTGATCAGCAAAATTTCGCCAGAGAACCGTTTCAAGACCTAAATTCCCAATCTCCGGGCGTGCCTTTAAATCGAGCAACTCACTCAGAGTTAGCCACTCAAGGGGATCTCGGATCAATTTCACCGAGTTGGCCGCCTGATACGTGGATGTCGTTGCGCGGCCCAGAACTCTATCGCTCAGGTCTCCCTGCAAACACTGAGTTCTCCAAGACTTGCCCCAGGCAGCAATGGCCCGGGCGCGAATCGACCGGCGAATCATTCGTTCCAGCTCCCACAAACCACAGGTGACCTCCCCCAGTTGCGACTGCGGCTTAACCTCACCTGCAAGCACATCGGCGAGAGCATCCTTCAATGGGTGCAGGCCATCTGGAAGGTTCCACTTCCTCTCCGCCGCCTGGAGCGATATCAACCCTGCTCCCGCTAAGGCTTCAAGCTCCCTTGCACCAAACGCGGTCAACGCGCTCTCGCCGAACAACATACTGTCAAATATCACGCGGTCAAGAGCGGCACACATTTCTGCACCCAGCTCACCCAGAGCGTCCCTCAACACGTTCGCGACGGAAAGTCCATCGTATTGACACGTCGGCCACTCGCTTGTGTCGTCCATGCCATAAACGGGTCCGCGTGCAAACGTCGCGTCATCGAGCAGCGAGCTTCCTGGCACTGCCGGAAATGCTGCGCGTGGGGCGCGTGCAAGCAGAATATATCGACCGCCGGAATCAATTCCGCGGAATATCCGTTCCCGAAGAGCCCCCATGGACACATCGGCTGCAGGGCGAGTGAGTTCTTCGATACCGTCAACTACAACTATGCGATCGACTACTTCTTCAACCATTGCGAGATACTCCCGTAAGCCGATGACGCTAAACCCGTGAGATGAGAGCGTCCTCCGTGCTGGCTCGTGTGCGGCGCCGAGTTGAAGAAATAGGAGGTTATGCCTCCCGACCTTCTTTCGAAGCAAATCTAACCAGTCGTTATAATCGGGATCATTCACAAGAGCTCCAGCACAACGCTTGTCTCATATGAACCATCGACCTTGTGGATGAGCCCCAGATCTGCAAGCCGACGAACTGCGACATGCTCACTCGTAATTAGCTCGGTAAAGTCAGAAGGGTTTGCCATGAGCAACTCCAGCATGACGGCTTCGGTGCTGTAGTAGCGCTTTATGTGCTGCACCATCTCTTCAATATTTCCTTGAACACGGCTCTTCCAGTCCGTTAGCTCGGTCAATACCGCTGATCGACTCATGACCCGTGAAAAGTCGTTCTTCGGCAGATGGCCGACCACAGCTGAACTGAGGTTGCGATACAGAAACGCATGTCCGCCAGAGGCTTCATGGAGCGCCTCCAATGCACCCGACTCGAACTTGATGCCCATCTTTGCCCCCACCGTCGTCGCGAGATCATCGGCTTCTTCTCGCGTCAATGGCGCAACGTAGACCGACTTCGCCCAGGAAAAGAGCGGATTCGGCCGACCATACAAGCGGCCACCTTCGACAATTGCGCTCGTAAGACCAGATAACACGAATGTGAAGTTTTCGGCCTCTTGCACGAGACTGCGGAGAGCCGCGAGAAACTGCGAGATGCGCGGCATTTCGCCTTCTGCGATATCGACCCTGTCCGAAGGCGTCAAGTACTCGATCTCATCGAGTAGGAGCAGTATTCGGTCACCCTTGCGCGCTAGTCGTTTGAGCAACACGAGCAAGGCTTGTTTCAATTCAACGATTGAGGGATTCTCGCTCAACTCGGAGAGTTCTTGGGTACGTAGTCCATGAGCCTTAAGCTCGGATATTAGACGCCGTCTCAATTCAGCAAGTATGTCGTCAGTTGGATCCTCGGGAGGGGAAGGGAATGTTTCAAGGTCCATCAGCACCGTCACGACCTGATCGTCACGCAACTCCTCCTTGAGTTGCATCAAAATGCTGGTCTTACCGGATTTCCTCAATCCGAAAAGACCAGTGACCTTTTGACTAAATACGTCGTCCCGGAGCGACTGAAGTAAGGTTCGCCGGCCGAAAAAACTTGCCCCATAGACCGGCGTTGTCGCATAGAACAGATCCCTCGCGTAGACGTAGTCGCGAAGCAGGGTAATCAAGGATAGTTCGTCGTGTGGGTCGATCAACAGCGGAATTGCGAGACGCGATGACCTCGACCAATCATTCAGCTTAATACGAAGACGTTGATCAGGAGACCACATGAAAAACGTGTCAGGAGTCACGGAACTATCAGAGCGTGCGATCTCCTTAGCCGCCACCTCGAACGTTCGCACTTGGAGATCTCTGTGCGGACTATAGAACAGCATTACCTCTCGCGTAAATCCAAATCCAGTCTCGATCGCGCCGCTAAATCGCACCAACGCGACTCCGCAGTTTGTGAACCCCTTTTGCTTACACATACCCGCGTAGACCACTTGTGAGCCCAAACTTCGCAATGCGTCAAGATGGTCTCGGAATACTGGAAACTGTTCTCCGAGCCGCTCAATTCGTGAAACCAGAGCCTGGCTATGGGGCAGCGGAACTGCTCCGGAGCGCCAGCCTGTCTGTCTGGGCGCTGGCGCTGCAACTGAATGAGTAGAAGATGCCTTCGGATTCGCCGGATCTACTGCAGCATTCCGGCTTCGATGCGTCGGCGGGCGTGTCTTTTTGGGAGATTCCCCGAATGATGCTCGAACGCGCGCGACGACCGGCGCTTGCAGGAACGATGCCGCTGTCTTTACGAATTCCCCCATATCTTCGAGCTGATCTAGAAGTTGCTTTGATGTCACGCCAAGCTCTTTGGCAAGTTCGTGAACACGCACCTTTGCCACTACTCATACCTGCTTTCTGGATCATGAGGGCGCTCGACGAAGAATGCGCCACCCGCCCGCCAATATCAGGTCAGCGAGTGGTTGCATTTGCGTTGCAACATACTATTTTTGCGGCGTTCGTTTCTGATAGGTAAAATCTAACGTCTCGGGAATCAATCCGCAGTATTTCATTTCGACTCACTTGCTCAGAAATTCTGCGCCATGTTCGTGAATCTTGAGTAGTGCCCCTGGAACGCGACGGTGATCGTGTCAGTGGGGCCGTTACGGTGCTTGGCCACAATCAGGTCGGCTTCACCGGCGCGCTCGGACTCGCGGTCGTAGGAGTCCTCGCGGTGCAGCAGGATCACCATGTCGGCGTCCTGCTCGATCGAGCCGGACTCACGTAGGTCGGACATCTGCGGACGCTTGTCGGTGCGCTGCTCGGGGCCACGGTTGAGCTGCGAGATCGCGATGACCGGCACGTTGATCTCCTTGGCCAGCAGCTTCAGCGCACGGGAGAACTCCGACACCTCCTGCTGGCGCGACTCGACGCGCTTGCCGGACGTCATCAGCTGCAGGTAGTCGATAACCACCAGCTTCAGGTCGTTGCGCTCCTTGAGCCGACGGCACTTGGACCGGATCTCCATCAGCGACATGTTCGGCGAATCGTCAATGAACAGAGGCGCATCCGCCACCTTGCCCATCGTTGTCGCCAGCCGCGTCCAGTCCTCGTCGCGCATCGTGCCCTTGCGCATGTGCTGCAGCTGGATGCCACCCTCCGCGGACAACAGTCGCATCGAGATCTCTGTCTTGCTCATTTCGAGGAGAAGACTGCCGACGCCATACCCGCCTTGATCGAGCACGCGCGAGCTATGTCGAGGCCGATGGTCGAGTTGTGCGTCGGGATCATCGCTTCGCTGGCGAGGTAGAGGTGATCGGCGTGATCGACCTCGACGCACCGCACCGGCACGGACGGCACCGGTCGAACGTCGACGATGAAGACCGAGTTGCGCCGCTGGAACGCGCGAGCCCGGCGTTCCTTGTGCAGCAGCTTCTTGCGGTCGAGCCAGAAGACGTCCTGGTCAGTGGAGAAGGTGAACGTGAACGCCGTGGACGACTTCTCCGACCGGCCGCGGACACTCTTCTCCGACACTCCGAAGCGCAAGCCGAGCGAATGCAGCAGCTCGGCGACGCCATCACGTAGGCGACCGTCGGTCGTGGTGAATTGCACGCAACCCGAGGCTGTCACCGTGCCATCCGTGTCGAGCAGGCCAGCCAGCAGATCCCATCGCTGCGCGGCGCTCGCGCGCAGGTAGCTCGCCGGAATGTGTTTGGCACCGAGCACGCCGATGGTCCGCAGCTGTCCATGCAGCGTGCCGTGATGCTCGCGGCAGGCCTGGCAACGCCGCAGGCCGCTGGACGGTTTCCCGCAGTCGGGACAGGTCGGCGCGATGCGTTCTCCGATGCCCTTCGCCTTGCCGCCGCAACTCTTGCCGCAGGTGCGAACCTCGCTGGTGTGCGGCACGAACTCGGCGCCGCACACAACGCACTGTCGTGCGTCGACCTCGGCCTCAGGCAGCCGCATGGAGTAACGCATGACTGCGGATGTCTTGACGAGTTGCAGCCCCTGGCCCTCCAACAGCGTGACCATCTGGTCGTCAGCGGTGGTGATGGCTGCCGCCGCGGTCGTTCCGTCACCGAGCCACGCGCCGAGCACGTATGGCGCGATCATGAGGTCAGCTTCCGGCAACTCGATCGGCTCGGCCAGGCGCACGCTGTGGTTGAGCCGAGCGTCTGCGGTCCTGGCGCGCACGGACTCAGCGATCTCGAGCGTGGTGCGCACAGCCGGCAAGGTGCGCTGATTGACGATCCGGTTGCGGTGGTCGCGGGCGGCCTGCTCGGAGCGGCGGCTGGCGCGAGTGTCGGTCAGCCACTGGTGCTGCTCATCGGCGACGATGACCGTGCCGTCGGAGAACTCGACCTCGTAGCACGGGCGCTCGGTCATCACCTCGGTCGCCGCGACGACCTTCGTGGTGGTGCCGTCGGCGGCGATCAACTGGTCGCCGACCGCGACTTCGCCCATCGTGGTCCAGCCGGTCGGCGTCGGCAGCGGCGTGTCCAGCGCGAGCGCCTTACCCACTGCAGGCCTCGCCGCGATGACAATCATCTGACCGGGGTGCAAACCGTTGGTGAGATTGTCGAGATCGGTGAATCCCGTTGGCACACCGGTCATTTGGCCGTTGGTGCTGCTGGCGGCGTCGATCTCGTCGGCGGTCTCGGCGATGATGTCGCCGAGCCGGACGTAGTCCTCGGCCTCCTTGCCGGCGGTGACTCCGAAGACCTCGGCCTGGGCGGCGTTGATGACGTCGACGACGTCGCCACCGCCATCGGCATACCCCATCTGCACGATGCGGGTGCCGGCGGTGACCAGGCGACGCAGCACGGCGCGCTCGGCGACGATCTCGGCGTAGTAGCCGGCGTTGGCGGCGGTCGGAACGCCCTGGATCAGCTCGTGCAGGTAGGCCTGCCCGCCGATGCGGCTCAGCTCGCCGCGCTTGGTCAGCTCGTCGGCGACGGTGATCGCGTCGGCCGGCTCGCCGCGGCCGTAGAGGTCGATGATGGCTTCGTAGATCGACTCGTGCGCCGGGCGGTAGAAGTCACGCCCGTCGACGGCCTCGGCGGCATCCGCGATCGCATCCTTGGACAGCAACATGCTGCCGAGCACCGACTGCTCGGCGGGCACATCCTGCGGCGGAACCAGACCGCCCCCGCGGCCACCCTCGTCGGTGTAATCCGGGGAAGCTCAGCAATCGCCACGCACGCTCTCCTTGCCACCGTTTTCGAACATGTGTCAACTGCACCACGAGGGTGTGACAGTGAGATCAAACTGGGGTGCGTGACACGCGAAGAGGCCACGCTAGGCGCCTTCCGGGCGCCCCGCAAACCCCTGGCGTTTGCCCTGCGGACAACTTGTGGAGAACGTGTGGACATGTGCCGTATGACGTGTGCACGCCCTGGGGACAACGCTGTGGATATCTTCTGACGCCTACACCCTGCAGGGCTCTGACCTGCAGGGATGTGCCCTTCGCGCTGTGCACAAGAAATAGTTTGAGCGTTCATGTGACGTGAGTTACCCACAGGCTCACGAGTGCGGTGCGCTGTCAAGGGTGTGGTTGTACCGGGTTCGGTAAAGGTATCGCCAAGGGATGGTCTCGGGCTGCCCAACAACAGCTCCCCGACGTCACCGATCTTGACGGACACCCGCTGTGACGGGCGCCGGTTCTACCTCGAACTTCGAGACGAGTCGAGGCCGGAATCAGCAGCCGGATCTCACGTTCCGAGTGCCGGGGACGTCTTCGTGGTGTCGGTGTCCTATCCGGGCCACCGAGACGAATGACTCGCACGAGAGGGCATCACAGATGACTTTGCAGGACGACAACAAGGCCGTCGTCGGCCGCTGGTTCACCGAGTTCTGGGGGACCGACTTCAAGGCCGGCGCCATCGACGAGCTGGCCGCACCGGACATCCGGTTCGAGTACTCGCTGCACCAGCCGCTGCGCGGCCGCGACCAGGTTCGAGACTTCGCGACGATGTTCCGCGCCGCGTTCCCCGACCTCGGATTCGAGGGCACCGCCGACCTGATCGCCGAGGGCGACTATGTCGTCGGGCAATGGATCGGCGGGGGACCCACACCGGTCCCGCGTTCGATGAACTGCCGATCGGGCAACTGCCCGCCGGGTCCGGCAAGGCGATGCGCTTCACCGGCACCACCGTGCTGAGGGTCGAAAACGGCCTGATCACAGAGGAACTCGGCCTCGACGACGGCGTGTCCGTGCTTCAGCAGCTGGGCATCATCCCTTCGGCGTAGCTCACCCGGGGCGACGGACCAGTTCGGCTACGCGCCCGTTCTCGTCATACGTATGGCGGAGACATCGTATGGTCCGCCGTCCCGGTCCGCCCGCCGGGTTCTGCCGACCTCACGTGCCGCCGTTTCGACAGGTCTACCGATCGCCAGTCATCAAGAACTTCCACTCCGGAGGCGAAGCAACCATGGACCAAGAACAGTTCGATAGAGCACCTGTCGAGCTGGTGACCTGCCCCGAGTGCGGCAACGTCGCCTCCATCGAATGGGAAGCACGCAACGGTGGGCTGCTGCACGCGAAACTGCGATGCATCGACCGGCACTGGTTCCTGATGCCAGCCGAAGGGATCACCTGCTATGGCACCGACAGCCCTTACTCGGGCGCAATGCGGCAAGCCGTAGCTACCGAACGAGACGGCCAGTTGCCTCGAGTACCTGGATGGGTTGGACCGGACCGGTGATTGTCGCGGTGCCGGGTAGGTCGGTGAAGGTGCCACCGTCGACCGCGAACTGGCCGCCGTAGACCGTGGTGACCGATGCGCTGACCGTGCCCCGCTTCAGGTAGGTGTGTTTGACGTCGCCATTGGGGTATCCGCCACCGCGGGACTCCGTCGGTCCGACTGATGAGCCGTCGCCGAAGTGGAACGTATTCGACTTGAGGATCGGCTTGATCTGGACCTTGTGGCCCAGCAGTGTCACGGTGCGTATCTCATCGGGGCCGTAGCCCGCGCCGGAGAAGTCGGCCGTGAAGTAGTTGGGGAGGTTGACCAGGGTCCGGTTGCCCACCGGCTCCATCATTGCCTTGGGCTTGACAAAGGGAGTGATCGCGAACTGTGCCTGGACCATGGCAACTGTGAGCTCGGGCTTGGACTTAGCGTTGGGAACCGATTTGGGCCAGCACGTCGGGTTTTCCACAAGGTGCCATGGTTCCCGATCTTTATTTGGCGTTACCGGTCGGTAGAATATGCGGCTCAGCGGGCCTTCACCATCAGTCACCTCAGCGCAAATAGTATATACTCCAGGGCAAGATGTGAACTTGTCGGGACTGTCATTTGCCGGACACGCCAAGGTTGTTCCGTATTCGAGTTTGACTACCTTGGTTACCGTCTTACCCTTTTCCTCATAGGTGGCTTTCCCCTTGTCTGGCAGTCGTGCCGTCTCCGCCTTGGTAAGTCCAACATAGATCTTCTCGTTCACACTGCACGTAACGCACGGCAGCGGCGGCCCACTACCTTCTGCCTTCGCATCGCCCCCTGAACAGACAACGCCAATGCGGATGCCACACCAGCAATTGCGACCGCTCGCCTACTCATGTTGAAGATCCTCGACGGCCCAACCGCGCCCGGCTGTCCAATTTAAGAGCACAACGCTTGTTGACGTGGGAGTTGGTGTCTTTCCTAAGACTTTGCCCGTCGAGTCAACCATCCGCGCTGGGTTCTGAGTCAACCGGACAAAGACGTGGTAACCGCCTCCTGGGACGGCTGTTTCTCGTAAGGTTTTGTATTTCATCTGGTCGTCAATGAAGTGTTGACCATTCTTGCGCATGCCGGACGCATCGCCTTCGAAGTCGAGGCAGGCAGTGCATGAAGACTTGTAAAGTCCATGAATGGCATCGTTGGCGGGCTTGCGATACAGGATGTTGACACGCGAATAGAAATATTCAGCAAATGCCTTCGCCCCGGCATTCGTGTGCTGCCTGGCGGGCCCGGGAACGCCAGGAGCACCTGCTGCTGTGCCGCTGGACGTGGGAGTCGGTGAAGTGGAGGCGGGGGCGAGCTCGCGGTCGATGTCTGCGGCGGTGTCGGCTCGCCGGACGCGATGCCCTTCGTCGAAGACGATGCCGTCGACGACGCGCCACCACCGCCTGATCCGCCGCATCCTGCTGCCGCCAGAACGGCGAGCATCGTCGCAGTGGCGCCCATGACACGTGTCCTGCGCATCAGTAGAACCCTCCCCTGTGAAAAACCTGAGTGCCGCGATTATGCGCGAGCCGGAACGCCGATGGCGAGGCATCTTCTTAAAGTTTTGGTCAAGAAGAGCCGGGAGCCCGGCATACCCAACCCAGGGATCATGCCAAATCCCACCGTCCGGACGCAGAAGTTATCCACAGGTTGCTGGTTTCGATACGCTCCCCGCTGCGCTCCGCCGCTACTCAACCCGCATGAGCCTCCGCTTCGCTCCCCCGGCTCCCCTTCGTGACGCCCGCTCGTACCTCACGGGCTCCTCAGGGCGACGCTCGGCCACCTTGGTCGACATACAGAAGCGGCCACGGTCACTCGTTGAGTGACCGTGGCCGCGTGGAGCGGATCTGGAATCAGCGCAACGTGCCGTAGTTCGTCGGCGTCATCCAGATGGTCTGCAACTTGACCACGTCACCGGGGACGGGCGCCGCGATCATCATTCCCGGGCTGACATAGATACCCACGTGATAGGCCGGCGAGCCGAAGAAGACCAGGTCGCCCGGTTGCGGGGCGGTGGTCGTCTTCATGTACGCCTGCTGCTGGCTGGCCGTCCGGGGGATGTAGAGACCGGCCTGCTTGTAGACGTATGACGTGAGACCCGAGCAGTCGAAGCCCTGTGACGGTGTGGAGCCGCCCCAGACATACGGAACACCCAGATACTTCTGGGCGATCGAAACGACTGCGGACAGGCCCTCACCGGTCGACGGCGGGGGTGGCGGAGTCGGCGTCGGGTCGGTGCCGCACGGGAAGCCGCCCAGCGCGTTCCAAGTCATCGGACCGATGATGCCGTCCGCGACCAGGCCCTTGCTGCTCTGGAACGACTTCACCCGGGACAACGTGCCGGCGCCGAAGACGCCGTCGACCGCGATCCCCCCAACTTGCCCTGGGCGCTCGATACGTACGAGCCGGTGGCGCCATACCGAAGCACGGAGACCTTGCACGACGGTGGCGGTGTGGGTGGCGGTGTGGGTTTCGGTGTGGGTGGCGTCGGCGTCGGCGTTGAACCCGGGAAGCCACCGAGGGCCGTCCAGGTCAACGGACCGACGATGCCGTCAGCAACGAGGCGATGCGCGCTTTGGAAGGTTTTGACCTTCGCCAGCGTGCGTGTCCCGAAGATGCCGTCGGCCGTCAGTCCGCCCAGCCGCTGCTGCACAGTTCTGACGTAGCTGCCTGTTGATCCGTAGCGCACGGTAACCACGGTGGTCGGCGAGGCGGCACGTACGCCGCTCGTCGCTGCGCTGCTGCGCTGCCCTGACGCACCGCTCGTGCCGCTGCCGGGATCGGCATACGACGGAGCGGCCTGCACGAGGCTGGCAGCGGTGGCCGGGACGCTCAGCAGCGTTCCAGTCACCACCAACCCCTTGCGGGAGGTGATCGCCGGGGCGACCTTGGCAGACAGCCCAGGCCGTGGTTTGCGATGTCTCGGAGTAGTGATCGTGGCCATGTGACCCTCTCGGTGCTCGTTCAGTCCAGAAACGCGCAAGGGGATGCCACGTGTGCCGTGGCATACCCCGATTTCGCCTTACTCCTTCCCCGAAGAAGGCGCTGCACGAGCACTGACTATGCCGGTGCCACTACGTCTGTGAAAGACGCGATTCCTGGGCACGGATGGGCCCAGGTGATCAATGTGACTGGTGTGATTCAAGTGAATTGGCGGGGCTGGCGGAGCTGAAGTGGTCTAGTGTTGCAATTTCAACGAAACGGCCGTTGAATGACATGCGTGTAACACGCAAACGCCGAAATCGCTTCGAACGACACGCCGAATCGAAAGTTTTTCTCCGCAGTCTCACACTTTGAGACAACTACCGGATCGTGACCTCGATACGCCCCGCTCGGCCACCTCAGGGCGGTCGCCGCTGCGCCTGGTCGTGCGCCCCGCCTCCACGGCTGACCCGCATCCTGCCAGACGTTCGACAGCCGCGGGTGGGCGACCGCATCCGGCTTGCCGCGCGGCCCGTTCGGGCGTCATACAGCTGCCAGGTAGCGCAGCGAAGAGCCCCGCCGACCACGAGGGCCAACGGGGCTTATCGGAGTGCGCTGAGGCGCTTTGCTCAGGCGCGGCCGTAGTAGGGGCTGCCCCAAACGCTCTGCACGTGGACCACGGTGCCGGGACGGCTCGCAGCGATCATCTTGCCGTTACCGAGGTAGATGCCCGCGTGGTATGCCGGGTAGCCCCAGAACATCAGGTCGCCCGGACGCGGGCTGGAGACGCGGGTTGCACGGGCCGCCTGTGCCGATGCCGTGCGCGGGATGCTCTTGCCGGCCTGGCGGTATACGTACTGGGTGAAACCCGAGCAGTCGAAGCCGGACCGCGACGCGCCGCCATAGCGGTATGGCGTGCCACGCAGGCTCATCGCGATCGACACGATGGAGGAGGAATTGCTCGAGGTCGGAGCCGGCTTCCGAGCCGGCTTCGGCGCCGTGTAGCCGCCCAGGGCACGCCAGGTGATCGGGCCGACGATGCCGTCGGCGACGAGGCGGTGAGCGCGCTGGAACGACTTGACCTTCGTGTTGGTGCGCGGGCCGAAGATGCCGTCGGCGGCGAGGCCGCCGACCTTGCGCTGAACGGTCTTGACCGCAGTGCCACGGGAGCCGTAGCGGACGGTCGGACCAACGTAGACACGTGCGGCGACGTGACCGATGGCCGGAGCATTACCGGCGGCCTGCACGGCGCTTGCCTGCACCATGCCGGTGCTGGGAGCCGCGGAGGCGGTCTCCATACCAACCAGCGGTACGACGACGGCGCCGGCTGCAGCAACTGCCACGCCTCGGCGACCGACCTTGTTCAGAACTTTCGGCTCACGCTTCAGGTGACGCGGGGAGTACGAACCCATGAATCAAGGGACCCTTCAAAATGGACTGCAATGACAAAGCGGGTGCGGGCGTCGTTGCCCCGGGACCAATCGCCCCACCCACGTTGTGCGTCTCGACTCCCCGAAGCCGGTGGCACGGTCATTGACTATGACGCATCGGAAGGCCTCCCCAAAGTCGTTCCGAGATATCTGTGGACAACCGTTCAGTCGGCGAAGCGGGACCTGTGCCGGTCACATCCGGTCGCGGGCCGTGATCATTCCGTGATATTCCCCGTCGTTGCGCGGTTCGCTCCGTTTCGCGCGGAACCGGCTCAACGCCACATCCGTCACACGAGCTGCATTCCTGGGTGAGACGCGGCTGTCTCACATTCCGAGATGTGATTCACCTTCGCGTCAACTCCGGCCTCGTGACCTGTATCGCGCGCGGCGCCCCGTACCCTGAACGACGTGCCTGCCAGTTCCCCGTCGCAGCAGAGTGCCGCGCCGGTCTCGACACATCGGCAGATCCTCGCGCTGGCGGTCCCCGCGTTCCTCGCGCTCGTCGCCGAACCGCTCTTCCTGCTGGCCGACTCGGCGATCATCGGCCACCTCGGCACCGACCAGCTCGCCGGCCTCGGAGTCGCCAGTGCCGCGCTGCTGACGGCTGCCAACATCTACGTCTTCCTGGCCTACGGCACCACCGCTCTGGTCGCACGCCGACTCGGCGCGGGACAGGACGCGGCGGCCGTCGGCGCCGGCGTCGACGGCATCTGGTTGTCGCTGCTGCTGGGCGCCGTCACGACGGTGGTGGTCGCGATCTTCGCGGCGCCGATCTGTGACGTCTTCGGCGCCTCACCCGCGGTCGCCGACGAAGCCACCACCTACCTGCGGATCAGCGCGTTCGGCATACCCGGAATGCTCGCCGTACTCGCCGCGACCGGCGTGCTGCGCGGCTTCCAGGACACCCGCACACCGCTGATCGGTGCCACCACCGGCTTCGCGGCGAACCTGGTGCTCAACATCGTGTTCGTGTATGGCGCGGGCCTCGGCATCGCCGGCTCCGCACTCGGCACCGTGATCGCCCAATCCGGTTTGGCCGCAGGGCTTCTCGCGGTCGTGCTGCGTCGGGCCAGACGTCTCGGCACCAGCCTGCGACCGCACCCGGGGCGAGTGCTGGCCGTCGCCCGGTTCGGCGTTCCGCTGCTGGTGCGGACCCTCGCCCTGCGCGCCGCGATGCTGGCCAGCACCTGGGTGGCCGCCGACCTCGGCGACGTGCCGCTGGCCGCCCACCAGGTCGCGATGACGATCTTCGGCTTCCTGGCTTTCGCTCTCGACGCGCTGGCCATCGCCGCCCAGGCGATCACCGGCCGCACCCTCGGGGCACGCGATCTGGCCGGCACGCGCGCCGCGACCCGGCTGATGCTCTGGTGGGGCTTCTGGATGGGCGTCGCGCTCGGCGCCATCATCGCCGCCGTCCACACCGTGCTGCCGCTGTTGTTCACCGGCGACGGGTCGGTCCGGGACGCGCTCTCGGTCGCGCTGCTGGTGGTCGCCCTCGGGCAGCCGCTCGCCGGTCTGGTCTTCGTGCTCGACGGCGTGCTGATCGGCGCCGGCGACGGCCCTGCGCTCGCCTGGCTGCAGGTGGCGGCGCTCGCGGCATACCTGCCGTTGTTGTGGCTGGTGCACGCGCACGCCGCGGCCCTCCGCGCCGGCGGCCCGAGTCATGCGCTGCTGATGCTGTGGTGGGCGTTCACCGGGTTCATGATCTTCCGGCTGATCGGCCTCGGGCTGCGTGCCCGGTCCGGCCGGTGGATGGTGACCGGCGCCTCAGCTGGGCGCTGGCTCTCCGGCTAGGGCTGCGGGGTGCAGCTGCGGCTGCGGGCTGCGGCTGCGGGCCCGTCCCGGAGATCCGGCCGCCACAACTGGCGACCGTTGCCGGTTATGTACGCGCAGACCCGAGGATCCGGTTTCGAACCGGCGACCGTCGCCGGTTATGTACGCCGCACCGCGCACGACTCGAACTGGGGAGAGCTGTGCACGCCCCGGCCCGGCATACCCGCTCACGACTCGACACTGGGGAGACCTATGCACGCCCCGGCCCGGATAACCGAGCACGACTCGACACTGGGGAGACCTATGCACACCGGACTCCCGTATGACGGACCACCGGCGCCACCCACAACCGCATACGAAAAGCCGGCCACCCCGAAGGGATGACCGGCTCTGTCGTGCTGAGTCAGCGAGACGTCACTTGGCAGCGACGACGTCCAGCTTCACGGTGGCCTCGACCTCCGGGTGCAGCTTGACGCTGACCTGGTGGTTGCCGAGGTTGCGGATCGGCGTCGCGACCTGAACGGTACGGCGGTCGATCGAGCCGACGCCAGAAGCCTTGACCGCGTCAGCGATCTCGGCGGTGGTGACCGCACCGAAGAGACGACCGGACGCACCGGCGCGCGCAGGAACCTGCACGACCGAGGACTCCAGGTTGCCCTTCAGCGACTTGGCCTGCTCCAGCGACTGCACCGCACGGGTGGCCCGCGCCTTGGTGATCGCGTCGACCTGCTTCTGGCCGCCCTTGGTCCACGGCGTGGCCAGGTGGCGCGGCAGGAGGTAGTTACGGGCGTAGCCGTCCTTGACCTCGACCACGTCACCAGGAGCGCCGAGAGTGGCGACCTCATGGGTCAGGATGATCTTCATAACGTTGTTCCTTCTATGACAAGCGTTCCCCACAGGCTCGGGGTCCCCGCGAAGTATCGGAGCGAGGAACGAGCGGAGAACTTCGTGGGGTGAGTCTTAGCGCGCCGACGACGAGTAGGGCAGCAGGGCCATCTCGCGGGCGTTCTTGACCGCAGTGGCGATCAGCCGCTGCTCCTGCACGGTGACGCCGGTGACCCGACGTGCGCGGATCTTGCCACGGTCGCTGATGAACTTGCGCAGCAACGCAACGTCCTTGTAGTCGATCGTCTCGACCTTCGCCAACTTCAGTGGGTTGGCCTTCTTCTTGACCTTACGAATGACGGGCTTAGCCATCGTGGTGCTCTCCTTCTTCATCGAGAGCCCGAGTCGAAACTCGGGATGGGGTGGATCTTTGTTGTATGGCGGTCTCGATACGGCACTCGCCTAGCGGCTCGCACCTACTCGACCCGCTTTAGAAAGGTGGTTCGTCGTATGACGGGCCGGTGCTCCAGCCGCCACCCTGTTGGCCGCCGGCAGGCTGCTGCGGAGCCGGTTGAGCCCCGCCCTGCTGGCCGCCGGTCGCCCAGGGGTCGGACTGCTGTCCGCCACCGGGAGCGCCCTGCGGGCCGCCGGAGTTGCCGCCGAAGCCGCCACCTTGCTGGCCACCGCCGCCGAAACCACCCTGGCCACCGCCTCCGCCGCCGCGCTGGGTCTTGTTGACCTTCGCGGTTGCGTAACGCAGGGACGGGCCGACCTCGTCGACGTCGAGCTCCATGGTGGTGCGCTTCTGACCGGTCTCCTTGTCGTCCCACGAACGGGACTTCAAGCGACCGGACACGATCACGCGTGCACCGCGGGTCAGCGACTCGGCGACGTTCTCGGCCGCCTCCCGCCATACCGAGCAGCGCATGAACAGCGTTTCGCCGTCCTTCCACTCATTGGTCTGCCGATCCATGAATCGCGGCGTCGACGCAACGGTGAAGTTGGCGACGGCTGCCCCGGACGGCGTGAACCGCAACTCCGGGTCCTGGGTCAGGTTGCCGATGACTGTGATGACGGTGTCGCCTGCGGCCATGTCGGAACTCCCTTGCTAGGTGTCGAGCCTCAGGCGTCCACGCGCAGCAGCTTGGTGCGCATGATCTGCTCGTTGAGCGACAGCTGGCGGTCGAGCTCCTTGGCGGTAGCCGACTCGACAGTCATCGTCACAACGGCGTAGATGCCTTCGGACTTCTTCTTGATGTCGTATGCAAGGCGGCGACGACCCCAGATTTCGGTGTTGTCGACCTTGCCGCCATCGGTGGTCACGACCTTGAGCAACTTGTCCAGCGTGGGCTGGACTGTGCGCTCGTCGAGCTCGGGGTCGATGATGATCATCAATTCGTACTGACGCATGCGTTAACCCACCTCCTTCGGTCTCAAGCGGTCACGGTGTCTCCGTGACAGGAGGGTTGCAGCGTGGCCCGCACCCTCGGTCGCACCACTTCCGGTGTCTCCGCGAGTATGCCGTCAACCCCCGACAGGGGAAGCGGCAATGGGCCGAGCGCGAGTTTATCGGTCAACCGGCGTCGGGCGTTAATCGGTCGCTCGGCCAGGCGATCTCGATACGGGCTCGTCCCTCGCCCTACTCGATCCGCTTGGGACGTGCGCCCAGCCGTCGGTGGTCGGCGGGACGTAGGGATCGGCCGGGTCACGCGGCAGGTCCTGCGACGACTCCCAGGAGGCCCAGGCGATCCCGACATACGCGATCAACCGGATCAGTAGGAAGAAGGCGTATGCCGCGCCCGGCATCGCCTTGGGGGTGTTGCTCGGGCCGGCGATGTACAACCAGGTCATCACGAAGTAGACGATCTCGGCGCCGGCCCACAGCAGGTGTTCGCGCCAGCGCAACGCCACCAGTGCCATCAGCGGCAGCACCCACATGCAACTCTGCACCGACATCGACTTGCCGGTGAGCAACACGATCACCAGCATCGTCAGTGCGAGCGGCGCCAATTGCGTGCGTATGGCGGGACGACCGGTCAGGTAGACGCCCAGCATGAACGCCACCACCCAGCCGAGCACCGCGATGATCGACGCCGACGTCGCCGGGAGCGAGTGGTGCGCGATCGTCAGCAGGTATGCCGGAGAGCCGTACCCGGCGTCCTGGTTCCACCACGCGCGGTAGGTCTCCAGCGGGTCGCCGCCCATCGCGTAGGCCAGCCCGAAGCAGACGACGATCGCACCAGCCGCACCGCCGAGGAAACGTGTCAGCGGCGCTCGAGCGTCGTCGCGCAGCGCGATCAGGACGATCGCGCCGATCAGCACCAGCGGGTAGGTCCGCGCCATCACGGCCGCGCCCAGGCAGATGCCGGCAGCGACCGGATGGCGACGCGCCCACAACGCCATACCGACGGCGGCGAGTGCGACGCCGAAGACGTCGAACGACACCAGCGCCGCGGTGATCAGCACCGGGCTGAGCGCGACGTGCGCCGCCAGCCACGGGGTGTCGCGCAGCATCGACGCGGTAGCGAGAGTGGTGAGCGCGATCAGCAGCACGATGATCACCGTGCCGATCGCGAAGTAGATCTGCTGGGTGGCCAGCGCGTTGCCGCCCGGCGTGAGTTGCTTGACGATCCAGTCCAGGATCGCGGTGAGGACGGGCTGGTCGTGGCCGGCGCCGCCGACGCTCCAGGGCGTGCCGCCCTTCGCGCCGCCGGATCCGACCGGCAGGTCGGAGTAGCAGGCCCGCCACAGCGCGCCCGGCGAACCCCAGCCGTCGCGCACGCAGTGGTTCTTCTGCAGCACACCGAGCGCGATGAACACCGACGCGAGCGCCGACAGCATCGCGGCGACATACGTCCAGCCACGGCGGCCGATCGCCGCGAAGCGACCTGTCGGGCCGCCGATGATCTGAGTCGCGAGCGCCGCAGGCTCCTCGCCGCGGCTGGGTGAGGTCAGGCGAGTGGGCACAGGCACGAGCGCGAGCCTAACTCGCGAGCCTGCGTCGCGGGTCGTACCTGTATGTCGTCAGCCCTACGGCGTCGGTTGCGGCTCGGACGCCTTCGGCTGAACGCCCGGAGTGGCGGGCGGCGGCGGGATCGGAGTGCTCGGGCGGGTCGGCGTCGTCGGGCTCGGCGGCTGGGTGGTGGTCGTCGTCGTTGTCGTCGGGCTCGGCGGCAGCGTCGAAGAAGAGGTCGACGAGCTGCTGGACGAGCTGCTGCTGGTCGAACTCGGCGTGGACGACGGAGTCGTGGTGCTGCTGGTGGTCGGCGGCTGGGTCGTCGAGGTCACCGGCGGCGGTGAGTATGACGTCGTCGACTTCACGTCCTTGGACTTCGGCAGCTTGGCAACCGGCTGGCCCTTGAGCGCGGCTTCCATGAAGTCGCGCCAGATGGTGGCCGGGACGTCGCCGCCGTAGAAGGACGAGTTGTGGGTGGCCTTGTCCAGACCGACCGTGCCGGCCTTCTTGCCAGTCCCGGCATACATGCCGACCGAGACCGTCAGCTGGTTCGGGGTGAAACCGGTGAACCAGGCCGAGACGTAGTGGCTGGACGTGCCGGTCTTGCCGGCCGCCGGCCGGTTGAACAGGCCGGCGGTGCTGTGTGCGGTGCCGTCGGTGTCCTTCAGCGGGCCGGTCATGCCGTTGATCAGGTTGGCGGCGATGCCCTTGGAGATCGCCTGTGTGCTGTTGGGGTGTGAGTTGTAGCTGTAGTCGCCGGCGACGCTGCTGACCTTCTTGATGAAGTAGGTGTCGGCCTTCTTACCCTCTGCGCTGATCGTGTTGTAGGCGTTGGCCATGTCGATCACCCGCACGGCCGCGCTGCCGAGGATGTCGGTCGGGACCGGGTCCTTCATGCCGGGCGAGGTCGGCGGTATACCGAGCTGCTGCGCGGCTCCCAGCGTCTTGCCGGTGCCGAGTGCCTGATTGAGCCGGACGAAGGCGGTGTTGGACGACACCGCGAACGCGCGCTGCAGGGTGAGCATCCCGAACTGCTCGCCATTGTCATTGGTGATCTTGGTGGGCTTGGCACTGTTCTTGTTCAGCACCAGTGGCGACGCACCGCTGAACTGGGTCTGCAGCGTCATACCGTCCTGCAGCGCAGCGGCCAGGCCGAACGCCTTGAAGCTCGAACCGCCTTGCAGCTGTGCGTCATTCGCGGCGCTGATCTCCTTGGAGGCGTCGGTGCCGCCATACATCGCGACGACCGCGCCGTCCGGCTTCTCGGCGACCAGGCCCGTGTGCAGCGCGTCCAGGCGCGCGGTCTGGGAGGGGACGTTCTTGTTGACGGCAGCGACCGCCGCCTTCTGGGAGTTCTTGTCGATCGTGGTGGTGATGCGCAGCCCGCCGCGGTCGATGTCCTCCGGCTTCAGCTTGAGCTTGTTCTCCAGTTCGGCGCGGACCGCGGAGACGATGTAGCCGTTCGGACCGGAGACCTGCTGGGCGTTGGGGTTGTACGTCTTGAAGGTCGGCATGTGCGCCTTGGCACGCTCGGCCGGAGTCATCCAGCCTTCCTTGACCATGCCGTCCAGCACGTAGATCATCCGGGCGTTGGCGCGGGCCTTGGCGGCGGCGCCATACTGCGGGTCGTAGAGTCCGGGGGCGTTGATCACCGACGCGAGGAACGCGCCCTGGCTGGCGTCGATCTTGTTGACGTCGACACCGAAGTAGGCCTGCGAAGCAGCCTGTATGCCGTAAGCGCCGCGACCGAAGTAGATGTTGTTGAGGTAGGCCTGCAGGATGTCGTCCTTGGACATCTTCCGGTCGACCTTCAGCGCGATCATGATCTCTTTGACCTTGCGCTTGACCGAGCGGTCCTGGGTCAGGAAGTAGTTCTTGACGTATTGCTGGGTGATCGTCGAGCCACCCTGCTCCTGCCCACCGGACAGCGTGCTCCACGCCGCGCGGACGGTGCCGGTGATCGAGACACCGGAGTTCTTGTAGAAGTTGCGATCCTCGGCCGCCAGGAATTCGTAGCGGACCTGCTTGGGGACCTTGTCCAGCGTCACGTCTTCGCGGTTGACCGTGCTGAAGCGACCCAGCTCGGTCTTTCCGTCGCTGTAGTAGACGATCGACACCTGCTTGCTGGCGTCGGCCTGCGGCTGCGGGATCGGGGTCTTCAGATAGATGATCACCAGCGCGACGATGCCGATCACGCCGAGCGCGACGAAGCCAAGCACGGTGCGCCAGAAGACCTTGAAGGCCAGGCCGTGTTCCTTCTTACGGCGGCGTCGCCGGCCGGTGCCGTTGCCGGCAGGCCGGGCACGGCGTCCCGCTCCGGAGGACCTCGGTGCACCGTCGGCGGCGGGACCGACCCCATCCTGCTCATCTGTCACCGATGAAGGGTAACCGTCGGGGCCGTGAACCGGGAATTACTTGACTGCGGCTCGCTCTATTTCGGTGATGTATCGGTTCGATACATCGGATGCGGTATGCTCGCTCTCACATCCACGGCAGCACGAGATCGAAGGAGGTCGCTCATGTCACGGCGTGGCGCCATTCTCGAACTCGCGATCCTGGGTCTGCTGCACGATCAGCCCCTGCACGGTTACGAGCTGCGCAAGCAGCTGTCCGGCGTGCTCGGTGCCTTTCGTGCCGTGTCGTTCGGCTCGCTCTACCCGTGCCTTCGCGGCCTGGTCGAGCGCGGCTGGATCAGTGAGCGCACGTCCGACGACGGCCACGACCGACAGGGTCCCGGCCTCGCGGGCAAGCGCGGCAAGATCACCTACGAGCTGACCGCGGAGGGCAAAGAGCAGTTCCAGACGCTCATGGGCCAGACCGGGCCGGCGTCATGGGAGGACGAGAACTTCGACGTCCACTTTGCCTTCTTCGGTCGAGCCAGCAGCGATGTGCGGTTGCGCATCCTGGAGGGTCGCCGCAGTCGGCTGGAGGAGCGCTTGGACGACTCGCGGGAGCAGTCCCGCCAGCGTCGCGAACGCACCGACAAATACACCGCCGAGCTGCACCGTCACGGGCTGGAGTCCACCGAACGTGAAGTTCGCTGGCTGTCCGAACTCATCGAGACAGAGCGCTCGGCATACCGCACCACCAACCCCGGCACGGCGGCGTCAGCCGACCAGCCGGTCGATGGGGATCTTTCGGAGCGACCCTCCGACCCCAGCGAAGAATCCAACAAGGAGTAAGAAATGGGATCCATTCGCGTCGCCATCGTCGGCGTCGGCAACTGCGCGAGCTCGCTCGTGCAGGGTGTTGAGTACTACAAGGACGCGGCCGCTGGCACGACCGTCCCGGGCCTGATGCACGTGAAGTTCGGCGACTACCACGTCAATGACGTCCAGTTCGTTGCCGCGTTCGACGTTGACGCCAAGAAGGTCGGCTTCGACCTGTCCGAGGCGATCACCGCCAGCGAGAACAACACCATCAAGATCGCCGACGTCCCGCCGACCGGTGTGACCGTGCAGCGTGGCACCACGCTCGATGGCATCGGCAAGTACTACGCGATGACCATCACCGAGTCCGACAGCGAGCCGGTCGACGTCGTGCAGACGCTCAAGGACGCCAAGGCCGACGTGCTCGTCTCCTACCTGCCGGTGGGGTCGGAGCAGGCCGACAAGTTCTACGCACAGTGCGCGATCGACGCGAACGTCGCGTTCGTCAACGCCCTGCCGGTCTTCATCGCTTCCGACCCGGAGTGGGCCAAGAAGTTCGAGGACGCCGGTGTCCCGATCGTCGGTGACGACATCAAGAGCCAGGTCGGCGCGACCATCACCCACCGCGTCATGGCCCGCCTCTTCGAGGACCGCGGCGTCACGCTGGACCGCACCTACCAGCTCAATGTCGGCGGCAACATGGACTTCAAGAACATGCTCGAGCGTGAGCGTCTGGAGTCCAAGAAGGTCTCCAAGACCCAGGCCGTGACCTCGAACCTGTCCGGCCCGCTGGCCGGCATCAAGGACGGTCGCAACGTGCACATCGGACCGTCGGACTACGTGCAGTGGCTCGACGACCGCAAGTGGGCCTACGTCCGCCTCGAGGGTCGCGCCTTCGGTGACGTTCCGCTGAACCTGGAGTACAAGCTCGAGGTTTGGGACTCCCCCAACTCCGCCGGCATCATCATCGACGCGATCCGCGCCGCTAAGATCGCCAAGGACCGCGGCATCGGCGGCCCGCTCCTGTCGGCCTCGTCCTACCTGATGAAGTCCCCGCCCGAGCAGCGCGAGGACAACCTCGGCCGCGCCAAGCTCGAGGCCTTCATCGCCGGCGACGAAGCCCGCTGAGCCCTCTGCTCTGACTCCTCGCAAGACTGAGGGCCAGGTTCACCGAGCAAGCTCGGGGACCTGGCCCTCAGTCTTGGTCGTCCTCTTCGCGGGCGTCCACTTGTCGTTCAGTCGGCGAGTCTGGCCCGCTCCATTTGCCGACAGGACACCCGAATGCCGACAGGACACCGGATTCCGGTCAAAAACCGGGCAAAAACCCGCAAATCGGGTGTCCTGTCGGTCGTTCGGTGTCCTCTCGGTGAGGGGGTGCGGTCAGCCTTCGTATGGCGGGAGCGGGCGACTCGGCTCGAAGCGTCCCGCGTTGGGTTGGGGCTGGGTGCCGTCCAGGTCGGTGACGCCATACGCCACGGCCAGCTCGCCCACGTCGACCACCTGGCCGCTGAACCGCTGCGCGTCCGGGTCGGTTGCGAGCGCGACCATGACCCGGGCGGCATACCGCGGCGACTCGGTGTTGCCGGCGAGTTCTTCGGCCGGCACCTTGGCCTCCATCAGCTCGGTGCGCATCCAGCCCGGAGCGACCGCGATCGCCGGAATCCCTTTGGGCTGAAGGTGATACGCGAGCGCGTAGACCAGCCGGTTCTTGGCGGCCTTGCTCGACTCGTAGGGCAGCCAGGCCGGCGGCTCGGGCGTGTGCCAGGTCGAGGTGAGGATCAGCCCGCGGCCGGCCGGGGCCATCGCGAGCCGCAGCGTCAGCATCGACGTCAGGAAATCGGAGTAGGCCCCGCCGAGCAGCATCGCGCGGAACTGGTCCAGCGGCTCGTCCCATACCTCTTCGCCACCGGGCTGGTCGTGGTGGTCGTGCCCGCCCCAGGCGTTGTTGACGAGTATGTCGATCCGGCCGTGCCGCTCGACGAGGTCGCGCACGAGGTCCTCGACCTGGACCGGGTCGGTGTGGTCACAGCGGTGCCATTCGCCGCGGCCACCGTTCGCCTCGACCTCCTCGACGGTCCGCTCGAGCGTGAGGTCGGCCGGCTCCCGGTGGGTCGGAGCGTCGCGGGTGCTGCGCCCGGTGCACACGACATACGCTCCTGCCGCTGCGAATTCGATAGCGCACGCGCGCCCGAGTCCGCGAGATGCACCGGCCACCAACACGATTCGCCCGGCGAGCGGTGCGTTCGCGGCGGTCATGACCGCACCCGCAACGCCGCGGCCACTCGTGCTGCGGTGGCCCGCACGTCCGCCTCCGTGGCCGGCGACGAGACCACGTCGACGAGATGCGCCGGCCCCGTGTGCGCCGACGTCCGCCACCACGGGATCAACCAGACGTGGAAGTGCTCGTATGACGCCATGGTCGACCATTGGTAGACCCGATCGCAGCCGAGGGCAGTGCGCATCGCGGTGAGGATCTCGGTCATGGCCGGAATGAACGTGATCGACTCACGGATGTCGAAATCGGCGTGATCGAGCACATGACGCTTGGCTTCCAGCAGCACCGTGCCGGCGGCGGCCATCCGAGCCGGCGCCGCACCGGCGCGCCAGATGCCGTCGTCGAGGAGCCAACCGCCCGGAGGTGGGTCGGTGCGCTGTTCGTCGTTGCAGAACCAGCAGTCCCTGTCCAGGACCGCAGTCGTGCGGGGGTGGGTCGCCGTGCGTGTCGTGTCCATGTCGCCCAGCGTGCCGCAGGGCCAGCCGCTCCGCTTGATCGAAATCGGCATCTTCGCCGCCTCGGGCTGCCGCTGACCCGACCGTTCGCGGTGACTTGTTGCGGAACGCCGGCGACATACCCCGAGCACTGCTAGTTTCCAAGGGTTCGACGCCGGGGGCGTCGTCATACGTTTCGTCGAGGTTTGGGAGCCAGGGCAGTGAAACGGATCCTTGTCGGCACATCACTCGCGGTGGTCACCGCGAGCACGGTCTTCGCCAGCGCCGGTTCGCCTGCACGGGCGGCGACGACCGATCCGTTCTACACGTACTCCGGCAGCGCGCCGCTGTCGTCATACGCACCGGGCGCGATCCTGAAGAGTCGGACCGTCTCCTATGCGATCGGTGGGGGCAGCGGCTCCGTCGTCCAGCTGCTCTACCGCTCGACCGACGCGCGGGGCGGCGCGAACGCGGCTGTGACGTCGATCTTCAAACCGGCCAATCCGAAGGCGGGAGCGGCGATTTCGTACGAGTCGGCATACGACTCGCTCAACCCCGAGGACGGCCCGTCGCGCCTTGTCGCTGCCGGTAAGAGCTCGTATGAGATGCAGCTGATCGGCATCTTCCTGAGCCAGGGCTACACCGTCATCGAACCCGACTCGCAAGGCCCCACAGCGGATTTCGCGGCCGGGCCGGAATACGGGACCGTGTCGCTGGACTCGATCCGCGCCGCCACACACTCCAAGGACACCGGTCTCAACACGAGCACCAAGGTGGGGCTGGCCGGCTACTCCGGCGGGGCCATCGGGGCCAACTGGTCGGCCGTGCTGGCGCCGAGCTACGCGCCGGACGTCAACAAGAACCTGGTGGGCGCTTCCGAGGGCGGTCTGTTGGTCGCGCCGGCGAGGAACCTGCGGTATGTCGACGGCAGTCAGCAATGGTCGGGGATCACCCCGATGGCACTCATCGGTGTCGCGCGGGCCTATGGCATCACTTTCGACAAATACCTGTCGCCATACGGCAAGAAGGTCATGAATGAGTTGCAGTCCGCGATCATCGGCGACGTGGTCGGCCACTACCCGGGCCTGACCTGGAAGCAGCTGGTCAAGCCGGAGTATGCGAACCCCGACTCGATCAAGGAGTTCGTCACCGCGGCCAACAAGCTCAACCTCGGGAGCCTCGCGACCCCGAACATCCCGATGTCGATCGTGCAGGCCTCGGGCGCTGACGAGGAAGGCACGATCGGCAACAAGCCGGGGATCGGACCCGGGGACGGCGTGATGATCTCCGGCGACGTGCGGTCACTGGCCCGGCAGTACTGCAAGGCCAACAACGCGATCCAGTACCAGCAGGTGGATGGCACCGGCCACACCGGCGCCGTTACCACCTGGGCGACCAGCGCGGTCGGCTGGCTCGGCGCCCGGTTCGCCGGCGCCGCAGCACCTTCCAGCTGCGGCAACATCGCGGCCGGCAACTCGCTCGCGCCCGAGACCTACGTGCCTCCGACGCCACCGCCGACGTCGCCGAGCAGCGCGCCGTCAGTGAGCAGCACCGCGTCGTCGACCGGGCCCGTCATCATCACCGACGGCAACTCCGGCTCGGCGGACAATGCCACCATCGGCGCGGGCCTGGCGGCTGCGTTGCTCTTCGCGGGTGCCGGCAGCGCGGGCGCCGGATGGCGGTTGCGCCGTCGGAGTCGCTGACTCAGCGGGTGCCCCGCGCTCAGGCCTTCGCCGCGAAGACCGGTAGGTAGCCGCTCGCCTGACCGTCCGCGGTCGGGTGGTAGGACTCGGTGATGTCCCAGAAGTTCACCGAGTGCAGCCAGCGGTTCGAGTCGCAGATCTCGTGCCCGGCGAACGAGCCGCGCACGTCGCCATACGTGAACCCGGCCTTGGCGGCGGCGGTGCCGATGATCGAGTCGATCAGGTTGATCCCACCATCGATGGCGGTGCGTGACGTTTGACTGAGGCCGACGCAATCCTTGCTCAGGTCGTAGAAGTCGGGGTAGCCCAGGACGACGACGTGGGCGTTGGGCGCCTTCGACTTGATCCCGTTGTAGACGTTCGCCAGCTTGCCGGGCAGGTTCGCTTTCGCGTCCGCCTCGGCGGCATTGATCTCGCTGACGCAGGTGCTGGTGCCGTCGAGGTTGCAGTCCTGCATGATGCCGGCGAAATTCTCGTCGTTGCCGCCGATCGTGATGCTGACCAGGGTGATGCTGCTGGACAGCGCAGAGAGCTGATTCGCAATGACGTCAGTTGTTTTCGCGCCCGAGCAGGCAACCGAGCTGTATGACGAAGGGCTGTGCTGCTGCGCCCACAGCGCCGAATACGCGTTGGGGCTGCGGTCACAACTGCCGCTGCTGCTGATGTAGTTGCCCGCCCCGACTCCCGAGGAGTAGGAGTCGCCCAGCGCGATGTAGTTGACGCCGCCGGCGGCCTGCGCCGACAGGGCCGGCACGAACGTGAAGGCCAGAGCGGTGGCTCCGACGCCGAGCTTGAGGGTGAGTGAAGAGCGTGACATTGGGGGCTCCTTCGCAGATGGGGCATCGGGTGGGTGCCACCAACGGATTGAAGTCCTGCCCAGCCCGCCGCGGGGGTTTGTTTCCCGTCCCAGCCAAAGCTTTGCCGCGCGCTTGCCGAACTCATACCGACGCGAGGGAATCCGATTACTTTCACGCTGCTGAATCTCGCTGGCGCCAACCAGACCTCCCACCTACTGTCGCCGGTATGACGTCCGTGGTGCAGCTCGTGCGATCCGACCGGTTGGCGCCCGCGCCATACGCCTATGCCGCGACCTCACCTGCCGAGAGCCGGGTGATCCACCTGGCGGGCGCGTGCCCGCTGAACTCGGACGGCACGACCGGAGCCATCGACGATGTCGCCGGACAGGCCCGAATCTGCCTGGCAAATATGGAGATTGCGTTGGAGGCTGCTGGCGCGCGGCTGACCGATGTCATCAGCACGAGGGTCTTGGTCGCAACGCAGGACCGCGCCGAGTTGGTCGCTGCGTGGGATGTGGTCGCAGCACACTTCGGCGCGCACCTCGTCCCGAGCACGCTCGTCGGTGTCGCGGTGCTGGGTTATCCCGACCAACTGGTTGAGATCGAAGCCGTCGCGGCCGTCCCGGGCTGACTCCGCTGGCGGCCCGACTAGGGTCGGATCATGAGTGAGCGCAGCGAGCGACCAACGACTCAGCCGAATGACTGCGACGGACGAAGGACGGCGCAGTCATGAGTGATGACGCGCGGGTCGCGGTGTACGTCGACTTCGACAACATGGTGATCTCCCGGTATGACGCCGTGCACGGTCCCGGTCGATGGCGCAAGGACGACGCGCGCGACCACACACCCGCCGAGCCGGACAACGAGATATCCCGCCGGCTCATCGAGGCCGAGGTCGACCTGGGCGCGATCATCGACTACGCGTCCTCCTTCGGGACCGTCGCGCTGACCCGGGCGTATGCCGACTGGTCGGTGCCGGCGAACGCGGCATACAAGCGGCAGTTGATCGACCGGGCGGTCGACCTGGTGCAGCTCTTCGCGACGTCCGGGACCAAGAACGGTGCCGACATACGGCTCTCGATCGACGCGGTCGACGATCTCTTCCAGCACGCCGACATCACGCATGTCGTTGTCGTTGGCGGGGATTCGGACTACATCGCGCTCGCGCAGCGGTGCAAGCGGATGGGCCGTTACGTCATCGGCATCGGCGTGACCGGCTCGACCAGTCGCGCCCTGGTCGCCGCGTGCGACGACTTCAGCTCGTATGGCGACCTGCCCGGCGTCGCCGACGTGCCTGCGCCGAACGAGGACGAGCCGGAGACCGAGACCGCTGTCGCGCCGGTCGCCAAGAAGGCTGCCAAGGGCCGGACTGCGAAGAAGGCGGCGAAGCCCAAGGAAGCGCCGTCGACCACGTTGCTGCGCCGGGCGATCCAGGTCGGCGCCGAGAAGAGCGATGACGGCTGGCAGCACTCCTCGAGTCTGAAAAGCCAGATGCAGCGGCTGGATTCGACGTTCAAGGAGAAGTCGCTCGGGTTCTCGTCATTCCGCGCGTTCGTCGAGAGCCACGACGACCTCGTCGAGACCAAGCTGCTGGACAACGGGCAGCTGGCGGTCCGGCTGCGCTGAGCTCACCGAGAGGTCAACGGATGCTGCGAGCGTCGGCGCTCAGGACATCCGTTGACCTCTCGGTAGGCGAGTGTGGCACCCCTGGCCCGTGACGCCCGCCAGAAGGCGCACGTATGGCGACCCTGGGGAGCCTTGTGCACGTCGCCGGGCCAGAATCCGTACGCATCTCGACACTGGGGAGACCTGTGCACGCCTCTGAGCCAGAACCCGCACGCGCCTCGACACTGGGGAGACTCCCGCACGCAGGTATGGCGCGGCTCCCCCGAAGGGCCGCGCCATACACCCGTTGCTCAGATGGTGAGCTCCGAGTCCCCTCCGGTCTTGAACTTCTCGGTGAGGAAGCGGTGGTTGGCCAGCAGTTCGTCGCTGCCGATCCGCGCTGCGCGGTGCAGGTGCGCGGCAACCTGGTCCAGCAGCAGGTCGAGCTGCTCGACGATGAGCTGGTGGCCGGTCTTGCCGTCGAGCACCTCGGCCGTGTCGGCGGTGCCCGGCGCGAGCGCGAGGTAGGACCGAAGCGCCTGCGGACCGAAGTCGGTCTGGATCTGCTCGACTTCGAACACCTGCGCCGTCGGCGCGCCGTGCTCCCGCAGGTAGGTGAGAGTGCTGACGCATTCACGGTCGAGGCGCTGGGCGCGCTCCCGCACATCGTCGGGTATGGCGGACGAAGCGGCCAGGCTCGCAAGGGTCTCGATCGGGGCCGGCTTGGACAGGTCGACGCGCGGCGCGGCTTGCGGAGCCGGTGCGCCATACCGCTGCTGCCAGTGCTCCTGACGGGCCTCGAGGTGCTCCTGGCGACGCTCGAGATGCTCCCGGCGCCGGTCCAGCTTTGCCGCGTGACCGCTGCGGCGCGACAACCCGCCGCCGCCGATGAACATCGTCACGAGCACCATCGGGAAGACCAGCCAGTGACTGATCACCCCGACCATCGCCCACCCGAACGGGATCAGCAGCCACCATTGAGACCGGTGCAGCCGAATCGGTGCCATTGCGCCAAACCTTTCCGAGGTGTCCTCCGCGATGACACTCACAGTAAGTCGGCGCCCACGCGTGCGCCCGTGCCGAATGTCACGACTCACCTCGTCCTTCGGGCATGGACTGATCACCCATTGACGCAACTGACGGCGAGTGACGCACTTGCAACTGCGTCAGTCGGCGTTAAGTGCGTCACTCGGCGCTTGGTGTGCGCGTCGGCGCGATCAGCTGCCGTCACGCATTTCGTGCGCCAGCTCGGCCAGCTCGTCGCCACCGGCCATCTGCTCGGTGAGCTGGTCGACGGTGATCTCTCCGCGCGCGGCGTCGAGCGCCATCTCGCCGAGCTTGAGGATGACGAAGTGGTCGCCCACCAGGAACGCGTGATGCGGGTTGTGCGTGATGAAGACGACGCCGAGCCCCGAATTCGCCGCTCGCACAACGTATTTGAGCACCACACCGGACTGTTTCACTCCGAGCGCAGCGGTCGGCTCGTCCAGGATCAGCACCTTCGCGCCGAAGTAGATGGCCCGGGCGATCGCCACACACTGCCGTTGTCCGCCGCTGAGCGAACCCACCGGTCGGTCGACGTCCGGCAGGTCGATGCCCATCTTCGCCAGCTCCTCCCGGGTGATCTGCTTCATCCGGTCGGCGTCGAGCAGCTTCAGCGGCCCCTTGCGAATCTCGTTGGCTAGGAAGAAGTTTCGCCATACGGACATGAGCGGCGCGAGCGCGAGGTCCTGGTAGACCGTCGCGATGCCCGCCTCGACAGCCTCGCGCGGGCTGCCGAACTTCCGCGGCTTGCCGCTGACCGTCATGGTGCCGGTCGTGTGCTCGTGCAGCCCGGCCATGATCTTGATCAGCGTCGACTTACCCGCGCCGTTGTCGCCGAGCACGCAGGTGACCTCACCGGCACGTACTTCCAGGTCGATGCCGGTCAGGGCGCGGACCGTGCCGTAGGTCTTGCCCACACCCTCCAGTTGTATGACGGGAGTCGTCTCGTCGGTATCGGTGGTCTCGATAGGGTCCGTGGTCTCGATACGCGGCTCGTTCCTCGCCGCTACTCGACCAGCTTTGGTGTCGTCCTCCGGCACTCGACCCGCCGGTTCCTCGGCGCTCATCGGCGTTCCGCCTGTCGTCGTACCCACATATTGATCAGCGTCGCGAGGACCAGCATGATCCCGAGGAAGGTCTTCAGCCAGTCGACGTTCCAGCCGGCATACGTGATGCCGAGGTTGGTCATGCCGTAGATCAGTGCTCCGATCGAGGCGCCGATGACCGAGCCGAAGCCGCCCGTGAGGAGGCAGCCGCCGACGACCGCGGCGATGATGTAGATGAATTCGTTGCCGACGCCCTGGTTGGACTGCACGGTCGAGAAGTTGAGCAGCGTGTGCATGCCCAGCAGCCACGCGCAGAAGCCGACGAAGAGGAACAAGCCGATCTTGGTGCGCACCACCGGGACTCCGCTGGCCCGGGCCGCCTCGGCGTCGCCGCCGGCCGCGAAGATCCAGTTGCCGGCGCGGGCGCGGGTCAGCACGATCGCCGCGATCACCGTCAGCAGGACCCAGTAGAGCACCGAGATGCTGATCGTGATGCCCTCGAACGAGCCGCTCTTGAAGAAAGTGTGACTGGAGGCGAAAACCGCATGGGCAGAGTTGAATCCGGCCATGTCGTCGATCTTCGGCGAGGTGACGTTGTTGTCGATCAACCGCGGGACGGCCAGGTTCGCGCCCTGCAGCACGAAGTAGGTGCCCAGCGTGACCAGGAAGCTCGGCAGTCTCGTGCGATAGAGCAACCACCCGTTGGCGAAGCCGACGGCGAGCGAGACCACCAGCGCGAGCAGGACGCCCACCCAGACGTTGAAGTTGAACTCCCACGCCAGCATCGACGCCGCGAGCGCCGAGCTGGTCACCGCGACCCCTGCTGACAAGTCGAACTCGCCGCCAATCATCAACAACGCCACCGGAACTGCCATGATGCCGATCGCAGACGACTGGTAGAGGATGGTGCCCACGTTGGCCAGGCCGCGGAACGCCGGGGCGACCGACAGGAAGAGCACGCAGATCGCGACCGCGCCGATCAGCGCACCGACCTCAGGCTTGCCGAGCAGCGCCGCGATCGGCGACTTCGGCGCGGTGCGTGTGTCGGTGGTGGCGAGGCTGGACATCAGCGGGTGCCCTTGCTGGCGTAGGTGGCGATCTTGTCGACGTTGCTCTTGTCGACGAACGCCGGACCGGTCAGGGTCGGCTTGCCGCCGCCGACGGTGTCACCGTTGTTCCGGTAGAGCCAGAGCGCGTCGATCGCGAGATAGCCCTGCAGCCACGGCTGCTGGTCCACCGCGAACTGCACGGTGCCGGACTGGATCGCCTTGACGATGCCGGCGTTGGTGTCGAAGGTGCCGACCTTCGCCTTCGAGCCGGTGCTGGACACCGCCTTCACGGCGTTCAGCGCGACATCACCTTGCAGCGCCATGACCCAGTCAATCTGCTTGTCCTGCTGCAGTTTTGCGGTGATCGTCGATTGGACCGACGGCAGGTCGGCGCCGTTGACGTAGACGATCTGGGTGCTCGGCACCATCTCCTTGACGCCGTTGCACCGGTCGTTCAGCCCGACGTTGCCCTGCTCGTGGATGATGCAGATCGGGTGCTTGGCCCCGTCCTGCTTCAGCCGCGTGCCGGCCGCCTCGCCGGCGACCTTCTCGTCCTGGCCGAAGAAGCCGATCAGGCCCATCGGACCCATCTGGTCGGTGCCGGAGTTGAGGCCGTCGACGGGTATGCCGGCAGCTTCGGCATTTTTGACCGCGCCCTTGAGCGCGTCCGGCTTGGCGAGCGTGACGGCGATGCCGCCGACCTTCTTGTCGACTGCCGCCTGCACCAGGCTGGCCTGCTTGGTGGCGTCCGGATCGGAGTAGTACTGCAGGTTGATGTTGTCCTTGTCCGCAGCTGCCTGGGCACCCTTGCGGACCATGTCCCAGAAGGTGTCGCCCGGTGCGGAATGGGTGATCAGCGCGGCGGTGAAACGTGGCGTGTTGGCGTGCCCGCCCGGGCCGTTCTGCTGCTCGGTCGCCTTCTTGCCGCCGGTGCTGCTGCAGCCGGCCAGTGCCATCGCACCGATGACCACCACCGCAGCTAGCCGCGCGCGCGTGCCGTTCGTCCTCACGAG
Organism: Flexivirga alba; assembly: GCF_042661025.1. Lineage (NCBI taxonomy): Bacteria > Bacillati > Actinomycetota > Actinomycetes > Micrococcales > Dermacoccaceae > Flexivirga > Flexivirga alba. Next base: position 1,029,957 of record NZ_JBHSWH010000001.1, read on the forward strand.
TCCTCGCCTTTCGTGCATCCGGATGACTAACCTGCATGTATCGATTTGATATATCGGATTGATACTAGCTGGCATCACCCGTCTCGCGTGAGTATGCCGAAGAACGACGCACACAACGGTCATCACACGCTGTCGGGTCTCGATACACCTCCCCCGCTGCGCTCCTCTGGCACTCGACCCGCGTGGACCACCAAAGGAAGATGGCCGAGGAGGTCGTGAGGCACGAGCGACCGTCTCGAGGTCCCGCACCCGGTCTCGATACACCTCCCCCGCTGCGCTCCTCCGGCACTCGACCACCTTGGGTGTCGCTACTAGACCACCTTGGGTGTGCTACTCATCAGGCATGACTTCCGCAGCGCCGCAGCCGAGGTGCCGGCTCCTGACCGACACGGCGGTGGTGGATCTCGCCCGCGCCGGGACGATCGTGCTCGACTCCTGGCACTTGTATGACGGCGCCGGTGTCGCGGTCGATCGGCATCGCGAGCGCTTCACAGCCCACGTCCGCGAGGTCTTCGAGATCGGCGAGGAGGAGTCTGGCTCGGCATACGACCACGCACTGGCTCACCTGCCGGTCGAGGGGTCATGGTTCCCGGCGTTCGTCTGGACCACTGACGGACTGCGGCTACTCGTGCGGCCGTTTCCCGTGGAACAACTCCGGCAGTCGACCACACTCCTGCTGCTACCGACCCGTGATGCGCGAAAACGCCCTGATATCAAGGGATTCGACTTCCTCTCGCAGATATACGCACATCGGCAGGCAACGGAGGCGGGGTATGACGACCAGGTCCTGGCCACTGCCGGCGGATCGCTGAGCGAGACGGTCTTCGCGACGCTGATCCTCGCGCGGCAGGGCGAGCTCGTCGTCCCGCACGCACCGCGACTGGACAGTGTGACCCTCGCCGTCCTGCGGGAGCGAGCGGGACGGCCGGTCCGCGTTGCCCCGGTGACTGCTTCCCATCTGCTGACCGCGCCGGCGATCTTCATCCTCTCGGCGCTGCATGGTGTGCGGGTTGTGGAACGGGTGAATGACACCTCATACCAACCAAATCCGCAGCTTCGCGAGGCACTGCAGACCGCGCTGGAAGGTGCCCGCCGGCCGATCGCCGACCTGCTGCCCGGAGGAGAGCCTCCGTGCGCATCCTGCTGATCGACAATCACGACAGCTTCACCCACAACCTGCTGCAACTGCTGCGTGACGTGCCCGGGGCGACCACCGAGGTGGTGCGCAACGACGCGCCACTGCCGCTCGGCTGGACCTCGCGCTTCGACGCGGTCGTGATTTCTCCCGGCCCGGGGCACCCCGGCGTCCCGGCCGATGTCGGATCGTCGCGCGAGGTGCTCGAGCACAGTGAGCTGCCGGTGCTCGGTGTCTGTCTCGGGCACCAACTGCTCGCGCTGCTGCACGGCTGCGAGGTCGGCCCCTCGGATCACCCGATGCACGGCGAAACCTCGGAGATCACGCATCGGGGCGATCCGCTATTTGAAGACATACCAACGGAATTCACCGCCGTGCGATATCACAGCCTCGCGGTCCGATCGGTCGTCGACCCGATCGTGCCGCTTGCGTATGCCGCCGACGGCACGCTGATGGCGCTACGGGTCGCCGGCCGGCCGCGCTGGGGCGTGCAGTTCCACCCGGAGTCGATCGAGAGCAGCTTCGGCGCCACGCTGATCGGCAACTTCCTGCGGCTCGCGGCCGCCGCCGACGACCTGGCCGGGCCGCCAGTGCCGCCCCGGCAGCGGTCGGTGCGGATCGAGCGGTCACTGTCGGTCGAGCAGGTGCTGGACTTGTGTGGCACGAAGCCGACGGTCGTGCTGGACGGCGTTGCCACAGAAGGGGTTCGCCGTGCACCGTCATCGGCTGGGCCGATCCGCGCTGGTCACACCTCCTCGTCGGCAACTGCGCGGAAGGCGCCCAGGTCCTGGTGGCCGGCACCGCCACCGCGCTGCCGACCGGCATCCTGGACACCGTCCAACGCCGCCTCGCCGCTGCCCGGCCGGAGTTGCAGCGACACGGCGACGACCCCGGTATGACGCTCGGGTATACCGGCTATTTCGGCTACGAGCTGGGGATAGAACTGCTCGGGCTGGCGGAACCGCACCCCCGCACCACGGACGACTGGCCGGACGCGTGGTGGCTCCTGGTGTCGCGCGCGGTTGTCGTGGACAGCGAAAACCGTTGTTATGTGGTCGGACTCGATGATCCGGCGGATCGTGCGTCGGTGCGCGCGCTGGACGAATGGGCGGCTGATGTTGTCGAGACGCTGGAGCACGAGGGGTTGTCCGTCAGCGCCATACAAGACGGTGCCGGTGCGCCCGCGCCGGCGATCGAGCACCGCGTCGGCCGGGACGACTACCTGCGACTCATCGCCGATTGTCAGGACGCGATCGCGCGCGGCGAGTCCTACGAGCTGTGCCTGACCAACCGGATTCGCGGCACCTTCGGCGGCGATCCGTTGCGTCTCTTCCGCGCGCTGCGGTCCGGAGGCCGGGTGCCGCACGCGGCATACCTGCGCATCGACGAGGCGCGGACCGTGGTCTCGGGGTCGCCCGAGCTCTTCCTGCGGGTCGATGTCGACGGGCACGCCGTCTGCGCGCCGATCAAGGGCACCCGCCCGGCGACCGGCGACGCGGAACGTGATGCCGCGAGCGCCGCGGAGCTGGCCGCATCGCGCAAGGACCGTGCCGAGAACCTGATGATCGTCGATCTCGTGCGCAACGACTTCAACCGGGTCGCCATACCTGGCAGCACCAAAGTCACTGAGCTGTATGGCGTTCGGCGCTTCCCCACCGTCATACAACTGGTGAGCACGATCGAGTGCGCCCTGCCCGCGGGCGCCGATGCCGTGGACCTGGTCCGCGTCGCATTCCCACCCGGCTCGATGACCGGCGCGCCCAAGGAGCGGTCCGTGGAGCTCCTCGGTCGGCTCGAGCCCGAGCGGCGTGGCGTGTATTCGGGCTCGATCGGGCTGCTCGGGATCGACGGCACGGCGACGCTGAGCGTCGCGATCCGGACCGCTCAGCTGACCGGCGACCGTTTCGTGCTGGGCGTCGGCGGCGCGATCACCCAGTTGTCCGACCCCGCCGCCGAGTGGCAGGAGACGGTCGACAAGGCCCAATCGATGCTGCACGCCATGCGGGCCACGCGGGTCGAGCCCACCCGTGATTGAGCGGCATACCCCTGCATTCACCGGCATACGGATTGGGCCGCTTTCGGTGCGCCGCTCAACGCGGAGGTATGCCGGTCAATCTGGGTGAACTAGGAGTTGTTCGGGGCGCCGAAACGCAGGCCGTCGTAGATCAGGTCGACGACGGCGAGTGATGTCTCCTGGCCCTCCGGAGTTCCCGAGGCCAGGCAGACACCGCCGAGAGCGCGCATCACGTCCGGGACGGTGGCATCGGAGCGCACGACGCCGGCGTCGATCGCCGGCTGCAGCACGCGCCCGGCGGACTCGCGCATGACGCGCCGCGCGGACTCGAACGTGTCGGAGTTTCCCTGCATCATCGAACGGAGCAGGTTGATCAGGCCCATCTTGACCGCGTAATACTCGACGAAACCGCGCATCCACTCGTGCAGCGCCTCGCCCGGCGGGAGCTCCTTGGGCAGGTCGTAGGAGCGCTGCTCCAGGCCGGCGACCTGGTCGCCATACACAGCGAGCACGAGGTCGCAGCGGGTCGGGAAGTGCCGGTAGAGGGTGCCGATGCCGACGCCGGCGCGCTTGGCGATCTCGTCCAGCGGGGTGTCGACGTCGTCGGTGAACGCCTTGGTCGCGACCTCGACAAGTTTTTGCCGGTTGCGTGCCGCGTCAGCGCGCAGGGGCTTGCTGCAACCGCCGAGGGACGCCGAATCTGGCGTCTTCGCAACGGTTTCCGCGTCGCTGGGCACTGCCTTCACCGAACGCTTCGACACTGTCGCCGAGCCGCTTGTGGCCATCGTTCTCACACCTCATGGCAAAACCCGGTTGCAAAACCGGAGGATGCCTCCGTATAGTTCTAAGCGGAGATCATCTCCGCTTCTTATTTCATGGTACGCCTCGCTCTCGCGAAGGACACAACTCGTGACCATTACTACCAAGTCTCGCCCCGCTACGGGGCCGACTACCAACAACCAATCGGCCCAGCGCCCCGCTGGGTCGTCCGGCAGCGGCTCGCGCCTGGTGCTCGCAGCCGTCCTGGTGACCCAACTGATGCTCGTGCTGGACGCCGCGATCGTGAACATCGCCCTGCCGGACATCGGCACCGAACTGCACATGAGCTCCACGTCCCTCTCGTGGATCGTGAACGCCTACACGCTGGCCTTCGGTGGCCTGCTGCTGCTGGGCGCCCGCGCCGGGGACATCCTCGGCCGCCGCACCACCTTCCTGGCCGGTATGGCGGTCTTCGTCGCCGCCTCGTTCGCCGGCGGCGTCTCCCAGGGTGAGGGCCTGCTGCTCGCCTCCCGCGCCTTGCAGGGTGTCGGTGCCGCGTTCGCCGCCCCGTCCGCCCTCGCGATCCTGATGTCCCTCTACAAGCCGGGCAAGGAACAGACCCGCGCCATCGGCTGGTACACCGTCGTGTCAGCGTCGGGTGCAGCCACCGGCCTGCTGGCCGGCGGCATCCTGACCTCGGTCGCCTCGTGGCGCTGGGTCTTCTTCGTCAACGTCCCGATCGGCATCGCTGTGCTCGCTGCCGGCTACCGCTCCCTGTCCCGTGACAAGGGTGTGCGCGGCTCGGTCGACGTGGCCGGCGCACTGCTGGTCACCGTCGGAATGTCTTCTGTCGTCTACGGATTCATCCGTGCAGCATCGGACGGTTGGACTGAGTCCGGGACTCTGACGGCATTCGGTGCTGGCATCGTGCTGATGGCGGCCTTCGTGGGCGTCCAGCTGCGTGCGAAATCACCGGTGATGCCATTGCGGCTCTTCGCTGACCGCGACAGGGCCACGGCATACATCGCCCGGTTGATGCTGGTGGCCGGATCGCTCGGCTCGTTCTTCTTCATGAGCCAGTACATGCAGATCGTGCTCGGCTGGACGCCGTGGCAGTCGGGGATCGCGTTCCTGCCCTTCCCGGTGACGATCTTCATCAGCTCGCAGATGGTCGCTCGGGTGATCTCGAACTACTACTCCACCCGGACGATCGCGGCCGTCGGCACCTTGCTGTCGACCGTCGGCATGCTGATGCTGACGACGCTGACCGCACACACGAGCTACCTGCAGATGCTGCCGGCGTTCGTGGTCTTCGCACTCGGCAACGGCATCGCGTTCGTGCCGCTCACGACGGCCGGCATCTCTCGGGTGCAGCCCTCGGACATCTCGGTGGCCTCCGGGCTGGTCAACGTGACCCAACAGCTGGGTGGTGCTCTCGGGCTCGCCGTGCTGGTGACGGTCTTCTCGACCGCCGGCAAGGACCCGGCCGTCTCGCCGGGTGCGAGCGCCCACGCCATACACACCTTCGTGACTGGCGCGGATCGCGGTTTCCAGGTGGGTGCGCTGATGCTCTTCGTCGCGTTCGCGCTGGTGATGCTGGTGATGCGGCGTCCGTCGAAGGACACCGTGCAGCGTGATGCAAGCGCGCCGGTCGAGCAGCTGCGCGACACCGAGGAGATCGCGCTCGAAGTGGGCTGACTCGGCGCGGATGGCGCAGACCCGTCCCCAACTGGCGACCGTCGCCGGTTGGGGACGGGTTTCCGCGCTTACGGCCTCCGCACCAGCGACCGTTGCCGGTTAAATACGCAGTATGGCGATATCCGGTGACCACCCGGCGACCGTCGCCGGTTATTTACGCGGAATGGCGAGAATCGGTGCCCAACCGGCGACCGTCGCCGGTTATGCACGCCGGAGCCGCGCCCAACCCGTCATAGGGAAGCAATATGGTTGAGGTTGTGGACACGAGGAGTTGGGTCCAATGAGACTGCACGGCAGCATCGCCCTCGTCACCGGCAGCAGCAGCGGCCTCGGTGCCGCAATCGCCCGCGAGCTCACCGATCACGGCGTGCGGGTCGTCGTCCATGGCCGCGACCCGGAGCGCACCCGGTCGACCGCGGACGCACTTCACTCGGCGCACGTGCTCGCCGACCTGGCCGACCCGACCCAGCACCAACGGCTGATCGACGAAGCGACCGCGGTTCACGGCCGCCTCGACCTGGTCGTGCACAACGCGGGCATCGGCTGGCAGGGCGGCTTCGACACCATGCCGCCCGAGCGCATCCCCGAACTCGTCGCCACCAACCTGACCGCGCCGATCGCGCTCTCGCGTGCGGTTCTGCCGCAACTGCTCGATCGCGGCCGCGGTCACCTTTGTTTCGTCACCAGCATCGCCGGGCGCACCGGGGTCGCCGGTGAGGCCGTGTATGCCGCAACGAAGGCCGGCCTCGACGCGTTCGCCGGCTCCCTGCGACTGGAGGCGGCCGGCAGCGGCGTCGAGGTCAGCACCTTCGTTCCGGCGGTCGTCGACACCGATTTCTTCGCCCACCGCGGCGTCCCCTACGCGCGCAACTCCCCGCGCCCCAAGGGTGTGGAAACCGTTGCCCGGCAGGTTGTTTCGTTGATCGCGGCGGGCTCCCCGGAGCGCTGGAGCGACCCGGCCCTCCGAGTCGCACCGCTTGTGCGGGCGGTGTGGCCGGCGGCATACACCAGGCTCGCGCAGCGTTGGGGTGAAAAGACGCGGTTGGGAGGCGAACGCTAGATGCTCTGGCTGGTGCTGCTGCTCGCCTGCGTGGCCGCGTTCACGTTCGCGCTGTCGGCGATGCTCGAGCAACGCGCCGCGGCACAGGCCACGCGCACCCACTCGCTCGGCACCGTGCACGGGTTCTCCGCGTTCCTGCGGGCGCTGGTTCGCCGCAAGCTGTGGCTGACCGGCTTCGTCATCAACAACGTCGGGTTCCTGATCCAGGCCGCGGCGTTGCACCTCGGCAGCGTTGCCCTCGTCCAGCCGGTGATGGTCAGCCAGGTGCTGTTCGCGCTCTTGCTGACGGGGGTCGGACTAGCGGGACCTCGAGGGACGGGACCTCGAGACGCTCCTTCGTCGCTCCTCGGCCACCATAAGACGGGACCTCGAGACGCTCCTTCGTCACTCCTCGGGCACCATGCGCGACTGCGGCCATCCGCCAAGGACTGGGTGTTCGTGCTGTGCATCTGCGCCGGCCTGATCGTGCTGCTGTCGGTCAGCGGCGCGGCGCCGTTGCACGGCACGCCCGACCGCACGCAGGTCGTCTGGGTGCTCCTGGCGATGGCGGCGTCCGTTGTGACGTTGGTCGCCGTCGCCCGCGGACAGCGCGACCCGCGCGCGACCAGTCTGCTGCTCGCCATCGCGGCCGGGGTGTGTTTCGCCGGCAACGCGGTGCTGACCAAGCTGACCACGGAGGACCTTTTCGGGCCGGGCATCCTGCACACCGCGCTGGACTGGCCGGGCTACAGCCTCGCGGTGGCCACCGCGTCCGGGCTGCTGATCGAGCAGGCCGCGTTCGCCAACGGTTCGCTGCCGTGGGCGGTTGCCGCGATGAGCATCACCAACCCGGTGATCAGTTACCTGGCGGGCATCTTCGGCTTCCACGTGACCGCACCGCACACCCCCGGTGCGCTCGCCGCGGTGTCGGTCACCGCCGTACTCATCGGCATCGGGATCAGTGGCCTCGCGCACTCTCCGCTGACCCGTACCGAAAGCACGGCCTCTTCTCAGGTGGCGGTGTCATAGTGTGATCCATGCCTTCGCGACCGGTGGCACAGCAAGGCGCTTGTGCTCTCATCATCGACCGGGAGTTCGTGCGCACCTCAGCGTTACGGGCGGGGCGCATGTTGCTCGAAGCCGTCGTCATACCCGCGCTGCTCTTGTATGCCGCACTGGCCACCGTCGGCCAACTCTGGGGTCTGATCTCGGTGCTGGCGTGGTCCGGGCTGATCGTCGCCGTGCGGCTGCGGACCCAGTCCTCCGTGCCGCGCACGCTGCTCATCGCGGTGCTGATGCTGGTCGGACGCACTTCGCTGTCGCTGGCACTGTCCAGCGTCTACATCTACGTGCTGCAACCGATCGCCGGGTCGTTGCTGATGGCGCTGATCTTCCTGGGCAGCGCCGCCATCGGCCGGCCGATCACCAAGCACCTCGCCCGCGACTTCATCGCGCTGCCGCAGATGCTGATGCACGACAAGCGTGCGCACCGGATGTTCACCCAGGTCTGCATCCTGTGGGGCTTGTCGCGGTTGATCGACGTCGGCATGAGCATGGGCTTCCTGCAGTTCGGCGCCCGCGACGCGCTGCTGTCGCGCGGCGTCTTCAGCACTGCGCTGACCCTGCTGACCGTCGGCATCTGCATCGGTTGGGGCTGGAGCCGGCTGCGTCGTATGCCGGACTTCACCATCTCTTTCGCATAGGCCCGCCTCCCCACGGGGGTGTGCGATGAGCGCCACCCATCCCCACCCGCACCTCGAGTTGCGCCTGCCACGCGTGCGCTGGCCGGCGGTGGCACGGGAGGGGCGGCCGCGCCTGTGGAGTGAGCTGGTCGGTGGCCTCGCGCTCTTCGCGGTCTACCTGCTGGTCGCCGCGCTGAACGGTCCGTCGCGCACCACCGCGGCTCGGTCGCACGGGGTGCGCGTCATACAGCTGGAGCAGTGGCTGCATCTTGACGTCGAAAGCTCGCTGAACGGCTGGCTCGCCGGGCATCCGGGGCTGATGACCGCGGCCAACTACGAATACGCCACGACCTACATCGTCTCGGCCGTGCTGCTGCTGACCATCACCTACGTGTGGACGCCGGCGCTCTACCGGCAGGCGCGCAATTCGTTCGTGGTGCTCAACCTGCTGGCGTTCGCGTGCTTCGCGGTGTGGCCGCTGATGCCGCCGCGGATGATGCCCGGCTTCATCGACACCGTGTCCGCCGGCGGCACGGTCGGGTCGTGGGGTTCGCCGCTCGTGGCCAGCGCCAACCAACTCGCGGCGATGCCGTCCCTGCACATGGCGTGGGCACTGTGGGTCAGCGTCATGCTCGCCCGGATGTCGCGCCGGCGGTGGCTGCAGGTGGCGAGCGCCATACATGTCGCGGTGACTTTGTATGTCGTGCTCGCGACCGCGAACCACTATGTCCTCGACGCCGCCGGTGCTGCAGTCGTCGTGGTGGCAGCAGTGGCGGCGACCGAGTGGTGGGACCGGCGGCATCCGGGGTGGCGCTGCCGACATCCGATGCGTTCTTCCTCGATGTCGAGACGCCCAGTCACGCGCAGAATGTCGGTGGGCTGGTCCTGTTGGCGGCGCCGACGCCTCGCTTTGGGAAGCTGCGCGACACCATCGCCGAGCAACTCGACGTGTTGCCGCATTTCACCGACCGACTGGTCGCTCCCGGGCAGCCGCGCTGGGTCGCCGCCGGACCGATCGACTGGTCGCACCACCTGACCGAGTTGTCGCTGCCGGACGGGTCCGGACTTGCCGAGCTGGACGACCTGGTCGGGCAGCTCACCGCGCAGGAGCTTCCACGAGACCGGCCCCTGTGGCGCGCCTGGCTGATCCGGGGCGTCGGTGACGAGGCGGCGTTCTGCATCGTCATGCACCACTGCATGGCCGACGGCATCGGTGCGGTGGCCAAACTGCTGAACTTGCTGGAGCCGCCCTTCGAGCTGCCGATCCCTTCGCGTGACGGGCCGTCTGCGCTGCGGCGGGGTGCCGGCGTCATACAAGGGCTCGCGCAGTTGGCGACCGACGGCAAGCCGGCAGCCCGACTTCCGGCCGGAGGTTCGCGGCGCGGCTTCGCGACGTTCGAAGTGCCGCTGGACGACGTACGAGAGGCGGCCAGGGTGCACCGGATGCGGGTGACCGAACTGCTGCTGGCAGCAACGGGTTCGGCGCTCGCGGCCGTCGACCCCGCGCTCGCGCACGACTGCGCCGACCGGCTGCGGGTCTCGGTGCCGGTGACATTGCGGGCACCCGGTGCCGGCCACGGCGGCAACCTCACCGGCGCGGTCATCGTGGACACCCCGGCACGAGACACTTCAATCGACGCGCTGCGGGACGAGGTGCTCGAGCAGACGGGCGCCATCCGGACGCCGACCCGGGCGCTCGCATCGCGGTGGGTGATGGCCACCGCACTACGGGTCGTGCCACGCGTCGGGCGACGGTGGTTCGCCCGAACTGTCTACGGCCCCAAGTATTTCCAGGCGATCGTGTCCAACATGCCCGGCCCGGACCAGCAGTTCACATTGGCCGGCGCTCCGGTCGAGCGGGTGCATCCGATCCTGCCGCCCGCGCCCGGCATACCGCTGACGATCGGTGCGCTCAGCTGGAACGGCATGCTCGGCATCACCGTCGTCACCGACGCCGATGTGCTCGATGCGCGGGCGTATGCCGACGCGCTCAACGCGCACGTGCTCGAATCTGGCCGGCAGCTCTACACGGAGTCCGACCAGACCGTCAGCTGACCGATCAGACCTCAGGCGGCGCGCCCCAGACGAGCGCGAGGAAAAGCTGAGCGCGCTGATCCGGGTCGTCGAGTGCGTCGCCGAACACCTCACGCAACTGGTCGAGGCGATAGCGCACCGTCTGCGGGTGGATGTGCAGCTCTTCGGCGACCTCCCGACGCGACCCGAAGTGCCGCAGCCAGCTGGTCAGTGTGTCGACCAGCCTGTCGCGGGTCGTGTCCGGCAGCCGGTCGAGTGGCGCGAGCACCCGAGAACGCAACGCTGTCAACAGTTCCGGGTTCCGATGCACCAGCAGCGTGTCGATGTGCTCCGGGACGAAGATCAGCCGGGCCGGCAGTGCCCCGGCGTCCTGCAACCGACGCGCGCTGCGGGTGACGCGCATGCTGCGACGCGCTTCCGTCACCGGCACTGGTGGCCCGACGACGGCCGGCACCTCACCGAGCGCTCGTTGCAAGCGCGGCTCGATCCCGGCGACCCACGGGACTAGCCAGCCGACGACGTCCCCGACGTGCACCACCAGCCACTCGGGGTCCAGACGCGGCCGTGACTCCAGCGGCGGATCGTCCTGGTCGCGCAACAAGATGAAGACCAGTTGGTCGGGCACCACCCATCCGGCCTGGTCGGCCGCGAGCAGGATGCCGTTGCGATCCGGCATCGTCGACATCAACAGGCCCGACAGCTCGCCGCGGGCACGGTGCGACACCAGGCCGCGCTCGGACTGCTCGCGGACGTAGCCGTCGGTCGTGCGCGCCGAGATGTCGTGGGTGAGCATGAAGAGCGTCTCGGCGAGCCGGGACAGTCGGCGCGCGTCCAGGCCGACCTGCATCGCCTCCTGCGAGATATGCGCCCAGGCCACCCGGGCGCCCGCTTGGTATGCCGTGAGGATGCCATTCAGGTCCCGGCCCTGCTGGAACTGCCCGCGGCCGAGCTGGTCGAACAGCGCGACGAGCAACGGATCGAGATCCGGCGCGGTCGCCGGCCGGTCGAGCGCAGCCGCGTCAATGGTCGCAAGCAACTTCGGCACCACCTGGTCCGCGGTGTCGGCCAGCTCGGTGCCGCGTTCGGCGGCGAACTCGAGGCACGCGGGCCAGAGCAGCTCCAGCTCCTGCGCGACGGCCAGCATGATCCGCGGAAAGTGCTCCACCAGGCGTGCCTGCAGGAGGCGCAGCTCGGGTCGCTGGTTCCCGGGCACGTCAGCAACGCTCAACGTTGACCCCACAGCATCAGGTCTATCACTTGGTGACAAAGCTGCGCCTCCAGCTCCACACTTTTCGGTGCAGCGCTTGAGGATTGGTTGGGCGCAAGCTGGGTACAAATGATTGGCGCAACCACTCCCTCGGGCGTCAGTGCTCCTGATGTCACACCCAGCGCCGCAACCGAGAACTTCCCGGTTGCGCTGCGCATCCTGCCCGCGCGCTATCGCCACGCCCTGCTCGCCGTGTATGACGTCGCCCGCCACATCGACCAACTCGGTGATGCCGCACAAGGGGATCGGGTTGCCGCGCTGCAGGCATTTCGCGCGGACCTGAGCACGTTCCAGGCCGGGCTGCGGCCGTCGGACCGGGTGCTGGTCGACCTTGCGCCATACGCAAGCGAATTCGGGTTGCCGCTGGACGCGTTCGACGACCTCATCGAGGCGAACCTCCTCGACCAACACGTCACTCGCTACCCGAATTTCGCGGCCCTGCTCGACTACTGCGCACTGTCAGCGCATCCGATCGGCCGGCTGGTCCTGGCGGTCTTCGGGCAGTCCACTGCGCAGCGCATCGCGTGGAGCGACACCGTGTGCGCGGCGCTGCAGATCCTCGAGCACTGCCAGGACGTCGTGGAGGACCATCGCGCCGGACGCGTCTATCTCCCGCAGGACCAGCTATATGCCGCCGGCCTGACCGACACCACGATGCTGCAGCCGGGCGGAACGGCAGGGTTGCGCTCAGTGGTGCTCGCCCAGGTGGCGACCTGTCGCGAAATGCTTTCTGCCGGAACGAAACTCGTCGGCGAGCTGCACGGTTGGGGGCGCGTCGCCGTTGCCGGATATGTCGCCGGAGGGCTGGCGACGGCTGATGCGTTGGACGGAGCCGGTGGTGACGTGACCGACCCTGAGAATGTCCGGCCTCGGCGAGTCACGGTGCTGCGTCACGGTATTCGGCTGTTGATCACTTCGGGGAGGCGATGACATGGCGATGAATCCAGCGCTCGCAGCGGCCGAGCAGATCACCCGCACCGAAGCCCGGAACTTCTACTACGGCATCCGGCTGCTGCCCACACCCAAGCGGCAGGGCTTGTGCGCGCTCTACGCCCTCGCCCGGCGGATCGACGACATCGGCGACGAGGACGCGCCGCTGGAGACCAAGCGGACCGCGTTGGGCCTGGTCCGCAAGCAACTCTCCGATCTCGACGCATCCACCGACCCAGTGCTGGTCGCGGTCGCCGAGACCTCCCGCCGCTTTCCGGTGCCGCTGGAAGCCTTCGAGGAGCTGCTGGACGGCGTCGAGATGGACCTGCGCGGCGCCACCTACGAGACCTTCGATGACCTGCGCGTCTACTGCCGCTGCGTCGCCGGATCCATCGGCCGCCTGTGCCTGTCGATCTTCGGCAACGGCACCGACCCACGTGCCTCGCTCTTCGCCGATCAGCTCGGGATCGCGTTGCAGCAGACCAACATCCTGCGCGACATCCGCGAGGACCTGCTGCTCGGGCGCGTCTACCTGCCCAGCGAGGAGCTGAGGCAGTTCGGAGTGCACCTGCAGCTGGACGACGCGGGCGCGCTGCACGACCCGGACGCCAAGCTCGCGGCATACATCAGCTTTGCGGCCGAGCGCGCCGAGCGCTGGTACGACCTCGGCCTGCGGCTGCTGCCCCAACTGGACCACCGCAGCGCGGCCTGTTGCGCGGCCATGGCCGGTATCTATCACCACCTGTTGCTGCGGATCCGGGACAACCCGACGGCGGTCTACGAACGGCGAATGTCGTTGCCCCCGAGCGAAAAAGGACGCGTCGCGCTCACCGCGCTGGCCAAGGCGGTGTTACCCGTATGACGCAACCTCAGCGCGCTTCGGTCTGTGTGGTCGGTGGCGGCCTCGCCGGGATCACTGCCGCACTGGAGCTGGCCGATGCGGGACTCGAAGTCACGCTGCTGGAGTCACGGGCCCGCCTCGGTGGCCTGACACACTCGTTCCGCCGGGGCGAGATGTGGGTGGACGGCGGGCAGCACGCCTTCCTGCGGTGCTGCACGTCATACATCGGCCTGCTGGATCGCCTGGGTGTCCGGCACCTGACCTACCTGCAGGATCGCCTCGAGGTGCCGATCGCCAGTGAGGCGTCCGACCGCCGAACGGTGTTGCGCCGCAACAACCTACCTGCCCCGCTGCACCTCAGCGGTTCGCTGTTGCGGCACAGCTGGATGCCGCTGCAACAACGCCTGCGCGTTGGACCGATCGCTCTCGCGCTCGGGCGGGTCGACCCCGCTGACCCAGCCGTCGACGCGCAGACCTTCGGCGGTTGGCTGCGGTCCAAAGGTGCCAGCGACCGATCGATCGAGGTGCTCTGGGAGCTGATCGGCAAGGCCACGCTGAACGCCGACGCGGACCACTGCTCGCTCGCCTTGGCCGCGACCGTCTTCCAGCTCGGGATGCTCGCCGACAAGGGTGCATCCGACCTCGGCTGGGCGCGAGTTCCGTTGCAGCAGTTGCACGGTGACGCCGCGGAGCGTGCCCTGGCCGCTGCCGGCAGCGCGGTGCGGCTGCGCAGCAAGGTCAGTGCAGTGCTGCGCGAGCGGACCGGCGTGCGCGTCGTGACGGACCTCGACGAGCAGGTGTATGACGCCGCGGTGCTCGCGGTGCCGCCGGCCGCCCTGTCCCGGGTGATTGACCCTGCGTCGCTCGGGCTGCCGACCGACCTGGCCGAACGGCTCGGTGTCTCACCGATCATCAACGTGCACGTCGTCCTGGACCGGCCCGTCGTGGACACCGAATTCGTTGCGGCAGTGGACAGTCCGTTGCAGTGGGTCTTCGATCGGACCGCTGCTGCCGGGGTGCCCGGTCCGCAGCAGTACCTCGCTGTGTCGGTCTCCGCTGCGGACGACCTGATCGGGCTGACCAACGCACAACTGCGCGAGTGGGCGCTGCCGCACCTGCGTGCACTGCTGCCCCGTATGGCGGATGCCGAGGTCCTCGACTTCTTCGTCACCCGTGAGCCAGAAGCGACCTTCCGCGCCGCGCCGGGCAGTGCCCGGTTGCGGCCACCGGCTCGGACGGCGGTGCCCAACATTGCGCTGGCCGGTGCGTGGACCGCTACCGGGTGGCCGGCCACCATGGAAGGTGCTGTGCTCAGTGGGCATTCGGCCGCGGAGGTGGTGCTTGCCCTCGAGTCCACTGGGTCTCGATACACATGGTCTCGATACGAGACTTCCTCCGCTCCGGCACCCCACGAAGTTCTCCTCCGCTTCGCTCCCCCGATACTTCGAGGGGACCCCGCCGCGCTCCCCCAGTCTCTACTCGACCCGCATACTGCACTCGCCCGGCGCTCGACCCGCAGCCCCTCCGGCACTCGACCCGCTTACGTGTCTCCCGACCAGTTGGGTCGGGCGCAGGATCTGACGCGGGCTTTGGTGACGCCGGCGCTGCGCAAGGCGGTCGACACGCTCGCTGGGTTGGAGCACTTAGTGGTTGCCTACCACCTCGGATTCGTTGACACCCAAGGGAATCCGGTCCGGGAAGACGGCGGCAAGAAGCTGCGGCCGATGCTCGCGCTGCTCGGTGCGCAGGCCGTCGGCGCAGACCCTGCCCATGCTGTCAGCGGCGCGGTAGCCGTTGAGCTGGTGCACAACTTCTCCCTGGTCCACGACGACATCATGGATCGTGACCGCACCCGTCGGCACCGCGAGACGGTCTGGTCGGTCTGGGACGACGCGACGGCGATCCTCGCCGGCGACGCCATGCACGCACTCGCCGTGGAGACCGTGCTGGCGGACCCCAGCGCGCACGCCGCCGAAGCCGGACATCTGCTGGCCGCGACGACGCGGGAGCTGATCCGCGGTCAGGTGCTCGACATGGACTTCGAGCAACGCGAGCAGGTTTCGCTGACCGAGTGCCACGCGATGGCGGCCGCCAAGACCGGTGCGCTCATCACCTGCAGCACGGAACTACCCGCGGTCCTCACCGGCGCCCGCCGCGAGCAGCGGAGTGCCCTGGCGACATACGGGCGGGGCATTGGTCTCGCATTCCAGGTGGTCGACGATCTGCTCGGCATCTGGGGCGACCCGGACGTCACCGGCAAGTCCAATCACTCCGACCTGCGGGCCAAGAAGCGTTCACTGCCGATCTGCTGGGCGCTGGAGCAGCCGGGCGCCGCCGAGCTCCGCCAGTGGTTCGCCACCGGGGAGACGACGGATGCCGAACTCGTCCGCATCGCAACCGAACTCGACCGGCTCGGCGCCAAGGACTGGTGCCGCTCCAGCGCGGACGCGGCGATCGGTCGCGCCGTTTCAGCACTACACGGGGCCGATCTCGACGAGGCGGCCGTCACCGGACTGACCGAGGTGGCGCATTTCGTCGCCGGAAGGAACACGTGACACATGACCTACGTCGCGACACCCCCATCCACGGACTCCACCGCGAAGCGAGCCCGCGAGACACTCGACCGCGCCGTCGGCCGGCTGCTCGACCTTCAGCTGCCCAGCGGGGCGTGGAAGGGCGAGTTGGAGACCAACGTCACGATGGACGCCGAGGACATGATGCTGCGTGTCTTCCTCGGCATCGACACCGCCGAGACCCGGGAGCAGACGGCCAGGTGGATCCGCAGCCAGCAACGCGCGGACGGCACCTGGGCGACGTTCGCAGGTGGACCAGGAGACCTGTCGACCACCGTCGAAGCCTGGATCGCGCTGCGTATGGCGGGCGACAAGCCCGCCGCCGAGCATATGGTGTCTGCCCGCGAATTCATCGTGAGCGCAGGCGGTTTGGCGGAGACCCGCGTCTTCACCCGGATCTGGTGTGCGCTCTTCGGCTGGTGGGACTGGACAGATCTGCCCGCCATGCCGCCGGAGCTGATGTACCTCGGCAAGAGGCTGCCGCTGAACATCTACTCCTGGGGCTGCTGGGCCCGGCAGACGATCGTCCCTCTCACCGTCGTGTGCACGCTGCGTCCCAAGCGCCGGATGAAGTGGGACTTGGCGCAATTGCGGGTCGAGTGCCGGGGGAGCGAAGCGGAGCTGCGGGTCGAGTGCCGGGGGAGCGCAGCGGAGGAGGTGTATCGAGACCAGGTGTATCGAGACCAGGTGTATCGAGACCAGCGAAGTGGTGCCGGGGTTTCGATACGCGGCTCGTTCCTCACCGCTACTCAACCCGCAGAAGCATTCTTCAACAGGCTCGACAAGGGACTGCACATCTACCACCGTCACGCGATCGGGCCGGTACGCCGCAACGCGCTGCGTCGAGCGGCCGAGTGGATCATCGCCCGCCAGGAGGCGGACGGTGGGTGGGGCGGCATACAACCGCCATGGGTCTACTCGATCCTCGCGCTGCACGCGCTGGGCTATCCACTCGACCACCCCGTCCTCAAGGCCGCTATCGACGGCCTGGAGGGTTTCGTCATCACCGAGGACACACCGGACGGTCCGGTTCGCCGACTTGAGGCCTGCCAGTCGCCGGTGTGGGACACCGGACTGGCGCTCAACGCACTGCTGGATGCCGGTGTGGATCCACGGGATCCGGCGCTTCGGCGCGCCGCGGACTGGCTCATCGACGAACAGATCACCGCGCCCGGCGACTGGGTCGAGCAGCGCCCGAAGGTGCCGCCCGGCGGGTGGGCGTTCGAATACGCCAATGGCAACTACCCCGACACCGACGACAGCGCGATCATCGTGATGGGGCTCGCCCGGGTCATCACCACTCGGGGCCCCGTCCAGGAGCAGGCCGTTTCCCGTGGAACCGCGTGGACCGCCGGCATGCAGTCCAAGGACGGCGGATGGGGCGCCTTCGACGCCGACAACACCAGCAACTGGCCGGCCAAGCTCCCCTTCTGCGACTTCGGCGCCGTGACGGATCCACCGTCGGCCGACGTCACCGCACACGTGGTGGAAATGCTTGCTGCCGTTGGGCGTTCGCGTGGCGCACGTTGTAAGCGCGGAGTCCAGTGGCTACTGGACCACCAAGAGTCGGACGGCTCCTGGTTCGGCCGTTGGGGGGCCAACCACGTTTACGGCACCGGCGTCGTCGTGCCCGCCCTCATCGCTGCCGGGGTCGACCCGGGCGCCGGCTCGATCCGAGCCGCGGTCCACTGGCTGGAGGATCACCAGAACACCGACGGCGGCTGGGGCGAGGACCTGCGCTCGTATGACGACCCGGCCTGGATCGGCCGCGGCGACTCGACTCCGTCACAGACCGCGTGGGCGCTGATGGCGCTCGTCGCCGCCGGAGAACTGGGGACGAGCCTGCAGCGTGGGATGGACCATCTCGCCGAAACCCAGCTGCCAGAAGGTAGTTGGGCCGAGGACCGCTTCACCGGCACGGGGTTCCCCGGAGACTTCTACATCGCCTACCACCTCTACCGGCTGATCTTCCCGGTTTGGGCACTCGGCCGCGCAACGCAAGCACTGCGCGGCGGCGAGCAGGGCAACAGACCAAGTCTGTCGCTCACAGCGAAAGCGACGTCATGAGCGCTCAACTCCTGACACCACTGCGCATCGAACGCCTCACGCTCGAGCACGGAATGCGTGACGCGCCATACGTTTCCGGCCGCGGGCCGGAAGGCCGCCCGCGCCGGACCGACGTGCCGACTGTGATTGCCGGAGTTGCCGGAGCACTCGGCCCGGACATCCGCCCCGGAGACCTCGTGGTCGCCGACCGGCTGCGGACCGACGATGTCGAGGTCGCCCTGCCGTCGGCTCCCGTGCTGGCCGGTGAGCTGCGCCGCGCTGGACTGACCGTGCACGTAGGCACCGTCGAGAGCGCCGATCACGTAGTGACCGGAGCCGAGCGGCAGACCCTGGCTGCCCGCGGCGGCATAGCGGTTGACACCGAATCCGCCTATCTGGCAAGGCAACTCGACCCCCATCAGCTGGCGGTGGTACGCGCTGTTGTCGACACGTCCGACGATCCCCTGGTCCATCCCGGCACGCTCCGGCGGGGATCACCGCCCTGCGTTCGCTGCGTCGGGCCGCCCCGGTGCTGCAGGGCTGGCTCGACGCCTGCGCTCCCCGCACGATCTTGCGTGCCGAGCCGCAGTCGTTCTGCGCCGGCGTGGAGCGGGCCATCGAGATCGTCGAGCGGGCGCTCGAGCAGCACGGCCCGTCGGTCTACGTGCGGCGGCAGATCGTGCACAACAGTCATGTCGTCGCCGAGCTCGAGCAGCGCGGCGCCGTCTTCGTGCAGGAGTTGGACGAGGTGCCCGAAGGTGCCACCGCCGTCCTGGCCGCGCACGGCGTCGCACCGTCGGTCCGCCTTCAGGCCGAGGAGCGTCGGCTGAATGTCATCGACGCCACCTGCCCGCTGGTCGCCAAGGTCCATCAGGAGGTCCGCCGCTTCACGACTGCCGGACGGACCGTCTTCCTCATCGGCCACACCGCCCACGAGGAGGTGGTCGGCACCCGCGGCGAGGCACCGGACAACGTGGTCGTCGTGGAGACCGTCGATGACGCTCGCACCGTGAAAGTCCCTGACCCGACACAGGTTTCGTACGTCATGCAGACCACGCTCTCGGTCGAGGAGGCCGACGTGATCGCCGCCGAGCTGCGCGCCCGGTTCCCCGCATTGCAGGCGCCCCGCCGCGACGACATCTGCTATGCCACGAGCAACCGCCAGCAGGCCGTCCGGGAGGTTGCGGCGGACAGTGACCTGGTGCTGGTCGTCGGGTCGGCGAACTCCTCGAACTCCGTGCGCCTCGTCGAGGTCGCGACCGCCATGGGCACCCCCGCCCACCTGGTGGAGGACGCATCCGACGTACACCTCGCGTGGTTGCGCGGCGTGCGCACGATCGGGGTCAGTGCCGGAGCGTCCGCACCCGCTGCCCTCGTCGACCAATTGATCGACGCTCTCGCGTCGCTCGGGGACCTGGAGGTCACCCACCGCGGAGGCGTCACCGAAAACGTCCATTTCACCCTTCCCCGAGAGGTCGTCTGACCATGCCCCACATGCCATTTCGCCAATCCGTCCGGCTCGGCCAGTACCTCATGAAGCAGAAGCTGGCGCACCGCGACAAGTACCCCTTGCTGGTCGAACTCGAACCCCTCTTCGCCTGCAACCTCAAGTGCGTCGGCTGCGGCAAGATCCAGGAGCCGGCCGGAATGCTCAAGCAACGTATGCCGGTCGAGCAGGCCGTCGCCGCCATCGAGGAATGCGGGGCGCCGATGGTCTCCATCGCAGGCGGCGAGCCGCTCATGCACCCGCAGGTCCACGAGATCGTCCAGGAGCTACTGGCACGCAAGAAGATCGTCTTCCTGTGCACCAACGCACTGCTGATGGCCAAGCACATCGACAAGTTCACCCCCCACCGCGACTTCGCCTGGATGGTGCACGTCGACGGCATGAAGGAGCGTCACGATGCCTCGGTCAGTCACGAGGGTGGTTTCGAGATGGCCATCGACGCGATCAAGCTCGCCCAGTCGCGCGGTTTCCGGGTGATGACGAACACCACTGTGTTCAACAGTGATTCGCCACAGGATGTCATCGACGTGCTCGACTATCTCAACGACGAGATCAAGGTCGATAACATGCAGATCGCGCCGGGTTACGCCTATTGGAAAGCCCCCGACCAGGAGGGTTTCCTGGGCGTCGAGGAGACACGTGAGCTCTTCGCGAAGGCGTTCGGCGAAGGCCGTCGCAAGAAGTGGCGGCTCAACCACTCGCCACTGTTTCTCGACTTCCTCGAGGGCAAGGTCGACTACGAGTGCACGCCGTGGGCGATCCCGTCATACAGCCTCAAGGGCTGGCAGCGGCCGTGCTACCTGCTCGATGACGGCTACGTGTCGACCTACCAGGAGCTGATCGAGGACACCGACTGGGACGCGTTCGGCCGCGGCAAGGACGAACGCTGCGCGAACTGTATGGCGCACTGCGGCTACGAACCCACGGCCGTCATCGCCACGACCAGCTCGCTGCGCGAGACGATCCGGGCGGCGGTGGCGTGATGTCCACGCCGGAGCTGCTGCGGCACGTCACCTCCCCGGTGACCTCAAGGTGTTGCCGGACTCGGCGCTCCCTGAGCTGGCTGCGCAGATCCGGCGACGACTGATCGACGTGGTGACCCGCACCGGCGGACACCTCGGACCCAACCTCGGCGTCGTCGAGCTCACGATCGCGCTGCATCGAACCTTCGACGCGCCGCACGACGCGATCATCTGGGACACCGGCCACCAGAGCTATGTGCACAAGATGCTCACCGGGCGCGACGACCGACTCGGCCAATTGCGCACTGGTGGAGGTCTTTCCGGCTATCCGTGCCGTAGCGAGAGCGACTACGACATCGTCGAGAACTCCCACGCCTCAACGGCCCTCTCGTATGCCGATGGCTTGTCGCGCGGCTTCGAGCTCACCGGCCGCGGCCGCCGGGTGGTCGCCGTCATCGGCGACGGCGCACTCACGGGAGGTATGGCGTGGGAGGCGCTCAACAACCTCGGCGCGAGCAACCGTCCGGTGGTCATCGTGCTGAACGACAACGGCCGGTCCTACGACCCCACAGTGGGAGCACTCTCCCGGCATCTGCAGCGGCTACGTGCTGGAACTGCATCGTCGAACCTGTTGGAGCTGTTGGGTTTCGGCTACATCGGCCCCGTCAACGGACACGACTTCAAGGCGCTGCAGAACGCGCTGGGTGCCGCACGCGACCTGACCGGTCCGGTCGTCGTGCACGTCGTCACCCGCAAGGGCAATGGCTACCCACCGGCCGAGCAGGACGAGGCCGACCGGATGCACAGCGTCAGCCCGTCCAAGGCGCCGACGGCGGTCACGTCGACGAGTCGCGCACCGGCCCGAACCGAAGCCTGGACAACGGTTTTCGGCGACGAGCTGGCCGCCATCGGAGAGGAACGGTCCGACGTCGTCGCGCTCACCGCGGCGATGCGACTGCCGACCGGTCTCGGCCCCTTCGGCGAGCGCTTCCCGCACCGGCTCGTCGACGTCGGCATCGCCGAGCAACACGCGGTCACCTGCGCGGCCGGTCTCGCGACCGCCGGCCTGCACCCGGTCGTCGCGATCTACTCGACCTTCCTCGGCAGGGCCTTTGACCAGGTGCTGATGGATGTCGGATTACACCGGTTACCAGTCACTTTCGTGCTCGACCGGTCGGGCATCACCGGCCCCGACGGCCCGTCCCACCACGGCATCTGGGATGTGTCCTTGCTGCGCGGCGTGCCCGGCATCCGGATCGCCGCGCCGCGTGACGCCATACGACTGCGGGAGTTGTTGCGGGAGGCACTGGCACACGAAGACGGCCCGACCGTGCTGCGCTATCCCAAAGGCAGTGCACCGCAACCGGTTTGCGTGCATTCCCGGATCGGCTCGGTCGACCTGCTCACCCCGCACCGGACCGACGCTCAGGTGTTGCTGGTCCCGAGCGGCCCGCTGGCGACCGTCGCGGTCGAGGCCGCTCGCCGGCTGGCCGATATCGGGGTTTCGGCAACCGTGGCCGACCCGCGCTGGATCCACCCGGTCGCTCCCGAGCTGATGACGTTGGTCGCTGATCACCGGGTGGTGATCACCTTGGAGGACAACGCAATTGGCGGCGGGCTCGGGGCCGCACTGTCGATGGCGGTGCACCGGGCTGGGCTGGCGACCCGCGTCATACCCCTGGGACTGCCGGTGGAGTTCGTGCCGGTCGGCGACCGGGCCACGCTGCTCGCCGACTACGGCCTGGACGCCGAGCACGTGGTGGACGAGGTGCTCGCCGCACGTTGGAGACGAGGGTCGAAGCACGCGGCTCCAACCCTCGTCGGCTCCTGACCGCCACCCGTCGTTCGTTCCTACCGAGAGGACACCGGATTGCCGAGAGGACACCCAAATGGGCCCAAAGCGCCCCCTGAAACGGACAAATCGCCTGTCCTGTCGGTAATTGGGTGTCCTCTCGGATATCAGTGCAGTTGCCCCTGCCCGTGCGCGGACGCCGGGACGGGCGATCTGTGCGACCGGCCCAAGAGGCTTCCGACGTATGCCGGGAGGCCGACCAGGGCCACCGCAAACGCCCCGAGCAGGATCACGTCAGTCACCGAGTCCATCGACCGCAGTGCGGCAGCCACCCCACAAAGCTCTGCGGCAACGGCCCACCAGCCGCGCAGCTCGGACGACGTATGCCGACGAGCATCGGCATACGCCCACCCCGCGGCCATCAACGCAGCCACCGCGATGGGAACAAGTCCGATGCCGATGTCGGCGTCGGCGTCGGACGATGGATCGTTCCCGTGGACCAACCACATGACGGTGCGCAACGACAGCACCGCCGAACCAATCACCACAACCGCGCGTAGGGCGCCCCCCACCAGAGTTCTCATACGCGCGAACCTAGGCCCGTCGACGAGCCGGTGAATCGGGGAAACCACCCGCCACGCTCGAGTAGTTCTACCCATCTCGAGAGGCTCAGAAACACACCGACAGGCTCAGTATGACGCGCTCAAAGTCGCGTTCTTTCTGAGCCTCTCGGCGTTGTGCTGAGCCTCTCGGCGAAAGAGGGCCTTCTCAGGACTGGTCCAAGCGTTCCGGCTGGTCGGCCCACCAGCGCAGCAGCTCCGCCCGCGCGGCGTCCTCGCCGACCGGGCCGGCGTCGAGCCGGAACGCCAGCAGGTGTTTATACGCGCGCCCCAGCACCGGACCCGGTTTGATACCAAGGGTTTCGGCAATCTGGTTGCCGTTCAGCTCGGGTCGCACCGCGTCCAGCTCCTCCTGCTCGCGCAGGGCCGCGATCCGCACCTCAAGGCTGTCGTATGCCGCCGCGAGCGCGGCCGCCTTACGGCGATTCCGGGTGGTGCAGTCGGACCTGGTCAGCAGGTGCAGCCGGGACAGCAACGGTCCCGCGTCGGTGATGTAGCGACGCACCGCGGAGTCGGTCCATGGCGAGTCGATGTCGTCGGCCGTGCGGGAAGTGGGCACGCCCGGTCCGCCATACCCGTGGAACCGGAGGTGCAGCTCGGTCAGCCGTGAGACCGCCTTGATGGTGTCCTTGTCGAAACGCAGCTCCCGCAGCCGCTTGCGCACCAGCTTGGCGCCGACCATCTCGTGGTGATGGAAGGAAACACCGCCTTGCCTCTCGAAGCGGCGGGTCGCCGGCTTGCCGATGTCGTGCAGCAGCGCGGCCAGCCGCAGCACCAGGTCCGGACCGGGCACCAGCTCCGGCTCAGCCAGACCCGGCACCACCCGCTCGCCCTCCAGCGCCATCGCCTGCTCGAGCACGATCAGCGAGTGCTCGTAGACGTCCTTGTGCCGGTGGTGCTCGTCGACCTCGAGCCGTAGGGCCGGCAGCTCGGGCAGCACATGGTCGGCGATGCCGGTGTCGACCAGCAGGGTCAGTCCGGCGCGCGGGTCCGGGGCCAGCATCAGCTTGACCAGCTCGTCGTGGACGCGCTCCGCGGAGATCATCTCGATCGAGGGCGCCAACTCGGTCATTGCCGCCCGTGCCCGCTGGTCGACGGTGAAGCCCAGCTGCGCGGCGAACCGCGCGGCTCGCATCATCCGCAGCGGGTCGTCGCCGAACGAGACCTCCGGTGCCGACGGTGTCATCAGGGTGCGCGCCGCGAGCGCGCCCATCCCGTCATACGGGTCGACGAATTCCAGGTCGGGCAGCCGCAGCGCCATCGCGTTGACGGTGAAGTCGCGCCGCACCAGGTCGTCGGTCAGCGAGTCACCGAAGCTGACGATCGGTTTGCGGGTCTGCCGGTCGTAGGCGTCCGCCCGGTAGGTCGTGACTTCGACGATGGCGTCACCCTTGCGAGCGCCGATCGTGCCGAAGTCGCGGCCGATGTCCCAGGTCGTATCGGCCCACGGTTTCAGCAGCGCCTCGATCTGTTCCGGACGCGCGGACGTCGTCAGGTCCAGGTCGGACGACGCCCGGCCGAGGAACGCGTCGCGCACCGGACCGCCGACCAGCGCGAGTTCGTGGCCGGCTCCGGCTCCGGCGAAGAGTGATCCGAGTTCCTGGAGCATCGGCAGAACGGGCGCCAGTTGCGCAACCGCACGGCGCTGCAACTCGGCGCGGGACGAGGAATCATCGGGTCGTGGGGGCGTCGGCACCACCACAGGGTAGGTGAGCCGAATGCCTCGAACGGCTGGGAGTCGCGGCGACCGCGGTTTAGAGTGTCGAGATGAGCCTCTACCCGCCGCGCACCGACCGCCCCGTGCGGTGGCTGCCCGCGGTGGAGGAGACCTCGGCCGGTGGCGTCATCATCGACGTGGCAGGCGGTTTCGCGTGGATCGCACTCATCGCCCGGCACAACCGGGCGGGCCGGCTGGAGTGGTGCCTGCCGAAGGGGCACGTCGAGCCGGGCGAAACACTGGTCGAGACGGCGGTTCGCGAAGTCCAGGAGGAAACAGGCATCATCGGACGTGCCCTGGTGACCCTTGGCACGATCGACTATTGGTTCAGCACCCCGCAACTACGCATCCACAAGCGGGTCCATCACTACATGTTGGAGGCACTCGGTGGCGAGATCAGCATCGAAGGCGACCCCGATCACGAGGCCGTCGACGCGCGCTGGTTCCGCCTGGACCGTGTGCAGCGGAAGCTGACCTTCCCCAATGAGCGACGCATCGTCCAAACCGCCTGGCAACACCTGGCTCCGTCGGCGTAACCACACCGCAGCGCTGTGCGCCGCTCTGATCGCGCTGGTGCTGTGCCTCCTGCCGTTCGGCGTCCCCCGGGCAGCTGCGGACACCTCATCCTCGGTCCAGATCAGCCTGGACGCCAACCTCCCGGCCGTGTCGGCCTCCGGCCAGACTGTCACGGTCGCCGGCACCATCACGAACACCGGCACCACGGCCGTCGCCCATGCGGTCGTGCACGTCTCGGTCGGCACCCAACTGCTGGACACCCGCACCTCCGCCGAGAGTTGGATGACCGGCAAGCTCGACGTTTCGACGACGCAGCTCGCCACCGGAGACGCGGGCGCCCTCAGCGCCGGCAGCAGCACCCCTTCTCGGTCACCGTCCCGGGCAAGAAGCTGAAGTTCGGCTACGGCCTGGCCTCCCTGCCGCTGACCGTCACGGTCACCGATGGTGCCTCGGCGGGCGCCTCCGCCATACGAGGTATGGCGCGCAGCACCTTGCAACTGCAGAACACTTCGGTGCAATCACCGTTGCAGGTCACGGTCGTCATACCCCTGACATTGCCGGCGGACCCCGACCTCTTCGGGCCGAGCGGCGCCACCCGAGCCGCGGCCTGGGAGCGTGCCGTCGGACCCGACTCCCAGGTGCAGAAGACGCTGGACGCCTTCGCGGGGCAACCGGTGATCTTCGCCATCGACCCGGCCCTGGTCGACCCGCCGGCCGCTGCCGACGACAACGTGCCGGCCGTGACCGCGAGTGAGTCGCCGTCCGGCTCGGCGAGCTCGAGCGGGTCAGGCACCAGCAGCGCCCCCGACCCGACCAGCACCACCTCGGGCAACCCATCCAGTGCCTCCACCGGGACCACGGACGGCGCGACGAGCGGCACCGATGGCGGGTCGAGCACACCGTCGTCCTCGTCCAGCACGCCCCCGATCAGCACGCCGCAGGGCAAGATCGACGCGGCCGTGGAGGAACTCACGTCGAGGCTGACCTCATTGGACCCCAAGCAGTCCGTGTGGTGGCTGCCGTCGGACGATCCCGACCTGACGGCGCTGGACAAGCAGGGCCGGGCAGGCAAGGAGCTCGCCGGCCGCGACTTCGCGCGTGCCCTGCCCAAGAGTGTCGAAGCAGTCGGCAACACCCGCATCGTCTGGCCGACCGGTGACCTGACCGGCACCGCGGTCACGTCCTTCACCAAGGACCTGGCGGCCCGCAGCAAGGCACCCGCCGTCGCGCTGCTCCCGAGCCGTGCCATCACCCAGTCGCCGATCATGACCGCGACGCATCGAGCGACCGGCACCTCCGGTGTCCTGACGTATGACGAAGGGCTGTCCAAGGCCTTCAGCACGTCGTCGACCTCCCCGGGCATGCAGACCAGCCGCCTGCTCACCCAGTCACTCGCGCTCTACCAGCAGTCCCCCGGCACGGCGCGCTCGGTCACTCTGGTCGCTCCGCGCGCCGGCGGCGCCAATCCGATCCAACTGGCAGCACAGCTGGACGCACTGAGTGCGGCCAACTGGGTGAAGCTGCGGACCGGCACCCAGACCGAGACGGCGCTGAAGTCCGCGCCGACGACAGCTCTGCTGAAGACGCCGCCCAAGAGCACCGTCCCATCGCAAGTCGCGGCCGCCGCGATCACCAAGGACGAGTTGAGCGAGCTGACTGCGTCACGCCAGCGCCTGTCCGCCCTGCAGAGCGTGCTGGTGGACGGGGCCGACGTCATACCGGCGCGGACGCGCGCATTGGACGTCATCGGATCGACCCGCTGGCGCGGCACGGCCGCAAAGCTGGCCGCGGTCGCTGACCGGAACACCGCCGCGGTGACCGCGATGCTGCACAAGCTGACGATCCGTTCCTCGACGATCAACTTCTTCGCCGACTCCGGTGACATCAGCATCACCGTCTCCAACGAGCTCAACCGTCCCGTGCATGGTCTGCAGCTGGAGGTGCAGCCGCGCAAGTACCTGCTCATCCGGGTCACCGACCCGGTCCAGAAGGTCGACATCGACGCCGGCTCCCGCGCCACCGCGCACTTCCACATCGAGGCCGTCGGCAGCGGCACCGTCCCGCTCGACGCCGCGCTGCGCGCGCCCAACGGCATCTCGCTCACCGACGCGCCGTCGCAGGTGAAGATCAACGTTCACCCGACGTCGGGGTGGATCATGTGGGTGCTGGGCGTGCTCGCCGGACTGATCCTCGCGATCGGTCTGTGGCGCGCCGTACGACGTGGCCCCCGGACCGCCTCCGAGCCGGCCGCGACCGACAGCCCGACGCCGAACGACGCGATCATCGACGCCGGACGCAAGCCAGCACGGCACGCCGAAGACACCGACGACGAGGGCACCGACACCGATGACTGACGAGAGCCGACCCAGCCTGGGCCAGCTGTACGCCGAGTCCGACCTGCGCTCCCGCGCCCACCAGAACTCGCCGGACATCCAGGGCAGCCTGGGTTCGATGTATGCCGCCTGGATGGGCGAGGACTCCGGCTACCTGCCGATGCCCGACCCGGACGTGATCGCGGCTCGCAAGGAAGCGATCGCCCGTGGGGAGGATCCGGACGCGCTGCCGCAGGCCGCCGTACCGGCTGAGGCCCCCGCCGCGGAAGGTGGCATCGGCCGGGCCAGCGCCGTCATGGCCGCCGGCACGTTGGTGTCGCGCGCGCTGGGGTTCCTACGCACCATCCTGCTCGGCGTGGTCATCTACGGCGTGGCGGGAAACGTCTGGGACACCGCAAACAAGCTGCCGAACATGATCTATCTGCTGCTGGCAGGTGGCGTGATCAACGCAGTGCTGGTCCCGCAGATCACTCGCTCGCTGAAGGATCGCGACGGCGGTAAGGCCTACACAGACCGGATCCTCACCCTGGCGATGTTGATCCTGGCGAGCGCCACCGTGGTCCTGTTGATCGCCTCGCCGCTGGTCTTCAAACTCTTCTACCTGGACGCCTCCGGAGAGACCTGGCGGCTCGGGATCATCTTCACCCTGCTCTGTATGCCGCAGCTGTTCTTCTACGGCCTCTACACGCTGCTCGGAGAGATCCTCAACGCCCGCAGCCGATTCGGCGCCCCGATGTGGTCGCCGGTGTTGGCAAACGTCTTCGCGATCGCCGGACTCGCCTGGCTGCTGGTGTCCTACCCACACCAGATCGTCGAGCCGTCGCGCTGGACGACCCCGATGATCTTGATTCTGGGTGGCTCCACAACGCTCGGCATCATGGCCCAGGCGCTGGTGCTGGTCATCCCGTTGCGCCGCTCCGGCTACACCTGGCGACCGAATTTCTCCTTCCGTGGCGTGGGCCTGCGGACCACCTCCACCGTCGCGATCTGGGCGTTCGCCGCCGTGATCGTGCAGCAAGGAGGTCTGCTGGTCAGCAGCAACATCCTCAACAAGGTGCCATCCGCCAGTCAGGCACAGACCAACGCCTTCCTCTTCTTCATGCTGCCGCACTCGCTGGTCACGCTCAGCCTGATCACCGTCCTGTTCACCAGGATGTCCAAGGCAGCGCATGCCGGCCGGGTCAAGGCCGTCACCGAGGACTCCGAGCTTTCGCTGCGGTTGTCCTCGGTTGCCACCATCCCGGCGACACTGGGGATGCTCGTGCTCGCCGGCCCCCTGTCCGCGTTCTTCTACCCGCCCTTCGCCACCGCCGTCGAGCGGCAGAGCATCGCGCTGCTGATCGGGCTGGTGCCGTTCACGGTGTGTGTCGTCGTACAACGCGCGTTCTTCGCCTATGAGGACGCCAAGACCCCGTTCCGGATGCAGGTGTGGTGCACCGTCATCGCGAGTGCCCTGTCGGTGCCGTGTCTGTTGCTCCCCAAGCCGTGGATCGGTTTCGGGGTCTGTCTGGCGGGGTCGATCGCCTACTTCGTCGAGGGGACGCTCGGCTACCGCTGGCTCCGGGCCAAGCGGCTGCCGCAACTGCGGATGATCAATGTCGCCCAGACCTGGGCCCGGCTGGCCGTCGCCTCCGCCCTCGCGGTGGGCGCGTCCTTCCTGGTGCGTTACCTGCTGAGCCAGCTGATCGGCACGGACTCGCGGGTCACGAACTTCGCCATCCTGCTCGTGACCGCCGTCGTCTTCTGCGCCCTGTATGTCGTCATTTCCCGCCGGCTGCACGTCAAGGAGGTCGAGGAGCTGATTGACGCCATACAAAGCAAACTCGGCGGCGTCGGACGGCTGATGGGCCGTTGATCAGACACTGAGCAGGCGTCGCGCGGCACGTCGGTAGGGCAGCGGATCGACCTTCCCGGAGCGTGTCCCCCGCAGCACTGTGCCGGATGCCTCTTAGGATGTGCCCGATGTGTGCTTGCCCACGGTGGGCACGGGTCGTCATCGGCGCCGCGCTCGGGCGGTGTCCGTACCGCGAACAGGGAGCCAAGGTCCACGTGCGAGCCATCGGCGAGAACACCGTGCTGGCACAGCGCTACACGCTGACCCGCAAGCTGGCGGGACGGGCGGACCAGGAGTTGTGGATCGCCACTGACTCGACGCTCGGGCGCGAGGTGACCGCGACCGTCTTTCCGGCCGACTTCGACCATGCCGAAGCGGCGCTCGACAGCGCTCGCCGGGCCGCGGGTGTCGAGGACCGCCACCTGCCGCGCGTGCTCGACGTCGGCCGCGAGAACGGCACGGCATACGTCATCACCGAGGCACTTCACGGGGCCGAATCCATAGCCGCCGCACTGCAGTTCGACCCGTTGCCCGCCGAAGAGGTGCGGCGGATGGTCGGCGAGGCCGCCAGCGGCCTGGGCGCCGCGAGCGCACGCGGGCTGCACCACCTGCAGCTCACCCCGCACGACATCGTGTCCTCCCCGGACGGCGCCGTCTCGGTGCTCGGCCTGCCCACCGACGCAGCACTCGCCGGCGCCGACGACCTGTCCTCGGAGGAAGCCTCCCGCGCGGACACCGTCGCCCTCGTGCAGATCGTGTATGCCGGGCTGACCCGCCGCTGGCCCGGTGAGGAGTCGGTCCCCGGCCTACAGAACGTCTCGCGTCGCGCGGACGGTGAGCTGCCCGCGCCGAGCGACCTGGTTTCCGGTGTGCCCGGTGACCTCGACACGTTGTGCCGGACCACGCTCGGCGCCGACGAGGGTCCACGCACGCCCGGTGAACTCGCCCGGCAGCTCGCGCCCTGGTCGTCCGAGCGGGTCACGACATCGACACGTCGCATGACCGGCTCGGGCGGCAAGTCAGCGGCGACCCTGCAGGCCGTCCCGGGCGGGGACCGGAGCAGCACAGCACCGACGAGGCCGGCTGCGAGACGGGATAACTCGGCCGCCACCGACGAGACCGACGGGGCAGGCCGGACAACGGCGGGCACCGCTCGGGTCAAGGCCGCGCTGCCCAAGGTAGGGGTGGCCTCGGCCGCCGGCACCGCGGCAGAGGTCGACAACTCCGACGAGACGGCGCAGATATCCCCTGACGTTCTGATGCAGGCGCGCGAACGGACCGCCGTGCCACCCGAGGACGACGATTACGACCCGTCGTACACCGAGCTCGAGCCGCCGGTCCCCGGACTCGTCGGGCACGGCTACGAACCCGATCACCAGAGCAGCCGGCTGGCGCTGTTGCTGGTCGTGCTGCTGGTGGTCGTCGCGGTGATCTTCGCGGCCATCGGACTGCACGGCATCGGCGGGTCGTCCAGCCCTGGCACGGCAGCCTCCTCCGTGGCCAGCCAATCAGCGAAGGCGTCGAGCTCGAGCTCTGCCAGGAAGTCGACGAGCCAGAAGCCGGCCGCGACGCCGTTGGCGATCCAGCGGACCACGTCATACGGCGTCAACGGTGGGGACAACTCAGGACTCGCCGCCAAGGCGACCGACAACGACCCGAGTTCCTACTGGAACAGCTACAACTACCGCACCGCCGATGGCCGTAGCGCGGGCAGCGGCACCGGCATCCTGCTCAACCTCGGTAGCGTGAAGTCTGTGAAGAACGTCAAGATCACCACCACCGGTGGGCCGTCGACGATCAAGTTCTTCGTCAGCGACACCATCCAACCGGTCAGCACCCGTCAGCCGACCGCGACACTGACCGGCTCAGGCACGCAGACCGCGCAGCTGGGCGGGGCCAAGGCGCAATACATCACCATCTGGGTCACCAAGCTCAGCCTGCAGTCGGACAGCCAGTTCCAGGAACGGATCAACGACGTCAAGGTGTATCCGTGACGGACCTGACCGAAACCAACGATCGCGAGCTGCTCGCCGCGCACTGCGCCGGTGACCCCGATGCGTTCGGGGAACTCTTTCGACGGCACAAGGACCGCATGTGGGCAGTCGCGCTGCGCACCACCCGCGACCCTGAGATCGCCGCCGATGCGGTCCAGGACGGCTTCATCTCGGCATTCCGGCGCGCTGACTCGTTCCGCGGCGACGCGCAGGTCACCACCTGGCTGCACCGGATCATCGTCAACGCCTGCCTCGACCGGCTGCGGCGGATCAAGCCGACGTCGGAACTACCCGAATACGACCTGGCCGACCGGCACGACGTGCACGGCAGCACCGTCATACGACTGGACGTGCAGGAAGCCCTGGGCAAGATCCCGGAGGGACAGCGCCTGGCGCTGACCCTGGTCGACATGCAGGGTCTGCCGGTGGCCGAGGCTGCCGACGTACTCGGGGTGGCGGAAGGCACGATCAAGTCCCGGTGCGCACGTGGACGTTCGGCACTGGCCGAGTTGCTGCGTGACAAGCACGGGGACGGCTACCCGGGCGGGCCCTGATGGTGGATGGAACCAATGGGTCCCGGCACTCGTCGGAACCTCGACTGATGTTGGTCTCCCCTCCACCGAACTCCCTGCCCGCAGGACGGAACCACAACCTGGCATTCGTCGTCTCAGCTACTGAACCGATTGGAGGAAGCCGTGACGACACCTCCCGATGACTTCGAGAACGACCCGACCGGGATGCGTGATCTGCTGCGTTCGCTGCCCGAACCCGGGCCGATGCCGCAGGACGTGACCGACCGGATCACCGCCGCACTGGCCGCCGAACACGCAGGCCGTGCGGGCGATGACCGCAGCAACGTGACACCCCTGGCCCGCACCGGGACCACCGCGCGCAAGCCCGGCACGCGCCGTTGGATGCAGGCGCTCGGCGGTGTGGCAGCCGCCGCAGTGGTGGCGACGGTCGCCGTCGTCGGCGTCAATGCCCTACAGAACAACGACGCACCGGTTTCCGCCATACCTTCGAGCACGGCGCGGCACTCGGCCAGCTCGGACGAACTCGCCACCCGGGTCCAGCTCGACAGCACCGGCACCAACTACTCGGGAGCCGCGTTCAACACGCAAGCAGCGAGTATGGCGTCCAGCAACAACACCCAGATCCCGGCCGCGGGCGTCGTGGCCAAATTCGGGTCGCTCACGAACCCGCGTGCCATCGTCGAGTGCGTGCGTTCGATCGGTGGCTCTCTGCTGGACAACCCCTCACGCATCAAGGTCGACCTGGCCAGCTACGACGGCAAGCCGGCGCTGATCATCGTCGTGACCAAGGGCAGCGAGCAGACCGCTTTCGCCGTCTCGTCGACCTGCAGCAAGGGCACCAAGCCCTACGCCGCTCCTCGGTCGGTCTGAGTCGACGCCTGGTCTGCGCCCTGTTGTCTGACCGCCCACACCTCGGGGCGGATGCGGAACATTCGCCGCATACCATCTGTTGTGCTCTACGAGCCCGCCGTGAGCCGGGCCCTCAGTCGACTTCGAAGGACCACCCGTGAGCGAGCCTCGCAACCTGATCATCATCGGCTCCGGCCCAGCCGGTTACACGGCCGCCGTGTATGCCGCCCGCGCCAACCTGCACCCCCTGGTCTTCGAGGGATCGGTGACCGCCGGCGGCGCGCTGATGAACACCACCGAGGTCGAGAACTACCCCGGCTTCGCCGACGGCATCATGGGACCCGAGCTGATGATGCAGATGCGCGAGCAGGCCGATCGGTTCGGCGCTGACCTGGTCCGTGACGACGTCACGGCGGTGGACCTCACCGGTCCGGTGAAGCGCGTCACCGACGGCGAGGGCAACGTCCACGAAGCGCACGCCGTCATACTCGCGATGGGTTCGGCATACCGCGAGCTGGGCCTGGAGGACGAGAAGCGCCTGTCCGGGCACGGCGTCTCGTGGTGCGCCACCTGTGACGGCGCCTTCTTCCGCGACCAGGACATCATGGTCGTCGGCGGCGGCGACTCCGCCCTCGAGGAGGCGACCTTCCTCACCCGATTCGCCAAGAAGGTCACCCTCGTGCACCGCCGCGACCAGTTGCGCGCCTCCAAGATCATGGCCGATCGGGCGCTCGCCAACGACAAGATCGACTTCGCCTGGAACAGCCAGATCACCGGCATCCAAGGCGACCCCAAGGTCAGCTCGGTGACCCTGGCCGACACCCAGTCGGGTGAGACCCGCCAGGTCGACACGGCTGCCGTGTTCGTCGCCATCGGTCACCTGCCGCGCAACGAGCTTGTCGTAGGTCAGGTGAACACTGACGACGAGGGTTACGTGCTCGTCGGTGAGGGCACCACGGCGACCAACCTGCCCGGTGTGTTCGCCTGCGGTGACCTGGTCGATCACACGTACCGGCAGGCCATCACCGCTGCCGGCACCGGTTGCGCGGCAGCCCTCGACGCGGAGCGCTTCCTGGCCGCACAAGACGAGGCGGGCGCTCCGGCCGCCACCGCAGCGCAGACCGTCAATGCCTGAATCCTCTTCCCTACCAACGCCTTTCGGCATACATCCACACAATGAAAGGAACATCCGACATGGGTGCGAACACCAAGGAAACCTCTGACGCCACCTTCGAGGCCGACGTTCTCAAGAGCGACAAGCCGGTGCTCGTCGACTTCTGGGCGCCCTGGTGCGGACCGTGCAAGATGATCGCCCCGATCATCGAGGAGATCGCCGAAGCCAACGCCGACAAGCTGACCGTCGTCAAGCTCAACACCGACGACAACCCGAAGACGTCCGCCAAGTACGGCATCACCGGCATCCCAACCCTGAACGTCTACCAGAACGGCGAAGTCGTCAAGAGCATCGTCGGCGTCATGCCGAAGCCGAAGCTCGTCAAGGAGCTCGAGCCCTTCATCGGCTGAGTCCTCACCTCGAGTTCGTCGAAAGAGGCGGCCTTCCCTGTATTAGGAAGGCCGCCTCTTCTTTTCTGCCTGGCCAGGTTTTGGGGTGCTGGCTCCGCCGTGGGACGGGTCTCACTCCGTTCGCTCCGCTAGCGCTCCGCTCTCTGCATAGGCCCCGCCCCACGACGAACCCAGCACCCTCGTCGGTCACCCAATCATGTTGGCCAGCAACAGATTTCACGCCCTTACCTTGTCGTGCGGTCGGCTTACGTCGGTTGCGCTCTGACCACTCCCGACGACCGCTGGATCAGAGTCGTCGTGTCCGCATCTGAGTGCCAACGTGGCCACCCAAAGGTGGTGACCCAGCACGCCTGGCGAGCACAGAGAACGTCGCCTACCCACCCGGCCAACTCTCCTGCCAGCATCGGCTGCAGGGGGCCACGTGGAGACCTAGCGCCCACACGGCCAGCCGGCAACGGACGCAGCCAACGAAAGTCATGGTCAGACGGCGATCGGGAGGCGACGGGTGCGTCGTCGGCCCGGGCCTATGCAGAGAGCGGAGCACGCGAGGGCGACGATCATGTCGGCTGGGGTCGGCCGTGCGAGCTTGCGAGCCGGACGCACCAGGT
This sequence comes from Flexivirga alba, assembly GCF_042661025.1. Lineage (NCBI taxonomy): Bacteria > Bacillati > Actinomycetota > Actinomycetes > Micrococcales > Dermacoccaceae > Flexivirga > Flexivirga alba. The sequence continues at coordinate 1,064,764 of NZ_JBHSWH010000001.1, forward strand.
GACATGTGAGGAGCCGAGCAGACAAGACAGTCGGAGCGAACGAAGCGAGACCGGGGCGGCGGCGTAGCCGTCGCCCAACCAAGGCAACCACGGCGATTCACGTGAAACGTGTTGAACCGGAACGGTTTTCGCCACACTCGGTCTCGATACGGGCTCGTTCCTCGCCCTACTCGACCCGCATTGCGTCAGGAGCGTTGGACGCCCAGCTGATCCATGATGCGGTTCAAGTCATCGACGCTCGCGAACTCGACGGTCAGCTTGCCGCGGCTCTTGCCGAGTGAGATCTTGACGCGGGTGTCGAGCTGGTCGGAGAGGCTGGAGGCGAGCGAGTCGAGCTGCGGGTGGTGTTGGCCGGCGCGAGGGGAGCGGCGCACGGCCTTCTCCTTGTCGCCACCCAGCGAGACGATCTCCTCGGTGCTGCGGACCGACAGGCCCTCGGCGACGATCCGCTGTGCCAGGCGTTCCATCGCAGCGGCGTCCGGCAGGCCGAGCAGTGCGCGGGCGTGGCCGGCGGAGAGGACGCCGGCGGCGACGCGGCGTTGTACCAGCGCGGGGAGCTTCAGCAGACGCAAGGTGTTGCTGATCTGCGGACGGGACCGACCGATCCGTCCGGCGAGTTCCTCGTGGGTGCAGGAGAAGTCGTCGAGCAGCTGACCGTAGGCCGCTGCTTCCTCCAACGGGTTCAGTTGTGCGCGGTGCAGGTTCTCCAGCAGCGCATCACGCAGCATGTCGTCGTCGTCGGTGGTGCGGATGATTGCCGGGATGGTCGCCTTCCCGGCGCCACGACTGGCGCGCAGCCGCCGCTCACCCATGATGAGTTCATAGGTGACGCCCGCCTCGGCGATGTCAGCCGCGGGCAGGCGGCGCACCACGATCGGCTGCAGGACACCGATCTCCCGAATGCTATGCACCAGCTCGGCCAGCTCATCCTCGTCGAACACCGTGCGCGGCTGGCGGGGGTTCGGGCGAATCTGGTCGACCGGTAACTCGGCGAACGTCGCACCCGGAACTTCTTGCAGCTCTTCGGTGGTGTCATCCGCCGCAGCTGTGCTGTTGTCAGTTGCCGGTGCGTTGTTGTCCGCGCCGTTCTGCGGCCCTGTGCCGTCCGAGGCGGCACCGTCGGCACTCGCGTCGGCGTCATCGTTTCCCGTGAAACGTTCGTTCTCGACCGCGTCCCGAGTGGCTGCGGCCACCGAGCTTCCGGGGAAGAAGACGTCCGAAGGTCGCGGATTTCCGGTCGTCTGCGCCGGCGCCGTGGGGATCAGGGCACCCAGGCCGCGCCCGAGGCCGCGTCGTTTTTCGCTCACTGGTCGATCTTAGTGCCTTGGGCCGCCAGCTCCTTGGCAGCCTCGGAATAGGAGAGGGCGCCACTGCTCGACGGGTCATACGTGAGCACTGTTTGGCCGTGACTGGGCGCCTCCGAGATCCGGACGGAGCGCGGGATCGAGGCCTTCAGTACCTGATCGGTGAAGTGGGTGCGCACCTCGTCGGCCACCTGGGCGGACAGCCGGGTCCGCGCGTCATACATCGTCAGCAAGATCGTCGAGACGTGCAGCCGCGGGTTCAGGTGTGCCCGGATCAGCTCGATGTTCTTCAGCAGCTGGCTGAGCCCCTCCAACGCGTAGTACTCGCACTGGATCGGGATGAAGACCTCTTCCGCGGCCACGAACGCGTTGACCGTCAGCAGACCGAGGCTCGGTGGGCAGTCGATGAGGATGAAGTCGAATCGCCCGGCGTCGCCAGGATTCTCCTGGTAGTGATCGATCGCACGCTTGAGGCGTGATTCACGTGCAACCAAGGACACCAGCTCGAGCTCGGCGCCCGCGAGGTCGATCGTTGCAGGCGCGCACCACAGGCCGGGTATGTCGGGACATTCCTGTAGCACGCCGGCCAACTCGCCGTCCTCGACCACGACGTCATACACACTTGGCACTTCTTCGTGGTGCGGTATGCCGAGCGCGGTGCTCGCGTTGCCCTGCGGGTCGATGTCGATGACCAGGACCTTGAGGCCGAACGTCGCCAGGGCCGCAGCGACATTGACGGTCGTGGTGGTCTTGCCCACGCCGCCCTTCTGGTTCGAAACCGTCAGGATCCGGGGCTGGGCAGGCGGAAGGACCTTGCCCTCGGCCAGTCGGTCACGTCGTCGTGCCTGTTCGACGAGTTGCTCAGCCAGCGGTGAGGAAACTGGAGTCTCATCGACCGGCGGCATGACGTCATCAGACGGCGTTGCCAATGTTTCACGGGAAACGACGGCCTCGTCGGTGTGAGACTCGCCCACGTCTGCGGCATCGTCCACTGAGTCCGGAGTGGGCATCCCGGCATCGGAGCCGCCCAGCAAACGGACCGGATCTCCCGCGGGCACCGGATGCAGCGCACCTACCCGAACTGTTGGCTCGCGTCGCGCGGCGTTGCGCCAGCCTACCGGCTCGGGTGTGGCGGTCGTGACTGCAGATCCTTGCCACCCCGTGGGTAGCGACGTTGTGCTCACGTTCGCCTCTTCCATTCATCGTTGTGGTCGGGCGGTCGGGTCGTAACCGGGCCTGATGATCACTGTCCCGTACGGCCGTGCCCATTGGCGGATTGGCGCCGGCTGGGCTTCTTGGCACCCTTCTTCGCGCCGCTCTTGCCGAGTCGACGCGGGACGCCCACCCTCAGGCGAGCCACAGTCGTGGGCTCATCCAGGATCTCCGCGCCGCACTCGACGATCTCGATCTCGGTGATGCCCACAGCTGCGAGCAGTTCTCGGCCCTGGTCGATCTCTTCAGCGACTGATGCACCCTTCATGGGCAGCCACCAGCCTCCCGGTCGTACCAGGGGGACAGACCACACCGCAAGGTTCTCCAGTGCCGATACTGCACGGGACGTGACTACGTCGGCAGGTGCAACTTCGTCCCAGACGGTCTCAGCGCGCCCGCGCACGACGGTCACATTGGTCAGCCCCAGCTCGTCAATGACCTCGTCGAGCCAGCGGACCCGGCGTAACAGCGGCTCCACCAGCGTCACCGACAGATCCGGCCGGCGTATGGCGATCACCAGTCCAGGCAGTCCCGCGCCGCTGCCAACATCAACGACCGTGCTGTCAGCAGCTATCAAATCGGTCATGACTGCGCAGTTCAGGATGTGTCGCTCCCAGAGGCGGGGCGCTTCGCGAGGGCCGATCAGCCCGCGGATGACTCCCGACCCGGCAAGCAGCTCGGCGTACCGCTGGGCGATCGGGAACTGATCGCCGAAGATCGTCTCCGCCTGGACGGGGGCAGCGGGGACTTCGGCAGTCTCCAAGCCGTCCGAGCTGGGCTGCGGAGGATCATGTTTCACGTGGAACGCCTCAGTCGTCGGCGGGCAGAACCACCACGAAGCGCCGCGGCTCGGCGCCCTCGGACTCCGAACGCAGACCGCCGGCGAGGACCGCGTCGTGCACGACCTTCCGTTCGAAGGCAGACATCGGATCCAGCGCGACTCGTTCGCCATCCGCCTTCACGGACGCAACGGCACTCTCGGCGACCTTGACCAGCTCGGCACGACGGTCCGCCCGGAATCCGGCGACGTCCAGCATCAGCCGGCTGCGGTTACCGGTCTCGGCCTGCACTGCCAGGCGGGTCAACTCCTGCAGGGCGTCCAGCACTCTGCCGTTCTGGCCGACCAGGCGACGGGGCACGCGGCCTTCTTCTGAGTCCACGATCGACACCGACGCACGGTCACCGTCGACGTCGACGTCGATGTCGCCGTCCAGGTCGGCAATGTCCAACAGTGTCTCGAGGAAATCGGCTGCGACCTCACCTTCACGGTCCAGGTCTACGGCTGTGTGCGGATCGGTCTCCGCTTCGTGAGCGGACGGTTCGTCGTGGGTGGTCACGTCAGTCATTCTTCACTCCCAGTGCTGGTAAACACAAAGATCGGTCGGCGGCCGAGGACGGTCCGCTTAAGCGGCCTGGAGCCGCTGCAACGAGGTTGGTCGGGCTAGCGTTTGCGCTTCTTGTTGTTGCTCCGCTTCGGCTGCACCCGTTGACCGCCGGACTTACCGGCGGTACCGCCGTCAGCGGTGACCAGGCCGGGCGAACCGGGCGGTGTCTTGGACTTGGCAAGCTCGACCGAAGCGTCTTCGGACTCCTCGTCGTCACTCTTGTGCAGACCTGGAATGCTCAGTTTGGTGATCGGCTTGCCCTTGGCCGCACGGCGCTGCTCCAGCGCCTTCTCGGCCTCCGAGCCAGGAGCGGGCATCCGGCGGATCGTGTAGAACTGCTGGCCCATCGTCCACAGGTTGGTGGTCACCCAGTAGAGCAGCACACCGATGGGGAAGTTCACACCGGAAATCGCGAAGAACACCGGCATGATGTACATGATGTACTTCTGCTGCTTGGCCATCGGGTTGTCGAGCGCCGAGGCCGGCATGTTCTTGCGCATCAACTGGTGCTGAGTGGTGAACACCGTCACCGACATGATGATGATCAGCGCCACGCAGAGCGTGCGCACCGCCGCCACGGGCGAGTCGCCCGGGTGCAGGAACGCCGAGGAGAGCTGGGCACCGAAGAGCTTCGACTGCTCCGCCTGCTTCGCCAGCGGCTGCGTCATCCAGCCGATCGGGTCGTGATGACCGGAGCCGATGTCTTTCAGGCGGTCGAGCACCCGGAAGAGTGCGAAGAAGAACGGTGACTGCAGCAGCATCGGCATACAGGACGAGAAGGGGTTGGTGCCCGCCTTCTTGTACAGCTCCATCGTCTCCTCAGTCATCTTCTGACGAGACTCGGCGTCCTTCTTGCCCTTGTACTTCTTCTGGATCTTCTGGATCTCAGGCTGGATCAGCTGCATTCGCCGCGACGACTTGATCTGCTTGACGAACAGCGGGATCAACATGATGCGCAGCACGAGCACCAGGCCCACGACGGACAACGCCCAGGTCCAGCCGTTGGCAGCCGGCATACCGATGGCGGTCAGGATCTTGTGGAACCCCACCATGACGAAGGCAACGAACCATTCGAGTGGGTACAGGATCGTGTCGAAGAAGTTGTAGATGGCGCAGTCCTTCAGTTGAGCGGCGCCGGCACCGGAGTGCCGGAGTCGTCTGCGGTAACAAGAGGCGGAACGTGGTCAACGCCGCCAGGGTTCCACGGGTGGCAGCGGGCCAGCCGACGAATCGTCAGCCAGCTTCCTTGAACAACCCGAAGCGGGTCAGCGCCGTGATCGCGTATGCCGAGCAGCAGGGCGTGAACCGGCAACTCGGCGGGAGCAGGGGGAGATCAGGATCTGATAGCAGCGCACCAGCCAGACCAGCGGCCGGGCGAGGATCCGGGTCAGTGACATGTCGTCACCGCCGCCGATCGATCGCGGCCGTCAGCAGCCGATCCAGGTCATCCCGCAGGTCGCCCGCCCCAGCGGCGCCGGCGGCGGGGGTGGCCCGGATGACGACGTCGGTGTGCTCGGGCATCGTCGGCAGCAGGGCCGCCATACGGTGCCGCAACACACGCTTGGTGCGGTTGCGAACGACAGCATTGCCGACGGCCTTGGACACCACGAGCCCGACGCGACTGGCGTCTGCTGGTGAGCTCGACGCTGTCACGACGAGCCGGGGGCCCGCCGCTCGTCCGGAACGACGACTGCGCAACACTGCGGAAAAATCCGCACTGTCGCGCAGTCGGTGTTTCGTCGGCAGCACTATCGCCTAGCTGGCGGTCGGCCGGCAGTCCCTCAGGCCGAGATCTTGCTACGGCCCTTGGCGCGGCGCGCCGACAGGATGGAGCGGCCCGCACGAGTGCGCATCCGCAGGCGGAAGCCGTGCACCTTGGCGCGGCGGCGGGTGTTGGGCTGGAAGGTGCGCTTGCTCACTGTCGTCTCCGTCGAAATGTGCGGGCCCACGGTGGGCCCGATCGTGCGTTGGTCATGGGGATCTTCGCTTCGGCCACCGAGGCGAGCCGAGCCGCTGCCGGAAGGAACCGTGCTGGTCCAGGCAGGCGTGCGTGAAGAGAAGCTCACAGCTACGATACGGGCCGCTGGTGGACAGGGTCAAACCGAGCGGAACCTCGCGGATCACGAGACCGAACCCCTCATCAAAGGGCGTTGATTCGGGGTGTGCCAGCCGCCACGCCGTGGGACGCAGAAAATTCTTCGCCACGTGGCTTGCCGGGCGCCAGTCCAAGTTGTTAGCGTCGGCGTCTTCCAGGTCGGTGCCGTGTCACGCGGTCATGTCGTCATCACTCGCCCACAGCCTGTGGATAACTATGTGGATTAACGGCGTAGCATGTCCGTCGGCGACCATTTCTCGCCGATTATCGATGCGCCAACTGTCAGGGAGGACACAGCGTTGTGAGCGATCCGGATATCGACCTCGCTCACGTTTGGCACGGTGCGATGCTGGGCATCGAGGACTCGGGCATACCCGCGCGTGACCGCGCTTATCTGCGTCTTGCCCGGCTCGCCGGGCTGGTCGGCGACACCGCACTGCTCGCGGTTCCGTTCCCGCAGACCAAGGTCTTCGTCGAGACGACCCTCAGTGAGCCGATCTGCAAGGCACTCGGCGAGCAGTTGCACGCCGACATCCGGCTGGCCGTCACTGTTGACGAGAGCCTGCAGCCCACCGAGGACGAAGCCGTCGAGCCCACATCGCGTCCGGTCGAGCCCGAAGCGAAGTCGGACGTCGAAGAGGACCTCTTCACCAGCGCAGCCGCACGCAACCGGCAACCCGTCACGACCGAGCCGATGCAGGACGCGCGCCTCAACCCGAAATACACCTTCGACACCTTCGTCATCGGTGCCAGCAACCGGTTCGCCTGCGCGGCGGCACAGGCAGTTGCCGAGACGCCGGCCAGGTCCTACAACCCCCTGTTCGTGTATGGCGAAAGTGGCTTGGGCAAGACCCACCTGTTGCACGCCATCGGCAACTACGTGCGCAACTACTACCCGCACATGCGGGTCCGCTACGTGAACTCCGAGGAGTTCACCAACGACTTCATCAACTCGATCCGCGACGACAAGGCGTCCAGTTTCCAGAAGCGCTACCGGGACAACGTCGACGTGCTGCTGATCGACGACGTGCAGTTCCTGCAGGGCAAGGACGGCACGCAGGAGGAGTTCTTCCACACCTTCAACGCCTTGCACAACAGCGAGAAGCAGATCGTGCTGACCTCCGACCAGCCGCCGAAAATGCTGTCGGGGCTAGAGGACCGGATGCGGTCACGCTTCGAATGGGGCCTGACCACCGACGTCAAGCCGCCGGACCTGGAGACGCGCATCGCCATTCTGCGCAAGAAGGCCGTCGCCGACTCGATGCAGATGCCCGATCAGGTGCTCAGCCTGATCGCCAGCAAGGTGCCCAGCAACATCCGTGAGCTCGAAGGCGCACTGATCCGGGTGACGGCATACGCCTCGGTCTCCAACCAGCACGTCACCGAGGAGCTCGCCGGACGAGTCCTCAAGGACCTCATGCCCAGCACCGGTTCCGGGCAGATCAGCGCGACCGCGATCATGCGACAGACCGCCAAGTACTTCGGTCTGTCCGTCGAGGAGCTGTGTGGCTCCTCGCGATCACGCACCCTGGTCAACGCGCGCCAGATCGCGATGTACCTGTGCCGTGAGCTGACCGACCTGTCCCTGCCGAAGATCGGCCAGCAGTTCGGCGGCCGCGACCACACGACGGTCATGCACGCCGATCGCAAGATCCGCCAGCTGATGGGTGAGCGTGCCCATCTCTACGAGCAGATCAGCGAACTCACCACCCAGATCCGCCGGGCGACCGCCTGACGGCCGATCTCCGGCGCGCGTCCACACCGATTTCCACAGCTTCTGTGGAAATCGGTCTTCGTATGCCGCCACGCGGCGACGGCCCACCTGTGCCGCTCACCCCGCCGTTGTCCGGCCCGGCGCCGCGAGGCATCGACCCGAGACCGGACGCATCCGTCCACACCCTGTGGATAAACATGTGGGTAGATGGTCGCGTGTGACGTGTGAGGTGAGCCCGGCCATCCACACCCGCCGGTGGGTAGACCCCTGCAACCTGTGCACAACTGCGGCGAATCGGAAGCTCGGACTGCGGACAACCTGTGGATGAATTCCGTCGTCCACGGATCACTGAAGTTGTCCACAGCCCAACACCCAGGTCGTCCACACCCCAAGATCGCTGTATGACGCCCCGAGAGACACTTCTCCACAGAATCCACAGGTGCTACTACGACTACTAACCGGAGAGAGATGGCGTTTTCGCCATTGCCGACTGGGGATTCCGTGCTGAACCAACCTCGTAACCACGGAAGTTGGTTCTGAACAAGCGCAGAAGGAGCCTCACGGTGGCGTCGTAATGGACCGGGAGACTAGGGTCATCCTGCCGAGCGTCCCGCCGCAGCGCAGGACTCCCAGAACAAGGATGGTTTGTACGTGAAGCTCATCGTCGATCGCGATGTCCTGGCCGAAGCTGTGACATGGGCCGTGCGAGGCCTGTCCAATCGGCCGCCGGTGCCGGTACTCGCCGGTGTGCTGCTCGATGCCAGCACCGACGGGCTGACTCTCAGCGCGTTCGACTACGAGGTGTCCGCCAAGGTCACCGTCGACGCGCAGGTCGACGAGCCCGGCCAGGTGCTGGTGCTGGGCCGACTGCTGGCCGAGATCTCCCGGTCCCTGCCGAACAAGCCGGTCTCGATCAGCGCCGACGAGCACAAGGTGGAGCTGACCTGCGGGTCCAGCCGCTTCTCGCTGCAGCAGATGCCGACCGCCGACTACCCGACGCTGCCCACCTCCCCGAGCCGACCGGCGCGATCGCGGGCGATCTGTTCACGCAGGCCGTCTCGCAGGTCGCCATCGCCGCGGACCGCAGTGACACTCTGCCGATCCTGACCGGCGTCCGGCTGCAGATCGAGGGCGACAAGGTGAGCCTGCTGGCCACCGACCGCTACCGGCTGGCGCTGCGTGAGCTGTCCTGGAACCCCACCGACGCGAATGTCGAGCAGACCGCACTCATCCCGGCGCGCACCCTGCTGGACACCGCCAAGGCCCTCGGCGCTTCCGGGTCCGTCCAGTTGGCGCTGGGCTCCGCCGCCGGCGGCGACGGCCTGGTCGGTTTTGAGGCCGGCCAGCGTCGGGCGACCACCCGGCTGCTCGACGGCGAATACCCGAAGGTCTCCTCGATCTTCCCCACCAGCGTCGACTCGGTCTCGGTCATCGAGACCGCCGCGCTCACCGAAGCCGTCAAGCGTGTCTCCCTCGTCGCGGAGCGCAATACCCCTGTGCGACTGCGGTTCTCAGAGGGTCAGGTCGCGATCGAGGCGGGCCAGGGTGACGACGCCCAGGCTTCCGAAGCGGTCGAGGCGACCCTCACCGGCCCCGAGATCGAGATCGCGTTCAACCCGCAGTTCCTACTCGACGGGCTCGGCGCCCTCGGCACGCAGTTCGCCCGTATGTCGTTCACCCAGCCCAAGAGCCCGGCCGTGCTGTCCGGCCAGGCCGAGGCCGACGGCGACGCGGACGAGTCCTATCGCTACGTCCTGATGCCGGTCCGTTTCGCAAGTTGACCGGGAAGTTTGATCTCAAGCTTCCGGAGTAGTTTCGTAGCGAAGTACGACATACACGAATGAAAGGCGCGGCATGCAACTCGGTTTGATCGGCTTGGGCAAAATGGGCGGCAACATGCGCGACCGCATCAAGGCCGCCGGCCACGAGGTGGTCGGTTACGACACCAACCCCGAGGTCTCGGACGTCAAGGACCTGAAGGAACTGGTCAGCAAGCTCGATGCCCCCCGCAACGTCTGGGTAATGGTGCCCGCCGGCAAGGTGACGCAGTCGGTCATCGATGAGCTGAAGGGCCTGCTCGACAAGGGCGACCTGATCGTCGACGGCGGCAACAGCAAGTTCACCGATGACGCCAAGCACGAGAAGGAGCTCGCCGAGAATGGCATCGAATTCGCTGAATGCGGTGTCTCCGGTGGTGTGTGGGGTAAGGAGAACGGCTACGCACTGATGGCCGGTGGCTCGGACGCCAACATCGAGCGGATGATGCCGATCTTCGACGCGCTGCGTCCCGAGGGACCGCGCGACGAGAGTTTCTGCCACACCGGTGAGGTCGGAGCCGGCCACTACGTGAAGATGGTTCACAACGGCATCGAGTACGGCATGATGCAGGCGTATGCCGAGGGCTATGAGCTGCTGGAGGCCAAGGAGATCGTCAACGACGTCCCCGCCGCGTTCAAGGCCTGGACCCGTGGCACGGTCGTCCGCTCCTGGTTGCAGGAGCTGATCTCGGCAGCACTGGACAAGGACCCCGGTCTCAAGGACATCGAAGGCTTCGTCAACGACTCCGGCGAAGGCCGCTGGACCGTGCAGGAGGGCGTCGAGTACGGCGTCCCGATGCCGGTCATCTCAGCGTCGCTCTTCCAGCGATTCTTCTCGCGCCAGGGCACCGAATCTCCCGCGATGAAGGCGGTCGCGGCCATGCGCAACGAGTTCGGCGGACACGCAGTCACCAAGAAGGGTGAGAAGGGCGTCGTCACCGACCACTGAGTTCTTGCGCGCTGTATGGAGCCGCGCGGTCAGGGATCCAGGATGCCGTGGAATACCTTTCCCAGCGTCCCGGACGTCCTCATCTTCTGCGGCGGTGCGAGCACGGTGTTCAGCCAGGAGAACAAGCGCGGCTCCATCCGTCCCCACGTCCCCCAGTTGTGGCCGCCCTGGCTCAGGATGTATGGCGGCGCAAGCACCGTCGGGTAACGCACGACACGCTGCAGCGCCGTGATGTGCGACGGCGGGCTCCAGGTGTCCTGGGCACTGGTGGCGGCGAAAAGCTGCACGGCCGGACGCTGCTGGGCCAACGTGATCGGCGCGTTGGCCCAGCGGAGTGCCGGGTCCGCGAGCACCGCAGGATCCCCCACGAACGGGTCTGAGTCCATGCCTGCGCCGATCCCGAAGACCTTCGGGTATTGCATGGCGAGCTTGATCGCGCAGAAGCCGCCGGTCGACAGCCCGACCAGCGCCCAGGCCTTCGGTGTCGGCAGCACGCGGAAGTGCCGAGCGAGCAACCGAGGCACGTCGTCGGCCAGCCACTTGGCACCCTTGGCCTCTGGGGTGTCGGAGCAATCCGTGTCGACCCCGCCGGGGTCGATCGTCGGCATCACCACGATGGCCGGCTCGAGCGTGCCGTGGGCCATCATGGTGGCCAGCGTGCCCGGCATACCGCCCTTGATGATCCAGTCCCGGGCCTCTCCGGGGACGCCGTGCAGCAACTCGATCACCGGGAAGTGAACGTGCTTGTATGCCGCCTGGCCGTACTGCGGCGGCGTCCAGACGTACACCTCCCCGCGAGCCGCGATGCCGGCCCGCGGAAGTAGGTGCTCTGAGTGCCGCCGACCGCTCGACTGAAGTCCGCCGTCTGCGGTGGCGGACCCGACATCACCAGATGCCCCGAACCACCGGTCCCCAACAGGTCGGACCACGAGGCGTAGAGACCGAAGTGGTCGTTGACCCAGGTCATGGTGACCGCGATGGCGCAGAGCTGACAGATCAGCAGCATCGCGATGCGTTGCAGACCGCGCAGCGCGATCACACCGCGCACCCGGCCCCACAGCAACATCGTCGCCGCAATCCCCAGGAGGGTCGCAACGATCATCGTGTAATAGAACGCCTGCCCCGTCAGACTCACGACGGGAAGCTAACGCGGCAATTCTGTACGGTTCGTGAACGTTTGCAGGGTACCGGCACGGACCTAAACTCAAGGGATGTTCGTGCGGCACCTGACTCTGAAGGACTTCCGGTCCTATGAGTCCGCGGACCTCGAATTCACCGACGGCGTAACCACTTTCATCGGTCTCAACGGTCAGGGCAAGACCAACGTCGTTGAGGCGATCGGTTATCTGGCGTCGCTGTCCTCGCACCGCGTGGCCCAGGACGCGCCGCTCGTCCGGGCCGGAGCGGAGCAGGCCATCGTGCGCGGGGCAGTCGTCCACGACGGGCGCGAGAAGCAGATCGAGCTGGAGATCAACCCCGGCAAGGCCAACCGCGCCCGGCTCGGCAAATCGCCGGTCACTCGCCCGCGGGACGTCCTCGGCACACTGCGGACCGTGCTCTTCGCGCCCGAGGACCTGGCGCTGGTCAAGGGCGACCCCAGTGAGCGCCGCCGCTTCCTCGACGACCTGCTGGTGGCCCGCCAACCGAGGTGGGCGGGCGCTCGCAGCGATTACGACAAGATCCTCAAGCAACGCAACGCCCTGCTGAAGACCGCGCGCACCGCGCCCGACCGCGCCGCCGCGCTCGCCACCCTCCCGGTCTGGGACAGTCACCTGGCGTCGGTCGGTGCAAACCTGGTCTACGCGCGACTGCGCCTCCTGCGCGACCTGCAGCCCTACCTGCAACTGGCGTATGACGAGGTCAGCGCCGGCCAGTCGGACGCCAGGATCACCTACAAGAGTTCGCTGTATGACGAACTCGCCGACCAGCTCGCCGCCGGAGAGGTCCCGGAGGTTGCCGAGCTGGAGGCCGGGTTCGCCAAGACCTTCGAGCAGCAGCACCGTGCAGAGGTCGAGCGGGCGCAAACCTTGGTCGGGCCGCACCGGGATGAAATGGTGCTGCGACTGGGCACCCTGCCGGCCAAGGGCTACGCGAGTCACGGCGAGTCCTGGTCGTTCGCGCTCGGCCTGCGGATCGCCGCGTTCCAGCTGCTGCGCCACGACCTGGGCACCGACCCGGTGCTGGTCCTCGACGATGTCTTCGCCGAGTTGGATGCCGGTCGCCGGCGGCGGCTGGCGCTGATGGTCGCCGACTGTGAGCAGGTCCTGATCACCGCAGCGGTCGATGACGATGTTCCGGACCTGCTGACCGGCAACCAGTTCACCGTCACCCTCGGCAGCGTGCAGGCGTCGACATGTTGACCGAGAGGAGCACCAAACGACCGACAGGAGTAGCAAATTGCCCGGATTTGGTACTCCTCTCGGTCATCGGTATGCCGTCTCACGCCTCTCACGAGTTCCCATGAGTGACGACGAGGAGCCTGCCGACGACACAACCCTGGACGCAGTGCGTGACGCGCTGCGTCGAGCGCGAGTTTCCGCTCGGGAGAAGGGTTTTCGTCCTGGTGCACCTGCGCGACGTCGTCCGCCCAAGGCCGGCGACCTGGGCAAGGGCCGCGGCCGCGACAACGGCCGCGACCCGGCGATGATCGGCGATCAGCTCGACCGGCTGTTGTCCGACCGGGGCTGGCAGGTGGACGTGGCGGCGGGTTCGGTGATGGGCCGGTGGGACGAGATCGTCGGCGAAGCGGTCGCGGCTCACGCCCGGCCCGTGTCGTTCAGCGACGGGGAGTTGACGGTTCGTGCCGACTCCACAGCCTGGACCACTCAGCTACGCCTGTTGTCCTCGACCCTGCTCGGCAATTTCGAAAAAGCGGTCGGCGCGGACGTGGTGCAGTCGTTGCGGATTGTCGGCCCCAACGCACCGAGCTGGAAGAAGGGACCACGCACCGTCCGCGACGGCCGCGGACCGCGGGATACCTACGGGTGACCGATTCCGCTCGATCCGCATTTGGCCGCAGCACGGCTCCCCCACGTACAGTGGGGCGAGTTTTGTGAAGATCCAACGACCTCTACTGGCAGGAACTACGACACGTGAGTCATGACCAACCAGGTCAGGACGACCCGCGCGGGGGCGGGACGAGTTCGACCACTTCTTCAGCGACCGCAACGGGCCCAAGCCATCGTCGCAGGATCCGGACACCACGGCGTGGGCCGATCCGGCCGAGGCTGATGGGGACCGGACCCAGGCGACCGGCCATGCGCCATACGTGCGCCCGCCGCAGCCGCAGCAGTATGACGAGTACGCTCCCGCCGACCAGAGCGGCTACTACCAGCCTGAGGCCTACTACGAGGAGCCGCCGCAGCGTCGCGGGGCCATGTGGGCGCCGGTCGCGGTGATCGTCGCGTCGCTCGCGATCGTCGCTGTCGTGATCGCGATCATCCTGAACAACTCCAGCGGCAAGATGGCCAATGGTGCCTTCACACCCACCCAGACCGTGACCCGGACGAGCACGCAGGACTCCTCACAGTCGCCGAGTTCGTCCTCTTCACAGAGCCCCACCTCGTCGTCCAGCAGCTCGGGCTCTTCGAGCAGCACCGCCGCCTCGACGCTGCCGGGCTCTGCCGGCTCGTGCTCAGGCTCGGACTCCTACGGCACCGGGCCTAAGACGTCCTGCGCCTTCGCCGGCGTCGTCGCGACGCTCTACAACGCGAAGAAGGGCCAGGACGGCAACGCCTCCTTCCAGGCCAAGTCGCCGACGACCCACGACAACTACAAGGTCAACTGCCAGGCGGCCTCATATGTCACCTGCACCACCGAGACCGGAGCGGTCGTCTACATCCTGCGCAAGTGACGAATGCTGCATAGAGGCTTGTTCTGCGTTGGTGTTGCGAGTCGCAAGCTCCCTGCAACACCAACGCATCTCAAGCTTCCTGTGCCTGTCCAGAATCAACTTCATAGACGCGTCGTGGACGCGCTGACGGCCCCAGGCAGGTGTAGGGAGTCGTGAAGTGCACCGTTCGAGCCGCATATTGCCGTTTACGGCACGGCAACAGTGGTTTCGCGACCCGGACAGGGTATGCTAGGACACAGATTCTGAGCACCTGATCGGCTTCCGCGGCTCGCCTCTCGGCGAGCCGCAGGTGTGCCCGGCTCAGCTTCCATTGGCGTCCCATCGAAGGAGCACTGTGTCCGACACCGCTGCGCAGCAATCACCTGACGAGGAAAACCCGGCGGCTTCGCCGGCAGCGGACGATGGCGGTGCATCGACATACGGTGCCGACGACATCCAGGTGCTCGAAGGCCTCGAAGCGGTCCGCAAGCGCCCCGGCATGTACATCGGCTCGACAGGTGCCCGGGGCCTGCATCACCTGGTCACCGAGATCGTCGACAACGCCGTGGACGAGGCGATGGCCGGGTATGGCGACCACATCGAGGTCACCATCCTGCCGGACGGCGCTGTGCGGGTGCGCGACCACGCTCGCGGCATACCCGTTGCGATCAATGAGGCGTATGGCGTCTCGACCGTCGAGCTGGTGCTGACCCAACTGCACGCGGGGGCAAGTTCGGCGGTGGCGGCTACAAGGTGTCCGGCGGCCTGCACGGTGTCGGCTCCTCGGTGGTCAACGCGCTGTCGACCAAGCTGACCGCGGACGTTCGCCGCAACGGCAAGATCTACTACATGGAGTTCGACCACGGCGACCCGCTCGGGCCGCTGGAGGTCATCGGCGAAACCGACCCGGCCGACCACGGCACCACGATCACCTTCTGGGCCGACCCGGAGATCTTCGAGAGCGTCGACTACGACTTCGAGACCATCCGGTCCCGCTTCCAGCAGTACGCCTTCCTCAACAAGGGCCTGGCGATCACCCTGACCGACGAGCGGGCGCAGCAGGTCGACGAGGGCGCCGAGGAAGAAGCACTCGCCGGTGCGACTGCGAAGGACGAGGTCGAGGACGCGTCGGGCAAGCCGCGCACCGTCACGTACCGCTACGACGACGGACTCATCGATTACGTCAAACACATCAACGCGTCCAAGCACAGCGAGCCGGTACACGACGAAATCATCGCCTTCGAGCATGAGGACCCCGACCGTCTGCTGTCGGTCGAGATCGCCATGCAGTGGACCACGGCATACAGCGAGTCGGTGCACACCTACGCCAACACGATCAACACCCACGAGGGCGGCACTCACGAAGAGGGCTTCCGTGCGGCAATGACCTCCTTGGTCAACACCTTCGCCCGCAACCAGAAGTTGCTCAAGGAGAAGGACGAAAACCTCACCGGTGACGACATCCGCGAGGGTTTGACCGCGGTGGTTTCGGTCAAGCTCGGCGAACCGCAGTTCGAGGGCCAGACCAAGACCAAGCTCGGCAACTCCGAGGTCAAGGGTTTCGTGCAGAGCGCGGTGCGTGATGAGTTTGAGCACTGGCTGGCGCAGCACCCGCGCGAGGGCCAGGCGATCGTCCGCAAGTCGATCCAGTCCGCTGCTGCCCGGATGGCGGCGCGCAAGGCCCGCGAGGCCACCCGCCGCAAGGGCCTGCTGGACTCCGCGGCGATGCCCGGCAAGCTCAAGGACTGCCAGACCAACGACCCGACGGTCTCCGAGGTGTTCATCGTCGAGGGCGACTCGGCGGGCGGCTCCGCGGTGCAGGGACGCGACCCGTTCAACCAGGCGATCCTGCCGATCCGCGGCAAGATTCTGAATGTCGAGAAGGCCCGCATCGACAAGGTGCTGGCCAACAACGAGGTGCAGTCGCTCATCTCGGCGTTCGGCACCGGCTTCGGTGAAGACTTCACCATCGAGAAGGCTCGCTATCACAAGATCGTGCTGATGGCCGATGCCGACGTCGACGGCATGCACATCCGAACCCTGCTGCTGACGCTGCTCTTCCGCTTCATGCGGCCGCTGATCGAGGCCGGCTACGTCTACCTCGCGCAGCCGCCGCTCTACCGGATCAAATGGAGCAACAGGGAGCACGAGTTCGCGTTCTCCGACAAGGAGCGTGACGGCCTGCTCAAGATCGGTCAGGCGGCCGGGGGTCGGTTGCCGAAGGAGAACCCCTACCAGCGCTACAAGGGCCTGGGCGAGATGAACTACCAGGAGCTGTGGGAGACCACCATGGATCCTGACCACCGCACGTTGCTGCAGGTGACTCTGGACGACGCGGCCGCTGCCGACGAGATCTTCGCAGTGCTGATGGGCGAGGACGTCGAGAGCCGGCGCGGGTTCATCCAGCGCAACGCCAAGGACGTTCGCTTCCTTGACATTTAAGCGGGTCGAGTAGCGACGAAGGAGCGTATCGAGACCCGAGACCGCTCACCTGGTCTCGATACACCTCCCCCGCTGCGCTCCTCCGGCACTCGACCCGCATGCTCCGCCATACATGCTTGAATTGCATTGAGAATGAAGGAAACTCATGACTGACGATACGACACCTCCTGGTGGCGACGGCACCCGGTCGAACGTCGACCCGATCGACCTCAACACCGAGATGCAGCGCAGCTACATCGACTACGCGATGGCGGTCATCGTCAGCCGCGCGCTGCCGGACGTGCGCGACGGCATGAAGCCGGTGCACCGGCGCATCGTCTACGCGATGTTCGACGGCGGCTACCGCCCGGACCGCGGCTACAACAAGTGCAGCCGGGTCGTCGGTGACGTCATGGGTCAGTACCACCCGCACGGTGACAGCGCGATCTACGACGCGATGGTCCGCCTGGTGCAGCCGTGGTCGATGCGCTACCCACTGGTCGACGGGCAGGGCAACTTCGGTTCCCCGGGCAACGACGGTGCGGCCGCTCCGCGATACACCGAGTGCCGGATGGCGCCGCTGGCGATGGAGCTGGTGCGCGACATCGAGAAGGAGACCGTCGACTTCGAGCCCAACTACGACGGCAAGACCATGCAGCCGACGGTGCTGCCGGCCCGCTTCCCCAACCTGCTGGTCAACGGCGCCTCCGGCATCGCAGTCGGTATGGCGACGCAGATCCCGCCGCACAACCTGCGCGAGGTCGCCAAGGGTGCCCAGTGGTTGCTGGAGCACCCCGAGGCCTCCCGCGAGGAGCTGCTGGAGAAGCTGCTGGAGATCATCCCGGGCCCGGACTTCCCGACCGGCGCACTGATCATGGGCAAGAAGGGCATCGAGGACGCCTACCGCACCGGTCGCGGGTCGATCGTGATGCGCGCGGTCGTCAACGTCGAGGAGATCCAGGGCCGCCAGTGCCTGGTGGTCACCGAGCTGCCCTACCAGGTCAACCCGGACGCGTTGGCGGAGAAGATCGCGAACCTGGTTCGTGACGGCCGGGTCGGCGGCATCGCCGACCTGCGTGACGAGACTTCCGGTCGTACCGGCCAGCGGTTGGTCGTCGTCCTGAAGCGCGATGCGGTCGCCAAGGTCGTCCTGAACAACCTCTACAAGCACACCCAGCTGCAGCAGAGCTTCGGCGCCAACATGCTGGCCCTGGTCGACGGCGTGCCGCGCACGCTGCCGATCTCGGCGTTCATCCGCTACTGGGTGGAGCACCAGGTCGAGGTCATCCAGCGCCGTACGACCTACCTGCTGCGTCGCGCCGAGGAGCAGATCCACATCCTGCGTGGCTACCTCAAGGCGCTGGACGCGCTGGACGAGGTCATCGCGCTGATCCGCCGCAGCCCGTCCGCGGAGGAGGCGCGCGGTGGCCTGATGGAGCTGCTGGATGTCGACGAGATCCAGGCGACGGCCATCCTGAACCTCCAGCTGCGTCGACTCGCGGCCCTGGAGCGGCAGAAGATCACCGACGAGCATGACTCGTTGCAGCGCGACATCGAGGAATACCAGGACATCCTGGCCAAGCCGGAGCGTCAGCGGCAGATCGTCGGCGACGAGCTGGCCGACATCGTCGAGCGGTATGGCGACGACCGACGCACCCAGATCGTGCCCTTCGACGGCGACATGTCGATGGAGGACCTGATCCCCGAGGAAGACGTCGTCGTCACCATCACCCGCGGCGGCTACGCCAAGCGGACCAAGACCAGCGAATACCGCTCGCAACGGCGCGGTGGCAAGGGCGTGCGGGGTGCCAACCTGCGCGGCGACGACGTGGTGTCGCACTTCTTCACCACCACCACGCACCGCTGGTTGCTCTTCTTCACCAACGCCGGACGGGTCTATCGGGCCAAGGCCTACGAGCTGCCCGAGGGCAGCCGGGAAGCCAAGGGCCAGCACGTGGCAAACCTGCTCGCCTTCCAACCGGACGAGCAGATCGCCCAGGTGATGGCCTTGCAGGACTACGACGCTGCGCCATACCTGCTGCTGGCGACCAAGCGCGGCCTGGTCAAGAAGACCAAGCTGACCGACTACGACTCGCCGCGCACCGGCGGGCTGATCGCGGTCAACCTGCGCGACGGTGACGAATTGGTCGGCGCCGGGCTGGCCAGCCGTGAGGACGATGTGTTGTTGGTCTCACGCAAGGGCCAGTCGGTGCGCTTCCACGCCACCGACGACACGCTGCGTCCGATGGGTCGCTCGACCTCCGGTGTGACCGGCATGAAGTTCCGCGAGGGCGACGAGTTGCTGTCGATGAACATCGTTGCCGACGGCACCGACCCGGACGTCTTCGTGGTCTTCGAGAACGGCCTGGCCAAGCGCACCGCGGCGTCGGACTACCCGGTCAAGGGCCGGGCGACGCTGGGTGTGAAGGTCGCGTCGATCTCGGATCGCGGCGGTGACCTGGTGGGCGCGCTGACGGTCGACGAGACCGACGAGGTCCTCGTCGTGATGGAGAAGGGCAAGATCGTCCGCTCCCCCGTCGTCGAGGTGCGCCGCACCGGCCGCTCCACCCAGGGCGTGCAGTTCGCGACCCCGGACAAGAAGGATTCGATCGTGGCCGTCGCGCGGAACGCCGAGCGCGAAGTCGAAGATGACCAGGATGATGGCGTACCGTCGGGCGAGTCGTCGACCGACGACACGGACGCCGAGACCACGATCATCGACCAGCCGGTCGGGGCGGACGAGCAGACTGAGAACGAGCAGACTCCGGACGAGCCGGGAGACGATGAGTGAGCACTGACGGATCCGACGCCGACAAGGGTGCCGGGACGACCGCGACAGACGCCGGCGGTGCCGTGCGTCTTCCGGGCGCCGCAGCCGGTGGCAAGAAGCGCACCACGCCGCCACGGCAGGTGCCGAAGCCAGCTTCGAAGGACGGTTCGGCAGGCGGAGCGAATGGCCGACCGGTCAAGGCCGGTCAACGACGCCCGCTCCGCGGGCCGGAGCCGGCCCCGGTCGGCGTCCTGGTGGCCGCAGCACCCCGCGACGCGTCCGCCTGACACTGTCCCGGGTCGACCCCTGGTCGGTCATGAAGATCGCCTTCCTGCTGTCCGTGGCGATCGGCATCGCGATGGTCGTGATGATTGCGATGCTGTGGATCGTGCTGCAGGGCATGGGCGTCTGGGACAACGTCAACTCTTTGCTGCGCACCCTGGAGACGAGCGGCAAGACGTTCGACATCATGGATTACGTCGGCTTCGGCCGGGTGGTCTCGTTGTCGGTCGTGATCGCCGTCGTCGACGTGCTGTTGATGACCGCTTTGGCGACCCTCGGCGCGTTCCTCTACAACATCTGCTCCTCGCTGGTCGGCGGCGTGCAGATGACCCTGTCCGACGAATAGCAACACCATGCCGGTCGGGCTACGTCCCGAGTAGCCGTGAGGAACGAGCGGCGTATCGAGACCAGCGCCATACGATCTCGTTTTGGTTCTGCCCCCTGCGGTGAGATACTCTCGTCCGGCGCCTGCGGCATTCTGCTGCAGTGCGCCGGACGGTGCACGGGCCTATAGCTCAGTCGGTTAGAGCGCTTCCCTGATAAGGAAGAGGTCACAGGTTCAAGTCCTGTTAGGCCCACCACCCACCGTCCCGCAGCCGATCGGAGCCAAACATGTTGAAGAAGCTCGTCGTCCTGCTGGGCCTCGCCGGCCTGGCCGTCGCCGCCAAGCAGAAGCTCGCCCAGAAGAACGACACCAAGGACCTGTGGGCGCAAGCCGCCGACAAGCCGGGCGACACCAACAAGTGATCTGATCGGCCGCCGCCGGCGGCCATCAGCTCCGGGGACTTAGCTCAGCTGGTAGAGCACCGCCTTTGCAAGGCGGGGGTCAGGGGTTCGAGCCCCTAGTCTCCACTTTCATCCCACCCGAGCAGGTCCCGAGTTCGCATCGTGCGGCTCGGGATTTCTTTCTATGCCGCCGACGGTAGGGCCGACTGCCCCCACACTGTGATGCGCAGGTCGCACTCCACCGACCCGCCAGTCTCTGTCATTCGTCCGCGCAGAAAGGCGCTGCAGCCGCGCCGCTCCCGTATCCTGAATCAACTCAACATGATTCGGCCTTTCGAGACCTGCAATCGACACCTTCCAGGACACCGTCCCGCATCCGAAGCAGACCTTGAAGGAAACCATGACCCATCACCACGACGACTGCGCCGAGTCGTCCGGGCTTTCACCGGGTGGCTCGCTACCGGAGGGGCCGCGCGTGCTCCTTGTCGAGGACGACGCCGACACCCGGGCTCTTTTCAGCTCCCACCTGCGGCGACTGGGTTGCAGCGTGATCGGCGTGGGCACCGGCGAAGAGGCATTGCGCACGGCGCGACTCGAGCGTCCGGACATCGCCATCATCGACCTGCGATTGCCCGGCATGACCGGCGAGCACGTCATGACGGCACTGCGCGCTGACCCGTCCACCGCCAACTGCCGCATCGTCATCACCTCGGTGCTCGACAGTGACAGTTACCCGCCGAGCGCGGACGCCGTCTTGCCCAAGCCGTTCACCCGGCGCCAGCTCGAGGAGCTTGTTACGACGCTGAACGTGAAGAACTCCGAATGAGGCCGACGAGGCCCGCGAGCGGTGTGCGGCAGGGTCCGAGCCCACCCCACGCGGTGCCTACGGGCTCACACGGTCCACTGGTCGGGCCCGGCCGTGCTCGGCGGATCCTCCCGTTCGCCGCCGCCACCGTCGTTGCGTTCATCACCCTGGGACTGCCCGGGCACGACGTGCGTATGTCGACGCTGGTCGCAGCCCTGGCGCTGACCGGTGTGCTCGGCGTCGCGGTCGTGACAGTGCCCTGGACGCGGTTGCCGACGTGGGCGCAGGGCAGCGTGCCTCTGGCGTTTCTCGCGGTGGCCGCTCTGCTGCGCGATGCCGACGGGGCAAGCCGTTCGGGTCTCTCCGCACTCATCATCCTTCCGGTGCTCTGGGTCGCTCTGTACGGCACCTGGCGGCAACTCACGCTCACCATCGCAGGCGCGGGTGTCGTTTTCCTCGCGCCGATCCTGGTCATCGGCGCGCCTGACTATCCCGCCAGAGAATGGACCCGCGTGATCCTGTGGCCGGTGCTCGCCGGCATCGTCGGTCACGCCGTGCATCGGCTCGTGCAGGAGCAGCGGTCCCGTGCCGACAATCTGGAGGTGAGCTCGATCTTCCTGCAGGCGGTGCTGGACAGTGTCGATGTCGGCATCACGGCGTGCGATGCGGGCGGCCGGCCCCGCCTGGCCAACAATGCGGCCCGCGCCATCCACGGCTCCGAGCCCACCGGCGACGCTGCGGTGGACGACGCCGGAGACGGTTACCGACTGTTCGCCGCTGACGGCGTGACTCCGATCCTCGGCGACGACGCCCCCTTGGCGCGTGCCCTGCGTGGCGAGCGGGTGCACGACGAGGAGGTCGCGGTCGCGCCGTCGGCAGGTCCGCTGCGCCGCGCCGTCATTCGCTGCCAGCGCATCACTCGCACTGACGGCAGGGTGCTCGGAGCGGTCATGGCGATGCACGACGTCACCGATCGCCGTGCTGCGGAGCAGGCGGTCAGAGACAGTGAGGAACGACTTCGTCTGCTGGTCGACGCCACCGTCGACTACGCCATCCTGATGCTCGGTCCGGATGGTCGGGTACAAACCTGGAACACCGGTGCGCAGCGACTCAAGGGGTACGAGTCCGATGAGATCGTCGGACAGCACGTCTCGGTGCTCTACCCACCCGGGCAGACCGTGCGCGACGACCTCGATGACAAGCTGGCGAAGGCGGCGGAGAACGGCAGGTTCGCCGAGGAGTGCTGGATCGCTCGCAAGGACGGCAGCGTCTTCTGGGCCGGGGTCGTGCTCACCGCCATCCATGACCCGGCTGGGCGGTTGCGTGGTTTCAGCCTGATCACCCGTGATCTGACCGAGGTGCGCGCCGCCGAAAACCTCAAAGACCAGTTCTTGGCGGTCGTGTCCCACGAACTGCGCACCCCGTTGACGTCGATCATCGGGTTCTTGGAGATGCTGCTCGACGACACGAACAATTTGAGCGACGCACAGGTGCAGTTCCTCACCACGATCGACCGCAACGCACATCGACTGCTACGTCTCGTCGGAGATCTCCTGCTGACTGCGCAGATCGATGCCGGCAGCGTGACCCTCGACCTCAGGTCGGTCGACGTCGCCGTGCTGGCCGCTGCCGCGGTCGAGGCGGCGCAGCCTCGCGCCACAGCGAGCAACATCAGCCTTCGGCTGCAGCCCGGACAGCTGCCGCCGGTGACGGCCGACCCGGAACGACTGGGGCAGGTGCTGGACAACCTGCTGTCGAACGCCATCAAGTTCACGCCCGGCGGCGGGCGGGTGGACCTGAAACTGACCGCGGAGGGCGCGGGGGTCGCTATCGAGGTCTCCGACACCGGCATCGGCATCCCCGTCGATGAGCAGGGCCTGATGTTCGAACGGTTCTTCCGTGCATCAACGGCCGTGGGGCGTGCCATACCCGGCGTCGGCCTCGGCCTCACGATCGTCAAGACCATCGTCGAGGCCCATCACGGCACCTTGTCGATGAGCAGCGCCGAAGGTGTCGGAACGACCTTCCGGATCGAGCTGCCGCTCGAGCAACCACGTCGTCGCCTCAGCGCCCGGACGGCACACCACCCGGCGTCCGGACCTAGTCCTCGGTAGGACGCATTGCTGTCGGTCGCTGGGTGACCGATTCATCGCAGGTCGACCGGCCATCTCGCGCCGCCACTACTTGTCGGTGCTGTCGCCGAGTCCGACGCGGGTCATCGTGCCCCAGACCTGCTTCTTGCCGCGCAAGCTGGCCCACCAGCCTTGGAGCCGCCACCAGGCGGTGAGCTGGCGGTAGCCGAGGTTCTCGGCCACCGCGGCCGTCACCAACGAGCCGAGGTCGCGCCAGCGGGTGTACTTGTGGAAGGTCAACTCCTCGACCGTCATCGCGGCCAGGGTCACCAGGATCGCGTAGCCGTAGGCGATCAGGATGAACAGGATCGCGAAGGGAACGTTCACGACACCGAGGGCAAGGCCCAATATCATCAGAATCAGGCCGCCGAATTCCAGCAAGGGCGCGATCAGCTCGAAGGCCCAGTAGAAGGGCAGCGCGATCATGCCGAGGCGCCCGTAGCGCGGGTTGCCCAACATGCCGCGGTATTTCCACAGCGTCTCCCACAGGCCGCGATGCCACCGGGCGCGTTGCTTCCGCAGCACCTTGGTGGTCGAGGGGACCTCGGTCCAGCACACGGGTTCACCGACGAACTCGATGCGGTAGTCGCGGCCCTCACGACGCATCTTTCGGTGCACCCGCATCACCAGCTCGAAGTCCTCACCGATGCTGGTCGTGTCCAGGCCGCCGACCTCGACCAGCACATCCCGGCGGAAGACCCCGAAGGCGCCGGAAATCAGCAGCAGAGCACGTAGTCGCGACCAGCCGGTGCGCCCGAGAAGGAACGCCCGCAGGTATTCGACGATCTGGATCCGGGCGAGCAACTGGCGTGGGACCCGGGGTTCGACCAGTCGGCCGGCGACGACCCGGCTGCCGTTCGCGGCACGTACCACGCCGCCGGTGGCGATGGTCCGGGTCGGATCGTCGGCGAACGGGACGGTGACCGTGATCAGCGCGTCGGGATCGAGGATGGAGTCGGCGTCGACGAAGACGACCAGATCGGTATTGGCTGCGTTGATTCCGAGATTGACCGCGTCCGAGCGGCCGGAGTTGGTCTTGCGCACGACGGTCAGCGGTGTCCGCCCGTCGCGGGGAATGTTCACCGAGAGCAGCTGCGCGATGACGGGCACCTCGGTGGGTATCTCGCGCCCCACCGGGACCAGGTCGAAGGCCCGCTCGAGCACGGCGAAGGTGTCGTCGGTGCTGCCGTCGTCGACCGCCACGACTTCGTGGTGCGGGTAGTGCAGTGCCAGGAGGGACTGCAACGAGGAGACGATGCCGGCGGCCTCGTTGTACATCGGCACGACGACCGTCACGGACGGTGCGTAGTCACCCGCGATGCGTTCGGGTCGGCCGGATTGTTCGACACGCCTCAGGTGGTGCACAAAATCCCACGCGGCCAGGCCGATCAGGATCAGGTACGAGGTGTTGATCACCAGGAAGTAGATCAGGACCGGCCATTGCACGACGGACAGGGTCGTGACCACTCCGTCGCGCAGCCCGTCCACCAGCGCCCCCAGTTCACGCCCGATCCGTTCCGCGGCGCAGCCGTAGCAATTCGAGGGTGACCCTGGCCGCTCGGACCGCCGGAGCGGTGCGGTCGGGATCTGCGGCGGCGCGAGTCAACGTGTCACGTCCGGGGCCGGAGTCGCCCAGAGCGGTGGCAGCCGCTGCCGCCAGGCCGCGGTCGGCGTCACCGAGCAGCACCTCCAGTGCGGCGACCGCGTCGGGTGTGCCGAGGCGGCCCAGTGCCCGCGCGGCCGCACGACGCACCGGGGCGGGCTCGTCGGAAGAGGTCAGCGTGACCAGCACAGGACAATCATCCGCCCGACCCGCCTCGCCGAGGGCGTCGGTGGCGGCCACCCGGACCAGTTGGTCCGGGTCCGTGCGGGCGAGCCCGGTCAGCTGCGGCGCACATGAGATGAACAGGCCACGACCGGCCACGGTGGCCGCGACGAGACGGACGCCCGGGTCGTCGTCCGTCAGGCCGTCACGGACTGCTGGTTCGGAGGTGATACCCAGGCGGACCAGCGCATCGGTGGCGGTGCCGGCCGCCACACCTGGGTGCGTCCGCTGGGTGCGCACGGCTCGCAGCACCGCACTCGCGGCACGGGGGCCGGCCGGCGGTCCGACCGCTCCGATCGCCCGGGCGGACACCAGCCGAACCTCCGGTGAGCGGTCGTGCAAACCGCGCAGCAGGTCGGTGGTCAGGTCCGCGTCGCGCAGCAGGCCCAGGGTGCGGAAGGCGCGTGCGCGACGCACACTCGACGACGCGCGGCTCGCGTGCAATGTGCTGGTCACCGCGTCACGCTCGCGGAGCACGTCCACCAGTGCATCGGCAGGCGCCCCTCGCACCTTGGTCAGCACGCCGACCAGTGCTCGGTCCAACTCACCACGGCTGTCACGGTGCGCGATGAGCCGGGCACGGGCGGCTCCGTCGGTGTCCTCCCCCGATGCCACCGCCAGGAGATGGGGCCGCAACGGCGCCAGCCGTGCCTGAGTCGCGGTCCGTCGATGCGTGGTGATCAGCTTGCTCAGCACCACGACGACCGCCAGCAGCAGGCACAGGCCGAGTACGACGACCGCCACGAAGTACAGCTGCTCGCTGCTGACGTGGGACGGTGCTGTCACGCACCCCGCCCCAGCAACCCGGCGACCCGGTGCACGAGCTCGCGCGGACTGAACGGCTTGCTGACGTAATCATCGGCGCCGACGGAGAAACCGGCATCGACGTCGCTGTCGCGTGACCGGGCCGTCAGGAGCACCACTCGCACGCCGTCCAGCTGCTCGTCGGCGCGGATGGTCCGCAGCACGTCGAGGCCGGACAACCCCGGCATCATCACGTCGAGCACCGCCAGTCGTGGTGGGTTCTCCCGGATCTGCTCCAGCGCCTCGACACCGTCGCCGCATGCTCGCACGGCATACCCGGCCTGCGTCAGCTTGAATTCGACCAGGTCGCGGATGTCGTCATCATCGTCGGCGACGACGACATCAATCCGGCCCGCCTCTTCACTCGCTCCCTCCACCACGGGTTCACCCTATCCGTCACGGACCGCGCGCACCGCCACAGCAGAGCACCCAATCTCCGCTCATCGGTCTGGATAGCCGGTGGGGTTCTGCGACTGCCATCGCCAGGTGTCCGCGCACATGCGGTCGATTCCGTGGACCGCACGCCAGCCCAGCTCGTCGTGCGCGCGGCGCGGATCGGCCAAGTTGGCCGGGACGTCACCCGGGCGCCGCGGCACGACCTCATGCGACAGCCGACGCCCGCAGGCACGCTCGAAGGCACCCAGCAGCTGCAGCACCGAAGTCGCGGTGCCGGTGCCGAGGTTGAACGCCCGGGCCGGCTCCGGCATAGCGTCCAGATGCTCCAGGGCACGCAGGTGTCCGGTGGCCACGTCCATCACGTGGATGTAGTCGCGCTCACCGGTGCCGTCTTTCGTCGGGTAGTCGGCACCGAAGATTCGCAGCCGGTCCAGTCGTCCGACCGCGACCTGAGCGATGAACGGCATCAGGTTGTTCGGCGTGCCCTGCGGGTCCTCGCCGAGTTGTCCTGTCGGGTGCGCACCGACGGGGTTGAAGTAGCGCAGCAGCGCCACCTTGAGGCCGTCGGTCGCAGCGGCCACGTCGGTCAGCAGCTGCTCGATCATGACCTTGGTCTGCCCGTAGGGCGAGGTCGCCGACAACGGCCGGTGGTCCTCCTGGCACGGCAGCGGCGCGTTCTCGCCATACACCGTCGCCGAGGAGGAGAAGACCAGCCGCGACACCCCGTGCCGGGCCATCGCAGTGAGCAACGAGAAGGTGCTGTCCAGGTGGTTGCGGTAGTAGTCCAAGGGTCGGGTGACGCTGTCGCCGACCGCTTTCAGCCCGGCGCAGTGCATGACCGCGTCGAGCCGCTCCTGCGCGAACAGCGCATCGAGCCGGTCCTCGTCGCGCAGGTCGAAGACGTGCAACGGGATCCGTGTGGCTGCCAATGCCTCCAGGCGATCCAGCACCGACGGCTTGCTGTTGACCAAATCGTCGACGATCACGATCTCGTGGCCGTGCTCGAGCAGCGTGAGGGTGGTGTGCGATCCGATGTAGCCGGCGCCACCGGTAAGCAGGATCCGCATGGTGCCCGACCCTAGTCCGAGAATGAAGGTGACCAGGCAGGCGGCAGTTACTCGGCAGAGAGTCCGGGGTTTGCCAAGTTGGACTGTCAGGCTGCTGGTTCGATGGTGACGTGGTAGCCGAGGGCTTCCAGGCCGCGAACGTGGTTTCGGCGTTTGGCTGCGGTCGAGACGTGGCTGTCGTAGTGGTCGGCGCCGAGGTCTTTGAAGTGGCTGTCGGGGTCAGCGAGCAGATGCCAGATGATCACCAGGAGCGATCTGCCGACGGCGACGATGGCTTTCTTCTTGCCTCGACGGCGGGCGATGCGGCGGTAGCGGGCACCGAGGAAGGTGTCGGTCCGGCCGACGCCGACAGCGGCCTCGCCCAGGACCCGGGCGAGGTAACGGTTGCCGTGACCGGTGGAACCGTTGCCCTTGTTCTTGCCCGCGCTGGACTTGATTCCTGGGGCGAACTTGGCCCACGACGCAAGATGCCCGGCGGTGGGGAACCGGGTCATGTCGGTCCCGATCTCGGCGAGGATAATCGCGGCTGCGGTGGCTTTGATCCCGGGGATTTCAGCCAGTCGTGCCACCGCATCACCGAAAGGGGCCAAGTGCTGCTCGATCTGGGCCTCCACTGCCGCGATGTCGGCATCAACGGCATCGATCCGAGCCAGCATCCGAGTCAGCAAGAACCGGTGGTGCGCATCGAAGGTGCCCACTCGCAGGCCGGCAAAGGCTTCCTCGAGCAAGCCGATTTTGGGTCGCATCCGGGAGCGTGCCATGTCAGCCAGCTTCCTGGGGTCGCGTTCCCCGGCGATCATCGCGGCCATCATCGCCCGCCCGGAGACCCCGAAGATGTCCGAGGCGACCACGGACAGCTTGATGCAGGCGTCTTCCAGCAGTTTCTCCACCCGGTTCTTCTCCGCGCCGCGCACCCCGACCAGATCGACCCGGTAGCGGGTCAGGTCCCGCAACCGGCGGATCGGTGGCGGCGGCACGAAACTGGGGCGCAGCATCTGACGCTCGGCGACCTTGCACAACCACACCGAGTCCAACACGTCGGTCTTCGGGCGCCCGGGCAGATGCTTGACGTCCTTGGCGTTGACCAGCCACGGATCCAGTCCGTGGGCCTCGAACAGGTAGAACGGTGGCCGCCAGTAATCGCTGGTGGCCTCCATCACCACCCGCTGGATCCTCAGGTCGACCAGCCGCTGCGCCAGATCGCTCAACGCACCGACCATCGTCGAATGCGTGGTGACTTCCTGGATCCGACGTTTCTTGCCCGTCGGTGCGGGCAACCGGACACAGCACACGACCTCTGCCTTGCCGATGTCTAACGCGGCGACCCGTTCGATGATTTGTTCGTCGTCCTCTGATTCTGCGAAGACCATCACCTGCTCCCTTCTGTCGGTTCGGTCACTGGCACGTGTGACCGCCCGGGGGAACTGCCAGGGCATCAAGCGAATCTAGTCCTCGCGCTCACACCACGACTCCGGTGGAGTCCTGGATCGGCAGCATTGAAGGGCCCACAACACGGTTCCCCACCCGGCTAGACGACGGCCTCACAGGACCATAGGGAAAACGGCGTCGACCGGGCGGCCACCACACCATTCTCAGCCCGGAACGGGCGCCCCGACAGGGGCACTTTGGCTAGACGACACATGATCGGTTCGCTCGGCACTGCGTCACTCGCGCAACGCACGCCATCCGTCGTAGTCCTCCACGGCGATGCCGGCGAAGGCCGGTGTGGAGGCTTCTGCCCGGTCGACCTCGGCCAAGGCGTCCCGCAACTCACTGGCGGTGCGGCCGGCAAAGGTGCACGACGGACAGTCGGGGACCGGGTTGGTCTCCGCAGCCAGCCGAACCGGTCGCTGCGCCGCTGCTGCGCGCTCGAGCAGGTCGGCGCCGACCGCGGTGATCGAATCGGGGCCGGTGGCCCGGTCGCGATAACTCATGACCGTGACAGCGTCGACCCGGGTGAGCACGGCGTCCGCCAAGGTGTGGTCGCCTACGGGGACCGTCTGCCACCAGAATGGAACGTCCACCTCGAGAGTGTGCCCGGTCTCATGTGTTTCCTGCTGCAGCGCATCGAGCAGGCCGAGGTATGACCTCACCAATCGGGCGCGAGATGCCGAGCCGGACCAGGCCGCCAGGGCATAAGGCTCGACGTCGACGTGAATGCCGGTGAAAAGGCCTGTGCCGGCCGCGGCACGTGCCCACGCCGAGGCAGCCGCGTGGTCCGTGGCCCAGTGCGGCTCACCACCCAGGGCGTCCAGGCGTATGCCGACGGCGTCGGCGAGCGCAGTCAGCCGCCGCAGGCGCGGCAGGTCCGGCGAAGTGGCGACGTCCGGACAGACCGCCACGAACAACGTGGCAACGCCCTTGCATCGGGCGAAGTCGACGAGCACCTCCGGATCCGGCCCGGACCAGACCCACATGGCGCGCGCCGCCGCGGTGTCAGCGGGCGGCATTGCTCACGAGGGCCGCGACGTGGAGTCGGTCGCCGACACGTCGTCGTGCACGAGGTAGGCGGACGGGATCGTGACGGTGAAGGTGCTGCCCTCGCCGAGCCGGGAAGAGACCTCGATGTGCCCCCTGTGTCGCTCGACGATGCGTTTGACGATGCTCAGCCCGAGGCCGGTGCCGGCGATCTCATGAGCCGCGGGGTTGCTGGAGCGGTAGAACTCCCCGAACAGCAGACGCTGGTCCTGTTCGGAGATGCCGATGCCCTCGTCCGTACATCGGATCTCCACCGCATCGGGCACCGGGTGGGCGCTGAGCCGGACCGTGGAACCCTGTGGGCTGAACTTCACGGCGTTGCTGGCGAGGTTCAATACCAACGCGGTCAACTGGTCCTCGTCCGCCTCGACGGCCAGTCCGCCGGCCGGCAGCTGGACCTCAATCCGGACGCCGCCGGCGGATGCCAGCGGCGACAGCACGTCGACGGTGTCGGCCATCACCTGTCTGAGGTCAACGGTCGCACGCTCGAGCGGCCGGTCTGGGTCACTGAGGCGGGAGAAGGACAGCAACTCCTCGACCAGCGACAGCAACCGGCGTGAGTTGCGCTCGATCACGTCGAGGGATCTGTTGACCATCCGGTCGGGCTGACCGGCGACGTCGTCGGCGAGAACCTCGACGTGCCCCAAGATCGACGTCAACGGGTTCTTCAGCTCGTGGGACACCGTCGACAGCAGGATGCTTTTGGCCCGGTCGGTCTCCCGGAGAACGTCGACCAGGTGTCGCTCCCGTTCGAGCAGGCGGGCGTTGAGCACCGAGCGGCCCAGGTCGCGACCCACTTCCATGGCGCCGTCCACCTCCTGAGGACTCCAGGTCGGGGACGCGGCCTCCCGGGTCATCACCAGGTAGCCGACGCACTCGGTCGCGGCACCCAGCGGCACCAGCAGCAAGGAGTGCGATCCGATACTGGCGATGAAGTCGAGCACCATGCTCGCCTCGTCCTCCGTGAGGGCCTCGCGCGGCTCCATGTGTCGGTGCGCGACGATCGCTGCTCGCTGGGTCAGCCAGCAGTGTTGCGCCATACGACCGGCGAGCGCGGCCAGTGATGGTGAGACGTCGGCCGACAGGTCGTCGGGATACTGTCGCCGGTGACCGTGGCCGCCTGCATCGTCGGCATCGCTGAAGACCCGCACCCACATGCGCTGGCTGCGCAATCCCTCGGCCACCGCGCCGATCGTGTCGGTGAGAATGCGATCGATCTCCAGCGACTGCTGCGACGCCCGGACCACCGAGCTCACCGCGGCTACCAGCCGGTCGCGCTCGGCCAGGGCGGCCCGCTCGCGCATGTGGCTGATCGCGATACCTGCCTGCGCGGCGAAGACCTCCAGCACTCCCCGCCGGAGGTCGCCCGGTTGTCGTCCGTCGTAGGGCAGGTCGACCGACACGAAACCGAGCATCGACCCGGACGCCGAGAGGAACGGTGCGATCAAGGTGTCCTCGGGATGCCAGGCATCAGAGTCGAGTGAGCCGGTGTGCGCGGTGGACCGCGCCGACGACACCCAGCCGGTGACATGGTCGGCCGGCAGCCGGTCGTGCGGAAGGAACCGGAGGTTGCCCCATCGCTCTGCGTCGGCGAACTCGTGCTCGATCTGGGCGAGGGGGTGCGAGCGCCCATCAGCTGGGCCTTGGCCTCATCATCGCCGGCAACCGCGACGACCTCGAATTCGTTCCCCGGCTGCAGGAGGCTCACGGCGGCCACCTGGAAGCCGACAATGTCCGCGACACCGGACGTCACGAGGTCGAGCAGTTCGGTGAGGCTCGGCTGCGCTGCGGCGCGAGACATTAGCGCGCTGAGCCGCCGGAGTGCGTCGTTTTCCCACGTCGTGCCGGTCATGCCCAGCCCCCTACTTGCAGTCCTCGCACCTGTCATCCGCACCGTCGCGCGCCCCGGCGCCACTACTGCGGGAGTTCTCACCATAACGTCCAGACACGGCTCGCCAGCGAACATGATCCCTTGCACAACTAACTTACGCACCAGTAACTTGTCTCCCGGGCACTGTGATCCCGCTCACTCCCTCGCGACAAGGAAATCCCTGACGATGCAACGCACGCGAACTCTCGAAGCACTCACCGCCGTCACGCTGGCGGTAGGTCTGATCGGCGGTCTCGCGGCCGCCCCGGCCCACGCGACGACCGACGACTTCTTCAGCTACCACGGCAGCGAGCCGCTGGCGTCATACGCACCGGGGGCGGTGCTCGATACGCGCACGATCGACTACCACCTGCTCGGGATCGCGCTTCCGCTGAAGGTCGAGCAGATCCTCTACCGCTCGACCAATGCCGCCGGTGCGCCGATCGCCAATGTGACCTCGGTGATCAAGCCACCGGGAATGGCGAAGACCGGCCAGGCGGTGTCCTACCAGTCGTTCTACGACTCGCTGAGCGTCGCCGACAGCCCGTCGCGTGTGATCGCCGGCAACCAGCGGTTCCCCGGCGGCGTCATTCCCAATGTCGAGACCGCCTTGATCGCACCGATGTTGCTGCAGGGCTACCCCGTCGTCGTGCCCGATACGGAAGGGCCGACCGCCGATTTCGCCGCCGGTCCGGAGTACGGCATGACCACCCTGGACTCGATCCGCGCCGCGAGTGCCGCAACAGGGACCGGCATCAACACCAGCACCAAGCTGGCGATGATGGGCTACTCCGGTGGCGCGATCGGCACGAACTGGGCGGCGGCGTTGGCCCCGTCATACGCACCGGACGTCAACAAGCGATTGGTCGGTGCCTCCGAGGGCGGGCTGCTGGTCGACCCGGCGCACAACCTGAAATACGTGTCCGGCGCACCGGTGTGGGCCGGTGTCGCGCCGATGGCCGTCGCGGGCGTCGCGCGATCCTTCGGGATCGACTTCTCGTCATACCTGGCCACCAAGGGGCAGGCCGTGATGGACGGCGTGCAGAACGACTCGATCGCCGAGGGGCTGCTGGCGAACCCGTTCATCACCTGGGGACAGATGGTCAAGCCGGCGTATGCGAACCCCAACTCGGTCAAGCCGTTCGTCGACGCGGTCAACAAGCTCAACCTCGGCCAGCGTCCGTCGCCGACGACGCCCATGTTCATCGAGCAGGGCGCCGGTGGGTTCTTCGAGGGCACGTCCGGCAGCAAGCCCGGGATCGGCGCCGGTGACGGCGTGATGATCGCCGGCGACGTGCGGACCCTGGCGCGGCAGTACTGCGCCGATGGGACCACGGTGAAATACCAGCAGCAGAACTTCCTCTCGCACGTCGGCACCGCCCTGCCGTGGGCGGCCGCGACGATCGGCTGGGTCAACGACCGCTTCGCCGGCAAGGCCGCACCGAGCAGCTGCGGGTCGATCGCCCAGGGCAACTCGCTGGCGCCCGAGGTGTATGTCGGAAGCTGACGCACTGTCCCGTCATACCGACGCCCCCACCGGCTGTGCTCTGGTGGGGGCGTCGACGGGTGCGGTCAGCTGTTGTTGGCGAACGCCTTCAATGCGGTCGCGGATCCGTTGAACTTGTTCTGGTCGATGCCGCCCGAGGCGCCGTACTGCCAGATCGTTTGCTTCGTCCAGCCGCCCGGCAGGGTGCCGACGGTGGTCGGGTGGGCGAACCACAGCGCGCTGCTGTGGAAGGCCGTGCTGTTGCCCGTGCAGTCCTGCCACCATGCGCGGTTGGTGTAGATGACCGGCGTGCGGCCCTCCTTCAGCTTGTATTCGGCGACGAAGGCCTTGATCCAGGTAACCATCGCAGCGGGGGTCTTGCTGTAGCAACTACCCTCCACATCGAGCGCGCCCGGCAGCGTGTAGCCGTCTGCTCGCCAGGCGCCACCGTGGCTGATGAAGAAGTCGGCCTGGGTCTTGCCGGACGCGCCCGCCGGGTTGGCGAAGTGGTAGGCGCCGCGGATGATGCCGGCGGACCGGGCGCCGTTGTAGTTCCGGGAGAAGGTCGGGTCGGTCCAGGTGCTTCCTCCGAGGCCTTGGCGTAGGCGAACTTCACTCCGGCGGAGTGCTGGCTCGCCCAGTTGATCGTCGTGTTGTTGTTGCTGACGTCGATGCCGCGCACGGTCGCCGGTGCTGCGCCGATGCGGTGCCCCGCGTTGTTGTTCTTCAACGTTGCGTCCAGGTTGCCCTTGGCGCCGGCGGCGAAATTCTGGGCGTGACCGGCGTAGCCGGAGTTGTAGTAGACGGTGACCGTCTTGCTCGTGCGATTCCACACTGACGCGGCGTGGTTCTTGACGCACAGACCCTTGCCGGCACCGGCGCCCTTGAAGTCGTAGCAACTGGGTTGGGTCGCGCCGTAGTCGCTGATCGAGGTGGTGAAATCGGAGAGCGACCCGGCCTCACCCGAGTTGTAGTAGAGGCAGAACTCGCCGGACTCACACACGCCATTTCGTGCGGTCGCCGCGTGAGCCGTCGGTGCGGCCAGGGCACCGATGCCGACGAGCAGGGTGGGTGCCGCGACCAACGCGGCGGTGAGCTTGAAACTTGTCCTGCGCATGATGGTCTCCTCCTGGGTCCGAATGCGAACAGGAGTCAGCGTGCCGACCAGCGCTGCGATGCCACTGCGACCGCGCTGCGAGCACCTCGCAGCGTCACCCCACGAAGTTCTCCCCCGCTCCGCTCCTCCGATACTTCGCGGGGACCCCGACTGCGTTGATCAGGTGATCCGCTGGACCTTGTTACTACTACTCGTAGACGTACTTCTGCGGGCCTGGGTAGATCCAGGACAGGCCGTCGCGCAGGCGGTCGCGCCAGTCCTCCCAGGAGTGGCCGTCACGTGCTTCGACATACCGGACTCGCATGCCGGCTCGCTCGAAGACGGGCACCATCGACCGGTTGGGGACGATCAGCGGCTCGTACGTTCCACATGAAACGAACATCCGGTCGGCGACCTTGCGCGGTTTCGCGCGGTAGCGGTTCATGAAACGGACGACCGGGTCGAAGACCTCGCCGCCGTCGTGGGCGTCACCGATGTCGGTGAAGACGAAGGATCCGGACTGCACCAGCAGCGAGCCGAAGAGGTCCGGATAGCGGTATGCCGTGGACAGGCTCGCGACGCCACCGAATGACGCCCCCATCAGACAACGACCGGAAGGCTTTGCCACCAAAGGGAATTCGTCCTCAAGTGCGGGCAACAACTCCTTGGCGATGAAGCGCGCGTGTTGCACGGAGTTGGCGTACTCCTTGTTGCGGTCCCCCGGGTTACTGAAGACGACCACCGTCTCGGCCACGTCCAGCCGGTGAATGAGGTTGTCCAGCACCGTCTTCATCGCCGCGTAGTGCAGGTAGTCGTCGCCGTCGTGGACGATCAGCAACGGATAGGAATGCGTGGTGCGGAAACGGGCCGGCAGGTAGACCCGGCACTCGCTGTTGCGGCGCAACGCCCGCGACTGCACCGTCAGGTCGACGATCTCCCCGGGCGCGCCTCGGGGTCGGGGTGCACCCAGTCGGGCACGACATACCCGGTCGCCTGCAGGACCGACGACGAGCCGACCGGACTGTTGGCGACGTGCGGGTTGAGCGGGTCGTTGCCCTCCTCGTGGTGCTCGCCGTGGCGCACCTCGAGCTGGTACTCGACCCGCGACCCGGCGGGCAGCTCGAGTATGACGAACCACAGCGACGTCCCGGGCAGTCGGCGCATCGGCACGCGCTGCGGTCGACCCACGATCCGGTGCCGCACCCACACCTCGTCCGCGTCACCGCGGAACAGGAAGGTGCACTTCGCACCCTCGACGATCGGCACCGTGTGTTGTTGCAGGAATCGGTCGATGGCATTGTCATCCAACGGCTTTCGCGCTCGTAGCCGATGGATCGCGAGCTGCTCAGCCATTGACCGCTCCTGCGGACGAGACGGCTTCGAACGTGCTCGCGACGCCCGACTCGTCAATCACCGGTGCATCCCCGGGCAGCGAGCCGTCCGCCTCGAGCTGCACCCGGGCACCCGGGTCCAACGGCACGCACACCGCCGGCGCGAACCGACGGGCGAGCAGCCCCATCCGCGCGGTCTCCTGCATCCGCAGTCGCTGCCGCGCGGACGGCAACACCACGACCCCCGGCAACAGGCCGAGCCCGTCGTCATACACCTCGGGCGCGCGTGGCCCGCGAGATGCGTTGTCGTTGAAGAGAACAACGCGCTCGGTGAGCACCATCGCCCCTGCCGACCAGGCGATCACCGGCAGTCGGTCCAGGCCCGCCGGCACGACGTTGAAGAGGTGCAGTGCGTCCAACAACTCACCCACGTGCCCGCCGGCCAGCACGACGGCTTCGGCGGCGGTGAGCAGCTGCGCCACCTCCGCGCGGTGTGCCGCGATGAGCGGGTGCTCGTGTGGGCGCGTCGCGGCATAGAAGGTCGCGTTGATCTCCCGCACGCGCTCCAGGTGCCGCTGGTCGAGGGAGCGCAGCACTTCCTCGCCATCGCTGACTGCGAATCGCTTTGCGCGCTCAGAGCGTTCGGTCTGCGAGCGCAGCTCGGTCAACGCCCGGGAGGTATGCCGAACCCCGATCAGGTAGAGCTCCTGCAGGTCGGTGAGCTCGACCGAGCGACGCCGATGGGCGGCGGCGAAATCCGGGTCCCGGTCGAGCACGTCCTGACGTCGCGACCAGAGGGCCAAGTTGGTTGCCCGACCTCCGAGGTGCTCGTCCAACTCGTCGTCGGCGAGCTCACGCTCCTGCCAGCCGGCCGTGATGGTGGCGAACGGGCCGCTCAGCTGAAGGCCCGCAATGATCTTGTCCAGACCCGGTCGACGCTGGGGACCCAGCAGTACCAACGGGTTTCGCGGCGAGCCGCTCACTGCCATGGTCGCGCCTCTTCCCCTCGCTGCGGGCCTCGTTCGTGCCTCACTCGTGTCCTCGCTCGGGTCGGCGCTCAACCTGCGTGGACTTGCACGGTGCGCCCGACGTCGTCGAGCATCCCGCGCAACGCGTCGTAGTCAGGGTGCTTCATCCGGATCCACGCGTTGGCCATGTAGCCGGCCTCGATCGGCTGCGTCGCGGCGCCGACCGGCAGGTGAGAGTCCAGGATCCATTCGCCATACCGCGAATTGATGTCGTCGAGTCCGTCGATGGAGGTGATGGTGCCGTCGCGGTCGGGTCGCAGCGCGATGATGCCGGCGGCATACGCACGCGATGGGACGTGCCACACCTGGTGGTGCACGATCGCGTCCGCCCAGGCGCGGTAGATGTCGATGTCGTTGCCCGCGGAGTAGAGGTCCCAGCAGCCGACACCCGGGGGCCGGGCGCCGATCTCGCTGAACCGCAAGCCTTTCGGGCTGACGAAGTACTCCATGTGGGTTGGCGCGGTGTGTATGCCGAGGACCTCGTTGACCCGCTCGCCGAGGTCGCGGAGCTCCCGGTAGAACGGAGCCTGGTCGACCCGGTTGGTCGAGATGTACTGCGGACTGACCCAGCGCGTCCGCATCGCCTCGAGCACCCCCGGGTAGTAGTGCGAGGCGAAGTCCAGTGCAATGTGGCCATCGACACTCAGGGTGTCGTAGAAACCCTCATGCCCCTCGACGAACTCCTCGATCGCGATCGACTCGGTGGCGCCGAATGTCGCTGCGGTGTCGACCAATTCGCGGAAATTATCGACTCGAGTCGTGCCGGCGGCGCCGGCACCGTCGCGGGGCTTGAGGATCACCGGGTAGCCATGCTCGTCGACGAAGTCACGCAGGTCGTCGATGTCGTGTGCTGCCGCCGACGCGGCGGTCGGCACGCCGGCCGCGCGCAAGGCCTCCTTCATCGCCGGCTTGTCGCGGCACAACCAGGTCGTGCGCACGGACGTGCCCGGTATGCCGAGAGCCTCTCGCACGATCGCGGCCGGCAGCGTGTGTGCCTCGATCGTCGCCTCCATGCCGTCGATCCAGGCGAACGACTGGAAGTGCTCGACCGCCATACGCAGCTGATCGACGTCGGTGACCGAGCCCACCTGGTAGTAGTGATCGACCCACGATTGGAGCTGCTCGTCCAGCCACTCCCATGGTGTCTCGCCGACCGCGAAGACGCTGGCGCCCACCCCGTGCAGCGCACGCGCGAACTCGCGCTGGTTACGCGGGAAGTTCGGCTCGACGAAGACGATGTTCATGAAATGTGAGGCTAGCGGCATTTCCGGCGTCGGCGTAGGGCCTCGAGACGCGCGCTCGTACCTCACGCGCTCCTCGGCCGGCTCGGGTTGTCAGTGGCGGGTGTGAATATGGGGGTGTGTCAGAGGGCAACTTCCTGCACGCCGACCTCGACTCCTTCTATGCCAGCGTCGCGCAGCGTGACGACCCCGCCTTGCGTGGTCGTCCGGTCGCCGTGGGCGGCGGCATCGTGCTCGCCGCCAGCTACGAAGCGAAGGCGATGGGCGTGCGTACCGCCATGTCCTCACGGGTGGCGCGGCGATTGTGCCCGGGGTTGATCGAGGTGCCGCCGACCTTCACCGCGTATGTCGAGGCATCTCGCGCCGTCTTCGAGATCTTCCGCGACATCACACCGCTGGTCGAAGGCGTGTCGATCGACGAGGCGTTCCTCGACGTCGGCGGCTCCGCCGGGTGAGCGGATCGCCGTCGACCGTGGGTGCGGTGTTGCGGCGCCGGGTGAAACAGGAGGTCGGGCTGCCGATCTCGGTCGGCATCGCAGGCAGCAAATTCCTGGCCAAGGTCGCCAGCGCCGCGAGCAAGCCGGACGGCCTGCTCAGCGTGCCGGTCGGCGGGGAGCTGGACTTCCTGCACCCGCTGCCGATCGAGGCGTTGTGGGGCGTCGGCAAGGTGACCTCCGGCAAATTGCACGCGCGCGGCATCGGCACGGTCGGTGGGCTCGCCGCCCTTCAAGAGGATGCGCTGATCGCCATCGTCGGCCCGGGCAGCGGTCACCATCTGCACGCGCTCGCCCACGGGCGCGACCCGCGCCGGGTCGAGACCGGTCGTCGGCGCCGGTCGGTCGGTGCGCAGCGGGCGATCGGGCGGGGGCGTCATACCGGGGCCGAACTGGACGCGACGCTGGTCAGCCTGGTCGACAAGGTGACCCGGCGGCTGCGCTCCGGCGAGCGGGTCGGGCGAACCTTCGTGCTGCGACTGCGGTTCGAGGACATGACCCGGGTGACGAGATCGCGAACGCTGCGCAGCGCCACCGCGGGCACCGACGCCTGGCTGGTCGCAGGTCGAGCGCTGCTGGAAGAGGCCATGCCGCTGATCGCCGACCGGGGCGTGACCCTGGTCGGCATCAGCATCAGCGGACTCGACGAAGCAGCCGACGAGCAACTCGAGTTGCCTTTCGAAGCCGTGGCCCCGTCCCGGCTGGACGGCGCGCTCGACGCGGTGCGTGACCGGTTCGGCAGCGCCGCCGTCACCCGGGCCGTGCTGCTCGGCCGGTCCGAGGGCTTCAGCACCCCGCAGCTGCCCGATCAGCGATGACGATGCACCGGCCGTCATACCGACGAAACCCCCGAACCACACAGTGATTCGGGGGCTTTCGGCTGTATGACGTCACTCCTTGGCAGCGTGCCGGCCACGTCGTGAGCCGGTGACCGAAGCGTCGACCTTCTTCTCCAGGTCGCCGACAGCGTCGTCGGATGCCGGCACCGCCGTGGTGTCCTCGACCGGGTTGACGTCGAGCTTCTCGATCTCCGGCGCGGTGACCTCCGGGACGCGCTTGGCGCCGCCCTTCTGGCCGCTGAGGTAGAGGGCGACCGCTCCGGCTCCGGCGAGCAGGCCGAGGGCGATGAGCAACTTGCCCTTCTTGCGGCGCTTCTTCGCGACCTGCGGTGCGACGGTCTCCACGACATCACGGGCTTGTTGCGGCAGGGCGGCATACGCCTGGGTGCCGGCTGCAGTGGTGGCTGCGATCGTCTCCTGGATGCGCGGCATCCACTCGTCGGCGAACAGGCGGTGTGCCTGCTCCTTGGTCAGGCCGGCTGCCTCGGCGCGGTCCGCGGCCGACGCCTTGATCTTCGCGGCGTTCTCGGACGCCTGCTGGGTGGCCTTCTTCGCCTTCTTGACGTGCGGCGCGGCGGCCTCGGTGACGTCCTCGGAGGCCTTCTTGGCAGCCTTCTTCGCCTTCTCGACATGCGGTGCTGCGGTGTCGACCGCATCGGCGGTGGCTTCCTTGGCCTTTGCGACGTGCGGCGCCGCGGCCTCGGCAACGACGTCCTTCGCCTTAGCGACGTGTGGTGCTGCAGCGTCGGACGCCTTGTCGGCGGCGTCGGAGAGCTGACCGGTGACGTTCTCCACGACCGGTGCAATCTTCTCGCGGCCGGCTTCCGCCGCGTCAGCCACTGCTGATGCCAGGTCGGCTACCTTGTCCTTGGCCACGTCCTTGCGCGAGGTCTTGCTGAGCACTGGAGCCCTCCTAGGCTTGAGGTTTCCGCTGCGCCGACCAGTCAGGCAACGAGCCCCTGCCTGGGTCAGCTCAGCGCAAGCGTCACTGCTACTTATTGAAAATCAACTTCAAGGCTTACTCGCTTCATCCTGCCAAGTCCCACCGGCAAGCAGCAACGCCGGTCCGGGTGTACCTGAGAGTACGGCGCCTGCGGATGCCAGACTATGTGCATGATCGCAACACTGCAGACCAACCACGGCGACATCAAGATCAACTTGTTCCCGAACGAAGCTCCCAAGACGGTCGAGAACTTCGTCGGCCTCGCCGAGGGCACCAAGGACTACCGCGACGACGCCGGTCGCACCAACCCCACTCCGTACTACGACGGCCTGACCTTCCACCGGATCATCCCGGGTTTCATGATCCAGGGCGGCTGCCCCCAGGGCATCGGCATCGGCGGCCCGGGCTTCGAGTTCGACGACGAGATCTCGCCGGACAAGAACTTCAACGCGCCATACATGCTGGCGATGGCCAACGCAGGCAAGCGCGGTGGCAAGGGCACCAACGGCTCGCAATTCTTCGTGACCGTCGGCGCGACGAGCTGGCTGCAGGGCAAGCACACCATCTTCGGTGAGGTTGCCGACCAGGCGAGCCGCGACGTTGTCGACAAGATCGCCGCCGTGCCGACCGGTGCGCAGGACCGCCCGGCCGAGCCCGTCGTGATCGAGAAGGTCACCGTCGAGAAGTGACTGAGCAGTGAGCAACAGCATGGGGAATCTCCCCACCTGCCATCGCCACCCTGACCGGGTGGCGATGGTGTCTTGCCAGCGATGCGGCCGACCGACGTGTGCCGAGTGCCAGCGCCCGGCGCCGGTCGGCGTGCAGTGCGTCGATTGCGTGGCCGCGCAGCGCAAGCAGAGTCGTTCGGTGGTGTCGATGTTCGGCGGTCGGGTGGCCGAGGGCCGCCCGGTCGTCACCATCACCTTGATCGCGATCTGTGTGGTGGTCTGGATCGGCCAGCAGCTCAACGACAAGGTCACCATCGACCTGCTCTACGCACCGGTGCTGTCCAAGCAGGATCCGTGGCGGTTCCTGACCGCGGCGTTCGTGCACTCGCCGTCGTCGATCTTCCACCTGCTGTTCAACATGTACGCCCTGTGGATCGTCGGTCAGTACCTCGAGCCGTTGCTCGGTCGGGTGCGGCTGCTGGCGATCTATCTGATCTCCGCGGTCGGCGGGTCGGTCGGTTATGAGCTGCTGGCCTCGACCCCGAGCTCCCCACCGACTTCAACACCGGCTGGGTGACCCCGACGGTCGGTGCATCGGGGGCGGTCTTCGGTCTCTTCGTCGTCGTGGTGGTGCTCAACCGGCACCTCGGGCGTGGCGTCGGTCCGATGATCGGACTGATCGTCATCAACGGCGTCATCGGCTTCCTCGTGCCGGACGTCGCGTGGCAGGCGCACCTGGGCGGCGCTATCACCGGCGGCCTGTGCGCGGCCGCCATCGCAGTCCTGGGCCGGCAGCGTGCGCAGTGGCAGTGGGTGGCGCTCGCGGGCATCAGCATCCTGCTCGTGGTCCTGGCCATCGTTCGGTTCGAGTCGGTGCATCTGCCGACCGGCTGACGTCATACGCAGTCCGCACCACATTCTCGCCACAGCAGAACGCAAGGCGTTTCGTAGGGCGCTCGCATGGGATATGCCTCTTAGCCGTCTGGAACGTCCCGGCCGGCACTGCATGCGAGGAGTCGCCGGGTGCGCACAACAAAACATTGGTGGATCGCGGTCGTGGTGGTGGCCGCCGTCGCGATCGCCGGCGGCAGCTGGTGGCTGCTCGCCGGCCGATCGAGCGGCACCGGCCAGCAGGCCGCAAGCACGACGAGCGTCACCCAGCCGGTGACCCTGGGCACAGTGAGCCGGACCGTGACGGTGTCCGGAACCTTCAACCCCACGCACGTCGCGAACCTCAACTTCGGCAGCAGCGGCACGGTCAGTGCCGTCGATGCGGTAGTCGGGCAGCAGGTCACCGCGGGCGACGCGCTCGCCACGGTCGACGCCACCTCACTGAAGGCGGAGGTGACCGCTGACCAGGCGAGCCTGACCGCCGCGCAGTCCCAGCTGACCACGGCCCAGGCCGC
The DNA here is from genome assembly GCF_042661025.1 of Flexivirga alba. Lineage (NCBI taxonomy): Bacteria > Bacillati > Actinomycetota > Actinomycetes > Micrococcales > Dermacoccaceae > Flexivirga > Flexivirga alba. Next base: position 1,107,180 of record NZ_JBHSWH010000001.1, read on the forward strand.
CTCCGACAGCACCCAGATCAGCGGCGCGAGCGCGCAGGTCACCGCAGCGCAGGCCAAGCTGACCTCGGCCCAGCAGGCGGTCACCGACGCGACGTTGCGCAGTACCATCACGGGCACGGTCGCGTCGGTCGACATTGCGGTCGGCGATCAGGTCAACGGGTCCGCCGGATCGGGATCGGGATCGGGCGGCTCCAGCGGCGGCACCGGAGGCGGCTCGGCCAATGCCTCCGCCGGGTCGGCCGGCAACAGCCAAACCGCCACGGGATCGTCGAGCACGTCGTCGGCCCAGGTGGTCGTGGTCGACACGTCGTCCTGGACGGTCAATGCGTCAGTCAGCGCCGCAGATCTCGCCGCGATCAAGAAGGGCCAGCAGGCGTCGGTTTCGGTGGCCACGTCGACGTCGGGGACCACCGGTCGGCAGGCGTTCGCCGGTGCAGGAGGCAAGACCGGATCAAGCGCCCAGACGGGCTCCGGCACCAGCGGCACGACGGGCAGCGGGACCGGCACGACCTCCGCGGCGCAATACACCGGCAAGGTGACCTCGATCGGGCTGATCGCGAGCACGAGCAGCAGCTCGGTGGCGACGTTCCCGGTGACCATCGTCCTCGACGGCACCCACACCGGTTTGTATGACGGCACGAGCGCCACCGCGGACATCGCGACCAGTCAGCAGGGCAACGTCTTGTCGGTGCCCACGGCCGCGATCAGCACGTCGAGCGCAGGAAAGCCGACGGTGACGGTGATGCAGGGCAAGTCGTCCAAGCAAGTGACGGTCACGGTCGGCGGGGTCTACGGCAGCCGCACCCAGATCCGCAGCGGCGTGTCCGCGGGTCAACTGGTCGTGGTTGCCTCGCGCAATGCGTTCGGCACCAAGTCCAGTGGCGGGTCGGGTACGACGGGCGGCGGTGGCTTCGGTGGCGGTTTCGGCGGCGGCGGCAGCGGCAACTTCCCGGGTCGCGGTGCCGGGGCCGGAGGCGGCCAGTGACCGTCGACGACACCGTCCAGAACCTCGTCCTGCGGGACGTGACCAAGGTCTACCGGACCGGTGACCTGGAGGTGCATGCGCTGCGCGGGGTGGACCTGGAGGTCGCCGAGGGTGACTTCGTGGCGATCATGGGGCCGTCCGGGTCCGGCAAGTCGACCCTGATGCACATCCTCGGTTGTCTCGACATACCCAGCGCCGGCACCTACGAGCTGGGCGGCTTGGACGTGTCGCAGATGACCGAGCGCAGCCTCGCCCAGGTCCGCAACGCGCGGATCGGTTTCGTCTTCCAGCAGTTCAACCTGCTGGCGTCGATGACCGCGTTGCGCAACGTCGAGCTGCCCCTTGTGTATGGCGGTGTGCCTCGCCAGGAGCGGCGCGACCGGGCGGCCGAGGCGTTGGGCCGGGTCGGCCTGGGCGACCGGCTCGACCACCGCCCGAACCAGCTGAGCGGTGGTCAGCAACAGCGGGTGAGCGTTGCACGGGCACTGGTCACCGAGCCGGACCTGATCCTGGCCGACGAGCCGACCGGCAACCTGGACTCGGTGGCCACCCGAGATGTGCTCGGCCTCTTCCAGGAGCTGCACTCGGCCGGGCACACGGTGTTGCTGATCACCCACGAGGCCGACGTCGCCGCGCAGGCGTCCCGCACCGTCCTCATCCGCGACGGCCGGATCTCCACCGGCGAGGTCGCCTGATGGGGCCACGGGAGACCCTGCGGACGGCATACGACGCGATCGGCCACCGGCGGCTGCGCTCGATCCTGACCGTCCTCGGCATCACCATCGGGATCGCCGCGGTGATGCTGACCGTCGGCCTCGGGCAGGGCGCCCAGCAACAGGTCGCCAGCCAGATCAACGCCCTCGGCACCAACCTGCTGGTCGTCTCACCGGGCAGCTCGACCTCCACCTCCGGGGTGCGCGCGGGGCGCGGCTCGGCGACGACACTGACGACCGTCGACGCGCAGACCCTGGCCGACTCGACGGTCGCTCCAGACATCGAGGCGGTCGCGCCGACGATGAGTGGCACGCAATCGCTGGCGGTCGGTGACACCAACTGGTCGACGTCGGTGGTCGGCACGACACCCAGCTGGCTGCAAGTGCGCGACCGGTCGGTTGCGCTCGGGCGGTTCCTCAGCGCCGACGACCAGGCCGATGCCGCCACGGTCACGGTGCTCGGATCGACGAGCGCCGAGCAGCTCTTCGGCGCCCGTAACCCCGTCGGGCAGACGGTGACGATCGGTTCGCAGAGTTTCACCGTGGTCGGCGAGCTGAAGTCCGCCGGGTCGACCTCGACCACCGACCAGGACGACACGGCGATCGTCCCCGAGACGACGTATGCCGCCCGCCTCGCCGGCTCCGGCTCGGCGAACCTGTCCGACATCTATGTACAGGCACGCAACTCGTCGGCGTTGTCGGCCGCCTATCAGGAGGCGACCAATGCGCTGGTGGCCGCGCACGGCGTGACGGCGTCGACCGCCGACTTCTCGGTGACCAGTCAGGCTTCGCTGGTCCAGACCGCGACCAGCACCGCCCACACCCTGACCGTCCTGCTCGGCGGCATCGCGGCAATCTCGTTGCTGGTCGGCGGGATCGGCGTCATGAACATCATGCTGGTGTCGGTCACCGAGCGGATCCGCGAGATCGGCCTGCGCAAGGCCCTGGGTGCGACGCCTGGCGTCATACGGGCCCAATTCCTCGCGGAGGCAAGCATTCTCGGCCTTGTCGGCGGCGGGCTCGGCATCATCATCGGGCTGATCGGGACACGGGTGCTGCCCAATGTCGTCGGGCAGCCGGTGAGCATCTCGGTGCAGGCCGCCCTACTGGCCCTGTTGGTCTCGGTGGTCGTCGGTGTCGTCGCCGGCGTCTACCCAGCATCCCGAGCCGCCCGGCTCGCGCCCATCGAAGCATTGCGAAGCGAGTGAAACATGTTGATCAACAAGAGTTTTGGTGCTGTCCTGGGCGCTGCCGGTGTCCTGCTGCTGGCCGGGTGCGGAGGCGGCGCGGCCACCGCGGTCTCATCACCGGCAGCTACCGGGACCGGGTCGGCGTCCGCGTCGGGTCCCGGCAACGGGCGCAGCGGCTTCCGCCAGCCGGGGGTGAGCGGGGTCATCGCGTCGCACACCGGCTCCACGGCCACGGTCAACTCCACCAGCGGTCAGTCCTCGACCGTCACCTGGACCTCGAGCACACCGATCGTCGAGCAACAGCCGGCGACGGCTGCGGCGATCGTCAACGGGTCGTGCGTCTCGATCCGCTCTGCGGGCACCGGATTCGGCGGGGGTCGAGGCGGTGCCGGGCGGCTGTCGGCCGGAGCCTCTGGGGTGCCGACCGGCGCCCGCCCGTCGGGCGCGCGGCGGTCTGGCAACTTCACGCTGCCGAGCAAGGTCACCGCGACAGCCGTCACCGTCCAGGCAGCCTCCGCATGCGGATCGTCCGGATCCGCTGCTGCCGGAGGTGGTTTCGGGGGCTTCAGCGGGAAGGTGTCCAAGCGCTCCTCCGGCGGGTTCACCCTGACGGTCACCGTGCGAGATCGGGCTGGCGGCTCCTCCGCAAGTCCGTCGAAACCAGCTGCATCGTCGCCGAAAGCGGTTGCGGTGACCACGGATTCGTCCACGACATACATCAAGGAGGTCAAGGGCTCCGCGGCCAGCCTGACGGCCGGGGAATGTATGACGGCGCTCGGCACGCAATCGGGCAGCGCGCTCGCGGCGCGGCAGATCGTCGTCTCACAGTCGGTCAACGGCACGTGTGACTCCGGCTTCGGCGGCCGCGGTGCCGGCGGCACGGGAGCGACCAATGGCTGACACCACGCGATCTCGCAAGGTGATCGGCTGGACCAGCGGTGGCCTGGTGGTGGCCGTCGTCGCGGCTGGTGGCTTCTATCTTGCACAGTCGGCAGCGGCCGGCAACGCCATCGACCGCAACTACCGGACTGCCGCGGCCACGACCGGATCGGTCAGCCAGCAAGTCGCACTCGCCGGCACCGTGCAACGCGTCAAGCAGGCCGCGGTCGGGTTCCCGGTGAGCGGCACGGTCGCCTCGGTGAGCGTCGCGGTCGGCCAGCGGGTCACCGCGGGTCAGAAGCTGGCCACCCTCGATCCGACGGCGCTGGACGTAGCGGTCGTGTCAGCGCAGGCGACCCTCGCCTCGGACCAGGCACAGCTGGTCAGCGCACAGCAGGGCACGACCGGCACCTCTTCCGCGAGCACGGGCACGGGCTCGACCTCGGCCGCATCGAGCGGCGGGCTCACCAGAAGCACTGGCACACACAACAATTCGACGGTCTCGCCATCGACTTCGTCCGGGCGATCGACAACGTCGGGCGCCGGGACCGACACGTCGTCGGACGCGTCCAGCAGCGAGCTGACCGCGCTGCGCTCCACGGCAGGCAAGCTGGACAACCAGCTGAAGACGTTGCGCACCGCAACCGCAGCCGAGCGGACCAGTTGCGCGCCGTTCGTGACCGCCGGTGGTTCGACGCCAACCGGCTCGGCATCACCGGGCCCCAGCTCGACCCGAACCGGTCGGCCGCGGTCCACGGCCGCGCCGAGTTCGACCGAGTCGCCGACTTCGACGCCGAGTCCCTCCTCGACGCAGACTCCAGGTCCGACCAGCAGCAGCACCGATTCGTCCTCGCCGAGCAGCAGCTCCAGCAGCTCGAGCGCCAGCTCGAGCTCCGCGCCGACGGTGACCGAGACGGTCACCGCGACCGTGACCGCGTCACCGCAGGCCCCGCAGGACCCCAAGGGCCTCGCCGCGTGCCTTGCCGACGTACGGACGCTGAGCACGGTGATGTCGGATGTCGGTAAGACGGTGACCACGCTCGACCAACAGCTCGGCAAGGTGTCGTCCGGCGGCTCCAAGGGTTCGACGGGCGGCAAGCCTGCCGGTGGCAGCGCCGGTGGATCAACGACCGGAGGGTCGTCGTCGACCGGTTCGCCCAGCCGGTCCGCGTCGACTCCGGCCGCGTTGACGAAGACGTCGCCCACCCCAACTGCGACCAGCGTCGCGACGACGACCAAGTCCGCCGGCACCTCGGGCGGGTCCGGCTCCACGGCGGGTGGCAAGGGCGGCACCAGCGTCCCGCAGCTCGAAGCGACGGTGGCACAGGACCAGCTGGCCCTGACCCAGGCGACGGCGATCAAGGCGCAGGGCACCCTGGTCGCACCCATCAGCGGCACGGTCGCCGCGGTCGGGCTCACCAAGGGCGGGTCCGCCACCTCCGCCGACACCGTCACGATCGTCGGTGCTGGGGCGGCTGCGGTGACGGTCGATGCGACGCTGGCCCAGCTTCCGCAACTCGCCGAGGGCCAGTCGGCGAAGGTCTCGGTGCCCGGCGCGAACGGCAGCGTCGACGGCTATGTCACCAACGTCGGCATCCTGGCCGGCTCGACAGGCACCTACCCGGTCACCATCCTGGTGGACTCGGCGCCGGGCGCCTTCGCGAGCGGGGCTCAGGCACAGACCTACGTGACCACCAAGTCGGTCAAGGACGTGGTTACTGTGCCCGTGTCGGCGCTGCAGGTCGTCGCGACCGATCGCGCTGCGGTGACAGTGATCTCGGGCGGCAAGGCCACCAGTCAGGTCGTCACGGTCGGCGCCGTCGGCGGCGGCGTCGCCCAGGTGAGCGGGCTGAAGGCGGGCTCGACAGTGGCACTGGCGAACCTGAAGGAGTCGCTGCCCAGCAGCGGCAGCACGAGCAGCGGGAGTGCGCTGACCGGCGGGTCCGCCTTCGCCGGCGGTGGGCTGAGCGGGGGCACCCGGCGCTTCGGCGGCTGACTCCCGTCAGGCGGACTGCGCGCCGTCCTTGTTGCGTATGACGACGCAGCAGTGGCCGGGCCGGGGTGCCAGTCGCGCGCAGTCCGGGTTCTCGCCGCGTGCCGACAGCACGCCGCGCAGCAGCGCGTGGTTGAGTCCGCACACCAACTCGACGTGACGCTGCGCGAGTTGGTGGAAGGGGCAGTTGCGCAGATCGATCTCCCCGTCGACGACCTCCGGCTCGTAGCCGCGCCGGCGGAGCGTGGTGAGTAGGTCTTCGCCGTCACGGGTCGCCTTGCTGCCCTCTTCGGTGGCTGCCGCGAGCAGCGCGTCCCGCACGGCACCGGACTCGTCCCCAGATACCGCGTCGGCGAGCAGTCCGGCCAGGACGGCATAGCTGCGCGGCGGGACGCTGACGGAGAGTTCGTCGTCGGTGCGCTGATAGAGCTTGGCGGGCCGCCCCGCACCCGGCCCGGTCTGCCCTTCCGGGCGGGCGTAGCTGGTGGCCAGCAGGCCGGCGTCGGCCAGCCGATCGAGGTGGTATGCCGCCAGGGTGCGGCTCACACCAGCGGCGTCTGCGGCGTTGTCGCGGCGGACGGGTGAGTCCTGGCCCGCGACATATTCGTACAACCGCCGACGAACGGGATCGGCCAAGGCGGACAGTCCCGCCATGGCATCCGGTGTCTCCTCGCTGTCGGTCATCACCGATAATCTATCATCAATCGATCTTGACAAACATCGGTCAGGCCGACATTCTAAAATCTTCATCATTGTTGATAGAGGAGACCGGGCATGGCTGTCCCGTTGACGCAGGAGTCGTTGCAGGAGCACCCGCGAGTCTGGGGCCAGGTGCGCAGCGTGCCGCCCGAGGCACCGGTGGACGGCATGGACCTGGTCGCGGCGGAGACCGCGGCGGCCGCCTTCTTGCAGGCGCTCGGCGTCGGACTCGAGTCGGAGCACTTGCGCGCCACCCCTCGCCGGATGGCGCGCGCCTGGGCCGAGATGCTCACGGCGCGACCGTTCGAGATGACGACCTTCCCCAACGAAGAGGGGTATGACGAGCTGGTGCTGGCGCGCGACATACCGTTCCGGTCGGTGTGCGAGCACCACCTGCTGCCGTTCACCGGGCGGGCATGTGTCGCCTACCTGCCGGGCGATCGCATCCTCGGTCTGTCCAAGCTGGCCCGCGTGGTCGAGCACTTCTCCTGCCGCCCGCAGACCCAGGAGCGGCTCACCAAGCAGGTCGCCGACCTGCTGCAGGAGGAGCTGGAGCCGCGGGCGGTCGGTGTCGTCATGTCCGCCGAGCACTCCTGTATGACGCTGCGCGGTGTGCAGGCAACGGGTTCGAGCACGGTCACCTCCAGCCTGCTGGGCGAGCTGCGGAACGACCCGCGCTCGCGCGCCGAATTCATGGCGCTGGCGGGTGTCAACCGCTGACCCGCGCACGACCGGGAGGTAGGTTGCGGAGATATGTCTGAGGCTGGCCGTGTTCATGGCCCACTCCCACTCACCGGTGCAGATCGACTGACCGAGGACGATCTGTTGCGGGCCTACCCGTGGCCGGGACCCGGGCGATGGGTCCGGGCGATGATGGTGACCACTCTTGACGGGGCGGCTGTCGGCCCCGACCGGCTGAGCGGCTCCGTGTCGTCGCCGGCCGACCAGTTGATCTTCAATGCGGTGCGCCGCGATGCCGATGCCGTGCTGATCGGCGCCGGGACGTTGCGTGCCGAGCACTACACGCCGATGCGGGCCAAGCCTGCCGACGCGTCACGACGGGAGACGGCCGGACAGTTGCCGGCTCCGGTGGTGGCCGTGGTGAGCGGGTCGCTCGACTTGCCCTGGGAGCTGCCGTTGTGGCACGAATCCACTTGCCAGCCAGTGGTATTCACCCGCACCGACGCCGACGCGGGACGCCTGGCGATGGCACGCGAGCACGCGGATTTGATCGTCCTGGAGCAGACCACTCCGAAGGCGATCATCGACGCACTGATCAAGCGGAAGCTTCCCCGCATCGTCTGCGAGGGTGGGCCGCACTTGTTGCGCGACTTGGTGGCTGCCGACCTGGTCGACGAGGCCGACATCACTGTCAGTCCGGTGTTCGCCGGGACCGCGCTGTCACCGGACACCTCTGCCCTGCCCCAGGTGACTGAGTTCCGGCTGGCTCATGCGCTGTATGGCGACGACACGATGATGATGCGCTACTTGGCGCAGGGCCGATGATCAGCCTCGCTGCGCTGGCCGAGCTCGCCCGCCGGTACGAAACCGAACTGTCCACTCCCGTCGCCCCCTGCAACTCGGCTCGCGGACGATCGACACCGATGAGCGGCCGGTCCTGATGGGCGTGGTCAATCTCTCGCGGGATTCGTCATACAGGGACAGCATTGCCGTGAGCACCGCGTCCGCCGTGCGCAAGGCCCGGGTGCAGCGGGCGGCCGGAGCGGACATCGTCGACGTGGGTGCGGAGTCCACCCGCGCCACGGCCGCGCGGGCCGATCTCGCCGAGCAGCAGGCGCTGCTGACGCCGGTGGTCGAGCAACTCACCGAGGTCGGCGTCCCGGTGTCCGTCGAGGCCTACCAGGAGCCGGTGGCCAGGGTCGGGCTCAAGGCCGGTGCCTGCCTGCTCAACCTCACCGGGTCCGATGACGACGACCGCATGTTCGCGCTGGCGGCCGAGCATCAGGCGACCGTCGTGCTGTGTCACGTGCTCGGTCCCAACGCCCGGGCGCTCACCGATGACGTCATCGACCCCGACCCGATTCCCCGCATGCTGGACGTCTTCGGGCAGCGGATCGACCGGGCCCGACAGCTCGGTGTCCCGAGCCTGGCCATCGACCCCGGCCTGGGCTTCGGCTTCCACCTCGACGACCAGCGGGCCCGCGCCCGCCACCAGGCCACCGCCCTGCTGCACACCTTTCGGCTGCGCCGGCTCGGTGTGCCGGTCTGTCACGCCCTGCCGCACGCGTTCGACATCTTCGAGGACCAGTACCGCAGCGGCGAGGGCTTCTTCGCCGTCCTCGCGCACTTGGGCGGCACCGGCGTCTACCGCACGCATGAAGTCCCCCTCGTGCACAGCGTGCTGGAGGCACTGCGCTTCTTCTCGACCGCTCCCGATCCCAGCTGACCCGAGCCAGCTGTAGGTTCCCGACCGCAGAGCGATCGTCTTGTGGCGATGCGGGACATATACAGAGTGCATTGAGATGGACGTACTATGGATGCATGGGTTCTCTGTTGCAGATCAGGAACGTGCCCGACGACGCGCGGCGCGCACTCAAGGCGCGGGCGGCTGCTCGAGGTGAGTCTCTGAATGCCTACCTGTTGAACTTGCTCGACCGGGAGATCGCTCGGCCAACGGTCGCTGAGGTGCTCGATCGCGCTGCTCGACGCAGCGAACGAGCCGCGGTTTCCGCCGTCGACGTGCTCGACGAGGCTCGTGCAGAGCGTGACGAACAGCTGCAGCAGGCGTCAACGAAGTGATTGTCGTGGACAGCGCCGCCGTCGTTGACGCGTTGACCGCGGTCGCCGGCAGCGACGCATTACGCGCGCGACTGGCAACTGACGAGCTGCATGCCCCCAGCCTGATCGACTTCGAGGTTGTCTCCGCACTCCGGGGACTCACCCTGGGAGGACACCTCAGCGTCACCCGCGCAGAGGACCTCCTCACCGACTTCGACGATCTGCCGGTGCAGCGCTGGCCATTCGCGCATGCCTTGCGAAGGCGCGCTTTCCACCTGAGAAACAACGTCTCGGCAGACGACGCCGCGTACGTCGCCCTGGCCGAAGCACTGGATTGCCCCCTGGTGACACGAGACGGCCGACTGGCCCGATCATCCGGACACCGCGCCCAGATAGAGGTCCGGTAGCCGATCGTCTACGGCATCGGCGCCGCCGATCACCTGATCGAAGTTACACACATGTAGTTATCCACCGCTTGTGGATAACTCTGTGGACAACGCGACTTCCATCGCGCGATCAGCCGTCTACCGCCCGAATCCGCGTCCGGCGCACCGCCGCGTGTCGACGCGTCGGCGATCGTGTTGCACGGGTCCTCACGCCTACCGAACCGCAGCGATGCGCGGTGCCCGACTCGGATGACGTCCGGTGCCGACGAGCCGGGTGACTGATCCACGTCGACGCTCTGCCTTCGCAGCAAAACCTCCGCCCGGCTTTGCGCCGATCAGCCGATCCGCGGCGAATCGCGCTCATCTGAGCAAGACGGCGCGTCCGATCGCCCAGATCGGGCGAATCTGGTTGCTACTGAACTAAATTCGAATCTCTGATGGCCTTAGGCGCCCCACGGGTCCCGAGCCCGCCGAAATCAGCGCCCGTATGCCGCGCAGAGCCCTGTGTAGGCACCGCGAGCAGCCAGCTCGTGATCCTCGACCTACCCGGCGGGGGTGGCTTGAACGCCGCGGGCGGCGGCGTCCGGGTGGCACGCAAAGCTGCGGGGTCAAAACCACTCGCCGTTCGGCAGCGAGGCACCCCCGGAATGCAAAACAGCGCCCCTCGGGGCGCTGAGTTACAAAGGTGTAGTTTTCCACCGACCTGTGGATAACCCTGTGGGTAAACCCAGGTCGGCGGCTACCGCCAACGAGTCGTCATACCGAAACCGACCAGGATCAACACGAAACCGATGGCCATGTTGCCCAGCCCGATGCCGGGGATCGGGTACTTCTCGCCGGTCAGGTAGTAGACGACCAGCCAGAACAAGCCGACCACCATGAGGGTGCACAGAGTCGGCACCCACCAGCCGGGGCTCGGCGCGTCGACCATCTTCGCGACGCGCTTCTCCTCGCGCTCGCGGTCCTCCTCCTTGCGGCGCGCGGCCTTCTCCTCCTTGGCGGCGGCCCTGTTGGCAGCCTTCTTGGCGGCGGCGTCCTCGTCGCCGGCGGGGACTGCAGACCTGTCGTCGGCGTTGTTCTCGGACGTGCTCACGGCATACTCCCAAAGCGAAATGTCAGAATTTGGTCAACACTATTTCACCTACCCCGTGCAACGGGGCGCGGAGACCCCCGAGGAGGCGCGACATGTGGCGACCATCAGCCGTGCTGAAGGCACCACGCAGTCGGTGGACGTATGCCGTGCCGGCGATCGGCGTCGCCGCCGGGCTGCTCTTCGGGGTCAGCGCGACCACGTCCCAGGGCAGCGACCTGCGGCCGGGGACCCGCGACCTGGTGCAGGTCGTGCAGGACGGCAACCGGCGGGTCGCCGGGCAGGCAGCCGACGTGGCGGGGCTGCAGTCGGACGTGAAGCGGCTCGGCATACGTGATGCTCCTGGCTCGTCAAAGTTGCGGTCGACGCAGAGCACCGCCGACGCCTACGCCGGCGACGCAGGGTTGACCAAAGCCACCGGCAAGGTCGTGACCGTCAGCCTGAACGACTCGACCCGCGACCCGTCGACGCTGCCGCAGGGCGCGAACCTCGACTGGCTGGTGGTGCACCAGCAGGACGTCCAAGCGGTGGTCAACGCACTCTGGGCCGGCGGGGCGAGCGCGATGATGCTGATGGACCAACGGGTCATCTCCACCTCGGCGGTGCGCTGCGTCGGCAACACCCTGCTGCTGCAAGGGCGGGTCTATTCGCCGCCGTTCGTCATCAAGGCGATGGGCGACCCCGCCACGCTGCGCAAGGCGCTGAACGACAGCCCGGCGGTCCAGAACTACCAGGCCTACGTGCCGCTGGCCGGTCTCGGGTATGACGTGCAGACCTCCGACAAGGAGACCTTCCCGGCATACCAGGGTGCACTCGATCTGAAATACGCAAAAGTCGGAAAGTGACGCAATGACAAAGATATTGGTGATCGACAACTACGACAGTTTCGTCTTCACCATCGTCGGCTACCTCCAGCAGCTCGGCGCCGAGACGACCGTCGTGCGCAACGACGCGATCACCGCCGCTGGCGGCGAGGGGTATGACGGCGTGCTCATCTCACCCGGACCCGGCACTCCCGAGGAGGCCGGCGTCTCCACCGCGATGATCGAGGCGTGCGCGCAGCGGGAGCAGCCGATGTTCGGGGTCTGCCTCGGGCACCAGGCCCTCGGCGTCGTGTATGGCGCCACGGTCGACCGCGCCCCGGAGTTGCTGCACGGCAAGACCTCCCGCATCGTGCACGAAGGGGTCGGCGTGCTCGAGGGGTTGCCGACGCCGTTCACCGCGACCCGCTATCACTCACTCGCGATCGAATCCGGCACCGTGCCCGACGAACTCGAGGTCACCGGCCGCACCGACTCCGGCGTCATCATGGCCATCCGGCACCGCACGTTGCCGCTGCACGGCGTGCAGTTCCACCCCGAGTCGGTGCTGACCGAGGGCGGACACCGCATGCTCGCCAACTGGCTGACGCTGTGTGGCATGCCGGACGCCATCGAGCGCTCCGCCGGGCTCGCGCCACTGGTGCATACCGCGCACAGCGCCTGATCGCGGCACTCGTCGGCCCCGGCAGGGTTGTCGCCCGCGTCAGTGCGGCAGCGGGATGCCGGTGTGGGTGGGTGACTCCGGCGGGGTGCTGGTCGGCGTCGAGCTCGGCGAAGTCGGCTTCGACGTGGGACTCGAGCTGGAGCTGGGCGTGGTGGACGTGCTGGCCGGCGGCGCAGGCGGCGTGATCGTCACGGTCGTCTGACTGGAGTAGGCACCCACGGTCAGGGTGACGGTGGAGTTCCTGTCCACGAGGTCGCCCTCCTTCGGCGAGACCTTCTGCACCTTGCCGCCCTGGTCCGGGCTGCTGACCGGAATCTGCTTGGTGACCCACTTCAGGTGGGCCTGCCGCAGCTCGAACTGCGCATCACCGGCCGCCTGGCCGAGCATCCCCTGCGGCACGTGCACTTTGCCGCTGCTGACGCTGAGCGTCACCTGCTGGCTCGGGTCGGCCATCGAGCCGACTCCCGGAATTGTCGAAACGACCTGCCCTGCAGCGAATTCCGAGTCGTCGACCTTCTTGCTGGCGACGGTGATGTTGGCGAAGCCTTGGTTCTTGAGCGCCTGTTCCGCCTCGGCGACGCTTTTGCCCGACACATCCGGGATGGACGCGAGTCCAGGCCCGTCACTGACGTTGAGCAGGATCTGGTCGGCCGGGTCGATCTTGGTCCCGCCGGTCGGGTCGGTGCTGGCGACATATCCCTTGGTGACGTCGCTCTTGACCAGGGCGACTTTGACGTTCTTGAAGCCACGGTCGGTCATGATCCGCTTGGCCTCGGCCTCCGTGTGTTGCACCACGTTGGGCACCGCGGCCGTCGCGGTCTTGTTGTTGCCGTTCATCACCAGATAGCCGATGCCGAGGATCGCCAGCAGCGCGATGACACCGGCGACGACCCACAGACCGGTCAGCCGGCGTTGCGGCTCCTTGTCGTGGATCTCGCGGGTGTGGTCGCGGCGCGCCGGCGGAGGCGTCGGCGCCTGCGGTTCACGGTCCATGACGGACGGGGCGGCGGCCGCCGCAGCACTGATGACCGCCGTCGCACCGTCACTCAGCGGGGCACCGGTCCGGGCGGCCTGCAGGTCGGCACGGAAGTCCGCAGCGGTCTGATAGCGATCATCGCGTGCCTTGGCCAGCGAGTGCAGCGTGACGGCGTTCATCGCCTTGGGCACTGACGGCTCGTATGCCGAAGGCGGTTTCGGCGGGTCGGTGATGTGCTGGTAGACCAGCGCGACCGGCTCCCCGACGAAGGGTGTGCGACCGGTGAGCAGCTCGAAGAGCACGCAGCCGGCGGAGTAGAGGTCGGAGCGCGCGTCGACGGTCTCGCCCTGCGCCTGCTCCGGTGAGAGATAGCGCGCGGTGCCGACGACCGCCTGCGCGGAGGTCATCGTCGCACCCGTGTCGGCCAGCGCACGCGCGATGCCGAAGTCCATCACCTTGACGCTGCCGCCCTTGGTCAGCATCACGTTGGCCGGCTTGATGTCGCGGTGCACGATGCCCTTGTCGTGCGAATACTCCAGTGCCGACAGGATGCCCATCGTGATCCGGGCCGCCTCGTCGGAGGACAGCTTGTCCTCCTCGTTGAGGATCTCGCGCAGCGTCTGCCCGTCGACATACTCCATGACGATGTAGGGGACGTCGATGGTCGCGCCACCGGTCTCGGTGAAGGTGTCCTCGCCCGAGTCGTAGACCGCCACGATCGAGTGGTGTGACAGCCCGGCGGCCGAGTGCGCCTCGCGCCGGAAGCGGGTCAGGAACGTGCTGTCCCTCGCGAGGTCGGCGCGCAGGATCTTGATCGCCACGGTCCGGCCGAGGCGGGTGTCGTGTCCGAGATGCACCTCCGCCATACCACCGCGGCCGATGAGTTCACCGATCTCGTAGCGACCGCCCAAGATGCGTGGCAGTCCGTCGGTCACGATGAAGCCTCCGGGCTGTAGGTCACGATCGGTTGGTTGAACGGGCCGCTGTCGGGCGCGGCGGGCACCTTCGGGCCGCCACCCTGCGTCGCCAGTATGACGCCCACCACGATCGCGATGATCACCACGGCGAGGATCCCACCGCCGATCAGCAGCAGTTTGTTGCGGGAGCCGTCGGGTTGGGCGATCGCCTGGCTGCCGGATGAACCACTTGATCCCGCGACCGGCTGCGACCGCGAAGACGTGGTTTGCGGCCCGGACTTGCCGAGCTTGCGTTTCGCGCTGCTCGTCTTCGGTTGCCCACCCGATTTCAGGCCGGTTTGCGGACCGGACGAAGTCCCGGACTGTGGGCCGGAGGATCCGCTCGGCCGGACCGGGCCGCCCAGACGGGGTGCGGGAGTCCAGATGTTCAGGCCCATCTGCTCACTGTCGGCGACGGCCTGGCGCAGCGCCCGGCCATACTCCTGCGCGGAGCTGGGCCGAGCCTCCGGGTCCTTCTCGAGTGCGACGTGCACGACGGCGCGCATCGGCGCCGGCACCTCCGCCGGCAACGGTGGCGGCTGCTCGTTGACGTGCGCCAAAGCGAGGGCGACCGCACTGTCAGCGGTGAACGGCCTTCTGCCGCCGAGCATTTCGTAGGTGACGACTGCAAGGGAGTAAACGTCGGTCAGCGCCGTCGTCTCCCGACCCATGGCCGCTTCGGGGGCGAGGTACTGGGCGGTGCCCATCACCTCACCGGTCTTTGTCATGGCCACCGAGCCGACCGCGCGGGCGATGCCGAAGTCGGTCAGCTTCACCACGCCGTCGGGGGTGACCAGCATGTTGGCCGGCTTCACGTCGCGGTGGATCAGCCCGGCCCGGTGCGCGGCGTGCAATGCCGCGGCCGCCTGGCCGATCAGGTTCGCGGTGTCGGCCGCCGAGATCGGACCCCGCTCGTGCAGGATCGAGGACAACGGCTTGCCCGGCACGAACTCCATCACCAGATAGGCGAGATTGCCGTCCTCGCCGTAGTCGTAGACCTGCGCGATGTTTCCGTGCGCCAGCGCCGCGGACAGCCGGGCCTCGTTCCGGAACCGCTCAGTGAAGCCCTCCTCGTCGGTGAGCCCCTCCTTGAGCAGCTTGATCGCAACGATGCGCCCCAGGATCTCGTCACGGGCCTGCCACACCTCGCCCATGCCGCCGGCCGCGATGCGACTGGTCAGCCGATAGCGACCTCCCATCAGGTCCCCTGTGTCGCTCATACCGATCCCCTCGTTCCTCGGGTGTCGGTGTTTGCCCTGAGCCTGATTGTTCGCTCGCTGCGCTCGCTCATTTCCCGATCACCGCTTCCATCACCTGCTTGGCGATCGGTGCTGCCACCAGACCGCCACTCGCTTCCTGTCCGACCGTTCCGCCGTTCTCGACGAGCACCGCAACGGCCACCTTCGGGTTGTCCGCGGGCGCGAACCCGGTGAACCACACATCGGCGTTGCGGCCCTGGCCGTGCTCGGCCGTGCCCGTCTTTCCTGCCACCTTGATGCCTGGAATGGCCGCATTGGTTCCCGTGCCCTGGCTCACGACCGACTCCATCATGTCCGTGAGCGTCGTGGCGGTGCCTGCGGAGACGGGGTTGGAGAACACCTTGGAGTCCGTGGTCTGGATGACGTCGAGGTTCTTGTCGCGCACCGATTGCACGAGGTATGGCGTCATCTCCTTGCCGCCGTTGGCGATCGCCGCACTGACCATCGCCATCTGCAGCGGGGTGGCGCGCACGTCGTACTGACCGATGGCCGACTGGGCCAGTTGCGGCTGGTTCAGCTGACTGGGGAAGACGCTCGGCGTGACCGACATCGGGATCGACAACGACTTACCGAAGCCGAACTTCGTCGCCATACTCCGCACGCTGTCCTGGCCGAGGCTCATGCCCAGCGACGCGAAGGCCGTGTTGCAGCTGATCGTCAGGGCGCGCTTCAGGGTGACCTTGTCGTTCGCGCCACAGTTGCCCGGGAAGTCGTTGGGCAGGTAGCTGTTGGTGCCGGGCAGCCGCAGCTTCGCCGGACCGGGCAGCGTCGAATCGGACTGGTACTTACCGGATTCGAGCGCCGCTGCGGCGTCCACCAGCTTGAAGGTCGAGCCCGGCGGGTAGAGGTTGCCGTTGATGGCTCGGTTGAGCAGCGGCTGGTCGGGATCCTTGGACAGCTGCGCGAACGACGACTGCACCTTGTTCAGGTCGTGGCTGGCCAGCTTGTTCGGGTCGTATGACGGGCTGGTGACCATGGCCAGGATCGCGCCGGTCTTCGGGTCGAGCGCGACGACTGCACCCCTCTGGTTGCCCAGCGCCTTGGCGGCGGCTTGCTGCGCCTTGGCGTTGATCGTCAGCTGCACGCTGGCGCCCTGCGCGGACTGGCCGGTGACGATGTCGATGAGCCGGCGGTAGAAGAGCTTGTCGGAGCTGCCGTTGAGGAAGTCGCCCTCGGACCGCTCGATGCCGGTGCTGCCGTAGGTGAAGGAGAAGTAGCCGGTCACGTCGGCATACAGCGAACCCTGCGGGTAGGAGCGCAACCACTTGAACTGGTCGTCGGTCTTCTTGGACACAGCGACCGCCGAGCCACCGACGAGGATCGACCCGCGCTCCTTGCTGTATGACGCGAGCAGGGTGCGCCGGTTGCCGGCCCGGTCGTCCAGGCTGCGGGCCTGCACGAACTGGATCAGCGTGGTCGCGACCAGCAACGCACAGAACATTGCGGCGACCACCAGGCCGAGGCGGCGGATGGGCGCATTCATCGGGTTTTCACGACCCAAGCGGATCGAGTAGCGACGAAGGAGCGTATCGAGATCAAGAGTTGTGTCATCTCGTTTTCACCACTTGGGTGTCGTCGGAGCCGAGGTTCTCGGGTCGGTCCTCGGAGGTGGGCCGACGGGCGTGATCACTGATGCGCAGCAGGATCGCGATGATCACCCAGTTGGCCAGCAGTGAGGAACCGCCCGCGGACAGGAACGGGGTGGTCAGGCCGGTCAGCGGGATCACCCGGGTGACACCGCCGACGACGACGAAGACCTGCAACGCCATCGAGAACGCCAGGCCGGTGGCCAGCAGCTTGCCGAAGCCGTCACGGGAGGCGACGCCGGTGCGCAGGCCGCGCTCGACGATCAGGCCGTAGAGCACCAGGATCGCGCACAGCCCGACCAGGCCGAGCTCCTCACCGAACGACGGGATGATGAAGTCGCTGTTGGCGAAGTAGGTCAGCTCCGGATGGCCCTGCCCGAGGCCGGTGCCGAACATGCCGCCGGCCGCCATACCCATCAAACCCTTGGCGATCTGGTCGGACAGTCCCGGCTGGAAAGGGTCCAGCCACAACGACACCCGCTCCTGGAAGTGTGCGAACAACAGGTAGGCGACGTAGGTGCCGGCCAAGAAGAGGCCGAGCCCGATGACGATCCAGGAACGGCGTTCGGTCGCGACGTAGAGCATGCCGACGAAGAGCCCGAAGAACAGCAGTGAGGTGCCGAGGTCGGACTCGAAGACCAGCACACCGAGCGAGGCGATCCAGGCGATCAGGATCGGACCCATGTCGCGGGCCCGGGGCAACGGCAGGCCGAGCACCCGGCGGCCGACCAGGGACAGTGCGTCACGGGTCTGCACGAGGTAGCTGGCGAAGAAGATCGTGATCAGGATCTTGGCGATCTCACTGGGCTGGAAGGAGAAGCCGCCCACGACGATCCATACGCGAGAACCGTTGATGTTGCGGCCGATTCCCGGCATCAGGGGCGTGAGCAGCAGGATGAATCCGGCCAGTCCGAAGATGAAGGTGTAGCGCCGCAGCCGACGGTGGTCGGGCACGAAGAAGATCAGCGCGACCGCGGCCGCGGCACCAACGGCGGTCCACATCAGTTGTTTCGGTGCGGCATGTGGGGAGCCCGGCGCCAGGTCGATGCGGTGGATCATCACCAGCCCGAGGCCGTTGAGCAGGGTGACGATCGGCAGCAACACGGGGTCGGCGTATGCCGCCTTCCAGCGCAGCGCCAGATGGAAGACGAACGAGACGACGGCGAAGCCGCCGCCGAGGGTGTAGAAGTCGACCGGGAGCGAATTGTTAACTGCTAGACCGACATTGGCGTAGGCGACCAGCACGATCGCAACAGCAACCACCAGCAACACCAGCTCGGTGTTGCGGCGGGTCTTGGGTGCCGCGATCTTGGTCTTCACTTAGCAGGTGCTTCCGTCGGCGACCTGCGCCTGGCAGGTGACCATGTCCGAGCGGAGGTTCTCGACGATGCTGATCGCAGCTTCCTTGCTGCCCGCGGTCATGCTGCCCGCGGCGACCTTGTCACGGTCGTAGCTGGGCAGGTCGGCAACCCAGATATCGCTAACGGTGTTGACGGAGTGCAGCTTGATTGGGCCGAGATTCTGCGAAATCCCCTGGTAGATGGTCACTTTGCCGTCGTGCTCGGTGAGGTAGTACTGCCGCTGCGTTGCGGCATACCCGAAGATGCCGATGACGGCGAGCACTGCCACGACGAGTATGGCGAACAGGATCCGGCGCAACCAGGCGAAGCGGCGCGGCCCCTCCTCGGCGAGCACCGGCAGCTCTTCGTCATCGTCGTCCGCAGGCGCGGGGGTGTTGGCGGCGCGACGCAGCGCCGCTGCCTTCGCCGCGGGGCTGGTCGGCGCGTCCGCCACGTCGGAGGAGACGTCGTGGGCCGCGGCGGCGCCGACGATCTGCGGGGTGGTCGAGGTCGGCACGTCGTCATCGCCATCGACAACATCCGCGACGACGACGGTGACGTTGTCGCGGGTAGCGGCCTTGAGGGCGATCGCGATGAGCGCCTCGGCGATCTGCGCGGGGGTTCCGTCGCCGGTGACGATCTGCTCGATGGTCGGCCCCGCGACGTAGTCGGGCAGGCCGTCGGAGCACAGCAGCAACCGGTCGCCGGGCTTGGCCTCGCGCAGCGACAGGTCCGGCTCGTCGTCCTCGCGGCCGGTCAGCACCCGGGTCACCAGGGAGCGTTGCGGGTGATGCTCCGCCTCCTCGGCGGTGATGCGGCCCTCGTCCAGGAGGGTCTGCACGAAGCTGTGGTCCTTGGTGATCTGGCTGAAGACACCGTCCCGGACCAGGTAGGCACGCGAGTCGCCAATGTTGGCCAGTGCCAACATGTTTCCGCTGCGCAGGAACGCGATGAGCGTGGTGCCCATGCCTTCGAGCTCGGCGTCGTCGTCCATCTCCGCGCGTAGTCGTGCGTTTGCGTTGTGCACCGCCGTCGCCAGCCGACGCAGGGCCTCGTCGCTGGCGAAGGAGGCACCGTCAAGGTCGATCAACTCGGCGACGACGGTCGAGCTGGCCATGTCCCCGGCAGCGTGCCCGCCCATGCCGTCGGCCAGCACGAGCAGATCGGGCCCGGCATACCCGGAATCCTCGTTGCGGCTCTTGCTGCCGAGACCGATGTCGGTGCGAGCGGCATACCGCAGGGAGATCGACATGGGGGCCGTTACTTCCTGACCTCGAGGACGGTCTGGCCGATCCGCACGCGGGAGCCTTCGGACAACGCCATACCTTGCCCGATGCGTTCTTCGCCGACGTAGGTGCCGTTGGTCGAGCCGAGGTCGTCGATCATCCAGCTGTCGCCGCTGGCATAGATGCGGGCGTGCCGGCCGCTGGCGAAGTCGTCGGAGAGCACCAGTGTGCACTCCGGATTGCGGCCGATGAGCACGCCGTTCTCGGTCAGCGGGATGCTGCCGCCGCGCATCGGCCCCTCGATGATCGCCAGCCGGGTCGGCCCACGCCGGACCGCCTTCGCGGGGCGTTGCGGCGCAGCCGGGGTGCTGCGGCGGTCGGTGGACCGGGTCGCGACGTGCGTGCCGTAGAGGTCGCCGCGCAGCACGCTGACGATGCTGAAGATGAACGCCCAGAGCAGCGCCAGCAACCCGAGACGGATTGCCGTGAGAGTGAGTTCGCTCACCGGGTCCCGCCTTCGTGCACGATCAGGTGCGTGCG
Source organism: Flexivirga alba (assembly GCF_042661025.1). Classification (NCBI taxonomy): domain Bacteria; kingdom Bacillati; phylum Actinomycetota; class Actinomycetes; order Micrococcales; family Dermacoccaceae; genus Flexivirga; species Flexivirga alba. The sequence goes on from NZ_JBHSWH010000001.1 coordinate 1,127,222, forward strand.
TCCGATGGTGATGCGGTCGCCCTCGCTCAGGTGCATCGTCCCGATCGGGTCGCCGTTGACGAACGTGCCGTTGGTCGAGCCGAGGTCACGGATGGTGATCACCTGGTGCGGGCCGTCGTAGGTGACGCGAATCTCGCTGTGCCGCCGTGAGATTCCCGGGTCGTCGAGCAGTATGTCGGCGTCGTCGTCACGGCCGATGACGGTGATCGCGCCGAGCATCGGGTAGCGGTCGCCGTCGACGTCCAGCCACGGTCGCTGCCGCAACTTGCGCGGCGCAGCAGGAGAAGGCCGGTAGTCGTCGCGGCCCGCTGAGGTGGCCGAGGAGCCGGAGGAGCGAAGCGGGGCGCCGGGTCGAGTGCCGGGGGAGCGAAGCGGAGGAGGTGTATCGAGACCAGGCGTCTCGAGGTCCCGAGGCCGCTGTCGACTCGCAGCCGGCGGTGGCTCATACCCCCGCGGCGCTCGCGGGTCGTCGACATCACGGGCTGGCGGCATACGTTCCGGCATACGGCGCATGTTCGGCTGCACCTGGCGCGCGGTCGACGGACGCAGCCGGAAGACACCGGTCTCCAGGCTCTCGTCCTCGCTGAACTGCACGCTGACCGGGCCGCCGGGCTGATAACGCTGGCTCTCGGCGTGCTCGGACGCGGTCGCGATCAGGTCGTCGGCCAGGTCGTCCTCGTGCTCGGTGACCAGGCCTTCGTAGTCGGTGGTCGACAGCTCGACCACGAAGAGATTGGGCACGACGGACCGCTTGCCCTTGCCGGCGCTGACCGCCCTGTCATCCATCGCGCGGCGCATGGCGCTGGCGATCTCGACGGGCTGGACCTCGGCCCGGAAGGCTTTGGCGAAGACGCCGTTGACGCCGCGCTCGATGCTGCGTTCCAGTTTGTCGAAGATGCCCACGTCTCGCCTCCTTGGTCCGGGTTGTGCGGGATCGGTTTTCCACGGCGCCCGTGCCGCGCACGCCATGGTAACTGTGTGGCGTATGACGCTTCGGCATACGCGCTGGGATCCTTCTGAATCGACCGAGGCCCGGACGGCGACGACCTACGGAAGGGAGCCCGGCCCGCCGCGATCTCGCCGATTTGGCGTTCTGGCGCCATACAGGGCAAACTGGTCCGGCACTCGCGCGAGTGGCGGAACGGCAGACGCGCTGGCTTCAGGTGCCAGTGTCCGAAAGGGCGTGGGGGTTCAAATCCCCCTCGCGCACAGATGAAGTAAGGCCCCGACAGGTTCATCGTCGGGGCCTTACTTCATCTGTATCGGCGTAATGGATGTCGGGACTTTTTGTATGCCGGGCCGAAACCACCGCCTGTCGGTGATCGGGGGTTCAATCGAAGGACCACGGCAGAAGCAGGGAGAGCGGCGGGATGAGCGAGGTGTTCCTGGGCGGCTACCCCGCCAAGAAGTGCCCGCGAGTGGTGCACAACGAGAACGCCCCGGGCACGGTCGCGGTGGAGTTGCCCGTGCCCGCTCACCTGCAGATCCTCTTCGACGAGGGCCGGGCCTTCCAGGACGAGGTCGTCGAGGTCCTGCGGGATGTCCTGGGCGGCGGCGGCACGTTCCTCGATGCCGACGCGTCCTGGGCGGCGACGATCGACGCCACTCTGACGGCGATGGGCCGCGGCGATCCGGCGATCGTCGGGGGTCGGCTGCCGGACATCGCGGCACGCCGTGGGGCGCCGGATCTGCTCGTGCGCGCTGGGGCGGAGGACCGGCCGTCATACCTGCCGGTCGACATCAAGCACCATCACACCTTGAGCGCTTCGAAGACCAAGCAGCTCACCTACTCCCCGATCGACACACCGATGCGGTGGGAGTCGGCCGATGCCGTGTGCAATCGCGGTGGCCACTGGCGCGATGACGTCATGCAGCTGGCGCACTACACGCGAATGCTGCAGGACCTTGGCTTCCACCCCGGCGAGGAGTGGCTCCACGGCGGCATCCTCGGCACCGATTCGTATGACGGTCTGACGCTCCATGGTTGCGGGATCACCTGGTACGACCTGACCGAAGCCGGCGAGCGGACCTTCTCGGCCACGACCGAGTCGGGACGCCGAATGCGTTCGCCGCTGGAGCGCTACGACCACGAGTTCGGCTTCCGGGTCGAGGTCGCGCAGGCCGCCCGTGACGGTCGGGAGCTGGTGCGTCCGATCGGCACCGACGAGTGCTTCGACTGCGTGTGGGCGCAGCAGTGCGAGCAGGTCGTCGGCCCCGACGACGCCGGGTTCGCGCTGCGCCACGGGCGACTGCGGACCCGTGAGTGGCAATACCTCGCATCGCGTGGCGTGACCACGCTGGCTGATCTGGCGGCCCTGGAGATCGACGCCGACCTGCTGGACGGCTTCGCACGCAATGCCGCCAGTCGGCAGGGCGCCGCTGCGGCGGAGAAGGCGCTGCGCGCTGCCGTCACCAAGGCCGACCTGACGCTGCGAGGTGTCGACATCGAGCCGAGCGGCGACGCCGGAGCCTGGCCGGAGGTCCCGACCGCCGACGTCGAGATCGACTTCGACATCGAGTGGGATCGCGCGGGCCGGATCTACCAATACGGACTGCGGGTCCGGCACGGCACCGACGAGACCACCGCGCGCTACGAACCCGTCGTGTCCTTCGAGCCGTTGGACGTGGCCAGCGAGGTCGCGCTCGCGGAGCAGGCGGCCGACCGGTTCGCGGCGCTCATCGCCGACGCCGAGCTGCGCGGGCGCAGGCTGATGATCTTCCACTGGTCAGGGGTAGAGGTGTCGCGCACGCGGAAGTTTCCCCGGCTGGCTGCCCTGTTGGAGGGCAGGACCGTCGACCTGCTCGCCTGGGCCAGCACCGAGTTCGTCGCCCGAAAGTCGTTCTCCATCAAGGACGTTGCGCCGATCTTCGGATTCGAGTGGGGCGTCGACGACGCCGGCGGCTTCTCGTCGATGGACAAGATCGAGCATGCCCGCGGCACCGGTCCCGACGCCGCAGCAGCACGCACCTGGTGCCTGGACTACAACGAGTCCGACGTCGCCGCGCAGGCCGCGATCCGGGACGGGCTGCGAGCACGAGGCTGAGCAGCGGCCTATTGGAGACGACCTGCGGTTCCGATCATTGCCCGGATGCCCACGGATCCAACGTTGCCACCCCGGTCGGCTCAAAGTCCTTGAGGTTTCGGGTGACGACCGTCAGGCCGTGGATCTGGGCAGTGGCGGCAATGAAAGCATCGCGCTCGGGGCGAGGGTCGGGCACGTGTAAGTGCGCTGCCCGCCGTGCCACTTCAACATCGATCGGCAGGATGCGACCGGCGAATCCGGCAAGCACTCCTGAGTCCATCCACTCCCGCAGCGGCGCGCTCTGCTGGTGATCGCGGCGTTCGAGTCGCGCTATGCCCAACTCGATCTCCAGCACGGTGACCACGCTGATGTACACGTCCCGCGCGGGATGCCGTTGCGCCCACTCCACTACTCGCGGGTCGACCACGCCGGGCCGCTTGCGCAATTCGCTGACAACGTTGGTGTCGAGCAGGAAGCTCACAGGTCTGCGGCTCGCGGCAGAGACGTCAGCCGGGCCGGCTCGAACTCGATGTCGTCGTTGGTCTGCAGCCAGTCAACGATGCTGCGCTTGTCGGTGAGTTGCTCGTATTTCGACGCCGACAGCAGGACGTAGGCTGCCCGCCCCCGGTCTGTGATGACAACCGGGCCGTGATCGGCCGCTCTCTTGGCCGCGCTGACATCGCGATTGAAGTCGCGTGCGCTCATCGTTGTCACGGCAGCCCCCATAAAGTAGGTACATAGCTACTTTAATTCCATGGCGAGCGGGTGGCAACCACGATTCGGTGTTTGTCGGCCGTCGTCGTGGAATCAGCGAGGCTCGGCAGCACGGAGTCGACGATGGCGAGCAGCGAGTCCGTGAGCAGGCGACGCGCCTGCTCACGGCTGAGTGCTTCGGAACGCAGCCACTCGCGGACGGCGCCCTTCGCGAGCTGGCAGTAGGCGCGTAGGGCCGCACGCTCGGGCGACTGCGCGGTGCTGTCGGAGCCGAATCCCACTGCCTGCAGGATCTTTCGGGCGGCGATGTCGTCGGCTGAGGCGAGGATGCGCTCGACCTCCGGGTCGGCGGCGATCCCCTCCGGCCCGGTGACAGCGACATACGTGCCTCCGTGGCTGGCGACGGTGTCCAGGAACCAGTCGACGCTGCGCTCGACGCGCTCGGTCATCGAGCCGGTCGACCCGATCGAGTCGTCGATGTTGGGCACGAGCACCATCGCGCGCACGACGTCGAGGTAGAGCCCGCGCTTGGTCCCGAAGTAGTGGTGAATGAGTCCGCGGGTGACACCCGACGCCTCGGCGAGTTCGGTCGTCGAGACGGCGACATACGGCCGCTCGCCGAAGAGCCGGATCGCGCAAGCCAGGATCTCCTCGCGGCGTGCGTCCGGCTCGAGTCGACGCGCCCGCGCGCCGGTCGGATCATCGGTCGCCGTGATCTGGTCCTCGGTCATGGTCTTCCTCGTCTCGCCGGTCGACACATCTTCCAAAGCTGTTGACAGTCTGTCAACAGCGTGTCGATACTCGTGAGTACGGCTCGAAGACATCACTCGAGCACACTTCACTCACCGACCGCCCGGAGGTCTCCGTGCCCGCACGACCGCGCTGGAGCGACGACGAAACCGAGGCGGTTCGCGAACTTGCCGCGACCTACTTCACCAAGGACGTGCTGCCACACCAGCCGGAGCACGTCGAGCAAGGGCATCCGAATCTTTCGCTCTATGCCCGGGCCGGCGAGCTCGGCCTGCTGGGGATGTCGCTGCCGAGCGAATTCGGTGGTGGCGGAGGCACTTTCGCGCACGAGGCCGTTCTGATCGAGGAGCAGGTTCGTGCCGGTGACACCAGCATGGGCTTCGCCGTGCACGCTGGCATCGTGTCGCACTACCTCGCGGCATACGGCAGTGACGAGCAGAAGGCTCGCTGGCTGCCCAAGCTCGCCTCCGGCGAGTGGGTCGCGGCGATCGGTATGACGGAGCCGGGCACCGGCTCGGACCTGCAGGCGATCAAGACTCGCGCGGTCCGCGAGGGCGATGACTACGTCGTCAACGGCTCGAAGATCTTCATCTCCAACGGGCACGTGTGCTCGTTGCTGGTGATCGTCGCCCGCACTGGTGACGAGAAGGGCGCTGCCGGCATTTCGCTGATCGTCGCCGAAGTCACCGATGACACACCGGGATTCAAGCGCGGCCGGATCCTGCACAAGCTCGGCCAGAAGGGCCAGGACACGGCGGAGCTGTTCTTCGACGACCTGCACGTGCCGGTGGCCAACCTACTCGGCCCCAAGGAAGGTCAGGGCTTCTACCAGTTGATGGAGCAGCTGCCGCAGGAGCGACTGATCACCGCGGTGATCGCACAAGCCTCGATCGAGGCCGCGGTCGCGATGACGGTGGCCTACACCAAGGACCGGCACGCCTTCGGCAAGCCGCTCTTCGCCCTGCAGAACACCCGGTTCGAGCTCGCCGAATGCGAGACGATCGCGCGCGTCGGGCGGGCCTTCCTCGACCAGTGCATCGAGAAGCACGTCGCCGGCGAGCTCGACGCCACCGAGGCATCGATGGCGAAATACTGGATCACCGACCGCGCCACCGAAGTGGCCGACCGCTGCCTGCAGCTCTTCGGCGGCTACGGCTACATGGAGGAATACCCGATCTCGCACATCTACGCCGACGTCCGGGTGCTGCGCATCCTCGCCGGCGCGAACGAAGTGATGAAAGAACTCATCGCCCGAAGCCTCTGATTTCCGTTGAAGTTAATTCTGAACAGGCACAGGAAGCTTGAGATGCGTTGGCGTTGCAGGGAGCTCGCGACTCGCAACGCAAACGCAGAATAAGCCTCAGTGTCTCTCTTCATGATTCGAAAGGACTGCTCACGATGAGCACCGAAGCATTCGTGTATGACGCGATCCGCACCCCGCGCGGACGCAACCGTGGCGGCTCGTTGCACGCCACCAAGCCCATCGACCTGGTCGTCGGCCTGGTCGACGAGCTGCGTAAACGCAATCCGACCCTGGAGGTCGACCGCATCGACGACCTCATCCTCGGAGTCGTCTCGCCGGTCGGCGACCAGGGTGCGGTCATCGCGCGCACCGCGGCGCTCGCCGCAGGCCTGCCCGACACCGTCGGTGGCGTGCAACTCAACCGCTTCTGTGCCTCGGGCCTGGAAGCAGTGAACACCGCTGCGCAGAAAGTGCGTTCGGGCTGGGACAGCCTCATCATCGCCGGTGGGGTGGAGTCGATGTCGCGCGTGCCGATCGGCTCCGACGGTGGCGCCTGGGCGATGGACCCGGCGACCAACTACGACACCTACTTCGTGCCGCAGGGCATCGGCGCCGACCTGATCGCCACCATCGAGGGCTTCAGCCGCGAGGACGTGGACGGCTTCGCCGTGCGCTCGCAGCAGGCGGCCGCCAAGGCATGGGCCAACGGATACTTCGCGAAGTCGATCGTCCCGGTGGTGGATCAGAACGGCATCATCGTCCTCGATCACGACGAGCACATGCGGCCCGAGTCGACCGTCGAGTCGCTCGGCGCGCTCAAGCCATCCTTCGCCGGGATGGGCGAGGTGGGCGGCTTCGACGCCGTGGCGCTGCAGAAGTTCCACAACGTGGAGCGCATCAATCACGTTCACACCGCTGCGAACTCGTCCGGCATCGTCGACGGCGCCGCGCTGGTGCTCGTCGGCTCGGAGCAGGTCGGCAAGGACCTCGGCCTGACCCCGCGCGCTCGGATCGTCGCGACCGCCACGAGCGGCGCCGACTCGACCATCATGCTGACCGGCCCGACGCCGGCCACCAAGAAGCTCTTCGCGACCGCCGGCATCACCGCCGACGACGTCGACCTCTGGGAGATCAACGAGGCCTTCGCCTCGGTGGCCATGAAGTACCAGCGCGACTTCGACATCCCGGACGAGAAGCTCAACGTCAACGGTGGCGCGATCGCCATGGGCCACCCGCTCGGCGCGACCGGCGCGATGATCCTCGGCAGCATGGTCGACGAGCTCGAGCGCCGCGACCTGAGCACCGCCGTCATCACCCTCTGCATCGGCGGCGGCATGGGCGTCGCCACCCTCATCGAGCGCGTCTGAAGCGCCGCGGACCAGCAAGGAACTGACTTCAATATGAGCGACCAGAACACGATCAACTACGAGAAGGACGCCGACGGCGTCGTGGTGCTGACCCTCGACGATCCGTCGCAGTCGGCCAACACGATGAACGCGGCATATATCGCCTCGATGCGCACGGCGGTCGACCGCCTCGTTGCGGAGAAGGACGACATCGCCGGCGTGATCATCACCTCGGCGAAGAAGACCTTCTTCGCCGGCGGTGACCTGCACGACCTGATGGCCACAACGAAGGACCAGGCACAGGAGTTCTTCGACGGTGTCACCGAGGTGAAAGCGCAGCTGCGCACCCTCGAGACGCTCGGCAAGCCGGTTGTCGCCGCGATCAACGGCGCCGCGATGGGCGGCGGCCTGGAGATCGCGCTGGCGACGCACCACCGAATCATCGCTGATGTCAAGGGCGCTCAGGTCGGCCTGCCCGAGGTGACCCTCGGCCTGCTGCCCGGCGGAGGCGGCGTCGTCCGCACCGTCCGCAAGCTCGGCATCGCTGACGCGCTGATGAAGGTGCTGCTCCAGGGCAACCGCTATCCGGCGGCGAAGGCCCTTGAGGTCGGCCTGGTGGACGAGGTCGTGGACAGCGCCGAGGCTCTCCTTCCCGCTGCCAAGGCCTGGATCGCCGCGAACCCTGAGGCCCAACAGCCCTGGGACGTCAAGGGATACAAGATCCCCGGTGGCACACCGTCGACGCCGGCCTTCGCGGCGAACCTCCCGGCCTTTCCGGCGAACCTGCGCAAGCAGCTCAAGGGCGCCAACTACCCCGCGCCGCGTGCGATCCTGTCGGCCGCTGTTGAGGGTGCGCAGGTCGACTTCGACACCGCGCTGGTCATCGAGTCGCGTTATATGACGCAGCTCGTCACCGGGCAGGTCTCCAAGAACATGATCAAGGCGTTCTTCTTCGACCTGCAGCACATCAACGGCGGCGGCAGCCGACCGGCCGATCAGCCGAAGTTCACTGCCACGAAGGTCGGCGTACTCGGCGCGGGCATGATGGGCGCGGGCATTGCCTACGTCTGCGCACGTGGTGGCATGGAGGTCGTCCTCAAGGACGTCTCGCTCGAGGCGGCTGAGCGCGGAAAGGGTTATTCCGCAGCGCTTTTCGAGAAGGCCGTGTCGCGGGGCAAGTCCACCCAGGAGCAGGCCGACAAGACGCTGGCTCGCATCACGCCGACGGCGGACCCGGCCGATCTGGCGGGCTGCGACCTGGTCATCGAGGCCGTCTTCGAGAGCGTCGACCTGAAGCACAAGGTCTTCCAAGAGATCGAGGACGTCGTCGACCCCAACGCCGTGCTCGGCTCCAACACCTCGACGCTGCCGATCACCGGGCTCGCCGAGGGCGTCAAGAAGCGGGAGAACTTCATCGGCCTGCACTTCTTCTCACCGGTCGACAAGATGCCGCTGCTGGAGATCATCGCCGGTGAGAACACCTCCGACGCGACGCTGGCGAAGGCCTTCGACATTGCCCAGCAGATCAAGAAGACCCCGATCGTCGTCAACGACAGCCGCGGTTTCTTCACCAGCCGGGTGATCGGGAGCTTCATGAACGAGGCGATCGCGATGGTCGGCGAGGGAGTGCACCCGGCATCGGTCGAGCAAGCGGGTCAGCAGGCGGGCTACCCGGCCGCGCCGCTGCAGCTCGCCGACGAGCTCAACCTGACGCTGATGAGCAAGATTCAGAAGGAGACTCGCGCCGGGCTGGAGGCCGACGGCAAGGCGGACTCCTACTTCCACCACCCGGCATACGACATCGTCGACAAGATCATCGCCGACGGTCGCAAGGGCAAGCTGGGCGGCGCGGGCTTCTACGACTACGCCGACGGAAAGCGCACCGGCCTGTGGCCGGGTCTCGTCGAGAACTTCGGCGGCGACAAGGAGTTGCCGTTCGAGGACATGAAGGAGCGGATGCTCTTCGCCGAAGCGTTGGAGACGGTCAAGTGCTTCGACGAGGGCGTGCTGCGCTCGGTCGAGGACGCCAACATCGGGTCCATCCTCGGCATCGGCTTCCCGGGCTGGACGGGCGGCGTCGTGCAGTACATGAACGGGTATGACGGGGGCCTGGCCGGCTTCGTCGCCCGTGCCCGCGAACTCGCGGATCGCTATGGCCCGCAGTTCAACCCGCCCGCGTCCCTGGTGGCCAAGGCGGAGGCCGGCGAAATCTACTGACCGCCCTCCCGTACCGACTGACGCACTTGACGGTGAGTGACGCATTTGCAAATGCGTCACTCACCGTCAGATGCGTCACTCGCGGACTGCGAGTGGACTGTCACCCGATCGGGCGCTCGAACCACCGCACGTCGACATACCGGCCGAATTTGCGGCCGACCTCTCGGAAGGTGCCGAGCGCGGTAAATCCCAGCCGTTCGTGAAGTGCCGTCGAGGCGTCGTTGGGCAGTGCCACCCCGGCCAGCGCCCGGTGGACGTCTTCGGTCTGTAGTGAGTCGAGCAGTTCGGCATACAGGATCCGACCGATTCCGCGCCCTGTCGCGTCGGGGTGCAGGTAAATCGTTGTCTCGACAGAGGTTTCGTATGCCGCCTTCGGTCGGTGCGGGCTGCTCGTGGCGTAACCGACGACGTCGCCGGAGGTCTCCGCGACCAGGAGGCGGTGACGCCCGGCCGGTGCGTAGTGGACGAACCAGCCGGCTTCGCGTTCGGCGGGCGTGAACGGTGTCGTGTCGAAGGTGACGACCGTGTGCTCGACGTAGTGGTTGTAGATGGCGGTGAGCGCGGGTATGTCGGCGCGTGTTCCGGCTCGCAGTGTCACCGGCCGGGTCGAGGCGTCCGTCATACAACCCATTCTCCCCGATCCGCGGACGGTCACACTTGTCGCGCCCGGGTCGTCATACGGGTGTCAGTACGACGACCGAAGGAAGATGAGCGATGAAGACGATGACCTGCCGCCAATTCGGTGGACCCTGCGACCTCGAGCACCGCGGCGAGACCGCCGACGACGTTATCAAGGCACACGACCAGCATCTCAAGGATGCCGAGAACGCCGGTGACGCAACGCATTTCGCGGCCCGCAAGGAGATGAAGGGGCGCTGGTTGCATCCGAAGAAGTCGATGGGCTGGTATCGCGAGATGAAGCAGACGTTCGCGGAGCTGCCGGAGGGCTGACTGGCTACTTCACGATGGTCAGCAAGATCGGCTCGATCGGCGATCCCGCCGCAAGCTCCGCCTGTGGACCAACCGTGTGCGTGGTGAGCTTCGCCGTGCCCAGCGGGTAGTCGGCCGGAATGCGCACGGTGGCGCGGAATGTTCCCAGCTCCCCGCGGGCGAGGACAGCTCGTAGGCGGACAGTCTGGTTGTGCCCCCGCAACGAGAGGATCACCGTGAGTGGACGCGGTGTCCCAACGCCCCCATTGTCCTGGCACCCATCAAGGTAGAAGCGGCCCGTGACGGTCAACTCCTGCCCGGCTCGAGCGACGGAGATCTGGGAGCGCTTCTGCTCCCCCACCAGTCGAAGCTGTGGGCCGGCACAGGAGGCGGCGAAACCCTGCTGTCCCTGGTTGTGATCAGCCGCTCGGTGCGCCAGCACCCCGGCCACCGGTACGCCGACACCCGCGACGACCACGGCTGCAGCGGCGACGAGAACGACGCGTCGCCTCGACCCGTTTCGGCGTGACCGCGCTGGAGTCGAAGTCTCTTGTGGCGCAGCGGCATCCACGTGCTCGCGCCATACACGTCCGGTGTCGCGAAGGCGTTCCTCAATCGTTGGCATACGAGTCTCCTAAGGCATGCTCGAGCGCGGCGCGTGCGTCGTGCAATTGGGACTTGACCGTGCCGGGAGCACAACCCAGCACCTGGGCGACGTCCGCCACGGGCAGATCGACGAAGTAATGAAGCACCACGGCCGCTCGCTGCCTGGCCGGCAGCGCCCGAACCGCGTGCGCGAGATCGACTGCTGCAGCTGATGATTCGGGTATGACGAGTGCGTCGGGATGCAGTTCCTGCCATGCCCGGTGCGGCCTACGCCAGCGTTGCCGGGCCTGGTCGGCGACGATTGCGAGCAACCACGCCTGTGCGCTGCCACGAGCAGGGTCGAAGAGCTTCTGCTTGCGCCAAGCGCGCTCGGCGGCGTCCTGCACGAGGTCGTCCGCGTGATCCGGACCGACGAGCGCGTACGCAAAGCGGCGCATGGCCGGGCGACATACCGACAGAGCGTGTGCGAGCTCCCCGCCCGCCTGTTTCGAAGTCACGCTTACCTCCCTCCGCCGCCTGCTGTCATGAGGTCTACTGCACCGGACGTCGATTCGGTTGGGTTGGAGCGACCAGAATCAAAGGTATGAAGTCGAACCATTGACCATTGAGTGTGACCTGCGCAACACTCTGTTGCGACCCTTCCCTACTCGCGAAAGAGGCCGATGATGGCTCTGACCGACGAGTCTGAACTCGATGAAGATGCCAAGCGCCTCGCGGAGCTCGGATACAAGCAGGATTTGAAGCGGAGTTGGTCGAGCTTCTCCAACTTCGCCATCTCGTTCTCGATCATCTCGATCCTGGCGGGCTGTTTCACCAACTACCAGGCAGGCTTCAACAACGGCGGGCCGATCTCGATCTCCTGGTCGTGGCCGATCCTGTCGATCTGCATCCTGGTCATCGGCTTCACCATGTCGGAGCTGGTTTCGTCATACCCCACCTCGGGCGGAATCTATTGGTGGGCATCGAAACTCGGCGGTGCGCGAGCCGGCTTCTACGCCGGTTGGCTCAACTTGATCGGCCTCATCGCGGTGACCGCGGCCGTCGCCTACGGCTGTGCGACGTTCATCGACCTGACGATCAGCACCTGGTCCAAGAGCTATGCGGGCGGCTATTCGCTGACTCGCGTCTTCATCACCTTCCTGCTCGTGCTCGCAGTCATCGCGGCGGTGAACATCTTCAGCGGACATCTGTTGGCGATCCTCAACAACATCTCCGTGTGGTGGCACGTCGTCGGGGCAGTGGTGATTGTGGTGCTGCTCGTCGCGGTCCCCTCCCACCACCAGAGCTTCAGCTATGTCTTCACCGAGCGCTACAACAACTCCGGGTTCAGTGGCGGCAGTTCATCGAGTCTCGGCTTCTTCTTCCTGGTCGTTCCGCTCGGCTTCCTGCTCACGCAGTACACGATCACCGGATTCGACGCGTCCGTGCACCTGTCGGAGGAGACGCAGTCGGCCTCCCACGGCGCGGCCAAGGGCATCTGGAAGTCGATCGCCTACTCGGCTCTCGGCGGCTACATCCTGCTGCTCGCGGTGACCTTCGCGATTCCGAACGTGAAGGGGGCTCCCGACAATGCCGGAGTCGGCGCGGGCGGTGTCGCCTACATCTTCACCAGTGCACTCGGCAACACCAAGGGCGGACTGGTCCTGTTCATCTCGGCGGCGGCGCAGGTCTTCTGCGCGACGTCGTGTATGACGTCAGCCTCCCGCATGCTCTACGCCTTCAGCCGGGACCGCGCGGTCCCGGGTTCGAAGCACTGGAGCCAGCTGTCCCGGACCAGGGTCCCCGCCAAGGGCGTCGGTCTGGTCACCGCGGTCAGCGTGATCGTCACCTTGCCCGCACTGATCAAGGTGGACATCAATGGTGCCCCGATCCCGGTGGCGTTCTTCGCCGTCACCTCGATCGCCGTGATCGGGCTCTACCTCTCGTTCGCCATACCCATCTGGCTGCGGTGGCGGCACGGTGAGAACTTTGACCTCGGTTCGTGGAACAACGGCAGGAAATACAAGTGGATGAACCCGCTGGCGGTCGTCGAGATCATTGTTGTCTCGCTCTACCTCATGCTGCCGACGTCACCCGCCGCAATCCCCGGAAACTCTGGATTTGCCTGGAAATACGTCAATTACGCCCCGATTGTCACCCTCGGTGCCTTGGCAGTGATCACCATCTGGTGGCAGGCCTCAGCGAGGAACTGGTTCAGCGGGCCGATCCGGACCGTCGACGAGGTCACCCCGGTCGACGACGGGACGGTCGCAGGTTGACCGCCGGAGACCGCGGGGTGCGGGACGGGCGTATGTCGAAGCCCGGCCTCGATCGGGTGATCCTGCGACCCGTCCGGGCGCACCACGCGTTCGAGGCCTGTGTCGAACAGCTGGCCCTCGCCATCAGATTGGGCATCTACCCACCCGGAAGCACGCTGCCGCCAGAACGTGATCTCGCCGAACTGCTTGCGGTGTCCCGCACGACGTTGCGCGAGGCGATGACAGCGCTGCGGTCGGCCGGTGTCGTGCAGACCCGGCGCGGGCGTGGTGGTGGCACCCTGGTGCTCGATTCCGTGCCGGTCGATGAAAAGCATTCGGGCGCAACGGCACTCGCCGGCCGACAGGACGACCTGCGGGACTCGCTGGACTTCCGGGCCATCGTCGAACCGGGCGCCGCGGCGCTCGCAGCGCTGCGGTGCGGGCGCGATGACGTCCGAGCCGACGATCGGCGGGCACTCGAAGCCGCGCTGGAGGCGGTCGAGAATGCACCCGACGAGGCGATACATCGCCGGGCGGACAGCATCCTGCACCTGACCATCGCCCGGCTGTCCGGCTCCGCGCGGCTGATCACAGCGGTCACCGATGCGCAGGACGACCTGCACACCCTGCTGCAGGCGATCCCGGTTCTGCCGCGCAACATCCGGCACTCGACGAGCCAGCACCGGTCGATCGTCGCCGCGATCCTCTCCGGCAACGAGAAACAAGCCAATCGCGTGATGCACCAGCACTGTTCGGACACCGCGGCACTCCTGCGCGGCCTGCTCGGATGAACACCAAGCGGGTCGAGTGCGGCGAGGTACGAGCCGTGTATCGAGACCGCCCTTGCGAAGAGAGGAAGAGATGCCGCAACGCAACGACCGCCATCTGACGCAGGAGCAACTGCGTCATCTGATCGAATCCGGTGACATCGACACCGTTGTCACCGCCTTCACCGATATGCAGGGCCGCTTGCAGGGCAAGCGATTCCACGCTCACCACTTCCTGGACCACGTCGCTCAGGACGGGACGGAGGGTTGTGACTACCTCCTGGCCGTCGACGTCGACATGAACACTGTCGAGGGCTACGCCACGAGTGGCTGGGACAAGGGCTACGGCGACATGGAGTTCGTCCTGGACTGGGACACCACCCGCCGCGTCGCGCACCAGCCCGGCACCGCGATGATCCAGTGCGACCTGGTCTGGCCCGACCACCGGCCGGTCTACGCGTCACCGCGCGGCATACTCCGTCATCAACTCGATCGCCTCGCTGAGCGCGGTTGGAAGGCTTATGCGGGAACGGAATTGGAGTTCATCGTCTTCGAGAACACCTACGAGGACGCGATCGAGCGCGACTACCACGGGCTGACGCCGGCCAACCGCTACAACGTCGACTACTCACTGCTGGGCACCGCGCGCATCGAGCCGTTGCTGCGCGAATTGCGCAACAGCCTCTACGAGTCCGGCCTCAACGTCGAGTCCGCCAAGGGCGAGTGCAACTTCGGCCAGCATGAGATCGGTTTCCTGTATGACGAAGCCTTGGTCACCGCCGACAATCATGCGTTCTACAAGAACGCAGCCAAGGAGATCGCCGCGACTCGGGGTGAGTCCCTGACGTTCATGGCGAAGTATGACGAGCGCGAAGGCTCCTCCTGCCACATCCACCTGTCGCTCCGCGGAGAGGACGGATCGCTGGTCTTCACCGATCCGGACCGGCCCGGCGGGCGCAGCGAGCTCTACGAGCAGTTTATCGCGGGAGTACTCGCGACGGCCGCCGACTTCACGCTGCTCTATGCCCCGAACATCAACTCCTACAAGCGGTTTGCCGATGGGACGTTCGCCCCGACCACGATCGGGTGGGGCCAGGACAACCGCACCTGCGCGGTCCGGCTGGTCGGCCATGGCGCCGGCGCCCGGATGGAGAACCGCGTCCCCGGCGCCGACGTGAACCCTTACCTCGCGCTCGCGGCGATGATCGCCGGTGGCCTGCACGGGGTTGAGCAGCAACTGACCTTGGAGGCACCGATCGAGGGGAACGCCTACGACTCGGACAAGCCGCGGGTCCCGAACAACCTCGCTGCGGCGCGGGAGGCGTTCCACTCCTCGGCCGCGGCCCGAGCCGCTCTCGGCGAGGAGATCGTAGATCACTACACGAACATGGCCGATGTCGAGATTCGGGCGTTCGGCGCCGCGGTCACCGACTGGGAGCGCCGGCGTGGATTCGAAAGGTTGTGAGGGGTTTTGACCACGCATACTTTGATCAGTCCGGTCACCGGTGAAGCCTTCGCGGAGGTCGAACTTGCTGACGTCGCTGCGACCGATGCCGCCATCGAGCGGGCCCATGAGGCGTTCCGCACGTGGCGGGCAGTGGCGCCGGGCGAACGAGCCAGGTTGCTGCGCGCCTTCGCTGCCGTCGTGGATGAGCACCTCGAAGAGCTCGCGCAGCTCGAGGTCACCAACGCCGGCCACACCATCGGGAACGCCCGATGGGAAGCCGGCAACGTGCGCGATGTCCTCAACTACTACAGCGCCACGCCGGAGCGGCTCTTCGGTCGGCAGATCCCGGCCGCGGGTGGCATCGACGTCACGTTCCGCGAGCCGCTCGGCGTCGTCGGCATCATCGTGCCGTGGAACTTCCCCATGCCCATCGCGGGCTGGGGTCTCGCTCCGGCGCTCGCATCCGGCAATACCGTCGTGCTCAAGCCGGCGGAGCTGACACCGTTGACCGCCATACGAATTGGCGAGCTGGCGCTGGAGGCCGGCATACCCGAGGGAGTGCTCACCGTTCTGCCCGGTGCGGGCAGTGTGGTCGGCGAGCGGTTCGTGACCCACCCGCTGGTTCGGAAGGTCTGCTTCACCGGGTCGACCGCGGTCGGCAAGAAGGTGATGGCCGGCTGCGCCGATCAGGTCAAGCGGGTGACGCTCGAGCTGGGCGGCAAGAATTCCAACATCGTGTTCGCCGACGCGGACGTTCCCGCGGCTGCGGCTGCGGCGCCATACGGCGTCTTCGACAACGCCGGGCAGGACTGTTGCGCGCGCTCCCGGATCCTCGTACAGCGTTCTGCGTATGACGAATTCATGTCTCACCTCGAGCCGGCTGTCCGTGGCGTGAAGGTCCTCGACCCGAGCGACGAGCAGTCCGAAATGGGCCCGCTGGTGTCAGCGGCACACCGCGACAAGGTGCAGTCGTATGTCGACGGCGCGAACGTCGTCATACAGGGTGACGTGCCGGACCTGGGTGGTTTCTGGTTGCCGGCAATGGTTGCCGAATCGACGTCCATCGACGAACCCGCCTGGTGCGAAGAGGTTTTCGGCCCTCTGGTGTCGGTCATGACTTTCGACGACGAGGAGGAGGCAATCACGCTGGCGAACAGCACCGACTACGGCCTGTCCGGATCGATCTACACGAACGATCTGGGTCGCGCGCTGCGCGTTGCCCGAGGCGTCGAGTCGGGGAACCTGTCGGTCAACTCGCATTCAGCAGTGCGCTATTGGACGCCGTTCGGTGGCTTCAAGCAGTCCGGCTTCGGCCGCGAGCTTGGCCCCGACGCCCCCGACGGGTTCACCGAGGTCAAGAACGTCTTCTTCAGCCACTAAAGGTGGTCGAGTAGGCGAGGCGCTAGCCGAGCCGTATCGAGACCTCGTCGGTTTCGATACGCCCGCTCGTACCTCACGGGCTACTCAACCACCTTTTGAATGACGGGGCTCGTACCTCACGGGCTACTCAACCACCTTTGGACAACAACGGAATTAAGGAGTTACAGACATGACAGGACGCATTGACGGCAAGGTCGCGGTCGTCACCGGCGGCTGCTCGGGCATCGGCCTGGCGACCGTGCAGCGGTTCGTCGCCGAGGGCGCCAAGGTCGTCATCGGTGACATCGCCGACGACGCGGGTGCGAGGACCGTCGCGGAGCTGGGCGGTGCGGACGTCGCGACCTATGTGCACGTCGACGTGACCGACAAGGAGCAGGTCGACGCGCTCTTCAAGACCGCCAAGGACACCTATGGCTCTGTCGACATCGCCTTCAACAACGCGGGGATCAGTCCTCCCGAGGACGACTCGATCCTGGACACCGACCTGGATGCATGGCGCAAGGTGCAGGAGGTCAACCTCACCTCGGTCTACCTGTGCTGCAAGGCGGCATTGCCCTACATGCTCGAGCAGAAGTCCGGATCCATCATCAACACAGCATCTTTCGTCGCTGTGATGGGTTCGGCGACCTCGCAGATCTCCTACTCCGCGTCCAAGGGCGGAGTGCTGACGATGTCCCGCGAGTTGGGTGTGCAGTTCGCTCGGGACGGTGTGCGGGTCAACGCGCTCTGCCCCGGGCCGGTCAACACTCCCCTGCTGAAGGAGCTCTTCGCATCGGATCCCGAGCGGGCCGCTCGGCGTCTGGTGCATGTGCCGATGGGCCGCTTCGGTGAGCCGGAGGAGATGGCCAGTGCGGTGCTGTTCCTTGCCTCCGACGACTCAAGCTTCATCACCGCCAATACGTTCCTGGTCGATGGGGGCTGTCGGGCGCCTACGTGACACCACTATGAGCGCCGACCGAGGCGAGGATACGAGCGAGGTACGAGTGAGGCCCGCAGCCGAGGGAAGAGGCGCGACAGAAGGTATGAGCACGCCCCCTCTGATCGGCATCAGCACCTATCGCGACGAGGCGTCGTGGGGTGTATGGCGCCAGGTCGCCGACATACAGTTCGCGCAGTATGCCGACGCAGTTGTCGAATTCGCCGCAGTTCCAGTGCTGCTCACGCCGGCGCCGGCGCACGGTGATGACCTCGAAGCAGCCGCAGCGGCTGTCGTCGCCCGGCTGGACGGGCTGATCATCGCGGGCGGAGCCGACATCGATCCCGAGCGGTATGGCGCGACGCCGCACCCGGAGACGGGCGGCATCCGTCCGGATCGGGATGCGTGGGAGCTGGCGTTGCTCGACGCGGCCGACACTCAGGGTCTGCCGACCCTGGGCATCTGCCGCGGGATGCAACTGATGGCCGTGCACGCGGGCGGGACGTTGGAGCAGCACACGCCGGACACCGTCGGGCACACAGGCCACTCGCCGGGTGGCGACGTCTTCGGCACCACCGAGGTCAGTCTCGACCGCACCTCGCAGCTCGCGGCCGTGCAGGGCGACGTGGTCCGTGGCCCGTGCCATCACCATCAGTCGGTAGCGACGCATCCCGGCTTCGCCGTCACCGGTCGAGCGGCGGACGGCAGCATCGAGGCGATGGAACGCGTTGCGGCTGAGGGTGATTCGAACGCCCGCCGCTTCTGCGTCGGCGTCCAGTGGCACCCGGAGATGGGTCCTGATCACGCCCCGATCGCTGCCCTGGTGCACGCCGCCCGCGTTGACCGTCAGTCTGGAAGGTGAGCGGGACGGAGCGTGCTGTCGGGTTCAGGTGAGTTCGGTCAGGATGCGGGCGGCCGATTCGGCCGGTGAGAGCTCATCGGTGTCGATGACGAGATCCCACTGGTCGCCGACTGCGACGTCGACGTGTCCACGGGAGTTGCCCAGCACTCGGCCCTTCGTCCGGCCTCGTTCGCGCAGATGCAGATCAGCCGGTCACACCCAACCGTGTCGTGACCGGAGAGGGGGTCGGCGGCTCGCCCAGGCCCGGCCCTGCGGCCGGCGGCGTCTGCGTGACGGTGACGGTGACCGTGACCGTCGAGGTCTCCGACTTCGTCTCGGTGGCGGCACCCGAGTAACCCGAGCTGGCGTCGGTCGGGTCGGAAGGCATCGGATCCGGGGTGGGTGTCGTGTTCCCGCACACCTTGGCGGCCTTCAGGAAGTCGGCCTGGTCGTAGATGTCGATCCCACCGACGGTCTGCGCGGTCTGCCCGTCCGCGCTGACGCCGCCGCCGACGAGGAGTGAGTCGGGGAAATAGTCGCTCGGGCCGGTCAGCACGATGCTGCCGGTTTCGCCGGCCGCCACGCTCACCGGTCCCGCGTGCGGGTAGTCGTCGATGTTCTCGCTGTTGTCGTTGTAGTTGATCGCCAGCGCTATGTAGTCCAGCGTTCCGGCATCCTTCGGATTGGTGAACGTCAATCTGGTGGACCAACGGCTGGCGGCGATGTCGTCCTGCGTGCACGGCCCGGGTGCGGCGGTCACCTCCACGTTCTCCGGCTCATCGCCGGGGCCACTCGACACCGGGTCATTCGGGTTCGTGCTCGTCGTGGTCGAGCTGCTCGCCGGGGGAGTCGAGGTGCTCGCTGCCGTGGACGTCGGCGCGCTCGTGCTCGACGGGGTGGAGGCTGTGGACGAACCGCTGCTCGAGGTGTCGGCACCAGCACGGGGCAGCCAGTTCGACGCGCCGCCAGCGGCGCCATACCAATGGGAGCCGGGCGAATGAGACGCGGCGACAGGCGTCGCGGTCGAGCCGGCGGCGCCGAGTACGGCGGCGGCAGCGATGGCGGCGCCGACCGATCCGGCCAGGGCGACCTGCTGCATGCGGGACAGAGTGGACATGAGTGACGGACCCCGGGATGAAGAGATGGTGATCCGTGCGCGTAGCGGCGTGGATCGGTGACGGAGAGTGAAAACTAGCCGATCGCCATCTGGTCGGTATCTCTTTTGCGAATACCCGGTTCGGCGTACTCGAGGATGTCCCTCCGGAATCGGCGTTGCGCTCTGGCTACCCAGCAGGCGGGACGCGCAAGAGGACGTTGCTTTCCGCGCGTTGCCGAAGACCCGCATCCCTCTGCAGACGAAAGGGGCTCAATCGGCGCCGACGACGAAGCCCCCAGGTGTCAGGCCGTGTCGTCCCGGCGTCTCACGATGTTCATCACCGTGCAGGTCAACACCACGAGGTCGTCCTGGTTGGTGACCTCGCACCGAGTGCGGATCAGTCCGCGGTCCGGCTTGCTCCGGCTCGGCCGGGCCTCGAGCACCGTCACGTGCAGCGTCAGCCGGTCGTCCGCGCGAACGGGCGCCGTCCACCTCAGCTCGTCGACACCCGGACCGCCGAGACTGGCGGTGTGTGAGATGAAGTTGTCGACATACAGCCGCATCATCAACGACGCGGTGTGCCAGCCGCTGGCGATGATTCCGCCGAACGGCCCCGCCGCGGCGGCCGCGTCATCGACATGGATCGGCTGCGGGTCGAATTTCGTTGCGAAGCCGAAGATTTCGTCTCCGCTGACTCCGATCGGACCATAGGTGCCTGCCACGCCCGGCTGGTAGTCCTCGTAGCGGCGTTCATCCCTCGGGACATCGGAAAACGTACTCGTCATCGGGTTGCTCCTCGCTGGGTTGGCGGTCGCTGGTTCATCGGTCGAGCACTGCGTCGAGAAGCGACTCCGGCGAGACGCCGAGCGTTCGGTGTGTTCGGGCCCTGTCATCCACGCAGCTTGCCAGGTCAGCAACAGCTCTCGGGTCGAGTGCCGCAGGTTGGCCCCTGAGCCCTCGAGCAGGTCATGACGCGTCGTGCTCGGCCGGCCGCCCGGTGTAGGTGTCGACATACTCCTGGGCGCTGAGTTCGCGGATGCAACGCAACCCATGATGTGATCGGTCGCCTCGCGCCAGCCACCGTCGTCGAGGATGCTCTCGGCCGCCGCGAGAGCAGCTCGGCCGGGGTCCCCGCCGCTTCGGTCGACCGCGATCTGACCAGTCAGCCTGGCCAGCGCGCCATACAGCGAGCCGTGAGTGGGCCAGGATGAGTACGTGGAATATGTTGGCCGCGCGCCGGCTGCGCCGCTCGACCGGTTCATCGATGACATCTACGTTCTGAGTGGCGTCCCAAGGCACCGGCGACTGAACGTTCCACCGATGCCGTCCGCCCACCTGATGCTCAATCTGGCTGCGCCCGTTCGGCTGTACGACTCCGATCCCTTGGTTCCACCAGCGGTATTGACCGGCGGCTGGTTCATGGGTGTCTGGACCAGACGCTTCGTGATCGAGCATCAGCGGCCGGTTCGAGTTGTCGGGGTGCATTTCAAGCCGTGGGGTCTCTCGGCATTCGTCGACGCCCCCTCGGCCGAGTTACGGGACCGGTGCGTGCCCATCGAAGCTCTGTGGGGTCCATCCTCGAACACCTTGTGCGATCGCATTGCCGGCGCCAGCTCGACCAGCGCGATGCACACCATCGTCGAAGCAGAGTTGCGATCACGACTGGCGGAGGGACCGTCGCGCGGCTTCGACCTGGTCAGCCACGCCGCGCGGCGGCTGGCGACCTCCTGGGGTGCGATGCCTGTCGGGACGCTGACCGACCGCGCCGGGATAAGCCGCAATTACCTTGCCGCACAGTTCAAGTCGCATGTGGGCGTCACTCCGAAACGAGTGGCGCGGATCTACCGCTTCGCACGGCTGATCCTGTCCGTCGACGCAACGCACCCAGTCGACTGGACTCAATTGGCCACGGCGGCGGGCTATTTCGACCAAGCGCACTTCAGCAAGGAATTCAAAGAGTTCACCGGGCACAACCCCACGGACTACCTGACACTTCGGCGCCGGTTCCCCGCCGACGAGACATTCCCGCCCGACAACGGTCCGATGCCCGACGAGTGATTTTCTACAAGACCGGAGTCACGGACAGGGAGAGAGTAAGGGGATGGACAAGGAGCAATCGTGGGCACGGTGATCATGCACAACGTGGTGTCGGTGGACGGCTACATCGCCGACCAGAACGACGACGTCGGCTCGCTGCACGAGTGGTACTTCAGCGGCGACACACCGATCTCCCCGCACGACGACGAGCAGGGCTACGACCACTCCGCAACAGGAACACCTTTCAAGGTGTCACGCACGTCGGCGGACTACGTCCGTCCGATGTGGGCATCGATCGGAACGATCGTGATGGGCCGGCGCCTGTTCGATCTGGTCAACGGCTGGGAGGGTCAGCCACCCGCCGGCGAGCACGTCGTGGTGGTGTCGCACCGGCCCAAACCGGAAGGTTGGCACCCTGGGGCGTCCTACCACTTCGTCGACAACGCGCCAGCAGCCATCGCCATCGCTCAAGACCTCGCAGGCGACCGGACGATCGCCGTGAACGCAGGCAACGTTGGCAGCCAGATCCTCGCGGCGGGGCTCGTGGACGAGGTGGCGATGGACGTGGCACCCGTGATCTTCGGATCTGGCAAGCGCTTCTTCGATGGCATCCATGAGCAACAGCTGCTCGAGGATCCGCATGTAGTCATCCAGGGCGACCGAGTCCTGCACCTACGGTTCAGAGTTCGCCGCTGATCGATCGATCCCCGCGACCTGTCCTGCCCGGCTACTGCCCGGTGCGGCCGTCGATGCACTCGCGCAACAGGTCGGCATGTCCGGCATGCCGGGCGTACTCCTCGACCATGTGCACGAGGACGTCGCGGATGCTGGCCTTGTCGTCGTCCTCAGGAAAGGGCAACTCCTCACCGAGCCGGTCCTCGGTCAACGTGCCCAGCCAGCGCTCCGCCTCGGCAATCTCCCGCTCCCAGCTCGCGAATGCTTCGTCGACGCCATCCTGCGTGCCGACCACCCCGGTGAAGTCGAGGTCCGGCTCCTCAGGTGTCTTGTAGAGCCGCGGCACGTCCCACTTGCTCTGCAGGAACCAGGTGAACCACGAATTCTCCACGCGCGCCATGTGCCGGATCAGGCCGAGCAGGCTCATGTTGCTCGGCGGCACGCTCTGCGTGGCCAGCTGCTCCGGTGTCAACCCGTCGCACTTCAGCCGCAATGTGGTCCGGTAGTTGTCCAGATACTCCCTGTATGTCGCCAGCTCGCCCTGCGGATTGCCTTGTGTCCGAGGGTCTTCCGCGAGTGGGAGCCACGATCCGTCATACCCGGTGGAGTTCGTCATACGGCCAGTCAACCGTCCCGGGCCGGATGTCGGCAACGGGTTTGTCGGTGCCGGGACCAGGCACGCGCGTCAGCGCTCGCTGTCCAGATTGCCCATCAGCGCCTCCGGATACCGAGTCCCCGCAACGGCATCCGCGGGTATGGCGCGATCGATGTCCGCCAGGTCCTGGGCACTCAACGAGACGGCGACGGCGTCGACGGCCGGCTGCACGCGCGACACCTTCTTCATGCCGACCAGCGGCACGACGGCCTCGCCCTGCGCGGCGACCCACGCGATCGCGAGCTGCGCGACCGTGAGGCCGTGCCGGTCGGCGATCGGCTGCAGTCGGCCGATCAGATCGAGGTTGTGCTCGAGGTTCTCACCCTGGAAGCGCGGCCACGCCGCACGCACGTCATCGGCCGTGTGCTCGCCGCGCGGCGTGCCGATCAGCCCGCGGGAGAGCACGCCATACGCGGTGATCCCGATTCCCAGCTCGCGGCAGGTGTCGAGGATGTCCTGCTCGATGCCACGGCTGAGCACGGAATACTCGATCTGCAGGTCGCTGATCGGGTGCACCGCTGCTGCTCGCCGGATCGTCTCCGACCCGACCTCGGACAGACCGATGTGCCGGACGTAACCGCGTTCGATCTGCTCGGCGATCGCGCCGACGGTTTCCTCGATCGGGACCTCGGGGTCCAGCCGGCCGGGGCGGTAGATGTCCAGATGCTCCACGCCGAGCCGGGTCAACGAGTAGCCGAGCGAGTTGGCGACCGCAGCCAGTCGTCCGTCGAATCCGCTGAATCCGCCTCCGGGGACCCGCATTCCGCCGAACTTCACGCTCAGCACGTAGGAGTCGCGGTCGCGGTCACGCAGGGCCTGCCCGAGCAGCATTTCGTTGTGCCCGAAGCCGTAGAAGTCGCCGGTGTCGATGAGGGTGACGCCGGCGTCGAGGGCGGCGTGAACGGTGCGGATGCTCTCGGCGTCGTCGGATTCGCCATACGCGCCCGACATGCCCATGGCGCCGAGTCCGACGGCGCTGACGGTGGGTCCGGTCTTGCCAAGTGTCTTGGTTGTTCCTGTCATGCGTCCACTGTGCGCCGCTGCGGCGGGCACAACTAGGCACGGACGCTCCGTGGGACTGCCGGTCCCTGGCTAAACGGAGGCGGTTGAGGCACCGTGGAGACCATGGATCGCGTTGCCCTTGCTGACCTGTTGCGCAGCCGTCGCGAGCGGCTGACACCCGCGGAGGTCGGACTGCCGGCCGGTCGGCGGCGCCGTACGCCGGGCCTACGCCGCGACGAGGTCGCCGCGCTCGCGTCGATCTCTACCGACTACTACGCCCGGCTCGAGCAGCGACGCGGCCCGCACCCGTCACCCGGGGTGCTCAGCGCCCTGGCCCGTGCGTTGCGTATGACGGAGGACGAGCGTGACCATCTCTTCCATCTCGCCGATCAGACGCCGCCCGTGCGGCACAGTACCGGCGCTCATGTCAGCCCGGGCGTGCTCTACCTGCTCGACCGCCTCGACGACACACCGGCGTTCGTGGTCGACGACCTTGCCCGGATCGTGGTCCAGAACCGGATGTCGAAGCTGGTCTCCGGCGACCAGGAGCAGTTGACCGGCCGGGAGCGCAGCCATGTATGGCGCTGGTTCACCGACGAATCGTCGCGAGGCCGTGTGCCGCAGGAGGACTGGGAGTCTCACTCGCGGGTCCACGTCGCTGACCTCCGCGCGACCGTCGGCAGGCGTGGCGACGACCCGGAGGTCGCCTCGCTGCTGGCCGATCTGCTGGAGGCGAGCCCGGAATTCGCGCAGCTGTGGGCTGCCCACTAAGTCGCCGTCCGCCGGTCGGACGAGAAGCGGATGACGCACCCCGAGGTCGGCCTGCTCGACCTACTCTGCGAGCACCTCACCAGCGGTGTCGACGGCTCGACGCTGGTGCTGCTGCACCCGCGCCCGGGCAGCGATTGCCGGGAGAAGCTCGACCTGCTGGCGGTGCTGGGCACCCAGGACCTCGGATCAACAGGGGCGCATAATCAGGTCACATGACGCAGACTCCGCTAGAACTCTTCTCCACTGATCAGCTGATCGGTGACGACGACCGCGAATTGCGCGACGCGGTACGCACTTTCGTCGACGCCGAGATCAAGCCGCACATCGCCGACTGGTATGACGCAGGCGACCTCCCCGCACGCGAATTGGCCCGTCAATTGGGCGAGCTCGGCGTGCTGGGCATGCACCTGGAGGGTTACGGCTGCGCCGGGACGTCGGCGACGGCATACGGACTGGCCTGCATGGAGCTGGAGGCGGCCGACTCCGGCGTGCGGTCGCTGGTGTCGGTGCAGGGATCGCTGGCGATGTTCGCGATCCATCACTGGGGCAGCGAGGAGCAGAAGCAGCAGTGGCTGCCCCGTATGGCGATCGGCGAGGCGATCGGCTGTTTCGGGCTGACCTAGCCGGACTTCGGCTCCAACCCGGCCGGCATGCGTACCCGCGCCCGCCGGGATGGTGACGACTGGGTGCTGACCGGTAACAAACTGTGGATCACCAACGGTTCGATAGCCGACGTCGCGGTCGTGTGGGCGCAGACCGATGAGGGCGAAAAGGGCCGTGGCATCAGGGGATTCGTCGTTCCGACCGACACCCCGGGATTCTCCGCACCGAAGATCCGGCACAAGGTCTCACTGCGCGCATCGGTCACCAGCGAATTGGTGCTGGACGACGTGCGGCTGCCGAGCACCGCGGTCTTCCCGGACGTCCACGGCCTGAAGGGACCGCTCACCTGCCTCAACGAAGCCCGCTACGGCATCGTCTTCGGCGCACTCGGCGCCGCGCGCGACTGCCTCGAGGCGACGATCGCGTATGCCGGGGACCGGCTGATCTACGACAAGTCCCTTGCGTCATACCAACTCACCCAGGCGAAGCTCGCCGACATGTCACTGGAGCTGGGCAAGGGCATGCTCCTGGCGCTGCAGCTC
Source organism: Flexivirga alba (assembly GCF_042661025.1). NCBI lineage: Bacteria > Bacillati > Actinomycetota > Actinomycetes > Micrococcales > Dermacoccaceae > Flexivirga > Flexivirga alba. Next base: position 1,153,020 of record NZ_JBHSWH010000001.1, read on the forward strand.
GGCAAGCTGAAGGACGCGGGAACCCTTCGCCCCGAACAGATTTCGCTCGGCAAGCTCAACAACGTGCGCGAGTCGATAGCGATCGCCCGCGAATGCCGCACCATCCTCGGCGCCGCCGGGATCACCCTGGAGTTCCCGATCATGCGGCACGCCAACAACCTGGAGTCGGTGCTGACCTATGAGGGCACCAGCGAGGTCCACCAGCTGATCATCGGCCAGGCGCTCACCGGGCAGTCCGCGTTCCGCTGAGGTAAAGAGTCTCTCTCGGGTTGGTCAAGACTCTTCCCTGTCCGGTCCTCCTGCTGCGACCGTTGAGTTGGAGCAGCACGCTTTTCGGGACCTGCGATCACATCGATCGGGACGGGATGGGGACGGATGAGGCGCAGCACACGTGCAGTCATCGGAATGGTCGTCACGGTCGGCACGCTCGCCGGGGCAAGCGCCACGGCATACGCGCAGGACACGAACGGACCACACCTGGGCGCGGGTACGACGGGGGCTCCGGCGATCGACCGGACTACCTACCGTGTCCCTGCGGCCGAACAACCTCGGGTTGATGCCAAACAGCGGATGGTCGCCAATCTCACCGCGGGCCAGCCGTTGTTGCAGGGTGTGCAGCGCAGGTATGCCGGGCTGAAGACCTCGAAGACACTGTCGACGTCCGTCACGGCGACCTACACACTGCCCACGTCGCTGCAGACCCGGCACGTGCTGCACTGGGAGGGCGAGGGCAACGGCAACAAGCGCTACACGTGCGGTCCGGCCGCGTCGCGCAACGTCATGCAATCGTTGATGGGCAAGGATTATGGCGAGGCGCCGTTCGAGAAGTGGGAGAAGACCTCGCCGACGACCGGCACGATGTCGGTCGACATAGCCAGCGCGCTGGAGCTGCACTTCGGGCACATCGACACGTGGTCGACGCACACACCAACGTCGCCGGCCAACCTCTACGCCAACGTGAAGGTCACCGTCGGCGCCTACCACCACGGCACCATCCAGAACGTCCGGACCAGCTACCTGCCCTTCTGGAACGGCCACGCCACCAACCATTTCAACGCGGCCGTCGGCTACACGAGCTCCGCGGTCACGGTGGGTGAGGAGTGGTATCCGGCGAAGATCGGCGTGACCTCCAATTACGGTCAGCCATACGGCTTTCACAACGTTTCGCCGACCGCCGACTACAACGCCATTCATTACGCGCCGTCCGGAAAGTTCATCGGCTGACGTGGTGAGGGGTCCGCTGCCCGGCTGTTCGCCGTGCTGCTCGGTATGACAACGGCTGTCGCCGGGCTGGCGTCGTGCAGCAGTGATCCGCCTCCTCGGAAGCACGTCACCACTTCGACGCATCAATTGTCACTGCCCGTGTCCAATCCGACGGTCACCCACGTGGCCCTCAGCGGCAAGTGGCTCGCGTACACGCAGGCGAGCTCCGGTGTGCCGCAGGACTTTCCCAACGAAGTCGTGGCTGTCGATCTGTCCGACCGCACGTCGCGCGTGGTTGGCCGATCGGCCTGGCCGAAGGGCCAGTCGGACTGGGTCGTCACCGACGGCGACTGGGTCTTCTGGACCGACCAGAGCATCGCTGGGGCGGACAGCCCACGCGGCCTGCGGTGGACCATTCGCGGTCTGAACCTGCGGACCAAGAAGACGGTCACGCTTGCCAGGAACACCTTTGACTCCCCGGTGCCGCTCCCGGTAGCAGGTGGCGGCAAGGTCGTCTGGGCACAGCAGGCGCGCAAAGGGTCAACGTCGAATGTGTTGCGGGAGTTCGTGATTCGGGCCGGAAGGACGCAACAACTCGCCACCGTCCCGGCCGGCTGGGTGCCGGATCAGCTGGCCATCGGTCGGAACGCCGCCTACTTCGACGCTTTCACCTCAGACGGCAAGAAGTCAGATGTATGGCGCGTGGCCTCCCCCGGCGCAACACCTCGGCGGATCACCGACACCGGCCAGGCCCGAGGGGTGACGGCTGATCCGACCTCCACCATCACCGCGTGGTCCGACGGGTCAACCACCTCGGACCCGAGCAGCTTCACCGTGGCAACCAACGACCGCCCGGGGCGCACGGTCCGGTCCGGTGTCGAGTACGACCTGCACGTCGGCAGCGCCTTCGCGTCATACATCACTCAGAACGCGGGTTTGCGGATCGTGCCGAACGGTTCGACGGCGTCCCGGCAGATCGCCACCGGGCTGGCCATCCCTTGTCGGACGTCCGTTGCCGCGAACCGGATCGCGTACTGCACCCAGGATCCGACAACAGGCCGGATCACCGTCCGGGTCGATCAGTTCGGGAAGTGAGATCCCGGCAGGGGGAGGAGCGCCGCGAGCCGCTAGCTCTACAACATGTAGAGTCGGCGGCGTGACCACCAAGCTGCCTGCCCTGCCCCGCCGTGCTGCCGCCATCTTCGCGAGCACCGGTCTGCTCCTGGCGATTCCGGTGGCCGCGCAAGCGCACGTCAAGATCAGCCCGGACACCGCGCAGGCCGGCTCCTACGCCACGATCGACTTCCGGGTGCCCACCGAGAAGGCCAACGCCTCGACCACCAAGGTCGAGGTCGACCTGCCGATCGACCACCCGTTCACCTCTGCCTCCTACCAGCCTGTCCCGGGCTGGAGCGCGAAGATCACCACCTCCAAACTGGCCAAGCCGGTGAAGACCGCGGACGGCACCATCACCCAGGCGCCGACCAAGATCGTCTGGACCGCGTCGAAGGGCGCTGAGATCAAACCCGGTCAATTCCAACAGTTTCCGGTGTCCCTCGGTGTGGTGCCCGACGTCCCTTCGATCAGCTTCGACGCCATCCAGACCTACTCCGACGGCTCGGTTGTGAAGTGGGACGAGGCGACCAAGGCCGGTGCGGCGGAGCCGGAGCACCCGGCGCCCGTGCTGACCATCGGTGCCGCGGCGAGCACCGCTGCTAGCACCTCGGCAGCGCCGAGCGATGCCCCGTCCGTGGCTGCCGCACCGCAGTCGTCCAGCAACAACTCGAGCAGTGACTCGAACACCGGGGTCTGGTTCGGAGTCGGCGGTCTCGCCGTCGCGGTCGTCGCACTGCTCGTCGCCCTGTATGCCGTGACCCGGCGATCCCGGTGAGCGCCATACAGACTCGAACGGCGTTGCGCCGCTTCGTAATCGGGGCGGTCGCGCTTCTGGTGGCGGTTCTCGGCGTCATACCGGCGGCGCAGGCGCACGACTACCTGGTCGGGAGCACCCCGAAGCTGAACAGCACCATCACCGCAGCGCCGAAGCAGGTCTCCCTGAAGTTCAACGACATCGTGCTGACCCGTCCCGCGCCCCCGGAGCTGAGCGTGCAGGGGCCTGACGGCCGCTACTACGAGACCGGCTGCGCCACGGTCAGTGACACCACCGTGGTCGTGCCGGTCGCCCTCGGCGGCGCCGGCAAATACACCGTGACCTGGCGGATCGTCTCGGCTGACGGTCACCCGGTCTCCGACAGCATCTCCTTCACCTATCGCCCGACGGCCGGTGTCACCGGCGCGAAGGGAATCGCCGCGCCGAAGTCGTGCGCCGTCGACGCCGGTGCCTCGAACTCTGCAACCAAACCGACGTCGTCGAGCGGCGGTGTGCCGACCGGCGCCGTCGTCGCGGTTGTCATCATTGTGATCGTCGGAGTCGCAGGTGCGGCGCTGATCGTGCTGACCCGCGGGCGCCGCCGCCCCGACGAGGCGCTCGAGGACGACGACGAGGACTGATGGGAGCCGGCTGATGCGAGCCGTGGTGATGGACGCAATCGCTGGGCCGCTCGCCGTGCGCGAGGTCCCCGAGCCGACCGCGCTGGACGGCGGTGTCGTGGTGCAGGTGCGCGCGACCGGGCTGTGCCGCAGTGACTGGCACGCCTGGGCGGGACACGACGACATCGCGCTGCCGCACGTGCCGGGCCACGAGCTGGCCGGCGTCATCTCCGAAGTCGGTGCGGGAGTGCGTGATTGGCGGGTCGGCGACCGCGTCACGGTGCCGTTCGTCGAAGGCTGCGGCCGCTGCGAGTGGTGTATGGCGGGCAACGCCCAGGTCTGTCCCGACCAGCAGCAACCCGGCTTCACCCACTGGGGCTCGTTCGCGGAGTATGTCGCCCTGCACGCCGCCGACACTAACCTCGTCGCGGTGCCCGACGACGTGTCGTTCGAAGCGGCCGCGAGTCTCGGTTGTCGCTTCGCCACGGCATATCGCGCACTCGTCGGCCGGGCGCACCTGCAGCCCGGCGAGTGGGTCACCGTTGTCGGCGCCGGTGGGGTCGGACTATCGGCGGCGATGATCGCGAAAGCCCTTGGCGCGCAGGTGATTGCGGTCGACCGACACGTGGGTGCGCTTGCCAAGGCAACCGAGTTCGGTGCCGACAACGTGCTGGTGGCGGACGGAGGCGACATACCCGCGCGGGTGCACGAGCTGACCGGAGGGACGCACGTTGCGGTCGACGCAGTTGGCACCGAAAAGACCTGTGCCGACTCGATTCTCAGCCTGCGCCGCCGAGGCCGGCATGTACAGGTCGGCCTACTGCCGCCGGTCGATGGTCATCCTCGCGTGCCGATGGCCCGCGTGATCGGCTGGGAGCTGGACCTGCTCGGCAGTCACGGTATGGCGGCCGCCGACTACCCCGGGATGCTCGCCCTCATCGAGTCCGGCTCACTACGTCCACAGAGCCTCGTCGAACGCGTCGTCGGCCTGGCCGAAGCCGCCGAGTTGCTGCCCGTGATGGACACCGCGACGCCCGCCGGCATGACGATCATCGACCCGACTGCACCCTCCTCGTCGACAGGCTCAGAAACACGTCGACAGGCTCAGTAAAATCGGACGGAAGCGCCGATTTAACTGAGCCTGTCGTGTGCGATGTGAGCCTCTCGGCGAAAGGGTTACGGCTTGATGGTCGAGGTGTCGATCACGTAGCGGTAGCGCACGTCACCGGCGACGACCTTGTCGTAGGCCTCGTCGACCTGCGACGCGTCGATGCGCTCGATCGTGGCGCCGATGCCGTGCTCGGCGCAGAAGTCGAGCATCTCCTGGGTCTCGGGGATGCCGCCGATCATCGAGCCGGCGACGACCTTGTTGCCGCCGATCAGGCTGCCCGGCGCGATCTCGTAGGGCTTGGGCGGCAGGCCGACGGACACGAGGGCGCCATTCGGCTTCAGCAGCCGCACGTAGTCGCCCATCGGCAGGTCGGCACTGACCGTGTTGAGGATCAGGTCGAAGCGTCCGGCGTTGTCCTTGAAGACCTTCGGGTCGGAGGTGGCCAGGTGCTCGACCGCGCCGAACTCCGCAGCGTCGGCGGACTTCGCCGTCGTCCGCGACAGCACGGTCACCTCGGCGCCGAGTGCGACCGCGATCTTCACGCCCAGGTGGCCGAGGCCGCCCATGCCGACGACGGCGACGTGCGCGCCGGGACGAGCGCCCCAACGCTTCAGCGGCGAGTAGGTCGTGATGCCCGCGCACAGCAGCGGCGCGGCGACGTCCAGGTCGATGCCGTCCGGGATGCCGACGACGAAACGCTCGGACACGACGACCTGCTGGGCGTAGCCGCCCTGGGTGATCTCGCCGTCATACCCCTTGCTGTTGTAGGTGCCGACCGAGCCGCGCTCGCAGAACTGCTCGAAGCCGTTCTTGCACTGCTCGCACTCGCCACAGGAGTCGACCAAGCAGCCGACGCCGACGCGGTCGCCGACCTTGTGCCGGGTGACGCCGGAGCCGACTGCGCTCACGACACCGGCGATCTCGTGACCCGTCACGAGCGGGAAGTTCGCGCTGCCCCACTCCTCACGGATGGTGTGTATGTCGCTGTGGCAGATGCCTGCCCACGCGATGTCGATGCGGATGTCGTTGTCGCCCAGGTCGCGGCGCTCGAGGTTGATCGGCGCGAAGCGCTCACCAGCCGCGGCGACGGAAAGTGCAGGTGTTGTTGTAGGCATGGAAACGACGATAGACCTGCTGTCGGGTGCCACCAAACGGATGGAAAGCCTTGACGGATAAGAAAATTCACACGCGTAACAGGGAATATTGGCCGTCCTGAGACTCCGCTGTCGGATGGCGCCACCCCCGGCATACGATCGAAGTGGCCAGCGCAGGGAAGCGATCCGAGGAGAACCATGACAGATCTCGACGGTAAGAAGTACGACTACGTGATCGTCGGCGGCGGTGTCGCAGCCGCCGCAGCAGTGGGCGGCATCCGCGAGATCGACGACAGTGGCTCCGTCCTGGTGCTCGGCGCGGAGCCCGACGGCCCGGTCTATCGGCCCGACCTGTCCAAGAAGCTGTGGCTCGACAAGGACGCCACGCTCGACAAGACCCAGCTGCTCGACGGCAAGCAGGCCGAGCTGCAGACCAGCAGCCCCGTCACGGCGATCGACCCCGAAGCCCACACCGTCCAGCTGCAAGGTGGCGACACCGTCACCTACGGCAAGCTGCTGCTCGCGACCGGCTCGACGCCGCGCACGCTCGACCTGCCCGACTCCGACCGTGTCATCTACTACCGCACGGCCGCCGACTACCGGCGATTGCGCGACCTCGCCGGCAAGGACACCCCGGTCACCGCCGTCGGCGCTGGTTACATCGGCGCCGAGATCGCGTCGGCGCTCACCCAGAACGACGCGAAGGTGACGATGATCTTCGACGAGGAGCTGGTGCAGCAGCGCATCTTCCCGAAGTCGATCGCTGAGCTGATCACCAAGGACTTCACCGACCGCGGGGTCCGGCTGCTGACCAAGGAGCAGGTGGCCGGCGGCACCCTTGCGGGCGACGAGGTCGCCATACAGATCGGTGACGGCACCTCCGTCGCGGCCGGCGTCGTCGTTGTCGGCATCGGCGTGGCGCCGCGGGTCGAGCTGGCCGAGGCAGCCGGACTGAGCACCGACAACGGCATCGTCGTCGACGATCACCTGCGCACCTCCGCGCCCGATGTGTATGCCGCAGGAGACGTCGCCAACTACGACGACGCCTTGCTCGGCCGGCGCCGCGTGGAGCACGTCGACAACGCGGAGGCCATGGGCAAGAAGGCCGGGCGCAACTTGGCCGGTGCGGACGAGGTCTACGACTACACGCCGATCTTCTGGTCCGACCTGTTCGACAACGGCTATGAGGCGGTCGGCGACCTGGACTCGCGGCTGGACACCGTCGAGGACTGGAAGGACGACCACTCGGCCGCGGTCGTCTACTACCTGCGCGACGACGTGCTGCGTGGTGTGCTGCTGTGGAACGTCTGGGACTCCTCGGGCAAGGCCCGGGACCTCATCGCGCAGTCACGTGACGGCAAGCTCGACCGCGACAAGTTGGTCGGCGCGATCCCGACGAGCTAAGCGGGGTCAGCGGTTCTTCGGTAGCACCCGCAGCAGATCGGCGCGCATCGTGCTCACGGCGTCCTCGAGATCCTCACCCAGCAACTCGTCGCGGACGGCACGCTCGCGCAGTGCGTCGACCTGCGTGGCCAGCAGCTCGAAGGGCGGGTCGAAGGTGCAGCCCAGCGACTCATAGCGGGCGCGGACCGCGTCCTTCGTGGCGGCATACTCCCCTTCGATCTCGTCGGCGTAGATGCGCAGTGAGGGCTCGAACTGACTCTGGTTGCGCAGGTCGAAGCGGATCCGGTGCAGGCGGCGGTTCTTGCGGAGGCTCTCGCAGATCGTGTCGGCGACCAGTTGCGAGTAGGACGTGATGTCGCCGGCGTTCGCCGTGCCGGCGCCGAAGATCTGCGAGTCGCGAATGATCCGCACGCACTCGGCGACCAAGGCGTCCTTGCTCTGGAAGTAGTAGTGCACCATGCCGTGCGAGAACCGGGTGCGGCGCGCGACATTGCGCACGGACACCTGGGAGTAACCGTATTCGCTCCACGTGTGCAGGGCGGCAACAGCCAGGTCGTGCCGACGTCCTTCGTGTACATCGGCATCGGTTCGGCGGGAGGCGGATCCGGCGCGGGCGAGTTGGGTCACCGATGAATTGTCCCATCGTGCCGGACCGCGATCGCTCTTGGTGCGGGTATCGATATCCACAAAACTTGGTATGAAATTGGTCAAGTCCGTAACGCGAACGAGCGTTCATGTGTAGGGGTTGCACGTACCCTGGGCGTATGCCGAGCAGAGTCCGAAGTGGTGAGGCATCCGACGCCATCAGCACCGCGGGTCTCGGTGTCCTCGGAGCGGTTGCCGAGGGGCGGACGCACGGCTTTGCGGTGGCAGCGCTCTTCGCCACCGATGGCGATCTGGGTCGCGTATGGCGAATCCCCCGCGCCGTCGTCTACCGCGAGCTCGGCCGGTTGGAGGCGGCAGGGCTGGTGCGACCGGTCGGTATCGAGACCGACGGCCCTGGCCCGGACCGGACCGTCGTCCAGGTCACCGCGTCGGGTCGGCGCGGACTGCACGCCTGGCTCGACGAACCCGTCCCGCGCCCGCGGGACGCTCGCTCCGCACTACTGCTGAAGCTCGCTCTACTGGACCGCAGCGCCCGCGATCCGAGCACCTTGATCGCCGCGCAGCGGGAGGTCTTCACCGCGCGCCTCGAGCGGTTGCGCGCCGACGCAGCCGCCGCGGAGGCAGGCAGCTTCGATCAGACGCTCGCTCTGTGGCGAGTCAGTTCGACGCAGGCGGTACTGGACTTCCTCGCCATGCTCATGAACTAGTCACACTGCAACTAGTTGACTGCTAAATTCGGGCACCATGAGTGATCTTTCGCGTCGCGGCCTGCTGGCCCTCGGACTCGTCGGTGGTGCCTCGGCGCTCGCCGCGTGCGGCTCCTCCGGTGGTGGCTCGAACACAACGTCCGGGGCAGGTGCCACGCCGGGGGTGGCACCAGCTCCGGCGCCGGCAGCAGTCCCACCGGCTCCGGGACCGTCAATGTGCTCTACGCCGGCTCGCTGGTCGCGTTGATGGAGAAGCAGATCGGCCCGGCATACGAGAAGGCGACCGGCTACAAGTTCGCCGGCTTCGGTGCCGGCTCGACGGCGCTCGCAGCACAGATCAAGGGCAAGGTGCGCAAGGCTGACGTCTTCATCAGCGCCAGCCCGAAGGCGGACGCGGAGCTGATGGGCAAGGACAACGGCGACTGGCTCCAGTGGTACATCAGCTACGCCGCCTCGCCGCTCGTGCTCGGCTACAACACGAGGAGCAAGTTCGCGGAGAAGATCAAGGCCGGCCCTTGGTATGACGCCATCACCGAGTCGGGTTTCCGGGTCGGCACCACTGACCCGCAGGCGGACCCGAAGGGCAAGCTGGCCCACGAGGCGCTGCTGTCGGCGGGTAAGCAACACCCGAAGCTGCTGGGCCTCGCCAAGAGCGACAAGATCGTCTTCCCCGAGGAGACGCTGGTCGCCGATCTGCAGTCGGGGCAGCTGGACGCCGGCTTCTTCTACACCAGCGAGGCGAAGGCCGCCGGCATACCGACCGTCGAGCTCGCCGGGCAGAAGCTCAAAGCCACCTACACTGCATCCGTGCTCAAAGATGCTCCGAACAAGGCCGGCGCGGAGGCGTTCGTTGCCTACCTGCTCGGCCCTGATGCACGAATGACGTTGCAGCAGGACGACTTCCAGCTGATCACTCCCCCAAGACGACCGGCAGCGGAGTGCCCGACACGGTCAGCAAAGCCCTGTCCAGCTAGTGCTCGGAAGGCGGCGCAGCGGCCCTATCGCGATGCTGGGGGCGCTGCTCGCCCTCTATCTCGCCGTCCCGCTCGTCGCCTTCCTCATCCGGCTGGCCGGCTCGAACGACCGTGGCTTCGGCGAGTCCGGGCTGCTCGACGCGGCACGCACCTCGGGCATCAGCGCGACAATCAGCGCGTTGATCGTCGCGGTGCTCGGCATTCCGCTCGCCCACTGGCTGGCGCACTCCCGGGGGTACTGCACCGGATCGCTGGTGTCCTCGTCCAGCTGCCGCTCGCCCTACCGCCGGTGATGAGCGGCATCGTGCTGGTCTACGTCGTCGGTCCTTACACGTGGCTCGGCGAGCGCTTCGACGGCCGGCTGACCGAGTCGCTGGCCGGCGTCGTGATCGCCCAAACCTTCGTAGCCGCACCGTTTTTGATCATCGCGGCGCGGTCGGCGTTCGAGGCGATCGATCCCCAACTCGACGACGTCGCTGCGACCCTCGGCCACCGACGACTGGCCCGTTTCGTCCGGGTCGACCTTCGGATCGCCGCTCCCGCCATACGGGCCGGGCTGCTGCTGACCTGGCTGCGCGCGCTCGGTGAGTATGGCGCCACGGTGCTGCTCGCTTACCACCCCTACACGCTGCCGGTCTTCACCTATGTGCGGTTCTCCTCGACCGGCATACCGACGACGCAGGCGCCGACGGCGGTCGCACTCGCGGTGGCGGCGGTGGTCCTGCTGCTGGCGGGATTCCGGCTGCCCCGAGCGATGCGCGCCCGGCTCCGGCGCCCGGCACCCGGCACGAAACCGGTTGCGCCCTCAACGATCGACGCACGGCCGGTCAGCTTTGACATCGACACACGCGTCGGTGACTTCCACCTGCAGGTGTCCCACGCGGCACGCAGTCCACGCATCGCGGTGCTCGGCGCATCCGGTGCCGGTAAGTCGTTGCTGCTCCGGTCGCTGGCGGGGTTGCTCGGCTCCGGTGTCGGCGAGGTCCGGCTCGGCGACGACCGCCTGGACGGTGTTCCGGTCGAGGAACGCCGGTTGGGATACGTGCCCCAGCAGCACGGCCTCTTCCCTGACCGAACAGCTTGGCAGCAAACGACTTTCGGCACGCACGCGGACCCAGGGGTAGCTGCCTGGTGGCTGCAGCGGTTGCAGCTCGACGGCCTGCAGGACCGGCTCCCGCAGGAGCTGTCCGGTGGCCAGCGGCAGCGGGTTGTGCTGGCGGCGGCGCTCGCGGGCAGTCCGCGCCTGCTCTTGTTGGACGAGCCGTTCTCGGCGCTGGACTATCCGGTCCGCCAGGAGCTGACAGCGCTGGTGCGGCGGCTACAGCAACGGGACTCTCTCGCAACGGTTTTGGTCACACACGACCCGACCGAGGCCGCGATGCTCGCCGATGAACTCGTGGTCATCGTGGACGGGCAGGTGGCCCAGTCGGGCACCGTCCGGGAAGTCTTCGACGCGCCGGCGAGCCCGACCGTCGCCCGGTTGGTCGGGCTGACCAACGTTCGCACTGGCGTCATGGCGAGCGACGGTGTGCTGGAGGCCGAGGGGGTGCGGGTGGCGACGGGCGCGAAGCTGCCGGCCGGCACACCGGTCACCTGGTGCGTGCGCCCTGAGCGGGTGGCAGTCGGCGATGCCGGCGAGCACGAGGTGACGATCACCGATGTGGTCGACCTCGGCAGTCAGCTGCTCCTCGAGTTGAGATGGCGTCAGGGCCTGGATCTGCAGGCGCACCAGCTGATTTCGGATGGGCTGCGACCGCGCGCCGGAGAGACCGCCCGCGTGCACATCGACCCCGACGCGATCAGCGTCTGGCCCGACCAAGCGGGTTGAGTAGGTCGGGGGAGCGAAGCGGAGGAGGCCGTATCGAAACTGCGGTTCCTCAGCCCGCAACCTGCTTCCGGAACTCCGCTCGGTAGCGGCTGCCCTCGGCATCCTGATCGACCTGCTGCAGAGCCAGCCCGTCCGCGCCGAACGCCTCGATCTCTTGGCGGGTGAGTCGCCACGGCGGCCCGTCAGCCAGATCGACATTCGAGGAAGGACGCTGCCGATGACGAGCAGCACGCCACCCGGTGCAACGAGTGACCGGATGGCGGCGGTTGCCTTCGAGCGCACGGCACGCGGCATCGACTGGACGGTCATCGACTCCACCACGAGGTCGAAGGCGCCCCGCCATTCGCCCGGCAACTCGAAGAGGTCGGCGACCCGATAGTCGACCGTCGTGCTCGGTTGGGCGCTCCGGACCTGGTCGACCGCACTCGGTGCGACGTCGAACGCCGAAGTGCGAAAACCCAATGACGCCAGCAGCTCCGCGTCGTGCCCGGGACCCATCCCCGGCACGATCGCGGTCCGCCCGTCACCGGTTGCCTCCTCGGGATGCTGCGCGAACCATTCGGTCAGCATCGGGTGCGGCGCGCCCCGGTCCCAGGGGATCTCGGCGTCGCCGCGACCGGCGGCGACATACAACGGCTCGAACCACGCCGTCGGGCTCCCGGCAGCAAGCGACTCGGTCGCCAGGTCCTGTGCGTGGTCGTCGGCTGAAGATGTCTGGCTCATCCGTCCACCCTGCCAGAATGCCCTCGTGAGCCTTTCGATCCAGCGCGTGACGAGTCGCAACGCGACCTTCCAGCAGTGGCAGGCCCTCCTGGGCAATCGCACCAAGCGACATCGGGCCGGCGAGTTCATCGTGCAGGGTGTGCGGCCCATCTCCCTTGCCCTGCAACACGATTGGGACTTCGCGGCCCTGCTGCGGCCGGTCGATGCTCGCCCGAGCCGCTGGGCCGAAGACGTATGGCGCACCGCGCCCGGGCAACGCTTCGAGCTCGCCGACGAGTTGCTCGCCGAGCTGGCCGAACGGGACACCGAGGAGCGACCGGAGCTGGTGGCCCTGGTGCGTATGCCGCCCGACGACCTCGACCGGCTGATGACTCCCGGCAAGCATGCGCTGATCGCGGTCTTCGACCGGCCGTCCGGCCCGGGCAACATCGGCACGCTGATCCGGTCCCTCGACGCATTCGGTGGCACCGGCCTGGTCGTCGCCGGTCACGCCGCGGACCCGTATGACCCACGGTCGGTCCGGGCCTCGACCGGGTCGCTCTTCGCGGTGCCTACCGTGCGGGTGCCTGCCGCGGCGGATGCCATCGACTGGATCACGGCCCAGCGCGAATCCGGCGTGGACTTCACGGTATTCGGCACCGACGAGAGTGGCGAGACCGACCTGCGATCGGTCGACCTGACCGGTCCGACGGTGCTGGTGATCGGCAACGAGACGCGCGGGATGAGCCACGCCTGGCGCGAGGCCTGCGACCGATTGCTCAGCATCCCGATGGTCGGCTCGGCGAGTTCGCTGAACGCCGCGATCGCCGGCTCGATCGTCCTGCACGAAGCGCTCCAGCAACGGCAGCACTGACCCGAATACGCCATACCCCTGACCGAGAGGAGTAGCAACGGAGCGAGGGGAGTACGGAAATCGGCGTAATCCGTACTCCTGTCGATGCATCGGTACTCCTCTCGATCGCCGGGGGCATCGACCAATCGCCGCTCAGCCCGGCATCGGCGCCAGGGCGATGTTCAGTTGGTATGGCGTGAGGTCCGACTCGTCCTGGCTGCGCGCGATCCATCGGTCGCGCAGGTCGCGAAGCTCCGCACCAAGTTGTCGGGCCTCGTCCTCGGTGATGCGCAACCGGCAGCCACTCTGGTGAGTCGTGGTCTCCTGACCGGCGTTCTCGCGCCCGACCCGGTCCTGGCTGCCGCGCTGTGGCGAGGAAGCTCGGATCCGGAAGTCGCCGGCGAGTACCCATTCCGGTGCGGCCGCGATGAGTGCGTCGGTCATTTCGGCGTTGGACCGTCGCATCACGCGTTCGAAATGCCCACTCGGCAACACCTCGGCCGGAACGACGAATTCGCTTGCGATTGCTTGGTATCGCTTGATTGCACGTCCCTTTCGCCGGGTCTCCGCGGCAATCTCGAGAAGCCCCACGTCATACAGGCTGCGGACCCAGTAGTGAACCTTCGCCAGCGGCAGGTGCAGTAGCTCTGCGGCGTCGCTGACCGAGTGGTCCTCGTGCAGGAACGGCGCCAGGTAGGTCGCAGCTTCGTCGCGCACGAGCGATCGGACCATGACGGGATCGGTGATCTGCACCTATTCAGGATAGCTAGTAGCAATCGAAGTAGGTCTGTGTTTACATTCCTCTTTGTGCAAACTCTCGATATATCGCGTTTCAGGGGATGGGTGCGGCGCTGGGTGGGTGTCGAGCGACATTTCTGGCGGATGATGTGGCGCTCCAGCCCGCCGCTGGTGCTCACTCTCTTCGTCATCATCGCGCTGCGCGGCCTCGGCATCTGGCTGATGGTTCACGCCAGTGGCCAGGCCCTCGAAGCGCTGACCGAACACTCCGACCGCGTGTGGTTCTGGCTGGTGCTGACCGGGATCGGCGTCGGCATCGAGCCGCTCGCTGAGGCCTGGCAGGCCGCGGCCTCGGTGGCCCTGCAGCGCCGCATGAGTCGCCAGCAGGTGATGCTGCTGGCGGAGGCTGCCAACGCACCCCATGGGATAGCACACCTCGAAAATCCCGAGACCAGAGCGCGATTCACCGAGATCGAGGACTACCTACGAGGCATGTTCGGAGTCAACGCGATGTTCGCGGTCTGGATGGTGCTCGGGTATGCCGCAATCGGTCTCGGCGGCTTCGTCGCCGTCGCCCAGTGGTCCTGGCCGCTGGCGCTGTGGACGCTGCTCGCCTTCCGCCTGCTGCACACGAGTTGGACGGGCTACCTCGACGTGACGCTGCGTGACCTCATCGAGGAGGGCAGTGTCGAGCGCCGGCAGGCGGACTACCTGCGGTCCCTCCCACTCGATCGGGGCGCCGGCAAGGAGTTGCGCCTCTTCGGGATGACGCCCTGGCTGCTGCGCCGGTATGCCGAGGTCTGGACCCTTGCGTTCACCGGCGTATGGCGGCGCCGGAATCGCGCCGTGCGAGGCGCGTTCGTCGGTGCGTTCGTCACCGCAGCGATGCTCGCGGGCTCGTATGCCTGGGCGGGGCACGCTGCCTGGACCGGCAGCCTGGCCATCGGTGCTGCGGTGACGGTGCTGCAGGGGCTGATGCAGATGGCCGCACTGGGAGCGCTCGGCGACATCAACGTGCAGGCGATCCGAGCACGCTTCTACGAGAACGAAATCCGCCAACTGCGAGCATGTTTCGGCCTCCCAAGCGGGTTGAGTAGCCGGGGGAGCGAAGCGGAGGAGGCGTATCGAAACCGCAGCGAGGGAACTGGTCCCGATACGCGACCTCGTGCCTCGGTCGCTACTCGACCCGCAGCAGCGGCAGCGGCGGTCGACGTCACGGACGCGACCTTCACCTACCCCTCCCGCGCCGAGCCGGTGTTCCGGCACCTCGACCTGCACATTCCGGCCGGGCAGTCGGTCGCTGTCGTCGGGGTCAACGGGGTCGGCAAGTCGACGCTGATCAAACTGCTCTGCGGCCTATACCCACCGGACTCGGGAACGGTCCGCATCGACGGCCGCGATCCGGCCGTGGACGACGATGCCCGCCGGCGGGTGGCCACGATCTTCCAGGATTTCGTGCGCTACCAACTCAGCCTCGAGACGAATGTCGCTCTCCCACTCCTGGCGCTCGGGGACGACGCCGAGTCGGTGCGCCATACAGCTGACCGCGCGCTGCGGGACGCCGCCGGCACTGACGTCCTGACCCGGCTGGAGAACAACTGGGACACGATCCTGGAACCCGGATACGCAGGCGGCACAGACCTTTCCGGTGGTCAGTGGCAGCGTGTAGCGCTGGCTCGGGCGCTGAGCGCTGTCGCCGCTGGCGCCGGCGTGCTGGTGCTCGACGAGCCCACCGCAGCCCTTGACGTGCGTGCCGAAGCGGAGATCTTCAGCCGCTTCCTTGAGGTGACGCGCGGCGTGACGACGATCCTGGTCAGTCACCGGTTGTCCAGCGTTCGGCACGCCGAGCGCATTGTCGTTCTCGGGCCTGACGGAGTGGTGCAGGACGGCAGTCACGACGAATTGCTCGCGAGCGGCGGCCCGTATGCCGAGATGTTCCGGCTGCAGGCTGCGCGTTTCGCCGCGGCCGGAGCCGGGCCGATCGCCGAACTGGCCGGGGAGAACTCATGATTCGCTATCACTGGCAATCCGTCGTGCTGATCGTGCGGACGTCGTGGCGGATCAGTCCCAGCGCCACCGTCATCGCCTTCCTGGAGGCATGCGGCCGCGTCCTGCAGTACCTCCGTCCGCTCTTCATCGGACTCGTCGTCACTGGGCTGGCAGCGCACCGGCTGACTCCCTCGTCCTCGGAATCGGTGGAATGATCGCCACCGAAGCCTTCGGTTTCATCCTCGGCATCTGCGGCGTGCAGGCGCGCATCGGCCTCAACGAGCGGATCGGGCAGCACTTCGACGCGGACGTCGCCCGGATCAGCGGCACCGCGCCGACGCTAGACCACCTGCAGGATCCGCGCTACCGCGATCAGATGCACGCCTTGCGTGAACGCATGGGCGCCCTTGGTATGGCGTACAACTCGTTCGTCAACTCCGTCAACAACCTGGTCGCACCGGTCACGACCATCATCGTGGCGCTCGGTGCCGACATACGCCTGCTCCTGCTGCTGCTGATCGGGGCTCCCGCGTCCTGGTGGGCCAAGTCCACGATGCGTTGGGAGCAGGAAGCCGAGGACGAGTCGGCGAAGGCCGGTCGTCGCAGCAAGCACTTCGCAGACCTGACGACCGATCCGGTCGCTGCCTCGGAGCTGCGTGTCTTCGGCGCGCGCGACACACTTCTGCGACTGCTCGGCCGTGAGGCCTTTGCATGGCGAATGCCGTTCGCCCGCGCGGAAGCTCGCGGTGCAGCGTTCTCGAGTGGAGTCACCGTGCTCTACGTCATCGCCGCAATGGGCGTGCTCGCCTGGATGGCCCATGACGCGCTGCACGGACGCGTTTCACCCGGCGCATTCGCCACCGGGATCCTCGTGGTCGGGCAGCTGCGGGACGTCGTCGGCAGCCTCCAGGGCACGGTCCACTTCCTCGGCCAGACCCTGCGGACCGTCAAGCGCTACCGCTGGCTCCAGGAGTATGGCGCGACTGCGGCTGCCGCACACTCGGGGACGACGCCCGCACCGAGCGCGCTGCACGACGGGCTGACCCTGCAGGACGTGACCTTCCGCTACCCCGGCGCCGACCGCGACGCGTTGAGCCACATCGACCTGCACCTGCCGGCCGGTGAGGTGATCGCCGTCGTCGGGGAGAACGGCGCCGGCAAGTCCACCCTGATCGGACTGCTCACCGGAATGTATGACGTCAGCGGTGGCAAGGTCCTGGTGGATTCCGTTGACCTGCAAGACCTTTCGCTCGACGACTGGCGACAGCACTGCGCCGGTGCGTTCCAGGACCACCTCAAGCTGGAGCTCACCGCCCGTGAGGCGATCGGTGTCGGAGACCTCGAGATCCCCGACGACACACGCCTGCTCGAGGCACTGGACGACGCTGCGGCTTCCGACGTACTCACGGCACTCCCGGACGGTCTCGACACCCAACTCGGACCGTCCTGGCCCGGCGGGGTGGACCTGTCCGGCGGCCAGTGGCAACGGCTGGCGATCGGGCGAGCGATGGTCCGGCGGTCACCGCTGCTGTTGGTCCTCGACGAGCCGACGTCCGCGCTGGACCCGGCGACCGAGCACAAGCTCTTCGACCGCTACGCCGCAGCTGCGAAGGAGACCTCGCGCGCCGGTGGCGTCACGTTGATCGTCACGCACCGCTTCTCCACTGTCGCGTCGGCCGATCGCGTGATCGTCCTGGCGGACGGCAGGGTCGCCGAGCAGGGCACGCACGAGGAGCTGATGGCCGTCGGCGGTCACTACGCGGAGCTCTACGGCCTCCAAGCCGCCGGCTACCGATGAGGCGACGGCGTTGTCCAAGCCCGCGCGAGTGACACGAGCTGCTCGTCGACGTCCGGCCACGGGAACTGGCTCATCGGTTGCCGCAGCACCACCAGGCCGTGTATGCCGCACCACAGCTGCACGGCCCGCAGGTGCGCCTCCTCCGCGGAGCCGGACACACTGTGGAGCACTTGGGCGAGCAGCGCGAACTGGGCCTCGCCGGCGAACGTCATACCGTCGTCGACGGGCAGCTTCCACGCCTTGGTGAACAGCGTCCGGAATGCGCCGGGGTGCTCGTTCGCGTAGGTGACGTAGGCGCGACCGAATGCGAGCACCTTTTCGTATGGCGTGCCGTCCGACGCCTCGGCCGCTGCCACCATGTCCTCGCCGAACTGTTGCCACATCCGGTGTTTCGCGGCCAACAGCAGAGCCTCCAGCGACTCGAAGTGCAGGTAGATCGACGTTGCGGTGATGCCCACCTTCCGGGCAACCGCTCGCAGCGACAGCTGCCACGGGTCGTCGAGTTCCTCCACCAGGGCGATGGTCGCGTCGAGGATCTCCTCGCGCAGCCGAGTGCCCTCGCCGCGCGGTGCGACGGCGCGGCGCCCGGCCTGCTTCTGCGTCATACGCGGATCCTCTCAGACATAACAGTTGACGAGTGTAGCGCTACGGGTGTTCACTTACGTCACAGAACACCTGTAGCCCGATCCGTCAGACACTGAGACAAGGCACATCGATGACCACGAGCACCATCACGAAGCCCTCCGGCGGCGCCTCCGTCGCGCCGTCGAGACCGGGGCTCGCCCTGACCCTGGTCTGCGTCGCGATGTTCATGCTGATGCTGGACATGACGATCGTCGCGGTCGCGCTGCCCGACATACAGGCCGACCTGCACGCCAACCTGAGCGACCTGCAATGGGTCGTCGACGCCTACACGCTGCCGCTCGCCGCGTTGCTGCTGACGGCCGCCACCCTGGGCGACCGCTTCGGCCGACGACGTCTCTTCTGCGCCGGTATGGCGATCTTCACCATCGGGTCACTCGCGTGTGCGCTCGCCGCAAATCCGTTGATGCTCAACACGATGCGCGCGGTGCAGGGCATCGGGGCAGCGATGCTCTTCGGCACCGCGATGCCGATCCTCGGTCACGCCTACCCGGACCTGAAGGCTCGTGCCAAGGCGATCGGTGCATTCGGCGGGACACTCGCCGGCGCGACCGCAGTCGGCCCGTTGCTCGGCGGTCTCATCGTCGACAACGCCGGCTGGCAATGGATCTTCGCGATCAACGTGCCGATCGGAGTCGTGGCGTTCGTCGCAGCCCGCGTGGGATTGCCGGAGTCCAAGGCCGAGAAGGCCCGTCGCATCGATGCCACCGGCACCGCACTGCTCACGATTTCGTTGGCAGCATTGGTGTTCGGGTTGATCCGTGGTCAGTCCGAGGGCTGGGGTTCGGGGCTCATCGTCGGCTCCTTCGCCCTCGCAACATTGGCACTCGTCGTGTTCCTGATCCGCGCCGCACACACCGACGAGCCGATGGTCGACCTCGAGCTCTTCCGCCGCCCGAGCTTCGTCGGCATCGGCGTCGCTGGCTTCGTGATCGCCGGAACCCTTGTGGCCGCAACCAATTACGTCGGTCTCTACTTCGTCAACACACTGGGCTACACGCCGTTCGAAGCCGGACTGCGGTTCCTGCCACTGACCGTCACGGCCTTCATCGCCGCACCGGTCGTGGCGCAGCTCGGGCATCGCGTGCCGACCGTGTTCACGATCGGCGGCAGCCTGCTGCTCGTGACCGGCGGTCTCGTGTGGGCGTCGCGGATCGACGCGTCCTCGGACTGGACGGCACTCGCGCCCGGGTTCGTGCTCGCCGGCATCGGCCTCGGTGCCTCCAGCGCTGTTCTGTCCAGCGCCGCACTGGCCAGCGTCGAACCTGACCGTGCCGGTATGGCGACCGGCGTCGTCAACACTCTCCGACAGGTCGGCACCGCGGCCGGTGTTGCAGCGTTCGGAGCGGTTTTCGCAGCACGCACCGGCTCTCGTATGGCGAGCGACGTCGCACCAGCACACCTGCCGGTCGACCAACTCGGGCAACTGAAGGACGCCGTCGCCTCCGGTGCGGGACGCCTCGTCTCCGGTCACGCTCCGACACAGGTGCGCGCCCAGCTGACACACGCGGCGGTCGACAGCACGGCATACGGCATCCACACCATCCTGCTGATCGGGGCCGTGATCGCCGGAGTCGCGACCCTGGTCGTCGTGGGTCTGCTGGCACGAGCACACCGGGCCCAGCCCTCTGGTTGAGTGGGCCCACACCCGTTGCGCTGAGGAGGAACCATGAGTCCGGACCACCGTCGCGCCCGTGACTACGTCGCCTTCGACGGTGTGCCCGGCACCTGGAACGCCATCTCCGATGTCCCCGGCGTGGAGGTCGGCTACCTGACGATCATCGAGGGCGACGGGCCGCTCGTCCCCGGCACAGGCCCGGTACGCACCGGAGTCACTGCGATCCTGCCGCTGGGCCGCGCGCGGGTCGGGACCGCGCTCGCGGCAGGGATGTTCTCCTTCAACGGCAACGGCGAGCTCACCGGCAGCCATTGGATCGAGGAGAGCGGCTCGCTCGCACTGCCGATCGCGATCACCAACACGCACGCCGTCGGTCCGGTGCACCGCGGGGTGCTCGAGTGGTCGCTGGCGCAGAATCCGGCACTGCAGCAGGGCTGGCACCTACCCGTGGTCGGCGAGACCTTCGACGGCTACCTCAACGACATCAACGGGCGTCACGTGCGGGAGGAGACCGCCATCGCGGCACTCGATGCCGCGGCGAGCGGCCCGCTCGCCGAGGGCAGCGTCGGCGGCGGCACGGGCATGAATTGCTACGGCTTCAAGGGCGGTACCGGCACCTCCTCACGCCGGGTCGCCGTGGGCGAGCAGTCGTATGTCGTGGGTGTCCTCACCCAGGCCAACTTCGGCTCGCGCAAAGAGCTCGTCATCCGCGGCAGCCGGCTCGGCATACAGCTGCTGGACGACAACCCGATGGAAGACACCGGCCGGAGCGCGCCGCCCGGGTCGGGTTCGTGCATCACGGTCGTGGCGACCGACGCGCCGTTGTTGCCCCAGCAGTGCAAGGCGCTCGCCCGCCGGGTCTCACTCGGCATCGCACGCACCGGCACCATCGGCAGTCACTTCTCCGGCGACGTCTTCCTGGCCTTCTCCACTGCCAACGCTGGTGCGCTCGACAGCGGAATCGAGGCTGCGACAACGGAATTGCGGCAGCTCGAGTTCCTCCCGTGGCCGGCCATCGACCCCCTGTATGCCGCTGTCGTGCAGGCCACCGAGGAAGCGGTCGTCAACGCGCTGGTCGCGGCCGACACGATGATCGGCCGCGACGGTCACCGCAGCCCCGGCTTCCCGAACGAGATCCTCACGGATTGATCAGCCCGGCGCGCAGCGCGCGCATGGCACCGGCCCAGCGCAGCAGCGAATCGAGCATCGCGTCCAGGTTGGCGACCTGGTAGTCGCGCGGCGTGAGTTGCACGAAGTCGGTCATGTCGTCATAGATCGACAGCGACACCTGCGCGCGGACGGTCGCGATCTGCACCTCGCCGAGCGTCGACTTCAGGTGCTCTCCGGCGCGCAGCCCGCCGCTGGACCCGTAGCAGATGATCCCGGCTGCCTTGTCGTTCCACTCGGCATACAGGAAGTCGATGGCGTTCTTCAGCGAGCCCGCCATACCGCGGTTGTACTCCGGCGCGACGAACACGAAGCCGTCATACGAGTCGATCAGCCGCGACCACCGTTTCGTGTGATCGTGCCGGTAGTGATGTGCGGCCGCCGGCTCCGGCTCGTCGAGCAGCGGCAGGCCCACGTGCGCCAGGTCGATCAGGTCGTATGACGCATCCCCGCGCCCGCTCGCGCGATCAAACGCCCAGTCGGCGATGGTCGGACCGACCCGGTCCGGCCGGGTGCTGCCGATGATGATCGCGATCCGCAGAGAAGTCACTTGCGAACTCTAGAGTTTCGGCGAGTCGACGCCCGGACAAGGTGGACAGTGGGACCAATGAACACTTCCGATGACGCACGCCACGCGTCCGACCAGACCGGGTTCACCTATCGACTCGCCGACGTATTCGCCGAGTCGAGCTACCAAGGAAACGGGGTCGCCGTCTTCCTGAACCCGCCTCGCCTGACCACCGGGCAGCTCCAGGCGGTGACCGTCGAGGTCCGCCAGTTCGAGTCGATCTACCTGTGGCCCACGGCCGACGACCGTTCGTTCGTGACGAGGATCTTCGTCGTGGATCAGGAACTTCGGTTCGCCGGACACCCCATCCTCGGCGCGGCTGCCGTGGCGCACGAGCAGCTCCTGGCCGCCGAACCAGCGGCCGTTCCGCCGGGCGAGCACGCGACGTGGACGTTCCGGCTGGGTAGCCGTGAGGTGATCGCGCGCAGCGTGGCGGACAACGCGGGCGGCTTCGATATCGACACCGATCAAGGTCGGCCCAGCTTCGGGGAACCGATGCCGCCCGCCTATCGCGAGCGCATCGCCCACGCGCTGCGCCTTCAGCCCGGCGACCTCGACCCGACGCTGCCCGTCGAATGGGCCAGCACCGGCCTGAAGTACCTCATCGTGCCGGTCAGCGGCTCCGGGCTGGCCCGCGCACGGATCACCATCCCAGACTTCGAGGAGTTGCTCGGCGAAGCAGGCGCCGAACTGGCATACGTCCTGGATCCGAGTGCCCTCGAGGGGCGCAACTGGGTCAACGACGGCTCGGTCGAGGACATCGCGACCGGCAGCGCAGCCGGGCCGGCGGCGGCATACCTCGTCCGCCATGGGCGCGTCGCGCCGGAATCCACGGTGGCACTGTCCCAAGGACGCTTCGTCGGGCGGCCGAGCGCGCTGCGGGTCGAGGTGCACGGACCGCGCGACGACATCTCCCGCGTGGTCCTGCACGGGCATGTCTGCCTGACCGGGACCGGCACGTTGGACCACCCGCCAGTCGCCTGAGGAGCGCCTCGACCGGGCCTGGAATCGAGTTGCGCTCTCGTTCGTTGGGCGTGATGTGGAACGCCCGGCGATCCGAAGCGGTCGTATGACGTGCACGGGCTGTTGTAGGTGCGCAGCGAATACATAAGGTATGAGGAACATCTCGGGGGTCCGCGGAACGCCCGCGGCAGCTAGGAGGCTCGCAATATGTCCAACCTCGATCTGAGCGGTGGGCTCGGTGACCAGTTCGAGCAGAACAACGCAGGGCAGCAACAGCCGCCCGCACCGGCACCGCAACAACAGCCGGCGCCGCAACAACAGCAGCAAGCGGCTCCCCAGCAGCAGACCGCGCCGGCTCCGGCTCCCAACCTGCCGCCGGCGCCCGCCCCGACCTCGACCGGTCTCGTGCTGCAGGCGCCGGACGCCGTGCCGGTGATCCAGGACCAGCAGGCCGTGCAGGCCGTGCCGGTCGCCCCGGAGGCACAGACGGAGCTGGACAAGAAGGCCCAGGCGTTCGTCGCCGAGCTGACCTCGATGGACATGAAGGCTCCGGCGTTCACCGACAAGGTCAACTCGATCGTCAACATGGGCGACAGCGAGATCCGTCGCACCTCCGACGTGTCCAACCGGATGCTGCAGCGCCCGGCCGCTCAGGCCGGCAAGGACTCCGCGCAGTCCAAGGTCGGCGGCACGCTGGTCGACCTGCGGCGCACGATCACCGACCTCGACCCCAACCGGGCCGACCTCAAGGGCGCCAAGAAGATCCTGAAGTGGCTGCCCGGCGGCAACAAGATCGAGAACTACTTCATGAAGTACCAGTCGGCGCAGAGCCACCTGGACTCGATCATCCGTTCGCTGGCCGGCGGTCAGGACGAGCTGCGCAAGGACAACGCCTCCATCGAGGTGGAGCGCAACAACATGTGGCAGGCGATGCAGAAGCTGGGCGAATACAACCAGCTGGCAACGGCTTTGGACGGCGCGGTCGAGGGGAAGATCGCTGAGCTGTCGGCTGCCGGCCGGACCGAGGACTCCGACATCATGAAGTCCGACGTCCTCTTCGCGGTTCGTCAGCGGCGGCAGGACATCATGACGCAGATGGCGGTGTCGGTGCAGGGCTACCTCGCCCTCGACCTGGTCCGCAAGAACAACCAGGAGCTGATTCGCGGCGTCGACCGGGCACAGACCACCACGGTGGCGGCGCTGCGCACGGCGATCATCGTCAGCCAGGCACTCGCCCAGCAGAAGGTCGTGCTCGACCAGATCACCGCACTCAACAGCACGACCTCCACCATGATCGAGGAGACCTCGAAGCAGCTGCGCACACAGGGCACCGAGATCAACAAGCAGGCGGCAAGCAGCACGATCGAGATCGACAAGCTGCAGGCGGCATTCGACAACGTCTTCGCCACCATGGACGAGATCGACAAGTTCCGCTCCGAGGCCACGGTGTCGATGGCGCAGACGATCGGTGCTCTCGAGGGTCAGGTGCAGCGCGCCAAGCCCTACCTCGAGCGGTCGATGCGCTCGCAGGGTCTTGATGCCAAGACGGCGGCCAGCTTCCAGCCGACCGGCGGCAACCAGCAGCTGCCCGGCGGTAACACCAACCGGTAGGACCGCGAGCCGTGGGATTGCTGTCACGTCTGTTTGACCCGGAGGGATCGTCCGGACGCCTGCGCGCGCAGGCCGAGAATCGGTTGCAGTCTGTGTCGCAGGCGGTGACCGATTCCTCCGGTGACTCGGTTCAGGCCCTGTTGCGCAAGAACCAAGCGCTGATCCTCGAGATCAACAGCAGCGCCGGCGAGTTGCCGACGATCGGTGTGGTGCTCGCGCGGGCGGTCACCGACACCGTGCGCGAAGTGCTCACCTCCGGCGAAGCGGACCGCCTCGACATCGGGGTGCGGGTGGCGATCAATGGCACGCTGACCGACTACCTGCCCGGCTCGATTCGGGCGTATGTCGGAGCAGTGCGCGCAGTCACCGCGGATCGAGTAGTGGGGGAGCGGAGCGGAGGAGCGTATCGAGATCATGGTGCCGAGACCGCGACGGATGCTCTGGTGGAGCAGCTGACCACGCTGCGTCGCAGCGTCGAGCAGCTGGCCGACGCCAGCCGGTCCAGGGACATGCAGGCGCTGCAGGTCCACGGCCGCTTCCTGGAGGACAAGTTCGGCGAGTCCGACCTGGACCTGTGAGGCTTGTCCTGCGCTGGCAAGAGCGTCAGCAAGCTGCCGCCATGCCAACGCAGCCCAAGCTCACTGTGCTTGTTCAGAATAAACTTCTGTGAGACTGGCGACGGTGGCGAGAAAATCGCGCACCAGGGTGGATTCGAGAGTGCAGAGGTGTAGATCGTGAGCCCGATGGCCAAGGGTGCCAACATCGCGCTGCAGCGTGAGTTGCCCAACCTGACAGGTGTGGTCTTCGGGGTCGACTGGGACTCCGGCGGCGAGCGGGTGCTCGACGACAACCTCACCCTGCTGACCTTGCTGGTCGGCGCGAACGGTCAGGCCCTCTCACCGCAACACGTCGTCTACTTCAATCAGCTCGTCTCGGCGGACCTGTCGACCGCGCAGCTCGAGCAAGCGCTCGGCAATGACGACGCCCAGGTCGAGGTCGAACTCACCGGGGTGCCGGACGACGTCGCCAAGGTCGTCTTCGTTCTCTATCTCTCCGAAGGCAGCGGCAGCAGTCGCAGCATGGGTCAACTGAAGACGCTGGTCGTCCGGTTGCTGAACCTCGACGGTGGCGCGTCGATCATCTCCTCGGTCGACCTTGCCGGGGACCTCACCAGTGAGAGTGCGCTGAAACTTGCCGAGCTCTATCGGCACGGTGGCGAGTGGAAGCTGCGCGTCCTCGGGATGGGCTATTCGTCCGGGCTGGCCGGTGTGGCCAAGGAGTTCGGAGTCCCGCTGTGAACACCCCACGAAGTTCCTCCTCCGCTCCGTCACCCCACGAAGTTCTCCCCCGCTTCGCTCCCCCGATACTTCGCGGGGACCCCGACCCGCTCCCCCGGATACTTCGCGGGGACCCCGTATGAGCGAAGAGACTCGGACCGACCTGCCGTTCCTGCGCGCCCGGAGTCTGCGCCAAACTGCGGGTCTCGATACGTCCTCGCCTAGCGGCCCTTCGATACGTCCGTCGCAAGCTCCGGACTACTCAGGACAGCGCTCGTCCTACTCGACCAGCTTGGGTGGTGACTCGTCTCTCGACCTGGGCGCCAGCGAGCCGCCGGCAGGTCTCGATACGTCCTCGCCCAGCGGCTCGTCCTACTCGACCGGCTTGGGGGCGGGACGTCGTTGTCGCTGGACGCACCAGTGGGCGCGGCGCCGGCGCCGGTCAGCACGAGTCGTCATACCCGCCCTGCCGCCCACGACCTCGGGCTGCCGACCATCCGGGCCGGCGAGCGGCGGCTGATGACCGAGCACGAGCCCGTCGTCGAGCTGACCCGGATGCAGTCCGCCGCAGGCGCGTTGGAGGCCAAGGTCGCTGTTCCGAACCCTTCCGAGGTCGTGCTCGGGTTGGTCTTCGAGACCAGTGATTCTCGCGAATCCCTCGTATTGCCAGGCCTTTCCCAGCAAGGCCCCGACCCGCGCAGGCCGATCTTCCGTGCCACCTCGAGTGGTGTGGCGGTCAACCTGCGAAGCATCACCGGCGTGCACCGGTTGCTGCTCTTCGCAGTGCCGACTCGTCCCTCCAAGCAACTGCCGGGCGGCACCGTCACGGTCACGACGTATGGCGACTCCCGGCTCGAGCTGCCGCTGGTGGCCGGGCCGACGCTCGGCGCCCAGGCGCTGATGACCGGTCACGTCGTCGAGGGCCGCCTTGTGTTGCGGGCCGAGCACGATCCCTACTCCGGCACGTTGCAGCAGGTCTGTTCGGCATACGGTTATCGAGAGATCTCCTGGCGCGACCCCTACACCCCGCTCGTATGACGAGCCACCACGAAAAGCACGACCAGAGTTATGACGAGAAAGGAACCTCACCATGGCAGTGAGCCTCAGCAAGGGCGGCAACATTTCGTTGGCGAAGGCCGCACCGGGTATGACGAAGGCCGTGGTCGGCCTCGGCTGGGACCCGCGGACCACCGACGGCGCGCCGTTCGACCTGGACGCCTCGGTGCTGCTGCTGGCAGACACGGGCAAGGTCCGCAGCGACGCCGACTTCGTCTTCTACAACAACCTCAACGGGGACAACGGCTCGGTCCAGCACCAGGGCGACAACCGCACCGGCGAGGGCGAGGGTGACGACGAGCAGATCGTCGTCGCGCTCAACCAGGTGTCCGCCGACGTGCAGCGCATCGTCGTGGTCGCCTCGATCGACCAGGCAGACGCGCGCGGCCAGAACTTCGGCCAGGTCGCCGACGCCTACATCCGGGTCTACGACGCCGACGACCCGCACAACACCGACAAGGGCGTGCGTTTCGACCTAGGTGAGGACGCCTCGACCGAGACAGCGCTGATCTTCGGTGAGCTCTACCGCAACGGCGGCGAGTGGAAGTTCCGCGCCATCGCACAGGGTTTCGCCGGCGGTCTGGCCAGCGTCATCACCCAGTTCGGCCTGCAGGTCGGCTGAGTCACCCGACGAAGTTCGCATACTTCACCAGGCCCGGCGGGCCGTGACCGGGAACCCTCGGTCACGGCCCGCCGTTGCCATCACGGAGGAGTCATCACGAAACCGATAACCGCTGCCGGCCGTCATACTGGCAACTGTTCCCGCCCCCGTCACGCCGAGAAGAGCCCCTGTTGCAAGCCCTGAAGCATTTCCGGATCGACTTCGTCATCACGGCGGCCGTGCTGGTGGTCGCGTTCCTCTACAACAACTGGGCCGGCGTCGGCCTCACCGCGATCCTGATCGTGGTGGAGATCGTCTTCTCGTTCGACAACGCGGCGGTCAACGCAAAGTACCTCGACCGGCTCAACCACTTCTGGCAGAACATGTTCCTGACCGTCGGCGTGATCGTCGCGGTCTTCGGCATGCGGCTGGTCTTCCCGTTCGTCATCGTCTGCCTGTCCGGGTCGATCACACCCTGGAGCGCCCTGCAGTTGGCGCTGGAGAAGGGTGACCCGCACACGCCGGGCACCTACGGCTACATCCTCACCGAGGCACACCCGGCGATCGCGGCCTTCGGTGGCATGTTCCTACTCTTGCTCTTCCTGGACTTCATGTTCGACGAGGACCGCGAGATCAGCTGGCTGACCTGGATCGAGAAGCCGCTGCAGAAGTTGGGCAAGCTCGACGTGCTGTCGGTCGTCATCGCCGGTCTCTTCCTGCTCGTCGCCAGCGAGACGCTGGTGCACCAGACGCATGTGCACACCGAGGTGCAGATGCGCTCGATCGTGCTCTTCTCCGGCCTGCTCGGCATCATCGGCTACCTCGCGGTGAGTGGGTTGTCCACGATGATGGAGGAGCGGGAGGAGTCCAAGGACCACGAGTTCGAGGAGGCCGATGCGCACTCCTCGACCGGTCAGAAGGTGCTGCTGGCGGGCAAGGCCGCGTTCTCGATGTTCCTCTTCCTCGAGGTGCTCGACGCGACGTTCTCCTTCGATGGCGTCATCGGCGCCTTCGCGATCACCCCCGACCCGATCATCATCATGATGGGCCTCGGCGTCGGCGCCATGTATGTCCGGTCGATGACCATCTTCCTGGTCCGCAACGGGACCCTTGCCGAATACCGCTTCCTGGAGAACGGCGCCCACTGGGCCATCGGCGCGCTCGCCGTCATGCTGGTCATCAGCATCCGTGTCGACCTCGGCGAGTTCGTCATCGGCGGGGTCGGCATCGCCTTCATCCTCGCCGCCTGGGCCAGCTCCGTGCTGGCCAACAAACGAGAAGCAGCGGCCGAGGGGGCCGCTGACTCAACCGAACAAGGAGCCAACGTATGAGCATCAGTCTTTCCAAGGGCCAGACCGTCGACCTGCGCAAGCAGGACGGCGGCAACCTCAGCCAGGTCCGCATGGGCCTGGGCTGGGACGCCAAGATCGTCACCAAGAAGGGTCTCTTCGGAGGCACCAAACAGGTCCAGCGCGACATCGACCTGGACGCCTCAGCCATCGTGATCAGCGGCGGCCGCGTGCTCGACACCGTCTACTTCGGCAAGCTCACCTCGAGCGACGGCGCGATCCAGCACACCGGTGACAACCTGACCGGTGAGGGCGAGGGCGACGACGAGTCGATCAAGGTCGACCTGGGCGCGGTGCACGGCTCGGTCGAGCACATCGTCTTCGTGGTCAACTCCTACAGCGGCGAGAACTTCACCGAGATCGACAACGCCTTCGTGCGCGTCGTCGACTCGATGGCCGGCGACACCGAGCTGGCCCGTTTCCAGCTCACCGGGTCAGGCACCCACACCGCCCTGGTGATGGCCCGTGTCTCCCGCACGCCCGCCGGCTGGACCTTCACCGCGATCGGCGCACCCGGGAATGGTCGCACCGCGCGCGACCTCGAGCCGCTGGCGCTCAGCGTCCTCTGACGCACGCTCGCCCGATCCGGTATGCAACGGCAGACACGGCCGGGCGGGGTCAGCCTCGACATCTGGGGCACCCTGCTCGGCAGTGACCCGGCCTTCAAGCCGGCGCGCAACGCCATGCTGCGCGATGCCGTGGCGCCGCACGTGCCGAGCGACACGTTCGACGCGGCGATGCGCCAGGCCGACCGCGACGTCGACGATGTCTGCGTCCGCGATGGCGTCGACATCGGTTTCGGTGGCCGGATCGAGGCCACGCTGATCGCGCTTGACCTGCCGGTCGCCGGAGTCTCCGCCCAACTGCCCGAGCTGTATGCCGCGCAGGAAGCCCTGGCACTCGGGCACCCGCCGCGGCCGTTGCACGTGAAACTCCCCGCGGCGGTGTCCGTGCTTCCGATGCCGGTGGTGCTGACCAGCAACACCGGCATGCTGCCCGGCGAGCTGATGCGAAAACTGTTGGCACTGGCCGGTTTCGGCGCAGTCCCCGGTGTCTTCTCCAACGAGCTCGGCGTTGCCAAGCCGCACCCGCGGCTGTTCGGGGCGGCGTGCGACTTGCTCGGCATACCCGCTGCGGACGTGTTACACGTCGGCGACAACCCGGACGCCGACGTAGCCGGCGCACGAGCCGCAGGTATGACGACAGCGCTGGTGCAGCCGGACGGCGTCTCGACGCTGGCCGTGCTGGAGGCCCTGCTGTGAAAGCGCCCGTCACCCGGGTGGTGGCCCACCCGCTGACCGGCGCCGCGATGCACCCGATCGACGGCAACCTCGGCACGCCCTTCGACACCGCGACCTACTCGCTGATGAAACACGGCGACCTGCCGTCGATCCGGGATCTCGGCAACGAGCTCGCGAACGCGCTGCTCAAGGACTGCCCGTGGCTGTCGACAACCGGTAGCCCGATCGTGCTGCCGGTCGCCTACCTCGTCGCCAAACCGGCCTGCTTCTATCTCGCGTCTGCGGTGTGCGACGTGCTCAACGAGGCGCGCGGTGAGCGGGCACCGGCACGCGTCATACACGTGCACAAGGACTCGGTGACGCACATCGACTATGCCGCGTCGTCCGCGCAGGACCGCCGAAATGACCTGGCAAGCATCGGTTTCCGGCTCACCGATCCAGTGCGCGACGCGATCGCGATTGTGATCGATGACGTGCGGGTGACCGGTCTCGCGGAGCAGGTGATGGTGGATCTGTTGCAGGACAACGGCATTGGGCAGATCGTCACGGCATACGTTGCCACCTGCGACGAGCAGCTGGCCGCCGACCCGAGCGTCGAGTCGGCGCTGAACCACGCCGTCGTCCGATCGATCCACGACATGCTGCCCAGCGTGCAGCGCGGCGACTTCGTGCCGACGATCCGGTTCCTCAAGCGGCTGCTCGCCGACCCGGATGCGGCCGGCTTCCTCGCAGCCTGCCCGGCCGAGCTGGTGCAACGCTTCCGCGCTGACGCCGAAGCCACCGGTGAGCGGTTCCTGGCCGGCTATCCCGCGGGAACCGCCGCGTTGTTCGCCGAGTCCGACCTCCGGTCCTCAGCGACAAGGGAAGGGGTGGGGCAATGAGCAAGGGGAAGCGGATCTGCCTGACCAAGCTGAGCTCCGAGCACGGCCTGCCGGAGGCCGCGCTGGTCGACGCCAAGAGCTATTCGCGGTTCAAGCACGGTGACGCCGCTGCTGGGCGTCGCTTCGCCGTCGCGCTGGCCGCGCTCGCTGCCCGCCGTCTCGACGAGCGGCCGGTGCTGGTCACCACGTCTGCTTTCGCGCAGGTGCCGCCCGCGGCATACAGCCTGCTGATCCCGTTCGTGCAACACCTGCGGCTGTTGCGTCCCGACCTGCAGGTCGACACCTTCCGGATCACTCGTCGCGGCGTCAGCAACGGCGACTACTCCCGTATGACGTCCGAAGACCGGCGCACCTCGATCGGTGCCAGCGACCTGACTCCGGAACGCGACGTCACCGGCGCTGTGGTGCTGGCGCTGGACGACATCCGGGTGACCGGCAACCACGAGCGTGCGATGGACCGCTGCCTCGCCGATGCCGGGGTCGCCGAAATCCGTCACCTGTATGTCGTGGACGCGGCCGCTTTCGCCGACTGCCCGCAGATCGAGTCGGTGCTCAATGAGTCGGCCACCGGCGGTGCGGCGGAACTGCTCGACATCGCCGCCGAGCGCCGATTCGTACCCAATGCCCGACTGTGTCGCAGAGTTCTTTCGTTGCCGCAGGACGAACTGCGTGACTTTGTGCAGCGGGCCACGCCGTCTCTGCTCGGGTGGCTCTCCGCAGCCATCGAGCACGACGGGCTCGCGCGGGTCCCGGCATACGAAAACCGGGTCCGCGCATGGGAATCGGTGCTCGCGGAGACCGATCAGGAAGCCGACGCAGTCACCGGCTGAGCCGTCCTTGCGGGGCCGCGGTTGCGTTCGAATAGAACTGGACGGTCGTTAAATAAACCCTTTGCGTCGGTCGACGCAAGGGCAGCGACGTCACGACTTGGCATCGAACCCGGGGCACCCAGGAAACACTCGGGAAGCCCACATCACACGGAGATATTTTTCGCTGAAGTGGGTTCACACATCCTGATCACGCAACCTGACAACAGTCCAAGCACTGATCGCGACGTGATGCTGAACAGCAGTTCTGGGGGCGCATCAGCATGAAAAGGAGTGATGAACCGACTCTTCCTGGCAACCCCAGGAAGTGACCAATGAAGGAGAATCACCATGCGCTGGACGAAATTGGTCGTGCTGACGGCCGCGGGCGCCACTTCCCTGTCCCTGGCAGCCTGCGGCAGCGGCTCACCATCGGCCAACAGCAGCGGAAGCGGGAGCGGCAGTAACACGGCCGCGGCAGCTCAGACCAAGGCGGCGGTCGCCGCGACGAACCCGAACCTCAAAGGCCCAGCACCCGCTGCTCCCGGTGCGAAAAAGGGCGGCACGCTCTACATCGACGACGGGTCGAACCCGCCGACGATGGACCCGGCCGGCATCTACTACATCGACTCGAACGCGTACGCGACGCAGTACCTCTACCGGACGCTGACGCAGTACAAGATCGTCAACGGCAAGCCGGTGCTGGTGCCCGACCTTGCCGAGGGTGTCGGCCAGCCGTCCGCGGACGGCCTGACCTGGACCTTCAAGATCAAGCCTGGCCTGAAGTACTCCGACGGCTCCCCGGTGAAGATCCAGGACTTCGTCTACGGCATGGAGCGCACCTTCGATACCAAGGGTGTCGGCGCCAATGGCACCAACTACCAGATGCAGTTCCTGAAGGGTGGCAGCACCTACAAGGGCCCCTATGCGCAGCCCAACGTCAAGTTCCCGGGGGTGACCACCCAGGGCACCGACACGCTGGTGTTCCACCTGACCAAGAAGATGCCGTCGTTCAACTACTTCGCCTCCTTCCCCGAGTTCAGTCCCGTGCCCAAGGCCAAGGACACCAAGGCCGGTTACCAGAAGAATCCGGTGACCACCGGCCCCTACATGGTGTCCAGCTACACCATCGGCCAGAAGATGGTGCTGACGCGCAACCCCAACTGGGACCCGAAGACCGACCCGGTGCGCAACGCGTACCCGAACAAGATCCAGATCAACTTCTCGATCGTCGACCTGCCGTCACAGCAGCGGATCCTGGCCAACAGCGGCATTGGCACCAACACCATCAACATCGACGCGATCGACGCCTCGCTGGCCAGCAAGGTCACTGGAGCACAGAAGAGCCAGTTCGCGATCGGCTCCTCCTCGTGCGAATACTTCGACGAGTTGGACTCACGCAAGATCCCGCTGAACATTCGCAAGGCGATCGGCTACGCGTGGCCCTACAACGAGATGCGCAAGGCGGCCGGCCTGTCCCAGCTGAACTACCAGCCGGCGACAACCTTCGCAGCACCCAGCCTGCAGGGCTTCAAGAAGTACCCGGCGTTGCCTTATGCGACGGGGCAGGGCAACGGTGACCCGGCTAAGGCCAAGGCGATCCTGACTGCGGCGAAGAAGGTCGGCTTCCAGCTGTCGTACTACTTCCAGAGCGACAAGCCGACCAAGGTCGCCTCGAACAATGCCCTGAAGGCGGCCCTGACGGCGGCCGGCTTCAAGGTCAAGGACATCCCGGTGTCCACTGCCGAGATCGAGAAGAAGATCTCCGACCCGACGGCCCCGGTCAACATGGGTCAGGGCACACCGGGCTGGTGCTACGACTGGCCGACCGGTGACTCGGTCTACCCAGTGCTGTTCAACGGCGCCGGAATCTCCAGCGGCCTGTCCGTGGGGCAGTTCAAGAACGCCGCGGTCAACAAGCAGATGGATGCTATCGGGCAGCTGTCTCCGGCCGCTGCGGCGCCGAAGTGGGCGGCCCTCGACAAGGAGCTCATGACGACCTACCTGCCGTCGCTTCCGGACTACTACTCGATGAACACCGCGACCTTCGGCACGAACGTCCAGAACGTTCAGATGGACCCGCTGATCAGCATGCCGACTCTGTCGCAGGTGTGGGTCAAGTGACGTTCTGACGCGGCGACATTCCATGACCGGGTGACCGGGAGGTAACTCCCGGTCACCCGTAGGGTCACGACTCTCCCTTTCGATGACCCACGGAGCGGCTGGGGATCCGGTGAGTCACAGCCAAGCCGGATCCGCAGCCGCGCCCCGCATCGTAGTGACTCGGGAGTAACTTGGGGCCGTGACCGATCAGCACCAGGCGACCAGAGTCCACGCATTCACCGATGACGCGCTGGGCGACCTTGACGCCACCGGCGTGGCCGAGCGCATCCGCAATCGCGAGATCAGCGCCCTCGAAGCGGTGGATGCCGCCATACAACGCAGCCAGCAGGTTGAGGAGTCGCTCCAAGCGCTCCAGCACTCCGACTTCGACCGCGCTCGCGAGCGTGCGCAGAACCCGGGTAGCGCCGAATTCGCAGGCGTACCAGCGGCTTTCAAGGACAACATCAAGGTCGGCGGTATGCCGATGACGGAGGGCTCGCAAGCGCTGCCGGCCACCCCGCAGCCGAAGGACGGGCGGATCGCCGCGCAGTTCCGGCAGACGGGCATCATCCCGATCGGCACCACGACCATGCCGGAGTTCGGCTGGACGGCGACCACGGAGACGCTGACCCGGCAGACCCACAACCCGTGGCACCTCGACTACTCCAGCGGCGGCAGCTCCGGCGGATCCGCCGCCTGGGTCGCTTCCGGCGTCGTACCGATCGCGCACGGCAACGACGGAGGCGGCTCGATCCGCATCCCGGCCGCGGTCTGTGGTCTGGTCGGGCTGAAGCCGACCCGTGGCCGGTTGCGGCTGACCGACGGCGGCGAGGCGATGCCGGTGCGAGTCGTGACCGACTCAGTGCTCGCCCGCTCGGTGCGCGACGTCGCGGGCTTCTATCTCGCGGCGCAGCGGGTGCACCGCAACCGGTTGCTGGCACCGATCGAGGATGTCGACCGGCCGATCGACCGTCCGCTGCGGATCGGGCTGCTGATCGACTCCCCAGTGGCGCCGCCGACCGACGCGGCCACCCGCTCGTCGGTCGAGGCGCTCGGCCGGTTGCTGGAAGGCCTCGGCCATCACGTCGAGCCTTACTCGCTGCCGGTGCCCGAGTTCTTCAAGACCGATTTCATCGACTACTGGCGCTTCCTGGCGATGGCGGCGAAGGGCGGCGGGGAGCGGATGTTCGGGTCCGGCTTCGATCCGGCGAAGCTCGAGCCGCTGACCCTGGGGCTCGCCGAGCAGGGCAAGAAGCGGGTCTGGAAGGCGCCGATCTTCATCAGCCGGTTGCTGGCGTCGTCGGCGGCCTCGCGGGTCGCTTTCGCCAAGGGTCCGGACGTCGTGCTCACCCCTGTGCTGTCGCACACCACCCCGAAGCTCGGCTATCTGGCCGCCGACCTGTCCGCCGACGAACACTTCCGCCGGCTGGTCGACTACACCGGGTTCACGCCGCTGCACAACGCGACCGGCGCCCCGGCGCTGTCCGTGCCCTGCGGGCAGACCGACAAAGGGCTGCCGATCGGCGCGATGCTCTCCTCAAACCACGGCACCGAGTCCCTGTTGCTCCGGCTCGCCCTGCAGATCGAGCAGGCGCAGCCGTGGCGGAGGATCCAGGACTGAGCGCGAGCGCGAATTTCTCACTAGTCCGAGAATGAAGGTGACCAGGCAGGCGGCAGTTACTCGGCAGAGAGTCCGGGGTTTGCCAAGTTGGACTGTCAGGCTGCTGGTTCGATGGTGACGTGGTAGCCGAGGGCTTCCAGGCCGCGAACGTGGTTTCGGCGTTTGGCTGCGGTCGAGACGTGGCTGTCGTAGTGGTCGGCGCCGAGGTCTTTGAAGTGGCTGTCGGGGTCAGCGAGCAGATGCCAGATGATCACCAGGAGCGATCTGCCGACGGCGACGATGGCTTTCTTCTTGCCTCGACGGCGGGCGATGCGGCGGTAGCGGGCACCGAGGAAGGTGTCGGTCCGGCCGACGCCGACAGCGGCCTCGCCCAGGACCCGGGCGAGGTAACGGTTGCCGTGACCGGTGGAACCGTTGCCCTTGTTCTTGCCCGCGCTGGACTTGATTCCTGGGGCGAACTTGGCCCACGACGCAAGATGCCCGGCGGTGGGGAACCGGGTCATGTCGGTCCCGATCTCGGCGAGGATAATCGCGGCTGCGGTGGCTTTGATCCCGGGGATTTCAGCCAGTCGTGCCACCGCATCACCGAAAGGGGCCAAGTGCTGCTCGATCTGGGCCTCCACTGCCGCGATGTCGGCATCAACGGCATCGATCCGAGCCAGCATCCGAGTCAGCAAGAACCGGTGGTGCGCATCGAAGGTGCCCACTCGCAGGCCGGCAAAGGCTTCCTCGAGCAAGCCGATTTTGGGTCGCATCCGGGAGCGTGCCATGTCAGCCAGCTTCCTGGGGTCGCGTTCCCCGGCGATCATCGCGGCCATCATCGCCCGCCCGGAGACCCCGAAGATGTCCGAGGCGACCACGGACAGCTTGATGCAGGCGTCTTCCAGCAGTTTCTCCACCCGGTTCTTCTCCGCGCCGCGCACCCCGACCAGATCGACCCGGTAGCGGGTCAGGTCCCGCAACCGGCGGATCGGTGGCGGCGGCACGAAACTGGGGCGCAGCATCTGACGCTCGGCGACCTTGCACAACCACACCGAGTCCAACACGTCGGTCTTCGGGCGCCCGGGCAGATGCTTGACGTCCTTGGCGTTGACCAGCCACGGATCCAGTCCGTGGGCCTCGAACAGGTAGAACGGTGGCCGCCAGTAATCGCTGGTGGCCTCCATCACCACCCGCTGGATCCTCAGGTCGACCAGCCGCTGCGCCAGATCGCTCAACGCACCGACCATCGTCGAATGCGTGGTGACTTCCTGGATCCGACGTTTCTTGCCCGTCGGTGCGGGCAACCGGACACAGCACACGACCTCTGCCTTGCCGATGTCTAACGCGGCGACCCGTTCGATGATTTGTTCGTCGTCCTCTGATTCTGCGAAGACCATCACCTGCTCCCTTCTGTCGGTTCGGTCACTGGCACGTGTGACCGCCCGGGGGAACTGCCAGGGCATCAAGCGAATCTAGTCCTCGCGCTCACACCACGACTCCGGTGGAGTCCTGGATCGGCAGCATTGAAGGGCCCACAACACGGTTCCCCACCCGGCTAGACGACGGCCTCACAGGACCATAGGGAAAACGGCGTCGACCGGGCGGCCACCACACCATTCTCAGCCCGGAACGGGCGCCCCGACAGGGGCACTTTGGCTAGACAGAGACACGGAGGGCCCGCGGTTCTATTCTGGTCTCTGGGGATGACCGGGGGAGCCATCGACGCGCGAGTCCGCTACCTCCTCGCGTTCCCCGGCCGAAATCGGCCGGTCTGCAGCCCGGGGCGACGCCGTCACATGATCGACCGGGTCCGCCATCCGGGCGGTTGAACAAGCCGCTCGTTCCGATTCTGCGTAACTCTCGCATTCTGAGGACGAATCATGTTTGTACGCGCGCGAAAATTAGGTGTCTCGCTCGTCGCCACTGGCGCACTCGTGGCCATGCCGTTGACTGCCTTCGCCACTGGGGTGAGCCCGTCAACCGTGGACCAGTCGGTCAATCCAGGCGATACCATCCACGTCACGAAAACCGTTGCTACTCCAGCGATTCCACCGAAACCTGACATTGTGCTCGTCGCCGACTCAACCGGCAGCATGGGTCCAGCCCTGGCAAGCGTCCAGGCGGCGATGACCTCCATCGTCGGTGACGTCCAGACCTCGCAGCCCGCTGCGGAGTTCGCCGTCGTCGACTACAAGGACGTCGTCGACGGCTCGGGGATCTTCACCCGCGACACCGACCTCACCGCATCGGCGAGCACCGTTCAGAACGCGGTCAACTCGCTGTCCGCCGGAGGCGGTGGTGACCTGCAGGAGGCACAGCTGAACGCCCTCTGGCAGATCGGCAGCGGAGGCAACGCGATCTCCTACCGCCCCGGGTCCTCCCGGATCGTCGTGTGGTTCGGAGACGCGAGCGGGCACGACCCCAGCAACGGTCACACGCTGGCCGACGCCGAGGCATCCCTGGAGGGTGTGTCAGCTCGGGTCATCGGGATCAACGTCGCGAGCGGCGAGGGTGACGGCCTGGATGCCACCGGTCAGGCCACCGCGATCGCGAGCGCCACGGGCGGGTCGTACCTGCCCAGCGTCAACCCCAGCGACGTCGCGACAGCGATCCTCAGTGGCCTGCACAACCTGCCGGCCGAGGTGACGAGTTCGTCGACCTGCGACACGGGCCTTTCGGTCGGGTTCACACCGAGCCTGCCGCAAACCGTGCAGAGCGGTGACAGTCTCGTCCTTGACGAGGCCATTACGGTCGCCGCGGACGCACCACAGGGTTCAACGCTGACCTGCAAGACGAATTTCCTCATCAATGGCGCTGACGCCGGACCTGACTTCATCCAGACGGTGAACATCTACGTCAACGACGTGACGCCACCGACCGTCAGTTGCGGCCCGGGTGTCAATCCGGCCGGGAAAACCCCGGCGGTTGGCAGAACGCCGGGTTCTTCCAGATGGTCGCGGCTGACAACCTGCCGGGCGTGACGGTCAGCATCACGGATGACGCCACCGGGACGACCTTCGGGCCGTACGACGCGGGGACGTACTTCAAGCTGACACAGGCCCCCGGAGTAGCCGGCTCGACGGTTGTTCCGTTCCAGGGTGACGTGGCATGGCACTTCACCTTCAAGGGTGACGCGACGCTGACCGCCACCGACGCAGCAGGCAACACGGCCACAGCCAGTTGCGCTGTGCCGCCGAATAAGAAGTAGTCCAAGGTGTTCCGGCGGCATACGGCCTGTTCGGTCGTATGCCGCTGGGCGCTGCCCACCCTCAGCCGAGCGTCCTTGTGCCGGTGAGCATGACAGCGCTGGTCTCCATCCGCGGCTCGACGCCCGAGTCGGGGCCCTGACAGACGCCCTTGATGCGGGCGCCGAAGATCGTGCGGGTTCCGCTGAAGGTGCCGACGCCGGACGCGCCGGCATACGCGCCAGTGCCGTGGTCGATGTGCCAGTCGCCGCTCAGGGAGACGACGGCGTGGCAGGCCTTGAGATTCAGGTCCATGGTCTCGTTGTCTGAGGTGACATCGACGACCACGGAGCCGTTCTTGAAGGTGAAGACGGCCTGGCCACCGGTGTCGCCGAGGTTCTCGACATCCGTGCCCACGCCGGAAATCGAGCCGTGCCCGATGACCTGGCTCACCTGGTCGGAAACGCTTGAGTTGTAATGCAATTGGAAGGTCTGGGCTCCGCCGGCCGGGGCCGCGTGGGCGACTCCTACCGAGCCGAGTGTCGCCAGGAGTCCGGCGAGTGCGGTCGCGGTCACAGCGTTGCGGGCCAATGTGCGCATGATGTTGTCCTCTTCCCTGAAGGGTGAGCCGACCCGTTCTCGGAGGCTCGGTGCCGGGCGGTTCGCCGGCGGTTCCCACGCTGCCGCGGCATACCCGATGGGCGCGTCTGCCCGTGGTGGGAACCACTGGTCACAGCGGTATGACGTCATACGACAGCGAGCTCCAACCGTGGGTGGAGGCGCATTCACCCGGAAGTGGACGCGCAGCGCTCGCAACGGGGTCACCATGGCGGAATGGACCGACCCGTCCGCCCTTCGCGCTTCGACTTGGCGCTCAGTGGCCTGCTCACGGTCGGCGCGATCGTCGAGGTGCTTTCCACCCCGCTCTCGCGCCGAAGGCAGCCGCCCTGACGGCCGAAGTGGTCATGACCGTGGCGCTGGCCTTTCGCCGGGTTCGTCCGCTGCCGGTGGTCGCGGTGGTCGCTGTCGCGGGGACGGTCGAGACTCTCTCCGGCGTCCCGCTGGACCAGGGGACGATAGTGCTGATCGCGCCGGTCATCGCCATGTTCACGGTGTGCACTTGGGCGTCGATCCGGACGGCGCTGGTGGCCGCGGCGGTCTTTCTGGCGGCCTTCGCCATCCAGACCTGGTCGTTCGGCGATGGCATCGGAAACTGGTTGTTCGGAGCGGTATTCGTCATCGCGACCCTCATCGCCGGTTTCACGATCCAGGCTCGGACCCGTGAGGCCGAGCGGCTGCGTGAGGCTGCGGTGCGGCACGAGACGCAACTGGAGCTAAGTGCACGAGACGCCGCGGACCGGGAGCGCACGCGCATCGCACGCGAGCTGCACGACGTCATCTCACACTCGGTGACGGTCATGGTCGTGCAGGCGGGCGCCGCCGAACGCGTGAG
Source organism: Flexivirga alba (assembly GCF_042661025.1). Lineage (NCBI taxonomy): Bacteria > Bacillati > Actinomycetota > Actinomycetes > Micrococcales > Dermacoccaceae > Flexivirga > Flexivirga alba. Next base: position 1,192,641 of record NZ_JBHSWH010000001.1, read on the forward strand.
TATGGCGAATCCGCCCGCACAGGATGCGATGCGCACCGTCCAGCAAGTGGGCCGACAGGCGCTCGGCGAGCTGTCGGGTCTGCTCGGAGTGCTGCGGGACGGCGATGAATCCATCGGCCTCGGGCCGCAACCGGGCCTGGACGCGTTGCCGGAACTCTTCGACCGGTCGGCCGCCGCGGGCGTCACCGTCGATGCGGTGGTCGCCCCGGAGCTCGGCCGGCAGCTACCGGCCGGCCCGCAGCTGGCGACCTTCAGGATCCTGCAGGAGGCGCTCACGAACGTGCGGAAGCACTCGGCCGCGACGTCGGCCCGGGTCCAGTTGCAGCTGGACAGTGGCGCGTTGCGACTCAGCGTCGACGACGAGGGACCCGCGCGCGAAGAAGGACCTGCAGCTCCTGGCGGCGGGCTCGGCCTGCAGGGAGCGCGCGAGCGCGCCAAGGTGTATGGCGGCACCGTCGACGCCGGCCGCACCGCCAGCGGCGGGTTCCGCGTGCGGGCCGCCATACCGGTGCAGGAGCTGGAATGAACGAGGTGCTGCGCGTCGTCATCGCGGACGATCACGCGTTGGTGCGGGCGGGTTTCCGGATGATCCTGCAGAGCGAGCCGGGCATCGAGGTCGTCGCGGAGGCAGAGGACGGCGGCGAGGCGGTGGCGGCGTGTGCGCAGCACGCGCCGGACGTGGTGCTGATGGATCTGCGAATGCCTGGGATGGACGGGCTGGAAGCGACCCGGGCGTTGCATGCCGCCGGGTCGTCGGTGAAGGTGCTGGCACTGACGACGTTCGACACGGATCGCTACGTGTATGCCGCGCTGCGCGCCGGCGCCGCCGGGTTCCTGCTGAAGACCGCGCCGCCGGATCGCCTGGTCGACGCCGTGCGGCAGGTAGCGGCGGGTGACACGTTGCTCGCGCCGAGCATCACGCGGCGACTGATCGAGGAGTTCACCCGCCGTCCCCCGCCGGGCTCGGACCACACGACCGGCGCGCTCGCGGCACTCACCGCACGCGAGGTCGAGGTGCTGCGCGAAGTCGCGCACGGCCGATCGAATGCGCAGATCGCGCAACGGCTTTTCGTCTCCGAGGGCACAGTGAAGACCCACCTCAATCGGATCCTCGCCAAGCTCGGCGCGCGGGATCGTGCGCAGGCCGTGATCGCGGCATACGAGGCTGGTCTTGTGCGTCCGGGTGAGCGCGCGCCGGAGTGAAACGTCTGGACTGCGTCGAGTCCAACCAGCGACTGCGAGGCTTATACTGCGCTCGCGCGGATACCTCGAGGTCGGCCGTCGTGACTTCAATGGGCCATGGTTCAGCGTGACGTTGCTCGAGAAATCGCTGGCCTCGTCATCGACCTGAACGAACGCTGCCCGGATGCTCGGGCCGAGATAGTCCGGCGAAATCGGATCGATCGACACTCTGTCAACCGATCACGTCTGCTCTGTGCACAAGGACATGGTTTCGAAGGGGATGTGGATAACATTCGAATTCGAAAGCAGTTGTGCTGCAACAAAATTCGTGAAATACTCGAACACATGAACGACACACTGCAGGATGTGACCGAGACCCCTTCGGGTGCTCTCGACGCATCCGCGGTGCGCGCGTTCCATGACCGTCTTGACGGTGACGTAGCAGTCGACACCGATGACCTGCTCGCCGAGATCCGAGCGTGCGAGGAGTTGAAGAACGCACTCACCGCGCGACAGGCGCGGGTGGCGGTGGCCGTGCACGAGGACCAGCTGGCGCGTGATGTCCCCCGCGGCATCTCGAAGGCGGACACCGCCCGCGAGGTCGGCGCCAAAGTGGCTGTGGCGCGCCGATGCGCACCGCACCTGGGGTCGCGACTGCTCGGTCTCGCGCACGCAGTGACTGAGGAGATGCCACACACCCGCGACGCGCTGGCTGCCGGAGTCATCTCCGAGTGGGATGCCACCGCGTTGTGCCGCGAGACCGCGTGCCTGTCCCGGGAAGATCGGGCGGCGGTCGATGCCGCTGTGGCCGACCAGCTCGGCACGGTGAGCCATCGACAGCTGGAGAGCTCGGCCCGCGGACACGCTTACCGGCTCGATCCGGAGGCTGTCGCCGCGCGCCGAGCGCGTGCCGAGTCCGAGCGTCGGGTGACGCTGCGCCCGGCGCCGGACTGCATGACGCGGCTGACCGCATTCCTTCCTGTCAAGGACGGCGTGGCCTGCTTCGCCGCACTATCGGCATACGCGAATGCCCATGCGACACCTGAACATCCGCGTGGTCAGGTCATGGCCGACGCACTCGTCGAACGCGTCACCGGTCGCGCAGCCGCGGACGACCCGGACGTCGAAGTCAACCTCATGATGTCGCTGGACAGCCTTACTGGCGATGCGCCGGCATACGTCCCCGACTACGGTCCGATCCCCGCCGACCTGGCCCGCGAATGGGTGGGCGACCCCGAGCAGAAGATCAAGGTGCGGCGGCTGTTCACCTTCCCGGGCTCCGGCGACCTGGTCGGCATGGAGTCGCGGGCGCGCTGCTACACCGGCCTGCTCGCCAAATTCATCAAGCTGCGCGATCAGACCTGCCGAACCCCGTTCTGTTCAGCCCCGATTCGGCATATCGACCACATCACCCCGTATGCCGAAGGCGGCCCGACGACCGAGCGCAACGGCCAAGGTCTCTGCGAGCGATGCAACTACGGCAGGGAGCACCCTGACCACGAGGTGACCGGCGATGCGACCGAAACCACCACTGTCATCGGCGGACTCGTCGCCACGAGTCACCCACCGAGTCAACCAGGTATGCCGCCGCCGACCAGGTCGCACGTCGAGCGCACCCTGATCGACGTCACCTGGACCTATTACACCGTTCCGCCCGACGACGATCAGCCGGACTGAATCAGTCGCGCTGCCAACGGGTTTCGCCGCCCACGACAGTCTGCAGCACCTGGGTGTCGCGGATGCGCACCGGCTCGTCGGCCAGGATCGCCGGGTCGGTGATGTCGGTGTCGACGGCGATGAAGTCGGCGAGCATGCCGGGCGTGAGGGTGCCCTTGTGATCGGCGGAGCCGGTGAGCTTCGCCGGACCCGTCGTGTAACCGGCGATCGCCTCGGCCACCGTGACGCGCTCGCCGGGCTGGAAGCCACCCGCGGGAGTGTTGTCGGCGCGCTGCCGGGTCACTGCGGCGTGTATGCCGTGGAACGGATTCGCCTCCTCCACGGGCGCGTCGGACCCGAAAGCCAGGTCCGCACCGGAGTCGAGCACGCTGCGCCATCCGTAAGCGACCAGGTCGTGGTCCGGCAACAGGGTCCGAACCAGATCGATGTCGCTGGTGCAGTGGGTGGGCTGCATGGAGGCGGTGACGTCCCACCGCCGCAGGCGCGCCACGTCGCCGGGCTGAAGGAACTGCGCGTGCTCGATGCTCAGCGGGAGGCTGGTGCCGGTGTCGCGGCGGATCTGCTCGTAGACGTCCAGCACGACGTGGTTGGCCTGGTCGCCGATGGCGTGGGTCGCCACGGCGATGCCGGCCGTGACGGCGGCGTGCGCGGCGTCATACAGGTGCTGTGGGGTCATGACCGCCATACCGAGGTTGCTGGTGTCGTCGGCGAAGCCGCGGCTCATGTGACAGGTGCGCGAGCCCAGAGCGCCGTCGCTGAAGAGCTTGACCGGGCCGGTCCGCAGCCAGTCGTCGCCGTCGCCCGTATGACGCCCCTCGGCGATCGCGGTCTGCAGCGCTTCGATCGGGATGCCCTTCACGACGCGGATCGCGAGCTGGCCCATCCGGTGGAGGGCGAGGTATGCCGCCCGGGCCTCTTCGCCATTCAGGTCGGTCACGGTGGTCAGCCCGACCGACAGCAGCAGGGTCTGCGCAGCCAGCAGCATCTCGCCCAGGTCGCCGGCGGCAGGTCCGGCCGCGACCTCTCCGATCGGGTCTTGTGCCGTCTCGCGCAGGATGCCGGTGGGGTTGCCGTGCTGGTCGCGCACCGCCATACCGCCGGCCGGGTCCGGCCATTGCGCGTCGATGCCGGCCTGGCGCATCGCCTCAGAGTTGGCCCACATCGTGTGGCCGTCGATGCTGGACAGCGCAATCGGATGATCACCGCTGACGGAGTCGAGGTCCGCGGCGGTCGGCTGTACCCGCGTTTCCCACTTGTTGTGGTCCCACCGGCCGCCGAAGATCCAGCTCCCCGAGGGCAACAGCTCGGCGTGCTCGCGCACTCGATCGAGGGCCTCCTGCAGCGAGCGAGCCTCGCGCAGATCGACCGCGGCGAGGGACCGGGCAATGCCTGCGGTGTGGATGTGCGCATCGTGCATGCCCGGAAGCACGAGCACGCCCGGCAAATCGATTACCTCCGAGGGTGCGTGAGCGGTGGCGAGCTCGTCGGACTCGCCAATCGCGGCGATTCGGCCGTTTTCGACCAGGATCGCGGTCACGAATGGCCGGCCGGCATACCCAGTGAAGATGCGCGAGTGACGGAAGAGTATTGACACGACGGCCAGCTTAGGGAGGGATAGGAGAGGAATGGTGATCGGTGTCCGTGTCCGGACGCCGACATCTGTCGACGTTCTCCATGAAGGGAGTCGGTCAAAATGGTGTGGGTTTGGATCATTATTGCGATCATCATCATCGCGCTGATCATCTGGTTCTTGATGCGTGGGAGGAGCTCGAAGAGCGCTTCCGCTGAGCGGCAGGGGCAGGGCGGGCGACACGCGTCCGCTGAGGGCCGAACGAACACCGGAAGCACCGGGTCCGGAGCCAGCGGTACGGGATCCTCCGGTGCCGGCTCAACTGCCGCCGCGGGGACCGCGGCTGCGGCCGGCGCCGGCGCAGCGGATGTCGGCGCAGCGGGTGCTGCCGCCGGGAGCTCGAGTGATCGTGCCGATGCGTCGACAGACTCGGCGGCGACGACCGGTGGCGCTTCGGATCTCAGCAACACCGACACCTCCGCCAACTCCGGCGACAGTGCCGGTGCGACCGGAACGGCTGACACGTCCGGTGCTGACGCACCGACGAGTGCTCTGCCGGTGACAGATAGTGACCAGCCGGTCGGCTCTGGCGATGCCCACGATGCGCCCACCTCAGCCATGCCACTTGCGGGCGAGCCGAAGCACGGCACGAGCAGCGACTCGGCCCTGCCGGCCGACGGCTCTGACGAGTTCGACGACGTGCACGACGCCGTGGACACTGCACACTCGCCCACCGGCGAAACCGCCTCAGGCAGTGATGCGTCGACGGCCGGCCCGGGCGACGCGTCGACTGATCGCGGACCAGGCACCGACGAGCAGATCGCCCGCGAGAACGACGACCCGGCACCGCGCAGCGCCGACGCTCCGTCACAGAGCCCGGCCGCCGCAACTCGGCACAGTGACAACGAGATCCAGGGCACCCAGGTCCAGCACCCGGCGTCCGGCACCATCAGCCCGGAAGGTGCTGAGGGCGCGACAGGCACGTCATCGGCAACTGAGTCCTCAGTGACCGACTCGTCAGCGACCGACTCCGTAGGTGACAACACATCCGGCACCGGGAGCGACGCGACATCCGCTGCGGACGACGACAAGCTGCCGTTCGGCGACAGTACGGCTGGATCCACGGATTCGGCTGCGAGCCAGCCGAGTTCGCTGTCCGGGTCGACCTCGGAGACGGTGGGCGCGGGTGACGCGCAAACGGTCGGCGACGCGCAGACAGTGGGCGGCGCCACTGGGGCGGGCTCCACGCCCGCTGACGGTGCCGCTGCGGCTGCTGCACCAGCGGACGCAGCTCCCTCGCACGCAGCACCGGTGGCCGGTTCGGCCGCGAGCACAGCACCCGCGGACAGCGGGACGCCCACGGCGGCGAGTCCGGGACAGAGCGCCGGCTACTCCGTCGACTCGGCTTCCCGCGGAACGTCCGCCGACGCCTCGGCCTCGGGCAAGGACCCGATGACCGAACGCTTCGGTGACGGTGCCGCTTCGGCGAAGCCGGACGGTTCCGCACCGGCCGGTTACCCGATCAAGGGCAACGCCGACTCGATGCTCTTCCACACCGAGGACAGCCCGCGGTATGCCGCGACGAAGCCCGAGGTCTGGTTCCGCGACGAGGCAGCGGCGACGTCCGCCGGGTTCGCCCACTGGGACCGTGACAAGCGCGGCAAGGCACCGGCAGGCTCGGGCTCCGCGTCCGCGGCAGGCACTGCGTCCGCGCCGGCCTCGACGTCCGCGGCGGGTACTCCCTCCGCAGCAGACTCCGGCTCGGGCACGGCGTCCGACTCGGCGCCGTCCGACTCGGCACAGTCCGGCTCCGGACCTGACTCCACATCGGGCGCATCGTCTGCATCCGGTGGCACGTCATACACCGTCGGTACCAGCCACACCGGGCCGGCAGTCACGGGCCTGACCGGAACCGCAGCCACGGGTCACACGGCCGACGCCGCGTCGTCGGGCAGTGCCGCCTCGGCCAGCACACCGTCGGACACCGCACCGTCGGACAGCACCGCTGCAACCGGTGCCGCTGGTTTGTCGGGCGCCACTGCGGCACCGGCGCAGGCCGCCGGGCACGACCCGATGCAGGACCAGTTCGGTCCGGGCGCTGCGTCGCCTCGCGAGGACGGGAGTGCACCGTCGGACCACCACAAGATCAAAGGCAACGCCGACTCGATGCTCTTCCACACCGAGGACAGTCCGCATTACTCGCGGACGGTCGCGGAGGTGTGGTTCACCGACGAGGAGGCAGCGAAGGCAGCCGGATTCAAGCACTGGGACCACCGCCAGCGGTAGTCCTAACCTGATCGACACCACCCGAGCCTGGGCGACGCACCTGCGTCGACCCAGGCTCGGGTGGTTATATGGCCGGGTGACGGCCCTGACGCGTGAACTCCGCACGCTGTGGCGCGGACCGCTCACGGTGCCGGAGTCGAAGCTCCCGCCGCGCACCCTCGTCACCGAGACCGTCCTGGTCCTGCTGCTCAGCCTGGGCGCGTCGGCGATCTACTCGATCCTGTCGATCATCCGTGATCTGCAGTCGCACGTCGCGCTCAATCAGCAGACCTCGTCGCTGAACAACTCGCAGGCCACCCAGTCGTGGCTGGACCTGACCTACCAGCTGGTCGGGGTCGCGCTCGGCGTCGTGCCGGCGCTGCTCGCCATACACCTGCTCGGGCGCGAGATACGGCGGTCGACGACCTATCTCGGCATCGACAAGGCGCGCCCCGCCCGCGACTTCGCGTGGGGCCTCGGACTGGCGGCGCTGATCGGCATACCCGGCCTCGTGCTGTATGTCGTGGCGCGCGACCTCGGCTTCAACACGACCGTGGTCGCCGCCGATCTCGGCAGCAACTGGTGGGCGACCCCCGTGCTGTTGCTTTCGGCGTTGCAGAACGCGATCGTCGAAGAAGTGGTGATGGTCGGCTACCTCTTCACCCGCTGGAGTCAGGCAGGCTGGCCGTTGCCGGTCGTGATCGTCTGCTCGGCGGTCATCCGCGGCAGCTACCACCTCTACCAAGGTTTCGGCGGCTTCGCCGGCAACATCGTGATGGGGCTGATCCTCGGCACCGTCTATCTACGCACCAGGAGAATTCTTCCGTTGATCATCACCCACGCGATCCTGGACTCGGTCGCCTTCGTCGGTTACGCGCTCCTGCACAACCACGTGGGGTGGCTGTCATGAGCGGAAAGATAGCTACCGCACCGAAATTCGAGCGGATCAAGATCGACAAGGTCACCTGTGTGCAGGGTGAGGTCACCATGCTGCCGCCGACGTCCATGACCGTGAAGGCCGGGGAGAACATCGCCATCCTCGGCCCGAACGGCGCCGGCAAGACCACCTTCCTGCGGGTACTCACCGGGAACCTGGCGCCGACCAGCGGCAGCGTGATGATGGACGGCCAGCCGATCGACGAGCGCGACCAGGCGACCCGTCGGGTCATCGCGCCGCTGATCGGCCCGGTCGCGGGCTATCGCGACCTGACGGTGGCCGACCACCTGATCCTGATCGACCAGACCTGGGGTGGTGATCGCGACGGCGCCGGCGAGCGCATCGCGGCGATCCTGAACCGGCTCGACATACTCCGCTTCGGCAACCGCTTCCTGTCCGAACTGTCCTCGGGTCAAAGGCAACTCGTCGAACTCGCGATGGTGTTGCTGCGCCCCTCCGCCCTGCTGGTGCTGGACGAGCCCGAGCAGCGACTCGACGAGGACCGCCGGGCACTGCTCGGTGAGGTGTTGCGCGAGCGGGTCGCCAGCGGCGGGTCGGTCGTGTGGGTCTGCCACGACAGGGAGCTGGCCAAGTCGACCGCGACCAGGACCGTCAGCTTTCCGAAGGGCGCCTGATGGCGCGCGGCGGCACCCCAGAGGAACGCGAACGCCTCTCGGACGCTTACGAATTGCGCTACCGCGGTGAGGGCGGACCGATGGGTTCGGCGCTCTTCGGCGCCTACCTGGCCGCTCTGGTCGGCACCGTCTACGGGTCGGTCCTTGCGCACTACGTCTTCCAGGAATGGCCGCAGATCCTGCACTGGGTCGAGAGGCAACCGGTTGCGGCCACCGGCATCGCAGTCCTGGCCGTGCTGCTCGTCGCCGCGGTGGCGTTCAAGGTCGGCGGTGCACGCGGGCCGGTGCTGCCGGAGCCGGGTCACATCGAGTTCGTGGTCGCCACCGACCTGCCGCGGCGCGTAACGCTGCGCGACGCCTGGTGGGGCAGCCAGCTGATGGTCATCACATCCTGCCTGTGCCTGGGCGCCGCGATCCCGATCGGTTACACGATGGCCGGCGGTTCGGCCGTGGCGCTCGCGGTCGGTGTGGTGCTCGGTCTGCTCGGCGGCATCGTCATCGTGCAGGCGTGGCTGCGCGGTCAGGTGCGTGGTCATGCACCGCTCACCGGTATGGCGAGCTGGCCGCTGGTCGAGGCACTGCCGGGACACAAGCTGCTGACCCAGTCGCTGCTGTCCGAAGCGGTGACCTCTTCGCTGATCGTGTCTGACACGCGGCGCGCTCGCGCTCAGGCGTTCTCGCTGAAGCTGCGGCACAAGCCGGAGCGGATCCGGATCGCCGGTCCGCACCTGACGGTCATCCTCGCCGACGTCACCGGCCTGCTGCGGACCGGTTGGTCGTCCCTCGGCTGGGTGGTCCTCGAAATGGTGGCCGTGGCGCTGGCCGGGCTCAACGCGGTCCAGCACGCGAATTCCCCACTGCTGCTGCCGATCCTGGTGGTCGTCACGCACATCGGCGCGACCGGACTGACCCGTGGGCTGCAGGGGCAGGCCGCTGCTGCCGGCGACCAGTCGCTGCTCGGCCTGACCTGGATCCACGAGTCGGTGCTGCACCTGGCGCCGCTCGTCGTGGCGCAATTCGTCATCGCGACCGTCGTCGGCCTGGTCACGGGTTCGGGTGGCTCGGCTGCGGCATACGCCGTCGCGATCGTGGCTCTGGTCGCCGGCGGGCAACTGCTCTACGCGCACAAGGGGCCGGCGCCGGGCGCGCTGATGTCCGGCCCCGGCCGCGGCGCGGGCCTGCTGTGGTCGATGCACCCTGGCATCGTGGTGCTGGCCGGCGGTTTCGCGGCCACGCTCAGCACGAACTTCGCGCTGATCGCCGGAGCGGCCGTGCTCGCGATCGGATATGCCCGCAGCTCAGCGGCTTTCGCGCCCGCCCGGGTCAGCTGACCGAGGAGAGGTCGCCACCGGTCTGCTCGAGCAGGTCTCGAGCGGCGGCGCGGCCGGACTCGACCATCCGGTCGAACTGGTGGAACTCCAGGAGCCCGACGCCCATGGAGTGCGGGGTGAGGACCCACGCACCGAGCCGCGCCGCGTCGGCGGGTGTGCCGCCGCCGATCATCAGCGTCCGCAGCAATGTCTCGCCCAGCGGCGGGACGCGGACCAGTCGAGCGGGCTGTCCCGCCACCGGCGTGCGCCGCTCGCCGCCCATCGAGACGCCGACCGCGATGATCGGGCCTTCGTTGCGTTCGGTCAGGGTGTCAACCGGGAGGTTGTTCAGCACTCCGCCGTCCACCAGCAGCCGGCCGTCCCGGGCGATCGGCGGCAACAGAACGGGCAATTGCGAGGACGCGCCGATCGCGTCGGCCATCGACCCACTGCGGTGCACCACCGAGGTGCGCGTGAGCAGATCTGTGCTCACGCAGCGGAACCCGCGCGGGAGTTGCTCGATCCGTAGGTCGCGATAGGTCCGCTGCAGCGCCCGGTGCACGCGTGCCCCACGCGCGAGCGACGTGCGTGGCAAGTGGTAGTCGCTCAGCATGCTCTCCCGGACGAACCCCCGGTATGCCGTGTCGCTCACCTCGTCCGCAGTCGCACCCGTGGCGTACATGCCAGCGAGGACCGCACCCATGCTGGTGCCGGCCAGCCGATCGACCCGGACTCCCGCGGCCTCCAGTTCGAGCAGCACGCCGATCTGGGACAGCGCACGCGCACCGCCGCCGCCGAAGGCGAGCCCAACTGCTTCGCCGGACAGTCGGTCGGCCAGGCCCTGTATGCCGGCCGGCACGACCCATCCCGCGATCTCTTGGTCGGTGAGGTCGCTGACACGCCACGGGTCGACAGCCTGCAACCAGGCGTCGCGCCGCGCCGTCGCCCTCCCGACGAGGACGAGTTCGGGCCGGGCGTGCATCGGCAGTGCAGCGGCCGGCGGTGAGTCGGCCGTGCGCCCGACCAGCACCACCACGTCGGCCTCGCGGGAGCATTGCGCAGCGCATTCCGCGTCCTGGGTGGAGCTGACGACGATGACCAACTGGTTGTCCGACTCGGCGCGATCGATCTCCGCACGACCGCTTCGACCCGGAAGCAACGCGACCCGAAGGCGCCGGCCGACGGCTGCGTGCAGCACGGTGGCAACCGCATCGGCGGGAGCGCCGGGCCCGGCACCGATGACCGCGACAAGACCGGGTCGGGATGCGGTGCGCGTGACTGGAGGGCGGGCGTCCGCGAGCTGGGTCGCCAGCACCGTCACCAGCGCCGACAGAGCGGTCGGATCATGCGCAATCGTGTTGTCCATCAACGCTTTCGAGATCTCGAGGACTTCACAATCGCGCCGAGCGCGAATGGACGCGGAGCGCCGGCCGCCGGTGAGCAGCGCCAGCTCCCCGATGACTGCTCCAGGCCCCAGCTCGCGCACCACTTGGTCCCCGACGATCACTTCCGCACGTCCGGTGAGCAGGACGTACATCCGGTCTGCAGCGTCCCCGTGACTCAGTAGCCAGTCTCCGGCGGACACCGTCCGCCGCGGGGCGGCCGCATTTAGCTGCGCCCGGGTGGCCTCGGGCAGTCGGCGGAAGAGCGAGTGCTCCTCCGGTGGGAGGTCCCGGCTCAGCACGACCGAGGACGTGTCCGGCTCCCGCACCCGAGAAGGCCCCGCCGCGGTCGCCGTTACATCACCTGCGTGATGCCGAATCGGTCCGAGGCACAGGGTGATCACCGCTCCGGCAGCGAAGCAGAGGATGCTGATCGTCCAGCCGTCCCGTAGGTCCTGCACCACGGTCAGCGCCGTCGGCGTACCCAGGATCGCCACGAGCAGCGCGACCCCGATGGTGCCGCCGACCTGCCGGGTGCTGGAGATGACCGCCGACGCGGTGCCGAACTTGTCGCCGGGCTGGGTGACCAGGGTGGCGGAGGCAAGCAGCGGCAGGGTGGCGCCGACGCCGACACCGCTGATGAGCTGGCCGGGAAGCCACTCGGCCAGGAAGGCCGGTGATGTGCCGACCGCTTCGACATACCAGACGTAAGCCAGCACCCAGACGACGAAGCCGGCCGCGATCACCCACCGATAACCGAGACGTTCCGCGACAGGTTCGAGCAGTCCTGCAGTCGCCGCCGCGACGACCGCGCCGGGCACCAGCGCCAACCCGGACTCGAGCACGGTGTAGTGCCAAACATATTGCAACCACAGGACATTCGTCAGCATGTAGGCGAAGAACCCGACACCGGCGATGAGAGTGGCGACGTTGGCGACCAGGAATGGGCGGTCGCGCATCATCGCCAGGTCCAGCACCGGCACAGGGTGCCGCGCGGAGCTGAGCACGAAGCCGACGAAGAGGAGCACCGCACCAACCGCGACGGCCCACACCTTGATGCTGGAGCCGCCCCATTCGGAGCCTTTGATGATCAGCGTGTTGGCCAGTGCGAGCGCACCCGTCAGGAGCAGCGCACCTCGTATGTCGGGTAGCCGGCGCCGCCCCGGTGCCCGGCTGTCAACCAAGTGCCGACGGCCCAGTAACCAGGCGACGACACCGAGCGGAACGTTCACCCAGAAGGCCCAGCGCCACCCGCCTGCCTCGACCAGGGCGCCGCCGATAGGCGGGCCGAGCCCTGCTGCCACCGCAGCGGCAGCCGACCACAACCCGACCGCCCGAGCTCGCTTCGCGACCGGGAAGCCGTCAATGACGACGGCGAGGGACGCGGGCACGAGCATGGCCGCGCCGAGCGCCTGGACCACACGGGCCGCGACCAGGACCTCCACGGACGGGGCGAGCGCACAGATCGCCGAGCACAGCGTGAAGAGGAGGACGCCCAGCAGGTAGAGGCGGCGGCGTCCGATCAGGTCGCCCAGCCGGCCGAAGATGATCAGAAACGCCGCGAAGATGATGTTGTAGGCGTTGAGTACCCACGAGATGGTGCCGATGGACGCGGACCCGAACGAATCACGGATGCTGGGAAACGCGACATTGACGATCGTGACGTCGAGGAACGCCAGCAGTGCGCCGCCGGAAGCCACCAGCAGGACAGTTCGCTGTGGGATGCGCGCCCGGCGTGGCGGCGTCAGTCGTGGGAGCTCGCCGGACGAGTCGTCCTGTGTCTCAACGTCATACCGCAGGGCCATCACCGCAGCATGTAGGAGCCGCGGGTGCGAAACCTCAGTGAGTTCACGGATCTTTTTTCGTCGCGAGACGGCGACGCTGGGAGGCATGCTTGTCCGATCCCTAGGAGCCGCATGATGTTTCAGTACTTCCCGAGTCGCGCCCTGCGGGCGCGCGTCGTCCTCGCCATACTCTCGGCGCTCGCCATGGTCGGCGTTTTCGTGGCGCCCGTCCCCGCCTCCGCGGCACCGCCCCCGACCGCCACGCTCAGCGTGAGCGCATCGACCGACCCGGTGCTCCTGAGCGCGTTGAACGGCGCACCGGGCGCGTCCATCCCCACCGTGCTCACGGCGGTGAATGTGCAGTTCGAGGCCACGGTGTCGCTCTCGGCCGCGCAGAACAAGGACACGATTGTCGCGCTCTCGCCGAAGAGCAGTGTCGGCCGGCTGAGCACCACCCAGGTCGTCATCCCTGCCAACACCACCAGCGTGTCAGTGGACGAGAGGTACGACACTGCGACGTCGGCGTTGCAGATCCACGCCGTGGCCACCAACAGCAACAAGATCGCGAGTGGCAACTCGGCCGCCTTCCGGGTCGAGTCCTCGCTCAGTGTCGTCGCGGGTGGAAGCTCCGCCCTCACGGCAGGGGCGGACGGTGCCGGCTGCACCACGGTCGGCCCGGCCAACCCGATCTGCGGCATCGTCGACCTGCCGAACGGCACCACCACGAGCGCTGTGATGACCATCGGGCCGTGCATCGCGGGGACCCCGCACTGCCAAAGCGGCAACATGGTGACCCAGTTCATCGCCGGCATGACCGGCCTCTACACCCGTGACAACCCGGCGCGCATGACGCTCGTCTGCGACAAGTCGCTGTGCGGCAAGGGCGGCGTTCCGCACTACACCGCGCAGTGGGCCCAGTCGGCGACGGACGCGCTGACGGCCGCACCTGCCTGCCCGAGCAAGGGCGTCATCGGTGCCGATCAGGACTTCTGCACCGACTACGTCTCGAGCACCCGCGACAACGCCGGCGACCTGCTGCTGGTCGTGCTCTTCGCCAAGGACGTGCGCGGCACGATCTGATCAGCCGGACGCTGACTCGCCGGGTCCTGTCGGTGAAACACCCAGGGTCGACAGGACCCGGTGCGACTCGTTGCGCAGATCAGTGTCGCGGGTCGCGTCGGCCAGGGCGAGTCGAAGCAACGCGGGCTCGAAACCACCGAAATCGCCTGTGTCCTGGTCCAGTCCGGCCAGGGCAGCCGCCGCGGCCTCCTCCCGGAGCCCCTGTGTCACCAGGGCATGCGCGCGAATCCGGTGGAGTCTGGCCAGGGTATCGGCGGCTCTGGCCTCTGCCGCTTTGAACGCATCGTCCAGCAGCGCGTGAGCGTCGGCCGGCCGTCCCGCGTCCAACAGCGCTTCGGCCCGGGCCGCGTCGAGCAGGATGACCTCGGTCGTCAGGTGCAAACCGTCGAGCACCGCGCGGGCCTGGTCGAAGAGGCTCCAGGCCTCCGCGTGGTCGCCGACACCCGCACGGGCCCGGGCTTGCTCGCGATAGGTCAGTCCGATCAGCTCCTCGTCGTCGACCCCGAGCGCCAGTCGCAGTGCCGCGTCCAGGACGGGTAGTGCGTCCGTATGGCGGCGTTGCGTGACGAGCACGTCGGCACGGTTGTAGAGCGCGGTCGCCTCGTTGGCGTCGTCACCGAGTCGCCTGAAACTGCCTGCCACCCGGGCGAATCCGTCGACGGCCTCGTCCCACCGACCGGTGTTGTAGGCGTCGATCGCGAGGTTGTTCACCGTCAGAGCCTGCCCGCTCAGGTCGTCCAGCTGCTCGTAGAGCGAGAGTGCGAGCTGACCGTAGGGCCGGTCCTCGGAGACGGTCGAGGCGCCATACGCCAGGTGCAGGGCGTTGTAGGCGTGCGCGAGCACCGTCCGGTCGCCGGACTCCTCCGCCCACTGGACGCCGAGGCGCCCCCACCGCAGCGCTTCGGTCGTCCGGTGCTGCAAGTGGCGGCAGAACCCGTAACGGATGGCGAGCGTCGCGCGAACTCCAGCGGCAGCCGGCCCGCCCACTCCTTCGAGCAGCTTCATGGCACGGGTCAGCTGTGCGAGCGCCGGACGATAACGACCCAGCCGCAACGTGATTCGCGCTTCCTTGTAGAGAACCTCGGCGGTCGCGACCACGTCCGTGCGCAGGTCCCGGCGCGCCCGGCGCAGCGCGGTGTGTGCACCGGCGGAGTCCCCGACCATGTCGAGGCATTCGCCGAGTGAGACGTATACCGCGGAGCGTTCCGCGGGCGACGTTCCCGAGCGGTTCGCGCCGGCATCCAACGCACGGGCATAGAAGGCCGCTGCCTGTCCGTAGGCGTACTTCGCCCGCGCTTCGTCGCCGGCCCGCAGTGAGTAGGTCCAGGCCTTGTCCGCCATACCGGCGGCGTGGAAGTGCAGGCTCAACAGCGCCGGCGTGGCGACGGCGCGATCTGGTGACTGCTCGAGCGCGACAGCCACCTGCTCGTGCGCCTCGCGACGCAGCCGGAACGGCAGCCCGGCATACGCGACGTCCCGCACCATCGCGTGCCGGAACTCCACGAGTCCGGCCTCGACCGGGCGGACGAATTCGGCCAGCCGGTGCGGCAATTCGTCTGCC
Organism: Flexivirga alba; assembly: GCF_042661025.1. Classification (NCBI taxonomy): domain Bacteria; kingdom Bacillati; phylum Actinomycetota; class Actinomycetes; order Micrococcales; family Dermacoccaceae; genus Flexivirga; species Flexivirga alba. Next base: position 1,208,024 of record NZ_JBHSWH010000001.1, read on the forward strand.
CGCGCCAGCTCGGGGTGCAGTTTCGAGAGAAGGGCAGGATCGAAACGGGTGCCAAGGACCGCGGCCACCCGGAGCAGGGTTCGGTCCGCTGGGGTGAGCCGGTCGATGTCGGCGATCAGGACCGCCTCGACCGAGTCCGGCAGTTCCTCCTCGGTCGCCGCGGGAGAGCTGGCCATCGAACCCAGCGAGGTCAGGAAGAGCGGGTTGCCATCGGCGCGCTCGGCCATCGCTTCCAGCAGGCGCCGGCTCGGACGCCTCGTGCCGGACACCGACTCCAGCAGCTCCAGGGCCGCCTCCGGCGACACCGCGGCGAGCGCAACGCGCAGGTCGGAAGGAGCCTCCAGGACCGGCTCGTAGCCGATCGGGACGTACCGACGGGTCACCATGAAACACCACGGCTGCCGGTGGCTTTCGTCGGCGAGCCGGTGCAGCAGCGCACTGGATGCTTCGTCCATCAGGTGGGTGTCCTCGAAGACCAGCAGCGTCGGGCCGGGCAGCAGGGCGGTGAGCAGGGCGACCGTTACCTCCTCGATGCGGCCTCGCCGGAACTTGGGATCCAGCTCCCGGACCTCACGGGTCGGGGTCAGGTCCAGGTCCAGGGGTATGCCGAGCAGCGGCAACCATGGCAGCAGCTCGGGCGCCTTGCTCTGGACGCGGCTCGCGAGGCGCAGGGCGATCGCCTCCGGGGTGTCATGTGCATGGACCCTGAGTACGGACCGAAGCAGCGTGCGCACTGCGATGTAGGGCATGCCCGTGTCGTAGCTGCTGACCGTCGTGACGTGGTTCGTCATACCGTCCGGCACCGCCAGCTCGGCGACCAGCCGGGACTTGCCGATGCCCGGCTCACCGACCACGTCGACGACCGACCCCCGTCGTCCCATCGCAGCGGCGAGTGCCCCACTCAGCGTTGCCAATTCGTCCGCACGACCGACGAACGGCGCCTCGACCTGAGCCACGTGCCGGTCCAACACGCTGTGGACGACGACGGCGTGGACGGGGTCGCGTTTGCCCTTGACGGTGAACGGCGCCAGAGCGTCCGAGACGAGCTCGGCGTCACAGGCGGCGACCGCCGCCTCGGTGGCCACGACCTGGCCCGCCGCCGCATGGCCGAGCAACCGTGCGGCGAGGTTCACCGCATCGCCCTTGATCGAATACGTCCGGCGTGTGGCGGGACCGAAATCTCCCGCGAAGACATGCCCGGTGTTGACCCCGACCCGCACCCCGATCTCGCCGCGATGAGCGGTGATCTCAGTGGCCGTGCGCAGCATTCGCTCGAGGTGGTGACCGGTGCTGTGTGGTGCTCCAGAAGTCAGCATGATCTTGCCGCCATCCGCAGCGATGTCCGACTCGAAGAAGGTCACGCCGTGCTCGAGGCAGGCTCGTTGCACCGTCGAGACGACCTGATCGACCGCATCCGCGGCAGCGTCCGGACCACCCTCGCGCAACAAGCGGTCGGTTCCGAGGAACTGCACGAAACCGACTGCTATCGAACGATGTTCGGGCTCCATCGCCATCTCCTGCACGTGCGCACGAATGGCAGGTGGCAGCGTGTCCGCGATCGGCGCGCTCGGGACTGACCGCATCTCGGGACTCGTGCCGGACACCGCGGGGCAGGACCGCAGCAACCAGGCAGCGGAGTCCTCGACTCGCACGGCACCACCCAGCGCGCTCGCCGGCAACAGGGCGGCCGCTGCGGTGCTCAGCAGGATCTGGCCGGCGCCGCAGGCCTGCTCCACCGCCGCCAGGTGACTGGATTCCGTTCCGGCGACAAGGATCTCGCGGTGACTTGCCGGGTCGCCGACGAAGAAAATGTCGAACTCGCCGCTGTGCAGCCCGATCGACATACGCAACGGAGCCGGCACGGGCAGTGCTCCACTGGAAACGAGTGCTCGCAGCTCGGCCCGCATCCGGTACGCCGCGTGAGCGGCCCAGCAGGCGTGGGACTGCCCCCGGAACAGGAGCAGCACTGCATCGCCGCCCCACTTGAGCAGATCTGCGCCGTCCTCGAAGGCCGGAGCGAGCAACGTCCCGAAGGTGAGATCCAGTGTGTCGCTCATCAACTCGGCGCCGACCTTGCCCCGGCGAGCGAGCCGCTCGGTCAGCGACGTGAAGCCGGAGATGTCGGCGAAGACCATCGTGCCGTCCAGCAGGCGATGCCGCAGGTCAGGGCGATCGGTGAGCCATTCGGACGCCAGCCGGGGCACGAACGGCCGCAGCGCCGTTGCGTACCGGTCGGATTCGTGGGACACGGGTAGTCACCCCTCACTAAACTTCGTAGATTGCAGCGAGCTGAGAGGTGGTGTCGTCAGCATGCTGGGAGCGACCCGCCAGACGGCCCCGCCTGATCCGCCACGACATCTCTTCCTGGGTCGCGAGCAGGAACTCGCGTCGTTGCTCTCCGCGCTCGGTGGCACGTCGTCGACCGGCCGATTCATCGCGGTGCTCGGCGAGGCCGGCATCGGGAAGACCTCCTCATCAACGCCGCTCTGGACCGGGTGCCCCGGTCGACTTCCGTGCTGCGGGCATCGGCCGACGCCATGGCCAGGCGTCATACCCACCAGTTGTTGCTCGACGCCCTGGCGCCGGTGCTCACGGACGAGGACCGGCGGGCGTTGGCCGGCCCGGCGGAGTACGCCGTCGGCGAGCGCCTGCATTCGGTGATCGACCGTTTGGCCGCGGCGCCCACGGTGCTCGTGCTGGAGGACCTGCAATGGGCGGACCTGGCCTCGCTCGGCCTGCTGGCCAGGTTGAGCCGGACTCTCGAGCAGATCCCGCTGCTGATCATCGTGTCCCTGCGGACGCAGGCGCAGCACGAGACCCCGCCGGCACTCGACCACCTGCTGAGCGTGCTCAGTGAGCGCGGGCTCCTGGAGACGATGACGCTCAGGCCGCTGCCCGACGTCACCTGCCTGGCGATCACCGAGCAATTGACCGGCGGCCGCGTCGAGGGCGTCTTGGCGCAGCGGTTGGCGGCGGCGGGTGGCAACCCGCTCTTCCTCACCGAGATGGTCCGTGCACTGCTGCGAGACGGCGCGGTCACCATCGGACCGCACGGCGACGCACTGCTGGACGCACCCGCGGGGCCGTCGCCGTCCCTCTCGATGGTGATCATGCGCTACCTGAGCCACCTCGGTGCGCCGACCCGGGAGCTGCTCGCCTCCGCAGCGCTGCTCGGCACCAGTTTTCCGATGGCGCAGTTGCGGATCGTCGCGGACCAGCCGATGAGTTCGCTCCTCCCGATGCTGCGCGAAGCCCTCGCCGCCGGGATCCTCGAGGAGACCACGCACGAGCTGCTCCGCTTCCGGCACGCGCTGATCCAGGAGGTGCTGCTGAACGACCTGCCGGGCGTCGTGCGCGCCGAGTTGCACCGGGAGATCGCCATCCGCCTGGATGCGCAGCAGGTGGCGCCGGCGACGGTGGCCGAACACCTGCTGCGCGCGCCAGCCGCCGCACACGACGCGCCGTGGTTGCTGCGGCTCGCCGAGCGGACCGCGCAGGCCGCCCCGGACACCGCTACCCAGCTGTGGCGCCTCGTCGAATCCGTTACGGCAGAAGAGGATCCGCAGCACGCCGCAGCCAGCGCCGGGTTGGCTTTCGCGGCGCTGCGCGACGGACGGATCGTCGAGGCGGGGGAGATCGCTGAGCGCACCTTGGAACGTGACGTGCCGCCGGCGACCCTCACGAAGCTCGCGACGATCCGGACGCACACGCTGATGCTCCGGCACCGGCATGTCGAGGCCCGTGACGCCGCCGACGGATACGCCGTGTCGCAGGTGCTCGAGCCGGCCGCTCGTGCCGAGCAGCTCTCTTTCGCCTGCTGGCCGCGCCTTTTGCTCGGTGACCTCGCCGGTGCGCGGCGGGTGGCCGCGGAAGCGGCTGCGTTCGGAGCGGAGGTGGGTAGTCGCGGCGCAGAGATCTATGCGCTCACCCTCCAGGGGCTGATGGCCAACTGCCGAGGTGACCTGGAGGAAGCGGTCCGGCTGCTGTCCGAAGCGGTCGCGAAGGTCGACCATCACCCGTCGATGACCGGCATCGAGCCCTTCCCACACGCCCAGCTCGCGGTGGCGCTCGCCGACGTCGATCGCACCGATGACGTCATCACGCAGCTGCACCGAGGGCTGCAGATCTCTGCCGCTTTCGACTACCGCACCGGCGTCCTCGCGGCGCACGCGCTCGGCGCCCATGCGCTCAGCCACAGCGGAAACCTTGCTGACATCGCCGCCGAACTCGACGCGCACCGCTCGCTCGTGGGGTCGATGGACGTGCGGCTCGACCTGCCCGTCCGTGGGCTGTGGGCGCATGTGCTGGATCACCAGCGCGGGCCGGAGGCCGCGCATGAGTGGGCTGCGGGGCTGGACCCGGTCCCCGACCGCGCCTCGTGGGCCGGGCGCGGCCGCGCGTGGAGCTGGCGCGGGCGCAGCCAGTTGGAGCGGGCGCGCGGTGATCTCGTCGGGACGTTCGAGGTGTTGTGGGCGGGCTGGGAGGAGTTCCGCGCCACCGAGATGCTGATGGACAGCGCGGAGCTCGGACTCGACCTCGTCGACCTGGCGCGAGCCGTCGTGGTCTCGAGCATCGGCGACCCCGCGACCGCGCGGGATCGCGCACACGAGGTCGTCGACGTGCTCACCGCTCTCGCCGACCACAACGCCCCGGTGACGCATCTGCGAGCGACGGCGCTCGCGGTCCGGGGTGTGGCAATGGATGACCCGGAGTCGCTCGCGGACGCCGCAACCCTGATGGGGACGACCGTGCGGCACCTCGATCACGCCCGGATCGCCGAACTCGCCGCCATCGCGCGGCAGACGCACGGCCAGCAGGCGCGGCGACTGGCAGAAACCGCGCTGCGTGTCTATGCCGAGGTCGGTGCTGACCATGACGTGACCCGCGCACGCTCGGCATTTCGGCAAGCCGGTGTGCGTGTGGCGAGCCCACCGAGGGACCGGCCACGGATCGGTTGGGAGTCGCTGACCCGGACCGAAGAGCGCATTGCGCGGCACCTGGCCATCGGTGAGACCAACCCGGAGATCGCCGAGAGCCTGTTCGTGTCGCGCCGGACGGTGGAGAGTCATGTTTCAAACGTCCTCGCCAAGCTCGGACTGCGCTCTCGCACCGAGGTCGCCGTCTTCGTCGCGCGCCGTGTCGAGGATGTCCGACAGGACGGCTAGCAGGTCGATCCAGCCGCAGAACGGCACGGGCTCGCCGTGGTCCCCGACGCGCCCGGTCGGCGGGTCGGTGCCGTCGACCCAGATCTCGATGCGCACCACCCAAGCGTCATATGGCTGGGGCTGTGGCGGATCCGTGAGTTCACGGATCTTCGGCGCGAATCTCCGTCAGCGACCGTCGTTCCCGCGGCAGGGTACGGCCGTTCGGAAGTTGAGCGGCGTATGGCGCAGGGCCTCCGGCGGCACACCGATCGCGGCCATGGTCGCGACCTCCCACCCCGGAGCGACGGTCAACTCGCTCGTGACGGCGTCCCGGTCGGAGCTGCGGAACTGCCGCACCGACAGGCCCATCGATTCGGCGTGGATGGTGAGGTGGGCGACGGCCTGCCCGAGGTCGTAAATCGCGAACTCGGAGTATTCGTAGTCGGTTTCGTCGACATAGCGATGGCAGAGGTTGACCAGCAGCAGGCTGGCGCGCACACCCCACCGTCGTGCGCCGCCGAGCAGCTGTGGTGTCACTCGATCAGTCCACTACGCGCAGGCTGCGCGGTGTCACTCCAGGCTCCGGGAGCCGTAACGGCCTGTCGCCCGGGCTGATTCGGCCGAGCACCCTCGGCGTCCGCGCCCCGGTCAGGGACCGCCCGCCGCCATCCGGCAACACCCCGGGTATGCCGTGCCAGGTCAGGTAGCCGATCAGCGCCATCAGGTAGCCCTCCTTGTCGTCGACCGGCAGCCCGAGCTCGTCACTGGTCGTGAGCCGCGCGGGAGTCAGGTGCGCGGCCAGCCGGTCCATCAGCACTGGATTCCGCACGCCGCCACCGGAGGCGTAGATCTCCACCACGTTGTATGGCGCCAGCGCGTCCGCGACCGTCACCGCCGTCAGCTCGGTCAGCGTCGCGACGAGGTCGGCGATCCCCAGCCCGTGCTCGTATGACGCAAGGTAGTCCGCCCGAAAGAGCTCTCGCCCAGTCGATTTCGGCGCTGGCAGCGCGAAATATGGCTCGGCCAGCAAGCGCTCCAGCAGGGCCTGATCGACCCGGCCGGCAGCAGCGAGACGACCGTCTGCGTCATACGCCTGGACGCCGGAGGTGGCGCTCGAGACGGCTGCGTCGATGAGGCAGTTGGCCGGGCCGGTGTCGAACGCGGCGGTTCCGTGCGGCGATGTGACGGTGACGTTGGCGATGCCGCCCAGGTTGAGCAGGGCGCGCGGGGCCTGGTCTCGATACGGGCTCGTCCCTCGCCCCACTCGACCCGCAGCGCGCAACAGCAGCAGATCCATGGTCCCGGCGAGTGGTGCGCCCTGGCCACCGGCGGCGATGTCACGGCTACGAACATCGCTGACCACCGGCAGCCCCGTCCGCTCGACGATCGCCGCGGGCTGGCCAAGCTGCAGCCCGCCATACGCAACCCCGCCCTCGACCCAGTGAAAGATGGTCTGGCCGTGGCTGACCACGAGATCGGCGGACCCGCTTGCGAATTCATCGATCGCCGACTGCAGCGCGGCGGCGATCTCTTCGCCGGCGAGTATGTCGAGTCGGCATACGGCTTCGGCGGTCGTCGGCGCGGGCGGCAGCAGCGCGAGTAGACCGGCCCGGGTCGAGGGCGACCAGGGGTACGTGCGGGCACCGAGCGGCCGCAGCGTCAGCTGCCCGCTGTCGGCGCCGCCGAGGTCGGCCACGGCGACATCGATGCCGTCGACCGAGGTGCCCGAGATGCAGCCGACGACGATCACGGGGCCTCCGGGTTTCCTCAGGTTGTTCCCAGCTAACGGGCAGACACTCTGCAAGTTCTGGCGTTGTGCGCCGGAATCGTGCGCAAACGTGCACTATGAGTCACGGCATGGCCCTGGTCAGGATATGTCAATCTTTTCCAGGTGGAGAGACACTCCTGGCACCTTATTTTCATACGATGGTTACAGTGACCGGGCACAAGATCAGGTGGTTCGGGGGAACGACCGACCGCTGAACGAACACCTTGCGACGCCCCGCGCCGAAGGTCGGAAAGGGACGTCATGACGAAGGAACCAGGTGACTCAACGGGCGATCCCACGCGCGACGTGCTTGTCCGCATGCGATCCTCGCTGCCGCAACTGCAGCCGGCCGAACACCGCGTCGCCGAGGTCGTGTTGCGCGATCCAGCGGGCGCCGCGCACCTGTCGATCACCGAGCTGGCCGAGCGTGCGGAGACCTCTGTCGCGACCGTGGCGCGCTTCAGCCACAGCGTCGGTTTCGGCGGCTATCCCCAGCTGCGACTCGCGTTGGCCGGAGCTGCCGCCCGTGAGTCGGCACTTGGCGGCCCGACGCGCCAGCCGCCGGCAGACCTGAACGAAGCACAGACCACCGAGGACATCGTCGCAGCGATCGTGCACCACGAGGTGCGGGCGTTGCAGGAGACTGCCGAGCACCTCGACCTGGCGGCGCTCGATGCGGCCGTCGCGGCTGTTGCCGCGGCGCCCCGGGTGGAGATCTTCGGCGTCGGCGCGAGCGGCCTGGTCGCCACCGACCTGCAGTACAAACTGATCCGAGCCGGCCGAATCGCCTTTGCCTGGACCGAGTTTCACGCCGCGATGACCTCGGCCGTGTTGCTCGGCTCCTCCGACGTTGCCATCGGCGTCTCGCACTCCGGCAGCACCCAGGATGTCGTCGAGGCGCTCGCCGCGGCCAAGAAGGCCGGCGCGACCACGATCGCCATCACCAACTTCTCCGGTGCCCCGATCGTCGAGTATGCCGACATCGTGCTGACCACGGCGGCTCGCGAGACCGCCTTCCGCTCTGGTGCGCTGGCCAGCCGGACCGCCCAGCTGGCGGTGGTCGACTTCCTCTTCGTCGGAGTCGCACGGACCTCCTTGGAAGCCACCACCGAGGCGCTCCGGCGCACGCACGAAGCAGTCCGCGATCCGAAGCCGATGAAACGGCGGCGCAAGGCGGCGGCCGGCGGAAAGACAAGTAAATGAATCTCGGTGAGTTGACCACCGAAGCGCGCAATCCCCGCAGTGCCGACCTCGATGCGATGGACACCCGGCAACTGCTGGAGCTGATGAACGACGAGGACCAGACCGTGGCCGTCGCGGTGCGCGCTGCGCTGCCGGAGATCACCGAGGCGGTGGATCTGATCGCCGGGTCACTGCGTTCCGGTGGCCGGCTGATCTACGTCGGCGCCGGCACGAGCGGACGGCTCGGCCTGCTCGATGCGGTCGAGTGCCCACCGACCTTCGACACCGACCCGGACCAGGTGACCGCGCTGCTGGCCGGCGGCCAAGGTGCGTTCGTCGAAGCAGTGGAGGGCGCGGAGGACGACCTGGCCACCGCAGCTGCCGACGTCGACGGACTGGCCGTCGGACCCGACGACACGGTGGTCGGCATCGCCGCGAGCGGGCGTACGCCATACGTCATCGCCGGCCTGCGCCGGGCACGGGAGCGGGGCGCACAGACTGTCGCGCTCGCCTGCAACAAGAATTCGCTGATCGGCGCCGAGGCGCGGGTGGCAATCGAGGTCGCGACCGGCCCCGAGGTGCTGACCGGGTCCACCCGGCTGAAGGCCGGCACCGCGCAGAAGATGGTCTGCAACATGCTGTCGACCGGGGCGATGGTGCGGATCGGCAAGACCTACGGCAACTTCATGGTCGACATGCGCCCGACCAACGACAAGCTGGTCGACCGCGCTCGCCGGATCGTCGCAGCCGCAACGGAGTCGGACGAGCAGACCGCTGCCGACGCTCTCACTGCGGCCGGTGGGCGGACCAAGGTCGCGGTCGTGATGCTGCTTGCCGGTGTCGACGCAGCTGCGGCCGAGCAACTGCTCGAGAAGGGCAGCGGCAGCGTGTCCGCCAGTCTGCACAATTTGTGAAACACGCCACGTCGGCGTTCTACAGTTGTCGGCATGACGAACCTCGCCGCGAACCTCGCCCGTACAGCGGAGCAACACCCGGACGTGGTGGCGATCAAGCTCGACGACTTCACGCTGTCCTACGCCCAACTGCGTGATGCCGCAGCGAAGTTCGCCGGCAAGTTGGTGGCGCGCGGCATACAGCCTGGGGATCGGGTCGCGTTGTCGCAGCCCAACCTGCCGACCTTCCCGGTGATCTTCTACGGCGCGCTGTGGGCCGGCGCGACGGTCGTGCCGATGAACCCGCTCTTCAAACCGCGCGAAATCTCTTACTACCTCAGCGATTCCGGCGCTTCGGTGATGTTCGGTATGCCGGGAGACGGACCGCAGGGCGCCCAGGACGCTGGCACCGATTTCGAGCTGGTCGACCCTGCAGACCAAGCAGGTCTGCTCGGGGACGCGGACCCGCTGCCGACGCCGGTGGAGCGCGCCGACGACGACACCGCCGTCATCCTCTACACCTCCGGCACCACCGGCCGGCCGAAGGGCGCTGAGCTGACCCACCACAACCTGGACGACAACTGCGAGATGGTGGTCGACCAGTTGGTGCACGTCGGCCCGGGCGACGTGATCATGGGCTGCCTGCCGCTCTTCCACGTCTTCGGGCTGACTTGCGGTCTCAATGCAGCAGTCCGCAGCGGCGCCACGATGACCCTGATCCCGCGCTTCGAGCCGGGCAAGGTGCTGGAGATCATGCAGCGCGACCGGGCGACGGTCTTCCAGGGTGTGCCGACGATGTACAACGCAATGCTGACCGCAGTCGGGGACCAGGACGTCGACGTTTCCTCGTTGCGGACCTGCTGCTCGGGTGGGGCGGCGCTGCCGGGAGAGGTCATGCGCAAGTTCGAGGAGCGTTTCGGCGCCAAGATCCTGGAGGGCTACGGCCTGTCCGAGACCTCCCCGGTCGCGTCGTTCAACCTGCCGGACAAGCCGCGCAAGGTCGGTTCGATCGGGGTGCCGTTGGCGGGCGTCGAGATGCGCCTGGCTCAGTCCGACGGCAGCGACACCCCCGCGGGTGAGATCGGTGAGATCGCCATCAAGGGCGACCTGATCATGAAGGGCTACTGGGGCCGGCCGGACGCCACGGCCGAGGCGGTGCGTGACGGCTGGTTCTACTCCGGCGACCTGGCCAAGATGGACGAGGACGGCTACTTCTTCATCGTCGATCGATCCAAGGACATGATCATCCGCGGTGGCTACAACGTCTATCCGCGCGAGGTGGAGGAAGTCCTCTACGAGCACCCGGACGTCGTGGAGGCCGCGGTCATCGGCGTGCCGCACCCGCACTACGGCGAGGACGTCGCGGCATACGTCGTGCGCTCGCCGGGATCGAATCTGGATGCCGAGACGTTGACCGGTTACGTGAAGGAGCGGGTGGCGGCATACAAATATCCGCGGACGATCACGTTCATCGACGCGTTGCCCAAGGGTGCGACCGGCAAGATCCTCAAGCGCGAACTGCGTGAGCCGACGAGTTGACAACGCATAGTATTACTATGTAACATTCGGCCATGAAACCCGGAACTGTCGATCTCGAAGGCGCCAGACTGCTGAGTGCCGTCGCTCGACTCAACAGGTGGGCGACCCGGCACGCCGAGTTGCGGATCCCGCCGGCGCAGGGCCGGCTGCTGTCGCTGATCGACGAGTTGGGGGCCACCCGCATCGGTGAACTCGCGCACGCCGACCATTGCAGCCAGCCGACGATGACCACACAGGTCCAGCGCCTCGAAGCGGCCGGCTGGGCGACGCGTTCGACCGACGCGCACGACGCGCGGGTCGCGCTCATATCTCTCACCGAGGAAGGTCGCAACCAGCTGCAACTGCTGCGGGCCGCCCGCGCCCATGCACTCGCGCCGGAGCTGGCCAGACTGAGCGACCAGGAGCGGGACGCGCTGCGCAGCGCGACGGAGATCATCCTGCGCGTGGTTCACCCCAGGGACGATGACCAGTAGTCACCCGCGGGCCGTAATCTGAGCCGTATGTCTAGGGTCCACCCCGCAGCGCGTGCCGAGGACGCCGTCAACGCCGTCGTGGCCAGGCGGCTGCGCAAACGTGGCTGGAAGCTGCAGGTCCTGCCCTACACCGGGTATGCCGGCACCGGTTTCGCCCGGTTGCTGGCCCGCGTCGTGCTGGCCCGCGACGGCCAGCCCACGACCGCGCCGACCGCCGAGGACGCGCCCACCCGCCGCGGTTTCAAGGTCTTCTTCACCGCGCCGCTCGCCGAGGTCGACGTGCGACTGCGCTGCGGCGATGCGACGGCCGTCGCCACCACCGACCGTGGCGGCTACCTCGACGTAGAGCTGCGCGACCACGGGCTGGAGCCCGGCTGGCGCACCGCGACCATCACCGTCGACGACCTGGACGTCGAAGTGCCGATCCAGGTCATCTCCCCGGACACCCGGTTCGGCATCATCAGCGACGTCGACGACACCTGCCTGGTGACAACGCTGCCGCGGCCGATGATCGCCGCCTGGAACAGCTTCGTCCTCGAGGAGACCGCCCGCAAAGTCGTGCCGGGGATGCCGGCCATGTACCGCTCGCTGTTGGCGGACCAGCCCGGAGCGCCGATCTTCTATCTGTCGACCGGCGCCTGGAACACCCAGCCGATCCTGACGCGCTTCCTGCGCCGGCACGGGTTTCCGTCCGGCCCGGCCCTGCTCACCGACTGGGGCCCGACCAACGACAGCATCTTCCGCAGCGGGCAAGCGCACAAGCGGGCGTCGTTGCGGCGGCTGGCCGCCGAATTCCCGCACATCGAGTGGCTGCTCGTCGGCGACGACGGCCAGCACGACCCGGTGATCTACGAAGACTTCGCCGTCGAGCACCCCGACAACGTGGCGGCCATCGCGATCCGACAGCTCACCGCGACCCAGCAGCTGCTGTCGCACGGCCACCCGCTGGTGCGCGACGAGCTGCGCGGCCGCCTGGCGCGAATGTTGGTCTGTGAGGGACCGGACGGCTTCACGCTGCACCGGCTGGTGCGCAAGGCGCTCGCCGACAGTGCCGTCTCTGACAAGGCCGTCTCGGACAAGCGGAGTGATGCTGATGCCTGAGCTACCCGAAGTGCAGGGCCTGGTCGATTTCCTGGCGTCCCGAGTCGTTGGCCTGCCGGTCGCGCGAGTCGACCTCGGGTCCTTCTCGGCGCTGAAAACCTATGACCCGCCGGTGGATTCGCTCGGCGGGCTCACGGTCACCGGTGTCGCTCGGCACGGCAAGTGGGTCGACATCGACGTCGACGGCATCCATCTGGTCTTCCATCTGTCCCGTGCCGGCTGGCTGCGCTGGTCCGACGCGCTGCCGCAGACGGTCGTGCGCCCGGGCAAGTCGCCGATCGCACTGCGGATGCGGTTCGCCGATGACTCCGGCTTCGACCTCACCGAGGCCGGCACCCAGAAGCGGCTGGCTGCGTATGTCGTGCGGGATCCTTCGGAGGTGCCGGGCATCGCGTCGCTGGGACCGGATCCGCTGTCTTTGTCGCGGGCCGACTTCGCGGGGTTGCTCGCCGGATCGCGCAGTCAGATCAAAGGGCTACTGCGTGACCAGTCGGTGCTGGCGGGTGTGGGCAACGCCTACTCCGACGAGGTGCTGCATGCCGCGAAGCTCTCGCCATACGCGACGGCCGGGAAGCTGGACGGCCAGGCGGTCGATCGGCTGTATGACGCGCTGCGCGACATACTCGCCGAGGCGATCGCGGCGGCGTCGGGCAAGCCGGCCAAGGACCTCAAGGACGCCAAGCGCGCCGGCATGCGGGTGCACGGGCGCGCCGGCGAGAAGTGTCCGGTGTGCGGTGACGTGGTCCGTGAGGTGTCGTTCGCGGATCGGTCGATGCAATATTGCGCGACCTGCCAGACCGGCGGGAAGCCGCTGGCCGACCGCCGGATGTCGCGCCTGCTCAAATGACCGAGAGGAGTACCGAACGATCGACAGGAGTATGGATTTGCAGTGTTTTCGTACTCCCCTCGGTCAGGTGCTACTCCTCTCGGTCATGGATAGGGCGGCCTGACAGGATGGAGACATGACTGATTCCACGACGCCCGAGCAATTGGCGGACGACGCCGTCGTGATCGACGTGCGCGAACAGAACGAATGGGACGCCGGTCACGCGCCGGGCGCCATACACATTCCGCTGGGTGAGCTGCCGGAGCGCCTCGGTGAGTTGCCCGAGGCCGACGAGCGTGACCCGCTGCCGATCATCTGCCGTTCCGGCAACCGGTCGGGGCGCGCGGTCGCCTGGCTCAACCAGCAGGGTTTCGATGTGGCCAACGTCGAGGGCGGCATGAAGCAGTGGGCGTTCGCCGGCAAGCCGGTTGTCGCCGACTCGGGGGCCGACGGCCAGGTGATGTAGGTCCGGCCGCCTTTACACTGCCGCGGTGAACATCCTGTCGATCCAGTCCTCGGTGGCCTACGGTCACGCGGGCAACAGCTCTGCGGTCTTTCCGTTGCAGCGCCTCGGTTTTGAGGTGTGGCCGGTCTACACGGTGCACTTCTCCAACCACACCGGGTATGGCGAGTGGCGCGGGCCGGTCTTCGAGCCGGAGACGGTTGCCGACGTGATCACCGGCATCGAGGAGCGCGGTGTGCTCGGCGAGTGTGACGCCGTGCTGTCGGGGTATCAGGGCGGCGAACAGGTCGGGGCGGTGATCCTCGACGCGGTTGCGCGGGTCAAGGCGGCGAACCCGAAGGCGATCTACTGCGCCGACCCGGTGATGGGGGACGTGGAGCGCGGGTTCTTCGTGCGGCCCGGCATACCGGAGTTCATGCGGGACAAGGTGATTCCCGCAGCGGACATCGTCACGCCCAACCAGTTCGAGCTGGATTATCTGACCGGCTCCGAGGTGCACACGGTCGACGGCCTGCTGTCGGCTGTGGACGCGCTCCGCGACCGCGGCCCGCGCACGGTGCTGGTCACGTCCGTGCAAACCGACGAAACCCCAGCAGACTCAGTGCAACTCGCGGTCGCCACCGACGACGGCGCGTGGCTGGTGACGACGCCGCTGCTACCGATGTATGTCTCCGGTGCCGGCGACGCCACCGCCGCGATCTTCCTGGCGCGTTGGCTGACCGAAGACCCCGCGAAAGCGCTTGCCGACACTGCGGATTCGGTCTTCTCGATCATGGAACGCACTCACCAGGCAGGCACCCGCGAGATCCAGCTGGTGCAGTCGCAGGACGCGATCGCCCACCCGCAAGGCCGCTTCGAAGTTGTGCGCCTGCGCTGACTGACTGACCGACGATCCACCCCAGCCGAATGACGGCTTCTTCGCCGAGTGGCGGTCCGATCCGGGATCTCACCGTCACTCGCTGAGAGAGCCGTCACTCGGGAGAAGAAGGCCGAGGCCGTGGATCGTGCGGGTGGTCAAGGTCCGCAGCGAAGGCCTCTTCGTAGAGGTCGTAGACGACACCGGCCTTGGCATCGTTGTATGTCGTCACACCCGACAGAGCGGACCGCTTCGCGGCGGCGTAGCGCTCTCGTGCCGCAGGATGGCCGATCAGCCACCGTTTGAAAAGCAGATGCCGCTGCGGTTCGATCGCACCGGGTGACCAAACGTGCAGGTTTGCATTGGGGTCGGCATACGTGAGTTGCCGGTGGGCGTCACCGCCGAAATCGTCCCGGAAGATCAGTCGCCAGCCGATCGATTCCAGCGCTGGCAGGTAGGTCCGCTCGGCATCGACGTCCGGGACTGTCAGGTCGATGTCGATGACTGGTTTGGCGAGCAGTCCTGGGACAGCGGTGGATCCGACGTGCGCGATGGTGAGCGCGATGACGCCGAGCGCCGAATGGAGATCTTCGCGCAGCGCGTCATACTGCGGGACGAACTTCTCGTGGTCGGTGGCGGTCAACGGGCCGATTTCGCTCTGGCGAAAGGCAACTCGCTCGCCCTGGCGCTGCGCGTTGGCGCCCGGGTTGAACGGACGCCACAACGGGTGAACCGGCGTGTCAGCGAGTGTATTTGAGCATCTGCCACGTCGATGCGGTGGAAACCACGATGATCAGTGCCGCGAAGCTGACGACCAGCGTGGCGGTGGGCACCCAGGTCAGGAGCACCCCACAGGCGATGACGGGCACGGTGATCCCGGTGTATGCCGCAAGGAACATCCCCGCGACCGTCTCGCCGCGACGAGCCGGATCCGCCATCCGGTTGGCTGCAGCGATCGAGGACGCGAAGATCAACCCGATGCCGGCGCCGGCGACGACACCGCCGATCGAAAAGAGCGCCAGCGAACCGATCAGCGTGCCGATGGAGACGATGACCAGCCCGACCACGATGAGCCCGATGCCGGCCTGCAGCTTGAGTCGGGGTCGCAGCGCGTGGAACGCCACTTGGGAGACCGACGAGGCGCCCATGGCACCGAAGACGACCGAGCCGGTCAGCAGTCGTGAGTGCTGGTGCATCACCTCGCCCAGCACGCTGCCGGTCAGCGAGGTGAAGAAGCCGAGCACCGCGAACGACCCGGCAGCGGCGAGCCCGGAAGCGATGAATTCGCTTCGTACCTCTGGCGATACGCTCACGCGCTGTGGTTGGTATGACGGCCGCTGGGCGGGCACGTCGACCGTCTCCGGGACGACGAACGCGATGGCACCCACCAGGACGAGCGTGACGAAGAACGCCAGGAACGGCAGCGTCAGCGGGTTCGGCAACCACTGGCTGAGGATGCCGCCGATGAGCGGGCCGAGGGCGAGGCCGCCGGGGTTGACCGCGCTGGCGACGAGGCTGGCGCGTCGGCTGTCCTCCTCAGGCGATCCGATCCCCCGCAGCTCGGCGAGGTGTGCGGTGGCGGTCGAGGTCAGCGCGCCGATGCCCGCGCCGCAGATGAAGCGCGCGATGAGCAAGCTGGTGACGTCCTTGAGGAAGACGAACATCAGACACGACACCAACTCGGTGGCGACGGCCGCCAGGAAGATTCGACGCCGGCCCAGATAGTCCGACACGTGCCCGCCGAAGTAGAGCCCACCCATGACGCCGAAGCCGTATGCAGCGAAGATTACCGTGATCATCAGCGTCGGGAAGCCGTCCCGGGCCTGGTAGAGCGAATAGAGCGGCGTCGGGACCGTGGTGAACGCCATCGTTGCGGCGAATGCCGTTGCTACCAGCCAGAATGCGTGCCGATGGGTCGCCGAGCCGGGCCTGCTGTGCGCAGCGTTCGGGGTGGCAGCCGACCCGTTGCCCATTGTCATGCCATCTATCGTCGTCTGGCATCGCGGAATAGCGCAGGCAGTGTCGCCATACGGGCGTATTCCGCTGTCTAGTGCATGGTCAAGACGTGCTGATAAACCCCGATCGTGATGAGCTACGCCCACCGCGGCGACTCCACGATGCGGCACGGCAACTGCACATCGTCGACTGCCTGATCATCCAACACACTCACGAGCAACCGGGTGGCCGCCGCGCCCACGGCCACGGGGTCCAGCACCAGGTAGATCGCCCCATTGCCTGGCGCGACGGAGGTGGCGTCACCCATCATCGTCACCGTCAGGTCCTCCGGCACCGATAGCCCGCGCCGCCCAGCTGCCTCGAGCACCGCGTTGCCGTAGGTCTCGTTCAGACCGTGTATGGCGTCCGGTGGACCCTTCTCGTCCAGGAGGCTCCCCGCTGCCTCGACCGGATCCTGCCCTGGCCTCAGCCGAACGACACGTGTGGGATGCCCCGCCCTGCGACACCAGTTGCGGTAGTAGCGCGTGCTGTCGAGCGTGTAGGAGTCGGGCTCCGGCCCGATCAGCAGCGTGGGTCGCTGCACCCCGTGCTCGTCCACCCTTGCGAAGAGCTCCGCGAGACCCCGCTCGGTGTCGCTCTGCACGACAGGTTCATCGTCATGCACGTCGTCGATCGGGCGGCCGTCGGTCACCACGGTGATGCCCTGGCGGCGGCACTCGGCCAGGATCGGGTCGTCGCGCACCGGGTCGACGACCACCATCCCGTCGATCGGGACGGTGAACCGCATCCGACCGTCGGCCTCGAACGGGATGGCCGCGACGGCGTGTCCGAACCCGATGGCCTCAAGCGCCGCGCCCGCGACGACCGATCGGTAATAGGGCAGGTAGGTCTGCTCCCACGATCGCGAGTCGCGGTGCGCAATGGCGACACCGAGGATCCGACTACGCCCGGACTGCAGCGAGCGAGCCGCCTCATTCGGTTGGTAACCAAGGGATTCGGCCACCTCGCGGATGTGCTGACGAGTACTCTCCGCGACCTCGCCCTTGCCGTTCAGAGTCCATGAGACCGCAGTGATGCTGACGCCCGCGGCCTTGGCTACGTCGCGGATCCCCACTCGTCTGTGCGATGCGGCCACTGAGTCCTCCGTGAGAGCGATTCCTGAGAAATGGTTGACGGCGCCCGGCCGCACTGTCACCCTATCGTCATCGACCTAAACCGTTTTAGGTTGTCGAAGGACATGGAGGTCATGATGAGACACACACGCATCGCCGGCGCACTCGCCGTCAGCGCGATCCTGGTTGCGACGGCCGGCTGCAGCGCCTCCGGAGGGTCGAAGTCCGCCGGTGGCGGCGACTCGTGGGGGTCGTGCAAGGTCACAGGCAAGGCCGGCAGCTTCCCCCTCAAACCGATAAAGGACGGCACCCTCACGATCAAGGCCGACCTGCCCTCTGCCGGCTGGTGGAACGGCGACACCATCGGCTCCATCAAGAGCGGCTACGAATACTGTCTAGCCTCCGAGATTGCCTATCTCGGCGGTCTCAAGCAGCTCAGCCTGAACAACGTCTCATTCGACAAGCTCGTCTCGGGCACGTTGACCGGCTACGACCTTTCGCTCGACGAGATCTCCATCACGCCGCAGCGCGCCAGGGTCGTCACCTTTTCCGACCCCTATTACGACTCCTACCTCGGTGTTCTCACCAAGAAGGGCTCCAAGGTTGCCGCGGGCAACCTCTCCAAGATGACCATCGGTGTCAAGGAGGGCACCGCCGCGCAGCAGTGGGTCGCCGGCAGCCTCAAACCATCCGGCTCCGTCAAGGTCTTCCCCGGCGACACCGAGGCGCTTGCCGCGGTCGCGGCCGGGCAGGTGGACGCCTACATCCAGGACGTCGCAATCGAACTCGGCCAGGCCAAGAAGTCCGGCGGCGCGGTCTCCGTGATCGGCAAGTACAACTCCGGCCAGTCCTACGGAATCATGTTTCCCAAAGGCTCGAAGAACGTCGACACCGTCAACAAGATCATCGCCTGGTGTAAAAAGAATGGCTACCTCAACCAGCTCTCGAAGACCTACCTCGGCCCGGCATTCGGCGGAGACCCCGCAAACGTGCCGGCCTGGCCGGCATCATGACGGCCGTCGAGCAGCCGCTCGACCGCAAGCGACCGCCGAGTCACCCTCTCGCAGCGGCGAACCGGCTGACCGGCATCGCAACTCTGGGTTCGGCGCTGGTCCTTGGCCTGGTCGTCTGGACGGCTTTTCAGCTGTGTCTCGCCGCTCCCCGCTCGGGCGTGTGGCGATGGGTGCTGATCGCCGTCGCCGTCGTCGGTGTGATCGGGGCCCTATTGCCCTTCTCGCCGGCCCGCAGTGCTTTCCGGTCCCGATCCTCGGCCACCCAGGCTGCTACCGACGGTGATGCCCCCACGCTGCGCAAATATCGCGCTCGGATGCGCAGCTCGGCATGGGTGTGCCTTGGCCGGTGCCTGACCGTAGCCATTCTGTGCGTCTTCGTGCTCTTCCTGCTCGCGAACGACCATGCCGTCCAGCAGACGTTCTTCCAGCCCAAGATGATTTCCCGCAGCTGGCTGGAGGTCACCAAAGCGTTCGGCCGCAACATCTTTATCGCCGTCGTTGCTGAGCTGATCGTCCTCGTGTGGGGTCTGGTCCTCGCGCTCGCGCGACTCGCTCCTGGCAAGGCGGGCCGGTCCGTCGCAGCACTCGCTACGGCATACATCGACGCCTTCCGGGCGGTGCCGGCGATCATCGTGATCTACCTGGTCGGCTTCGGCCTGCCACTGGCGCACTTCCCGGTGCTGTCGTCGCTCAGCCCCACGGGTGCGGCGATCCTCGCGCTCGCCCTGACCTACGGCGCATATGTCGCCGAGGTCTATCGCGCCGGCATCGAGAGCGTGCACTGGAGCCAGCCCGCTGCCGCCCGGTCCCTCGGCCTGTCTCATGGGCGGAGCATGCGGTATGTCGTTGTCCCACAGGCGGTTCGGCGGGTCATCCCTCCCTTGCTCAACGACTTCATCGGCCTGCAGAAGGACACCGCACTGGTCACCGTTATTGGCACGGTGGACGCGTTCACCCAGGCGAAGATCTACTCCAGCAATTACTTCAACCTGTCATCGGTGACCGTGGTCGCGGGGCTGTTCATTCTCGTCACGATCCCGCAGACCCGGTTCGTCGACCGGCTGCTCGCCCGCGACCAACGCAGAAGGAGCAGATAACGCATGGCATTCCTTGAGATCAAGAACCTGGTCAAGTCGTATGGCGAGACCCCGGTGTTGCGCAACGTCAGTCTCGACGTCGACCAGCACGAAGTCGTCTGTCTCATTGGCGCTTCCGGCAGCGGCAAGTCCACCCTGCTGCGATGCATCAACTCCCTCGAAGAGATCGATGACGGTGAGATTTGGTTGGGCGACAATCTCGTGTCCGGTGAGGGCACCGACGTCGACCAGTTGCGCCGCGACGTGGGCATCGTCTTCCAGAGCTTCAACCTCTTCCCCCACATGACGGTGCAGGAGAACATCACGCTCGCGCCGCGCAAGGTCCGAGGGATCGCCAGCAGTGACGCGAAGGACCGGGCCGCACAACTGCTCGAGCGAGTCGGGTTGGCCGACAAGGCATCCAGCTATCCGGACCAGCTGTCCGGCGGCCAGCAGCAGCGGGTGGCGATCGTGCGTGCGCTCGCGATGGATCCGCGCGTGCTGCTGCTTGATGAGATCACCTCAGCCCTCGACCCGGAGCTGGTCGCCGAAGTGCTCGACATCGTGCGCGGCCTCGCCCACGACGGCCTGACCATGCTGTTGGCGACCCACGAGATGTCCTTCGCTCGTGAGGTGGCGAGCACCGTGTGTTTCCTGGACGCTGGAACGATCCTCGAACAGGGCGCGCCCGGGCAGCTATTCGGCGACCCGCAGAAGGAGCGCACCAAGGCCTTCCTGCATCGCGTGACAGAGGCGGGGAGGCTTTGATGGCGCGGATCCTGGTGGTCGAGCACGAGGATGGCACCGGCCCCGGCTACCTCGGTGAGTGTCTCGTGGAGGCCGGGCTCGAGCTGCACGTCGTTCGGCCCTACCTCGACGACCGGCTGCCCGAATCGCTCAGTGGTTACGACGGTTTCATTGTGCTCGGCGGGACCCAGAGCCCCTTCGACGACGAGGCGGCGCCGTGGCTGTCAGCAGTCCGTGACCTCATTCGGCTGGCCCTCGGCGAGCGGCTACCGCTACTCGGGGTGTGTCTCGGCGGCGAGATGCTCGCTGACGTCGCCGGCGGTCAGGTCACACACGCGACCCGCGGCCCCGAGGTTGGGCTGCGCCGGTTGACGAAGCATCCGGGCGCGGCGGACGACCCGCTCTTCGGGGACCTGCCCGACGCCGCGCCGGCGGTCGAATGGCACTGGGAGGAGATCTTGGCGCTACCGCCGGGCGCCGTGCCGCTGGTCGGCACCGAGCCCTATCCGCATCAGGCGTTCCGGATCGGAGACACCGCGTGGGGGCTGCAGTTCCACCCGGAGGTGCTCACCGAAGCGGTCAACGCGTGGGCCGATCATGCCCGCGACCACCTGGCGACCGAGGGGCGCACCCCCGCTGACGTCGCCGACGAAGTGCGCGTCGCGGAGCCCGAGCTGCGAGAGGTATGGCGTGGCGTGGCTCGGCGCTGGGCAGGAGTCATCGGCCCGGTTGCGGACGGCCGTGACGGGCGCTCGGACGGATTACGGGCCGCGCGCTGCTGACCGGCGCGGTGGCCGTCATACTCGGGCAGAGGTGCGTGGGAAGGAAGCAGCGATGGTCGGGCAGGTGATCCGCTTCGCGGGCGCGACGACGATGCCGTGGCTGGGCGGTGGCGGTGTCACGCACGAACTGGCTCGGCACCCGGCGGCAGGCGACTTCGTATGGCGGCTGAGCGTCGCCGAGGTGCAGCAGGACGGGCCGTTCTCCCGGCTCGACGGTGTGGACCGGGTCATCGTGCTGTGTTCCTCCGGTCGCATGGTGCTGCACGCCCCGGATGCGCAGCCGTTGCAACGCTTTTCGCCATACAGCTTCGATGGCGGGATCGATGTCAGCTGCACCGTGCCGGACGGACCGACGCGCGACTTCAACGTGATGACCCAGCGTGGTGTGTATGCCGCGGACGTCGCGACCATCGTGGGCGACAGTCGGGCGGTCGACGTGCCGACCGGTGCGCAGGTCTTTGTGTTCTGCATGGACGGCGCGGTGACCGGTGGCGCCGAGCTCGGCACCTTCGACCTGCTGCCACTCACCGAGCCGACAACGGTCGACGCCACCAACGGCGCAGCAGCCCTCGTCACTCTGACTGCTCTGCCCTCACAAGTGGGTTGAGTAGGCGGAGGAGCGAAGCGGGGGCCGTATCGAAACAGTCGCTCGTAGGGTGGGCCCGATGACGGAAACCCCGGCCGGCGCGTATGGGCAACGCATCAAGCTCAGCGGCTTGGTGGCGATGCTGGCGTGGGACGTGGGGCTGCCACTGGTGGCCTACTACGTCGCACGCGCGGCTGGTCAGAGCGCGTTCTGGTCGCTGATGGCCGCGACGATCATCGCCGGACTGCGGGTGGTCTGGGGAGCGTGGCGCCACAAGCACGTGGACGCGTTCTCGGCGTTCATGATGACGCTGTTCGCGCTCGGGATGGTGCTGTCCGCGATCACCGGTGACCCTCGGTGGCTGCTGGTGAAGGGTTGCGTCGTCACTGCGATCGCCGGCCTGATCTTCCTGGGCAGTGCCGCGCTGAAGCGACCATTGACGCTGACGGTGGGCAAGCGGCTGGCCGCGAAGGACCCGGGGTCGCGTGCCGAGTTGGACCAGGGCTGGCGCGAATCTGCCGATTTCCGAGCAGGATTCATCCGGCTGGCGCTGCTGTGGGGTTTCGGCCTGGTGCTGGAGTCGGTGCTGCGGCTGGGCATCATCTACACGACGTCGCTGGACTTCTCGGTCGCAGCCTCGGCCGTCATACAGATCCTTGCGTATGCCGTGATGATCGCCATCACCATCCGCAACGTGAAAGCGATGCGAGCCCTCGCCGATCGACCCGCTCCCCTAGAGATGCGAGGTGAATCATGAGCAAAGTCATCGTCAATCACACCATCACCGTCGACGGCTATGCCGCCGGGATCGACCAATCTGAGGAGCGTCCGTTCGGCGAGGACGGCGGCGACGGATGGGGTGACAAGCTGCACGCCTGGATGTTCGGCGAAGCGGCGGAGAACCAGGCTGAGGTCGAGCAGATGGCCGGTGCACGCGTGCACATCATGGGCAGGAACATGCTTGGTCCAGTGCGCGGCGATTGGGACCGGGATTGGAAGGGTTGGTGGGGTGATGACCCGCCGTTCCACGGCCCGGTGTTCGTCCTCACCCACCACCCGCGCGACCCACAGCCGATGGAAGGCGGCACTACCTACCACTTCGTGACCGACGGAATTGAAGCGGCGCTCGCCCGGGCGCGCGAGGCAGCCGGGGACGGCGACATCTCGATCCAGGGCGGTGCGGACACCATCAACCAGTACCTGGCGGCGGGACTGGTCGATGAGTTGCGACTGCACATCGTCCCCTTCACCCTCGGTCGCGGCGCCCGCCTCTTCGACGGCGTCCCGCCGCTGAAGCTCGAGCAGGTCTACGCGCGCACGGCAAGCACGGTCATCCACGTGACCTACCGGGTGTTGCGATGATCGGCAGCGTTCGATCTTGCTCGATGCGACACGCTAACGATGTATCACCCAAAACCTAGACAACCCCATAAAGTCCTCGAGTGGACCCGATACGCAACCCCTACGCGCCCGGCGCCGGGCAACGCCCGCCAGAGCTGGCCGGCCGTGACGACGAGCTGCGCACCTTCGACGTGGTGCTGGAGCGCATCTCCCGCGGACGTCCGGAGCGCTCGGTCGTGCTCACCGGCCTGCGCGGTGTCGGCAAGACCGTCCTGCTGAATGCGTTGCGATCAGCCGCTGTTCGCGCGAAGTGGGGCACCGGCAAGCTGGAGGCACGCCCCGAGCAGCGCCTCCGCCGCCCACTCTCGTCGGCGCTGCACCAGGCGGTCCGCGAGCTCGGCCACTCCCAGCAGGAGGACGTCGACCAGGTGCTCGGTGTCATCAAGTCCTTCGCTCAGCGCGACGCCGGCGCCAACGCCAAGCTGCGCGACCGGTGGAACCCGGGCATCGACGCACCGGCAGTGTCCGGCCGCGCCGACTCCGGCGACATCGAGATCGACTTGGTCGAATTGCTTTCCGACGCAGGCGGATTGGCTGCCGACATGGGCCGCGGCATCGCGATCTTCATCGACGAGATGCAGGACCTCGACCCCGAGGACGTGTCGGCGCTGTGCGCCGCGTGCCACGAGATCAGCCAGGCGTCGCTGCCGATCATCGTCGTGGGCGCGGGTCTGCCGCACCTGCCGGCCGTGCTGTCGGCGTCAAAGTCGTACAGCGAGAGGCTGTTTCGCTACGCCCGCATCGACCGGCTCCCGCGCGAGGCCGCGGACAAGGCGCTGCAGTCCCCTGCGCAGGAAGAGGACGCGGAGTTCGACGAACCCGCGCTCGAAGCGATGTATGCCGCCACCGGTGGCTACCCCTACTTCATCCAGGCCTACGGCAAGGTGGCGTGGGACGTGGCACCCGGCTCGCCGGTCAGCGCGGCCGACATCGCCGTCGCGGCACCCGCAGCCGAGACCGAGCTCGCGGTCGGATTCTTCGGATCCCGTTACGAGAGAGCCACTCCCGGTGAACGCGAATACCTGCGCGCCATGGCAGACGCCGCGAGCGACATACCCGATGACGAGCGGGACGACGTCGAGTCGGTGCCGACCTCTGCCGTCGCCAGGGTGCTCGGCCGCAAGCCTCAGTCGCTCTCGCCCGCGCGTGACGCGCTGCTGAAGAAGGGCCTCATCTACTCCGGGGAACGCGGCCGCATCGCGTTCACCGTCCCGCATTTCGGCAGGTACCTCCGTAGCGTCAGCTAGCGTGTTCGCCGACGGCGCTTCAGCTCGGGTACCTCTAGAACCGGGACCGCGCGCATCATGAACTTGTCGAAGTGGGGCACAGTGAAGGCCGCGTATCCGAATTCCGGTGTATAGAGCAAGCCCATGTTGATGAGCTCAGCTCGTGTAGGTGCGAGATTCTCCGACGTCCTGCCCATTCGTTCGGCAACGTCTGCTGCTTTCTGCGCATCAGGCCCGAGCTCGGCCATCGCCCGCAGGTAGGCGCGTTGCAGGGCAGTGGCTCTGTCCAGGCGGACTCGAAAGAACGAGCCGTCCAGTTTGGCTTCGTATGCGTCGGCAGCGTCGCGTACATTGCTGAGTTCGACCCTGTTGCCTTCCGCGATCGCCCAGGTGACGTAGCCCAGTTCTTGCAGGAAATACGGGTAGCCGCCCGTGGTCTTGACCGCCTCGGTGAGTGCTTCGACAGACCAGGTGACGCCCTCGTCGTCCGCCGGCATTGTCAGCGCTCGGCGAGCATCGTCAGGACTCAGGTTGCTGATGGCCGGGAATTTGAAGAGACGTTCGGCGTAGGACTTCGCGTCGCCGGCGAGCTCGGCGATCTGGGGGAGGCCTGCGCCTACCAACGTCACCGGAAGTTTGCGCTGCACCATCTTGTGCAGGGCTTCGATGAGCGCCTCGAGCTGGGCGCGGCTGAGGAACTGCACTTCATCGAAGAGCAGGACCACCCCATGGCCGTGCTCCTTGGCCGCCTCGCCGAGGGCGATGAACACGTCAGTGAGGTCGGCGGCAAGGTTCTGGTGGTCTGCGAATCCTTCGGCCGCATCGACATCGAGACCGAGCGCCCAGTTACCGTCAGCAGACGCGCTGAGAGTGAACGACTTGAGCACTGCTGCGGCGTGGTGGAACCGCTCCGTCCACCGAACTTTCGGCGACAGATCGAGAAGCGCAGAGCGCAGGCGGGTCGCCAGGTCCAGGCGGAACTCGGTTTCATCGTGCTTACTGACTTCGAGCTCGACGACCGTCCATTGAGCGGCGAGTGCCTTGGTCCTGAACTGGCCGAGAAGCACTGTCTTACCGACGCCGCGAAGTCCTGTGATGATCATCGACTGCTCGGTCCGACCGCGTTCCAAACGGGCCAACAGTAAGTCGAACGACGCCAGCTGATCGTCGCGGCCCACCACGGCTTCGGGCTCGGCGCCGGCGTTTGGGGTGTAGGGGTTGCGCAGCGGATCCACGCGTCCACCTTACGTACTTTAGAAGAGATTATCCAGATCTAATAAAGAGCTCTAAGGTTACTAAGGCGAGTTGTGGTCGAGACTCGGCACACCCGACGCTGGTTTCGCCGCGGCGGCCGGCGGCAGAGCCGGGCACGTGGACGCAGGTCGCCGTCGCCAACTTGAGCGGCCTACTCAGCGATGCGGAGCATGAGCGCGTCTGCGAGGTTGTTCGGCCCCCACCGCCGGGATGAGGCACGCCGTCCTCGTCGCACGCTGCGTCTGCAGCTCGACCTGCCCGTTGTCGACGCGGACCATCGCCGCGTCCTTGCCGTGCTGCGGTTCCTGGGAGTATCCCGGGACTGACTCTCCCATGGGTCACCGCGACGCGCACCCGAGCACGGCATGTCCCGAAGCTCGTTCTACCGCCACGCTCACGCCGGCGAGTACGAGAAGATTGCGCGCGGCCTCTACCTCCCTTCAGACGCAAACGCCGCCGACTGGGACTGGCTAGAAGCCGCCTCGCGCCAGCGCCTGGCAACCATCTGCTTGACCTCAGCCCTGGCGCACTACGACCTCATTGACGACATCCCCGCGGCGCTCGACATCGCCATCCCACGCGGCACCCGGACGCCCGCGACCACCGGAGCCATCGAGTGGCACCACTTCGCGGAGGACACCTTCGAACTCGGGCGCACCAAGATCCGCATCCCAGGCGCGAGCATCACCATCGGCATCTACAGTCCAGAACGATGCATCGCCGATGCGTTCCGGCTACGCGGTACCAACGGATACGAACTCGGTCGCAACGCGCTGCGTGAGTGGCTGCGCCGCGGAGGAAACCCGCTGACCTCATGGACATCGCGACCAAGCTTCCCCGAGCGAAGGGCCCGACCCTGCAGATGCTGGAAGCAATCGCATGACAACTGGTGACGAGGTCTTCAACCAACTCCAGCGGGCAGCGCGCTCATTCGCCGACAAGACTGACAGGCCGGCGCCGACAGCGGAGTACTTGAGCAGGCATGGGCTGGAGTCGTTCCTTGACCGACTCACACAGACCGCTCACGCCGAAGACTCCCGACGACCGACGACTCCTACTTCCAGTAGGATTCTCCCATGACCGCCCACCACGGTGCTGAGAAACACTCGGTGACCATGCCCGCGGAGACCTCCGAAGGCGTGCGTTCACGGGTGGGTGCGCGCGGCTTCTCGGCATACATCGCTGGCGCCGTTGCACGCCAGTTGGAGCGGGACGCGCTCGGCGACCTCCTCTCCGAGATGGAGGCTGAGCACGGTCCGGTTGACGAGGCCGAGGTCGCCGCGATCATGGACCGGCTGGCTACGTGATCGTCCGCCCGCAGTCGATCCTGCTCGATGCGGAGGCTCTGTCAGCGTTGGCGTTGGGTGAGCGACGGAGGCGGGCCTGGGCGGAGGTTGCGCGTCGTACCGACTCGATCTTCTACGCCTCCACGGCCACCCTCGCGGAGGTCGCCGACGGGACATCTCGGGATGCGCGGATACGGCGGGTGGCCAAGCTGGTCCGCTTGGTCGAGGTCGACGATGCCATCGGCTATCGAGCCGGAGCGTTGCGTGCCGGCGCCGTAGGCCGTCGCAAGAAGCCACGCGACCTCACGGTTGACGCGATCGTCACCGCCACTGCGTCAAGCCTCGCGGCGCCAACTGTCGTGCTCACGTCCGACGCGGCCGATCTTGAGTTGCTGCTGATCGACGCCGACGTGCAGGTGATCGCGGTCTGATCAGCGGTGCTACTCGGCCGGCGCGGACTTGGACGGGTCGCGAAGCAGCACCAGCGCGATCACGATGCCGGCGACCACCAGACCGGCCGCGATGGTGAAGCCGAGGTGGTAGCCGGCGGTGAGTGCGCTCGCGTCCGGCACGCCGCCGTGGCTCAGGGCGCGGGTGCGGGCAGTCGCCGCGGAGGAGAGCACGGCCAGACCGACAGCTCCGCCGACCTGCATCGAGGTGTTGATCAGGCCCGACGCGACGCCGGCATCCTGGGCGGACGAGCCGGACATCGCGTACATCATCACCGCCGGTGCTCCGGCTGCGGCGCCCAGGCCGAGCACCAGTGCTGCGGGCAGGATGTCCGTCAGGTATGACGCCTCGACCGGCACCCGGGTCCACAACGCAAGGCCGATCGTGATGGCCGTCATGCTGGCCAAGAGCATGGGGCGTGGCCCGAAGCGGGTGGTGAGCGGCTCGGCATACCGGACGGAGACCACCGCCATCAGCGCGGTGAGCGGGAGGAACGCAATGCCGGTGTGCAGCGCGTCATACCCCTGAACTTGTTGCAGATAAAGGACGCCGAGAAAGAACAGACCGAACATCCCTGCAACAATGAGGCATTGGATGAGGTTCGCGCCAACAACGTTACGGGAGCGGAAGATTCGCAGCGGCAGCAGCGGTGTCGTTGCCGCCGCCTGGCGCCATACGAACGCTGCCAGCAGAATGACGGTCGCCGCGATGCCGATGAGGGTGGCGCTGTCGGTCCAGCCGTGTTCCGCGGCCGGCTTCACGATCGTGTAGACACCGGTCATCAGCGAACCGGTCACCAGGGCAGCCCCCAGCGTGTCCAGCCCTGTGCCGAACCCGGTTCCCTGGTCGCGGGGGACGAATCGGACTGCGGCCACCAGCGTCGCGATGCCGATGGGCAGGTTCACCAGGAAGATCAAATGCCAGCTGGTCAGCTGGGTGAGGGCGCCGCCCGCGAGCAGTCCGATCGCACTGCCGGCCGACGCGACGAATGCGAAAACCCCTATGGCGCGGGCCTGTTCGCGCGGCTCGGGGAACATCGTGAAGATCATCCCGAGGATGACCGCCGACGTCATCGCTCCTCCGACACCCTGCAGGAACCGCGCTGCCACGAGCATGGTGCTCGACCAGGACAGCCCGCACAGCAGTGAAGCGACGGTGAAGACCGAGATGCCGGTCAGGAAGACGGTGCGTCGCGACACCAGGTCGCCGAGGCGTCCGGCGAGCAGTAGCAGGCCGGCGAAGCTGATCAGGTAGGCGTTCACGACCCAGGCCAGGTCCCCTTGCGCGAAGCCGAGGTCGCGTTGGATCGCCGGCAGCGCGACGTTGACGACCGTTCCGTCGAGCACGATCATCAGCATCCCGGTGCACAGCACGGTCAGCGAGATCCACCGTGCGCGAGCCGATTCGGTCGCAGGTGGATCCACCGCTCGCGCGGACGGTGTGGCCGGTTCGACAACTTCGACGACTGCAGACATGACTTCGGTCCTCTCGTGGGCCGGCAACCGCTGGTGGTCGCCGTTCACCAAAGACAGACCGGCCGCCTCAGCAAAACTCATCCGCGGCGGATCGATGAGTTTCGTCGCTCCCGCCGGTCAGTACCTCGTGAGACGCGCCCGCAGCGTGGCGTCATACGAAGGGACAGACATGAGCACTCAGACCAGCACCGAGCACACCGACACCGCAACGTCGGTCGGGCAGGTGACGAGTGTGCTGATCGGCACGCACGACGTCGACCGGCTGCGCACTTGGTATGCCGAAGTGCTCCCGCCCCAGCGGGAGGAGCGGATGCAGCAGTACCGCGTTCTCGACTACCACGGGTTCTGGTTGTTCCTCGACCCTCGGGACGACGTGCCGCCTGCCGCCGCCGACCCGCACCGTTTCCTGCTCAACATCGAGGTCGACGACGCCACGGCGGTGGCGCGACGCGCGGATAGCCTTGGTACGACGTGGGTTTCGCCGCTGGAGGACCGCGACGGCAGCCTGTTCGGGACGATGCAGGATCCGGATGGCAACGCCATACAGATCATTCAGCTGAGCGATGCGGCCAAGAAAGAGATGGCCGACTGATGATCCGGACTGCCAGACTCAAGGGCGTGAGTGGGACCGACGCGTCGGCGATCGATGATTTCCCGACGCAGACCGAGGCATATCGTCGCGAGCTGTTCGCGCACTGCTATCGGATGATGGGCTCGACCCACGACGCCGAGGACCTGGTGCAGGAGACCTACCTCCGGGCGTGGCGGGCGTATGGCGCATTCGAGCACCGCGCTTCCGTGCGGACCTGGCTCTATCGCATCGCGACCAACGCCTGCCTCACCGCTCTCGACGGGCGAGCGCGTCGACCGTTGCCGACCGGACTGGGCGCACCCAGCACTTCGGCGGCAGAACCACTCGAGGAGCGGCTCGAAGTGCCCTGGCTCGAGCCGGTGCCGGACGCACTCATCGACACCGACACACGCGACCCGGCCGCCATCATCAGCGCGCGGGAAAGTGTGCGGCTCGCCTTCGTGGCGGCGCTGCAGAATCTGCCGCCGCTGCAACGAGCGGTGCTCGTGCTGCGTGACGTGCTCGCCTGGCAGGCGAGCGAGGTGGCCACCGCGCTCGAAACGTCGGTCGCCAGCGTCAACAGCGCCCTTCAGCGCGCGAGGGCACAGATGGCGTCGGCCCGCGTCTCGGAGAACTCCGTGGTGGTCGACCTGTCGGCCGAGCAGCGGGAGCTGCTCGAAAGATGGACGAATGCGTTCTGGGAGAAGGACATTGAGGCGCTGACCGCTCTGTTCACCGCCGACGCCGTCTGGGAGATGCCGCCGTTCGCAGGCTGGTATCAGACGCCGGCCGTCATCGCCGAGCTGATCGGCACCGCCTGCCCGGGACGACGCAACGAGATGCCGATGATCCCGACCTGGGCCAACGGGCAGCCGGCGTTCGGGCTCTACCTCAAGACCGAGGACGGTTCCTTCGAGCCGTTCCAGCTGCAGGTGTTGCAACTGGAAGGTGCTGCCGTGCGGCATACAGCGGTTTTCTTCGACACCAGCCTGTTTCGCGTATTCGGCCTGCCGGATCACCTGCCCGCGGGCACCGGTGCGGGGTTGTCATGAGTATGGCGGCGCCAACGCTGAGCGCCGGGGTGGAGTTGTTCGACCGTGCCGTCGCGTACATGCGAGGCGTGCTGGGCGGTCTGTCGTTCGACGCGGACTTCGATCTGTTCGCGCCGACCCCCTGTCACCGGTGGACGATCGGTGACCTGTTGGAGCACCTCGACGACTCGCTCGGCGCGCTCGAAGCCGCCGCGACATACGGGCACGTCGACGTCGTCGCGCAGGAGGCTTCCGGCACGGTTGGCCTCGGTCTCGTCGACCGGGTGCGACACCGCACGAGCACCGCGCTGGGCGCCTGGGTCACCGACACCAGCGAGCGGGTCACCATCGCGGACGTGTCCCTGGGCTCGGCGACCCTGGTCGCCGTCGGCGCGCTGGAGGTCGCCGTTCACGGCACCGACCTCGCTCGTGCCGCGCACCTGGGTGTCGCGTTGCCCGACGACCTGGCGGATGAGCTGCTGGCGGTGGCGCCGCTGATCGTGACCGACGCCGACCGCGGCATACGTTTCGCCCCCGCTGTTTCCGTGTCGTATGACGTCAGCCCGGCGCACCGGCTGCTCGCCTACACCGGGCGTGCGTGTATGTGAGTCCGGCTCCCGTTCGTCACCCGGCGGTGTCCCGGCCGAGCTGATCCAGCTGCGTCAGTCGGCGACGTCTTGCGTCGGGGTCGCGTTCGGCGACGGCGACGAGCAGCGCGTCGATCATCGCGAAGGCTGGGGTGAGGCAAGCGAGTGGTCCCGGCCCGTCGATCGAGGTAGTAACCAACGCGGTTGCTTCACGGGCCAGCGGGCTCAGATAGGTATCGGTGAAAAGGACCAGCTCGGCACCACGCGCAGTGGCGTCGCTGCCGAAGCGGATCGTGTCGCGTTCGTAGCGGCGGTAGTCGAACGCGACGATCGTGTGTCCATCGGTGACGTCCAGCAGCGCTGTCGCGCGTGCACCGTGTTGCGGCTCGACATACCGAACGCCGGGCCGCAGCAGCTGCAGACAGGTGGACAGGTACATGGCGAGGCCGGCCGAGATGCTGCCGCCGGTCACCAGGATCGGGCCAGGGGAGTCGGCCAGCATGGTGACCACGCGGTCGGAATCGCCGTCATCCGCTCCGTGTAGCGCGTCGATCACCGCACGCCCGATGTGCTGTTCACAGCGTTGCAGCACCGCCGACGGGGTCCCGGGGTCACCAGGTGGATAGAGATCTGCGGGTGCTGCAGCCCGTGCAGAGAGCTCGGCGCGAAGTCGCGCCTGGAGGTCGGCATGGCCGCTGAAGCCGAGCTTCGCAGTGAATCGCACAACGGTTGGCGCGCTCACTCCAGCGAGACCGGCGAGCCCAGCCACCGATTGCAGCCCGGCAGCCGGGTAGTCCGCCAGGAGCGCCTGCATGATCTGCAACTCGGCCGCGGTGAGCTCGCGGCGATGGGCGCGCATCCGCTCCGCGACGGTCTTCGTCGACATACGGGCCGTCAGTACTTCCAGCGGACTGCTGCCGCGATGTCCTCGTCGGAAGCGTTTGCGAACCGGGCGTTTTCGGCGCGCCGAACCTCCACAATGGTGGTTGCCAGCTGCTCCCCGAACGCCTCGGTCAGCGCGTCGTCGGCCTCGAAGGCGCTCGCGACGTCGGTCAGCGACGTGGGCAGGGACTGTATGCCGCGAGCACTCCGCTCCTCGTCGCTCAGCCCGGCCGGGTCGACCTCGATCGGCTCGGGCAGGTCGCGACCGACCCCGATGCCGTCCAGTCCAGCGGCGATCAGGCCCGCGACGACGAGGTAGGGATTGGCAGACTCGTCGAACGACTTCACCTCGAGATTGGCGGCGCGATATTGGTCACCGACCGACCCGGTGACGAAACGTACTGCGGTTTCACGGTTTTCGAGACCCCAGGCCTGGAAGGCGCCTGCCCAATGCTGCGGAATCAATCGCAAGTAGCTGGCGGCCGATGCGGTGCCGACGGCCAGCAGCGCCGGTAGGTGCTGCAGGATCCCGGCACTGAACTGCGAGGCGACCTCGGTCATCCCGTAGCGGGCTTCCCCGTCCGCGAACGCATTTCGGCCGTCCGCCCACAGCGACAGGTGCACGTGACCGCCGTTGCCGACGCCGCCGGCAACCGTCTTGGGGGAGAAGGACGCTCGCAGTCCGTGCCGCTGGCTGACCGCGCGGATCGTCTCCCGGGTCAGCACGAAGGTGTCCGCGGCTGCCACCGGATCTTCGGCGACGACCGACACCTCGAACTGGCCCTCGGCATACTCAGGGTGGATCTGCTCGGCCTCGATCCCTTGTGCCGCAAGGGCATTGGCCAGATCGCGCAAATAGTCCGAGGCCTCCACGACGCGCGTGAAGCCGTATGCCGGGCCGCGTACCGCAGGCACGAAGTCGTCATTGTCCGGACGATCGACACCCGCTGCCCACTCGATCTCGAACGCCATACGCGCCGTGTAGCCGGCATCGGCCAACCGGGCCACCTGGCGCCGCGCCAGGCTTCGCTGGTCGAGTGGATGCGCCGACCCGTCCTGCGCCAGCCGATCCACCGGTGCCCACGCCCAACCCGGTTGTGCCGCAAGGACAGTCAGCCGAGTCAGGTCGGGAAACAGGCGCAGGTCGCCGACCGGGCCACCGGCGAAACGGCCGGCGACGATCGAGTCGTCGGACAGGAAGGCGTCGAAGACCGGCGACATGCCCACGCCCCACGTGGCGGCGTGAACCAACCGGGCGATCGGCACCGCCTTCACCCTGGTGATGCCGGATATGTCCACGAACGTCAAGGCGACTGCGGCCACCTCGCGGCCGGTCAGCACCGTGGCAGCGCGATGCGCCTCCGCCTGTCGTCGAGCGCGTTCTTCCGTGTCCACCTGACGACCTCCTTCGCACGCACCGCACTGTGCGGCTATGCCGAACCGCTTCATCATAACCACGTCTGAATGATCTGTTACACAGCACAAAACAGTTGTACTGTCTATTTCGGGGGCGAGACCGACTCCAGAAGGAGCGTGCGATGGCTGACTCAAAGCCGCCACGGCTGCGCCGAAACCTGTCCATCTGGCAGGCGATCGGCCTGTCGGTCGCCCTGATGGCGCCGAGCATGGCGGCCAACATCAACCCCCAGGTCACCGCCAGCACCGTGGGGCGAGCGGTGCCGCTCACCTTCCTGCTCGCCGGCATCGGCGTGTTGCTCGTCGGCTATGGCTTCGTGCGGATGTGTCAGTACTACCAGCACGCCGGATCGGTGTATGCCTTCGTCGGCTCGACGCTGGGACCGCGGGCCGGCGCGGTGTCCGGTGCGGCGCTGTTCGCGACATACACCTTCTTCGGCGTTGTGACGTCCTGCGCGTTCGGCATCCTGGGCTCAGACTTCCTGAACACCGTTGGCATCTGGTCAAATCCGCCGAGCTGGGCGGCCTTCCTGCTGGCCGCGATCGCTCTCGCGGGCTGCCTGGTGCTCACCATCATCCCGGCCAAGCGCGGCACCACGACACTGCTCTCCATCGAGGGCGCCACGATCGTGCTGATCCTGATCGTGTGCGCCATCGTCCTGGTCCGGCTGATCGCCGGGAACGCACCCTCCGGCGGCGGCCAGAGCTTCACGATGAAGGTCTTCGCGATCGAGCCGGGGACCGACGGGTCCACCCTCTTCCTCGGGATCGTCTTCGCCTTCTTGTCGTTCGCCGGATTCGAGGCGTCGTCGACGCTGGGCGAAGAGACCGCCGAGCCGCGCAAGAACATCCCGCGCGCGATCCTCGGCACGGCGATCTTCGGCACCGTCTTCTTCACCGTGGTCACCGCCATCGAAGTGATGGGCTTCGGCGCTGGGTCTGCAGGCGTCAAGGCGTATGCCGGATCGTCCTCTCTGGTGGGCGATCTCGGCCGATCCTTCGTCGCCGGCTGGGTCGGCGACGTGGTCACGCTCGGTGCTGCGATCAGCGCGTTCGGATGCTGTCTGGCGTGCATGGTCGGCGCGTCGCGACTGATGTATGCGATCGCGCGCGACGCGGGCGGCGAGCGCGGCTTGGCCAGCGTTACGCGGGAAGGCACGCCTGGCGTGGCCGCCACGACGGTCGCCTGCCTGATGGGTCTGATCATTGTGATCGACGGCATCGCCTTCAACGCCAAGATCGAGGACGCCTTCGCCTGGTCCGGCACGATCGGCACGCTGATCATCTTGGTCGTCTACGTGCTGACCACGATCGGCGCGATCCGACTGCTCTTCATCCAACGCAAGATGCCGGTGCCGATGTGGGAGATCGTCATCCCGATCCTCGCGCTGGTCGTGCTCGGCTACACCCTCTGGCGCAACGTGCTGCCCTACCCGGCGTCGAACACGCCGGCCTTCTGGTTCCCGATCGTCGCCGGTGCCTGGCTGGTGCTGTGCGCGATCGCCGTGCTTGCCGCGCCGTCGACGGCCGCCCGACTCGGCGAACGGCTCGCCGCGGAGGACGGGCTGGCCGGCGAACTCGACGAAGCGGCCGCTGAACGAGCGCCGACCGAGGCGAGGACACGAACGAAGTGAGGCCCGCAGGCGAGGGCAGAGGCGCGACAGAAGGAATGAGCCTGCTGGACGACGTCGAGCTGATCGACCACCACTGCCACGGGATCGTCCGCATGGACCTCGACCGGGCTGGCTTCGAGTCGATGCTCTGCGAGGCGGACGGGCCGGGACGGTGGCACGGGTCGCTCTTCGACACCCACGTGGGGCTGGGGATCCGGCGTTGGTGCGCCCCGCTCTTGGGGCTGCCCTCGTTGGCGCCCGCAGACGACTACCTCGCGGCGCGGCACCAGCTGGGTGTCGATGAGGTGAACCGGCGCCTCATCTCGTCCCTGCCGACGCGAAAGTTCTTGATAGACACCGGCTTTCAGCCCGAGTCGCTGACCTCTCCGAGTGAGCTGGCGGCGCTCGCCGGCGGCGTCGGCGAGGAGATCGTCCGGCTCGAGCAGGTCGCCGAGCACGTGGCGACCTCAACCAGCGCGGCGCGTTTCGCCGACGACTTCCGTGCCGAGCTCAGCCGCCGTTGCGCCAACGCCGTCGGTGTGAAATCCGTTGCGGCATACCGGGTTGGGCTCCGACTGGACCCGGCACGACCGACGGATGGGGAGGTGACCGACGCCGCCGGCCGGCTGCTGCGGGCCGTCGAGTCCGGGGCTGCGGCGCGGGTGGCGGATCCGGTGCTGACGCGGTTCCTCATCTGGTCGGGCGCGGATCTGGGTATGCCGGTCCAGTTCCACGTCGGGTATGGCGACGCCGATGTCGATCTCGCCGATTGTGATCCGCTGCTGCTCACCCCGATGATCCGGGCGCTCGGTGAACTCGACGTGCCGGTGATGCTGCTGCACAACTACCCGTTCCATCGGCACGCGGGTTATCTGGCGCAGGTCTTCGACCACGTCTTCGTCGACGTCGGGCTGGCGTTGCACAACGTCGGTCCGGGCGCGCCGGGGGTGCTGGCCGAGTTGCTGGAGCTGGCGCCCTTCGGCTCGGTGCTCTTCTCCTCCGATGCCTTCGGGCTGCCCGAGCTGTATGTCGTCGGGACCACCGTCTTCCAGCGGAGCCTGGCCGGCTATCTGGAGGCCGGAGTCGCCGACGAAGCCTGGACGTCGGAGGACGCCCGACGGTTCGCGACCGGCATCTGCAGAGGGAACGCCCGCCGCGCCTATCGCCTTGAGGATTCATGAGTTTCGACATCCCGGGCGACCTCGTGCGACGGTTACGCGCGGCGCTCGCCGAGGAGCTTTCCGGGGCGATCGCCTTGCGTCATACGATCCATGCGGACCCACACCTGTCCGGAGAGGAAGGCCCTACCGCGGAACTGGTCGCGGCCGCCATTGGTACCGGCGACGGAGCCACCGTGGCCGACACGGGACGCCTCATCCACGTCGGCGACGACCCATGCGTGGTGCTGCGTGCCGAGCTCGACGCGCTGCCGATCGTCGAGCAGACCGGAGCCGACTGGGCCGCCGACGGCGGCGTCATGCACGCCTGCGGCCACGACGTGCACCTGGCCGCACTGACCGCGGTCGCGCGGGCCGTCCACCGGGTGCGTGGTGAGGACTCGGCGCTCGCGGTGCTGCTGCAGCCTCGCGAGGAGCGGGCACCATCAGGTGCCCGGGACGTCGTCGAGGAGCGCGTGCTGTCCCGCATCCAACCGCGCGCGATTGTCGCGGCACACGTGCAGCCACGGGTTCAGGCCGGTGTCATCGCGGTCACACCGGGTGTGGTGAACGCCTCCGCTGACGAATTCGAAGTAACCGTAAGCGGATCCGGCGGGCACGTCGGCTATCCGCACACGGTGCAGAGTCCGATCACCGCCCTGTGTCAGACGGTGCTGAACCTCCAATCCCTCACTCCCGCAGGCGTGGACCCGATGCACGGTGCCGTGTGCATGGTCGGGTGCGTCCAGTCGGGCACGACCAACAACGTCATACCCGAGCAAGCGTCGGCCTACGGCTCGCTGCGGTTGATGCGCCTGGAGGACCGCGAGCCGACGGTTGAGCGGATGCGCCGGATCGTCGAGCACACCGCGGCCGCACACGGGTGTGTCGGAGAGTTGAATGTCGTGCTGGGCGAGCCGGTGCTCGTCAATGACCCTGGCCTTGCGACGGCGACGACCGGGTGGCTCAAGGAACTGGGACACCCCACGACCGACGACTTCCGATCCTTCGGCGCCGACGACTTCTCCTTCTACGGACACCACGTGCCGGCGCTGATGATGTTCGTCGGCACCGGCGGCGACCACGGTCTGCACGACGCCCGCTATCTGCCGGGTGACGACACAGTCGGCACCGTGGCGGACGCCCTGCTCGCCGGGTACCTCGCGGCGACGTCGGCCGACTAGCCGGACACCTCGATGGTGACGGGGTATTGGCCGCGGTATGACGCGCCTCGAGCCATACTCGTGCTCCGCCCGCTGGCCCGACCGAGCCCGGGTGGACGCACGCGTCAGCGGTGGAGCTGACGCAGGGTCTGGGTGGCCATGGCCGCCTCGCCGGTTGCGTTCGGGTGCACCGGGAATGCGTTGATCGGTCCGACTGCCGGCTCGATCCACCGCGTCCCCGCCGGCTCGCACGCATCGTGGCCGACCGAGCTCGAGGACATGTCGATGTACCGCGCGCCGGTCCGCTGGGCAGCCCGCTGGACCGCGGCGTTGAGCACGTTCTCTTCGTGGTCCAGCCACGGGACGTCGCCCATCGCGATCGGCATCGATGGGTAGCACGACAGCTCCCCGACGGGCGGCAGGATGTGTGGGTAGCCCAAGATGACGACGGTCGCGACGGGAGCCTTCTGACGCACCGCGGTCAGCGCGGCGACCAGATGGGGGTAGGTCTGGGTGGTGATCTCGTCGGTGAACGTGGTGCCGTACTTCTGCTCGCAAGGGTTGCCCATGATGTCGGAGGACGAGATGGTGGCGCAGCCGAAGAACGAGTCGACGAAGACGTTCTCGTCATTTCCGCCGATGGTCATGGTGACCAAGCGGGTGTGTTTGGTGACCGCGTCGAGCTGCGGGGCGACGCCCGGTGCCTGCGAGGAGAAGAAGTCGGACGTCTTGGCGCCGCTGCAGGTTACGTCGGTGAACGACGACGGCTTCGTCCAGGCAGCGATGTCGTGCGCATAGTTGAGCGTCGAGCGGCTGCACGTGGGAGGAGCGGTCGCGACGAACGGTGCCTCCCCGGCGGCGGAGGAGTAGCTGTCACCCAGCGCCACGTAGGGCGAGGTCTTGATCGCGTGTGGGTTCGCAGTCGGTGGAGTCACCTTCGCCGTGGCAGGGCCGGCGGCACCGATACCAATAGCCGCGGCGAAAAGGGTTGCAGCAACAACGCTGGTAATGCGACGCATCATGAACTCCGGTGTTCGTGAACAGTCCAAGTGCTGACCGCTCGCCCCGGGCCAGGAGGCACCTTCGGTGCCCGTTGCTCAACGTAGCAACCGCCTCCCCGCCCGGCAATGGTTCGCCGCACCCGCCAGGCCCGGCGTTCGAGCCGCGCCGCCACCACCAGACCCGACCTCATATGCGGCTGTAGGACGCTGGTTTGGGCGCCCTCCAGATGCTGTTGGTGCGTGTCCTTAACCGGGCTGGTAAGTGTCGGCCAGAGTGCGTAGCCCCGTGGCCGTAGGTGATGTCGTTGGGCTAAGGGCTGACGTGATCGGTGGTGAAGGCACCCTTCAGGGTCTATTCGCTCCTGGGCGGGACCCGAGATCGAGTCGGAGTCAGTCGCAGTTGCGGAGGGGCCGACCGTGAACACTTTTCGTGAGGTGTCGAAGCGTGGCCTGCAGCGCGGCCAGTCCCGCGTCGTCGATGGCCATGGATTCCTTCATGGCGCAGTGGATCTTGTTGGCGTGGACGCGCAGCTCGTCCCCGCGGGGAGACAATGCGACCTTGACGACGCGGGCGTCGGTGGCTACCCGGGTCCGGGTGATGAGGCCCGAACGCTCCATACGGCGAAGCAAGGGAGTCAGCGTGCCGTGATCCAACTGCAAGAGGTCCGCGATCTCCTTGACGGCGCGGGAGTCCTTCTCCCAGAGCGCGAGCAGTACCAGATACTGCGGGTAGGTGACTCCGAGCTTGGCCAAGATAGGGCGATATGCCGCGGTCACCGCTCGGGACGCGGCGTAGAGATCGAAACAGATCTGCTCGCTGAAGGGTGGGACGTGAGTTTCGGCCACGCGTCACATCCTTGCACCTTCTGCTAGCTTGACCGAGTACCTTGCGCACAAGATACTTGGTTCTCGTCCCTTCTAGAAACCCTGGAGTCCCGGTGGCAGCTCACCTCTTTGATTCGGACCCTCGGGGTGGATGCACGCTGTGGAAGTGGTGGCCCACCAGTGCCGAATGACGACGGCTGCCCATCGGCTTCTCGGCAACACCTGCGCCCGTCAGCAGATCCCGGATCTTTCGCTGAATTCCTGGCGCGTCAACTGACAGCAACTGGTCGCGGCGACACTGTGGCCTTCACTCGGCTCTACGACGCGATGGCCCCACGCGTCCACGGCCTTGTGTTGCGCGTTCTGCGCGATGAACACCGGGCCGAAGAAGTCACTCAGGAAGTCTTCCTGCAGATCTGGCAGAACGCCGATCGCTTCGATCCCCAACGCAGCTCGGCGCTCTCGTGGGTCCTGATGCTGGCGCATCGTCGCGCGGTGGACCATGTGCGTTGCTCGGCAGCCTCGAGACGTCGGGATCAGAGCGATTTCGAGAGGTCGACGCAGACGCCAAGAGATGTCACGGTCGAGTCCGTGGAGACCGCGCACGACGCTCACCTGGTGCGCGCGGGCCTTGCCACACTGTCCCCGGCGCAGCGCCAAGCCCTCGAGCTCGCCTACTTCGGTGGCCATACCCACTCCGAGGTCTCACGCTTGATGCGGACCCCCTCGGCACCGCCAAGACGAGGATTCGGCAAGGCCTCATCCAGCTCCGCGCGGTGATGGACTCGAACCACTGCGAGCCCGTCGGTGCGACGATGAGTGAGTGAGGCGGGCTACGGCAACTCGAGTGCCGATCGCGCTGATGCTGGCGATCGGTGTCTGCGCGGCGGCGTCGTGCTCCGGTCCCTCGTCCGGCAGCGCCGAGTCGCGCGCGCCGGGCACCGCGTCATCCGGCGCCACACCGGCGCGGGCAGGGGATCCGAACACGTCCTGGACGTCATACCACGCGAACGACGCGCGCACGGGAGCTGTGGCAGCCACCTCGCCGCCGCTCACATCGAGCCACATCGCTTGGGCGGCAAACCTCGGCGGAGCCGTCCGCGGCCAGCCACTGGTGGTCGGCCGTCGCATCATCGCCGCGACCGAGTCGAATCGGGTCGTCGCCCTCAACCCAGTCAACGGAAAAGTGTTGTGGTCGCGGACAATTGGCGCGCCGCTGCGAAATGTCGCGCAGGCCGCAGGCTGCGGCAACATCGATCCCTTGGGCATCACGAGCACCGCCGTCGCGGACCCCACGACGAACACCGTCTACGTGGTCGGCGAGATCGATGTGCGCGGCGTCGTCCACCACCAGCTCGTGGGTCTCGACGTGTCGACGGGTCGCATCCGGCTCAGCGTCTCGGCCGACCCGCCGCTACCGGCGGGTGAGCGCGCGGTACACCTCTTGCAGCGGGCGGGCCTCGCAATGCGGGACGGCGTCGTCTATGTCCCGTATGGCGGGAACGCCGGCGACTGCGGCACCTATCACGGTTGGGTCGTCGGGGTGAACACCGTTGCAAATAAACCGAATTCGGTGTTCGAAGTGGCGCCGGGCAGCCAGGGCGGCGCCATCTGGTCGAGCGGCGGCGCGCCGGCCATCGACGGACGCGGCAACGTGTTCGTCTCGACCGGCAACGCCAACCCGTTCCCGTCCGCGACCCCTGACCCGGCGAGGTACGCCGAAAGCGTGCTCAAGCTCAGCCCGACCCTTCGTGTGGAGGCGCAGTTCAAGGACCGGAAGTCGAGCGGCGACGCCGACCTCGGCACCGGCAACCCGGTCCTGCTGCCGAACGGCGAAGTGTTCGCCGTCGGCAAGACCGACATCGGCTACTTCCTGCGCCAATCCGATCTTGGCCAGGTCGCGGCCGTGCCAGACGTCTGCGGGAGCGACCCGGACGGAGGGCCGGCGTATGACGCCAGCACCCGCCGACTGTTCGTCCCGTGCCGCGGCGGCGGCATCCAGGTGATCGACGTGGCGACGCACCGGCTCGGGCCACTGTTGGCCGGTGCGGACAGCGCGCCGATCGTGATCGGCACACAGGTGTGGGCGCTGGACACCGGAAGCGGGCGGCTCACGACATACGACGTCAAGACGCTCAGGAAGATCCAGAGCGTGCCTGTCGGCACGTCGGTGCCGGTCTTCACCTCACCCAGCACCGGCGCCGGGCTGGTCATCGTCGGCACCACGCAGGGCGTCACGGCGTTCGGCTGACCGGCGGTCAGGCTTGGCGACGCCGCAGCAGCAGCACGGTCACCGCGAGCAGCAGAGCGGCGATGACGGTCAGCCAGCCGAATTCGATCCACTGGAAAGCGTGGTAGCGGCCGGCGGGCTGGTAGCTGGTGACCTGGCGGTAGCCGTGTTGGACGAGATAGTGGACCGGGTCGACGACTCCGCTGCCGGGCGACGCCTGGGCGCGGGAGTTCCCGCTCGGGAGCTGCTGAATACCGGCAGCCTGCAGCACCTGGTTGAGCTGCCCGACGGCGACTCGATGTCCGCCTTTGGTCCACCATTGCCCGACGGTGAGGTCGGCGCTTTTGATCTGCAGTTTGGTCGTGGTCAGCGGCGTCGCGTAGTGCTGGCGAAGCCCCAATGAGACTGCTGCCGCGACGCCGAACCAGAGCAGGATCGTGGTGACGATGGCGGGGACGATCCGGCGCCATACGAGTCCGGCCAGGACACCGATGGAGAAGGCGAGGAGCGCCCAACCGGTGACCGCCGGTGCGACGGCCGGGAACAGCGAGCCGTCCATCTGCTGGGCGACGCCCGCTGAGACGAGAGGACGGTTGCGCCAGGCGATCAACTCGCCGAAGGCGGTCATGAGGATCGCGGTTCCCACGATGCCCGGGGCCAGGAGTGCCAGGGTCCAGCGCACCCGGCCGACGCCTTGGGTCCAGGCGTATCGGTAGGTGCCGGTCTCCAGCTCGCGGGCCAACAACGGCGCCCCGACGAATGCCCCGACCACACCGGGTGCCAGCACCTGGACGAAACCGAGCAGGCCGGTGCTGCCGTACTTGTTCTGGAAGTTGTTCAGCTGGAAGGTGCAGCTGGCCGAGTTGCGCGAGGTGCAGGAACGCCACGCGTCATACGCCTGATGGATCTGCAGCCCGCTGACGAGGAAGTAGACGGCGACCAGGCCCAGGACGCCGACCGTGGCCACGAGGGCGAATCGGTAATGACGCCACGCGACCCACACCAGCCGGCGCCAGGGCACAGCGCGGGTCGAGGCGGAGGGGACGGCTGCGAGCGTTGTCATCGGGCGACTCCGAGCAAGGATGAGGGTTGGGGATGGGTGCTCTCGCGCAGGTAGGCCATCGAGAGTTCCTCGATGCCGACCGGTCGCGTCTCGCACCCGGGTGGGAGACCGTGGGCAGCTGAGACCTTCGCGACGCAGTGCATCCGAGGACCGCTCGTCCGTGACTCGATAATCTCGCTGTCGGAGAGGTCGGCGTCGGCCGGACAGGTGACGAACCGGTGGTCGGCAAGCAGCGAGTCGACCGTGCCGGTGAGGCGAATCTGGCCGTGTGTCAACAGGATCAGGAAGTCGGCCACCCGCTCGAGTTCGGCGAGAACATGGGAGGACAGCACGACGGACACGCCGTCCTCGGCCATCGCTGTCATGACGGTCGCCATGAAGTCGTGTCTGGCCAACGGGTCCAGAGACGCCGTCGGCTCGTCGAGGACGAGCAGCCGGGGATGGCGGGCGATCGCCAGGGTCAGCGCCAGTTGGGCGTGCTGGCCGCCGGAGAGGCTGCCCGTCCGTTGCTTGGGGTTGATCCCCAGGTCCGCCAGCCGCTGTATGGCGTAGGGCATGTCGAGGGACTGGTTGAGATTGCGCGTCAGATGCAACATGTCGGCCACGGAGTACCGGCGGTACAAGGGCATGTCCTGAGCAACGAACGCGATGCCGTCCCGGGAGGCAGGTGACCCGGCCGGCTCACCGCTAAGCACTCGCACCTCGCCCTCGCTGGGAGAGGCGAGCCCGACGACAAGGTGCAGGAACGTCGACTTGCCGGCGCCGTTGGGACCGACCAGCGCCACCAGATGACCTTCAGGAACGGCGATCGTGCAGTCGCGCAAAGCCCACGAGTGGCCGTACCGACGGCCCAGGCCCGAGGTTTCGATGACGTTCATGCCGTTGCCCTCCTCCGTCGGGCTCCGGCATTCACCCTGAGCTCTATTGGTCGCTCGCTTCGCTCGCTCATGCCACCCCGCCTGCCCGCCGCCCGCCTTGCCCGTCGCCGCGGGCGGCCGACCCGCGGCGCTCAGCAAAATCCCGGAGGGTGCTCGAGAAGAGTGCGTTGACGCCGTCCAGGTCGAGGCCCGACGCGTCGGCGTCGGCCAGCCACCTGAGCAGCGACTTGCGCAAGCCGTTGAGCCCAGCGAGGTCGACCGGGTCCAGGGTCTGCTCGATGAAAGTCCCCTGGCCGGGTCGCCCGGCGGTCAGGCCCTTGCTCTCCAGGTCTCGGTATGCCTTCAGCACTGTGTTCGGGTTGATCGCCAGATCGGCAACGACCTCACGCACTTTCGGGAGTTGGTCGCCCGGCTTGAGGTAGCCCAGCCGCAGCGCCTGCTCGACCTGTTGCACAAGCTGCAGGTATGTCGGCACGCCCGATCCGGGATCAAGAACGAACGCGATCGGCGCCTCCCGACCGACGCCGTTTACTTGTTTATCTATGGTCATAGTTAAAGAGTAGATCCAGGTGGGCCGTGGGGCAAGAGCCACGTGCGCGGAACATCGAGCACGCAGTGACGGTTGGGACCGTCATGACCACACTCGCCGTACGCACCATTGACGCCCTTCGCCAGGAACACGACGCGCTTGCGGGTGTCGCCGCAGCCTTGACCGACGACCAATTGTCCGGACCTTCGGGGGCGAGCGAATGGTCCGCCGCCCAAGTGCTTTCGCACCTGGGCAGCGGCGCCGAGATCACGCTCGCGCTCCTGCGTGCCGAGCTCGGCGAGGGCGATGCCGCCGGCGAGGACTTCAACCGTTCGGTGTGGGATCGGTGGGACGCGGCAGGGCCGGCGGACCAACGCGCCTGGTTCGTCGAGCACGACGCCCGCTTGGTCGAGGCGCTGGAGGCTCTGACACCGGAGCAGCACGCGTCGCTCACGTTGCCGATCGGGTTCCTTCCCGCGCCCGCGACGGTCGCGACGTTTGCCGGCCTGCGACTCAATGAGGTCGCACTTCACAGCTGGGACGTCCGGGTCGCCACCGATGGGAGCGCGCGTCTCGTCGACGCCAGCGTGACCGCTCTCCTCGAGCAGCTCTCGGGAGATCTAGCAGTCCTGGTGGGGTTCGCCGGCAAGGCCGACCGCGTCGACCAGCGCGTCGTCCTCGCCGTGGGGGACAGCGGGTATGGCGTGCTGATCGACGACAGTGTGAGCCTGGCACCCAAGGTCGACGGGGTGACGGCCACGTTCGCCGGTGCGCCGGAAGCCGCCCTGCGTCTGGTCTTCGGGCGGCTCGGCGCGGCATACACACCGGCCGACGTGGCGGTCACCGGCAACGTCACGCTCGACGAACTGCGTGCGGTCTTCCCGGGCTTCTGAGACGGGTCAGACGGCGACGCGTCCGCCGTCGGCCGGCAGAATCGCGCCATAGATGAAGCTGGCGTCGTCTGAAGCGAGGAAGACGACGGCGGCGGCGATCTCCTCGGGTATGGCGCTCTGCCCGGCCGGCGTGCTGGCGGCGAGCGCATCGAACGTGTCGCCCATGGCCGCACTCGCCGGAGTGCGCGTCGGCCCGGGGGCGACGGCGTTGATCCGGACGTGCGGTGCGTACT
This sequence comes from Flexivirga alba, assembly GCF_042661025.1. Classification (NCBI taxonomy): domain Bacteria; kingdom Bacillati; phylum Actinomycetota; class Actinomycetes; order Micrococcales; family Dermacoccaceae; genus Flexivirga; species Flexivirga alba. Next base: position 1,252,705 of record NZ_JBHSWH010000001.1, read on the forward strand.
CCGCGGTCCAGGATTTCGTCAGCGTCTCGAGCGCAGCCTTGGATGCGCCGTAGGCCGCCAGGCCGTTCATGCCGACTGCCGCGGCCATGGTGGAGATGTTGATGATCGAGCCGCCGCCCCTGGCCGCCATACGGGGTGCGATCGCTGCGGTGAGGAAGAACGGCGCCTTGACGTTGATGTCGAAGGTCGCGTCGAAGGCCTCCTCGGTCATCTGCGCGGTCGGTCCGCCCGGGAAGATCCCCGCGTTGTTCACCAGCACGTCGACGTCGCTTGCGACTTCGGCGAGCCGCTGGACGTCCGCGAAGCTGCCCAGGTCAGCGGCGATGAATTTGGCTGTGCCGCCTGCTGATTCGATGCCCGCGACGACCGAGTCACCGCGCGCATGGTTGCGACCGGTGATGATCACCGCGGCACCCTCGCTCGCGAGGCGTTGTGCGACGGCCTGGCCGATGCCCGAGGTCGCGCCGGTGATGAGTGCTGTCTTGCCGTGCAAGGTCATGAGTCTCGTCCGATCAGAAGTGCTGCGAAAATGGATTACGCGATCCACTCTACATGCAAATGGATCGCGCACTCCATTTTGGCTAGACTGTGTCCATGACCACCACGGCTCCGCGTCGACTCACGCGCAAGGGGAGGAGACCCGTCAGCGGATCGTCACCGCGGCGGCCGACCTGATCTTCGAGCAGGGCGTCGCCCATACGACGATCGAGGACGTGCGGGCGGCGGCGGGAGTGTCGAGTTCGCAGCTCTACCACTACTTCGAGGACAAGCCGGCCCTGGTGCGGGCGGTCATCGAGCACCAGACCGACACCATCGTCGAGGGACAGGAGACGTTCGACCTCAGCACGCTGGACGGCATGCGCGTATGGCGGGACTGGGTCGTGCAGCACCAGCTCGAGATCGACTGCACCGGTGGCTGCCCCATCGGTTCTCTCGGCAGTGAACTGGCCGAAACCGACTCCGACGGAAGGGATTTGGTCGCCGCCGGGTTCCAGCGCTGGGCGGCCGCCATCCAGAGCGGTCTACGCGAGATGTCTGCACAGGGCCGGCTCGCACCGGATGCCGACCCCGACCGCCTTGCGCTGGCATTGCTGGCTGCGCTGCAGGGCGGCTTGCTGCTGACTCAGATCGAGCGCGACACCAAGGCCCTGGAGGCGGGCCTTGATGCCGTGATCGATCTCATCGGTCGCTCGTCCTGAGTCACCCGCCATACACACCTCGCCTCAGTTGGCGCCGATCACTGTGAAGCTCGAATCCTCAAAGATGTGATGCATATTCGTGCCGATGCTGTGGACTTCGTAGTCGCCGCTGACGAGTTTGACGACCCGGTCGACGATGCCGCCCGGATACTTCGCGAGCGCGGTTGCGACGGCTTTGTCGGCCGTCTGCGCATCGACGATCGTGCCCTGGCCCTCGGTGTATGACGGGATCGTCCCGTAGGACTTCGAGGTGTTCTGTTGGCCGGGTTGCATGGCCGCAACCTCCGGCGCGGCGGTCGTGTAGGAACTGCCGGCCGGCTCGACGGTCACCTGGGTTGCGGCGATCGCCTTTCCGTTCACGGTGCCGAGGACCAGCACGCCGGCCCCGGACTTGATCGCCGTTGCACTCGTCGTCGTGGCGCTGCCGTTGGTGGCGTCGCGGTAGGTGGTCGCCGACGTCGTGTTCACGGTGATCTGTGCTCCGACCGGGGTCGTCACCGTGAACCCGCTGGATGACGTGCCGCTGACGACGCCCGAGGTGCCGCCGGGCTCATTGGTGGAGCGTGCGTTCGAGCCGCTGCCCGCGGCCGGGAAGTGACCGCTCGACGAGCTCGCGCTCGGGCTGGAAACGGCAGTCGACTGCGACCCCGATCCGGCCGCGACGGCGATGCCGGTGCCGCCTCCGACGACGATCACCGCAGCCGCGGCAACGAGAGCGATGTTCCGTCTGCGCGAGAAAAAGCGCCGGATGGGCGATGTGCGGCCCGCATCTTCGTTGTTCATGGAAGTCAACCTCTCTTGGTTGCAGAACAGGTTGACCCCTCTTCCTCTCGCACGCCCCTGGTCACCTTGTGAGCCGTCTGTGTGCCTCGTATGGCGGACAGCCCTCCCGGTTCAGCCCCGGATCGCAGCGGTGTCCCGACGGAACTGACGCTGGCCGATCAGCTTGTATACCAACCGAACTGGGGCCGGAATGACCTGCATGAACGTCCTTCGTTCAGCAGCGTCGGTCTCCTCGGTGATGTGGCCGAGCATGACCAGTCGCCGCGGGATCGGGATCGCGGTCATGCCGTGCTTGCCGAGTGCGTTCCATTCCTTCTGGGTGATCGTCACCGACACGATGGGCAGGATCTTCTCCTCTTCCTCCGCCAGGTGCTCGATCAGTGACGGCATCGCGTCCTCGACGAGGGTCGCCATACGCTCGCCGGCCGCGGGGTCCGCGCTCGCGGTCCACGCGGGCAGCTCGGCACTGACGGCCGTGACCGCGTGGTCGACCAGTGCGTGCTGGGCGTCCATCCGGTCCATCAGCTCCGGGTCGAGCGTCGCTCGCTCGCGCAGCTTTGGGAAGAGCAGCTCGTCCTCGCCGGAGTGATGCGTGTGCAAGAAGTCCAGCATCTCGTGCGCGTGCGCGCCGACCACCTTGGACCGTGCCCGGTCATTCGCCGCAGAGCGGAAAAGCGTTGGCAGCTGGCCGATCTCACGTCGTATGACGCGGTGGATCAGCACCATCTCGTGGGTGTCGACGTTGGTCATCGTGACTCCTCGACGGCCGCAGCTGCGTTCTCGAAGGCCGCGCGCGGCGTGATCGCCGGCCGACCGATGAGCTTCGCGAGGTCCTCGCTGTCGGTGAACAACTCCCCGCGCGCCAGGCCGGCATCGGCGTCCGCGACGGCCGCAGCCATCTCCGACGGCAGCCCCGCGCCAGCGAGAGCGCCGGTGTAGTCAGGGATCGGCAGATCCCGGTAGGCGATCGGGGTGCCGAGGACGTCGCTGACCGTCGCGGCCAACTCGGTCATGGTGAACGGCGTGCCGCCGAGTTCGTATGTCGCACCGACGTGTCCGTCCTGAGTCAGCACCACGACGGCCGCTGCGGCCAGATCTTCTCGGCTGGCCGCGCTGACGCGTCCGTCTCCCGCGCTACCCATCAGCGCGTGGTACTGACGGATGATCGGGAGCTGGTCGGTGTAGTTCTCGAGGTACCAGCCGTTGCGCAGGATCGTGTATGCCGCGCCGCTCTGCTTCAGGTGGTCCTCGGTGCGGTTATGTGCTTCAGCGAGAGTCATTTTCGCGGTCGAGGCGTTGACCATGCTGGTGTAGACGATGCGGGAGACGCCGACGCGCACGGCCGCATCGATCGCGGTGCGGGCGTTGTCGAATCTGTCGCCGACGGTCGTGGTGGACACCAGCAGCAGGGCGTCGGCGCCGGCGAATGCGTCGTCGAGCGTTGCCGGGTCGGCGAAGTCCGCGCGGCGGACCGTGACGCCCTTCCCAGCGAGGTCGGCGAGCTTGTCGAGGTCGCGGCCGGTCGCCACGATCTGCGCCGGCGGGGTTCCGGCGGCGAGGAGTTGATCGACGACGAGGCGACCCAGATGACCGGATGCGCCGGTGATGACGATGGACATGGTGACTTCCTTCAGGAGAGGTAGGGCGTGGCGATCTCGTCAACGCTCTTGACCAAGATAGTCAACGATATTGACCAATGTCAAAACGTGAGGCGGCGCTGCCGGTGCTGGCGTCTCGGGGTGAAGGAGGTGGTGATCGGGAGGCCGCCGCTGCGGCGGCTCTACTTCGCGTAGGGGTCGGTGATCTCGCGGAGCTGGTCGAGGATCTGCTTCAGGAGGTCGAAGTTGCGCGTGCCCAGGTATGCCGACCACTCGGCGAGGATCTCGGCCGAGGTGGCGCGGGCCAACTCGGCGGCGCGGCGCCCGCGCTTTTCGATCACGATCAACCTGGCGCGGCCGTCGCTGGGGTCCGGGATGCGCTTGACATAGCCCAAATTGACCAACTGGTCAACGAATACGCTGGCGCTCTGCTTACTCATCTGCGCCTGTGCGGCGAGGTCGGTGAGGCGGGAGCCGTCCGGTGCGACGCGCTGGAAAACCCGAAGCTGAGCCAGTGTCCAGTCGGCGAACCCGGCCTCCTGGATAGTGCGGAAGATCCGGTCCTCCATGTATCGGTACGAGATGAACATCGACAACCCCAGATCTACTTGCTGTGCGTCGTCGACGACGTCATCGGGTCCACCGGTCACTCCACTCATGGCCCGCACCCTACGGCACTACCGCGCCCGTCGGTGACGGATCGGCCTGTTGTCATCCTCGCCTTTCGATGACAACATGGTCAATGTAACTGACTAAAAGAGATCACGTTTGGCAGTGACCGAGCGACAAAAGGTGGCCGAGCGTCGCCCTGAGGAGCCGGTGAGGTACGAGCCGGCGTCACGAAGGGGAGCGAGGAACGAGCACCTCCAAAAGGTGGCGGAGGAGCGAGGAACGAGCGTCTCGAGGTCCCGCCAACAAAGGTGGCCGAGGAGCGAGGAACGAGCACCCAAAACCAAAAGGTGGCCGAGCGTCGCCCTGAGGAGCCGGTGAGGTACGAGCCGGCGTCACGAAGGGGAGCGAGGGGCGAGCGTCTCGAGGTCCCGCCAATCGACTCAACGAAACGAACAGAGGAACTTATGGAACCCACGACAACAACACAAATCCTGGCGGGCAAGCGGGCGCTGATCACCGGCGGCAGCCGCGGCATCGGAGCCGCGATTGCGCGACGCCTCGCCTCCCAAGGAGCCGCCGTTGCGGTGAACTATCGATCCGATCAGGAGACGGCTGAAGCACTGGTCGGCGAACTGACCGGAGCGGGATTCACCGCGTCGGTGTTCCGCGGCGACGTCAGTGGCGCGGCGCCGGCCCACGAGCTGGTGGACGCGGTGGTCGCCGAGTTCGGCGGGCTGGACATCTTGGTCAGCAACGCCGGCGTCGAGCACTTTGGAGCGCTGGAGACCATCACCCAGGCCGACTTCGATCTGCTCTTCCAGACCAACGTCGCCGGACAACTCTTCGTCACCCAGGCCGCGGCGGCCGCCATGACCGACGGCGGCCGGATCGTGCTCAGCTCGTCGGTCAGCGCGCGGCTGGCTGTCCATCACCACGCCCTGTATGCCGCAAGCAAGGCCGCGATCCCGGCCATGGTTCGCAACCTGGCGCCCGAGCTCGCCGAGCGAAACATCACCATCAACGCCATCGCACCCGGCGCCACTCAGACACGGATGGCGGCATACGCCCCGAACTACATCCACCCGGCATTGGTCGACGTCCCGTTCGAGTCGCTGATGCGTTCCATGAGCGCCCTTGGTCGGCTGGGCCAACCAGACGAAATCGCTTCTGTCGTAACGTTTCTCGTCTCACCGGATTCGTCGTTCATCACCGGCGCGACCATCGGAGCCGACGGCGGCTGGAGCTGACGTGCATCTTCGGCACGCCCGAAGAACGTTTCCATGCTCGACGCGGGTTGGGTGTCATTGTGGCGGCATGACGCACACTTGGTCCTATGAGCGCAACGAGCGGGGCATGTGTTCGGCACCTGCGGATAGCGTGCGCTGCATGATCGATTTCACGCCGCTGGCCGAGTTGGCCGATCTTCCAGATCGCAGCCCAGTGTCGGTGCGCGCGACTTTGCGGCACATGCAGCTCAAGCAAACGATCGCCGGCGACCTTTGGGCCTCGCCCGTCATCGAGGAATCGGGCACAGCGGTCACGTGCTTAGTGTTCAGCGAGACGTTCGCCACCACCCCTTCAGAGGTTTGGCGCGAGGGCGCGGTGCTGGAGGTCATGGGGACCATCGCAGTCCGCGTTGACATGGACCTACGGCTCATACCGTCAGCTATCAGACGGAGCCCGGAAGATCAGACGTGAGGGGCGCGGCTATCGGGTATGCGCCTGACCGGGCAGGTGATCGGGCCGCTCTGCCTCGATGTAAACCGCGCGTCCCGACTCGAACCTCCAGATCGCGTGGTCGAGTTTCGTCCTGGAAACGTTGCGCCGAGTCGCCACCTCGCTGACGATGCGAGCCGCCTCCCGCGGATCAACGTCGCGTCTGAGGACGCGAGACACGTGTCGCACGACCATGCGATCAGCTTTGACGCCCGGAACCCCCGCCAGCATGAGAAAGTACGTCCAAGTGAGTCCGCTCCGTTGACCGGGGAGTCTCAGCCACTCCTTCTTGGCAGGGGACTCGTCTTGCTGCTCAGGGGTGCCCAGCCGTTCCCGGACATCATCGATGGTTTCGATGCGGTGCGCCGCCAGAATCTCGGCTGCACGTAGGACTGCGTCCGCCTTGTACGGTGCCTTCGTGCTGGGCCAGCAGCGCCAACGCTTTGTGGTGTTCGCGAGTGCATCGGCACCGCCCCAGTTCTTGACCGCAGACGCGAGGTCGGAGGCGGTGTCGTCCGCCGAGGCATTGATGCCGCGGCGCTCTCGATACTTCCGCACGGCGTCGATCACGCCGGTGTAGTGGTTTCCCGTCGAGTAGATCGAGTCAATGAGGCAGAGCGCCACGCTGGAGTACCCGCCGGGTTCGAACCACCGGGTGTGGTCCCCGAGGTCGTCACTGACCGCGGTCTCAAGCAGGTCAATGTCGGTCACATGGATCACTATGCCAACAGTCGGGCTGCGCAACGTCGCCGCGCATGCGGCGGTATGACGCACATCCCGAGTTCTCGACCGGGACATCGAGGACCACAATCGGATCGGTTGTGGCCAACCCTCAAAGGGTGTCAATCACGCCGAGTACATCGGCGACGTACTGCTCAAGCCGGCGCAACGTCGGCACCGCCGCCCGGTGAGAGCCGAGCAATTCGGTGGGCCTTGCCGACCCCACACTTGCTTGGCCTTCGCGGGGCCAGGTCGGAGCTCTGACCCGTAGGACCTCAGTGCCGAGGCCACACCGATCGATGAAGTCAGGACGTTCAAGGTCACCAAATCCAAACGAGATCGGGGGCGTGATCGACATCTGATGCGAAGTGAGGACGATCTCCGTGAGGTCTTGGTGTTTGTCGGCATTCTTCAGCTCTGCGAGCAGCTCACGTTGATGAACATAGTTGCCGCTGAAGTTGTCGGGCCGACCGTTCGCTCCCTTACAGGGTTGCCACTCATGGAGCAGGGTCCAGTCGGCAGGATCTAGAAACGCAGGACTACGACATGTGTCCCCTCTTCGGCAGATCGGGAACTGAACGTCTCTTGGCCTTGGAGGTGCCCTCCGATAGCGCAACGCGAGTTGCCGAGCCACGTGATCGAGGGCGCCGCGAAGGTTGTTCACTACGTCACCCACGCCGAGTTCGACTGCTTGTGAGAACTCACTAAGGTCGGGTGCAGCGGCGACGAAGACTGAATGTCGCCCACGTGCCGCATCGAAACGAGAAGCCAGAGTCGCTTGGTTGTCCGGAGCGCCGAGCGTTGTCTCAATGAGGTCCTCGACTCGCGCGAGATGATGCCCGCCGTTGTGCAGCTTTGCGTGTGCGCTGGCCGCATCCACGAGCCAATGGTGCACGGAGTATGGTCCGAAGGCGGCGCGGCGTTGGGGGATACCGCCGCGAGTGATGGCGCGGGTCGCAGTGATCGCGGCGGTAAGACGCGGTGGATTCGGTGGTTCTGAGGCCTACCTAGCCTTGTCAGTCCTAGCGTGTTGCCGTGCGTCCATGGTCTCGGTCATGGTGCTCGTCCTCCTGCTCAATGCATGCGGTGCTGCGCAGCACCCGAAAACGCGGACGTTGAGTCAAACGTGCATCAAGGCGGAGTCTTCCCTTCGCGACCCATCGCGTATCCCCAACGTCGCCGCTCTCGAGAACATCCTGAGGCGCTTGAGCAGACAGGGCGATCAGGAGACCCGAAACGCGCTATCGGACTTGATTGCGGCCGTCGATCGGTACTATCCGACCGGACCCACAGCAGACGTGACGGCGGGGATGGACACGTTCAAGCGCCGTTGCGCAGCGGCCGGATCGAGCGCATTTCAGTAGCTCCCCATCACCAGACCGGCCCCTTGACGCGACGTCGCATCTATCATCGTGCGCGAATCTGGCCGATAAGCGGTCGTAGCTCGTGGCATGTGCGTGAGGGGCCGCTCACCACTCGCGGTTGTCACCGCCCAGGTCCCTTTCCGAGGAACGGGCTATGCCAGCTTCGGCTGAAGCGACCATGTCACGGAAGAATCGCTCTGCAGTCGAGTTTCTGGGCAGCCGGTTTGCTATCGCCAGGCACTCGTCGCGCTGGTCAATATCTTCCTGATACGGCTTGCCCGGGGTGCCCACGCGTGTGCCGGATATTGTCGCGCCGTACAAAGTGCTCGACATCGTTCGCAGTAGTTCCTCGTCATGTACTTCGGCGGCGTGCAATGCCTGTACCACGAAATCAGAATGCTTCCAGATGAAGTCGGACTCCGCCTTGCGAAGGACTGCAGCAACCGCTTCCAGGTCTCTCCGCGTGCCGGAGCCGAAGGGTTCCGCGAGTACCTCCAGAACGGTGTCGTCATAGGTACCTGCGACGACCTTGAACACCTCTCCTCCGCCTTCATTGCGGGCGTAAGAATCGGCTCCATCACCTATCCAGGCCAGGATCTTCCGGAGATGGGATTGGAACTCTGCAGATTCGCGGATGTGTAAGGCGTTGTCCCAGGAGAACGGCATGGCGCGGTAGTCGGCGATCTCCGTGGCAGATTCGGCGTAAGTGACTCGATCCTGTAGGAGCTCGATCACCCAGCCCGGATTCGTTCGCGAGCGCTCGGCAAGTGCATGGGTAACCGAGTACCCGCCCAGGTCGGGGAGGGCAACCAAGTCCTCCCGGATCCTCTTTAGCTCTGCAGTACTGAAGTGTTCCCACGACACATCGAACTGATCTCGCCCGATACACATGAATACGTCGTCGGCTAAGCGCGGGTTGTCGGCAAACCGCACCCCGGCCAATATCCGGACGGCCGCTGCCGTGTTGTCACGAGCGAATATCTGCGCGGCCCTCACGGCAGCATCGCGCTGAGTAGCGTCTGCGCTCTGAGCCAGCCGCATCAAGAGGTCCAGTTCGCCTTCCGCCAACGATCGCCGTCCGCGGTTCCAACTCAGTGCCTGGGTCACTCCAGCCGCGAGGTCGGACGGCCCATTGGCGAGTAGCACGCGGGCCACGTCGAGAGCGGCCGACGGATCGTGTTCCGCATATGCCGAAAGCACGACCGGTAGCAGTGGTTCCAGAGACGGAGCCTTGTGCGAACTGATCTGGTCCAGAAGCCCTTTGGCCAGCGTCGGGCGGGCATTCACCAAGGCCGCGACGACCGTGCCTGGGTGTCCCTTTTCCGCACCGAACCCGGCTCGTTCTGCGGCAAGACGAATCTGGACCAGCCGCAGCACCTCCTCGTCAGATCGACTGCTCAGCTCGGTCACAATCTCATTGACCACACGCTCACGCTTTGACTCCATGGCCGCGTAGTCATCGCCCCGGTCGCGGACCAGGCGCCCCCAGCCGTCATGCATCGCAAGCGCCAGGCGATGCTCGATTGTGTTGGGCAGCGCGTCGATCGCCGCATTGGCTGGTGCGTTCGTTGCGGTCGTGCAGTAACTTGCGTGCCAGTGAAGGGCGCCACGGATCCAGACGCCCACGACTGGGTCTAGCGCGATGTCGCCGGCTAACTCGCTCAAGCGCTCTATCGTCCGAACAAACTCTGGCGTCCAGCGCGCGATTTCCTCATCCGTGACAGGCCGGCCGTACATACCGTGCGGGTAGCGCAGAGCAGATTCGAGGAAGTCCACGGCCGCTACGGCCCGGGCCAAATTGTCGGAGCGTGCTTCGGTGAACGCGAGGTCGATAAGCCGCTCCCGCAGGGGCCCAACCACAGCAGTATTCAATGGGAAGGGCCGGAAGCTGATGGTGTGCCTCGAGTATGAGGAGTCACTACCTTCGGTAGCCAACATGGGTTCGAGCACCTCGAAGGGCGACACCCGCTGGTCGTTTGTGAAGTTTCGCTGCATGATGTCGACGACCGCATCGAGGTAAGCCAGCGGCTTCCCGACACCGAACTCGGCCAAATCGCGTAGCACTCTTAATGCGTGGTTCGGGTACTGTTTGGCTGGTCTGTCATCGATCTGAGCGAGTTCCCACAGCTGATCGATCGCACCTTCGAGTGCTTCGAAGTTGAACGCTGCAAGCTTCAGAACTGGCGGAATTTCTCGCAGGACGTCGAAATACGTCGGCGCCCTGTAGAAGGAGCGGGCAGCGTGCTCGTCCTCTAGGCGGTCCGTCGGGTTATCAATGAGCCAGCGACACAGCGCTAAGGCGCGGTCCGCCTGGAAGTAGGCGATTCTCTTCAGCAGTTTCAAGAGGTTCTCGCGGTCAACGATGTCGCCTTCGCGCATCTCCGCTTCAAATTGGGACCACAGCTGATCGATGAGTGAGAGAGTGCCCTCAACTTGGCGTCGCACCTGCCAGTCGACGCGGCTGGCGTTGATGAACAAGTGCTGCGCCACCTGTCCATCTGCGGCATCTTGCACGCGCCGCAAGTAGCCGGTCTCGGAGGTGCTTCGTTTGTCGAACGAGGCCCTTGCCAACAGGACGTCTCCGAGGAGATCGGGCACAATCCTTAGCGCTGCGCCCCGTCGCCGCAGGACACCAGCGTCTTCGAGGCTCCGCAGATGGGGTTGCAGCACGTCGAAGGGTTTGCCGACCACCGCGCTGAGCGCGTTCCGGAAGGCTTCTTCGTTGGTCCGGAACGGCTGGAAGGCAGCGATGGCGTAGAGGACGCCTTGTCGCGTCTCAGGATCGGTGACCAGAGGGTCGGCCACCAGAGCCTCGCTGAATCGTCCGAGGATCGCGTCACGCACCGAGTCGGCCTGCTCAAGTTGAGATGGATCGAGCTGTCCACGCTGGATGAGCGAGCCGCCAAGCACTGTCACCAAGGGGCAGTCGAGTGTCGCGCTGGCGAGACGCCGACTGAGCGCTCCGAAGTCGTCGCTGAGCGCCTCCAGTGCCAACGCTTCCGCGGCTTCCGCGGGCAGGTCGGCCAGCGACACAATGCGTACATCGTCCGGCCACAGCGCAGAGCGTGTCAGGTCGGTCTTCAGCCGGTCCCATCCGTACGGTCGCGAGACCAGCAAGATGCCGGCGTCACCGTTGCGACGTTGAATCCCCGAAACAATCTCCGCTATGTCGTCGCGATCGTGAGCGTCCTCTATCAGCACGACCAGCCGCCCAGCGGCTGGTAAGAGTTCCAAGTCCGCACCAGTCACGCCGGTTCCAGGTAACAGCACGCGCACCTCAGCGTCGTCTGGCGTCGCCTCGGCGATCGCACGCAACATCCTCGACTTACCGATACCGCCGGGGCCGACCAGACCGGCGAGACTGCACTGTTGCTCATGAAGTAATCCGATGAGCGCACGCAGTTCGTCATCGCGACCGACCAGCCTCCAGTTGTGATTAAACAACTGGCTCGAGCCCAGATCGAACGCCTCTTCAGCGAGAAGCCAGGGGCCGGGCTGCGGCACCCCCAGAAATGCCTCGCGATGCATCGGGAAGTAGGTATCGACCAGTCGCACTGCTCGGTCTAGCGGCTGCAAATTGCGGATGTAACGCGAGATGTCTTCACCGTCGTGCAAGGTCCATCCTGAAAACGACGCCATGGCGTTGCGGGTAGCTGGTGTTGCTGCCTGCCGCGACAAGAACAGGTGATGCGCGTCCGCATCGATCGTGACTTCCGCAACGGCCTCCTTCACGGCTGCAGGACCAAAGGTGAGATGCCGTTTGCATTGTGCAGTGGCGAGGTGGCGCTTCTTGCTCCCGGTCACCAGGACGTCGATTCCGAACTGCTTCTCCCCAGGCCCGCCGTACCGACTCGCGTGCCCTTCGGGATACATCGCTGCCATCAAGTCTGCAACGAGATCTTCGAACCGCTCCGGAGGCAGTTCGTCGAATGGCAGCACACGGGAGAGCGGTCTCTGTGGCGGGGCCGGGCTGCGGCTAGCCAGGTAGCCACCTGCCTTCAGGAGTCCACCCTCCTGAACGCCGAGAGCTTCGGCGAGGGCGGGCAGCATGGTGCGGCGAGGTCGCGAGCCCCCACGCTCCCACCTGCTCACTGCCTGCTGTCCAACACCGAGCTTGCCTGCGAGTTCAGCCTGTTCAAGCCCGTTGCCTTCACGTCCGGCGCGAATCGCCCTACCCAGTTCTTCGTACATAGTTCGATCATACGCTGCTCACTGCGTGTGGTCAAGAATCACACGCAGACTGATGCGTGCGTAAACGTGAAGGCCAGCGTTTGTAGTAGCTCATGCCCCCGGGCGCCACCTCGAGTGACGCACTGATGGCGCTCCACGTCCCGTTCGTGCCTGCAACTCTTCCGCCGGTGGCGGCCGGCTCGGATCAGTCATTGCATCATTCTTGGGCGGTTTGACGCACGGCGATCCTGGGCCGTTCACCCCCTCGAGGCACCAAGTCGTCAGACTCGCCAGAGAGCGCGACGCGTGCGTTGACTTGGTCCGTCGCCAATTCGTCCGCTCCAATGAATCTGTGAAGCGCCTGACAGTCAATGGCTTTCGCGGCTATACCTTCCGTTGAAGGCTGTGTGACGGGGGAGGAGCTGGAAATGGCGTGGGGTGACGGCAAGCGTGTTGCTGAACTCGAAGCTGAGGTGGCGAAGCTTCGGCAATGGGTCGAGCATCTGCAGGGGACGGATGCGATGACGTTGGCATCGCAGATCGAACAGATGCGAAGTGAGGTCGCCGGACTCCAGGCGCAGGCGGCCGCCACGAAACAAGCGGTCGTAGCTGCCCAGGCAGAGGATCGTGCGGCTCGGGCACAGTTGGTAGAAGACCTCGGGGCCGCCGAGGTACAAGAGGCTGGCTTCTACACGTTCAACCATCCACTGCAAGACGCTGTCGCCTACAAAGATGCACTCACACAGACGCAGGCCCAGATGAAGCGACTCATCCGGGCGAAGGACGCGGTCGAGGCAACGACCAACTGGACGGTGGATGGCTCGACGACCAAGGGCGCCGCGATGGTCCGCGACTTCTCGAAACTTCTCTTGCGTGCTTATAACAGCGAGGCCGATGCCTTGGTGCGCGCGTTGCGACCTCACACCCTGACGTCCGCGAAGGGCCGCCTGGACAAAGCTGCGTCAGCGATCGAACGGCTGGGCAAGACGATGAGGATCCGGATCTCGCCCGCGTACCACCGGTTGAGGTTCCGCGAGCTGGAGCTGACCGCAGACTATTTGGTCAAGAAGCAGCAGGAAAAGGAAGCCGAACGCGATCGTCGGGCGCAGCTGCGCGACGAAGCGAAGGCGCGCGCGGAGATGGAAGCTGCGCTCGTGAAATTGCGGAAGGAACAGCAGCACTACCAGCAGCTGATCCAGCGTCTTGACCCTTCCGACGAAGGCGGTCTTGCCGTGGCCCGCGAGAAGCTCGCCGAGATCGGACAGTCGATCGAGGGCGTGGAAGCTCGTGCTGCCAACACACGTGCGGGCCATGTGTACGTGATCTCCAACATCGGGGCGTTCGGACCAGACATGGTCAAGATCGGTATGACGAGACGCCTTGAGCCCATGGACAGAGTGATCGAGCTCGGTGATGCCAGTGTGCCCTTCCGATTCGACGTCCACGCGCTGGTCTTCCACGAGGACGCAGTCGCGCTGGAAACGCATTTGCACCAGGCGCTCGAGCATCGCAAGGTCAACCAGATCAACATGAGGCGCGAATTCTTCTACGCCAAGCCGAGTGAGGTCCGCACCTTGCTCGAGAAGTACGCCGGCTCCTTCTTGCTCGAATACAAGGAGGCCCCGGACGCACTGGAATGGCACGGCTCAGGCAGCGTCCAGCGCACAACGCCACCAAGGTCCGAGCAGCCCGTTCCCGTCACTACAGGCGAACCAATCGCGACTCCTACTGCCGAACCGGACAAGGTGGCGGTCGCCAGCCGGTTTGTTGGCCCGTCACCAGACGGGGACCCCGAGGCCAAGGCTGCATGGTACGTATCGCCAGATGATCAGGCCCTCTGGAGGCGCTGGGACGGATCGGGATGGACTGACGAAACAAAGGCGCGTTAGGGCGGCGGGTCAATGCCCGCGACTCGGTTGAGCAACGAGCGTTATCAAGCAATTTCGTGTGTTTTATACGAGGCGGCGTTGGAGGGCGCTCCGGACTACCGAGTGCTCGAGCCCGGCGCGGCACCGGTGTGGCAGCGCGGACTGACCGGAGCGCTCCGGTGAGAAGACCCGCCGGTCAGGCCTGCGGCGGGTGCTCGGCCACGCAGAAAAGGTTGCCCTCGGGGTCAGCCAGCGTCGTCCATTGCACGTGCGGGTGCTCGTCCAACACGTCCCAGCGCCAGGTCGCACCGGCCGACACCAACCGGTCGACTTCTGCACTGCGTGTTCCCCACGGCACCGTCAGGTCGAGGTGGATCGTCAGGCGGTCCGGGCGCGGCCCGGTCAAGGGCTGGAAGAACATCGCGAAACCGCCGGGTGCCGCCGGTGGGATATAAACGAAATCGCCTGAAGGTGCTGGTGTTCCGCCGGTGACCGCTGCCCAGAACGCTCCCAACGCGTGCGGGTCGGCAGCTTCGATGTTGATGGCTCCGAGGGTGACCTGAGGAACGTCCATGTCGTCGACAGTAGGCGCCATACAACCGCTGAGCCGAGCCGCTGTGCGCCCGCGTGCAAGGCTGACCCGCATGAGCGAGCCGAAGCGATTCAATGTCACCCGCACGATCCCGGCCCCGCCGGAGGAAGTCTTCGCCGTCTTGCGCGACCCGCGCGGGCACCTGGCGATCGACGCGTCGGGCATGCTGCAGGACGTCGAGGGCGATCCCGTTGGCGCAGTGGGGGATCGGTTCCTGGTGCACATGGACCGCGAGCCGCTGAACGACATACCCCAGATGGGTCGGTATGACGTGACGGTCGTGATCACCGAATACGAACGCGATCGGCAGATTGCCTGGACCATAGACGGGACGGTGCAACCGCCGCTGCGGCACATCTACGGCTACACGCTCGAGCCTGACGGAGACGCCACACGCGTGACCAGCTATTACGACTGGTCGCAGGTCGATCCTGAGAGGATTGAATCTTCGGTGTTTCCAGTGATCCCCGAGGTCGGGCTGCGGGCGACGCTCGGCATACTCGACCGCACCGTCCGGCTGGGTCTGCTGCCGCGACGCTGAGCGACCGCTCAGATCCTGATCGGAGGTGCCGCATTCAGGTTTATGCGGGTGCGGCCGGACGCACCCGCATACGGTGGACATGACCGAACGGATACGTCGGTCGCCGACCGCTGAAGGGGCACCATGACAGACATCGCCGTCACCGCGATCATCACCGCCAAACCCGGTTCGGAGTCAGCCGTGCAGGCCGCGCTCACTGCGCTCGTCGAACCGACGCGCGCCGAGCCCGGATGTGTCGACTACCAGCTGGCGGTCTCGAGCGTCGACCCCGCCGTCTTCATCACCACCGAAAGATGGCGCACGTCGTCCGATGTGGAGGCCCACCTGGAAACCGAACACGTCAAGACCGCCCTCGACACGGCAGGCGAGCACCTTGCCGTCCCACCGGCCATCCATCCGCTGACCCCACTCGCCTGAGCACCGTCGATCGCATCACTTCGGATCGCCGTGCCGCGTCGGTGGCTCATTACCGCTACCGCGTACTTCGCTGAAAACAATTGTCCTCGCAAGGCCCACCCGCCGCGCCGGTCGGTTGGCGGGCGAGCACCTGCCCGGCGTGGAGTTCCGCGAGGCCTACTTCAACCCGACGTTCTCCAAGAACGCCGGGAAGGTCTGCGGCGGCGTCCAGGTGCACATCATCGACGCGAGCCGGGTCGACGCGATCCGCACAGCGACCACGATGATGACCGCACTGCGCGACCTGTATGACGAGTTCGACTGGCGCGGCGATGCCGGCCGGTGGATCAACCTGCTGACCGGGTCGGACCGCTTCCTGAAGATGTTCACGGCCGGCGACAGCGCAGCGCAGATCGTCGCCGCCTGGCAGCCGGAGCTGAACGCTTTCGACCGCACCAGGAGGCAGTACCTGCTCTACCGCCGCTGAGTCGGGGCTTGACATGTGCCGTTCTGCCACCAGCTCTTGACGGGCGATCAGCTGGGGAGTAGACCAACTGGGTTGAGACGTTTCGTGCCGGCCCGGACGGACAACAACTCAAGGCAATCGCCTTCGCTGACCGACGCTGCGGCCCGGGGTTGCTGACCCGGGCTCACTCCTTGGAACGCCGTTCTGGTCAGAGGAAGAGCAATGAGAACTCTCAGTACTAAGACGCCCCGGCACACCCTGCGACTGACTGCCCTCGCCGCGTGCGCACCGATGGTGCTCGCCACCGGCGTGTGGGGGTCGTCCGCGGCCGCCCCGTCGTCGGCGACTCCCGCGGTGTCCGCCACCCAGGTCGCCGTCCGTGGCCAGGTGCGGATGGTGGGTACGACGAGCCCGACCCGGCTCGCAGCCGCCGCAGCGAAAGGCAACGTCCAGCGCGCACACGTCATGCCGCTGCTGCGCCCACCGCGTCCGAAGGGTGCGGCTACCCGGGCCGTGTCGGCGGCTCCGCGGGTCAGCGGGCACGCTCGGCCGACCCGGGCCGCGCAAGCGCCGGTGACCACTTTCGACGGGGTCAGCGCGATCCAGAACAAGGCCGCTGCCGGGTTCGACCTCGAGCCGCCGGACGAGGGACTCGGGGCGGGCAACGGGTATGTCGCCAACTTTGTCAATGTGACCGGCGCGATCTACCGCACCAACGGCAGCGCGGTCACCGCCCCGTTCTACCTCAACTCGTTCTTCGCCGAACCGGCCAACGCGAACACGTCGGACCCGCGGGTCTACTACGACCCGTCCAGCCACACCTGGTTCGCCACCGTCCTCGAGTACGTCATCGCCAGCGACGGCATCACCATCACCGAGTCCCACGTGGATCTCGCGGTCAGCGCCACCGCAAACCCGGCGGGTACCTGGCGGGTCTACCGCATCCCCACCAGCAATCTGAACCACGCCGGGTGCCCCTGCCTGGCGGACTACCCGATCCTGGGGGTCAGCCGCGCCAACGTCTATGTGTCGACGAACGAATTCACCTCCGACGAGCAGAGTTTCAACGGTGCCCAGCTGTATGCCCTGTCAAAGTCCCAGCTCGTCGCCGGCCGGCCCTCGGTCAACGTCGCGACATTCGAGGACCTTGCCGCCGGAGGGGCGCCGGGTTACCACGTCCAGCCCGCGAACACCTTTCAAAAGGCACCGGCGGAGTACCTGATGAGCTCGCTGGACCCCAACGGCACCTTCGACAACCGGTTGGCGGTCTGGGCCGTCACCAACGAGGCCTCGGTCACCACCGGGCGCGGTATGCCGTCGCTGTCGGTGCGGGTCATCGGCTCGGAGGGCTACGCCTTCCCGCCGAACGCCCAGACCCCTCCCGGCTTCTGCAGCGGCAGCCTGTGCCTCGGCGGAGCCGGTGACTCCACAACCGGCGTCGTGCAGACCGATTTCGACGCGATGCAGGAGACCCAGTACATCAACGGGCAGCTGGTCGGCGCGCTGAACACCCGGCTCACCGTGGCCGGCGACACCGCCGACCGGTCCGGTGTCGCGTGGTTCGTGGTGAAGCCGACCGTCAACGGCGCCACCGTCGGCGCCCGGACCCATGTCGCCCGCCAGGGCTACCTGTCCACCAGCGGCCAGTACCTGCTCTATCCGCACCTCAACATGATCGGGAGCGGTTCGATGGCCTTGGTGTTCGGGGTCGGGGGCTCCGGCACCTATCTGTCCGCCGGGTACGCGACCGCCCGACCGGGTCGCGACTTCGGCCCGATCCAGCTCGCGGCGGCGGGCACCGGTCCGGACAACGGCTTCACCGGCACTGCGCAGTATGGCGGTGCGGGACGCTGGGGCGACTATTCCAACGGTGAAATCATCCCCGGCACCAACCGGGTCTGGCTGGCCACCCAGTACATCCCGAACAGTGGTGACGGCAACGCGAACTGGGGGAATGCCATCTTCCAGCTCCGACTGCCCTGAACCCACCCCAGCCGCTGCACCCGATCACGACGGATCCGGGGAGTGGACCTCCACTCCCCGGAACAGCGCGTCACTCCACGTCAATCGACGGACTCGGCGAGCTTGCTCAAGGAGTCCTCGAGCTGCGACTGGGAGATCAACGGGAAGGTGACCTTGCTCAGGATGTCCTTGTCGGTGACCTTCGACCAGTCATAGGTCAGGCTCACGTCGGTGGCATCCGCGCCCTGCTGCTGGAGCTCCCACACCCACTCCCATCCCGGCGGTTCGGTGCCGGCAGGCGCGGTCTTCCAGGACACCAGCTTGTCCGGGACGAATCCGGTCACTTGGTTGTCCGTCTGGTAGTCGCCGCCCATGTGGGGACCGGACATGTTCATCCGGAAGGTCTGCCCCACTGCCGTGATCCGGTCCGCGTGCTCGTCACTTCGGACGAATCCGGACCCGTCGAGCTGGACATGGTTCGCCGGGAGCGTCAACTGCTCGAAGACGGCCTTGGCAGGAGCCGGAATGCTGCGGGTGACGGTGATCGACTTCTCGTTGTCAGCCATGCCACGACCCTACGCTTCAGCCCGCCGCATGCGCAGGGTGCAACTCGGTCACCTCGATGTCGCTTGCGGAGGGTGCGCTCTCGGTCGGCCGGCGTCGGCGTTGTGCGGCACCGACCTGCAGCGCGAGTCCGAAGAAGAGCCAGCACCCGAGCACGACGAGCGACCGCGCGGAGCCGTTGCCGTCGAAGAACGCGACCGACCGGAGCGCCGTGTTGGCTGCGCCCGCCGGCAGCAACTGGCCCAGCGCGCCCCAGCCGATCGGAAGCATCTCGGGTGCCGACGACGCGGCCGAGAGTGCATTGCCCACGAGCATCGTCAGCACGGCTCCGAGCGCCAATCCTCTTGTCCCTAAAAGGCTTTCCATGCCGAGCACGGTCATCGAGATCGCTCCGAGGGTCAGCGCCAGCACCGCCGAGTTGGCGACGAACGGGCCGTCCAAAGAGCCGATCCAGCCCTGCAGGACGGCCGTCATCGCGAGACCACCGACGATCGAGAAGCCGGCCGCGACGAGTGTGCGGTCACCGCGGCGGCGGATCAGCACCGTGCTCAGCGACGCGCAGGCCAGGCCGCCCAGGACCGACGGCAGCACTGCCGACGTGATGCCGGTCCCGTGCGGGTCGTCGGCCGGCGCAGGCACCACGTCCGTCGTGTGCAGCTGCTTGTGTGTCGCGCCCGCAAGCTGAGCGCCGACCTGGTCGAGCAACTGCGCGACGCTGCTGGACCGGGCACTTGCGGTCAGCACCTCGACGCCGTTCGACGAGGCGACCAGGGCGCCATACGCCTTGTGCTCGGTGATGGAACGCACCGCATCGGCGCGCGTCGGCGCCAGCTGTATGGCGTACGCGCTGGGCTGCTGTATGACGAGCCGCTCGGTCAGCGGACCGGTCGACGCAGGTGGTCCGGCGATGACGATCGGCAGGTCGCGCGGTGCGCTGTTGGCGGCCGGCCAGGCGAAGAGAGCGAGCATCGCGCAGATCAAGGCGGTCAGGCTCACGACGAGCCCGAGGACTCGCTTGGTCTCGGGGCGGGTGACGTATGCGGTGGGACCCGACATCGACTATCTCCTTAAAACGAACACTCGTTCTTTTTGCAGAACTGAGCCTGCCCGGTTCGTTGATGTCTGTCAAACAGAAGATCCGTTCTTCTAAGCTGGCGGCATGCCACGAATTTCCGAAGCCAGACGGCTGGCGCGCCGTGACGAGGTCCTGCGAGCCGCTGTGCGCTGTGTGGTCCGCTCGGGCTATCAGGGCGTGACGATGGCGGACATCATCGAGGAGTCGGGGTTGTCCGCCGGCGCGGTCTACGGATACTTCGCCAGCAAGGCGGAACTCCTTGCCGCCGTGGCCGATTCGCAACTCGGCGTCATCGACGAAGTGATGGCCGAGGCGCTCGCCGACGGCGCGGTGCCCGATCCTGCGGACATCCTGGGCAGGCTCACCGATCATGTGCGCAAGCGGGCGTCCGGTCCGGACGGCGATCTGACGGTCGTCATCGTCCAAGCGTGGGGTGAGGCGATCTTCGGAGGCCCGATGCGGGATCTGGTGGCCGATCGGATCGGCAAACTACTCGATGGATGGACCGAGGTGGTCCGCCGTCGCCAGGCGGCCGGGTTCATCGACCCGGCGGCACGCCCGGCGGACGTCGGCTGGGTGCTGCATTCGATGGTTCCGGGCTACATGCTGATGCGGCTGAACGTGCGCGATCTGCCGCCGCGCAGGTATCTCGCCGGCGTGCACGCACTGCTCGACGGCCCGCCTCGAGAGGGCTGAGCAGCCGGCTCGGAAAAATTCTCCAACTCGATGTCGAAGACGCTGGTATGCATTCGACGTACGTGTGACAAGCAAGTCCGAAGCAACCAGTAGGAGAGATCGAGATGCCACGTTTCATGGGATTCGTCCGGATGGAAGAGAACGTCGGTATGCCGCCGAAGGTACTGTTCGATGCGATGGACGAATACATCGGTAAGCAGACCGCCAAGGGCGCATTCCTTGACGGCGGAGGCCTTTTCGGCAGCGAGGACGCGGTGAACTTCATCTCCCGCAAGGGTGAGGTCAGCCGGGTCGACGGCCCGTATGCCGAAGCCAAGGAGGTCGTCGGCGGGTGGGCGATCACGCAGTACGACAGCCTGGAGGAGGCCATCGCCGAGCAGCAGGAGTTCGCCGAGCTCCACGCGAAGTACTGGCCCGAGGTGACCGTGATCTCGACCATGCGGCAGATCTCGGACGGCCCGGAGGTCCCGGAGGCCTGAGCAGCCCGGTCATTACGCTGGCCTGCTGCGGCGTGAGCAAAGCTGCTGGGCAGGCGCTTGGCGCCTGACCAGCAACTTTGCTCACATCCGTACCTGTTCTATTTCTGATTCACTGCTCTGGTGCCGGCGCAGACAAGGGCGAAAGATCCGAACGAGGCAATCGTCGCCGCGTGGCGGGCCGAATCGGCCCGCCTCGTCGGCGCCCTCACCCGTATGACGCGAGACGTCGCGCTGGCCGAAGACCTCGCGCAGGATGCGCTCGTGGCCGCGCTCGAACAGTGGCCCACTGCCGGCATACCGGACAACCCGGGTGCCTGGCTGATGACGACCGCGAAGCGGCGCGCCATCGATCATTTTCGGCGCGCCGACGTCCTGCGTCGCAAGGTCGCCGAGCTCGAGCACGCCGGTGGGAGAGAGGAGCCGCAGATGCCCGACATCGAAGCTCAGCTCGATCACATCGAGGACGACGTCCTGCGCCTCATCTTCCTGTCCTGCCACCCGTCCCTCACTGCCGAATCGCGGGCGGCGCTCACCCTCCGACTGGTCGGCGGGCTCACCACGGCCGAGATCGCCCGCGGCTTCCTGACCACCGAATCCACTATGGGACAACGTATTTCGCGAGCCAAGAAGACGTTGGCGCAGGCGCACGCCGAGTTCGAGCTGCCGACCGGGCAGGACCGGATCGACCGCCTCGACGACGTTATGGCCGTGATCTACCTGATCTTCAACGAGGGGTATGCCGCCACGGCGGGCAAGGACTGGATGCGGCCCGATCTGGCGAACGAGGCGATGCGGCTCGCCCGCATGCTGGCCGACCTTGCGCCCGAAGAGCCCGAGGTCCTTGGCCTCCAGGCGCTGCTGGAGCTGCAGGGTTCGCGGATGCCCGCCCGGCTCGAAAATGACGGCACACCAGTCCTGTTGGAGGCCCAGGACCGGAAGCGCTGGGACCAGTTGCTGATTCGGCGGGGCGCGGCGGCCCTGCAGCAGGCCGAGCGCCTCGCCGCGCGCGGAAAACCGGTGGGGCGGTACTTCCTGCAGGCGTCGATCGCCGCGCAGCACGCCCGTGCTGCCCGCGCCGAGGACACGGACTGGCAGCGGATCGCGGCGATGTATGACGTCCTCGCCGAAGTGGCGCCAGGCCCGGTCGTCGAGGTGAATCGTGCTGTCGCGCACGGGCGTGCGTTCGGACCGGACGCCGGTCTGGCCGTGCTGGACGCGCTGCCAGCGGGCGCGCTGAGCGAATCACCGCTCGTACCAAGCGTTCGCGGCGATCTGCTCGAACGGGCGGGGCGCCATACCCAAGCGCGAGCTGCGTTCACCGAGGCGGCGGCGCTCACCAAGAACGAGAGCGAGCGGGCCATCCTGCGCCGTCGGGCCGAAAAGAACTGAAGAGTCGGCGCTCGCAGCGCCGTTCCGTCATACACAATGAGCGGCATCATGAACGCTGACACCTTCACCCTGAGCCGCCCCGACGGCGCGACGATTCACGCCTACCGCTGGATGCCCGACGGTGAGCCGACCGCGATCGTGCAGATCGCGCACGGCATGGCCGAACACGCCGGCCGATACGAACGATTCGCGCAAGCGCTGACTGGCGCCGGGTACGCAGTGTATGCCGAGGACCATCGGGGTCATGGCCGCACCGGCGAAGCGGCAACGCTCGGCTACTTCGCCGATGACGATGGCTGGAGCAAGGTCGTCGAGGACATGGACGCGGTGACCCAGCACGCCGTCGCCGCACACCCGGGGCTGCCCGTCGTGTTGTTCGGCCACAGCATGGGCTCGTTCCTGACGCGCGATTACGCGGTGCGTCACGGCGGCGACCTGAGCGCGGTCGTCGTCTGCGGCACGGCAGGTGATCCGGGCATGCTGGGGAAGGCCGGCGCGATGATTGCCGGCGTCGAGTCGCGCGTGCGTGGACGTCGCCATCCGAGCGCGTTGATGAACAAGCTCACCTTCGGGTCCTACAACGCCGCCTTCAAGCCGACGCGCACCGACTTCGACTGGCTCTCGCGCGATAACGCCGAAGTCGACAAGTACATCGCCGATCCACTGTGCGGATTCGTATGCACCTCAGGGTTTTACGGTGATCTGCTGGGCGGCCTGGCGATGGTCAACAGTGACGACGTGGTGGCCGGACTCCCAGCCGAGCTGCCGATGCTGGTCATCTCGGGCACGCAGGATCCGGTGGCCGGCAAGCAGGCGTCGGGCGTGAACGCGGTCGCAGATCAGCTGCGGTGGTCCGGGGTGGCCGACCTGACGGTGAAGCTCTACCCCGAAGCCAGGCACGAGTTGCTCAACGAGAGCAATCGGGACGAGGTCACCACCGACGTGCTGGCCTGGATTGCGCAGCGGCTGGGGCGTAGCGGTTTCTAACCGAGTGCGGCGCTCGCCGCGCGCAACGCCTCCAGAGCCCTCGAGATGTATGGCGTCAGCTCCGGCTCACCCTCGGCGTTCAGCCACTCGTCGAACCCGCGCTTGAAGGCGAGGACACCGAGCTCGGCGGCGAGCTGGGCGTGCAGGTCCGGCGCACCACGTACGACCAAGGCATCGGTCATCGCCGCGGCCAGGCCGACGCTTTTGAGCGAATCGCGTTCCTGCAACTCGGCATTGGCCGCAACGGCTGCCTTGATGCGCGGACCGATCTCGCGGTTCATCGGCCCCATCATCGAGGCGGCACGCTGCAGTCCGGCAGCCACCGCCTCGAGTGGTGTCGCCGTGGCGGGAGCGTCGGCAATGCCCTCGGTGAGGAGTTCGCCGAGCGCTGCCTGACCCGCGACCAGCAGCTCGCGCTTGTCGGGGAAGTGGCGGAAGAACGTGCTCTTGGCGACCCCGGCGCGCTCGGCGATCTGTGTGACGGTCGTGGCGTCATACCCCTGCTCGGTGAAGAGGTCGACGGCTGCCAGCACGAGCCTCTCGCGTGCTCCCGGTTCCCAACGTGCCATCCCGCCATCCTAGGTGATGGGACAAGAGTCTCATCACTTTGCTACGGCGATGGGACAAAGGTCTCATCACCATCGAGGGAGCATCAATGCACGTTTTCATCACCGGCGGCACCGGCCTGATCGGTAGCGCAGTCGTCGCCGAACTGCTCGCGGGCGGCCACACCGTCCTCGGGCTCGCCCGATCCGACGCATCCGCGGCGGCCCTCGAAGGGGCCGGCGCCGAGGTCCGGCGCGGCGGGCTCGCCGATCTGGACACGCTGCGCGCCGGCGCGGACACGACGGATGGCGTCATACATCTCGCGTTCGGCAACGACTTCAGCAGCCAAGAAGCACTTGCGGCGAACATCGCCGAAGAGGGCGCCGCGCTCGCCGCGCTCGGCGAGACACTCGTCGGCAGCGATCGGCCGCTCGTCACCGTGTCCGGCACTCCCGCCGCACCCGGCCGCGCCTCGACCGAGGCAGACCCGCTCCCGACGGACGGTCCGGTGGCCGGCCGAAGCCGCTCTGTCGCGGCGGTTCTCGATCTCGCAGCACAGGGCGTTCGTACCGCAAGTGTCCGGCTACCCCGGACCGTTCACAACAACGGCACCGGTGGTTTCGCCGGACTGTTGACCAACATCGCCCGGCAAAGCGGAGTGTCCGGTTACCCAGGCGACGGCACCCAGCGCTGGCCCGCCGTCCATGCACTCGACGCAGCCGTGCTCTTCCGTCTCGTGCTGGAGAAGGCACCTGCGGGCGCCGCGTGGCACGCCGTGGCCGACGAAGGCGATGCTGTGCGGGACATCGCGGCCGTCATCGGCCGTCGGCTGAACCTGCCGGTCGAGACCGTGCCCGAAGCGACCTACGGTCCGCTCGGTCAGGTCTTTGCAACCGACCAACCGGCATCCAGTGCGCTCACCCGCGAGAAGCTCGGCTGGGAACCGGCGCACGCGAGCCTGCTCGCTGATCTGGAGAACATCCAGCCCTGACAGAAGAGGTTTGACTCAGACCTCTTCGGCGTACCAGAGCCGTCGGTATGGCGTGCTCAGCACCTGGCGGGTGATCCGCGCGTCGATCACGGTTGGCCGCGGGTGTGCGGCATACGCGGCGATCGCTTGCGAGAGTTCCTCGGTCGTGGTCGCCAGCGCACCCTCGCCGCCGAGCGCTCGAGCGACGTTGCCGAGGTCGCGTGAGGGGATCAAGGACAAGTCCTCGCGCAGGCCCGAAACCTTGGACTTGTGGAACTCGGCGCCGAGGCCTTCGTCATTCATCACCACCACGAGCATCGGCCAGCCGTAGCGACAAGCGGTCTCGAACTCGGCCAGATGCATGATGAAGCTGGCGTCGCCCTCGACGACCGCCGTCGGGCGGTTTCCGGTGCCGACCACCCAGCCCATGGTGATGAGCGGCGCCTGACCGATCGCACCGAACATCCCGTAGTTGCTGACGATTCGGCGCGGGCGGTCGAAGAGCATCGTGCCGAAGTCGGTCTGATGTCCGCTGCCGAGCACGATCGGTATGTCGGTGGGCAGTGCCGCATCGATCGTGCGGATCGCCTGCCGGGGATCGAGACGCCCGGGCTCCTGGACGTAGTCGATCGGTTCTGTGCCGACCGCACCGAGTGTGCGTGCGACCTCGGCGCTCTGGAAGACCTCGTCGGGTCGGCCGATCGCGGACAGTTCTTCGTTCAGTGCCTGCAGGGTGACGCGCGCATCACCCTGCAGGTAGCAGTCGGCGAGCCGACCGGTACCCATGACGACGCTCGGCGCATTGTCGAGGTGGATGTACTTCGCCTCCGGGTAGAGGTAGCCGTATTCGGTCGTGTAGTGGTTGAGGCTGGCGCCGACAGCGATGACACAATCTGCTTCCTGCATCAGCTCCTGCGCGGTCTTGGATCCGTAGAGGCCGGAGATGCCGGCGTGGAAATCCGTCGCGCCGCGCAGCCACAATTTCGTCTGCAGTGTCGTGGCGAGGATGCCGCCACTGAGATCAAGAAGCTGGAGAACGGCCTCACCGGCATCGGCGTCCCGCGCTCCGCGACCGGCGATCACGACGACCTTGCGGCTGCCGGCGATCATCCGCGCGGCCTTCGTCACGAGGTCAGCAGGAGCGGAAAGTCTTGTGGTGTCTATCAATTCGCTGGACGGGACGTATTCGTCTCCGCCCGTGAACTCCTCCTTCTGGGTGTCCATCGGAGCGCTGAGGAGCACCGGCGTATGCCGGGTGCGTGCCACGTAGAACGCGCGGCTGACCGCGGACTGGGCGCTCTCGCCCTTGGCGACGCGGATGAACTCGCTCTCCGTGGCGTGCGCGAAGCGACGCTGATCCAAGTATTGAACGGCCGACTCGTCCCCGAGCGGGACCTCTCCGCAGAACGCGACGACCGAGGAGCCGGCCCGGCTCGCGGCAAGCAGGGACGTGGCGAGCTGGGAGACGCCCGGTCCGCTGGTCGCAGTCACGACTCCCGGTCGGCCGGCCGCGCGGGACCAACCGTCCGCCATACCGAGTCCGCAGCCTTCGTGGCGCACCTCGTACAACCGGGCACCGCGCTCCGCCATGGCGTTCATCCAGTGCATGTTGGCGTCGCCCATCATGCCGAAGACATCGGTGGTGCCTTCGGCGATGAATGCGTCGGCGAGCGCTTCGTAGACCTTCATGCGTTGCTCCGTTCGGTTGATGCGGCCGTGAGTCCGGCTCGGGACAGCGCCTCCGGGAGGCGGCTGAAGACGCGCAGCGCGTTTTCGTGGGTGATCTTGTTTCGTTCAACCGCAGGCAGATTCGTCGCTTCGAGCAGGAATCCGGTGTCGTCGTAGTGCCGCCCGGTCTCCGGGTTTCGACTGCGTATGGCGCCCACCATCTCCGACGCGAAGAGGATGTTGGAGGTGGGCACGGTGTGGGTCAGCAGATCCATGCCCGGCTGCCAATAGACGCAGGTGTCGAAGAAGATGTTGTTCCCGACGATCTCCTCGAGGGGGCGTCGACCCTGGTCCTGCATGGCGCCGCGATACCGGCCCCAGTGATAGGGCACCGCGCCGCCGCCGTGCGGGATGATGACGCGCAATTCGGGGAACCGCTCGAACAGATCCGATTGGATCAGCTGCATGAACGCCGTGGTATCGCCGTTGAGGTAGTGCGCGCAGGTGCCGTGCACGGCAGGGTTGCAGGACATCGAGGAGTGGATCATGGCGGGCACGCCGAGCTCGATCATCTTCTCGTACAAAGGGAAGTAGAGCGGATCGGTGATGGGCGGCGCCTGCCAGTAGCCGTCGGACGTGTCGGGGTTGAGGTTGCAGCCCACGAAGCCCAATTCGGCGACGCAGCGCTCCAATTCGGCCACGCTCGCATCGATCGTCGCGCCCGGCGACTGCGGCAGCTGGCAGACACCGATGAAGTTGGTGGGGTAGAGGTCGCAAACGCGTTTGATCGTGTCGTTCGCCAGCTGGCTCCAGGTCAGGCTGGTCTCCTGATCGCCGTAGTGGTGCGCCATCTTGCCGGCGATGGGCGAGAAGAGGGTGACGTCGATGTCGCGTTCGCGCTGCAGTTTGAGCTGGCTGCCCTCTAGCGCCTCGCGTAGTTCGTCGTCACTGACGGTCAGGCCGGCGGCGGACAGATGACGTCCCTCCGAGATTTCGGCTATCTGCCGATCGCGCCAGTCCTTGATCGCAGCGGGCACAGTGGTGAAGTGACCGTGACAGTCGATGTACATGCAGTCTCCGTGATTGGCAGTTAGTTGACGTCGATGTTCGGCCGGTCGCGTTCGGACAGTTGCCGAGCGACCTCGAGACCGGGGTACGTGACGACCGGTGCGGTCATTAGGAAGCGATATCCGTCGGCCAGGGCGCGTTCGGCGTTGGCGGCAGTGACGTGGGGATGCCCAACGGCGACACCGTGTTTCGCGCAGGCGGTGAGCACGCGCTCCTTGTGAGCCAGGACTGTCGGATGCTCGAACTGACGGGGCACACCGAGCTCTTGGCTGAGGTCGCCCTCGCCGATCAGGACGAGCCCGATACCCGGGACCTGCTCGAGTATGTCGTCGAGGTTCTCGATGCCGGCGCGGTCCTCGATCATGATGACGACCAGGATCTCGCCGTCGTCGTCGAGCGACCAGACTCCGGCCCGTCGGTAGTACTCGTCGAGAGGCACGCCCCAATAGCGGGCCGCCGCGACCGGGCTGTCGCCGCGCTGGCCGGCCGGTCCGTGCTGGTCAACTCCCGGATACCGGCACGCCGCAACGGCATTCGCGGCTTCCTCGACGGACGTGATGTGCGGCCAGACGATGCCGTAGGCACCCAGGTCGAGAGCTTGTTTGGCGTGCCACTGGGCGCGCTCGCTGCCGTTGGGTGGGATGCGTACCAGCGGCGTGATGGCCGGTGCCGGCCCGCCAGCTTCCAGGATGGTGCGGCGATTCAGTAGGTACTGGAACGCGTTTCGTAGCTCGGGGACGTCCCACGGCTTGTGCTCGGCCTCGAACAGAACGGCGTCATACGACGTGGTCGACAGGTCCAGTGCGGCATTGGCGTTCGGCGCACAGAAGCTGGCGAAGACCCGCTCACCGCGTTCCAGCCGCCGCGCGACTCCGTTGAGTTCTGCCATTAGTGTTGCCCTTTCGTGCCACGCAGCCGATCCACCAGTTTCGTCCAGGCCTGTCGGACGCGTGCCATGAACGTGAGATGTGGCCGGCAGTCGGCCTGAGTGGCGACGGTCGGTGCTGTGTCGGTGAACACGGCGGAGCCAGTGGCAGGTGCGAGGACCGCTGGCTGCGCCGGAACCGTGCTGAGCGCGAGCTTCGTCGACAGGCACTCGGTGAACTCGCGCGTCATCCGACCGACGACGACGCTCGCGCCCGACGCGATCAGGGTCGCCAGCTTGCCGTTGATGTCGAGCGCTCCATTGAACTCGACCGCGGATCGGTCCGGGTCTGTTGCACGAACCTCGAAGTTCGCCGAGCCACCGACGCGGGTCGCACCCTGCTGGTCGGCCCCGGTGATCCGGAGTTGCCCGGTCATCGTGCTGTGGTCGACCTCAAGATCCACCTTCGTCCGGAACTTCACCCGGATGCCGCCGAACTTCACGCCGATGGTTGCGTCATAGCTTCCGTCGTCGTGTTGTTCGCCCAGCTGGCAACCGCCGATGCACGATGCGACCGCCTGGGGATCGGAAACGATCTCCCAGACCCGCTGCGGGCGGCCGTCCACGACGACGCGCTCCTTGACCTCGATCATCAAGTCTCCTCGTAGATTGTGTAACAAAATCCGAGGCTAGCAGGTCGGAACGATTGACGTAAGTACTCTGCGGCAAGAGGTTGTGCAACGAGCCCGTCTATGATTGAGTTCTAATTGTTCAACAAGATTGGAGTGATTGTGTCATCACTATCCGTCGCCTTCGGCGACTATCCGCATGTTCGCCCCTTCCTCGAGGGGGAGAGCGAGTTGCCGGTCACGAGATCGAGCCGGTGACCGTCAAGCCCATCATCAGTGCGTACCGCCGGATGATCCGGGATCTCGAATTCGACGTTGCCGAGCTGGCGCCCGTCACCTATGTCATGGCGCGCGAGGCCGGCATCCCGCTGATCGCGATCCCCGTCTTCATCAACCGCAAGTTCCACCACAGCGACATCGTGTGCGGTCCGAAGTCAGGCATTCGGGCGCCGAAGGACCTGGAAGGCAAGGAAGTCGGGGTGCGCGCGTTTTCGGTGAGCACCGGCGTCTGGGGCCGTGGTCTACTGGCCGAGCAGTATGGCGTGGACATCGAGTCCATCACCTGGGTGGTCGACGACGACGACCACATCCAGGGCAAAGAACCCGCGAACCAACGCCGAGTGACCGACGACCGATCGCTCGAGTCCTTATTACTCGCCGATGAACTCGGCGCAGCTTTCTCCGGCAACGCAGGTACGGGTCGCGCGGGAGCGCCCCGGGAAGGCTGGACCGAGACCGCGCCGGCCGACACCGAAGAAGCGGCGTCATACCCGCTCTTCCCGGACGCGAAGGTCCTCGAGCGCGACTGGTTCCTACGCACCGGCGTCTACCCCCTGCACTCCGTCATCGTCATACGCAGCGAGCTGGCGGAGCGGGCACCCGAGCTGCCGACCGAGCTGTATGCCGCACTCGTGCGCAGCAAACAGAAGTACCTCGCGGAGGACCCGACCTGGGCACAGCAACCGCGCCTGGCCCGACAGGCTGCGCAGGTCGGCGGCGATCCCGTGCCGTATGGCGCGGAGCCCAACCAGCCCAGCATCGACGCGCTCGTCCGATACAGCGCGGAGCAGGGGCTCATCTCAAACCGTCCGACAGCCCTGTTCGCTCCCGGCGACTACCCGGTGGGCTGAACCCAGTGAAGGAAACCTCGATGCGCGTCGACGCCCATTGCCACATCATCTCCAACAACCTCGAGACCTACCCACAGAACCCGCTTGGCGGCAAGCAGTCCAAGTGGGCGGCTGCCCGGCCGGTCACTGCGGAGGGTCTGTTGGACCGCATGGACAGCAACGGAATCGACCAGGCCGTGCTG
This sequence comes from Flexivirga alba, assembly GCF_042661025.1. Taxonomy (NCBI): domain Bacteria; kingdom Bacillati; phylum Actinomycetota; class Actinomycetes; order Micrococcales; family Dermacoccaceae; genus Flexivirga; species Flexivirga alba. The sequence goes on from NZ_JBHSWH010000001.1 coordinate 1,282,940, forward strand.
GTGCAGGCGACGACGAACTACGGCTACGACAACAGTTATGTCGTGGACAGCGCGCGTCGTTGGCCGGACCGATTCACGGTGGTCGGCACCGTTGACCCCGTCAAGCCCGGCGCAGCCAGCTGGCTGCCGAAGGCGCACGAGGAGGGCCTGGCCGGCGTACGACTCTTCACCGCCGGGAGCACGCTCACCGGCCAGAGCAACTCGTTCGTGAGTGCAGAGTCCGATGAATTCTGGCTGACCGCAGGCAAACTCGGCGTCCCCGTGTGCCTGCAGCTCAAGCTGGACTCCGCTCTCGACGAACTGCACACGGTGCTGGCGAGCTACCCCGAGGTCACCGTGCTGCTCGACCATTGTGGTTACCCAGATGTTGAGGCCGACCCTGCTGCAGCTGCTCAGACCGTGGTCGAACTCGCAAGATATCCGCGCCTGTTCCTCAAGCTCACCCATCGCACGCTCGAACCACTGGACAGGTTGGGTGAGTCGGCGATCAACTTCCTGCGCCCGGTCATCGATGCGTTCACCGCCGACCGCATCGCCTGGGGGTCGAACTGCCCGGCGGCCGAGCAGCCGATGGAGGAACTTGTCGGGTTGGCGAACGACGTTCTCGATGTCCTCTCCGACGACGAGCGGGAAGGTATCTTGAGCCGAACCGCTCGTGTGCTGTACCCGTCACTGGAAGTTGGAACCCGCTGATGTCGTCCGTAGAGAACGCGGGGAGAGCCGCATCCCGAGATGCTGGCGAGATCACGAACTCGGAGAGCAACGGCTCGGGCGACTCCCGGCTGGCGACGACGAGTGCGCGGGTCTACGAGGAGCTGCGCACGGCCATTCTGGCCGGTGTGTTTCCTCCGGACAGTCGCCTGACGGAAGCGGATCTCACTTCGCGCTTCGCTGTCTCCCGGGGGACTCTCCGGTCGGTGCTGGCTCGGTTGGTCCAGGAGGGTTACCTCGTCAGCGAGGCCAACCGGGGAGCGCGCACGCGTTCGTTCTCGGTCGAGGAAGCTATCGAGATTCTCGACACCCGGGAGTTGCTGGAGTCGGCGCTCGCGGCGCGGGCCGCCGAGCGCGCCACGGACGAGGACATCGCCGACCTGACGAACCTCGTGGAGCTGATGGCGGAGGCCAACCGCACCGGCGGTCGTGAGGAGTATGCCGGGCTGATCCGCCGGTTCCACGAGCGAATCCGCCAAGCCGCGCGACAGGCAACGCTCACCCGGTATGTCGGCCAGTTGATGTATCCGCTGGTCCTGCGGCAGTACCGGCCGATCGACAGCTCTCATCCACGGCCGGAGTCGCTGGCCGAACAGCAGGCCATCCTCAGCGCGATCATCACCCACAACGCGAGCGCCGCGGAAGCCGCAATGCGTCACCACGTCTCTGCGGCCGGAAGAGCGCTTCAGATCGGTGTCGGTGACGTGGACGACCGCCCGCAGCACTGATCTCTTGAACTCGAAACGGGCCGGCGATTGCCGGCCCGTTCTGTGTGGCGCCGTCATGCGGGTGTGGCTGACTCATCCTCCGAGTACATCTCACTTGTCGAACAATAAGTAACTTCGGCATGGGCGTCTCGGTGACCAATTTCGTTCAGAGTGCAGAAAATTCGGCAAACTCGTTGTGCGTCGTGCGGTCCAGTGTTAGCGTGATCACACTAAGTTGTTAAACAATCAGAAGCGAGGCGAGATGTCGAGCGTGACTCGGATGGATGTGGCGGTGCGGCGGTATCCGCACACCGGAGCATTGTTGGACGGGCAGGTGACGGCGGACGGACTTGAGCTGCACTTCGCAAATGTCGAACCGATCCACCGGGCGTTCGCGCCGATGGTTCGTGAGCTGCGGTATGACGCGTCGGAGCTGGCCATCGCAACACTGTTCCAAGCCGTCGAAGCCGGCGTACCGATCGCCGCTTTGCCGATCGTGCTGCACGGCAACTTCCACCACCGGTCGCTCTCTGCCCTCGATGGAGCCGCTCTCTTCCCAGGGGACCTTCGCGGCCGACGCGTCGGCGTGCGTTCCTACACACAGACCACCGGCCTGTGGGTTCGCGGAATACTTGCCGACACCTACGGGGTCGCCGCGCAGGACGTCACCTGGGTGACCAATGAAGGCCCGCACGTCGCGTCCTACCACGAGCCGTCGAATGTCGAACGTACCGACAAGGAGCTGCTGCCGCTCCTGAGGGAGGGCGACGTCGATGCGGTCCTCATCGGAGCCCGCTCCGCCGACCATGTGCAGGAGCTCGCGCCGCTGATCGCCGACTCCGAATCGCAGCAGAGCCAGTTCTACGACGCGAACGGCTGGATTCCGATCAACCACCTTCTGGTCGTCCGGAAGGACTTGCTGGAGGACAACCCGACGGCCGTGCGAGCGCTCTACAGCGGGTTCGCGGCAGCGATCGACGCGGCGCGACCGGACGAGCCAACCGGTTCAGTGCGCGAGATTGTCGTCCAGCACGGCATCACTGACACGTTGTTGGCGACTCTTGACGCGGCCCTGCGTCACGCTCGAGAGCAGGAGCTCATCAGTTCGGACCTGAGCGCAGCGGACTTGTTCCACGACTTCGAGAAGTACGCCGGCGAGTGACCGACTGCCCGTCGCCGCTTCCCCTGGACGACGACCTCACCCTCTCAGACAGGAGCAATTAGCGATGACCCAGTTCGACACCCATACCCACGCGATCTCGCCGGACACCGATCGATATCCGGTGCAACCACTGGGCGGAACCCGCTCCGAGTGGTCGCAGACCCGTGCAGTCGACATCGACGGACTCCTCAGGTCGTTGGACGCCGCCGGCGTCGAGCGCGCAGCCTTGGTGCACGCGTCGACGGTTTACGGCTTCGACAACAGTTACGCCGCCGACGCCCTCGATCGGCACCCTGATCGCCTCGTCGGTGTGTGTGCCGTGGACTTCCTGTCGCCCACGGCGATCGACGACTTACGCCATTGGATCGGCGAGCGGGGGTTCAGCGGCGTCCGGATCCGTGTGTCCGACGGAACCACGGCGGTGCCCGCCCAGGGGTCTGGAGTCTCCGACGAAGGCATGGCAGCGGTCTGGGATTACCTTGATACACAACACATCCCGGTGTGTATCCAGATGCACTCCAAGGACACGAACAAGCTGGTTTCGGTGCTGGAGCGGCATCCGCGACTCACTGTTCTGCTCGATCACGGCGGGCGTCCGAACGCCGCCGGAGGCCCGCCATACAACGGGCTCGACGAGCTGGCAACGCTGTCGAAGTACGACGGCGTCCACCTGAAGATCACGCCACCGATGCTGCGCCGGCTCGGTGAGGAGCCCGGCGTCGACGCCATCGAAGTGGTGGGCGAACTGGTTCACCGGTTCGGTGCCGATCACCTCATGTGGGGGTCCAACTTTCCCGCATCCGATGGGACGCTCGCCAGTTTGCGCGACAGCATCCACAGTCACTTCGTCGGGCTCACCGACGCGCAATTGACCGGCGTGCTCGGTGCGAACGCAGCACGCGTCTACACAGCGTCAGCCGCCGGCTGATCGCAACACATCACAGTATTGGCTCGAAAGAGCCACCTCTTGAAGGAGATTCACGATGACCGGTTTGACCGCTCCTGGAGCGAAGTCATCGAAGGTGCGACTGCGCCGGGGATCAGTGGTCTTGGCTATCGCGGTCCTTGCGAGCACGAGTGCGTGTGGCGGGTCCGGGTCCTCGAAGGCGACAGACCTTCCGACGTCCATGAGCGGTCTCTACACGCAGGCGAAGAAGGAAGGTGTCGTCTACTGGTCGGCGCCGAAGCCGCAGGCCCAGATGCAGAGCGCGATCGACCTGTTCACGAAGAAGTACCCGGGTGTGCAGGTCAAGTACACGAACACCAAGGCGCCCGACCAGGTGAGTCAGATCAAGTTGGAGCAGGCGGCCAAGAAGGTGACCGTCGACGTCGGAAACGCCGGTGGACTGACCGTTGTGCCTTCGATGAAGCTCGCTGACAATGTCGACTGGGCGAAGTACGGGATCGCCAGTGACAACATCTTTGAGAAGAACATGGTCTACATCTGGGCCGTGCCGAAGGTGTGGGCCTACAACACCACCAAGGTGAAGGCGTCCGAGGTGCCCAAGACCTGGAACGACCTGCTCAACTCGCGCTGGTCCGGTGGGAAGGTCTCGATTGAGTCCCGGGCCTCCTTCATGACCGTCTGGGATCTTGACTCCGGAATGGGCGGCGAGGGAAAGGCTCTGCCGTGGGCGAAGAAGCTCAACGCGCTGAAGCCGCACTACACCGATAACACGACGCAGTCCGAGGCACCGATTGAATCAGGTCAAGTCGACATGGGCACCAGCCTGATCAACCTGGTGCTGTCCGCCCAGAAGAAGGGCGCGCCCGTCGCCGTCGCACCACTGTCGCCGACCAACGCCAACGAAGCGTATTTGTATGTCCCCAAGTACGCCCCTCACCCAGCGGCTGCGGTGCTTCTCACGTCGTTCCTGTCTTCGGCTGCCGCGCAAGCAGCACTGTCGAAGTCCTACAACTCCCGCATTCCGGTCAGCACCGATTGTTCCAACGCCGGCCAGACTCCCGTGCTGAAGGCGATCTGTGCCGCCGGTCTGAAGTGGTATCCCACCAAGTCCCTGGCGCAGTACCAGAGCCTCAGCGCGTTCTTCCCGAAGGCTGAGAAGGCCCTCGGCACCAGTGTGGGCTGATTCACGACCGTGTCCCATGCACCCCAAGACGCAGAGGATCTGCTGATGAAAGTCGTACCAGGCGACCAGGTCGGGTCGACCGAGACGCGCGATCGGGCCGACTCGGAGACCGCGCATCGCCCGCCCCGCTGCGCGGAACGCGGCCATGGAACGGCGTACGGCTGCACGGTTTCGGGATCGTGGTCAACCTGGTCATGGTCGCGCTAATCGCCTACCTGGTCCTGGTGCCCCTGGGCATCCTGGTCTATTCGAGTCTCAAGCCGACCACGACCGATCTTCCGTTCGAAGTTCCTGGCTTCGGGCTCTCCAACTATCGCGATGTGTTCTCGTCGGGTCGCCTCGGGACCGTCAGCCTCAATACCGGCATCTACGTGGTCGGCTCCCTTGTGGTCGCCCTGGTGCTGTCGGTGGCATTCGCCTACCTGTTCGAGCGGACCGACATGCCCGGCAGGCGCTTTCTGGCCCCGCTCGCGTTGGCACCTCTCGCCGTGCCGGTGACGGTCATGGCGATCGCGTGGGCGCTGGTCGCCAATCCCGCGAACGGACCGCTTGCCATCGTCCTGCGCAACACGATCGGATTTCATCTCGACATCTACTCGCTGGCGGGAATGATCACCGTGATGGGCATCTTCGGGATACCCAGCATGTATCTCATGATCGCGCCGGCATTCGCACAACTGAACCCGGAGCTGGAGGAGGCGGCCGCCGCGACGGGAGCGCCGCTGCACCGGCGGCTCAGGCTCATCGTCTTTCCGTTGATCGGGCCGGCCGTGTCCGCCGCTGGCATGTTGCTGGTCGTCATCGCGCTGGAGGGGTTCGCGATTCCGGCGATCCTCGGCCTGCCGCACCAGATCTTCGTCTACAGCAACCTGATTCAGTATTCGTTGCAGCCGCCTAGCGGGCTGCCTGACTACGGGCAGGCAAGCACGTATGGCGTGCTGATCCTGGTGTTGTCGCTGGCGATGCTCCTGGTCTACCGGCGGCGCGTGCGAGATGCCGATCGGTACAAGGTCGTCACCGGCAAGGGGTATCGGCAGCGGCCGACCCCGTTGGGTAAGTGGCGCGTTCCGATGGCGGTGATCGTCTCGGTCGTACTGTTCGTCGGAGTGGTGCTGCCGATCCTGGCCCTCATCTGGACAAGCCTGTCGCCATACTCCCGACCGTTCACGATGTCCGGGCTTCGAACGATGACGTTCGCGCCATACACACGAGTCTTCTCGGCGCCGGACCTGACCCATGTTCTGACGAATACTGCAGAGGTCGTGTTGATCACCGCGACCCTGACGACGGCGCTCTCTGTGTGGATCGCCATGGCAGCCGCCCAGCGCCGATTCTGGGGGAGTGGGTTCCTCTTCGAATCGACGTTCTTAGTCATGGGCATTCCCAGTGTCGTGCTGGGGTCGGCGGTTCTCTTCCTCTACTTGTTCCTACCCATCCCCATCTACGGGACCATCTGGATCATTGTTGTCGCACTGACGACGCGATTCCTCGCCCGAGGGGCACGGGTCGTGCAAACGGCGCTCTTACAGATCGATGAGGGGCTGCTGGAAGCAGGCCGAGCAACCGGCGCGTCATCGGCGACAGTGACCCGCAAGATCCTGCTGCCGTTGTTGAGCCCCGCGCTGTGGCGGCTCTGGTTGTGGGTGTTCGCGCACGCACTGGGCGAGTTGCCCATTGCCCTGCTGCTCACCGGTGCAGACAACAAAACCCTGATCGTCATGCTCTGGGACACCTACACCTCGAGTGTGGACTATCCCGAGGCAAGCGCACTGGCAGTCATCATCATGCTCATATCGACGGTTGCGGTGTGGGTCGTCAACAGGCGTGGCGCGCCACGCGAGGCATAGGAGAATTCACATGGCAGCTGTAGCGCACGAATTCACCGTGCCCGCAGATCGCGAAGCCGTCGTCGTCACCGACCTGGCCAAGGCGTATGGCGGGAGCGACGCGTTCGCAATCGAGGACATCACCTTCGAAGTTCCACAAGGCCAGTTCCTCACGCTTCTCGGGCCCAGTGGGTGTGGCAAGACCACGACGTTGCGGTGCATCGCCGGCTTGGAGCGCGCGACTCGCGGTCGGATCGAGATGGGCGGCGACGTGGTCTTCGACGCGTCGTCGAAACGCGACGTCAAGACCGAGGATCGTCCGATCGCGATGGTCCCGCAGTCATACGGCATCTGGCCGCACATGACCGTGCTCGAGAATGCCGCCTTCCCGATGAAATATGGGCGGAAGCGCGTGAAGGAGAAGGGCGACATCCGGACCCGGGCGATGAACGTGCTCGAACAAGTCGGACTCGCGGACTTCGCGGATCGCTGGTCGACACGGCTGAGCGGAGGTCAGCAGCAGCGACTTGCCCTGGCCAGGGCCTTGCTCTGCGATCCCGACGTGCTGCTGCTCGACGAGCCACTGTCGAACCTGGACGCAAAGCTGCGAGTCCGGTTGCGCGGCGAATTGCGCCAGTTCCAGCAACAGTTCGGTGTCACCTCGCTGTATGTGACCCACGATCAGGCCGAGGCGCTGGCCATGTCAGACACAGTCATCGTGATGAACCAGGGAAAGGTCGAGCAGATCGACAGCCCGGAGGCGTTGTACAACTCACCACGTACGTCGTTCGTCGCGGACTTCATCGGCAGCGCAAACCTCATCCCGATCGAAGAGGGGACCGCTGAGGCATCCGGTGTCGTGGTCGCCAAGACATCCGTCGGCCAGTTCCGATGCGAGACGGTCTCGACCACGACCCCTGGTGAGTTGACCAGCGGCTTCGTGTGCGCTCGACCGGAGAACGTCATGGTGCTGCCGGTCCACGACGAGAGGGCGCTGGCCGAAGGCGGCATCCACGCGAAGGTCACCGCGGCGGAGTTCCTCGGCGATCGCGTGGCGATCGACGTCGCAGTCGGCGGCTTGACGCTCTCGTCCTCCATGCCCGGGCCGTTGCGAGTGCAGCCTGGCGACGAGGTTGCCGTCCTGATCCGACCCGGCGACTGCCTCTACCTCGATCGCTGACTGAGGACCTCCTCGCGTTTCCCCAGACCTACCGCTCGCAACAGCGAGCGGCGGGTAGTCATCAACCCCACGAAAGGGCATCCACATGGACATCGTGATCGGATCAGACCGACTGGCAGCAGCCGCAATCGAGGCGTCGGCTGGCTCCAGGGACGAGTTGATACGGAAGGACATCGCACCGTTACATAAAGCGTCCGCGCCGTTCCTGCGCAGTGACATCAATGGCATGTGCGAAATGGCCATCGTGACTCTGCTCCAGGCGACCGCCTATGGGTTGCCCGTAATCCTGCTCCCGATCACCACGCTTGGTCGGTATCAGCACCAGACCCTGGTAGCCATGAAGGACGCCACGGTTGAAGACCTGGCCGGATCGACAGTTGGCGTTCGTTCCTGGAGCCAGACCACCGGCGTGTGGATGCGTGGATTTCTTTCCGAGGACTATGGAGTCGATCTGCGCGACGTGAGCTGGACTGTGTATGAGCCCGCGCACGTCGCGGCATTCACCGATCCGAAGTGGGTCACTCGCGCGCCAGAAGGAGTGAAGCTTCCAGTCGAATTCCTAGCAGGCAACGTCGATTTCGGGATCATGGGCAACGAACTTCCCGATGACCAACGCGTTCGAACGGTGATCCCGAACCCTGCGCAGGCAGCCGAAGAGTGGTCCGTCCGTAACGGTTTCGCACCGATCAACCACGTCATCGCGGTGACCGAGTCGTCGGCGAAGGAGTCTGCAGGCACGGTCCTTGCGGCATACGACGGGCTCAAGAGTGCGATTGACGCCGCACGCCAACCCGGCCCCGTGGACTTCACTCCGTGCGGGTTCGACGCGTTGCGTGGACCCTTCACGCGTGCCGCTACATACGCGTTCGAGCAGGGCGTCCTCCACGAGAAGGTCGATTTCGACGAAGTGGTCGAGCGCTCTTGTGCCGCGCTCGGTGTGGGCCGTGCGCGGCTAGGCGGACGAACCGCCTGACGCGTCTCGGGCATGGCGCCGTCGGTAGTAGGCGAACGTCACGGCTCCGAGCAACGGCCCCCAGGCGATGAGTGGCGCATACATCAGGATCGCCAGGACCCCCTGCCAGGTGTGCAGGTTGAGAAACCCGTCCGCCGGTATGGCGCCGCCGGTCAGCGTCCGCCCGAGTGCAAGCATCACCAGCGATTCGGTCCACAGGACGGTGAGGATGGTCGCGCCGATCGCTCCGGGAATGACGGCGGCAAGTGTCGGCACCCGTCGCCCTCCCAGGAACGGCACCCACCGCGGGAAGACCTCACCCCAGGTCGAGACGAGCCCAATAGCGGTGAACGCCAACACTTCCGAGGCGATGGACAGCAGCACGACATACAGCTCGAGCGGGATCCACGAGGACAGGTTCCCGCCCGCGTTCACCGGGCGACTCTTGATGATCGGTAGGTGCAGCGCGAACGCGGCGACCCGCCAGAGGCTTGCCGGCAGCACCGAAAGAGGCACCAGTAGCGCGGCCTTCCGCGCCCAGCGGGGCACGCCTGCCACCGGCTCGTGCGCACGAGCCCATGCCATACGTGCTCGGCCGCGATCTGCAGCAACAGCAATGGAATCCGTCATACCTTCGACAGTGCCGCGCGGCTGCCGCCGTCGCCTCCCCGAAGGGCGCAGCGGCATCCCTCGCGCGAGTGAAATGCCGCTGCGTAGCCGTCAGGCGACCATGCCGTGCGGATCGATGACGTACTTCTTGGCCGCGCCCTTGTCGAAATCGGCGTAGCCCTGTGGTGCGTCGTCGAGGCTGATCTTCGTTGCGTTGACCGCCTTCGCGATCTGCGCCTTGTCATTGAGGATCAGGTTCATCAGCTGCCGGTTGTACTTCTTCACCGGACACTGACCGGTCGTGAACGAGTGCGACTTCGCCCAACCGAGCCCGAGGCGTACGCCGAGCTGGCCGACCTTCGCGTTGTCGTCGACGGCGCCCGGGTCACCCGTCACGTAGAGACCGGGTATGCCGAGCGACGCACCGGCCCTGGAGATGCTCATGATGTCGTTGAGCACCGTCGCCGGGGCCTCGCCCGCACCGGACCCGTGACCGCGAGCTTCGAAGCCGACGGCATCGACCGCCGCATCGACCTCGGGTTCGCCGACGATCTGCTCGATCTGGTCCTCGATCGACGCATCGGTGGACAGGTCGATCGTCTCGCAGCCGAAGCTCTGCGCCTGCTTGAGCCGGTCCGCGTTCATGTCGCCCACGATCACCACAGACGCGCCCAGCACCTGCGCGGCATGTGCGGCCGCAAGACCAACAGGCCCGGCACCGGCGACATACACGGTGGATCCGGTGGTCACGCCCGCGGTGTACGCACCGTGATAGCCGGTGGGGAAGATGTCGGACAGCATGGTGAGGTCGAGGATCTTCTCCAACGCCTGGTCCCGGTCGGGGAAGCGCAGCAGGTTGAAGTCGGCATACGGGATCATGACGTACTCGGCCTGACCCCCGATCCAGCCGCCCATGTCGACGTAGCCGTATGCCGCGCCGGCGCGAGCAGGGTTGACGTTCAAGCAGATTCCGGTCTTTCCTTCGTTGCACATCCGGCATCGACCGCAGGCGATGTTGAACGGCACGGAGCAGATGTCGCCTTTGTTGACGAAGAGCACGTCGTCACCGGTCTCGATGACTTCGCCGGTGATCTCGTGCCCGAGGCTCTGCCCGATCGGCGCGGTCGTCCGACCGCGGACCATGTGCTGGTCACTGCCGCAGATGTTGGTCGTGACGAGCTTGAGGATCGCCGCGTGCGGCGCCTTCTTCTTCAGCTTCAGTCCGGACGAAACGTCCTCTGGCAATTCGAGTTTCGGGTAGTCGATCGATTCGACGGCGACCTTGCCCGCACCCTTGTAAACCACGACGCGATTTCCAGTCATGGGTTGCGCTCCAATCTCAATCGATCACGGCCTTGTGTCGTGAGCTGGAGCTTCCAACGTAACTCCGGGAGCCGGAAGTATTCGCCGAATGGGAAACGAGCCTCGATCGCCGAGATGCCGGCGGTGGCAGTGGGGCCGGTGTTGCTCAACGCGGCGACGGTGACTTTGCCGCATCATGCGTGACACCAACCACGTGTCCAGGAACATTGGTCTTCGCCCCTGCGTCCGATCAGGCGTGCGACTCGATCCAGCGCCGGTAATCGTCGCCCGTGGCGAGTTCGGCCAGTTCGTCAACCGGGCGGTGCTGCTCGTCCGCGATCAGCCCGGCGGTCACCTGCTGCAGGTGCGACGGCTGAGCGGCGAGAGCGGCAGGGGTCGGCGGGGCTGTGGGTGCCGAGACGGTGGCGAGCGGGTCGTCGGTTCGCGGCGTCGCCAGCGACAGGACGGCACTCACGTCCGGGGCAGCAGCGTCCCGCTTGGTCAACGGCGTGATACCCCAACGCTTCTCGACGGTCGCGAGCAGGCTCGTATGGTCCAATGGCGTGCCGTCGGCTGGCACCCGGAAGATTGTCCCGGCCGGAATCAACGGGCTGACGAGCACCGTGGGCACGCGTGGGCCGAGCCGGGTGAAGTCGAAGCCGAACTGTCCCACCGAGCTGTCCGGCGGCACCGCGCCCCACGGCGGCGAGACGTGGTCGTAGCAGCCGCCGTGCTCGTCATACGTGAGGATGAAAAGGGTTGATTCCCAGTCGGGTCCGTCATACAGGGCTCGGTAGACGTCGAGGATGAGCTGCTCGCCCAGGGCCACGTCGTAGTTGGGGTGTTGGCTGTTGCCGGTCGATCCCCACGACGGCTCCAGGAAGGCGTATGCCGGGAGCTTCCCGCCCGCTGCGTCGGCCTGAAAGTCCCGGAGCAGTCCGAAATTCGACGCCGGCGCGGCGCTGGTGTCAGGAAAGTCCAGCTTGGTCAGCGGAGCTTTGGTGTCGCCGTAGATCTTCCACGGCACGCCCTTGTCGCTGAGTGCGCCGAAGATGCTCGGAACCGTGAACTTCTTGATCCGATCGTCCAACCGACCCTGGCTGGTGCCGGCGCAGGCAAACGCGCGGTTCGGCATGGTCATCGTCGGTGCCGCACCGAACCAGTGATCGCAGACCGCGAATCCCGTTGCCAATGCTGAGATCACCGGCAGTGTCGCGGGGGTGTGGCAGCCCATGATCATCGACTCGGTGGTCCCTGGGACGACATACCAACCCTTGCTGGAGTTGTCCTTGATCGCCTGGGCGTAGTCGGTGACGAACCCTTGCATCGGTGCCGTCGAGCCGGCGGCCGGCGGGGCCGTGCTGCCCCAGAGTTGGTTGTTGGTCGCCGCGTAGCCTTCGCCGGGGTCCGCGCCCGGCATGAAGTAGAGGTGCGGAGTGTCCGGTGTGAGCCGGTATGCCGGCACCGGCGTCCCGTCGCTGCCGGGACAGACCTCCCGCCCGGTGAGCCCCTCGAAGGGCTGGCCGGTCGGTGAGACGTTGCCCGAGTCGGCATACAGCCAACCGAGCAGGTGATCCAGTGAGCGGTTCTCCAGCATCAGCACGACGATGTGTTCGACAGTGTTCAGTCCGGTAGCCATGCATCCAGCGTCCCGCGCAACGACCCGGCGGGGAAGGGCTCAGCCGCGGGCGGGCACCTGGCTCGCCGCGACCGCGGGACGCCACTGCGACTTGCGCAACCGCCACGGCATCATCAGCGACTCGGCTTGCACGCCGAGCGACATCTTCGAGGTCCCCTCGGTGCGGTCGGTGAAATGGATGGGCACTTCGACGCTGCGCATCCCGGCGAGCGTGACGCGATGGGCCAGCTCCACCTGGAAGCTGTAGCCGTTGCTCAGCACCGTCTCCGGCTGGAGGACGCGCAGTGCGGCCGCGTCCCACGCCTTGAAGCCCGCTGTTGCATCCCGGACCGACAGGCCGAGGACGCTTCGGACGTAGCTGTTCGCCCCGGCCGACAACATCCGGCGGTGCCACGGCCAGTCCGCATCGACGCCACCGCCCGCGACATACCTCGAACCGACCGCAACCGCAGCATGATTCGCGGTCAGCGCAGTCACCATCGGCTGGATCGCCTCGATCGGGTGTGAGCCGTCGGCGTCCATCTGCACCACGACCTCGGCACAGGTGGACAGTGCCCACGCCATACCCGCGGCATACGCCCGGCCCAGGCCCTCTTTCCCGGGGCGGTGCAGCACCTGCACTCGGCCCTCGGTGGCTTGCGCGAACTCGTCAGCCAAGTCGCCGGTGCCGTCCGGGGAGTTGTCGTCCACGACGAGAACCCCGAGCCGTTCGGACGGCAACGCGAGCAGCCCGCACAGGAGGCGGCGCAGATTGTCCCGCTCGTTGTAGGTCGGCACGATCACGACGACCTGGATGTTCTCAAGACCGGACGGAGGCATCATCCGATCACAGTGCGCCGAGATGTGTGTAGCGCCGATGTATGCCGGGGCCTCGATACGCCTCCCCCGCTCCGGCACCCCACGAAGTTTCTCCCCTGCTGCGCTCCTCCGAATACTTCGCGGGGACCCCGCCCGCTCCTCCGCCACTCGACCAGCTTTGGCAACTCAGCTCGCGGCGACCATCCGGTAGCCCACGCCACGCACGGTCACGATCTCAGCAGTCGACCGCACGTCGTCGAGCTTGCGTCGCAGGCTCGCGACGTGCTGGTCGATGACGTTGCTCGCGGGCAGGCTGGCGAAGTCCCACGCGTGCTCGAACATCTGGTCGCGACGCAGCACCTCACCAGACCGCCTGGCGAACAATTCGACCAGTGCGAACTCACGGGCGGTGAGGTCTGCACGGCCGAAAGGCGTTGTCACGTCACGCGATGCGGGGTCGACGACAAGATTTCCGACGGTCAGCGACGTGGGCCGTTCGCATGCGCCACGTCGTAGCAAGGCCCGCAGGCGGGCGGTGAGCTCATCGAACGCGAATGGCTTCATCAGATAGTCGTCGGCACCGGCGTCCAGGCCGTCAACCCGGTCCTCGACGCTGCCGCGGGCCGTCAGCAGCAGCACCGGGCTCCAGATCGATTCCTCGCGCATCCGGCGGCAGACTTCGAGGCCGTTCAGCCCTGGCAGCATCACGTCGAGCACGATGACGTCGAAGGCTGTCTCCTGCGCGTGCCACAGGCCGTCGATTCCGTTGTGTGCCACCGTGACTGCGTAGTTCTGCGCCGTCAGGCCGCGCTGCAGCAGCGCCGCGAGTCGTTCCTCGTCCTCGACGATCAACACATGCATGGTTCCGACACTGTCGCCTCTCAAGCTGTGCTGTCTCCGGGAGTGTCCTGGACGTAACTGGTATGGCGTCGGCGTACATCGATTTCTCATGATCGGCGGCCCACTGTGATCTCATGCAACCCCCAGGATCGGTCATCGAGCCAGCCGCCCCCGGCGCCGTCCGACCGACCCCTGCACGCCTCGCAGCGCTCGAGCGCCACCGGCCGAGAGTCGCCGCGGCGCTGGTCTTCGCGGTCGCGCTGTTCTTCCGGCTCGGCGTCATTCTCCGCAAGGGCGGCATTCACGGCATCATGGGCTACGACTGCGGTGTCTACTTCGCGGGCGCTGACGCCCTGCTGCACGGCAGGCTGCCCTATCGCGACTTCACGATGGTGCATCCGCCTGGCATCACCCTCGCGCTGACGCCGTTCGCAGCACTGACGAAGGTCATGACCGACTGGCACGCGTTCGAGGTCGCGACGTTGGCCTTCTGCCTCATCGGCGCCACGGACGCCGTCCTGGTCAGCCTGGTCTGCCGACGTCTTGGCATCGCGACCCGAGGTGCCGTCGTTGCCGGATTGTTCTACGCCGTCTGGTACGGCTCGATCGGCGCCGAGTTCCAGGTGAAACTCGAGCCGCTGGGCAACCTGCTGTTCCTCTGCGGACTGCTCGCGCTGCTACGCGACGAACGACGCTCGACGCGCTGGTCCGCGTTCTTGGCCGGGGCGGTCGTCGGGCTGCCGGTGGCGGTCAAGATCTGGTGGATCGTGCCCGTGCTGCTCGTCATCGGCTGGCACGGCATGCGCAGGGGCAGCGTGCGAGCGGGCGGTGAGGTCCTGCTAGGCGCAGCCGCGAGCGTCACGGCAGTCTGTCTACCGTTCTTCGTCGCTGACCCGTCAGGCATGTGGCGATCGGTCATCACCGGTCAACTCGGACGCCCGCGAACCAAGCCGATCACCAAGCGGCTGGCCGACCTGAGCACGATCCCTGATCTGATGCGCCACCTGACAACCAGCGAGCTCCAGCTGATCGCCACGGCAGTCGTCGTCGGTTTGGCGACGCTCCTCGCTCTCGGCTGGAGGGGTAGTCGGCGCGCACGGTTCCTCAGCGTGGTCAGCGTCGTGCAACTCGGCGTGCTGCTCCTGTCGCCGTCCTGGTTCGGGTACTACTGCGACTACCTCGCAGTGGGTCTCGCGGTCACCGTCGGAGCAGCCGTGGTCGCGGTCCGTCGTCCGTCGCTGGTGAGCTCCCCTGCACGGCTGATCACGGTTGGCCTGCTCGCGATCACTGCGTTGGTGACGGTCGCCGGCACCACTGCGCCCACGACGTATGACGGCGCGGCGAAACTCACGCGAGTCGTGAGCGGAGATCGTTGCGTGATGTCCAACAACCAGACCGTTCTGCTTCGCTTGGACGCGCTGAGCCGCGGCCTGGCCGATGGTTGTCCGAACTGGATCGACGTGTCGGGCCGGGACATGGGCCCGGACAGCCCGGCCGCGCTGAAGTCCGCACACAGCAACTGGACACTCGCGCTGCTGCGGTATCTGCGCTCCGGGGACGCGGCCGTGATGTGGCCGAACGACTACTACCCGGGCGTGCGCGCCGGCCTCCGGCAGGACGGTGTCCTCGCGCAGATCGGGCCGAATGTCATCTATCGACACGGGTCGCATCCCTGACCGCCGCTGCTTCTCAGCGTCGTCTCAGCACCTTGCTGTCAGCATGAGGGTTCGACCACCAACATCTCCTTTGAGAGGTTCCATGCTGC
Organism: Flexivirga alba; assembly: GCF_042661025.1. NCBI lineage: Bacteria > Bacillati > Actinomycetota > Actinomycetes > Micrococcales > Dermacoccaceae > Flexivirga > Flexivirga alba. The sequence goes on from NZ_JBHSWH010000001.1 coordinate 1,298,521, forward strand.
AGCACGATCCGCAGGTCTCAGAAAGCACGGACCGGCCCGTGCCGCACGCGCGTCCGGTGCCGCATCCGCAAGCGCTCGTTGTGACCGTGGTGCTCTGGGCCCTCGGGATCGGCATCGGCATAGCGGCGATGTCGATCGGCGCTCGCGGCACGGGTGAGTTCCAGCTGGACCGCACCATCGCGGCCGATCGGGGCACCCTGGTCTCCGACGTCAGTCGGGTGATCAACGTCGTCCTCGGCCCGGCGGTCGGACCCGTGTTGATGGTCCTGCTCTGCATCGTGCTCTGGCGGACCGTGGGCCGGATCGTCGCGCTGCGCGCGGGGGCTCTGACGCTCGGTGGGTGGTTGTCGATCGAGGTCTTCAAGATGCTCTTCCACCGGCATCGTCCGCCGACCTCCGGCGTGCACGCCCTCGTCGTGGAGACACAAGCGGACAGCTTCCCCAGCGGACACACCGCATTCACTGCAGCACTGGTCGCCGGCTTCTTCCTGGCGGTGGCCGGTCATCGCAAGCTGCAGCGGATCATCCTGCTGGTGGGGCTGCCGCTCGTGGTGATCGTCGCCGGCAGCCGACTGGTCCTCGGCGCCCATTACCTGGCGGACGTCGTGGCGGCACCGTTGCTGGCCTGGGGCACCATCGCGATCGCAGTCGCCTGCGGTCTCGCCGACCGCGGCAGTCCGACCTTTCTGCCGCAGTGGTGGCACCAACTCGTCACCCGCCGCGCCGGGCAGTGACCTCTGCGCAACCCAGGCGGTGGTATCCCTGGAGGTATGCGGGTGTTGGTGATCGAGGACGAAGTGCCTCTGGCTCAGCTCGTCCAGCGTGGGCTGAGCAAGAACGGCTTCGTCGTCGAAGTCGTGCACAACGGCGTTGATGGCCTGTGGCTCGCCTCGGAAGAGGCCTTCGACGCGATCGTGCTCGACATCATGCTGCCCGGGATGCACGGGTATGACGTCCTGCGCCGGCTTCGCGAACGTGAGGTGTGGGCGCCGGTGCTGATGCTGACCGCCAAGGACGGCGAGTTCGACCAGGTCGACGCGCTCGACCTCGGTGCAGACGACTACCTGACCAAACCCTTCAGCTTCCCGGTGCTCGTCGCGCGATTGCGCGCGCTGACCCGCCGTACGCCGGTGTCCCGACCCATCGCGATTCGGGCAGGTGGGTTGCAGTTGGACCCGGCAGCCGCTCGAGTCCATCGTGGCGACACCGAGATCGACCTGACGCCAAGGGAATTCAACCTCCTGCACTTCCTGATGCGACGACCTGACACGACGATCAGCAAGTCGGAGATCTTGCAGCACGTCTGGGACCCGGCGTTCGAGGGTGACGACAACGTGGTCGAGGTCTACGTCGGCTATCTGCGGCGGAAGATCGACCGACCCTTCGGCACCGACACGATCACGACGGTGCGTGGAGTCGGCTACCGGCTCGAAGACTCCTGAGGCCTCGGGAGCGACACCGCGAAGCGGGCACCGCCGAGCGGAGAGTCCTCGACACGCACGTCACCACCGCTGCTGCGCGCGAGCTCGCGCACGATCGCCAGGCCGAGGCCGAAGCCGCCCTCACCCCGGCTGCGTCCTTCGTCGAGCCGGACGAATCGGTCGAAAACACGCTCCCGATCGGCTGGATCGATCCCGCGCCCGTCGTCGTCGACGGTCAGCAGAGCGGCGCCTGCGGAGTCAGTGGTCGTTGTCACGAGCACCTCTCGCTCGGCATGTCGGATGGCGTTGTCCACCAGGTTGCGGACGATGCGCTGGGCCGTGGGTTCCGGGGACTGCGCCCGGCTCGGGGTTCCGGCATACCGCACCGTCACGCGCTGTTCGCTGCGCCAGCGTCCGACCTCGGCCTGGGCGATGTCGTCCAGATCGACTGCGCGCTCCGGCGCGGAGTCGCGACGTTCGTCCAGCCGCGCGAGCAGCAGTAGGTCGTCGATGAGGGCGCCCATTCGGTCCAGCTCGAGGCGCACCGTGGGCGCGACGACCGGCCACTCCTCGGCCGGGTCCAACGCGGCCAGGTCTGTTGCCGCCTGCAAGGTTGCGAGGGGGAGCGGAGCTCATGACTGGCGTCGGCGACGAACCGCTGCTGGCGCGCCTGCGACGACTCCAGGCGGTTCAGCATTCTGTTCAAAGTCACTGCCAATGCTGAGATCTCGTCGTTCTGGGCCGGCACCACCACACGTGCGTCGAGGTGGCCGCTCTCGATTGCGTCCACCTCGGTCCGCATTCGATCCACCGGCGCGAGGGCTCGTCCCGCCACCCACCAGGCGAGCGCGGCAGCCAGCGCGGTCAGGATCGGGGTGCCGAGCAACAAGAACTTCGCGTCGGTGCTGATCGCCTCGTGCTGCGGCTGCTGTGAGGCGGCAACCTGCACGATGACGTGCTGGCCGGAGGGCGTGCGCACTCCCCGGCTGACGATCAACGGGGTGTCGACGTCTCCCGGCCGCCACCAGTGCCGCGCGTTCTGGACGGTCCGCTCGTTGCCGTCGGGGCGCCGGTCGCTCAGGGGAGGAGCTGACCGGTTCGCGACGAGAGCAGGACATCCCCCTTGTCGTCGATGATCACGGTCTTCATCGGCGGGTCGGTGTCGGTGTCGGTCAGGACGGCGGGCCGCACGCCACTCTGATGCACGATCGCTGCCACGGCGTCCGCCTGCTGCTCGACCCTGGAGGTCAGGCTGCCGGTGAGCGAACGCTGCAGCAGGGTCGCCAGCACGAAGACCCCGACCAGCAACGGCACGATGACCGCGACGGCGGTGACCGCCGCGAGGCGGGGTCGGAGCCCGCGTGCGTTTCGCGCGGTCAGTTGGATCACCCCGCCATACTGCGCCAGCCACGGGCTGCAACGCGACAGGTCGGACTCAGCGTTTCCTCAGCGGCGTCTGGGCACCCTACGCTCGTGACTACTGTTTCCTCTCGCGCAGAACGCGCTGCGACGGCCACCTCCTGGGTCGCGCCGGTCGGCGTGTTCTTCTGGATCCTCAAGCTGACGACCACGGCATTCGGTGAAGCCGCGTCCGACGGGCTGGCGGGCATCAGCCCGGTGCTGGCGGTCCTCGTCGGCGTCGTCGGTCTGGTCCTCGCTTTCCGCTGGCAGACGCGCACGCACGGATTCGTCTCCGAACGCTATTGGTCGATGGTTGCAGCGGTTGCAGTCTTCGGGACGATGCTCGCGGACGGGGTGCACGTGGCGCTCGGGTTGCCCTACCCCGTCACGAGCGTCTTGTATGCCGCTGCCACCGCAGCCGTGTTCGTGGCGTGGCGGCGGTCCGAGGGGACGATCTCGATCCACGACATCAACAATCCACGCCGCGAGCGCTTCTACTGGGCCGCGGTGATGTGCACCTTCGCGCTCGGCACCGCCGTGGGCGACCTCACCGCGGCAACGCTGGGTCTCGGATTCGGGCCGTCCGCACTGCTTTTCGCGGTCCTCATGCTGGTGCCGGCCATCGCCTGGCGGGTCACCGGACGGCATGAGGTCGGCTTGTTCTGGTGCGCCTATGTGCTGACCCGGCCGCTCGGTGCGTCGATCGCGGATGGCATCGCCAAGCCGCCGTCCTTCGGGCACGGTCTGGGCGTTGGCGACATACCTGTCACGCTCGCCCTCGGCGCGCTGCTCATCGGCCTGGTGCTGATGACGATGGGTCGCCGCTCACCCGCGTAACTCAGTCGAACGGGTATGTCGTGGTACGCGAGTAGCGTTGCGGGATGGCCAACTTCACCGGTTCTGATGACCTGCATGGTGCGACCTTCAAGGACGTCGACCTGAGCGAGGCACGCTTCGCCGGCGCTGATCTGTCCCGAGCCGTGTTGCGCGGTGTCGACGTGCAGGATGTCGAGATCGACGGCCCGTGGCTCTTCGACGGCGACCACTTCCTACGGGTCAATGGCGTCGACGTACGACCCTTCGTCGATGCCGAGCTCAACCGTCGTTTCCCGGGTCGTGAGCTGCGCGGCGCCAAGACACCCGAAGGGCTGCGCGCCGCGTGGGAGGCGGTGCAACGCACTTGGGCGCAGACCCTGGAGCGGGCGGCGGCGCTGCCGGCGGGCGCGCTCGACGAGTCGGTCGATGGCGAGTGGTCGTTCGCGCAGACGCTGCGACACCTCGTGATGGCGACCGACGTGTGGCTGGGACGCGCCATACAGCGCAAGGAGCAGCCCTACCACCCGGCAGGCCTACCCAACGACGACGACGGCGGCGGGACCGCGGCATACGAGGACACTTCGGTCTTCTCGGCGACCTCACCGTCATACGCTGACGTGCTGGAGGCGCGCGCGAGCCGGGTCGCGATGGTCGCAGACTTCCTCGCCACGGTCACGGCCGAAGTGCTCGCCGAGCAGCGCGACAACCCGCACGCGCCGGAGTATGACGAGACGGTGCTCTCCTGTGTGCACACGATCCTCGACGAGGAGTGGGAGCACCACCGCTACGCCGTGCGCGACCTCGATGCGTTGGAGTCTGCGTCGGGGTCCAAGTAGGCGAGCGCAGCGACCACGAGCGTCCGCGTGCCGACGTCGAGTGTCGGCTGGATGACCGGCGCGAAGTATGGCGAGTGGTTGACCGGGATGTCGGAGGAGACCCGGCCGGCCTTGACCGCCTCGGCATACGTGTTGGGGTCGATGCCGCCGATTCCCCAGTAGGAGTAGGGCGTTCCGATGGCTGAGGGTATGTCACTGAAGTCCTCGCTCGCGCTCTGCAGCGGCAACTCCTGCGCGTCGTTGCCGAAGAATTCGGCGAACGCGTCAGTCAGCCGCTGGGTGACGGCCTCGTCGTTCACCGTCAGCGGGAATTCGTCATACAGCTCGAACTCCGGGTCCTTCGGCGAGCCCGATGCCTCGCATTCGGCCTTGACGATCCGCCGGATCGCGTCGAGCACGTGCTCGCGGGTGTCGTTGTTGTAGGTGCGCACGTTGAGATCGATGACCGCGCGGTCGCCGATCACGTTGCTCTTGGTGCCGGAGTGGATGCTGCCGACCGTGAGGACGGCGGGCTCGGTCGGGGCCACTTCGCGGGACACGATGGTCTGCAGTCGGATGACGATCATCGCGGCCAGCACGATCGGGTCGATCGCGGCCTGCGGCATCGAACCGTGCGCACCGCGTCCGTGCACGGTGACGCGCATGCTGTTGGCTGCCGACAGCACCGGCCCGACGCGGGTGCCCACGACCCCGGCCGGCATCGGCAGCACGTGCTGGGCAAGGGCCACGTCGACCGTGCCGATGACGTCGCGCGCGCCGTCATCCAGCATGCCGCGAGCGCCGTCTCCTACTTCCTCGGCGGGTTGGAAGAGGGCGATGAGCGTGCCAGACCACTGATCCTTCTTGGCCGCCAGCAAACCGGCTGCCGTGGCGAGGCACGAGACGTGCACGTCGTGCCCGCAGGCGTGCATCACCGGCACGGACTCGCCGTCGGCGTCGGTCGTGGTGACGGTGCTCGCGTAGTCGAGACCGGTCGCTTCCTGCACCGGCAGGGCGTCCATGTCCGCACGCAGCAGCACCCGCGGGCCGGTGCCATTGCCGAGGATGCCGACGACGCCTGTCCCGCCGACGCCGGTGGTGACGTCATACCCTGCCGAGCGGAGGCGCTCGGCGACCTTGCCGGCGGTCTTTGTCTCCTGGTGCGACAGCTCGGGGTGCGCGTGCAGGTCGCGGTAGAAGCTCTCGAGGTCCTTGCGAGCATCGTCGAGTCCGGCGAGAACGGCGTGGGTCGAATCGGTGCTCATGATTCCTCCTCGGGACCGGACGGTTCCTGCTCAACGGTGGCGCGGTCGGCTGAACGTCGCCTGGTCTGCAGGGCGCGGGCGATCTTCTCCCGGCGAGCGCGGTCCAGGCCGGCTTTGGCAGCGACCCGACCTGGCGTGACCGTCCATGCGTCGGCCTCCGGCAGGATCCAGCCCCGCCAGCGCGCGACCAGGCACAAGCCGGCTCCGGTGATCGTCGATGCGACCAATCCCGCTGTCGGGTGGCCGTTTTCGCTGCACACGACCAGCACGCCGCTTGCCGCAATCGCGCTCGTCGCGTAGAGGGTGTTGCCGCCGAGCACCGTCGGGACGCGCCGCGTCACGATGTCGCGTATGGCGCCACCGCCCACCGCGGTGATCGTGCCGAGCAGGATCGCAGGCAGCCAGCCGATGCCGACGCTGAGGCTTTTCTGCGCGCCCGCTGCGGCCCAGGTGCCGAGTGCGATGGCGTCGATCACCGGCCACACGCGATCCCACACGGGCCCCTGCACATTGGCGACGTAGGTGATCGCGGCGCCGGCGAACGCGGTGAGCAGGTAGGCATAGTCGGTCAGCGCGACCGGCGGCCCGTGCTGCAACAGCACGTCGCGGATGATGCCGCCGCCCAGTCCGGACAGCACGGCGAAGGTCAGGAAGCCGATTGGGTCCAGGCGCTCCTGACGTGCGACGAGGCCGCCGAGGATTGCGTTGGCGAAGACGCCCGTCAGGTCGAGGACGCGGAACAGTTCCGACAGGTCACCTTGCTGCATCTGGGCGCATCCTCCTGCCGGACCGAGTTGTTTGGGGCCAACGCTAGCGGCTCACATGGCAGCGGTAGCCATACAACCGATGTGGCCAGCACTATGCATGAACATGATCAAAAGTGATTCATTCACGCAATTTAGTGCATGAATTCTCCCTATCGGCCACGATCTGCCACTAGCGTCGATACGCATCGAGGGTCGACCGTCACGCCACGGACGACTGGTTGGATGACGCCGAGGAGGCAGCTGTGCGTATTCGCCTGGCAGGAAAGGCCGTCCTGGCCACGCTCATCAGCGCATCGCTCACCGCGGTGCCCAGTGGTCCGGCCGGTGCGGTCGCCACCACCGCCCCCGGCGGTGCGCTGGGGAACCCGGCACCGGTCGTGTTGCCGAGCCTGCGGACCTGGGAAGGCGGCCGCGGCACGTGGCATCGCACACCGAGCACGCGAATCGTGCTGCAACCAGGTCAAGCTCGCGACCTGCGGCCGGCTGCACAGACCTTCGCACAGGACCTCGGCACCGAAACCGGCCGGACTCCTGCCGTGGTTGTCGGCGATGCCCGGCCCGGGGACATCGTGCTGCGACTCGGCACGGCCGGAGTTCCGAGCAGCAGTCAGGGGTATCGCATCGATATCGGCGCATCGGTGCAGATCACCGCGCGCGCCGGCGACGGCGTCTTTTATGGAACGCAGACGGTGGAGCAGGCCCTGAAGTCGAACCCGAGCCGGGCAACGATCCCTCAAGGCCACGGCACCGACTGGCCGACCATCTCCGAGCGCGGGCAGATGCTCGATGTCGGTCGCAAGTTCTTCACTGTCGACCAGCTCAAGGTCCAGATCCGGCGAATGGCCTGGCAGAAGCTGAACGTCTTCCACATCCACTTCACCGACTGGGAAGGCTTCCGAATCCAGGTGCCGCAGTTCCCGGGCCTTGCGTCGGCACAGTCGTATTCACCGGCGGACCTGCGGGAGCTGCAGGACTACGCGAAGCGCTATCACGTCCGGATCATCCCGGAGGTCGACCTGCCTGGCCACGCGACGCCGATCACGACATACGACCCGTCGCTGCGCTTCTCGTGCCCGTCGATGGACAAGGCGAATTGGCCGGGCGGGGAGAACGGTGGTTGGACGCTCGACATCACCAAGCCGCACACACAGCAGTTCGTGCACGACCTGATCGCCGACATCGCGCCGATGTTCGACGACAAGGTTTTCCACATCGGTGGTGACGAGGTCGGCCTGGATCCGGCGAAGAACGCCTGCCCGGAGCTGGTGAAGTTCACCAAGGACAAGGGTTTTCAGTTTCCAGAGGACGTCTTCGTCGATTTTCAGAACTCGCTCGACGAGCAACTGCGTGGCATGGGCAAGACCACCGAGACCTGGGAGTGGTGGAACCAATACGGACAGCAGTCCAGCATCGCGCCGAACAAGGACATCGTGATGCAGGACTACGTCGACGCCGACCCGACGGACTTCGCCGAGCAGGGCTATCGCGTCGTGGCATCACCCGAGCCGGTGCTCTATGTCAGTGCAGGCTTCGGGCAGAAACTGGGTGAGTACGGGTATGTCGACATACAGAACGTCTACGAGCACTACCCGTTCGCGACCTCGCAGAATCTCGACGCCTACGAAGTCGCTCGATGGGCCGACCGCGCCGAGACGCAGTCGGTCCACTTCCTCGACTTCTTCGCCGAACGACCGCTGCAAGTGACCGCCGAACGGACCTGGGGCGGCCCGCGCTCGGCGACCGTGTGGCAGTTCCTCGCGCGTGCGGACGCCATCGGAGACGCGCCGGGAACACCGCTGGGTGACTACACCGCGCTCGCAAACGCCGGCATGACTGCCAGTGCGGACAGCGAGGAGACGTCGGCGGAGTCGGCACCCGTGAAGAACGCGATCGACGACAACCCCTACACGATCTGGCACACGGCATACACCGGCGGCGATGCGCCGTTGCCGCACCGAATCACGCTCGATCTGCACGGTTCTCGCGACGTCGCCGGGCTGCAGTACCTGCCGCGACAGGATGGTGGCGTCAACGGCCGGATCGCCGACTATCGCATCGAGACCAGCGTCGACGGAACGCACTGGGGTGCCATCGCCACCGGTACGTTCGATGACGATCAGACGCAAAAGACCGTGACCTTCGCGCCGACCAAAGCTCGATACGTCCGGCTGACCGCACTGTCGTCAACAAACGGCAAACCGTTCAGCAGTGCCGGCGAGGTGACGTTGTTGCAGCGTGCAGATCCGGCAGGTACTGCACGCCTGGCAGCTGCTCGGCCTGCCCTTTAGAAAACGACCACCGAGCGCAGGACGTTGCCATCGTGCATCTTGGTGAACGCCTGCTCCACGTCGTCCAGCGTGATCTCTTCGCTGACGAACGCGTCGAGGTCGAGGCGTTCCTGTTGGTAGAGGTCGATCAGCATCGGGAAGTCGCGGCTGGGCAGACAGTCGCCATACCAACTGGACTTCAGGGCGCCGCCGCGTCCGAAGACGTCGATGAGCGGGATGTCGGGCAGCTTCAGGTCGGGGGTCGGGACGCCGACGAGCACCAGAGTGCCGGCGAGATCGCGGGCGTAGAACGCCTGTTTCCAGGTCTCCGGGCGGCCGACGGCTTCGACGACGATGTCGGCACCCTCGGCTCCCGGGTAGGTCTGCGCGCAGATCTCCTTGATCTGCTCGACAGGGTCCCCTTGCGACGAGTCGACGGTGTGGGTCGCGCCGGCCTTCTTGGCGGCGTCCAGTTTGCGCGAGTCGATGTCGACGGCGATGACGGGGGAGGCGCCTGCAAGGGCCGCGCCGGCAACCGCCGCGACGCCGACACCGCCGCAGCCGATGACCGCGACTGAACGACCGCGGGTTGCGCCGCCGGTGTTGATCGCGGCACCGAGGCCGGCCATCACGCCGCAGCCGAGCAGGCCGGCGGCGGCCGGTCGCGCCGTGGGGTCGACCTTGGTGCACTGGCCGGCAGCGACGAGCGTCTTCTCGGCGAAGGCGCCGATGCCGAGCGCGGGGCTCAGCTCGGTGCCGTCCTCGAGCGTCATCTTCTGCGTGGCGTTGTGGGTGGCGAAGCAGTACTTCGGCTCGCCACGCTTGCAGGCCCGGCACTCGCCGCAGACCGCGCGCCAGTTGAGGATGACGAAGTCGCCGGGCGCGACGTCGGTGACGCCCTCGCCGACCGACTCGACGAGACCGGAGGCTTCGTGGCCGAGCAGGAACGGGAAGTCGTCGCTGATGCCGCCTTCGCGGTAGTGCAGATCGGTGTGGCACACCCCGCACGCCTGGATCTTGACCACTGCCTCGCCCGGCCCGGGGTCGGGGACGTTGATGGTCTCGATGCTGACCGGCTCGCCCTTTGCTTTGGCGACAACGGCTTTCACCTGCTGCATAGCTTCTCCTCCTCGTGGCTGCTGGTGGGAACGTTACCTCGCCGGTGTTCTGTCAGTTGTTCGTGCTCGCGGTATTCCAAAACTGCGCTGCATGCGCCAGCGCCCGTTCCTCCAGCAGCTCCACCAGCCGCTCGAAAACGGTGATCGCCTCGGGGGCACTCCACCCCTCGGCGAGCACCTCGCGGGGAGCCCCGGGTCGCGGAAGGGCAGCCGCCGCCAGGAGTCGATCACGTCGAGGTAGATCGTGAACGCTTCTACCGGCTCGATCGCCGTGCGTGATTCCAACCGGGCGATCATCGGCCGATGGTGCTCGACGAAGTCCCGGTAGCTCTGATCGATCCCGGCCAGGTCCCAACTGTCGTACAGAAGCGTGGTCAGGTCCTGGGTTCCCAGGTAGCTGCCCACAAACACTGCTGCGTATTTGTCGAGCCCGAGCTCTGCGATCGCTTCCTCGGCGGCGGTCCGCATGCGCGCCGGCGCGAGCCACATAGCGGTGCCCACGTTGCCGAAGCCGAGATGACTCAAGTGGGTGCGCAGCTTGTAGCGCTTGCTTCGATCCGACTCCGGCACACTGAAATTGACGATGCACCAGCCGTCGGCGAGATCGGCCGGCCGGCGTGCGTGCCAGATCACTTCGTCGCCCTGGGCGAGCACGGTGTCAGCGTGAGCGGTCAGGGCGTAGCCGCGTGCGCCATTGCGGCTCTGGGCTTCGAGCCAGCCGCGCTTCTTGAGCCGGAAGACGGCGGTCCGCACACTCGGTGCGTCGACTCCGAGCTGGCCCATCAGGTCGATGGTTCCCGCGATCGGCAGCCAACCGCCCTGTTGCCGGACCACTGATCCCAGGAACGTCACGATCAAGGTGCGGGTGCGGCGGGTGCGTTGCGTCGCGTCGGATCCGTCAGCAGCAGTCATCGTCGATCATTGTCCACCTGGCTCCGGCCTCCAGCGCAGGTGCACATCGTCGGGCTCGCCGTCGCGCAGCAGCTGCAGCCGTGGCGGGATCTTGTCGGTGCGCGAGGTCGGCGGCCGTCGTTTGCCGGCATCGAACTGGTCCGGCCAGGGCGCGGCGGCCCCGGCATACTCCTGCTCCGCTGCGGCGTGCAGCGTCCACTGCGGGTCGTAGAGGTGTGGGCGGGCGAGCGCGCACAGGTCGGCGCGGCCGGCGAGCAGGATCGAGTTGACGTCGTCGTAGCTCGAGATGGCCCCGACCGCAATGACTTTCGCATCCGCTCCACTCGCGACCAGATGACGGATCTTGTCCGCGAACGGAGTTTGGTAGGACCGCCCGAAGGCCGGCTTCTCGTCCTTGCTGATCTGGCCGGATGAGACATCGATGGCAGCAGCTCCGTGCTCGACAAATGCGCGGGCGATCTCGACCGCGTCGTCTTCGGTGTTGCCGTCCGGGAGCCAGTCGGTCGCGGAGATCCGGACCGTCACGGGTATGGCGGGCGGGACCGCCGCGCGGACCGCGTCGAACACCTCCAGCGGGTAGCGCAACCGGCTCGGCAGCGGCCCACCGAGCTCGTCGGTGCGTTGGTTGGAGACCGGTGACAGGAAGGAGCTGAGCAGGTAGCCGTGCGCGGCGTGCACCTCGATCAGGTCGAACCCGGCATCGACAGCGCGGTGTGCGGCAGAGACGAATTCGTCTCGTATCCGGTCGAGTTCGGCCCTGGTTGCTTCGCGCGGGAGGTGGCAACCCTCGCCATACGGCAGCGGTGACGGTCCGACGACCTCCCAATTGCCCTCGTCCAACGGCTCGTCGAGGCCTTCCCACATCAGCTTGGTCGAGCCCTTGCGGCCCGAGTGGCCGATCTGCGCACCGATCTTTGCCGTCGATCGCTCGTGGACGAATCGGGTGATCTTCTGCCAGGCGTCGCGCTGTTCGGCGGTCCACAGTCCGGTGCAGCCGGGGTGATCCGACCCTCCGGGGAGGTGCAGATCATCTCGGTCATCACCAGTCCGGCGCCGCCGAGCGCTTTCGAGCCCAGGTGGACCAGATGGAAGTCGTTCGGCAGGCCGTCGGTCGCGGAATACATGTCCATCGACGAGACGACGATGCGGTTGCGCAGTCGGAGGTCGCCGATCGCGACTGGCTGGAACATCGCCGGCGTGACTTCGGAACTGCCCTGATGGCGCGCGAATTCGGTCTCCATCCGGGCGGCGAAGTCGTGGTCTCGCTCCTTGAGGTTGTCGAAGGTGATGCGCCGCGACCGGGTCAGCAGGTTGAAGACGAACTGGGCCGGCGCCTGGTCGGCATACATCCCGATGTTCTCGAACCATTCCAGCGAGGCCTGCGCTGCGCGCTGGGTCGACTCGACGACCGGCTTGCGCTCCTCCTGGTATGCCGCGAGCGCCTTCTCGATCCCGTCGTGTTCGTGCAGGCAGGCGGTGAGCGCGAGGGCGTCCTCCATGGCCAGTTTGGTGCCGGACCCGATGGAGAAGTGCGCGGTGTGGGCGGCATCTCCCAGCAGCACGACATTGCCGGTGTGCCACGAATCATTGCGAACGGTGGTGAAATTCAGCCATTTGGAGTTGTTGGTCAGGATGCGATGACCCTGCAATTCGCCGGCGAAGATCTCGCCGATCCGGGAGACCGCGTAGTCGTCGGAGACACCCGGCGGGAACTCGTCGTGCTCCGTGCGGTCGAAACCCGCACGGCGCCATACGTTCTCGTGCATCTCGACGATGAAGGTCGACCCGGCATCGGAGAAGGGGTAGCCATGGATCTGCATGGTGCCCCACTCGGTCTGCTTGACGAAGAACTGGAACGCCTCGAAGACCAGGTCGGTGCCGAACCAGATGTACTTGTTGGCGCGGCGATCGAGATTGGGTTTGAACACGTCGGCGTACTTCGTCCGCACGGCCGAGTTGAGCCCGTCGGCCGCGACCACCAGGTCGTGGTCGCGGCGCAACTCGTCGACGTCGGGCGCGGCAGTCCGGTAGTGCACGGTGACGCCCAGCTCGGCGACCCGTCGCTGCAGGATCTGCAACAGCTCCTTGCGCGACATCGCCGCGAATCCCTGTCCGCCGACAGTGAATTCGTGCCCGTCGACGGTCACGTCGATGTCGGTCCAGCGGGCGAAGCATTCCTCCATGGTGGCGTGCACCACCGGGTCGGCGCCCTCGATGCTGCCGAGGGTCTCATCGGAGAAGACCACACCGAAGCCGAAGGTGTCATCGGGTGCGTTGCGCTCCCAGACGGTGACGTCGTGACTGGCATCCAGGCTCTTCATCAAGGTTGCGAGATAGAGGCCGCCCGGGCCCCCACCGACGATGGCGATCTTCACGGGGCTGCCTCCACGGACGGCTGGGCGCCTTCCTGGTTGACGATGTCGCGCAACCGGAAGTGCTGCAGCTTGCCGCTGGCGTTGCGCGGCAGCGAGTCGACGAAACGGATCTCGCGCGGGTATTTGTACGGCGCGATGTGGCCCTTGACGAAGTCCTGGATCTCCTTGACCTTCAACGTATCCCGCGACGTTCCCTCGCGCAGCACGACGAATGCGCAGACGATCGAGCCGCGCTGGGTGTCGGGCTTGGCAACGACCGCGGACTCGACGACGTCCGGGTGCTCCTCGAGTGCAGCCTCGACCTCTGGACCGCCGATGTTGTAGCCGGAGGAGACGATCATGTTGTCGGTCCTGGCTTGATACCAGAAGTAGCCGTCCTCGTCGCGGCTGAAGGTGTCGCCGGTGACGTTCCAGCCGTTGACCACGTAGTTTCGTTGCCGGTCGTCGGCGAGGTAGCGGCAGCCGACCGGGCCGATGACGGCCAGCCGACCGGTGACGTCAGGGCCGACCTCGTTGCCGTCCGCGTCCAGAATGGTCGCGCGGTAGCCGGGCACCGCTGTGCCGGTTGCGCCTTCGCGGATGTCGTCGCCGGCGGAGGTGATGAAGATGTGCAGCATCTCGGTCGCGCCGATGCCGTCGATGATCTTCAGACCGAGCTGCTCGTGGACCTCGTGCCAGGTCTCGAGCTGGATGTGCTCGCCGGCACTCACAGCCGTTCGCAGGGTCCGCAGCTTGGCCGCGTTACCGGACTTGAGGATCTGCTTGTATGCCGTGGGCGCCGTCGCGAGCGACGTAATCGCGTGTGTTTCAACCATTTCTGCGAGTTGGCCGGGTGTCGCGCTCTCGGTGAGGAACGCGCATGCTCCGGCTCGGAGCGGGAACACCACGAGCATCCCGAGCCCGAAGGTGAAGGCGAATGGTGCGGTGCACGCGACCAGATCGTCCGGCTCCAGGCACAGCGTCGTCCGTCCGAACGTGTTGTCGATCGACAGGATGTCCCGGTGGAAGTGCATGGTGATCTTCGGGACACCCGTGCTGCCGGACGTGGGTCCGAGGAGCGCAACGTCGTCGGCCGCCGTGTCGACTGCCGTGAAGTCGGTCGGCTTGTCGGCGATGAGCCGGATGAGGTCGTCGGCACCGCCTCCGCCATACGTGGCGATTTTGAGGTCGGGGGCGGAGGTGTCGCGTAGCTCGTGGACGGCGTCGGCGAACCGGTGGTCCACCAATGCGATGCCCGGAGAGGTCTTTTCGACGATTGGCGCGATCTCTCGCGCGCGTAGCGCGGACATCGTGGTGACCACGACGCCGCCGGCCTTGAGCACGGCCAGCCAGGCGGCCATCGTCCACGGGTTGTTCGGCGAGCGGAGCAGCACCCGGTTGCCGGTGACCAAGCCGAGCTCGTCGGTCAGGTAACCGGCGAGCTGGTTGGTGCGCTGCTGCAGCTCGCCATACGTCCAGACCTCGCCGTCAGGAGTCTTGATCGCGGGCCGGTCGGCACCGAACTTTTCCGTTGGTATGTCGAGCAGTTCGACCGCTGTGTTGAGCCGCGCGGGGTATTGCAGGAGATCGGTGGTGAACTCCAGCGTCGGCCACTGATCCTGTGGGGGAAGGTGGTCCCGGGCGAAACTGTCCTGATAGCCCGAGGGCGAGAGGTCTGTCATCGTGCTGCTCCAGTGCTGGTGCGGATCATGCCCTCCTGGACGACAGTGGCCAGGTGGGTCCCCTCGGGGGTGAAGAAGCGCCCGAGGTTGAGGCCGCGGCCGTCGCTGGCCGACACCGCCTCCTGGGCGTAGAGCAGCCAGCCGTCAACCGTCGCGCTGCGGTGGAGCCACATCGAGTGGTCGAGGCTGGCGGTGACCAGGCCGTCGTCGGCCCAGGCGAGCCCGAGCGCGCGCAGTGTCGGCTCCAGGATCGTGTAGTCACACACGTAACTGAGCGCGGCGGTGTCACGCTGCTGGTCGTCGAGACCGGCGACGTCACGCAAGGTGTCGAAGGGCCGGACCCAAACCGCTTGGTGCGGAACGTGATCGCCGTCCACGGTCAGGTAGACCGGGCCGGGTACGTGGCGCATGTCGAAGCTGCGACCGTGCGACCAGTAGTCCCGCGAGGTCTCGGTCATGGTGCCGCCGGACTGCCCGGTGAGGTAGTCGGCGGAGCTGGGTAGCGACTTCGGATCCGCAATATTCGCAGGCATTTTCGACTGCAGCTCACCACCGGGGCCTCCTGCCGCGAAGTTCGCCAGACAGACGAAGATCGGCTTGCCACTCTGGTAACCGCGGACCTGCCGGGTGCTGTAACCGCGGCCGTCGCGCAGGACCTCGACCTCGTAGCGGACCTCGGCGCCGATCTCGGCCGGCCGCATGAAGTAGGAGTGCGTCGAGTGCAGGTGCTTGCCGTCGACCGTGCGGATCGCCGCGACCACTGCTTGGGCGACCAGGTCCCCGCCATACGCCTTGGGCCACGGGCACGGCTGGGTGACCGCGGTGAAGGCGCGGTCGAAGTGCTCCGGCTCGGTCTCGGTGAGTGTGACGGCGTCGGTGAAGATCGCAGAGGTGTCGATCACGGACGATTCATCCAGTCGCGCAATTCGCTTTCCGGGACCTGCGGCAGGTTGACGACGATGTTGTCCGGAGTGCGTGTCGTCATCCAGGTCAACGGATTGTTGCGGTCCAGGTTGCACTCGACGTGCGGCATGTGCGGCGGCACGAACACCCAGTCGCCCTCGGACATGTCGATGTAGTCCTCGAACTTCTGGCCGAAGTAGATGCGGGCCCGTCCGGACAACACGTAGCCGCCGGTCTCGGCATCGCCGTGGTGATGCGGCACCGACCGGTAGCCGGCCAGGTTGTGCACCTTGCCGAACCAGATCCTCGTGGCTGGAGTGTGTTGTGGGCTGACCCCGGAAACCCTTGTCGCGCCTTCGGATTGGCCGGTTGCGCCGGCATCGGGCTCGTGCCCGCCGCGAGTCACGAACGGCACCACCAGGCCGGCCTCGTTCTGGTACATCGACAGGTCGAGCCGCTCGTAGTTGTCCGAATTCGGGTCCATCAGAAATCGTCTCCTGCCACCGTTGCGTATTTCAGTTTTCTCATGATCGTTGCGAACATGTCAATAGCTGATTAGCCTGACAGCTGCACCAGCAACCAAGGAGACCCGATGTCGATCGACCTGACGCCCGCGCCGGTGAACCCGGCGGAATTGCCGACGCCGCACGGCTACTCCCACGGCACGCTGAGCGGGAACTCGCTGTATCTCGGCGGTCAGACCGCGCTGGATGCAGACATGCAGATCGTTCCCGGCGGCATCGTGGAGCAGTTCCGCCAGGCCTTCGGCAACGTGCTCGCCACCCTGCGGACGGTCGGCGGGGTGCCCGAGGACCTCGTGAGCATCACCATCTACCTGACCGACATCCCCGACTATCAGGCGCACGGCCGGGAGATCGGCAAGGTATGGCGCGAGCTCGCCGGCCCCGTCTATCCCGCCATGGCCGGCATCGGCACCACCGGGCTCTGGCAGCCGGAGGCCGTGATCGAGATCGTCGGCGTCGCGGTGGTGCCGGACGAACGCCTCGTGCGTCCGTCCGTCGTGCACTCCGGCTAGTTTCCCGCGGGCACACCGCAACTGGTGCAGACTGCGAAAAGGTCGTGTGACCAATCAGCCTTTCGAAAGGCAGCAGATCATGTCAGTCCTCCCAGGGTTAGCCTCGGCGCTCGCCAACGGATCCGTCCAGGTCGTCGACCTGACCAACAGGCTCTCCGCCGACACTCCGACGCTCCGGTTGCCGGAGCCCTTCGCCAATCTCATCGACTTCAGCCTGGAGGAAGTGAGCGCCTACAACGAACCCGGACCTTTCTGGAAGCACCACAACATCCACACCGGAGAGCACATCGGTACCCACCTCGATGCGCCGGTGCACTGGATCAGCGGCAAGGACGGTCACGACGTCTCGACCATCCCGCCCGCTCGGCTGGTCGGACCGGCAGTCGTGATCGACGTCTGCGATCAGGTCGCCGAGAACCCCGACTTCCTGTTGGATGTCTCGCACCTCGAAGCCTGGGAGGACGAGCACGGCACGTTGCCGGACAACGGGTGGCTGCTGCTGCGCACTGGATGGGACAGGTTCGCCGACGACAAGGAGGCCTGCCTCAACGTAGACGAGACCGGTTCGCACACCCCTGGTCTCACCGCGGAAGCGGCGGAGTGGCTCGCCACTCAGCGACCGATCTCCGGCGTCGGCGTCGAGACCGTCGGCATCGACGCCGGACGCGGCGCCGAGCTGGACCCGCCGTTCGCGGCCCACTACCACCTGCTCGGCAACGACAAATACGGCCTGACCTCGCTGCAGAACCTCGCGCTGCTGCCGCCGACCGGAGCGGTGATCGTCGTCGCGCCCCTGCCGATCGTGGGCGGCACCGGCAGTCCGGCGCGGGTCTTCGCTCTCGTCGAGAAGTCATGAAGACGGCGGAGCTGATCGGACGGACCCTGGTCGAGGCCGGCGTCGACCACGTATTCGGTGTGGTCGGCTCGGGCAACTTCGACGTCACCGACGCGATGGTCGGGGCTGGTGCCACCTATGTCGCGGCACGGCACGAGAGCGGTGCAGCCACCATGGCCGACGCGTATGCCCGGATGACCGGCGGCATCGCCGCCCTGACCGTGCATCAGGGGTGCGGCCTCACGAACGCCATGACCGGGATCACCGAGGCTGCCAAGAGCCGCACCCCAATGGTGGTGCTGGCCGCGGAGGCGACCCAGCCGCTGTCGAACTTCCATGTGGACCAGACCGCGCTTGCCGAATCAGTGGGTGCTGTGCCGATGCGGGTTGACGACCCGGCGACCGCACGGGATACGGCTCGGAACGCGGCGCAGACCGCCCTCGCCGACCGGCGGGTCGTGCTGCTCAACTTGCCTCTGGAGGTGCAGGAGGCCGACGCGACCGACCAGGTCGAGCTCCGGGTCGCACCCGTGGAGCCAGCGCAAGAGTCCCCCGCACCGGCGGAGGCTGACGTGCGACGACTCGGGGACGCGCTGCGGACGGCGCGGCGACCGGTCTTCGTCGCCGGACGTGGCGGTCGCGGTCCCGGCTGCCGGGAAGTGCTCGAGGCGCTCGCCGAGCAGAGCGGCGCCTTGCTCGCGACCTCCGCCGTGACCAAGGGCCTCTTCAACGGCAACCCGTGGTCCCTGGATGTCTCAGGCGGATTCGCGTCGCCGCTGGCGGCCGACCTGATCAAGGGGGCCGACCTCATCGTGGGCTGGGGCTGCGCCCTCAACATGTGGACCATGCGGCACGGCCGACTGATCGCCGACGACGCAACGGTCGTGCAGGTTGACCTCGATATCGATGCGCTCGGTGCTCACCGCGACATCGCGTTCGGGGTGGTTGGTGACGTCCGGCAGACCGCCGAAGCAGTGTCGAGTGAGCTGCGCGACGAGACGCTGCCCGGCTATCGGACCGATCGACTCCGCGACGACATCGCGGCACGCAACGCCTGGCGGGATGTGCCGTATGACGATGCCGGCACGGACGAGCGCATCGATCCGCGCACGCTGTGCCTCGCACTCGACGAATTGCTGCCCACCGAGCGAGTCGTTGGCGTCGACTCCGGCAACTTCATGGGATATCCGAGCATGTTCCTGCGGGTGCCGGACGAGTTCGGCTTCTGCTTCACGCAGGCGTTCCAGTCGATCGGGCTGGGACTGGCCACCACCATCGGGGCAGCTCTCGCGCGCCCTGATCGATTGCCGATCGCTGCCCTCGGGGACGGAGGTGCGCTGATGTCCGCCGCCGAGTTCGAGACGGTGGCGAGGCTCGGCATACCCATGGTGGTGGTGATCTTCAACGATCAGGCGTATGGCGCGGAGGTGCACCACTTCCGTGGCCGGTCACTAGACAGTGTGACTTTTCCCGACACCGACTTCGCAGCAATCGCAAGGGGATACGGCTACGAGGCGATCACGGTGCGTAATCGCGACGACCTCGCACCGGTGGCCGACTGGCTGGCCGAGCGGTCCAGGCCGCTGCTGATCGATGCCAAGGTGGTCGCGGACGAGCCATCGTGGTGGCTGTCGGAGGCCTTCGGTCACTGAGGACCGGGCCGCTAGCTACGGTCGGTCAGGATCTCGTGCAGGTGCGCCAACGCGGTGGCGACTTCCACGAAACTCGTTGACAGCGGTGACATTCCGGCCCGCAGGCCGCGTGGCCGCCGGAAGTCGGGTATGACGCCGCGCTGCCACAACTGCGCGATCGCCGACTCCATCGCTTCATGCTCGAGCGTGACGTGCCCGCCGCGTGTGGCTGGGTCGCGCGGCGACGCGACAGTGACGCCGAGCGGCGCGAAGACCTCGTCGGCCACATCGGCGACGAACTCGGTCAACCGGATCGACTTCTCCCGGATCGCCTCGATGCCGGCCTGCTCGACGAGGTCGAGCATGTCCTGCATCGGCAACATCCCGAGGATCGGCGGAGTGCCGCTGATGAAGCGCCGCATCCCGTCCGCCGGCGTGTATGACGGCCCCATCGTGAACGGCTCCGCGTGCCCCATCCAGCCGCTGATGGGCTGAACGAGCTTGTCCTGCAAGAACTTTGCGACATACCCGAAGGCGGGCGCGCCAGGTCCGCCGTTGAGATATTTGTACGTGCAGCCCACGGCCAGGTCGACACCTGCGGCGTCGAGCTCGACGGGCACGAGACCTACGGAGTGGCACAGGTCCCACAGCACCAACGCCCCCGCGTCGTGCGCCACCTGGGTGATGGCTGGCACGTCAGCGATGTAGGCCGACTTGTAGGCGATGTGGCTCAGCAACACCAATGCCGTGTCGTCCGAGACCTTTTCGCGCACGTCGTCGACGGTCACGCCGGTCGCAGGGTCCGGTTCGATCCAGTCGATCGTCATACCGAGCTCGGCGGCGATGCCCTGCACGACGTAGCGGTCGGTGGGGAAGTTCTCGGTGTCGGCGACGATCCGGCTCCGGCCGGGTCGAGCGCCGACCGCGGCACGCACCAGCTTGTAGAGCAACACCGTCGTGGAGTCGGCGACGGCGGTCTGTCCGGCGGCCGCACCCAACGCGATGCGGCCGATCTGGTCACCGAGCTGTAGCGGCTGTTCCATCCACGACTCGTCCCACGCGCGGATCAGTCGCTCGCCCCACTCGTCATCGACGAATTCCGCGAGCCGGCGCCGGGTCACCTTGAGCGGCCGACCGAGCGAGTTGCCATCCAGATAGGCGACAACGCCTTCGGGCAAAACAAACTGATCCCGGTATGCCGCAAGGGGATCGGCCGCATCCAGTGCCCTGGCTTCGGCGACCACGTGCTCGGGCAGGTGCGTGAGTATGGCGTCAGGCATCTCAGTTGCCGATCTCGGTACGCACCGAGTAGAGCTCCGGGAAGAACGTCAGGTCGAGGGCCCGTTTGAGGAAGTCGACACCGGAGCTGCCTCCGGTGCCGGTCTTGTAGCCGATCGTGCGTTGCACGGTGCGCAGGTGCCGGAACCGCCAGAACTGGAACGCGTCCTCGAGGTCGACCAGGTCCTCGCACATGGCGTATTCGGCCCAGTGCGCAGTTGGGTCGTCATAGATGCGCTGGAAGACCGGGATCAGTCCGGGCTGCTCGACCCATGCATGCGTCACATCCCGGTCCAAGATCTGCTGCGGGACGTCATGGCCGTGCGCGACGAGGAAGCGGAGGAAGGCGTCATACACAGTGGGTGAGTCGAGCACCCCACGCAGCCGCTCCTGCTGCTCGGGCTTGGCCGCGAAGACCGGGAGCATGCCGGCGTTCTTGTTGCCGAGGATGAACTCCACCGCGCGGTACTGGTAGGACTGAAAACCGGATGCGGAGCCGAGAAAGCCTCGAAACTCTGCGTATTCGCTCGGGGTCAGGGTCGCCAGGACCGACCATTGCTCGGCCAGGGTGCGGAAGATGTGCTTGACCCGCGCCAGTGCCTTGCGACCCCGACTCACGTCGTCAGCCTGCAAGTAGGTGCGCACCGACTCCAGCTCGTGCAGCACAAGTTTGAACCACAGCTCGGTGGTCTGATGCTGGATGATGAAGAGCAATTCGTCAGGGTGGACCGGCGTGCTGACCGGGTGCTGCGAGTCGAGCAGCTTGTCCAGGTCGAGGTAACCGCCGTAGTCCATCCGCGACCGGAAATCGGTCCGCACGCCCTCTTCGATCCGCCGTTCGCCGTCTTCGATCGACACTGGGTTCTCGCCTTCCTCGATGATCTCCCAGTCTGGCAGTGTCGAAGTGGGAACGTCGCAGAGGTGCCAAGACGTATGGCGCGGGGCCGGAGATCTCGAACGAAAGGCGCACGCTGTCCCCCTGCGGACAGCGTGCGCCTCGTCCCGTCGTTCCCCTCCGGCGGCTTGCAACGGGATCAGCTTGCTTGTCCCGTGACGGCGTCGCAACGATTCGACGGGGGCCGAATTCATCGAAGCCGTGCGGTAACTCGGCGGCCGTCGAAGCCGCTGATCGAATGGTGACGGTGACGCTCTACGACTCCACCACCAGTGGCTCGGGGGACGTTGCGACCCGCAGCCTCCAGCTCAGCCGTCGGTCCTGAGTCGCCTCGGCGGTCAGCGGGACCTTCACGCACTCCGGCGGCGAACATGGCGACGCGGTCTGGCGCAGAAACGTTACGAGAACCCGTTGACCATCCGAGTCCGCGAGCCCACACTGATATGGCAGTTGACCGTCACACGACTGTATGGAGGGGAATTATGCTTGGCGGTTCAAAGGTGCTCGCCGGTTTGGCTGCTGCGGCTTTCATGATTGGAGCAGAAGCTCCAATGGCCCACGCCGACGCATGGGGCACCAATGCAACTAGCACCGGCCCACATCCGCGGATCGACTCATAATTGGTGTTGGGGATCAGGATTCTCAACGGCCTCACGAGATAACGCAACCAATGCAATGAATTACTCGCTCGGTGGTCCGACTGATGCCATCGTCGAGTACAAGCCGTCATGTGTCTACTCCGGCTCGTACGAGACTGACGTTGTGTGGTTCTCTGGAAACTTGTCTGTTGGGGTGCGCGGTCGGACCTACTGCAACGATATCGACAACCCTCCACAATGCGATCAGGCGTACGTAACGCTCGACGAGGCCGAGATTAACGTCGGTTCAAACGATGAGATCGACACTACCTTCACCGCTTGTCACGAATTGGGGCATACGGTTGGCCTCACACATGGCTCGGGCGGTGGCAACGGAACCACCGACGACTGCATGGCGAATGCCTACGGGTCCTCGCCCAGCACAGACATTCGGTACCAGCGTTATTCGACCCACCACAAGGGGCACATCAATGCGTGGTTTTAAAGCGAGTCGACGTTCGGTCGCGGCTGGGATCGTGGGGATCGCGGCTGCGGGAGTGTTATCCGCGTGCGGAGCCAAAAATGAATCGCGGTCCGTGGCCAGCTCTGAGCCGACTGTAGCCCAACCTGCTTCCTTCGTTCCTTTCCTCCGTTCAATTGGCGAAGGAAACCAATACCAAATTCACCAGTCTCCCACGGAGCTCAGCACTGAAGCGGACCTCACCGTTCTGGGCACGATTCGCTCCGTCGGCGACGGCCGTGTCTTCGGTCATGGCGCGACGCGCGATGATGAGCCCGTCAATCTGAACTTGACCTACGCCGTCCATGTCGACCGCGTACTGGCGGGAGATGCATCGTTGGTTCGCGACGGTTTTGTATACGTCGAACTCCCGCGGTCCAAGTACCAAACCATCGAGGCCGCGGACCGCGCGCTGCCGGTGAACCAGAGGGTTGTCCTCTTCCTGGGTGACTACAGTGAGGACATGGGCTGGCCGCTCACGGCTCCGTCGCCCGTCGTACCAGAGGGTGCACCTACGCTCGCGCCATACACCGAAGGCTTCTTGGTCGAGGACCAGACTTCCAAGAGTTTGATCGGCGGACTGGAGTCGCTCGACCAACTGCCGTCAGCCTGGAGCGAGCACGACGGCTCGCTGGCGCAATTCGTGTCTGCAAACTTTGTCGTGAAGTAGCGCGCCACAGCCCGGGCCTGAGGAGGACCCACGATTGCCCGCAGTCTGCCACCATCGACGTCATGACGGATGACGGGCAGTGGCGGGTACGGAAGGTGACGGCGCCGGCCGACGCGCAACAAGCGGCGAGCGACTTGATCGCTGCGAATCCCGTTGCCTATTCGGTCTTTTCGACGGTTACCGACTCGCTGATCCGCGAGCCGAGCAGGTATGTCGAACCCCTTTGGTTCGTCATCTCTGAGGGTGACGGTCCTCCCGTGCTTGTGGCGATGCAGACTCCGCCACACCCGTTGCACGTGCCGACGTCGGTACCGGGTGCGGTGGCCGCGCTCGCCGAACACCTCGTCGCGGCCGGCGTGGACCTGACCGGTGTCAACGGGCCTGAGGAGGCCGCGCTGAAGTTCGCGGACCACTACTTGGCTGCGGCGGGCAAGCAGATCACTGGCCGCGAAGGCATGGGTGTCTACGACCTGCCGGTCCCGGCCGCCTTGCCCTGGCCAGTGGCCGGTGAACACCGCACTGCGGACGAGTCGCACTTGTCGCTGGTGTCTTCTTGGGTCAAAGCATTCATGTACGAGATCGGCAACCCTACGATCGATGCCGAGGCCACGGCACGACGGCAGATCACCGCCGGCAACGTCAGCCTGTGGGTGGTCGATGGCCGACCCGTCGCGATGTGTTGGGCGAGTGCGCCATTCGGTGGTGTCGTGCGCGTGTCGGGCGTGTTCACGCCACGCGCCGAGCGCGGCCAGGGCTACGCGAGCGCGATCGTGGCGGCGGCCAGTCAGCGACAGCAGGCCCAGGGGAATGTCTGCATGCTCTACACCGAGCTGGTCAATCCGACCTCCAACAAGATCTACCGGGCGCTCGGTTACCGCCACCTCGGGAACGACCTGCGCTTGAAGTTCTCGGCACGCTGACCGAGCTGACCTCGAGACGCCAGTTCGTCCCTCACTGGCTCCTCGGCCACCTCTTAGACGGTGGCCGAGGAGCGAGGTACGAGCGTCTCGAGGTCCCGCGAAGCGGCAGCTATCGGTCGAAAACGCCTGCAGCGGCACACTTCTCGAGCACGAAGCCCAAGGGGACGGCGTGCTTGGTGTGTCCGTTGAAGCCCTCGGTGGTTGTCGCCAGGAAGAGTGAATCCAGCACCGCTTCGGCGACGGCTTCCTGCACGGCGAAGAAGACCGGATTGAGGTGCGCGTCGGGTATGCCGCGGCGCTCGCCGCCGTCGAAGGCGATCGCGTAGTCGCCGCTGCCCTGCGCGAAGTCTGAGCCGACCCGCGCCATACCGAAGACCGCACGGGTCGCGACTCGGGTCAATTGCCGCGAGTCGAGACCGGCGTCCACCGCGACGATCAACATGCATGAATTTCCCTGGGGAGCCAGGCTTTCCGCTGCGTCACTCAGCGCCTCGTCCGGAGTGATCGGCACGCCGCGCACGGTGAGTACGCCGGAGAAGTTGGTCTGTGTGAGCACGCCGACCGTGCAGGAGCCGTGCTCGCTGAGGTCCACGACGCGCGAGGCGCTGCCGATGCCGCCCTTGAAGCCCAACGCGACAGTGCCGGTGCCAGCGCCGACACATCCTTGCTCAACCGGCGCAGTGCTCGCGGTCCGGAGTGCTTGCAAAACGTGTGCCTCAGTGATGGGCCGACTGCGTATGTCGGACAGATACCCGTCGTTCGTCTCTCCAACGACCGGGTTGAGCGACTCGACACCTTCGTTGCCCGGTTTGTCGAGCACGTAGGAGACCAGGGCGTCCGCGGCGCGGAAGGCCGACAGCGTCCCGGTCAGCACGATGGGTGTTTCGATTTCGCCCAGCTCGACCAATTGCGTTGCCCCAACCAGCTTTCCGTATCCGTTGCCGACGAAGAGGCCAGCCGGCATACGACCGCCGGGGACATCCACCGCAACGGGCACGATCGCGGTCACCCCGGTGTGCAGTCGGGTGCCTTCGTGGATCGTCACCTGCCCGACGCGGACACCGGGAACGTCGACGATCGTGTTGGTCGGACCGGGTGTGCCGGTGCCCGGCGCCAGTCCGAGCGCGCGAGCCCGAGCGCCGTCGTGGGACATGGGTTCCACCCTAGATTGAGAGGCATACGCATGTCATGACAGGCGTATCGATTCGGACGTATTCGCTACGCCTGTCAATGCGGTGGTGCGCCTCTCAATCACGTGCGAGCGACAATGGTTGCGACCTCCCCTCGCGCAAAGGACTTCATCGGATGTCTACGAGTGCTCGCATCAGCAGTGCGCTGCCCACACATGTCGGCGTGATCATGGACGGCAATCGTCGCTGGGCGAAGGCGGCGGGTCTGGTGGGTGCCAGCGCCGGGCATCGCGCCGGCGCGGACCATCTCGCGGATCTGTTGCGCTGGTTGGAGGCTCGCGCCATACGACACGCGAGCGTGTATGTGTTGTCGGCGGACAACATTCGCAAGCGGGACAGCGACGAGGTCGGCTACCTCTTTGAGCTCCTTGAGACGTTGGTGCCGACCAGGGTTCGCGAGTCGGGTGAGTGGCAACTGCACATCGCGGGAGACCTCGACCTGCTGCCCGCGACCTGCGCCGCTGCCCTGACTGCCGCGATCCGCGAGACGGCCGGGCGCCGCAGTCATCTGACGCTTGCGATTGGCTATGACCCGAAACGAGACGTCCTGAACGCCGTGCGAGGACTGCTGGTTGCCGGTGCAGAGCTTGAGGGCACCGATCTCGTTGCGGCCATTGATGATCGGTTGCCCGGCGGCCCGATCAAGGACATCGATCTAGTGATCCGCACCAGTGGAGAGCGGCGAATCTCAGGGTTCTTCCCGTGGCAGAGCGAGCACGCGGAGATCGTCTTCAGCGACAAGATGTGGCCGGCGTTCGACGAGTCCGACCTCGACGCGGCCCTGGTCGAATACGGACGGCGTCGGGCGCGGACTGCGAGCTGAGACCGCCGAGTTTTCGTGTGCAACGGGTGGCGCCGAAGCAATTTCGCGCCTACTGTGAAGTGGATCACTACACCTGTTGTAAACGCGGAGGCGTGATGAACACGGCAGACCATTTGAAGCGCGGCGTACGCTGGAGCCTCGGTCACGGGCTGCCCGGCGGCCTGATGCGGATGGCCGCGCGCAAGGGCGACTTCCAAGGTCGTATGACGACCGAGGCCGGACGGGTCAGCACTCAGGAACTGTTGCCGCTGATCGAAGAGATCCGGGCCGCGGGCACGATGGCTAAATGGCGTCTCGGGCATATCACGGTCGACCACGAGGCAGTGCGAGAAACGTTGAGCAGCAACGACGTTCACGCCGGCTTCGTCTTCGAGGAAGGGACGATGCTCGGTCGGGTCGGACGCTGGGCCAAGCGTGACGGCCTCAACCCGGTTGAGGCTCCGTCGCTGCTTGCGGTCGAGCCGCCCGATCACACCCGCTACCGCAAGCTGGTGACCCGCGTCTTCACCGCGCGTGCCGTGGAGAAGCTTCGGGTGCGCACCGAGGAGATTGCCGGGGAGCTGCTGGCCGCCATACCGGCTGACCGTCCGGTCGACCTGGTCGAGTCCTACTGCGCGAAGCTGCCGGTCGAGGTGATCTCGGAGATTCTCGGCGTGCCGGAGAAGGACCGCGGGCTGGTCCTCAGGCTAGGCGGCGGCGCGGCGCCCAGCCTGGACATGGGTCTCGGCTGGCGCGACTTCCGCGACGTCGAGGACTCGCTCGACGAGTTCGATGCCTGGCTCGGCGAGCATCTCGGCTACCTGCGCAAACATCCCGGTGACGACCTGTTCAGTCAGCTGGTGCGCGCCAGCGACGACGGCGAGCAGCTGACCGAACGCGAGCTGAAGGCGACGGCGGGTCTGGTGCTTGCCGCCGGGTTCGAGACCACGGTCAACCTGCTGGGCAACGGGATTCGGCTGCTCCACGAGCACCCGGACCAGTTGCAAATGTTGCGGGACGAGCCGGCCGGATGGGCCAACGCGGTCGAGGAGGTCCTGCGCTACGACCCGCCGGTCCTGTTGACCGGACGACAGGTCAGCCACGAAACCGAGATCGTCGGACACCCCCTCAAGGAGGCGGAGCTGGTCATCACCGTCCTCGCGGGTGCGAACCGTGACCCCAAGGTGTTCGATGAACCGAACCGCTTCGACATACAGCGGGCGAATGCTCGTGACCATCTGTCGTTCTCGGCCGGCCGGCATTATTGCCTCGGCTCGGCGCTCGCCCGGATGGAGGGCGAGGTCGGATTGCGTGCGTTCTACGACCGTTTCGGCGTGGTCGAACTGCTCCCGGGAGCCGAACGCCGCCAGACGCGCATCCTGCGCGGCTGGGAGAACCTCCCGGCGAAGCTGACGGTGAGTGACCGCAGCGAGCTGCCGGAGGTCGTCCGCACGGCGTCCTGACCCCGGCCGTACGGTGGGGGACATGGACTTTCGCTACCTCGGCAACTCAGGTTTGAAGATCTCCGAGATCACTTACGGCAACTGGCTGACCCACGGATCGCAGGTCGAGAACGACGCGGCGATCGCGTGCGTGCGCGCGGCGCTCGATGCCGGCATCACCACCTTCGACACCGCTGATGTTTATGCCAACACCGCCGCTGAGACCGTGCTTGGCGAGGCGCTCAAGGGCCAGCGCCGTGAGAGCCTGGAGATCTTCACCAAGGTCTACTGGCCGACCGGCCCGCAGGGGCACAACGACACCGGCCTGTCGCGCAAGCACATCACCGAGTCGATCAACGGATCGCTGCAGCGACTCGGCACTGACCACGTCGACCTCTACCAGGCGCACCGCTACGACTACGAGACGCCCTTGGAAGAGACCATGCAGGCGTTCGCGGACCTCGTCCGCCAGGGCAAGGTGCTGTATGTCGGGGTCAGCGAGTGGACCGCGGAGCAGTTGCGCGCCGGTCATGCTTTGGCGAAAGAGCTTGGTTTCCAACTGATTTCGAACCAGCCGCAGTATTCGATGCTGTGGCGTGTCATCGAGGATCAGGTCGTGCCGGCCTCGAAGGAGCTGGGCATCTCGCAGATCGTCTGGTCTCCCGTGGCGCAAGGCATCCTGACGGGCAAGTACAAGCCGGGCGAGCAGCCGCCTGCCGGCAGTCGCGCCACCGATGAGAAGGGCGGCGCGGACATGATCTCGCACTTCCTGAATGACGAAACCCTCACGGGCGTGCAGAAACTCGCGCCGATCGCGGCGGACCTCGGGCTGACGATGGCGCAGCTCGCCGTGGCGTGGGTGCTGCAGAACGACAACGTCGCCAGCGCGCTCATCGGTGCTTCCCGTCCCGAGCAGGTCACCGAGAACGTCAAGGCGTCTGGTGTGAAGCTCGAAGCTGACGTGCTGGCCAAGATCGACGACGCGCTGGGCAGCCTGGCGCAGCGTGACCCGTCACTGACGAAGTCGCCCGAGGCCCGGGTCGCGTAAGAGGTGGCCGAGGAGTTCGTGAGGCGCAAGAGGTGGCCGAGGAGTTCGTGAGCTTCGTCCTGAGGAGCCTCGCGAGGAACGAGCGGGCGTCACGAAGGGGAACGAGCGAACGTCTCGAGGTCATCCTCCCGTGCGGGGACCTCGAGACGCTCGTTCCTCGCTCCTCGGCCGCCTCTAGGGGCGGGGTTTGCGGGGCTTCAGTCGCACGGGCGGCAACTCGGGAGCTGGGATGCGGTCGATCGGGCCGTCATACCCCTCGACGTGACCGAATCGCCCTGAGTCCGCTTGCCATTCGTCGCGTGCGGCGACGATCTCCTCGTGAGTGCGGGCGACGAAATTCCACCACATGACGATGTCCTCATCCAGCGGCGTACCGCCGATGAGTATGACGCGCGCCGGCACGTCGCCGGACATGAAGCGGATGAGTTCGCGGCCCTGATCGACCAGCCCCAGCTCGGCATGCTGCAGGACGAGCGCTTCCTCCTCCATCGCGTCGCCTGGGGCGATCGTCAGGTCACCGTCGTCGAGCAAGACGGCATGCTCAAAGGTCGGGTCGACCCGGATGTCGACAGCGGTGCCGGGTGCGAGCTCGATCTGCGCGGCAACCAACGGGCTGTAGGTGCGAACCGGTGACGAGGCGCCTTCCAGCTCACCCACGAAGACTCGGGCGGTGGCTTCGCCGGACATCACCGGCAAGTGCGTGATCGGTGTGGAGAAGTGGTCGAAACCGTTGGTGCCATTGCGGTTTGCCTCCGGCTGCGCGACCCACAACTGCACGCCGCGCAGGTCCGCGGAGCGGGACACCTCGGAATGGCTGATGCCGTTGCCGGCGGTCATCAAGTTGACTTCTCCGGGGCGAACCAACTGCACGTTGCCCGCGCTGTCACGGTGCTCGACCTCGCCGTCGAAGAGCCAGGTCACCGTCTGCAGGCCGCAGTGCGGGTGCGGCGCGACATCCATCGGCGTGGTGGACGGCCCGAAGTGGTCGGCGAAGCACCAGGCGCCGACGAGCGTGCGGTCGCGGTGCGGAATCGTGCGCCGGACCAGCATGGCCCGCAGGCCGCCGAGCGGCACTTCGCGAGGCTCCAGGCGCTGCAAGGTCGTCATCCGAGACACCATAACCGCTCAAATTTGAAGTTAGGCTGGAGCTGTGGCCGCAACTTCCCGCGTGCGCATGTGGCGCTCCTACTTCGAGTCGAGCGTCCTGCTGCAACAGGCACTCGACGACAGGTTCCGAGCGACCTCGGACCTGACATTATTCGAGTACAACCTGCTACTGCTGCTCAGCGAGGCGCCCGATGGCCGGTTGCGGATGGGTGACCTCGCCCACGCGATGGTCTTCTCCAGTAGTCGGCTGAGCTATCAGATCGGCGTGCTGGAGAAGCGTGGCCTCGTATGCCGGGAGCGCGACGCGGGCGACGCGCGCGTCATACATGCGTGCCTGACCGATGCCGGTCGGGACGCGTTCGACAGCTCCAGTCGCTCACACCTGACGGCGGTGCGCGAACTCTTCCTGGATGACCTGAGTGCAGAAGACGTTGTCACCCTCGACGCTGTCTTCGGCCGACTGAAAGCGCGCCTGCGCGAACCAACCCTGGAATAATTCAAATCTGAAGTAAGTTGGACCTGACATGCCAGCCATCACAGTGTCGAACATCCTGACCCTCCCGCGAGTGTCCGTGCCTGAGCCGGGCGCGCAGCCTCGGTCGGTCCGGTCGGTCACCACCGCCCCGCAAGGGTTCGAGGGTGAAGGTTTCCCGGTGCGCCGCGCGTTCGCCGGGGTTTCGATGGCGGATCTCGATCCGTTCATCCACATGGATCAGATGGGCGAGGTCGAATACGCCCCCGGCGAGCCGAAGGGCACGCCGTGGCACCCGCACCGCGGGTTCGAGACCGTCACCTACATCATCGACGGCATCTTCGAGCACCAGGACAGCACCGGCGGCGGCGGCCGTATCACCGACGGCGACACGCAGTGGATGACCGCCGGGTCGGGCCTGCTGCACATCGAGAAGCCGCCGGAGTCGCTCGTCGTCTCTGGCGGACTCTTCCACGGCCTGCAGCTCTGGGTCAACCTGCCGAGCACGATGAAGATGACCGACCCGCGCTACCAGGACATTCGGGCCAAGGAGGTGTCGCTGCTGTCCAGTCCGGACGGTGGGGCACTGCTGCGCGTGATCGCGGGCGAGCTCGACGGGCACGAGGGTCCCGGCATCACGCACACACCGATCTCCGTCATACACGCGACGGTGGCTCCGGGTGCGCGCGTGCAGCTGCCGTGGCGCAAGGACTTCAACGCTCTTGTCTATGTGCTCTCCGGTCGGGGATCCGTTGGCGCAGAACGCCGTCCGATCGAAATGGGGCAGCTTGCCGTCTTCGGTCCCGGCGATGTCATCGAGGTCGCGGCCGACGACAACCAGGAGTCCCGTAGCCCGAGCCTGGAGCTCTACATCATGGGCGGCCGACCGATCGGGGAGCCCGTCGCGGCATACGGTCCGTTCGTCATGAACACCCGCGAAGAACTGGCGACGGCCTTCGAGGACTTCCAGGCCGGCCGGCTCGGCACGATCCCCGCCGAACCGCACCCCGGTCACGACGTCCTCTGACGGGTCCGACACCCCGGCCCCCATCCGCCGAGAGGCTCAGAAGAGTCTCGAGAGGCTCAGTAAAACTGAGCAATCCAGGCTGTGTTACTGAGCCTCTCGGCGTTCATGTGAGCCTGTCGGCGAGGGGGCGCGGCGAGCGAGGGGGCGCGGCGAGAGGGGGCGGCGAGGCGATGGCAGCCGCTGGACGTATTACTACGCGCAGTAGTAACGTTAACTACGACATCTTGTAGTAGTCGACGGAGGAGACGGCGTGGACGCCCTCGATCTGGCGCGGTGGCAGTTCGCCATCACGACGGTCTACCACTTCCTGTTCGTGCCGATCACGATCGGCCTCTCGGCCATGGTCGCCGGCTTCCACACCTGGTACTTACGCCGTCGACAGCCCGAGCTGCTCCGATTGGCAAAGTTTTTCGGCAAACTCTTCACGATCAACTTCGCGCTCGGACTGGTCACCGGCATCGTGCAGGAGTTCCAGTTCGGGATGAACTGGTCGGACTACAGCAAGTTCGTCGGTGACATCTTCGGGGCGCCGCTGGCCTTCGAGGCACTGCTCGCGTTCTTCATGGAGTCGACGTTCCTCGGGCTGTGGATCTTCGGGTGGGGGCGCATCCCGGAGAAGGTCCATGTCGCCTGCATCTGGGTCGTGCACATCGGAACGGTCCTGTCGGCATACTTCATCCTCGCCGCGAACTCCTTCATGCAGCACCCGGTCGGCTACAAGTACAACAGGGTCACCGGCCGCGCCGAGCTGACCGACTTCGTCGCCGTGCTCACGAACAAAGTGCAACTGGTTACCTTCCCGCACGTGCTGGCGGCGTCATACCTCTGCGGCGGTGCGATGGTGATGGGCGTCGGCCTGTGGTCCATGCGTAAGCACGATCACGACAAGAAGATGTATCGCAAGGCAGCGCGCGTCGGTGCCGTCGTCACCCTGATCGCCGGCATGGGCGTCTCCATCACCGGCGACACGCAGGGCAAGGTGATGACCGAGGTGCAGCCGATGAAAATGGCTGCGGCAGAAGCGCTTTACCAAACTCGGGACAGCTGTGCGGAGTTCTCCTCCTCACCATCGGCTCGCTGGACGGTGAGCACGAGAAGTATGCGATCACGGTCCCGTGCGTCCTGAGCTTCCTGGCAACCGGATCGTTCAACGGCAAGGTTCAGGGCGTCAACGAACTGAAACGTGAGCTGCCCGGGCAGATCGCCAAGGCCGCGGCCGCCCGAGGAGAGCCCGCCCGTTACGTCCAGCCCGCCGACGCCGTCTTCACCCCGAATATCCCGCTCGCCTACTGGTCCTTCCGGTTGATGATCGGCATCGGAATGCTCGCGTCGGCCATCTCGGTGGCCGTGCTCTGGCTCACCCGCAAGGGCCGCTCGGAGGTCCCGCGATGGCTGGTGCTGGCCGGCATCGTCTCGCCGCTACTTCCCGTGCTGGGCAACAGCTTTGGCTGGATCTTCACCGAGACCGGCCGCCAACCGTGGCTGGTGTATGGCGTCATGACTACCTCATCGGGGGTCTCGCCGAGTGTGAGCGCCGCGTCGGTGATCACCTCGATGACCGTCTTCACGATCCTGTATGCCGGGCTGGCCGTCGTCGAGGTCAAGTTGATGCTCGACTACACCCGCCATGGCGCGGACCCCTACACACCCACGAAGCAGTCGGCGGACGACGAGCCGCTGGCGTTCTCCTACTGAGGATTTCGCGATGTCTCTGGAAACGTTCTGGTTCATCCTCATCGGCCTGCTCTGGGCGGGCTACCTGATCCTCGAAGGCTTCGATTTCGGCGTCGGCATGCTGCTCGCGATCATCGGCCGGGGTGAGACCAAGGCCGAGACGAACGACAAACGACGCCTGATGCTCACCACGATCGGACCCTTCTGGGACGGCAACGAGGTGTGGCTGATAACTGCCGGCGGTGCGATGTTCGCAGCGTTCCCGGCTTGGTACGCAACGATGTTCAGCGGCTTCTACCTGGCCATGCTGCTGCTCCTGGTCGCGCTGATCCTGCGCAACATGGGCTTTGAATACCGCTACAAGCGGGACAATGACCGATGGCGTGCCGGGTGGGATGCCGTGATCATCGGCGGATCGGTGCTGCCTCCGCTGCTGGTCGGCATTGCGCTGACCAATCTGATTCACGGCGTGCCGGTGGATCGCAGCGGCAACTTCAGCGGCACCTTCTTCACCCTGCTGAATCCGATGAGTCTGCTCGGCGGGCTCACCCTGGTGGCGGTCTCCCTCGTGCACGGCGCGTTCTTCCTTGCACTCAAGACCTCCGGCTCGATCCGCGACGAAGCGCGGACCGTCGCACGCCGATCTGCCCCGGTGGCAGCACTTCTCGCCATCGCGCTGCTCATCTGGGTCAACCTCCACACGGGCACGGTCTGGTCCTGGCTGGTGGCCGCGATCGGGGTGATCGCCTTCGTGGCGGCGCTCGCAGCGGACCGGATCGGCCGGGACGGGTTGGCCTTCACCGGCACCTTCGTCACGATCGGTGCGACCGTGGCGTGCTACTTCCTCGCGTCATACCCCGCCGTCATGCCGAGCACGATCAACCCGGCCTTTGGCCTCACAGTGCACAACGCTGCAAGCTCGCACCTGACACTGCAAATCATGACGGGCGCCGCGGTGGTGTTCACCCCGATCATGCTGCTCTACTCGGCCTGGAACTACTGGGTCTTCCGGAAGCGCATCAGCACCGATCACATTGCGCCGCAAACTGATCCGCTCGCCACGGTGGGGAGCCACTGATGCGACCGCTCGATTCGCGACTACTGCGCGTCGAGCCACGGGTGCGCCGTCCGCTGGCGGCGCTCGGCGTGATCGGCGTCGTGCAAGGTGCGCTCGCAATCGCCCAGGCGGTGGTGGTGGCGGCACTGATCGTGGCGGTGGTTCGCGAGAAGTCGCTGGTCGTCCCCACGGTGCTCGTGCTGGTTGTGTTCGGCTTGCGGGCGATCGCTGGCGGCGCTGCGGAACGTGTTGCGGCGTGGGCGGGTTCGTATGTCGGCAACCTCCTTCGCCACCGCGCCGTCGACGGGTGGCTGGGCAGCACGATCGACACCCGTCCCAGTGAAACGGTCATGCTGACTCGTGCCACCAAGGGTGCCGAGGCGATCGAGCCGTATGTCGCCCGTTACCTGCCGGCCCTGATCAGTGCGGCGGTCGTGCCTGTCTTTGCGTTGGTGGCGCTGGCATGCACCGACTGGATCAGTGCGCTCATCGTGGTGCTCACCCTGCCGTTGCTGCCGCTCTTCGCCGCGCTCATCGGGCTGCACACTCGAGATGAGACAGCGGCGCGGTGGCGTGAAACCGACCGGTTGACAGGGCATTTCCTCGATGTGATGCGTGGGCTGCCGACGTTGGTCAACTACCAGCGGGCAGAGCATCAGGTCGGTCTGGTGCGCGCCGTCGGTCAACGGTGGCGTGCCGCGACGGTTCGGACCCTGCGTACGGCCTTCCTCAGCTCTGCTGCGCTGGAGTTGCTCGCCACCATCTCTGTGGCGATCGTCGCCGTCGCAGTGGGGCTGCGGCTGGTCAGCGGCGGGATGAGTCTCGAGGTGGGTCTGGTCGCCATACTCCTGGCGCCGGAGGCGTATTGGCCGATCCGCAGGGTCGGGCAGGAGTTTCACGCGGCTGCGGATGGTGCACAGGCCATCGACGAATTGCTGGCGCAGGACTCGGCGCCGGTCGTGTCGGCGACGAGCGGGGCCGGCGCCCTGCATGCGCGGGTGCTCGGCTATCGCCATCCAGGCGCGCAGCAACTCGTCATCCGTGACTTGGACCTGGATGTCCGTGCCGGGCTGACCGCGCTGACCGGACCGTCGGGCTGCGGGAAGACCACCGTGCTGGACCTCCTCGCGGGCTTGCGCGCCGCGACGACCGGGTCTGTCGAGTCACCATCGGTCGTGCACTACGTGACCCAGCGCCCGTTCCTCGTGCCGGGCAGCATTGCCGAAAACCTAGCGCTGACAGGGGAGTTACCGTCGGGCACCGACTGGCTGCCGGAGCCGCTGCGGCGCCTGCCGGACGGTCTCGACACGGTCATCGGCGACGACGGATTCGGCCTGTCCGCCGGCCAGCGGGCGCTGCTTGCGCTCACCCGGGCGCAGTTGTCCTCTGCCTCGGTCGTCCTGCTCGATGAGCCGACCGCCCATCTCGATCCCGCCATGCGCGGTCAGGTGGAGACGATGATCCGTGCGCTCGCCCGGACTCGCGCCGTCGTCGTGGCCACCCACAGCGAGAGCCTGATGGCGTTGGCGGACAACGTGATACGGCTCGAATTGGCGCGGGGCGTTGAGGTGGCCGAGGAGCGTCTCGAGGTCTCTCGCCCCCGCCGTAGTGCGCGGCCACCGGAAGCCGCCTTTCGAGACGCTCGCTCGTTCCTCACGAGCTCCTCAAGGGGCTTTTCGGGGCGCTCTGTATGGCGTCCGGCGCCTGGCGTGCTGCGCGCGGCGACGATCGGCGCGCTGGCCTCCGTGTGCGGCGTAGCGCTGATGGCGACGTCGGGGTGGCTGATCGTGCAGGCGAGCACCAGGCCGCCGGTGCTGACCTTGCTGGTGGCGATCGTCTGCGTGCGGGCCTTCGGCATCGGCCGACCGGTGTTCCGTTACGTCGAGCGAATCAG
This sequence comes from Flexivirga alba, assembly GCF_042661025.1. Lineage (NCBI taxonomy): Bacteria > Bacillati > Actinomycetota > Actinomycetes > Micrococcales > Dermacoccaceae > Flexivirga > Flexivirga alba. The sequence continues at coordinate 1,334,318 of NZ_JBHSWH010000001.1, forward strand.
GTCGCACGACGCAGCGCTCGCAGACCTGGTCGAGCGCCGGGCTTCGCTCTTCACTCGGTTGATCCCGCTCACGCCGGCAGCGCTGGGACGCAAGCGCCGGGCGGACGTGCTGACCGGTGCGGTGAGCGACCTGGACGACGAGGTCGACGTGCAGGTCCGGGCGCTGGTGCCGCTGATCGGCTGCGTAGCGACGGCCGTGCTCACCCTCGGTGTCGTGACAGCGCTGCATCCGGCGAGCGGCCTCGTCCTCGCGGCGATCCTGGTCGCTGTTGGGCTGGTCGCCTGGTGGGACTACCGGTTGGAGAGTGACGGCCAGCGCCATACCCTCCGAGCGCGCGCGGCGGTCAATGACGCCGCGCAGCTCCTGGCCACGAATCTCCCTGCGGTGCAGGCGATCTCGGCCGCGCAACCGCTGGTCCGGAAACTCGACGATGCCGCACACGAGAGCACTCGCGCCACTGTTGGGCAGGCTCGGGGCCGGGCCGCCGGTGTCGCCATGACCACCGTGCTGGCCGGCGTGGCGACCGTCCTGACGGCGATCGTCGCGCGGGGCGGTTTGGCGAGCGGGCAACTCAGCGCGCCGATCGCCGCGCTACTCGTGCTGGGGCCGCTCGCCCTGACCGACGTGCTTGGAACGGTGCCCGACGCGGTCGGCGCAGCCGCTCGCGGACGTTGGGCACATGATCGGCTGCGCCGCCTGACCGAGCAGCCACCGGCGGTGCAGGACCCGGAGCGCGCAACCAGCACACCCACCGGGGCCGCTCACCTCCGGCTGCACCAGGTGAGTGCCTCCTGGACCGGCGCCGCTACCGACCTCTCCGTCGACGACTTCCGTCTCGCGCCCGGCGAACGGGTCAGTGTCACCGGGCCCAACGGGGCGGGCAAGTCCACCCTGCTCGCAGTACTGGCTCGGCACCTCGAGATCGCCTCGGGCCATTACACATTCGCGGGAGTGGACGTCCAACACAACAGGATCATCGACGTGCGCTCACGGCTGGCGATCGTGGACGACGAACCGCACGTCTTCGCCGGCACGGTGCGCGCCAACCTGCTCCTGGCCCGCCCGGACGCCACAGACCCTGCGATCGCCGGCGCACTCGTCGACGCGGGACTCGGCAGGTGGCTGGCGGCGCTTCCACAGGGCCTCGACTCCGAGCTCGGCGACGGCCGAAGCGTGAGCGGTGGGGAGCGCACCCGGCTGGCGATAGGCCGCGCGCTCCTGTCGGCCCGGCCGGTGCTGCTCCTCGACGAACCGGTCGCACACCTGGACTCACCCACGGCACGCGCCGTCATGCACGACCTGCGCACCGCGACGGCCGGTGCGTCCGTCGTCGCCGTGTCCCACCAGGGCGTCGCGGACCTGGCGCCGGATCGGGAGTTCGCCATACAGCTACCCTTTGGGATCGACCGATCCGTGGACCTCGGGCCCCGGCGAAGTATCGGAGCGAGGCACGAGCGGAGAACTTCGTTGGGTGAGGATACGGTGGCGTCGTGATGAGGCAGGGACGATCCGGGCTCGGCGACCTGGAGAGCGCCGTGATGGAGCAGCTGTGGGCGCTCCCCGAGGACGGTTGGTTGTCGGTCCGAGAGGTCCACGAGCGGCTTGTCGACCGCGACCTGGCCTACACGACCGTAATGACCGTGCTCGACCGGCTGGCCAAGAAGGACCTGGTCGGCCGCGAGCGAGCCGGGCGCGCCTGGCGCTACCGCGCAGCGGCGACCCGCGATCAGCTGACCGCCGAGGTGCTGCAGTCCAGCCTGGAGCCGCTGGCGCCGGACGACCGCAAGGCGGCGCTGCTGAGCTTCCTCGACAATGCATCGGCCGACGACATCGACGTGTTGCGCGCCGGACTCGCTGAGGTCGAGCGCAAGCACGGTCGCTGACTCAACCGACTCCGAGTGCGGCGCGTCCAAAGTTGGCTGACAGTCGCTTCGCGCCTGACCAGCAACTTTGTCCACATCCGTACCTGCTCTATTTCTAATTCACCCCATTAGCAGCGCACCCCAGGCGATGATCCCGGTCGCCAGCACGACGAACGCAGCCGCCGCGAGCACCGAAGCGGACAGCATCCGGTGCGGGCCGTTGTCGGCCAGCAACTCCATCCGCCGCACCGCCGACGCGCCGGTCACGCCAAGCGTGGCGTCCGGATGCGCCCCGCCCGACAGCTGAACCAGCGCCCGCGCCACGGCCACCGGCCCGACCGAACGACACGCGGCCCGATCGGCCAGCAGCTCGATCAGCAGGCGTACCTCCTGTATGCCGCGGTCACTGCGTATGACGCGCGGAACCGCGGTGTGCAGCACGGTGAAGAACTCCAGGACCAGGTCGTGACGCAGCCGCAGGTGTGCGCGTTCGTGCGCCAGGACGCCGCCCAGTTGTTCGGCAGGGAGCGCGCGAATTGTGCTGTCGGTCAACACGACTCGGCGTCTTTTGCCCGGGATGCAATAGGCGGTCGGTGTCGGGTGAGCCAGCACCGTGATGGAGTCGTATGACGCCCCCTCCGGGGGATCACCGAGCAGATCGACGAGCTCGGCGTGCTTGCGTCGTGCCACGCGCAGGTCGCGGCCGATCCGATGTCCCTGCAGGAGCAGTCGAGCGACGATCAGGCTGGAGATCACCAGCCCGAGGAGCAGCAGCGGAACGTTCGCAGCAGGTGCCGGGATCTGCCTGCCGTCACGGACGAGCTGCAGGATCGCCAGTGGCGCCAGACACACAGACGCAAAGATCGCAGACAGCGAAATCGCTTGCCACAGCAGCAAAGCCGGCCCTGGCACCCGCTCCAGGTCGGTCAGGCTCGGCAGCAGTCGCGGGACCGGCCAGGTGAGCAGGACCGCGACCACGAACAGTCCCGTGGTCAGCACCGCGTCATTCTCCCAGCCCAGGAAAGGGGTTCGAGGTCAGCCCTTCAGTGGCACGGCATACAGCGTGGTGTCGCTGCCGATGGACGCAACGCAGTAGACGACCTTGGCGGTGCCGCCCTTGGGGATGGCGACCTGGCCGCTGTCCTTCGTGGCGGGCCCGAGCGACTTTCCCTGATTGGTCGCGGTCAGCACGTTGTCGCCGGACTTGCTCCACGAGTTGTTTTGGGAGATCGCGATCGGCGACCACTTCGAGGTGATGACGTGGCTGTTGCCAGTGGTCATGTCGACCCAGGCGTTGCCAGCAACCGCCCAGCTCTCGTCGGGTGCAAGCATGAAGTTGGTAGGAAAGACAGCGGGATTCACGGGTGCAGTGGTGATCCGCGGCTGCAACCCCGGCAACGAGAAGGCACACAGTCGCGACGCCGTGGGTTCGTTCTTGGGCACGAACGCCGTGATGATCTGATCGCGGGTGGCCGCGACGAAGGTGCCGGGGGTCGTGTCGCGGGGAGCCTTGAGGGTCTTGGGTTTCGGGGCTGTGGTGGGGTCCTTGCTGAACCAGACCTTGCCGTGGGCGTCGGTTGCGACCAAGGTGCCGTCGGCCAGCACAGCGACCGGGTTTGCACCCTTGGGCAGTGCGCGTTGCGTCAGCTTGTCGCCATACAGGACGAACGCACTCTTCGTGTTGTCCGGTTTGGTGGCGATCACCCCGCTCGTCGTCAGGGCGACGCTCCAATTCTGTTCCAGCGGCCAGGTTTTGGGGTCTCCGCCGCCGAGCGGATAGGCAAGGATCTGCGTCTGCGTGGTCAACACGATCGAGTCGGAGCCATCTATCGGGACCAGTGCGGGACCGTCGGCAACGACCGCGTCGACCGGCAGGTCGGCCTTCCACTGGGATTTGCCGCTCTGTGGGTCGAGCGAGACCAGCTGGATGCCACCGGTCGTGTCGTTGTCGACTGTCACGACCAATTGCTTGGCGGTCACCACCATCTGCGGCGCGACGTCCGAGAGTTTCACGACCGACCACAGGTAGCTGGCCGGCAGGCCCGCGGGCGGTCGAATGCTGTCCGGCAACGGCGTGCCGGACATCGTGGGTGTCGGTTGGTTCGCGCTGTTGTCATCGGAGCGGAACGCGAAGAACCCCGCAGTCGCGGCGCCGACCAAGGCCACCGCACCGGCACCGCCGAGCAGAAGGGTGCGCCGTGAAGGCCCGTCGCCGCGTGCTTCCCGGGGCGGCTCCTCGTCGGGCTCGTAGGCGTGGTGCCGCTCGTCTTCCGGGGAGTGGTGCCGAATCCATGAGGTGCGGTCGCCGGGGCTGTCGTGGTCGGGATCGGCCGTCCGCGGTCGTCGGTGAGGGCCGCGGTCGGCGGGGTCCGACTCTCGGTCTCGTCGTCCTCGGGCGCGTATGCCGGTTGCGGCCCCGGCTCCTCCGCAGGTGTCGAGGGAGCCGCCGGGCGGAAGGCGTTCACCGGAGCGGCGGGCTCCACCCGCTCGACCCGCGGCGCAGGCTGGCTGTGCACCGGCGCAACGACCTGTGGAGTGCCGTCCGGGGTGAGAGCGATGTGCCAGACCCGTGCGCCGGGTGTCCGACCGAGCACCCGGACGGTCTTTCCGGGAGCGTGCTCGTCCGCTCGGCGCCGTGCTTGGCGCAGCAACTGGTCGTAGGGATCCACGCCGGGGATCAGCGTGACCTCCTCGTCGTCGACCAGGCCGACGAGCCGGCCGTCGAGATCCTGCAACTCGATGACGTGCGAGATGTCGTCCGGGACGGGTCCGCCGTCCGGCGGGGCCGGTCCCGCTGCGACGGGTTCCTCGTCGGCTTCCGGCGGCGGCACTTCCCATGCGTCGCCGTCGGGTCCGATGCCCAGGTGAAAAGTGGCGCCGTCCGGCGTCATACCGGCGACGCGAATGGTGTGACCGGGCTCGGTGCGGTCAGCGCGCCGACGCGCGGCGCGGATCAGCGCGCGGTGGACGCCGACACCCGGCGGCACGGTGATCTGTTCGTCGTCCAACCAGGCCGTCGGGGCGCCATTGGCGTCGTTTCGCACTTGCAGGACGAATGCCGGGCGCGGCGGAACGTCGTGTTCGTGCTCAGTCATGGCGCTTTCAAGTCGTCTGCGAGAGGTGTGTGCGGGACCGGAGGTTACCGGCGGGTCGGGACAACCCCGCCAGGCGATTCACGATCGGTCCGAACGAGTCTGACACGGCGATCGCCGCCCTCCGACGGCGCGCCGCGGTCGAAATCTGTTCGTGACCTTTGGCGGGAGCCTGCTCGCGTCGCCGACTTCCGCTCGATGTAGATGTGTAGGAGGTTCTAAGCAGAACACTAGAGAGTGCTAGACGGTGATATCGGGGCCGCGGCTCGCCGAGTCCGGCCCGCAGGCCCGGGGCGCGCCGCGACGGGTACGCTCCCACGGTGCCGTTGGACCAGAAAAGCGTTGCGCGCGTGCTCGGAGTGGAGGTGCCCCCGCTCACCGGGCCGATCGTCGCGGTCACCCATGACTCCCGTGCGGTCGTGCCCGGAGGCGCGTTCGTCGCGATCAACGGCTTCACCACCCGCGGGGCGGACTTCGTTCCGCAGGCGATGGAGCGCGGTGCCGCACTGGTCATCGCCGAGGAGCCGATTGACGGCATCCCGACAGCCGTGGTGCCCGACGACCGCGTCGCGCTCGCGGCGCTCGCGACCGAACTCGCCGGACATCCTTCCCACGACCTGACCGTCTACGGCATCACCGGCACCAACGGCAAGACCACCAGCTCCTACGTGCTGCACGCGATCCTCACCGCTGCGTATGGCGAAGCCACCACCGGCCTGATGACCACCGCCGAGATCATCGTCGGCACACATCACGAGATGGCGGTTCGCACCACCGGCGAAGCCACCGAGGTGCAGGCCAACCTCGCCCGGATGCGTGACGCCGGACTGCAGCACGTCGTCCTGGAGACCAGCTCGCACGGCATACATCTGCATCGGGTAGACGGAACCCGGTATGCCGCAGCGCTTTTCACCAACCTCACCCGCGACCACCTCGACCTGCACGGCACTATGGAGGCTTACTATCGGACCAAGCGCAAGCTCTTCGAGTGGACCGACGGGCCCAAGCTCGCCAACGCCGACGACGAGTGGGGTGCGCGACTCGCGCAGGAGATCCCTGGCACGCTGACCTTCGGGGCCGCGTCGAATGCCGACTACCGCATCGACCACGAGCGCCGCGACGGCGTGCACACCGTTTTCGAGCTGGTGACGCCGCGACACGGGAGGCTGAAGCTGCGCATCCCATTGCTGGGTGACTACAACGTGCACAACGTCGCCGGTGCCGCCGGCATCGCCCTCGAAATGGGTATGTCGCCAGACATCCTCACCCGAGCTGTCAGCGAAATGCGCCAGGTGCCAGGACGATTCGAGCGCGTCCCGGCCGCCGTCGACCGCGGCTTCGAGGTCGTCGTCGACTACGCGCACACCGACATCGGGCTGCGCGCCGTGCTCGAGGTAGCCCGCGAAGTCGCCGGCGCAGGCCGCCTGCTGTGTGTGTATGGCGCGGCCGGTGCGCGCGACCGCGACAAGCGGCCGAAGATGGGCGCGGTGGCTTCCGAGCTGGCCGACGTCGCGATCATCACCACCGACGACGCCTATCACGAGGACCCGCAGGACATCGCCAACGAAGTGATGGCCGGCGCCGACCCCGCCAACACCACGATCGTGATCGACCGGCGGGATGCGATCGACAAGGCGCTGCGTGAGGCACGATCCGGCGACGTCGTCGTCGTGGCGGGCAAGGGTCACGAGCGGGTGCAGCACCTGGCGACCGGCGACGTGCCGTTCCACGACACGACGGTCGTCACCGAACTGCTCACCTCCCGCTGACCGAGAGTCTCAGCCCACGGGTGGGCGTTTGCGGCGTACTGGACTCTCCCCTGGGGAGAGTTGTGCACGGTGTCCGCGGGTCGCTGGCGCGATGAGGATCGACTTTGCAACGATAGGTCTGTGCGCACAGTCGGCTCACCGCTCGGTGGCGGCCCGCCCAAGGTGATTGCTCACCGCGGGGCCAGTCACGACAACCCCGAACACACTCTCGGCGCCTATGAGCGCGCGATCGCCCAGGGGGCCGACGGCCTCGAGTGCGACGTGCGACTGACGGCCGACCGGCACCTGGTCTGCGTCCACGACCGACGCGTCAACCGGACCTCCAACGGGCACGGCACCGTTTCGACCTTGGAGTTGGCGCAGCTGGAGGGCCTCGACTGGGGGAGTTGGAAGGACGCGCACGGTGACGAGAACGAGGTCCCGGACCGGCATCACGCCAACATCCTCACGCTGCGGCAGCTGATCCGATCCGTCCTCGCGAGCGACCGCAAACCCGACCTGGTCATCGAGACCAAGCACCCGACCCGGTATGCCGGGGAGGTCGAGCGCCGGCTGGTGAACCTGCTGGGCGAGTTCGACCTGCTGAGGGCAGCGCCCGACAAGCCGGTGGTGCGGGTGATGTCGTTCTCCTCCATGGCGATTCAGCGAGTCGCCAAGCTCGCCCCGCACCTTCAGCGGGTGCAGCTCATCGAGGTCGGCACGTCGCCGTTCTTCCGCGACGGGCTGCCGTCGAATGTCGCAATCGCCGGCCCCCGCATGGGGATGATCCGTCGCAATCCCGAATTCGTTGCGCGACAACACCATTACGGACACCAAGTGCATGTGTGGACCGCCGACAAGGAGCCCGACATCGAGCTGTGCCTGCGCATCGGTGTCGACGCGATCATCACCAACCGGCCGGCGCTGGTGCGCGAGATGGTCGACGCGGCATACCCAGTGCAGTGACTCAGAAATCGGGCCGATCCGGCATGATGACTCCTCGATGCCCCGCGCACAACCAGGCGGCGCGACCGGTTATGACGAGGAGAGGTGGCACCACGTGAGTGAGAAGCGCAAGTCCGAGCCCTGGGTGCGGACGGTGCGACTGCCGTGGACCATCGACTCCGTGCCGCGCGTCCGCGAGGAGATCGTCGGTGACCTTGGCGACGGCAAGCTGCCGTCCAAGGTGGTCGAGGAGGCCGAGACGGTCGTCGCGGAGTTGGTCGCCAACGCGATCCTGCATGGTCGTCCGTTGCCCGACGGAACGGTGCGGGTCCGCTGGCGTGCTCGCCCGCCGCGGGTCGAGATCGAGGTCACCGACGGCGGCTCCGAAAAACAACCCAAGCCCAAGCCACAGTCGGACTGGGCGCCGAGCGGGCGAGGTCTGCGGATCGTGCGCTCGCTGGCCTTCGAGTGGGGCGTCAACGACGACGACGGTCACACGATGGTCTGGGCGGCGCTCGGCGGCGCGTCGCGGCGTCGGATCTGAGGCAGTGGGTATGACGATCCCGATCGACGGACTGAAGGTCGGTCACTGGACCGACATGGATGCCCGAACTGGTTGCACCGCAATCGAATTCCCACCCGGAACGGTTGCGTCATACGAATGCCGTGGCGGTGCGCCCGCCTCGCGCGAGCTGTTGCTGATGGAGCCGGACAAGTCCGTCACCAGCATCGACGCGCTGCTGCTCACCGGCGGATCGGCCTTCGGGCTGGCCGCCGCCGACGGCGTGATGCGTCGCATGGAGGAGCTCGGCTCCGGCGTGCCGACCCCGCCGGAGCCGTGCCGATCGTGCCGGCGCTTGCGCTCTTCGACCTGGCCGTCGGTGACGGGTCGGTCCGCCCCGGCGCCGAGCAGGGTATGCCGCAGCGGCCGCTGCCACCACTGACGACCCGGCGACCGGCCAGGTCGGCGCGGGGACCGGTGCGATGGTCAGCCATTGGCGCGGACCGGAGGGAGCACGCCCCGGCGGCATACGCACTGCGACTCGTCGTCTTGGCGAGGTCGTGGTCTGGGCACTGGTGGTGGTCAACGCTTTTGGCGACATCGACGACGGCTCTGCGCCGGTCGACACGACGTCCGTCGAGGCATTGCAGCAGCACTTCGGGTTCGATCGCACGCACACGACCATCGGGCTGGTCGTCACCAACGCCACGCTCGACAAGGTCGGTTGCCGCATCGTCGCGCAGGGCGCGCACGATGGTCTGGCCCGCGCGATCACTCCGCCGCACACGCGCTTCGACGGCGACGCGCTGGTGGCCGCCGCCACCGGCGAGGTCGATGCGCACGTTGACGTCATACGCCTACTCGCGCTCGCCGCGGTCACCGACGCCATCCGCAGCACCACCGCCGGAGGCGGCGCCCTACGCTGATGCCCCATGGGTAAGGCATCGCGCCGCAAGGGCGCCGACAAGAAGACCGCACGTGCGGCGCGAGTCCCTTTCGCGCCCAGGCCGTTCGAAGGTTTGCCGGGCGAGACCGGCTGGGTCGCGATGCGCGAGATCCTCCCGGCGGCCACCGCCCGGCTCACCTTCTCGTATGACGGCGGCGAGCACACCGCCAGAGTCGCAACCGTCCTGCCGTTGGCCTGGGCCGGCCTGCACCGCACCGACGGCGAGCGCTTCATCGCCACCCAGTCCGGCGCGGGATCGGGTGACCTCAGCCGCGACCTGGCGGCCGCGCTGATCGCCACCGTCGACACGGAGCCGGGACAGCCGGTGGTCAAGACGCCGCCGGTGACCGCGGAGACACCTCGCCTGCAGGACCTGCTCACCGGCGACGCACCCGAGATCGAGTTGCACGACGGCTTCGACTTCTGGATCGAGCAGGACGAGCTCGACGAGGCGACTGCCGCGTCGCTGGAGCAGGCCAATTCGGCGGTCACACCGACCGTGCCCCTGCCGTCCGTGCAGTCGGCCTACTGGTGCCGGATCGGTGAACGCACTTACGTGCGTTGGGTTTTGCCGCACGACGAGGACGAGGCCACCGCTGCGCTGGCCCGCCTGCACGCTGCTGGCAACGATGCACTCATGCGGGGTCCCCGCGAAGTATCGGAGGAGCGAAGCGGAGGAGAACTTCGTGGGGTGTCTGAAGCAGGTCGGTTGCTCGGTGCCTTCCGCACTTGCGGTCTGTTGGTCCCCGTCTGGGAGGTCGACGCGGCGGCGGAGCCTGCGTCATACGACGGGGGTATGGGGGAGCTGAGCACTCGCTTCACCGAGGCGCTGGAGTCGGTGCGCAGCGGCGACCCGCTGACCGATGCCGAGCGACGTGCACGGGCGGGCCTGGTGTCGCGTCAGATCACGATTCGCTGACCGGGGCGTCGTCACTGATCCGTTTGGGGTGCGCGAGCGTGCCACGCACGCGCTCGCGCTCCAGGCCGACCGAGGGGCGGCGGCCAGCAACATCAGCAGTGGTGCCAGCAGCAATAATCCGGTCGGCGGGATCGACACCCCGGAGTCGTTGGACACGAAGCCGAGGATCCAGCAGACGACGATGGCGGCGATGCCCTCACCGAGCATCGGGACCCGGTTGACCAGTGGCATCAGCAGTCGACCGGGCCACCGCGACGGCGTCAGCAGGATCACGATCGCCAGGATGAGGATCAGTGGCACAACGGCTGTCAGTACGTTGCTGCTCAACATGACCCAGTTGGCTCGCAGGATCCGCTGGATGCCGGAGAAGTCTCCGTGGTAGCGGATCTGAGCGACGAAATCGCCCAGGTGCGTGCGGTATTGCGGTGGACGCAGGTAGTCCAGCACCGCGATGGTGCCGACGATCCCGACGGCCGCGCCGCCGATGAGGGCGGCCCGCCGCCAGGTCAGCGCCAGTCCGCCGGCGTTGAGTGCGAGGTAGGCGAAGGCCGGGAACATCGCCAGCGGCCCGCCGCCGTCGGCGCCCCAGATGGGGGTCCCGTCGACCAGCAGCGTGACCAGGCCGATGAGGATGACGGTTGCCGCTGCCAGCCTGCGGTGTCCACCGCGCACGAGCACTCCGGCCAGCAGCGCACAGATCACCAGCGACGCGGTCGCGATCATGGCGTCACCGACGTTGCCCATGCCGTAGAACCGGCCGCCATACACCGGCTGCAGGCCCATCATCGACACGAACTGCAACGGCGTTCCGTGTATGACGTCCAGCAGCAGCACTGACAACGTCACGACGGCGATGAACAGCGGTGCGCCGATCGGATACTTCCGCCACGGGCCGAGCAACGCCAGCGCCGAGATGAGCACCGAGAAGCCGACGACCCCCCAGCCCAGGGCGAAGGTGGGATCCGCGGCATCCCACCACGGGACCAGACCGATGAGCCAGGTGCTGACCGGCATCGACGCGGTGATCGCTGCGCAGCTGCTGAGCCACCACCGCAGCGGCTTGCTCGACTTCGTGGGCACTCCGGCTCGGGCGGCGGAGCGGCGGCGGAGCCACCACCAGACGCAGCCGGCACCGAGCAGCACGGCCATCGTCACGACGAAGCGCGTCAGGAAATCACCCGACAGGGCGTGCTCCACCTGCAGTTGCATCGCGACCATGCCGGCGTCGACGATCGCGCTGGTGCCCTTGACACGGGGCTGCACGGCCGGGACGCGGCCCTCCGGCAAATGCGGCGCCTTGTTACCCAGGCGGGCGAAGACCAGCGCGGACAGGTCGGTCAGCTGCACCACGCCGGGCTGTTGGGTGGATTCCGACGTGAGCAGGCCGTGCGGGACACCAGGCCCCTTGATCACGACGGTGTGCAGCAGCTCCGGACCGGTGTCGTCGGCGAAGCCGCCCACGACGATCGTGGCGTTGGGCGGCGCGTTCGCCAGGATCGAGCCGAGCAGCTTGTCGTCCATCGTCTGCAGGCCGATGAAAGTGATGGGGCACGAGGTGACGTCGACGGTGGCCGGGTCGGCGACGTAATGCTCGATCCGCCCCTGGGCGTTCGCGGCCGCGAGCGCCGCGTAAGGGCCGGCCGCCGTGATGCACTGACCGCCCGCGGTCATCCGGGTGGTGACGTTCGACGGGTCGGCGGGCACCGCCCTGGCCTTGGCGCGTGTTCGCACCGCCTCCCAGTTCGAATAGACCGCTGGTGCTCCGCTGCCGGTCGTGGAGTCGGTGGTGATCGGTGTGGGTGGCTTCGGTTTGGTGCACGGCAGGGGTTTCTTGCCCGGCGAAGTCATCGGCACCCGGAACCCCTCCGTCGTGCGCTTGCCTGCTCCGATGGTCAGCCATGACTGGTTGTCACAGCTGTGTGAGCTGAGGCTGCGGGTGGTCAGCGACCCGACGGCACCCTCGTGGGCGAGGTTCCACAGGGTCGGGGTCTTCGTCGCGCTGACCTGGTCCCAGGAAAGCGTCGGCTGGCTGACCACGATGAGCGGACCGGGCTGGCTGATCCTTTCGGCCGCCGGCCACCGGGTCAGGTAGGAGATCAGATAGGAACCGCCGACGGCGACCACGGCGACGCACACCACCCACACAAGCCACCGTCGCAACACCGGGCAAATCGTACGTGACAAAACCATCAAACTCCGACGCTGGATGGTGTATGGCGCGCGGCGTCCGTATGACGAAGCGTCGATGCCCGCGGACGGCATCGCTCGTAAGCTTCGGACGTGATCCCACCTCGACGCATCGCCTATCAGGGCGAACTCGGCTCCAACTCGCACTCGGTGTGCGAGCGCGAATATCCCGATCTGGAGAGCGTGCCGTGCGCGTCGTTCGAGGATGTCTTTGCGGCGGTCGAGCCCGGTAACGGCGGCGCTCCGAGTGCCGATCTGGCGATGATCCCGATTGACAACTCACTGGCGGGCCGAGTCGCCGACATACATCACTTCCTGCCGCGCAGCAGGCTGCACATCGTGGCGGAGCACTTCCACCGGATCCGCTTCTCGCTGATGGCGATCCCCGGTGCGTCCATAGGTGACCTGCGCACCGTGCACAGTCACGTGCACGCGCTCGGGCAGTGCCGCAACGTCATACGAGAGCTGGGCCTGGAGCCGGTGATCTCCGGTGACACGGCGGGCGCCGCCCGTGAGGTCGCCGAGGCGGCCGACCCGACGATGGGCGCGATCAGTCCGCCGCTCGCGGCGGAGATCTACGGGCTGGAGGTGCTGCGCGACGACATCGAGGACGAAGACCACAACACCACCCGTTTCGTGGTGCTCTCCCGGGACTTCGTCGTCCCGCCGCAGGGGTCAGGCCCGATGGTGACCAGTTTCATCTTCAACGTGCGCAACATCCCCGCGGCGCTCTACAAGGCACTCGGCGGTTTTGCGACCAACGGCATCAACATGACCAAGCTCGAGTCCTACATGGTGGGAGGCAAATTCGCCGCGACGCAGTTCCTCAGCGAGGTCGACGGGCATCCCGAGGACCCCGCGCTGAAGCGCGCGTTGGACGAGTTGCGCTTCTTCACCACCGACGTCAAGATCCTCGGCGTCTATCCCGCCGCGCCCGAGCGGCGTTGATCGGGTAGCGACGCACTCCCCACCGTGTATGTCGGCCACCGCCAACGAGCTGGTCCGCCAAGGTTTGAAGAAGAAGTATTTGCAGGATCTGCGCCCCTCAGCGATATATCCCGCATTGCTGGTCCATCGCTGAGGGCTCGACCACACTGCAATTTATGAAGAGCATGGCCAGGGGGCAAGGTCGCGGCGTTGCTGCCTCCCGTGCAGCGCGAATGTTTTCAGCGCGGCGGGTGGTGGCGCCGGCAGGGGTGCGTACGCCGTGGTTGGCGGCTCGGTGGGTCTGAGGCGGTGCGGGGGCACCCTGCCTGACTTCTTCACCGACGGCGAGTCCACGAGGTGTGGCCGCCCGGGGGCCACTTCGGTGATCACTTTCCCGTGCAGCTCGTCGAAGACGCATACCAAACGGGAGCGGCCGACAAGATAAGCGTCGGGACTCCCGACCGTTTCGACACGGAAGTCATCCGCTGAAGTGGATACCTACGGATGCGCCCCGCGTCAGGCCGGCCTGGTCCAGACCACGTAGTTGTTCAGGTGGTGTCCGGCGATCATCGGCGAGTCGATGTCGCAGGTCACCAGCGTCACGACCGGGGTCGCACTGCCGCCCCACACCCGCTGGTCGGTGGTCAATTTCGTCTTCAGCACGGACGCCGTGTGGGTCACCTGCAGCCGGACCACCTTGTTGTTGGTGCAGGTTACGGACACCTTCGCGCCGATCGGGACGTTGCGCAGGTTGTAGAAGTTGTCCGGGCCGTCATACGTGACGTGACCGGCGATGACCGAGATGCCGTTCTGGCCGGGCTGCGCGGAACGGTTGTACCACATCGTCGTGTGGGCGGGCGGGTAGATCTGGCCCTGTGAGTTGGTGCCCATCGGCACCACTTGCTCGTCGCCGATGCCGACCGAGGAAACGGTCAGGCTCTTCGGAATGCACGCTGCGCCAGCCGGATTGGCGACTGAGGCCGGTGTGCTGTTGCTGGTCGGCTTCGCCACCGTGGTCGCCTTGTCGGAGCTGCCGCTCGACGTGCCCGAGTGCTTGCCGGTTGCCTTACTCGAGCTGTGGCTGGTGGACGGGTGCTGGCTAGAGGTGGAGGCCCCGGGCGACGACGTGCCGATCGCACTGATGGGCGGGTCGGTGCTGTCGTCATGGTTGAGGCCATTGACCAGCACGACTCCACCGGCGATCGCGACAGCGGCCCCCGCGACGATCGCGATCGTCCCCTTCGTGCGTCGGCTGGAGTGTCTTCCCACCGGGCATCTTCCCCTCGTCATACGTCGCGACCGGCTCGGCCGCCGCCTTGATTATGTATGGCGAGGCTGTGCGCTCGCAGCGAGCTACTGAACTCCGCGTAAGGAAGGCCTTGACAGGCCTGGTTTACAAACAGCATGATTTTGTAAACTTCGCATGTGATGGGAGTCACAACATGGCGGTGCTGGATGCATCCGGAACGGTTCCCGACGGCTCGACCCAGGTGTGGCAGGACAAGAAGCGCTATCTGTGGCTGATCGGTCTCGTCATACCTTCGGCGTTCGTCTTCGTCTACGTGCTCTACTCGCTCACCTCCTGGTCGGTCTTCCTGTGGACCGGGCCGATCCTGATCCTCGGCATCGTCCCGGCGATCGACCTGCTGGCCGGGCTGGACCGCAGCAACCCGCCGGACGATGTGATCGACGCGCTGGAGAAGGACAAGTACTACCGGTGGATCGTTTACGCGTACCTGCCGCTGCAATATCTCGGGCTCTTCGCGATCATGGCGATCATCGGTGGCGTCAATCCGGTCGGCTGGGTGCTGCAGCACACCGCCGGCTACGACTGGGCACTCGCGCACTTCCCGCACCGCTTCGTGCAGCCGTGGAACCTCAGCGTGATCGGCAAGATCGCCGGCGCGGTCTCGATCGGCTGTGTCGGCGGCATCGGCATCAACACCGCGCACGAGCTGGGTCACAAGCGGGAGAGTCACGAGCGCTGGCTGTCGAAAATCGCACTGGCACAGAGCTTTTACGGCCACTTCTACATCGAGCACAATCGCGGGCACCACGTGCGGGTCGCGACACCCGACGATCCCGCGAGCAGCCGGGTGGGCGAGAACTTCTACCAGTTCTGGCCGCGCACCGTGATCGGCTCGCTGAAGAGCGCGTGGCGGCTGGAGAAGCGCCGCTACTCGCGACACGACAAGCAACCGTTCAGGATCGGCAACGACGTGCTCAACGCCTGGCTGATGTCGCTCGTGCTGTGGGGAGTTATCGCCGCTCTCTTCGGTTGGGAAGTGTTGCTCTACTTGGTGATTCAGGCGATCGTCGGCTTCTCGCTGCTCGAGGTCGTCAACTATATGGAGCACTACGGCATGCTCCGGCAGAAGGTCGGCGTGCCCGGCAAGGTCCGCTACGAGCGGGTCAACCCGAGCCACAGCTGGAACTCCAACAACATCGCGACCAACGTGCTGCTCTACCACCTGCAGCGGCACAGCGACCATCACGCGAACCCGACCCGCCGCTACCAGGCGCTGCGCAACTACAAGGAATCCCCAGTGCTGCCAACGGGATACGCCGGGATGATCGTGCTGGCCGCCGTCCCCGCCGTATGGCGCCGTGTCATGGATCCACGGGTGCTCGCGCACTTCGACGGCGACATCTCGCAGGCGAACATCTCGCCGCGCAAACGCGAGAAGATCCTCGCTCGGTATGGCGCCCGCCCAGACGCTGCTCCCCTCGACATCGTTGGCAAGGACACGTCGGTGCACGACCAGTCCGGTGGTCACGGAGGGCGCTGCCCCGGCTGCGGCTACGAGTATGACGAGCGCACCGGCGCACCGCGCGAGGGCTTCCCGGCCGGCACTCCGTGGGACCAGATCCCGGACACCTGGTGCTGCCCCGACTGTGGCGTGCGGGAGAAGCTCGACTTCGTCGTCGCCGTCTGAAAGCAAGCGGCTCGGCGCCATTTCGCTGACCACCGCCCGGTATGCCGGGAGCGTGCCTAGAATCGCGCTCGTGACCACGGCACCGGCGGCAGGCGAGGACCTGCGCACGCGCCTGCTTCGGGTGGCTGCAGCGATGACGATCGCCGAAGGCTGGTCGAAGATCACTATGGCCCGGCTGGCCGACGAGGCGGGTGTGTCCCGGCAGTCTGTCTACAACGTCTTCGGCAACAAGCCGGCCCTGGCGCAGGCCCTGGTCATGGGTGAGTTGACAGTCTTTCTCGGCCAAGTCGTCGACGCCTTCGAGCGCAGTGGCGACGATCCAGTGGCCGCGATCCATGACGCATCCCTTGCGGTGCTGCGGCTGGGCCGGGAGAACCCGTTGCTGCGGGCAGTGATCGCCGGTTCGCACGGTGCGAACTCCGAGCTGCTGCCGTTGCTCACCACCGACGGTGGGCAACTGCTGGAGAAGGCGAAGCAGGTGGTCACCGACGGCATGCTGCGCTTCCAACTGCCGCTGAATCGGGAGCAGCTCGATGTCGGTGTCGACGTCATCGTGCGCACCGTGCTCAGCCACATCATCCAGCCCAGCGGCACGCCGGACGAGACGGCCACCGGCATCGCGTGGATCGCGGGTGTAGTGCTGCGATCCGAGCAGTGATCGCGGGTGTCAGAGATTCAACGCCGCTCGCGCCAGGCCACGCATGCCGCTGCGCATCATCGCCGCGTGGTTGGCGATGAGCACCGGGCGGGCGATCGCCGAGGACGCCAGCCGGCCGATCATGCCCGGCATACCGAGCCGCACTTCTTGTGTGTAGTCCAGGATCGTGCGGTCGGGTCCGCTGGCGCGCAGCGCGAACTGCGACCAGCCGACCAGATCTCCGGCCAATGTCGCTCGTAACACGCCGGATTCGGCGTCAACGAGCTCCGTGGAGAGTTCGACTCGGAGAGTGAGCGGTAGGACACTGCGGATCTCGGCCCGGCCGTGCGTGTCGTCATACGGCGTGACCGAGCGGATCTGCGGCCACCACTGCGGCCAGCGCTCGGCGTCTCGCAGTACCTCGAAAACAGCGTCCCGGGGCGCGGCGATGTCGTGACTGCTGGCGAAGCGGAAGAGTCGGGACATTACCGCGGCAGGCGCACCGTGAGAGCACCGTGCGCGGCGGCGAAGCGCACCGTGCGCGCCATACCGATGACGTCCCCGTCCACCTCGACGCGTTGCGGCGTTGCGACGTCAACGGTCAGCTCGCTGACCTGCGCGCGGGTGAACTGCTCGGAGTCCTTGTGCGAGCGGGTGAGGACCTTGCCGAAGACCGGCAGCCAGCGCAGTCCGCCGCCCTTGACGACCACCACGTCGAGCAGGCCGTCGTCGACGACTGCATCCGGCATCAGCCGCATGCCGCCCTGCAACATGCCGCAGTTACCCGCCAGCACGGCGGTCACGTCACGCTCGAGCACCGGCCGGCCGGGCACCTTGATGCGCGCCGGGATGAGCTCGTGGGTCGCCTGTCGCAGCCCCGCCACCAGGTATGCCGTCCAGCCGATCCGTGACTTCAGCTTCTCGGTCGTGTCCGCCATGATGTCGGCGTCACGACCGATGCCGCCCATCACCAAACCGATGTGCTCGGAGTCGAATTCGCTGGTGCCGCGCGAATCCAGCGAGATGCGGATGGCGTCGACCGGGGTGTCGGCGCCGGAGAGCCCGATGCGCAGGGCGTCGGCATACCGATTGATCGGAAGCCGGAGCTGCCGGGCGAAAAGGTTGCCGGTGCCGCCGGCCAGCACGGCCAGCGGTGTGTCGGTGCGCAGTAGCGCGGAGGCGACAGACCGGACCGTCCCGTCGCCGCCGAGCGCGACGACCAGATCGACGCCATGCGCCAGCGCGTCACGTGCCTGCCCGCCGCCAGGGTCCTCGACGGTCGTCTCCGACCAGAGCGGCTCGGCCCAGCCATAGCCCTGGAAAACGGCGGTCAGCTCGCCACGAAGGCGCCGCAGGTTCTTCACCTTCGTCGGGTTGACGACGAGAGCGGCTCGTTGCACCGACGCCACCTTTCGTTACTTCCGGGTACTTGGAAACTCCGGGAGACGTTATCGGGTTGCACGCGCCGGTGGTGCGCCGCGTAGCCTGCCTGTCGTGATCGACATCAAGCTAGTGCGCGACAACCCCGACCTCGTGCGTGCGAGCCAACGTGCCCGCGGCGCCGACGAGACCCTGGTCGACCAGGTCCTGGCAGCCGACGAGAAGCGCCGCTCCTCGATCAACGAGTTCGAGAGTCTGCGCTCCCAGCAGAAGACCGTCAGCAAGTCGGTCGGTGCCGCGATGGGCAAGCTGAATGCTGCGCGCAAGGCCGGTTCGGCGGATGTCGACATACTCGCGAAGGAAGCCGACGACGCCCGTGCCCAGGCGACCGAGCTGTCCGCGCAGGTCAAGCAACGCGAGGCGACCGCGGACCAGGAGGACAAGGACTTCACCGCACTCCTGCGCGAGCTGGACAACATCGTCATCGACGGTGTGCCGGCCGGTGGGGAGGACAACTTCGAGACCCTGGAGACGGTCGGGAAGCCTCGCGAGTTCGATTTCGAGCCGCTGGACCACCTGGCACTCGGCGAGAAACTCGGCGCGATCGACATGGAGCGCGGCGCAAAGGTCAGTGGCTCGCGCTTCTACTTCCTCAAGGGTGCCGGCGCGCGGCTCTCGAACGCGTTGATGGCCTACGCCCAGAGCATCGCCGCCGAGGAGGGCTTCACCCCGCTCATCGTGCCGACCCTGGTCAGCCCGGCCACGATGGGTGGCACCGGCTACCTGGACGCGCACGAGGACGTCTACCACCTGGAGTCGGCCGATCTCTACCTGACCGGCACCAGCGAAGTGGCGATCGCCGGTTACCACACCGACGAGATCATCGACCTCTCGAACGGTCCGCTGCGTTACACCGCGACCTCGACCTGTTACCGCCGCGAGGCCGGGTCCTACGGCAAGGACACCAAGGGCATCTTCCGGGTGCACCAGTTCACCAAGACCGAGATGTTCGTGCTGTGTGACCCGGAGCAGGCGGTTGCCGAGCACCAGAACCTGCTGCGCATCGAGCGCCGGTTGCTGGACGACCTCGAGCTGCCCTACCGGGTGATCGACGTGGCCGCCGGTGACCTCGGCGGATCGGCCGCGCGCAAGTACGACTGTGAGGCGTGGGTGCCGACGCAGGGTAAGTACCGCGAGCTGACATCGACGTCCAATTGCACGACGTACCAGGCCCGTCGGCTCAACATCCGCCAGCGCGGTGAGGGCGGCAAGACCGAATTTGTCGCCACGCTCAACGGCACCATGCTGACCGACACCCGGCCGATCGTCGCCCTGCTGGAGAACCACCAGCAGGCCGACGGATCGATCCACGTGCCGGCCGCGCTGCAGCCGTTCCTCGGCACGGACGTCATACGCCCGCCCCAAGCTGGTTGAGTAGCGGGGGAGCGCAGCGGAGGAGCGTATCGAAACCCGCTCCGCACACCATCAGTCGCGCAGCGAGTAGGTCAGTATGGCGTTCCCCGCCGGCGTGATCTGTGAGTCGACCAGCTGCAGGCGGGTGAGCGGCACGGTCTCGTCGAAGAGTCGCGCGCCGTCCGGCGTCACGACCGGGTGCGTGGTGAGCGTCAGCGCGTCGACGACACCGGCGGTGAAGAGCGACCGAACGGTCTTGATGCCGCCACCGATAGAGATGTCGCCCTCGGCGCCGTTGTCCCGCAACGACTTGACGTAGTCGACCGGGTCGCCGTCGATCAGCGTGCTGTTCCAGGGCAGCTCACCCGACAGTGTCGATGACACGACGTGCTTGCGCAGCGGGTTGATGAAGCTGCCGAACGGATCGTCGTTGCCCGGCCAGTACTGCGACCACTCCTCCCACAATGCGCGCCCGAGGACCATGTCGGTGACCGGGGCGATCGACTTGCCCATCGCTTCGCCCTCCTCCGCGCCGAAGGAATCGAACTGGAAGAGGTTGGGCGCCTCGACCACGCCGTTGACCGAGTGGAAGAGGTGTGCGGTGACCTTGCGGCTCATGATGTGCTCCTGCGTTCGTGGTGTGTTGTCGAAGGGTTGGACGACGCGGCCCTCAGGAACTGAGCGGTCCGTGCGAAGAAAGTTCTGCCGGGAGTCCGAAGTCGGCGAAGACTTCCGCACCCATGAAGTGCGTGATGGCCGCGATTTCGCCCGCCACGATCTCCAGCACATGTATGGCGAACGCGCCGAAGGTCCCGTCGTCGCGTGGGTGGAAGACCGCGACGGCAGGACACCCGTTCGCGGTCGTCGGTATGACGCGGGACCCGCGGCAGATCGCACCGGGACCCGACCACCACTCCTGTATGGCGGGGCGCCCACGCAGCCACAGCTCGAACGGCGGCATGCTGAAAACGGCCTCGGCAGAAAGCAATTGGACGAGTTCGTCGACGTCATACCGCTCGAACGCCGACACGTAGGCCTCCGCCACCCGCACATCGCCCTCGGTGCGGACCGGCGCGGCGGAATGGCGGCTGCCGATGCTCCGACGAGCCCGGGTCAGTGCCGAATTGACCGAGGCGACAGTGGTGTTCAGCAACTCGGCGCACTCCGCCGCCGACCACGACAACGTCTCGCGCAGGATGAAGACGACACGTTGCAACGGCGGCAACGTCTGCAGGGTGGCGATGAAGGCAAGTCGCAACGAGTCGCGCAGCTCCGCAGCCTGCTGCGGATCGTCCGGTGCCGCCACCTGCTGCCCCGGCAACGGGCCGATCCACGATTCGGCCGGCAGCGTCGGCAGGGTCGCGCCACTCCCGGGAACCTCGCCGGGCGCACTCAGATCCATCGGCAGCGCCCGGCGCGACGGCGCCTTGCGCATGTCGAGACAGGCGTTGGTGGCGATCGAGTAGAGCCAGGTGCGCAGGGACGCCTCGGCCCGGAATCGGTCGCGGTGCTGCCACGCGCGAAGCACCGTCTCCTGCACGGCGTCCTCCGCATCGGCATACGTGCCGAAGAAGCGGTAACAGTAGGCGATCAACTCCTGCCGATAACCGTCCACGTCCTCTGCAGTGATGGCGGTGGCGGTCGACATGGGAGCGAGCCTACAAACGATCTCCGTCCCGCGACGCGGTGACGGTCGCGACATGCGGGTTGGGTAGGGCGAGGTGCGAGCCCGTATCGGAACCCTGCCCCATAGGCTGAAGCCGTGCGAAAGAAACTGGTGGCACTGGACATCGACGGCACGTTGTTGCAGTACGACGGCCGGCTGGACGACGAGGTGCGTGATGCGGTGCGCGCGGTCGCGGATGCCGGTCACCACGTCGTGATCGCGACCGGCCGCAGCATCCTGGGCGCCGTTTCGGTGATCGAATCCCTTTCTCTCACCGACGGATTCGCGGTGACCTCCAACGGCGCCGTGACCGCTCGGCTGCACGGCACCGGCTGGGAGATCATCGACACGGTCACGTTCGACGCGGCCCCCGTGCTGCAAGTCCTCAAGAATTCCTGGCCGGATGCCGTGGTGGGTGTCGAAGAGCCAGGTGTCGGCACCAAGGTCAGCGCACCGTTCCCCGAGGACGAGATCGTCGGACCCACGAAGGTCCTGCCCTGGGAGGAGCTCGGCGCCGAGCCCACCACGCGGCTCACCTTCCGCTCGCCCAGCGGCACCGCCGAGGACTTCGTCGAGCTGGTCGATCGGCTCGGCCTGCACGGCGTCAACTACGCCGTCGGTTACACCGCCTGGCTCGACATCAACCCCGAAGGCGTCTCCAAGGCGTCTGCGCTGGAACAGGTCCGTCGGGAGCTGCACATCGAGCCGGCCGACACCGTGGCCATCGGTGACCACACCAACGACCTGGAGATGCTGCGCTGGGCGGCCCGCGGTGTCGCGATGGGGCAGGCGCCGGACGAGGTCAAGGCCGTCGCCGACGAGGTGACGCTGTCCATCGACGAGGCGGGCGCTGCCGTCATACTTCGGCAGCTGGTCTGACGTGCCCGAGCAGAAGATCACCTCGGCGGCCAACCCGCGACTGAAAGGGCTGGTCGGCCTGCGTCGTCGCCGTCGCCGTGAGGAAACCGGCCGCACGCTGCTGGAGGGGTATGACGAGCTGGCTCTCGCCCTCGACGCGGGTGTCCGGCCGGACGAGCTCTACATCTGCGACGACCTGATGGCCGACCCGCGCGCGCAGCACGAGGTCGTGCGGCAAGCGCGAGGTGCGGGAGCCGAAGTGATCCGGTTGAGCCGCCAGGCATTCGAGAAGGTCGCCTACCGCGAGGGGGCCGACGGGTTCCTTGCCGTGGTGCCGTCGGTGGGTGTGACGCCGCGGGAGCTGACATTGCCGGACCGGCCGTTGGTGCTGATCGCCGAAGGTGTCGAGAAGCCGGGCAATCTCGGTGCGATGCTGCGGACGGCGGACGCAGCCGGCGTGGACGCGGTCGTCGCGTCGAACCCGGTGACCGATTGGGGCAATCCCAATGTCGTTCGTAGCTCGAAGGGCACCGTCTTCTCGGTGCCTGTCGCGACAGCGACAACTGCGGAGACCTTCGCCTGGGCGAACGAACGCGGCATCAAGGTGGTCGCTGCGACGCCGGCGGCGACCAGCCTGCACACGGACGTGGATCTCACCGGTCCGGTGGCGATCGCGGTCGGCACCGAAAAGGAAGGCCTGACCGACGAAGCGCTCGCAGCGGCGGACATGCTCATCCGAATCCCTATGAGTGGCAAGGCAAATTCGCTCAACGTCGCGACGTCGGCGGCCATCGTTCTCTACGAAGCCGTTCGGCAGCGCTGACATCACTGGTGGTCGGGAGGGTTTCGTCATACCGGCTGGTATGGCGCGCGCGACGGCTGCGGCGCGGACCCGCTGTCAACCGGCCGAGCGCACAGTGGCACCATCGGTTCATGCGAGTTGATCATCTGGTTTTTGCCGCAGAGCCCGACGGAATGATCGCGACCGCCAAGCGTCTCGGGGCACTGCTGGGGGTGGAGCCGGTCGACGGCGGGTTGCACCCGCGCTTCGGCACCCGCAACTCAATCATCCCGCTGACCGATCGCCGATTCATCGAGGTCGTCGAGGTGCTCGACCACCCGGCATCCGACAAGGCGCCGTTCGGCCAGGCCGTTCGTGCGTGCTCCGCCGCCGGTGGCGGCTGGCTCGGTTGGGTCGTCGAGGTCGAGGACATGTCGATTGCTGAGCGGCTGCTCGGTCGTAGCGCAGTCCCTGGCAATCGGCACCGTCCCGATGGTGTGGAGATCTGCTGGAAGCAGATCGGCATACGCGGCCTGATGGCCGACCCGCAGGTGCCGTTCTTCATCGAATGGCCCGAGGGTCAGGACCACCCGTCCACCGAGGGTGCGTCAACCACCGCGCTGACCGGCCTGCAGATCGCCGGATCCCCTGACCGAGTTCGCGAATGGCTCGGCCTGGTCGGTGAGCCGGGCGTGGACCGCGAGGAGTGGGAGCCGGACATCAAGTTCGACTTCGCCGCACTGCACGGCAACCCGGGCCTGATGTCGGTGCAGTTCCACAGCGCCGCCGGCGCGGTCAGCATCTGACCGGTCAGCCGACCAGCTCGTAGCCCGCTTCGTCGACCGCGTCGGCGATCGCCTGCGGGTTGAGGTCACTTTCGCTGGTGATGTGCACCGGTGAGTCGCCGCCTTCGTGCAGGTCGATCTGCACCTCGCGCACACCGTCGATCGTCTTGAGCTCTTCGGTGACTGCGGCCACGCAGTGTCCGCAGGTCATGCCGTGCACGGTGATGTCGGTCTGAGTCATGGGGTTCTCCTTCGTGGTTCGGGATGGCGGTTTCAGCTGCGCACCAGGCGGGCGATCGCATCGGATGCTTCGCGCACCTTCGTGGCAGCCGCCTCGTCGGACTCGCGTGCGGCGTCCACCACGCAATGGCCGACATGGTCCTCGAGCAGCCCGAGACTGACCGTCTGCAACGCCTTGGTGACCGCGCTGACCTGGGTCAGCACGTCGATGCAGTAGGTGTCCTCCTCGACCATGCGCTGTATGCCGCGCACCTGTCCTTCGATGCGCCGAAGTCGCTTGAGGTAGTCGTCCTTCGTGCCGGTGTAGCCCGCCATACGTTCCTCCAAAGGTTGCTGCCCGAGTCGGTTGCCGGAGCGAAACCGCTTCTCGCGATAGGCAACACAATACCCCATGGGGGTATTCCGCTCCCCGGGTCGGCGCGCATACGTCTCCCCAGTGTCGAGGTCCGCGCGGGTATGACGTCAGAAGGCGTGCGTGGGTAGACACTGGGTCGACCTACGCACGCGTGAGACGGTCAGTTGACGCCGGTGATCTTGCCAGAAGGATGCGTAGTGATCGCCCGTGTAGTACCAGTTCGGCGGGCTGGTCAGCGGGGTGCCGCCGGTGATGATCCACCGGGTGCCGCGGGTGGGCGCACCTGGCGTGATCACGGTGTATTCGTGGTAGTAGCTGCTGGACTCGGCCGGCAGGTGACCGCGCAGTCAGGATTTCGTCAGAAGTTGGTCAAGGGTCTCAGGCGGGAATCGGTGGAGTCGCCTTGGTCCGGGCCTGCAGATGGTGCGGGAGAGTCGGCGCACTTTGCGCGGGCCGCGGTGGTGTGGTGCGGGGTTGTGGATCTGCGGTCCTGCAGCAGGTGCGGTGGGGCGCACGTCCTGCTGGTCCTTGTTGAGTATGGCGGAGCGACGCGTCCGTGGGCCTGCAGATGGTGCTGCAGGACCGGCGCACTTTGTGCAGGGCACAGAGCCTGTCCGTGTCCGCGCCGCGGCTCCGCGCTCAGTCCTCGTGCAGGAACTTCACCAATTGCGGGGCCAGGCCGACATACGTCGCGGGAGTCATGGTGAGGAACCGCTGCTCGACCTCGGCAGGCAGGCCGAGCCCGCGCACGAACTCGCGCAGGTCGGCCTCGCTGATCCGGCGGCCACGGGTGAGCTCCTTGAGCCGCTCGTAGGGCTGCTCCATCCCCGGCACGCCCTGGGCACCGAGGGCTCGCATCGCGGACTGGATCGGCTCGCCGAGCACCTCCCAGTTGGCGTCGAGGT
Organism: Flexivirga alba; assembly: GCF_042661025.1. NCBI lineage: Bacteria > Bacillati > Actinomycetota > Actinomycetes > Micrococcales > Dermacoccaceae > Flexivirga > Flexivirga alba. Next base: position 1,359,403 of record NZ_JBHSWH010000001.1, read on the forward strand.
CGGCCGCCATCCGCTCCGGCGACGCGTCGAGCCCGGCGAGGCCGCGGGTGACGTTGTCGATGGCCAACAGCGAGTGCCCGTATGCCGTGCCGATGTTGCGCTGCATCGAGGAGTCGGTCAGGTCGCGCTGCATCCGCGACGTGACGAGCGTGCGGGCGAGCACGTCGAGCAGGCCGTTGCTGACTTCGAGGTTGGCCTCGGCGTTCTCGAAGCGGATCGGGTTGACCTTGTGTGGCATCGTGCTCGACCCGACCGTGCCCTGGCCGCGGGACTGCGCGAAGTAGCCCATCGAGATGTAGGTCCACACGTCGGTCGCCAGGTTGTGCAGGATCGAGTTGAAGCGGGCGATGTCGCTGTAGACCTCGGCCTGCCAGTCGTGGCTCTCGATCTGGGTGGTCAGCGGATTCCATTGCAGGCCAAGGGATTCCACGAAGGTGCGGGACAGCGTCACCCAGTCGGTCTCGGGCACCGCGGCGACGTGTGCGCCATACGTGCCGGTCGCGCCGTTGAGCTTGCCGAGGTATTCCGCGCTCGCGATCCGGCGCAGCTGACGGCGCAGTCGGTGGGCGAGGACCGCCAGCTCCTTGCCCATCGTGGTCGGTGTCGCCGGCTGCCCATGGGTGTGTGCCAGCAGCGGGACATCGGCCAGTTCGGTTGCCATGGTGGCGATCTGGTCGACCAGCGCCGTAGCGCGAGGTGACCACACCTGCCGGGTCGCGCCCTGCACCATCAGTGCGTAGGACAGGTTGTTGACGTCCTCGCTGGTGCAGCCGAAGTGAACCAGCTCGGCCAGCCCGGCCGCATCGTCATCGCCGACGATCTGCGGCAGCCGGCGCTTCAGGTAGTACTCGACCGCCTTGACGTCGTGCACGGTCTCGCGCTCGATGTCGGCCAGCTCGGCGATGTCCGCAGTGTCGAACTGCGCTGGTATGTCGCGCAACTCGGCGATCTCACCATCGGTCAACCGACGAACACCCGGGACCGCGTCGTTGGAGGTCAGGTGGATCAGCCACTCGACCTCGACGTGCACCCGCTCGCGGTTGAGCGCGGCCTCGGAGAGGTGGTCGACCAAGGGGGCGACGGCGGCCCGGTATCGCCCGTCCAGGGCGCCGAGCGCGATGGGCGGGTTGGCATCAGCAAGCGAACGCATGCGCCGATTGTCCCAGAGCGGCCGAGCGACCGGACCCGGCGGTCAGTCGGAGGTCGTGTCGTCCATCGCGATGACGGCGAAGATCTCACCGTGCTTGCCCTGCAGGAGTGCCTCCGGGCCGAACGGCGTGTCCATCGTCATCAGGATCGACGCGCCCAGTTCCTGGGCGATTTGTGCCGAGGAGTCCCGGTCGGCGACCGCGAAATGCACCAGCCAGGACGGCGGCGCGTCGTCCGGCAATTGCTCCGCCTGGTGTATGCCGCAAACGGTCTCCCCGGTGGACAGTTTGGCGATCGCGTAGGCGCCCCCACGGTCGTCATACGTGAAGCCGAATACCTTGGTGTAGAACGCTTTCGAGCCCGCCAGGTCACGTGTCATCAGGTCGTTCCAGACGACCGAGCCGGGTTCGTTGACCAGGCCGAAACCGATCAGGCCGGTGCCCTGCCACAGCCCGAAGAAAGCGCCGGTCGGGTCGGCGCAATAGGCCGAACGCCCGACGCCCGCGATGTCGATGACCTCGGTGAGGACACGGCCGCCGGCCGCGGTCACTGCTTCGCAGGTGGCAGCGATGTCGTCCGTGGCGAAGTAGGTGGTCCAGAACGGCGGCGCGTCGGAGTTGGCGTTCTTGTGCTCGAGACCGGCGACCGGCTGGTCATCCTTGCGGCATACGCGGTAATCGGCGTGCTCGTCGTCGCGCTGAACGTCCCAGCCGAAGAGCTTCTCGTAGAAGTCCTGCGCGTGGTGCATCCCGCGGTGGGCCGGCTCGAAGGCGCAGTCGACCCAGCACGGCGTGCCGGCGGGCCAGGACGTTGTTCGTTCGCTCATTGTCCGAGCTTAGGCATCCCCTTCGCCGTATGACGTCCGAAGCAAGGTATGGCGATGAAACGATCAGGATTTCGTGAGGTTGTTCAATTCCTTTTCAAGGTTTTGTCAACCTGCCCCTGCCGGCACAGCAGCCGACTTACCGTGTCCGCATGAACGACGAGAGGGCGGGGAGGTGTCCACAGATGACAGGGAGTCTGCGCGACTCGATCGCATTCCGGGCATCCCGTGAGGCAGCCAAGGCGATGATCGGCGAGATCGATGCGCTGCGGTGGTTGCTGCATGTCGTCGACGCAAGGTTGCGTGCTCCGGGCGTTGCCGGCGTCGCGACTCATCTGCACCTGGACATCGCCGAGGCGATCGTTGACGCGCACATCGAGGAGTTGGCCGAGCCCGGCCTGACCGCCGAGCGGTTGGCGCAGTTGCGCACCGACCCGCGCTGCCTGGTGATCGTCTCCGCACTCCACTTCCTCACGACGCCGCATTGCCCGGCTGCCGCCGACGACGATGAGGACGAGCTGGAGATTCTGAGCTGGGCGACCGACGTCGCCCGCTGCGAGTTGCCGGTCAGCTGACCGGCAACTCATCCTGCAGCTCCGCGACCAGGCCACGGCACGCCGCTTCGACCTGGTCGCGGCACCGGTCGAAGTCGGTGGCATTGCCGAAATAGGGGTCGTCCAGCTCAAGCTCCCCGGCGGCCATCGCGTCCGCGTCGAACTCGCGCACCAGCCGCGTCTCCGCGTTGGTCACCTGCAGGCCCTCGCCGAGTTGCAGCAGGTCGTGCAGGTGCCCGCGGTCGGCGGCCAGGATGAGGTCGCGCTTCTCGAGGTATGACGCCTCGAGCTGGCGTGCCCGGTGCGCGCTTCCGTCATACCCGCCGCGGCTGAGGGCGGCGAGCGTGCGGGGGTCCGCACCCTGTCCGACGTGCCAGTCGCCGATGCCGGCGGAATCCACCACAACCTGGTCGCCGAGACCGGCCTTGTCGAGCATCGAGCGCAGAATCACCTCGCCCATCGGGGAGCGACAGATGTTTCCCGAGCACACGAAGCACACTGAATACGTCACTCGGTGACCCTACGTCACCGGATCCGGGCAGCACCTCCACTGGCGACCGCCTCGAAGACGGTCGGGGTCGGGAAGCCGCCACGGGCCGCCGCCGCGACGCAGGCGTCCGCGACCGCCGCGGCGTCCTGCTGGTCCACCAGCGCGATCACACAGCCGCCGAAGCCGCCGCCGGTCATCCGGGCACCGTGCGCGCCGGCGGCAACGGCCGCCTCCTGCAGCGCGTCGACACTCGGTGCGGTGATCTCGTAGTCGTCACGCATCGAGGCGTGAGAGTCGTTGAGCAGCGGGCCGATTCGTCGCAGGTCGTCACCTGCGAGAAGAATCGCCGCGGTCTGCTCGACCCGCGCGGAGTCGGTGACCACGTGCCGGGCGCGGCGGCGCAGCAGCGGCGGGAGCTTGTCGAGTGTGGTGGCCAGGCTCTCCAGCGGCACGTCGCGCAACTCGCGAACGCCCAGGCGCAGCGCGGCTTCCTGGGAGGACCGGCGGCGCTCGGCATACTCGCCGTCGGCGTGCGAGTGCTCCGTGTGCGAGTCGATGGCGAGCAGCGACAGACCGGCCGCAGGTAGGTCGAAGCGGAGTTGGGTGATGGTCACCGCGCGGGTGTCGATCTGCATCGCGTGCGACTCCTGGCCGCACACCGACGCCAGCTGGTCCATCAGGCCGGTCGGGGCGCCGGCGATCTTGTTCTCGGCGTCGCGGCCCAGGTCGGCGACCGTCTCGTTGTCGAGCTGCCAGTCGAGCAGGTCCGACCAGGCGCGCGCGGTCACACAGGACAACGCTGCGGATGACGAAAGGCCAGCACCCACAGGGACATTGGAGTCCAGCGCGATGTCGAGGCCGGTCACCGGCAGGTCGCGCTGCCCGGCGGACCACCCCACACCCACGATGTATGCCGCCCAGCCGTAGTCGCCACCTTCGGTGACGTCGGTGAGGTCGAGAGTGACCACGGCGCCGTCGTTGATCGACGCCGACGCGATGCGCACCACGGTGTCGTTGCGCCTCCGGACCGCGGCCACCGTGTGCTGCGCCAGCGCGATCGGAAGCACGAATCCGCCGTTGTAGTCGGTGTGTTCGCCGATGATGTTGACCCGTCCCGGCGCCGCCCAGACACCGTCGGGCTCTGCGTCATACAGCGAGCGGAAGCGGGCGACGAGTGCATCGAAGTCGACCGGATCCGGCGTCCGAATCACCCCGTCGGCACGTGCCGAACCCATCACTTCACCTCGCGCAGACGCTGCGCGACGCTCTCGGGCAGCCCGTCGTTGACGAACGCCCCCTGACCGGACTCGGACCCGGCGAGGAACTTGACCTTGCCCTCCGCGCGGCGGATCGAATAGAGCTCCAGGTGCAGCCACGCGACATCCCGGTAGGACGAGGCCGGCGCCTGCTGCCAGGCCGCGATGTAGGGGGTCGGTTCGTCATACAACCGGTCGAAACGCTGCAGCACGTCGAGATAGACCGGCACGAACCCATCGCGGCCCGCGTCGTCCAGCGCGGGCAGGTCGGGCACCTGGCGCTTGGGGTAGAAGTGCACCTCGATCGGCCAGCGCGCGGCGAACGGCACGAACGCGAGCCACTCGTCGTTCTCCGCGATAATCCTTGTGCCTGCTGCGGATTCGCTGGCGATGATGCCGCCGAAAAGGCTGCTGCCGTGCTCATCGAAATAGGCCTGCGCGTGCTCCAGCTCGGTCGTGGCACGGGGCGGCACGAAGGGGTAGCCGTAGATCTGGCCGTGCGGGTGCTGCAGGGTGACGCCGATCTCCTGACCGCGGTTCTCGAACGGAAAGACGTGCTCGATCCCGTCCATCGCGTTCAGGTCGGTGGTGCGGTCGGCCCAGGTGTCCACGACCAGCCGCGCCTGCTGCGGAGTGAGCTCGGCGAACGAGGAATTGTGGTCACTGGTGAAGCACACGACTTCGCAGCGACCGCGTCCGGCGCGCACTTGCTCGAGGCCCTCGGTCCTCGTCTCCGGCGCCTCGGCGCTCAATTCGTATGACGGGAAACGGTTTTCGAAGGCAACGACCTGGTACTCGGAGGACGGTACCTCCGACAGGTGGTCGCGCGACGGGCACAACGGGCATTCGTCGGCCGGCGGCATGTAGGTGCGGCTCTGCCGGTGCGACGCCACCGCGATCCACTCGCCGGTCAGCGGATCCAGGCGGAGTTCCGACCCGGTCACGGTCGTGGGCAGGTCTCGCTTGTCGGTCGCCGCGGTCCGGGAGGTGCCGTCGGCGTCATACCAAAGGATCTGGCGGCCGTCGGCCAGTTTCCCCGTTGTGCGCTCCATCGCGCCTCCGTTCGCAGAATTTGAAACGTTCGCAGTCCAACGTTCGAAAATGTTCAGTCCTGTTGTAGCACGAACTCGTGCGCCCCCGGAATGACGTCACCGGGACGGCGGTTGTTGCAGGGGAAAGTTCCGAGCGCCGAAAGAGGAAGAAATGCGGATCGCAGTCATCGGGGCCGGCGGAGTCGGCGGCTATTTCGGCGGGCAGCTGGCGGCGGCGGGCCACGACGTGCGCTTCATCGCGCGCGGCCGGCAGCTCGCGGCGCTGCGCGAAGGAGGCCTGACCGTGCTCAGCGATGCGCACCCACTTCGGCTGGCCGAGGTGAGCGCCACTGACGACATCCGGGCGATCGGCGACGTCGACCTCGTGCTGATCGCGGTGAAGCTCGGCGAGACCGAGAACGTCGCCCGACAACTCGCGGAGCTGCCGAGCCGGCCCCGAGCGGTCCTGTCACTGCAGAACGGCGTGCAGAAGGACGAGCTGCTGCGCGCCCACCTGCCGGACACCGAAGTTCTCGGCGGTGTCTGTTACATCTCCGCGGCCATCGAGTCGCCAGGCGCCATACGGCACAACGGGTCGCTGGCCAGGATCGTCGTCGGTGCGTATGGCGGCGCCCGCAGCAAGACGGTCGATGCTCTGCAGGGGGCTCTCGATGACGCGGGCGTCGAGGTCGAGGTGAGCGACGACATCGAGGCAGCTGTATGGCGCAAGTTCGTCTTCCTGGTCGCGCTGTCGTCGGCGACCAGTGCTGCGCGACAACCGATCGGCGTGCTGCGAGCGCATGACTCGACGCGTCGCCTGCTGCGTGACCTGATGACCGAGACCGTCGCGGTGGCACACGCGCGTGGGGTCGCGCTGCCCGCGGACTACGTCGATCAGCAGCTGGATTTCGTCGACACCCTTCCGGCACAGATGAGTTCGTCGATGCACCACGACCTGATGCACGGCAACAAGCTGGAGCTGCCGTGGCTGGGCGGCGGGGTGGTCACCATGGGCGAGGCGGCCGGTGTGCCGACCCCGACCTGCCGTGCGCTGGCCGCAGTGCTCGCGCCATACGAGGAGGGCGGGACGCCTGCGTGACCGCACCACGAAGGAGCGGCCGCACCCATGACGGGTGCGGCCGCTCCTTGTGTATGACGGAGGCGCTCAGTCCTTGTTGCGGGTCGCGATGCGCGCGACGTTGATCGCGAGCTCGAGCGCCAGGCGGACGATCGCGACGATCACGATCAGCCACACCAGGTCCGTGATCGTGTGCACGATCCCGGAGAAGGTGCTCATGTGCTTGACGCTGGTGCCACCGAAGTCTTCGCTGCCGAAGTTGTAGATCAGGTTGCTGATGAAGTTCAGGACCGCCCAGATGATCACACCCAGGAAGGTCAGGCTGGCGATCTTCTCGGTCAGCGACTTCTTGAACTGCAGGTCGGAGAACAGGTCGCCGACACCTTCGCCCGCACCCGACACGACCTGGCCGGCGTCGGCGCCGAACTGCTGGCCGACCTGCTGCGCGTGACCGGCGAAGCCGCCGTGCTGGCCCTGGTCGGCCTGCTGCGGCTGGTCACCGGGTTGGCCGTAGCCCTGCGGAGCCTGCTGGCCGTAGCCCTGCGGAGCGGGCTCGCCATAACCCGGCGCCTGCTGCTGGTCATAGGCCGGCTGGTTCTGCTGGCCGAAACCCTGACCCAGGCTCTGTCCCTGGTAACCCTGGCCGCTCTGCGGAGCACCCTGGCCCGACTGGCCACCCTGCCCCTGCTGATCGTTGTTCCATGAGCCACCTGTGGGCGTCGACATACGTTCCCTCCTCTGTCGTCCAGGGCCCCGTATGGCGCCCGCTGTCAGCACCCATCCAACCTGCTCACGGGCAAGGCGTCCAACGAACCCACGTCACGGAGCGATCACGACGACCTTGCCGGCCGGGCGCCCGGCGCCCGATTCGGCGTGGACAGCGGCGAGTTCGGCCACCGGACGCTGCGTCGCTGCGGACCCACAGGTTGGCACTGCGGGGCCGCGTCCGGTGTCCTCGGGGATCGGCCCGGCAGAGCTCGCGGCGACCCCGTTGTCGGCGACATAGTCCGCCAGCCGGGTGAGTTCATCCGCGCCGAGGCGCACGTGATTGGTCACGACGTCGAACGGTGTCGCGGAGCGGACGAGAGACGCGACCCCGCGCGATCGACTGGTTCCCGGCCGGGCGGCTTCTTCGATGACGAAGGCGTAGTTCCGTGGTGATCTCCACCCGGTCTCCACCCTGGGGTCGATGCCTCGTGCGTCATACGCGGCGAGAGTTGAACCCATGAACACAACCGTCGTCCTCGAAGTCCTCCTCGTCGTCGCGCTCATCTTCTATCGGCAGCTACGGGTGCAACGCGTCAAGGACAACCTGGTGAAGCTGCCGCTCATCCTGGGTGCACTGGGGGTCATCAACGCGGCGAACTTCCTGCAGGACCACAAGGTGTCACCGGGTGAGATCGTCGGCGTGATCGCCGGACTCATCATCGCGGCCGTCATCGCATTGCCCCGGGCACGTTCGGTGCAGGTATGGCGCGAGAACGACGGCACCTGGATGCGACGCGGGACGCCGGTCACGATCGGCTGGTGGCTGGTCGCACTCGCCGGGCACGCGGTGACCGCCTTTGCCGGGCCGCTCGCCTTCGGCGAAACACCGCATGGATACAGCGGATTCGAGTCAGCCACGATCATGGTCTATCTCGGCGTCAGCCTCGGCGCACAGGGTTGGTTCCTGGAGCAGCGGCTGCAGCGTTCGTTGTCCGCGCGTCGCTCGAGCGCCATACAGCTTGCCAAGCGAGTCGCACATCACACCGTCTCGATTTGCACTTTATAAGCCAAAAGGGCAAAACTTGTCGCATGCTCCACACGTCTTCGACGAACTCGGCACCGCGCTTGCGCATCGCGGTGCCGATGTCCGCGAAGCGGGCGCGGACGACATACGCCATCACCCGAGCGGCCCGCGAACTCGCGGCCGACAAGGGGTATGACGAGTTCACGCTCGACGAGCTCGCCGAGCGAGCGGGCGTCTCGCGACGCACGCTGTTCAACTATTTCGACGGCAAGCTCGAGGCCACCCTCGGTGGTGGCCCGCAGCTGACTCAGGACGACATCGACACGTTTCTCGCAGGCGGCCCTACGGGGGAGTTCGTCGACGACGTGGCGGCACTCGTGCTGGGTGTGCTGCGGGCCAGCACCGAGGTTCCGCTGGAGCGGGACGACTGGCTCATCGGCCAACGCTGCTTCACGGCCAACCCCAAGCTGATCATCGCGGCCCAGCAGGACTTCGAGGGCTTCGCCGAAGCGCTCATCGAGCTGCTCGCCCGACGCTCCGGACGGCCGGCGGCCGATCCCGAGCACCACGTTCTCCTCGGTGTGCTCGCAGTGACCTTCAAGATCTCGCTGCATCAGTTCAGCAGCGGCGACGTCCGTGAGATTGCGGACATCTTCCTGGACAACCTCAAGACGGTGCGCCGGATCTTCGGCTGACACCCCACAAGCGGCTTCTCCCCACCCCAATTCGAAGGATCTCCATGGCTTCCCTTCTCTATCGACTCGGCCACACGGCCTATCGCCGGTGGCCGATGTTCATCGCCGCCTGGGCGATCGTGCTCGTCGGTTTCGGCGCACTCGCGATCGGCGTCAGCAAGCCGATGGTCGACAAATTCAGCATCCCGGGCATCCCCTCGCTGCAGGCTCAATCGATGCAGCAGAAGCTCTTTCCCGGCACCGGCGACGTGCAGGACGAGGCGGCCGCGACGGTCGTCGTCTCCGCGCCGCAGGGTCACACGCTGCGAGAGACCAAGTACAAGAACGCGGTCAATGCGCTGATCACGGACCTGAAGAAGGTCCCGCAGATGCCGACCGATGCCAAGGCGCAGCCGGTCAACCCGGTCGTCGCTGCGAAGGCACAGACCAACCAGGTGCTGGCCAAGGCCGGCAAGAGCCCGCAGCAGCAGGCCACCGCGAAGAAGAACGCTCAGGCGGTCTCGCCACTGTCGGCGGACGGCCGCACCGGGACGATCAGCTGGAACTTCAAGGTCGCCACGGTGGCCGACGTCAAGGCGAGCACGCAGGATGACGTGCTCCAGGCGCTCAAGGGTGCCCGCGCCGACGGCCTACAGGCGGAGGCCAACGGGTCCGGCATGCAGGCGATGCCCAGCACCGGCGGCAGCAGCGAGCTGCTCGGCATCATCGTCGCCGCGTTCGTCCTGTTCATCACCTTCGGGTCGCTGGTCGCAGCCGGTATGCCGATCATCTCCGCCGGTGTCGGCGTGCTGATGGGCGAGCTGGCGATCCAGTTCGCGACCGGATTCACCACGATCGGCACCACCACGCCGATCCTTGCCACGATGATCGGCCTCGCCGTCGGCATCGACTACACGCTCTTCATCCTGGCGCGCTATCGAACTGAGCTTCGAGAAACCGATGACCGGGCGCACGCCGCCGGCCTCGCAGTCGGAAAGGCAGGCAGCGCAGTTGTTTTCGCGGGCCTGACCGTGCTCATCGCACTGTGCGCCCTGTCCGTGGTCGGCATACCGTTCCTGACCTCGATGGGTCTGGCCGCCGCTGGCTCCGTGTTCTTCGCGGTCTGTGTCGCGCTGACCCTGCTGCCGGCCGTGCTCGGCATGCTCAAGTCGAAGGCGTTCGGCGCTCAGCTGCGCAAGCGCCACGACAAGGTCGCCGCCGATGGCAAGACCACGAACAACGGTGTGCGTTGGGCCAACCTGCTCGGCAAGAAGCCGGCCATCATCGTCGGCCTGGTGATCGTGGTTCTGGGCGGTCTCGCGCTGCCGATGAAGAACCTGCACCTCGCCCTGCCGAGCGACTCGACTGCGGCGTCCTCGACGACGCAGCGCAAGGCCGCCGACATGATCACCGAGTCGTTCGGCGCTGGTCGGCAGGCTCCGCTGCTGACAGTCGTCGACGGCAGCAAGATCTCCGGCGACCAGGCGCGTATGGCGGCATACGGTCAAGTGATGGGCTGGGCCGGCAGTCAGCAGGACGTGGTCAACGCTCAGATCATCGCGGTCAACAAGGACAAGTCCGGCGCGCAGATCCTCATCACGCCCAAGAGCGGCGCCGACGACCAGTCGACGCTGGACCTGCTGAACAACCTGCGGGACGGTCAGTCGAGCATCGAGAACAAGACCGGCGCCACGGTCGGCGTCACGGGCACCACCGCCGTGCAGACTGACGTGTCCACCCAGTTGACCAACGCACTGCCGAAATACCTGGCGGTCGTCATCGGACTGGCGTTCCTCCTGCTGATGATCGTCTTCCGGTCGATCCTCGTGCCGCTCACCGCGACCCTGGGCTTCCTGCTCTCGGTGCTGGCGACGCTCGGCGCGACGGTCGCGGTCTTCCAGAACGGCCTGTTCGGGATCGTCGAGGGGCAACCGATCGTCAGCTTCATGCCGATCATCCTGATCGGCATCGTCTTCGGGCTGGCGATGGACTATCAGGTCTTCCTGGTCACCCGAATGCGCGAGGCCTACGTGCACGGGGCAGACGCCCGTGCCTCGATCGTCGACGGTTTCCGGCACGGCGCCCGCGTGGTCGCTGCAGCCGCGACCATCATGATCTCGGTCTTCGCCGCGTTCATGCTGCAGAGCAACAGCCTCATCCAGTCGATGGGCTTCGCGCTCGCGGCGGCGGTCTTCTTCGACGCCTTCGTCGTCCGGATGACGCTGATCCCCGCGATCATGTACCTGCTCGGCGACAAGGCCTGGTGGCTGCCGAAGTGGCTGGACAAGATCCTGCCGCGGGTCGACGTCGAGGGTGAGGGGCTGGCCAAGAGGCTGGCGAAAGAGACTGCCACTGAAGATGATCCGGCGCTCGCCCAAGTCTGAGCAACTCGTTGGTCGAGTAGCGGAGGAGCGGAGCGGGGGAGCGTATCGAGACCACGGCCCGGGTGAGCTACACGCTCACCCGGGCCGCTTTTCGTCATACGCCAGGGGCTACTTCAGCGACTGGGGGTCGATGGCGCCGGCCGGAGCGGTCACGCTCGGCTGCTGGTTCCAGCCGTCGGCGGTCACTGCACCCTCGTCGCTCTGGTTCGCGGGCGGAAGCAGGCGCAGAAAGTCCTTGGTGTCGCCCGCCAGGGTCAGGCTGCCGCCGTTGGGGGACTCGTCCGTGATCACGTAGACGTCTTTGCCGTTGTAGGAGGACTTCTTGGTCTTCGACTTGCCGAGCTCGCTGTCACTCAGGTTGCTTTCGCCGAGGACACTGTCGAGGAAGTACTTGATGGTGATGGAGGAGAGCTGGGACTTGGTCGAAGGCGGGGCGACCACCCACTTGTCGGCGACCTTCGCCGCGACGGGCTTGGTCAATTTGCCGGCAGTGGTCCAGAACGTCTGATCGGCCTTGATGTAGGTCTTGTTCGAGACAGTGCGGAAGGCCGCGGTCCCCTGACCGGTCTCCGAGATGGTGGCGTCCTGGTTGCTGCCGTCAACGGTGCCCTTGATGTCGATGGTCTCGACCTTCGTGTCCTGCTTGATCCTCGCGTGCAGGTGCGCCGACTTGGCCGCGCGGTATGCCGAACGGGCCTGGTGCACCAGCGATTTGGCGTCGGGGGCACCGGCCTGGTCGCTGCCGGGTGCAGTGGACGAGGACGAGGAGGAGGACGACGGACTGGCGGAGGGCGCGGACGACGCTCCGCTCGCCGTGCTGGCGGACGATCCGGCGCCTCCGGCGGAGGTGCTGCCACTGGAACTGGAGCTGGAGCCGCAGGCGGCGAGGGACAGGCCGAGCGCCGCGGCGACGGTCAGCTGGGAAATCTTGGTGACGGTACGCATGGCCCCAAAGTACGTGAGGATGGGCGGTTTACGACAAATCGGCCCAGCACCTGGAGGGCCCTGCCGACGTGCGTCGGCAGGGCCTTCGGTTGGTGGTGGTGCGGCTGCTCAGTCGCCGTCGGCGGCCGAGGGGATGGCGCCGCCGGGTACGTCGTTCGGCGCGTAGATCTTGCTGTCGCCCGGGTAGGGCTTGGTCCAGTTGTGGGTCTGGTACCAGGTCCAGCGGCTCATCTGCTCCGGGTTCGCGTAGTCCGCACGCGCGTTCCGGCCGGTGAAGCGCTGGTTCTCGCTCCACTTGTGCCATTTCATCGCAACGGCCTTCTCGGCGGCGGGCACTGCGGTCTTCTTGGCCGCGGTGGCGTTCACCTTCGCGGCCGCCGCACCCGTCTTGCCCAGCGTGTCCAGGCCGCACGTCGGCGGGGTGCCGACACCCTCGGTCAGGGGGATCTGGTTGGGCACGGCGGTGAACGGCTTGGTGTCCGGCTTGGACTGGAACGCGTCGAACATCGGGGTGGCAGCCGCCAGCTTCTGGTTCAGCGGCTGGGCACCGAGGATCTGCTCGATCGTGCGGACCATGTTCAACTGCGAGTAGTACGTGTTGTCAACGACACCGTGCTTGGCCCAGGGGCTGATGACCTGGACCGGTGCACGGTGTCCGTCGACGTGGTCGGCGCCGTTCTGGCTGTCGTCCTCGACCACGAAGATCGCCGAGTCCTTCCAGTACTTGCTGTGCGAGATCGTGTCCACGATCTTGCCGACGGCGAGGTCGTTGTCCGCGACCTGCGCCTCCGGGTCAGCGGTGCCACCGGTGTGGTCGCTCGACAGCCACATCATGTTGAGCCCGGACGGGCCCTTCTTCTCGAACTCCTGCTTCCAGATCTGGTAGCGGTACTGGTCCGGGATGCTGAGGTCGAACGGCGGGGACAGCGGGTTGGAGATGGCGTTGAGCGAGGGGATGACCGAGCCGTAGTTGCCCTTGAGATCCGGCGTGGTCAGCTGGGCGGGATCGCCGCCCTGGCCGACCGACTTGGCGGCGCAGTAGTACTGCTGCCAGGTGCCGTTCGCGGGCTTGCCCTCGTTGTACTCGAACTCGCCGTAGTTGCGCGCCGACATACCGGCGTCCTGCACGGCCGTCCACAGGAAGCCCGAGCGCTGGTGACCGAGCACGTCCTCCTCGGTGTCGTAGCTGCGCACGTACTCGCCCGCGCTGGACTCCGTGTACTCCGGGTTGTCACCCTGCATCAGCCAGTTGTGGCCCTCGGCCGAGTTGGTGCCGATGTCGTAGGTGTTGTCGTAGAGCCCGAACTGCGTGGCAAGCGCGTGCTGGTTCGGCGTCGCCTTCGCACCGAACTGGGCCAGGCTCGCGTCGCCGTTGCCCTGCAACATGTCGCCATACACCTGGTCGTAGGAGCGGTTCTCCTTGACCAGCAGGAAGACGTGCTTGATCGTCGACGGGTCGCCTATCCGCTTCGGGATGGCGACCGCCTTGGCCTTGCCCTGCGTCGCCTCCTTGACGTTGTTCTTGTCCCAGCCGTTCTGCGTGTAGACCTGCGCGGTGTATTTCCCGATCTGCTTGTCGCTCGGCAGGGTGAAGCGGGTGAACGAGCCGGTGGTGCTGTGCGTGCCGTGCCCTGTCGCAGGTGTCGTGCCCGGGCCCGCGTTGAAGGTCAGGGCCGGTCCCCGGGCGTCGACGCCGCGGGTGTTGGTCACGACGACCTTGCCGCCGACGTTCGCGACGGCAGCCGGGTAGTAGTCGGTCGGCAGCAGGCCGATGTAACGGGCCGGGTCCTGCGCGTTCTTGCTGACGCCATACACCGCAACGGCGTTGGCGCGACCGAGGCTGACGAGCAGTCGGTCGCCGACCAGCGTGATGCCGGTCGGTGCGTAGCCCGTCGTCGAGGAGGCCCACGGCTGGGTGCTGATCGTCTGCACCACCTTGTTCTTGGTGGTGTCCACGACCGAGACGGTGTCGCTGTTGGTGTTGGCGACATACAGCGTCGAACCGGAGCGGTAGATGTTGGTCGGGTGCAGGCCGACCTTGATGGTGGCGGGTGTCGCCGAGGCGTCGGCGGTGTCGATGACACTCAGGGTGCCGCTGGTCGAGGTGCCCTTGTAGCCGTCGGCCGGGACGTTCGTGCCGTATGACGTCATCGTCTGGTCGCCGGCGGCTGCCTGCCGGCCGCCCTCGTTGCTGACGTAGAGCTTGTCGCCGACCACGGATATCTCGCGCGGTGCGATGCCGACGTTCCAGGTCTTGGTGACCGCGCCCGTGCTCGGGTCCAGCGCGGCGACGGTGTTCTGCCCGTTGACCGGGACGTAGAGCGTCTTGCCGTCCGCGGAGTAGGCCGACCTGCCCGGCAGCGCGGAGTTGCCGTTGACCTTCGGCAGCGGCACGGTCGTCGGGGTGCCCAGGGTGCCGTCGGTGTTGACCGGGAAGCGGGTGAGCCCGTTGGTCTCAGGCAACCAGAGGACTTTGCCGTCCGGCGAGTAGGTGGGGCCCTCCTGGCCGACACTGCCGTCGGTCAGCTTCTGGTCGACGCCGGCGGCCTTGCCGACCTTCCAGATCACCTTGTATGTCGAGAGGTCGACGATCTGCAGCACGACGTTCTTGTCGGTGCTGGTGGCCGCGACATACCGGCCGTCCGGGCTCACCGTGGAGCCCATGTACTTGCCGTCCTCGGTCAGCAGCCGGTCGCCGACGGGCTTGATGTACTGGTTGTCCGAGACCAACTGACCGTTCTGGTTGACGTCGCCGACCTGGTGGTCTCCGAAGAGGCTGGAGGGGGACGCCGCGGCGATCCCGCCGGTCGCCACGGTCAGGACCGCGGCTCCGGCGATGGCGATGCGGAATTTTCGACGGTCGAGGATGCGTGCCTTGGCAGCGCGACGCTGTCGTGTTACCTGCATGGACATACCTTTCAGGGGTGGGTGGACAGCAGATCGACATTGGCGTCGAACTGCCACAGGGGATTGGGCGCATCGCCGTCTGCGGTGCGCACGAGGAAATAGCCGTTGACCTGCTTGGGGCCGTCACCGTCGGCCATGAAGCGGCCGTCCGGGTGCAGGTCCAGCTGATAGATCGCTTGCCCGACGGCTGTGCTGCCGGGCAGGTGCCAACTGACGACACAGCGCCAGTCGTTGCCGGCCCCTTCCGGGGTGATCGTCCCGCCGCCGCGGCTGCAGGAGGCCGAGGTCCTGAGCTGTGCCTCGGTGACCGCCGGGTTGTGCAGCTGCGTCGTCTGCAGCCGGTATAGGTGCGCGAAAGCCGTTGCCACAGAACGGTTCACCTTGTTCTGGGTGATCCCGCTCCCGCTGATGGAGCCGTATGGCGAAACAGCGAGCGTGCCGACAACCAGCAGAGCGGCGATCGGCGCGAGACCGACCGTGATCGCCCGGCGACCGGCCGTGTCGTGGCCGGTGCCACTGAAGTCGCGCCGGACGAAAACGGCATACGCGAAGGCAGTCGCGACCAGCGCCCACACCAAGCTGACGCCGACACCGGTGAGGATCGGCCCGAGCTGGGCCGGCTCGGTGAACAGGCCGTTCCAGGAGCTGTATGCCGAGCCCGGCAAGGCCAGCCGCACGGCCACCGGCAGGGGCAGCAGCCCCGCGAGTTGCATCGCGAAGGCCACGACGGCCGGCAGCAGCAACCCCATCGGGGACCGGCCGAAGAGCACCGAGCCGAGCAGCCCGATCCCGGCCAGCGCGAGAGTCGGCGCGAGGACACACAGCCAGGCCAGGGCAACACGGCCGCCCGCGTCACCGGCCGAGAGCGTGTGGCCGTCCAGGCCGATCAGGGGGTTGTTGCCGACCACGAGAACACCCGCGGCCGAGCTGGAGACGGCCAGACCAGTGACCATCGCGACCAGCACGGTGAGGCTCGACAACGCCTTGGCCGCGAAGATGCGCCGCGGCGAACGGACGGCGACGAGCAGATGTCGCCACGTGCCGAGCCGGTCCTCGGACGTGAAGATGTCGCCCGCGACGACAGACGTCAGCAGCGGGAGGGCCCAGGTGCCGGCGAAGCCGAGGGTCACCAGTGCCCCTGCCCAACCGGTGTCGTGCATCCAACGTCCGAAGAGGGTGTCCACCGGCAGGCTGCTCTGCTGGCTGACCCCCGCGACGAAGAGCGCAGGTGCGATCCAGCAAGCAGCCACCAGGACACGAATCCGCCATTGGGACAACAGTTTCGTCAGCTCGAAACGGTAGACGCGGGCGGTGGAGGTCGAATTGATAGGTGATCGAGTAGCGCCGGGCTCCCCACCTGAAGGTGATCGAGTAGCGCCGGGCTCCCCACCCGAAGGTGAACGAGTAGCGCCGGGCTCCCCACCCGAAGGTGATCGAGTAGCGACGGAGGAGCGTATCGAGATCCCGGTCATCGGGTGAGTTCCTAGCTGTCTGTCAAGGTGAGGAAAGCGGCTTCGAGCGGCGAGAGAACGGGCGTGAGCTCGCGCACCGCGACGCCGCCACGGGCCAGGCGGGAGACCAGCTCGTCCAGGGCCGGCGTGGCCGCGGCGAGCAGGAGTGGCCGGGTCGGCGCGGGGTCTGCCGCCATACCCTCATCGGCGCCACGAAGATGTATGCCGTGTGTCGCCGCGGCGATCCGCCGGGCGCTCGCGGGGTCCGACGTGACGAGTCGGTAGTCGAGAGAGTCGTTTTCGGCGGCAAGCTTGGCCAGCGGGCCGGTGAACGCCACTCGGCCGGACATCAGGATCGTGACCTCGTCGCACAGCGCTTCGACGTCATCCATCCGGTGACTGGAGAGAACGACGGTGGTGCCACGGGCGGCGAGATCGGTGAGCACGTCGTGGACCTGCCGCTTACCGGCCGGGTCGAGACCGTTCGCCGGCTCGTCGAGGACGAGCAGGCGTGGCTTCGTGAGCACGGCGGCTGCCAGGCCGAGGCGTTGCCGCATGCCGAGTGAGAAGCCCCGAACCCGTTCGTGCGCAACGTTACTCAGTCCGACGGTCTCCAGCATCTCGTCCACGGTGTCGTCGTTGCTCCGGACACCTGAGAGCGCGAGTGAGGAGGTGAGGTTCTGCCGTGCGGTCAGCGTCGGATAGAGACCAGGGCCGTCCAGGAAGCCGGCGACTCCGGCTGGGACCGCCCGAGTGCGCGCCAGTTGGTGGTCGAGGATCTGGCCTTCGCCGGCAGTGGGTGCGGTGAGGCCGAGCAGCATTCCGAGAAGCGTTGTCTTGCCTGCGCCGTTCGGGCCGACGAGGCCGTGGATCTGACCGGTCGGGATGTCGAGGTCGACGTCGTCGAGAGCGATGATGTCGCCAAAGTGCTTGCGGACTGCGCGAATTCGGATCGCGAGAGGTGTGGACATGAACCCATCTCTTCGGTCGGTTGCATACCGAACCTAGGGATCACGAACACACCGTGAGCAGACACTGATTGAACACTCCGCGAACCGCGGGCTACGACCCGATCAGGTGTCGCGGCCGGGCGCGCTGGTGCCCGTTGGGGCAGAGGGCGAGTCGGGGAACGTGACGTAACCCTTGGGGACGTCGACGTGGCTCTGGGTGTTCCAGCCGTCGAATTTCGCCGTGCCGTCGGAGCCGTCGTCGGACTTGCCCGAGACTTCGGCGACATTGCTCCCGTCGTCGGCGAGCACTTTGAAGGTGTTGACGTCGTGATTCGAGTCGTCACCCGTTGCGACGAACAAGGCGGTGCCGTTCTCCGAGGCGCGGCTGGTCTTCATGCCGGCCAGCTCGCTGTCGGACAGGGCGGTGTCGCCGAGCATCCCGTCCAGCAGGGCGCGGATCGTCAACTTGCTGACGCTGCTGCTCGACCCCATGCGGTGCGGTGCAAGCACCCACTTGTCAGCGAGCAGTGCTGCGGTGGTCGTGCTCGACTTGGTCGCCGACTCCCAGAAGTCCTGGTTGCCCTTGATGTAGTACTTGTCGTCCACCGTGCGCAGGGTCGCGTCGCCGCTGCTCGGGTCCTTGACGGACAGCTCCTGGTTGGTGCCGTCCATGGTGCCGCGGATGTCGATGGTCTGCGTGGCGCCGTCCTGGTCGATCGTCGCGTGGACGTGCGCCGACTTCGCCGAGCGGTATGCCGCGCGGGCGTCGTCGGCCAAGGTCTTGGCACCCGGGACCGGTGCGTTCGGGTCCACGCCTGCGCTCGACGACGAGGGATTGGTCACGCTGACGACGTGGGTCGAGCCGCACGCAACCATGGCCGGGCTGAGGGCGATGGTGAGCGCGCAGACGGTGATGCGTGTGACGGGCCGCATGATCCCAGGGTAATAGCGGGTGCCGAGTCGCCGCACAACACCGATATCGATTCGTCCGGCGCTGGCGCCACGCCTTAATCTAAGCGACATGACCGATCCCCGTCTTGCGCTCACCACCCGCGTCCAGCAGGCCCTCTCCGAGGCCTTCGGACCGGAATGGCGAGAGGCGGACCCGGTGATCCGCCCGGCCAACAAGCGGCAGACCGACGCCGACTTCCAGGCCAACGCCGCGATGGCACTCGCCAAGCGCTTGGGCAAGCCGCCGCGGGAGATCGCGCAGGCCATCGCCGACCAGATCGGTGCCGACGAAGGCTTGATCGCGAAGGTCGAGATTGCCGGCCCCGGTTTCCTCAACCTGACGCTGCGCAACGACTGGATCGCGTCGGCCGCCGATCACCAGCTGGCGGACGACCGGCTCGCCATACCGCTGCCGGAGCACGAGATCGTCGTGATCGACTACTCCTCGGTCAACGCAGCCAAGGAGATGCACGTCGCCCACCTGCGCAGCGCGGTCGTCGGCGACTCGCTGGTGCGCACCCTGGAGGCGCTCGGACATGACGTCATCCGGCAGAATCACCTGGGCGACTGGGGCACTGCGTTCGGCATGCTGATCGAGCACCTGCTCGAGGTCGGCGAGGACAGCGACAACGCGAAACTGCTGGAGAGCGACCCCAACACGTTCTACCGTGCCGCGCGCGCCAAGTTCGACGCGTCGGACAATGGCGGCGGGGGAGACTTTGCGATCCGCGCTCGCAAGCGGGTCGCGACGCTGCAGGGAGGCGACGCCGAGAGCCTGCGGTTGTGGCACGAGATCATGGAGCTGTCGAAGGTCTACCTCAACAAGGTCTATCGCGAGCTCGGCGTGTTGCTCACGGACGACGACATCCGGGGAGTCGTCATACAACGACGAGCTCGCCGAGATCTGCGACACGTTGGAGGCCAAGGGCATTGCGGTCATGAGCGATGGCGCGCTGTGTGTCTTCCAGGACGAGTTCATCGGACGCGACGACAAGCCGGTGCCGCTCATCATCCGCAAATCGGACGGCGGATATGGCTATGCGACAACGGATCTGGCGACCATCCGGCACCGGTCACTCGACCTGCACGCCGACCGGGCGCTGTATGTCGTGGGCGCGCCGCAGAACCTGCACTTCCGGATGGTCTGGTCGGCCGCTGACAAGGCCGGCTGGATCAAGGGCACCGAGCCGATCCACGTGCAGATCGGCAACGTCGTCGGCCCCGACGGCAAGATCTTGCGCACTCGGTCCGGCGACCTGATCTCGTTGCAATTCCTGGTGGATTCGGCGTTGGAACGCGCCGCGCAGGTCGTCGCGGAGTCGCGCCCGGACTTGTCCGACGAGGAGCGCGCGACGATCGCCCACCAGGTCGGGATCGGTTCGATCAAATACGCCGACCTGTCGGTGTCGCATGACTCGGGCTACACGTTCGACCTGGACCGGATGCTCGCGTTGCAGGGCAACACCGGGCCCTACCTGCAATACGCAACCGCGCGTATCCGCTCGATCCTGTCCCGTGCGGATGGGGTCGAGTTCGCCGGACAGGTCGTTCTGGCGGAGCCTGCCGAACGCGCACTTGCGTTGCGGTTGTTGGACTTCGGTGGAGTCGTCGCCGAGGTCGGCGAGTCCCTCGAGCCGCACCGGCTTGCGTCATACCTCTATGACCTGGCGACGACGTTCACGGCGTTCTACGAGCACTGCCCGGTGCTGAAGGCCGAGGACGCCGCGGTCCGCGACAGCCGCCTGGCCCTGTGCTCCCTGACCCGCAAGGTCCTGGTCAAGGGACTTAGCCTGCTCGGCATCGAGTCCCCCGACCAGATGTAAGACCGTCAAGCTGGTCGAGTAGCGACGAAGGAGCGTATCGAGACCGAACTGGACTCGGTCTCGATACGCCGCTCGTACCTCACGGCACTCGACCCGCGTTACGAATGCGGTCCGCCGAAGATGTCGCCGACCAGCTTTTCCAGCAGGTTCAGCAGGATGTCGCCGAGGTCATCCGCCTTGTGCTTCGGGGTCGTCTTCTGCGAGTCGCCCAGGCTCGGCTTCGGGCCGGCGACCTGCTTGCCGGTCGGATAGACCTTGTCATCACCGGGCAGAGGGACACCCTGGCAGACCGAATCCTGTTTGATCAGTGCGCCATTCATCAGGAATCCGTATGCCGCATCGGTGACGCAGGTGTTCTTGCTGCCGAGGACGGCACCGTGGTTGCCCTGGTTGTTGACCGTCAGAAGCACGGTGTTGGGTGATGCCTCGTGCGCGGCGGCAGCACCTTCGTAGGGCGTTGCCGGGTCGAGGGTGGTGTCGACCATGAGGATCTTCGGCGAGTTGGAGAGGTCGACCTTGCTGTTGGTCGCCTGGTAGGGCCAGTACGCGCACTGGTTGACGACCTGCCCATAACCCAGCAGGGGATATTTCGGGCCGAGGCTTCGCGCCCGCCCGACGTAGTAGCTCTGGTTCTTGTTCCACGACGTGTCGTTGCACGTGGTGGCCATGAACGTCGTGCTTTCCCGGTTGTCGGTGTAGCTGTCCGAGCCCGAGCTGAGCAGCGCGAACGCCTGGTAGAGCGCGATCTTGTTCCCGTCCCGGGCGTCATCGAGGTAGCCGAGGAATTTCGCCGCGGTCTCCAAGCCCTTGTTGGAGTACATCTGCTGTGTCAGCACGTTGTCGACGACGTTGGCGGAGAAGAAGCCGAGCTTGCCCTCGGCGGCGGCCTTGCGCACCCGGGTGTGGGTGGCCTCCACCTCGGCGGCGGTCGAGCCGATGTCGTAGGTGTCGTTGTGCCGGGCGGCCCACGGCTCGAACTGTGTCGAGAAGCGCCGCTGGAAGCCCATCGGCTGGTAGCCGAAGCTGGCCTGGAAGTCCTTGGTGAAGGCGGTGTTGCTGTCGAGCACGAAGCGCCCGACGTGCTCCGGGAAGAGCGTCGCATAATGCGCGCCAAGCCAGGTGCCGGCCGAGACGCCATAGTAGTCAATGGTTTTCACGCCGAGCAGCTGGCGAACAAGGTCCTGGTCCCGGGCAGTGTTGTCGGTGTTGATGTAGGGCAGGTAGTCGCCGTGCTGCGCGACGCACTTGTCGACGGATGCCTTGACCGCCGTCTGGAGAGCCGTCACATTCGCGTCGGTCAGCTGGTGGCTGTCGCGGACCTTCGTCTGCGGCGGATCGCAACTGACCGGGGTGCTCTCCCCGGTGCCGCGCGGGTCGACGCCGACAACGGCCTCGGTGCGACCGAGCGGGGAGAGCGCGGCGACGACGACGGAGAAGCGTGCGGCCGGCCCACCCGGCCCGCCAGGGTTGGTGAAGACGACGCGCTCGGACGTGCCGGACTGCTCGGACGCGGTCCGGGTGACCATCAGTTTGATGTCCCCCTTGCCCGGGTGCGAGTAGTCCTTCGGAGCGGTGACGCGTGCACACTCCGAACGCTTCGCTGCCTTGCCGAGCTCGCGGACCTCTTGCGGGCACAGGCTGACGCTCCACGTCAGCTGCTGCGACGTGTATTTGTCGAGGTTCGCGTGCGTCGGCGACAAGCTGCTGGTCGTGGTTGCGGCACTAGCTGGAGTTACGGCCAGTGCACCACCGCCAGCAGCGATCACGGTGGCAAGGGCACTCACAGTGACGAGGTGCGGAACGCGACGGCGCATGACTGAACTCCTTCGTTGATTGTCGGTTGGTGGACGCGACGAATGCGCGGTGTGGTTCCGACCAGTTGCGAAAGTGTCCAGAAATATGCAGCGGTATGGCGGTCTCCTGCGTCACACTGGTCTCACGAGCATGATGCTCGGGGGCTTGGAAGGACTGGGAGGGAATGCCATGTCCGGCAACCCGGACGCACACCAGAAGGCGTCCAGCACAGAGCTCTATTTCGTCGTGGAAGGTCGTGTCGGCCGACTCATCATCTGGTCGTGCACCAACCGCATCCCACTGGACTGGCGAGTCGCCTTCGGGCCCGGCACGCACGGTCAGTGCGAGCGGTACCTCGAGGCGCATCAGCACCTGGCCCACCACTGACCGCCGCACCCCAAGGTCGTCGAGGAGGGCGAGGAACGAGCCCGTCCCCCAAGGTGGTCGAGTAGGGCGAGGAACGAGCCCGTATCGAGACCTCTACTTGCCCTCCGGGAACCCGCTCGGGTTCTGCGACTGCCAGCGCCAGGTGTCGGCACACATGTCGTCGATGGAAAGCGTGGCGTGCCAGTCGAGTTCGGTGTGTGCGCGGGTCGGGTCGCCCCAGTATGCCGGCAGGTCACCCGCGCGCCGTGCGCCGACTTCGTGGGGCAACTCGTGCCCGACCGCCCGCTCGAAGGCGTGCAGCAGCTCCAACACCGAAGTGCCTTGTCCCGTGCCGAGATTGAAGGCTCGGACCGGCGCGCCCATCGTCGGCAGGTGCTCCAGCGCCGCGACGTGCCCGGCGGCGAGGTCCATCACGTGGATGTAGTCGCGCTCGCAGGTGCCGTCCTTGGTCGGGTAGTCGTCTCCGAATACGGTCAGCTTGTCCCGCCGGCCGACCGCGACCTGGGCGATGAACGGCATCAGATTGTTGGGGATACCCTGCGGATCCTCGCCGATTTGGCCTGACGGGTGCGCGCCGACCGGGTTGAAGTAGCGCAGCAACGCGACACGGAAACCATCGGTGATCGAGGCGACGTCGGTCAGCACGCGCTCGATCATCACCTTCGTGCGTCCGTATGGCGAGGAGGCCGAAAGCGGTTCGTAATCCTCGTGATAGGGCACGGGGGCGTTGTCGCCATACACCGTCGCGGACGACGAGAAGACCAGCTTGTCCACACCATGCCGGGTCATCGCGCGCAACAGCGAGAACGTGCTGTCGAGGTTGTTGCGGTAGTAGTCCAGCGGTTTGGTGACGCTTTCGCCGACCGCCTTGAGACCCGCGAAGTGGACGACCGCGTCGAAATGCTCCTGGCTGAAGAGGTGCTCGGTCTTGTCCGCGTCGGTCAGGTCGAAGGCGTGTAACGGGATGGTCTTGCCCGACAACGCTTCCAGCCGACCGAGCACCGTCGGCTTGCTGTTGGCGAAGTCGTCGACGATGACGACGTCGTGGCCGTTTTCGAGCAGGGCCAGGACTGTGTGGGATCCGATGTAGCCGGCACCGCCGGAGACAAGTACTCGCATGATGACTCAGGCTACGGTGCAAGGATGGAGCCCGTGGTGAGGACCCTGTGGACAGCCGATCATATTGCCCGTGTTGAGAAACCGATGCTGACCACTCAGCCTCGGGGCGGATACGTCATGGCCGACGTACAACGTCAGCTCGATCGTGTCGTGTCGTTGATGCGGGCGCAGCAACCCGTGCCGGCGATCGGCACCGTGGGCCTGCGCAGCGCGCGTTTTCGGGAGGGCTACTCGCCCGAGTCCGTCACGGCGCTCTTCGACAACATCGCCGAGTGGCAACGCCAGCTCAACATCCGGCACGAGGTCAATGACGTCGACAGCGCCGAGGCCACCGCGCCAGAGAACGGCCGACTCAACTGGTCGCGGCAGCAACAGGTGTGGGTGCGCGAGATCACCTTCCAGTCAACGCGTTTCGGCTCGGCATACGAGACGGATCAGGTCGACGATTTCCTGGACAACGTGCTGCGCGCCATGGGCAACGGCGAGTCGCTGCCGGACATCAAGTCCGCGCAGTTCCACATGGCCCGTGCTGGCCGCGGTGGGTATGACGCCGCCGCCGTCGATCACTTCCTGGACCAACTGGAACGCATCCGCCCCCTCTGAGGCGGCCGAGGAGCGGAGGAGCGAAGCGGGGGAGCGTCTCGAGGTCCCGGGTCTCGATACGGCCCTCGTGCCTCGTGCCTACTCGATCCGCCAGTGTCGCTACTGCGGGCGGTTGTCCACGATCCGGCGGGCCTTGCCGACAGAGCGCTCGATGCCACCGACCGGGAGGACCGTGACCTTGGCAGAGGTGCCGATCCGGTCCTTGATGTCGCGAGCCAGGTCAGCTTCGACCTGTGCCCACTGGTCACTCGTAAAACCTTCTGCTGCTTCGACATTCACGGTCAGCTCGTCAAGTCGTCCGGGCCGGGTCAGCACACACTGGAAGTATGGCGAGAGCCCGTCATACCCGAGCGCCAGCTCCTCGATCTGGGTGGGGAAGACGTTGACGCCGCGGATGATCATCAGATCGTCGCTCCGGCCGGTGATCTTGGCCATCCGCCGGAATGCCGGCCGCGCGGTGCCGGGCAGCAACCGCGTCAGATCGCGGGTGCGGTAGCGCAAAACCGGCATCGCTTGCTTGGTGAGCGCGGTGAAGACGAGCTCGCCCTCCTCGCCGTCGGCGACCGGCTCACCGGTGACCGGGTCGACGATCTCCGGCAGGAAGTGGTCCTCCCAGATCGTCGGGCCATCCTTGGTCGCCGCGCACTCCATCGCGACGCCCGGACCCATCACCTCGGAGAGCCCGTAGATGTCGACCGCATCGATGCCGGCACGTTGCTCGATCTCGGACCGCATCGCGTCGGTCCATGGCTCGGCGCCGAAAACGCCTACCTGCAGAGGCAGTTCGCGCGGGTCGATGCCTTGCGTGGTCATCTCGTCGAGGATCGACAGGAAATATGACGGCGTCACCATGATGGCGCGGGCGCCGAAGTCACGCAGTAGTTGCACCTGCTTCGCGGTCTGCCCGCCGGACATCGGTATGACGGTGCAGCCCAGCCGCTCGGCTCCGTAGTGGGCACCGAGCCCGCCGGTGAAAAGGCCGTAGCCGTAAGCGACGTGGCAGACGTCGCCCGGTCGCACCCCTGCGGCGCGCAGTGACCTGGCCACGAGGTCGGCCCAGGTGTCGATGTCCTGCTGGGTGTAGCCGACCACAGTCGGCAAACCGGTGGTGCCGCTCGAAGCGTGCACCCGCACGACCTGCGACCGCGGCACCGCGAACATGCCGAAGGGGTAGTTGTCTCGCAGGTCAGCCTTGCCGGTGAAGGGCAGCAGCCGCACATCTGCCAAATCTCTGATGTCGCCGGGGTGAACTCCACTGGAATCCAACGCATTCCGGTAATGCGGGACGTTCTTGTATGCCGCCGCGACCGTCTCCTGCAGGCGCTGTAGCTGGTGCGCTCGCAACTCGTCCACCGACCACTTCTCGGCGGCGTCCAACTCTGCCCCAGTCATCAACGAAGCCTCCTCGATCTGCCACGAAACTCTGCGATCACTGCGCCGTCGGACTCGCGGCTGACCGTCACGTCGGTGATGCCCGACCGGCCGTAGGTCACCCGCTCGCTCGCCTCCGCGACCAGCACGTCGCCGAGCCGGCCGACCGTCACGAACGAGATCTCCCCACCGGAGGCGACCGTCGTGTGCCCGCTCGCGTTGCACGCGAGGGCGAACGTCGAGTCGGCCAGCAGGAAGATGTGCCCGCCGTGGGCGATGTCGTGTCCGTTGACCTGGTGCTCGCGCAACTGCATGCGGGTGCGGGCGTGGCCGCGCCCGTCGTCATACACGCCGACATCGACCAACTCGATCTCCTGAGCGGCCGATGCGCGGTCCTCGCGCCACATGGTCAGCACGTGATCCGTTCCTTCCATGCGGCCAGCCTGCCACCGTGAAAGCTGTCGCGGGAGACTTCTCGATGAATTACTGACCAATCGATCAGTATTTGGACAACCGATGGTGACCACAACACTGATTCGGCGATTCGCGCGGAACCGATGCAGAATGCCGGAAGTCAACTCTGCACCGCTCTCGCTGCTCGATAGAAAGCACAGGTTGTGACCGAACCAGGCAAACACCGCGTCGGTGCGAGCAAATCAATGCGTCAGGTGGGGACGTCGGTGGCGGGGGTCGTCGTCGGCTTCCTGGTGGTCGCCCTCGTGGTCTTCATCGGCGTGAAGGTGTTCGGCGGTGGCGACGACAAGCCGCCGGTGGCTGCTGCGACGACCAGCTCGGCCGCGCCGCACGCCACGTCGCGCCTCCCCGACATACCCGTCCCGAACGTGCCGCAGTCGGTGCTCGACACGTTGCCGGTGGCCGAGACCGAGGGCAAGGTGCCCAAGGCGCCGATCGATCTGACGAGTGCCAGCGGGGGTCTTGCCATACGAGTCGACAAGGCGATGCCGGGCTTCGCCAAGCCGGGGGCAGACCCGGTCACCATGATCCCGAAGTCGCAGATTGGCAGCACGACCTGGTTGCCGGTGCTGCGTACCGAGCGCGGCTGGGCGCAGGTGCGCCTGCCGGCCCGCCCCAACGGCGCCACCGTCTGGATCCCGGAAGCCGGCCTGAACCGCGCGAAGACCAAATGGGCGGTGCAGGTTTCCTTGTCCAAGGGCACGCTCACGATCACGTATGACGGCAAGTCCCGCGGGACCTGGGACGTCGGCCAGGGCAAGGCCACGACGCCGACGCCGGTCGGCCAGACCTTCTTGTTGAGCGGGTTCGTAGACCCGAACCAATCGTTCTCGCCGGTGATCTACGCCCTCGGGGCACACTCCGACACTCTTGACTCGTATGGCGGCGGGCCGGGCACCGTCGCCGTGCACGGCTGGCCGACGAAACAGGGCCGCGAGGGCAAGGTCTCACACGGCTGCATCCGGGTCCCGGCCGCGGCGCTGAAGATGTTCGCGAAGTTGCCGACAGGTACGCCGGTCGACATCACGGCCTGAATTCACCGGGTCGTGAGAGCCGTCACATTCTGGATACTGGTGAGTAAGTTCCCTAGAAGGTGTTCTTGGGTACTGTGTTACCCGCGCCACACCTCGAGCTCCGGTCCGACAGTCCCCTCAGGCCTCGGAAACAGGACCAAAATTCAAACGGGAGGAAATTGATGAAGCGTCGTCATGTCGCGGCGGGTGCCGTCGCGTTGACCACGGCAATTGCAATGGCAGGGGCAGGTGCCGGTATGGCGCACGCCGCCGGCCAGGGCAACGACAAGGTGCGGTTGACCAACTCTGGTCGCACCGCCTTGCCGGACCACTCGAACCTGCGCACCCTGGGTGTCGCAAACAGCAGCGCCAACGTCGATCTGTCGATCGCCGTGCCGCTGCGCAACCAGGCGTTGCTCGACTCCTTGCTCGCCAAGGGCACCGTGATCTCGCCTGCTCAGTACAAGAGTCTGTTCGGTGCATCGCCGTCCTCGCTGAAGAAGGTCTCGGACTGGGCGAAGGGTCAGGGCCTGAAGGTCACATCCAAGGACGCCGCCAGCGGTGTCGTGACGGTGGCCGCGCCGGTCCGCACGGTCAACAAGGCGTTCTCGCTGAAGATGGAGCGTGTCGCACTCGGATCGAACACCGGCCTTGCGCCTAACATCGACCCGCAGCTGCCGAAGTCGCTCGGCGTCCTCAACGTCGCCGGCCTGACCACCGTCAGCTCGCGCCACACCGGTCCGATCGACACCTTCGGTCCGCAGCGTTCGTTGACGTCGGCCCCGCGTTCCACGCAGCACACGAACTCGCCGTTCTCCAACTCCCGTGCGATGCCGGGTGCCAAGGCGACAGCTGCGGCGACCTCGAACGAGTGCTCCAACTACTGGGGCCAGCACGTCGCAGTCAGCGCTTTGAAGTTCCCCAGCACCTCGAACATGTTGTGCGGTTACAGCCCGCAGCAGGCCGTGAAGCTCTACAACGCCGGTAAGGCGTCGACCGCCAAGTCCAATATCGGCATCCTGCTGTGGTGCTCCGACGCGGCCGCGAAGTCCAAGGCCAACGCGATCTCCGGCTACTACAAGTACCCGCTGCTCGGCACCTACAACAACCAGTCGGCCCCGGAGAGCAAAGCCAAGGGCAGCGCCTGCCTCAACCCGGACTACGGCGAGCAGGACATGGACGTCCAGACGTCGCACTACATGTCCCCGAAGTCGACGATCACCTACTACGGCGCCTCCGACTCGACCGACTCCGCACTGTTGAGCATCTTCAACAAGGCAGTCACCCAGCACACGGTGAGCACCATCTCGATGTCCTGGGGCGGCGACGAGTCCGGCCAGAGCAAGAGCTTCAAGCAGCAGTTCGACCGCACCGCCGCGCGCGCGTCGGTGACCGGCATCAGCCTCTTTGCCAGCAGTGGTGACATGGGCGACGGCAGCATCAAGGAGGGCGGCACCGCTCCCAGCGGGCCGAGGAGCCCAGCTACCCGGCCACCTCGCCGTTCTTCACCGCGGTGGGCGGCACCGCCGCTGCGCTGAACTCGGCGGGCGCTCGGCAGTTCACCGTGGGCTGGTCGACCAGCCTGTGGGATCAGCCCTCCGCGTCCAGCACGAGTGGCATCACCCGCTACCCGTTCTTCGGCAACTCGGTCGGCGCTGGTGGCGGTGTGAGCAGTGACTACTCCCAGCCGGCTTGGCAGAAGGGCGTCGTCACCGGTTCGACCACCAAGCGGACCATCCCGGACGTGAGCGCGATCGCCGACCCGGCGACCGGTCTCGGGCTGACCTTCGACGGCAGTCACGTC
Source organism: Flexivirga alba (assembly GCF_042661025.1). NCBI lineage: Bacteria > Bacillati > Actinomycetota > Actinomycetes > Micrococcales > Dermacoccaceae > Flexivirga > Flexivirga alba. The sequence continues at coordinate 1,388,166 of NZ_JBHSWH010000001.1, forward strand.
ACGACAAGTGGCGGCACCAGCCAGTCCTCGCCGCTTGTTGCCGCTCTGGTCGCGTCGTCCAAGGCACTGACCGGTCGCAAGGTCGGTAACGCAGCGCCCTACTTCTACAAGCTGAAGGGCACCACGAACATCACCGACGTCAAGGCGGCCACGGCCGGCAAGTACGGCATGGTGTTCGGGCAGACCAAGAACGGACACTTCGTGCTCGAGGGTCTGGCGCAGCCGTCCGACTCGCTGCGGGTGACGACCGGCTGGGACAACGTGACCGGTCTGGGCGAGCCCAGCGGTAGCTTCCTGACGTCCTTCGGTAAGTGACGTTCGCGACGACGATCTGACTTCGATCCGGTGGTGCGGGCAGGTGCCCGGCACTGGCCCGCACCACCGGGCAACGTACTTTTCGAATAGATGAATTGAAGGGGAGCAAGACCATGAAACGCAACACTGCGTTGTTCGGGGCTTCACTGGTAGCAGGTGTCGCTGCTGCTTCGGGGCTGATTGCAACAGGCACGGCCAGTTCGGCGGCTGCCGGCGACACGTTCTACGGCGTGGCCTGGGCGGACGGGACGAGCGGCCAGGCGTCGGGCTGGACCACCGGCGCCTACGCCGATCCCTACGGCTACGAGTTCTCCGGCACCGCCAGCGCGGGATCGGGCACGTTCAAGCTTGCTGCCGGCGGTGCGACCGTCACGGTCAAGACCACCTGTGTGGCCGGCAAGCCGAGCGTCCTGGTGGCCGGCGGCGGTGCTACCGGCGTCCACACCGGCGGCTCCGTCCCGCTGGCGACATTCACCGGTCTGAAGAACGCCCAGGGCACCGTGACCTTCGCCTCGACGAAGGTTGCGGGCCACACTGCCGGGGCGTACATCAACTTCGCGCCGGGCCTCGATGGCACCCACGTCGCGCTGGCCGGCGCGGACTGCGCGGCGGCTCCGACGAGCACTCCGCCGACGAGCACTCCGCCGACGACCACTCCGCCGACCACCGCGCCGCCGACTTCCACGTCGACGACGAACCCGCCGACTTCCACGGGCACGAACCCGCCGAGCTCGACGACGACCAACCCGCCGACCACCGCGCCGACGACGCCGCCTCCCACCACGGAGCCGCCGACGCCGACACCGACCACCACGACCCTTCCGGTCACGGGCTGATCGCGCGCCGCACCAGCACTCCACGTTGTGCCCCCACTCGCCATTCGGCGGATGGGGGCACAACGCGTTTTGGAAGATCTGGAAGGCTGGCCGGTATGACGCAGGCGCCGCACCACGCACCGATCCTCGGCGACGGCCGTGAGTTGCGCCGCCTCATGTCCGACGCGCCGCCCCAGCTGGAACGCGATGTGCCGGCCTGGGTGCGCGACGACGGTGTGCACGTTTTTGCGGTCGACGACGGGGCCGAGCGCGCCGGCCTGGTCGCGCTCCGGCTGCCCGAACACCGTGACGGCGCAGGGCAACTCGCCTGGCAGCTGCGCCCGGAGTCGCGCGGTCGCGGCCTGGCGGCGGGTGCGCTGCGAGCGGTGGTGGAGCACGGCTTCACCGACCTCGGGCTACGACGCGTCGAGGCGTATGTCGCCCGCACCAACCGTCCGGCGCTGCGTTCGGCGGCGCTGGCCGGGCTGCGCACCGAAGGGGTGCTGCGTGAATTCCGGGAGGGCGTCGACGCGGTGCTGCTCGGCCGTCTCGCGGGCGATCCGGCCCCGGGCAGCCGAGACGCCTTCACGGCCTGGTTGAACAGCTCGCTGCCCACCAAGCGCACCATCGCGCAGGCCCTGGTCCGGGACGAACTGGGCCGGCTGCTGGTTTGCGAGCTGGTCTACAAGAAGCCTTGGGATCTGCCCGGCGGAGTTGTCGATCCGCTCGAATCGCCGGCGGCAGCGGTCGTCCGCGAGCTGCGGGAGGAGTTGGGCGTCACCGCGAAGGTCCGGTCGCTCGCCGCGGTCAGCTGGTTGCCCGCCTGGAGGGGCTGGGACGACGCGACGCTGTTCGTCTTCGACGTGTCGGTGCCGGCGGAGCAGCTGAACGCCATACAGCTGGAGCCGCGGGAGATCCGTGCCGTGCACTGGTGTGATGACACGGAACTCGCCGAGCACGCGGCCGAATACACCGTGCGCGTCGCGCAGCAAGCGGTCGCCGCACTCGACGCCGGGTCAGGACCGGTCTACCTGGAGGACGGCCGCCCGCCCAACTTCTGATTGACCGGCATACCTCCGCATTGACCGGCGTACGGAATCTGCTCGATTTGGTACGCCGGTCAATGCGTTGGTATGCCGCTCAATGAAGGGACTCAGTGCTGTTCGAGCTTGTCGGGCAAGAGCATGTTGATCAGCATGCTGACGAACGACACGACCAGCGCGCCGAGGATGGCCGCCCAGAAGAAGTGGTCGACGTGGAACGCGAGGTTCAGCGGGTCCGACAGCCACGACAGGATCTGCAGCATCAGCGCATTGACGACGAATGTGAACAGGCCGAGCGTCAGCACGATGAGTGGGAACGAGAAGAAGTGCGCGATCGGCTTCACGACCGCGTTGATCAGGCCGAAGATGATCGCAACAACGATGATGGTCAACACCTTGGAGCCGGTCGACTTGTCGCCCTGAGCCAAGGTGATGCCGGGCACGACAATGGCCGCGATCCACAGGGCAACGGCGTTGATACCGGACTTGATCAGGAAGTTCTTCATGTGCCCACCTTGGCATGCCATCGGAACGAGAGCGATCTGAAACGCTCCCGTGCCTCGGCATACAGTGGCGACCATGAGCACCCCACTAAGTTTCTCCCCCGCTTCGCTCCTCCGAATACTTCGCGGGGACCCCGCATGACTGAGGCCACACCCGAGCGCACCGTCCGGTTGCGCGCGACGCTCGACTCGATCCCCCGCTATGTCGCCGGCAAACCGGCGGCCGAAGAGCCGGGTCGGACGACATACAAGATCAGTAGCAACGAGAACCCGTACCCGCCGCTGCCGTCCGTGCTCCAGGTCGTGCAGGACGCGATGCTGACGATGAACCGCTACCCCGACATGGGCACGGTCGCGCTGCGCGACGCGATCGCGAAGCATTTCGGCGTGCACGCCGATGAGGTCGCCACTGGCACGGGCAGCGTGGGTCTGCTCGGCACGCTGCTGCAGATTACCTGCGAGGCCGGCGACGAGGTCGTCTACGCGTGGCGCTCCTTCGAGGCCTACCCGATCGTCGTGGGCCTGTCCGGCGCGACCGGCGTACAGGTGCCGTTGGACGGCGAGTCGCGACACGACCTGTCTGCGATGGCCGACGCGATCACCGACTGCACCCGGCTGGTCATCGTGTGCAGCCCCAACAACCCGACCGGTCCGGCGGTGCGGGCGGCCGAGCTCGAGGAGTTCCTCGACCGGGTGCCGTCCGACGTGCTGGTGGTGCTCGATGAGGCCTACCTGGAGTTCAACCGTGACACCGACGCGGCCAACGCCTTGGCCGTATGGCGCTCGCGGCCGAATGTCGCTGTGCTGCGGACGTTTTCGAAGGCCTACGGTCTCGCCGGGCTACGTGTCGGCTACTGCATCGCGCACGAGCAGGTTGCGTCGGCGCTGCGGACGGCGGCCGTGCCGTTCGGCGTCTCGCACGTCGCGCAGCAGGCCGCGATCGCCAGTCTGGCGGCATACGACGAGCTCGACGAGCGGGTGCAGGCGCTCGTCGCGGAGCGTGACCGGATGCTGATCGGGCTGCGCGACCTCGGCTATCCCGTCCCGGACACGCAGGCCAATTTCGTCTGGTTGCCGCTGGGTGACAAGACCCTCGACTTCGCGGCAGCGGCCGAGGCCGCGGGCGTCGTCGTGCGTCCGTTCGCCGGCGACGGTGTGCGGTGCAGCATCGGCGAGGTCGAGGCCACCGACCGCCTGCTCGAAGTCGCCAAAAGCTGGTCGAGTAGGGCGAGCCGCTAGGCGAGCCCGTATCGAGACCTCGCTACTCGTGGGTAGCGCTCCGGATTCGTCGGTCTCGGATTCCGCGGGTACCCTTCCGGCGTAAGGCAATGTGAGCCGCGTCATACCTCTCGGACACCTTTTCCAGTCGTATGTCGCAGCCGCTGCGCGCCCAGTCCGGTGACCCCGGCGCGGGTGCATGACACGTCGCGGCATACCCAGCCCGCGGCCGCCCGAGAAGGAGAACCCATGCCCGACGACGCAATGGATTCGGCGCCGGTGACGCCCGGCCCCGTGAGACATCACGAGACGGTGGTGACAGGTCCGATGGAGCACGACATCACCGATGGCGGCCCCGACATGGTGCAGTTCGTCGACGGTGACGGCAACCGCCTGCCGACGAGCGAGGCGAACGCGGACTACGCGCAGATCGTCGAAGACATGACTCCCGAGGACGGCCGCTCGATGTACCGCGATCTGGTGCTGGTGCGCCGGATCGACGCCGAAGGTCACGCGTTGCAGCGGCAGGGCGAGCTCGGCCTGTGGCCCTCGCTGCTCGGCCAGGAAGCCGCACAGGTTGGCGCCGGTCGCGCGATGCGCCCGCAGGATTACGCGTTCCCGGGTTACCGCGAGCATGGAGTCGCGTGGTGCAAGGGCGTGCCGCCGGAGAACCTGCTCGGCCTCTTTCGTGGGGTCAACCACGGCGGCTGGGACAGCAACGAGAACAACTTCCACCTCTACACGATCGTCATCGGCAACCAGATGCTGCACGCGACCGGTTACGCGATGGGTGTCCAGCGCGACGGCGCCGTCGGCACCGGCGACGCCGACCGGGACACCGCGGTGATGGCGTTCACCGGCGACGGCGGCACCGCGCAGGGTGACTACAACGAGGCGCTGGTCTTCGCGGGTGTCGCGAACGCGCCGATGGTCTTCTTCGTGCAGAACAACCAGTGGGCGATCAGCGAGCCCAACTACAAGCAGTTCCGGATCCCGCCATACCAGCGCGCACGTGGCTTCGGCTTCCCCGGCGTGCGGGTCGACGGCAACGACGTCCTTGCTGTGTATGCCGTGACGAAGGCCGCCCTGGACGCCGCCCGCGCCGGCCAGGGTCCTACGCTGATCGAGGCGTTCACCTACCGGATGGGCGCACACACCACGTCGGACGACCCGACCAAATACCGCATCGCGGCCGAGGTCGACATCTGGCGGGAGAAGGACCCCATCGCTCGGATGCGCGGCTTCCTGGCGAGCAAGGGTCACGCCGACGACGCGTTCTTCGACGCGGTCGACAAGGAGGCCGACGAGCTCGCGGCTCGCATCCGGAAGGCCTGCCAGGAGATGCCGGACCCGCCCAAACCGGCGATGTTCGACGACATCTATGTCGACCCGCACCCCGTGGTGGAGCGCGAGAAGGCGGAGTTCATGGCCTACCACGAGTCCTTCGCCTCGGAGGGGAGCAACTGATGACTGCTCAAAAGCTGTCTCTCGCCAAGGGATTGAACGCCGGGATGCGCAAGGCGATGGAGGACGACCCGAAGGTCGTGCTCATGGGCGAGGACGTCGGCAAGCTCGGCGGCGTCTTCCGGATCACCGAGGGCCTGCAGAAGGACTTCGGTGAGGACCGGGTCATCGACACCCCGCTGGCCGAGGCGGGCATCGTCGGCACGGCGATCGGTCTGGCGCTGCGCGGCTACCGGCCCGTGGTGGAGATCCAGTTCGACGGATTCATCTACCCGGCGTTCGACCAGATCATCAGCCAGGTCTCCAAGATGCACGCCCGGTCGCTCGGCCACCTGAAGCTGCCCATGGTCATTCGCGTGCCGTTCGGCGGCGGCATCGGTGCTGTCGAGCACCACTCGGAGTCCAACGAGGCCTACTTCGCCCACACCGCCGGCCTGCGCACCGTTAGCTGCGCCGACCCGGCCGACGCCTACTGGATGATCCAGCAGGCGATCGCCTCCGACGATCCGGTGATGTTCTACGAACCGAAGCGTCGCTACCACGAGCGCGCCGAGGTCGAGCTCGACGAAGCCGCGGGTGCGCCGTTGCCGCTGCACAGCGCGCGGGTCGCTCGCCCGGGTGACGACGTGACGGTGCTGGCCTACGGCCCGATGGTCAAGACCTGCCTCGACGCCGCGGCCGCGGCTCACGGTGAGGGCAAGTCGCTGGAAGTCATTGACCTGCGGTCACTTTCACCGTTGGACACCGAGACGATCTTCACGTCGGTCAAGAAGACCGGGCGTTGCGTCGTGGTGCACGAGGCGTCGACCTTCCTCGGCATGGGTGCCGAGCTGGCAGCCCAGGTTCAGCGTGAATGCTTCTACTCGTTGGAGGCGCCGGTGATACGCGTCGGTGGCTACAACATCCCCTACCCGCCGTCCCGCTACGAAGAGGACTTCCTGCCCGACTTGGACCGGATCCTCGACAGCGTCGACCAAGCGCTCAGTTTCTAAGGAGATCGCAAACATGGGCGTGAAGCAGTTCAAGCTGCCCGACCCCGGTGAGGGTCTGGTCGAGGCCGACATCGTCACCTGGAAGATCAAGGCGGGCGACACGGTCAAGGTCAATGACGTCGTCGTCGAGATCGAGACCGCCAAGTCCCTGGTGGAGTTGCCGATCCCGTGGGAGGGCACCGTCGTCGAGTTGCTCGTCGCGGAGGGCGCCACCGTCGAGGTCGGCGCGGCGATCGTATCGATCGAGGTCGCCGGTGCCGAGGACGATGCGCCAGCCACCGCCCCCGACTCCAAACCCGCTGCCGCCGCAGAAGATTCGGGCGAGCGAGTCGCGAACCTGGTCGGGTATGGCGCCGTCGAAGGCGCTACCAAACGCCGCGCTCGCCGTGCGTTCGAGGGCGACCGCGGCCCGAGCAGCCACGAGCCACTGCCGGCTCCGGACCTGCACGTGCACGTCGCGACGGACGCGCTGCCCAACGCGCCGATCCCGCGCGAGGACGCCCCGGCCCCGACCCGATCGCGTCAGGCTGGCGCCACCCCAAGCCGTTCCGAAGGGAAGGTGCTCGCCAAGCCTCCGGTGCGAAAGTTCGCCAAGGACAACGGCATCGACCTGTCGCTGGTGCAGTCGACTCGGGACGACGGTGTGATCAGTCGAGCCGATGTCGAGGCCTTCGTTGCCGGTGGTGGGGCTGCGGCTCCGGCGGCGGCTGCGGCGCCATACGACGGCGCACGTGAGACCCGCATCCCGGTCAAGGGCGTCCGCAAGATGACCGCGCAGGCGATGGTCGGGTCGGCGTTCACCGCGCCGCACGTGACCGAGTTCATCACGATCGACATGACGCGCACCATGGAGCTGGTCGAGCGGCTCAAGGGCGATCGCGACTTCCGCGACCTGAAGGTGACACCGCTACTGGTGCTCGCCAAGGCCCTTTGCGTTGCGATCAAACGCAATCCGGAGGTCAATGCGACCTGGGACGAGGCGGCACAGGAGATTGTCGTCAAGCACTACGTCAACCTCGGCATCGCAGCCGCGACGCCACGTGGCCTGGTCGTCCCGAACATCAAGGATGCCGACCGGCTGTCAATGCGTGAGCTCGGCGAGGCGCTCGGCGCGCTGGTCGGGACCGCGCGCGAAGGTCGCACGCAGCCTGCCGACATGTCCGGCGGCACGATCACCATCACCAATGTCGGAGTCTTCGGCGTCGACACCGGCACCCCGATCATCAACCCCGGCGAGTCGGCGATCCTGTGCTTCGGCGCGATCCGCAAGATGCCCTGGGTTGTGACCGACGAACACGGCGTCGACCAGATCGTGCCGCGTCAGGTCACGCAGCTCGGCCTGTCCTTCGACCACCGGTTGATCGACGGCGACCTGGGCTCGCGCTTCCTGGCCGACATCGCGGCACTTCTCGAGGACCCGGCGAAGGCGCTGGTCTGGGGCTGACGCCGGCACGCCATACCGTTCCGGTGATGCCGAGAGTGCGCTCCGCTGCACTCTCGGCATAACCGCGCGGCGGAAGCTTGGCCGCACGCCGCAACTCCCGGTCGATCACCGCGAATGCCGCGAGACCGCAGGAGGTCATCGCGCCCTCGGAGACCCAGACCTTGCGCATCCCCGGCACGACCGGGCGGCGATCGATCGTGCGGGCACCGATCGTCGCGCCGATGGTCCAGACGCCGAAAAGTGGTCGAAGCCCAGGACCAGCGACCAGCCGAGCCGGATCGCCATGATGCCGAGCGTCAGGCTGACAACGACACCGACCCAGAATCCCCAGAGCCCGACGGCGAAGACTGGTCCGCTGAAGACGTCGGTCCAGGGCGTGCGCACCACGTAGATGGCGGCGGCGATCATGCTGGCCGCGACGATGACGGCATACGTGCGGCCAATCACTTTGTGTCCGCGCATCATTCGCCGCGTCGAGCCGGTGAACAGCTGCCACGGCCCGAGCAGCATGATGCCACCGCCGAGGATGCTGTGGACCAGCATCGGTCACACACTGTGTACGTATGGCGCCTTGTCGGCCGACGGCACGCGCCTCTTCGTTCCCTACGTGAGTCCTGGCCGGGCCAGCGGCGTGGCGATGTTCGACATCACCGACCCCAGCCACCCGCGGCTGCTTGACGGCTACCGGCTGGCCCGGGGGCCGGACCGCACATGAGCTGACTGAAGATCCCCGCTTCCAGATCGACTTCAACACGGCTATCCCGGGTGTGCAGTTGCGCCCGCACGGCTTTGCGGTGGGCGGCAGCGGCATGCGGATGTGACCGTCAACGGGCAAGCAACTGCGCCAGGTGTATGGCGTCAGTGCCAGCCAGGTCCTGCAGCTGCGTGCGACAGGAGAAGCCGTCCGCGAGGATGACGTCACCGGGCTGAGCATCGCGCACCGCGGGCAGCAGGTTGGTCTCCGCGACGGCGACCGACACGTCGTAGTGACCTTGCTCGACGCCGAAATTGCCTGCCAGGCCACAGCATCCACCGATCTGGACGACGTCGGCGCCGGCCGCTTTCAGTAGTGCCGCGTCGGCGGTCCACGACATCACCGCGTGGTGGTGACAGTGCGGCTGGGCGATGACCCGGGTGCCCGCTAGCTTCGGTGGCTGCCAGCCGTCTGTGCGCGTCAACAGCTCGGCCAGGGTGACGGTGGCGTGTGCGACCTGCGTGGCTTCTTCGTTGCCCGGCAACAGTTCCAGTAGGTCGTGGCGCAGCACCGCGGTGCAGGACGGCTCGACACCGACGATCGGCACACCGTCGGCGGCGGCCGGAGCCAGTGTCGAAACCAGTGTGCTGAGAGTGCTTTTCGCGGCATCCAACTGACCCGTTGAGATCAAGGTCAGGCCACAGCACACCGACCGGGGCGGCAGCACCGGCTGATAGCCGGCGTCGCGCAGCACGCTGACCATCGCCTCGCCGATCTCCGGTGTGAACTGGTCGGTGAAGGTGTCCACCCACAGCAGGGCAGGTTGCTCAACAGCACCCGAGGCATAGGGATGCAGGTCGTGCTTGCTCGCCCATTGCGCGAACGAGGCCTTCGCGATGACAGGGATCGAGCGGCGTGCATCGACGCCGGCCAGCCGCTTGCCGAAGCCGATCTTGTCGCCGAAACGCATTGTCAGTCTGGCGATCCGCGGGGTGCGACGGGCGAGCCGCAACCACTGTGGCAACCGGCCGAGCGTGTAGTGCGAGATCGGGCGACGCCGGCCGGCATACGCCTGGTGCAGCACCTCGGACTTCATCGAGGCCATGTCGACCCCAGTGGGGCAGTCGGACAGGCAGCCCTTGCAGGACAGGCACAGGTCGAGGGCCTCGTGCACTTCGGGTGCACGCCAATCCGATTGCACGACAGAGCCGTTGATCATCTCCTGCAGTGCGCGAGCCCGCCCGCGGGTGGAGTCCTTCTCCTCCTTCGTCGCCAGGTATGACGGGCACATGACCCCGCCGGAGCCTGTGTTGTCGGCGCGGCACTTGCCGACGCCGGTGCAGCGGTGCACCGATTGGCTGAAGTCGCCGTCGTCGGCTGCCCAGGAGAGCGCGAGGCCGTTGGCGGGTCTCGATACGGGCTCGTTCCTCGCCCTACTCGACCAGCTTGTCTTGGCACTCGACGGGCGTGCGCGCGGGGCGAGCGGGTTCCCAAGGTGGTCGAGTAGACGAGCCCCCAAGGGCGAGCCGTATCGAGACCGCGCGTGCTTCGTTCGAACCGCCGGGGCGCGCGGCGTGGGGAACCGCAGGTCCGCATCGATCGGCGCGGGATTGACGAGAATGCCTGGGCTGAGCAGGTTTTCGGGATCGCAGATCTGTTTTGCCTTGCCGAAGAGCGCGATGGAGGTTGCGTCATACATGTGCGGGAGTAGCTCGCTGCGTGCTCGCCCGTCGCCGTGTTCCCCGGAGAGCGAGCCGCCATACCGACCGACGAGCACCGCGGCGTCGGTCATGAAGGACCGCAACACCTTTCGCGCGTCGGGGCGTTGCAGCGGTAGGTCAAGCCGCACGTGCATGCAACCGTCGCCGAAGTGCCCGAACGGCGCGCTGGTGAGGCCGTGCGACGTGACCAGCTCGTCGAAGTCGCGCAGGTAGTCGCCGAGTTTGTCCGGCGGCACCGCCGCGTCCTCCCAGCCCGGCCAGGCAGGCTCACCAGCCGGTGATCGGCCGGCCAACCCTGCGCCGTCGGCCCGGATCCGCCACAGCGCTGCCGTCTCGGCGGCAGAGCCAACGACCCGCGAATCTACAGCGCCCAAAGCGGGATCCGCGGCGACGGCGGTTGCTCGGGCATCGACCTCGGCGAGGTCGTCGCCGCTGACCTCGACGAAGAGCCAGGCGCCGCCGCGCGGCAGCTCCGGCACGGCGGCATCGCCTCGCCGGTTGCGCAAGACGTCGATGAGGCGAGCATCCAACCCCTCGCACGCGGTCGGGTTGTGTTCGAGCACCGCGGGGGACGCGACGCCTGCAGCGACGATGTCGGTGAAGCCGAGTGCGATCATCCGGCGATGCTTCGGGTCGGGAACCAGCCGGACGGTCGCTTCGGTGACCACTGCGAGCGTGCCCTCGGAGCCGACGAGGAAGCGGGTGACGTCCGCGCCGCGCTCGGGCAGCAGGTGTTCCAGCGAATAGCCGGACACCTGTCGGCCGAACCGGCCGAACTGCGTCCGAATGTGCGCGAGGTCGCCCTGTGCGAGAGCGCGCAGTGCGGTGGCTTCCTGGGTGGGTGTCGGGTCGTCATACCCGCTGCTGACGGCGAATTCGCTTGTCGTGCCGAAGAATCCGCGCAGTGCGAGCACATTGTCGACCGTCCGGCCGTAACCCAGACTGCGCGAGCCGCAGGCGTTGTTGCCGATCATCCCGCCGATGGTGCACCGGGTGGATGTCGACGGGTCAGGCCCGAAGCGCAGCCCGTATGGCGCGGCAGTGCGCTGCAACTGCTCCTGTATGACGCCCGGCTGCACTCGCGCGGCGCGCGCTTCGGGGTCGATCTCGAGGATCCGGTTCAGGTGGCGGGAGGTGTCGACGACCAGTCCGGGGCCGACCGCGTTGCCCGCCACGGACGTGCCCGCGCCACGCGTCGTCAGTGGAACGCCGGCCTCGCGCGCCACGGCATACGCACTTGCCAGTTCCTCGGCGGAGCGCGGGAACGCGACCGCGAGTGGCGGCACGCGGTAGAGGGACGCGTCCGAGCTGTAGATCGCGCGGGTGGTGTCGTCATCGCGTGCTTCGAGCCCGGCGGCGCGCAGTGCGGAGGTCAACGGCATGGGTAACATGTTACCCATGACGATGGCGGACGACGCAGCCGCGCGAATCCGCGGCTGGCTGCACGACGGCACGATCGGCAGGGACAGGTTCCACTCGGTGCCGCAGATGGCGGAGCGACTCGGGATGTCGCGCAGCCCGGTGCGCGAAGGGCTGTTGCGTCTCGCCGAGGCCGGTCTCGTCGAGTTCGTGCCCCAACGCGGCTTTCGGCCGGTGCGGCCCACCGGTCAGGACATCGCGGAGATCTTCGCCCTGCGGATCGCTCTGGAGCCGGCCGCGGCGGCACGGGCGGCGAATGCCGGATCCGCCGCTGTCGCAGCAGAATTGCGCCGGCACCTGGCCGAGATGCGGGCGGCCGCGAGGGCGGATGCGGCCGGATTCGATGCAGCTGACGAGCAACTGCATGCCGCGATCCTCGATCGTGCCGGCAACGGACGGCTGACCGGACTGATCGCGGGCCTGCGCGACACGACCCGGTTGATCGGGGCATCGACTGCGGGCCGATCCAGGTCGCGTCACGAGATCCTCGCGGAGCACGAGCCGATCGTTGACGCGATCAGTGCGGGCGACCAGGAGCGTGCCGCCGCCGAGATGCGACGGCATCTGCTCAGCACCGGCCGACTGCTGGTCGCACAGGCACACGACGACGGCGACGAAAACGCCTGGTCCTGCTGGGAGTCGCTGGTCGAGAGCACAGCCGAGGCCCGGCGCGTCTGACGCGCCGGACCACGACGTGCGCTCAGGCCCGACGACGGCGCTTGAGGCCGAGGCCCGCGGCACCCGCTACCAGCACGCCACCGGCCACGAGGCCGATGCCGTGACCAGACATGCCGCCCTGCGTGGCCCCACCCGGCGTGGTGGCTGAAGCGCTGAAACCACCTGCCGTTCCACGCTTTGCGTAGGCGCTACCCGATTGCTTGTCGGCATACCGGCTCTGCACGATGTGCTGGTATGACGCGACCGACACCGCGGCCGGACCGACGACCTTCTTCGCGGCAGAGTTCAGCGGCTTGATCCGGTCGGCCGTCACGGCATACCAGGCGTTGACCTGCGGTTCGAGCAGCAGTGAACCGCCGTGCGCGGCCGCGGCCATCCGTGCCTCGGTGTTGCCCGAGGCGACGTTCACCGCCTGCCAGGCCCCGGTCTTGTCGGGTGCGGTGAAGAGTGTCATCGGGCCGGCTCCGGTGGAGGCGGATGTTGCGACATACCAGAGCTGCCCGACGGTTTCGGACTGTCCGCGCACGAAGCTCGCGGACAGTGCGTAGACCGGCGTGCCGTGCGTCCCGATCGTGGCCGGGGTGTGCGGCATCGCGGTGTGGCGCCGGGTTGCGGCATCCCGTGTCGCGGTCGTGAGCAGGGCACGCGCGCCAGGTGTCGACGCCGCGGAGACAGCGGCGCGCTGTTGCTGCGCCGAGACCTGCGGCAAATCCTGATGAACGGCGGCGAGCGCGCTCGGGGCGCCGGCAATGCCGACGGCGGCCACCGCGCCGATAGTGAGCGCTCCCAATGCGATTCGGCGGGAGAAGTGCGTTCGTGTCATGTCAGGCTCCGATCCCGTAGAGCGTGTGGGTCCAGGTGAACTGCGAGTTGGAGCGATACCAGTTGTATGTCGACACGTTGAACCGCGAGTCCGAGGGCCACGGGTCGTAGTACTGCACCTGGTTGTTGCTGGTGTCGTAGCCGGTGAGCACCATCATGTGGCCGCCGCCGGAGGTCCAGCCGATCCGCGTCATGATCGGCTCGTTGTTGCTGATCTGGTTGACCACGGTGCTGTAGCTGACCGTCCCGCTGATGTAGCTCCCGGGATTGATGCCGATGGTGGAGAACGCCTGCTGGTCGTTGCCGAGGTTCGCCTGGGTATTGGGGCAGGTCGTGTCCGTCGATTGCCCGAATGCCATGTCGCAGAACTGGTTCTGCGAGTAGTCGTAGCCGAAGTACGCCGCGACGCTGTTGCCGGTGGCTGCCCAGCACCAGTTGGACTGTTCCTGTGCCTGGCCGTAGATGTAGAGGTAGTAGTTCGAGGGTGTGGCCGCCCAGCGCGGCGAAATGCGTTGGCTCGTAGCGGCATTGGCGACCGTCGTGTGTGGGCTGGCTGCGTGGGTGTCGGCTGCCTGCGCGGGTCCGGCCACGGCGAGCGCAGCGGTGGCCGCTGCAATCGCGATGGCCGTCAGACGACCGGTTTTGGATGTTCGCTGCATCTGAGTGCACCTCCTGAGGTTTTCTGCCCGGGAGCAGGTGGTGGATGGGCTGGATCGTGCGCGCCTCTTGCCGACACCGCAATACCGCTCTGCGAGTGTGAGATCCGCGCCGTGAACGCGCGCGTTCGCCGTCGCCCGGAGGCGCCGCGTTCTTGACGAATCCTTGAACCACCAGGTGTGAACGTTTACCTACAGTGACGTGGGTGGGTAGCAACGGTGGTGACGATGGCCGGCTGAAGTTCAGCGACGCGCTGCGCTCCGCAATCCGGGCACGCGGTTTGTCGCTGTCCCGGCTCCGGGCACACCTGGCGGACAAAGGTTTTGACGTCGGCATCGCCACGCTCAGCACCTGGCAGAGCGGCGCGCGCGTGCCACGCGATGGGTCGGTCGCCATACTCGATGCGCTCGAGGACGTTCTGGGTGTCCCGTCCGGGTGGCTGGTCGAAAGGCTTGAGCCGGCGCGTCTTTCGGCCGTTCGCCCACGTCGCCCTTTCGCTGTTGTCGATGAATCGGACGCACTGGCCCAGTTGCTCGCACGGCTCGACGGCGCCGCGCACGGTCAACTGCGCACGTCGGGAGTGGTCGAGGAAGTCGTGTTGTCGGCAAGCGGCGCCCTGCGGGTGAAGCACGTGGTCCAGGCCGTGCAGGCGGTGCGTTCGGCGGATCGCCTGGTGATCGTGCACCAGACCGAGTCGGACGGCGACATCGACGAGGTACTGCCGTCGGCGATCGGCGGCTGTCGGGTCGGCCGGGTTGTTCGCGACCGCGACAGAGGAGTGCTCGTCGCCGAGCTGCTCCTCGATCGGCGCCTGGGTGTGGGGGAGTCCGCAGTCCTTCGGTATGACGTCCACGACGCGGCCACCCACGCGACGACCGAGTACTTCCGCTTCCATGAATGGCCGATCACGCATCACACGCTCGAGGTGCGTTTCGACCCAGCGGCGTTGCCGGTGCGGGTGATGGAGTTTCAGCGCAAGACGTCGCATTCTCCGGATCTGGTGCGCCGGGAGATCACCCTGTCGCAGGACCGCCGCGCGCAGGTGGTCGTGCCGGACGCCGAGCCCGGTGTCGTCGGCATCGACTGGCAATGGAGCTGACGCCGACCCCAGCTGATGCTCAGGCAGCTACGGTTTGGTGGCCGGGCATCCGGCCGGGTGTCGGGTCCCAGATGACGCGGTCGGGTCGTACCTCAGCCGTGTAACCCTGCCGGTGCACCGTCTGATGATGTCGGCCGCACAGCATCGCGGAATCCGTCAGGGAGGTTTCGCCGCCGGCCCACCACGGTGTGACGTGGTGGATCTCGCAGAAACCCGGCGGTCGATCACAACCAGGGAAAGAACATCCGCCGTCACGCAGGATGACTGCGACCCGAATTGCTTTGGTGGCCAACCGTTCTCGCCGCCCCACATCCAGGGGTTGACTCGGCCCACCCAACACAACCGGGATCAGGTCCGCGGTGCACGCGAATCGGCGAGCAGCACCCGCATCCAGCACATCACCCGTGCTGGTGGTCGCACCGTGGCCGGCCAACAGTTCCTGCAACCCCATCGTCAACAACACGGTCGCCGCACTCGCCTGAGTGCCGTCCCCGGTCGCTGCCCGGGCACCAGCACCGACCAGGTCCATCAACGCATCCGCCCGACGCTTACCCGGCGACCGCTCATCCCGCACCGGTTCAGAACTGGTGGAAGATTCGGCAGCCTCAACGTCGTCGTCGAGGTTGAGGCCGAATGCCGCACCCGACCCGTGGCTCCGGCCAGCTTCGCCATTCCCGACGGCGCCGTCAGCTCGGGTGGCCGGAGTGGTCTCGTCAGCTGCGTCCCTCGTGTCGGTTTTGTCAGTCGCGGCAGCAGGTTTCGCGGGCCGGGGTGCGGATTTGGCGTTGATTGCTTCTTTGAGGATTGCGGCGTTCGCCGGCGACAACTCCGCGACCAACCGGGTCATCCCCGTCGCAGTGGTGGACCAGGACAAGGATTCGGTGCCTTCCAACGTCTCGTCGTCCTGGGACAGTTTCTCCGGGGCGAACCGATCGATGATCGCCCGCGTCAGCCTCGTCAGCCCGTCACACCCGAGCGAGGGGTCGATCCGTAGGAACCAACTCAGCACCTCGTCACGCTCGGCCGTCGGGATAACCGGGCCGACCTTGTCCGCTTGGAGCAACGCGGTCCGCGCGGACTCCACCGAACACGACCCCTTCAACAATGCCTGGCCGATCACGGTGTTCTTGCGGTGCTGGCACGCATCGGCCACTGACGCCATCACCCGGATCGCCTTGGGTTCCACCGGAACGCCGTCCCTGGCGTGTGATGCCATCCACTGTGCCGTGGTGGCCGCATCGGACTTTGTCACCGCACCCCGGTCTACTGCGTCCGCAGTGACAACGGTGGCTACCTGGGCAGCCCGACCGTGCAACCGCAACAGCGTCGAGACCAACTCGCCTTCCTGGTCCTCGCCGAGTTGGTGCACCGCGCCCGGAACCTCGTCCAACAGTTGCGCGGCGGCCTGTAACGCGGCGAGCACTTCCGGTCCACGACCAGGCTGCGCGATCGGGACGCCATCCAGTATCGAAGAACCGATGCTCATGACGTGAATCCCCTTCCCCTGTAAGCGTTTTCGCCTACCATACTGTACCAAGAACAGAACGCCGCGTACAGTGTTTTTCGTACAGAGTTTCGCGTTCATGGCATCTATCGTGGGTTTCGCGAGTACGTCATTCGGCTGGGTCGCTGTGCGTTGGCGACCGCGCCCGCGCACTTCAGACTGCGAGTCTTGTCGTCGTGGTCCCACCGATCGAGGTCCCGAAGCGATCCTGCGGCTATTGCGATAACTTCGACGGTGTCGTCCCGCCTCACGGCCCACCGGGTGTCGTCCATCACGACGACCGGCTGTACGTGATCCTTGCCCCGTCATCGCTGGGCAAGATGCCCGGGCACACTCTGATCATCCCGACGCGGCATGTAGAGACCTTTCTCGACCTCACCGACGACGAGACGGCCGAAGTCGCCATCATGACGAGGCGAGTCGCTACCGCAGTTCGAAACACCTTTAACCCGAACGGTATCCACGTTCAGCAGCACAACGGTATCGCTGCGTGGCAGACGGTCCCTCACGTTCCTTTCCACGTCATCCCGGTCATGGCAGACGACGACTGGCCGCCTGATCCTGACCACTGGATCGAGGTAACTCCGAGTGGCGAGCGGCAAGCGCAGGCTGCTGCATTGAAAGAGGAATTGAGCAAGCTCTAGCATCCGATCGTCTGAGTCGCATGCCGATCACGAGTCCCCGAATGCGCGCTGCGGTTTGGCTCCCCAGCAGCGCACTTACCGGCGGCGCCGGTACTCCAGTTCGTTGGCGCCCTCCCAGACGCTTCGCGCACGGCCCGAGGCGTGCCACCCGCTCAGCTCGTAGAACCGACGTGCGTGAGTGTTGGCCTCGAGGACCCACAACCGCGTGGTGTTCGTTGCCGTGCCCAGGAGAGCTGTTCCGACGCCTTTGCCGGCTGCTTCGGGTCGGACGTAGAGGGCATCGAGCTCATCGTCCTGCCATGCGACGAATCCGACTGTGTGGTCGTGGCTTTGGGCCAACGCAACTCGACCGGTGTAGGTCGCCCAGCGGGTCTGTGTGTCTTGGCGCGGGAACGGCGAGTCGAAGATGTGTGCGTAGGCCGCGGTGGCGGACTCCTCGTGAATGGCGGCCAGTTCGGCGGCAACCTTCACGTCCACGGTGTCGATCTCGATCACCCTCAGCGCGCCATTCACAGCAGGCGAGACTACGCCGCTATGGGCGTCCAAGTCGTCACCCTCGGCCTCGCCAAATCGTGGCATGGCTCGCCTATGGATCAGCACCACGGTGGATGCCGACCTGCTCGAGGGTGCCCGCAACGTGACCGGGAGCAGGGATGCGGCACTCCTGGACGAAGCCCTCGCCGCCTTGCTCGCTCGTCACCGCTCAGCCGAACTGGACGCCAACTACGGCACGTATGGCGAACACCCGCTCACCAAGCCGGACGAATGGGGAGACCCGGACTCCCGCGACGCTGCGTGGTGAGCCTCGATTCAGTCGAGAGTGGCTCAAGTTCGGACGCGTGAGATCTGCGCCGCGCTCGCAGTCGCGGTCGACTGTTCCGAGTGAGCCTGTCTGCCGAGCCGGTGACGAACCACCCTGCGGCGCAGCGTAGGAGATGCCACCACCTCGTAACCGGCGTCGAGGAAGACGTGCAGCAGACCGACCGACGCCTCATCCCAGATCACGGTCTTCCCAGGCGGTGGCTCGGTGGGGTAGCCCTCCAGAACGCGGGCACCGACCTGCCTGCCGTATTCGACGGTGGCCGCGGCCAATTCGTACATCAGGCCCTGTCGGCGGAAGCCCTTGCGGACGACGAAGCAGGTGACCGACCAGACGCCGACGAGCTCGGGGTCCATCCGCATCCACGACTTCCGCCGGCTCCACACCCGGGGGTAGTTCTCCCGCGGCTCGACCGCGACCCACCCGACCGGCTCGCCGTCGAGGTATCCGATCAGGCCGGAGGTAGGCCCGGCGGTGCCGCAACCGGTCTGCTCCAGCAGGCTGGCGTCCCGCTGCTCCTGGGTCGTGTCCCGCCAGATCCAGCCGGGCGCCTTCAGCGCCTGGCAACGACACCTGCGCGCGCCGCCGGTGTCGAAGACCGCCTCGACGGCTTCGGTCGTTGCCTCGTTGGCCGGTCGCCAGGTGAACTCGGGCACACTGCAGGGTAGTCCGATCGGACAACACTGAAGGGCGCCCGGCAGGATGCCGGACGCCCTTCGTCATACGAACTGATCAGTCCGCGCTGTGCCGCGGAGGCAGTGACTCGTCCACACCGTCTGCGGGGTTGTCACCGTCGGACTCGTGGCGCCCGGAGCCGCCGGCAGTCACGCCGACCGACTCCCGCTGCGGCGCGACCGCCGCTCCTGCCGCTGAGGCTTCCGACGCTGCGGCCGCACTGGCCGACTGGGCGCGCAACTCGACCGGCGGCATCAGCAGCAGCACCAGGAAGCCGACGAACATCACGATCGCCGCGCACAGGAAGATCAGGTCCATCGAGTCGGCGAAGCCGACCTTGAACGGATGCGCGATGTTGGCCGGCACGTGCTGCAGGATGTTGGAGTCGTCCTGCACCTGCGCAGCGACCGTGCCGAGCACCTTCTGGTTGGCCGGCGTCGCCAGCGACGGGTCGGCCTTGACGGCCGCACCGAGTGCACCCTTGATCTTGTCGCCGACCGTGCTGAACAGGATCGACAGGAAGATCGCGACACCGAGCGTGCCACCGGTCTGCCGGAAGAACGTCGCGGCCGCGGTGGCCACACCGATCTCGCGCGGTGGCACGGCGTTCTGCACGATCAGCGTCAGCGGCTGCATACAGTTACCCAGCCCGAAACCGGTGATGAACATGAAGACCATCACGAGTCCGAGGCTGGAGTCGGCGGAGACATTGAGCCACAAGAGCAGCAGACCGATGGTGGCCAAAGCCGTTCCGAGGATCGGGAATCCGCGGATCTTGCCGGTCTTGGCCGTGATCAGACCGGAGATGATCGCGGCCAGCATCAGACCACCGACCATGGGCAGCATCATCAGCCCTGAGGTCATCGGCGAGGCGCCGTGCACGATCTGCATGTAGAGCGGCAGGACGGTGATACCACCGAACATGCCGATGCCGACGATCACGCTGGCGACGATGGTGACGGACGCCGCGCGCAGCCGGAAGATGCGCAGCGGGATCAGCGCGTCGTTGCCCATCGAGTGCTCGATCCAGAGGAACGCCCCGACGCCGATGAGCGTGATCGCGAAGCAGATCAGCGAGGTGGCCGACGTCCAACCCCAGCCGCGACCTTGCTCGGCGACGGTCAGCAGTGGCACCAGCGCGACGACGAGTGCGGCGGCGCCCCACCAGTCGATGCGCGCCTCGCGCCGCACGTGCGGCAGGTGCAGCGTCGCGGAGACCACGAAGAACGCGAGGATGCCGATCGGCACGTTCACCAGGAAGACCCAACGCCATCCGGTAACACCCAGGAAGGAGTTCGTCTCGGCGAGGAAGCCACCGACGACCGGTCCCAGCACCGAGGAGGTGCCGAAGGTCGCCATGAAGTAACCGGTGTACTTCGCGCGCTCACGCGGCGGCACCAGGTCGCCGATGATCGCCAGCGTCAGCGTCATCAGACCACCCGCGCCGATGCCCTGGAAGGCACGGAACGCAGCAAGTTCGTACATCGAGGTGGCGAACGAACACATCGCCGAGCCGAGAACGAAGACGGCGATGGCGAAGATGAAGAGCTTCTTGCGGCCGTAGAGATCGCCGAGCTTGCCGTAGATCGGTGTCGTGATCGTCGAGGTGATCAGGTATGCCGTGGTGACCCAGGCCTGGACCGACAGACCGTGCAGGTCGTCGGCGATGGTTCGGATCGCGGTGCTGACGATCGTCTGGTCGAGCGCGGCGAGGAACATGCCGAGCAGCAGGCCGGACAGGATCGTCAGGATCTGCCGGTGCGAGTATTCACCGTTCGTCGGCGCCGCAGCGGCTGCTTTGGGGTGCTCATGCTGCCTCCCTACGTCGGGCGCCAGCATTCAACCTGTGCCTGTCTGGGCGCTCGCTCCGCTCGCTCATGCTGCCTCCCTCCTACGTCGGGCGCCAGCATTCAACCTGTGCCTGTCTGGGCGCTCGCTCCGCTCGCTCATGAAGCATCCTTTCGAGTTGCTGGTGGAAATTCGGGTAGGTCCGCCCCCTGGGCGCGGGCCTGGTCGAGCTCGACGCTGAGCTGACCGATGAATTCGTGCAGGTGGCGCGTGAAGTCCCGCGCCTTGGCGTCGTCCCAGTCGACGAGCAGCTGCTGGATCCAACGGCCGCGGCCGTCCTGCAGACGCTGGATGAGCGCTTCGCCCTCCTCGGTCAGCGCTACCCGTTGGGCCCGACCGTCGTCGGGGTCGGAGACCTTGGCGGCCAGCCCGTGGGAGACCAGATTGCTGACCTGGCGGCTCACCGTGGAGACATCGGAGTGCACTCTGTCCGCCAGCGCCGACACGCGCGCCGGGCCGCGCCCCAGGGCGAAGAACACCGGGTATGACGACGGCTCGAGCCCGCTGTGCACGCGCGGGGAGTGATGGCGGATCGCCTCGATCTTCTTGACCAGTTGGATCAGCTCGGTCGACAGCTCCATCGCAACGGCGTGCTCGACGGGCATGCAGATTCCTCGTTGCTCGGTAAGGGGTTTCGGGTGCCGGACGCGGTCCAGGCCGATCCGGGCCGCGCCGATGTGACGCAGACAACTTGCTTGCGGCATACAACTATATGCATCGAATGCCGATGAATCAAGTCGAGGACCACCCGTGCCTCAGGGGCCGGAGTTCCCGTGAAGTTCCGGGGGCGCGGGCGGTGCGCCGATCAGGGTGTGATGGTGAGTGCGTCGAGCACGCGCGCGGCGATGTCCTCGTCGCCCTCGACGGCGTAGCGCAGGTCCGCGGCCGCGACTCGCCCTGCGCCGCGGCGGGTCAGTGCCTCGGTGGTGAGCCGGATCGTGGTCATTGAACCGGGCGGCACGACGATGAGTTCGCCTGTGCTGTCATCGGTTTCGTCGACGTGCGCCTGACCGGAGAAGAGCGGTTCGCCGCGCAGCGAGCCATCCGAGGTCCGGGTGATGCGCACGCCCTCGCGGGCCAGGACGGGTCCCGTGCACTCGATGATCACCGAGGTGCCCGGCTCGAGACCGGCCCGAGCGGCACGTCGAGGGAGCGCGTTCAGCACGGCGGCGACGAATGCCGCGGCGGCGGTTGAGTCGAGGTTGCCGGGCCGGTCCAGCGCCTCGCGCAAGTCCTGCTCGTGACACCAGATGTCGATGATGCGCCGCGGCAGCTGTTCGCCGAGGGTGCCATGGCCGCCCAGCAGGTCCGGCACCTCGCTGTCCAGTGTCAGCTCCGGATCCCTCAGCGCTCGCAACCGGCGCGGCAGGACGTGGGCCAACTCCTGCACGACCTCGTGCCCTGTCCGGGACCGGCGCGCCTCCACCGCCTGCTCCATGAACCGACCGGTGTCGTGGCGCAGCCAAGGATGGTCGGGGACCGTGACGTCATCCGACGGTCCGCCCGCGAGCACCGACTCAAGTCCCACGACGTGCGAGATCTGGTCCTTGACCGTCCAACCCGGGCACTGGGTGGGCAGGTCGAAATCGTCCGGCCGGCATGTGATTCCGAGCTCGAGCACCGCCTGGGTGGTCTCGGCATACGCCGTGACCATCTCGTCGAGGCCTTCGGGCGGGATCGGTCGTGTCGACATACCCCGAGAGTAAACGGTTCCTGCCCGTGCACCGAGGGAAAGACCTCCAAGGTGCCGATCTAGGCTTTCCGGGTGACAGGTCAGACCACGAACCGCCCCGTATCGCGCGCCGGAGCACTCGCCGCGACGATTCTGGCCGGCCTGATCGCCTGCGCGGTGGCGCTGCAGTTCACCGGAGCCGCCAAGAAGCTGGAGCTCATCGACGCCGGCGCGCTCGTGCGCTGGGGGCTGCCGCTGTCGACGACTCTCTTCCAGCTGGGTATGGCGCTGACCATCGGCCTGTTGCTGCTCGGTGGGCTGCTGATGCCCGAGGGGAGAAGACCGCCCGCCGCATCCGGGTCAGCCGGTATGCCGCCTGGTCCGCCCTCGCATGGGCGATCTGCGGGGCGATCAGCGGGGTTTTCAACTACGCCGACGTCTCGGGCACCCACGTCGGATCCAGTGGCTTCTGGTCGTCCGCGTGGCAGTCGACCTGGCAACTGGAGTTGCTGCGAGCCCCGGCCATCACTTCGCTCATCGGGCTGGGCATCGCGGCGGTCTGCTTCGTCGGCGCCGGTCGAGCCATCCAGGCGGGCCTCTTCTTCGTCGCGATCGCCGGGCTGTGGCCGCTCGCGCTGGTCGGCCACGCCGCCGGCAGCAATGACCACGACGCCGCGGTCAACTCGCTCATCTTCCATCTGCTCGGAGTCGCCGTGTGGGTCGGCGGGTTGCTCGCCGTACTCCTGATGTGGTCGCGGCTCGGCAAGGGTGCCCCGGACGTCGTGGCGCGCTTCTCCACCGTGGCCACCTGGTGCATCGCGATGGTCGGCCTGTCCGGCGCTCTCAACGCGTGGATCCGCCTGGGCGGGTTCGGTGGGATCGGCTCGAAGTATGGCGTCGTCGTCCTCGCCAAGATCGCCGCGCTGCTGGGACTCGGCGTGCTCGGCTGGTTCCAACGGCAGAAGGTCATTGCCCGGCTGCGTGCCGACCGGGCGTCGAAGCCGGGCCGGGCGGCGTTCGCCCGGCTGGCCGGCATCGAGGTCCTCGTGATGGGTGTCGCGATCGGGCTCGGTGTCGCACTGTCACGCTCGCAACCGCCGGTGTCCGGGGAGTCGCCGCTCAACACCTCGGACATCGCCTTCTCGCTCACCGACTATCCGACACCGTCGCCGCTGGAGACCAGCAGCTGGTTCCTCGCCTGGCGGGTGGAGTGGCTCTTCACCGCCGTCGCCGTCATCGCGCTGGGCGTCTACCTGCACTGGGTATGGCGCCTGCACCGCCGCGGTGACAAGTGGCCGATCGCCCGCACGGTCTGGTGGGTCTGCGGCTGGGCGGCGTTCGTCTACTTCACCGATGCCGCGCCGGCGATCTACGGGCACGTGATGTTCTCGATGCACATGCTGATGCACATGGGCGTGTCGATGTTCGTGCCGATCTGCCTGGTGCGCGGCGGGGTCGTGACGTTGGCGATGCGTGCACTGCCGAAGCGGCACGACGGCACGCTCGGCCCTCGGGAGCTGATCCTCGCCGTCGTGCACTCTCGCGTCTTCGCGTTCTTCGCCAACCCGATCATCGCGGCCGTGCTGTCCTTCGGCACGCTGATCGCGTTCTACTACTCACCGCTGTTCTATCTGGCGCTGACCACGCACACCGGGCACGTGCTGATGGTGGCCCACTTCACGCTCATCGGCTACGTCTACGCATATGCGATGGTCGGCATCGATCCAGGGCCGAAGCGCTGGGCGCCGCCGATCCGGCTGCTGATCCTGTTGGTGGCCATCGCTTTTCACGCCTTCTTCGGCGTGGCGATGATGACCGGCACCACGCTGCTCGCGCCCGATCTCTTCACGGTCCTGCACCTGTCGTGGGTCCCCAATGTGTTGGTCGACCAACAACGGGCCGGCACCGTCGCGTGGGGTGCCGGTGAGTTCCCGACCTTGATGATGGCGATGCTCATCGCGATGGAGTGGTATCGCAGCGATCGTGCCGAGGGCGAGCGCGCCGAGCGGCAGGCCGAGCGGGACGGTGACGCGGAGCTCAATGCCTACAACGACTACCTCGCCTCCCGCGCCCGGGTCGAGTCGACTCACGAAAAGGACTGAGGACTATGCGGATTGCGGCCATCCAGCTGGCGTATGGCGACGACGAGTCGCTCGAGGAGCGCACGTCTCGAGTGTGCGATCTGGTGCGGGCCGAGGCGGGGGCGGACCTTGTTGTCCTGCCGGAGCTGTGGTCGGCCGGCGGCTTCTCCTACCGCGACTGGCCGGCGCGGTCACAGGACGTCAGCGGATCGGTGGTGTCTTCTTTGGCCGGGGCCGCCCGGGAAGCCGGTGTGTGGCTGCACGGCGGATCGATCGCGGAGCACCCTGACTCGGGGGAGACCGGGCCGGAGGGCAAGTCGCTGTGGAACACCTCCGTGCTCTTAGCGCCGAACGGCTCGATCGCGGGGACCTACCGCAAGATCCACCGGTTCGGTTTCGCCGGTGGTGAGCCGAAGCTGATGGAAGCCGGCACCGATGTCGTCGTGCGGGACGCCGCTGGGCTGCGGGCGGGGCTGTCGACCTGCTACGACTTGCGCTTTCCCGAGCTCTACCGTGCCCAACTGGACCAGGGTGCAACGGCTTTCGTCATACCAGCTGCTTGGCCGGAGGCTCGCGCCGACGCGTGGAGTCTGCTGCTGCGTGCACGGGCTGTCGAGGACCAATGTCTGGTGATCGGCTGCAACACCGCGGGCACGCACGCCGGCACCGCCATGGGTGGGCGCAGCGCGGTCATCGCGGCCAGTGGCGAGGTGCTCGCGGAAGCGGGCGCGGATGAGGAGATCCTGCGCGTGGATGTCGACCCGGCGTCCGTGCGGGAGTTTCGCGAAGCGTTCCCCGTGCTGCGCGACCGCCGCCTGTAGTCAGCTCTCGACGACGAGCGCGCTCGCGAAGCCGAGCATGACGACTCCGGTCGCGCCCTCGATGCTGCGGCGCACCGTGATGCGCTGCAGCACCCGCGTGGCGATCCCGGCCACCGCGACCAGCGCGACGAGCACGACGCAACCGACGGCGGCCAGCGTCATCGCATAGGTCAACAGCGTTGCCACGCTTGCGTGTTCGCCGACGAACTGCGGCAGCACCGCGATGTTGAAAGCGAGCACTTTCGGGTTGGTGATGTTGCACAGGAAGCCCTGCCGGGCAGCGGACCACGGACTACGGCGCAGCGTCGGCACGGTGTCGGTCGGTGCATCAGCGTTGCGCATCCGCCAGGCCGCGCGGATCGCCAGGAAGCCCAGATAGGCGAGGTATGCCGCGCCCGCCCACTTGATGATCCGGAAGACCGTCTCGGCATGCACCAGGATCGCGCCGAGACCTGAGGCGGCCAGCACGCCTTGGACGATGTTCGCGATCAGGATGCCGACGACCGTCCAGGCACCTCGTCGCCGGCCACCTACGAGGGTGCTGCGCAGGGTCAGCAGCGAGTCGGGACCGGGTGCGATCGCCAGGAGGATGGCGAGCGCCACGAAGGACAGGTACTGCGTCATACGGAAAATGGTAGAACCGTGCGCTACGCACGGGCGAGTCTCATCCAGGATGTGGCGGACCCATTCGGAACGAAGCCACGGCGCCCGTCGTCAGTATCCTGCCGTGTGCCGCACAACATGAGGGGAAGCCGATGAAGGCCGTCACACCGACCGGTGAGAAGTACCGAGTACGCCGCAAGTGGCTGCCGTGGCGCCGCAAGGCGAAGGCCAAGGACATCGATTGGCTGGACGGCATCACCGACATCGGCGACGATCCGATCAGCATGATCATCCTGGGCATCGTGCTGGTGCCGCTGATCGTGATCCTGATGATCTTCCTGGGCGAGTTCCTGCTGCTGTTGCTGATCTTCCCGGTGGTGATGATCGCCCGGTCGATCTTCGGCAAGCCGTGGACGATCGAGGTGACGCGCAAGCGCACGCTCGTCACCGCCGAGAAGGTCAAGGGCTGGAGCGGCTCCCGTGAGCGGATCCGGGAGATCGGCAAACTGATCGAGGCCGGCGCGGTGCCGCAAATCGCCCCGCATGTGCCGTCGCCGTCGCCGGCGAGAGACCGGTAGACCGGAGCGACATACCGCGTTCGCCATCGGCAGGCCGCCTACCGGTCACTCTCTTCTCGGCCGGTTGTCGGATGTGGCGCCTAGGCTGATTCGAGTCAGCCCGGCCCGGCGCGCCCGCACTCGGCGGCCGCCGTCGACGACCGGCTGGGCCGGAGGTGTCCGACGTGACCACTCTTTCCGCTCCCACGCACAGTCCCACTGACAGCCGGACCGTGGACGCGCTCCTGTCGCGGTATGACGAGGTGCGGTCCTACACCGAGGTCCTCTCGGCTCCGCTGTCGCCCGAGGACCAGACGGTGCAATCGATGGCCGACGTCTCGCCGACCAAGTGGCATCGAGCGCACGTCACCTGGTTTTTCGAGACGTTCGTGCTGGCCGAGCAGGAGCGCAACTTCGCGCCATACCAGGACAAATACTGGTTCCTGTTCAACAGTTACTACGAAGCGGTCGGGCCGCGTTACGCGCGCGCCGAGCGCGGGCACATCAGCCGGCCCGGTGCGCACGACGTCGGCACCTATCGCGGCAACGTGGACGCGCGCATGCGCGACCTGATCGACACGCTCGACCCGGGTGCGCTGGAGCAGCTCGCGTCGACGATCGAGCTGGGCTTCAACCACGAGCAGCAGCACCAGGAGTTGCTGCTGATGGACATCAAGCACGTCCTGTCGGCCAACCCGCTGCAGCCGGCGTATGCCGGGACGCCCGCGCCGATCTGCGATCCCGACCGGCTCGGCTGGGTCGATGTGGAGGGCGGGCTCGTCGAGGTCGGCCACGAGGGTGGCGGGTTCTGCTTCGACAACGAGCTGCCGCCGCACCGCGTCTATCTGGAGCCCTACCGCCTCGGCGATCGGCTGATCACCAACGGCGAATGGCTCGAATTCATGGCTGACGGCGGCTACGACCGGGCCGGACTGTGGCTGTCCGACGGCTGGGGGCGGGTGCAGCGGGAAGGCTGGCAGGCGCCGTTCTACTGGCAGCAGCTCGACGGGATCTGGTTCGAGCACACGTTGCACGGCACCTTCCCGGTCAACCCCGGCGTGCCGGTGACCCACCTGAGTCATTACGAAGCCGACGCGTTCGCCTCCTGGGCGGGCAAGCGGCTGCCGACGGAGCAGGAGTGGGAGCACGCGGCGCGCACGCTGCTCGGCGAGCCCAACGACAGCGCCAATCTCGCCGACTCGCAGACCTTCCACGCACGCCCCGCGCCGCCGGCCTCCGGCGGCCTGCGACAGATGTATGGCGACTGCTGGGAGTGGACCTCGTCGGCATACCTCGCCTACCCGGGTTTCCATCCGGCCGAGGGCGCCATCGGCGAATACAACGGAAAGTTCATGTCCGGCCAGATGGTGCTGCGCGGTGGTTGTGCGCTGACGCCGCCGGGGCACGCGCGGGCGTCATACCGCAACTTCTTCCCGGCGGGCGCGCGCTGGCCGATGACCGGGTTGCGGCTGGCCGAAGGAGCTGCGAAATGAGCGCGACGCCGGACCCGATCGTCTCCGTGCTGCTCGACCCGGACCGAGCCGGTGACAGCCTGATCGATGACGTACGCCGGGGCCTCGGCAGTCATCCGCGCACGCTCTCGCCCAAGTGGCTGTATGACGACCGCGGTTCGGAGCTTTTCGACCAGATCACCAAGCTGCCGGAGTACTACCCGTTCGCGGCGGAGCACGAGATCTTGTCCGAGCACGCCGACGAGATCGCCGCGGCGAGCGGGGCGAGCACCGTGATCGAGTTGGGCAGCGGCACCAGCGAGAAGAGCCGGATCCTGCTGGACGCCTTCACCGCGACCGGCCGGTTGCGGCGCTTCACCCCGGTCGACGTGTCAGAGGCGACGCTGCGTCAGGCGACCGAGACGCTCGTGGAGCGCTATCCCGCCTTGCAGGTCGAAGCGGTCGTCGGCGATTTCACGCTGCACCTGGCGCAGCTTCCCCAGGGCGACCGACGCACGATCGCCTTCCTCGGCAGCACGATCGGCAACTTCTACCGCGAGGAGCGCGCGGCGTTCCTGGGAGCGCTGAGCGACGTCCTGGTCGCGGGCGATTCGCTGTTGCTCGGTGTCGACCTGGTCAAGAGCGCGGACCGGCTGGTCGCGGCATACCACGACTCCGACGGTGTCACCGAGGCTTTCGTCCGCAACGTGCTGCGTGTGCTCAACCGCGAGTTGCACGGCGAGATCGACGCCGACGGGTTCTCCTATGTGCCGTTCTGGGACCCCCAGATGGAGCGGATGGACCTGCGGTTGCGCGCCGACATGCCACAACGCGTGCGGCTGCCTGCCGCCGATCTCGACTTCACGCTCGCCAGTGGCGAGGAGGTGCGCGTGGAGATCTCGACGAAGTTCCGGGTCAGCGGGATCTGCGGTGAGCTGGAGGATGTCGGCCTCTCGGTGCGGCAGGTATGGACGGATCGGGCGGGTGACTTCGCGGTGTTGCTGGCGATGAAGCCGACCGGCTGATCGCTCCGTCCGCGTCCGCGGGACCATGGAGGCATGACAGGTCTGCGCGTACGTGCTCCGGAGCTCATCGGTCGGGGCTGGCTCAACACCGGCGGGGAGCAGGTCCGGCTGGCCGACCTGTGCGGCAAAGTTGTGGTCCTGGATTTCTGGACTTTCTGCTGCGTCAACTGCCTGCACGTGCTGGACGAACTACGGCCATTGGAAAGCGAATTCGCCGACCAGCTGGTGCTCATCGGCGTGCACTCGCCCAAGTTCGAGCACGAGGCCGACCCGGTCGCGCTGGAGCAGGCGGTGGAGCGGTATGCCGTGCACCACCCGGTGCTCGACGATCCGGAGCTGACGACCTGGGGCGCCTACACCGCTCGCGCCTGGCCGACGCTGGTGGTCATCGACCCGGAGGGTTACATCGTCGGGCAGTTCTCCGGTGAGGGTCACGCGCAGGGGCTGACGATCCTGGTGCGCGAGCTGCTCGAGGAGCACCATGCGAAGGGCACGTTGCGCACCGGTGACGGGCCGTATGTCGCACCGGCGCCGCCCGCCACCGCGCTGCGTTTCCCGGGGAAGCTCGCAGCTGTGGGTGACGGCAGCTACCTGGTGTCCGACACTGCACACCATCAAGTCGTGCACCTCGAGGCCGACCTGGAGACCGAGCGTGCCCGCTACGGCGGACCCGACGTCCTGGACTCGCCGCAGGGCATCTTGGTGCTGCCCGCCGAGACGGCGCAGCGCGTGGGCTACGACGTCGTCGTGGCGGACTCGGTGCGACACCAGGTCCTCTCGATTCGCCTGTCGGACGGGCAGATTCGCGTCCAGGCCGGCACTGGCGAGCAGCTGCGCGAGCGCTCCGGAAGTGGGGCCGCACTCAAACAGCCGTTGTCGACGCCGTGGGATGTCGCGTGGTGGATAGACCGGGTGGTCATCGCGATGGCCGGCACCCACCAGCTGTGGGCGCTGCACCTCGCCGCCGATCCGAAGGACAACTCCGTGGCGGTGCTCGCGGGCACCAGTCAGGAGGGTCTGCGCGACGGCGACGCGTACGAGGCGTGGATGGCGCAGCCGTCCGGTCTCGCGTCCGCCGCCGACGGCTCCCGAGTCTGGATCGCTGACTCCGAAACCTCGGCGTTGCGGTCGATCTCGCTGTCGGACAGCGGCTTTCGCCTCGACTCGTATGTCGGCAAGGGTCTCTTCGACTTCGGTCATGTCGATGGTCCGGCGGGCGACGCGCTGCTGCAGCACCCCTTGGGTGTGACGGAGTTGCCGGACGGGAGCGTCGCGATCGCCGACACTTACAACGGTGCGATCCGGCGCTTCGACTCGGCGACCGGGGAGGTCTCCACTCTGGCCTCGGGTCTTGCTGAACCCAGCGACGTGCTGGTCGAGGCCGACGCCGACGGCGCGCGACTGCTCGTCGTCGAATCGACTGCGCACCGGGTCACCCGGGTCGCCATACCCGCTGATGCTGCACGGGTTTCGGGTGCCGCACTGCGGACCCAACGGTCCGTGACCGAGGTCGCGCCGGGCGCGCTGCGACTGTCGGTCGGCTTCGTGCCGCCGACCGGTCAGAAGCTCGACAAGAGGTATGGCGACCCGACTCAGCTGACGGTCTCGGCCACACCGGAGGACCTGCTGGTGCAGGGTGCCGGCGCCGCGCAGGGGCTGGAGCGCACGCTCGAGTTCGCTGACGATGCCCGGGAGGGTGTCCTGCACATCTCGGTCCGGGCGGCCGCCTGTGACGGTGATCCGGTGACCGGCGAGTTGCCCGAGCATGCGGCCTGCCATGTCTACCAACAGGATTGGGGCATCCCGATCACCCTGGTCGACGGCGCTGCGGGCCACCTCGAGCTCGCCCTCCGTGCCACCTCCCCTTGACGATGTAATCATGTAAGCGTGTAATCAATACATGAGTGAGATCGAAGGATGGTTCGCCGGGCGGTTGCCCGACGATTGGTTCGAGGGCGCTGCCGAGGTGACGACTGACCGCGACGAGATCGTGGTTGTCGGCACGCTTCCGGCGCCGAAGATGGACAAGGCCGACGAGGACGGTGCCCGTGCCGCGGAGAGCGGTCGCATCAAGCGCTGGCGTGAGGACACCCGCGGCAAGCGCATGCGGATCGCGGACGAGGCCCAGCGACGTTTCGGTGTCAAGGTGGCGTGGGGTGCGGTCTGCGGGGAGACCCGAGAGATCTTCACCAACCTCTCCGTGCCGGTGATGACCAGGCTCCGCCAGCCGGAGCGCCGGGTGCTCGACACGCTCGTCGACGCGGGTGTCGCGAGGTCACGGTCCGAAGCGCTGGCCTGGTCCGTGCGCCTCGTCGGCCAGCACGAAGACGACTGGATCGGCAGACTGCGAGAAGCGGTGTCCGCGGTTCACGAAGTGCGCGACGAGGGCCCGGCATCCGGCTCCGGTGCGGGGTGAGCCGTCATACTTGAGACATGACGCGCCCGACGATCGCGGTCCTCAACGGACCCAACCTCAACCTGCTCGGCACCCGCGAGCCCGAGTTGTATGGCGCCGCAACGCTTTCCGACATACAGGCGCGTTGTGAGCAGGTGGCCGCCGGGCTGGACGTGCAGGTGGAGCTCTTCCAGAGCAATCACGAAGGCGCGCTGGTCGACGAGATCCAGCGGCGTCGCGGCGATGCGGGCATCGTGCTCAACGCCGGCGCCTACACGCATACGTCGGTCGCGATCCGGGACGCGCTGGCAGCGGTGCAGGTGCCGTTCGTCGAGGTGCACGTCTCGAATGTCTTTGCCCGCGAGGACTTCCGGCACCACTCCTACCTGTCCGACCTCGCCGCCGGCGTCATCGTCGGCTGCGGTGTCGACGGCTACGAGTTCGCGCTGCGACGTCTCGCCGCACTCACCCGAGTGTGAATTCCGTTGATATTCCCGTGAAGTCGCTGATTTGCCCGGTCAACGGCGCCTTCGACGATCCGTGGTGCACGATCCGATAGGTGCCGGCCGGCGCGTCGGCCGGGATGTCCCAGGTGATCGTCGCCGTCGAGGAGCCGAGCAGTACGTCCTTGCGGGTCCAGACGAATTTGGTCGCGAAGTCGCCGTCGTCCTGCACGCGCTTCCATGAAGTGCCCACCTTGCGCTGCACCTCGAGGAACGTCCCGTCCCGGCGCAGGTTGTTCTTGGGGTGCCCGGTGACGAATTCGACGGTCACCCGGCTTCCACGCGTGTATGACGTCGCGGGCGCCGTCACCACCTGACCGAACTTCTGGCCCAGCGGCGGGTTGTCATAGACGACCCCGGGCACCAGATTGAGGAAGCCGAGCGGCGACGGTGCACCGGCGCTGCTGACCGGCACCGACGTGCCGGACTGCAGCTTCTTCGCCAGCGACGACAACTCCTGCTGGTAGGCGCACAGTTCGTACCGGCCGTAGAGCGTCGAGCCGCCCTCGTACTGCTGTGACGCGTATTCCTCTGGGGTTGTGACGTATTCGGCATACCCATTGGAGTAGGACTGGATCATCACCTGCTCGATCGGCACACCCAGCTCCGCGGCGACCGAGCGACGGATCCGCAGCCCGACACGATGGTCACCTCGCACGGGGTGCAGACGATGTGGAACTGCCCGATCTTCAGCACCTGGATCAGCACTCGACTCGGCGCCGCGCCCAGCAGCCCGACCGGCAGGGTGCACAGCTTCGGCTGCTGCTCGGCGAGCATCCAACCCGGAGAGGGCGGCATCGACGGCAGCATCGCCCACAGTTTGGCCAACGGTCCGGTCCAACCCTCGGGGTAACCGAGGCCGGGACCGTCCTCGACGCTGCCGGCCAGCATCGACGCACCGATCACGGCCGGCGTCGTGTGGTGCTCCTGACCGTCCGGCGTCCATTTGGAGTCGATGGCGATGTTGCCGATGTCGATGTAGGTCGCGATGCTCTCGATCGACCCGGCGATCGGCGTGGTCGCCGTCTTCCAGGCCTGCTGCATGGCGGTCTTCTGCCGGTCGCCGATGATCGCGATGTTCTGCCACGGGTCGTCGGTCGGACCGGTGCCCGGCTTCAACTCGAGGTTCGGGGACATGTCCCCGGCTGCCGACTGCGCGAATGCCGACACGAATTTCTGCTGTCCCGCCAGGTAGTCCTGGCCCAGTTGTTCGCGCTCCCACGACCAGGCGGCATACCCCTTGTTGTCGCCGCTGACAAGGAGATTCGTGTTCGGCAGTGACGTGCCGTGGGTCGGGAACCACGAGATCGCGCCGACGTCGGTGCTGCCCTGCTTGAAGCGCCAGACGATCATGTTCGGGTCGATCGCGTCGGGGAACATCGCCTTGTCGGAAGCTGGGTTCAGCTCGAATGCCGTCTGTGAACGGTTGCGGCTCGCGTCACTCAGGGTCGTATGACCGACCGTGATCGATCCCGGCTTGAGGTCCTCGTGCGCCGCGCTGATGGCGTCGACGAACCCATCGACCATCGCGTCGAAGGTCTCCTGCTGGAAGCCCAGGATCGCCAGGTTGTAGATGAAGTCGTGGGAGCAGCCACCCGGTGTCGAGTGCGAATGCGTAGCAGTGACACAGACATTCGTGTAGTCGTAGGTGCCGGGGTACTTGGCCATCAGCTTCGCCACGATCGCCGCATGTGCCGCGACCGGGATCAGTGCCTGGTCCGCAACGCACCACGCGATCCGCCTGCCGGTCGCCAGGTCCACGACCACGAACGCACGCGCCCGCAGTCGCATCGAGATGCCGTTGTCGATCTGCTGCGGCATCGAGTAGCCCATCATGCCGTTCTCGGCGCAGGCCCCGGTCGTGTCGCCCATCCCGCGACCGACGAGGTATGCCGCCTCGGTGGTCGCCTCCGCCTCCGGTGCTGCGGCCACCGCCGTGGCCGCCAATGCGCCGCCGACGCCGACAGCAGCGCTGCCGCGCAACACGGTCCGGCGGGTGGGCTGGGTCTTCTCCTCGTGAACCGTCATCGCACGGTCTCCTTCGCCTGAGCGCTACGCGCGGTCGTCCGCGCCGACGAAATCGACTATGGCAGGGATCACATCACGAAGGTGGACAAACGACCAAGTAAGTTTCTGGACGTCGCCCGTCGCCTCAGGACGCCAGCTCGTCGGCCGCGGCATCTCGCATGGCGCTGCTGACCAGACCGAGACACGCGACCCACGCCTCGCGAACCTCCGGGGTGAAGGCGGCACCGAGGCCGACATCCAGGGTGCTGATGAGGGCCGAGCCGACGGTCGCGTAGTGCGACGGCAGGGCGCCATACCCGACGTGCCGGGCGCCGAGGGATCGCACCGCGGGTGCTGCGGCGGTCCAGTCCGACAGTCCGTTGACTGCGAAACCCAGTGTCTTCATGAGCTTTTGGCGTTGCTCGGTGATGTCGGCGGGGAAGAGGGCGCGCAGCGAGGGGTCGAGCTCGAAGAGCTTGTCGTAGAAGATGCTCGAAGCCTGGTCGGCGATCGGTGCGACCTGCGCAAACGTCGACTGCACGAGGTGGATCTGGCGTTGGTCCATGGTGGTCTCCTGGGGATGAAGCGGCCCGATCCCACCATGCTCGGCGCTCGCTGTTTCGCCGCCGTTGCCCGACCGTGAAGCCGTCGTGTCCGAAACCTCTCCACCGTCCCGGCGCACCTGTGAGCGGCAATCCACAAAACCGAGAGGACACCCAATGACCGAGGGGACAGGGGAAATTGCCCGAATCGGGCCCGATTCGGGCAATTCCCCTGTCCCCTCGATGAACGGGTGTCCTCTCGGTGAAGGGGCGCGTGCGCGCCGGACGCACGCGCCGCGCTGTCGTCCATGATTGAAAGGACCCACAACGCATTGAGCGGACCCGTTACCGCGGTGCGGTAACGGGTCCGCTCAATGCGGATGGGGTCCTTTCAATCAGAAGGAGTCTTCCGGCAGCTCCATCAGCGACAGGTCGGTCGACTCGGCGATGCTGCGCTCGGCGGCGATCTTCGGCAGCACGTTGGCGGCGTAGAACTTCGCCGCCGCGACCTTGCCGCGGTAGAACGCCTCGTCCGAGCCGGCGTCACCGGCGTCCAGGCGAGCCTGCGCGACCTCGGCGCCGCGCAGCAGCAGCCAGCCGATGACCAGGTCGCCGGCGGCCAGCAGGAAGCGTGAGGTGTTGAGACCGACCTTGTAGATCTCGGTGGCCTTGCCCTCCTCGAGCGCTGACATCGCAGTGGTGGCAAGCCATTCGGCGATGCCCTGCACATCGGCCAGCGCCGTGCCGAGCAGCTCGCGCTCCGTCTGCAGCCCGTCGTGGCCGTCGCCGCCCTTGACCGTCTCGGTGATCAGGCCGGCCAGGTGCATCAGCGATGCGAACTGGTCCTTGACGATCTTGCGGAAGAAGAAGTCCTGACCCTGGATCGCGGTCGTGCCCTCGTAGAGGGTGTCGATCTTGGCGTCGCGGACGTACTGCTCGACCGGGTAGTCCTGCAGGAAGCCGGAGCCACCGAAGGTCTGCAGCGACTCGGTGCCGAGCAGCACCCAGGCGCGCTCGGAGCCGACACCCTTGACGATCGGCAGCAGCAGGTCGTTGAGCTTGCCGGCCATCTCGGCCGGCGAGCCCGCCTCGGGCTGCTCGGAGCCGGTGCGCAAGAACTCCGCATCGACGATGTCCTGCTGGCTGGCGGTGTAGAGCACCAGCGAGCGCAGGCCCTCGGCATACGCCTTCTGCAGCATCAGGCTGCGGCGCACGTCGGGGTGGTGGGTGATCGTGACGCGCGGTGCGTCCTTTGCGGGCGTGGTCATGTCGGCGCCCTGGACGCGCTGCTTGGCGTAGTCGAGCGCGTTCAGGTAACCGGTCGACAGGGTTGCAATTGCCTTGGTGCCCACCAGCATTCGAGCGTGCTCGATGACCTGGAACATCTGCGCGATGCCGTTGTGCTCGTCGCCGAGCAGGGTGCCGACGGCCGGCTCGCCGTCGCCGAAGGTCAGCTCGCACGTGGTCGAGACCTTCAGGCCCATCTTGTGCTCGACGTTGGTGGTGTAGACGCCGTTGCGTGCGCCGAGCTCACCGGTCTCGAGGTCGACGTGGTACTTCGGCACGATGAAGAGCGACAGGCCCTTGGTGCCGGGGCCGGCGCCCTCGGGGCGAGCGAGCACGAAGTGCACGATGTTGTCGGTCATGTCCTGCTCGGCGGAGGTGATGAAGCGCTTCACGCCGGTGATG
Source organism: Flexivirga alba (assembly GCF_042661025.1). Taxonomy (NCBI): domain Bacteria; kingdom Bacillati; phylum Actinomycetota; class Actinomycetes; order Micrococcales; family Dermacoccaceae; genus Flexivirga; species Flexivirga alba. Next base: position 1,423,887 of record NZ_JBHSWH010000001.1, read on the forward strand.
TGCCAGGTGCCGTCGGGCTGCTGCACCGCCTTGGTGCGCCCCGCGCCGACGTCGGAACCGGCGTCAGGTTCGGTGAGCACCATCGTGGCGCCCCATGACCCCTGGGCGACCCACTTGGCGAGCTTCTTCTGGTCGTCATTGCCCAGGATGTACATCAAGCGGCTGAAGGAGAAGGTGGCGGCATACATGCCGATCGCGGGGTTCGAGCCGAGCACCAGCTCGTTCATCGCCCACTTCAGCGAGGGCGGCACGGCGGTGCCGTCGAACTCCTTGGGCAGGTCCACGGCCTGGAATCCCGAGTCAAGGTAGGCCTGGTAGGACTTCTTGAAGCTCTCTGGCAGCTTCGCGGTCTTCGTCTGCGGGTCGTAGACCGGCGGGTTGCGGTCGGAGTCGAGCAGGCTGTCACCGAGCTCGTTCTCGGCCAGCCGCGCCAGCTCCTTGATCATCTCGCGTGCTGTGTCGGCGTCGACCTCGTCATACGGGCTCGAACCGAGAACATCCTGGCGGCCGAGGAGCTCAAAGAGATTGAACTCCAGGTCGCGGGTGTTGCTCTTGTAATGGGACATGGCTCTGGCTCCTCCAGATAGTCCTACTCGTCAGTAACTTCATTGTGCTACTCGTCAGTAAATCAGGCAAACCCGGGGCCCGTATGGCGATCCTGGGGATCTTGCAAGTGGCCAGCCGCCATACAAGACAATGGCTGTATGGCGGACGTGGCGCGGCACCTTGAAGTGGAGCGGAAGTTCACCCTGGCCGACCGCGAAGCGCCCGACCCGGCGTCGTGGCCGGGCGTGACCAGCGTCTCGGAGCCGGTCCGCCATGAGCTGGACGCGCTCTACTACGACACCGGCGACGTGCGACTGGCCGGCGCCGGGGTGACCCTGCGGCGGCGGGTCGGCGGTGCCGACGACGGCTGGCACCTGAAGGTGCCGGGTGAGAGTGAGGGTCGCTTCGAGCACGGGCTTCCGTTGGGCGAGGCATCGGACGGGCCGCCGGAGGAGTTCGTCGCCCAGGTCGCACACCTCACCGGGGAGAGCCGTTGCAGCCGATCTGCCGGGTGCGGACGACCCGGCTGGAGCGGCTGGTCGACGGACCGGAGGGGCCGGTGGCGAGCGTGTGTGACGACAGCGTGACGACGAGCAACCTGCTCGATCCTCGCCTCGATCAGGCCTGGCACGAGCTGGAGGTCGAGCTCACCGGGGCCGGCACGCTGGACTTCCTGGACGGCGTGACCGAGCACCTCGCCGGGCTCGGCATACAGCAGGTATCGATCGCCTCGAAGCTGAAGACCGCGCTGACTCCTCCGCGAACCGGCGGCTGAGGGACAATCGAGGCAGGAGGTGCGTCATGCGACATACCGATGAAGCGCCGGCTGTGACAGAAGCCCTCGGCCGGCTGCGCGAGAAGGGTGAGCGGGTGACCGCGGCGCGGCGAGCGGTGCTCCAGGTGCTGGACGAGGCGCGCGGCCACATGTGCGCCGAGGACATCGCCGAGCGTGTCGACGCCGCCGAGCCCGGCGTACACCGCGCAACGATCTATCGGTCGCTGCAGTCGCTCAGCGAGTTGGGCATCGTCGCGCACACCCACGTGCCGGGCAGCGCGACGATCTACCACCTGAAGCACTCGGCGGCGTCCCAGCACAGCCACGCGCACCTGCAGTGCACGACCTGCGAGCGGTTCTTCGACGTGCCGACCGACTGGCTGGGACCACTCGGCGACCGCATGCGTGAGGAGCTCGGATTCGAGCTGGACTCCCAGCACGCGGCCCTGCTCGGCACCTGCGCCGACTGCGTGACCGAGAGGAGTACCAACTGACCGACAGGACTACGAAAAAGGGTCGATTCCCTACTCCTCTCGGTCACGAGGTACTCCTCTCGAACGAGGAGCGGCGGGGGTCTACTCCTTGGCGACCAGGGTCAGCACGTCGTATGTCGCGACGGCCTCCCCGTCCTGGTTGGTGACCAGGCAGTCCCAGCGGACCTCGCCGTAGTCGGCGGTCTGGCGCGGGGTGATCTGCTTGGCGGTCAGCTTGACGCTGATCGAGTCGCCGGCCTTGACCGGAGTCAGGAAGCGCAGGTTGTCGACACCGAAGTTTGCCAGCACCGGACCCGGGTTGGGCTCCACGAACAGGCCGGCTGCGAGTGACACGATGAGGTAGCCATGCGCGACGATGCCCCCGAAGATCGGGTTCTTGGCGGCGGCCTCGGGGTCGGTGTGTGCGTAGAACGTGTCGCCGGTCTTGGCCGCGAAGTCGTTGATGTCCTCCAGTGTGATCGTGCGGCTGCCGGTTTCGACGGTGTCGCCGATCTGCAGCTGTGCCAACGACTTTCGGAACGGGTGCACGTCTTCAACGTCGCGCTGGGACCCGGTCGTCCAGCGCCCGGTGATCGCGGTCAGCATGTCCGGCGAACCCTGTATGGCGGTGCGCTGCATGTGGTGCAGGATGCCTCGGACGCCGCCGAGTTCCTCACCGCCGCCGGCCCGTCCCGGACCACCGTGCACGAGCATGGGCAGCGGCGAACCGTGACCGGTCGACTCCTTGGCATCGTCGCGGTTGAGCACCAGGATGCGGCCGTGCCAGGGAGCGGCCCCTTGCACGATCTCCCGGGCGACCTCGGGGTCGTTGGTCACGACGGACCCGACCAGGCTGCCCTTGCCGCGAGCGGCCAATTGCACTGCGTCAGCAGTGGATTCGTAACCGATGACAGACGCGACCGGGCCGAAGGGCTCGACGTCATGCACCTGGGTGGAGTCGGCGTGCGCGCGCAGCAGCACCGGTTGGATGAAGGCCCCACGGTCGTCGCCGACGGCGGCGTGGGGGTCGCCATACACGATGTCGGCGGAGGAGCGCAGCGCCTCGATCGCCTTGCGCACTTCGTCGCGCTGGGCGAGTGACGCGAGCGGGCCGACCCGGGTGGACTCGTCGCGCGGGTCGCCGACGGTGGACTTGTCCAGGCGCGCACTGATCGCCTCGATGACGGGGTCGATCATCGGGCCGGGCACGATCACCCGGCGAATGGCGGTGCACTTCTGCCCGGCCTTGACGGTCATCTCTGCCACGACCCCCTTGACGAAGAGGTCGAACTCCGGATCGTCGGTGGTGACGTCGGTGCCGAGTACCGAGCAGTTCAGCGAATCCGCTTCCACGCCAAGGGAAACGCCGCCATGAAGCACGGACTCGTGCCGCCGCAGGAAGCCCGCCGTGTGCGCCGATCCGGTGAACGCGACCGAGTCCTGGACGGTCAACTCGTCGAGCAGCGTGCCAGCGCTGCCGGCGAGCAGTTGCAGGCTGCCCTCGGGCAGGACGCCGGCTTCGATGATGCGGCGTACGGCGAGTTCGGTCAGGTATGCCGTCTGACTGGCCGGCTTGACGATGCTCGGCAGGCCGGAGATGAAGGCGGGCGCGAGCTTTTCGAGCATGCCCCACACCGGGAAGTTGAACGCGTTGATCTCGACGGCGACGCCGGGGCGCGAGGTGAAGACGTGCTGACCGACGAAGGTGCCGCCCTTGCTCAGCTGCTCCATCGGGCCGTCGGGCGCGACCGTGGAGTTGGGCAGCTCGCGGCGGGCCTTGCTGGAGTAGCTGAAGACCGTGCCGATGCCGCCGTCGATGTCGACCCACGAATCCTTCTTGGTGGCACCGGTTTTGAAGGACACGTCATACAGCTCTGCCTTGATCTCCGGCTTCGACAGCAGCAGCGCGACCTCCTTCATCAGCATCGCCCGCTGGTGGAAGGTCAGCTCTCGTATGGCGGGCCCGCCGACCTCCTTGGCGTGCCGGACCATCGCGGCGAGATCCACGCCGACGCTGCTGATCCGGGCAACCGTCTCGCCGGTGGTCGCGTCCAGCAGCGGATCGCCCTCGGCGTCGGACCGGAACCACGATCCGGCGGCGTAGCTCTCGAGCATGCGTGCGTCTGTCACTGGAACTCCTGTTGTCGGTGCTTGTCGTTGCCAACGGCGGCCGTTGCATGCCAGACTAATAACTGACCACTCGGTCTGTAAATACTCGAGGAGGATCTCGTGCAGGTTGACCAGGCTCCCTTGGAAGAGGCCTTCGAGGCGACGATCGCCGGCAACGACCGCATCGAGCCACGCGACTGGATGCCGGACGACTACCGCAAGACACTCATCCGGCAGGTCGCACAGCACGCGCACTCCGAGATCATCGGCATGCAGCCCGAGGGCAACTGGATCACCCGCGCGCCCTCACTACGGCGTAAGGCGGTGCTACTGGCGAAGGTGCAGGACGAGGCCGGCCACGGGCTCTACCTCTACTCCGCGACCGAGACGCTCGGCATCTCTCGCGACGAACTCACCCGCCGGCTGATCTCCGGCAAGCAGAAGTACTCCTCGATCTTCAACTACCCGACCCTGACGTATGCCGATGTCGGCACCATCGGCTGGCTGGTCGACGGCGCCGCAATCTGCAACCAGGTTCCCCTGTGCCGAACCTCTTATGGGCCTTACGGCCGGGCGATGATCCGCATCTGCAAAGAGGAGTCGTTCCACCAGCGGCAGGGTTACGAGCTGCTCATGACGATGATGCGCGGCACCGACGAGCAGCGCGCGATGGTGCAGGAGTCGGTCAACCGCTTCTGGTGGCCCGCGCTGATGATGTTCGGCCCGCCGGATGGCGACTCGCCCAACACCGAGCAGTCGATGGCGTGGGGCATCAAGCGCCATACGAATGACGAGCTGCGGCAACGGTTTGTCGACATGTCGATGCCGCAGGCCGAAGCGCTCGGCGTGACGTTCCCGGACCCGGAGTTGAAGTGGAACGAGGAGCGTGACTCTTACGACTACGGCGAGCCGGACTGGGAAGAGTTCTGGCACGTCGTCAAGGGCAACGGCCCCTGCAACGCGGCACGAGTGGCACACCGCAAGGCGGCATACGACGACGGCGCATGGGTCAGAGACGCCGCGATGGCGTTCGCTTCCCAAGCTGGTCGAGTAGGCCGGAGCGCTAGCGGAGGCCGTATCGAGACCGGGGAAGAGACCGAAAATGACTGAGAACACTGCCGAATGGCCGCTCTACGAGGTCTTCATCCGCAGCAAGCGCGGCCTCAACCACGTGCACGTGGGTTCGCTGCATGCGCCGGATGCCGAGATGGCGCTGCTGCACGCGCGCGACGTCTACACCCGCCGCAACGAGGGCGTGTCGATCTGGGTGGTGAAGTCCGCGGACATCACCGCGTCGAGCCCGTCGGAGAAGGACCCGCTCTTCGCACCGAGCGGCGACAAGGTCTACCGCCACCCGACGTTCTACGACATCCCGTCCAACGTCCCTCACATGTAAGTCACCCCACAAAGTTTCTCCCCCGCTTCGCTCCTCCGAATACTTCGCGGGGACCCCGACTTTCGAGGATGACATGACCAGGAAAAAGCAGTTATGAGCGAGCACATCACCCAGGACACCGAGGGCGAGCACGACAACGCGTATGCCGGGCTGCTCGGCAACGACGCGCACTGGGCTTTCGGCACCGATTTCGAAGACCCACTGGCCGGCGTCGACACGACGATCCCGGACGGCATCGATGCGACCGAATTGGCGCAGTACTGCTTGATGCTCGGCGATGACGCACTGATCTATGCACAACGACTGTCGGAGTGGACGAGTCGCGCACCCGACCTGGAGGAGGACATCGCAATCGCGAACATCGCGCTGGACCTCGTCGGTCAGGCGCGCCTGCTGCTCGCGCGGGCGGCCGCGGCGGACCCGTCACTGGTGCCGACCCTCCCGGAGGGTTCTCCGGTGCCGGACGAGGACCGGCTCGCCTACTTCCGCGACGCAGGCGACTTCCGAAATGTGCGCCTGGCTGAGGTCCCGAACGGCGACTTCGCCGAGTTGGTGGCCCGGTTGCTCGTGATGTCGACCTGGCGCCTGGCAATCCTGCAGCGGCTGGTCGGCCACGCCGACGCCGTGGTAGCAGCGATTGCCGCGAAAGGCGTGAAAGAGCTTGCGTACCACCGGGATTTCGCTGGTCGGTGGTTCGTGACGCTCGCCCGCGGCACCGAAGAGTCCTACCGCCGGCTGACCGACGCAATGCGTGCGGTGTGGCCGTTGATCCCGGAGTTGACGGCGTCCACGGAGATCGAAGTCCGCGTTGGTGCCGACCCGGCCGTGCTGGCTGACGAGATCGGTGTGGTGCTCGACCAGGTGCTGGCTGTCGCAGGTATGACGGCACCGGACGCCCCGGCGCTCGCGGGTGTCCGTGGCCGCACCGGCCGGCAGGGCATGCACTCGGAGTCGTTCAGCATGCTGCTCGCCGAGCTGCAGGTGGTCGCCCGGGCGCACCCGATGGGCAGGTGGTGACCGTGACGACCGAGACGGTGAATCCGACTGCGCTCGAACATGCTTGGCGGGTTGCATCGGAGGTCACCGACCCGGAGTTGCCGATGCTGACCCTTGCCGACCTGGGTGTCCTACGGGACCTCAGACAGAACGACGACGGCACGGTCGTCGTGGCGATCACCCCGACATACTCGGGGTGTCCGGCGATGGCGACGATGCGCGACGACCTGGTGCACCGGCTGACCGACGCGGGCTTCGAGTCGGTCCGGGTCCGGGTGCAGCTCAGCCCGCCGTGGACGACCGACTCGATCACTGAGAATGGTCGGAAAGCCTTGTCCGACAACGGGATATCTCCTCCCGGAGAGGCTCCCCGCGGGCCGATTGCCCTGCAGCTGATGCCGACCCGGCGCGCCATACAGTGCCCGCAGTGCGGGTCCGGTGACACCGAGGTGACCAGCGAGTTCGGCAGCACCGCGTGCAAGGCGCTCTACCGCTGCCGCTCCTGCCGGGAGCCCTTCGACCACATCAAGGAGCATTAGAGAGATGTCCCTCGCCACCGAGACGAACATCAACTCCCGCACGGCACCGTTCCGCGATCTGCTGGTGGCCGACGTCGAGCGGCTCACCGACGACTCCGTCGCGGTCACCTTCGCAATACCGGACGAGTTAGCGGACGAATTCGCTTTCGCCGCAGGGCAAGCGCTGACGTTGCGCCGGGTCGTCGATGGTGTCGAGCACCGCCGTACCTACTCGATCAGCTCACCGGTCGGCAGCCTGCCGCGCATCGGGGTCCGGGAGATCCCGGACGGGCTCTTCTCCAGCTGGCTGGTGCACGACGTGCGCCCGGGCGACACCATCGAGGTGGAGCGACCCAGCGGGAGCTTCCGCGCCGAACCCGACGAGCCGGCCCGGCACCTGTGCATCGCAGTGGGGTCCGGCATCACGCCGATGCTGTCGATCGCCTCGTCGGTCGTGACGCATCCGGACTCAACGGTGACCATGCTCTACGGCAACCGTGCGACCAACACCGTCATGTTCGCCGAAGAGCTCGCCGACCTGAAGAACGCCAATCACCAGCGTTTCGACCTGATTCACGTGCTGTCGCGTGAGCCACGCGACGTCGAGCTCTTCTCCGGCCGGTTGGAGGGTGACCGGCTGCGCACCATCCTGCGGGAGCTGGTGCCGTTGGAGTTGATCGACCACGTCTGGTTGTGCGGACCGATCGACATGCTGACCGAGACGCGCTCCGTGCTGGAGGAGTTGGGTGTCGCGAAGGACCGCATCCACTACGAGCTCTTCTATGTGGATGCTCCTCCGCCGCAGCTGCGCCATGCCGAAGCCACCGTCGAAGGCGAAACCTCCGCATTGACAGTGGTTCTCGACGGTCGAAGCACGACGACGGCGGTCCCCAAGACCGTGACCGTGCTCGACTCGGCACAGCAGAAGCGACCCGACATGCCGTTCGCCTGCAAGGGCGGCGTGTGCGGCACCTGTCGCGCCAAGGTCACTCACGGCGAGGTCGAGATGGTCCGCAATTACGCGCTGGAGGATGCCGAAGTCGAGCAGGGTTTCGTCGTCACCTGCCAGAGCTTCCCGATCAGCGACGACGTGACCGTCGACTACGACGCCTGAGCCACAACTTCAAAGGAGCACACGCATGCCGGAGGCCTTCGTCCTCGACGCGATCCGCACTCCCATCGGCCGGTATGGCGGCGCGCTCGCCGCACACCGTCCCGACGACCTCGCCGCACTCGTCGTCGGCGAGGTGGTGCGCCGGTCCGGCATCGACCCGGAGCGCATCGACGAGGTGATCTTCGGCGCCGCAAACCAGGCCGGTGAGGACAACCGCAACGTCGCCCGTATGGCGGTGCTGTTGGCCGGATTGCCGCAGAGCGTGCCGGGATTCACCGTCAACCGGCTCTGCGCGTCCGGGCTGACCGCGATCACGACGGCACGCCAGATGATTGCCGCGGGAGACGCGGACATCGTCGTCGCAGGTGGGGTCGAATCGATGACCCGGGCTCCGTGGGTGCAGGCGAAGCCGTCCCGTCCGTGGGCGAAGCCGGGCGCGAGTTTCGACACCTCGATCGGCTGGCGGTTCACCAACCCGGCGTATGAGGAGGACACCACCTTGTCGATGCCACAGACCGCCGAGCGGGTCGCCGAGCAGTGGAAACTGACTCGCGAGGAGCTGGATTCCTTTGCGCTGCAGTCACATCAGCGTGCGGTAGCCGCTCGAGAGGCTGGCCGTTTCGATGACGAGATCATCGCGGTGGGTGACGTCACGCGGGACGAGGGACCACGACCGGACACGACCGCGGAGAAGCTGGCCAAGCTGCGACCGGTCAACAAGCCGGACGGCGTGATCACCGCCGGCAATGCGTCATCGCTCAATGACGGCGCGGCCGCGGTCGTCATCGTGTCGGAGAAGTTCCTGGCCGAGAGCGGTCTGCAGCCGAAGGCGCGCATCGTCGCCGGCGCCAGCGCCGGTGTCGCGCCGGAGATCATGGGCATCGGACCGGTGCCCGCGACCCGGAAGGCGATGGATCGTGCCGGATGGCAAGTGGATTCGCTCGATGCGGTCGAGCTAAACGAGGCATTCGCGTCGCAGTCGATCGCGTGCATGCGGGACCTGAAACTGGACGCCGACATCATCAACGCCGACGGTGGGGCCATTGCGCTGGGCCACCCGCTCGGCTGCTCGGGCACGCGCCTCGTCGTCACCCTGCTGCGTCGGATGCGCGACACCGGCGGCAAGCGCGGTCTGGCCACGATGTGCGTGGGTGTCGGTCAGGGTTCGGCCCTTCTCCTGGAGACCGTATGAACACCCCACAAAGTTCTCCGCTCGTTCCTCGCTCCGATACTTTGCGGGGACCCCGTTTCCAGGACATGGCCTTTCGAAGGAGGCAGCTTTGAGTGCCGTCGAGCTCGATGAGCGAGACGACCGTGTCGTCATACGACTCAATCGGCCGGAGGTGCGCAACGCCATCGACGCCGACACGGTCGCGGCGCTGCACGAGGCATGTGCGCTGTTGGAGCAACAGCCGCGGATCGCGCTGATCACTGGCAGCGGAGGGATATTCGCTGCTGGAGCTGACATCGGACAACTGCGTGAGCGGCGCCGTGACGATGCCCTGCGTGGCATCAACTCCGGCATCTTCGACCGGATCCGCAAGCTGCCGATGCCGGTCATCGCTCTCATCGACGGCTACGCCCTCGGCGGTGGCGCAGAGCTGGCCTACGCCTGCGATTTCCGGATCGGCACTCCGTCGGTGAAGATCGGCAACCCCGAGCCCGGGCTCGGCATACTGGCTGCTGCCGGTGCGTCGTGGCGGCTGGCCGAGCTGGTCGGGGAGCCGCTGGCCAAGGAGATCCTGCTGGCTGGGCGGGTGTTGACCGCTGAAGAGGCACTGGGTTGCCGGCTGCTCAACGACATCGTGGAGCCGGACGACCTCCTCGCGGCCGGTATGGCGCTCGCTGACCGGATCGCCCGGCAGGCGCCGCAAGCCGTTCGGCTGACCAAGTCGGTCTTCCACGCGCCGCGCGAGGCGCACCCGCTGATCGACGACATCGCGCAGGCGGTCCTCTTCGAGACCGAGGACAAGTACGACCGGATGACCGCATTCCTGGAGCGGAAGGATCGCAAGAAGTGACGAACAACGTTCTGCCAGAACGAATCGGTGTCATCGGTGCCGGCCGGATGGGTGCCGGCATCGCGCACGCGTTCCTGCTCGGCGGCGCCGACGTCGTGGTGGTCGAGAGCTCGGACGACGCTGCCGCCGCGGGCCGGGAGCGGATCGAGGGTAGCCTGGCGAAATCAGCGGAACGAGGTCAGACCCAGCACGGCGAGCTCAGCACCGCGACCGACCGGCAGGCGCTGGCCGGTTGCGGGCTCATCATCGAGGCAGTGCCCGAGGACGCCGACCTGAAGGCAACGGTCCTGGGCGAGGTCGCCGGCATCGCGCCGGACGCGATGCTCGGCACCAACACCAGTTCCCTGTCGGTGACCGACCTGGCGCGGCGCCTGCCGAAGCCCGAGCAGGTCATCGGGCTGCACTTCTTCAACCCCGTCCCGAGCAGCTCGCTGGTCGAGATCGTCGTGGCAGAGACGACCGCCGACGAGTTGGTCACCGCCGCGCAGGGCTGGGTGGCCGCGATCGGCAAAACCGCTGTCACAGTGAAGGATTCGCCGGGCTTCGCGAGTAGCCGTCTCGGTGTCGCCATCGCGCTGGAAGCGATGCGGATGGTCGACGAAGGTGTCGCGAGCGCGCAGGACATCGACTCCGCGATGGAGCTGGGATACCGGCACCCGGTCGGCCCGCTGAAGACCACCGATCTGGTCGGCCTCGACGTGCGCCTGGCGATCGCCGAGCATCTCGAGCGCGAGCTCGGCCCCCGTTTTGCCCCGCCGCAGGTGCTGCGCGACAAGGTCGCCGCCGGCCACCTCGGCCGCAAGACCGGTCAGGGTTTCTACGACTGGACGTCCGAGGCATAACGCGACCGGGGCCATGCAGATGGCGTGAGCCTTCAAAACGACAGGAACTTGCCACCCTTCCCAATGTGTGCAAGACGCGGGTGGACGGTTGCGGTCCGCGCGTACGCTCCGATCGATTTCATTGGATGAACGATCGTCGGCTCGGCAGCCGCGGATTGGGCGTGCATTATGTGTCTTGCTCGTCGTGGTGTGTTGGTGTGGTTGACGGTCGTGGTCACGGTTATGGCATTGGGGGGACTGGGGTCCCCGGCTGCGCGAGCAGCGGGTATGGCGACAGCAGCCGCGGCGTCGGGTTCTGTGCCTGGTTCTGGCATGGCTGCGGCCTCTACGTCTGTGACGTCGGGTGCTGCGTGTTTGGTGTCGTTGTCTCCGGCGCGGGTGTTGGATACCCGGTTGGGGGTCGGTGCGCCGAAGGGGCGTCCGGCCGCGGGTGCGACGACGACGTTGTCGGTTGCCGGGCATGGGGGTGTGCCGGCCACCGGCGTCGCCGCGGTGGTGGTGAATGTGACGGTTGCGGACACGGCCGGGCCGGGGTACGTGACGGTGTGGCCGGCGGGTGCTTCGCGTCCGACCGCGTCGAACCTGAACTACGTCAAGGGCCAGGTGGTCGCCAACCAGGTCATCACCAAGGTCGGCACCGGCGGGGCGATCGCCTTGTATGACGGGGTCTCGGCCACCGACCTGATCGTGGATGTCACCGGGTACTACCCGACCGGGTCGGCATACAACCCGCTGGTGCCGACCCGGGTGCTGGACACCAGACCGGGCAGTGAGCCGGGTGCGAAATCGACCACGAAACTGGTGTTGACCGGCAAGGGCGGTGTCCCGGCCACCGGGGTCGCTGCGGTGGTCCTGAACGTGACCGCGGTGAACCCGGCCGGTCCGGGGTTTGTGACCGTGTACCCGGCCGGGGTGACCCGCCCGAACGCGTCGAACCTGAACTACACCAAAGGGGCCGTGGTCCCGGCCATGGTCATCGCGACCCTGGGCACCGGCGGCGCGATCGACTTGTACACCCTGGACAGCACCGACCTGATCGTGGACGTCGCGGGCTGGATCCCGACCGGCACGGACTACCACCCGGTCACCCCGGCCCGGGTACTGGACACCCGGTCCGGGCTCGGCGCGGCCAAGAAGAAAGTCCCCGGCAACTCCGCGATCAGTGTGCAAGTCGCCGGGCAGGGCGGCATACCCGCGACCGGGGTCGCCGCCGTCGAGGCGAACGTGACCGTCGTCGGCCCTTCACAGGCCGGGTTCATCACCGCGTACCCGTCCGGGACGACCCGACCCACCGCGTCGATGCTGAACTACGACACTGGTCAGATCGTGGCGAACTCGGTCACCATCAAACTCGGCGCTGACGGGAAACTCGCTCTCTACACCGGGTGGGGCACCACCGACCTCATCCTGGACATCACCGGATACTGGACCACCACCACACCGCCACCACCGGCGGTGAAGATCACCACCACGTCGCTGCCGGGCGGGACCGTCGCCGCGGCATACTCCACGACCCTTGCCGCGACCGGTGGGACGACCCCGTACACGTGGTCCGCGACCGGGCTACCCGCTGGACTAACGCTGGCTCCGTCGACCGGGAAGATCACCGGGACTCCCACTACGGCGGCGACCTCGGCCGTAGCTGTCACCGTCAAGGATGCGGCGGGTAAGACCGCGACTGCGTCATTGAGCCTGGTGGTGGCGTCTGCGCCGGTGGCGTTGAAGGTGACCACGTCGAGCCTGCCCGGTGGCACGGTCGGTGCTGGTACTCGACCACTCTGGCCGCGACCGGTGGGACGACTCCGTACACGTGGTCGGCGACCGGGCTACCCGCTGGAATGACGCTGGCGCCGTCGACCGGGAAGATCACCGGGACTCCCACTACAGCGGCGACCTCGGCCGTAGCTGTCACCGTCAAGGATGCGGCGGGTAAGACTGCGACTGCGTCGCTGAGCCTGGTGGTGGCGTCTGCGCCGGTGGCGTTGAAGGTGACCACGTCGAGCCTGCCCGGTGGCACGGTCGGTGCTGCGTACTCGACCACTCTGGCCGCGACCGGCGGGAACACTCCGTACACGTGGTCGGCGACCGGGCTACCCGCTGGAGTGACGCTGGCGCCGTCGACCGGAAAGATCACGGGCACACCGACCACGGCAGCGACCTCCACCGTAGCTGTCACCGTCAAGGACGCGGCGGGTAAGACTGCGACTGCGTCGCTGAGCCTGGTGGTGGCGCCTGCGCCGGTGGCGTTGAAGATCACCACGTCGAGCCTGCCCGGTGGCACGGTCGGTGCCACGTACTCCACGACCCTGGCCGCGACCGGCGGCACCACTCCGTACACGTGGTCGGCGACCGGGCTTCCGGCCGGGCTGTCACTGGACGCTGGCACGGGGAAGGTCACCGGGACTCCCACTGCGGCAGCGACGTCGAGCGTGACGGTCACAGTCAAGGACGCGGCGGGAAAGACTGCGACTGCGTCGCTGAGCCTGGTTGTCGCGCCTGCCGCGTTGAAGGTCACCTCGACTGCGTTACCGGGCGGCATGGTGGGCGCCTCCTACACGGCGTCGCTGACGGCGTTGGGTGGGACCACGCCCTACACATGGTCGGCGACCGGACTACCGGCCGGGCTGACCCTCGCGCCGGCCACCGGGAAGATCACCGGCACCCCCACGGCGGCCGCAACCTCCACCGTGACAGTCGCCGTCAAAGACGCGGGCGGGGTAACTGCCAACGCCGCTCTGAGCCTGGTCATTGCTCCGGCGGCGTTGAAGATCACCATCACGAGCCTGGCCGGCGGGACGGTCGGTGCGTCCTACTCGACCACGCTCGCCGCTACTGGTGGCACGACTCCTTACACGTGGTCGGCGATTGGCCTGCCGACTGGGTTGACGCTGAATGCGGGCACTGGCAAAGTCACCGGCACCCCAACCACCGCGGCGACCTCGAGCGTGGTGGTGACGGTCAAGGACGCGGGTGGTATGACGGCCAACGCCTCCCTGAGCTTGGTGGTCGCCCCCGCGTTGGTCAGGCAACCCGACATCCGGGGAACCGTCACGTCGGCCGCTACCGGCGCGCCCATTGGCGGTGTTGTCGTGATGACGGGCGACGGTTTGCAGACTACGACTGCGGCCGACGGCACCTATGCCTTCAGCGGCCTGGCGGTGGGCTATTACCAAATCTGCTTCAACGCGCAGGGCGTGGCGTCGGCTCCCGACGGCGGTTACGTGAGCGTGTGTGACTTCAATGGATTCGAGCTGAGCGCGACGCCGGACCACGTGGCCGACAAGGCACTAGCATCGGGTGGTGCGGTGTCGGGGACCGTGACGTCCGCGACTGGATCCTCGGGGGTGGGCGGCGTGAAAGTGTGGGTTTACGACAACAGCACGGGAAATATCGCCACTCCGTTCGGCAACGCCACGACAGCCAGCAACGGCACATACACGTTCAACGGCGTCACCCCCGACCCGTCTCGGTACGGCGTGTGTTTCGACGCCTCCGCGGGCACCGGCGGCCCGTCGCAGGCCGGCTACCTGTCGCAGTGTTACAAGAACGTGCCGTGGAACGGCCAGTGGTACGACGTGCCGTCCGGCACGTCCCGCGTGCCGACCGTCAAGGGCTCCACCACCCCCGGCATCGATGCCTCGGTCACTTCCGGCTCCGGGATCTCCGGGAAGGTCACCGCGGCGCCCGGTGGCGCCGGCCTGGCTGGTGTCGATGTGGCGGTCTACGACAGCACTGGCAATCAAATTGACTCAGTGACGACTGTGGCCTCCGGTGGATATTCGATGACAGGTATCCCGGCAGGTAGCTACACAGTCTGCTTCGCCGCGGGAGACGTTTCGGGCGGTTCGTCGACCACGGGGTATCTGTCGCAGTGTTACAACGGGGTCGCCTGGGACGGCTCCTCGACAATGCCGAGCGGTGCGACGCGGGTCACCGCGAGCGCTGGCTCGACGAAGACCGGCGTGAACGCCGCGTTGGTGTCAGCCCCTGGCATCACCGGGACCGTGACGGCAGCATCCGGGGGTGCCGGCCTGAGTGGCGTCTGGGTGTACGCGTTCGATTCCTCCGGGAACGACATCGGCCAGACCACGACCGGCTCGTCCGGCACCTACGCGATAACTGATCTTCCGGCCGGGAACTACACCGTCTGCTTCGACTCCTCGAATGCATCGGGCGGCTCGTCGGTCACCGGATATCTGTCGCAGTGCTACCAGAACGTCCCGTGGGACGACTCCTGGAGCGATATTCCGTCGGGCACACCGGTGACGGCGAAGGTCGGTTTGACCGGCATCAACGCCTCGCTGGCATCAGCGGGCGGGATCTCCGGCACGGTGAGCGCGGCATCCGATGGCGCGAAGGTGAGCGGCGCGACTGTGCAGGCGTATGACGCCAACGGCAGCTCCATCGGCACGGAGCCGACCACGGCTACGAACGGCACCTATACCGTGGCCGGACTGGCGACGGGAACCTACACCATCTGTTTCAGCGCGTCCGATGCTTCCGGTGGCTCGTCGACCTCCGGCTACCTGTCGCAGTGCTATCGGGGCATCGCCTGGGACGGTTCGTCAGCGCCACCCGCCGGCACTTCAGCCGTGCCTGTCACTGCCGGTTCGGTCAAGCCCGGCGTCGATGCGGCGTTGAAGTCCGCGGCCGGCATCTCCGGCACCGTCACTTCTGGCGGCGCCGGGGTCGGCGGCGTGAACGTGGAGGTGTTCAACAGCGCAGGCAACCAAGTCGACAGCGCCGCGACAGGCACCACCGGCGGTTTCTCGGTGCTGGGGTTGCCGACCGGCAGCTACACGGTCTGCTTCGACGCCAGGTACGCAACCGGAGGCGGGTCGGCCGCCGGGTATTTGTCCCAGTGCTACAACGGCATCGCCTGGAGCGACCCATCCTCCGACGCCCCGCCGTCCGGCACAACAGCGGTCTCGGTGACTGCGGGGTCGACACACTCAGGACTGAATGCGACGCTGACCGCCGCGGGGGTGTCTCGGGGACCGTCACCTCCAGCGGGTCCGGGCTCGCCCAGGTATCCGTCGATGTGTATGACAAGAACGGCAACTGGGTCGCGAACAGTTACACCGATTCGGCGGGTGCCTACACGATGAAACCCCTCCCGGCGGGGAGTTACACGGTGTGTTTCGACGCCTCCTATGCGTATGGCGGGACGTCAACCACCGGCTACGCATCGCAGTGCTACGCCGGCGTGCCGTGGACCAGCGGGAACAACCCACCGGCCGGCACGACGGCGGTTGCGGTCACGTCCGGGTCCATCCATTCCGGGGTGAATGCCACCCTGAGCGCTGCCGGCGGGATATCCGGCACCGTGACCGATGCGGCCGGCGGCGCCGACCTCACCGACGTCACGGTGAATGTGTATGACGGCAGCGGCAACGCGG
Organism: Flexivirga alba; assembly: GCF_042661025.1. NCBI lineage: Bacteria > Bacillati > Actinomycetota > Actinomycetes > Micrococcales > Dermacoccaceae > Flexivirga > Flexivirga alba. The sequence goes on from NZ_JBHSWH010000001.1 coordinate 1,440,076, forward strand.
TCAGCTCGGCATCCACCGACGGCGCCGGCACCTACACCGCAGGCGGCATTCCGGCTGGCAGCTACACGGTTTGCTTCACACCGGCCTCCGACTCGGGCGGTTCGTCCGCCACTGGTTATGTGCCACAGTGCTACAAGAACGTGCCGTGGGACGGTTCGTCGAGCGATCTTCCGTCGGGGACGACGCCAGTGTCGGCGACCACGGGCACCACACACTCCGGGATCGACGCAGCACTCGGCTCGGCAGCAGGGATCTCGGGCCGAGTGACCGCTGCTACCGGGGGCGCGGCGCTCGGCAACGCGACGGTCGCCGTCTTCACCAGGGGCAAGAGCTTGGTGACCACGGCATCGACGGACTCGTCCGGGTCTTACACCGTCGGCGGTTTGCAGTCGGGCAGCTACTACGTCTGCTTCGATGCCGCGGGAGCGGCGGGCGGACCGTCGACCGCCGGTTATGTTGACCAGTGCTTCAACGGTGTCGTTTGGGACGGAGCGTACGACCCGGAGTCGATGCCCTCAGGGATGACTGCGGTCTCAACGACGACGGGAACCGTAACGGCGGGCGTGAGCGCAGCGCTGACCTCCGACGCGGCTATCACCGGGACGGTGACAGCCGCATCCGACGGTTCGCCGGTGAGTGAGGTGTGGGTCTACGCATACGACTCCAGCGGCAATCAGCTCACCCAGACGACGACCGGCGGCGACGGCACCTACACGCTGAGTGGCCTAGCGGCTGGGACGGACACGGTCTGCTTCGACCCGTCGCAGGCGACGGGTGAGACGGCGTCCACGGCGTTCGTCGCCCAGTGTTACAACGACGTCGCCTGGGCTGCTGGCGCCAACCCGCCTTCGGACGCCTCGCCCGTGTCGGTGATCACTGGTGCGGTTGCTTCGGGTATCAACGCCCCACTCAAGTCGGTCACGGCCTCGATCAAGGGGCTCATCACCGACAGTAGCGGCGGCGGAGTGAAGGGTGCGCAGGCATATATCTACGACGGTTCCGGCTATCAGGTCGCGAACGTGACCACAAGCGTGACCGGCGCCTATTCGGTGCCGACGCTGCCGGCCGGTTCCTACACGGTTTGCTTCGATGCACGGGATGCAACCGGATCGTCGGCCACCGGCTATCTCTCGCAGTGCTACAAGGCTGTCCCGTGGAGTAATCCCTCTTCCGGTGCATTGCCCGCGGGGACCACAGCCGTTGCGGTGACCTCGGGCGCAGTCCAGACCGTCAACGCGACCCTGGCACCCGCAGGCGCCATCGCTGGAACGACGACCGCTGCCACCGGTGGCGGCGGTGTGGTGTCCGGGGTGACCGTCACGGTGTACGACGGGAACGGCGATTGGCTGCAAAATACGTATACGGACCCGGATGGCACCTACTCGATCACCGGCCTCGCGACCGGCACCTACACCGTCTGCTTCGACACCTCCTATGCCTCCGGTGGCTCGTCGAAGACCGGCTACCTTTCACAGTGCTACAACGACCCGAGCGGGACGGGCACCTCGACACCTCCCGTGTCGGTGACCTCCGGCGCGACGACTGGCGGCATCGACGCGGCACTGGCGCCCGCTGGAGCGATCGCCGGGACAGTGACGGACACCTCGGGCCACGGTGTCAGTGGCGCAACCGTCTACGTCTACGACCAGTCGGGCAATCGGCTCTATGAAGCGACCACGACGACCGGCCTGAACGGCACGTATGCCGCGACGGGCCTGACTACCGGCAGCTACACGGTGTGTTTCGACGCCTCGGGTGCCTCCGGCGGCTCATCGGTCACCGGCTACCTGTCGCAGTGTTACAAGGACGTGTCCTGGGACGGTTCGTCGACCCTGCCGAGCGGTACGACCTCCGTACCCGTGACTGCTGGATCCACGAAATCCGGGGTGAACGCTTCGCTGACAGCGGGTGCCGCGATCTCCGGGACGGTCATCGGCTCCGTTGGCGGCGCGGCGCTCAGCGATGTCGGCATACATGTCTTCGACTCCACTAAGACCGAAGTGGCATACGCATCAACCGGATCCACCGGTGCCTATACAGTCCGCGGACTGCCGACCGGCACCTACACGGTCTGCTTCAACGGCTCGGCCGGCACCGGCGCCGGCTCGACCGGGGGCTTCCTTGATGAGTGCTACAAGAACCTCACGTGGTACGGCTCGCGGTCATCTCTGCCAGCCGGCACGACGCCGGTGTCGGCAACGGCGGGATCGGCCACCTCCGGCATCAATGCCACGCTGCCGCTCGCGGCAGGCATCTCCGGGACGGTCACCGCCGGCGGCAACGCGGTCGCCGGCGTGACGGCCGAGGTGTTCGACTCCAGCGGCACCTACCTGACCAGCGCGACGACCGACGCCTCCGGCGACTACACGCTGACCGGGCTCTCGGCAGGCAGTGACACCGTGTGCTTCCAGGCCTCTCAGGCGACGGGCGCGCCGGCGACAGGGTATCTGTCGCAGTGCTACAAGGGCATTGCCTGGGACGGGTCGTCGGCTCCACCGAGCGGCACCACATCCGTGACAGCCAGCACCGGGTCGACCCAGCGCAACATCAACGCCTCGTTGACCACCGCGGCCGGGATATCCGGGACAGTCACCGCAGCGGCGGACTCGGGGGCGCTGGCCGATGTGACGGTCGACGTCTACGGCAGCGGCAGCACGCTTATCGGTCAGGCCACGACCGACTCGAGCGGCGCTTACACGGTCGGCGGGTTGTCGGCGGGCAGCGAGACTGTGTGCTTCGACGCATCGGGGGCATCGGGTTCGTCGACCACCGGCTACCAGTCGCAGTGCTACAACGGCGTGGCCTGGGACGGCTCGGCAACGCTGCCCACCGGAACGACATCCGTCACGACGACTGACGGAACTACCAAGTCGGGCATCGACGCGAAGCTGGCAGCCGGGTAGGTGGCGGCTGACATTTCGACTATTGCGGTCTGGCGGACTTACCTCCGCCGGGCCGCAGCCGTGCTGCTTGCCGGCATACCCCTCGCGATCCTTCCGGGTGCCGAAAACCGTTTCGTCTTCGGCAGATTGGTCGTTGCGGCGTTCGCCGCGCTGCTGCTGCTCGCGATACCTGGAGCGGGTCGGTTGCCGCGCTGGATGTGGCTGTCGATCGGTGCGGCGACGCTGGTGACTGGCATCGCTGGTGTGTTCGGCGCCGACGTTTCGACCGCGTGGTGGGGGCGCGGTCAGGTGTATGACGGTGCCCCTTTCCTCGTGCTGTGCCTAATCGTCGCGATGGGGGCGGCACGGCACCTGGGGCCGCACGGCGAGCCTGGCGATCGGGAGCTCTTCCTCAACGCGATGGCGGTCGTCGCACTGGTGGTGGCACTGCTCGCGATCGTCGAGGCGACGGGGTTGCGCCCGTTGAGCACCGATGCGAGTAGGCCAGGTTCATTCCTCGGCAACGCCAGCGACGAAGGATCGTTCGCCCTGTTGTATGGCGGGGTGCTGCTGGTTGCAGCCATGAACCGGCGTCGGCCATTGCTCATTGCGGGTGGCGTGGCGACTGGCGTCACGGTCCTCTTGTCCGGGTCGCGCGGTGCATGGATCGGGCTCCTCGTGCTGCTCGGGGTGGCAGCACTGTTGGCCGGTCGCCGTGCCCCGGTCGTAAGTGCGTTCGCTGGGCTGGTTGCGGTGGTCGCCGTCTTCCTCGACCCGGTGACTCGTGGGCGGCTGCTCGGCGGGGGACTGGCGCATCAGACCGCGTCCGGTCGCGTGATGCTGTGGCAGGAGTCGCTCAGTCTCTGGACGCACCACCCCATCCTGGGCGTCGGGCCGAGCCAGTTCGAGAACGCGATCGTTGGCCGGCACACGTTGGCCTGGCAGCAGCGAGTCGGCCCGCAGAATCCGCCGGCGACCCCGCACAACTTGGTCCTCCAGCTGTTACTCGCTGGCGGCCCGGTCCTGCTGGCCGTTCTCGCGTATGTCGCCTGGCGGGTCTATCGGTGTGCGCGCAAACAGAGCAGTTGGGGCACTTCGGTAGTGGTCGCTCTTGCGGCATACCTGACCGCTTTGATGTTCACCTTCCCCACGCCGGCGGTCATGCTGCCGGCGGTGGTGCTCGTCGCAAGCGTCACGTCAGTCCCGGTCGCGGCGACGGCCGCGTGGCAGCAGGTGGTCGAGTGGGGATTCGCCACTCTCGCAGCGGGTTTGGCGGTTGTCTTCGTGCTGGCGTCGGCCTCCGAGATCGAGATCAAGGCCGGTATGACGCACTCGCGCACAAATCACCGACTCGTGCGCAGGCCGCGTTCGCGACGGCGCACGACCTGCGCTGGTGGGACCCGGACCTCGACGGGCAGGTCTTCCACGCGCTCGTCGCGGCCGGTCCGGGCGCCACGGCGCAAGCGTGGCAATGGGACGGTCGGCTCGGTGCGGCCGCTGACGACATACAGGTGATGCAGGACCGCGCCGCGTTGCGTCTGAACACCGGCAAGTATGCCGACGCGATCGCCATCCTCGACCCGGCGCTGCAGCGTGACCGTTTCAACCCTCAGCTGCTCACAATGCGAGGCGTCGCGTATGCCGCGTCCGGCAACTACCCGGCCGCTCGCCCCGACCTTGAAGAGTCGGTGCGCGTCGATTCGTCCTCAAAGTCCACCTGGCACGACCTGTCCATGCTTTACGCAGAGCTCGGGTTGCCCGCGCTCGCGGCTCAGGCGGCAAGACGCGCCAGCTGACGCGTCCTTGTTCCGGGACCACTTCGGTAGGCCGCGGCTTCCGCGCGGTCCCTGCCGTGACCGCTTGACAGGTTTCCGTGGCCGTTCACGCTCGGCCAATGAGCGCGTTCCCACTCCGGTCGACGGCGGCGCAGAAGGTGCTCGACGGGCACGACACTGATTCAAGCTCGTTGTTGGGGTCGATGTTCTTCGGTGTGGTCCAGGTGGTCCCGTTGTAGGTGAGTACGTTCCCCTTTCCGTCGACGGCGGCGCAGAAGGTGCTGGACGGGCACGACACTGATTCAAGCTCGTTGTTGGGGTCGATGCTGGTCGGTGTGGTCCAGGTGGTCCCGTTGTAGGTGAGTACGTTCCCATTCCAGTCGACGGCGGCGCAGAAGGTGCTGGACGGGCAGGACACCGAGGACAGGGTCTTGGAATCGGAATCGATGTTCTTGGGTGTGGTCCAGGTGGTGCCGTTGTAGGTGAGTACGTTCCCGGCGTTGTCGACGGCGGCGCAGAAGGTGCTGGACGGGCAGGACAACGCGTCGAGGATCAGATAGAAGGTGCCAGTGGGGTCGATGCTGGTCGGTGTGGTCCAGGTGGTGCCGTTGTAGGTGAGCGCGTTCCCGGCGTTGTCGACGGCGGCGCAGAAGGTGCTGGAGGGGCACGACACCGATGTCAGCCAATTGTTTGGGTCGATGTTCTTGGGTGAGCTCCAAGTGGTCCCGTTGTAGGTGAACGCGTTCCCGGCGTTGTCGATGGCCGCGCAGAAGGTGCTGGACGGGCAGGACGCTGCGCCCAGGTGGTAGGTGCTGGGGTCAATGTTCTTGGGTGTGGTCCAGGTGGTCCCGTTGTAGGTCGGCACGTTCCCGTAGGAGTCGACGGTGGCGCAGAAGGTGCTGGACGGGCAGGACACCGAGGACAGGGTTTTGGAATCGGAATCGATGTGCTTGGGTGTGGTCCAGGTGGTGCCGTTGTAGGTGAGTACGTTCCCGTTTCCGTCGACGGTGGCGCAGAAGGTGCTGGACGGGCAGGACACTGAGGCCGGCACGCCGCCAGTGGGGTCGATGTTCTTGGTGGTCCAGGTGGTGCCGTTGTAGGTGAGTACGTTCCCACCTCCGTCGACGGTGGCGCAGAAGATGCTGGACGGGCAGGACACCGAGGTCAGGATGAGGCCGTTGGGGTCGATGCTCTTGGGTGTGGTCCAGGTGGTCCCGTTGTAGGTGAGTACGTTCCCATTCCAGTCGACGGCCGCGCAGAAGGTGCTCGACGGGCACGACACCGAGGTCAGGCCGCCGCCAGTGGGGTCGATGTTCTTGGGTGTGGTCCAGGTGGTGCCGTTGTAGGTGAGCACGTTCCCGTAGGAGTCGACGGCCGCGCAGAAGGTGCTCGACGGGCACGACACCGAGGTCAGGCCGCCGCCGTTGGGGTCGATGTTCTTGGGTGTGGTCCAGGTGGTGCCGTTGTAGGTGAGCACGTTCCCGTAGGAGTCGACGGCCGCGCAGAAGGTGCTCGACGGGCACGACACCGAGGTCAGGCCGCCGCCAGTGGGGTCGATGTTCTTGGGTGTGGTCCAGGTGGCGCCGTTGTAGGTGAGCACATTCCCGGCGTAGTCAACGGCGGCGCAGAAGGTGCCGGACGGGCACGATATCAATGCAAGCCAGTTGTTGGGATCGACGCTTGTTGGTGTGGTCCAAGTGGTGCCGTTGTAGGTGAGCGCGTTCCCGCCCGAGTCAACGGCAGCGCAGAACCCTCTGGACGGGCACGACACCGAAAGGATGTTGCCACTTCCGTGGAGGTCAAGGGGGCGGGTGCACTCCATACCAGGGGCTTTGATGGGGTGGCGGAGCTGATGGCGAGATCAGTGTTGGTGCTACTGCTGTGGTCTGTTTTGTCCGTGACGGTCAGGCTGACTGAACGGGCGCCGACGGTGGTGGGGACACCGGTGATGGTGCCGGTTGTTGCGTTGAGAGTGAGGCCGGCGGGCAATCCGGTTGCCGTCCAGGTGTAGGGCGGTGTGCCGCCGGTCGCTGCCAAGGTTGCGGCATACGCGGTCCCGACCGTGCCGGTCGGCAGATTTACGGTAGCGATCGACAAAGGGGAGGTTGGAGGTGTGGGGGCACTGGAAAGCGTGATGAGGCGTTTGGACCAGATGGTGCCGGAAGCGAGAGTGGTCTTTGGGCCGTCGTTCCAGAAGCAGGCGAGGCAGGCGCCGATGGAAGCGTCGACTTTCCCGTCGAGGGTTGCCCAGGGGTTCCCACCTGCGTTCTCGGTGGCTGTGAGCGTCGGAGTCAGGGTGCCAGTGATGCCTGCTGCGTCGTCGAGACTCACCGTCACTGGCAGGTGTCCAGTAAGGGTTGCCGATGCCTTGGCCGCGCTGAGCTGGAGCGGTGTCGTGCTGGCAGTGCAGTAGTTCGTCGGTAATCCGTGGCCGGCGTGCCAGTAGTAGGAGGTCGAGCATTCCAGAGTTGCTGAGGTGTCGACTGTGATGCCGGCGGTCGCGTCCAGATCGATGGACGGTTTCGCATCGAACACGACAGCGCCGAGGTCCCCGGCGGGCACTGCGCGGGTGATTTCGGGCAGCGTCAGACTGCAGTGCCCTGTCGCAGTGATGGAGGAGTCGAATCCGATTTTGATCGAGCCGTCCAGTGCCACGTATGCGGTGTCCAGTCCGCCCGTGCCGACGTAGACGTTTCCGATCTGGATGAGCGGGTGCTTCCAGATTGCAGTGAGTTCAGGAGTGAGCGTGGTGGTGAGGGTGACTTCGGCTTGGGCGGTTACGTTGCCGTCGCACTTCACCGTGGCAGCGGTCTTCACCGGGGTGCCGTTGGCGACGGGTTTGCCGTCGATCCAGGTCTTCACTCCGGCGGGTGTTTTTCCTGCTGTTGTGCTGGTTGTTCCCGATGTTTGGATGGTGCCGGAGTTGTAGGCCTGTGCTGGTGTTCCGGGGGTGACCTGGGAGACGGTGTTGCCGCTGGTGTCAGTGGTCGTCGAGTTCACGATATCGATGGCCCCGGAAGGGGTGTCGGCCGTTACGGGTAGGACGAGGACATTACTGTTCGTGACCGTGACGCCGTTCGTGGTCACCGCGGCGATTGCTCCGGCACTGTCCCGGGCGACGTTGACCAGTTGGTTGCTGGTGAGGTGGATGGTATTCACGCCGTTGTCGGTGACTGAGCAGGCTTGCCCTTGGCATTGGGTGGGAACCGCGGTCGGTACGGCGATCGTGATTTTCTCCTGGGTAGTGCGCCCGGCTATGTCGGTGAGGGTGATGGTGCTCGGAGTGGATCCAGTCGCTGTCGGGGTGCCGATGAGGACCCCGGTGGATGAATCCAAGGTGAGTCCGGCAGGTAGCCCGGTTGCGGACCACCGGTACGGCGTGGTGCCGCCAGTGCCGGTGAATTGGACCTGGTATGGGGACCCCGCAACCGCGGATGGCAGGGACGCCGCAGTCGGCGCCGTGATCAACAAGGGTGGCCCGCTGGTCCAGTATCCGGTGATGTCCAGGAGGAGGTCGGTGGTGCCCCACCCGGTGTAGAGAGCGAGTTTCCCGTCAGCGCCGAGTTTGATGGTGACCGAGTTCGCCACGATCTGACCAGTGTCGTAGTTCAGCATCGACGCGGTGGGTCGGGTCGTCCCGGACGGGTACGCGGTGATGAACCCGGCCTGTGAAGGGCCGACGACGGTCACGTTCGCCTCGACGGCGGCGACCCCGGTCGCGGGTATGCCGCCCTGCCCGGCGACTTGCACACTGATCGCGGAGTTGCCGGGGACTTTCTTCTTGGCCGCGCCGAGCCCGGACCGGGTGTCCAGTACCCGGGCCGGGGTGACCGGGTGGTAGTCCGTGCCGGTCGGGATCCAGCCCGCGACGTCCACGATCAGGTCGGTGCTGTCCAGGGTGTACAAGTCGATCGCGCCGCCGGTGCCCAGGGTCGCGATGACCATGGCCGGGACCACGGCCCCTTTGGTGTAGTTCAGGTTCGACGCGTTCGGGCGGGTCACCCCGGCCGGGTACACGGTCACAAACCCCGGACCGGCCGGGTTCACCGCGGTCACGTTCAGGACCACCGCAGCGACCCCGGTGGCCGGGACACCGCCCTTGCCGGTCAACACCAGTTTCGTGGTCGATTTCGCACCCGGCTCACTGCCCGGTCTGGTGTCCAGCACCCGGGTCGGCACCAGCGGGTTGTATGCCGACCCGGTCGGGTAGTACCCGGTGACATCCACGATCAGGTCGGTGGCCGAGACCCCGTCATACAAGGCGATCGCCCCGCCGGTGCCGACCTTGGTGATGACCTGGTTGGCGACCACCTGGCCCTTGACGTAGTTCAGGTTCGACGCGGTCGGACGCGAAGCACCCGCCGGCCACACCGTCACGTACCCCGGCCCGGCCGTGTCCGCAACCGTCACATTCACCACCACCGCGGCGACGCCGGTGGCCGGCACACCCCCATGCCCGGCAACCGACAACGTCGTCGTCGCACCCGCGGCCGGGCGCCCCTTCGGCGCACCGACCCCCAACCGGGTATCCAACACCCGCGCCGGAGACAACGACACCAAACCCGGCACCGACGTTGCGGCAGCCGTTGTCGCTGCAGCCGTTGTCGCTGCAGTCGCTCCAGTCGCGACAGAGCCAGACGACGACGCGGACGCTGGCGTCGCCATAGCGAAGATGGCAAGTGCTGCGGTGATTACGCAGGCGAGGACTATGCGTGCCCGCCGTACGCCGACGCGCCAGGAATGAGCGTCAACAGGAGCGGATCGTTGATCAGCTGAAGGCATTGAGTGTCCTTGCGTGAGGCTTGTTGGGCACTGTCCGGTGGCAGCGCTTCAGCATGTCTGTCGACTGTCCAGCAAGCGATGGATCGCGGAAAACTTGCGATCGTTCAGAGTTCGAGAAAGATCATCGTGCTATGCCCTGCGACGCGTATCGTGCGCCCGTGGATACGCTCGCGCGGCAATGGGAACCAGTCCCATGGCTGATGCGGTCATGGCGTCATGCGGCTCCCGATCCTGCGTTGCGCGTGCAGCCGCAGTTAATTGATGCGATGAAGGCTTATCCCGGCGTGCCCAAGTCGCTCGTGCCCGGCACGCTCACCAGATATGAGAAGGGTCAATTCACCCCGCCCTTACCGATTGTGAGTGCACTGGAACAAATCGTCGGCCTGACCGCAGGTGAGATCAGTTCCTATCTCCCGGACGACAAGTACGACACCACAAGCCGCAGCGACCAGTGGGATCTATTGGGGCGTGCGGATACCGCCGATGTAGCCCCGCTCTCAGGGCGCGACTGGCTCGCCCTCGCCAGGTTGATCACCACCGGCCCGCCCCAGTCGCCAGAGCGGACTTCGTTCTGGGCGCACCTGTTGGTCAGCGAGATGTCGAGGTCGATCGGAGCCGGATACCGCTTCCGGATTCGCGCCCTGGAGTTGCTCGCAGCTGACCCAGTGATCGCCGGCCCAGTCGAAGACGCGGTGCGGGATCACTTGGCTGCCTGCGGGCACACCGTGATCGGCGATGCGCTGGCGGCCTTGACCGATGTGCAGCATCCACACGGATTTCTGCTCGCGCTGGACACCTATCGGCAGCTGGACGGGTCGGCGCTGGAAGCAGTTGCGTATGTGCTGGCGGTCGACCTGCGCCGGGACCGCGACCGGTTGGATCAATGGGATCAGATCAAGCGCGTCGTGCGTGATGACGTGACTAGTGGCGCGGATGACCGGCGACTCGCTGCGTTGATTGTGGCTGGCAGTTTCCAACCTTTGCGGTTGTATGAGTTGCTCATGCCACTCAGCGAGGCTCAACGGAAGTTGATCCGGTCCAGCATCGCGAACTCACGCTCGAAAACGCTGTCGTTGGCTGATGCGCGAGCGATGAGGAAAGACGCCGCGAAGCTCGCTCGCGGGGTGGCAGCCGGCGTCACGCCGCGCCTACCAGATGGATTGGGGGTGTGGCTTGAACGACTGCTGATCGATGGTGCCGATCCGTTCACCGCTGCGCTAGTGATTGCTTCGAGCCCCTACAGCCACGCAGTCTCACACGCAGTTGAGGCCTCGGTGCTATCCCCCAAAGCGGCGGGACCCTTGGGCACGGGGTGCCCCTTTCCCTACGCGCCTGTCGCGCTGGGGTCGTGCCAACGCCAGGACCCCGAGACACTCGCCGCGGCATACCGCGACGGCGCTGTCGCTGACAAGCAGCGCTTGCTCGTGCCGCTCGCGCACCATCGGGCGTTCCCCGCTGAGATCGACCTGACGACCGCCATCCGCGAGACAGGATCGCCCTCGCGGGTCATTTACGCGGCAGGCATGTCCGACCATCCCGGGCTTGTGGAGCTCGACGGCGCCGACATTTCCACCGACTTGAAGCGTGCCGCGCAGTGGTGGTCTGAAGGACCAAACCAGCATGCGATGGATCGCTGACAGTAACAATTGCGTGCGGTAAGCCTCCTCGGCTCGCATCGCGCGTGCGCGTCCAGCTGCTGAGTCGCGCAGATCGCCGACGCACGGCACACCGCGGGTCTATGCTCGCCTCCTCAAGTGTGCTGCCACGACACATCGACGACCCCTGCTTACGAGCTCAGCCGCCGGGGGCTCGCGGCTGGAAAAGAAGGTCGGTGATGGGTCATGAATCTGCCGGGTCGTGACGTGAACGGGTGGTCGTGGAGCCGAGGGGTGCCCCGGTACATCGTCGCCGTTGTGGCGGCGTTGCTGATGGTCGGTTTCGCGCTGCTGGGCAATGCCAATCCTGCGATGGGGGCATCGACCGGCTCGGCTCCCGTCGGCCACCGGCCGAGCCTGCCAGCGGGATCAGTCCGCGTCGGGACGCTACCGGGAGCAACCGTCATCCATGCGGATGTCGTTCTTGCCCAACGTGATCCGCAGGGATTGCAGCAATTTGCGACTGCGGTTTCCACGCCGGGATCGCCGCTGTACCGGCAATATCTTGGCGCCGGTCAGGTCGCTGCAATGTTCGGACCGACAACGGCGACCGTTGACGCCGTTCGCTCCGCGCTGCAGGGCCGGGGCATCTCGGTCGGCGCGGTTGACGCGAACCGGTTGCTCGTTCCGGTGAGCGGCACCAGCGCCCAATTGGGCGCGGCGTTCCACACGTCGTTCGCGACGTACCGGTTGACGGATGGGCGCACGGCATACGCCAACGTCTCTGCACCACAGGTGCCCGCCTCCGTTGCGAGCCTGGTGACCGGCGTCGTCGGCCTGGACGACCTGAAGATCGCCCACCCGGCCATTGGCCGCAAGGTCGGTCCGAAGACTCCGTCCCGATCCCACTCGGTGACCGCGACGGCAACGCCGGCAGTCGCCTCCGCCGCAGGACCCGCACCTTGCACCGCGGTGAAGAACGCCCAACTTGACTATGGCGCAGGGTGGCTGACCAACCAGCTCGCCTCCAGCTATCAGCTCACCTCGCTGTACAACCAGGGCGACCTGGGCGCGGGCCAGACGGTGGCGGTGCTGGAGTTGGAGCCGTTCACTGCGAGCGACATCAGCAGCTACCAGGCGTGCTATCGGACGTCGGCATCGGTCAGCACGGTGAAGATCAGCGGGGGAGCGACCGGCAGCCAGAGCGGTGAGGCTGCCCTCGACATCGAGAACGTCGCGGGGTTCGCGCCTCGGTCGAAGATCCGGGTCTACAGCGCTCCGAACACGACCGCCGCTCTGCTGTCCGCGTATTCCAAGGTGGTCAGCGAGGACGTGGCGCAGACGCTTTCGACGTCCTGGCTGCTGTGCGAGCAAGACAATGACTCCAGTTCGATGGCGGCCGAGAACACCACTTTCCAGCAGGCCGCCGCGCAGGGACAAAGCGTGTTTGCGGCTTCCGGCGACTACGGCTCGACCGGCTGCTATCAGGACAGCACGTCCGAAACGCAGCTGGCGGTCGATGACCCGGCGAGCCAGCCCTACGTCACGGGGGTCGGCGGCACGACCTTGAACACGCTCGGTCCGCCGCCGGGTGAGACCGCGTGGAACGAGTCGACATCGCCCTTCCAGTGCGGATTCGTCGGCGGCAAATGCGGATCCGGTGGCGGCGGCATCTCGACGGTATGGCCCATGCCGTCATACCAGTCAGCCAGTGGCGTCCCTGGGGTCATCAACAGCTACTCGAGTCGTACGCCCTGTGGCGCGGCGTCCGGCTACTGCCGAGAAGTGCCCGACATCTCCGCCGACGGCGATGTGATGACCGGATACTTCATCTACAACAGCGTCAACGGCGGCTGGATCTTGTATGGCGGCACCAGTGCTGCAGCACCCCTGTGGGCGGCAATGACCGCAGTGATCAACGCGCTTCCGCAGTGCACGACCCGACTGGGCTTCGCCAACCCGACCCTCTACAAAGTCGCGGCTCGGGCAAATCTGGGCGGCTTCCATGACATCAAGTCGGGCACGAACGCTTACCTGCCGCAGGCCGCCGGTCATTATCCGGCGACAACGGGATACGACCTGGCCACGGGAATCGGGACGCCCAGCGCGACCAGCCTGGTCGCAGCGACCTGTCCCGGCGCGCAAGCCCTGCACCCGGTGACTCCGGCCCGGATCCTGGACACCCGCACCGGGATTGGCGGCAGGACCGGCGCGGTTCCGTCCAAGGGCACGATCAGTGTCCCCGTCCGTGGTGTCGCGGCGATCCCTGCCACCGCGACGTCGGTTGTGGTGAATCTGACCGTCACCGCGCCGACCGGCACGGGGTTCTTGACGGCATACCCGTCACTGCAAACCCGTCCCACCGCGTCCAACCTGAACTTCACCCCGGGCACCATCCGATCCGACCTGGCGGTGGTGCCGATCGGATCGAACGGGCGGATCAGCATCTACAACGGGTCGGACGGGTCTGTGCAGTTGGTCGCGGACGTGTCCGCGTACAACAGCACGGCCGCAGGTTCAAAACTCACTCCCACCGCCCCGGTTCGTGTTCTGGACACACGTAACGGAACCGGCCCGACGATGGGTCCGGTCGCGGCGGGCACGACGATCACCGTGCAGGTGACCGGCCAGCATGGAGTGCCGGCCGGCGCGACCGCGGTCGTGCTGAACCTGACCGCCGTCACGCCGCAACGCCCTGGTTGGCTGGCCGCGTGGCCCGCTGGTGCATCGGAGCCGACCGTGTCCAACGTCAACTTCACTGCCGGACAGATCGTCCCGAATCTGGCGATCGTCCCGATCGGGACGAACGGACAGATCAGCATCCACAACGGATCGGCCGGCAGCCTGCAGATCGTTGCCGACCAGTTCGGCTACTACACCTCGACCGGGGCATCCCTCCTCACCGGCACGACACCCACCCGCCTGCTCGACACCAGGAGCGGACTAGGGGTCGGCACCAAGGGTGCGGTCGCGGCGGGGCACGTCCTGCGAGTGAAGGTGGCCGGGGTGAGCGGCATACCGGCGGGAATCAAGGCGATCGTGCTGAACGTGACGGAGACCAGCCCCACCAAGGATGGGTTCATCACTGCATACCCCGACGGGATCACCCGACCGACAGTCTCGAACCTGAACTACACCCCGGCACTCACGGCGCCGAATCTGGTGATCGTGCCGGTCTCCGCCAGCGGGTATGTCGACCTCTACAACGGCTCGGTCGGCACCGTCCAGTTGATCGCGGACTGCTTCGGGTTCTACCGCTGACCGGCTCGCGGTGTGCCGCTACGCAGTGAACGAGGCGGCGATCGGTATTGTCGCTCCGAGGTCGCGCCGCTCAGGTTCGTCAGGACGTAAGCAGCAAAGGGGTGACGCCGTGCACGGCATGCCGAAGATGCCGAACACTGCGCGCTTGTCTTCCGGCGCCGTCCGAGTAGGCATCGGCCTCGGGTTCTTCGGGCTCAGTTCCTACGCATTCCTGGCCATTGCAGCACGGCAACTGACGCCGGCAAACTTTGCGGTGCTGTCCACGCTGTGGGTGCTGGTCTATACCGGCGGCCCGGGTGTCTTCCTGCCTTTTGAGCAGGCGATCGGTCGCGCGGCCGCGATGCATCGTGCTGACCCGGTCGAAGAGCGTGCGGTCTTCCGCATGCTCGTGGTCGCCTCGGCCGTCGCGGTCGCCGCCCTGTTGCTCATCGCCCTTGCATTCCACGGTGTCTTGGTGCGGCATCTCTTCGGTGGGTCGGAGTCGACCTTCGTTGCGTTGTTGCTTTCGCTGATCGGCATGTGGGGTGCGTATGTGACACGCGGAGTCTTCGCCGGTCACGACAGATACACGGCATACGGCGTGCAACTCGCGGTCGAGGGCGTTGCCCGCATCGTCCTGGGTGCGATAGCCGTATGGCTCGCCTGGTCGCTCGCGGGGTTCGCGCTGGGGCTGGCGGTGGCTCTCTTGGTTTCGGTTCTGGTGACGCTGAGGGCCGCAGGTGGAGGACATCGACGGGAGTTCGAAACGACTGTGGCAACAGAGGATTCGGGCCATCGTACCCAGCTGCGGATCCTCGGCTGGCTGATCCTCGGTGGACTCGGGATGCAGGTGCTGGTCAACATCGGTCCGGTCATCGCGCAGGCCACCTCTGATGGTTCGACCGGGTCTGCGGGGCACTACCTGGGTGCGTTGATGCTCGCCCGGCTGCCGCTGTTCGCGTTTGCCGCAGTGCAGGCAGCCCTGTTGCCCGGTCTGGCGCATACCGTTGCCGACGGGGACGGCCGGGCCTTCCGGCGCAGTTTGCGCAACCTCTTCGTACTGATCGGCGGAGCGATGGTCCTGTTCACCCTGATCCTCGCGGTGGCCGGACCATGGCTGGTCCATGTTGTGTATGGCGCGGGCTTCGGCATACATCGAATCGACCTGGTATTGCTGGCTATTGGCACTGGGATCGCCATGCTCGCAATCGTTGCCGGAAACGCGGTGGTGGCGGTCGGCGCGGCGTCGGCATCGGCCTGGGCGTGGATCGGGTCGGTCGCGGTACTCATGGTCGTGGTGGTGCTGATGCCAGGCTCGATCTTCGTGCGGCTGGAGGTGTCCTACATTGCCGGGGTGACTGCAGCACTAGTCGGGCAACTTGTTGCCGTGTTCGCTCGAGTACGCGCCGGCGCTCGAAGCGACTACGGGCTGGGGCGGCTCGGATGAGCCGGGTCGGCGTGGTGATGGTCGCGTATGGCGCAGAGCCCTACCTGCATGCCGCGGTGTCCTCTGCGCTCGAGTCTGCCGACATCGACGTGCGGGTTGTCGTGGTTGACAACGGTGCGGATCAATCCGCGATCGACAGCGTGCGGAACCTTCCCGGTGTCACGGTGGTGGCTGCGCCCGGGAACATCGGATTCGGGGCAGGCTGCAATCTGGGGGTGAAATCGACTGACGCCGATGTGCTCGTGCTTCTCAACTGCGACGTTCTGGTCGATCCGGGAGCACTCGGGCAACTCACCCGTGCGTTGCGTGATCCAGAGGTCGGTATCGCCACGGCGAGCATCCGCCTCGCTGACCAGACAGAGGTCGTCAACAGCGCCGGCAATCCGGTTCACTATCTCGGACTGGCGTGGGCGGGCGGGCATGGCGAGCCGGTTGCGGCTCACTATCGCTCGGGCCGAGTGGCAAGTGCGAGTGGTGCGTGTTGTGCGGTGACACGGCCGTGGTGGGACGCGTTGGGAGGGTTCGACCCGGAGTACTTCGCCTACCACGAAGATGTCGAGCTATCGATCCGCACGTGGCAGCGCGGCCGGTCTGTGCTTTATGTGGCTGACGCAATTGCCTGGCATCATTACGAATTCAGCCGCAACCCGAGGAAGCTCTACTTGCTGGAGCGCAACCGGTTGTTGACACTGCTCACGACATACAGCACGCGGACCCTGTTGTTGCTTGCGCCGGCACTGGTCACGCAAGAGGTAGGACTCGTAGCCCTGTCGATCGGGCAAGGCTGGTTCCGGGAGAAGGTCGCGGGATACGGCTGGCTGATCCGACACCGAGGTCAGGTCGCGGACCGCAACCGTCAGTTGCAAACGGAGCGGTCCCGCTCGGACCGGGAGGTGATGGCCCATTTCACCGCGAGGTATGACCCGGGAAATGTGCCGCTCCCGTTCGGGCTGGGCATGGTCAACGGGCTGTCTGCCGGATACGAGAGGTTGGTGCGCCGATGGCTCTGACCGAGCAATCCCGGTTGCTGGTCATCATCCCCTGTTACAACGAGGCCGCCACGATCGTGTCTGTGTTGGAGGAGGCTCGGGAACACCTGCCGGACGCGGATCTTCTCGTCGTCGATGATGGCTCGACCGATCACACCCGCTCGTTGGCGCTCGAGGCGGGCGCCCGCGTGGTCACCCTCCCGTTCAATCTCGGGGTGGGTGGGGCGCTGCGCACGGGGTTCCGGTATGCGATCCGGCACGGTTACCGAATGGCGCTGCAGATCGACGGTGACGGCCAGCATGACCCGTCAACCGCTGACCAATTGCTGGCCTCGTTGGATGGAGCCGATCTGATCATCGGTGCCCGGTTCGCGGATGCAGATGACGACTACCAGGTCGGGATCACGCGACGGCTGGTGATGCGACTGCTGGCACGATCAGTCGCTCGTCGAACCGACGCCGCACTGACGGACGTCACCTCGGGGTTCCGCGCGTTCGGCCCGCGGGCGCTATCCCTCTTCGCCGCGCACTATCCGGCGGAGTATCTGGGTGACACGGTCGAGGCTCTCCTCATCGCATCCCGGCACGGGTTGACGGTTCGGCAGGTCGGTGTTGCGATGCGCCCTCGTCAGGGTGGCGCGGCCAGCCAGTCGTCGTTCAAGTCGGTGATCCATCTGCTACGACTGGTGCCTGCATTCATGATGCCCGCTCGGTTGAAGCCCGAATTCCCTGCTGTGGAGGAGTCTCCGTGACGGCTCAGATATTCGGGGCCGCGCTCGGTCTCGTCACCCTCGGGTCGATGTACCTGCTGATCCGTCGGGGCTGGCTCAAGGAGAAGTACACGCTGGTCTGGCTCCTCGCAGCGTTGGGGACCCTCGTCGTTGCGGCCTACCCACCGATCATCGACGTGGGCGCCAATGCACTCGGAGTCCACCAGGGCCCGAACCTGCTGTTTCTCCTTGCTGTCCTGGCGATCATGCTCATCTGCCTGCAGTTGTCGGTCGAGGCGAGCACGCTGACGTACAAATGCCGTGCTCTCGCCGAGGATGTTGCGATCCTGCGGCACGAAGTGGAGAGCCAGAACCAGGTCATCGAGTCTCTGCAAAAGGGCGCGACCACCGAAGACACCCACGTGGACGGCGACTAGTGCCGTGAATCAGAAATAGAGCAGGCACGCGCCGCGCTAGGCTCCGCTTGTGCAGACCGAAGACTCCACGTATGCCGACCGACTCAAGACACTGCAGTTTGCGCGCTGGAAGCAGCTCTTGCGTGTCCAGGCGCCATACCAGGCCAATCTCCGTCGCCAAGGTCTCGGACGCACCCTCGATGTCGGCTGCGGGATCGGGCGGAACCTGGCCGTGCTCAGCTCCGACTCGGTCGGTGTGGACCACAACCCCACGTCGGTCCAGATAGCTCGAGAAGCCGGCTACACGGCATACACGGTCGAGGAGTTCGAGGCAGCGGCATACCCGAAGGAATCCTTCGAAGGACTGCTGTTCGCACACATCTTGGAGCACATGCCGACTGACGATGGAGTCGCGCTCGTCAATTCCTACCTGCCGTACCTGAAGCCCGGCGGTCGTGCGTTCTTCATCTGCCCCCAAGAGCGCGGTTTCGCGAGCGACGAGACTCACGTCGAGTTCGTCGACGGAACAAAGCTGCTGTCGATGTGTGACCGGGTCGGCCTGACGCCGGACCATGTGCGTAGCTTCCCTCTTCCTCGTATGGCGGGAAAGCTCTTCACCTACAACGAATTCTGCCTTCGGGCAAGCAAGGACTGACCCGCTGCACGGGCGTACCGCGCCTGGGGAATCGGGTATCGCCGATATCGGGGACGCCGGTGTTCACTCTGGTGTAAACCTTCATTGGTTTCGTATGCACGGCGTTGCGGAGGCGCGACGGCATATATCAGGGTGCGGAAAAGGGGAGGGCTGTCGTGGTCCGTCGGTTGCTGTTGGTATGGGTGACGGTTGTTGCGGTGGCAGCGGCATTGGCCGGGCTGGGTGCGCCGCCGGCGACCGCGGCATCGGGTCGGCCGGCCACGTCGAGTTCGGCCACGTCGAGCTCGGCCACGAACGCACCCACGCCTCCCGGGCTGGTGACGATATCGCCGCAGCGGGTGCTGGACACGCGCCCCGGCAGCGGGTCATCCATAGGTCGCCCGGAGGCGGGCACGACCACTTCGATCGACGTCGCTCAAAGCGGGGACGTCCCGCGGTCCGGAGTCGCGGCCGTGGTGCTGAATGTGACCGTGACAGACGCAACCGGTCCGGGGTTCGTCACCGTTTGGCCCGGAAACGGGGCACCGCCCAAGGCATCGAACCTGAACTTCGTGAAGGGCCAAACGGTCGCCAATCAGGTCATCACCAAGGTTGACTCCACCAGTGACGTCAGCCTCTACAACGGCGTATCCGCCGCAGATCTGATCGTCGACGTGACCGGTTACTACCCGACCGGCTCGACATACCACCCGCTCACACCTGCACGCGCACTCGACACCAGGCCGGGAAGCGAACCGACCGCGAAGTCGGTCACCAAACTCACCCTGGCCGGTAAGGCGGGCGTTCCGACCACCGGCGTGGCAGCGGTCGTGCTGAACGTGACGGCCGTCGACCCGGCCGAGCCGGGCTTCGTCACCGTCTACCCAGCCGGCGTGGCGCGACCGACCGCGTCGAACCTCAACTACGCCAAGGGCGGCGTCGTCCCCGCGATGGTGATCGCCAAACTCGGCACCGGTGGCGCGATCGACCTCTACACGCTGGCCAAGTCAGACCTGGTGGTCGACGTGGTCGGGTGGATCCCGTCCGGGACCGACTATCAGGCGCTCACACCGGCTCGCTTGCTGGACACCCGAACCGGGCTCGGCGCACCCGCGCAGAAGGTCCGTGGCAACACCCAGATCACCTTGCAGGTGGCTGGCCATGGCGGCGTCCCGGCAACGGGCGTCGCGGCGGTCGAAGTGAATGTGACGGTTGTCGGACCTTCGCAGGCCGGGTTCGTCACCGCATTCTCCGGCGGCGAGCCTGTCCATCCGGTTACGTCGACATTGAACTACGCCGCTGGCCAGATCGTCGCCAACTCGGCGACAGTCCCGCTGTCATCCGAGGGCACACTCGATCTCTACACCGGCTGGGGCACCACCGACCTGGTCGTCGATGTCGTCGGCTACTGGGGGACTACGCACACCGGACTCGAGTGGGAGCCGCCCGCCAGCATCGACCCGGCGCAAGGCATTCCGCAGTCCATCTCCTGCCCGACCACGACGTTCTGCGCGGCCGTCGACGCTCGCGGGAATGTGCTGACCTACGACGGCACGGCCTGGTCCGCGCCCCGGAAGATCAACGGTGACACCGTCTTTTCTTCCGTCTCGTGCCCGACGCCTGACTTCTGTGTCGCGGTGGATCAGTTCGGGACGGCGCTGACATACAACGGCGACACTTGGTCGGCGCAATTCGTCGGACACGTCACGTCCTGGCTCACCTACACGTCCATGAATTCGGTCTCATGTCCGACCAAGAACTTCTGCGTCGCCGTCGACAATTATGGATACGCATCCACCTACAACGGGGTCGCGTGGTCGCCTTCTGCGAAGATCGATTCCTATGGCACCGCAGCAGTCGGCGGCATTCCGTCGGTGTCCTGTGCATCTGCTACGTTCTGCACCGCCGTGGACGGTGCCGGCTACGCGCTGACGTTCAACGGCAGCCGATGGAGCGCACCGACGAAGGTTGACCCTAACGGTCGGCTCAACAGGGTCTCCTGTCCGTCCAGCAATTTCTGCATCGCGGTCGACCCGCTGGGGAATGCGTTCACCTGGGGTGGCACCAAATGGTCGACCTCCGTGAAAGTTGACTCGAACACCACGAACCACGGACTGGCTTCGGTGTCCTGCCCGACCACGACGTTCTGCGCAGCGGTCGACGGGGCGGGCAACGCGCTCACGTATGACGGCGGCTCGTGGACGGCTCCCGAGAGCGTTGCCACTCACACCGGGGGCTTCACGTCCGTGTCCTGCCCGACGACGGGCGCCTGTGTCGCCGTTGACGTTGCCGGCGATTCCTTCCGGTATGACGCTGCGACCTGGTCCACCCGCACCAGTTTCGACCCGGTGCTCGGCTATCTCGGCTCAGTTTCCTGCCCGACGACGACATACTGCGTTGCGCTGGACCCATACGGACGGATGCTCACCTGGAACGGCTCTGCTTGGGCGGACGGCCCAGACACTTTGCCGCCCACGACGCGTATGGCGTCGGTGTCCTGCCCGACGACGACCTTCTGCGCTGCAGTCGGCAGTCTCGGACAGGCCGCCACGTTCGACGGCACGAAGTGGTCGACTCCCACGAAACTGGCTGCCAACGACAGTCTGCGGTCGGTGTCTTGCCCAACGTCGACCTTCTGCGTGGCGGTCGGTAAGGCACGCAATGGCTACACCTTCAACGGGACCACCTGGTCGGCGGCGACCCGGATCGATCCCAGCAGCAACGACGACGGGCTGGTTTCGGTGTCCTGTGTCTCGGCCAGCTTCTGTGTCGCCGCCCAGCGGATCGGGAGCGGAGTGGTGACCTTTGACGGAAGCTCGTGGGCCGCGCCAGTGGCCGTCGATCCGGACGGCGGGACTATCACCTCGATCTCCTGCGCCACTGCGTCGTTCTGTGTGGCGGTCGATCAGGACGGGAATGCAGTCGTCTACAACGGCACCTCCTGGTCGAAGCCCCACAAGGTCGGGTATGGCGCGCAGTTCACCTCTGTCTCGTGTCCGACGGCCGGATTCTGCGCGGCGGTCACCGCGATGGGGGATGCCTACACCTTCGATGGAGTGAACTGGCAAGGGCCGACAAGTGTCGATGCCCGTCGCTACCTGGCCTCGGTCTCGTGCTCGGCGCGGTCGGTGTGTCTCGCAGTTGACTCGGACGGCAGCGCGGTCGTCGGTCGTCAGGGGTGACCCTGGATGATCTCTCAGAGTGCGGTAGCTGGGTGGTTCTCGGCAACCGGTGATGCCGTCGCGGCGTCATTCGACCGGTCCCTGGAGCGCGCGGCGACCACGGGGATGAAGAGCATGCCGAGGAACAGCTGGACGACGGTATAGCGGAACAGCTGGGCCGGGTTGGCGACCATGATGGTCAGTTGGTTCGCCAGGATCGGCACGGCTGCGATCAGTAGGGTCTTCCAACGGTTCCTGATGGCGGCGACGAGGATGGCCAGGTAGGCCAGGTAACTCCAGCCCGCGGCTCGCGAGAAGAGCAGCTGCCAGAGCGGCGTTTTCGCGATGTCATATCGCACGACTGCGAGCTTGTTGTAGATCCGCCAGCTGATGGGGTGTGGCCGCAACCGCGGAATCAAATAGCCCGGCAACGGCGGCGCATCCGTGTAGCCCAGGACGTAAGACTTCGTGTAGAGATCCCAGTTGGTCTTTGGTGGGAGGCCGCCAAAAGAGGTCGTCGGCCGGACCCGCCAGGCGATGGCGGCGCGACACAAATGCCCGCTGACCAGATCGACCGGATCTCGCTTCAAGAGTGAGAACCACAGCTCAGCGAGTTGGTGTCGGTGGGCATTTGCCTGCGCATAGTTGAAGCTTTTCTTCTTGAACAGCGTGTCCGAGGTATAGCAGTTGTCGGAGGTGCGCCATGCGTTCAGAGGTGCTGCCTTCTGCATGACCGCGAGATCTGCGGAGGTGAAGGCTGACGGGTTCTTGGCATACACCAGGGCGATGTCCGCGTCGAACACGCCATACGACTGGGAGGAGTTGGCGGGTTCGATCCCCACTGCCGGATAGACCACGGCACCGGCGAACTCAAAGACGACGATCGCTGCCGCTGCAGCCGCCGTCATTTTCAGTCGCGCTCCCTTGAGCGCGATGATCAGCACGAACGCGACGAGTATGACGACAACGAAGCCGTTGTTGCGGAACAGCGTGACGGCGGCCATCTCCACCGCCAAGGTCAGCACCATCGGCCTGCCGAAGGGGACCCCGGCGCGCCGAGCCGCAATGAGCTTCAGCAGGGTTGCCGCGAGAAACAGATTGGCCGCCGCAAATGCAGCGTCTTTCCAGATCATCGTGGTGAATGAGCCGAAGGTCGGCACAAACACGATCAGCACGCACGGCAACGCCGCCCAGCGCCACCGAACCCCGAGCTGATGAATGCGGGTCGCAATCAGCGCCAGCGCTGCGGCATACACGATCGTCTGGATGAGGGCGAGCAGCCACACGTTGCCCGTCAGCTTCAGTGAGCACAGGACGAAGAAGTCGTAGAGGACCGAGTGATCGGCTATCCACGGCCCGACGGTGACATGCCTGATGTAGGTGGTCGAGTCGATGCTCAGCTGGGCCGGGAAGTTGACGGCCCACCAGCACAGCAGGATCAGCTGCGCCCAGCCGTAGACCAGCAGCGGCGCCCGAGGGATCGTGCGTGCCCGGAGCCAAGCCACCGGCTTCACCATGCGACACCTGAGGAGTGAGCACTCGAAGGAGTCCGGCGTCGCTGCTTGCTTCCAGGCACCGGACGATGCTAGCGACCCGTGCCGGCCAGCGATCGTAGGGCCTCAGGCGCGATACCTCTCACGTCGCCGACTACGGTCCTTCGTCCTCCTGGAAGGACCGCTGCGACCGGTTCGCTACCGGCCGGTGACAGCGTTGCCGTCATCATCGACCGCAACGCAGTGCGTGCTGGTGGGGCAGGAGACCGAGACCAACGGGGCAGTGGTGACGGGCTGGGGCGCGGTCCAGCTCGATCCGTTGAAGGACGCGGCGTTGCCGTCCCAGTCGACGGCTGCGCAGAAGCTGCCCGACGCACAGGACACCGACGTCAGGTGACCACCGGTCGGGTCGATGCTCGTGGGTGCCGACCAGGTGGAGCCGTTGTAGGTGAGTGCATTGCCGCCCCAGTCGACTGCTGCACAGAACGTGCCGGCGGGACAGGAGACCGACGTCAAACCGTTGCCAGCACCGTCGACGCTCTTGGGTGCCGACCAGCTGCTGCCGTTGAAGGTGAGGGCATTCCCGTCCCGGTCGACGGCGGCACAGAACTTGCTCGAGGAGCAGGAGACCGAAGTCAAGCCGTTGCCGGCCGCGTCGATGCTCTTGGGTGCCGACCAGCTGCTGCCGCTCCAGGTGAGAACGTTGCCCGCATCATCACCGGCTGCGCAGAAGGTGCTGGTGGGGCAGGACACCGCGCGGATCGCGGCGCTGTCGCCCGTGCTCCGCGAGGAACTCCACTTCGTCCCGTTGTAGGTGAACGAGCCCCCGGTCACGGCGTCGACAGCGAGACAGAAGGTGGCGCTCGCGCATGAAGCGGTGAGGCTGCCGCTCGCCGGGGACCCGCTCGATTCGGCCGGGGGATCGATCTGCGTCGGCTTCGCCCACGCGCTTCCGCTGGAGGTGAGGGCATTCCCATTCGCGTCGACGGCCGCGCAGAAGGTGGCCGTCGGGCAGGAGACCACATTGATGCCGCCCCGGCTGGGCTCAGCGGACGCTGACGACGAGGTCCAGGTACCGCTCGAGTAGGTGGCGACATACCCTCCGCTGTCCACCGAGGTGCAGAACGCCGTGCTGGCGCACGAGACTGACCGCGGTGCATGCCACCCGTAGCGGCCGGTGTGCGTGTCCGCCAGTGTCGGTGCACTCCAGGAACCGCCGCCACGGTAGATAAGGGCCTGACCGTTCGTGTCGACGGCTCCGCAGAAGCTCATGGAGCGGCAGGACACCGAGGTCAGCCCGCCGCTCGGATCGACGCTCTTGGGCGTCGCCCAGCTGGTGCCGTTGTATGTCGTGGCGTTCCCGTTCCAGTCCACGGCGGCACAGAAGGTGCTCGACGTGCAGGACACCGAGGTCAAGCCGCCACCGCTCGCGTCGGTGCCGGCCGGCGCCGACCAGGTGCCGTTGCGGTAGGTGAGGGTGCTCCCGTTGTTGTCGACGGCCGCACAGAAGGTGCTTGTCGGGCACGAGACGGAGGTCAGTCCGTTGCCGGCCGCATCGATGGTCTTCGGCGTCGCCCAGCTGGTGCCGTTGTAGGTCACCGCAGCACCGTTCCGGTCGACGGCAGCGCAGAAGCCGGCGCTGGGGCAGGAGACCGAGGCGAGGACATTGCCGGTGTCGACGGCTTTGGGCGCTGACCAGGCCGTGCCGTTCCAGGTGAGGACGTTCCCGACTCCGTCGATGGCCGCGCAGAAGCTGCTGCTCGGGCACGACACCGAGAACAGTCCGTCGCCCGCGCGGTCGATGCGCTGCGGTGACGTCCACCTCGTGCCGTTCCAGGTGAGGGCATTACCGGAGGTGTCGACTGCTGCGCAGAAGCTGCTCGTTGGACACGAGATGGACTGCGGGTCGCCCTGTGGCGGGTCGACGCTGGCGGCCGAACCCCACGCCACGCTGGTGGGTGTCCAGTATCCGGTGATGTCGATCAGCAGGTCGGACTGGGCGAGGGTGTAGAGGTCGAGCTTGCCGGTGGTGCCGAGTTTGACGGTCGCGGAGTTGGCGACGATCTGGCCGGCGACGTAGTTGAGGGTCGACGCGGTCGGCTGGGCGACGCCGGCGGGCCACGCGGTGACGAATCCGGGGGCGGCTGGTGAGACCGCGGTGACGGTGGCCTCGACCGCGGTTGCGTTCGCGGGGATCCCCGCGATCCCGGTGGCCTGCACGTCGATGGTGCCTTTCGCGGCGACCGGGCCCGTGGGTGCGCCGACCCCGCTGCGGGTGTCCAGGATGCGTGCCGGGGTGATCGGGGTGAAGTCACTGCGGGCGGGGATCCATCCGGCGACGTCCACGACCAGGTCCGCTGCCTTGAGCGTGTAGAGGTTGACGGCTCCTCCCGCGCCGACCTTGGCGATCGTCGTGCCCGCCACCGTCGAATCGGTGGTGTAGTTCAGGACCGATGCGGTGGGCCGGGCTACGCCCGCCGGGTACGCCGTCACGAAGCCGGGGCCGGCCGGCGAGACCGCGGCGACGTTCAGCACGACGGCGGCGACGCCGGTGGCTGGGACCCCGCCCTTTCCGGTGACCACGAGAGAGACCGTCGATCCGGCGGCGGGTTCGGTGCCGGGACGGGTGTCCAGTATGCGGCTGGGTACCAGCGCGTCGTACTGTGCACCGATCGGGTAGTAGCCGGTCACATCGACCACCAAATTCGTCGGTGTCTGCGTGTAGAGGCTGATCGCGCCGCCGGTGCCGAGTTTCACGATCGTCTGGTTGGCGACGATCTGACCCTTCACATAGTTCAGGTTCGAGGCGGTCGGACGCGTCGAACCGGTCGGGTAGGTGGTCACGAACCCCGGTCCGGAGGGGGACACTGCGGTCACGTTCACCACCACGGCGGCGACCCCCGAGATGGGGATGCCCGCGTGCCCGCTGATCGACACCGTCGTGGTCGAACCCGCGGCGGGTTCGGTGCCGGTGCGAGTGTCCAGCACCCGGGCCGGCGTCACCGGCACGAATCCGGGCCCGGTCGTCGCTGACGTAGCACTCGGTGTCGTCCGTGGAGTGGTCGCGCCCGTCACCGGCGCGGCCGTCGCCCATGGGGTGCCCAGCAGCCCCACCATCAGCGCGAGCACACCGAACAACGACGTCAGGAACAGTCGCAGCGACCGCATAACACTCTCCCGTTTTCCATAGAAACCTGAGCAATCGGCGACAAGCCTGCGCAGAATTCCAAAAATAGCTGACGAGCCAGCTGATTCGTCGCGGCGACATCAGTTGGTTTTGCCGTTCGATGGTCCGGGGACAAGGCTCATCGATGAACGCAGCCAAACATCCGTTCGCCAGTCAATAGTGGTATGACGAACCGATTCCGCGGCCGTTCAATGCTGCCGTCTTGATAGCGACGCGAAACGCGGCGAATTGCGACTAGCTCACGATCAGCAGAGGTTTTCCGCCAGCGGTGTCGGCGAACCGAAGCGGTGCGCCGTGACCGCGACGGCCTGCTCGTGCAGGAAGGGCAGCAGCTCGATGCGACCGGCTTCGAGGACCGGCTGCGGGTAGAGCGCGATGTCCGCGCGACCCTCGCTGGCGGCAGCGAAGCCTTCGCGCGTGCCACCGATGAGTCGGACGCGGTGCGGCGCATCGTCGCCACGGAGACGAGTCGCCCACGCGTCGTCGTTCTCCTCGGCAACGCTCGCACCCGCAGCCGTCAGGGCGCCCACGACCTGATCATCGAGTGCGACCCCGAGCGACACGGTCACCGGTGCACCGGCGGCGAGCCCGGCGGCCACGATGCGTGTGACGTGCGCGGGCTCGTCGGCCTCGACGCGCACCGTGACCGGGACAGGCTTGTAGCGGAAGGCATTCTTCTCGGCCAGCAAGCCGGAAACGTCCTTGGCAGTGCCGAATTCGTCCTTCCAGGCGAGTGCGTCCGAGCCGGCGGCGCGGCGCAGGAATTCAGCGTTGTCACCAGTCAAGCCTGAGGCGTCCAGCAGCCGCTGCACCGCGGTCGAGATGTCCGCAGCCTTGGCCGCGGCGCGAGGCGTCCAATCCGTAAGACCGACAAGGTAGTTCGGGCCACCCGCCTTGGTGCCGGCGCCGACGGCCGACTTCTTCCAACCGCCGAACGGCTGCCGGCGAACGATCGCGCCGGTCGTCGTGCGGTTGACGTAGGCGTTGCCCGCCTCGACCTTGTCGATCCACGTCTCCAGCTCGCTGCGCTCCAGCGAGTGCAGCCCGGCGGTGAGGCCGTAGTCGGTCTGGTTCTGTATGGCGATGGCCTCGTCCAGATCGGCGGCTGCGATCAGACCCAGCACGGGACCGAAGTACTCGGTCAGGTGGTACTCCGAGCCACGCTTGACGCCGGTCTTCACGCCAGGCGACCAGAGTCGGCCCTCGTCGTCCAACTGCCGCGGCTCTACCAGCCAGGTCTCGCACGGATCCAGTGTGGTGAGAGCCTTTTTCAGCTTCCCGGCTGCGGGCTCGATGATCGGGCCCATCTGCGTCGTTGGGTCGCTGGGGAAGCCGACCTTGAGCGAGGTGACGGCGTCGATCAGCTGGTTTCGGAAGCGGTCCGACTCGGCGACCGAGCCGACCAGGATCGCCAAGGAGGCGGCCGAGCACTTCTGCCCGGCGTGCCCGAACGCCGACGCGACCAGGTCCTTCACCGCGAGATCGAGATCGGCATTCGGCGTGACGATCATCGAGTTCTTGCCCGATGTCTCCGCCAGCAGCGGCAGGTCGGGTCGGAACGTGCGGAAGAGGGCAGCCGTGTCGAACGCGCCGGTGAGGATAAGTCGGTCGACCTTCGGGGAGGAGACCAGTGCGCGGCCGACCTCGTTCTCCGGGACGTGAACCAGACGCAGCACATCCTTGGGAACGCCTGCAGCCCAAAGGGTTTCGACGAGCAACGAGCCACAGCGTGCTGCCTGGGGAGCCGGCTTGACGATCACCGCGGAACCGGCGGCGAGCGCGGCCGCCATACCGCCTGTGGGTATGGCGAGTGGGAAGTTCCACGGCGGGACGACCAGCGTAAGCCGGACCGGGCTCGGGGCAGCGCCGTCGATCGTCTCCATTGCTTCGGCCCGGTCTGCGTAAAAGTTGAGGAAGTCGATGGCCTCGGAGACCTCCGGGTCACCCTGGTCGAGCGTCTTGCCGCACTCGGAGCCAGCGACCTCGAGCAGCTCACCGCGACGCTTCTCGAACTCCACGGCAGCCTGACGCAGGATCCGCGCGCGCTCGGCGGCGGGCCGGGCGCCCCATGCGGCGCCGGCGCTGTGCGCGTCGTCGATGACCGTCTCCACGGCATGGATGTTGTCGACCGAGTGCGCTGCCACCAGATCGATCCCGAGGGTCGACGTCGCGACGCGGGCGATGATCTCGCTGCCCCACGCGCGGTTGCCGAGCAGTGACGGGTCGGTGTCCGGGGTGTTCGCGAAGTGGGCAAGTGGGGCGGCGTTGACCGGTTGCCGCCGGTCCTGCACGCGGTGCGACGCGGGCACCTCATCGGTCAGCGCGGCCAGCGATGCGACGAAGCGATCCTTCTCACGCTGGTAGAGCGCGGCGCTGTCGTGCAGCTCGAATACTGCCGACATGAAGTTGTCCTGGCTCGCGCCCTCCTCGAGCCGGCGCACCAGGTAGGAGATCGCCACGTCGAAGTCCTTCGGGTGAACGACCGGCACGTAGAGCAGCAGATCGCCGACGGTCTCGCGGACGGCTTCGGCCTGGCCTTCCGCCATACCGAGCAGCATCTCGAACTCGATGCCGTCGCGAACACCGTTGCGGCCGGCGAGGATCCACGCATACGCGATGTCGAAGAGGTTGTGGCCGGCGACGCCGACGCGCACGTTGGCAGTCCGCTCGGGCCGCAGCGCGTAGTCCAGCACGCTCAGGTATGACGTGTCCGTCTCCTGCTTGCTTCCCCAGGTCGCCAGCGGCCATCCGAAGAGGAGGCCTGCGCGCGCTCCATCGGCAGGTTCGCGCCCTTCACCAGGCGCACCTTGATCGGGGCGCCACCGCGAGCGCGCCGGGCGGCCGACCACTCCTGCAGCTTGATCATCTCGGCGAGCGCATCGGGCAGGTAGGCCTGCAGCACGATGCCGGCCTCGAGGTTGAGCAGTTCGGGGCGGTCCAGCAGCTGGGTGAAGACGTCGACCGTGATCGCCAGGTCGTGGTACTCCTCCATGTCCAAATTGATGAACTTCGGTGAGCCACTTGCGCTTTCGGTCGCGGCGTACTGGTAGAGCGGCAGCAGTCGCTCGATGACGTGAGCCACCGCCTGGTCGTGCGACCACGGTGAGTGTGGCGCGACCGGGGACGATGTCTTGATCGAGACGTAGTCGACGTCCGGGCGCTGGAGCAGCCGCAGCGTGCCGTCATACCGACGCGATGCCTCCGCCTCGCCAAGAACTGCCTCACCCAGCAAGTTGATGTTCAGGTGTATGCCGGGCTTCTTGATCCGGCTGATCTGGCCGCCCAGCTTGGAGTCGGTGGCATCGATGAGCAGGTGACCGACCATGCGCCGCAACACTTTCCGGGCAATCGGGATGACGACCCCGGGTGCGACATTGGACAATGAGCCGCCGGTGCGCAGCGCCGCGCGCTGGTACCAAGGCAGGAAACCCGGTGTGACGTCTACCAACTCACGCAACGCCTGCGCGGCGACACCGAGGTCTTCGGGTCGGATGACGCGGTCGACGAAGCCGACGGTGAACTCGAGCCCGCGAGGATCCTTCAGCACTTCAGCCAGGCGCTTGGCGGAGGGATCGACCGGCTTGGACGCGGCGGCATCGAGCCAGGCCTTGACCTGAGTCTCGACTTCGGCGACGAGTTCGGTGTCGACATCGGCAGTGGTCACTGGATCACCTCGGGGTTCTTCAAGCAGGGGTTGGCCAATGTCGAGTATCGAGCCTTCATCCCTTCGGGTAAAGCGATGTTTTCCGATGCATATCGTTCGGATATCGTAAAGTGTGCTCGAAGTCCGAAGACTGCGGCTGCTCCGCGAGTTGAGCGGTCGCGGCACCATCGCCGAAGTCGCCGAAGTGCTGCACCTGAGCCCGTCATCGATCTCCCAGCAGCTGAGTCAGCTGGAGCGCGAAGTCGGTGTGCCGCTGCTGCGCAAGAGCGGCCGGCGGCTGGAGCTGACGCCCGCAGCCGAGGTGCTGGTGGAGCACACCGAGCGCATCCTCAGCCAACTTGAGGAAGCGGAGAGCGCTGCCGTCGGAGTGTCCGGGGAGGCCTCCGGCACGCTGCGGATCGCGGTCTTCCAATCGGCGGCAGTCGCCTTCATGCCTCGACTACTCGCCGAGCTGGCCACCCGGCATCCCCGCCTGCGCGTCACCATGTCGCAACGCGAGCCCGAGGAGGGCCTGCGCGAAACAGCGGCGCACGAGTTCGACCTGGTGATTGCCGAGCAGTACCCCAACCACGCCGCGCCGCGCTACCCGGCGCTCGACCGCGTCCCGTTGACCACGGATGCACTCCGGCTCGTGGTGCCGGCCGGCGATGACTGGGACCACATCGGCTCGATCGAGGACGTCCGCGCCCTGCCCTGGGTCATGGAGCCCTACGGTGCGGCATCCCGTCACTGGGCCGAACAGCTCTGCCGACAGGCCGGATTCGAGCCGGACGTGCGTTTCGAGACCGATGATCTGGAGGCGCACATCGCGCTCATCGAGTCGGGCAGCGCCGTCGCGGTCATTCCGGAGTTGATGCTGGTGCGGAGGCGACCGGATGCGCGCCTGATCGAGCTGCCCGAGGCACCTCGCCGCTCGGTCTTCACCTCGGTCCGGCGCTCCAGCGTCGACACGCCCGCGATCGACGCCTGCCGGTCGGTCCTCGCGGAGGTCTTCCCGAAACAGGTCGAGCTCTCCTGAGCCGGCTCAGTGCGCGAGGAGGCCCTCGAAAGCCATGGCTGTCAACGCATCCGCAATCGTGTCCGGACTGATCCGGCCACTCGGCCGCACCCACTCGGTCAGCGAGTTGACCATCCCGAAGAGCAGCCGGCTGATCAGGTCCGGGGGTATGTCGGTGCGTATGCCGCCCTCGGCCGCGGCTTCGGCAACCAGTTGTGCGAGCTGAGCGTCCAACTCACGCCGCCGCTTCAGTGCGGCCAGCTCGGCCGGACTGTTGCCGCGGACCCGCAGCAGGAGAGTGACCGCCGGAAGGTGATCGATCAACAGGTCGACACTGTTCCTTATCGCGCGGCGGAGGCGTTCGAGCGCGGTCGCGGATGTATCGGCCTGTGCCGCCGCGACGACCTCTGACAGCCCGTCGAGTGCCTCGTCCAAGGCCCGCTGCAGCAGGTGTTCCTTGCTCGGAACATGGTGGTAGAGAGCGGATTTGGTGAATCCGAGGCGAGCGGCGAGATCGCCCATGCTGGTGGCGTCATATCCCTGCAGGTTGAACAGCTCGATCGCCTCACGCAGCACGGTCGCCTGGTCCTTGCCGGGCCGTCCGCGACGGCGCGGGGTCGGCTCTTCGGCTGCGGTTGTCATGATCCGAGACTGTCACACACCGGTGAGCGGTATGACGAGCAGCGCCACGTCGAGAGCAACGACTGCCGACGTGATGATCCAGCAGACGAGCGTCATGGCGCGGCGATTCACCTGCTCGCCCATGACCGACGCGGATGACGTGAGAAGTACGAGAGGGATCAGCGCCAGTGGGAGGCCGAGTGCCAGCGCGACCTGCGACCACACCAGCAGATCGACCGCCGGGACTTCGAGAGCCAGCAATACGACAGCGGGGATCAGCACGACCACCCGGCGGGCCAGCATCGGCACTCGGCGACGCAGCAGCCCCGCCATGACGACCTCGCCGGATCGGATGCCGACCGCGGTCGAGGTCACGCCGCTGACAAGTAGAGCAAGGATGAAACCAATCCGAGCGCCGTCACCGACCCGGTCGGCCAGGGCGTGTGCGAGGGCGCCGAAGTCCTCGTCACGATGGCCGCGCAGCGCGGTGGCACCGAGCACCAGCATCGACACGTTCACCGTGCCGGCCACCAGCATGGCGAGCGTGACGTCGAGCCGGTTGTCCCGCAACCGCCGACGGATGCTGCCCAGTTGACTCGTGGTGAGCGCCGAGTGCAAGTAGATCGCGTGTGGCATCACGGTGGCGCCGACGATGCCCGTGGCGAGCAGCACCATCTGCTGGTCGTGCAACTGCGGTCGTATGTCGAACCCCGCAGGTGCCGGTCCCATCAGGACGCCGAGGATGAATCCCGCACCGATGACTGCGAGCCCGAGCACCATGATCAGTTGGAAGCCGCGCTCGCCGACCCGGTCGCGGATCACCATCAACGCGCCGCCGGCGACAGCCGTGACGATGGCGCCCCACCACATCGGCATACCGAAGAGCAGGTGCAGTGCGATGGAAGCACCGACCACTTCGGCGAGGTCGGTGGCGACCGCGACGCCTTCGGCCTGCAGCCAATACAGCACCCGTGACGAGGGGTTCAGGCGTGTGCTCAGGACCAGTGCCATCGACTTGCCAGTGACTGCACCGAGTTTCGCCGACAGGTATTGCACCGGGCCAGCCGCCGCGACTGCGAGCAGCACCACCCACAACAGTCCGAAGCCGTAGCGCGACCCGGCGGTCGTGTTGGTGGCGATGTTGCCCGGGTCGACATACGCAATGGCGGCAACGAACGCCGGACCGAGCCGGAGCAGGCGCGAACCCGCAGCGCCCGGTCCGCGCGGCGCGCGAGGCCGTGACCTCGCGCGCCGCATGGAGCGATCCGATGTCACCACGGACACACTATGAACCCGCTTGCGCGTCCACCTCGTAGCTGGTGTTGATCGACTCGAAGAAGTTGACCAGCTCGAGAGTGTCGTTGGCGGTCGCCATCCACTTCGCCGGATTGCTGACGCCCCAGTGCGGTCCGAAGCCGAGCTCCTCCAGGCGGCGGTCGGCCAGGTAGCGGACGTAGGTGTTGATGTAGTCGGCATTGAGGCCGAGGATGCCGCGGGGGAGCAGGTCCCGGTTGTACTGCTCCTCCATCTCGACCGCGTCGAAGATCATCTGCTGGATCTCCTCTGCGAACTCCTGCGTCTGCAGATCGGGGTTCTCCTCCAGCACCGTGAGGATGAGGTTCATCCCGAACTTCAGGTGCAGCGACTCGTCGCGCACGATCCAGTCGATCAGCGACCCGAAGTTGCGCAGCAGGTTCCGCTGCCGGAAACTCAGCGCCACCATGAAGCCGCTGTAGAACCAAATTCCTTCCAGCACAACGTTGTACGCAACCAGGTTGCGCACGAAGTCGCGCTTACCCTCAGTGGTCGTGATGTCCAGCGTCTGCTCCGCCATCCGCTGGATGTAGCGGACCTCGAACTCCTCCTTGGCCGCCATCGACGGTATGTCGACGTGCGCGGCATACGCCTCGCTGCGGTCGATGGGGAAGGTTTCCAGGACGTACTCGAAGGCCATGCAGTGGTTAGCCTCCTCCCACATCTGCTTGGCGAGGTAGAGGTGCGCCTCGGGTGCTCCGACATACGGGTAGACGCCGAAGGCCAGTGCTTTGTTGACGAGCAACTCGTTGGGGTTGAAGTAGCTCATCAGGAAGGTGACCGCGTGGCGCTCCTCGTCGGTCATCCGCTCGAAGTCACCGAGGTCCTCGCCGAGCTGGATCTCGTGCGGGAACCACGTGTTGGCAACCGCCTGGTTGTAGAGGTCGTACGCCCACTGGTAGCGGATCGGCTTCAGCAGCAGGCCGTCCTGTATGCCGGTGCCGAGGATCGATGACTGGGTGTCCGAAGTGGTGGATGTCATTGGCAAGCCTCGCAGTTCAACAGTTCCTGGGGGTCGGTCGGGCAGACGAAACTTTCTTCGAACACGGCATCGGCGGGCGCTTCTGCCACGACGACTGGTGCCGGAGTAGGAACTTCAACGACCGCGACAGGCTCCGGCTGCATGGCCGGGGTAGCTGCCGCAGGTGCTGCCGCCCGTCGCGCAAAGCCGAATCCGCTTCCGGAATGGCCACTTTCGACGGCCTTGTTGACCTTGACCGTCGACTGCTCGGCCTTGTGGCGCGGCTTCATGTGCAGGTAGTAGGTGGTCTTCACGCCCTTGCGCCAGGCGTCGACATACAGATCGCTCATCCCGCCGATGTCACGCGACTCGAGGTAGATGTTGCGGCTGATCGCCTGGTCGATCCACTTCTGCGCCCGTGACGCGACCTGCAGGTATGCCGTCGCCGGCAACTGGAAGGAGGTCTGGAAGACCTCCAGTAGGTCGTCCGGCACGTTGGGCACGGCCGACAGATCGCCGCGCGAGCGCAACAGGTCTTCTCGGATCGAGTCCCACAAGCCGCGCTCCTGCAGTGCGGCCACCAGGTTCCGGTTGACCTCCAGGAACTTCCCGGATGACGTGGTACGTGAAAATAGTTGGGAGAACTGCGGATCCAGACCGGGAGTCGTCCCGGCGACCAGACCGATGGACGCAGTCGGCGCAATAGCCATCAACGTCGCGTTGCGTATGCCGTCCTTGACCCGTCCACGCAGCGCATCCCAATCCATCCGGGTGGTGCGTGGCACGTCGACCTCGACTCCGCGGCGCTGCTGCAGCACCTCGAGGGTGTCGATCGGCACCAGGCCGCGGGACCAGCCGGATCCCGCGAAATTCGGATAGGCGCCGCGCTCCTGGGCCAGATCGCAGGATGCGTCGATCGCATGCCAGCTGATGAACTCGGCGAGCTGATCGATCAGATCTGCGGCTTCTTCGGACGCATAGGAGAGGCCGAGCTTCTCGACGACGTCGGTGAATCCCATGAACCCCAAGCCGATTGCGCGGTTCTGGTCATTGGAGTGCTCCGACTCCGGCACCGACGAGCGGGTGATGTCGATCAGGTTGTCGAGCTGTCGCACCGCCGTGCGCGCGGACTCGGCGAGGCGATCCCAGTCCCACTCGCCATCTACCAAGTGGCGGGAGAGGTTGATCGAGGCCAGGTTGCAGACCGACACGTTCTCGCGGTCCTGCGGGAGGGTGATCTCGGTGCACAGGTTCGACAGGTGGATCGTGCCGGTGTTGTCGTTCAGCGCCCGCTGGTTGATCGTGTCCTTCCACGTGAGCCAGGGGTGCGAGGTCGTTTGCAGCGAGACGAGGATCGACTTCCACTGCGCGCGAGCGCGAATCTTCTTGAAGGAGCGCAGCTTTCCGGTCTCGGCGAGGGCGACATACTCCTTGTAACGGCGGGAGAAGTCGTCACCGACCAGCTCGACCAGGTCCGGTGTCTCGAGCGGGTCGAAGAGATACCAGTCGTCGTCGGCGACGACTCGCTTCATGAATTCGTCGGACAACCAGACTGCGGTGTTCGCGGTCCGGGTGCGCCGGTAGGGGTCGCCGGCGTTCTGCCGTAAGTCGATGAACTGCGGGAAGTCCAGGTGCCAGTTCTCCATGTAGAAGCACAGGGCGCCGAACTTCTTGCCGCCGCGGGAGACGGCGCGCAGGATCGAGTCGATGGTGTGCATGAAGGGGATCGGGCCGGTCGAGGACGTGTTGTTGCTCCGGATCGGGCTGCCCTCGGACCGCAGCTTGGTGACCGAAAGGCCAATGCCACCAGTGCCTTTGGTCAGCCACATGACGTCTCGCATCGACTTGGCGATGTGCTCGATGTCGTCATCCATCTGCATCACGAAGCAGTTGGACAACTGAGGTGTGTTGGTGCCCGCGTTGACGAGTGTGGAGCCGGCAGCGAGGTAGTCCAGCGATGCCATCTTCCGGTAGAAGCCGATGGCGGCCTGGGTCGGATCCTTCTCGTTGACCGACATACCCATCGCGACCCGCATCCAGAAGTATGCCGGGACCTCGAGCGGCTGGCGCCTGGAATCCGTTGCCATGTAACGGTTTTTGAGAGTGACGATGCCGATGTAGCGAAGCCCGTCATCCTGATGGTGGTCGAGGGCCGCGGCCAGCTGCTCCAGGTTGAAGGCAGACGCGAGGCGAGCGTCGAAGAGACCGTCCTCGACCGACAGGCGGATGTAGCCGGGGAAGCGGGCTTGGTGCAGCAGCGCGAGCTCGGACTGCGTCTCGAAGTCGCCGAGCACCTTCTTGTAGATCGTCTTCAACAGCAGGCGGGACGCGATGACGTCGAAGTCGGGGTCGTCCTTGACGTTCTGCACCGCGACCGAGATGGCAGCCTCGTCGAGTTGTTCGGTGGTGATGCCGTCGAAGAGCGTGATTGCCAGCTCCGAGGCGATCTGCATGGTCATCGACATGGCATTCGGTAGGCCCTCAGCGGCCCGCTCGATCGCCCGGTTGATGCGGTCTGCGTCATACGGCTCGCGTGATCCGTCGCGCTTGGTGACGTGTATGGCCACGTGCGGTGTCTCCCGTCTTTCCTCGCAGTGGCCCGGCGAGGAGGACGGCGAGCGGGCAGCGCACGCGGGCACGTGGCTCGCCGCCGCTCGTTCGTCAGCCCTTCCCGCGCGGGCTGCGGTCGGACCCGCCCGCGGGTGCGCGGACAGGGCAGTGGCAGGTCTTCGGACTCGTGACTCCGTGCGAGACGCACACCTACTGGTCGTCGCTTCCCGGGCTCTCACCCAGTGCTGATGACGACGTTCGTCCTCACTCACCGCTGCGGGGGCAGTGTCGGATTTGCACCGACTTCCCTCTTTCCTCGGGTGCTTCAGCCGTCGTCAAGCGGCGGCTGAAGCACTCGAACCAGCTGCAAGACACACACTATCTAGTGGTGGTTGGTTTGCCAAGACCCAACATGCTGTAGTTGCACGCCTGTAATTCCAGAGATGTCAAATCGGCGGAATGACGCCGAAATGGGGTGGCATGGCACGGAAGTGGCGGCGTGTCGGCACCGAGGTCGTCGAGTGCCGGAGTACGGAGCCAAGGTGGTCGAGTGCCGGAGGAGCACCGCCCACGAGCCCCAATCGCCGAGAGGACAGGCGATCGCCGAAAGGACAGGCAATTCGAGCCCGAAATGGGCCGCATCGGGTGTCCTCTCGACCAACGGGTGTCCTCTCGGCAATACGGCCGGGTGCACGCTCAGGGCGAGAGGGGTATGGCGAGAGGGGTATGGCGAGAGAGGTATGACGTGTCGGACGCGCGGCGAGCCGAAGCCAATGCGGGCGCCAGGAGGAGCCGAGCCAGAAAGGCTAAGAGCGAGTGACGAGAATCGAACTCGCGTATTCAGCTTGGGAAGCTGATGTTCTACCATTGAACTACACTCGCGTGCCTCGGGCGGCGGCCAAATGGCTCTCGCTCGGACCGGCAGGAGTCTAACCCACAGCGTCCGCCACCGGCGCAAGCGCCTGCCCGGTACCGTGACCCTCGTGCTCCTCTCCGACCGCGACATCCGCGCCCAGATCGACGCCGGCCGCGTGCGCCTCGACCCGTATGACGAGACGATGATCCAGCCCTCGAGCATCGACTTCCGGCTGGACCGCTACTTCCGGCTGTTCGACAACCACAAGTACCCCTTCATCGACCCGGCCGCCGAGCAGGAGGAGCTGACCCGGTTGATCGAGACCGAGTCGGGCGAGCCCTTCGTGCTGCACCCCGGCGAGTTCGTGCTCGGCTCGACATACGAACAGGTGACGTTGCCCGATGACGTCGCCGCGCGGGTCGAGGGCAAATCCAGCCTGGGCCGGCTCGGCCTGCTGACGCACGCGACGGCCGGCTTCGTCGACCCGGGCTTCTCCGGGCACGTGACCCTCGAGCTGTCCAACGTCGCGACCCTGCCGATCAAGCTGTGGCCGGGCATGAAGATCGGGCAGCTGTGCTTCTTCCAGCTCAGCAGCCCGGCCGAAAACCCTTATGGCAGCGCTAAATACGGCTCGCACTATCAGGGCCAGCGCGGCCCGACCGCCAGCCGGTCCTACGCCAACTTCCATCACACCGAGGTGTGATGTCCCGCTACGAGGTCGGCCCGTCGCACGACGGTGCGCACCCTTTCTCACCCTGCCGGACGGCAGGCGGCGCCCCGACGCGATCGCCTTGCTGTTGCACGGGGGTGCCGAGCACGGCCTCGGGCGGACCAACAAGGTGAGTCCGCCGGTGCTGCGCATGGTCGCCGTCGCCCGCAGCATCGAGCGCAGCGCACAGGGTCGGATCGGGACTGCGGTGCTGCGTGACGCCGTGCGCGGTTACAACGACGATGCGCGATCTCCGGTCGTGGATGCCCGATGGGCGCTGGCTCGGCTGCGCGAGCTCTACCCCGACACCCCTGTGGCGCTGGTCGGTCACTCGATGGGCGGCCGGGTCGCCCTGGAGCTGGCCGGCGCCGACGGTGTCACGAGCATCGTCGGTATGGCGCCCTGGATCCCCCAGCAGTACGACGTCGCGCCGTTCCTCGACCGGCACACTCTGCTGCTGCACGGCCGCAAGGACGTCATCACCGACCCACGCAAGAGCGCCCGACTTGCCGAGCTGATCGTGCAGGCCGGCGGCGACGCGCGCAGTGTGCAGCTGCCGGATGCGCACGCGATGCTGCTCAAAGCGCGGGCGTGGCACCGTCATACGACCCAATTCCTGGCGGAGACGTTGCTTTCCTGAAGATTTCACCGGATCGGGTTCGGTCCCTGTCGGTGGCCTGCACTACGTTTGTTGACCATGATCCGCTTCGAGCAGGTGGTCAAGCAGTATGCCGGCGGCGCGACAGCCGTCGACAACCTTTCCTTCGAGGCGCCGACCGGCCAGATCACCGTCCTGGTGGGGCCGTCCGGCTGCGGCAAGACGACATCACTGCGGATGATCAACCGCATGATCGAGCCCACCGGCGGGCACATCTACATCGATGACGAGGACGTTCAATCGTTCAACGCAGCCAAGCTGCGCCGCGGCATCGGTTACGTCATCCAGCACGCCGGGCTGTTCCCGAACAAGCGGGTCGTCGACAACGTCGCCACGGTGCCGCAGCTACTCGGCACGCCCAAGGCGCGGGCCCGCGAGCGGGCGCGTGAAGTGCTCGACCTCGTGGGGCTGCCGGGCGACTTCGCGGACCGGTGGCCCTCGCAGTTGTCGGGAGGTCAGCAGCAGCGCGTGGGAGTGGCGCGGGCGTTGGCCGCCGACCCGCCGGTGATGCTGATGGACGAGCCGTTCAGCGCGGTGGACCCGGTCGTGCGAGAGCAACTCCAGGATGAGTTTCTCCGGCTGCAACGCGATCTCGGCAAGACGATCGTCTTCGTCACGCATGACATCGACGAGGCACTGAAGCTCGGGGATCAGATCGTGGTCATGCGGGTCGGCGGCAAGCTCGCGCAGCTGGCCGATCCGGCATACCTGCTCGCCCATCCGATCGACGATTTCGTGGCCGACTTCATCGGCCGGGATCGCGGATACCGCGCGCTGACCTTCGCCGAGACACCACCGCTGCCGCTGGCCAGCGAGCCGACGGTGCCGCTCGGCACGACGCCCGAGCAGGCGCGCGCGGCAACGCGGGACGAGTGGTTGCTCGTCGTGGACGACGGGCGTCCGGTCGGCTGGATCCAGCCGACGGTGATCGCCGCACCCATTGAGCCGGCGATGCTGCACCGCGGCGGCACCGTCGCCCGCGCGTCCGGCCCGCTGCGTTCGGCACTCGACGCCGCGTTGTCGTCACCGAGCCGTCGCGGAGTCATCGCCGACGACGACGGCAGGCTGCTCGGCACCGTCCGAGCCCACCAGGTGCTGCAGGCCATCGAAGCCACCGATCGCCCGGAGGTCGACGAGGCGGACATCGCGCCCCAACAGGGCGATGTGTCGGTGGACAAGTAGCGACTCATGATCTCCTTCATCCAGGACCACTGGTCGGACATCATCAGCAGAGGCATCCAGCACGCGTGGCTGGCCGGCTTCCCGCTGGTCATCGGTCTGCTCATCTCGCTGCCGCTCGGCTGGCTGGCACGCCGGGCGACGTGGCTGCGGGTGATCCTCGTCGGCGGTTCGAGCCTGCTCTACACGATCCCGTCGCTGGCTCTCTTCGTGCTGATGCCGCTGATCATCAAGACCAAAATCACGTCCCCAACCAATGTCATCGTCGCGATGACCGTCTACACGCTGGCCCTGCTGGTGCGCACCGTCGCCGACGCTCTCGGGGCGGTCTCCGAGGAGACCACTCAAGCGGCAATTGCCATGGGCTACACCCCGATTCGCCGTTTCTTCGGGGTCGAGCTGCCGCTCGCCGTGCCGGTCATCTCGGCGGGGCTACGGGTCGCCGCAGTGAGCAACGTCGCCATCGTCAGCGTCGCCGCGCTGCTCGGCATCCGGCAGCTGGGCTTCTACCTCACCGACGGTTATCAGACCACCTACTGGGCGGAGGTCTGGACCGGTGTCGTCGCGTGCCTCGTGCTGGCGCTGATCTTCGACCTGGTGATCCAACTGATCACCCGGCTCCTGACGCCGTGGCAACGGGTGGTGTCCTGATGATCGGGTCCGTATGGCGCTGGTTGACCGACGGCGCGAACTGGCAGGGCGACACCGGCATCACCCACCGGCTGCTGGAGCACCTGCAGTATTCCGGCGAAAGCCTCCTCATCGCGGCGCTGATCGCGCTGCCGATCGGTGCACTGATCGGTCACACCGGCAAAGGCAAATGGATCATCGCTGTTGCCAACGCCTTTCGAGCGATTCCGAGCCTCGGCCTGCTCTTCGTGGTGGCCATGTGGTTCGTGTCCCGCCTGACCGGGGACTCGGCATACCTCGTGCCCACGATCATCGTGCTGGTCATTCTCGCCATACCTCCGCTGCTGGCCGGTGCCTACAGCGGTGTCAGCGAAGTCGATCCGGCGGCACGCGATGCGGCATACGGCATGGGCATGAGCGGCCGTCAGGTGCTGACGGGTGTCGAGGTGCCGTGCGCCCTGCCACTGATCTTCTCCGGCGTGCGCAGCGCGGCCCTGCAGATCATCGCCACGGCGACGATCGCCGCGGCGATCAGCGTCGGCGGCCTCGGTCGCTACCTGATCGACGGGCTGGCCAACAGCGACTACGCACAGATGGCCGGCGGGGCGATCCTGGTCACCGCGCTCGCCCTGGTTGTCGACGGCGTCCTCGCCGTCATACAGCAACTCAGCGTTCCCGGCGGCCTGCACGCGACGGGCGAGTCCCGTCGTAAGCAGCGCACTGCGGCAGCCGAATCAGCGCATGCCGCCTGAACTTCCGATCCCAAAACCGAGATGAGGAACCATCATGAAGCGCACACTTTCAGCGACCGCCCTGGGCATCGCCGCGACGCTGGCGCTCGCCGCATGCGGCGGAGGCAGCAGCAACCCGCTCAGCTCCGGCTCTGGCTCGGCCAGCAGCGTGCCGAGCGGCACCGCCAAAGCCGGCACCATCCACGTAGGGGCCGCGAACTTCCCCGAGTCGGAACTCATCGCGCAGATCTATGCCGCCGCCCTCAACGCCAAGGGCCTCAAGGCCACCACCGGTGACCCGATCGGCGCTCGCGAGGTCTATCTCAAGGCGCTTCAACAGGGTTCGATCGACCTCGTCCCCGAATACGCCTACTCGCTGCTCACCTTCTACAACACCTCGGCGACCCAGACCGCGACCTCCGAGGTCCTCGCCGCGCTGAAGATGAAGCTGCCCAGCGGTGAGATCGTTCTGAACCCCGCGGCAGCAGAAGACTCCAACTCGGTCACGGTCACCAAGGAGACCGCCGACAAGTGGGGCCTGAAGACGATCGCCGATCTGGCCAAGCATTCCAGCGAAGTGACGTTCGCCGCGCCACCGGAGTTCCAGAAGCGCGAACAGGGCCTGATCGGCCTGAAGAAGAAATACAACCTGGTGCCCAAGAGCTTCCGAGGTCTGCAGGGCACCGCGATCGCGCAGGCGCTGAAGAACGGCCAAGCGCAGGCCGCGAACATCTTCACGACCGACCCGTCGATCAAGGCCGATGGATTCGTCACGTTGCAGGACCCGAAGCACGTCTTCGGCAGCGACAACGTCGTGCCGTTGATCAGTAAGTCGAAGGCGTCCGCGCAGGTGCAGTCGGTGATCAACGCCGTGCAGGCCAAGCTCACCACCGCAAACCTCGCGGCCATGGACAAGGAGGTGCAGGTCGACCACAAGGACGCATCGACCGTCGCCAAGCAGTTCGTGTCGGACAACGGCCTCGGCTGACCGACACCCGATCCGTTTGCTGTCGGCCGTTCCTCGCAAGGGGAGCGGCCGACGCTTCTTCGGCTGGTTGAAAATGACTGAGTGAGCACTCACTCAGTTGTGTTATCGTGCCAGTCATGACTGCTTCGAAGACGACGCGGGGGAGCGTGCGTGCTGCGCCGCTGCCCCCACAGGAGCGCCGAGAAGCGTT
The DNA here is from genome assembly GCF_042661025.1 of Flexivirga alba. Classification (NCBI taxonomy): domain Bacteria; kingdom Bacillati; phylum Actinomycetota; class Actinomycetes; order Micrococcales; family Dermacoccaceae; genus Flexivirga; species Flexivirga alba. Next base: position 1,482,435 of record NZ_JBHSWH010000001.1, read on the forward strand.
GATCCAAGCGGCAATCGGCGTCATTCGGGAGCGCCATACACTGCCGACGACGCGGCAGATCGCCGAGGCGGCAGGGGTCGCAGAGGGCACCATCTTCCGGGTCTTCGCCAACAAGGACGCGTTCTTCGACGCAGTCATCGACCGGACGTTCGACTCGCGCTCCTTGCACGACGGCCTGGAGAAAATCGATGGCGGCACCGGCTTGGAGAGCGTGATGATCGAGGTCGTGGGTCTGCTGCAGACGAGGTTCCAAGAGATCTTCGACATCATGGGGGCCTTCAGCATGCTCGGACCGCCCGAGCGCTTCCGCGACGCACAACGGCAGAAGCGCCAAGAAGATGAGATCGGGTCCTGCGTGCGGCGGCTGATCGATCCGTATGCCGACCAGTTGCGCCTACCCGTCCCGGAAGTTACCCGGCTGCTGCGGTTGCTCACCTTCAGTGGAAGCCACAGGCACATCAACGACGGTCATGTCCTGTCGCCTCCGGAGATCGTCCACGCCGTTCTCTACGGCGTCATCAAGCGAGAAGACTTAAAAACACAGCAGATTCGGGGAAAGTAGATGCTCTTCAAGCTGATCCGGGACCGGCTCGCGCCATACAGCGGGCTGCTTCTCGGGCTGGTGCTGTTGCAACTCATCAATGTCGGAGCGAATCTCTACCTGCCGACACTGAACGCCGACATCATCGACAAAGGTGTGACCAAGGGCAACACCGGCATCATCTGGAGCACCGGTGGCTTGATGCTCATCGTCTCGCTGGTGCAGGTCGTGGGGTCGATCGGCGCGGCCTACTTCGGCGCACGGATCGCGATGTTCTTCGGTCGCGACACCCGCGCCGCGATCTTCCGCTCGGTCGGCCGCTTCTCCGCTCGGGAGATGAACCAGTTCGGTGCTCCGTCGCTGATCACTCGCAGCACCAACGACGTCCAGCAGGTGCAGACGCTGGTGCTGATGAGCTGCACCCTGATGGTCGGTGCGCCGATCATGATGGTCGGCGGCGTGATCATGGCGCTGCGTCAGGACGCCGGTCTTTCCTGGCTGGTGCTCATCGCGGTGATCGTGCTCGGTGTGGCAGTCGGATCGGTTGTCCGCAGGATGGTCCCCGGCTTCCGGCTGGTCCAGAAGCGCATCGACGTCGTCAATCGGGTGATGCGCGAGCACCTTTCGGGTGTGCGAGTGATCCGGGCGTTCACCCGCGAGCCCTACGAGGAGCGACGCTTCGACGCCGCGACTGACAGCTTGACGGAGATCTCCACCAGGGTCGGCAGCTTGATGATGATCATGTTCCCGATGGTCATCACGGTCATGAACCTGTCGACCATCGGCGTCTGGTGGTTCGGTGGCCATCAGGTCGCGCGCGGCGACGTGCAGATCGGGTCCTTGTCGGCGTACATGACCTACCTGATCCAGATCCTGATGTCGGTGATGATGGCGACCTTCATGTTCATGATGATCCCGCGTGCCTCCGTCGCGGCGGAGCGGATCACCGAAGTGGTCGGCACTGAGCCGTCCGTGCGACCACCCGCGGAGCCGGTGACTCCTGCGCGGGTGCGCGGCATCGTCGAGCTGGACCGCGCGACCATGCAGTATCCCGGCGCCGACACTCCCGTGCTGCGGGACGTCGACCTGCGCGCCGAGCCCGGCCAGACCGTGGCGATCATCGGCTCGACGGGTTCCGGAAAATCCACCCTGCTGTCGCTCATCGCGCGACTTTTCGACACAACATCCGGCACGGTCCGGGTCGACGGTGTCGACGTGCGCGACCTCGATCCGCAACTGCTGTGGGGGCACGTCGGGATCGTGCCGCAGAAGGCATACCTCTTCTCGGGCACCGTGGCGAGCAACCTGCGCTACGGCAACCCCGATGCCACCGACGAGCAACTCTGGCAGGCGCTCGAGGTCGCGCAGGCTCGCGACTTCGTCGAGCGGATGGACGGCGGTCTCGAGGCAGCGGTGACGCAGGGCGGAACCAACGTGTCCGGCGGTCAGCGGCAACGACTGTGCATCGCTCGTGCGCTGGTGGCGCAACCCCGCATCTACCTCTTCGACGACTCGTTCTCGGCGCTCGACCTCGCCACCGACCGACGCCTGCGCGAAGCCCTCGCCCCGCACGTGCGCGAGGCGACGGTTTTCATTGTCGCCCAACGGGTTTCGACGATCCGCAACGCCGACAAGATCCTGGTGCTCGACGACGGGCACGTGGTCGGCGCCGGCCCACATGACGAGTTGTTGATGTCCTGCGAGGAATACCGCGAGATCGTTGCGTCCCAAGGCGGCACCGGAGAGGAGGCCGCGTGATGGCGAAGAAATCAGCTGCGGCGCCGGCACCGGCAGCACCCGCGGCGCCGCCCGCGAACCAAGCCGCCAAGCCCATCCGCCGGGGAGGCGGCCCGCACATGGGCGTGGGTATGGCGGAGAAGTCCAAGGACTTCAGCGGCTCCGCGAAGCGCCTGCTGGGGCGGCTGACACCGCACCGGCCGACGCTGATCCTGATCATCGTGCTGACCCTTGCCGCCGTCGCGCTGAACGTCGTCGGCCCGAAGGTCCTCGGCAAGGCGGTCGACAAGATCTACTCGGGTGCGGTCGGCTCGCAGTTGCCGCACGGGCAGAGCAAACAGCAGGTCGTGCAGATGTTGCGCGACCACGGGCAGGGCACGTTCGCGGACATGGTGTCCGGGATGGACGTGGTGCCCGGCGTCGGCATCGACTTCGGGGGCTCGGTCGCATCCTGGTGGTGGTGCTGTGCCTCTACCTGTTTGCCGGGGCGTTCCAGTTCGTCCAGGCGCGCCTGCTCAACCGCGTCGTCCAGGACACCATGAACACTCTGCGCAAGGACGTCGAGGCCAAGATCAACAAGGTGCCGTTGAGCTATCTGGACGGTCAGCCGCGCGGGGAGCTGCTGTCGCGCCTCACCAACGACATCGACAACATCGGTCAGTCGATGCAGCAGACGATCAGCCAGTTGCTGGTCAACGGCCTCACGGTGATCGGTGTCATCGTGATGATGCTCACCATCTCCTGGTGGCTGACGCTTGTCGCGATGTTCGCCATACCGGTCGTGTTGCTGGTGACTCGTCAGGTGATGAAGCGCTCGCAGAAGCTCTTCATCGCTCAGTGGGGCCACACCGGCGCACTCAACGCGCAGATCGAAGAGACCTTCTCCGGCCACGAACTGGTCAAGGTGTTCGGGCGGCAGCGCGAGGTCGACGCGAAGTTCGACCACACCAATGACGAGCTCACCACCGTCAGCTGGCGAGCGCAGTTCGTCAGTGGCTTGGTGATGCCGATCATGATGTTCGTCGGCAACCTGCAGTACGTCGTGGTGTGTGTGCTCGGTGGCCTGCAGGTCGCGAACGGCTCGATGACACTCGGTAACGTGACGGCGTTCGTGCAGTATTCGCGGCAGTTCACCCAGCCGCTCACCCAGATGGCATCGATGGTCAATCTCATGCAGTCCGGGGTCGCGAGCGCCGAACGCGTCTTCGAGGTGCTCGACGCCCCGGAGCAGCGTCCGGAGGAGAACGCGCCGATGGCGCCGACCCGCGGAGCCGTGGAGTTCGAGCACGTCGACTTCGGCTACTCGCCGGAGCAGCCGCTGATCGAGGACCTCTCGCTCGCTGTCGATCCCGGCCAGACCGTCGCGATCGTCGGCCCGACCGGTGCAGGCAAGACGACGTTGGTCAACCTCGTCATGCGCTTCTACGAGATCGACTCCGGGCGCATCCTGATCGACGGGCAGGACATCACGACGATCAGCAGGCAGGACCTGCGCTCCCGGATCGGCATGGTGTTGCAGGACGCCTGGCTCTTCCACGGCACCATCCGGGAGAACATCGCCTACGGCCGGATGGACGCCACCGAGGCAGAGATCCACGCCGCGGCGGAGGCGACGTTCGTCGACCGGTTCGTGAAGTCACTGCCGGACGGTTACGACACGGTCATCGACGAGGAGGGCTCGGGTGTCTCGGTCGGCGAGCGTCAGCTGATCACGATCGCGCGGGCGTTCCTGGCCGACCCGGCCATGCTGATCCTCGACGAGGCGACCTCGTCAGTGGACACCCGCACCGAGGTGTTGTTGCAGGAAGCCATGTCGGCGCTCCGGTCCGACCGCACGAGTTTCGTGATCGCACACCGGCTTTCGACGATCCGCGACGCCGACACGATCCTGGTCATGGAAGACGGCCACATCGTCGAACAAGGCGACCACGAGGGCTTGCTCGCGGCGGAGGGCGCCTATCACCGGCTCTACATGTCGCAGTTCGAAGGAGCCATGACCGAGTCGGATCCCAACGCGCTCGACCCGGCATGAGCTCACCCCACGAAGCTCCCTCCTGCTCCTCTCCTGGTCCGGTTCAGTTCCGTCGCAGCTGGAAGGTGAAGTCGGTGTCCTTGCCGTCGAGGAACCTGTGGTTGCGGGTGTACCAGTCCGAGAGTTGCCCCTCGCTCCGCTCCGGCGTGAGCTCGCCCGCGGATCGGGTGTAGCGGGACGCGTCGTGTGCATCGACCAGGCCATTCAGTTTCTCGCCCTTGGGCGTCTCGCAGACGATGTTGGTCCGGTTGGTGGTGTCCGGGTTGGGCATGCCGTCCGCTCGCGGCACCGGATCGTGGATGTTCTCCACTGACAGCACGTTGACGCTCTTCGGTATCGCGATCCGGGCGATCGGCGAGCCCGCGGTGACAACCTCCGTGACGTCGAACTTGTCGCGGAAGTGGTGGTCGGCGGCGAGCCGGGCGGCGACGATGCCGCCCTGGCTGTGTCCGGTCAGCATCACCGGCTCGCTGCCTGGCGCCACGCCGGCCTCCTTCATCGCCGCACCGACGGCCTTGCCGATCGCCGGGTAGAGCGAGGAGCCCGTGCCGGCCATGCTGGCCAGATTGGCGGCAGTGGCGGAAGGGCCGTGGTCACTGTGCATGTTCCAGTGGGACGTTCCGGGAATCGCCACGACCCAGGCGCCCTTACCATCGGCCCCGACTACCCGTCGCACGTGCACCACGGAGTGATCAGAGTTGGACTGGTGCTCGGTGTCCGCCGCTTCGCCGACGATGTCGCCGAGTTCTCGGCGTTTGGCGGGTCGCTTCGACTTCCCGGTTTCCTTGACACTCAACGGTTTCGAGTCCATCACGTATCCCTTTCGCCTGCCGTTGGCGAGAATCCACGCGATCTGGCCCTCGAAATCCGAGGGGGCCGTACCCAGTCCCAATTGCCGAGTGACACCGGACCTGCCCGCCGCGGCCACGAAGAAGCTCGTCCACGCGACCGTTCCGTCGACCAGTGCGGGGTCGTCCTCGACATCCTCCCCAAATTCCTTGGCGAAATTGCCGCCGAAGGCGGCGCCATAGCCCTTCAGATCGTCCAGAACGGTTGGCCCCTTCTGTGGTGGCCGGGTCTCCAGCAGCGACTTGCCCGCGGATGTCACCGCATCGACATACAGCCGCTCCGGGGTCGTAGCGATATTGATGGCAGCGAAGGCCGCACGTTGTGTTGCGTCGGCCAGCTCGTATGCCGCTGCGCTCCACCGCAGCGTGCGCGCGACGAACTCCATCCGCAGCGCCAGCGCACCGAGGTGCAGCGTCAACGACGCGATCTGGGTGGTGATCGCGATTGCCGACCCCGGCGACAGGATCGCGCTCTTGCGGGGCAGCGCCAAGCCGATCGTCACCACTGCGCCGCACAGGTGCGTCGCGTCGTCGCCGCAGCCGTCCAGTCGGGTCGCGGTTAGGCGCATGCCGAGGAAGTGGGCCTCGGTCGAGCCGGACCCGCCGGAGACCTTGCACTGTGGGGCTGGGGCAGTCGTCACCATGAGCACTCCTGAAGTAGGTCCGCGAAGGCACTGACTCGCGCCTGCACCTCGATCGTCGTCATCGGGTGGAACGTCAGGTCGTCCTCGGGATCGGCCTGCAGGCAGCCCCACCCGCCGGGCATCAGGTGCAGCATCGTCGCGAATCCGGCGATGCCCTCGCCGGTCAGCCGCAACGTCAGGACCGCTTCGGCTCCCCAAGCGAATTGCGTGACCCACCAAGGCATCCCGGCCAGCTCGAGCTCGTCGAGCGCGGCCTCGAGGCGCTCGCCGTCGCCCTGGCGGATGACCTCGGCGAGGGCCAGCAACTCCCCGGGTGCGAGCGGTGGAATGTCCACTGCGGGAGGTGGCGCTGTCGTGAGTGCTGTGCCGGTGAGCCGTTCGAGCGTGGTGACCAGGCCGACCAACTCTCCGCCGAGCCGGTCGGCCGGACCGCTGATCATCCGCCACCGGCCGTCCGAGGGCAGCAACAACTTGAACCCCTCGCGGGTCACCCCGGCGAGGGCCGTCAGCTGCCGGCTCCGCGTGTTGGCACCGATTGTCGCGTGCGCCCCTTCGCCGATCCGGCGAACGATTTCCCGCGACTCGGTGATCCCGAGGGTGCGTTGAGCAAGATCGGCGGTGGTCGCAGTCATGGGATGAACCTCGACAGCGGTGCGACGGTGTGCACGATGCCTTCGACCACCTTGATCGGCTTCTCGTGGTCCTCGACATGGCGGGCGTGGCTGTAGAGCAGCCGGCTCAGGTGGTCCAGGTCGTCCGCGCGGTCGCGGAACTCGGTGGCCCGATCGGACAGCTTCTTGCGGTAACGCTCAGCGCCCTGGCCGCGCCACTTCACCGAGCTGTTGCTGCTCACAGCGGTCGCTGCGCTGCGTGCCTCGGTCGCCAGGCGCGCGGCGCGGCGAGCTTGGCTACGGATTACGTCTGGGTCGTCGGACATGCCGATGACAGTAGGCATTTCGGCACTCGAGCCGCTCCCGAAAGAGGCCGCCCTGTGGACAACCGTGCGCGGCCCGGGGGATGTGCACAAGTGAGGGTGCCGACATGGCTCACCCGTTCGCCAGACGCTACGACCTGCACGAGCAGACCGGCCCGCCGAGCAGGCGGAGACCGTGCTGCCGCAGATCGCGGCGCGCAACGACAGTTGGACGACTGGCACCGAGTTCTCGGCGCCTGAGCCGGCGGCTGACTTCGGCGAGCCACCGCCGTACCACGCCCGAACCCGGCCCGACGGCGGTAGCGTCGGGCCGTGGTCGAGGGAATGCTCGGTCGGACACGAGCAGCCGTCAAAGGCTTGTCCCCGGGGTATTTCGCCCTGGTGATGGCCACCGGCATCGTGTCGTCCGGTCTGCGGTTGGACGGGGCGACCTGGCTTGCCGACATCCTGTTGGTGATCGCCGGAGCCGCCTTCGTGGCGCTGGCGGTTTTCAACATCTGGCGACTGGTCGAGTTCACCTCCCGGGCGTCGGCCGACTTCTTCGATCCGCAGCGAGCGTTCGGCTATTTCACCTCGGTGGCCGCGGCCGGCGTTCTCGCCAGCGGGGTATCGGCGCACGGCATGATCACTCTTGCCCTGGTGCTCTTCATCCTCGGATTCACCGCCTGGTTACTGCTCGGGTATGCCGTGCCGTGGGCGACCATGCTCGACCGCTCGCACCACCCGACGGTGCGCGGCGCGAACGGCTCGTGGTTCCTGTGGGTCGTCTCCAGCCAGTCCGTCGCGACGATGGCCGCCATACTCGAACGGCACCTGCACTCGGCGCAGCATCTCTTCGCCATGCTCGCGGTGGTCGCGTGGTCGGTCGGTGTTTTTCTGTATGGCGCCGAAAGCATGCTGATCGCATTGCGCGAAATGCTCTACGACGCAGATTTCGCTCCGTCGTACTGGGTCTGCATGGGCGCCGCGTCGATCACCGTTCTGGCCGGCGCCGAGATCCTGGCGTCCCCGGGCTCGACGGTCGTGACCAACGTCGCACCGATCCTGGATGCCGCCACCGTGATGTTCTGGTCGTTCGCGTCGTGGTTGCTGCCGATGCTGATCCTGGCCTTCTGCTGGCGGCACTTCGTGCGGCGGATCTCGCTCGCGTATGACGTCAGTCTCTGGAGCATGGTCTTCCCGCTCGGCATGTATGCCGTGGCGTCGGTGCACCTCGGCCAGGTCGAGAAGCTGCCCTGGGTGGAGCACATCGGTCGCGTCGAGCTGTGGCTCTCCTTCGCGATTTGGTGCGCCGTCTTCCTCGGCTTCGTCCGACATGTCTGTCGGGTGCTGAGCGGACACCTGGTGCCGGATGCAGGATCGGGGCCCCGACAGGTCACGTAATGGGAACGTCTTCCGCAGAATCCCGGCAGCGGGGTCGCCGCGGGAATAGTCTGTTGCGCCACAGGACCACGGCACTTTGCATGCGCCGTGGTCGTTGCCCCTGCCGGAAGGAATTCCACTCATGGCGTTCACACGTACCCTCAGCATCACGGGCGCGATCGCCCTCGCAGCCTCTCTCGCGGCCTGTGGCTCGAGCTCGAGCGGAGGCGGCTCGTCCGCCGCGGCCAGCGGCGGTGGCGGCGCCAAGTACGGCAACTGCAAGATCACCAGCAAGGCCAACTCGATCAAGATCAAGCCGGCCGTCGCGGGCACCCTGACCGTCGAGACGACCCTTCCGGCCCAGGGCTGGTGGAACGGCACGACTGCCGACTCCATCAAGGACGGCTACGAATACTGCATGGCCGCCGAGCTGGCCAACATGGCCGGCCTGAAGAAGCTGTCGATCAAGGCCGTCTCGTTCGACCAGTTGGTCGCGGGCCACACAGCCAACTTCGACCTGGCGCTCGCGGAGATTTCGATCACCCCCGAGCGCGCCAAGGTCGTCGACTTCTCCAAGCCCTACTTCGACTCCAACATCGGGGTTCTGACCAAGAAGGGCGCCGGCATCACGGCCGACAACATCAAGGGCAAGCGCTGCGCGGCATACTCCGGCACGACCTCGGTGGACTTCCTGAAGAACAAGCTGAAGTGCAAGTCGCAGAAGGTCTACCCGGACAGCCAGACGCTCTACCAGGGTGTCCTGTCCGGCCAGACGGATGTCGCACTGCTGGACACCGCGATCGTCCTGGCGGAAGCCAAGCAGACCGGCAACAAACTGGAGGTGCCCGGCCAGTACAAGACCGGTGAGAAGTACGGCGCCATCTACCCCAAGGGTTCGGCCAACGAGACCGAGCTCGACAAGGGCATCACCACTCTGCTGAACGACGGCACGCTCAAGACGCTGTCCAAGGACTACCTCGGACCTGCCTTCGGTGGCGACCCGTCGTCCGTGCCGGTGTGGGCCGTCAAGTGACGTCGTCTGATCAGCCCCGAGCATCGGAACCGGGGCCATGACCACGCGCCCGCTCGTGCGGGATGACGTCCAGCAGGCTCCGGAACCCAGCGCGCCATCGACGGTGACCGGAGTCGCCGTCATCGCCCTGGTCGTCGATCTTCTCGGCATCGCACTGATGTTGTTCGCAGTGAAATTGCTGCGGGACTACAACCACGGCAATGCGGCCTCCACGGTGGTGGCCCTGATCCTCTTGCTCGCCTCGCTCTACCCGCTCTTGCCGACCATTCAGGGCTTCCTGGGGGCCGGCCGGCGCGCGAAGCTGCTCGGCGACAAGCAGGTCGTCGCCGCCCGGCGAACGGCCGCCCGCGGTCGCGAGGACGCAGCCATCGGGCTGGGCTACGGGGTCGCGATCATCATCGTGGCCGGCGTGCTCTGGGTGGCGATGACCAACAAGGGCGCGGTCGCCGACACGTTCTTCCGCGTTGACGCCTGGCGAAAGTCCTTCGACCAGCTGATCCATGCCTTCTGGATCAACATCTGGGTTGCCGTGGTCTCCTTCATCCTGGTGCTGATCTTCGGATTGATCCTGGCGATCATGCGGATGCTGCCCGGTCGCGCCGGGGCACCACTGCGGCTCATTGCCACGGTCTATTGCGATGTCTTCCGGGCGATTCCCGCGATCGTCACCGTCCTGTTGGTGGTCTTCGGCGCGACGTTGGCGTTCACCTTTACCCAGACCTGGAACCTCGCCTGGTTGGGTGTGGTGGCGTTGACGATGACCTATTCCGCCTACGTTGCCGAGGTCTATCGTGCCGGTCTGGCGTCGATCCATCCCAGTCAGGCCGCTGCGTCCCGATCGCTCGGGCTCAGCTATTCGCAGACGCTGCGGGCCGTGCTCGTCCCGCAGGCCGTCCGCCGGATGGTCCCCCCACTGATGAACGATTTCATCAGCCTGCAGAAGGACACCGCATTGTTGTCCATCGCAGCAATCCCGGAGGTGTTGCAGGTCGCCAAGCTCTGGGAATCCAACCTCTACACGTTGGCTCCGGTCACCTTGGCGGCGCTCTTCTTCATCATCATCACCATCCCGCAGGCGCGCTTCGTCGACTACCTGATCAACCGGGATGCATCGAAGCGGGCGGGTGGCTGAGGCAATGGCATTCCTGGAGATCAACGACGTCCATAAGTCCTATGGGCACAACGAAGTCCTGAAAGGTGTCTCGCTCAGCGTCGAGCGACACGAGGTCGTCTGCCTGATCGGCGCGTCCGGGTCGGGCAAGTCGACCCTGTTGCGTTGTGTCAATCAGCTGGAGCAGATCAACGGCGGCGAGATCCTCATCGAAGGTGACACCGTCACCGGTGCCGGTGTCGACCTCAACCGGTTGCGCCGCGATGTCGGCATCGTCTTCCAGAGCTACAACCTCTTCCCGCACATGTCGGTGCTGAAGAACATCATGCTGGCGCCGACCATGGTGGCAGGGGTCAAGGACAAGGACGCCAAGGCCAAGGCGATGGCTCTGCTGGAGTCGGTCGGTATGGCGGAGAAGGCGAGTGCCTATCCGGACATGCTGTCCGGTGGTCAGCAGCAGCGGGTGGCGATCGTGCGTGCACTCGCCATGGAGCCGCGCATCATGCTGCTCGACGAGATCACCGCGGCGCTCGACCCCGAGCTCGTCGGTGACGTGCTGGAGATCGTTCGTGAGCTGGCGCACGACGGGCTGACCATGATGCTGGCGACCCACGAGATGGGCTTCGCCAAGGAGGTCGCGAGCAAGGTCTGCTTCCTGGACCAAGGTTCGATCCTGGAGATGGGTCCGCCGCAGCAGATCTTCGAGAATCCACAAGAGGAGCGCACCCAGCAGTTCCTCAGCCGGGTCGTGAAGTCCGGCCGCCTGTAGGACAGCGGCGAGTGCGGTCTTCATCGAGAGGACCCGGAAAGCATTGAGAGGCCCCGCAATTCAGCTCGAATTGCGGGGCCTCTCAATGCGGATCGGGTCCTCTCGATCCTGGTGACGGACTACTCTGAGGCGGCGGTGGCGGGTTCCGGCTCCTTGCCGCGGTTGACCGCCGCGAGCAGCATGTTGGCGACGTCGACGACCTCGACCTCTTCGCGGGCCTTGCCCTCGGACTGCTCGGCGGTCAGGCCGTCGGTCATCATCACCCGGCAGAACGGGCAGCCGATGGCGATCCGGTCGGCGCCGGTCGCGACGGCTTCCTTCGTCCGGTTGAGGTTGATCCGCGACCCGAGCTTCTCCTCCATCCACATGCGCGCGCCACCGGCGCCGCAGCAGAACGACTTCTCCCGGGAGCGCTCCATCTCGCGGTACTCCACACCCGGCAGGGCGCCGATGAGCTCACGCGGCGGCGCGTAGACACCGTTGTGCCGGCCCAGGTAGCACGGGTCGTGGTAGGTGACCGACTTGCCGGTCGACGCGGCGCTGTTGCTGGTGTCGGCGTCCTCCGGACGCGCGACCGGCACGAGGCGCTTGTCACGCACCAGTTTGTTGAGCAGCTGCGTGTGGTGCAGCACCTCGTAATCGCCACCCAGCTGGGGGTATTCGTTCTTCAGCGTGTTGAAGCAGTGCGCACAGGTCACGACGATCTTGGTCGCGCCGGCCTCGTTCAACGTCTCGATGTTCTGTGACGCGAGCGCCTGGAAGAGCAGCTCGTTGCCCGCACGACGCGCCGGGTCACCGGTGCACGCCTCACCGTCGCCGAGCACGGCGAACGAAACACCAGCAGTGTCAAGGAGTTCCGCGACCGCGCGGGTGGTCTTCTTGGCGCGGTCCTCGTAGGCGCCGGCGCAGCCGACCCAAAACAGGTAGTCGACCTCGTCGAGCTTCTCGACGTCCTGGCCGAAGACCTTGACGTCGAACGGGAGACCCTTGGCCCAGTCGAGGCGGGCGCGAGCCGCCATACCCCACGGGTTCTGTTTGCCTTCAAGGTTTTTGAAGAGTCCGCCGAGCTCGGACGGGAACGCCGACTCGATGAGCGTCTGGTAGCGGCGCATGTCGACGATGTGGTCGACGTGCTCGATGTCGACCGGGCACTGCTCGACGCAAGCGCCGCAGGTGGTGCACGACCACAGCACGTCCTCGTCGATGATCGCGCCCGCATCGCCCAGCGGGTTGTATGCCGTCAGCGGTGAGGCGTCGTCATACCCGGTGGCGCCGATCAGCGGGATCTCCATGATCGGGTTGTCGGGGGTGGCTGGGCCGGTGCCCTTGGCGGCTTCCGCCGCTTGGAGGTATGGCGCCCGCGCCTGCGTGTGGTCGCGCAACGTCATCATCAGCAGCTTCGGGGACAGCGGCTTGTCGGTGTTCCAGGCCGGGCACTGGCTCTGGCAGCGACCGCACTCGGTGCAGGTGGAGAAGTCCAGCAGGCCCTTCCAGGTGAAGTCCTCGACGTTGCCGACGCCGAAGGTGGTGTCCTCGTCCATCTCTTCCAGCGACTCCATCGTCACCGGCTTGCCGTCGACCTGCATCGGCTGCAGCGCACCCAGCGAGGTGCGGCCGTCGGCGTGCCGCTTGAAGAAGACGTTGAAGAACGCCAGGAAGCGGTGCCACGCGACACCCATGGTGATGCGCCGGGACAGGACGATCAGCCAGGTCATCGCGGTGATGATTTTGATGGTGGAGATGACCACGATGAGCGCCTTGACGGTGCCGAGGTCGAGGTGGTGGAGCCAGCCGCCATACCACGCAGTGAGCGGGAAGTGCAGGCCGCTGGCCGAGCCCTCGCCCTCGTACTTGCCGATCGCGTATTCCAGGCCGCGCAGAGTCAGCACGCAGATGATCTCGATCAGGATGACGAGCTCGACGAAGTAGGCCTGCCAGAAGGTCGAGCCGAAGAACCGCGAGCGGCGGCCGTCCTGCCCGGCCGAGCGCGCCGGGTGGTTCTTGCGGCGGTTCCAGATCAGCCAGCTGATGCCGGCCAGCCCGGTCCAGCCGAGCAGCTCCACGACCCATTCGTAGAGCACGAAGTGACCCAGTAGTGGCAGCGCGAACGTCGGATCCCACACCTGGAAGTAGGACGTGAGCACCGCCAGCGACAGCACGATGAACGAGATCATCGTGACCCAGTGCGCCATGGCGACGATCGGCAACCGCGACATCCGGGTGTGCCCGAAGATCTCGCGCACCAGGGTGGCGGTGCGCCGACCCTTGTGGTCGCCACGGTCCTCCGGGCGGCCGAGGCGGAAGGTTCGGATGAACCCCTGGACGGCGGGGACGGCGACGGCGACGCCGACGACGGTGATCGCCAGGGTGATGATCGCGGCGACGATCTGCAGGGCTGTCATGGGTGGAGTCTAGCTACCCCCTACTGGCCAGTAACATCCGCCGTGCGAGGTGTGGCCAGAGGCGGAGAAAATGGACACTGTTTGCGACTTCAATAACGAGGTGTTGGAATACACATAAGCGGTCCTGGTGTTGGACCGACCGCGCCCGGACGCGAGCCCGGCGCACTCCGCACAAGGAAGGCAATAGACGTGCCCATTTTCGACGACGTCACCCAGGCCATCGGCAACACGCCGCTGGTGCGCATCAACCGGATCATCGACGCCGCGGAGGGCACCATCGTTGCCGCGAAGCTCGAGTTCAACAACCCCGGAGCCTCGGTCAAGGACCGCATCGGTGCCGCGATCGTCAAGGCAGCCGAGGAAGCCGGTGAGCTGAAGCCGGGCGGCACGATCGTCGAGGCGACCAGTGGCAACACCGGCATCGCGCTCGCGATGGTCGGTGCGGCGAAGGGCTACAAGGTCGTGCTGGCCATGCCGGAGAGCGCCAGCAAGGAGCGCCGCGCGCTGCTGCGGGCCTTCGGTGCGGAGCTGGTCCTGACGGACCCGGCCGGTGGCATGAAGGGCGCCGTCGAGAAGGCGGAGTCGATCGTCCAGGAGCGCGGCGGAGTGCTCGCCCGTCAGTTCGCCAACGAGGCCAACGCCAGGGTGCACCGCGAGACGACCGCAGAGGAGATCTGGCGCGACACCGACGGCGAGGTCGACATCCTCGTGTCCGGTATCGGCACCGGTGGCACCATCACGGGCGTCGGCCAGGTCCTGAAGGAGCGCAAGCCCGGGGTCAAGATCATCGCCGTGGAGCCGGCCGAGTCGCCGATCCTCAATGGCGGCAAGCCCGGCCCGCACAAGATCCAGGGCCTGGGCGCCAACTTCGTCCCCGAGATCCTCGACACGAATGTGTATGACGAGGTCGTCGACATCGACTTCGAGACGTCGATCGAGTGGGCGCGCAAGGCAGCCACCCAGGAGGGCCTGCTGGTCGGCATCTCCTCCGGAGCAGCCCTCGCTGCCGCCGCACAGGTCGCTGCCCGCCCGGAGTCGGCCGGCAAGACCATCGTCGTCATCATCCCCAGCTTCGGTGAGCGCTACCTGTCCACAGCGCTCTTCGAAGGTCTGGTTGACTAATCAGTTATGGCTCACGGCGCTCTGCTCACCAATGGTCACCGGGTGAAGCCGGGGACCCAGACGGTGCGTGCTGCCGTGAATTCCATCCGCGAGGACCTCGACGCCGCACTGCAGCGGGACCCGGCCACCACGTCACGCTTGGAGATGGCGTTGGCGTCGCCGGGCCTGCACGCCATCTGGGTGCACCGGGTCGCGCACGTCATGTGGCGTCGCGGCGGTCGCTGGCGGCTGCCGGCCCGGCTGGTCTCGCAAGCTGCTCGTACCGCGACCGGGGTGGAGATCCACCCCGGTGCGCGGATCGGCAGGCGCTTCTTCATCGACCACGGCATGGGTGTCGTCATCGGTGAGACCGCCGAGGTCGGTGACGACGTGATGCTCTACCACGACGTCACCCTCGGTGGCCGCTCGCTCGATCGCGTCAAGCGGCACCCCACAGTCGGCAACAAGGTCACCATCGGTGCCGGTGCGCGGTTGCTCGGCCCGATCGTCATCGGTGAGGAAGCGCAGATCGGCGCCAATGCCGTGGTGGTGTCGGACGTTCCGTCATACAGCGTGGCGGTGGGGGTGCCGGCCAAGGTGCGCTCCTCGAAACCGGTTGCGGCACAACCCGATCCGTATGCCGATCCGGCGCTGTTCATCTGACGCTCCGTTAATCGCTCGCGCCAGTCGAACCTGCGGCAATACGGTCAGCGGATGCCGATGGATCTGGAGCAGGCACAAGCCTTCCTGAGCGAGCGCTTCGTGGATGTCCGCGACGTCGTCCCGGTGACGGCGGGGGCTTGGTCGACGCCATACTTCTTCGACGCGCGGATCGACGGCGTGCAGCGTGCCCTGGTGGCCCGCTTCGGTCCGCATCGCGACGACTTCGTCAAGGACGCGCTGGCGTCCGGGTGGACAACGCCCGAGCTGCCCGTCCCACGCGCGTACGCGTTGCTGCGAGCCGGCGACGACTACGGCGCAGTGACCGAGCGATTGTCCGGCAGCTTCCTCGAGGAGTTGGACACGGATGGCTGGTTTCATGCCCTGCCAAGGGTATTCGCGGTCATAGACCAGCTGCGGCAGGTGCCACTGCGCACCGAGCTGCCCGCGTATGTCGCGGTGGACGACGGTCTCGACATCGGTCTGGATGAGACACAGCTCGGGCTGGGCGTCAGCTGGCACGACTGGTTGATCGACCTGAGCGATGAACCGGACGAGCGCGGTGGTGGCTGGTCCGGGACGCTCGCTGCCTCGCCGACGGGCGATCGGAGTTTCCGCGAGGGGATGGAGCTGCTCGCGACCCTCAGCGAGGGCCTGGAGCCGCCGCGCAGCTTCGTGCACTGCGACCTGCTCAATCGCAACGTGACCATCGCTGACGACGGCAGTGCCCTGCGGGCGGTCTTCGACTGGGGTTGCCTGTTCGCCGGGGACTACTTGTATGACGTCGCCTGGCTGGAGTTCTGGGCGCCGTGGCATGCGGGGCTGGCGGGGTTGGACGTGCGGGCTGCCGCACGTGCGCATTTCGGACCGACCGATCCGGCGATCGATGCCTTCGAGGAGCGAATGCGCCTGTGCGCCATACACATCGGGCTGTGTCACCTGGCTTACAACGCGTATGTCGGCAACCCTGACGAGATCGCTGCCTGTGACCGGCGGATGGCGCAATATGACGGCCGGATGGACGCTCCGATCTAGGCTCGGTGCATGGTTGAGCAGGAGGCACGACGCGTTGCCGTGGTGACGGGCGCGGGCAGCGGCATCGGGCGCGCGGTCGCCGTGGGTCTGGCCGGTGCCGGATTCGAGGTTGCGCTGGCCGGTCGACGAGCCGATGCACTTGAGGAGACGGCCGCGCTCATCGACCCCGATTCGTGTATGGCGCTCCCGACCGATGTCACCGAAGAGCCAGCAGTGGTAACGCTTTTCGACCGCTGCGTGGAGCGCTTCGGTCGGGTCGACGTGCTCTTCAACAACGCCGGGGTGTCGTCCTTCGCGGCGCCGTTCGACCAGATCTCGCTGGCTGACTGGCGGGCCGTGATCGACGTCAATGTGACGGGCATGTTCCTGTGCGCCCGTGAGGCGTTCCGACGCATGCGCGCGCAGCAACCGATCGGCGGCACGATCGTCAACAACGGGTCCATCTCGGCGCACGTGCCACGGCCGGAGGCCGCGCCATACACAGTCAGCAAGCACGCCGTGACCGGGCTGACCAAGCAGATCGCGCTCGACGGGCGACCGCACAAGGTGCGTTGCGGCCAGATCGACATCGGCAACGCGGCGTCGGCCATGACAGCAGGTATGGCGGCCGGCATGCTCCAGGCCGACCGATCGACCCGGCCGGAGCCGACGATGGACGTGCAGTCGGTGGTGCGCGCAGTCGTGCTCATGGCGACGATGCCCGAGGACGCTGCCGTCTTCGACCTGACGATCGCGGCGCCCGACATGCCGTTCCTGGGCCGCGGCTGACGGCCTGCGCCGGTCAGGTCCGTTCGTATTGCGTGCCCCACCGGTGGCCCTGCACATCGTGCGCGGGCTGCCTCGCACGATCTGCAGTCCCGTGCGGCCGACGTTCGGGTGCGGAGGTTAATGCCCAGCAGGAGGTGCGCGCTACCGCACCTTTTGCCGGACCCAAGGTATCGATCGCTCTGGCGCCCGCTGACGGCCTGCACATCGTGCGGCGGAGGGCGGCGCACGATGTGCAGGCCAGGGTGCCGCCGGCGGCGAGCCCGGATTTGGGGCCAGCCAGACGTGCGGCATACCGCACCTGCGGCTTGCCCTAACTGGTGGTTGTGCTTCGGAGCAGGGGCGTCAAACGGCCGTTTAGAGCGTCAATGGGCGCTGGACCCGGCCCGCCGGTAGCTCGTGCCGTCAGGCGAGCGCGAGAGGTGACCGTGGTCGACGAGCGCACGCCGCAGCGTCGACACGTCTGACCAGATCGGTCGTAGCAGGTTGTTGACCTCGGTCTCGGACAGCGTCACGCCGGTGGGCAACTGGGAGGCGGTTGCGGCATACAGCTGCGCGGCGATTGCCGGGCGACGCGGGATGCGTGTCAACTCGCCGGCCCGCACGAATGATGCAAGTCGCGGCTCGTCCTGCACGACGCGTTCCAGCGGTGTGAGCATGCCACCGAGTCAAGCACTCAACGGACAACGGGGACACCGATTTTCGGGCGTCGCAACCAACCTGGCGCGGTGCGATCGGCGGCGTCATTTCTCGGCTTTGGGAGCACAATGGAAGTGCAACTACTCCCCCACATTGGAGGTGGGTCATGGCAACGCAACACAGTTTTGAAACGTCGATGGCACACCACCCGGACATCGTGGCCCTGCGGGACCGCTTTGACCGGGCGGCGGGGACTCCACGTGCTCAGGTGGCCGAGGGCTTGATGGTCCTCGCCGGCGGGTACGCAGCGATCTCACCATGGGTCATCGGCTTCAGCGGCAGCACGACGCCGCTGGCCATCAACGATCTGATCGTCGGGTTGGCGATCATGGCGATGACGATCATCTGTGCGGACTCCCGGGGCCGCATGTATGGGATGGCCTGGGTCGCACCGGTGATGGGCCTGTGGCTCATCCTCGCGAACTGGCTCATGAACGGCATCAACCCAGCCACCGGCACGATGATCAGCAACATCGTCGTCGGTGCCTGCGTCCTGCTGCTCGGCGCAGCCGTCATGGGCGTCACCACGATGAAGTCGAACCAGACCTGATCCGACCAGTGCCCGCGCGTGGCGTGTCGGCGCGCGGCATACGCCAAGGGGCTCGGCGACCACACGGTCGTCGAGCCCCTTGAAGTGTTGCTGGGAGTGAGGGTGTCACTCGCCCTTTGCGGCAGCCTTCAGCTTGGAGCCGACGGTCACCTTGGCGGCCTTGGACGCCGGAATCTGGATCTCCTCGCGGGTGCGGGGGTTGCGGCCGGTGCGAGCCGCACGGTCGACGCGCTCGATGGTGAGCAGGCCCGGAAGCTGGACCTTCTCGCCGCGGCCGATCGCCTCGAGGATGACGTCGTTGAAGCCGCCGATCACGGCATTGGCGTCCTTGACGCTCACACCGGTGCGCTGAGCGATGGTGCTGGCAAGGTCAGTGCGGTTCATGAAGTGGGTCCTGTTCCTTGTCTCGGGGATCGGCACGAAACCGATCCGTCGATCGTGGCTAGCCCGCCGAGGAATCGACGAGCCGTTGGGTCAGCAACTGCGAGAGGTCGGATATTCCGCGCCATTGCAGGGGTGTGACCCGCGCCCCACGTTAGACGCAGACTGCGACAAGGTCCACGACACCCCGTCAGCGCGTCGTTTGGGCCGTCTCCGGCACCGGCGCCGCGGGGCTCGCCGAGGGGTCGGATCGTGCCGTTCGCGGACGGCTGCCTCGGCGAGACTGCCGTTGACGACGGGACCCTCTCGATGACCCACTGCTGCGTGAAACCCAGCAGTCGCAGCGCTTTTCGCGGCTTGGCCGACTCCTTTGATCGCAGCCTGTCCGGCTGCTGCAGCGACCTCGGGCCCGCGCTGTTTGATCTGCTCGGTGGTCTTCGCGCGCTGCTCGACCACCGCCGGGTGATTCCAAGCGTGGCCGGTGACCTGCTTGATCTGCTCGTAGCGGCCACGGCCGGCGCGTGCGCCCAGGACGTAGCCCGCGGCGATGCCGACGGCGAGTGCCAGCTTGCCCATCGAGGTTCCTTTCGTCGGTTTCGTCCGACCCTACCTGCCGCGGTATGACGTGAGGGGCGCCCTTGCTGACGACGCCGACGATGTTGGCCGGCTCGGATTGGCCGGCCGGCAGCGGCGCCGTAGGATGGCATGCGCTCGTGCGGCACTGTCGTCACGGGTAAGGAGGGCTCGCATAGTGGCCTAGTGCGGCGGTCTTGAAAACCGCTATGGGTGCAAGCCCATCGTGGGTTCGAATCCCACGCCCTCCGCAGATGCTCTCGCCCGGGAGCTTGCGACCGGGCGATGGGCATCGCGGGGGCGCGGGATGATGGGAGGAGCGTCTCGGGTTCGCGAGGTACGAGCGGACCCGAGACGCGACGGCTCCCACGCCCTCCGCGTGAGGCGCCGCAATGCCCGTCAGATGGTGTGCCCCGCCTCACGTCGTGTAGGGCAGTGCCGAGTTCTGTGCCGCCCAAAGCCTCAGAAGACCGACCAGCCGGTGAGCTCGGTGAACCGGTCCAGCGCCGCGACGCCGGCGACCGAGTTGCCGCGGCGGTCCAGGCCGGGACCCCAGACCGCGATGGTGCACCGCCCGGGCACGACGGCAAGGATCCCGCCGCCGACGCCGCTCTTACCCGGTAGGCCGACGCGATATGCGAATTCGCCGGCCGCGTCATACATCCCGCAGGTGAGCAGGACGGCGTTGATGCGCTTGGTGTTGCTGGGCGACAGCATTCGCGTGTCGTCGCGGCGGAGGCCGTGGCGAGCCAGGAAGAGCCCGGCGAGCGCGAGGTCGCGGCAGTTGATCGCGATGGCGCACTGGCGCACGTACTGATCGGCGATGCTGCGGACATCCCCGTGGATGTTCCCGTATGACGCGAGGAAGTGCGCCATCGCGAGATTCCGATCGCCGTGGGCCTCCTCCGATGCGGCAACCTCTTCGTCGCAGTCGATCTCGGCGTTGCCCGACTCCGTGCGCAGGAAGTCGAGCACGGCCTTGGTTGCGTCACCGAAAACGCCCGCCAAGTGGTCGGTCACCACGAGTGCGCCCGCGTTGATGAACGGGTTGCGCGGTACGCCGTTCTCGTATTCCAGCTGCACCAGCGAGTTGAAGGCGTTGCCGGACGGCTCGCGACCCACCCGCCACCAGATGCTCTCGTCGTCGCCGGACAGGGCAAGGGCAAGCGTGAAGAGCTTCGAAATGCTCTGCAGCGAAAAGGGTTTCGTCCAGTCCCCGGCGCCGTAACACTCGCCGTTCGGCAGGGCCACGGCGATGCCGAACTGCGCCGGGTCCACCGCCGCGAGGGCGGGGATGTAATCGGCGACCGAGCCGGTGCCGATCTGTGGCTCGATCTCGGCCACGATCTGCGCGAGCAACTGATCCATGTCCACAGCCGCCATGATGGCAGAGTGTCCGTGCCTCGCCGGTGGGCTCAGTCGAGACCGGCGGTGGACGCGCGGACGACAAGCTCCGGCTCGAAGACGACCTGTCGATGCTGGTGTGTGGGGGACTGTCGCTCGTCAACCAGCAATTGCGTTGCGGTGCGGCCGAGTTCGGTGCGTGGCTGTCGCACCGAACTCATCGGGATAGCCGCTGCCTCGGCGAAGTCGATGTCGTCATACCCGATGATCGCGAGGTCGTCGGGAACGCGCAGCCGACGCAGTGTCATTTCCTGAAGTATGCCGAGCCCGAGCAGGTCGTTCGCGCAGAAGACCGCGGTGGGTCGCTCGCCGGCATGCAGGCCGGCGAGCTTCGCGCCGGCTGTCCGGCCCTCCGCGACGTTCAGTGCCGGAGTCGAAATCACCTGCAGCGCAGCGGGATCGAGCCCGGCAGCGCTGAACGCCGCTCGTGCCCCGGCCAAACGCTCGCCCACCTGGCGAATGGAACGTGGTCCGCCGACGAAGCAGATCCGCTGGTGACCGACGGCCAACAGGTGTGCCACGGCGAGCTCGCCGCCGACGCGGTCGTTGACCGACACCGAGCAGTGGGCGCGACCCGAGCCGCGGTCGACGAGCACCACGGGGGTGCCACTGCGTCGGATCTCTTCGATCGCAGGTGTTTTGGCCGCGACCGGCGTGACGAGGACGCCGAACGCGCGCTGCTCACGCAGCAGGTTGAGGTGATGGGTCTCGCGCTTGCGATCCTCCCCGCTGTTGCAGAGGACGACGGACAAGCCCGCAGCCTCGGCGACTTCCTCAGCGCCTTTGGCGACGTCGGTGAAGAACGGGTTGGCGATGTCGAGCACGACCAGGCCGATGGTTCGGCTGGACCCGGAGCGCAGCTGACGGGCGGCTTCGTTGCGCACGTAGCCCAGGGACTCGATGACCTGCTGGACGCGCTCCCGCGTGGCCGGTGAAACGCGGTCGGGGCGATTGAGCACATTCGACACGGTGCCGAGTGAAACGCCTGCTTCTCGAGCGACGTCCACAACGCTGATCTTGTCCGGCATCTGCCCCTCCTGTCTCGCGGCGGCTAAAACGTATCAGCGTCGAATTCGCGGAATCGCTTGACCGTCATCTGTGACGCACATTACATTCGTTCGTCATACGGTGAAAGGTTTCACAACGAAGGGCAACGCTCCGATGGCACCCGCCGACACACTCGCCCCAACGCTCGTGCTGAGCCACGCACGGAAGAGCTTCGGCGCCGTTCGAGCGCTCGTCGACGGCCGGATCACCCTCGAGCCGGGGGAGGCGCACGCCCTTGTCGGTGAGAACGGCGCCGGCAAGTCCACCTTGGTCAACATCCTCGCCGGTGTGCATCAGCCGGACGGCGGAACGCTCACGGTCGACGGTCAGGACGTCACCTTCGGCGGTCCGGCGGCTGCGCGTGAGGCCGGGGTCTCGATCATCTACCAGGAGCCGACGCTGTTCCCTGACCTCACGGTTGCCGAGAACGTCTTCATGGGACGCCAGCCGATGCGGTCCGGGCGACGGATCGATCGCGGCCGGATGAACGATGAAGCGCGCGCGATCTTCAACCGCCTCGGGGTCGCCCTCGATCCGCGGCGCGTGGCGCGCGGGCTGTCCGTAGCCGACCAGCAACTGGTGGAGATCGCCAAGGCGCTGTCGTTGTCGGCGAAGGTGCTCGTGATGGACGAACCGACTGCGGCGCTGACTGGCGTCGAGGTCCAGCGGCTCTTCGACGTGATGACGACCCTGCGACGTGATGGTGCCGCGGTGATGTTCATCAGTCACCGTCTGGAAGAGGTGTTCGCCAGCTGCCAGCGGGTGACCGTCATGCGCGATGGGCAGTTCGTGTCGACTGCGGCCATCGAGGACACCGACGTCGACACGATCATCCGCCAGATGGTCGGACGCGATCTGGACTCGTTGTTCCCCAAGACGGCGACAACACCCGGTGACCCGGTCCTGGAGGTCGAAAACCTCGGCCACGAGGGCGTGTTCGACGATGTCTCCTTCACCGTGCGTCAGGGCGAGATCGTCGCTCTCGCCGGGCTGGTCGGCGCTGGTCGAAGCGAAGTGGCACGGGCGATCTTCGGCATCGACCCGCGTAGTCGCGGCGTCGTGCGCGTCTCCGGCAAGCCGCTGCCAGCGGGCCGCCCGCTGGCCGCGATGGCAGCCGGCGTCGCGCTGGTGCCGGAGGACCGGCGCCAGCAGGGCCTGGTCATGGACATGGGGATCGATCAGAACTTCGCGCTGGCCTCCTTGCGCGCGCTACGCCGCGGCGGGCTGATGCGCCGCTCCTCGGAGCAGCGGTTGGCGAAGGAGTGGGCGGACAAGTTACAGGTGAAATTCGGGCGGCTGCGGAACCCGGCTTCGACGCTGTCCGGTGGCAACCAGCAGAAGGTCGTGCTCGGCAAGTGGCTGGCCCGCAACCCGTCCCTGCTCATCATCGATGAGCCGACCCGTGGCATCGACGTGGGCACCAAGTCGGAGGTGCACCGCATCATCGACGGGCTCGTCCAGGACGGCATGGCCGTGCTGATGATCTCCTCCGAATTGCCTGAGGTGCTTGGTATGGCGGATCGGGTCGTCGTGCTGCACGAGGGCCGGGTGGCCGGCAATTTCGCGCGCGACGAGGCCGACGAGACGACGATCATGCGCGCGGCCACCGGTCAGAGCGGGAAGAAGGTGGCATGACCTCCACCACGACCGCACCGAAGACGCCGGTGCCGGCACTCGCGGGAGCGACCTCCACCGGGCGGCTGGACGCGCTGCTGCGGGCACGTGAGATCGGGATCGCGCTCGCGATCGTCGTGGTCATCGCCATCACCACTCTCAAGAACAGTCACTTCCTGGACGCCGACAGCGTGCAGCAGATCCTCAACGGTGGCGCGCTGATCGGGCTGATGGCGGTCGGCGAGACGTTGGTCATCGTCACCCGCAACGTCGACCTGTCGATCGGTTCGACGCTGGGCCTTTCGGCATACGTCGTGGGAGACCTGTTCGCGCACAACGCGATCGACGTCTGGATGGGCTTCGTCGTGGCGATTGTGATCGGTGCCGTCATCGGCCTGATCAACGGCCTGGTGACGGTGCTCTTCCGGGTGCCGAGCCTCGTGGTGACCCTTGCGATGCTCTATGTCATCCGAGGCGTCGACGGGATCATCGTCAATGGCAGGCAGATAGGGGCCAGCGACGTCCCCGGCAGTTTCACCGCGATCGGCTACAAGACGGTGCTGGGCATCCCGTGGCTCTTCATCCTTGTCGCGGTCGTCGTGATCATCGCCGGCTACGCCATGCGCACCTTCCGCAGCAGCCGGGAGCTCTACGCGATCGGGTCGAGCCCGCAAGCCGCGATGCTCGCCGGCATACCAGCTGCCCGCAGGGTGATGACCGCATTCGTGATCAGCGGTGCGCTCGCCGGACTCGCCGGGGCCTTGTTCCTCGCGCAGTACGCGCAGGTCAACAACAACTCGGGGCTGGGTTACGAACTGACCGTTATCGCAGCCGTCGTCGTCGGCGGGGTCGCGATCTTCGGCGGCAGCGGCACAGTCTTCGGCGCTGCCCTGGGTGCTCTGCTGCTGAACACGATCAACCTGGCGCTGGTCGCGGCCCGCATCAGCGCCTCCTGGAACCAGGCGATCGCCGGCGCACTCCTGCTGGCAGCGATCGCCTTCGACCGGTGGCTCAGCCTTCGGGTCACCCGAAAACTGCGGAACACGGAGGGCGCACACCGTGACATCTGATGTGCAAGCAGCACCGACCGGCAGGCCCGGGGGTATGGCGAGAGCGACGTCCTGGCGGGACGCAATCCGTTGGGAGGGCGGGCTTCTCATCGTGCTGATCGCCGTCATCATCTTCGGCTCGACGCAGTCATCCACCTTCCTGAGCCAGTCGACGGTCTTCTACGCGGGCATCAACACCGGCTTCATCGCGTTGATGGCGCTGCCGATGACTTTTATCGTGATGACCGGCGAGATCGACCTGTCGGTCGCGTCCATGCTCGGACTCGCCGGCTCGCTGATGGGCTTCCTGTGGCACCACGGCTGGGGCATCTGGCCGGCGATGATCGCGGCACTGGTCATCGGCGCGCTCGGCGGCGCGCTGAACGGCGTGCTCGTCGCCTACACCGCGCTCCCGTCGATCGCCGTCACGATCGGCACCCTCACGCTGTTCCGTGGCGGCGCCCAGATCCTGCTCGGCCCGCTGACGGTGCCGGGCGTCGGCGACCAGCAGTTCCCGGGCGGCCTGACCAAGATCGGGACCGAATCGATCCCCGGCGGCGCGCTGTCCTACTCCACCCTCATCTTCATAGTGCTAGCGATCATCGCCGGAATCGTATTGCACGCAACGCCTTTCGGGCGTTCACTGCACGCGATCGGGCTGCAGCCGGAGGCCGCGTCATTCAGCGGGATCCGTGTGCCGTGGGTGAAGTTCTGGCTGTTCGTCGCGTCCGGAGTCATCTGCGCGTTTGCCGGGATCCTGCTGACCCTGCAGAACGCCTCGGTGAGTTACACCGCCGGCACCGGCCTCGAACTCAACGTCGTCGCGATTGTGTTGTTCGGCGGTGTCTCGATCTTCGGCGGGAGGGGCACGATCTTCGGTGTTCTGCTGGCGATCGTGATCTTCGGTGCCTTGCAGATGATCCTCACCCAGACGCACGTGGAAGCAGAGAAGCAGCAGGTGATCACCGGGCTGCTGCTGTTGATCAGCGTGATCGTCGCCAACGGCGGACAACTGGTTGCGCGCGCCCGTGCGCGGCTCACGGCCTTGCGGGGGAGCTGACCGCGGAAAGAACTCACGCGGCCCGATCACGGTGCCGTGTCCTAGATCGGGTGCGGTGGCGCATCGCACGAAAAGGAAGGATTGACAATGCAACTCACATTGATTGGGAGGACGCGCAACGCGCGTGCCATCTCCGCTGCTGTTGCAGCGGCAGCCTTGGTCGTGGTCGCCGGGTGCTCGTCACAGTCCACCGGTAACGGCGGCTCGACTGCCAGCGGAGGGGCGACTGGCAGCGCCACCAACTCCGGCGGCACCGTGAAGAAGGGCCTGACGGTCTACTTCATCCCCAAGGACACACAGAACCCCTACGAAGTGTTGGCCGACAAGGGCGGTCAGAAGGCGCTCCAGGAGCTCGGCGGCAAGGTCGTCGTCAGCAGCGGCACCGCCGACACCGCCGCCGCACAGATCCCGTCCGTGCAGGCGGCCATCCAGGCGAAGGCCGATGCGATCGTGATCGCCGCCAACGACCCGAAAGCGTTGTGTCCCAGTCTGAACCAGGCGGCGAAGGCCGGGATCAAGATCTTGTCCTTCGACTCCGACATCTCCTGCGGCAACAGCCCGCAGCACCTGTTCATCAACCAGGCGGACACCAAGACGATCGGGACCAGCGAGGTGGACATGCTCGCCAAGCAGCTGAACTCCACCGGCCAGATCGCCATTCTGTCGGCGGCGCAGAGCGCGACCAACCAGAACGCCTGGATCGGTTACATGAAGCAGCAGCTGAAGAAGTACCCGAAGATGCAGCTCGTCACCACCGTCTACGGGAACGATGACCCCGCTACGTCCTTGAACGTGCTGAAGGGACTCATCTCGGCATACCCGAACCTCAAGGGCATCATCTCGCCGACCACGGTCGGGATCTCCACGGCGGCCCAGTATCTGTCCACACACAAGAACGTGAAGATCGCGTTGACCGGGCTCGGGCTGCCGTCGCAGATGCGCGCCTACGTCAAGGACGGGACCGTGCAGAACTTCGCCCTCTGGGACCCGTCGAAGCTGGGTTACCTGGCCGGGTATGCCGCATCAGCGTTGGCATCCGGGACGGCGACGATGGACACCGGCGCGAGTTTCAAGGCCGGCACGCTCGGCTCCTACAAGGTGCTCGCACCCGCGGCCGGCACCGGCCCGTCTGTGGTGCTCGGACCGCCGACCGTCTTCGACAAGAGCAACATCGACAAATTCAACTTCTGATCCCGCGATGACAGAAGCGCGATCGCGACCGAATTGCTTTGTCCTGCAGGTCCGTCCGGAGCTACTCGCCGAATACCGCGAGCGGCACGCAGCGGTCTGGCCACAGATGTTGCAGGCACTGCGGGCTGCCGGTTGGAGTCATTACTCGATCTTCGCGCGTACGGACGGTCTGATCGTCGGGTATGTCGAGACCCCAGACCTGGCCGCAGCGCAACGGGCGATGGCTGCGACCGAGGTCAACGGGCGCTGGCAGGCGGACATGGCGCGCTTCTTCGTCGGCCTGGACGGTGCGCCGGCCGACGAAGGGTTCGAAGTGCTCGATCTGATCTTCCACTTGGAGGACCAGTTGGCTGGAGTGGAGGGAAGTTCATGACCACCAACGCGTCCATCGGCTCCAGCCCCCTGCTGAGTCGAAAGGCGTTGCGACGCACCAAAGTCGGGCTTGTATCCGGAGGGCTGGGTGCCTACTGGCCGCAGTTCCCGGAGCTGTTGCCTCAGCTGCAACGTTCGGCCGCGCGCGTCAGCGAGCGACTGAGTGCGCTGGATTGCGAGGTCGTGGACGTCGGGTTCATCTCCGACCCGCAGGAAGGCGCGAAAGCTGCCGAACGGCTCCGGGCAGCCGACTGCGACTTGATCGTCGGATTTCTGACGACATACCTGACCGCCAACATGCTGGTGCCGGTCGCGCAACGCTCGAACGCTCCGGTGCTGCTGCTCAACCTGCAGCCGACCGAGGCGATGGATCACGCGACCTTCGACACCGGCGCCTGGCTCGCTTACTGCGGCGCGTGTCCGCTGCCGGAGATGGCGAACACCTTTGAGCGGTGCGGGATCTCGTTCCGGTCCGTCTCCGGGTATGTCGAGGACGAACGCGCCTGGCAGCGGATCGAGCAGTGGGTCCGGGCCGCCGATGTCCGTGGCACTTTGCAGCGAGGTAGGCACGGGCTGATGGGTCACCTCTATCCGGGGATGCTCGATGTGTCGACTGATCTCACGCTCGTGACGGCCAACCTCGGCGGCCACGTGGAAGTGCTCGAGTTCGACGACCTGCGGGTCCGCGCCGCGGCGGTCAGCGAGCCGCAGGTCGATGAGCGTATGGCGCTGACGCGTGAGCTCTTCACCGTCGACGACACAGTGGCAGATGACGACTTCCGTTGGGCGGCAAGGGTTTCGCTCGGTCTCGATCGGCTTGCCGATGATTTCGAGCTGGACTCCCTTGCCTACTATCACCGTGGTCTCGAGGGCGAGCAACACGAGCGTCTCGGCGCCGGCATGATCCTGGGAGCGTCCCTGTTGACGGCCCGCGGCATACCGGCCGCCGGTGAGTACGAGTTGCGGACCTCCCTGGCGATGTTGATCACCGACCGACTCGGTGCGGGCGGCTCGTTCACCGAGTTCCAGGCGCTGAACTTCACCGACGACGTCGTCGAGATGGGCCACGACGGACCGGCACACCTCGCGATCGCCGAGGGCAAGCCGATCCTGCGCGGCCTGGGCGTCTATCACGGCAAGCGTGGTTGGGGTGTGTCCGTCGAGCTCGAGGTGCGGCGTGGCCCGGTTACGACATTCGGCATCGCCCAATTGCGAGACGGCACATTCCGTTTCGTCGCATCTCGCGGTGAAGTGGTGCCCGGCCCGCGACTGCGGATCGGCAACACCACGTCGCGAGTCGACTTCGGCTGCGATCCCGGCGTGTGGACCGACGCCTGGAGCGCGTCTGCCATCAGCCACCACTGGGCGCTTGCGATCGGCGACCAGCTGTCGCAGCTGCGAAACGTCGCCGACCTGCTCGGGGTCGAGCTCGTCGAGGTCGCTCCCTGACCGGTTACGACCGGTTCCCATACCAATAGAAAGAAGGCATAGTCATGGTCGATCTGGAGGCCGCCGGACCGGTGCTGCGCGCGCAGTCGATCGAGCTGCCGTCGTGGGCATTCGGGAACTCCGGCACCCGCTTCAAGGTGTTCGCGCAGGCAGGTGTCCCGCGAGACCCCTTCGAGAAGGTCGCCGACGCAGCCACGGTCCACGAATTCACTGGTGCCGCAGGCAAGGTCGCACTGCACATCCCGTGGGACGAGGTGGACGACTACGGCAAGCTCGCGGCATACGCGGTGGACCACGGCATCCAGCTCGGAACCATCAATGCCAATGCCTTCCAGGACGACGACTACCGGCTCGGCAGTGTGGCCAACCCCGACCCGAGAGTGCGCCGCAAGGCGTTGGACCACCTCCTGCAGTGCTTGGAGGTGATGAACGCAACGGGTTCTCGTGACTTGAAGTTGTGGTTCGCCGACGGGACGAATTACCCCGGCCAGGACTCGATCTCGGCCCGACAGGACCGGTTGGCCGAGGTGCTGAGCAGTGTCTACGAGCAACTCGGGGACGACCAGCGCCTCATCCTGGAGTACAAACTCTTCGAGCCGGCGTTCTACTCCACCGACGTCCCCGACTGGGGCACCGCGCTGACGCACTGTCTCGCGCTCGGTGACCGGGCGAAGGTGTGCGTCGACACCGGGCATCACGCACCGGGCACCAACATCGAGTTCATCGTCGCCTCGTTGCTGCGGCTGAAGAAGCTCGGCTCATTCGACTTCAACTCACGGTTCTACGCCGACGACGACCTCATCGTCGGGGCCGCAGATCCGTTCCAGTTGTTCAGGATCCTCTTCGAGGTGCGCTGTGGCGGTGGCTTCAGCGCCGACAGCGAAGTCGCCTTCATGCTCGACCAGTGCCACAACATCGAGCCGAAGATCCCGGGTGAGATCCGTTCGGTGATGAACGTCCAGGAGGCGACGGCCAAAGCGATGGCAGTTGACATGGACGCCCTCGGCCAGGCTCAGCAAGCGGGAGATGTGTTGGGCGCCAACGGAATC
Organism: Flexivirga alba; assembly: GCF_042661025.1. Classification (NCBI taxonomy): domain Bacteria; kingdom Bacillati; phylum Actinomycetota; class Actinomycetes; order Micrococcales; family Dermacoccaceae; genus Flexivirga; species Flexivirga alba. The sequence goes on from NZ_JBHSWH010000001.1 coordinate 1,511,847, forward strand.
CTGATGGACGCGTTCGACACTGACGTGCGGCCGATGCTCGCCGCGCTACGCGAGGAGCGGGGGCTGAAGGCCGACCCGATGGCCGCGTATGCCGCATCAGGGTATGGCGAACGGATCGCCGCCGAACGAGTCGGTGGCGCACAAGCGGGGTGGGGCGCCTGATGGGCACCGTTGACGATCTGATCGGCCGGTCCAATCGATTGGGCTCGGATCCGCGCAACACCAACTTCGCCGGCGGCAACACCTCGGCCAAGGGTCCGGTGGCGGACCCGGTCACCGGTCAGGATGTGGAGGTGGTCTGGGTCAAGGGCTCGGGCGGTGACCTCGGCACGCTGACGCCGTCCGGGTTGGCCGCGCTGCGACTGGACAGGTTGGGTGCCCTGGTCGACGTCTATCCCGGTGTGGACCGCGAGGACGAGATGGTGGCCGCGTTCGACTACTGCCTGCACGGCAAGGGTGGCGCCGCGCCGTCGATCGACACCGCGATGCACGGGCTGGTCACCGCGCCGCACGTCGACCACCTGCACCCCGACTCCGGGATCGCGCTCGCTACCGCGGCGGACGGTGAGGCGCTCACGCGCGAGTGCTTCGGGGACCGCGTCATCTGGGTCCCGTGGCGGCGACCGGGCTTTCAGCTCGGCCTGGACATCGCCCGGGTGGCTGAGGAGAACCCGCAGGCCATCGGTTGTGTTCTGGGCGGCCATGGCATCACGGCCTGGGGTGCGAACAGTGCGGAATGCGAGCGCAATTCACTGACTATCATTCGCGAGGCCGAGAGCTTCATCGAGAAGCATGGGAAGAAGGCGCCCTTCGGGGAGCGGATAGCGGCGAACGAGCCGTTGCCCGAAAGGGAACGCCATACCCGCGCCGCGGCGTTGGCTCCGGTGATCCGCGGGCTGGCCTCGGCCGATCAGCCGCAGGTCGGCCACTTCACCGACAGCGACGTGGTGCTGGACTTCCTGGCCGCGGCGGAGCATCCCCGTCTCGCAGCACTCGGCACCTCGTGCCCGGACCATTTCCTGCGGACCAAGGTGCGTCCGATGGTCCTGGACCTGCCGCCGACCGCATCGGTCGAGGAGGCGATCGCGCGACTACGTGAGCTGCACGCGGCATACCGGACCGACTACGCGGCCTACTACGACGCGCACGCCACGAAGGACTCGCCGGCGATGCGTGGCGCCGACCCGGCGATCGTGCTCGTGCCCGGTGTCGGAATGTTCAGTTTTGGCAAGAGCAAGCAGACCGCGCGCGTCGCGGGGAGTTCTACGTCAACGCGATCAACGTCATGCGTGGCGCGGAGGCGATCTCGTCATACCGGCCGATCTCCGATGCGGAGAAGTTCCGGATCGAGTATTGGGCGCTGGAGGAGGCGAAGCTGGCGCGGATGCCGGCACCTAAGCCGCTGGCGACCCGAGTCGCGCTGGTGACCGGTGCTGGGTCGGGCATCGGCCGGGCGATCGCCCAGCGGCTTGCGGCCGAGGGTGCGTGCGTCGTCATCGCCGACCGTGACGAGCAGGCTGCGGTCGAGGTCGCTGCCGGCATCGGGACGACGGACGTGGCGGTTCCGGTGACGGTCGACGTGACCGACGAGGCCGCGATCACGGCGGCTTTCGAGGCGGCAGTGCTCGCCTTCGGTGGCGTCGATCTCATCGTCAACAACGCCGGATTGTCGGTCTCCAAGGCGCTGTCCGAGACGACCGCTGCCGACTGGGACCTGCAGCACGACGTGATGGCACGTGGCTCCTTCCTGGTGGCACGAGAGGCTGCTCGGGTCCTGGAGCAGCAGGGGATGGGCGGCGACATCGTCTACATCTCCAGCAAGAACAGCCTGGTCGCCGGCCCCAACAACATCGCGTATGGCGCCGCCAAGGCCGACCAGTCGCACCAGGTGCGGTTGCTCGCGGCGGAGCTCGGCGGCATCGGCGTGCGAGTCAACGGCGTGAATCCCGATGGGGTTGTTCGTGGTTCGGGGATCTTCGCCGGCGGTTGGGGCGCGAACCGGGCCGCTGTGTATGGCGTGAAGGAGGAGGAGCTGGGCGCGTTCTACGCCGGACGCACGCTGCTGAAGAAGGAGGTGCTGCCCGAGCACGTTGCGGCGGCTGTCTTCGCGCTCACCGGTGGTGACCTGTCCCAGACGACCGGCGCGCACATTCCGGTCGATGCCGGTGTGCCCGCAGCGTTCTTGCGCTGACATGGCCCGGCCCGGAGTGCGCAGGTATGCCGCGGTCGATCTCGGCGCGTCGTCGGGCCGGGTGATCGTCGGCGAAGTCAACGTCAAAGGCGGCCGAGGAGGGCGGCGGAGCGATGTCGGGGTCCCCGGGAAGTATTCGGGGGAGCGAAGCGGCGGAGAAACTTCGTGGGGTGACGGAGCGGGGAGCCCGTCTCGAGGTCCAGACCGATTCGCGACGAGGGCATCCGGCTGCGCGAGGTGTACCGCTTCGACAACACCCCGATCCGGGTCGGCGGGGTCCTGCAGTGGGACATGGAGTCGATCTGGCACGGCATCGTCACCGGCCTGCGGGCCTGCGGCAGTGACCTCGCGTCCATCGGAATCGACTCGTGGGCAGTCGATTACGGGCTGTTGGACGAGAGCGGGAAGCTGCTCGGCAACCCCGTCCACTATCGCGACCGGCGCACGGACGGAGTGCCCGAGCAGGTCGACGCCCTCGTTCCGCCCGACCGGCTCTTCGAAGTCACCGGCATCCAACGGATGCCGATCAACACCATCTATCAGCTGTATGCCGAACGGCACTCGGCGGCGCTGCAATCAGCGCGGCACGCTCTACTGATTCCGGATCTACTCGTGCACCGCCTGACCGGTGCCCTGGGTTCGGAGCTGACCAACGCTTCGACGACCGGACTGCTCGACCAGCGCCGAAAGGACTGGGCCCCAGACGTGTTCGCGCCCCTTGGTCTGCCGGAGGGCCTGTTCGCGCCGATCGTGCACCCGGGCAGTCCAGCCGGCACGGTGCTCGACGAGGCGACAGGCCAGCAGGGTGTGCCGGTGGTGCGGGTCGGCTCTCATGACACCGCGTCGGCGGTGGTCGGTGTGCCGGCCCAGACCACGGACTTCGCGTTCATTTCGTCCGGCACCTGGTCCTTGGTCGGGGTGGAGCTGCCGGGGCCGGTGCTGACCGAAGACGCGCGAAAGGCCAACTTCTCCAACGAGATCGGCGTCGACGGCACCGTCCGATTGCTGCGCAACGTCATGGGGCTATGGCTGCTGCAGGAGTCGCTGCGGCAGTGGGCGGCGGATGGCGATCCGCAGGACCTGGCGGCCCTGCTGGAAGGTGCAGCGTCTCTCGAGGCGGATGCGGTCGTGGACGTGGACGCGGCGGTGTTCCTCCATCCGGGCGACATGCCGGCCCGGATCCGTGAGGAGTGCCGGCGCACCGGCCAGCCGGTCCCCGAACACCCGGCGCAGCTGGTGCGGTGCATCCTGGACAGCCTCGCCGACGCCTATCGGCGAACAATTCGGGCGGCAGCAGCGTTGTCCGGCAAGCGAATTGAGGTGATCCACCTCGTCGGCGGCGGCGCCCAGAACTCACTCCTGTGTCAGTTGACCGCAGACCGCTGCGACCTGCCGGTCGTTGCCGGTCCGGTGGAGGCCGCGGCCCTGGGCAACGTGCTGGTCCAGGCCCGCGCCGATGGCGCCATACAGGGTGGGTTGGCGGAGCTGCGACATCACATCGCGTCCCAACAGTTGCGCCGCTACGAACCGCGTCGCCGCTAGGACGTGAGACCCAGCCGCCGCCCGGCCAACTGGTAGAGGATCTCGACCGTGCCGCCGCCGATTCCGAGGATCCGCATGTCGCGATACTGACGCTCGATCTCGCTCTCGGCCAGGTAGCCCATGCCGCCGAAGAGCTGGACGGCCTGGTGGGCGACCCACTCACCACTCTCGCTCGCGGTGTTCTTGGCGAAACAGACCTGCGGGATCAAGCTGTCCACCGGCTCGCCGGCCTCGTAGCGGTCGACAACCGCGTGCGTGTAGGTGCGGGCGACATCGATGCGTCCGGCCATCCGCGTCAGCGTGTCCTGCACGGACTGCCGTGCAATGAGAGGCTCCCCGAAGGTCTTGCGTAGCCGGCACCACTCCACCGCAAGATCGAGACACCGCTGCGCTTGCGAATACGCCTGTGCCGCAAGGGCGATCCGCTCGGACAGGAATGCCGTGCCGATGAGCGCGAACCCGGTGTTCTCCGCACCGACCAGCTGACTTGCCGGCACTCGCGCATCCGTGAACGACAACTCCGCAGTGTCGGAAGAGCGCCAGCCCATCTTGTCCAGCTTGCGGGACACCTCGAAGCCGGGCGTGCCACGTTCGATGACCAGCAGGGAGATCCCGCGAGCACCGGGGAGGTCGGCGCCGCCGGTGCGCACCGCTGTGGTGACGAAGTCGGCCCGGCAGCCCGAGGTGATGAAGGTCTTCGACCCGTTCACCACGTATTCGTCGCCGTCCCGGCGAGCCGTGGTCCGTAAGGCGCCGACGTCCGAGCCACCGCTCGGCTCGGTGATCGCGAGTGATCCGATCGCCTCGCCCGCCAGCGCCGGCCACACCCAGCGGTCGATCTGCCCCTGGTCGCCGGCCGCGACGATGTGCGGGCAGGCGATGCCTGCGGTGAACAGCGAGGCATACACGCCGCCGGCTGCACCAGCCTCATGGAATGACTCGCATACTGTGACCGCTTCGCGCTGGCCCGCACCGCCGCCGCCCGCGGTCTCTGGGAAGCCCACGCCGAGCAGGCCCAATTGGCCTGCGGTGCGCGACAATTCACGTGGCAACTCGCCGACGCGCTCCCACTCGTCCTGATGGGGGAACACCTCACGCCGGACGAATTCGGTCGCCGTTGCCCGCAGGGATCGTAGTTCCGGGGACCGCCAGTCCTGGTGGCTCATCGCTGCGGCCGCCCGCGAACCGCGCTCTTGGGGGCGCCGGCGAAGACCTGTGCGAACTCCAGCCAGTGGGCCGCCTCACCGGTGCCAGTCAACGCCGTGTCCGACAGCTCTCGACGCTGTGTCACCACCAGGCAGAAGTCCTCTGCTGAGCCGGTTACTCGCGCTGCGGCCTCCTCGGGTCCCCAGCTCCAGGGCTGGTCATCCGGCCCGGTCAGCTCGATCCGGAATTCTTCGGCCGGTGGCTCGAGTCCGTTGATCCGGTAGGCGAAGTTGCGGGTACGAACCCCGAGGTGACAAACGTCGCGCAGCCTGTTGGTCGGTTCCCGGCGCACGCCCAGCGCATCGACGACGTCCTGACCATGTGCCCAGGTTTCCATCAGTCTGGCCGTCGCCATCGACCGTGGACTCATCGGTGGTCCGAACCACGGCAGCCGCGTCGACGGGTCCGCCTCGCGAAGCGCTTGCACCAGGTCGTCGCGGCCGGAGCACCAGCGCTCGAGCAGTTCTGCATACGGCCGTATGGCGCCCGCCGCAGCCGCTCGATCGACGAACTCGAGCGGGGCTGCAGTGGCTGCCTCTAGGACTTTGCCGAACGCGGCCGGGTCGGTGGCCGAAAGGACCGCGACGTGGTCTGTCCAGGCCAGGTGCGACACCTGGTGCGCGATCGTCCAGCCGGGTGCGGGGGTGTCTCGCTCCCAGTCCTCGTCCGTCAGTCCGGCGAGCAACCGATCGAGATCCAGACTTTCGTCGAGAAAGGACTGCACGGTCGAGTCCACGTCGCCACTCATGACATCGGAGCGTGGCACATCACCATAAAACAAGCAAGCATGCTTGTTTTCTCGGAGCGCACGGATAGCGTCCATGCGAAGGGCCCGATGAGGTGCCATTTGCGAGCAGGGAGACCGGATATGGACCACGGCTTCGGCAACTGGATCACCGTGCAGGCCGTCCGCAACGGCGACAGGTCTGCCCTCATCGACGCGACGAGCGACACCGTGACCACCTATCGAGAGTTAGAGTCACGCACCAATCGGCTGGCAGATGCGTTGAGCCGAAAAGGGATTCGGCGGGGCGACCGTGTCGCGATGCTGACGCTGAACAGCCCGCAGATGATGGAGGTCTACTTCGCGGTCGCCAAACTCGGCGCGATCAGCGTCCCGGTGAATGCCCGTCTGTCCCCGCGAGAGGTCGCGTTCGTGCTGAACGATTCCGGCGCGATCATGCTCTTCTCTTCGACCCTGCTGGCGTCGACCGCCGAGGCTGCGGTCGCGGACAGTCCTTCCGTGCGTCACCACCTGCAGATCGCGATGGCAGCCGAACGAGCCGCCGGCGACGGTGCGGACTACGAGGCGTTGCTTGCAATCGGATCCACTGAACGCGTCATACGTGACGTGGCCGAGTCCGACGTCTGCACGATCATGTACACCTCGGGCACCACCGGTCAGCCGAAGGGCGCGATGCTGACGCACCGCAACTTCTTCTACAACGCGGTCAACCTCTTCGGGTTCGGCTCAGGCTGGGCAGAGAAGACATCACGGTCACCGCGGCCCCGCTCTTCCACATCGGTGCGCTCGGTGTGCACACGATGCCGTTCCTGTTCATCGGTGCCTGCGTCGCGATCACCGAGAATTTCACTCCGGCCGGGTGGCTCGAGGCGGCCGAGAAATACCGAATCACCAAGGCCTTCAACGTCCCTGCTATGTGGGCGGCGATCGCACAGGCGCTGCCCGACAGTGGGTCCGACCTGTCCGCGTTGACGTTCGCCGTCTCCGGCGGCGCCCCGTGCCCGATCCCGATCATCCGGGGACTGCAGGGTCAAGGGATGAAGTTCACCGAGGGGTTCGGGATGACCGAGACCTCGCCGATAGCGGCCTGCCTGGCCCCCGAGGACGTGGTCGACCATGCCGGCTCCATCGGCCGGCCGGTGAACTTCAACGAGTTCGCGATCCTCGACGAGGAGGACCACGAGGTGCCGGTCGGCGCAGTCGGCGAATTGTGCATTCAAGGTGCGAATGTCTTTGTGGGGTATTGGAATCGGCCTGCCGAGACCGCCTCGGCCCTGCGCGGTGGCTGGTTCCACACGGGTGACCTGGCCATGGTCGACGAGGACGGTTACTACACGCTTGTCGATCGCAAGCGGGACATGATCATCAGCGGCGGGGAGAACGTCTACCCGATCGAGGTCGAGCAGGTGATCTACGAGCACCCCGACGTCAACGAGGTGGCGGTCTTCGGACTTCCGGACGAACAGTGGGGTGAGGTCGTCACCGCGGTCGTCGTGCTGGGCGAAGGCGGGACCACCACCGCAGACGAGCTACGCGAGTGGACCGGCGCCCGGATCGCTCGGTTCAAGGCACCGAAGCAGGTCCACCTCGTCGACGAGTTGCCGCGGAACGCGACCGGCAAGATTCTCAAGCGGACCCTCCGTGAAACATGGGGTGGTACGGCGAGCCAAGTCACGCGCTGAGATCGCTTCAGCTGGACCTCGCCGCGAGCGCCACAGCCAGCTGCGCCGCCCAAGCGTCCACGACCCGCCGCCGTCGGCGTGAGTCGTCGGTCAGGACGTCGGCCAGGGCGAGACCACGCGCCAGGTCGAGGGTGGCCCGGATGAGTGAGCGTACCTGCGGGTCGCTGTCATCGACGCCCAGCAGTCGCACGGTGAGGTCGTGGACGCCGGAGCCGAATTTGTGCTCCAGCGGCAGGATTCGGTCCCGCAGTGCCGGGTCGGCGGAGGCGGCATTCCACACCTGCAGCGATGCGCGGAACAACGATCCGATGTAGAGGTCGACGACGGTGCGCACCACCATCGCGACGCGATCCGGACCCGTGAGGTCCGGGATCGTGAGGGCCGCCATCTGCGCAGCGCGCTTCTCGAACATGTAGTCCAGCGCGGCGATGATGAGGTCCTCGCGGGTCGGAAAGTGATGCTGCAGGGCACCTCGGCTCGCCTCGGCGTCCGCCGCGATCACCGAGACGGTCGACGCGTCCCAGCCGCGGGTCGCTAGTGACTCCACGGCGGCTTCCAGGATGCGCTGCCGGGTGACCCGGCTGCGGTCCTGCTTGGGGGCGGGCGCGGAACTCATCTGTCGGAGTCCTCGACGACCGCGAGCACCGCGCCCTGCTCCACCTGCTGGCCGGTGGCGACCAGCATCTTCGTGACGACGCCGGCCGTAGGGGTGGTGACCACGTGCTCCATCTTCATCGCCTCCAGCCACAGCAGCTGCTCGCCGGCCTCGACGGTGCTGCCTTCCTCGACCGCGATTCGCACCACCGTCCCGGGCATCGGGGCGACCAGAGCGCCTGCGTCCAGTTGTGTCGCCGGGTCGATGAAGCGAGCGCCGGCGGTGAGTGTGAGGCTGCCGTCGTTGCTCTCCACGACGACCGAGCCGACGTCACCGGTCGCGAATCGTCCGACGCGGTAGCTGCGTCGTACGCCGTCGACCTCGAGCACGACCTCGTCCGACCGACTCGACAGGAGAGTCAGCCGGCCAATGCGGGTGGGTAACCGCTCCAACTCCAGGCCGGCCCTGGTGAACCGGTAACTGACCGGCAGCTCGCAGTCCCCGGCGACATACCTGCGCTGCTGAAAACCACTGGGAACATTGCGAAAGCCACTCGGCATGCCGCCCAGCGCGACCGCGCTCGAACGCTCGGCCGCCGCATCGGCGACGGCGGCAACCACGGCCCCGAGCTCCGGGTCGAGGGCGGCGCCGCGAGTCAGTTCGGCCGGGTCGTGCTGGGTGTAGAACCCGGTGTCGGCCGTCCCGGCCAAGAAGTCGGGGTGCAGCAGGCTGGCCACCAGCAGGTCGCGGTTCGTCGTCAGCCCGTGGATGCGGGTATGACGCAACGCGGTGGCCAGCTCGCGCGCCGCTTCCGCCCGGGTCGGTGCCCGCGAGATGACCTTGGCCAGCATGGCGTCGTAGTTGGCCCCGACGACGCTGCCGTTCCGGACACCCGAGTCGAGTCGGATCCCGTGCATCGCCGCGATGTCGAACTCTGCTGTGACACCGGGCAGGTCCAGGACGTGCAGGGTCCCGGTCTGTGGCTGCCAGTCGTGCGCGGGGTCCTCGGCATACAGCCGGGCCTCGATGGAGTGGCCGGTCATCGTGGGCTCGTCGCCCTGCAGCGGGATGCCGGCCGCGACATCGAATTGCAGTGCCACCAGGTCGATTCCGGTGACCGACTCGGTGACGGGGTGCTCGACCTGCAGGCGGGTGTTCATCTCCAGGAACCAGAACCGGCCCCGCTCGTCGGCGAGGAACTCGACGGTCCCGGCGCCGCGGTAGTCGACCGCCGCCGCTGCGTTGCGCGCCGCGCTGAGCAGTCGCTCGCGCAGGTCGCCGCCGAGTCGCTCGACCAGGGGGCGGGCGCTTCCTCGATGACCTTCTGGTGACGCCGCTGCAGCGAACATTCCCGTTCGCCGAGCGCCCACACCGTCCCGTGTGCGTCCGCCATGACCTGCACCTCGATATGGTGCCCGGCCTCGAGATAGCGCTCGCAGAAGACCGTCGGATCACCGAACGCGCTTGCAGCTTCTCGGGATGCGCTCTCGATGGCATCCGGCACATCGGCGAGCGCACGGACGATGCGCATGCCGCGTCCGCCGCCACCTGCCGACGCCTTGACCAGGATCGGCAGGTCGTTCTCGGTGATGGTTGTGGCGTCGAGCCGATCGAGCACGGGGACGCCGGCCTGCGCCATACGATGCTTGGACTCGACCTTGGAGCCCATCAGCCGAATCGCCTTGGGATCCGGACCGGTCCACGTCAGGCCGGCCTCCTGCACCGCCGCCGCGAACTCGGCGTTCTCGGAGAGGAACCCATAACCCGGATGTATGGCGTCTGCGCCGGCGCGGCGCGCCGCTTCGATCACTAAGTCTCCGCGCAGGTAGGTCTCTGCTGGAGTGACGCCCGGCAGGCGGACCGCCGAATCCGCCTCTGTCACATGGGGACTGGCGCTGTCCGCGTCGGAGTAGACGGCCACGGTCGCGATGCCGCGGCGCCGGCACGTCGCGAAGACCCGGCGGGCGATCTCGCCGCGATTGGCGACCAGCACGCTGGTCATGGGTGGAGTGCTTGTCATTGTCCCGTGCCTCACATCCGGAAGACACCGAACGAGGTGGCGCCCTCGACCGGTGCGTTGTGGATCGCCGACAGGGCGATGCCCAGGACCGTTCTCGTGTCGCGGGGATCGATGATCCCGTCGTCGTAGACCAGCCCGGACAACACGAGTGGCAGCGACTCCGCGGAGATCTGCTCCTCGATCGCCTGCTGTATGGCGCGTGCGCCTTCCTCGTCGAAGGGCTTGCCCTGCGCGAGCGCGGAGGCCCGCGAGACCGAGTAGGTGACTTCGGCGAGCTGCTGAGCGCCCATCACCGAGCTGCGCGCGCTCGGCCAGGTGAAGACGAACCGCGGATCGAAGGCACGCCCGCACATGCCGTAATGGCCGGCGCCATACGAGTTGCCGATCAGTACCGAGATGTGCGGGACGGTGGAGTTCGACACCGCGTTGATCATCATCGCGCCGTGTTTGATGATCCCGCCTTGCTCGTACTCCTTGCCCACCATGAAGCCGGTTGTGTTGTGCAGGAACAGAAGTGGCGTGTTCGATCGGTTGGCCAGCTGGATGAACTGCGCCGCCTTCTGGGCCTCCTCACTGAACAGGACGCCGCGGGCGTTGGCGAGGATCCCGACGGGGAAGCCGTGCAGTTGTGCCCAGCCAGTGGCCAGTGAGCTGCCGTAGAGCGGCTTGAACTCGTCGAAGTCGGAGTCGTCCACGATCCGTGCGATGACGTCGCGGGGGTCGAAGGGGTTCTTCAGGTCGGCGGGCACGATGCCGAGCAGGTCGTCCGCGGCATACCTGGGCGGCAGGGGAGAGGTGGTGGACGGCCCGCCGGCCTTGTGCCGATTGAGGCGCGCGACGATGCGGCGCCCGATCCGGATCGCGTCCTGCTCATCGAGTGCGTAGTAGTCGGCGAGCCCGGAGGTTCGTGCGTGCATGCTTGCGCCGCCCAGTGATTCGGCGTCGGACTCCTCACCGGTCGCCGCCTTGACCAGCGGCGGGCCGGCGAGAAACACCTTGGACCGCTCCTCGATCATCACCACGTGGTCGCTCATGCCGGGCAGGTAGGCGCCGCCGGCGGTCGAGTTGCCGAAGACCAACGCGATGGTCGGGATGCCTGCAGCGGACAGCTGCGTCAGATTGCGGAACGTCGCGCCCCCGGGGATGAAGATGTCCTTCTGCGTGGGCAGGTCGGCGCCACCGGACTCGACGAGGCTGATGATCGGCAGGTGGTTCTGGCGGGCGATCTCCTGCATCCGAAGTGTCTTCGTCACCGACGACGGATTGCTCGAACCGCCTTTGACCGTAGGGTCGTTCGCGATGATCATGCACTCGACGCCCTCGACGACTCCGATGCCTGCCGCGACGCTGCCGCCTACCGTGAACCGGCTGCCATAACCGGCGAACGGCGCCAGCTCCAGGAAGGGCGAGTCACGATCGAGCAGCAGGTCGATCCGCTCGCGCGCGGTGAGCTTGCCGCGCGACCGATGCCGGGCGACCGCTCGGTCGCCACCTCCGGCGACCGCCAACGCAAGCTGCTCATCGAGCTCCGCGAGCTGGTCGGTCATCGCCTGCGCGTTGACCCGAGCCTCGTCGGTGGCCGGGTCGAAGGTGCTGGACAGGGCCGTCATCGGTGCGACTCCTCGGCGGTGGATGGCACGAATTCGGTGGGAACATCGACGTGTCGGGCCCGCAGCCACTCGCCGAGAGCCTTTGCCTGCGGGTCGAAGCGGGCGGCATACGCGACGCCTTCACCGAGCAGGCCTTCGATGACGAAGTTGAGTGCACGCAACCGAGGCAGCCGGGTTCGTATGACGGTGAGCTCGCGCGTCTCGGGGAGCAGTTCGCGTAGTCGGTCAACGGTGAGAACGCCGTCCAACCAAGCGAATTCGGCGTCCGAGCGGACCCACACGCCCACGTTGGCGTTGCCGCCCTTGTCGCCCGATCGAGCGCCGGCGACGGTGCCGAGCGGGACGTTGACGGTCGGCCCATGCCGCTCCTCCGTGACCGACGTGTCAATGTGCAACGGCTCCAGCGGACTGGTCGTGGTCGGTGCTGGGATCAGCTGTCGGGTGCCGTCCGGCAGTGTCACCGTGTGCCCGGGCACATCCTGGGCGACGTACCGCGCCTCGTAGACGCCATACGCGCTGCCGCGTCCAGGCGGACTGGTCAGGAAGCAGCCCGGATAGCTGCCCAGCGCGATCTCGACGGCGGCGCCGGAGAAGGCTCGCCCGACCTTGGCCTCGTCGGGGTCCCGCGCGACGACGGTCAGCGTCGCGGCGGCCCGTGCCTGGCTGTCCGGGTCGTCGTGATCGGTCCGTGCGAGGGTCCAGGACAGCTCCTCCGGTCGCACCGTCAGTGCTGCTTCGACCTGTCGCTGGGCGAGCTCGGCCTTCGCCTCGATGTCCAGCCCGGTCAGCACGAACGACATCTCGTTGCGGAAGCCGCCGATCCTGGTGCAGGACACCTTGAGATCCGGAGGGGGCGCCTCACCGTGCGCTCCGGACAGCAGCACCCGGTCCGGGCCATTCTGCTCGAGGGTGATTGAGTCCAGTCGCAGGACGGCGTCGGGCCCGGCATACCGCGCGTCCTGGATCTCGTAGAGCAACTGGGACGCAACGGTGTCGACGGTGACCGTGCCACCGGTGCCCGGGTGCTTGGTGATGATCGACGAGCCGTCGCGACGGATCTCGGCGATGGGGAATCCGGGACGGGTGAGGTCGGGGACATCCCGGAAGAACGCGAAGTTGCCGCCGGTCGCCTGCGTTCCGCACTCGATGACGTGGCCGGCCGCCATCGCGCCCGCGAGGGCGTCGAATTCCGTTGGTTGCCAGTCGAAGTGCGCGATCGCGGGACCGACGACCACGGAGGCGTCGGTGACCCGACCGGTGATGACGACGTCGGCGTCGGCCCGGCAGGCGGCAGCGATCCCGAAGGCACCGAGGTAGGCGTTGGCGGCGAGTGGTTGCCCGAGGCCGAGTTCCCCGGCCCGGTCGGTGAGGTCGTCGCCATCGACGACAGCGACCTTGACGGACAGGCCGAGCCGCTCCGCGAGATCGCGTATGGCGGTCGCGCAGCCAGGTGGGTTGAGGCCACCGGCGTTGGCGACGATGCGCACGCCCTGGTCGAGCGCGAGACCGAGGCAGTCCTCCAGTTGCCGCAGGAAGGTGCGTGCATAGCCCAGAGTCGGGTCCTTGGCGCGATCCCGGCCGAGGATCAGCATCGTCAGCTCGGCAAGGTAGTCGCCGGTGAGGACGTCGAGTGGGCCACCTTCGAGCATCTCGCGCATCGCAGCCAGTCGGTCGCCATAGAAGCCGGAGCAGTTCCCGATCCGCAGGACTGCGTGCGGGGAGGCGGCGCTGGCGGAGCTCATGACATCGCAGCCTGGCACAGATCGAGCAAAACAAGCAAGCATGCTTGTTTTCTTTCGGGGCGCGCATTAGCGTCGGAACCATGCGGCTCACCCAGGACCACGACGACTTTCGTTCCAGCGTCCGACACTTCGTCGACACGGCGGTCAACCCGTACGCCGACGAGTGGGAGAAGGGCGGCGCGTTCCCTGCGCACGAGCTCTTCCCGAAGGCCGGCGCGGTCGGGCTGCTCGGCATCGAGTACGACCCGGCATACGGCGGACTCGGCGCGGACCACTCGTTCCAGATGATCGCCTGCGAAGAGTTCGGTCGGATGAGTTCGGCCGGGGTGAGTATGGCGCTCGGCGTGCAGTCGATGATGGCGACGCCGTCCCTGGCAGCGCTCGGGACACCGGAGCAGAAGGCGCAGTTCCTCGCACCGGCGATCGCCGGCACCGCCGTCGCGGCGATCGGGGTGACCGAGCCCGACACCGGATCTGACGTCGCCCGGCTGCGCACCCGAGCCCGGCGCGACGGTGACGACTGGGTGATCACCGGCCGAAAGATGTTCATTACCAACGGTGCCCAGGCCGACTGGGTCTGCCTGCTCGTGCGCACTTCCGACGAAGGCGGCTACAAGGGGATCTCGCAGATCGTCGTCCCCACGACGGCGCCGGGCTTCTCGGTGAGCCGCACCCTCGAGAAGCTCGGAAACCACTCGTCCGACACCGCGGAGCTCGTCTTCGACGACGTACGCGTCCCGGTCGCGAACACGATCGGCGAGATCGGGCGCGGTTTCCAGCAGCAAATGCAGCAATTCGTCGTCGAGCGGATGTTTGCCGCGTATGCCGCCGTCGGCCAGTGCGACAAGGCGCTGGAGCTGACCCGCCGGTATGTCGCCGAACGGACCGTCTTCGGCGGGACCCTCGCTTCCAAGCAGTACGTCGCTTTCCGGCTCACCGAGTTGCAGGCCCAGGTGGACCTGCTGCGCAGTCACAACCGGCAGACCTGCGAAGCGCGAGTCGCCGGTGAGGACATCACCCGGATGGCATCGGTCGCCAAGCTCACCGCCGGCCGGCTGGCGCGCGAGGTCGCGGACACGTGCCTGCAGTTCCACGGGGGAATGGGCTATATCGAGGAGACCTGGACCGCCCGCTTCTTCCGCGATGCACGGATCGGCTCGATCGGCGGTGGCGCCGACGAGGTCATGCTGCAGGTGCTTGCCCGCCTCGACGGTCTGCCGGCCTGAACTGACGGTCGATCTCGCACGGGACTCAACCTGTTGTCGACGATCGCTTGAACTTCGTTGCTTTGCAGCGTTCTTCGGCTTCTGGTGAGCTGGTGCACCGGGGACTCGTTGATGAACTTGTCGCCGTATGCCGTGCTGGCGACGAGATCCACGATGACGTGTTCGGCCTACTTCGCCAGGAGCTGCATGATCCGCTCGACCGCGGGGACGTCGGCCGGCGCCCACTCGACGCTGTGCAGGTCTGCCACCGGGATCCATCGGAGCTCGGCATGTTCGGTGGCTTGCGGCTCTCCGGCCTCCAGGGTGGCGAGGTAGGTTGTCAGCGTGACGATGCCGAAGTCGTATTGGTGAGATGTGGTTTCGACGCGATCACCGACTGCGATGTCACACAGCAGTTCTTCGCGAAGTTCGCGAACAAGCGCCTCTTGCGGCGACTCGCCCTGCTCGACCTTGCCGCCTGGGAACTCCCAGTGGCCCGAGAGTGCCATCGACGGTCCGCGTTGAGCGGCCAGCACGGTGCCGTCTCGCACCAGAACGGCACCGACGACATCGATCTGCTTGATCACGACTGCCTTTCCCTGAAGTGACCCGGTTGCCGGCAGCTTAGGGGGACGGACGACGAGACCGTGCGTCGAGGCGACATGAGAAGGCCCCGGCGAGCGTTTCCGCTTGCCGGGGCTGTGCACCGTCTCAACTCAGTACGTGCACCCGAAGGGATTCGAACCCCTAACCTTCTGATCCGTAGTCAGATGCTCTATCCGTTGAGCTACGGGTGCATGCCGCGCGGTAACCGCGCAACGCTGAGACACTCTACCCGAGCAGTCGCCCAGGTGTGAAATCGGTGGGACTCAGGCGCCGAAGGGCAGCACCGGCAGGCCGCCGACGCCGAGGTCGACGGCGAAAACCGCTCCGGCGAGGGGTTGTTCGCCCTTTGCGACGTTCTCCCGGGTGGTGGTGATGTAGAGCGTCTGAAGCTGGTCACCGCCGAACGTGCACGCCGTGACGTTGGTGACACCGGGCACCTCGACGACCTCGGTGAGCTGACGGTTGACGTAGCGGTGGACGGCCGAGCCGCCATACAGCGCGATCCAGACGCCACCCTCCTGGTCGACCCAGAGACCGTCGGGACTCCCGGGCAGGTCGTCGGGCAGGCGCACCCACGGGCGACGCTCGGTCAGCCCTGTCTCTGGTTCCCAGTCGAACGCCCAGATGGTGCGTGTCGGAGTGTCGTTGAAGTAGGTCGTCGTTCCGTCCGGGGACCAGCCGATGCCGTTGGAGATCGTCAGGTCGTGCAGGACCGGCGACGCCATACCCTTCGACGTGAGCAGGTAGAGCGAGCCGCCGCCCTGGTGCTGGTC
The DNA here is from genome assembly GCF_042661025.1 of Flexivirga alba. Classification (NCBI taxonomy): domain Bacteria; kingdom Bacillati; phylum Actinomycetota; class Actinomycetes; order Micrococcales; family Dermacoccaceae; genus Flexivirga; species Flexivirga alba. Next base: position 1,527,764 of record NZ_JBHSWH010000001.1, read on the forward strand.
GTAGGCCATGGTGCCGCAGTAGAAGTTGCCCAGCGGGTCGCATCCGCCGTCGTTGAACCGCACGGACGGGTCGTCCCAGATCGGCTCCATGACCTGCAGGTCGGACAGGTCATTGCTGTCAGCGAGAGCAAAACCGCGCTCGAGCGCGATGACCGCGCCACCCGGGCCGCGTGGGCGCATCGCGGCAGCGACCTTGCCGACGTGGATGCGCTCGACATCGTCGCCGCGCGCGATCAGCACGTCGCCGGCCATCATGTCGACATAGCGCAACTCACCCGGGCCTTCGAGTGACCACTCCGGCCACCAGATCGGGCCTTCGGCGTGGAAGGCGTGTGGCTTGGCGATGGGTTCGGCGCGCATGTGCCTCAGCCTACGAGAGTGCCGTTTGAGAGGACCCATTGCTGCTTGATCGGACCCCAATTCGGGCACCGGTGTCGGGGCCTCTCGTGTGCGATGGGGTCCTCTCGATCGAGGAGGGTGGCGCGGTCAGACCTTTTCGGCTTCCTGGGTGAGCGGATCCCACTTGGTGATGTGCGCCGCCTCCCAGCCGCGGGCCTTCATCGCCTCACGCGCCTTGGTGCGGTATGTCGGAGTCAGCCTCTCGACATACAGCTTGCCGTCGAGGTGATCGGTCTCGTGCTGCAGGCAACGGGCCAGCGTGCCGCCGGTGGCTTCGACGACGACTTCGTTGCCGTCCACGTCGATGCCGGTGACCTTCGCCCACGAGGAACGTGGCGTCGGAAACCATTCTCCTGGAACGGAAAGACAGCCCTCGGCACCGTCGTCGGGAGACGGATCGCCGGGCGGCACAGTGCCCTTCTCGAGCACCGGGTTGATCACCACGCCGCGCTTGTCCTCGCCGGACTCATCGGCGCAGTCGTAGACGAAGATGCGCAGCCGCGCGCCGACCTGGTTGGCGGCCAGGCCTGCTCCTGGGCGGCATCCAGCGTGTCGAACATGTCCTGCACCAGCGTGCGGACCTCCGGAGTGATCTCCTTGACCTTCTTGGTCGGCTGGTGCAACGCCTTGTGCCCGATGACGGTAATCGGACGGACTGCCATGATTTCAACTCCTGCTGGCGGGCGACGTGACGCACTGACTCGACCACGAAGGTTATCCGGCCAGAGCCTGATGCTGCACCTGCGCCCGGCCCGCAGTCAGTCGTCGTGCAGGTCGCGTGGCCGGCGCGGTCTGGGCGGAGGGTCTTTCCGGGCCCATCCGGAGTCGCCGTCGTGGCCGAAGGCCTGCGGCGGTTCTTCGTTCGCGCGACGTAGGACACGCTCGCGCAGGCCGCTGCGCCGCTGACGTTCCGGGCGTGGGAGGAAGTTGCCGATCGGCCGGACCGGCAGGTTCGTCGGGTCGTCTTCGTACTTGACGGTCGTAGGGCTGCCCGCGAGCTGCAGGTGCAGGAAGGGGTCGGTCTTGTCTTCGTCGTCATACCCATCCGAGACGACGCCGTTGGGGTCGTCCTCGCCGAAGATTTCCCCGACGATCGCCAGGTAGGTGCCCTTGGCGTCGCGGATGAAATCGATCCGACGCAGTGCCTGCTCCCGGCCAGCGCTCTCCAGGACGAACTGCCCGTAGCCGAGCATTCGCCCGACCATGGTCCGGTTGAACGACATGTCGGTCACCTTGGCCAGCGGCATCATGGCGACCCGTCGATTGATCACGCCATACATCATCAGTAGGCGCTTGTCGGTCGCCATGAACCAGTCGAACCGCCACATCACGAGGCGTATGGCGGCATACGCAAGCAGAATGAACCAGAGCTTCCAGGCGAAGTCGGTCAGCGTTCCGAGGTTCGCGGGAGCGGAGAAGCCGGCGATCAGCGCGAGGAAGAACCCGACGATCGCCATTGCCACGGGTTGTCCGACGGCCGCCCAGTGTTGCCGCTGTGCGACGACGATCGTCTCGTCGTCGAGCAGGAAGCGCGCCATCGCCGACTCGGCGCGTGGATCGACGTGATCCATGGCTATCGGCCTAGCTGTTCAGGATCTTGTCGAAGAACTTGCCGATCTGGTCGACACCGTTGCTGAGGATCGACCAGATGTTGTGGACGATGTCTCCCGACTTGGACGGTGACTTGAAGATCGCGTAAGCGATGAAGGCGACGACGAGCCAGATCGCGACTTTACGGACCTTGTCCAGGGCCATCATTCCTCCGGCGTTCTTTGCGGCTCAGCGCACAGTAGGCGCACGGGTCTAACTCTCAGTGTGACAGATGTGACGGTTGTGACTGGGTGTTGCGCTCAACGGGTGTGTCGTATGCCGCGCGCGGCGACCTCACGTTACCGCGTTCGGCGGCCCCTTGCTGGCTACGCTGGGTGATCACTTCCGCGGCATCCCGCCCTCGTCAGACCCGGAGAATGCGCCATGTCGACCACGCCCGTCCGCCCGCTCGACCTGCGACTGCGGGACGCCCTTGATGCGGCCGCAGCGGGTATTTCGCGCGCTCCGCTGGCCACGTCCGTCGATCGGCTCATCGGTCGCTATCGGGAGGGTGGTGCGGCGTCCGCGCCGATCCTCGGCAACGCCACTGATGTGCTGGCCTACGCGCTCTACCGTATGCCGGCCACGGTCGCCGCATGCTCGAACATGTTGCGGCACAGTGCCTTCCGTCTTCCAGAAATACAGACCGTCACAGACCTGGGCGGCGGCACCGGCGCAGCAGCCTGGGCCGCTCACGACAAATGGCCGGACGCGCGAATCACCGTGCTCGACCAGGTGGGCGAGGCGTTGCAGCTCGGTCGGCAGCTACGCGCAGCTGAGCCCGGAGTGGTGGATTTCGAGCGCTGGCAGGCGGGTTCGCCGGTCCCTCGGGCCGATCTGGTAACCGTGTCGTATGTGCTCTCGGAGCTGAAGCAGTCCGCGCAGCAGCAGCTCGTGGCCGCGGCGATCGGTGCCGCGGGCCGGGCGATCGCGATCATCGAGCCGGGCACGCCGAGCGGGCACCAGCGGATCCTGACGGCACGGCAAGCGCTGTTGGAGGCTGGTTGGCAGGTCATCGCACCGTGCCCGCATCAGGCCGATTGCCCTGTTCGACAGCCGGATTGGTGCCATTTCAGCGCGCGCGTCGAGCGGTCCTCGGTGCACCGGCAGCTCAAGGGCGGCGAGCTCGGGCATGAGGACGAGAAGTTCTCGTATGTCGTGGCAGTGCCCGACGGTGCCGACGTGCCGGAGCGTGATGGCGATTCTTCGCGGATCCTGCGGCATCCCGTCAAGCGCAAGGGGCTGGTCGAGCTGCAGTTGTGCCGGCCTGATGGGACCGCGAGCCGCGCAGTGGTGACCAAGCGGCAAGGGGCGGCATACAAGGAAGCGCGGGATGTGCGCTGGGGTGACACCTGGCCTCTTTGATCGAGAGGAGCACCAAACGATCGGGAGGAGTACGGAAAACGCCATCTGGGGTACGCCTCTCGGTCATTTGGTCGTCCTGTCGGTCAGAGACCGCGAGACCGCCAAATAACTCTTTGACAGTCGCCGACGGATCGCGGCATACTTCCAAACATGTCTTTGGAGGATGAGGCGATCAGCGAGCTGCGAGCGTCCGCGCACCCCGTTCGCCTCCGGATGATGTCGTTGCTCACCGGTGCGCCGATGAGCGCTGCCGAGTTGGCTCGCGAACTCGACATCACCCAGGCGAACGCGAGCTATCACCTGCGCACTCTGGCGAACGCCGGGCAGGTCGAGGTGGCAGCGACGGAATCGGTACGCGGCGGACAGGCGAAGAAGTACCGATATCGCTATACGGAGCGAACCGGCAGGAGCACTGAGGCCTCGCGGCCGAGGAGGACAGCAAGTCCCGACGAATGGCGGCTCTACATCGACGTGCTCCACCAGGAACTGGTCCGCAGGTCGGCACAACGGGTCGATGGCCAAGCGCTCAGTGCGGATGCCGAAGTCTGGCTCACGCCGGAAACCTGGCTCAAGACAATGGAACTGGTGAAAGAGGCGTCCCGGCTGGTGCACGAAGAGGCCATGCGGCCGCATACCGCCGGGTCGGTCCATGTGAGCTTCCAGGCCGAACTCTTCCGGATGCATGACGAGCGCGATGAATTGGTGGGTGGGGAATGAGCGAGCGGCCACCCACGCTGGAAGTGTTGCGTGGCAAGGACTTCCGCTGGTTCTTCCTGTCTCGGTCGGTGAACATCGTCGGCAGCATGATGACGCCGGTGACGATCGCCTTCGCGGTGCTGCACATCGACAACTCCTCGGAGTCGCTCGGCATCGTGCTCGCCGCGCAGATGACCGCCAGCGTGCTCTGCCTCCTCTTCGGTGGGGTCATCGCCGACCGGCTGCCGCGCCGTGCCGTCATGCAGGCCTGCTACCTGGCGATGGCCGTGATCCAACTGACGATGGCGGTGTCGCTCGAACAGGGGTGGGCGACGGTCGGCTCGATGATCGTCCTCGCCGCACTGTCCGGCGGAGTCAGCGCGTTCTCGATGCCTGCACAGCAGGGACTGATCCCTCAGTTGGTGCCGAAAAACCAGCTGCAGCAAGCGGATTCGCTGATGTCCTTCGTGCGCAACGGTGCGACGTTCATCGGACCGATCCTCGGCACCACTCTCGTCGTGACGACAGGCTCCGCGCTGGCACTCGCGATCGACGGCGCCACGTTCCTGGTGGCGGCGGTAATGCTGACGAAGGTCGCGCTGCCACCCCGCAAACAGACCCTGCGGACCTCGATCATCGTCGAATTGCGTGAAGGCTGGGGCGAATTCACCTCACGCACCTGGCTGTGGGTCATCGTCGCGGCATTCGGGGTCTTGAACGCCATACACATCGGTGCGTGGGTTGTCGTGGGGCCGGTTGTCGCCAAGAACGATGGAGCGCTCGGGATCCGTGGCTGGGGTCTGGTCGTAGGAGCAGAGGCCGTCGGCATGCTCGTCATGTCGATGATCCTGTTGCACTGGAAGCTGCGCCACCCACTGCGCGCCGGTATGGCCGGTATGTCGTGCTTCGCCATACCGTTGCTGATGTTGGGGATTCGCCCGGCAACGCTGCCGATGATGGCCGTTGCGTTCGTGAGCGGCATGGGCACGCAGGTCTTCAGCACGGGTTGGACCGTGGCGATGATGGAGCGCATCCCGACGGAGGTGCTCTCGAGAGTCTCGAGCTACGACATGTTGGGGTCGTTCGTCGCCATACCGATCGGCAGCCTGACGTTCGGCTGGCTCGCCAGCACCATCGATGTCAGCACGCTGTTGGTCGTGTCCGGCTGCGTGTATGTCGCGATCGTGGCGGTCACCTTGCTGGTGCCGTCGATCCGCCGGCTCGGGCGGGTCGCTGACGAAGAGTCGGAGGTCGTGAAGGCAGCGTGAGTCACACCACGCCGTAGAGCCGGTCGCCGGCGTCGCCCAGGCCGGGCACGATGTAGCCGTTCTCGTTGAGTCGCTCATCGATCGCGCCGGTCACGAGCGTGATCGGGATGGACAGGTCGGCCAGCGCCTGCTCGACCGCCGCGATGCCCTCGGGTGCCGACAGCAGGGTGACGGCGGTGATGTCATCGGCGCCGCGCTCGGCGAGGTAGCGGATGGCCATGGCGAGTGTGCCGCCGGTGGCGAGCATCGGGTCGAGCACGTAGCACTGCCGGCCGGACAGGTCGTCCGGCAGCCGGTTGGCGTAGGTGATCGCCTCGAGCGTTTCCTCATTGCGCTGCATGCCGAGGAAGCCGACCTCGGCGCTCGGCAGCAGCCGAACCATGCCCTCGAGCATGCCGAGGCCCGCGCGCAGGATCGGCACGACGAGTGGCTTGGGGGAGGACAGCTTGATGCCGGTGGTCGGTGCGACAGGCGTCTCGATGTGGAAGGGCTCGACCCGAACTTCGCGGGTGGCCTCGTAGGCCAGCAGCGTCACGAGCTCCTCGGCGAGACGCCGGAAGGTCGGACTGTCCGTGCGCTTGTCGCGCAGGTAGGTCAGCTTGTGGGCGATGAGGGGGTGGTTGGCGAGCTCGACACGCATGGCGCAAACTCTAGTCGTGCCCGCGCCCGATGGTTATGACGAATGGATGGCACTGGCGTTGAGCCAGGCCGGTATGGCGCTCGCCACCGACGACGTGCCGGTCGGTGCCGTCGTGCTCGATGCCGCTGGAACCGTCGTCGGAGCCGCACCCAACCGCCGGGTCGCGGACAGTGACCCGCTCGCGCACGCCGAGATAGTCGCGATCCGGTCGGCCGCGGAGACCTTCGGGCACTACCGGCTGGACGACTGCACGATGGTCGTGACGCTGGAACCGTGCCTGATGTGTGCTGGCGCGATCATGCAGTCGCGCATCTCGCATATCGTCTTCGGCGCATGGGACCGGAAGGCCGGCGCCTGCGGAAGCGCATGGGACGTCATCGCGGACAACACGAGTCCGCACAAGTTGGACGCCGTCGGCGGCATACGCGAGCAGGAGTGCGCGCAGTTGTTGACCGATTTCTTTCGGGCCCGACGGAAGAAACTCAGCGCTTCCGACTGATCGCCTGCACTGCGACGTAGCCGATGCCGAGCACGATGGCAGCGGTGATCGCGAGCCACAGCAGGTGGAAGATCGCGGGCACCACGATCAGCAGGATGAGCAGCACGACGACGACCTTCGCCGAGGTGGGCCAGTTACTCATGGGAGCTCCTTGATCAGGGTGCACCACAAGTCTCGCACACGAGATGCCGGTCGATCCTGGTCAATCCTGAAAAGCGTTGCTGTCCAAAGCGATCGGCGGATTGGGCGCGGCGTCCGTGCGACGTTTGGTGTGGAACTCCTCCCAGGGCAGCCACTTGTCGCGCATGGCGGTCTCGACGTCGACGCCCATTCGGTGTGCGACGAGCAGCGCCATCGCCACCACGTCTGCGCACTCCGCCGCGACGGCATCCTGTTGCGCTTGCTCGGTCAGATTGCGATCACGGCCCTGGCCGCTGGCCACCAGCCACGCCTGGCTGAGCTCGCCCAACTCCTCCATCAGCTTCAGCAGCATCCAGTCAGGGGTGCGGTCGACGCCATAGACCTCGGCGTATCCGGCAGAGACGTTCTCGAGGCGGCTGGTCCATTCGGCGATATCCACGCGGGCATCGTGTCAGCCGGGTATGACGCGCTCAGGTCGGCTGCGGCGGCCGCTGGGCGAGCACGTAGGCGCGCTCGGTCGGGATCTCGACGCCCGGGTGCGGCATCCGGGTGGTGACCGACACGATGTCGAGACCGGCGTCGGCGATCTCGTCGATGATCTCGGCCGGCTCCAGGAAGTGGCCGGTGATGTCGACGCTGTGCCCGAACCAGGTGTGGAGGTGCTGCGCCTGGCCGGCGGCGAACTCCTCACTGCGGATGTGGAAGGACACCAACGCGATGCCACCCGGCTGCAGCGCGCGGAAGACCTGCGCGAAGGTGCGAGCGCGTTCGGTGGGGCTGAGGTTGATGATCGCGTAGAGCAGCACCGCGCCGGCCAGGCTCTGGTCGGGCTCGGTCAGGTCGGTCATCGACTCCACGCGGAACTCGACGCCCGGGTTCTCGGCGCGGGCGATGTCGATCATCGCCGGCGAGATGTCGATCCCGAGGGGCTTGGCGCCAAGGGATGCCAAGTGCTGGGTGACGTGGCCGGGCCCGCACCCGATGTCCGCGACGCGGCCGCCGTCGCACATCTCCACGACTGCCGCCAGGAGCGCGCGATCCAGCGGCTTGCCCGCCAGCTCGTCGTGCATCGCCTCGGCATACTCCACAGCCACTGCGTTGTATGCCGCCGCGACCTGGCTGTCGCTGTATGCCGTTGTGTCCAGGCTGTCGGACGTGGACTCGCTCGTCATACCTGCCAATGTATGTCGTCCCACACCTCGCCTGGCGCCGGAGGAGGGCCGGTTCGCTACCTGACGTTCGTGAACGCCCCGCGGGGTTCTGGACGGGACTAGCGTCATTCGTTGTTTCAGTCCCGGTGTGAGGAGTTGCGGTGCGTCGTCTGGTGAGCGTTCTCGGAGTGTCCGTCGTGTCTGTCGGTATGGCGCTCGGCGGCGCCACCGGAGCAAGTGCGGCGTCCGGGCCGACTGCGAGCGGGGTGATCGAATCCTCCGGCGGTGACACGGTTTCCGCGCAGCCACCGGTGTCGCGACCCGACACACGACACTGCACGGTGACGCTCGCCGACCACTTCAAGTCGAACGCTGCCGACCTGTCGCCGCAGCTCTATTCGGGGAGCGTGCAGGTGCCGGACGAATGCAAGGGCAAGTGGTCGAAGGTCGTGCTGGACTCGACGACCTCAGTGTCCGGGCGGCAGTACGACCGCTCCGGTGAGCTCGAGATCGGCGGCGTGCCAGTGTGGTTCGGCACCACGCAGGAGCCGAATGGCGCGAAGCCGACGACGTTCTCCTTCAGCAAGGACATCACCGAATTCAGCTCGCTCTTCAAGACGCCGCAGAAATTCTCCGGCGGCTACACCAACTACATGTCCGACGTCTACACCGGCAACTACGACCAGACGGTGAAGATCACCTTCTACCTGGCCGATCGGAAGCACCCGGCTCCGGATGTCCCCGACAAGGTGGTCGGAGTGCCGGTCGCCGACCTGACGCCGGGCAGCGCCACTGCATCAACAACGCTGTCCGACCTACCCCGCAACATCATTCGCGCCCAGCTCGAGACGACGCTGAAGGGAAACGGTTGCGACGAGCAATGGTTCACCGCGGTGCCCGATGCGGTCGCCGCGAAGTTCCCCGGTGCCGGCCTGTGCGCGGCAGGTGCCTATCGGGAGGCCGCCGTCTCCGTCGACGGCACACCCGCCGGTGACGTCGGGACGTTCCCGCACATCTACTCCGGTGGCATCGTGCCCACCCTGTGGCGGCCGGTGGTTGCGATCGACACCCTCGACATGCGCACCGAGTCGCTCGACCTGACCCCGTTCGCCGGCCGGCTGGTCGACGGCAAGACACACTCGATCTCGTTCGGTATCAACCCGATCGGCGACACCTGGAATGTGCGCGCTGCGCTGTTCTTGTGGACCGATCACCACCGGGCACAGACGTCCGGTGCGCTCACCGAGGACTCAGTGGCTGCGTCGCCGGCAACCTCCACCACGGCCGGAGACCCGGTCGACGGCACCGTGAAGTATGCCGAGACGGCACGACGCTCCGACATGCTCAGCGGGTATGTCGACACCTTGGCCGGTCGTGTCGTGACGACAGTGAACACCTCTCGCAACTGGTCGAATTCGGGCAGTGTCGGTGACTCCGGGATGGTCCAGAGCATCACGCAGCAGGATGCGATGACGACGCAGTCGGTCTCCCGCATCGGCCATCGGGTCGTCCGCAGCGCGTCATTGAATGAGTCCTACCCGATCAGTGTCGACTTCTCCGCGGCTGACTACGTCAACGACCAGAACTTCTCTCTCAATGGCACGGTCGACATGACGCAACAGGTGTCGAGTTCGGTGCGCACTGGCAGTCAGCTCGTGCGGCGTGGATGGGACTGGAACGTCACGTCATACGGCGTGCTGGCGCGCAAGGACGGCACGACGAGCGAGTCCGACGGACACTCGACGACGAGCTATGCCGGCACGGATGACAATGGCCGGCCCTACTGGCACCGGATCACGACCGATCACGGTCAGGTCGTGACCGACCGCCAGCATTAGCTGACGGTGACCTTGGTGGTCGTGGTCTCGCTCTTGATGCCGTCGTCTGCGGTGACGGTCACGGTGTAGGTGCCCGCCTTCGCGTAGGTGTGACCACCGGCGATCGACCAGTCGGATCCTGACGTGACCACGTCGGCCTTGTCCATCGCGGATCCGTCACCCCAGTTGACCGTGGCCCCTGGCGTGCCGGAACCACCGGTGGCAGTGGCCAGCTCGGCCGTGAACGCCGTGCCGCTCTGCTGACCCGCAACGGCCTTCGGTGTCAGCGTGATCGGCGTGTAGACGGCTGAACGATCCCCGTCGGACGCGAACGCGAAGACGTGGATCCGGCCGCCTGAGGACGCGGAGCCGACCGCTGCCGGGAGCGTGATCGAGACGAGCTGCTTGCCGCTGGGCAGGTCGATCGGTGCGGTCGAGAAGATCGCCGCAGTGAGGGAGTCCGTGCCGCCACTGGAAACGCGACCGGCCGACTTCCCGACGACGATATTGCCGAATTTCGGCGAGCCCGCGGCGCCGACCCAGTCCCCGAATCCGATGGACAGAGGTGCCGTCGAGCCGTCCGAGAAGTGCAGGGTCGCGGTCGCGCTCAGGTCTCTCTGGGTCGCCGTTCCGATCACCGAGATCTTCGTCGCGTCCGTTCCGGGGTCGAACATGACTGTCTGTCCGTCGGCCACGACGTTGTCATTGCCGTCTACCGGCTTCGGTATGTCGAACGACAGGCCAGTGCCCGGCACCTTCTCGGTCTGGCCCTGGACGAAACCATTGTCCGCCAACGAGGTTCGCGAGAAGCCAACGCCGCCGGCGTCGCAGTCGGCACCGGAACCAGGCAGGCCGATGCAAGTGCCGTTCATCGTGTCCGCGAAGAGCTGGTCCCTGCTGACCCCGACCTCGACGGAGGCCGACACCTTCGTTCCTGCGACGCTGGCCACGATGTCGACCGAGGCGAGGCCTGCCGTGTCGAAGGTGTGCGGAGCGCTGACGGCGTACCGCCCAAGCGGGGTCGTGCTGACCGTTGCCGGCTGCGGGCCTTTCCCGTCATGGAAGTCCGCGGTGGCGCTGACCGCCGCAGCGCCGCCGGGCACACCGCTCACGACAGCCAAAGGCGAGGTTAGTGGGGTGCCGACGGTTGTCTCGACGCCCTGGACCGGTGAGACCGTCAGATCGCCTTGTTTCCCAGTGGGATCCGCCGACAATTCGAACTCCGACAGGGTCGGCGCACCACCCGTGCTCGCGGTGACTTGCAGTCGGTAGGCGTCATACGAGCCGGGTTTCGCGATCGAATACGGCACGAGTTGGTCGTGCCAGCGGAACGTCTGGTTCTTCTGCTGGTCGAGTCGGACCCACGACTTTCCTCCGTCGGGTGAGCCCTCAAGAGTCCATGACGTGGGTGTGCCGCCGTCGGCTCCGCTGGTGAGCGTGTAGCGATCGACGGTCATCGGGCCGGACCCGCTCTGCCAGGTGATCGTCGGCGTCTTCGACGTGAAGGTCGTATCGGTCGAGGAGTTGTCGTCGACCAGTGCAGTCGTCGACGTGCCGTCCGACGAGGTGGTCGCGCCGTAGCCGGGCGTTGTTGCGTCATACAGCGGCTTGGCGGGTGTGCCGTTGCTCGAGCTCGCACCCCAGGTCGACGGTTTCGGTCCCATCTGGAACGAGAGCTTGCCGCCCTTCTGCAACAGAGATGCGTCAATCGTCGCGCTCTGCAATGGCTTTCCGTTGAGCGTCGCAGCCTGGATGTAGATGTTCTGCGGACTGTTGTCGCGAGCATCGATGGTGAGCTTCCTGCCGCCGTCCAGGTGCACCGTCGCGGTGCGGAACAGCGGCGAGCCGATGACGTACTGACCGGAGCCGACCGACATCGGATAGAAGCCGAGCGCCGAGAAGATGTACCAGGAGCTGGTCTCGCCGTTGTCCTCGTCGCCGGCGTAGCCCTCACCGATGTCGCTGCCGACGAAGAGTCGCCGGGTGATCTCCCGGACCTTGGCCTGCGTTTCGCTGGGCTTGCCTGCGGCGGCATACACGTAGGGGATGTGGTGCGACGGCTGGTTGCTCATCCCGAGTTGGCCCATCCGGACCGCCGCGGCCTCACGCATCTCGTGGATGGTGCCGCCGTATCCGCCCGGATTGGAGGCGGTTTCGGGTGTTGCGAAGAACTTGTCGAGTTTGCCGATGAGGCCTTTGCTGCCGCCATACAGCGCCTCAAGTCCGGGGATGTCGTATGTCGGGTGGAACGCGAAGTTCCAGCCGTCGGTCTCGGTGAAGACGTCACCCCAGCTCGTCGGGTCGAACGGTTTGCCGCCGAAGGTGTGCCACGAGCCGTCGGCGTTGCGGCCCTGGAAGAAGTCGGTGGCGGGGTTGAAGAGGTTGACGTAGTCCTTGGAACGCGACGTGAGGTAGGCGGCGTCGTTCTTCAGCTGCGCGACCCGGCTGCGTGGTGTCTTCGGGTCGTTCGCCAGCTTGCTCGCCATCTTGGCGATGCCGGCGTCGTTGATGTAGTCCTCAAGCGACCAGGAGACGGATTCGCCTGTGTTTGTTGACGTGTAGCCCGCGTAGGGGCTCGTGTTCAAGCCCTTCCGGCCGACGGCACTGTTGGTCGAGCGCACCGTTGCGTTCTTCAGTGCTGCGTCGTATGCCGTCAGCGCCGTCTTGGTGTCGACGCTGCCCTCGAGGTACGCCTCCGCGAATGCGGTGTCGCTGCTGGTCCCGGTCATCAGGTCGGCGTAGCCGGGAGAGGACCAGCGGGCGATCCAGCCACCTTCTCGGTACTGCTGCGCAAAGCCGTCGACCAGTTCGTCGGCCAGCTTCGGGTAGAGCATCGAATAGGCCGGCCACTCAGTGCGATAGGTGTCCCAGAAGCCGTTGTTCACGTAGATCTTGCCCGGCTTGACCTGTGCGTTCGTTGCGGTGTCGGTCGCGTCGCCGTTGGTCGGAAGCACCGGACTGGCGTGCTCGTACGTCGGCTTCGCGGCGGTGCCGACATTCTCGAACTGCGAGTTCGGATAGAGGTTCATCCGGTAGAGGTTGGAGTAGAGCGACTGGAGTTGAGTGCGCCCGGCGCCAGTGACGTCAATGACTCCAAGCCGCTTGTTCCACGCGGTGTTTGCGGCCTTCTGCACCTTGTCGAACGACTGGTTGGTCACTTCCAGGTCGAGGTTGTGCTTCGCCTGGGCCGACGAGATGAACGAGGTAGCGAGGCGCAACTCGACGGTCTTGTCCGAGGATGTGTCGAAGGAGGCATAGCGTGCACTGGCCGACCGGTCGCCCGTTGCATCACCGACTTTCGCTGGCGTGCGGTCGAATTCGCCATACACGAACATGCGGGTGGCGCCGTCCGAGTTGCCGTTGTCGACCCAGCCGCTCACCGTACCGTCCGCGGCGACGTGCAGCATCGAGTCCCCGGCGACCTTGTCGAGCAGCACCGAACCGGTCGAGCCGGGGAAGGTGAATTTGTAGACCCCGGCGTGGTCGCTGGGCGTGAGGGACGTCTTGATGCCGTCGGTGAACTTCACGCTGTAGAGGTCAGGTCGAGCGGTCTCGTCATTGTGGTCGAAGGTCAGTGCGCGGTCGGTGAGGGTCGACGTCGGTTGTGCGTCCGGTGACGGCATGATCGCCAACTGGTTGCGGTCGCCCATCCAGGGGCTCGGCTCGTGGGAGACCCCGATGCCTTGCAACGAGGGGAGATTCGCGTCGTTGTTTGCTGAGGCGTAGTTGTACTCCCAGCTGCGACTCTTGGCGTCGGTCATCGGGGTGAAGAAGTTGAAGCCGTTCGGCATCGCGGTTGCCGGAAGGTTGTTGCCTCGGGAGAAGTCACCGGAGGAGAGCGTGCCGCGGCGGGTGTCGACGATGGACGCGCGGTTGTGGAGGTCGACCTTCGGCGCCGGCTGCACGCTGAGATCGTCGAACCAGGCGCTGAATTTCTGGCCGGCACCGCCGTCGTCCGGGTTGTCGTAGACCGCGATGACCTTGTCGACGGTCTTGCCGGCATACCGGCTCAGGTCGATGTGGATCGAGTTCCACTGGTCGGTGTAGAGGACCTTCTTGGTGCCGTGGCCGCTAGCCGAAATCGGCGAACCATCAGTGTCAGTGGCGTCCGGCGTCGCGCTCATCCGGGTGCCGTCGGTGAAGATCAGGTCGATCGCGACATAGGTCGAGGCGTATGACGAACTGCTGCCGCGCTCGGGAAAGACCTTGTAGCTCAGCTCGTCTCCGCTGCTGATCCGATGGCCGACGTTGTCGTACAGGGAGTCGGCACCGCGGGCAGGACCTGCTGCTTGGTTGATGCCGGAGAACTGCATGCCGTGCGTGCCGGTGAAACCAGTGCCCTTGTGCAGGTTGTAGCCGCTGGTCGGTCCGCCGCCAACCTTGGCGACCAGTGGCACGTTCGCGTCACCGGTTCCGGAGACGTTGACCAGCGGGCCGAACTGTTTGGACGTGGACGGCGCCGGCTGTGACGCCTCGAAAGAGGTTGTCCACGGGCTGACGTGCTTCGTGGCTGCTTGCGCGGAAGGTGGCGTCAGCAGGCAGGTCGCGGTCATGGCGAACGTGGTCGTGGCAATGGTGAAGCAAGATCCCAGGCGCAACGGTGGCTCCTCCGAGAGGCATGGATGGGCGTCGTACGAGCGACGACCGTCACAGTCTTGTCCCATCGCAGTGTCAATTGTGGGATCCGAGACGCCCACGAAGGTAAAGGATTATCAAAGGACTTCATGCAACCGCGCTCCTTCACGCAGCAGGTGATCCCGCTCCTTGGTGTTGGTCGCCTTGTGTGCTGCCTCGGTGTAGAGGGCGGCGGATTCGGCGAGATCGCCGGCCTTTTCGTGCAGGTATGCCGCCGCAGCCGTATGGCGCGGCACGGTTGGATCCACTGCTGCGAGCGCCGCGAGGCCGACCCGCGCGCCGTCGGCCTCACCGAGTGCGATCGCTCGATTCAGTTGCACGACAGGAGAGTTCGTGATGGCGAGCAGTTCGTCATACCAGCTCACGATCTGCACCCAGTCCGTCTCCTCGACTCGTTGTGCATCCGCATGCAAGGCGGCGATCGCGGCTTGGGCCTGATATTCGCCGAGCCGATCGGCGGCGAGTGCGTGCTGCAGGATCGCGATGCCCTCGACGATCAGCTCGGTGTCCCAGCGTGAGCGATCCTGCGCCCGCAGCGGCACGAGCCGTCCGCTGGAGTCCGTCCGCGATGCGCGCCGGGCGTGATGCAGCAGCATGAGTGCGAGCAGCCCGCGAACCTCGGGTTCTGTTGTGAGTGAAGCGAGTTGGCGGGTCAGGCGGATCGCCTCGGCGGAGAGGTCGATGGAGCCGCCATACCCCTCGTTGAAGACCAGGTAGAGCACGCGGAGCACCGTGGCCAGGTCGCCGGGGGAGTCGAGTCGGGTGTCGCGTAGTTGCCGCTTGGCACGGCTGATCCGTTGCGCCATGGTCGCTTCAGGCACGAGGTAGGCGTCCGCGATCTGCTTCGTCGTGAGGCCGCCGACTGCGCGCAATGTCAGTGCGACGGCCGACGAGTTGGTGAGTTTCGGGTTGGCACACAGGAAGTAGAGCTGCAGGCTCTCATCGGTGCCGGTGGGGGTGCTGAACTCGGGTTGCTCGGTCACCCGCAGCTCACGCGACCGCCGTGCGTCGGTCGCTCTGACCTGGTCGAGGAAACGCCGCCAGGACGCGGTGATCAACCAGGCGAGCGGGTCGTTCGGCGGCGAATCCGGCCAGCTTTCAAGGGCTTTGATCAGCGCATCCTGCACAGCGTCCTCTACCGACGCGAAGTCTGCTCCACGTCGGCAGAGGGCGCTGATCGTCGCAGGCACCAGCCCGCGAAGTAGCTCGTCGTCCACGAGCTACTCGAAGGTGGGCGCAGTCTCGGCCGTCATGAGGGGACGCAGCTCCAGCCACTCTCCGATCGGCTTGCCATCCTTGCCGGGTGCGGCAGAAAGCTCGCCGGCGAGCTCGATCGCGCGCTCCTCGGACTCGACGTCGATGATCATCCAGCCGGCGATGAGGTCCTTCGTCTCGGCGAACGGACCATCGGTCACCGGCGGCTTGCCCTCTCCGTCATACCGGACCCACATCCCGGTCTGGGCCAATGCGTGCTCGTCGACCAGCTGTCCGGCAGCCTCGAGCCGGTCCGCGAAATCGCTCATGTACTTGACGTGCGCGTCGAACTCGTCGCGGGTCCACTTGTCCATCGGCACGTCGTGTGTGCCCTTGGGTGCGCCGCGGTAGTGCTTCAACATCAGGTACTTCGGCATGGTGGTTCCCTTCGTTGGTGCGAACCATTGTGGTCGCAGATATCCAGGGGACGGAGCTGAAGTCACCATCTCGACATCCCGGGAAGAATTTCTTGTCGTGCGCTGGTCAGACGAGATCCAGATGCGCCGCGAGCCGCAGCACTTCGGCGCCGGTGGGATCTGTGGAGTGCGCCATCCAGTCGATCGCTTCGATGACCGGGAGATGGTGGACTGCAGTGATCTGCTCTGCTCCATCGACGTCGGT
Source organism: Flexivirga alba (assembly GCF_042661025.1). NCBI lineage: Bacteria > Bacillati > Actinomycetota > Actinomycetes > Micrococcales > Dermacoccaceae > Flexivirga > Flexivirga alba. The sequence goes on from NZ_JBHSWH010000001.1 coordinate 1,543,840, forward strand.
CGGTGGAGGACCGATGACCTCGGTTGGAACGACCGCGAAGACCCACCACATCGTCGGGTGCGGCACGTGCGCCAGGTATGGCGTGGCGTTGCGGCTGTGCGCGACGTGGCTGAAGAAGACGTTCATCGGACCGGCTGGCTTCGACCCTGCTTCTTCGTGAAGCTCTCTGCCGGCAGCGGATTCGAGGCTCTCGCCCGGCTCGAGACGGCCGCCGGGCAGGAATCGCCAGCCCTCGACCGACTCGCAGGCCGTCACGACACCGGGCGCGGGAGTCGCGACCAGATGAATGCGGTGCACCAGCTCGGGTGGCGGGTCGTCGAAGGTTCCGACGATGTCGGCGTTCGCGTATTCGACATACGACGTGTCGAAGAGTGCTTCGAACCCCGGTGGCCTCTCCATCGACCTGACGCTAGCAAGCGCGGTCAGTCGGCAGGCCTGGTGAGGTACGTGCGTCCGGACGGGCTCGTCCAGTTGCACACACCATCGGGTGTCATCGACACCCGCCATCCGGCCTCGTGCTTGGCGCGGTGGTGATGCTTGCAGAGGCAGTGCAGGTTGGCCGGTTTGGTCTCACCGAGCGGCCACGGAAGCACATGGTCCAACTCGCAGTTGACGGCGGGCATGGTGCACCCAGGAAACCGGCAGTGCTGGTCGCGAGTCGTCACCATCCGACGGATCGCGGCCGTAGGTCGGTAGTTGCGCGTCATGGTCTCGATCACCGTGCCTGTGCAAGCGTCGGTCAGCGCGCGGGTCACGCTGGTGCCGACGGCTCTGGCGAGCTGCGCAACCTCGGCGGCGGGTATGACGCCGACGCCCGGCACGATGACGTCTTCGAATGGGCCGTCAGGTGTAGCGGTGCAAGGCCGGGGGACGGATGGGGATGACTGAGCCGGCGGGGTCTTGACTGCCGTCGCCGCGCCCGCTCGGGTCGCCGAATGCTGTCTCCTTGCCTCGGAAAGCATTTGGTTCCAGTCGATCTCGGCATACAGCTCGTCGTGATCGTCCAGGTCGCCAGGGCGCTCGGCTTCACGCAGCGACGAGGTATCGAACGGCGTGACTCCCGCCTCGGTCGGGTTCTCGCCCAATATGTCGTCCAGCAGCGCCCGAAGCTCATCGTCGATCGGATCGCTCGTGCTGCTCATATTTTCAGAGGTGGCCTTGTCTTCACCGAACGTGCCTGTGGGAGCGGGTGTTTCGCAACCGACAGGCCGCACTGGCAGATGAAACACGATCGTGGTGTCCACATGGACATTGCGCAGTAGTAGGTCGATGAAGGCATCGGCCCGGCATTCGGCGAGGGTCTTGCCGGTCGTGTCGTCGGCATGCAGTTGGCGGGCGTGTTCATCAATGGCCCGCTGTGCCGCTGCGATGTCCCCGGTGGGCAAGATCGCGACCATCTCGGCAAGGCCGGGCTCGTGGTGCGGCCGGGCGAAGACGCCGATGTGGTTGCGACGTCTGCGTTTTGCCGCTGGCTCGACAGAGGTGGGCTCGATATCCGCAAGCAGTTTCGGCACCCGCCGACGAAGCTGCGTGGTGGTGAGCCCGGCAATGTCATGGTCGAGCAAGGCGCGCTCGACCGCACGCTTCGTCTTCCTCGTCGTGCCAGCAAGCATGTCGGTGACGACGCCGATCTTGGTCGGGTCCACCGTGCCGGCGCCTGCCTCAGTGAGGAGTCGCGGTGCTTGCGTCACTGCATCGAGGGCGTGCTCGATGCGTGTGCTGACCTGCCGTGGGCCGAGCCCCAGCAGGGGCGCAATCTCTGTGTCGATCCACTGCTCGGCGAATCCGAGGTGATGCCGAATCATCCTGGTGTCAGCGATTGTCGGGTCGAAGACTTCTTCGTGACTGGCGGCCTGCGCGATGCGCACAGCCTGGGTTGCAAGCGCGGAGTTGGCGACGCGCTGGGTGGCTGCCACTTGCTCCAGTAGCTGGTCCTTCGTCAACGGATCGGCGTCTGTGCGGGCACTCTCGAAGGCCAGTGACGCCAGCTTCAAGGCGGCAGACAGTAGGTCGGAGCTGCTCGCGCGCGTCAGCTCATCCGCGGCGGGAAGGAGCTGATTCGTCATACCCACAATGTAATTGTGTTCGATGCGGGTTGGAAGGGCTTAAGTCACCAATCTTGTTCGCTGTCAGCGGAATTCGGTGGTTTAACCCCGCTTCTCACGGCTGCAGGGCGGAGCGGCGCAAGAGTTCCTCCACCTCGTCAGCGAGGTCGCTCACAGCCCGCCGTCCGTCGAGCTCAACCGTCGCGCTTGCGCGGAGCAACGGCTCGACCGTCTCGACATACTCAGCGATCTCGGCTCGTTCCGCTTCGGACCGTCCGTACGGATTGTTGGTGCGTATGGCGACTCGCTCGAGCAGCACGTCGAGGGGAGCGCTCAGCAGGACAACATGGTCGAAAGCAAAGTCCCCTTGGTTTCGAACCGTCCCGGAGACCGCGACCGTGTCATGAGTCGCGAGCAGGTCCGCCATGCGAGGTGCGTCCCACAGCGCACCGGGCAACTCCCAACCGTCGTAATCCGTGTCGACAGTGGGGTATCCGCGCCGTGCCAACTCCTGCAGGAGGGTTGTCTTCCCCGCGCCGGACATCCCGGTGATCAGAACGCGTGCCATCGCTCAGCCTGCGGTCGCCTCGGCCACGATCCGATCGAACTGCGCACCCATCGCCTCGGCCAGCGCGTTCGCGCCCGACAACGGGCGCACCATGACGGCGAAGTCGTCAGTCAGGCCATCGTCGTTGACGTGCAAGAAGTCGCAGCCGTTGATGAGCGTGCCAGCTATCGAGGCTTCGAAGACGAGTGCGTGATCCCGACCATCGGGCGAACGAATCTCGCGCACGTAGTGGAAGTCCTCGAAGACTCGCATGACTGCCCGCAGGATTGCCGCGGTGATTGCCTTCCCGTCATACGGCTTGAAGGCGACCGGGCTGGTGAACCGCACGTCGTCCGCCAACAAGGCTTCGATCGCCTGGTGGTCGCCCGCTTCGACTGCGTCCTGGAAGTTGCGCATCGGATCTCCTCGTCGGTCGGTTTTCACGACAGTACGTCACGCGCGGCACGGTTACTCTTCGGTAGGGTCCGTCTATGGCTCACCCGACCGCACCCCGATGGCGCAGACCGCCCAGGCTCCGCGATGGCGGATTCGCCAACTGGGCACGCACTGAGCGCTCTGTTCCGGATAGCTGGCTGATGCCGACCACCGAGGACGACGTCGCATCGCTCGTGCAACGGGCGCGCGCCGGCGGCCGGCGGGTGCGCTGTGTCGGCGCGGGTCACTCCTTCAACGCCATCGCGGCGCCGACCGACATCGCCGTCTCGCTCGACAACCTCCGGGGGATCGTCGCGTATGACGACACCACGGTGACCGTCCTTGCGGGCACCCGGCTGCGTGACCTGAGTGTGGCACTCGCAGCGCGGGGCTGGCCTTGCCGATCCTCGGGTCGATCGCGGACCAATCCGTAGCCGGCGCAATCGCAACCGGCACCCACGGCTCAAGCCTGACGCATCCGAATCTCTCGGGCCTGGTGCGCGGCGTACGGCTGGTCGACGGCACCGGCGCGGTGCTCGATCTCGACGAAGGAGACGCCCTGCTCGACGCAGCACGGGTCCACCTCGGCGCGCTCGGCATCATCACGCGCGTCCGCATCCAGGTGGTCCCTGCGTTCAGCTTGCGCGAGCACATCGAGTGGCTGCCGGTCGGTGAGGTCGCGGCGGCACTCCCCGAGATCAGCTCGAGCGCGGAATACACCAAGGTCTGGTGGATGCCGCACACGCCCAAGGCCCTGGTCTTTCGATGCGAGCGTGTGCCCGCCCCACGCAACCTGCTGGCTGTGCACGCCGATCGCTTCGTTGACGAGAAGATCCTGCATCGGACCCTGCTGCCGGCGATTTTTGCGACGCAGCGCTGGCGGTCCGGGTGGGTGCCGATGTTCAACCGCACCGCCGGCCGAACCCTCAAGAAGGCCAGTCGGATCGGGCCGAGTCCCCTGATCTTCTCGACGCCGATGCCGGCTCGGCATACCGAGACCGAAGCGTCCGTCCCGCTGTCCAGCGGCGGTGCTGCGTTCGACGCAGCACGGCAGGTCGTCGACGACGCGGCCGTGCACGTCAACTTCATCACCGAGCTGCGTTTCGTCAAGGGTGACTCCGGCTGGTTGAGCCCGGCGTATGGCGGCGATGTCGTCCAACTCGGTGCATACACAGCGGTTTTGGGCCATCGCGACCGCTACTTCGAGGAGTTCTGGCGTCGGATGCGCGAGCTGGGTGCCCGCCCGCACTGGGGCAAGGAGCTGGACCACGTAGCGGACGAATTGCGCACTCTTTACCCGCGATTCGACGACTTCACCGATGCTCGCGCACAGCTGGACCCGGACCGGATGTTCACCAACCCGTTCCTCGACAAGGTCCTGGGCTCCTAGTGCGGTGCGTGCAAAGTTGTTGGACAGTCGCTTCGCGCCTGACCAGCAACTTTGCCCACATCCGCACCTGCTCTATTTCTGACTCACTGCACTAGACGTCACTCCGGCAACGGCAGGGGTCGCGGTGGCACCGGTTGTGAAACCACGATCGACGTCGTCGTCTGGCCATAGAGCAGGAACTCGTCGAGCACCGACTCCAGTGCGGGCACCGTCGCCGCATGCAGTCGTATGACGACGCAGTCCTCGCCGGTGATCCGGTCACAAGCGGTGACCTGCGGGTGATTTCGTGCGGCTTTCATCAGACCCGGCAACTGGCCCGGGCCCGGCCGCACGCGCACCAGGCCGGTGACCCGTAGGCCGATGGCTGCCGGGTCGACCGTCAGGTGGAACCCGGTGATGATCCCGACCTCCTCCATGCGCCGGACCCGCGCTGTGACCGCGGGAGCCGACATCCCGACCGTGCGAGCGAGTGCCGACATGGAGAGCCGGGGATCAGCCTGCAGAACCGCCAGCAGCCGCAAGTTCACCTGGTCGAGCTCGGGATGTCGGGGGCCGAAGGCAGAAGCAGGCGATTTCGTGGATTTCGAAGGCATCTACTCATCACACCGATCGTTTGGACATTCCATCACGTGAGTCTCCTTGGAATGCTAATACCGCAGCCATCAGGAAGGAGCCCACATTTGACCTCCGCGACGACCACCGGTCCCAATCACCGCCTACTCTCCCGCGTTGTCGGCTCCACGCCACCCGCGGCGTTCATCGCCTCGAGCGCCGTGTTCCACTACCTCGGACCGTCCATGGCGGTCCTGCTCTTCGCGCACATCAGCGTGCTTGGTGTCGCGTGGCTGCGGATCGCGACTGCCGCAGTGGTGTTCCTCGTATGGCGACGACCGCTCCGGACCATCCGGCGCGCGACATCCGAGCAGCGCCGGGTGATGCTGGCGCTCGGTGTGATCCTGGCGGCGATGAACTGCGTGTTCTACCTCGCGACCGACCGGCTCCCGCTGTCGACTGTTGGTGCGATCGAATTCCTCGGAGTGATCGCACTGGCAGCACTGGGCACACGCAGCCTGCGCAATCTGACCGCGCTTGGCCTGGCAGTGGCCGGCGTCGCCATACTCACCGATGTCCGGTGGGAGAGCGAGCCGTGGGGCTTCGCCTTCGCGTTCGCCAATTGTTCCGGCTTCATGGTCTACGTGATGCTCGGGCACCGCGTCGCGACGAGTGGCTCAGCGAGTGACGGCACGCCCGGGCTCTCGGGCATCGACCAGCTCGCGGTCGCGATGGTCGTTGCAGCGGTTGTCGTCACACCTGTCGGAATCGCCGATGCGGCAACGGCTTTCGCGCACCCGACCTGGCTGATCTGGGAGCCGGCGTGGGGGTCTGCTCGTCGGTCATCCCGTATGTCACCGACCAGCTCGCGATGGCTCGACTGCCGCGCGCCACGTTCGCGTTCTTGTTGTGCCTGCTGCCGGCATCGGCCACCGTCATCGGGCTCGTCGTGCTGCATCAGGTGCCCGGTTGGCGCGACCTCGTCGGCGTCGGCGCAGTCGCCGCCGCGCTGGCACTCCGCCGCGAGGTTCGCAGCTGAAGCGCCGGAAAGGCAACGGGCTCAGTCGATCCGGTCGACCAGCTGGTCTCGGCGGCGAGTGAGGTACGCGCGCTCCGCGGGGTTGCCGGCAAGTTCGATCGCCCGGTCGTATGCCGCTCGCGAGTCGCTACTCCGGCCGAGCCGCCGCAACAGATCCGCGCGTGCGGCGTGGAATGCGTGGTAACCGTCGAGGGATTCGGCGAGCCGATCGATCTCGCCCAGTGCAAGGTCAGGCCCGTCCATTTCGGCGAGCGCCACGGCCCGGTTGAGGCGTACGACGGGTGAGGGATCGAGCTTCGCCATACGGTCGTAGAGGGTGACGATCTGCGACCAGTCCGTGTCGCGTGCGGCTGGCGCGTAGGTGTGCACCGCGTTGATCGCGGCCAGCAATTGGTAACGGCCCGGGGCTCCCCGCCCGCCGCGACAACGGCCAGTCGCTCGCGGACCAATGCGTGGCCCTCGGCGATCAGCTCGCGATCCCACGCGCCACGGTCCTGCTCGTCCAGCGTGACGAGTTCACCGGTCCGGGAGACTCGTGCGGCGCGCCTGGCGTCGGTGAGCAGCATCAACGCGAGAAGGCCTGCCACCTCGCCGTTTTCGGGTTGCAGCACGCGCAGCAGCCGACCCAGCCGGATTGCCTCGTCGGTCAGGTCGGCGCGCACCGGGTCGTCACCGCCAGTGGCCAGGTAGCCCTCGTTGAAGACGAGGTAGACGACGGCGAGCACACCGGCCAGTCGCTCCTGTATGTCGGCCGCAGACGGCACCCGATAGGGGATGTGTGCCGCCTTGATCTTCGCCTTGGCACGCGTGATCCGCTGCGCCATGGTCGTCTCCTGCACGAGGAACGCGGCCGCGATCTCGGCGACCGTCAACCCGCCGAGCATCCGCAAGGTCAGCGCCACGCGGGCCTCCATCGCGAGTGCCGGGTGGCAGCAGGTGAAGACGAGCCGGAGCCGGTCGTCCTCGACCGGGCCTGTTGGTGCAGAAGGCGTTTCGTCGATCATCAGCTGAGCCTCTTCGTGCTTGGCGCCGCGTCGCGACTCCCGTCTCAGCCGGTCGATCGCCTTGCGCGTGGCAGTGGTGGTGAGCCATCCACCGGGGTTGGGAGGTATGCCGTCACGTGGCCACCGTTCGACGGCTGCGACGAACGCTTCCGCCGCGGACTCCTCGGCGATGTCGAGATCACCGAAGCGTCGTGTCAGGCCGGCGACCACCCGTGCCCACTCTTCGTGGTGGGCACGGGTGATGGCCTGGTCGACGGAGCCGTCGGTCACGACTCGAGCAGTGCCTTGAAGGACTCTTCGGTCTGGAAAGGGCGCACTTCGATCTTCCCGCGGCACGCTTTGGACCCCTCCGCAGCGAGGGCGAGGGCCTCGTCGAGATCCGCTGCCTCGATGACCCAGAAGCCGCCGAGTTGCTCCTTGGCCTCCAGGTAGGGGCCGTCCGTGATGATCGTCTTGTCGCCCCGGCCGTCGACGGTGGTCGCCGTCGTCGCCGCTTCGAGCCCGTCGGCGAAGACGAAATGCCCTTCTCTCTCGAGCTTTTCGTTGAACGCGCCGGTGTCGGCGAACGACTGGAGCATCGCTTCCTTGCTCGGGTAGTCGCCGAATTCGCTGCGTTCCGCGGCTCCGAAGACCGACATCATGTATCTGGGCATGTCATTCGCTCTCTTCCAGTTGCAGAATGTGCTCTCTCCCGGGGAAACGGTGCACCTCTTGCGGCCACTCCAGTGCGACCGCGAGTCGCCCCGCCCAGTAGCGCGCAGCCTCATCGTCGTCGACCTCGACGACGCAGAAGCCGCCCAGATGTTCCTTGGTCTCGACATACGGGCCGTCGGTGAAGACCGGTTTCCCGTCCTTCGCCGTCGCACTGAATAGCACGGACTCAGCGCCGATGCCACCGTCGGTGAAGACGAAGACTCCGGCCTTCTGCATGTCGGTGATCACGACCTGGGAGGCGTCTGCTTTCGCCCGCAGCTCCTCCAAGGTGTGCTCTTGCACCCACTCATCGTTGAACGCGATCAGATACTGGGGCACTGACGTCTCCTCTCAGGTCGGCCGGGGCCGGGGAGCCTCGAACCGGACGGCCCGGGTGGCCGTCATACCAACTCCACGAACGTGTGAACCCGAATACGACACCTTCCGCAGAAGAATTCAGGATCCCTGTCGCAGTCAGCTCCAGGCTCGCACGATTTTGCGCCGCATGACCGTGTAAACCGTTGCGGTGACGCCGGGCGCTTGACCTTGACGCAGCGTCAGGGTCGCACGCTCGTTGCATGACCACGAAAACAGCGATCGACATCATCGGACTCACCAAGTCCTATGGCGACCAGGCGGTGCTCCGCGGCGTCGACCTGTGTGTTCCCGCCGGCACCGTCTTCGCACTGCTCGGCTCCAACGGGGCGGGCAAGACGACCACCATCCGGATCCTGTCCACCCTGCTCGCGGCCGACGGCGGAACGGCCAGCGTCAACGGGTATGACGTCGTCGATTCGGCCGCAGACGTCCGCCGATCGATAAGTCTCACAGGGCAATTCGCGGCCGTGGACGAAATCCTGACCGGTCGCGAGAACCTCGTCCTCATCGCCAGGCTGCGACGACTCGCGGATCCCGGGGGATCGCCGACGGCCTGCTGGGGCGGTTCGACCTGACCGAAGCGGCCGGCCGCCGAGTGTCGACGTATTCCGGCGGAATGCGGCGCCGGCTCGATATCGCGATGAGCCTGATCGGCGAGCCGCCGGTGCTTTTCCTGGACGAGCCGACGACCGGTCTCGACCCGCAAGGGCGGCTTGAGGTCTGGGCGACGATCCGGGAGCTCGCGACCACCGGCACCACGGTGCTGCTGACCACGCAGTACCTCGACGAGGCCGAGCACCTGGCCGACCGGATCGCGATCCTGCACGAGGGCGTGATCATCGCGAACGGCACACTCGCCGAGCTGAAACAGCTGCTCCCGCCGGCGAAGGTCGAGTATGTCGAGAAGCAGCCCACCCTCGAAGAAGTCTTCCTCTCGATCGTCGGCCGCGACGACCGGACACCCGCTAGGAGTGAACGATGACAACGGAATTCGCCAGCAACACCGCAGCGATGCTCGGCCGCTCCATGCGCCACATCCTGCGCAGCCCGGACACGATCATCACCACTGCGATCACCCCGATCGCGATGCTGTTGTTGTTCGTCTACGTGCTCGGGGGCGCCATACACACCGGCAGCGGGAAGTATGTCGACTACCTCCTGCCCGGCATCCTGCTCATCACCATCGCTTCCGGTATCGCGTACACCGCGTTGCGGCTCTTCACCGACGTGTCGACCGGGATCTTCGAGCGCTTCCAGTCGATGCCCATCGCTCGATCGGCGTTGTTGTGGGGGCACGTGCTGACCTCCCTTGTGGCGAATCTGATCTCTTTGACCTTGGTCGTACTCGTAGCTCTCGCAATGGGATTCCGCTCCGGTGCAAGCGTCGTGGCGTGGCTGGAGGTGCTCGGGATCCTGGTGCTATTCACGCTGGCGCTCACCTGGCTGGCGGTGATCCCGGGCCTCACGGCGAAGTCGATCGACGGCGCGAGCGCGTTCGCCTATCCGCTGATCTTCCTGCCGTTCGTCAGTTCTGCCTTCGTGCCCACTGCTGGCATGCCCGGCCCCGTGCGCTGGTTCGCGGAGCACCAGCCGGTCACTGCCATCGTCAACACCATCCGTGACTTGTATGCCGAGAAACCGGTCGGCAACGACGGCTGGATCGCCGTCGTGTGGTGTGCCGGCATACTCCTGGTCGCGTACCTGCTGGCGATGCGCACCTACCGCAGCAAAATCGCCTAACTTCAACGAGATTCGGGACAATGGACCATGCTCACGATCAGTCAGCTCGCGGCATACGCAGGCGTCACGGTGCGCGCAGTCCGGCACTATCACGCCAAAGGCTTGCTACCCGAGCCGCAGCGGGACCACTCCGGCTATCGGCGGTATGACGCAACGGCGGTGGCCGAGCTGATCAAGATCCGCACCCTGGCCGACGCCGGAGTCCCGCTGTCCCGGGTCCGCGAGCTGCTCGTCGCGGACGAGGCCGACTTCGCAGCGGCGGTGGAGCAGATCGACCGGAGGCTGCGCGCCGAGATCCGCGAGCGGCAACATCACCGCGAACGCATCGCCAAGCTCGCGGCCGGCGACAGCCTGGCCCTCCCGACTGATGCGGTCGCCTACCTGGGCCGGTTGCGCGAGCTCGGCTTCAGCGAGCATTTCATCGGCGGAGAACGCGATGCCTGGATCCTGGTCGCCGGCCAGCTCCCGGAGCGGATGTCGTTCTACATGACGTTGAAACAGCAGCAGCTCGAGGACCCGGAGAGCCTGGCGCTCTACCGTGAGCTGGCCGAGGTCATCCACTGGGAGGCCGACGACCCGCGTCTGTCGGCGATCGGTGACCAACTCGTCGCGCTGCTGGAGGCCGCTCATCCCGACGGCGCCGAGTCGAGCGTCGATGCCGCAGCGCGGATTCCCGACGACCTGGCCCGACTCCTCGATGAGCTGTTCGTGCAGCTGGTGCCGGCGGCGCCGCGGATCCTGCAGCGGTTGCGAGAGCGCGGCTGGACCGGCTGGACGAACCTCAAGCGCATTGACCGGACGTGACACGCCACCGTCATACGGCAGCTATCCCGAGCGCTACCGTGGGGCAGCAGTATGGCGCCCGACCGAGCCACACCTCTGGAGAATGCATGTCCTACGTCGTTGACTTCACAACAGTTTCGACCGTCGGCTTGGAGTCGTCGCCGGTCGCGGACGCGCTCGCCGGCCTGCGTGCCAACGAGGCGCGCTACTTCAAGAACAAGTACGACCACACGTTCACGGTGGAACCTGCGGCTGAAGCCAAGTCGGCGATCGACTGGGTGAGCGGGATCCTCAAGGACGAGCGCGACATCGTCATCGCATCCCCGGCACTGGAAGCCAGCCAGTTCCAGGTCGAGAACATCAAGATGGCCTACGTCTTCTACGAGAGCGGCTTGTCGATCAATGTGATGTACACCGTTGACGACGGCGGGAAGCGTGCCGTCGGCTTCAAGCTGTCGGACGGCATGGAAGTCCCGGCCGAGCTCGGCGCGTTCAAGTTCGCCCGGCAGAAGTCGAAGCTCGCCGGCACGATCCGCGGGTCCTACTTCGTCATCAAGGGCGAGCACTGATCCCTGTCAGCTCTTTGCTCCGTCAGCCGATCCGTCGGACCTCCTGGGGCCAGCCGCACGCCTCGGCGATCTTGCCGGCCCACACCTTCGCGGCGTCGTCGTCGGCAACGTCGACGACGGTCAGGCCACCCAGGAACTCCTTCGTCTCGGCGAACGGCCCGTCGGTGACGACGAGTTCGCCGCTGGTCGCGTCGGCGCTGAATGCCTTGTTGATGTCTTCTTCCAGCCCACCGGCGAAGACGTAGACGCCTGCGTCCTTCGCTTCTTCCACGACCGCGTTCGCGAGTGGCCCGCGCTTGCTGAACCACTCCTCGCTGTGGTCGCCCACCCACTGCTGGTTGAAGTAGATGATGTATTGCGCCATGTCGGCTCCTTTGTCGCAGTGGCGGACTCGGTGCCCGCTCACCATCTCTACGAACAGCACACGACGAATACGACAGAGTCGCAACCGACGATTGTTGTGTGCCCGTTTGGGGTGCTCTCAGGTCTTGCCCGCTGGCCCGCCCGTGGCGAGAATAGGAGGTTGCGGTCCCCGGCATACAACGGCCCGGGCCTCGACGAAGGAAGCGTCTGATGTCCGATGTAGCCATCCAGGTGTTGGTCGGGACGACCAAGGGCACGTTCATCCTCGACGGCGACGCCGATCGCTCGCGCTGGGCGGTTCGCGGACCGTATTGCGACGGGTGGCCGATCAACCACGTCATCGGCGACCCGGCTACCGGGACGATGTGGGCCGGCGGTGGCGGCGACTGGTCCGGTGCCGGCGTATGGCGCTCCAACGACGGCGGCGCGACGTGGGACGTGACCAAGCTGACCACCGGCGAGATGGACTCATGGGCGGCGAACGATCCCGAGTTCGCGGAGTCGATCGGCTGGACCGAGGCACCGGTCCCGTTCGGTGACAGCTTCTCTCAGGTCTGGTCACTTGGCCGATCCGGCGGAAAGCTTTATGCCGGAACCAAACCCGCGACCCTGCTGGTCAGCGACGACGATGGCGAGACCTGGCAGACGGTCAAGGGCCTGACTGATCACCCGTCGGCGCCCGACTGGGGACCAGGCGCCGCGGGGCTCGTCCTGCACACCATCGTCGTCGACCCGGAAGACCCCGAGAAGATGTGGATCGGCATCTCCGCAGCCGGGGTCTTCGCCACCGAGGACGGCGGCGTGACCTGGGAGCGCCGCAACGACCTCGCCGACCCCACGGCGGGCGAAGGCAACACCCACCCGGCCGCGGCCTCCGACGGGCACACCGGCTTCTGCGTGCACCACCTCGAACGCGCCGCGGGGAGGAATCCGTTCTCTACCAACAGAATCACCACGGTGTATGGCGCTCGCAGGATGGCGGCCACACCTGGCACAACATCACCGCGGGCCTGCCCTCGACGTTCGGCTTCCCACTCTGGGCGCATCCGCGTGACGGCCGGACGATCTGGACCGTGCCGCTCAACGGCGACAGCGAGGGCCGCTACCCACCGGATGCGGCCGCCGCTGTATGGCGCTCCCGGAACGCCGGTGCTTCGTGGGAGGCGCTACGCACCGGGCTCCCGCAAGAAGCGTGCTTCTTCACCGTGCTGCGCCAGGGCATGAGCGGCGACCGGCAGGACCCCGCCGGTGTCTACTTCGGGACGAACACCGGGTCCGTCTTCGCCAGCCGTGACGAGGGCGAGACATGGGATGAAATCGCCCGGCACCTGCCCACCGTGCTGGCCGTCGAGGTCTTCGAACGCGTCTAGGGGTGGCTCGGAAGAAAATCTCCCCGGACCGGGAATCATTCGACCTACCTGAAAGTTGAGTCAGGTAAGCGCAACTTTGGTGCCGTCGGTTTGACACGACTGCGGTCGCCGGAGTTGAGTCGGACACAGTCAACTTCGCTCGTATGACGCGGGGCTTCTCTGCGTCCGGCGACGACACATGACAGCCAAACATCTCAACCAAGGGAGAACACAGACATGGGACGTGCGGTAGGTATCGACCTCGGCACCACCAACTCCGCGGTCGCGGTCCTGGAGGGCAACGACCCCGAAATCATCGCGAACGCAGAAGGCGGGCGCACCACGCCGTCCGTTGTGGCGTTCGCCAAGAACGGTGACGTGCTGGCCGGCGACATCGCCAAGCGCCAGGCCGTCACCAACGTCGACCGCACGGTTCGCTCCGTCAAGCGCCACATGGGCACCGACTGGAGCACCCAGATCGACGACAAGAAGTACACCCCGCAGGAGATCTCGGCCCGCATCCTGCAGAAGCTGAAGCGCGACGCCGAGTCCTACCTGGGCGAGGACGTGACCGATGCGGTCATCACCGTCCCGGCATACTTCGACGACGCCGAGCGCCAGGCAACCAAGGAGGCCGGTGAGATCGCGGGCCTCAACGTGCTGCGTATCATCAACGAGCCGACCGCGGCGGCGCTCGCCTACGGCCTCGACAAGGGCAAGGAGGACGAGCTCATCCTGGTCTTCGACCTCGGTGGCGGCACCTTCGACGTGTCCCTCCTCGAGGTCGGCAAGGACCCGGAGGACGGCTTCTCGACCATCCAGGTCCGCGCCACCAGCGGTGACAACAAGCTCGGTGGTGACGACTGGGACCAGCGCGTGGTCAACCACCTGGTCCAGCAGGTCAAGAACCAGACCGGCGTCGACCTGTCCAAGGACAAGATCGCCATGCAGCGTCTGCAGGACGCCGCCGAGCAGGCCAAGAAGGAGCTGTCCGGCGCGACGTCGACCAACGTCAGCCTGCAATACCTGTCGATGGGTGAGAACGGCCCGATCCACCTGGACGAGTCGATCACCCGCGCGATGTTCGAGGACCTCACGAAGGATCTCCTCGCGCGCACCAAGGGCCCGTTCGAGCACGTGATGAAGGACGCCGGCGTCACCGTCAGCGACATCGATCACGTTGTGCTGGTTGGCGGTTCGACCCGTATGCCGGCCGTCGCGCAGGTCGTGAAGGACCTCACCGGCAAGGAGCCCAACAAGGGCGTCAACCCGGACGAGGTCGTCGCCGTCGGTGCCGCGCTGCAGGCCGGTGTGCTCAAGGGTGAGCGCAAGGACGTGCTGCTCATCGACGTCACGCCGCTGTCGCTCGGTATCGAGACCAAGGGTGGCCTGTTCACCAAGCTGATCGAGCGCAACACCGCGATCCCGACCAAGCGCTCGGAGGTGTTCTCCACCGCCGAGGACAACCAGCCGTCGGTCGAGATCCAGGTCTTCCAGGGTGAGCGCGAGCTGGCCAAGGACAACAAGCCGCTGGGCAACTTCGAGCTGTCCGGCATCGCGCCGGCGCCTCGTGGCGTGCCACAGGTCGAGGTCACCTTCGACATCGACGCCAACGGCATCGTCCACGTGTCCGCCAAGGACCGTGGCACCAACAAGGAGCAGTCGATGACGATCTCCGGCGGCTCGGCGCTGCCGAAGGAAGACATCGAGCGGATGGTCAAGGATGCCGAGGAGCACGCAGCCGAGGACAAGAAGCGCCGTGAGGAGACCGAGGCCCGCAACACCGCGGAGCAGCTGGTCTACTCAACGGAGAAGTTCCTGGCCGACAACGGCGACAAGGTCCCGGCCGACTCCAAGACCGAGGTCGAGTCGGCGCTGACCGAGCTCAAGGACGCGCTCAAGGACGAAAACACCTCTGCTGAGGACATTTCCGCCAAGACCACCAAGGTCAACGAAACCTCGCAGAAGATGGGCGCCGCCCTGTATGCCGCCGAGCAGCAGTCCGGGGGCGAAGCCCCGACGGGTGACGCAGCGGGTGCAGCCGGGGCGGGCGACGCGCCGCAGGCCGACGCCGAGAACGACGACGTGGTGGATGCCGAGGTCGTCGACGACGAAGACGACACCAAGGGTGACTCCAAGTGACCGACCCCAAGGGCCCGCAGCCGGGCTCCGCTTCGGCGGAGCCCGGCCGGCGGCCGGAGGAAGAGGACCAGACCGGACCGGTCATCCGCGACAAGCGCCGGATCGACGAAAACGGTGACGTGCGAGTGACATCGGAGGGCAACGTGGCGGACAAGACCGCACCGGATGTCGCCGACGAGCCGGCACCGGCCGAGAACGTTGCGGACACGGAGGGTGACCACCCTGACACCGTGCTCGCGGCGGAGCGGCTCGACGCCTTGCAGCGCACCCAGGCGGAGTACTTCAACTACAAGAAGCGCGTCGAGCGCGACCGAGAGGCCCAGAGGGACGCCACTACGGCGCGCGTTCTGGAGTCATTTCTGCCCGTGCTCGACGACATCTACCTGGCGAGGCAGCACGGAGATCTGGAGGGCTCGCCCTTCGAGAAGATCGCCGACAAGCTCGACTCGACGCTCACCAAGCTGGGCCTGACCGCGTTCGGCGCGGTCGGTGAGCCGTTCGACCCCACCCATCACGAAGCCTTGATGCACATCGAGGCCGAGGTGCCGGAGGGTTCGGAAGGCACCACGATCGTGCAGGTCATGCAGCCGGGCTACCGGCTGGGTGAGCGCATGGTTCGCCCCGCCCGCGTCGCGGTCGCCGACCCGTCCTGATGAAGCCCAAGTTGCCCACCGAGCGGGGGTTCATCGCGAATCCCCGCTCGGTGAGGCAACTTTCGACGTACTGGAGTGATTGATGGCTAGTCAGGATTGGCTCGAAAAGGACTTCTACAAGATCCTCGGCGTCTCCCAGGAGGCGACCGACGACGAGATCAAGAAGGCCTACCGCAAGCTCGCCCGTAAGTGGCACCCGGACCAGAACCCTGGTGACACGGCAGCGGAGCAGAAGTTCAAGGACATCGGCGAGGCCAACTCCGTCCTCGCCGACCCGGCCAAGCGCCAGGAGTACGACCAGCTGCGCCAGATGGTCGGTGGCGGTGCTCGTTTCACCGCCGGCGGACCGGGCGGTGCCGGCGGCGGCGCCGGGTTCGAGGACCTCTTCGGTTCGATGTTCGGCGGAGGCGGCGGTGGGCAGAACGTCCGGTTCCCCACCGGCGGCCGGGGCGAGCAGATCAACCTCGACGACATCCTCGGCCAGTTCGGCGGTGGCGGCGGCTACGGGTCGCCGTATGGCGGCTACCAGGCCGGTCCCCGCAAGGGCGCCGACCTCGAGGCGCGCACCACGCTGAGCTTCCGGGACGCTGCGGCCGGCGAGACCATCGCCCTGCAGGCCGCCGACGGGCAGACGATCAAAACGCGAATTCCCGCTGGTGTCAGGGACGGTCAGACGATCCGGTTGCGCGGCAAGGGGCAGCCCAGCCCCAATGGCGGGCAGCCCGGCGACCTGCTGCTGCACATCACGGTGCAGTCACACCCGGTGTTCCGCCGCGAGGGCAACAACCTCACGGTCGACCTGCCGGTGACCTTCGCCGAGGCCGCGTTGGGAGCCACCGTCGCAGTGCCGACACTGAGTGGCAAGAGCGTCAAGGTCAAGATCAAGGCGGGCACGCCGTCCGGTCGCAAGCTGCGCGTCAAGGGCCAGGGCATCC
Source organism: Flexivirga alba (assembly GCF_042661025.1). NCBI lineage: Bacteria > Bacillati > Actinomycetota > Actinomycetes > Micrococcales > Dermacoccaceae > Flexivirga > Flexivirga alba. The sequence goes on from NZ_JBHSWH010000001.1 coordinate 1,560,457, forward strand.
AGGCCAAGAGCGGCGCCGGTGACCTGATCGCGATCGTGCAGATCATCGTGCCGGAGAAGCTGTCCGGGGAGACGAAGAAAGCGGTCGAGGCGATCGCGGAGCAGGAGCGCGCCGACGGCGTCGACCCGCGAGCCGAACTGAGCGCGAAAGCTGCCCAGTGATGGTCCGCTCGTCGTGGCGAGGCGCGGCGCCGCCGCCGGGCGACGCGCCGATCTACGCGATCTCCGCGGCGGCGCAGCTTGCCGGCATACATGCTCAAACCCTGCGCCAATACGACAGATTGGGCCTCGTGACGCCGTCCCGCACCAGGGGCGGCGGGCGTCGCTACTCGATGGACGACCTGGACGTCCTGCGGGAAGTGCAGCGACTCTCCCAGGAGGAGGGCGTCTCGCTCGCCGGCATCCGCCGGATCCTGGAGCTCGAGGACCAGGTCGGCGCACTCCGGTCGCGCGTTCGCGAGCTGTCCGAGGAGCTGGCCCGCGAGCGCAGCAAGGGCATGGGCCGCGTCTTCGCGGCAGCCCCGGACGGTCAGATCACGCCGCTGCGCCCGGGCGAGCGCGTCACGCCGGTGCGGGCCGAGCGCGCCCTCGTCGTATGGCGCAAGCGCTGACCTCGATGGACACGAAACGCCCACGACCGTTGCCGTCGTGGGCGTTTGCGGCGACTCAATATTCGGTGGTGTACGCCTCACCGGGTTCCGTAGCCTGAGTCGGGTGATCCGACTCATCGATCCTGCCGACGACGACGCCATGCGCCAGGTCTTCGATGTCGGGGTCGCCGCGAAGAGTGTTGCGCGGCCCTGGTTCACACCACCGTCATACAAGTCCTGGCTGATCGGTATGCGGCAGCCCGATCCGGAGGAGCGCCAGGAGCTCTACGGGTTCTTCCGCGACGGCGCTTGCGTCGGCACGAGTCTGTTGTTCGTCCCCACGCAGGACAACCTCGAGAAGGTGTATGCCGACATTGACGTCGCACCCGAGCATCGACGGCGGGGCGTCGGGGCTGCCCTGGTGCGGCACGCGAAGGCTCGCGTCGGGGAGCTCGGCAGGTCGGCGCTCTTCGTCGAAACCTTTGCTCCGGGTGAGGGCGCCGATGACCACGAGTACGCGCGGTTCGCCAGGTCTCAGGGGTTCCTTCCGGCGTGGCGTGAGCCGACCCGGCATCTCGAACTGCCTGTGCCCGCGGAGAAACTGGCCGACCTTGCCGCTGCCAGTAATGCACGGCGTGACGGGTACCGCATCGAGACGTATGTCGGTCGGGTCCCTGACGAGTTGCTGGCCGGGCTGGCCGAGCTGATGCGCATGCTGGCGGTGGATGCGCCTTCCGGAGACGTCGATTTCGAGCCGGAGGAGGTGACGCCCGATCGGTTGCGCCGCATCTACGCGCGTGAGGCCGAGCAAGGACGAATTCGGTTGTCGTCACTCGCGATTGACGAAACGTCCGGTGCGGTAGCTGCACAGACGGATCTGGTCTTCGATGACACGATGGATCCGGTCGTGCAAGAAGGCACCTATGTCCATCGCGAACATCGCGGCCACCGTCTCGGCACTGCCGTCAAGGTCGCGAATCTCCAGCGGTTGCAGCGTGATTACCCCGGTCGCCCCTTCATCCGGACGATGAATGCGGACACCAACGAGCACATGGTCTCCATCAACGTCGAGCTCGGCTTCGAGATCGTCGAGACCTCGACCGAGTGGATCTTCGCCTCGTCGACCGGCTAGTCATCGCTCGTCGTCGGGCGCGATCTCGTGCAGCAACTCCAGCGCCCGACGGGTGACGGGACTACCGGCTGCAGCATCACGCACGTGCACGGAGATACCACGGCGGATCTCCGGGGAGGACAACGGCACCGCACGCGCCTTCCGGGGCAGCGAACCGAGGGTGAGCAGCGGCGCGAGCGTCACGCCGATGCCCGCTGCGACCAGCGCGAAGCTCGTGTGGTGGTCCTGGCACTCCGCGACCGTGCGCGGTGACATACCGGACTTGTCGATGGCGCGTCGGAGGATGCGGCCGCACGTCTGATCCTGGTTGCTGTCGTCCACCCAAGGGTCGTCGGCCAGGTCGGTCATCGCGATCTCGTCGCGGTCCGCGAGGGGATGCTTGGCGGGAAGGACGACGACATACGGCTCGGTGGTCAGCTCGTGCCGTGTGTATCCCTTGATGTGAGAAGGCTTTTCGCTCAGATCCTCGGTGCGGATGTCGAGATCGCACTCGGCTCGCGCAGCCTCAGTGTGCTCGTTGAGGTCGACAGTGATCAACACGTTCTTGAACTCCCGCTGCAGTTTCGCGACCAGTCTCGGCACCCATTCCTCGCCGGCCGACGAGAAGCAGGCGATCGACAAGCTGCCGGTGCGACCCTGGCGCAGGTCAGTCACGACGTTGTCCAGTCGGGCGAGCGCGCCCATGGCGTCGTCGCTCTGTTGTGCCAGTAGACGCCCGGTAGGTGTGGGAGAGATCCCGCGGCCCGCCTTCTCGAAAAGCGTCAGCCCGGTCTCGCGCTGCAACTGATTGATGTGCTGGCTGACGGCGGACGGCGTGTAGCCGAGATGGGTCGCGGCGCCCTGCACGGAGCCACTGGCGACGACGGATCGAAAGACCCTCAAACGGTGTATGTCGAGCATGTTCCGATACTACAGCAAGACTTAAGCATTATGAAGAAATCCCAGCTTGTGCTGAACAGTTAAGTCATCCAGAATGGAACCCATGAACACAACACAAGCACTGAACAAGACGACCCACCAACGGCACGGACACGGCCGGACATCGCTCGGCTTCGCCGGCAAGCTTCGGGCCTTCTGGCGTGACCAGCAGAACGCCCAGGAGACGCTGATCGAGAAGCAGACCCCGTGGCTCAGCCGCCACTACTGAGCGCCATGCCGACCCACTGTCCGGCGAACGTCCCCTGACCATCGGTCAGGGGACGTTCTTCATGTGGCACTAGTGCGGTGCGTGCAAAGTTGTTGGACAGTCGCTTCGCGCCTGACCAGCAACTTTGCCCACATCCGTACCTGCTCTATTTCTGACTCACTGCACTAGGCCATTGGGTTCTTCAGCAGCAGCTCGGTGTTGCGGTCGGCGTCGCTGCCCATCCGGTTCGGATCGCGGTGAATGTCGTTGTAGGACAGCTCTCGATAGAGCGAGGCAAGTGCCGCAGGCGAGCTGTCGTCGTATGACGCCTGGTATGGCGCGGCCGACTCGATCAGCGTCGTGAAGAGCGACAGAGTGCCGTCGGCGTTGTCGCACACGTCGATGATGCGAGCATGCTGCGGGAAGTCGACGTGTGACGCGGTGTTGATCTCCCAGAAGGAGCGCGTCGGATCGTTGTGGTGGTGCGGCGTGATCTTGTTGTCGTGCGTGTGGCGTTCACCCAGGCCACGACGTTCGGATAGCGCTGCAGCGTGCTGACCAATTCCGAGCCGCTGTGCCGGATTTCGAGCGTGTCGGGTGCGAGCAGCAGATTGTTCATGCTGTCACTGGTGTGGTGGCTGAAGAGCACGAAGAGCTGATCCGGGTGTTCCGTGCGATGCTCGATGCCCCAGCCGTCGTAGTAGCGGTTGGACGATGCCTCGATGGTGCGCTTGATCCAGCGGAACTGCTCGTCCCCGATCGAACCGTCGGTGAAGCCGGCCCGGTTGGTCGAATCCATCGAGATGCCAACGACACCCGGCGCGATCTGGAAGCTGTAGTAGCCGATGCCGTCGGCGATCGCATCGGCGGTGAACCCGTGCCCGTGCGGTCCGGGCCCGTCGACCTTCGGGTCCAGGTGCGCGGCCATGAACTCTCGGGGCGTGAACGTCGCCCGCCGCTCGTCACGTGTGACCTCCCAGCGCGACTGGGTGAGCGACGACGCCTTCGGTATGGCGGACTGCCCGCCGATCGACGATCGGCGCAGTGCGAGATTGGCGCTGGTGTTGTCGAAACCGGTGAATTTGAAACTGCCGGTGTACATCTCGGCCAGGACCGGAGTGCTGGAGGGCAGCGTGCCCTCGATGGAGTCATCGTGGTTGCCGAAGACGCTGAACCACTTCGTCTTCAGTCCCTCGCTGGTGTGCGGCGTGATCGCACGCTCGAAAAAGTCTGGGAGCGTGGGAAATCCGACCTTCTTGTACATGTCGGACGCAGTGGATTCCGGCAGGTAGTAGAGGCTGTCGCCGGCGTTCTGGACCCCTCCCACTTCGTGGGCGAGCCGGTGTTCGCGGTGATGGCGCCGCCGCTCATCATCGCCAAGAACCAGTCGAGCTCGACGTTCTCGTGATTGTCGGAGCTGTCGCCCGTCGTCACCACGCAGTCGAATGCTCGGCCGCTGAACGGCCCCTTGCCGACCTCGTTGACCCGTCGCACGAGCTGCGCGCCGCCCTGCGTGCCGAGCGCCTCGTGCGGGCGGAATGCCGAACCGGTGATCTCGTGCAGCCACTCGAATCGGACCGGTGACTGTGCGTCGACGACGTGAACGTCGGTGAACTGCACGATCGATGCCTGGGCGGTCCGAGTGTCGTCCCGCTTCGCCTGCGCCGGACACAGATCGGTGCGCACGGTCAACGGGTAACCCGGACCCGACGTCAGCCGGGTGTATCCACTCGACCTCGCGGGTGCGGCGGCAGCTTCGAGCGTCGTGCCCTCGCCGAGCATGGCGCGCCGACTCCACGAGATGAGGTCGGCATCGGCCGCTCGGGCCGGGCGGGTGCCGAGTGTGATTGCGGCGGCCGCGCCGATGCCGCCGCCCAGGAGGGTCCGGCGTCGAATGGAAGTCATCTCGCTCCTCAGGTCACTTGGACGTTCGTCCATCATTGCGTCGGCGGGTGGTCGATGGGTGACTCCGGGCTGACGAATTGGCGAAATCGGTACGCGGCAAAGTTGAGCGGAATAGACTCAACTTTGCTCTCGTTGGACGAAGGGAGACGTATGCCGCGCTTGCCCGGTTCCACCTGTCGCGGAAAGCTGGAACCGGAGCAGTGCGGCATACCGCTAGAACTGACGACGTACCCGACCAGGGAGGACCAACCAACGTGGCTCTACAGCTGACCACCAAGGCGCAAGAGGCTGTTTCCAATGCGGTGCAGCTTGCGACTACCGCGGGCAACCCGCAGGTGGAGCCGGCGCACCTGCTGCTCGCGCTGACCGACCAGACCGACACGACCACCGGCCCGCTGCTCGAAGCGGTCGGCACCACTGCCCAGGCGGCCCGCGCGACCGCCGAGCAGGCGCTGCGCTCGCTTCCCGCGACACAAGGGGCGTCCGTTGCTCAGCCGACGATGTCGCGCACCTTCGCCAACGTGCTCGAGCAGGGTCGCCAGGCCATGGAGTCGATGGGCGACACCTTCGTGTCTACCGACCACCTCTTGCTCGCACTCGCCCAGACCGGTGAATTCGGTTTGAACGCAGAGGCTTTGGCCGCGGCCATCCCACAGACGCGCGGTGGCCGCAAGGTGACCAGCCCCGAGCCCGAGGGCAGCTTCGACGCACTCGAGAAGTACGGCACCGACCTGACCAACGCGGCGCGCGAGGGCAAGCTCGACCCCGTCATCGGTCGCGACGCCGAGATCCGGCGCGTCGTGCAGGTCCTGTCGCGGCGCACCAAGAACAACCCGGTGCTGATCGGCGAACCCGGCGTCGGCAAGACCGCCGTCGTCGAAGGGCTCGCCCAGCGGATCGTCGCCGGCGATGTCCCGGAATCGTTGCGCGACAAGCGATTGATCTCGCTCGACCTGGCCACGATGGTCGCCGGTGCGAAGTTCCGCGGTGAGTTCGAGGAGCGGCTCAAGGCCGTGCTCGAGGAGATCAAGGGCTCCGACGGCGAGGTCGTCACCTTCATCGACGAGTTGCACACCGTCGTCGGTGCGGGCGCCGGCGGCGACTCCTCGATGGATGCCGGCAACATGCTCAAGCCGATGCTGGCCCGCGGCGAGCTGCGGCTGGTCGGCGCGACGACGCTGGATGAGTACCGCGAGCACATCGAGAAGGATCCGGCGCTGGAGCGCAGGTTCCAGCAGGTGTATGTCGGTGAGCCTTCCGTCGAGGACACCATCGCCATACTCCGTGGGCTCAAGGAACGCTACGAGGCGCACCACAAGGTCGCGATCTCGGATGCCGCGGTCGTGGCTGCGGCGTCGCTGTCGGACCGCTATATCACCGCCCGCCAGCTGCCGGACAAGGCGATCGACCTGATCGACGAGTCCGCGTCCCGGCTGCGGATGGAGATCGACTCCTCGCCGGTCGAGATCGATGAGCTGCGCCGCTCGGTCGACCGGCTGAAGATGGAGGAGTTGCACCTCGAGTCCGAGACCGACGCCGCGTCCAAGGACCGGCTCGCCAAGCTGCGTTCCGACATGGCGGACAAGCAGGAGGAGCTGAGCGCGCTCACCGCGCGTTGGGAGCAGGAAAAGGCCGGGCTCAACAAGGTCGGTGACCTCAAGAGCGAGATCGACGAGCTGCGCACGCACGCGGATCGCCTGCAGCGAGACGGCGATTACGCCGGCGCCTCCAAGATCCTGTATGGCGAACTCCCTGCGCTGGAGAAGCAACTCGAGGAGGCTCAGGCTGCCGAGTCGACCAGCTCGACCGCGGGTGGGGAGGCTCCGATGGTCAAGGAAGAAGTCGGACCCGACGACATCGCGGACGTCATTTCGGCCTGGACCGGCATACCCGCTGGGCGGTTGCTCGAGGGTGAGACCGAGAAGCTGCTGCGCATGGAGGACTGGATCGGCGAGCATGTGATCGGCCAGAAGAGCGCCGTGCAAGCGGTCTCGGACGCCGTGCGGCGTAGCCGTGCCGGAGTCTCCGACCCCGACCGTCCTTCGGGCTCGTTCCTCTTCCTCGGTCCGACTGGTGTCGGCAAGACCGAGCTGGCCAAGGCTGTTGCGGACTTCCTCTTCGACGACCCGCGCGCCGTCATACGCATCGACATGTCGGAGTACTCCGAGCGGCACGCGGTCGCCCGGCTGATCGGCTCGCCTCCCGGCTACGTCGGCTACGAAGAGGGCGGCCAGCTCACCGAAGCCGTGCGTCGGCGCCCGTATTCGGTCGTGCTGCTCGACGAGGTCGAGAAGGCGCACCCGGAGACTTTCGACATACTCCTGCAGGTGCTCGACGACGGGCGGCTGACCGACGGGCAGGGCCGCACGGTCGACTTCCGCAACGTCATCCTGATCATGACTTCCAACCTGGGCTCGCAGTTCCTCGTCGACCCGACGCTGGACCTGAAGCAGAAGCAGGACTCGGTGATGAGCACCGTGCGCAAGTCGTTCAAGCCGGAGTTCATCAACCGGCTCGACGAGGTCATCATCTTCGAGGCGCTGACCAAGGAGGAGCTGACCCGGATCGTCGACCTGCAGGTCGACGCGATCGCGATGCGGCTCGCGGATCGGCGGATCACACTGTCGGTCACCCCGGCCGCCAAGCAGTGGCTGGCCGACGAGGGGTTCGACCCGGCATACGGCGCGCGTCCACTGCGCCGGTTGGTGCAGAAGCAGATCGGCGACCGGCTGGCCAAGGCGCTGCTCGGTGGCGAGGTGCGTGACGGCCAGACCGTCACCATCGACAAGTCCGCCGACGGCGACGGCCTCGACGTCCAGCCGGCCCAGGCGCCGACCCCCGCCGCCTGATCGCCGACACCCGCCCCCTGATCGCCGACACCCGCCCCCTGATCGCCGACACCCGCCCCCTGATTACCGAGAGGACACCGAAACATCGAGAGGACAGGCGATTTGACCCTCAAAAGGGCCAAATCGGCTGTCCTCTCGGTTATCGGGTGTCCTGTCGGTCAAAAGGGGTCTAGAAAAGAGGGGGCTACCTGGTCGCGCGCTCGGTGGCCATGCGCTCAGCGAGGGCCGTGGCGAACGACGGCGCGAGCGGGAGCGCATCGCCGACGAACAGGCAGATCTGCAGGGCGTGGTAGACGTCGGGCTTGCCCACCCACGTGCCGTGCGAGACCAGGTTGTGCTCGTCGAGCTCGTGATGCCATGAGCCGTGGTCGGTGTCGATCAAGTAGCGCTCGGCGTAACGCCACCAGGTGAGCAGCGAGTCGCCCCAACGCTTTTCGCCGGTCACCAACCCCAGTGCGTATGCCGCCCCGATGGCCTCGCACACCACCCAGTGCATGCGGGCGCGGACGACCGGGTGTCCGTCCCAATCGGTCGTGTAGACGAACCCGTCAGCACCGTCGACCGCCCAGCCGTCGGCAACTGCACGATCGGCGAGTTCCGTTGCGGCAGTGACCAGCTCATCCCCGTTGTATGACGCAGAGGCCTGCATCCTGCTCGCTCGCACCGAAAGCGCCAAGCGTGACCACTCCAGGCCGTGCCCGACCGTCGCACCGAACGGCCGGAACGGATCCGCCGGCCGCTCCCGGTTGTAGTCGGGCATCACTCGACCGTCCTCGTCGAAGTGCTCCGGGATCCGCCAGTCCCGAGCACGCGCCCAACGCGCAACCTGAAGCGTCATCGCCTCGGCACGGTCCAGGTAGTGCGGCTCGCCGGTGACGTCGTGCACCGCGAGGAACGCCTCGACGGTGTGCATCGTCGCGTTGACCCCGAGGTAAGGCTCCGAGCTGCTCCAGTCCGCGGAAAAGCTCTCCTGCACAAGGTTTTTCGAGCCCACCCAGAAGTGTTCTTCGTGGACCTGCCGCGCAAGGGAGAGCAACTCGGCCGCACCCGGCCGCCCTGCAACGACGGCGCTGCTGGCGGCCAGCAGCACGAACGCATGCGGGTAGGCCTGTTTGCGGTCGTCGACGGGTTGGCCGGAATCGATCGAGGCGAACCATCCACCGTGCGTCAGGTCGTGGAACGCGCCCGACAACGCGTGCACTCCGTGGTCGACAAGCTCGGCGAATTCCGCACGTCCGCCGAGCAGCCCGAGCGCCGCGACGTGCGTCATCCGGCAGGTGAGCCACAGCTCGAGTGGCCGGTCGGTGACTCGGCCGGACTCGTCCAACCAGCCGAAACCGTGCTCGACACGCGACGCGAGGGCGAAGTCGAGCAGCCGGTCGGCCTCGGCACGCATCGCCCCGGCTACCTCGGACCGGCCGAGGCTCGTGGTGCGTTCGGTCATCGCGCGAGGTCCTCGATCGCCTTTGCGACGCGGTCGGGGGCTTCCCACGGAAGCATGTGGCCGAGATCGTCGAAGGTCTGCAGCTCCGCTTGCGGCAGCCCGGCCGCGATGCGCTGCGCGAGCTTCGGCGGCGTCAGCCGGTCCCGGCTGCCGACCAGCACCTGGGCGGGCACGTTCTGCATACCGGACAATGACGACACCTCGTCGTGCTCCATCAGCGCCTGGTAGAAACCGGCGACGACGTTGACTCGCGTGCCGCGCGCGATCACGGTGGCGTCGTGGACATCGGCCGGGTCGGCGTGACGGCCGAATGCCGCGGCTCGATGGCCCTTCTCCGTCATACCGCGCCCGATGCGCACCGGCACGCGGCGCATTGCGGACATCACCTGGCGCTCGCCGGGCCGGCCGGACCCCGCAGCCCGCCGGCGGCAGTCGACACCAGCGCGACACCGCGCACCCGCTCGGCGAACTCGGTCGGCGCCAGCCCGGCATACGCGAGGATCGTCATTCCGCCCATCGAGTGCCCGCCGAGCACGACCTGCTCGTCCTGCGGCGTCAGCTGCGCGAGCACCTCGCGCAGATCGGCACCAAGGCGCCGGATCGACTCCTGGCCGACCTTCCGCGAGCCGTCGGCGAGCGTCGAGGCGCCGTGTCCGCGCTGGTCCCACAGCACCACGCGCAGCGACGGATCAAGCGTCCGCAGCACCGGCAGCCAGGACCGGTGGTCCAGGATCCAGCCGTGCCCGAGCACCGCAGTGCGACTCGCCGGACCACTGGGCTCGCGAACGTATGCCGCCAGTCGCGCGCCATCATCGGTCGTCACACGGTGCACATGAAGTCCGGACATTGCACCATTCTCCCCCGAGACCCGACTGTGACGGTGAGCAGGGAACCGAAGGGCGCACTTATGCGTCAACATGGCAGTCCACCCCTACCGACTCTCGGAAGTCAGTTCCGCAGAAGCCTCTCGGGAAAGATAGGTTGCTCCACATGCGACGTACCCTGACCGTCACCAGCTCGCTCGCGATCGCCGCGACCCTCGCGTTGACCGGCTGCAGCAGCGGCAGCAAGAAGGCGTCCGGCTCGGACACCTCTGGAAGCACCACGTCAGGGGCGACCCCGGCGGCGACGCTGGCGCTGGCCAAGAAGACTCTCGATGACACTTCTGGTGTGCACCTGAAGCTGACGTCGGACAAGATTCCGGCCTCGGAGAACGGCCTGGTCAGCGGTGAGGGCGACGGCTCGCACGCGCCGGCCTTCAAGGGCACGATCGCGGTGCGCATCCCGGCTGCCGGCACGATAAGCGTCCCGGTCGTCGCGGTCGACGGCAAGGTCTGGGCGAAGACCCCGCTCAACCCGAAGATGGCCGTTCTCGACCCCAAGCAGTTCGGCGCACCGGACCCCGCGCAGATCTTCGCTCGGAACGGCGGGTTCTCCACGCTGCTGGTCGCGACGAAGTCCCCGAAGTTCGGCGACAAGAAGCGTGACGGCAAGGACATCGTGCAGACCGTGACCGGCACGCTGCCCGGCGCCGCGATCAAGCAGACCCTCAGCTTCGGCAACGCCGGGACGACCTATGCCGCGGTCTACCTGATCACCGACAAGGGCGAATTGCGGTCAGCCAAGCTGACCGGGGAGTTCTACAAGGGTGCCAATGACACGTCATACACGGTCGAGTTCACCCAGTACGGGCAGAAGGTTGCAATCTCCAAGCCCTGACGTGGAGCACCCCGCCTCGTCGCGGGCCAAGGCCCTCCTCGCGACCGCGTCGATAGCGGTCGCGCTCGCCGCGGCCGACACGTATGTCGTGGTGTTGGCGCTGCAGGACATGATGAACGGCGTCGGCCTCGGCGTCGACGCGCTGCAGAAGGCGACACCGATCATCTCCGGCTTCCTGCTGGGCTACATCGCCGTCTTGCCGCTGATCGGACGCCTGGCCGATCTGATCGACCGCCAGCGCATCTTGTTGTGGTGCCTGGCGCTCTTCGTCATCGGCTCGGCCGTCACGGCGATCTCCGCGGAGCTCCCGGTCATGGTCACCGGCCGTTTCCTGCAGGGTGTCGGTGGTGGCGGCCTCGTGCCGGCAACCCTCGCGCTGGTCGCTGACCTCTGGCCGGTCGGCAAGCGTGGCACCCCGCTCGGCGTGGTCGGCGCGGTCCAGGAGATCGGCAGCGTCGTCGGGCCGTTGGTCGGAGCACTGATCCTGGCCGTCTCCGACTGGCGAATGATCTTCTGGGCCAACGGTTTGGCCGGTGTCGTGCTCGCGCTGTGCATCGTGGCGTGTGGTGAGCGCGGCACACGTGAACGTGTCGGAGCACCGCTGCCGTCGTGGTGGCACGTGCTCACCGGCGTCGCGGCGCTTGCCGCGGTCGTGATGCTCGGGCTGGCCCTGTGGGCACCCGACTCGCTCACCACCTCGATCAAATGGGGCGGCCCGTTCGTCCCGTATGGCAATCACACCGCCCACCTGATGACACCGATCGGCGTGTGGGGGCTCATCGCGCTCGCTGTTCTTCTTGCGCTCTCGGTGCGTTACTGGGGGCCGATCGCGCGCAACGTCGACGTCATCGGCGCGCTGTTGATCGCCGTGGCGCTCGGCGCACTGGTGCTGACCTTCGCGGCGTCCAACCCCGAAAAACAGGTCGTCGGCCCGCTCGGCTGGTGGCTGTTGCCGCTCGCTGTGGCCGCGGCCGCTCTTTATGTATGGCGCCACCGCGCTGCCCGAAACCCGTTGATTGCCAAGGGCGTTGTGGTGGGGCGGGTCCGGCCGGCCCTGGTCGTCTCGGGATGTGTCGGCACGGCCATCGTCGCGATCGTCGTCGACATACCCGTGCTGGCCAGGCTCACGATCACCGACTCACAGACCACTGCGGCGCTGGTGTTGCTGCGCTTCCTCGTCGCGGTGCCGGTCGGTGCGCTGGCTGGCGGGTGGTTGCTGCGCCGGTTCGGCCCCGCGGTGGTGGCTGCCCCGGGGCTGCTGGTGACCGGGCTGGCCCTGCTGCAGATGTCCACCTGGGAGGGCAACGCCCTCGACTCGTGGCCGCTGCCCACCGTCATGCTGGCGTTGGCCGGTCTTGGTGTCGGGCTGGCGATCGCGCCGGTCAACGACGCGGCGCTGCACGACGCCCCGCAGACCGCGCACGGCGTGGCCTCGTCACTGCTCGTGGTGGCCCGGATGATCGGCATGGTCGTCGGGCTCGCGCTGCTGACCGCGATCGGGCTGCATCGCTTCTACGGGCGGGTGCAGTCGTTGCCCAACCCCACCAAGGCCCAGGTGACCGATGCCGGCATCCTGCAGGTGCAGACCGTCTTCCTCGGTGCTGCGGTGGTCGCACTGCTCGCCGCTGCGGTGGCGTTATTGCTCGGCACGCGGGTAGCCGGCGTGCCCGATGCAGCCGCCGATCACGACACTGACCCGGTGAATTCGTAGTCGACCAACTCCGGTCGGGACAGTTTGCGCTCGTATTCGCCGACACTGCCCGGCCACAGCATGCGGTTGCGGCCTTCGTCGTCGAGGTACCAGCTGGTGCAGCCGCCGGACTCCCAGACCGACTTTGCGCTGCGCTCGTCCAGCCGCTTCATGTGAGCCGGCACGATCTGCGGGCGCACCTGCACCGCTGTCGCGCCGCGTTCGTCGCGCTCGTCGAGCAGCTTGCTGATCAGGCCGATCTGCGCCTCGATCATCAGCACGACCGAGGTGTGCCCGAGCACGGTATTGGGTCCGAGCAGGAAGAAGAGGTTCGGGTAACCGGGCGCGGTGACGCCGTAATAGGTCCGGATGTCATCAGCCCAGTCGGTGTCCAGCGTGTGCCCGCCCAGACCGGTGATGTTCAGGTGCCGGTAGGAGCCGGTGACGTCAAAGCCGGTGGCGAAGACCAGCAGGTCGAGCTCATGGACGGTGCCGTCAGCGGCCGTCACTCCGCCGGCGTCGACCTGCTTGATCGGTGACGTCTCAACAGTCACGTTGTCCGCGGCGAGCGCAGGGTAGTAGCTGTTGGACATCGTCGCCCGCTTGCAGCCCATCGTGTAGTCGGGCGTCAGCTTCGCGCGCAGTTGCGGGTCTTTGATCGCCGAACGCATATGTGCCACAGCGGCTTTCGAGGCTGCCTTCAGCGCGGCGGGCTGCTTGGTGAAAGCACCGACCCGCACGTCGCCCGCTGCGCGTAGTTTCGTCCGGTGCGCCTTCATCAGCCAAGGGCGCTTTTCGTACTGGTCGATCAGCCAGTCCGGGTATGCCGGGTCGACCTTCGGCAACACCCAGGCCGGCGTGCGCTGGAACACCGTGAGGTGGCGGGCGTCCTCGGCAAGCGGCGGGATGATCTGAACCCCGCTGCAGCCGGTGCCGACGACACCGACGCGCTTACCGACGACGGTCGTGCCCGGGTCCCACGCCGCTGTGTGCAGCAATTCGCCGCGGAAGGACTCGAGGCCGGGGAGCTGCGGGATCACCGGCTCATGCAGTGCGCCAACCCCGAGCGCGACTGCTCCGGCGACCAACTGGCGGACCTCTCCGGTGCCGGTCGAGACGGTCAGGTGCCAGGCGGCGAGGCCTTCGTCATACGTCATCCGCTCGACGCTGGTGCCGAAGCGGATGTGCTCGCGCAGGCTGTATTTCTCGACGCAGTAGAGCAGGTAGTCCTGGATCTCGTCGGCGGTCGCGTAGGCCTTGGACCAGTAGGGGTTCAACTCGAACGAGAACGAGTAGAGGTGGCTGGGCACGTCGCATTCGCAGCCGGGGTAGCGGTTGTCGCGCCAGGTGCCGCCGATCTCGTCGGACTTCTCCAGCACGATGAAATCGCGGCCACGGTTCTTCGCCGCGATCGCCATACCGATGCCGGAGAATCCGGAGCCGACGATGACCAGGTCGTGATCGACGCGAACACTCATGCGGACGAGGCTACTTCGGCGTGTCGGCACAGCCTTGGGGCAACGCCGCGTGTGTCCTGATCAGCGGTAGTAATGCTGCTGCGACGACTGGTTGACGACCACGACATTGGTCTGTTGGTCGGTGCCGCAGGCCATCACGAGCGCGATGACCCAGCCGACGAACGACCAGCCCAGGAAGAAGTTGACGAGGAAGATGCCGCCCTGGTTGGACTTGTTGCGGGTCGCGGCGATCGCCCACGGCAGCAGGTAGAAGAAGGTGCAGACCGCCAGAATCCAGGCGATCGCGACGACGACGCCGGACGGCCCCGGCCGCCCGGTCATCACCACCGAGTTGTATGCCGGAGGCCCACCCATCGGCACAGGTGCGTAGGGCTGCATCGGGTACTGGGGTCCTGGCGGACCCTGCGGCGGCAGCGGTTGCTGCTGCTGGACCGGAGCTGGTGCCGGTGGCGGCGACCCGTAGTGCCCAGGCGGCGTGTTGTAGAAGCTCTGCTCCGGTGGCCGCTGGAAACGCTCGGTCTCCGGTGTGGTCGGAATGCGCTCGGTGTGCTCGGGTTGGGCGTCCTTCCGCAACCGGACCGGCTGCGTCGCGTCGTCGGACGGACCGTCGTGCTGACTCATGCGTTTCCCCCAGTTTCGGCTGCCTACCGGTCACTCTAGGCCCCGGTCCCGACAGAGGGAACCCATGCCGTCAGTCGCTGAGCGTGACGATCACCGGGGCGTGGTCGGAGGCGCCCTTCCCCTTGCGTTCTTCGCGGTCGATCGATGCGTCGGTGACCCGATCGGCCAGGGCGGGGAGGCCAGTGCGAAGTCGATGCGCATGCCCTGCTTCTTGGGGAAGCGCAATTGCGTGTAGTCCCAGTAGGTGTATGCGCCCGGTCCGGGAGTGAACGGCCGGACCACGTCGGCATACCCGGCGTCGACGACCGCACGGAAGGCCGCCCGCTCGGGGTCGGTCACGTGGGTCTTGCCCTCGAAGAAGGCGATGTCCCAGACGTCTTCGTCCACCGGCGCGATGTTCCAGTCCCCGGCCAGCAGGATCTGGGCGTGGGGGTCCTCGGCCAGCCAGCCGGCCGCGTTGTCACGCAGCCGGGCCAGCCAGTCGAGTTTGTAGGTGTAGTGCGGGTGCCCCACCTCGCGGCCGTTCGGCACATACAGCGACCAGACCCGGACTCCACCGCAGGTCGCACCGAGCGCGCGGGCCTCCTCGACCGGCGGTTCGCCGAACGCCGGCATACCGGGGAATCCGACGCTCACGTCCTCCAGCCCGACCCGGGAGACGATCGCGACGCCGTTCCACTGGTTGAGACCGTGCATCGCGACCTCGTAGCCGGCAGCCGCCAGCGGCATCGTCGGGAACTGGTCGTCGCGGCACTTGGTCTCCTGGAGCAGCAGCACGTCCAGGTCGTGGCGTTCGAGCACGTCGACGACGCGGTCGATACGGGAGCGTATGGAGTTGACGTTCCAGGTCGCAATACGCACCCGACCAATCTACGGTTCCGTTGCGCGCCGCTGTCGCGCCGCCCAGGCCCCCATCGTCGAGAGGCTCACCAAAGCGTCGACAGGCTCAGAAAAACGGCCGTTCCGGTGTGATTTTAGTGAGCCCCTCGAGATGTTTCTGAGCCTGTCGGCGAAGGGGCGAGTACGAGGGATCGGCTCAATTGGCGACGGTGAACCGCGCCCGGCGATGCTTGGGTTGCTCGATCTCGTCGGCGACGGCCACCGCGAAGTCTTCCGCGGAGATGTTGTCGCCGACGGGTGTGTCGTCCGCGGTGCGGTAGGTGCCGGTCCGCTCGCCGGGGGCGATCTCCGGTGCCGGGGACAGGAAGACCCAGTCGAGCGACTCGGGCGCCTGACGGATCGTCTCCAACGCCTGAGCGGCGCTGAGCGACTCGGCCTTGTAGGCCTCCGGGAAGTCGGGCTGGTCGACCAGTCGGGTGCCGTCGACCAGCAGCGACCCGGCGCCGCCGACGACGAAGAGGCGGGAGTCGCCGGCGTTCGCTTCGGCGGTCTGCAGCGCGTCCAGCCAGAGCTGGTGGTCCTCGCCGGTGCGGCTCGGGCCGGTGGCGGAGAAGAGCACTTCGTGGTCGGCGGCGAGCTTGCTGATGAAGTCGGCATCGCCGAGGTTTCCCGCCATGCTCGTCTTCGCGCCGGCGACCTCAGCGCCGGAACGGGTGACGGCGGTGACGTCGTGACCGCGGCCGGCCAACTCCGATACCACGCGCGATCCGACCATGCCGCTGGCGCCGATGACTGCGATTTTCATGTCTGCTCCTGGTGTCTCGTTCGGTGTTCGTCACCGACAGTAACCTTTGGTAACCTGATACCTCAAGGTAACTGGAGACAGCTGGAGCCGCGGGACCTCGAGACGCTCGTCCCTCGCTCCTCGGCCACCGTGAGGGATGAGTGCGTATGACGTCTGCACCAGCCGACTGGATCGGCGACGGCTACGACCCGGAATGCCCGACCCGGGTCCTGTTGGACCGGGTCGGCGACAAGTGGACCGTCCTGGTCATCGGCGCGCTGGCTGACGGCCCGATGCGATTCACGGTTCTCCGGGATCGCGTGGGTGGCGTCTCCGGCAAGGTGCTCACCGCGACCTTGCGCGCGCTGGCCCGGGACGGGCTGGTCACTCGCACGGCATACCCGACGATCCCGCCGCGGGTGGACTACGAGCTCACCGAGCTCGGCCGGTCGCTGCAGGAGCCGCTGGACGTCATCCGCGACTGGTCCGAGCGGCACATCGCGGCGGTCATCGCGCACCGCGAGAAATTCGACGACCAGGTGTCCACCTAGACTCCTCGTCCATGGCCACCGCACTTGTCACCGGCGCGAGCGCCGGCATCGGTAAGACCTTCGCGACCCAGCTGGCCCAACGTGGCCACGACCTCATCGTTGTGGCGCGCAACAAGGAGCGCCTGCAGCAACTGAAGGCTCAGCTGGAGGACCGCTACTCGGTGTCGGTCGAGGTGTTGCCCGCCGACCTCAGCGACCGCCTCGACATCCAACTGGTCGCGGACCGCCTCTCAGATGCGTCGCGACCGGTCGACCTGCTGGTCAACAACGCCGGTTACGGGTTGAAGAAGCCGTTCCTGCGTAACGAGATTCGTGATGAAGAGGACATGCTCACCGTCCTCGTGCGGGCCGTGAACGTCCTCTCCCACGCCGCTGCGCTGGCGATGCGCGATCGGGGATACGGCGCGATCATCAATGTCTCGTCCGTCGCCGGGTTCATGGCCTCGGGCACCTACTCGGCCGCCAAGTCCTACGTGACGGTCTTCACCGAGGGTCTGGCGAGCGAGCTGCGCGGCAGTGGTGTGACGGCAACCGCCTTGTGCCCGGGCTTCACCCATACCGAGTTCCACGAGCGGGCGGGCATCAAGGGAAACGGTGGTCTCCCCGGCTTTATGTGGTTGCAGGCAGATTCGCTGGTCAAGGAATGTCTGGACGATGTCGACCGCGGGAAGGTCATCTCCATCCCGAGCCCGCAGTACAAAGTGGCGGCGACCGCGTTGCGGGTGCTGCCGCGTCCGATCGTCCGGATGGGCAAGCTCAGCCGCAGGCACCGGCCGCAGTGACACCGAAACCCGATCCGATTTCCCTGAGCGAGGAGTTCTCCGTGTCCAAGCAGGAATTGTTGGAGCACATCAAGGCCGAGGCGATCGTTCGCGGCAAGGTCACCCTGTCGTCGGGCAAGGAGGCCGACTACTACGTCGACCTGCGCCGCATCACGCTCAGCGGTGCCGCCGCCCCGCTGGTCGGTCAGGTGATGCTCGAGCTCACCGCTGACCTCACGTATGACGCGGTCGGTGGCCTCACCATGGGAGCCGACCCGGTGGCCACCGCGATGTTGCACGCCGCGGCCGCGCAAGGCCGCGCGCTCGACGCGTTCGTCGTACGTAAGGCGGGCAAGGCTCACGGCCTGCAGCAGCGCATCGAGGGACCGTCCATCAAGGGCCGCCGCGTCGTCGTGGTCGAAGACACCTCCACGACAGGTGCTTCCGCGCTCGAAGCGGTCGCGGCCGTGCGTGAGGCCGGCGCCGAAGTCGTCGCGGTCGCGGTCATCGCCGACCGGTCGACCGGTGCGCGTGAGCGGATCGAGGGCGACGGTGTGGCCTATCTCACGGCATACGGCCTGGAAGACCTCGGACTCGCCTGACTCCGTCGCTTCCTGCGCGATGGCGCGGAGTTGCCTCGAACCTCTCATCGTTGTCCACAGTCCGGTGAGCTAGCCGTGACGAGCAGGTAACACGGCAGCACCGCTCGGCGAAACATCCCGTACCTACGTTCGTGTGCCATAGCCCCACCCGGGGACTTGGCACACGGAGGTGGAGATGGCGCTCGCGACAGATCGTGCGGTCGAAGGACAAGAGGCTGCGGCCACAGGTCGGCCGGTGGTCGGCAAGGGGCGGTGGATCTCCGGGTGGGATCCCGAAAACCCTTCGCAGTGGGCGGAGTTCGGCCGGGCGACCGCGCGACGCAACCTCGGCTTCTCGGTGTATGCCGAGTTCCTCGGGTTCGGTGTCTTCGCCATCTGGAGCATCGTGGTGCCGTTGCTACCCAAGTACGGCTACACCGGCGCTGCGGCGATCTCAGACTCCCAGCAGTTCTGGCTCATCTCGATTCCGACTCTGGTCGGTGCCACCCTGCGAATTCCATACTCCTTCATGGTCCCTCGGCTGGGCGGTCGCAACTGGACGGTGGTCTCCGCACTGCTGCTCCTGCTGCCCACAGTCGGCCTCGCCGTCGCCATCGGGCAGCACGCAGGCTTCCCGGTCCTACTCGCGATGGCGGCGCTCGCCGGCTTAGGCGGCGGCAACTTCGCGTCCTCGATGACCAACATCTCGTTCTTCTACCGCGATTCGGAGAAGGGCAAGGCACTCGGGATCAACGCGGCCGGAGGGAATCTCGGCACTGCCGCGGTGCAGTTCGCCGCGCCGATCATTGTCACGGTGGGTGCCGGTTTCGGGACTGCACGGCCCAATCTGCCGGTGGTCGGCTGGGTCTTCGTGCCGTTGGTTCTGCTGGCGGCGGTCGGCGCGTGGCTGCGTATGGACAATCTCACCGAAGCGCGATCGGAGCCCGGAACCTACGCAGTCGCAACCCGATCGGCCCACACCTGGATCCTGTCGTTCGTCTACTTCGGCACGTTCGGGTCGTTCATCGGTTTCGCCGGTGTCTTCCCCAAGCTGCTGAACGACTCGTTCCCGGGCCGCGGGACGTACGTGCTGCTGGGCGCCGGTATGACGCTCGCCTTCCTCGGCGCTTTCGTAGGGTCGATGGCGCGACCGTTGGGCGGCATCATCGCCGACCGTGTCGGTGGCTGGCGGGTGACCGTGTTGAGCTTCGGCGCCATGGCGCTCGGCGCCGCAGGTGTCGCGATTGCCTTGCAGGACAAGAACTTCGGCTGGTTCATGGCGGCGTTCCTGTGGATGTTTCTCTTCACCGGCATTGGCAACGGCTCGATCTATCGGATGATCCCCGCCGTCTTCGCGGCGACTGTCGGCGGTGAGTCTCCGGCCTCACGGGCGACCGCTCGGAAAGTCGCCGCTGGTGCCATCGGCATCGTTGGCGCGATCGGGGCGTATGGCGGCTTCGTGATCCCGCAGGTGTTTGCCCTGTCGAAATCGATGACCAAGGGCGCGGCGCATCCGACCGGCACGATTGTCCCCGCCCTGTGGTGCATCCTGGCCTGCTACGTGCTGATGGCCGCCGTGACGTGGGCCGTCTACGGTCGCCGGCGTCCCGGCGGGGTGACTGTATGACGAAAGTCGACACCCGCTGTCCCTATTGCGCTCTGCAGTGCGGAATCCGCATGGGGACAACGGAATCCGGCGACGTCACGCTCGAGCCGCGCGACTTCCCGACCAATCGTGGCGGCCTCTGCCAGAAGGGCTGGACGGCAGCGGAGCTGCTCCGGACACCGGACCGCATCACGACACCCTTGGTCCGTGACGACCGCGGCGATCTCGTCGCAGCGACCTGGGAAGAGGCGTATTCACGGATCGTCGCGGCGGTTCGCAGCGCACAAGCAGCTGCCGGTCCAGACGCGGTCGCGGTGTTCGGCGGAGGCGGTCTGACGAACGAAAAGGCCTACACAGTGGGCAAATTCGCTCGAGTCGCGCTGGGCACCTCGCGCATCGACTACAACGGCCGTTTCTGTATGTCGTCCGCTGCCGCCGCCGGTAACCGCGCCTTCGGCCTGGACCGCGGGTTGCCGTTCCCGCTGACCGACCTGGCCGGCGCCGGCGCCGTTCTGCTGGTCGGCAGCAACCTCAGTGAGACCATGCCTCCTTCCGTGCAGCACCTCTCCGGGGTGCGCAGTCGTGGTGGCCTGATCGTGGTCGATCCGCGCCGCACGGCGACCGCTGCCCTCACCGAGTCGGGCGGCGGCATACATCTGCAGCCGGTGCCGGGGACCGACATCGCGGTACTGCTCGGCCTGTTGCACCTGGTGGTCGTCGGCGGGCAGACCGACGACGACTACCTGGCAGCCCGGGCCACCGGCTGGGAAGCGGTGAGGGACGCGGCAACCGTCTGGTGGCCGGAGCGGGTCGAGCGCGTCAGTGGTGTGCCGGTCGACGAATTGCGAGGTGCCGCAAACCTTCTCGCCGCCGCGAGCCCCAGCGGTGGCGGCAGCGGTGCCTACGTGTTGACCGGTCGCGGGGCGGAGCAACACGCACATGGCACCGACACAGTGACAGCAGCGATCAACCTGGCGCTGGCACTCGGTCTACCCGGCCGGGCCGGCTCCGGTTACGGCTGCATCACCGGTCAGGGCAACGGTCAGGGTGGTCGGGAGCACGGTCAGAAGGCCGATCAGTTGCCCGGCTACCGATCGATCACCGACCCCGCAGCACGCCGGCATGTCGCCGGTGTCTGGGGAGTTCCCGAGGACAGCATCCCCGGCCCAGGCCTGCCGGCCGTGCAGCTGTTGGACGCCATCGGCCGCCCGGGCGGGCCACGGGTGCTCTTCGTCCACGGCGCGAATCCCGTAGTCAGCGCTCCGGATTCGGACCGGGTGCGCGAGAAGCTGGCGCAGCTGGACCTGCTGGTCGTCGCCGACTTCGTCCCGTCGGAGACCGTGCGCCTTGCCGACGTCGTGCTGCCCGTGCCGCAGTGGGCAGAGGAAGACGGCACCATGACCTCGCTGGACGGCCGGGTGCTGCGTCGCCGACGCGTCATACAGCCGCCGGGCGGAGTGCGCGACGAGCTGCGCATCTGGCGTGAGCTGGCGCAATTACTCGATGCACCAGTGACTTTCGCGTCCGACCCGAGTGACGTGCTGCAGGAGCTGGCGCTGGCCAGCAGCGGTGGCGTCGCCGACTATGCCGGCGTGGACCAGGCCCGGCTCGATACCGGCGAGGAGTTGTACTGGCCGTGCCCGGAGCCTGCTCACCCGGGCACGCCGCGGCTCTTCCTGGACCGTTTCGCCACGGCGGACGGTCGGGCTCGGATGATCGTCGTCGATGTCGCACCGGTTGACGACGACGTGCGACCGGACGCGCCGATCTACCTGATAACCGGCCGGGTCCTGCAGCACTACCAATCCGGCGCGCAAACCCGACGCGTGACCGAGCTCATGCGTGGCGAGCCGCGTCCGTTCGTTCAACTGCACCCGGTGCTCGCGGCCCGTCTCGGCATCGAGGAGGGCGACTCCGTGCGGGTCACCTCGACCCGGGGCAGTGCGTGCGGAGCAGCGCGGCTGTCCGGGGACATCCGGCGCGACACGGTTTTCATGCCGTTCCACTTCCCGGGTGCGGGCGCTGCCAACGCGGTGACCAACCCGGCGACCGATCCTGTCTCGGGCATGCCGGAATTCAAGGTCTGCGCAGTCAGCGTGAGTCGCGAGGTGGTGTCGTGAGGACCCGCATCGTCGTCGTCGGACACGGCATGGTTGCTGCCCGGCTGCTGGACGAGCTGGGCCGGCTCACCGCCGACCGCTCAGCGCCGCTGCTCGACGTCACCGTGATCGGTGCCGAGCCACATCGGCCCTACAACCGCTTGCTGCTCAGCGAAGTCATCGCCGGGCGCGCCGATCTCGGCCGGCTCACCCTGCCCGCCCCCGCCGTGAGCAGTGGTATGACGCTGCGCGTGCTCCGCGGAACGTACGCGACCGACCTGGACCGGAAGCGGCGCGTGGTCACCTGCGATGACGGATCGGAATTCGCATACGACACAGTGGTTCTCGCGACCGGAGCAGCTGCCCGACTGCCGCTCCCAGATGCGGCCGGGCAGGGTGTTCGCGTGCTCCGCACCATCGACGACTGCCGTGAGCTCCTCGCGGCGTGCTCCTACCCGCGACGGGTGACCGTCGTCGGTGCCGGCCTACTGGGCCTCGAGATCGCCTGTGGGCTATCCGCTCGCGGTGCCGGCGTCCACGTTCTGCATCGTGGCGGTCAGGTGATGGACCGGCAACTGCCCGTCGAGGCAGCCAAGGTCGCCCGGGCGACGCTCGCCGATACCGGCATCGAAGTGCTGACCGACGCCGACCTCGAATCGCTGCGGTATGACGGTGACCAACTCGTCGGTGTCCGGCTTCGCGACGGCCGTGCGATCCCCAGTGACCTCGTCGTCGCGAGCGTCGGCGTCGCGGCGCGCACCGAAATCGCTGTCCAGGCAGGGCTTCCGGTGCGCACCGGCATCATCGTGACCGATGCGTTGCGCAGCCCTGCTGATCCACGCGTCGCCGCGATCGGCGACTGCGCCGAGCCGCCGTCGGGTTGCACCGGGCTGCTCGCACCGGGTTGGGCACAGGCGGATCAGCTCGCCCGGGAACTCGTCGGTCGACGCGGGGCCGAAGACACCGCCTCGCCCCGCCATACGAGCGCGGTCGTGAAGCTCAAGGCCGTCGGGGTGGACGTCGTCACGATCGGCGACGGCCCCGAACCGCCAGCACACGCTCGCACGGTCACGCTCAGCGATCCGGAAGGCCGTAGGCACGTACAGGTTTCGGTGTTCGAGCAGCGAGTGGTGGCGGCGTGCTGTGTCGGCGCGAAGCGGGTCGCGGCCGACCTCACGGCGGCCTACGAGAGGCAGACCCCGGTGCCCGACGATCCGGCGTTGCTGCTGCTCGACGCACTGCCGAGCGCCACTGTTCCCGCCACCGACGACCCGACGACGATGCCCTCGAGGGCCACCGTCTGTCGCTGCAACGGCGTCACCAAGAAGGACATCGTCGACGCCCACCTGGCCGGCTCGCGCGAGCTGTCGGACGTGGCCGCGAGGACCCGGGCAACCACCGGTTGCGGCGGCTGCACCGAGGTGGTCTGCGGCCTCCTCGCCTGGATGGACGACGTGAGCCCGGCGAAAGACGTTGCACAGCCGAAACATTCACGAAACGACCCCGGAAACATCGCGCTCGTAGCGTCTTCCGGGACAGACAAGGAGATCACCTGATGACTTCCAGGAGCGATGGGCAGCACGTGGTGGTGGCCGGCGCGGGCATGGTCGCCTACCGCTTCGTCGAGGCCCTGCGGGCCCGCGACAGTGCGGACCGGTACCGCGTGACCGTCATCGGTGAGGAGCCCCGTCCGCCATACGACCGGGTGGCGTTGACGACCTACTTCACCGGCCGCGACCCCGAAGGCCTGCAACTCGGCGGCGAGGTCTGGCAGGACCCGCTGGTGACCCTGCGCAAGGGCACGACCGTCACCGCGATCGATCGTGCTGCTCGGCACGTGCAGACCGATCGGGGCGAGAACGTCGACTTCGACCACCTCGTTCTCGCGACCGGATCGTATGCCGCAAAGCCGCCTGTCGACGGGCGTGACCTGCGTGGCTGCTTCGTCTATCGCACGATCGACGACGTCGCGGACCTGCGCGGGTATGTCGAGACGCTGCGCGGCGACCACGAGCGGCCGTTACGTGGAGTTGTGGTCGGCGGCGGGTTGCTCGGTCTCGAGGCGGCCGGAGCACTGCAGGCGCTGGGGGTCGGGAGCACCGTCGTGGAGTTCGCGTCCCGGCTGATGCCGCTGCAGGTCGACGACGGGGGAGGAGCAGTGCTGCGGCGGCTGATCGAGCGCCTCGGGGTGACCGTTCGCACCAGCACCGCGACCGCCAAGGTCCTCGGCGCTCGTCGCGGACGGGTCGAGGGGATGCGCTTCGCGGACGGCACCTCGATGCCGGCAGACGTGGTCGTCTTCGCGACCGGGGTCCGGCCGCGAGACGAACTTGCCCGGGGCGCAGGGCTTTCCGTCGGTGAACGCGGCGGTGTCGTGGTCGACGGGTCCTGCCTGACCGGCGACCCGGGGATCAGCGCGGTGGGAGAAGTCGCGTGCATCGACGGACGTGTCTGGGGCCTGGTCGCCCCCGGCTACACGATGGCCGAGGTTGCCGCCGATCGCCTGCTGGGTGGTGCCGCGACCTTCCCGGGTGCGGACTCCTCGACGAAGCTGAAACTGCTCGGTGTGGACGTCGCGTCGTTCGGTGATGCCTTCGGCTCCGAGCCCGGTTGTCTCGAGGTCTCCTACGCGGACGCGGTCGCGGGTGTTTACAAGAAGCTGGTGCTCTCCGACGACGCCCGCACCCTGCTCGGCGGGATCCTGGTCGGAGACGCCTCGTCATACGCGGCGCTTCGACCGATGATCGGGCAGGCCCTCACCACCGACCCGAGCGCCTACCTGGTCCCGGCCACGGATGGCCCGCCGGTGAGCGACGACCTCCCGCACGACGCGATCGTCTGCTCCTGCAACAACGTGACCGCGGGCACGATCCGTGGCGCGGTGAGCGATCAGGGCTGCTGCTCGGTGGGTGAGGTCAAGGAGTGCACCCGCGCCGGGACCACCTGCGGGTCGTGCCTGCCGTTGGTCAAGCGGATCACCGACAGTGCGCTCGAAGAAGCCGGTGTCGCGATCGCGAAGGGCATGTGCGAGCACTTCGAGCTGACCCGTGCCGAACTCTTCAACGCGATCCAGGTCACCGGTTTGCGCACCTTCAGCGACATCATCGCCCGGCACGGCCGAGGCCGGGGCTGTGACATCTGCAAGCCCGTCATAGCGTCTGTGCTGGCCAGTCTCGGCACCGGACACATCCTCGACGACGACCGCGGCACGTTGCAGGACACCAACGACCACATGCTGGCCAACCTGCAGAAGGACGGGACCTACTCGATCGTCCCGCGCATCCCAGGCGGCGAAGTGACACCCGATGGTCTGATCGAAATCGGGCGGATCGCAAAGGAATTCGACCTCTACACGAAGATCACCGGTGGACAGCGGATCGACATGTTCGGTGCGCGGATCGAGCAGCTGCCGCTGATCTGGAAGCAGCTCGTCGAGGCCGGCTTCGAGTGCGGGCACGCCTACGGCAAGTCGCTGCGGACCGTGAAGTCGTGCGTCGGCAACTCCTGGTGTCGGTATGGCGTGCAGGACTCCGTCGCGATGGCGATCCGGTTGGAGCTGCGCTACCGCGGCCTGCGGTCGCCGCACAAGCTGAAGCTCGGCGTCTCCGGCTGCGCGCGGGAGTGCGCGGAAGCGCGCAGCAAGGATGCCGGCGTGATCGCGACCGAGAAGGGCTGGAACCTGTATGTCGGCGGGAACGGCGGCTTCACCCCGCGGCATGCGACGTTGCTCGCCGAGGACCTTGACGACGAGGGGCTGGTCCGGGCGATAGACCGATTCTTCAGCTACTACATTCGCACCGCCGACCGACTGCAGCGGACCGCTGCGTGGCTCGAGGCGTTGCCCGGCGGTATCGAACACCTGCAGGACGTGGTGCTGCGTGACGGGCTCGGCATCGCCGCCGATCTGGACGAGGCGATGGAAGGACATGTGGCGTCATACCGCGACGAGTGGAGCGAAGTCCTCGACGACCCGGTCAAACTGGCCCGCTTCACCTCGTTCGTCAACGCGGCCGAGGTGCCCGATCCCGACCTGCGCTACGAGACCGAGCGGGGTCAGCGACGGCCGGTGTTCGTCAGCGGGGCGCGGATCGAGGTGCGCACATGAGCTGGACGACGGTGTGCGCGCTGGCGGCGGTGCCGAAGGACGGTGCGGTCGCGGTGCTGGTCGATGGCGCACAGGTCGCAGTCGTGCGGCTGGGCGACGACTCGCTCTTCGCGGTGAGTCATCGCGACCCGGTCAGTGGCGCCAATGTCATGGCGCGAGGCATCGTTGGATCGACCACCGTCGACGGTGTCGAGGTGCCGACGATCGCCTCGCCGATGTTCAAGCAGGTCTACGACCTGCGCGACGGCCGGTGTCTCAGCGACCGGCTCGTCGTGCTCGCCACCTGGGAGGTGCGGTTACATGGTGATGATGTCGAGGTCGGCTCCATCCGGGTGGTGACCGCCTCGGCAGCAGACGCAGACGTCCCGATCGACTCCGAGGTGGCGAGATGAGCAACAACGATCCGGCTGGGCAGACCGACTCGCCGATCGGCCGCGTCGTGCTGGTCGGCGGGGGACCGGGCGCCGAGGACCTGATAACGGTGCGCGGCTTGCGCGCGCTCGAGCAGGCGGATGTCGTGGTCGCCGACCGTCTGGCACCGCTCGGCCTCCTGCGCGACCTGGGCCCCGAGGTCGAGATCGTCGACGTCGGCAAGACACCGCATCACCACCCGGTGCCGCAGGACGAGATCAACGCACTGCTGGTGCAGCGTGCCAAGAAGGGCAAATTCGTGGTGCGCCTCAAGGGTGGCGACCCCTTCGTGCTCGGCCGCGGCGGCGAAGAGGTGCTGGCCTGCCGTATGGCGGGCGTGCCGGTCGAGGTCGTTCCGGGCGTCACCTCGGCGTTCGCAGGTCCGGCGGCCGGTGACGTGCCGGTGACCCACCGTGGTGTGTCCCGTGGCGTGCTGGTCATCTCCGGACACGACGCGCTCGACGTCCCATCGCTCGTCGAGTGGCAGCACACGATCGTGGTGCTGATGGGGATGCGCCGGTTGCGTGAGCTCAGTGCGGGGTTGATCCGCGGCGGCAAGGCGGCGGACACCCCGGTGACCGTCGTGCAGAGTGCCTGGACGACGGAGCAACGCCAGGTCTCGGCTTCGCTGGAGCGCATCGCGGACCGGGTGGACACCGAAGGTCTGGGCAACCCTGCGGTGATCGTGATCGGCGATGTCACGAGGGTGCTCGGCGACCGACGGGACGGACATGAATCAGTCGAGTGAGCAACTGCGCGGGTGTCGGGTGATCCTGACCGGGCAGCGCCGCTCCGCCGAGCTGGCCGCCGCGCTCGAACGTCGTGGCGCGACCGTTGACCACGCGCCGACACTCTCCGTCGTGCCGCACGTCGATGACGCTGAATTACTATCCAGGACAAAGGAGCTCATCGATGAGCCACCCGATACGGTGATCATCACCACGGGTGTGGGTTTCACCGGCTGGGTCGAGGCTGCCGATGCCGCCGGTCTCGCCGAGCCGTTGCTGGACCTGCTGGGCGCTGCCCGGCTCGTCGCGCGCGGGCCGAAGGCGAGGGGCGCCATACAGGCTGCGGGGTTGAGCGCCGACTGGGTCGCCGAGTCCGAGACGAGCGCCGAGATCCGTGACTTCCTGCTTGCCGAAGGAGTGGCCGGCCGGCGAATTGCGGTGCAGCACCACGGCGCCGGAGCCGACGGGATGGACGAAGCGTTTCAGGACACAGGCGCCGACGTCTGCTCCCTGGTGGTCTATCGCTGGGGTCCGGCGCCCGATCCCGATGCTGTGCGCGCAGCAGTGCACGCAGTCGTGAGCCGCGAGTGCGACGCGGTGACCTTCACCGCCGCACCCGGCGCCGCGGCGTTCCTCCAGGCGGCCCGCGACGAGGGTCTGCTGGCCGAGGTGGTCGCCGCACTCAGCGACCCTGCGGGCGTGCTCGCTGCCGCGGTGGGCGACACCACTGCGGCGCCGCTGCGCGCTGCGGGCATCGAGCCGCTCGTGCCCGACCGGTTCCGGATGGGTGCACTGGTGCGCACCCTGGTCGCGCACCTTGCCGGCCGCCACGGACTGCGGGTCCGGACCGCAGCGGGAGAGTTACGCGTGCTCAGCGCGGCGGCGCTGCTCGACGGCGAGGTGATCGCACTTTCGCCGTCCGGGCTCGCCGTGCTGCGAGTGCTCGCCGAGGCAGATGGCGCGGTCGTTTCGCGCGCCGGCATCCTCGCAGCGCTGCCCGGCAGCTCCACCGACGCGCACGCCGCCGAAGTCGCCATCTCACGACTGCGGGATGCCGCACACGGCAAGCAACTGGTGACTACCGTCGTCAAACGTGGCTATCGACTCACCGTCCTCGAAGCGTCCTGACCGCGCCCTCGTGGTCGTGGCGCACGGCACGGACAACCCGTCCGGCCAGGCGACGGTCACCTGGTTGCGGGACCGTGTCGCGGAGTTGTTGCCCGACGTGCACGTCGTCGATGCGTATGTCGACGTGCAGCGACCCAGGCTGGAGGAGATCGTCGATTCGCTGGTGCGACAGCAGTGCCGGACCGTGCTTGTGCCAGCGCTGCTCTCCACCGGTTACCACGTCGAGGTCGACATCGCTCGCGCCGTCGAGCAGTCCGAATTGGTAACAGCGACACCGCCGTTGGGCCCTCACCCGATCCTTGCCGCGATCCTGCAGGATCGGTTGCTGGCGGCGGGCGTCATACCGGACGGGCCGGTGGTGCTGGCCGCCGCTGGGTCGTCTCGGCCCTCGGGGGTCGCGGCTGTATGGCGGCAGGCCGAACTGCTGGCGGAGTTGCGGTCGGGGCCGGTCACGGCCGCCTTCCTGTCTGCCGCCGAGCCGGGCGTGCAGGACGCCCTGGATGCCGCCGGCGGGCGAGTGGCGGTGGCGTCATACCTGTTGGGGCACGGGGCTTTTCACGACCGGCTGCGACGTCATGACGTGGTCGTCTCCGAACCGATCGGAGCGGACCCACGGCTCGCCGAGCTGGTGCGCGAGCGCTACTCCCGGGGCAAGTTGAGCCAGTAGATGTCCCGCTTGTGCGCGTCGGGTGGCGCAGAGTGCGGGTCGTGCCGATCCTCGAAACCCGACAGCGCGTCACTGACCACCCGGTCGAGTTCGTCGGTCTCCTGGTCGGTGAGGTAGAGGCCACCAACCTGGGTGATCGACGCATGATCCTCCGGATTGTCACGCTCGATCATCTCGGTCACGGTCCGGGTGACCCGTTTGATGAACGTTCCGAGGAGTGAATTCGCAACATTCGCAGGGATTCCCGCGCTGGCGGCGTCGCTGATCTTGATGGACTCGGCGGCGAGCCGCCACGGCCGCTCGCGGCCGTCCTGGCTGTCTACTCGCTCAACGATGCCCCAGCGCTGCATGGCGCGCAGGTGGTAGCTCATCGCGGACGGCGTGATCCCACAACGTCGGGCGGCCTCGGTCGCGGTGAGTACCTCGCCGCCGCCGAGCTCGTCCAACAACTGCTGGCGCACCTCGTGGGCCAGCACGCGGATGGCCCGCGGGTCGGTCAGGGTGAGGGTGCGTCGCTCCGTCATACCGTCATCGTGCCGCACCGGAGAGCTGCGTGTTCTACGGTCGAGCACGTGGAACGCGTGGTGGTGCAGATCGACGCCGACGCCACGCTGCCTTTCTGGCGCGGGGCGCAGGTCTTCCGGTTCGCGTCGGTCGCCTACGCGATCGGGGCGCAGATCGTGTCGGTGCGGGCGCAGGCGCCGCCCGGCTCAGGCGTCGCGGCATACAGCCATCCGCTGATCAGCTGGCTGCTGATCGCCCTGCTGGTCATCTGGTCCGGCGTGAGCGGGCTGGTTTATGCGTTCGAACTGCTGCCGCGACCGCCCATGGTGATCGTGGAGCTTGTCATCACGGTGCTGCTGATCGCCTCGACGGTGTGGGTCGTGCGACCGGAATACTTCCACCATCATCAGAGCCTGCCGTCGACGTTCTGGATCACCAATGCCGTCGTGTCGGTCGCCCTGCTGTGGGGCCCGATAGCCGGTGGTGCGGCAGGTGTCGGCTTCTCGTTGCTCAGCCTCGGCATCGAGCAGCAGATGCACAACTTCGTCACCGATGCCACCACTCCGATCCTGCTCACCGTCGGGGTGACTCTCGGGATCGGCGCACGCATCGTGTCGCGCGCTCAGCAAGAACTGTCGGCGGCGGTCCGGATGCAGGCCGCGACGAAGGAACGCGAGCGGCTGGCCCGGGAAGTGCACGACGGCGCGCTGCAGGTGCTGGCCCTGATGCGGCGCCGCGGTGCGGATCTCGGCGGTGACGCCGAGGAGCTGGGCCGCCTCGCCGGCGAGCAGGAGGAGGCCCTGCGCATGCTGATCAGTGAGCAGGCCGCGATACCCGGCATCGACGAATCGACCGAACTGCGCAGCCGCCTGCAGGCGGTGCTGCCGGCGTCGGCCGCGTTCTCGGGTCCGGCCGAGCCGGTCTATCTGTCGAGCGCCGCGGTGACCGAGTTGGTGGCCGTGGTCCGCACCATCCTGGACAACGTCGATCGGCACGCGGGTGCCGACGCCCGGGCCTTCCTGCTGTTGGAGGACCTGGGCGACGAGGTCGTCCTCACGGTCCGCGACGACGGGCCCGGCATACCCGAGGGGCGGCTCGAAGCCGCGTTGGAAGAGGGCCGCATGGGAGTCAGCAAGTCGATCCGCGGACGGATGAACGAGCTCGGCGGCGAAGCATTGCTGGAGACCGGGCCGGACATCGGCACCGAGTGGGAGCTGCATGTTCCCCGCAACTGAGACGGCAGGATGAGACCCGTGACTGAGACGCAGCGAACGACGGTGATGGTCGTCGATGACCATCCGATGTGGCGGGACGGCGTGAGCCGCGACCTGGAGGGCTCCGGCTTCACGGTCGTCGCGACCGCTGACAGCGTGGCCTCCGCGGCGACGCGGGCACGGGCGACCCAGCCGCAGGTCGTGCTGATGGACATGCAACTGCCCGACGGCAACGGCGCCGAGGCGACCGCTCGCGTGCTCGAAGTGGCGCCGCAGGCCAACGTGCTCGTGCTGGTCGGCGTCCTCCGAACGCGATGACGTGCTGCAGGCGGTCAAGGCCGGCGCCTGCGGCTATCTCGTCAAAAGCGCATCCGCGGCCGAATTGCTCGAAGCGGTCAACGCCACGGCCGACGGGCAGGCAGTCTTCACGCCCGGACTCGCGGGCCTCGTACTCGGCGAATACCGGCGTATGGCGAGCGAGCCCACGCCTGCTGGCGCGGAGCCGACGCCCGGCCTCACGCCGCGCGAGCTCGAAGTGCTTCGACTGGTCGCAAAAGGCTTGAGCGCCAAGCAGATTGGACGTCGCCTGGATGTCAGCCACCGCACGGTCGAGAACCACGTGCAGGCCACGTTGCGCAAGTTGCAGTTGTCCAACCGGATCGAACTCACGCGATACGCGATCGAGCACGAACTCGACTGAGCGCTCGTCCACTTGGGTCGAACCGGGTGATGGCCACAGCCCGTCCGTTTCCGACAATCCCCAGGTCCGCTGAGTAGTCGTACTCAAGCCTGCCAGCCTTGGCGAAGCCAGCCTTGAGGGCATGAATACGACACCGCAGAATCCAGGTCCCAATGGGCCGGGCATGCCCCTGGCCAACCAGTTCCCCGGTCGGCCGGGCCCCGCGCCCGCCAACCCGTTCGCCGGTCCCGCGTCCCCCTACCAACAGGGTGGCGCGGGACCCGGTCTGCCGCCATACCCCGTGCGACCGCCGGTGATGAAGCCGCGCAAGGCACCGTGGTGGCAGCGCGAGGAGTCGTCAGCAAGCTGCTCGTCCTCGCTGGTGGCGCCATCACACTCATCGGCGTCGTCATGCTGCTGGTGATCGCGGCTCGCGCCGGCCTGCTCAACCCGCAAGTACGGGTCGGCGGCGGCGCTGCGCTGTCGGTCGCGCTCATCGCTGCGGCGCTGCGGGTGCACGGACGACCGGGCGGCAGCATCGGCGGCACCGCGCTCGCCGGCACCGGCATCGCGGGCCTGTTCATCGTCACGGTCGCCATGACCAGCTTCTACGAATGGATCCCGGCGCTCGGAGGCCTTGCGCTCGCCGGTGCCATCGCCGGTGCGGCCGGCGCACTCGCCGTCCGCTGGCGTTCCGAACTGCTCGCCGTCGCGGTCACCGTTGCTGTTGCGGCGCTCGCGCCGGTGCTCACCGATGGCGTGACCATCGGACTCGTGTGGTTCCTGGTGATCCTGCAGGCTGCCGGCATCTGGCCCGAACGACTGCGCGGCTGGTGCTACCTCGGTTTCGTCCGGACCCTCCCTGCGGCCGGTGTGGCGCTGGTCTACATCACCGACTTCCACACGGTCTCGTCCCTGCCCGCGGCACTCACCATCGCCGCGCTCGGTGTCCTGTCATTGGTCGTCTCGATCGGCAAGGACGACGAACTGCACACCGCCACTTTCGTGACGGCCATGCTGCCGATCGCCGCGCAGCTCAACCATCTCGACCGTCCCGTCGCGATCCTGACCGGCGGTGCTGCCGCTGCGGCGCTGGCCGCGGTCGCGTTCGCTGTCCCGCAACTGGGCACTGTTCGCCGGATCGCCCTCGGCGGTGTCGCGGGCTGCCTCGCCATCGAGTCCGCGTTCGTCTTCACACACGGCTCCTGGTTGCCCGTCCTGGTGCTGCTGCCCGGCCTGCTGGTCACCGCCATCGCGACCTCCTCGAAGTCGATCGTCACCACCGTCTTCGGGCTGGCCTTCGGTGTCGTCGGCGGTGCGGCATACACCTGCTTCGCCAACCCGGCGGCGCTCTCCTTCTCCGGTCGCGCCGACGCCGACTTGTCCTTCGCCACGATGGTCGGCGGCATCCTGCTCGGGGCCTGGGCGGTGCTCGCGGCCCAGGCGCTGATGGGGTCGGCACTGCGGGTGCGACCTACTATCGCCGCGACGGGCGCCGGTGTCGTCGGGTTGTATGGCGCAACGGCCGCGTCCGTCTCGTTCGGTTCCTCGGTCGCCGGGACGGCCGGCTTCCACACCGCCCACCTGGGCGTGACGGTCCTGTGGGTGTCGGTCGCGATGTTCCTGATGGGCCTCGGCATTCACCTTCCGCGGTATGGCGCCGCAGCGTTGGGCGCCGGGCTGTTGCTCACCGGCTGTGGCATCGCCAAGTTGTTCCTCTTCGACCTGTCGACGCTCGGCGGGGCGACGCGGGCGGCGGCGTTCATCGTCGTCGGACTGGTGCTTCTCTTCGCCGGATCCCGCTACGCCCAGGCGTACGCCCGGATGCGCGGCGGCCCGGGCAAGGGCGACGTCCACAACCAACCGCAGCCGCCGGCTCCCGTCGCGATGCACTGATAACGCTGCGGTATCCGCACTCGCGGGCTGAAGCGGTCCGACCTTCCGGATGAAGGGTCGGGCCGCTTTGGTGCGCGTTAGTAGTGGCGCGGCGGAGTGGTGGTGAGGGGTAGCAGTGGACGCGCGGCGGAGTGGTGTTCGTGTGCCCGGGTCCTGCAGATGGTGCGGGTGTGATCGCGCACGGTGTGAAGGCCCGGAGTGGTTGGCCGGGGCCACTGTGGTTTGGGGCCAGCAAGAGGTGCGCCATGCCGCACCTCTTGCAGGCCGGTGGCCCGGCGCGGTTCCGGCGGTACTCCCGGCCCTGCCAATCGTGCGCAGAGCGGACCGCACCATCTGCAGGCCGACGATGGCGAAAGACCGCAGCCGGTGGTGGCGCTGGTGGATATGAAGCAGTAGCTTCATATCTATGAAAGGACAGCTTCACGAATCTGTATGGCGGCACCGCGATGTACGAATCGTCGTTCCGGGTCGAGCGCTGTCGCTGATCGGCGACGGGATGCTGACCGTCGTCCTGTTGCTCCACCTGCACGACGGCGGGTATGGCGCGCTCGCGGTCACCGGGCTGATGGTGATTGAGGCGATGCCGCTGGTGGCGTTGATCGGGGTGGCCGGGCGGATCGCCGACTCGCACGATTCGCGGATGATCCTCGTGAGTGCGTTGGTGGTCCAGTCGATCGCGTGTGTCGTGCTGGCGACCGATCCCTCGTTGTTCGCGATCTATCTACTCGTGGCGGTGTTGCAGACCGCGCAGGCGGTGATCTCGCCGACCTGGTCGGGTCTGACGCCGCGTCTTGTCGGCGAGGACGAGGTCGGTCGCCTCGTTGCGCTGAACCAAGGGCTTGCTCAAACGCTGGTACCGGTCGGCGCAGCTCTCGGCGGCCTTGCGTATGGCGTCGCCGGAATGCGACTCGCCGTCCTCGTCGATGCGGCGACGTTTGCGGCGCTGGCAGTGGCGGCATACACGGTGCGGACTCGGCGGGGTGGTGCGCTGGTCCAGTCGCTCACCCACGCCGACTGGCGAGACGGGCTGCGGGTGCTCCGCGCGGATCACATCGTCTGGCCGCTGTTCGTCGCCTCGATTCCGTTCGTCGGAATCCTGGTGGGTACCAACGTTGTCGAGGTCTTTCTCGTGCGCGACGACCTCGGGATGTCGGCTCAGTGGTACGGCTTCGCCGACCTGGTGATGGTCGCGGGCGCCATACCGGGTGCGGTGCTCGCGGGGCGGATCGCGTCCGACGACGGTCGCGTGCGGGCAGTTCTCGGGAGCTTCCTGATGCTTGCGGTCTGTGTTGTGATCTGCGGTATGACGCCGTGGTTCTGGTTGTTCCTGGTGATGGTGCTCGGCATCGGACTGGCGGCCGCGGTCATGAGCTCGTGCTTCGGCGCATTGTTCATCCTGCGCACGCCCGAGGAGTTCCGAGGGCGGGTGAGTTCTGCGGTGAACGGAGTCCTGCAGGCTGCGAGCATCGTCTCGCTCGTGGTGGTCGGCGGGATCGGCGCGGCCGTCGGGGCGCGCCCGACCTTCGTGGTGGCCGGTGCCGCTGCCTTCGTAGTCGTGCTTGTCGCCGCGCCGCGGGTGCTCGCGCGCGCAAGTGGCGAAAGAGTTACTCGCCGGCGGTCGCTGCAGCCGACTTCTGGCGACGGTGCTTGAGGTATTCGTAGGCCATCGGGATCACCGAGAGGATCACGACGAACATGATCGCGACGTCGATCTTGTCGCCGAGGCCCGGGAAGGTCTTGCCCAACACGACTCCCGCGCCGACGACGATCGCGACCCACAGGACGGCTCCGACGGCGCTCCAGGTGAAGAAGCGCTTGCGGTCCATCCGGCCGGCGCCCGCGACCAGGGTGATGAAGGTTCGTACGATCGGCACGAAACGCCCGATGACCAGCGCCTTGTTGCCGTGCTTGTCGAAGAAGGCGTTCGTCTTCTCGAAGTACTCCTTCCGGAGGATCCGTCCGTCGCGCTCGTAGATCGGCTTGCCGACCGCGCGGCCGATCTCATAACCGGTGACGTTGCCGGCGAAGGCAACGATCATCAGCAGTGGCACCGAGACGTAGAGCGGTACATGGAAGGCATACTTCGCGCTCGAGCTGAAGAGGCCGATCGCAAACAGCAGCGAGTCGCCCGGCAGGATCGGGAAGAGCACGCCGCACTCGATGAAGACGATCAGCAGTGCAATGACGAAGAAGGCTCCCCCGAATTGGTCGAGGAGGTAGGTGGGGTCCATGAAGCTCGGGCCGAGGGAGTGCATCACGCGGGCAAGCGTACGTGAGCTCTGCTGAGGGGACGCTTAGAGCGGAGTGGGTGCGGGCGAAGGGCCGCGGTGTCCACCCTCGACATAGGTGAAGGCCCCGGGAAGTATGAGTTTCCGGGGCCTTCGTTCCGAGCCGCCGAAGCGATTCGGAAACCGTTCCGCCGAAGCGGTTCGGTTCGATATTTCTACCGTGCTGCGACTTCCCGGCGCAAGGTGTTGGCGCAGAATTCTTTCCGCATACGGCGTGTCGCCACGGACACGCCGCGTCGACCTTGTTCACTGATGGCGCGGCCCTGCCATGTATGAGATGGCGGGGCCTCAGTGCGTCATACGACGGTGGTGGCAGGGTCCTTCGGGCTCCACGGTGTGAACCAGTCGCTGGCCGGCCAGCCCTCGACGGAGCCCATCAGCTCGTACATCGTTGCGCCGTCGATGGATTCGCGGATGATGTCCGCGTGGCCGGCGTGCCGGGCGATCTCCTCGATCGTGTGCAGCAGGGTCCAGCGGATCGTCCACGACTCGACGT
Source organism: Flexivirga alba (assembly GCF_042661025.1). Taxonomy (NCBI): domain Bacteria; kingdom Bacillati; phylum Actinomycetota; class Actinomycetes; order Micrococcales; family Dermacoccaceae; genus Flexivirga; species Flexivirga alba. Next base: position 1,596,348 of record NZ_JBHSWH010000001.1, read on the forward strand.
CCTTCGGCCACCACGGTGCATCCGTGGGCACGGGCACCCGCTCGCCCAAGTTGTATGACGGCACTTCACGGGTCACCCGCTCGATCAGGGCATCCAGGTTCGTGCGCAGCCGGTCGCCGGTGTCGTCGGCGGTGAGCTCGAATTCGCCGTAGTGCTCCTTGATCCGGTCCTCGTCCGGAGTGGAGTCGTCGACCGGTGGCCAGACTCCCGGTGCTGCCGCGGCGCGGTCCAGCCAGGACGCCGCGCATCGGTTGCCGTGCTTGACGAGGGCCCCGATGCTCAGCGCCGACACGGTCGGAGTCTGCCGAAGCTGCTCGTCGGTCAGCCCGTGGGCCGCGGACTTCAGGCCCAACAGCTGCTGGTTGATGTATCCGGCGAACAACTCGCCCTCGTGGTCGGTCTGCGGTGCGTGAGCAGGCATCTCATCGGTCCCTTCGTGGCTGTGGTGCGGTGGTGTGTAGCAAGGATCTCGGAGCTTGCGGACAGATTCGGTCCTCTGAGCGTCGATGATGGATCCATGGCAACGACGACTGCACGACTGCTGCAACTGCTCGGCCTGCTCCAGGCGCAGGCAGTGTGGACCGGTGAGGAACTCGCCGAGCGACTCGCGGTGACCACCCGCTCGGTCCGCCGCGACGTCGACCGCCTGCGCGAGCTCGGCTACCCGGTGCAGTCCAGCCGGGGGACCGGCGGTGGCTACCAACTGGGCGCCGGCCGGGCGCTGCCACCGCTGCTGCTGGACCAGGAGGAGGCGGTCGCCGTTGCGGTCTGCCTGCGACTCGCTGCCGGTGGGACGGTTGCCGGCGTGGGGGAGGCGGCGTTGCGCACGATGGCGAAGCTGGACCAGGTGATGCCGGCCGCCATACGAGCGCATGTTGCTGCGGTCCAAGAAGCAACGATCTCGGTCGACTATCAGGGCACGACCGTCGACGCCGATTCCCTGCTGGCGCTGGCGCGGGCGGTGCGCGAGCATCACCAGGCACGGTTCGACTACACGGCCCGTGATGGCGCCGCGTCATACCGGCGGGTGGAGCCCTACCGGTTGATCGCGACCGGAAGGCGTTGGTATCTCATGGCTTTCGACCTGGACCGTGACGACTGGCGCTCGTTCCGGCTTGATCGGATGACGGAGGTGCGTGCGTCGACGTTCGGTTTCACGCCGCGCGAGGCACCCGATGCCGAGGAGTACATCCGGCGCTCGGTGCACTCCGGGTGGGAGCAGGAAGCGACCGTGCGGTTGCATTGTGCGGTCGGGGAGGTCGATGAGTATGTCGCCCGCTGGGGCACGCTGACCGCGGTCGACGACGGGCACTGCGACCTGCGGGTCGGCGCACACAGCCTGGACGCGATGGCGTGGTGGTTGCTCCGGTTACCAACGGATTTCGAGGTGCTGGACAACGACGAACTGGTGACGGCATACGGGCGACTGGCGACCCGCACGGCGCAGCTGGCAGGGCATGCGGTTGGCTGAGTGACCGTGGATGACGAGCAAGAGGTCGGTGTCGGGCCGTTTGAGGGCGAGTGGCCGACGCTCCCCGATGGCTCATCGGATCCGCGGTTCGACCCGTCGCTCCTCGCGGACGGGGACCGGCGCAACGTCGAGGACCGCTATCGCTACTGGACGCACGAGGCGATCGTCGCCGACCTGGACACACGCCGGCACGACTTCCACGTCGCGGTGGAGAACTGGGGTCACGACTTCAACATCGGTTCGGTGATCCGGACCGCAAACGCCATGGGTGCCAAGGCTTTTCACATCGTCGGTAAACGTCGGTGGAACCGTCGCGGCGCAATGGTGACCGATCGGTATCAGCACGAATTCCATCACCCCGACGTGGCCGACCTGGTCCGGTGGGCGGAGACCGAAGGGCTGCCGCTGATCGGCATCGACAACCTCCCGGGCAGCAAGCCGATCGAGACCTACGACCTGCCGAAGCGCTGCGTGCTGGTTTTCGGGCAGGAAGGGCCGGGTCTCTCGCCGGAGGCGCAAGAGGCGTGCGTCGACGTGCTGCACATTGAGCAGTTCGGCTCGACGCGTTCGATCAATGCCGGTGCGGCGGCTGCCATTGCGATGCATGTGTGGGTGTTGCGGCACGTACACGACTTCGGCGTTGGTGGTTAGTGTCGGTCTGCATGAGCACCGATGCCGACGTCGCCAGCCGCCACCTCAGTCAGGTCATCCATGTCGACCCGGACGTCGTCTACGCGTTCGCTTCTGACGTCCACAACTTGCCGCAGTGGGCAGCCGGCCTGGCGAACAGCTCGGTCGCCATACATGACGACCACCTCGTAGTCGATTCGCCGATGGGCGGCGTCACCGTCCGGTTCGTTGCGGTCAACGATTTCGGTGTGCTCGACCACGACGTGACGCTGCCGTCGGGGACGACGGTCAACAACCCGGTCCGCGTCATCGCGCACCCGGACGGTGCGGAAGTGATTTTCACCGTGCGGCAGATCGAGCTGACCGACGAAGGGTTCGAGCGTGACCTGCAAACCGTCGGCGAGGACCTCGCTCGGCTGAAGGCTTGCGTCGAATCGCGTTGGCCGGCAGGCGTCAGAAGCCGCTGATCTCGACGGGTGTCTCCGGTATGCCGTGCTCCCGCTGTTCATCCAGCAGAGCAGCAAGCGTGCGAGGCGCGGGACCTCGAGACGGTCGCTCGTACCTCACGACCTCCTCGGCCACCTTGAGGCTCGCTCGTACCTCACGACCTCCTCGGCCACCTTGAGGCGGGCTCGTTCCTCACGACCTCCTCGGCCACCTTGAGACGGGCTCGTTCCTCACGACCTCCTCAGCCACCTCGAGAGATGTCAGCGTGAAGTGACTTGGTAGGTCAGCCACATTGCGCCGCTCGGGGCGACGAGTGAATCCGTCAAAGTGAGCGGCGTCAGGTCGGTGACGCGTTCGGTCAGGCGTCGCCCGACCGGATCGAGGATGGGCGCGACGGTCAGCTGCAACTCGTCGACCAGGCCTTCGGCGAGCAGTGCCTGGGCCAGCGTGATGCTGCCGTGCACCCCGACGTCGCCGGTGGTGCTCGACTTCACCGACGCCACGATCTCGGCGAGTGGGCCGGAGACCGGCTCAGCGTTCGTCCAGTCGCGGTCGAGTGGCCTCGAGGTCACGATGTATTTGCGCACGTTGTTGATGAAGTCCGCGAAGAGGTCCTTCGACGTGGGCCAGAAGCGCGCCCACTCGTCATACATGCCGCGGCCGAGGAGGACAGCCGTCTGGCTGCCGATGAGCCGCCGGAACGGCTCCTCCATCTCGTCGTCGAACTCCGGTGGCGCCGGCTCGGTGGTGTTCGGCGGGAACAGGCGGTTCGGGTCGTCGACCGCACCGTCGAGCGAACAGATGGAGTAGAGAACGAGCTTGCCCATGGGGGATCCCTTCAAGTGTCGGTTGTGTAGATGATGACCACGCGCGAGCACCGAACTCATCGGCGAATGCCGGAAAGTTTCGGCGGAGTTGTCGATTCGGGTTCGCCACACCCGTCATGGTCGTGTCAGAGGATGTGAAGGACGCGAGTTCGAAAGGGAACCAACCATGACCGAATACATGATTGTCCTCGTAGGCGATGCCGACCGCTGGTGGACGAAGATGTCCGACGAGGAACGCAAGCACGGGTATGCCGAATACGGCCGGTTCTCACAGGAATTGGTCGCACGGGGACACAAGATCACCGGCGGTGCGGAGCTGCACGCGACGACCGAGGCGAGGCACATCTCCCCGGGGTCCCAGACGGTGACGGACGGACCGTTCGCCGAGTCGGCCGAACAGCTCGGCGGCTTCTTCACGGTCGAGACCGAGAATGTCGACGACGTGCTCGACTGCTGCAAGATCATCACCGCCCTCGGCGATGGCGTCGAGCTGCGCCGCTGTGTGGATCCTGCGGAGCGTGCGTCATGACGAAATATCTGGTCCTCATCGCGGGCACGGCCGATGAGTGGAACAACGCCGAACCGTCGGATCGTGAGCGTTGGCACCAGGATCACGTCACGTTCGGTCGTGAGGTCGGCGCCGCGATCCTCGCCGGCGAGGCACTGGACGGTGCCAGCACGGCGACGACGGTTCGCCGGCGCACCGGCACTGTGGAAATGACCGACGGGCCGTTTGCGGAGACGGCGGAGCAGATCAGCGGCTTCTACCTGATCGAGGCCGCCAACCTCGATCAGGTAGTCAAGTGGTGCACGTTGTTGCCGGAGATCTACTCCTTGGAGATTCGGCCGTGCGTCCAGATCGAGGGCATGGACGGGTGACGGACCCACTCGCCGACGTATGGCGCGACGAGTGGGGCCGGTTGCTGGCCCTGCTCGTCGCGCAGACGCGTCGGCTGGACCTTGCCGAGGATGCACTGGCCGACGCGTTCGAGCGGGCTGCCCGTGTCTGGCCCGAGTCCGGTATGCCGGACAACCCGCCGGCCTGGTTGATGACCGCGGCGAAGCGGCGGGTGCTGGACCGGTTGCGGGCCGAGGCCGTTGCGGCCCGGAAACAGCCGTTGTTGGCGGTGGAGGAAGAGAAGCGGCAGGTGCAGGAGCTCGGGGATGCTGGTTTCGATACGGCGTCCCCCGCTTCGCTCCTCCCGCCTACTCAATCCGCAGGCTCCGGCACTCGACCCGAAGACTCGGACGATCTGTTGCGGTTGGTTCTGCTGGCCGCGCACCCGGCGCTGAGTGAGGAAGCTGGGGCCGCCTTGACGCTGCGGCTCGTGCTGGGCGTCTCCACCGCGGACATCGCACGGTTGTTCCTGGTGCCCGAGCCGACGATGGCGGCCCGGCTCACGCGCGCTCGCAAGAAGGTCGTGGCGGCGGGGGTACCCCTCGCCATACCCGATGACGAGGTGTTGCCGCAGCGACTGGAAACCGTTGCCCGCGTTGCGTATCTGGCGTTCACGGCGGGTTATGCGCCCGGTAGCGGGGAAGACGTGCTGCGTGCCGAACTGTCGGGGGAGGCCATCCGACTCGTGCAACTGGTGCGGGCAACCGGACACGCTGCTGCGGAGAGCCCCGCGTTGCAAGCGCTACTCGCGCTCATGCTGCTGCAACACGCGCGTCGAGATGCCCGGGTTGCGGCGGACGGATCGCTCGTCCTTCTGCCGGAGCAGGATCGAAAAGCGTGGCATCGCAAGGAGATCGACGCGGGTATGGCGCTGCTGAGCGACCTCACGGCTGGATTTCGATACGTTCCCCCGCTCCGCTCCTCCACTACTCAATCCGCTTTGGGTTCGGGTGTTGCAATGGAGAGTGCGCTCGCGGCGGAGTACGTGTTGCAGGCGCTCATCGCCGCCGAGCATGCGCGCGCGGCACGGCCGCAGGACACCGACTGGCTGGCGATCGCCGACTACTACCGGCAGCTGGAGCAGTTGACCGGGTCGCCGGTGGTCCGGCTGAATCGGGCGGTCGCCGTGGCCGAAGCAGGTGATCTGGACGCCGCTCTGCAGTTGCTCGACGGACTGGACGAGGCGTTGCCGAATTCGCACCGACTACCCGCGGTGCGGGCCGAACTCCTGGCGCGGGCCGGGCGGCATACCGAGGCAGGGGCGGCATTCGACGTCGCGATCGAGCGCTGTGCGAACGAGCGAGAGCGCGAGCAACTGCGGTCCCGACGCGAAGCGCTGCCCACCAGTTGAGGAACAGGCTCTCCACCGCGGGCGGCTCGGGTGGTTGGATGGGTGCCGACTAATCTTCGCCGACGCCTGCAGGAGGGCCTCCATGCCGATCGCGACCCCTGAGAAGTACGCCGAGATGCTCGATCGGGCCAAAAAGGGTGGCTTCGCCTACCCGGCCATCAACGTCTCCAGCAGCCAGACCCTGAACGCCGCGATCAAGGGGTTCGCCGACGCCGGCAGCGACGGCATCATCCAGGTCTCCACCGGTGGCGCGGAGTATTTCTCCGGCCAGGGCGTGAAGAACATGGTGACCGGTGCGCTCGCTATGAGCGCCTTCGCGCACGAGGTCGCCAAGGCGTATGACGTCAACATCGCGCTGCACACCGACCACTGCCCAAAGGACAAGTTGGACGGCTTCGTTCGCCCGCTGCTCGAGGCATCGACCGAGCGGGTGAAGCAGGGCGGGCTGCCTTACTTCCAGTCGCACATGTGGGATGGCTCGGCGGTCGAGTTGCACGAAAACCTCCAGATCGCAGAGGAATTGCTCGGCAAGTGCAAGGCCGCCAAGATCATCCTGGAGGTCGAGGTCGGTGTCGTCGGCGGGGAGGAGGACGGCGTCGAGGGCAAGATCGACGACAAGCTCTACTCCACTCCCGAGGACGCCATCGCCACTGCGCGCGCGCTCGGCACGGGGGAGCAGGGCTACTACATGACCGCGCTGACCTTCGGCAACGTCCACGGCGTCTACAAGCCCGGCAACGTCAAGCTGCGACCCGAGGTGCTGAAGAAAGCGCAGGCCGCCGTCCACAAGGAGTTCAAGACGGCCGACGACAAACCCTTCCACCTGGTCTTCCACGGCGGCTCCGGTTCCGACCCCAAGGACATCGCCGAAGCGGTCTCCTACGGCGTGGTGAAGATGAACGTCGACACCGATACCCAATACGCCTTCACCCGACCGATCGCCGGCTGGATGATCGGCAACTACGAGGGCGTGCTGAAGATCGACGGCGAGGTCGGCGACAAGAAGCAGTACGACCCGCGTGCCTGGGGCAAGGCGGGCGAGACGGGTATGTCGGCCCGGGTCGTCGAGGCCTGCCAGAACCTGGGATCGGCGGGGAAGCACTGATGACGGAGAACCTGCTCGGCATACCCGAGACGAAACTGCCTGTGGATGCTGCGAGTTCGCCGCTCGAGCAGGGCGTCGACCCGCGGGATGTCGCGCGTTCCTACCCGAGTTCTTCGCTGGCCTGGGCGACTCTCGCCGAAGACGCGATGGCCGACGGGGACGTGATCGAGAGCTATGCGTTCGCCCGGACCGGCTATCACCGCGGGCTGGACTCGTTGCGTAAGTCGGGCTGGCGCGGCCAGGGGCCGGTGCCGTGGGAGCACGAGCCGAACCGTGGATTCCTGCGCGCACTCGGTGCTCTGTCCAAGGCCGCCGGTGAGATCGGCGAGTCCGACGAGCAGCGTCGTTGCGCCGACTTCCTGCGCGACTCGTCAGCGACCGCGGCGCGCGAGCTCGGTCTCTGACGCAGGCGCCACCATGGATGGTCGATTGGGCGTGCTCGGTGTTGGCTCCCAGGGTGAGGAGCTCTACCGGCACGTGCTGCGCACGCCCGGCCTGACTTTGGCTTCGCACGTCGCGCAGCTCGGCTGGACCGATTACGAGGCCGAGCACGCCATCGAGCAGTTGCGCGCCAGGCGGCTGGTCCGGCTCACCGACCTCGGCGAGGTCGTCGCGGATCACCCGCGGGCTTCTCTGGAGCGGGTTGTCAGCGCGGAGGAAGCCAGGCTCGCAACTCGACGCCAGGACCTCGCGCGGGTACGTGACGCGATCGACAGCTTCGTTACGGATCACCGTGTCGGACAAGAGCTTTCGACCTCTGACCAGCCGCTGCGCGAACGCGTCGACCAGGCGGTCCTCACCTCGGTGCACGAGCACCTGGTGGCGTCGACCGTTGGCGTCATACGACAGGCGATCGCGGGTGCTCCCCGCGCGCTGGACGATCACCCGACGGTGCGGCAGCAACTCGGCGCAGGCCGGGAGCAGCGCACTCTGTACCTGCCCGACGCGCTTCACGAGCACGCCGATGGGTTGGCTGCCTGGGCGGAGCTGGGAGAGCAGCAACGCATCGCCGGTTCGTTGCCGTCGGAGTTCGTGGTCTTCGGCGAGGAGGTCGCGATCGGGACGACCGAGTGGGGCCGTGGCGGTGGCGACTACGTGCTGCTGCGCGATCCGATGGTTGTGGCAGCGTTCGTCGCGCTCTTCGATCGCTTGTGGGCCGCAGCCTCACCCGCCGAGCACACCGATGACTCGTCGGGCGGTGCGTTGGTCGACTGGATGCAGCAGGGGCTGACCGACGAGGCGATCGCCCGTGCGATGGGCGTCTCGTTGCGCACCGTCCGGCGGCGGATCGCGGCGATGATGAGCGAGCATGACGTCAGCACCCGGTTCCAGTTGGCGTTGCGGATCGCGGAGCGACGACACAAGTCCTGACCGTGTCGTACCGCTGTTAACAGACCTGGTCGCATGTGAGGATGGCGGAATGACCCAGCTGACCAAGGGCTCCAACACACCGCTGAATGCCGGCCAGGTCCGGTTCACCCTGCATTGGAGCACCGGGCCAGGCGTACCCGATGTGGACGCCTCCGCACTGTTGCTGCAGGAGAGCGGCAAGGTTTCCTCGGACGACGACTTCATCTTCTACAACCAGCCGAACCACCCGAATGGCGCGGTGCGGCACCTGGGCAAGCAGCCCGGCGCCGATGCGCTGGAGATCGACCTGACGCAGCTGTCGCCGGCCGTGGCGAAGGTCGTGCTTGCCGCCTCCGCGGACGGCGGTGCGTTCGGGCAGGTGCCCGACCTGCGCCTGGTCGCGACGGATGCAGCGACCGGCGCCGAGCTGGCGACCTTCGCGATGGCTGCAGAGAACGAGACGGCGTTCGTCAGCGGCGAGCTCTACCAGCGGAACGGGCAATGGAAGCTGCGTGCCATCGGCCAGGGTTACAGCTCCGGGCTTGCAGGGCTGGCAACCGATTTCGGGATCTCGGTGGAAGGCGATCCGGAGCCGCCGGCTGTTGCGCCTCCCGCTCCGCCGACGCAGCCGGCGCCACCGAACCAACCGCCCCCGCCGAACCAGCCGCCGCCGCCGGTCCAGCCGCCGCAGCCGGCTCCGCCGGTCCAACCGCCACCGCCGAACCAGCCGCCGATGCCGCAGCAGGGTGCGGTGGGTGTCGTGAACCTCGACAAGGGTCGCGTCAACCTGACCAAGAGCGCCCGGGTCGACCTCACCAAGACCGGCGCACCTCCGCTGGCGAGGGTCACGATGGGCCTGGGCTGGGACCCGGCGCCCGGCAAAGGAAACATCGATCTCGATGCGTCGGTGATCGCGTATGACGGCTCCGGGAAGAAGCTGGAAGTCGTCTGGTTCATGCACAAGAAGGAATTCGGCGGAGCGATTCTGCACACCGGAGACAATCTGACCGGTGCAGGGGAGGGCGACGACGAGCAGATCAAGGTCGATCTGCTCGCGATGCCGCCGCAGGTGGTGACGCTTGTCTTCACCATCAACTCGTTCAGCGGCCAGAAGTTCACCGACATACGGCGCGCGTTCTGCCGACTGGTCGACGACGCGACCGGCCAGGAGCTGGTCCGTTTCGACCTGTCGGACTCGCAGCCGGCAACCGGTGTGCTGATGGCGGCGATGCGGCGCACCGGCCCGCAGGCGTGGCAGATGCGTGCGATCGGCGACTTCCACGACGGGCGAACCGTCAAGAAGCTCGTCAAGCCCGGCGAGGTGCACGCGCTGGCTCCGTGACCATACTTCCGGAACTGCTTGTCGCGCACGGCGAAGAGTGGTCCGATGAAGAGATGAAAAAGCTGATCAACGACCCGGCGGATGTTGTCTCGCAAGCGCTGCTCGGGATGGAGGTCGCTCACGGCGACCGGTTGCGGGTTGATCACGAGCACAAGGTGATCTTCCGCAAGGACGCACCGCGCTCGGGCAAGGTGGGCGTGATCTCCGGCGGTGGCTCCGGGCACGAGCCGATGCATGGCGGGTATGTCGGGATGGGCATGCTCGACGCGGCCTGCTGTGGCGAGGTCTTCACCTCCCCGGTGCCCGACCAGATGCTGGCCGCGACGACCGGTGTCGACGGCGGCGCCGGGGTGCTGCACATCGTGAAGAACTACACCGGCGACGTCATGAATTTCGAGATGGCCGCCGAGCTGGCGGCCGACGGTGATGTCCAGGTGCGCTCGGTCGTCGTGGACGACGACGTGGCCGTGCAGGACAGCCTCTACACCGCGGGTCGCCGCGGCGTCGGCACAACCGTCCTGCTGGAAAAGCTGGTCGGAGCCGCAGCCGAGAGCGGCCGATCGCTGGACGAGGTGGCCGACTTGGCGACGCGGGTCAACTCGGTCGGCCGAAGCATGGGCCTCGCGCTCACCTCGTGCACGGTGCCGTCGGCCGGTAAGCCGACCTTCGAGCTCGCCGACAACGAGATGGAGCTGGGCATCGGGATCCACGGGGAGCCAGGGCGCAAGCGCGTGCCGATGGCTTCGGCAGCAGAGGCAGCGCAGCAGTTGGTCGACCCGATTCTCACGGATTTGCCTTACAGCACAGGGGATTCGGTGATTGCGATGGTCAACGGCATGGGCGGCACGCCGTTGATCGAGCTCTACCTCATGTATGGCGAGGTGCACGCGCTGCTCGAAAAGGCCGGCATCACGGTCGCGCGCTGCCTGGTCGGCAACTACATCACTTCCCTGGAGATGGCCGGCTGCTCGGTCACGCTGGTGAAGGCAGATGACGAACTCGTCGGCTTGTGGGACGCGCCCGTGAACACCCCCGGCCTGCGGTGGGGTGCGTAGGTATGGCCGACGTGGTGGAGACCGCGCAGTTCAGCGCGTGGATGCGGCGGTATGCCGACGTCATACACGAGAACGCGGGGCTACTCACCGAGCTCGACTCAGCGATCGGCGATGCCGACCACGGCAGCAACATGGACCGCGGTATGACGGCCGTCGTCGCTGCCCTGGACGGCGCCGAATTCGCTTCTGCCGCTGAGCTTTTCAAGAAGGTCGGCATGACGCTGGTCAGCTCCGTCGGCGGTGCGAGTGGCCCGCTCTACGGCACGTTCTTCCTGCGGTTCGGCGGCAAGCTCGGTGACGGTCCGGTCGATGCGGCGACGCTCGGGGACGCGTTGCATGCCGGCGTCGACGGGATCGTCCAGCGCGGCAAGGCGGCCGTTGGTGACAAGACGATGATCGACGCGTGGGTGCCGGCGTTGGAGGCGTATGACGCGGCGCAGGCCGACGGCCTCGACGTCGCGCTGCGGGCGGCCGCGGAAGCCGGTGCCCGAGGCCGTGATGCGGCGACACCGCTCGTCGCGCACAAGGGACGCGCCAGCTACCTCGGCGAACGCAGTGCGGGCCATCAGGATCCAGGCGCCACGTCGACGGTGCTGTTGCTCGAGACCGCTGCAGCAACGCTCGGCTGAGCTGAGACGGCGACCATGATCGGGATTGTCGTCGTGTCGCACAGTCGCGCGCTGGGTGACGCAGTCGCGGCACTGGCGAAGGAAATGGTCGGTGGCAATCAGGCTCCGGCGCTCGCTGTCGCCGCTGGACTCGACGAGACCACCTTCGGCACCGACGCCACCGCGGTCGCGGCGGCGATCGAGCAGGTCGCGGCGTCGAGCGACGGTGTGCTCGTGCTGGTCGACATCGGCAGCTCTGTGCTGAGCGCCGAACTCGCTTGTGAACTGGTCGATCCCGAGGTTGCCGAGCGGGTGCGGATCTCATCCGCGCCATTGGTCGAGGGGATCGTGCCAGCGGTGGTCTCCGCGGCGTCCGGTGCGAGCCTGGACGAGGTCGCGGGTGATGCGGAGGAGGGGCTCGACGCGAAGCGGGCGCACCTGGATGCGGGTCCTGATAGCTCCGACGATGATTCGGAGGAGGCCTTTCGAGACGCTCGCTCGTCCCTCGCGAGCTCCTCAAGGATCTCCTGCGAAATCACCTTGACCGACCCGCACGGGCTGCACGCTCGGCCCGCGGCGAGGCTGGTGACTCTCGTTCGTTCGTATGACGCTCAAGTCACGCTGACCGACCTCGACACCGGTGCGGGTCCGGTGCCCGCCGCCAGCCTCAGCAAGGTCGCCACGCTGAACGCCGGCCACGGCGCCCGGCTTCGGGTGGCCGCCGACGGGCCACAGGCCGACGAAGCGCTGAAGGCCGTGGTCGAGCTGGCGGCACGGAACTTCGAGGACACCCCAGCAGTGGCAACGCAACCGCCTGCACCGTCCGGTGCACCACCAATCTCCGGCACGGGACTCGACGCGGCGCTCGGCCCGGCATACCTCCTGGGCAGGAGTGTGAATATCGAGGAATACCAGTCTGGTTCGCCCTCCATCGAACGCGAGAGATCGGATGCCGCTGTGACAGCGGTCGCCGACGTCATACGCAGGCAACGGGATGCCGACCCGGCCGCGGCGGACATTCTGGACGCACACCTCGCACTGCTGGACGACGAGGCGGTCGTGACGCCCGTGACAGATCACATCGCGAACGGCGACCCGGCGCCGATTGCTTGGCGCACGGTGCTGCACAGACTTGCCGGTGACTTCGAAGCCCTCGTCGACCCCTACCAGCAGGCGCGTGCACAGGACGTGCGAGCGATAGAGCGCCAGCTGCTCGGTGTCCTCGTCGAGGGCCCCGAAGCACTTGCCGCGCAGGGCGATTCGGCACCCGAGGGCGCGATCGTCGTCGTTGATGAGCTCGACCCGGCCACGGCATCCGGCCTCGACGCGGGGCGGATCGCCGGCATCGTGACCACTCGTGGCGGCAACACGGGACACGGCGTGATCGTCGCCCGGTCCCGCGGGATCCCGATCTACACCGATGGCGGTGCCGAAGCATCGAAGGTCGAAGACGGTATGGCGGTCGGATTCGACGCGTCCACAAGGCTTCTCGTCGTCGATCCGGATGCCGAGTCCGCGGAGCGACTGCGCGGCGTCATCGCTCGCCGCGTGGCCGATGCCGCGGAAGCCCACCGCAGATCAAGCGAGCCGGCGGTCACGGGTGACGGCGTCCGGGTCCGGGTCGGCGCCAACATCACCAGCATCGGCGATGCCCTCGCAGCTGGGGCGGCCGGCGCGGAAGGATCCGGACTGGTCCGCACCGAGATCCTCTTCGGCGCGGAGGCGGCTGCGCCAGCTGCCGGACAGCAAGAGGCCAGCTTCCTGTCGATCGCGGACGGACTGCATCGGCAGCCGATCACCATCCGCACCTGGGACGTCGGCGGGGACAAGCCGCTGCCGTTCCTGCCCGGTCCTCAGGAGGCCAACCCGATGCTCGGCGTGCGCGGGCTGAGGTTGTCCCGTCATACATCCGAGGCGTTCGACGAGCAGCTCGAGGCCGTCTGCGCTGCCGCAGCACAGACACCGGTCCGCGTGATGTTCCCGATGGTCACGACGCGCGAGGAGGTCGACTGGGCGCTCGATCGATTGGCCGCAGCGCGCGCGAAGGTGGGCGAGGTGAGCCTTGCGGTCGGCATCATGGTCGAGGTGCCCGCCGCGGCGCTGCGCATCGCCCAGCTGGCCGCCGGGCTCGACTTCGTCAGCATCGGCACCAACGACCTGACGCAATACACGCTGGCTGCCGACCGGGGGAACGCCGGCGTGAGTGCACTCGCCGACGGGCTGGATCCTGCTGTCCTGCAACTGATTCGGCGAGTCGTCACCGACGTTCCGGACGGCGTCGAAGTTGCCGTCTGTGGTGACCTGGCCAGTCAGGTCGAGGCGGTGCCGCTGCTGGTCGGGCTCGGCATACGGGAGCTGAGCGTGGTGGGTCCGGCGATCCCGCGCGTCAAGCAAGCCGTTCGTCATACGAGCACCGAGGCGGCACGCCGGCTGGCGGACCGCGCGCTCGCGGCGTCTTCAGCGCGGGCCGTCCGGGAGTTGCTGGCCGCGCCCCGGTAGCCTTGGTCACTGCTCACCACTGACCGGAAGAGGGGCAGCAGCATGCCAGCGATCGTGCTTGTCGGAGCCCAATGGGGCGACGAAGGCAAGGGCAAGGCGACCGACCTCCTCGGCGACCGCATCGACTACGTCGTGAAGTTCAACGGCGGCAACAATGCCGGCCACACGGTCGTCATCGAGCAGCCCGACGGTAGCCGCGAGAAGTACGCACTGCACCTGCTGCCCAGCGGGATCCTGTCGCCCGGCGTGACGCCGGTCATCGGCAACGGCGTCGTCATCGACCTGGCCGTGCTTTTCGAGGAGCTCGAAGGCCTGCAGTCACGTGGTCTGGACACCTCCGCACTGCGGATCAGCGGCAACGCGCACATCATCGCCGAGTACAACCGGGTGCTCGACAAGACCGTCGAGCGGTTCCTCGGCTCCAAGAAGATCGGCACGACCGGCCGAGGCATCGGGCCGACATACGCCGACAAGATGAACCGCGCGGGCATCCGCGTGCAGGACCTCTTCGACGAGTCGATCCTGCGGCAGAAGGTCGAGGCCGCGCTCGAGGTCAAGAACCAGATCCTGGTCAAGCTCTACAACCGCCGCGAGATCTCGGTCGACGAGGTCGTCGAAGAACTGCTGTCGTATGCCGACCGGATGCGCCCGATGGTCACCGACACCTCGCTGGAGATCAGTCACGCGCTCGACGACGGCAAGGTCGTGCTCTGCGAGGCCGGTCAGGCGACTCTGCTCGATGTCGACCACGGCACTTACCCCTACGTCACGTCCTCCAACGCGACGGCCGGCGGTGCGTGTACCGGCGCGGGCATCCCGCCGACCCGGATCAGCTCGGTCATCGGTGTGTTCAAGGCCTACACCACGCGCGTCGGAGAGGGCCCCTTCCCGACCGAATTGCTCGACGACTCAGGCGAATTCCTGCGCAAGACCGGCGCCGAATTCGGCGTGACCACCGGTCGGCCGCGCCGCTGCGGTTGGATCGACACCGTCATCGGCCGCTACGCCTACCGCATCAACGGCATCACCGACTTCGTGCTCACCAAGCTCGACGTGTTGTCCGGCCTCGAGAAGGTCCCGGTCTGTGTCGCGTATGACGTCGACGGTGTCCGTCACGACGAGATGCCGGCCGATCAGAGCGCGTTCCACCACGCGAAGCCGATCTACGAAGAACTCCCGGGCTGGTTCGAAGACATCACGCACTGCCGCACCTACGAGGACCTGCCGGCCAACTGCCGCGCGTATGTCGAGTTCGTCGAGGAGCGGATCGGCGCACGCATCTCGGTGATCGGCGTCGGCCCCGGCCGCTCGGAGATCATCGTGCGGCACGACCTGCTCGAGGGCTGAGGTGCTCGCTCAGTTCGCCGCGCGCACGGTCAGCGGCAAGACACCGCCGCTGGCGTTCCGGATCACCCTGTGGTTGCTGGCGATCGTCTTCCTCGGGATGGCTGTCTTCGCGGTGGTCACCTGGTGGCGCTTGCGTCGCGAGGTGCAGCAATCGCCCGAGGGCGAGGAACTGCAGTCCAAGCGCGGCAAGGTCGGCTGCCTGATGGCGGGCGCCGTGCCGGCAGTGCTGTTCGGGCTCTTCCTGCTGGACTGGGCGATCCAGGTCAGCTGACGACGGCCGTGCACAGGCCACTGCCGGACGGCCCGTAAACTTTGCGGTCGTGACTGATCAGCAACTTGACGACTGGGTGTCCCGACTCGCCGACGAGACCATCGCCGACGCGAAGGCCAAGGGCACCAAGGTCGTGTGCGCCTCCGGCATCTCGCCGTCCGGGCCCATCCACCTGGGCAACCTGCGCGAGGTGATGACGCCGCACCTGGTCGCCGACGAGGTCCGCCGGCGCGGCATCGAGGCCGAGCACATCATCAGCTGGGACGACTTCGACCGCTTCCGCAAGGTGCCCAACGTGCCGGGTGTCGACAGCTCCTGGGAGCAGCACATCGGCAAGCCGCTGACCGACGTGCCACCGCCGAAGGGTTCGACCGCCACCAGCTGGGCGGAGCACTTCCGAGGCCAGCTCGAGGACAGCCTCGTCGAGCTCGGCATCACCTACCGCGGCATCAGCCAGACCGGCAAATACCTGTCCGGTACCTACACCGAGCAGATCCTCTTCGCGATGTCGCAACGCAGTGAGATCGACAAGGTGCTCGACCAATACCGCACGCTCGGCCCGAAGAAGGCGAAGAAGCAGAAGCTCTCTGAGGAAGAGGCCGCCGCTGCCGCCGAGGCCGAGGAAGGCTCCGGCGCTGCCGCCGAGGGCGACGGACGCGGCGAGACCGGCTATTACCCCTACAAGCCCTACTGCACCGAGTGCGGCACCGACTTCACCACGGTGACCGCGTATGACGACGCCACCACCGAGATGACTTACACCTGCCGGTGCGGTCACACCGAGACGGTCATCCTGCGCACCTTCCGCCGCGGGAAGCTGGTGTGGAAGGTCGACTGGCCGATGCGCTGGGCCTTCGAGAAGGTCACCTTCGAGCCCTCCGGCGTCGACCACCAGTCGCCGGGGTCGTCATACGTCGTCGGCAAGGAGCTGGCGCCGATGTTCGGCTGGGAGCGACCGCTCGGCCCGATGTACGCCTTCGTTGGCATCAAGGGCATGGCCAAGATGTCGTCCTCACGTGGCGGGGTGCCGACACCCGCCGACGCGCTGCAGATCATGGAGCCGCAGTTGTTGCGCTGGCTCTACGCGCGGCGCAAGCCGGCGCAGTCCTTCAGCGTCGCCTTCGACTCCGAGGTCGAGCGGATGTATGACGAATGGGACTCCCTCGCCAAGAAGGTCGACTCCGACAAGGGGCAGCCGGGGGACGTTGCGGCATACACGCGGGCCTCGTCGACGACGGTCGGCTCGTTGCCGTCGACGTCGCGACCGGTGTCCTACCGGACGCTCGCGTCGATCGTGGACATCACCACGGGTGACGCAGACCAGACGCTGCGCATCGTCAGCGCTCTCGACGCGGACGATCCGGTGACTTCGCTGGATCAGCTGCGCCCGCGGTTGACCTGTGTGGAGCACTGGGTCGAAACCCAGATGACCGACGAGGAGCGCACTGTGGTGCGTGCGTCGGCCGACACCGAGCGGCTGGCGGCGCTGTCGGAGACCGAGCGTGAAGGCCTGCGAATCCTGTTGGACGGCAACGGAGCTGACCTGCCTGCGCTCGATGCTGCGTGGTCGCTCGACGGGCTGACCCACCAGGTCTATGGCGTGCCGAAGGTGCAGCGCGGGCTGGCTGCCGACCAGATCGTCAAGGGCGACAAGGAGCTCGGAGCGGCTCAGCGTGAGTTCTTCAAGCTCCTCTACAACCTGTTGGTCGACAAGGACACCGGTCCTCGGCTGCCGACGTTGCTGCTCGCGGTTGGTGCGAAGCGCACGCGGACCCTGCTCGGCGGCTGACCAACCCGCCGGTGGCTCCCCATTGGCGAGAGGACACCCGTTCACCGAGAGGACACCCAAAAGCGGCGATTTGAGCCGAAATCCGGTGTCCTCTCGACACATTGGGTGTCC
Organism: Flexivirga alba; assembly: GCF_042661025.1. Taxonomy (NCBI): domain Bacteria; kingdom Bacillati; phylum Actinomycetota; class Actinomycetes; order Micrococcales; family Dermacoccaceae; genus Flexivirga; species Flexivirga alba. The sequence goes on from NZ_JBHSWH010000001.1 coordinate 1,613,449, forward strand.
TCTCGGCGAGGTCACTCAGTGGGTGCCGGGTTCGTGTGCGGAGTGACTGGCCGGCTCCAGCTGGAAGGTCGAGTGCTCGACGTCGAAGTGGCCGTGCAGGCACGCCTGCAACTGATCCAGCAATTGAGGCGCGTGGCCGTCGGCGAAGCACTCGTCCTCGACCACGACGTGCACCGACAGCGCGGGCAGGTCGGACGTCACGGTCCACACGTGTAAGTCGTGCACGGCGCGAACGTGCTCTGTTTCCAACAGATGTGAGCGCAGCGAGTCCAGGTCGACGCCCAGCGGCGCGCCTTCGAGCAGGATGCGACCGCTGTCGCGGAGCAGCCCCCAGGCGGCATACAGCATCAGCGCGACGACGATCAGCGACGCGATCGGGTCCGCACGCGTCCACCCGGTCAGGAGTATGACGACGCCGGCGATCACGGTGCCGATGAAGCCGTAGAGGTCGGTGACGATGTGCTGGTAGGCGCCCTCGACGTTGAGGCTCGTGCGGTTGGCTCGGGCGAGCATCCAGGCGGCGGCGATGTTGACGGCCACCCCGACCAGGGCGACGATCACGACCGCGCCGCCCTCGACCTCTGGCGGGCTGATCAGTCGTCGAATCGCTTCGAACGCAACGATTCCCGAGACGACGAGCAGTGTCACGCCATTGCCTGCAGCGGACAGGATCTCGGCGCGTTTCCAGCCGAAGGTCCACCGACCACGGGCGGGTTGGGCTGCCAGGTGCATCGCCCATAGGGCGGCTGCGATCGCGCCGACGTCGCTGAGCATGTGGCCGGCATCGGAGAGCAGAGCCAGCGAGCCCGAGGCGAACGCGACGATGACCTCGCCGATCATGAAGAGACCGAGCAGGGTGATTGCGCCGATCAGATAGCGCCGATCGGCGTCCGCGCTCACGCCGTGCGAGTGCCCGCCTTGGCCGGCATGGTCATGGCCTGTGTCGTGGTGGCCGGTGTCGTGGTGACCGGTCACGGGCACGCTCCGCCACGAGTGACGCAGTTGACGGCGACTGACGCCTTTGCAGGTGCGTCAGTCGCCATTGACTGCGTCAGTCGGCGCATCACGGTCTGCTTCAGCTCGACTCGCGGATGCGCTCGTGGTGGTGGATGACCTCGTCGATCACGAAGCGCAGGAACTTCTCGCTGAACTCGGGGTCGAGCCCGGATTCGGTTGCCAGCGCACGCAATCGAGCGATCTGCTTCTCCTCGCGCGCCGGGTCGGCCGGCGGCAAGTCGTGCGTTGCCTTGTATTCGCCGACGGCCTTGGTGATCCGGAAACGCTCGGCGAGGATGTGGATCAGCGCGGCGTCGATGTTGTCGATGGAGCGGCGGTATGCCTCGAGTCGGTCATCCGTCATGCGTCGTGCACCTCCAGAACTGTCATGCGATGTGCGGCACGGGTCAGGGCGACATACAAAACCCTTGCGCCGCCGGGGATTCGGCGATGATCTCCGCTGGGTCGACCACCACGGTGGCGTCGTGCTCGAGGCCCTTCGTCGACATCGGGTCGACAAGCACGACGCGCTCGTGTGCTTCTCGGGGCACATGGACCAGCAACTCGCGGTGTCGCTCGGGGGAGATGATCGCGATGCTGCCTTCGACCTCGTCGAGCAGATTCTTGACCGCACCGCGAACCTCGTCGGCCAGTGAGTGTCGCGACGCCGTCAGCTGCAACGGCTCGACACCGGTCTCGCGGACGGCCTGCGGGATGTCGGCATCGGGCACCACGGGCAGGATCTGCTCCGCTGCGTAGTCGAAGATCTCGCGGGCGTTGCGGTAGTTGGTGTCCATGTGGAAGCGACGGCGCGCCTTGTTGCCGAACGCCTCGTCGCGCGCTTGCACGGACTCCTCGGCCAGCGGCCAAGAACTCTGCGCGGCGTCGCCGACGACGGTCCACGAGGCGTATCGGCCGCGGCGACCGAGCATCCGCCACTGCATCGGCGAGAGGTCCTGCGCCTCGTCGACCAGGACGTGTGCGTATTCGTCGGAGCGGCTGACCTTGCCGACGAGCAGTCGCTCGCGGGGATCAGTGGGGGTGACTTGATAGCCGACCTGGTCGCTCCGAAAGCGTTGCTGTCCACCGAGTTCGGCGACTCCGCGGTCGTCGAGCTCCTCGATCTCATAGAAGCCGCGTTCCTCACGAGGGGCGTCCGGAACGACGCCGACCCGGGAGAGCACGTCGTCGACCAGGCCGACGTCGGCGACCGACCAGCTGCCCGTGGCCAGTGCTGCTCGCATCGAGTCACGCAGCAGTGTCGTCTGCTCCGCGGTCAGGATGCCACGCGTGTAGGACTCGACGCGCTCGTCGTCGGCCAGCCACAGCAGCACCTCGCGTGGGTCGACCGGGCGCCACCAGTCATTGACGAAGGCCTCGACGTCGCGGTGGTCGATGAAGTGATCGATGAACTCGGACTTCTCGTCGCCGCCCGTGACCTGTCGCCAAGCGCTCTCGGCCAGTGCCGCGGTCGCCGCGTCGGCGGCCGCATTGTGCTGGTGGTGGCGCAGCACCCGGCGCCGGATGCGAAGTAGCTCCGGGGTATCGATGCGGATCGGCTGGCCGTCGACCATGGCGCGGAACTGCGTCGCCGATCCTGGTGCCATGTCGCGTGCCGCCCGGCTGAGCACCTGGCGGATGCTGGTGGAGCCCTTCACCTCCGCGGCTTCGGGGGAGTCGAAGCGGGTTGCCGTCATACCGTCGACGAGGTCGCCGAGTGAGCGCAGGGTGACGCTTTCCTCGCCGAGTGAGGGCAGGACGCGCTCGATGTAGGCGGTGTATGCCGCGGACGGTCCGACGACCAGGATGCCGCCGGCCTCGAACTTCCGCCGCTGCGAGTAGAGCAGGTATGCCGCCCGGTGCAGCGCGACCACGGTCTTGCCGGTGCCCGGGCCGCCGGTGATCTCGGTGACCCCGGAGCTGTCGGCACGGATCGCTTCGTCCTGGTGGCGCTGGATGGTGGCGACGATGTCGCGCATCCGGGCACCTCGCGAACGGGTGAGTGCGGCCATCAGCGCGCCGTCGCCGACGACGACCATGCCCTCGGGCGCCTCCGGCACCATCAGGTCGTCCTCGACACCGAGCACGCGGGAGTCGCGGCAGCGCAGCACCCGTCGACGGATCACGCCCTGCGGCTCGACCGGGGTGGCGCGATAGAACGGTGACGCCGCAGGTGCGCGCCAGTCGATGACCAGCGGATCGTAGGTGTCGTCACGCACGCCGAGGCGGCCGATGTAGCGGACCTCGCGCGTCTCGCCGTCCTGATCGGGCTTGTCGTGCTCGAGGTCGAGTCGGCCGAAGACCAGACCTTCGTATTGCGTCTGCAGGCTCTGTCGCCGGCGCCCGGCGTTGAAAACCAGCGCATCGCGCTCGAAGAGGCCGGTGACCTCCTCCTCGCGTGCCTCGCCGGTCCGGTCGGTGCGACCGCGAGCCAGTCCTTCGGCCTCCACGAGCGCTGCGCGCTCGCCGGCCTTGGTCAGCTCGGCATACACCTGATCGACGTGCGCCTGCTCGGTCGCGATCTCCGCCGCGACAGCAGGCGAGATCCCGGATCGGTCAGCGCTCACAATGCCCCCAGGAGGTGAGTGACGAACCACTGCGAATGCAGCGAACCCCTGAGTCTAATCTGCCCATCAGATGAGACCCTGCCGGGCAGCCTGTACGCCCGCCTGGAAGCGGGTGGTCGCATTGAGCCGGTCGAGCAAGACCCGAATCCGGCGTTCCACTGTGCGCGAAGAAATGCCCAGCTGGCGGGCGATCGCAGCGTCCGACACGCCACCGGCCATCAGTCGCAGAATGCTGCGATCGCGGGGCTCCAGGAAATCGGAGTCCGATGCCGGTGCGCCCGAAGGCTGCCACGGCGTGCCCAGCCGCCAGGCGAACTCCAGGACCGCCTGAACGCGCGCGCTACCGGCCGGCCGATTGAGCAGGATGCCGACCGGAGACCCGCCGTCATCACCGAGGTCGATCATGGCCAGGCCCTGGTCGTTGACCGCGCCGGTGAACGGCACGCCCCTGGTCAGACGCACGTCGTCGCCCGCCTCGACACGTGCCTGCATGATCTCGAGCACGTTGGGTTCGGGTAGTAGGCCAGGGTCGATGTCGAGCCGGACATTCAACGGCTCGCCGTGGCTGTCCAGGAACTGTGTGGTCGAGATCGGTCGCGGTGCGTCGAGCAGGTAGCGCGACAGGGGCGAGTCGGCGCGGCTGGACAGCACCCACTCCTGCGCGGTGGTGGTGACCTGGTGCAATGCCTGCGCGACATCGACCAGTGACTCCAGCAGAACGGCGCCCGAGGTGGCCTCAGTGCGGTCGGCTGCGCGGGTCCGCAGGTAGACCCGGGACAACGCCTGAGCCGTGCTTCGCACGATACGGGCACGCGCTTCCAGTTCGGCGGCGAAGGCCGGCATCGCGACGTCCGGCGGCACCACGGACCACGACTCGCCATCCACCGGCTGGATCATTCGGCGGTTCTCCAGGACCGGCAGCAAACGATCCAGTTGATCGGTCGTAAACCCTTGGGCGCGAAGGGAATCCCGCGTTGGGTCACCGGTTTCGAGGATCGCCAGATAGAGGGAGCGACCTCGTCGTCGGCGGGGTCGAGATGCGTCACCGGAGCGGCGATCGATCGTGCGCGGCGCTTGGGCACAGGCAGGCCCTCCTCGTGCGGATCTGGCGGGACGGCGGCCCGCGGAGGCGGCGCATCGTGGTCACAGTATGGCGGATTACCGACAATGACGACAGTCCGACAGCAGTCGTTTAACAAGATAGGCGCGTGCATGTCATAGTGGGTTCAACGACCTTCGGGTCGTGACGAGCGCGGAAGCGTCGCCGAGTCCCCCTCCGGCTGACCCTGTGTTCGTTGGTGGGCCCTTCCCGGGAGACCTCCCCCTGACTTTCGGGAAGGGTCCACCGCCATATATCCACCGCGTAGGCTCTCACCCCGTGAGAGCCCTTGTCATCGGTTCAGGTGCCCGAGAGCACGCCATCGTCCGCGGACTGTTGGGCGACCCCGACGTCACCCAGGTTGACGCGGCACCGGGCAACCCCGGCGTCGCAGCAGTCGCGCAATGCCACCCGCTGACCGGTGGCGTGACCGACACCGACGCGATTGTCGAGCTCGCGCGCACCCTCGGTAGTGACCTCGTGGTGATCGGGCCCGAGGTGCCGCTCGTCGCGGGTGTCGCGGATGCCCTCCGCGCGGCCGGGATCGCTGTGTTCGGCCCGTCCGCGCAGGCTGCGCAGCTCGAAGGCAGCAAGGCGTTCGCCAAGGAGGTCATGGCGGCTGCGGACGTGCCCACCGCGCGTAGCTACGTGTGCGCGACGCCGGAGGAAGCAACCGCCGCGCTCGAGGCGACCGGAGCTCCGTATGTCGTCAAGGACGACGGTCTGGCCGCGGGCAAAGGCGTCGTCGTGACCGACTCACTCGACGACGCTCTCGATCACGCGCGCAGCTGTTTCGCCGGCGGCGGCACGGTCGTCGTCGAGGAGTTCCTCTCCGGGCCGGAGGTGTCGCTCTTCTGCATCACCGACGGCACGACGGTCGTCCCGCTGGAGCCGGCGCAGGACTTCAAGCGAGTCGGCGACGGCGACGAAGGGCCGAACACCGGTGGGATGGGGGCATATTCGCCACTGCCGTGGGCGCCCGACGGGCTCGTCGACGATGTGGTTGCGCGGGTCGCGCAGCCGACCGTGGACGAGATGCGCCGGCGTGGCACGCCCTTCGCCGGTGTCCTGTATGTCGGGCTGGCGCTGACGCCCGCCGGGCCGCGTGTCATCGAATTCAATGCTCGCTTCGGTGATCCTGAGACACAGGTCGTGCTGGCCCGGCTGCGCTCGCCGCTCGGGACACTGCTGCGCGCTGCTGCCGACGGAAAGCTCGACGAGCTGCCGCCGCTGACCTGGCAGGACGACGCAGCGGTGACCGTGGTGGTCGCCAGTGCGGGCTACCCCGCGTCACCGCGCACCGGTGATCCGATCTCGGGTGTCGACGGTGGCTCGGACGAGGCCTACCTGCTGCATGCCGGAACCGCGCGAGATGACGCCGGAGCGTTGGTGTCTGCCGGGGGTCGGGTGCTGTCCGCCGTCGGGGTGGGCGCGGATCTGGCCACGGCTCGGGCCGCGGCATACAAGCTGGTTGACGGGGTGCAGCTGGCCGGCTCGCACCACCGCACGGACATCGCCCTGGCGGCGGCCGAGGGAACGGTGGCGCTGCCGACTGTGTGAGACCGCGTACGGAGAAGGCCCCGGATAACAGCAGGTGCGCTGCTGTCCGGGGCCTTGTCGCGAGGAAACGAGCCGGGTGGCTCAGTCCAACGCGTCCTTTGCATCGTTCGCGGCACCCTTGAGGTCGCCGTCCTTGAGGTTCTCGCCGGCCTGCTTGAAGTTGGCCGACGACTGGGTGGCCTCACCCTCGGCCTGCTTGCCCTCGTCGCCGGTCGCCTTGCCCATGGCTTCCTGCGCCTTGCCCTTGGCTTCTTCGGCAAGGTTGCTCAGGTTGTCCTTCAGACCCATGTCGAACTCCTTCGTGGCTGGGAAGTGACTTACATGTTCTTCCAACGTACAACGTTGCGGATCGTCCCCCGAATGACCGGGTCGCGGTGAGTGCTGGGAGAATCTGCGCATGACCAGCGCCCTCGAGCTGCCCGGATTCGCCCACGTCTACTCGGGCAAGGTCCGTGACCTCTACGCCCCGCTCGACGACTCGGGCGCTCCGCGGACCGACCAGGTGTTGCTCGTCGCATCCGACCGCATCTCCGCCTATGACCACGTGCTGTCGACGCCCATCCCGGACAAGGGGAAAGTGCTCACCCAGCTGTCGCTGTGGTGGTTCGAGCAGCTCGAGTCGCTGGTGCCGAACCAGATCGTGTCGACCGACGTGCCGGACGCCGTTGCCGGGCGGGCGGTGCTCGTCGAACGGCTCGAGATGGTGCCGGTGGAGTGCGTGGCGCGGGCATACCTGACGGGTGGGGGATTGTCCGAATACGAAGCAAACGGAACGGTTTCCGGGCTTCAGCTACCGGGCGGTCTCGTCGACGCCTCGCGCCTCGACCCGCCGGTCTTCACCCCGTCCACCAAGGCGCCGGCCGGAGAGCATGACCAGCCGATGCCGTTCGCGGACGTCGTTGCCGAGGTCGGTGCCGATCGCGCCGCGGAGTTGCGTGACCTCACCGTGCGAATCCTGGAGCGCGGCAACGAGATTGCGGCCCCGCGCGGCATTCTGATCGCGGACACCAAGGTGGAATTCGGCATCCGCACCGACGGCACAGTCGTGCTGGCCGACGAAGTGCTCACCCCCGACTCGTCGCGCTTCTGGCCGGCTGCGGACTGGGAGCCGGGTCATCGCCAGGCGTCATACGACAAGCAGTTCGTGCGCGACTGGCTGACCTCGTCGGCCAGTGGTTGGTCGAAGAGTTCTGGCGAGGAGCCGCCCGCGCTGCCCGACGAGGTCGTTGAGCAGACGCGCGCGAAGTATGTCGAGGCCTACCAGACGCTGACTGGCCGCACCTTCTCCTGACCGAGAGGAGTAGCACCCGACCGACAGGAGTACGGATTTGGAGTGATTCCGTACTCCGCTCGGTCGTTCGGTGCTCCTCTCGGTCAGCTCACGTGGACGCGGGCGTTGCGGAACATCCGCAGCCACGGGCTCGGGTCGGCCGCCGGGGCGTCGGTCCACGACAGCTGGATGTTGCGCTGCACCCGCTCGGGGTGCGGCATCATCGCGGTGAACCGGCCGTCCGGCGTCGTGACCGCGGTCAAGCCGTCGGGTGAGCCGTTCGGGTTGACTGGGTATGTCGTCGCCGGTGCACCCGTCGAATCGACGAATCGCATTGCCCGCTCAACGGTTTCGAGATCGCCGCGCACCGAGAAGTCCGCGCGGCCCTCGCCGTGTGCGACCGCGATCGGGAGGCGGCTGCCCGCCATACCGGAGAAGAAGATGGACGGTGAGTCGAGCACTTCGACCTGGCCGAGTCGAGCTTCGTACTGCTCGGACAGGTTCCGGGTGAAGCGCGGCCAGGCGTGTGCACCGGGAATGAGATCGGCGAGCGCGGCGAACATCTGGCAGCCGTTGCAGATGCCGAGGCCGAAGGTGTCCGGTCGGCCGAAGAACGCCGCGAAGGTCTCGCGCAGGCCATCGTTGAAGAGCACCGACCTGGCCCAGCCTTCACCGGCGCCGAGGGTGTCGCCATACGAGAAGCCGCCGCATGCGACCAGACCGGCGACGTCGGTCAGGTCGTGCCGGCCGGCCTGCAAGTCGGTCATGTGGACGTCGATGGCTTCGAATCCCGCACGGTGGAAGGCGAATGCGGTCTCGACGTGCGAGTTGACGCCCTGCTCGCGCAGGATCGCGACGCGTGGCTTCGCACCGACATTCAGGTATGGCGCAGCGATGTCGTCCGTGGGGTCGAAGGACGGCCTCACGACGAGACCGCCACGCTCGGTGCCGACCTCCGCGTGCTCCTGCTCGGCGCATGCCGGGTTGTCGCGCAGTGCACTGATCCGCCACGAGACCTCGTCCCACGCTTGAGCGAGCGCGACGGTCGGCTCGCTCAGCGCCGGCGCTCCGTCGATGGTGACCTCGACGTTCGGCGCGACGGTGGGGTGACCGATGAAGTGTGCGAGCTCGGCCAGGCCACTGTCGCGTAATGCGGCCTCGACCTCCGCACGCCGTCCGGTGGGCACCTCCAGGATAGCGCCGAGCTCCTCGGCGAAGAGCGCGGGGACCGAGGGGACGTCGACGCTGACGCCGCAGCCGCCGGCGATCGCCATCTCGGTGATCGTTGCCCAGAGGCCGCCGTCCGAGCGATCGTGGTAGGCGCTGACAAGGTCGTTCTGGCGCAGTCGAGCAAGTAGGTCGACCAGGCCGAGCAGGTGTGCGGGATCGACGAGATCCGCTGGGGTACCACCGTATTCGTCCTGCACTTGGGCGGCGATCGAGCCGCCGAGGCGGGTGTTGCCGGCGCCGAGGTCGACGAGTAGCAACTCGGTGCCGGCACCGGGGTGGAGCTGGGGAGTCTGCGTGCCACGGACATCCGGAAGGGAGGCGAAGGCGGTCACGACGAGTGAGACGGGCGACCGCACTTCCCGTGCGTCCGCGCCGTCGGTCCAGCGGGTGCTCATCGACAGTGAGTCCTTGCCGACCGGGACGCTGATGCCGAGGGCCGGGCACAGCTCCATGGCCACAGCGTGAACGGTGTCGAAGAGAGCGGCGTCCTCACCATCGCGACCACAGGCCGCCATCCAGTTGCAGGACAGCTTCACGCCGTCGAGCGCGGTCACCGGTGCCGCGATGAGGTTGGTGATGGCTTCGCCGACGGCCATTCGACCGGAGGCGGGTCCGTCCACCGATGCGATCGGAGTGCGCTCGCCGGAGGACATGGCCTGCCCGGTGAATCCGACCAGGTCCGAAAGGGTTACGGCCACATCGGCCACTGGCACCTGCCACGGGCCGACCATCTGGTCGCGGTGGGTCAGCCCGCCGACGGTGCGGTCGGCGATCGTGATCAGGAAGCGCTTGCTGGCGACCGTGGGGTGGCGCAGCACGGCATACGCGAGGTCCCGCAGGTCTGTCGAAGTCAGGTCGAGTTCGGGCGTCGAGCGTGCGATGCGGGTCGCGTCGCGCACCATCCGCGGCGGCTTGCCGAGCAGCACCTCCATCGGTATGTCGATGGGGGCCGGGTCTCGATACGCGGCGTCCTCCGCTTCGCTCCCCCGCTTTCTACGACCAACTGCCCGTCATCCGAGGCAGTGCCGACGACGGCGATCGGGCAGCGTTCACGGGCAGCGAGCTCGGTGACCAGCTCGAGCGAATCCGGTGCAATCGCAAGGACATAGCGCTCCTGCGACTCGTTGCACCAGATCTCTTTGGGGGAGAGACCCTTCTCCTCCAGCGGGACGGACCCGAGGTCGAAGCGCGCGCCGAGTCCGGCATCATCGACCAGTTCGGGGAAGGCGTTGGACAGGCCACCCGCACCGACGTCGTGGATGGCGAGGATCGGGTTGGCATCGCCGAGTGACCAGCAGTGGTTGATCACTTCCTGGGCGCGTCGCTCGATCTCGGGGTTGCCTCGCTGGACGGAGTTGAAGTCGAGCTCGGCCGCGTTGTCGCCGGACGCCATCGAGGATGCTGCTCCGCCGCCCATGCCGATCCGCATGCCGGGGCCGCCGATCTGCACGAGCAGGGATCCTGCTGGGAACAGGACCTTTTCGGTCTGGTCGGCGCTGATCGCGCCCAGGCCACCGGCGCTCATGATCGGCTTGTGGTAGCCGCGGCGCACCCCGTCGACGGTCTGCTCGTAGACCCGGAAGAAGCCGCCGAGGCCGGGCCGGCCGAACTCGTTGTTGAAGGCCGCCGCACCGATCGGGCCGTCGATCATGATGTCCAGCGGGGTTGCGAGATGGTCGGGGGCGCCATACGACTCGCGCTCCCAGGGCTCGTCGGTGCCCGGCAGGTGCAGGTTGGACACGACGAAACCGGTGAGGCCGGCCTTCGGCGCTGAGCCGCGACCGGTGGCGCCTTCGTCGCGGATCTCGCCGCCGGCGCCGGTCGCCGCGCCCGCGAAGGGCGAGATGGCTGTCGGGTGGTTGTGCGTCTCGACCTTCATCAGCACGTGCACGTCGTCGGGGCGTTCGACATACGCGCTGGGGGCATCAGGGGACTCCGGCAGCCAGCGGGTGATGCGGCCACCCTGCATGACAGAGGCGTTGTCCTTGTAAGCGACGATCGTGCCGGCGCCGGAAACCTTCTCGGTATGGCGGATCATTCCGAAGAGCGAGGTGGACTGCGGCTCGCCGTCGAGAATGTAGTCGGCGTTGAAGATCTTGTGCCGGCAGTGCTCGGAGTTGGCCTGCGCGAACATCATCAGCTCTACGTCGGAGGGGTTGCGCGCCAAGCCGTTGAAGGACTTGACCAGGTAGTCGATCTCGTCGTCGGAGAGGGCGAGCCCGAGCTCGGTGTTCGCCTGCTCGAGCGCGGCCCGCCCGCCGCCCAGGACGTCGATCCGCTGCATCGGCTCGGTGTCGGGCTCGTCGAAGAGCGCTGCGGCTGCCTGGCGGGATGGCAGGACGCTTTGCGTCATCCGGTCGTGCAGTGCATCGACCAGGGCGGAGCGTTCGTCGTCGCTGAGGTCGCCCGCGCGCAGTGCGAATTCGGTCACGCGCTCGACCCGGTGGATCTCCAATTCGCAGCTGTGCGCGATGTCGGTGGCCTTGGAGGCCCAGGGCGAGAGGGTGCCCAGGCGCGGGCTGACGACGAAGGTCTCGGTGGCGTCGGCGAGCGGTTCGTTCGCAGGGCCATAGGTGAGCAGGTCGTGCACGCGTTGCTCGGTCTGCTCGTCGAGCGCGGTGTCGGTGGCGACGAAGTGCACGAAGCGGGCACTGACGGCGGAAACCGACGGCGCGACTGCCTGCAGGCGGGTGAGAAGTGCGGCCGCGCGGAACGGCGAGAGTGCCGCGCCTCCGTCGAAGGTGGTCAGCACCTGGCCGTGGGTCGACGTCATGGGTTGTGAAGGCTCCTCGGCGAGGCTGAGTGTGACGGGTCAAGGGTATCGACCGGGCGGTGGGCTTCCGACGACGTGGTCAGGACACCATGAGGACGACACCCGACACCAGCGCGAACACCAGCACCAGGAAGCGCAATCGTTTGCTGTCGAGGCGTTCGTGTAGCCGCGAGCTGAGCAGCAGGCCGACGACCAGCGCGGGCAGTAGCCAGGCGGCGTCGCGCACGGCGCCCGCGTCGCCGATCCCGCGGACCAGCAGCACGGCGATCGAGACGACCTCACCGAGCAGGAAGGACGCGGCGACGGTCGACCGAAGCTCCGGGGCAGGAGAGTGCTGGTAAACCAGCGCCAACGGCGGGCCGCCGACGCCGGTCGCGGTCTCGCTGACCGCCGTCGCTGCACCCGCTCCGAGGAAGGCACCGCGAGAGGGATGGAAGTCGGGAGCGACGAGGCTGACGATCGCAGCAAGCACGGTGGCCGCCCCGATCAGCAGCCCGAGACGGTTCGCCGGGACAGCGGTCAACACGAGCAGACCGAGTGGGGTCGCTGCGACCCGTGTGACGGCTACCCAGCGAACGCCGTGCCAGTCGATGGCCGACCGTTCTCGCCATACGACGAACGCGTTGAGCGGGAGCATCAGCACCAGTAGGGCGAGGGGAGCATCGAGGCGTCGACCAGACCGGCGACCGGAGCGACGATCAGCGCGAAGCCGATTCCGGTCAGTCCCTGGACGAACCCGGCGGCGAGCACGGTCGCTGAGAGTATGGCGAGAGCGGTGAGAGTCAACGGGTTCAGAGGTGTGGCGCGGCTCAGCGGACCAGGCCGTAGACTCGGTCGACGTGCAGGTGTAGCGGGAGTCGGTGGTCCTCGACCATTGCCCGGCGGTAGTCGTCCCAGTCGGGGTGCTCGCCGCCGATGGCACGGTAGATCGAGATGAGTTCCTCGACGCTGTCGTCGTCCGGTGCGGCGGCGACCGGCAGGACGGTCGCGGTCACATCGGCGGCGGCATACGACCAGCCGTCCTTGGCATTGACGAGGACGGTGGCGCGCGAATCACGGCGCAGATTGGCGGTTTTCGCGCGCCCGTCGGTGACGGACACTCGCATCAGGTCGCGTTCACGGTCGTAGGTGTAGCTGACGTTGGACAATTGCGGCCGGCCGTCGCGTCGGATGGTGGCGAGGGTTGCCAGGTGGCTGTCGCTGATGAGTTCACGCAGTACGTCGTCGGTCATGAGTGCTCCTTGGTACGGGTGGGTGCGGGTCTGAGGTCGCGTCGGTAGACGCTGACGATGACGCTGTAGCTGGGCAGACCGGGCTGTCCGTCCGGCAGTTCGTTCACGAGCTGGTCCAGGTGTTCGGAGAGGTGCCTGGCCTGGTCCGCCGTCATGCTGATCCGCCGATTGTTGAAGAGGTGGTCCTCGTCCCGCGGAATCTCCTCGGCGATGGCCTGCAGCATCGCGTCGGTGGTCTCGCCGCCCCCGGTCGGGAACTGCAGTCGCCGCGCCACCGGAAGCCAGTATTGCTCGGTCCCGCCGCGTACGGTCCGGGTGTGGCCGCGGATCACCAGGCCGGCTTCCAGCAGGACGTGGAGATGATGAGAAACGTTGCCCTTGTTGGTCTTCGCCAAGCGGGACAGCTGGCTGATCGTCGCGCCCTCGACCGGCAGCGCGCGCAGCAGGCGGTGCCGCAGCGGGTGGGACAGAGCGCGCAGCTGGGCGGGGGTGTCGGCAAGCAGCTGCTCGGCGATCGGCATACGTCAAGCGTTAAGAAGTCTTGTCGCTTTGTCAATGGCAGGGAGAAGGTGCAGACATGCACATCACCGAACGAGATCAGCAACTGATCGACGACCTGCGTCGCCAAGTACGCGACGGCTACGTCTTTCCCGACCATGGGATGGACATCGCCGACAAGTTCGCGGCGGACGACCTGCCGTCGCCGACCGAGCGACCCGCGGACTTCGCGGCGGCTGCGACCGCTGCTTTGTACAACCTGAGCCGGGACGGCCACCTGCGTGTGCGTCATCGGGCGGCCGGCGCGATGGACGGCTTCGACAGTGAGGCTTGCCGGGAGTTCTACGCCGCCGAAGCGGTGACGAATGCCGCTGGCATGCAATCAGTTTCACGCCTCGACAAGACCACCGGGCTGCTGGTCGTGGCGCCATACCTGTCGCCGATGCCGATGGCCCAGCCGTATGTCGATGCGGCATTCGCCCTGCTATCGGGTGTCGAGCGGCTGGTGATCGACCTGCGAGCCGGGCGCGGCGGGACGCCCGAGACGGTCGCCTACCTGTGCGGCTTCCTACTCGGCGAGGAGTCGGTGCACCTGCAGGACATCGTCACTCGTGACGGGAGCGCGCAGCAGTTCTGGACGATGCCGCAGCACGACCGGTTGCCCGATGAAGTAGAGGTCGCCGTGCTGACCAGCAGTAAGACGTTCTCCGGGTGTGAGGAGTTGGCCTACAACCTTCAATCCACACAGCGGGCAACGGTTTTCGGCGAGACCACTGGTGGCGGAGCGCATCCGGTGGAGATCTTCCGGCTGTCCGATGTGCTGGAGGTGACGGTGCCTGTTGCCCGATCGGTGAACGCCGTAACGGGCACCAACTGGGAGGGGATCGGTGTCGTGCCGGACGTGCCGGTTGCGGCGGACGAGGCGCTCGAGCGGGCGCTTGGTTTCGATACGCCGCTCGTACCTCACGGCTACTCAACCAGCTTGTAGGACGACCTCGGCCTACTCGACCACCTTGTGTTGGCTAGTCCCGGACCGTGCGCCGGCGGGAACGTGGCTGACAGGTCTTGCACCAGAACAGGTTTCGTCCGGCGAGGACCTTGGTGCTGACCGGTGTGCCGCACACGAGGCATGCCTGCTCGGCGCGGCGGTAGACGTAGACCTCGCCGCCATGCTTGTCGACGCGCGGGTCACGGCCCATTGCCTCAGGAGTGTGCTCGGGGTAGACGGTGTCGATGCGCCCGTCTCGGACCCCGAGCGGCATGAGCTCGACGAGGTCGTCCCACAGGGCGTCGAATTCGGCTCCGCGGAGGAACTTCCCGGGCATGAACGGGTCGACGTGATGCCGGTAGAGGGTTTCGGCGCGGTAGATGTTGCCTACGCCGGCGAAGATCTTTTGATCCATCATCAGCACGCCGATCGGGCTGCTGGACCTGCGGATTCGAGCGCGAGCGACGTCGGGGTCGGCGTCCTGGCGCAGTGGGTCGGGGCCGAGCTTGGCGACGGTCGCGGCGATCTGTTCGGGTGAGCTGAGTTCGCACACGTTGGGCCCGCGCAACTCCATCGTCACGTCCGGTGCGAATGCGGTGAGCCTCCAACGGGCGTTCTCGGTCGCCGGGTTGGCTTCTGGGAAGAAGAAGAACTTGCCGATCAGGCCGAGGTGGATGTGTACCTGCTCGGGGACATCCTCGAACGCCAGATACATGTGCTTGCCGAAGGCCTGTGCGGTGTCGAACACGCGCCCGTCGAGCAACTCGGCACCGACGAATTTGCCCTGAGGAGAGGTGGATCGGACCTCGTGCTGCCCGAATTCGCGGTTCAGCTCACCGCTGATGCGGTGAGTGACATGTCCTTCCGGCATACGTCAGGACGCGGCGCGCGCGGACTTCAGGCCGCTGCCGGCCGGTGCGAAGCCGGGGTCGTCACCGATGGACACCTGGCGGTTGGCGGCGTCGACGAAGACGACCGCACCCTTGAAATCGCGTGCCTCGGCGTCCTCGACCTGGCCGTAGCCGATGATGATCACCAGGTCGTCGGGCTTGACCAGGTGTGCTGCTGCGCCGTTGATGCCGATGATCCCGCTGCCGGCCTCGCCGGTGATGGCGTATGTCGAAAGGCGGTTGCCGTTGGTCACGTCGACGACGTCGACCTTTTCGCCCTCGAGCAAGTCCGCAGCGCGCATCAAGTCCGCGTCGATCGTGATCGAGCCGACGTAGTCGAGGTCGGCCTGGGTCACCGTCGCGCGGTGGATCTTGGACTTCATCATCGTCCGGAGCATGGGGACGAGGGTACCGGCGTGTCCTGATGCACCAACCCTCTGCACCGAGAGGAGTAGAAAACGACCGAGAGGATGGCCAAATCACGGCGATTTGGCCATCCTCTCGGTCGGTTGGTGCTCCTCTCGATCAGGAGGCGCCTGCCTTTTTCGCGAACTCGGTGGTGTAGGTCTTGCTGATGTCGATCTGGTCCTTCTTCGGCTTGACCGCGGGGAGAAGGAACCGAGCACGTTCAGGGCGTTCTTGGCGCCCGCCGCGTCCATCAGGCCGGTCGTGTTGAAGATCCCCTTGGAGCCCTTGAGCGCCTGCACGTAGAGCGCGGGGTCGCTGCCCTTGTAGTCGCTGGGCATCTTGTCGGAAATCTGCTGAGCGCTATGGTTATTGATCCATTTCAGCGTCTTGACGAACGCGTTGGCGACCTTCTGCACCTGTTGCGGGTTCTTCTTGACATAGTCGCACGACATGTAGAGCGAGCTGGCCGGGTAGAGCCCGCCGAGTGCCGCCTTGGTACCGGCCTCGGTGCGCATATCGAACAGCACCTTGCCCTCGCCGGTCTTGGTCAACCGGGCCACGGTCGGGTCTGTCGTCATACCCGCATCGATGCCGCCGGATGTCATCGAGGCGATGAACGTGGCGTCAGCGCCGGCCTTCACGGTCGTGTACTGGCTGGTGGAGATGCCGGCCTTGCCGGTGAAGTACTGGGTGAGGAAGTCGGTCGAACTGCCTTGGCTGGTGACACCGAGCTTCTTGCCCTTCAGGTCCTTCGCGGACGTGATCGTGCCGGCCTGCTTCTTGGACACCATCTCGACCTCGCCGGGCACGTTCGCGAACTGCACGACGCTCTCCAGGCACTTGCCCTTGGCCTGCATGTCGATCGTGTGGTCGTAGAAGCCGACGACGCCCTCGGCTTTCCCGGCGATCAGCGACGTCTCCGCCGTGACGCCCGCCGGGGTGTCGATCAGCTGGACCTTCACACCTTCGTCCTTGAAGTAGCCGAGCTGCTGGGTGAGCGCCGCAGGCATGTAGATGACCTTGCTCATGCCGCCGACCATGATCTTGACGGTGGCGTCCGATCCGCCACTGCCGCCTGCGGACGGGGTGTCCTTCTTGGTGGCGCAACCGGTGAGGGCGAGCGCCCCCGCCATACCGATGGCGGCGAAACCGGCAAGTTTGTTGTGTATCAATGGATTTCCTGACTCTGAGTGGGGATGGTGAGGGTGGATCAGACGGCGACGGTTTCGCTCTGCGATGGCGGTCGCCACTTGAGCAGCCGGCGTTCCAGATAGCCGAGGATGAGCTCGGCGAAAAGCGCGAGCACGGTGCTGATGACCATGCCGGCGTAGATGCCGGCGGAGTTGAACGACGCCTGGGCTGTGCTGATCAGCAGGCCGATGCCCTTGGTCGCGCCGGTGTATTCACCGACGATCGCGCCGATCAGTGCGAAGCCGAATGCCGTGTGCAGCGACGCGAGGATCCACGACGTTGCGCTCGGCACCACGATCGACCGCAGCACCTGCAATCGGCTGGCGCCGAGGATGCGGGAGCTGTCGATCAGGTTGCGGTCGACTTCACGGGCGCCTTGGAAGGCGTTGAAGAAGACCGGAAAGAACACGAGCACAGTGGCGGTCGCGATCTTGGACGACATACCCAGGCCGAACCAAATGATGAAGAGGGCCGCGAGCACGATGCGGGGGACGGCGTTCGCCGCCTGGATGTATGGCGCGAGCACCTCGGCCAGCAGCCGTGCCCGGCCGAGCAGGATGCCCAGCAGGACACCGGCGATCGCACCGATCAGGAACCCAATGACTGCTTCCTGCAGGGTGATCGAGATCTGCTCCCAGATCGGACCCTGTGCGGTGCCGTCGGTGAACCAGGTGACCAGTTGCTTCCAGATCAGGCTCGGCTTGGAGTAGAAGAACGGGTCGAACCACAGGTTGACCGCGATCTCCCAGAAGGCCAACACGGCGACGAGGACGAGGGCACGCAGGCTGTAGACGAGCGCCTTGTGCTTGCGGATGCGGATGCGCGGATCGACTGCGTGATCGACGGGCGCGGGCGCTGCGCCGGTCACGGCACCGGCGTCCGCTGTGCCCGGTGCGTCGATTGTCTTAGGCGACACGGGAAGCTCCTTGGGCTCGAGCCGTCGCGACCTCGGAGGACAGCGATTGCCAGATCTTGGAATAGGTTTCGATGAATTCAGGGGTGAGCCGCAGCTCCTCGACATTGCGCGGCCGCGACAGGTTGATCCGGAAGTCGTCCTTGATGCGTGCCGGGCTGGCGGTCATGACGACCACCCGGTCGGCCAGGACGATGGCCTCTTCAAGGTCATGCGTGACGAAGATGACGGCGGTGCCGGTGCCGGACCACAGGTCCAGCAACTCGTTCTGCATGAGGGCGCGGGTCTGCACGTCGAGCGCGGAGAACGGCTCGTCCATCAGCAGAATCTTCGGCTCAGTGACAAGGGTCTGGGCCAGGGCGACTCGCTTGCGCATGCCTCCGGAGAGTTGGTGCATGTAGGACTTCTCGAAGCCGGACAGGCCGACGCGGGTGATCCAGTCCATCGCCTTGGCGTGGGCATCCGCCTTCGCCATACCGCGCCATATCGGGCCGGCAGCCACATTGGCGAGCACGTTGCGCCAGGGCAGCATCGCGTCGGCCTGGAACATGTAGCCGACGCCGTCCGGAATCCCTTGCACCGGAGCGCCATTCACTCTCACGGCGCCGCCCGAGGGTGGCTCGAGGCCGGAGACGAGCGACAGGGTGGTGGACTTGCCACAACCGGTCGGTCCGACGACGGCGACGAACTCGCCGGGGTCCACGGTCATGGTGATGTCGGCGGCGGCGACGTGGATGCCGCCGCCGGCTTTCACGAAGCGCTTGGTCGCGTGCGACAGCTCGACGAGGTGCGACATACGCGTCCTTTCTGTTGCGGGAGGTTGTGACCCCACTCACATCGAGGAGGGCACGGCGCAGGACGCTAGGGGCTGGAGAGCGGCGGTGTCTGCCTTGCGGTCATTGCCCGGTTTTCGCACGCTGAGCGCGTTTTGCACGTTTCGCATCCGGGACGCGGAAGCAGCCGAAAGCTCTATCGTTGTCCGCCATGACCCGATCCCGGCGGATGCCCTTCACCCGCCAGATGATGATGCTGCAGGTCGCCGTCGTGGCGGCCCTCGGCGTCGTGACGCTCCTCGTGGCCGGCTTCTTCCTACGGGCGACGTTGCAGCATCAGTACGAACAGCGGGCGCTCTCGGTTGCCCGGACCATCGCGGCCGACCCCGGCCTGGGCGACCTGGTGGGGCGCAGCGATCAGCCGAAGGTGGCGTCCGCCGCGGCGGCGCAGGAGCGATCGACCCACGCACTCTTCGTCGTCATCACCAACGATCGCGGCGTGCGGCTCGCGCACCCGAACCCCGACGAGATCGGCAAGATGGTCAGCACCGATCCCGGTGAGGCGCTGGGTGGCCAGGAGAACACGTCGATCGAGCGCGGGACCCTCGGGCTCTCGGCGCGGGGCAAGGTGCCGCTGCGGGACTCGGCGGGCCGGATCGTCGGCGAGGTGAGCGTCGGATTCGCGGCGACGGACATCAGCGACGCGCTGTGGCGGGTGCTCTTCATCGTGCTGCCCTGGGCGCTCGCGGCGGTGCTGATCGCCGTGTTGCTGACCGCCTTGCTCGGGCGGCGGCTCAAGCGCCTGACGCTCGGCCTGGAGCCCGCTGACGTCGCAGACCTCGTCCGGGAGCGCGAGGCGGTGTTGCACGGGATCAGC
Organism: Flexivirga alba; assembly: GCF_042661025.1. Classification (NCBI taxonomy): domain Bacteria; kingdom Bacillati; phylum Actinomycetota; class Actinomycetes; order Micrococcales; family Dermacoccaceae; genus Flexivirga; species Flexivirga alba. The sequence continues at coordinate 1,632,714 of NZ_JBHSWH010000001.1, forward strand.
GAAGGCGTCCTCGCCGTCGATACCAAACGGCGGGTGACCATGTGCAATGCCGAGGCAATTCGCCTGCTGGGTAAGGAAGTTCAGCTCGGTGCAGATCTGGACGACCTGGCGTTGGCCCCCGAATTGCAGCGCTTGATGCAGCATCCGGTCGAGGATGGACGTGCGGTGACCGCGGTGTCCGGCCGGCGAGTGCTGGTCGCCAAGCATCGCCCGGTTGCTCTCGAGGACGGCACTGACCTCGGTGGTGTGCTCACCGTCCAGGACCGCACGGAGCTGGAGGAGCTGACCAGCGAACTAGCCGCAGTGCGGAGTATGACGAGCGCGCTGCGTGCGCAACGCCACGAATTCGCCAACCGGATGCACACAGTGATGGGTTTGCTGCACACTTCGGACGTCGATGACGCGATCGAATACCTCAGTGACAGCGTGAAATTCGCGACCAACAAGGACGTGAGCGAGAACCCGGCCGTGCGATCCAACACGATCCGTGCGTTCTTCGCCGGAAAGCAGTCAGCCGCAGGTGAGTCCGGTGTCTCGTTGATGCTGTCCGAACAGAGTTGGGTGCCACGCAAACTGGTCGCGCCGGTGGAAGTGATCACGGTGCTGGGCAACCTGGTCGACAACGCGATCGAAGCGGCGCGCAGCTCCGCAACCCGGCCGGCGCGTGTCGAGGTGGACCTGTTGTCAGAAGATCGGAACCTGGTGATCTCGGTGGCAAACACCGGAGACGGCGTCGCTGTCGAGCGCGCGGAGTCGATCTTCGTCGGCGGTGTCAGCTCACGTGGTGACGGGCGCGGGATGGGCCTGGCGATCGCACGTGCGACGGCCGAGGGCCTGGGTGGTGAATTGCGGCTCACCGCGCTAGGGGCCGAAGGCGCAGAGACGGTCTTCGTCGCTGTGTTGCCGAATGTGTTGGGACCCAACAAAATTCAGGAAGATCGATGACGAAGATCCTTGTAGTCGATGACGACTTCCGGGTGGCGTCGGTCCACGCGTCATACGCCTCGGCGGTGGAGGGGTTCGAAGTCGTGGGAGTCGCGCACACCGCGGCCGACGCCGTGCGGGCGGTCACCGAACTGCACCCGGATCTGGTGCTGCTCGACAACTATCTGCCCGACGGGTCCGGACTCGACGTCTGCGCGCAGCTGGCCGGGTCGGGGTGCGACGTCATGCTGGTCACGGCAGACGGTTCTGCGGAGTCGGTGCGCGCCGCGTTGTCCGCCGGAGCGGTCAACTACGTCGTGAAGCCGTTCGATGCCGACCAGTTGGTGCGGCGGCTGAGGGCGTGGCAGCGCTACCGCGGGCGGGTGCGCGACGGACTGTTGGACCAGGACCAGATCGACACCGCCATGCGGGTATTGCGTGAGGGCGACCGGCCGCAGGCACCCAAGGGCCAATCGCCGGTGACGGCATCGTTGGTGCGCGACGCACTCGAGGCGGCGGGTGGTCCGGTGTCGGCAGCCGCGCTGGGGACCGAGTTGGGCATCGCTCGTGCCACCGCACAGCGGTATCTCGCCGGGCTCGTCGAGGAGGGCGTCGCCGTGATGCGGTTGCGGTATGGCGGCACAGGGCGACCGGAGCACGAGTACGAATGGCGTCCTGAGTAGCCCGGAGCTTGCGGAGGGCGTATCGAAGGGTGGTGGCTCTAGCGAGCGCGCCAGGTGCCGAGGTCGGGCGGTAGTGGTGACGCCACGACGTCCTCGTCGGTGAACGGTTTAGCAGTGCCCTTCAAGGCATTTGCCGGCCGGACGGTGGTCGTGGCCGCCAATCTCGTGGCGCGGCGGCGGATCTCGTCGATGTCGAGCGGTTGGTCGCTCGCCAGCACGACGTAGTTGCCGAAGCGGCGGCCTTTCATGACATCGGCCAGTGCCAGGGCGACCGTGTGTGGGAAAACCGCTGTCACCGTTGCGAGTTCGCGGGCAAGATGCCGTCGATCCGATTCGTCGGCGAGGTTGAGTAGCGCCAGGCCCCCGGGCGCAGCACACGTGCGAAGTGCTGGATCGCGTTCGGGGAGAGCAGGTTTGCCGGGACACGGCCCTCGTCATACGCATCGAGGACGATGGCGTCGGCCGAGCTGTCCCGCAGCGCCGCGATCCCGGTGGCCCCGTCCTGTGGGCGGATCCTGATGCGGTGGTTGCGGGGGAGCGGGAGTTCGCGGCGAACAGCTTCGGTGAGGGCGGTGTCCGGCTCCAGGACGATCTGCGGCGAACCTGGGCGGGTGTGCTGCACATAGCGCGCGAGGGTGAGGCCGGCGCCGCCGATGTGGTTGATGCCGACCGGACCCGGCGGCAGTAGATCGATGCCAATGGCGAGCTGAGCGACGTATTCGAAGACCAGCAGCTCCGGGTCGTGCAGGTCGACGTGTGACTGCGGGTGCCCGTCGCGCAGCACCGTCACGCCGCCGCGGTCGTCGGCCTGGAAGTCGAAGTGCGGCTGGTCGGTCACCGGGACAGGGTATGTCGTTCTACTCGTGCCAACTCTCAACCGTCCGAGTCCGCTGCTGCCACAGAGCAACAGCCGAGCCGTTCGGGTCCCACCGGTTCGTGAAGTCCTCCAGCCATCGACATCTGCGAGCCATCGCGTTCTGACGGAGACGCCACGGCGGTTTTGCGCCATACGCAGCGAAGAACGCCGAAAGTTCGGCGACTGCTGCGGGATGGTGCATCCGGACGATCCACTCACACCATGCGATGTCCATGATCGCCTCGCCGACTCCGCTGAATTCCCAGTCCAAGACTGCAGCCACGTGGCCGGAATCGCCATCGAACAGTAGGTTGTTCGGTCCGAAATCGCCGTGCTGGACAACGTCGCCAGCGGTCACTGCGAGATCGAGTTGCCGCGGGTCGAGCGCGTGCAACTGACGCAGTACTCGACCGCACTCTGACAGCACCGATCGAGCGTGGCCGGCATCGATCAGATCTTGCCCGTGAACACCGTCGACGAACCGCGTCTCCAACCAGCCCGCACATGTCGCGGTGACCAGTGGCACGGGAAACTGACCGCGGAGTGCGTCCAGCGCGTGGTGTTCGGTGGTCTGCCGTAGCTCGGCATCCGGCCCGGCATACGCCTTTCGGACGAAGTTGCCCTGGCGGTCGGTCCGATTCGTGTAGCCGTGCCTCACGACGGAGAGCATCTCACTCGTCGCCGCTGTCGCCCTCGCTGTCGTCTTCGTCATTCGTCCTGACGGAGTGGTGCCAGGTGATTTCCATCAGGGTGCGTTCGAGGTATGACCGGGTTGGTGGTGGCATGCCTGGTGGTGTGGGTGGGTAACTGTGGGCGGTGAATCCGCCTGCCTGGGTTCGGGTGTGACTGCCGTCGCCGGTCACATGGTGGTCGGGGTGTTCTTCGACGTAGTTGCAGCGGGCGCACAATCCTTGCCCGTTGCGTTCGGATGTGGGGCCGCCGTCGGTGTGTCGGGTGATGTGGTCGGTGTGCCGGATCGGTGCCCCGCACCAGGGTGTGCGGCACACCTGATCACGTAACAGGATTAGCATCGCCAACAGTCCGGGGTAGCGGCGGGCCCGAGATTCCATGCCGATGATGTCCCCGGTCCCGGGGTGGGTGAACAGGCGCCGGATCAGCGGCCCGGTCGGATCACCGGTGGTGAACCATTCACGCACCAGGTCCGCCGGGACGGGGCCGTAGCCGGGCACGTACGCGGGGGTGTTCCCGGTCAACGAATCCAGGGGCATCAGCAGGTTGACGGTCAGGTCGGTGCCGCCGGTGGCGGGCCGGCGGCCGGTGACGCGTTCGACGAGGGTGTCGGCCATCACCTGACCCCGCGGCTTGTCGGAGCTTTTGGCAGCGTCGGTGGCTGCTTGGTCCAGGGCGGCCTTGCACGCGAGGGCGTCTTTGACGGGGAGGAACGCGGTCAGGTAGGCCATCGCGTCGGGTGCGGGCCGGAGGCTGACTCGGCGTTCGGTTTCGGCTTTGACTCGGCGGGCTCGGATCGTGTCGGGGTCGACCCGGCACGCCTCGGTCCGGGCGGCGGTCACCAGACGTCCGGTGGCGACGGCGCCGAGTTGATCGGCGATCGCGGCATCCACCCTCGCGCGGTCAGCCCGGGACAGGCCGGCGACCTCGCGCACGATCCGGGTGGCGTCCCACTCGGTGATCACGCCGGCGGCCAGCGCGGCCAGGGTGTGGGGCATGTCGTCGACCAGGGTGTGGGCGAGGTTCAGGAATGCTGTCCCGCGGCGCCCGGGGCAGCGGCGGGCGAACCCGATTTGTGAACCCACTTCCCGAGTGGTGTCGCGGGCGGTGATGCCCCGGGGGATGTCGCGGGCTTGCTGGTGTTCGTGTGCGGCCACGACCAGGTGGGCTTGCCGGGCCGAAATCGCGTTTTGTAGCTCGGCCAACGCCCGGACTGCTTCCAACGGGTTGTCAGTGCTGCTGAGGTCGTCGAGCCGGTCGTGGAACGCGCGCACCGCAGCCACGTCGAGGACACCCGCAGGTGTGCTCGTGTCGTGCTGCAGTGTGTCGTCCATGTGTTCGAGTATGTCACGAATATCACTGCAGCGCAATGGTTTTCGTGTCCGGGTGTTATCCACATCCCCTGCCGTCGTGCACAGGTCCGGTGCGGGGGGTGTGGACTACGGGAGGTCTCGATACGGCCTCGCCTAGCGGCTCGTCCTACTCGACCCGCATGCTTGGCGGTCTCGATACGGCCTCGCCTAGCGGCTCGTCCTACTCGACCCGCATGCTTGGCGGTCTCGATACGGCCTCGCCTAGCGGCTCGTCCTACTCGACCCGCATGCTTGGCGGTCTCGATACGGCCTCGCCTAGCAGCTCGCCCTACTCGACCCGCATTTTGGGGGATATGGGCTCGGCACTTCCCGGCTACACAGGACGGCGATCGGATCGGTGGCTGTCAGTGGCTCGGCATACCGTCGATCGCATGAGCGACGTACCCGCCATCGGCATCTGTTTCGACCGCACCTTCCCGGCGTGCGAAGTCGCCGACTACGCGCGGCGGGCGGAGGCGGCCGGGCTGCAGGAGTTGTGGCTCATCGAGGACTGCTTCTTCACGACCGCGCCGCCGCTGGCCGCGGTGGCCTTGGCAAGCACGCAGCACCTACGGGTTGGGCTCGGCATCCTGCCGGCGGTGGCGCGCACTGCCGCGATGACGGCGATGGAGATCGCGACGCTGACAAGCCTTGCGCCCGGTCGGGTGATAGGCGGCATCGGTCATGGCGTGCAGCCCTGGATGCAGCAGATGGGCGTGCGACCGGCGTCACCTGTGACCGCCCTCGACGAAGTCCTTACGACCGTGCGGAGGCTCCTGAATGGCGAAACTGTAGATGTGGCAGGCGAATACGTCACCGCCAAGGACGTCAAGCTTGAGCACGTGCCAAGTCCGGTGCCGCCCGTCGTCGCCGGAGTGCGTGGGCCGAAGTCGCTGGCCGTGGCAGGCCGGTCGGCCGACGGTGTGCTGCTGGACGCACCGTGCTCGCTCGACTACTTCGAGCGCGCCAAGGCGTTGTGTGGTCGCGCGCCGGATGACTTCGAATACCGGTGCTTCGCAACACTCTGCGTGATGCCGGACCAGCAGGAGGCGCGACGAGCTGCTGCGCCGTTCCTTGCGGAGATGGTCCGCCTCGGGCACGCAGGCTTCCAAGCGCTCTCTTTCCACGACGACCTTCGTGTGCTCGTCGAACGCCATGGCGACGATTGGGCGGACCACGCCCCCGACGACTGGTGGACCCGCATCGGCGCCATCGGCGATCTCGACGATGCCATGGCGTATGTCGGTGCGATGGCGGACGCGGGTGCAAAGAGCATCGCGTTCTTCCCCGCCGATGACTTGGAGATCGCGCACGGGCAGTTGGAGACGGCCGGGGTTATCGCGGGCCAGCTGAATGCGGGAGGATGACGGGTCGAAAGGAGCCCGTGGATGCCGACCCGCAAAATCGACGCGGAGCAGGGCGCGCTGCGGTGCTTGCCTGGTGCGCAGACCCGACGGTGGGGCGCGCCATCATCGCGATGGCGGTGCGCTTCAGCCTGCAGGAGCTGGCGTTGCAAGCGCCCGGTCGCAGTGTCGAGGTGCGGGTGCCGCCATACGGCGCGGTGCAGGTCATCGAGGGCTTGACCCACCGAAGGGGGACACCACCGAATGTCGTGGAACTGAACCCGGATTCGTGGATGAAGCTAGTGGTCGGTGACACCACCTGGGCAGAGGCCGAGACAGCCGGCATCGTGTCGGCGTCCGGGTCGCGGTCCGACCTCTCGCCATACCTTCCGCTCCTGCGGCGCCCGTCGAAGTAACCCGCTTAGGCTGCTGTCATGCGCGTTGGCATCACGATTCTCCCGGAAGCCCGCTGGACCGATATGGCGCCGAAGTGGCAGGCAGCGGAGCGGTACGGCTTCGATCACGCCTGGACCTACGACCACCTGGTCTGGGGAGGTCTGCCCGATGCGCCCTGGTTCGGCACGACACCGACGCTGACCGCGGCGGCCATGGTGACGTCGACCATCCGGTTGGGCACATTCGTCACCTCGCCCAACTTCCGTCACCCGGTGGCGTTCGCCCGCGACGTGCTCGCCCTGGATGACATCTCCGGTGGCCGATTCATCTGCGGCATCGGGCGGGGAGGCGACCTCGACTCCGGCTTGCTCGGCGAGTCGCCGACAGTAGGCGAACGCACCGGGCGTTTCTTCGAATTCACCCGGCTGCTGGACCAAGTGCTCACCGAGGACCACGTCTCGTATGACGGCAAGTACTTCACTGCGCACGACTCGCGCAACGCCCCGGGATGTGTTCAGCAACCGCGGGTGCCGTTCATCGTCGCAGCGAACGCGCCGAAGGGGATGCGGCTCGCGGCCGAGGTTGGGCAGGGCTGGGTGACCTACGGCAAACCAACTGGCAATGAAGAGGATTGGTGGACCGGGCTACGCGAGTCGGGCGAGCGAATGACCGAAGTGCTCGAAGCGGCCGGCCGTGACAACGCTTTGTTCGAGCGACACCTCAACGCCGACGGCGCGCGAGGGTCGGTCTACGAGAGTGTCGATCGTTTCGAGGACGCAGTGGGTCGCGCTCAAGAGGCCGGATTCACCGACCTCATCACTCACTGGCCGCGCCCGGACAAGCCCTACGCGGCAACCGTCGATGTGCTGGAAACCGTTGCCGCGCAGGTACTTCCGAAGCTCAGATGACAGCGATGCCTGCACTCTCGTTGCCGGCTCGGTCGATTGCGCTCACGACATACACCTGCGTGCCCGAAGCGGGATCCGTGTCGGTCCAGCTGTTGTTGCGCTGGCCCGCAGGTATGACGGCCGCGAGATGCCGAGCGTCCGCGAGATCGCGACTCTTGGCGTGTGTGCGCGTGCTCTGGACGGGCACCCGGTAGATCGCGAAGTGCGCCGTGTCGCGCGAACCGGACTGCCACTGCAGCGAATTGCCGTCACGCCGCAGACCGGAGACGCGTGCGGGCGCTCGATGCTTCAGCCACGGACTGACCGGAGGTAAGGCCGGTCGCGAGTACCAAGTCTCGTCGAGCAGCGTCGTGGCGCCGAGCTCGTCCTTGCGGACCGGGACCGCCGAGAAGTAGATGTTGCCCTGCACCTGCGGATAATTCGTATTGAGCTGCAGGTGCGAGGAGAGCTCTCCGGGGTTCAGCCAATGCGGGTCGACCGCTCCGTTCGTGTTGACCTTGTAGCTGGCCTGCCCGATGTAGAGGTGCACCGGGGTGCCGTTCACGACGTCCGACCACCAGGGAACCAGCTTGGCGTAGTCAGCCGGCGCGAAACCGATCGACCAGTAGACCTGCGGGCAGATGTAGTCGATCCAACCCTTCTTGACCCAGCCACGCGTGTCGGCATACAGGTCGTCGTAGGTCTGAGCACCTGCGGTCGTGTCGGAGCCGGTCGGGTCGGTCGCCTTGTTACGCCATACGGCGAAGGGAGATATTCCGAACTGGCACAACGGTTTTGCTCGCTTGATGCGGTCACCGAGGCGGACGATGAGGTCGTCGATGTTGGATCGGCGCCAGTCGGCCAACGACATACCGTTGCCGTACTCGGCGTACTGCTCCTCATCGTGGAATGTCTTGCCCGCGACCGGATACGGGTAGAAGTAGTCGTCGAAATGCACGGCGTCGATGTCGTAGCGCTCGACCGCGTCCATGATCGCGTCCTCGATGAAGTGCCGGACCACGGGTTCGCCGGGGTTGTAGTAGAGCTTGCCGCCATACGGCAGAACCCAGTCGGGATGCTGGCGAGCCGGATGCGACGGGATCAGCGTGCTCGGGTCCTCGGTCATCGCGACACGGAACGGGTTGAACCACGCGTGCAGTTCGAGGTTGCGCTTGTGCGCCTCGTCGACGGCGAAGCCGAGCGGATCGTAGCCGGGGTCCTTCCCCTGCTCGCCGGTCAACCAGACCGACCACGGCTCGAAGGGCGACGGCCACAGCGCGTCGGCGGTTGGGCGCACCTGGAGCACGACGACGTTGTGGCGCTGCTCGACCGCAAGGTCCAGCCAGGCGATCAGCTCCGCCTGTTGATCCGTGACCGAAAGGCCCTCCTTGGATGGCCAGTCGATGTTGGCGACCACCGAAACCCACATCGCACGCAGTTCGTGCTTGGGCGCCGCGGGATCGGTGGGGTATTGGCCCGGGCGGGGTTGCGGCACAACGTAATTGCGTCCATAGCTCGGGCTGGCGTCAGCGGCACAGGTCGTCGCTGCGGCCATGAACGGCGCGGCAGCGATGCCGAGCAGCACGCTGCGGCGGGCCGGGTGATTCGAATGGTCGACGGACATGTCGGCTCCTTGGTCCAGGGGTATGCCGACTCTGTCACCGCCACTCGCACGCTGGGTGGTTTACGCGGTGCCTATTTTGAAGAGAATTCCTAACGCTTCGCCCTCGCGCTGACGCCGAGTTCGCTTGGGCCGCCGAAGTCTCCGGTCACCCGCCGAACTCTTCCAACGGCAGCGGTGGGGTGTCCCAGTCGTCGGCCGCGGACTTGGCTGAAGCGGGCTTCTTCGCGGGTTCGGCGGCCGGGGTGGGCGTCGTCTCGGCCGGAGGCGCAGGAGCCGCGTGCGTTTCCGGTGTTGTGCCTTCGATCGGGGGTGGAGGTGTGTCCCAGTCGTCGCCGGAAGGAGCGGCGGGTGTCGGGGCGGCCGGTGCGGCTGACGGGGCAGCATCGTCCAGCGGCGGTGGCGGTGCGTCCCAGTCGTCGCCGGAAGGAGCGGCGGGTGTCGGGGCGGCCGGTGCGGCTGACGGGGCAGCATCGTCCAGCGGCGGTGGCGGTGCGTCCCAGTCGTCGCCGGAAGGAGCGGCGGGTGTCGGGGCGGCCGGTGCGGCTGACGGGGCAGCATCGTCCAGCGGCGGTGGCGGTGCGTCCCAGTCGTCGCCGGAAGGAGCGGCGGGTGTCGGGGCGGCCGGTGCGGCTGACGGGGCAGCATCGTCCAGCGGCGGTGGCGGTGCGTCCCAGTCGTCATCGGAAGCAGCAGCCGGTGCCGGGGCGGGCGCGGAATCGTCGAGCGCCGGCGGTGCGGCATCCCAATCGTCGGCCGCCGGAGCTGCTGGTGCGTCAGCCTTGGGTGCGTCAGCCTTGGGCGCGTCGGTGGACGAATCGCTCGGCGACGCAACTGCTGCGGTGGCAGCCACACCTGTTGCTGCTGCGGCACCGGCCGCAACCGTGGCAGCGGCCGCCGGCGACTTCTCCTCCGGCGATTTCGCGGCCGGTGCTTCCTCGGGTGCTTCCCCCAAAGCCGCCGGCTCGTTCGCGGTGCTGACCTTCTGACTACCGCTGACACCGTGTATGCCGACGGAGCGGCCATGCTTCGGGTCGCGCAGCAACAGCCACAGGACGACTGCGAGCACCACGACGACCAGGGCCAGGACCAGCCACACCATGCGGAACACCTCGGATTTCGACGGAGACACCAACTAGCGCATCACCCTAACGAGTCCGCAACGGCTCCGCCGACCTGTCTACCCGCCGGTAACAAGCCTGACGTGGCCGCCGGGACCCCGACTCGCAGGGCGGCGGTATGGCGAACACCCCGCGCGGGCTACCGTTCTCCGCGTGACGGAGCAGGACAAGCCGACCGGTGCGGACGGCCAGAACGGCCAGCAGCGAGAGCCGCGCGTGGTGCGACGGCGGGTGCGTCGTGCACCCGATTTCCGACGGTTCATCATCACCGGTGCCATCGTTGGCCTGATTGTCGGCGTGATCATCGGCAACGGCGGACCGAACATCCAGGGTTACTCGGACCGCACCGGCATCGCACTCATCGGCGGAGTGTTGGCCGCCTTCGGAGCGCTCGCGGGTGCCGTTATCGCCCTGATCCTCGAACGGCTCCTCAACCGCCGGTAACAAGGTTTCCGCTCGTCATGTCACACTGGTGACGTGGCGCGCGGAGATGGACGGCTGACACACGATCTACTTCCCGGTGAGAAGGCACCCCAGGACGAATGCGGTGTATTCGGTGTCTGGGCTCCTGGCGAAGAAGTCGCGAAACTCACCTACTTCGGGCTCTATGCCCTGCAACACCGAGGCCAGGAGTCGGCCGGCATCGCGACGAGCGACGGCCACAGCATCCTGGTCTACAAGGACATGGGCCTGGTCTCGCAGGTCTTCGACGAGTCGAGCCTGACCTCCCTGCGCGGGCACCTCGCGATCGGCCACACCCGCTACTCCACGACAGGTGGCAGCACCTGGGAGAACGCCCAACCGACCCTCGGCGGTAGCGACCGAGGCACCGTGGCACTCGCGCACAACGGCAACCTCATCAACACGGCCCACCTGCGCGACCTCGTCGACGAGAAGCTCGACGGCCGTGCCGCACGAGGCGAACTCGCACGCGGCAACACCTCGGACACCGCCGTCGTCACCGCCTTGCTGTCGGAGAACCCCGACAAGCCGCTCGAGGAAACCGCGCTCGAAGTGCTGCCCAAGCTGGAGGGCGCCTACTGCTTCGTCTTCATGGACGAGCACACGCTGTATGCCGCTCGTGACCCGTATGGCGTGCGGCCTCTCGCCCTCGGCCGGCTCGACCGCGGCTGGGTGGTGGCCTCCGAGACGGCCGCGCTGCAGACCATCGGCGCGAGTATCGTCCGCGAGGTCGAGCCCGGCGAGCTGATCGCTATCGACGAATACGGCCTGCGCAGTCACAAGTTCGCCGAACCCAAGCCCAAGGGTTGCGTCTTCGAATACGTCTACCTGGCTCGTCCCGACGCGGTGATCCGCGGCCGGGTCGTCCATGAGGCACGCGTCGAGATGGGGCGGGCACTTGCCCGGGAGCACCCGATCGACGCCGACCTGGTGATCGGCGTGCCCGAGTCGGGCGTTCCGGCGGCGACCGGTTACGCGCAGGAGTCCGGCATACCGTTCGGCCAGGGGTTCGTGAAGAACGCCTACGTCGGCCGGACCTTCATTCAGCCGAGCCAGACGCTGCGCCAGCTCGGCATCCGACTCAAGCTCAACCCGCTGCAGCACGCCGTCAAGGGCAAGCGGCTGGTCGTCGTCGATGACTCGATCGTGCGCGGCAACACCCAGCGCGCCCAGATCCGGATGTTGCGCGAGGCCGGGGCCGCCGAGATCCACGTGCGCATCTCCTCCCCGCCGATCACCTGGCCGTGCTTCTACGGCATCGACTTCGCCACTCGTGCGGAGCTGATCGCCACCGGCCTCGGGACCGAGGAGATCCGGGCGTCCATCGGCGCGGACTCGCTCGGCTACATCTCCGAGGACGGCATGGTCGGCGCCACCAAGCAGCCGAAGGACGAGCTGTGCCGGGCGTGTTTCACCGGTGAATACCCGATCCCGCTGCCCGAGGACGGGCGCATCGGCAAGCACGTGCTGGAGACCCTGCCGATCGACGTTCGCACCGGCCACGACACCTCGGTGGATGTCGCCGAGCAGGACCGCCGCAGTGACGCGGAGGGAGTGTCACTCGGCTTGTCCGGTGGCGCCGAGAACTCCCTGTTGCAGCCCTGACCTACCGCCATACACAGCTGAAGAAGGACGCCCGATGCCCGACTCCCCGCAGATCACGTATGCCGCAGCAGGTGTCGACGTCGAGGCGGGTGACAAGGCCGTCGAGCTGATGAAGGAGTCGGTGCGGCGCGCGACCCGGCCCGAGGTGATCGGCGGTCTCGGCGGCTTCGCCGGCCTCTTCGACGCGTCCGCGATCGCCCGCTTCGCACACCCGGTCCTGGCGACCTCCACCGACGGCGTCGGCACGAAGGTCGCGATCGCACAGGCGATGGATGTGCACAACACCATCGGCTTCGACCTGGTCGGCATGGTCGTCGATGACATCGTCGTCTGCGGCGCGGAACCGCTCTTCATGACCGACTACATCGCGACCGGCAAGGTCGTCCCGGAGCGCATCGCCGCGATCGTCCAAGGCATCGCCGCGGCCTGCCAGCAGGCGAACGTCGCGCTCGTCGGCGGCGAGACGGCCGAACACCCCGGGCTGCTGGAGCCCAGTGAGTATGACGTGGCCGGCGCGGCCACCGGTGCGGTCGAGCGCGCTGACCTGCTCACCCCGGAGCTCGTGCAGGCGGGCGACGTCGTGCTCGGCGTACCGTCCAGCGGCCTGCACTCCAACGGCTTCTCGCTGGTGCGTCGCGTCATCACGTCCGCCGGCTGGCAGCTGGACCGCGAGGTGCCGGAGTTCGGCTCCACTCTCGGCGAGGAGTTGCTCACCCCGACTCGCGTGTATGCCGCCGACCTCCTGCGGCTGGTGAAGGAATTGCCGATCCACGCGCTCTCGCACGTGACCGGCGGTGGGCTCGCCGCGAACCTGGCGCGGGTGCTGCCGACCGGGCTGACCGCCGTGGTGGACCGCAGCAGCTGGACACCGCCGGCCGTCTTCTCGGTGATCGGTGGGCTCGGCAACGTTCCGCAGCAGGACATCGAGCGCACGCTCAACCAGGGGGTCGGCTTCGCTGTCGTGCTGCCCGAAGATGCGGTCGATGAAGCGCTCGCGTTGCTTGCAGCGTGCGACCTACCCAGCTGGGTGATGGGCACCGTGCGGGCGACCGACGAGGTCGACGGAGCGGTCGCGGAAATCGTCACGGGCGCCAAGGGCGCAAAGTCCGGTGGTGCACAGCTCATCGGTGCGCACCGGCAGTGATCTGGTTTCGGTGACTTGAGGTCACCGAGGTCAGCGACGTATCGAACTGGGGGACAGGGTCAATCGCGATGCGACGCCCAGTCGGCATAGTCGCCGTAGTCGTCGTCAGTGCGCGACGACTCCTCGGCTTCCTCCGCCGTTTTGTGAGTGCCCGAGCTGAGTTCGCGCTCGAGTGCATTCAGATCGGTATCGGGAGAGAAGTACTTCAGCTCCCGGGCAACCTTGGTCTGCTTGGCTTTGGCCCGGCCGCGCCCCATGGCGAGACCCCCTCGTGTGTGTTGCCGGGGTGCGACAAGCGGAGGATCGTGCGTGCACGAGACCGCCATCGGACCCCGGGATCCTGGGTATATGTCGTGAGGTAAACGGTACCTCAGGCCCCGAACATTCCAAGCATCGACTGGCGCTCGGCGTCACAGATCGGCGTCATCGCCCCGTGCGCGCAGTCGGATCAGTGCTGCGACGCCGCCGACGAGCAGCACGGCGAGCACCGCCATACCGATGATCAGCAGTGGCTCGTTGTTGGTCTTGTCGGTCGGTCGCTGGAAGCTGGGGACCGAGGTGGAGTAGCTGGTCTCCACGCTGTTCGACGAGCTGCCGCGCTGCAGGCCGCCGCTGGCGGTGGAGGACGCCTTCGCTGTCGTCGTGGTCTTCGGCGCGTCGGCGGCGTTCAGCGAGAAGTTGAAGTTGCCGCTCACGGGGTGGCCGTCAGCAGACGTGACCCGCCATACGACGCGGATCGTGCCGGGGGTCGTCGCTGCCTTCAACTGCTGCGTGACCACCGTGTCGCTGATGACCGGTTTCCCGGTCTGCAACTGAGCGCCCGATGCGTCCTCAACCTGGATCGCGATGCCGATGTCGCGAACCGTGTCGCTGAACGTCAGCCGCAGCGACGTCGGTGCCGTGTGCAGGTCGGTGCCGGCCGACGGGTTGGACCCGACCAGCTCGTCGTGCGCCGACGCGTGGCCGGCGCCGACCAGCCACGCCGTCAGCAACAGTGGCAGGAGGAGCAGGATGCCGAGACGGGGACGCATGGGCCCGATTATGTCGGCCGAGCCCATGCGTCCGGTCCTGAGGTGCGTTGTCAGCTCAGCTGAACCGTCTTCGCGTCCTCGAAGAATCCGCCGCTGAAGTCGATGGCCGTCGCCTTCACACCAGCCGGCATGTCGTAGACGAGGATGCCGTCCACGGCGTTGCCCGGATTGATCTGCTGCAGCCAGACATCGTTGTTCTTCATCGACAGTTCCGCCATGCTGTCGGTTTCGTAGGTCTTGCTGTCGGCGTCCTTGATCTTCTGCTCGGAGTCGTCCAGTGTCTCGGACTCCTTGCCGACATTGCGGACCGTGACGTAGACGAGCGTGTAACGGCCCTGAGCCTTCTGGGTCAGGTATTGCTGACCGACCTGCGTCTGGTCGCGCACCACCTTGGTGACGGTGAACTGCAGGTCGCCGGACTTCACCGGCGTCCCGATGCCTGGGCTCTTGGTGGCAGGCTTCGGCGCCGCCTTCTTGGTCGTCTGTTTGGCCGTCTGCTTGGCCGGGTGCTGGGCGGCGTCGTTCGTTGCGCTCGTCGGCTGGCTCGCGGCCGTCGTCGGCTGCGGGTCCGACGAGCCGCCACTGGAACTGGCGGCGGTGGCGATCACGATGACCGCGACCAGGCCGAAGAGCCCGGTCAGGATCTTGTGCCGGGCGAACCAGTTCCGCTTCTTCGGCGCCGGTCCCGGCGGCACCGGCGGGTAGGGACCGCCGGCCTGCGGCGGCTGGCCGCTCCACTGAGTGGGGTCCTGTGGGCCGTTGTACTGAGTCATCGCTGCTCCTCCGTTGGGTCGTGTTCTTGCGATGCCTCAGCAGACCGCCTCGGGCGGCCCTGCGACTTCCGGCGAGCGGCTCGTCATACCTCCACCGATCGGGGGAGGGGGCAGTTCCCGGAAGGTGGATACGAGGCGTCGGTGGGCGGCTCTACAGTGCGGTCATGCCGATCACGTCCGTCTCGCCCTGGTGGCGCTCACCGCGCCTGCTGCGCGGCGTCGTGACGGCGCTGGTGGTGGTGCTGTGCATCGGCACCCAGATCACGACGTCCACCTACGCGCAGTCGCGGCATGACGGCATCACGAACAAGGCCGTGGCCGACGCGGCGCAGCTGTCCGACCGTTTCTTTCCGGTCGCGTTGGTCGCCGTCGCCGTTGTCGTCGCGCTGGTCTGGCGGCACAAGTGGCCGGTCTGGATCTCGCTGGGGATCAGCGCGCTGACGATCGCGTTGCCGCTCGACGCGATCACGCCGCTCTTCGCCCTGTATGCCGTGCTGCTCGCCGTCACCGGCCCGTGGATGTGGGCGAGCGTCGCACTGGCGACGGTGGCCGAGTTCGCAAGTGTATGGCGCGACGGCACCGGCAGCCGGGTCTCCTCGTGGGCCCGGGACATGTTCTCGATGAACGACGGAACGCACTTCCCGTGGTGGCTCGTCGTGCTGGAGACGGCATTCTTCCTGGCCGTGACGATCGGGTTGGCGATGCTGGTCCGCAGCCGAAAAGCGTTGCGCACCAGTCAAGTCCATGAGGTGCGCGCCGAGACGAAGCTGCACGCCCTCGGCGCGGAGGTGGCACGGCAGGCCGAGCGGGAGCAGATCGCCCGCGAGGTGCACGACGTGCTCGGGCACCGGCTGTCGCTGCTGTCGCTGCACGCGTCGGGCCTCGAGCTTGCCAGCCAGGACCCCAAGCTCGCCAAGAGCGCTGCACTGGTCCGCGAGGGCGCTCAGGAGTCGATGGCCGACCTGCGCTCGTTGCTGGCGGTGCTGCGCCAGCCCAGCGCTCCCGACATCAGCAAGGCGCTCCCGACGCTTGTCGACTTGCCGCAGCTGATCGACGAGTCACTGGCGGCAGGCAGCCCGGTCGCGGCCGGTGTCTTCCTCGATCGCGGAGCGGAGCTGCACGACCAGGTCAGCCGCAGCGCCTACCGGATCACCCAGGAGCTGCTGACCAACGCTCGACGGCACGCGCCGGGTGCTCCGGTGCGGCTGCAGATCGACGCCGGACCGGAAAAGGGGTGCAGATCAGCACCGCCAACCGCTCGCCCACCCCGACAGATCACACGATCCGGCCCGGCAACGGCCTCACCGGTGTGCATGAGCGGGTGCAGCAGGCCGGCGGGGAGTCGTGGGTGTGGGTTGACGACGACGGTGCGTTCCGCACCCTGGTGAAGCTGCCGTGGCAATGGAGAGGGACCGCAAGTGACTGACTCTGACACCGACGAGGTGCAGCCGATCCGAGTGCTGCTGATCGACGACGACCCGCTGGTGTGCTCCGGGTTGGAGCTGATCCTGTCCAGCACCGACGACATACGCGTCGTCGGGACCGCGGGGGACGGCGACGAAGCCGTGGCTGCCGTCCAGCGGCACTACCCCGACGTCGTGCTGCTCGACGTGCGTATGGCGCGCCTCGACGGCATCGCCGCGACCGAAGCGCTGTGCGCCCTCCCGTCGCCGCCGCGAGTCATCGTGCTGACGACCTTCGACGCCGACGACATCGTGATGCGGGCGATCGGCGCGGGGGCGGCGGGCTTCCTGCTCAAGACCGCCCCGGCCGGCGAGATCATCAAGGCGATCCGCAATGTGCATGCCGGTGACGGTGCGTTGTCACCACGCAGCGCGCGTCGGGTCTTCAAGCAGGTCGGTGGCGCCGGGGCGGCGCGGGCCACGGCCCGAGCGGCGGTCGACGGTCTCAGCGACCGCGAGCGCGATGTCGTCCGCCTGGTGGGTGAGGGCCTGAGCAACCAGCAGATCGGCGCGCAGCTGTATGTCGGCGAAGCGACGGTCAAGACACATCTGGCATCGGCGCAACGCAAGCTCGGTGTCGAGGGGCGGGTGCGGCTGGCCGTGCTGGCCGCCCGGGCCGGTCTGATCTGAGGTCGATCACCTGGATCGACCACGAGCGTTCCCGGGAGACTCTCCTGTAAGCAGCCCGATTCACGATCGGCTTGTACGAAACGGGCCATACCCGGTCATACCCGGTCACACCTGGGTTATGAAGACCGCGATCTCCCGGCCGGATGGGACCTTCGACCGCGCATCGCGTCGTACGAAGGCGCTCGGCCCGGTCGCTCAGAGTTTTTCGCGCGCGCCGCCGTCAACTACCTTGACGAACTCGATGCGCACTCGGTAACGCAGCAGATCGACGCGGCATTGGCTAAGTGCAGCGCGTCGGACGAATCCAATGCAGCAGCCGTGGAGGCAGCAGATGGATTCCTCCGCGACGCGGACGACGAGTGGTGACCCAGCGGGGCATGGTGTGCTAGGCCGATCTGGGCCCCGATGGTCGGCATCCGACCGGCTAAACGTCGACCAGTCCTCGTGATTCAGGTCGACAGCTTCAACGAGAGCCGTCTGGCAACAGCGCTGGTGGTCGCTAGCACCTCCAACACCGCCCTGACCGCGATGCCTGGGAACGTGTTTTTGTCCGCTGCCG
Source organism: Flexivirga alba (assembly GCF_042661025.1). NCBI lineage: Bacteria > Bacillati > Actinomycetota > Actinomycetes > Micrococcales > Dermacoccaceae > Flexivirga > Flexivirga alba. The sequence goes on from NZ_JBHSWH010000001.1 coordinate 1,650,254, forward strand.
CGACTGGTCTGCCGCGAGACTCTGTTGTGAACGTCACCGCTGTTGTCACGCTCAGCAAATCAGACCTGGACAGCCAGGTCGGCTACGTGCCCGACAGCCTGCAAGATGAGGTCGACCGGGACCTCCATCGTGGTCGGCCTATAACCCTCTGATACCGAGGCGCGTCCCGAATGACGCTCGGTTTACGGGCGAGGCCACTCGCCAAAGACATCCGGACTGGGCCCAGACCTGGAACGAGGACCCCAGGCTCGTCATCGGACACAGATCTGGTGAGATCCTCGCCCGACTCGCCAGCCACCGCACCGCGGGCAGCGAAAGGCAACCGCCTCAGGCTGACGGCACACTGGGCAAGTTACAAGTTCTGCAGTTCTGACCTTGCCCTCGAGGCGACCGCATCCCTAATGCACGTGGAACTGGCGGGCGAAGTCGCGGATCAGCAGGTTGACCCTCACGGGGTCGCGCGCCAGGGGGATGTGGCCTGCGCCCTCCAGAACGACGTAGTCGCCGCCGGTCAGCTCGGCGATTCGTTGCGCGCGCGACGGCGGGCTGATCAGGTCGTGGCTGCCGTGGATCGCCAGCACGGGACGTTCGACGGCACGGCACCAGTCCTCTACGGTCTGCCTGCTCGGCCGTGTCCCCTGCGCTTCCGCGGCGAGCACGTCGGGAGTGGTGTCCAGCCCCCAAGCCACGCAGTCCTCGATCTGCTTGGTGGAGTGTGCCTCGGGGAAGCACATGCCGAAGAAGAACCACAGGAAGTCCTCGTGGTGGCCCTGCCAATACCCCGTGTCGTACTTCGCCCAGTGCTGCAGTGGATCGCGCTTGAGGAACGGCACCCGCGAAGCGGGCAGGTCCGACGGGTCACGTTTCGCGAGCCGGACCGGGTGTCCGTCGGTGATGGCGACCGATGGCCCGATGAGGATCGCCCCGAGCACGCGGTCGCTGTACTCGACCGCCAGTTGCAGAGCCCAGGCGCAGCCCTGCGAGAGGCCGACGACCACCGCATGGTCGGTGCCGGTGGCATCGAGGACGCTCAGTGCGTGTCGGACTTGGACGTCGTGGTCGTACGCCGCGGAGTCGAGAGGCCGGTCCGAGCGGCCGTTGCCCGGTCCGTCGTACGTCACGACGCGGAAGTGCCGCGACAGGTAGGGCACCTGGGCCTTCCAGAACCGCTTGTGGATGACCGTCCATGTTGGCAGCAACAGGATGGTGGGACCACCGGTGCCGGTGACGTCGAAGTGGATCCGGACGCCTTCACTCTCGACGTAGGCCTCGGCATCGGGGGCGAGGATCCTCATGTCGGTGGCTCTGGCTCGGGGTCGGTGAGCTGCCAGAACGCGTTGACGATGCGCCACCCCTCGGGGGTTCGCAGCAGGTGGAGGTACTCGCGGTACTGCGCGGACCGGACGACTGCAGCGGCGATGTCGTGGTGGATGTCGACCACCGTGACCTCGATCGGGTCGTCGGTCTTGTCCTCGGTTCCGCCGCCTTCGCGTACGAGCTCGAGGATCCTCTCCTTCGTCGTCACACTCGGACCCTGGCCGTTGGCCTGCATGGCCGAGCGCTTGACGAGCTGGGGATGCAGGGTGGCCTCGATCCGCGCGAGGTTGGCGTCGTACCACCCCTCGAAGTAGTCCAGGGCGGTCGAGATGACGTCAGCGGTGTCGTTCACAACAGTTCCTCCAATGTCGTTCACAACAGTTCCTCCAGCATGGCGGCGACGCGTCCGGCGCCTCCTGACTCCACAGGCAGCGACGTGACCTCGCAGCCAATTTGTTTGAGGATCGCGTCCGCCAACCACTCCGGATCGCTGGCGTCGTCGTAGTCCACCCGTCGCCCTGCGCGATAGTTCTGCAGTCGGTGGTGGACATGGAAGCTCTGCTCGAAGTGATGACGCAGCGGCACGTAGAGGAACGGCACCCGTGCTGCCGTGAGCTCCATGGTGGTGGTGAGGCCGGCCTGGACGACCGCGACATCCGCTGCGGCGATGCGCAAGTAGAGGTCGGGCACGTAGCCACGAAGTTCGACGCCCTCCACCGACGGGAACGTCGCCGGGTCGATGCGGGGTCCGGTGACGATGAGGAACCTCAGCTCGGGAAGCCTCGCCCGGGCCAAGGGTACGGCGTCGAGCACCCGTCGCAGCAACGGCTCCCCGACCGCGGACCCACCAACCGCGACGACGCACAGGATGTCGTCGGTGCCGTAGCCCATCTCGCGGCGGGACCGCGCCACCTCCCCGGGTGTCGGTGGATCGAATCCGGTGACGTACCCCGCGAAGTCGTAGTTGGTGGTCGTCCACTCCCGGATGTTCGGCAGGCCCGGTCCGAACGACTCGTCGACCACGTCCTCCGGGTTGCCCACGAAGACCTGTCGGTCACGGATCCGGCGGTGCCGGGCCCGCTGCTCCAGCATCTCGGCGTTGTAGTCCGCGGTCAGCAGCGCTTCGCGCTCACCGAGGTCCGGCATCGGCAGCCAGCCGACGAAGTCGGTCAGCCAGGCGAAGGAGAAGTGCTTCAGCTCGGGGTTCTCGTGCAGGAAGTAGTCGACGTCCCAGGACTCATCCCCGATCACCAGGTCGTACGGCGTCTGCTCCACGACGTCGTTGAAGACCATGAAGTTGTTGACCAGGATCTCGTCCATGTCGCGGATGGCACCGAATACATGCAGGTCGTGCTCGCCGGACTCGGACTCGATGTGGGCCGACTCGCTGGCCAGCCAGGCCGATCCCGGGTGCACCAGTTCGCCAGCATCCTCCAGCATCCGGGTGACTGGATGCTGGGTGAGCCAGTCGATCTGCAGGTCGGGGCGTAGCAGCTTGAGTTCCTGGGCGATGGCCAGATCCCGTCGGGCGTGTCCCAGACCGATCGGCGAGGACAGGTAGAGCGCCCGCAGTGGTCGGGCGGGCGCCCTAGTCCAGGTCCTCGTGCTCATGATCCAGTCTCCCGCCCGGCCGGGCTCTTGACCATCGTCGTTTCCTACCGAATGTGAAGGCCATTTCGGTCAGTCTGGGTGGGGTCTCCGCCCAGGAAGTGGCGCTCGCTGTGTGAGCGGCGGAGTGTCAGGGGCGAACTTCGAGCACCCGGTTGAACGGCGTCTCCGCGACGCTGGCGAACCTGGTGAAGCCGCCGGCTGTCACCACGTCGCGGATCCGGGCCGGTCCGGCCTGGGTGCCCAGCGCGAGACCGACGTCCTGCGACAGCGATGAAGGGGTGCACAGCAGGGTCGAGAAGCCGTAATAGGCGCGGCCCACCGGGTTGAGGTTGTCCTCGACGTGGTCGCCGGCCATGGGCTCGACCACCATCCAGGTGCCGTCGTCCGCCAGTGCGTGCCGCGTTTGCTTCGCCACTCCCACGGGGTCGCCCATGTCGTGCAGGCAGTCGAACATCGTGACCAGGTCGTAGCCGGTTCCCGTGATTCCGTCGGCGGGTGAGATCTCGAACCGGATCCGATCCCCCACCCCGGCAGCGGCCGCCCGTTCCTTCGCGGTCTCGATCGACTGTGCGTGGTAGTCGGACCCGACGAACGTGGAGTTCGGGAAGGCCTGGGCCATCAGAATCGTGGAGGCCCCGTGACCGCACCCCACGTCGGCCACTCGCGCGCCGCGCTGCAGCTTGGCCACAACACCATCCAAGGCTGGCAGCCAACCGTCGATCAGGTTGGCGTTGTAGCTGGGGCGGAAGAAGCGCTCGCAGCCCACGTGTACGTCGGTGTCGTGTTCGTGCCAGCCGTACCCGGCTCCGCTGCGTGCCGCCTCCAGGATGTGAGACGTGTCGTGCACAGTGCCGAGCGCGATCTGGAAGAAGCCGGGCAAAAACGCCGGGCTGTCCTCCACAGTCAGCGCAACCGCCTGCTCCGGCGGGAGCGTGTAGTGACCCGACGACGGGTCGTAGGTCAGGTAGGACCCGGCCGCCTGCGCGTTCAGCCACTCGCGCGCATACGGCTCCGCGGTGCCGGTGCGCTCGGCGAGCTGGGTCGGCGTACTCGGCCCGTTGGCGGCCAGGTCGCGGTAGTAGCCGAGTTTGTCGCCCATGACGACCAGGGCTGCATTGAGCGTGGCACCGACCTCGTCCACGGCCCGGAACACGAACTGCATCAGCTTGTCGGTGTCGACTTCGGTCGGTGCCTCGGTCGTGGTCATCTCGTTCTCCCTTGTTTGATGAGGCCTCGACCGTAGGAAGCCGTGGCCTTCCACCGCATCAGGGGACCCCCTGGTTCGGGAGCCGTGGACCTGCTGGAGCCTAGAATCGGACGATGCTGGTGGGGCGTGTCGCCGAACGGCAACTGATCGACCAACTCGTCGCCGGGGCCCGGATCGGAAACAGCGGGGTTCTGGCCATCACGGGGGAGGCAGGCGTGGGCAAGACCGCCCTCCTCGACTACGCCCGCTCCCGTTTCGACGGCTTCCAGGTGCTGAGCGGCACCGGGACCGAACCGGAACGCGAGATCCCGTTCGCCGGCTTGCTCTCCCTGCTCCGCCCGGTCCTCACCCGGCTCGACAGCATTCCGGGCCCCCAGGCCGAGGCGCTCTCCGCTGCCCTCGCACTTCAGGCCGGGACGCCCGGCGACCGGTTCGCGATCGGCGCGGCCACGCTCAGCCTGCTCTGCCGCTGCGCCGAGGAGATCCCGGTAGCCGTCGTCGTCGACGACCTGCAGTGGCTCGACCGGCCGTCGGCGGAAGCCGTGGCCTTCGCTGCGCGGCGGCTCAGCGCCGACCCGGTCGCCGTGCTCCTTGCGGCCCGCACAGGCGAGTCAGACGACGTGACAACCGGGCTCCCGCACCTGTCAATGGCAGGACTCGAGATCGGCCCGGCGGGCGACCTGGTCCGGTCCCTAACGGCCCTGCCAGTGACCGACGAGCAGCTCGCCCGGCTCCACCAGTTGACCGGGGGCAACCCGCTCGCGATGTTGGAGCTCGGCGGCGACCCCGCGCTGCTCGCGCAGACCGGTCCGGAAGTCCCCCAGCCGTGCCGGTCGCCCTCGTGGCGTCATACGGCAAGAGGATCCGCGCCCTCGACCAGACGGCCCGGTCATCACTGCTAGTCGCCGTGGTCGCAAATGGGGACCTCCGCCTCACCTCGGCCGGCTGCGCACGCCTCCAGCTCGATCCGGCCAGCCTGGGCCAAGCCGAACATATCGGGATGATCACTGTCCTCGGCGGTCAGATCGGATTCCGGCATCCCCTGGTCCGCGCAGCGATCTACGCAGACGCCGCCCCAGAGGAACGGCGGGCCGCGCACCGGGCGGTGGCCGGAGCCCTTCCGGACTACGACATCGACCTCCGCGCCTGGCATCTGTCGGAAGCGAGCTGGTCCCCCGATGCGGAAGTGGCCGATCTGATGACGTTGACTGCGGAGCACGCCGCCGCACGGACTGCGTACTCCGTCGCGTCCACCGCCTACGAACGGGCAGCGCGGTTGAGCCCCGAGCCGAAGCAGCAGCTGATCAGCCTCACCAGAGCGGCCGAGAACGCCTGGGCGGCCGGCCTCGCCCAGCGGGCCCTGGGCCTTCTCGACGAGTTACGAGGGCTGCCCGGAAATGCGGAGATGGGGACGGCTGATCTGCAGCTGCGAGCCGCGATTGCGGCCCGGACCGGGTCACTGGTGGTGGCCCGCGACCTGCTGGAGCACGCGGCCGGGCTGGAGCCTGACGCCGATACCGCGGTCATGCTGCTGGCGGACGCCCTCCACGCGACCTTCTACCTCGCCGACACCGACTCGTCACGCCGACTGGCCGCGAAGCTGACGGCGGCGTTGGCTAAGGCGACGAGTAGTCAGGCAAGAGCACTGGGCCTGGTGGCGACCGGCATGGCGAAGGTGCTCACCAACCAAGGCGGGGTAGAGGAACTTCGCTCGGCCGTGCCGCTACTTGCGGAGTGCACCGAGCTTCGCAGTGATTCCCGGCGGCCGGCGTGGCTGATGCTCGCCCCGCTCTTCCTCCGGGACTCCAACGCTGCCGGACGCGAACTGCGCCTGGTCGTGGACGAAGCGCGCAACCGGGCCGGGGTCGGCGAGTTACCGAACCTGCTCTTCCACGTCGCCCGCGACCAGGCCACCACCGATTCGTGGACCCGCGCCGAGGCCAACTACTCCGAGGCGATCCGGCTTGCCCGAGACACCGGTCAAAGCACGGAGCTCGCCGTGTCCCTGGCAGGGCTCGCCTGTCTGGAGGCCAGGCAGGGGCGAGCCGAGGCGTGCCGCACCCACGCCGCAGAGGCGTTACCGATCTGCGTCAACCGGAACATCCACCTCCCGGAGGCCTGGGTCCACTTCGCGCTCGGCGATCTGGAGCTTGCGCTGGGCAACCCCGGGGCGGCCGTCGAGCAGTTTCTCCGGCTCGAGGGGCTGCTCCAGCGCCTGGGGCTGCGTGATCCGGATCTGTCGGCGTCGCCGGAGCTGACCGACGCCCTCCTTCGGCTGGGAAAGGTGGAGGAGGCCCGAATTTGCGTTTCGGGCTACCTGATCGCTGCAGATTCCAAGGGGCAGCCGTGGGCAGTTGCCCGGGCGCAACGGGCTCGGGGGTTAGTGGCGCCGCACGGGCAGTTCGACGAGCCTTTCCGGGAGGCTCTGAAGATCCACGCCGAGACCCTCGATACCTTCGAGACTGGGCGGACCAGGCTCGCCTACGGCGCCCGGCTCCGGCGTATCGGCCGGCGGGTGGACGCCCGAGCGGAGCTCCACCGCGCATTTGAGATCTTCACCGGGCTCGGTGCCGACAGGTGGGCCGACCAGGCGGCTGTGGAGCTCGACGCGACCGGCGAGAGAGTGCCTCGACGGGACCCCGCCGGCATTACCTCGCTCACGCCCCAGGAGTTACAGGTGTCGTTGCTGCTCGCTGAGGGGCGAACCACGCGGGAGACGGCAGCGGCACTGTTCCTGAGCCCCAAGACAGTGGAGTACCACCTCCGCAAGGTCTACACCAAGCTCGGTATCCGGTCGCGCGCGGAGCTGGCCAAGTGTTTGCTGCGCTAGCGTCGGTTGACCGCGACCGCGACCGCGACCGCGACCGCGACCGCGACAGCGGACCGGCGATGAGTTCCGCCGCGTTTCGGCCGTCACACCCGCATTGAGGAAGCGCAGACCAAGGGCAGGTCATCTCGACTGCCTTCATCACCCTCGGCGGAGTCGTCCAGGCGCAGGATCAGTGCCACTTCCCGCAACTTCAACGACGATGGGCGAGGTGGTCGGCGTCGGCTTGGAGACGAACGAGGCGTTCCTCATGGGCCGCAGGGTGTACGACGAGTGGGCGGTCTAGTGGCACGAGAGCACCGATCCACCCTTCGCGAGCTGGGTCAACAGCGCAGTGTCGACCGAGGTGGACGTCGACCTCGGCTCGTGCATGTCCCGCAACACGAACGATCACCGGCGACGGATCGGAGGTCGGCGCTCAGATCTCCAGACCCCAACACGGTGTCTTGTACGTGACGAGCCGTCACTGACGCGGGGTCGGTAACGGTTCGCCACGTCTGTTGCGCAGGTGGGCGCGGCGTCCCGCGATGTACGGCTCAAGATTGTGGACACGTTCCAGCTCAACATCGCTCGTGGAAATACCCCGGGCCTCTTGGGCCAGTCCGCGGACGCCCGTCCCGCAGGGCTCGTCCGGGTGCCCACACCGGGAACGGCAGGTCATACGGCACCGGGCACGGCCTGACTTCTGGCACCACCAGCCTCAGGCTCGTCAGCAGTGCAAGTTCGGAGTTGAGGTACAGATGCGGCTGGCGGCCAGGGCCGGTCTGCTCTGCGGAAGCCGGCTCGGCATACACGAAACGGACCCGCCCTAGGGCGAGTCCGTTTGTCCGGCCAGTGCGACCGTGGTGGCCAGAGACGGGGTCGAACCGCCGACCTAGCGATTTTCAGTCGCTCGCTCTACCAACTGAGCTATCTGGCCTTTCGAAAAGAAAGAGCGACCCTGACGGGACTCGAACCCGCGACCTCCGCCGTGACAGGGCGGCGCGCTAACCAACTGCGCTACAGGGCCTTACTTCGTGCATCATCGCATGTGCAATGCGTATCCCCAACGGGATTCGAACCCGTGCTACCGCCGTGAAAGGGCGGGGTCCTAGGCCGCTAGACGATGGGGACTTCAGCCTTGACGACCAGTCCTCAAGCGTTAGCCACCTCGGCTGGTGTCGAGGACTAGACGACTATAAGGGAGCGTCGGGCGATCCGCCAAAACGAGGGGGTCAGCGACCCGCCGCCCATGCGATCAGCTCCTCTTTCGGCCAGGTGTTGACGATCCGGTCGAGGGGTATGGCGAGGCGTTGTGCCCGCTCGCAGCCGTACTCCACGAAGTCCAGTTGGCCGGGTGCGTGGGCGTCGCTGTCGATCGAGAAGAGGCAGCCGGCGGCGAGCGCCATATCGATCAGTTCGTCCGGCGGGTCCTGGCGTTCCGGGCGGGAGTTGATCTCCACCGCGACGTCGTGCTCGGCGCATTCGGCGAAGACCGCCTCCGCGTCGAAGGCGGATTGGTCGCGGCGCAGTGCCTTGCCCCGGCGCTCGCCGTCGACCATCCGGCCGGTGCAGTGACCCAGGATGTTGGTGTGCGGGTTGCGGACCGCGGCGATCATCCGTCGGGTCATCGGCGACTTGGCCATCTTCAGTTTGGAGTGCACGGACGCAACCCGGACGTCGAGCTTGTCGAGCATCGCCGGGGTCTGGTCGAGCTCGCCCTCGTCCAGGATGTCGACCTCGATGCCCTTGAGCAGCGTGAAGTCGCCGGTGTGCTCGTTGATCCGGTCGATGAGCGCCAGTTGCTTGGTGAGGCGCTCGGCGCTGAGCCCATTCGCGACTCGCAAGGTGGGCGAATGGTCGGTGAGCACCTGGTATTCGTGGCCGAGTTCCATTGCGGTAGCGACCATTTCGGGGATCGGTGAGCCGCCGTCACTCCAGTCGGAGTGGCTGTGGCAGTCGCCACGCAACGCGTCGCGGTAACGCTCGCCGCCTTCGACGAGACGCTCGGGAGACTTCTCTTCCAAGCTGGTCAGGTATGCCGGACGGTCTCCCGCCAGAGCCTCCCGGACGACCGCTTCGGTCGACTTCCCGATGCCCGGCAGGTCGTGCAACGTGCCCTGCTCGGCCCGCTGCTCGAGCTCGTCGCGAGGGGTGCTGATGACGGTATCGGCGGCCTGGCGGAACGCCTTGACCCGGTAGGTCCCCGCGCGGGAACGCTCCAGCAGGAAGGCGATTCGGCGCAAGGCATCGATCGGCTCGATGGGCTCGTCGTGCGGCATACGACCCAGCTTGCCGGATGGGGTGGCCGTAGGCTGCTCGGCGTGCGGATCTGGATCGAGTTGCCTCTCCTGGTGATCGGTGTCGCCTGGGCGTGGTGGGTTCGCCGCCGACTGCAGCAGCGGCAGTTGCAGTGGCTGATCCGTCGGGCCGGAGAGAGCACCGCGAGGGCGCGCAACATCACCGCCGGCAGCCAGTTGGTCGCGGCCGTGCTCGCGATCCTCATGCTGGCCGTCGCGATCTGGGCGGAGCAGGCACACCGGGCCTTCTGGGTGCGGATTCCGTTGGCACTGTTGGTGATCTCGGTCTATGTGCCGATATCGACCCAACTCGCGCCGGTGCGGGTGCGCATCGGGAAGCTGCGTCGTCCGCCGCAACAACGCATGGTCGAGCTGGGTGCTCGTGCGCCCATCGCCGAAGCTATCGCCGCTGCCGGGCGGCCGTTCGCGTTCGTCGGTTCGCTGATCTTCCTGGCGGCGATCGCCGTCGTCGCGTGGCACCACGTTCGGTGAACCTTCGGCGGTCTCTGGATGAACTTCGCATCGACGCGTGCGGAATCGGCCGATGTGACCGGAACGCTCGGTAGCGTCCGGCTGCGATGGCCTCCTCAGTTCCTGCCCCGACCACAACTCAATCGATAGCCACTGACCGGCATACCGGGTCCACGGCGGATGGTCGCAGTGCAGTCCGCACCGACATACAGGCACTGCGTGCGCTGTCGGTTCTTCTCGTGGTCGGCTATCACCTGTGGCCGGGCCGACTCACCGGCGGATTCATCGGCGTAGACGTCTTTTTCGTCATTTCCGGCTTCCTCATCACGGGGCATCTGGCGCGTGAAGCGGATAGCACCGAACGCGTCTCGCTGACGACGTTCTGGACCCGCCGTGCCTTCCGGCTGCTCCCTGCGGCGTTGCTGGTGATCGTGCTGACGACCCTGGCGATGTTCGCCTGGGCGGGCGAGAACGTATGGCGCTCCGGACTGCAGCAGGCCTTGGGCTCGGCGTTCTACGTGCAGAACTGGTTGCTGTCGTCCAGCGCGACCGACTACTTGAGCTCGACGGACCCGCCCACCGCGTTTCAGCACTTCTGGTCCCTGTCGGTCGAGGAGCAGTTCTACCTGGTCCTGCCCCTGCTGCTCGTCGCCGTGCTCGCGGTGTCGAGTCGGCGGACCTGGCGGGCCCGCTTCGTTGTCGTCCTCGGTGTAGTGACGCTGGCGTCATTCGCGTGGTCGGTACACCTGACGGCGACCAACTCCGCCTCGGCGTACTTCGTCACCACGACGCGGGCGTGGGAGTTCGGGATCGGCGCCTTGCTGGTACTGCTCGGGCACGGTCGATTGCAGAAGGTGCCACCGGCCGTCGCGTGGGTGGGCCTGGCGGCGATTCTCGTCGCAGCTTGGGAGTTCAGCGCTGGCACGGCGTTCCCGGGTAATGCCGCAGCGCTGCCCACTCTCGGTGGTGCGCTCGTGCTTGCGACCGTGCGGCACGACAACGTCTGGAAACTCGTCGCGGACTCACGACCGGTGCAGCTGATCGGCGACGCGTCATACTCCATCTACCTCTGGCACTGGCCCGTCTTCGTCATCGTTCCATGGGTGGTCGGCCACCCGCTCGGTGTCGTCCCTCGCGCGGTGATCATGCTCGGCTCGATCGGGATCGGTTGGGCTTCAATGCGATTCGTCGAGGCACCCCTGCGCCCGCATGGACCTGTGACCTGGCGCGGGCGAAGCGGTGCGATCGTCATCGGCGGCGTCGTGACCGCGCTGGTCATCGGCACGAGCGGTTTGAGCATGGTGCAGCACGACGCAGCACAGTCTCGTCAGCGGGTGGCCGCCATCCTCGCCAGCGCGAACCCATGTGTCGGCGCTCCCGCGCTCGGGCGGGCGAACTGCGCGGCTCCGGCAGCGTTGACACCGGATCTCGCCTCGCTGCCGAAGGATGACGGCAACCGCGCGGCATGCTGGGCGTCCCAGGGCGATCCGACCCTGCAGACGTGCACGCTCGGGCCCAAGTCCGGCGCGAAGGTACACGCGCTCGCGATCGGCGACTCCCACAACAACTCGCTGATCCCGGCATACGTCACGGCAGCCAAGAAGCTCGACTGGCGGATCGACGTCGCGGGCAAGGCCGGCTGCTACCTGACGACCGCGGAGATCCCTGTCGTCGACCGGGACAAGGACGCCTGCCATTCGTGGCGGCACCAGATGCTCGACAAGATCGCGACCGACCCCTCGATCGACCTGGTGATCGTCACGCGGAAGGAATCCAGCGACGCGGCCCGCACTTCGGCGACGGATCGGCACGCGACCGAGCAAGGTATGCAGCAGGCGTGGAAGCGGCTCACCAAGTCGGGCAAGCGGGTCATTGTCCTGCAGGACGTGCCGCAAGCGCAGCAGAACACGCTGGACTGCGTCGTACACGCCGGCATTTCGGGCGGAAAGGACTGTGCGCTCAAGCAATCCGCCGCCTTCCCCTCATACGAGGCACAGCAGCAGGCAGCCCGGGCCATGGCCGGCGTGACATTCGTGAACGTCGAGGACCTCTATTGCCGACGCGGGTCGTGCCCACCGGTGATCGGAGGCGTGACGGTCTTCTTCAACCCTGGCCATGTGTCGAAGACCTTCGCGTTGACGCTTGGTCCCGAGCTCGCCGTGAAACTGAGCCAAGCGACGGACTGACGCTCCGGCGGTGTCCGGGCGAGGCGATCCGCGGACAAGGCCGAGCGACCGGCGCGACAATGGTCGGATGCTCGAGTCGGCGCTGGCGCCGGAAGTAAGGGACGCCTACCTGGCGCGTCTCGGGGTCCAGCCTGAGCCGCCGTCGGCAGCAGGACTGGCGTTGCTGGCGCAGCGACAGGTCGAGCGAGTGCCCTACGAAACACTGTGGATCCAGGGCGGCGAGCATTGGGACATCGACCCGGCAGAAGCGGCTCGACGGATCGCGACGCAGAGCCGCGGCGGCTACTGCTACCACCTCAACGGCGCCCTCGGACTGCTGCTGGCGTCGCTCGGCTACTCGGTGCATGCGCACGTCGGGGGAGTGCACGGTCCGGACGGACCCACCGATGCCGAGCGCGGCAACCACCTGGTGCTGACGGTCGACGGGCTGCCGACCGACGACAACCCCGGTGGTGTCTGGTATGTCGACGCTGGCCTGGGCGACGCCCTGCACAGCCCGCTGCCGCTGGTCGCCGGGACGTATGACTGCCCGCCCTTCGGGCTGTCGCTCGAGGAGGTGACCGCCGGTTCGTCGTGGCACCTCACCCACGATCCCTCGGGTGGATTCGGCGGAATGAGCTGGACCATTGACACTGCCCGGTTGACCGATTTCGAGACGCAGCACCGCTGGCTGTCGACCTCGCCTGAGTCGGGTTTCGTCAAGGTCGCGATGGCAGAGCGACGGGACGCCGGAGGTGTCGATGTCGTGCGCGGACTCGTGCGCAGTCGCATCGGCAGTGGCGCGTTCGTCGCCGACCCGATGACACGTCGGGACGAATGGTTCGAGTTGCTCGCCGATCTCTTCGGCCTGCGTTTCGACGACAGCGATCCCGGCGTGTGTGATCGGCTCTGGGCAACGGTCCTGGACGGGCACCGCCGCTGGGAGGCCGAGCAGGGTTGAGCCGCAGGTCGGTTCAGTTCGAGGTCAGCAGGTTGGCGTAGCGGGCAAGATCGACGTTGCCGCCGGACAGGATGACGCCGACCTTGGCGCCCTGCATCGACGGTGCGAGCGTGCGTGCGGCGGCCAGTGCGAGTGCTCCGGTCGGCTCGACGACCAGCTTGCAGGTGTGCGCCAACGTCCGCATGGCGTCGACGAGCTCGTCGTCCGTCACCCGCACGATGTCCTCGACCAGCTCCCGGATGATGGGGAAGGTCAGCTCGCCCAACGCGGTGGTCTGCGCACCGTCTGCGAGGGTGTCGGGCACCGGGATCTGCACGATGCGCCCCGCGTCGAAGGACTGCTTCCCGTCATCGCCGGCAGCTGGTTCTGCACCGAAAATCTTTGCGGTGGGACGGATTCCGCGTGCTGCGATCGCCGTACCGCTGAGCAGGCCACCACCGCCGAGCGGCGCGATCACCGCGTCCAGATCGGGGACGTCCTGCATCAGCTCGAGCGCGGCGGTGCCCTGCCCGGCAGCGATCTGCGCGTTGTCGAACGGCGGTATGACGGTCCGGCCGTCACGTGCGGCCAGCTCGCGAGCGATCTCGGCACGGTCCTCGGTGCGCCGGTCATAGGTGACGACCTGGGCGCCATACCCCTTGGTGGCAGTGAGTTTGATCTGCGGCGCATCGGTCGGCATCACGATCGTGGCGGGTATGCCGAGCAGTCGCGCGGCGAGCGCGACGGCCTGCGCGTGGTTGCCCGAGGAGAAGGCGACGACACCGGCGGCACGTGCCGCGTCTTCGAGTCTGCTGAGTGCGTTGTAGGCACCGCGAAACTTGAAAGCGCCCATCCGCTGCAGGTTTTCGCACTTCAGGTGCACCTCGACACCGAGCTCGGCGTCGAGCCGCGTCGAGGTGACGACGGGGGTGCGGTGCGCGACGCCATCGAGCCGTCGTGCGGCGTCCTGGACGTCCAGCAGGCCGAATGCGGTCATCGGGTCGTGTCGGGACGAGTGTCGTGCTCCGGGTCTTTCGAGAGGGAGTTCGCGCTGCTCGCGGTCGGTGCCGTGGTCCCGGTCGAGGTCGGCAGCATCGGGTTGGCGGGCTTCGAGGTCGCCGGAGACTTGGGTCGCGTTGCCTCGGTGGGCTGCGCCGCGTCCTTGCTCTTGGCGTCCTGCAAGGTCTTCACCGCGAACAGCACCACGACGACACCGGCCGCCATGAGGACACGTGGATGCTTCACGCCGTGCCCCCGCAGGAACGCCTCGATCTTGGCGTCGGCCTTCAGGCCGAGCCCGGAGGTCACCAGCATGAGTCCACCGGATGCGGCGGCCATGACGTCACTGGCACTGAGGGCCTTGTGCAGCGGGTGGTCCTCCGGCACGTCGTTCCCGCGAACCACCAGGAAGATCGAGCCCGCAGTGCCCGCGGTGTTCGCCCAGCGCAGGCCGCGACGCGCCCACTTCGGGAAGCGCCCCGGACGGAGCAGCGTGATCGCACCGGCGGCCGCGGCCGACGCAAGGTTGAGAGCAGTGGTCTGCTTGGAGATCGCCATGGGAAAACCCTAGACGCCCAGGCGTCGGTCAGGCCGCCTGCGGTACGTCCGCCGGTGCCACGGTCTGGACCGCGGCGTGTGCGCGTCGCAGCATCGGGCCGGCCAGCGCGGCGAGCACACAGGCGAGTCCGCCTGCGATGACGGTGACACTGAAGGCGGCGGTCGCGCCGGACACATCGCCCAGACGCCCGGCGACGGCGGCGCCCACGGCATACCCGAGACCGGTTGCTGCGGCCAGCAACGTCATGGCGGCGCCGGTGCGGGACGGCGGTGTGAGCTGCTCGCCGAGCGTGAACGTCGTGATCATGTATGGCGCCACGCAGCACCCCAGCACGACCAGCACGGGGCACAGCAACGCGAGGGAGTGCACCAGCAGCAGCGGTGTCGCCAGCACGAAGAGTCCGGTCGCCGTCACGCGCCACCGGGTGACGTAACCGATCCGGGCCGGCAGCGCCGCCATACTCAATCCGGCGACGACACTCCCGACGCCCAGCAGCGCCTGGACGAGGCCCGCGACCCCGGCGTGGCCGGCCGCGGTCGCGACGACGGTGGTGCCGGTCTGCACGGAGCCGAAGATCATCCCGATGATCAGCTGGGCCAGCATCAGCGTCGCGAGCGCGGGCGTCAGGAAGCGCCCGGCGGCGGCGACGCCGGTGCGTGAGGCACGCAGCCGCGCCGTCGGATGTATGGCGAACCAGGTGCCGAAGACCGCCAGTAGTGCGGCGGCGACGCAGATCCCGACGCCCGGGTCGGCGACGGCGGCAATGGAGCCGACCAGCGCCGGGCCGAGCACGAACGATGCCTCGTCGGCGGACCCTTCGTAGGAGAACGCGGTGTCGATCAGCCGCACCGGCGAGCCGGGGCGCCCACTGGAGGTGATGATCGGCCGCCAGCGCACTCGCGCCAGCGGACCGGCCTGCGGGATGAAGAACCCGCCGACCGCTGCGGCGACAGCCGCCCAGCCCCAGGGGATACCGCTCTCGGCGGCGACCACGACAGCGACCAGGCCGACCGCGCTGATCACCGATTGGACCAGCACCACGATCCGCTGGCCGAGTCGGTCGGAGGCCGCACCGAGCAGCGGTGCGCCGACTGCGTTGGCGACGGCCAATGCGCCGGCGGTGGCACCACCGGCGCCATAGCTGCCGGTGGTGTGTGCGATGAGGAGCAGGACGCCCATCTGGCTCATGGCCAGCGGGAGCCGGGCGAGGAACGCCACGACGATGTAGGTGCGACCGGTCAGGCCGAAGAGGTGGCGGTATGACGCAGCGGGCGACATGCGGTGGAACGCCTTTCGAAAGGGTCGACAGATATCAACGCGCGACTTCCCACCTCACAGTCGCGCCAGTCCCTTTGCTGCAGTCCAGTTTAGCGCCGTTTCGCGGGGCGACATACCACGTGACCATTGGTGCCGCACGGCGCGGCACCTTTCGATTTCCGATGATCTTTGCGACGGTGGAGGTCGGGTAGCTGTTCGGGTGGCGGTTGCCCGGCAACTCGAGGAGTTGGGGAGCGTATGACGCGAGTGTCTCGTCGGGAGGCGTTGGCCGCAGGGGCTGTAGCAAGCGCTGCTGCGGTGCTCGGTGGCTGTGGCATCAGCGGCAGCAGCGCGCCACCCGCAGCCAAAGCCACTGCAGGGTCAAAGGATTCGACCGGTTCGGCGAGCTCGTCCTTGCCGGAGGTGCGACTGATCGGCGACGGGTCGACCTCCGACACCGGCCCGCAGCCGCACCAGCCGACACCGCATCGGCTGAAGCCCGGTGAGACGCCGCCACAGTTCGTCGTCATCTCCTGGGACGGCGCCGGCGAGATCGACGGACTGAACCTGCTGTCCCACTTCCGCGAAGTGGCCAAGGACACCGGCGCATCGATGACGCTATTCCTGTCCGGGCTGTTCCTGTTGCCGCGCGCCAAGAAGGACCTCTACCACCCGCCACGGCACGACATCGGGGCGTCGGACATCGGTTATCTCGAGGACGGCGACATACACGCCACGATCAAGAACATCGGCGAGGCGTGGCGGGAGGGCCATGAGATCGGCACGCATTTCAACGGCCACTTCTGCGGCCCGACCGGGGTCTGCCAGTGGTCACCGGCCGACTGGCGCAGCGAGATCGAGCAGGCGAAGCAGTTCGTCGAGAACTGGCGCACCAACACCGGATTCAGCGATCTGCCACCGCTGCCCTTCGACTACGAGAAGGAGCTGGTCGGCGGTCGCACTCCGTGCCTGGAGGGCGCCGACAACCTGCGCGTCACCGCCTCCAAGCTCGGTTGGCGATATGACAGCAGCAAGACCGGCATCCAGATGTGGCCGTCGAAGGATCGCAACCTGTGGGACCTGTCCATGCAGTCGATCCCGTTCGCGGGGCACACCGGTCAGGTCATCTCGATGGACTACAACATCATGTACAACCAGACCGGTGGCACGACCCGGGGCAAACCCTCGATGCGCCCGCAGTGGCAGCAGCAGGCCGTCGACACCTACCTGGCCGGATTCCGCCGCGTCTACGACTCCAACCGGGCGCCGCTGATCATCGGCAACCACTTCGAGGGCTGGAACGGCGGCATCTACATGACGGCCGTCGAGCAGGTGATGCGCAAGATCGCCACCTATCCCGACGCTCGCATCGTGTCTTTCCGGCAACTGGTCGACTGGATCGAGGCGCAGGATCCAGTCGTGCTGGCCAAGCTGCGCACGGTCGCCTACGGCACGAAGCCGCCCGGTGGGTGGAAGGAGTTCCTCGCGTCCTGACGGTCAGCTGTATGCCGAAACTGCTTCTGCAGCAACGACTTCCGCGACCGCCCGGTCGGCCGGAACGAGACCGATGCGGGTGCGCCTGTCGAGAAGGTCATCGATGTCCAGCGCACCCTCGTGCTGTAAGGCGAAGTCGAACTCCGCAGGCGTCGTGGGTAGGTCGGGGCTGATCGGCTGGTTGCGCGAGGGATCGCCGGAGAGGACCGCGCCGGCTTCGCTGCCATAGCGACGAACCAGTCGGGCGGAAGCCGCGCGGTTCGTCGGGGCGCTTTCCGCGCCCACCAGCGGCGTGGTGGCGCTGACACATGGGCCGGCGGTCAGCGACCGTGCCCGGACGGCGGCGTCGACCGCGTCCTGCGCCATGCGGCGGTATGTCGTGAGCTTTCCGCCGACCACGGTGACCAGCCCGTCGGGCGCGGTGAGCACGGCATGTCGTCGGGAGATGTCGCTCGTGTCGCCGTCGGCCTCCAGCAGCGGTCGCAGCCCGGCATACGTGCCGATGATGTCGTCCCGGGTCAGCGTGGTGGCCAGCACCGGGTTGATCGTGTCGAGCAGGAAGTCGATCTCGGGGTCGGTCGCAGTTGGTATGTCGGGCACGTCGCCGCCGGCAGGCTCATCGGTCAGGCCGATGTAGGTGGTGCCGTCCAGCTGCGGGAGCGTGAAGACGAAGCGCCCAAAATGACCTGGAACCGGAGCGTTGACAACGCAATCCATCGATGACAGCGAAGTCGACCGCACCACCAGGTGGGTGCCACGCGACGGTCGCAGGTGGATCCGTGGGTCGAGCTGGTCGGCCCACACTCCCGTGGCGTTGATGACCGCCCGGGCCTTGAGGTCGTGCTCCTCCCCGGTCAGACCGTCCCGGACGCGGGCCCCTGCCCCGGTTGTCTCGATTGCGCGGACCCTGGTGAGGACCTTTGCGCCATACAGCGCCGCGGAGCGGGCGATCGCGGTGACCAGCCGTGCGTCGTCGACGAGTTGGCCGTCCCATCCGAGGCTCGCGCCGGTCAGATCGTCCGGCCGCACTCCGGGGGCGAGCTGCACCGCCTCGGCGGCCGACAGGCGCCGGGGGCGGGGAGGACCGAGCTCGGTGTTCTGGCGGCTCGGCGTAGGACGTCGCCTGCGACGAATCCGCCCATCGTCAGGAAGTTCTCGCGGCGGGACCCGGTCCGGTAGTGCGGAACGACCCACGGCACGCTGCGGATGAGATGCGGCGCGGTGGTGGTCATCAGGATGCCGCGTTCGACGGCGCTCTCGTGGGCGATGCCGACCTGTCCGGTGGCCAGGTAGCGAAGACCACCGTGGGCCAGTTTCGAGCTCCACCGCGAGGTGCCGAACGCGAGATCGTGCGCGTCGATCGCAACGACGTCGAGGCCGCGCGTTGCGGCGTCGAGTGCCACGCCGGCGCCGGTTACACCGAGGCCGATCACCAAGAGGTCGGCGACGCGACCGGCGGTCGATTCGGCGAGCTCTCGTGCTCGGCGCGCTGCGTTCAGGGACGCGGAGCCGCCGCTCATCGGGGCCCCCGCGAAGTATTCGGAGGAGCGGAGCGGGGGAGAAACTTCGTGGGGTGACGTTGGAGGTAGCTTCGTACGGCGACGACGAGCTCACTGAAAAGTGCTGCCTCGTCGATGGATTCACCGATCATGGTCGGCGCGGAGAAGACGAAGCCCATGGCCGTCAACAACACCGATCGGGCGAGCAGCGAGGGGTTCCCGTCCCGCACGTCCGCCGAGTCCTGGCCGGCCCGGACCGCCGCTTCGATCGACTCGAGCATGGCGTCCTGCGTGCGTCCACGGCGGACCAGCAGATAGGGGATCAGCAGCTCCGGATCGACATCCACGATCTTCTGGAAGAGATCACCCTGGCGAATCTGCGCGGCAACCGCGCCGACGGCCTGGGCTATCCCGTCCGCACTCGGGTGCGGGTCGCGTTCGGCGAGCTCGGCGCCGACGGTCGACCACTCCTTGGTCATCAGATCGCCGATGAGGGCCGTCATGTCCGGCCATCTCCGATAGACCGACATGCGAGAGACGCCAGCACGGCGAGCGACGTCGGTCATCGTCGTACGGCGCCAGCCGACAGCGAGGAGGCACTCACGGGCCGCGGTCAACAACCGGTCGTCCGAAATCGCGGAGCTGTTACGGAGTGCTGTCATGTGTCACACTGTAACATCACCGCGACGGCGAACGACGTCGCGAACCGCACCTGGGAGAGATTGATGCACTGGTCACGTTGGGGCGATCCCGATCACACGACAGCTCTTCCCGACGGCGCTCATGACTTGATGGCGTTGGCATTCGGGGAGATTCGGCCACGGGAGAGCGTCGCGTTGGACGCCGTCCAGCTGCCGACGGACGAGGTGCCGGCCGATGCCCGTGCAGCACTGGCGGCCATCGTCGGTCCTGGCCATGTCTCGCAGGCGGACTCGGACCGGATCCACCACACCCGCGGCAAGTCGACCCCGGACCTGCTGGCAGCGCGCGACGGTGATTTCGGCGACGCTCCCGATCTGGTCGTCGAGCCCGCGGACGGCGACGAGGTCGTCGGTGTACTGCGCGCCTGTGCCGCGCACCGGGTCGCTGTCGTCCCGTATGGCGGTGGCACGTCGGTGGTCGGCGGTCTCGTCGCGGACCGCGGCGACCTGACGGGGATCGTGTCCCTGGACCTTCGGCGACTCGATCGCCTTGTCGAGGTCGACGAGGTCTCGATGACGGCAACCCTGCAGGCCGGGCTGCTCGGCCCGCAGGCAGAGGCATTGCTGGCTGAGCACGGAATCACGCTCGGGCACTATCCGCAGTCTTTCGAGTTCGCCAGCATCGGCGGCTTCGCGGCAACCCGATCCAGTGGTCACTCATCTTCTGGATACGGACGATTCGACGACATGGTCATCGGTCTGACAGTCGCGACCGCGGGTGGCACCTGGCAGGTGGGGCGCGCTCCGGCCAGCGCAGCAGGGCCAGACCTGCGGCAGCTCGTGCTCGGGTCCGAAGGCACCTTCGGTGTCATCACGGATGTCACGGTGATGGTGCGACGGATCCCGACGGAGCGGGTCTACGAGACGTGGCGGTGGGCGTCCTTCGCTGACGGGGCGACCGCGATGCGCACCCTCGTGCAGGACGATCTGAATCCGACCGTGCTGCGGCTGTCCGATGAGACCGAGACAGCGATCAACCTCAGCGACCCGTCGGCGATCGGGATCTCCGACGCGGGCGGGGTGCAGATGGTGTGCGGCTACGAGGGCACGCCGGCCAGGGTCGCGCGCATGCGGTCCGAGGTGACCGACGTCCTCACCGGGCTCGGCGGTGAGCTGGCCGGAGCGCAGGGAGGCGAGGCCTGGGCGTCGGGCAGGTTCAGTGCGCCATACCTGCGCGATGCGCTACTGGACGAAGGTGTGTTGGTGGAAACCCTTGAGACAGCGACCAGTTGGAGCAACCTGTCGGCGCTCTACGACGCGGTGAAGTCCGCGATCGCAGATGCCGCCGGCGCGCAGGGCGTCGACCCATTGGTGCTCTGTCATATCTCCCACGTCTACCGGGCGGGGGCATCGCTCTACTTCACCGTCGCGGTGCGCGAGGCCGATGACGGCGCCGCCCAGTGGGCGCCGATCAAGCAAGCAGCGGGCGATGCGATCCGCGACGCCGGAGGCACCATTACCCATCACCACGCAGTCGGGCGCGATCACAAGCCGTGGCTGGCGGACGAGATCGGCGCGCCCGGCGTGGCGGCCTTGCGCGCGGTCAAGCAGGCGCTGGATCCTGAGGGCATCCTCAACCCTGGAGTGTTGATCCCTTGATCACCCCACGAAGTTCTCCTCCGCTTCGCTCCCCCGATACTTCGTGGGGGCCCCGATTCCTTCGACCCAGGATTCTTGAGCCATGAAGACAGCTAAGTCGTTCCATGTCATCGCCAACCCGCTGTCCGGTGGAGGCAGGGCTGTTCAGGCCGCCCGCGAAGTTGCTGCCGATCTCGGTGACAGCGGCAGCGCGGTGCGGATCACGTTCTCACCGGGGATCGAATCGGCCGACGGTCTCGTCCGTGACACCGCGGCGGCGGGGGAGATCTGCGTCGTGGTCGGCGGCGACGGCATGGTCAGCACCATGGCCGGACCGTTGCACAAGTACGACATCACCGCAGCGATCATCCCCAGCGGCCGAGGGAACGACTTCGCACGCCAGCTCGGCATACCCGAAAACATCCATGACGCAGCGCGATTGGCGCTCGGTGGTGTGGAGACCAGGACCGACGCCATCGAGGTTGCGGACCGCATTGTGGTGGGCAGCGTCTATGCCGGCGTCGACTCCCGCGTGTCCGAGTTGGTCAACTCCAGCTCGAAACGGTTGCCGTCATCGGTGCAATATCAGCTCGCCTCGGTTCGCGGGCTGTTGCAGTTCAGCCCGCGTGACTATCGCGTGCAAGTGGATGACGAGGTCTTCAACTACCGCGGGTTCACAGTGATTGCAGCCAATTCCGGCTACTACGGCAAAGGTATGCACATTGCACCTGACGCCGACGTGCACGACGGGATGCTCGATGTCGTGATGGTCGGTGCCGGCAGCCGGGCGAAGTTCGTGAAGGCCCTGCCACAGCTCTACCGCGGCACACACCTGAAGAACCCCGAAGTCACGGTGGCGCGCGGCGCGACGGTGCGGATCGAGGCCGACGACGTCATGGCGTATGCCGACGGCGATCCGGTCGCCCCAGCGCCGGTCACTGCCCGCGCCCTCCCGGGTGCGCTCCGGCTGCTGTTGAATGACTGAGTCGCACCTCCCACAGACCGAAGGAATCCGTATGACTGCCAAGGGATATTGGATCGGACGCATCTCGGTGCACGACGATGCCGCTTACGCCGAGTATGTCGCCGCGGCCAATCCGGTCTACTCCGCGCACGGCGGCACACCGATCGTGCGCGGCGGGCAGTGTGAGGGCGTGGAGGGCAGCTCACGGCCCCGCAACGTGGTGATCGAGTTCCCGAGCTACCAGGCAGCGCTGGACTGCTACAACTCGCCCGAATACACCGCGGCCCGCGCGATCCGGCAACGTGCGGCCGAGGGTGAGATCGTCCTGGTCGAGGGTTATGAAGGGCCGCAGCCCAGCGCCTGACGCATCGGCACCAGCTTGGCGTCCGACTCGCCGAGCTCGGACTCCGGCTCGGAGCCGGCAACGATCCCGCAGCCGGCGAAAAGCCGCATCTGGGAAGGGGTTTCGAGCTCGCCGCAACGCAGCGCGATGCCCCATTCGCCGTCACCGGCGGCGTCCAGCCAGCCGACCGGCCCGGCATACCGGCCACGGTCCATCAGCTCCAGCTCGGCGATGAGATCGCGCGCCGCCAGTGTCGGAGTGCCGCAGACGGCGGCCGACGGGTGCAAGGACGCGGCCAGGCTGAGTGACGAGACGTCCTCGTGCAGCACTCCCGCGACGTCGGTCGCCAGGTGCATGACGTTGGGCAGGTGCAGCACGAAAGGCGACTCGGGCACGTTCATCGAGGAGCAGTGAGGGGAGAGCGCATCCGCGACCGAGCGCACGGCGTATTCGTGCTCCTCCAGGTCCTTGCTGGAGCGGGCCAGCGATCCGGCCAGCGCCAGGTCGTGTTCGTCGTCTCCCGTGCGCCGGATGGTGCCTGCCAGCACGCGCGAGGTGACCAGGCCCTTCTGCCGCCGCAGCAACATCTCCGGGGTTGCGCCGATCAGGCCGTCGACGCTGTAGGTCCAGGTGTTGGGGTAGGAGTCGGACAGGTTGCGCAGTAGGTAGCGCGGATCGATCGGAGTCTCGGACCGGACGACGACGTCGCGTGCCATTACGACCTTGTCGAGCGCGCCGGACTGGATGCGCTCGACGGCGGTGCCCACCGCCGCCATCCATTCGGACCCGCTCAATGCGCCGTTGCCGACTTCGGAAATCGTTGGTGCGTCTGGACATTCGCTCGCTTCGAGGGGAGCGGCGCCCGATAGGTCGGCCGCCGTGCTGACCGTGGTGATCCACGCGACGCCGTGCTGGCGCCCGACGACGGTCGCTGGTACGTGCAACACGCCGCCCGCCTCGGACGCGGCGGCGAAGGCGAACGAACCGACGGCGATCAGACCGGACCCGGGCAGGTCGACCTGGCTCCGAACGACAGCGTCTTTGACGATGCCGCGCCACCACTGCTCGGCGTCGGCGAACCGCGACGTTCCCTGTGTCTGTATGGCGGTGGCGGTGCCCCATCCGACGAATCCGTCGCCCTCGCGCAGCCAGCACACGGGTGCTTCGGCGTCGGCAGGGATCAACGAGACGAGATCTCCCGGGTCCGGGATGCGCACCGAGCGCACCACCAGAGCCGGGTGGGATTGCGGCAACGGCATGGTCACGACCGGATACCTTACGCCGCACGTGGATGCAGATCGGCTCTCGCCATACGGAACAATGTCCAGCATGAATCGCGCGAGCCTCGACAAGCAGCCCCGTGACGTCGCGAAGATGTTCGACCAAGTCGCGGCGCGCTATGACATCACCAACGACGTGATGTCGATGGGCCAGGACCGGCGCTGGCGGAAGGCCGTCGTCGAGTCCGTCGCGGCCCGGCCGGGCGATCTGGTGCTCGACATCGCGGCGGGCACCGGCACCAGCACCGAGCCCTTCGAGCGTCTCGGCGCTCGCGTCATACCGGCCGACTTCTCGCTCGGCATGCTGCGCGCGGGCAAGCAGCGGCGTCCCGACATGGCCTTCACCGCGGCCGACGCCACGCAGTTGCCGTTCGCCGACGGAGTCTTCGATGCGGTCACCATGTCCTTCGGGTTCCGCAACGTGCACTCGACGCAGGAGGCGCTTCGCGAGTTCCGCCGGGTGACCAAGCCGGGCGGCAAGATCCTGATCTGCGAGTTCTCGACGCCGACCAACGCAGCCTTCCGCAAGGTCTACAGCGAATATCTGATGTCGGCCCTGCCGCGTGTCGCTCGCCGGGTCGGTTCCAACGCCGACTCCTATGTCTATCTGGCCGAGTCGATCCAGGCCTGGCCGGACCAGGCCGGTGTCGCAGCGCAGCTGCAGGAGGCCGGCTGGGCCAAGGTCGAATGGCGCAACCTCTCCGGCGGCATCGTGGCCCTGCACCGCGCGACCAAACCGGCGACGATGTAGATCTCGATACGCGATGTCCCCGCTTCGCTCCTCCATCCCAACTCGACCAGCTTGATCTTAGGATCGCCTAAGTAGGTGCGGCGTTCCCGCTGGGAATACAGTGCATGGGTTAGTGAAGACGTTCACAAGCTAGAAAGAAATCCCCGAGTGAGCCTCCCCGGCGTTAGCCCTGCCCTGGACGAGAGCGCCGACGTCATCGTCGTCGGCGCCGGCCCTGGTGGATCAGCCACAGCCGCATACCTCGCAATGGCCGGCCTCGACGTGCTGTTGCTCGAGAAGACCCACTTCCCCCGGGAAAAGGTCTGCGGCGACGGTCTGACCCCACGAGCCGTGCGTGAGCTGATCACGCTCGGCGTGCCGACCCCCGAAGACGATGGCTGGATCAAGAACAAGGGCCTGCGGATCATCGGCGGCGGCATGCGTTTGCAGCTGGAGTGGCCGGATGTCGCGAGCTTCCCGCCATACGGCTTGGTGCGCACGCGCCAGGACTTCGACGACATCCTGGCCAAGCACGCCGTCAAGCACGGTGCTCGGCTGCGCGAAGGCGTCAACGTCAACGGCGCGATCAAGGACGAGCGCACCCGCGCGATCGTCGGCGTCGAGGCCAAGGAGATGGGCGACGACGACCGGCCGACCGGTCGCAAGCTGACCTTCCGCGCGCCGCTCGTCATCGCCGCCGACGGCAACTCCTCCCGCCTCTCGCTGGCCATGGGTCGCGACAAGCGTGACGACCGCCCGATGGGTGTTGCGGTTCGTGCTTACTACACGAGTCCTCGCCACGACGACGACTACTTGGAGTCGTGGCTCGAGCTGTGGTCGAAGGACAAGAACGGCAAGCGCGTCCTGCTGCCGGGTTACGGCTGGATCTTCGGCGTCGGCGACGGCACCAGCAACGTCGGCCTCGGAATCCTCAACACTTCCAGTGCTTTCGGCAAGACCGACTACAAGGACGTCATGCGTCGTTGGGTCGAGACGATGCCGGAGGAGTGGACCTACAACGAGGAGACCATCACCGGGCCGATCCGCGGTGCCGCACTGCCGATGGGCTTCAACCGGCAGCCGCACTACGCCGACGGTCTGCTGCTGGTCGGCGACGCCGGTGGCATGGTCAACCCGTTCAACGGTGAGGGCATCGCCTACGCGATGGAGTCCGGCCGGCTGGCCGCCGAAGTGGTCGCGCAGGCCTTTGCCCGCACCGACGACGCCGGGCGCGAGCGCGTGCTGCAGTCCTACCCGACGGTGATGAAGGATGCGCTCGGCGGCTACTTCACGGTGGGTCGCCACTTCGCGCAACTCATCGGCCATCCGGAAATCATGCGTTTTGCGGTGCGTTACGGCCTGCCGCGTAAGACGATGATGCGATTCTTGTTGAAGGTGATGGCCAACCTCGGCGACGAGCACGGTGGCAAACTCGACGACCGAGTGATGTCGATGCTGGCTCGCGTGGTGCCGGCAGCATGAGCCTCAAGGTTTCGAACAGCGACGTTCGGAAGGACTCGTAAGCAATGAACTACTCCTACGCACCGCTGTTGTTCTTCGCGGGCATCGGTGCCGCCTTCGCGATCTTCTCGGTGCTCGGCGCCAGCACGCTGGCCGGCCCGAAGCGTTACAACCGCGCCAAGGTCGACGCCTACGAGTGCGGCATCCAGCCGAGCCCGCACGCCGAGGGCGGCGGCCGTGTGCCGATCAAGTACTACCTGACGGCGATGCTGTTCATCATCTTCGACATCGAGTCGGTGTTCCTTTACCCGTTCGCCGTCTCGTTCGACCGGTTGGGGCTGTTCGCCCTGATCGAGATGGTGCTCTTCGTCGTGACTGTGTTCGTCGCCTACGCCTTTGTATGGCGCCGCGGCGGACTTGAGTGGGATTGAGGTCTACCGACATGGGAATCGAAGAGAAGCTGCCCGCGGGCTTCCTGCTGAGCACGGTCGAGCAGGTCGCCGGCTACATGCGCAAGAGCTCGGTCTGGCCGGCCACCTTCGGGCTGGCCTGCTGCGCGATCGAGATGATGGCCGTCGGCACGCCCGACTACGACATCGCCCGCTTCGGCATGGAGCGCTTCAGTGCGACTCCGCGCCAGGCCGACCTGATGATCGTCGCCGGCCGCGTCAGCCAGAAGATGGCACCCGTCGTGCGTCAGGTCTACGACCAGATGCCCGAGCCCAAGTGGGTCATCTCGATGGGTGTGTGCGCCAGCTCGGGCGGCATGTTCAACAACTATGCGATCGTGCAGGGCGTCGACCACGTCATACCGGTCGACATCTACCTGCCGGGCTGTCCGCCGCGGCCGGAGATGCTGCTCAACGCGATTCTCGAGCTGCACAAGCAGATCCAGAACACCAAGCTGGGCGTCAACCGGGTCGAGGCCGCACGTGCGGCTGAGCAGGCGGCGATGGCAGCGACGCCGACGCATCAGATGAAAGGCCTCCTCGCGTGAGTGATGAGAAGAAGCCGGACGCGCCGAGCAGCGAGGCGACGACGACCGACGCGGTCACCCCGAACGAACTCGTGGAGACCACGACCGTCGGCCAGCCGATCAAGATCGCCGACCGCAAGGGCATGTTCGGCCCGTCGCTCGGCGGCGACACCAGCGGGTATGGCGGACTGAACCGCCCCGTGTTCTTCCCGGGCACCGCGAGCAAGCCGTATGGCGGCTACTTCGACCAGTTGACCGACTCGCTCGAGGCGGCATTGACTCAGCGCGGTGGCGATTACGCTGCTGCGGTCGAGCGCGTGGTCGTGGACCGCGGCGAGTTGACGCTCTTCGTGGCCCGCGAGCACCTTCCGCTGGTGGCAGAGGCGCTGCGTGACGAGCCGGCGCTGCGTTTCGAGCAGTGCCTGAGTGTGAGCGGTGTGCACTACCCGGAGGAGACCGGCCGTGAGTTGCACGCCGTCTACCACTTCATGTCGATCACCAATGGCAGCAAGCGAGTTCGCGTCGAGGTCGCAGTGCCCGACGGTGACGCGCACCTCCCGTCGATCGTGCCGACATACCCCGGCGTTGACTGGCACGAGCGCGAGACCTGGGACATGTTCGGGATCATCTTCGACGGTCACCCGGCGCTGACCCGGATCCTGATGCCGGACGACTGGCCCGGCCACCCCCAACGCAGGGACTACCCGCTGGGCGGCATACCGGTGGAGTACAAAGGCGCCACCGTGCCGCCGGCGGACGACAGGAGGTCGTACAAGTGACACCCGAGGCGACGGCCGGTTCTGGCGCAGCGAAGCAAGCCAGGACCGACGCATACGAGCCACGAACAGGCACTTCGTCGACCGACCCATTCGGCGCCACCACCCATGACGTCGACGACGACACCCCGGTGCTCAACGCCGTCGGCGGTGACTGGGACGACCTGGTCGACGAGGCCGCAGCTCTGCACGAGGAGCGGATCGTCGTCAACATGGGTCCGCAGCACCCGTCGACGCACGGTGTGTTGCGGCTGATCCTCGAGCTGGATGGCGAGACGGTCACCGAGGCCCGCGCGGGCATCGGTTACCTGCACACCGGCATCGAGAAGAACATGGAATACCGCACCTGGACCCAGGGCGTGACCTTCTGCACCCGCATGGACTACGTCATGCCGCTGTTCAACGAAGCGGTCTACTGCCTGTCCGTCGAGAAGCTGCTCGGCATCACCGACCAGATCCCCGCCCGTGCCCAGGCCATCCGGGTGCTGATGATGGAGCTCAACCGCGTCACATCGCACCTGGTCTGCCTGGCCACCGGCGGTATGGAGATGGGCGCGACGACCGTCATGACCATCGGCTTCCGGGAGCGCGAGCGCATCCTGCGGATCTTCGAGGCGATCAGCGGCCTGCGCATGAACCACGCCTACATCCGCCCGGGCGGCGTCGCTTCCGACCTGCCGGCAGGCACCATCGACCAGGTCCGCGAGAACATCCCGCTGGTCCGCAAGGGCATCGGCGAGCTCGAGGCACTGCTCAACGAGAACCCCGTGCTGAAGGCGCGCATGTGCGACGTCGGCTACCTCGACCTCACCGGCTGTATGGCGCTGGGTATGACGGGCCCGGTGCTGCGATCGACCGGCTTGCCGCACGACCTGCGCAAGGCCGACCCCTACTGCGGTTACGAGACCTACGACTTCGAGGTCCCGGTCCGCGACACCTGCGACGCCTACGCCCGTTACCGCGTGCGCGTCGACGAGATGTACCAGTCGCTGCGCATCGTGGAGCAGGTCATCCAGCGGCTCGACGAGCAGCCCGGCCCGGTCATGGTCGAGGACAAGAAGATCGCCTGGCCGGCTCAGCTGGCCGTCGGGTCAGACGGCCAGGGCAACAGCCTGGACCACATCCGGGAGATCATGGGCGAGTCGATGGAGTCCCTCATCCACCACTTCAAGCTGGTGACCGAGGGCTTCCGGGTGCCGCCCGGCCAGGCGTATGCCGCGATCGAGAGCCCCAAGGGCGAGATCGGCTGTCACACGGTGTCCGACGGAGGCACCCGTCCCTACCGGGCGCACTTCCGGGATCCGTCCTTCAACAACCTGCAAGCGGTCGCCGCGATGGCCGAGGGCGGCTCGGTCGCCGACGTCATCGTCGCCGTCGCTTCCATTGACCCCGTGATGGGAGGCGTCGACCGCTGATGAGTGAGATCAACAAGGTGCACGCGGAGGAGCGGAGCCACCCCTCCAACGCGATCCTGCACCCTCAGGCGCCGCTGCACGCCAGTGACGAGCCGTACACCGAAGAGCAGTTGACGCAGCTCAACCAGGACATCGACGAGATCATCGCTCGATACCCGGAGAAGCGCTCCGCGCTGCTGCCGATGCTGCACCTGATTCAGAGCGTCGACGGCTTCGTCAGCGGCCGCGGCGTGCGCCTGTGCGCCGAGCGGTTGTCGTTGACGGACGCGGAGGTCAGCGGTGTCGCGACCTTCTACACCCAGTACAAGCGCCACCCCAACGGCGACTACACGATCGGTGTCTGCACCAACACGTTGTGCGCGGTGATGGGCGGCGACCTGATCTACGAGCGCCTCTCGGACCACCTCGGCATCGGCCACGACGAGACCACCGAGGACGGCAAGATCACCCTCGAGCGGGTCGAGTGCAACGCTGCGTGCGACTACGCCCCGGTGGTCATGGCCAACTGGGAGTTCTTCGACAAGCAGACGCCCGAGTCGGCCGTGCAGATGGCCGACGACCTGCGCGCCGGCAAGGACGTCGCGCCGACCCGTGGCGCTGCGAAGGTGTGCTCCTTCAAGCACGTCGAGCGTGTGCTGGCGGGCTTCCCGGACGGCCACGCCAATGAGGGCATCGGCGCCGGCGAACCGTCCCTGGAGGGCCTGCGGCTCGCGCACCAGAACGACTGGCGTGCGCCGGGTGACGAGGGCGGTCCGCTGTCCGAGGACCAGCAGGACACCAAGCAGAACCAGGCGACCACCGACCAGACCGGCGGCCCGCTGCCCGGCCACCCGCACAGTTCGGCTGAGAGCCAGGAGGACTGATGGCTACCACGTTGACCCCGGTGCTCACCAAGCACTGGGACGATCCCCGCAGCTGGACCCTGGAGACCTACCGGCGCGAGGGCGGTTACCAGGCCCTCGACAAGGCGCTCGGCATGGACCCCGCGGCCCTGATCGAAGAGGTCAAGAACTCCGGCCTGCGCGGCCGCGGCGGCGCGGGGTTCCCGAGCGGCCTGAAGTGGTCGTTCCTTCCCAAGCCGGACGGCGGCCCGCGGTACCTGGTCGTCAACGCGGACGAGTCCGAACCGGGCACCTGCAAGGACATCCCGCTGATGATGGCCACGCCACATCTCCTCGTCGAGGGCGTCGCGATCACGTCGTTCGCCATCGGCTGCAACCACGCGTTCATCTACCTTCGCGGCGAGGTCGTGCACGTCTACCGCCGGCTGATGAACGCCGTACAGGAGGCGTATGACGCGGGCCTGCTCGGCAAGAACATCAACGGCACCGGTTTCGACCTGGACGTCACCGTCCACGCCGGCGCCGGCGCTTACGAGTGCGGTGAGGAGACCGCGCTGCTCGACTCGCTCGAGGGACGGCGCGGCCAGCCCCGTCTGAAGCCACCGTTCCCCGCAGTCGAGGGCCTCTACGCCCGCCCGACCGTGGTCAACAACGTCGAGTCGATCGCGTCGGTTCCGAGCATCATCGCCAACGGTGCCGACTGGTTCGCCGGCATGGGCACCGAGAAGTCCAAGGGCTTCGGCATCTTCAGCCTCTCCGGCCACGTGACCCGACCGGGTCAGTACGAAGCGCCGCTGGGCATCACGCTGCGCGAACTGCTGGAGATGGCCGGCGGTGTCCGCGAGGGCCACCAGCTGAAGTTCTGGACACCCGGCGGCTCGTCGACGCCGATCTTCACCGCCGAGCACCTCGATGTGCCGCTCGACTTCGACTCGGTCGCTGCGGCCGGGTCGATGCTGGGCACCCGTGCGCTACAGATCTTCGACGAGACGGTGTCGGTCGTCCATGCGGTCGCGCGGTGGACCGACTTCTACGCGCACGAGTCCTGCGGCAAGTGCACGCCGTGCCGTGAGGGCACCTACTGGATGAAGCAGATCATGACCCGCCTCGAGCACGGTGAAGGCACCGAAGAGGACATCGAGACCCTGGTCGACGTCTGCGACAACATCCTCGGTCGCTCGTTCTGTGCGCTCGGTGATGCATCGACCTCGCCGGTCACCTCCGGCATCCAGCTGTTCCGCGAGGAGTTCGAGCTGGGCACCCACACCCCGTGGTGGGAGGCCTACCCGCCGGAGCACTCTGCTCTCTTCCCGGTTACCCAGAAGGAGGCCGCGTCCGTATGACGACCGTCACCTCACCCGCATCCGGCGGTGACGCCGCGACCCCGCCGCCCCCGCCGGAGACCGTCTCGCTGACGATCGACGGCGTCCCGGTCACCGTGCCGAAGGGGACGCTCGTGATCCGGGCCGCCGAGAAGATCGGCGTCCAGATCCCGCGATTCTGCGACCACCCGTTGCTGGACCCGGTCGGCGCCTGCCGGCAGTGCCTCGTCGAGGTGCCCGACGCCGGCAACGGCCGCGGTATGCCGAAGCCGCAGACCTCCTGCACCTTGGCCGTCGCCGAGGGCATGAAGGTCGCGACCCAGGTCTCCTCCCGGTCGCCGACAAGGCGCAGCACGGGCAGATGGAGTTCCTGCTGATCAACCACCCGCTGGACTGCCCGGTCTGCGACAAGGGCGGCGAGTGCCCCCTGCAGAACCAGGCGATGTCCAACGGTCGGCCCAAGTCGCGCTTCGAGGACGTCAAGCGCACCTACCCCAAGCCGATCAACATCTCCACCCAGGTGCTGCTCGATCGTGACCGGTGCATCCTGTGCGCCCGGTGCACGCGCTTCTCCGACCAGATCGCCGGCGACCCGTTCATCGCACTGATCGAGCGCGGTGCGCTGCAGCAGGTCGGCATCTACGAGGAGAAGCCCTTCGAGTCCTACTTCTCGGGCAACACCGTGCAGATCTGCCCGGTGGGTGCGTTGACCGGCGCGGCATACCGTTTCCGGTCCCGGCCGTTCGACCTGATGTCGACGCCCTCGGTGTGCGAGCACTGTGCCAGCGGTTGCTCCATCCGCACCGACCACCGTCGCGGCGTCGTGCTGCGCCGAATGGCGCTGGACGACCCGGCGGTCAACGAGGAGTGGAACTGCGACAAGGGTCGCTGGGCGTTCAAGTACGCCACCAGCGACCGTGTCGAGACCCCGCTGGTGCGTGACGAGAACGGCGACCTGCGGGTCGCCGCGTGGCCCGAGGCCCTGGAGATCGCCGCCAAGGGCATCGCGCAGGCCAAGGCCGCAGGCGGTGTCGGTGTGCTCACCGGCGGCCGCATCAGCGCCGAAGACGCCTACGCCTACAGCAAATTCGCGCGTCTGGTGCTCGACACCAACGACATCGACTTCCGCGCCCGGCCGTTGTCCGCCGAGGAGGCCGACTTCCTGGCCAACTCCGTCGTGGCAACCGGGCCGGACAACGATCGCTCGGTCACATTCACCGACCTGGAGAAGGCGCCGTCGGTGCTGCTGGTCGGCATCGAGCCCGAGGAGGAGTCGCCGATCATCTTCCTGCGGCTGCGCAAGGGCAACCGCAACAACGGCACCAAGGTCATGTCGGTCGCGCCGTTCGTGACGCGTGGCCTGGCCAAGATGGGCGGCACCCTGATCGCGGCCGCCCCCGGCACCGAGGCCGAGGTGCTCGACGCGATCACCGCCGCCAGCGGCGACCTGGCCGAGACCGCGGCGCAGCTGAGCTCCGGGTCGATCATCATGGTCGGCGAGCGTATGGCGACCGTGCCCGGTGCCCTCTCGTCCGTGCTCGCCCTGGCTCAGGCCAAGGGTGCCCGGGTGGCCTGGGTGCCGCGAAGGGCCGGTGAGCGCGGTGCGCTCGAGGCCGGTGCCATCGGCAACCTGCTGCCGGGCGGTCGTCCGGTGGGCGACGCGGCCGCGCGCAGCGAGGTCGGCGCCGTGTGGGGCGCCGCCGACCTGCCCGAGCAGGTCGGTCGTGACTCCGGTGCGATCCTGGCGGCCGCTGCTTCGGGCGAGCTGGCCGGCTTGGTCGTCGGAGGCGTCGACCCGCGTGACCTGCCCGACCAGCTCACGGCCCAGGCCGGTCTGGAGAAGGCCTTCGTGGTGTCGCTCGAGGTTCGCGAGAGCGCCGTTGCGCCATACGCCGACGTCATACTCCCGGTTGCTGCGCAGCAGGAGAAGTCCGGTTCCTACGTCAACTGGGAGGGTCGCGTGCGGCCCTTCGAGAAGGCCATCGAGACCTCCGGCATCTCCGACTTCCGCGCACTCGACCTGCTGGCGGCCGAGCTCGGCGAATTCCTCGGCACGCGCACAACCGACGAGGTCCGCGCGGAGATGGAGGAGCTCGGTGCGTTCACCGGCGAGCGTCCGTCGCGGCCCCGGGTCAAGTCCCGTGGCGTACCGCGTCCGCTGATCGGCGAAGCCGTGTTGTCGACCTGGACCCACCTGCTGGACAAGGGCGTACTGCAGGACGGCGAGCCGTTCCTGGCCGGCACCGCCTTCTCGTCGGTGGCCCGCCTGTCGTCGGCTACCGCAGCCAGCGTCAGTGTGCGCGAGGGGGAGCGGCTCGAGGTGTCCACCAAGGACGGCTCGATCACCCTGCCGGTCGTCATCACCGACATGCCTGATTACGTCGTGTGGCTGCCCACCAACTCGACCGACAGCGCGGTGCGTGCCACGCTCGGTGCCGACGGCGGCGCAATCGTGACACTGGCCAAGGCACCGGCGACCGCTACCAAGGAGAGTGTGCAGTGACCGTCTTGGCACTCGCCGGCCCGGCGCTGGCCGCCAGCACCGACAACCCGGCGGCCGACTTCAGCGACACGCCCTGGTGGCTGTCGCTGATCAAGGCCCTCCTGCTGTTCGTCTTCCTTCTGGTCAACACGCTGATCGTCATCTGGTTCGAACGCCGCGTCATCGGCCGGATGCAGGAACGTCCCGGACCCAACCGCACCGGTCCCTTCGGTCTGTTGCAGACCCTGGCCGACGGCGTGAAGCTGGCGCTGAAGGAAGACATCACGCCCCGCAACGCGGACAAGCTGATGTTCATCCTGGCGCCGATCATCGCCGGCGCGATGGCGTTCGTGTCGTTCGCGATCATCCCGCTGTCCGGCAACGTCTGGATGTTCGGTCACTACACCCCGCTGCAGCTGACCGACGTGCCGGTCGCGGTGCTGCTGGTGCTCGCGGTCGCCGGTGTCGGCGTCTACGGCATCGTGCTGGCGGGCTGGTCGTCGGGCTCGACATACCCGCTGCTCGGTGGCCTGCGCTCCAGCGCCCAGGTGATCTCCTACGAGATCGCGATGGGCCTCGCGCTCGTCGCTGTGTTCCTGTATGCCGGGTCCATGTCGACCAGCCAGATCGTGCTGGCCCAGAAGAACCTGTGGTTCTGCATCCCGGCGTTCTTCTCGTTCGGCGTCTACATCATCACCATGGTCGGTGAGACCAACCGGCTGCCGTTCGACCTCGCCGAGGGCGAGGGCGAGCTCACCGGTGGCTTCCACACCGAATACTCCTCGCTGAAGTTCGCGATGTTCTTCCTCGGTGAATACGTCAACATGTTCACCGTCTCCGGGCTGGCCACGACGCTGTTCCTCGGCGGCTGGCAGGCCCTCCGGGAATCGCCGCCATCGGCGGCGGCATGTTCAACGGTGGCTGGTGGGGCGTGTTGTGGTTCGTCATCAAGCTGTGGCTGTTCATGTTCTTCTTCGTCTGGCTGCGCGGTTCGCTGCCGCGTGTCCGGTACGACCAATTCATGCGGCTGGGCTGGAAGGTCCTGATCCCGTCCACCCTGGTGTGGGTCGTCGCGGTCGCCTTCCTGCGTGCCTCGAACGAAGGCTTCCTGGGAAAGTCGATGATCTGGGGCGGCCGGCTGCATCGGTCGACGCTCATCACCATCGTGATCATCGTGCTGCTGGTGCTCGCCGCAGCGTGGATCTACGACTACAAGGCCGCCGCGCGGGAGAAGGCGATCCCGGAGCAGGCGACCGAGGTCGACCCCTTCGCCGGTGGTTACCCCGTGCCGCCGCTGCCGGGCCAGACCCTGCGCGAGCCGGCTCCTGCACTGACGCCGTCCGCGGCATACCGACCTGACGAGACCGATTCCGAGGAGGAGGAAACTCGTGGCTGACAACGACAAGCGCAACGACAAGCCGACCCCGTCCCACACTGACAGCGCCGACAAAGGACAGGGTTTCCTGTCCGAGCTGTTCGCACCGGTGGCCGGCTTCGGTGTGACCTTTTCGACGATGTTCCGCAAGGTCACCACCGAGGAGTACCCCGAGGAGAAGCGGCCCACCCAGCTGCGCTTCCACGGCAGGCACCAGCTCAACCGGCACCCCGACGGCCTGGAGAAGTGCGTGGGCTGTGAGCTGTGCGCGTGGGCCTGCCCGGCTGACGCGATCTTCGTCGAGGGCGCCGACAACGACGATGAGTCGGGGCAGCGGTTCTCGCCGGGCGAGCGCTACGGCAGCGTCTACCAGATCAACTACCTGCGGTGCATCTTCTGCGGACTGTGCATCGAGGCCTGCCCGACGCGCGCGCTGACGATGACCAATGAATACGAGCTGGCCGACAACAACCGCGCCGACCTGATCTTCACCAAGGACCAGTTGCTCGCACCCCTTCAGCCCGGTATGACGCCGGCCCCGCACCCGATGGTGGAGGGCATGGATGAGCGCGACTACTACCAGGGCAAAGTGACCGGCGCGACGACCGCCCAGCAGGACTGGGTGGCCGAGCACGAGGGTAAAGGGGAGACCGCATGAGGTTAGGTGGTGCGGAGGCAACGCTGTTCTTCTTCGGCGCCCCGCTCGCGGTCGTCGGTGCGCTGGCGCTGCTGTTCGCTCGCAAGGCGGTCCACGCCGCCATGGGTATGGCGCTCACCATGGTCATGCTCGGGGTGTTCTACATCGCCGAGCAGGCGGAATTCCTGGGCATCATCCAGGTCTTCGTCTACTCGGGCGCGGTCGTGATGCTCTTCCTCTTCGTCGTCATGCTGGTCGGCGTCGACTCCTCGGACTCCTTGGTCGAAACGATCAAGGGACAACGTGTCGCCGGCCTGCTGCTGGCGCTCGCGGTGATGATCAGCCTGCTGGTCAGCGTCGGGAAGATCGGCTTCGGTGGCGCCAAGGGCCTGGCCAAGGTCAACCACGACACCGGCAACGTCAGCGGGCTGGCCAACCTGATCTTCGGCCCCTATGTGTGGGCCTTCGAGGTCACCTCGGCGCTGCTGATCACCGCGGCGATCGGCGCGATGCTGCTGGCCCACCGTGAGCGGCTGCATCCCAAGGCATCCCAGGCCGACTGGTCGCGAGGTCGGGTCCGGCGCAACGAATTCGTCGCCGGCCTACCGGTGCCGGGTGTCTACGCCCGGCACAACGCGGCCGACGTCCCGGCGCTGCTGCCCGACGGCACGCCCGCCGAAGCCTCGGTGCAGCGGGTCCTCAAGGCACGCGGCCAGGTCGGGTCCGCCGAGTCCTACGTCGCGGCCGCCCAGGAGATCGAGGGCGAAGCCGGCGACATGAGCAGCAAGGAAGTCGGTGACCAGCGCTCATGAGCCCCGACCTGAGTGAGGACACGAACGTAGTGAGGCCCGGAGCGAAGGGAAGAGGGGCGGCAAAATCATGACGCTCACCAGCTACATCTACTTGTCGGTGATCCTGTTCTCGATCGGCAGCGCCGTCGTGCTGCTGCGTCGCAACGCGATCATCGTCTTCATGGGCATCGAGTTGATGCTCAACTCCGCCAACCTCGCCTTCGTGACCTTCGCTCGCATGCAGGGGTCGCTCGACGGTCAGGTGATCGCATTGTTCGTGATGGTGGTGGCCGCCGCGGAAGTCGTGGTGGGCCTCGCGATCATCATGGCCATCTTCCGCGCCCGCAGGTCCGTGTCGGTCGACGACGCCAACCTGCTGAAGCTGTGAGTCTGAGGGAGTATTTGTGACCATGCATGACGCCACAGGTGTGGCATCAATCGGCTGGCTGATGATCGGCCTGCCTGCGCTGGGCGCTGCCCTGCTGCTGATCGGCGGGAAGAAGCTGGACAAGGCAGGGCCGCTGCTCGCGGTGCTGCTGTCCTGGGCCTCGTTCGTCATCGGCCTGCTGGTGCTGCTGCAACTGCGCGGCAAGCCTGCCGACGACCGGGCGATGCACTTGCACCTCTACTCCTGGCTGCCGGCCGGCAAGATCAACCTCGACGCGGGTCTGCTGCTGGACCAGCTGTCGCTGACCTTCGTCATGCTGATCACCTTCGTCGGGTCGCTGATCCTGGTCTACTCGCTGGGCTACATGGAGCACGACCCCGACAAGCGCCGGTTCTTCGCCTACCTCAACCTCTTCGTCGCCAGCATGTTGCTGCTGGTCCTCGCGGACTCCTACCTCCTGCTGTTCGTCGGCTGGGAAGGCGTCGGTCTGGCGTCATACCTGCTGATCGGCTTCTGGAACTGGAACCCGGCCTACGCGACCGCGGCCAACAAGGCCTTCTTCCTCAACCGCATCGGCGACATGGGCCTGCTCATCGCGATGTTCGTGATGTTCTGGGCGTTCGGCCGGCTCGACTTCGCCGGCGTCAACGCCGGTGTCGCGCACGCCGGCAAGGGCACGCTGCTCGCGATGGGACTCGCCCTGCTGGTGGCCGCCTGCGGTAAGTCCGCGCAGTTCCCGCTGCAGTCCTGGCTGGGCGACGCGATGGCCGGCCCGACACCCGTGTCGGCCCTGATCCACGCGGCAACGATGGTGACCGCCGGTGTCTATCTGATCGTGCGCAGCCACGTGATCTTCAACGCCTCCGAGAACGCCCGCCTCGCGGTCTGCATCGTCGGCGCAATCACGCTGTTCGCCGGAGCGGTGATCGGCTGTGCCAAGGACGACCTGAAGAAGGCGCTCGCCGCATCGACCATGTCGCAGATCGGCTACATGGTGCTGGCCGCAGGGCTCGGCCCGGTCGGCTACGCCTTCGCGATCTTCCACCTGGTGACGCACGGCTTCTTCAAGGCCGGGATGTTCCTCGGTGCCGGGTCGGTCATGCACGGCATGAACGACCAGGTCAACATGCGCCGGTTCGGTGGACTCGGGATGGTCATGAAGATCACCTGGGTCACCTTCGGGCTGGGCTTCCTGGCCATCATCGGCTTCCCCGGCCTGTCCGGCTTCTGGTCCAAGGACAAGATCATCGAGGCAGCATTCGAGGGCAGCGGCTGGAAGCCGTGGGTCTTCGGCCTGACCGCCCTGATCGCCGCCGGTGTCACCGCGTTCTACATGTCGCGGATGTTCTTCATGACGTTCATGGGCAAGCGCCGGTGGACCGAGGACGTCCACCCGCACGAGTCGCCGCTGACCATGACGATCCCGATGATGGTGCTCGCCGTCGGCTCGGCCTTCCTCGGTCTCATCCTCGGCCCGACCGGCATCATCACCGACTGGCTGGAGCCGGTCGTGGGCAAGCACGAAGGCGGCGAGCACGTCCTCGGCGCCGCCCCGCTGATGGTGGCAACCTTCGTGCTGATGGTGATCGGCATCGCCATGGCGTGGCGGATGTACTGGCGCGACGACGTGCCGGTCACTCCACCGGTCGGTTCGCCGCTCACCCAGGCCGCCCGTCGTGACCTCGGTCAGGACGACTTCAACCAGGCCGTCATACAACGTCCAGGTCTCCACCTGACCCGCGCGCTCGTCTTCTTCGACAACAAGGTCGTCGACGGCGTGGGCAACGGTTCGGCAGCCGGCATTGGCGGCAGCTCCGCTCGACTGAAGAAGATGCAGAACGGATACGTGCGTACTTACTCCCTGACGATGCTCCTCGGCGTCGTAGCAATCCTCGGCGCCCTGTGGGTGGTGCAGTGATGACTGACTTTCCCTGGCTGACGACGCTCGGCGTCATACCCCTGGTCGGTGCGGTCGTCATCGCATTGCTGCCCAAGGGCGCAGCCCGCAACGTGCGACCCGTCGCGCTGGCGTTCTCGCTGCTCACCCTGGTGGTCGGCATCCTCGCCGCGACGCAGTTCAAGACCGGCGGCGGCCACCCGCAGTTCCAGCTGGCCGAAACCCACTCGTGGATCCCGCAATTCGGCGTTTCCTACGCCCTCGGTGTCGACGGTATGGCGCTCGCGCTCATCCTGATGAGCATCGTGCTGGTGCCGATCGCGCTGCTGGCCGCCTGGAACGACGTGCCCGAGCGCGGACGCCGCGAGCAGACCTACTTCGCGCTGATCCTGGTCGTCGAGACCTTCATGATCGGCGTCTTCGCGGCGACCGACGTCTTCCTCTTCTACGTCTTCTTCGAGGCGATGCTGGTCCCGATCTACTTCCTGATCGGGCTGTATGGCGGTGCCCGCCGGCAGTACGCCGCGATGAAGTTCCTGCTCTTCTCGCTGCTCGGCGGCCTGATCATGCTGGTCGCGGTCATCGCGCTCTACCAGCAGGGTCCCGGTGGCGACCACGGCTTCCTGGTCAGCTCGCTGACCGGGCTGCACATCTCCCAGGGCACCGAGCGGTTGCTCTTCGTCGGCTTCTTCTTCGCCTTCGCGATCAAGGCCCCGATGTGGCCCGTGCACACCTGGCTGCCGGACGCCGCGACCGAGGCCAAACCGGCCGTTGCGGTGCTGTTGGTCGCGGTGCTGGACAAGGTCGGCACCTTCGGGATGATCCGCTTCTGCCTGCAGCTCTTCCCGGACGCCAGCAAGTGGGCGACGCCGGTCGTGATCATCCTGGCCGTCATCTCGGTCATCTACGGAGCGATCGCGGCCATCGGCCAGAACGACATGATGCGGCTGATCGCCTACACCTCGGTGAGCCACTTCGGGCTGATCGTGCTGGGCATCTTCGCGGTCACCCAGACCTCGATGATCGGCTCGCAGCTCTACATGATCAACCACGGCTTCACCACCGCGGCGCTGTTCCTCTTCGTCGGCTTCCTGATCGTCCGCGGCAAGAGCAAGAACATCACCGACTACGGCGGCTGGCAGCGGACCACCCCGATCCTCGGCGGTGTCTTCCTGACCGCTGGCCTGTCGGCGCTGTCCCTGCCGGGCCTGAACTCCTTCGTCTCCGAGTTCCTGGTCCTGGTCGGCACCTTCCAGCGCTACCCGGTCGCGGCCGGCATCTCGGTCACCGTGGTGGTGCTCGCGGCGCTCTACATCCTGCTGATGTACAAGAACGTCTTCACCGGCCCGAAGCAGGAGCTGGTGGCCGCGGCCGACGGAACCCTCGCGTTGGGCGAGGGCGGCCTGCGCCCGTCGACCGGCATCACCGACACGCTCTTCGACGAGCCGGAGATCGCCAAGGAGGACGTACCGGACGCTGCCAAGGTCCGGGGTTCCGCCATACAGGATCTGAACCTGCGTGAGCGGGTCGTCGCCGGCGTGCTGATCGCGTTCATGGTCGTGCTCGGCTTCTTCCCGAAGCCCGCGCTCGACCTGCTGAGGCCGGCGGTCACCTCGACGCTGCAGCACGTCCATGTTCACGACCCGGCACCGCATGCCGGCGTCACCACAGACGGGAGCAGCAAGTGACCACGCCCGCCACCTTCACCCAGGCACACATCTCGTATGCCGCTGTCGTGCCGATGCTCGTCATCTTCGGTGCGGCCATGGTGGGTGTCCTCGTCGAGGCCTTCGTGCCCCGCGCGCAGCGTTACTGGACGCAACTCGGCGTCACCTTCGTCGGCCTCGTCGCGAGCTTCTTGACGCTGGTGCTGATCTCGCGCAACAACAAGGGCATCACCGCGGCCGACGCGGTGGTCATCGACGGTCCCGCGCTGCTGTTGCAGGGCACCATCCTGGTGCTGTCGTTCCTCGCGGTCATGATGATGGCCGAGCGGTTCGACACCAAGTCGGCGGACGCGTTCACCCAGTCGGGTGCTTCGGTCCCCGGCTCGCCGATGGAGACCAACGCGGTCCGGTTCGGGGCCACGACCACCGAGGTCTACCCACTGGTGCTCTTCTCGGTCGGCGGCATGATGCTCTTCGTCGCCGCGGGCGACCTGCTGATCATGTTCATCGCGCTCGAGGTGCTCTCGCTGCCGCTCTACATCCTCACCGGGCTGGCCCGGCGCCGGCGGCTGCTGTCGCAGGAGGCGTCGCTGAAGTACTTCCTGCTCGGCGCGTTCTCCTCGGCGTTCTTCCTGTTCGGCTCGGCGCTCGTTTTCGGCGCCACCGGCAGCATCAAGTTCAGCGGCATCGCCGACGCTTTGGGCACCGTGAGCGGCAAGGACAACATCCTCATCCCGGGTGTCCTGCTGGTCGCCGTCGGCCTGCTCTTCAAGGTCGGTGCCGTGCCGTTCCACGCCTGGACGCCGGACGTCTACCAGGGCGCCCCGACCCCGGTCAGCGGTTTCATGGCCACCACGGTCAAGGTTGCCGGTTTCGGTGCCATGCTGCGGTTGTTCTACGTCGCGCTGGAGGGCCTGCGCTGGAACTGGCAGCCGGTCATCGCGATCGTCGCGGTGCTGACGATGGTGGTCGGTGCGGTGTTCGCCGTGACACAGACCGACATGAAGCGACTGCTGGCCTACAGCTCCATCTCGCACGCCGGCTTCCTGCTGGTCGGTGTGGTGGCACTGAACAAGACCGGCCTGTCCGGGACGATGTTCTATCTGGTGGCCTACAGCTTCACCACGCTGGCCGCTTTCGGCATGGTGCCGCTGGTGCGCTCCGCCGGCTCCGAGGCGACGCACCTGTCGCAGTGGGCCGGCCTGGGCAAGACCAGCCCGGTTCTCGCGGCGACGTTCTCGTTCCTGTTGCTCGGTTTCGCCGGCATACCGCTGACGTCCGGTTTCACCGCGAAGTTCGCGCTGTTCTCCGGTGCGGTCGGTCACGGGTCGACCTGGCTGGTCGTCATCGCGATGCTGATGAGCGCGGTCACCGCGTTCGTCTACATCCGGATCATCGTGCTGATGTACTTCTCCGATCCGACCGGTGACACGCACGTGCTGATCCCGTCGCCGCTGACCGGTGTCGCGGTGACGATCGGCGCGCTCGCCACGCTGGTCCTGGGTGTGGCGCCGGCGCCGTTGCTGAACCTGGCGCAGCACTCCTCGCTCTTCATCCGATGAACAAAGCGCAGTCCCTGATGCCGTCGGCCAGCGATGCGCTGGCCGAGCGGCTCACCGACGGGCTGGTCGCGGTCGAGTCGCGGCTGGCCGAGGTGGTGCAGCACGAGGACGAGTTCATCGCCGGTGCCTCGCAGCATCTGCTGACCGGTGGCAAGCGCTTCCGCCCGTTGCTGACGCTGCTGGCCTCGGAGCTGGGCACCGGTGTCAACGACGCCGTCACGGACGCCGCGGTGGGGGTCGAGCTGACCCACATAGCCTCGCTCTACCACGACGACGTCATGGACGCCGCCGAGCGACGGCACGGCAAGGCCAGCGTCAACGCGGAGTACGACAACATCACCGCGATCATCGTGGGCGACCTGCTCTTCGGTCGTGCGTCGGAGATCGTGGCCGGGCTCGGTAGCGAAGCCGCGCGGATCCAGGCGCAGACGTTCGTCCGGCTGTGCGCCGGGCAGATCCGCGACGACCGGCAGGCTCCGGCTGACGCGGATCCGATGGAGCATTATCTCGGCGTGCTGGCGGACAAGACGGGCTCGTTGATCGCCACCGCCGCTCGGTATGGCGCGATGTTCGGCGGTTGCTCGACGGAGACCGTCGAGCTGATGCGGCAGTACGGCGAATACGTCGGCATGGTCTTCCAGCTGTCCGACGACGTGCTCGACATCGTGTCCGACGAGTCGGGCAAGACGCCCGGCACGGACCTGCGCGAGGGTGTCACCACGTTGCCGGTGCTCTACGTCCGCGCGTCGAAGGACCCTGCCGATGGCCGGCTGAAGGACCTCGTGTCGCGACCTCTCACGGATGACGCCGAGCACGCGGAGGCGCTGCAGTTGTTGCGTGCCCACCCGGCCTTGGAGCAGGCCAAGCGCCATACAGCATCCGTGGCGGAGCAGGCGGTTGCGCTGC
Source organism: Flexivirga alba (assembly GCF_042661025.1). Lineage (NCBI taxonomy): Bacteria > Bacillati > Actinomycetota > Actinomycetes > Micrococcales > Dermacoccaceae > Flexivirga > Flexivirga alba. Next base: position 1,692,972 of record NZ_JBHSWH010000001.1, read on the forward strand.
TCGAGCCGCTGGGTGACAGTGACGCACTCACCGTGCTGCGCGCACTACCCGGACAGGTCGCGTCCCGGACGGTGTGACCATCAAGGTGGTCGAGTAGCGGGGGAGCGTATCGAGATTTCGTGGACGACCGTCCAAGTTCGTGACTAGACTTGCCGGCATGCCACGCCTGTCTGCGAAAGACCGCCGAGTCGAGTTGATCGACGCGACGGTGCGGGTCGCGGTCGCCGAGGGACTGGACGCCGCGACCGTGCGCCGCGTCGCCCACGAAGCGGGCGTGCCGCTCGGCACCGTGCACTACTGCTTCGGGTCCAAGGCCGCGCTGATCAGCGCTGTCGCGGACAGCATCGAGCAGCCGAGCATCGATGTCGCCCTGCTGGAGGCACTGCCGACCGACCAAGCCCTCTTCGCCGCGTTCCGCGCGTATTGGGAGCAGATCGGCAGTGATCGCCGTCGTCAGCTGCTGATCTACGAACTGCTCGCACACCTCTCGCGGGGCGATGAAGCCAGCCGAGAGATCGCCCGCCGGCTGCTCGATCGTGCGTATGGCGCCGTCCTGGGTGCGCTGCGTGCGTATGCCGAGGACCTCGGGCGCGAGTTGCCCGTGGAGCCGGAGGTTCTCGCCCGCCTGATCATCGCCGTGACCGACGGCGTGAGCCTCGCGTGGATCGTGACCAGCGACGACGCGCAGGCGCAGGTCGTCCTGGAGACCTTCGCGCGGTTGCTGGCAGCACTCTTCGACCAGGGGAGTGCGTCCGCATGAGGCTCGGCATACCGCGGCGTCGGGACCGCCGGGGGACCGCTGTGTGGGATGCCGTGTCGGGTGTCGGCGCACCGGTTGCTGTGCTCGATCTGAACGCCTGCGATCACAACGTGGCCGAGATGAGTTCACGGGCCGGTGACCTGCCGATTCGCTTGGCCTCCAAGTCGATTCGCGTCCGTGGGCTCATCGACAAGGTGCTTGCGGAGCCCGGTTACCACGGTGTTCTTGCCTACTCGGCGGCCGAGGCACGGTGGTTGGCGCAGCACGGTGTCGAAGACGTGCTGGTCGCCTACCCGACCGTCGACGTCGCGACGGTCTCCGCCGTCGCGGCGGACCCGATGCTGCGCGAGCGGGTCACCTTCATGGCCGACCTGCCCGACCATCTGCGGTTGTTGGGCCGTGCAGCGCAAGGTGCGCAGGTGCGGGTCTGTCTCGACATCGACAGCTCGCTCGACCTGGGTCCGGTGCACCTGGGGGTGCACCGCTCCAGCGTGCACACACCCGACGAGGCGGGCGAATTCGCCCGCCTGGCAGCAGGTTTCGATTCGTTGGCGCTCATCGGTCTGATGTTCTACGACGCGCAGATCGCCGGCATGCAGGACACCGGTCCCGCCATACGACTGGTGAAGCGGAAGTCCGCCGACGACCTGCGGGTGCGTCGCCAGGAGGTGCGAGCGGCCGTGGAGCAGCACACGAAGCTCGAGCTGGTCAACGCTGGCGGCACCGGCAGCCTGCACGCCGACTGGGACAGCTCGGTGACCGAACTCGCAGCAGGGTCAGGGCTTTTCACACCTACGTTGTTCGACGGGTATGACGACACGGATCTGCAGCCGGCCGCCTATTTCGCCACCCCTGTGGTGCGCAAACCGCGGCGCGATGTCGCAGTGGCGTTCAGCGGCGGGTATGCCGCCTCCGGCGTCGCCGGCCCCTCTCGAACACCACGACCGGTGCACCCGAAGGGCCTGGCCCTGATCCGGACCGAAGGGGCCGGCGAAGTGCAGACTCCGGTGCGGGGCAACGGAGCCCGCGGCCTGGAGCTCGGTGACCTGGTGTGGTTCCGCCATGCCAAGGCCGGCGAGATGTGTGAACGCTTCAACGAGATCGTGCTGGTGCGTGACGGTGCGATCGTCGATCGGATGCCGACCTACCGTGGAGAAGGGCAGAACTTTGGCTGAGTGGAGCAACTGGGCCGGCACCGTCACCAGCAGACCGGAGGAGACGGTCCTGGTGCGCGACATCCCGCACCTGCAGCTGTTGTGCGAGGAATCGATGCTTGCCGGGCGGCGGGTGAAGGCGGTCGGGGCAGGTCACTCGTTCACCGGCATCGCGGAGCCGACCGACGTGCTGGTCCGGATGGACCGGCTCTCCGGGATCCGCTCGGTCGACGAGTCGACGGGCCGCGTGTGGGTGCACGCCGGCACGCCGCTGCACGTCCTCGGCCCGGAGCTGCAGCGTCGCGGCCTGGCGATGACCAACCTGGGTGACATCGACCGGCAGACGATCGCGGGTGCGGTGTCGACCGGAACCCATGGCACGGGGGCCGGTTTCACCGGCCTGGCCGGGCAGTTGACCGGCATCGAGCTGGTCCGGGCCGACGGTTCGCTGCTCACCGTCAACGAGTCGGAGAACTCCGAGTTGCTGCCCGCGGTCGCGCTGAGCCTGGGTGCGCTCGGCATCGTGACGGCACTGGAGATCCAGTGCGTTCCGAAGTTCCTGTTGCATGCGGTGGAGGCTCCGGCCGCCCTCGACGAGACGCTCGACGGACTGACCGAACGCGTCGACAGCACAGACCATTTCGAGTTCTACTGGTTCCCGCACACCGACCGGGTGCTTACCAAGAGCAACACCCGCCTCGACGATGAGTCGGAGCGCGCGCCGCTGCCGGCCTGGCGCAGTCGGCTCGACGACGACCTGCTGTCCAACAAGCTCTTCGGTGTGCTCAACAAGGCCGCGACCCGTGCGCCGGGAATCATCCCGGCGGTCAACCAGGTGTCTGCCCGGGCGTTGTCCCGTCGCGAGTTCACCGACTGGTCCTACCGCGTCTTCGCCTCCGAGCGGGACGTCGTCTTCCGCGAGACCGAGATCGCCATACCGAGGGATGCAGTCCCGGAGGTGCTGCGTGAGCTGCGGTCCTGGCTGGCGCGCAAGGTCGAGGTCGTGACGTTCCCCGTCGAGGTGCGATTCGCCGCGCCGGACGAGCTGTGGATGTCGACGGCATACGAGCGGGAGACGGGCTACATCGCCATACATCAGTATGTCGCGCGCGACCACCGTCGCTATTTCGAGGCGTTCTGGTCGATGCTCGATGGCCTCGACGCGCGCCCGCACTGGGGCAAGATGCACGACCTCGGTGCTGCCGAATTGCGTTCTCGCTACCCGAAGTTCGACGACTTCGTCGCGCTGCGAGATCGCCTCGACCCGCAGCGTGTCTTCAGCAACCCCTACCTTGACCGCGTCCTGGGGTAAGCCGCGCCGCGAACCCGTCGAGAGGCTCAGAAACCTACCGAGAGGCTCAGAAACACGAGCCGATCGATGTGGTTTTTCTGAGCCTCTCGAGGCGCTTGTGAGCCTCTCGACGAGTGTGTGGCTCGGGACTTTCATCTGCGTACCCTTGCGGGTACGTACCCATATTGGTACATTGCTGCTATGGACGCAGTTCTGCAGGCGCTGGCCGACCCGAGTCGCCGCACCGTGTTGGAGATCCTGCGCGATCACGAGGCGACGGCCGGGGAACTGGCCGACGCATTGCCGATCGCGCGGCCAGGCGTCTCTCGGCACCTGCGGGTGCTGAGGAGGCCGGCCTGGTCGACGTTCGTCACGAGGCGCAACGACGGATCTATGCGCTGCGTCCGGAAGCGCTTGTGCCAGTTGATGATTGGCTGGAGGACTACCGAGCCCTCTGGCAGAACCGCCTCGACGCACTGCATACCGAAATCGCCAGAGGGAAGAAGGCCCGCAAGTGAAAACCATTGCCACGACACGAAAGCTCAACGAAACGAGCGGTGCGGTCCGTGTCGAAGACGTCTATGACACCGATATCCACGACTTGTGGGAGGCGTGCACCAAGCCGGAGCGGCTGGCACGCTGGATCGCACAGGTCGAGGGTGACCTGCGACCCGGCGGCGTCATTCACGCGACCTACACGAGCACCGCTTCAGGCGCATCGAAGATCGTGGAGTGCGACCCGCCGCGTCATCTGCTGGTCGCTTCGGTCCCTGAGTCATCGGAGCAGCGGGACGATCTCGATGGCGACAGCGAGACCGAGATCTGGCTCACCGCCGAGGGATCCAAGACGCGGCTGGTGGTCGAGGAACGCGGCCTGCCGGCGGACAAGCTGCATTTCTACTGCGCCGGTTGGCAGTCACATCTGGAAGACCTGGCCACGACGCTCTCCACCGGGAAGCCGGTTCACCCCGGCGGTTGGTCCGACCAGCGTCCGGCGGCCGCGTTCGACACCCGCTTCCAGGAGCTGATCCCGGTCTACGAGAAGGCCGGTGTCTGAGCGATTCAGATTGCGCAGTTCTCGGCCGCCCGGGCAAGCCGCCGAGCGTGGGCGCCGGCCTTGACCGAGTCGAAAGTCAGCAGCACCAACGCAACCCAGACGATGCCGAACCCGATCCAGCGTGCGAAGGGCATGTGCTCGCCGAGCAGCAGCACGCCGCACAGCAGCTGCAGGATCGGGGTGATGAACTGCAACAAGCCGATCGTCACCAGTGGCACCCTGCTGGCCGCGGCCGCGAAGAGCAGCAGCGGCACCGCTGTCACGATTCCCGCAGCGAGCAGGAGCAGGGAGTGACTCGCCCCGTGCCCGCTGAAGGTGGAGTTGCCCGTCATACCGACGACGATCAGGACAACGATCGCGATGGGCGTCAACACGGCGCTCTCGGCGGTCAGGCTCTCGATGGCGGTGAGCGACCCACCGATCCGCTTCTTCATGAAGCCGTAGCTGGCAAACGACAGCGCGAGGACGATCGAGATCCACGGCGGCCGGCCGTAGTCGATGGCCAGGTAGACACAGGCGAGCGCACCGACGCCGACGGCGACCCACTGCAGCAGGCGCAACCGCTCGTGCAGCACGACCACGCCGAGGCCGACCGTGACCAGCGGATTGAGGAAGTAGCCCAGCGCGGCCTCGACGGTGTGTCCGGTGATGACAGCCTGGATGTAGACCGTCCAGTTGACCGCGATGAAGAGTCCGGCGAGCGACGTGGCGACCAGTTGGCGTGGATTGGCGGCCAACCGCCGCAGGAACGACAGGTTGCGAGTGACCGCGAGTGCCACCAGGCAGACGACCAGGGTCCAGACGATGCGGTGCGACAGCACTTCCCATGCGCCCGCTGGCTTGAGTGCGTTGAAGTAGAGCGGGAAGGCGCCCCAGATCACATACGCGGTGAAGCCGTATGCCGCGCCGTTGCCGTCGCTCGCCGAGGGCTCCCGGGCGGAAGTCTTCGTCGAGGTGGCGCGCACGGCTGTCATCCTCTCACTGTCGCGCACGACCATCATGAAGCACCAGCGAAATCTCCTTCACGACCGTGAAGCGTCACTGCAGCGTTGCGCTCCGGCGGGATGGGTGATCCGCCCGGGGCGTCACCGAGTGTGGTTGTGCCGGGTGCGGCATACCGTTGACTCATGACCCGCCGCCTCCTCCTGGTCCTCCTCGCGCTCTGTGCGGCAGTGCTGCTGCCGTGGACGGCCTACCTCGGGCACACGTTGCCCGCCAGCCGTGAGGCCGACGGCTGGCGGGTTGCGTGGGTGGGCTTCGACATCGGCCTGCTGCTCCTGCTCGCGACCGCGCTCTGGCTGGGCCAACATCGGCACCGCATGGCGACGTCGGTGATGACGGCGACCGCCGCACTGCTGGTCTGCGATGCCTGGTTCGACATCGTGCTGGACTGGGGGTCGGACGATGTGTGGGTCAGTTTCGCCTCGGCCGCAATCGTCGAAATCCCTTTGGCTGCAGTCCTTTTGCTCTCCGGCAGGCAACTGCTTTCCGGCGGTATGGCGCGCCATACCATCACTGCGGAGGACGTGCAGCTGCAGCGTCGGCCCAGCACGTCGCAGGTTCTGGACCTGCTCGGTGAGGGGCCGGCGACCGCGGACCGCATCGTGGAGGTGACCGGTCTGCAGCCGTCGCTGGTCGACGAGACGCTGCGCGGCTTGCGGCGCTCGCGACAGGTCCGGCGGGGCAGAGGTGGTCGGTGGATGGCTGTGCCGATCTCGTTGCTGCGTCCGGCGTCGGACTCCCTGGACCCGGCTGACCGGGAGACGATCGAGTCGTTCTACGACAGCAAGCTGCAGCAGGAGTTGGAGCTCTTCGAGTGGGCAGCGGCACAGCGCGCCGTCCTCGCTGACTGGACGAAGGGCAGCCGGTCGCGGATGTTGCTCACCGAACGTGACCTGACCAGGTTCGATCACGAATATCTGGACCTGGTGATGCGCTATGCGCAGTTGCACGCCGAGCCGAACGGGCACACCCGCGAATTCGCGGTGCGCTGGTATGCGTTCCCGACGAGGGAGGACCAGGAACGGGTGGCTGCCGCCGGCGCTACCGACTGACCCTCCTCGTTGTCAGCCTGCGACGTTCCAGGTGTCCTTGCCACGCAGCAGCTCCAGTAGTTCCTCGTCGCCGGCCGGTCCGGCCGGCGACGCTGCCGCGACTTGGGCGCGCACACCGTCGTCATACGTCGGTCGCTGCACGTTGCGGAAGATGCCCATCGGCACGCTCGTCATGTCCGCACCGTCGAGGCGGGAGAGCGCGAATGCAGTGGACGGGTCGTCCGCGGATGTGTCATGGCGCAGCACCTGCGCGGGGTCGGCCGTTGCTTCGCGCGCCAATTCGAGTCCGCCGCTCGCATTGCGTATGACGACCCGGGCCTGGTCGCCCTCGCCGGCTCGCACCGGCTCGCCGTCGGCCAGTCGCAGGATCCGCCCCTCGCCCTGGTCGGCGTCCTTGAGGACATCGAATGCGCCGTCGTTGAAGATCGGGCAATTCTGGTAGATCTCGACCAGGGCCGTCCCGCGGTGCTGTGCTGCGGCACGCAGCACTTCGGTGAGGTGCTTGCGGTCCGAATCCATGGTGCGCGCAACGAAAGTCGCCTCCGCGCCGAGCGCCAGCGACACCGGATTGAAGGGTCGGTCCACCGAACCGAGCGGGGTCGATTTGGTCACCGCGCCGACGTCCGAGGTGGGGAGTACTGCCCCTTGGTCAGCCCGTAGATCTTGTTGTTGAAGAGCAGGATCTTCAGGTTGACGTTGCGGCGCAGGGCATGGATCAGGTGATTGCCGCCGATCGAGAGTGCGTCGCCGTCACCGGTGACGACCCAGACCGACAGATCCGGGCGACTTGTGGCCAGCCCGGTCGCGATCGCCGGCGCACGCCCGTGGATCGAGTGCATGCCATAGGTGTCGAGGTAGTAGGGGAAGCGGCTCGAGCAGCCGATACCCGACACGAAAACGATGTTCTCCCTACGCAATCCGAGCTCCGGCAGGAAGCTCTGCACCGCGCTGAGGATGATGTAGTCACCGCACCCGGGGCACCAGCGGACCTCTTGATCGGAGGTGAAGTCTCGCTTGGTCTGCTTCTCGCCGTCGGCCAGTAGCGGGACGCCGGCGACGCCGGTGGCGCCCGGCATACCGAGATCGATGGTGCTCATGCGTGGTTCCCTTCGCCCAATGCGTCAAGATGTTCGCCGATGACTGCGGCGATTTCCGCTGCGGTGAAAGGCAATCCGCGAACCGCGGTGTGGCTCTGTATGTCGACGAGGTACTTGCCACGCAGCAGCAGGGCGAGCTGGCCGAGGTTCATCTCCGGCAGCACGACCCGCTCGTAGGACCGCAGCACCTCGCCGAGATTGCCCGGCAGTGGCGCCAGGTTCCGCAGGTGCGCCCGTGCGACCTTGGCGCCCGTGGCCCGTGCAAGGCGCGCACCCGCAGCGATCGGTCCGTATGTTGAACCCCAGCCGATGACAAGGAGTTTCGCGTCACCGCTCGGGTCGTCGACTTCGATGTCGGGGACCGCGATGCCGTCGATTTTGGCTTGCCGGGTGCGGACCATGTGGTCGTGGTTGGCGGGGTCGTAGCTGATCTCGCCGGTGCCGTCGGCCTTCTCGATGCCACCGACGCGGTGCTCGAGACCGGCGGTGCCAGGCACAGCCCAGGGACGGGCGAGGGTGTCGGCGTCCCGCAGGTAGGGGTGGAATGCCGGGTTGCCTTTGGCATCAGTGGCGTTCGGCTCTGTCGCGAACTCAACGTCGACCGTGGGCAACTCGTCGATGGTGGCCGGCAGGCGCCACGGCTGGGACCCGTTGGCGAGGTAGCCGTCGCTCAGCAGGATGACCGGGGTGCGGTAGGTGGTCGCGATCTGGACCGCCTCGATGGCGGCGTGGAAGCAGTCGGAGGGTGAGTTGGGTGCGATCACCGCGACGGGCGACTCACCGTTGCGCCCGAACATCGCCTGCAACAGGTCGGCCTGCTCGGTCTTGGTGGGCAGTCCGGTCGACGGGCCACCGCGTTGCACGTCGATGATGATCAGCGGCAGCTCCAAAGAGACTGCCAGGCCGATGGTCTCGGACTTCAGCGCCAGGCCCGGACCGCTGGTGGTCGTTACGCCGATCGATCCGCCGAAGGAAGCTCCGAGCGCCGCGCCGATCGCGGCGATCTCGTCCTCGGCCTGGATGGTGGTGACGCCGAAGTGCTTCAGGCGCGACAGGTTGTGCAGCAGGTCCGAAGCCGGGGTGATCGGGTAGCTGCCGAGCACGAGCGGCAACTTCGCGCGGTGCGCTGCGGCGGTCAATCCGTATGCCGTGGCGACGTTTCCGGTGATGTTGCGGTAGGTGCCGGCTTCCATCGGTGCCGGAGCGACCGCGTACTGGACGGAGAACGCCTCGGTGGTTTCGCCATACGCATGACCGGCGCGGAGTGCGGCGAGGTTGGCTTCCAGGATGTCCGGTTGATCGGCGAACTTCGTTGTCAGGAATGCGCGGGTGCCGTCGAGCGTGCGGGTGTACATCCACGAGAGCAGGCCGAGCGCGAACATGTTCTTCGCGCGCTCCTTGTCCTTGCGGCCGAGGTCGAAGTCGGCGAGTGCCTCGACGGTGATCGAGGTGAGGGGCACCGGATGGACCTGCCAGGCCTCCAGGGAGTCGTCGTCCAGCGGGTTGTCGGTGTAGCCGACCTTGGCAAGATTGCGCTTGCTGAACTCGTCGGTGTTGACGATGATCGTCGAGCCGCGAGGGAGGTCACCGAGGTTGGCCTTGAGCGCCGCAGGGTTCATCGCGACGAGGACGTCGGGAGCGTCGCCGGGCGTCAGCACACTGTGGTCGGCGAAGTGCACCTGGAAGCTCGAGACGCCGGGCAGGGTGCCCTGGGGCGCGCGGATCTCGGCGGGGAAATTGGGCAGCGTGGACAGGTCGTTGCCCAGGACCGCCGAGTCGCTGGTGAAGCGGTCGCCGGTCAACTGCATGCCGTCGCCGGAGTCTCCGGCGAACCGCACGACGACGCTGTTGATCTGTTTCAGGTTGCTCACGAAATCTCCCGCTATCGGCCTCTATGGCCAAATCTACGCGGCCGGCTCCCACTGATTACAGCCGGGTGGAAAGGCATAACTCGAACTTATAGTTCGAGCCTGCTGGAGGTTTCGGCTGTGGCCGGTCGGCCGTCCACGTCAGACTCAGGTCGCGCGGAGTTTGTCAGGGTTGCCGGTCAGCAGGAGCTCCTCGATCCGCCCGTCCTTCACCCGGAGACTGACGAGCCTGGTGAGACCGTCGGGGTGGATCTCCAATGCCGGCTGGCCATTGATGTCCACGACGCGGATCACGTCCGTCTCGCGGGTGATCCCGACCAGGAAGCGGGCGATCTTGGCGGGGCCGTTGATCGGCTTGAGAGCGGAGCTGACTTTGCCGCCTCCGTCGGCCCACAGCACCGCGTCGTGCGCGAGCAGCGTCTCCAACTCACGCAGTGCGCCGTGGCGCGCCGCCTGCAGCAGCGCGTCGAGCAGACGCGTGTGGGTCGAGGGGTCGGCGTCGAAGCGTGCGTCGGCGCCGAGTCGTGCTGTCGCCCGGCGATACAACTGCCGGCACGCGGTCTCGGTGTGGTCGATGACGACGCCGATGTCCCGGAACGAATAGGCGAAACCGGTACGCAACACATAGGTCGCCCGCTCCGGGGGACTGAGTCGCTCCAAGAGCTGAATCGCCGCCAGGGACAACAGGTCTCGGTCGATTGCCGCGTCCTCAGGGAGCAAGTCGGAGGCGACAGGCTCGGCGATCCACGGCCCGATGTAGTCCTCCTGGCGACGCTGTCGTTGCCGCAGCCGGTCGATCGCCAGTCGGGTGACGGTCGTCGTGAGGAACGCGTCCGGACTGCGCACCTCGTCGGCGGCCGCCATCCGCAGCCACGCCTCTTGGGCGACGTCCTCGGCGTCCTGCCAGGAACCCAGCATCCGGTAGGCATGGGCGAGCATCCGACCGCGTGCCGCAGCCCAGGCCGCCGCACGATCGGTGGTCCGGGCTCCGCAGTCGGCGGGCGTCACCGCTTCGGTGGCTGCATTCGGGTCGGTATGGCGACACGGTTCCACACATTGATGGTCGCAATCGCGACCAGCAGGTTGGCGACTTCGGCTTCACTGAACTCGTCGGTGACGTTGTCCCAGACCTCGTCGGTCACGCCCTCCTCACCGAGCCGGGTGACCTGGTCGACGAGTGCGAGGGCCGCGCGCTCCTTGTCGGTGTAGCAACCGACCTCGCGCCAGGCCATCAGTTCGAAGAGCCGTTGCGGGGTTTCGCCGGCCTTCATGGCGTCGTGGCTGTGCATGTCGACGCAGAACCCGCACCCGTTGATCATCGACGCGCGCAACTTCACCAGCTCGTACAGCGTGGGGTCGACGTTGGCGGCGGCATACTGCTCGAGCGCGATGACCTTCTCGTAGGCCTCCGGCACGACGTTCGCGATCTTCATCCGCGGTTCCATGGGTGTTCCTCTCTAACGAGATGCTCTGTCAAAGGTATGACGAACGACGATCACCGAAACGTGACAGCACGAAAACGACCCGCTCAGAGCGTGCGCGCGGCGCCGATCTCGGTTGCGGTGCGTCGGTAGCCCAGCCAGTCGTTGACGGTCAGCATGGCGCCGTTCCGGTCGTCGTTCGAGGTGTATGCCGTCGCGACACCCGCGTCGGCCGCGCGATGCAGCGCGGCAGACTTCACCAGCTTCGACAACCCGCGTCCGCGGTGCTGCGGGACCGTCCCGCTGAACGCCGACCACAGTCGGTCGCCGTCGGTCTCGGCGAGGGTGAACGACACGACCTCCTCGCCGGCGAGTGCGGCGAAGCTGAGCCGCTTGTCGATCGCCGGGTCGTTCCAGAAGTCCTTGATCCAGTCGTCGTAGTCGATCGAGTCCGTCGGTGTGTCGGTGGGTTCATCGACGGACGCGAGCATCTCGGCGGTGTACGCGGCGCGCGGGTCCAGTTCGTCATACGAGCGCAGGGTGATGCCGTTCGGCGTCTCCGGTTGCTTCGGCAACTCCGTCAGCGGGACACCCGAGAAGTGCATCCGGCGGATCTCGTCATACCCGCGCGTGGCGGCGAAGCCGAAGCTGTCCTGCTGGATGAAGGACTGGGTTCGCTGCGCGCCGGCGTCGGCGAGGTGCTGGTGGAGGCGCTCGGAGAGCTCGCTGCCGATGCCCGCCTGTCGATGATCCGGATGCACGAAGATCGCCGCCTTGCCCTGTCCGGGCGTGCTGGTCCAGATGTTCAGGCCGGCGTTGCCCCAGCCGACGACGTTGCCGTGCTGCTCGGCGACGAGTGAGAGGAACCGCTCACGGCGCCGTTCGGCAGTGATCGCGTGTCGCACCATCCCCGCCGACATGACCTTGTAGGGAAAAACCAGCCGCCGGACAGCTGCCACGGCCTCGGCGTCCTCGGGTCGAGCCGGTCGGATGGCAAAGCCAGTCGTCATACGAGGGACGCTAGTCAAGGCATTTGAGCTCCGCTACGCATTATCGTTCGAACATGACGGTTGGACACGTTCTCGTGGGCTCCGGCCCCGTCCGGGTGATTGCGCTGCACGGCTGGTTCGGCTCGGCCGAAGGCTGGGGCGATCTGCCACAACACCTCGACCGGGAGCGCTACACGGTCGCGTTCCTGGACTATCGCGGTTACGGCAGTCGTAAGGACGAGACCGGCGACTACACGCTCGCTGAGATCAGCGCGGATGCCCGGGCGCTCGCAGACGAATTGGGCTGGGAGCGTTACGCATTGATCGGCCACTCGATGGGCGGGACGGCGATGATGCGCACCTTCGCCGACGCTCCCGAGCGGGTGACGGCCCTCGTGGGCGTGTCACCGGTCCCGCCGACCGGTCTGCCGTTCGACGACGAGTCGTGGGCATTGTTCGACGGCGCGGCAGACAAGGACGAGAACCGCGCCACGATCATCGGAATCACCACCGGCGACGTCCACCCGCAGGAGTGGGTGCAGCAGATGGTGCGCTTCTCGGTGGCCAACTCCCGGCGAGATGCCTTCGGCGCCTACCTGCCGTCGTGGGGCAAGACCGACTTCTCCGCCGAGGTGCCAGCGGTCGGCGTCCCGCTGCGGGTCATCGCCGGCGCTCGCGATGCGGCCCTCGGCCCGCAGACCTGCGAGGCGACCTGGCTGCAGCTCTTCCCCGGTGCGGAGCTGAACGTGATCGACGACGCCGGTCACTACCCGATGTATGAGTCGCCGGTTGACTTCATGTCCCACCTCAACCGCACGCTCGACGCACTGGTCTGAGCCGGATGGCGAATCCGACTGCCGCGCTGCATGATCCGGACACGTACACCCATGGAGTTCCGTTCGAGCTGATCGAGCAGTTGAGGGCGAGCGGCCCGGTGCACTGGGTTGACGAGCCGGCACTGCCCGGGCTACCGGAAGGCTCCGGCTACCACTTGGTGATCGACCACGCGCCGGTCACGGAAGTCGTGCGTGACCCGGCGACGTACTCCTCGGCGCTCGGCGGCACGCAGATCCGCGACCCTGCAACGCCACGCGACCTGGACTACGTGCGCCGGATGATGCTCAACATGGACCCGCCGGAGCACACTCGGCTGCGCAAGCTGATCGCGGCGTCGTTCACGCCGCGTGCGGTGCGCGCGCTGGAGGAGCGAATTTCCGGGCATGCCAAGGGAATTGTCGATCGAATGCTCGACGGGCCACGGGAGTGCGACTTCGCGAAGGATGTCGCGGCCGACCTGCCGCTGCTCACGCTCGCGGACATTCTGGGTGTGCCGGCGCAGGATCGCGGGTTGATGTTCGACTGGTCCAACCGGGTGATCGGCTTCCTGGACGCCGACTATGCCAGCTCAGCGAGTTTCGATGCAGGGCAAGGGACTTCACTGGCACGCGAAGCCGTCGCGCTGCGTCCTTCGCCCGATGCCGACGGTCGGATGCCGGACCCCCGCGGTCGTGACGGTATGCCGGACCTCTACCGCTACGCGCACCTGCTCGGCGATGCCAAGCGGGCCGATCCGGGAGACGACGTGATGTCGATCCTGCTCGCGCAGCGGACCGACGACGGTGGCGAGCTTTCGGTCGAAGAGTTCGAGAACATGTTCTGGCTGTTCGCCGTCGCGGGCAACGAGACGCTGCGCAACGGTCTGCCCGGAGCGATGATCGCGTTGCTTTCGAACCCGGAAGCGATGGCCGCGCTGCGCAACGACCCATCGCTCATCCCGGGCGCAGTCGACGAGTTGCTGCGCTGGTGGACGCCGGTGATGACCTTCCGCCGCACCGCGACCTGTGACACGTCACTGGCCGGGACCTCTGTTCGGGCGGGGGACAAGGTGGTCGTGTCCTATCTCGGCGCCAACCGCGACCCGGCCGTGTTCGAGCGTCCGGACGAGCTGCTCATCGGTCGAAAGCCCAACAACCACAGAGTTTTCGGACACGGCCCGCATGTCTGCGTCGGGGCACACTTTGCTCGCGTGCAGATGGCGCATCTCTTTCGTGAAGTGCTGGGGCGCACGCGCGCCATACAACTCGGCGGCGAGCCGGCGTTGCTGCGCTCGAACTTCCAGCGCGGCGTCAAGCGGCTGCCGATCCGCTGGGCTGCGTGATCTCGTGCTCATCTGGATCAACGGGGCGTTCGGGTCGGGCAAGACACAGACCGCTCACGAGCTACAACGTCGCGTGGAGACCGCACACGTGGCAGACCCCGAGCTGCTCGGTTATGCGCTGCACAAGATGCTTCCGGCATACGAACGCAACGACTTCCAGGACATCCCGCAGTGGCGGTCTGGTGTCGGTGATGTCTTGCAGCAGGCGGAGGGTGCGGCTCGTGGGCCGGTCATCGTGCCGATGACGATCGTGCGTGACGACTACTTTGACGAGATAGTTGGTGGCCTGCGCGAGCGCGGTGTCGACATACGGCACTACACACTGTCTGCGACACCCGAGGCGCTCCGAAAGCGTTTGAGGTCAAGACTTTCCACCCTACGAGGCCACGAAGACACTTGGGCCTTGAGCAACATCGATCGTTGTGTCTCAGCGCTGAACGAAGCACGCTACGCGACCCACGTGCCGACCGACGACCTGACGATCGACGAGGTCGTCGAGTGGATCGCCGAGGACGCCGGGCTGCCGTTGGTGACCGAGCGGATGCGACCGGCGCGCTATCAGCTGCGTCGCCTCGGCGTCGGCATACGGCACATTCGGCTCTGATGCCGGCCGGGATGGATCAACACGCCGTCTCTCGCACTCCTTGATGACATGGAAGACAATCTGGAGATGACCGCCGAGGTGACGACCTACCGTTACTTGCGGTCCTGCCTGCTGGCACTGCTCTTGGCACTGACTGTCTCGGTCGGTATCGAGACGGTCCGCGGCGGTTGGCAGACGTCGATCAGCGCCTACTACTACACGCCTGCGGGGCCGGTGTTCGTTGCGGTGTTGGCGAGCGTCGGGGCGTGTCTTGTCGCGCTGCGCGGCTACACCGATGCGGAGAACGTCTGCCTCAAACTCGCAGGGGTCAGCGCCCCGATGGTGGCGTTCGTGCCGACACCGGAGAGTGGGCGGTCGCCGGACGTCGTCGCGATCACCAACAACGCCGCGACCTTCCTGACCGTGCTGGGCATCGGCTACCTCGTCGTGTTGGGGTTTGCCGTTCGGCGAGTGCGCCGGCACGAGCGCGTGACCGCCTGGAGTGTGATCGGCCTGGCGTCGGTCGCACTCGCGTGGGTTGTCGGGGTGGTGTGGCTGGCGGTGGATCGCACCACGTTCGCCGGCCACGCGCATGCGCTGGCGGCGTTGTTCACCTTCTTGCCGTTCGCCGGGGTCGTGGCGCTCAACACCGACTGGGGTGTGCGGGTGATCGCTCGGAAAACGGCCGTGAGCCGGACCCGCTTCGACAAGGCCTACTGGGTGGTGCTCATCGGAATGGGTTGCGCCGCGGTCGGGTTCGCGATCTTTCGGACGTCGTGGGACTACGCGATGCTGGGGCTGGAGATCGCGCTCTTGGGTCTCTTCGCAGCCTTCTGGATCCTGCAGACGATCGATCTGATGGATCCGCGCCGGGATGCCGCGACTAGTCTGCCGGGCCGGCCAGCGCCCGATGTTCGACCTTGAGACAACGGTCCATCACGACCGTGAGACCGGCCGAAGTGGCTACGGTTGCTAGGTTCTCGTCATACAGGCCGAGCTGGAACCACAGCACTCGTGCGCGCGCGGCGATGGCTTCGTCGGTGATGCCGGGCAACTCGCTGGCGCGGCGGAACACGTCGACGATGTCCGGCGCGGACGGCAGGTCGGCAAGACTCGGATAGACGGTCCGGCCGAACAGCGTGGTCAGATTCGGGTTCACCAGCCACACCTCGTAATCGGTGTGCTCGATGAGGTATGCCGCCACTCCATGGCTCGGCCGCGCCGGGTTGTCCGAGACACCGACCACCGCGATGGTCCGTGCGGTTTGCAACACCTCACGAGTCTCTGCGGTGGTCGGTGGTCTCCAACGTTCGGTCATGACCTCACGCTAGGTCCGGTCAGCCCGCATGCGGCAGCTGGGTGCCGTCGGTCGAGGCATCCTCGAACGCGAGCTCAAGGATCTCCGCAACGTCACTCACCGGTCGTATGTCGAGCGCGGCCTTCACCTCGTCCGGCACGTCGTCCAGGTCGGGTTCGTTCCGCTGTGGAATGAAAACCGTTGTCAAACCGGCACGTTGGGCAGCCAGCAGCTTCTGCTTGACGCCTCCGATCGGTAGGACGCGACCGTTCAGGGTCACCTCTCCCGTCATACCGACGTCGCTGCGGACCGGGCGACCCGTGGCCAACGAGGCGAGCGCCGTCACCATGGTGACTCCGGCGGACGGTCCGTCCTTCGGTGTTGCGCCGGCCGGGACGTGCAGGTGGATCGATCCGGCGAGCGTCGATACGTCGACGCCGTGCTCGGTCCCGTGCGCGCGCAGGTAGGACAGCGCGATCTGAGCGGACTCCTTCATGACGTCGCCGAGCTGTCCGGTGAGGGTCAGGTGCGGCTCGGACTCGGATTCCATGTCAGCAGAGGCGGATTGCAGCTTCACAGTTGCCGGCTTGGCTGCTTCGATGAAGAGCACGTCACCACCCATGCCGGTCACTGCCAGTCCGGTGGCGACACCGGGCACTGCCGTGCGTTCCGCTGACTCGGGAGTGAAGCGCGGCCGGCCGAGGTAGTCCTTGAGGTCATCGACGGTCACCTGCACGGGCGCCTCGGCCTTGTCGGTCGCCAAATTGGTGGCCACCTTGCGGAGGATCTTGCCGAGCATCCGCTCCATCTGCCGGACTCCGGCTTCGCGGGTGTAATTGCCTGCCATCTCACGCAATGCGGCGTCGTCGATGGTCACGTCGTCCGCCGTGAGAGCAGCGCGCTCCAGCTGCCGGGGGAGCAGGTGCGTGGACGCGATGGCGACCTTGTCGTCCTCGGTGTAACCGTCGAGCGCGACGAGCTCCATGCGGTCCAGCAGCGCGCTCGGGATCGTCTCGAGGGTGTTGGCCGTGGCGATGAAGACCACGTCGGACAGGTCGAGGTCGAGCTCGAGGTAGTGGTCGCGGAACGTGTGGTTCTGTGCCGGGTCGAGCACCTCGAGCAGCGCTGCCGCCGGGTCACCGCGGAAGTCGGAGCCGACCTTGTCGATCTCGTCGAGCAGCACGACCGGGTTCATCGAGCCGGCTTCCTTGATGGCGCGGACGATTCGGCCGGGCAGAGCACCGACATACGTCCGCCGGTGGCCACGGATCTCGGCCTCGTCGCGCACACCACCGAGGGCGACGCGCACGAACTTGCGATCGAGAGCACGCGCCACGCTCTCACCGAGGGACGTCTTGCCGACGCCGGGTGGGCCGACGAGAGCGAGCACCGCGCCTGAGCCACGTCCGCCGACGACCTCCATGCCGCGTTCCGCGCGGCGGCCGCGCACGGCGAGGTATTCGACGATGCGGTCCTTGACGTCGTCCAAGCCGTGGTGGTCGGCATCGAGCACTTCACGCGCGGCAGTGATGTCCGTGCGGTCGGATGTCTTGTCGTTCCAGGGCAGTTCGAGGACGGTGTCGAGCCAGGTGCGGATCCAGCCGCCCTCCGGGCTCTGCTCGCTGGAACGCTCCAGCTTGCCGACCTCGCGCAGCGCGGCCTCGCGGACTGGGTCGGGCAGGTCGGCCGCCTCGACGCGCGACCGGTAGTCGTCAGCGCCTTCGGGCTCGTTCTCGCCGAGCTCCTTGCGGATGGCGTCGAGTTGCTGACGCAGCAGGAACTCGCGCTGGCTCTTGTCCATGCCGTCGCGCACGTCATGGGCGATCTTGTCCGAAACCTCTTGCTCCGCAAGGTGATCGCCGGTCCACTTGATGAGGGTCTCGAGTCGCTTGTCGACGTCGGTCTCCTCGAGCAGCTGGACGCGCTGCTGCGGGGAGAGGAATGACGCCCACCCGGCGAGGTCGGACAAGGCGTGCGGGTCGGTGGTCGACTCGACGTGATCGATGACCTGCCACGCGTTGCGGCGCTTGAGGGTCGCGACCACCAGCCGCTTGTAGTCGGTAGCGAGTTCCTGGGTGCGCTCGGTCGGCGCGCCGGGTTCGACCAGCTCCGCCTCCACCCAGAGGGCGGCGCCGGGTCCGGTCACACCGCGGCCGATACGAGCGCGGTCGGTGGCGCGCAGGACGGCGGCGGGCTCGCCGTTCGGCATACGCCCGACCTGCTCGATGGTGACGACCGCGCCGACCGTCGGGTATTTGTCGTCGATGCGCGGTGCGAGCAGCAACTGCTCACCGTCGGCCGCGCGAGCAGCGTCGACTGCGGCACGTGCCTCGTCGTCGAGCTCGATGGGCAGGGTCATGCCGGGCAGTGCCACCTGGTCGTGCAGGAACAGCACCGGCAGCTGGGTTGATCGGGTCATCGCTCTCCTTGTGAGGCGTATGGCGACACGAACGGGTTCGTCGGCCGGTGCCGGTGGACGGGTCGTGTCGCTGCGAAAGTTGAGTCTTATCCGCTCAAGGCTGCGCGCGGCGGTTTTGTTCCCGGCGGTGCGAGCGATCGGAATGTCAAGGGTGCTTGACAGGTCCAGGAGCTGCGTCATACCGTGCAGAGATGACAAGGAATCTTGACTTGGACGAGGAAACGCCGGTCGAGCTGAGACGCCGGCGCAGCGTCCGAGTGCGGATCTGGGCCGGGCTCGCGTGCTACCTGCTGACCAGTCTCGCGCTCGACCAATGGGGGCATTCGGCCGGTTCGTGGCGTGTTGCGTGGGCTGCCTTGCCGCTCTTCTTCCTCGCCTGGGTGGTGGGCGTCGTCGCGATGCGGATGCGGCAGCTGGACGAGTACCAGATCAAGCTGGCCTTTCCGGGGCTGGCAGTCGGCTTCGCCGCGACGGTTTTCGCCGCCTTCGCGGTCGGCACCCTGGACGCCGCCGGACTTTCAGTTTCCGGGGGCTGGCCGGTCGCCATCGTCGGGCTGCTCGCATGGGCGGTCACCACCCGCCTCGTCAAGGCACCGACCGCCTGATGGAGAACCGGATTCGTTCCGAGCGTGAGGCGCGCAGTTGGACCCAGGTGGTCCTTGCCGCGCACCTGGAGGTATCCCGCCAGACTGTCGTGGCGCTCGAAACGGGAAAGTACGACCCGTCTCTCCCGCTGGCATTCCGCATCGCGAAGGTGTTCGACAAGCCGATCGAGGGGATCTTCTTTCCGGAAGGTCGATCGCTGGTTGTCAAGGATGCGGCGATCGATTGATGTGGCTGAACGTGGGTGTGCGGTCGTCATCGGTTGGATCGTTGGCGTCCGGTCAGCCCAGCCCGAAGAATGGCCGACACGGGTCAAAACCGCTGACAGTGCTGGTGGTTCGGCGTTGCGCCACCCAGTCGGGCCGGTCCATGGCCAGGTGCTGCAGTGCGACGACTTCACCTCCGGTGTCGTGCGGTTCGACCGCGGTGTCTCGATAGCCGAGGTGCCGGCTCACCCCGAGGGAAGCCTCGTTGGTGACTAATGCGGACGTGATCGCCTGCTCGGCGCCGAGTTGCTCGAATGCGAACGCAAGCATCAGCTCGCGTGCCTGTATGCCGAATCCGTTGCCACGGAACGTTTTTGCGATCCAGGATGCGCTGTCGACGGTGCGCTTCTGTGGGAAGTCGGTGCCTTCGAGAGTCTGTATGCCGAGAGGCTCGTCGTCTCGCCATACACCGAAGTCGACGGCCCAGTCGTCGACCGACCAGCATCCGCGATGCCGCCAGATGCTCTGGACCAGCCGGCGCTCACGATCGGTCGCAGGCGGCACTCCGGGCAGCGGTGGATAGGCCGGGTCGAGGTCGAAGTCGGTGGGAAAGATCGCCACGAAGCCTGCGAGGTCGACGTCGCGCACCGGGCGAAGTGTGATGCCCGACGCGCTGAGCATGAGGTCGTCGAACGGCCACCGCATTGTCATGACGTCAGCTTCGCAGAAGGTGCGATGTCGGTCATCCAGGCGCCTGACTGATCGGGTCCTCCGCGGACGACTCCGCTGCACGTGTCACATTCTTCGGTCGCCATACGTCTCCTGTTGCGAACGAACCGATCAACTTCAAGGAGCACCCGATGGAACCCCGTATGACGAACCCCGCCTACCTGCTCGATCCGGCCGGTATCAAGGGAATTCAAGCGTTGGCCGCGTCCGTCCGCGGACAGGGGGTGCCGGACACGACGCTGGAACTCGTCCACCTGCGGGTCAGCCAGATCAATGGCTGCTCGTGGTGCTTGCAGTACGGCATGGAGAACGCGAAGAAGGCGGGCGAGAGCGACGAACGACTGATCTCGATCGCCGGCTGGCGCGATGCGCCGTACTTCACCGACGACGAGCGCGCGGCGCTGCTGCTCGCCGAGCACGTGACGCGGATCGCGGACAGCCTCGACCCCGTCCCGGACACCGTCTGGGGCGAGGTCGCTGACCGGTACGACGAGCAGGCTCTCGCCGCGCTCGTCGCCTGGATCGCGACAACCAACCTCTTCAACCGGATCAACGTCACCACCCGCCAGACCGCCGGCACGCGCTGATCGCCAGGCGGGGCCGGCCCGTGGCAGGCTTGCGCCATGACGGCCTGGGTCCTGCACGTCGACATGGATCAATTCCTTGCTGCCGTCGAGATCCAGCGTCACCCCGAGCTCGCGGGCAAGCCGGTCGTCGTCGGGGGCCGCGGCGATCCGACCGAGCGGGCCGTCGTCTCGACCGCGTCCTACGAGGCGCGCGAATTCGGCATCCGCTCGGGTATGGCGCTCAAGATCGCCGTACGCCGCTGTCCCGAGGCGATCTTCCTTCCGGTGGACTTCCCTGTCTACGAAGCGGTTTCAGCGAAAGTCATGCAAGCGCTGCGCGACTTCCCGGGCGCCGTTGTCGAGTTGCTGGGCTGGGACGAAGCCTTCGTCGGCATCGACAGCGAGGACCCGATGGAGACCGCCCACGCCGTGCGTCGCGCCGTCTTCGACGCGACCGGCCTGCATTGCAGCGTCGGTGTGGGCGACACCAAGATGCGCGCCAAGGTCGCCACCGACCTCGGCAAGCCACGCGGCGTCTTCAGGCTGACCCGCGACAACTGGCTGGAGGTGATGGGTGATCGGCCGGTGAAGGCGTTGTGGGGTATCGGCAGTCAGACGTCGAAACGACTCGAGTCACACGGCATCCGCACCGTGAACGATCTCGCCGCCACCGCAGACGACGTCCTTGCCGCGGAGTTCGGGCCCAACACCGGTCCGCACATCGGTCGCCTCGGCCGGGGCGCGGGTAGCGCGGTGGTCGACGACACGCCATGGATCGCGCGCGCCCACGGGCACGAAACCACCTATCAGCAGGACCTCACGACTCCCGACGCGATCCGGGCGGCGCTGGGTGATCTGGCGGCCTTGGTCGAGAAGGACTTGCGGCAGGAGCAACGCCCCTGTCAGCGGGTCCACCTGAAGATCCGCTTCGCGCCGTTCTTCACGTTCACCCGGGTCCGCAAGCTCCCGGAGCCGACATACGATCCGGCAGTGATCGTGGACACGGCGTTCGCGCTCTACACCAAGCTCGCCGACGATCGACCGGTCCGATTGCTCGGGATACGTGGCGAGATGGTCCCGCCCGAGGGTGGGTATGACGCACCCCGCACCCACGGGCGTCGTGGCAATCCGTGACCTCTCGGTGAGGAGAGTCGGACTTCAATAAAGCCGCAGCGCCGGCGAGGGGCGAATAAGATCTCCGCACCGATTCCGATGGTCCGATCTGCCGGCGTGTCATCGCCCACTTGCCAACTCATCACCTCACGTTGTGCGGGAGTCGCCATGCCCGTTGATCCGAGTTCCGTCCGAACGAGTCGACCGTGTCGCAACGACGCGGCGCCCCGACACCTGACTCGTCGGCGCGTTGCGTTCGTGGGCTGTTGTTGCGCCGCAGCTCTCGCGTTGTCCGGGTGTGGCGGCGGAGGGACGACCGGCAGCGGAACGTCCACGTCACCGATCGCCGCCACGCGCACGAGCACCGCTTCGTCCACCACGAGCTCCCCACTGGTCGCGTCGACGACGTCCATCTCCCGACCGCCGCGGAGCACGTCGACCGCGGCTCGCTCGTCAGTGACCAGTGCGACTCCCACCTCGACGAGCTCGTCGGTCTCGACCGCGTCGGCGGCACGCGTCCCGTCCCTGTCTCGCAGCATCTGTGCATTGGTGCTTCCTCGCGCGGCGTCGAGCAACGTGGTGTGCAAGGCGACGAACATCAAACGTTCGCAGGTCGATTCGGCGTGGGTCCGCGCCACCGTCGCCCTCTATCTCCCGAGCGGTCAGCCGGCGAGCGATGTCGACGAGGTCATCGTCAACCTCGACAATCGCACGGTGGTCGGACCGACGAACGTGACCTTCTGCGGAGACAGAGATGTCCCACAGCCGATCGACGGTTATGCGGCGGTCCCGGTGTCGGTGGTGCGGAGTCTCGGCCTGCAGCCGTGTGCGGTGCAGGCCAGCCCCACCGCGCCGACATCGTCGCTCACCTCGACGCGACAACCACCGACGTCGACAGGGTCGATGGTTGGTTCGTGGGGTGGTCACGAGACGGGGTTGACCATCGACGCGCACGGCAACGGCACGCTGAGCTACCCCGACCTCACGCGCTGCCCGTCGTGCTCCATGGGCAACGCGCCACGCGGCAGTATGGCGTTCAAGCTCACCGCGATGACCGCAACCAGCGGCACTGGCTCGGTGACGGCAACGTCCGACGCCAAGAACTACGCCGTCGGACAGTCGGTCGTCGTCACACTGGCGCCCGCGTCACCGGGCAAGTTCCTGCAACTTCGGGTCGGCGGCTCGGCGAGCATCATCCTGTGCAACGCGGCCGCCGCCGGGCAATGTGGTGCTTGACGTCGGAACTCGCGAGCAGCAGAACAGCGTCCCTTCTACCGTTGAGGCCATGACACAGACCGAACGCGCAGCCGCCTTCCACGACCTCCACGACGACCTCCTCGTGCTCCCCAACTGTTGGGACGCGGCCTCCGCGGCGGTGATCCAGCACGCCGGGGCCAAGGCTCTCGCGACCTCCAGTGCGGCAGTTGCCTGGTCACTGGGTGCCCAGGACGGCAACATGCTCGACCGTGGGCTGATGCTCGAGCACCTGCAGCGCATCTGTGCGGTTGCGAAGGTGCCGGTGTCGTGCGACGTGGAAGGCGGATTCGGTGACAGCGCAGCGGATCTCGCCGAGACGACGCGTTTGGTGATCGAGGCCGGAGCGGTCGGCGTCAATCTCGAGGACGCGTTCGACGGCGCGCTGCGGCCCGCCGACGAGGCAGCCGATCGGGTGCGGGTGGTCCGTGAAGCGGCAGAGGCAGCAGGCGTGAACCTCTACCTCAACGCCCGCACCGACGGCTACCTGCTCGGCGCCGCCGACTTCGACGACGCCGTGGCACGTGCGGCGGCATACCTCGACGCGGGCGCCAGCGGCATCTTCGTGCCGGGAGTGACCGACCTCGACGAGGTGACGCGATTGACCGATGCGATCGACGCACCGGTGAACATCCTGACCGGTCCCGGCGCTCCGGCCATCCCTGCACTGAAGAAGGCCGGAGCGTGGCGGGTGTCGGCCGGGTCGTCACTTGCCGGCGCGATCTTCGGACACGTCGAGCGGGCGACCCGCGAACTTCTCGAGGTCGGCACGTATGACGAGCTGGCCGGGCCACGCAGTTGGGGCGAGATGAACAGCCTGTTCGGCTGATGTCAGCGCCGCAGGTCGATCCGGGTCTCCGTCTGCGGCCAGCCGACCTCGGCGAACGCTCGTGCCATCGGAAGGTTCGCGTTGTCGGTGTCGGCGATCAGCACGGTGGCTCGTTCGGCGAGCAACCGGCGGGTCTGCCAGGCGAGCAGCTGACGTCCGTAGCCGTGACCGCGATGCTCCAGCGTTGTGCCCACGAACAACACGAAGGCACGCCCAGTCGGCAACACGCGCCCGGACACCATGCCGACGACTGCACCGGAAGCGTTGCGTGCCAAGTGAATGCACTCGACCGGGTCTGCCTCCAACAGATCTGCGAGGGACTGCTCGCAGGCAGCTTCGAAACCGAGTCGGGTGATGCGATCGGCGTCGTGGGCGTCCAGTGTCTCGCGCATGACCTCCCGGTGACACGCGGCGAGGGCAGGATCACCGGGGTCGGTCACCCCGGTGAACGACAGCTCCGTCGTCGGACCGTCACCGAGGCCCGCCGGCGGTTCGAATTCGTAGTGTCGGCGCTCCACGAACAAGCGCCAGCCGGCGCCGGTGAGCGCGTCGGCGAGCAACCGCAGCGCTGGGGCGTCGTAGGTCGTCCCTGGCGGCGCGTAGATGCACGCTTCCTCTGCGCCGGCTGCGAGGACGGCCGAGGTGGCGCGGGCGGTGAGTGAGAGCGCCACCTGCGGGTCGTCGGGCAGCCCGAAGATGTCGAGCACGTAGGCCTGATCGGACGGTTGGTCCGCGCCGAGTGCGGCCAGCACGCCCAGTTGCCTGTCGGTGTCGTCCCGAACGGCCCATACCCATTCGGGGCGGCGGCGGCCGGTGCCGAACGCGTCGAGCAGATGGAGCTCGGTACGGAGACGACGTTGCGTCGGTGAATCGAACGGCGTGGGTGACGACGCCAAGAGATCGATCGCCTCCACGTCGGTGGTGGGCGAGTAGAAATGCAGAGTCGTTGGGATTGCCATGGAGTTCCTCGAGTTCAGGAACCGGCCTGCTTCCGGAGGCCGGCCGGTGGAGTGGTCATCGCCGCCTCCTTTCTCTCGTCGGGGATTCCACTCTAGGAAGCGGCGCAGGGCCGCAGCAACGGATATATATCAGCGGCGCAGCGCCCTGCGCGCCAACGCGTTACCACCGAACTGCGCGAGCTGCACCAGCACGATGATCACCGCCACTGCAACCCAGGTGACTGCCCAGTCGAACCGGTGGTAGCCGTAGGTGATCGCGAAGTCGCCGAGTCCGCCGCCACCGACAGCTCCGGCGATCGCCGTCATGTCGACGACTGCGACGAAGATGAACGTGTAGCCGAGGATCAGCGGACCCAGCGCCTCGGGCACCAGCACGCTCCGGACGATCTGCGCCGGTCCCGCGCCCATCGATTCGGCAGCCTCGATGACACCGGGATCCACTGACACCAAAGACTGTTCGACGATGCGAGACACTCCAAACGTTGCCGCGATGACGAGCGGGAAGAGCACCGCCTTGGTGCCGATCGTCGATCCCATCGCACGCAGGGTCAGCGGAGCGACCGCGGTCACGAAGATGATGAACGGGATCGGGCGAACGATGTTCACCAGCACGTTCAGCACAGCGTTGACCGCGCGGTTCTCCATCAGTCCGCCGCCGCGCGTCGTGAAGAGCGCGACGCCGAGGATCAGTCCGAGGATCCCGCCGATCAGGATCGTCACGACCGCCATCAGCAGCGTCTGCCAGATCGCGGTCTGGAACGTCGGCCACAAGGTCGACCAGTCTGTGGTCATCGCTTCGTCCCCTCCACGATGCCCGCGGCGTTCAACGCCTCGACCGTCGCGCGCACTCCGGCGTCCGGTCCGCGCAACGCGAGCGTGAACGACCCGAGAGACTCGTGTTTGAGGTCAGTGATCCCGCCATACACGATCTCGAAGTCGACCCCGTGGTCACGCGCTGCGGCGCTGAGGACCGACCCAAAGGCGCGCTCGTCGCTCACCGCGACGGTGACGAGCGTGTCGTCATACGTGTCCCGAAGTTGTTGCAAACGGCCAGCATCCGGCCGATTGCCAACCGTCGCGGCGACGAAGCGCTGCGTGGTCTCGGCTTGCGGAGCGCCGAGTATGTCGCGGACGGCGCCCACCTCGACGACCCGTCCGGCGTCCAGCACCGCAACGCGGTCGGCGATCGTTCGCACCACATCCATCTCGTGGGTGATCACCACGATGGTGATCCCGAGCTCCTCGTTGACCCGCCGCAGCAGGGCGAGCACGTCGCGGGTCGTCTCGGGGTCCAACGCCGACGTCGACTCGTCGGCGAGCAGCAGGTCCGGCTCGCTGGCCAGAGCCCGGGCGATGCCGACGCGCTGCTTCTGGCCACCCGACAATTCCTCCGGGTAGGCCCATGCCTTGTCCAGCAGGCCGACGAACGACAACAACTCGGCCACCCGGTCCTCCTGCTCGGCGCGGCTCAAACCCGCGAGTTGCAGCGGGTAGGCGACGTTCCCGAAGACGGTCCGGGATCGCATCAGGTTGAACTGCTGGAAGATCATCCCGATGCGACGTCGTATGGCGCGCAACGGTTTTCCGCTCAGGCTGGTGATGTCGACCCCGTCCACGGTGACCGTGCCCGAGCTGACTCTCTCCAGTCCGTTGATCAACCGCACGAGGGTGCTCTTGCCCGCACCGGAGTAGCCGATCACCGCGAAGATCTCGCCGCGGCGGATGTCCAGGTCGACGTCCGACAGCGCTCGGTGCTGGTCGTCGCCCTTACCGAAGACCTTGCTGACGGCGTCCAGTCGGACCAATGCATCCGCCGAGTTCGACTCAGGCTCAACGGTCTGTCCCAGTGTCGCTGTCATTTCGAGGCCACCGTCTTCTCCAGACCGGTCAGCAGCTTGCGCAGGGCAGCAGCCGGCTTGCGCACCAGGACACTGGTGTTCTTGGACTCGGCGACGACGAGCTTCGAGACGCGCGGGTCCTGGTAGAGCTTGACCAACTCGGCATACGTCGGGTTGTCCTTGTCCTGCTCCCGGGCGACGATCACGTTGATGTAGGGCTGCGCGGTCGCCGACTTCGGGTCGTCGGAGTAGAGCGCCGACGTCGGGTCGAGCTTCCCGTCCAGCGCGAAGTTGTTGTTGATCACCGCGCCGTCGACGGACGACAGTGACGTCACAGTCTGCGACGCGTCGACCGGGGTCACCTGGACCTTCGATGCGCCCTTGTCGACGTCCGCCGGTGTCGACAGGATATTTCCGCCGCCCTTGAGCTTCAGCAGCCCGGCCTTCTGCAGCACCAGCAGCGCCCGGGCCTGGTTGGTCGCATCGTTCGGGATGGCGATCTTCGCCCCGGCCGGGATCGACGACACCGACTTGTGCTTGCGGGAGTAGAGGCTGAGTGGCACGACATACGTCGATCCGACCGGGGTCAGCGTCTCGTGGGACTGGTCGTTGTATGTCGCGAGGAAGACCAGGTGCTGGAAGAGGTTGAGGTCCAGTTGTCCTTGTGCCAAAGCGGGATTCGCCTGGGTGTAGTCGGAGAAGTTGACGGTTTGCACCTTGATGCCGCGATCGCGGGCAAGCTTCTTGAAGACCGTCCAGTAGTCCTGATCCGCGTCGGTGACGCCGATCTTCACCGTGGTCAGTTTCGTGCCGGAGGTTGAATTGTCGGACGACGAGCGACCGGCTGCGAATCCGCCCCCGCCGCCGACCACCAGGCCGACGACGGCCGCGCCGATCCAGCTGCGTCGGGTGTGGGTGCGACGCGGCGGCAGAGTCGGTCGGTCCGGCAGGGACGGGACGTTGGACGGATCGGGGATGTTCTTGTCAGGCATGAGGTCCTCAGGGTCGCTGGTATGACGAATGCGCCCGGCCGTGCTCGAACTCGTCCGCACGCGATCGGCGAGCGGACGGGCAATGGGGAACTGCCGTGCTTGCCGCACTGCAAATCGATGGATTGCGCACTGCGGCCTAGTCATTCACCTGGGGCACCCCGCCACGTGCGTGAGGGTTGCCGCCCAGCAAGCCAGGGCTTGTCGCTGGGACTCGTGACTGGTTCAAACATAAGGAGTAGTTACCGGATAAGTCAAAATCGGTAGCGTTGCTACCACGTTGTGACCTGGCTCACGTACGTGGCAGGCGGGCCGCCGTGACTGATCGGGCCGACGGAACTCGAGTCCTTCCCGTCGCCAAACCCTCGGTAGCCTCGGCGTGTGCCCGGTTCGGAGATCGTCGTCAGCGCTGTCGTGTTCCGGGATCCCGAAGGCCGGGTGCTGACGGTCCGAAAGTCAGGCACCGAGATGTTCATGTTCCCCGGCGGCAAGCTCGAGCCGGGCGAGCACGCCGTCGACGCGGCCGTTCGAGAAGTCGGTGAGGAGCTCGACATACAGGTGCGGGCCGACGACCTGCGCATGGTGGGCACGTTCAGCTCGGATGCCGCCAACGAGCCCGGCCACACAGTCACCGCGACGGTGTACGAGCACGCCTATGTTCCGGTGGCGGCGCCTGCCGCCGAAATCGCCGAACTGCGCTGGCCAGACTTGTCTTCCGAGGCGCCGGCCGATCTCGCGCCGCTGCTCGCGCTCAGCGTGTTCCCAGCCTTGCGTGCTGGTCGCTGATCGGGCGCCGAGGGTCTTGACCGGCCGGTAACTTGTGCTCCACAGTTGCCCCTGCGTGCTGTGCGTCACAACCGTTGTGGCGTCGTCCGCGGGTGTCGTCCGGACGACACGGTCCCCTTGCAGTTCCTGCCCCTGCATGATCTCGAACGATCGGATGACCCGTGAATCCCTTGAAACACCAACGTCGCCGGGCCGCTGTCGCACTCGCAGCAGCCGTTGTCGCATCCGCCGGACTCGCCGCGCCGGCAGCCATCGCCTCAGCGGCTCCGCTCAACTACGTCGCGATGGGCGACAGCTACAGCGCCGGCTCCGGCATCCTTCCGCTGTCGGATGCCACGCCCCTGTGCACCCAGTCATCGCTGAACTCCGCGCACGTCATCGCCGCGGCCAAGGGTTTCGCGCTCACTGATGTGTCGTGCGGTGGCGCGACGACTGCTGACTTCGCGGGCAAGCAGTTCGGCGTCGTGGCACCGCAACTCAACGCGCTCAGCACCTCCACCGATCTGGTCACCCTGACGATCGGCGGCAACGACAACAACACGTTCATCAACATGATCGCTGCGTGTGGCAGTGCGGGTATGGCGACGCTCGGGTTCGGCAGCCCCTGCAAGACGCTGTATGGCGACAGCTTCGCCAACAGCATCACCAACTCCACCTACCCGAACCTCGTCTCCGCCCTGAAGTCCGTGCGGGCAAAGGCGCCGAATGCCCGGGTCGCGATCGCCGGCTACCCGCACGTGATGCCGGCGGACAACTCGAGTTGCTTCGCCGTGATGCCCATCGCATCCGGTGACGTCGCCTACGTGAACTCGATCGAGGCGACGCTCAACAGTGCGGTGCAGCGCGCCGCAGCCGCAACGGGGGCCACGTACGTGGACATGTCCGCCCCGACCGTCGGTCACGACGCGTGCAAGCCGGTCGGCACTCGGTGGGTCGAACCCGCGCTCTGGGGCACGAACTACGTGCCGGTCCACCCGAACGCCGCGGGCGAGCAGGCATACGCCGACCAGTACGTCGCCCGGCTCGGCCTCTGACCGAAGTCTGCCGGGCGGCACAGACGGAGTTGAGCACGAGAGGACGATAGATGCTGTGAGCGAGCTTTCTCACGACATCTATCGACCTCTCGGCGCGCTCAGGATGCCCGAAACGGCGCTGCAGACCGGACGTACCGTCCATTCCGGGAGAGCCTCACGCACGAGACCCCGCCTGCTGGTTAGGCTCTCCGGGTGTCCTCGGGAGTGACCGGTTACTTGGTGCTGCTCGGCGTCGGTGTCGCCGGAGCGGTGCTTTTCGTTGCCGCGATGGCCTCTCGGCGGCTGTTGGCGCCCAGCGCACCGAGCCTGGCGAAGTTGACCACCTACGAGTCGGGCGTCGATCCGGCGAGCGGCGGCTGGGCGCAGACCCACTTCCGGTACATCACTTATGCGTTCCTGTATGTCGTCTTCGCGGTCGACGCCGTCTACCTCTTCCCGTGGGCTCTGGTGCTGCGCGATCACGATCTGGGAGTCGCGAGCCTGGTGGAGATGGCGATCTTCATCGCGGTGGTTCTCGTCGGCCTGCTGCACGCCGCTCGGCGCGGCATGCTGACGTGGTCGGACAGTGCCGCCGACAGGGAGGACCAGACCAGTGACCACTGACCTACCCATGCCCCGTGTCGGCGTCGGCCAGGCCGTCGCACCGAAGCCGATGCGCATCGTCCTCAACTGGGGTCGCCGCTACTCACTGTGGGTCTTCAACTTCGGATTGGCCTGCTGCGCCATCGAATTCATCGCCGCGTCGATGGCCCGCCACGACTTCATCCGGCTCGGCGTGATCCCCTTCGCGCCCGGCCCTCGCCAGGCTGACCTGATGGTTGTCTCCGGCACCGTCACCGACAAGATGGCACCCGCCGTCCGTCGCCTCTACGACCAGATGCCCGAGCCCAAATACGTCATCAGCTTCGGCGCCTGCAGCAACTCCGGCGGTCCCTACTGGGACTCCTACTGCGTCACCAAGGGTGTCGACCAGCTGATCCCGGTCGACGTCTACGTGCCCGGTTGCCCGCCGCGTCCCGAGGCGCTGCTGCACGGCATACAGGTGCTGCAGCAACAGATCGCCGACGAGCGGCTGCAGACCAAGGGCTTGCGCACCAAGCTCGGTGGGTATGCCGGGCGCAAGGCCTCGGCCGCCGAGGTGAGCCGTCCACTGGTCGCGCCTCCCGCTGAGGGGAAAAGGCGTGACCGACGAGACCTATGAGGTCCCCGCCGTCAGTTGCGAGCAGGGGAGTGGCTCGCCACCCTGGAGCGCGTCCGCGGCGAGGGCTTCGACTTCTTCGACTTCCTCACCGCCGTCGACCAGACCGATGCCGAGGAGACGCCCGGCTTCGACGTCGTCGTGCACCTGTATGACGCCACACCCGGCGCGTTGCGCGAGACGCTCGTCCGGACCAGGGTGGCCGACGGCGACTCGATCGCCAGCTGCACGAGCCTGTGGTCCGGTGCTGCGTGGCACGAGCGCGAGACCCATGAGATGTTCGACATCGGCTTCGACGGGTATACCGACGCCAACCATGGCACGCTGCGAAAACTGTTGCTACCGGACGGTTTCGACGGTCACCCGCTACGCAAGTCGTTCGTGCTGGTCGCCCGCGCGAGCAAGCCTTGGCCCGGTGCCAAGGAACCCGGCGGCGGTGGCACGGACGGCAAGCCGGCCCGTGCGCCCCGCCGTCGCATGCAGCCACCCGGCGTCCCCGACGAGTCCTGGGGTCCCCGGTAGATGAGTGACTTCCTGGAGATCGTGCTGCGCTCCGTCTGTGTCCTCGCGGCGTTCCTCGTGCTGCCGCTGCTGGTCGGGCAGACCGAGCACAAGGTGATGGCGCACATGCAGGGTCGCCTCGGCCCGATGGAGGCCGGTGGCTTCCACGGCTGGGCGCAGCTGGTCGCCGACGGCGTGAAGTTCGCGCAGAAGGAAGACATCGTCCCGCTCGCCGCGGACAAGAGCGTCTTCCGCGTGGCACCCGCGCTCGGCATCGTGTCCTACCTGCTCGCGCTGGCGGTGATCCCGTTCGGGCCGCACTTCTTCGGAGCCGACGTCCCGGGCAGCCTGGTCTGGGTGCTCGCGGTCAGCGGCGTCGGCACGGTCGGCACGCTGATGGCCGGCTGGTCGAGCGGCAACAAATACTCGCTGCTCGGCGCGATGCGCACCGCGGCGCAGCTGGTCTCCTACGAGCTGCCGCTGATCCTGGTGAGCGCGTCGTTCGCCATCGCCGCGGGCTCACTGTCACTGGTCGGCATCGCACACGCGTGGAACCCGTGGTGGCTCATCTGGCAGCTGCCGGGTGCGCTCGTCTTCCTGATCGCGGCGACCGCCGAGCTGCAGCGCCCGCCCTTCGACATGCCGGTCGCCGACTCCGAGCTGGTGATGGGCCCCTACACCGAATACACCGGACTGCGCTTCGCGCTCTTCCTGCTCGCCGAATACGCCGGCATCGTGGTGATGTCGTTCCTGCTGGCCACGCTCTGGCTCGGCGGCTGGACCGGACCTTTCGACCACGCCATCGGCTGGCTGTGGGTCCTGCTCAAGGGCTTCGTCTTCTCCTTCCTGATCATCTGGATCCGCGTCGCCTGGCCGCGGCTTCGCGAGGACCAACTGCAGCGCGTCGCCTGGCTCGGTCTCGTGCCGATCGCGTTGCTGCAGCTGGCAATAACGGCAATCGGAGTGGTGGTGACGTCGCAATGAGCAAATTTCTCACGGGCCTGGCGAAGGGTATGGCGACCACGGGTCGCACCATGGTCACGCACGCCCACACGCAGCAGTACCCGCACGTGCGACCCGATCTGCCGCAGCGCAGCCGTGGCGTCATCGCCCTGCTGGAGGAGAACTGCACCTCCTGCATGCTCTGCGCCCGCGAGTGCCCCGACTGGTGCATCTACATCGACTCCCACAAGGAGACGACGCCGGCCGAGACCGAGGGCGGTCGCGCCCGGCAGCACAACATGCTCGACCGTTTCGCGATCGACTTCAGCCTGTGCATGTACTGCGGGATCTGCATCGACGTGTGCCCGTTCGACGCGCTCTTCTGGAGCCCCGAATTCGAATACGCCGACGGCGACATCCGAAACCTGTTGCACGAGAAGGACAAGCTGGGCGAGTGGATGCCGACGGTGCCGCCGCCGGCACATGTTGACGAGGCTGAGAACCCTGAACGTGGATCCGGGGCCCCCGCGAAGTATCGGGGGAGCGCAGCGGAGGAGAACTTCGGGGGAGGTCGTGACCACGTATGACGTGCTGTTCACCATTGCCGGGGCGATCAGCGTCGCCTCCGGCCTGCTCGCTGTCAGCACCAAGCATCTCGTGCACTCCGCGCTCTGGCTGATCGTGAGCCTGGCCGCACTGTCGGGGTGCTACCTGGTGCTTGGCGCCGAATTCGTAGCGTTGGTGCAGCTTCTCGTTTATGTCGGCGCTGTCGTCATACTCGTCCTCTTCGCCCTCATGCTCACGCGCGCACCGATCGGTCGCAGCCACGAGCACGACACCTCGCTGATGCAGCGTGCGGCGGCGCTCGTCGTCGGCGCGGCCACGGCGGCGTTGCTCGCGACAGTCCTGATCAGCGCCTTCGGCAACGAGAAGACGCGCGTCAACGGTGGCACCACGCACGCGCTGGCGACCAGACTCTTCGGCAGCTGGGTCTGGCCCTTCGAACTCCTCTCGGCGTTGCTCCTGGTCGCCCTGATCGCCGCACTGGGCCTGGCGCGCCTGCCGATCGGTCGCGGCCTCGGGCACGACGCGGAACGTGTCACGGTGAGGGGAGCCGCGAAGTGATCCACGCCGCGCCGCCGATGATCGTCGTCGGGTTGCTCTTCGGCATCGGTCTGTATGGCGTCCTCGCCCGGCGCAACGCCGTGCTGGTCCTCATCGGTGTCGAGTTGATGCTCGCGGCGGCCGGGCTGCTCTTCGTCACCGTGGGCTCGCTGACCTCCGACGCGATGCGCGCCGGTCAGGTGATGACGATCTTCGTCATCACCATCGCCGCCGCGGAGATCGCGGTCGCGCTGGGCGTGATCCTGGCGGTCTTCCGTGCCCGCGGCAACGTGGACATGTCGCAGCCGGGGGAGTCCGAATGATCCTCAGTCTTGTCGGGTCGAACGGTCGATTCGACGTCAGCACGCTCGCGGTCGATTTCCCGATCCAGCCCAGTCACCTTGCCGTGCTGCTGCAAGTGGCGATCCCGGTGCTGATCATTCTGTGCACCCGGCGCAGCTCCCACGCCTTCGCGATCGCCAGCGTGTTCAGCTTCCTCGGCCTCGTCGCGGCCATCGCACTGCTCCTGCAGCAGACCCGCGGCGGTGCCGTCGCCGGACCAGAGACCATCGGGTCCCTCCCGCTCGGGCCCGGCTTCGCGGTGCCGCTGCACCTGCAGGTCGACCGGCTCTCTGTGCTCGTCGCGGTGGCGGTCGGCCTGGTCTCCTGGGCGGTCCAACTGTTTACCCGCTGGTACCTCTACAGCGATCCTCGGTATCGCCAGTTCGCTGCTGGCGTAGGCCTTTTCACCGCTGCCATGCAGTTGGTGGTGCTGTCCGGCGACGTGCTGCTGATCCTGGTCGGCTGGGAGCTGATGGGTTGGTGCTCCTACCTGCTCATCGGTCACGAGTCCGAGCGGAAGAAGGCGCGCCGGGCGTCATACAAGGCGTTCATGGTGACCCGCGTCGCCGACACCCCGTTGGTGATCGGCCTGGCCATCCTGTCGCTCGGCGCACACAGCACCGGCATCGGCGACATCGTTCGCCATTGGTCGGCGGTCGCCGACACGAGCGGCGGCGCACTGACCGCAGCGCTGCTCTGCCTGATCTGTGCGGTGGCCGGCAAGTCCGCGCAGGTGCCCTTCCAGGACTGGCTGCCCGACGCGATGGAGGGCCCGACCCCGGCCTCCGCACTGATCCACGCCGCGACGATGGTCGCCGCGGGCACCGTGGTGCTCGGCAAGCTGATCACGCTGCTGGAGCTGTCCGACACCGCGCGCGTCGTCCTCGCGATCATCGCGTCGGTCTCGATGGTCGGTGCCGGGATCCTCGCCTTCTGCCAGCACGACCTGAAGCGACTGCTCGCCTGGTCGACCGTGTCCCAAGTCGGATTGATGCTGCTCGGTCTCGCCGTGGTCGCGACCGACGGATCCGCGGACCTCGGGATCGCCCACCTGCTCTCGCACGCGATGTTCAAGGCGTTGCTGTTCCTCATGATCGGCTGGGTGTCGGTGCTGGTGAGTGGCACGACGGTCGAGCGGATGTCCGGTGCGCTGAGCAAGCATCCGGAGGCCCGACGCATGGTCGGCATCGGCCTGCTCGCGCTCGCTGCCGTGCCGCCGCTGGCCGGCTTCGCCTCCAAGGACCTCATCATCGACGAGGCCGCCCGACGTGGCATCGACGGCGACTTCACCGCCCGCATCGCGTTCGCCGCGCTGGCCTGTGTCGTGCTGCTCACCGCGGCCTACACGATGCGGATGTGGCTCATCCTGATCCATCGCACCGGCGCTCAGCGGGTGCAGGTGCGCGAATGGGTCGACGACAGTTACGACGTGCAGGACGTCGGCATCGTGGAGATGCTGACCGACCTGCCGCAGGTCGACATCCACGGACGGCAGACGGATCAGACCGGTCCGATCGAGCAACCGCTGGACGATGACGAGCCGCCGCTGTCCGACCAACAGCCAGGCGGGGAGCGCGATTCGGCCTCCAACTGCTCGCGCTGCTGTCCGTCGTCGGCGGCCTGCTGGTCTTCTCGCCGATGCTCGACGTCGACTGGAAGCACCCCAACGTCTGGCTGATCGGCGCCTCGCTGCTGCTGATGGCTGCGGTCGCCCTGTTGGTGCGGTTGATGTCCGTCGGCACCGTTTACGGCGATGCCGCCGCCCGCATCCCGACCTTCGCGCGAGCCTCCGCATCCCGGGGCTTCGACGTCGATCGGCTGTATGTCGCCTTCGGTCGCTCGGTCCTCGGTCTCGCGCACCTGGTCGCGCGGACCGACGAACGACTGGACGACGGTGTGCAACGACTCCCTGCCTTGTCCGGTGAGTTGGTCAAGCGTGCCGAGCGCGTGCACACGCACCGCCCGACGAGTGGACTGATGGCTGTGTCGGTCGGACTCGTCGTGGTCGGTCTGATGGGGGTCATCCTGTGGTAGCAACGCTTTTCGTCGCACCGCTGGCGCCCGTCGTCGCCGGACTGGCCCTCGTCGTGGGAGACCGCAGCATCCGCTCGGTGGGCCGCCACACGGCATACATCGTGTCCCTGGTCGCGACTCTCGCCGCCCTCGTTGCGTCGATCCTGATCGCCATACAGCGTCCGGTGCTTGACCGGCAGTGGGTGCCCGAGATCGGGATGCGCCTGCATCTGGCGGTCGACGGCATCAGCGTGCCGCTGCTGTTGATGACCGCCGCCGTCGGCGTACTCGTCGTGCTGCACGCCCGGCACGAACTCCCCGCGGGTGGCACGCCGGCGACGTTCTTCGGCTGTCTGCTGCTGGTGATCGGTGGCGGCATCGCCACCTTCCTGGTGCAGGACGCGATCAGCTTCTTCCTCGCCTTCGAGGTCGTGCTGGTGCCGATGTGGGTGCTCATCGGACGCTTCGGCGACCGACGCGCCGCGCGCGAACGCTCCCGTGCGGCAAACACTTTCGTGCTCTACACGGTGCTCGGCTCCACGTTGATGCTGGTCGGCATCCTGACCATGTCGTTCGCCGCCGGCACCACCGATCTGGCCGGCATCGCCGCCAACCAGATGTCGCCCGGCAAGCAGACCGCCGTCGCCCTCATCCTGCTGATCGGTCTCGGCATCAAGGTGCCGATGTGGCCGCTGCACTCCTGGCTGCCCCGTGCGCACACCATCGCGCCGACAGCCGGGTCGATGCTGCTCGCCGCGGTGCTGCTGAAGATGGGCACCTACGGCGTGGTCCGCCTGGTCGTGGCGCCACTGCCCGCCGGTGTCGAGCGCCTGGCGCCATACATCGGGACCTGCGCGGTCATCGGCATCATCTGGGGCGGCCTGGTCTGCCTGGTCGAGCGCAATCTGAAGCGGCTCGTTGCCTGGTCGTCCGTCGCGCACATGGGTTTCGTGATGCTCGGCCTGATGAGCGGCACCACCATCGGATTGCAGGCGGCGCTGTTCGCCAACATCGCGCACGGCGCAATCTCCGCGCTGCTCTTCGCCGTCGTCGGCGGGCTCAAGCACCGCTGGGGCGACGACGACCTGGACGTCATACCGCGGTCGTTGCGGGATGTGTCACCGCGGCTGAGCCTGGCCTTGGTCATCGGTTTCGCGGCGTCGATGGGCCTGCCCGGCCTGGCCGGCTTCTGGGGCGAAGTGCTGGCGATCTTCGGAGCCTGGACCCCGGGCGGCGACCGACCGATCGGTTGGTTCCGGGTGCTGACGGCGTTCGCCTCGATCGGTGCTGTCCTTGCTGCCGGCTACGCGCTTCGAGTGCTGCGGATCGTCTGGCAGGGCTCGTCCCAGGGTGACGCGCCGCCCGAGCCGGAGCCGGCCACGGATGCCCGTGGCAACGAATGGCTGGTCACCGGCGTGCTCAGTGCTGCAGTCGTCGTGCTCGGCGTCATACCTCTGATCCTGCTGAACACCACCTCCGGTGCCGTTGACCAATTGATGGCGGTGATCGGCCGATGAAGCTGACCTACGACTGGTGGCTGCTCGCACCCGTCCTCGTACCCGCCGTCGGCGCCATCCTTCTTCTGATGGTCGATGCCATCGCACCCCGCCTCGGTCGGCTGCACTGGGCGTTCGCTGCCGTGCTGCTGCTGATCGGCGCGGGCACCGCGGTGCCGGGTGCGTTGCCGTCGGCCGACAACCCGCGCCAGACGCTCTGCCTGCCCCAGAACACCTGCCTGTATGCCGTCGACCACGTCGGCGTCGGACTGCAGCTGACCGCGTTGGTCAGTGGCGCGGTGGTCGCGCTGCTGGCCTTGCCGATCCGCGTCCCCGCCGAACGCGCCGCCGTGCAGGCGACCCTCGTGCTCGCGGCGACCGCTGGGGCCACCGGAGTGGTGGCGGCACGCGACCTCGGGTCCTGGCTCGTCATGCTCGAGCTGGCCACGCTGCCGGCGATCGCACTGGTGGCGTTGCGCGCCCGCCGCGCCGCCGTCGACGGTTCCCTGGCGCTGCTGACGACATCACTGGTGAGCTTCGCGATCACGGTCATGGGCGCAGCTCTGTGGTTCGCGGCGACCGGGTCCGCGTTCTTCTCCGGCAACGCCGTGCTGCAGGCTTCCCAGGACCCCGATTCACGCCGAATCCTCGTGCTTGCAGTCGTTTTCATCGTTGCAGGGCTCGCGTTCAAGCTGTCCCTGGTCCCGTTCCATGCCTGGACACCCGAGGCGTTCGGCGGGGCGTCCGTCCCGATCGGCGCGTTCCTCGCGGTCACCTCCAAGGTCGCGGCGCTCGCGGCGTTGCTGGTGATCTTCCGCGGAGTGACCGTGCTCGGCACCTCGGCGCTGGCCGCGATCGGTGTGTTGTCGGCGCTGTCCATGACGCTCGGCAACCTGATGGCGCTGCGCGAGAAGAGCACGCTGCGCTTCCTGGCCTGGTCGACCGTGTCGCAGGCCGGCTGGGTCGTGCTGCCGCTCGCGACGGTCTCCTCGCGCGCGGTGCGGTCGGCCGCCGCCTACCTGATCGTCTATGCCGTCGCGACGCTGGTCGCTTTCATCGTGGTCACCGCCCTCGCCCATGCCGACGGGCGTGAGCACGCGAGACGCCTGTCGTCATACGGGGGATTGCTGCAGCGGCGGCCGTTGCTCGCGGTGACGCTCGCACTCGCCCTGCTGACCCTGATGGGTCTGCCCCCTGCACTGATCGGCCTGGTCGCGAAGGTTGCCGCGATCGGCCCCGTCGCGGGCAGCCGGCTGTGGGTGCTGGCGATTATCGCCGCGATCAACGCCATGCTCGGTGTCGCGGTCTACCTGCGCTGGCTGCGGATCCTCTTCGGTGCGCGCAAGGATCCCGAGCACGCGGCGCCGCTGCACCCGGTGCATCGTGCTCTGGTGATCGTCGGCGCGCTGGCGCTGGTGGTGACGAGCATCGCACCGCACTCCTTGCTGCAACTCGTGGGCCGGTAACGGCTCCGGAACAAACCCGCTGGTCGTGCACGTTTCCCCGGTATGCACCGTCACTTCAACGGCCTGAAGACAGCCGCGCTCTTCGGCAGTATCTGGGTCGTCCTGCTCGGCATCGGCGGGCTGGTCGCAGGCGGCCGCTACATCTGGATCTTCGCGCTGATCGGCGTGGCAACCACCGCCTACAGCTACTGGAACTCCGACAAGCTCGCCATCAAGGCGATGCGGGCCTACCCGGTCAGTGAGATGGAGGCGCCGGCGATGTACCGCATCGTCCGGGAGCTGTCGACCAAGGCGGGCAAGCCGATGCCGCGCCTGTTCATCTCGCCCACCGACGCACCCAACGCGTTCGCGACCGGGCGCAGCCCACAGCACGCGGCCGTCTGCTGCACCCAGGGCATCCTCGACCTGCTCGACGAGCGCGAGCTGCGCGGCGTGCTCGGCCACGAGCTGATGCACGTCTACAACCGCGACATCCTGACCTCGTCGATCGCCGCCGCCCTCGCCGGCATCATCACCTCCATCGCGCAGATGATGATGTGGTTCGGCATGTTCGGTGGCGGCGGCGGCAACGACGACGACCGCCCCAACCCATTGGCGATGCTGGCGATGGCCTTCCTGGCGCCGGTCGCCGCGAGCATGATCCAGCTGGCGATCAGCAGGACTCGTGAATACGACGCGGACGAGGACGGCTCGCAGCTGACCGGAGACCCGCTCGCTCTCGCGTCGGCGCTGCGCAAGCTGGAGGTCGGCACCGCGCAGACGCCGCTCGCGCCGGAGCCGAAGGTCGTCAACGCGAGCCACATGATGATCGCCAATCCCTTCCGGGCACAGGATGTTTCGCGGCTGATGTCGACACATCCACCGACCGAGCAGCGCATCAAGCGGCTCGAGGATCAGGCATACGGTCGGCAGATCCGGTCCTAGCGGGTTGAGTAGCGGGGGAGCGTATCGAAACCGCGTTGTCCAGGACGTGAGAAGGTCGGCACATGGGTTCTCTGCTACGCACCGAGGCACAGGCACGTGCCGATCTGATCGCTGTCACTTCGTATGACGTGGCGCTCGACCTGGACCAGGGCGAGGAGACGTTCGGCTCCGAGACGACGATCAGTTTCAGTTGCCGGGAGCCGGAGGCGTCGACGTTTCTCGACCTGGACGCAGTCTCGATCACGTCGATCACTCTGAACGACAACGAGATCGATCCGGCGTCGGTCGCCGATCAGCGCGTGACGCTCTCGAACCTGCGTGCCGAGAACACCGTGCGAATTGTGGCGACGATGCGTTATCGGCACGACGGCGAGGGCCTGCATCGCGCGGTCGACCCCGCCGACGGGAAGCACTACGTCTATGGCATGTCGTTCCTGGACGCCGGACCGTCGATCTTCGCGTGCTTCGACCAGCCCGACCTCAAGGCTCCGTATGACGTGCGGGTGCGTGCCCCGCAGGAGTGGATCGTCGCCGGCAACGGCGCCGCGGAGCAGACCGCGCCCGGTGAGTGGACGCTCGCAACGACGCCACCGCTGTCGACATACTTCGTGACGATCTGTGCCGGCCCGTATGCCGTCGAGACCGACGAGCACGACGGCATCCCGCTCGGGATCTACGTGCGCGCATCGCTTGCCGAGCAGTTGCACGAGCAACGCGACGACATCTTCGAGGTGACCAAGCAGTCCTTCGACTATTACCACCGGCTCTTCGGAATCCGTTATCCCTGGGGCAAATACGACCAGTTCTTCGTGCCCGAGTTCAACGCCGGTGCGATGGAGAATCCCGGCTGTGTCACGCTGCGCGACCAATACATCTTCCGCGGCGCGCACACCCGCACCGAGCTGTTGACCCGCGCGAACACGATCGCCCACGAGATGGCGCACATGTGGTTCGGCGACCTGGTCACCATGCAGTGGTGGGACGACCTGTGGCTCAACGAGTCGTTCGCCGAATACATGGCCCATCGCACGACCGCGGACGCGACCCGCTACACCGAGGCCTGGGTCGATTTCGGCATCTCACGCAAGACGTGGGGGTACGGCGTGGACCGCAGCCCGGCAACCCACCCGGTAGCCGGTGCGGACGCACCCGATGCGGGATCGGCGCTCACCAACTTCGACGGCATCTCCTACGCCAAGGGCGCCTCCGCACTGCGCCAGCTCTCGGCATTTGTCGGTGACGACGCATTTATCGCGGGCGTACGAAAGCACCTGAGCGACAACAGTTTCGGGAACGCAACGATGAGCGACTTTCTCGGTGCGGTCGAGCACGAGAGCGGCAAGTCGCTTGCTGCGTGGACCAAGGCGTGGTTGCTGTCGTCGGGCGTCGACGATCTTCGGCTCGACGTGCACGAGCGGGATGGCGTGATCGAACGTGCCGACCTCGTCGTGACGCCGCCGGTAGGCGCTTCGGGTGGCCGGCCGCACGTCCTCGAGATCGGCGCGATCAGTGACGCCCGGGAGTTGCAGCGGATCCGTGTAGAGACCGATGCCGCCAGCACCGAGCTGCCCGAGCTTGCCGGCTCTCCGCGCGCCAAACTGCTGCTTCCGAACATCTCGGATCTGACCTGGGCGACGACGATCCTGGACCCCACCTCGTTGGAAGCCGTCGACACGGAGCTGGCGGCTGCGCAGGACCCGCTGGTCCGCCTCGCGCTGTGGTCGGCGCTGTTGGGCGGTGCCGACACGGGGCAGATCGACCCGCGCATGGTGGTGCGGACCTTCGCTGCCACGTGGCCGGCGGAGACAGTGGCCTCACTCGGTGACGCGCTCGCTCGGCTGATCGACACGTACTACCCCTATCGCTTGGTGCCGCAGCGTGATTCGGCCGCGGCCAAGGCAGCGCTCGCCGAAGCCGGCCAACGTCGGCTGGCGCTCGTCGACCCAGCAGCACCGGCGGCCCTTACCGGTGCGCGACTCGTGGCCGCCACGAGCAGCGACGCCGTCCTGCTGTCGGCATGGGCCGCGGATGTCGATCGCCCCGCAGCTGCCGCAGGTGACAAGGACTTCGGCTGGATCGCCCTTGCCCGCCAGGCCGAACTCGGTCTCATCGACCGGGAGACGATCGAGCAGGCTGCCGGTCGCGACGACAGCCTCAACGGTCACCTCTCCGCCCTACAGGCGCGAGCAGCTCTGCCGCTCGAGGAGTCCAAGACCTGGGCGTGGAGCCAGCTGTATGGCGACGAGCATCAGCTGTCCAACTACGAAGGTATGGCGATCGCGCAGGGCTTCTTCGCCGGGTACGGCGAGAACGACGCAACAGCGCTGCTGCGGGCCTACGCTGACCGATTCTTCACCGAATTAGCTTGTGTCCCCAAGAAGTTCGGTGACATGTCGTCCGAACAATTCGTGCTGACGGCATACCCGCACGGTGTTGTCGAACAGGGAATCGCGGATGCTGCCCGATCGGCGATCGATGACCGCGCCAACACGGCCGGCGTCCGTCGAGCACTGGTCGATGCGTTGGACCGCACGGATCGTGCACTGGTCGCTCATCGGCGGTTCACGACCGAGTCCCCGAAACACCCGACCACGGAAGGTTGATCACAGTGCCGTCCCTGTTGCGCACCGAGGCGGAGGAACGTGCGTCGCTCGTCGACGTCCGGTCCTATGACATCGCTCTGGATCTGACGAAGGGCGATGAGCTCTTCGGCTCTGCCACCACCATCCGCTTCGGTTGCACCACGCCGCACGCCTCGACGTTCGTGGAGCTCAGACCTCAGGAAGTCCACTCAATCACGTTGAACGGCAACCCGATTGACGTTTCCGACGTGAAAGACGGTCGCTTGTGGCTGGACCACCTCGAAGCAGACAACGAGCTGGTCGTGGACGCGACGATGGCCTACGTCCGTGACGGCGAGGGCATGCACCGGGCCATCGATCCGCAGGACGGGCAGGCATATCTCTACGGCAGCCCGGCTTCTTCGACGGCGGGGAAGATCTACGCCTGCTTCGAGCAACCCGACCTGAAGGCGCCATACAACGTGCGCGTGAAGGCGCCGCAGGAGTGGGCCGTCATCGCGAACGGTGCTGCACGTGAGGCCGCCGACGGTTGGCGCACCTTTGAGACCACTCGCCCGATCGCGACCTACTTCTTCACGGTATGCGCGGGACCGTTCGCGGTCCAGC
Organism: Flexivirga alba; assembly: GCF_042661025.1. Taxonomy (NCBI): domain Bacteria; kingdom Bacillati; phylum Actinomycetota; class Actinomycetes; order Micrococcales; family Dermacoccaceae; genus Flexivirga; species Flexivirga alba. Next base: position 1,735,200 of record NZ_JBHSWH010000001.1, read on the forward strand.
AGGCAGAACACGACGGGATCCCGCTGGGCATCTACGTGCGAGCGACGCTCGCCGACCAGCTCGCCGAGCAGGCCGACGAGATCTTCACCGTCACGCAACAGGGCTTCGACTACTACCACCGCGTTTACGGCATCCGGTACCCATGGGGTAAGTACGACCAGGTCTTCGTGCCCGAATTCAACATGGGCGCAATGGAAAACCCGGGTTGCGTGACCCTGCGGGACGAGTTCGTCTTCCAGGGACACGCCTCGCGGGCGGAGCACCTGCTGCGGGCGACCGTCATCATCCACGAGATGGCGCACATGTGGTTCGGCGACCTGGTCACCATGCAGTGGTGGGACGACCTGTGGCTCAACGAATCCTTCGCCGAGTTCCTCGCCCAGCAGGGCACGGCGGAGGCGACGGAGTTCTCCGAGGCATGGGTCGACTTCTCCGCCATACGCAAAAACTGGGGGTATGCCGCCGACCGCGCGCCGTCCACCCACCCGATCGCCGGGACGCCCGCGCCCGACGCGAACTCGGCTTTGGAGAACCTCGACGGCATCACCTATCCCAAAGGCGCTTCGGCGTTGCGTCAGCTCGCGGCATACATCGGGGAGGACGTCTTCCTCTCCGGAGTGCGAAAATACCTGCAAACACATGAGTTCGGGAACGCGAGCCTGCAGGATTTTCTGTACGCGATGAGCGAGGCGAGCGGCCAGAACATCGAGGACTGGGCGCAGGCGTGGCTGCTGACACCCGGCACCGATGTTCTGGAGATCTCCACTGACGGCGACCGCGTGGTGATCAACAGGTCGACGCCGGAGCAGTTCCCGGCACAACGGCCGCACGTCACCGACATCGCGGCCTACCGGCACGGCGTGCAGGTTGCTCGGGCGGACGTGCGCATCGACTCCGATCGGACCGAGGTGCACGGGTTGAAGCTCGGGCAGGCCCCGAACCTCTTGCTGCCCAATGAATCTGACCGCACCTGGGCGATCGTCGCGCTTGACGAAACGACCCAGGCGAAGCTACCGGACGAGCTGCCTCACATTGAGGACGCGACCGTCCGCGGGGTCGTGTGGTCGTCGTTGCTCAACGGCCTCGCGCTCGGCACCGTCAACCCGGCACTGCTGCTCGACACTTTCGAGGCGGCCTGGCCGGTCGAAGACGTCGACCCGCTGCTGGAAGCCGTCGCAACCATGACGACCGGGCTCCTGCCGGGCAGGTTCCTGACGGTGGCACACACCCCGGCCGCGCTTGATCGCCTTGCCGCCACAGGGATTCGGGTGTTCGAGGCAGCGGCGGCCAGTGACTCGCGGCGCCTGACCGCGGCCCGCCTGGTGGTCGCCACCTCGGCAGATATCCAGCTGCTGCGCGAATGGCTCGCGGGTCGTGGGCTCCCCGCCTTCCTGACGGACGACGACCAGTTCCGGTGGTCGGTCATCGGCCGCCTGGCGTCTCTGGGGGCGATGGAGATCGCGGAGATCGAGGACTGGCGGACGAAGGACCCCTCTGTCAGCGGGGTGTTGAGGTCGCTGTCGGCACGGACCCGGATCCCCTCCGAAGAGACGAAGGCGTGGGCCTGGTCGCAGCTCACTGAGGCCAACGACAACCCGAGCAGCCATGAGCTCGGCGCAGTGGCGCGGTCCTTCTTCGGTGCGACCGAACAGGAGATCACCCGACCGTATGTCGAGCGCTTCTTCACCGAGTTGCCGAAACTGTCCAGCAAGCTCGGTGACATGGTGCTGCACCTGCTCGCCGCGGATGGTTACCCCACCACTGTGGTGGAGGAAAGCACCGTCGAGTTGGCCGAGCGCGCCCTGCACGGCGACCTGCCGGCAGGCGTCCGCCGCTCCTTCGTCGACGCCACCAGCAGATTGCGGGAGCAGTTGCGTTCTCAGGAGAGGTTCGGATGACCAACGGGATCAACTGGAGCGTCCTCGCGGTGCGGCTCGACCAGCCGGATGCCGAGCCGTGGATCGAGCAGTCGTCCGACCTCGTCCTGAAGACCGCGTCGGTGGGCAAGCTGCTGGTGCTCGGGGACGTCGCCCGCCGGATCGACGGCGGGGAGTTGGCAGCGGACCAGCGGGTGAGCAAGACCGAGGCGCGCTTCGTGCGGGACTCCGGCCTGTGGCACGCACTCGACCAGGAGGAGTTGACCGTCGTCGATGCTTGTCGACTGGTCGGCGCCGTGAGTGACAATCTTGCGACCAACGTGCTGATCGATCTTGTCGGGCTGGATGCCGTTGCGGCATACGGTGATTCGATCGGTGCCAAGCCGATGGAGATGCTCGACTACGTGAGTGGTGAAGCCCGCGACCTCTCCGTCCCAGGCACCCCGCCGACACTTTCGCGCGCCAGCGCGGCGTCACTCGTGCACTACCTACGCCGGCTGTATGACGGCACCGTCTCGCCAAGGGTGGAGGAGTGGATGTCGCTGAGCACCGACCTGTCCATGGTCGCCGCTGCCTTCGGCGAGGATCCGTTGGCGCACAACACGATCGGTGAGCCGGGTCATCCGAGGCTGATCAACAAGACCGGAACCGACGACGGCATTCGAGCCGACGTCGGACTGGTCCGCGACGGCGCCCGTGCCGTCGGCTATGCAGTGATCGCCAACTGGCCGACCGACGAGTCTCCGCCCGGTCTTGCCTCGGTGATGGAACGAATGCGGCGTATCGGCGCGGAGATTCGCGACCGGATGGCCCAGGTCTGACCGTCAGTCAAGCAGTGCGCGCTGCCGGGCCAGATCGGCGGCTTCGGTGCGAGTCGCGGCGCCCAGCTTGGCCAGGATGTTCGAGACGTGGACGCTGGCCGTCTTGGTGCTGATGAAGAGCCGGGCGGCGACCTGCCCGTTCGTCATACCCTCGGCGACCAGTCGCAGCACGTCCAGTTCCCGTGGGGTGAGCGCGCTGTCGCGAGGCTTCTCGCCGTGGGACCGACCGCGCAGTTGGGTGACGAGGTATGCCGCGCCGAGTCGCCGAGCGGTCGCGAGCGCTTGCTCCGACAGTGCTCGTGCCTCCGATCGTTCACCGCGTGCCTGCAGCTCACGCGACAGGAGGAACTCGACGACTGCTCGCTCGTAGACAAACCCAGCTTCGTCGAAAAGCCTTATCGACTCACGGTATTCGGTGACTGCCAGCTCGTCGTCGCTCGCCAGACGTGCGAGCTCGGCTCGGGCACGCGCGAACCAGGCACGTGACTCCACGCCCAGCGACTCCCGCCAGCCGCGCACGGCGAGGACGGCGTCCAGCACCTGATCCAACTGCTCGATGCGCGGCGCCCACCCCGCCGCCGAACGTGGCTTCTCGGCAACGTCGTCGGCCAGATGCGTCAGGAGCAGCGCCGCCATTCGGATCTGGGCGTCGAAGACCGACAGGCGCCATACCTTGTCCACGGTGGCGACTGCTTCGTCGAACGTGGCGAAAGCCCCGTCGAGATCACCGGTCGCTCCGAGCACGTCGATCGTCCCCGCGGCATCGTTGACAAGGATGAACATCTCACGGGACCAGTGCTGATGCAGCGCCTCGTGGGTGGACAGCGCTTGGTCGAACCGGCCACGCGCGACGTCGACGGTCAGCCGCACAGCGCCGGCGGAGGCCTGCGCCAACGGCGGAAGGTCCTCGGTCTCGGCGAGCAAACGGTCGACAGACTCCCAGTCGCCCATCTTCGCCGCGAGGGTTGCGGCGAAGATGACCGAGTCGATGGCATAGATCTCGGTTCGGGCGTGGGCCTCGGCCGCGCGGCGGATCACCTCGGTATAGGTGCGGGCGGCTTCGGCGTTCTGGTCGGTGCGCAACTGCAAGCCGGCGATCTGATGCAGCGCACGCAGTTCCGCCCGGATGTCGTCCTCGGCCGCTGCCCGCTCTCGAACCTGCCCGAGGGTCGCCAACGCGGACGTCATGTCTCCGGCGAGTCCGTCGAGCTTCGCCTGGGTGGTCATGGCATCGCTGATGATCGACGGCTCATCGACCACGCGGCCGATGGTCAGCGCGTCGTTGGCCGCGACGGCCGACTCGTCATGCCGCTCGTATGCGAGCAGGTAGTGCGCCTTGAGGGCCAGCAACTGGCCGAGCAACACGTCGTCGCCGGCGTCCCTCGTCCAGCCGATCGCGGCGTCGAGCAGTTTGTCCGCCTCGTTGGGCAGGTCCGGGATACGGAGCTTGACCTCAATCGTCGGCATGTCGGTCAGCAGCACCGCGGAGAGGTAGAGCCGCAGCAGGCGAGCCCGGTCGAGATCGGTCCCGCTGAAGCCGGCGAGAACGTGTCGGATCAGGCCTGCGGCCCGATGCGGGTCGCCGGCGGCGAGCAGCGCTTCAGCGGCGCGCTCAGAGAGGTTGCTGGGGACCTCGGTCAGTTCCGGATGACCGGCGGCGATTGCGATCGCGCTCTCGAAGTGCCGTGCGGCGTTCGCCGGCGCCGCCTTGTCGAGCGCTTCCTGCCCGGCCACCACTCTGGCCTGTAGGGCGTCGCCGAATCGGGCAGCGCGTTCGGCGTGGAGTGCGACGGCGGCCGCGGTGCCCGGACCGCCCTGCGCGAGAAGCAGATCGGTGAGGCGGTCATGCAGACGCACTCGCTCGCCGGGCAGCAGATCGTCATACATTGCCTCGGCCAGCAGTGCGTGGCGGAAGTCGAAGAGTCCGTTACGGGTGGTGATCAGCAGACGCGCATCGACGGCAGCCCGGAGAGCAGTGTGTACGCGGTCGGTGGGCAACTCGGTCAGGCCCAGCAGCGTGGCCTCCGATGCGTCGGAACCGGCAACCGATGCGGCGCGCAGTGTGAGCCGCGCATCGTCGGTCAGGGCGTCGGTCCGCACGAGCAGAAGGTCGGCAAGGTCGGCGGGCAGGAAGGGTTCGTTGGGGTCGCAGCACATCGAGGTGGCGACGAGTTCTTCGGTGAAGAACGGGTTTCCGCCGGCGCGGCGGATGATCTGGCGAGCAGCGTCATCGGCGAGTTCGGGCTGCAGGTGTCGCACCAAGTCGCGGGCGGGCTGAACCTCGAGTGGTTCCAGCGCAACTCGCCGCACTTGGGGGAGGCGGGACCACTCGGCCAGCGCCGGGCGCAACGGGTGTCGCCTATGCAGGTCGTCGGTGCGGTAGGTGGCGATCAGGTGCACTCCGGCCGGGACGCCGTGGGTGAAGAGGTAGGTCAGCAGCTCGCGGGTGGACCGGTCGGCCCAGTGGACGTCCTCGAAGACGACCAGCGCGGGTGCGCGGCCGGCGAGCTCGTCGAGCATCGTCGCGATGGCTTCGAAGAACTCGATCGGTCGCGGGCTGTCGGTCGGGACGAGCCGTTCGATCGACTCCACGCCGTCCGCCGTCGGCAGGTCGCGCAGCGATCGCACGATGTCAGTGATCGGCAGGTATGGCGCCGCGCTGTCGCCCAGGTCCAGGCAACGCCCCACGAGCGCCACGCCGCCGGCCTGCCGACCGGATGCGGCGATCTCCCGCACGAGGCGGGTTTTGCCGATGCCTGCATCTCCGCCGAGCAGGGTGATCGACGACTGCGCGCGGTCGCGTAACAACCGTGCGAAGTCGTCGATCTCTGCAACTCGGCCGAAGATCGGTCCATCGGGAGCGGCGTCGGAGATCACCGGACCATTGTTCCCTGTCTCCGACTCCGGCGGATCGGATAATACTGGCGCGAAGATTCGTCCCTCATCTTTGCGCCAGCGCTGGTGCCCATGGCCGTCCTTCGGCCGGACAGCCGATCCGCCGACGTTCAGCGCCATCCGAGGCGGCCCGGCGTCACCAGGTCGGTGCTGGGCCGAGGCGCGGGCTTGCGCTCCGCGGGACGGCGGCGGCGCCCGAAGAGGCGACGGACGCTCAGCTCCCAGCCGTGCGCGACTGCGAAGTCGTGCGCGATCTGCTGCTGCCGGAACGCGATCTCTGCGTCGACGATGGGTGAAGTGGAATACGAGAAGTTCATCAGCGTGCCTTTCGATGTCTTGTGCTTGTGACATCGACAGTCGTCGCCTGAGGTAGCCCACCGCGTCGGGCGGATGCCTTATTTCCTGCTCTGAGGTACTACCTCAGACGGGCGCCGGCACCTCCCGACTCCTCACACCGAGCGGACACCCCAACTACCGAGAGGACACCCGTTCGCCGAGGGGACAGGGAAAACAGGCCCGAATCGGGCGGTTTCCCCTGTCCCCTCGGTCATTGGGTGTCCTCTCGGTGAGGGTGGTGTCCGATCGCAGCCCGCCCGATCAGTCGTAGGGGCCGCCGGCGACATACAAGACCTGACCGCTGACGAAGCCGGCGCCCTCGCCGCAGAAGAAGGCGGCGGCATTGGCGATGTCGGCCGGGCGGCCGACGCGCTGGACCGGGATGTCCTTGGCGGCCAGTTGCTGGAACTCGTCGAAGTCGATGCCGACGCGGTCGGCGGTCGCCTTGGTCATGTCGGTGACGATGAAACCCGGTGCGATGGCGTTCGCGGTGACTCCGAATTTCCCCAGCTCGATGGCCAGCGTCTTGGTGAAGCCCTGCAGGCCGGCCTTGGCAGCGGAGTAGTTCACCTGGCCGCGGTTGCCCTGCGCCGAGGTGCTCGACAGGTTGACGATGCGGCCGTAGCGCGCCTCGGTCATGTACTTCTGGGCGGCACGGGTCATCAGGAAGCTGCCGCGCAGGTGCACGTTCATCACCGTGTCCCAGTCATCGACGGACATCTTGAAGATGAGGTTGTCGCGCAGCACTCCGGCGTTGTTGACCAGCACTGTCGGTGCGCCGAGCTCGGTCGCGACGCGTTCGACCGCAGCAGCCACGGACTCCTCGTCGCTGACGTCGCAGCCGACGGCGAGGGCCTTGCCGCCGGCCGCCGTGATGTCGTCGACGACGGTCTGGCAGGCGCCTTCGTCGAGGTCGAGCACGGCGACGGCAAGGCCATCAGCGGCGAGCCGCTGGGCGATCTCCGCGCCGATACCACGCGCCGATCCGGTGACTATGGCGGTTCGTTTCTCCGTCATTTTTCTCCTGGGTGTTTCGTTGGGTTCAGTGTTTCGTTGGGTTCAGTGGGTCGGGTGCCAGACCAGCCGGCCGACGGTCTTGCCGGCGGCGAGCTCGGTCAAGCCCTGCGGGAGCTCATCGAAGCTGAGCCGCCCGCTGATCAACGGCCGGATGTCGCCGTTGGCGGCAAGCCGGGAGAGCTCCGCATAGCCCTGGGCGATGACCGACGGGCGCATCGTTTGGTAATAGCCCCAGTGCAATCCGAGGATCGAGTAGTTCTTCAGCAGGACGTGGTTGAGGGGCGGCGCCTGGATGCGACCGCCGGAGAAACCGACCACGACAATGCGTCCTTCGAACGCCACGCACTTGGCCAGCAAGTCGTAGGCATCGCCCCCGACGGGATCGAAGATGACGTCGGCGCCGCGCCCATCGGTTGCCGCCTTGACCTGCGCGATGACGTCCTCGACCTTGCGATCGATCACTACATCAGCCCCTAAACCCTTTGCGGCCTGGGCCTTTTCAGGCCCGCCGACGACTGCGATCACCCGGTTGCCGTTGAGTTTCGCCAGCTGTACGGCGGCCGATCCGACTCCGCCGGCGGCCGCCTGGACGAGCACGGTGTCGTCCTTGGTCAGCTGCGCGCGGTGGAACAACGCCGCCCACGCGGTCTGATAGGCGATGGTCAGAACGGCGGCCGCGTCGTCATCGAGCTGCTCGGGCGCGAGCGGGCTGTCCGCCGGCATCAGCGCGGTTTCGGCGAACCCGCCGTGCGGCAGTGCAGCCATCCCGATGATCCGGTCGCCGACCTTGCGGTCAGTCACGCCGTCGCCGAGAGCGGTGATCTCGCCGCAGAGTTCGGCGCCGGGAGTGAAGGGCAGCTCCGGCCGGATCTGGTAGAGCCCCTGGCACATCAACACGTCGGGAAAGTTCAGCGCAGCGCTGAGAACCCGCACCTGCACCTGACCCGTCCCGGGCGTGGGCGCGGCCACCTCGGTCAGCTCCAACGCATCTGCCGGTTTTGCCAGCTCCTGCACCTGCCATGCCTTCATCGCGCTTCTCCTGCTTCGTCGACCCGAGCCTGTAGTCGCTGCATACCCGTCAACCACCGGTCAGTGTCCGCTGCACGCATCGCGAAGTAGTCCTTCACCTCAGGATGCGGAAGCACCAGAAAGTCGCCGTTCGCAAGGGTTTTCACCAGAGCATCGGCGACATCCGCCGGTTGGAGAGCGCCGTCGTGGCCGATGACATCGGCAACCGGGTCGTTGCCGGGGCCGGGATACATGTCGGTGTGCACGCCCTGCGGGCAGATCGCATGGACGTCGATGCCGCGATGCCCGTAGGTGACGGCCAGCCACTCGGCGAATGCCTCGGCACCGTGCTTGGTCACTGCGTATGACGGCTGGCCGAGCACCGTGAGCAGCCCGGCCGCGGAGGCAGTGATGACAAAACGCCCCGACCCCCGCTCAAGCCACTCGGGAAGGAGCAGCCGGGACGCTCGCACGTGAGCCAGCACGTTGACCGACCAGGAGATCTCCCAGTCGAGGTCGGGGCTTTCGAGGCCGGATCCCCGCGCGACGCCTGCATTGCCGATCCAGACGTCGACTCCAGTCAGTCTGTCGCGTGCGCCATCCACAACGGAGCGAACGCCCTCCTCCGTCGAGATGTCTGCCGAAATGTACTGCGCGCCAATGCGATCCGCTGTCCGACGGAGCTCGTCCTGCAAGAGGTCGGTCACAAGCACCCGTGACCCGAGCGACACCAGGCGCTCGGCGATCGCAGCGCCGATACCGCGCGCGGCCCCGGTGACCACCACTCGTTGGTCCTGCCAGGTCGTGAGTGGTCTGGGCACCGCGGCTCCTTCGGGCTTGGTCAATGGGGCGTGCCGAATGCACGCTACTAAGCGCTTGCTTAGCGTGGCACGCTGCGGCATGCTCGTCAACGCACCGGGAATCGTCCGGCGTGAGTCGACGACAAGGGAGCGCGATGGCCGAGCCGGTGGATGCGCCGCCGAGCGCCACGCAGCGCAGATTGCTCGACGCCGCGCGGGATGCCTTTGCCGCCAAGGGTTTTCACGGCACCACGACCCGAGACATCGCGGCAGCGGCTGGCATGTCGCCGGCGGCTGTCTACGTGCATCACCGCACCAAGGAGTCGCTGCTCTTCGCGATCTCGCTGGACGGCCACCAGGCGACCTTGCGGGCTCTCGCTGACGCCGCTGCCGGCGAGGCCGAGCCGGGCGGGAGGCTCGCGGCGATGGTGCGGCGACTTGTCCTCGGCCACGTGCTCGACCACACGATGGCGCGAGTGGTGAACTACGAACTCGCCGCCCTGACGCCCGAGCATCGGGTGATCATCGACGCCCTGCGACACGACATCCAGCAATCCATCCGGACGGCACTGGTCGACGGCGTGGAGACGGGCGCATTCGACTGCGTCGACGTCGGTATGACGACCAACGCGATCATGGGCATGTCCATCGACGTCGCCCGTTGGTATGACGAGCGCGATGCCTGGCAGCCGGAGCGCATCGCCGAGCACGGTGCGCGGATGGCGCTGCGGATGGCGGGGGCGACCGACTCGCGGCATTGACACATTCGTGTAAACGAATATATTGGCAGTCATGACGACACTCATTGAACGCACCGTGACCGCGACCCCTGACCGCGTCTGGAACCTCTGGGTCACGCCCGAAGGCATCTGCCAGTGGTGGGCTCCGGATGGATTCCGCACCGACGTCACCCGGCTCGATCTGCGGCCTGACGGCGAACTCGTCTACACCATGACCGCTGTCGGCCCGGAGCAGGTCGCCTTCATGGAGCAGAACGGAATGCCGCTGGTCACCGAGTCGCGGAAGCGTTTCGTCGAGATCGCGGAGCCGACCAAGCTCAGCTATCAGTCGCTGGTGGACTTCGTGCCAGACCACGCGCCATACGAGCAACTCACCGAGATCGACCTCGAGCCGGTCGACGGCGGCACCCGGATCGTGATGCGCGTCGAGCCGATGCATGATGAGGTCTGGACCGAGCGGCTGGTGGCGGGCCGGTCCAATGAGCTGGACAACCTCGCCCGGCTGCTCGCCTGACGTTGCAAGCACTGAAGGGAGACCATGAGTCTCGACATCCAACAGGCGTTGGGAGCGATCGGAGAGCCGACCCGCTTCCGGATCATGGAGTTGCTCGGTGAGCGGGCGATGACAGTGGGCGAGGTCGCCGACGCACTGGGGGCCCTGCAACCACAGACGACAAAACACCTTCAGGCGCTCGCGGCCGCCGGCGTGATCGAGGTGCACAAGCTCGGGCGCCGCCGGGTCGCCAACCTCAATCGCGACACGTTCGGGGAGTTGGCCGGCTACCTCGATGGCCTCGCCAGGAGGAATCCCGACGACGCGGCGCTGGAGTCCTACGAACGCGCGATCGCCGTCGAGGCAGCAGCGGATGCGGGGACGGCAGCGGTTCGCACGTTGCACTTCGAGCGCTCGTTTGCCTCCTCGCCGGACAAGGTATGGCGCGCGTGGACCGACCCCGAACGTGCCGCCACCTGGTGGGCGCCACGACACTTCGCGGTCCAGGCTTTCGAGATCGCACCGCACGTCGGTGCGCCGATCCGGCTGGTTCTGCGCGAAGGAAGGTCTGACACCTACAGGTCGGCCGGGCAGGTGACCGCGGTCGACCCCGGCCGTCGCCTCGTCTTCAGCCTGGCCCCGCTGGACGCCGAAGGGCAGCCGCTATTCACCGCGGTCCACACCGTCACGATCGACGGCGCCGGACCCACACTCCTGCGGTTGACGATCGAGGTTTCCGACGTCCACCGCGAAGCGGCTTCGGCTGTCGCCGGACTGGACATCGGCTGGAGCCAACTGCTTGACGCCCTCCAAGAAGCCCTCGCCGACGACAGCTGATCGCGCGGCGTTGACCCAGTGGGTCTACCGATAGTTCGTGAACTGCAGCGCGACGTCCAACTCGGCCGACTTCAGCATCCGCTGGATCTCCTGCAGGTCGTCGCGTGACTTGCTGGTGACACGCAGTTCGTCGCCCTCGATGCGGGACTTGACCGACTTCGGGCCTTCGTCGCGGATGATCTTGGAGATCTTCTTGGCGTCCTCCTGGCTGATGCCGTTCTTCAGCGTCGCCTCGAGGCGGTACTCCTTGCCGGACAGCTCCGGCTCGCCGTCGTTCGACAGCTCCAGCGACTTCAGCGAGACGCCGCGCTTGACCAGCTTGGTCTGGAAGACGTCGAGCACCGCGAGCGTGCGCTCCTCGGAGTTGGCCTTCATCAGGATCTTCTCCCCGGACCACTCCAGCACTGCGCCGATGTTGCGGAAGTCGTAGCGGGTGGAGATCTCCTTGGCCGCCTGGTTCAGCGCGTTGCTGACCTCTTGCTTGTCGGTCTTGCTGACGATGTCGAACGACGAGTCGGCCATGGTGCTGCTCCTTCGGGCGGGTGCGGTCCTCGCCCCGAGTATGCCGCGCCGCAGCAGGTATGACGGGCAGGGGACTCCGATTGGCCCAGGCCGCCCGATGCTTGTTATCCTCATCCACGCACCACGCCAGGTTGCCCGAGCGGCCAATGGGAGCGGACTGTAAATCCGCCGCGTAAAGCTACCTAGGTTCGAATCCTAGACCTGGCACCAGTGCACGAAGGCCCCGACAAATTGTCGGGGCCTTCGTCATGCGGCGGGTGCGACCGGACGTCATACCGCGATGAGGGCAATGCCGGCCAGCACCACGACTGCGCCGGCGAACTTCCGTGCCGGAGCGGGTTCGTGGAAGAGCTTCCAGGCCAGCAGCGACCCGACCACGATGCTCGACTCGCGGACGGGCGCGACCAGCGCGACCGAAGTCGTCGTCATCGCTTGCAGCACGAGGACGTACGCGAGTGGCGAAAGCACTGCGATACATAGGATTTCGCGCCAATGGTTCCGGGCCACCCGCCAGAGCCCCGCTCCCCGGCCGTGCAGCCCGGGCACCATCAGCACGCTCTGCCAGGCGGTGCCCATCGCGAAGTAGGGGATCGGCAGCAGGTCGAGGCTGGTCATCGATCGGTCGTCCCACAACGTGTATGACGCAATGGCCAGCCCGGTCAGCGCACCCCACTTCACCCCGCGTATGGCGGCCCCCTTCGATCCGGGCGTCCCCGCACCCGGCGGGCGCGCCGATGCCACGATCGCGACCCCGGCAATGACCACGAGTCCACCGACCACCCCGACGGTGCCTGGCCGCTCGGCCAGCACCAGGACCGCGAAGAGCATCGTCAGCAGCGGCCCGCTGCCGCGCGCGACGGGATAGACGACGCCGAGTTCGGCTCTGGCGTAACCGGTCTGCAGCGCGTTCGCGTAGGCGATGTGCAGCACACCCGACAACGCGGACGCTCCGAGCAGGGCCCAGCTGAGACCGGCGTCGCTCCCTGCCAGCACGATCAGCCCGACGGGGAGCCACAGCACGGCCGACAGTGCGGCATAACAGAAGACGAAGGGGTAGCCGCCGTCGGCGACGCGTTTGGCAGCGATGTTCCAGATCGCGTGCAACACGGCCGCGCTGAGGACCATGGCCAGAGCGGATGCCGTCACCCACTTCACGCTATCGAACGCGCCGGATCGGCCTGCGTAGGGAATGCTGTCGGCCATGGCGACCTTGACCTGCAGGTGACCGAGGAAACCGAGCCGACCCGGCTGCTCGCGATGGGCGAGCCGGCCGGCCGTCGCCTGCTCGCGACGACGGTCCTCGGTTCCGGACTCGGCTTCCTGGACGGCACCATCGCGAATGTCGCCCTGCCGCACATCGGCGACGACCTGCACGCCGACCTCGCCGGGCTGCAGTGGGTGGTCAACGGCTACACGCTCGCGCTGGCCTCGCTGATCCTGGTCGGCGGATCGCTGGGCGACCGGTTGGGCCGCAAGCGCGTCTACGGCTGGGGCATCGCCGGATTCGCCGTAGCGTCAGCCCTGGTCGCGCTGAGTCCGACCATCGAACTGTTGGTGCTCGCTCGCGTCCTGCAAGGAGTAGCCGCCGCCCTGCTCACCCCCGGCTCGCTGGCGATGCTGCAGGCGTCCTTCCGCAAGGAGGACCGGATGCGGGCGGTCGGTGCTTGGACCGGCACGTTGGGCATCGCGACCGCGGCCGGGCCGGTCGTCGGCGGTTGGCTGGTCGGGATCGACTGGCGGATCGCCTTCTGGATCAACCCGCCGATCGCGGCGGTCGTCCTCTGGTTGCTGCGCTCTGCACCTGAATCCCGCGACCAGGCAGCATCGCACCGGCTCGACTGGTGGGCGGTTCTGCTGGCCCCGGTCTCGCTGGCCGGAGTCACCTGGGCGTTGACCTCGTGGCCCGATTCGGGTGCGTCGCCGACCACTGTCGGCGCGCTCGCGGTCGGCGTGCTCGCCGGTATGACGTTCGTCGTGGTTGAGTTGCGCACGCGGCATCCGATGGTGCCGCCCCGCTTGTTCGCCTCGCGCGACTTCTCGGTGATCAACATCGTCACGCTCTTCGTGTATGCCGCGCTCACCGGAGCCCTGCTCTTCCTGGCGATCTTCCTGCAGGTCAGTGCCGGCTGGACGCCACTGGAGGCTGGTGCGGCGACTGTCCCCATCTCGGTGCTGATGTTCTTCCTGGCATCCCGATTCGGTTCACTCGCAACGAGATTCGGGGCGCGTCCGTTGATGGTCTGCGGGGCGGCCGTGCTCACTGTCGGGTTCGCCTGGCTGGCGCTCGCGCCGGACGACCCGTCATACATCGGCCAGATCCTGCCGGGCGTGCTCGTCATGGGGCTGGGCCTGTCGATACTCGTCGCGCCGCTCACCGGTGCAGTGCTGGCCGCCGTGCCGGACGGTCAGTCGGGGCTCGCGAGCGGCGTCAACAACGCGGTGTCCCGCACGGCCGGTCTCATTGCCGTCGCGGTGCTGCCGCTGCTCACCGGATTGTCGGGCACGGCATACCGCGACGGAATTGCCGTCGGGCACTCCTACCGTGCCTCGATGTGGTGGTGCGCCGGACTCGTCCTGGCCGGTGGTCTGCTCGCCGCGGTCGGCCTGCGTCGCACCTCTGCGACGACGGCCGACGTGAATTGATTTGCACCACGAATTTGAGACGGACGGGCCGGCGTGCCACGTGCACCCCCGGCGGCAGGTAGACTGTTCAGCGGTCAGCAGTTGTTTGCAGTTGTTCCTTCACGTCTTGAGCGCGCTGGATACACGCAGCGCTCGACGAAAAGGTATAGACGACCCAATGTCCGACATACTTGACGTCAACATTTGGCCCCGGTCCGCGCAAGGTGCACGGCCCGGAAGCAATCGAAGGGAATCGCCATTATGGCAACAGGAACCGTGAAGTGGTTCAACGCGGAAAAGGGCTTCGGCTTTATTGCCCCCGAGGACGGGAGCCCCGACGTGTTCGTCCACTTCTCCGCGATCAGCGGCAGCGGCTACAAGTCGCTGGAGGAGAACCAGCGCGTGGAGTTCGACTCCGCCCAGGGTCAGAAGGGCCCGCAGGCCGAGAACGTTCGCGCGATCTGATCGTCTGAACCGCTTAACCGAAGCGGGCGCATCCGGGACTTCCCGGGTGCGCCCGCTTCGCTTTGCTCGTTGTATGGCGCCCCGTTCCGCCATACTCAGCAGATGCGGTGGTATTGGGGGATGTTGCTGGCGATCGTGCTGATCGTCGCGGTGCCGGTCGGTGGGTTGTGGTTGTGGGGACGGCCGCGGGCGCACGTGCCGTTGCCGACCGCGGCCACGACACCGACCGAAGTGATTCGGAGCTACGCGCGGGCGATGAACGAACGCGACTTCGGTGCCTGCAAGCGGATGGGTGTGGGCGACGCCGGCGACGCCCGGGCCAACTGGACGACTCTGCACGGTCCCGAGATCCGCGACCTGAAGATCGACGACGTCGCCGACGTCACCACGGGTCGTCTGGCAGCGAAGGACCCGTGGTCCGATCCGGACCTGCGCCATTGGGAGCAGACCGTCGTGGTGGACACGACGGAAACGGTGGTGAACTTCGACGGCCAGCCGGACCCCGAGGGCCACGTGTACTCGTTCGAACTCGTCCGGCACGGCAGCTCGCAACAGTGGCGGATCTACTCATACGGCGAGGGCTGACCGCGACCTCACGTTTCGGCGGTCCACAGCGACTACCCGGTGATGATGAAGCAACCATTCGAGAACGCGATCGACGCACACGGTCCGACCGTGTTGCGGGTATGTCGAGCTGTCCTCGGTGTGACAGCGGATGCCGACGATGCCTGGTCCGAGACGTTCCTGGCCGCGCTGCGTGCCTGGCCGGACCTGCCCGACGACACCAACGTCGAGGCATGGCTGGTGCGGGTCGCCCATCGCAAGGCGATCGACGTGACCCGGGTGCGCAAGCGGCAGCCTGTGCCGGTCGACGACCTGCCGATGTCGGCGCCGAGCACTGACGGCATACCCCACGACCAGGACCCGGACCTGTGGTCCGCGGTTGCGTCGCTGCCCGATCGGCAGCGGCTTGCCGTGGCCTATCACTACGTCGGTGGCCTGCCGCACAAGGAGACCGCCGAGTTGATCGGCGGCACCACTGACGCGGTTCGCCGAGCCGCTGCCGACGGCATCAAGACGCTGCGAAAGACCTACGCATCGGGCGCAGCTCAGGAAGGAACAGCACGATGAACACCAATGACACTCCGGCGCTCGACCTGTCCGCGGCCCTGCCGGTGAAGCCGGAAGAGCTGGACACACTGCGCGACCGACTGGCGCGCGCAGCGGATCAGGACGGGCTGCTCGACGTCACCTACCGGACCATCGACTCACCACTGGGCACGCTCCTGCTCGCGGCCACCGAGCGCGGACTGGTGCGGGTCGCCTACGAACGCGAGGAGTTCGAGCGGGTGCTCGACACGATCGCCCAGCGGGTGAGCTCGCGCATTCTGCGGACGCCGGCACGACTGGACGCCGTGGCGCGCGAGCTGGACGAATACTTCACCGGCCGGCGTACGACCTTCGACCTGGCGCTGGACCACTCGCTCTCCTCGGGATTCCGCGCCGAGGTGCAGCGCAGCCTGCCGACGATCGGCTACGGCCACACAGCGTCATACGGCGATATCGCGACGCTGGTCGGCCGGCCGCGCGCGGTGCGAGCAGTGGGCACTGCCTGCGCAACAAATCCGTTGCCGATCGTCGTGCCGTGCCACCGTGTGGTGCGTAGCGACGGTTCCTACGGCGGGTATGTCGGGGGAGTCGACGCCAAGACGACGCTGCTGACCATGGAAGGTGCCGCGTGACCAGTCATGCAACCCGAAAAGTTCTCGACACGCGAAACCAGCACTGACGCCAAGCGGTTCACACTGCTCGGCGCCGACCGAGTGCCATATTTGTCGGCAAGCCCGGGCCGGCTCGGTGGCAACGGTCTCGGGCGTCTCTACGGCAAGCTCGACTGCCCGTCGGCGCTACGAGCCATCGAGTGCGGTGGTTACGTGGAGCACCGGGTGTTCTTCGCCGACGAATCCACTGCTGTCGCAGCGGGATTCAGACCGTGCGGTACGTGTCTTCGGGAGAAGTATCAGGAGTGGAAGGCCCAGCAGCGGTAACGAGTTGGCTTGCGCGGATGCCGAGCGGCCGTCTCCACCGACTCCGGATCCACCCGGTCGAAGACGTAGACGACCTCGAGGTGCGAGAAGTCGCCGAGCCCCGCCAGGCTGTCCGGTTCGTATGCCGCGGTCAGCTCGATCCGGCATACCGAGTCGCCCCAGTAGTCGTCCTCCGGCGTGGCTCGTCCCTCGCGGACAACGGCCACCGGTTCCATGACGAGATCCATGGGACGGATTGTCGCACCTGAAACCGCCGGTGAAACCCGTGAAGGCGCGGCGAAACCACCTTGAAAGTCGCGCTCCCTAGCTTCCTTGGCAGACAGATCTTCCACGCACGCTGCCAGGAGGCCGCCATGACGAACACCACTCTCACTCCCACTCCACCACCCACGAAAACACCTGAGGCACGGGCCTATCCGTCAATACGTGCTGCCTGGATCCCGCTTGCCGCGCTGTGCCTGGCGTTCTTCGTCGAGATGGTCGACAACACCCTGTTGTCGATCGCGCTCCCGACCATCGGCCGCGATCTCGGCAGTGGCACGACCGCGTTGCAATGGGTCAGCGGCGCCTACTCGCTGACCTTCGGCGGACTGCTGCTGACCGCCGGCTCGATCGCCGACCGCTTCGGCCGACGCCGGGTGCTGCTCATCGGACTCGGTCTCTTCGGGCTACTCAGCCTGGGCGTCATCTTCGTCGACTCGACCGGCCAGCTCATCGCCCTGCGCGCCGCACTCGGGGTCGCGGCCGCCGGGATGGCGCCGATCACCAACTCACTGGTCTTCCGGCTCTTCGACGAGAAGGCCCTGCGGATGCGGGCGATGACAGTGATGATTGTCGTCGGCATGTCCGGCTTCATCCTCGGCCCACTCCTCGGTGGCACCGCCCTGGCGCACATCCGCTGGGAATGGCTGCTGGTCGTGAACGCGCCGATCGCCCTGATCGCTGCCATCGGTGTATGGCGGGGTGTGGCCGCCGACCGACGCGAAGACTTGACCAACGACAAGCTCGACCTGCCCGGTGCGGCACTCAGCATCGCCATGATCGGCCTCGCGTGTTACTCGCTGACCAGCGGCGTCCAGCACGGCTGGCTGGCACCGGCCACCCTCGGATCGATCGCCGGCGCGATCCTTGCCGCCGTCGCTTGGGTCCGTCGCGAACGCACCACCAAGTCGCCGATGCTCGACCTCTCAGTCCTGTCGAACGGCACCGTCCGCGGCGCTCTCCTCGCGCAGATCGGCACCGCGATCGCCATGGCGTCAGTGATGTTCGGGCTCATCCTGCACTTCCAGTACGCCTACGGCTGGAGTCCGGTCCGTGCCGGCCTGGCGAACCTGCCGATGATCGCGACCATGCTCGTCGCGACCCCGTTGTCGGAGTGGCTCGCCAAGCGTTTCGGCCACCGCATCGCCTGCCTGGTCGGTGCCGCCTGCCTGGCTGCCTCGCTAGCGGGTATGGCGTGGGGCGTCGAACACGGCTACGTCGCGATCGCGGTCTCGATGGTGGTCATGACCGTCGGCCTACGCACCGTGATGACGATCTGCGCGGTCGCCCTCGTCGACGCCATGCCGGAGAACCGCACGTCCATCGGCACCGCGCTCAACGACACCGCTCAGGAAGTCGGCACGAGCGTGGGCGTCGCGGTCGTCGGCACTCTCATCGCGGCACTCGTGACCGCCCAATTGCCGGCCGGCACGTGGAGCAACAGCCTCGTGCAGTCCTTCTTCCACGGCGAACGCATCACGTATGCCGTGCTGGCCGTAGTGGTCGGCGTCATCGCCACCGTCGGTGCTCTGACCCTCACCGACTCCCACGCGGTCGAGGAGAGCTGAGCGAGCGCTCTTCTAGCCTTCGGCTGGGGTTCACGTGCCGTTGGCCGTGCTCGAAGGGTCGTCCCAGCTTCGGCCGATGGTGTTGGCGAGCACTCGGGATCGTCACCAGAAGAGAGATTTGTTGATGCATCGTCATCGCACCACGGCCATGACTTTGGCCGCCGCTGTCGCCGTCAGCCTCGGCGCCGCCACGGCCGCAACCGCGCAAGCGTCGCCGAACCACCCGACCGGGCACAAGCAGAGGCACGTCCTCCTGGTCTCCGTCGACGGTATGCACCAGAGCGATCTTGATTGGTATGTCGCCCACCATCCGAGCTCGACCCTCGCCAAGCTGGCGCACACCGGGCTCCAGTACACGCACGCGGCGACCTCGAACCCGTCGGACTCCGATCCGGGCGGCACCGCGTTGATGACGGGTGGCAACCCCAGGACGACAGGTGTCTACTACGACGTCGAGTACAGCCACAAGACCGACGAGCCGGGTGCTGCGTGCACCCCGGGCCAACCGGCCACCGGCGGCGACGTCGTCTACGACTCCCCGGACGACGCCCTGGCCAACGTGCCGGACTTGATCAACCCGACGAATGGGACGTTCCCGTCGTTCGACGAGAACGGTTCGGTCTATGCGAACGGTGTCGACAAGAACCCGGCCGCGATCATGCGGCTGCAGAACAACGCATCGTCGTTCAACAGCAAGACGTTCCCCGTCGACCCGGCGACCTGCAAGAGCATCACGCCGTGGGACTACCTGGGCGACAACACGATCTTCAAGGTCATCCACCGGGCCGGCCTGCGCACCGCGTGGTCCGACAAGCACGCCGTCTACATGTCGTTCAACGGTCCGGGTTCGAACGGCAAGAGCATCGACGACTACTTCGGGCCGGAGATCGACTCGCAGGCCGTCGAGCCGAATGGCGTCCCGTATCCGCAGGATGACGACTGGGCCCACATCGACGCCGCCACCAAGCAGTACGACGGCTACAAGGTGAACGCCGTTCTCAACGAGATCAACGGCCGGGACCACACGGGTAAGACGACAGTGGGCACGCCGGCGATCTTCGGCATGAACTTCCAGGCGCTCTCGGTCGCGCAGAAGAGCCGCTCGACGTCGACGACGTTGATCAAGCACGCCGACGGTACGTACACGACGAGTGCTCCGCAGGCAGGCGGTTATCAGTGGGCCGGCGGCAAGCTCGTGCCCGGGCCGGTCGTCTCGAGCGCCCTGGACTACGTCAACACGCAACTCGGCCGGATGGCCTCCCGAGTTCACCAGGACGGTCTGGCGAGCTCGACGACGATCATCGTGACCGCCAAGCACGGACAGTCGCCGCAGGACCCGAACAAGCTCACGACGGTGCCGGACGGCCCGATCGTCGACGCGGTCAATGCCGCCTGGCACAAGACGCACCCGAGCAACGCCAAGCTGATCGTGGCCGGGACGAACGACGACCTGTGGCAGTCCTACCTCTCCGACAACTCAGCGGCCGCAGACGAATTCGTCAAGGGCTACCTGTGGGACCACACCGCGCAGGGGTATGACGTCAACAAGAAGCCGGTCACGGTCCAGCACTCCGGTCTGGCCCAGGTCTGGGCGGGTGCCGGCGCCGCCAAATTCTTCGGCGTTGCCGTCGACAACGGGCATTACCCCGACGTGTTCGGCAAGGTTCAGGAGGGCATCGTGTACGGCGGCCCCACAAAACTGGCCGAGCACGGCGGTATGAACGCCGGTGATCGGCACGTGCTGATGCTCGTCAGCGGCGCGGGCGTCCGGTCCGGTGTCGAGTCCGCTCCGGTCGAGACCACACAGGTCGCGCCGACAGTCCTGGCGCTACTCGGGCTCCAACCGACGAAGCTGACTGCCGTTCAGACCGAGGGCACGCGCGTATTGCCAGGGATCACTGCACGATCGGCGCGGTGATCAGTCCTCCAGGTCGAATGCCTCGTGGAAGGCCCTCGTCAGATCACGCTCTTGCTGCGGCAGCAATGCCCCTAGTGGGCGGATGAGGGCGCTTCGCGAGATCGTGGTGATGAAGTCGAGGTTGGCGGCCGACTCATGGTCCAGCCCGTTGTCCCGCCCGACCGCCACCTCGCTGTGCAGTCCGCGCACTGTGCTGTGGATAGGTGCGACCGTCACCAGCTTGCGGACGTCGCGCACCTCGTCGCGGGTGAGCACCAGCACCGGGCGTGTCTTGTCGAGTCGAGCCAGCCAGATCGGATGCATCAATCGAGCTCGGACGCCACGCGGGATGCGTTGGCCGCCGCCCACTGCGCATAGGCGTCCGATTCGAGCTCGGGGTCGGCGTCGGCCGCGTAAATGCGGGCATCCGCCTCGGCGGCTCGCCTGCGCAGCTCCCGCCTGATCGCACGGTTGACCACGTCGGCCCGACTGCCCTCGCCGGCCTTCACGGCTTCATCGACGAAGGCTGCAAGCTCCTCGTCGACCCTGAGAGTCATCTGCACCGACATACCAAAACAATACCACGATGGTATATGACGTGCTCGGAAGGTCAGCTCAGTCCGTCGGGGGACCGTAGGTGAACCAGCCGACCTCCGCGGTTCCTTCGGGTGCGACGGCGGGCCGGGCTTCACCGTCTTCCGCACGGTCCTGGTCGTCGTCGTAGTCCGGCTGGTCGCCACCGACCCCGAGCAACGATCGAGTGATCGACTGGGACTGGTCCAGCAAGTCGTCGAGCGCGCCGCGTAGATCGCCCGCCTCACTGCACGATGGGCGCGGTGATCAGTTCGTCCGGGACGCCGAGTGCGTCGACGAGAGTCGTCACTTGCTCGCGAAGCTCCTGACACAACGAGTTGACGGACGCCGTCGCCGCACGGCTGCGGGCGGTGGTGATGCGTCCGTGCTCGATGAACCAGCCCTTGTCCTCCTCGATCGAGCTGAGTGCGTAGAGGATCAGCACTCGCTCGAGGAGGTCCTTGGCGGGGCCGTCGGGCATGGCCTGCTGCGCATCGACCGCGGCCTCCAGCACGCACCGGTCGATGTGCGTCCGTGCCGCGAAGAGGACATGGTCCTGCGCATTGTTGAAGAGCTCGAAAGCGTTGTCCTTGGTGGCTTTTCGCAGCCGGTTGCCGAGCGTCTCCAACGCGTGGTCGGCGCGTTGCTCGAACATCGATCCGGCCCAGGCGAGGCTGTCGGTGGCTGTCTCGTCGTCGCGGCCGGTGGCAGCGTCGATGAGTCGTTGGATGCCCGCGCGGCCGGTGGTCCGCTCGACGATCCGCTCGCCCACCTGGCCGACGAACTTGCCGACCATCGCCGGGACGTCCAGGTCTCCCCACATCGCCTTGTAATCGGTGAGCAACCCCTTGGCGGCCAACTGCAACAACACCGTGTTGTCGCCCTCGAAGGTGGTGAACACGTCGACGTCGGCGCGCATCTGGGTGAGCTGGTTCTCGGCCATGTAACCCGCCCCGCCGCAGGCCTCGCGGCACGCCTGGATCGTGTCGAGAGCGTGCCAGGTGGTGACCGCCTTGAGCCCGGCAACGCGTGACTCCAGCTCGCGCTGCCCCTCGACGTCACGCTCCGCACTCGCATCGGCCGGGCCGCCCTGCAACTCCTGCAGGCGCTCGGTCACCGCGTTCTGCGCGAAACTCAGGGCGACCGACTTGGCCAAGCGGGGGAGCAGCTTCCGTTGGTGCGCAAGGTAATCCAGCACGACGATCTCGTCCTGGTCCTCGGATGCGGCGAACTGGCGCCGGGTCGAGCCATAGCGCAGCGCAATCGCCAACGCCTTCTTCGCCGAGGCGCCGGACCCACCGCCGACACACACGCGTCCGCGCACCAGGGTGCCGAGCATCGTGAAGAAGCGGCGGTTCGGGTTGTCGATGTCGGAGACGTATTTGCCGTTGTCGTCGATGTCGCCGAAAGCGTTGAGCAGGTTGGCTTTCGGCACGCGCACGTGATCGAAGGAGAACGTCCCGTTGTCCACACCGGGTAGCCCGCCCTTGGGGCCGTTGTCGCCGATGGTCACGCCACGCTCCGGGTTGCCGGCCTCGTCGCGTACCGGCACGAGAATCGCGTGCACGCCGTGGTTCTCGTCCCCGGTCATCAGTTGTGCGAAGACGACAGCCATCCGCGCATCACGTGCCGCGTTGCCGATGTAGGTCTTGACGCCGCCCTCGGTTGGCGTGTCGATGACGATCTCCTTGGTCGAGTCGTCATACGTTGCAATGGTTTCCAGCGCCTGAACGTTCGAGCCATGACCGACCTCGGTCATCGCGAACGAGCCGAGCAGTTTCGCGGACATGATGTCTGCGAGGTATGCCGCATGGTGCCGGTGCGTGCCCAGTCGGGCCACCGCACCGCCGAAGAGGCCGAACTGCACGCCGGTCTTCACCAACAGCGACAGATCGCCGAAGGCCTGCATCTCGAAGAGCACGCACGACGCGGCGTAGTCGAGTTCGCCGCCGTGTGCCGCCGGGAATCCCGCACGGCCGTAACCCAGTTCGGCGAGCTTGAGCAGGGACGACGTCGTGCGCTCGCGGTGCTCCTCGATGGAGAGCCCGGCAGGCGCGAGCATCAACTCGGCCGGCAATTCGGCGCGAGCCCTTTGACGCAACTCGATCCAGCGACCATCGAGAACATCGCGCAGCTGACGAGAACATTCGTCCCTCATGTTCTCGTCAACCTGCTTTGTTGGCCGTCCTTCGGCCGACGGATGGGCAGTAGTGCTGTCGGTCATTTCGTACTCCTTGAGTCGAGGCCGAGGGCTCCAGTCAATCCGTAGGTCGCGAAATCCGCCATGTGCCGGACGACGACCGCGCGTGCTGGACGGTCGGGGTCGGCCAACCACCGGTCGGCCGACTCCCGGACGAAACCGATCAGCCCGTGCGCCCAGATGCGGGCCGCGCTGGTCGGCTGCCCGGCGTCGCGCAGCGCTTCGGCGAAGATCGGCTGCAGCACGTCGGCGATCGTGTCGCTGATCCCGATGACCGGGTCGTCCTCGGGTGAAACATTGAGTGCGGGACGCCGGACGACGAACCGGTAGACCTCCGGATCGCGTTCGACCTGCACGAAATAGCTGTCGATGACGGCTTCGATGACTGCACGTGCGTCGCCGGCGAGGGGAGGGTTGCCGGAGGCGTCACCGGCACGGGTGAGGGCCTGCTGCAGGTCGCCGAGGACGTTGCTGTCGACGCTCGCGCAGACCGCGAGGTAGAGGCCGAGCCGGTCACCGAAGTGGCGGTAGATCACCGTCTTGCTGGTGCCGGCCTCGGCGGCAATCTCGTCCATCCCGACCGTGGCGCCGTGGTTGCGGATCGCGCGCAACGCCGCGTCGGTCAACTCGCGACGTCGTTGCTCGCGATGCGCGGTCCACCGGGCATCGCGACCGTCGACTCGGGAGTCCTGCGGAGGCGTCATACCACCGAGAGTATCCGAAACCAGCTGTACCTGCTACTCTCGGTATCGGTAAGTTTCGGTTCAGCAAATCTTGGGAGATCTCTTCATGGGTGCTCGTGACCTCCGCGATGTTTATGTCCTCGGCGGCAATCGCATTCCGTTCGTCCGGTCCGGAGGTAAGTACCTCAAGGCCTCCAACCAGGACATGCTGACGGCGGCCATCGACGGCCTCGTCTCGCGCTACGGCCTGGCCGGCGAGCGCCTCGGTGAGGTCGCCGCCGGTGCGGTGCTGAAGCACTCGCGTGACTTCAACCTCACTCGCGAGTCCGTCCTCGGCTCGCACCTGTCGCCCACGACCCCGGCGTATGACGTGCAGCAGGCCTGCGGCACCGGCCTCGAGGCGACCATCCTGACCGCGAACAAGATCGCTCTCGGCCAGATCGACTCGGCCATCGCAGGTGGCTCCGACACGACCTCGGATGCCCCTCTCGCAGTGAACGATTCGCTGCGCCGGACGCTGATGAAGGTCAACTACGCCAAGACTCCGCAGCAGCGCATCTCGGCCCTCGCCAAAATTCGCCCGGGCCAGCTCGCGCCCGACCAGCCGTCCAACGGCGAGCCCCGCACCGGTCTGTCGATGGGTGAACACCAGGCGATCACCACCAAGGAGTGGGGCATCACCCGCGAGGCGCAGGACGAGCTGACCGCCCGCAGCCACCACAACCTCGCCGCGGCCTACGAGCGCGGCTTCTTCGACGACCTGTTGACGCCATACCTCGGGGTCACCAAGGACAACAACCTGCGTCCGGACAGCACGCCGGAGAAGCTGGCCAAGCTGAAGCCGGTCTTCGGCAAGGGCGAGGGCGCCACGATGACCGCCGGCAACTCCACGCCGCTCACCGACGGTGCGTCCGCGGTGCTGCTCGGCTCGCGTGAGTGGGCCGACGAGCACCGGATCACCCCGCTGGCCCGTTTCGTCGACGGCGAGACCGCCGGCGTCGACTACGTGACCGGCAACGAGGGCCTGCTGATGGCTCCGCCATACGCCATCGCCCGGCTGCTCGAGCGCAACAACCTGTCGCTGCAGGACTTCGACTTCTACGAGATCCACGAGGCCTTCGCCTCGACGGTGCTGTGCCACCTGGCCGCGCTGGAGAGCCCGGAGTTCTGCAAGGACAAACTCGGTCTGGACGCGCCGCTGGGCACCATCGACCGTGACAAGCTCAACGTCAACGGCTCCTCGCTCGCTGCGGGGCACCCCTTCGCCGCAACTGGTGGGCGGATCGTCGCATCCACCGCAAAGATGTTGCACGAGAAGGGTTCTGGCCGTGCACTCATTTCCATCTGCGCCGCCGGTGGACTCGGCGTCGTCGCGATTCTGGAGGCAGCCAAGTGAGCGACACCTACTCGAACCTCGTCAACACCAACCCGGTCGGCAAGAAGATCGCCGGCCAGCTGGGTCTCCTCGGCCGGCGCAGCTGCGCCGCTACGCCGAGGGCCAGGACCTGCTGGCCGGACCCGCGGCCGTCGCGGGGATCGGTGACGCACCGGTCGCCGCTGCTGCCGCCGGCATCATCAAGGCGTCCGGCGCCGACGTCGTGCAGGCATCGGCCGAGGCGTCATACGACACCAAGCTCGGTGCGATCGTCTTCGACGCCAGCGCTGCCCGCACGCTCGACCAGCTGGACGAGCTGCGCGCCACGGTCGGACCGGCGATCAAGAAGCTCGGTTCGTCGGCACGTCTCGTCGTGATCGGCACCCCGCCGGCCGAGCTCGAGGATGCCGAAGCCGCTGCCACCCAGCAGGCGCTGGAAGGCATCACCCGCTCCATCGGCAAGGAGATGCTGCGCGGCAGCACCGCCAACCTGCTGTGGGTCGACCAGGATGCGCAGCACGATCCCTCCGTGCTTGCGGCGCCGCTGCGGTTCTTCCTGTCCTCCCGCTCGGCATACGTCTCGGGCCAGCCGGTGCGCGTGCGCGCCGCCGACGTCCCGGACTCGACCGATTGGCGTCACCCGCTCACCGGGCGGATCGCCGTCATCACCGGCGCCGCTCGCGGCATCGGTGCAGAGATCGCCAAGGTCTTCGCCCGCGCCGGTGCGACCCTGATCCTGGTCGACATCCCGGCCGCAGGTGACTCGCTCAGCAAGGTCGCCAACAAGCTCGGCGCCACCGCGCTGCAACTCGACGTGACCGCCGAGGACGCCGGCGCGCGCATCGCCGAGGCCGTCGCACGCAAGGGCGACAAGCTGCACGTCATGGTGCACAACGCCGGCATCACGCGCGACAAGCTCTTCGTCAACACCGATGAAAGCCGTTGGGGCAGTGTGCTCGACGTCAACCTGCGCTCGCAGTTCCGGATCAACAAGACGCTGCTGGACCCGTCGGTCAAGGGCGGCCTGGCAGAGGGCGGCCGGATCATCGGCGTCGCCTCGATCAGCGGCATCGGCGGCAATCGCGGCCAGTCCAACTACGCGGCGTCCAAGGCCGGCGTCATCGGCATGGTGCGTCAGCTCTCGCAGAATCTCGCCGACCGCGAGATCACCGTCAACGCGGTGGCTCCGGGCTTCATCGAGACCGAGATGACCGCCAAGATCCCCTTCGCCACCCGGGAGGTGGGCCGCCGGCTCAACTCGCTGCTGCAGGGCGGCAGCCCGACCGACGTCGGCGAGGCCATCGCCTTCTTCGCCGAACCCGGCTCGGCGGGCGTCACCGGCCAGGTGCTGCGCGTCTGCGGCCAGAGCCAGCTGGGCGCTTAGGTATGACGAAAGTCATTGAGCTTCAAGGCAACCCGAGCCTGCCGAAGATCTTCGCCCGCGCCGTCGCGACCTCCCGGGGTCGCCACGGCAAGGGCGGGCTGCCCGACATACAGGTGGTTCGGCGCGGCGTGCAGGTCGACCCGGATGCGCTCGCGGACTACGACCACGTGTGCGGTTTCGCGCTGCGGGAGCAGTTGCCCGCGACCTACCTGCACAACCTGGTGTTCCCGCTGCAGGTGACGCTTTTCGCGGACAAGAGCTACCCCTATCCGTTGATGGGCAGCGTGCACCTCGACAACACCCTCACGGTGCACCGTCCGATCCTGCTCGGGGAGCCGCTGGACCTGTCGACCTGGGCGACGAACGCCCGCCCGCACAAGAGCGGCGTGCAGGTCGACGTGGTGTCACAGGCGCACGTCGGCGACGAACTGGTGTGGGAGGGTCTGGCGACATACCTCTATCGGGGCCAGAAGATCGACGGCGACGTCCCGGAGCGCGCGGAGGAGGCGGAGGCCGCTGACGGTGCCGGGCTGATCTGGCGCCTGTCGGGGAGCCTCGGGCGGCGGTTCGCGGCGGTCAGTGGCGACGTCAACCCGATCCACATGAATTCCGTCACCGCGAAGGCGATGGGCTTCCCGTCCACGATCGCGCACGGCATGTGGAGTCAGGCGGCGATGCTCGCCGCGATCGAGAACCGCTTGCCCGACGCGTATGTCGCCACGATGTCGTTCCGTAAGCCGGTCCTCATCCCGGGGACAATGCGTCTGGTGGCGCACGAAACCGCGGGATCGTGGGATCTGGCGCTGCGCAACAACCGCAAGGGAACCGTGCTGGTCCGCGGGGAGGTTGCGCCGATTTCGTGATCGAAGAGGTCCTACGGTAGCCTTTTCGCTGCGCTGCCGAGCAGGGCGACGACTCGTCGCGCTCGTGCCAGGCAGGCCCCTATAGCTCAGTCGGTAGAGCGTCTCCATGGTAAGGAGAAGGTCAACGGTTCGATTCCGTTTGGGGGCTCTGGTGGACCACCATCCATCCGCCGAGGCGGGGTAGCTCAGCTGGTTAGAGCGCACGACTCATAATCGTGAGGTCGCGGGATCGTGCCCCGCCCCCGCTACAACTTCAGACATATTCGCACCACATACAGAGAAATTCCGAGAGCAGGTTGCCGTGGCCAGCAAGAGCGCAGACATTCGCCCCAAGATCACCTTGGCGTGCACTGAGTGCAAAGAGCGCAACTACGTGACGAAGAAGAACCGTCGCAACAACCCCGACCGGGTTGAGTTCAAGAAGTACTGCCCGCGTGACAAGCGACACACGCTGCACCGCGAGACTCGTTGATAGCGAGGATTCGTTCCTCATCCTCGTATCAACCTGTGTTCAATCGAACAGCCTGCGGCTGAGTCGTGGCGTACTGACGCATCACGAAGCGCCCCGGACCGGCAACGGTCCCGGGGCGCTTTCGCGTGTATGGCGCCCAGTAGTCTGACGCCATGGCTGTGAACCCTGAGGTGGCCGGGCGGAGTTATCCGCCGTCTGCGCCGTATGTCGTCTCACGCGCGAAGATCGCTGAGTTCGCGAAGGCTGTCGGTGCGACCGACGAAGCGCACTTCGATCCGGAGGTCGCTCGCTCGCGCGGCTATGCCGACGTGATCGCGCCGCCCACCATGGCGGTGATGATCTCCCAGCAGGGCGACGCCAACGTGATGACCGACCCGGACGCCGGCATCGACTACAGCCGGCTCGTCCACGGTGAGCAGGGTTTCGAGCACCACCGTCCGCTGGTCGCCGGCGACGAGGTGCAGGCGACCACGACGATCGAGAAGGTCCGCCAGGCGGGCGGCCACTCGATGGTGACGATGGGGACCAAGATCACCACGCCGGACGGCGAGGTCGTGACCAGCGCGACGTCGGTCGTGGTGATTCGAGGGGACGAGGCATGACGGACATCAACGCCGGGGATGTCATCCCCGGCCGCACCATCCACGTCGACCGCGCCACGCTGATCAGGTATGCCGGCGCGAGTGGCGACTTCAACACCATCCACTGGGACGAGCAGTTCGCCAAGTCCGTCGGCCTGCCCGACGTGATCGCGCACGGCATGTGGACCATGGGCGCGGCGATCCAGCCGGTCGTCGACTGGCTGGGCGACGCCGGTCGGGTCACGTCATACAGCGTGCGCTTCAGCGCGCCGGTGCCGGTGCCGTCCGACGGCGGAGCGGACATCGAGGTCGGTGCCACGGTCAAGGCTGTCGACGGTGAGACCGCGACCATAGACATCACTGCCACCTCCGGTGAGCAGAAGGTGCTGGTGCGTGCGCGGGCGACCGTGGCGCTGAAGCCCGCCTGATGCGGGAGGCGAACGGCGTCGAGCTGGCCCCGCTCACGACCATGCGGGTCGGCGGCCCGGCCGCCCGCTTGGTCGTGGCCGAGACATCCGACGAGATCGTCGACGTCGTCCGCGAGGTCGACGACGCGGACGAGCCGCTGCTGGTGCTTTCCGGCGGGTCCAACGTGGTCATCGCCGACGACGGCTTCCCCGGCACGGTGCTGCGCATCGCCAACAGCGGCATCGACGTCGAGTCGGCCGATGACTGTGGGGGAGTGCACGTCCGGGTCGCGGCGGGCGAGGAGTGGGACGACTTCGTCGCGCGCTGCTGTGCCGAGGGCTGGTCAGGGGTCGAGGCGCTGTCCGGCATACCGGGGCTGGCCGGTGCGACGCCGGTGCAGAACGTCGGCGCCTACGGCCAGGAGGTCGCGCAGACGATCGCATCCGTGCGGACCTGGGACCGTCAGGACCAGCAGGTGCGGACCTTCGCCAACGCAGACTGTGAGTTTGCCTACCGACACTCGCTTTTCAAGGGTTCGTCATACCGCGGTGGTGGCCGGTATGTCGTGCTCGACGTGCTCTTCGCGCTACGACCGACCGAGCTGTCGCAGCCGGTCGGCTACGAAGCGCTTGCCAAAGGTCTCGGCGTGGACCTCGGAGCGCGCGTGCCGCTGGGTGATGCCCGCGAAGCGGTGCTCCAACAGCGCCGCCGACGCGGCATGGTGCTCGACACCGACGACCACGACACCTGGTCGTGCGGCTCGTTCTTCACCAACCCGATCATCAGCTCCAGTGCGTATGACGAACTCGCTCGCGTCGCTGCCGACCGCTTCGGCGCCGACGCACCGGCTCCGCCGCACTGGCCCACCAACGGCACCGGGGTGAAGACCAGCGCGGCGTGGCTGATCCAGCACGCGGGCTTCGACAAGGGCCACGGCATGCCGGGTCCCGCAGCTCTGTCGACCAAGCACCCGTTGGCGATCACCAACCGTGGTGACGCCAAGGCCTCCGACGTCGCCCACCTGGCCCGCGAGGTCCGCGACGGCGTGCGTGACACCTTCGGTGTGACGCTCGTCAACGAGCCGATCTTCGTCGGCCACGATCTGTAGCGCGAGCGGCATATCGGTTTCTTTCGGCAGTTCCGGTGGCACCATGGAAGTGGCACTTGGGAGGTCGCGATGTGGCGACTGATCGGATACGTAGGAGCCTGTGTGGCCCCGGCTGCGATCCTGCTCGCGTGTGACAAGGCCGTTCGTGTCTGGACCGCGCCGCGCACGCGGCGGACTAATGACCCCGCACCTGCGCCGCGCGACATCGCGCTTCTCTCCTCGGACCTGACGCGGCTGTATGCCGAACTCGACGTCCTGCGAGTGTCGAAGGCGGCCGCCCGCGTGCACCGACTGCACGCCACCACCCTGGCGTATGACGACGTACTTGAATCCTGTTGCACCGCACTGCAAGTGGATGAAGGCCTGCCACCGCGGGAGTGGTCGTCGGTCGAGCGGCTCGAGGTGGAAGCGGTTCTGGAGGACGCTGGGTTGCGCTGGTGAGCGCCGGTGCGGTTGCGTGCGTGCAAAAATCGCGCCCATGCATTTCACCGACTATGACACGCGGCTGGCGGCATACGCCGTGATCGTCCGGGACGAGCAGATCCTGCTGACCTGGTACAACGGCAAGGGCCACGGCAAGGCCGGTTGGACGTTGCCCGGCGGGGGAGTCGAGTACGACGAGTCCGTCGAAGACGGTGTCGTCCGAGAGGTTTTCGAGGAGACCGGCTACCACGTGGCATTGGGCGGACCGCTGACCACGGACTCCTTCACCACGCCGGACGGCCGAGTGGGTGGACGGGCCTTCAAGTCGGTCCGGATCCTCTTCGACGCCACGATCACCGGTGGCGACTTCGGCACGACCGAGGTCGACGGGTCGACCGACTTCGCCCGCTGGATACCGCTCGCCGAGACCGGTGAGATGGGCTATCGGTCACGCATCGTGGACATCGCGCTGCGGCAGGTCGCCCGGCGCTGACGCCGACCAGGAGTCGATGTCGGCGTATGCCGCCTTGCGCACGTCGGCCGGAGCGAGTGATGCATCGATGGACGAACGCGCCAGGGCAGCCAGCTCGGCGTCGGTGAAGCCGTGGTCCTCCCGGGCCGAACGGTATTGATCAGCAAGGCGATTGCCGAAGAGCAGTGGATCGTCGGCGCCCAGCGCGATCGTCGCGCCGGCGTCGACGAGCGGGCGCAGCGGCACGTCGGCGGGCGTGGAGTAGACGCCGAGGGCGACGTTCGAGCCCGGGCACACCTCGAGCGCGACGCCGGAGTCGACGACCCGATTGAGCACAGAACGCGACTCGACCGAACGCACGCCGTGACCGAGCCGCGTCGGTTGCAGCGAACCGAGCGTCTCGTTGACCGCGTCCGGACCGAGCAGCTCACCCGAGTGCGGCATCGCCGCCAGGCCGGACTTGCGGGCGATCTCGAACGCGTGCGCGAAATCCGTTGTCACGCCACGGCGTTCGTCGTTGGAAAGGCCGAACCCGACGACTTCGCCGGGCTGGTCGCCGGCATACCGCGCAGCCAGCCGGGCCAGCGCTCGGGCGTCCATCGGGTGCTTCAACCGCGACGCTGCAACGATCACTCCGACACCGATCGGCAGGTCGGCGCTCGCGGCTCGCGCCTCGTCGAGGACGATCTCCAACGCCGGCGTGATGCCACCCAGCCCCGCGGCGTACGACGTGGGGTCGACCTGGATCTCCAACCATCGCGAGCCCTCGGCGACGTCGTCCTCGGCGGCCTCCCGGACGAGGCGCCGCAGGTCCGACTCGTCCTTGACGCACGCGCGTGCAGCGTCATACAAGCGCTGGAACCGGAACCAGCCGCGTTCGTCGCGGGCCGACAGTGTCGGTGGCCAGTCGGCCAGGAGCGCTTCGGGCAGGTGTACGTGGTGCTTGATGGCCAGGTCCCGCAGGCTGGTGATCCGTAGCGACCCGGTGAAGTGCAGGTGCAGATGGGCTTTCGGGAGAGTCGTCACCGAACGATCGGGCATGTCCCGAACCTAGTAGACGCGATCGAGCGGACCCCATACCGAGCGAGCGGACCCGAAAATCACCTGGATTTCCGGGTCCGCTCGTGACGTTGTGGGTCCGCTCGATCAGCTCACCGGCACGAAGTGCAGCGCCTGGGTCGCCGGCTTCTTGCTCAGGCCGCCGTTCCAGTTGCGGTAGGGCTGGGTCAGCGCGGTGCTGCCCGCGCTGCCGCCGAGGTCCAGGACGAGCCCGCTGTAGCGGTTGACCAGGCGGAACGCATTGCCGCCCTTGCCCTCGGTGGCCTGGATGAACCACTGTTGCCCGGCCGACGGTCCGGAGGAAGCAACCGGCGACGCCGTCGTCGCCGCACCCCAGGCACGGCCTGCGGTGTTCGTGTCGTCGACACCGAGCGCGAGCCCGGAGGTTGCATTCACGACGGTGTAGGAGCCGTCGCCGTTGGAGGTGAACTTCCAGTGTGCCGACGCTGAATTACCCTGCGTCACAACAGCTTTGGACCCGATGGCACCCAGGACACCACCGCCGGCGGTCAGCAGGTAGTCCTGCCCGTCGCGGACCGGTGATTTCGCCGGCTGGTCGCTGTCGACCGTGATCGTCGCGAAGTCTCCGTCGGAGCCGTTCGCGCAGGCGATCGAGCAGTAGCTGTCGAAGGTCTTGCCGACAGTGGTGCCCTGTGTCTTGCTGACCGGGTCCATGAACCAGCGGTACCAGGACTCGGTCTGGTATGCCGCGCCCGTGTCGCCGATCTGCGTCCACTTCGGATGCGCGAGGTCGTCCGTCGCGAAGATCCGCTGTGGCTCGTTCGGCGTGAGGTGCTCGGGCGTGCCGATGTATTTGCCGAGGTATGCGTCATACGCGATGTTCAGGATGAACAGGTCGGAGTTGGCCGGGATCGTGCCTGCTGTCTGCTGCTGGGCGATCGTCCCGGTGTTCTTCGGGTCGTACATCTTGTCGGCTGCGACATACCCGCTGGCGGAACGCTGGGTGGAGACGAGGTCGGCCTCCTTGCCGCCCACGCCCGGCTGGTGCCACGCGCCGTCGTAGTACTTCTGCCAGGTGCCGGTGGCCATCTTGCCGCTGATCGGCGCGCGTGCGACGTGCTCGGTGAAGCCGCCCCAACTGCCGCCCTTGTTGACGATCCGCGAGCCGTAGTAGACGTAGAAATAGCCCGACTTCATGTCGACGAACAGGCGTGGGTCGCCGTCGCCGTAGTAATAGGTCTGCTCCGGGAACGCCTTGGTGTCACCGCGTTGCGTGCTGTATGGCGAAGTGATCGCGTGGCCGGTTATCTTCCAGGTCTTGCCGTGGTCGGTCGAGATGGCGTAGTCGATCGCGTCCATGTGCAGCCCGTCGCCGAACGGCTTGGGCGTGAATTCGTTGTGGATCAGGCCGATCCAGTTGCCGGTGTCCGGGTCGACCCAGGTGCCGACCAGGTCGCAATAATTGGCGAATGCGTAGCCGGTCGGCGTCGGGGTGGCCGTCGCTTCGCGGCCGGTCGGGCCGTTGAGGCAGCGCCATACGGTGTCGTTGTTCTTGTCCTGGGGGTTGTTCGGGTCGGCGGCGGTGGACAGCGCCTGGTCCTTGGTGGCGGTGTCCATGTTGCTGCCGGTGTAGAACTCCCACTCGTGCGGGTCGTTCGCGCCATACAGGGAGGCGGACTGCTGGAAGTGGAAGGTGCCGTCGGCGTCGGTGAACGGCGCCGCGGGAGTGTCGGTCGGGTAGTTGTAGGTGCCGATGGTGCCGACGCCGACCGTGTATGACGGCGCCTTTGCGGCGGCGTGCGCTCCAGGTGCGGCGGCGACGGTGGCCAGCGCGATGGCGGCGACTCCAGCGGTTCGGAGGGTGGTGCTCCGGTTCATGTGGTTGACCTCTTTTCTCGGCGGGACGCAGCAGGGGTCTGCGGCCCATCGAAGTCGAGGCTAGCCAGTCGATGACGTTAAGTGAGCGTTAGGAGCCAAAAAATTCAGCAAAAATCATCGAAGTGTTCTGTGTGACCCTGTTCGGTCGGGCCCGGAGGCGGTGCTCGCGGGCGTTCCCTCACACCGTGCAGCACGTAGATGGTCCGTCCTGGCACGATTGACCATCGGCGTCCGGAACCGAAGGCGACCGCCCACCGTTTTGTGAGGAGCGGGGGCCAACCCGTATGCTTGATCCACCGATCAATCTCAAGCTGATGTGGCATGCCCGAAACGTGGCGTGCGACGCGGCCTGAAGCTCGGAGGGCACTAGCTCAATTGGCAGAGCACCGGTCTCCAAAACCGGGGGTTGGGGGTTCAAGTCCCTCGTGCCCTGCACGACAGATCCAGCAGTAAACGACAAGTCAGGAGTCACCGTGAGCACGAGCACCGCCTCGACCCGCGGCTCCGCCGACGAGAAGCCCAAGGGCGGTTTTCTCGGCCAGATTGTGCTGTTCATCCGGCAGGTCATCGATGAGCTGCGCAAGGTGGTGCGACCTAGCCGTGATGAGCTGAGGAGCTACACCATCGCGCTGGTCGTCTTCCTGGCGATCTTGATGGCCTTCGTCGTCGGCGCGGACCAGCTGCTGGTGCACCTCGTCGACTGGGTCTTCGCCTGAGGCGTATGACGCACGGCGTCATACATGGCATCCGGTACGACACGGACTTTACGGAAAGCAGGGCAATGACTGGCGAGCTGGACCCGCAGGAGACCGCGGAGCTGGATGCGACCCGCGCCGAGGACACGGCGTGGGACGCCGACCTGAGCGCCGAGGACTCACAGGATTCCGAGGCTCTCGACATCGCCCGCGAGGGTGAGTCCGACGCGCCGGCCGACGACCTGCGCGAGACGATCGAGGACGACCTGGACGTCGCTGACGGTGACAGTGACACCGATCAGGCGCTGGCCGCGGCCAGCGAGGGCGCCGACCCCGAGGACCCGGCCGAGCTGGACGCGATCCACCGGACCGAGACCGACACCGAGGACACCGGCGAAGAGTTCGACGCCGATGCCGACGAGGTCGCCGATGACCCGCAGATCGACGCCGAGATCGCCGAAGCCGACGGCGATGCCGCGGCGGAAGCGGATGCAGAGCGTGACGAGGAGACCGTCGACGGCGCCGAGGGCGACGAAGAGGCAGAGGCCGAGGTTGCCGGCGAGGCCGCCGACCTGGGCGAGGACGTCGCGAGCGACGAGTCCGCCGAGGGCGCGTCCGCCGATGACGAAGGCCCCGTGCTCAGCGCGGAGGAGCAGCGCGCCGCCTACATCGCCGACCTGAAGATCCAGTTCGGTGAGTGGTATGTCGTGCACTCCTACGCCGGCTACGAGAAGCGCGTGAAGGCCAACCTCGAGACGCGTATGACGAGCCTCAACATGGAGGACTACATCTTCCAGGTCGAGGTTCCGATGGAGGAGTTCACCGAGATCAAGAACTCCCAGCGCAAGACCGGCACCCGCGTGCGGATGCCCGGATACGTGCTGGTGCGCATGGACCTGACCGACGAGTCCTGGGGTGCGGTGCGGCATACCCCTGGTGTGACCGGTTTCGTGGGTAACGCCCACCAGCCGTCGCCGTTGTCGGTCGACGAGGTCGTCACCATGCTCAACCCGGTCTTCGAGGACCCGGCCGACGAGTCGGGCTCCGGCGCGACTGCCCCCTCCGGCGGCGGCAAGCCCGGCAGGGCATCGACTGGCGCGGAGGTCGACTTCGAGGTCGGCGAGTCCGTCACCGTCATGGAGGGCCCGTTCGAGACGCTGCCCGCCTCGATCTCCGAGATCAATACCGACACCCAGAAGCTCAAGGTGCTCGTGTCCATCTTCGGCCGGGAGACTCCGGTCGAGCTGTCGTTCAGCCAGGTCGCCAAGATCTGACGCACGACAGCACTTCACGCCCGCCCGGACAGATCCGGGGGTAACTGCAACCGGGTCATCGCCCATGGCGTAGGCCCACGAAGAGGAATACAGCATGCCCCCGAAGAAGAAGGTCTCCGGCTTCATCAAGCTGCAGATCCAGGCCGGTCAGGCCACTCCCGCACCGCCCGTCGGCCCCGCGCTGGGTCAGCACGGCGTCAACATCATGGAGTTCGTCAAGGCGTACAACGATGCCACGGCGGACAAGCGCGGCAACGTCATCCCGGTGGAGATCACGGTCTACGAAGACCGCTCGTTCACCTTCATCACCAAGACCCCGCCGGCCGCTGAGCTGATCAAGAAGGCTGCAGGCGTGGCCAAGGGTTCCGGCGAGCCGCACAAGGACAAGGTCGGCAAGCTGACCAAGGACCAGGTCCGTGAGATCGCCCAGGAGAAGATGGCTGACCTGAACGCCAACGACCTGGACATGGCCTCGCGCATCATCGCCGGCACGGCGCGCTCGATGGGTATCCAGACCGAGCTCTGACGCAGCAAGCGGGTTGAGTAGGGCGAGCCGCTAGGCGAGCCCGTATCGAAACCCCGTCATACACAAACAAATTCGTGGTTGGGCCTGCTTCGGCCCGCACAACCACAACTTTCGAAAGAGAGCAACACATGAAGCACAGCAAGAGCTACCGCTCAGCAGCGGAGCAGATCGACAAGGACGCGCTCTACGCACCGCTCGACGCGGTTCGTCTGGCCAAGTCCGGCGCGAAGACGAAGTACGACTCGACCGTCGAGGTGGCCTTCCGCCTCGGTGTCGACCCGCGTAAGGCGGACCAGATGGTGCGCGGCACCGTCAACCTGCCGCACGGCACCGGTAAGACCGCCCGCGTGCTGGTCTTCGCCAACGGTGACAAGGCTGCTGCAGCCGAGGCCGCGGGTGCGGACTTCGTCGGCTCGGACGACCTGCTGGCCAAGGTCGCCGGCGGCTGGACCGACTTCGACGCCGTTGTCGCCACCCCGGACCTCATGGGCAAGGTCGGTCGTCTCGGTAAGGTCCTGGGTCCGCGTGGCCTGATGCCGAACCCGAAGACCGGCACCGTGACGATGGACGTCGCCAAGGCTGTCACTGACATCAAGGGCGGCAAGATCGAGTTCCGCGTAGACAAGCACTCCAACCTGCACTTCATCATCGGCAAGGTCTCCTTCGACGAGAAGGCCCTGGTCGAGAACTACGGTGCGGCGCTTGACGAGATCCTGCGTCTGAAGCCGTCGGCCTCCAAGGGTCGCTACATCTCCAAGGCGACGATGTCGACCACGATGGGCCCGGGCATCCCGCTCGACGCTTCCATCACGCGCAACCTGCTGGGCGAGGACGTCGACGCCTGATCGTCGTCCTTCGCACGCCTGAAGCGGCCGTCGTCCCTCACGGGGCGACGGCCGCTTTCGTATGGCGGATCACCTTGCGCCGCGTGCGTATTCAGCGATTCCCTGATCTCCTCGGATGTGCTGAGGCCTATGATCACGCCATGAAAATGTGGGGGATGAAATCGGCAGTTGTCTTCGCGAGCGCAGCAAGCCTGGTGGCGTTGCCGCTGGCCGGGTGTAGCACCAGCACCAGCGCCGTCTCGAACACCACGGCGTCGAAGGTTCCGGCCACGGCCGCGTCGTCGAGCAGCACCGATGCGAGCAGCCCGTCCAGCGTGCCGTCAACGTCACCGTCGACTCGGGTGACGGCAACGGCCATGCCGGCGATCCGGCTGGCCGCGAAGGTCGGCGACAGCGTGTCAGGCACCCAACTCGAGAAGCAGACGCAGCAGGCCGTGCGCGGAAAGTCCGCGCACATCACCCATACCGCGGGTGCCCAGGCGACCCAGGTCGCGGCGGGTGTCGTCTCGTACGGCACGGACGGCAAGGCAGCGACGAAGCTGACCGAGCAGATTGCCGGCGAGAAGGTCAATCTCGTGTATGTCGGTGGGGTGCTCTACCTCAACGTTCCGTCGCAACAGTCCGGCTGGTTGGCGATCCGGCCGGACGGCACCGACTCGCTGTCCAAGCAATTCGCGCCGCTGCTCGCGACCATGAGCCAGAGCATGAACGGGCAGACCGTCGGTCTGACCGGAGTCACCTGGAAGGTCACCTCGGTGACCACTTCCGCGGTGACCTACCGGACGCACCTGACGGCGGCAATGGTGGCGGACGAGTCGGCCCGACTCGGTCTCGGCAAGCTCGTCAACTCATCCCCGAAGGATGAGGACATCGTCGAAGTCATCTCCACCAGCGGGCTGCCGCAAAGCACGGAGGTGCTGGCCGGCGGCACCAGCACCTCGCAGATGCACTACACCGACTGGGGTCCGGCCATCACAATCACAGCGCCGGCGAACTCCACGCCGGCCTGACCCTGCCGAGACCGAAGCACCCACTCCCACTTATGCCGAGTGACGGCTCTCTCGGCGAAGAAGCCGTCACTCGGCATGGGTGCGGTGCTCAGAAGTAGTCGCGGACGTGGGTGGGGACGTTGAACAGTGAGTCCCACACCGGGTCCGTGTCCGTCGGGCCGTTGAGCATGCCACCGGCGCGCAACCCGGCGCAGCGCTGTGCTCCGCCATACAGGGCGGCGATGCCGCGAGCGTGGAACGTCGGGCCAACGCCGGAATCGGTTCGGCTGCAATGCAATTCGCCGCTCGCGGCTTTCAAGACGTACTGCCCGTCGACGCCGTCGGCGAAACCGCCGGTGACCTTGAACGGAAGCTGCGCAGTGAGTCCTGGCACACCACGACGAGCAGCGAGCGCGGCAGGTATGTCGAGCAGCGCCAACATGTAGCGGTGTTCCTTCGCCGGAGGCGCGGGCTCGGCGGGCAGTGCGGTGAGTGACTCGTCGCCAGAGGGGAGTTCGACGTTGACACGACTACTGACGGAGTCGAACGTCCCGAGGAAGCGCCACATCGCTCGGCTGGCGTCGGGCGTGAGGCCGATGAGGTCCTCGACCTCGATGACCGATGTCTCTGGGTCGTAACCGGTCCCGCGCGTCCAACGCACGCTGCCGACGAGCTTTCCGGACTGGTCGATGGCCAGCGTCACCGCAGCAGGCGAACCGAGGTAGTCGGCGGAAAGGATCGGCGCCGACGGGCGGATGCGGGTGAGCGGTCCCAAGCGCTCGGCGGCCCAGGCGGCATACAGCAGACGGATCGCGTCGAGGTCTGCGGCTGAGGCGCGCCGCAGTGAAATGCGTTCCGGTGCTTTGATTTTGGCCAGAGCGGACATCGGGATCTCGCGTTGCTCGAGGCTGCCGACGACCTCGTAGCCGAAGCGCCGGTAGATGCCCGCGGCGGTCGGGAAGAGAATGCTGATCGGCTGGCCGACTCGCCGTGCCCGATCGAATCCGGCGCGGAAGAGCGGTGACAGCAGCCCACGACCGCGAGCCTCGGGAGCCACTGCGACGCCTTCCACCCCGAACATAGCCAATGTCCGGCTGCCCGGAAGAGGGATCTCGTCGTCGCGCGCTCGGATCTTGGCGGTGAGTTCGTCGCCGACGAAGGCGCCGAGGACCGCACCGCCCACCGGTGGCAGCGAGCTCGGTTGCCCATCCGGGGCGTAGCCGAACGCTTCGGCGCCGAGCCGATGATTGGCCTCGCGGTCGGCATCGGTCAGTTCACGGATGAGTGGCTCCACGGGACGACCCTATGGGCAGGCACCCCCTTCGCGAGTGACGGCTCTCTCGCCGAGTGACGGCCGGATCGGACCGTCACTCGGCGAAGAAGCCGTCACTCGGCATGGGTGCGGTCAGGTGGGATGAGGTGGGTCAGGTGGATGTGGGCAGTGGGCGGGACCGGCGGTGCGGGTCCGGCACGGGCACGGCAGCCAGCAGCGACCGGGTGTAGGGGTCCTTCGGGTCGGCATAGATCTGCTCGACCGGACCGGACTCGACCAGCCGTCCGTTCTGCATGACGGCGACACGGTCGGCGATGCCGCGCACGACCGCCAGGTCATGTGACACGACAAGCAGCGCCAGCCCTCGCTCGTCGCGCAGGTCGCCGAGCAGATTGAGGATCTGCGCGCGGATCGACACGTCGAGCGCCGACACCGGTTCGTCGGCGATGATCATCCGCGGTTGCGTGGCGAGGGCTCGTGCGATGCCGATCCGCTGTCGTTGCCCACCGGAGAACTGGTGTGGGTAGCGGTCCAGGTGCTCCGGTTCGAGACCCACCGACGTGATGAGGTCGATCAGTGTCTTCTGGTCGCGCGGCAGGCCGTGGTTGCGTAGCGGTCCGGAGACGATGCGCGCGACGGTCTGCCGCGGATTGAGGGAGGTGTAGGGGTCCTGGAAGACCACGCTCAGCTCGCGGCGCAGCGTGCGCAACCCGCGGCCGCGGACTCGGGTCACGTCATTGCCGTCGAAGATGATGCGTCCGGACGTCACGTCCGTCAGCCGCAGCGCGAGGCGCGACAAGGTGGACTTGCCCGACCCTGATTCACCGACGAGCGCGACCGTTTCACCAGGGGCGACCTCCAGCGAAACGTCTTGCACCGCATGTGTTTCCGCGGCTGGCCGAAAGGCCGAGCGGCCCCGGAACGTTTTGCTGACGTTCGCCAGGCTGAGCAGCGGCTCAGTCATGGGGCAACTCCTTCTCCGCGGTGTAGTGGCACGCCGCGCGATGCCCTGATGTGCCCGGACGGGTCTCCAGCGACGGCCGCTCGGTGCGGCATGTCTCGCCCACTTCGGCAGCGAACGCGCAGCGGGGATGGAAGGGGCAGCCGGCGGGCAGGTTGGTGCCCGACGCGGGCAGACCGGGTATGGCGGCAAGCCTGCCCGGGGACTCCAGGTTCGGCGTCGCCCTGAGCAGGGCGCGTGTGTAGGGATGTGCGGGACGATCGAAAATGTCCAGCACGCTTCCGGATTCGACGATCCGGCCGCCATACATGACGGCGATCTGGTCTGCTGTCTCGGCGACAACGCCGAGGTCGTGGGTGATGAGGACCAGCGCCATACCCAGGTCGTCGGTGAGCCCGGTGAGCAGGTCGAGTACCTGTCGTTGCACTGTCACGTCGAGAGCCGTGGTCGGTTCGTCCGCGATCAGGATTGCCGGCTCGTTCACGATGGCCATCGCGATCATCGCGCGCTGCCGCATGCCGCCGCTGAACTCGTGCGGGTAATCGTGGACCCGCCGCTCGGGTTCGCGAATGCCGACCCGGCCGAGGACCTCGACAGCGCGTTCGCGGGCTGTCGATCGATCGACGTCATGGTGCATCCGGTATGCGTCACCGATCTGCCGCCCGATGGTCCGGTAAGGATTCAGGGCAGCCAGCGCATCCTGGAACACCATCGCAATGCTGCTGCCCCGCAACGGAACTCGCTGCTTCTCGGGCATCGCGTTGAGATCGGTTCCGTTGATCAGGACGCTGCCGTCGACCGTGGCGGAGTCGGGTAGCAGACCGATCGAGGCGAGCGCCGTCGCGGACTTGCCCGAGCCGGACTCGCCGACGATCGCGAGCACTTGGCCGGGGTATGCGTCGAGCGAGACGCCGTTGACGGCGGGTACGGGTCCGGAGCTGCCCCGAAAGGTGACCCGCAAATCGCGCAGGCTCAATGCTGGCTCAGCGTCCGGCCGGAGGCCGGCAATCGGCGTCTTCGGCTCAGCCACGACGCACCCGCGGATCGATCGAACCCTGCACGACGTCAACGATCAGGTTGCCGATGATGATCAGCGCGGCGCCGAAAAGCGCTGTGCCCACGACGATCCCGAGATCGTGCGACGAGACACCGCCGATCAACAGGTCGCCGATACCGTGCATGCTGAAGACGCGCTCGGTGAAGATCGAGCCGCTGAGCAACATCGCCAGGTCGAGTCCGAAGAGGGTGGTGATCGGCACCCACACCCCGCGTCGTGCGGCGCGGCGGACGGTCCGCTTCGGTGCACCTGTCGCTCGTTGGGCGAGCAGATGGTCGGAGCCGAGCTCGTCGAGCATCTGGTTGCGTGCGAACCGCGCGTAGCCGGCGGCGTTGATCAACCCGATGACGCACCACGGCAGGACCAGGTGCCACGCCCAGTCAACCGGACTCTGGGTCAACGGAACGTAGCCGGACACCGGGACGACGTTGAATTGGAATCCGAAGAGCAGGATTCCCAACAGCCCCAACAGGTATGCCGGGGTCGCGACCAGGAACAACGATCCGCCCCGGACCAGCGCGTCCGGCCAGCGGCCGCGGAAGATCGCGGCGAGCGGGCCGAGCGTCATACCGACGAGCAGGGAGACAGCCGCACCGCCGAGGGCGATCGACGCGGTGACCGGCAGGCGTGACCAGATCAGGTTGGTGACCGACTGACGTTGGTCGAAGGAGAAACCGAAACATGGCGCGGCGCAGTGTGCGGCTTCGGCGCCGGTGCCATAGGTCCGACCGACGAACAGCCCCTTGAGGAAGTCCAGCCACTGCACGAAGGCGTTGTCGTCGGTGCCCATGAACTGCTTCACCTGGGTGAGTCGTTCCGGTTGGCAAGGCTTTCCGCACATTACGCGCGCGGGGTCGGACGGCCCGCTGTAGAAGAGCATGAAGACGCAGAAGGAGATCGCGAGCAGCACCAGCAGCGAGACCAGCAGCCGCCGAGCGACGTAGGAGGTCATCGGGCGTTCTCCTCGGTGCGGACGTCGAACGCATCGCGCAGCGCGTCCCCGAGCAGGGTGGCGCCCAGCACGATGAGCAGCAACACGATCGACGGGAAGATCAGGTAGCCGGCATCGGCACCGGTGTAGGTCCAGGTGATCGACGAGCCGATGAGGACACCGAGGTCCGGGGTGTCGGCTCCGATGCCGACGCCCAGGAAGCTCAGGCCCGCAGACACCGCCACCGTCGCGGGGAAGCTGAGGGCCACGACAACGGCAAGCGTGCCGACGAGGTTGGGCAGCAGTTCCCCGCCGAAGACTCGGCGCAACGGAGTCCCGGAAGCCTTTGCGGCGTCAATGAATTCACGCGCTGCCAACTGCTTGGTCTGTGTGTGGATCAGTCGGGCCGTGCCCACCCAGCCGAACGCTGCGAGTACGACGGCGAGCACGACCGGCTTCGGGATGTCGGCCGGCACGATCAACTGCAACGCGATCAGGAAGAGCAACGTGGGAAAGCCGAACATGAAGTCGACGAACCTGCCGAGGACAGCCTCGAACCAGCCGCCGAGATAGCCCATCGCCATACCGACGGCAGCGCCGATGACCACCGAGACGATCGTGGCTGCCAGTGCGATCAGGATCGTAGTGCGCAGTCCGTAGACGACCAGCGCGAACAGGTCCCGGCCGGTGCCCGGCTCGACACCGAACCAGTGGCTCCCGCTCACCCCGCCGAAGCTGCCGTAGGGATTGCCGCCGTTGTTGCCATCGACCAGGTCACCATTGAAGTCGCTCGGATTCTGCCCCTCCAGAGCGGTCAGCAGCGGAGCGCAGAAACCGGCGAGGAGCACCGCCAGCAGAGCGGCCGCCCCGAGCCGGCCACCGCCGGACCGCATGGTCCGGCGGATGGCGACTGCTATCGGCGAGCGGCTGCGCGCAACCGCCGTCGTCACTTCTTCAGACCCTGGACCAACACGTTCGGGTACGTGGGGAAGGTCGGGATGTAGGTGCCGGTGACGTTGCTGCCGTTGAGGTAGGCCTGGTGCGAGTAGTAGAGCGGCACGACCGGCGCCTGCTGCAGGATCTGCTTGTCGAGCGCTGCCCAGGCCGCGTCGGCCTTGGCCGGGTCGGTGATGGCAGTCGCCTTGTCGATCGCTGCATCGACCGCCGGGTCCTTGAACTTGGACAGGTTGTAGTTGCCGCCGCCGACCTGGTTGGACGCGAAGACCGGCTGCAGCTGGGCGTATGCGCCGGGGTAGTCGGCCTGCCAGCCAGAGATGGCCAGGTCGAAGTTGTTGCTCTGCGAGACCGTCGCGGACCAGGTGTCGCTGTCCTGCGGCGTGGTCTTGACGTTGATGCCGATCTTCTTCAGGTCAGCCTTGACCGACGCCGCCTGCTTGGCCAGCTCAGGGGTGGTCGAGTCGTAGACAAGGTTCAGTGTCGGCACCTTGACGTTGCCCAGCAGTTGCTTCGCCTTGGCGACGTCACCGGTGTCGGGAGCCTGGTAGAGGTCGTATTTGTGGTAGCCCTGGACGCCCGGCGGGATCAGCGTGGTGGCGATCGAGCCGGCATACGTGGGGCCACCGGCGATGGTCTGCAGTGACTTCTTGTTGATCGCATACTCGAGGGCCTTGCGGACGTTGAGGTCCTTCAGGCCCGGCCGGCTGGTGTTGAGCACGAGGAACTCGGCGGCGCCGGACGGCGAGACGGTCGTGCGTGCCTTGACTGACGGGTCGGCATTGATCTTCGGCACAATCGCGGCGGTCACGCCCACGCCGGCGCCGTTCTTGTCATCGCCCTGGTCGTCCACCATCCGCTGGGCCAGCGTGTCGGGGTCCAGGCCCATCTCGTAGACGATGCTCTCCGGCGCTGCACTGCGCACGGTGTCAGAACTCTTCTGCCAGTTGGGGTTTCGCTTCAGGGTGACCGTCGAACCCACCGTGTATGACGCGACCTGGTACGGGCCGGAGGAGGGCGGAGTGTGGTCGTACTTCGGGATGCCCATCCCTGCCGTCGCGGGTATCGGAGCGAACGCCGGCATCGACGCGACCCAGCCCCAGTCGGCGAACGGGCGCACCAGGTGGAAGACGATCGTGGTCTTGTCGGGAGTCTGGATGGAGTCGAGCTGCTTGCCCTTGGCCGGCCCCTGGTATTTCTCGCCGCCGACGAGCAGCGCCTTGTGGTAGCTCAGGCCGCCCTGCAGCTGCGGGTCGAAGCTGCGCTCGATGCCGAACTTGATGTCCTGCGCGGTGATCGTGCTGCCATCGGCATACTTCTGACCGGCCTTCAGCTTGAACGTCCACGTCTTGCCGCCGTCGGATGCCGTGCCGGTCGTGGTCGCAAGGTCAGGGACCAGTTTCGTGTCTCCGGTCGGGGAGGTCTGCCAGGACGTGAGCCCGCGCACGATCAGGTGGATCGAGCTGGTGCCGAGGTTCTGGCTCTTGGCCGGATCGAAGTGGATCTCCTTGCTCGAGGAGTATTCGTAGAGCGTGCCGCCCTTC
Source organism: Flexivirga alba (assembly GCF_042661025.1). Classification (NCBI taxonomy): domain Bacteria; kingdom Bacillati; phylum Actinomycetota; class Actinomycetes; order Micrococcales; family Dermacoccaceae; genus Flexivirga; species Flexivirga alba. The sequence continues at coordinate 1,779,896 of NZ_JBHSWH010000001.1, forward strand.
TTCGCCGCGGCGGTGGCACCGTGACCGCCGCTCGCGGAGCCGGTCGACGAGGCGCCGTGGGAGTTGGCGTTGCAGGAGGCCAGCACGAGGCTTCCTGCGAGAGCGGTTGCAGCAATGAGAGACGCGCGACGACGAGACATGTCGACCTTTCAAAAAGAACCAGGGGAGTTATCGACATACTAAGCGAGTGTTATGGAACACATTCGCACCGGGCTGCGCGCCGCAGAGACTCACGCGAGCGCGGCGCGCGTGAACTCTTTTGAGATTAGTGGGGATTCGAGCTCAGGTGGCGTATGACGTCCGACCGATCGGGTGGACGCATAGGGCCGGCGCCCTGTTAGACACGGCCCTCGGTCACCCCGGTTCGCCGGTCACCAGGCCGGCGTGCGCTGCCCTGCCGGTAGCGATCTGCAGGTTGTCCGGCTTCCTTCGCAGATTGTCCAGGGCGCGGTGGCAGGTGGCACGGACCGCGCCCTCCCGCTTGCCGAGGATGCCGGCGACCTCCGGGACCGAAAGGTCCTCCAGGTAGCGCAGCACGATCACGACGCGTTGGCTCGGAGGGAGCAGGAGCACCTCAGCGAGCAGGTCGTGACGCTGCACGAACTGCGCTGTGGGATCGGCGGATTCGACGCGCCGGTCAACCATCTCGGTGGACACGACCTCTGTTGACCACCGACGGCGCTTGCCGGACAGGAACGTGTTGACGATCGTCCGGTGCGCGTAGCGGGTCGGTGACGCCGTGGCTGCGACCTTGCCCCAATGGACCAGCAGCTTGGCCAAACTGTCCTGCAACAGATCCTCGGCGTCGTGCTGGTTGCCCGTCAGGGAAATCGCGATCCGGCGCAACCGGTCATATTCGCGGTCGACGAATTGCTCGAACTCGTCGTCCGTTCCCCTGGCCCGTGTCATGGCAGCAGCCCGGCGGTCCTGAGGTTGCCGACCATGTCGGTCACGGCCTGCTCTGCGGACGCCGCCGATTGCGAATCCGCGGAGACGATGTACTCGCCGACGACCTGGTAGGCCACGTAGTCCTGCGGTCCCACCCCGGTCGCGAAGGTGTAGACGCCGTGATCTCCGGTCACGCCGGTCACGCCGGACCATGCGACGTTCGCACGGGTCAACGTCGGCCTGATCCAATACATCCCACCTTGCTTGCGCTGCGCCTTGGCGATCGCGGACTGCGCGAACGTAGGTGTGCGGAACCGCACGATCGTGGACATGACCGACTTGAACCGCGGATCGGTATCAGCGTGGGAGTTCGCGGCCATATCGGTCACGCCCGACACGGTCCCGTATGCCGCCCTGATCTGAGCGTTCGTCGGTCCGTTCAAGCTCTGGTCGGCTCCGATCAGACCCGTCACCGGGACGGCATTCTCGTAGCCGTCAGCCAAGGACGTGGGCCAGGTCTTCTTGTAGTCGTACGAGTAGGCCCCGCGATAGGTCAAGCCGGCCGGGAGCTGGCTGCCGTGCGGCAACAACTTGCCGGACAGCCCGGCGAGTGGCTTGTCCGTGGCTTCCGTGGGCATCGGTTCCTGCGTTGTGGTGGGCACCGGCTGCAATACGGCCGGCGGGGGCTCGCGGTGTGGCTGGCCGTGGCCGGCCGAAGTGTGGTCTTCTGGCCCGCCGACGCCAGGTTGGATCCTGCGATTGCAGCGGTCCCCATTACGAGCGTGGCGGCGAGGGCGCCGGCGCACACGCCCGCCGTACGGCGACGACGTAGCTTGACCGCCGTATGGCGGGAGCGGGCGAGCACGTCGCCGCGGTTGCCGTCCCCATCCGGCAACTGCCCATAGGCCTGGCGCAGCTGCTCCTCCAGATCGATGCTCATGGTGGTCCTCCCGTGGTGGTGAATCCTGCTACCACCAAGACGCGCCGAGGGGTTGGTCTTGTTATGCGCGAAGCGCCGATTTGCTCGCCGGTCGCCTGGAACCGTACTCTTGGCCCACCGAAGACCGCCGGTTGTTCAGGTGCCCAGCATCTGACCGAAGGTTCCGCCGTACGAGCGGGCGACCAGCGCAGGTGAACCAGGCAGCACGATCACGCCATACATCTCGTATGGCGACCGATCACTTGTGAGCCCCGGGCATCTGCGCCGGGGCTCTTTTTCGTATGTCGGACTCCGCGCGGTGGACCTTCGGAAGACCCGCGACGGACATCCACCAATGGGTGACCATCGGGACGAACATCCACCAATGAAGGAGGTCCGCATGGCCAAGTCCGACAAGTCGGCAGCCATCGCCGAGCTCACGGACAAGTTCCGTGACTCGGGTGCGGCCGTGCTGACGGAGTACCGCGGCTTGTCCGTGGCTCAGCTCACCGAGCTGCGCAGCTCCATCCGTGAGCACGCGACCTACACCGTGGTGAAGAACACGCTGACCAAGCGCGCCGCCGAGGCGGCTGGTGTGACGGCATTCGACGGGGACCTGCAGGGTCCCTCGGCGATCGCCTTCATCACCGGCGACCCGGTTCAGGTTGCCAAGGGTCTGAGTGACTTCGCCAAGGCGAACCCTCTGCTGGTGATCAAGGGCGGCGTGCTGGACGGCAAGGCCCTGTCATCGGAAGAGATCACCAAGCTCGCGAGCCTCGAGTCTCGCGAGACCCTGCTCGCCAAGCTGGCCGGCGCCATGAACGCGTCGCTCAGCCAGGCGGTCTACCTCTTCGCCGCGCCGCTGTCGCAGACCGCTCGGGTCGTCGACGCACTGCGGGCCAAGGTCGAGACCGAGGGCCCGGTTGCCACCGACGCCCCCGCCGAGACCCCGGCAGCCGAAGAGATTGCCGAGGCTCCGGCCGAGGCTGCCACTGACGTCGCCGAGGGTGGCGACGAGAGCTGATCGCCATACGGCGCATCAAGCTCGAATCTTTTAGAAGACAACGCCACTCACGGCATACGACCCCCGGTCGTAGAAACAACGAAAGGTTGCCAAACATGGCAAAGCTCAGCACCACAGAGCTCCTTGACCAGTTCAAGGAGATGACCCTGATCGAGCTCAGCGAGTTCGTCAAGGAGTTCGAGGACACCTTCAACGTCACCGCTGCTGCTCCGGTCGCCGTTGCCGCTGCCGGTGGTGCCGCTGGCGGCGCCGCCGAGGCTGCCGAGGAGAAGACCGAGTTCGACGTCATCCTCACCGCTGCCGGCGACAAGAAGATCCAGGTCATCAAGGAGGTCCGCGCGCTGACCTCCCTCGGCCTGAAGGAAGCCAAGGACCTCGTGGACGGCGCCCCCAAGCCCGTCCTGGAGAACGTCGACAAGGCTGCCGCCGACAAGGCCAAGGAGCAGCTCGAGGGCGCCGGCGCGTCCGTCGAGGTCAAGTGAGCTGACGCTCAACTGCACTCCTGAAGGAGCCCCGATCCATTGCGGATCGGGGCTCCTTTGAAGTTGGCGCAGCGTCATACTCGATAGCCGGTGACGAGGAGAAATCCCCAGTCCATCGTGAAGCCGCCATCGGTGGCGGTGTTTGCGCGCTCGGCCACCTCCGTCACTGCCGAGTTGAGGGCCTGGATGCGGTCGGGCTCATCCGCGTGCAGCCGGTAGGTCGACACGGAGGGTCCGTAGTAGTGGTGGAAGTAGTCGCAGAAGGCGGCTGCGTCGGAGAAGAACGACACCGGGAGCACGTGGCGCTGCGCGGTGACCTGCTCCAAGACACCGTCGAACAGTTCGCGCACATGCTGCTCGTCTCCCCACAGTGGCGGTGGGGCAGCACCCGGCGGTGGTGGCGGCATGAAGTCCCGCATGGCCGCGAAGAGCTGGCCGATGGTGCCGTCGGGAGTCCAGGACAGCACTCCGATCCGGCCACCGGGCCGGCATACCCGCGCCATCTCGCCGGCTGCCTGCTGGTGGTGCGGCGCGAACATCACTCCGATGCACGACATGACGATGTGGAAGGACCCATCGGCGTAAGGAAGCGCCTCGGCATCGGCGACATCCCACGTCACCCGGGCGTCAGGCGCGCCGGCCCGTCCGGCGTCGAGCAGCTCGGGTGTGAGATCGGATGCGGTGACATCGGCACCCGTCAGGGCAGCAGGCACACTCGCGTTCCCGGTTCCGGCGGCGACATCGAGCACGCGATCTCCCGGTCCGATCCCTAGGGCCGTGACCAGCTCGCGGCCGAGCGGGGCGACTAGTTCGCGGGCGATGCGCGGATAGTTCCCGCTCGCCCACATCGTGCGGTGTCGCTGCTTCAGCACGGCGTCGGCAGACGTGTGGGCAGATGAGGTGACGGACATGGCTCCTCCTTCGGACGGCAGCGGCCGAGACATCGGTCGAAACTGCGTTCCAGCATTCGCGTGCGGACGCGCTGCTCGCCAGTTACGAATCTGTACTGGCTCTCGTCTCCGGTCCGGCGCACCATGGGAGGTAGGGCAACGTGCAGGAGGCGGTGCGGTGACGGCGACATACGGACAGTTCTGCCCGCTGGCAAAGGCCATGGAGATCCTCGACGAACGCTGGACTTTGCTGGTCGTCCGCGAATTGCTGCTCGGCAGTAGGCGTTTCAATGAGATCCGGCGTGGTGTGCCCCGCATGTCCCCGGCGCTGCTGGCGAAGCGCCTGCGCACGCTGGAGCGGCATGGCATCGTCGTGCGCACGGGAGCGGGTTACGGGCTGACCGAGTGCGGTCGCGACCTCCACAGTGTGGTCACCTCGCTCGGCGTGTGGGGGCTGCGGTGGGTCACCGACCTGGGGGCGGAGGATCTCGACCCCCAACTGCTGATGTGGGATATCAAGCGCACGTTGCCGGTCGCCCACTGGCCGGCTGAACCGAGCTGTGTCGCAGTCGTTTTCACCGATCTCGCGCCACGGAACGCTCGGTGGTGGGTGGTCGTCGCACACGGAGTACCGGACTGTTGCGATTACGACCCCGGCGTCGACCCCTGCGCAACGATCATCGGACCGTTACCAGTGCTGACCGCCATATGGCGTGGTGACCGCACCTGGCGCGAGGCAATCGGCGCCCACGATCTGCAGATCGATGCCGTCGCGGAGGTCCGTGGCGCCATACCCGAATGGTTCGGGCAGTCGATGCTTGCGGATGCCCTGGCAGCGACGACGGTGTCGAATCGGCTTTCCAATTGACGGACACGGCGATGCCGTCGGTGGCGGGTGCGACACGTCCGTAGACGTCACCTGCTCTACACCGACTGTTTGTCGGACGATCACCGCTGACATCTGTTGCCGTGTCACCCTCTGCGAGCAGATGCTGCATCCAACAAAGGGGACCGGTTCAGATGTCCGCTCCGTCGATCGTGGCGATCGTGCCGTGTTTCAACGAAGAGGCCGCCGTTGCGAAGGTCGTTACCGATCTGCGCGCCGCGGTCCCGGAGATGGAGGTGTACGTCTATGACAACAACTCCACCGATCGGACCGCCGAGGTCGCCCGCGAGGCAGGCGCGATCGTGCGGACCGAGAGCCGCAAGGGCAAGGGCAATGTCGTACGCCGGGCCTTCTCCGATCTCGACGCCGACATCTACCTGCTGATCGACGGGGACGACACGTATGAGGCCGCGGCGGCGCCGCAGTTGATCGACGCGTTGATCGCCGGCCCCCTGGACCACGTGCTCGGCACCCGGGTCGACAACAACGAGGTCAGCGCCTACCGCCCCGGTCATGAGCTCGGCAACAAGGCGTTCAACCGCCTGGTCGGCTCGCTCTTCGGTGAGCCGATCACCGACATGCTGTCGGGCTACCGCGTGTTCTCCCGCCGATTCGTCAAGTCGTTCCCTGCGCTCTCGCGGGAGTTCGAGATCGAGACGGAGCTGAGCGTGCACTCGATGAATCTGCGGGTGCCGCAGGCCGAAGTGCCGGTCGGATTCAAGGACCGACCGGAAGGCAGCGAGAGCAAGCTGCGCACCTACCACGACGGGTTCCGCATCTTGAAGCTGATCGGTCGCCTGGTGCAACACGAGCGCCCGCTGCTCCTCTATGGCGTGCTGGCGACGTGCTTCGCGCTCGTCGGACTGGCTCTGGGCATCCCGGTCGTGTGGCATTTCGCCGGGAATGGTGACGTGCCCCGCTTTCCCACGGCGTTCCTTGCCGCATCCGTGATGATCGTCGCAGTGCTGTGTCTGGTCATCGGGTTGATCCTCAACGGCCTGCTCTACGCACGGAAGGAGAGCGCGCGCCTGGCCTACCTGCGACTCGGCCCTCCCGAATGTGCGCAGTGGCAGGCGGGGCGTCATACCGACGACGTCGTGGAGCGAGCGCGCACCCGTGCCCCTGTCGGCTGAACGCGCCCGATTCCTGCGGTATGCCGGGGTCGGTGTCTTCACAACACTGCTGGACCTCACGCTCTTCTCGGTCTTCGCCGTCGTCCTCGGCGTGCCGGCGCTCGCGGCCAACGTGCTGTCCACCTGCATCACGGTGTGCTTCAGCTACCTGGCGAATCGACTCGTCGTGTTCCGGTCGGATGCCGGCGCGACCAAGACGTTCCTGCCCTTCGTCACAGTTACCTTGTTCTCCGGGCTGATCGTGCAGTCGATCGTCATCTGGTGCGTGTTGCACGGCGGCCACGCCGCGCAACCGAGCGTTTCGCATGATCTGCTTGCGCCCGCCGGGAAGGTCGTGGCGATGGCCGTCGGGATGGCGGCGAACTACCTGGGCTACCGCTGGTTGTTCGGCCGTCACGCCGGACCGGGCGGCGTCCGCTGTCATCGGCTTCCTCGCCGGCTACGCGCTCTTTGCTCAGACACGTGGCGCTGCCGGTGAGGCGATCGGCAGCCGTGACCGGCTGCCCTGGTCCGGCCTGTCCGCGCTGCTGTCGATCGCTCAGGCGCTGGTGTTGTTCGTCGGTCTGCCGTGCTGGGCGGCTCGTCGCGTGCCTCAGTCCCGCAGGCTGAAGTCGGCGAAGTCGAAACCGGGGGAGACGATGCACGCGACGAGCGTCGCGCGCTCGGGGTCGGCGGGAGCGGCTGACTGCCATTCATCGGCTGCCACGAGGTGCTGGCCGCCGGGGCCGAGGGTCACACTGTGGGCCTCGACAGGTTGATCGGCGGTGCCGCCGAGCGTGAGCCGGACCGGCCCGCCGCCCTGCCAGATCCACAGCTCCGAGGATCGCACACGGTGCCACGCAGACACCTCCTGCGGCTGCAGCAGGAAGAGGACCGAGGTTGCCAAAGCCCGTGTGCCGTATGCCGTTTCGACCGTCTGCGGATGGCGCCAGGTCTCGCGGAACCACCCGCCCTCCGGATGCGGTTGCAGGCCGAGAGCGCCCGGGTCGGACGGGATCGGGTCGGATGCGTAGGTGCTCACGAAGTCTCCGAATTCGGTTGATGGGCAGTGCTTTTCGTCGCGATGGTACTGCGGTGACGAGGCATGAATCCGAACACGACGTCGTCGCCGGTGTACCGAAGTCTCCCCAGGGTCGGGCAGTGCTCGGGTCAGGCCGTCTCGGACGTACCGATGTCGACACTGGGGAGACTCCCGCACGGAACCGATCCGGGCTCGCTAAGCAAGCGCTTAGCTCCTGGGTTACTGTGAGGTAGCACACTGCCGATCAGGAAGGGCCGCTTCGCCATGCGCCTGCAACTGTCCGACGAGGACGCTGCCTTCCAGCAGCGGATGCGTGACTTCTTCACCACCGAGATCCCGGTCGACCTTCGCGAACGCTGGGCCGCCGGTGGTGAGCCGGACCCCGACGACATGCGCACCTCCCAGCGCTTGCTCAACAAGGCCGGTCTCGCCGTCCCGCACTGGCCGGTCGAGTCCGGCGGCCAGGACTGGACGCAACTGCAACGCCACCTCTACCTGCAGGAGATGCAGGCGGCAAGCGTCCCCCGCCGCTCGCCTTCAACGCCAACATGGTGGGTCCGGTCATCGCGACGTTCGGCTCGCAGGAGCAGAAGGACCGCTTCCTGCCGGCGACCGCGAACCTCGACATCTGGTGGTGCCAGGGATTCTCCGAGCCCGACGCAGGCTCCGACCTGGCCAGCCTGCGCACCCAGGCGGTCCTCGACGGCGACGAATGGGTCGTCAACGGGCAGAAGACCTGGACCACGCTCGGGCAGTATGCCGATTGGATCTTCGCCCTCGTGCGCACCGAGCCCGATGCGCCCAAGAAGCAGATGGGCATCTCGTTCCTGGTCATCGACATGTTGACACCGGGCATCAGCGTCCGGCCGATCCAGCTGATCGACGGCGGCCACGAGGTCAACGAGGTCTTCTTCGACAACGTCCGCGTGCCGGCCGACCAGATCATCGGCGAGCGAGGCAAGGGCTGGACCATCGCCAAGTTCCTCCTCGGCAACGAGCGGGTGGGAGTGGCGCCCGTCGGCACCATCAAGAGGGCGCTCAGCGACGCCAAGAAGCACGCCGGCACGACCAAGTCCGGTCGCGGCACGCTGCTGGACGAGCCGCTGATCGCGCTGCGCTTCGTCGAGTTGGAGACGCAACTCGCGGCACTGGAGCTGACCGTGTTGCGGGTCGCTGCCAACTCGCACGGCGACAAGCCGGAGCCCGCGTCCTCGATCCTGAAGTTGCGCGGTTCGCAGCTGCAGCAGGACGTCTTCGAGTTCAGTGCGGACATCGCCGGCCCGGCGTCCCTGCAGTGGTCGCAGCCGGACGACACCGACCTCGAGGCGTGGACGGCGCTCGCGACGCCGACCTATCTCAACTTCCGCAAGGCGTCGATCTACGGCGGGTCGAACGAAGTGCAGCGCAGCATCATCGCTTCGGGCATCCTCGGACTGAAAGGCTGACCGGACAATGGATTTCACCTTTGACGACGAACAAAAGGCACTGCAGGGCGCGGTCCGCGAGCTGGCGTCGCGGCACGCTCCCGCCGAGGCGCACGGCGATGTCGCAGTCGGTCCCGGGTCGCACGACCCGGCGGTCTGGACCGCGATCGCCGAGATGGGCCTGATCGCGCTGCCGTTCGGCGAGGACGTCGGCGGAGCCGGTGCAACCACCGTCGAGGTCGCGCTCGCCGCGATGGAGCTCGGCAAGGCGCGTGTCGTGACGGCATACGCCGACGCCCTGGCCGCCGCCGGGCTGATCGCTTTCGGCGGCAGCGACGAGCAACGGGCCAAGCTCCTGCCCGACCTGCTCGAGGGCAGCTCGCTGATCGTGCCGGCCTTCGCCGAGCCCGGTCGGGCCTGGTCCCTCGAGGCGTATGACGTCACCGCGTCGGGCACGGACGGCGACGTGACGCTCACCGGCACCAAGGAGCCGGTCCCGTATGCCGACGCCGCCGATCACCTCATCGTGACGGCGCGGGTGGGGGACCGGACGGGTCTCTTCCTGGTCAGTGGCGCGAAGGCGTCGGGCATGCGCGTGCGTTTCGACAACACTCCCGCGGTGGCGCTGGGTGCGATCGACGACGCGGCGCGCGCCATACAGGCCGGGGTGAACCTCGGCATCCTGGCGGTGACTGCAGAAGCTGTGGGCGCCATGGACGCAGCACTGCCGATGACGGTCGAATACCTCAAGACCCGCAAGCAGTTCGGCGTACCGCTCGCGACATTCCAAACCCTCACCCAGCGTGCGGCCGACATGTACGTCTCGCTCGAGCTCGCCCGCAGCACCGTGCTCTACACCGGTATGGCGCTCGCGGCCGATCCGTATGACGCCACCAGCGCCTCCCGCGCCAAGATCGTCGCCGGCCAGTCCGGTCGGCACATCGGCCAGGAAGCGATCCAGCTGCACGGCGGCATCGGTATGACGGCCGAGTATGTCGTCGGGCATCACACGGCGCGCATCACTGCGATCGAGCACACTTTCGGCGACACCCGCTGGCACCTCGCGGCACTGGCGCGAGACGTGGCACAGCACGACCACGTGGAGGTCCTCCGGGGCAGCTGACCCGTACCCAACACAACGCACGCGACCGACAGAAGGGCGCTTGGCCAAGAGCATGTAAACACTTGGTCAAGCGCCCTTCCGGCTTTGGCAAGAGTTATCCGCGCACCCTTGTGCACGCCCTCGGAGGCGGCGAAAGTTGCGGGGCCGCAAGCGTTTTCACGTTTATGGCGGCATACCCCGTTCGATTCGATCTGCAGAAGAAGGCACTACATGCGCAGCCTCATCCGCCTGGCCCTTGCGACCGCCGCCACCGCGGCACTCGCCGGAGCCGGCACAGCTTCCGCGTCGGCCACCACCGTCACCGGCGACGCCGTCAGCCCGCACATCATCGGCGGAACGAGCGGCAGTTCGCCATACATCGTCCAGCTGGTGTTCGGGCAGAGCGGCGGCACCTACGGCTGCACCGGTGAGGCGATCTCCTCCCAGTGGATCCTGACCGCTCAGCACTGCATCGACGGCACGCAGTGGATGGACGTCTACTTCAGCAACTCGGTGACCAGCCCCGGCACACCCGTGGCGGCCGACCAGGTGGCCGGCTCCTCCCACGGCGACGTGGCGCTCGTGCACCTGTCCTCGACCAAGTCGCTGAGCGGTTATGCACCGTTGGCCTCCTCCTACACCCCGGCCGGCGGCACGGGAGTCATCTGGGGCTACGGACTGACCGCGGGCGGCGCTCAGCCCACACACCTGAACAAAGCCACGGTCAACATCGTCGGCTCCAGCACCGACGCGTATGGCGGCAACGCGATCCACGTCAAGGGTTCGGACGGCGCGTCCAACCACGGGGACTCCGGCGGCCCGCTCTTCGTCGGCGGCAAGGTCGTCGGCGTCTGCTCGACCGGCGACGTCGCCGACCCGGGCAGCGACATCCACGCCGGGTCCAACTACGCGAACCTGACGGCCAGCCGCTCCTGGATCAAGTCGGTGACCGGCGTCTGAGCCGATCGGCCCAACACACCCGACGAGCGCTGCCGGACCCGCCATTCTCCCCGGGTCCGGTGGTGCTCGTCGTATGTCGGGGGCGAGGCCGGGACGAGACACCGCCGACCGCGACACGCCATCTGTCCCCGAACCCTTGACCGGCAGCCGCCTGAGGGTGCACCCTCTTCACCATCGGATGTCTAGCTGGGGGCCTGCGAGGTTCGATCGCTACCGCGTGTGGACACGCGGGGCTTTCTCATGTAGTGTGTTGCTTTGCGCTGCCCGTATCCAGCAAACCCACCTTTGACCGTGCTCTGTCCGCGTGCCCGATTTCGTATCGGAAACGTTGAAAACTTGAGCGTCATGCCGCCGTGCTTCACGGTCGGTGTGCGACGGCCGCCGATGGTGCCGCAGGTCGCGGAAGCGCGCTTCGAACCGCCCGCTTTGAAAGCCTTTGGAAGGATCCATCCTTGGCTGCCTCGCGCACTGCGACACAATCCCTCTCCTCGGCAAAGACGGCTTCTGGCCGTCTGTCGTTCGCGAAAATTCGCGAGCCCCTGGAAGTTCCCGACCTGTTGGCCTTGCAGACCGACAGCTTTGACTGGCTGCTCGGCAACGAGCGCTGGCAGGCCCGCGTGGCCGAGGCCAAGGCCGCCGGCAACACGCACGTCCCAGACCGGTCCGGCCTGGAGGACATCTTCGAGGAGATCTCTCCGATCGAAGACTTCTCCGGCTCGATGAGCCTGTCCTTCCGCGACCACCGGTTCGAGGAAGTCAAGTACTCCATCGAGGAGTGCAAAGAGCGCGACATGACGTATGCCGCGCCGCTCTTCGTCACCGCGGAGTTCATGAACTCCACCACCGGTGAGATCAAGAGCCAGACGGTCTTCATGGGCGACTTCCCGCTGATGACCGACCGCGGCACCTTCATCATCAACGGCACCGAGCGTGTCGTCGTCTCGCAGCTCGTCCGCAGCCCGGGCGTCTACTTCGAGCGTTCGCTGGACAAGACGTCCGACAAGGACATCTTCACCACCAAGATCATCCCCAGCCGCGGTGCCTGGCTGGAGTTCGAGATCGACAAGCGCGACCAGGTCGGCGTCCGCGTCGACCGCAAGCGCAAGCAGTCGGTCACTGTGCTGCTGAAGGCACTGGGCTGGACCGAGGCGCAGATCCTCGAGGAGTTCGGCGAGTACGAGTCGATCCGCCAGACGCTGGAGAAGGACCACACCGCCACTCAGGACGAGGCGCTGCTGGACATCTACCGCAAGCTGCGTCCGGGCGAGCCGCCCACCCGTGAGGCCGCCCAGAACCTCCTGGACAACCTCTACTTCAACGGCAAGCGCTACGACCTGGCCAAGGTCGGTCGCTACAAGATCGACAAGAAGCTCGGTCTCGAGACCTCGATCAACAACAGCACCCTGTCGGTCGACGACATCGTCGCGACGATCAAGTACCTCGTGGCCCTGCACGCCGGTCAGGAGACCATCAAGGGTCACCGTGACGGCGAGGAGGTGGAGCTGCGCGTCGAGGTCGACGACATCGACCACTTCGGCAACCGTCGCATCCGCAACGTCGGCGAGCTCATCCAGAACCAGGTCCGCACGGGTCTGTCCCGTATGGAGCGCGTGGTGCGTGAGCGGATGACGACTCAGGACGTCGAGGCGATCACGCCGCAGACCCTGATCAACATTCGCCCGGTGGTCGCCTCCATCAAGGAGTTCTTCGGCACCAGTCAGCTGTCGCAGTTCATGGACCAGAACAACCCGCTGTCCGGGCTGACGCACAAGCGTCGCCTGAACGCGCTCGGCCCCGGTGGTCTGTCCCGTGACCGCGCCGGCATGGAAGTTCGTGACGTCCACCCGAGCCACTACGGCCGCATGTGCCCGATCGAGACCCCTGAAGGTCCCAATATCGGTCTGATCGGTTCGCTGGCGTCCTACGGCCGGATCAACACGTTCGGTTTCATCGAGACTCCCTACCGCAAGGTCAAGGGCGGCAAGGTCACCGACGAGATCCACTACCTGTCCGCGGACGAAGAGGACAACTTCGTCATCGCGCAGGCCAACGCGGCGCTGACCGACGACAACACGTTCGCCGAGGAGCAGGTGCTCGTTCGTACCCGCGGTGGCGAGGCGAGCGACGTTCCGGCCGACGAGGTCGACTACATGGACGTCTCCGCACGTCAGATGGTCTCCGCGGCGACTGCCCTCATCCCGTTCCTGGAGCACGACGACACGTCGCGTGCGCTGATGGGCGCCAACATGCAGCGTCAGGCCGTGCCGTTGGTGCGCGCCGAGGCGCCGCTGGTCGGCACCGGCATGGAGCATCGTGCTGCGCTCGACTCCGGTGACGTCGTTCGTGCCGAGAAGGCCGGCGTCGTGACCGAGGTCTCCGCCGAGCTGGTCACCGTCCTCAACGACGATGGCACGCAGACGACCTACCGGATCAGCAAGTTCATCCGCTCCAATGCGGGTAACTGCTACAACCACCGCGTGGTTGTAGAGAACGGCTCCCGCGTGGAGGCCGGTGGCGTCATCGCCGACGGTCCCGCGACCGATGGTGGCGAGATCGCGCTCGGTAAGAACCTGCTCGTGGCGTTCATGTCCTGGGAGGGTCACAACTTCGAGGACGCCATCATCCTGTCCCAGCGTTTGGTGCAGGACGACACGCTGTCCTCGATTCACATCGAAGAGCACGAGATCGACGCCCGTGATACCAAGTTGGGTCCGGAGGAGATCACTCGCGACATACCCAATGTCAGCGAGGACGTGCTGGCCGACCTCGACGAGCGCGGCATCATCCGCATCGGCGCCGAGGTCCGCGACGGCGACCTGCTGGTCGGCAAGGTCACCCCGAAGGGTGAGACCGAGCTGACCCCGGAGGAGCGACTGCTCCGCGCGATCTTCGGTGAGAAGGCGCGCGAGGTGCGCGACACCTCGATGAAGGTCCCGCACGGCGAGACCGGCACGGTCATCGGCGTCAAGGTCTTCGATCGCGAAGAGGGCGACGAGCTCCCCCGGGCGTCAACCAGCTGGTTCGCGTGTATGTCGCCAACAAGCGCAAGATCACCAACGGAGACAAGCTCGCCGGTCGTCACGGCAACAAGGGCGTCATCTCCAAGATCCTGCCGGTCGAGGACATGCCGTTCCTGGAGGACGGCACGCCGGTCGACGTCGTGCTCAACCCGCACGGTGTGCCGCGTCGAATGAACCTCGGCCAGATCCTGGAGTTGCACCTCGGCTGGTCCGCCTCGCGCGGCTGGAAGATCGAGGGTGACCCCGAGTTCGCCAAGCAGATCGCGCCGGACGCTCAGGAAGCCCCGCCGAACTCCCGCGTCGCATCGCCGGTCTTCGACGGTGCGTCCGAGGACGTCGTCACCGGCCTGCTCGACGCGACGTTGCCGACGCGCGACGGCGTGCGTCTGGTGGACCACACCGGTAAGACCCAGCTCTTCGACGGCCGCTCCGGCGAGCCGTTCCCGGAGCCGGTGTCGGTGGGCTACATGTACATCCTGAAGCTCCACCACCTGGTCGACGACAAGATCCACGCACGCTCCACGGGTCCCTACTCGATGATCACCCAGCAGCCGCTCGGCGGTAAGGCCCAGTTCGGTGGCCAGCGCTTCGGTGAGATGGAGGTCTGGGCACTGGAGGCGTATGGCGCCGCCTACGCCCTGCAGGAGTTGCTGACCATCAAGTCGGACGACGTGACCGGCCGCGTGAAGGTCTACGAGGCCATCGTCAAGGGCGAGAACATCCCCGAGCCCGGCATTCCGGAGTCGTTCAAGGTTCTGATCAAGGAAATGCAGTCGCTGTGCCTCAATGTCGAGGTGCTCTCCAGCGACGGCAGCCTGATCGACCTGCGCGATTCCGACCAAGAGGTCTTCCGCGCAGCGGAGGAACTCGGCATCGACCTGAGCCGGCGTGAGCCCAGCTCGGTCGAGGAAGTCTGAGACAGACAACCGGCGAGGTATGCCGGGCCTGGCTCGGCATACCTCACCAAACCCTTTAGAACACAAGCTATTTCAGACTTTCGCTAGACACGAGAAGGAAGGCACAACGTGCTGGACGTCAACTTCTTCGACGAACTACGCATCGGCCTCGCCACCGCTGAATCCATCCGAGGGTGGAGCCATGGTGAGGTGAAGAAGCCCGAAACCATCAACTACCGCACCCTGAAGCCGGAGAAGGACGGACTCTTCTGCGAGAAGATCTTCGGTCCGACCCGCGACTGGGAGTGCTACTGCGGCAAGTACAAGCGAGTCCGCTTCAAGGGCATCATCTGTGAGCGCTGTGGCGTCGAGGTGACCCGTTCGGCGGTCCGTCGTGAGCGCATGGGCCACATCGAGCTCGCCGCTCCGGTGACGCACATCTGGTACTTCAAGGGTGTTCCGAGCCGTCTCGGTTACCTGCTCGACCTCGCCCCGAAGGACCTGGAGAAGGTCATCTACTTCGCGGCATACATGATCACGTCCGTCGACGTCGACCAGCGTCATAAGGACATGCCCTCGCTCGAGGCGCAGATCGAGGTCGAGAAGAAGGAACTCGAGAACGCTCGCGACAACGCCGTCAACACCCGCGCCGCCAAGCTCGAGGCCGACCTGGCCGAGCTGGAGAAGGAAGGCGCCAAGGCGGATGCTCGTCGCAAGGTTCGCGAGTCGGCCGAGCGCGAGATGAACCAGATCCGCAAGCGCGCCGATCAGCAGATCGAGCGCTTGGAGCAGGTCTGGGATCGCTTCAAGAACCTCAAGGTCCAGGACCTCGAGGGCGACGAGGTGCTCTACCGCGAGATGCGTGACCGTTTCGGTCTCTACTTCGAGGGTGGCATGGGCGCCGAGGCGCTGCAGAAGCGTCTGCAGACCTTCGACCTCGACGCCGAGGCCGCGTCGCTGCGCGAGACCATCGCCACCGGTAAGGGACAGCGCAAGACGCGTGCCCTGAAGCGGCTGCGTGTCGTCACCGCGTTCCTGCTGACCAAGAACCACCCCACCGGCATGGTGCTGGACTGCGTTCCGGTCATCCCCCGGACCTGCGTCCGATGGTGCAGCTGGACGGTGGCCGCTTCGCGACCTCCGACCTGAACGACCTCTACCGCCGGGTCATCAACCGCAACAACCGGTTGAAGCGACTGCTCGACCTCGGCGCGCCCGAGATCATCGTCAACAACGAGAAGCGCATGCTGCAGGAAGCTGTCGACTCGCTGTTCGACAACGGCCGTCGCGGCCGTCCGGTCACCGGACCGGGCAACCGTCCGCTGAAGTCGCTGTCCGACATGCTCAAGGGCAAGCAGGGCCGCTTCCGTCAGAACCTGCTCGGTAAGCGCGTCGACTACTCGGGCCGTTCGGTCATCGTCGTCGGCCCGCAGCTGAAGCTGCACCAGTGTGGTCTGCCCAAGCAGATGGCCCTGGAGCTGTTCAAGCCGTTCGTGATGAAGCGCCTGGTCGACCTCGACCTGGCACAGAACATCAAGTCGGCCAAGCGCATGGTCGAGCGTCAGCGCGCCGAGGTGTGGGATGTCCTCGAAGAGGTCATCACCGAGCACCCGGTGCTGCTGAACCGCGCGCCCACGCTGCACCGACTCGGCATCCAGGCTTTCGAGCCGCAGCTGGTCGAGGGCAAGGCCATCCAGATCCACCCGCTGGTCTGCACCGCCTTCAACGCCGACTTCGACGGTGACCAGATGGCGGTCCACGTGCCGCTGTCCGCTGAGGCCCAGGCCGAAGCGCGCATCCTGATGCTGTCGAGCAACAACGTCCTGAAGCCGGCCGACGGTCGTCCGGTGACCATGCCCAGCCAGGACATGATCACCGGCCTCTACTTCCTGTCCGCACAGGACGGGGAGGCCAAGCTGGAGGACGGCGAGCACTTGCGCGCGTTCTCGTCCGCGTCCGAGGCTCGTATGGCGTTCGACCGTGGCGAGATCAAGCTGGGTTCACTGGCCAAGATCCGGATCTTCGACTACGTCCCGCCGGCCGGTTACGAGATCCCGGAGGGCGTCGAGCCCGACGAGATGGGTCGCCTGAAGGCGTTCGAGCTGGACACGACCCTGGGTCGAGTGCTGTTCAACGAGACGCTGCCGGAGGACTACCCCTTCCTCAACTACGACATCGACAAGAAGGCGTTGTCCGCTGTCGTCAACGACCTTGCCGAGCGCTACCCCAAGGTGCAGGTTGCTGCCTCCCTGGACGCGTTGAAGGAAGCCGGTTTCCACTGGGCGACCCGTTCGGGCTGCACCGTCGCGATCAGCGACGTGCAGACCTCCTCGAACAAGTGGGGCATCCTGGTCGGTTACGAGGAGAAGGCCGCCAAGATCCAGACGCAGTTCGACCGCGGTCTGATCACCGACGACGAGCGCCGTCAGGAGCTCGTGGAGATCTGGACCCAGGCGACCAACGAGGTCGCCCTGGACATGCAGAACAACTTCGACCGCAAGAACCCGATCTTCCGGATGGTGTCCTCGGGCGCCGGCGGTAACTGGTTCCAGGTCCGGCAGATCGCCGGTGCGCGTGGTCTGATGGCCAACCCGAAGGGCGAGATCATCCCCCGCCCGATCAAGGCCAACTTCCGTGAGGGCCTGTCGGTGCTGGAGTTCTTCATCTCCACCCACGGTGCCCGTAAGGGTCTGGCCGACACCGCGCTGCGTACCGCCGACTCGGGTTACCTGACCCGACGTCTGGTGGACGTGTCGCAGGACGTCATCATCCGCGAGGACGACTGTGGCACCGACCGCGGTCTCACCCTGCCGATCGGTCAGCGCGGCACGGACGGCGGCGCGCTCGTCGAGCACGAGAACGTCGAGACCTCGGTCTACGCCCGCACCCTGGCGACTGACGTCGAGGTCGACGGCTCGGTGCTTGCACCGGCCGGTTCGGACCTCGGCGACGTCAACCTCGACAAGCTGCTCGCAGCAGGCGTCGAGGAGGTCAAGGTTCGTTCGGTGCTCACCTGTGAGTCCCGCGTCGGTACCTGCGCCAAGTGCTACGGCCGCTCGCTGGCAACCGGCAAGCTGGTCGACATCGGTGAGGCTGTCGGCATCATCGCCGCGCAGTCGATCGGTGAGCCCGGCACCCAGCTGACGATGCGTACCTTCCACACCGGTGGCGCCGCGGGTGATGACATCACCCAGGGTCTGCCGCGTGTCGTCGAGCTCTTCGAGGCTCGTACCCCGAAGGGTGTCGCGCCGATCGCCGAGGCGAGCGGACGCGTTCAGATCGAGGAGACCGACAAGGTTCGTCGCATCCTGCTGACCCCGGATGACGGCTCGGAAGAGCACGCCTACCCGATCAGCAAGCGCGGCCGTCTGCTGATCCAGGACGGCGACCACGTCGAGGTCGGCACGCTGCTGATGCAGGGCGCGATCGACCCGAAGCAGGTGCTCCGTATTCAGGGCGCCCGCGACGTGCAGAAGCACCTGGTCGACGAGGTTCAGAGCGTCTACCGCCAGCAGGGCGTGTCGATCCACGACAAGCACATCGAGGTCATCGTGCGGCAGATGTTGCGCCGTGTGACGATCATCGAGGCCGGCGACACCGACCTGCTGCCCGGCGAGCTCGCCGAGCGTGGTCGTTTCGAGGATGCGTCGCGTCGTGCACTCGCAGAGGGTGGACGCCCGGCGTCCGGTCGCCCCGAGCTGATGGGTATCACCAAGGCGTCGCTGGCCACCGACTCGTGGTTGTCGGCAGCGAGCTTCCAGGAGACGACACGAGTCCTCACCGAGGCGGCAATGCACGCCAAGAGCGACCCGTTGCTCGGCCTCAAGGAGAACGTCATCCTCGGTAAGTTGATCCCGGCCGGTACCGGTCTTCCGCGTTACAACAACGTGAAGGTCGAGCCGACGGAGGAAGCCAAGGCTGCGCTCTACGCACTGCCCGACTACCAGCCGTACGACTACCCGGTCTTCGGCCCGGGTTCGGGTGAGGCGGTCCGTTTGGACGACGCCTCCCTCGGGTTCGACAGCTGATCGACGATCGTTGAAGCCGGTGTGCGCGCGAACGACAGTGAGCGCGCACACCGGCTTCGGCATGAGGAGATCAGCTCAACGGGACAGCTGATCGAAGTTAAGTAAAGGGAAGCCCCCGACCGTGAGGTCGGGGGCTTACCGAGAGGACAGGCGATACATCGAGAGGACAGGGGATTCGGGCGATTTGGGTCCGATTCCGCTGTCCTCTCGGCAATGCGGTGTCCTCTCGGTAGAGGGGTTCGGGGTCGTCAGTCGGTCGGTCGGGCAGTCGGTCGGTGAGTCGGTCAGGGGTTCGGCTCGGGAGGTCGCCGGCGTATGACGAGTAGCGTCCCGACGTCCAGCAGCATGAGCAGCACCACAGCCAGTGACACAGCGACCGCCGGCCGGAAGTGCGCCGGGTGGTAGCTGTAGCTGACGGTCGAGGTGCCGGCCGGAAGGGTGACCCGCTGGTACAACTGGGTCGGCGAATAGACCACTCGTCGTTCGTGGCCGTTGACGTCCGCCCGCCATCCGGGCGTCGACAGTTGCCGGCGAACCAAGGTCGCCGGTTCTTGGCAGCGCACCGTCACGTCCGTCAGGCTTTGACGGAGCGTGCTGCAGGCGCCGGCCGGTGACGTGGTGAAGTACGGCACGGCGCGCGCATCCCGCCAGATCTCCACTCGTTCGTTCTGGTAGACGAGGCGGAGGCCGAACCGCTGACCGAGGCCGGCCGCGCCGACGCCGCGGCGCGTGACGACATACCGCACGCTCGCGTCCCGGAAGGTCTGTTGGCGTTCGCCATACGCCTTCAGCAGGATCCGCTGCTCGGACGCAGGCGTGTTGTAAATGATCAGCCGGTAGCCGACGAACTGCCCGCGCACGGCGGGCGGCAGGGCCTTCCAATACGTCGGGCGGACACCGGTCTCCACCAGCCTGGCGTACTTCTTCGGGACCGGCAGGTCATTCGCGTTGAACTGCGAAATGCGCCAGTACGAGCCGTAATTCGCCTCAATCGGGCCGAGTGTGTAGAAGCGATAGGTGCCGAGGTGGTCCTGCAGATAGCGCACCGGACCCAGGTCGACCGGCCGGGGCGGGCTCGCGGACAGCTGAGGCACGGCATACGTGGCGGTGGCGAACACGCCGACGATCGCAGCGGCGACGGCCGCCAAGCGCCGCGCCTGCGGAGGAGGACCCCGCGCGCAACAGGAGTATGGCGAGAACCCCGCAGCAGCCGAGGGTGACCGTCATGACGACAGTCGTCCACGCCGCGTGGCCGAGCACCCCACGGTGCGCGGCGTACCCGAGCGCGCCGACGCAATAGACGCCGACCGCTGCGACGGCGACCAGCACCCCGCGGTGCGACGCGCGACCTCGACGGAGGTCGTCGATGCCGTATGCCGCGCAGATCGCGACGGCGAACTCGATCAGCGCGATGCCGTACTTCGCGACCAGGACGTTGCGCACGCCCGGCGTGACGTCGAGCAGTTGCTTCACCGGAGATACGTCGAACATGTTGAGCACCAACACGGCGACCAGGACTCCGAGGAAGGCCAGCATGACGCGGCGGCCTCGAGGCCGGAAGAAGGCGACGATCCCCA
Organism: Flexivirga alba; assembly: GCF_042661025.1. Classification (NCBI taxonomy): domain Bacteria; kingdom Bacillati; phylum Actinomycetota; class Actinomycetes; order Micrococcales; family Dermacoccaceae; genus Flexivirga; species Flexivirga alba. The sequence goes on from NZ_JBHSWH010000001.1 coordinate 1,800,146, forward strand.
CCGTGACCGCGGTCAGCGTCAGATAACCGGCCTGACCCGCCGAGATCGCGTTACCCATCGGCCCGACGGCATACGGCAGGGCGAGCGACGTGACCTTCGCGCGCGGATAGGAGTAGAGGTTCGCAGCGCCGCCGTGGTAAGCCGTGTAGCCGACGTCGATGAAGGCGACGAACGCAGTGATCGCCGGCGCGGCGATGGCCAGGCCCGCTCCGGTCGCCACAACGGTCCATGCGGCGAACGCCCGCCGCAGCCCACGCAGCAACTCGGTGAGCCGGACCACCGCCCAGCCGCCGACGAACAGCCCCTCGAGCAGCGCCGTTTCGGGGAATCCGGCGAACAGCATGAAGGCGAAGGCGAACGCCGTCACCCAGAGTCCGGCGTGCGGCCGGCGATGCTGCTCAACGGCTCGGGCGATCAGCTCGACGCCCCAGCAGGCCATCGGCAAGAAGGCGATGGGGTTGAACGGTGCGTTCGCCATCACCGAGAACACGCCGTTGAGCGCGAAGAGGCAGGCGCCGGCGGTCGCAGCGGCCCAGCCCAGGCGTCGCGAACGCAGGAAGGCCAGCATGCTGAAGCCGGCGACGAACTCCAGCGCGACGTGCATCAGGAAGATGCCGTTCGGCAGCGCTTGCAGCAGGACGAAGGGGAGGAAGAAGGCCGCGGACTGCATTTCGCCGCCGAGCGGCTGGCCGAGACCTTCGTACACGTTCCAGAGCGGGACGTGGCCGTGCAACCACGAGTTCGCGGCCAGGTGCCCCAGTGCCTGCGAGGTCCAGCCGTAGTTGGGGTCGATGGTGCTGCTGCCCATGACCAGCCCGTGACGTGGTGATCCCAGTCCGGAGAAGAGGAGCATCGGGTTGCTGTTGCGCAGATGCAGCAGGAACGCTGCGTTGCCGAGCAGGATCGAGACGATCACGCAGGTCACGGACAGCACGCCCGGCCGACGAGTGAGCGTCGCGAGGCGGGCGGCGAACCCGTCAGGCACGATTCCGGCAGCCTTGCTCATGCCCGTTCGCAGGGCCCCCTGGATCACCGCGTGAAACTAACAGCCCGACATGGCCACATCGGTCCGCGCGGATGAACCGTCGTTGAACGCTCGGGGCGGCGTCAGTCGATCGGCTCGTCGGTCTCGCCGGTGTGCAACGGACCGGTGTGCTCGGAGTCGTAGGCGACGTAGTAACTGGGTCGTTGCTGCAGAGCGGTGTAGGTGCGCCCGACATACTCACCGAGTATGCCGAGGCAGAGCAGCTGGAGACCGGAGAAGACCGCGAGGATCACGACTGTCGAGGCCCAGCCCGACGTCGTGCCGCCGGAGACTTTGCTCCAAATGACGTAGACCAGCACCAGCGCCGCGACGATGAAGCCGAGCAGGCTGAACCAGGTGGCGAATCGCAGCGGCGCTTGCGAGTAGCCGGTGATCGAGTCGAGCGTGAGGCGGATCATCTTGGACAGCGGATACTTCGACTCGCCGGCGGCGCGGGCGTCACGGCGGTACTCCACTGTCGTCGACGGGAAGCCGAGGGTCGGCACGACGAGGCGCAGCACCCGGTTGTGCTCGGGCAGGGCGGTGATCGCGTCGACCGTGGAGCGGGACATCATCCGGAAGTCGCCGGCGTCCTGCGACAGGTCGAGTTTCGCCAGCCGTCGCATCATCCGGTAGAACGCTCCGGCGGTATGCCGCTTGAACGCCGAGTCGGCGGTGCGGTCGGTGCGCACGCCGTAGACCACGTCGACGTTGCGGGCGACCGCTGCGTCATACATCCGGGCGATCGTCTCCGGGGGATCCTGCAGATCGGCATCGATGGTCACGACCCAGTCGCCGACCGAGCGTTGCAGCCCCGCCGAGATCGCCGCCTGGTGACCGGAGTTGGCTCGCAGCCGCACGACGCGCAGTGCCGGCCAGTCACGCAGGGTTCGCTGCAGCAGCACGGAGGTGTTGTCGGAGGAGCCGTCGTCGACGGCGACGACTTCGTAGCTGACGGGAAGTTCGTCCAGGACCGGGCGCAAGCGTTCGACGAACAACGGCAGGACTTCCTCCTCGTTGTACATAGGCACCACGACGGAGAGCACGGGGTGTGTGGGCTGCGGGGTTCCCGGCACGGGGAGTCAACTTCCAGGTCGAACGACGAACGGTGGCACCGGCAAATCTGCCAGATGGGAGCGGGCGGCGTCGCCGCGAGGGCGGATACCGCACCGATTTTGCCGTCATGTAGCGGAACGGTACGATTGTTATTCGTGCGTGGGCTCTGCCCTGCCCGCTGGTCCGCCGCCCTGCTCAACGGGTATGCCGGACAGTGTGGCACCAGACCACCACACGCTCTCGCCGGGCAGCTCATCGGGCGCGTCGGCCGGTCGTTTCGACAGGTCAGTTCGTCATACGAGAAGTGCGGGGGAGGGCGCCGGTCCGACACTCCCGAACGCGTGGGTGGGACGACCGGGAAACCCAAGGAGTTGGCCAGGGTGAAAACCCGTGCCAGCAGACAAGATTCGATCAGTTACGGAGACAGTAGGTTGCCTACAATCAACCAGCTCGTCCGCAAAGGTCGGCAGGACAAGATCGCTAAGGTCAAGACGCCGGCCCTCAAGGGCAGCCCCCAGCGACGCGGTGTGTGCACCCGCGTCTACACCACGACCCCGAAGAAGCCGAACTCGGCGCTTCGCAAGGTCGCGCGTGTCCGCCTCACCTCGGGCATCGAGGTCACCGCTTACATCCCGGGCGTCGGCCACAACCTGCAGGAGCACTCCATCGTGCTCGTGCGCGGTGGTCGTGTGAAGGACCTCCCGGGTGTGCGTTACAAGATCATCCGCGGCTCCCTCGACACCCAGGGTGTCAAGGGCCGCCAGCAGTCCCGTTCCCGGTACGGCGCGAAGAAGGAGAAGAAGTAATGCCTCGCAAGGGCCCCTCCCCGAAGCGTCCCCTCGTCGTCGACCCGGTCTACGGTTCGCCGCTGGTCACCCAGCTGGTCAACAAGATTCTGTTGGACGGCAAGAAGTCCATCGCCGAGCGCATTGTGTATGGCGCCCTCGAAGGCTGCCGTGAGAAGACCAGCACCGACCCGGTCGTCACGCTGAAGCGCGCGCTGGACAACATCAAGCCGAGCCTTGAGGTCAAGAGCCGCCGCGTCGGCGGTGCGACCTACCAGGTCCCGATCGAGGTCAAGCCGGGTCGCGCGACCACGCTGTCGCTGCGCTGGCTCGTGGGCTACGCCCGTCAGCGTCGCGAGAAGACGATGACCGAGCGCCTCATGAACGAAATCCTCGACGCGAGCAACGGCCTGGGTGCCGCTGTCAAGCGTCGCGAGGACACGCACAAGATGGCCGAGTCCAACCGGGCCTTCGCGCACTACCGCTGGTGATGCGTTCCGCCGCCCGGTGTTCGACACCGGGCGGCGGGCCTGGACGGGTGACCGCCGTTCGCTCATACGAGTTGATCAACTTCAAGAACACACGAAAGAAGACAACGTGGCACTCGACGTGCTGACCGACCTTAAAAGGGTTCGCAACATCGGCATCATGGCGCACATCGATGCCGGGAAGACCACGACGACCGAGCGCATCCTGTTCTACACCGGTGTGAACCACAAGATCGGTGAGACCCACGACGGTGCCTCGACGACCGACTGGATGGAGCAGGAGAAGGAGCGGGGCATCACCATCACCTCCGCGGCCGTCACCAGCTTCTGGGACAACAACCAGATCAACATCATCGACACCCCGGGCCACGTCGACTTCACCGTCGAGGTGGAGCGTTCGCTGCGCGTGCTCGATGGCGCCGTTGCCGTCTTCGACGGCAAGGAGGGCGTCGAGCCCCAGTCCGAGACCGTGTGGCGTCAGGCCGACAAGTACGACGTCCCCCGTATCGCGTTCGTCAACAAGATGGACAAGATGGGCGCCGACTTCTACTTCACCGTGCAGACGGTCAAGGACCGCCTGGGCGCGGAGCCGCTCGTGCTCCAGCTTCCGATCGGTTCCGAGGCCGACTTCGTCGGCGTCGTCGACCTGGTCGAGATGCGTGCACTGGTGTGGCCGGGTGACTCCAAGGGCGACGTCACCATGGGCGCCAAGTACGAAATCCAGGAGATCCCGGAGAACCTCAAGGCCAAGGCCGACGAGTACCGCCAAGCTCTCGTCGAGCGGGTCGCCGAGGCGGACGACGCGCTCATGGAGAAGTACCTCGAGGGCGGTGAGCTCACGACCGCCGAGATCAAGGGCGCGATCCGCAAGCTGACGGTCAACTCCGAGCTCTACCCGATGCTGTGTGGCTCCGCGTTCAAGAACCGCGGTGTGCAGCCGATGCTCGACGCGGTCGTCGACTACCTGCCGTCGCCGCTGGACGTCCCCCCGATGATCGGCCACAAGCCGAACCACGAGGACGAGGAGATCACCCGCGAGCCGAGCAAGGACGCGCCGTTCTCGGCGTTGGCCTTCAAGGTCGCCTCACACCCGTTCTTCGGCACGCTGACCTTCATCCGTGTCTACTCCGGCCGCATCGCAGCCGGTAGCGCTGTCGTGAACTCGACCAAGGGTCGCAAGGAGCGCGTCGGCAAGCTGTTCCAGATGCACGCCAACAAGGAGAACCCGGTCGAGGAAGCAGTCGCCGGGCACATCTACGCGGCGATCGGTCTGAAGGACACGACCACGGGTGACACGCTGTGCGACCCGAACGAGCAGATCGTCCTGGAGTCGATGAGCTTCCCGGAGCCCGTCATCCACGTCGCGATCGAGCCGAAGACCAAGAGCGACCAGGAGAAGCTGGGCACCGCGATCCAGAAGCTCGCGCAGGAGGACCCGACCTTCACCGTTCGCCAGGACGAGGAGACCGGCCAGACCGTCATCGGCGGTATGGGCGAGCTGCACCTCGACATCATCGTCGACCGCATGAAGCGCGAGTTCAAGGTCGAGGCCAACGTCGGTGCGCCGCAGGTTGCCTACCGCGAGACGATCCGTCGCGAGGTCGTGAAGTACGACTACACCCACAAGAAGCAGACCGGTGGATCCGGTCAGTTCGCGAAGGTGCAGTTGACGCTGGAGCCGCTCAACACCGAGGACGGCGAGCTTTACGAGTTCGAGAACAAGGTCACCGGTGGCCGCATACCGCGCGAGTACATCCCGTCGGTCGACCACGGTATCCAGGAGGCCATGCAGCTCGGGGTCCTGGCCGGTTACCCGCTGGTCGGTGTGAAGGCCATCCTGCTGGACGGCGCCTACCACGACGTCGACTCCTCGGAGATGGCGTTCAAGATCGCCGGCTCGATGGCGCTGAAGGAGATGGCCCGCAAGGCCGACCCGGCGCTGCTGGAGCCGATGATGGCCGTCGAGGTTCGCACCCCGGAGGACTACATGGGCGATGTGATCGGTGACCTCAACTCCCGTCGCGGTCAGATCCAGGCCATGGAAGACATCAGCGGTGCCAAGGTCGTCAAGGCTGTCGTGCCGTTGTCGGAGATGTTCGGGTATGTCGGTGACCTGCGGTCCAAGACCCAGGGTCGTGCCAACTACACGATGCAGTTCGACTCCTACGCAGAGGTTCCCCGGAACGTCGCGGAGGAGATCATCAAGAAGATCCGGGGCGAGTGATGCCTGGCGCCGCGGCATACCGAATTGATCGTGTATGTCGCAGCGCCTATCGTCAGCCCGGCTGTCAATAAAGAAACACAACATCCGAAGGCGCCGCCCCGGCGTCAGTAACTGTCCTTGAAGGAGGACCCCACAGTGGCTAAGGCCAAGTTCGAGCGGACCAAGCCGCACGTCAACATCGGAACGATCGGTCACGTCGACCACGGCAAGACCACGTTGACGGCTGCTATCACCAAGGTGCTGGCGGACAAGTTCCCCGACCTCAACAAGGCGTCGGCGTTCGCGGACATCGACAACGCTCCCGAGGAGCGCCAGCGCGGTATCACCATCAACGTCTCGCACCAGGAGTACGAGACCGCGAAGCGTCACTACGCACACGTTGACGCCCCGGGTCACGCTGACTACGTCAAGAACATGATCACCGGTGCTGCGCAGATGGACGGCGCCATCCTGGTCGTCGCGGCCACTGACGGCCCGATGCCCCAGACTCGTGAGCACGTGCTGCTCGCGCGTCAGGTTGGCGTTCCCTACATCCTGGTGGCGCTGAACAAGGCCGACATGGTCGACGACGAGGAAATCCTCGAGCTCGTCGAGATGGAGGTCCGTGAGCTGCTGTCGAGCCAGGAGTTCGACGGCGACAACGCCCCGGTCGTGAAGGTCTCGGCTCTCAAGGCGCTCGAGGGCGACCCGGAGTGGACCAAGACGGTCGAGGAGCTCATGGACGCGGTCGACGAGTCGATCCCGGACCCGGTCCGCGACATCGAGAAGCCCTTCCTGATGCCGATCGAGGACGTCTTCACGATCACCGGTCGTGGCACCGTCGTCACCGGTCGTATCGAGCGCGGCGTGCTCAACGTCAACGAAGAGGTCGAGATCGTCGGCATCCACACCGGCCCGCCGGCCAAGACCACGGTCACCGGCATCGAGATGTTCCGCAAGCTGCTCGACGAGGGTCGTGCGGGCGAGAACGTCGGTCTGCTGCTTCGTGGCACCAAGCGCGAAGAGGTCGAGCGCGGTCAGGTCGTCGTGAAGCCGGGTTCGATCACCCCGCACACCGAGTTCGAGGGTCAGGTCTACATCCTGGGCAAGGACGAGGGTGGCCGTCACACGCCGTTCTACGACAACTACCGCCCGCAGTTCTACTTCCGGACCACGGACGTCACCGGTGTCGTGACGCTGCCGGAGGGCACCGAGATGGTCATGCCCGGTGACAACACCGAGATGTCCGTCACGCTGATCCAGCCGATCGCCATGGAGGAGGGCCTGCGCTTCGCCATCCGCGAGGGCGGCCGTACCGTCGGCGCCGGCCGGGTCACCAAGATCAACAAGTAATTCGACGAGTTCCAACCGTCGGGTTGACCTGATCAGCCGAAAGGCCCCGGACCTCTCAGGAGGTTCGGGGCCTTTCGCATGTGCTTGGGGATGCTGTGCGGTCCTAGTGCCCGGTGGCAGCCCGTAGGTGGGACCAGGAGATGGCGCCGATAATGCCGTCGACCTGCAGGTGCTGCCGGCGTTGGAAGGCCTTGATCGCGGCCGTCGTGGCCGGGCCGTCATCGCTGTCGACGGTCAGGTGCGCGCCGAGCAGGTTCAGCAGTTGCTGTGCGTACTTCACATCCGCACCGCGCATCCCGACGTGCAGCACCCGCAGTTTCGCCGGGCGGGGGATCTGGGTGGGCTTGGCAGTGGGCTTGGGCCTGGACGTGGGATTCGGAGCGGGCTTCGGCTTGGAGGTGGGCTTCGTCTCGGGTGCCCGACCGGACTGCTGACCGGTGGCGGCCTGCAGGTGGGACCAGGTGACAGGGCCGACGATGCCGTCGACACTCAGGTGCTGCCGGCGCTGGAAGGACTTGACCGCGGCCGTCGTGGCCGGGCCGTCGTCACCGTCGACGGTCAAGTGCGAGCCGAGCAGGTTCAGCAGTTGCTGTGCGTACTTCACATCCGCGCCCTGCATGCCGGGATGCAGTACCCGCAGCTTCACCGGACGCGGAATCTGTTTCGGCGTCGGCTTGGGGGCCGGCTTCGGGGTCGGTTTCGGCGTCGGCTTGGGGGTGGGTTTCGGTGTCGGGGTCGGAGTCGGAGTGCCTTGTGGCCACAGCGCGTTTAGCAGGGCGTCGGCGGACGACTGCGCCAGCGCGTATTCGCCGCGGTATGCCGCAGCCGGTCGCTGTACGTCCGCGGCGACCTGACCGGCCGGGGCGGCCAGCCAGGTGTTCCGCGGGTAGATCTGCTGCATGACGGCGAGGAACTTCGCCGTGGCGGACTCGGGGTTGATGCGCTGGTCGTAGGTGGCCCAGGAGTTGCGCTGCTGGAACAGCCCCACACTGTCCAGGTCACCACCGGTGTAGTTGTGCAGCGTCGTCTCGACCATGGCGGTCATCAGTGCGATCTCGGCGGCCTTGCGGTCCAGGCCGCTCGCACGTGCTGCGCCGACGACACGGCGCGCGCAGGCGACCTGCTCGGCGCTGAGCAGTCGGCCCATCCGCGCGTAGGTCATCGACGACGCCAGTTGCGCCGCTGTCGTCGCATCCGTTGTGGTGGGCACACAGGACACCCAGGTGAGGGCCATGGTGCTGCGGTGCGTGGACCGCAGCGCCCAGACCGGGTCTCCGGCCGGTCCGGGGATGGCCGCACCGCTCAGGGCGCTGGCGCGGGGAGTGGGCCTGGTGTTGGCGTGTGCCGGCGCTGCGGACACCGTGCCCAGCGCGGTGGCGACGGTGCACAGCGCCGTGGCGGCGGTGAGAAGGCGGGGGAACCCATGTGTGTTGTCCTCATGGCTCAGGGAGGGGCGGAGGTCTGGCGGTCGTGCTCACCTCGGCTGCGCGTGCGTCACGAGGGTGTGCGGAGAATATTGTGACAGTTGTGACGACCCTGCGTGTCGCAATCACGCATTTTGAGAAACGTGCGATATAGAGCTCGTCCTGGGTTCGCCAGCGCGGAGCCTCCCCGGCGCGGTCGGCAGTTATACAAGAGTGCTTGTGTATGTCGTCTCCAGCGCCCACCCTGGTCGCATGCCACGCAAGACCGCCGCCGAGCGGCATACCGACTCCGCACCGGCCGACGAGCCGCCCGAACTGCCCGCCGGGGCTGCCCTGATCGACGCGCTGCTCGCTCTGCATAACCCGGTGCGACGCCGTATCTACGAGATCCTCACCAACGACGGACCGGCCACGGTGGGACAGCTCGCATCCCGTCTCGACATCGCCGTGGGTTCGGTGAGTCATCACCTCAAGCCGATGCACAAGGTCGGCTTCATTGAACCCGCGCCGGGACTCGCGCGGGACACCCGCGAATCGTGGTGGCGGGGGAAGAACCGTCGGCTGTCGTGGAGCAACGAGGATTACGTGGACGGCAGCTTCGCCCGGCAGGTCGCCGACGCCGCCGAACGAGCGAACCTGGAATACCTCAATGCCGCCACCGTCCAGTGGATGCGCACCCGCGACGAGTTGCCACCGCAATGGCGGGAGGGCCTGGCGACCGACACGTTCGTGCCGGCGACGCCCGACCAGTTGGAGGATCTCAAACAGCGCGTGAACACGCTGTCGGACGAGTGGTCACGTGAGGTGCGAGCCGACGCCGGGGCGCATCCCGACGCCGAGCGGCGCCCGGTTCGCTTCATCGCGCGGGTCTTTCCCAGTGAGCCGGGTGCGGTTTGAGCACCCCACGAAGTCTCTCCCCCGCTTCGCTCCTCCGAGTACTTCGCGGGGACCCCGCATGAGAACGACGCCGGCGCTGGACCAACCGGAGCTCGTCGCTGCGCCGCCGCCGCCCGTCCGCCGCGACCGCATGGTGCAGGTGTACCTGTTGGCCGTGATCGTCTCCGAGGCCGGCGACACCGTCTTCGCGATCGGTCTCGCGTGGACCGCCGTACACCTGTTTTCTCCGGGGCTGGCTGGCTTCGTGCTCGGGGTCGAAATGCTGCCGCAGGCAGTGTGCACCCTGTTCGGCGGTGTGATCGCCGACCGCCACGACACTCGCCGAGTGATGATCCTGGGCGAACTCGCCCGCGTTGTCGTTCTGGGCGTGGCTGCGACCTGCTGGCAGCTCGGATTGCATGCCGGCGCAGTGCTTTTCGCGGTCGCGATCTGCTTCGGGACGGTGAGTGGCCTGAGCGGGCCGGCGGCCAGGACGCTCGTGCGGCAACTGGTTGACTCCGACGATCTGGTGACAGTCAGCGGGTGGGCCCAGACCGGTTCACGGCTGGCTCGGCTGCTCGGTGCACCGCTGGGTGCGGTCGTGATCCAGTGGGGATTCGGCTTCTCGATGGTCGCCGACGCGCTGACGTTCCTCGCTGTGCTGATCGTGCTGCGGCTCGTCGTGCAGACCCGTTACCGATTGCCGCGGGCGCCGAAGGAGCCAGTGTCCCAATCACTGCGGTCCGGGTGGGACTACATCCGCGGATCGGAAGTCGCCCGAGTCTTCTTGCTCGGGCTGGCCGCGCTGAACGTCTTCGTCACGCCGGTCATGTCGGTGGGCGTTGCGTTGCGGGTGTCCCAATCTCATTGGGGCTCAGGCTGGTTGGGTGTCTCGGAGGCGACGTTCGCCATCGGCGCCATCGTCGGATCCGTCGCCGGCACGCGCTGGCAGGGCGACTATCTGCCCCGGCGCTCGTTCCAGCTGCTGGTGCTGCAAGGCATCGGACTGTCCGCGGTCGGACTGCCGAGCCGCGTCGGACTCGTCCTGGGTATGACGCTCGTCGGTGTCACGGCCGGGCAAGCATCGGTCTGGCTGAGCGGGTCGTTCCAGCGGATCATCGCGCCCAGCCATCTCGGCCGCGTCTCGTCGGTCAGCAACCTGGGTGACCTGGTGCTCACACCGGCGACCACACCGATCTTCGGTCTGCTCGTCGGTGCATCGTCGGTGGTGGTGACCACCACGTGCTTCGGTCTGGCGATGAGCGCTCTGTGTGCGGTGTTCGCGATCAATCCGCAGATCCGCCGGCTGCGCTGAACAACCACGGGGTGGTCGGCGCCAGCGTGGCCGCGATGGCGTGCTGCAAGCGGCCGTTGTCCGGAATGCGTGCCGGCTCACCGGTTTCTGGGTGCACGAGCTCATTGCCGAGGGCGACATACAGGCTGCGCAAGGTGTGCATGGCGTTGCTGGCGGCGGGCGGCACCGGCCCGTGTTCGCCGGCCTCGAACATCGCGGAGATCGGTCCGAGCAGGAGGCCGAGGTCGGCCGTCGCGTCGCCGAGCAGAACCGCACAGATCGCTGCGGCCACTCGGTCGTCCTCCTGGTCGCGCCATACGAAATCCGTTGCGATGGTGAGGCGTTCGGCGATTGCCGTCAGCAGTCGAGGGGCGGGCGCGAGACCCGTGGCGCCGAGCTCCCCGACCGCATCCGCACCGTGCGCGACGGCGTGGATCCAGCCGACCGGCTCGACATACCCACGCAGGTCGGTCTCGGCGCTCCACCAGGCCAGCAGGGAATCTGTCCATGCGGCGGGCCATTCGCCGTCGTCTGTGGTCCAGGTGGAGGCCAGGACGGCGAAGATCAGCGATCCGAAGGACCGCGCGTAGGGCTCCGGGTCGCGGAGCCGCTCGACCATGCACCCGCCCAGTTCGCGCCGCTGCTCGACCGTCAGCGCGTGCTCGGTCAGCGCCTTGACCAGTCCGCCATACGCACCCTCATCTCGTATGGCGGGGTCGGCCGATGCGAGGTCGGTGACGAGTTGGTCCAGTTGTGACTGCTCCATGCGAGCAGCATGCCCGATGTCGTCATTCGGCATGGTGGTGGTCAGGCTTGGCGCAGCTGTACGCCGAGGTTCATGTGCCCGATGGTCACGGCGTCGAAGTCCAGGTCAGGTCGGGACTGCAGGAACTCGGTGAACGCGCGGTGTTCGTGCTGCCGCCGCTCGTCTTCGTCAACGAAGTCCTCGCCGGCTACCGCAAGCACCGCGGGTCCGACACTTCGCACCGAATCCGCAACGGGGACAACATCCGCGAGCGGGTCGCCGCGATCGGCACGATCAGCAGGCACGTCGCGGTGGCGCGGCGTCCGGGGACGACCCGCAAGGCCTTGCTCTACTCGTTCGTCTATGCGGCGCGCACCTCGTGGGGACTGGCTCGGTCCGGCCAGTGGCGGGTAGCGGCGACACAGGCGCGAGAGGGCGTGCGATGCCTGACCCAGGTCCCGCGTGCGCTCGACCATGCGGAGGCTGCCGCAGCGCGCAAACCCGGTGACCGTCCGTCATACGGTCCGGTGCGGGGTGGCGTCGACGGCTTTTGAGACAATCGGGGCGACCGCTTCGGAAGTCCCCAGGAGAACCACGCTGTGTCCAACGCGCAACCGCTGACCGAGCTTTCCGCCGACGAGATCGCTGCCTTCCGCCAGGTGCAGCAGACGGCATACGAGACGTTGAAGGCCAGCGGTCTCAAGCTCGATCTGACGCGCGGCAAGCCGTCGGCACAGCAACTCGATCTGTCCAACGATCTCCTCAAGCTCCCCACCTCGTATGTCGACGAGGCCGGCGTCGACACCCGCAACTACGGCGGCCTGCAGGGCATCGCCAAGTTGCGCGAGATCTTCGCCGAGCTTCTCTGGGTCGAGCCGGAGCAGATCGTCGCCGGCGGCAACTCGAGCCTGACGATGATGCGCGACACCCTCTACTACCTGACCCTCTTCGGCGGTGTCGACTCCCCGCGGCCGTGGTCGCAGGATGAGAAGGTCCGCTTCATCACCCCGGTGCCCGGCTACGACCGGCACCACACGCTGCTGCAGTCGCTCGGCATCGAGATGGTGTCGGTGCCGATGACGCCGCAAGGTCCGGACGCTGATGCCGTCGCAGCTCTCGTCGCCGACGACCCGACGATCAAGGGCATCTGGGTCGTGCCGACCTACTCCAACCCCGCCGGTGCGGTGTGCAGCCAGGAGGTTGCGGCGCAGCTCGCGTCGATGCCGACTGCGGCGCCCGATTTCAAGATCTTCTGGGACAACGCCTACGCGTTCCACCACTTGACGCAGGACGAGGCCAAGAGCGCCGACATCCTGTCGCTGGCCAGCGCCGCGGGTCACCCCAACCGGCCGATCATCTTCGCGTCGACGTCCAAGATCACCTTCGCCGGAGCGGGAGTCGGTTTCCTCGCGGGTTCCGTCGAGCAGGTGAAGTGGTATCTCGGACACCTTGCCAACGGCTCGATCGGCCCCGACAAGATCAACCAGCTGCGGCACGCGGAGTTCTTCGGTGACGCCGACGGAGTGCGCCGGCACATGCGGGGGCACCGCGACATCATCGCGCCGAAGTTCGCCGAGGTGCAGCGGATCCTGCGAGAAGGGCTGGGCGGCAAGGGAATTGCCACCTGGACCGACCCGATCGGCGGATACTTCGTCAGCCTCGACGTGTTGCCGGGCACCGCGACTCGGGTTGTGCAGTTGGCGAAGGACGCCGGCATCGCGCTGACACCTGCCGGGGCGTCATACCCCTATGGCACGGACCCCGAGGACACCAACATCCGGCTCGCGCCGACCTTCCCGGTGCCCGAGGAAGTCACGGCCGCCATGGAAGGCGTCGTGACCTGCGTCCTGCTGGCCGCTGCCGAGAAGCTCGCGGGATAACGGCGCGCCAGGCATCGGCGATGGCCGAGCGCCGCCCCAAGCTGGCCGAGTGCCCCAAGCTGGCCGAGGAGGTCGTGAGGAACGAGCGACCGTCTCGAGGTCTCCGCCCTCGTCACGCAGGTGGCCAGTCGTATGGCAGAGTTCGGCCTGTGGATTTCCCGGCCGAGACGCCTGCGACCCCGGTCTTTTTCGTGGCCGGTGGGACGGGGATCTCTGCTGAGACGCTCGGCAACATGATGCTGCAGCAGTTCCCCAGCGTGCGGTTCGTGCGCGAGAAGCTGCCGTTCATCAAAACCCCGGAGCAGGCCCATGAGGCCGTCGCCCAGATGGACGCCATCAAGACCGATGTCGTGACACCGCTGGTCTTCTCGACGGTCGCCGTGGAAGAGATTCGCGAGATCCTGTCCGGCACCGAATGCGCCTTCATCGACCTCTTCGGCTCCCACCTGGACATGGTCGAGCGCGTCCTGCACGTCAACGCCGCGCACAACGCCAGCAGTGCGCACGGCATGCGTGATGTCGGGGAGTATGACGCCCGCATGAAGGCTGTGGAGTTCGCGATCGAGCACGACGACGGCCAGAGCCTGCGCCAACTCGAGCGGGCCGACCTGATCCTCACCGCGCCCTCGCGCTGTGGCAAGACGCCGACGACGATGTACCTCGCGCTGCAGTACGGCTTGCGGGTCGCGAACTACCCGCTGGTCGAAGAGGACTTCCAGACCGGCGGGCTGCCGAAGCCGATCGCCCCGTATGCCGACAAGTGCTACGGCCTTTTGTCCACCGCGCAACGGCTCAGCCAGGTGCGGACCGAGCGACGACCCGGCTCGGCATACGCCACTCTTGCGCAGTGCACCTACGAGTTGCGACGTGCCGAGGCGATGTTTCGCGCGCACCGCATCCCTTACACCAACTCCGCCCGGATGTCCGTGGAGGAAATGGCCGCGACGATCATGCAGACGCGCAAGTTGAGTGCCGGACGAGCTTCCGGCGCACGAGGACGATGACGCGAACGTCGCGTCATACGAAAGGAATCCCGACATGACGAACATCGAGTGGTTCGCCGATCTCGGCATCAATGACGTCGAGACCGTGGGCGGCAAGAATGCCTCGCTCGGTGAGATGGTGCAGCACCTGAGCAAGGCCGGTGTCAGGGTGCCGACCGGGTTCGCGACCACCGCGGACGCCTATCGACGGTTCCTGACCGAGACGGGTCTGAAAGCCGGCATCGATGCTGCGCTGACCGACCTCGACGTCGATGACGTGCAGGAGCTGGCCCGGGTCGGTGCCAAGATCCGCGGCGACATCGAGCAGCAGGAGTTCCCGGCCGACCTCGGCGCCGACATCCGTTCGGCATACCAGAAGCTCACCGGTGAACAGGGCGACGAGGCGACCTTCGCGGTGCGCTCGAGTGCCACCGCCGAGGACCTGCCGGACGCGTCGTTCGCCGGTCAGCAGGAGACGTTCCTCAACATCAGCGGCATCGACAACATCCTGCACGCGATCAAGCTGGTCTTCGCCTCGCTCTACAACGACCGCGCGATCGCCTACCGGGTGCACGCCGGCTACGACCACTCGCTGGTTGCGCTGTCGGCCGGCATCCAGCGAATGGTGCGGTCCGACATCGGCTCCTCCGGCGTGATGTTCACGATGGACACCGAGTCCGGCTTCCGCGACGCCGTCTTCATCACCTCCAGCTACGGCCTGGGCGAGGCCGTCGTGCAAGGCGCCGTCAACCCGGACGAGTTCTACGTCTACAAGCCGGCGCTGAAGGCCGATCGCCCCGCGATCCTCAAGCGCGGAGTCGGCTCGAAGGCGACCAAGATGGTCTACACCGACGACCCGACCGTGGGCGAGACCATCCACTTCGTGCCGGTCGACGACGCCGACCAGGGCAAGCTGTCGCTCACCGACGACGAAGTCACCGAGCTGGCCAAGCACGCGGTCGCCATCGAGGAGCACTACGGCCGGCCGATGGACATCGAGTGGGGCAAGGACGGTGTCGACGGCAAGCTCTACCTCCTGCAGGCCCGCCCCGAAACCGTGCAGTCACGCGCGAACACCTCGACGCTGCAACGGTTCGTGCTCAAAGAGCGCGGCCCGATCGTCGTCGAAGGGCGCGCCATCGGCCAGAAGATCGGTGCCGGCGCGGTGCGCACCCTGAAGTCGATCGAGTCGATGCACGAGTTCCAGGCCGGTGAGGTTCTCGTCGCCGACATGACCGACCCCGACTGGGAGCCGATCATGAAGCGCGCGTCGGCCATCGTCACCAACCGTGGCGGCCGTACCTGCCACGCGGCGATCATCGCGCGCGAGCTCGGCATTCCGGCAGTTGTCGGCACCGCCACTGCGACCAAGGACCTCACCGACGGTCAGGAGGTGACGGTCTCGTGCGCCGAGGGTGACACCGGTTTCGTGTACGAGGGCGTTCGCGACTTCGACGTCAACGAGACCGCACTGGACGAGATGCCTGACCTGCCGGTCAAGATCATGATGAATGTCGGCACCCCGGACCAGGCGTTCGAGTTCAGCCGGCTGCCCAACAAGGGCATCGGCCTGGCCCGGTTGGAGTTCATCATCAACCGGCAGATCGGCATCCACCCGCGCGCCCTGCTGGAGCTGGACGATCAGGCGCCGGAGCTGCGTTCGCACATCGAGGCACTGATTGCGGCATACGACAGCCCGCGGGAGTTCTTCGTCAAGCGGGTGGCCGAAGGTGTCTCGATGCTGGCGGCGGCGTTCGCGCCCGAGCCGGTCATCGTGCGTATGTCGGACTTCAAGTCCAACGAATACGCCGGCATGCTCGGCGGCGAGGGTTTCGAGCCCGACGAAGAGAACCCGATGATCGGCTACCGCGGCGCATCGCGTTACCTGTCAAAGGATTTCGAGGACTGCTTCGCCATGGAGTGCGAGGCGCTGCGCTATGTCCGCGAGGACATGGGGCTCACCAACGTGAAGGTGATGATCCCGTTCGTGCGCACCCTGGCCGAGGCGGAGGGCGTCATCGACCTGCTCGGCAAGAACGGCCTGAAGCGGGGTGAGAATGACCTGCAGGTCATCATGATGTGCGAGGTGCCGAGCAACGCCGTCATCGCCGACCAGTTCCTCGACCACTTCGACGGCTTCTCGATCGGCTCCAACGACATGACCCAGCTGACGCTGGGTCTGGACCGCGACTCCGGGCTGGTTGCCGCGGGCTTCGACGAGCGTGACCCCGCGGTCAAGGAGATGCTCTCGATGGCGATCAAGGCGTGCAAGGCGCGCGGGAAGTATGTCGGGATCTGTGGTCAGGGCCCCTCGGACCACCCCGACCTGGCCGACTGGTTGCTGGACCAGGGCATCGAGTCGATGTCGCTCAACCCGGACACCGTCGTCGAGACGTGGCTGCGGCTGGCCAAGCGCAGCGCCCAGACCGCTTAGAACACCGGATCACGAGAGTCGGGGTCCCCGCGAAGTATCGGATGAGCGGAGCGGGGGAGAACTTCGTGGGGTGACGGGCGCCCTTCCCGGCATACAGGGGAGGGCGCCTGATCGTCATGGTGACCGTCTACGTCTGGGCCGTGTGCGCCAGATCGCCGCTCGGGGAGGCAGGATCTCCTCCCCGATGGAGAGCGCGGGAGATGATGGCGTCGATGCTGAATCGGCCGGCGCCGACGAGCGCGGCCACCAGTGCCAAGGCGCCCAGGGCCAGGTTCAGTTGGTACCCCGGAGGCGAGGTCGCCGAGCTCAGGCCGGTGGCCCAGGTGACGGTGACCGTAGCCATGACCATGTCTCCGAACAGTGCCAACCCGGCCAGGCGGGTGCACACACCGAGAGCCATTGCTATTCCACCGCCGAACTCGGTCAAGCCGGCTAGCAGGGCGAAAATCTCTCCGGGTCGAAGATGCGCAGCCTGCGACATGTAGAGCGCTGTCTGGTGGATACCGTTCGGCCCAGCACCCGGGAAGGCGCTGAACAGCTTCGCGGCGCCGTAGTAGAGGAAGACCCACGCGAGGGCGATCCGCACCGTGAGTAGCGCGGCATCGATCGCCGGCCCACCTGAGGTCGTTTCGAACACGAAGCGCAGCGATCGGGTGAAACCGCGTCGGCGCCCAATCGTATTCATCGGCCGGCGGCGCGCGTGTCGCTCGCCGCTTCGGACGTGGTCGGGTTCGATGTATGGCGACCCGTCTGCCGTTCCGCGTCGCGGTCTGCCTCAGGGGCTGGCGCGGGTTCGCGGATGGAGGGCAGTCTGTCCGGTTCGTCCAGTGGCCGGAACGGTCCCAGGAGCTGGGCGGCGAAGACCGTGAGGTGGTGCGGACGGGCTCCTTGCTGTTCGATCCTGAGGGGTCGTCGCTGCAGCCCCGTGTCGGCGCTGATTGTTTCGGGAGTGGGGAACAGCGCGCGATGCGAGAGTTGGTCCCAGATCGTCAGTGTGAAGCCGAGGTTGAGATCCTGGGGACCCACCAGCCGGTGGTGGATGCGGTGGTAGTTCGGACTGACGAACACTCGCTCGAGTGGACCGAAGCCCAGGTTGGTGTTGGAGTGCGCGAAAGCGACCGCGCCGCCGTAGAAGACGAGCAGCAGCGTGGGTAGTTCTCCGTTCGCGATCAGCACCAGCGCGGGGATCACGGCCAGCACGTAAGAGACGTGGATGAGCGGATGGGTCCGAAAGACCGTGAGAACGTTCATGTCCTCCTGGGAGTGGTGGAGTTCGTGGAAACGCCACAACAGGCGGATCCGGTGATTGGCCAGATGCACCAACCAGTTGCAGGCGTCCATCGCCACCACGATCGCGAGGATCGCGCCCCAGCGTGGAACCGTCCCGATCCGGGGAAGGATCACCCACGGCGCTACACGTCGTACCACGACGTCGAGCGACAGGGTGAGTGCGGTTACGAGGGGCAGCACGACCACGATGTTGAGTACGGTGTAGAGCACGTCATGCCGATCCCCACGGGCCACGAGGGCTCGTCGCTGAGCAGGCCGTAGCCGTTCAGCGGCGAGGAACAACGCGATCAACGCAAAAGCTAGCGGTCCGATCGTGACGGCGCGAAGGCTCGTCAACGAATCGCCGAAGTCCACCCCGCCCCAGTTCGTCGCCCAACCGACCCCGATCAGGAGCAGGGCGAGGGCCGGTATCAACAGGGCCGGGAGATAGATGCGGGACGACGCCCGCTGCCACACTTTCCCGCCGGCGGCACGGATGGAGATGCCGCGCTTGGTCGCGGTCGTCGTCGCCGGCGTAGCCGCCTCATAAGTTCTCTGCACCATGGTTGTTTCTCCTTTGCACCAGTGAGACTCTGTGCGTCGCCCGCTAGAACGCCGCGCCGCCGGGGTTGGGAGCCTTGGCCTTCGATGAGGAGGCCGAAGAACTTGGTGTCGCCGAGGCGGAAGCACCGATGGGGTTGCCACTGGCGTCGAGGGCCAACCAGCGGCCCCATTGATCCGTCACGTTCTGTCCCTTCGCCTGTCCTGCTGCGGTGTCGCGGGCGTAGGTGAACGCGGGGTGGCCGTTGACGATCACTTGGCTGCCGTTCTTCGTGACGGCCGGCCAGATGGCCAGGCACTGACCCGTGCAGGTCGGCTTGCCTGCGGTGTCTCCAACGAGCTCATAGACCGTGCGACCCGACGGGTCTACGAGCACCGTGCCGATGGAGATCGATCTGGTTTTCAGGGCGCCGGCTGACGCGGTCGCCACTGCCTTGCTCTGCGTCGCGCCGGGCGCTGACCCGGCGGAGGACGAGCCACCTCCACACGCGGAAAGCAGTGCCACGAGGGCACCGACACCTGCCGCGCCGAGGCCCACCTTGCTGATACCGAAGGTTGACATCTGCTACCTCACCTCTGAGACGAAGCACCCGAACCGGTGCCTCCCTGGAGACACGTACAAAGTCCGCTCGCGGTTCATCTGAGGTTGACCCCGTTCGGTGACACCCGCACTGGGGTCACGGAGCAGCAGGACATCGATGTCATTGGGGGGTCGTAGACCGCGCGGTCGTAGAGGGCTCGCGGAACCGGGGCAAGGCCCTTCGTCTTTCGGATCGGGCTCAGGCTGCACGCGAACCCGTATATCGAGGGCCATCAATTCTGGCTATGAGAGGCAAGCCGGCGACACCCCGAGAACTGCTGCGGACACGCATGCTGCCCCCAGAATGTCTCGATGAACGATCGGTCTGCACGGGGTCGCAGATTGTCGTGGCGCACAGCATCTGGGAGATTCGAACGATGACACCGGAGGAGCTGCGCGACTACTGCCTGGCGAAGTCGGGTGCCTGGCTCGACGAGCCCTGGGAAGGCGATCTGGTAGCCAAGGTGCACGACAAGATCTTCGTGTTCCTCGGCGGCGGCGCAACAGTGGGTGTGAAGGCCGGCGCTACTCGCGAGGAGGCCGACGAGTGGCTGGCACAGTACCCGCACGACGCGAGTGTCATGGCGTACATCGGGCGGTCCGGGTGGAACACTTTGCGCGTCGGAGGCTCGATCCCGGACGACGAACTGCGCGAGGCGATCGACGCGTCGTATGACGCGGTGGTCGCGAAGTTGCCGCGCAAGCACCGCCCCACGTAGCCGTGAGGGAATCGCGTGACTACGCGAGGCGATCAAGGTCCCAGAGGTGGAGGAGAGCACACCCCTGGCGCGCAGGACTCCTCCTGTCGGTCTCGCGACTAGCAACCGCTGACGCGGTGGGTCGCAGCAGGGGCGGTTGCCTGCAAGCTCCAGGGAGAGGGCGGATCCACCTTGGGCCCGCCGAGTAATTGGACTGTCGCTTCCGACCCGTTCGACAGCCTCCGCTGCCAGTACCACGCACCGTCCGAGGATCCCGGGCCGGGAGCCCAACCCAGCCTGTGCAATGAGGCGCTGATGGCGGACACGGTTTGGTCCGGTGACCTGACGTGATCGAACTGTGCAATGACGGTCACGTCGTCCCACCCGTACGTCGACTTCACACCATCGCACGAGTCCCACATTGGCGGAACGAACTGCCGACCGAATACATGCACCGTCGATGGGATGGCAGAAAGAGTTGGTTTCAACTGCGCCATCAATCGTCCATTGGGATCGGGGTTTCCAACGGCCTTGGGTTGACTGTCACCACAGGCGCTCAGCGCGGCGACTACCAGCAAGATCATCGAGCAGCTGCCAAGCCGCGTCCCGCCCATTCCCGGCCGCATCCCCATGGGGCCATGCTGGCACGGGTGACGCGTAGTCCTGTCCGGCATGGCAGAACTCGGAACGCGACCAGCAGGAACCTTCAATTACCCGAGGCGTCGTAGCGCCGTCTCGATTGTGGCCTCGATCCGGGAAGTCATGCCGGGCGCATCGACGGGACGTCGGCCGGCGACCTGAGCACGGATCCACTTCGGCTGGCTGTCGTCGTGGTGCAGCAGCGCATACAGGTCCCACCACGGATCGAGAGCGACTCCGGCGATCGATTCGTAGAGCGACCGCAGCTGCTCCGCCCACTCGGATGAGTAGAGCGCCGCCAGGTATCGCCGACAGTGGCCGACGTCAATCGCGCGCGATCCTCGGTGGACGCCGTTCCAATCGGTCAGGCCGGTGATCCGCCCGCGCGACCACAGCAGGTTGACCGGCAGGAAATCGCCATGCAGAAAGACGGCAGCATCCTTGGGTGGCGGCGCCGCCATGGCATCGAACGCCGCCTTCCAGACCGCCGCCTTCTGTGCGCCGACCGGGACCTGAAACGCGTCCAGAGGAGCGATCCAAGAATCCGTCCAGGGTCTGAGGGTTTTGGCAGGCAGATCGAGAGAATGCAGCACTACGGCAAGTTCGGCGATCCTGATCATCCACGACCGAGGGTCCGCCGGATTGAGATCGACATGTCCCGGCAGCCGCGTCATCAGCAACGATGGCGAACCGCCCGTGGACGCGCCCGTAACGTCAGTGGCCAGGATGCTCGGAGCGGGGAGCCCACTGCCCGCCACCACACCGAGGTGGACGATCTCGCTCTGCAAGCTCTCGTGCAGGCCAAGCCCGCCCGGGTACTGGCGCAGTACGGCGAACGTTCGCACTCCATGCCGTTCGACCGTCACTCGGCGTACGGCGGACGAGACGCCACCGGTCATGCGGCGAAAGCCAACGACGCGGCCGCCACGACCCATCGACGCCGCAACCCAGGCGAGAGTCTCCGCGGAGGGCCGACGCTGCCTGAAATCGCCATCCCTCCAGTCGTCGTCGCCCACGAACGCGAGGCTACTTGTCAGTGGCCAGCGCCGCCGGAGTCACCCTCCGGCGCCTGAGCAGCGAAGCTAGACGTGCTGTGGCAGGTTGGCCGTATGCATGTTGATGCGGGACGATCCATCGCCGATGGCTCGTTGGCCGACCGACTCGCTGGTCGGACCTTCCTTTCCAGGACGGTGATCGGACGTGACCTGGTTCCCGGAAGCGCCATCTCCGTCGATTTCGGCGCCGATCGGCGCCTACATGTGTACGCCGGTTGCAACCACATGTCAGGCGACTTGCGATTCGACGGCCCGCGCCTATCAGTCGAACGAATGTCGACAACCGAAATGCGCTGCGAGCGGTCACTTCTGGACCAGGATGGGTGGCTCGCGAGTTTGCTGCAGCCGGGCCTGGACGCGCACCTGAACGGTGACGCTCTCACTCTGACCGGCGAGGGAGTGACGTTGCAACTGATGGACCGCCGCGCAGCTGATCCGGACCGGCCTCTGGAGAACACGGTCTGGGCACTCCGTTCTTGAGAACGGATACGGATTGAGCGTCGAGTGGCACCGCAGCTGGCGTGCGGTGCGATTCTGGTGTGGTGAGCGCCACCGAAGCTGCAATCCGAGATCGCGCCGCTGACTCGCTGGCCGAGGTTGAGCATCTGGAGGTGCGACGGATGTTCAGCGGCTTCGGGTTCTACGTCGACGGCCTCCTGGTCGCGGCTGCCTGGGATGGTGCATTCCGGCTGCGCCATCACGAACGCGGGTCGTGGGTATACAAAGCGGTCGACGACTCGACGATCGATGAGCCCGCCGAGCTGGTCGGGTTATTCCGCGACCGTGCGCTGGTCCTGTCCCGTGACCCAGCTGCTCGGTCAGCTTCAAAGCGGCGTCGCTATCGTCACGAGCCGCGTCAACGCCACTGACCGGTGGTCGATCGCCTGTCGGGATGGTTCAGTTTGTGAGCCGGTGGGTGTTCTCTCGCCAGGCCGGCGACATACAATTTGCATATGCACGCAGATAAGCAGTTTTGCGGATTGGATCCTGACTCGGAGTTCGTCGAGCTGGCGGTCGAGGTGTTCTCGATGCTGGCCGACGCGACCCGAGTGCGGATCGTGCTGGCGTTGCGCAACGCGGGTGAGATGTCGGTGAACCATCTGGCGGATGTGGTGGACAAGACGCCCGCAGCGGTGTCACAACATCTGGCGAAGCTGCGACTTGCGCGGATGGTGGCCCATCGCAAGGAGGGCACTACCGCGTTCTACCGGCTGGTCGACGAACACGCCTCCCAACTCGTTATCGACGCGATCAAGCAGGCCGAGCACACGTTCTCCTCCGGAGATGGATCGCATCACCATTCGTCGACGGCTCCGGCATGAGCAGGCCGCCGGCCGCCGCGCACGACGATCATGCGCACGACGGTCATGGCCACGGGCACAGCCACGGCCTGGTGGCCAGGTCGATTCTGTCGTCCCGGGAAGGCCTCAAGGCGGTCGGTTGGAGCCTGCTGGTGTTACTGGTGACCGCCGCTGCCCAACTTGTGGTGTTCATCGCCACCGGCTCGGTCGCGTTGCTGGCAGACCTGATCCACAACTTCGGTGATGCGCTGACCGCGATCCCGTTGGGGATCGCGTTCTGGCTGCGATCGTTCGTTGCCGAGAAGCGCGCCGGATTCTTCGTAGTGGCAACGATATTCGTCAGCGCGGTGGTCGCTCTGGTGGAGTCGATCAGTCGACTGATTCACCCGCAGCACCTGCATCATCTGGTGCCGCTGGCCATCGCTGGGGTCATCGGATTCGTCGGGAACGAAATCGCCGCGTTGATTCGCACCAACGCCGGTAAACGCCTGCACTCCCCGGCCCTGGTCGCCGATGGCGCACACGCACGTACGGATGGGCTGGTGAGTCTGTCGGTCGTTGCCAGCTCGATCGTCGTGGGCCTGGGTTTCCAACTGGGCGACCCGATCATCGGTCTGATCATCACCCTCGTGATCCTGCGGATCACCTGGCAGTCGTTCCGCACCGTGCAGCAGGACCCGGAGGGCGCCGACCTCGATCACCACGACCACTAAAAGTGCCAAGCCCGCCGTCAGGACAGCCGCACCCTGGCACGTATGGCGGCAAGCAACACCTGCTCGGTCGGCAACCCTGATGGCCGGCCATGCTCGTCCCGGTAAACCCGACAGGCGACCGCGGGACGTGCCCCGGGTGCGGGGAGCAGATCCCGGCCGTCGGCGAAGAAGGACGGGGACCCCACGAAACCCCGCTGGACAGCGGCCGTGTCGTCATCGACCACGACAACAACCACCGTCGTGGACAACCCGGCTCGCGCCAGGACCGAGTCGTACACCGCCTCGGCCGCTGCCGCATGCGGGCAGTCCGGCACCACCAGCAGCTCAAACCTCATGCCATCAGTGTCCGCTATGGCGCGAAAAGGTGGTGCGAGCTGGGTGAGGACCCACCGGTCTCGCCATACGAATGCCAATGGGCAGGACAAACATCCCACGTTAGGTTCAATGGGTGTCTGATGTGATCCCGCCGCCGAAACGGACCAGTGAGCTCGTCGTGGCGCACATGCACCAACTCATCCGCAGCGGCGAGTGGCCGGTGGGGGAGCGGATCCCGGCGGAGCCGGAGCTGGTGGGGCGCTTCGGAGTCGGGCGCAACACGATCCGCGAAGCGGTGCGGGCGCTGGAGCACGTCGGCATGCTCGCGCCACGGCGCGGGGACGGCACCTACGTCCGCAGTGCCAGTCCGTATGCCGCGGTCATCCAGCGCAGCGCCACGACCGAGCTACTCGACCTGCTGCAGGTGCGTCGTGCCCTGGAGTCCGAAGCTGCCGCCGGTGCGGCCAGCACGGCTACCGCGGTCGCCAAGCGACGCATTCGCAAACTCCTGGACACGGCCGAAAAAGCTTTGGTATCAGGGGATTCCGAGCAGTATGACGCAGCGGACATCGACTTCCACGCCGGTGTAGTCGCTGCATCCGGCAACGGGCTGCTGGTCGAGATCTACGCCGGCGTCGTGGAAGCGATGCGCCGTTCCCACGCGGAGGTCACCAGCGCCTTCCGTGCTGGGCAGATGCATCCGCTCGGTCACCGTGACCTGGTCGACGCCATCGAGCGCGGCGATGCCGAGGCGGCGCGCGCCGCCGTGCACGCCTATCTGACGGAGGCTGAGAAGGAGGTACGTCGATGACCGAGGTCAGACCAGCGGACGCCGTCGAGACGAGTTCTGCACTGAGCGGTCGCTCCGCGCTCGTCGCAGCGATCGGCATCATGCTGGTGGCAGCCAACCTTCGCCCAGCAGTTGTATCGGTGTCACCGCTGATCGACACGATCTCGGACTCGTTCGGGTTCAGTAGCTCGACGGCAGGGCTGCTGACCGCGATTCCGTTGCTGTTCTTCGGCATCAGCGCACCCGTCGCGCCGCGGCTGGCCCACCGATTCGGCATCGAACAGACCATCTTCGGTGCGCTCGCCGTTCTGGTGGTCGGCATCGCCCTCAGGCTGATCGCAGCGCCCGCAGCGTTGTTCGGCGGGTCGGTCCTCCTCGGGATCGGGATCGGCGTCTGCAATGTCGTGCTCCCGGCGTTGATCAAGCGCGACTTCGCGCATCGGTCCGGGCTGATGACCGGCCTCTACTCGATGACGCTGTCCGGTGGTGCAGCGGTCGCCGCCGGGTTGACGGTACCGATCGACGATGCGCTCGGCGGGCGATGGAGGCTGACCCTCGCCGCGTGGGGCCTGCTGGTCCTGGTCGCGATGGCGCAATGGGTGCCACAGCTGCGCCGCCGGCACGTCGTGTCCTCGGGTCGGCCCTCGAGCAAACTCTGGCGGGATCGCACCGCATGGGCGATCACCGTCTACATGGGGGTGCAGTCGCTGATCTTCTACACGTTCGGGGCGTGGCTGCCGAAGTTCCTGATGGATGAAGCGGGTATGTCCAGCGGCGCCGCCGGCGGTGTCCTCGCGCTCGGTCAGACCGTGGGGCTGACCTGCTCGTTGCTGGCGCCGATCATCGCCGGCCGGTTCGCCGGCCAGCGGGCAATCACGTTGGCATCACTGGGAATCTGCGTGCTGGGGTTCGTCGGTCTGCTGACCGTGCACGGCTGGTGGGTGCTGTGGGCCGGCATGATCATGGTCGGTCCTGGATGCGGCATCGGACTCGCGTTGCTCTTCATGGTGTTGCGCAGCAATTCTGCGGCGCAGGCCGGGCAGGTCTCGGGTATGGCGCAAGCCGTCGGCTACGGGCTGGCCGCGATCGGACCGATCCTGATCGGTGCCGTCCACGACGCCAGCGGGTCCTGGACGCTGGCGATGACGGTGCTCGCGTGTGCCGCCATACCGCAGGGGATTGCGGCGCTGCGCGCGGCGAGGGACGGCAAGATGACTCCCGACGAGGGCTGAGCGTCGCCGCAACGCCGATCAAGCGGACGCGAGCCAAAGTGCGTCATGCTGCTGAAATGAGCAGCCAAGCTGACACATTCGGTCGGTATGTCGGGATCCTCGCCGAGACTCTCGACGATCACTCGACGTCCCCGGCCCAGTTGGCGGGGCGGCTCTACACGTCGCGGTTCCACCTGGACCGCATCGTGTCGTCGGTCAGTGGTGAGCCGCCCGCGACGCTCCGCAGGAGGCTTCTGCTCGAGCGCGCGGCATACCGGCTCATCACCAGCGAGCGCCGGATCCTCGACGTGGGAGTCGAAGCCGGCTATGCCTCGAACGAGGCCTTCACGCGTGCCTTCGCCCGCCTCTTCGGTATGGCGCCACGCGATTTCCGTTCTCACCCGGGGAATTCAAGGTCCCGGCGAACAACGGAGTCCACTTTCAACCACCGGGAGGGCTACGGCTGCCCGGCACAGGAGGCTTCACCGCCATGGAACTACTGACTCGAATGATCGACCATCACATCTGGCTGACCGGCGAATTCGTTGACCGCGCAGCACGATTGACCGACGCCCAGCTGGATGAACGCATCGAGTACGGCCTCGACGACGACCCGGACGTGATGACATTGCGCCGGTTGCTGTCGCGCCTGGTCGGCCAGATGGGCATGTGGAACGCCGTTCTGGCGAACCGCGAATACGACTGGAGCGTCGAGGAACACGAGTCGGTACTCTCGCTGCGCTCACGGCTGACGGTCGACGGCCCACGCTTCGCCGAAAACGTGCGCGCCGCGATCCAGCGCGGCGAGCTCGACGACACCTTCGTCGATGCCGCCTGTGAGCCTGCGGAGGTCTTCACCTACGGCGGAATGATCGCGCACGTGCTGACCTTCGCCGCGCACCGTCGGACCCTGGTGGCGTTGTCCCTGGACAAGCACGGCGTCACCGACCTGGGCTGGGGCGACCCGATGCGGTGGGTCGCCGAACCTGCCTGAGCCGCTACTCCTCGGAGATCGTCATCGACGCGAGGCGTTGCCCGGCGAGCACGACACCAACTGCGAGCGCGATGACCGCGGCGATAACGGCGTATGCCAGCGGCACCGCAGGCTTGCCGTCGTCGGGCGCGGTTGCGATGTGTTGCACGACGGCATTGCCCCAGGCGCGGGCTGACAGCCACTTGACGGGGGAGAACAGCGAGGAGATCGTCGATTCCCAGATCAGCCAGAACAGCAGACAACCGACCACGCTGCGCTTCATGGTGGTCGCGAGCACGGTGAAGATCCCGACATACGCGATCGTCGACACGACACCACCGAGCAGCGCGCCCAGGGCGACATTGCTGCTGCCACCGACCATGATCACACCGGCCACGAACATCATCACCGCACCGAAGACGATGCCCGCCGCGAGCACGATTACCGCCTTGCTCGCGATGATCGCCACCCGGGAGATCGGCTTGGTGAGCAGGTAGATGATCGACCCGTCGTCGAACTCGGAGTTGATCAGTGTCGTCGTGGCGACCAACGCGACGACGGGCAAGACGATGCCGATGCCGAACACGCGTAGGAAGTTCTCGGCCGAGTAGTCGTCGTCACTGCTGCCGGTGGAGACGGCGCGAACGACCGCAGCGAGGGCCAGCAGGATCACCGGCATCGCGATCATCAGCCAGACACGTGCGCGGCCGAAAAGGGAGCGCAGGCCCAGGCGCAGGATCGTGGGGTTCATGTATTCACCAGGTAACTGAAGACGCTCTCGAGCGACTCATCGGTCGGGTTGAGCTCGAAGATCCGAATCCCGTTGTCGCGCGCGAGCTTCGGGACGATCTGCGCGAAGCCGCCGAAGTCGTCGGCCTCCACTTCCAAGGCGTTCGTGCCACGGAGTCGGGCGCCGCGCACCGACGGCTCGGCGAGCAGCAGAGAAGCCAGCTTCCGATCGTCGGAGCTACGGACGATGTACTGGTTGGGCCGGTCGGTCATCAGCCGCCGGATGGCCGCGAAGTCACCGCTGGCGGCGTGCCGACCGGCAACGACGACTTCGACCTGGCGGGCGATCTGCTCGACCTCCTCCAGGATGTGCGAGCTGAAGACGATCGTCCGGCCTTGCTCGGCGAACTGCGTCAGCAGCCCCATCATGTGCCGACGCTGGATCGGGTCCATGCCGTTGAACGGCTCGTCCAGCAGGAGCACCGCCGGGTCGTGCACCAGCGCCGACGCGACCTTGATGCGCTGCTTCATGCCCTTGCTGTATGTCGAGATCTTGCGGTCGGCCGCCTCTGCCATGTCCAGCAATCCGATGGCGTGCTTCGCCGCGAGTTTCGGCTGGGGAATCTTCTGCAGCTCGGCATTGAGCCGGACGAACTGCTCACCGGTCAGGAAGTCGTAGAGCGATTCCTGCACCGGAACCAATCCGATCCGCCGGTACATCTCGACGTGGCCACGGGTCGGCTGTCCGTCGAGCGTCACGGTCCCGGCCGAGGGCGGCAACAGTCCCGCCATCATCGACAACAGCGTCGACTTGCCGGCGCCGTTCGGACCGAGGAGGCCGGTGACGCCGGGACCGATGTGCATATTGACGTCATTGACCGCCACGACGTTGCCGTACCAGCGAGAGACGTCGGTCAGCTCGAGGTCGCTCATAAGGAAGCTGCCTTCCGGGTGCGTGCGACCAGGATCGCGGCGGCGCCCAGCGTCCAGCAGACCGCGGCGATCGCGAAGCCGATCGTCCAGCCAGGCCCCGGGTGGAGCACCGACGGCGACGGTGTCGGTTGGTCGAAGAGGCCGCTGATGAGCTCGGCCGCGATCGAGAACGGGTTGAACAACGCCCCGACGAAACTCATCGTCCGATGGCCTCCGTCGTATGCCGCGCCCTGCACCGCGGTCACGATCCCCGAGCTGAGCATCAACGCGACGATGACCGCGGTGACGGCCAGCCCGGAACGGGTAGTTATCGCCGACACCATGCCTCCGAAGGTCGCCAGCATCAACGCCAGCACTGCCACGCCGACGACCGCGGCCAGGTAGTTCTTGGTGTGTTCACCCCGGTCGACGTTGGCGCCGAGGGCAGCGCCATACCAAATGGTCAGCGGTATGACGACAACGGCGAACAGCGCGGTCGTCAGCGCCGCGAGCCGCATCAGGACATACAGCGTGCGCGACAGCGGGCGGGCGAAGTAGAGCACGATCGTCCGATACCGCAGGTCTCGGGCGAACAGGACGGGCGCCTGCGCTGCGGCGAAGATCGTGATGAGCAGCTGGGTCCAATAGGGGAAGCCGAAGTAGTTGGACAGCGGTGCGAAGAGGTTCGCTTGGTCCGACAACGACATCTTGTTCAGTTGGAGGAGCAGCCCGGCCAGGACGAGCGCGGGGATCAGCAGCAACGCGGTCATCAGCCAGGGCATGACCTTCGACTTGCCGGACCGGCCGAGCCCGAAGCAGTGTCGCAAGGACGTGAGGTAGAGCGACCAGGCGACAACGCCGGTGCTCTGGCGGCGTCCGGTGAACGGGCGATAGCCGATGTCGTGAATGACACCGCGGCGTGCCGGAGTCGTCATGCGGCCGGGCCCCTTGCTGGCTGAAGACTTCTTCCAGGCTGTGGTGGACCTCCTGCAGGCGGACCAGCCCGAGCTGTGCGTCGGCGACCACGTCCCTGATCAGGTCGAGGGTCTCGGGTCGTTCGACCCGGACCTCGATGCGGTCACCGATCGGCCAGGCCTGAACTCCGCGGTCAAGTAGTGCCTGCCCGATCCGCCGGTCGCTGCCGGGCGGTCCGAGCACCTCGACCAGGACGTTCCCCGTGGTGTGTGTCAGCTCCTGGGTGCGCTCGGCGCGCAGCAACCGTCCGCCGTCGATGACGATGACGTAGTCGACGGTGCGCTCGAGTTCCCCCAGCAGGTGACTGGTGACCATGACTGAGATCCCGAAGTCGTGGCCGATGCGACCGATCAGCTCGAGCATGTCGTCGCGGGCGCGCGGGTCGAGTCCGTTGGTGGGTTCGTCGAGCAGCACCAGCTGCGGACTGTGCACGATCGCCTGGGCGAGCTTGGCGCGTTGCTTCATGCCGGTCGAATAGCCGCCCATCGGGCGGTGTCGTTCTTCGGCCAGCCCGACGTGGCGCAGCACGTCCGCGGTGCGCTCGCGGGCAGCGTTGCGTGGCAGGCCGGACATCATCGCCATGTGCATCACGAATTCGGCGGCCGACACGTCGCCGGGAAGCACATCGTGCTCGGGCATGTAGCCGACGAGCGCTCGGACGCCCGCGCCCTGCACCGTCGGGTCCATCCCGAGCACGTGCACCTTGCCGCCGGTTGGCCGCAGCAGACCGAGTAGGACCTTGATGAGGGTGGACTTGCCGGCGCCGTTGACGCCCACCACACCAGTGATCCCTTCCGGGACAGTGAGGGTCAGGTTGTCGAGGGCGCGCACCCGTGGGTACTGCATCGTCAGGTCCTCAGCTACGGCAACTGCCATGCCCGGGAGCCTAACCGGGTCTATCTCGCTCCCGTCCGGCAGCGGCCGGGCGACACCGCGCCGAACGAGGAGACCAAGCCCACAGTGCTCGATTTGGACTGCGCGGACGTCTCTGGCAGACTGTTCAAGTTGCTTGACGTGCAGTGATCACGTGCGTCGCCGACAGATCCGAAGCAAAATTGGATCCGGCGAGACATGTTGCTGCCGGCCCGAAAGCGCCCAGTCCACCAGTAGGCGGACCATGCGGGTGAGGTCGGGAAGCGCAAGCCACAGGCGCGAAATCCTACGGTTTCGCCGGCCGACCACGCCAGATATGTCTGCGCAGTGCTGCGAAGCACACGCGACACACCCGAGCGCGGGGGCCGGACACAAACCCTGGCATCGCACCGAACAGACCTAGTAAGTAATTGAAGTACGGCGAGAGAGAGACACGGGCGAATGGCGGGACAAAAGATCCGCATCCGACTGAAGTCGTATGACCACGAAGTCATCGACAGCTCGGCGCGCAAGATTGTCGACACGGTGACTCGTGCCGGTGCAACGGTGGTCGGCCCTGTGCCGCTCCCGACGGAGAAGAACGTTTACTGCGTCATCCGTTCACCGCACAAGTACAAGGACAGCCGCGAGCACTTCGAGATGCGTACCCACAAGCGATTGATCGACATCGTTGACCCGACTCCGAAGGCCGTCGACTCGCTGATGCGTCTCGACCTGCCGGCGGACGTCAACATCGAGATCAAGCTCTGACCTGGGAGGAATGACTCGATATGACACACACAACTGAGCGTTCCGTCAAGGGCGTTCTGGGCGAGAAGCTCGGAATGACCCAGGTCTGGGACGAGAACGGCCGGCTCATCCCGGTCACCGTCGTACAAGCTGGTCCGTGCGTCGTCACCGCCGTCCGCGGCGAGGGCGAGGGCTACCACGCGGTGCAGATCGGCTTCGGCGCGATTGACCCCCGCAAGGTCAACAAGCCGTTGACGGGCCACTTCGAGAAGGCCGGCGTCACGCCGCGCCGTCACCTCGCGGAGATCCGCACCGCTGACGCCGCCGAGTACCAACTCGGTCAGGAAGTCACCGTGGAGACCTTCGAGACCGGACAGCGCATCGACGCCGTCGGCACCACCAAGGGCAAGGGCTTCGCCGGCGTCATGAAGCGTCACGGCTTCCACGGCGTCAGCTCCTCGCACGGTTCGCACAAGAACCACCGCAAGCCGGGTTCGATCGGTGGCTGCGCCACCCCGGGCCGCGTCTTCAAGGGCATGCGTATGGCGGGCCGCATGGGCGGCGAGCGCCAGACCACCCAGAACCTCACGATTCACGCCATCGACGCCGATAAGGGTCTGTTGCTGATCAAGGGTGCCGTTCCCGGCCCCCGCGGCGGCATCGTCCTGGTGAAGACCGCGGCGAAGTCGTCCGTCAAGGAGGCCTGAGTCAGATGACGACCGTTGACATCAAGAGCGCCACTGGCGCCAAGGCGGGCACCGTCGAGCTGCCGCCCGAGATCTTCGACGTGCAGACCAACGTCCCGCTGATCCACCAGGTTGTGGTGGCACAGCTCGCGGCAGCACGTCAGGGCACGCACTCCACCAAGACCCGCGGCGAGGTCCGCGGTGGTGGCCGCAAGCCTTACCGCCAGAAGGGAACCGGTCGCGCCCGTCAGGGTTCGACCCGCGCCCCGCAGTTCGCCGGCGGTGGCATCGTGCACGGACCGAAGCCGCGCGACTACGCGCAGCGGACCCCAAGAAGATGAAGGCTGCCGCCCTGCGTGGCGCCCTGTCCGACCGGGCCCGTCACGACCGCATCCACGTGCTGACCTCCCTGGTCGAGGGCAACAAGCCCTCAACCAAGACGGCGGCCGCGGTGCTGGGTGAGCTCACCGAGCGCAAGAACCTCCTCGTGGTGCTGAGCCGCGACGAGCAGGCGGCGCTGCTGTCGGTGCGCAACCTTGAGGACGTGCACATCCTGTTCGTCGACCAGCTCAACACCTACGACGTGTTGTGCGCGGACGACCTGGTCTTCTCCCAGGCAGCGCTGGAGCGCTTCCTGGCCGGCCCGGCCGCCGCGGTCAAGGCAGCATCGGCCGCTCCGGTCGAGACCGCCACGTCCGAGGCGACTCCGAGCGAGGCAACAGCGGCCGAGGTCGCCGACGGTGGCTACGGCGCCGACTCGGCAGCTCCGCTCGCCGACGGTGCATCGCCCGACCTGGAGACCTTCACGGTCAAGGGCAACAAGGACTCGATGAAGTACCACGTCGCCGGTTCCCGTTGGTATGACGCCACGGTCGCCGAGGTGTGGTTCAAGACGGCCGAGGCCGCTGCTGCTGCTGGGTTCGCCCCGGCCGGCGGTGCTGCCGCGCAGAAGACCGACAAGGACAAGTGATTCTCGCCATGACGCAACTGGGTAAGAACCCGCGCGACATCTTGATCGCGCCGGTCGTCTCGGAGAAGTCCTACGCGCTGCTCGACGAGGGCAAATACACCTTCGTGGTCGACCCGCGCGCGAACAAGACCGAGATCAAGATCGCCGTCGAGGAGATCTTCGACGTCAAGGTCGACTCGGTCCACACGTTGAACCGTCAGGGCAAGACGCGCCGGACCCGCTTCGGCACCGGCAAGCGCAAGAACACCAAGCGCGCCATCGTCTCGCTCAAGGAAGGCGCGATCGACATCTTCGGCTCCCAGAGCTGACGTCGACCGCCCCAAGACAAGAACTCCTAAGGACAGACAATGGCTATCCGCAAGTACAAGCCGACGACGCCGGGGCGTCGTGGCTCGAGCGTGGCTGACTTCGCCGAAGTCACCCGCTCGACGCCCGAGAAGTCGCTGGTGCGTCCGCTGCCCAAGACGGGCGGCCGCAACGCGTCGGGTCGCATCACGACTCGTCACATCGGTGGCGGTCACAAGCGCGCCTACCGCGTCATCGACTTCCGTCGCATCGACAAGGACGGCATCCCGGCCAAGGTCGCTCACATCGAGTACGACCCCAACCGCACCGCCCGCATCGCACTGCTGCACTACGCCGACGGCGAGAAGCGCTACATCATCGCTCCGAACCGCCTGCGTCAGGGTGACGCGATCGAGAACGGCCCGGGCGCCGACATCAAGCCTGGCAACAACCTGCCGCTGCGCAACATCCCGACCGGTACGGTCATCCACTGCATCGAGCTGCGGCCCGGTGGCGGTGCGAAGATCGCCCGCTCGGCCGGCGCACGCGTCCAGCTCGTCGCCAAGGACGGTCCCTACGCCCAGCTGCGTATGCCGTCCGGTGAGATCCGCAACGTCGACGTGCGCTGCCGCGCAACGGTCGGCGAGGTGGGTAACGCCGAGCAGAGCAACATCAACTGGGGTAAGGCCGGCCGCATGCGCTGGAAGGGCAAGCGCCCGACCGTTCGTGGTGTCGCAATGAACCCGGTGGACCACCCGCACGGTGGTGGTGAGGGCAAGACCTCCGGTGGACGTCACCCGGTCAGCCCGTGGGGTCAGGCCGAGGGCCGCACCCGTCGCCCGAAGAAGGAGAGCGACAAGCTCATCGTGCGTCGCCGTCGTACTGGAAAGAAGCGGTAAGAAATGCCCCGTTCATTGAAGAAGGGCCCCTTCGTCGACGATCACCTTCAGAAGAAGGTGGACGCACAGAACGAAGCCGGCACCAAGAGCGTTATCAAGACCTGGTCCCGCCGGTCGATGATCACTCCCGACATGCTCGGCCACACGCTGGCCGTGCACGACGGTCGCAAGCACGTCCCGGTCTTCGTGACCGAGGCGATGGTCGGCCACAAGCTCGGCGAGTTCGCACCGACTCGGACCTTCAAGGGTCACGAGAAGGACGACCGGAAGGGACGGCGTCGCTGACATGTCTACGACTGAAAACACCACCCCGACCGTGGGCGCCAAGGCACAGGCCCGGTTCGTCCGGATCACGCCGATGAAGGTCCGTCGCGTCGTCGACATGGTCCGTGGCAAGAACGTCCAAGAGGCGATCCACATCCTCACCTTCGCGCCGCAGGGTGCGAGTGAGCAGGTGCTGAAGACTCTCAAGAGCGCAGTCGCCAACGCCCGCCAGAAGGCGGACCAGGCGTCGGTCGCGTTCGACGAGCGTCTGCTGGTCGTCACCGAGGCGTATGTCGACGAAGGCCCGACCATGAAGCGTTTCCGTCCCCGTGCGCAGGGTCGCGCGAGCCGGATCCTGAAGCGGTCCAGCCACATCACGTTGTACGTTGCACAGCCCGAGCGAAAGGACGGTGGCCGGTAATGGGTCAGAAGGTCAACCCGAACGGTTTCCGTCTGGGCATCACGACGGACCACAAGAGCCGCTGGTTCGCCGACTCGGCCAAGCCGGGTCAGCGCTACCGCGACTACGTCAAGGAAGACGTTGCGATCCGCGGTCTGATGTCGACCGGCATGGAGCGCGCCGGCATCAGCAAGGTCGAGATCGAGCGCACCCGTGACCGCGTGCGTGTCGACATCCACACCGCTCGCCCGGGCATCGTCATCGGTCGCCGCGGCGCCGAGGCCGACCGCCTGCGTGGTGCGCTGGAGAAGCTCACCGGCAAGCAGGTTCAGCTGAACATCCTCGAGGTCAAGAACCCCGAGATCGACGCTCAGCTGGTCGCGCAGGGTATCGCCGAGCAGCTGTCGGCGCGCGTGAACTTCCGTCGCGCGATGCGCAAGGGCATGCAGACGGCCGAGCGCGCGGGTGCCAAGGGCATCCGAGTGATGGTCTCGGGTCGTCTGAATGGCGCCGAGATGAGCCGGACCGAGTTCTACCGCGAGGGTCGTGTGCCGCTGCACACGCTGCGCGCGAACATCGACTACGGCTTCTACGAGGCCCGCACCACCTTCGGCCGGATCGGCGTGAAGGTCTGGATCTACAAGGGTGACCTGACCGCCAAGGAGTTGGCGCGTGAGCAGGCTGCTGCACCGAGCCGTCCCGCACGTGGTGGTCGTCGTGACGACCGCCGTGGCGGCGCTGGCCCGCGTACCGGCGGCCGTCGCGATGCGGCTCCTCGCTCCGCCGAAGCTCCGGTCGAGGCACCGGTCGCCCAGGACGCCGTCGCTGCCGCCCCCGCGGGTGAAGCGACCAAGCAGGGAGAGCAAGCCTGATGTTGATTCCCCGTCGTGTGAAGCACCGCAAGCAGCACCACCCCAAGCGCGGTGGAGCCGCCAAGGGTGGCACCGCTGTGTCGTTCGGTGACTTCGGCCTCCAGGCTCTGGAGCCGGCATACGTCACCAACCGGCAGATCGAGTCCGCTCGTATTGCCATGACTCGCTACATGAAGCGTGGCGGAAAGGTCTGGATCAACATCTACCCGGACCGTCCGCTGACCAAGAAGCCGGCCGAAACTCGCATGGGTTCCGGTAAGGGCTCGCCCGAGTGGTGGGTCGCCAACGTCAAGCCGGGTCGGATCATGTTCGAACTGTCCGGTGTGTCCGAGGAAGTTGCTCGTGAGGCGTTGCGCCTGGCGATGCACAAGCTGCCGATGAAGTGCCGCTTCGTCGCGCGTGAAGGTGGTGACCTCTGATGGCAGTGGGTTCGAAGGACCTGACCGCAGCCAAGCTGCGTGAGATGGACGACCAGGCTCTGGCCGAGGAGCTCGGTAAGGGCAAGCAGGAGCTGTTCAACCTGCGTTTCCAGTCGGCCACCGGCCAGCTGGAGAACAACTCGCGGCTGCGCGCGGTCCGTAAGGACATCGCCCGCATCTACACCGAGTTGCGCGAGCGTGAGCTCGGCATCGGTCGTGCCGCGCAGGAGTCCGACGACGAGAAGGTCGGATCATGAGCGACGAAAGCAAGGAGCAGGGCGTGACCGAGGTGCAGGCTGCCAAGACCGAGCGCAACGACCGCAAGACCCGCCAGGGTTACGTGGTCAGCGACAAGATGACCAAGACCGTGGTCGTCGAGGTCGAGGACCGCGTCAAGCACGCGCTCTACGGCAAGGTGCAGCGCAAGACTGCTCGCGTGAAGGCTCACGACGAGCAGGACACCTGCGGCGTCGGTGACCGCGTCCTGATCATGGAGACTCGGCCGTTGTCGGCGCAGAAGCGCTGGCGTGTCGTCGAGATCCTCGAGAAGGCCAAGTAATCGTCCGTATGGCCATGACCGGGTCCGCCCGGGATCGGCATACGAACCACTGCGGTGACACCGTCACCGCAACTGAAACCACATCCGTTCCGCAAGGCTCGTCACAGGCGAGAACCAGTGAGACGACAGGAGAAGAAACGTGATCCAGCAGGAGTCGCGACTGCGCGTCGCCGACAACACCGGTGCCAAGGAAATCTTGTGCATCCGGGTTCTCGGTGGCTCGGGACGTCGCTACGCCGGCATCGGTGACACCATCGTGGCGACCGTCAAGGACGCCATCCCGGGCGGCAACGTCAAGAAGGGCGATGTCGTCAAGGCCGTTATCGTGCGTACCCGCAAGGAGAAGCGCCGTCCGGACGGCAGCTACATCAAGTTCGACGAGAACGCTGCGGTCCTTTTGAAGACCGACGGTGATCCTCGTGGCACGCGCATCTTCGGCCCGGTGGGCCGCGAGCTGCGTGACAAGAAGTTCATGAAGATCATCTCGCTCGCGCCGGAGGTGCTCTGAACATGGCAGGCAAGCCGAAGATGAAGATCAAGAAGAACGACCTGGTCCAGGTCATGTCCGGCAAGGACAAGGGCCTGCAGGGCAAGGTCATCTCGGTCGACCCCGAGCGCCGGCGTGTGCTGGTCCAGGGCGTCAACCGGATCACCAAGCACGTGAAGGCCGGCCAGCCCGGCGGCGGCGCCGGTGGCATCGAGGTCACCGAGGCTCCGATCCACGTGAGCAACGTGATGATCGTGGACCCCGAGACCAAGAAGCCGACCCGCATCCGCATCCGCGAGGAGCAGGTGGAGCGCGACGGTCGCACCAAGACCGTTCGTACCCGTGTTTCGGTGCGATCCGGAAAGGACCTCTGACATGACTGCGACCAGCACTGAGCAGGCCATGCCCCGTCTCAAGGAGCGCTACAACTCCGAGATCAAGGGCAAGCTGCAGGACGAGTTCAAGTTCGCCAACGTGATGCAGGTCCCGACGATGACCAAGGTCGTCGTCAACATGGGTGTCGGTGACGCCGCCCGTGACTCCAAGCTGATCGACGGCGCCATCAAGGACTTGGCTGCGATCACCGGCCAGAAGCCGGCCGTGACCAAGGCCCGCAAGTCCATCGCGCAGTTCAAGCTGCGCGAGGGTATGCCGATCGGCGCGCACACCACGCTGCGCGGCGACCGCATGTGGGAGTTCCTGGACCGTCTCGTGTCCATCGCACTGCCGCGCATCCGCGACTTCCGCGGCTTGTCGCCCAAGCAGTTCGACGGCAACGGCAACTACACGTTCGGTCTCACCGAGCAGTCGGTCTTCTACGAGATCGACCAGGACAAGATCGACCGCGTCCGCGGTATGGACATCACGGTCGTGACCACCGCGAGCACCGATGACGAGGGACGCGCTCTGCTGCGCCACCTCGGATTCCCCTTCAAGGAGAACTGATGGCCAAGAAGTCCCTGGTCAACAAGGCCAACAAGAAGCCGAAGTTCGCCGTGCGCGGTTACACCCGCTGCCAGCGCTGCGGACGTCCGCACTCGGTCTACCGCAAGTTCGGCCTGTGCCGGATCTGCCTGCGCGAGATGGCGCACGCCGGCGAACTGCCCGGCGTCACCAAGTCCAGCTGGTAGACGGCGTATGGCGAGAAGCCTCTCGCCATACCGGCTCGACCAGCACACCTGCATAAACCACGTAACAACTACACCGAAGGTCCGCAGGGCTCCGGCCAGCAGAAACCACGGTGAGAAGGGCAAGTGCCCACCATGACCATGACCGACCCGATCGCGGACATGCTGACCCGCGTGCGGAACGCCAACTCGGCGCACCACGAAGCGGCGACCATGCCGCACAGCAAGCTCAAGTCGCACATAGCCGAGATCCTCCAGGCGGAGGGTTACATCTCCGGCTTCCGCGTCGAGGGCGAGGGCGTCGACAAGACGCTCACCATCGATCTGAAGTACGGCCCCAACCGGGAGCGCTCCATCGCCGGCGTCCGCCGCGTGAGCAAGCCCGGCCTGCGGGTCTACGCCAAGTCCACCAACCTGCCGAAGGTTCTCGGCGGTCTCGGCGTTGCCATCCTTTCCACATCGTCCGGCCTGCTGACTGACAGGCAAGCGGCGAGCAAGGGCGTTGGCGGGGAAGTCCTCGCCTACGTCTGGTGACCCGGAACAGATAAGGAGATATACAGATGTCGCGTATTGGACGTCTTCCCGTTCCGGTGCCCAGCGGTGTCGAGGTGACCATCAACGGCCAGGCCGTTGCGGTCAAGGGCCCGAAGGGCCAGCTCGAGCTCACTGTGCCGGAGCCGATCACCGTCGCCAAGGGCGAAGACGGTGTGATCGACGTATCGCGCCCGAATGATGAGCGCGACGCGCGGTCCCGCCACGGCCTGACCCGCAGCCTCATCAACAACATGGTCGTCGGTGTGACCGATGGCTTCACCAAGAAGTTGGAGATCCACGGCACGGGTTACCGCGTGACTGCCAAGGGTTCGGACCTCGAGTTCGCACTCGGCTACAGCCACTCGATCCTGGTCAAGGCTCCCCAAGGGATCACCTTCGCGGTCGAGAACCCCACCCGGTTCTCGGTCAGCGGTGTCGACAAGCAGCAGGTCGGTGAGGTTGCCGCCAACATCCGCAAGCTGCGCAAGCCCGACCCGTACAAGGCAAAGGGTGTTCGCTATGAAGGCGAGCACATCCGCCGCAAGGTCGGAAAGGCTGGTAAGTAAGCCATGGCAAAGATTGTGAAGCGTTCCACGAGCAAGGCTGCGGCCCGTGCTCGGCGTCACTTCCGGTTGCGCAAGCGGGTGTCCGGCACCACGCAGCGCCCCCGCCTGGTCGTCAACCGCTCCTCGCGTCACGTGTTCGTGCAGGTCGTCGACGACACCGTCGGCAAGACCGTCGCGTCCGCGTCGACGATGGAAGCGGACCTGCGCGCACTCGACGGTGACAAGACCGCCAAGGCCCGCAGGGTCGGCGAGCTGGTCGCGGAGCGTGCGAAGGCAGCCGGCGTCGAGGCAGTGGTCTTCGACCGCGGCGGTAACAAGTACGCCGGTCGGGTCGCCGCCATCGCGGACGGCGCCCGGGAAGGTGGACTGACTCTCTGATGACTACGTTCAACGTCGAAATGAGGAAGCACTGATGCCTGGACCTCAGCGTCGAGGCGCTGCCGGAGCCGGCAGCAGCCCGAGTAACAACGAGAACAACAACCGTCGCGGCGGTCGGGACAACGACCGCGGTGGTCGCCGTGGTGGCGACGACCGCAACCAGTTCCTGGAGCGCGTCGTCACCATCAACCGTGTTTCCAAGGTTGTTAAGGGTGGTCGTCGCTTCAGCTTCACCGCGCTCGTGGTCGTCGGTGACGGCCAGGGGAGCGTTGGAGTCGGCTACGGCAAGGCCAAGGAAGTGCCGACCGCGATCGCCAAGGGTGTCGAGGAGGCCAAGAAGTCCTTCTTCCGCGTCCCGATGATCGGCGGCACCATCCCTCACTCGGTGCAGGGTGAGGCAGCAGCCGGCGTCGTCCTGCTGCGGCCGGCCAGCCCCGGTACCGGTGTCATCGCCGGTGGCCCGGTTCGCGCCGTGCTCGAGTGCGCCGGCATCCACGACGTGCTGTCCAAGTCGCTCGGCTCGGACAACGCGATCAACGTCGTGCACGCGACCGTCACCGCGCTCAAGAGCCTTGAGCGCCCCGAGGCCGTTGCTGCTCGCCGCGGGTTGCCGCTGGACCAGGTCGCGCCGGCACGCATGCGCTACGCGATGGCCGAGGCCACCGCTGCTGCGCAGGGCGACAAGGCAGGTGCCTGATGGCGAACACGTTGGTTGTGACGCAGATTCGTTCGGAGATCGGTGGCAAGCCGCAGCACCGGGAGACCTTGCGGTCCCTCGGCCTGAAGCGGATCGGTCACACGGTCGAGAAGCCGGACAGCCCGGAGTTCCGTGGCATGGTTCGCGCGGTCGCCCACCTGGTGACCGTTGAGGAGAAGTGATGGCTGAAGAGAAGACGCACGCACTGAAGGTGCACCACCTGCGTCCTGCCCCCGGCGCCAAGACCGCCAAGACCCGCGTGGGTCGCGGTGAAGGCTCGAAGGGCAAGACGGCCGGTCGAGGCACCAAGGGCACGAAGGCGCGCTACCAGGTGCGCGAAAGCTTTGAGGGTGGCCAGACGCCGATTCACATGCGGCTGCCGAAGTTGCGGGGTTTCAAGAACCCGTTCAAGATCACGTACCAGGTCGTGAACCTGGACAAGATCTCGGCGCTGTTCCCCGAGGGTGGCGACATCACCGTCGAGGACCTGGTCGCCAAGGGCGCGGTCCGCAAGGGCCAGCCGGTCAAGGTGCTGGGCACCGGCGAGATCACCGTCAAGGTGAACCTCTCCGTGCAGAAGTTCTCCGATTCGGCCAAGGACAAGGTCGAAGCGGCGGGCGGCACCCTGACCAGTGTCTGATCCGCACGAGTAGGCGCTCCGCGGGAACGACGGGACAACACGTCTCGTTGTTCCGGCGGGGCGCTTTGCGCAATCAGGCACAGGCCCCGTGGAGGGGCGACGAGGAACGAGTCGTCGCTCCGTGCGGGGCGCTTCTTGTACTCCCCAACGGCTCACCCGATGAGCCCGCCAGGTAATCTCTCGACAGCCAGCTCAACAGACGCCTGCACCGACCGGTGTGGGCCGATCGGCTCGATGGTCCCGCTTCGGGACCTGCCGACACTTGTCAGGCATACCTCCTCCCGCGGAGGTCCGCCCAGGAGGACTCACGTTGCTCAACGTCTTCGGCCGCGCGTTTCGCACGCCCGAGCTGCGGAACAAGATCTTGTTCACGCTGGCTATCGTCGCGGTGTTCCGGCTGGGCTCGCATGTCCCAGCGCCGGGCATCAACTACACCCAGGTTCAGGCCTGTCAGAAGGGCGCAGGACAGCAGTCGCTGCTAGGCCTGGCCAACCTCTTCTCCGGTGGCGCACTGCTGCAGCTGTCGATCTTCGCGCTGGGCATCATGCCCTACATCACCGCGACGATCATCGTGCAGTTGCTGACGGTGGTGATCCCGAAGTTCGAGCAGCTGAAGAAGGAAGGGCAGTCCGGCCAGACCAAGATGACGCAGTACACGCGTTATCTGACCATCGGACTGGCCATCCTGCAGTCCTCGACGCTGGTGACGGCGGTGCACAACAACCCGCAGTCGATCCTGGGAACCGGACCGGCCTGCGCGAACATCATGACCGACGGCGCGATGCCGACGCTGATCATCATGGTGCTGACCTTCACGGCCGGCACGGGCCTGATCATGTGGCTCGGTGAGCAGGTCACCGAGAAGGGCGTCGGCCAGGGCATGTCGATCCTGATTCTGGTCTCCGTTGCGGCCCGGGTGCCCTCGGAGATCTGGTCGATCCACAACCAGGGCTGGGGCAAGTTCTTCGTCGTGGTCCTGATGGGCCTGGTCATCCTGACCATCGTGGTTTACGTCGAGAACTCCATCCGCCGCTTGCCGGTGCAATACGCCAAGCGGATGATCGGTCGGCGGATGTATGGCGGGACGTCGACCTACATCCCGCTCAAGGTCAACATGGCCAACGTGATCCCGATCATCTTCGCCAGCTCGTTGCTGTCGTTGCCGGTGATGGTCGCGCAGTTCACCAACCCGCAGGGCGGCACCAAGGCTCCGTCCGGCTGGGCCGAGTGGATCTTCAACAACCTCGGCAAGAGCGACCACCCGTCATACATGGTCGTCTACACGCTGCTCAACGTGTTCTTCACGTTCTTCTACGTCTCGATCACCTACCAGCCCGATGAGGTCGCGGACGGCTTGAAGCAGTCCGGCTCGTTCATCCCCGGCGTGCGTGCGGGTAAGGCGACCTCGAAGTACATCAACTACGTGCTCTCTCGGATCACTGTCGGCGGCGCGATCTACCTGGCGATCATCGCCCTGATCCCGTTGATCGCGCTGGCCCTGGTGGGGACCAACCAGAACTTCCCGTTCGGTGGCGCCTCCATCATCATCCTCGTAGGTGTCGGTCTCGATACCGTCAAGCAGATCAACTCCAAGCTGCAGCAGCATCACTACGAAGGGTTCCTGAGATAAATGCGCCTCATAATTCTGGGTCCGCCTGGTGCGGGCAAGGGCACGCAAGCCGAGCGGATCACCGAATCACGAGGCGTACCCCACATCTCGACCGGAGACATCTTCCGGGACAACATTCGGCGTGAGACGCCGCTCGGCAAGCAGGTCAAGGGAATCCTCGACGCCGGCGGTTATGTCACGGACGAGATCACCAACCAGATCGTGGCCGACCGACTGGCCGAGGATGATGCGCAGAGCGGATTCCTGCTCGATGGTTACCCGCGGACCGTCATACAGGTCGAGGCATTGGACGCGCTGCTCTCCGGTTGGGGACACCAGCTGGACGCTGTCCTGGAGCTGCAGGTCGACGAGCAGGAGCTCGTCGCCCGGTTGGTGAAGCGCGCCGAGACGAGCGGGCGCACGGATGACACCGAAGACGTCATCCGCGAGCGCCAGCGCATCTACCGCGAGGAAACCGCGCCACTGGTGCGGATCTACTCCGAGCGCAACGTCGTCGTCCCGATCGACGGCGTCGGCGACCTGGACCAGGTGACGGCGCGCATCAGCGCTGCGCTGGACGGACTCACGAGCGCGTGATCTTCGGCCGGGAGCGTTTGCCGGTCAAGACGACGGAGCAGATCCTGCTCATGCGGCGGGCCGGGCTCGTCGTCGGTGAGTGCTTGGAGTTGCTCGGCGAGTCGACTCATGCCGGGATGACAACCCGTGATCTCGACACCATCGCCGAGGAATTCATCCGCGGCCACGGTGGCACGCCGAGTTTCCTCGGCTACTACGGCTTTCCCGGCACGTTGTGCGTCTCGGTCAATGACGAGGTTGTGCACGGGATCCCGGGTGAGCGGGTGCTGCAGGACGGCGACCTGGTGTCGATCGACTGCGGCGCGATCGTGGCGGGCTGGCACGGCGACGCCGCGATCACGGTGGTCGTCGGTGGGGACGCCGCCGCGCGGGAGGCGGACCTGCAGCTGTCGGCCGCGACCCGACGTGCCCTGTGGGCCGGGATCGGGGCACTTCGCCCCGGAATCGGCATCTACGACATCGGCGGCGTCATCGAGGACTCGGTGCAGAGCAGCGGCCACACGGACGGCCGCGAGTACGGCATCCTCGACGGCTACACCGGCCACGGCATCGGCACCGAGATGCACATGGAGCCAACGGTCTACAACGAACGGGTTCGCCCGCACGGTCCGCAGGTGCGAACCGGCGCCACCGTTGCTGTGGAACCGATGCTGACGCTCGGCACCCACGAGTCGCACGAGCTTGCCGACGAATGGACCGTTGTCACGAACGACGGTGCGCGCGCCGCGCATTGGGAGCACACTGTTGCAGTGACCGACGGGGGCCTCTGGGTGCTGACTGCAGTTGACGGGGGAGCCGTCGAGCTCGACAGGGTAGGTGCGACATGCGCACCGATCGAGTAGCCGAACACAAACAAGGGGAAACGAATGACCGACGCCTCGAATGACGAGACCGAACCGGACGACACCTCGGATCGTCACCCTGACGGTTGGGCTGCCTGGAACC
Organism: Flexivirga alba; assembly: GCF_042661025.1. Classification (NCBI taxonomy): domain Bacteria; kingdom Bacillati; phylum Actinomycetota; class Actinomycetes; order Micrococcales; family Dermacoccaceae; genus Flexivirga; species Flexivirga alba. Next base: position 1,843,948 of record NZ_JBHSWH010000001.1, read on the forward strand.
AGGATGAGGGCGATGCCCCCAAGCCCGGAAAGCGGCCGATGACGTCAGCCGAGCAGCAGGAAGCCGGCGACGAAACGCGCCAACCGTGAGCTGAGTCGCGAACCCTCGGAAATGGGAGGGGTTCGCCGATTTGGGGGCTGCGGGTCGACGGGTAGACTGACCTGTCGGGTCTGGAGTGTCTGCTTGCCCAGGCACGGTCCACTGCCATCCGCTTCGGGGGTTTTTCCACTGAGTGTGGTCGGAGTGTGTCCGGGCGTGGGCATTCTGCACGTCATACCCGATGCCAGCAGGGGCATTCTCAACCGGAGAGTGTCTCGCCGAGAAATCAGTTAGGAAGGCATGGCCAAGAAGGACGGTGTCATCGAGATCGAGGGCACGATCGTCGAGGCCCTCCCGAACGCAATGTTTCGGGTGGAGCTGACCAACGGTCACAAAGTGCTCGCGCACATCTCCGGCAAGATGCGACAGCACTACATCCGGATCCTCCCCGAGGACCGCGTAGTGGTGGAGCTGAGCCCGTATGACCTGACCCGTGGCCGGATCGTCTTCCGCTACCGCTGATTCGTCGGCACAGTTCGCAACCGCCACCGCTTCGCGCGGTGGCCCGACTTCAAGACAAAAGGTGCGATGAAGGTCCAGCCGAGCGTCAAGAAGATTTGCGACAAGTGCAAGGTGATCCGCCGTAACGGTCGGGTCATGGTGATCTGTGAGAACGCTCGCCACAAGCAGCGTCAGGGCTGACCACCTGCACGACTCGCGTCTTCCATTCGGACGCAAGAAGTGAACAACTGAAAATCCTTTCGATTCGCGTGATCCTTACTTCACGTCAGATCCTTGACGTGGACGTCACCCCGGGCGCAGAGGCCCGGGACCCAGCAAACCAGCCACTCCGGCTGACGCGGGACCGATCACGCACCAGACCTCTGCGAGACAACAGGAGAAATGCCTGATGGCACGCTTGATTGGTGTCGACCTGCCGCGCGAGAAGCGCGTCGAGGTTGCACTTACTTACATTTTCGGCGTCGGGAAAACCCGCGCCGCTGAAGCGCTGGCAGCTACCAGCGTCAGCCCGGATACTCGTGTCCGCGACCTCTCCGAAGACGAAATCGTCAAGCTGCGTGAATTCCTCGAGGGCAGTTTCCGCCTCGAAGGTGACCTGCGGCGTGAGATCGCCTCCGACATTCGCCGCAAGGTCGAGATCGGTTCCTACCAGGGCCTGCGCCACCGCCGGGGTCTGCCCGTGCACGGCCAGCGCACCAAGACCAACGCTCGCACCCGCAAGGGTCCCAAGCGCACGGTCGCCGGTAAGAAGAAGGCCAAGTAATCCCTTTTCGGGACACAACTCTCACCCAACGTCTTTAGTTTTCAGGAGAATTCATGCCTCCCAAGAGCCGTACGGCTTCCGGCGCCAAAAAGGTGCGCCGCAAGGAGAAGAAGAACGTCGCTGCGGGCCACGCATACATCCGCAGCACGTTCAACAACACGATCGTCTCGATCACCGACCCCACCGGTGCCGTCATTGCCTGGGCCTCGGCCGGACAGGTCGGCTTCAAGGGTTCGCGCAAGTCGACCCCGTATGCCGCCCAGATGGCTGCCGAAGCCGCCGCGCGTCGCGCGATGGACCACGGCATGCGCAAGGTCGAGGTCTTCGTCAAGGGCCCGGGTTCGGGCCGCGAGACCGCCATCCGTTCGCTGGCCGCTGCAGGCCTCGAGGTCGGAGCAATCTCCGACGTCACCCCGCAGCCGCACAACGGTGTCCGCCAGCCCAAGCGTCGTAGCTGAGCGACCAGACCTTCCTAAGGAGATTTGACCATGGCCCGTTACACCGGCCCGATCACCAAGAAGTCGCGTCGTCTCAAGACCGACCTCGTCGGTGGCGACAAGAACTTCGAAATGCGTCCGTTCCCGCCCGGCCAGCACGGCCGCGGCCGGGTGCAGGAGAAGGAATACCTCACCCAGTTGCAGGAGAAGCAGAAGGCTCGCTTCACCTACGGCGTGATGGAGAAGCAGTTCGTCCGCTACTACAAGGAATCAGCTCGTCGCCCCGGCAAGACCGGTGAGAACCTGTTGGTCATCCTCGAGACGCGCCTGGACAGCGTCATCTACCGCGCCGGCCTGGCTCGTACCCGCCGCGCCGCCCGCCAGATGGTGACTCACGGTCACTTCGAGGTGAACGGCAAGCGCGTCGACGTTCCGTCATACCGCGTGGAGCAGTACGACATCATCACCGTCCGCAAGCAGTCCCGGGAGAAGTTCCCGGTGCAGCTGGCTCGCGAGACCTTCGGTGAGCGTCAGCCTCCGGCCTGGATGCACGTTGTCCCCGAGACGCTGCAGATCCTGATCCACTCGCTCCCGACGCGCGAGCAGATCGACATTGCGCTCACCGAGCAGCTGATCGTCGAGTTGTACTCCAAGAACTGACGCTCCTGCGTCCCGTCGTTCTTGTTCGTACGACTCGCCGCTCAGCTGCCTGAGTTCTTTGGCTACGGCTCCTCGCCGGCCGAGCCGCCGGGAGGAGCGAGCAAGCTCGCTCCTCCCGGCGACCGGCCTGGTCGTCGCCTTCGCGCCGGTCGGCTTGTCGTTCGGGCAAGTTGGTTGGGGCGGTCACTCGGCGAGACCGACAACTTAATAACGAGAAGCGAATACAGAGTCGCTTCTCGGTTCTCACCGGGCCTCATATAGCGGTGGTCCGTGGAAAGGAAATGAACAGTGCTTATCGCACAGCGCCCCTCTCTGAGCGAAGACGTTGTCTCCGACAACCGCTCGCGTTTCGTCATCGAGCCCCTGGAGCCGGGTTTCGGCTACACGCTCGGCAACTCACTGCGTCGCACCCTGCTCTCGAGCATCCCGGGCGCCGCGGTCACCAGCCTGCGCATCGACGGTGTGCAGCACGAGTTCTCCACGATCCCCGGGGTCAAGGAGGACGTCACCGAAATCATCCTGAACGTCAAGGGTCTGGTCGTCTCCTCGGAGCACGACGAGCCGGTCGTCATGTACCTGCGCAAGCAGGGCGCCGGTGAGGTCACCGCCGCGGACATCGCGCCGCCGGCCGGTGTCGAGGTGCACAACCCCGACCTGCACATCGCGACCCTGAACGACAAGGGCAAGATCGAGATGGAGCTAACCGTCGAGCGCGGTCGCGGCTACGTCTCGGCGCAGCAGAACAAGTCGGCCGACCACGAGATCGGCCGCATCCCGGTCGACTCGATCTACTCGCCGGTGCTTGCAGTGACCTACAAGGTCGAGGCGACCCGTGTCGAGCAGCGCACCGACTTCGACAAACTGATCGTCGACGTGGAGACCAAGAACGCCATCGCTCCGCGCGATGCCATGGCCTCCGCCGGTAAGACGCTGGTCGAGCTGTTCGGCCTGGCCCGCGAGCTCAACGTCGAGGCCGAGGGCATCGACATGGGCCCGAGCCCGACCGACGCGGCCCTAGCAGCCGACCTGGCGCTGCCGATCGAGGACCTGGACCTGACCGTTCGCTCCTACAACTGCCTCAAGCGCGAGGGCATCCACACCGTGGGTGAGCTCGTCGGACGCAGCGAGGCAGACCTGCTGGACATCCGCAACTTCGGTGCGAAGTCCATCGACGAGGTCAAGGACAAGCTGGTCGAGATGGGCCTGCAGCTCAAGGACAGCCCTCCCGGGTTCGACGCGAGCGCCATCGCGGACCGCTACGACGACGAGGACGCCGACGGCAGCTTCGCCGAAGACGAGCAGTACTGAGCAACCGCCACCCTGGGGGAAGATTCGTACCTCATCTTGCCCCATCCAGTCCTGATGGCCGTCCTTCGGCCGGGCTGCAAAGCTAGCTGAATCGCGTTGCAGGACAACGTGATTCGACATACAAGGAGAATTCATGCCTACCCCAACAAAGGGACCCCGTCTCGGTGGCGGGCCTGCGCACGAGCGGCTGATCCTGGCCAACCTGGCGCAGTCGCTCTTCGAGCACGACCGGATCACCACGACCGAGGCGAAGGCCAAGCGCCTGCGCCCGCTCGCGGAGCGTCTGGTGACGTTCGCCAAGCGCGGTGACCTGCACGCCCGTCGCCGGGTGATGACCGTCATCCATGACAAGGGTGTCGTGCACCGTCTCTTCACCGAGATCGCGCCGGACATGACCGACCGTCAGGGTGGTTACACCCGGATCACCAAGATCGGTCCCCGTAAGGGCGACAACGCGCCGATGGCTGTGATCGAGCTCGTTCGTGAGCCCGTCAACGCCAAGCCGAAGCGCGCGGTCGTCGCCGAGGCCGAGGCCGCTACCAAGCGCTCGGTCAAGGAAGACGCCGCTGCGGACGCGTCCACCGAGGAGTCCGCCGAGGGCAAGTTCGGCGCCGAGTCGGCCGCCCCGCTCGAGGGTGGCGCGTCGCCCGACGCCGAGAAGTTCACGGTCAAGGGCAACGAGGACTCGATGAAGTACCACGTGCCCGGTTCGCGTTGGTATGACGCAACCGTCGCCGAGGTCTGGTTCACGACCGCCGAGGCTGCTGCTGCGGCCGGCTTCGCGCCGGCCGGCGGCGAGGCTGCTCAGCAGGTCGAGGCGGATGACGCCGAGGCCACCGAGGCTGACGACGCCGAGGCTGGCGACGCCGAGGGCTCCGACAAGGAGTAGTTCCTCGCAAGACAACGGGATGGCCCGGATCCGCGCAAGCGGCTCCGGGCCATCCCGTTGTGTATGGCGCCCTCGACTTTGCCCACGTTCCTTCTCTATTGCTGACTGACGGCGGCCAGCCGGTCCCGGTCGAAGACCTTCGCCAGCGGGAACAACGCGAGCAGGAGGAGGACGGGCACGGCATACCCGAGGCGCAGTGACCCCGTGCCGATCGCGCCGGTGAGGACCGAGCCGATCAGGGCGCCGACGTAATTGAACTGGTTGAACCGCGCGATGACAGCGTCGGTGCGGGCTCGTGCAGTGTCCGGGTCGAGGTCACCACCGCCACGTGCCAGTGTTGCCGCCGCGGAGTACGACAGGGGTGCGACGACGGCGATGCCGGCGCCCAGCACGAGGAAGCCGACTATCCCCACGGGCCAGGAGGGCGCGGCGACCACCACGACGAGCCCGACGATCGCGACGGCGGCGCCGCTGCTGAGCAACCGGGTGGCGCCGATGCTGTCGGTGAGCCGATCGCCGGCCATCCGGGCACCGAGCGACGCCACCAGATAGGGCAGGGTGGCGAGCGCGACCAGCCCGCTGGGCGCGTGCAGGGTGTGGTCGAAGTAGACCGATCCCCACGTGGTCGACGCGGTGTCGACGGTGTAGAAGATCACGCAGGCAGCGCCGACGAGAAGGATAGGGCGCCACGGAATGCCTTCCGCCGCCTCAGGATTGGGTGCAGAGCCGGAGCCGGGCAGGAAGCGTGCGAAGCCGACGACGAGCGGTAACAGTGCAAGCCCACACGACAACACCGCGATGGACGCATGCGGCAGCGCGAGGGTGACCAGCGTGCCGGCGATACCGCCGGCAGTCCAGGCGCCGTGGAACGACGGCAGCACCGTCCGCTTCACCTGGTGCTCGAGCGACACGGCCTGCATGTTGGTGGTCGCGTCCACCATGCCGAGGCACCCGCCGTAGATCGCCAGCCCGGCAGCCAGGATCGGGATGTTCGGAGCGTTGGAGCTGATGATCAGCGCGACGACGATCCCGAGCAGGCCGGTCCGCAGCACGATCGCGCTGCCGCGTCGCGGAGCGACCTTCTCGGCGAGCAGCGAGCCGCAGCCGGCGAGCAGCACGATCATCAGCATGAGCAGGGTGAGGCCCAACTGTGAGATGCCCCAATGGTCTTCGAACTTCGGCAGGCGCGTCGTCAGCGACAGGAAAACGCAACCCTGCGCGAAGTAGGCCGCCGCGATGGCGGCACGGGGCGAGTAGCTCACGTTCGGCATCCTGGCACGCATACGCCGTTCACGGGCGGTATTGGACGATTGACCATGTTCGCCGGTGGATAGGCTTTGAGCATGCGGCTGCGGATCGACTTCGGGTATGACGGCACCGACTTCTCCGGCTGGGCCGCGCAACCCGGTCGCCGCACCGTGGAGCAGTTGCTCTCCGAAGCGCTGGGCACGATCCTGCGCTGCGAGCCGCCGAAGCTGACGATCGCCGGTCGCACCGACGCAGGTGTCCATGCACGCGGCGCGGTCTGTCACGTCGACATAGACGAGCAGGCGTATGACGCCCTCCCGGCGCGCTCCTCACGCAGCCCGGCGGAAGCGGCGGTCGTGCGACTCGATGGTGTGTTGCCCGGCGACGTGGTGGTGCACCGGGTCGCGCCGGCCGCGCCGGGGTTCGACGCACGATTCTCCGCGGTGTCCCGTCGCTACAGCTATCGGCTGCTGGACGACCCGTCCGCCGCGGATCCGGTTCGCCGTCGTGACACGGTCGTCGTCCGCAGCCCGTTGGACGTCGGCGCCATGAACGCCGCAGCGCGGAAACTGGTGGGGTTGCAAGACTTTGCGGCATTCTGCAAGAAGCGGGAGGGCGCGACGACAGTGCGCACGCTGCTGGACTACCGCTGGCAGCGCGACGCCGATGGCGTCCTGGTCGGCACCGTGCTGGCCGACGCCTTCTGCCACTCGATGGTCCGCTCGCTCGTGGGCGCGGTGGTCCCGGTCGGGGCGGGGCGACGTACCGAAGACTGGCCCGCAGAAGTGCTGACCGCTCGGCGGCGCCATCCGGCGCTCAAGGTGATGCCGCCGCACGGGCTGTGCCTGGAGGAGGTCAGCTACCCGGCGGACGACGAGCTGGCGGCGCGGGCCGCGGCATCGCGCACGGTCCGCGTGCTGCCGTTGGAGTAGTTGCCCGCGGAGTGAACGGCCGGCAGGTTGCCGCGCACGAAGCGGCCGACCTCCCGCATGGCTGCGGCAGCTTCGGGCACCCATGACGCGGCGGCCTGGAAGACATGCACCTGTCCGGTCCAGATCTGTAGTTGCGTCGGCACTCCGGCGGCGGCCAGTCGGTCGGCCATCACCTCCGCGTCGGGCCGCAGGATCTCGCGCGAACCCATCTGGATCAGCACCGGTGGCAGGCCGCGTAGGTCGGCGTCGATCGGGCAGATGCGGTCGCCCTCCGCCTCGTGTGCGTCGTCGACGTGGGACACCAACTGCTGCAGTGCGCGGCAGGCGCGGACGGTGAAAAGGTCGCACTTCTCGCGGTGCGGGCTGGCTTCCTTGCGCTTGACGTCGAGGTCGAGCAGCGGCGACATACCGGTGATCGACGCCGGCATCGGTAGTTGCTCGTCGCGCAGCGCGAGCGCAACGGCGAAGGCGAGGTAGCCGCCGGCGGAGTCGCCGACGATGCTGATCCGGTCGGCGGCGTAACCCTGGTCGAGCAACCACTGGTAACCGGCCAGGCAGTCTCCGACCATGCCTTCGATGGTGACTTCGGGCAGCATGCGGAAGTTGACGTTGAGCACGGGCACCCGGCAGGTGCGGGACGTGGCGGCGACCAACCGGCGGTGCGATGCCAGGCTGCAGACAATGAACGCGCCACCGTGCAGGTAGAGGACCGCGCCGTCGTCGCGAGCACGCGGGGCGCGAACCCACTCCGCATCGCACGGCCCGAGCTGGACGGTATCGACGGTGGTGCCGTTCGGGAGCGCGAGCCGGTCGGCGGTGCGATCCATGACGCGGGACAGTCTGGACAGGCCCGGCGCGTAACTCCAGGCGTTGAGGGCCGGTTTGGCCACTGACCGCATCCCACCGGCGAGTGCGGCGGAACGCCTGCTGGTGCGTGGGAACTTCTTGCGCAGCACCGTCACACGGGCGCGTTCGGACCGAGCAGGCGACGTCATACCGGGTCCTCCATCGTATTTTTCAGTGGTCCATCAGGTGAAGTGCCTCTGTCCAGAGCCTTACCCTAGGCCTACGGTGGCGTAACCAGGGTGACCGTGATCGGAGAGGCGGAGAACGCATGCCAGGGATGGGACCGGTCGATTCGGGCTTCCTGCTGATCGAGTCACGCGAACACCCGATGCATGTCGGCGGCTTGCAGCTCTTCACCGTGCCCGACGGCGAGTCACCGACCTGGGTGCGTGATCAGCTGACCGTCGAAAGCGACCAGATCAGCCCGCGCTTTCGGCTGAAGCCCAAGGATCCGGTGGGCCTGCTGGGCAACTTCCGCTGGTCGGTCGACCAGCACCTCGACATCGATCACCACATCCGGCGATCCGCTGTGCCGGGGCCGCACCGACTGCGTGAGCTCTTCGAATTGACATCGCGGTGGCAAGGCTCGCTGCTTGATCGGCACCGGCCACTGTGGGAGGCGCACGTCGTCGAGGGCCTCGAGGACGGGCGCGTCGCGGTCTTCTCCAAGATCCACCACGCGTTGGTCGACGGCGTGTCGGCGCTGCACCTGATGCAACAGGCCTGCAGCGCGGACCCCAACGCGATGGACTGTATGCCGCCCTACGCGTTGCCGTCGGCTCATGTCGAGGGAACCGTTTCCGGTAAGAGCCCGGGGCTCGGCATACCGAATCCCGCCGCGTTGCTGCGCAGCGGCCTCGACCTGGCGGGCGAGCTCGCGACCATCGGACCCAATTCGCTGAAGGTCGCCTACCGGTCGTTGCGTGACACGGGGTTGACCACGCCGTTCGACGCACCGCGCACCATCCTCAACGGCAGGATCGGCGGCTCGCGCCGGTTCGTGGCGCAGAGCTTCGACATCAACCGCTTCCGGCAGGTGGCGAAGTCCAGCGACGTGTCCTTCAACGACGTCGTCCTCGCCGTGTGCGGCGGTGCGCTCCGTCGTTATCTCGCCGAGCTCGACGAGTTGCCGGACCGGTCCCTCACCGCAATGTGTCCGGTCAACCTGCGCGACGAGTCCAGTGAGGTCGGCGGCAACCAGATCGGCGCGATGATCTCGACCCTCGGCACCGACGTCGACGACCCGTTGGAGCGGCTCGAGGACGTCCATGAGTCGACGGCAGCGGCGAAGCAGACCATGCGCGAGCTCAGCCCCCTTCAGCTGCTGCTCATGTCGGGTTACAACGTCGCCGGCCTCGGGTTGTCGATGCTGCCGACATACAGTCTGGGCGGCCGGCCGCCGTTCAACGTCATCATCTCCAACGTGCCCGGACCGCGAAAGCAGTTGTATTTCAACGGTGCTCACCTCGAAGGCACCTACCCGGCGTCGATCCCTGTCGACGGTATGGCGATGAACATCACCCTGGTCACGTATGACGACCAGGTCGACTTCGGCATCACCGCCTGCCGGCAGAGCGCGCCATCGGTGCAGCGGATGATCCACCATCTCGAGGACTCGCTCGCCGAGCTGGAGCAGGCCACGGCCTGACGGTCAGCCGACGCGGATGGTGGCGTCCTGCGTCACGCCGTTGACGGTGACCCGGAGCGTCGCCGTGCCGTGCCGCAGGCCGGTCAGGGTGCCGGTCGCGGGGTCGAAGGACACGACCGCCGGCCCGTGCGTCGTGCCCATCCGCACGCCGCTGCCGCCCCATTCGGCGCTGACCGGCCAGGCGACCGGGACCTTGCGGGTCTCGTCCTGGCCGATCGTCGCGGTCGCTTTCCCCGTCGCGCCGACGGCCAGCGTCGCGGGTGCGGAGAGGTTCAGCGTGTCGACCCGGGCGTGAGTTTGGACGCGCAGCCATTGCAGCCGGGCGCCCGGCTCCGGCACCGTGCCGACCCGACCGGCGGCAGGGTCGATGCCCAGCATCGTCCAGCCGGTGAAACCGCCCTGCTCCGGTGAACCGCTCGGCGTCTTGCCGGAGTTGCCGTTGGTCACGCGGGTTACGCCGTCGGCGGAGTCGGTGTAGAAGATGCCGACGTGGCCGTTGACCTGGGCGATCGACTTGCCGCTGGTGGCGGTGAACTGCGCCAGGCTGCGCCCGAGCGCCGCTGCCTCGTAGCGGTCGCCGAGCTGGGATGCCTTGTCCGGCTGCGGGTCGTCGACCGGGTGGTGGTTGAAGACGAGCACACCGATGATCCGCGGGTTTCGTGCCGCGTCGGCGAGCTGTGACTCGAGCATCCGCAGCTGGTCGGTCGAACCGCCGGGGTGCAAGGTGCCCGACGACGAGTCGAGCGTGATGATCCTCGTCCGGCCCAGATCGCGATGGCCCGAGGTGGCACCGAAGACGGACTCGAAGTTGCTGATCGGGCCGCCCATCACCTCATGGTTGCCGGGCACGTAGATGTAAGGGAGCTTCGTGCCGATCTCCTCGTCGAGGATCTTCTTGGCGAACGCGATGTCAGCCGGGGAGGCTTCGTCGACGAGGTCGCCGTCGATGACCAGCAGGTCCGGTTTGGACGCAACGATCTCGCGCAGGGCGCGGCGGCCCGCCGCCACGATCGGCGAGTTGGGGTCGCGCGCGACGAACTGGGTGTCGCTCATCACCGCGATCCGCTGTGGGCTGCCGTCGGTGTTGCCGTTCGTGACCACAGCTGGATCGGTCGGCCACGGAGCGTCGGGCAATGTGACCTCGGGTGGGACCTGTGCGGTCAGCCCGGCGACCGCGAGTTGGTCGGAGTAGCTCGCGTCCGAGCGGGTCTCCATGAAGCGAATCCTGGTCAGCGTCAGTGGGTATGGCGTGCCTGCCGGCACCGGGAAGCGCACCTGCTGCCAGCCGTCCCAGGTGACTATCGGGTTGCTCGCTCCTTGCTCCGGATCCAGGTTCGTCGTGGTGCCGTCGCCCTTGGTGACCATCAGCCGCGGCCATTCGCCCTTGCCGTTGCCCTTGATCCACATGGACAACGCCTGCGGCTGACCCGGGACCGAGATCGGTGCGGGCGGCACGGCATACGCACCACGAGTGGCGGTGGTGGTGCCGAAGTCGAAGTCCAGGGCGAGACCCGTGCTGCCGTCCGGCCCGTCGGTCGGGCTCACCGAGCCGCCGGCGCGGTCCGCCGCGAAGGTCCACGATGATGCGTCGGAGAAGTCGGCCAGGGTTGTTTCGTCATACCCGACGGTGACCGGAACGGTCAGGTCGTGGCCCGCCACGGTGAAGGTGATCGTCGTCGAGACCTTCGCGCTCTGGGCCTTGACCGTGAACCCGGCGGCGCCGTCGGCGGTGACGGTGATGCCGTCTCCCGCGCGGACTCGTACGTCGCGCGTCTCGACCGGGACCGTGAATCCGTCGGCATCCGCCGCGGTCAGGGACAGCTTGCCGGTGTCGTTCGCCGACGGGATCGACAGCACAGTATCGGACGGTATGACGCGAGATACCTTGCCGTGCACCGTGATTGGGACAGAGGCGTTGTCGCGACCGGAGCGGAACGTGACGTATGCCGCGCCGGTGGCGCGGCCGCGTACGACGGTCTCCCCAGAGTTGCTGGAGACCTGCTCGAGGACGCGCCCCGGGGTGGCGGTGAAGTGCCCACCACCGGCGGCCGGCCCGAAGTCGGCTGCGAGACGCGTCCCGTGCACCGTGCGACTCAGGCCGATGAGGGTGTCGGTGGCGCCGTCGGCGGTCAAGCCGGCTGCCGGCTGCAGGTCGGGGCGCACCGCGACACCGGCGGCGGATCCTTTCGCCGTGGAGCGGAAGACGAGTGCGTTGGAGACGTGCCGCTCGGAGCCGTCGGACGGGCGTCCCACGACGGTCAGGTCTTTCGTGCCGGCGGGGCGCGCGACCATGTCGGTCGATCCGCCGCCGTCCAGGTTGACGGCGTTCCAGGCGCCGAGGTCGTCCATGAAGCCGGCGAGTTCCTGGATCGTCATACCGTGGCTGTCGCCCTGGCGCCCGTCGAGGCTGACGACCCACAGCCGGCTGCCGTCCTTGCTGACGCCGATGGCGGTGCGTGCCGCAGTGACCTCGTCGTCGGTCGTCTTCTTGCCTTCTGCGAGCAGGCGCTGGCTGCCACCGACTGCCAGGTCCACGGAGGCGTTCGCCTTGACCGTGACGTCGACGTGAGCGCCGACCTCGAGCGAGGCGAGCTGCGCCGTCGCCGTGCCGCGCGCGACGAGCACGGAGCTGCCGTCCGGTATGTCGGCAGTCTTGTCGAGTGCGGACCGGTCGTCACTGACAGCAGTGACGACGCCCTTACTGACGGTCACGACGCGGACCGATTCGGTCTTGCCGATGAGCCGCCCGATCGGATAAGTGCCCCACAGTGTGGTGAAGAGTCCAACCGAATCTGCTTGGAACGTAGGCGAATTCACCGCGGCAACCTTTGTGGTGGTTCCGTCGGCGGTGAGCGTTGCGGCGGACATCAGCTCGCGGATGGCGGCCTTGCCGTTGGTCAGCGTGAACGCCTGGCGCGGCGTCGACCCGGCGTTGTGCACCGCGCCGTCCGCGATGTCGGTGCCGACCGGGGCGTCGGAGGCGTTCATGTCGTAGTAGTCGCCGTTGACGGCAGCGACGACGTTCGGCTGGTCGGCGAACTGGCTCACCGGGGCATTCGCACCCGAGACTGCGCCACCGTCGGACAAGCCGAGGGAGAGCGACGGGGTGTTGAGGTCGGCGGTCATCACCTTGCCGGTGACCCAGCCGCCGGGTTGCAGCCGCTGGAACGCCGTCAGGTCCAGGCCGGGTGCGACAGCGGTGGTGCGCTGGCGCAGGTAGACCGAGTCGGCGCCGTTCAGCCCGGCAAGATCGTCGGTGTGGGCGGGGAGGCCCGGAACGGCAGGTGGTTCGCCGCCGCGGCGACCGGTGCTGTGGCCGGTGCCGCAGCGGCCGAGCCGACCGGCGCCAGCAGCGAACCCGTGATGAGGGCGGCAGTGGCGATCCCGACCAGCGCGTGGAAGGGGCGGGTGGGCAATAGGGACCTGTGACGAGGTGATTGCACCACCACACCCTGGCGGGTATCTGCGCGTGTGGCAAGAGTTTAGGTACAAAGGTCACGCGATGTTTGTTTTTGTCACGGACGATCGGGCGTCGATCGGTCAGTAGACCGGCGCCGGCCGTATGGCGAACCGGACGCGGGTGCCCGGAGCGCACTGGGCGAGCTGATCGAGGTCGTCGGCGTCGACCACTCCGATCACCGGATAGCCGCCCGTCGTCGGGTGATCGGCCAGGAAGACGATGAGTTCGCCGCTCGGAGGAGCCTGCACCGCGCCGAGCGGGATCGCCTCACTCGGGCGTCCAACTCTGCCGAAGGAGAGCTGGAAGTCGGTCAGCCGCACACCGATTCGGTCGCTGTCGCTCGACACCGTGCCGACCGACTCGGTCAGCACCTGGCGGTCGGCGGCGCTGAGCGACTCGGCGCGCGGACCGAGCGTGACGCGGAGCGCCACGTCGGTGCCCGGTATGGCGGGCGGTACGGCGCTGACCAGAGGTGGACCAATGACGTTGTCTCCGAGTGGGAGTCGGGTGCCCGCCTTAACCGGTGCCGGACCTATCCCGCTGGAAGTGTCGGTGCTCCAGGAGCCTCCGAAGAATCCGGGCGGTGTGAGGCTCCCACGCACGGTCAGGTAGCTGCGCAGTCCGTGCCGCGGAGTGCCGAGTCGCAGCATTGCGCCGACTGGCACGAGCACCGGTGTGCCGAACGGTGCGGGAGCGCCGTCGACAGTGATCGGGCACCAGGCTCCGGTCACCGCGACAAGCACCGGCGCATCCGGTCGCAGGTGCAGCCCGCCGAGGAGGACCTCAAGACCCGCAGCGCGGGATCCGTTGCCCAGCAAGCGATTTCCCTGGATCAGTGACTCGCGGTCGACGGCACCGGAGGTTGTGACGCCCTGCCCCGCGAGACCCGGGCGGCCGAGGTCCTGCACCAGGCACAGCGGCCCGATCCGGGCGATCTCCAGCTGCGTCATCGGACCGACCGGAACTGGACGCGGTCGTTCGGCGCGGTGGCTGCACCGCCGCAGGTGAGGTCGAACATCACCTGGTCGGTGTGTCCGACCAGCTGCCACCCGCCGGGGGAGGAACGCGGATAGACGGCGCTGTAGTGCCCCGCGAAACCGACGGATCCGGCAGGGATCGCGGACCGTGGTGAGTGGCGGCGCTCCACCTGCTGGTCATGGTCGTCGCGCGTGAGGTAGCCGAATCCTGGCATGAATCCTAGGAATTCGACGGTCCACGGCGTGCTGGTGTGCCACCGGATCAGCGCATCGGCGGACATGGCGAGCTGCCCCGCCACGGTCTCGAGGTCGGGGCCGTCATACCGGACGTCGACGGTGACCAGTTTGCTGTCAGTCGCGTCCGCAGCAGGCAGCGCTTCCAGGTCGAGGTGGGCCAGGTCACGGGTAACGAGTCGCAGCTCTTGCTGCGCGTCTGCCTCCTTGATCGACAGGTCCGAAACATCAAGGAGCACAGTCAATTCAGCGGGTATGACGGCAACGGTCGGGTGATCGATGGAAGCCAGCCATCCGGTCAGCGCGCGCCGGGTCGCTGCATCCGGTAGCTCGACGAGTACCGCCCTTGCGCCATACGGCCGAAGCGTGAGTGGGTCACCCATGATCGATGAATGGCACGAGGTCGAGCCCGGCGTCGACGAGCGCGTCGCGGACGGCCGTTGCCATCGCGACCGCGTCAGGGGAGTCACCGTGCACGCAGATCGACTCAGCGCTGGTGGACACGAGTGATCCGTCGATCGCCGTCACCTCGTGCTCGAGCGCCATCCGGACGGCGCGCTTCGCGATGGCGGACGGATCGGTGAGCACCGCGCCCGGCGACGTACGAGGCATCAACGTGCCCTCCGCCGTGTAGGCGCGATCGGCGAAAGCCTCTGGAACAGCACGGATCCCGGCAGCCGAGGCAGCGGTGAGGACAGCCGAACCCGGTAGGCCGAGGATGGGGAGGCCACCCGCCGCTGCCACCGCACGCACCACAGCCGCGGCCTGTTCTTCGTGGTGCACGACGGTGTTGTAGAGAGCGCCGTGGGGCTTGACGTAGCTGACCCGGCTGCCCACGCTGCGCGCGATGCCGTCGAGTGCACCGATCTGGTAAAGGACATCGGCATACAGGTCCTCGGCGGACACGTCGATGAAGCGCCGCCCGAAGCCGGCCAGGTCGCGATAGCCGACCTGTGCACCGATCCGCACCCCGCGCTCAGCGGCCGCCGCACAGGTGCGCACCAGTGTGGCCGGATCGCCGGCGTGGAACCCACACGCGATATTCGCGGACGTGACCACCTGCAGCAGCGCCTCGTCGTCGCCGAGGTGCCATCGGCCGAAGGACTCGCCCAGATCCGCGTTCAGATCGATGCGCATGGCTTCAGGCTAGTGCCGAGGCGCCGTGTTGCCGGGTGCTACGGCGCAGGTGACGAACAGGATCAGATGCTCGGCCCGAATGGCCCGCTTCCCTGGTTGCGACGCGCCTCGGCCCTGGCCGTGCCGTTCTGCAACGCGTTGTGGTTGTCGACGCCGCTGCCGCCGCCCCCGCCGCCGCGGCTGCGAACGATCAAGGTCAACGCGGTGCAGCCCGCGAGAAAGACCAACAGAACGATTATCCAGAACATGATGTCCTCCCTGATGGATCCGATGATGGAACCTGACGATCAGTAGAGCACGTCGCCCACGCGTTCGGTTGTCCCGTGACCGGATCGAAACCCTTGGGTTGAGCGAGGGTGAGGGCGAGTTGCGGCAGTCCCCTGTCGAAACCCGGATGACGCGGGACAGGTGCGTACGTGATGCTTGACGGTTGTGGGTCATATTGATGTTGCCGGTGTGCACTATTTCCTCCCCGACGGGCGTCCGCTGCTCGGCGGCGTGAGCCTGCGGGTGGGCGATGGGGCGAAGGTTGGTCTGGTCGGTCCCAACGGCACCGGTAAGACGACGCTGTTGCGGATCATCTCCGGTGAGCTCGACGCCCACGAGGGCGCGATCACTCGCTCCGGCGGGCTCGCGGTGATGCCGCAGTTCATCGGACGCGCACGTCCGGACGGCGACGAATTCACGGTCCGTGACCTGCTGCTCGCCGTCGCGCCGGAGCGGATTCGCAAGGTTGCCAAGGCCGTTGACGAGTCCGAGCTCGGGATCATGGAGCGCGACGACGAACCGGCGCAGTTGGCCTACGCACAGGCGCTCGCCGACTGGGCTGAAGTCGGCGGCTACGAGTGGGAGACGCAGTGCGACGTCTGCACGGTGGCGGCGATCGGCATACCGTTCGACAAGGCCCAGTTCCGTGACGTGTCAACGCTTTCCGGTGGTGAACAGAAACGGATCGTCCTCGAGTCGCTGCTGAGGGGCAACGAAGAGGTGCTGTTGCTCGACGAACCGGACAACTCGCTCGACGTCCCGACGAAGCGCTGGCTGGAGGAGCAACTGGTTGCGTCGGCAAAGACCGTGCTCTTCATCAGCCACGACCGCGAGATGCTCGCCAATGTCGCGACCCGCATCGCGACGCTCGAGCCCGCCGCGGCCGGTGCCAACGCATGGGTTCATCCCGGCAGCTTCACGACCTACCACCAGGCGCGGCTCGACCGGATCAACAAGCTCGAGGAGTCGCGACGGCGCTGGGACGAGGAGCAGCTGAAACTCAAGCAGCTCGTGCAGATGTACAAGATCAAGGCGGCATACAACTCGGACATGGCGGCTCGCTATCGGGCGGCTCAGACCCGGCTGGCGAAGTTCGAGGAAGCCGGTCCACCCGAGGTCGTGCCTTTCGAGCAGAACGTCAACATGCGACTCGCTGGTGGGCGCACGGCCAAGCGTGCAGTCATCTGCGAAGGGCTCGAGCTCACCGGACTGATGAAACCGTTCAACCTCGAGATTTGGTATGGCGAGCGCGTCGCTGTGCTCGGTTCCAACGGGTCCGGCAAGTCGCACTTCTTGCGGCTGCTCGCTGCCGGTGGTTCGGACCCGGACATCGAGCACCGGCCGGTGGGGGACAACCCGCCGAAACCGGTGCAGCACAGCGGAATTGCCCGCCTCGGATCACGCGTCCGCCCGGGTTGGTTCGCGCAGTCCGCACAGGCGGGCAGCACCGACGCGTGGGAGAAGCGCACGCTGTTGGAGATCCTGCACCGTGGCGACGACCACCGGGACGGCATGCCTCGAGAGCAGGCGTCCCGTGCGTTGGACCGTTACGAGTTGGCGCGCGCCGCCGAGCAGACCTACGCGTCGTTGTCCGGCGGCCAGCAGGCACGGTTCCAGATCCTGCTGCTCGAGCTGTCCGGCGCGACCTTGTTGTTGCTCGACGAGCCCACTGACAACCTCGACCTGCACTCGGCCGAGGCGCTGGAGGCAGGTCTCGACGCCTTCGACGGCACAGTCGTTGCAGTCACCCACGACCGTTGGTTTGCAAGGGGATTCGACCGATTCCTGGTTTTCGGATCCGACGGCAAGGTGCGGGAGGTGCCCGAGCCGGTGTGGGACGAGAAGCGCGTCGAGAGGGCGCGTTAGCCGACGTTGCGGGTCGACGGCCGCAGTTGGTGGGGAGGCAGATCAGCGCCGATGCCGAAGCTGATGATGCGCTTCGGGTGGATGCGGATCAGCCCGCCGCCCTGGATGTCGTCGACGATGATCGACTCGGCGCTGCCGCGGATCTCGAGGCATCGCACGCGCCACGGATCGACCGACAGCAGGTCGTCCACCACGAAGGCGACCTTGCCGTTTTCCTTGATGTTGCGGAACTTCCGGCTGGCGGACATCCGAAAGCCGTGTATGTCGATCGTGCCGGCCTCAGGGTCAACCGAGAAGCCGACCGGGCTCACCTGAAGCGTGCCGTTCGGCTGCTCGGTCGCCAACCGGCCCAGGCGTTGGGAACGCAGGTAGCTCAGCTCTTCGGCGGTAAAGGTCTCACTTGGTCGGGTGTCGGTGCTCGTCATACCCCTGACGCTATGAGTTCAAGTCAACTTGAAGGCAAGGGCGCTCTTCGACGGGCCGCGCTTCGCGGGGCGTCATCGCCTTCTGCAGTGGGCCGACAGGTGGGAAAGTGGAGTCATGCGTCAAGGGTGGCTCTGCGCGTCAGCGCTCATCGCGATGATGCTCGGCGCCTGCAGCTCTTCGGGTAGCAGCCCGGTCCCCAGTCAACAACCGGCAAGTCCCACCAGCAGTCAGCAGCCACTCAGCGTGACGATCGGCATCGTGTATGTCGGAGGCCCGGCCCCCGGCTACTCCGGACACCTCGTGCCGGGCACCATCTACCTGAGGGGAGCGGGGACTGATTTGACCCGGCCGGTGGCTGAGGGCCAAGCCGCGACGTTTCGGGTGGAGCCGGGCGACTACACGGCAACTGCCCGAAGCGGGGACGCCCGGTGTGCCGTGACGAAGGTCGCGGCATCGGCTCGCACGGTCGGAGCGGGATCCCCGTGGCTGGTTCGGTGCCAGGTCAAATAGCCGAACGGCGGTGGTTGTCGGAGCTCGCCAATACCGCGAGCTATCACGCCGAAGCATCAGACCGTCGCGGACGTCGAGCTCGCCGCCGAGGATCTGGAAGTGTCCAAGGCGTTCTTATCGGACGTGTTCGGCTGGACCATCAACGACTACGGCTCCGACCGCGCCGGCATCCGAGCAGCGGAATGGGCCGGGGAGATCGGCGGTCTCAACCCGCACAGGGGCGGATCACGGAGGAGCCTTACGACTTCCCCGGCGGACGCCGGTTCCATTTCACGGATCCGGCCGGCAACGAACTCGCGGCGTGGACTTCAGCGTGAGGCCGTCGGCCCCTCTCGCACCAAATAGCGCCACCCGCTCGCCTCGTGGCGAAACGATGACACGCGGACCCGCCCCCGGCGGCACGCGTGTCCGCGGTAGTTCTCGGGGTGTCGCCGACCCTCCTTTCATGGCCAGGAGTGATGGCCCGCCATAGACGGATTAACCGAAATGTGTTCGATGAAATGCTAGCCATTAACACGGGTCCCAGGTATCCTGTAAGTAAGCGAAAACGCTTACAGGGGAAGGGGATTCACGTCATGAGCATCGGTTATTCGGTGGTGGATTGCACCCCGGCGGAGCCGGGTCGCGGGCCGCAAGTGCTTGGGATCCTGCAGGCTGCGGCGCAGGTGATTGACGAGGTTCCGGGTGCGGTGCATCAGCTCGGCGACGACCAAGAAGCAGAGCTGATGTCGATCCTGTTGCGGTTGCAGGGCCGGTCGTCACAGGTGGGCGCGATCGTGGCCGCGGACGCGGTCGACAGGGGCGCGGTCACGAGGTCGGATGCGGCCACCACCGGGCAGTGGATCAGCGGGCGGCTGAGTGGCGAGACTCGGCTGGAGCCCAAGACGGTGCGGGCGATGGCGTCGGTCGCCGATGCGTGCCAGCACCGGAAGAACACGGTCATCGGTCGAGCGTTGCTGAAGGGGTCGTGTTCGGTGGAGTCGGCGCGGACCGCGTTGCTCCAGGCGGACAAGGTCGGCCCGGTCATCCCGACCGCCGAGCGTGACGAGGTGCTGAGCTGGTTCCTACAGATCGACCCCGCGCTCGGGTGTGACGGGCTGACGAGGTTGACGCGGGCGATCATCGACCGGTTCGCCCCGGAGAAACTGTCCAAGGACGACGAGAAGCTTGAGGGCACCGAGTCGTTGTCTTGGTCGACCACTGCGACGGGGATGACGCGGTTGGTGGCGGAGTTGTCGCCGGCGAACGCCGCGATCCTGAAGAAAGCGATCAACGCCAAGTCCGCACCGCGACCGGCGAAACCTGCTGCCGCGGCTGACAAAACCGACAAAGCGAATGCAGGCGACGAGACTGACGGTCCTGGAAAAGGTGGCCGAGGAGCGAGGGATGAGCGTCTCGAGGTCCCCGCCGGCCGGAGCCACGGCTCGGGTGCCGCGTTCGGGCTCCACCTCGATGACGACGATGTTGAGGCTGCCGAATCTTCCACCAGTTCTGAACCGGTGCGGGATGAGCGGTCCCCCGGTAAACGCCGGGCCGACGCGCTGATGGACCTGGTCGGTGCCGGCGCACGTGCGGCAGTTGGGGCCGGGGACGGCACCCAAGCGAGTGCGGCGACCGTGTTACTGACGATGGGGTTGCAGGACCTCCTGGCCGGTCACGGCGCGACCACCAGCACCGGTGACGTGCTCGACGCGGGCGCCGCCCGCCGGTTCGCGTGCACCGCCGACCTCATCCCGGTCGTGCTCGGCGGACCGAGTCAACCGTTGGACGTGGGACGACGAGAACGGTTGGCAACCAAGGCAATCCGGGTCGCAGTGATCCTGCGAGACGGCGGATGCAGCTTCCCGAATTGTGATCGGCCGCCTGGTTTCTGCGAGATCCACCACGTCACGCCGTGGTGGGCTGGCGGCGAGACTTCCCTGACCAGTTCGGCGATGCTGTGCGGCCGACATCACCAGACCGTGCACCGCCAGGGCTACACCGCTGAGGTACGACCCGACCGTGTGGTTTGGGACCTCACACCCGGCCGAATGCCTGGCCACCAAACCGCGACCGCCTGAGGTTCTCAAGGAGAACGATTCCGATGGGGACGATTCCGTCCGCGTCGTCGATCTCCTTGCCCTGCTGCACGATCCGCAATCGGCGACGCGTCTTCGGTTGCTCCGTATGACATACCCCGGCAGGACGGAGGAGCTCAGCCATCGTCCGCTGCCGTGATCGTTCGTCTCGTCGCCGCAGACCGAACGTCAAGCGAGACGGCTCGCAGCCGACCTCAGGTTGATCGATTACGTAGCAACGCCGGAAGCGCCATACTCGCGACATGCCCGATCACCCCGACCGAGTGTTCCGAGACCTGCTCGATCTCATCGATCGATACGGCTGGGCGGTGCGACACGTCGGCGCCGGCGACGGTCGACCCGCGTTCTCTTACACAGTCGGACTCACAGCGTCGGATCACGCCGAACTGGTCATGGTCGGGATGCCGCCCGAGCCAGCCCAAGCGTTCCTGAATCTCGCCGGGCACGAAGTGAGGGCTGGTCGTACGTTCCAGCACGGTGAAATTACCGATGCGCTGACAGACGGTGCCGGGATCGGCGTCATCACCGTGGTCGCCACAGAAGAACTGACCGCCGTTGCCCAGGTCTACGGAGAGCCCGTCCAAGCACTACAGCTCATCTGGCCCAACTCCAAGGGCTGGTTCCCTTGGGAACCCGGATACAACAACGCCCCTGAAGCCCAGCCCTTCCTTGGACCCCTGCCGACAGTGTGGCGCCGAACCCACTGATGGGCTCGGGCGCTCCGGTAGACGATCGGCGAGCTGGACGGTCGCACGGCACGAAGCGAGTCGTCGCTCGCACGCTGACGGATAATGAGGCCGTGACCGACCAGCTCCCGCTTGCCAACCTGATCACTCTCGGTGCCCGCGACTTCGTTGCCCTTCGTGGCTTCTACCGGCGCGTGGGCTGGCCACAGGTGATGGATGATGGCGAGTTCGCGGTCTTCGAACTGCGAGGCATACTGCTCGCCGTGTTCCCCTTGGCCAAGCTCGCCCACGACGGAAACACCGAACCCGAGCAAGGCACCGGAGGTATCCGCTCCACCATCGGCGTGCAGGTGGACAACGCCGAGGAAGTGGACCGGCTCACTGAGCACATGCGCGCGGCCGGAGCACGCGTCACGAAGGAACCCGTCGATGCAGAGTTCTTCCGCGGTCGCTCCTCCTACCTGTGTGACCCCGAGGACAACTACTTCGAAATCGTCTGGGCAGACATGCCCACCAACCCCGTGGTCATCGCGGCCCGCCGGGCGGCCGGCCTGTAACCGCAAGCGGTTCCACAAACGGTGAACATCCATGTCCGGGCATGATGCTGCGGCGGCATGGCGATGCTCGTCCCGTAGACCCCGTCCGCGTGGGCATCCCGGGACGCGGGCCTGATCCGGCACACGAGGCCACATCTCGAAACTGCCACGCTGAGCATCGGGGGACACTTGGGCAGCGCGCGGGGGACGCTTATCGAGATCCAATGGGCAGCTTGTCCAGGTGCTGTCGAGACTCACCTAGACAACCACTTCAGAGACCCGCTACGGACGACGCACACGATTGCCTCACATCGAAGGACCCGGCCGTCGGGCTGGCGCGGACCGCTACGCACTCCGTCGCGCTGCCGAACCCCTTGCCTGTGCTTGCTGTGCTGTCGACTCAGGACAGCGGGCCAGCTGAACTTGCTCCCGTCTGCGCAGCTTTCTCCGGATCAGTTGCTCGGTAGCCGCCATCGTCGCGCAGTCGGCATGGGCGGGTCGACGCACACGATCGATGTCGCGGGCAAGCCCGTCTTGGTGAAGCTGCTCCGTGTCACCGATCTCGAACGTGCTGGCCCAGAATCCACGCGGAACGTGTTCGGGCTGCCGACGAGCGATCACTACGGCGTCGGTGAGGGTTCGACCGGCTTCAGCATGTGGCGTGAAGTGGCTGCCCAGCAATCGGCCAGCGATTGGGTGCGCAGCGGTGAGTGCGAGAACTTTCCACACCTGTACCACTGGCGCGAATTGCCGCGACAATACCCCGGCGAGGCGACGATCGATCCCGACGGCATTGGTCAGGGTCAGCGCGTCAGCTCGACTTCCTGGAGGCGCCGCAGCTTCTCCGGGTTGCGGACCAGGTAGAGCCCGGTGACCATGCCGTCGTCGACGCGGGCAGTTGCGATGACGTCGGTCTCGCCGCCGAGGCTGAAGCGCAGTCCCGGTGCGCCGTTGACCATCACCTGCTCCGTGCTGCCGTCCTCCGGGTAGACGCTGGCCAGGAAGCGCAACACCTTCTCGATGCCGACGATCGGTCGCAGCGCTGCCTTGCGCAGGCCGCCACCGTCGGTCAGTAGCACCACTTCGGGGAGAGCACGTCCATCAGACCTTGCAGGTCGCCGGTCTGTGCCGCCGTGAGGAACTTCGCCGAAACCTCTTCTCGCCGCTGCGGATCGGTGGTGTCACGCGGCCGACGTTCGGCGACGTGGTCGCGTGCGCGTTTGGCGATCTGCCGAACCGCTGCGGACGACTTGTCGACGGATTCGCCGATCTCGGCATACGACAGTTGGAAGACCTCACGCAGCACGAAGACGGCGCGCTCGACCGGCGACAGCGTCTCCAGCACCAGCAGCATTGCGGTCGAGACGCTGTCAGCCAGCGCGACATCGTCAGCGACATCGGGCGACGTGAGTAGTGGCTCCGGTAGCCACGGGCCGACATACGCCTCTCGACGTCTGGCCACCGAGCGAATCTTGTTGAGCGACAGGCGAGTTGCGATGCGCACCAGGTAGGCACGCGGCTCGTGCACGGTCTCCTGGTCGACGTCGATCCAGCGCAGCCAGGTGTCCTGCAGGACATCCTCGGCATCGGCCGCCGAGCCCAACAGCTCGTACACAATCGTGAAGAGCAGGTTGCGGTGTGCGACGAAACTGTCTGTCGCCTCTGCGGATTCGCTCACGGCGTCGATCGTATGGCGAGTGGCGGCTCGCAGACGTCCGAGAAGCCCTGTGACGCAAGACCGGCGGCGGAGTTGAAGCGCGATCGCATGTTCTCCAGCGCGATCAGCTGCGTCAGCTCGACCATCGCGGGTGCGCCGAGCTCGCCGAGCAGTTGCTCGACCATCTCGTCGGTCACCGTCGGAGGGGTGGCCGTCATGGCTTCGGCATACTCCATGACCTCGCGCTCCAGCGGCGAGAAGACGTCCGACTCGCGCCACCGAGGCACCTCGCGGACCTTCGCGAGATCGAGTCCTTCGTGGTGCGCGGTGAAGTAGCCGAAGTCGAGGCACCAGCTGCAGCCGATCACTCCGGCGGTCGCCATCGTCGCGTAGCTCTGCAGGCGCGGGTCCAGCGCCTTCCAGCGCTGCACCTTCTGCTCGAAGCCGAGCACCGCCTTCATGACCGGCTTGTTGTGGAAGTAGACATAGCCGTTGTCGGGGACCTCACCCCACTTGCGCCGGGCGTAGGTCTTCATCACGGCGCCATACGCACCGGTGATGGGGGCCTTGGGGATCCGGAACGTACTCGTGCTGGGCATGTCAGCCGCCTTTCGTCGGGTCTGTCGATCACCAGACACCGGCCGACGTCGATCTGTGACACGCGTCGTCAACGGGCTGGCGGCGGGTCCACCGGAAGCAGCGCCGTGTATGCCGCCACGCGTCGCGCGCCGGGCGAACCTGCCCCGGCCCGGCGATAGCGCTCCATGACCTCGGCCATCTCGGCGGACAGGGCGGTGAGTTGCTCGGTCGTCACCAGAACCGCGTGGTCGGCGAGCCCGCAGTGTTCTTGCCAGGTGGCCGGCCAACTGTCGCGGTCATCGATCCAGGCCCCGGCGCGTTCGGCGAAGTGCTCGACGTAGTCACGCTGCAGCCACTTCTCGGCCGCGAGGTCGTCCTCGTCGAGTGGCTCGGGGTCGATGCGACCGGCCGGCTCCGCGGCGGCCCACACCCGGCGCCGACCGGTGCCGGTGCCGGTGTCCTCGATCAGTCCGGCTTCCGCGAGCCGGCGCAGGTGGTAGCTGGTCGCGCCGGTATGGGTGTCGAGCGCCACCGCAAGCTCGGTCGCCGTGGCGTTTCCGTGCACCCGCAGCTGGGCCAGCAGACGCGAACGCAGCGGGTGGGCCAGTGCGCGTAGCTGATCGGATCCCGAGGGGCGTGACTGCGGCATACATGCACAATAGTTGTGCATAGTTCGTGTGTAAACCGATGCGGTGGCCGCGCCATACGATCGAAAACCGTTGCGGTCCGGGCTGATCCGCTCGATTTGGGTGGTATGTCGGCGCCCCCGTAGAATTGATGACTGTTGTGCATTGCGCGCAACCACCGACATACAGGACGGCCACCGGTCGTCCCGAGTCCACGATCAACAAGAAAAGGCAGACTCGTGCGTACCTTCACGCCCAAGCCGGCGCAGGTCCAGCAGGACCGCGTGTGGCACGTCATTGACGCCGCCGACGTCGTCCTCGGCCGCCTGGCCTCCCAGGCTGCGATCCTGCTGCGCGGGAAGCACAAGCCGACCTTCGCGCCCAACGTCGACACCGGTGACTTCGTCATCATCATCAACGCCGACAAGGTCGCCCTGACCGGCGCCAAGCTCGAGAAGAAGAAGGCCTACACCCACTCCGGTTTCCCGGGCGGGCTGAAGACCACCTCCTACACCGAGCTGATGGCCAAGAGCCCGACCAAGGCGGTCGAGAAGGCCATCACCGGCATGATTCCGCACAACTCCCTGGGGCGCCAGCAGCTGACCAAGCTGAAGGTTTACGCCGGCCCGGAGCACCCGCACGCCGCGCAGCAGCCCCAGCCGTTCGAGATTACCCAGGTCGCGCAGTAAGCGCCCGCCGGACTTCCAAGGAGAAATAACAAGATGACCGACCAGACTCAGGTCGACGTCCTGGAGGACGACGAGCCGCAGCTGACCAACTACACCTCCGAGTCGTCCACGGACGCCGTCGGCGAAGAGCCCAAGGCGCGTCCGAGCGCCTCGGCACCCGGCGCCGCCACCGGCCGACGCAAGCAGGCCATCGCCCGCGTGCGCATCGTGCCCGGCACCGGTGAGTGGAAGATCAACGGCCGCACCCTGGAGGGATACTTCCCGAACAAGGTGCACCAGCAGATCGTCAACGAGCCGCTGAAGGTGCTCGACCTCGACGGTGCGTATGACGTTCTCGTGCGTGTCCACGGTGGTGGCCCCTCCGGCCAGGCCGGTGCCGTCCGCCTCGGCGTCGCCCGTTCGCTGAACGGCGTGGACGAGGAGCTGAACCGCCCGACGCTGAAGAAGGCGGGCTTCCTGAAGCGCGACCCCCGCGTCCCCGAGCGCAAGAAGGCCGGTCTCAAGAAGGCCCGCAAGGCTCCGCAGTACAGCAAGCGCTGATCCTTCGCTACACACGGAACGGCCCCGAGCGACTTGTTCGCTCGGGGCCGTTCTGTGCGGCGTTGCGGTCGCGCCCAGGGCGGACCTGCACTCAGAGTCTCGGCGTGACATTCGGTTGGCCGTGTCGTACGACGTCTTCTTCCAGGGGTTCAAGGGTGGCGAAGCCGCGCTGGGTGGTGGCGGCACCGTTCGGGCGGTGCTCGAGCCCTATGTAGCGCGGCCCGGTCCTGAGCATTCGTTTCTCCGGATCGACGTCGAGGACGGCGGCGCCGACGCGTACCTCAGCGACGACCACATGATGGTGAACCACGCTGGAGGCAGATCCACGTGGGACCTCCTCGTTCGTGCTGCTGCGGCGGCGAACTGGACCATCTTGCTGCCCGACGGATCCACCGCCGTCACGAATGAGAATCAGCGCGCGGAGTTGCCGCCTGAACTCGTGACGGGCGCGGTACTGGTCTCGAGCGGGACTGAACTTCTCAGAGTTGTGGCCGGGCTCTGACCTCTTCGTTCCGTCGCGCGAACGCTAAGAAGGATCGTTATAGACGTAGCATTTATGTTACGCTTGCGGTCGAACGGGAGGAATGAAGATGGTGAGCAATCACGGCACATTCTGGGATGACCTGGCTCGGGACCTTGAGGATCCTGAGTTCCTGCGCGAGTATGTCGTCGAGTCGATGCGGATCGCCACGATCGACCAGGTGGTGAACGCCATCGACGAGGCCCGCGAGGCCGCAGGCCTGTCGAAGGCCGAGCTCGCTCGAGCGATCCGGAAGGAGCCGGCGACGGTCCGGCGATTGTTGTCATCAGACAACTCCAACCCGACGCTCGGCACGCTGGCGGAGGTCGCGGCGGTCCTCGGTCTTCGCATCACTGTCGAGCCGATCCCGAAGTCAGAGCGCGGCCAGATCACCGAGCCGCTCCTTGAAGGTCGGACTGCGGACCCGAAGAAACTGGCACGGCACCTCGACAAGCTGCGTACGCCGAAAGCGAAGGTTCCTGCCTGATCTCAGGACAGTGAGCGTGGGTTCCGACTTCGGTATTCATCGCCCAGACGGCGCACGGAGGCGTAGTCCGCATTCGAGAGCGTCGTCCTGAACGGTTTGTCTCGGCCGTCGATCACGACCAGGAGTGGCCTGTCGACACCCTTCGCGTCGTAGTCGAGAAGGCAGAAGAGCCGGTAATGGTGGCGTCCGGGCCCGTCGACACGAAGCTCGAACCACCCAGTCATGTCGCCCCTCATTGCCTCCCAATAGCCGCCGCCGGCGAACCGCTTCGGAGGGGCAGATGCAACCGCCGCCAACGCGGCTCGCATCGTCGCACGCACCTTCGTCGGGTAGGAGTTCAATGCAGCGCGCCCTGGCTCGGCCTCGGCCGCGTCGTCCGAATGGTGTCGCTTGAAGTAAACGACCGCGTGCGGGTCGTCCCGCGACGGACCGGTGCGCACCACAGGCGGCTGCGGCCGCGGTTGCGGGTTCTTGCGCTTGCGGCGATCGCGTCGGTCAGGGCTCATCGCTCCTCATCATCGCTGGCGGCTCCGACAACGCTCAGTGGCCGACCTGCCAGCACGATGCTCTCGGACAGGTCAGAGGTGCGCCATACAACCGAAGTGGCCGGTGGGGCGTCATACATGGTGTGACGGTGAGCGCGGCGCACCGCGCGATTTACCGACCGGACCTGCTGTCGCTTACGCTGCTGAGGGTCGTTCTGCGGCCACCGGTGCACTTGCGTGCCGGAGTCTTCGAGAGTTTGAGGTGATCCATGGGGCGTTTGTTCGGCACCGACGGTGTGCGCGGCTTGGCCAATCGGGACATCACGGCAGAGCTGGCACTGGACCTGTCCGTGGCGGCCGTGCGGGTGCTGGCCGAGGAGGGCGAGTTCGCCGGTCACCGGCCCACGGCCGTCGTCGGGCGAGACCCGCGCGCGTCGGGTGAGTTCCTTGCCGCGGCGACCATCGCCGGCCTGGCTTCGGCCGGTGTCGACGTCTTCGACGCCGGTGTGTTGCCGACCCCCGCGATCGCGTTCCTGACCGCCTCCGCAGGCGCCGACCTCGGCGCGATGCTTTCTGCGTCCCACAATCCGATGCCCGACAACGGCATCAAGTTCTTCTCGCACGGCGGACACAAGCTGCCCGACTCCACCGAGGACGCCATCGAAGCGCGGTTGCGCGGCGATTGGGAGCGACCCACCGGCGCCCAGGTCGGCCGCGTCAAGCCCTTCCCGGAGGGGGCGGAGAAGTATGTCGCTCACCTGTTGAGCGCCACACCGCACCGGCTGGACGGGCTGCACGTCGTGCTCGACACCGCCAACGGTGCCTCCAGCGCCATCGCTCCCGATGCCTTCGAGCGGGCCGGCGCCAAGGTCACTCTCGTCGGCGCCGAACCGGACGGTCTCAACATCAACGACGGTGTCGGTTCGACCCATCTGGAGCACCTGCAGGTGCTGGTGCCACAGATCGGCGCCGACTTCGGGCTCGCCTTCGACGGCGACGCCGACCGCTGCCTCGCGGTCGATGCGAACGGCGCCCAGGTCGACGGCGACCAGATCATGGCGATCCTGGCGCTCGACCTGCACGAGCGGCACGCGCTCGCCGGCGACACGCTGGTCGCAACCGTGATGAGCAATGAAGGTCTCATGCAGGCCATGACCAGTGCCGGCATCACGGTCAAGCGCACCGACGTCGGTGACCGTTACGTGCTGGCCGAGATGCGTCGCGGCGGCTTTTCGCTCGGCGGCGAGCAGTCCGGCCACGTCATCCTGCTCGAGCACGGCACCACCGGCGACGGTGTGCTCACCGGGCTGATGCTCGCTGCTCGCGTGGCGTCGACCGGGAGCACGCTGGCCGAGCTTGCCTCGTGCATGACGCGCCTACCGCAGTGCCTGGTCAACGTTCCCGGAGTCGACAAACACGCGGTCGACGGTCACCCGGTGGTTCAGTCCGCCATAGCCGACGCCGAGCGCGATCTTGGTGGCCTCGGCCGAGTGCTGCTGCGCAAGTCCGGCACCGAGCCGGTCGTCCGGGTGATGGTTGAGGCCGCGACCGCCGAGCGGGCCCAGCAGATTGCCAAACACCTGGCGGCGATCGTTGCGAGTGAGTTGGCGCTGGCACCTGCCTGAGTGAAGTCTTTCGTCATACAACATGAGGGGTGCGGAGCAATCGCTCCGCACCCCTTGTTGTATGACGAAAAGTGTTGCGCCTCAGGCGGCGTCGGTGTGCGCCGCAGCTAGCACCAGCGCGTCGACGGTCGCGCGCAGGGCGGTGCTGACCGGCTCGTGCGTGCTCAGGTCGATACCATCCAGCTCGGCGAGGGCGAACGTCGCGCTCGCGTCGGCGAGCGGCAGGCCACCGGCGATGGTGACGGCCAGGTGGGTGTGGTCGACAACGGTCGAGGTGTTGTGGGCGGCCGAGGAGACCGCGACGGGCTTGCCGCTCAGCGACGACTGGCCGTAGGGACGCGACGCCCAATCGATGGCGTTCTTCAGGACTGCGGAGAGAGTGCCGTTGTTGGCCGGCGACAGCAGCAGTGCCGCGTCGGCATCGCTGAGCTGGTCGCGCAAGCGTTGCACGGGCTCCGGCGCGCTCTCGGTGTCGTTGTCCTCGTTGTAGAAGGGGAGCGTGTCGAGGTAGTCGACGATCTCCACCTCGGTGCCCTCCGGCGCGAGACCGGCGACGACGTCGGCGAGCCGGCGGTGGATCGAAGCGGAGCGAGGGCTGCCGACGAGCACGGCGAGCTTGGTGGTCATGTGATGCCTTTCGAAACTTCGGGGGACTTCCGAATTGACTAAACGGACCATAGTCCGGTTTTATTCTGGACTGCAACCTGGGAGTCGCTCAGATGGGAGAGTGTGGTCATGACCACACCTCGTGAGCTGCCGTTGGCGGGCCAGCCTGTCCGGGTGCGCCGGGACGCTGTGGCCAACGCCGACCGGATCCTGTGCGCTGCGCGGCGGGTGGTGGACCGCGACGGTGTCGAGAACCTCACCATGGATCGCCTGGCGGCCGAGGCCGGTGTCGGTAAGGGAACGGTGTTTCGCGCGTTCGGCAATCGCGCGGGACTGTTCGCCGCGTTGACCGATGACTCCGAACGCCAGTTCCAGCAGGCGCACCTCTCCGGGCCGCCACCTCTCGGTCCCGGGGCGCCGCCTCTCGAGCGGCTCTTGGCGTATGGCGCAGGGCGACTGAGGCTGGTCGGTGTCCAAGGCAGTTTGATTCTCGCGCAGGTGCCGGCGGCGAAGTTCGACGTGCCCGCCCGCAAGGTTTCTGCGATGCACATCCGAATGCTGTTGCGACAGTGCGGTGTCGAAGACAACGTCGACGTGTGCACTGAAGCCTTGCTGGGTGCTCTGGACCCAGATCTGGTCCGCTATCTGGCAACCGAGCGTGGTCTCTCGGACGCTGAGCTGCGGGCCGGCTGGCAGGCTTTGGCACGGGCCGTCGTCGGCACCGGCGGCGTGTCGGAGTCATAACCGCGACCGGGTCACGGCTGCCGCGCTCGACGGGTGGACTCGCCGAAAAGACAGGTCGGCGAGCGTCGTACTGTGAAGGTCTGCGGCCGCGCCAGCTGCTATGCGCGCCGTGCAACGCACCTTGCGATCATCGAATCGAGAAAGGCACACCAATGTCTGAGAAGCTCAACGAGGTTCTGTACACATCCGAAGCGACCTCCACGGGTGGCCGCGAAGGCACAGTCAAGAGCTCCGATGGTGTCATCGACCTCGCGCTCGGCAAGCCGGGCAGCGCGGCGAACCCCAAGGCGAACCCCGAAACTCTTTTCGCTGCAGGCTATTCGGCTTGCTTCGGTGGCGCGCTGGCCGCTGTTGCCGGGCAGGAAGACATCGATGTCAGCGGGTCGACCGTCACGGCCGACGTTTCGCTCGGCAAGACCGACACCGGCTTCGGCATCTCCGCGAAGCTGACGGCCAAGATCCCGGGCGTAGACGCCGCCAAGGCGCAGGAGCTCGCCGACAAGGCGCACCAGTTCTGCCCCTACTCCAAGGCGACCCGCGGCAACATCGACGTCACCATCGTCGGCGAACCCGCCTGATCGTTCTCACGGACCGTCTCTTCGCCGAGAGGCTCACATAAGCGCCGAGAGGCTCAGACAATCAGCCCTGACGGGGTTGGATTGCTGAGCCTCTCGGGCCGTTTCTGAGCCTGTCGGCGAAGTGGTGCTCAGGGTGTCGCGGTCACCAGGTCGCCGATACCGATCTCACCTTCGGTGTCGGGGATCAGGTGATGACAGAACCACGTCTTGCCGTCCCACGTGCGGTACTTGCTCAGCGTGCGGATCGGCTCCTTGCCCTTCGCCAGGCTGGCCGATTCGGGGTCGACCAGCGTCATCACACACCGGTCCACCGGCTTGGCCGCACGGAACCGCACGCCGCCGATCTGCACCGTCGCCCAGTCGTCCTCGGCGAACGGCACCTCGCCGTCGATCACGACGTTCGGCCGGAAGCGGTCGATGGAAACAGCGTCGCCACCAGCCTCCTCGATCCATTCGTTCAGCTGCCGTAACGATGCCAGCGACGCGATCGTCACCGGATAGCCGTCCTGGAACGCCGCCCGATCGTCCGGTCGCGAGAACTCTGGGTTGAGAGTGCGTTCCGCCGGATTCGAGCACCAGACGACATCGAGCCCGGCGCGTCCGGTCACCTCCTCCAGCCACTGCGAGGCTGACCTGCTCGTCGCGCGCACCTGCATCGGTGGTCGGGTGAACATCGTCGCCTTCACGTCCGGGCCGTCGGCGCGCACTGTGTATGACGCCCCGGCAGCGGACAAGACAACCGCGGGGGACCCGGCGTCCTCGGTCGGCTCCGCGTGCATGTGGAACAAGGCGGGCAGCTCACGGGCGCTGACCATCGCGGCGTTCTCATCGATGATCATCCACTCCCGGTCGCCGCTCAGCCCGGCGAGACCGACGTGGGCGCTCGAAACAGGAGTGATGGCAGTGCTTTTCACCGGGTGGATGCGCACTGATACGACCTGCATATCAGCCGGTGACGGTCGGTGTGGCGGTGAGGACGGACGCCTTGCCATCGCTGAGTGCGTAGGTCGCACCGACGATCCCGAGCGTTCCGCTCTCGACGGCGTCGTGGCAGATGCGGGAGCGGTCGAGCAGCAGATCCGCGGTTGCCCGCACGTGCAGCGCACCGACCGCCGCAGGTGACGCGTCTCCCGCAGCTTTCGCTCGGGCGACGCTCGGCAGCACCTCGACCGCGATGTCCCGCACGTAGCCAGGCGGCATCTGACCGGTCTCATCCGCATCGATGGCGGCCGCGACGGCGCCGCACGACTGGTGACCGAGGATCACGATCAGGGGCACGTCGAGCAACTCGACGCCGAACTCGATCGAGCCGAGCACCGCGTTGTCGATGATGTGTCCCGCGGTGCGGACGACGAAGAGATCGCCGAGGCCCTGATCGAAGATGATCTCGGACGCGACCCGGCTGTCGCCGCAGCCGAAGATCACCGCTGTCGGTCGCTGGCCCGCCTCCAGCACGTGACGGCGTTCCAGATCCTGGTTCGGGTGCTGCGGCGTGCCCGCGATGAAGCGCTCGTTGCCCTCGACCAGCTGATCCCACGCCGCCTGCGGCGTCAAACGCTCGCTCACAGTCCCGGCCTCGTGGTGATCGTGAACGCCGTCGGCTTCGCGGTCGCGGCGAAGAAGTCCTCACCCTTGTCGTCGACGACGACGAAGGCCGGAAAGTCCTCGACCTCGATCTTCCAGATGGCCTCCATGCCGAGCTCGGGGTATTCGAGCACGTCCACGGCCTTGATGCAGTCCTTGGCGAGCCGGGCCGCCGGACCGCCGATGGATCCGAGGTAGAACCCACCGTGCGCCTTGCACGCATCGGTCACCTGCTTGCTGCGATTGCCCTTGGCCAGCATGACCATCGACCCACCGGCCGCCTGGAACTGCTCGACATACGAGTCCATCCGGCCGGCGGTGGTCGGGCCGAACGACCCCGAGGCGTAGCCCTCGGGTGTCTTGGCCGGTCCGGCGTAATAGACCGCGTGGTCCTTGAGGTACTGGGGCATCTCCTCGCCGGCGTCGAGGCGTTCCTTGATCTTCGCGTGCGCGATGTCGCGGGCGACAACCAGTGGACCGTTCAGTGAAAGGCGAGTCTTGACAGGGTGTTTCGTCAGTTCGGCGCGGATCTCGTCCATCGGCCGACTGAGGTCGATCTGCACCACGTCGGTCGCGTCGAGGTCCTGGTCCGTGGTGTCGGGCAAGAAGCGTGCCGGGTCGGTCTCCAACTGCTCGATGAAAACGCCGTCGGCGGTGATCTTGCCCAGGCACTGCCGGTCGGCCGAGCAGCTGACCGCAATCGCCACCGGCAAGGATGCGCCGTGCCGGGGGAGACGCACCACCCGCACGTCGTGACAGAAGTACTTGCCGCCGAACTGCGCGCCGATGCCGAAGTTGCGGGTCAGCTCCAGCACCTGCTCCTCCAGCTCGACGTCCCGGAAGCCGTGTGCGGTCGCCGCGTCGCCGGAGGTCGGCAACTCGTCGAGATATTTAGCACTCGCGTATTTCGCTGTCTTCAAAGCGAATTCGGCGCTGGTGCCACCGACCACGATCGCCAGGTGGTATGGCGGACAGGCCGACGTGCCGAGCGTCCGGAGCTTCTCGTCGAGGAACCGCATCATCGAGTCGGGGTTCAGGATCGCCTTCGTCTCCTGGTAGAGGAAGGACTTGTTGGCCGAGCCGCCGCCCTTGGCCATGAAGAGGAACTTGTAGGTGGTCTCGTGGCCGGCCGCCGTGTCGGCATACAGCTCGATCTGGGCGGGCAGGTTGGAGCCGGTGTTCTTCTCCTCCCACATCGTGACCGGTGCCATCTGGGAGTAGCGCAGGTTGAGGCGCGTGTAGGCGTCATACACACCGCGGGAGATCGACTCCTCATCGGGAGCTGAACCACTGACAAGGACCTGAGATCCCTTCTTGCCCATGACGATCGCGGTGCCGGTGTCCTGGCACATGGGGAGCACCCCGGCCGCGGCGATCCCGGCGTTCTTCAGCAGGTCCAGCGCCACGAACTTGTCGTTGTTGCTCGCCTGGTCGTCGTCCAGGATCTTGCGCAGGAACGCCAGGTGCGCCGGGCGCAGGTAGTGCGCGATGTCGTGCATCGCCGTGTCGGTCAGCAGTTGCAGCGCCTCGGGATCCACCTCGAGGAAGGTCCGGCCACCGGGTCCTTCGACGGTGCGGACGCCGGTGTCTGACAACTTGCGGTAGGTCGTCGCGTCGTCTCCGAGCGGCAGCAGGTCTTCGTAGGCGAATTCGGCCATGGTCGTCGGCAATCTCCTTGCTGATACGGGTCCGTTCAGCGTAGTGGTGCCCTTTCGCGCCACGACGCGGGAGTGCTGTCGCCCGACCCGCCCGAGCTCCGTCCACAACGGTTTGCCAACTCAATGGGCTGTCCCCGAGACACCAGGGATGGAAAGGTGTAGACCGTGTGGAACGTGTTGTAGCTCACACTCCCGGATGGAGCGGATGCATATGAAACGGCTCAGGCCACCTCGACGTGGCGCGGCGATAGCAGTAGCAGCACTGATGGGGACGACCGGGCTCGCTGCCTGTGGTGGAAGTAGTGGCAGCGGATCAGGACCGGCCCATCTCACCTGGTACATCAACCCGGACGTCGGCAACGCCGACTCCAGCAAGGGCGGTCAGGCCACCCTGGCCAAGGAGTGCTCCGCCGCCTCCGGCGGCAAGTACCAGATCAAGGTCCAGTTGCTGCCCAACTCCGCGAGCGACCAGCGGATCCAGTTGCTGCGGCGGCTGGCTGGTGGCGACAAGACGATGGACCTGATGAGTGTCGACCCGGCGTTCGTCAGCGAATTCGCGGCGGCGGGCTATTTCGCTCCGGTTCCCACGAACATGATCAATGAATTCAAAGCCGACCGCGTGCAGTCGTCGATCGACGCGTCGACGTATAACGGCAAGCTGATGTCGGTGCCGTTCTGGTCCAACACACAACTCCTCTGGTACAAGAAGTCAGTGGCGCAGAAGGCCGGGCTCGACATGAGTAAGCCGGTTACGTGGGATCAGTTGATCGCGGGTGCCCAGAAGACCAAGATGCAGATCGGTGTCCAAGCCAAGCTGTATGAAGGCTATTCGGTCTGGATCAACGCATTGGTCGCGGGCGCGGGCGGCAAGATCGTCGACAATCCCAACGCCACCTACGAGAACATCAAGTTGGGCCTTGATTCGGCAGCCGGCAAGGACGCTGCAAGCATCATCAAGAAGGTGTCCTCTACAGGCGTCGGCGGCCCGGCGATGGGTAGTTCGACGGAAACTGAGTCGTTGAACCTCTTCATCAGCAAGCAGGGCGGCTTCCTGGTCAATTGGCCCTACACCTACGGCGCCTACACCGGTAAGGACAAGTCGGACGTCGCGGCGACCATGTATCCCGAGACGGTCGCGGGGAAGAAGGCGGCCCCGCCATACGGCGGCATCCAGTTGGCGGTAGGCAAGAACAGCCAGCATCAAGCGGCTGCCTACCAGGCGGCGGCCTGCATCACGAACCAGAAGCACCAGGCCGACTACATGGCGGCCTCCGGTAACCCGGCCAGCCGCAAGGGTGCTTATGACACCGCGGAGGTGAAGAAGGCATTCCCGAATGGCATCGCCGCAACCATTCGTTCCTCACTGGATGCGGCAGCGGCCCGACCGCTGACGCCTTACTGGGGTGACATTTCCACGGCGTTGCAGGAGCGGTTCAGCCCGCCGAACTCGGTCAACCAGAACACCCCGTCCAACACCCAGGCCTTCATCCTGAAGGTCCTGAACGGGAAGGCTCTCCTATGAGTACCGTCGTTGAAACGACCAAGGGCGAGCTCAGCGCGGCGGAGAAGGCACATCTCTCCGATCGCGCAAAGGGCGAGCGAAACCTCGGATGGCGCCTCGCCGGACCGGCATTCGTCGTCATGCTGCTGGTCACGCTCTACCCGATCGGCTACGCGGTCTACCTGTCCCTCTTCAACTACCGGCTGACCGACCCAGCGGGCAAGAAGATGGTGTGGTTGCAGAATTACCTCACCGCGTTGAGTGACCCGCTCTTCTGGCAGGCGTTCCTGACCACGTTCATCATCGTCGTCGTCACCCTGATCTTCGAGCTCATCATCGGTATGGCGATCGCGATGGTCATGCACCGGGTGGTCTGGCCGCGCCGTACGCTGCGCACGATCGTGCTGATCCCATACGCGATCGTCACCGTGGTTTCCGGGTTCTCCTGGCTGTATGCCGCACAGATCGACAGCGGCTTCTTCAACCACTGGCTGCACTTCTTGTCGATCGGCGGTTTTCCGCTGGACTACAACTGGTTCGGTGGTCGCTGGTCGTCGCTGACGATCATCTGCCTGTCGGAGATCTGGAAGACGACGCCGTTCATGTCGCTGCTGCTGCTGGCCGGCCTGGCTCAGGTCGACTCGGCGCAGGAGGAAGCGGCAAAGGTCGACGGTGCCACCTGGATGCAGCGCTTCACCAAGGTGATCCTGCCCAATATGAAGGCCGCGCTGATGGTGGCGCTGCTCTTCCGCACCCTGGACGCCGTGCGCATCTACGACAACCCCTACGTCATGACCGGCGGTGCGAACCAGACACAGACGTTGTCCATGCTGGTCGGCACCGAGACGGTCAGCCGGGTGGAGATCGGGATGGGGTCCGCCCTCGCGGTGATCCTCTTCCTGATTGTGCTGATCATCGCGTTCATCTTCGTGAAGCTCTTCAAGGTTGATCTCACCACGAGCGGGAGGAGTTGAGCATGGAGACCAACATCAGTACCAAGGCAAAGAACGGTCTCGGCGTCGCGGCGATCGTCATCATGATCTGGACCGTCATACCTCTGTTGTGGATCCTTGCGACGTCGTTGAAATCCGATGCGGCGCTTGCGGATTCGAGCCAGAGCATCCTCGGCAACTTCTGGCCGAAGCACATCAGCTGGAACAACTACAAGGAGATCTTCTCCGGCGGAGCCAAGGACTTGTTCCTGCCGGCGCTGTGGCACTCGGTCATCGTGTGCGTGGTGTCGACCGTGATCAGCGTCGTGCTCGCGACATTCTGTGCTTACGCGATCTCGCGGCTGGACTTCCCGGGCAAGAAGCTGATCCTGACGACGGCTCTTGCAGTGTCGTTCTTCCCGGTGATCGCCATGGTCACGCCGCTGTTCAACCTGTGGCGGCAGATCGGGCTCTTCGACACGCTGCCCGGACTGATCATCCCGTATCTGGCACTCACCCTGCCGTTGTCGATCTGGATCCTGTCGGCGTTCTTCCAGCAGATCCCGTGGGAAATGGAGCAAGCAGCCCAGGTTGACGGTGCGACGAGTTGGCAGGCATTCGTGAAGGTGGTGGCGCCGCTCGCGGCACCCGGTGTCTTCACCACCGCGATCATCGCGTTCTTCACCGCCTGGAACGATTTCGTCTTCTCGTCAAACCTCACCGCACAGCATGCACAGACGGTCCCGGCGGCGCTGAACTTCTTCACCGGCGCCAGCCAGTTCGTCCAACCGACCGGTGCGATCTGCGCGGCCGCTGTCGTTGTCACCATTCCCGTCGTGATCCTCGTTCTGGTCTTCCAGAAGCGGATCGTGGCCGGCCTCACCTCAGGCGCTGTCAAGGGATGACCTGATGAATCGTTCCTCATCATCACCTCATCCCACTGAATCTTTTAGCTGGCCTACGGCCAGGGGCTGACGCCCTTCAAAGGAGAGATCAATGTCAAGCATCGAGCTCAAGCACATCGTCAAGAAGTACGGCGACGGCTTCCCCGCCGTCAACGACGTCAACCTGGACATCAAGGACGGCGAGTTCGTCATCCTGGTGGGGCCGTCGGGTTGCGGTAAGTCCACGCTGCTGCGGATGATCGTCGGGCTGGAGGACATCACCTCCGGCGAGATGGAGATCGACGGGAAGCGGGTCAACGACCTCGCGCCGCGCGACCGCAACCTGGCGATGGTCTTCCAGAACTACGCGCTCTACCCGCACCTGACGGTCTTCGAGAACATCGCGTTCCCGCTGCGGTTGCAGAAGGGCAAGCACAGCAACGAGGAGATCGACAAGAAGGTCCGCGACGCCTCCGCCATGCTCGAGTTGGACGAGCACCTGGAGCGCAAGCCGGGCAACCTGTCCGGTGGTCAGCGCCAGCGCGTTGCGATGGGTCGCGCGATCGTCCGCCAGGCCGACGCGTTCCTCTTCGATGAGCCGCTGTCCAACCTGGACGCCAAGCTGCGTGGTCAGATGCGCACTGAGATCGCGCGCATGCAGCGCCGGCTCGGCATCACGACGGTCTACGTCACGCACGACCAGACCGAGGCGATGACGCTCGGTGACCGGGTCTGCGTGCTCAAGCGGGGCATCCTGCAGCAGGTTGCGTCGCCGCGTGAGCTCTACGAACAGCCGCTGAACCTCTTCGTCGCCGGCTTCATCGGCTCGCCGCCGATGAACTTCCTGCCGGCGCAGGTGGACGGCAATACGTTGAAGCTGCCGTTCGTCGACGTGCCGATCGACGGCGCGCTGGCCGAGAAGGTCAAGGGTAAGGACGTCGTGATCGTCGGCCTGCGCCCCGAGCACCTGAAGGACACAACGGTCGAGACCGGTGCGGAGCACTCGGTGAAATTCAATGCCGTGGTCGACCAGACGGAGTGGCTGGGCAACGAGCAGTACGCCTACATCCCCTATGAGGCCGACGGTGCTGTGCGTGACCAGCTCGAAGAACTCGACCGTGACTTGGACGGCGAGGGCCTGCGCACTCAGATGATCGTCAACCTCGACCCGCGCTCGCGAGTGCTCGAGGGCGACGAGGCGCAGCTGGCCTTCAACCCGGCGGCGATGCACGTCTTCGACCCACACACGGGTGACAACCTCACCCGTGACGACGCCAGGGCCGAGGAGATCGCCGCTGACTCGGAGAAGATGCGCAAGGCCGCCGTGGAGCGCGCCCGCAAGCGCGACGCGGAGCAGTCGGAGAAGTCCGCGTAACCCTCCGCCGCCTTCTCACCGAGAGGACACCCTTTCATCGACGGGACAGGGGATTCGGGACCAAAATGGTCCGAATCCCCTGTCCCCTCGGTGATCCGGTGTCCTCTCGGTGCGTTCTGGTCGAGT
The DNA here is from genome assembly GCF_042661025.1 of Flexivirga alba. Lineage (NCBI taxonomy): Bacteria > Bacillati > Actinomycetota > Actinomycetes > Micrococcales > Dermacoccaceae > Flexivirga > Flexivirga alba. The sequence goes on from NZ_JBHSWH010000001.1 coordinate 1,882,613, forward strand.
AGGTCGGAGGAGCGAAGCGGTGGAGGCCGTATCGAGACCGGGAGGAGCGGCCCCCCGTACGGTTGAGGCATGACTGAGACACGCCCCGTCGTCCTGATCACCGGAGCAACGCGCGGCATCGGTCGGGCCGTGGCCGATGCCCTGGCCGAGGACCACGAGTTGCTGATCGGTGGCCGGGACGAAGCCGCGGTCGCTGCGGTGTGTGGCGCGCTGCCACACGCGACGCCGTTCGTCGCTGATCTGACCGATGCCGATTCCGTTGCCGTTGCGGTTGATTCGCTCGACAGCGTTCCTGGACTGGCGGGTGTCGTGCACTCGGCGGGCGTTCTGGGCAGTGGTGCTGTAGCGGATCTGGGTCGCGACGCTTGGCGCCATACGCTCGAGGTCAACGTGGTGGCCGTGGCGGACCTGACCCGGTCGCTGCTGCCGAAGCTGCGCGCCGCCCGGGGAACGGTTGTGGTCGTCAACTCAGGGTCCGGATTGCGGTCCAGCGCGGAGGGGAGCCTCTACTCGGCGTCGAAGTTCGCCGTGCGAGCGTTCGCTGACGGCTTGCGCCAGGAGGAACGCAGCAACGGCGTGCGCGTCTCGACGGTCTACCCCGGCCGGGTGGCGACCGACATGCAGCGCGAGTTGCGTGACTTCGAAGGCGGCGCGTATGACGAAGCCGCCTACCTACGTCCCGAATCTGTAGCCAGTGCAGTGCGTTTCGCGCTGACGGCACCGCCGGAGGCTTCCGTCGAGGACTTGTCGATCCGCCCGCGCTGACGTTGCGTCAGCGCAACTCGTCGCGAGTCGGCGGGTTCGCGCCGGCCCGCGAGACGGTGATGGCAGAAGTGGCGATCGCGCGATCGACGGCGGGTCGCAGGTCAGCTGCGGTGGCGCGGCGTAGCCGGGTCCGCGCGTCTGCGGATCCGAGTAACTCTGCATCGAGCAGGCCGGACAGCAAACCGGACTGGAACGAATCGCCGGCGCCGACCGTGTCAGCGACGGAAACGATTCTGCCGGCTACGGATTGCGTCTCGCCAGTGGTCGTGACGTGCATCAGCGCACCCGCCCCGCCGCGAGTCATGACCACCAGGGAGGGGCCGAGCTGACCCCAGAGCGCAAGCACCTCACCGGGGTCGACGTCCGCGCCATACAGCCAGGCGATGTCCTCGTCGCTGGCCTTCACCACATCGGAGTAGCCGACAAGTTGCTCCAGCCGCGACCGCACGTCGTGGGGTTTGCCGATGAGTGTCGGCCGAGGGTTCGGGTCGAAGGACACCGTCGCATGGTCGCGGGCGGCGAGCATCGCCTCGGCGAGCTTCTCCGCGCCCGGTTGCAGCGCGGCAGCGATCGAGCCGGTGTGTAGGTGCCCGATGTCGGTCGGCAAGGGGTAGGGCAGATCCCAGGTCAGATCGAACTCGTAGGTGGCAGAACCGTTTTCGTCCAGAGTCGCGATAGCGGTCGGCGTCCGGTCAGCGCTCAGGCTGCCCTCGACAAGACCGACGTCATCGGCCGCGAGATGCTCGCAGATCTGCCGGCCATATGCGTCATCGGCGAAGTATGCCGCCAACCGCGCGGGGTGCTGCAGGCGTGCCAACCCGATTGCGACGTTGAGAGGACTACCTCCGACATGCTCCTGCGGCGGCCCGTCGACCGGGCGCACGATGTCGATGAGGGCTTCACCGATGACCAGAGTGTCGACCACGCGAAGGGGACCTGTCAGCCGTTCAGGAGGCCGGTGCTGAGCTGCTCCAGCTTGCGCATCGGATGCACCGCGTCGATGGTGCGGATCGTGCCGCTCTTGGACCGCATCACCAGGGACTGGGTGGTGCAGCCGCCACCCCGATAACGGATGCCGCGCAGCAGCTCGCCGTCGGTGATGCCGGTCGCCACGAAGAAGCAGTTGTCCCCACGCACCAACTCATCGGTGGTCAGCACCGCATCCAGGTCGTGCCCGGCGTCGATGGCCCGCTGCCGCTCGTCGTCGTCCTTCGGCCAGAGCCGGCCCTGCAGGACCCCGCCGATGCACTTCATCGCGCAGGCGCTGATGATGCCCTCCGGCGTGCCGCCGATGCCGAGCAGGAGGTCGATGCCGGTGTCCGGGCGGGCGGCCATGATCGACCCCGCGACGTCGCCGTCGGAGACGTAGCGGATGCGCGCTCCGGCTGCCCGGATCTCTTCGGCGAGTGCCTGGTGGCGCGGCCGGTCGAGCAGCACGACCGTCACGTCGGAGACGCTGCCGTGTTTGGCCTTGGCGACCCGGCGGATGTTCTCGGCAACCGGCAGGCGGATGTCGACGACGTCCGCCGCCTCCGGGCCGGTCGCCAGCTTGTCCATGTAGAACACCGCGCTGGGGTCATACATCGAGCCGCGCTCACTGACCGCCATGACCGAGACGGCGTTCGTCATACCCTTCGCGGTCAAGGTCGTTCCGTCGATCGGGTCCACCGCGACGTCGACGCTCGGGCCCGTGCCATCACCGACCTGCTCGCCGTTGAAAAGCATTGGGGCGTCGTCCTTCTCACCCTCGCCGATGACGACGACGCCGTTCATCGAAACCGACGAGATGAGGTGCCGCATGGCGGCGACGGCGGCGCCGTCGGCGGCGTTCTTGTCGCCGCGGCCGACCCAGCGGCCACCGGCCATCGCGGCCGCTTCAGTGACGCGCACCAGCTCGAGTGCGAGGTTGCGGTCCGGGACTTCCGGGGTGACGACGTTTGACGGCATGAAATCTCCTCGGAGAACTCGGGCGGGTTCGGCCACGACTCTATCGGGCGCGAGGTCCGGGCCGGGGCGCGACGTGCACCGGGACGTTTGGGACGATGAGAGGCGTGAGCGAAAGTGAAAGCCCGGCCGGGGGCCCCAGCGCACGGCCGCAGGCACCGGCGGTCGGTCGGCCAACCGTCGAGCAGCCCGCGCCTCGGCGCCGCGGTCTCGGGTCGGCGCGCAGCATGGTCATCTCGATGGTGCTGGTGGTGCTCGCAGTGCTGGTCTGGTGGGCCTGGGTCCCGCGAGCCAGCAACACGGCGCAGCCGACGGCCGACGTCGCCGGTATTGCCCGAGAGATCGGGCTGAGCAAGCACTGGGACCCGGCGGTGGCAGTGGGCCTGCCGAAGGGTTGGCAGGCGGTCAACGTCCGGCTGGTTTCGGTCGACCAGCAGCCCGACACCTGGCAGGCGGGGTATGACGCACCCGGCGGCAGCTACGCGCGCGTCGTGCAGACCGACAACGGGGCGACCAGCTGGGTGCAGGCGCAGACCGGCCAGAGCAAGCCGGCAGGATCGGTCACGGTGGACGGTGTGCGCTGGTCGAAGCTGCAGCGCACCGATGGGGGAGAGCGCAGCCTCGTCCGTTCCCAGGATCTGGGCGGTTTGTCGACCGTCGTCACCGGCACGGGTGGCTGGGATCAGCTGCAGGCGTTTGCGAAATCGTTGAAGCCGCTCAGCAAGAGCCAGCTCGCCAAGGCTGGGCCGACCGCGCCCGCCACGTCCTGACTGAGCGGGCTCAGTCCTCGGCGTCGGCCTTGTCGCCGTCGGTCATCGCGGTGATGGTCCGCTGCGCGCCATCGAGCCAGCGCTCGCAGTGCGCCGCCAGTGCCTCGCCGCGCTCCCACAACCGCATCGACTCCTCGAGCGTCTCGCCGCCGCCTTCGAGCCGACTGACGATGGTTGCGAGTTCGTCGCGCGCCTGCTCGTAGCCGAGCTCGGCGACGTCCGCGTTGGCATCGCTGGTTTCTGCGGCAGGCTTTTTCGGCATACCGGGCAGCCTACGAGATTCACCCCACGAAGTTCCTCCCCCGCTCCGTCACCCCACGAAGTTCTCCTCCGCTGCGCTCCCCCGATACTTCGTGGGGACCCCGACTCGCTCCTCCGGATACTTCGCGGGGGCCCCGATCAGGAGACAGGTCTGACGGCGAAGTCGCCCGATGCGACCGTCACCCGCAGCAACTCGTCGGCCTCGACCGTCGCGACGTCGGTGACCACTTCGCCGTCTGTATGGCGCACAACGGCATACCCGCGCTCCAGCGTCTGCAAGGGGGACAGGGCGCGCAGCTGACCGCGCAGGTGGCCGATCTGGTCGTGGGCGCGGTCGAGCCGGTGCGTCATACGGGACTGTGCGCGGTTGCGGAGTGCGTCGATGGTGGCTCGGCGGGTCGCGACCATGGTCTCCGGCGCGACGAGGACGGGGCGGCTGCGCAACTGCTCCAGGTGCCGTCGCTCGGCGACCAGCCGATGCTGCAACGCGCGGGCGCCGGCACCGCGCAGCTGCGCCAACCCGCGCAACTCGTCCTGCAGATCGGGCACAACCCGCTTGGCCGCGTCGGTCGGAGTGGATGCGCGGACGTCGGCGACGAAATCGAGCAGCGGAGTGTCCTCGTCGTGGCCGATCGCGCTGACGACCGGGGTGCGGGTCGTCGAAACCGCCCGCACGAGCGCCTCGTTGCTGAAGGGAAGCAGGTCCTCGAAACCGCCGCCGCCGCGGGAGATCACGATGACCTGCACGTGCGGTGCGGCATCCAACTCCGCCAGCGCAGCAGTCACCTCGGGGACAGTGTTGGGACCCTGGACAGCGACCTGGCGAATCTCGAATTGCGTTGCGGGCCAACGACGTCGGGCGTTCTCGACGACGTCTTTCTCGGCTGCGCTAGCGCGTCCGCAGATGAGCCCGACGGTGTGCGGCAGGAATGGCAGCGGCTTCTTGCGCGAGTGATCGAAGAGTCCCTCGCTGCGCAGTAACTGCTTCAGGTGCTCCAGCCTGGCGAGCAACTCACCGACGCCCACCGGACGCATCTGCCGGGCGTCCAGGTGCAGTGAACCGCGCTTGGTCCAGAACCGGGGCTTGGCCTGCACGACCACGCGAGCGCCCTGCTGTAGGCCGGGTCCCATCGCGTCGAGCGTGTTGACGTGGACGGTGACCGACAGGGACATGTCGACCTCGGGGTCGCGCAACGTCACGTATGCCGTGGGTGCGCCCGGGCGTCGGTTCAGCTGGACGATTTGTCCCTCGACCCACAGCGCCGACATCTTGTCGACATAGTCGCTGATCTTCACCGACAGCTTGCGCACCGGCCACGGTTGCTCAGCCGTGGTGTCGGCGGCCTTCTCCGGCAGGCTCTGGGTCACCTGGCCACTGTAGAGGCTGGGTGTGTCAGGTCTGGTCGAACTACCCTCGGATGTATGACGATCCGCATCCCCGGCCTGGCGCTCACTGATCACACCCTTCAAGTCCCGCTGGACCACTCCGATCCGAGCGGCCGGACGATCGAGGTGTTCGCCCGGGAGGCCGTGGCCGTCGACAAGATCGACCAGGACCTGCCGTGGCTGGTCTTCCTGCAAGGTGGTCCCGGTGGCGAGAGTCCGCGTCCGTTACGTGCCGACGGCTGGCTCGGGCACGTCACGAAGACGCACCGGGTGCTGCTGCTGGACCAGCGTGGCTGCGGCCGCTCCACCCCGCTGACCGCCCGGTCCACAGCGGGGATGTCGGCGCAAGAGATTGCGTCATACCTGCGCCATTTCCGCGCCGACAGCATCGTGGCCGACGCCGAGATCTTCCGGACACGGGTCGCCGGCGGCAAGCCGTGGACCTCGCTCGGGCAGAGCTACGGCGGATTCATCACTCTCACCTATTTGTCCCAGGCTCCCGAGGGCCTTGTCGGCTGCCTGGTCACGGGCGGACTCTCTGGACTGCAAGCGAGCGCGGCAGACGTCTACGCCCACACCTTCCCGAGGATCGCGCGCAAGAATGCCGCCTACTACGAGCGTTACCCGGACGACGTGGCCGCTGTGCGCCGCATCGCCGACCACCTGGCGGAGCAGGAAGTCCTGCTGGCCGACGGCTCGCGCCTGACCCGCGAGCGATTCCGGCTGGTCGGCAGCATCTTCGGGATGAGCTACGGCTTCGAGCATGTGCACTGGCTGCTGGACACCGCGTGGGACGGCGAGGAGATCTCGGACCGGTTCCGCCAAACGGTGTTGGCGGAGACGTGATACGCGAACGGACCGATCTACGCGCTGCAGGAGTACTGCTACGGCGGCCCCGGTCTCCCGACCGGCTGGGCAGCGGACAAGGAACTGGCCGCACGGCCGGAGTTCGCGGCCGACGCCGATCCGCTGCTGTTCACCGGCGAGACGATGTTTCGCTGGATGTTCGACCAGATCCCGCTGTTGCAGCCCTTCGCGGAGGCCGCCGACATCCTTGCGGCCGTCGACGATTGGCCTGCGCTGTATGACGTGGAGCGACTCGCGAGCAATACGGTGCCGGTCGTTGCAGCGGTCTACTTCGATGACATGTATGTCGACGCCGACCTCTCCCTGGACACCGCGCGCCGGGTCGGCAACGTGCGGCCGTGGGTGACCAACGAGTACGAGCACGACGGGCTGCGCTCCGGCTCGGTCGTCGAACGACTGATGGACATGCTCGCCGGCAAGGTCTGATTCGTCGGGTCACCGCGCCGCACCTAGCATGGGGACATGACTTCGCCCGCATCTACCGACATCGACCAGGCTGCCGCCGCGCACGGCAAGCGTGTCCTGCTCGCGGCGCCACGAGGCTATTGCGCGGGTGTTGACCGTGCGGTGGTGACGGTGGAGAAGTCCCTCGACCTCTACGGCCCGCCGGTCTACGTGCGCAAGCAGATCGTGCACAACAAGCACGTTGTCGCGACGCTGGAGAAGCGCGGTGCAATCTTCGTCGACGAGACCGACGAAGTGCCGGAGGGCGCCACGGTGGTCTTCTCGGCGCATGGCATCGCGCCCGAAGTGCGGGAGCAGGCCAAGGCACTGTCCCTGAAGACCATCGATGCCACCTGCCCGCTGGTCACCAAGGTGCACCGCGAGGCGACCCGTTTCGCTTCTGACGACTACGACATCCTGCTGATCGGGCACGAAGGTCATGAAGAGGTCGTCGGCACCGCCGGTGAGGCGCCCGACAACATCGTGCTGGTGCAGTCGCCGGAGCACGCCGACACGGTCGAGGTGCATCACCCGGACAAGCTGGTCTGGCTATCCCAGACCACGCTGTCCGTCGACGAGACGATGGAGACGGTGCGCCGGCTGAAGCAGCGCTTCCCGAACCTGGAGGACCCGCCGTCCGACGACATCTGTTACGCGACCCAGAACCGCCAGCACGCCGTGAAGCAGATGGCGGCCCGCGCCGATCTGATGCTCGTCGTCGGCAGTCGCAACTCGTCCAACTCGGTCCGACTCGTGGAGGTGGCGCTCGAGCACGGTGCACGCGACGGCCACTTGGTCGACTACGCCGACGAGATCGAGGACAGCTGGCTCGACGGGGTAACCACCGTTGGAGTCACCTCGGGCGCCTCGGTGCCCGAGCTCCTGGTGCGTGATGTGCTCGCCTACCTCGCCGAGCGCGGGTATGCCGACGTCGAAACGATCACCGCGGCCGAGGAGAGCCTGCTCTTCGCGCTGCCCACGGAGCTGCGCCGCGACCTCAAGGCGCGTGGCCAGGAGGACTCGGCCCAGGTCCGGCACGACGCCGGGTCCCTGCACTGACCTGCCCGATCGCCTGATCGGTATCGGCCCAGTCAGCCGGCGTCGCGGTCCTCTCGGACTTCGTTCGCCGATCCGGCGTCGAAGCTCAGCGTCGGCCGGGCCACTTCCTCATCGAGGGCGTCGATGAGCTCGTGCGCCGTCAGCGGTCGCGGCGCCGCCTCGACGGCGGTCAGCTCCGCGGGTGGTGCATCCTGTGCGAGCCCGAGCGCGTGCATCTGCCGCGCGGTGACGAGCACGCGCGACTCGAGGGTGCCGACCATTGCGTTGTAGGCCTCGACCGACTTTGTGAGGGACTGGCCAACTCGCGAGGTGTGCCGGCTCATCGTGCCGAGCCGGTCGTAAAGCGTTTGGCCCAGAGCCAGCAACTCGCGCGCACCACGCGCCAGGCTGTCCTGTTGCCACGCGGCGGCGCTGGTGCGCAACAGCGCCAGCAGAGTGCTGGGAGAGACAGGCACCACCTTGCGTGCCATCGCACGGTCGAGCAGCGACGGGTCCTGCCGCAGTGCGGCGGCGAGCATCGCGTCGGCAGGCACGAAGCACACGACGAGCTGCGGAGACTGCTCGAAGGCGCTCCAATATGCTTTGGCCGCAAGGGAATCCACGTGTCGCACGAGGGCCCTGGCATGTTGCTCCAACAGCCGATCGCGGTCCTGCGGCGAGATCCCTTCCGCCTGGGCGTCGAGGAACGCACGCGTCGGCGCTTTGCTGTCGATGACCAGCACCCGATCGCCGGGCAGCCGCACCACGACATCCGGCCGGATTCGCGCGTCATGGCGACTGACCGCCGTCACCTGCTCCTCGAAGTCGCATCGCGCGAGCATGCCGGAGTGCTCAAGCACCCGCCGCAGCTGCACCTCACCCCAAGTGCCGCCGGTCGAGGTGGCGCGCAGCGCACCGGCCAATTGTGTTGTCTCCTGGTGCAATGCGCCGGTGACCCGACCGACCTCGGCCAACCGCTCGCCGAGCTCGCCGTATTGCTCGACCCGGTCACGCTCCAGCGTCGCGACCTGTTTCTCGACCCGTCCCAAAGTGGCGCTCAGCGGGCCGAGCACGGCCGCGGTCTGCTGGTCGTCCGCAACCGTCGACTCCAGGTCGATCACCCGCTCGCGCAGGAGGTCGCGCTCGGTGGCCAGGGAGGCGCGCCGGGCGGCATACGACTGACGCAGCAGAGCCCAGGTGAGTCCTGCCGCGAGCACAACGCCGACGAGAACGCCGATCACGAATCCGGTCATGACTGCAGCAAAGCAGCCACCGCCGACAACCGGGCGTAGGACACGTCACGAGACGTGGCTGGCCGGGGTGTTGGACAAGAGCAATAGTGCCGATGGCCACACTGGGCGAACGTCCCGAACTAGGGTTGAGCCCCGTGCAGACTCGCCAACGGATGACTCCTGAGCAGCGCCGAGCGCAATTGCTGGACGTCGGTGAGGCGATTTTCGAAGACTGCCGGTTCGAAGAGCTGTCGATGGACGAGATCGCCGGGCGAGCCGGTGTGACCAGGGCGTTGCTCTACCACTACTACACCTCCAAGGCCGAATACTTCGCCGCGATCTGGCAGCGCGCGCACCAGCACCTCGGCGCTGTCCCCGAGCCGTCCACCGCGGGCACCGTACGAGAGTGGGTCGGCGAGCGGCTCGCGGCATACCTCGACTTCTATATGGTGCATCCGCACCTCGTGCTCATCGCCAATCGCAGCTCCGTCGCCGCCGATTCGATGGTCCGAGAACCGGTTTCGGGACATTTCCGGGCGATGGGTCAGGTGCTGCTGGACGCGGCCGGTTGCACCGACGCGGCGCGGCCGATCGCCGAAGCGGCGTTCGACGGCTGGATCGCGTTCGTGCGCGAGACGGCCTTGGCTGCGCTCGTGGAGCGGACGATCACGCCGGCTCAGAACCTGTCGCTGGCGCTCGCGGCGCTGGACGCCACAGTCGGTCAGCACGCCGATCTTGCCTCGGCGGCCAAGGTGTCCATTGCTAGCGAAGCCGGCCGAAGAAACGCTGCGAACCATGCATCACTTGCTGCCAGAGCAAGCGCTGAATCGCCAGTGTGACGACCCCGGCCAGCACGAGGCCGGCCAGATTGATGCCGAGTTGGCTTGCGGATCCAGTGATCTCGGACTGTTGCCACGTGGCCAGTCCGAGGGAGAGGTTCCCCGCGGCGGGCACTGTCGTCACCGAGATGAAGACACCGACCATGGCCGCGGTCTTGTCGGTGGACATCGCCAGGACGCCGACCGATCCGGCGATCAACGCAACGATGAAGGACCAGTGGTCCGGATGCCAGATGGACGCGGTCTGCGGGCGAGCGCGGGTGACGTCGGCTGCATTGATGAGGTGCGTGCCGCGCGCGATCAGCCCCAGCGCCGCCACCACGGCGATGGCGAAGACGAACGACGCCACGAGGAGTAGGGCGCTGCGCCATACGAGGGCGAGACGGGCGAAGACGACTCCGGTGCACAGCGCCGCGACCGGCGCGAAGTCCGGGCTGACGACCATCGCACCGACGACAAGAACGGATGAGTCGGTGATCACCGCGATGGCCGCGAGGACCGTCGCCATCACGAGGAACACGTGGTATGACACGGTTGGCGTGCTCGAATCCTCGGCCGTCTCGAGCACCTCGTCCCAGATGACGGCGTCGTCCGGTTCCCCGGGTGCGGCCTCCTCGAGTTCCTCGGCGCGGCGAAACGGCGTGCTGACCGGCCGGCTGATCACAATGCCCCCTCGGTCGCCGAGCCCGAGATCTCCGAGTGCGTCGACGAGCTCGCTGGCCGACTCGCGAGCCGTGTCGCACTCGATCAGGTCGCCCCGTGGATCACGGCATGCACCCTGTATGACGACAAGGTTGGTCACCGCAGAGCTCGTCTCGAGCAGTTCGAACACCTCGTCAGAGAGGTTCTCCGGGACGGTCAACCGCAGGTGCACCAGCATGCTTGGCAGCTTATGGGGGCACGGGCGCCGGGCCGGGGACGCCGTGCGTGGACGGAAGCACTCCCCGTGACCACTAGAATCTTGTTCCCGTGGCACTCACTATCGGAATCGTCGGACTTCCCAACGTCGGCAAGTCGACCATGTTCAACGCCCTGACCAAGAACAACGTGCTCGCGGCGAACTACCCGTTCGCGACGATCGAGCCCAACATCGGGGTGGTGCCGCTGCCCGATGAACGGCTGGACAAGCTGGCCTCGGTCTTCAAGTCCGAGAAGACCGTTCCGGCCACGGTCTCCTTCGTCGACATCGCCGGCATCGTGCGAGGAGCCTCGGAAGGTGAGGGCCTGGGCAACAAGTTCCTGGCCAACATTCGCGAGGCTGACGCGATCTGCCAGGTCATCCGCGTCTTCAACGACGACGACGTCGTGCACGTCGACGGCAAGGTCTCGCCGGAGTCGGACATGGAGACGATCAACACCGAGCTGATACTCGCCGACATGCAGACCTTGGAGAAGGCCCTGCCGCGCCTCGAGAAAGAGGTGAAGGGCAAGAAGACAGACAAGTCGGTGCTCGACGGTGCGAAGGAGGCGCAGGCCATCCTCGAAGCCGGAGACACGTTGTTCGCCAAGGGTTTTGACGTCACGCCGATCAAGGAACTCGGGCTGCTGACCGGCAAGCCGTTCGTCTACGTCTTCAACGTCGACGAGGACCAGCTGACCGACACCGAGCTGCAGGCCTCCCTGCAGGCGCTGGTCGAGCCGGCCGAGGCGATCTTCCTCAACGCCAAGCTCGAGATGGACCTGACGGACATGTCCGACGAGGACGCTCTGGAGATGTTGCAGGGCTTCGGCGCCACCGAATCGGGTTTGGCTCAGCTGGCGCACAAGGGTTTCAACACCCTGGGCCTGCAGACGTATTTGACGGTGGGGCCGAAGGAAGCACGCGCGTGGACCATCCACCGCGGCTGGACCGCGCCACAAGCGGCAGGCGTCATACACACGGACTTCCAGAAGGGCTTCATCAAGGCCGAAGTCATCTCGTATGACGACCTTCTCGAACTCGGCTCCGTCGCCGAGGCTCGCGCGCACGGCAAGGCACGCATGGAGGGCAAGGACTACGTCATGGCCGACGGCGACGTGGTGGAGTTCAGGTTTAACGTCTAGCGTTATTGACGCGTCGCGTTATATGCTTGTCTCGTGATCAGGTCGTTCGGGAGCAAGGACACCGAGCGCATCTGGCATGAGCAGTACGTCAAGCGTGTTGATCGGATCGTGCAGCGAGCGACCCTGCGGAAGCTCGAGTTGGTCCATGCAGCGAAGGATGTGGAGGACCTCCGGATCCCACCGGGGAACCGGTTGGAACGGCTGGTCGGTGACCGGCGTGGCCAGCACAGCATCCGCGTGAACGCACAATGGCGCATCTGCTTCGTCTGGAGAGATGGAGGTGCAGAAGATGTCGAACTCGTCGACTACCACTGAGGCCGATCTGATCGAGCCGGTCCACCCAGGGGAGATCCTCATGGAGGACTTCATCGAGGGCTTCGGGATCACGCAGAACAAGCTGGCAGTGTCGATCGGGGTGCCGCCGCGGCGGATCAACGAGATCGTGCACGGCAAGCGAGGCATCACGGCCGACACGGCGATCCGCCTGGCTCGGTACTTCGGGACGTCCGAGGAGTTCTGGATGAACCTGCAGTCGAACTACGAGCTGCGCCTCGAGCGCCGTGTGCTGCGCGATCAGGTCGCTGCCATCGCGCCGCTGCAGACGGCGTGAAGGTGCGAGACGATCCCTACACGCTGCCTGACCCGGAGCTGCGTGTGTACGACCATGGAGTGGGAACCTTGTCCGTTGGCGGCGAGGTCGGAGGGTACCTCGCGAGTGTCGTTCGCCGTATGACCTTTCCCGACAAGGGGCCGTGGCCTTGGTTTCGGATCATCTGGCTGGATGGCCGCACAGAGCCGCCCTTCGAGGACTACGGCCCCGGCTGGTGGACGGTGCGGGAACTCGACGCTGGCAAGCTCGACCATCATGGGGCAAGCGCCGTGAGGGAGCGCCGCATCCTTGGGAAGGTCTTCCGCTACTCCGTCTCCGGAGACTCCTGCGAATTCGACTTTGAGTGGTTGGACCGCGACCAGGCCGCCGCCAAGTGGGAGGAACTCGGCCTGGCGGACGACGATTTCTGAGGTGCTGGGTAGCGACTCGTGAGTGCTCGCACCTGACGTTTCTGACCGTGGCGACGTGGTGGAGTTCCGCTTCAACGTCTAGAGCCGGACGGGTCAGTCCGCGTGGGGTGGCTTGCGGTTCTGCTTGACCTCGGAGCGCTCGCGCTTCGCGTCCAGTCGCCGACGCTGGGAGCCGCGGGTCGGCCGGGTCGGGCGACGGGTCGGCGTCGGAGCAACGGCGCCGCGCAGCAGTATGGCGAGCCGCTCCTCGCTGCGGTTCGATTGCGGCGCTGTGAGCGGTGCTCGGCAGCGCTTATCGTGAGCACCGTGCCAGACAGTCGGGTGGCGAGTCGCTCGAGAGCGAGTTCGCGTTGCGGCTCGGTCAGCGCCGTCGTGGTCCCGATGTCGAGGCTGAGTTGCACGCGTGAGTCTGCGGTATTGACGCCTTGGCCGCCCGGTCCGGACGCATGCGAGAACTGCTCGAGGAGCTCGCCGGCCGGCACGGTCAATCCCTGAGGTGCACCGGGTCCCAGTGGTATCTGCAGGTCGTCCACGCCGACCAGTCTGTCAGTCCGCCGATCGCGGAAGTTGCGGATAGTCCGGGATCGGATAGACGCCGATCGCGAATCCGTGCACGACATCGCCGTGGCGGGGGAGGGCGTCGAACTCCTCCACCAGCGCCGCCATACGCCGCCAGAATTCCTTCTTCTGCTTGTCGTCGATCCTGGCGTGCCGGATGAAACCCCACAGCTGCCCATCGGTGTATGCCGGCCCCGACTCGCGAGCAGCGACCTCGAAATCGTTGAAATCGAGGGGGTGTTCGCCCTTTCTGCCTCCGTCAGGATCCTCCAGGGAGACATAGAACAGCCGGGCTGTGCGGCCGTAGAACGCCTCGTCGATCGCTCGCACTCTTCGGGTGCGCACCACGCGCACCAGTCCGGCGTCGGCGAGCACCTTGACGTGATGGGCGACCGTGCTCTTGGGTCGGTCCACCGCCGTACTGAGTTCGGTGACGCTGGCGGCTCGCTCGTGCAGCAGGCCGAGGATGGTGTTGCGCAGCGGGTTGCCGAGCGCGCGCACCTGAGCGGGTGCGGTCAGGGCGCGTTGGGCCTCGAGCTCGTAGTCGGGGGTCTTGCCTTCCATGGCACAACATACTAGCGTTCTCGAACGTTCGATATTTATGGATCGTTGACCGAGGAAGACTCCATGTCCGAGATTCTGTTGTTCCATCACGCTCAGGGGCTCACCACGGGAGTGCGTGCGTTCGCCGACGAGCTGACCGCCGCGGGGCACACCGTGCACCTTCCGGATCTGTTCGACGGCCGTACGTTCGAGACCGTCGAGTCAGGCGTCGATCACGCCCGTGAGATCGGGTTCGACAACGTGCTTGCAAAGGGCGTTGCTGCAGCCGATGCGCTGCCGAAAGACGTTGTGTATGCAGGGTTTTCGATGGGCGTCATGCCTGCGCAGAAGCTCGCGCAGAACCGGCCAGGTGCGGTCGGTGCGCTCTTCTTCGACTCCTGCCTCCCGGTCTCTGAGTTCGGCTCGTGGCCCGAGGGCCTGCCGGCCCAGATCCATGGCGGAGTGGACGATGAGTGGTTCGCCGAGGACCTGGAGTTCGCCCGGCAGCTGGCCGACTCGGTGCCGATGGCCGAGTTGTTTCTCTACTCCGGCACCAAGCACCTGTTCGCGGACTCGTCCCTGAAGTCGTATGACGCCGACGCGGCCAGGCTGCTCCTGCAGCGGACGCTGTCCTTCCTTGCCGGCCTCGCCTGAGCGTGCGTGCGAGCATCTGACGCATGGAGATTCGACGGGCCGTCGTCGGCGACGTTGCTGAACTCGCGCGACTGCTCTGGCGGCATGCGGCGCCGGAAGAGCAAGCAGCACAGTCTGTCGAGAAGTTCCGGGTCGATCTCGCCGCGTGGTGGGAGGCGCACATGCACTCGCATCTGGCGTTCGTCGCGACGAACGACGGCGTCCACCTCGTCGGTATGGCGTGGCTCGCGCTGCTCCCACGAATCCCTCGCCCGGGAAGATCAACTCGCCAATCGGCCGACATACAAAGCGTTTTCGTGATGCCCGAGCACCGCGGAGCAGGCATCGGGTCGGCTCTGGTGGAGGCCGCGACTGCGCACGCGTTCGCCACTGGGGCCGGTCGGGTGACGGTCAGTTCAAGTCGCAGGGCAGTCCCGGTCTACCAGAGATCCGGCTTCTCGGCGTCGCCGCAATTGCTGGAGCGAAGCGCGGACTAGCTCGGTCGGCGGGCGACCGTCAGACCGATGTTGCCGCGCTGCACAACGGTGTCGTCCTGGTTGGTGAGCGTGAGCTCCCGATCGAGGATGCCCGCCTTGCCGTTGCTTGTCGCCCGGGTGCCGGTGATCCGGAGCGTGCACCGGACGGTGTCGCCGACGACGACCGGGTGCTCGAAGCGCCAGCCGTCGATGCCCAGGAGCGCGATCGAGCAACGCTCGAAGACGCCGAGGCGGGAGACCAGACCCAGCGCGACCGACAGGCCAAGCAGTCCGTGTGCGATGGGCTGGCCGAACCGGCCGCTGGCACTGTGCACCGCATCGGTGTGCACCGGATTGGTGTCCCAACTCCAGCCGGCGAACGACACGATGTCGGCCTCGGTGATCGTTCGGCCCGGGGTATGGAAGACCTGGTCGACTGCGAAGTCCTCGAAGAACCAGTCGGTCGGCGATCCCGTGTCCCGGGTGGCGCTGTTCATCACCCGTCAGCTCGCCACAGCCAGGCGTTTGACCATGTCACGCCACTCGTCGTTGTTCATACCGGCCGGGACGAGCTTGGCAGGCTCGTCAGGGGATCGGACGAAAACATGACAGCGGTCGCCGTCCTGCGCCAGGACGACATCGTGCGTGTCCCGGTCGCCGGCGTCGTTCCAGCGGCTCACGCTCAGCAGCGCGGTCTGCGGGCTGGCGGACAACACTGCGTCGGCGTCGGCATCCTCCGGGCCGCGATCACCCGAGGGCAGGCGTTTCCAGAGCCGGTCGTACGTGTCGTCGGTCTTGCGCAATGAGTAGAAGTGGATCCCGAGTGCATCGATGAGTACTTCAAGAGTTACCCCGTCTGGTTGCGGCATCAGGATGAACCGCCACGGGTGATCGGGTCCGGAGCCGGTGACGCGTGCATCGAGCACCGCCGTCGCCCGGTGCTGGAGGGCCGCGGCGATGCCCAGGTCGCCGCGGATCTCCAACTCGTCGGACCCGGCCTCGGTGGTGATCAGGTTGCGGGCGACCAGGGAACGCACGGCTTCCGCGACGAGGGCCGCGTCCGGCTCCTGCTCGAGCAGATGCGCGATCCCGCCGACGGCGTAGATCTCGGCGAGGGTGTAGCCGCCCAGCGGGACCGGCCCGGTGTCGACCAGTTGCACCAACGCTTCCAATGACTCCTCCGGGATGCCGGACGTGTTGGCCCGCGCACTTACACGGGGTCCTCGCGAAGTATCGGAGGAGCGAAGCGGGGGAGAACTTCGTGGGGCCTTCATTTCGTCTCCCCGCTCTTCTCGCTCGGCACCTTGCGTATGGCGCTCCGGATCTCGCGGTCGCCACCGCGCAGCACTCCTGGTGCGGTCTCCCCGGCCTCGGGAAGCGACCACGTCGGCGTGAACCGGCCCGCCTCCTCCAGGACGGTGCGGGCCGAATCGGCCGGCGCCGCATCGACATACACCTCGGACGAGCCGAACAGCCCGCGTCCGTTGCGGGACCGGGGGTTGAAGACCAACTCCGCCAAGGTGTTTCGCCGATCCGGTGGTGGGAAACGGCGGGCCAGATCCGGCGACGCGGATGTTGTGTCGTCCAGCTCCTCGACCCGCTCGAGCGTGTCGGTGAGGTTGCCCTCCGCGGACGCCGGGACCGGCACCGTCGCGGACAGCGCCGGCGAGAGGTAGACCGGCCTGCGTTCGGTCTGCTTCGACAGGCCCCACGGCCCGACGTTGCTCTTGGTGAACCGGTAGACGACGTAGTCACACAGGTGTCGTATGTCGTTCATCGTCGGCAGGTGGAATCCAGGCCCCATGGCTGCGGGCGTCTTCTCCAGTTGCACCCAGGTGCCGGTCTTCGTCCGGCCGTGCAGCTTTTCACGCACGAGCGGCCCCTTGAGACCGAGATCCGGATAAAGCTTCTTGTCGATCTGCGGGTGGTGGCTCGAGAGCCGCTCGTGTGTCTTCGGGAACCGCCAGCGCTCGTAGAGCTCAGGGTCATCGACGAGGACGTGCCCGCCCAAGAGCACCTCGCGCAACTGCGGTACGTCGAGTCCGTGCCGCTCCAGGTCGGCGATGATCGTTGCCTCCGGACGGGTGAGGCGCTCGCCGGCCAACTCGAGGCCATCGCGGAAACCGCCGGCCTTCGAAGTGATGTCGACCAGCAATTTCACTCGTGTTCTTACGCGTTCGGCCGCCGCACCGCTGAGGGTGGGTACCGCGCCGGGTTCGGCGGGCTGCTCATCGGTCATTCCAGCACCGTATCCCCGTCCGTTGATGCGTCGAGGGGCGGCCGGGAGGCCGAGGTGCGGTCAACGGTCGTCAGGAGACCTTCCGGTTCCAGAGCTGATGAGTGAGACCGCTGGGCGAGCTGACCGTCGTGATGTCGAAGCCGTCCTCGATGCCCTCCAGCCCGCCGAAGAGGCTGGTGCCACGCCCGAGGGTGATCGGCACGACGGCGAGGTGCAGGAAGTCGATGAGGTCGGCTTCGAGGAATTGCCGCACCGTCGAAGGTCCGCCGCCGATGCGGATGTCCTTTCCGGGTGCGGCGTCCCGGGCCAGCTGCAACACCTCCGCCGGTGACCCTTCGACGAAGTGGAAGCTGGTGCCGTTGGGGAATTCGATCGACTCCCGGGGATGGTGGGTCAACACGAACACCGGTGTCAGGAAAGGAGGTTCGTCCTCCCACCAGCCCTGCCAACCGTCGTCCGGCCAGTCGCCGGTCTGCGGGCCGAACTTTCGGCGACCCATGATCTCGGCTCCGATGCCTTGCCCCCACAACGTGGTGAGGGCCAGGTCGACTGTGATGGGTGCGTCGACACCTTCGATCCCATGTATGCCGCGCCCGTCGAACTGCCCGAAGAGGCGCTCGGCGTCACCAATCGGCTGGTCGAACGTGACGTGTTCACCAGCGGCGAAGCCGTCGAGTGAGACAAAGAGGTTGTGGACTCGCGTGCGGCTCATGGTGCCTCCCGAAGGATGTGGGATCAGGGCTATCTGAAAGCCTATGGCCCTCATGGGACAGCTGCACGAACTTGTTTTCCGGAAGGCGATCCCGGCCGATGTGCCGGCGATCGTGGCGCTGGTCGAGTCGGCATACCGCGGCGACTCCAGCCGCGCGGGCTGGACGACCGAAGCGGACCTGCTGCGCGGTCAGCGAACTGACGCCGAGCAGATCGCTGCGCTGCTGACGTCACCGGACGGCGTGCTGCTCGTTGCACTGCGCGACGAGCAGGTCATCGCGTGCTGTCAGCTCCAGAAGCGCGGTGGGAGAGCGTATTTCGGGCTCTTCGCGGTGTCTCCACAGACGCAGGGCAGCGGCATCGGCAAGCAGGTCATCGCGTATGCCGAGAGGTATGCCGCAACGGAATGGTCGAGTCGGCACATCGAGATGACCGTCATCCGCCAGCGCGTGGACCTGATCGCCTTCTACGAGCGACGCGGATACCGAGACACCGGGATCCGGTCACCGTTCCCGTATGGCGACGAGCGTTTCGGCATACCGCAGCGCGACGACCTCGAATTCACCCTGCTGGAAAAGGATCTCGCAAGTCTCGGGTGAGTCAGCGCTCGCGGGCGGCGGCGCCGAAGAGCACCGGAGCATCGTCGGCGAGCGCCATCGCCAACTGCTTGTGAAAACGCGGCAGCAGGTCGGGGAGATCATCGACGTCGAACCACTGCACGTCCGATGACTCCTCATCGCCGACCCGTGCCTCGCCGGAAACCCAGCGGCACCGGAACGCGTGATCGAGGTACTGGCAGCGATCGCCGTTGTCGTAGGCGATCGGCCGCAGGGCGGTCACCGCGAGGAGCCGCTCGACCTCGATCTCGACGAGCGCCTCCTCGCGTGCCTCGCGCTGGGCGGTGATGTCCGGCTCCTCGCCCGGATCGCAGATGCCGGTGACCGGGGTCCACCGTCCGTTGTCGGAGCGGCGGACGAGCAGCACCTGCAGCCCGTTGGCTCCCTCACGCAGGATGTATGCCGACGCGCCCGGCATCCAGATCAGTTCGGTGCCGAGCTTTTCGCGGAGACCGGCGACATACTCGGGGATCGGCATACGGTGAGTCTAGGAAGTTTATTCTGGCCGGGCACGGAAGCTTGAGATGCGTTGGCGCTGCAGGGAGCTTGCGACTCGCAAAGCCAATGCAGAATAAGCCTCTAAGTAGCGCTCGTCGCGTCCTGGCAGACCCATCCGTCCGGAGTCGCACCGGCGTGCAGGAAGTCGGCCAGGTCGTCATGGGTCGCTTCGTCGAGGTCGAGGTCCGCCCGTGGGTAGATGATCGGCTCCTCCTTGGTGTTGTGCTGGTCGAGCATGGCGAGCAGCTCGCGGCAGCGGTCCGGCAGTGCCGCTCGGTCCGCGTCGCGGGCTGCGAGGTCGGCGTCGAGGTTGTCCATCGTGTCCCAGAGCGCGCCGTGCTCGCGCAGCATCACCATGACCGGCATCATCAGCCCGGCCGCCCGTAGCGGGGGAAGAGGAACGTCTCCTCGAGATAGATGTGCCGTCGCAATGCGGTCATCGCGCGTTGTAGTGGCTCCGGATCGAAACCACCGCCATCTGCGCCGGCCACGAATTGCTCTATGCCAGAGTCGATTTCGTGGTGCTCGCGGGTCAGTGCGGTGGCCAGCTCACCGATCGGGGTTGCGGGGTCGGTCATGGGAGCTCTCCTTGGGTTGGCGGTCACGCGGCCAGGAAGCTGCCGAGCACGACCAGGATCAGACTGAATACGCCGAGCGTGGCGCGCAGGATGGCGGCCGAGCGCCGTCCGCGCCGGATGGCCGCGTCATGGGTGGGGTCGCGGCCGGCTTCGAGCGCGGCGTGACGCAGCCGAGTCATCCGTCGGGCCTGCTGGACGGCGACTGTCAACAACCCGACGAGCAGCAGCGCCACGACCAGACTGCTGATGAGCGTGGCGTCCCACGCGTGGTCCCGCGCGACCAGCGCGCCGCTGACCAGCGCGATGACGAGGGCCGGAGTGCCGATCCACAGATAGGCGCGGCCCAGCGAGCGGAAGAACGCGACGCGGTGCGCCGGTTCGAGTGCTGCCGCCGCCGTGCGTGCGACGACGGCGATCGCGACATAGCCTCCGAGCCAGACGCTCGTGCTGAGGACGAGGATCGTGATGAGCACACCGTGGCCGAAGTTCGACATGTTTATGACAATAGATTGTTGTAAAAAATCGGGTAGGTCGGCCCCGGCTTACTCGACAGCGACTATCGCGGCGGTGGCAAGGTCAGCCGAGCTGTCCGGTGGGCCGCCAATTGTCGGCCCATGCAACCACGCTGCGCACGGTTGGGTCCGGGTCGTGCGCGAGTTGGCTGAGCAGGGACCGCGGTACGCCGGGATTGGCAGCGACCCAGCCGCGCACGTTGGCGGTGGAGTCCTGCGTGAGGCTGCGCAGAATGGGCTCAGGCGTCAGCGGTTGTCGTGCCACGCACAGCCGCACGCTGGGATCGGGGTCCCCGGCGAGCAACTCGAGGACGTCGACGGGGCACTGCTGGTTGAGCGCTGCGCTCTGCCGGATAGTCGGGTCGACACTTCGCGCAAGCATGCGTATTCGTCGGAGCTTGCCCTCGGTCGCGGGTGGACTCGGGTGCACTGCCCGGATCTCCTCGGGTGTCAGTCGTTCGTCGTCCGACTCGCGCAGGGCGGCTCGCTGGGCGGCACTGAGGAAGCTCACGCAGGACATCGCACTCTCCGTAGTGGGTCAGAAATAGAGCAGGTACGGATGTGGGCAAAGTTGCTGGTCAGGCGCGCAGCGACTGGCCAGCAACTTTGAACGCACCGCACTTGGACCTCGGGTTGCCGACTGTATGACGAGCCGGTGACACGATCAGGAACGGGGCGCCGGCACCTGCCTTGTGTGTTCAGGAGATTCCCAGGAAGCCGACGGAAGCTGCAGCAACTGGATCCGGTAGAGGGGTAGGGGTATGGCGTTCGGCAAGAAGGACAACGAGCAGCAGCAGATGGCACCAGCGCAGGCAGCCAGTCCCGGACCACCGCCCGGTAATCCCGCGAGCGGCATACCTGCGGCTGCGATGGAGCGGGTGCAACGACTGGCGGCACGTGAGCAGCAGGACAAGTCGGCGTTCACGTCGGACCTGTCGGTGAGCGAGTTCCTGCTCGTTCACAAGCTCGGCTTCGAAGCGCTCGGTTACGTCATGGGCACGTCGATCTACCACGTCGGGTTCCAGCCGCAGCGCTGGGGACAGTCGATGGAGCTCGAGGTTTTGTCGGCCGCGATGTACCACGCGCGGTCGCTCGCAATCGAGCGGATGCGCAGCGAGGCGCACGCGCTGAACGCCGATGGGATCGTCGGCGTCAAGCTGCAGATCCAGCGATACGCCTGGCAACAGGGCGAATTGGAGTTCATCGCGCAGGGCACCGCGATCCGCGCGCGGCAACCGAACTCGTCATACAAGTTGCAGGACGGCGGGCCTTTCACTTCCGACCTGTCCGGGCAGGACTTCTACACGCTGGTCCGGGCGGGCCATTTTCCGCGCGCGTTCGTTTTCGGTGCCTGCGTCTATCACGTTGCGCACCAAGGGATTCGGCAGAGCATGAAGATGGCCGGGCGCAACATGGAGATGCCGCAATTCACCGAAGCGGCATACACGGCACGGGAATTGGCGATGACGCGGATGGAGAACGAAGCCAACCGGTTCGGCGCTGACGGGATCGTCGGTGTACGCACCGATGTCAGCGCGCACATCTGGGGCGAGCACGCGTCCGAGTTCCTCGCGATCGGCACCGGAGTCGTCGCCTCCCCGGAGAGTGGCATGCCGGAGCCCACGCTCACACTCGGCCTGGATCACTGATGTTCGGCCGGAAACGGCAGCGGCCACCTTTGATGCCGCCGCCACCGGCATACGGGCCGTCGGTGCCGAAGCCCTTCTCGGAGCTGATGCCGCAGGGCCAGGAGAGTGCTCTCGCCCGGCTGGCCCGCACCGCACGCATACCCGACGAGGCGCGCACCTTGCTCCACTTGCTCGATACCGAGACGACCCAAGCTCTGCAGTTCCTCGGGCAGGACAGCAGCGCGGTGCGCGACAGTTACGAGGTCGAGCAGATCCGTGACGAGCACGCCCCGGCGGTCGTGCAGAGTTATGTGTCGGTGCCGGACGCCGTCGGCGCTACGTTGCCGGACGGACGCACTCTGAGCCAGGTGCTCGTCGGCAATCTCACCACGTTGCTCGGGGCGACCCGGGAGATCCGTCGACGCGCCACCGAGCGCGGGGAGCAGCAGATGCAGGTCAATGATGTTTTCCTGCGCGACAAGTTCAGCCCGGGTGACGATCAACTCCGGTTGCCGCCGGAGGACTGAGCACTGCGGCCCCGAACGGCACCCCGGCCTGGCAGATGACATTCGCGTAGAACGTCGCCTCACCAGTGCGTATGGCGAACTTCGCCTCCAACGCCAACTGC
This sequence comes from Flexivirga alba, assembly GCF_042661025.1. NCBI lineage: Bacteria > Bacillati > Actinomycetota > Actinomycetes > Micrococcales > Dermacoccaceae > Flexivirga > Flexivirga alba. The sequence goes on from NZ_JBHSWH010000001.1 coordinate 1,904,843, forward strand.
TTGAACCGCTCATGGTCGATCGCTTCGGGTGAGAGGTCGAGAGCGGTGAGAGCCCGCAGGCAGGTCGGGTTGGTAGCCAACATGTCGCGTGAGATCCAGCTCCGCTCGAGGGTGAGCCCCGGGATCACCGTCTGCACCACGTCTTCGAAAGTTGCTGCGCCATAACGGTATCCGAGGTCGACTGTCGGAACATCTCCTAGCGGAAGCCCACTGTCGCACACGACGAACCGCTCGGTATGACGCAGTCCGCCGAGGTGCCGGGCGAGCTCGGCGTGGATGACTCCGTGGGTGATCATGTGTTGGGCCTCGTCGTGATCTCGGGTGTCTCTTGAATGAACGTCGCCAGCCTGGCGAATTCGTCGTATCCGCCCTGCGCGGCCGAGTGGCGGACGGCGAGAGATCCGGCGGTGACGCCTGCGCGCAATGCCGTGCTCAGCGACTCGCCCTGGGCGAGTCGGCCGGCGAATACGCCGCAGAACGCGTCTCCGGCTCCAGTGCTATCGACAACGTCGGGCGTTGGAGGTGTCGTCGCGATCAGGGTGGATTCTTCGGTGCAGAGGATGGCGCCCTTCGAGCCGAGTGTGGTTGCTACCGCTGTGGTCCCACGTTCGATGAGTGACCGGCTGGCAGCGATCAAGGCATCGGTGTCGGAGGCGTCGATATCGGACTGGCCGCTCACTTCGGCAAGCTCGTGCTCGTTGACGATCAGCACGTCACAGTGGCGCAGCAGCTCATCGCTGAGTTGACTCGCCGGCGCTGCGTTCAGGACGAAGGTGCCAACGGTCGCAACGGCGACCCGTTCGACCACCGACATCGGGATCTCCAGCTGGCAGAGCACGACTCCCGACGCATCGAACTGCGGAAGCCCTTCTGCCCACTTGGAATTCGCACCGGGGACCACGAGAATTGTGTTCTCGCTGACGGACACCGTGATCCAGGCGCTCCCGGTCGGAGCGTCTGCGATCCGACCGACACCGTCGATATCCACCCCCGCCCGCTGGAGCGACTCCAGCGCCTGCGCCCCTTCCGCGTCGACGCCGATCCTCGCGACCATGCCGGTCCGTACACCAGACTTTGCAGCGGCGACAGCCTGATTGGCGCCCTTGCCGCCCATTGAGCTGCTGAGCGAGGAGGCAAGCAAGGTTTCGCCGGGGCGGGGAAAGCGCTCCACGTCGATCGTGTGGTCGACGTTGACCGAACCGACAACGGTGACCCGTTCACTCAAGGCCGTCTCCCGGCTGTGCACCGGTGATGAGCGCGACGAGGTCGTCGGGCGATACCGAGGCGACGTCACGACGGGCGACGGTCGTCCCACGACGGAGCACCACAGCGGTGTCGGCGAGTCGCTTGACCTGCGACATGTCGTGGCTGATCAGCAGGACCGTCACACCACGTTTCCGCAGGCCTCGCACCAGGGTCTCGACGGCCGCTGTCTCACGGACGCCGAGAGCCGCGGTCGGCTCGTCCATCACGACGAGCTGTTTGCCCCAATGCGCAGCACGCGCGATCGCGATACTCTGCCGCTGACCACCGGACATCCGGCGAACAGTGCTGGAAACGCTGGGGATGTCGACGTCCAGCTCGGTGAGGATCTCGGTTGCGTTCGCCCGCATGGTCGACTTGTCGAGCACGCGCAGTGGCCCGAACCCACGGGTGAGTTCACGTCGTAGGTAGAGGTTCTGCCAGACCGGGAGATCGTCGATGAGTGACAGAGTCTGATAGACGGTTTCGATGCCCGCACGGCGACTTTCGTCCGGAGTCGCGAAGCTCACCTCCGAGCCATTGATGGTGATCGTCCCGGTGTCTGGTGGGTGGACACCGGTGAGGCAACGGACCAGCGTCGACTTGCCGGCTCCGTTGTCGCCGAGCAGTGCGGTGACCTTGCCGCGTTCCAGCGCGAGGTCCGCGTGGCGGAGTGCCTGGACGGCGTCGAATGACTTGCTGAGGTTCGTGGCCTCCAACAGCACATCGTCGGTGGCCGGCTTGTGAAGCGTTACTTGGGTGTTCACGGTCTCGGTCCTTAACGCTGGAAGCGGGAGATGAAGGCAGCACCGAGTACGACGACACCGACCGCGATCGGCTGGTAGTACTGCGAGATGTCCAACAGGGTGAAGCCGTTGAGCAGCGTCTGCAACAACACGGCCCCGGCCGCGGCGCCGAGCACGGAAGCCCGCCCACCGCTCAGGCTCGAACCACCGAGCACTACTGCGGCAATGGAACTGAGCAGCAGATTTGTCTGCATGCTCGGATCCGACCCGCCGTTGTTGGACACGAAGAGCACTCCCGCGACGCCGCAGGCGAGACCCGAACCCGCGTAGGCGAGCAGTCGGACCCGGTTGACCGGGATGCCGACATCACGAGCCGCATCCAGGTTGCCGCCGGCGCTGAGCAGGTAGGTGCCGGTTCTGGTCCAGAACAAGACGAAGGCAGTGATCAGGGCGACGATGACACCGACCAGCCAGAACCACCGGATCGGACCGATGCCGTTGAGTGCCAAGCCTTGCAGGAAGCCCGAGGACACCGGGATCTGATTGCCGCTGGTCAGTAGCAGGGTCAGGCCGCTGACGACGGAGAGTGAGCCCAAGGTCACGATGAAATCGGCCATCTTCAGGCGGGCGACCAACACTCCGTTGACGACACCGACGATCGTGCCCGCCAGGATGCCGGCGACGATCGCAGCCGGAGTGCCCCAGCCGTGTGAGGAAGTCCAGGCGAGAACCGTTGCTGCCCAAGGCAGATTCGAACCCACGGACAAGTCGATACCGGCGACGGTGATGACAAGTTGCTGACCCATCGACAGGACGACCAGGATCGCCGCCGACACGAACAACGCCGTCATATTGCTCGACGTGAGGAACTTCGGTGTCGCGATGAAGAAAATGATGAAGAGCGCGACGAGCGCGATCGGCGCGGCATACCGCGCGATCGTCTCGCCGACGTTGCGTCTGGGCCGCGAGATCTCCTCGACGGGTGTAGCTGCAGTCTGTGCGGTCATGAGCGGATCTCTCGGGTCCGGTGGAATTGGTCGCTCACTTACTTGCTCGACTTCGGGGTTCCGAACGGGTCATCGAAGGCCCCGAACGGCTTGGGGAAGCTCGCGGTCGCCTTGTCGACGTTCGAGGAATCGATGAATGCGATCGGCGCGACGACCCGGCTCGGAATCGACTTGCCCTGAACCTTGGCGATGCACGCCTGGACCGCCATCTGCCCCTCGGCATACGGGTATTGGGTGATCGTGCCGGTGTTCTTGCCGGACTTCACGGACTTCAGCATCGCCTGGATTCCGTCGACCGAGATGATCTTGACCTTGCCCTCCTTGCCGGCGTTCTTGACTGCTTGGGCCGCGCCCAGTCCCATGGTGTCGTTGGCCGCGAAGATGCCGGTGATCGAAGGATGCGCCTGCAGCATTGCCGTGGCGACCGTGAGGCCCTTGTTCTGGTCGTAGTCGGCCGGCTGGGAGCTGACGACCTTGAGCTTGCCCTTGGTGACCTTCTTGAAGCCGGTCTCACGATTGATGCCGTTCTGCTCACCCGCGATGCCCTGCAGGATCGCCACGTCACCCTTGCCACCGAGGGCCTTAAGCAGTTGCTTGCCCGCCTGCTCGCCGGCGGACAGGTTGTCGGATCCGATGAATGACGCGTAGGCGACGCCGGCCTTCTTGGAGGCTGCGGGGTCGATCTGGGTGTCGAGGTTGAGGATCGGGATCTTCTTGCGAGCGACTGGCACCAGCGGGGTGATGACGTTGGTCGCATTGACCGGGACCACTCCGAAGCAGTTGTAGTCCTGTCCGGCAAGCGTCTGTATCTCGGCGTTCTCGCCCTGCGAATCCGTCTCGTTGGAGCCGGCTTTGACGGTCACCGTGACGCCCTGTGCCTTGCCTTCGGCGAGCGCGCCATCGCGCAGGGCAGCCCAGTAGGGGTTGGAGAAGTCGCGCGTGACGATCGCGATCTTGGCCTTGGCCGTTGGGTTAGACGATTTACTAGCGTCGGAACCGCCTCGGCCGCAGGCGGCGACGCTGGTCAGGGTGAGGCCACCGACGGCGATCGCGACGACCGTGGACTTCAGTTGTGTTCGCATTTCGACTCTCTCCGTTGATTGTTCGGGTGATTCAGGACGTGGAGCATGGATTCATTCGGCGGGAACGCCGCATGACGATCGCCGGATGAACCTGCATTCGGGATGGGCCGCAGGCAGCTGCTTGCCCGTCTCGTCGCGCAGGAGCGCAAGAATCGTCGCGACAGCAGACTTGGCGAGTTCTTCGATCGGCTGGGCGATTGTGGTCAGGGGCGGGTCGAAGAGGTCGAACCAGGGCGCGTCGTCGAAGCAGATCAACGACATGTCGTGGGGGACTCGCAGGCCGTGCGCTCGCAGCGCCTTGAGGGCGCCGACGCCCATCGGCCCGTCGGCCGCGATGATCGCGGTCGGGCGCCGCTGCTCCAGCAGTTTGGTGGTGGCTCGGTAGCCGCTGTTCAGCCGGAAGTCGCCCTCTTCCACGAAGATGTCTCGACTGCGCACGCCTGCTGCGACGAGCGCGTCGCGGATCTGCTTCCGTCGTACCCGACCGAGCGGGGTGTCCAACGGAGGCGACACGACGCCGATCCGTTCATGTCCGAGAGTCGTGAGCAACTCGGCCGCCTCGGCAAGGGCGCGTCCGGGGTCGCTACTGACGGATGGTAGGGCGCGCAGGCTGTTGGCCGCAGTTCCGTTCCCGGACACGGTGATCGGGCGATCGAGCAGGACGACCTTGGCACCCGAGCTCGCCACCGCGCGTAGGCCTGGTGTGGTGGAGGACGTCGGGACGAGGAGCACCCCGTCGACTTGGCTACCGGCCAGCATGTTGAGCAGGTAGTCGTCCTGGCGATCGGCGTCCTCGTCGGAGTTGCACAGGATGACCGAGTAGCCCTCTCGTGCCGCCTGGCGCTCGATGGCCCCTGCGAGCTCGCCGAAGAACGGGTTGGCGACATCGCTCACGATCAGGCCGAGACTGCGCGTGGATTCGGTACGCAACGCACGCGCAGCGGAATTCGGACGGTAGCCGAGTTCGTTGGCAACGGCTATGACGCGCTGCGCCGTCGCCGCGGAGATGCGCGGGTTGCCGGCCAGGGCCAGCGAGACCGTCGCATCGCTGACGCCTGCGGCAGCCGCGACGTCGCGCAGTCGGACCACCATTCGAACTCCTGCTTAAATCGATTAACTCGAACTATGGCAGAGCGTGGCGTGGATCACAACAGTCTTCTGAGTCCGAACTGGCCTGCGCTGGCCGGACAGCGGCCGCGGTCCACGACGCCGTGCGACCGGAAGATGTGCTGAGGTGGGGGTATGACGAACGAAACCTTCTCCTTGGCCGGGCACGATGTGAAGCGCGTCGGATTCGGTGCGATGCAGCTCCCCGGACCGGGCGTCATGGGCCCGCCGCGAGACCACAACGAGGCGATCGCCGTCCTGCGACGTGCGATCGAGTTGGGCGTGAATCACATTGATACCGCTGCGTTCTACGGGCCGGACGTGTCGAACGCGCTCATCCGTGAGGCGCTGCATCCCTACGGCGACGACCTCGTGCTGGTGTCGAAGGTCGGCGCCCGCCGCGACGACGCCGGCGGGTGGCTTCCTGCGCAGCGGCCGGAGCAGTTGAAGCAGGACGTGCAGACCAACCTCGATCAGCTCGGCGTGGACCGGCTGCCGGTGGTCAACCTTCGAGTGATGCCCAAGGAGGAGATCGGGGAGGAGAACCACCACCCGCTGGAGGAGCAGCTTGCCGCGATGCAGGAACTCGTCTCGGACGGTCTGCTCGAGGCATTCGGAGTGAGCAATGTGGCGCAGGCGCAGGCTCGGACGGCGATCGACGCCGGAGCGGTGTGCGTGCAGAACGCCTACAACCTGCTGCAGCGCGACGATGAGGCCACGTTGCGATTGTGCGCCGAGCGTGGCGTCGCCTATGTGCCGTTCTTCCCGCTGGGCTCGGCATTCCCGGGTATGCCGAAGGTGACCGAGGACCAGCGAGTTCGCTCGCTGGCCGAACAGCTCGGTGCGACTCCGTCCCAGATCGGCCTCGCCTGGCTGCTGCGACAGTCCGACACCGTTCTGCTCATCCCCGGCACGTCCTCCGTGGCGCACCTGGAGGAGAACGTCGCGGCCGGCCGCGTGGTGTTGTCGGACAGCGAGAGCGCCGAGCTGGAGGGCCCACTCGCCTCAGAGTGAGACCGCGCGGTTATCGCGTGCGCGGCGGCCAGGGCACGAACATGCTTGTCCGTGCCCGGTATTCAGCAACTCCCGGTCTGCCGTCCATCGCTCGCTCGGTCAGCCGGGCTCCACTGCCCCAGACCAGCAGCCCGGTCATGAGCACGGGCGAGGCAAAGGTCAGCGGCCCTGGCCAGGTGGAGCATGCGATCACGTAGACCCCGATCCAGACGCACGCGTCGCCGAAATAGTTCGGGTGACGAGACCAGCCCCACAAGCCGCGATCCATGATCCGCGGACGCGGGTCGAGCTGCTTGTACTGCTCGAGCTGGCGGTCGGCCAATGCCTCGACCACCAGCCCGCCAGCGGCGAGTAGGGCGCCGAGAACTGTGATGGGCCAGGCGAATCCGTGCGGATCCGTGCTCACGGCCACCACCTGGAGCGGCAGTGACACGATCCACTGCGTCACTCCCTGTATGCCGAAGACACTCAGCATCATCCTCGCGGTGGACCGGCCGTCAGCCATCCGCACATAGCGTGGGTCGTCTTCGTCGTGGCCGCGCAGCCTGCGCCATACGTGGAAGCCGAGTCGGGCGCCCCAGGCGCAGATGATCAGGGCCAACACGAGCCGGCGGGCGATCCCGCCATGACCCGTCAGCAGCCCGAGCAGCGCCACGGCCGCAAGGCCCGGCCCCCAGACGACGTCCGCAACCGCCCAACGGCTCGCCTGCCACGACCATCGCGCGGCGGCGCATTGGATGAACACCAACAGCACCGCGCTCGCGAGGGAGATCCAGGCGAAGTCACCCACGTGGGTCGCTCCACGTGGCCGGACGCACCGGGGGCAGCGTGCTGGGTCCCTGCCGGCGTCGGACCGCGACGATCTGATCGACGCCCATTCGGCCCTCTTCGAAGGCGAGCCGGCCTCCGGCCAGATAGAGCTCCCAGACCCGCAAGGTCTCCGGCGGCACGAGTCGCTCTATCTCGTGACGGTGCTGGTCGAAGCGTCGTTGCCAGGCGCGCACCGTCCACACATAGTGTTCCCGGAGGCCGTGGACATCGCGCACCTCCAGGTCCGCCTGCTCGAGTAACTCGACCGTGTCGCCGACCGGGCGCATCGTCATGTCGGGAGCGATGAACGCCTCGATGAACGGTCCGCCGCCGGGGTGGCGACCGCGACGGCTCATCTGCTGAATCAGGATGCGCGCGTCGTCGGTGGCCGCGTCGTGCAGCACGCGGGCATAGTCGGGATAGCCCTTGTCGCCGGCGTGCTCGCCCATCTCCAACGAGGCGACTGCGTCATACCGGCCGGTCACGTCGCGATAGTCCCGCAGCTCGATGCTGACCCGATCCTGCAGGCCGCGAGCGTGAATTCGCTTGTCGATGAACGCTTTCTGTTCCGTCGAAATGGTGACTCCGGTGACCGTGGCGCCGTAGCGCTCGGCCGCATGGAGGCTGAGCGACCCCCAGCCGCAACCGACGTCGAGCAGCCGCATCCCGGACCGCTGGTCCAGGCCGATCTTCCGGCATACCAGGTCGAGCTTGTCGCGCTGGGCATCATCGAGCGTGTAGCCGGCGGTCTCTGTGCTGGCGAGGTCCCCACTCGTGACGTAGGCGCACGAGTAGGCCATCTGCTCGTCGAGGATCAACTCGTAGAAGTCACTGTCAACGTCGTAATGACCGTGTATGACGTCGCGGTCGCGCGAGCGGGAATGCAGTTTGCCGGCGACCTTGATCTGCCCAGCCGGGTCCGTGGGTCGGCGTCCGAGGATGCCGTCGACCGTGAGGACTCCGCGCAACGCCGTCGCCATGTCACGGACGCCCGGTCTGCGCTCGGCCAGCCCACGCTGCGCACCGACACTACGAACGTGCTGCAGGACGTCCGCGATGGGTGCAGTGAGTTCGAGATCACCGGCGACATACGCCTGCGCGGCGCCGAGTTCGCCCGGGTGCCAGAGCAATCGGCGGAGCGCCTCCGGTCCGTGCAGCCGGACCTGCGGTCCGTGTGGGTCGCCGGCGACGCTGCCGTCCCAGGCGTGAAGTCGCACCGGAAGCGGACCGCGCAGGACCGGCCGGAGGGCCTCCTGAATGTTCTCGGCGATGCCCGTCACTTGCACCGACTTCATGCCGTCTCCTTATCCCTTACGAGAGTGATTTGGTGGACGTCGAGGTAGCCGGCGCGGAAGCCGCCCTCGGAGTACCGCAGGTAGAAGTCCCACATCCGACGGAACGTCTCATCGAAGCCGAGATCGTCCACGTGCGAGGCCTTTTCGGCGAAGGAGTTCGCCCAGGTGTCGAGCGTGCGAACGTAGGAGTCTCCGAGGGCGAGATCGCCCGTGACACGAAGCCCCGCCTTCGCGGCCGACTCGGTGATGAGCCGCACGGACGGGAGCGCCCCGCCCGGGAAGATGTACTTGTGGATCCAGGTGTAGGTGTGTTGGGTCGTCAGCGCACGGTGGTGTGGGATCACGATGGCCTGGATGGCAGCGCGTCCGCCGGGACGGAGGGCGCTCGCGATCTTCGCGAAGTAGGTGTCCAGGAAGTCGAGCCCGACCGCCTCGATCATCTCGACCGAGACGACCGCGTCATACCGTCCTTCCGCATCCCGGTAGTCGAGCAGATCGACGTGCGCCGCCGTGGAGACCCCCTCCGCTGCGAGCATCGTGTTGGCCCACTCCTGTTGCTGCTCGGAGAGCGTGATGCTGCGCACCACCGCTCCACGGCGGGCCGCACGAAGAGCCGATCCGCCCCAGCCAGAACCGATTTCGAGGAGCTCGGTGTTGCCGGTGACACCTGCCTCGTCGAGCAGACGATCCATCTTGCGGCGCTGCGCGGCGAGGAGGTCATCGCCGGGACCGTACAACGCGCTCGAGTAGGACATGGTCTCGTCGAGGAAGGACGCGAACAGATCATTGGAGAGGTCGTAGTGTCGCTCGACGTTGCTGCGTGAGTGTGCGCGATCTGGCCGGTCGGCGGACGGCTGCCGTTGCAGCACGAGGGCTCGGAGTGCGTGCAGCGGCCGCGGCACCAGTATCTCGACACCACGCGCGAACTGCTCGATCAACAGGGCCAGTTCGTCACTGTCCCACTCTCCTGCGAGGTAGGACTCACCGAAGCCGATCATTCCCGCGGTGCCGATGCGACGCATCATCGTTGTCGGGTCGTGGATGGTCATCGTCGGCGCGGAGGTGCGTTGGTCGCCGCCGAGCACCTGCCCGTCGGGGAGCACGACTCGAATCTGCAGGCGGGAGACGGCATACCGGAAGACGCGCGCGGCGATCGCGCCCGAGCCGACGGCCCGCCAACCGCGCGGCGTCCGCGCGACGTCCGGCCAACGCGTCGGGTCGATCGATGGGGAGGAGCGTCGCGCCGCGTCGTCCAGGAATTGCGCCGTCGCATCCGAGACGTGGCGGCTTGGGGCGCTGTGCGGAAGAGTGTCATGTCAGCTCCTCGGGCTGGTCGGGTCGGGGTTGTATCGGCAGTCGGCGGGCCCACAGCCGGATGCCTTGGAGGCGGATCCGGGCTGTGACGATCTGTGCGGCGAACGGCATGTGCAGGGCGAGCCGAAGTCGCTCGCCGTAGGTGCGTGGTCGAACGCCTTGCCAGGTGGCCACGAAGGGCCGCTCACCCGGTCGGCGCAGGGTGACTCGAATGTCGAAACCGGACGCGTCGGGAGGGGGACGGACATGGTGTAGCTGCCGCTCACATCGTTGAACGGCGAGACATAGAGCCGTTTTGCGGTCCGCGCGACCGCGCGGTCGTCCGGACGAACGAGGTAGGCATGCCGCTCGCCATACGTGTTGCGGACCTCGGCGATGACAGCGGCGACCTCTCCGGTGGTCTCGGTGCACCAGTAGACGGTGAGCGGGTCGAACGCGTAGCCGGCCGTCGCTGCTCCGCTCAATGCGACGATGCGCCAGGACGATGCGTCGAGGTCGTGTGTTGCGGCGAACTCGACGATGTTGTCGCGCCAGCTGCTGGAGTCGCCGAGGTGGTCCGAGGCACGAAAGCGGATGAATACCCGCTGCCACCAGGGGAGCTCGCGATTCGGGTCGGTGCCGTCGAGTGGGACGACCCACGTGCTGGTGCGGTAGGTGAAGTCGTGCCGCAGCGGAGTCGTCCGCACGTGCCGGACGGTCGCCAGGTATGCCGTGGGAGTCACCAGCGGCCTCCGAGAGCTTCAGCAGCACGCCTGCCCGAGAGCGCGCCGTCCTCGTGGAATCCCCACCCGTGGTAGGCACCGGCGAAGACGATGCGACTCTCATTGATCTCCGGTAGGCGTGCCTGGGCACGCAGGAACTCCTCGGTGTAGAGCGGGTGTTCGTAGGTCATGTCCGCGATGACCGAGTCGGGATCGACCCGGTCAGCACCACCGAGGGTGACGACGAAACGTCGGCCGTCCGTCACCGGTAGTCGCATCAAGCGCGTCATGTCGTAGGAGACCAGGACTCCTTCGTGCGGGTCGATCGGCAACCGGTAGTTCCATGAAGCGCGTGCGCGGGGCGACGGCGGAAGCAACGACGAATCTGTGTGCAGTTGGGCAGGATTGGGGGAGTAGTGCATCGCGCCGAGCACATCCGCCTGGGCAGATGTGGGTGACTTCAGCATGTCCAGCGCTGCGCGCGGATGGGCAGCGATCACGACCCCCGCGAAGTCGTGCTCGTCATGGTCGGTCTGTACCGTCACGGCGTTCTGTCGTGCGACAACGGCGCGAACCGGAGTGTCGCATCGCAGCTCGATCCGCGGGTTCGCGAGAAGTCTGTCGACATACGTGCGGGATCCGCCGACCACCGTGCGCCACGACGGTGACCCGGCGACCGACAACATGCCGTGGTGGTCCAGGAAGGTGAGCAGGCTGCGTGCCGGGTAGGACATGGCATCGGTCGGTGAGCAGGACCAGACGGCGGCGACGAGCGGCCTTGCGAAATGCTCGAGGAACGCCTCGGAGAAGTCGCGATCCGTCAGCCAGGCACCGATGGTGGTCAACGCGGTGTCATCCGTGCCGTCGAGGAAATCCCTTGCCGCGGAGTGGAATCGGCGTACCTCCCAGAGCATGCGCAAGAACGCGGGTCGCGCGACGGTGCGCGGATCCGCGAGGACGCCTCCGATGCTCTTGCCGCCGGCATACTGCCAACGAGTGCGTTCGGAGTAGACCGACATGCTCATGTCGGTCGGCCTGGTCGGGACGTCGAGTTCGTCGAACAACCGGCACAGTGTGGGGTAGGTGCGGTCGTTGTGGACGATGAACCCGCTGTCCACGTTCGTCGTGCTGCCGTCGGGCAGCGTGACGTCGTGGGTGTGCGCGTGCCCACCGGGCCTGGTGTCGGCCTCGAAGAGGGTCACCGTGCCGGACCTCGCCAGCACATGCCCGGCCATCAGTCCGGCGACTCCACTGCCGACGACGGCGAAGTGTTCGACCACCGCGTTCCCTTTCGACGGGTTTGTTCTTGCGGTGGTGGTTCGGCGCTGCGCGTCGAACGGATGGGTCGGTCGGTCAGGTCATCGAGACGGAGGCGATGGGTTTGGTCGTGGGCTGCTTGGACCCACCGGTCGGTTCGACCGTGACGGCCGCTGCCTTCGCTCCGGTGATGGTGCCGACGAGGAGGGTGGGCTTGCCCGGTTGGAGGAGTCCGGCGCTGACCGGGCCCTTCGGGGTGATGATCCAGGCCTGGTAGACCTTGCCGGCCGCGGGTGCCGGTACGCCGCGGAGGGTGGCGACGGCCCTGCCCAGTTTCACCGAGGTGGTCATGACCAGCGATCCCTCGGGTGCTGGTGCAGTGGCGTTTTGGGCGTCCGGCGCCCGCTCGACCTGCTCGACGGCAGAGACCGTGGTCGGGTTGTTGCTCCAAGGTTTCGTCGCGACCGTGATGCCTCCACCGACCAGCACCACCACCGCAGCGGCGGCAGCGAGCAGCCAGCGACCGGTCCGACGACGGCTCGGTGAGGATGACATCGCCTGGTCGTCGGACGCTGAGCCGATGTCGTCCTGCGGAACGCGAGCGGCGCTTGCCAGCACCGCCTCACGGAGCGCGGGCGGTGGGCTGACAGGGACGACGGATGCGCCGAGCCCGGCTGTCGCCTCGCGCCAGTCAGCGACTTCCGCACGACACTGAGCGCAGTGCGCGAGGTGTTGATCGGCGCGTCGGCGGCTCACGTCGTCGAGCGAGTCCATGGCGTAATCGATCGTGTCGATGTGATCGTCGGTCATGACTCACCTCCCAATGTCGCTCGTAACTTGAGTAGCCCGTCGCGGATGCGCGACTTGGCTGTGCCGAGAGGAATGTTCAACCGCTGAGCTACCTCAGCCTGCGAAATCCCTTCGAAATAGGCCAGTTCGACAGCCTCCCGTTGTACCGGTGACAGCTGTCCGATCGCAGCGCGGACCAAGTCGGCTCGCAGTGACCCGTCGACCAGCTCGGCTGTCGAATCGTATTCCGGCTCGTTCTGGGTGACGACGTATGCCGTGTCGCGGTGGCGGGCGGATTCGGTCGACCGCACCCGATCGACCGCTTTGCGGTGCGCGATCGTGAAGAGCCAGGACAACGCAGAACCGCGGCTCGGATCGAACCGCGGACTGGAGCGCCATACCTCGAGGAACACCTCCTGGGTGACCTCCTCGCTCATGGCGCGATCGACCAGAACTCGGCAGACGAGCCCGTGCACCCGAGCAGCCGTCGCGTCATACAGCGTTGCGAAAGCCGCGTCGTCGCCCTGGCCGACCTGCCGCAGCAGGTCGGCCAGCGCAGGAACATTTCGGACGGCCACGACCCCCATTCTTACCTGGAGATCCTCCGCAACGAGCATCGACATGGCTCAGGTCCGCACGATCGGTCTTACTTGCCCATCAAGACGGTGTCGACGATGTACACCGTCGCGTTGGACGTCTGCACGTTGCCGCACACGACGTTGGAGCTGCCGTCGACCGTGAACTTCTCGCCGGAACCGGACACCTTGATCGTGGTGCCGGCGAGCGACGTGTGGTCGCCGGCCAGCTGCTTCGGACTCAGCCGTCCCTTGACGACGTGGCCGGTGAGCAGTGTGGACAGCTTCGCCTTGTCGGCGAGCACCGCGTTCAGTTGTGCCTTGGGCAGTTTGGCGAAGGCTGAGTTGGCCGGTGCGAAGACGGTCAGGGCCGAAGCGCTGTTGAGTGTGTCGACCAGACCGGCCTTCTTGACCGCAGTCACGAGCGTCGACAGCGCCGGGTTGTTGGACGCCGCGGTCGCGACCGGGTCTTGGGCCATGCCACTGAACGAGCCCTTGCCGTCCTTGGGCACGCTCGAGCACGCCGGCCCGAACGGCTTGCTCGCGTTGGCAGCGCCACCGCTGTTCATCGCGTCGGAGGACATCGAACCGGAGGACATCGAGCTGGACGCCATCGCGGATGAACTCGTCATCGCACCTGCGCCGGAGGCGCTGCTGCCGCTGGAGCCGGAGGACCCGCATGCGGACAACGAGGCGGCCAACACGGCCGCGCTGGCCAGGGTGAGGGTGAGACGGGTTTTCATGAGAACTCCTGCAGATTGTGGTTTGTGGCTGGGAACATTGGTGATTCGGCGCGGAAGGTCGGCTGGATGGGTCCCGGGGAGGTGATTTTCAGTGGACGACGAAACTGCGTTCTTCGATGCCGCTGGAACCGTTGGGAAACACACCGGCTCGCTTCTCGGTCTGCAATTGGTCGTGGCCGTAGACGACCCTCGCCCGGACACTGTGGGTGCCCTTCTTCGAGGTGTTCCACGCGAAGTACCACTGGCGCCAGTAGTCGATATTGACGTCCGGGCCCATGGTGGCGTCCTGCCAGTGGCCGTCGTCGATGCTGACCTGAACCCGCACCACACCGCGACGCTGTGCCCACGCGGTGCCGCCGACCATGACTCGTCCCGACTTCACGGAAGCGAACGACTTGGGGACATCGATGCGGGCGGTGGGTTTGATCTCTCCGTCGGTGGTCCAGCCGCGCTCGGTCCAATACGCCTTCTTGTCGGCGTAGGTCGTCACCGTCAGTCGGGTGACCCATTTCGTGCAGCCGAGCATCCCGTAGAGACCGGGAGTGACCAGGCGCGCTGGGAATCCGTGGCTGCGCGGGAGCGGCTCGCCGTTCATCGCCACTGCGAGCATGGCGCCGCGGCCATCGGTGAGGGCACCCAGCGGAGTGCTGATGGTGAACCCGTTGAACGAGGTGCTCATCACCTGCAGGTCGGGTCGATCCGGGTTCTTGACCCGGGCTTCCTTCAGCAGGTCTCGAGTGAGGACGCCGCGCCAGGTGGCACCGCCGGCATAGCTCCCTCCGACCTCGTTACTCACGCAGGTGATGGTTATGTTGCGTTCGACGAGCGGCCGACGTAGCAGCTCCGCATAACTGATTTCATAAGGGTTTTCGACGTCACCGTCGATCTGCAGGGACCATCGGGACGCATCCAGTGTGGGCACGGTCAGCTCGGTGTCGACGCGGTAGAACTTCGTATTCGGAGTCCGCAGCGGGGTCACGCCGGGCACCGAAGCGTCCAGGCCGCGGGGCAGCGACGGGGCGCGTTCGGAGGCTTGCGGGATGTGCACGTTGACGCTCGAGCGGGAGTTCGTCAGCTGCTTGGCGCCGACGAAGCTCACGACTGCGGTGGCTGCGCCCGCCCCGGACGCGACGACGAAGTAACGTCGGCTAGCGCCGATAGCGTTGCCCTGCAACGGTTTTCGGTCGACGAGCCGACGCAGGTCAGGTTGATGGTCGAGCCAGAGCAGCACGAAGAGGACCAGCAGGGAGACAATCCCGGCCACAACGGTCGGCACGAGATCGACCCACCTGGCGAACGGCCGGTCCAGCACCGCGTACCCGGCGACCGCGAGCATGGCGACCTGTATGACGGCACCGATGATGACGTTTCGGCGGGCAATCAGCCCGGACACGATCGCGAGGATGAAGACCCCCACAACGACCGTGGACAGCAGGATGAGCTTGTCGTGGGTTCCGAAATGACTGATCGCCCAGTCCTTCAACGGCGTCGGTGTGCGGTCGATGACCGCGGAGCCGACTGCAAGCACCGGCGAAGTGGCCGGGTCACGTAACGCTGCAACCAGCTGACCCGCGGCCAGGCCGACTGCGACCGAGATCAATCCGGACAGCGCGGCCCGGACCCGTGCAAACAGCGCATCCGTCATGTGGGTGGTTCGGCACGCTCGGCGTTCCGGATGGGTCACCCACGCCACAGGTCGAGCAACTCAGACCTGTCGTGGCGTCATCCGAGCGAGGACTCGATGGCCGTGAGAACGCGCGGGTCGTCCGGGGTGACCTGCGGGCTGAAACGCCGCACGACCGAACCGTCGGCGTCGATCACGAACTTCTCGAAGTTCCACTGGATGTCGCCATCCTTGCCGTCCTGGTCCACGGCCTGTGTGAGCGACTGGTAGATCGGGTGGCGGTTGTCGCCGTTGACGTCGATCTTCTCGGTCATCGGGAACGTCACGCCGTAGGTCGCGCTGCAGAACTCCTGGATCTCCTCAGCGGTCCCCGGCTCCTGGCCGGCGAACTGATTGCAGGGGAAGCCGATGACGGTGAATCCCTTTGCCTGGTAGTCCTTCTGAAGCGCTTCGAGGCCGGTGTACTGCGGGGTCAGCCCGCACTTGCTGGCCACGTTGACCAGCAGTGCAGGGCGACCCTGGGTGAGGTCGGCGAGAGTGCCGGCGGTGCCGTCGAGACGGCTGATGTTCGCGTCGAGGATTTTCATGGGCTCAATGTATGCCGACCGGCTCGGCGTCTACGTGCTGACCGTCGGCCGGCTCGACCTCCTCACCTGTCCGCCTTGACGGACGGATGAGAGCCCCGGCCACGATGCCGCCGACGATTCCCAGCAGTCCGGCGATCAATGTGGTGAGGCGCAGCCCTTCGACCGACGACAGGTGGACGAGTTGTTCGGTCGTCGCACGCGCGCTCGCCGGGACCTGGGCGAGAAGTGCACGGGACTGCCCGCCGGCGACGGCGTCGCTGGCCGCAGAAGCGTTCGGCACTGAGTGCGCGGTCAGCACCGAGGTGATGCGTGCGGCGAAAAGTGTTCCCAGTGCTGCGATCCCGAGTGCGAAACCGAGCTGTCGTGCGGTGTTGACCGCGCCGGCCGCCATACCCCCGCGCTGCAGAGGGACAACGGACATTGCTGTCGAGCTGAGGGTGGGTGCTGCGAGGCCGACGCCGACACCGGTGACCGTCAGGCCAGGCACGAGGGCGGTCCAGTCCGCGCTCGCGTCGTGCAGTTGCAGGGCGACCAGCAGTCCGCCGACACCCGTGAGGACGATGCCCAGGCCGATGGCGATCCAACTGCGGTCACCGTGCATGGCCCGCCCGGCCGTCGCGCTGGTGACGAATGCCGCCACGGCCAGTGGCAAGGTGGCGAGGCCGGCCTCAACCGGCGACATGCCACGGACCGACTGCATCCAGATGGAGGCGTAGGTCAGGTAGGCGAAAGCTGCTGCCGACAGGACGAATCCGGCGATCAAGCAGCCGGCGAAGACGCGGTTTCGCAGCAGGCTCAGGTCGAGCATCGGGTGCTTGATCCGCGACTCGACCGTCAAGAACGCGGCGAGCATCACCAGCGAGCAGACGAAGGCCACCAGGACGCCACGGTCGCCCCAGCCGTCTTCGTTCGCGCGGATCAGGCCGTAGGTGAGGGCGGCGGCGAAGACGGTGAAGGTGACGATGCCGGCCGGGTCCAGCGGGGCAGGGTGCCGCTTGTCGCGTCCGAGCACGACGAAGCAGAGCACGATCGCGGCGACGGCGAACGGGAGGTTGACGAAGAAGATCCAGCGCCAGGAGAGGTGCTCGGTGAGAAGACCGCCGGCGATCGGTCCGATCGCGGCGGCGGCTCCCGACACCGCGCCCCAGAACCCGTATGCCGTGCCCCGGTCCTTGCCGGTGTAGCTGCTGTTCAGCAGGGCGAAGGTGGTCGCGAACATCGCCGCGCCACCGAGGCCCTGCACGCCACGAGCGGCGACCAGGACCGTGTCGTCGCCCGCGAATCCGCAGACCGCAGAGGCTATTGCGAAGAGTGCCAGGCCCACGGCATACGTCGAGCGGTGACCCAGCCGGTCGGCCAGCGAGCCGATGCCGAGCAGGAAAGCCGCGAGGACCAGCGCGTAGATGTCGACCACCCACTGCAGTGAGCTGAAGCTCGTGTGCAGATTGACGGCCATGTCGGGCAGGGCGACGTTGACGATGGTCACGTCCACGAGCAGCATCAGCGTGCCGATGCAGATCGTGACGAGTGGTAGCCATTTGCGCATGAGCGTTCAGTCCTGTCGGTGGTTGTGCTGAGATGACGTTCGAGTGGCCCGGAGATCGACACTGGCCTTCGAGAACAAGACTCCGGCAAATCTGAGGGCGCAACCAGCCAGGGCGGCGGTGGCGTAGATTTCCGACATGAATTCTGCGAGGGCGTCGGAATCCGTCGTTGGTGACGCCTTGGACATCAAGATCACTCACTGTCTGCAGGTAGCGCCCCGTGCGTCCTTCGCCGTCGTCGGGTCGGTGCTCGGGGTGTCGGAGCAGACGGTGGCGCGGCGCTATCGCAAGTTGCGAGCAGCGGGCGCCGTCCGGGTGATCGGCTTCGCCGACCCGACCCCGTTCGGCCTACAGAACTGGATGCTGCGGCTCTTCTGCCGTCCGGATGCCGCCGAGAGCGTGGGTAGAGCGCTCGCCGGCCGCGATGACACGCAATGGGTCGCCCTGATGGGCGGGGGAACCGAGGTCGATTGCGTGCTGCGACCACGGACCCTGGACGATCAGGATCAGTTGCTCCTGCGGCAATTGCCGCGCACGGTGCCGATCACCGGGATCGAGGCGTCCGGTGTGCTGCACGTCTTCCGCGGTTCGACGACACGCGACTGGCGGATCGGTGAGAACTTCCTGGCGGCGGACGAGGAAGCTCGCCTCAGGCAGGGAACAGGAACGACAGCTGTGGGCACCGAACGTGCCGTGGAGTTGACCCCGCCGGACGAGTCACTGCTGCGGGTCCTCACGGCTGACGGGCGGGCGACGTACGCCGAGCTGCGCACCGCCGTGGGAGGAGACTGGACCGAGGCCCGAATCCGTAGACGGGTCACCGAATTACGTGAAGCTGGCGTGCTCTACTTCGACGTCGATATCGATGAAAGGGCCTTCGGAGTGTCCTTGTCTGCCCGCATTGCGCTCGCCGTTGCGCCGGCCCATTTGCAGGCGGTCGGAGAGGCGATGGGATCGCACCCTGCGGTTCGTTTCTGCGGCGCCACGACCGGTGCCACCAGCCTCACCGCGACCGTTGCCTTCGCAAACGCCGAGGAGCTCTACCGATTCGTGTCCGACGACATCGGCCGGCAGGACGGCGTGTCCCACGTGCAGGTCTGGCAGGTCACCCGAATCCTCAAGCGAGCCGGGGCAGTTGTCGAACGCGATCACGCTCGCGGCTAGATCGCGGTGCCGACCAGAGTGCCCACGCCATACGTGATGGCCATCGCGAGCATGCCGCCGAGCACATTGCGTATGACGGCCGGTCGCGTCGGTGCCTCGCCCAGCCGGGCGCTCACGGCGCCGGTGACAACCAGCGCGATCGCGACCGCCACGAAACAGGCTGGCACCCGCCAGGTGGGGCCCGGCAGAAGTATGGCGATCAACGGGATCAGCGCGCCGACTGTGAAGGCGAGGAACGATGCGCCCGCGGCGTGCCATGGGTTGGTCAGGTCGTTGGGGTCGATGCCCAGCTCCGCCTCCGCGTGCGCTGCCAGCGCGTCGTGAGCAGTGAGCTCCTCGGCGACCTCCGCCGCGAGTTCACGCCGCAGGCCCTTCGACTGGTAGATCTGCGTCAGCTCCTCGAGCTCCTCCTCGGGCAGCTCGTGCAGCTCCTGCCGCTCCTTGCGAAGCATGGCACGCTCACTGTCGCGCTGGGTGCTCACGGAGACGTATTCGCCTGCCGCCATTGACAATGCGCCGGCAACAAGACCTGCGATGCCGGCAATGGCAATGTTGTTACGACTGGTCGTGGCACCCGCGACGCCGGCGACGATGCCCGCGACGCTGACGATGCCGTCGTTGGCGCCGAGGACTCCTGCGCGCAGCCAGTTGAGACGGCTGCTGAGCCCTTCGTCCTGCAGCTCACCTTCGTGCGGCTCGACGGAGGACGTCACCCGGACACCTTCGCCCCGGTCTGCTGCGCGACTTCGCTGATCCGGTGCGCCAACTCGATATCGAGCTGCGTGATGCCCCCTCGCTGTGTGTGGACAGCGCCCAGCGAACAGCGGTGTAGGAGATCTCGATGTCCGGGTGATGGTTCATGTGGTCCGCATCCGCCGCGACCAGGTGCACGAACTCGATCGCGCGAGCGAACGATGTTGCTGTGTACGCGGACCGGAGCGTGTCACCGTCACGCGACCAGCCGTCGAGCGCGGCCAGCTGTCGCGTTATCTCTTCGTCGGTCAACAGTCTGCTCATACCTTGACTCTGCCTCGCTCAGCCGCTCCTGTCCACGCAGGAAAGGCTGCGATTACCGGCCAGGTCACTCGCGACGGGGGTGCTGGCCGTTGAGGTAGGCGAGGACTGCGAGGACACGACGGTTGTCGTCGCTGGAGACCGGCAGGTCGAGCTTGCTGAAGATCGCGTTGGTGTGTTTGCTGATCGCCTTCTCGGTGACGAAGAGAGCACTGGCGATCGCGACGTTGGAACGCCCCTGCGCCATCTCACCGAGGACCTCTCGCTCCCGGTCGGTGAGCCGGTCCATCTTGCTGCCCTGGGGGCGTCGGGCGATCAGCTGGCGTACGACGGTGGGGTCGAGCACCGTCCCGCCACCGGCGACCTGATGCACCGCCTCGATGAAAGCGCCCACGTCGGACACGCGATCCTTCAGCAGATAGCCGACGCCACCCTCGCCATCCTCGAGAAGCTCTCGGGCGTAAAGGTTTTCGACATACTGCGACAGCACGAGGACGGGCAGGCCGGGTTGCTCCTGGCGCGCCTCGATCGCGACCCGCAGCCCTTCGTCGGTGAGCGTCGGCGGCATACGCACGTCGACTATCGCGATGTCGGGCGAGTGCTCCCGCAGCGCCTTGACCAGGCTCGGCGCGTTGTCCGCTGTGGCCACGACCTCGATGTCGTGGGCGTGCAGGATGCGCTCCAGACCGTCACGCAGTAGCGCGTGGTCCTCACCGATCACTGCGCGCACGGCACCTCCATGGTCACGATGGTCGGCCCACCGGGAGGGCTCGACACCTCCATCGTGCCGTCGAAGACCGCGAGCCGTCCCGCAACCCCCTGTATGCCGCTGCCGCGCCGGTCCGCGCCGCCGACACCGTTGTCACCGATCTCGACGTGCAGCAGCCCGTCGTGCGGCGCCATACGCACCCAGCCGGCCGACGCCCGCGAGTGCTTGCCCATGTTGGCCAGGCATTCGGCGACACCGAAATAGACGGCCGATTCCAGCGGGGAGGCAGCTGCGGCGGCCGCAGATCGAGGTCGAAGTCGATAGGCAGGTCAACCGCAACGGCGCGTATGGCGTCGGCCAGCCCACGATCGGCCAGCACCGGCGGGTGGATGCCACGCACCACGGACCGGATGTCCTGCAACGCGACTCCGGAGTTGTCCCGCGCCTCTAACAGCAGCTGGCGCGCGGCGTCGGGATCCTTCTCGATGAGCTCGGCGGCGAGCCCGAGATTCATCCCGAGCGCGACCAGCCGTGCCTGAGCCCCGTCGTGCAAGTCACGCTCGACGCGGCGCAACTCAGCCGCTGCCGCGTCCGCACCCTGCGCTCGGGAGGTGGTGACCTCCTGCACACGGCGTGCGAGCACCTCTCGTCGGGACAACCCGAGCAGATACGCGTCCAGGCCGAACCGCCAGCGAGCGATCGGCTTGACCGTCACCCACCAGATCAGCACGCCGAGGACGAACCCACCCGCCGAAACCGCAATAGCACCAGAGGTGGTCGTGACGCGCAGGGCATCGCCATACGGAGTGTCGAAGATGTCCGGCAGACCCTTCCAGAGCCCGAACCACACGATCGACCAGATCGGGTAGGCGAAGAGTGCGATGGTCAGCACCGACAGCGTGAAGCCGATGGTGACCGAGGCAAGCTGCCAGAGCACGTCCCGCCACCTGGCCGGGTCGCCGGCCCACCGCTGAACACGGGTGATGAGACCGAGTCCCTTCGTGTCGCGGTACTGCTGCTCGATCGGCTCGCGCAGCACGACACGGGCAAGGCCTCGTTGGCCCGTCGCGAGGAGCTGTGTCGTGGGCACCGCAAGGGTCACCAGCAGGATGCCTATCCCCAGTGGCGCGGTGACGGTGCCGACCAACGTCAGCACGAACATCACGAGGGTCGGGACGGCCAGGAGTATGGCGACGAAGTGCGCCAGCATGAGCTGCGGGCGGCCGGCGGTTGATTGCACGCCTCCATCCTGACCTGTCACGGCGCCGCGCACAGGCGTCCCAGTCCCACTTTCGATGGTGGGGTTAGCCCTACCCCAACTGTGGTGCTGCCGTCACTGACTTTCCTTGGTGAGCCGACAAGTGTTGACCACGGTCGGGATTCGCCCGGCCGGTTGCTCACCAAGAAGGGGAACACTGCCGTGAAGAAGGCCGGGTTCACACTCAGAATTGCTCGCTGGAGCGTGCGCCGCCCATGGCGCGCCGTCGGCACCTGGATGCTTCTGGTGATCGCGGCCGTCGCATGCGGCGCCGCGGTTTCCATGCACACCACCACCAAGGCCGACTACCGCGTCGGTCAGTCCGGGACTGCCGCCGCGCAGATCCAGCAGGCCGGGCTCGACGCGCCGGACTCGGAATTTGTCGTGCTGTCCCGTACATCGGGCGGCGCGGTCGGGACCGACGCTCGCAGCACCGCGAACCGGATCGCTGCGACGGTTCGCGCCGACAGCCACGTCAAGCAGGTCGGAACGCCGGAGGTGTCGCCGGACAAGAAGCTGATGGTCGTCCCGATCACGATGAAAACCGTTGCGGATGACAAGGATCCGGACATCAGTGGCATCACCCGTGCGGTGAACGATGCCCAGCCGAGGGCGCCGGGGCTGCAGATCGTGCAGACCGGCGACACCTCGATGAACGATGCGATCAACACCCGCGTCGGCAACGACCTCGGGTCTGCAGAGTCCAAGAGCCTGCCGATCACGATCGTGCTGATGCTGCTCGTCTTCGCCGCGCTCATCGCGGCCGGCATACCGGTATTGCTCGCAATTGCAAGTGTTTTCGCGACCATGGGCCTGATGGGGCCGGTGTCGCTCCTGCTGCCGATGGAGGACTCGGTCACCAGCGTCATCCTGTTGATCGGTATGGCGGTCGGTGTCGACTACTCGCTGTTCTACCTCAAGCGTGAGCGCCAGGAACGGCAACGAGGGGCGAGCGCCGCCGACGCCGTCGAGATCGCCGCCGAGACGTCCGGGCACTCGATCGTCGTGTCGGGCATCGCCGTGATCGTCAGCATGGGCGGTCTGTATGCCGTGGGCGATGTGACCTTCGCGTCCATCGCGACCGGATCGCTCGTTGTGGTCGCGTTCGCGGTGTTCGGCTCGCTGACCGTGCTCCCCGCATTGCTCTCCTTGCTCGGTCCGAAGGTGGACCGTCCGCGCATTCCGCTGCTGTGGAGGGTGTCTTCCCGGATGCAGCCCGGAACGGTCAGCAAGCGGGTGCTCGGGCCGGTGCTGCGTCGCCCGGTGGCGTCGCTGATCACCGGCCTCGTGATCCTCGGTGCGATCGCCATACCGGCGCTCGGAATGAAGCAGCAGACCAGCAGTCTGGACTCGCTGCCGCGTGACATTCCCGCGGTGAGGGCGTTGCAGCAGATCGGTGCGGCGTTCCCCGGTGACGGTCCGACCGCCGCCGTCGTCCTGCAGGGCAACAACACCACCGAGCTGAAGCACGACGCGAAGATCGTTGCGAACAATGCGATTTCAACCGGCGAGTGGAAGGCCGTGGCCGATCCGGTGCGAGTTTCCTCCGACGGTCAGACTGCGGTGCTCACACTGGGCAGCAAGGCTGGCGAGGGATCTTTCGCCGCAGGTGACGCGGTGCGTGACCTGCGCGCCACGGTGATCCCGCAAGCGCTGTCTTCATCCGACGCGAAATGGGCGGTCGGCGGCGGTGTCGCCGAAAGTTACGACCAGATGGAACACCAGTCGGCGGGCCTTCCCAAGGTGCTCATCGTCGTGCTCGGCCTGACCCTGGTGATGATGGTGGTGACGTTCCGCAGCATCGTGGTCGCGCTGCTGACGATGGCGCTCAACCTCCTGTCGGTCGGGGCTGCATTCGGAGTGCTGACAGCGGTTTTCCAGCACAGCTGGGCCGAGTCGATCCTGAACTTCCACTCCACCGGGGGACTGATCTCGTGGATCCCGATCTTCCTCTTCGCGGTCTTGGTCGGGTTGTCGATGGACTACCACGTCTTCGTCCTCAGCCGGATCAAGGAGAAGGTCGATGCGGGACTGCCGCCGAAGCTGGCGGTGCGCGAGGGCGTGCAGGAGACCGCAGGTGTGGTCACCAGCGCCGCGGTGGTGATGATCTCGGTCTTCGCCCTCTTCGCCACGCTGTCGATGGTCGAGATGAAGGAGATCGGCGTCGGTCTGTCCATCGCAATCCTGTTGGATGCCACCGTTGTTCGACTGGTGCTGTTGCCGTCTGCGCTGGCGCTGCTGGGCCGGTGGGCCTGGTGGCCGTCACGTGGCGGCAAGGGAACGGCCGCTCGGCCGGTCGACCCTGCGCCATACAGCGTCCGTGAGCCGGTCGGGATGGGCTGACCCGCCACACAACAAGAGCCGCCGAGCTGCCCCCGGGGGAGCAGCTCGGCGGCTCTCGCAATGTTCGATCAGGGCGTGGAGAACGGTTGCCCGCCGACGTTCTCCTGGGTGTTCACCGTCGGTCCGCCCTCGTTCGCGGCAGGGTCGATCGCCATAGCGTCAACTTCGTGCCGCTCGATCTCGCCGGAGTGGATCTGCTCCGCATAGTGGCAGGCCACTCGGTGCGAGGCCGGCACACCGTCGATCTGCACGACGCGCAGCTGCGGCCGCTCGGTGTCACAGAGTTCCTCCTGCCGCCACGGGCAGCGGGTGTGGAAGCGGCAACCGCTCGGCGGGTTGGCGGGCGACGGCAGGTCGCCGGCCAGGATGATCTGCTCGCGGTGGTCCTCGATCAACGGGTCGGGGATCGGCACCGCCGACATCAGCGCACGCGTGTAGGGGTGCAGTGGTGTGGCGTAGAGCCCGTCGGCGTCAGCCTCCTCGACCAAGGAGCCGAGGTACATCACACCGACTCGGTCGCTGATGTGCCGCACGACGGCCAAGTCGTGCGCGATCACCAGGTAGGTGAGGCCGAACTGCTCCTGGACGTCCTCCAGCAGGTTGATGACCTGAGCCTGCACCGACACGTCCAGCGCGCTCACCGGCTCGTCGGCGACGATCAGCTGCGGGTCGACCGACAAGGCCCGCGCGATGCCGATGCGTTGCCGCTGGCCCCCGGAGAACTCGTGCGGGTACTTGCGCAGCGCTGCGGCGGGCAGCCCGACCGCTTGGAGCAGTTCGCGCAGCCGGGCGCCGGCGGCTTCCTTGTCCTTGGTCAGTCCGTGCGCGTGCATGCCTTCGAGCAGCAGCGACTCAACGGTCTGACGTGGGTCAAGGCTGGACAGCGGGTCCTGGAAGACCATCTGCATGTCGCGGCGCTTGGTGCGCAGCTCTTCGCCCTTGAGCGTCGACAGGTCGGTGCCGGCGAAGGTCACCGTGCCGTTGGTCGGCTCTTCAAGGCGAAGCAGCGCGCGCCCGAATGTCGATTTACCGCAACCGGATTCGCCGACCAGGCCGTAAGTCTCGCCCTTGCGGATCTGCAGCGTCATACCGTCGACGGCGTAGACGTAGCCGACCGTCTTGTCGAAGATCACGCCGCGCTTGATCGGGAAGTGGACCTCCACGTCGCGCGCGTCCAGCAGCACCTCGTCTACCCCACGAAGTTTCTCCTCCGCTTCGCTCCCCCGAATACTTCGCGGGGACCCCGTCTCCGTGCTCTGGTTCGCGCTCATGACTCTCCGCCCTCCGGCCAGGGGTTGTGACACCGCAGCACGTGAACCTCCAATGACACCCGATCCTGTTCCAGTGCAGGCGATTCGGTTCGGCATACGTCGATCGCCCGCGAGCAGCGCGGTGCGAACGCGCACCCGGACGTCCACGGGATGTTGTCCGCCACGGACCCTGGTATGGCGGCCAGCTTGTCGGTATGAGAACCGTCCAGCCGCGGGATCGATCCGAGCAGACCGTTGGTGTAGGGATGCCGCGGACGGGCGAAAAGCTCGTGCCGAGAGGCGGTTTCGACGATCCGGCCGCCATACAGGACATTGACCTCGTCGCAGAGGCCGGCGACGACACCCAGGTCGTGCGTGATCATGATCAGCGCGGTGCCGGAGTCGACGACCAGTTCCTTGAGCAGGTTGAGGATCTGCGCCTGGATGGTGACGTCGAGTGCGGTCGTCGGCTCGTCCGCGATCAGCAGTCGCGGCTTGCAGGCAAGCGCCATCGCGATCAGGGCACGCTGGCGCATGCCGCCGGACAGCTGGTGCGGGTATTCCTTGAGCCGGCGCGACGGATCCGGGATACCCACCTTGTCGAGCAGGGCACGCGACTCCGCCATCGCGGCGGCCTTCTTCATGCCGCGGTGCCGTTGCAGCACTTCTGCCACTTGGATGCCGATGGATACGACCGGGTTCAGCGACGACAGCGGGTCCTGGAAGATCATCGCAATGTCGCGACCGCGCCGGTCGCGCATCTCGCGGTCGTCGAGCGTCAGCAGGTCGGAGCCGTCGAAGGTCGCCGATCCGGCGACCTTGTTGCCGCGCTTGGGCAGCAGGCCCATGATCGCCAGTGAGGTCACGGACTTGCCGCAACCGGACTCGCCGACCAGACCGATGGTCTGTCCGGGGCGGACGTCGAACGAGACACCGTCGACAGCGCGAAACGGAGTCTGTCCCTTGGTGCCGAACTCGACGGTCAGGTCGCGCACCGACAGGAGAGTGTCGGTCTTTTCGGGTGCTGGTGCAGTCACGCCGGTCACCTCCGGTTTCTGGGATCGAGGGCTTCGCGCAGTGACTCACCCATCAGGGTGAAGCCGAAGGCCACCACGACGATGCAGCCGGCCGGCCAGAAGGCCACGTGCGGCGAGATGTCGAAGAGCGTCTGGGCCTTGCCGAGCATCTGACCCCATTCGGGGGACGAGTCGTCCGGGTTGCCCAGACCGAGGAAGCTCAGCGCTGCGGCTTCGATGATCGCCGTCGCCAGCACCAGCGTCGCCTGGACGAGAACCGGCCCGAGCGAGTTGGGCAGCATGTGCCGGAAGGTGATCGCCGACCGTTTCACGCCGAGCGCGCGTGCGGCCAGGACATGGTCGCTGGAGCGCTGAGACAGCATCGACCCGCGCAGCAACCGGGCGAAGATCGGCACCTGCACGATCGAGATCGCGATGATCAGCGTCCACTGCGACGGACTGCCGAAAAGTGTCGCGACGGCGAG
The DNA here is from genome assembly GCF_042661025.1 of Flexivirga alba. NCBI lineage: Bacteria > Bacillati > Actinomycetota > Actinomycetes > Micrococcales > Dermacoccaceae > Flexivirga > Flexivirga alba. Next base: position 1,931,519 of record NZ_JBHSWH010000001.1, read on the forward strand.
CGCGAGCACCAGTGATGGCAGCGAGAGCATGACGTCGACGATGCGCATGACCACCGAATCGATCCAGCCGCCGAGCGACCCGGCGATGGTGCCGAGCACCAGACCTCCGGCGAGGCCGGCCAGGGTTGCCAGCACACCGACGATCAGTGTCTGCCGCGAACCGAGGATCAGCCGGGACAGGAAGTCACGACCCTGATCGTCACCGCCCAGCGGAAAACCGCTCTGCGATGGGGGGATCGGGGTGGCGGGGGTGACCTGGCCGATCAAGTATTTGGTCGTGCCGTTGTGCGGTGCGAGCAGCGGCGCGAAGATCGCCAGCAGGATGAACAGCACGGTCACCGCCGCTCCGAGGAGGAACACCGGGTTGCGCCGCAGCCGCAGCCACGCGCTGCCGATCAGGCTGAGTCCGCCGGACTCGCTGACGTGACCCGCGTCGGGGATGTCGGCGTCACCGGCCGTCGCCGCGAGCGCGTCGATCCGATCCTTCTTGCGTTGCATGGGATTCATCGCACTCACCTCGTCCGGATCCGGGGGTCGATGACGGCATACGCGATGTCGACGAGCAGATTGACCAGGACATAGCCGATCGCCGCCATGGTGATCAACACCTGTAGCACGGAGTAGTCGCGCTGGCTGAACGCCTGGGCGAGCGCGTCACCCACTCCTGGATAGGCGAAGACCGTCTCGGTCAGCACGGCGCCGGTGAGCAGGCCGCCGACCTGCAGGCCGATGGTGGTGACCACCGGGAGCAGCGCGTTGCGCAGGACGTGCCGGCCGCGGATGACCCGTGCGGACAGGCCCTTGGACTCGGCAGTGCGCACGTAGTCCTCGTTGAGCACTTCCAGCACCGAGGCGCGGGTGATCCGGAAGATCACCGCGAACGGGATCGAAGCCAGCGCGATCGCGGGCAGGATCAGGTGCTTGATGGCGTCCCACGAAGCGTCGAACTCGCGAGTCAGCAGGCCGTCCAGCACGTAGAAGTTGGTGATGCGGGTGGCGTTGAGGTCTGGACTCTGGCGACCGGCGACCGGCAGCCAGTTCAGCTCGATCGCGAAGATGTACTTCAGCACGAACGCCAGGAAGAAGACCGGGACCGCCACACCGACCAGCGAGAGCACGACCGAGCTGGTGTCGAGCAGGCCACCGTGCCGCTTGGCGGCGAAGTAGCCGAGGGGTATGGCGGTGACCAGCGCGAGCAGGATCGCGAAGAACGACAGCTCGATGGTTGCCGGCAGGCGCTGCAGGAAGAGCTGCATTGCGTCGGTGCCGGCCTGCACCTGGGTGGAGGTGCCGAAGTTGCCGTGCAGGATGTTGTCGAGGAAGTGCAGGTACTGCACGGGCAGCGGCTGGTCGAGGCCGAGCGTCTTGCTCAGTGCCGCACGGGTGGCCGGCGTTGCGCGCTCGCCGAGGATGGAGTCGACCGGGCCGCCGGGCAGCGACCGCAGCCAGGCGAAGAGCAGGACGGAGACGATGAACATGACCAGCACGGCCTGTAGCAGTCGTCGCACGATGAATCTGAGCACGAGGTGAGGCTCCTACTAGGAGGTTTATTGCGCGGTGGCCGGTGCCGCGGACGATCCACGGCACCGGCCACCGGGCGGTCGACTGCTACTTACTGACCTTGGCGGTCCACAGGTGCTCGTCGGTCAACGGGCTCGGTGTGACCCCGGTGACCTTCTTGCTGAAGACGATCGCCGGCGGCGAGCTGGAGATCGGCAGGCCCGGGAGGTCCTGCATGATCTGCTTGTTCAGGTCCTCGTATGCCGTGGCGCGCTTCGCCTCGTCGACGATCGAGTCGGCGTCGGACAGTGCCGTGTGCAGCTTGGCGCCCCACGGGTAGGCACCAACGGTCATCTGACCCTTGGGGTCGGAGAAGAAGCTGCCCAGGAAGTTGTCCGGCGTGTTGTAGTCGCCGGTCCAACCCATCAGGTAGGCCCCGGCGTTGCCGTTCTGGGTGCCGGTGACGTAGCCGCCGGCCCACGGCATCGGCTTCGGGGTGACCTGGACGCCGACAGCGGCCCAGTCGGACTTGATCGCGTTGAAGATCTTGTCCGGCGCCGGCATGTAGGGCCGGGTCACCTCGGTGGGGTACCAGAAGGTGAGCTTCAGGTTGGACTTTCCGGCGGCCTTGAGCAGCGACTTGGCCTTGGCCGGGTCGTACTTGTATGGCGTGAGCGACTTGTTGTAGCCCGCGACTGTGTTGGGCATGAACTGCGTGGCGACCGATGCGCCGGCCGGCAGCTGCGACTTGACCAGCTGATCGCGGTTGATCGCGTAATAAAGCGCCTGCCGGACGCGAACGTCCTTCAGGTTGGGGTCGACCTTCGCGTTGAGGCCGAGGTAGAGGATGTTGAACGCCGGGCGGATCTCGAGGTTGTCGTCCTTCTTCAACGACGGCCAGTCGACCGGGTTGGGCAGGTCGTAACCGTCGATCTGACCGGACGAGAGTGCCTGCTTGCGGGCGGTCTCGTCGGGGATGATCGAGAAGACGATCTTCTTGACGGTGGCCTTGTCGTCGCCCGTGTAGTTGTCATTGCGGACCAGGGTGACGGTCTTGTTGGTCTTGTCGTAGGACTGGAACATCATCGGACCGGTGCCGGTCGGGTGGGAGTTGGCGTATGCCGGGTAGACGAAGCCCTGGCCCTGCGCCTTGATGCCGTTGGCGTCGTACTTGTCCATCGCGGTGGGGGACTGCATCGAGAAGGCGGGCAGGCCGAGCAGTGCCGGGAACTTCGAGGTCGGCCGGGCGATCTTGATGATGGCGGTCGAGGCGTCCTTCGCAGTGCAGCCCTGGTAGAGGTCGCCCGCGCCGCCGTTGTAGGCGCCCATGTTGGTCAGCCAGTACTCGGACGCGGTCTGACCGGCCTTGTTCTGGCTGTCCATCCGCTTGAAGTTCTTGCAGACGGCGTCGGCGTTGAACGGCGTGCCATCGGTGAACTTCACGCCGGTCTTCAGCTTGAAGGTCCAGGTCTTGCCGTCGGCGGAAGGCGTCCAGCTGGTGGCCAGGCGGGGAGCGACCTCGGCGGTGCCCGGCTTGAAACCGACCAGACCTTCGAAGATCTGGCGGCTGACCCGGAAGGTCTCGCCGTCGCTGGCGTAGTAGGGATCGAGGGTGGCGGGCGCTCCGGCCGCGCCGAAATTCAGGGTCGCGTTGCTGTTGCTCGCGCCGCTGCCGGACTTCGTGGCGCCTGCGTCGCGCTTGGAGCTGGCGCACGAGGTGAGTGCCATGGTGGAGGCGGCCAACAGCGCGAGCGCGGCTGTGGTCTTGGTAACGGGCATGGTGACGGAACCTTCCGATGGAGAAGAGGGTTCTGCGAACGTTACTCAGTCCGTGGGCCTCTTGGCGGGTTTCGGAAACACCGTCATCATCTCGATATATGACACGGTGTTATCTCAAGCGGGCTTGTGCGGTCGCCGCAGCAAGGGGGCAGGAAGGCAGCGCCAGGCGCGGTCGGGCCTTCGGCGGCGGCGTCATACGGGTTGGAGATCGCGCAGCGCCGCAACGACAGGCACCCGCACCCGATGCACGAGTCGAGTCCGTCGCGCAGTTTCTCCAGGGCTGCGATCTGCTCGCCCAGCCGGCCCCGCCAATGGGTCGTGATGCGCTGCCAGTCCGCCCTGGTCGGCGTGCGGCCGTCAGGAAGACGATCGAGCTCGTCGCGGATCTCCTCCAGGGTCAGGCCGACATTCGACGCAGCCCGGATGAATGCCAGCCGCCGCAGCACGCTGCGCTCGAATCGGCGCTGCCCGCCGGAGTTGCGGTGCGCGTGGATCAGGCCCTGCGTCTCGTAGTAGCGCAGCGCGGAGGCAGCGAAGCCGCTGCGCTTGGCGACGGTGCCCACCGCAAGCAGGTCGTGGGTGTCCATGAAAACCGTCCTGTCCTCATGCCGACAGGACAGGCAATTCTCGAGAGGACACGCGATTCGGGGTCAAAAACGCCCAAAACGCCTGTCCTGTCGATCGTCGGGTGTCCTCTCGGCGAAAATTGCTCTTGACTTCAAGTTAACTTCAACTTGAAGGATGGCATCAATCGACCTAATCAACAAGGAGATTCGATGTCCGACACAAAAGTCGCACTGATCACCGGAGGATCGTCCGGGCTTGGGAGAGAACTGGTCCGTACGTTGTCCGACGACGGCTGGCAGGTGATCACCGACGCGCGAAACAGCGAGGCGCTTGCGCACGAGACGCGCGATCTGCCCGGCGTGACTGGCATAGCGGGCGACATACTCGATCTCGACCATCAGGACGAGCTGGCAGCGGCGGCGCACGACCTGGGCAGGCTGGACCTGCTGGTGCACAACGCAAGCACGTTGGGACCGACGCCGCTGCGGCCGCTCGCCGAGGCGCAGTTGGCTGACATCGGCACGGTGTTGCGAACCAACGCGGGCGCACCTCTCGCACTCACCATCAAGGTGCTCGATCTGCTCCGCGCATCCAGCGGTGTCCTGGTCGGCATCTCGTCGGACGCCGCGGTCGAGCACTACGAGGGATGGGGTCTGTATGCCGCAGGCAAGGCCGCGCTCGACCAGTTCATCCTGACCGTCGGCGTCGAGACACCGGAAATCGTTGCCTACGCAGTGGATCCCGGTGACATGCGCACACCGATGCATCAGGCGGCATTCCCGGGGAGGACATCTCGGACCGGCCGGAACCTGCCTCCGTCATACCTCGCCTGCGGCATTTGTGGGAGCAACGTCCGGAGTCGGGCCGCTACCGAGCCGCCGATCTGCCGGCGCGCGAGACCAGCAGGGTCTCGTCATGAGCACCCCACGAAGTTTCTCCCCCGCTGCGCTCCTCCGAATACTTCGCGGGGACCCCGCATGAGCACCCCACGAAGTTTCTCCCCCGCTGCGCTCCTCCGAATACTTCGCGGGGACCCCGCATGACTGCGCTCGCGGTCCGGCCGCGGACCAGGTTCGACGCACCGGACGAGCGCACCGCGCCCTCGCCGGCCGAGCGCAGAGGCATCGAGAGGGACCAGGTGCGACTGCTCGTGGCCTCCCAGGACGGAATCGAACACACGAGATTTCGCTCGTTGCCGGACCACCTGAACGCCGGAGACCTTGTCGTCGTGAACAATTCGGCCACTGTCGCCGGTCAGGTCGACGCCCGGCGCAGCGACGGGAGTCCGGTCGTCCTGCACGCGGCCACTCAATTGGACGACGGCACCTGGGTGGTGGAGCTGCGGTCCGCACCGGACGCCGCACGTGCGGTGCTCGACGCCAGGGTGGGCGAACACCTCGAGGTCGGCTCCCTGGTGCTGCGGCTGCAGGCGGCATACCCCTTCGTCTCTTCGCCCACGCGTGCCGGCAACCGGCTCTGGCAGGCCGAGGTCGACGGCGACCTGGCAGAGCACCTGTGGCACCACGGGAGGCCGATCAGTTACGGCTATCTCGATCAGGCCTACCCCCTTGCTGACTACCAAACGGTCTTCGCCACGGTGCCGGGCAGTGCCGAGATGCCTTCTGCGGCAAGGCCTTTCACTCCCGAAGTCGTCACCCAGCTGGTTGCCGCCGGAGTCGGGGTCGCGCCGATCACGCTGCACACCGGTGTCTCCTCGCAGGAGGCCGGTGAGGGGCCACAGGTCGAGCGCTTCGAGGTGCCCGAGGTCACCGCCCGGCAGGTCAACTCCACCCGCCAGGCCGGGGGTCGCATCGTCGCAGTAGGTACGACGGTGGCGCGTGCCCTGGAGTCGGCTGTGTCCTGCGATGGGCTCGTGGTGGGCGCTGCCGGCTGGACGGACCGGGTCATCACCCGGGACGAGCCGCCCCGCGTCGTGGACGGGCTGATCACCGGCTCGCACGATCCGCATGCGTCGCATCTGCTGCTGGTCGAAGCCGTTGCGGGCGAGGAGCTGACCCAGGCGGCATACGACGCAGCGGTGCGGGAGCGATATCGCTGGCACGAGTTCGGTGATTCGGCCCTGTTACTTCCATGAAGGGGTGTGGTCATGGGTATGAAAAAACCCTGAGACACTGGTAGGGATCCGATACACGTCGTCAGAAAGGACGAAGCCTGTCGGTGCCCGACGCCTTCTCGGCCGAACGGGTGCACGCAGCTTTGACAACTCCATGCCCATGAAGTCACGCAGCGACGTCCGCAACGTCGCCATCGTTGCCCACGTCGACCACGGGAAGACCACTCTCGTCGACAAGATGCTCTGGCAGACGGGCGCCTTCAGCGAACGCTCGACCGTCGAGTCCACCGGCGAGCGTGTCATGGACACCGGCGACCTGGAGCGCGAGAAGGGCATCACGATCCTGGCCAAGAACACGGCCATCTCGTATGACGGTCCCTCCGCGGACGGCCACCCGATCACCATCAACATCATCGACACCCCTGGTCACGCCGACTTCGGTGGCGAGGTCGAGCGCGGCCTGTCGATGGTCGACGGCGTCGTCCTGCTGGTCGATGCGAGTGAAGGCCCGCTCCCGCAAACCCGTTTCGTGCTGCGCAAGGCGCTCGCGGCCCGGATGCCGGTCATCCTCTGCATCAACAAGGTCGACCGCCCCGACTCCCGTATCGCGGAGGTCGAGGAAGAGACCTACGAGCTGTTCATGGATCTGCTGGAGGACGCCGACGCGGACGCCGACCAGCTCGACTTCCCGGTCGTCTACGCCTCTGCCAAGGCCGGAATCGCTTCGATGACCCGGCCCGACAACGGCGGATTGCCGGACGGCGCGGACCTCGAGCCGCTCTTCAAGACGATCCTGGAGACCATCCCGGCGCCGACGTATGACGACGAGGCGCCGCTGCAGGCCCACGTCACCAACCTCGACTCCAGCAACTTCCTGGGCCGCCTCGCGCTGCTGCGCGTGCGCAACGGCGAGATCCGCAAGGGCCAGCAGGTCGCGTGGTGCCGTCACGACGGTTCGCAGCAGACGGTGAAGATCACCGAGTTGCTGATGACCAGCGGCCTGGACCGTCAGCCGGCCGAGAGCGCCGGCCCCGGCGACATCATCGCTGTCGCGGGCATCCCGGAGATCACCATCGGTGAGACCCTCGCCGACCCCGAGAACCCGATTCCGTTGCCGCTCATCACAGTTGACGAGCCGGCGATCTCGATGACGATCGGCACCAACACCTCGCCGATGGTCGGCAAGGTCCGCGGTTCCAAGGTCACCGCCCGCATGGTCAAGGACCGCCTCGACCGCGAGCTGATCGGCAACGTGTCGCTGCGCGTGCTCGCGACCGAGCGTCCGGACGCGTGGGAGGTGCAGGGCCGTGGCGAGCTGGCGCTGGCGATCCTCGTCGAGCAGATGCGCCGCGAGGGTTACGAGCTGACCGTCGGCAAGCCGCAGGTCGTCACGAAGGAGGTCGACGGCAAGCTGCACGAGCCGGTCGAGCACCTGACGATCGACACGCCGGAGGAATACCTCGGCACGATCACCCAGATCATGGCCGCCCGCAAGGCTCGTATGGAGCAGATGACCAACCACGGAACCGGTTGGGTCCGTATGGAATTCATCGTTCCGTCGCGTGGCCTGATCGGCTTCCGCACCGAGTTCCTCACCGAGACCCGCGGCACCGGCATCGCCAACCACGTCTTCTCCGGCTACGAGCCCTGGCACGGCACGATCACGACACGCCTGTCCGGATCGCTGGTCTCGGACCGGACCGGTGTGGTCACGTCATACGCGATGGTCAACCTGCAGGAGCGCGGCGTGCTCTTCGTCGAGCCCACCACTGAGGTCTACGAGGGCATGATCGTCGGCGAGAACTCCCGCGCCGACGACATGGACGTCAACATCACCAAGGAGAAGAAGCTCACGAACGTGCGCGCGTCCAGCGCGGACAACTTCGAGAAGATCTTCCCGCCGCGCAAGCTGTCGCTCGAGCAGAGCCTGGAGTTCTGCCGTGAAGACGAATGTGTCGAGGTGACACCGGAATCCGTGCGGATCCGCAAGCTGGTCCTCAACGCCGGCGAGCGCGGCCGCACCGCGGCCCGTGCCCGGAGCGCCGCAAAACAGTAATCATGCGGCTGGTCTTCGTTCACGCCCACCCCGACGACGAGTCGTTGTGGACCGGGCTCGCGATCGCGCACCACGCGGCGCGCGGCGATGACGTGCACGTGCTCACCTGCACCCTCGGCGAAGAGGGCGAGGTCATCCCCGCGGAGCTGCGTCACCTGCAGCTGCCGGCCGACCAGCCCCGCGCCGTGGATGCCGCTGATCCATTGGCCGATCTTCGCCGGGACGAATTGCATTCTGCTGTCAAGGAACTCGGCGTCAGCACAGTCACCGTGCTGGCCGACGGCGCTTATCGCGACTCCGGTATGGCGGGCACGCCTTCCGCAGCGCACCCGCGGGCGTTCGCGGGGGCGGACCTGGCCGTGTCAAGCGACGCCGTTGCGGCATACCTGCGAGCGGCGGAGCCGGACATCGTCGTGACGTATGACGCACACGGTGGTTACGGCCACCCGGATCACATCCGGACGCACCAGGCGACGGCGGCCGCGGTGGCGAGCCTCCCGGATCGGCCGGCTTTCTACACGGTGGTCACGCCCCGCAGCTGGGCCGTGGAGGACCGCGCGTGGCTCGCCATACACGCCACGCGGCCTGAGGTGGTCGTGCCTGCTCCGGACGAGACCTTCCTGCCCAGTGTGGTCGACGACGCGGCCGTCACGCACACCGTCGTCGATGGCGCGGCATTGGAGAGGCAGGTCGCCGCGTTGCAGCGGCATCGCACCCAGGTCAGCGTCTACGACGGCTACTACACGCTGTCCAACAACGTCGCGACCCGGCTGGCGGCACGCGAGGCGTTCCAGCGGATCGACCCGGGGTCGGGGAGCCGATGGCTGTCGAGACGGAGCAGTTGCGGCATACGGGGCTGGAGCCGTGAGCGAGCAGCGGATGAACGCGCCTGAGCCCGTTGATCCCGACGCCTATCGGCAAGTCATGGGCCGATTCGCCACCGGCGTCTCCGTCGTCACGACGCGGATCGGCGACATCGACCACGCGATGACGGCCAACGCGATCATGTCGGTGTCGCTGGAGCCTTTGCTGATGGTGATCAGTGTCGAGCGCGAGGCGCGTTTCCACGATGCGGTGATCGAGGCAGGTGCCTGGGGAGTCAGCCTGCTGCCCGAATCCGAGCGCAAGACGGCCGCCTGGCTGTCGACGCGTGGACGTCCGTTGCACGACCAACTGGAGCGGGTTGCGTTCCACCGCGGTGAGCAGACCGGTATGGCGCTCCTGGACAACGCGCTCGGCACGCTGGAATGTCACACCTACGACACGGTCACGGCAGGGGACCACACTCTGGTGATCGGGGACGTACGCTCGGTCTCGATTGCAGATAGGCCAGGGGATGCCCTGATCTACTACCGGGGCGCATTTGGAGTACAACGTTGAGCACAGACGCATCGGGTGGGGGCCGCGAAGGCGGCGATGAGAACAACAGCGGCGCGACAAGAGGTCGCCTGCGCAAGGCATTGCTGATCGGCGGGCCGACGGTAGTTGTCGTCCTGGCGGGCGCGTATGTCGGGCTGGCGTCCTGGCAGTCCGGCAAGATCCAGCACGGCACGACCGTCGCCGGCCAGTCGGTCGGCGGCATGAGTGCGTCCGACGCGAAGGCGGAGATTGAGGCGGCCGCGGCCAAGCAGGTCAAGGCGCCGGTCATCATCAGCTCCGGGGACAGGAAGTTGACCCTCGAGCCGGCATCATCGGGGCTGTCGATCGACACCGAGGGCACCATCGACGGGCTGAGCGGCTTCTCCCTGAACCCCTCGACCATGTGGCATCGGCTGACCGGCGACGGGCCGCATCGCAACGTCGCCCCGCGTGTCGACAGCAAGAAGTTGCAGCACGCGGTCGACACGGTGTCCCAGACTCTCGAGGGCGCTCCCAAGAACGGCACGGTCAAGTTCGTCGACGGCAAGGTCGTCAGCACCAAGTCGACTCCTGGCAAGGGGGTCGACGCCAAGGCGATCGCGACGAAGATCGCCGCGGGCTGGCCGAGGATCAAGGACTACACGGCGCCCATTTCCGAGCAGCCCGCGTCCCTCACCGACGCCGAGGTTGCGCGCTACACCAAGGAGTTCGCCGACCCGGCGATGTCCGGACCGGTCACTGTGCAGGTCGGCGGCAAGAAGGCAACGCTCGCGCCCCAGGACATCTCCGGTGTCCTGTCCACGACCTTTGACGGCAGCACCCTGAAACCGAAGGTCGACGAGGCCGCGCTGGCCGGCCTGCTCGACAAGCGGGCGGCCGATCTGACCACCCCTGCGATCAACGCGAAGCTCAAAATCGTCGGCACCAAGAGCAGTGTGGTGCCCGCCAAGGACGGCACCGCACCGGACACCAGCGGTGCCGGCAAGCTGCTGGTCGCCGCACTCACCGCACCAGACCGCACGATGTCGCTGCCGACCAAACCGGTGAAGCCGACGGTCACAGCGGCGCAGTTGAAGAAGACCAAGGTCGGCGATCAGAAGATCTCGGAGTTCGTCTCGGTGTTCCCGACCGGTGCGGAGAACGCCGCCCGCACCGAGAACATCCGCGTCGGCCTGTCCAAGATCAATGGTCTGGTCGTGCAACCCGGCGAGACCTTCTCGCTGCTCAATACACTGCGCCCGTTCGACGCGGCGCACGGCTACGTCGACGCGCCGATCCTGGTGGGCGGCATCGACGTCCCGGGGATGGGCGGCGGCATCTCGCAGGTGTCGACGACCCTCTACAACGCGACGTTCTTCGCCGGCGTCAAGCTGGTCGAACACACCGCGCACGCCTACTGGATCCCGCGCTATCCGATGGGCCGGGAAGCCACCATGCTGGATCCGAGCATCGACAACAAGTGGACCAACGACACCGGCCATCCGATCCGGATCCAGGCCGGCATCGAGGGCAACGCGTCCGTCATACGCCTGTACGGCGTGAAGACGTTCTCCGTGTCGTCCAGCACGAGCGGCAAGTTCGACATCGACCAGCCCGGCCCGGCCAGACACCTCAAGGGCGCCAAGTGCATCCCGCAGGCGCCGGAGAACGGCTTCAAGGTCACCGTGACGCGCATCGTGAAGGACCTCTCGGGCAAGGTCGTCAAGAACGAAAGTCTGACCACCCACTACGTGCCCGCCGTGCGCGTCACCTGCAACTGACCCACCCACCCGACTCTGACGGCAGGATCCGCCACTGACGGTCGAATTCCGTCGTCAGCGGTGAATCCGGGCGTCATGGTCGTCATGGAGCCGAGCGCGTCCGCTGGATTCACCACTCAAAGGGCGTTCGGCGTATCCACTCTGCCGAGTCGTCGGTGGACAATCCGGCAGCCGTGAGCGCCCGGACGAGTCCAGCGCCGTGCAACGCCTCTGCCCACACCCAGCGCGCCACACCCGCGCCCGTGCGGCGGACTCTGTCCTCGCGCAGCTTCTCCCGTATGACGATCTCCTCACTCGCGGTGTCACCTGCGTCCCCGGTCGCGCGGTACTTGCGCAGCCCGTCGAACTCCCCGATCAGACCGGGCCAGCCGAAGTCGGCACGGCCGAACCGGCCCTGCGCATCCTCCAGCGGCACCTGCAGGTCGGGCTGCGGCAGGCCCGACTCGTACATGCGCGCGCGGCTCAACGACTCGCCGGGCGATTCCGAACGTGGATCCGCCAGCAACCAGACCACATGTGCGCCGCGTCGTCCTGGTCCGCGTTTGGGTATGGCGAGCAACTCCTCGTCCAGATCGCCGTAGGTGCAGAGGCCGTCCCGCAGCGACCGGTCGGCAGCGCTGAGCGCGGACGCCAGCTGCGTGCTGCGCGCGAGATCCATCACCGTCCGGGCAGGTGAGGTCACCGGGATTGACCCGAGCAGGGACGGCTCGGGCAGGCACGACACCCGGTGTCGGCGCACCAGTGTGCTGGACCCGGCAGCACACGCGTCCATCATGACGTCGACACGATCGGGCCACGGGCCGATGATCGGCATACCCCACAGCGCTGCCGCGGCGAAATGGGACAACATCGGTAGGGGCTCGCGCATCCGGCGAACGGTCGCAACGACGAGAGCCCGGTGCCGATCGAGCGGTGTCAGAGTGTGCCAGCGCTCCTTGTCCAGATATTCGCCCGGGCGGATGCGCATCCATGCGCCCGTGCCGCGGGCGGTGGACGCCCACGGTGCGATGCCGGCCCGCCGCAGTCGTCCGACGCTGTGGATCTCGCGCTCACGCAGTGGTTCGTGTGCCATCGATGCATGGTGGCAGCGCGGCGGGTTCCTCAGCGGTTGTCCACAGGTGCCAGCAGAAGTGTGACGGCGCGATTCACGAATGACGGCGCAATTCGACCGTCGCCGGCGAATCGGCGCGTCAGACTCCGTGAGGGAGTGCGAATCAGGGCGTCAGACTTCCGGAGTCGCGTAGTGGTACTCGTGGTGGACCTGCCACCCGAGCGACCGGTAGAGACCGACTGCCGACTCGTTGTCGGCGGCAACTTGCAGGTATTGCAACGGGATTCGCCGGTCGATTGCGGTCCGCTCGGCCCGGCGCATCAGTGCGCGGGCGATGCCGCGACCGCGAACGGCGGGATCGGTGTGTATGTCGAAGATGCCGCTCCAGCCGTCGGTGAAGACCAGCCGCCCGTGCCCGGCCGGCCGGCCGTCGAGGTATGCCGTGAGGTATGCCGCAGACCGAACGCGCTCCAGCATCCGGCCGAGGGTGTCGCGGTGGTCGAGCGCTCGCGGCGACGCGGTGTGCCACCAGTCGTCCGTCGGGTCGTCCGACACCTCGATCCGCACGTCTGCAGTCTTCGCGTCACCCTGCGCGGGTTCGTCATCGGACGCGACCTTCGTCATCACCAACGTGCGCAGGAAGAAGCGCCAATCCTGTTTCGCCAGAAGGGTTCCCAGAGGCGAAGCCGTCGGGTCTGCGCCGGTCCCGTGCGGCAAGTGCACGAGCGCAGGTTGGTCGCGCTCGGCGTACCAGGCGACGACCTGCTCGACGGCAGCCACGCCCGGAACGCCCGGATCGCCAAGGGGTAGAGCGGAATTCGCGCGCCCGGTGTAACCGTCCGCCGCGCGCAGCAGCCAGTCGCCGATGTGCGCCGACTCCAGCGGCGGCATCCCGTCCACCGCGAGCTCCTCGAGCTCGTCGATGCTGATGGCGTTCGGGTGTGCACGGGGTGCCCTGCGGGGCGGCGGGGGCGGGACGCGTTTGGCCAGCATGATGCTGGCACGCGCGACTGTCACCGGGCCATTTCGGGTGTCGACGACGACCTCTTCGTCGGTGACCGACATCACCTCGCCGAGGGTGTCGGTGAGGGTCGGACCGCCGGGCTCAGAGTCGCCGAGCGCCAGCCGGGAACGCAGCACGACGCGTCTTCCGATGACCAAGAGTTCGGTGAGGTGAGACTGACTGACCGACTCGGAAGGCACGTCGGCATAATAGATGTCAGATATTGACCCACCGGCCGTCGACATGCGGCCACGCATGCTTCGCAGCAGGAGGACCTTTCGTATGACCTACGTCATTGCACAGCCGTGCGTCGACCTCAAGGACAAGGCGTGCATCGAAGAATGTCCGGTCGACTGCATCTACGAAGGCAAGCGCAGCCTCTATATCCAACCCGACGAGTGTGTGGACTGCGGAGCGTGTGAGCCGGTCTGCCCGGTCGAGGCGATCTACTACGAGGACGACACCCCGGAGCAGTGGGCTGACTACTACAAGGCCAACGTCGAGTTCTTCGACGAGATCGGCAGCCCGGGCGGCGCCGCGAAGATGGGCGTCATCGACTACGACCACCCGCTGATCGCCGCCCTGCCGCCGCAGGAACACGACGAGTGACGCGTTCCGCGCATGCCCGTCGCTGACCTGCCCGACTTCCCCTGGGACTCCCTGGCGGGTGCCAAGGCGAAGGCCACCACACACCCCGACGGCATCGTCGACCTGTCGGTCGGCACGCCGGTCGACCCGACCCCGAAGGTGCTGCAGGACGCCCTGGTGGCGGCTGCGAACGCACCCGGTTACCCGCAGGTGTGGGGGACTCCTGACCTGCGGGAAGCGATCTCCGGTTGGTTCGCGCGCCGTCGCAACGCTTCGGGTGTCGACCCCGACTCGGTCATGCCCGCCATCGGCACCAAGGAACTGGTCGCCTGGCTGCCCACTCTGCTGGGCCTGGGCGCGGGCACGTCGGTCGGCATACCTGAGTTGGGTTACCCGACGTATGACGTCGGCGCTCGCATCGCCGGAGCGAAGCCGCGCGCCGCGGCCAGCCTGCTGCAGTTCGGCCCGATGGCGCCGAAGTTGCTGTGGATCAACACTCCCGCCAACCCGCACGGTCAGGTGTTGCCGGTCGACCATCTGAAGAAGGTCGTTGCCTGGGCGCGTCAGCGAGGCGTGATCGTGGCCAGTGACGAGTGCTACGCGGAGCTGGACTGGAGAGACGAACCGGACGGTCTGACGACCCCGAGCATCCTGGATGACCGCATCTGTGGCGGAAGTCACGAAGGCCTGCTTTCGGTCTATTCGCTGTCGAAGCAGAGCAATCTGGCCGGCTACCGGGCCGGCTTCGTCGCAGGCGACACCGATCTCGTCCAGCGCCTCGTGCAGGTGCGCAAGCACGCCGGGATGATCGTGCCGTGGCCGGTGCAGCGCGTCATACATGCGGCGGTGCAGGACGACGAGCACGTCGTCGTCCAGAAGCAGCTCTACGCAGCGCGTCGTGATGAGCTGAAAACCGCTCTGCTGAAAGCAGATTGGCAGATCGACTACTCCGACGCCGGTCTCTACTTGTGGGCGACCCAGGGCAAGCCGTGCCGCGAGAGCATCGACGACCTGGCCGCTCAGGGCATCCTCGCGGCACCCGGCGACTTCTACGGGGCGGCCGGCGCACAGCACGTGCGCATCGCGCTCACCGCGACCGATGAGCGAATTTCCGCTGCTGCAAAGAGACTGATTTCTTGACACGGGGTCGCAGGTGGCCGGGGTCAGACCCTGAGGTACCGTCGAATTTGCTGACTTTCCCGGCAGTGAAGCCGGTTGACGCATAAGGACGGAAAGCAAATATGACTGACCAGGCTCCTGCCACCTTCCAGGCGGGCGACAAGACCCTCGAGTTCGGGGTCGTCCCCGCAACGGAGGGCAACGACGGTTACGACATCTCGAAGCTGTTGGGCGAGACCGGCAACGTCACCCTCGACGTCGGCTTCGTCAACACCGCCTCCTGCAAGTCGGCGATCACCTACATCGACGGTGGCGCCGGCATCCTGCGTTACCGCGGGTATCCGATCGAGCAGCTCGCGGAGAAGGCGACCTTCATCGAGACCTCCTACCTGCTGATCTACGGTGAGCTGCCGACTCCGACCGAGTTGGAGGAGTTCACCGAGCGCATTCGTCGCCACACGATGCTGCACGAGGACCTCAAGTCCCTGCTCGCGGCGTTCCCGCGCGACGCACACCCGATGTCGGTGCTGTCGGCGGCCGTGTCCGCGCTCGGCACCTTCTACCAGGACTCGTTGTCGATCACTGATCGCGACCAGATCGAGCTGTCGACCGTGCGACTGCTGGCCAAGCTGCCGACGATCGCGGCCTACGCCCACAAGAAGAGCCAGGGCCAGCCGACGCTCTACCCGGACAACAAGCTGAGCCTCGTCGAGAACTTCCTGCGTATGACGTTCGGCTTCCCGTCCGAGGACTACGACATCGACCCGGTCGTGGCCAAGGCCCTGGACCAGCTGTTCATCCTGCACGCTGACCACGAGCAGAACTGCTCGACCTCGACCGTGCGTCTGGTGGGCTCCGGCCACGCCAACCTGTTCGGCTCGATCTCGGCCGGCATCCACGCGCTCTCCGGCCCGCTGCACGGCGGCGCCAACGCGGCCGTCCTGGAGATGCTGGACAGCATCGACAACGAATTCGGCGGCGACGTCGACAAGTTCGTCGAGAAGGTCAAGAACAAGGAAACCGGTGTGAAGCTGATGGGCTTCGGGCACCGCGTCTACAAGAACTACGACCCGCGCGCCGCCATCGTCAAGAAGTCGGCCGACGAGATCCTCAAGAAGATGGGGGTCAATGACCCGCAGCTCGAGATGGCGATGCGGCTGGAAGAGATCGCGCTCAAGGACGACTACTTCGTCTCGCGCAAGCTCTACCCGAACGTCGACTTCTACACCGGCCTGATCTACAAGGCCATGGGCTTCCCGACCGAGATGTTCACCGTGCTCTTCGCCATCGGGCGCCTGCCGGGCTGGATCGCCCAGTGGCGCGAGATGATGGAGGACCCGGCCACCAAGATCGGCCGTCCGCGCCAGATCTACATCGGTGAGGGCGCCCGCGACTTCGTCGCCGCCGACAAGCGATGACTTCGCACTGACACACAAGAACGCCCGGCGCCGTGAGGTGCCGGGCGTTTTCGTGCGTATTGCCCGAGATGGCTTTCACAAGGGAGTCGGGGTCCCCGCGAAGTATCGGGGCTGCGGGTCCCGGCGAAGTATCGGAGGAGCGAAGCGGGGGAGAACTTCGTTGGGTGCAGGGGAGCGGAGGAGAACTTCGTGGGGTGGCTAGAGTGCCGGGCCGTAGCCGGTGCAGGACGGCTGGAAGTCCGCCGGCCCGCCACCGAGCGCGTTCATCGTCAGCTGCAGCGTGGGGCTGTCCAGGAAGAGACCGACGTGACCGGTCGGGTCGTTCGGACACAGGTTCTGCAGCACGATGTTCTGTGCGCCGGGCATCGATTGGGTGGCGTATGGCGTGACCACCTGGTCGTGCGTGGTCTGGATCGTCACGTACTTCGGTCCCTGCGGGAGCGGGATCGCCGCCGTCTGGGTGTTGTATGCCGAGCCGACCTCCTGATCGCGCACGCCAGGCGCCCCGAACGCGGCGATACCGACGTTGGCGATGCCGAGCGCGCCGAGTGCCTGGGCAGCGGTCACGATCCCGGACAGGGTCGTTCCGTTCGAGCTCTGGGCCCAGCCGACATACGTGCCGACCTTGTTGCCGCCGTCGTGCAGCTTCAGGTAGTTGACGCCCATCGAGCCGCCCTGGCTGTGCCCGACGATGTCGACCTTCTGCGCGCCGGTGGAGGCGAGCACCTTGTCGACGAACGCCGAAACCTGGTTGCCCGAGGTGGTTTCGGTGTCGAGGCCGCCGACCCGGCCGCCGGCTGAGAGCCAGGTCATGCCGAAGTTGGTGCCGTAGACGCAGTAGCCGGCGTTCTTCAACATGGGTGCCAGGGCGACGAAGTTGGCGCCGATGTTGGCCAAGGTGCCGGGCAGCAGTACAACGGGGTCGGGATGGGCCGCACTCGGCTGACAGCTCCAGTCATTGACGCCGGGAGACGAGTCCGGGTGGAACGCGTAACCGGCTGCGGCCTCGCCCAGACCACCGACGGGCAGCGTCGACGTGGCATGAGCGGCCGGTGCTGCGGCAGCGGCGAACAGGACTGCTGCGGTGCCGGCGCACGCCAGCGACAATGAGGTGGTGCGGGTGAGACGCATGTGAATCCTCCATGAGGGTGAGGCAGGTCACACTCACGCTACCTACGTTTGAGTAGGTAGTGGGTTTCGCAGGGCAGTAGCTTCTGGGCTACTTGCCGGTCTCCACGTCGATGCGCACTGCCGTCGGGCTGCCGGTCGGCTGCTTCGCGGCGTGCCAACTCCAACCGTCGCGTCCTCGGTGACGTTCCCAAGCGCGGTCGCCGACCGTGACTGCGGTGATGTTGTCGGAGTCGGCGTGGGCGACGCCCCACGACGCGACAGCGAACGCTCCGTTGACCGACTTCGCCTGGTAATCCACGGAATTGGCCTTGACCGTCGCGTTAAGGCCGCTCTCGTCGCTCAGCTGCTGCGCGATCTGGGCGGGGGAGCCGTTCTGCTTCGCCGGGTCCAGCCGACAGCCGATCGCCTCGTGGGTCGAGCCCGTCATCACCGCCGTGATGACGTCGCCCTCCGACTCATGCTGGGCATAGGCGTCGGGGAAGCCACTGCGCTGCACCGCCTGGGCGGCCTCGCCGATCGGCATCGTCTCCCAGTTCGGGACCTGCAGCAACGCGTTGTAGAACGAGCCGCTGGAGTAGACCGGGTCCTGGATCTGCGCGGCGCTGCCCCAGCCCTGGCTCTTGCGCTGCTGGAACAGGCCGAGGGAGTCCAGGTCGCCATACGCGAGATTGCGCAGCTTCGATTCCTGTATGGCGGTCGTGGTCGCCACGATCGCCGCACGCGCCGGCACGCCCTTCTTGTAGACCCCGACCGCGACGATCGTGGATGCCGACTGTGTTTGGTCCGGATCCCACTGGTAGTCATAGCTTTTGGCGACCAACTTGCACGATGTCGAGCCGAAGTTGTCGACCAGGTGCTGGTAGGCGAGGTAGCCGCCACCAGCGATCCCGGCGACGAGGGCGATCGGAATCAGGCAGCCCAGCGTGCGCCGGATCGGGCCACGCGGGCGGTGCTCCTCATCGAAGAAGCTGTCCTCGCCGAAGCCTGCCCACTCCGAGTCCTCCGGGTCGAGACCGTCGACCTGGCCGTCGTCGTACTCCTCCGGGTCGTGCGCGAAGCGCTCGCCGTGCTGGGCATAACGCGCCGGCCGGGCATCCTCCTCGGAGGCGTTGCCGGCATCGGCGCGGGCGCCATACAACCGATGGACCTCGCGGTCACCGGGGTTGTTGTCACGATTGCGGCGCAGGGGCATCGGAGTCGGGTTCGCAGCTTCTCTCGGGGCGATCAGTTGGCGTGCAGTGCGTCGTTGAGGGCGATGCCGTGGCCCTTGCGTGCGCGACACTCGACCACACCGGTCGTGGAGTTGCGGATGAACAGCAACCCGTCCTGTCCGGACAGCTCGAGCGCCTTCACGACGGCGCCATCGGGGAGCGTCACCTTCGTGCCGGCAGTGACGTAGAGGCCCGCCTCGACGACGCAGTCGTCGCCGAGCGCGATGCCGATGCCGGCCTCGGCACCGATCAGGCAGCGACGGCCGATGGACACCCGTTGGGTGCCGCCGCCGGACAAGGTGCCCATGATCGACGCACCGCCACCGATGTCGGAGCCGTCTCCGACGACGACGCCCTGCACGATCCGGCCCTCGACCATTGAGGTGCCCAGCGTGCCGGCGTTGTAGTTGCAGAAGCCCTCGTGCATGACCGTCGTGCCCTCGGCCAGGTGCGCGCCCAGGCGCACCCGGTCGGCGTCGGCGATGCGCACTCCGGACGGCACGACGTAGTCGGTCATCCTGGGGAACTTGTCGATGCTGTGGACCTGCACCGGCCCCTCCAGTCGTAGCCGAAGCCGGGTCTGCTCGAAGTTGCCGACCGCGCACGGACCGTAGTTGGTCCACACCACGTTGTTCAGAACCCCGAAGATGCCGTCGAGGTTG
Organism: Flexivirga alba; assembly: GCF_042661025.1. Taxonomy (NCBI): domain Bacteria; kingdom Bacillati; phylum Actinomycetota; class Actinomycetes; order Micrococcales; family Dermacoccaceae; genus Flexivirga; species Flexivirga alba. The sequence goes on from NZ_JBHSWH010000001.1 coordinate 1,950,797, forward strand.
ATCGAGTTCGGCAGGACCAGCCGATGGCTGAGCAGATGCAGTCGCAGGTAGGCGTCGGGGGCGTCGGCGGGCGGGGTGTCGAGGTCGATCACGACCCGGATGGTGCGGGTGCGGACGTCGCGACGTGGGTGCTCGCGCACGAGCGCTGCGAGAGCGGCGGGCTCGGCATACGGGTCGTCGGCGGGCGCTTGGCCCAGCCGGGGCTCGGGGAACCAGGTGTCCAGCAGTTCCCCGTCGAACGTCTCTGTTGCGAGGCCGTAGCCCCAAGCGGCGCGCGGGGAGTCAGTCATGGGGCAAGCGTAGGTGACGACCTGAAGGATTCCGGTGACCCGGTCGTGGACTCGCTCCACACGGTGGACCCGCCATAGGCGAAGATCGTTGTATGGCGGAACTGGACCTGACCCGAGATGTCGTCGACCTCACCGCGGACCTGGTCGACATACCGTCGGTGAGTCGTGACGAGCTGGAGATCGCCGATGCCGTCGAGCATGCGTTGCGCACGTTGCCGCAGCTGCGGGTCGACCGGGACGGCAACACGATCGTCGCGCGGACCGACCTGGGACGCGACGAGCGCGTTGTGCTGGCCGGTCATCTCGACACGGTCCCGCTGACCGACCCGCCGAACCTGCCGACCAAGCGGGTGGACGGCCTGCTGGCCGGGCGCGGCACCACTGACATGAAGGGCGGCGTCGCCGTCCAGCTCGCGGTCGCACAGGCGATCACCGAGCCGACCCGCGACGTGACGTTCGTCTTCTACGACTGCGAGGAGATCGAGGAGGAGTTCAACGGCCTGCGTCGGATCGCCGCGGACCACCCCGACTGGCTGGCTGCCGACTTCGCGGTGCTGCTCGAGCCGACCAACGGCGGCATCGAGGGCGGCTGCAAGGGGACCCTGCGGGTCGACGTCGCCACCAAGGGCATCAGCGCGCACTCCGCCCGGCCGTGGAACGGCCACAACGCGATCCACGACGCCGGGGAGGTGTTGGCGCGGCTGGCGGCATACGAACCCGAGACCGTGAACGTCGACGGGCTCGACTACCACGAGGCGCTCAACGCGGTCGGGATCAGCGGCGGCATCGCCGGCAACGTCATACCCGATCGATGCGTGGTGACCGTCAACTACCGCTTCGCTCCGGACAAGTCCGCCGAGGAGGCCGTGGCGCATGTGCGCGCGATCTTCAGTGGGTATGACGTCACGCTCGGCGACTGCGCGGCCGGCGCCCGGCCCGGCTTGGACACGCCGGCCGCGGCGTCGTTCGTCGAGGCGCTCGACCTGCCGGTCACGGCCAAGGAGGGCTGGACCGACGTTGCCCGCTTCTCCGCGCTCGGCGTGCCCGCGGTCAACTTCGGGCCCGGTGACCCCAACCTCGCGCACACCGACGACGAGCGCTGCCCCGAGCAGCAGATCACCGACGCCTTCGCCGCGCTCTCCCGCTGGTTGCGCTGATCCTTGGGGTGGGCGTGTGAGAGATTGACGGCGTGACCAACGAGCCCGAGGCATACCGGAAGGGTGCGACCACTTTGCGCGGCCGCCACGTCCCGTCAACGACCACCGATCAGCGGCTGCTCGACCAGTCGCAGGACACCAATTGGGTGCATACCGACCCATGGCGGGTGATGCGGATCCAGGCCGAGTTCGTCGAGGGCTTCGGCACACTCGCCGAGATCGGACCCGCCGTCAGTGTCTTCGGATCGGCGCGGATCAAACCGGACAGCGACTACTACGCCAAGGGCGTCGAGGTCGGCCGGCTGCTGGCCGACGCCGGTTACGCGGTCATCACCGGCGGCGGACCGGGCGCCATGGAAGCGGCCAACAAGGGCGCGCACGAGGCGGGCGGCACCAGCGTCGGACTCGGCATCGAGCTGCCCTTCGAAGCCGGGCTCAACCCGTATGTCGACCTCGGCGTCAACTTCCGCTACTTCTTCGCGCGCAAGACGATGTTCGTGAAATACGCGCAGGGGTATGTCGTGCTGCCCGGCGGCTTCGGCACGCTCGACGAGCTCTTCGAGGCCGTCACGCTGGTGCAGACCCAGAAGGTCACCAGCTTCCCGATCGTGTTGCTGGGCACCAAGTTCTGGGCGCCGATGCTGGGCTTCATCAAGGACACCCTGTATGCCGAGGGCATGGTCGGGGAGGCCGACCTGCGCCGGCTGCAGGTCGTGGACGAGCCGGCCGAGGCGGTGCGGATCATCACCTCCGACGGCGAGAACCTCGGTGCTGCCCGTCCGGAGTAGCGCGGGCCTACTGGGCGACAGTTAGTCTGAGCGGGTGCTGGTCTTCCTCATAGCCCTCCTGGTCGTCGTGATCGGTCTGGTCGTCTTCGCGATCCTCGGCCACTTCGGCACCCACCTGGAGGACCCGACGACGACATCGCCCTTCGAGTCCTTGCCGCGCGGCCTCGTGACGGCCGAGGACGTCGAGCAGGTGCGCTTCGACCAGACCTTGCGCGGCTACCGCATGGGCCAGGTCGACGAAGTGCTCGACCGGTTGCGCGCCGAGCTGCAGGCGCGCGACGACGAGATCGCGATGCTGCGTGGCGAACCCGCGCGGCCCGTGCGCGACTGAGCGCCACGTGTCCGACGTAGTGGTCTCGCGCGAGTCGACCGCGCCAGTGGCCCGGCTCTGGCAGGTCGCGACCGACTGGTCCGGCCACGGTCGGTTCTTCCCGTTGACGACCGTGCGCGCCGACCCCACTGATTCCGACCCCGGCGTCGGCGTTCGACTGCACGCCACGACCGGTTTCGGCCCGCTGCGCCTGCACGACCGGATGGTCGTCACGTGCTGGGAACCACCGGGTGAGCGCGGCACCTGCGAGCTGCGCAAGGTCGGTCGGGTGCTCGGTGGCCGGGCGGTGCTGGAGGTCGAGCCGGCCGGTTCCGGCTCCCGGCTGCGCTGGACGACGGACGTCGGTCCCGCACCCGAGCGGCTGCGCCGGTTGGTCGCCCCGGTGGCGAAGGTGAGCGCCATACCCCTTTATCGGCATGTGGTGCGTGGCATGGTCCGGGAGGCCGAGCGTGGCTGAGCGAGCGGCCCTGATCATCGGACCCGACGGTATGGCGCGCTGCGGCTGGGCCGACGGCAGCGACGACTATCGCGCCTACCACGACAGCGAGTGGGGAGTGCCGGTCCGGGGCGAGCGAGCGCTCTACGAACGCATCACCCTCGAGGCGTTCCAGTCCGGCCTGGCGTGGATCACCATCCTGCGCAAGCGTCCTGCGTTCCGAGCTGCCTTCGCCGACTTCGACGCGGAGGTCGTTGCGTCATACGGACCGGATGACGTGGAGCGGCTGATGCAGGACGCGGGGATCGTCCGCAACCGGCGCAAGATCGACGCCGCGATCACGAACGCGCAGGCCGTGTTGCGGCTGCGCGAGTCCGGTGGGCTCGACGAGTTCGTCTGGTCGCACGCGCCTGCGGCCCATCAACGGCCCGGCACGCTTGCCGAAGTTCCGGCGCAGACACCGGAATCCGTCGCATTGGCAAAGGCTTTGAAGAAGGCCGGCTTCGCGCACGTCGGTCCGACCACCATGTATGCCGCCATGCAGGCGTGCGGCTTGGTCGATGACCACTTTGTCGGCTGTTTCCGGGGGACCTCATGACAACAACGACCACGAATTCGACTGATACGACACAGGATCGGAAGCCAGACGGCCCTTCAACACGGCTGCAGGTATGGCGCGTGCGCGGTGTCGACCTCCTGCAGCGCCGGCTCCTGGTGTGCGTCGTGGCGGCATACCTCGTGCTGCGGATCTTCTCGGCCGTCGTGATGCAACTGGTCGCCTCGCAGCAGAATCCAGGCTTCATCTTCTACTCCGACAATCACCAGGATTACTGGCTGATGACCCACGTGTGGGACGGCCGCTGGTATCAAACGATCGTCGAGCAGGGCTACCCGTCGCAGCTGCCCGAGGTCGGTGGAGTCGTCCAGCAGAACCAGTGGGCGTTCTACCCGATGTATCCCGGGATGGTCCGGCTGCTGATGACGCTGACCGGCGGCTCGTTCGCGGTGGTCGGGTCCCTGCTGTCGCTGGCGCTGGGGGCGCTGGCTGTCGGCATGATGGCGGTGCTGGTGCGCGACAAGGTCGGTCCGGTGGTCGCGTTCTGTGTGGTCTGTGTCTTCGCCGCGTCGCCGCCGTCGCCGGTGCTGCAGATGACCTACACCGAGTCACTCGGCCTGGTGTTGCTGATCGGTGCGCTGCTGGCCCTGCAACGTGGGCAGTGGTGGCCGGCCGGGCTCGCCGCGCTGGCGACGGGGCTGGCCCGTCCGGTCGCCGTGCCGTTGGGGGTGGTCGCGCTGGTCGCGGTCTGGCTGCGGTGGAAGGGGCGCGAAGAGCGACCGATCAGGCGTCCGGAATGGATCGCGATGGTCGGCATGCTCGTCAGTTGCGGCATCGCTGGCGGGATCTGGCCGGCGATCGCGGCCTGGCGGACGGGCGTCGCCGGGGCCTACACCGACACCATGGCGTCCTGGCGCAGCGACGGCAACATCGTCTACTTCCAGCCGTGGATCGCCAACTTCGACCAACTCTTCGGCAACGGCTTCATGGCCGGGCTGTTGCTGACGATCCTGATCCTGGGCTTCCTGCTGATCACGATCGGCCCGTGGGCCGACGCGATGGGCCCGATCATGCGCACCTGGCTGCTCGCCTACGCGTTCTACCTGCTGGCGGTCCTGGACGCCTGGACCAGCACCTATCGCTACCTGCTCTTCATGTTCCCGATCCTGATCGTCTTCGTCGGGGCGGGCTGGAAGGATCAGGCGCAGCGGCTCCTGGTCGGCTGGCGGACGTTCATCTGGGTCGGCCTCGGGCTCGGCTGGCAGGTCTGGTGGTGCTGGACCCTGCTGGTGTTGCGTCATTCGAGCGGCGACCCCATCTGACGCGTATGACGAGAGGGCGTGGATCCGATGGATCCACGCCCTCTTTCGCGATGTGCCCTACTGCTGCGGGCCGTTCGGGTCCTGCTGTCCGGGCTGGACCGGCGGCGGGGGCTGCGGGGCAGCCTGCGGCTGGTGCCCGGGCAGCTGCACACCCTGCGGCGGGTAGCCGGGCGGAGGACCGGAGATCTGCTGGTGCTCATCCTGCGCGGGTAGTTGCGGGTTGGCCTGCGTGGCCTCGACATTCGGTGTCGGCTCTGCCTCCGGCTCCGAGTTCGGGACAGCGGGGCGGTGCGACCGCGCGAGTCGGGCCTCGTCCAGATCGGTCGTCGTGCGTGCGACGGCCTCCGCGTCGGCGACCGCCTGCGCCACGACCGGGTCGCGCTCCAGCTTGAACCAGTCGGCGACGTCGTCGTCCTCGACCGGAGCACGCTCCTCGGGGGCGGGTGCCTCGTAGCGGAACGTGCCGTCGTCGCCCTGTGCGCCGAAGGACTTGGCGAAGCCCTGCAAAGCCGAGCCGAAGTCGCTGGGCACGACCCAGACCTTGCTGGCCTCACCCTTTGCCATCTCCGGGAGCATCTGCAGGTACTTGTAGGCCAGCAGCTCCGGTGTCGGGTTGCTGGCCTTGATCGCGTTGAACGTCTTTTCGATCGCCTTGGCCTCGCCCTGTGCGTGCAGGTATCTGGCGGCGCGCTCACCCTCGGCGCGCAGCACCTGGGACTTCCGCTCGCCCTCGGCTGCAAGGATCGAGGCCTGCTTGGCGCCCTCTGCGGACAGGATCCGGCTCTGCTTGTCACCCTCGGCCGACTTGATCGCTGCCTCCCGGTGGCCCTCGGCCGCCAGGATGGTCGCCCGCTTCTCGCGGTCGGCCTTCATCTGCTTCTCCATCGACTCCTGGATCGATGGGGGCGGGAAGATCGACTTCAGCTCGACTCGGGCGACGCGCAGGCCCCAACGGCCGGTTGCTTCGTCCAGCACTCCGCGCAACTGCGCGTTGATGGTCTCGCGGGAGGTCAGCGTCTCCTCCAGCGTCATACCGCCGACGACGTTGCGCAGCGTCGTGGTTGTCAACTGCTCGACACCGACGATGTAGTCGTTGATCTCGTAGACCGCGGCGCGGGGCTCGGTGACCTGGAAGTAGACGACCGTGTCGATGTTGACCGTCAGGTTGTCCTCGGTGATCACCGGCTGCGGCGGGAACGACACGACGCGCTCACGCAGGTCAACGCGCGCGCGCACCCGATCGACGAAGGGCATCAGCAACGTCAGCTGACCGGACACCGTTTTGGTGTATCGGCCGAGTCGCTCGATCACCGCGGCTTCCGCCTGCGGTATCAGAGCCACCGACTTCGCGACGATCGCGATCACCAGGATCACGATCACTGCAACAACTATCAGGACTGGCATCAGTCATCTCCCCGTTTCACGACGGCCGTTGCGCCGTCGATGTCTTGGACGATCACGCTCTCGCCAGTGCGGAACGTGTCATTCTCGTCGGCCGGCCGTGCCGTCCAGACGTCTCCGCCGATGCGCACCCGGCCGCCGTCGTTGCCGAAGGCCTGCAAGACGGTGGCCTCCTGGCCGCGCAGTGCGTCGATGCCGGTGGGCGTCGTCGGTGTGCTGAGCAGGTGTCGCTTGAGCACCGGGCGCAGGCCGAACACCAGCCCGATCGAAACCACCGCGAAGACGATCGTGGCCAGCCACAGTGGTGCGCCCAGGAAGGACGCGAGCGCCGCGGCCAGCGCACCGCCACCGATCATCAGCAGCACGAAGTCGCCGCTGAGTGCCTCGGCGGCAGCCAGCAACACCCCGCCCGCGAACCAGATCAGCGCTGCCATGACTGAAGTCTTTCATGTATGGCGTTCGGCGATGTGGCCCCCATCACACGTGTAGGCAATTCGCGCCACCCCACGAAGTTTCTCCTCCGCTTCGCTCCCCCGAATACTTCGCGGGGACCCCGGCTACCAAATTGCAGTAACCCAACCAATTTGCCGAGAACTCAACGACCCTCGAAGACCGGCTGCTCCTTGGCGAGGAACGCATCGACGGCGGCGCGATGGTCCTGGGTGCGGCCGGTGGCCGTCATCAGCTCCGCCTCGTGCGCCAGGGACTCGGCCAGCGTGTGCGTCGCGGAGAACTCCACGGCACGACGGATGGCGCCATACGCCTTGGTCGGGCCGGCGGCCAGGGTGTGCGCGAGTTCCTGCACGACAGTGTCGAATTCGGCCGCGGGCACCACCTCGGTGGCGAGCCCGAGCTCGAGCGCCTCCTCGGCGCGCACGGTTCGCGGCATCAGCAGCAGCTCCTTGGCCTTCGCGACACCGACCAGTCGCGGGAGCCAGAAGGACGATGCGGAGTCGCTGGACAGGGCGATGCCGGTGAAGGCCAGGTTGAACCCCGCGGTGTCAGCCAGGATCCGGAAGTCGGCGGCGAACGCGAACGCCGCACCAGCGCCCGCCGCGACCCCGTTGACCGCGGCGATGACCGGCTTGTCCATCGTGGACAGCAACGTGACGATCGGGTTGTAGTGCTCGGGCACCGTGCTGAAGAGCGCGTCCGAACCCTCGGCGAGCAGACCGACGTGCTCCTTCAGGTCTTGTCCGACGCAGAACGCCCGCCCGGTCCCGGTGAGCACCACGCACCGCACGGTCTCGTCGGCCGCGACGTCCCGCAAGGCTGCCAGCAGCGCTTCCTTGGTGGCGATGTTCAGCGAATTCATCGCGTCGGGGCGGTTCAGCCGCACCGTTGCGACACCGTCGGTCCGCTCGGTGACAACGGGTGTGCTGGCGGCGGAATCAGTCATGCGCGTGGGTCTCCTTCGAGGTGCGGATGGACGCATCACCCGGCTGCGAACGACGCGTTCGGGGGACGAAGTGCAGCGTATCCGGGGAAGAGGATTTCCCTCTGCGCCGCGGAAACTGAAATAATGAGCAGGACTGTTGGTCGCACCCGCCGGAAGACCGGCGATGTAAGCACCGCGTGGCATTGGTGCGGCCGAGGATTTTAGCCACGCGGACGGAAGGGGAAAGCCGATGGCGGCAATGAAGCCGAGGACCGGAGACGGGCCTCTCGAGGTCACCAAGGAAGGCCGCAGCATTCTCCTGCGTATGCCGCTCGAGGGCGGTGGCCGCTTGGTCGTCGAGATGAACGCCGAGGAGGCCGCGGCACTCGGTGAGGCCATCGACGGCTGCATCGGCTGACGCGGGGTAAGCCTCGCACTGCACGAGAACGGCCGCCCTGCACGAAAGTGCTGGCGGCCGTTCGTCGTTCGTATGACGAGGGTTCAGTGCTTCACCGCTGCGAACAAGCCGTCGCCGACCGGGAGCATCGTGGTCGTCCAGTCCGGGTCGTCGCGCAGCTGCTTGCCGAGGTTGCGCAGCAGCACCGTCGTCTCGTCGCGGACCGCCGGGTCGGCGACAGTGTCGTGCCACAGCATGTTGTCGATCAGCAGCAACCCACCGGTGCGCAGTAGCCGGGCGGCGGCCTCGACGTAGGCGGGGTAGTCGGGCTTGTGCGCGTCGACGAACACCACGTCGTAGCTGCGGTCGGCCAGTCGGCCCATGACCTGTAGCGCGTTGCCGGTGATGATCCGGGTGCGAGCCGACGCGTGGCCGGCGTCGGCGAAGGCCTGGCGAGCGGCGCTCTGGTGCTCGGCCTTGATGTCGATGGTCGTCAACACGCCGTCGGCCGGCATACCGGCCAGCAACCACAAGCCGGAGGATCCGGCTCCGGTGCCGACCTCGACGACCGCCTTGGCGTGGGTCGCCGCGGTGAGCACCCGCAGGGCCGGTCCGGTGCCTGCGCCAATGGGGGTGCAGCCGAGCTGTTCGCCGCGCACCCGGGCTCGTTCGACGACCTCGGGCTCGGGCACGAATTCCTCGGCGTACCCCCAGCTGGCCGCACGCTGTGAAGACATGCCACGAACCTAGTCGACCGCGTCAGATATGGGTTAGTCCGGTGCCTGCGGTAACGATTCCCGATCATCGCTCGTTGACCATTCGGAGAGACCGATGCACGTGTCCCGCGTGACAGAAATGGCACAGCAGGGCCACAGGTCCATCCGGCAGGATGGGCCGTCAGAAGCAAGGTCGACGACACGAGATGGAATGCCGAGCGATGACCGACCAACTGCTGCGGGGTGCAGTCAAGACCGAGGTTCCCGATGTGGCGCCACCGGGGTGGGAGCCGCCTACGTGGGAGGAGATCGTCACCGAGCACTCGGCGCGCGTCTACCGCCTGTCCTACCGGCTCACCGGCAATGTGCACGACGCCGAGGACCTGACCCACGACGTCTTCGTGCGGGTCTTCCGCTCCCTGCACTCCTACCGCCCGGGGACGTTCGAGGGGTGGCTGCACCGCATCACCACCAACGTCTTCCTGGACAAGATGCGCCGCAAGCAGCGGATCCGCTTCGACGCGCTCGCCGACGACGCCGCCGCTCGCCTGCCCAGCCGTGACGGCAGTCCCGAGCAGCTGTATGCCGATGCGCACTTCGACGACGATGTGCAGCGCGCCCTGGACGCACTGGCTCCGGACTTCCGAGCCGCCGTGGTGCTGTGTGACATCGAAGGACTGTCCTACGAGGAGATCGCCGCCACGCTCGGCATCAAGCTGGGCACCGTGCGGTCGCGTATCCACCGTGGACGTGCGCAGCTGCGCGAAGCGCTCGCGCACCGTGCACCGGAGAACCGCCCTGCCGGCCGTACCCGCCCGAGCCTGCCGGCTCTGGCCCCCGCTGGAGCTACCCGGTGATGTCCTTCGCGCGTGACCAGTTCGCTCGCGGCGTGCAGCATGATCACCTGGGTGAGCGCGTCGCCGATTACGTTGATGGCATGCTCTCCGCGGACGAGGCGTGCCGTGCCGACATACACCTGATGGTGTGCGAGCACTGCCGTTACGCCGTGCAGCAGGAGCGGGCGATCATCGAGCAGTTGCGCACCGTCAGCTTCGACTCCGGTGGGCACCAGCAGTTGATGGCTGGGCTGCTGTCCCTCGCGTCGACAGGTCCGGACGCACCGGTCGGCGACTCCGCGACAGCGGGTCGGCCCGCTGTCGCGCCGCGCCCGTCGCCCGCCGTGGTGATGTGCAGCGCGCCACCGCAATACCAGTCGGCGCGCAAGTCGATGGCCTTCGCACTTTTCGCAGTCGCCGGCTGCGTCGGTGTTGCGCTCGTTGCTTCGACCGCGACCGGTGTCGCGCAGGGTCCTGACAACCCTCGGACCGGCACGCAAGATCGCGTTGGGCTGGTGCGCAACGTGTCTGCACCCAAGACCGCCGATGCCACGAAGCGGCGCGACAAGGTCAGCGGGACGCTGACCCACGAGATGCCGATGTTCGCCCAGGTTGCGGTGCGTCAGACCCCTGATCGGTGGTCGGCAGCATTCATCTGCCGGTCGCCGCCACCCGGCCCCCGGGCGGGTGCGAGAATCGGCGGCGGCATTGCATCGAGCGTGTTCTGCATCGGCATACGAGTCGCAAGTTCCCCCTGAACGCCGGGCAGAACACGCCGCCTGCGTCTGTTTAGAATTAACTTCAGCGCGAAAGGTATCGAGGACATGTTTGGCATCAGCGGGTGGGAGTTCCTGATTCTCGTCGCGCTCGCCGCTGCCCTGATCGGTCCCGATCGGCTGCCCGAGTATGTCGGCAAGCTTCGCGGCTATATCCGGCAATTGCGGGACATGGCCGACGGTGCGAAGGCGCAACTGAAGGACCAGATGGGTCCGGAGTTCGAGGACATCAACTGGCGCGCCTACGACCCGCGTCAGTACGACCCGCGCAAGATCGTCCGGGACGCGCTGTTCGACCCCGAGCCCGACCCGGACACTGACGACGGCGACGCCGATGTGCCGCAGATGGCAGCCGGCCCGGCATACGACCCGCACAAGTTCGACCCCGACCGCGCCACCCCGTTCGACTTCGACGCAACCTGACATCGCGGCCACAGTCCGCAGCACAACGAACGCGAAAAGCCCGACCGGATCGGTCGGGCCTTTCGCGTTCGGATTGCTCAGCGGCCGGCTGGGGTGAGGCCGAGCGGGCGGCCGGCGAGACCGCGGGACCGCGTGCCCAGGCCCTTGGCGATGCCGCGCAACGCGACCGCAGCGGGGAGTCCGGGTGCTCGAGCACGACGGGTCTGCCGTTGTCGGAGCACTCGCGCAGGGACACGTCCAGCGGGATCTGACCCAGCAACTCGACCGGTGCACCGATCGACCGGGTCAGCGACTCGGCGACCTGCTGGCCGCCACCGCTGCCGAAGATCTCCTGCCGGGTGCCGTCGGGCAGCTCCATCCAGGACATGTTCTCGATGACGCCGGCGACCCGCTGCTTGGTCTGCAACGCGATCGCGCCGGCGCGCTCGGCGACCTCTGCAGCCGCCTGCTGCGGGGTGGTGACCACGAGGATCTCGGCGTTCGGGATCAGCTGGGCGACCGAGATGGCGATGTCGCCGGTGCCCGGCGGCAGGTCGAGCAGCAGCACGTCGAGGTCACCCCAGAAGACGTCGGCCAGGAACTGCTGAAGTGCGCGGTGCAGCATCGGCCCACGCCATACGACCGGCTGGTTGCCGGGCACGAACATGCCGATCGAGATGACCTTCACGCCGTGGCTGTCCGGGGGCAGGATCATGTCGTCGACCTGGGTCGGACGGCGCTCGACGCCGAGCATGCGAGGCACCGAGAAGCCATAGATGTCGGCGTCGACGACACCGACGCGAAGGCCCGAATCCGCAAGCGCTGCAGCGAGATTGACGGTGACCGACGACTTGCCGACGCCGCCCTTGCCGGAGGCGACCGCGTAGACACGAGTCAGCGAACCCGGCTTGGCGAAGGGGATCTCCTTCTCGGCCTGACCGCCGCGCAGCTGGTCCTTCAGCGCCTTGCGCTGCTCGTCGGACATGACACCGAGGCGGACGTCGACCGCGGTGACGCCCTCGACCTTGCTCACCGCTGCTGTGGTGTCGGTCTGCAGCCGCGTCTTCATCGGACAGCCGGAGATCGTCAACAGGATGGTCACGGTGACTTTGCCGTCGTCGGCGATGTCGACGGACTCGACCATGTTGAGTTCGGTGATGGGCCGGTGGATCTCGGGATCCTGCACATCGGCCAGTGCAGCTTGAATGGCGTCCAGCGAAGGGGTGGGCATGTGATCCATGGTAGGTCGCGGCCTTTCCCGGTCGCGGACCGGTCAAGCCGGTGTGACCCGCGTCATACCGCGGACTAGGCGGATGCTGTCTCGTCGTCCGGTGGCTCCGAGGCTCGCAGGTAGCCGCGGTCCTCCATCTCTTCCAGCAAGGACCGCAGCTCGGAGCGGACGAAGTCGCGTGTTGCGGTGTCGCGCATGGCAAGTCGCAACGACGCGACCTCCCGGGTGAGGAACTCGGTGTCGGCCAGGTTGCGCTCGTCGCGGGCTCGATCGGCCTCCAGGGTGACCCGGTCGCGGTCGTCCTGGCGATTCTGGGCGAGCAGGATCAACGGCGCGGCGTATGACGCCTGAGTGGAGAAGAAGAGGTTCAGCAGGATGAACGGATAGGGGTCCCACCTCAGCCCGAACAGGCCGATCAGGTTGATGGTGATCCACACGATCACGAAGATCGTCATCCACACCAAGAACCGCGCCGTGCCCATGTATCGCGCGAAGTCCTCGGCGAAGCTACCGAAGGTGTCGGAGTCCATCGAGGCACGCGGAAGCCACCGGCGCTCTGCCTCGCGGGGCTGGTCGATGCGCGCGGACTCCCGCCGGCGCCGGCCCTTGCGACGCTCGTCGTCGCGGTCGGCCATCAGACGACCTCCTCATCAGTGGCCGGGGCGTCGGACGGCCGCGGATCGTGCCGGGCCTCGCGCCAGTCGTCGGGCAGGATGTGGTCGAGCACGTCGTCGACCGTGACCGCGCCGAGCAGCCGCCCGGCCTCGTCGACCACCGGCATGCTCACCAGGTTGTATGTCGCGAGCTGCCGCGTCACCTCGCCCAGGGGTGCCTCGACGCCCACCGGCTCGATCGTCTTGTCGACGATCGTGCCGAGCGCGGTCTGCGGCGGCTCGCGCAGCAACTTCTGGGTGTGGACCAGCCCGATGAAGCGCCCGGTCGGTGTCTCCAGCGGCGGACGGCTGACGAAGACCGCCGACGCCAGCGCTGGTGCGAGCTCTTCGCGGCGCACGACGGCAAGCGCCTCGGCGATGGTGGCCTCCGGACCCAGGACGACCGGTTCGGTGGTCATCAGGCCGCCGGCGGTGTTCTCGTCATACGACAGCAGACGCCGCAGTGGTGCCGCCTCGTCCGGCTCCATCAGCTGCAGCAACTGCTCGGCCTGCTCCGAGGGCAGGTCGGACAGCAGGTCCGCGGCGTCGTCCGGCTCCATCGCCTCCAGCACGTCGGCGGCCCGCTCGGTGTCCAAGCCGGCGATGATCTCGATCTGGTCGTCCTCGGGCAACTCCTCGAGCACGTCGGCCAACTTGTGATCGTCCATCGCGGCAGCGACCTCGGCACGCCGCTTGGGGTTGAGGTCGTGGATCACCTCGGCGAGGTCGGCGACCCGCAGGTCTTCGTACTCCTCGAGCAGCCGCTCGGCGCTCTGGGCACTGGCCTGCTGATGCAGCCCGGTGACGTCGCGTGCGTCGACGAGCATGGTCTTGCCGCTGCGTCGACGGGTGAGACGCGACATCGCCTTCGAAGCGGGGGAGACCCCGTCGACATGACGGACGAAGACCTTGACCAGCACCCAGTCGCGGCGCAGGTTCTGCTCGATCGCGATGTCCTCGACCAGCCCGATGAACGTCCCGTCGGATTCACGGACCTGCACCCGGCGATCGAAAAGCTCTGCCAGCACAAGCGTTTCACCAGCGCGCTGTTCGAAACGACGCATGTTGACCAGGCCGGTCGTGATGACCGCGCCGGCGTCGACGCTGGTGACGCGGGTCATCGGCACGAAGACGCGGCGCTTGCCGGGCACTTCGATGACCAGCCCGATGGCTCGAGGTTCGGAGCCGCCGAAGGTCATGACGACATCGCGGACCCTCCCCACGCGGTCCCCGAGGGGTCCAGCACGGTGAGTCCGGCGATCCGGGCTACGAAAACTCGGCTGCTCACCTGCGAAAGGTTAGTCAGGTGCGACCGGTGACGGTTGCGGCGGCTCGGCGTGGTGACCGGGCAAGTTCTCCGGCGCCAGGTCCAGTGCCCAGACTGCGCAGTGCTCCGCCCAGTGCTCGGCGAGCCCCTCGGGTGGATTGCTCTGCCGGGCGCCGAGCAGCGCGCTCGTGGCTGTTCCCCAGTCCGCGGAGCCGGGTTGAACCCGCGTCGCACGTGCCGGAACCGGACCGATGGCACGTCGGGTTTCCTTTTCCCGCAGGATGATTCGCAGCTCGTCAGGCAGCTCGGGGATGGGCTGCTCGCCCTCACCGCCGACGACGTATGCCGTCTCACCGGAGGCGGCATACCAACAGGGGACGGTGACGTCGGCTGGCAACAGCAGCCACGCAACCTTCGACTTGGCCAGGGCAGTAGTCACTTCCGACACCAGGTGAGCGTATCCCGGGGTGGATGGGGGAAAATGTCTGGACGGCTGGACAACCGAATTGTCGGTTCGCACGTCTTAGCCATTAACCCCGCGCGATACTGGTGTCGTCGAAGGGGTTTCGACACAGAGTTGCTCGCTCGGGTGACTCGGGGGAGTTGGGGGCAACACAATGAATTCATCGATCGCACGTCGGCAGGCGCTTGGCGGAGTAGTAGCCGCCGGCGCTCTCGGAGTCATCGGGGTCGCGACTGCGGGGACCGCGGAAGCAGCGACCCGAGCGACGATCAAATACGGCAGCAAAGGCTCGAACGTCACCTACCTGCAGCAGCGGCTCAACTACGTCGGCTACTGGTGCGGCACCGCGGACGGCGCTTTCGGAGCACAGACCCAGCAGGCGGTCTTCGCGTTGCAGAAGGTGTGGGGTCTGGCCCGCGACGGCGTCGTCGGTCCGATGACCTGGGCCAAGGTCGCGTCCAACACCCGTCTGTCGCCCCGCTACGGGGCGGGTTACCGCATCGAGGTCGACAAGACGCGCCAGCTCGCATTGGTCGTGTGGGGATCCACCGTGCGCTACACGCTCAACACCAGCACCGGCGCCAACAAGCCGTTCTACGCCTGGGGTCGCTGGTATGACGGTCGGACTCCGAGCGGCAAGTTCAGCGTCTACAGCCACGTGAACGGCTGGCAGACCGGGGCTTTGGGCTCGATGTACAAGCCCTACTACTTCAACGGCGGCATCGCCCTGCACGGCTCGACCAGCATTCCGGCATACAACGCTTCGCACGGCTGCTGCCGCCTGTCGATCGCGGCGCAGGACATGCTGATCCGGGCGGGCATCATGGTCAACCATCGACAGGTGTACGTGTATTGAGCCTGGCCCGGCTGGGCAGGCGTAAAGCGAGCCAAGGTCACGAAAAGGTCACGTCCTGAAACGGCACGCAACGTAATCGGATCCCACGTCGTCTATCAAGTATCAGCACCGTGGGGGACTCGCCTCCGGCTTCTTCAACCGGCCGGAGTCACAGGGAGGGAACGGCTGGTGCCGGCACATTCGGGGTGTGCCGGCACCAGCCGTTCGCCATTCCAGCGAGCTTGTCGGCTCAGCCCTTCGAGCCCTGCTGCACGCGTGCGATCCATGCCTCGACGTCCTCGAGCTTGCTCGGGATGGCCTCGGAGAGCACGTCGTGGCCGTCCTCGGTCACCAGGACGTCGTCCTCGATGCGCACACCGATGCCGCGCAGCTCGGCGGGCACCAACTCGTCGTCGGCCTTGAAGTAGAGGCCAGGCTCGACGGTCAGGATCATGCCGGGCTTCAACTCGCCGTCCATGTAGTCCTCCCGCAGCGCCAGCGCACAGTCGTGCACGTCGATGCCGAGGTGGTGGCTGGTGCCGTGCACCATCCAACGGCGGTGGAACTGCCCCTCCTCCGTGTCGAGCGTGCCCTCGACGTCGACACCGTCGGGCAGCAGGCCCCACTCGTGGAGGTGCTCGGCGATCACCCGGATCGCGGCCGCGTGTATGTCGGAGAACTTGTTGCCCGGCTTCACGGCTGCGATGCCGGCCTGCTGGGCGGCATACACGGCCTCGTAGACCTTGCGCTGCTCGTCGCTGTAGGTGCCGTCGACCGGCAGCGTGCGGGTGATGTCCGCGGTGTAGAGGAGTCGACCTCGACACCGGCGTCGAGCAGCACGAGGTCCTCCTCGTGCACGTCGCCGGTGTTCTTGATCCAGTGCAGCGTGTTGGCGTGATCGCCTGCGGCACAGATGGATTCGTAGCCGACACCGTTGCCCTGGTGCCGTGCGTGCAGCCCGAAGGTGCCTTCGATCCAGCGCTCGCCACGGCCACGACGAACCGCTTCGGCAAGCTCGGCGATGACGGCCGAGAAGCCCTCGGCGGTCGCGTTGACCGCCTGGCGCATCTGCTCGATCTCGAAGGCGTCCTTGACCAGCCGCAGGGTCGACAGCAGGCGGCCCAGCTCCGCGTCGGCCTCGACGCGCTGCTCGGCGGCCGACTCGGCCTCGGCCTCCGAAGTGCGCGCCTTGTCGACGGTCGCGGTGACCTCGGTGTCGGCGTCGCGCACCACTCGCACGCCGATCTCACCGGCGTCCTTGGCGACCGCGTCGGTGAACTCGTCGATGTGCTTGGCGATCACGCCCAGCTCGGCCTCGACGTCCTCGAGCGTCGGGCGGCTGCCCACCCAGAACTCGCCGTAGCGGGAGTCGGCGAAGAACTCCTCGGTGTCCCGGGCGGCCAGCGGCCGGAAATAGAGCACCGCGTCGTGTCCGCCGCCATCACGCGGTTCGAGCACGAGCACGGCGTCCGGCTCACGATCGGCGCCCAGGCCGGTCAGGTGGGCGAATGCCGAATGCGGTCGGAAGATGTAGTCGGTGTCGTTGCTGCGGACCTTCAGCCCACCAGCAGGTATGACGAGACGCTCGCCCGGGAACGCGTCGGACACGGCGGCGCGGCGTTCCGCGGCGTAGCCGGCAACCTCGGCTCGGTCCGGCGTGCCATCGCTGCGCGGGGCCCAGCCGGAGCTGATGAACGACCGGAACGCCTCGGGCGACGGCTGGCTGCGGGACTGCGACTTCTGCTGCTTCTCACTCACACCTCCCATCGTCGCATGTCACTGCGGGGCACGAGCGGCGAGCGGTGGTTCAGCGGGACACAGGTCCTTACTGCTGCTTCCAGGCCCAGGTCGAGAAGATTGCGGTGAGCGCCTGATCGGCGCCGGCCGATGCGCCGGCCGACGAGGCGCTGGTCATCGTCATCGAGTAGACATGACTGCGGAACACCACGAAGTATTGCGTCTGGGTGAAGCTCGCGCCCTGCGCGGTGCGGTCGAACGTATAGCCGCGGGCGGGCAGTCCGCCGATCGTGCGGTCCGGCTCGTCCTTGATGTGCACCCCTGCTGGCGCCAGGCGATCTCGGCCTGGGTCACCACGTCGTCGAGCGCCGGGACCGGCTGGGGGTTCTGCACGACGACGTTGAAGTTGGTCGTCACCTTGTCCTGCGGTGAAGGGGCCTTGATCGCCAGTGTCGCCGGCTTCTGGTCCAGCTTCTTCCAGCCGGTGGGCGCGACGAGCGAGAACGACGAATCGCCGCTGCTGATGCTGCCTTTCTCGGTCGACGTGCTCGGGGTCGGTGTTGCAGCCGCGGTCACCGTGGTGGGGATCGATACGTGGCTGCTGGGGGTGGGCGACGCGGTGCCCCCGCTCGAGCCCGAGCATGCAGTCAGACCGGCAAGCAGCGCCCCGGCCGTGGCAACGGTCAGCCAGCGTGTCGACATCGAGGTGGTCATGGCGCTCGATCCTAGGTAGCGGACAGTGACTGTGCCAGGACGACCCCCGGACCGGGATGGACGGTGAACTTCTCCCAGAAGGGGATGACCTGCGACACTCGCGTTCGTAGACAACCGGGAGGACTTTCGTGAACGACCAGCATCGACGGCCAGGAATAGCCGAGTTGCGAGCGGTGTGCCAGCCGGAGTCGGTGCGTGGGCGTAAGAACGCCGAGCACTGGTCCGGGTTCTACATGCGTGACGGATCGGTGCACCTGACCCGACTCCTCGTGCCGACCCGGATCACTCCCAATGGCGTCACCGGCATCATGATCGTCTCCGGCTGGTGCGTCGGTGCGTCCCTCCTCATCCCGGGCATCTGGGGTCCGATCCTCGCGGTGCTGTTCGGCCAGCTGCAGATGTTCCTGGATGCGGTCGACGGCGAGCTGGCCAGGTGGCGGCAACGATTCAGTCCGGCCGGCATCTTCCTCGACCGGGTTGCGCACTACACCACCGAAGGCTTCGTCGGACTGGCGCTGGGGCTGCGGGCCGCCGGCGTGATTGGCGGGCATCCGGCCGATGTCGACCCGTGGAAGTACGCGTTCCTCGGCGCGCTCCTGATGGGCGGGATCCTGGTCAACAAGTCGCTCAACGACATGGTGCACGTTGCTCGCTCGCTCTCCGGGATCGAGCGGCTGCCCGACACTGCGGAGGCCAAAGCGGTGCCAACGACTAACCTGCTCGGTATGGCGCGCAGAGTCTTTCGTTTCTTACCGTTCCATCGGATTTTCCACTCCGTCGACCTCGGCCTGGTAGCACTCGGCCTCGGCATCATTGGGCTCATCCTGGGCAACGATCAGCAGGTGTTCCGGGTCGCCGTCACCGCGCTGGTGGTCCTGGTCTGGGTCGCAGTGGTCGGACATTTCCTGGCGATCATGGCGTCTCCGAGGGTGAAGGCATGATCGCGGCGGTCAAGGTCCGGATGGGTCCGGTGTCGGCGCGGATCGCACCGATGAAGAACCACGTCGCCCCCTGGGGCGCCCGCGCCGTGCGGCTGGAGAAGCAGCTGGAGAAGCGCGTATGGCGACTCGAGAAGCGCGTCAAGAAGCGCGTCAATCGATTCAAGGCACG
The DNA here is from genome assembly GCF_042661025.1 of Flexivirga alba. Taxonomy (NCBI): domain Bacteria; kingdom Bacillati; phylum Actinomycetota; class Actinomycetes; order Micrococcales; family Dermacoccaceae; genus Flexivirga; species Flexivirga alba. Next base: position 1,969,593 of record NZ_JBHSWH010000001.1, read on the forward strand.
CGGAAAACGACGCATCGCCCGGATGAAGTGGGTGGCCTGGCTCAACGCGCGGATGCCGTGGATCGGTCGGCTCAACCGGGCCGCTCGTTCCGTCCCAGGACTCCAGGCGCCGGTCGTGCTCATCGCGGCCACCGCAGCGCTGGCCGCGTGGCCGTCCTTCGGGCCGATCGTCGGCGCACTCTCCTTGTGGCAATTGGGCAAGATCCTGCGAGTCGGCCGAAAGCGACCTCCGGGTTCGGCGATGTCGATCACGGCACTCATCGCTGCCCTGGCCTGCGGACTGAGCCTGCAGGCTCGTGGTGCGGCGACGGTCTGGCTCGCGCTGCTCGTCGGTGTCGCAGTGGTGGTCTCACTCGCACAGGGCGCCCTGCACGGCCGCGTGGTCCAGCGCATCCGTGCGTTCAATCTGCCCGGAGTGCCCAATGACCAGCGCGCACAGGAGCCGGGGGCGCTGACGTCCGTCGTCCCGACTGCGGGAGTGCTGCTCGCGTTGCTGCTCATCGCCGAGTCGATCTGGGACCTTCCGTCATACATCGGCGCGATCGCCCTCCTGGTGACGCTGGGCTGGCTGGGTCGGTGCGGGTTGCGGTTGCGCGCCATGGTCCACGCGCGTCGTGGCGGCCGAGCCGATCTGGAGGTGCGGGCCGCGCTGGAGCGCTACGCACCGCAGTTCTACGTCTACTTCAGCGGACCGGTCGCCGGCGACTACCAGTTGAAGATGTGGTTGCCCTACCTGGAGCAGCTCGGTGTTCCGTTCGCGATCCTGGCCCGGAGCTCGCAGATGTTGCCACGCGCCGCACGGTTGAAGACGACGGCGCCGTTGATCTCCTGCCCGGTCGTCACGGGTTTGGACGTGTGCATGGTGCCCAGCGTGCGCGCGGTCTTCTACGTCAACATCAACGGATCCATTGCTGACGGGGTTCGCTACATCGACCGCACCCACGTCCACCTCAATCACGGCGATTCGGACAAGCCGGCCAGCTACCACCCGATCTTCGCCATGTTCGACCGCAACTTTGTCGCGGGACCGGCGGCGATCGACAGGTTCGGCCGGCATGGGGTCTTCATGCCGAAGGAGAAGTGCGTGATCGTCGGCCGGCCGCAGGTCGCGGAGGTCGTCGAGCAGAATGTCGATCCGGCTCCCGGGCGACGGACGGTGCTCTACGCGCCCACCTGGCAGTCGGGGATGCGCGAGATGAGCCTGAGCTCGTTGGAGCACGGCGAACGCATCGTGCGCGCCCTGATCGACGACGGCGCGCGGGTGATCTTCCGTCCGCACCCGTTGTCGGCGGGTCAGCGCCAGGCCGCCCAGACGATCGCCCGGATCAACGCGATGCTGGTAGCCGCCAGGACCCCGGAGTGTGCGCACCTGACCAGCTCGCAGGCTCTCAAAGAGAGCATCATCGGCAACTTCAACCGATCCGACGCTCTGGTCACCGATGTCTCGAGCGTCGCGTCCGACTACCTCGCGTCGTGCAAGCCGATGGCGGTCGTCCTGCCGACAAATACGCAGGCGCTGGCTGACGCCGACGAGTACCCCGTCCTACGAGCCACCTACCTGATCGACCTGGGCGACGACGACCTCGCCGCGCGCCTGGCGCCGCTGATGGGTGGGGATGCCGACCCGCTGGAGGCGGTCCGTCATGAGCTGCGTTCTTATTACCTAGGGGACGAGCGGGACAGCGTCCGGCTGTTCCTGGACTCGGCGAAGGCGGTCCTCGCCGGCGGTTCGGAGCCGGTTGCTGCGGCCGGCTGAGGGGCTGTTCACCCTTTGTTAAACTCGCCGAGCCCGGCCCGGCAGCAGGGCTGAGCATTTGCGATCCACCACCGGGATGTATGACGTTGCGGTGTCGACGACGTATTGAGGAAGTGACCGCGTGAAGACGTATGGCGTTGTACTGGCCGGCGGTGTCGGTGCCCGGCTCGGGCTGAGCGTGCCCAAGCAGATGGTCAAGGTTTCCGGTAAGACCATCCTCGAGCACACCGTCGCCGCGCTGCACGACTCCGCGGTGATCGACGAGATGATCGTGATGGTGACCCCGGGCTGGTCGGAGAAAACCGCCACGATCCTGGGGGACAAGTACCCCAAGGTGTCCCGGATCCTCGAGGGCGGTTCCACCCGCAACGAGACCACCATGCGGGTGCTCAACGCGATCGACGAGGAAGAAGCCAAGATCCTCCTGCACGACGCGGTCCGCCCCCTGGTCGACGGCCGGATCCTCAAGGACTGCGCCACGGCGCTGGACAACTACAACGCCGTCGACGTGGTCATCCCGTCTGCGGACACCATCGTCACGGTCGACGAGGAAGAGATCATCACCCACATCCCGGACCGCAGTTTCCTGCGGCGCGGGCAGACCCCGCAGGGTTTCAAGCTGTCGGTGCTGCGTTCGGCATACGAGCTCGCCGCCGAGGACCCCTACTTCTCGGCGACCGACGACTGCGGAGTGGTGCTGAAGTACCTGCCGGACGTCCGGACCAAGACCATCCTCGGGTCCGACCGGAACATGAAGGTCACCTACCCGCTCGACATGTACATCGTCGACAAGTTCTTCCAGCTGGGCACCCAGGACGCGCCGGTGCCTGAGGGTGACCTGCGGGAGTTCTTCACCGGCAAGACGATCATGATCCTTGGTGGTAGCTACGGAATCGGCGCCGAAATCGACCGGTTGGCGCGCGGACTCGGCGCGACCGTCGTGGCCCACGGCCGGTCGACCACCGGGCTGCACGTCGAGGATGCCGCCCAGATCGCTGACGCATTCGAGAAGACCGCACAGGAGCACGGGCAGATCGACGCCGTCGTGCTGACTGCCGGCGTGCTGCAGATGGGTCGGCTGGCCGACGCGACTGCGGAGGACGTCGCCAAGGTCATCGACGTCAACTACATGGCGCCGGTCAACGTCGCCCGGGCCGCCTACCCCTACCTGAGGAAGTCCGGCGGTCACCTGCTCAACTTCACCTCCTCGTCATACACACGAGGTCGCGAGAACTACGCGCTCTACTCCTCGACCAAGGCGGCCGTCGTCAACCTGACACAGGCACTGTCCGAGGAATGGGCGGCCGACGACATCAAGGTCAACGTGATCAACCCGGAGCGGGCGGCAACGCCGATGCGGTTGGCGGCCTTCGGTGAAGAGCCGCCCGGCACCCTGCTGTCGGCCGAGGAGGTCGCCGAGGCGTCGCTGGCCGTGCTGGCGTCGGAGCTGACCGGAGCGGTGATCGACGTACGCCGCAAGCTGCCGACCGCAGCCGAAGCGGGCACCAAGGCACCGAGCCAGTCCTGATCCGGGTCAGCGCCCGAACTTGCTCTCGATGAGCCGGGTGATGCGCTCGGCAGCCTTGCCGTCGGTGACGGGGAGGGTGCGTCGGATCCGGTCCTGGTAGACGGCCGGCCACTTGTCGCCATACGCCTCCGCAATCAGGCGTATGACGTCAGCCGGCTCAGTGGTGACCGGGCCGAAACCGTCCATGCCGTAGTCCCATTCGGTGGCAACCTGGGTGTGCGAGGTGCCGGAGGCGTAGGCGTCCTGGTCGAACTGGAAGTAGACGATGCGGGAGCCGGCGAGCGCGGCGTCGAAGGCGATCGATGAGTAGTCGGTCACCACGACGCGTGCCCTGGCCAACAGCTCGGGCATGTCCGGGGCCTGGTCGAGCACGGTGATGTGATCGGGGAAGTCGAGGTCCGGAGTGTTGCCGCGGAACTCCGGGTGGGGCAGGTAGACGATCTGCGCGTGTTGTTCGTCGGTGAGACGCTGGAGTGCGGGGGCTTGTAACAGCCCCATCCAGGCGCGACCGTAGTCGGTCTGCGAGAGCGGAGTGCGCAGCTTGCGCCGGGCCGCGAAGGGGGCCTTGCGCAGGAAGAGGCTGTTGCGCCAGGTCGGGGCGATCAGCAGCACCGACCGCTCGTCATAGGGGTGGCGTTCGCTCGCCTTCACGACGGCGTCGTGGCGAGGAAAACCGGTCAGCACCACGTCGTCGGTGGTCAGCTTGTACGAACTGCCGTCGGCGACGATCGTCGAGCGTTCGTCGACGCCGGCAGTGGTCAGCAGGTCGATGTCCTTGCCGTTGAACCAGTGCGAGAGGTCCTGGTGCAGGACCCCGTGCTGTAGGTAGACGAACCGCCACGGCCGGGTGTTCCGCGGGTAGAGGTCCGGTGCGATCGGCTGGCTGGCCTCCATGTCGAGCTGGGAGGACGCGACGACCGCTGCATTCTGGAGGGCGACCTGGTGTTCGAGGCTGCGGAAGGCGACGAGCCGGAACCCGCGCTCCCGCAGGCGCTCCCATTCGGGGGTGTCCTTCTTGATCACGAACCACGCGTTGATGTCCGGTCGCTCGGAGCGTAGGTAGTCGTAGAGGTATTCACCGTTGTCATGGGCGGAGTCCAGGCGGTCCATCACCAGCCAGGCATCGGCGAACTTCTTCGCGAAGCGCGGCGTCCGCGCCAGGGTGCGAAGGGCCGTGCGGTAGCGCTGTCTGCGCAGCGCGGCCGCCTGCTCGACGGCGGTTGGAGCCTTGATCGGAGCGAAGGTGAAGCACACCACCTCTGCGGCGAAGCGGTTGGCGATCCGTTTCCAGGTCGGCACATCACTGGTGTCCGGTGCCGCGGGATCGTCGTCGGCGACCGTCAGCGGGTGAGCCTGGCCGTCGAGGATCAGTCGGGCGTCGGAGAGCTTCGGCAGGCGGAGGATCCGCTCGTGCAGCAGCTGCTGGCCGAGGTAGTCGAGCGTGCGGCTCTTCACGGCGATCGGGGTGACAGGGGCACCGCCGCTCTCGACCGACTCGGTCGGGAGGTCGCCTTGGTAGAAGTAGCAGACCTCGGACACGTTCTCGCCGCGTTCGGACACGCGGATCAGGCCCGCGTCGGGCAGGGCGTAGCCACCCAGGGTGAGTAGGAGCGCACGTACCTCGGCCGAGATGCGAGTCAGCCGGTAGCCGATGACGGCCGGCTCGCTGATCCGGTGCAACACCTCCTGCAACAGCCGGACCGCATGAGCCTTCTCGTCGCGCGTCAGGTGGGTGGCCTTGCGGTCGCGCTCCATCTCGCGGGGGAGATACCAGCTCAGGTCGTAGAGGACGAGGTACTCCAGCCATGTCGGCACGTCGCCCTGGGCCTGCGCGAGCTCCAACAACGGGACGTACCCGCGGTCGAACCGGCCGAAGTAGAAATCGGGGTTCGTCGTGGTCAGGTCGTTGGCCGAGGTCGCGTCCCGCCGGCGACGGTAGTAGTAGATCGACTTCCGCAGCGGCGCCACCACGGTGTTGGGCGCGTGCAGCAGGTAGGTGGCGGTGAACACCGCGTCCTCAGCCACCCGCAGCCCGTCGACGAATGCGATGTCGTGCTCGCGGATGATGTCCAGCCGGAAGAAGGCCGAGGCGGCCTGCGTCTGGATGAAGGTCGGCTGCTGCTGCAGGTCGACCGTGGCGGTGTTGCCGCGGAACTTGTGCCTCAGGTGGTGGTTGTCTCGCCGGGCGCCGGACCCTTCGTCATACGACCAGACGTTGGCGCTGAGTAGCACCGCGTCCGACCCGGCACCGCCTACCGCCTTGGCGGCCTCGTCGAAGTAGTTGTCGCTGAGCAGGTCGTCGGAGTCCGGGAAGGTGATCCAGTTACCGGTTGCTGCGGTGATGCCGGTGTTGCGGGCGCGCGAGACGCCACCGTTGTCCTGCCGGATCACCTGTCCGCTGTATGGCGCCCGGGCGAGCCAGGCTCGAGCGATGTCGCCCGAGGCGTCGTCCGACCCGTCGTCAACGAAGACGAACTCCAGGTCGTAATCACCGGGTCGCTGCGCGTCGAAGCAGTCCAGCAATTCGGCGAGGTACTTCTCGGTGCGGAACAGTGGCACCACGACACTGAACTGCAGGCGGCCCCCGCTCAACTGGGTCTCACTTTCTCGGACCGTCGGCGGTCCATGGAGGTTCAGCGCCGGAATTTGTTCTCGATGAGCTGGGTGATCCGCTCGGCCGACTTGCCGTCCGCCAGCGGGAGGGTGCGGGTGATCCGGTCCTGGTAGATGGCCGGCCACTGCGACGCCTTGTCGTCATACGCCTCGGTGGTCAGGCGTGCAGCGTCGGACAGCTCGGTGGCGACCGGACCGAAGCCGTGCTCGTCGTAGTCCCAGTAGCCCGGCAAGTACGTGTGCGAACCATTGAGGAACGCGTCCTGGTCGAACTGGAAATAGACGACTCGCGACTTGGCCAGGGCCGCGTCGAAGAAGATCGACGAGTAGTCGGTCACGGTCACCCGGGCACTGGCCATCAGTTCGTGGATGTCAGGTGCCCCGTCGATCACGGTGACGTAGTCGGGGTAGCTGACGTCGGCTGTGTTCCCGCGGAAGTTCGGGTGTGGGAGGTAGATGATCTGCGCGTGTTCTTCGTCGACGAGTCGCTTCAACTCCGGGTGGCGCAGTAGGCCCATCCAGTTGCGGCCGTAGTCGGTCTGCAGGAACGGTGCGCGCAGCTTGCGCCGAGCGGCGAACGACGACTTGGGCAGGAAGAGCGAGTGACGCCAGGTCGGGGCGATCAGCACCACCGACCGCTCGTCGTAGGGGTGTCCTTCGGCCTTCTTGACGATGTCGTCGTGCCGGGGGAAACCGGTCAGCACCACGCTGTCGGACGTCAGCTTGTATGACGTGTCGTCCGCGACGATCGACTCCTGCTCGTCGACGCTGGCAGTGGTCAGCAGGTCGATGTCCTTGCTGTTGAACCAGTGCGACAACTCGTGCTGCAACACTCCGTGCTGCAGGTAGACGAACCGCCAAGGGCGCCGCTTGCGCGGGTACAAGGTGTTCGGGATGGGTGTGACGATCTCCACGTCCAGCTGGGACGATGCGACGACTGACGCCTTCTGCAGGGCGATTTTGTGCTCGAGGCTGCGGTAGGCGATCAGCCGGAACCCGAGGTTGGTCAGCCGCTCCCACTCGGGAGTGTCCTTCTTGATCACGAACCAGGCGTTGATCTTCGGTCGCTCGGCGCGCAAGTAGTTGTAGAGGTATTCACCGTTGTCGTGCCCGGAGGCGACGCGGTCCATGATCAGCCACGCGTCGGTGTACTTGCCGCCGACCCGTGGGGTCCTGGCGAGGTTCTGGATCGCCGCGTTGTAGCGCTTGTTCCGCAGCGCCGCACCCTTCTTCACGACGGTGGGTGCTGACCTGATCGGAGCCTTGGTGTAGCACACCACCTCGGCGGCGCCCCGGATCGCGACCTGTCGCCACATGGGCACGAGATTCGGCTTCGTGGGAGCCGTCATCTGCGAATGCGCGGAGGAGGCCTCGAACACCCCCAAGTAATAGGGCCCGTATTGCAGTGGTCGCGGCTTCCCGTCCAGGACGATGCTGATGTCGGGCAGAGCGGGCAGCCGCAGGATGCGCTCGTGCAACAAGTCCTGGCCGAGGTAGTCGAGTTTGCGCGTCTTCGTGGCCACGGGGGTCACGGCCCGGCCGGTGCTCTCGACGGACTCGGTCGGGAGGTCACCCTGGTAGAGGTAACAGATCTCGAACGCGCCGGGAAGGTTCCTGGACACCCGGACCATGCCGTTGTCCGGCAGCGGGCGACCACCGAGGGTGAGCATGAGGGCACGCACTTCGCCCGAGATGCGAGTCAGCCGGTAGTTGACGACGGCCGGCTCGCTGATCCGGTGCAACACGTCCTGAAGCAGCCGGACGGCACGAGTCTTCTCGTCGTCGGTGAGGTGAATGGCCTTGCGCTCGCGCTCCATCTCGCGCGGGAGATACCAGCCCAAGTCGTAGAGGACGAGGTACTCCAGCCACCTGGGCACCCCGCCCTGGGACTGCGCGAGCTCCAACAGCGGGAGATAGCCGCGGTCGAAACGGCCGAAGTAGAAGTCGGGGTTGGTCTTGTAGGTGTTGGCGGCGGACGTGGCGTCACTGCGCTGCCGGTAGTAGTAGATCGACTTCTTCAGCGGCGCCACGACGCTGTTGGGTGCATGCAGCAGGTAAGTGGCGGAGAAGACCGCGTCCTCGGCCACCCGCAGCCCGTCGACGAAGGAGACCTCGTGCTCGCGGATGATGTCCAGCCGGAAGAAGGCCGAGGCGGCCTGCGTCTGGATGAAGGTCGGCCGCAGACCCAGGTCCACCGTGGCCGAGTTGTCGCGGAACTTGTGCCGCAGGTGGTGCTGGTCGCGCCGGTTGCCGGTCGCCTCGTCGTAGTACCAGACGTTGGCGCTGAGCAGCACCGCTTCCGAACCGGCGGCGCCGCGCACGGTTTTGGCGGCCTGGGCGAAGTAGTTGTCGCTGAGCAGGTCGTCGGAGTCCGGGAAGGTGATCCAGTCGCCGGTTGCTGCGGTGATGCCGGTGTTGCGGGCGCGAGAGACACCGCCGTTGTCCTGCCGGATCACCTGCCCCGCGTGTGCCGAGCGGTCCAGCCATGATTTGGCCATCGCACCCGATGCGTCGTCCGACCCGTCGTCGACGAAGATGAACTCCAACGCGTAGTCGTCAGGGACCTGTGAATCGAAGCAGTCCAGCAGGTCGCCCAGGTACTTCTCGGTGCGGAACAACGGCACCACTACGCTGAACTTCGGAGTCGGTGTCAACTTTCATCACTTTCGGCTGGCTGTGAGTATGACGGCAAGGCGTCAGGATAACTGGTCGAGACGTGCTGACCTGCCATCGCGAGCACCGCCTGACGGGGGTCCGCAACCCTCAGCGGGAGAACGCACGCTTAACAAGTATTCAGTTTCGGCACTTATGGTTGGTCGCCGTGACGACTACCGCCAAGCCGCCTGCACCGCACACGCGCACCGTCGGAAGCGCCATTGCCTTCCGTTCCGACATCCAGGGCCTGCGCGCGATCGCGGTCCTGCTCGTGGTCATCTACCACATCTGGCCCGGTCGGCTGACCGGCGGCTTCGCCGGCGTCGACGTGTTCTTCGTCATCTCCGGATTCCTGATGACGGCGGTGTTGCTGAAGACCCGACCCAGCTCGGGTCGGGGTTTCGCGGAGTTCTGGGCGCGGCGGATCCGACGTCTCGTTCCTACGGCGTTGGTGGTGCTGCTGGCAACCGCGGTCGCTACCCGCGCGGTGGCACCGTCGACGATGTGGACGGGCACTGCCCGCGAGACGATCGCGAGCATCTTCTATGTCGAGAACTGGGTGCTCGCGGGCAACAGCGTCAACTATCTCGCTGAGGACAATGCGCCCAGCCCGCTGCAGCACTACTGGTCCCTGTCGGTGGAGGAGCAGTTCTACATCTTCTGGCCGTTCGTCATGGCGCTGGCGATCTGGTGGGCGTATCGGCGGGTGACGGCGGCAGCCGAGGACTCCGGCCGGGTGACCGCGCGGTTGATGACCGTGCTCGGGGTCGTGTTCGCTGGGTCCTTGGCCTACTCCGTCTGGTACACGTCGGTCAACCCGGCCGGCGCCTATTTCGTCACCCCCACGCGGATTTGGGAGTTGGCCCTCGGTGGGCTGGTCGCGGTCCTGCCGGCGGTCGCCGTCGAGAAGCTTCCGCTGTGGGCGCGGACGAGCCTGTGCTGGCTGGGCCTCGCCGCGATTCTGGTCACCGGATTCACCTACGTCGGCAGTATGCCGTTCCCCGGCTACTCGGCCCTGCTGCCGACCGTCGGGACCGCACTCGTGCTCTGCTTCCATCCGACCGAATCGACGCTGGCCGGGAAGGCTCTCGCGCTGCGTCCGGCGCAGTTCGTCGGAGACATTTCGTACTCCCTGTATCTGGTGCACTGGCCGCTCATCGCCCTCTTGCCGTACAAGAGCGGACACCTCGGCCGGATCGACAGGTTCGGGATCCTGATCGTGTCGATCGTGCTGGCGACGCTGTCCAAGAAGTACATCGAGGACGTGTTCCGCCAGAAACGCACCCGGAAGGTGCTGGGCAACACCTACCGCTACGGCGTGGCGGCGATGGTGGCGCTCGCGCTCGCCGCGGGCGGCTGGTGGTGGTCGGGAAACGCGCAGCTGCGCGCGGAGCAGCAGGCGGCGGCGAAGGCCGCGGCCAACGCCGGCCCGTGCTTCGGTGCGGCCTCCATGGCGAAGGGGTTCACCGCGTGCCCGCAGGACCCGGCGGTGAAACCGGTGCCTTCCGGAGCGGCCGCCAAGAACGACAAGCCTTCGGCATACAAGGACAACTGCTGGTCGGACTCGCCATACACGGGTCGGGAGATCTGCCACTACGGCTCCGGCAAGATCAAGGTTGCTCTCGTCGGCAACTCGCACGCGGGTCATTGGCTCCCGGCCCTGCAGGAGATGGCCAAGCAGAACAACTGGTCGATCACGACCTACCTGATCTCACAGTGCGCGCCGAGCGACGAGCTGCAGAAGTTCCCGACCACGGCGATGACCACCAATTGCAACAACTACGGCAAGTGGGTGCTGGACCAGACGGCGCACGGTCAGTACGACCTGATCATCAGCTCCAACCGGGAGTCGGTCCAATCACTGGGCAAGAACGACTGGCCCTCGAGCGAGAAGGTCGCGCAAGCCGGGTTCCACACCTATCTGAAGAAGTGGTCGGCCGGCGGTACCCCGATCGTCCTGATCCATGACCTTCCCTACCCGGGCAAGACGGTCCAGACCATTCCGGACTGCCTGGCCGAGCACCCCGGCGCGAACGACAAGTGCTCGGGCACGCCCACGTCCTGGAAGTGGTACTACCCGTTCACCGCTGCCGCGGCAGGAGTACCAGGTGTGCACACCATCGACATGACCAAGTACTTCTGCACCACGAAGACCTGCCCGGCGGTCATCGGCGGTGTCACGGTCTACTTCGACGGATCCCACATGACCGCGACCTATGCCCGCTCGTTGACCCCCTACCTGGAGGCGAACCTCCAGCACCTCGGGGTCGGCGTGTCCTGACCCGCCGCACCGGGCTGGAGCCCGGTGCCACACAGACAGCTGTGCCCCGGCCGAAGCGGCCGGGGCACAGCTGTCTGCGGTTCGGAGGATTCAGCCCCTCGTCGCGGCCGAGGTGACCGCGGTCTTCAGGGCTCCCTGCAGGTTGTTGTCGAAGGACGGCGCCCCGTTGCCGTACAACGCGATGACGTGACGCAGTATCGGGAACGACTGGCTGCCGGTCGATTGCGTGTAGACCGGCTCGACATACAGCAGCCTCCCGGCCACCGGTATCGCCTCGAGGGAGCCCAGCACGACGTTGGACTGGCCACCACGTTGCAACGTCAGTGCTTCGGTGATCGTGGTGTCCGACTCGATGTCGTTCTGCACCTGGGACGGTGATTCACCGCCGCCTTCCGAGGGGAACGACAGCACGGTGAACTTCCCGTAGTCGGGTCCCGGTTTCGCGTCAACCGACACGAACGCGGCCAGGTCGCGGCCGTTGTAGGTGACCATCGGACTGGACAATGCGTAGCGCTCGGCGCCGAAGCCGTTCGCGGACATCGAGATGTACTGCGACGGCTGGTTCGGCGTGGCCGCGGCCGAGGACGCCCCGTTGATCGTCTTGGCGGCTGCGACGGTCGGGTCGGTCGGGACGGTCCAGAAGTCGTTTCCGCTGTAGAAGTCCTCCGGCCCAGTGACGTGATACTTCGCCAGCAGCGTGCGCTGCACGTTGAACAGGTCGGTCGGGTAGCGCAACTGCGCCAGCAACGACGAGGAGATGCTCGACTGCGGCTTCACCAGGCCGGGGAAGACCGACTCCCATGCCTTCAGCAACGGATCGGGCTGCTGCTTCTGGTTCCACGCGTAGAGCGTGACCTTTCCGGTGTAGGCGTCGACGACGGCCTTCACCGAGTTGTGCAAGTAGTTGACACCCGTGCTCGACTGCGACACCGACGAACCGTCCTGTGTCAGCGTGGTGTTCGTCGCCGAATGGAGGTTGACCTGCTGTGAGTCCGGGTAGTTGTTGGAAGTGGTGTAACCGTCCACGACCCAGTCGATCTTGCCGTTGACGACTGCCGGATAGACATCGCCGTCGAGGGTCAACCAGGGCGCCACCTTGGCGACGCGAGTTCGTGGATTGCGAATCTCGAGTAGCTGGGACGCACTGTTCAGCTCGGAACTGAACAGGATGCTCGGGCTCTTCAACTGCGTCGCGAACAGGAACCGACGCAGGGTCGACCCGATCGGTATGCCGCCATTGCCGGCGTAAGTCGTGTGCGCGGAGCTGGCCGATCCCTTGGAACCGGGGTGGTCGAATTCGAGGTTCTGGTGACTTCCGGCAGGTTGGCCCACGATCGCGTACGAACCGGACGGGAACCCCTGCCCGAAGTAGACCTGCGGCCGAGAGACCGGGATCTCCTGGGAAGGTGGCATGCCGCCGTCCAGGAACGCCGGGCTCTCCGTCGCTGCGTCCATCCGGTCCGAGGGGCTGCCACGACTCCGTAACCGTGGGTGTAGACGAGGTGGCTGTTGACCCAACTGCTGCTGGGAATCCCGGAGAGGTTCAGCTCACGAGTCGCGATCGCGACGTCCTGCCCGGTCGCGCCGGGCAGGTTGTAGTGACCGACGTCGAGAGTCGACTTGAACTGGTAGTACGGCTGAAGTTGCTGTTTGACCGTGAAGGTCGGGGACAGCTTGTTCGGGTCGAGGACAGGGATCTGCGCAGTCTTGTTCGCGAGGCCGACCAGAGTTTTGGGGTTCGTCGTGTTCGACGACGAGTTGTAAGGCACGGTCGTGACGTCTCCGTCGAGACCGAACGCCGCGAGCGTGGCCTTCTGGTTCTGGGCGATCTCCGGCAGGTCGACCTGCGCCTGGCTGGGCGCTTCACGGAGCCGGTAGACCAGCTTCGGCCAACCTGCACCGACCACCAACGCGGCGACGAGCAGCGTGACCAGCGTGGCGACGAGCATTCGGGCACGTCCCAGGACGAACCCGTTGACGAGCAGGGATGCGGCGCACAGGACAGCGATGACGACCATGACGTACTTGCTCGGAACGAGTGCGTGGACGGCGGTGTACCCGGCGCCGGTCACCGGGCCCTGGCCGGAGGTGGTCGCAGCGTATCGAGCCAGCCAGTAACCGACGGCCTTCAGCAACACGTAGGCGGCGCACAGCAACGACAGGAGTATGACGAACGGCCGGGTGACCTTCTGCCGGCCACCGCGCAGGCGCCATCCGCCATACCAATAACCGGAGACGACAGCGATGATCAGCCCGTACTGAACCGCACTCGACAACAGCGAGTCGATGGCGATGTGGAACGGAAGAACCTCGATATAGAACGAGATGTCCTTGTGGAACAACGGGTCGCTCTTGTGCCATGAGGTGGCGTGACTCCACAGCAGGTAGGTCTGCCACTGTGCAGCGGCGCGTTCGCCGATCCGCACAGCGGGGACCACTACCGCCACGAGCACGATCAGCCACTTGATGTGCGGCTCGATGTGTCGGAAGCCCGAACGGAAGATGTCGTCCTCGGGGTTGATCGCCAGCCGAGGTCCCGCCCGGCGCACGGCCATGATGGTCGCGCCGCCGATGACGCCGGCGATCAGCCCGAAGACCGTGAACAGCCCGACCTTGGCCCAGATCTCCTTGGAGTACACCGACCCGGCGTTGATGGAGTCGAACCACAGGTAGGTGGTGGCGATGCGCACCACCACCTGGAAGAGGACGTAGACGACCGCCAGCGCCACGACCACGATCGCCAACCGGATCATCCAGCGGCGCAGGAGACCGATCAGGCTCGCGCGCCGCTGGGGCTCGGCAAGTTGCGCGGACGGCATACGCAAGACACTCACCTCTGCCTACCCCGGCGGAACAGGGTGAGACTGCGGCCTGGTTCTTGCATGAAAGCCTCCTTGGCGGGCACCTGTGCAACGCCAGGTGGGCCCGATCTACCAACTGCGAGAGCGCTGCCCCTTCTGCGTGCGCCCTCAGATCGGGCACATCGTAGGCGCCGAAATCGAGTGTGCCCTTCAGGGAATTCGGAGGTTGTTCTCAGGAAACTGGCTCCTGGCCGTCAGCTGGCGCAGGTCGGCGAAAGCGCGCCCAGAGTGGTGGTCGGGCGGGCCGCCACGAGGATGGAAAGGCGTGGTGGATGCCGTATCCTGCACGTCGTGACACAGTCGGCGCAGACATCCAAGACCCCGGAGGGCGTCCAGCCGTCCGGCCAGGAGGTGCGGGCGCTGGTCGATCGGTTCGGCCTCAAGCGCGCGGGCGCTCGCGCACCGCTGGCCGAATACACGCGTGAGCTGTGGGCCAGGCGTTACTTCATCGTCGAGTTCTCCCGGGCGACCAACGCCTCCGGGTATTCCAAGAGCGTGCTCGGCCAGGCCTGGCAGGTGTTGACCCCGTTGCTCAATGCGGGTGTCTACTTCTTCATCTTCGGACTGTTGCTCAACACCCGACGGGGAGTCTCGAACTACATCGGCTTCCTGGTGGTCGGTATCTTCGTCTTCCAGTTCATCCAGTCCAGCCTGAACTCCGGCGCGAGGTCACTGCAGTCGAACATCTCCCTGGTTCGCACGCTGCATTTTCCGCGCGCGGTGTTTCCGGTCTCGGCGACTGTGGTCGCGCTCGAACAGATGCTCATGTCGTTGGTCGTGCTGGTGCCGATCGTGCTGATCACCGGTGAGCCGATCCGTCTGCATTGGCTCTTGGTGATTCCGGCACTGGCGATGCAGTCATGTTTCTGTGTCGGGCTGGCGTTCATCTTCGCGCGAATCGGTGCGAAGGTGCCGGACGTGTCGCAGATGCTGCCGTTCATCCTGCGCGTGTGGCTCTATACCTCCGGCGTCATGTTCAGCATCAACCAGATGACGGCACACATGAATCCGCTGGTCGGCAACCTGTTGAACGCGAACCCGGCAGCGGAGTTCATGTATCTCTACCGCGGTGCACTCCTGAAATCTGCGCCAGCTGCGTCGGTGAACGAGTGGCTCATTGCGCTCGGTTGGACGGTCGTCGTGGCCGGGGGCGGTTACGTATTCTTCTGGAAGGCAGAGGAGCAATACGGTCGTGACTGATTCAGCCGAGGGCCGAACGCCGACGGTGATCGCGGACGATGTCCATCTGACCTACAAGATCTCCGGTCGATACGCCAAGCGCGGCGGTGCCGCCGCGCTGGCGCGCACGATCATGCGCCAGTCGACGCCGGGGCTGCGTGAGGTGCACGCGGTGCGCGGGGTCTCCTTCACTGCCTGGGAAGGTGACGCCATTGGCCTCATCGGTCCGAACGGGTCGGGCAAGTCGACGCTGCTGCGGGGTATCGCGGGGCTGTTGACCCCCTCCGCCGGCGCCGTATACACCCGGGGAGACCCAGCCCTGCTCGGTGTCAACGCGGCGCTGATCTCGACGATGAGCGGCGAGCGCAACATCACCCTGGGCGGTCTGGCGATGGGTATGACGCCGGAAGAGGTGGCGGCGAGCTTCGATGACATTTGCGAGTTCGCCGGCATCGGTGAGTTCATCGCGTTGCCGATGAACGCGTATTCGAGCGGGATGGGTGCTCGTTTGCGTTTTGCGATAGCGGCGAGCAAGGCCCATGACATCCTGATGATCGACGAGGCGCTCGCCACCGGCGACGCGGAGTTCCGCCGGCGCAGCGAGCGCCGGATCAAGGAACTGCGCGACCAGGCCGGCACGGTGTTCCTGGTCAGCCACAGTCTCGGCGTCGTGCGGGAGACCTGCAACCGCGCGATCTGGCTCGAGAAGGGTCAGCTGGTCATGGACGGCGCCACCGACGAGGTGCTCGACGCCTACGAGGAGAAACACGACCCGCAGAAGGCCGCGCGGCGGCGTGAGGATCAGCGGCGGCAGGCCGAAGAGGCTGCGAAGCAGCAAGCAGCCGGTGTGCGGGCCACCGGCTAGCGACGTAGTTCCGGACTAACGGAACGGCCGCCTGCGCCACGCGGTACGGCCCCGGCGCGCTGCCTGCCGGAGCCGACGGGTCGCGGCGGCACGGGGTACAGATAACTTCTGGCTGCCCGACGCAGCAGCCGGAGCGACCTTCGGCACGGTGTCGTCGTCCGCCGTGAGATGCCAGTAAGGAGACTTTTCCACAGTCGACGCATCAGGCTTGTAGAACGGTCGGACCAAGCCGAGATGTGGGCGCTCCCAGGCGATGTCCGTGCGGACGACCTGTGCCGGGGAGCCGACTGCAATTGAATTGTTCGGGATGTCTCGCGTGACGATGCTGCCTATTCCGATGACCGATCCCTGACCGATCTTGGTGCCAGCGAGAATGATGGCGCCGGCCCCGATCCAGGTGTGCTGTCCGATCTTGATCGACTGTGCATCATTGACCCGCTTGCCGGTGCGGACGTCGAAAATCGGGTGGCCGTCATCGGCCCGGACTTCGTTCCGGCTGGCAAACATCACGTCGTCGCCGATATCGACCGAAACGCCTTCGACCGCGGAGATGAGGACCGACGATGTTGCGGAGACCTCGTCCCCGATCCGTACCTCGGCGTCCTGTCCGACGCGCACGTTGCCGGAGAAGGTGCGCTTGTGCCGGTTGGAACCGAGTAGGAATGTCCCGTTGTTCCCGTTGAAATCTATGCGTAACTTCGAGGCTTTGGCTTCGGAGTGAATGCGGGCGAGATTGTTTTTACCGCGAAAGGTAATGTGTATTGATTCCGTTGGGGTACCGGTGAATTCGATACGGTTGCCATTCTCATCAGAATATGGCGCCAGGGTGACGGTTTTCAATGCAGTTTATCCAAACGATCGACAGCGCGTCCCGAGCAGTAAATCGACCACCAAGATAACACGACCCAGGCAGTTCCCGGCGAATCGTCAGCCGGCGCCCGGGGGTGCGTGCTAGCTGCCGTGCGCGCGCAGCGCGGCACAGCGTTCGAAGAAGGTCGTGCTGGGCGGTTGCCACAGCAACCACGCTGCAGCGGCGCCGACCAGCAGCGTCGGCACCTCGGCGATCGTGGCGGCGGTGGTGCCTCGAGTCGCCATACCGATGGTGAGCAGGAGGTTCATCACAACCAGGACCGTCGCGACGATCCGTGCCCAGCCCAGTCCTCGACTGTTGGCGATGGCCATCACCAGCCAGACGACGGTCGCCACGACCGACATGGTCAGGAACCCGTCGTAGGTCAGATCGGCCGCGTGCTTCAGCTCGCCGGCCGTCAGCCGGTCGCCGGCCGACCGCGACTCGTTCGTGTGCTGCAGGGCGCTGGTGATGGCGCCGCGCGACAGGGCGTTGACCAGGACCCCGATGAGGGCGAGCAGCACTCCGGCATACATCAGCCGTATGGCGCTCACGACCGACTTCGGACGCAGCGCGGCCAGGCGAGGCGGGGCGGGTGCGGACCGGGCATCGGGCATGGGGTCCAGCTTGTCAGCCGGGACACGCTGGTGTGGCGTAGACGCGGATACGGACGCGCGGCGATGCTGCTCGGACAGTTACAGTCAGCGCATGAAGTTCATTGGGTACAGGCATCGGAGGCTCGGGATGGGGCCGCGTTGCAGGGAGCTTGCGACTCGCAACGCGAACGCGGAGTGAGCCTCCGTGCGCATTGACCTGCATAGCCATTCCACTCAGAGCGACGGCACCGAGACCCCCGCGGAGGTCATGCGGTCGGCAGCGAAGGCCGGGCTTGACGTCGTCGCGCTGACCGACCACGACACGACCCGCGGTTGGGGGCAGGCGGCACGGGCCGTCGCCGAGACGGGCGTCACGCTCGTGCCGGGTATCGAGATCTCCTGCGCGTATGACGGCATCAGCATTCACCTGCTCGGCTACTTCATCGACCCGCTCGACGCTCCGTTGCTGCGTGAGCTGGAACGCGCGCGCGCATCCCGCCGCAGCCGTGCCGAGCGGATGGTCGAGAGACTCGCTCCGGACACGGGCCTGACCTGGCAGCAGGTGCAGGACCAGTTCGGCGCGGACACCACGATCGGCCGCCCGCACATCGCAGACGCGCTGGTGGCCGCCGGGGTCGTCGCGTCACGGGACGAAGCCTTTACGGCATACCTCGCCTCGGGCTCGAAGTACCACGTGTCGCACTACGCGCCGCATCCGTCGGTCGCGACCCGGCTGGTGCGCGGCGCCGGGGGAGTGCCGGTGATGGCGCACCCGTTCGCGGCCGCGCGCGGGCGCACCGTGGGACCCGACGTGATCGAGGGTATGGCGGACGCCGGGCTCGCCGGTCTGGAGATCTACCACCGCGATCACACCGACGAGGCGATCGGGCAGGGCCTGCAGCTGGCCGAGCGGCTCGGCCTGCTCGTGACCGGGTCCAGTGACTATCACGGCACGGGTAAGCGGAACCAACTCGGCGAGAACCTGACCTCGCCGGAGGTGTTGGAGCAGCTGGTCGAGCAGGCGACTTCCGGTAGCGGGCCGATCCGGCCCTGAAAGTGCTGCCCTCGAGGGTGAGGGCCTCGCGACACACCGCAGTGGGGATAAAAAGATCGCCGGCACATCCCCGAATGTGCCGGCGATCTCTCCCTGGACCGTCGTCCGCTCCCCCAGTCTTGCGAACGAGCTTTGTCCATCGTGTCCGATCGGGCCGAGCCAAGCTATGCGACTCGGTATGAACTTTGCACAGCCCGGGCCTAGGCCCTAGGAGTAGGAGCCACCCCTCGGGGGTGTGCTGAGGACCAGCTCGATGCCTGCGCGCTGGGCGACTCCGAGCTTGCGCAGCACATTGCCGACATGCGTTTTGACGGTCTTCTCCGAGATGTGCAACTGCCGCGCGAGGTCGGCGTTGCTGACGCCGTCGCGGGCGATCAGTTGGGCGATCTCGCGCTCCCGAGCGGTCAGCTCGGCCGCCGGGTCGGGAGCGTCCGGGTCCTGGCCGGCTCCCGTGAAAGCCCCGAAGAGATCACCTATTTCGACCAATGTCGTCTCTGACAGCTGCTGCAGTGCGTGGGCGGCCTCGGCCACCGGGCCACCGGACGGAGACGCGAGCTCGGCAAGTTCCCTGATCTGCCGGTGCAGCCGGTTGACCCGTGAACTTACCGCATCGATCAGGTCCGTTTCGTCGCGCATGTTGCTGGTGTCCAGCTCGGGGTAGATCGTGTGGAGGTCGAGCTCGTCCTGCGCAGCGGTGTCCCGGGCGAAGGAGTGCATCAGCGCGCGGCCGAGCCACTCCAGGGCACGGATCGCCTCGTCGTCATACACGTGGGGTTCCAGGCTCTGAGCACTCATCAAGCCGGCGACCTCACCGGTCACTGGGTCGATCAGCGGTACGGCCATCGCGTCCAGTGACACCTCGCTGATGTCGCCGAACGGCATGGCGTTCGTCAGCCGGCGTCCGCCGTCATCCCGGTAGGCGTAGGGCTGCTTGCTGCTACGGATCCAATGCGAAACGCCGTGCTTGCTGTAGCGCCCGATGTTCGGTCGCAGGAACTGATCGTGGTCGTAGATGTAGGGGATGAAGACGGTGTCCTCTTCCCGGAAGAACCCGATATAGAAGCTGTCGACCCGGGTCAACGCCGAGATCGTGGTCCGGCACACGGCGTAGCGCACCGCGTGAGCATCCCGATCAGAGGTGCGCAGCCATCGGTCGGCCGCCCGAAGCCGGTCGACGTATGGCGGACTGAACCGCGCTCCGGCCACGGGCCCGGATCAGCCCTGCTCGGCGGATGCCCGGCCCGCGGACCCACCGCGTTGGGTACGACGGCGTCGACGCGGTGTGCTGTTGTCGCGGCTGCCCTCGGCGTCGGCGTTGCGACCGGACGGCTTGCGCGGTCGGGTGCCAACACGGCCACCGTCGCGACTGCTGTCACGGCCGCCGTGCTGCTTACCGGTCTCGCCGAGGTCCTCGACCCGCTCGGCCCGAAGGCCCGCGCGGGTGCGTTGGGCGCGGGGCAACTCGCCGGTTGCCGAGGTCGGGATGTTGAGGTCGGTGAAGAGGTGGTCGGAGGAGGAGTAGGTCTCCGGAGGCTGCGGGATGCCCAGGTCGAGCGCCTTGTTGATCAGGCCCCAGCGGCCCAGGTCGTCCCAGTCGACGAAGGTGACGGCGATGCCGGTGTTGCCGGCGCGGCCGGTGCGGCCGATGCGGTGGACGTAGGTCTTCTCGTCTTCGGGGCACTGGTAGTTGACGACGTGGGTGACGTTCTCGACGTCGATGCCGCGGGCTGCGACATCGGTGGCGACCAGGGTGTCGACCTTGCCGGTGCGGAAGGCGCGCAGCGCCTGCTCACGAGCGCCCTGGCCGAGGTCGCCGTGCAGGGCCGCGGCTGCGAAACCACGGGAGGTCAGCTCGTCGCTGACCTTCGCGGCGGTGCGCTTGGTGCGGGTGAACACGACCGTCAGGCCGCGACCCTCTGCCTGCAAGAGGCGCGCGACCATCTCGACTTTGTCCATGGCGTGTGCGCGGTAGACGAACTGCTCCGTCGCGGCGACCGTCTGGCGGTCGTCGCCGTCCTCACTCATCGCCCGGATGTGGGTGGGCTGGGTCATGTAACGGCGTGCCAGCGACACGACGGCGCCGGGCATGGTTGCCGAGAAGAGCATCGTCTGGCGCGAAGCCGGCGTCATCGCCAGCAGCTTCTCGACGTCGGGCAGGAAGCCGAGGTCGAGCATCTCATCGGCCTCGTCGAGCACGACACTGCGCACGTGACTCAGGTCGAGGTGACCCTGGCCGGCGAGGTCGATCAGCCGGCCCGGGGTGCCGACGACGATCTCGACGCCCTTCTTCAGCTGGTCGATCTGCGGCTCGAAGGCTCGACCGCCATAGATCGTGGCGACGCGGATGCCGCGGCGCTTGGCCGCGGTCTGCAAGTCGCCGGCGACCTGCACCGCGAGCTCGCGGGTCGGCGCGACGGCCAGTGCCTGCGGCTTGCCGGGGGCGATCGACTGCTCGAACCCGTCGTCGTTCGGGCCGATGGTCTGCTGCAGCATCGGGACGGCGAAGCCGAGCGTCTTGCCGGTGCCTGTCTTGGCCTGGCCGATGATGTCGTGGCCGGACATGGCCACGGGCAGCGTCATCGCCTGGATCGGGAACGGTGTGGTGATGCCCGCCTCGGAGAGCGCGGCGACGATGTCGGGGTGCACCCCGAAGTCAGCGAACGTCTGGGTGGGCGTGGCCTCGTCGGGCTGTGCCGGCGCGGTCTCGTCGGGCTGGGTGATGGTGGTTTCGTCGGTCATGACGGGTGATGAAATCTTCCTGTGATCGGCTTGCGTCGCCTCCAGCGCCGGGCGGTGACCTTGCAAGGGTCGCGCCGGCGCGAGCATCGCTTCGCGCGGTGTAGCGGAGCCGATCGGAATTTTTCGGGTAGCGGGCAACCCCGCAGCTGTGTCTTCGTGACCGACCGGGCACCTGGGTGAACCGGTTGTGCTCGTACGTGACGGGCGTGCTAAGCACCACCCGTCGTGGCAAATTGTACCTTGCTGGGGCGTCATACCTCGCCAGCTACGATCTGGGCATGACCGATGACGCCCGCGACCGGCCCGTACGTGTCGAGCAGGATCTTGCGGAGCCGGGCTATCGGCGCGGTGTCATCGCACTCCTCGGTGTGCTGGCGTATGGCGAGCTGGTCGGCTTCCTCACCATCGCGCAGGAGGCCGGGTTCGCGTCGTCGTCGCAGGACAAGGTGACATTGGCGAAGGTCGCGACCCAGGAGTTCGCACACTACGAGCGACTCGCAACGCGGATCGAGGAGCTCGGAGCCGACCCGCACCAGACGATGGCACCGTTCACCCGAGCGGTCGACGACTGGCACCGGCGGGCAACACCCGCCGACTGGGTCGAGGCGCTGATGAAGGTCTACGCCGGCAACTCGATCGCGAACGACTTCTATCGCGAGGTCTCCGAACTCGTCGACCCCGAGACGCGCCGGCTGACGCGTGAGGCGCTGGAGGACGCCGGTCAGGTTGAGTTCGCCGCAGGGGAGTTGCGCCGGGCGATCGCCGCCGACGACAAGGTCGCGGGGCGGCTCGCCCTGTTCGGCCGCCGGCTGATCGGCGAGGCTCTGTCGCAGGCGCAGCGCGTGGCCGCAGAGAACGACGACTTGATGGGGCTGCTGGTCGACACCGGGTCCGGTTACGGCCTCGACCTGCGCGACTGGATGCACATGTTCACCCGGCTCACCGACGCACATACCGCGCGGATGGAGGCGCTCGGCCTGTCCGCGTAGGGGTTTCGCCATACCCGAAAATGCCCCGCAACCTGTGTGGTTGCGGGGCATTTCTTCGTGCGGTTGGGTCAGCGGGCGACTTGCTTCTTGGCCGTCATGTTGCCGTAGATCGTGATCGCGATGCAGGCCACGATGACGCCGACGATGAGCGGGATCCACTTGATCCCACCGTTGCCTCGGTAGCCGATCATGCCGACGATCAGGGTTGCGATGAACGAGGACACGATGCCGATGCCGATGGTCATCATCATCGACAGGTTCTGCTTGCCCGGCAGTACCAACCGGGCGAGCACGCCGATGATGGCCCCGAGGATGATGGCCCCGATGATTGCGCCGATCATGTGCTTCTCTCTTTCTGGTCGCGGTCCTGTCGGGAGACGGACCCTGAAGGCTGACCTTCCTACACCCTGGGAGAACCTGCAATGGTTGATGTGGGCGCGCCGTGTATCTGTTCGGTAAATGTCTGGCGTCGTCGTGGCTGTCACCGGCGAGTGCAACGCTGGTATGACGGTCGGCTTGACCCTGAAAACTGTTTGCCGCGGATCACGGCGATGAGTCAGGGTTTACCCGGGAACGATCAGGGTTGAACCGCATAGCGGTCGGATCAGGGTCGGGGGAATAGTCGTTGTCGACACTGCAGCACACTTCATGATTCTCGGGAGGAACCACATGACCAACCCAGCAGCCGCCCCAG
Source organism: Flexivirga alba (assembly GCF_042661025.1). NCBI lineage: Bacteria > Bacillati > Actinomycetota > Actinomycetes > Micrococcales > Dermacoccaceae > Flexivirga > Flexivirga alba. Next base: position 1,992,253 of record NZ_JBHSWH010000001.1, read on the forward strand.
AGGTGGCGCTCGAAGCGCAAGCGCCGCCGGCCGCCGCGGCATACAAGCTGGCGAAAACCTACGGCAAGGGCGAGACCGTCGTGCACGCGTTGCGCGAGGTTTCGGTCGAGTTCGCGGCGGGGGAGTTCACCGCGATCATGGGGCCGTCCGGCTCGGGCAAGTCGACGCTGATGCACTGCCTCGCCGGGCTCGACACCGCGAGCTCTGGCAATGTGCAGATCGGCCCGATCCCGCTGAACGGCCTGAACGACAAGCAGATGACCAAGCTGCGTCGTGACCTGGTCGGCTTCGTCTTCCAGTCGTTCAACCTCGTGCCGACGTTGACCGCGCGCGAGAACATCACGCTGCCGCTGGACATCGCGGGCAAGAAGGTCGACAAGGACTGGATGCAGGCGGTTGTCGACCGCCTCGGTCTCGCCGACCGCCTCGGACACCGTCCCAGTGAGTTGTCCGGTGGCCAGGTGCAGCGTGTCGCGTGTGCGCGTGCCCTGGTCGCGCGCCCGCAGATCATCTTCGGTGACGAGCCGACCGGCAACCTGGACTCCAGGTCCTCGGCCGAGGTGCTGTCGATCCTGCGCGCAACGGTCGACGACTTCGGCCAGACCGTTGTCGTCGTGACGCACGACCCACGGGCCGCGTCATACGCCGACCGGGTGATCTTCCTGGCCGATGGGCAGATCGTGAACGACCAGCGTGGCCTGTCGACCGACGACATCTACGAATACATGAAGCACCTCGACGAGCACCCGCCGACTCAGGTGCCGGAGCAGTCGTCCGAGACGCAGTCGCCGGCCGCGGGCCGGGACTGATCGACATGGCATCCACGATGCGCAAGGTCTCCTTGCGAAATCTCGCGGCGCACAAATTGCGCCTGATCCTCACCGTCTTGTCCGTCGTGCTCGGCACGTCGTTCATCGCCGGCGCCCTCATCTTCACCTCGACGATGAGCAACGCCTTCAACGGCATCTTCGACAAGGTCGCCATCGGCGTCGACACCCAGATCAGCCCGAAGACGTCCGCCACCAACGCGTATGGCGGGCTCGAGAGTCTCGGTGTGCCGGACTCCGTCATACAACAGATCCAGCGGGACAAGTCCACGCTCGGCGTCGCCCGAGTCGTTCCGGGTTACCAGTCGATGATGACGATCGCCAATTCCAAGGGCAAGGCGCTGCAGACCGGGGTGCCCCTTCGATGGGCGCCAACTGGGTCCCCAAGGACCAGGCGCTCGACCCCGGTAGCGCGACGATCCTGCCCGGTGGCAGGGCGCCGCACGGGCCGCACGAGGCGGTGCTCAACAAGAGCGCTGCGAAGCGCGCGGACCTCAAGGTTGGATCGCAGACGAAGGTGGTCGTCTCGACGGGTGATGCCAAGCCCTTCGACGTCACGATCGTCGGCTTGGTGGACATGGCCGGAGACACGTCCGGTTACACCGAGATGGACTTCGACACGGCGACCGCCAAGAGACTGTTCACCGACGGATCGCACGCCTCGATGGTGCAACTCGGTGCGGTCAAAGGGGTCTCCGCCGACACGCTGAAGCAGCGGATCAACAAGGAGTTCCCCGGTTACAAGGTGCAGACCGGCGCCGAGGTGCGCAAGGAGAACAAGGACGCCATCAACTCGTTCCTGCAGATCTTCAACTACATCCTGCTGGCCTTCGCGGCGATCGGCCTGATCGTCGGCACGTTCATCATCTACAACACCTTTTCGATGATCGTCGCTCAGCGGGTCCGCGAGCTGGCGTTGCTGCGTGCCATCGGCGCGGGGCGTGGCCAGGTGATGCGTTCGGTGATGCTCGAAGCGATCGTGGTCGGTTTGATCGGCTCGATCATCGGGCTTGCGGTCGGCACCGGACTCGCCGCAGGGCTGCAAGCCCTCTTGTCCAGCACCGGCACCGGGCTGCCCAGTGGCTCGCTGGTCGTCGGTGCCGGGCCGATCATCGCGTGCATCCTGGTCGGTGTCGTCGTCACGACGGTCAGTGCCCTGGCTCCGGCCCGTCGTGCGTCGCGTGTCGCACCGGTGGAGGCCATGCGCGAGAGCCAGACCGACGGTGCGTCCTCGCTGCGAGTTCGCACTCTCATCGCGGCTGTGCTCGCTGTGCTCGCCGTCGTCGCGTTGGCGATCGGTGGCAGTGGCAAGGGTGGTGGCGCGGCCGGCATGGTCGGCCTCGGTGCCATCCTGACGATCATCGCGGTGGTGTGTGGGGCGCCGGCCCTGGCGCGACCGGTGGTCGGCGCGCTCGGCCTGGTGCTCGCCAAGCCGTTCGGAAAGCTCGGACAGCTGGCACGCACCAACGCCATACGCAATCCGCGGCGGACGGCCGCGACGGCCTTCGCGCTGACGCTCGGCCTGATGCTCGTGGCGATCATCGGCACGCTCGGTGCGTCGTTCAAGGCGACGATCAACGACGCCGTCAACAGCCAGGTCCGGGCTCCGATCATCGTGTCCGGCACCAGCGGCAGGGGCGCACTCCCGCCCGCCGTCAGTGCGGCGATCAAGAAGGTCGACGGTGTGGACCAGGTCGTCTCGATCCATGCCGTGTCGGCAACCGTGAACGGCAAGGACATCAGCGGAAATGCGCCGAGCGGCGATCTGACGAGAGCAGCGAGCATCACGATGGTCGAGGGCGTCGCGAAATTGCCGCCCAACGGTCTGCTGGTCTCCGACAAATACGCCAAGACGCACCACTGGACCGTCGGCCAGACGCTCACTTTCAAGAGCAAGTTCGGTCAGAGCGCCCAGGTGAACGTCGTTGGTATCTATAAGAGTTCGGCGTTGATGGATCCGTGGCAACTTGGCAACGGTGCGTTCGAGACGCTCACGCCGCCAAGCCTGCGCGCCGACTTCGTCGACCTCGTCCTGGTCAAGAACGGGGCGGACACTGCCGCCGTGCAACAGCGCGTCGAGGATGCGACGGGCTCCTACCTGACGGTGAAGGTGCAGACGAAGGAGCAGTTCGCCAACTCCTCAGCGCAGCAGATCAACCAGATGCTGGTGGTGCTCTACGGCATGCTCGGCCTGGCGCTGGTGATCGCGGTCCTCGGCATCATCAACACGCTGGCGCTGTCGGTCGTCGAACGCAAGCGCGAGATCGGGATGCTCCGGGCCGTCGGGATGTTGCGCAAGCAGGTCCGGCGCACGATCTACCTGGAGTCGGTGCTGATCTCGATCTTCGGGGCGCTGCTCGGCATGGTGCTGGGCGTGGTCATCGGCTGGTGTCTGGTCCGTACCTTCCGGGAGTGGCTGACCGGCATACAACCGGTCGTGCCTTGGGGCACCGTGCTCTTCACGCTGGTGGCTGCCGGTGTGTGTGGTGTGTTGGCCGCCCTGTGGCCGGCGATCCGGGCCGCTCGCACCAAGCCGCTGGAGGCCATCGCGGATCTGTGATCCGCGGTTACCGCAACGGCAACGGGCCGGTCACCTCAGTTGAGGTGACCGGCCCGTGTCGTTGTTGTCCGTGAGGAGTGCGACCAAAGACTCAGCCTCCGAAACCAACGCGGCCGCGCTGCTCACTGCCGATGTCGATGTAACCCAGCACGTTCCCGGGTATGACGACGTTGTGGCCGCGCTCGTCGGTCAGCACCAGAGGGGTGCCCTTCTCGAGAGCGGTCTCGACCAGCTTCTGGACCTCGTCCGGCGACTGCTCGGACTCCAGGACGACCTCGCGTGCGACGTGCTGCACACCGATCCGGATCTCCACGTTCAAGCTCCCTTGTAGTAGGCATCGAGTAGGGCGGTTCACCAATTGGCGTCACTCTACGTGGGGAGTGCAGGCGCGCCCGAGGCCACCGCCGCGACTGACGTAGTTGACGCTGAGTGACGCACTTGCAACTGCGTCACTCGGCGTCAAGTGCGTCACTCGGTGAAGTGTGGGTCGGTCAGGCGTCGGGCTGCTCGGGGTGCAGCGGGAAGCCGGCCAGGCCGCGCCATACAAGGCTTGCGACCAGATTCTCGGCCTCCTCGCGGGGCACGGTCCGCTGGTGCATCCACGAGCGGGCGACGGTCTGGGACATACCGACCGTTGCGACACCGAGCAGCAGGGACTTCTCCGGCGGCAGGTCGGTGTCCTCCTGGATGACCTTCGCGACGGCATCCGCGCACTCGGCGCTCATTTTGTCGACGCGGCCGGCGACCTCGGGCTCGCCGAGCAGGTCGGATTCGAACACCAGCCGGAAGGCGGCGTCCTCGCGCTCGACGAACGAGAAGAAGGTCCGCACCGCGGCGGCGACGCGCTCCTGGTTGTCCTGGGTCGAGGCCATCGCGGCGCGCACCAGCTCGGGCAGCTCCGCAGTGTGCTGCTCGATCAATGCGAGGTAGAGGTCGAGCTTGCCTGGAAAGTGTTGGTAGAGAACAGGTTTGCTGACGTGCGCCCGTTCGGCGATCTCGTCCATCGCCGCCGCGTGGTAGCCGGACTCGGCGAAGACCGACTGCGCAGCCTCCAAAAGCTGGGCTCGTCGAGCCGAGCGTGGCAGTCGTCCTCCGCGGGCTCCCGCGTCCGCAACACTCACTCCAGGTTCCTTTCTGATCAGCGCCCGACAAGGCGCCTCCGCTCGGCATACTAGAGCGAGACTAGGCTTCGGCAATGTGACTTGCCCACAAAGGTTACGCGGCAGTACGCCCAGTGACAGCAACCAGGCCGAGCGATACTCGCGGCACACGTTGCTGCCGGAGGTCGGTGTGGCAGGCCAGCGCAAGCTCGCCGCCGCCCGCGTGCTGGTGGTCGGCGCAGGTGGCCTCGCCGCCCCGGTCGTCTCGTATCTCGCCGGCGCGGGCATCGGGCGGCTGACCGTCATCGACGACGACATCGTCGAGTTGAGCAACCTGCACCGGCAGGTCATCCACCGCACGGCGGACGTCGGCGTCGCCAAGGTCGACTCGGCGGTGCGCGCGGCCACCGAGCTCAACCCGGACATCGAGGTCGTCGGTGTCGAGCAGCGACTGACCGCGGACAACGCATTGACGCTCTTCGCAGACCACGACGTGATCGTGGACGCCACCGACAACTTCGCCACTCGTTACCTGGTCAATGACGCGTGTGTGCTGCTCGGACTCCCACTGGTGTGGTCGTCGATCAACCGGTTCGACGGACAGGTCACAGTCTGGGGGTATGGCGAAGCCCCTTGCTATCGCTGCATTTTCCCGACTGCGCCGCCGCCAGGGACAGTTCCGTCGTGCGCCGAGGCGGGCGTGGTGGGGTCGCTGCCAGGTGTGATGGGTTCGATCCAGGCCACCGAGACGGTGAAGCTCGTGCTGGGCATCGGCGAGCCGTTGGCCGGTCGGATCCAGGTGCACGACGCGCTCGCCGGAACCTGGGCGACCGTGCCGGTCGCGCGTGACCCGGAGTGTGCGGTGTGCGGCGACCACCCGAGCATCACTGTGCTGCGGGACGAAGACGTGTCGTGCGGGATCTCGCAGGAGCCGGTGACGACGATTGGCGTGCGCGAGCTGGCAGACCTGATCGCCGCGGGACGGGTGCCGGTGTTGGTCGACGTGCGCACTCCGGCCGAACGCGACATCGTGTCGCTGCCCGGCGGCGGCATACATGTGGAGGTTGAGGGCCTGCGCGACGGCACTTCGCTTGATGCGGTTGCCGACCTGGACGAGGACGCGGTCTTCTACTGCCGCAGTGGCGCTCGGTCGGCGGAGGCGGTGCGGCTGGTCGCAGCGGCGACCGGCGTGCGAGCGCGTTCGCTCGACGGGGGCGTGCTCGCCTGGATCGATCAGATCGACCCGTCCCTCCCTCGCTACTGACATGACGGTCCACGAACTGCCCGAGCTGGCCGATGCGGTGCTCGAGGTCGTCGACAGCGTCCCCGAGGGCAAGGTCGTCACGTATGGCGACATCGGCAAGGTCGTCGGTGCCGGACCGCGACAGGTCGGTGCGGTGATGTCGGAGTACGGCGCCATGGTCACCTGGTGGCGGGTGCTGCGCGCCGACGGACGGCCTCCGCAGGGACACGAGGACGAGGCGCTCGCGCACTATCGCGAGGAGGGCACGCCGCTGAAGGGCGTCTTCCTGGACCGCGTCGACCTGCGCCGCGCGCGCTTCGACCTGACGACCCCTTGACCGAGAGGAGTACTGACTGACCGAGAGGAGTATGGATCGGCCCGGATTTCGTACTCCTCTCGGTCACGTGGTGCTCCTCTCGGTCGTGGACGTGCGGGCGTATGTCGGTCGCGCGTGATGGGATGAGTCGCGTGCTGGAGCTACGACGATCGCCCGACCTGGCGGTGCGACCGCCGGTGCTCGACGAGGTGCAACAGGTGGTGCGCGACAGCACCCAGCGTGCCCAGGTCGTGATCGGTGCGCCAGGCAGCGGCAAGACGACCCTCGCGGTCGAGTGCGTCGTGGCGGCGGTGGAGCGCGGCATACGCCCGGATGCTTGTCTGCTGCTCGCGCCGACCCGGCTCGCCGCGGCCGACCTGCGGGACCGGGTGACCGCACGCCTGCAGCGCACCTCCACCGAGCCGCTGGCCAGGACCCACCAGGCGCTCGGCTTCGGCATCCTGCGCCAGGCCGCTGCGTTGCAGGGCGAGCCTGCCCCTCGGCTGCTCAGCGGACCCGAGCAGGACGTCGTGCTGCGCGAGTTGCTGGCCGGTCACGAAGCCGGTGACGGCATACCGCCGCAGTGGCCGGAGTTCGTGCACAATGCGTTGCCCACCAGGGGTTTTCGCAATGAGTTGCGTGATCTGTTGATGCGTGCGGTCGAGTGGGGACTGACCGCCCAGGAGCTGACCGAGTTGGGTCGCCGGCACGAGCATCCTGAGTGGGAAGCCGCTGCGCGGGTGCTCGACGAATACGACCAGGTGACCGCACTGTCGCGGCCCGGCGCGTTTGACCCCGCGTGGATCCTCAGCGCCGCCGCCGACCTGCTGGAGGCCGACCTCGACGCGCGTGACCGTGTCCAGCGCGCCATCCGACTCGTGGTCATCGATGACGCGCAGGAGATCACTCGAGCCGCCGCGCGCCTGCTGCGCTTGGTCGTCGCGCCGGACACCCAGGTCGTGCTGATCGGCGACCCGGATGCCGCCGTGCAGGGCTTCCGCGGTGCTGATCCACTGATGTTCGGTGCGCTGGGCGACCACTTCGGTGCCGTCGATCACGCGACGCTTCCTGTCGGGCACCGCCAACCGGCCGTGGTGCGTGCGGCTGCCGAGCGCGTCGCCGAGCGCATCGGCGCGATCGCCGGTGCCGAGCACCGCCGGGTGGCGTCGAGACCTGGCGGGCGGCTCGATGTCGCGCTGCTGCGGTCGGCGCCGCAGGAGGCCGCGCACATCGCGGCGCAGTTGCGGCGGGCGCACCTGCTCGACGGGCTGGCCTGGTCGCAGATGGCGGTCATCGTGCGCGGACAGGGCCGCGCCGGTTCGCTGCGACGAGCGCTGAACACCGCTGGTGTGCCGGTCAATTCGCCGCCAACGGTCGTGCCGTTGCGCGAGGAGCCGGCAGTTCGGCCGTTCCTGGCATTGCTCGAGACCGTCGGCAAACTGCTCGCCGACGACTCCGACCCGATCAGCCCGGAGGCCGCCGCTGACGTGCTGTCCTCGCCGCTCGGTGGTGCCGACGCGGTCGCGCTGCGACGTCTGCGTCGCGCGTTGCGCGCCGAGGAGTTGGGCTCGGACGGTTCGCGGTCGTCCGACGAATTGCTTGCGGCGTCCGTCGTCGGGTTGCCGTGGCTGGAGCTGCTCGGGCCGGTCGCCACTCCCGCGGTGCGGGTCGCGGGCGTCATACGCGCGGGGCGTGAGGCGGCGCTCGCACCGGGCGCGACCGCCGAGACGGTGCTGTGGGCGATGTGGGAGGCCGCCGGGTTGGCCGCCGACTGGCAGGCCAAGGCGCTCGCCGGCGGTCGCGAGGGCACGCGCGCCGACAGTCGCCTCGACGCGATCGTCGCGCTGTTCTCGGATGCTGCCGCGTATGTCGACCGGCTTCCCGGCGCGGCGCCGCTGGACTTCCTGGAGCACGTGCGCGGTCAGGACGTGCCGGGCGACCGGCTGGTCGCGTCGGCTCCGGCCGACGAGACCGTGGCGCTGCTGACACCGCAGGCCGCGGCCGGCCGCGAGTGGCAGTTCGTCGTGGTTGCGGGAGTGCAGGAGGGCGTCTGGCCCGACCTGCGACTGCGCGGCTCGCTGCTCGGCTCCGAACGGCTGGTCGACGTGCTGGCCGCGCGCGGCGACTCGTGGCGCGCGGCCCAGACCGCCGTTCGGTATGACGAAACCCGCCAGTTCCTCGTTGCAGTCAGCCGCGCGAGCGAGCGGCTGCTGGTCACGGCGGTGCGCAACGAGGACGAACAACCCTCGCCATACCTCGATGTCGTGGACCCGCTGGACGTCGCCGACGACCCGGATGCGTTGCGCGACTTCACCGAGGTCGCCCGGCCGACGACGTTGTCGGCGGTGGTGGCCGAGCTGCGTCGCGAGCTTGCCGTCGGTGACGATGACACGCGTTCCCAGGCTGCCGGGCAACTGGCCAGGCTGGCCGGTGCGGGGGTTCGCGGCGCCGACCCCCGCCAGTGGTGGGCGTTGCGCGAGATCACCGACGACCGCCCGCTGCGCGCGCCCGACCAACTGGTTCAGGTGTCGCCCTCACGGGTCGAGAGCTTCGGCAACTGCTCGCTCAACTGGCTGCTGACGACGGCAGGCGGCGACGGCCCGGATGTGGGTGCCGCGGCACTCGGCACGTTGGTGCACGAGGTCGCCCAGGAGTTCGCCGACTCCGACCCCGACGCCATGGCCGCAGCTCTCGATGAGCGCTGGGCGCGACTCGGACTCGGCGACACCTGGGTCTCGGCGCAGAAGCGCGTGACGGCGCACCAGATGCTGCAGCGCCTGGTCGGCTACCTCGACGAGGCGAAGGCGCAGGGCTGGCAACCGGTGGGAGTCGAGATCGACTTCTCGGTGCTCGTCGGCCGAGCACGTCTCACCGGTCGGGTCGACCGGCTCGAGCGGCGTGCGGAGGAGCTGCGGATCATCGACCTCAAGACCGGTGCGTCCAAGCCGTCCGCCGCCGACCTGCCGGCCAACCCGCAGCTGGGCACCTACCAGGTGGCCGTCGCCGAGGGCGGGTTCAAGGAGGGCAATGTCTCCGGCGGCGCGGCATTGGTTCAGGTGGGCAAGGCCGGCGGCAAGAGTGCCGACACGCAGGTCCAGGCACCGTTGGCCGATCAGGAGGACCCGCGCTGGGCATACGACCTGCTCGCCGAGACCGCCGACGGTATGTCGGCTGCCACCTTCACCGCTCAGATCAACAAGCGGTGTCGCACCTGCCCGGTGCTCAACAGCTGCCCGCTGCACCCTGAAGGGGGCCGGTTGTGATCGCCGAACAGCGTTATTCCGCAATCGATCTCGCACAGTCATTGGGTCTTCCGCAGCCCACCCAGGAGCAGGTCGCCGTGACCGAGGCGTCGCCGGACGCGCCGTTGCTCGTCGTGGCAGGAGCAGGTTCGGGGAAGACCGAGACGATGGCTGCGCGCGTGGTGTGGCTGGTCGCCAACGGCCATGTCGAGCCGGACCAGGTGCTGGGCCTGACCTTCACCCGCAAGGCTGCCGGACAGCTCGCCGAGCGCATCGGCCTGCGGCTGCGGCGGCTGCGTCGGGAGGGACTCTGGCTGCCGACCACGGACGACGGCACGCAGGCCATGGCCGAGCTGCCAACCGTGCAGACCTACCACTCCTACGCCGGGCGACTGGTTGGTGAGCACGGCCTCCGACTCGGCATCGAGCCGGAGTCGCGACTGCTGTCCGAAGCCGCTGCCTGGCAGCTGGCCTCCGAAGCCGTCCTCGGGTATGACGGCCCGATGGACGAGGTGACCTTCACCGAGGGCAACGTCACCACTGCAGTGGTCAGCCTCGCCGGCGAACTCGCCGAGCATCTCGTCGGTGTCGATGACCTCATCACCTACCTTGACCAATACCTCACGGACACAGCGCAATTGCCCGCGGTCGGCACGACCAAGGTGACCGGTGGCGAGATGAAGAAGGTCTCCGCCGCACTGACCGCTCGTCGGCAGGTGGTGCCGATCGTGCAGCGCTATCTGCAGCTGAAGCGGCAGCGGTCCGCGCTCGACTTTGCCGATCAGATGGCGCTCGCCGCGGAGTTGGCCCGTTCCTTCCCAGCGCTCAGCGACTTGGAGCGCGGCCGGTTCCGGGCCGTGCTGCTGGACGAGTTCCAGGACACCAGCGAGGCACAGATGGTGCTGCTGCGCTCGCTGTATGCCGGCACCGACGACACCCCCGGCAAGGACGTGCGGGTGACCGCGGTCGGTGACCCGCACCAGTCGATCTACGGATGGCGTGGTGCGAGCGCGACAACGCTCGGCACGTTCCCGCAGCTCTTCGCCGACACGAGCGGACCCGCGAAAGTCCTTCAGCTGTCTCGTAGTTGGCGCAACGACAGCAGCATTCTGGCCGCCGCGAACCGCGCCGCGGCTCCGCTGCGCGAGGCCAGCGCGGTGCCCGTGGCGACCCTGCAACCTCGGCCCGGTGCGGGCGACGGTGTGGTCACCGCGGCCCGGTTGATCGACCAGGAGGCGGAGGCGGCATACCTCGCGGAATGGATCGACCAACGGCACACCCTGCCCGATGGGGAGTGGACGAAACGCACCGCAGCGGTGCTCTGTCGCAAGCGTTCGCAATTCACCGCAGTGGTCGAAGCCCTGCGCGACCGCAATCTGCCGGTTGAAGTCGTCGGTGTCGGTGGCTTGCTGACCACCCCAGAGGTGGCCGACATCGTGAGTTTGCTGTGGGCAGTGCAGGATCCGACGCGCGGCGACCAGCTGATGCGACTCCTGACCGGTCCGCTGATGCGCCTGGGCGCGGCCGACCTCGACGGGCTGGGGGAGTGGGCACGCACGCTGGAGCGTCGCGACCGCCCCAAGCCTGCGACCGATGGGGGCGATGACCGAAGCCGGCAGGACATCTCCTCCGAGACTCGCGACCGGCCCTCGATCATCGAGGCGCTGGATGAGCTGCCCGACCCCGACTGGCGCGGCTCCGCCGGCCAACGGCTCAGCGAGCTTGCACTGGAGCGGCTCGGCGGACTGCGCGACGAGATCCGCCGGCTGCGGTCGATGACCGGGTTGCCGCTGAGCGAGCTGGTCGTGGAAGCTGAGCGGGCGCTCGCGCTCGACATCGAAGTGCTTGCGAGGCCGGGTCAGACGCCCGAGACGGCCCGGGTGCACCTCGACGGATTCGCAGAGGTGGCAGCGGGATTCGGCGCATCTTCGGATCGACCGACCCTCGGCGGGTTCCTGGCCTGGCTCGCCGCCGCGGAGCGTGAGGAGCGCGGTCTCGACCGGCCCTACCTCGAGGCGGAGCCCCGTGCTGTGCAGGTGTTGACGGTCCACGCCGCCAAAGGTCTCGAGTGGGACATCGTCGCCGTGCCAGGTCTCGTCGAGTGCACCTTCCCGGCCCATTCCGGGCAACCGGGGTGGAGCGCCGAATACGGCGGCTGGAAGATCAGCCCGAAGGGCGTCCCCAGCGACCCGTCGACCTGGGCGATCAACGCATCCGAATGGATCGGGGGTCTCGACGGGCTGCCCTTCGACTTGCGCGGCGATGCCGACGGCCTGCCGCAACTGCGCTGGGCCGAGGCCACTGACGCGCGTGAGCTACGCGACGCGATCAACGAATTCAAAGCAGCCGCAGGCGAACACGGCCTCGACGAAGAGCGCCGCCTCGCCTATGTCGCCTTCACGAGAGCACGCTCGGAGCTGCTGCTGACCGCGTCGGTGTGGGCCGCTGCGAGCACGCCCCGCATCACGTCGCGTTACCTGAGCGAGTTGGTCGACGCGGGCCTCGTGCGGCAAGAGGTCTGGGAGCCGATGCCCGAGCCCAAGCCGGGTGAGACCAGGGTGGCCGACCCTCGTGACGATGGAGATTCGACTGTCACCTGGCCGACCGATCCGATGGCCGGCCGGCGGGCCGACCTCGCCGATGGCGTGGCGCGGGTGTCGGCCGCGTTGACCGCAGGGGTGACACAGGAGTTGCTGCCGCTGGACGACCGTGAGCAGGAGATCGAACTCCTGCTGCGAGAACGGGATAGGGCCCGCAGTCGAGGCATCGGAGCGGTTCTGCTGCCGCGACACCTGTCGGCTTCGGCGATCGTGTCGCTGGCCGACGACCCGGAGGACTTCACCCGCCGGCTCCGACGGCCGATGCCGGCGCCACCCGCGCTCGCGGCCCGGCGCGGCACCGCGTTCCACGCGTGGATCGAGCAGCACTACGCACAAGCGGCGCTGGTCGACGTCATGGAGTTGCCCGGTGCGGCCGACGAAGGCGCCGACGACGGAGCCGACCTGGAAGTGCTGAAGGAACGTTTTCTCGCATCGGAGTGGGCCTCACGTGCGCCGGAGGAGATCGAGGTCTCGGTCGAGACCTGGATCGACGGCATCTCGGTGCGTGGCCGTATCGATGCCGTGTTCCGGCGGGACGACGGCGGGTTCGTCATCGTCGACTGGAAGACCGGTGCTCGTCCGTCCGGCGCCGCGATGCAGGTGCGGATGCTGCAGCTGGCGGCGTACCGGCTGGCGTTCGCGCGGCTGCGCGGCGTGTCGACCGACCAGGTCGACGCTGCGTTCTACTACGCCGCCACGGGTGACACCGTGTGGCCATCGCTGCCGGACGACGATGCCATTTCCGCTCTGCTGCAACAGATTCCGGGCTGAGCCCGAACCGACCCCGGTGTACCGAAGTCTCCCCAGGGTCGAGTTCGGTACGGGTCAGCCCCGGTCCGCGTCGTCCGTGGTGGCCTTCTCGGTGGCTTCCTGATCCTCATCGATCGGGTAGCTGGACGGCTCCGGCTCCTCGACCACATCGTCGGCCGGTGCCGCATCGGTGGCGGTCTTTTCGGTGGCCGTCTGGTCCGCGGGTGCATCCTCCGCGGCGGCTCGCTCACGCGGGCTGACCGGGATCTCCACCGTCTCGTCTTCGGACCCGGCGTCCTGGAATTCGAGGACCTCGATGTCGGCCGGGTCGACCTCGGGGATCGGCTCCTGCGCGGCGAGATCCGGCAGCTTGCGGCGGCCGGGCGCCGGCGGCAGCAGCGAGTCGTCATCGCGCATCGCTTCGTCCAGCCGGCTCAGCGCGGCGGTACGGCGGGCGATGAGGTCGCTGTCGTTGCTGGTGACGGCATCCATCAGTGCGTTGACGCGCTGCAGCTCCGCCGCCAAGTGCACTCGTCGCTCGAGGTGCGGGTCGATGGAGTCGTGGCGGGCGCCGGCATACGCCTCGAGCACGGTGTCGAACGCCGCGGGCTCGGCCAGCACCGACAGCACCGCGAAGTCCGCGGCCGGGTCGGACACGCCCGCCTGCTCCCAGCCGGTCATCGCCACGACCTTGCCGCCGTCGACCAGCACGTGCGAGCCCTCGAGCGGCCCGTGCACCGTGCAGGTCGCGAACTTCCACAGCGCGATTTCTTCGAGGGCACGCTCCCAACGGGACAGCAGCCCGGAAGGCACGTGGCCGGTCGCCGCGGCGCGGTCGAGGGTCGCCAGCCGCCGGGCGCGGTAGGCGTCGGCGTCGTATGTCGGCAACCCCGCCTCCTCGACGGCCCGCGGATCGGTGTCGTGCACCGCGGCCAGCGCTTGGCCGACGCTTCGTGCCATCGCGGATCCGGGTTGCAGCTCTCGCCATACAAGAGGGTTGCCGGGCAGCCGGGTCTGGACCGACACAACCGTGCCGTCGTCCGAGGTGGCGACGCCTTCGATCCTGGGGACCGCGAAAGGCACCCGGGTGGCCAGCAGCCGCAGCAGGCCGTCGGACTGCTCCATCTGGGCGCCGGCCGCAGTGCTGCGCCCGGCGCGCACGACCCACTCCGCGCCATCCGCGGTGGTCAGGTAGGCGACCTGGAAGCGATCGTCCTGCGCGGTCGAGGTCCCTTGGACCGTCACCGGCCGGAAATGTGGGACGGCGGCGGTCGCGAGGGCGGCGAGGGTCAACGGGCTGCGGAGCACGGCCCCACGGTAAGCCGAAGCGACCGCATAACCTGGATGGCGTGCCCGCAGCTTCGCAAACTGGTTTCGATCTCCTCCCCGACAGCCCTTCCCTCGATCGCCGCTCGTTGCGGCGGCGTGACCCCGAACTCTTCGCCACGCTCCTGGCGCAGCCCTCGACCCGGGTCCTGGATGTGTATGGCGACAGGCTTCCCAACCTCGATGGCGGCAGTCGCCTACAGTTCCGCGAGCCGCGGGACGGCGATCGCGACGAGTTGCTGATCTACCTCGGCGCCACGAGTGGGCGCGAGGTGCTGGCGGTGCTGCGACCGCACGAGGCCGAAATGCCCGCGGACGGGCTGCGACACCTCGGCATGCGGCTGACCGCTGATGACGTGGCGATCGCGGTGACAGCCACGGCGATCAGCCGCTGGCACGCGGCCAACGGCTTCTGCCCGCGGTGCGGCCAGCCGACCGAGGTCGCCGAAGCCGGCTGGGTGCGGCACTGTCCGAGCTGTGGACGGGACCACTACCCGCGCACCGACCCGGCGGTGATCATGGCGGTGCTCGATGACGATGACCGGCTGCTGCTCGGCCGCGGCCAGAACTTCGCCGGCAACGGCATGTCGGTGCTGGCTGGTTTCGTGGAGCCCGGCGAGTCGCTCGAGACCGCCGTCGCCCGTGAAGTCATGGAGGAGGTCGGAGTGCCCGTTGTGGACGCGCAGTTCCTCGGCGATCAGCCGTGGCCGTTCCCGGCGTCGCTGATGGTCGGCTACACCTGCCGCGCCACGAGCACCGAGCTGACTCTCGACCCGATCGAGATCGCTGCCGCCCGCTGGTTCACCCGTCCCGAGCTGGCAGCTGCCGTGGCGAACGGCGAGGTGCGGTTGTCGGCGCGGTTGTCGATCGCGCGCCACCTGATCGAGCACTGGTATGGCGGGCCGATCGACCAGCCCGACGACGGCGCCTCGCTGCGGCGGGCACGGTGAGCACACCGATGACGGGCAACCCCAGGACGTCCTCACCGGGCTGGACCCCGAGCAGCAGCAGGTCGCGAGCAACCCGCTCGGCCCGATGTGCGTGCTCGCCGGTGCCGGCACGGGCAAGACGCGGGCGATCACCCACCGGATCGCCTACGGCGTGCACTCGGGTGCCTACCGGTCGGACCGGGTGCTTGCCGTGACATTCACCGCGCGGGCCGCGGGGAGATGCGCACTCGGCTGCGCGGGCTCGGCCTACCCACGGTCCAGGCGCGCACCTTTCACGCGGCGGCACTGCGGCAGTTGCGCTACTTCTGGCCGCAGGCGATCGGTGGTCCACTCCCGCAGATCCTCAAGCACAAGGCGCCCGTCGTCGGCGAGGCCGGCGCGCGATTGCGTCTCCAACTGGACCGCGTGGTGATCCGCGACCTTGCGGCCGAGATCGAGTGGGCCAAGGTGTCGATGCTGACGCCGGAGACCTACCGCGCCGCGGCAGCCAAGGCCGGCCGCTCCCCGGCGGAGCTGGACCTGACCGCGATGGCTCGTCTCTGGGAGACCTATGAGGAGGTCAAGTCTGCTCGCGACGTCATCGACTTCGAGGATGTTCTGCTGTTGATGGCCGGGGTGCTTGCCGAGCGCGACGACATCGCGGCGACCGTGCGCGGGCAATACCGCCATTTCGTGGTCGACGAATACCAGGACGTCAATGCCGCTCAGCAAGCACTGCTCGACCTGTGGGTGGGTGACCGGCCCGATCTGTGCGTTGTGGGCGACCCGGCGCAGACCATCTACTCGTTCACCGGTGCCTCGCCGCGCCACCTGCTGGACTTCGCGGGTCGCCGGCCCGGCACCCAGACCGTTCGGCTGGTGCGCAACTACCGTTCGACACCGCAGGTCGTCGACCTGGCCAACCTCGTCCTGCAGTCCGGTCCACGGCACGCCGAGACCGTGCGGCTGCAGGCGCAGCGCGAAGGCGGCCCGGTGCCGGTGCTGAGCCAGTTGACCGATGACGACGCCGAGGCGGCATACGTCGCCCAGGAGGTCGGCAAGCTGCTGAAGCAGGGCGTGCCGGCCAGCGAGATCGCCGTCCTCTATCGCATCAACGCGCAGAGCGAGGCCGTCGAGCAGGCGCTCTCGGCCGCCGGCATTCCCTACCTGGTGCGCGGTGGCGAGCGCTTCTTCCAGCGCGACGAAGTCCGAAAGGCATTGGTATTGCTACGTGGCGCGGTGCGCGGCGATGATGCCAGCGTCGAGCTGGGCAAGCTGGTGAGCGACATCGTGACCGGTGCCGGCTGGTCCCCGCAGCGGCCCACCGGCGGAGCGGTGCTCGAGCGCTGGCAGTCGCTCAACGCGCTCGTCGAGCTGGCCGATGACCTCGGCGGCGCCGACGAGAGCTTCCGGTTGAGGGAGCTGGTCGCCGAACTCGACCGCCGTGCGGCGGAGCAGCACGCCCCGACGGTCGAGGGCGTCACTCTCGCCTCGTTGCACGCGGCCAAGGGCCTGGAGTGGGACGCCGTGCTGCTCATCGGCTGTTCGGACGGCTTGCTGCCGATCTCCATGGCCGAGGGACCGCAGGAGATCGAGGAGGAACGTCGGCTGCTGTATGTCGGGCTGACCCGCGCTCGCAAGCACCTCCTGCTCAGCTGGGCCTCCGCGCGCAACCCGGGTGGCCGCGCGTCCCGGCGCCCGTCGCGTTTTCTCGATGCCGCGGCAGCTCTGCTCGGTCCCGGCGCGCGCAGTGCGCCGAAGACCAGATCCGGTGCCGCCCCGAAGAAGCCGGCCAAGCCCAAGACCTGCCGCACCTGCGGCAGCACGTTGGATTCCGCTGCGGAGCGGAAGATCGGGCGCTGCACGGACTGTCCGGCGACCTACGACGAGGCGCAGTTCGAGGCGTTGCGGGCCTGGCGGCTCGAGGTCGCCACCCGGGCCAAGGTGCCTGCGTTCGTCGTCTTCACCGATGCCACTCTCATCGCCATCGCCGAGAGCCGGCCCGGTGACATCTCCGGCCTGGCGGGGGTTTCCGGGGTGGGCAAGCACAAGCGCGACACCTACGGTGCTGCCGTCCTCGCGGTCCTGGACGGCGCAGATCCGATCGCAGCTGCTGCTGAGTGCGTCGCGGCCCAGGGCAGCGCCTGAACCTGTCCAGCTGTCGGGTTCGGGGCGCCAGACAAGTTTTTCTGCGGGTGAATCCCGTTGGCGTGCAATGTTTTTCGGCGCGCAGCAAATTCGTGCAAAGAATTCTCGTTAATTGAGTTGCCTGCGTACATATGCACGCCGTAACCTGTTGGATGTTCAGCTCGCGCGCCCAGGTGGCGCGACGAGGTCCGCGAGAGCGAGAGGAGGGGTTTGACGTGGAAATCACCACGATGACGCAGCAGTGCGATGAGCACGCCGTGATGACGTCTGCCCTTCCGATGATGACGAGTGTTCACCTCGCTGCCGCCCGCGGTCGGGTCCAGGGGATCAGTGCGTTCGCCGCCGGCAGTGTCAATGGTCTGGTCATGCGCGATCGCTCTGTGGACGGCATCTCCATCTCCGCAGTCGGCGCTGCGGATTTCGGCGTCAAGCGCGATGTTCCGACCTACAACTCCAAGTTTGCCGGCGGTGTCCGGTGTTCCCTCCTTGCAAGGCCACCCGTCTGACTCAGACGTAACGGTCCTTTCAAGGCCGCGGAACCCGACACCAGGGTCCGCGGCCTTTTTGTGTCGCGGGCTTCCAACCACCAGGAAGACCGAACTCCATGCCAACCAACACCAGGGAACGAACGGCCCGCGCGAACCACGCGCAGACCGAACAGGAGGGGCCCCGCACCTGGGGTCACCGCGACAAGGAGGTGTCACCGATGATGTTGACCGATCTGATAGATGCGACTGGCCTGGCCGTAGATTGCGGCGAGCAGTTGCCCTGCCATCAGAACGACCCCGAGCTGTGGTTCGCCGAGCGCCCGGAGGACGTCGAGTTCGCCAAGGCGCTGTGCACCAGCTGCCCGCTGCAGGCCGAGTGCCTAGCCGGAGCGAAGGACCGCTCCGAGCCGTGGGGTGTCTGGGGCGGCGAGCTGTTCGCCCAGGGCGTCGTCATTCCGCGGAAGCGGCCGCGTGGCCGTCCGCGCAAGCAGACCGTGGCCGCGTGATCTCCATGCGCGCCAACGGTTTTCGACTTCATGACACCGGTATGCCGCATGGCCGGTGTGTCCCTTCCGGACAACACCGGTCATGTCGGGATGCCCATCCCGAAGGAACTCCCATGTTTCAGTTGCTGCGGGTCGAACCGACCCGACCGCGCCCACCGACGGGGCAGATGGCGACCAGGCGAAGCAAACACGTCACGCGTGTGCTTCCCCCGCCAACCACACCACGTCGATGAACGCCCAGATGCCGCCTCTTGATGGCGGTCCGATCGCAAAGCCGGTCGCGGCTTACCGCGGCCGGCTTTGCCATGTCCGGTGTCAGTTCAGCGGGGGCAGCTCGGCGCCGGGGACCCAGCGGTCAAAGATCTCGCGGGCGGGGACGTTCCCGCCGATCTGGCACAGCACCGCGATGCCGCCCAGCCAGGCGCGGTGGATCATCACGTAGCTCGGCGGCAGGTTGAGTCGCAGGCCGACGGTGAACGTTGCGTTGCGTGGGTCGTTGAGGAAGTTGAAGATGCCGCGCAACCAATCGCGGTCGAAACGAAACTCGTTGCTGCGCAACGGTTTCAGGAAAACTCCGAGGTAGTCGAGCACGTCCTGCGCGTCGACGTCGATCGAGCGCTTGACGAAGCCCTCCTCGCGCAGGCCGTCCAGCAGCGCCAGCTCGTCGCCGCGCAGTGCGTCGGTGATCAGCGCGCCCATGGCGGGCGGCAGGCCGTCGGGGAGCCGGTTGACCGCCCCGAAGTCGAGCACCCCCAACCGTCCGTCGGGCATCAGCCGGAAGTTGCCCGGGTGCGGGTCGGCGTGCAGCAGGCCGGCTCGCTCGGGACCGCTCACCAGGAATTCGAAGTAGCGCGCCGCGGCGAGGTCCCGCTGCTCCTGGGTGCCGGACTCGATGATCCGGGACAGGGGCATTCCGTCGATCCAGTCGCTGACGATGACCTGCTCGGTCGCGAAGACCATCCCCGGGAGTAGGAAGTCGGGGTCGTCGGCATACGCCTCGGCGAACTGCTCGTGCATCGCCGCCTCGAGGCTGTAGTCGGTCTCCTCCGCCATCCGGCCCTTGAGCTCCCGCAGGATCGGTGCGACGTCCAGCCCGGGCACCCAGCTGGTGCTCATCCGTGCCACCCGCGACAGTTGGTTGAGGTCGGACATCAGCGCCTCGGCGGCACCGGGGTACTGCACCTTCACGGCAACCTCGCGCCCGTCGCGCCATACGGCGTGGTGGACCTGGCCGATCGACGCGGCTGCTCGTGGCTTGTCCTCGAACTCGCGGAACTTCGACCGCCACCGCACGCCCATCTGGTCGGCCAGCACGGAGTGCAGCGACTTCGTCGACATCGCCGGCGCCGTGTCCTGCAGCTTCGTCAGCGTCGCCCGGTATGGCGCCGCCAGTTCCTCCGGCAAAGCGGCCTCGAACATCGACAGCGACTGACCGAACTTCATCGCGCCGCCCTTGAGCCCACCCAGCACGCGGAAGAGTTGGTCGGCGGTCTGCGCCTGCAACTCGGCCGTGACCGCCTCGGCCGGGCGGCCACCGACACGCTTGCCCAGCCCGACCGCGGCACGTGCGCCGATGCCGATGGGCAGCGTCGCCAGCCGCGCAGCGCGCGTTACGGACTTACGGGGCAGTTGGCTCATGCGAGGCTCACGATGCGAAGGCGTTGCGAGTCGCGAGCTCCCTGCAACGCCAACGCATCGCAAGTCCCCCTGAACCCGTACAGAATCAACTTCATGCCTCCATTGTCACCCGTGCGTCCGAGACACCGCAGCAGGATGGGTGCCGAGTCCACAAGTGGTGACCAACACGTGGCTGCGGGCGCTCGAGGCTGAGGCCGACACCGGTCGGTAGCGGCTGGTTCTCCAGGAGCCCGCGGGTGACCAGCGCTGCGAGCGCGGCGGCAGTGACACGTAATTCGGGCAACGCATCCAGTTCGTCGTCGACATCGGATCGAAGAGCGCGGGAGGCCAGCCACGGCGCCCAACCCGGGTCGCGTGCGCCACGGTGCAGGTCCAGGCAGGTGAGACACGGGCCTGTGCCCGGGCGGATGAGCGGACCGACACTGAGGCGACCGCCTGAGACAACGACCGGCAGCTGGGGTATGCCGCGGCCGTGCCAGGGACGTCCGGAGAGCGCGGTCACCGCGTCGACCGCAGGCAGGATCACCAGGTCCGGAGTGTGTATGGCGGGATCGAACTCCGGGGCGAGCAGGGCCTCCGGCTCGGTGATGACTCGACCGACGATCGGGTCGAGAGCACGGCAGATCTCGCCCGGCAGCGGCCCTTCGCCCAGGACCACGACCTGGCCGGTGGCTGATCCGACCGGCGTCAGAAGAGCGGCGGCTTCGTGGATGAGATGCAGCACCTGGGGCCAGCGCGCGGACGGTGCCGCCCGGTACGCGCTTCCACCGGGCGTTCGCAGCGCGGCGGTGAGCCCGACGACCGCGAGGGTCTCGGCATCCGTGAGGCCGTCCAGGACGAGAGCGCCGGGACCCGATCCCGTCACCAGCACCGCTCCCGTGCTCCGACGGCGCAGCGCGAGGTCGGACGGCAACTCCGGTCGAGGCATCGCCTCCGGTTGAGCGCCCATATGCCGATCCCCTCGTTCCTCGGGTGTCGGCATTTGCTCTGAGCCCGTTTGTGGCTCGCTGCGCTCGCCCATATGCCGATCCCCTCGTTCCTCGGGTGTCGGCATTTGCTCTGAGCCCGTTTGTGGCTCGCTGCGCTCGCCCATATGCCGATCCCCTCGTTCCTCGGGTGTCGGCATTCGCTCTGAGCCCGTTTGTGGCTCGCTGCGCTCGCCCATAACACGTCCCTTCTCCGATCGCCGGGGTCGGCGAAGCAGACACCGTGTCACTGGACGGCTGTCCCGCGCAGAAGTTGTCCACAGGTCCCAGCGCACGTCACTTCACGGGGCCACCTGCAGGTAGCCGTGCGCGCCGATCTCGGCGTCGCTCATGATGTGGCTGACGAACGAATAGCGGCCGGCAGCAACCGGATCCAGCTCGACGAAGCCACCCTGCCCGGGCTGCAGGGCCAGCGCTTGCGCTCCACCGTCGCGGTCGCCGAAGGCGTCCCTGCCGCGCTTGAGCTGGTAGGCGCCCTCCGTGTAGACGGTGTCGAACTGTGTCCCGACCACATGGAAACTTGTTGCGTCGTTCGGGCCCGCGTCGACCAGCCAGATGCGGATGCGCTTGCCGGCTCGAGCCGTCAATGGCCGGTAGTCGTACTGATTCGCCATACCGTTGAACGTGACGAAGGACGGCTTGCGTGCGGCGACCTTGGCGACGTCGACCTCCTTGACGGGGGAGTGGCCGTCGCCGTCGACGTACGCCTCGGACTGCACCAGCACGAAGCTGCGATCGACGGCCGGCAGGTTCGGCGGCTCGATGATGACCGCGCCCGCCATACCGGCGGCGATGTGTGCACTCATCGGCATCGTCGAGCAGTGGTAGAGCCACGCGCCGGCGCGATGGGCGGTGAAGGTGTAGGTCAGCGACTGCCCCGGCGCGATCGTCCGCATCGGTATGTCGGGAGCGACGTCACCGGCGTGGAAGTCCAGCGAGTGGCCCATCGACCCCTTGTTGATCAGCTTCACGATGAACGTGTCCCCGACGCGTCCGTGCAGCGTCGGCCCGGGCACCTGACCGTTGTAGGTCCAGCGGGTCTGCCAGATGCCCGGAGCGACCTGCAGCTTGACGTCGCGCACAGTGAGGGTGACGTGGTGCACCGTGCCGGCGATGAGTGGCGGCAGGGTCGCATCGGCAGCCCGGAAGGACGCCGGAACACTGTCATCAGGATGTATGGCGGAGCTGCCGCCACCCGGCGGCATCGCCATGGACGGCATGCTGTCGGTCGCCGACGCTCCGGTGACTTTGACATCGAAAACCATTCCCATTGCTCGGTGTCCGACGACCGTGCACCACCCCTGCACGTCCTTTTCAATCACGCCGACGTCGACACGGGCAGTCTGGCCCTTCGACAACAGAGGTGCCTTCGCACCGTTCGGAAAGGCGATGTCGTGCGATGACGTCCCATCGGTGTTGGTCAGCACGACGACCAGCTTGTTGCCCCGCGGCACACTGACTGACGACGGGTGAAAACGCATGTCTTTCGCGGTGACTCGCACGGTTGTCGTCTTGCCGGTCGACTGAGCAACGGCGGCCGGTGCAGCGGAGGTGGCGGTCGGCGTGACCCCGGTCGGGTTCCACGCGACGGCGACACTCATCGCCAACGCGAGCACGGCGACACCGGTGACCAACTGGCCCGGGGACCACACGCCGGGGTCGGCGCCCAGCCTCCGGCCGCGCAGCTCGTGGTCGTCAGCGAGTTGGCTCCGCATCCGGGCAGCGGCGAGCACAGCGAGCAGCATCAGCGGCACCACCATCGCGAGCGCGAGCAGCACGAGAACTGTGGCCGTGTCTCGAATCGCCGGGGGTGTCGGCGTCACCCACAGCAGGAGACCGAGGTTGATGATCGTGATCCGGGCGATCACGAGCCGGTCGAAGTGCCGCTGCGCTGCGCGGATCACTTGGGCACCGCCGCCGATGACGACCGGCACGAGGTGTGACATCGCCCCGGTCAGCAACTGGAACGCGAAGCCGACCGCAGCGATGGTGGCGACGGTGTCATAGCCGTCGGTGACCTTGGCCCACGAACCCGCGGTGGCGATCTTGATCGGCACGAGCACCAGCAGCACCGCTGCCCAGCCGACAGCGCCACTGACGAAGTATGCCGACGCGTGCTTCGGGGGACTGGTTCGGACCGGGCGGATCAGGGCACGGCCCCACCAGCAGACGCCGACGAGGTAGATGACCATCCCGGCGACCGCGGCCCAGCGCAGCCCCATGAGCGCGGCGGAGTCGACACCGATCAACCCGACGATGACGATCGGAAGTGCCTGGCGGGCAAGGGTTTCGGCGCGCGGGTCCATCCTGGTACGCAAGATCGTCGGCCACAGCGTCAGTAGTGTCCCGAGCACGGTCAGACCGAGCCAGCCGAGCAACATCGTCATCGAGTGCGCCAGCATCAGCCGCCCATGCCAGTCGGCCGCCGGTCCCTTGGCGAGCGCGACGCCGAAGCCGGCGCCGACCGGCATACAGACTGCGGCCGCGAGGTAATAGAAGACGGTCGTGCGGAACCGCCTGGCCACGCTCTTGCGCAGCCGGATCGTCAGTGCGATCGCGTGCCAGACCACTGCGCCCGACACCACTGCGGCGCCGGCGATCACCAGGCGCCAGTGGGCGGTCGGGACGCCGACCAGCACACACAGGACTCCGAGGATTACCAACAGGATTCGCGCGGACTGCAGGCGTCGCGGGTCCAGATTTTCCGACGTCTTCAGCAGCGCTTGGGCGAAGTAGGTGCTCCACACGATCACCGCGTGGGTCATCGCGCCCAGCAGGATCATGTGCACCATCAGCCAGTGCGAGTCGTTCACGACGGGGTGCAGCAACGCCACCAGGACGCCCGCGGTGATCCAGCCGATGGCAGGCTGGTCGCGCAGCGCCCACTTGCCGCGCGTCGTGCTGGGGCGAGAGGTGCCCGGAGTGGACGGTGAACCGATCATGTCGTGGACCTTCGCGCGGTGAGCATGCTGGCGAGCACGACCACGGGTAGCAGTAGGAGTGCGATCACACCGAGCACGGCGCCTGTCGTCCAAAACCATTGAAGGCCAAGGGCATTGCCGCCTCCCACCCGCAGCACCAGACTGAGCTGGAGAACGACGAGCGGCGCCCACTGCATGCGCCGGTACGGCATCGGACGGCGTATGACGGCAGGCAGGATGACCGGCGCGTGTGCGATCACCATCGACATCCCGAAGCCGAGGAAGACCCCATGCACCGCGGTGTCGTATTGCGCTGGTGTCGTGGGGGTTCCGGCATACAGCCAGACGACCGCCGAGACGGCCAGCCAGCAGTAGCCGCAGAGCAGTGCCGCTGCGGACAAGCGGGGCAACCCCGGCAACCGGATCGTATGGCGGGCGACGTCGTACCTGACCAGTGCGACGGTCAGGATCAGCAGCACCAGACCGGCGGCCCGGTCGCCGAGATCGGGCCAGGCCAGCGAGGCCACCGCTGCCGCCAGGAAGAGCACGCCCGTGAGAAGGAGCAGGTGTCCGGCGACCGCCGGCAAATGCAGCCGGGCCAGCTCGACTCTCTCTGCGGCGATGGTCAGCACGACGAAAGCGACCAGCCAGAGCAGCAATTCGGCCACCGGGAGCCGCAGCCAGAGGATCGCGGCGCCGGTGGCGGCGACTGCGGCGAGCGCCTCCACTGCGGTCGACTCGTCCCGCTGCCGGCGGTAGAGCATCGCGTAGACGGCAAGCAGCACCGCGCTGCCGTCGGCGAGCAGCACGGCACCGACGTGTGCCGGAAGGCCCAGGGTGAGCGCGAGTCCGCCGGCGCCCAGCAGCCCCGGCGCCGCATAACCCCACGGGACACGCAACGCGACGGCTCGCTCCAGGGCGATCAGGGTGCCGAGGAAGCCCAGCGTCATCAGCACCCCGTGCCGGGCCGGGAGCGTGCCGCTGTGGACGGGCGCGGCGACGCCGGCGAGCAACAGCGCCGCGTCGAGCCCGGCCAGCAGACTGAGCGCCGCAGGAACCATGAGCCACGCCCGAGACGGCATGTGCGGGCCAGGGGTCCGGGCGGCGCCCAGGCTGCTCATATGGGCCTCCCGCAAAATATCGGTGGGGTCACTCAGCGGGGTCCCCGCGGAGTATCGGGGGAGCGAAGCGGAGGAGAACTCCGTGGGGTGCCTCAGGTGGGGTGCCTCAGCGGCGGGTCATGCGCAGGTGCCAGGCCTCCGGCCCTTCGACCAGGTAGCTGACCTCGATGGCGTCGTCCGTGCCCTCGGAGATCTGGGCAAGCAGCGGCTTCGGGTCGTGCGAGGCGATCAGCACCAACCCCTGCCCGGGGCGCAGGGTGGCCAGGGCGCCGAAGACGGCTCCGTGACGCAACGCGTGCGGGATGGTGCGGGTGTCCAACTCGGGCAGGCCGGAGTTGTCGGAGCAACCACAGCCGCAGCTGTGGGCTTCGGTGATCGGCAGTTCAGTCATCACAGTCCTCGGGGTGGGTGGTGCGTCGAGTAATTATTACAACACTAGCTTGTAAAAAATACTCCGTCACCGGACGTGATGCCAACAGGGGGATCGCGGGCAACGTCGTCGCGAATGTCACCGGCATCGCTTAGGTTCGACGTATGACGTCGGCGACACCCGAAGTGGAAGT
This sequence comes from Flexivirga alba, assembly GCF_042661025.1. NCBI lineage: Bacteria > Bacillati > Actinomycetota > Actinomycetes > Micrococcales > Dermacoccaceae > Flexivirga > Flexivirga alba. The sequence continues at coordinate 2,017,517 of NZ_JBHSWH010000001.1, forward strand.
GCGGCGATCCGCGCGGCGTCGACGCACTGTGTCGGCATACCGCGAAGGCAACCGCATCGTTGTGCTGGTGCCTGCGCGGCTGTCCAAGAAGGACGAGCAGCGTCTGGTCGCAGACATGGTCCGCAAGGTGCAGGCCGCCGCAGATCGTGGTCGGAGCACTGACTCCGAGTTGATGACGCGGGCGGTGCAGTTGTCGACCCGTTACCTGGGCGGCCTGGCGCATCCGGTCTCGGTGCGGTGGGTGACCAATCAGCAGGCGCGCTGGGGCTCGTGCACCCCGGCCAACGGCACCATCCGGCTTTCGGACCGGTTGCAGGGGATGCCCGAGTTCGTCAGTGACTACGTCCTGCTGCACGAGCTGGCCCATCTGCTGCAGCCGGACCACGGCAAGAGCTTCTGGTCGTTGCTGGAGGCATACCCCCGACTGGAGCGGGCACGCGGTTATCTGGACGGGGTGGCGTTCGCGGCGGGCCTCGAGGAGCCGGGCGACACCGATCTCGACGAGCCCGCCGGCGACGGTTCCTGACCCCGAGCACTCAGCTGCAGGCCAGGTGGTCGAACTCCGCCCGGGTCCGGCCCTGTCCGTCGGTCGTCAGGTGCAGCGTCTCGTGCAGGACGGCGACAACCAGAGATCCTGCCCGATGCCAGCCTGCGCGCGACCTTACAGCGCGCTCCGCGCTCGACGAGTCCTGCGGGCGAGGGTGTAGACACTGGCAATCACGAAAGCCAGTGCGGTCACAAGGAATCCGAACCAGCATATGTCGCCGAGCACCAGGTTGACACCGCGCGTTGCGTCCTTCAGAGCGGGGATGCCGCTGCACATGAAAAGCACGAACGCTACTGCCAGCAGTCCGCCGAGCGTCTTGCCCGGGTGTTCCCGTAGTTGATTCATCGTGTCGCCTCCATCGTTGTCGGGCGTGCCCCTCGTGGGCGGCCTCGATACCGAGCGTGGCCGCGGCGACGCATGCCGCACAGGGGCAGGTGTCCTGCCCACCCCGGGACGGTCTCCCGGGCGAAGGTGCAGACACGGTGGCCGCTCCGGGACGATGATTAGTTCCTGGAGGAAGCATGACAACAGCCATCACCCCGACCGCGCCGGCGATGCTCCGTGAGCCACGCATCGGCGCACGCTGGGTCGGCATCGCGTGCGGGCTCCCGGTCGTCATCGCCTCGGTCGCGGGAGGCGTGCTCGCGCACGGTCCGGGCGGTCGCAGCCTGGTCGGCATGATGCACGACAACGTGCTCAACAACGTGGTCAACGGGCTGGTGTTCGGGGTCGTCGCGACGCTGCTGATGTGGTTGCGTCCGGCCAACCGGGTCGGGTGGCTGCTGATGTATGTCGGAGCCGTCAACGCCGTGGCCATCCTCGGTGAGGGTTGGGTGCTCGCGTCATACAACGTGTCGTTGCCGGGCCGGACACCGATGGCGTGGCTCGGCTCCTGGATCTGGGCGCCCGCGCTATTCCTCGGTGCGACGGTCCTCCCGGCGATCTACCCGACCGGCCGGGCGACGACCCGGATGAGTCGGTGGATCGTCCGCGTGGGCTGGACGGCAAGCGTCCTGTTCGGGCTCGCGCTGTCCGGTCTGGACGACGCTTACGACGGCGTCGGACCCGGGCACCAGTTGGGCCCGAATCCGTTGACACATGGGCATTTCCAACCCGTGTTCCTCGGTGCCGCCGTGCTCGCAGTCGTTACCGCGGTGGCGTTGTCCGCAGTGACCATCGGGTGGACGATCCGCCGCCTCGCACGAGCGTCGTCCCCGGAGCGTGAGCAACTGGCCTGGCTGGTGGTGTCCGTGCTGCCGGTGATCGTCGCGGTCATCGTCGGGCCTCCGGTCGTCCTCTTCGTGGTGACGCTGCTGACGACCGTCACCCTGCTGGTTGGCGTGGTGCGCCATCAGCTCTTCGACGTCAAGCTGATCCTGCGCAGTGGGCTGCTCTACGGCGCCCTGATCGGGCTCGCTGCCGGCGCCTACTTCGCAGCGGTCGCCGCGGCAGGAGTCGTATCCCGATCCACAGCTGTCCCAACGTTCTTCGCCGCTGCCGTAGTCGCGCTCCTCGCGCGGCCGGCCTACCTCGGGCTCTCCCGCTGGATAGGCCGTTTCGTCTACGGCGACCGCGCCGACCCGGCACGCGCGCTCGGTCGGCTCGGCCCGGGGCTGGAGGGTGCGCTCGGGCCTGATCTGGACGCGGTGGTCGCGGCGGTGGCGGAGTCGCTTCGTTCGCCATACGTCGAGGTGCTCGGCGACGACGGGCGGGTGCTGGCGAGCGCCGGCCGGCCACAGGGCCACGCCGCACAAGAAGTGGCGCTCAGCCGCGACGCCGGGAGGGTCGGCACGCTGCGGGTGTGCTGGCGGACGCCGAGCGATCCTCCTTCCGGGGCGGACCGTGCGCTGATCGAGGTACTCGCGGTGCCGGTCGCCGTCGCGGTGCACGCCACTCGCCTGGCCCGTGACGTGGAGGAGTCGCGAGCGCGCGTGATCGACGTGCGGGCCGCCGAACGCAGCCGGTTGCGCGCGGACCTGCATGACGGAGTGGGACCGTCGCTGTCGGGAGCGGCGCTCGGCATCGAGGCCGCGTTGCGCAGCGACCGACCCGAGCACACCCGTGAGATTCTCGGCGTCGTCCATGGCGAGATCAAGCAACTCGTTCGCGAAATCCGTTGTCTGATAGACGATCTCGGTCCTGCCGGACTGGAGCATGGGCACTTGCCGGATGCACTGGCCGCGCACGTCGAAGCGGTCAACGCCCTGGGGGCGGTCAGGGTGGCCGTTGCCATCGACCCGCTGCCGCAAGTGGACCTTCCGATAGAGGTGGCGGTGCACCGGATCGCCACCGAGGCGATCACCAACGTGGTGCGGCACGCGTCGGCCACCTCGGCCACTCTCGCGCTGCGTTGCGACGGGTCGACCCTCGTGCTGGAGATCTGTGACGACGGTGTCGGGATGGGGTGCTCGACGCCAGGGGTCGGCAGAGTGTCCATGCACGAGCGCGCCGAGTCGGTCGGTGGCGTGCTCACCACGACGGACGAGCGTCCGCACGGCACCCGGGTGCGCGCAGCGATCCCCGTGCAGACCGGCAGTATGCCGAAAGTGCGCTATTCCGCACGATCGGCATACTCCCAGCCCCCGGAGCCGGGATGACCGGCGGCGAGCCGGTCCGGGTCGTGTTGGCGGACGACCATCCGATGTACCGCTACGGCGTCGCAGCGGTGCTCGCGTCCGAGCCACGGGTCGAGCTGGTGGGGGAGGCGACGAGCGGCCGCGAGTTGCTCGCGCTCGTCGAGCGCACCGGTCCGCAGGTCGTGGTCACCGACCTGCGGATGCCGGACCTGGACGGTGTGGCCGTCACCCGCGCACTGCAGCAGACCTCGCCGGACCTGCCGGTGCTGGTGCTGACCATGCATGACGACGACGAGAGCGTCTTCGGCGCGATGCGCGCGGGGGCCCGCGGTTATCTGCTCAAGGGGGCCGACGCCGACGAGCTGGTCGCCACGATCCTGACCGTGGCAGGCGGTGGCACGGCATTCGGGCCGTCAGTGGCTCGCCGGATCGTCGGGTTCTACCTGGAGTCCACGAGTCGTTTCGTGCAGGGAGCTTTCCCCGAGCTGACCACCCGTGAGCGCGAGGTACTCGATCTACTCGCCACGGGACACCGCAACTCCGCGATCGCGGCAGCACTCGGGCTGAGCGACAAGACAGTGCGCAACCACCTGTCGGCGATCCTGGCCAAGCTGCAGGTGTCGGATCGCTCGGCGGCGATCGTGCGCGCCAGGGAGGCGGGTCTCGGTCGCGAGCGGTGATCCCGCCGCGTGCCGTCGGTTGACGAGTCAGGCCGACACGAGGTGCGCGCGCAGCTCGTCGATGCAGTCGGCCAGATCCGGGTCGGTCGGCTCAGGGAGCGCGGCCACCGGCCACCAGCGCACGTCGTCGGACTCGTCCGAGACCGTGATCGTCGCGCCCTCGGGGGCAACGGCGGCGATGCGCAGGTCCCAGTGCGCCGTGCAGCGACCGAACGTCGCCGCCAGGTCGTGCCGATGCAGGAAGAGTGCGCCGGGCACCGGGGTCAGCCCGTTGATGCCGGACTCCTCGGCCGCCTCGCGCAGCGCCGCACCGGCCACCGTCCGGTCGCCGGCCTCGAAGTGCCCACCGGGCTGCAGCCACAGCTTCGCCTTCTTGTGCAGCACCAGCAGCACGTGGCTCCCGTCGGCGGAGAAGACCACTGCGCTGGCGGTGAAATGCTCGGGCGGGCCATCGCGCCACATCCCGTCGTCGTATGACGCAAGGTGCGCCTCGAACGCGTCACGCACCGGACCCGGCGTAGCGCCGCGCAAGACCTCAAAGGCGTTGTCTCGCAGGGAGGTTCGGGTCACTCCTTACCCTCGTCCGAATCGTTTTCATTCGAGTCGCCGTTGTCGTTGCGGTCGTCTCTGGTGTCGCCGCGTTCCGCGTCCAGCTCCGCCGTGCCCTGGGCCAGCAGTGCCTCGAGCGCGGTGTCGACGTCGTCGGGCTGCGGTGCCGCGTCGTCCGGCGACTGCCGGCGTCGGACATAGCCGCTGGGGTCGTCCAGGTCCGCGGTGGCCGGTGCGAAGTCGGGGTGCTTCCATGCGGCGTCCCGCTCTGTCGCGCCCATCGCCTTCTCGAGCTCGGTGAAGACGGTGGCCGCATCGCGCAACCGGCGCGGTCGCAACTCCAGTCCCACGAGCGAAGCGAAGACACGCTCGGCCGGACCACCGGACGCGCGGCGGCGGCGCACGGCCTCCGACAACTGCACGGTGTGCGGCAGGTGCTTGCCCGCGGCTTCGTTGGTGACCACTTCGACCCAGCCCTCGACGAGGGCGAGGAGGGTCTCCAAGTGGGCCAGGGCACGTTGTTGCGCCTCGGACGGTTCGGGGCTGAAGAGCGACCCCTGCAGAGCCTCCTGCATCGCCGCCGGATCGGAGGTGTCGGCGTCGGCCACCGCGCGCTCGATGCCCTCGCTGTCGATCGAGATGTCCCCGGCATACGACTGCACGGCGGCGATCAGTGCCGGGCCGAGCCACGGCACGGAAGCGAAGAGCCGGGCACGTGCTGCCTCGCGCACCGCGAGGTAGAGGTGCACCTCTCCGCCGTCGACCTCGAGGCCTTCGGCGAAGTCCTTGACGTTGGCCGGCAGCATCGCGACGCCGCTGGTGAGGGGGAGCCCGACCTCGGTGCCGCTGACAAGCTCGCCGGCGAGCGCACCGACGGCCTGGCCAATCTGCGCGCCGAACATGCCGGCGCTCATCCGCGCCATCATCGGCTGCATCTGGCCCATCATCGCTGCCGGGTCGATGCCCGGCGGCAGGCCCAACTCCTCGGCGTCGTGCGGGTCGAGCCGGCGCAACTGCTCGCCCATGGCCCGCTCGATCGCGCTGTTGACGCCACCGGCGACCGGCTCGACCAGCTGGCGCCACATCGGCATGGTCTGCTCGACCCACTCGGCGCGGCTTAGCGCCTTGGCGGGGCCGACCGCCGCGAACTCGGTGACCTCGTCCAGCCACAGGTTGGCGACCTGGACGACCTGCTCCACGTCGCGCACGGTCGCCGCGCCGACGCTGGAGTCGCCTGCAGCGGACACGGTCTTGCGGGCGACGTCGGTCGCCAGCTCCAGGTTGACGGGGCCGTCGACGGGCGCGGACATCATCGCCTGCAGTTGGTTCTGCAGGGCTTCCATCATCTGTGGGTCCATGCCCTGCACGCCCATTTGTTCCAGGGCGCCCGCGAGCTGGTCGTTCTCGGAGTCACCGCCGAGGATCGACCGCAACAGCGCGGACAGGTCCGGCTGCTGCGGCTCGTCGTCTCCGGAATGGTCGTCGGGGAGTTCAGGTGGGTTGTTCGACATCTCTTCTCCGTCCTTGAAGTCCATTCTGAACCAGCAAAGCGTCATTGCTGATGCCCGGATGCGGCACGCGGCGTATGCGCGCCAGAAGCGGTGAATAGGCTCTGCACTACCCAACCACGAAGCGGCCGGTGTGGTTCCGGCGCCCGGCGCGTGTTCGCTGCCAGCAGAATCAGGAGTACGACGTATGACGGTGCCAGACCCACGGGTTCGCCTTGTCGACCTGCGGGACACCGCGCTCACGGTGGAGGAGGCGCTCGCCGCGGTCAGTGACCCGGCGGCCGGCGGGGTCGCGTTGTTCGTAGGCACAGTCCGTCAGCAGGACCACGCCAAAGCCGTTGAATTGCTGGACTATTCGGCCCACCCGAGTGCGATCGACACGCTGCGCGAAGTTGCCGAGTCCGTGCTGACCGACGAGATCACCGCGCTGGCGGCGGTCCACCGCGTCGGTCGGCTGGCGATCGGCGACACCGCGGTCGTGGTCGCGGTGAGTGCGCCGCACCGCGGTGCGGCTCTCACAGTTTGCAAGGAGATGATCGACACCCTCAAAGCGCGGGTGCCGATCTGGAAGCACCAGGTGTTCCGCGACGGAAGCGACGAATGGGTCGGGCTGTAGATCGATGACAGATGCGAATGAGCAGGGCACGACGGGCGGCGTGCAGGCGCCGAACCCCGCCGTCGACCTGAAGACCGGTAACCGGATCAAGTCCAAGAACTCCATGAGCGGCCGCAACATCGGGTTGCTGATCGCAGGAGTGGTGCTGGTGATCGCGATCGCCGCGCTCAACCTGATCCACGTGCCCAAGGTCATCATGCGACCCGGTCCGGTCACCAATACCCTCGGCAAGACCGGCGACAAGCCGGTGATCGAGGTCAAGGGCGCGAAGACCTACCCGACCTCCGGCACGCTCGACTTCACCACCGTGTCGATGGCCGGTGGGCCGCAGTACCCGGTCAGTGTCATGGAGTGGTTGCGGGCCAAGTACCTCGAGAACGATGCCGAGATCTATCCCGAGGACGTGTGGTTTCCCAAGGGCGTGACCTCCCAGCAGGTGCAGCAACAGAGCACCGCGGAGATGACCAACTCGCAGCAGACCGCGGAGGTCGTCGCCATGCGTGCCGCGGGCGTCACCGTGCCGGAGTCGGTCAAGGTGGTGCAGTTGCAGCCCGGCGCCGCGGCCGAGGGCAAGCTGAAGGCCAATGACGTGCTGACCGAGCTCAACGGCCAGAAGGTCACCAGCCTCCAGTCGGTCTCGGCCGTGATGGCGAAGGTCAAGGCGGGCACGACCGTGCCGGTCACCATCAAGCGTGGTTCGCAGACCCTGCACCTGCAGGTCCCGACGAGCGCGGGGGATGGCGGTCACGCGGTCTTCGGCATCGCGATCTCACCGTCATACAAGTTTCCCTATGAGGTGAAGGTCAACGCCGGCGATGTCGGCGGGCCGTCGGCCGGCACGATGTTCACGCTGGCGATCTACGACCTGCTCACGCCGGGTGCACTGACCGGGGGCCACCAGGTCGCCGGCACCGGGACGATGAGCGAGGACGGCACGGTCGGTCCGATCGGCGGCATCCGGCAGAAGATGCTGGGCGCCAAGCGGGCCGGCGCGAAGTTCTTCCTTGCCCCCAACAGCGACTGCAGCGAAGCCAAGGGCCACGTCCCGAGCGGTCTGACCGTCATCAAGATCAACAGCCTGAAGGATGCGCTCGCAGCCCTCAAGAAGGTCGCCGCGGGCCAGACCACCGGCTTCACCGGCTGCGGCTGAGCCAGCCACGCTTCTCGCCGAGAGGACACCCGTTTGCCGACAGGACAGGGAAAACAGGCCCGATTCGGCCTGTTTTCCCTGTCCCCTCGGTCATTGCCTGTCCTTTCGGCATAGGACGTGCTGGGTCCTCAGTCGTCGAGGGTGACCTGCAGCGCGTGGACGAGGCCGGGCGCAATGTCCTTGCCGACCGCGACCTGGTCGTCGGCGTCGTGAGAACGCTGCCGCAGCAGGCAGATCGACTCTCCGTCGCGCAGCACCGCGACCAGTAGCCGCACGTCGGCACGGTCGGGGTGTGCGGCCAGGGCTTCGGCGGCCGCCTCGGCGCCGGCCGGCAGATCCTGCTCAGCCTCCGGCGGCACGACGATCCGCTCGAGTGCCAGCGCGACGCCGTCCACTTCCGCAGGCCAGGCGAGCTGCCGCAGCAGGCTCTCGACGTTCGACGTCTGCGGCAGGCCCTCCTGCTCGATCGTGCTGTATGCCGACAGATCGGCGCCGCCCAGCTGACCGGCCAGGCCGGGCTCGCGAGCCAGCAGGTCACCGTTGCGTGCGATGGCGAAGAGCCTGGGGGCTGGTCCCACCCCGCCGCCGCTACGTGCCGTTCGGTGTCGATGGCGCATTCGCCCAGCGGGCTGAGGACCTGTTTGAGCTTGGGTGTGGAGTCTTCGGACGGCATATCGCTAATGGTGTCATCACGGTGACGATGGGCCGTATTTGCCCGGCGGACAGTTCCGTTCATAAGTCCGCGGGTTAAGTTGTCCTTCAACCCTGAACCCTTGGACACGAGGCCCACGTTGACTTCTTCGGACGAGCCGGCCGACAGCGGCGAGCACGACCAGCACGCGGCCACCATGGTGCGCCGCTTCGGACCCGTCGGAGCCCGGCGGGTGATCATTCTCGTGGTGGCGATCATCGCGGTTCTGGTGCTCGCGCAGGTGTGGGCCAACGTGTGGACCACCCAGTTGTGGTTCAAGAGCATCGGCTACTCGTCGGTCTTCCGGACCGAATACCTCACCAAGGGAACGATGTTCGTCGTCGGCGCAGTGCTGACCGGCGGGCTGATCTGGGTCAGCATGTGGCTTGCCTACCGGCACCGCCCGGTCTACGCACCGGTGACTGCCGAGCTGGACAGCATGGACCGCTACCGCGAGGCCATCGAGCCCTTCCGGCGCGCGGCGTTCTGGGTGGTGCCGCTGGTCTTCGCGTTGTTCGCCGGTTCTGCTGCCATCGGCCAGTGGAAGACAGCGCTGCTCTGGCTGAACCGGCAGAGCTTCGGCACCACGGATCCGGAGTTCCACAAGGACATCGGCTTCTACGTCTTCACGCTGCCCTGGTTGCAGGTCGTCGTCGGCTTCCTGACGATGGCACTGATTCTGTCGTTGATCTCGGCCGTCGTCATGCATTACCTGTATGGCGGGATCGCGTTGCGTGACAAGGAGTTCGCACCACTGGAGCAGCGCGGGTTCATCTGTCGCTGCTGCTGGCGGTCCTGGTGCTGGTGCGTGCCGTGGCTTACTGGTTGGGCCGCTACAGCCTGACTGCGTCGGACAACTCCTTGTTCACCGGTATCGACTACACCGCACAGAACGCCACGCTCCCGGCCAAGGCGATGCTCGCCGGCGCAGCGGTGATCTGTGCGGCGTTGTTCGTCGCGACCATCTGGACCCGGACCTGGCGACTGCCGGTCGTCGGACTGGTGCTGCTGGTCGTGTGCGCCGTCGTGTTGGGCGCCATCTACCCGGCCCTGGTGGAGCGCTTCAAGGTGCGCCCGACGGAGCAGTCGCTGCAGTCGCCATACATCGCCCAGAACCTCAAGGCGACGAAGACGGCATACGGCCTCGACAAGGTGAAGGTCACGTCCTACACCCCGACCAAGTCGACCAGCGCGGGGCAGCTTGCACAGGACGCCGAGACGGTGCCGGGCATCCGCCTGGTGGACCCCTCGATCGTGTCGCCGACGTTCCGGCAACTGCAGGGGCAGCGCAACTACTACCAGTTCGGCAACACGCTGGACGTCGACCGCTACAAGGTCGACGGGAAGGTCGACGACACCGTCGTCGGCGTGCGTGAGCTCGACCTCGGCGGCGTGCCCGGGTCGCAGCGCAACTGGGTCAACGACCACACGGTCTACACACGGCTTCGGTGTCGTTGCGGCATACGGCAATGAGCGCACCGACGACGGCCAGCCGGTCTTCATGGAGTCCGACATCCCACCCGTTGGCAAGCTGGGAAGTTTCGAGCCGCGCATCTATTTCGGCGAGTCCTCGCCGCGCTTCTCGATCGTCGGCGGTCCGGCGAACGGCCCGAAGCGCGAGCTGGACTACCCGCGCACCTCCTCCGGTGGTGAGCAGCGCACGACATACACGGGGGGCGGCGGCGTCGGCGTTGGCTCCTGGAACCGCAAGCTGGCGTATGCCGTGAAGTTCCACGACCTGAACTTCCTCTTCTCCGGTGGGATCAACGCCGAGTCACGCGTGTTGGACACCCGCAACCCGGTGGACCGGGTCAAGAAGGTCGCCCCGTGGTTGACAGTCGACGGCGACCCCTACCCGGTGGTCGAAGGCGGCCACGTGCAGTGGGTCGTCGATGGTTACACCACCACCGCGAACTACCCGAACTCTGAGCTGACCTCGCTCGGCACTGCGACGTCGGATGCACTGACCTCCTCGTCGAACAACCTGCGCCAGCTGGCAGGAGGCCAGGTCAACTACATCCGCAACTCGGTCAAGGCGACGGTCGACGCCTACACCGGCAAGGTGACGATGTATTCCTGGGACGACAAGGACCCGGTGCTGAAGGCGTGGATGAGCGCGTTCCCCGGCACGGTGAAGCCGATGTCTAAGATCCCGTCCGGCCTGATGTCGCACCTGCGCTACCCGGAGGATCTCTTCAAGGTGCAGCGCGAGTTGCTCACCAAATACCACGTGACTGACGCCGGGCAGTTCTTCCAGGGCAATGACCAATGGCAGATCCCGACCGACCCGGCACGTGGCAACCGGGAGCAGCAGCCGCCCTATTACCTCTCGGTGGCGATGCCCGACCAGAAGGAGCCGACCTTCTCGCTGACCTCGACGTTCATCCCGACCGGCGACCGGCAGAATCTCGCGGCGTTCATGACGGTCGACGCGGACGCCGGGTCGACGCCGGGCAAGAAGAGCGCCGGCTACGGCACGTTCCGCATCCTGGAGATGCCGCGCAACGTCACGGTCAAGGGACCAGGACAGTTCCAGAACGACATCAACTCCTCGCAGGCGGTGTCGCCGACCACCAAGCAGACGCTGGCGCAGTTCCTGACCTACAACAAGCAGGTCGGTTCCGAGGTGCAGGAGGGCAACCTGCTCACCCTGCCGGTCGGAGGCGGGCTGCTGTATGTCGAGCCGATCTACGTGCGCGCAGCAGGCAACACGTCGTTCCCTCTGTTGAAGGCCGTCGTGGTCGGTTTCGGCGACAAGCTTGCGTGGGATACGACTCTGGACGGCGCGCTGAACGAGCTGTTCGGTGGCAATTCCGGTGCCAGTGCTGGTGATTCGGGGCAGTCTGCTCCGCCGACGAAGCCGGCGCCGTCCCCGTCGGGGTCGTCGTCTTCGACGCCGTCCAAGTCGTCCAAGACCGACAACGCCGCTCTGAAGAGCGCACTCGCGGATGCGAACAAGTGGTATTCGCAGGGCGAGACGGACCTGAAGAAGGGCGACTTCGCGGCATACGGCGAGGACCAGAAGAAGCTCAAGGCGGCCATCACGCGGGCCATCGAGGCGCAGGGTGGCACGGCCCCGTCGAGCTCCTCGTCGCCCGCGCCGAAGTCGACCAAGTGATCCGCTGCGGCCGATTTGGCGCTCCGGCCACTGTCGCGTAGTGTTGCATTCACCGACGCGGGGTGGAGCAGCTCGGTAGCTCGCCGGGCTCATAACCCGGAGGTCGCAGGTTCAAATCCTGCCCCCGCTACTTGTGAAGTAGCAGCAAAGCGCCTCGGATTCTTCGGAGTCCGAGGCGCTTTCGTCATACCCGCGTGGTTGCGTGGATCAGGCGAGCACGATCTGCTCCGGATCGATCTGCGCGGCCCGCCAGACGATATCGGCGGAGTCGGCGATCCAGACCGGTGCCGCCGCGGCGGCCGCCATGAGGACGCCGATTTCCGCGATCCATCGCGCTGATCGAGACTCGATCAGGACGGCCGACATCGACGCGGGATCAGCCAGTGGGCCATCACCCTCCCAGCCCTCCCAGGCAGCGGGCGGGTTCTCGGTCGGGTAGATGTTGGTCAGCGGAGCCGATGCCCCGTCGCAGTGCAGAGTGTCTCCCGTATCGATGGCCCGTCAGGACAATCACGGAACGTGGCATGGATGCAGCCTTGCAGAGATCGCTGCAAGGCCCGGGAATATACCCATGGGGGGTATGCGTTCGCCATACCCGACAGGCAACCGACGGATGACGGAGACGCCGATGAGCGACGAGCACGAACATCAGCACGAGATGCCCGCGACCCACGAACACCAGATGGGCTCAAGCCTGTCGATGGCTGTCGCCGCGACGCTGCACTGCCTCACCGGGTGTGCGATCGGTGAGATCGCCGGGTTGATGATCGCCACCGCAGCCGGGCTCGGCAACGGCTGGTCGGTCGTCATCTCGATCGGACTGTCCTTCCTCTTCGGTTACTCGCTGTCCACTCTCCCGTTGGTCAAGGTCGGGGTCGCACCCCTGGCGGCGCTGAGTGTCGTACTCGCGGCGGACACGTTGTCGATCGCGGCGATGGAAGTGACCGACAACCTCGTCATGGTGCTGGTGCCCGGTGCGATGAACGCCGGGCTGGTCAACGTCGTCTTCTGGGTCGGCATGATGATCTCCCTGACCGCCGCGTTCCTCGTTGCGGTGCCGGTGAATCGGTGGCTACTCAGCCGCGGCAAGGGACACGCGCTCACGCACGAATTCCACGGTATGGCGGCCGCGGAGTCCGGCTGGCGGCGGTGGCTGCCGAGTCTTCCCACGGGTGCGTTGGTCTCCGTGCTCATCGCCTTCATGCTCGGCGGGTTGGTCGTCTCGATCGCCGACGAAGCAGGCTGGCAGCACAGCTCGTCCGCGGCTGCGACCACCCGTCCGGCTCAGGACAACCCGGCGGCTTTGGCGTTGAGATAGTTCTGCTCGGGGATGGAGTCGGTCAGCGCCGCCGCTCGGCGGAACGCGTCCGCGGCACCCGGCCGGCGCAAGCGTTCCAGCAGATGGGCTTGGGCGGCGATCACCCGGTGATCGCGCGGACGAGCGTCGGCGAGCGGCTCGAGCGCGGCCAGCCCTGCCTCGGCACCGTCCACCTCGCTCAACGCGATCGCGGCGCCGAGCTCGGCGGCCGGGTTCGGGCCCAGCGCAAGCAGCATCCGGTAGAGCTCGAGGATCTGCGGCCAGTCGGTGTCGGCGAAGTCGGGCGCCGTGGCGTGGACGGCGGCGATGGCGGCCTGGAGTTGGAACGGCCCGACCGGCCCGCGGGGGAGCGCTTCTTCGACCAGGCCGACTGCGCGCTCGATCTGGGCGTGGTCCCACCGTGTGCGATCTTGCTCCGCGAGCGGGACGAGTCGGTGCTCGATCACTCGGGTGGTCGCGCGAGCGTCGCCCAGCAGCATCAGCGCGAGGAGTCCGGTGGTCTCGGGGTCGCGTGGCAGCGCGCGGTGCAATCGCTCGGTCAGCCGGATCGCGTCCTGGGTCAGCGCCGTGTCCAGGACACGCGGGCCAGCGGGAAGGGACGAACCGGTGGTGAAGATCAGGTGCAGCACGGTCCGGACCGCGTGCAACCGCGCTGGCAGCTCGGCGGCAGGAACCGGCCCGAACCGAGCCTTCGCCGTCCGCAGGCTCGACTTCGCACGGCTGATCCGTTGTGCCGCAGTCGTTTCCGGGACCAGCAGACCGGCTGCGATCTGTCCGGTCGTCAGGCCGGCAACGGCGCGCAACGTGAGCGCAACGGCCGACGTTGTGCTCAGAGTGGGGTGGCAGCACAGCACCAGCATCTGGAGCGAGTCGTCGTGATCGCTCACGTGCTGGCTCCAGGTCGCGCGTTCTTCCTCAGCCCGCAGCTCGCGCTGCGGGCGCGCCGCGGCCGAACGCTGCGCGTCGATGAGACGCCGGGACGCGACCCGGATCAGCCAGCCGCGCGGATTTGCCGGCGGGCCATCGGCGGGCCACTGTATGGCGGCAGCCGTTAGCGCTTCCTGCGCGGCGTCCTCACAGTCCTCCAGCGTGGCGCCGCGGCGCTGCAGGGCGGCAAGGACGTGTGGCGCCTCGCGGCGCCATACGCCCTCGACACTGCCTTCCATGGTCAGCGGCGCTCAGGCCTCGCAACCGGGCTGCATCGTCGGTCGCAGCTCGACCGTGTCACCGGGGCAGGAGAACACCTCGGCGATCTGCCGGGCCCGCGCCTCCGAAGCGACGTCGATGAGGAAGAACCCGGCAAGGTGTTCCTTGCTCTCGGAGTAGGGGCCGTCGGCGACGACGGGCTTGCCGTCATACGCGAAGATCGCGGAAGCTGCCGGATCGCCGAGCGCGCACCCGTAGACGATCTCGCCGTTGGCGTCGGCTTCGCCGAAGACCTTGTCCCATCGGGCGCCGAGTTCGTCCTGCTTCTGCTGGGGTTGCGCCTGGTACTCCGCCGTGTGAGCGCTCGTCGGGTGCCCCCAGGGCTGGGGGTTGGAGTGGATCAGAATCACGAACTTCATGCGAGAACTCCTCGTGTCGGTACCGGCCGTGGATCGGCCCCATCACCCGAACGTCGGAGCCGTCGCTCCGGACTCGACATTCTTCCAGGGGCGCGCTCGACGTTGTCTTCGCCACGGCGTCCAGCTGTTGTATGTCGCAGCTCAGTGTGTCCAGGGACCGAGCTTCTCCGGGTTGCGGATCGCCCAGATCCGGCGGATCACCTCGCCGACGATCTCGAAGGCGTAGATGCTGACCGTCCGGCCGTCGGCGTCCACGGCGATCATTCCCGGCTGCCCGTTGACCGACCGTTGGTGGAGGGTCATTTCGCCGATCCGGTCGGCGAGCTGCAGCCACACCTCGATGACCGCGTCCCGGCCTTCGAGCGGGTCCCGGAAGGCAACGGCACGACCACCGCTGTCCGCCGTGGCGACCACGCTGGGGTCGAGTAACTCGACCAGGGAGTCGATGTCCTTCGGGCGCCAGGCCGCCTCGAAGCGTCGGACCACATCGGCCTGTCGGGCCGTGGGGACCGCATCCGCGCCGGCTGCGCGGACCCGTCCACGTGCCGAGGAGGCCAGCTGCCGACAGGCGCCCGTGCTGCGGCCGACGATCTCGGCGATCTCCGCGAAGCGGTAGCCGAAGACGTCGTGCAGGATGAACGCCACTCGTTCCGCCGGGGTCATCGACTCCATGACGACCATCAGCGCCATACTCACCGACTCGTCGAGCGTGACGCGGTCTGCCGGGTCCGTCGTCACGTCGTCGGAGCCTGGCTTTGCTGCTCCACCCGGCCCCGGTAGCGGTTCGGGGATCCACTCCCCGACATACATCTCTCGTCGTGCCCGCGCGGAGGTCAGCAGGTTCAGGCAGATGCGACTGGTCACGGTCGTGAGCCAGGCACCCGGGTTCTCGATCGCGGCCTGCTCCGACGCCGTCATCGCGTACCAGCGGGTGTAGGCATCCTGCACCATGTCCTCGGCCTCGACGAGTGAGCCCAGCAGCCGGTAGCCGACGTTCAGCAGGTTGCGGCGTTCGTCCATGACCGAACGCGCTTCGTCCGCATCCGGATCGATCTCTGTGCCCACGGTGTCAGCCTCCTGGTCAGGGTCCTCTCTTATTCGACACGACTCGACGCCGAAACGTCAGGTCTGCCGGCATACCTGACATTTCTTGGCGCTGCGATGTCGGAGTTCACATCAACCGTTTCCCTGAGAGGACAAGCCAGTGCGAGACCTGCAACAAGTCGCCGACCGTGTCGAAATCGAAGCGTTACGAGCCGAATTCACCGATGCGGTGATGATGGCCGAGCCGGCGCGGATCGCGGCGCTCTTCACCGATGACGGCGTGCTGCGAATGCCCGATGTCCCTGTCGAGTTCATCGGGCCGGAGATCCGCGAGGGCTGCGAACGACTGCAGGCAGCGTGGGACTTCTTCGTCCAGACCAGCCTGGCGGGACGGTCCGATTCGGCGGCGACGACACCGCCTCGGGACGCACCTACCTGCACGAGCTCGCGCGGCTCAAGGACGGTCGGGAAGGACAGAACTACGGCGTCTACCACGACCAGTACCGGCGTACGGCGGACGGCTGGCGATTCGCCGAGCGCGTCTACGAGGTGCGCTACTTCGACGCATCGCCCCTGGGCGGCGTGTCTGTTGCCGCCGGTGCCGTTGCCGCACAACAGTTTTCGAGTTGAGGAGTGATTGCGTTGTACGACACGATCGTTTGGATCATTGAAGCCCTGCTGGCGGCCTTCTTCCTGGCGGCAGGGGTGCCGAAGCTGCTCGGCGCGGTCTCGGACCGGTGGGCCGGCTTCGATCAGTTGCCACGCGGTATGACGGTGCTCATCGGTGCCTCCGAAGTCGCTGCGGGCATCGGTCTCGTGGCACCGCTGGTGTTCGACACCGCGCAGTGGCTGACCCCGCTTGCCGGCCTCGGCATCGCGGTGATCTCGTTGATGGCCAGCGGTTTTCACGTCCGGCAGCAGGAGTGGCTCGCGGCGCTGGAAACGGCCTTGTGGGCGGCGCTTGCCGGTGCCGTGGTCGCGGCCAGGTGGGGCGAGTTCGCCGGTGGTCCGGCGCTCTCCCGCCACGAGGTGCTGCCGACGGTCTTGATCGTCCTGCTGCTTGCCGTGATCGCGAACTTGATGGTGCTTTCGCGTGCCGCGGTGGAGGAGAAGACGCCGGCCGGGCTGGACGTCGTCGCCGAGCCGGGTGAGGCGGTGCACTGAGCAACTGCGATGC
This sequence comes from Flexivirga alba, assembly GCF_042661025.1. Taxonomy (NCBI): domain Bacteria; kingdom Bacillati; phylum Actinomycetota; class Actinomycetes; order Micrococcales; family Dermacoccaceae; genus Flexivirga; species Flexivirga alba. The sequence continues at coordinate 2,034,056 of NZ_JBHSWH010000001.1, forward strand.
TGAGGACTGAGCACCCCGGCGACCGCGAAAGGTCTTGTGATGGAGCAACCGACGAAGACTGAGCGGTATGACGTGGCGGCCGTGCGCGAGCACTTTCCGTCGCTGCGCAGCGGGCGAGCCCACTTCGATGCACCGGGCGGCACGCAGACTCCCGAGCCGGTAGCCCGGGCGGTGTATGACGCGCTGACCGCGCCGCTGTCCAACCGTGGCAGCCGGTCCCAGGCCGAGCGCAACGCGGACGAGATCGTGCTCGGCGCGCGGGCCGCGATAGGTGATCTGCTCGGCGTCGATCCGGGCACGGTCGCGTTCGGCCGCAGTGCCACCGCACTGACCTTCGAGATGGCGCGGACGCTATCGGAGGAGTGGCGGGTCGGGGACGAGATCATCCTCAGCCGGCTCGACCACGACGCCAATGTCGGCCCGTGGCTGCTCGCCGCGGAGCGGACCGGGGTGCAGGTGCGGTGGGCCGACTTCGACCCGGCCACCGGCGAGCTGGATCTCGCGTTGCTCACCGATCAGCTGTCGCCGCGGACCCGTCTGGTGGCACTGACCGCGGCGTCGAACCTCATTGGTACTCAACCGGATATCGCTGCTGTTGCGGAAGCTGTGCACCGCACACGCGCACTGCTGTATGTCGACGGGGTCCACCACACCGCACACGATTTCGTCGACGTTCCGTCGCTCGGGGCGGATCTCTACGTCTGTTCGCCATACAAGTTCCTGGGACCGCACTGTGGTGTGCTCACCGGCCGAGCGGAGTTGTTGCAGGAGTTCCGGCCGGACAAGCTGCGCCCGTCGACCGACGACGTGCCCGAGCGCTTCGAATTGGGCACTCTCCCATATGAATTGCTCGCCGGCACTACTGCGGCCGTCGACTTCCTTGCCGGCCTTGTGCCGGCCGGCGGGAGCCGCCGGGAGCGGTTACGTGGCTCGCTGCAGGCGCTCGGCGAGCACGAGGACGCGTTGCGTGAGCGACTGGAAGCCGGCCTGGCGCAGCTGCCACAGGTGACGGTGCACTCCCGCGCGTCCCGGCGCACACCGACACTCTTCATGACCTTCGCCGATCGGGCGGCTGAAGAAGTGTCGGACTATCTGGAGACCGACGGGATCAACGCACCGGCCGGGACGTTCTACGCCTACGAGCCGGCCCGCAGGTTGGGCGTTGCCAGCGGGTTGCGGATTGGCCTTGCGCCATACAGCACACAGGACGACGTCGACCGGTTCATCGTGTCGCTCGGCAATTGCTTGCGCGGGGATCAGCTCTGAGGCTCACGCCGGTCAGACGAATCGCGCCGGGTCGGTGAACGAGGGCGCAGTCGTGGGGTCACCGGTGATCGCGAGGTCGGCTGCGATCGAGCCATACCCGCTGGCCATTTTGAAGCCCAGACCGTTGAAGCCGGTGGCGAGCACGATGCGCTGAGATCCCGGTGCGAAGCCGAGCAGTGGGGACCCGTCGGTGGTGAAGAGATCCGGATAGGTGTCGGCCCGCACGACGTACGGGATCAGGCCGGGGAGGTAGCTTGCCGCCGCGTGCCGTACCTCCTCCATCTCGGCTGTGGTCGGCACCCGAACCAGGTCGGAGGGGTCGTCGGTGCGTGTCGCGCGCCCGTCGAGACTCGCCTTGACCGTTGCTCCGTCCAGCGACGGCGCGCCATACATCGAGGTGCCACGCGCGATCCGGATGAAGATCGGGAAGACGTCGGGAGCGAAGTCCGCCGCGTTCTTCGCTTCGAACCAAGTGAGCAGGACCCGGGTCGGGTAGACCTTGTCGGCAACCGGAGCCGGGAGCAGCGATCCGGCCCAGGCGCCGCCGGTGACGATGACCCGATCCACTGTCCAGACCCGGTCGCCGGCGGTGATGCGGACATGGTCGTCGACCTCGGTCACCGAGGTGACCTGTGTGTCGGTGAGGACCGTCGCCCCGCGACGGCCCGCGCAGTCCAGCGCCGACAGCACCGCCGTGTCGGTCTTGAGGTATCCGGAGTGCGGGTCCCACACCGCGACTTCGTCGGAGTCCAGGTCGTGCTGCGGGTAGCGATCGGCCATCTCGTCCCGGCCGAGGACACGGTGCTCCGCGCCGCACGCATTGATCGAGTCCAGCAGGGCCGGGATGTAGTCGCCGTCCCTATGTCCGATCGACAGTCCGCCGCACCGGCCGAGCACCGAGCGGCCAGACTCCTCCTCGAGGTCACCCCACAGCTGCAGGGACCGTTGCAGGATCGGGTAGTACGGGGCGGTGCCGCGATAGACCATGCGGAACAAGCGGGAGTCACCGCCGACGGCACTGCGCGGATGAGCCGGGGTCTGCGCTTCGAAACCGAGGACCGACGAGTCGTGCAGGCTGGCCTGCCACATCGCCATACTGCCGATGCTGCCGGTGCCGATCACGCCGATATGTGCGTCCGTCACAGTCACAGGACCTTCTTCAGGAATTGTTGGGTGCGCGGCTCCCGTGGGCTGGCGAGCACCTCGCGAGGATCGCCGCGCTCGACGATGTAGCCATCGGCCATGAACAGCAGGCTGTCCGCGACCTCGCGGGCGAAGCCCATCTCGTGGGTGGTGACGAGCATCGTCATACCGTCGTCGGCGAGTTGCTTGATGACGTCGAGCACGTCGCCGACCAACTCCGGGTCGAGGGCCGAGGTCGGCTCGTCGAAGAGCATCACCTGGGGATCCATCGCCAGCGATCGCGCGATGGCGACGCGCTGCTGTTGGCCACCGGACAACTGCGCCGGGTAGTGCGCGTCGTGACCTTCGAGCCCCACCTGTGCGAGCAGTTCCTTGGCACGCTTCTTGGCGTTGCTCTTCGACGTCCGCTTGATGAGCGTCTGACCGACGGTGATGTTCTCCAGCGCGGTCATGTTCGGGAAGAGATTGAACGACTGGAACACCATGCCGATCTGCGTCCGCTGCCGCCGCAGCTCAGCCCGGGGCAGCGGCCGGTAGTGGGTGGCCTCCTCGGCATACCCGAGGTGTTCGCCGTTGACCTTCAGCACTCCGGAGTCGATCTGCTCGAGTCCGTCGATGCAACGCAGCACTGTCGACTTGCCGGATCCGCTCGGGCCGATCAGCACGCACACCTCGCCGGAGGCGATGTCGATGTTGATGTCCCGAAGAACGGTGTGCGGGCCGAATGACTTCACCAGCTTTCGGATGTGAACCGTGCCGGGCCCCTCGGCGTCACCCAGGCCGGCCGGGCGGAACGGCTCGGCGGCTGTCGTTGCGTGGTCGTTGCTCATGCGGGCACCTCCGTCATGACCTTCTTGCGGCTGATCGCTCGGCGCGACTTGCCGTAGTGAGCCTCGATCTTCGACTGCGGGTAGTTCAGCACGATGGAAACGGCCAGGTACCAGATGCAGGCGACCAGCAGCATCGGGATCGTCTCGTAGGTCCGGGCGTAGATCAGTTGCACGCTCTGCAGGAGGTCGGCGACCCCGAGCACGCTGACGAGCGAGGTCTCCTTCAGCATGCTGATCAGTTGGTTTCCGGTCGCCGGTATGACGCTCGGCATGGCCTGCGGAATGATGATCTTGCGCATCTTCATCCCCTCGCTCATGCCGAGCGTGTCGCCGGCCTCCAGTTGCCCCTTCGGCACGGAGTTGAAGCCGCCGCGCACTATCTCGGCCATGTAGGCCGCTTCGTTCAATGACAGGCCGATGATCGCTGCGGTGGTGGCGCTGATCAGCGAGTTGGTGTTCAGCTGCCCGCCGATCGAGGTGAGCGGTATGCCGAGCCGGATGTTCGGGTAGAGCGCGGCGATGTTGAACCACAGGATGAGTTGGACCAGCACCGGAGTGCCACGGAACAGGTTGATGTAACACATCGCGAGGATCCGCACGGGCAGCACCTTCGAGGCACGCATGACCGCGATGAGCAAGCCGAGGACCGTGGCGATCACCATGACCAGCACGGTCATCCAGATCGTCAGCCACAGGCCGCGCAGCACGGTGTCGGCGGTGAGGTACTGCCGGATCGTGTGCCATTGATAGCGCGGGTTGGTGATCAGGGTGTACGCGACACCCGCCGTGATGAGCAGACACACCGCCCACATCGCGTACTCATATGCGCCGCGGCGATGGATCCGAGGTTTCTCGGTGGCGTCCATGCTCGCTCAGCTCGCCGGAGACTTCGCGATGCCCGCGGTCGTGATCGCGCCGCCGCCGAGTCCCCAGTTGTTCAGGGTCTTCCTGTAGAGCGGACCGTCGATGACCGATTGCATTGCCTGCTGCATGGCCTTGGTGAGCGGAGAGTTCTTCTTCAGGCCGATGGCCACGAGGTCGGTGCCGAGTGAGGCGGGCTTGTCGTACTGCTTGCCGGCGACCTCGAAGGTGGAGCCGTGCTGCTGTACGGCGTAGGCCAGCGACGGGGTGTCGTAGAAGATCCCGTCGATCCGCCCGGAGGCCAGCTGGGTCAGCGCCCCGTTGACGTTGGGCAGCACCACTGCGTTGGCGGCGCTCTTTCCGCCGGAAGTGCACTTCTTGGACAGCGCCGGCAGGTAGATCTCCTGCTGGGTGGTGCCCTTCATCACGGCGATGTTCTTGCCGCAGATGGAGCTGTCGTTGATCGCCAGGTGCAAGGGGTTGCCGGCCTTCGTCGCCAGCGACGAGCCATCCGTCCAATAGTTGATCATGTCCAGCACCTTCAGCCGCTCCGGAGTGGCTGACATGTTGGTGGTGGTGAAGTCGTAACGCCCGCCGGTCAGCCCCGGGATGATCGTGTCGAAGGAGATGTTCTTGATCGTCAGTTTGAGACCGAGCTTCGCGGCGAGGAGCCGTGCGATGTCGACGTTGTAGCCCTCGGGCTGGTTGCTGGGCGACAAGAACGACGTCGGCGGGTACTGCAGGTCCATGGCGACCGTGATCGACCCCTTGGACTTCGCCGCGGCGGGTAGCAGCTTCACCGCCGCGGGATCCGCGGCGACTCCTTTGGAGATGTCGCCCGTCGTGCCCTTCGCGGAGGCCTTGCCACCGCTCGTGGCACCGCTCGCGGACCCCGCGCCGGAGCCTCCGTCCGAGCTGGAGCAGGCGGCCGTGCCCAGTGCCAGGCAGGTCACGGCAAAGAGCGAGATGACTTGAGTTTTCATGGTGGATCTCCTGATCAGCTGTGCGGCTCGACGGCCGGGTTGGCGATGGCTCGTTCGGCCGGTGTGCTGGCCGCGAGGTTCGAGTTCGCCCGTGACAGGTGCTGGGCGATGATGGCGGTGATCTGTTCCGGGTCGTGTGCGCGTAGGGCATCGATGAAGTCGCGGTGGTCCTGCATCAACTCAGTGCCCGATGGGCGGACGTTCTCCAGCCACGCCATGCAGGTCACGGTCTCGGCGGACAAGAGGTCGTATGCCGTCATCAGCCGCGAATTTCCGCCGGACTTCACCAAGGCCTGGTGGAAGCCGAGGTCTGCCTGCGCCACCGCGAGTCGATCCCCGTCATCAAGCTGGTCGCGCAGTGAATGGAGCGCCTCCTCCAACTGCTCGATGGTGCGGTCGACCTGCTCATCGCCGGCGTCGATGATCGTTCGCGCGGCATGACTCTCGATCGCGATGCGGGCGTCGTAGATCTCGCGGATGTCCGCATCGGTGAATTCCTTGACCGTCATGCTCTTGTTGCGCTCCGCGAGCAGCAGCCGCTCGGTCACGAGCCGCTGGAAGGCTTCGCGCACGGGGGACCGGGAGACGCCCAGTTGATCGGCGACCGTCTTCTCGTTGAGTGCCTGGCCCGGGGCGAGTGACCCGGAGATGATCAGCCGCCGCAGCTCGGTGTAGACGCGGTCGGTGGTCGAGGTGAATTGCAACGGCGCGAGCCGGAGTTCTGAGTCCACAGTTCGTGCTCCTCATCGGTGGAATCTGAGAAATGTAGTGTTGTCGGCTGCATGCTGTCAACGGTATGGAGCATATTGTCGACAATTGAGAAAATTCGCGCTACTGTCTCCGCCATGCCGCTCGGCGTCGTGTCGGCATACCCAGAACGCACTCATCAACGAGACCGAGGAACAGGGAGCGCTCACCGTGATCAACTACCGCCCGAAGTACGTGTCCTTCGACTGCTACGGCACGCTCATCAACTACGAAATCGACTCTGCGACAAAGAAAATCGTGGGTGACCGGATCAGCGACGGTGACTGGGCCGCGTTCCGGCACACGTTCAGCAAATACCGCTACGACCAGGTGCTCGATGCCTATCGCCCCTACCGCGACGTGCTGCAGGACGCCTTCGACCGCACCTGCCGCAAGTGGAATCTCGAGTCCGATCCGACCGCCGGCGACCAGTTCGGTGACGCGGTCATGTCCTGGGAAGCGCACGATGACGTGCCGACACCGCTGGCCAAGATGGCGGAGAAGTATCCGCTGGTGATCCTGTCCAACGCGGACACCGCGTTCCTGGACGCGTCGGTGCCGAAGCTGGGCACACCGTTCCACGCGGTTTTCACCGCCGAGCAGGCCGGCTACTACAAGCCTCGCTACCAGGCGTTCGAGTACATGGTCGACCAGTTGGACGCGAAGCCGGAGGACTTCCTGCACGTGTCATCGCACACCCGATACGACATCATGCCCATGCGCGATCTTGGCTTCCCCAACCTCGTGATGCTGCGCCGGGGCTACGACCCCGCCGCCCATTCCTACGAGTATGTCGACGTCGATTCGCTCGACGAGCTGAACCAGATGCTCGGGATCGACTGACGACGATGAAGCTCGTCTCTTACTGGCAGGACACAGCGACGCCGCCCGGCGACTTCCGGCACACACCCGTCCCGGAAGAGGTCGATGTCGCGGTGATCGGTGCCGGTCTCACCGGCCTCTCGGCCGCACTCGAACTCGCCCGCGGCGGGGCACGGGTGGCGGTGCTGGACTCCCAACACGTCGGCTGGGGTGCCTCGAATCGCAACGCAGGTATGGCGACGACGGGTCTCGCCATCGGCTTCGGCCAAGCGATCTCACGCTATGGCCGCCAGCAGGCCGTGGAGTACTACCTCGAATATGACAAGGCGATCAGCACCGTCGAGACGCTGGTGCGTGAGCACTCGATCGACTGCGACTTCTCCCGTTGCGGCAAGCTCTCGCTCGCGCTGACGCCACGCGACGTGGCCGGGATGCGCAGAACCCAGCGGGCGGTCGCGGGGATAGGTGATCTGCCCGACCTGCAGGTACTCGGACCGAACGACATCCGCAAGGAGATCGGCTCCGATTTCTACCACGGCGGCATGGTCGATCCGCTCGGCGCCGGGCTGCACGTCGGAAAGTTCGTGAGCGGACTCGCGTCCGCCGCGGTTGCCGCGGGCGCGACGATCTGTGAGAACGCTCCGGTCGTCTCACTCGAGCGCGACGGCAAGCGTCACGTCGTGCAGACGTCGCGGGGCCCGGTCCTGGCTGCCGACGTGCTGGTTGCGACCAGTGGCTACACGTCATCGCTGACGCCCTGGCTGCAGCGGCGCGTCATACCGGTGGGAAGTTTCATCATCTGCACCGAGCCGCTCGATGCAGATCTTGCGGCCGAACTCCTGCCGCACGACCGTGTGGCGTCGGACGCGAAGATGCTGACCTACTACTTCCGGCGCACTCCGGACAACCGAATGCTGTTCGGCGGTCGTGCGCGCTTCGCGTTGTCCAGCCCGGACTCCGACCTGCGAAGCGCCCAGATCCTGCGCAAGGCGATGACGGAGATCTTCCCGCAACTGTCGGACACCCGGATCGATTACACCTGGGGCGGTTTGGTCGACATCAGCAGGGATCAGATGGTCCACGTCGGTGAGCGTGACGGTGTCCACTACAGCCTCGGCTACAGCGGCCACGGCGTGCAGATGGCGACCCATTCGGGGCAGCAGGTCGCCCGCAAGCTACTTGGCGCGCGCTCGGACCTGCCCTTCGAGAACGTCGAATTTCGAGCAGTGCCAGGGCATTTCGGCCCGCCATGGTTCCTGCCTGTCATCGGCGCTGGTGCGCACGCTGTCGACAAGTGGAACCTGCTGCGAGGGGGCAAGCCATGACCTGCGTCGAATCCCCGCCGGAGAGGTTGGTGCAGGCGCCGCCCGGCGGAGCCCTCATCGCCGGTGTATGGCGCACCGCGCCGCTCAACCTGCCGGTGCACGATCCGCAGGACAGTCGACTCGTGGGACGGGTCTCGCGATGCTCGGCTCAGGATGTCGATGACGCAGTGCGCGCGGCAGCTGAATCTCTTTGTCAGGATTGGCCGTTGCACGCGAGGCTGACCACCCTGGGGCGGGCAGCCGACGCGGTACTGGAACGCAGCGAGCTCTTCGGCGGCGTCATCGCGGCCGAGGGAGTTAAGACTCTCGCCGAGTCACGTGCCGAGGTCACCAGGTGTGTGGAGACGCTGCGCACGGCTGCCGCCGCGGGTGAGGTGTTGACCGGTGAAGTGCTGCAAACGGGCGCGAGCGCACGGGGCGCCGGGCGGATGGGTTGGTTCACTCGCGAGCCGCTCGGTGTCGTGGGTGCGATCAGCAGCTTCAACGACCCGCTCAACCTGGTGGCGCACAAGCTTGCTCCGGCCATTCTCGCCGGTGCGGCAGTCGTGTTGAAGCCCTCGGACCAGACGCCGCTGACGGCATTACACCTGGCGGCGGTCCTGCTGGAGTCCGGTGTCCCGCGCGCTCGACTGTCGGTGGTGTGCGGTGGCCCGGAGGTCGGCGAGGCACTCGTGGCACACCCCGACGTCGCGGTCGTCTCCTTCACCGGCGGCACTCGCACCGGCGAAGCGATCACCCGCAGCGCGGGCGTGAAGAAGCTACTGATGGAGTTGGGTGGCAACAACGCCACGATCGTCTGTGCGGACGCCGACCTGGATCTCGCCGTCGACAAGATCGTGTCGGGCGCCTTCGGCGTGGCCGGACAGAACTGCCTCTCCGTGCAACGCGTCTTCGTCGAGCAGCCACTTTTCGAGCAGGTGCTGCGGGGGTCACCGACGGTGCGATGTCGCTGCGGGTCGGCTCCAAATTCGACCCCGCCACGGATATCGGTCCACTGGTCGGCAAGCAAGCCGCTCACCGCGTCGCGGGCCTGGTGGACGACGCGCTCGAACGTGGCGCCCGGCTCGTCACCGGAGGTCACGCAGACGGCAACTTCTATGTGCCGACCGTGCTGACCGGTGTCGCTACTGAAGCGCCGATACTGCGCGAAGAGGTCTTCGGTCCTGTCGTGATCGTCGAACCGGTGATGTCTGTCGTCGAAGCCGTTCAGCGTGCCAATGATTGTCAATTCGCCTTGCAGGCAGGGGTTTTCACCGAATCTCTGGACATCGCAACCCGGGTGTCGCGAGCGCTGAGGGCGGGCGCCGTACTCATCAACGACACGAGTGACTTCCGCCTCGACAGCATGCCGTTCGGTGGATTCGGCCAGTCCGGGATCGGTCGCGAGGGGATCCGCTCGGCAACGCTCGAACTGACGGCCCCCAAGTGCGTCCTGATTGCCGACAAGGCGCCCGGGCACGACGTCGTACCGGCAGTCGACGCGGCTTCATCACACGCGAAGGACGCCCCATGACGCAAGCACGCACCTACACCGTTGATCTCATCGCCGGCGACGGCATCGGCCAGGAGGTCGTGCCGGCCGCGACCCGTGTCGTCGACGCGCTCGCCGACCGGCACGGCTTCCGCGTCGCGTGGCGCGAACGCCAGTGGGGTTCGGCATACTTCTTCGAACACGGCCGGATGATGCCGGTCGACGGCATCGAGATCCTCTCCGACGGAGATGCCATCCTGCTGGGCGCGGTCGGACATCCCGAACTGCCCGACCACGAAACGCTGTGGGGACTACTGATCCCGATCCGGCGTGAGTTCCTGCAATACATCAACCTGCGTCCGGTGCGGGTGCTGCCCGGAGTCGTCTCCCCGTTGCGCGGTGTGGATGACCTGGACATCGTCGTCGTGCGGGAGAACGTCGAGGGTGAATACTCCGCAGTCGGCGGCCGCGTGTACCGCGGTGCGGCAGAGGAGTTCGCGCTTCAGGAGGCGGTGTTCACCCGCACCGGCGTGACCCGTGTAGCGCGATACGCGGCGGAGCTCGCCGCGTCGCGAAGCGGATCTCTCACGTCCGCAACGAAATCCAACGGCATCATTCACTCGATGCCCTTCTGGGACGAGGTCGTGTCATCGGTTGTCGAGGACTACGACGGGGTTGAACTCAAGAGCGTCCTGGTCGACGCATTGGCCGCGGCGCTGGTGTTGCGTCCGCACGACTTCGACGTGATTGTCGCTTCGAATCTCTTCGGTGACATCCTCTCGGACCTGATCGCCGCGCTCGCGGGCTCGATCGGGATCGCTCCCAGCGCGAACATCAACCCGCCGCGCGACCATCCATCGATGTTCGAGCCGATCCATGGGTCCGCACCGGACATCGCGGGGAAGGGGATTGCCAATCCGACCGGCCAGCTGTGGTCGGCATCGTTGATGCTGGATCACCTCGGCGAGCCCGCTGCGGCGGCCGGATTGATGTCCGCGATCGACGAGGTCATGGCGGCCGGCATCCGCACCGCCGATCTCGGCGGATCAGCCGGGACCGAGGACTTCACCGCTGCAGTGCTGCGGGCTGTTGCCTCGTCCTGAACGCACTGTCCACACCGCTTGGTCCCATTACTCCGAACCATCGAAGGAGCCTTTCATGGCATCGCTGAGCCCTCTTCTGAAACAAGCCACGCCGGTTGTCGTCGACCATGCCTCCGGCAGTTGGATCCACGGCACCGACGGACGTGACTATCTCGACTTCACCACCGGCATCGGTGTCACCAGTACCGGCCACTGTCATCCGCGAGTGGTGGAGGCGGCGCGCGCGCAGGTCGGCAAGGTGATCCACGCGCAATACACGACCGTGATGCACAAGCCGCTGCTGGAGCTGACCGAGAAGTTGGGTGAGGTGCTGCCCGCCGGACTCGACTCGGTCTTCTACGCCAACTCGGGCTCCGAGGCTGTCGAGGCGGCGGTTCGGCTGGCTCGAATGGCGACCGAACGACCGAACATCGTTGTCTTCCAAGGCGGTTTCCACGGCCGCACAGTGGCAGCGGCCTCCTCACCACGGCAGGGACCCGCTTCTCCGCGGGCTTTGCGCCGCTGATGTCGGGCGTGCACATGGCGCCGTTTCCGTACGCGTTCCGTTACGGGTGGGATGAGGCCGAGGCCGTCGAGTTCGCGCTGCGCGAGCTGGACTACCTGCTGCTGAGTCGCACCGCTCCGAATGACACGGCTGCGTTTCTCATCGAACCGGTGCTCGGCGACGGTGGCTACATACCGACGCCGCCGGCCTTCCTCGAGGGCCTGCGCGAGCGCGCGGACCGTCACGGCATCATCCTGATCCTGGACGAGGTACAGGCCGGGTGCGGGCGCACCGGGAAGTTCTGGGGGCACCAGTACTCCTTGATCGGCCCCGACATCTTGGTCACCGCCAAGGGAATCGCCTCCGGCTTCCCGATCAGCGCGATCGCCGCTTCGACGGAGTTGATGTCGAAGGGGTGGCCCGGGTCGCAGGGTGGCACGTATGGCGGTAATGCTGTGGCCGCAGCCGCGGGCTGCGCGACCCTGGACGTCATACGCGAGGAGGACTTGGTCGAGAACGCCCGGATCCGCGGCGAGCAGCTGCTGGATGGCCTGACCCTGTTGCAGCAGAAGCTCGACGCCATCGGCGATGTTCGGGGTTCGGGGCTCATGTTGGGCGTCGAGTTCACCGATGCGTCCGGTGCGCCCGACGCGGCCACAGCGCTGGCGGTGCAGCAGGCGACCACCGAGCACGGGTTGCTGAGCCTGACTTGTGGTCCGACCGGCAACGTCGTACGCCTGATCCCGGCCCTGGTGGTCACGGAGCAGGAGGTCGACCTCGGCCTTGAGAAGTTCGCGCTTGCGCTTGCCGACGCGGTGAACCGATGACCACGCGCACGAGCGGAGGAGCACGGATGAACGTCACCAGCGAGGTTCGCGACCTCGTCGAATCCATTCCGACCGGTCTGTTCATCGACGGGCAATGGGTCGATGCCGTGTCCGGAAAGCGTTGCGACGTGGTCAATCCCAGCACTGAGGAGATCATCACCTCGATCGCTGACGGCGGTGCGGAGGATGCCGATCGAGCACTTGAGGTGGCTGCGCGAACTCAGCACGCGTGGGGTCGCACCGCGCCGCGCGCACGCAGCGAGATCTTGCACAGGGCATACGAACTGATGATGGACCGGCAGGAGGAGCTCGCCGCGATCATCACCACCGAGATGGGCAAGCCACTGGCCGAAGCCCGCGGCGAGGTCGCGTACGCCGCGGAGTTCTTCCGGTGGTTCTCCGAGGAAGCGGTGAGGATCGGTGGCGACGCCACAGTCAGTGGTGACGGGCGCACCCGGATCATCGTGACCAAGGCGCCGGTCGGTCCGTGTGTCCTGGTGACGCCGTGGAACTTCCCGCTGGCCATGGGCACTCGCAAGATCGGGCCGGCCATCGCGGCGGGTTGCACGATGGTCTTCAAGCCGGCGCACCTGACGCCGTTGAGTTCTTTGCGCTCGTACAGATCCTGCAGGAAGCCGGCTTGCCGGCCGGCGTGCTCAACGTGGTGGGCTCGTCGGATCCCGGATCCGTTGTCGAGCCGTGGCTGCGCAGCGGCAAGGCGCGCAAGGTGTCGTTCACCGGATCCACGGCCGTCGGGGTGCGGCTGCTGGAGCAGGCGAGCGAGCATGTCATGCGGGCTTCGATGGAGCTGGGCGGCAATGCTCCGTTCATCGTCTTCGACGATGCCGACTTGGATGTCGCGGTCGAGGGCGCGATGGTCGCCAAGCTCCGCAACATGGGCGAGGCGTGCACTGCTGCGAACCGCTTCTTCGTGCAGCGCGGCGTGATGGATGAGTTCGCGCGGCGGCTCGCTGATCGGATGGCGGCACTCGCCGTGGGCGACGGTATGACGGCCGGGACCGACGTGGGACCGCTCATCGAACCCAAGGCCGTGCAGAAGGTCGTCTCGCTGGTGACCGACGCCGTGGACCGTGGCGCGCGAGTCGTCTGCGGTGGCGCACGCCCGGAACGGAGTGGGTTCTTTTATCCGCCAACGGTATTGGCGGATGTTGACCCCGCCGCGGACTTGATGTCGCAGGAGATTTTCGGACCGGTCGCGGCTCTCGTTCCATTCGACGACGAGGAGCAGGTTGTGCAACTGGCCAATGACACCGACTGGGGCCTTGTCGGCTATGCCTTCACTCGAGACATCGACCGCGCCTTCCGGCTGCAGGAGTCGATCGAGGTCGGCATGCTCGGCATCAACACCGGGCTGGTCTCCAACCCCGCAGCGCCCTTCGGCGGGGTGAAGGAGTCGGGGCTCGGACGCGAAGGGGCCGTACCGGCATCGAGGAATTCCTCGAAGTCCGCTATCTGGCGATCCCACGTTCGGTGGAGGTGTGATGCACGGTGGAGCAATTTTCAGCGGTCCTGCGTGCACTGGGCGACCACGTGAGCACGCCAGCGCCCATCGTCCTTCTCGATGTGGTGGAAGCGAACATCCGCCGGATGCAGCAATGGGCTGACAACCACGGCAAGGCGCTTCGCCCACACGTGAAGACGCACAAGTGTGTGGAGATCGGTCGGATGCAGTTGGCGGCGGGCGCAACGGGCCTGACCGCCGGTAACCTCAGCGAAGCGGAGATCTTCTCCCGCGCTGGCTGCGAGGACATCTTCCTGGCATATCCGCTGTGGGCGGCCGGTGCCAAAGCCGAGCGTCTCCGTGCCCTCGCGCAACGAACCCGCCTCAGCGTCGGGGTCGAAAGTGTCGAGGCGCTCGAGCAGCTCGCGGCGGCGATGGGTGACCGGGCGGAACTGCTGGGTGTGGTTGTCGAGATCGATTGCGGGGCAAGGCGATCGGGCGTGCGTCCGGCGGATGCGGGTCGGCTTGCAGCATTGGCGCGCGAGCGCGGAATCACGCCGCTGGGGGTGTTCACCTACCCCGGACACGGCGGAACTTTTGGCGCTCGAGAACGAGCAGCGCAGGACCAAGCCGAAGCGCTGCGCCAAGCTGTCAGCTCGCTCGCCGAGCACAGTATCGAGGCCAGTGTCGTGAGTGCCGGCTCCACGCCCACCGCGGAGTTCTGCACCGACGAGGTCATCACCGAGATCAGACCGGGCGAGTACGTGTTCAATGACCACGACAATGTCCGACTGGGTGATTGCGGAGCTGAGAACATCGGCTTGTTCGTCGCGAGCACCGTGGTGAGCGATCAGGGACATTCACACGTCATCGTCGATGCCGGGACCAAGGCTTTGGCGCGAGAAGGAAATCCCGAGCGTGGATATGGCCAGGTGCCCGCCTACAACGGCTACCTCAAACTGCTGAACGAGTACCACGGCTTCGTGGAACTGACCGAGACCGCACCGCGTCCGGCCGTCGGTGAACGGGTCGCGGTCGTTCCGCATCACGTCTGCCCGGTGGTGAACAGCTTCGAGGAACTCATCATCTCGAACAGCGCAGGTGAGTTGCTCGCTCGCTGGGCGGTCGACGCACAGGGGCAGCTGAACTAGTCACGTCATACCTCGTCCGGTCGGGGAACACCTCGCCACGTCAGAAAGAGAGCATGCACATGACCGTCCATTCAATGGCTGATATCGAAACGCATCCTGCTGCCGCCCTCGCGGCGCTCGGCCTGGAGTTGCCCGAGCTCGCCGACGACCCGAAGTACCTCAACTCCCGTGCCACCGCCAACGGCGAGATCTACATCTCCGGTCAGCTCCCGTATGTCGGCGGGAAACTACCCATCTCCGGTGTCGTCGGAGACACCGTCGACGTGGACTCGGCCCGCGCAATGATGGCAAGAGCGACCCTGAACGCCATGGCCGTCGGCGCGATTGCTGCGGGAGGCCTTGAGCGGCTCCGGATTGCAAATGCTGGTGTTCGTCCTCAGTGCTCCCGGATTCGGAGACCAGTCGCGAGTCGCGGATGCCGGGAGCGAGCTGTTGATCCAGGTGCTCGGCGAACACGGGCGCCACGCACGTACGGCCATCGGTGTTGCCGGGCTGCCCAGGAACAGCCCTGTTGAGGTGCAGTTGGTGTGCGAGGTGCGCCGATGAGCGGGTCGGCCTTGAATGTGCTCATCACCGGGGCATCGAGCGGGATCGGCGAAGCCGTCGCCGACCGATTTCGCGCTTCCGGTGCGAATCTTTTCCTCACCGGCCGTCGCTCAGCCCAGGCGACGTTGCGGCCAGGGGAGCGGTACCTCGCCGGCGACCTCAACGACGAGGCGTTCGTCTCTCAGCTCGTGGACGAGGCAGTTTCGGAATTCGGCCCGATCGACTCGATCATCGCCTGCCACGGGCTCCAGGCCGACGGGGCTCTCACCGACACGGAGCTCGGGCAGGCACTCGAATTGCTCGAAGCGAACATGCTGAGCGTCTTCTCCGTGCTGAAGCACGCGGTGCCGAAGATCAGAGCAGGCGGTGGACAGATCGTCCTCGTGAGCTCACGTCTGGGCCTGGTCGGGATCCCTGGCCAGGTCATGTACACGGCGGCCAAGGGCGGGCTCATCATGCTGGGCAAAGGCGCCGCCGTCGAACTCGCTCCTCGGAACATCCGCGTCAACATCGCGGCGCCCGGCCTCACGGAGACTCCAGCCATCGAGGCAGGGATACAGAGCCACTCGGACCCGGATGCCTATCGAGCGCAGCGCGCGGCGACGATTCCGATGCGACGACTGGCGAAACCGGCCGAGGTGGCCGAAGCGATCTACTTCCTCGGGTCGAAGGCGTCGTCATACATCACCGGCGCGGTGCTACCGATCGACGGCGGATACACCGCGGCGTGAGTGGGTCCGAGTTGTCAGGTGAGCACAGCAGAGATCAGGTTGAACGAACGGCTCGAGGCGCTCGACGTTGGTGCCGGAGCCGTCGAGCACACCCTGCATCAGCCCCAGATGTATGGCGCACACCAGCCCACCATCGGGTGTGGTGAGCTCCAGGAACGGGCAGTGCCGCAGCGCGATCGCATCGGGTGCAGCGTGTTCGGGCGCGAAGCCGAGGTCATCCAGTGCGGCGATCAATCCCGTGACGGGAGAGGCCTTTTCGGCATACTCCTGACGCGACGCGATACGGGTGCCCCAGGCGCGGCCGGCACTCCGCGCGTGCTCAGCCGGGTTGCGACGTGACCTGATGTCGAGCAGCAGTGCCTCGGCCAGCGGTTCGTAGCCGCGCGGTCCGCCGCGGTCCATCGCCACGACCGCGCGAACGCGGGTCGCCGGCCGGCCCCGGCCCGAGGGTGGTGTGGTGACCTGCTCGACCTGACCGCCGTCGAGCAGCGAATCCAGGTGGAAACGCACGGTATTGGCGTGCACGTCGGTTTGCGCTGCCAGCTCCGCGACAGTGAGCGGCTCCGGGCTCGCGCGCAGCGCCGCCAAGATCTCCTCGCGGGTGGAGCTCACGATGTCGCCTTCGCGATAGTCAGCAGCGCCACCGAGTCGGCCAGCGCAACGACACCGTGCCGGCGCTGGGGTATGGCGACCAGATCGCCCTCTCCCAGCTCCCATGCCTCATCGCCGGCGGTCAGCCGCACCCGACCCCGGATGACGTGCAGGAACGCCTCGCCGGGGTTCTCGTGCTCGGACAGTTGTTGTCCGGCAATCAGGGCGAGCGCGACGGTGGTCAGCACGCCGCCGCTCGGGGCAGCAGGGATCGCTTGGGTCGCGCGACCACTGCTGGCCTCGCCGGCGCGGGCGAGAAGTTGAGCGGCGAGTGCTCCGAGGGCGATGGCGGAATCAGTCATGCGTAGAATTTACACAACTTCGTGTTGTGAAAATACCTCGACTGAAAGTGGGCACCATGTCCGAGCCGATCGCCTCGACCGATTCCACCAAGACCCTCGATGTGCGCGGCATGCGCAAGCCGGACAAGCACCCCACGATCTTCGCGACGTTCAAGGACCTGGCCGTCGGGGATGCCTTCGTGCTGGTCAACGACCACGACCCGAAACACCTGCACGACGAGTTCGAGGCAGAGTGGCCGGGCGGCTACGACTGGGAGTACCTCAACCAGGAGATGCGCGACTGGCAGATCCGCATCACTCGGCGCGCGAGCGCACCGACGCCGCGCCTGCTCGGTCAGGCCGCCGAGCTCGGCGGCAAGCCGGGCGTGGACGGTGCCGTATGGCGCCTGGGTGGTCGCGACCGCGACCTGGACGCGAGCGTGCTTGAGGTCGAGGCCGGTGTCGCGCTCGAGCCGCATCGTGGGCCGGGGTGCGACGTTCTGGTGCACGTGCTGTCGGGCGAGGGAGTGTTGGTGACCGAGGTCGGCCAAATCCCTTTGCAGTCAGGGGATCTCGTGCATGTCCCGGCCGGCGCGACGCGTGGTTTCACCGCCGGCGACGCCGGGTTGCGCGTGCTGCTGGTCCAGCAGCGTCGTCAGGAGCTCAAGCTCGGTCTCTGACCGCTCGAATCCTCCCCGATCTAATCGGTGGGTCGCAGCAGCAACGGCCGTATGCCGGAGGGGCTCATGGCGAGGGCCCATGGTCCGGCGCCGCGTTTGATGATCTCGCGTTGGAGCCGGAGTTCGTGCCTCAGGAACAGGTTCAATTGATCCTGCGGTCCGAGATCTTGCTTCGCCCCCAGCCACACCGATCGGATGCCATGCTCGCGGTAGACCCGTAGCTCGGCTGTCGTGTCCGGATGTGCTTGTCCCGAGTCAGGACGACGAAATCGAGTCTTGCCACCACAGGCATCCAGTCCAGATCCGCGGTTCCAAGGGGGATCTCAGGAAGATCCTCGTGCCCTGGATATCGCACATCGACGCGGCCGCTTCGCTGTAGCAGCTTGCCGAGACCAAGGGTGTTCTCATCGGCGAAATACACCGGTCCGGGCTGTGGGCTCATCAGGCGACGCGATCGGCTCCGGCGATCAGCTCGAATCGGATGGCCTCCTCGACCTGCGCCGGGGACAGATCGTAAAGGTCGGCGAGGTCGTCGGGGCTAGTCCCAGCGCGGAAATCCTCTGCCAGCACTTCCGTACGCACGTTGCGAATGGCGGGCTGTCCGAACGCGTGCTGCGGGTCCATCACGACATGGGGAGCTCGAGCGGTCGGTCTCAGCTGGGAAACGACGTCATCGCTGTATTCGACAGCTGATCGGAATCGTTCGGTCCACGGCGCGAGCACAAGTTGATCGTTGCGCAGCACGACGAGCTGTGACTGCTTGTCGAGGCCAACCCTGTCCTGCACCAGACGTACCAGCTCGCGGCCCTCGACGTCGAGGAATGGCCGAGCTCGGGCGAGCGGGTATTGGCCGAACTCCTCGCGCAGCTTGACAATCGCAGGGCGAAGTCGCTGGACGGGAACATCGCGACTGCGATATTCGGCGAGCAGCCGTGCCTCTACCATCTCGCCCCATGTCACCGAATCGCTTGCAGTCGGCTCCGGGCGAAGCACGGGTTCGTAAGAGCGCCCGGCCCGCTCGTAGCCTTCGAGCCACCGTCGCGCGGTGCCGGAGTGCAAGCCGACGAGCCGATCCACGTCCCGGTAGGAGTAGATCGCACGATCGAGAAGCGAGCTGTTCATCTGCACATCCTGGCACTTTGTGCTGACGGCCGTCCTTCGTCGCACCGGCCGGTGCGACGAGAGCATCGTCTGGCACCGAGTGGGTCGCGTCTCATCCCGATCGAGGATTGGGGAAGCCGAGGCTGGTGTAGCCAGGTGCGCGTTTGGCGAGTGCCGCTGCCAGCACGGGAGTTTCGACGTCGTGGTAGTCGTGGACCACAGCCGTCGTCTTGCCCGGGTGGGAGCGCATGATGCGTCCGACATACTGCACGACCCGTCCTCGGAACGACACCGGTCCGGCTAGGAACAGCGTGTCCAGAGCGGGGCAGTCGAACCCTTCGCCCACGAAGTGGCCAGTGGCGACCACAAGGAGCGCGGGACCCTCTTCGGTGGGGACGAGACGCTCGATCTCGGCAGCGCGGCGGCGAGCACCGATGCCGCCTTTGAGTACGACAGGCTGCGCGCCGCGAGTGTGCAGGATCTCGGCGAGGAGGTCCACGTGCGCGGTGCGCTGGGTGAGCACGAGACAGTGCCTACCCTGCGCGTGAGCATCGAGCACGTCGGCGACGATCTGTTCGTTGCGTCGCTCGTCCTCGGCGAGAGCGCGGTGGACGCTCGCGATGGCGCCAGGGACGGACACGTCGATGTCCTCCTCGAACCGGAAGTGCGTTGGATGGATGATGAGTTCCGGCCGCGGGCGATCCGATGCGACGCCGGGCAACGTGTCTGGGTCGGCATGCTCGACGCGGTGCCGGACTGGCCCGAGCTGGAAGCCGATCAGGTCATCAAGTCCGTCGCGTCGGTAGGGCGTCGCGGTCAGGCCCAGCCAGTAGCGGGCCGGGATCGACCGGACCGCGGATTCGAATGCGGCGGCCGGCACGTGGTGGCATTCGTCCACGATGACGAGTCCGTAGGCCCGCAGCATCTCGTCGAGTCCGGACCTGCGGGAGAGTGTTTGCAACGTCGCTACGTCTATGGTGCCGGTGAGCTTGGACCGGCCGCCACCCAGCTGACCGCATTTGGTGTCGAGCAGGTCTCGGATCTGTGTGCGCCATTGGTCCGCGAGGGTCTTGCGGTCGACCAGCACGAGAGTGGGACATTTCGGTGCGCTGCAAGAGCGCAGGCCACGACGGTTTTGCCGGACCCGGGCGGGGCGTCGAACACCCCGATGTCATGGGCCAGCAGCTCAGCGAGAGCGCTCTGCTGCGTCGCACTGAGATCAATCCGTGCGGACAGTTCGAGATTTGGACCGTCGATGCGGCGGTCATCGATCTCGATCCGGCTGCCGGCCTCGGCGATCAACGCTCGTGCCGTGTCTGCGAGTCCGCGCGGAAGGATGAGATGGGCGTCCAGGGTCTCGTCGTACGACGTAATGATCCGAGGGGTGTTCCACGTGGACTGGCGGCGGCGCTGTCGTGCCTAGAACTCCGGGTTGTACGTCGAGGCGGCGTGCTTGAGGGCGGCATACAGGGCGGGGCTCAGCTCTGCGGCTGGGATGCTGACGCCGCCGGAAAGGCGGACGTGCACGATCGGAGCCGACCGCGGTTGCGTCTGTGTTGACTGAGCGGGGTGAGTTCGGGTGACGCGGGGTCCGAGTTGGGGTTCGTGCAGGCGCGCTGCGAGCTTGTCGACCTGATCAGGTGTGAGACGGTCGAGCGTTGACAGGTACTCCCACTGGTCCACGCACGGTTCGAGGGTCGCAAGGTCCAGGAAGACCGTCGCGCCGAGCTGGCGCGAACGGCCGTGCAGTGGCGCCGCTATGAGGTTGCCCGGACCACGGCCAGGGAGGACGTCCTGAGATGGAAAGAGCCTGTCGTAGCAACTCAGGTCCATCCGGCCCCGGATGGCGATCGCCTCACGCACGAGTGCCGTGCCCAGCTTGCGGGCCGCGGCCGCGCCGACCGGGCCGGTGAAGAAGATCCACACATGGGCGCCGACGCCGGACCGAGAGATCTCAAGGGCGGCGGGCGCGTTGACCGCTCGGGCTGCTTTGAGATAGGCAAGCGCGTCCAACATAGCGGCTGTACCGTCGAAATCGGCTGCCAACCAACACGTTTGGTTTCCAGCGAGCATTGGGTAGAGCCCTATGTGGATCTTCCCACTCAGGTGCGCGGCCAGCACCTCCGGCGTCAGGGGCAGATATCGAGGAGCTTCGGACGTGCGCTTGCGCCAGCCGCCTTCAACAGCCGGGACCCAGCCGGACGTCCCGTGTCGCTCGTTCTCCCAGCGCACTGCGTAGACGTCGCGACGTGCGGCGAAGAGCGCCGCGTAGAAAGCGACCTTCGCCTCCGGCGGCGCGTGCGCGTCGATCGACCCGGGTGCTTGGTCGAACCAGGCGCCTTGCATGCCGCGGGTTGGCGTGAGTTCGGCATCAGTGAGCTTCAGGAGTCGGCGTAGGCGCGCGTTCTCCTGGCGGAGTGCGTCGATCTCCCGCTCGTGATCGGGCATATCTCGATTGTGCAGGTGGTCATCAATTTGCACCGATGGCGAGCGCTGGTCGAAGCGATGAGCAGGATCACGAATCGATAACGGTGGCGAAAGACGTCACGATCACCGGTTTCGGCGACACGACCTACGACGGTGGCGCCATCATCTCGCCGGTCAACGGCAACCCGATGGTCAGTCAGTTCGTTCAGCAGAATGACGGCATCACGCTGACCAGGCCCGACGGCTGACGCTGACCGACCAGCAAGGATCCACGGCGTGGCCGCTCAGTCATGGGTAGATCAGGCCGCAATCTGGATCGGCACGGCCCGACTGCGTATGACGAGGGCCCCGCGTCCCGGAACGGGGCGACCGGCCGGTCCGAGTGTCGCGCCGAGCAGGTCACCGTCGCGGCGGCCGGGCTGCAGGATGACGCCGGTCTGGTTGCGGCGCAGCTCGGCCACTGCGCCGCGGTAGGCGTTGGCCAACGTGTCGGATCGTCCACTGGCACAGACGATCCCGCCGTGCCGGCGGCCGTGCTGCAGGTAGTCGGTCAGCAGGTCGTCGACGGGGGATCCGATCAGTTCGTCGATGTCGTCCACCAGCACGGCGCCGCCGGGGTGCTGGTTGAGCCAAGCGGCGAACACGTTGGGGTCGGTCAGGTCAAGGACCTCGGTGTATGGCGGCAGGTGCGGTGCGGCGCCGTGCCCGGAGATCCAGCACACCGGCCGGTCGGCGAGTTGGTGGGCGATCGTCACGAGTGTGGTGCTGCGCCCGCTGCGCGGTGGACCGGCAACGAGGGCTGCCAGCTCGCGGAAGCTGCCAAGTGGCAGCCCGACGGGTGCGATGTCGGTGCCGCCGATGCCGAGCATCACCTGGCCGTCGGGGCTCGGCAGATCGGTGCGCCTGCACAGCTCCGGCATGGGCGCGAACCGCTGCACCCCGTTCGCGCTCATCTGCTTGCCAAGGGCCGAAATATGCTGCGCGACAACAGCTCCCGTCAGATCCGCGATCGGCGTCGCCACCTGCAACTCGAATTTGTCAGGACAGACGAGCGCGCGACCCGCTGGCATCGACTCGGGGAAGTCCGTCTCACGCATCCCGAGCAGGACCGCGTCACCGGTATCGGCCAGGCGCAGCACCAGCTTGCATGGGAAACTGCTGACCACCCGGCCGGTCGCCAGGGTGCGTCCGCCGGTGGCGGCGGCATACAACCCGACGGCGGAGCCGTCTCGCAGCAGCTGCAGCAGCTCGTCAGTGAGCCGTCCCAGCGTGGTCTCCTCGCTGATCTCGGTCAGGGTCTCCCAGCCGTCGATGAGCAGCAGGATGCGTGGCAGCGTGCCGCCGGACCGCAGGTGCTCCGAAAATCCACTGACTTCGTCGCGCGCGAATTGCTGTTGGCGAGAGCGTATTTCGCCGCTCAACCACTGGATCAGTTGGTTGATCCGGCCGGCATCGTCGCGTTCGATGACCGCGCCGACCTGTGGCAGCGCGCTCAGTGCGCCGAGGTTCGACCCGGTGTCGACCACATAGATGGCCAAACCCGCGTTCGGCCAGCGTTGCGCGGCGGCGACTGCGATGGTCCGCAGCAGGAACGTCCGGCCGCTGCGCGGTCCACCGACGATGGCCAGATGCCCGTCGGACTCCAGATCCCAGGCGATCGGTCGGGTCAGCTGTTCCTGCGGAACATCCATCAGCCCGAACGGAATTGCCTCCTGTCCGGACCGCTGGCCGCTGATCCCGTATGGCGCCCCGTGCAGCTCGTCGGTGGTCACTGCCGCCGGCAAGGGCGGCAACCAGGGCGACTCAGGGACCGTGATCGCCAGCTTGTCGGTGGCGCCGGCGATCGCCGCGACAACCCGGCGCAGGTCGGTCGGCCCCTCGGACTCCATCAAGGCGGTCCGTCGAATCGGCACACCACCACCGGTGTCGGCGACCGACACCTCGATGGCAGCACCGTCGCCCGAGCTGCACCCGCCGATCCGCGCGGTCTGGAACGTGACCGGCCGTCCACCACCGGTGCGCACGATCGCCCGCCCGGGCAACGCTGCCGGGATCTGCGACGCGTCAGCGGCATCGATCACGTCCTGCGAGTCTGCGCCGTCGCGCACTCGTAGCGCGATCCGCAGGTTGACATTGGCCCGTATATCGGCCGACACAACACCTGCCGGTCGCTGCGTCGCCAGCACCAGATGTATGCCGAGCGAACGACCCACGGCGGCGAGCCGGACCAGCCCGGAGATGAAATCGGGCATCTCCTCAGCCAGGACCCGGAATTCATCAATCACCAGAACCAGTCGAGGCAGCGGTGAGACATCCGAAATGCGTTGGTAATCCTCGATGTCCTTGGCGCCGACCGCGCCGAGGATCTGCTCGCGGCGCCGCACTTCCGCACCAAGGGAGGTGAGTGCGCGCGCGGTCAAATGGGCATCGAGATCGGTCACCAGGCCGACCGTGTGCGGGAGGCCGGCGCAGTCCTGGAAGGCGGCGCCGCCCTTGTAGTCGACAAGCACGAAGACCATTTCGTCCGGCCGGTTCGCGAGCGCCAGTGACGTTACGAGACTCTGCAGCAACTCCGACTTGCCCGCTCCGGTGGTGCCCGCGATCAGGCCGTGCGGGCCGTCGGTGGCCAGGTCGATCCGCAGCACGCCGTCTCCGCTGAGTCCCAGCGGGGCGACGGTTGACCGTGGCGCCATACGCCATTGCTCGGCGACGCTGGTGGGGTCTGTCGCGTCGCATCCGCCGGTGCGCCATACATCCAGCAGCGCAGCGCGGTCCGGGATCGAGCCGGAGTTGACGTCGGGTGTCGCGTCGCAGATGCCGGCCAGCCTGGTGGCGACGGCCCGCGTCAGGGTGAGCTTCGGCAGGTCCGGGCAACCGTCGGCGTTCACTGCCCCGGTGACCGTGACTGCGGTGCTGCTCCTGACATGGATGGATACGTCGCACTCCGCCGGTAGGTCAGCGGCGTCACCGACCGCGATCAGCGCGACGCCCGAGCGTTCGACGTCGCGCAGCAGGGCGGTCACCTCGGGCCGGTTGCCGAGCCGCGCGCAGTCGTCGAGTATGACGACCGTCGCGACCGCAGGATCGTCGTTTCGCAGCGAGACCGCGTCCTCCTTCGCGGGAAGGAGCTCGGAAAGCATTCGAGTGCAGGCGCTTTCGTCGGTCTCGAGGTCGACGATGCTGCTCGCGGAGTGTGGTGTTCCGGTCACGTGCGGCAGCGCCGCCGCCCAGGACCAGCGAGCGCGCGCCGCTGCTGTGTCGCTCACGACGACGATGCGCAGGAAGTGCGGCGACTGCCAGGTCGCCAACTGCAGCAGCAGTCCGTGCACCATTCTGGCCCGCTCGCCGACCGGGCCGCTCACCCCGACCACACGGGAGTCGTTGAGGCAGAACGTGATCGGCGCATTCGTCAGCGACAGGGTTTCGCTACTCCTGCCGCCACCCGAGACCTGCACCTTGCTCGGGATGCGGCCCGTGCCGACCCTGCAGTGTAGGTAGTCGTGGTGCGACGGTGAGCGTGACCAGAGCCGGCCGTCGCGCGCTGTCGCCGCGCGCAGGGTGTCGCTGATCGGCGGTGCGAGCCGGCGCCGGAGGCCGAGCTCGGTCTCCACTGCGGACTTCTTGTCGTCGTCCAAGCGACGCAGCTTGTCGGCATACTCCGCGCGTTGTGTCTTGGCCTTGCTCGATCCGCCCTGCCGTTCGGAGATGTGCTGGCCGATCATCATCACCGGACCGAGAAACGCAAACATGAGGAACATCACGTTGCGCATGACGACGACCATGGCGATCGCGAGGATCGCGGGCAGGACGATCACCGGCCACGGCAGTTTGTGTCGTTCAGGAGGGGTGGGCTTCGTTGGTCGTTCGAGCGTTGTTTCGAGTATTTGCAAAGGGATTCGGGGGCTCGCTGGAAGGGCACGCGACACGACTCGTCCGTGGCGACCGCGTCGTCGACGGTCAGGGAGCGCTCCAGCGCAAAGGTTGTGGACCCGGCTCGCAGCCGTTGTCCGGCGCGTAGCTCGGTCGGTGTTTCGGCGGCCAGTGATCGGCCGTCGATGTGGCTGCCGTTGGTCGATCCGGCATCGGAGACCATCGCCCGACCTTGGTCCAGCCCGACTATCAGGTGAGTGCGCGACAGGTCCGGGTCCTGCAGCGTCAGCGTGTTGGCCGGCGCCCGCCCGATCCGTTGCACCTGAACTCCCAGGGCGGTGCGCGCCCCGACCTCCGGGCCCTCGGTGACGACCAGCTCCAGGAGATGACGGGACTCGGGGGCGGTGGGCCGGGCGCTCAGCTGCGCGCCGTTGACCAGCGGCTGCCTTCCGAGTTCGGTGTCGTCGCTCATGGGTCGGTCGCCGGCATACAACTGATCGGGGATCGTGATGCCGCAGTCGTTGATCGCGTCGCGAGCGGCCGCCCACGCGGTGCCCTCCGGGACGCGCAGGCAGACGATGACGGGCTCGGGGCAGGAGCCCACCAGGTGCAGACGGATCGTGCGGCTGGAGACGTTCTGAGGTTCGGGTGACGATGCGGTCATGGGGTGATTGTTGGCCGGTCGGCGGGCGAGCTGCTGTTCCCGCGGTTCGGACTGTGGATAACGTCCACGAGACGTCCGAGTGGGACATGCTCGGAGGAGATCGATCGGCACCAGCAAATTTGCCCACACCCGTAAGTGCAGTAACACCGGGTAGCTATTCAGTGGTTGGTCAAGAAGGTATGGCGTTGGTAAATCTTTTCGCCCTAACCGACATACCTGGTCGTTTCCTGTGTTGTATATGCAAGTTCACCGGCGGACGTGAGCGCAAGTTTCAGGGGAGGTGTCCGATGGATGGCGCAGATGTCATCGAAGACGAGATCCGCGAGCTGATCCGTCGGCAGCGGCTTGACCCTGCTCGTGACCAGCAGGTCCTGCACGGACTCGTGCGCGACGCGGTGCAGGACTACGAGGAGCGCAGCCTCCACGGCGGGATGGTGCCCCTCGGCGACCGCGAGAAGGCCACCCAGCGAGTTCTCGATGCGGTTCTCGGCTACGGGCCGCTGCAGCCCTATCTGGACGATCCGACGATCGAGGAGATCTGGATCAACGAGCCGGAGCGAGTCTTCGTGGCGCGGCACGGCGTCTCGGAGCTGACGCCGACGATCCTGACCTCCGAGCAGGTGCGCACGCTAGTGGAGCGGATGCTCAAGCCAAGCGGCCGGCGCATCGACCTCTCGTCACCGTTCGTCGACGCCTCTTTGCCGGACGGGAGCCGCCTGCACGTGGCCATCCCGGACATCACCCGCAGCCACTGGCTGATCAACATCCGCAAGTTCGTGGCACGCGCCCGTCACCTGGACGATCTGGTGCGGCTCGGCACGATCACGACGCCCGCAGCTCGCTTCCTGAGCGCGGCCGTCGCGTCAGGGCTCAACATCTTGGTTTCCGGCGGCACCCAGGCCGGCAAGACCACCACGCTCAACTGCTTGGCGAGCGCCATACCGTCGATGGAGCGAGTGGTCTCCTGCGAAGAAGTCTTCGAGTTGCAGCTGAGCCTGCGCGACTGGGCTGCGTTGCAGTGTCGCCAGCCGAGCTTGGAGGGCACCGGTGAGATCCCGTTGCGCCGGCTGGTCAAGGAAGCGTTGCGGATGCGTCCGTCGCGGATCGTCGTCGGTGAGGTCCGCCAGGAGGAGAGCCTCGACCTGCTCATCGCACTCAACTCCGGACTGCCGGGTATGGCGACGTTGCACGCCAACTCCGCTCGCGAGGCGATCGTCAAGATGTGCACGCTGCCGTTGCTGGCAGGCCCGAACGTCAGCTCGACCTTCGTCGTGCCGACGGTTGCCGCGTCGATCGACCTGGTGGTCCAGATCGCCCTGGACCGGGACGGCACGCGCCGAGTGCGCGAGATCGTCGCGGTCCCAGGCCGGGTTGAGGGAGACGTCGTCGAACTCGCAGACATCTTCGTGCAGCGCGATGGTCGGCTGGTGCGGGGGAGCGGCTTCCCTACGCACGAGGAGCAGTTCCACCGGGCCGGGTATGACGTCGCCGAGTTGCTGGCGGACCGATGAGTGAGCGGCCGATTCGATGAACACCGTTCTGCCGCTCATGTTCGGCGCGGGGTTGTTGTGCATCTGGTGGTCGTTCTGGCCGCGAGACGAGAGGCCCGCGAAACGGTCGCGCACCACCCTGCGCGACCAGCTCGAGGATGAGGTCGTGCAGTCCGCCATCAACGGACTCACGCTCAACCGCTTGCTCTGGATGTCCGGCGCGCTCGGTGCAGTGGTCTTGATGATCGTGATGGCTGCGACCGCGGTGCCCGCGATCGCGGTGGCGTTCGCAGCGATTGCGACATACGGCCCGATCGCAGTGGTGCGCGGCAAGGCACGCCGCCGGCGCAGCCAGTTGCGCGACTTGTGGCCCGACGTAGTCGACCACATCGCGTCCGCAGTGCGGGCCGGCCTGGCGTTGCCGGAGTCATTGTCGCAGTTGGCGATTCGCGGTCCGGAAGAGCTACGCCCGGCCTTCGCCGACTTCGCACACGACTACCGCGCGACGGGACGGTTCCACGAGTGCCTCGATGCGTTGAAGGCACGGCTGAGTGACCCGGTCGCGGACCGGTTGGTGGAGTCGTTGCGGATCGCCCGCGAGGTCGGTGGCACCGACTTGGGCAAGCTGCTGCGCACCCTGTCGACCTTCCTGCGCGAGGACGCACGCACTCGCGCCGAGCTCGAAGCGCGTCAGTCGTGGACGGTCAACGCTGCCCGGCTTGCTGTTGCTGCTCCGTGGATCGTGTTGGCAATGCTGGCAACTCGTGGGGATTCGCTCGCGGCATACCGCCAGCCGAGCGGAGTGGTCGTACTGATCATCGGCACCGCCGTCACCTTCGTCGCCTACCGCGTCATGCGCCGCATCGGACGACTCCCGGTCGAAGCACGGGTGCTGCGGTGATCGCCACTTATGCCTGGTTCGGCGCCTTGCTCGGGCTGGTCGCCGGCGTCGGGATGCTGCTGATGTATGTCGGACTACCGATGCACCGCAAGCCGGACCTGACCTCCCGGATCGAGCCATATGTCAGCGACGCTCCGATGCCGTCGCGTCTGCTGTCGACGCCGACCGACCGGTTGGACGTCAACCAGGTCCTCGCACCGTTGCTGCGGCGACTGGGTGGTTTCGTCGACCATGTCCTGGGCGGTGCGACTTCGGTTCGCGTCCGCCTTGAGCGGGCCGGGCAGCCGCCGGACCTCGAGGGTTTCCGTGCGCAGCAGGCACTGTGGGGGATCGTCGCCATGGTGGTCGGCGGCTGCTATGTGTCGCTGACCTTCGTCGGCGGTGGCGGTTCGCCGGTGCGGGCGATCGTGATCCTGCTGATCGCGTTCGCGGCCGGTGTCGTCGCCCGTGACCAGATGCTGACCCGTGCGGCGGAGCGGCGGGAGCAACAGATCCTTGCCGAATTCCCTGCCGTTGCAGAGATGCTCGCGCTTGCGGTCACGGCCGGAGAGGGTGCCGCCGCAGCCTTGGAACGCGTCGCGAACCTCTCGTCCGGTGAGCTGTCCGGCGAGCTCGCCCGCTGTCTGGTCGACGCTCGGTCCGGCTCGTCATTGCCGCAAGCGCTGCAGGGACTTGCCGACCGCTCGGGTGTGCCGAGCCTGGCGCGGTTCGTGGATGGCGTCGTGATTGCGGTGGAGCGCGGGACGCCGCTGGCTGATGTCATGCGGGCACAGGCACAGGACGCCCGCGATTCCAGCAAGCAACAACTCATCGAGCTCGGCGGTCGCCGGGAGCTGATGATGATGGTCCCAGTCGTCTTTCTTGTCCTGCCGGTCACCATCCTCTTCGCGATCTTCCCCGGCCTCGGGCTCCTCAACATGTCCATTTGACCCGTCACACAACACATTTCATCCTCAGGAGGAAACATGACCGTCATCGCGAAACTGCAGGTGCGGACTGTTCGAGCAGTGCAGGCGCTGCAGGAACGGATCGACGATGCCGACAACCGCGAGCGTGGCGATGTGCCGGGTTGGGTGCTGATCACGATCATGACTGCCGGTCTGGTCACCGTGCTGTGGGCCACCGCGCAGGATGCGCTCACGACGCTGTTCAGCAGTGCGGTCAACGGCGTCACCGGAAAGAAGTAGGGCGTGCGGGCACACCGCCCGCGCGACGTTCGGCACCACCTGTTGGGCGACGAAAGCGGTTCAGCCACAGCTGAATTCGCACTCGTCGGCGCGCTCGTGGTGATCTTCTTCCTCGCGGCGTTTCAAGTCGGATTCTCGCTCTACGTGCGCAACACGTTGATCGAGAACGCCGCCGAAGGCGCACGCTACGGAGCCCGCGCCGATGCGACACCGGCCATGGGCGCCCAGCGCGCAGCCGAGCTGATCCGCGCGAGTCTCGCCGACAAATACGCGTCCAACGTCTCGGCCACCACCGAGATCGAGGGCGGCGCGCAGGTCGTCAAGGTCACCGTGCGTGCGCCGCTACCGATCGTCGGACCCTTCGGCCCGTCGCAGTCGCTGACCGTGTCCGGACGTGCCTATGCGGAGGCGCAATGAGGTTTGCGGCATGAAAGGCCTGCGGCAGACAGCGCTGGCCCGGCGGTTGCGGCAGCGACTGAACGCCGCCGACGACCAGGGGAGCGCGCTGATCGAGTTCATCGTGATCGGCTTGTTGTTGACGTTGCCAGTCTTCTACCTCGTCATCACACTGGCCAGGCTGCAGGCCGGAACGTATGCCGTCGCGGCCGCCGCACGTGAGTCGTCCCGGATGTTCGTGACCGCTCCCACCGATGCCTCCGGGCAGGCCCGATCGCAGGCTGCGGCATCGATGGCATTCGCGGACCAGGGTTTCCCCGGAGAGGGCTCCGTTCAGATGAGCTGCAGCAAGCAGCCATGCCTGAGTCCGGACTCGGTCATCCGGGGCGTCTCCGATCTGGACGTCGAGTTGCCGTTGATCCCGGACTTCCTGCGCGGCGTCGTGCCATCGAGCATCCACCTGCACTCCCGGCACGTCGAAGTCGTCGACCACTACCGAGCGCGGCGATGAGAGTGCTGCGGCGTCTGCGGTCGCGCTTGCCACGCCGCGGTGACGAGCAGGGCCGGGTGGTCCTGCTGATCGCCGGGTTGTTCGGCATCCTTGCGGTGCTGATCGTCGGCGGCGTCAACGTCACCGCCATACAACTCGCGCGGATGCAGGTGATTGACGCGGCCGATGCGGCTGCGGCGAACGCCGCGGACGCGGTCGACGAGAGCAGCCTCTACAAGGGTGGTGTCGGCTCCGAGCTGGCGCTCTCGGATCAGTCAGTCCAGCGGTCGGCCGGTGCGACGCTGGCTCGCGAGGACGTCCCGGCGCACGTCATGGGCTGGCGGGTCTCCGACGGCACCGGAGCACAGGACTCACGCACCGCGGTCGTGCGCGTCTCGGCCGTGGTGCATCCGCCGGTGCTCGGCGGCATCATGTCGGGCATATTCGGTGACGTCCACATCACCGTGCAGTCGCGCGCCCGCGCTCACGTCGACTGACGGAAAGCCCACGGCGCGGCTGCCACGTCGTCGTAGCCTGTCGATCGTGGCAGACCAGTGGCTGACGCCGACGCCGGTGCGACGCGTTGAGGTGCGGCCGGACGCGCCGATCGAGCCGGGTTGGCTGACCGAGCTCGCGCCGGTGCGGCAGCTCCTTCGGGACGGCCTTGAGCTGAGTCAGGCGACGGTGCTCGTCGGTGAGAACGGCACCGGCAAGTCGACTCTCGTCGAGGCGATCGCCATGGCCTTCGGGATGAATGGCGAGGGCGGCTCGACCGGCGCCATGCACACGACCTGGCGCAGCGAGTCGCCGCTACACGACTGGCTCCGCCTCGTCCGTGGTGCCGGCGCGTCACGCTGGGGATATTTCGTGCGCGCGGAGACGACACATGGGCTTTTCACCTTCCTGGACAGCACCCGTCGGGAGAGTCACACCAAAGACCCGGAGTTTCATCGGCTCAGTCACGGGGAGGCATTCCGCACGCTCTTCGAGACGGGCCGGTTCCGCGGGGACGGCTTCTACGTGCTCGACGAACCCGAGGCGGGGCTGTCGTTCACGGCTCAGCTGCGGCTGGTGGGTCAGCTGATGGAGATGCTGCGCGAAGACGGCGTGCAGGTCCTCATCGCGACACACTCGCCCGTCATCGCGAGTCTTCCCGGCGCGACACTGCTGGAACTGGACGACGAGGGCTATCACCCACGTTCGTGGAGCGACCTCGAGCTGGTCATGCACTACCGCAACTTCTGCGATGCGCCGCAGCGGTATCTGCGACACCTGGAGTGAGGTTTCGTCATACGGCGGCACGGTGCGTTGGCGCCACGCGATTGCCGACGCCGTACGCTCTTGGGTTGTGGCTACTGACTTTCCCGCCGAGATCAAGGCATTGCGCACCACCATGGGCACCGTCCGTGAGGTGACGGACCTCGACACCCTGCGCACCCAGATCGCGGACCTGGAGCAGCAGTCCGGCGCCCCCGACCTGTGGGACGACCCGGAGCACGCCCAGCAGGTGACCAGCAAGCTGTCGCGCGCCAACCACGAGCTCGAGCGCGTGGAGACCATGGACAGCCGCATCGACGACCTCGAAGTCCTCGTCGAGATGGCGCAGGAAGAAGACGACGCCGACACGCTCGCCGAGGCCGAGAAGGAACTCCGCGGCCTGCACAAAGCGGTCGGTGAACTCGAGGTCCGCACCTTGCTGGCCGGCGAATATGACAAGCGCGAAGCGGTCGTCACCATCCGCGCCGGAGCCGGTGGCGTTGACGCCGCCGATTTCGCCGAGATGCTGATGCGTATGTACCTGCGCTGGGCCGAGCGGCACGGCTACCCGACCAAGGTCATGGACACCTCGTATGCCGAGGAGGCCGGCCTGAAGTCCGCGACCTTCGAGGTCAACGTGCCCTACGCCTACGGCAACCTCTCGGTCGAGGCCGGCACCCACCGCCTCGTCCGGATCAGCCCCTTCGACAACCAGGGTCGCCGGCAGACGTCGTTCGCCGCGGTCGAAGTCGTGCCGCTGATCGAGCAGACCGACTCCATCGAGATCCCCGAGAACGAGCTGAAGATCGACGTCTTCCGCTCCTCCGGGCCCGGCGGGCAGAGCGTCAACACCACCGACTCCGCCGTCCGTATGACGCACCTCCCCACCGGCACCGTCGTGTCGATGCAGAACGAGAAGTCGCAGATCCAGAACCGCGCCGCCGCGCTGCGGGTCATGCAGTCCCGGCTACTGCTGATCCGCCAGCAGCAGGAAGCCGCGGAGAAGAAGGAACTGGCCGGCGACATCAAGGCCAGCTGGGGCGACCAGATGCGCTCCTACGTGCTGCACCCCTACCAAATGGTCAAGGACCTGCGCACCGAGCACGAGGTCGGCAAGACCGATGCGGTCTTCGACGGCGACATCGACGACTTCATGGAGGCCGGCATCCGCTGGAAGCGCGGCCAGGAGAAGGCCAACGCCGGAGCCTGACCGGCTCGGCATACCGAACCTTGTGACTCCTGAGGATTTTGTGACTTCCGGGCGCGCCTGACCCATCGGCGGCGGCCCCCGGCATACCTTGTTGCGGCCAGTGTGACTTGACCGACCTGACCCCCGAAAAGGCTTACCGTCCCACATGATTCGATTCGAGCACGTCACCAAGCGGTATGCCGCGCGCGGCTCGGCCGCTCTCGACGACGTGAGCCTCGACATCGATCGGGGTGAATTCGTCTTCGTCGTCGGTGCGTCCGGCTCGGGCAAGTCGACCCTGATGCGACTGGTCACTCGGGAGATCACCCCGACGTCGGGCTCGGTTCTGGTCGCCGGACGTGACCTGGTCCCGATGCCGGAGCGCAAGGTCCCGGCGTTGCGACGCGACATCGGCGTCGTCTTCCAGGACTTTCGACTGCTGGAGGGCAAGACCGTCTATCAGAACGTCGCCTTCGTGCTCCGGGTCCTGGGCAGCAAGCGCCACCAGATCAAGCAACTGGTCCCCGAGACCCTCGACCTCGTCGGCCTGGATGGTATGGCGGGCCGGCTTCCCCACGAGCTGTCCGGTGGCGAGCAACAGCGCGTCGCGATCGCGCGCGCCGTGGTGAAGAAGCCACCGATCCTGCTGGCCGACGAGCCGACCGGCAACCTCGACCCGGAGACGAGCACCGAGATCGTCAGTGTGCTCGACCGCATCAACAAGACTGGGACGACCGTCGTCATGGCAACGCACGACCAGGGCATCGTCGATGTCTTCAAGAAGCGGGTGCTGGAGTTGAAGGACGGCGCACTCGTGCGCGACGAAGCCCGCGGCGGCTACGTCTCGCAGGCTTCCCCGAGCGGGACGAGGGCTGATCCGATGCGTTTGACATTCCTGCTCGGCGAGGTCGGCAACGGCATCCGTCGCAACGCCTCGATGATCGTCTCGGTCGTGCTGGTGTCGATGGTTTCGCTCTTCTTCCTCGGTGCCGGCCTGCTCGCCCAGCGCGAGGTCACCGTCGCCAAGGGCTTCTGGTACGACAAGGTCCAGGTCTCGATCTTCTTCTGCACGCCGCAGTCGACGCAGGCCGAGTCCTGTGCCGACGGGGCCGCGACGCAGGCCCAGAAGGAGCAGGTCAAGAGCCAGCTGGACGGCATGAAGCCGCTGGTGCAGCACGTCTACTACGAGAGTGCGCAACAGGCGTACGACCGCTTCAAGCAGCAGTTCAAGCAC
Source organism: Flexivirga alba (assembly GCF_042661025.1). Taxonomy (NCBI): domain Bacteria; kingdom Bacillati; phylum Actinomycetota; class Actinomycetes; order Micrococcales; family Dermacoccaceae; genus Flexivirga; species Flexivirga alba. The sequence goes on from NZ_JBHSWH010000001.1 coordinate 2,067,626, forward strand.
AGCCCCTACATGTCGGACATCAGCGCCGACTCGATGCCCTCGTCATACCGGGTGAAGCTGTCGGACCCCAACAAGTACAACGAGGTCGTGGCGTCGTTCGGCGGACAACCCGGCGTCGAAGCGGTCAGTGACCAGAGCAACGTGCTCGGCACCTTCTTCAAGTTGCTGAAGGTGATCAGCGTCGGCGCGGTCGCTCTCGCGGTCGTGATGGTCATCTGCGCAATCTTGTTGATCACCACCACGATTCGTCAGGTCGCCTATACGCGGCGACGGCAGGTCAGCATCATGCGGCTGGTCGGTGCGTCGTCAACGGTGATCTATCTGCCGTTCGTCCTGGAGATCCTGCTGGCGACGCTCGTCGGCGCGGGTCTCGCGGTCGGACTCCTTTGGGCCCTGGTGCATTACGGCGTCGAGGGCTTGTTCAACAGCAGCGGATCGTCAAGCGGTGAGCTGGTCAGCATGATCGGCACCGGGGATGTATGGGAGTTCGCTCCCTGGCTGTTCGCCGGCGCGATCGTGATCGCGTTGGCCACTGCATGGATCACCTTGCGTCGTTATCTGAGGGTCTGAGGAGTCGGGTATGTCGTCGTACAACCGCAATTCACTCCGCCGCGGGCGGCTCGTCGCCGGGGCGTGCGCGCTCGCCGTGATGTCCACCGTGATCGCCGCGCCGGCCTCGGCCGATGTCAACGACCAGAAGAAGAAGGCCGACGGCAAGGTCGCTGCGACACAGCAAAACCTGGACGACACGTCGGCCGCCCTCGTCAAGGTCAACAACGCGCTGGTGCAGACCGACAAGAAGGTCGCCGGCGCCCAGCAGAAGCTGAAGTCCGCCAACACCACGCTGACCAAGGCCAACAACCACCTGCAGGACATGCGCTCGGAGCTGGCGATCGCCAAGGCGGACGAGAGCAAGAACCAGAGCGCGCTGGCGACCAACAAGGTCCAACAAGCCAAGTCCAAGGTGCTCGTCGGCGGAATCGCCCGACAGAGCTACATGTCCGGCGGCTTGGGCAACCTGCAACTGACCCTCAACGTCCTGACCAGTCGCGGTGACGTCACCTCCCAGCTGTCGGTCGCGGACATGGTGATGCGGCAACAGGGCGGAGTGCTCAGCACGCTGGCCAGTGAACAGGCCAATGGCACGGCGGCGGGCGACCGACTCAGCGCCGCCCGGCGGCGCATCGCGACCCTGACCATCAAGGCGACCAATGCGCAGACCTCGGCGAAAACGGCGCAGACCTCGGCCACCAATGCACGCAATTCGTTGGTGTCACTGCAGAAGAAGCAAACCAACCAGCGCAACACGCTGAAGAAGCAGAAGAAGATCGAGCTGGCCAACCTCGCCATACAGAAGAAGGAGTCCAACCGGCTGGCCGCCATCATCCGCAAGCGCAACATCGCTGCGGCCAAGGCCGCGAAACGTGCGCGGGAGACGGCGACCCGCCAGGCAACACCACCGGTCGCGCGGTCGAGCGGAGCTGGCGCCGCGCGGGGCGGCGGGGTCCTCGCCGCCCCGGGCGCCATCGGATCGATCGTGTCCGGTTTCGGGATGCGGGTGAACCCGGTCCTGCACATCAGCATGCTGCATGCCGGCGACGACTTCCCGTACCCCTGCGGCACTCCGGTGCACGCCGCACGCGCTGGCACCGTCGCCAGCACCGGCTGGGACAGCGCAGGCGGCAACTTCGTGCTGATCGACCACGGCTACATCGGCGGTGCCAACATCGCCAGCTACTACGCACACTTCGAGCGCGCAGCCGTCGTGCGCACCGGCCAGCACGTGAGCAAGGGCCAGTTGATCGGGTACTCAGGCTCAACCGGCCGGTCCACCGGGTGTCACATGCACTTCGGTGTGATGGCCAACGGCCGCTGGGTCAACCCCATCCCGTACATCAGCTGAAACCCGGTTGCCCTCGCTCCGTAGACTGTTGGGATGAAGTTGATGGCGAACAAGCACAGGGCGCTTGAGCTGCGGTCGCGCAGGCAGCTTGCTGCCCTGCGCGGGACCGCAGAATAAGCTCCATGGCCAAGAAAGCGAAGAAGTCCGCGAAGGACGAGCCGGCCAAGAAGGTCGTAGCCTCCAACCGCAGGGCGCGGCACGACTATCTGATCGAGGACACCATCGAAGCCGGCCTCGTACTGACCGGCACCGAAGTGAAAAGCCTGCGCATGGGGCGCGCGTCGCTCATCGACGGGTATGCCGACGAGCGCCACGGCGAACTGTGGCTGGAAAACGTGCACATCCCCGAATACATCAATGGCAACTGGACCAATCACTCCACCAAGCGGCGTCGCAAGTTGCTGATGCACCGGCATGAGATCAACAAGCTGATCGGCAAGAGCGCCGAGGCCGGGCACACGCTGATCCCGCTGTCGCTCTACTTCCTGGACGGCCGGGTCAAGGTCGAGATCGCGCTTGCCAAGGGCAAGCGGCAGTACGACAAGCGCCAGACGTTGCGCGAGCGGCAGGACAATCGTGAGGCCGAGCGCGCCATGTCACGTGCAGTGCGCCAGGCTCACAGTCAGGCACGCTGACCGCTGCGCGCCGGCTCAGGAGGTCTCCTTTATGAGGCGATTCACAGTCGAGCGGCTTACGATCGGTTGATGAACGCGCCATTGCGCCGTCGCCCCGTGCTTCGCTGGGTAGCACCGGGGGCCGCCCTCGCCATGATCATCGCCGGCTCGCAGGTCGCCGCTCACTGGCCCGCGAACGCCTCCACCAACCTGCCGCCGCGCAGCGCCGCGCAACTGCTGACCAACGTGCAACGTGCCAAGCCGGTGGCCCTGTCCGGCACCGTCACCGCGAAGATGTCCCTCGGCCTGCCCGAGCTGCCGTCGGGCGTCGCAGCTGGTGACCCGACCAACCCGATCAACCTGCTCAGCGCCACGCACCAGGCGAAGGTCTGGTATGACGGCGACCGGTCCGCGCGCGTCGCCGTGATCGGTGACTCGGCGGAGACCGACCTCATCACGAACACCAAGGGTCTGTGGATCTGGAAGAGCGCCGACAAGTCCGTGTTGCACATCGACGGGCCGACGGCGAAATCCGGTGGTATGCCGCACGGTCCGGCGATGCAACCAGGGAGCGCGACCCCGAATCCCGCACAGCTACGCACCCCGGAGAACGTCGCTGCCTGGGCACTGAAGATGCTCGATCCGACCACTGCTGTGACGACGACCAGCAACGACCGGGTCGCCGGACGCGCGGCATACGAGCTGGTCCTCACCCCGAAGACCAGCAACACCAAGATCGGCTCGGTCCGCATTGCCATCGACGCGGACCACCAGATTCCTTTGCGGGCAGAGGTTTTCGCCCGCGGTGCCACCAGCCCGGCGATCAATGTCGGCTTCAGCTCGATCAGCTTCAGCAAGCCGCCGGCGAGCCGTTTCGACTTCACGCCGCCGCCCGGTTCGAAGGTGACGAACAAGTCGGCTCCGGCCGCCGGTTCGCACGCCAAGCAGGTGCCCGAGCCGGCCAAGCCGACGACCGCACCGAAGGTCGTCGGCACGGCGTGGTCGTCGGTGCTCGTCGGGACCACGCCGACGAGTTCGACTGCGAACACTAAGAATTCGACCCTGCAGAGCGCCTTGAAACTGCTGCCGAAGGTCTCCGGCAGCTGGGGCAGCGGTCACCTGCTCAACACGGCGTTGTTCAGCGCGGTCATCACCGACGACGGCCACTTCGCCGTCGGCGCGGTCCAACCGGCGACGTTGTATGCCGCCCTCGGCTGACTCCTCTTCATACGCCGTCGAAACACGAGACCTGGCAAAGGTTTTCGGCTCACAGCGCGCTGTCGACGGGATTGACCTGCAGGTGCCGACCGGCAGCGTTTACGGCTTCCTCGGCCCGAACGGCTCCGGCAAGACGACGACGATCCGGATGCTGCTCGGCCTGATAACTCCCACAGCGGGTGACCACCAGATCCTGGGCCACCCGATGCCTGCGGAACTCACCACGGCGTTGCACCGGGTCGGTTCACTGATCGAAGGTCCGGCATTCCATTCGCATCTGTCCGGGATGGCCAACCTGCGTCGCCTCGACGCTGCGGACGCCCGTTCCGACGCGTCCACCAGCGACCAACGCATCCATGAGGCGCTTGACCGCGTCGGTCTGAAACCGGCTGCGGGTAAAAGGTTTCGGGCCTACTCGCTCGGCATGAAGCAGCGGCTCGCGATCGCAGCGGCGTTGCTCGCACCCCGCGATCTGCTGGTGCTCGACGAGCCCACGAACGGTCTCGACCCGCAGGGCACCCGGGAAGTGCGGCACCTGGTCGGCACCCTGGCTGCCGACGGCATCACCGTGTTGATCTCCAGCCACCTGCTCGCCGAGATCCAACAGATCTGCTCGCACATCGGCGTGATGCGTGCGGGGAAGCTGGTGGCGCAGGGGAGCATCGACGAGTTGCGGTCCACCCAGACTGCGCAGCTGGTCGTGCACACGCCGGATCCGGAGCAGGCCGCGCAGGTTCTCGCCCGGCTAGGCATCGGTCAGGTTCAACGCGATGGCGACGTTGTGACCGGGACCCCGGGAACCGAACCGCCAGAGCGGATTTCGGCCGCCCTCGCAGGCGCGGGAGTCCGGCTACGGAGGTTTGCGATCGACCGCCCCAGTCTGGAGGACCTCTACGTGTCACTCACCGGCGAAGGCTTCGAGGTGCGTTCATGAGTAGCACCGGCCAGGCCGCGATCGGCCGGTTCTTCCTCTCCGAACTACGCCTCATCATGGGCCGACGTCGCAACCAGGCCGGGCTGCTCGTGCTCGCAGCACTTCCGGTGTGCCTGGGCGTGGCCGTGCGGCTCACCGAGAGCAACCCACGCGGCGACGGACCGCCGAACTTCGTCGACCAAATCGTCGGGAACGGTGTGTTCCTGGCGTTTGCCGCGCTGACCTTCGAGCTCACCCTGTTCTTCCCGCTTGCGATTGCGATGGTCTCCGGCGACGCCATCGCGGGAGAGGCCCACGCCGGCACACTCCGCTACCTGCTGACTGTCCCGGCCGGACGCACCCGAGTTCTCGTCGTGAAATACCTTGGCATCACTGCAGCTTCGATCATTGCGGCGCTCACCGTAGCGGTCGTCAGTGCCGTCGTCGGCATACTCCTCTTCGGCACGGGGCCGCTCACCACGCTGTCGGGCGATCAGATCCCGCTCGGGACGGGCCTGTGGCGGCTGCTGATCTCCACGGCATACATCGCCCTCGGCTTGTGCGCCCTGGGCGCACTCGGTCTGTTCGTTTCCACCCTCACCGAGCAACCGATCGCGGCGACGGTCGCGGTCCTGATCGTGACGGCCACCATGTGGGTGCTCGATGCAATCCCGCAGATCGCCTGGCTGCATCCGTGGCTGTTGGTGCATCGCTGGACGGCGTTCGCCGACCTGATGCGCAACCCACCCGACTTCAGCACGGTGCGCGACGGCGTGTTCGTCGCGCTCGGCTACATCGTGGTGTGCCTGCTCGCCGCCTGGGCCCGTTTCGACGGCAAAGACATCACCAGTTGAGTCGTTCGCGTCGGCTCCGCGCAGTGGTCAGTCCACGACCTTGCGGCTCAGGCGCCACTGGGTGACCGCGGCATACACGGCGGCGAGGACGAGCAACATCGCGATCTCCAGGATGAAGACGCCCGCGGAGTGCTTCCACAACGGATCGGTCTGCGACGCCAGGATGTTGCGGACGTCCGTCGTTGCTGCCGATCCGGCATACCCCCAACGGGCCGGCGTCAGCCAGGACACCTGCTCGAGGCCGAGCCGGCCGTTGACCGGGAAGAGCCCGCCACACAGCGCCAGCTGCGCCATGATCGAGATGACGAGCGCGGGCATGGCCTGCTCGGAGGTCTTGACCACGCTGGACAACAGCAGACCCAGGGAGGCCGCGGCGAACGCCGTCAGCCAGCAGGCGACGATGATCTCCAGCATCGGCGACCCGAGCAGGATCGCGCTGTCAGGCATCGGCTTTCGGATGCTGACCAGCCCGACCATCAGGATCGACTGCAGCAGGTTGAGCACGCCGAAGATCGTCAGCTTGCCGGCCAGATAGGCCTGCGGCGACAGCCCGACGGCCTTCTCGCGCTGGTAGATCGCGCGTTCGCCGACCAGCTCACGGATCGTCGCGGCGGTGCCCATGAACACCGCGCCGATGATCAGGAAGACCAGCAGTTGCAGCGGCTCGGTGGTGTGGAAGTGCACGTCTCCCGGGCTGCGGCCGATCGGCGGTTGCTGCTTCAGCCCGAAGTCGCCCGGCACCAGCATCGCCACCAGAGCGAGCGCGATCGGCAGCACGAGCATGAAGACGGAATACCCGCGGTCGGCGAGTATGACGCGGACGTGCCGCCTGGCCAGCGTCGACAGCTGGGACGGGATGCTCTGCTGCCGCGGCGGCTTCTCCAACGGCGGTGGCTCACGTCGTGGCGCGCTCAGCGGGCCCTCGACCTGCTCGTCCTCCAGCGGCGACTCCTTGAAGTGCCGTTGCGCACCGTTCGGGTCGGCGACGACCGAGGTGAAGATGTCGGCGAAGTCGTCCTTGCCGAAGAACGACAGCATCTCGTTCGGTGGGCCGAAGTAGGCGACCTTGCCACCGGGAGCCAGCAACAACACCTTGTCGCACACGTTGAGGTTGGCGACGCTGTGTGTGATGACGCCGACGGTGCGGCCTCCGTCGGCCAGCTGCCGCAGCGTCTGCATGACCTGCTTGTCCAGACCCGGGTCGAGACCGGAGGTCGGCTCGTCGAGGAAGAGCAGCGACGGCTGGGTCAGCAACTCCAGTGCCACCGAGGTGCGCTTGCGCTGGCCACCGGACAGCTTGTCGACGCGGGTGTGCGCATGCTCGGTGAGACCGAGCTCGGCCATTACCTCGTCGACGCGTTGCTCCCGCAACTCCTTGGGCAGGTCGTCCGGGAAGCGCAACTCCGCGGCGAAGCGCAGTGCCTGCTGGACGGTGAGTTGCCGGTGGACGACGTCGTCCTGCGGAACGACACCGATGCGATGTCGCAGGTCCTGGAAGTTCTGGTAGAGATCTCGACCGTCGTAGTAGACCTCGCCCTCGGTGGCCGGCTGCGAACCGATCAGCGCCTTGAGCATCGTCGACTTGCCGGCCCCGGACGGGCCGATGATCGCCAGCAGGCTCGAACCCTCCAGGGCGAAGGAGACGTCGTCCAGCAGCTTCTTGCCGTCCGGCAGCGTGAAGCTGAGGTGGTTGGCCACGAAGTTGACGTCGCCTTCGTCGACGCTGGCGACGAGTTGGCCGTGCCGGACGGTGAAGCGGGAGTGGCCGACGGCCAGCAGGTCGCCTTCGCCGAGGTGGGCGCCGGTGATGCGTTGACCGTTGACGTAGGTGCCGTTGCGGCTGCCGAGGTCCTGCACGTCATACCCGCCGCGGGCCGGAACCAGGCGAGCGTGCTGACGGGAGGCAAGCAGGTCGTCCACGACGATCTGGTTCTCCAGGCCGCGGCCGATCGTGATGGCACCACCATGGCTGCCGGCCGGACCGGAATCCACCGGCAGGACCTGCGGCACGGAGCCGGTGACGGTCGCGTGACCGGACCGGTTGATGGGTGCGCGCTGCTCCATCGGGCCGCTGGGTAGTGAGTAGCGGTCGAAGACGACACCGGTGTTGCTGGGCGCCGACGGGAGCGCGACGCGCTGCTTCTTGGGACGGGTCGGCAACGGCTGGCTCGCGACACGGGCCTGCGGGTGGGCCGGCAGCGACACCCCGGCCGCGGACGCGGCGGTCGGAGCAGGTTCCCGCTCGCTGTGGCCGGCGAGTGCCTGCGGGGTGCGGACCATTGCTCTCGCCGGTGCTGACTCGAAGCGCACCTCCGGCCCGGCGGCGCCGCCGATCCGCAGCGTGCTGCCCGGCCCGACCGTCATCGGCCCGGTGATTTTGGCCCCGTCCAGGAAGGTGCCGTTGGAACTGCCCAGGTCACTGACAGTGAGTTGGCTGCCGTTCAGCTCCAACTGGGCGTGTCTACGCGATGCGAGCGCGTCGGTGATCACCAGGTCACAGTCGAGGCCGCGGCCGACCACGAGGGTCTGCCCCGAGTCCAACGAGACGGTGCGGCCCTCGCAGCTGACTCTGACGGCGAAGTTGGTAGCGATGGCTGCTGCCCCCATGTATGTCGATGCGGCGCAGCGTCGCTGCGTCCCCTTACCGGCGCACCCGACGTTCGGTTCGTCCCTCGGGTGACTCAAATTGAGTGCACCCTATCGAGGACCGACTGCTCAGACGTTCAACAGCCACCCATCGCGTACTTCGAAGGTCGCCGCGCCGATCCCGATGCGGTCGCCCTCCGACAAGTGCGTGCGTTCGACGCGCCGTCCATTGACGTAGGTTCCGTTGCGACTGCCGAGATCTTCCAGGATGAGTCCGTCGGAGTCCGCGGTGATCCGCACGTGGTGCCGCGACACGAGCATGTCGTCGAGCACGATGGAGTTCTCGCGGCCGCGGCCGATGGTCAGCGCCTCGGGCTCCGGCTCGGCTGCCGGCTCCTGCACTGCGGGCGTCGTGACCGTCGCGGCCTCGTTGAACGACGTGTCCTGCTGCGCCGGGGCGTCATACGACGGCCACTGCTGCTGTTGCTGCGGAGGCGCTGGTTGCTGGGGCGCCTGCTGTTGCGGCGGTGCCTGGTAGTCGGCGACCGGTGGCTGGTATTGCTCGGCCGGTGCCTGGTAGTGCTCGGCGACCGGAGCGGGCGAGGCCTGGAACGGCTGGGGCGCGGCGCCCTGCTGCGCCTCCTGCGAGGAGTGCCATTGATCGGCGACCTCCTGCGCGGTCTGCGCGGTGCCACCGGAGACCCAGGGCTGGTCGTGGCCGGCCGGGGGAGCGAACTGCTGTGGCTCGGGAGCGGGCGGTGCCTGCGGAGCCGGGGCCGGCGGCGCGAACGCGGCCGGTCCGCGCCAGGGAGCTTGGTCCGCCTGCGGCGGTGCGGAGCTCCAGTCGATCTGAGTCGGCTGCGGCGGCTCGGGCTGCGGCGGCCCCCACTGCTGGCTGCCCTGCGGCGCACCCCACTGCTGGTCCTGCTCGTATGGCGGAGGCTGCGGCGCACCTTGCGCGTGGCCCGCGTCATACCCCTGACCGGGCTGTTGCGGGTTCGGCGATTGACCCCATTGCTGCTGGTATTCCGGCTGCGAGGGGTCGTACGGGTTGCTCATCGAAAGCCTCCGTTGGATCTGGCACGCACTGCTGAGGGTATGAGGTCGGCCACGTGACCTACGCACACAGTGCCCAAGCGTAACCCGCGACGAAAACCGGGCCGTCTGGTTCGACTAACCTGAGAGGTGGGAGCCAGCCACACAACCCAGTCGTAGTTTCGTCGACAAGAGGCAGGTGCCGATGACCGAGTCAACCCCCGTCCGCCAGGAAGACCCACTCCCAGCACACGGGCATCTGCCCACCGACCGGCACCGCGTGGTGATCATCGGTTCGGGCTTCGGTGGCCTTTTCGCAGCGCGCAAGTTTGCCGGTGAAGACGTCGACGTGACGCTGATCTCGACGACGGCCTACCACCTGTTCCAGCCGCTGCTCTATCAGGTGGCGACCGGGATCCTGTCCGAAGGACTGATCGCCCCGACCACCCGTGAGGTGCTCGCGAAGCAGAAGAACGTCGAGGTCGCGTTCGGCACCGTCACCGACATCGACCTGGAGGCGCAGACCGTCACCGCGTCCGCCCTCACGGTCCGGACCAGTTACGACTACGACTCGCTGATCGTTGCGGCCGGTGCCGGGCAGTCCTACTTCGGCAACGACCACTTCGCGGAGTTCGCGCCCGGTATGAAGAGCATCGACGACGCACTGGAGTTGCGAGCGCGCATCTTCGGCGCCTTCGAGCTCGCCGAGCTGGCAGCGGCATCCGGGCGCGACGAGGACCTCGACCGGTTGATGACCTTCGTCGTCGTCGGCGCCGGGCCCACCGGTGTCGAGATGGCCGGCCAGATCGCCGAGTTGTCCAGTCGCACCCTTCCGCACGACTTCCGGCACATCGCTGCCGAGAAGGCGCACGTGATCCTGCTCGACGGCGCCGACCAGGTGCTGGGCAGCTTCGGCTCCCGGCTCGGCAAGAAGGCCAAGAAGCGACTGCTCGAGATGGGCGTGGACGTCCGGCTCAACGCGATGGTCACCGACGTGGACGGGGCCGGAATCGAATACCGCAACGCGTCGGGCGAGACGGTGCAGATCCCTGCGCTGACGAAGGTCTGGGCGGCGGGTGTGCAGGCCAGCAGCCTCGGTAAGACCCTCTCCGAGCAGACCGGCGCCGACCTGGATCGCGCGGGCCGCATCTCGGTCAACCCCGACCTGACGCTGCCGAGTCACCCGGAGGTTTACGTCGTCGGCGACATGATCTCGCTGGACAACCTGCCCGGTGTCGCACAGGTCGCCATACAGGGCGGGAAGTTCGCGGCCAAGCAGATCCTGCACCGCCTGAAGGGCGACGCGACGGACCCGAAGTTCCACTACTTCGACAAGGGATCGATGGCGACCATCTCGCGGTTCAGCGCGGTCGCGAGCGTCGGCAAGCTGCGTATGTCGGGCTTCCTCGCCTGGCTGATGTGGTTGGGCGTGCACCTCTGGTACATCATCGGATTCAAGAGCCAGATCGGGACGTTCTTCCATTGGGCGGTGTCGTTCCTCGGCCGCTCGCGTGGCGAGCGGACGGCGACCGAGCAGCAGATCTTCGCCCGCAGCGCGTTGAAGCAGCTCGGTGACGAATTCGACCCGAAGCTGCGCCTGAGTGCTGGGCGCCCGATGCCCGAGCGTTCGCGCAAGTCCGGCGACCAACCGTCCTGACGCCTTGAGCCGGCCGAGCGTCGTCCTGAGGAGCCCGTGAGGGACGAGCGGGCGTCACGAAGGGGGGCGGGGGAGTGAAGCGGAGGAGCGTCTCAAGGTCGGCATACCGCGAGGAGGCGCCGGGTGCATCACCCGGCGCCTCCTCGTCGTGACGTTGGTCAGCCTTCGTGCTTCTCCAACGCGACGAGCACGCCGGCGGTCGCGAAGTACTTGTTGGAGCCGAGGTCCCGCACGGTCTTGATGCCGAGCAGGTCCTTCAGCGCTTCTGTATGGCGGGGCGTCAGGCCGGCGAGAGCATCGACCGGTGCGTCGAGAATCTCCGTGAGGCTCTTGTCCTCGTAGGCCTTGTCGAGCTTCTTGGCGAGATTGACCGAGACTGCCATGGCACGTCCTTCGCAGTTGTGATTCGTTGTCGCTGCCAGCCCACAGTGGGCAGGGGCATTCGTGATCGTTCCGCGTGTGGCGGCTGGTGGCAAGGGGCGGCGCGGGACTCCCAGGAAGTGCACGGTTTTGCCGGGTCCGTAGGGTGCCTGCATGCGGCCTCATTACCCGATCGCGTCCCACCGCCTCGACAACGGATTACGAGTCGTCGTTTCGACCGACCACTCGGTGCCGACCGTCGCGGTCAACCTCTGGGTCGGTGTGGGGTCCAGGCACGAACAGCCGGGCCGTACCGGCCTGGCCCATCTGTTCGAGCACTTGATGTTTCAGGGGTCGGAGAACGTCGCCGAAGGGGAGCATTTCTCGGCCTTGCTCGCGCAGGGGGCGCAGCTGAACGCGACCACCTGGGTGGACCGCACCAACTACTTCGAGGTGGTGCCCACCGGTGCGCTGGAGCTGGCGTTGTGGCTGGAGGCCGACCGGCACGGCAGACTCCTGCCGGCGCTGACCCAGGCGAACCTCGACAACCAGCGCGACGTGGTCAAGGAGGAGAAGCGACAGCGCTACGACAACGTGCCCTACGGCACCGCGTATGCCGAGCTGACCTCGCTCGTGTTTCCCGAGGGGCACCCCTACCACCACACGACGATCGGCTCGATGGACGACCTCGACGCGGCGTCGTTGACCGACGTTCGCGACTTCTACAGCCACCACTACCGGCCGAACAACACGGTGCTGACGCTGGTCGGTGACATCGACCCGGATGACGGATTTGCCCTGGTGGCAAAGTATTTCGATGAGCTGACCAACCCTGACGCACCCGCCGACCGGCCCCTGGAGCAACCGCTTCCGCCGCTGTCGGAGCCGGGTCGGCTGGAGCGCACCTGCGATGTGCCCTCCGACCGTCTCTATTTCGGTTTCCGCTTACCGCCCGGCGGCACCGGCGACTTCATCTCGGCCGAGCTGGCCTTCGACGTGCTGGCCGGGCTGGCGACCTCGCGGCTCTACCGGCGGCTGGTTCGTCGGGACCAATCGGTCACGCACGTCTCGCGCAACGCGGGCGCACGCGTCGACGGCACCTCGATGGGTGCCCTGATCGTCGATGTGGCGGACGGTGTCACGGTCGAGCAGGTGGAAGAAGGCGTCGGCGAGGAGCTGCGCCGGCTGGCGACCGAGCAGCCGACCGACTCCGAAATGGTGGCGGTGCTCGCGGACGTCGAGCGATGGTGGTTGCAGAGCCTCGCGCAGCCCGACGAGCGCGCGGACGTGATCAGCGGCAACACGCTGCTGTATGACGACCCCGACCACCTCAACACCTACCTCGACCGGGTCACAGCAATGACCGCTGCGGACGTCGCGGCGAGCGCTGCAACCTACGCCCGGCCGGAGTCGGCCGCGGTCGTCGTCTACCGCAAGGAGCAGAACTGATGGTGCAGCCCCGCCCCGTCGTACCCGTCGCGCAGCCGTGGGAGTTCCCGACCGGCACACGACAAACGCTCAGCAACGGCATCGAGGTGCTGCTCTACAACCGCCCCGGGCAGCACATCACCTCCACCCGGTTGCTGGTCCCGTCGCCGATCGCAGTGGAGCCGCGCGAGCTTGAGGGCGTCGCCACGATGGTGGCCCGCACGATGGACGAGGGCACCCGCAGCCACACCGCGGACGAGATGGCAGAGCTCTTCGAGTTGAGCGGCATCGCCTACGGCGCTGGGTATGGCGCACAAGGGCTGACCCTCGAAACCGATGCGACAGCAGGCAAATCCGCACAAGGCTGGGCGTTGCTGACCGAGTGTCTGCAGGAGCCGGTCTTCCCCGAGACTGAGGTCTCCAGGCACATGCACCAGCGGCTGTCCGAGATCGAGCATGAGGCCGCCTCGCCCGATGCGCGCGCTGCCAAGGAGTGGGCCGCGAACTTCTACGACCAGCGGTCGCGGGCGGCGCGGCCGGCTGGTGGCACGACCGAGACCGTGAGTGCGATCACCGCAGCGGAGTGCGCGACCTTCCACGCCCAGTGGGTCCGTCCGCAGGGTGCGACCGTCGTGGTCGCCGGTGAGTTCGACGAGGCGAAGACCCTGCGTGACCTCGACGCGACCCTGGGCGCCTGGCAGGTGGACGGCGTTGCGCCGCATGATGATTCACCGATCGCAGTGGTGGCCGAAGGTCAGACGCGGGTCCGTTTCGTGCACCGGCCCGGAGCCGTGCAGACCGAGCTCTACCTGGGTTCGTTCGGGCCGGACCGACGGGTGGCGGGAGGCTGGGCGCCATACCCCGCACTGAGCTTTGTGCTCGGCGGATCGCCGAACGCCCGGCTGGACGCGGTGCTGCGTGAGGAAAAGGGCTACACCTACGGTTTCCGCGCCGTCTTCCGCCCGCGCTCGGAGGGCGGGACGTTCCTGGTGTCCGGCTCGGTGCGTAGCGACGTGACGGTCGAGGCGACCCGGCTCACCCTGGAGCTCCTCGACGCGGCCAGTGATGGCTTCACCGAGGCGGAGACGCGTGCCGCCACCGACTTCATCGGCAAGACCGCTCCGGCTCGTTACGCCACTGCCGACGCCGTTGCCGACGAGGCGGCGGGGCTCCGATCCAATGGTCTGGGAACGGAATTCGTCTCGTCATACCTTGAGCAGCTTGCAACGCTGCAGGCTGCCGACCTGGATACCGCGTGGCGCAAGTGGGCCGACCAGCCGCGCACGATCGTGCTGGTCGGCGATGCCGAGGCGCACGCCGCAGGCGTCCGTGACCTGGGCATCGGCGACGTCACCGTCGTCTGAAAATGCGGGTCGAGCGCCGTATCGCGACTGTTCTCTGCCCTCACACCTTGGTGCGCTTGCGCCGGCGCACCGACCGCACGGTGAGCGGGCCGACCAGGCGGGGGCCGGACAGTCGCTGCTCCAGCCGGCGACCCTCCCGGCGCAACGGCTGGGCGATGTATTCACCGAAGATCACCCCTCCGGCGAGCGCGAGGAAGATGACGGAAGCGTTGATCAGCTCGACCAGTCCGCTGGGGTCGTCGGCCGAGAGGTGAGCCAGCCCGCGATAGACGGACAGGCCGGGCAACAGCGGTACGACGCCGGTCACGACGAGCAACAGGGTAGGGACTTTGACGCGCGCGGCGATGGTGTAGCTGACGAGGCCGACGCAGGTGGCCGCGACGGCGGAGGGCCACGAGACGCCGAGGCCGGCCCGATAGAGGGCGATGAAGGATGTCGCGGACATCATGCCGAGGAGTGCCGCTGGCAGTAGCGCGCGGTAGGGGGCGTATGACGCGAAAGCGAACGCGCCGGCGCTGATCGCGCCACCGAGAGCCATCTCCGGCCAGGGTGGGTAGGCAGACGCGCCGGGAGTCAGATTGACCAGTTTGATCCCGAGCGCGGTGGCGACGGTCAGACCACCACTGACTCCCGCGATGACGCCTGCCGTAGCCAGGGTCGCCTCCATGCATCGAGCTGCCGCGGTGAGCGGGAACCCGGTGAGCGCGTCCTGTACGGCGCCCATGTAGCTCACCCCGGCGAGCAACAGAATGATGCCGGCGCTGACGATCCGGCTGGGGTGTTCGCTCAGGTGCGTGGCAATGACGAGGACCGCCAGCAGAGTTGCGAAGAGTCCGCCGGCGACCTGTTGGTAGAACGTCGGCAGGCGGCGACGTGCGAGGTAGCGCTGGATGAGGTCGATGCCGATCGCGCCCACGAATGCCGCTGCGGCGACGATCGGCTTCGCCCCGAGCAGCAGTCCGACGCCGAGTCCCATGATGCCCCAGGCGAGCGTGACGACCTTGCGTGAGCGCTCGTGGCCGGACGAGACGATTTGCGCCAGCCGATTGCGCGCTTCGTCCCTGTCGATGGCTCCGGCGACCAGGTCGCGCACCAGCCAGTCCACGAGTGTGAGGTCCTCGTAGTCGATCTCGCGCTGCCGGACGTCACGCACCTGGATCATGCCGGGCTCGTCGGGTGACTCCTGGTGCGTCAGCTGCAGCTCGGTGAACGTCACGCTGGCGCTGACCCCGCGCAGCCCACAGGCGATGCAGACGTTCTGCATCTGCACGCTGACATCGGCCGCGCCGGCGCCGGATGAGAGGAGCAACTCGCCGACGCGCAGCGCCAGATCGAGGGTGGGATAGGTGTCGTCAGTCGTCATCGCGGGTAAGTGTGACCGATGGCACGAGTGGGCACGTGGACCCCCTGGGATCGCTGGAATCTACGGATTGCTCGTGCGCCATCGTAACGGCGGGAGCGAGCTGTCGAGTTGACGGTCGGCATCGCTCCTGAAAACGTCGAAGGGTTGTCCGGACACCGTCGACAAGGAGCTGAGTCTCTTCGTGCAAACCCTGGAACCGACTGAGAAGCCGCAGGATTGGTCGGTGAGCGACGTCGTCGTCACCGAGCCCGGCATCATCCGAAGGGCCATCGGCGCAGCGGCGATCGGGAACATCACCGAGTGGTACGACTTCGGTGTCTATGCCTATTTCGAGCCCACCATCAAAGAGGTCTTCTTCGATGGTCTGAGTGACGCGGCCGGCACGATCGCGACCTTCGGTCTCTTCGCGGTCGCGTTCCTGGTGCGCCCGTTCGGCGGCATGTTCTTCGGGCCGCTGGCCGACCGGGTCGGGCGCAACAAGGTCCTGGCAATGACGATGGTGCTGATGGCACTTGGCACCTTCGCGATCGGCTGCATCCCGAGCCGTAGCGCGATCGGTTTCATGGCGCCGGTGCTGTTGCTGCTCGCGCGCTTGTTGCAGGGTTTCTCGACCGGTGGCGAGTACGGCAATGCGATGACCTTCATCGCCGAATACGCGCCGGACCGCAAGCGCGGGTTCTGGGGCAGTTGGCTGGAGTTCGGGACGTTCACCGGTTACCTCTTCGGCGCGATCATGGTGACGGCCATGGATGGTCTGCTGTCGCACGACCAGCTGGTGTCGTGGGGCTGGCGCATCCCGTTCTTCATCGGCCTGCCGCTCGGTCTGGTGGGCGTCTACCTGCGGACCAAACTGGCCGACACTCCGGCATACCTGCAGTTGGAGAAGGAGTCGGAGGAGCGCGAGAAGGCGAACAAGAAGGAGCAGTCCGGCAGCGAGGCCAAGGGCATCCTGCACCTGTGGCCCTACATGCTGGTCTGCATGGGCCTGGTGCTGGTCTGGAATGTCACGAACTACATGCTCACGTCATACATGCCGACCTACGTGACCGACACCTTGCCGTCCGGCGGCCAGGTCTCGGACAACACCTCGCAGCTCATCCAGATCGCGGTCATGGTGCTGGCGCTGGCGACCATTCCGTTCCTCGGCATGCTCTCGGACCGAATCGGGCGTAAGCCGATCTGCTGGTTCGGTGCGATCGGGTTGATCGTGCTCGCCATACCGATGATTGCGCTGGTGCGCTCGCAGACGACGGTGGGCATCTTCGCCGGGCTGTTGATCATGGCGATGCTGCTGATCTGCTTCTCGGCGACCATGCCGTCGACACTGCCGACGCTCTTCCCGACGAAGGTTCGTGGTGGCGCGCTGTCGATCGCGTTCAACGTGTCGATCTCGGTCTTCGCCGGCACGACGTCGGTCGCCGTCGGGGGACTGGTCACACTCACCGGCGACCTCAATTGGCCTGCCTACTACCTGATCATCGCCGGCGTGATCGGCCTGGCCTCGTTGGCCTTCCTGGCCGAGCCGAACGGCCGCAAGATGTGGGGCTCCCCGCCCGCCGCGGCCACTCGTGAAGAGGCCCGCGACGTCGTGCGCGTGCTGAGGACGAAGCTCACCGAGACTCGTCACCGCGCCGGAGCGTCCGGCGAGTCCGTCCAGCAGCAGTAACGCCAGTCTGCGAGTCAGGAAGGGCCGCCATCCCCCGTCCTCTCGGCGTGGTGGACGGCCCTGGAAGATCTGCAAAGAAACCTTTGCAAAGAAGTGTTTGCGGTGTATTTTCGTCGTATGGCGAAGCAAGAGCGACGTGTGATCAATCGGGTTCGACCCGACCTCGACCAGCTGAAGGCGATGGCACACCCGGTGCGGCTGACGATGCTCGGGAAGCTGCGGGTCGACGGCCCGGCGACCGCGTCATCGCTGGCTGCACTACTCGGCCTCAACTCGGGTGCGACCAGTTATCACTTGCGGCAGCTCGCCGACGCAGGGCTGGTGGTCGAGGACACCGATCGCGGCAACAAGCGCGAGCGGTGGTGGAAGGCCGCGCACGAGTCGACGGTGACCGAGCCGTCGCGCGCCGACGATGTCGAGGAGCGTGCCGTCCTCGGTGCCTACCACGGCGTCGTCGCGCACCAGGCTGCTGCGCAGATCGAGCAGGCCGCGGCCGAGTTCCCCGAGCTACCGAAGGAATGGGCCGACCTGGTCGGGGCCAGCGATTACAACGTCTACCTCACGCCCGAGCAGGTCCGTCGCGTGAAAGACGCCGTCCACGCCGTGCTCGGCGAAGTTGCCGAGTCGGCTCGCGATGCGGAGTCCGCGCCGGCCGACGCAGCACCCATCGTCTTCCAGTTCCACACGTTCCCGCGTCCCGGCACGTTGACGCACCGTGACGAGGAGGGCCAATGATGAGCAGCCGGAGGCCGTTTGCGGCACTTGCCGTTGCGGAGGCATTCTCGATCTCGGGCACCCGACTCTCCCAGATCGCGGTGCCATGGCTGGTGCTGACCATGACGGGTTCACCGGTCTGGACCGGTGTCGTCGGCTTCGCGGAGATGCTGCCGTATGTCGTCGCAAAAGCCCTCGGTGGTCCGATCGTCGACCGCATCGGCGCGAAAGTTGTTGCTGTTACTGCCGATTCGTGCAGTGTGCTGATCGTCGGCCTGATTCCGCTACTGCACTGGCTCGGCATGCTCCAGTTGGCGTGGCTGATCCCGATCGCCGCGCTGATGGGCGTGGTGCGTGGCCCGTCGGACGGAGCGAAGTCCGCGCTGGTGCCGACCATCGCCGAGCAGGGCGACCTACCGCTCGAGCGGATCACCGGAGTGATGGGCGCGATCGAGCGTCTCGGTGGCACCGTCGGTGCCGCTGCTGCCGGTGCAGTCGTTGCGGCGATCGGTGCCCCGCAGGCGCTCCTGGTCAACGCGGTCACCTTCGCGGTCGCCGCGAGTTGCATCTCTCGCGGCGTGCGGACGACGAATGTGCAGCAACAAGAGGGTGCTTCGGCTGCGGATGGCGTGGGCTTCGCGTCATACAAGAGGCAGCTGGCGGAGGGCTGGCGCTTCCTGCGCAGTGACTCGGTGTTGGTCGGCATCACCGTGATGGTGTCGATGACGAATCTGCTGGACCAGGCGTGGACTGCGGTGCTGCTCCCGGTGTGGGCGCATGAGACGGGGCGCGGCGCGAGCGCCGTCGGCTTGGTGCTGGCGGCGATGGCAGGGCCCTCCATCCTCGGCGCGCTGATCGCTGCCGCCGTCGGCGAGCGACTGCCGCGGCTACTGGTCTACGTGATCGGCTTCCTCATCGCCGGCCTGCCACGGTTCATGGTCTTCGCGTTCGATGTTCCGCTGCCGGCCCTGGTCACGGTGCTCGCCACCTGCGGCTTCGTGTCGGGCTTCATCAACCCGATCCTGGGCGCAGTCACCTTCGAGCGGATCCCGCGGCACCTGGTCGGGCGGGTGAGTGCGCTGAAGACTTCGCTGTGCTGGGCGTTGATCCCGTTCGGCGGTCTGGTGGGCGGCGTGCTGTCGGCACTGGTCGGCTGGCGCGCCGCGACCCTCGCGGTCGGCGGCGCCTACTTCCTGGTCACGCTGATGCCGTTGTTGCGCAAGAGTTTCCGTGAATTCAAGAAGCGCCCGACCGACGACCCGGTCGCGTCGTTGGCGGACGACCGGACCGGCCACGAAGTCGCGCCCGCCTGACTCGCCGAGAGGCTCAGAAACGCCTCGAGAGGCTCAGCAATAGCGGCGATCAGAGCCGGTATTACTGAGCCTCTCGGCGTTTATGTGAGCCTCTCGGCGAAGGGGTCGTCAGGCCTGCTCGGCGAAGGCGTCGGCCAGCACGCCGAGTCCCTCGAGCAGCAGCTCGTCGCTGATCACCAGTGGCGGCAGCAGCCGGATGACGTTGCCGAAGGTGCCGCAGGTCAGAATCACGACGCCCTGCTCATGGCAACGCTTCGCGACAGCTGCAGTGAGCGCGGCGTCCGGGTCCTTGGTGCCGGGCTTCACGATCTCGATGGCGAGCATGCCGCCGCGGCCCCGGATCTCCCCGATAGCAGGCGTTTTCGCGGCGAGGTCACGCAGTGCGGCCGTCGCGATCTCCTCGATGTGCTTGGCCCGATCCAGCAGGCCGTCCTTCTCCATCGTCTCGATCGCACCGAGCGCAGCGGCGCAGGCGACCGGGTTGCCGCCATACGTGCCGCCAAGGCCGCCGGGGTGGACCGAGTCCATCAGCTCGGCGCGACCGGTGACTGCGGACAGCGGCAAGCCCCCGGCGATGCCCTTGGCGGTGGTGACCAGGTCGGGTATGACGCCCTCGTGGTCGACCGCGAACCACTCACCGGTGCGGGCGAAGCCGCTCTGCACCTCGTCGGCGATGAAGACGATGCCGTTGTCGGTGCACCACTTCGCCATGGCGGCCAGGAAACCCGGCGCCGGGACGATGAAGCCGCCCTCGCCCTGGATCGGCTCCATGATGAACGCGGCGATCTGGTCGGCCCCAACGGCCTTCTCCGCCATGGTGATTGCGCGCTGCGCGGCTTCCTCGCCCGTCATACCCTCCGGGTCGCGGAAGGGGTATGACGTGGGGACCCGGTAGACGTCTGACGCAAAAGGCCCGAAGCCCTTCTTGTAGGGCATCGCCTTCGCCGTCAACGCCATCGTGAGGTTGGTGCGGCCGTGGTAGGCGTGGTCGACCGCGACGACGGCCTGGCGGCCGGTGGCGTAGCGGGCGATCTTGACGGCGTTCTCGACGGCCTCGGCGCCGGAGTTGAAGAGCGCGGACTTCTTGGCGTGGTCGCCGGGCGTCAGCTTGGCGAGCTTCTCCGCCACCGCGACGTAACCCTCGTAGGGGCTGATCATGAAGCAGGTGTGGGTGATCTCGGCGACCTGCTGCTGCACGTTCGCGACTACGCGCGGGTCGGAGCTACCGACGGTGGTCACCGCGATGCCGGAGCCGAGGTCGATGAGCGTGTTGCCGTCGACGTCCTCGATGATGCCGCCGGCGGCGCGGGCGGCATAGACGGGCATGGTCGACGAGACGCCGGCGGCAACGACGGCGCTGCGACGTTCTGCCAGTGCCTGCGAACGCGGACCGGGTATGGCGGTCCTCAGCTCGCGGCGCTGGGCGATGGAGGGTGCTGTGATGGTCATGGAGGGCTCCTCTGCGTGCGGCATTCTTCCTCAGTGTGGCACGCGATGACTTCGAAATCGAAAGAGGAGTCCGGCGTCAGTCGGCGGAGGCCTTGTCACCGAGACGGCGCAGCACCTCGTCGTGCAGAATCCCGTTGCTGGACAGGGCGTTTCCGCTCCACGGGCCGTCCTTTCCGTCGAGGCCGGTGAACCGGCCGCCGGCCTCGGTGACGATCGGCACCAGCGCCGCCATGTCATGAGCGGCCAGCTCGGGCTCGGGTGCGAAATCGATGGCTCCCTCGGCCACCAGCATGTGCGCCCAGAAATCGCCGTAGCTGCGCACGCGCCATACCTCGTCCATCAGGTCGACGAGCGCGTCACGGCGGTCGAGGTCGGCCCAGGTGCGCCAGCCCGCGACAGAGGTCGAGGCGTCGGAAAGCTTCGAAACCCCTGATACACCAATGCGTTTCGCGCCCGACAGGGATCGTCCGGTCCAGGCGCCGGTGCCGAGCCCGGCCCACCAACGCCGCCCGAGCGCCGGCGCGGCGACCATCCCCACGACGGGGACCCCGTCGTCGACCAGCGCGATCAGCGTCGCCCACACCGGCACACCACGCACGAAATTCTTGGTCCCGTCGATGGGGTCGACGATCCAGCGTCGCGGGCCTTTGCCCTGCAACCCCTGCTCCTCGCCCTGCACGGCGTCGCGCGGCCGGGCCCGCTTGAGCTGGGCACGGAGGATCTCCTCGACCGCGATGTCCGCGTCGGTCACTGGAGTCAGATCGGGCTTGGCCGAGACGTGCAGGTCTTCCGCGCGAAAGCGTGAGGTGCTTGTCGGCTCGACCGCGTCCGCAAGCACGTGGGCGAGGCGCAGGTCGTCGTCATACGTCGGCATGCCCTCGAACCTATCGGCCGAACGCCCGCTACAACGGCCCGACGCTCAGACCAGCGGCCAGCCCTTTTTCGCCAGCCGCTTGCGCACCCGGTCCAGGTCCGCCTCGATCGGCACGACGCCGGCCACCTGCTGCATCAACTCCTGCGCCTCGTCCTCGGAGATCGGCGTCTTGGGTTCGCCGGGCACCTTGTTGGAGGCGATGAGCTCCTTGGCGACCTGCTTGATCTCCTTCTTGGTCAGCCGGCGCTGCAGCAGCGCGAAAAGCGGAGGTAGATCGCTCGGAGGCACGCCGTCGGGGTAGCCCTCGCGCAGCCAGTCCAGGATGCGCTGGAAGAAGTTGACGCGCTCGGGGCTCTCGTCCTCTTCGTCGTCATCCGAGGTGTCGTCCGGCATCGAGGCGGGCCAGCCGACGGCGGCCAGCCGGGTCGCGACTTCCTGGACCTCGTCCTCGCTGGGCGGCGCCGACTTGATCTGCTCGACGGCATCGGCGACGGTCTGCGCCGAGATGTCGCCATCGGGGTTGTCGGCGATCAACTGCGCGCAGATCGCCTGGACGTCGTCCGCCTTCAGCGTGCGTTGCAGCAGGGCCAGCAGCGGCGGGAAGTCCTTGGGCGGTATGCCGTCCGGGTATCCCTTGCGCAACCAGTCCACAACGGAGGTCAGCAGGTTGGTAGCCATGGTCATCAGAACAACCCGATCCCGAGGTAGTGGTCGATGCTCTTCTGGGTGATGTAGAGGACGCCGACGACGATTGCGGCCACGACCACCGCGAAGACTACGTATGCCGCAAGGCGTGCCGCCACGTTGCCGGCGACGACGGTGCCGTCGTCCTGCTCGTGCTCGTCGCCCGCTTCCCAGAGACGCAGCCCCCAGGTGAACAACAGCGGTAGGCCGGCGCCGAAGATGAGGCCGGCGACCAGCACCTTCGCAGTGCCGTCCACGATGCTTGTCCAGTCGATGTTCATAACTTGATCCCCTTGTCCCTGACCGCCGTTCAGGCGGTCGGCACCTTCGACTTCTTGCCGGATGCGGTGCTCTCGGATCCACTGCCCTTGGAGTTCTCGTCCCAGTCGGCGTTGACGTTGTCGGCGCCGACCTTCTGCTGCTGCGCCCGGTAGTAGATGTATGACGCAAGAGCGACCAGCACCAGGAAGATGACGATCGCACCGGCGACGCCGCCGATGAGGTGGCCGAGGTAGTAACTGACCGCACCGCCGGCGGCCGCACACGGCAGGGTGATCAGCCATCCGGCGGCCATTCGCCCGGCGACCGACCAGCGGACCGTCGAGCCGGGCTTGCCGACGCCGGTGCCGATGATCGAACCGGTGGCGACGTGGGTGGTGGACAGCGCCATACCGAGGTTGCTGGAGGTCAGGATGATCGCGGCGGCGGATGCCTGTGCCGCCATACCCTGTGGCGCATCGATCTCGACCAGGCCCTTGCCGAGCGTCCGGATGATCCGCCAGCCGCCGATGTAGGTGCCCAGCGCGATCGCACCCGCGCACAGGACGATGATCCAGACCGGCAGGCCGTGCGCCTCGATCTGCGCGTCGCTGAGGCTGCCGTGCGCGATGAGCGCGAGCGCGATGACGCCCATCGTCTTCTGGGCGTCACCGGTGCCGTGTGCGAGCGAGACCAGCGACGCGGTCGCGACCTGCCCCCATCGGAAGCCCTTGTTCTGCTTCTCCGCGCTCACCTTGCGGCTGAGGGTGTAGATCCCCAGAGTGCCGATCGCCGCGACTGCGCCCGCGATGAGCGGCGACAGCAGCGCGGGGATGATCACCTTGACGACCAGGCCGTCCCAGTTGATGCCACCGGTGCCGATCGCGGCGAGGCCGGCGCCGATCAGTCCGCCGAAGAGGGCGTGCGAGGAGCTGCTGGGCAGGCCGAGCAGCCAGGTCAACAGGTTCCACAGGATGCCGCCGATGAGCCCGGCGAAGATGATGAACATCGCCTTCTGCGCATCGATCCCGGCAATCAGACCACCGGATTTCTCCTGGATCTTCAGCACGGAGGTGGTGACGGTGACCGCGACCTCGACGGACAGGAAGCCGCCGACCAGGTTGAGGACCGCCGAGAGCGCAACGGCGGTCTTGGGCTTCAACGCTCCGGTGGCGATGGACGTGGCCATCGCGTTGCCGGTGTCGTGGAAGCCGTTGGTGAAATCGAATCCCACGGCGGTGATCACCAGCAGGATCAGAATGAAGAGTTCGGCACTCACAGGTCACGAGTATGACGCTGCTAGCCCGGTCGCGCGCAAGTCGGGACCGGGAGGTGGCCAATTTCTTCACGGAGCGTTCAAATGTTTCCCGACCTCGAGCATCCGTTGCAACCCGCCGGCGATGACGCGCGCATCGACCATCGTGGTGTCCACCGGGGGAAGTGCGGCGATCATCCGGGCCAGCACGCCGGCCATTTTCTCTGCGTCGATCGCGCGCGGCGGGTCGGTCGTCCAGCACGCCGCCAGCACGACGTATGACGCCTCGTTGAGCGACGTCTCCAGCAGATTCCACTCGGCCAGATCGGCCGGGAGATCGGTCTGTGCGAGTTGCAGGATCCGCCCGCATTGCAACTGCTCGAAGGACAGGTCACGCCGTGCGGCATACCCGCGATCGGTGCTCTGCTCGCCGTCGGCGATGAGTAGCAGCAACCGCTCGAGCGAGCGCAGCGACCGGCGGAACTGTCGACGTACCAGCGCAATTGGCGCTCGTCGGCCGGCCACCCAGATCACCGCGACCGACGTCGCTGCGCCGATCAGGGTCTCGAGCACCCGCTCGCCGGCGATCGAGCCGACCGGCCGGTAGGGGCTGCCCGCAGTGCTGATGAGCAAGGCCATTGCCGTTGCGAAGATCACCGCCAGCGCGTAGTTGCGCACGGCCAGCATCTGGATGCAGAAGACCAGCACGAGGGCGGTCACCAGCAACGTGAGACCGCTCGGGTGGGTCGCGTGGATGGCGAAGAAGAGGCCGATGCCGATCACCGTGCCGGTGACGCGATGCAGCGCGCGGTGGGTCAGTGCCAGCCGGTCGGCGGTCACCGACATGACCAGGGCCGTGGTCATGACCGCCCAGTAGGGGTGGCCGATGTGGCTGCCGTAGGAGATCGCACAGGTCAGCAGCACCGCTGCCGCCATCCGCCGGGCTGCGAGCCAGGGCAGGGAGGAGCGCGACAGCCCCCAGCGCAGCAGGTATGACGAGTCCGGGCGCCCCAGATAGCGCCGCTGCTCGACACCGCTGACCGACACCGTGCGACCGGGCAGGTGCACGCGCACGACCTGCTGGATGATCGACAGGTGCAGCCGGCGCAACGTGGCGTTCATCCGGCGCCACTGACGCATCCGGGGCTCGCGACCGACCGCGTCCTCCAGGATCATCGAAGCACCGAACACCGACACGAAGGCCTGGTCGCGCAGTCGGGCGAGCTGGTGGCGGGGCGTCGTCGCCCGGTCGGCATCCAGGTATGCCGCCACGGCCTCCTGGGCGGTGTCCAGCGCGTCCTGCTCCGCGTGCCGCCGTTGGGTGACCAGCTGCAGCAGTAGTGACGTCGCGGAGGCACTCACGCAGCCGATCGCACACACCAGGATCACCTTGCCGACCGGAATTCCCACAGTCGGCAGGTATGACGCGATCGCCGGCCCCATGATCAGGAACATCGCGCCGGGCGGCTCGGCCACCAGGGAGTTGTAGCCGATCACGGTCAGCAACGCGATCAGGGTCAGCACCAGCGTCAGCAGCACCGGGTCCCTGCCGACCAGGGCGCCGACGGTGACGCACGCGATGTAGGTGACGTTCAGGCCGGCCAGGATCACCAGGCGGGAGCGGACCGGGCGCGACTGTGCGATGAATCCGAGGAACGCTCCGGTGATGCCGACCAGCCCCATGCTCGGGCCGAGCAGCACGCTGATCAGGGTCACCGCGACGACCACGATCGTCAGCACGTGCAGCGCGAACTTCCACCTCCCGGGCGCGGGCTTGATCTCCGCGAAGGTCAGTAGCTGGCGGTTGATCGCCTCGGGGCCGAGCTGCATCGGTCAGCCCGGCTCGTGCGCGTCGGTCTCGTGTGCGTCGTGCTCGTGCGTGTCGTGCTCGTCGCCGGCGCGGGTGCGCAGGAGGCGGCGGAGGAAGCAAGCCGGGTGGCGCCGCTGGTGCCGGCGTGGCCCTCGGCGACCCAGGCGTCCAGGGCGCATTCCGGTTCGTCGTGCGTGCAGCCGCGGGGGCAGTTGGCGGTGCCACCGGCGAGGTCGGGGAACGCGTTGATGATGCGGTCGGGCTCGATGTGGGCGAGCCCGAAGGACCGCACCCCGGGGTGTCGATGACCCAGCCGTCGTCACCCGGCAGGGGCAGCGCGATCGCGGAAGTCGACGTATGGCGCCCGCGGCCGGTCACCGCATTGACGTGCCCGATGGCGCGGCCGACGCCGGGGACGAGGTCGTTGACCAGAGTGGACTTGCCGACACCCGAGTGACCGACGAGGACGGTCATTCGGCCCTGTAGCGCCTCGCGCACCTGGTCCAGGCCTTCGATGCCGTAAGCCGTGGTTCGTGTCACGACGTGTGCGACGTCCAGGCCCGCGTAGCCCTCGAGAAACGGCGCCGGGTCGGCCAGGTCGGCCTTGGTGAGGACGAGCAACGGCGTCATACCGGCGTCGTATGCCGCGACGAGGCACCGGTCGACCATCCGCGGGCGAGGTTCGGGGTCGGCGAGCGCGGTGACGATCGCGAGCTGGTCGGCGTTGGCGACGATGACCCGTTCGTAGGGGTCGGTGTCGTCGGCGGTGCGGCGCAGCACGCTGGTGCGCGGCTCGACCCGGACGATGCGGGCGAGGGTGCCGGGTTCGCCAGAGGTGTCACCGACCAGCGCGACCCGGTCGCCGACGACGGTGCTGGTGCGACCCAGCTCGCGGGCCCGCATCGCAAGCACCGCGCGCCCGTCGACCAGGCAGGTCCAGCGGCCGCGGTCGACGGTGGTCACTTGGCCGATCACGGCGTCCTCGTGCTTGGGACGCTCCTTGGTCCGCGGCCGGCTGCCGCGCTTGCCGGGGCGCACGCGCACGTCCGACTCGTCGTAGATGCGCCCGCGCGGAGACACCGCTCAGTCCCCGATCATGCGGGTCCAGCGAGCGGTGAAGTCCGGCATCGTCTTGGCCACCGTGCCGGCGTCCTGCACGATCAGGCCTGGAACGCGCAGGCCCAGGACGGCGGCCGCCATCACCATGCGGTGATCGCCATACGTGTGAAAAGTGTTGCCACGCATGAGCTTAGGGCGTATGACGAGCCCGTCCTCCGTCTCCTCGACGTCCGCGCCGAGACGACCCAGCTCGGTGGCGAGCGCGGCGAGCCGGTCGGTCTCGTGGAAGCGGATGTGGCCGATGCCGCGTAGGTAGCTGGGTCCGTCGGCGAAGGCCGCGATGGCGGCAACGACCGGCGACAGCTCGCTGGCGTCGTGCAGGTCGAGGTCGACCGCCTCGATCCGGCCGGTGCCGCGCACGGTGAGGCCCTCACGGCTCAGCCGCACGTCGGCGCCGAACTGCTGGAGTATGTCGCGCGCGTGGTCGCCGGCCTGGGTGGTGACCACGGGCCAGTCCGGCACCGTGACCTGGCCATCGGTGAGCAGCGCTGCGGCCAGAAAAGGGAAGGCGTTGGACAGGTCGGGCTCGACCTCGACGTCCAGTGCGTGGATCTGGGACGGCTCGACCCGCCAGCGATTGGCTTCGCTGTCGTCGACCAGCACCCCGGCGTCGCGCAGCACCTCGACGGTCATCGCGATGTGCGGCAGTGACGGGACCTGTTTGCCCTCGTGGATGACGGTGATGCCGTCGTCATACCGTGCACCGGCCAGCAGTAGTCCGCTGACGAATTGCGATGAGCCGGAGGCATCGATGTGGACGGTGCCACCGGCGACCCGGCCTTCACCGGTCAGCGCGAACGGCAGGCCGTCACCGTCGACGGTGACCCCGAGTGAGCGCAGCGCTTCCAGCACCGGGCCCAGCGGACGCACCCGGGCGGCGTCGTCGCCGTCGAAGTTGACCGTGCCCTCGGCGAGCGCAGCGACCGGCGGCAGGAAGCGCATGACGGTGCCGGCGAGGCCGCAATCGATGTCGGCCGAGCCGCGCACTGTTGCGGGCTCGATGAGCCACTCGGTGTCGTCGCTGCGGCTCTCGATGCGGGTGCCGAGGCTCTGCAAGGCTTCGCACATCAGCGTGCTGTCGCGGGAGCGCAACGGCCGGGACAACCGCGAGGTGTCCTGTGCGAGTGCGGCCAGCACGAGGAAGCGGTTGGTCAGCGACTTGCTGCCGGGCACGGGCACGATCGCGTCCACCGCCCGGTCGGCCGTCGGGGCAGCCCAATCGCCCGCTGCAATGGTGGCGGTGGAAGTCGGATGCGGAGGTTCTGCGCTCATCGCGCCAAGATTACCCATCTCAAGGTGGCCGAGTAGCGGGGGAGCGAAGCGGAGGAGCGTATCGAGGTCCCGGCACTCCCAGGCCGCGCCATGCCGATCGCGTTGTATGACGCGCGTTTGGCCTTGCGCAGATTTCCCGTGGCGCCCCCGCCATGCCGATCGCGAGGTATGCCGGGGCACGCGCTTGGCATGGCGGGACCCGGGCGCGGTCGGATCGTCATACGCTGGCCCCATGTGTGGCCGGTATGCCGCGAGCTTCGCCCCCGATGATTTGCTGCAGGACTTCGACATCGAGCAGGACCGCTCCGACGAACGCAGCCGGTCGCTGCTCGTCAACCCGCAGGACCCGCCCGTCGGTGTTCCTGACTGGAACGTCGCGCCCTCCAAGCAGGCGCCGGTGGTGCTGACCCGGGCACCGCGTGACGAGCCCGGCGCCACGGCCTTGCGCCAGCTGCGGATGCTGTCCTGGGGTCTGGTCCCGAGTTGGGCCAAGGACGCCAAGATCGGCCTGCGGATGATCAACGCCCGCTCGGAAACCTTGCTGGACAAGGGCGCCTATCGCAGCGCGGCGATATCCCGACGCTGCCTCGTGCCGGCGGACGGTTGGTACGAATGGCAGGCCAGCCCCACCGCAGTGGACCGCAAGGGGAAGCCGCGCAAGCAGCCGTTCTTCATCCATCGCGGCGACGGCGAATCCATCGCGTTCGCAGGGGTTTACGAGTTCTGGCGGGACAAGTCCGCGGCGGAGGACGACCCGAATGCCTGGGTGGTCAGCTACACGATCGTCACGACGGCAGCCGAGCCCGGCATGGACCGGATCCACGACCGACAGCCGGTTGTGCTCGACCGCGACCAGTGGGCCAGTTGGCTCGACCCGACGCTGACTGAGCCGGACGATGTCCGCGCCCTGCTGGCGCCGCGAGCTATGGGCCGGTTCGAGGCCTGGCCGGTCGGCAAGGCGGTCGGGTCGAGCCGCAACAACGGCCCGGCGCTGCTCGAACCTGCGCCACGCGCCGACCTCGAAGGTGTCGTCGACCCGATGACCGGCGAAGTACTCGAATGACGATGCGCACGAGGCTGATTGACACCCCGCCTGGTCCGGCGCGTGTCCACGTCGAACGCCCCCGCATGCTGATCGAGTGCCGGGGGAGCGAAGCGGGGGAGGTGTATCGAGATCGACGTCCCGCGGCAGTGTCGTCCTCAGCCACGGGGCCGGCGGCGGCATCGACGCGGCTGATCTGGTCGCCCTGCGCAAACTGGTCGACGACGGCTGGACCTACGTGCGTGTCGAGCAGCCCTGGCGAGTGGCCGGCAAGAAGATCGCCACCCCGCCGAAAACGCTTGATGCCGCATGGATTCCGATTCTCGCAAACCTGATGACCGGTCGCTGGGCGTTGCCGAGGCCGCTGGTCGTCGGAGGTCGTTCGGCCGGCGCGCGCGTCGCCTGCCGGACCGCCACGGGGGTCGGTGCCGATGCAGTGCTGGCGCTGTCCTTCCCGCTGCACCCACCGAACAACCCGGACCGCTCCAGAGCCTTCGAGGCGCAGCTGGTGCTGGACGCCGGGTTGCCGCTTGCCGTCATACAGGGGGAGCGAGATCCGTTCGGCGGTCCGGCCGACGTGCGGGAGGCCCTCGGGCCGCAGCCGTCCATAACCGGGGTCCCGGGCGATCACAGCCTTGCCCGCGGCCGCGACCAGGTGCTGGCAGCGGCCCGAGCCTGGCTCGCCACGCTCGCTCCGCCGAGAGTGCATGAACAGCACTGACAGGACTAGAAATTCGCCCGATGAGTCATGCCTTCACCGTCATCGAATGACCTCTCGATGGCGGCGCCAGGCACGCGCGATGTGTCCTGCAGAGGGTGCGCGAACGTGGTCCGCACCATCTGCAGTCCCCACGCCGGTGAATTGGCCGCAGCGATTTTGGGGCCAGCAGGAGGTGCGGTGGAGCGCACCTCCTGCTGGTCCTTGATCGCGAAGCGCAGTGCCGCGGACTGAGGACCGGCGAAAGGTGCGTCTGCGACCCGTCAGACCAGCGCCCGGACCCGCCGGGGGAACCACTCCACACACTTCGACTGTTGCTTGGCACTTGAACCCTGGGGATGTCGCTCGACAGTTTCCTGTCCTGCCGGTGATGAGATCTTGCGGCCGTCCCGATCCTTCCGGCAGGCGCGGCGTAGCGTGGCCCCATGACCCTGACCATCGGATACAAAGCATCCGCAGAGCAATTCGCGCCCCGTGAGCTGGTCGATCTGGCGGTCGAGGCCGAGCGCGCCGGGATGGACAGCGTTTTCGCGTCCGACCACTTCCAGCCGTGGCGGCACGACGGCGGGCACGCACCGCATGCGCTGACCTGGCTCGCGGCGGCCGGCGCTCGCACCGAACGCATCGTGCTGGGCACCTCGGTGCTGACGCCGACATTCCGCTACAACCCGGCCGTGCTCGCGCAGACGTTCGCAACGCTCGGCTGCCTCTACCCGAACCGCGTGATCCTCGGTGTCGGCTCGGGCGAGGCGCTCAACGAGATCGCCGTCGGCCAGGAGGGTTGGCCGGACTTCAAGGAGCGGTTCGCCCGGCTGCGCGAGTCGGTGCGGCTGATGCGGCAGTTGTGGACCAAGGAGCGGGTTAGCTTCGACGGAGACTACTACCGCACCGTCGATGCCACGATCTACGACCGCCCGAAGCAGCCGATCCCGGTCTACGTCGCGGCCGGCGGCCCGACGGTCGCGAAGTATGCCGGCCGGATGGGCGACGGCATGATCGTCACCTCCGGCAAGGGCATGGAGCTGTATGCCGACAAGCTCGTGCCTGCGATGCAGGAGGGCGAGGCGCTCGGCAAACGCGAACCCGGCGCGGTCGAGCAGTTGCTCGAGGTGAAGATCTCCTACGACCGTGACCCGGAGAAGGCGCTGGAGAACACCCGTTTCTGGGCGCCGCTCGCGCTCACACCGGAGCAGAAGCACAGCATCGACGACCCGATCGAGATGGAGCGGGCGGCCGACGCGCTGCCGATCGAGCAGATCGCCTCACGGTGGATCGTGGCGTCCGATGTCGAGACGGTGATCGAGGGTGTACGCCCGTATGTCGATCTGGGCTTCTCCCACTTTGTCGTGCATGCGCCCGGGAATGACCAGCGTCGCTTCCTGGCGCAGTTCAGTGCAGACGTGCTTCCCGCGCTGCGCGAACGCTTCTGACGCCGGCCGCGCTGTAGTACGTCAGGCGGTCTTGGCCGCGGCGTGCGATTCGGCGGGTGACGACATGTCGATGGCCTGGGCCGACGCCAGTTCGCGGACGGTCCCAGCCGTGTCGACCGAGATGCGTCGCTCCAGCAGCAGGGTGCGCGCGAAAAGAGCGATGACAAAGCACAACGAGGCTGCATAGATCAGCGCCGAGGTCGCGATGAAGACTGCCATTGCCGCCACACAGGGATCTGACCCATCGTGAGCCGTGTTGGAGTGGCTTTCTGTGAGATCGTTGCTATACCGCCACTTTTGCTGTCTTTTACCCGTGCTTTACCAGGCATGGCGTTATCCGAGCTGCTGTCCGGATGAGACGGCCGAGGGCGCAACGACGTCCGGGAATGCTTCGCTCGGCGCCGCCGTTGAAGGGGACAAGTTCAGGATCGTCTCGTAGTGAGGAGTGCAGCTTGTTGCACGCGCCCTTGACGCTGACGGAGCCGGGCGGCTCCGCAGGTGGCTCGACCCTCGTCGACGCCAGCCCAAAATCCACCGGAGGTCTAGGCTCGATGTCGATGACCACACAAGAAGGCAGTGATTTGCAGCCGAAGTCTGCTGAAGATCCCAACCTCGATGTCGCGAGCGAGTCCGAAGTCGACCGCGTGGCGCGGTTCGAGCGTGACGCCATGCCTTACCTCGACCAGCTCTACAGCGCTGCGTTGCGCACCACCCGTAACCCGGCGGACGCCGAGGACCTGGTGCAGGAGACGTTCGCGAAGGCGTTCTCGGCCTTCCATCAGTACAAGCCGGGCACCAACCTGAAGGCCTGGCTCTACCGGATCCTGACCAACAGCTACATCAACACCTATCGAAAGAAGCAGCGCCAGCCGCTGCAGTCCGACGCCGCCGAGATCGAGGATTACCAGCTCGCGCGCGCCGAGGCGCACACGTCGCGCGGATTGCGATCCGCCGAGACCGAAGCCATGGACCACCTCCCGGACAGCGACGTGAAGCGCGCCCTGCAGGAGGTCCCGGAGGACTTCCGGATGGCCGTCTACTTGGCGGATGTCGAGGGCTTCTCCTACAAGGAGATCGCCGAGATCATGGACACCCCGATCGGGACGGTGATGTCGCGGCTGCATCGCGGTCGGCGGCAGCTTCGTGAGTTGTTGACCGACTACGCCGTCGAGCGTGGCTTCATCAAGGAAGGTGCGTCTTCCTGATGGGCGCCGAATGTGGCGACTACGTGTCGCGGATCTATGAACTGCTCGACGGCGAGTTGGACGACACCGGTCGCGCCAAGCTGCAGGCGCACCTCGACGAGTGCCCTCCGTGCCTGGACGAATACGAGCTTGACCGGATCCTCAAGACCCTGGTCCAGCGTTCGTGCGCCTGCGAGCACGCGCCCGACACGCTCCGCCTGCAGATCCTGCAGCGCATCACGACGGTGCGGGTGACTCAGGTGCACATCCAGGAAGGCTGAGGCTCACCCTCCCGCTCCTGTATGACGAACGGCCCGGCGGCACGCGTTTCGCGTGCTGCCGGGCCGTTTCATAAGCCGTGGCCTCAAGGGTTCGGCCGGAGGCCGACGACGGTGATCGGGAACGCTGAGGTGAGGACGAGGTACGAGTCCTCAACTCAGGCGTTCGGCTTCTTGCCGTGGTTGGCGGCCTTGCCCTTACGGCTGCGACGCTTGCGGGCGCGCTTGCTCATGGTGACTCCTCGGATCGAGCGGAAGCTGATGGTAGCCGCGAGAGCGGCCGAAGCATCATCTCACATGCGCCAAGGTTAAAGATTCGGTCAAGAAACGGACTTCGCACCTGTCCAGCTTGCGAGATCGGGGTCACATCGTGAGAGGATCAAGAGGATTAACCTATGGTCCCAACCCTGGGGGCCGTACTGAGATCTGCATCTTGTCCCGTTGCGGGGCAGTGCGGAAAGGATCTGGACATGGATCAAGCAACACTTTTGGCGATGCTCACAGCGTTGTCCGGCGGCGGAAACTCGATGTCGGCCATGACGATTAAGTGGGATCCGGACAACTGACGTTGCTGGCCGCACTGAGCGGCGTTGGCGCTGTGGTGGTCGGCGGAGGCAGTTGACTGCTGAAATATGAAGCGTGCATGGCTGGTGATCCTGGGGATCTCCGTTGCTCTCGCGTTGACTTGCCTCGGTTCCGCGTCGACTTCGTCGACGCGGGACCTTTGGTGTCTGCGGTCGTCATACTCTCGTTGCTGGCGTTGCTCGCCTCGGCGGCGCAGTCGACGCGACTTGCAGCAGGTAACGCCAGCGTCTCACTGACATCGATCTTGTTAGGGGCGGCCATCCCGCTGGCCGGCCCCATCGGTGCAGCCATCGTTGGGATGGTGTCCGCCATAGACCCGGCGACCAGGCGTCCGCCGGTTGTGCGCGCGTTCAACGTGTCGATGACCGGACTGGTCGGCGCTCTCGGTGGCCTCGTCTACCTAGGCTTTGGCGGCATAGTTCACCCGACCCGGGCGCTGGATCCGTTGGCGATCGTTGGTCGGCAATTACTACCTCTCGCGGCTGCGACCGTGATCATGCTGCTGGTCAACGCGTTGTGCGTCGGTCTGATGATCCGGGTGAGTGGTGGGCCGCCCCTTCCGATCTCCGTACGTCGTCTCGTGCGACAGGTGGGTCGGACCTACCTCGGCTACGGTGTGGTCGGCTTCCTCTTCGCGGTGCTCTGGGATCAGGTCGGTCTCGGCCCGGCGACGGTGCTGGTGATGATGGCGCCGCTCGTCCTGGCGCAATGGTCCTATTTCCAGCAGCACGCCGAGTCGGTGGCGCACGAGCGCACGGTTTCCGGCTTGGTCGCCGCGAGTGAGGCCCGTGATCCGATCATGCGCGGCCGTAACCAACGGGTCGCCCAGGTCTGTGAGCTGTTGGGCAATGAGCTGCGGCTCTCGCCGAGCCAGTCCGATGCGCTGCACTTCGCCGCACTACTGCACGACGTCGGCATGGTCGCGCCGGTAGAAGGTCGGCACACTGACGACGAGGGCCGGCAGAGAGACCTCGATCGCATCCGTCGCCATCCGGCGCGCGGTGTCGAGATGTTGCGGTCGATCGAGTTCCTCGGGGACTCGATCACTGCCATCCGGCATCACCACGAGCGATGGGACGGTCGCGGCTATCCCGACGGACTGGCCGGGGAAGATATCCCACAGCTCGCTCGCATCCTGGCGGTTGCGGACACCTTCTGCGCGCTCGTGCCAAGGGTGGGAGTGGACGCGACGATCCAGGTGCTTCGCGGGCGAGTTGGCCGACAGTTCGACCCGGACTGCGTCACGGCGCTGGTCGGCGTCGCCGACACGGCTCGCGGGTTCGCCACCGCCACGGCGGGCGACGAAGCCGGCCCGGAGACGACGGCCGAAGAGAGCCAGTGGCTCGATCATGATCTGCCGACGGTGTCCGACATGCTCGCGAGCGATCGGGCGCAGCGGTGAGACGCACCGTCGCCGGGGTGCGGACCCCGATAGCCCTCTGGTCCGCCGTGTTGGTGGTCGCTTGTCTCTGTGCGGCCGTGCTGCAGGAGCACCTGACCACAGCGTCGGGTCCTCTCGTGCTCGGTTGCTTCACGTTGGCGATCGCTTGTGCATCCTTGCTGCACCTGTCGCTCTTCGGCGGGAGGGCGAGCACACCGGTCGCGACTGCGGTCGCGCTCAGCGTGGCGTTCGCGGGTCCACAACCGTTCAGCTTCGCTGGTCGTGTGCCGGACGCGACCTGGCAGGTGATCGCGACCGTGGTTGTCGGTCGGATGCTGGGCGGGCTGCTGAGCTGGCGTTTCCTCGGCATTCGGCCGGCGCCGATGGCGCGGCTCGGCCCGCTGCTCGCGGTAGCGATCGCGGCGGTGCTCTACCGCGACGTCCCGTTCTTCAACGGCGTCTCCGCCATCGACATGTATGGCGCGTGGGGCTCGCACCGCTGGCGTTCGGCCGTCGCGATGGCTGTTGTGGGCGCTGTCGCCGGTGCGGTGATGCTCATCGCGTCGGTCTTCCTGCACCGCAGTGGTCGGTCCTTCCGGACGGAATTCAACGAGGTTGCCCGGATCCAGACCGCCCTCAACGCAGCGGTCGTCTCGACGTCGATCGCGATCGCGCTGGGGATGTCGGCGTTGGGCGTCCTTGCCATACCTCTGATGTCGGCACCGTTGGTGTTGTTGCGTTTTGCGCTGCAACAGCAGGCGTCGGTGATCGACACGCGGCGGCAGACGATCGCCGCGCTGGCGCAGCTGACCGACATTGCCGGCTACACCCCGATCGGCCACTCGGCCCGGGTAGCGGCGCTGTCCCGCCGAATCGGTGCCGAGTTGCACTTGAACGACAGGGAGCTCGACGAGCTGGAGGACGCAGCGCGCCTGCACGACATCGGCCAGGTTTCGCTTGCCGTGCCGATCCCTGGTGGCGCCACCATCGACGTGGCACCGTCGGACCAGCGTGGCATCGCCGACGAGGGCGCTCGCATCGTGCGCCGTACAGAGGTGCTCGACCGGGTCGCCGACATCATCGAGGCGCAGGTGGTGCAGTTCCGTGAGGTGCAGGAGTATGGCGAGTCGGTCCCGATGAGTGCACGAATCGTCAAGGTTTGCAACGCATTCGAGGACCTGACCCGAGGAGACGACGCGCTGCGGGACGCGGCGATCGAGCGGTTGACGCTCGGCATCGGCTATGAATACGACCCGACCGTGTTGGACCTGCTGATCAAAGTCACGGCGGGACACGACGACCGCGCCCGCTGAACCCGTCCGGATTACGACGAGCAGCTGGGGCACCTTCCCCGGCAGAGGACCTCGGTCTCGATCATGACGAACCCGTGGTTGTCGGCGACGTCCCGGCAAACTGCATCGGCCGTCACGTCGTCGATGTCGGCGGTTCGGCCGCAGCTGCGGCATACGACATGGCCCTCGTCCTCACCGGTTCGAGGGTGTTCGGCAGTCGTTGACTCACGATGACACCTCCACGCGGATGCCGAATCCTTTGATCTTGCGGTAGATCGTGGCGCGCGACATACCGAGCGCAGCCGCGGTGTTGTGGCGATCGTCCTGTCCGCGGCGGTGCTTCCAGCGTCGACGGTGGTCGGTGCCTAGACGGGGCAAGTGGTGATGTAGGGCTTCCTGCAACGGTCGTATTCGGTGTGGCTGCGCAGGGTCGTGTCGCTCGTAGCGCGAATGACGGCTCCCTCGCCGAGTGACGGCCGAAAACCGTCACTCGCCGAAGAAGCCGTCATGCGGGATGGTCCTCGAGTCAGGCCGGGTCGGGCTTTGTCAATGACGGGCCGGAGGGCTCGCCGGTGCCGAGGTCCGTCGGGTCGTAGTTGTGATCGACCCGCGGGTCGTCGGATTCCACGAAGTAGTCGGCGACCACGGTCTCGTCGACTCCGGCCGGCACCTTCAACGCGTTGAAGATGAGCGTGAGCACCACGGCGATCACCACGTTGATGATGACCGCGGTGAACGCGATGTAGCCGAGCTGACCGATGACCGGGATGTTCGACAGTGACCCACCGAAGTGCTTGGTGGCGGGGCTGGCGACGTCATAGGCGCGCCACGTGCCGTAGACCATCGCGACTGCCCAACCGGCGAGCAACGCATACCGGTGCATCCATCGGGTGTAGAGCCCGATCACGATCGCCGGGAAGGTCTGCAGGATCCAGATGCCACCCAGCAACTGCAGGTTGATGGCGTTCTGCTTGTCCATCGCGAGCACGAAGATGAGCGCAAAGACCTTGACCACGAGCGACGTCAGCTTGGAGATCTTGGCCTCCTCCGTGGGCGTCGCGTTCGGCCGGATCCATTCCTTGTAGATGTTGCGCGTGAAGGTGTTGGACGCGGCGATCGACATGATCGCGGCGGGCACCAGTGCGCCGATTGCGATGGCTGCGAACGCAATTCCCGCGAACCAGCTCGGGAACTGATCCTCGAAGAGCTGCGGCACGACCAGCTGCGCGTTGGGCTTGCCGTTGAGTCCGATCGGCTTGGTCCCGGCGGCGATGGCCACCCAGCCGAGCAGCGCTAGCAACCCGAGCACGAAGGAGTATGCCGGCAGGATCGACGCGTTCTTGCGGATCGTGTTGCGACTCTTGGACGACAACACCGCAGTGATCGAGTGCGGATACATGAAGAGCGCCATTGCGGAGCCGAATGCCAGTGTCACGTAAGCCCATTGAGCCTTCGGGCCGACCGTGTCGGTGAATTTGGCAGCCTTGCCGGCGGGTGACTCCGACTTGGCGTGCACGGCGTCGAAGATGTGGTTCCAGCCACCGATCTTGCTGGGCAGATAGATCACCGCGACGATGATCACCAGGTAGATCAGGATGTCCTTGACGAAGGCGATGATCGCCGGCGCCCGCAGACCGCTGGTGTAGGTGTAGGCCGCGAGAATGATGAACGCGACGAAGAGCGGTGCGTCGTTCGCGAACCAGTTGCCCTTGCCGCCGATACCGGCGACTTCGAGGACAGCCTGAATACCCACCAACTGCAACGCAATGTAGGGCAGCGTCGCGACGAAACCGGTGATCGAGATCGCCAGGGACAACTCGCGTGAGCCGTAGCGGCCGCGGACGAAGTCGCCGGCGGTGACATAGCCGTGCCGGTGACTGACCGACCACAGGCGCGACATGAAGAAGAAGATGATCGGGTAGAGCACGATCGTGTAGGGCACCGCGAAGAAGCCGCTGACCGCGCCGGCGCTGAACATCGCCGCCGGAACGGCCACGAACGTGTATGCCGTGTAGAGGTCACCGCCCAGCAGGAACCAGGTGATCCAGGTGCCGAAGCTGCGGCCGCCGAGGCCCCACTCGTCCAGCGAGTCCAGATTGCTTCCACGACGCCACCGGGACGCCATGAAGCCCATGACGGTGACCAGCAGGAAGAGCAGGACCAGGACGATCGTTGCCGAGACGTTGAGGCCGCCGCCCGGATGCGACGGATTCGCTGCAGTGTGAAGGAAGTTCGTCATACCTCACCGTCCTGGATGGTCGATGCGTCGGCCGCTTGGAACGGCACGGGAGGACGAGCTTTGGTGACCAACACGTAGGCGATCGACGTGCAGATGACGCAGAAGACGACCAGCGCCATCTGATACCAGATGAAGAAGGGAAAGGCGCCCAGCTTCGGTGTGGTCCGGGCGTACCAGCCGACGGGCACGAGCGCGATCATCGGCAGTAGGAGCACGAGGCCCGCGAGGACTTGTAGACGGCGGTCGGCCGGTGGGGCCTTGTCTGGGTATTTGTGTTGATTCATCCGGTACAACCTCGGGGTCGTAGTGACGGTGCTAACCGGAAAAAGCTACCGCCGTGACGCCTGGTACGGGTGAGATTTACGCGATCCATAGTTTGAGGTGGCCGAGGCTGGCCGAGAACCCTGAGGTGGCCGAGGAGCTCGTGAGGACCGAGCGGGCGTCTCGAGGTCCCGAACCTAAGGTGGCCGAGGAGCGACGAAGGAGATGCTCCTATATCTGTCAAGCAGCGTTTTGGGCTGCTTGTTCGGGGATGGTTGGCAGGGTGATGGACTCGGTCAGGGCTTGCGTGATCAGGCGCTGAACGTCGCGGGCGACGTAGCGTTTGAGGCACCGGATGACGTCGCGTTTCTTGAGGCCGTTGGCGGTCCGGCGAGCGATGTAGTCGCGTGTTGGTTGATGGTGGGCTATCCGGTTGATGACGATTTGGTGCAGCGCGTGGTTGCCCTGTCGGTCGCCGCCGCGGTTGAGCCGGTGCCGGTCGGTTCTGCCCGAGGATGCCGGGATCGGTGAGGCCCCGCACAGTGCAGCGAACGATGCGTCGGTGCGGATCCGGTCGGGGTTGCCGCCGGCGGTGACGAGAAGCTGGGCTGCGGTTTGGATACCGATGCCGGACTGCTTTAGCAGTTTCGGGCAGGCGCGGGCGACCAGCGGGGCCAGGTCGGCGTCGATGTCAGCGATCTCTTCATTCAGGGCTTGGTAGCGGCGCGCGAGTCGACGCAGGGTGGCTTTGACTGCCTGAGCTGGGTCGTGGATGCGGGCATGGTCGGGGCGTAGCCGCGCGCAGGTGGCGATCAGCTGCGTTATCGGTAGGTCGTCCAGGTGGGCGCGTAGGTCTGCCGGTGCGGTGATCATGTGCGCGCGTAGCGAATTGATAGCAGCGGTACGGGATTTGATCGCGCTACGTCTACCCGAACGCAGCACCGCGATGGCCTCGATGACACCGGTGGTGTCCTTCGGTGCGGTGGCCGCGGTCCCGGCCAACACGCCACGGGCGGCCATCAACGCATCGATCGGAGCGGACTTACCCACGCGCCGTCGGGTGCCACGGTCGGGTCGGTTGACCTCGATCACGCGTCCCCCAGCGCTTAGCAGGTGGCGGGTCAGTGCGGCACCGTAGGAACTGGTGCCCTCGACACCGACCGCTACGACGTGCCCGAGCGCGGTCAACCATGCCCATAGCTGGGCGTACCCCTGCGCAGTCGTGGGGAACGTCGCGTGACCCAGTTCTTGGCCTCGTTCGTCAATGGCGGCCACGGTGTGGGTGTCGCGGTGGGTATCCACGCCGCCGATGATTCGGGGGTGATCTTCTACCATGGTGAGCATCCGTTCTCTTTACGGGTGGGCGGATGCGCACCGGCCGGTGTGGGTAGACAGCACATAGACGAGGCCCGGTATGGCCACGCTCCTATCAAGTCATATCCGCCCGGTCGGCACGCGCACGCCGGGCAAGGGGACCGATCTCGTGAAAGACAGTCCTGACTAGAGGACGTCGGCGTCTCGAGGAGTCAC
The DNA here is from genome assembly GCF_042661025.1 of Flexivirga alba. Classification (NCBI taxonomy): domain Bacteria; kingdom Bacillati; phylum Actinomycetota; class Actinomycetes; order Micrococcales; family Dermacoccaceae; genus Flexivirga; species Flexivirga alba. The sequence goes on from NZ_JBHSWH010000001.1 coordinate 2,107,275, forward strand.
CCTTGCCCAGCACACGCACCATCATCTATGCGTCTCGAGGTCCCGATCGCGAGGTGGCCGAGGAGGAGCGAAGCGGGGGAAGCTGCGTCTCGAGGTCCCGCGCACCTCGACCGTCAATCGTCGCTACTGCTCGTGCGCCGCTTTGCCAACCCTGGCAACAGGTCGAACCGCCCGGCGATCAACGCCTCACGCTTCGGGCGGCTCCAGCCGTGCAGCTTGCGCTCCAACGCATATGCCTCGCCAATGTGCGATGTCTCCATGAACCAGACGAGTTCGACCGGCATACGATCGCTGGTGTATGCCGAGCCCATCCCGGCGTAGTGCTCCGTCATACGACGATCAAGGTCGCGGGTGCTGCCGACGTAGTAGCTTCCGTCGCCGCAGCGCAGGATGTAGGTCCAAGCCATGTGCCGATTTTGAGCAGGCTCGAGACGGAAGTCGCCCTAAACCGGGTGGATTGTGGACGAGTTTCGCGTTTGCAGTGGATGTGGACGCGCGGGACCTCGAGACGCATAGATGATGGTGCGTGTGCTGGGCAAGGGTGACTCCTCGAGACGCCGACGTCCTCTAGTCAGGACTGTCTTTCACGAGATCGGTCCCCTTGCCCGGCGTGCGCGTGCCGACCGGGCGGATATGACTTGATAGGAGCGTGGCCATACCGGGCCTCGTCTATGTGCTGTCTACCCACACCGGCCGGTGCGCATCCGCCCACCCGTAAAGAGAACGGATGCTCACCATGGTAGAAGATCACCCCCGAATCATCGGCGGCGTGGATACCCACCGCGACACCCACACCGTGGCCGCCATTGACGAACGAGGCCAAGAACTGGGTCACGCGACGTTCCCCACGACTGCGCAGGGGTACGCCCAGCTATGGGCATGGTTGACCGCGCTCGGGCACGTCGTAGCGGTCGGTGTCGAGGGCACCAGTTCCTACGGTGCCGCACTGACCCGCCACCTGCTAAGCGCTGGGGGACGCGTGATCGAGGTCAACCGACCCGACCGTGGCACCCGACGGCGCGTGGGTAAGTCCGCTCCGATCGATGCGTTGATGGCCGCCCGTGGCGTGTTGGCCGGGACCGCGGCCACCGCACCGAAGGACACCACCGGTGTCATCGAGGCCATCGCGGTGCTGCGTTCGGGTAGACGTAGCGCGATCAAATCCCGTACCGCTGCTATCAATTCGCTACGCGCGCACATGATCACCGCACCGGCAGACCTACGCGCCCACCTGGACGACCTACCGATAACGCAGCTGATCGCCACCTGCGCGCGGCTACGCCCCGACCATGCCCGCATCCACGACCCAGCTCAGGCAGTCAAAGCCACCCTGCGTCGACTCGCGCGCCGCTACCAAGCCCTGAATGAAGAGATCGCTGACATCGACGCCGACCTGGCCCCGCTGGTCGCCCGCGCCTGCCCGAAACTGCTAAAGCAGTCCGGCATCGGTATCCAAACCGCAGCCCAGCTTCTCGTCACCGCCGGCGGCAACCCCGACCGGATCCGCACCGACGCATCGTTCGCTGCACTGTGCGGGGCCTCACCGATCCCGGCATCCTCGGGCAGAACCGACCGGCACCGGCTCAACCGCGGCGGCGACCGACAGGGCAACCACGCGCTGCACCAAATCGTCATCAACCGGATAGCCCACCATCAACCAACACGCGACTACATCGCTCGCCGGACCGCCAACGGCCTCAAGAAACGCGACGTCATCCGGTGCCTCAAACGCTACGTCGCCCGCGACGTTCAGCGCCTGATCACGCAAGCCCTGACCGAGTCCATCACCCTGCCAACCATCCCCGAACAAGCAGCCCAAAACGCTGCTTGACAGATATAGGAGCATCTCCCTTTCGTGACGCTCGCTCGTTCCTCACGAGCTCCTCAAGGCACCGCTTCGTCGCTCCTCGGCCACCTTTGGCTCAGATCTTGAACTCTCCGAGCTCGTCCCAGTGATCGCCGTCCATCTGCACGTTGCGGACGCGCGGGGTCTCCTGGACATACTGCGGCAGTTCGCGCTGAGCGGTCTTGAAGTGCTCGGACGTCACGTGCGCCTCGGCGGCGTCGTCCTTGAACGCCTCGATCAACACATATTCGTTCGGGTCCTCGACGTTGCGGGACCAGTCGAAGAAGAGGTTGCCGGGCTCGGCCCGGGTGGCGTCGGTGAACGTCTTGGACAGCTCGATCCACCCCTCGGCGAACTCGGGCTTCACCTTCCACTTCACGCAGATGAAGATCATCTCGGTCTCCTCGCAGGCTCGGGTTGTATGGCGCACTGCTCCGCGCGCGGCGTCGCAGGTGGCTCACTCTGGCATGCCGGTGTGCGGAATCGGGAGGGCAGTTCTCACAGCGTGACAACCCGCCCGGTGAACGATCCCGATCACCCGGCGCGGGCGCCGTCCGGCGACGTACAGTCGAAGGATGAGCGTGGTGGACGAGGGCGTCTCGACCCGCGGTGGTTCGGTCCGGCGGACGCTGCAGATCCTGGAGCTTGTCGCCGCACGAGGTGGCGCCAGCGCCAAGGAGATCGCCGACGCGACCGAGCTGCCACTGCCGACCGTCTACCGGCTGCTGCGCGAGTTGCTGGACTCTGAGTACCTCATCCACATCCGCACCGAGAAACGCTTCGAGCTCGGCTACAAACTGCACGAGTTGGCCCTCAGCCTGCACCAGCAGATCGGCGTACCGCGCGCTGTCGGCAAAGAGATCGCGGCCCTGCATCAGCGGATGGGCCTGGCGGCATACTTCGCGATCCACCGCGGCTCGCAGATCGTCGTCGTGCACACGGTGGACTCGCCGAGCGCGCCGCGCCTGAAGCCGATCGGCTTCGGCTTCCACGAGGCCGCGCATGCCACCGCGCTCGGCAAGATCTTGCTCGCCGACATGGACGACGAGCAGCGCGAGCGTCACCTCGACCCGGAGCCGATGCCACGCTTCGGCCCGGGGACGTTGACGACGCGCCTGGAGCTGACGGCACAACTCGCCGAGGTCGCAGACCGCGGAATCGCCTGGGAAATAGAGGAATTCCAGGCTGGCGCGATGTGCTGCGCGGCCGCTGTCCGTACCGGGTCCGGCCGCGTCGTCGGGTCGGTGGCGGTGTCGGGTCCGATGGAGCGCATCGCTCTGCGGCGTGACGAGGTCGAGCACGAGCTGCGGTGTACGGCGTCCGCGGTCAGTCGCTACTACCGGTCAGGCCATACGGGCTGATCTCGATACGCTCCTTCGTCGCTACTCGATCAGCAAAAGCTGGTTTCGATACGCACCCCCGTTGCGCTCCTCCGCTACTCAACCCGCTTGGCGGGTTATCGCTTTGCGAGAACGACCCTTGGGGGAGTCGGCTCCGGCTATCTACTGTGATCGCCATCACATCCCCTGGAGGTACCGATGGCAACGCAGCCGAACATCGATGAGAGCGCGCTCGGCGCGGACGACCGCGCGAACCTGGTCAAGCTGCTGCGCACGGCATACCCGCACGCGCAGTTCCCCGATGGCCCCTATGAGCGAACTGCCGACAAGATTCTCGAGCAAGTGCACGAATCCGTTTGGCATTGCACGGTGTTGAGCAGCGGGCTGCGCTCCCTGGACAGTGCGGCAGGCGGCCCGTTCCGCGACCTGGACGACACAGCGGCAGCCGGTGTCCTCACGAAGATCGCCGACGCGGAGTTCTTCCGCTTCATCCGCGGTGTCGCCGTGCCGATCCTGTATGACGACCACGAAGTCTGGAAAGCGCTCGGCTACGAGGGTGAGTCCTTCTCCCAGGGCGGCTACCTGAACCGTGGCTTCGACGATCTCGACTGGCTGCCGGACCCACGCATCGAGGAGTATGACGCACCCAGTGCATTCGTTGAAGTGGCAGACCAAGACCAGCTGAAGGAGGCGTGAGCTATGAGCAATGACAGCGGATTTCAGGTCGCGCACGACGACGGGAGCGCAATTGTCATCGTCGGCTCCGGCGCTGGTGGTGGCACACTGGCCTACGAGCTGACCGCTCGCGGCATACCGTGCGTCGTGCTGGAGGCCGGGCCCTACCTGAAGCCCGACGACTACGAGAACGACGAGTGGGCCGCGTTCAACCATATGGCCTGGCTCGACAAGCGCACGACCTCCGGATCTTGGCGCGTGGCAACGGACTTCCCGAACCTGCCGACGTGGATCGTCAAGGCGGTCGGGGGCTCGACGACGCACTGGTCGGGAGCGACCCCGCGCTTCAAGGAGTACGAATTCAAGACCAAGAGCTACTACGGCGGGGTGCGGGGCGCGAACCTGCTGGACTGGCCGATCACGCTCGCCGAGCTCGAGCCCTACTACGACGCCGCCGAGAAGGCGGTGGGGTCGACCCACCGGCACGGCCGGCCACCGCTGCCCGCGAACAACAACTACAAGGTGTTCGCCAACGGCGCCGAGGCAGTGGGCTACAAGTTCTACGCGACGGGGCCATACGCCACCAACGCCGAGCCGTATGACGGCCGGCCTGCCTCGATCCAGGACGGCTTCAACTTCCAGGGCGACAAGAACTCCTCGAAGTGGTCGACGGCCGTGCGCGAGATCCCTCGTGCGCTGGCAACCGGCAAGCTCGACCTGCGGACCGAGAGCCACGCCGTGCAGATCACGCACGACGCGAAGGGCCACGTCGACGGCGTGCTCTATCTGGACAAGAACGGCAACCTGCACCGACAGAGTGCGAAAGTTGTTTGTGTAGCAGGTAATTCGATCGAGTCACCCCGATTGCTGTTGATGAGCGCGTCGTCATTGCACCCCAACGGCCTGGCGAACTCCTCCGGTCAGGTGGGCCGCAACTACCTACGACACACCACCGCATCGGTCTACGCGAAGTTCGACAAACCCGTGCGGATGTACCGCGGCGAGACGATGGCCGGCATCATCGCCGACGAGGCACGGCTGGACACCTCGCGTGGCTTCGCCGGTGGCTACTACCTCGAAACGCTCTCGCTGGGACCGGCATTCATGGGTGCCTTCGTCGAGCCGGGCGGGTGGGGCGCCGACTTCGCCGCACTGATGGACGACTACGTCAACACGGCCGGGCTCTGGGTCGTCGGTGAGGACCTGCCGCAGGAGACGAACCGCGTCACGCTCAACACCGCCGAGCAGGACCAGTGGGGCTTGCCGGTGCCGAACGTGCACTTCGACGACCACCCGAACGACGTCGCGATGCGCGAACATGCATATTCCAGAGCGGATCTCGTCTACGAGGCCGTCGGCGCGCAGAGCACGCACCACACTCCGCCATACCCCTCGACCCACAACTTGGGGACGTGTCGGATGAGTGCCCGGCCGGAGGACGGCGTGGTCGATTCGCACGGTCAAGCACACGACGTGCCAGGGCTGTTCGTCTCGGACGGATCCCAGATGACCAGTGGCGCCGCCGCCAACCCGACCCTGACCATCGTCGCTCTGGCGATCCGGCAGGCGGAGTTCATCGCCGACGAACTCGCGAAGGGTGCACTCTAAGCCGTATGACGGACACATCGACCCGCCTCCGGAGCGCGCTCTCCGGCGTCGAGGTGCTCGACCGCGCCCTCGACCTTCGAGCCCGCGCACACGACGCGTCGCACTACCTGTTGATCCCATCGGCAGTTGCGGTGCCGCGCAACACCGCCCAAGTCGCCGAGGTGATGCGCGCGTGCACCCGGCTCGGCATACCGATGACGTTCCGCAGCGGTGGCACCTCGCTGTCCGGGCAGGCGGTGACCGATCAGATCCTGGTCGACACGCGTGCGGGATTCACCGGTGTCGAGGTGCTCGACAACGGCGCGCGGGTGCGCGTGCAACCGGGCGTCACCGTACGGGCCGTGAACGCACGACTGGCGCATCATGGACGCCGCCTCGGCCCGGACCCCGCGAGCGAGGTCGCCTGCACCATCGGTGGCGTTGTCGCGGACAACTCCTCGGGCATGCAGTGCGGCACGGAGTTCAACTCCTATCGCACGATCGAGTCGATGGTTTTCGTGTTGCCGTCCGGGACAGTCGTGGACACCGCTCGTGCCGACGCCGACCAACTGCTGCGTGAGCGTGAACCCGTTATCCACCAGGGACTTTCGACGTTGCGAGACCGGGTACGCGCGAGCCCGGAGTCGGTGGCCACCATCGAGCGGCTCTTCGCCATCAAGAACACCATGGGGTATGCCGTCAACGCCTTCCTCGATCACGACGATCCGGTCGAGATCCTCAGCCACCTGCTGATCGGCAGCGAGGGGACGCTCGGTTTCGTTGCGTCCGTGGTGTTCCGAACACTGCCGGTGCTGCCCAAGGCCGCGACCGGGTTGCTGGTCTTCAACGATCTGGTGACCGCATCGGCGAGCGTCGATGAAATTGTGACGGCGGGCGTCGTGACGGGGGAACTGCTCGACGTGCAGTCGCTACGTGTCGCGCAGGCCGACCCGAAGTGTCCGCCCGAGATCGCCGGGCTGGAGCTGCGGGAGCAGGCAGCCGTCCTCATAGAGCTGCAGGCCGGCGATGACGACGAATTGGCAGCATTACGAGCACGATCCGAGCCGGCCCTCGACAAGTTACCCCTGCAGACGCCACTGCGTATGACGACCGACAGCGCCGCCCGCGCCGCCCTGTGGACCACGCGCAAGGGACTCTTCAGCGCGGTCGCCGGTGCACGACCATCCGGCACCAACGCATTGCTCGAGGACGTCGCCGTGCCCGTGCCGCGACTCGGCGAGTTGTGCACGCAACTGACCGAGCTCTTCGTCAAGCACTCGTATGACGACTCCGTTGTCTTCGGTCACGCACGCGACGGCAACCTGCATTTTCTGCTCGTCGAGGAGTTCGGCAACGCGGCGAAGCTGGACCGGTACGACCGTTTCACCACCGATCTGGTCGACGTGGTCCTCGGCCTCGGCGGCACTCTGAAGGCGGAGCACGGAACCGGCCGGATCATGGCACCGTTCGTCGAAAGGCAATACGGCACAGAGCTTTACGAGGTAATGCGCGAGGTGAAGCGTCTCGCCGATCCACACATGGTGCTCAACCCCGGTGCGTTGTTGACCGACGACCCGCAGGCGCATCTGAAGGACCTGAAGACGTCGCCGCCCGTCGAGGAGGAGGTCGACCGCTGTGTCGAGTGCGGCTATTGCGAACCCGTCTGCCCGTCACGGTCGATCACCCTCACACCGAGGCAGCGGATCGTGTTGCGACGCGAGCTGGAGCAGGCCCGGCTGGCGGGGGACGACGAACTCGTGCAGGCACTCTCGGCCGACTACGAGTATGACGGCGTGCAGACCTGCGCTGCCGACGGCATGTGCGGCACGGTCTGCCCGGTGCACATAGACACCGGTGACCTGGTGCGCCGGCTGCGGGCGGAGGACGCCTCGCGGGTGGAAGGCCGCGCATGGGCGGCCGCGGCGAAGCATTGGTCGGCTACGACCCGTGCGGGATCCGCGGCGTTGAGCACCGCTCACGCCATACCCGCGCGTTTGCCTGGGACAGTGACGCGTTGGGCGCGTGCGGTCGCAGGTGACGATCGGGTGCCGCTCTACAGCGGTGACCTACCGGCGGGTGGACGCAGCCGTCCCAAGGTGTCAGCCGACGCGCCCGTGGCCGTGCTCTTCCCGGCGTGCATCGGAGCGATGTTCGGAGCGGCGTCCGGTGACGGTGCATCGGCGGCGCTGGTCGAATTGTGCGGCGCAGCAGGCGTTTCGGTGCGGACGCCGGCGAGCATCGACGGACTCTGTTGCGGCACTCCGTGGTCGTCCGAGGGCTATCGGAGCGGTCATGAGGAGATGCGGGAGCGGGTGCTGATTGCGTTGGCCGATGCCACGGACGGCGGCCGATTGCCGGTTGTGGTGGACGCGAGTTCCTGCGCGGAGGGCCTGATCAAGCTGCTTGGTGTGGGTCGAGTAGGGCGAGCCCCCAAGGGCCAGCCCGTATCGAGACCGCTGGCAACCGAGTTCACCGTCCTCGACGCACTCGACTTCGTCGCCTCGACGGTGCTGCCCAAACTGACAGTGCGGACCCGAGTCCCACGCGTCGTCGTGCACCCGACGTGTGCGACGACTGTGCTTGGCTCGACGCCAGCGCTGATGCGGCTGGCCGAAGCGGTCGCCGACGAGGTCGTGGTCCCGACCGACTGGGGTTGTTGCGCATTCGCGGGCGACCGCGGCCTGCTGCACCCCGAGCTCACCGCCTCCGCCACCGCCCCGGAAGCCGCGCAGGTTGCCGACCTCCCGGATGTCGCTGGTACTGAGTATGTTTCGGCCAACCGCACCTGCGAGCTAGGTATGGCGCGTGCCACCGGTCAGCCCTACCGGCACATCCTCGAAGTCCTCGCCGAGCACATCTGACGCCGCCGCGGCCATGTCGATCGCGTTGTGACACGTCGGGACGCGCTTGGCATGGCACGGCCGGGCCACGATTTTCCGGCCATGCCAACCGCGTTGTATGCCGCGCGCTTGGCATGGCGCAATCCTGGCCCGACCTCCTGGCCATGCCAACCGCGTTGTATGGCGCGCCGCCGGCCCGGCACGCGCTTGGCATGGCGGGAGGCCTCGCGCAGCAGGCCACAGAGCGAGCAGGATGGTGCAGAGAGCAGCAAGCGGCAACAGAACGACGACGGTGTGCATGAGCAGCGGGTGTGCGGGCAGGCCGTTGATCTCATCGGCGGTGTGCATGTTGGTGACACAGGAGCGGGCGCGTGGGTTCGATTGAACCTTTTGCGGCCCGGTCTCGTGTCACGGGCGGAGGTGGTGATGGTCACGGACCCGGATGTGCTCGATCAGTTGCATCGTGATCACGCGAATGCGCTGTGGGCGTATGCCGTTCGGCTGACCGGCGACCGGGCGTTCGCCCAGGACGTCGTGCAGGAGACCATGCTCCGCGCCTGGCGCGAGGGCATCACCGACGAGACCGAGACGAGCGCTACCTCGGCAAGAGCGTGGCTCTTCACCGTCGCTCGGCGGCTGGTGATCGACGAGTCCCGATCGGCCAGGCACCGCCGGGAAGTCGCCACCGAGGTGCTGCCCGAAGAACGCGCGGGCGATCAGGTCGACGCGGTCTTCGACACCGCGATGATTGTGGACGCGCTCGCCGCCCTCAGCGTGCAGCATCGAGAGGTGGTCGTGCGTGCCTATTACGGTCGAGCGACGGTGGCCGAGATCGCCGACGACATCGGCGTGCCACCGGGCACCGTCAAGTCACGCATGCACTATGGAATGCGCGCATTGCGACTGGCACTGCAGGAGAGAGGGGTGACGAGATGACCGACAGACATGACGAATTCGCCGAGTGGGACGCGGCATACGTGCTCGGCGCACTGTCGCCCGGTGAACGCGCGGCATACGAGCAGCACCTCGCCGAGTGCCCGGAGTGCTCGGCTGCGGTGCGTGGATTGGCCGTCATACCAGGGCTGTTGGGGAAGGTGCCGGCCGACGAAGTTCCCGGCGATGTGTCCGAGCCGCCCCCGGCCGACCTGCTGGCGCGCACTCGTTCCATGGCACAAGGCGAAGTGACCAGCATCCGCCGTCGGCGCCGATGGACGGTTTCTCTTGCGGCGGTGGCAGCTTCGGCGGTCCTCGTCATCGGCGGGGCGGTCGTGGTCCAGCAGCGCGACAGCACGCCGCCGGGCGTCACGGTCGCGATGCAACAGGTGCACACCAACCCGCTGAGCGCGACCCTTCAGCTGCATGACAAGGCGTGGGGGACCGAGGTGAGCATGAAGTGCACGTATGCCGAGTCGGCGCAGTGGGGCGGCGGCGAGGCCGTCTACTCCCTGTATGTCGTCGACGACGCCGGGCACGCGAGTTCCATCTCGACCTGGTCGGCCGAGCCCGGGACGACGGCGAAGCTGACAGCGGCCACCGCTGTGCCGCGGGCGAAGATCGCACACGTGCAGATCCGCAACGCTGACGGGTCTGTCCTGCTGTCAGCCAACCCGGATTGATAGGCCCGCGGTCTCGATACGCGCCTCGCCGCTACTCGACCAGCATGCGCGAAAGGCGCCGGACCTTTGGCGGGATCCGGCGCCTTCAGCTGTATGACGTGAGGCGTCAGGCCTTCTTGGTCTCCCAGAAGATCTTGGCGATCTCGTCGATCTTGGCGAGCAGGTCGTCCGCGGTCTTGACGTCCCACGAGGCCTTGGTGCCGCCGGCGCCGGCGAGCTTGGTCGCCTCGTTGACCAGCGTGTGCAGCTGCGGGTACTTCTCGAAGTGCGGCGGCTTGAAGTAGTCGGTCCACAGCACCCACAGGTGGTGCTTGACCAGCTCGGAGCGCTGCTCCTTGATGATCGCCGCACGGATCTTGAAGTCGATGTCGTCGGCGTGCTCAGCGGTCTTCTCGATGATGGCCTTGACCGACTCGGCCTCGATCCGCGCCTGAGCGGGGTCATAGACGCCACACGGCAGATCGCAGTGAGCGCTGACCTCGATCGTGCGGGCAAAGATTCGGCGAAGCATGTGGTTGTCCTTCCGTCGGGTGCATCGGACGTATGGCGGGAGCCTGTCACTTCAAGCGGACTTGAAGTCAACGGAAGATCCGCCGCATGGCGTGACTTCCACTCCTCACTACGAACCTACTCGGGTGGGCTGGGGGGATCGAACCCACCTATCAAAATGCGAGACCGTCGCAGATCGGCGCGTTGGCCGCTCCGACAGCGCAGACGGCTGCCGTCGAGTGTCCCGCTCAGCCGGCCTCGGAGACGTCCGGCACCACGACCTTGCCGATCTCGCCGGGGTTCCAGCAGATCTCCCACCGGAAATCGTCCGGGTCGGCGAAGTAGCCGGAGTAGCCGCCCCAGACCCGATCCTGTGCGGCATTGACCGGCGCGCCCGCGGCTGCCGCGTCGGCCAGCACAGCGTCGACGGTCGCCCGGTCGACGGTGTTGTGCGCAAACGTCAGGGGAGGTATGCCGGTCGACGGCCGCCCACCGATCTCGGCCGCGAACGCATCGACCTGCCACAGCGACAGGATTAGATGCTCCGCGACCTGGATCATGATGACCTCGTCGCTGTCCTCGAAGACCGGCTGCCAGCCGAGCCCGTCGACATAGAAGGCGCGGGTGCGCGCGAGATCGGCAACGGCGAGCGTGATGAAACTGACCCTGGCGTCCATGAAACCAGTCAAGCAGCGACCACCGACGCGTGAGCGGGACCTCGAGACGCTCCTTCGTCGCTCCTCGGCCACCTCAGACGCCGCTCGGCCACCTTGGGCGGCACAGCACCACGCCGAGCACGTCAGCGGTCGGGATCTCACCGACCAGCCACGAGTCGACGCCTTCGCTCGGGTTGTCGCGCTCCACCCACCAGCCGTCGCCGACGGCCCGGGTGATCCGCTTCACCGCCACCGGACGCGGGCCGTCCGGTCCATCGGGCAGCCGTATGACGTGCGCACGGCCAACGCGCGGGCGCACGCCATACAGGACGAGGAGCCGGTCGCCATCGACGTATGTCGGCTCCATCGACCGCCCTCGCACGACGGCGAACCCGACTCTCACTCCACTGGTTTCGCGAGATCCGCCGCCGCAGCGGCGTGCTGCTCCTGCTCGGCGATGATCCGGCTGAGGAAGGTCTTCGTGCGCTCGTGCTGCGGGTTGCGGATCACCTCGGCCGGCGGACCTGACTCGACCACCACGCCGCCGTCCATGAAGACGACGCGGTCGGCGACGTCCCGGGCGAACGCGATCTCGTGGGTGACCACGACCATCGTCATACCGTCGGCAGCCAGCTCACGCATGACCGCGAGCACCTCGCCGACCAGCTCCGGGTCGAGCGCGGACGTCGGCTCGTCGAAGAGCATCAGCTTGGGCTTCATCGCCAGTGCCCGCGCGATGGCAACTCGCTGCTGCTGACCGCCGGACAGCTGCGCCGGGTAGTGGTCGGCGCGTTCGCTGAGCCCGACGCGCTCCAGCAACTCGCGAGCCTCGGAGACCGCCTGCTTCTTCGAGACGCCGCCGACCTGGACAGGCCCCTCGATGACGTTCTGCAACGCCGTCTTGTGCGGGAAGAGGTTGAAGCGCTGGAAGACCATGCCGATCTGCCGCCGCTGCCGGGCGATCTGCTTGTCCGGCAACCGGTGCAATGCGGTGCCCGACTCACGCAGTCCGAGGAGCTCGCCGTCGACATACAGCCGGCCGCCGTCGAAGATCTCCAGCTGGTTGATGCACCGCAGGAAGGTCGTCTTGCCGGAGCCGGACGGCCCGAGCAGGCACACGACCTCGCCCTCGGCCACCGTCATGTCGATGCCCTTGAGCACGTCGACGCCGTGGAAGTGCTTGTGCAGATTGACTGCCTCAACGAGCGCGTTCACATTCCACCTCCGCCGCCGCGCAGTGCGAGCATTCGCCCGCGCAGACTCTGTTTGTTGCCACCGGTCTGCCCGCCGAAGCCACGCCCGAAGTAGCGCTCGAGCATGGTCTGGCCGACCATCAGGATCGAGCAGACGATGAGATACCAGATGACTGCCGCGACGAGCGCGGGCATCACCAGATACGTAGAGTTCGCAACGGCATTCGCCTGGAAGAACAACTCGGTGGTCACCGGCACGGCCGACAGCAGCGAGGTGTCCTTGACCATCGCGATGGTCTCGTTGCCGGTCGGCGGCACGATCACCCGCATTGCCTGCGGCAGGATGATCCGCCGCATCGCCTTCCCGCGGCTCATGCCGATCGCGCACGCGGCTTCCTCCTGACCGGTGTCGACCGACAGCAGCCCGGCGCGCGCGATCTCGGCCATGTACGCCGCCTCGGACAACCCCAGGCCGATGATGCCGACGAGGATGCCGCTGCTGACCGACTTCACATCCAGCGTGTAGAAGTGCACATCCAGGAACGGCAGCCCGATGTCCAGCTTCGGGTAGAGGTAGAGCACGCCGACTCCGAGCACGACCAGCAGCACGTAGCGCGGCACCGCCCGGAAGAACCAGGTGAAGACGAAGGCCACGAGGCGCAGCACCGGGTTGGTCGACAGCCGCATCACCGCGAGCGTGACACCGAGCACGATGCCCAGGATCATCGCGCCGATGGTGCAGATGATGGTGCCCTTGACCAGGCCCTCCAGCACCGGGCGGTATTCCATGACCCGCCATACGAAGTGCCAATCCCACTTGGAGTTGGTCACGAACGAGTTGATCATCATCGCCGCGAGGATCGCGATGATGACGACGCCAACCCACTGCCACGGGTGGGGGACCGGCCGGGCCTCGACCTTGCCGGGCCGCTCGGTGGCGGCGGGCTTCTCGGGAGCAGTCACGTCAGCCATTGGGCACCGCCGGGTTCGCCGCGAACATCTCCACCGCTCCGCTCTGCTGGCCCCACTTGGCCAGAATCTTCTGGTAGCTGCCGTTGGTCGCCATCTGCGCGAACGCCTGCGCGAGCGCGGCGCCCAGCTTGTCCTTGCCCTTCGGCAGGACGATTCCGTATGGCGCAGAACCGGTGATCTTCCCCGCGGCCTGCAGCTTGGTGCCGGTCTTCTTGACGGCATACAGCGCGACGGGGGAGTCGGCGGCCATCGCGTCGACCTTCCCGGCAAGCAGATCCGTGGTGACTTTGGACTGCAGGTCCTCGACGACGGCCTTGACGGGCTTGCTCTTGCAGATGCCCTTGTTGATGGCTGTGAGCTCGTCGGCCTGAGTGGTGCCGGTCTGCACACCGACCGAAAGTCCGCACGGATTGGTCGGATTCACGTGTCGCGGGTTGCCCTTCTGGACGATCCACTGCGTGCCCGCCGAGAAGTAGCTGACCATCGTCACCTGCTTGAGCCGGGCCGCGGTGATGGTGAACGACGAGGTCGCGATGTCGTACTTGCCGCCGGCCACGCCGGGCAGGATGTTGTCGAACTTCGCGTTCTGGAATTTCGTCTTCAGACCCAGGCACTGCAGTGCGCCACGCAGCAACTCGACGTCCATACCGATGATGGTCTGCCCGTCGGGAGCCAGGAATTCATTCGGCTCGTATGACGCATCCGACGCCACCGTGAGCGTGCTGCCCGCCTTCACGTCCGGCGGGAGTGCGCTCTTCAGGCCACCGGAGGAACATCCGGTGGTGGCGGTCTGTTGCGCGCTCGAGCCAAGCCCGAGCGATGTCGCGCCGCACCCCGCGAGGAGTGACGCGACCAGGCCGCCGGCGAGCACCATCGGTCCGCCGCGCTGGCGGATTGAGTAGCGCGAGGGGCGAGCGCGTATCGAAATCGCCCTCGGACCGCCGCGTGACCATGCCGACATGGGAGTCCTTTCGTGGGGTCGCGAGTGCTCAAGCACCCTACGAGGGGTTCATCTTTGCAGCGCCGCCCGAGGTGTCGTAAGTCACCTCGGGTCGAAAGATGTCTCGCATGCGAGACGCCCCTGCGCCGGCCGCGGCGCCGTTGACGGTCGAAACGGCGGTTGACGCCCGAGACAGCCGTTGACCCCGCAGTTGCGCAGTCAATGACCGTTTCGACCGTCAACCGTGGCCGGGCCGTGCGTCCGCTCTACGCGTCGCGCTTGCGCAGCACCAACAACCCGGTGACGACTGCCGCGAGCATCCAGAGCGCGAAGACACCGAGGCCGGTCCAGGACGACAAAGTGTGCGGGTCGTGGTGTGTGCCGAGGATCTGCGTGCCGGCATTCATCGGGAGGTACTGGTTGACGTGGTCCGCCCAGCTCGTCGGCAGCGCCTCACCGAGCAGGGGTAGCACCAGCAGCAGGCCGAAGAGCGTGGCGATCGCTCCGCCCGTGCTGCGTATGGCGAAGCCGCAACCGATGCCCAGCAGTGCCACCAGAGTCAGATAGATACCGCCGCCGATGATCGCTTCGAGCGCACCGGTCGCGCCGAGTCCGACGCCATACCCGTGCGAGTTCAGGCCGGCCTGCCCGACGAGGAAGGCGAAGAAGCAGCCGATCGTGCACAGCACCAGGCACGTGACGCCGACGACGACGCACTTGGCGAGCAGCACCGGCCAGCGGCGCGGGACGGCGGCCAACGAGGAGCGGATCATCCCGGTCGCGTATTCACCGGTGACGAAGAGGACTCCGAGCACGCCGATCGGCAATTGGGCGAGCATCAGGCCACGCAGGCTGACCCGGATCGGGTCGTCGATGCCGATGGGACCGTGCGGGCCGCCGTCGACATGGGTTGCGCGCAGGTAGCTGAAGAGCGCACCGAGACCGATGGCGATGATCAGGGCGGCGGCCATGGAGAACCATGACGAGCGCAGCGACTTGAACTTCACCCACTCGCCGCGGATGGCGCGCGGGAGACTGACCCCGGCCTTCGCGTACGCGCTGACGTGTGTGGAAGTTTCGGGGGTGGTCAGCGCGCTCATCGTGTTGCTTCCTCGTGGTGGCCGTATTCGACCGAGTCCTGGGTGAGTTGCATGAACACGTCTTCGAGAGTGGCCTGTCGGGGGGTCAATTCACTGAGGGCGATGCCGCGGTCGGCGGCGATGCGTCCGATGACATCGCTCGAGAGTCCCTGCACCACAAGGGAATCCGGGCCCGAATCCGTCACTTGTATGTCGGGGCCGGCGAGGTGGTCGCGCAACTCCTCCAGCCGCTCCGCGCGCACCAGGACACTGCCTCCGGAGCCCCCGCTGGTGAGCTCGTCGACAGTGGTGTCGGCGATGAGCCGCCCCTGGCCGATGACGATGAGATGGCTGGCCATGAGCGCCATCTCGCTCATCAGGTGGGAGGAGACGAAGACCGTGCGGCCTTCTGCGGCAAGGGATTTGAGCAGGTTGCGGATCCAGCGGATGCCCTCCGGGTCGAGCCCGTTGACCGGCTCGTCGAGGATCAGCGTCTCGGGGTCGCCGAGCAGTGCGGATGCGATGCCGAGCCGTTGCCCCATGCCGAGGAGAAGCCACCGGCCCGGCGGCGCGCGACCGAGGTCAGTCCAACGATCTCGAGCACCTCGTCCACGCGGCGCGTCGGAATGCCGTTGGTGGCGGCGAGCGCGAGCAGGTGGTTGCGGGCGGAGCGGCCGGTGTGCACCGCGCGGGCCTCGAGGAGTGCGCCGACCTCGCAGAGCGGTGCCCGGTGGT
Organism: Flexivirga alba; assembly: GCF_042661025.1. Classification (NCBI taxonomy): domain Bacteria; kingdom Bacillati; phylum Actinomycetota; class Actinomycetes; order Micrococcales; family Dermacoccaceae; genus Flexivirga; species Flexivirga alba. Next base: position 2,123,243 of record NZ_JBHSWH010000001.1, read on the forward strand.
CGACATACGGTGTGCCGTTGATGGTCGCGGCGCCGGAGGTCGGTTTGTCCAGACCGAGCAGCATGCGCATGGTCGTCGACTTGCCGGCACCGTTCGGGCCGAGGAAGCCGGTGACGACCCCGGGCCGCACGGTGAAGGTGAGCCCGTCGACGGCGGTGCGATCGCCATACGTCTTCGTCAGGTTGGTTGCGTTGATCATCTGGTGGCCTTCGGGAGACGTGCCACGATGGGCAACTGGGACAAAGCCGTTCGGCCTTGACCCGGACGTTAACCGTGTGCGCTGAGAGCTCGCTGAGGCAGACCTGTGGGGGCCGCGGGACACGTCGGGGCAGGTCCGTCGCGCGCGACGGTCACCAGGGAATCCACCCGGTTGCGGTAAAAACTCAGGTCGCGTTGTAGTGGGCAGTGATCTGGGCGGCCGACAGCGCGGTGTTGTAGAAGGCCGCGCCGCTCAGCGAACCCGGGAAACCGTTGCCCATCTGCAGGTAACCGGTCGTGCTGGTCATCGTGGTGGTCGAACTGTTGGACGCCACCGAGACGCCGTCGACATACAGCTGCATACCGGCGCTGGAGAGCGTCGCTACGACAAGGTGCCATGCCCCGTCGTTGTACTTCTTTGGGCCGGGGCTGGTGACCGTGACGGACCCGCTGCTCGTCGGGACCGCGAAGACAAGTCGGGAGGCGCTGTTCACGGACAGCTGAGGGTCGGACGCCGATCCGGTCGGGGTGTTGGCGAAGCCGATCAGTGAGCCGCCCTTGGGGGCGGTGGTGTTGAACCAGATCTCCTCGGTGAAGGTTGAACCGAGAGCGATCTGCTGCGTCGTCGAGACCATCTCGGAGCCGGTGAATGTCGCCGCCGCGGATGCGTCGGAGCATGGCCCGCCGGCGTTGTGGGTCACGCCGCTGCTGTAGGTGCCGTTGCGACCGTTGCCGGACGCGTCGGCGGCAGTGGTGCCCGATGTCTCGGCGAGGCGGTAGTAGGCGTAGGGCTTGTCCGTCATCACCGCGGGGCTGCAGCCGGCGAAGCTGGTAGCGGCCGCCCAGGTGCTGGAGCTCGAGGTGTTCGCCGTCAACGGCGCGGCCAGCGCAGCGGGGCCGGTCGCGATGCCGGCACCGATCAGCCCGAACGTCAGCACGCCGATCCCCGCGAGCCGGGCGCCGCGACCAGCGAAGGCGGCCCGGCGGATGCTGGATTCGTCCTCCGGGACCTCAGCCGGGGGCGCATTCCCCGCAGTTGGAGCATCCGGGTGCGCCTCGATGCCCGAGCCGTCGCCGGTGTCGTCGCGAGAGTCGCCGTCCGAGTCGTCTTCCTCGTCGCGCCAGGCGCACGCCCCGGCGAGAAGCAGCACCAGCGCGGCAGCACCTTCCACGAGCTGACCCGATCGGTGTGTCTGCGCCCAGTATGCCGGGGACCCGACCAGCGGCACCCGCAGCGACCCGACACCGCGGACGGCGCTGCGCCGCACCGGCGTCGAGTCGGCGGCGGGGTTGGCATCACCGCGCAGGGTCAGCGTTCCGTCGGGGTTGATCCTCACCAGCCGGTGCAGCCGCAGCCGGCCGGCGTGGTCGGGGTCATCGACCAGCAGCACCTGCCCCGGCCGTACCTGTTGCACCGATACCGGGCGTGATGCGACGACGTCTCCGGGCCGCAGTGCAGGCTCCATCGAACCGCTCATCACCACGGTGACGTGCCAGCCGAGCGCCACCGGTAGCACCGACCACACCAGCAGGCTGACCAGCATCGCCAGCAGTCCCCGGCAGCTCACCGCGATCAGCAGGGCGAACCGACCGGTGCGCCACTGCTGCCGGTGCGTGATCGGTGTGGCCATGTTCCCCTCGCGGTGGTTTGCGGCGATGACTTCGGCTGATGGGCGGCCGCAAGGTGTGCGGCCGGCCCACGGCTGCCCGGTCAGGAGTTCTGGGCCTCCCAGGTCAGGCCGATCGACGCGGTCCCGCCCTGCGCGGTGTTCGGCGTCGCGGGGTCGAGGGTGTAGGTGATCTGGTAGACGCGGGTCTCGGAGCCGCTGCCGGTCGGCGTCCAGCTGCCCACGCCGGTGGCGTAGTTGGTGGCCGAGGTGCCGAACGCGGCCAGCGTGCCGGAGTAGACCCAGGAACCGGTCTGCAGGGCGGTGAACCCGGTGCACGAGCCGAAGCCGCCGCCGGTTCCCTGGGTGATGCTCAGGTTGATCGAGCTGGACAGGGAGTTGGTGGTGGCCGGGTTGGTGCCGTAGAGCTTCACGGCCGACGGCAGCGAGCCGGCGGACGTGACGGCGATGCACTTGGTGCCCGTCGATCCCGGCTTGAGGTTGGTCGCGGCGAACATCGCGGTGTTGCTGGGGGCGTCGTTCGAGAGCGCCACGGTGCCGGCGCTCCAGTTGCTGGTCGGGTTCGACGTGGTTGCGGCGAACGCGGAGTATGACGCGTGCCAGACCAGGGCGCCTGAGGCGGCAAGGCCCGCGACAACGGCGCCGACGGTGAGGAGTCGCGCGTTACGGCGGCGGGTACGGCTGGAAGAAGACATGGGTGATCGCCTTTCGAGCAAGAGAATGTTCGCCGTGACCTATGGCGGGCACGGCACCGAGCGGACCGACTCCCCTACGGGGCCCGACCCCCGCCCCGCGCGACTTGACGAAGTCTTTACGAAGCGATGAAGGTAAAGTATTGGTAAATACGACACTTGTCAAACAGTTCGATGTTTGTACTGTAAAATTTTCACCGACATGCAGGAGGTACGGCCATGAGTAACCGGAGCGGAGAGGACGCGAAGGCTCTACGCACCCTCGTGCTGGCGGCCGATTACTACCGGCAGGCCGTGGCGACGGCGCTGGGCCTAGGCCCGACGGACGCCACAGCCATGAGTCAGCTGCGTGCTGCGGGGGAGATGAACGCTCGTGAGTTGGCAACTCGGCTGGGGCTGACGCCCTCGGCCGTGACAGCCGTACTCGGCCGACTGGAGCGTGCCGGACTGGCCCAGCGGATCAGGCACCCCACGGACCGGCGACAGATCGTCGTCTGCTTGACCGAGGATGGGGTCGCGACGCTGGATCGTTCGGAACACTGGTTGAACGATGTGCTGGAGCACATGGATTGCCGGCCCGACGCGACCAACGAGGTGTTGAGTTCACTCGCGAGCGCGCTCAAGAAACAGAGCGCACTGGTCCGTGAGGAGGCCGAAAACGGTTGAGGCTACCTAGTTTTCGCGTGGCGCGCGGCGCGGCTCAATGAGGTGTGGTGAGGCCGTGCGTTCGCCATATCGAGTGATGGGCGGCAACACCGTGCCATTCGACGCGCACAGTCCCGCCGTATCAGAAAGGTGGCTGAGGGGGACTGAAACCCGGCTCGGGGCCGCCTCGCAAGACGGTGTGGGCCGACGTTTGTTGCGGAGCCGCATCGGGCAGCTGGGTGTGGTCCGCTGCTTCGTCAGGAATGACTGGTGCGGCCATGGCGGAGGGTGACCGGGAGTCTCTCCTGCCCAACTTCCTGCGGAGGTTCATTCCCGGGCGCTCGATGAGCAGCCACGACAACCAGGCAAGCGGCAGGGTGAGGATGAACGCCACGACCATGAAGACGAGCTTGCCGTCGTGCTGGAGGTGCCGCGCGGCCAGGAACTGTTGCACCGGGAATGCATAGACGTAGACGCCGTAGCTCACGTCGTTCTTGGTGCCGATCCGGGTCGGCAGGGTCGCGCCGAGATAGAGAAGGCCATATGCGAAGGGTATGGCGACAAGCAGCCTGGGCAGTCCGCAGAAGCCGATGACGGCCAGCGCCACCACCGACAGAGCGAAGAGTGCGCGCGAGATCGGAAGCCGATCCTTGACGGCGAAGAGCAGGACCCCCGCGACGAACGAAGTGGCGAGGTTGAGGCCGTTGACTAAGTAGAAGGAGGTGATGTGCTCACTCATCGCGACGTAGTAGGCAACGGTAGTGAGCACAATGACCGCGGCGAAGCAGGTCGCAGTCCGTCGTCTGAACAGTGCTATCCCGAGCAGCGCGCCGACGACCAAGTAGGACCCGAACTCGAAGAAGAGCGTCCACAGGCTGCCGTCCCACGCGAGCGCGAGCGGGTTGTTCCGGATGGTCGAACCGACGTTGAACTCGCGCACCTGCAACGCGAGATTGACTGCGACGTGGCGAAGCCCGTCACCCACGCTCCATGACCCCGGAACGCCGACTGCTACCGAGAGCGGCGCGAAACCGAAAGCAACGACGACCAGGCAGGCCCAGAACCCGGGAAAGATACGCAGTGCACGGCGTAGCAGGAAGCCGCCGAAAGGGAGTCGCAGCCGAGACCCGGCGATCAGGAAGCCGCTCAGGCTGAAGAATCCCGCAACGGCCCACTCGCCGCTGTCCATCCCGGCGAACCGCGGAGCTGTGCCGAAGCCGCCGACCGGCCAGGTGTGCGCCACGATCACCGCGCTCGCGAGTGCGAGCCGAATGAAGTTGAGCGCGTTGTTGGAGTCGGACAGTCCTTGTCCGATGGATGGCCCCCATGAGCTGTCCCGGCCGAAGCGAAAGTTGCGTTCGTTGTCGCCATTGCACCCTCCCTGCAGACCGCACCGATGCAGTGCGTGCCAACGGTAGGGGCGTGCGACGACGACCGGTTCCCGATCGCGGGGATTTTGCAGCGAGTCGCAGCGACTACAACAACCCGAGCCCTACGACGAACGCAATTCGGCCACGAAGCCTACGCAGTCGTCATAGAGCGGGAGCAGACCCTGCTCACGCGCCTCGGCAAGCGACGGCGCGGCGGTGTCCTTGGGGGAGAGGACCGGCTCGATGTCGTCCGGGAAGGCGAGCGCGAGGTCCTTGTCGAGCGGGTTGATGCCGTGCTCGCGCTCGGGGTTGTAGGCGGAGGAGCACAGGTAGACGGCTGTCGAGTCGTCTTCACGCGAGAGCAGGCAGTGCCCGAGGCCCTCGGAAAGGTAGACCGCACAGCGGGTTTCGGTGTCGAGGTCGACGCTGCACCACTGGCCGAAGGTCGGTGACCCGACGCGGAGGTCGACGACGTAGTCGACGAAGGAGCCGCTGACCGCGGTGACGTACTTCGCCTGGCTGGGCGGCACGTCGGCGTAGTGGATGCCGCGCACGGCGCCCTTGCACGACACGGAGATGTTGGTCTGTATGACGTCGAGGCGGTGCCCGATGTGCTCGGCTAGCTTGTCGCCGCGGAAGCCCTCCATGAAAACCCCACGGTCGTCAGGGAATTGGCGTGGTGTCACGGCGAAGGCGCCGGAGATTTCCAACGGTTCGATGTCCATCAGCGGGCGTCCTCCAGAAGTCGGTGCAGGTAGGTGCCGTAGCCACTCTTGGCGAGTTCCTCGGCGTGTTGTGCCAGTCCGGCGTCGTCGAGCCAACCGGCTCGCCAGGCGATCTCCTCGACGCAGCCGATCTTCTGGTCCTGCCGATCCTCGATCACTTGCACGAACTGGGCCGCGTCCATCAGCCCCTCGAAGGTGCCGGTGTCGAACCACGCGGTGCCGCGCGGCAGGACGGTCACGGTCAGCTCGTCGCGTCGCAGGTAGGCGTCGTTGATGCCGGTGATCTCCAGCTCGCCGCGAGCGCTGGGCTCGAGCTTGCGGGCGATCTCGATGACGTCATTGTCGTAGAAGTAGAGGCCGGGCACGGCATACCGGGATTTGGGCTTGTCCGGCTTCTCCTCAATGGACAACACCGTGCCATCGCTGTCGAATTCGACTACGCCGTATGCCGAGGGGTTGGTCACGTGGTGGGCGAAGATGTGCCCGCCGGTGAGGCCGTCGGTGGACCGGCGAAGCGCGGTGCCGAGGCCGGACCCGTAGAAGATGTTGTCGCCGAGCACCAGCGCTACCGAGTCGTCGCCGATGAAGTCGGCTCCGATGATGAAGGCCTGCGCAAGTCCGTCCGGCGATGGCTGCACGGCGTAGCTGATGTCGATGCCCCACTGGCTCCCGTCACCCAGCAGTCGCACGAACTGCTCCATGTCGTGTGGTGTCGTGATCACCAGGATCTCGCGGATGCCCGACATCAGCAGGGTCGACAGCGGGTAGTAGACCATCGGCTTGTCGTAGACCGGCATGAGCTGCTTGCTGATGCCGCGAGTGATCGGATGCAGCCGCGTGCCCGACCCGCCGGCCAGAATGATCCCCTTCACCGGGCTGACTCTAATATGACGTGCGCGCGTTGTGCCGCTCGATGCCTTGTTCCACCGCCGCCGGAGGCCGTCGCAATATTGACCGTCCCGACGGTGCGGGCCGCTAGCCTCCTGGCGACAAGGGGTGAGGCGTGATGGTGGACATTGCACCGATAACGATCGGTGATCTCGCAGACGTCGGCGCGTTCCTCCACGTTCACCTGAACCGTCGGGTGTCTGCAGCGGACTGGATACGTGCTGTCGACGTGCCGTGGGAGGCCGACCGGCCGAACTTCGGCTTCCAGTTGCGGCTCGAGGACTCGACCCTCGGCGGCGTCCTGCTGGCGTTCTACTCCGAGCGGGTCATCCGCGGCCGGGTCGAGCGGATCTGCAATCTCGGCGCGTGGTGCGTCTTGCCCGAGCATCGGGCACACAGCTTCCGGATGCTGCGCGCTGCTCTGGCGCAGCCCGGATACACGTTCACCGATTTGTCGCCGAGCGGTGCCGTGGTGCCACTCGACGAGCGGCTCGGGTTCACGCGCCTCGACACGTCCGTGCAACTCGTCCCGTGCCTGCCGCTGCCCACCGGTCGCACGACGGTAGTCGACGACAGCGAGAGCATCGAAGGACTTCTCGACACCGAGCAACTGCGCATCTACCGGGACCACCGGGGAGCCGCGGCCGCTCACCACGTGGTCCTTCGCCGGGAGGGCCACAACTGCTACGTCGTATACCGCCAGGATCGGCGACGCAACATACCGGCGTTCGTGTCGGTGTTGTACGTCAGCGATCCGCAGCGATTTCGCCTGAGCCTCAACGCATTCGGCAGCCATGTACTGCGCCGTCGGCAGGGCGTCGCGCTGCTGCTGGAGGAGCGAATCGTCGGCCGCCTGTTTATTGCGCGACATCTTGCAGGCCGGCCAAAAATGTTCAAGAGTGCGGCGATCGGACCCGCGGACATTGACAATCTGTACAGCGAACTCACATGTGTCGCGTGGTAATGAAGATGGGGCTGGGGCGTATGGCGAGGGCACTGCACGAGATGGTGCGAACAGCGGCCGAGCGGGGGCCGTCAGCGGCCGCCGTCACCGACCGGTCCGGCACCACCACTTACGCCGAGCTCTGGGATGCGATCCTGCGGGCCGCGGGCGGCCTCTCGTCGTACGGCCTCGACCGTGGAGACCGCGTCGCGGTGTTCCTCGACAAGCGCACCGAGAACGTCATCGCTATGCTGGCCGCCTCCGCCGTCGGCGCGGTCTTCGTGCCGGTCAATCCGGTCCTGAAGCCGCAGCAGGTCGATCACATCCTGACCAACTGCTCCGCGCGATGCCTGGTGACGACGTCGGAGCGGCTGTCAGCACTGCTGGCGTCCGAAGCAGGTGCCGGACCCGACATCGTGGTGCTGGTCGATGACGGGCCGGTCGCCGGTGAGGTGTCGGTCGGCACCGTCGTCGCGCGATGGAGCGAATTGCTGTCCGCGGACGCGTCCGAACCGTCGTACCGGCCGGTTGACAGTGACCTCGCCGCCATCCTCTACACCTCGGGCAGCACCGGACTGCCCAAGGGCGTGGTGCTCAGTCACCGCAACCTCGTGGTCGGGGCCGAGAGTGTCAGCGAATACCTCGCCAACACGGCCCAGGACGTCATTCTCGCGGCACTTCCGCTGAGTTTCGACGCGGGCCTGAGCCAGGTCACCACCGCGCTGCACGTCGGCGCGCACGTGGTCCTGGTCAACTACCTGCTCGCCGGTGACATCGTGCGGCTCTGCGCACAGCACGGCGTCACCGGACTCACCTGCGTGCCGCCACTGTGGATCCAGCTCGGCGCCGCGACGTGGCCGCCGGAGGCGACGCGGACGTTGCGCTATTTCGCCAACACCGGCGGCCGTATGCCGAAGTCCACGCTGGCCCGCCTGCGGACCCTGTTCCCGGCGGCCCGTCCCTTCCTGATGTACGGCCTCACCGAGGCGTTCCGGTCCACCTACCTCGACCCGGACGAGGTCGACCAGCGCCCCGACTCGATCGGCAGGGCCATCCCGAACGCCGAGGTGCTGGTCGTCCGTCCCGACGGATCCCGTTGTGAGCCGGGCGAACCCGGAGAACTCGTGCACCGAGGACCGCTGGTCGCTCAGGGGTACTGGAACGACCCAGTGCGCACCGCGGAGCGCTTCCGTGCGTTGCCGTCGGAGCGGGCCGGAGTCGTCCCGGACGAGCTCGCCGTCTGGTCGGGTGACACCGTCATGCGTGACGAGGACGGCTTCCTGTATTTCGTCGGCCGGCGTGACGAGATGATCAAGACCTCCGGTTACCGCGTCAGTCCGAGCGAGGTTGAAGAGGCCGCCTACGACACCGGCCTGGTGCGGGACGCCGTCGTGTTCGGGGTCGACGACGAGGTTCTGGGGCAGCAGATCGTGTTGGTCGCCGCAGCGGTGCGCCCCGACTGTGACCCGGAGGAAGTGGTCGGCGCACTGCGCGCCCGGCTGCCGCTGTTCATGGTGCCGCGACGCGTCGTCCTGCAGGACGATCTGCCGCGGTCACCGAACGGCAAGTTCGACCGCACAGCTCTTCGGGCGCTGGTGACGGTGTGACTGCCACAGGTGCGCCGGTGCACAGCACGATCGCCCGGTTCAGGAGTGCGAACGGGCAACTCGTCGTGGGCGGGGTCGAGCTCGTCCGTCTCGCGGCGCAGGTGGGATCGACACCCTTCTTCGCCTACGAACGCGCGGCGATCACCGAGCGGATCGATCTGTTGCACGGGCTGCTCGGTCCCTTGATAGGACTGTCGTACGCGATCAAAGCCAACCCCATGCCGGCCGTCGTGCAGTATGTCGCGGGCCGGGTCGAACATCTCGATGTCGCATCCTCAGGTGAGCTCAAGGTCGCCCTCGATGCCGGAATGCCAGCAACCCGAGTGAGTTTCGCCGGCCCGGGGAAGAAATCGGCCGAATTGCGAAGTGCGGTCGCGGCCGGGATCACCGTGGAGGTCGAGTCGTCGCTCGAAGCCGAGCGGCTCGTCGCGATCGGCGCCGAGCTGGGGATCCGGCCCCGGGTGGCGGTGCGGGTCAACCCCGACTTCGCAGTGCGGGGGTCCGGCATGCGAATGGGCGGTGGGCCACAGCAGTTCGGCATGGACGCCGAAATAGTGCCGGCCTTCCTCAGCGACTTGGCGGCATACGACATCGAGTTCGTCGGCCTCCACGTCTTCTCCGGCTCCCAGAACCTGCACTCCGGAATCCTCGCCGAGGCTCAGGACCGCACCGTCGATCTCGTGCTGCGCCTCGCGGATGCCGCGCCGGGCCCCCTCCGTCAGGTCAACCTGGGCGGTGGCTTCGGGATCCCTTACCACGACCGGGACGAACCACTCGATGTCGAGGCGGTCTGCGAGCACCTGCGAAACCTCGCCCAGGAACGGCTGGCGCCAGCACTGCCCGAGGCCGCGCTCTGCCTGGAGCTCGGACGCTTCCTCGTCGGTGAAGCCGGCGTCTACGTGACCGAGATCATCGACCGCAAAGTCTCGCGCGGCCGGACCTACCTCGTGGTCGACGGCGGCTTGCACCATCAACTCGCCGCCACCGGCAACCTCGGCGCTGCCATCCGGCGCAACTATCCGCTCGTCATCGGCAACCGGATGAGCGGCGACGACACCGACAGGATGACCGCCAGTGTGGTCGGCTGCCTGTGCACCCCGATCGATGTGCTGGGCGACAACGTCGAGGTCCCGGCGTCGACGGACATCGGCGATCTCGTCGTGATCTTCCAGGCAGGGGCCTACGGAAAGACCGCGAGCCCCGCAGACTTTCTCGGACATCCAGCAGCGTTCGAGGTCCTCGTCGGACCCGACCAACGAAAGGTGCAGAATCATGGCTGAGACAACCTTTGAGCAGGTGAAGGATGTTGTGGTCGAAACCCTTGGCATTCAAAGTCGTTCGACGGCACTGACCGCTGACACACAGCTGTTGGACAGCATGCCCGAGCTGGATTCGATGGCGGTGGTCGATCTGCTGGTGCGCTTGGAGAACCACTTCGACATCCGCATCGACGACAGCGCGGTGAGCGGAGAGGTGTTCGGCACCCTGGGCACGCTCGCCGACTTCGTGGAGTCCGCACGCGCACACCCGGACGCCTGAGGGCAGCCATGTCATCGAGCAAACAGTCCGTCACCGTTCGCCCGATCGAGACCGAAGAACTCCCCTGGTGGGCCGTTTCCTGGCTGAGAACTTCCCACCCAAGAGCCCAGTGGAGGACTGGGTCAAAGCCTGGGCAGACATCAACGGCCGGCCCGGCACGCAGGCGCCGAACCACGGTATGGCGCTGTGGTCGCGGCAGGACGTCGTCGGCGCATATCTGGCGATCTACTCGACGCGGGTCATCGACGGCCGGAGCGAACGCTTCTGCAACCTTGCCGTCTGGTGCGTTTCGCCCGGCTATCGCTCCGGGAGCATCCGGATGCTCAACGCGCTGCTGGCACAGGACGGCTACCACTTCACCGACCTGTCTCCCACGCCCGAGGTGCAGCGGCTCAACCTCCGGCTCGGATTCCGCTACTTGGATCCGAGCAGTCAGCTCACGCTCAACCTCCCGTGGCCGACGCTGCCACGGCGGACACGAGTCAGCTCCGACCCGGACGAGATCGCCCGGGTGCTGACCGGCGAGCCGCTGCGCTACTACCAGGACCATCTGCGTTGCCGTTGGGCGCGACATGCCGTGATCATCGCCGACACCGCATCCTGCTACGTGCAGTGGCGATTCGAGCGGCGGAGGAACCTGCGGTGGGTCGCGGCCATCCAGTACGTGAGTGAGCCACATTTGTTCCGGGCCGGACTGCTCAGCCTCTCCCGGCATCTGGCGTTCCGGCACAAGGCGCTGTTCACGCTGGTCGATCAGCACGTCGTCGGCGGCAGCTTCAGCCCGTCGGCTTCGCTCGTCGGTCCACCGCGCCGGATGTTCAAGAGCGCAACGCTGGGACCGGGCGACATCGACTACCTCTACTCCGAGATCACCGCCGCACCGTGATGACCGCCAGATCGGGGCCAGTGACGGTCAGGCCCATGTCGACCGAGGACCTTCCGGCGGTGGCGCGGTTCCTGGCCGCGAACATGCCATCCGCCACACCTGTTGACGAGTGGGCCGCCTCATGGCTGGCAGCGAACAATCTTCCGGGATCGGACGCACCGAACCACGGCATGCTGTTGCTGTCGGGCGATCAGATCGTCGGTGAGTATGCCGCCATCTACTCCATCCGGACGATCGCGGGCCGCCAGGAGCGGTTCTGCAACCTGGCAGCGTGGTGCGTTCAGGGCGAATACCGTTCCAGCAGTTGGCGTTTGATTCGTGCACTGTTGTCTCAACCCGGATATCACTTCACGGACCTGAACCCGTCCGGCATCGTCCAGAGGCTGAACCTTCGGATGGGGTTCGTCTTCCTTGAGACCCGCTCCCAACTCGCGGTGAACCTGCCATGGCCCGGACGCAGGGGCACGCGCGTCAGTTCGGATCCCGAGGTCGTCGACCGCTCACTCACCGGCGACGCTCTGCAGGTCTACCGCGACCACGCCAGCAGCCGGTGGGCCCGGCACATCGTGCTGCTCGACGGAGACCGGGCGTGCTACGTCCAGTGGCGCACGGCCTGCATCAAGGGGCAAAATCGCCTCGCGGAAGTGCAGTACGTCAGTGATCCGGAACTGTTCAGGACCGGCTTCCGTGATGTGTCACGCCACCTGCTGCTGCGCCATCGGATGCTGTTCACCGTTGTCGAGGAGCGCGTTTCGGGCGGTCCCGTCCGCTTCGCGTGGTCCCGGTCGAAGCCCGCGCACAAGATGTTCAAGAGCGCAACGCTGACGCCGGACGACATCGACTACCTCTACTCGGAGGTCACGGCCTCGCCGTGAGCCGGTCCAGGGCCCCGGGCGGTGAGGTTCGTGCCCGCCGGGCGGCTTTCCTGCGAACCTGGCCGGCGGGAGCAATAACTCCAGGTCGCGATCGCGAATCTTGATAATTTCCGCCTAAATTCGCGACAGCCAAGCAGCCGTCACTCCGTGGCTGTGGGCGCGCGTCCGTCGCAGCACTGCTGGGGGCATGATGAAGATCGCCGTTTTCGGACTCGGATATGTCGGAGCCGTCACCGCCGCCGGCCTCGCCGCACGAGGGCACGACGTGGTGGGTGTTGATGTCGACCCCTACAAGGTCGAGCTGATCGGCTGCGGCAGGAGTCCGGTGGTGGAGCCGGGCATCGACGAGCTGATGCGTGAGGGATGGGCCTCCGGAAAGCTCAGCGCAACGACTGACCCTCGCGTCGCGCTCGACCAGGCGGACGTCTCCCTGCTGTGTGTGGGCACTCCGTCCACCTCGCACGGCGCTACCGACCTCACCTACATCAGTCGTGCCGTGCAGGACATTCGGGACGCCATCGACCAGGTCGCACCGCCGGCATCCGGCCACCACAGCGTGGTCGTCCGCAGCACCGTGCCGCCGGGAACGGGCCGGACGGTGGTCGCTCCCGTCTTCGCCGAGGAGTTGCCCACCGGCTGGCGGGTCGGGACCGCCATGTGCCCGGAGTTCCTGCGCGAAGGTGCGGGAGTCGCCGACTTCTTCGACCCGCCGTTCGTCGTGGTCGGTTCGACGGACGACCGGACGCAGCAAGCGATGGCAGAGGTGTTCGATTTCCTGGAGCTGTCGATCCACCGGGTGAGTGTGGAGACGGCCGAAGCGCTGAAGTACGCCTGCAACGCCTTCCACGCGACGAAGGTCATCTTCGCCAACGAGATCGGGCGGGTCTTCCGGCCGTACGGGGTCGACTCCCGCGAGGTGATGAGCCTGTTCTGTGAGGACGCCAAGCTCAACATCTCGCCCACCTACCTGCGGCCCGGGTTCGCCTTCGGCGGATCCTGCCTGCCCAAGGACCTGCGTTCGTTGCAGCACATGGCGAGGGTCAACGGCATCGACGCCCCGCAACTACTGGGCACCACGACGAGCAACGAGGTCTCGGTGCGGGAAGTCGTGGACCGGGTCCTTGCCGCCGGTGGCCGCAAGGTCGCTCTCCTCGGGCTGAGCTTCAAGTCCGACACCGACGACCTGCGGGAAAGCCCGAATGTCGAGTTGGCCGAGCGGCTGCTCGGCAAGGGATTCGAGCTGCGGGTCTACGACCCGATCCTCAACACCAGCAAGTTGATCGGAGCGAACCGCGAGAACGTGATGGCGCGGCTTCCGCACCTGGACCGGCTGCTCACCGCCTCGCCGCAGGAGGCGCTCGCGGGCGCGGACGTCGCCCTGGTGACATCCTCCGCGACAGCCATCGTCGACGCACTGTGCGACGCGAACCCGCCGTTGCTCATCGATCTGATCGGTCGCCTCGGTCGCGAGGTCGAGCGGGTCGTCGGGTACGAAGGGGTCGGCTGGTGAGCAGACACGGCAAACCACGAGTGCTCATCATCGTCCAGAACCTGCCGGTGCCGTTCGACCGGCGGGTCTGGCTGGAGAGCCTGGCGTTGCGCGACTCCGGTTACGACGTCACCGTGGTTTGCCCGAAGGGGCGGGGGACAGCCGCCCACCAGGTCATCGACGGGATCAGCGTCCGTGCCTACTCGCCATACGCACCGGGTGGCAGCTCGCTGAGCTATGTCGCCGAGTACGCCTACTCCTTCCTCGCGACGACGTATCACGTGGCCCGCGCCCGCCGGGGCGGACGCTTCGACGTCCTGCAGGCCTGCAACCCACCCGAGATCTTCTGGCCGCTGGCACGATTGCTGCGCCGCATCGACGGCACCTTCTTCGTCTTCGACCACCACGACCTGTCGCCGGAGCTGTACCGGTCGAGATTCCCCGGAGGCAGCGGGTCGGCGCTGCGGGGCCTACTCGCACTCGAGCGCGCGACGTTCGCCGCCGCGGACAAGGTGACGTCGACCAACGAGTCGTACGCCGCCGTCGCGCGGGAGCGAGGCGGGAAGAGTGCCGGCGACGTCACCGTCGTGCGCACCGGCCCGGATCTGAACCGCTTGAAAAGCGGCGCACCGAATCCGGCCAGGCGACGCGGGCGTCCTTTCCTCGTCGCCTATCTGGGGGTGATGGGACCGCAGGACGGCGTCGACCTGGCGCTACAGGCGGCCGAGCTCGTCGTACACGAGATGGGACGGACCGATGTCTCTTTCACGCTGATCGGCGGCGGCGACTGCTGGGCGGACCTCGTCGCCGAACGCGATCGGTTGGGGCTGCAGGACTTCGTCGAGATGCCCGGTCGGGTGCCGGACGAGGAGGTCATCGAGGTGCTGTCGACTGCTGATCTCGGCCTGTCACCCGATCCGAAAAACCTGCTCAACGACGTATCCACGATGAACAAGACGATGGAATACATGGCGTTCGGCGTGCCCGTTCTCGCATTCGACCTGCGCGAGACCCGCGTCTCGGCGGGTGCAGCGGCACGGTATGTGTGCGCAGACGATGTCGACCGCTACGCCAAGGAGATCGTCGCGCTGCTCGACGACCCGGAGACGCGGTCGATCATGGGCACCTGCGGCCGTCGCCGGGTCGAGGACGAGCTCGCCTGGACCTATCAACGGGACGCCTACGTCGCCGTCTTTGACGAGTTGACCTGCTCGGGGGCAGGCGATGACGACCGTGCTGATCGCCGCACACAACGAAGAAGCGGTGATCGGCGGCACACTCGACGGGCTGCTCACCGGCGGCTCCGCCGAGTCCCTCGAGGTCATCGTCGCCGCGAACGGTTGCACCGACGGCACCGTGACTGTTGCGAGACGCCGGTCGGTGGAGGTCGTCGAGGTTGCAGCCGCTGGCAAGGCAGCTGCCTTGAACGCGGCGGAACGGCGCGCCACCGGATATCCGCGGGTCTATCTGGATGCGGACATCCAGTTGGACAAAGCGGCGATCGAGCGGCTGTCCGAGTCGCTCCGCCCGGCGCCCGGGGACAGCGGACGGCCGCTGGTCGCCGTGCCCGCACGTACCGTCGACGTCTCGGCGAGTTCGCGCTGGGTGCGGATGTACTACCGCGTCCACGCACTCCACCCGTCATACGCCACAGGGCTTTTCGGCCGTGGGGCGGTCGCCGTCTCCGAAGCCGGCCGGGCCCGGTTCGCCGAGTTCCCCGAGGTGATCGCGGACGATCTCTTCCTGGATTCGCTCTTCGACGAGACGGAAGCCAGGCACCTCGACGACGTGGTCAGTGTGGTGGTCGCGGTGCGTTCGACACGCTCGCTGGTGCGCCGGCTGGCACGGGTCAGGCGGGGCAATGCACAGCTACGAGCAGCGGACTCCGCGGGCGTGGTACGGCAAGCGGTCGGGGTGCGCTGGCTCACTGCCGCGGTGCGCGCCGACCCGGCCCTCGCACTCGCCACGGCGGTGTACGTCGCGGTGACCGTAGTCGCGGAGGCCAGGGCTCGTTGGGGCAGAGGCCACTGGGAATCCGAGCGAAATGGAGGAGTGATCGAGCCATGAGCATCATCACGAACGGGACATCCCCCCGGCGCAGGGTCAACGTCTGCTTCCACGGAGTCGGGCGACCGCGCCGTGATCTCGAACCGGGCGAGAGCCGCTACTGGGTGAGCGAGGACGATTTCCTGCGCCTGCTGGACGAATTGGCCGAAGACACGAACGGTGTCTCGCTCAGCGTCGACGACGGCAACGTGTCGGACGTCGAGATCGTGCTTCCGGCGCTGCTGGACAGAGGCATGCGGGCCACGTTCTTCGTCGTCGTCGACCGGCTCGGGCGGCCCGGAAGCCTCACCAGGACGGATGTCCGGCAGCTGGTGGCATCGGGCATGACGCTGGGCAACCATGGCTGGACCCACGAGCCGTGGACCAGCTTCGACGACGAGGAGCTCGAACGTGAGGTCCTGGAGGCGCGCGCGGCTCTCAGCGTGCTCACCGGCGAAGCCGTCCGGACCGCCGCGCTACCGCGCGGACAGTACAACCGTGCGGTGCTGCGAGCCGCGCGCAGTGCGGGCTACGCGACGCTCTTCACCAGCGACCGGCAATCAGCTTCGGCCGACTCCTGGCTGCAAGCCCGCTTCAGCGTGCACAGCGGCGTCACGCCGGAGTCCCTCTCCCGCATAGTCCGCGACGCGAACCGCCTGCCTCGCCGGGTCGGTTCAGCGATGAACACGCTCCGCAAGAGCTGGAGCTGAACGGATGCGCACGCGCCCAGAGCAGCCACCGATACCGCCACGGTGGAACAAGAGCGCGTGCCTGCCGGGCCCCACCTGCGCGAGAGATCTGTCCCGCGGAGTCACGGCCCGGCGTCGCGAATTGGCTTGACAAATAATGGAATCCAGCATCCAGGACGCTGACACCCTACCGCTCGGACGGGAGGATCGCCTCCGGTGGACCGCTGGCGACCGCGCGCGGTTCGTCGGAATCGATGTCGCTCGCTGTCTCGCGCTGCTCGGCATGATGGTGGCGCACATCCTCCCCAAGACCGTGGGGGCCGGGTGCTCCTGGCACAGCGAGTGACTACCGGCAACGCGGCGGCACTGTTCGCCGTGCTCGCGGGCGTCTCGCTCGCTCTGGTGACCGGCGGATCGACACCGCACACCGGTCGGCGTCGCCACATTGTCGACTCGACGGCGATCGTCATACGAGCCGGTCTGATCGTCGTGATCGGTGTGCTGCTGGAGCATCTGCACCCCGCGGGTATCGCGGTGATCCTGCCCTATTACGGGGTGCTGTTCGTCATCGGGCTGCCGTTCCTCTGGCTCCGACCGTCGCGGCTGTTCCTGGTCGGCGGGGTCTGGATGTGTGCGGCGCCCATTGTCTCCCAGGCGTTTCGGCTCCTCGACCCCCAGTCCGTCGCGGGCGGCTTCGGCGGACTGGGCGTCGGCGCAATCCTGTTGCGGCTACTGGTCACCGGCGAGTACCCCGCGTTCACGTGGGTGAGTTACCTCTGCTTCGGGCTCGCTGTCGGACGACTGGACCTCCGCCGCAGGAACACGGCCGTCGGGTTGCTGTGCGCGGGCGCGCTACTCGCGGCGGGAGCGAGTTTGCTGTCGCACGTGGTCACGTCGCTGCCTGGCGTGCACGACCGTCTCGTCCATACCTGGACCGGGCCCCCGGTGTCCTCCTGGGCCGCACTGCAACTGCACTTGCAGGTGGGCCTACAGGGAGTCACCCCGATCCACAGCTGGTGGTGGCTGGCGGTGAGTGCACCGCACTCCGGGTCGGTGGCGGATCTGGCGTTCACCGCGGGCATCGCGCTCGCGGTCATAGGGCTCGCGCTGCTCGCGACTCGCGTCGCAACCCGTTGGTGGCAGGTGGTTTTCGGCGCCGGGACGATGACGCTCAGTCTCTACAGCCTCCATCTGATCATGGTGCTGCCGCAGACCTGGCCCGACTACGGGCCGCGCCGGCTGGTGCCGGAGGTGTCCGTGGTCGTCGTCGTCGGCATCGTGTTCGCGACGCTGCGCTGGAAGGGCCCGCTCGAAGCGGTCGTCACGGTCACGTCCAGGACCGCAGCGCGAGGGGTCGATCGGGCCTTCCGACGTCGCCGACACAGTCCTCAACCACCGCGACGAGCGATCCGCGCCAGGACACCGCGGTGATCCGCCCCGGCAACGTGCACGGTGGTCGCACTCGATGCCGCCACCGTGTCGGACATGAGGACGTGATCTATGGTCACCAGCCGTGGAACCGGCACACCGAAATAGCGCTTGGTCGAGGAGTCCGGCCAGGTCGGCTGGAACCCGCCACGTCGCTGGGTGACTGCATCCGCGTAGCCCAGATCGAGCACCGTGCGGAACGGCACGTTGTCGGTCGTTGCATTGAAGTCGCCGGCGACGATCGTCGGCCGCGGTGCCGGCTGGGGCACTGCACTGCGCAGGTATGACGTCAGCGCGCGGTAATCGGGGCGCCAGCGAGTGGTGTAGGGCGGCTGTGGGTGGACGGCGACCAGGTCGACATCCCCGAGCATCGGCGTGTGCAGGCGCACCAGGTCCGCGTGTGACGAGTGCGGGCCGCTGTGGATCGACTCGATCGGAAAACGGCTGAAGATGACCGATGAGATCGTCTGATCCGGTTTTGCGCCAATGGAATTCGGCAAGAGCCGCGGTATGTCGGTGGCCATCACCTGACGCACTCGATCGCTGTCGACATCGGTGAGCACGAGGACGTCGACTTTATCGTCATGGACCAGTTGCGCCAGCCGGGCCGGGTCGCCGTACTCGAAGTTCTGGCTGAGGACCACCAGCGCCGGGCCGGTGGTCGCCGGCCGGGATCCGACATACAGGGGCGCGAGCCACCACAGGTGCACCGCGAGCAGGATGCCGCTCGCCGCGGCGAGCGCGCCGGCGTGCCGTAGCCGGCTCCGGTCCGCGACGAGGAGCAGCAGACCGACGACGAGCGCCACCAGTGCGAACGGGGTGCCCAGGGGGTGAACGCGGCCAGTTCGACCAGCCGCGGCCGAGACACGTCCAGCCAGTGCGTCGGCGTCAGCACGGCGGCCAGCAGGAGGCAGCCGATGGACAGCAACCACAAGCTCGCCCGCGCCCACCACGCGGGCGCGCGAGTGCTGCTGTGACCGAGTTGCATGCCCCCCATGATGGACGAGTTCCTGCGGCAACGCCGCATAGTTTCGTCGGCTTCCGCAACTGTGCCGAGACTTTGGTTCCGCCTGGGTCGAAGAGCCGCGACGGACACCAACTGGGGGCGGAATTGCTCGACTCAGCGCTCCGTGAAATAACCGCTGTTGCACGTTGGGGTGCGCTCTATAGTTCCTAGCGCTGGGACGAGGATGACGGACAGTGGTCATACCGCCCTCTCCGGCCTCATCGGAGCATTCCTATCCAACGCTGCGCAGGAGGCGTCATGCCTGACTGGAGGAAAGATGGCTGAGCTGTCCGTGCTGACACTTGTGTATGCGCCGGACCTCACGCTGTGCATGGAGCTGGCGGACTCATTGCAACGCTTTCTGCCGGAGGGAACGAATGCCGAACTGATCGTTCCGGTGGAGGATGTTGGGAAGTTTGAGCAATTGGGGGCCGGTCAGGTGCGGCCAGAGTGCGCGGCACTCCCGCCTTGGTTCACGATTGTCCCTCGAATTTCGGCATTGACTCGCCGCATGTCAGCCTTCTCACCCATTCCACGAATCGTCGCGATCAACAGGCACCGACCCGTGCCACCGATTCGCGGATGGATTCTGCAGCAGATCCTCAAACTCGCCGCGGTGGCCGAGTCCACTTCTGACATCGTGGTCGTGATCGACTCCGACGTCGAATTGGTAAGGCCGATCACTGCGGACACGTTTCGGGATGGAGCCGAC
The DNA here is from genome assembly GCF_042661025.1 of Flexivirga alba. NCBI lineage: Bacteria > Bacillati > Actinomycetota > Actinomycetes > Micrococcales > Dermacoccaceae > Flexivirga > Flexivirga alba. Next base: position 2,142,609 of record NZ_JBHSWH010000001.1, read on the forward strand.
GTAGTGCTCTACCGCAAGGTCGACGCCGTGACCAGCGAACTTCCGCACCACGTTTTGTGGCACCAAACGGCGCGCCGGGTGCTCGGCCTCCCGGTCGGTGCACCTCCTTATCACGATTACATCAGTTCCTTCATGGCGTGGGACACGGGCGTGGTCCGCTCGATGCTGACACATATCGAGGATCTCCACCACCGACCATGGCAAGATGTGATTAGCGGGGAGGTCCACTTCTCGGAGTGGACCCTCTATGGTGTATTCGTCGACGAGGTGCTCGGTCGAAGAAATTCCCAACAGCTCCACCGCTCGTCACCCCTTTGCCTCGAATGGTGGGGCACAACGCCGCTGACGCCGCAAGCAGTGCCTGGCTTTACGGCAGGACTCGGTGCCGACGACGTCGCGGTCATGATTTCGGCCAAGTCGGGCACGTCAATGGAGGTGCGGAAGCAGGTGCGGGAGCTTATCCGTAGCGGCCGGGACGCACACCATGGTGTACCAGGTTCGTGACCTTTGCGCCGGCGCCGACGAGCGGCGGGACACGAGTGAGAATTGTCGCTGACCCTGCGAAACGGTTGGCCCGGCACGCACACGCAGAAAATCGACAGTGACAACAATCCTGCGGGAGTGGTTATGGCATTGAAGCATCGGATGGTGAGTGCGGCATTGAATGCGGGTGTGGGCGTGAGTAAGCTGACCGACGTCGCGACAGTCAAGAGTCTGATTGGCCAGCTGCACCCTGTTCAAACCAGGCTGCCGTTGATCCGTGTGGGTGCTGACGGCGACGGAGGATATCTCCTGCCGGACGATTTGGACGGGGTCGCAGCATGTTTCTCGCCGGGCGTGAGCGTGTGGGCACCTTTCGAGGAGGCGTTGATCGCCCGAGGGATTCCTTGCTTCATGGCGGACGCGTCGGTGTGCCAGTCGCCTATCGCCGGCGGCGTATTCATCAAGAAGTATGTCGGTTTAGTGAATGACGAGAGCACGGTGCGTTTGGACGATTGGGTGTCGGAATATGCGCCCGGTGTCCAGGATCTTGTGCTGCAGATGGATATCGAGGGTGCGGAGTGGGCGGTGCTTCTCAACGCCTCTGATGCACTGTTGCGCCGCTTCCGCATCATCGTGGTGGAGCTGCATGACCTTGAGCGAATCTTCGATCGGCACGCATTCGGCATCATAAGCGGCGTGCTGCGTCGTTTGATGAGCGATTTCTACGTCGTGCACAACCACCCGAACAACTATGGCGGAGTGGTGAGCAGGTCAGGATTGGTCGTGCCACGGGTGCTGGAGATGACCTTCCTCCGGGCGGACCGCGCGCAGCCGACATCGTTCGCGCAGCAGTTCCCGCATCCTCTGGACGTTACTAACGACCCGAACAGCAAGGACGTTGTGTTGCCCGAGGCCTGGCGACATGTGCCCGTTGGCCCGGACGATTGGGCCTACGGGGTGCCGGAGTCAGCGCACTGATCGATCCGGACGGAGGATCCGGCCGAAAGTTCTCCTGCTGGCGGTCCGTGAAAATAACCGACGCCACGCTCATGGTCCGCCTACAGTGCGTAGCGCTGGGACGGGGTAGACCAACCCAACGTCTTTCCGGTTCTCTTTCGATGGTTTCGGAGGATTCGCATCAATGGCTGCGCGGGAGGCGACGTGAGCGATTCGCTCTCCGGACGGGTGACACGCGCCGCGCTGTGGAGCGGCGTCAACACGATTGCGATGCGGCTCTCCGGGGTCGTGATCACCATGGTGATGCTGCGAATCGTCACACCGGGGGAGTTCGGCAACTACGCGGTGGCCCTGGCAGTCTTCACCGTCGTCAGCTCGTTCTCGGAGCTCGGTCTCAGTGCCTGTATGGCGCGAGCCGACATCGACCCAGCCGAGATCGGCTCGACGGTGTCCTTCCTCTCGATCGTCATCGGCGTCGGTCTGGCGGTGGTGATGTTGCTGCTGGCCCCCCAGCTCGCAGTGCTGCTCGGCGCACCCGACAGCGTGAATGCGCTGCGCATCCTGGCACTCTGCATCGCGATGGTCGGCCTGTTCACCATCCCGTGCGGTCTGCTCGCCCGGGAGTTCCGCCAGGATGCGATGTTCTTCGGAGTGGCCGCAGCCTACGTGCCCAGCAGTGTGCTCATGCTGCTGCTCGCGCTGAACGGCCCGGGAGACATCGCCTTCGCGTGGTCACGGGTGCTCGGGCAGTTGGTGACCGGTTGTGTGCTCCTCTGGTTCGTCAGGAAGTTCTACCGCCCCCGTTTCGACCCGAAGCAGGCACGACGGGTGCTGCGCTTCGGGGCGCCCATTGCGGCGGCGAACCTCGTCGGCTTCCTGCTGCTCAATGCGGACTTCCTCTTCGTGAGCAAGCTCCTGGGACCGGTCCGGCTGGGCATCTACACGCTCGCGTTCAACGTGAGTTCGTGGGCAACGGCGACCCTCAGCTCGATGGTGATGAACGTCGCCATGCCGATGTTCAGTCACGCCAAGAGCGACCCGGAGCGCCTCGGCCGGGCACTGCGCAGCTCGCTCAGCCTCATCTGCCTGGTGGCGTTCCCGATCTCCGGTTTCACGCTGGTGCTCTCGAGCGAGATCGTGGACACCCTCTACGGCCATCGGTGGATCGATGCCGCGCCGGTGATCGTCGTACTCGGTGTCTACGGAAGCCTTTTCGTGTGTTCCCTGTTGCTCAGCAATCTGCTGGTCGGTGTGGGGCTCCCGAGCCGCAATCTCCTCGTGCAGATCATCTGGCTCGTGGTGCTCGTGCCGGCGATGTTCCTCGGCGTCGAACTCGACGGGATGAGGGGCGCTGCGTTCGCCCACGTCGCCGTCATCGTGCTGATCGTCCTGCCGGCATACTTCATCCTGGCGCGCCGGTTCGTCGGCAACTTGGCCCGGATCCTGGTCGCGGCCACCATGCCGGCTCTCGGCCTGACCATCGTCAGCGCATCGGCGGCGTGGGCGGCCAAGCAGGCGTCCGACGTGACGGTGCTGCGGCTCGTCATCGGGCTCATCGTCGGTGGAGTCGTCTATCTGGGCTTCGGCCTGCCGCTGATGGGGCGCTACCTTCCCGGCAGAGTGATGCGGCTGCTGGGACGAGTGCGGTTGGCGGACTGGGCGCGCTACCCCCTCTACGACCACCTGCGGCGGCCGGCGGCGGCCCCGGTTCGCGACTGATCCGGATCAGGCCGGCGCGAGCGCCACCATGGTCGCGAGCAGCGCTGTGGTCGACGGGTCGGCCCCGCCGCCGGCCACCATCGCGTCCAGCCACTGGTCGTCGAAGACGCACGCCGCACGGACGGGGTCCAGCAGCGTTGGATTTTGCCGCCAGTGCTCGGTCACCAGAGCGGTGAGCGTGTCGCCGCCGGCCGGTGGACGCCGGTCGTTGTGCAGCCGTTGGACGATCTTGCGCCGCGCCTTCTGCGCCATGGGAATGCCGTTGGCCAGCCGTTGACGTGGGCCCGGCGCCGCGTAGGCCGACGGTGCAAGCCGTCCGTCCAGCGGTATGTCGGCTAGCTCCGGATCGAGCCGGCACACGAGCTGCGCGAGGAAGCGGGCGTGCGCCTTGTCCGCGGGAGCGAGCGAGTCCGCGATGGCGATGAACCGTGGGTCGAGCATCGGATTGACCGTCGCGCGCCCCAGGCAGACCGCGCTGTCGGTGACACCTGCCCAGCGTTGCATCCGCTCGTAGAGATAGAGCTGATCGGTCGCGTCCGGCCACGACATACCGGAGTCAGAGAGAACACGGTGGATCTCTTCGGTGGCGAACTGCCGCGCCCAGAGGGCGAATTCGCGGTTCAACGCCGTCGTCGCCACCGAATCGTTGGCGAACATCCGCCAGCTGGTGAGGGCTCGAGTCAGTGGCCGCGACACCGGATAGGCGACGGCCGGCCCGACGTAGTAGAAGCCTCGGGCCACCTCGCCGCCGAGGCCGGAGATCCGGTCGCCCTGGGGGAATGTCGATTCCACGGCGAGCAGTGCGGCGTGGGCGACGGGGTCCGCCATACCGTTCAGGTCGTGGGCGGCAGTCATGACCAGTTCGTGCGCCGCGGCGTGGTGCAGGTCGTCCAGCCGCGAGAGGCCCTGCACGAGGTGCCGCATCCCGTAGCGCTCGGCGAGTTGGGCGGCGATGCGCACGTCGTCCGACTCCGGGCCGCTCTCCAGGGTCAGGACACGGATCCCGCGCCGCCGGTCCGGTGGAATCGCGGCCAGCAGGATGCGCGAGTCCAGTCCACCGGTCAGCTGGAGTATGGCGTCCGGATGGTCGTCGAGGTAGTCGACCAGGTAGTCGCGCAGCATGGCCGACGCCTCAGCGACCGCCCGATCCGCCCTGACCCGGGCCCGGGGTGCGTCGGGTGTGTAGTGGTCGGTCACCGACCTGCCCTCGGCGAGGGTGATGCGTTCGCGCTGGCGCAACTTCGTGACGTGCTCGAAGAGAGTCCGGCTGCCCACTTGCCAGCCCAGCATCGCCTGCACGGCGATGCCGTTGCGATCCATCCGGGTCTCCGCGAGGTGGGCAAGGGCCAGGCTCGAGGTCGAGACCGCACTCCAGCCCTCGCCCGTGCGGTGATAGATGTGCCGATAGCCGAGTGCATCGGTTACGGCACGCACCGTGTCCTCCTCGACCTGCACAGCACCGAACGGAGGCATGAGTTCGGCGATCGAGTGGGAGCCGGCCATCCCGTTCGTGAGATTGAGCTGCCCGATAGGAACATTGGCACGTGGCCCGCGCGCCAGCCCGCTGATCACGAGCGGCATCCCATTCGCCTGCTCGGCGGCGAGTTGTCCCCAGACCGCGACGGTGACGTTGCGACGCCGGATGAGGGTCGGGGCCGCAATGCCCGCGCTACTCAGTGCAGCCGCGGGATCTCGGTCGTGCCGACGCTCATCGTCGTAGGACACGGCCAGAATGCCGCCAGCGTAGCGGTCGACGTCGATCATGCGGTGAGTATGGCGCCGGTGCCACGCACGTGCGGTGATTGTGCATCGGATCGCGAAGTGCGGAAAGTTCAACGGTCCGGGATGGGCTCAGAGCCAGCCTTCACGTCCCCGGAGGAACTGCGCCATGGCGGCAATGCTGAGGGCGGAGACGAGCCCCATACCGGCGAGCGCACGAGTATGGCTGCCGGAGACGAAGTAGACAGGTGGCGGACCGGAGCTGACGAGGATCCGCACCCGTTGGCTGGGAGCGACGTGCTTGGCGTTCTCTCTGGCACTGACACTCGCACGGATCCGGGCCACCAGGTCATCGATCTTTGCGGTGACCGACTCAGCGGTCGGACCCGTCGCCTGGACCTGCATGCCGGCTTCACTGAAGGAGTACGACCACTGACCGCCGACGTTGGGCTGTGTCACAGAGGAGCCGTCATACACGCCGCTGTCCAGCAGGGTGACATCTCCGGACACGGCCTGTGGTGGGGTGTGCAGTCCGGTCACCGCACGCACCGTCAGGCCGGCGAGGTCGATGAGACTCTGACGGGACTCGGAGGTGAGCGGATTGATCGCCTTCGTGAAGGGGTCCCGGGCATCCGGGGGTTGGGTGAAGCGAACGTCACCTGGACCGTGCCCTGGTAGGAACCGTGGATGCGGTAAGCCCACATCCAGCCGGCTGCCAGACCGACGAGCACGATGAGCAACAGGGCACGGGTGCGTAGCAACCTCACCCGGTTGTTGAGGGGTTCTTTTTGCTGGGGCGGTGTCATGGAGAAAACCTGCCTTCCGCCGATGTGGTCCATAAAGTAACAGCGGGTCGAGGGTGAACCGGTAATAATTTCGTCGAATTGTGAACGGAGGGGGATCCCGTTGAAGGTAGATCTCTCAGGAGCGCTAGGTCGGCGATGGTATGTCGTCCTTCTCGGTTTGCTGCTCACGCCAGTGCTGTGCTTCGGCGCCCTGCAGGTCGCGGGAGTGAAATACGAGGCCAAGGCGATGTTGGTGCTGTTGCCGCCGGGTGCGAGCGTCCCCAAAGCGGGGAATCCCTATCTCAATCTGGGCAGCATGCAGCCGGTAGTGGGTGTCCTGTCCGATTCGATGCTGAGTCAGCAGACCGCCCATCAGGTACGGGACGTCAGCCCGACGGCGAGCTACACCGTCACGCCCGACCCGGCAACGAGCGGTGCTGTCCTGATCATCGACGTGAAGGACAAGACCTCCGCGGGGGCAGCGAAGGTAATGCAGCTGCTGGCGAAGATGGCACCCCAGCAGCTCAACGAACTGCAGTCGGCGGCGAACACCCCACCGGCCGGGCACATCTCCACTGACCTCGTTGCCCAGGACCTCAAACCGGTGGCGAGCCACAAGAGCCAGCTGCGGGCAGGGCTGCTCGCGGCGGCGGCGGGCATCGCGCTGTCGGTGCTGGGTGCAGCATTCGTCGACGGTTACGCAGGCCGGCGTCGCCGGCGCCGAGCCGTCCGCCCGAGTCGTCAACGCGTCACCAGGGCAGCGGCAGTGCAGAGTGACACCGACGAAATCCCCGCCGGTGAGTCGGCGCTCAGCGGCCTGGGTGCGCCGCACCTCAGCGGCCGCTCGTGACCCTGGCGGATAGCCCAGAGGCGTGGTCATGACGGATCTGCAGATCGACCGGGAGACCGGCCAGGACGCTGCGGCGGAGCCTTGGGACGACGGTCCGGTGGACTGGCGGATCTGGCGCTTCGACGCGTCGGCGGCGCTCTCGCTCTACGTGTGGGTATTCGCATTCATCCCTTCCGTTCTCGTGTTCGCGCCGATGGGCGCCGCGGGAACACCGGCACAAATGCTGGGGATACTCCTTTTCCTGTGGTGGGCCGCTGAGCGGCTTCGGCGTGGAGACCGAGGACATCTCCAAGGAACGACCATCAGGTTCGGTCTCACTCTGTTCGCCTTGGGAATGGCACTCAGTTACGTGGCTTCCGCGACGCGACCGATCGCACCCTTGGAGATCAACGGCTCCGATCGGTCGCTGATCAGTTTGACCGCGTGGAGCGGGTGCTGCTGCTCGCTATAGACGGCATCGCCACCCGCGAGCGTCTGGCACTGCTCGTGCACCGCATCGCCGTTTCTGGTGGCGCCGTCGCTGCGCTCGGCCTGATTCAGTTCATCACCAAACGGCAGTGGGTCGACCTGATCCAGATCCCGGGGCTGGGCTTCAACTCCGACCTCGAAGCCGTGAGCCGGAGCGGCTTCCACCGTCCGGCCGGGACTGCAACTCACCCGATCGAGTTCGGCGTCATCATCGCGATGTGCCTCCCGATCGCGCTTCATGACGCCATGCACGGACGGGAGGGGCGTTCGGTGCTGCGCCGATGGTGGCCGGTGGCGGCGCTTGCGATGGCCTGCCCAGTGAGCATCTCGCGCACCACGGTGGTGTGCCTCGTGCTGTCGTTGCCCATCGTCGTCGCGGCATGGCCGCGCAGCAAAAGGCGCGTGATGTATGTCGTGACGCTGGGCGTCCTCGTTGTCTTCTACGAGCTGGTGCCCGGGATGTTGGGGACATTGGCCGGCATGTTCACCGGCATCAGCACCGACGGCAGCGCCCAATCACGGACGAACAGCTTTGCGTATGCGTTCGAGTTCATCGGCCGATGGCCGATCTTCGGACGCGGCTATGGAACGTTCCTGCCGGAGTACCGAATTCTCGACGACATGATTCTCGGCGTTCTCATTGGTGGCGGTGTCGTTGGGTTGCTGTTCACCGCATGGTTCGCCCGCGGGGCGATCGTCACCGGTGTGCGCGTTTTCCGGTCCTCGGATCGGGGCACCTGGTCGGACTCACTGGCTCGGGCTTTGGTCGCGGCGGTGATCTCGGCGTTCGCGAGTTTCGCGACCTTCGACGCCTTGGGATTCCCGATGGTGCCGTGTCTGCTCTTCCTCGTCGTCGGTCTGCTCGGCGCGCTGGCCCGTATCAACGCGGTTTCCCCGGCACAACCGGTGGCACTGTCGGGTGAGCCGGCTGCTCCTGCCCCGGCCCCACGCGGTTCACGCGAGAAGGACGATCATGTCGGTTGACGCTCCACCAGGATCACGATCTGGCCGCCGTCCCTCCGTGGACGTCGCGATCATCTGCGTGACCCACAACAGCATTGAGTTGATCGCCGACTTTCTCCGTGCCGCCTTGGACGACTGCGCGGGGGGCTCACAGCGGATCGTGGTTGTGGACAGCGCGTCGACGGACGGCACCCCAGAGGCGGCTCGCGCGGTTTCAGCGGTCGTCGACGTCTGTGTGATGGCGGGCAACTACGGATACGCGGCGGGGATCAACGTAGGAATCGACCATGTCCGAGGGACCGGGGGAGCCGGCGCATTCGTAGTGGCCAACCCGGATGTTCTGCTCGGGCCCGGCAACGTTGCGCTGCTGGTCGACGCCCTGGCTCTCGAGGACGTTGGGGTCAGTTGTCCGATGATCATGGACCAATACGGAGTTCGCGACGACTCGCTCAACCGCCTGCCGAACGTCTGGACCGGGCTGGTGGGTGCGGTTCTCGGCGGACGCGGGACGGCCGTGCTCGGGTTGCCGGTGGAGGTCGTGCGTGACACATCCGCCTACGAGCGGGCGCACGCGGTGGGCTGGGCGTGCGGCGGTCTGCTCGCCATCTCGGAGGAGTGCCTGACACGCGTCGGGCTCTGGAACGAGGAGTACTTCATGTACGAGGAGGAGGTCGACTTCTGTGAGCGCGTGGCGCAGGCGGGGCTGCGCGTCTGGTACGTCCCTGACGCAGTGGTCACTCGTGCGGTGTTCAGCGACGCGAACGCGCCCTGGCGGCACGCGCTCTCGCAGATCAATCGCATTCGGCGGGAGGACCACTCCGGAGGTGGTTCGCTGCGGAGGACCCAGTTCGTGCTCGAGAACCTCCTGCGGTTGTGGCGGCCGCGTTCCCGGGCTGCGTTGTGGGCGGTGATCACCAATGCGACGCCCGGTCAGGTGATCCATCGGTATCGCCCGGGCTCGCAGATCGAGGTGGGCGCGGCGACCCCGTCGGCGCCTGCGCCATACGCGGTGCTGTCAGCGTCGGGCAATACTGCAGCCGGGTGACCACGTAGAAGACGCAGCCGGCTGGGCGGCCCTCCGGCTCTTCGATGGGCTGACCGTACTGGTCGACCAGGACCGTGGACCCGAAGCCGTGCGTAGTGACTTCGGCGCGCACCGCCGGGGTGGTGACGTCGTGGGCGACCAGGGACCAGTCGTCAACCTGGTGGATCACGACGCGCTCGCCGGTGCTGACGGCGGCGGCCGGGTCGGCCGACCGCTCAAGGTGTGCTCCGTGGTCGCGGGAACTGCTGCGCGCCCCGGAAAGCGGTCGCAAAGGTCTCGGTGGATGAGGGCGACCACGGTCTGCTGCCCGTCTTGTGTCATGAGCGGGTGGTCGATCCGCCCATCGATTCGCAGCCGGAACATGCCGGCTCGCCGCCATCGCCAGGAGAACAGCCCGGACCAGAAAGCCGACTCCCAGAAGTGTCGGCCGTCCTCCGGGCTCATGAGGAGCACGACTGCCGTGCCACGGCGTATCACTTCGTGTATGGCGGACAGGGGTGCGTGCCAGACGGCGAACTGCCGGTAGAGCCGCCACGCGATCAGGCTCCTGCGCGCCGAGGACATCGAAATCGGCATTGAGCGCGGCAGGAATGCTCGTCCGACCGGGCGGGCCACCTGTCGATCCTCGCTGTGGAGCCGCTGGCCACGGCTGATGTCGTAGATGGTGAGGATGACGTTGATCGGGTAGACCACGGCGACAGGAACGCGCATCGCCGCTTCCAGTGCGCTGTAGGCGCCGGAACACAATGAAACGAGCGCGACTCGCTCGTCTGCGAACGTGGGTTCGGAGATGAGCGGGTCGGACAGTGCGTCGGGCAGTTCGGTGAGCCATTGCGGGCAGTAGAGGTCACCGAAGGTCTGGCCCGGCAGCGTCGGACTGTCGCCGGTGCCGGACTGGCTCAGCCGGAGACACCGGAAGCCGTCCGCGGCCAACTCGCGTGCCATGTCCACCCAGCGGCGGCCGGGACCCGTCTGCCTGTCGTTGGCGACGTTGACGAAAACGACTGTTGCTCGGCGGGTGCGCTCCGCGGGTTCGGTGCAGATACCGAGCAAGCCGACTTGGCCAAGGCGGACAGCGGATTCGATGACGACCTGCCCTCCGGGTTGCGGCAGGTCGACTCTGTCGGACGGCACCTTGAGAGCGGCAGGATCCTGCCGGTCGATGTGCTGCTCGACCCACTCGACAACCTGCTCGATGGCGGCGTCCGGCACGGTGTTCTTGTCCATCGGCACGTCGAGCATCTCCGACATTCCGGTGCAGGTCTGCCACTGCACCCTGCCAGTCGGCGGAAGACGCCGGCGGAGGCCGCGCGGAGGTGGCCGGTCATCGCGAACGAGGACGAGGACCGTGCCGGCACCGAGGTCACCTTCCAGCGTGGCAGGGTCGAGAGACTGCAGGTCCGCCACGGTCGGCGCCGGGTAGAGGTAGCCGGGTGTCTCGACCGACCCGTCGTGGCGTTCCGTAGTGCTCGGACTGCGAGCCAGACCCTCGCGCAGCATGCTCTTGCCGCTGCATGGATCCCACAGGATGAGGATGTCCAGGTCGACAGTGCCACCGGTCGCCGCGCTCGCGAGAAGCGGTGCGCCGACTCGCATTCCGAGTCCGCCGATGCGCGGGACGCCGGTGGCCAGGAGAGCGTCGTACGCGTCCTCGACGCTGGTCAGCCATGCATCGACACGGTCCGCGTCGGACCACTTGCCCATCGAGTCGCCGGTGCCGTGATAATCGAAGCGGAGTGAGGCCACACCTTGTCCGGCGAGGCGCCAGGCCGTCTGGCGGATGGTCTCGTGCGCGTTGTGTTCCTCTTCACCGAGCGGTGGGCACAGCAGCACACCGTAGTCGGAACACCCGGAGTCCGGCGTGCAGAACCAGCCGAACAACGCGCGGTCGGCCGGTCCGAACCACGTGGGTGTGTCGATCACATCGCCACCTCGATCCGGATGGGGTGGGCTGGGTCGAGTGCGGTGACGTCACCGGGTGGTCGGCCCGGAAGTGCATCAGGGCACGCAGCTGATGTCCCGGACTCCGCCCACGAGTTCATTGGCCACAGCCTCGCTCACCTGGAGGGCGAGTGCTCTGCGAGCTCGCACAGCGCCGATTCGATCGAGATGATGGAGACGAAGGTGCTTTTCCGCAGCATCGAATCTGGAAATTCGATATCGAATGCGTCTTCCAAGCCGAGCATGACGTTGACGCTTGCATGCGAGGTGAGGCCGGCCCGGTAGAGGTCGTCCTCGCGAGTGATCGTGCCCACCGGTTTCGGCAGTCGGCCGTATGCCTCCAGGACAGCTCTGATCTGCTCTTCCATTTCCTTGTCCTTATCTCGTCAACGACTCGGGCGTCATTTGGTTGGCATGCTCTCCTCGGTTCGACCACCGGACAGCGTCGAGCATGACCTCTGAGTTCGGTATCACTGTCGCTCCTTCCCCCACCGGGCCCTGCCGGATAATCGCGACACCCATAAGTCGGAGGGTAGGGACGCGGATGAGCCGACGCCGACGAATTGCAGCGCCGCTGATGGCGCGCAACAAATCGCCGGTGCGGCGGCCGCACGCGACTGATCTGGACCTGGCATGGATGTGGCACCGGGAACTCGAGGTGCGTCCGTAGACCTGGCGATTCATCTGCAGCAGACGTCCGCAAGACATAGGCGCGGCAACGGGTTTCGACGTTTCGTATGCCCAATTTCACTGGGCCGGACGCGATGCCGCAAATAAGTCGGCACTGCCACTCACCTGCGATACCGTCACGCCGTGGCAGCCACTCATGAGGACCTCGTCCGACAGCAGCAGCTGGAGCTGCAGAGCGAATACTTGCGTGGTTCACGCCGACTTCGTTGGGATGCCGAGCGACTCGCGAGTGAGCGTCAGCGACGTCTGCGTGAGCTCATCGCCTGGTCCGCGGAGCACTCGCCCTTCTGGCGCGCACGCCTGGCAGGCATCGATCCAGCCACCTTCACCGAAGCCGACCTGCCTTCGCTTCCCATCCTGCGCCGAGACGAGATGATGGGCGAGTTCGATCGCCTCATCACTGTGCCCGGTTTGACGCTGACCCGGGTGATGGAGCACGTCAAGCAAGTAGACAGCGGCGACCAACTCCTCGATGGTCGGTTTCGGGCGATCCGAACCTCCGGGGCGACGGGTAGCGAGGCATACCACCTCTACGGCGCGGACGCGTTCGTAACATTCGTGATGCAGGGTTCGAGATGGACCGGTCGCCGCGGAGAGTCGCCTGATGCAGTCTTGGCGCAGATCTTCTCGTGCAGTCCGCAGCACGAGTCCGGCATTTTTCATGCCTTCAGCACCTTCACGAGCGGCGGACCGCCCTCTCACTGCTTCGACGGCGGGACGTCCGTGCCCGACCTCGTCGCGCAACTCAACGCGGCCGAGCCGCCGGTTGAGGCATTGCAAGGGTGGCCGAGCGTCATCCGGCTACTTGCGCACGAGGCATTGGCTGGACGGCTCAAGCACGTGCCCGCCTGGGTCAGTGTTGCCGGCGAGGTGTGTAGCCCGTTGGTGCGTGACGCCGTACACGCAGCGTGGGGCCTCGAATTGTCCGAGTTCTGGGGGTGTTGCGAAGGAACCTATGCCTTCCCGTGCGGCGTCGGCGAAGGCATGCACATCGCCGACGACCTGGTGATTTTGGAAACGGTGGACGCGAGCGGCAATCCCGTGCCGTACGGTCAGCCGGCTGATCGGGTACTACTGACGAACCTGTACAACCTGGACCAACCGTTGATCCGATACGACATCGCCGACGCGATGATTATTACCGATGAGCCATGTCCGTGCGGATGTGCGCATCGACGCATCCTCGACGTCAGTGCGCGTATGGACGGAGTGGTGGAGTTGCCCGACGGTGTTCGGGTCGAGCGCCGCAGATTCGAGACATTGCTGCTCGCCTTTCCGGGGGTCGCCGACTTCCTCGTCACACCGAGCGGGCGTGGCGTGGACGTGGCCGTTGCGACTGACGGCGCCTGCAACACAGACGAGTTGGCTCGATCGCTGGTGAACTTGCTCGCGGACCACGGCCTCGCATCGCCTGTCGTGCATGTCCGACTAGTTGAGGCACCGGAGCGGCTATGGTCGGGCAAAGTGAAGCAATTCGCGCAGTGAGCCGGAGTAGATGAGTTCGATGTTCCCGCCGTTGGCGGATCTGATCACTCGACTCGGGCGTGGAGCTGCGTCCTGGGCGCGGCCAGGCGAGTTGGACATCGGCCACGGCCACTGGATCGCGTTGACCGGAGCGACGCAACCCGACTTCAACCTCGCGTACTGCAGCGCCGGGCATGGCGAGCAGATGATCGATCACTACCTCGACAGGCTCATCGCTCATCGGCGTCCCGGCTTGCTGGTGACCACTAGCAACCTCGGGGTGCCGCACGCAGTCCGTGAGCGTGGGTGGAAGCTGGTCGAAGCAGGGCCCTTGATGGCCGCGCGGCTCACTGACATCGTCGCCCGTCCACCCGACGTGACACCGCCGTTCGTGACGAGCGAGCTGACGCCTCGGCAGCTTCCCCTTGCTCGCGACTTGATGGCTCGCGCGTTCGACCTCGCTCCCGACGTTGCAGCCATTGCGCTGCGACCAGACTCATCTGGTGTCGAGCGCCACGTGTGGGGCGTCCTCAGCACCGGGGAGATACAAGCGTGCGGCGTGAGCGTGATCGATGACGAGTACGTGACGCTCTGGTCCGTGGCGACCGATCCGAGCGCACGTCGGCAGGGGCAGGCGACCACCTTGATCCGGGCCGCGCTGACCCACGCCCGAGCCAACGGATGCACCCTGGCAGTGCTCAATTCCTCGCCCATGGCCGGGCCCTTCTACCGTGCGCTGGGCTTCCGGACACTGGATCAGCTGAGTTATTGGTCGAACCCGCGCTGGGCATTGGCCGCGGACTGACCGCATTCTCTCCGGAGCGTCACAGAAGCGCAGCCTCCATGCACGCCTGTGCGTCCAGCACCGCTCTGATCCTGCTGCGCGGCGAGGGCAGGTAGTGGGTGAAATAGCGCGTCCCCTCAGTGAGAACACCGAAGAGCGAGATGTTTTCCTGCGACTTCCCCGTGCGGTCGACAGGGTGGTTGTCGGGCGTGAGCGCCACGCTTCCCACGCCCACGTCTCCGTAGCGCATTGGGGTGAGTCGGCCACGGTCGTGCAGTGCGGACAACAGCGGTGATGCCGTGTGCTCCAGTGAGGGCATCGACAGGTGGCCCCTGACCAGACGCGTGGTGCCGACGTGGTGGCCGTGGGCAAGACGTGTCGATCTGAGCGTTACTCCGCAGGACCCGTCAACGTCCAAGTCCGGGGACGGCCCGAGGTCGGCGCGAACAACCCCGGCATCCATCAGTGCGAGCAACTGCTTGGACCGCATCGGAGGCGGTCCTGCCTCGATGCGGTTGATTCTGCCTTTGACGTGGTGTTTGAAGTCGAGGTACGACGTGAGCGACAGCCCGCCGAAGTCGATGACCGATCTCAGGTCATCGCGCAGAACCCGGATCACCTCTTGCGCCGCCTTGACCGGGCTCCCGTCCAGGACGAGCGCTTCGGCCAGATCGGCTTCGACGAAATCGTAGACATGACGCTGGTAGTCCTCGGCCGAGTCGAAGTCGGCGCCGAGATCGGAGAACAGCTGGTCGGCCGGGTCGAACTGACCATATATCCGGCTCAGACGATCAAAGACGTCCAGAGCTGAGCCCTCTCGCCATGCGCGCCGGAGTTCACTGCTGACAGCTTCTCCGGCAGCGGCCCCATCGCGTAGCACGGCTGACTGGATCTGGAACCTCGCCTGCATTTCCAGGAAGACCAGCGGCAGGACCTCGGCGCGGAAGTCGACCTCTCGTTTCACCGAGGACTCGGACGGCGCGCGCAGACCGGCGAATAGCTCTGGCGTGCAGATCACCGGCTGATAGAGGCCCGTGGAGTCGATCCCGTTCGCAGCCTTGGCGCAGAATGGGACCCCACTGCGCGAGTACAGCACAATGCTCGGCTCCTGGCCGCTCGCCCGATAGGTCATGCGCCGGCCGGTCTCAACGAACCGACCACCACGTCCCTCGGTCAGCGCAGCGACGATGTCGTATGCGACCAGACCCATACCCGCGACCGCCACCGGATCGTGCGGTGTGACCCGTTCGTTCAGTGCGGACACCGGATAGGCGTCCATGTATCGACCGGAGAGGGGTCCCGAGGTGTCCGTTCGGTTAGCAGTGTGCCCGGACGTGATGGTGACGTGCTGCACCACCAGCGTGTCGCCGTCGTCGAGGACCACCCGTTCGCGGCCATCGGAGCAGGCTTGGACATCGACGGCCGCCGACCGGTGGAGCCGCACTGTTACGTTCGGGGGCGCGTCCGCCGACACGCGTTGATAACACCAGGCGAGGTACTCGCCCATGAGGCGCCGCGGGAGGTAATCCGTCGGCACGATCGGTGCGCCACCCTTGCCGACGACGCACCGGCCGTCGATCCAGCGGTAGCCGATCTCGACAGCCCACTCCCATAGACCTAGTGCGTATGACGGCCGATACGCCACGTCAGAGGACGCGAACAGCGAGAGTTGCCCACAGGCGTTGTTCAGGACGAGATAGTCGAGCTGGTCCTTCCCATATGGCACCCCGCCGATCTCATTCGGCTCGATGACGTGAAGGACGACGTGCGTACCGGATGATCTCGCGACGCTCACTGCGCGCTCCACAACGCACAGGCCCCACGCACCCAGTCCGATGACCGCCAACTCAACTACCCTGTCACCCCTCATCGTGTGATCCTTTCGAAATCGAGACTCGGCACGCGGATTCGTTACTGCCCGGCAACGCTCACGACCGCCTGGGAGAGGGTCAACGCCTGATCCACGTCCTCAAGCAGGTCCTCGATGTGCTCCAGTCCCACCGACAGCCGGATTGTCTCCGGCCGGATACCGACGTCACGCAGTTCACTCGGCGAGAGCTGCCTGTGTGTCGTCGATGCCGAGTGGCTGACCAGCGACCGCGCGTCGCCGAGGTTGACCAGGCGCTTGAACAGCTGGACCGAGTCATGGAACGCGATGGCTGCGTCATACCCGCCCCGAGGTCCGAAGGTGATGATCGACGGGACGTGATCGCCTAGGTACCGGCGCGCCATCGGCCGGTTCAGGTCATCGGGCAGGCCGGCGAAGCTCACCCACTCGACACGGTCATCCTGCGCCAGGTACTCGGCGAGACGACGGGCGTTCTTCTCATGGCGTTCCAAACGCACGGGCAAGGTCTCGAGACCCTGCAGAATGAGGAAGGCGTTGAAAGGAGCCAACGTCGCGCCTGTGTTGCGCAGACAAACGCTGCGTGCGCGCACCACGAACGCGTCGCGTGGGTACGCCTCGCCGAATGTCACGCCATGGAAGGCATCGTCGGGCTCGGAGAACATCGGGAATCGGCCGCCGTGCGCCATCCAGTCGAACGAACCACCGTCGATGATGCAACCTCCCAGCGTCGTGCCATGCCCGCCGATGAACTTGGTCAGCGAGTGGATGACGACGTCCGCCCCGTGCAGGATCGGCTTGAGCATGAACGGCGTAGGCACCGTGTTGTCGACGATCAGGGGGACACCGTGCTCTCGCGCGACCTGCGCCAAACCGTCCAGGTCGGTCACATCTCCGGCCGGGTTGCCGATCGATTCGCAGAAGATCGCCCGTGTGTTTGCATCGACGTGTTTCGCGATGGCCTCGGGACTGGCGTTTTCGCCGAGCCGCACGTCGACGCCGAAGGTTGGCAGGACATGCGCGAAGTACGTGTAGGTCCCCCCGTACAAATGAGGAGTACTCACGATGTTGCATCCGGCCGATGCAACGTTCAACACCGCGTAACTCATCGCCGCTGTCCCCGAAGCCACAGTCAGGGCGCTGGTGCCGCGCTCCAACTCGGCCATGCGGTCTTCGAGGACGCTGTTGGTGGGATTGTTGAGCCGGTTGTAATGGAACCCGGGTATCTCCATGTCGAAGATCGCTCCGGCGTGCGCTGCACTCTCGAAGTCGTGCGCCACCGTCTGGTAGATCGGCACCGACGTTGCTCTGGTTGACTCCTGCCCGGACGGAAACCCAAAGTGCAGCACCGCAGTTTCATCGTGCACGGTTACCCCTCCTCCTTGGCGGCAACTCGGACCGCCGACATACTTCGTTGACCCAGTTCCCGTACAGCACGCTCGCCGTGGACTTCCACGGCGACGTCACGCGCCACATCACGTCGTCATAAGGGAAGGCCGCAGTAGGTTTGCCCGCACGGCGCGCTGCGACGCACCGCTCGCGATATCGGGCCAGCAGGTCCACTGATGCGAGGTCCAGATAGTCGACCGGAATGTCGGGATGGTCTTCCCGCCGTCCCAACTGGAACTGCTGCACATCGCGGCGGTACTCAAGAAGGAGAGTCGGGGCGTCATACTCAGGATGTCCTTGCAGGGCAACGATCAGGCACCCGGACATCTGCCTGGTAGCGACCGTCCAGACGTCCTGTCCGGCGCCGATGAGGACGTCGTACCCGACCGCCTCGAGAACCTCCCGCGCAACACCGTTCTTCCTCGAATGCGGCACCCGCACTGAAGCGGGCAGGCCCATCGTGAGCGGGCTACCCTGCACGACATTCTGTTGGAAGACGCCGCTCAGCTTGCGCTCGCTCGGCGTGCGGCTCACGCCGGCGAAGTGCAGCAACGCTGCGTGCGTGGCCAAGCAGGAGAGCATCAGCGAGGAAGTGTGGGTCACCCCCAGGAAAGGACTCCGCACAGATCACGCCAGTAGCGCTCCTCCGAGAGCATGCTCGTGTGCGGGTTCGCGCCAGTGACGATGAGTGCGTCCGGCGCGCTGTCCCACAGCTCGTCCAGATTGCTGTAGTGCTCCTGGATGTAGTTGCTGAGCACAGGCTTGCGAGGAATGCTAGGGAGGACGTAGGGCCGCATCAGAATGTCGGTCCCGGTGCACTGCAGCAGTCTGCAGAACTGTCGTTCTGTTGTGCAGAACGCTGCGTCCGGCATGTTGTTGACGAAGGCGACCTGGAGCGGTCGCGTAGCAGGGGGAGCCGGCGACGAAGGGTCCTGGTGGAACGACGCGTCTTCGTGGGACGACGGGACCCGGCGCTCAGAAGTCGGCGCGAGTGCCGTCAGCGTCGTCATGCGCCGACCTGGCTCACGTCTTGCGGGTGGATCCCGGTCAGGCCGATCGACGTGAGGAGCACATCGACATCGATCTTCCCGGAAGGCTTCAACGGTAATCGGCTGGCGCCGTGGAAGACGTCCGGGACCATCGACTGCGGGATGCGATCGCAGGCGCGGTTTCGCACGTTCGCGATGGTGGTCGCGGGATCGGTGACGACGAAGGCAGCGATGCACGTCGTGGCCCCCTCTCCCTGGTATGCCGCGCAAACGGCGTCTGACACGTCATCGAGCCCTCTGAGCGTCTCGGCCAGCTCGACGAGCGAGATGCGCACAGAATTGCGCTTGACGTAGCCACCCATTCGGGCGATGAACCGGTAACAGCCCGCGTCGTCCCGCACGGCAAGGTCGTCCGTCAGGAAGACTCGGTCGCCAGGAACGACGTCGTCACGTAACACCTCCGCAGTGAGGCCCGGCGCATGCCAATACCCCGACATCAGCTGAGACCCGCCTATGCACAGCCGGCCCGGCCGGCCGGACTCCTCGACGACATCGCCGTGCTCGTCAAGGAGGTAGAACCGGACCCCGCGGTGGGGGACGCCGATCGGCACGAACTCTCCGGACTGCAGCGAGTTCTGGGCGATTTCGAAATGGGTAACCGCGATCGTCGTCTCGGTCGGGCCGTACTGATTGAAGACGCGCAACTGCGGGACCGCCGCGAGCAGCTCGCGGACGTCGCTGGCCGAGCACGCCTCACCTCCGAGAGAGATCACCCGCAGTGTCGTGGTGGCGAGCCGATCGAGATCGGAACTGCCCAGCAGCAGCCGAAGATAGCTTGGGGAGAAGGTGCTCGATGTCACGCCCTCGCGCTCGACAGTGCGGACGAACACACGAGGGAACAGCAGTGAGTCCCGAAGTGGGATCACCACGGACCCACCTGCATACAGCGGGGGAAACAACCCGCCGTACGACCCATCGAAGTGGAATGCCGAAACGCACATGCCACGGCTGGTGGCATCCAGCCCGAGCGCCTCGACCGCAGAAGCGACCCCGTGGGCGAAGGCAGAACGAGGGATCATCACACCTTTCGGGGCTCCAGTGGTGCCGGAGGTGTAGATGGCGTAGGCGCTCAGCGACGCATCCGTCAGTGGATCCGGTGCCCGGCTCGTGGAACCACCCATCGCATCCACCAGCGTCACGTGACCTGGGAGTGCCTCTGGTTGATCCTGCGATGCCGTGAGCACGAGGCGCGGTTCGCAGTCGGCGAGGATGGACAGCCGGCGCTCGGGCGGGTCGTCAATGTCCACTGGGACCCACGTGGCGCCCAGCCACATGCAGGCCAGCGCCCCGACAACAAAATCCACCGAGTTCGCGAGGACGAGCACCACTCGATCGCCGGCGCCCACCTCGCGACTGGACAGGCCGGCTGCCAAACGCGCTGTCTCATCAGCGAGTTCGCCGAAGGTGAGCCGACGACGACCGTCCGAGACTGCCGGTGCCTCAGGGCGTTGCCACGCATGTCGCAACACACGAGAAAGCACGTCCTCAACGCCGTCGCCGGCCTCGTTGCGTGGCGCACCGTCACCCCAACTGGTGTCCATCAGTCCCCGCCTCCAAGCTGACCGCATCGCACGTGCACCTCGGCGGCGATCTGCCCACTCAAGGTAGAAGGGAGATTAGGGTTCGAGTCAGCAGGTGGCCCGGATTATTGACCCGCGCGATGGTGAGTGCAATTAGCCGCCGTCCGACGGATCGTCTCGTGCACAACCATCCGAACAGCGCTCGGTCTGCCGGTCCGAACCAGGTGGATGTGTCGATCACATCGCCACCGCGATCCGGGCCGCGTGCGCGGCGTTCAGTGCGGTGACGTCTCCGCGGGGCGGCCCGGGCAGCGCGTCCGGACGCCGGCGCAGTGCCACCGAGCGGACGACGCCGGGCAGCAGATGGAACCAGCTGTCCTCCGGCTGCCAGCCGTCGACACACACCTGCACCCACTGCGCGAAGCGTGCGGTCGAAACGTCCAGGACCCATTCTTCGGGGGCTCCCTGACGCGCGGTCGCCTCCAGCCCCAGGTAAGCGTCGATCGGCCGAAGGCGTTCACCGGCAAGGAAACTCGCCTGCGACACCTCCGAGCCGTCCGGCGCGACGAGCGTCACGGCGACGACGTCGTATGACGGCGGGCCGAAGCGGTGCACGTAGCTGATGTCCCGGAAGCTGCCCAGTGTGGTCGCCAGATCCACGGTCGTCCCGGGCGCGGGTGCGTGCACCGGCACCGTCACCGAGTCGGTGATCTGCTCGCTCTCGCGCACCAGGTCGATGCGCAACTGTCCGTCCCACGGCTGCGGTCCGTCGTTCGCCACGTGTATGCCGAGGCCGTTGACGCCTTCGTCGGTGATCATCACCGCGACCGGTTGCATCAGTCGTCGCATGACGTACCACGGCGCCTTCGGTCGTCCGTGCCCGTCGACGATGCCGATGCCACCACCGAAGCCGACGTCGTGTCCCTCGAAGACGATCGCGCCGGCGCAGGGTGAGCCGGGACGGCGCCATTCGGATAGCACGTCGTCGAAGACGGTCGCGACCGTCGCCCGCCCGATCGCTGCTGCCCGCTCGCCGTCGGTCCGTCGGATCTCGATCGGGTCCAGTCCGAAGAGGTGCCGGGTGTACCACGCGCGGATGTCCTCCATGTCCCATGACGACTGGGCACCCCTGTGGATCAACGCTTTCCACGCACGGTGGTGCCCGATGCGATGCTGCGCCACGACCCCGTCGATGCTGTCCTCGACCTCGGCCGGGCACGCCATACACAGGCATTCGGACGCGAAGCGTACGCCGGCGCGCCGCGCATCCGTCGTCGGTCGCAGGTAGGCGCCGACGCCGTAGTAGTGGGACGGGCCCGAGCTGACCATGCTCGGCAGGGGGCTCTCGCTCGGCGAACTGCGCACGTATGGCGTACCCGGCGCGAACTCGTCGACCAGGTGTGGGATGAGCTCGGCGGCGACTGCGGCGACCCATTTGTCCGGTGGCAGACCCAGGTAGGCGGCCCGTTCCTCGGCGTTGCTGCTTCCGCACACGACGGCCAGGCTGGGTCGCCCCTCGAAGGCCCGCAGCACTTGCTCCACTTCAGTGCGCAGTTCGGTGCTGAATTCCGCGTCGTCGGGTGCATCGAAGAACGCGAGCATGCAGTCCTGCCAAATCAACAGGCCGAGTTCGTCGCACAGGTCGAGGAAGTCATCGCTCGGATAGACCCCGGTGCCACGGATCCGGACGATGTTGTGTGCGCCGTCGCGCAGGGTCTCCAGGTGCTGACGCAGCGGCCCGTCCTGGAGCGATATCGGGTCTGTGGGCGACCAGCACACGCCGCGCGCGAAGATCGGAATGTCGTTGACCAGCAAGGTGAATGCGCCGTCGGTGCGATCGACGGAGATGGTGCGGAACCCCACCCGGGCCACTGTCAGTTGCAGGTCCCCGGCCTCGACGGTGACGTCGTACAGCGGCTGCCGACCGTGGGTGTGCGGCCACCAGCGTTCGACCCGCGGGAGGTGAACCCGTGCGCGCAAGGTGACAACGCCCCGCTGTCTGGTGACTTGACACGGCGCGGTGATGTCGCCGACCCGGATCTCGATGGGGACGGCGTGTGAGAAGCCGGTGAGTTCGGCGGTCACCTCGACCGTTCCCGACCCGTCCACCGCGCAGTCGGCGCGCAGCCGAGTCGTCCGGACGTCCACGGCGTCGGAGCGGCGAAGGGTCAGCGGCCGCCACGGCCCGACGGGAGCGGGAGTCGGCACCCCACCCACCTGCCGGCCGAGCAGTGAGGTGCGGATCCAGCGCAGGTTCTGGTGCTCCAGGTCGGGGCTCTCCCAGCGCGGCCGCGGATGACGCCGGTCAAGGATGGGTTGCAGCGAGCGGCAGTGCACCAGCAGCGTGTGCGGACCCTTGCCGAGGTTCAACACGATCCGGTGACCGACGAACATGTTGCAGGTGTCGATGACCGCCTCTTCGTCCACCAGCAGCTCTGCGTAGGTCGCCACTCCACCGGACGTCAGGGTGTGCCGCCCTGCCTTCTGCACCTTGAATTCACAACGCCACCACCAGTCTTCGCCGTCGTAGTTGCGCATCAGGGCCCCAGGGTCCCCGGCAAGCTGCAGTGCCTGCACGGCGGTTCCGGGCACCGGCGCGGGAATCCATCCCGTCTCCGGGGCGGCGGCCGACCCCACATCCGCAGGGGCGCACTCCCAACAGGCGCCGGTGAGCAGATCGGTCCCCGCGTTCACGACCCGACCAATGCGGCAGTGAAGGGCCTATCGGCCATTTCGGCGAGCAGCGTCATGACCACCGGAACGGCGGCGCCGTGCCGTAAGCCGTCAGGACAGACTTGATGCGCGCTTCCATTGCTGTGTCCTCCCCAGAGTCATGACTCGTCCTCCGGCTGTCGAAAGCCGATGGCAACTGCAGTTGCCATGGCGATGTCGTTGTCGTGCGACATGGAGATCTCGAAGTTGAGCAGGTGGTTCTCCTCCGCGAGCGTCTTGGCGCCACGAACGAGGTTCACACCAACCCAGCCGCCGGGCATCCGGACCAGCTCGATGTCGCGCCACTCCGGGATGATGTTGAGGGGGCGTAGTGCTTTCAGCACAGCCTCCTTCGCGCAGAACCGTGCCGTCAGGCCCGGAGCGAGCTCATGCGGCTCGGCGTCATACCCGCCACACGTCTCGACCTCCTGTGGGCTGAACACCCGATCGAGATAGCGTCGTCCGTGGCGCTGGATGGAGTCGGCGACGGCCGACACGGTCTGCACGTCGATGCCGACCCGAAGCACGAACGGACTGTCCGCGAGCGACAGGTTGTGGCGACTGGGCGTCGGGAAGATGTCGGCAGTCTTGGTCATCAGTAGGCGCCTTCCGGCTTGGTCACCGCGCGTACGGTCCGCCACAAGATCTGCAGATCCAGCAGAATCGACCAGTTGTCGACGTAGCTGAGGTCCAACCGGACCGAGTCCTCCCAGGACAGGTCACTGCGACCGCTCACCTGCCACAGGCCGGTCAGCCCGGGCTTGACATGCAGGCGACGGATCACGTCGGTCTCGTATCCATCGACCTCGCTCTGCAGCGGCGGACGAGGGCCAACCAGCGACATCTCGCCGCGGACGACATTGACCAGTTGTGGCAATTCGTCCAGCGAGAACCTGCGAAGGACTCGGCCGACCCGGGTGATCCTGGGGTCCAGGTGGCTCTTGAAGAGCCGACCGTTGCCGTCGTCCTGCGTGGCCCGCACGCTGTCGAGCAGGCTCTCCGCGTGGGGGACCATCGAGCGGAACTTCAGCATCTCGAATGGCTCGCCTCGCACGCCGATCCGCTGCTGTCGAAACAGCACCTTGCCGGGGAGTCAAGACGGACCAGCGCCGCGATCACCAGCATGATGGGCAGAGCAACAATCAGGAGAAGCGTGGCCCCGATCCGGTCGAAGACCGACTTGTACTTCGCGCGAAGGCCGTGGATTCCGGGTCTTTCCATTTGGAGCAGGGGAGGCCGGCCGCCGGACGGATCGACAGCCTCGGGCCGACGACGTCAAGCAGGCCCGGGGACACCATGAGGTCGACGTCTTCGTCCTCGAGGAGCCAGGACAACCGTCGAACTGCGCTCGGTGCAAGGCCCGAAGGTGAGGTCAGGATGACAACGTCAGGACGAGTCAGCGTGATCTGCTCCATGACGTGCTCAACCGGGTCGGACAGTAGGTGGCGCGGAAGCCTGCAGGACGCCGAGGCAGCGAGGCCATGTCCCGGGTCACGCTCCAACTCGGCGAGGAGATGGTTGACGGCGTCGTCATGTCCGACAACCAGGGTCCGGCTGCTTGCATGGCCGTCGGCTCTCCGCCGGTAGATGCGCCGTCGTTGCTCGTGCCGCAGCAGCAACGAGACCGTCGGTAGCACAGTGAAGAAGAAAAGCACGGCATACCGGGACAACAACGGACGTCCGCTGTATGTCGCATAGGACAACAGTCCAGTGATGGCGAGCAAGCGGACCGCAGCTGAGACGATGGCGCGGAACTCCCCGGTGCCGGTTGCGAGATGCTTGCGATCGTAGCCGCGCCCCAGGGCGATCATCACGGGCCACAGGAGCGGGGCGGTGATCGTGGTCCCGAGGTAAAAGAGAGCCACCGGCCGGTTCCACTCTGGTGTGATTCCGGCGATCCTCGTCGCGACGATGGCGACGCACAAGGCGGTGAGCGCGTCGGTCAACACGGCTCGCTTCCGGTATGCGATTGCCCAGCCGGGCGAGCCGGTGGCTGTGAATTGCTCGCCCATCGCGACCGGAACGGCAACCGACGCTGCCTCGCCAGCGACCTGCGGCGCGGTACCCACCGGCCCGATGCTCGTGAGATCGACACCGTGCAGCTGTATACGTCCCAGCGGCTCGTGGGCGACCGTGAACTCCGCTCTTGACGACACCCCTCGCTCCTTCCCCACGGCGCCGCCACTGGAGGCGTGGCGCACGACTTCGGACATTAGGGACGGGGTGGAGATTGCGCCGACGTATTGCGCAACAGCTGAGGGCACTGCAAAAAGTCGTAGAGACGACGGGTCGAGTGGAGGCTGGGACGCTCGTCGCGTGCCGCGCGGCCGTCCGTCGCCGGCGTCTTGCGTCGGCTGCGGAGCATCGCAAGAAGGCGACAGGCGTTGCAATCAGCGGGAACATGAGTTCTGTAAAGGCGAAGCAAACCACAAAAATAGTAAATTTTGCGTAAAGGCTTGTTCTAGAAACCTTAAACGAGTACGTTGCGTAAACGTTACCTGTAGAAGTCCAGATGTCAGGTCGGGCAGCGCTCCGACCCGTAGATGACCGCGACGCACCCCAGGTTGTAGCGCGTCGCAGTTTGCTTGTCCGCCCCCTCCGCTTTGGGCCTGCGGCGTTACTCGTTTCGTCAGCACAGCCGCCAGGGGTAGTAGATGTCATCCATAGTTCAGCAGAGTCGGTCGTTCGCGGAGCTCGACAAGGCGCAGGGCGCGAGGGTGCGTCGCTCCGTCCTTGTCACGGGGGCTGCGGGCGTAGCCGGCAAGTCATTAGCGCAGCAGCTGATTGCGCGTGGGTTTCAAGTGCATTGCTTCGACACCCGCCCGATGGACATTCCGTCGGCTACGTGTCATGTGGCGGACGGTATGCCGGGCTTGATGCCCGCGCTTGCCCGGTTGATCCGCACCGAGCACATCGACCTCGTCATACCGGCCAATTCCGTTGACCTGTCGGCGATCTCATCCGGCCGCATGGCGTTCGGCAATCGCGTCGACGTTGTGGTGGCGGGGCCGGGACCGACGGCCACCGCGCAGGACCGGCTGATGACCGCCTGGGCCCTCTGGTCACACGGCATCGGGGTGCCGGACTTCGGAGTCCCGAGTGACTTCGCCCACCCCACGAAGTCTGAGTCGATCGTGAGCGGTGCGCTGATGTTGCGTTCCCGCTGGGTCGACGGCGACCAGCCAACCGTGCTGGTGGACCACCCCTCCGAGGTCGACTGGGCTTCGGTCGGTGACGATCTGCTGGTGCAGGAGTTCGTGCCTGGCACGACATACAAGGCCGTCGTCTATCGACCGCTGGACGGCAAGGGCCGGCTGACGATCGTGCTCGAGGAAGCGATTCTCGACGGCGGCGAGATCGGCGCAAAGTACACCATCGCCCAGCACACAATGCCGGAGGTCGAACGCGTCGCCCAAGCCGCGGTGCGGGCACTCGGCTTGACCGGGCCGGCCGAGGTGTCGTTGCGTAGCAGAGAGGGCGGCGAGCCCCTCGTGCTCGATGTGCGCGCCGGGTTCGGTCCGCACAGCTCGCTGGCTCCCGAGCTCCTGGAAGCGGTGCTACGCGATCATCCATCTCGCGAGACTGCGCCGCGGGTTCGAGATCGGATCAACGGCGCTCCTGTCGGCGGCTTCAGCGCGCGCGACGGGCGCGTCTTCGCGAGTGGAGCACGGCGATGACCTGGGTGCCCGGCCGCGGACGCCCGGTCGTGATCCCCGAGGACACTACGCCACTGCGCGGTGTGAAAGTCGATGCGCGGGGGCGCATCGCCTGGCTGCTGCGGCTGAGCCGGCTGGCCGCCGTGCCCGGCCCGGCGGGCCGTTTCGTCGAGATGTTGCGTGCACAGGGGTGTGCGCTCGGGCCGAGCACACTGTGCCGTTACGAGACCGGTGTGGAGCCTGTTCCCACGGCAGTCGTGCTGGCCTACGAGAAGACCCTCGACCTGCCAGCGGGGAGCCTGCTCGGGGTGTGCCTAGGCATCGATCGGGCATTCGGTCCGGCGCTCGCCCCGGAAGGGCCGCAGAACGTGTCCCGGACAGCGTTGAGTGATGCGCTGGGCGAGTGGGAGGAGTCGATGGCTGCGGGTTCAATGGCCGGCACGGATTGGATCCATCTCGCGGACGCCCTGACCCGGCCGGACGGTCCACTGGTGCCACCGTCGATGTTGCACTGCTGGGTGGAGCAACTGGTCTCAGAAACGATGCGTGCGGTGCGTCATGCGTACACCACGCGGTCCTACGCCCTCGACCTGCTGCTGACCGACCGGGCAACGGGCCGTGTCGTGCTGGATGTCGTGGCAAGGGCGATCGCGGAGCCCGGCGCGCAGTCGGTGTCCAAGGTGATCCCGGTCTTGGGTAACAGTCGAGATCCGGAGCTGCTGCACTGGGTGGTCGAGCACTTCGCGCACTCCGAGGGTGAGCAGCTGTGGGGTGCGGCGTACGCGATGCTCGCCCAGATCTGCAACGGCCGGATGCCTGCGGCCTTCATGCCGGCGATCGTGAGAGTAGTGCTGGACGCGGCAACAGACGGGCCGGAGCGTGGTGAGCCTGCATTCCATGTGGCACAACGTATTTCGGCCGATCTGACACAGCGGGTAGTTACGCGGCTCGGGTACTACCCGGCACCAACGGCCGCCGGGGCCCGGGTGCAGAGCCCGACCGCCCTGAGCACCTACCGGTCCGCCGCGTTGCAGGAGTCGGGTCTGGACGACCCGATGCTCGACCGGCTGCTCCGGGAGGCGCTGTCGCCGGACTTCCTCGAGCGCAGGCACCACTCGTCCACGCTGCTCGGTGTCAGTCCTTACCGCGGGATCATCGTCAAGGTCGCGCTGGAGCAGGTACGGACGCCGTCAGGTCCTTATGCGGCGGAGGCCGCCGGACATGCGCTGGGTTATCTGGCGGTCCCCGGGCAACGGGACCAACTGGTCGATCTGCTCGAGACGGTTCCTGATTCGCGGGGCGACATGTTGGTCGCGCTCGCGCGCATCGGTGGCGTCCCCGATCATGTAGATCTCGCCGGCCTGGCGGCGGACCCCACGCTTGCGTCGACGGTCGTCTACGCCGCCGGCATGAGCAATCATCCAGATCTGGCGCTTTTCGCTACCAGTCCACAACTGGCCGGTGACCAGGTGCAGCGCAACGCGATCTGGTGGCAGCAGGCGGGGGCGGCTGTCTATGACGTGCCGACCGGTGTGCCGAGCGATTGCCTTTCCCTGGCAGGTTAATCGGGCACTTGGTCGACACGCGCCGGCCGGTCGGGGTCACACCCGGCCGGCCGGTCGCACGCCCGGTTAGCATTCCGAACATGCGCATCCTGGTCACCGGCGGAGCCGGCTTCATCGGCAGCAACTTCGTGCACCTGACCGCGGCGACGCGGCCCGACGTGCAGCAGACGGTGCTGGATGCGTTCACGTATGCCGGAGACCGTGCGTCGCTGGCCGGTCTCGAGGACAGAATCGAGATCGTCGAGGGCGACGTCGCGGACGCTGAGGTGGTGGACCGGCTGGTGGCCGACGCCGATGCGGTCGTGCACTTCGCCGCCGAGTCGCACAACGACAATTCGCTCGCCGACCCGTCGCCGTTCGTGCGCACCAACCTGATCGGCACGTTCACCCTGCTGGAAGCGGTCCGTAAGCACGAAGTGCGCTACCACCACATCTCGACCGACGAGGTGTATGGCGATCTCGAGCTCGACGATCCGGGGCGTTTCACCGAGGCCACGCCATACAACCCGAGTAGTCCCTACTCCTCGACCAAGGCCGGCAGCGACCTGATGGTCCGCGCCTGGGTGCGCTCCTTCGGGGTGCGCGCGACGATCAGCAACTGCTCCAACAACTACGGCCCGCGCCAGCACGTCGAGAAGTTCATCCCGCGGCAGATCACCAACATCATCGACGGCGTCCGCCCCAAGCTGTATGGCGATGGGCTCAACGTGCGTGACTGGATCCATGTCGATGACCACAATCGCGCGGTCTGGACGATCCTGGAGCGCGGCGAGATCGGGCAGACCTATCTCATCGGAGCCAACGGTGAGAAGAACAACAAAGAGGTCATCGAGCAGATCCTGACCGGCATGGGCAAGGACGCTCACGACTACGACCACGTCACCGATCGGGCGGGACACGATCGGCGCTACGCGATCGACTCGACCATGTTGCGCGAAAAGCTTGGCTGGGCACCGGAGTTCGCCGACTTCGACGCCGGCCTGGCCGCGACCATCGACTGGTATCGCGCCAACGAAGCCTGGTGGCGCCCGCAGAAGGCCGCAGCGGAAGCGAAATACACCGGCCAATCGGTGATCAGCTGATGCGCTGGTTGGTGACCGGTGGCCGCGGCATGTTCGGCACCGACCTGGTTTTGCTGTTGCAGGAACGCGGCGAAGACGTCGTCGCAGTCGGCTCGGCCGAGTGCGACATCCGGTCTCTTGATGCGGTGCGCGACACGATGCGGGACTTCGATGTCGTGGTCAACGCGGCGGCGTGGACTGCGGTCGATGACGCGGAATCCCATGAGCCGGAAGCCTTCGCCATCAACGCGACCGGCGCTCGCAACGTCGCACTCGTCGCAGCGGAGACCGGCGCCCGGATGGTGCACATCTCCACCGACTACGTCTTCGACGGCACCGCCACTGAGCCCTACGCGCCGGATCACCCGCAGGCGCCGCGGTCGGCCTACGGGCGCACCAAGGCGGCGGGGGAGTGGGCCATCCGGACCACGAACCCGGACGCGCTGATCGTGCGCACTGCCTGGCTGTATGGCGAGCACGGCCCCAACTTCGTCAAGACGATGCAACGCCTGGCCGGTCAGCACGACACCCTGAACGTGGTCGATGACCAGATCGGTCAGCCCACCTGGACCAAGGATCTGGCGGCGTATGTCGTCGAGCTCGTCACCTCGGGGAAGCCCGGCGGCTACTACCACGGCACGTCGGACGGGACGACGACATGGTGCGGCTTCACCCGGGAGATCTTCCGGTTGTCCGGGTGGGACCCGGAGCGCGTGAAGCCCTGCACGACAGCGGATTTCCCGCGGCCGGCACCCCGCCCGGCGTTGAGCGTGCTGCGACACGACGCCGGCCCGGCAGTTCGGCGTTGGGACGCGGCTCTCGCGGAGTATCTGGTGGCCTGCGACCACTGAGCGAGCGACCGCCGCTGGTCAACCAGCTTCGTCCAGCGAGCGCTCGACGCCGATGACCGTCGCGACCGCGACGCTTCCGTCCTGTGAGATCGACACTTGCACGTCGCCGATCCCACGCTCCTCAGCGATTTGCAGTGCGATTCCGGTCAGGTTCAGCCTGAGCCATCCACCGGGCACACCGACGACCTCCATGTCGAGCCACTCGGGCATGATCGCCGTCGGACGCAACATCTTCAGAGCGGCTTCCTTCGCACAGAAGCGTCCGGCGAGCCTGGCTGCGAGCAGATGTGGCTCTGTGTCGTAACCGCCGCACGTGTGAATCTCCTGTGCCGTAAAGGTGCGGTCGAGAAATGTGCGGCCGTGCCTTCGGATGGATGCCTCAACTGAGCTGACATCTCGCGTTTCGGTGCCGACGCGGACATTGAAAGGGAGCGCACGTGAGTGCCGCGCATCGGACGGGGACCGCGGGTCCGTGTCAGTCATCAAGCCCTCTCCCAGTGGGTTTCCGTGCGTGGTACCCGACCGGCTCCGACGGTGGGTAAAGAAAGGGTAAGGTTCGCATGATTGGCGCGGCTAGGCAAAATGCTGCGACCGATCAAGTTCACAAAAAACCGGCGGTGTTCACCAGGCCCGGCGCAGCCGTGAAGGAGATGACGTGACCAACGAGCAGGGCAGGATCCTGATCGTGTGCACCGGCAATGTATGCCGGTCGCCCTACATCGAGCGGTTGCTCACGGTCGGGATGCGCGGCCTCGACGTCGGGGTGTCCAGCGCAGGCACCCGTGCGCTGGCCGGTAAGCCCATGGACCAGGGATCGGCACGCCTGCTGAAGGACGCCGGCATCGGCACCGACGACTTCGTCGCGCGGCAGCTGACTCCCGCGATGCTGGCCGAGGCCGATCTGGTGCTGACTGCGACGCGCGAGCACCGGCGCGAGGTGGTCCAGCTCGAGCCGAAGGCGTTGCGCTACACGCACGCTGTCGACGACTTCAGTGATCTGGTCGCGGCGGCGGACCTGCGGAACGCATCCTTCCTCGAGTCGCAGGGCGCACCGATGATCGCCAAGCTGGCTTCGCGCGCCCAGTCCGCGCGCGGCGAGGTCGCCGCCCGCGTGGCGGAGGACTCCGGGATCGTGGACCCGTTCCGGCAACCGGACAGTGTCTTCATGTTGATGGCACAACAGGTCGGCGAAGTGCTCCCGCGGATTGTCCGTGCCGCCCACGAGGTTGCCGTCAGCTGCTGAGCCGCGTTCGTCCGGGCACGGTGGTCGCCACTACCGGCACGATCTTGCAGCGGTGAAGAAAGTCCGCGAGTTCTCCCGAGGTTGGCGTCGACGGCTTTACTTGATCTTTGCCGAAGCATTACCATTGGGCCTAGTTTCAGCTCTTCGGTCTCTGCCTCTTCCTCCTGCTGCTTTTTCGTGCCCTTCTGCGCGTCTGCGGAAGGGCTTGGTCGAGGTTTGGTGACGGCCCCCCGTGAGAGTTCATAGAGCGATTCACTGGGAAGGGTGGGGACATTGAAGGACGCTGGGCGGATTTTGGTGGTGTGTAGGGGGAATGTCTGCCAATCGCCATACATCGAGCGGTTGCTCGCGGCCCGCTTGCGCGACTTGGACGTCGACGTGTCCAGCGCAGGCACCGCCGCGCTGGCCGGTCAGGGCATGCAGGATGACTCAGCGCGGCTGCTGAGGAAAGCAGGCATCGAGCCCGGCGATTTCGTCGCACGGCAACTCACGGCCGAGATGTTGTGGGATGCCGATCTGGTGCTGACTGCGACGCGCGAGATCCGTCGCGAAGTCGTGCGATTGGAGCCAAAGGCGCTGCGCTACACCCACGCCCTCATCGATTTCGGTGACCTGGTCGCCGGCGCCGACCTGGGCAACCCGACGATCACGGAAGCCGCGAACGCAACCCGGGTTGGCAAATTGGCAGCGCGCGCCATCACCGGCCGCGGCGAAGTCACAGCGCGTCGTGCGGTTGACGCCGCGATCGTGGACCCGTACCAGAAGCGTGGCCGTGAGTATGCCGCGATGGCACAGCAGGTCGGAGCGGTCCTGCCGCGCCTCGTGGGTGCCGCGCACGACGTCATCTCGGCCGCGGACCTCTACGCGCACTGGTGACCGACTGAGCCGATCAGCGCCCACTGAGCACAGCCACTGAGAGCAATTTCTCAGGAGCGTTGCAGGCGGCGGTGCCAAGCTGGAGTCATGTTGCCTGATCTCATCCTCGTCGTGTGCACCGGGAATGTATGTCGTTCTCCGTACGTCGAATTCACGCTGCGAGACGCGCTCGCCGATTGGGTGCGGATCGGCAGCGCAGGCACCGAGGCGCTGGTCGGGGAGCCGGTCGATCCCGGCGCTGACGAGTTGCTCGCAGCCGGCGGCATCGACGCCGACGGTTTCGCGGCTCGGCAGGTGACCGCCGATCTGGTGCGGGAGTCCACGTTGATCCTGACGGCGACCCGCAGTCAGCGCACCCAGGTCGTGCGCATGGAGACGAGTGGGCTGCGCAAGACCTTCGCGTTGATCGACTTCAGCGACATCGTCGCGCAGTTGGACTTCGCGCAATTGCAGCCGTCGTTCATGGATCCGCCGGACCTGTCACCCCTGGGGTTGCTGGTCAGCGGCGCAGCGCGGCACCTCGGGCGCATCACCCCGCGGTCGGCGGACAAGGCGGACATCGTGGATCCGTTCGGTCAGGGCAACCGCGCCTTCAAACAGATGCAGCAGCAGATCGACGATGCCCTGCCGCCGGTGGTCACTGCGGTGACACACCTCTATTCGGGTCGGGCGCACACCAGGGCTTCGTGACGATGCCCCGGTGAGCGAAACCAAGGTGGTCGAGTGCCGGAGGAGCGAAGCGGGGGAGGTGTATCGAGACCGCGGCCTCAACTGGCCTCGGTTACATTGAGCCGGTGAGCGCAGGTGGACGGATCTTGGTGGTGTGCACCGGCAATGTATGCCGGTCGCCCTACATCGAGCGGTTGCTCACGGTCGGGATGCGCGGCCTCGACGTCGAGGTGTCCAGCGCAGGCACCCGTGCGCTGGTCAGTAAGCCCATGGACCCGGGGTCGGCACGCCTGCTGAAGGACGCCGGCATCGGCACCGACGACTTCGTCTCGCGGCAGCTGACTCCCGTCATGCTGGCCGAAGCCGATCTGGTGCTGACCGCGACGCGCGAGCACCGGCGCGAGGTGGTCCAGCTCGAGCCGAAGGCGTTGCGCTACACGCACGCTGTCGACGACTTCAGTGATCTGGTCGCGGCGGCGGACCTGCGGCACGCATCCTTCCTCGAGTCGTCCGGAGCGCCGCTGGTCGTCAAGCTGGCCGCCCGCGCCCAGTCCGCGCGCGGCGAGGTCGGCGCACGCGTCGCCGAGGACTCCGGCATCGTCGACCCGTTCCGTCAGGACGACAGTGTCTTTGCGTCCATGGCAGCGCAGGTGGGCGAGGTCCTTCCGCGCATCGTGCGCTCCGCACACGAGGTCGCCGTCAGTCGCTGATGGCCGGCCGCTCGGCCACTATCGAAGACTGAGTGCGGGAATACGAGCGGCACCAGCTAATGTGTCCGCGGGAGTATGAGATATGGAGCCATCTGAGTGAAAATCACGGTTGTCGGGCTGGGTAAAATCGGTTTACCTCTCGCTGTCCAATTCGCGCGATCCGGTCACCAAGTGTTCGGCGCAGACGTCAGCCAGCGAGTGGTGGACCAAGTGAACGACGGGAATGAACCATTTCCCGGCGAGGAGCACCTGCAGGAGTACCTCGCAGAGGTCGTGTCGGCAGGGCAGCTGACCGCCACCACGGACACCACCACAGCAGTCTCCAATAGCGACGCCGTCGTGGTCGTGGTGCCCCTGTTCGTCGACGACGGGGCGCGCCCCGACTTCGGCTGGATGGACAGTGCAACCGATGACATCGCGCGCGGTCTGACGACGGGCACGCTCGTGATCTACGAGACGACGCTGCCGGTCGGGACGACGCGCACGCGCTGGAAGCCGAAACTGGAGCAGGGCTCCGGACTCACCGAAGGCACCGACTTCCACCTGGTCTTCTCGCCGGAGCGGGTGCTCACCGGCCGGGTCTTCGCCGACCTGCGCAAATACCCGAAGCTCGTCGGCGGTCTCAGCGACGACGGCGGGAAGGCGGCCACCGCGTTCTACGAGCAGGTGCTGCAATTCGACGAACGACCCGACCTCGAGCGTGGCAACGGCGTGTGGGACCTCGGGTCCGCCGAAGCGGCCGAGATGGCGAAGCTGGCTGAGACCACCTACCGCGACGTGAACATCGGCCTCGCCAACCAGTTCGGCAGGTTCGCCGCCAAGAACGGCATCGACGTCTATCAGGTCATCGAAGCCAGCAACTCCCAGCCCTACAGCCACATCCATCGCCCGGGCATCGCCGTCGGCGGTCACTGCATCCCGGTCTACCCGCGGCTCTACCTGTGGAACGACCCCGACGCGACTGTGGTCCGCGCCGCGCGCGAGGCGAATGCTGCGATGCCGGCCTACACCGTCGGGCTCGCGGCGGGTGCCGCGGGCGGCAGCCTCACGGGAAAGACCGTCGCGGTGCTCGGTGCTTCGTACCGAGGCGGTGTGAAGGAGACGGCCTTCTCCGGGATCTTCGGCACCGTCGATGCGCTCCGCCAGGCGGGCGCCGTGGTGAAGGTGCACGATCCGATGTATTCGGACGACGAACTCGCCGGGTTCGGTTGGGACGCTTATGAATTGGGCTCGCCGACGGACGTCGTGATCGTGCAGGCGGACCATGCGGCGTATGCCGGACTGAGTGCCGACGACGTGCCCGGTGCGACGGTGGTCGTGGACGGCCGCAAGATCCTGGACCGCGCGAGTTTCCCGGACACGGCATTTCTTGTCGTCGGCAAGGCGCCCGAGCAGGCGCAGGCGTGACAGCGCGGATCGTCGATTCGGCCGACGTCGCGCCCAGTGCGCAGATCGGGGACGGTTCGTCCATCTGGCATCTTGCGCAGGTGCGCGAGGATGCCGTGCTGGGTAGGGACTGCATCGTCGGCCGTGGAGCGTACGTCGGCACCGGCGTGCGTATGGGTGACTCCTGCAAGCTGCAGAACTACGCCCTCGTCTACGAGCCGGCGGTGCTGGAAGACGGCGTATTCGTCGGCCCAGCAGCGGTTTTCACCAATGACCACTACCCTCGCTCGATCAGCCCCGACGGCCCGCTCAAGCGCGGTGACGACTGGGAGGCTGTGGGAGTGACCTGCCGCACCGGTGCATCGATCGGGGCGCGCGCCGTGTGCGTCGCACCCGTGACGATCGGCCGATGGGCGATGGTCGCCGCCGGCGCCGTCGTCATCTCGGACGTGCCCGACTTCGCACTGGTAGCAGGCGTGCCCGCACGCCGCATCCGCTGGGTGGGCCGAGCGGGGGAGCCACTGGAGCGAGTGGATGAGCACAGCTGGCGCTGCCCGCGCACCGGCGAAACCTACATCGAACACAACGAGACTCTGACGGAGACACCAGCATCATGAACGACTTCATCCCACCCGCAAAGCCGATCATCGGCGACGAGGAGCGCGCGGCGGTCGACCGCGTCATGCGCAGCGGCATGCTTGCGCAGGGACCGGAGGTCAAGGCGTTCGAGGAAGAGTTCGCCGAGCACTTCGGGCTCGGGCGCGCCTGTGTCGCAGTCAATTCCGGCACTTCCGGATTGCACCTCGGGCTGCTCGCCGCGGGGGTGAAGCCCGGCGATGAGGTGATCGTCCCGTCCTTCACCTTTGCCGCCACCGCCAACTCGGTGGCACTCACCGGTGCGACGCCGGTCTTCGCCGACATCAGCGCGGACGACTTCTGCCTCGACCCAGGGGCGGTGGAGGCTGCGATCACCGACAAGACGGTGGCGATCATGCCGGTCCACCTCTACGGGCATCCTGCCAAGATGGAGGAGCTGCTCCAGGTTGCGCGCAAACATGACCTGAAGGTCTTCGAGGATGCAGCGCAGGCGCACGGAGCGTCACTCAATGGCACACCGGTCGGAGCCTTCGGGCAGTTCGCGATGTTCTCGCTCTACCCGACAAAGAACATGACCTCCGGTGAGGGCGGCATGGTGAGTGCGGCCGACCCGGAGACCGAGCGGTTGCTGCGCCTCTACCGCAACCAGGGCATGCAGCAGCAGTACCACAATGAGGTCGTGGGCCTGAACAACCGGATGACCGACATCCACGCGGCGATCGGCCGGGTGCAGCTGACCAAGGTCGACGGCTGGACCAAGCAGCGCCAGGAGAACGCGGCACATCTGTCAACTCGCCTGGAGGGCGTGACACCGCCACCGGTCGCGAACGGTGCGGTGCACGTCTACCACCAATACACGATTCGCGTCCCGCACGACCGAGACGGCTTCGCAAAGGCACTGCGCGAGGAGCACAACATCGGATCGGGCATGTTCTACCCGGTGCCCAACCACCAGCTGAAGCCCTTCCAGGTCGACGTCGACCTGCCGGAGACGGCCAAGGCCGCGGCCGAGTGCCTGTCGCTGCCGGTCCACCCATCGTTGTCCGAGGCGGACCTGGATCGCATTGTCAGCGCGGTCAACTCGCTCGCGAAAGCTGGTGCGTGACGATGGCGAATCTGCGAGCGGGTTTGATCGGTCTCGGCATGATGGGCCGCCACCACGCCCGCGTGCTCAGCAGTCTCGAGGGGTCGACCTTGTCGCGGTTGCCGATCCCGGCGGCGACAAGTTCGGTGCGGCAGGCGGGCGCGAAGTCCTCGGGACCGTGGACGAACTGATCGCCAAGGGCCTCGACTACTGCATGGTCGCGGTGCCGACCGCCTTCCACGAGCCAGTGGGTTTGGCCCTCGCCGAGGCCGGCGTGCACGCAATCATCGAGAAGCCGCTGGCCGAGAGCGTCGAGTCGGCCGAGCGACTGGCGAAGGCCTTCAGCTGCAAGGGCCTCATCGGCGGGGTGGGGCACATCGAGCGCTACAACCCGGCACTCCAAGCCGCGCGGGCCCGCATCGAGGCCGGTGAGCTCGGCGACGTCTACCAGGTAGTGACCCGTCGTCAGGGCCCGTTCCCGGGGCGCATCGCGGATGTCGGTGTCGTGATGGACCTTGGCACGCACGACATTGATCTCACTGCCTGGGTGACCCAGCAGGACTACGTGTCGGTCTCGGCGCGCACGGCGCACAAGTCGGGCCGCGAGCACGAGGATCTGGTCGCCGTCGTCGGACAGCTGTCCGAGGGAACCGTCACCAACCACCTGGTGAACTGGCTGTCGCCGCTGAAGGAGCGGACGACGGTCATCACGGGGGAGAAGGGCACCTTCGTCGCAGACACGCTGACCGCCGACCTCACCTACTACGCCAACGGCCAGGTCGAGACGACCTGGGACGACATCAGCCGCTTCCGCGGTGTGTCCGAGGGCGACATCGTGCGCTACGCGATCGCGAAGCCGGAGCCGCTGCGGGTCGAGCACGAGAATTTCCGGGATGCGGTCCTCGGCAAGCCCGCCGACATCGTCA
Source organism: Flexivirga alba (assembly GCF_042661025.1). Lineage (NCBI taxonomy): Bacteria > Bacillati > Actinomycetota > Actinomycetes > Micrococcales > Dermacoccaceae > Flexivirga > Flexivirga alba. The sequence continues at coordinate 2,179,617 of NZ_JBHSWH010000001.1, forward strand.
CACTCGCGCAGGGTCTGTCCACGGTGCGCACGGCTTTCGCGTGCATCGAATCTGCGCGTCGGGGACTGACGATGTCTCTGGAGAGCGTCAGTTAAACCTGTGCTGGATCGCATCGCCCACTGGTCGCCGGCGCGACGGGGTTTGCTTGCCCTGATGAGCGGCGTCGCCGGTGGTCAATTGGTCGCCCTGCTGGCTTCTCCGATCCTGGGTCGGCTGTTTCCCCCGGCTCAGTACGGCCCCTTCGCGGTCATCAACGCGGCCATCATGCCGCTCGGCACGGTTGCGGGTCTGCGGCTCGAACTCGCCATTCCGTTGCCCTTGAGGGAGGGAATGGCTCGCGACGTCGCTCGGCTCGCACTGCGGATCTGCGCGATCTTCGGGGTTGCCGGACTGGTCATCACGTGGTACGCCCGTGATGCGATCGCTTCCGCGCTCGGGCAGGGCACCACCGTTGCGTCCCTGGTCCCATGGGTACCGGTGGTCGCGGCGGAAGTCGGGGCTTTCGCGGTGCTGAACCAGCTTGCGATCCGACAGAAAGAGTATGGCGCGATAGCGCGCCGCAGCCTGCTACAGGCGGCGGCGACCGTGGCGGCCCAGATTGCTGCCGGGATCGGCGGGCTCGGCGCTCAGGGGCTCGCGCTCGGCCTCGCTGTCGGTCAGGGCGTCGGAGTCGTGACTCTGGCCGTCAGCGTCCGCACCAAGCGCAAGGGCAAGTCCACCGTCTACGCCTCCGGACAGCAGATCCTGCAGCGGTTCCGAACCTTCCCGTTATTGCTCGCACCCGCCGGCCTGCTCAATTCGCTCGGCTTGCAGGCGCCGGTTCTGTTGGCCTCTGCGCTTTTCGGCGTCGAGGTGTCCGGTTGGCTTGGTATGACCCAGCGGATACTGGCGCTGCCGATTGCTCTCGTCGGAACCACCCTCGCACAAGTTTACCTCGGTGAATTCGGCGAAGCGAAACGGACGTCCAGCAATCAGCTCTCGACGTTGTTCGTGCGCACCTCGAAACGCCTTGCTGTGGTCGGTGTCATCATTGCGGTCGTCGTCATGCTTTTCGGGCCCCTTGCGTTCTCAGTGGTGCTGGGCCACCGGTGGGAGACCAGCGGGATGTACGCCCAAGCACTGGCCGTAGGACTGGTCGTGCAGATGGTGGCGTCACCTTTGTCGCAGACACTCATTGTCATGGGAAAGAACCTGCAGCAACTCGTCTGGGACATAGGCCGTCTCGCTGCGAGCTGTGGCGCGGTGTATCTCGGATATCGACTCGGCTTCACGGCAACCGTCACGATGTGGCTGCTCGGTGCTGCAATGGCGATGTGCTACGCCTGTTTGTGGCTGATGTCCTGGCACGCCGTTGGACATAACACATCCGGCCACCACCTGGCTGGTGGCTCACACCCCGTATCGAAGAGAGTTCATAGATGAAGCGTGTCTTTGGTACACCGAGGTCCACCTGGCTCGTAGGGGCAGCCGTACTGGCAGCGATCGCGTTGGTCCTCGTCCTCCTCAGGCCATGGCAATCGACCAGCACGCCGACGAGCTCTCCGAGTTCGACCTCCGCGCCGACTGCGACCCCGAGTTTCGAGCGCGCGCTGTACTCGGGTGCGATCTTCGACAACTCCGGCAGACTCGATGTCGCTCAAACTCTCGACCGTGTTGTAGAGGCACACGCGAACACCTACTACTACCTCATCTGGGACAGGCTTCCACGAGTCAGCGAGGTGCCTCCCCAGCCGTCTGCGACTCTTAGTGCAGAGTTGTGGAAACAGCTTCCAGCATTCGCGGATGCGGCCGCCAAGCGCGGAGTGAATGTCGTTGTCTACTTGGTCCCTCCGACCGAATCAGTCAAAAACTTCTACAAGCCGTTCGGATGGAACTACCCGGCGTGGTTCAGCGCGATCGGGGAGGTGGCCGCGACTCACCCGAACATTCGAGCGATCGCGATCGACGACCTATCAGCCAATCTCTCGCGCCCAGGATTCACCACCGCGTCGTCCCGCCCCTTGTTTACGCACTCGACGTTGGCGACGATGCGTGCCAATGCGCGTGCCAAGGCCCCGTGGATGTCGATGTTGGCGCTCATGTATGGACAGGACCTATTCGGACCGACTCACACTCTTCCGTACCTCAGATCCGTTGTTGACGGCGTGATCTACGCCTTTGCGGGACCGGGACAGCTAAGCCATCAGCCACAGAACTCAACCGATGCCAGGGGGCTGCAGTCAACCGCAGAACGTGTGCACCAACTGACGGACTGCGAGGGCGAGCCTAGTTGCTTCCAAGCCCTTTTCGAGCCGGCAGTGCACCCGGCACAGAACGACACGGTCAGTGCCCAGTCTCAGGTGATGCTCCCACGTGGCGCACGGACGCTTGAGATCTCGTATGCCGACGACCGGGCACCCGGAGACTCCGAGACGTACGGGCTGAATGTCACACTCGATGGCGCTGTCCTGCCTGCACGTCACGAGGTGACCGCTGCAGGCACGCGCGTGGATGCGTCGATCCCCGACCATACGCGAGCCGGAGTCCATGATGTGTCCGTTCGTGTGAGTCGACCGGCAACGACGCGTGCGGTGGACGTCGTTGTCAACTCAATCCGGGTGGTGAGTGCATCCGGAGCGGGGGCGACCTGATGGTCGGCCCCTCGGCGACTTGGACCCTTTCTTCCACGGGCAGTGGGACCTTCAGCCGCGTACCGAGGCTCTCGATGACCGTCATGTTCTACTGTGCCCGCTTCAGTCGGGAAGCAGGAGCCTCGGGAGCTGCCGACGCCAACTACGTGCGTGCTCTACTGCCGCAACTAAAGGCCCTCGTCGGCAGCAAGGCGGTGGATGGTGTTGTTGCCTACCGCCTCAACCTGCTCGCCACGCGGCCGTCAGCGCTCGATGGGGATCCCCAGAACTATGGTCTTGTGAAGACGTTCTACTCGAGTCTGTCGGGAGGTCGCTAAACCGATGCGTGCTTCAATTGCGAGGATTCCCGACCATGTGGGATCGATCGCACCACCTCGACAGTTCGGGCACCGGACGCGCGTAGTAGCTGAGGGAGATTCCTGATATGGAGCGTCAGACGGCTCGTCCGGTGACGGGAGCCGATATGTTCATCGGCGCGGCCGTGTTGGTTCTCGGGACGATCAACCTTTGGAAGGTAACGACCCTTCAGAATTTGTCGCCGGTCGACCTCACGCTTGCGAGTCTCGTGGTGTGTCTCATTTTGACCCTCGGCGCGTTCATTGGTCGGAAGTGCCGTCTTCAACGGAACTGGACAGTCTGCTTTACCGGTTTCATCCTATTCGTGCCAGCATTGTTCGTTACCGCCCGAGATAATTCATATTCAGTAAGCAAGACTAAGGCACTTTTCACAATCTGTCTGCTGGTCATCATCGCGGCAATGGTTCTGTTGGAGACACGTGGCCGGCGCCGCTCCTTTATTGGGGCTTCAGTGTTTCTCGCCCTCAGCGTTTCTATCTGGCTCCTCGTCGGAGGGAAGCCCGACGTTTCGACGAGCGGGCGTTTCCAGATTGACGACGCGAATCCGATCGCGATGGGTCGTGTGGCATGTATTGGCGTCGTCGTGCTGGCTCTGGCCGTGTTCCGGACGCGCGGATGGCGCCTCTTTGTGTCGCTGAGTGGCGCACTGATATGCGCCGTGGCGAGTGTTTCGACCGGGAGCCGAGGGCCTCTTGCGGCGGCTGTAGTCGCTATTGCGCTTGTCTCGCTCCTGACCACCACATCCAAGAGCCGTTTTGCAAATTTTTTGACGCTCATTGTCCTTGGGGTGGCTGGCGTAGTCGCCGTCCTACAGTTTGCCCCCAGTTCGTCGCTCGAGCGACTTACCGCTGCCGGAGGCGGCGCGTCGGACATCTATCGGCTCGCGATCGCTAGGGATACATTCAACCTCGCGTTCGCCCACCCGTTGGGCGTGGGATACGGGGAACTTATCAATTATCTGTCGCCGAACTCCATCTCGCCGATTCAAGGTGTCGTGCAGTACCCGCATGACATCCTGCTGGAGACGGCGGCAGAAGGAGGCATTCTTGCGTTCGCAGGACTGCTGCTCATGCTAATTACATCCTGGCGACGTTTGAGAGCGCATGCCAACGACCTTGTTGGCCAAGCAATGCTTGGTCTCTGGATATTCGCATTTGGTTCGGCCCTCACATCAGGTGACCTAATCGGCAACCGGCTCGTCTGGTTGATGCTCGGCGCTGGTCTCGCTTTGCCACCGATAGTAAGGACGACAAAGAAAAAGGGGAAGTCAGGGGCAAGAATCCAAAGATCGAAGATGACCGAATTGGGCTAATTTCACAACGCGGTCGTCGTTCAAGACCGTTCCACCACGTTCTCGAGCAATGCCTGGCACAAACTTCGCGCCGATATTGTGCACTTAGCAAGATATGCGGCAGTCTGACGGTCCGTGTCAGAGCGAGGCAGGTCGGAGGCAAGCATGCTGAAGGACGATGCGAGTGGTGCGGAGTCGCGCTCCCCGGATCTTGTATTACGAACCTCGTGAGACCGCAAGTCGCTGTAAAATAGGTGATCTGTGAAGTCGTTGTTCGGGATGAGGACATCAAGGCCGGTGCCTAATGCTTGCTGAATTGTAACCGCTGGCATACGTGGCCAGACGCCTAGGTCCGACGCGTTGAACAGCGCGTTGAGTTCGTCCGAATCCACGAATGGAAGGATCGTGACAAAGTTGGCGACTCCTCGCCGTACGACATCGTCGCGAAGAGATTGGGCCACTGGCCCGTCATCGAAGCCGGCGAGCACCAAGCGAAGCTGCGGCAGGCCATCGCGAGCCTGGTGGAACGCGTCAACCAGTAAGTCGAGCCGCTTCTGCGCGTTTACCTTGCCGGCCCCGAGGATCACGACGTCGTCCTCGCGAAAACCCAGTTGGTGACGCCGCGACTCGCGCAGTTCCGGGGAGTAGAAAAACTTGTTCTCGTCGTAGGTGAGCGGAAACAATGTCATTGTGGTGCCGGGATGGAATGCTCGTAGTCTGCGGATGGTGTCCTTTGTATAGCCGTAAACGTGATCGGCGCGCAGGTTAACCGCCGTGTACAGCGCGCCCTTAGTGGCGCAGAAGACAGCAAACTTGGCAGCGGCAACGGCCGGTGGGAGACCCGCATACATCGCCTTGTTATCGCCATAGAGGACAACCCGCCGCACATTACGTGCGAGCGACGCCAGCGCCGGGAACAGCTGCCCAGGCATGACCTGGACGATGACGTCGAAGTTGCCGTCTGCGATCGTTCGGGGAACACTTGGTGCCCAGACCATGGAGCGCAACTCGCGTGTGGCGAGCCTGGTCACCGTAACCCCGTGCTCGACGCGCGTATTCGCGGGGTAGCGGCGTTGCTGACCGATCCGCTCCAGCTGCTCGTCGCTGAAGATTGGACTGACGCGGTCGCCTGCAAGGACGTAGGTATCCGCGAGCGACGCCATTGCGCGGGCCAGCGCTGTTTCCTGATAGCCGCTGAACCAGTCGAAGTACCCAGCGACGATGAGTACCTTGGGCAGCCTACGGGCCGCGTTCGTGAGACTCACTGCGGTCCAGCGAAAGTCGGAGTCGCGGGTGCGCTGTCTAGCTGGCGCATGTGTTCGGTTTGGTCCTCCGTGGTGAACCGGTCTCGCAGCTTCTTGGCAGGGACACCAGCCCAGATCTCGTAGGGCGGCACGTCGTGGGTCACCACTGACCCAGCGGCCACGACCGCACCTTCGCCGACGTGCACGCCACGCATCACGATGGCGCCGTAGCCGAGCCAAGCGTCCCGATCGATGTGGGTAACGTGCTGCTCTGGTCGCTCCGTGAACTGCACCGGGGTGCCAGGGACATCCCACTGGTGGTCGTCGCCCACGATCGCGACGCGCGGGGCGAGCATCACGTAGTCGCCGATGACAGTACGCGGCGCGATCCAGCACTCAGTGCCGACAAACGCGTATCGACCAGCGCTCAGGTCGCGGGGGACGTTCGCGCTGGGGTGGATAGAGGCTGTCACGTCGACGCCATGCAGTCCCTTCCGCACACGCACGGTCGCGGAACGGACCCTGCGAAGGGACCGATAGAGCCGCCCTTGTCGGGAGAGTTTCGAGAACGCCACTGAAATTACCTCCGAATACCTGACCACTGGTGGTGCCGACGGGCTGTCGACAAGATGAATCGCACCGCACGCTCGGAGGTGTTCGCGATGCGGTAGTCGTCAGGCACACGGTCACTGAGCCCACCTCGCCGCTCCTCTTCCGCGGTGACTACGTCCACTGCGCTGACTATGTCCTCCGCATCGAGGCCAGACATCATGATGCCGCCGGTGTCCAGCGCTTCCGGCCGCTCGATCGAGTCACGGAGCGTCACGGCCGGAAATCCGAGGAGGGTGGATTCCTCGGCGATCGTCCCCGAGTCGGAGAGAACGCACGCCGCTTCGAGTTGCAGCTTGTTGTAGTCATGGAATCCGAGGGGGTCGTGGAAAACGATCCCCTCGGGCGCTGTCCAGCCGGGCAGTAGCTCCAGCCGCTTTCGGGTGCGTGGATGCGTCGACACGAAGATCGTCTTGCCAAACCTTTTACGGGCTGCGTCGAGGCACTCCAGCAGCGCGGTGAGCCGCTCCGGTGAGTCCACGTTCTCTTCGCGGTGGGCGCTCACCAGGAAGTAGTCCCGAGGCTGCAGGCCGAGCCGCTCCAGCACGTCCGACGCGTCGATCTGGGCACGGTAAGCCTCGAGCACCTCGCGCATCGGCGAACCGGTCACCAGAATCCGCCGCGGGTGCAATCCCTCGCCCAGCAGGTTCCGGCGGGCGTGCTCGGTGTAGCAGAGGTTGAAGTCCGCGACGTGGTCGACCAGGCGCCGGTTGGTCTCCTCCGGCACGTTCTCGTCGAAGCAGCGATTGCCTGCCTCCATGTGATAGACCGGCACGCGCATCCGTTTGCCGATGACCGCCGCTATACAGCTGTTGGTGTCGCCGAGCACGAGCAGGGCATCCGGGCGCTCGGCCTCGATGACCTTCTCGGTTTCCACCAGCACACCGCCCAGCACAGCTCCGAGACTGGAGGTGTCCACACCGAGGTAATGGTCGGGCTTGCGGATGCCGAGGTCGGAGAAGAACACCTCGTTGAGCGTGTAGTCGTAGTTCTGACCCGTATGCACGAGCACGTGGTCAACGGTCGCGTCGAGGCGGGCGATGACCCGGGAGAGCCGGATCAACTCGGGCCGGGTGCCGACGACGGTCATCACCTTCAGCATGAAGAGGGGTCCAGTTCCTTCGTATAGAGGTTCATCGTGCGGCCCTCTGCGGTGGTGTATGGCGCACCCATGCGCCACCCGCACCGCTGGTAGAAGGCGTTCACCGGCTCATTATCCACGGCATCAGTGCTCAGGTATGCCGCCCGCGCGCCCAACCCCGCTGCTCGCTGTTCCCAGGCGGCGACAAGGCGACGTCCGACGCCGGCCCCCTGCGCGTCGGGGGAGACGCAGATAGAGCTGAGCAACGCTCCGTCAACACCTTCGTCTGCAGAGCCCCGGTAACGCGCCGCACGCAGAAGCCGGGGGACGGCACGCGGCGACCGAAGACTCGCCCGCACACTGGCGTTCACAAAGCCGACGACCTGTCGGCGCAGCAGCCGGGAGAAGTAGCCATCGGGCTCGGTGGTCCCCACGACGGTGCCCAGGATCATGCCGGAGCCGTCCCGCGCAACCACTGCCACCGCGGTCGGGTCGGCGAGAAAGCCCCGGTAGAACTGGCGCAGGAAGGGCTGACCCAATGAGCTGAGAAAGAAGGTCGGAAACGCCAGTTCGTGGAGTCGCGCCGCAGCCTCGACATCGGTCGTTTGCAATGGTCCGATCTCGACTCTCACGCGCTCACCACGGATCGCACAGGCTCCCAATAGGTGTCCGGGGCGGCGGGGTTGAAAAGTTGGTCCGCCCAGAACATGGTGATGAGATCCTCGGTTCCGGTGTTGGTGATGTTGTGCACCCACAGAGTTGGCATGTCGATGACGGCGGGCTTGCTGCCATCGACGTCGAAGTCGATGACCTGATCCGTCAGGACCTTGCGCAGCGATATCCGCGCATTGCCCTTGATCACCACGAATCGCTCGATCTTGCTCAGATGGAAATGCTCGCCACGGGTCATTCCAGGTTTGGTGTAGGAAACAAAGGACTGACCACCGCTCCCGTGCGCCCGGACAGTCTCGATCAGCTCACCGCGTTGATCGGCGTTGACCATCAGGGAGAAGGGATACTTGTCCGGAAACGTCGCAGCCCGGTAGGTGTTGAACAGGTCGATATGGAACTTCGTTGGCAGCTCGGGGATTTCGCCTCGGCTGTAGACGTCGTGGAAGCTCCGTAGCGTCGACAGCACTTCAGGCACGCTGGTTTCGTGGCCGTGTGGGCGTTTCAGTGCGTCCTGGCCGGTGAGTCCGTCGATCAGCGCAGCCGAAGCGTCCTGGGCATGAAGCAGCTCGACAGGGTTGTCGTTGACAGACGGTTCCTCACCGTGCAACAGAGCATCGATGAAGGTCGCCACAAACGTGTTGTAGCGCGGTCGAGCGTGCTCGCCGAACACGCCTGGCAGTCGAACGTCGACGTAGGCCGCATCGGACTCTTTCGCGGCCGAGGCGAGGATCTCGCCGGCGCGTTGCTTGCCCACCGCATACGGCGTGCCATTGCCGACCTGAGTGGAGGACGCATAGACGATGCGAACAGGGTGTGCGGAGGAGCGCACAGCAGCGGCGACGTCCGTGGCCAGCTGTTCGTTGCCGTCCATGACTTCGGCGTCCGTCGTGGCGCGGTTGACCCCTGCGACGTGGATCACCGCGTCTGCCTGGGAAACCTCCCCCACCAGACTGTGCCAGTTGTCCCGGGTGACTGCGACGACCTGGTGATCGGTCAGCGTGTGCAGGCGTGCCATCGTATGCCAGCCGAGAAACCCGGCTGCGCCTGTTACGACCACCTTCATTGTCTCGCTCCTCCTGTTGCCGCTGCTGCGAGCAACGCTTCTATCCGTGTGACGCCGGCGCTCACCGAGAACTCGTCTTCGTAGAGCCGCCGGGCGCGTGAACCCATTGCCGCGAGACCTCCCCGCCCGGTGGACACTATCGCCCGGAGAGCGTTTGCGATCGACTCCACCTCAGGTGAGGCGCCGAAACCGACGTTCTGCGCTGTCACAACGGCTCGCGCGTCTCCGTCTGCGGCAACGAGCAGGGGTTTGGCCGCGGCGAGTCCGGCCTGGGTCTTGCTCGGCATCGTGATGGCGGACAAGGGGTGCCGTCGAAGACTCACATAACTGACGTCGGCCGCGCCGAGCAGGGCAGTCATCTGCGCTTGCGGTATGCGACCCAAGAATCGGACGTTCCCGCGCGGCGCTGCGTCAGCCTTGGATCGCAGCACCCGTTCCTCGGCGCCAGACCCGGCGAGCACCACCTTCAGGCGGGGATCGTCGATCGATACGGCCGCATCGATCAGGCTCCCAACGTCCTGCGCCTCTCCCATCGCCCCCGCGTAGACCACCACAATGTCCTCGGAGGAGAGTCCGAGTTCCGAGCGGTATCCATCGCCCGACGGACGGAAGACCGCTTCGTCCGCCCACATGGGCACGTAGGAGAGTTTCGCCGGGTCCACTCCGCGGCCTTCGAGTACCCGGCCGACAGTCGGCGCGATGTAGGCGACTGAGTGCGCTGACCGATACATGGCACGGCACCACACGTCACATGCCACCCGAACGGCTTCGCCGAGGCGCCCCCGCTCGGCGAAGCCACTGTGCACCAGGGTGTCCGGCCACAGATCGAGCACATGGAGTACGGCTGGTATACGCAGGCCGAAGCGAGCAAGCCACATGGGCCATGCAACGGTAATGGGGGAGTAGTTGACCCACAAGGCGTCGCAGCCGCGCAGTGCGTCCGTGCCTAACAGGCTCGCGCTTGCGCCGAACGAGGTATAACTCTGCAGCCGTCGAACCGAGGATGCACTGTGGTCCGGGTATACGGCGGTGCGCCGCACGTGCACTCCGTCCAAGACCTCGTTCATCACCAGTCGGCCCGCGTATTCGGGAGAGATCACGCCACTCGGGTAGTTCGGAAACGCGGTCAGAACCTGGACCTCATGACCGCGAGCGAGGAGGCCACGGGCAAGCGCTCCGGGCAACGCTGCAGGACCGGGTTCGGGGTCGTACCACTGCGTGATCAACCCGATCTTCATGTGCCACCTTCGCGGATTCCCCACCGCGCTCGATCGGCGCAGCATAACGACTCGTAGTCTAAGGCTGTCTCCACTCAACACATCGCCAGAGGGTTGGTCCGTGACTTCTACCGAGTTCCTCCCATTCGCCGTTCCTGATATCGGAGAGGCCGAGATCGGGGCGGTTGTCGAGGCAATGCGCTCCGGCTGGCTCACGACCGGCCCGAACGCCGCCGCCTTCGAGGCGGAGTTCGCCCGGGTGATCGGCGAGGGGACGCACTGCATCGCGGTGAACTCCGCTACCGCCGGCTTGCACCTGGCATTGGACGCGATCGGCATCGGGCCAGGTGACGAGGTCCTGGTGCCCACCTGGACGTTCACCTCAACTGCAGAGGTCGTGCGCTACGTAGGCGCGGATCCGGTGTTCGTGGACGTCGATAAGGACAGTCTCAATATCGATCTACGGCACGCCTCGGCTCGGGTGACCCCCAGAACCCGGGCGATCATGCCCGTCCACTTCGCTGGGCGAGCCGTGGATCGAGGGCAGCTTGCAGCGTTCGCGAAGGCCCATGACCTCGCAGTGATCGAGGACGCAGCACACGCCTTTCCAGTGCGCTCGCAAGGAAGAATGGTTGGCTCGGGTGACAGCGACGCCGTTGTCTTCAGTTTCTACGCGACCAAGACAATCACGACCGGCGAAGGCGGCATGATCGCGATTGCTGATCCGGATCGAGCACGCCGGATCCGCGCGATGCGGCTGCACGGCATCAGCAGGGACGTCTTCGACCGATATCGAAGCACGAAGCCGTCGTGGGAGTACGAAGTGATCGCGCCAGGGTTCAAGTACAACCTCACGGACACCGCGGCGGCGATGGGGCGAGTCCAGTTGGCCCGAGCCGACCAGATGCGTGATAGGCGACAGCACATAGCGGCGTCGTATTCAGACGCGTTCTCCGACCTGCCGGTCGACCTGCCGGTCGGACCGCTGCCAGGAGACACCCATGGATGGCACCTCTACGTATTGCGGCTGCAGGACGATGCGGGGCTGTCGCGCAACGAATTCATCCAACGGATGGCTGAGCTCGGCGTAGGCTGCAGCGTGCACTTCATTCCGTTGCACCGGCAACCGTACTGGCGCGACCGCTACCACTTGCTGGACAACGAGTTCCCTGTGGCTTCAAGCGAGTTCGAGCGATGCGTGAGTTTGCCCGCTTTCTCCAGCATGACGACAGAGCAGATAGATCGGGTGATCTCCGCGGTGCAGAAGTGCCTCCGCTGACCAGCAAGCGATGCTTTGACATCGCAGCGGCGTCTATCGGGTTGCTGATCACTGCCCCGGTCTCCGTTGTTGCCGGAATCGCTACCCGGATGTCGTCTCCCGGACCCGCGCTGTTCGTGCAGACTCGCATCGGCCTCGACGGTCGAGAGATCAAGGTGCACAAGTTTCGGACCATGCGCGTCGGGTCGCCTGGGCCGATGATCACTGAGGGTCGAGACCCGCGCATTACCAGCACTGGGGCAATATTGCGCCGGACGAAGGTCGACGAGCTGCCGCAGCTCTGGGATGTGCTCCTAGGCAGCATGAGCATCGTCGGGCCACGACCCGAAGTGCGTGAGTATGTCGATCAATGGCCCCCGCCCTGCGCCCGGTGATTCTTTCCGTGCGACCGGGCATCACGGATCCGGCCACGATCCTCCTGCGCAATGAGCAGGAGCTACTGGCGGAGCAGCCGGATCCTGAACGCTTCTACGTCGCCGAGCTTCTGCCGCAAAAAGCCCAGATGTACGCCGATTACGTGAACCAGCGTTCGTTGCGCGGAGATATGAAGCTGATCGTGTCGACCCTGCGAGCGATCGTCCGGTCGTGACCGACGGGCATGGTGATGAATCAACTCTCTGCCGGGTGGTTCAGGATCACACGGATCCGGCGACCAGAGCTTGGACCTGCGGCAACCGCCGCACCAGGTCACACGCTGCGTCTAGGTCGAGTTGCGTCGTGTTGGACGAGGTGTAGTCGCTGACCGAAGCGGCGTCGCGGTCACCCTCTTCCACGTACAGTTCGTACTCGAGCGACCTGGCATCCAAGGGCACACGAAAGTAATCTCCCTGGTCGATCGACTTGGCCCTCTCCTCTTGGCTGAGAAGCGTCTCGTGCTGCTTCTCACCGTGTCTGGTGCCAATGACTCTGATGTCGGGCTTGTCGTAGCCGAGCACCTTGGCGACTGCCAGCGCCAGCACTTCGACCGTGCAGGCCGGCGCCTTGCGCACGAAGAGATCGCCCGGCTGCGCGTTGAAGAACGCGTGCAGCACGAGGTCCACCGATTCGTCGAGCGACATCAGAAAGCGAGTCATCGACCCTTCTGTCAGGGTCAGCGGGCGGCCATCGGCGAGTTGTGACACAAAGAGCGGGATCACCGACCCGCGTGAGTACATCACGTTGCCATATCGCGTAGTCGACACCACTGTGCGGCTCTCGGGGTGATTGCGGGACCATGCTTGCGCAGTCTTCTCCATCAGCGCCTTTGTCATGCCCATGGCGTTGACCGGGTAAACCGCCTTGTCGGTGCTCAGACAGACCAGGGACCGAACGCCGGCTTCGTGCGCTGCGCGGATGACGTTGCGGCTGCCTTCCACATTCGTCTTGACGGCTTGCTCGGGAAAGAACTCGCAGGAGGGAACCTGCTTGAGCGCGGCGGCATGAAACACGAAATCTGCACCCAAGAAGGATTCGGCGACCGAGTCGTAGTCGCGGATGTCGCCGAGGAACAGCCGTAGCCGGGAATCTGCGACCGACTTGCGCAGGTCGTCCTGCTTCGCCTCGTCGCGGCTGACGACATGGACGGCTGCGACGTCCTCCTTGAGTAGGTGGCGGACCATCGTCGAACCGAACGATCCGGTGCCGCCGGTGATGGCAACCGTTGCGCCGGCAAGTCCGGACACCTGACTCATGACGCCTCCGAGGTCGTGCTTGGAACTCCCAAGCGGGCAACTACTTTCTTGGAACCGGATCGAGCGCAACCGCAATTGCGGGTCCGGGTCACGCTTGCTCCCTGACGTGAGTCGCGGTTGCCGCTTCATGTCTCATCCGGGACAGTGCGGTGACCCCGTCGACCGGGTCAGCTGTCAGCACCGTCGACGGGCTGAGGGAGGGAACGCTGACGTAGTCGATCAGGGGATGGCTGGACTTCTGAATGTCTTCGCCCGGGGTGAAAAGCTCTTCGGAGAGCTTCTCGCCGGGCCGTAGGCCGGTGTAGACGATGTCGACGTCCTTCTTGCCGGACAGGTCGATGAGCGTGCGAGCCACGTCGACAATCTTCACCGGGCTCCCCATCTCCAGCACCATGACCTGACCATCGCTGCCGATCGCGGCGGCCTGCAGCACCAGTTGGCTGGCCTCGGGGATGAGCATGAAGTAGCGCTCGACATCTGGGTGGGTCACCGTGATGGGGCCACCACGCTCGATCTGCGCGGTGAACGCGCTGATCACCGAGCCGCGCGAGCCGAGCACGTTGCCAAAGCGGACACTCACCCAGGTGCCGTCGACCTGGTGGGCAAAACTGGCCGTGAGCCGCTCGGCCAGCCGCTTGCTGTAGCCGAGCACGCAGGAGGGGTTGGCGGCCTTGTCGGTGGAGACGTTGACGAGCGTCTCCACGCCGGCCTCCTGCGCCGCCTGGAGCACGTTGAGCGTGCCGAGGACGTTGGTCTTCCATGCTTCGAGCGGGAACTGCTCCAGCAGGGTCAAATGCTTCAGGGCGGCAGCATGGAAGACCATGTCGGGCTGCTCGCGGGTGAAGACTCTGCGCAGCGCGTCGAGGTCACGGATGTCGGCCAGGGCCAGCGTGCCGTCGTCCAGCAGAGCGCGGCCGGTCAGACTCATTTGCACCGCATGGAGCGCCGACTCGTCGCGGTCCAGCAGGATCAGCCGCTCGGGGCCGAAGCGGGCGATCTGACGGGCCAGTTCGGAGCCGATCGAGCCGCCGGCACCGGTCACCAGGACGGTCCTGCCCGAGATGGACGCGGCGATGGCGGTCTCGTCGAGGCTGACCGGTCGTCGGCCCAGCAGGTCCTCCAGGTTGAGCCGGCGCAGATCCTGATGCTGTGGCCGGTGGCCGAGAAGCTCGTTGACAGTCGGGAGGATGAGCACACCCAGGCCGGCGCGCTGAGCATCCTCGCGCAGTGCCCGGACCAGATCGGCGTCAGCGGACGGTGAGGCGATCACCAAAGAGGTCGCGCCACTGATCGACGCGACGGTCATGAGGTCGTTGCGGCCACCCTTGACAGACACGCCGTCGATCTTCAGCCGGCGCTTACGCGGGTCGTCGTCGAGGATGGCGATCGGGGCGTAGTGCGAGTCGTTGTCGCGCTGCATCGCGCGCACCAGGCGGCGGCCGCCGTCACCGGCGCCGAAGATGATGACCCTCTCGACGCCGTCCGCGGTGGCGGTGCGGCCCCAGCGGTAGGAGCGGATCACGAACCGGAGTGTGAACATGCCGATCAGGGCCAGCGCGGGCACCATCACCGCGAGACTGCGCGGGACCGCCGGAAACCACGGAGACAACAGGGCGAGCAGGATGAGCACTGTCGCCGTGAGGACGATGGCGTAGCCGATCGCCACAGTCTCCTCGAAGGAGCCACGCACATGGTCGATCCGATAGGGGCCGACAAGGATGCCGGCGATCAGGTAGGCCGCCGCGGCGACGATGGCGAACTTCACGACGGCGGTGTTCGCGGAGTCTGCAACATCGAAGTCATAGCGCAGCCAGGCCGCCCAGAAAGTGGCGACGACGACAAGCATGGCGTCGGCACCGGCCCACGCGGTTTGCACCGTGCGCTCGCGCGCCGAGCTGCCGAGGAGCGCGGACGGAGCCCGAACGGCGTGGTCAGCGGGTGCGGAGTCGGGCATGCCGGCCCCTTTCTCCAACAGCGACCTCGGCGGGCGCGGCCTGCTCGGACTCGGCGAGCCCGGGGTTGGCGGGCACGGTGCGCGTCGGCACGTCGGTGCGGGTCGAATATCCGTAGGAATAGTCGTAATAGCCGGCAACCCGGTTGCCGCGCGGCACCCGGTTGAGTGTCACACCGAGCAGTTGCGCGTCCACGGCTTCCAGCGACTCCAGCGCAGTGGTCACCTGGTCGCGAGTCACCAGACCGCTGCCCACCACCAGGACAGCGCCGTCCGCGATGGTGCTCAGCAGTGCCGCATCCGTCACCGGCAGCAGCGGCGGCGCGTCGATGAGCACGTAGTCGAAGCTGTCGCGCAGCTTGTCCAGCGTCGCGCGCATCGCACTGGAGCTGACCAGCTCGCTGGGGTTCGGCGGGAGCGCGCCGGCGCCGAGCACGGCGAGCTTGCGCTTGCCGAAGGGCTGCAGCACGTCCGCGAGCTCCGCCTGGTCGATGAGCACGTCGGTGAGGCCGACGCCGCCCTCCATGCCGAGGTATTCGAGCAGACGAGGACGGCGCAGGTCACCCTCGATGAGGCAGACGCTGGCGCCCGTGTCGGCCATGACCAGGGCGAGGTTTGCCGTGGTCGTCGTCTTGCCCTCACCCGCCAGCGACGACGTCATGACGATGGTGCGGGGGTGATTGGCCGCATCCACGAAGCGCAGGTTGGTGCGCAGGGACCTGAATGCCTCGGCGCGCGAGGAGTGTGGGTCGGTCTGCACGAGCAGCGGGTGCTTCGGTGCGTCGCCGTCAAACGGGATCGCGCCGATCATGGTGAGGTCCTCGGAGAGCTCCTCGATGTCCTCCTTGGTGCGGACCTTGCTGTCGAGCGTGTGTCGCAGCACGGCCAGGCCGAAACCGAGCAGCAGGCCGAGGATGAGGCCGAGCGCGAGGTTGCGGGTCGGCTTGGGGCTGACGGGGGAGCGGTTGATCACGGCATTCTTGGTGACCGTCACCTTGACCGGGCTGGCCTTGTCCGCGGACACGCGCTCGAGATTCTGGGCGGTCTTGGGGAACTGCTCGCCGATAGCCGCCGCGATCTGCTGAGCCTGGTGCGGGCTCCGGTCCGTGACGGTGACGTCAATGAGGACGGTGTTCGGCGGAACGGTCGCAGTGACCTTGCCGGCAAGGTCACTCGCCGTGCCGGCGATGTGCAACTGCTTCATCACCGGATTGAGAACCACTGGCGCGTTGACCAGCTGGGTATAGGACGTCACCCGGGCCTGGCTGAAGGTGCTGCCCGATGCCAGCTGTGCCGCGTTGCTGGAATCGGACGTCGAGACGAAGAATTGCAGGCTCGACGAATACTGCTTCGGCGTCAGCAAGCTGTAGGCCTGTGCCAGGAGCAGGACGACCAACGTGGTCACGACGACGGTTTTCCAACGCTTCCGCAAGATCCGAAGATAACTACGCAGGTCCATGAGATCCTTCCGGGGCGGCAAAACCAATACATTCTGCAACACGAGGTGTCATTTTTCACAGGTGGCCGAAAAGGATGGTACAGGGTTACCGCAGTTGAACATAGCTACGCGAACGTTACTTAGAGCCGCAGGTGCCATTCGGTAGTGTGCCGGGGGCTTACGGGTTCGGTGAAGAACAGGTAGGAAGTTGCGGATGAAGCTGTCGCTTGCTGGTGGGGTCGTCGGTGTGCTCGTCGTGGTCAACGCGGCGGCCTTCGTCGCGGTCGAGCAGCATTTTCAGGTGGCGACCGGCCAGGTGGCTGCCGGCCCGTCCAGTGCCCAACCTGCCGCGGCTGACGTGGGTGCGTCGTCTCCGTCGGCAAACGTGCCCGCGAAGTCCACCACTCCGCCGGTTGTTGCGCACCTCGGGGCGCCGAGCGTCGTCGTGACCGCAGTGAACGCGACCCGCGCATGGCGCGCTGCGAACTCGGGCGGGTGTGCCGGGTCGGTGCAGGTGCAGGCGACCAAGGACGGCGGCGTCACCTGGACGACTCTGGCGGCGTCACCCGCAGGGACGGCGGACGGCATCGGCATCGACGGCAACGGTCACCTCCAGCTGAGCGGCCAGGCGGCGAACGGATGCACACACAACGTGTGGACCCTGGATACCGGCGCCTGGTCCGCGTCGACGAGCCCGGCGTCGTGGGCGCCCGCGGGCGCACAGAGCCCTGACGTCATACACAACGGGCATCGGGCGAAGGCGTGCGACGCGGGCTCGGTGATCGACCTCGCCGTCGCCGGCGACACCGCCGACGTGCTGTGCTCCACCGGCGCGGTGCGTGCGGTGCCGGCGGGCGGCGCAGCGAAGA
This sequence comes from Flexivirga alba, assembly GCF_042661025.1. Classification (NCBI taxonomy): domain Bacteria; kingdom Bacillati; phylum Actinomycetota; class Actinomycetes; order Micrococcales; family Dermacoccaceae; genus Flexivirga; species Flexivirga alba. The sequence continues at coordinate 2,196,988 of NZ_JBHSWH010000001.1, forward strand.
CGATCTACCAGTCCGCCGATGCCCTCAGCATCGGCACCACGAAGGACAACTCACTGGTCGTTGCGCAGACCGAAGAGGGTTGCGACGGCGTCGAACTCGCCACGGTGTCCGGTGGCTCCGCGAAGAAGATCACCTGCGTGCAGGGCGCGAGCAAAGCCGTGGATCTGACCTTCGCCGGCAACCACGGCTGGCTGGTCGCCGCGCACAACACCTGGACGGGCGGCACGTCCGGCGACTGGTCGAAGAGCTGATCGACGTCAGCTGTCCAGCTGCAGCCAGCTCTGCCAGCCGGCGTGCAGCACCAGCCAGGCGATGAGGCCGTAGCCGGCCTGACCGGGGTGCATACCGTCACCGGACGCGAGGTCTGCATGCCACTGGTCGTGGCCGAGCAGCGGGCGGAAGCAGTCGACATAGGTGACGCCACGGCGTGAGCAGACGTCGGACTGTGCGTCGACGAGGATCTGCAGCCGGTCGTTGGTCTCGGCGTCGATCGTCGGGGCAGGCCCTACGACATACGAGGAAATGGCCGAGGACGACGCGTCGTCCAGGATGTTGGCGAGGTTGAGCCGCGAGCGCGCGGTCGTCAGGCCCTGCGCGATGTCGTTGAGGCCGACGCTGACCACCAGGCGGCGTTCGTTGGCCTTCGCCCAGCGCGGCTCGCACTCCTCCTGCCACCGGGCCAGCACGTCGGTCGAGCTCTGGCCACGGATGCCGAGGTTGTAGCTGGCCAGATCGATGCCCGAATGCGGTGTGCGGGCGACCACTCGCGAGACCCAGCCGAGGGCCTTCGGGTCGCCCAGGCCCGCGACGAAAGAGTCGCCGACGAAGCAGAGGCCGACCCGACGGTCGCCCTCGGACACGTGAAAGCGCGTGGTCGGGCTGAACTCCGGATCGCCGTCGTGGTGGTTTGTCACGTGGGCCATTCTCACTCATCCTCGTCGTCGAGTCGGGCAAGCCAGGTCGCGAGTCGCTCGACGGGAGTCTCGAAGTCCGGGTTGAGATCGACGAAGGTTCGGAGTTGATCGGCCAGCCAGCCCAGCGTGACGTCCTCGTCACCGCGACGGGTGGCGAGCTCTTCGATGCCTCGGTCCGTGAAGTACATGGCCCTTATTGTGGCGGGGAGGGGAGTGATGCGTGGCGGGACCTCGAAGCGGTCGCGGTCTCGATACGCTCCTTCGTCGCTACTCGACCCGCTTGGGGGGTCTGGATACGCTGCGTCGTTCCTCAGCAGCTACTCGACCAGCTTGGGTGGCGCTGCTCGACCTGCTTGAGCAAGGAGTGCGGATGTCAGCGGATGTCATTGTGGTCGGGGCCGGCCTCTCCGGGCTGTATGCCGCAAGGGAGGTGCTCCGGGCCGGGCTTGAGCCGTTGGTGCTGGAGGCGGACGACCGGGTCGGCGGGCGGATCCTGACCCAGCAGGTCGCGCCGGGCATCGACGTCGAGATCGGTGCGCAGTGGATCGGCGACACGCACCACCGGATGCGCGCACTTGCCGCGGAACTCGGCATCGGGACCTTCGCGCAGTTCGAGGAGGGCGAGGCGACATACGAGCTGCTCGGCTCGCCGGTGTTGCGCGAGAACGAGTTCCACGCCGCGCACCGGCACGAGCTGGCCGCGCTCGATCAGGCGCTGGAGCGGTTGGACGAGCTGTCCGGACAGGTGCCGCTGGAGGCGCCGTGGGACGCCGAGCGCGCGGCCGAGTGGGACGCCGTCACCGCGGCGCGTTGGCTTGACAGTCAACAACTTCCGCCTGTTGCCGAGCGGTTGCTCGAGATCTGCACGGTCGGCATCCTCGCCGTGCCGATGGCCGAGGTGTCGCTGCTCGACATGCTCTACAACCTGCAGACATGTGGTGTCGGCGCGCAGCTCTTCGCCGAGTCCGAGGGCGGTGCGCAGACGACCCGCTTCGATGGTGGGACCAGCCGCATCCCGCAGGCGCTCGCCGAATCACTAGGTGACAGAGTGCTTCTCGGGCAACCGGTGATGCTGATCGAGCGCGACGAAACGTCCGTGACCGTGCACTGTCGTGGGGGACTGGTCGCCCGAGGACAACACGTGATCGTCGCGCTCTCGCCCACGCTCGCCTCGCGCATCATGTACGACCCGCCGCTGCCCGGCGTCCGTGACCAGCTCACCCAGCGGATGCCGCAAGCCTCCGCGATGAAGGCGTTCCTGACGTATGACGAACCCTTCTGGCGCGCCGACGGCCTGAGCGGACAACTCATTTCGGACATCGGACCGTCGCGTATGTCGAACGACACCAGCCCGGCCGATGCGTCATACGGGCAGGTGCTGATGTTCCTCGAAGGCGAGCAGGCGCGCACCTTCGGACGCTGGCCGGAGGCCGAGCGGCGCGAGGCGCTCATCGCCGAAGCGGTGCGGCACTTCGGTCCGCGGGCGGCTTCGCCGACGCACTATGTCGACGGAGAGTGGTCCGATCGCCCGTGGACGCGAGGGTGCTACAACGCGAACATGGGGCCGGGGGTTTGGACGAACTTCGGGCGTGCGCTCACGCCGCCGGTCGGGCCGATCCACTGGGCGTCGACGGAGACGGCCACGCGTTGGAGTGGCTACATGGAGGGTGCGCTCGATGCCGCCATACGGGCAGCGGGTGAGGTGGCGACGCAGCTTCGCCGGTAGGCGGTTGGGCTGCGGGACCTCGAGACGGCCGCTCGTGCCTCGCGACCTCCTCGGCCGGCTTGGGGTGTGGGGCCTCGAGACGGCCGCTCGTTCCTCACGGCCTCCTCGGCCACCTTGGGGGTGTGGGACCTCGAGACGGTCGCGGTTTCGATACGGTTCCCCCGCTCCGCTCCTCCACCTACTCAACCCGCTTGGGGTGCGCGGCTCCTCGGCCGGCTTGGGTGTGGGGCCTCGAGACGGTCGCGGTTTCGATACGGTTCCCCTGCTCCGCTCCTCCACCTACTCAACCCGCTTGGGGTGCGCGGCGCCTCGGCCACCTTGGGGTGCGGATTCCGTACCCCTGAAAGTGGCGTCATTCCGCCCTTTGTCCATGCCTTGGTACTCGGCGCAACGAAATCCGCGTTTCGTTGTCGCGGGATGGCAGACGTGCCAGGATTCTCCAATCCTCCGCGGAAGGGTTCCCCTTGACCAGATCCTCCGGTGCGTCGCGCTCGCTCGACCGTCGCTCCGTCCTCAAATGGGGCGCTGCCGGTGCCTTCGGCGTCGGCAGCGTCGCCGTGCTGCCGGCCTTCGGCACGCCCAGCCTCAAGCAGAGCCCGGCGTCGTGCCGGGCACGCGACCAGTCCTCGGACAAGCGGCTGAACGTGTCCAACTGGCCGCTCTACATCGACCAGCCCGAGAAGGGCTCGAAGACCAAGACCACGATGCAGGACTTCGAGGCGCAGACCGGCATCAAGGTCACCTACACCGAGGACATCAACGACAACGACGAGTTCTTCGCCAAGGTCAAGAACCAGCTCGGCGGCTGCCAGAGCACCGGGCGCGACCTGATGGTCCTGACCGGCTGGATGGCGGCCCGGATGATCAACCTCGGCTGGATCCAGCCGCTGGACGCGTCCAAGGTGCCCAACCTGCACGAGAACCTGCTCGACCAATACCGCCACGTCGACTTCGACCCGACCCGCAAATACTCCGCGCCGTGGCAGGGCGGGCTGGCCGGCATCGCCTACAACAAGAAGGTGCTGCCGGGAGGCGTGCACAACGTCACCGACCTGCTCACCCGGCGCGACCTCAACGGCCGCATCTCGGTGCTGATCGAGATGCCCGACACGATGGGCCTGGTGCTGCTGTCCGACGGCTCCGACCCGTCGAATTTCACCGACGCCCAGTGGCAGCAGGCGATCGAGAAACTGCGAAAGTCCCGTCAGAGCGGGCAGATTCGCGCCTTCACCGGCAACGAATACATCAACGACCTGTCCGCCGGCAACCTCAAGGCGTCCATCGCCTGGTCCGGTGACATCGCCGCTTCGGGTGACAAGAACCTGGTGTTCGTGACGCCCGAGGAGGGCGCCATGATCTGGTCGGACAACATGCTGGTCCCCAACATGGCGCAGCACGAGCTGAACGCCGAGGAGTGGATCAATTACTACTACCAGCCCGAAGTGGCCGCGCGGCTCGCGGCATACAACAACTACATCTGCCCGGTGAAGGGTGGCCAGGAGGCGATGGCCAAGGTCGACAAGTCCCTGGTCAACAACCAGCTGATCTTCCCGTCCGAGAAGACGCTGAAGCAGACGCACTCCTTCATGACCCTGCCCGAATACAAAGAGCGCAATTACAAGGGAGACTTCAATGACGTCCAAGGCGGATGAGGGTGGCAGAGACCTGCGAATCTCGCAGCTGACAAAGGAATTCGCCACTTTCACCGCCGTGAAGGAGCTCGACCTGGTCGTCCCACAGGGTTCCTTCTTCGCGCTGCTCGGCCCGTCCGGCTGCGGCAAGACCACGACGCTGCGGATGGTCGCCGGCCTCGAGCGACCGACGTCGGGCAGCATCCACCTCGGCGATTTCGACATCACCTACGAGAAGCCCTACCGGCGCCCGGTCAACACCGTCTTCCAGAGTTACGCGCTCTTCCCGCACCTCACGATCGCCGACAACGTCGCCTTCGGGCTGCGGCGCCGCGGCAAGAAGGAAGTGAAGCCGGCCGTCGACCAGATGCTCGAGCTGGTCGAGCTTCAGGCGCAGGCGAAGAAGAAGCCGGCCCAGCTCTCCGGTGGCCAGCAGCAGCGGGTGGCGCTCGCGCGTGCGCTGATCAACCGACCCGAGGTGCTCCTGCTCGACGAGCCGCTCGGCGCGCTCGACCTCAAGCTGCGACGCGCAATGCAGTTGGAACTCAAGCGGATTCAGACCGAGGTCGGCCTCACCTTCGTCCACGTCACCCACGACCAGGAGGAGGCCATGACGATGGCCGACACCATCGCGGTGATGAATGGCGGAGTCATCGAGCAGATGGGTGCGCCCAACGAGCTCTACGAGAACCCGAAGACCACCTTCGTGGCCAACTTCCTCGGCCAGTCCAACCTGATCGCCACCACCATCCACGGACACGAGGGTGACTTCGTTGTCGGCGACATGCACGGCACCAAGGTGTCGGTGCGGGCCGACCGTGCACACAGTGACTCGGGGAGGGCTGGCTCGGCATACGCCCGGAGAAGGTGCTGATCGCTCCCGAGGGTGAGGCCATCGACGCACCCGGCAACACGCTCAACGGTGGCGTGATCACCGACGTGAGCTTCATCGGTGTGAGCACCCAGTACCAAGTGCGTATGCCGTGGGGCAAAGAGCTGATGGCGTTCGAGCAGAACACCGGCGCTCGGGGCCTGCTCGCCCCGGGCACGAAGGTCTCGGTGTCCTGGCGGCCGGAGTACGCGTTCCTGCTGGACGCCAGCCAGGACGTCAATGCCGGCATCGAGGACGACTAGTGAAACGCAAATACACCGGCTACCTGCTGCTCACGCCGGCAGCCATCTGGCTGGGGTTCTTCTTCGTCATACCGTTCTATTCGCTGGTGTCCGCGAGCCTCTTCAACCCCAAGGGCTCGATCAACACCGGCTACCACATGACGTGGCACTTCCAGAACTTCCCGGCCGCGATCGACAAGTACTGGCCGTTCGTCCTGCGCTCCCTCGTGTATGGCGTCATCGCCACCCTGCTGTGCCTGCTGATGGGCTACGTCCTCGCCTACGCGATCGCCTTCAAGGCCGGTCGGTGGCGCAACCTGATGCTCGTGCTGGTCGCGGCGCCGTTCTTCACCAGCTTCCTGGTGCGGACGCTTTCCTGGAAGCTGATCCTCGGCGACGACTCGGTCATCGTGAACTCGCTGAAGACGGTGCACGTCCTCGGGCACAACGGGCACCTGCTGGCAACGCCCGTCGCGGTCATCGCCGGACTGACCTACAACTTCCTGCCGTTCATGGTGCTGCCGCTCTACGCCAGCCTGGAGAAGATGGACCCACGGCTGATCGAAGCCGCCTCCGACCTGTATTCCACTCCGGTCAAAGCGTTTTGGGGGTCACCTTCCCGCTCTCGCTGCCCGGCGTCGTGTCCGGGACACTGATGACTTTCATCCCCGCAACCGGTGACTACATCAACGCGCAACTGCTCGGCAGCCCGAACCAGCGGATGGTCGGCAACGTCATACAAGACCTGTTCACCACGAGCAACGACTATGCCGCTGCGGGCGCGCTGTCCGTTGTGCTGATGGTGATCATTCTGGTGATGGTGATGATCTGGATCCGTAAGAGCGGGACGGAGGAACTGGTATGAAAACTCTGCGCCGTTTCATCGCCGACAGGTTCGCCCTGGTTATTGGGCTGCTGGTGCTCGCCTACATGCTGCTGCCGATCGCAGTCGTCGTGCTGATGAGCTTCAACGACAGCAGCAAGAACCGCAATCTGTATTCGTTCCAACGCTTTACGACGAACAACTGGACCAACATCTGCGGTCCGCAGGGCATGTGCTCGTCGCTGAAGACGAGCCTGTGGATCGGCGTCGTCGCGACCGCGATCTCCGTCGCGATCGGCACGATGGCGGCGTTCGCTTTGGTGCGGCACAAGTTCGCCGGGCGGTCGCTGGCCAACATCGTGATCTTCCTGCCGATGGCCTCGCCGGAGATCGTGATGGGTTCGTCGCTGCTGGCGCTCTTCGTGTCGCTGCACCAGAGCGCTCACCTCGGCGGCATCACCATCCTGATCGCGCATGTGATGTTCTGTCTGTCGTTCGTGATCGTGACCGTCAAGGCGCGGCTCGGTGGCATGAACGAAGACCTCGAGAGTGCGGCGATGGACCTGTATGCCAATGAACGCCAGGCCTTTTGGAAGGTCACCTTCCCGCTGGTCCTGCCCGGCATACTCGCGGCATCACTGTTGAGCTTCTCGTTGTCGTTCGACGACTTCATCATCACCAACCTGAATGCCGGCCAGACCACGACGTTCCCGATGTTCGTGTGGGGCTCTGCGCAGCGCGGCGTTCCCATGCAGGTCAACGTGATCGGCACGATCATGTTCATGCTCGCCGTGGTCCTGGTGCTGATGGGTGACGTCTTCAGCAGGCGGTCCAAGCGCGCCAAAGCCTGACCACCCATGCGGGTCGAGCGCACCCAAGGTGGTCGAGTGCCGGAGGAGCGCAGCGGGGGAGGTGTATCGAGACCAGGGTCGAGCCCGCATCGAGACCCACCCTGCGGGTCGAGCGTCGCCATTGACGCTCGAAACCGCGGCTGACGGTCGAGACAGCCATTGACTCCGCAGCTGCGCAGTCAATGACCGTTTCGACCGTCAACCGTGGCCGCCTGCTGCGTGACGTACACAAGCGGCGACGGTCGCCGGTTAGTACGCGTTTCGGGGGCGGCTGCGTACATAAGCGGCGACGGTCGCCGGTTCGGGGACAGAGCGCGAACCAGCAATCGTGCCGCACGTGAAGACCGTGGACGCCATACATCTGGCGTCGGCGCTGCAGTCCGGACTGGAAGATCTCGTCATCGTCAGTCACGGCAGGAACATGTCGCATGTCGCCCAGGAACTGGGGTTCGAGGTGTTCGACCCGGTCGAGGGCTGACAGCTGTTGAGCAGCATACGAATCGGGCCGCACACGGAAATCCGTGTGCGGCCCGATTCGTTGCTGGTTCGCGGTCTCGATACGGCCTCGCCTAGCGGCTCGCCCTACCCATCGAGACGCCCGCTCGTTCCTCACGGGCTCCTCAGGGCGACGCTCGACCAGCTTTAGCGGTCGAAGGCCTGCTTCATCAGCTGCTCGCGCTGCTCGTCGTGACGCTTGTGCGAGCCGGTGGCCGGAGCCGCCGCGGCCGCACGGGAGACCAGCCGCATCGGGCGGGTCTCGCCGAGCGGAGCGAGCAACTCCGGCAGGTTGAGTGCCATGAACGGCCAGGCGCCCTGGTTCTTCGGCTCGTCCTGCACCCAGACGATCTCAGCGTGCGGGTACTTGGCCAGCTCGTCGGCGATCTCCTGCGCCGGGATGGGCGCAAGCTGCTCGACGCGCACGATCGCGGTCTGGGCGTCGCCACGGTTGGCGCGCTCGGCCTCCAGGTCATAGACCACCCGCGACGAAGCGAGCAGAACCCGGGTCACGTCCTCCGGCTTCGGCGACTCGTGGTCGGACATCACCGGACGGAAACGACCCTGCGTGAAGTCCTCGGTGTTGGAGGTCGCGGCCTTCAGACGCAGCAACTGCTTCGGTGTGAAGACGATCAGCGGCTTGCGCGGGCGAGCCGCCGCCTGGCGACGCAGCAGGTGGAAGTATGACGCCGGCGTCGACGGGTAGGCGATCGTCATGTTGTCCTCGGCATACAGCTGCAGGAAGCGCTCGATGCGTGCCGAGGAGTGGTCGGCGCCCTGGCCCTCGAAACCGTGGGGCAGCAGCAGCACGACCGACGAACGCTGAGTCCACTTCTGCTCACCGGAACTGATGAACTCGTCGATGATGGTCTGCGCGCCGTCGACGAAGTCGCCGAACTGCGCCTCCCACAGCACGAGCGCGTCCGGACGTTCGACGGAGTAGCCGTATTCGAAGCCGAGCGCGGCATATTCACTCAGCAACGAGTCGTAGACCCAGAACCACGCCTGGTCACTGGACAGGTAACGCAGCGGGGTCCACTCGTTGCCGTTGGTGTGGTCGATCAGCACCGAGTGCCGCTGCACGAACGTGCCGCGGCGGCTGTCCTGACCGGCCAGCCGCACCGGGGTGCCCTCCATCAGCAGCGAACCGAACGCGAGCAGCTCACCCATCGCCCAGTCGACGCCGCCGCTGGTCGTCATGTCCGCACGACGCTGCATCAGCTTGGCGAGCTTCGGGTGGACGGTGAAGCCCTCCGGCGGGTTGGACCAGGTCTTGCCGATGGTCAGCAACTCGTCGCTGCTGATCGCGGTGTCGAAGACACTGCCGTCGGCGCGGTTGTCGTCGGCCTCCTGCGCGGACGGCCGCTCCAGGCCGCCGTGGCCCTCGGCGTCGGTGCCGACCGAGCTGTCGGCGGCGGGCGCGGACAGCTCCTGCTCGGCGGCCTTGGTCTCGGTGAAGACGCGCTCCAGCTGCTTCTGGTAATCCTTCAGCGCTGCTTCGGCCTCGTCGGGCGTGATGTCACCGCGACCGATCAGTGCCTCGGTGTAGAGCTTGCGGACACTGCGCTTGGCCTCGATGAGCTTGTACATCATCGGCTGGGTCATCGACGGGTCGTCGCCCTCGTTGTGACCACGGCGGCGGTAGCAGACCATGTCGATGACGACGTCACGGTTGAACTTCTGCCGGTATTCGTAGGCCAGCTCGGCCACCCCGACACACGCCTCCGGGTCGTCACCGTTGACGTGGAAGATCGGCGCCTGGATCATCCGGGCGACGTCCGTGCTGTATGTCGAACTGCGGCTCTGCGACGGTGCGGTGGTGAAGCCGACCTGGTTGTTGACCACGATGTGGATCGTGCCGCCGGTGCGGTAACCGCGCAGCTGCGACAGGTTGAGGGTCTCGGCGACGATGCCCTGACCGGCGAACGCTGCGTCGCCGTGCATCAGGATCGGCAGCACCGTGAAGTCGGCGCCGGCCAGGTTGATGCGGTCCTGCTTGGCGCGTGCGATGCCCTCGAGCACCGGGTTGACCGCCTCCAGGTGGGAGGGGTTGGCCGCGAGGTAGACGCTGACGCTGTTGCCGGCGTCGGAGGTGAAGGTGCCCTCGGTGCCGAGGTGGTATTTCACGTCACCGGAACCCTGCACCGACTTGGGCGACTGCTGGTCCTCGAACTCGCGGAAGATCTGTCCGTAGGACTTGCCGGCGATGTTGGCCAGCACGTTGAGGCGGCCGCGGTGCGGCATACCGATGCAGACCTCGTCCATCTTGTCGTCGGCGGCCTCGGAGATGATCCGGTCGAGCACCGCGATGGCCGACTCGCCGCCCTCGAGCGAAAAGCGTTTCTGGCCAACGAATTTCGTCTGCAGGAAGGTCTCGAAGGCCTCCGCGGCGTTGAGCCGGCGCACGATGCGAAGTTGCTCGGCGCTGGACTGCTTCTCGTAGCCCTTCTCGACCTTGCTCTGCACCCAGGCGCGCTGCTTGGGGTCCTGGATGTGCATGTATTCGATGCCGATCGAGCGGCAGTAGGCGTCCCGCAGGATGCCGAGGATCTCGCGCAGCTTCAGGAACGGCTTGCCACCGAACCCGCCGGTGGGGAACGTGCGGTCCAGGTCCCACAGGGTCAGGCCGTGCGTGGTGACGTCGAGGTCGGTGTGCCGGCGCTGCTTGTATTCCAGCGGGTCGGTGTCGGCCATCAGGTGGCCGCGCACGCGATAGGAGTGGATCAGCTCCTGCACCCGGGCGACCTTGTTGATGTCGTCGTCGTGCCCGGCGTCGATGTCCTGGACCCAGCGGATCGGCTCGTAGGGGATCTTCAGCGACTGGAAGATGTCGTCGTAGAAGCCGTCGCCACCGAGCAGCAACTGGTGCACCACGCGCAGGAACTCACCGGAGACCGCGCCCTGGATGACGCGGTGGTCGTAGGTGGAGGTAAGCGTGATGATCTTGCTGACCGCGTTGTTGTTGAGCGTGTCGGAGCTGGCGCCCTGCCACTCCGCGGGGTATTCCAGCGCGCCGACACCGATGATCGCGCCCGCGCCCTTCATCAGGCGGGGGATCGAGTGGACCGTGCCGATGCCGCCCGGGTTGGTCAGGCTGATCGTCGTGCCGGCGTAGTCCTCGAGCGTCAGCTTGTTGCCGCGCGCCTTGCGGACCATTTCCTCGTATGCCGCCCAGAACTGCGCGAAGTCCATCTCCTCGGCGCCCTTGACGCTCGGCACGACAAGGGTGCGCGAGCCGTCCGGCTTCGCCAGGTCGATGGCCAGGCCGAAGCCGACGTGACCGGGCTTGACCAGGGTCGGCTTGCCCTTCTCGTCCTCGCCCAGGGCGTAGTTCATCTCCGGGATCAGCTTCAGCGCGCGGATGATCGCGTAGCCGATCAGGTGGGTGAAACTGACCTTGCCGCCGCGGCTGCGCGACAGGTGGTTGTTGACGACGATCCGGTTGTCGATCAGCAGCTTCGCCGGGACCGCGCGCACGCTGGTCGCGGTCGGGACCTCGAGGCTGGCCTCCATGTTGGAGACGATGCGGGCGGCGACGCCCTTCAGCGGGACGCTCTGGTCCTCGGCCGGGTCGACCTCCGGGACCCTGGGGGTGGCTGCGTCGCGCGCGATGACCTTGGCTTCCTTCAACTCCCAGTCCCGGGGTTGGGCCGCGGCGCGTCCTTCGGGGCATGCCGTGCTGCGCCCTTGGGCGGCTCGGTCGTTGCGGGGTTGCTCTTGGCGGCCGGGCTCGTGGTGATTGAGCTCTTGGTCTCTGGGCTCTTGGTCTCGGCAGGTGCCGCTGCGGTCGTCCCCGACGACGCAGTGGCTGTCTGCTGGCCGTTGCCCGACTCCGGTGCGTTCGGCGTGCTCGGCTGGTAGTCCGCGAAGAAGCTCCACCACGCTTTGTCGACGGAGTTCTTGTCCTGCTTGTACTGCTCGTAGAGTTCGTCGACGAGCCATTCATTGGGTCCGAATGTCGCGAGCGGGTCAGGCGACTGGGGTGACACGCGAATGCGCCTCTTTCATCAAGGTCGGCACGGCCGTGCTGAGGTGTCGGCTGTGCGGTTTCGGGTGTATGGCGACGGGGATCGCCATACGGGCCCAGCCTAACGCTCACCAAGTCTGAAACCACAGCAGGTCTGCGGCGTGTGCTATGGCGAGATTTCCCGACATCCGGGGCGTGTCGGGTGGTGGCGCGTCGGATAGCCGGCCGGGTCGCCGACGGTGTTGTAAGTTGCGACATATCGCGTTTACGATTGACGCGATATGTCGTGACCGACGAACGAGGAGAAACGACATGGCGCAGCAGTGGGAGCTCGACGGGCCGAAGGTGCTCGACGTCGGCGGCGAGGGCGAGCGCGTCGACCGGCTGACCGTGGCGTTGGTCGGCGGGCACGTCGATGTCGTGACGCATGATGCACCGACCGCGCAGGTCGAGGTGCAGGAAGTCGTCGGACCGCCACTCAAGGTGACCTGGAACGGTCACAAGCTGGAGATCAGCCACGTCAAACATGACGGCGGCAACCTGTGGGAGACGCTCAAGAACTTCGGCGGCGGGTCGATGCAGATCAAGGCAGTGGTCTCGGTCGCCATCCCGCGCGACGCCCGGACGGACATCAACACCGTGAGTGCCGGAACGGTGGTGAGCGGCATACATGCTCGGACTTCGCTCAACACGGTCAGCGGTGATGTGACCGCGGACGACATCGACGGTCGCATGGAGATCAATGGCGTGTCAGGCACTTTCGAGGGCCGCAAGCTGTCTGGACGGCTCGAGGCCAACACTGTCTCGGGCAGTATCACCGTGCAGGACAGCGTCCTCGACCCGGTCGAACTCAACGGTGTGTCCGGCGACATCACCCTCGACCTGACCAACAACAGCACGCGGGTCGAGTCCAACACGGTCTCCGGTGACGTGACTGTCCGGGTTCCTGCAGGCGGTGGCTATCGCGTCAAGGTGTCCACGATGAGCGGCGCCGCGATCGTCGACGGCGTGAAGCTCGGCGGCAAGTGGCACCGGGGCGGCGAGGCGCGGGACGGGGACGAGTCGCTGCGCCTGGAGGCATCGTCGGTGTCCGGCGACGTGGTGGTGCTGCGTGCCGAGCCGGTCGCGGGCGGGCCGTCGCTCACGAAGGATCCGCAATGAGTCCGGTATTCGCTCATGGGCAGCTGCGGCTCTACCTCTTGTCGTTGCTCAACGAAGGGCCGCGGCACGGCTACGAGATCATGCGCGATCTCGAGCAGCGCTTCAACGGTCTCTACACGCCGAGCGCCGGCACGGTCTACCCGCGCCTGGCCAAACTCGAGGAAGAAGGCCTGGTCAGCCGCGGCGACGACGGCCGCAAGGTGACCTACACGATCACCGATGCGGGCCGGGCCGAGGTCACCGCGCGAGAGTCCGACCTGGGCGACCTGCAGGACGATCTCGACCGGTCGGTGAGCCAGCTCGCCGACGCTGTGCGTTCGCGGGTCAAGGGCGATGCGGCCGACCTGCGAGCCGAGCTCAAAGCTGCCGCGCAGGAAGCGCGTCGAGTCGCCAGGCCCGCGACCGGCGGCTCATCGATGAGCGGACGCGCCGGCGGCGAGTTCGAGCTCGCCATCAACGAGTTGCGGCAGAGCGCCCGCAAGGTGATGCGCTCGCGCCATACGAGTGAAACGGTGCGCTCCGAGGCACTCCGGATCGTGCACGAAGCCCAGCGCCAGATCGACCGCCTGAAGTAGCTCCCACTTGCAGAGGTGGCCGAGGAGCTCGTGAGGAACGAGCGACCCCCAAGGTGGCCGAGGAGCTCGTGAGGAACGAGCGACCCCCAAGGTGGCCGAGGAGCTCGTGAGGAACGAGCGACCCCCAAGGTGGCCGAGGAGCTCGTGAGGAACGAGCGAGCGTCTCGAGGTCCCGACCCCCAAGGTGGCCGAGCCGGGGGTGTATCGAGATCGGCTGGGAGCCTCGATACGGGCTTGCCTTGGGGCTCGCCCTACCCTTCGATACGCCGCTCGTACCTCGCGGCTACTCAGGGCGGCGCTCGACCACCTTGGCGGCATGAAACTATGTGCGCGACATGTTGCTGCAATGGCTCCTCATCCTCGCCGGGGTCGTGCTGACCATCGGCACCGCTCTTTTCGTTGCCGCGGAGTTCAGTCTGGTCGCCCTCGACCGCCCGACAGTGCAGCGTGCCATCGACGATGGTGACGTCCGCGCCGGAGCCGTGCTTGCCGCGCTGCGTCGGCTCTCGACACAACTCTCTGCCGCCCAGGTCGGCATCACGATCACCACGCTGGTGCTCGGCTATCTGGTCGAGCCGTCGCTCGGCGCCCTGCTGGAAGGCCCGCTGGAATCGATCGGTGTCTCCGGGGCCGCCTCCGCAGCGGTCGCCACCGTCGTGGCGCTGGTCATCGCGTCGCTCTTCTCGATGATCTTCGGTGAATTGATCCCGCAGTTCCTCGGCATCTCCGCGCCGCTACAGGTCGCGAAGGTCGTCGCCGGACCCGTGCGAGCCTTCGCCACCGTGACGAAGCCGTTGATCGTCATACTCAACGGGTCGGCGAACGCCGTGCTGCGTCGCTTCGGCATCGAGCCGCAGGAGGAGTTGAGCGCGGCACGCACGCCGCAGGAGTTGTCTTCGATGGTGCGTCGTTCGGCAGAGGCCGGGACGCTGGAGGAGGGCACCGCGCGACTTCTCACCCGGTCGCTCAACTTCGGTGAGCGGACCGCTTCCGACGTCATGAGCCCTCGCGTGCGTTGTGCGTATGTCGAACGCGACGCCACCGCCACCGATGTGGTGGATCTGGCTCGTAACACTGGACATTCGCGCTTCCCGGTGATCGGCAACGACTGGGACGACGTCGTCGGCGTGGTCCACGTCAAGAAGGCCATCGCGGTGCCGCAGGACCGCCGCGACGACGTGCCCGTGACGGCACTGATGATCCGGCCCGTACTGGTGCCGGAGACGATGCTGCTCGACCCGCTGCTGCTCCTGTTGCGCGCCGGTGGTTTCCAGTTGGCGATCGTGGTCGATGAGTATGGCGGCACCTCCGGCGTCGTCACGCTCGAGGACGTCATCGAGGAGATCGTCGGCGAGGTCAGCGACGAACACGACCCGCGGGTGGACGTGAGTCGCCTTCTGCCCGATGGGTCTTGGACGGTCCCAGGCCTCTGGCGGCCGGACGAGGTACACGACCGGATCGGCGCGACGATCCCCGAAGGCGCCTACTACGAGACCGTCGGTGGCTTCGTGATGGCGACCGTCGGGCGCGTGCCCCAGGTCGGGGATGAAGTCATGCTCGACGGGTGGTCGCTGCGGGTGGTCGTCATGGATGGCCGGCGGGTTGATCGGGTGCGAATAGCCCCCGTCATACAGGGGATTCCGAATGAGCCTCATCCTGTCGCTCGTCTTCCTGTTGGGCAATGCGTTCTTCGTCGGCGCCGAGTTCTCGGTCATGGCCGCGCGGCGCTCGCAACTGGAGCCGCTCGCGGCGTCCGGTTCGAGGCGCGCGAAGCTGAGTCTTGAGGCGCTGGAGAACGTTTCGTCGTTGCTGGCCTGCGCGCAGTTGGGCATCACGGTGTGCTCGGTGCTGCTGGGTGCGGTCGCCGAGGGCGCGCTGCACCATCTGATCGAGCCGCTCTTCACCAGCATTGGGGCGCCGGACGGTCTGGCGACAGTCGTGGCTTTGCTGCTGGCGCTGCTGATCGTCGCGTACCTGCACGTCGTGCTCGGCGAGATGGTGCCGAAGAACCTCGCGATCGCCGGCCCCGACCGTGCCGCGCTGGTGCTCGCGCCCGCTCTGTTGTGGGTGACGCGAGTGCTGGGGCCGATCATTCGCGCGTTGGAAGCGATCGCGAAGTGGGCGGTGCGCCGACTCGGCGTGGAGCCGAAAGACGAAGCCACATCGGCGTTTTCGGCCGAAGAGGTCGAGCTGATCGTCGCCGAGTCGCAGCGCGAGGGCTTGCTCCCGCACGAGCAGTCCGCGCGGGTGCAGGGTGCGCTGGAGTTCACCGACCGAGTGGCTGCCGATGTCGCGGTGCCGGTCGACGAGCTGATCACTGTGTCGGTCGGTGCGACACCGGAGGACATCGAGCGGCTCGTCGCCAAGCACGGCTTCTCGCGATATCCCGTGCTCGACCGCCGCGGTGTCATCGCCGGGTATGTCCACCTCAAGGACGTGCTCTATGCAACCGAGGAGGCGTATGCCGAGCCGGTGCCGCCCCGTCGCATCCGGCCGCTCGCGACGGTCGCTCCGACGGACGAGGTCGACGACATGCTCGTGACGATGCAGCGCAGCGGCGCGCACCTCGCACGAGTCGTGGACAGCGCAGCCGCCGAGGTGCTCGGAGTGGTCTTCCTCGAGGACGTGCTCGAAGAGCTCGTCGGTGAGGTCGACGACGCCACCCAGCGCTAGCCCCCACAAGCTGGTCGAGTGCCCTTCCCAAGCTGGTCGAGTGCCCTTCCCAAGCTGGTCGAGTGCCTTCCCAAGCTGGTCGAGTGCCCGGGGGAGCGAAGCGGAGGAGGGTGTATCGAGACTCCGGGCCTTCGCACCCCCATGCCGAGTGAGGGCTAGATCCGGCCGTCACTCGGCGAAGAAGCCGTCATTCGCGAGAAGTCAGCGCAACGGTGTCCGGGCGCACCGCGCTAGCGTGGCGATGAATCCCGATGGAGGAGAAGCCATGCCGGCATACCCCGTGCTGCTGCACACCGTCATCGATGCGCGCAACTGCCGGGCGCTCGCCGAGTTCTACCGACAGCTGCTCGGGCTGCGCTACCGCGACGGTGAGGAGCCACCGCCGGCTGGCGTCGCTGATGACGCCGACTGGCTCGTGCTGCTCGATAGCGCGGGGGAGCGCGTGCTGACCATCCAGGAGAAGAGGACACCACGCCGCCGACCTGGCAGGCCGAGGACGTGCCGATGCAGCTGCACATGGACTTCAAGGTGCCCACCGTCGCGGAGCTTGAGCGCCATCGCGAGCGAGCCCTGGAGTTGGGTGCCCGCGTCCTCCATGACCGCTCGGGCGATGACGGTGAGCCGCTCTACGTGCTGGCCGATCCGGCCGGGCATCCCTTCTGCCTGTTGGTGCAGTGACCAGGCGCGCCATAATCAGAGTCGCCCGATCCGACTGTGGCTCAAGGCAACCCATTGCTTCCGGTGAGCCACGCCTGCAGCGTCGCCGCCTCTGAGCGCAATACGGACGGGTCATCGTCGGGCACGAACTCCAGCAGCAGATCCAGTGGCGGCACCCGCTCACGGAGCAGCGCGATCACGCCCTGCCAGAGGTCCGCCCGTTCGGCGAGTGGCAGTCGATCCGCGAACGGCCACCACGAGAAGACGTGCACCGCGCACACTCGATCGACCAGCCGACGCAGTCCGTCGATCGCTTCGGCGGCCGGCTCGTCGACCCGTGGCTGCCAGTAGGTCGCCAGGTTGTCATGCCCGACCTCGTCCAGCAGGCGCAATGTCGACTCGACCGTGTCGGTCAGCGTGAGTCGGTGAAACTCGAGCCCGATCTGTATGCCGCTGGCGGCGCCCACCTCCGCAGCGTGCCGCAGATCCTCGATGACTCGGCGGCGTTGCGGCGCGGGGCATTCTGCGGACCCGACCGAACCGGCCCACACCCGGATCCGCAGTGCGCCGAGCCTCGTTGCGGCTGAGGCCAATTCCTCGATCGATGGAAACGATCCGCGTTCGCCTGCGCGCCAGTAGCTGCCATAGGAGCTGACGGTGAGTCCGGCGTTGACGGTGCGCGCGCGGACTTCGTCGAGGGCACTCGGGTCGCCGGCTGGTGCGTGCACGTCCGAACCCCACTCGATGCGGTGGAGTCCCGCCGCGGCCGTGACCGCGACGAGGTCGGCGGGCGGCAGTTGGCGGAACGTCACCGAGCAGATGCCGGAGTGCTCGATCCAGTCCTCGGACGCGGACGTGTCTGGCATGGTCCAAGGCTAGGCCGAGCGCGCTCGCGTGGGGTCAGCCGGCTTTCGCCTGCGTGCCAACGGCTTCGGCGGCTTCCTCCATCGCCAGGTCGGCATTGATCTGCGCGCCGGCCATCGCACCCGCCGCGGCCGCAGCACCGACCTGAGCCGACAGATCGGTGATGTTCCCGGCCGCCCAGACGCCAGGCGCGTCGGTGCGTCCGGCCGGATCGGTGGCGAGGTAAACGCCCATGCCGGAAGGGTGTTCGGTGAGCGTGAGGCCGAGCGAGGAGAAGATCTCTCCGCCACGAGCGACCATGTGAGTGCCGACCGCGATCACCTCGCACGGCACGACGCGACCGTCCGCCATCGCCACTCCGGTGACTGCATCGTCCGTGATGGCGACTGACTGCGGCCTGCCCTCGGTGATCCGCACACCGCGCGCGGCGAGCTGCGCGAGTTGCTCTGCCGGGAAGTCGATTCCGTTGCGCAGCAACACGACTCGGTCGGACAGTTGCCGCCACAGGAGCGTCGTGTGGAACGCCATGGGCCCGGTCGCGAGGACCGCGATTGCCTGGTCGCGGGCCTCCCAACCGTGGCAGTAAGGGCAGTGGACCAAGTCTCGACCCCAGCGCTCGGCCAGCCCTTCGACATCGGGGAGTTCGTCGACCAGGCCGGTGGCCAGCAGGATCCGGCGGGCACGAGTCACGCGGCCGTCGGCGAGCGTGATCGCGAATCCTGTGTCGTTGCGGGTGATTTCGGCTACCTCACCGGATGTCACGGTGCCGCCGTAACGGAGCACGTCCGCGGTGCCGCGGCGCAGGTATTCGATGGGCGGCATTCCGTCATACCCGAGCAGGCCGTGGATTCCGTCTGCCGGCGCGTTGCGTGGAGCGCCGGCGTCGATCACGGCCACCGATCGTCTGGAGCGGCCGAGTATCAGTGCTCCGCTCAGTCCGGCCGCGCCACCACCGATGACCACCGCGTCGTAGTCAGTGCTGAGTTCGTCTGTTTTCGTCATACGGACAGGGTGCGGCGACCGACGCGCTACTAGCAAATTGTATTGCTGTTATGGCAAACTGTCTTGTATGGCGACAACGGATCTCGAAGCTGCACTGATCGCCGTCGGCCCGCGGCTGCGACAACTACGCGAGCAGCGCGGGCTGACCCTGACCGACGTCGGACTGTCGACCGGGGTCGCGGTGAGCACGCTGTCGCGTCTCGAGTCCGGCGGGCGACGCCCGACGCTTGAACTGCTGCTGCCGCTGGCGAAGACCTATCAGGTGACCCTCGACGAGTTGGTCGACGCGCCACCGACGGGCGACCCGCGAGTCAACCTGCGAGCGATCAAGGTTCACGGTATGACGATGCTGCCGCTCAGCCAGCGGCCCGGCGGCATCCAGGCTTACAAGATCATCGTGCCGCGCAGGCGGGGTCGGCATGTCGAGCCGGACCTCAAGACGCACGAGGGCTACGACTGGCTCTACGTGCTCAGCGGCAAGCTCCGGCTCGTGCTCGGCGAGCACGACCTGGTGTTGCAGCCCGGCGAGGTCGCCGAGTTCGACACCCGCACGCCGCACTGGTTCGGCGCCGCCGGGGAGGAGCCGGTCGAGTGCCTGAGTCTTTTCGGCACCCAGGGGCAGAAGGCGCACGTGCGCGCGCAGCCGCGGTCGGCACGGTCCGACTGATCGTCAGGGCACAGCCGGCGGCAGCGGGGTCATGGGGACGAACGGCGTCAGGCCGCGGACGGCGACGATCCCGCGGCCCGGCACGTATTCGTAGCCGAGTGTGCGCAATGCATCGCGCACCCGAGCACCCGCCGGCGTGAGGCCCTCGCCGATGATCTGCCGGATGTTCGCGTTGATCCGCGTCTTGATCGCACCCGGCGCCAGCGACCGGATGTTCTGCACCCGGCGAGTGGCCTCGTCGAAGATCTCGGCCATCTCGGTGATCTCGTCGAATCGCCGGGTGAACAGCACGTTCGGGTTGTCGACAACCGACACCGGCGCCAGAGACATCCGCGAGCGCAGCACCGTCTCGGGGCTGACCCCGAGGTACTTGGTGAGCTGGTTGGTGGCGGGGTCGAGCAGCTGCCGGTTGTGCGGGTCCATCGCGCGTTGCACGGCGCGCGCCGGCGAGGCATCGCCGCCGACCGGTAGCGGTTCGTCGATGTCGAAACCCACCGGCCGGTCCAGGGCGAAGTCGCGCGCACCGGACTCGATCTGCGCCGCCCGCCGCTGCCCGATCCCCAGCGAGAACGGGTTCTCGGCGTCCAGCGCGTCGATCGCCGCGTCGAGCACGTCGGCCGGTGGACGAAGGACGCCGCCCGGCGCCAGCACCTCGCCCGACAGCAGTGCCGGGCTGCTCGTCGCCGGCGGAACGCCCGGGGTGTATGTCGTCGGACCGTTCTCGATGATCAGCACGAACCGCTGGGGATCGCGCGGCCACCCGGACGCCGGCGCACCCTCGTGCGCCGCGGGCACCTCCCGGACGGTGACCCGTGCACCCTGCCTGCTGGCTGCTGCCTCCAAAGTGGTTGCGAATTCCGAGGATTCGGTGATCACCACCCACCGGCCGCCCGGTGTGAGACGCGCCAAGCGGGCTGCGGCGAACTGTTCGGTGGGTGCCAGCACCCGCCCGAGCGGAAACGGGAAGTCCTCGCGGATCATCGTGTAGGCCGGCTCAGCGGGCAGGCTCTCGATCGGTGCCTCGACGAAGTTGCCACCACGAGCCGCGAACGCCTCGGACTGCGGTGTCCTCGTCGGATTCACCACCGTGACCGGCTGGCCGGCGCCGGCCACCTGCTCGGCATACGCGAACTCGCCCTCGGTCTCGGCCCCGACCACCAGCACGTTCTGCCCGGACCGCCCGGCACCGGGCGTCGCAGGACCTTCCAGCAGGCTCAGCTCGGTGAGCGACTGGTCGGCGATGACGGTGCCGTCCTCCGCGACGACGAGGGCCCGCGGGTTGCTCGAGTTGAGCTCGCTGATCGTGATCCGGGTGCCGCCGGCCTGCGCCTGCGCGCCCTCCAGCACCGCGGTCGCGCCGGTGCCGCTGCGAATCATCCGCACCGCGCCCAGCCCGGCCATGCCGATGCCGACCGCGCTGAGCACGATGTTGAGCGCACCCATCGTCATCAGTGCGTGCGCCGCCTCCTGTTGCTCGGCGTCGAGCACGCTCGATCCGACACCGAGCGAGAGCAGCTCACCCTGCTGGTACTGCTCGATGCCGGAGACGATCCCGTACGTGCCGAGTGCGACGTCCAGGGCCAGTCCCAGCGGTGCGGTGGGCGGGAAGATCGTCAGCAACAGGGCCGCAACCGTCGCGACACCGATGATGATCGACTCCACCGCACTGTCGCTCGCCTCCTGGGCGATGCGCTGCTCGATGAGGGCATGGACCGTCGGGTCGGCCAGTGGCAACAGCTCGCGCAGCACCGGACGCAGGACCAGGAAATCGACGTGCCCCGTGCGAATCTCGTTCTGCAGCAAGGCGAAATTGGTCCGGCGCGTCTCGATCGCGCTGTCCAGGGTGGTGAGCAGCTGGGTGTAGTCCAGCCCGGCGTATCCGGTGTCGATGTCGATGACCTTGAAACCGTCCGGCCCGAGCTGGCGCAGGATCGGCCGGACGCGCTCGATGGCCTGCAGCTCGGACGCCACCCGCGGGTAGGGCGCCACGGCATACGGGTCGATGCCGGTCTGCGGCGTCGCGGTCAGGAAGCCTGGCAGCGGCGTCGGGTTGCCGCCCTCGGCGCTTGCGTACTGCCGGAACAACTGCGCCGGGCTGGTCGACCCGTCGGCCAGGTCGGGGTGCGCGTAGTCGGTGTTGATCGCATGCTGCATCTCGTGGCAGTACTCGCAGCCGCCGTGGATCAGGCCGCGGGCCACCCGGTCCTCGACCCCGCGCTGCCGGGCGCTCGTCATCGTCGACTGCCGCTCCAGCGCCTCCAGCGCCATGCTGGGCATCGGCCCGGCCGTCGCCGTCGCGATGGTCGAACGCTGCTGCTCGGTCTGGACCTGCCGTTGGAGCTGGCCGGGGGTCAGCTCGGTGTGCAGGTAGTCCTTCCACTGCGCGAGCGCGGACCGGTTGCCGTCGAGCCGCAGCAGCCCGGACTGGAGGACGAGTTGCTGGAACGCCTGGTAGCGACCGAGCACCACCTGCAGCTGCCGCTCGAGCGCGTCGGCGACGTGAGCCAGGTGCGCGCGGTCGGCGCCGCGGTCGACGAACATCTGCTCGCTCCACGGCACCCCGGCAGCCTGGTGGTAACCGTTCGCCACGGCATCGGCGAACCGGTGCGCGCCGGTGATCTCCTCGTCGATCGCGGCGAGCTGGGACTGCAGCAACTCGGTGTAGCGGTAGACGGCGCCGAGGCCCTGGCCCTGCACCAGGCCGTCGACAAGGGCGAGCAGGCCGGCGTCGTCCTCCGGCAGCTGCACACCGTCGACGGCCACCGCAGCGGGCGGTCCGCTCGCGGCGCCGGGCGGGGACAGGTCGGGCCGGTCGGCGACGCCGCCCGCCGTGTCGGGTATCGCAGCCGGCCCGGCGCCCGCGTCCGTCGGGCCGACACCCGCATCCGTGGGGCCGACACCTGCATCCGTCGGGCCGGCGTCGGTCGCGAACCGGCGCACGGGTCCGCCGCGGACCGGCCGCACCGGCTGCGGCGCCGGGGCGGGTATGGCGGGCGCGGCGGTCGTCTGCGGTGCCGGCGTCCGGCGACGGACCGGCTCGGTCATGGACGTCACGTCCCTTCGGCACGGGCCAGGTGCAGGAACGGCCCGAACTCGGCGGTGCCGGGCAGCTTGCCCTGCCGCAGCCGGTGCCGGGCAATCGCCCGGATGACGTGTTCCATGCCGATCGCGGTGTGTGCGTAGGAGGCGAGAAAGGCAGCTGTCAGCGCGACGTTGCCGATCTCACCGCCGGACAGGGGGAACATCCGCGCCAGCTGAGCGACGTCGATGCGCTCGCCCACGGGTGCCGCTGCCGGCAGCGCGTGCCGCCAGAGTCGTTCGCGGGCGGCCACGTCCGGCAGCGGGAACTCGATGACCACCTGCAGCCGGCGAGCGAACGCCTCGTCCAGGTTCGCCGCCAGGTTGGTCGCCAGGATCAGCGCGCCGTCATACGTCTCGAGGCGCTGCAACAGGTAGGCGACCTCGATGTTGGCATAGCGGTCCCGGGCGTCGGTGACGGCCGACCGCTTGCCGAATAGCGCGTCCGCCTCGTCGAACAGCAGCAGCGCACTGGACGCCTCGGCGGCCCGGAACACCTCCTCGAGGTTCTTCTCGGTCTCGCCGATGTACTTGCTGACCACGGCGGACAGGTCGACCCTGCACAACGGCAGCCCGAGGTCGGCGGCGACCACGGCGGCGGACATGGTCTTGCCGGTGCCGGACGCTCCGCGGAACAGAGCACGGATGGACGCCACCCCGCCGGACGTCCGGCGAAAACCCCACTCGTCGAAGACCTGGTGCCGGTGCCGGATCGCCGACGCCAGCTCCCGCAGCCGGCGCAGCGTGGGCTCGGGCAGCACCAGGTCACCCCACTCGTACCCGGGGTCGAGCGACTGGACCAGCGTCGGGAGCAGAGCCTGCGACTGGTCGCGTGCGTGCGCGGCCAACGGGCGCACGCCGTCGCGCCCGGCCGCCGCGGCGGCGTGCGCGATCTGCGTCGGGCAGAGTGCGAACAGGTCTGCGACAGAAGCGATTTCGCGGGCATCGCGGTCGGCCTGGTAGGCGCGCAGGTGGGTGCGCCACAGGCGCGCCCGGCGAGCCGCGTCGGGTGCTGTGAGGGTGAGCACGGCATGGTCCACGCCCTCGAGTGCGCGCCGCCACGGCCGGCCCGGGTCTACGACGACCACGGTGAGCACGGGTGCCGTCGACAGCATTTCCAGCGCTGCCGGCTTCGGGTCGGGGAGGAGCAGCAGCGCCCGGTGCAGCCGGGCGCGCACCAGCGCCGCACGAAGGGTCTCCTCCGGGGTGAGGCCGGCCGGTCCGGCGCCGGCCTCGACCAGCGGACGCCCGAGCGCCGCGGCCAGCCCGCGGGCGGCGTCCACGGCGTCGGCGCGAACTGGGGCCTCGACGGCGATCACGTGCAGGTGCCCGGTGCGGGCCGCCCGGACCAGCTCGCCGTGTTCGGCGGGATCGTATGCCGAGCCGGGCGGCGGCACCGGCGGTCCGGACAGACCGAGCAGGAAGTCCCGTGCCGGTGCGGCGACCAGCAGCCCGGCAGCGCTCCAGTGCGTGGCGCCGCCCGCCGGCACCACCTGCACCAGACCGTCGGCGAGCAGCGGCGCGTCGGCGCCGAGCAGCCCCGCGTCACCCGCGAGCCGCGCGCACAGCTCGAGGCTGGGCAGCGGCCGGTTCGCGTCGTCGTTGAGGTGGGCGAACACCGACCGGTAGCCGGTGTCGAGTTCGGGAGCCAGCGCGACCGCGAGCGCGATCGTCTGGGGTCCGTCGAGCGCGAACTCGGCGCGGACCGCGGCCAGGCTGCCCGTCGCGACGGGCGGTGGCGGGGAGCAGGGGCCGGGACCTGCCCGGTGAGCAGCGCGTCCACCTGCGCGTCGCCGGCATACGGTGCCATTCGCCCACCCGGCTCGAGACCACACCAGGCACGCAGCCGCAGGCACTCGCGGTGCAGGGCGGCGTCCAGCCAGTCTCGCCACGGGCCGGTCCAGGCCGTGGACTGTATGTCGGAGGCGTCACCAATCACCGGCGCTGCGTCAGCACCCACGGTCGCTCCCCGGTGGCGGGCAGGGTGAAGCGTCGGCGGCTCAGGCCGGCCAGCGACAGCAACACCCCGAGCGGCGGCGGGTCGAGCTCGACGACGACCGCTTCCGGGGCGGCCCGCACGGTGGCACCGGACGCCAGGACGTTGCGGCGCAGATGCCCCACGCCTGCGTGCGCCTGACCGGGCAACCGGTGCGACAGCTCCCGCAGCAGCACGGCGGCCGCCACCCGCAGCGCACCTGCCGTGGGGGATGCGAGCGGCGGGTCGAGCAGCAGGGACGGCTCGGTCAGGTCGCCGCTGACGCTAAGCTCGCGGTGCTCGACCAGCGCGGCGAACCGTCGGCTGAACCGCTCGGCGTCGGCGGTGCTCACCCGCCGGCTCCAGTGGACGACCCGGTCCCCGGTATCGGGCGGCAGACCGAGTGCGAGCCGCACCCAGGGGTCGGCGAGCACGTCCGTTCCGACGCCGAGCGTCGCGCCGCCGGCGAGAGCGCCGGCCAACGACGCCGCGTCGGCGCCCGGCGGGTCGGGCCAGCCGGCGGTGGCGTCGGCCCAGGAAGCTCCTGGAGCAGTGGCAGCAGCAGGAACATTCCGCCCAGCAGTGTCCGGTCCGGTCCCGGTGCGGCGTCGGCGGCGCGGTCGGGCGTGAGCGCCCGCACCGCCGCTGCGCGGTCCCCGCGCGACCAGGAAGCCAACGCGGCGGCGAGTTCGGCGTGCCCGAGCGCCGCCAGAGTGCGGGCGTCGGCGGTGCGCGTCGCGGACACCAGCGCGTCGCGCCGGGCCGGATCGCCGTCGCGGAGCGCGGCATACAGCAGCACCAGGCCGCGGGCCGCGGCCGCGTCGACGGGCCCGGGATGGTCACCGCCGGTGTCCGGATGCAACAGGACGACCGCGGTTGCCCGTTGCGTGTCCCGGGGCAACCGGCCGGCGCGCCCAAGGAGCGCGACGGCGCGTGCCAGTGCCGCGCGATCCGCGGAGCCGGTGCCGGTGGCCACCGCGTGCACGATCGCGCTCGCGTCGGCCGGTGTGAGCAGCCCGATCATCCGGTCGAGTTCGGCCGCCGGCAGGCTGTGCAGCGCGGCGAGCACGGTCGCCGGCTCGGCATCCGCCCGCTCGCGCAGCGCGGCCGAGACGCCGGCGGTGCCGAACTGCGCATACTCCCAGCGGTCGGCGGCGTGCCCGGTGCTGAGGTCGACCAGCCACTGCGCCAGGTAGGCGGCCCGGTCCGGGAACCAGCGCACGCCGTCCTGCCCGGGAGCGTCGTCGAGCACGGCGCGCACCTGTCGCGCGATCTGCCGGGCGATCAGGTCGGCGGTCGACCGAGCGCCGAGGTCCGCCCGCCCGCAGGACCGCACGTCGATCCGGTCGATGAACCACACCCCGTTCGGTTCGGGCAGGTCGGCGCGGGCCAGCGCCGCGGCCAGCTCGAGGTCCGCACTGCCCGAGCCTCCGGAGTCCCCACCGATGGAGCGCCGGTGCAGGTGGTGGGTGCGCACGTGCAGCAGCGTCATCGCAGCCCGATCGCCACGAAGGTGAATCCGCCGTCGGTCAGCAGACCGGTCTCGTCCGCGGTCGCGACGATGCCCTGACCGGCGGTCGTCTGGTCCACCACCGCGGTCTGCGCGGCGTTGACGGCTGCCCCGGCATCCACCGAGGGGTCGCCGAACACCCGGCTGGCCAGCAGCATCGGCACGCCGTTGAACGCTGCGGTGTAGGCGATCCGGTAGCGCCCGGTGTCCACCCGGGTCACCGTGAACCCGGTGCCGGCCCGGATGCCGCCGCCGGAGTCGACCACACCCCACAGCACCCGAACCGCCTGCTCGGCGCCGGTCGCGAGCAGCGTGCCGAGGGTGACGTTGCCGCTGACCGCGACGTCGCCGGCCACGTCGACCCGGGCGGTCGGAGTCGCGGTGCCGACGCCCAGGTTGCCGCCGGCCAGCCCCAGCAGCACGTCGCCGCTGTGTCCGGCCACCTTCAGCCGCGAGACCCAGCTGCTGTTGTTGCCGGCCGTGGTGGCGAACACCTCGAACCGCGGATGGCCGCCGTCCGCGGCGTCCACCTCGGCGGTCACCGCGGGGGTCGCGGTGTCCGGGAACACCCAGGTGCCGTTGGCCGCGTCGTGGTGGGCATTGAAGGTGAGGCTGCTCCAGTCCTTGTTGCCGGACAGGAAGAGGCTGCCCTGCCGGATGCCGAGCACCGGCTCGACGTGCAGCGGGGCGGCCGGCGCAGTGGTGCCGATGCCGACCTGACCGTCCGGGGTGAAGGTCGCGACGTGCGCTCCGGCGCCGAGGTCCTTGTTGTAGATGCGCAGCCCCCGGCCGCCGTCGGTGTTGGACTGCAGGTAGAAGTTGTCGGTCGGGGTGGCACTGTCGCCCAGCTGTATGCCGTCGGCAGTCACGTGCAGCGGCGCCTTCGGGTCGGCCACGTCCACGCCGACCTTGCCGTCGTCGGTGACGACGAGATTCTCGGTGTAGGTCTTCGGGGCGGTCCGCGGGCCGACGACCAGCCGGTTCGCGCCGGCGGACCGGTCACCGATGACAAGGTTGAGGTCGGTCCGCCCGGTGCCCGGATCGTCGGTGCGGGCCAGCTCGATGGGCAGCACCGGGTCCTCGCCGTGGTCGGCGATCAGCCCGACGCTGCCGTGGTAGACGTGGACGTCGTCGTCGGTGCGCAGTTGCCCCTCGACCCACAGCAGTTCGCCGGACAGGTCGGTGGAGTATGGCGCGCTGCGGTCGTGCACGGTCACGTGGCCGGCCTCGGCCTCAATGCTGCGGGCAACGGCCCCGACATACGTGCGGGACCGGGCGTGGCGGGTGAGTGCCGTCGCGTCGCGTTGTGCGAACGACCCCGGCGCGCCCGGCTGCCAGCTCACCACTCCCAGCGGCACCAGCCAGCGTGCCGTCGGGGCGACCGGCAGGGTCTGCTGCGGCACGTCGGCATCGACCACCTGCGGTGCGGCCGGGTCGAACGCGGTCAGCGCCTGGGCTGCGTCGACGCTGACGCCCGCGATCTCGACCTGGTCGCGCTGCGTCGCGAGCGTCGCGCGCGGACCCACCTCGATGCGGTAGGACTCCTGAACCCGCCCGAACGACCCGGACGTGTCACACGTCTGGAAGCCGGGCTGCGGCGGGTCGGCGGGCGTCTCGTCATACGCCAGCCAGACGTCGACGACGATCGGTGGCGGTGCTGGGTCGCCGCTGACGAAGCCGGCATCGAACGCGCCGAACATCGAGCCGGTGAGCTGCACGGGCGCGCTCACCAGCAGGGTGCGACCGAACCCGTCGACGGCGTAACCGGGTTCGAGCGACACACCGGTGGTGTTGTTCGGACCGGAGGTCTCGGTGAGGTCCAGCCCGAGCGCGATACCCCAGCGGTGGGTGGCCAGCAGGGCGCGGGCCAGCTGCGTGCGTCCGTAGTCCACCGCCGCGGTGAGGTCGTCCGCCGACAGGTACTGACCCTCGTAGAACTGCGGCCGGGCCGCCGGCTCGGTCATTTCTGCTGCCCCCGTCGCAGGGTGCTGATCGTCCGGGCCTGTGACGTCACCTTCTTCTGCAAGGCGGCCACGGCTTGCTCCAGTGCCTCGAGGCGACCGTCGTCCGGGGTGGCCCGGGCCACGACCCGGTCGAGGATGTCGGTCGCCGGTCGTTGCAGCGGGCCGGCCAGCGCCTCGGCCGCCGGCGCGGTCACCCGGGCCAGCGCCAGCGCCGCGAAGGGGTCGGTGAGCTCGGCCGGGCTCGCCAGCACGGCGCCGTTCGGGCCGGTCGCACCCAGGCTCGCCAGCACCGTGGCCTGCAGACCGGACAGCGGGTTCGTCCCGGACAGGTATTGGGCGGCAACCTGCCAGGCGGCGGGATCGGCGTCCGGACCGCGCTCCTCGGCCGGGCCCGTCGTCGCGCCCGCTCTTTCGGTGCCGGCCGCCTTCTTCGCCGCGGTCTGTTGGGCGGCCGTCGACTCCTGCATCGTGGACACCGTCAGTCGCTCCGTCATCCGGAACGATGCGTCGGTCGCGGGCGGGCAGCACAGCTTGCTGACCGCCTGCCGGATCGTTGCGTTGAACGGCAGCCAGCCCAGCCAGTAGCCCAGCATCGGCAGAGTGACCGCGAACTTGCGCGAGGTCCAGTTGCAGACGTCGAGAACCTGCAGGTCGGCGCTGCGGACGGTCAGCATCGCCAGCGGCACACACGCGTCGCAGCAGTCGTCCGGGCACGGCGGCAGCAGCGCCGAGCAGACGCACTCGCGGTAGAGGTCGATCGCGATCCGCAGCAACTCGGTGATCGCCGCGGCGGCCTTCGGCGCCGCCTGCTGATCAACCGGATCCGGGCAGCTGATGTCGGCCAGCCGCCGGCCGAGGGTGCAGTCATGCACGTTCGCCGTTTCGATGCTCGCGCGCAGGTCCGCCTTGAGCCGGCAGCAGTACTGCACGAGGTCCGCCGGCGTCGGATTCTGCGGCACCTGGGAGATGGCGTCGGTCAGCGCGGCGAGGCAGGCCTTGACCCGGGTGGCCAGCGGACCGGTGACGGTCGTGTCGCCGCGGGTGCCGGGCGTCGGCGCCGGCTCCTTGGTGAGCGTGAACCTAAACCCTTCGCAGATCACCGTCGGCTCGCAGCCGACCGGGGTGCGCGCGGACGTCGCCGACGAGGCGGAGTTGCAGCCGCACGAGCGGTTGCCGCCTGGCGCCGAACCGCAGCCGCAGCCGGGAGCGGACGGTGTGGCGGACCCGCACCCGCATCCGCTGCTGCCGCCGGTCGAGCCCGAGCAGCCGCACCCGCCCGAGCATCCTCCTGAGCTCCCGCCCGAACACGCGCCGGTGCGCGGCGTGAGGGTGGTGACAGGGCGTGCGGGCTGCTCGTCGTAACAGATGTTCAGGATCCAGCGCTGGGTGGTGGCCTCGCAGTCGGCGGGCTGGTCCCGGAACGGAGCACAGTCCCGGCTGCGCTGCTGGCGCAGCGCCCGGATCAGGTCCGCGACCGGGACCCGGGTGTCCGCGCAGACGACGATGTCCTCGCCGCACGGTCCGAGGGCGTAGCCGGGGCGCACCGTCACGGTGTCGTCGCACGGGTTGCACACGACCTCCAGGCCGCAGACGACGCCGGTGCCGTGCAGGTAACGATTGTGCAGCCGGGTCTTGCCGACCAGGTACTCGTCGAGCCGGCGGAAGTCGGCGTCCGTGACGAGCTGGCCGGCGAAGAACCGAGGTCGGCACAGGCACTGCAGGCTGTGGCAGGTCGGGCAGCCGCCGCAGCCGCAGCCGCTGGTGGGCGGCGACGATGCTGTCGAGGATGTCGCCGGCTGGGTGTAGGTGGTCAAGGGCACCGTCATCGCCTCGCTCAGTTGTCTCGGACGGGTTGGAACCAGCTGTCGAACATGCCGCCCTGTATGCCGAAGTCGCTGCCCGCAGGCCGGTCACCGGTGGGCAGCTGGGCACGGGTGAACTCGGCGTCCACCGCACGGCCCTGCAGGTCGACGACGAACTCGCCGCGCAGGTGCACGAACAGGTCGGCGAGTTCGCGCTCCCGCAGGACCGCGTCGACGAACTGCGGGTCGAACACGAACGAGATCGCCCTCGAGGTCGCCGCGCCCGTCTGGACGGCCTTCACGATCAGGCCGGTCGCGTCGATGGTGGCGTCGACCGCGACGACCGTGCCGGAGATCGGGCAGCGGCACGCGTAGCCGAGCTTCAGCGCCGCAGGCAGCGCCGGATTGGGGGCGTCAACGGTGAAAACGTGTACGGCGTCGATCGGCCGGACGTCGACCTCGTCGGTGAAGGCGATGGTGATGCCGAAGACTTCCTGCTCGTTCGGCGTGCCGGGGTCCAGGACCACCGTCCGCAAGTCGTCGATCCGCATGGGTTCGGCGTGCTTCCAGCTCAGGGCCGTGATCCGCGTCAGCTTGGGCTCCAGCCCGGGTCCGGTTGGACCAGCGGGACCGGGTGCGCCGTCCGTGCCGGGTGTGCCGTCCGTCCCGGGTGTGCCGGGCTCACCCTGCGGGCCCGGGTCCCCGGCCGGGCCCGCGGGCCCGGCGGGACCGGGTGGGCCCTGCGGGCCGGCCGGCCCCTGCCCACCGCCGCCGCCGTGGGTCTGCTCGCAGCAGTCCAGCAGGCACGCGACCGTCTCGCTGAGCAGCGCGGTGCTGCGCAGCACCGACCGCCCGTCGGTGTCGTCGATCCGGGCGATGCCCTGGTCCAGGTCGGTCGCCGGATCACTGGGCGGGTCCGCCGGGTCCAGCACGGTGAACCCGGACCGGTAGCCGTGGACGGTGGCCAGCGGCACGCACTCGTGCCCCTCGCAGGACGGACACGCCGGCGGGGCATCCCAGAGGTCCCGGCAGCTGCCGGTGCCGATCACGTCGAAGACGGCCACACCGCCGGGATCGCCACCGTAGGCGACATACAGCCGGCCGGTGCCGCCCGCGACGTCGCGCGCGGTGCCCTCCCACGCCGTGGCGGGCCCGACGGCGGCGGAGCTGCCGCTGCCGACCCCCGCCAGTCGGAGGGCACGGACCTGCGAGGCGGTGCCGTCGGTGCTGATCGGGTAGGCCCACGGAGAGCCGGCCGCCGCGATCACCGGACCGGGCAGCGGCACGGATCCGGCCAGCGTGCCGGCCGGCACGTCGATCGCGTGGCAGGCACCGTCGGACGCCGCGACGATCAGCTGCCCGGCCTCGGCCGCATCCAACAGGGTCGGTGCGGCCCCGGCCGGAAGCACGTCGATCGCGGTGCCCACGGTGCCGGTGGCGAGGTCCACCGCGTCGATACGGGTCGGGTCAGGGGCGGCCGAACCCGCGGCTGCGGCGAGGTAGGCCGTCGCGGCGTCGGGGGTGATCGCCAGCAGCGCGCGCCCGGCGGGCACCGCGACGGTCGACGGCGCGGTCGGCGTGCTGCCGGCCAGGTCCGGTTCGTAGCGCAGCAGCGTCCCGGGTGCCGGGCTGAGCACGCACAGCCGTCCGTCCGACCCGACCGCCGTGCTGACCGGTGCCGTGACACCGCCGGGCACCGCCGTCGCGGAGGTCACTGACAGGTCGGCGGTTGCCAGCACCGTCAGGGTCAGCACCGCCGACGCGTCGTCGTGCACGACGTACACGTGCATGGCGTCACCGGACAGCTCCAGTGCGTGCACCGGGCCGCCGAGGTCGTGCGACCCGGTGGTGGCGGCGCTCGCCGCGTCGACCCGGTAGACGCTGCTGCCCGCCGCCACCAGCACCGCCCCGGCACCGACGCGCACCCGCGTCGGGTCGGCGATCGCGAGGTCGGTGCCGCGGACCAGCGCGGGGCCGGTCCAGGTGGTGTCGGCGGCGGGCGGGTCCAGCGTCGCGCAGACGTCGAACGACTCCAGGATCCGGTTGGGTAGGCACCGGTCGTCGTCGCAGCCGCACTCGTCATACAGAACCGGCACCGGCTCAGTCGGACACTCGCGGTAGCACAGGCACAGCCGCACCTCGTGCGGCGCATCGTCACCGGCCGGGATGGTGATCAGCTCGGCCAGCTCGACCCTGGTCCGTTCGGTGACCAGGATCTCGTTGCCGCAGCAGTCGATCGCGCTGCCCGGCTCGACCACGACGAACCGGTCGCGGCACGCGGCGGCATCGTCCTGGTGCACCTGCAGCCCGCACACCACCCCGTGCCGTGCAGCCGCTGGTTGTGATGGCGGATCTTCTCCCGGACGTAGGACTGCTCGTCGATGAAGTCCTGGGGCACCAGCAGCTTGCCGTACCAGTAGGCATTGCGGGTGAACGGCGGCAGCTCGCAGCCGCCGCCGCAGCAGTCGTGGCCGGGGGAACCGGTGGCGGCCTTGCCTGCCCCGCCGGCCGAACCGGCGTGGGTCACGTGCGTGAAAGTGGACATCGGATCCCTCTCTGGTCGGTCAGCTCAGGACCGTGGTCGTGCCGAGTCCCGGCGGGACGGGCTGTGCCCCGGGTTCGCCGGTGAGCACCGTTGCGGCGCCGAGCCGGCCGTGGTCGTCGCCGACGTTGTCGGCGGTGTCGGCGTCGCCACCGAGCACGAACCCCGACGGCACCCGCGCGACGACACTGTCCAGCCCGAGGCAGGACTGCACGCCCAGCCGCATCCGGGGCTCCACGAACCGCACCGTGCCGGCGGCGTGCGCCGGGGTGCCGAAGTCCACCAGCCGCTGGATGACTCTGCGTGCCGTCGGGGTGGCACCGGCGGACGCAGGCACGAACACCGTGTAACGGTGTGCGTAGACGTGGAACGGGTCGCGCAGCGGGTCCTGGCTGGTCTTCAGCTGGGTGACGCCCACCTGCGCGGCGTTGCCCAGCTGGCTGCGGTTGACGATGCTCTGCCCCCACAGTTGCGCTGCACTGCCGACCCGTCCGGAGTCGACCCGCAGCCAGCGGCGCAACCGGAAGTGCTCGAGGACCAGCCGGGGCGGAGCCCACTGGGACGGCGCCGGCGGGGTTGGCGGACAGGTCGGCCGGGCGCACCGGCACCGGCCCGGCTCGCGGGGACGCTGCGGGGCGGGAGGACGATCGTCCATGCCGAGGGCGATCGACAGCAGCTCGTGCAGCCCGGTGTAGGTGCCGCGCAGGTCGTAGAGCCGGGGTGAGGCGGCCAGCAGCCGGCGCTGCGTGCGTTCGGGCAGGCGTGGATCGAGGGCCAGCCCGACCCAGTCGGACAGCCAGGCCAGTGCTGGTGTCGCGCCGGGGGTGAGGAGCCCCGGCAGCGCATCCACCCGGGCCTCGACATCGCGCAGCTGCCGGTCGAACAGCGCCAGGAACCGGTCGGTGAAGGAGGCGCTGCGCGGCACGGCGCCATACACCGACGGCAGGTAGCGCCGCAGGCTGATCCGCGGGAACTCGACCTCGATCCGGGTGAGTAGCGGAGTCACCGCGCCGGTGCCGGACAGACGCACCCGCAGCCACAGGTAGCGACCGGGAGCGTCGTCGACCAGGGTGTCCCACCCCTGCGGGCCGCACTCGCGGGCGATCGCACCGCCGGACCAGGCCGACTCGGGCAGTGCGGTGAGCTGGACAGTCGGCAGCACGGTGCCGGCGGTGTGGGTCCACACCTGCACTCCGGTGTGCTCCGGCAGCGTCGCGCGCAGCAGCACCCGGTGCCAGGTGCAGCCGTCGATCAGGCTGTCCAGCGGGCCGATCACCACCGTGCCGCTCGTCAGCCAGGCCGGGACGGCGGGTGCGTTCGCCGGTGGGTCGACGGGCCGGCCGTCCCCGTCGACGTATGCCGACCCCGGCGGCACGCAGCACCCGCCGAGGTCCACCACGCCGTCGCGGCCCACCGGAGGCACCGACGGCCAGGGCACCGGCAGGTCCGCCGCGTCGTCGGCGACCGGGGTGAGAGTGTCATCGTCGACGCGGTAGGCGGTTGCCGGCCCGGCGCCGGAATCGCCTGCGGCGTAAACGATTCCGGTCGTATCGACCCCGAGGTAGCAGGTGCCGCCGAGCCCGCTGAGGTAGCCGAGGTAGCGCCCCGACCAGGTGAACGCGTGCACCCGGCCGACCGAGTCGAGCACACGCACCTGGTGATGTCCGTCCACGACCACCGCGATCGGGGACCACGGCACCGGGGGCCGCCACCGGCCGCTGGTCACCGTGCTGGGCAGCGCGAGCACGTGCAGCCAGCCGGCCGGGTCGGTGGCGAACAGGTGGCCGCCACAGGCCGCGAGGGCACCGGCATACCCGAGCACCCGCACCGGCACGAACCCGCACCGGCACGGGTCGAAGCGCAGCAGCCGCCGCCGGTCCCGGTCGACCGCCCAGATCGTGCCGCCGCCGCACGCCATACCGGCCGGCAGCCGCAACCCGCCGAAGCTGCCGCCGGTCTCGGTCAGCCGCCGCACGCTCGCCGGGTCACGTGCCAGCCGCAGCACACCGTGCGCGTCGGCGACCCAGGCCGCGTCGGCGACCTGCCAGCCCGACCGGCCGTCCAGCAGGACGGAGGTGGGGTCGTGCGGCGGGCGCCGCACGGGTGGCAGCGTGGGAATGGTCGACTCGCTCATGACGACGTCACCTCGTAGGCGACCGACACCTGATGCCGGGTCGAGTACGCCAGCGCGCCCGCGGTCAGCGGCACGTCCCGGCACGGCGGGGCATCGACGCCGTCCACGGTGATCGTCAGCTGCTCCACGGCCGAGACGCCGGCCACCGACAACACCCGGTGGAACACCCGGGAGAACGCGATCGTGCCGCCGAACGGCCAGCCGGTGCCGGCCTCGCCACCGGTCTGCGGGTCGAAGTAGGTCAGCAGGCCGGCGTCGACGTCGCGCTGCACCTGCGCCAGGTCCGCGGTGTCGTCGGCGACGACCGACACGGTGATGCTCACCTGCTGATAGGTCGGGGGTGCGACATACACCTCCGCGGTCAGCAGCCGGCGCTCGTTGAGGAAGGCGCACACGGTCCGCAGGGTCGCCTGGCCGGGCACCGGCTTGCGGCTGTCCGAGCGCGGGACCACGACGACGGTCACCACGCCGGGGATCTGCGCGCCCGGGAAGTCGGGGTGGGTGAGCGGCATCGCCTTGGCCCGCGCGATGTCGGCCGCCTCGGTCGCGAACAGTTCGAAGTCGTCGGTCGTCACCGCGCGGCACCGCGACCGGATCGAAGCGGGCGCGCGTTGCTTGGCCGAGTCCAGCGTCTCCTCGTCCTGGCCGCCGTAGCTGGGCTGGACGTTGAGCACCCGTGCGTCGTCGATGCCCGGCACCGCACTGCGCAGTGCGTGCAGCGCGCCGGCCGGTACGTTGCCCGACGTGCCGCCGCCATACCGGTAGTGCGTGGCCACGACGTTGGCGCTCGGGTTGCTCGCGTTGGCCACCGGGATCGCGCCGTGTATGCCGTCACCGAAGCGCACCTCACCGGTGGTGCGGTTCAGGACGTAGTGCAGGCTGTCCGGCCCGGAGGAGTAGAAGTCGTCCACCTCGGTCCACCCCTGCTCGCCTTCGCCTTGGTCGACGGTGAGCGTCAGGCTGCCGGCCAGCACCGGGGTCTGCGTCAGGGTGAAGGCCTGGTCGCGCCGGCCGGTGCTGCCGCCGAGGACCTCGGCATACACCGTCTCCATCTGGGTGAGCGTCATCGTGTTGGGCCGGATCGCCAGCAGCGCCGGCGGCTGCTGGTAGGCGCTGGTGTCGACCAGCGCTCGCAGCCAGTAGAACGACCCGGGCACCGGGGCGATCGATGTCGCCACCAGCGCGTTGTCCGGTGTCTTGACGATGATCTCCCCGCTGCGGGTGAACGCGAGCGTGTCGTCCTTCAGCAGGGTGGCCGGCGACCAGTCGTAGCCGTCCCAGTACTGCCAGCGCACGGTGGCCGGCGCGAACGTGGCGGTCGGAGCCAGCCCGCAACTGACCGGTGAGCCGCTCGCGGACGCGGCGGCCGTCCAGGCGTAGAAGGTGATTTCCGTCCCGGGGAAGGGGTCGGTGGCGTCGAAGCCGATCAGCAGCGCCGCGCCCGTCGTGGCCGTCGGACCGAACGGCCGGTAGGGGAGGGCTGCCGCGTCGGCGGCGGTGACGTCGGCGTAGGAGTGCCCGTCATACGCCAGCACCGCCCGGGGCGCCGCCTTCAGGCACACCAGCGCGTGGTCGGCCTCGAACACCAGCGGCGGTCCGCCGCTGGCGGCCTCCGCGATCACCTGGGTGCCCTGCGGGACCGTGGCCAGGGTGCCGGCGGACGCGAGCAGCGGGAAGGTGATCTGCACCTGGGCAGGCTCGGCGGGCCGCAGTTCGACGCCGAGCAGTTGCAGGAACTTCAGGTAGAGCAGGTCGGGGACCTGGTTCATCCGGTAGGCGAGCATCTCGCCGAGCCAGGCGAACACCTGCAGCATCGTGATGCCCGGATCGCTGTCGTTGTAGTCGGTCCACACCGGCTTCCACTCGGGGGTGTAGCGGCCGATCCGGGAGGTCATCTCGGCGATGATCGAGTCGTAGGTGTGGTCGTCCAGCACGGGAATGTCGTCGTCCAGCGGCACGGTCGTCACATCCCCTCGGTGATGAAGAAGGGATAGACCAGGTTGGCCCGTGCGTTGTTGGACCGGATGCGGTAGTCGACGCGGATCAGCAGCACGTTCGGCTCGCCCGGTGCGGGGGCGGCGTCAACGGTGAGCACGTCGATCCGCGGCTCGTAGGTCGACAGCGCATCGCGCACGGAGGAGACCACCTGGGCCACCGTGCCCGCGTCGCCGGGTGCGAACACCAGGTCGTGTATGCCGCAGCCGAAGTTCGGCAGCATCGGTCGTTCGCCCTTGGCGGTGCTGAGGATGAGGTAGAGCGACTCCTCGATCTTCTGCTCCAGGGCGGAGGTGGCGATGGCGCCGGCGGGGGACACCTGGAGCGGGAACCGCCAGCCGATGCCGAGGAAGCCCCGGCCGCCCACCGCCGTCATCGCGACCCCCTCGTCCCTCGGGGCTCGTCAGTCCCCGATGTTCTTGATCGCCCGCTTCGCTCGCTCATGACAGCACCCGCTTCGGACCGCCGCCGGCCGGCCGGTAGGTGACGCGCTCCGCCTCCAGGTCGCCGGCGATCAGCACCCCGCGCCCGGGAGCTGGGTGCACCTCGACGCCCCCGTCGGCGCGCAGCAGCACGCTTGCACCGGCCGCGTTGCGGATCGTCACGGCGGCCCCGGGGGAGTCGCGGTCGATGACCAGGCCACCGATCTCCTGCAGTGCGGTGTTCTTCAGCAACACTCTGATTTGCGTTGCGTCCGTGGGGGATTCGTCAGGGCCGGCACCGACCACGATGAGGTTCTTGTCCGCGGCTCCGACCAGGGTGAACGGCGTGCTGGACGGCCCCGCGACAGGGCTGCCGCCGGTCGCGGTGAACGCGCCGCGGACGGTGTACTGCGGGTAGCCACCGGCCGCCTTCGCGAACGCCGGTGCACCGGCCGAATCCGTGGCGCCGCCGGCGACGAGCATTCCCTGCCACGGTGCCGGGTCGCCGACGCGGTAGGCGAGTGCGATGGGCGTGGCGGCCGACGCCGGTGTGTCGGGCAGCCAGTGCTTGCCCTGGTCGTCCCAGACCTCCGTGGCTGCACCCGCCGTGCGGCGTCGTACCACGGCGAACCCGAATCCGGTGAGTGCCGACGGCGCCACCGGGTCACCGGCGGCGGTCACCGGACCGAGCAGCACCGTCACCGGCTTCTCCAGAACGGCGGCACCGCCGCCGGCGTCGTCGAACTTCAGCGCCGGGGCGGGGACGGTGAGGACGGGCGTGTTCACAGCAGGTTCCCCACACCCGGCGTGTATGACGAACTGACCACCGCGGAGGCGATCAGCGACTGGCACGCGACCACGCCGGAGAACGTCGTGACCGCAGAATTCACCGACACCGCGGCACCGGTCAGCGAGATGGCCGTCGCGTTGCACGACAGCGCCCCGGTGGTGGTGAGCGTGGCCGACGGCGCGGTCACCGTGACCGGCGCGGTCGCGGCCGTGAGTGTCACCCCGGTGTCGGAGATGGCGAGGGACACTCCGCCGACCGTGCTGACCCGCACCTCGCTGGGCGCGTCCGTCAGGATCACCTTCGTGCCGGTGTCCGTCGTCAACTCGATTTGCGCGGGCGTGTCCTGCAGGGTGACCTGCTGACCGCCGCTCGTGGTGAGCGCGATGGTCGCGTCCGAGTCCCGCAGCTCCAGCACATGGCCGCCGTTGGTGCGCACGCGCACCTTCTCCTGCCCCGAGCGGTCGTCCAGGTCGACGACGTGCCCGGCTACCGACCGCACCCGGCGGACGTGCTGGTCGATGCCGTCCGACGGGGGCACGTCGACGCCGTTGTGCAGGAAGCCGATGACGAAGGGGTGATCGCCGTCGCCCTGCAGGAAGGTCACCAGTGCCTCGTCGCCGACCTCGGGCCGGAACCAGTAGCCGCGCTTCTCGCCCGCCATCGGGGAGGCGACCGGTGCCCAGCCGTGCGGGTCGTCCGACAGCCAGGGCAGTTTGATCTGCACCCGGCCCTGCCCGAGCGGGTCGTCGACGTCGGTGATCAGCCCGATCACGACGCCGGTGAGGGTGTCCGTCATCGGCCACCTCCATGATGGGCGTACTGCTCGCGTCGGCAGTCGAAGGTGGTCAGGTAGCCGTTGTCGTCGATCGTGTGGGTGGTCTTGGTGACGAAATACTCCCCGGACAGCCGGGCACCGACGCCGTCGATGGTGACGACCTGCCCGGAGCGCAGGTCGGGCAGCCCGACGACCTTGACCCCGGTCGCGGTGACGATCTGCTTGGTCTGGTCGCGCAGGATCGCGATCGCCCGCTCGCGCGCCTGGCAGTTGGTGAACACCGGTTCGTCGACCACGATCTCCTCGTGCGGGTCGCACGCGTTGAGCACCCGGTAGAGGTCGGTGTTGATCCGGATCCGCGGGTCGTCGAGGGTGACGGTGCGGGTGATCAGCTGCTTGCGGGTGCGGTGCCAGCCGCGCACGGTCACCTGGCGCACCTGATTGGCGGTGGTCAGCTTGGGCTGGAACTCGATCAGTGACCGGCCCCAGGTCAGCCGGAACTCCACCTGGCGCAGGCCCGGGATCATGCCCGGCTGCGACGGGCCGAAGTACAGCTGCCGCGGCCGGCCGGTGGAGGTGTCCGCTTCCTGGATGAACACGACGTAGCCGCGCACGCGGGCCCGCTGGAAGAGGAAGTCGATGTCGTACTGGTTGCGCTGGGTGACCAGCGGCACCGGCTTCTCGTCGCCCATCGCGTTCTGGTCGATGACGATCGGCAGTGGGAAGCGCTTCGTGCCGGCATCGGTGCGCTGGGCCAGGTCCCGGGCGATCTCGCTGTCCCTCTTGTCCGTCCAGGTGGTGGTGTATTGCTTGCGGCGCAGCTGATGCAGGACGTTCAGCCCGGTGACGGTGAGGATGGCGCCCCCGTCGGTGAAGGCCGGTTTCATCGTGGTGAAATGCCCCTTGAGCATGGGCACCAGCTGCGTGCTCTCGCCGTAGCCCATCCGCAGCTCGACCTCCTTGCCGCACGGCTCGAACAGCGTGCGCCGGGTGTATGCCGCGTTGCCCGGCGTCAGCTCGGCGGCGGTCTCCGAGCCGATGTAGCGGAATGAGCGGTCCACCTCGTCCCAGTTGTTCACCTCCAGCTGGAAGGAGTCGATCGAGTCCACGCTGTCCTGGTAGGTCAGCGAACGCACGTCGCGCAGCACGTTGCGGGGCAGGTTCGCGCCGTCGATCTTCACCTCGAAACGCGGCACGTAGAACGCGCCCTGGGTGCGTGACTCGGCACCGAGCGTGGTCAGCGTCGTCGGTGGGCACATCAGCTGCTCCCCTCCAGCGGCGGCAGCACTAGTGCGGTGCCGACCCCGATCCGGCGCGGGTCGTCCAGGGCGTTGGCGTCGGCGACGGTGCGCCACCGGGTCGGCGCGTCGAAGTACTGCCAGGCGATCGACGCCACCGTGTCGCCGGCGGCGACCACGTGGCTGCGGGTGTGGTCGGCCGACAGCAGGTCCAGACGCTTGAGCTGTTCGTCCAGCGGGCGGTATTCCTCCATGGACAACGTCAGCACCGCGCGCAACGGGGTGCCCTCGGGACTGAACAGCGAGAAGTCCTGCTTGACCTTGGTGACCAGGCCGCGAAAGTCGGTGCGGCGCTGGTTGTGGTACATCTCCGGCAGACTGTCGCCGGGGAACTTCTTGCCCCATTGGAACGTGCAGACCGGCGGCGCGTGGGTCTGCGGGTCGATCTTCACCAGGCCGTAGAACTTGTCGGTCAGGGTGGTGACGCTGGTGGCGTTCGCGCCGGTGCCGGTGTCGGTGGTGTCGAAGAACAGCTCGACGGCCAGGGACTCGCTCTGACCGCGCACGAACTGCCGCAGCGGCGCATCCAGGCCCGGGATGGGTATGTCGGCGAACTTCGGTGACTTCTCGAAGGTCAGGGTTTCCGGGTTGTACGCCACGTCGATCGACTCGGTCTGACCGCCCTTCTTCTCCACCGTGAACTTCGCCTTCAGCAGGTTGGCCACGGCGGATCACCGCCGCCCGGCGCGTTGCTGGTCGACGACCGAGCGCGTGTCCAGGTCGGCCTCCCGGTCCTGCCGGCGCTGCCGCTCGACGCGTTCGCAGTCGCGGACGGCGGCGACGATCCGGGCCAGCAGCTCGGGGGTCAGCAGCGCCTGTGCCGACACTGAGTCGTGCGTGGTGTGCAGTTCGTCGATGTGAATCTCGCCCGGCATCACAGGCTCACCCCCAGCGCGCGCGCACCCTGCTTGAGGATCGACAGCTGCCAGAGTCCCTCGTGCGCCAGCTCGAGCTTTTCGACGGCGACCTCCTTGCCGAGCGCGTTCATCGTCGGGCCGACGAACTTCACCGGAAAGGCCCGCTTGAACGCCCACACGTTGTGCGGGAGGTGATGGGAGTCCAGCAGCATGACCAGCCCGTCCATCCGCTTCACCGTGCCGTCGCCGAAGCCGGACAGCCAGTCCCAGCCGCTCTGACTGATCCGCGACACCCCCGGGTGAGGGTGATGTTGGTCCAGGTGATCCGGGTGGGGAAGCGCAGCTCGGTCCCGTTGCGTCCGCCCTCGTGGCGTTTCTCGTCCACCTGGGTGATGTCCAGTCCGGTGCACTCGCTGAACCCGCCGAACAGCACGTCGCCCAGCGCGCTGAGAGCCGCCGACTTCAGGAACGAACCGACGCTGGTCGTCTCCGCCATCGTCACGACGAAATTGTGGTTCAGCGGCGGGTCCAGCCGGATGCCGGTGGCGGACGCGAGGGGATCAAGCAGGCTCATGTGGCGCTCGCCTCCTTCACCTGCAGCGAGTCCCGGACCCGCCCGACGCGGACCACCACGAACTCGAACGGCACCGCCGGGGCGATGCCCACCTCGACGAGCAGCCGGCCGAGGTCGATCTCGCGCTCGGGGTTGTTGGTCTCGTTGCAGGTGACGTAGAACGACTCCGCCGGTGTCGACCCGGCGAACATGCCTTGCTCGTGCAGCCCCAGCAGGAAATTCGTGACCGACAAGGTCACCCGGGCCCGGGTGAACACGTCGTTCGGTTCGAAGACCACCCACTGCAACGCGATGTCGAGCGCCTTCTCCACCATCGACATCAACCGACGGACGTTCACGAACCGCCAGTCCGGGTCGCTGCTGACGGTGCGCGCGCCCATCGCCCGCAGGCCGCGGTTGCCGATCGTCCGGATCGCGTTCACCCCCGCGTCGTTGAGGACGCCGTGGCCGGTTTCGTCGATCGCGACGCTGGCTGCCAGCGCCCACTGCACCGGCCGGTTGGCCGGTGCCCGGTGCACGCCGGTCTGCAGGTCCCCGGCGGCGTAGCCCCCGGCGAGGTGGCCGCTCGGCGGCACCAGCCGGATGCTCGCGCCGGTGGGGTCGAGCGGGTCCAGCACTCGCAGCCACGGGTGGTTGAGCGCCGCGAACCGGGTGTCGAACCGGGCCCGCCAGTCCAGCACCCCGCGCAGACCGGCGGCCGGGTCGGTCGCCGCGGCGTATGGCGGGTCGAGCAACGCGAAGCGATACCGCAGCCGCTCGCACTGCTCCACCAGCGCCGCCTGCACGGCATACACCTGCTGGTCGGTGAACAGCGGTGGCGCATCGACGTCCGGTGCCGGATAGGTGATGACCGCGGCCGCCAGGTCCAGGCACGGGTCCGGCACGCAGGGAGGCGGGGGCGCCGGTCGCGGTGGTTCCGGGCGCACCAGCGCGTCCGGGGCGGCCAGCAGGGCGACCTCGGCGACGTCCTCCAGCGCGCGCAGGCCACGTCGTTTCAGCGCGGCCGCGACCGGACCGTCGTCCGGTGCGACCGGTTGCCCGACGAAGTCGTCCACCGACAACCAGGAGAGGCCGGAGCGGCCGCCGGCCAGCGCCGTTTCGGTCGCCGGGTCGAGGTCCAGCCCGCGCAGGTCGGCGGTGTCGGCCCGCAGCTCCTCGATCAGGATCGGCGCGGGCGGCGCCCAGACGGCCGTTCCGGTGACCGGGTCGACCGGGGGCCGCACCCCGGCCAGCACCAGCGGTCCGTAACCGATGTTCTCCGGCACCAGGGAGAGCCGGTCGTAGAGGCCGACGAGGACGCCGGACGCACTGACCAGGACGCGATATTCGACGCTCTCCACGGTCATCGGCGCGGTGTGGTCGAGGCCGGTGACCGGCAGGTGGTAGCCACGCCGGGGCCCCTCCGGCGGGACCCACCAGGCTTGTGACGTCATGGGATCGACGGCGGCCACCACCCGCCACACCGGCGGCCGGCCGGGTTGGGTCAGCCGCACCTCGTCGTTGACGGCTAGCCCGCTGAGGCCGGGCAGCCGGCTCCACCGGCCGTCGGGGTCGGTGCCGGTGGTGGTCAGCTGGATCCGGTTGAGCTCGCGCAGGTTCACCGTCAGCCGGTTGCCCCAGGCGCCTGCCGTCGACGCCGCCAGCCGCCAGACCGGCCCGGCGGCGCCGCCGAAGTCGGCGGACGCAGCGGCGGCGCCAGCCACCGGGTCGTTCGACGCCACCCGCACCACCCAGGCACGCACGCCGCCGTTCTCGAAGAAGCCGCGCACGGCATACGCCAGGAACGCCGCCGGTATGACGTCACCGAACCACGACACGAACTGGCGCCACGACGTCACCGGCACCGGCAGGTCGACCGGCCCCCGCTCCGCGATGCCCGCGAAACCGGCGATGTCGGTCCGCAGCGGGGTCACGGCGGGACCACCGGCGTCGATGGCCTGGTAGTAGACGCCGGGTGTGCTGCCGGTGTGCATGGCGGTGGGCACGGTCAGGCCACCTCGAGGGTGATGTCCTCGACGATCAGCTCGACGCTCTCGACCGCGACCTCGTTGCCCATCGCCTTGAGCGCGGGTCCCTCGATCTTGTTCGGCCAGGCGTTCTCGAAGTTCCACCGCAGCACGTCGTTGCGGGCCTCGTCCATCAGGATGACGCTGCCGTTGCGGCGGTCGGCTGAGCCGGTGGCGATGTTGCGGTACCAGTCCCACAGAGAGCTGTCCTTGATCACCCCGCGCTTGAGTGTCACCGGCCCGTTCCGGCGCAGACCGGGCAACTTGCGGGCGGTGAGCGGTATGTCGACCCCGGTGCGGTAGTCGACGGTGTCACCGTCGCTGGTCAGGCCGCCGACCTCGCTGAATGCGGCGACCGTCAGGTTGTCGATCTCCAGGCGGAAGTTGAAGTTCCGGAACGGGTCGATCCGCGGTTGGACACTCATGACGATTCTCCTCAGTTGTCCGCGTGCGCGGTCCACAGGCCGATGCGCACGATCACGAATTCGGCGGGTTTGACGGGTGCGACGCCGATGACAACGATCAGCCGGCCGTTGTCGATGTCGGTCTGGGTCATCGTGGTGCGGTCGCACTTGACGAAGAACGCCTCCTCGACCTTGGTGCCCTCGAGGGCACCGCTGCGCCATACCGTCGTCAGGAAGTTGGCGATCACCCGGCGGACCCGCGCCCAGAGCGGGTCGGCGTTGGGTTCGAAGACCACCCACTGCAGGCCGCGGTCCAGCGACGCCTCGATGAAGATCAGTAGCCGCCGGACGTTGACGTACTTCCAGTCCGGGTCGGAGGTGATCACCCGGGCGCCATACACCCGGATCCCGCGGTTGTTGTCGCGGAAGTCGCGGATGACGTTCACGTTCACCGGATACGGGTTGAGGATGTCCTGTTCGGCCTTGTTGAGGCTGCGTCGCAGCCCGGTGATGCCGCCGACCACCTCGTTGGCCGGCGCCTTGTGGACGCCACGGTCGATGTCGGTGCGGGCGTAGACGCCGAGCACGTGCCCGGCCGGCGGGATCGCGTAGTCGTGGATGTCGGCCAGGTTCGTCGGGAACGGGTCGGGGATCGACAGCCACGGGTAGTACAGCGCCGCGTACTCGGTGTCGAACTGAGCCCGCTGGCTCTGCGCGTCGCTGATCGTGTCGTCCGGTTCGGGCGTGGTGTCCAGCACCGCGAATCGGTATCGCAACAGCTCGCAGTGGTCGATGACCGCTTGCTGCAGCCGGGCGCTGACACGGCCCGGTATGGCGACCAGGCTGATCTCGTCGACGTTGCGCAGACTCTGCAGACCGGTGCGCTGCTCCGGGTCGGCGTTGTCGGCGCCGATGTAGGTGTCGTCGCTGATGGTGCCGATCGAGTCGTCGCCGGGCGTCGTCTCCAGCCGCAGCAGCGCCGGTTGGACGCGGCCGTCCGGCAACACGTCCACCAGGGTCTCCGGACCCAGCCGCACCGACTGGCGCACCGCATCGGTGGTGGCGACATCGGCCACCCGCAGGTAGAGCGAGGTGCCCTCGGGCCGGTGGTCGGACTTGCGCAGCGGCCCGGTGATCGACCCGATCGCCTTCTCGACGTAGTTGCTGTGCCGCGGGTCCAGCGACACGTTGCGGTAGGCCTCCAGGTCGATGACCTGGCTGTCCCGGGACGGCACGTTCGGGTCGGGCTGGCGCAACAGCCGGACGGTGATGCCGAACTCGCGCGAGCGCACGCCGGCGCCGATCACCTGCTGGGCCGCGCTCAGCCCGCTGCCGGCGAGGGTGATGGCGTTCTGCGCGGACCGGTTGATGCTGCTGACCTTCACCGGGTCCCCGAGCACCGTGCCGGTGGCCGGGTCGGTGAGCTCCAGCACCGTGCCCGCCTCGACCCCGGAGGCGGACGCCAGCCGGATGGTCGTCGCATTCACCATCGTCGCGAGGGTGCTGGTCACCAGCCCCGGCGTCTCGTCCTGCACGCTGATCCGCAGCCGGTTGCCCCAGCTGCCGGCGTCGAGGGCCTGTATGTCGATCAGCGGGGTGCGTTCGACCAGCATCGAGCCGGCAGGGTGCGCGCGGGCGAGTGCGGTCTGCAGCGGCACCTGTACCGGCGCGGCCGGGGCGGCCGGGGCCGCGGTGACGGCGACATAGGACACCTCCGCCGCGGTGGTGAGGCGCAGCAGGTCGCC
This sequence comes from Flexivirga alba, assembly GCF_042661025.1. Lineage (NCBI taxonomy): Bacteria > Bacillati > Actinomycetota > Actinomycetes > Micrococcales > Dermacoccaceae > Flexivirga > Flexivirga alba. The sequence continues at coordinate 2,241,978 of NZ_JBHSWH010000001.1, forward strand.
CGCGGCGAAGCCGTCGCCGTCGCTGAGCAGCAGGCTGCCGTCGCCGGCCGGTGCGGGCAACGCCAGGACACACGCCTGGCGCCCGGCGACCGCGGTGACGGCACCGAGCCGGGTGACGGCCGCGCCGGCCGGCCGGCCCTGGGTGAGCGATGGACTGACGACCACGGTGCCGGGGTCGGGCGCGACTCCGCTCAGCGCGGGCAGCGACACTACGGTCACGATCTGCGCGCCGGTGCCGGCACCGATGCGCAGGACGGAGTCTTCGCCGATCCCGATCCGGTCGTCCAGGGCCGCGACCGCGCCGCCGGCGGTGGTGACAGCGGTGGTCAGCGAGTCCCGGGGCACCACGGCAGCCGGTGCGGTGTGCGCGGCGGCGGCAGCCGGCGTGAGAGTCAGTGTGTCGGCGCCGGCGTCGATGGAGGTGATCGTGAGCGTTTCGGGGGAGCCGGCGGGGTCCAGCACCACGCGCTGGCCGGTCACGAGCCCGGCGGTCTCGCCGGCCTGCAGCGTGAGAGTGGTGTCGCCGATCGCGACATTGGCGGTCAGGGTCCGGTCGGCTGCCGGTTGCACGGCTTGGACCAGCGTTCCCGCGTCGTACCCGCCGGTGGCGGGCGCCACCTCGAACTTGTCGAGCTCGCCGATACGGCCCACCTCGGCGGTCGCGGGCGTCCCGACGCGCACCAGGTGGGTGCGATCGGTGAACGCGCCCTGCGTGTCGTCGACGAACACTGTCGCGCTTCCGCCGGTGGCCAGCCCGACCGCGGCGGTGGTCACCGCGCCGGCGCTGAGGTCGACGCGGGACACCGCGTCGGAGCCGGGGTGTGACAGCACGACGCCGGAGTCGATCCGGACTTGGGTGGTCGAGTCGGCAGGACTGACCACGGTGGTCGCGGTCGTCTCGCGCACCGTCCGGTATTCGGCCGTGGGCGCCGCGCCGAACTCGAGGCAGTCGCCGGCCGACAGCGCCGCGACATCGGCGTGTGCCCCCTGGACGGTGATCAGCTCCGCACCGGCAGCGACATCCGCGGGCAGGGTGAAACCGAGGGTCACCGCACGGACGTATTCCTCCACCGGCTCACCGGCAGGATGCGACCGGGCCAGCGGCAGCGCCAGCGGGACCATCGTGGTGTTCGCAGTCGGTGCGGCCGCCACCTGCCGGTACTCGGCGCCGCTGCCGTCGCCCACTCGCACCCAGTCTCCGGGCGCGAGACCGGAGCCGGGCAGCGCGAGCAACTCCGGCAGGTTGGCGGCGGTGCCCGTCCCCTCGCCGGCCGGGCGCACCAGCACCGACGGCACCGGTGCCGCCGTGCCCGGGTAGAACAGCGAGGTGGCCGCCCGCGACGCCGCCGCGTCGACCACCCGGACGGCATACACGCGTTTGCCGCCGTTGGTGAAGAACCCCTCGATGGCGTGCGGCAGGAAGCGATGCTCGCCGTAGTCGTCGGCGCGCAGCAGGCCACCGAACGTCCGGGTGAAGTCCCCCACACTCGTGATCAGGATCGGCACGTCGGTCGGGCCGCGTTCGGCGACGCCGACCACGCCGCACGTGCTGGTGCTGACGCCCTCGATGGGCTTCGAGCCGGTGTCGATCTCCTCGACATACACCCCGGGGGCGAGATATTCGGGCATCGGATCCTCCGTCGTTGCTGGAGTGGAGCGGGCGTCAGCGCAGCGTGAGTCCCACGGTGTTGACCGGGGTCAGGTAGTCCGGGGTCACCCGGACGGTTGCGGTCAATCCGCCATTGACGGCGGTGATCTCCAGAGCGGCCACCCGGCTGATCGGTGGCAACCGGGCGGTCCCGTCCACGGCGGAGGTCGACCGGTAAAGGTGACTGTCCAGGTATTCGTCCGCGATGCCGGCGCCGGCGGCGCGGACCAGCTCGACACTGGCGAACGGGACGGTGGTGCCGACGAACACGGTCGGGTCGCCGATCGCCACCGGATCCGTCGTGGTGGTGTCCGCGGGTGACGGTGCCGGGGCGGTGACCCGACGGACGCCGACCCCGGCGGCGTGCGCGACGCGCACCGGCCCGCTGAGCGTCAGGTTCACCGGTGAGTCCTGGTCGCCCGCGGCCGACAGCGACTGCACCGTCAGGTATCCGCGACGGTCGGGGTCGGCCAGGTCGATGCCCACGAGGTCCCCGGAGCCAGGGCCCCGGCGCGGCTCACCGACACGGTGCGGTCACCCGGTGCCGCGGGCTCCGCGAGCACCCGCGTCGGCTCGGCGACCGGGACCAGGCTGACGCTGTCGATGCCGGTGCCCACCGGCCACGGCTGCGACGCACCGAGCGGAACCGCGAGCAGACCGGGCGGCGTCGCCGGTTGGGTGAGCGCGGCGAACGTGCGCCATACGCCGGTGACTCGCACGTCCGCACCGCCGACAGCCACGGTGCTGCCCTGCGCCGTGAGCTTGAAGGTGTGCACCTCGACGCGGATCGGCGCCCGGCGCAGGTCGATCCGGCCGAGTCGGACGCCGTCGAAGGTGGCCGGGAACCCCGGTTGGGCAGGCACGGTGACGGTGCCGGTCCACGGCAAGTAGCCGGGCGTCTCGACGCGCAGCTCCGCAGAGCGGGCGGTGCCGGCAAGGTCGGGAAAGGCGCGCACCGGCACGCCAACCAGCCCGCCGACCCCGTTCTCGCTCGTGCCCCCAGTCAGGCCGGCGGTCCGCGTGGTGATCGCAAGCCGGCCTTGCACCGTGCGGCCGGTGAGTTCGTCGAACGCCTGCAGCAGCACCACCGCCTGCCACACCTGTCCGGCCGGCCGTGGGCCGAGCAGGTCGACGTGGTGCACCCGCGAACCGTCGAGGATCGTGGTCAGTCCGGCGCTCGTCGTCATGTCCGCTCACCCGACCTCAACACCGGAGTTGAGCACCGGGACGCGGACCGGCGGGCCGGACACGAGAGTGACGTCCACCGAGAGTTCGACGACGGTGACCTCGACCGAGACCGAGGTGCGGTATGACGTGTCCAGCGCGTCCCAGACACGGGCCAGTTCATCGATGGTCAGCGGTTCGAATCGCGTCGTGACGGTGGTGTCGGTGCCGGCGAAATCGTCGGTGAGATCCGCGCCGGCGAGGGTGGGATGGTCGTTGAACACCTGCAGCGCCTTGCCGAGGATCACCTGCTCGGTCTCGGGAGAGTCGTCCTGTCCGGTGCCCGCGATCGGGGACAGCAGGTAGTGCAGCCGCAAGGGGAGCGGCGGCGGCTGGATCAGCTCGGTGGTGATGCGTCGTGGTGGCCGGTTGAGGGTGAGGTCGTCGCGCACCACGCGATACAGCCACACCGACAGCCCCGTGCGCGCCCCGCTCATCTCGGCCGGTGAGTTCAGGTAGACATGCATCGTCCCGGGCGCGTGGAACTGCGTCGCCAGGTCGGGGTCCAGCTCGAACTGCGACTGCAGGTAGTCGGCCAGCGATCGGCTGGTCGCGCGGATCGAGGTAATCACCGGGTTCTCGTCTCCCTCGTGCGTCTCTGCGAGAACTGTTCTCCGGTGGGCGTCGCCGGGCCGTCAGCGTGATGTCCGCACCCGCGTCGGTGCGAAGTGTGGCGCAGATGCGTCGGTGGGTACGCCGCGCCGGGTCACTGTCGTCTCGCGCGAGTCCGCACCCGCGTGTGTCGCTGCGTCGTTCGGGCGTGGTCGGGGCGTCACCCAAGCGTCAGGCGCGCGTCACCGATGCGAAGGAGAAGAGGGCTCAGCCGCGGGTGGCCGACACCAGTTCGGAGAGTTGCGGGGACGGACTCAGCTGCAGGTTTTCCCACAGCAGCCGGCGGAAGATCTCATACTGGCGGCGCGCCTCGTAGACGTTTCCCTCGGCGAGATGTGCCGTGATCAGCAGCTGCTGGGCGCTCTCGCGCAGCGGCTCCGCGGCCACTGCCGCCTGGCCGGCGCACACCGCCTCGGCGCCGCGTCCACCGCTGCCGAGCCGGGTGCACAGCGCCTCCAACGCGTGGACCCGCAACTGCCGGAGCCGCTCGCGCTCGTCCTGCAACCACTCGTCGTCCCAGTCGGGCAACAGGTCGGCGGCCAACTCGTCGACGTCGGCGCACTCGACCTCGGCATCCGGTGCCCGGGCGATCAGGCGCTTGGCATTGCCGACCACCCGGATCAGGTCGACGTGTACTTCGGGGGCCAGCCAGAGCAACTCGTCGCAGACGGTCAGCAACCGGTCGCGTTGGGGTCCGATCTTCCACAGCGTGCTGCGCAGGTTGGCCATCGCCCGCGACTGCGTGGTGTCGATCCAGAGGGTGTAGGCCACGTTGGTGCGGACCTGCGGCCGTCCGCGCACCGCGAGCAGGGCGAGCACGCGGCGGGCGTTGAGTGGTAGGGGCACCAACTGGCCACTGATGCGCAGGTCGAAGGCGCCGAGCAGCCGCAGGTCGAACGACTCGACCTGTTCCTCGACCCGATCCTGGTTCGGCGTCCGGACTCGGCGGATCTGTGCGGTCAATGCCACCACCTGCCTTCACAGGCCCTCACCGAAAGATGCTGATGGCATCAGGAGGCGAGGACTGGGCCTTTGATACCGGGCGGCAAAGACGATGTGCGCCTGCTCCGCCAGAAGTGCGGACCAGACGAGTTGCCACTATATCGTGGTTGCGCGTGTTCGAGACAGCTCAAACGGCCCCTGTTACTTCTGCTGCGGGCACAACGAAATGGTCCGCAGCAAGCTGCGGGGTGCCCCCGTCGGCGCCTCCCTAACGGGGTCCCCGCGAAGTATCGGAGCGAGGGACGAGCGGAGAACTTCGTGGCGTGTTCATCCGACCTCGTTTCTCGGTCGTCCGATGCGCCTGTTACTTCTACCGGGCGCACAAAGAAATGGTCCGCAGCAAGCTGCGGACCATTTCTTTGTGCCCCCGGCAGTGTGTTGGTTCAGGACATCGGAATGGGGTGTCTCACGTCATCGGCATAGCGTGTCGCAGGTGATCGGAATGGCGGGTCGGCGGCAGGGTCGATCATGTCGAACTCTGCGAAGCGTCGTCTGGTGATCACTGCTGTGCTGGCCGGTCAGTCCCAGTCCCAGGTTGCCCGCACCTACGGGGTGTCTCAGGGGTGGATCAGCCGGCTGATGGCCCGCTACCGTGACGACGGCGAGGCCGCCTACCAGCCGCGCTCGCGTGCCCCGAAGACCAGCCCCGGCGCGACGCCACCGGCGACGGTCGAGCTGGTGTTGCGGTTACGCAAGCAACTGGCCGACGCCGGCCTGGATGCCGGCGCGGACACCATCGGCTGGCACCTGACCCACCGCCACGACACGACCGTGTCGCGGGCAACGATCCACCGGATCCTGGTCCGTGCCGGCACGGTGACCCCCGAACCGAAGAAGAAGCCGAAGTCCTCCTACATCCGGTTCGAAGCCGCCCAACCCAACCAGTGCTGGCAAGCCGACTTCACCCACTACCGGCTCACCCACCCCGATGGCACCACCAGCGCAGACGCTGAGATCCTGACCTGGCTGGACGACTGCTCCCGCTACGCCCTGTCAGTCACCGCACACCACCGCATCACCGGCCCGATCGTGCTCGCCGAGTTCCGCAAAGCCGTTGGCAGCTATGGCGTTCCGGCCTCGACGTTGACCGACAACGGGATGGTGTTCACCACCCGGTTCTCCGGCGGGAAAGGTGGCCGCAACCACCTCGAACACGAGCTGCGGAAGCTCAACGTCACCCAGAAGAACGGTCAGCCCAACCACCCACAAACCCAAGGCAAGGTCGAACGCTTCCAACAGACCTTGAAGAAGTGGCTACGCGCCCAACCAGACCAGCCACAGACCCTCGCCGAGCTACAAGCACTCGTGGACAGCTTCATCACCATCTACAACCACCAGCGGCCGCACCGCTCCCTGCCGCACCGCGCGACCCCCGCAACGATCTACACCACGCTGCCCAAAGCCGTCCCGCCCACCGACCGCAGCACCGACACCCACAACCGCGTCCGCCACGACAAGATCGACAAAGCCGGCAGCGTCACCCTGCGCGTCGCCGGCCGACTCCGCCACATCGGCATCGGACGAACCTACGCCCGAACCGACGTCACCCTGCTCGTCCAGGACCTGCACGTCACCATCATCCACGCCGCCACCGGCGAAGTCCTGCGAGACCTGACCATCGACCCGACCCGCAACTACCAACCCACCGGCCGACCACCCGGACCCACACCCAAAAACAAATAGCCCGAACCTGCACAATGCAGGTCCGGGCCATTCCGATGTCCTGAGACATCACATTTGTGCCCCCGGCAGGATTCGAACCTGCGCTCCCGCCTCCGGAGGGCGGTGCTCTATCCCCTGAGCTACGGGGGCGTGCGGCGAACCGCGCGCCGAAGGCGATGATTCGTTCCTCATCATCGCGTCAGTCGCCTGTGCCAATGGCCCGTCCTGCGGCCGGCACGTCGCAAGATTATCAGTCACCGAGGGGTGCTCTCGACATGGTGGCAGGTGAGCTCGATGTTCAGCCGACGGACGAGGCGGTATGCCGCACCGGCCTCCGCCGTATCGTGTCGCCCGTGACTTCCACTCCGGTCCGCCTGGCCGACCACATCTGGCCGTCCGGTCTCACCGAGACCGCGGACGGCGGGCTCGCGCTGCACGGGCATGCGCTGATCGATCTGGCGAGGACGTACGGCACGCCGGCATACCTCGTCGACGTGCCCGATCTCCTCGCGCGCGCACGCGATTTCCGGGATGAGTTCCGGACCGCATTCGAGGCGATCGGCACGACGTGCGACGTCTTCTATGCCGGCAAGGCCTTCCTGTGCTCGGCGCTCGTCCGGCTGCTCGATGCCGAGGATCTCAACCTCGACGTGTGCACCAGCGGCGAGTTGGCGGTGGCGGCCAAGGCCGGCTTCCCCGGGGCACGCACCGGCATGCACGGCAACAACAAGTCCGTCGCCGAGATCGACGCCGCACTCGACTACGGCGTCGGCCGGCTCATCGTCGATTCGCTCGAGGAGATCGAGCGCGTCGTCGCGGCTGCCCGTCGCAAGAACGTGCGTGTCGGCGTCATGCTGCGCGTCAAGACCGGGGTCGAGGCGCACACGCACGAATTCATCGCGACGGCACATGAGGACCAGAAGTTCGGCTTCTCGCTGTCCGGTGGCCAGGCAACAGAGGCGGCTGCCGAGGTGCTGCGGCACCCCGACGAGCTGCAGCTGCTCGGCTTCCACTCACACATCGGCTCGCAGATCTTCGACTCCGACGGCTTCCGCGCAGCGGCCGAGCGCCTGATCGCCATGCAGCTGCAGGTTGCCCAGGATCACGGAGTGCTGTTGCCGGAGCTCGACCTGGGCGGCGGCTTCGGCATCGCGTATGTGCCCGAGGACGAGCCCCTGTCCCCGCGGGAGATGGCGGCCCAGCTCGCCGCGATCGTGCAGGCTGCCTGCGAGACCGCGCAGACGCCGGTGCCGCGGGTGTCGATCGAGCCGGGCCGCGCGATCATCGGGCCGGCCGGCATCACCCTCTACGAGGTCGGCACGGTGAAGCCGGTTCAGGCAACCGATGACCTCACGCGCACCTATATCTCGGTCGACGGCGGCATGAGTGACAACCCGCGCCCGGCGCTCTACGAAGCCGATTACACTGCAACGCTTGCCAATCGGCACAGTGACGAGCCGACCACGCAGGCACGGGTCGTGGGCAAGCACTGCGAGTCGGGCGACATTGTCGTGCGAAACCAGCAGTTGCCGGGCGACATACGTCCGGGCGATCTGCTCGCGGTTGCCGCGACCGGCGCCTACTGTCGGGCCTTGTCCAGCCAGTACAACCACATCACGCGACCGCCGGTCCTCGCCGTCACGGCCGATGGCGTGCGCACCTGGCTGCGCCGCGAGACCATTGACGACCTGTTGGCCCTCGAAGGGGAGTAGAGATCCGTATGGAGAAGCCATTGAGGGTTGCGCTGCTCGGCTGCGGGGTGGTCGGTACCGCCGTCGCCCGGCAGCTGACCGATGACGCCGCCGATCTCGCCGCGCGCGTCGGCGCGCCGCTCGAGCTGATCGGTGTCGCCGTCCGCGACGTCAACAAGCCGCGGCCCGAATCAGGTGTTCCCCCAGAGCTTTTCACCACCGACGCCGAGTCGCTGGTGGCCGACGCCGACCTGGTGGTCGAGCTGATGGGTGGCCTGGAGCCGGCCCGCTCGCTGTTGCTGCGGGCCATCGAGCACGGCGCGGCGGTCATCACGGCCAACAAGGCGCTGCTCGGTGCCGACGGCCCGCGCTTGTATGCCGCAGCCGATGCGCGCAACGTCGACTTCTCCTTCGAGGCGTCGGTGGCAGGCGCCATACCGCTGCTGCGTCCGTTGCGCGAGTCGCTCGCCGGTGACGATGTGCATCGGGTCATGGGCATCGTCAACGGCACCACCAACTACATCCTCGACAAGATGGACCGCACCGGCGCCGCGCTGGCGGACGTGCTGGCCGAGGCCCAGGAACTCGGGTATGCCGAAGCCGACCCTGCCGCCGACGTCGAGGGACACGACGCGCAGGCCAAGGCCGCGATCCTCGCCTCGCTCGCCTTCCACACGCGTGTGTCGAGCGACGACGTGCACTGTGAAGGCATCATGGGCATCACCGACGCCGACATCCGCGATGCGCGCAAGATCGGTTGTGTCGTAAAGCTTCTCGCGATCTGCGAGAGGACTCCGGACGGTGTCAGCGCGCGTGTCCATCCGACGCTGGTGCCGCGCTCGCACCCTCGCGTCGGTGCACGACGCGTTCAACGCCGTCTTCCTGGAGACCGCGCTTGCCGGCGAGCTGATGTTCTACGGCAAGGGTGCCGGCGCCGCGCCGACCGCATCGGCCGTCCTCGGCGACCTGGTCCAGGCCGGCCGCCACCGGGTGGTGGGTGGTCACGGACCGCGGGAGTCGGCATACGCCGAGCTACCGGTGTTGCCGATCGCGCAGACCGAGACGAGCTACTTCATCCGGCTGGACGTGCTCGACCGGCCCGGAGTGCTCGCACGGGTCGCGAATGTCTTTGGCGCACACGATGTTTCGATCGAGAGTATGCGCCAGGGGTGCGCCGGTCGGAAGAAGGCCTGGCGATCCTGCAGCTGGTCACGAACCAAGCGACCGACGCGTCGCTGGTCGCGACCGTCGATGAACTCCGCAAGCTCGATGATGTGCACGCGGTCAGCTCCGTGCTGCGTGTGGAAGGACTGTGATGGCCAAGCAATGGCGAGGCGTTATTCGTGAATATGCCGACAGGCTGCCTTCATTGGCAGGTGCGCCGGTCATCACGTTGGGGGAGGGCGGTACGCCGCTGATCCACGCCGGGTGGCTCAGTGCGCAGGTCGGCGCCGACGTGCACGTGAAGTTCGAGGGCCTCAACCCGACGGGTTCGTTCAAGGACCGCGGGATGACGGCAGCGATCTCCGCAGCCGCGAAAGCCGGTGCCAAGGCAGTGATTTGCGCCTCCACCGGCAACACGTCGGCATCTGCCGCGGCATACGCGACCAAGGCCGGTATGACGTGCGGCGTGCTCGTTCCCGAGGGCAAGATCGCCATGGGCAAGCTCGCCCAGGCGATCGCGCACGGGCGCAGCTGCTGCAGGTGGACGGCAACTTCGACGACTGCCTGACCCTCGCGCGCAAGCTGGCCGAGTCCTACCCGGTGGAGCTGGTCAACTCGGTCAACCCGGCGCGCATCGAAGGTCAGAAGACCGCGGCGTTCGAGGTGATCGACGTGCTCGGCGACGCTCCGGACATCCACTGCCTGCCGGTCGGGAACGCCGGCAACATCACCGCCTACTGGAAGGGCTATCGCGAATCCGCTGCATTGCCAGTCGGATCCGATGGTGCGACGACCAAGTCTCCCAGGATGTGGGGTTTCCAGGCCGCCGGCGCGGCGCCGATCGTCAAGGGTCACCCGGTCGACGAACCGGACACGATCGCGACGGCGATCCGGATCGGCAACCCGGCGTCCTGGCAGCAGGCGATCGCGGCGCGCGACGAGTCCGGTGGGCTGATCGACGCAGTGACCGACGAGCAGATCCTGCGCGCCCATCACCTCATCTCGAGCAAGGAAGGCATCTTCGTCGAGCCGGGTTCGGCGGCCAGCATCGCCGGCCTGCTGATGATGCACGAGCGTGGCGAGATCCCCGCCGGTGCGACGATCGTCTGCACCGTCACCGGGCACGGTCTGAAAGACCCACAGTGGGCGTTGCAGGACGCCGACGGGCAGCAAGTGCAGCCGACCAAGGTGCCAGTGGACGCGGTGACCGCTGCGCGCGCGCTCGGCCTGGAAGGCTGACCGGGGCCCGATTCGATGGATTCTGAACAGTTTTCGCTCGGCACGTCCGTCACCGTCGAGGTGCCGGCAAGCAGTGCCAACCTCGGCCCGGGCTTCGACTCGATAGGTCTCGCGCTGGGGATCACCGACACCGTGCAGGCGACGGTGTGTGGAGACGGCGTGCGGATCTCGGTCGAGGGTCAAGGTGCCGAAGCGGTGCCGACCGACGAGACGCACTTGGTCTGGCGGTCCGCGTTGACGATGTGGCAACAGCTCGGAGTGGAGCCGCCGCCCGGCCTGATCCTGCACTGCCGCAACGGAATTCCGCACTCGCGCGGTCTCGGGTCGTCGGCTGCGGCGATCGTGGCTGGTATGGCGACCGCGCTCGCCCTGGTCCGCGATCGCATCGACGGACCCGTGGCGCTGGCGATGCTGAGTGACCTGGCCGGCGACCTCGAAGGTCATCCCGACAACGCGTCGGCCAGTGTGTATGGCGGCTTGACCGTCTCCTGGGCCAACGACGAAGGAGCCGGGTGGCGCACGGTGCGCCCCCGGCTGCACCCCGACGTCACGGTTGCACTGCTGCTGCCGGAAGCGACCCTGTCCACCGATTCAGCCCGGGCCGTGCTCGGCGACACGGTGTCGATGTCGGCCGCGGCTTCCACCGTCGGACGAGCTGCCCTGCTGGTGCACGCGCTGACCGAGGAGCCGGAGCTGCTGTTACCGGCCACCCGGGACTGGTTGCACCAGGAGCCCCGCAGGGCGTCATACGAGCAGAGCATGGAGGTCATCGACCTGCTCCGGGCACGCGGCCTCGCGGCGACGATCTCCGGTGCCGGCCCGGCCGTGTTGGTCCTCGGTGCCGGCGAATTCGAGGTGGACGCGGACACCCTCCCGACCGGCTGGCAGGTGCTGCGGCCGGGCATTGCCGCGTCCGGTGTGCGAGTCGTTTCGCATTACGCCCCCTCGACGGTGTAAGTTTGGCCATACATCGACGGCCCAAGCCGTCCGCGTGACAGTTCTGTCCCGGATGTCGATGTCTCACCGCGACGTTTCTCACCGATCTTTTCGGCCAGTGCGCACGCCGGTGATGAGTGTTACTTCACTGAAGTTGATTCAGAAAAGACACAGGAAGCTCGGGATGCGTTTGGGGTTGCAGGGAGCTTGCGAATCGCAACGCCAACGCAGAATGAGCATCCAGTCAGAAGCAACGATTTTTGGCACACCCCACACCGGCCTGAGCGCCGGACGAACGAGGGGAAGGAACCTTCGTGACCGAAACCACCGAACTCTCCGCGCCGCCATCGGCGACCGCTTCTAGCACTCGGGGAAGCCTGAGCACAATGAAGCTGGACGAGCTCAAGCAGCTCGCGGTGACCATGGGCATCAGCGGCACCTCCAAGATGCGCAAGAGCGACATCCTCACGGCGATCCGTGAGCGCGGCGGCGAGAGCAAGTCCGCTGCCGACGGTGCGCAGAGTGCCAAGAGCGCTCCCCGCCGTTCGCGCCGGGCGACCTCCGCTCCCGCCACGCCCGTCGAGGGCGAGCGCACCGCGACGGCTCCGGCCGCTGCCAAGACCGACAACGGCGGTGACAAGAACACCGGCGACAACACCACCGGTGCGCAGCCTGCTGAGGCCAAGGCCGACAGGCCTGCTGAGGCCAGGGCTGACCAGAACAACCACAAGTCCGTCGACCTCGGCGACCGTGCCGACGCCGGCAACGATCGTGACGGCGACAAGGCGCAGCCTCAGGGCGGCAACGACCGCGACGACCGTCCGTCGGGCAACGACCGTGGCAACCGCAACCGCAACGACGGTGACCGCGGCAACCGCAACGACGGTGACCGCCAGGGTGGCAACAACCGCCAGGGCAACGACGGCGGCAACCGCAACAACGACCGCAGCGGTGACCGCAACGACGGCGACCGTGGCAACCGCAACAACGACGGCAACCGTCAGGACGGCAATCGTCAGGACGGCAACCGCCAGGGCGGCAACAACCGTCAGGGTGGCAACCGTCAGGGCGCCAACAACGATCGGAACAACGACCGGAACAACGACCGCTGGAACGACGACGACGGCAATGGCCGTGGCCGCCGGCGTCAGCGTGGCCGGGACCGTAAGCGTGGCCGTGGCCGCGCCGACGACTTCGGTGACGTCGACACCCAGGTGCGCGAGGACGACGTCCTGGTGCCCGTCGCCGGCATCGTCGACGTCATGGACAACTACGCGTTCGTGCGGACCAGCGGCTACCTGCCGGGCCCGAACGACGTCTACGTGCCGATGGGTCTGGTCAAGAAGAACGGCATGCGCAAGGGTGACGCGGTCACCGGCGCGATCCGTGCGCTACGCGACGGTGAGCAGCTGCCGACCCGGCAGAAGTTCAACGCGCTGGTTCGCCTGGACTCCATCAACGGTATGACGCCCGAGCAGGCCAAGGAGCGTGTCGAATTCGGCAAGCTGACGCCGCTCTACCCGCAGGAGCGGTTGCGTCTCGAGGACGACCCGAAGCACCTGACCAACCGCATCATCGACCTGGTCGCACCGATCGGTAAGGGCCAGCGTGGCCTGATCGTCTCGCCGGCCAAGGCCGGCAAGACCATGGTCATGCAGTCGATTGCCAACGCGATCACTGCAAACAACCCCGAGTGCCACCTGATGGTCGTCCTCGTGGACGAGCGTCCGGAAGAGGTGACCGACTTCCAGCGAGCGGTCAAGGGCGAGGTCATCTCCTCGACCTTCGACCGGCCGGCTGTCGACCACACCGTGATCGCCGAGCTCGCCATCGAGCGCGCCAAGCGTCTGGTGGAGATGGGCAAGGACGTGGTGGTCCTCCTCGACTCGATCACCAAACTCGGACGGGCTTACAACCTGGCCGCGCCGGCCAGTGGCCGCATCATGTCCGGTGGCGTCGACTCGGCGGCGCTCTATCCGCCGAAGAAGTTCTTCGGTGCCGCTCGCAACATCGAGCACGGCGGCTCGTTGACTATTCTCGCGACCGCCCTGATCGAGACCGGTTCGCGGATGGACGAGGTCATCTTCGAGGAGTTCAAGGGCACCGGCAACATGGAGCTGAAGCTTGACCGTCAGCTTGCAAATCGTCGGATCTTCCCGGCGGTGGACCTCAACAACTCCAGTACCCGCCGCGAGGAGATCCTGCTCGGCAGCGACGAGCTGAAGATCATGTGGAAGCTACGTCGGGTCGTTGCCGCCCTCGACCCGCAGCAGGGCATCGAGTTGCTGCTCGACCGGTTGAAGAAGACTCCGTCCAACACCGAGTTCCTGATGCAGGTGCAGCAGACCAGCTCCATCAAGCTCGACGACGAGGACTGAATCGGTTCGCCATACGGCGACTGACGCACGAAACGGCGAGTGACGCAATTGCAATTGCGTCACTCGCCGTTTGCTGCGTCACTCGGTGATCGTCACCGAGCGCGACGACCTCAGGTCAGGGTGACGTCGTCCGCCTGGACGTACATGACCCGGTGCCCGAAGTAGACCAGGTAGTACTTCGTCTTGCCGACGATGTCGATGTGGTCGTTCGGGGTGTTGATGTCGTAATACCAGGCCTTGTAGTAGTCGGTCGGCACATTGGTGTCGGCGACGACATACTCCTGACCCGCGCCCCAGGTGTAGCTGAACGCCGAAACCCCTTGATCCCACGAGGGATCGGGGTATGCCGACGACTCCGGGTAAGCGCGCCCGTAGACGACCACGTCGGTCTTGGCGGTGGCCTTCATGCCCTTCTTCAACAGGCGTGCGGTAGGAGACTTTGCCGGGTTGTGGAACCACGACTTCTGGCCGAGATACCAGATCGCGGTCCAGTCGCCGTCGACGTCCGCGACCACGTAGTCCTCACCGGCCGCCGCGCGTGCTCCGACGTCGGACGGGCCGGTGCCGGACGGCGCCCCACTCGGGTGCAGGCCGATGTCCGCGACCAGCGGTGAGCTGTCGTCCGGCTGCTGGTGCAGCGCCACGAAGTTGGCCGCCGGCTGCGGGCCGTCGACCACACAGATCGGCGGGTTGTTGTCGTCGCACCCGGTCACGATCTGCTCGTTGCCCTCGAAGCCGGGCAGGATCCGGATCATGTCGCCCGCCGAGAACCGGCTGATGCCGCGGGTGCCTCGCACCAAGGGGGCGCCGAGCAGCTCGAAGTAGTGCTCCCAGTCCCAGAACGGGCCCGGGTCCCAGTGCATCGACTTGATGCCGCCCGTCGTGGTCGCCGGCACCTGGTCGTGACCGATGATGTGCGCCCGGTCGACCGGGATGTCGTACTTCTTGCACAGGTAGGAGATCAGTCGAGCGGACTTGCGGTACATCGCCTCGGTGAACCAGGTCGGACCCGCGGTGGCGTAACCCTCGTGCTCGACGCCGATCGAGTGCGCGTTGACGTACCAGTTGCCGGCGTGCCAGCCGACGTCCTTGGCCTCCAGGTGCTGCGCGATCGTGCCGTCGCTGGAGCGCACTGTGTAGTTCCACGCCAGGTAGGTCGGCATCTGCACCAGCTTGAGCGCTTCGTCATACGAGCACTCGGTGTCGTGTATGACGATCGTGTTCAGCGCCGGGGCGACCGGGCGGTTCCCGAGGTCGTGGTTGCCGTAGTTGCCCGGGTCGGAGCTCAGCTGCTCGTATGGCGCAGGCACCCACTCGACAGGCAGGCCCTTGGGGGCGTCGATGGGGTCGGTCGGCGCGGCCTGCTTCGCGGCGGTGTCCATCCGCTTGGTGAGGACCGCACGCTGTGAGGTCACGCTGCCGACCTTGGTCGCCTGCAGCTTGAGCTGCACACCGGACGTCGTCTTGCTGGCGCCGGCCCGCAGGTCGCTGATCACGTCGTCGGCGAAACCACGCTGGCTGGCGGCGGCGGAGAAGCCGCTGGCCGATGCGATCGCGACATACCAAGTGGCCGGGTCGGTGTGTGCTCCGACGGCGTGGCCCGCCTCCCGCTGGGCTGCGGCGACCACGGCCGCGGCGCCCATGATGTTGGCAGCGGTGTCGGTGCGCAGCTCGTCCTTGGAGAGCCCGGTCAGCGTGGCGGCCTGCCCCAGGGTGTCGATGACACCTGCGGCGTGCTTACCGGCCGCCGCGTCCCGCTGCGCCTGCGCGGCAGCACCGTCGACGAGGTGCATGGGTCCGTAACCGAGGCTGGTGCTCGGCACACCGGCATGGTCCTCCCAGCGGGTCTGCCCGTAGGAGATGGCAGCGAGCACGGACGCGGGAACGCCGTACTTGGTTGATGCTGCAGTGAATTGGTCGTGCTGGTCGACGGCGAGAGCAGGGGCGGCGGTTGCTGCTGCCGCCACCGGCACTGCCAGAGCCGCGACCAGGAAATTACGTCGGGAAAGTGGATGAGTCATCGCTTCTCCATGATCATCAGGGGGACTGTCGGCCCAAGGGAGAGCTGACTCTTTCACTTTGGCACGGTGCCGTGCGTAAATGTTTTCCGGAGACCGACAAATTCCTCGCTCGTGACGGATGCGCGCGGAATAAGTCGGGAACGGTTCTCGTTTGGACGGATGGTCTGCCAACTGGCAGAATCATCGGTTGGCTCCCCGGTTCACGCTCCGCATCCGCGACAGCGACCCGGTGGGCATGACATCCCGAGGAGATTCCATGAAGAAGGACATTCACCCGTCCTACGGTGAGACCGTGGTCACCTGCACCTGTGGCGCCACCTTCACCACCCGCAGCACTGCCCCGTCCGGCGCGATCAGCTCTGACGTGTGCTCGCAGTGCCACCCCTTCTACACCGGTAAGCAGAAGATTCTGGACACCGGTGGCCGGGTCGCCCGATTCCAGGAGCGTTACGGCAAGAAGACCGCAGCCAAGTAGCTTCTCTGACGCCGGTCCTGACCCTTGGGGTCAGGGCCGGCGTTTGCGTTGTCGCACCATTCACTGCACGAAGCCTCCGGGAGGCACCCATGATCGAGTCAGCAGCCGCCGTCGCCGACGAATACGCGGACCTGGAGCGGCAATTGGCCGACCCGGCGGTGCATGCAGATCCGAAAGCGCTGCGCCGGCTCAACAAGAGGTATGCCGCACTCGCGCCCACCGTCGCGGCATACCGCGCCTGGATCGCAGCACGTGAGGACCTGACCGCGGCACGCGAGCTCGTGGACGAGGACGAGTCCTTTGCGGAGGAGATTCCTGCACTGGAGGAGACCGTCACGGCGGCTGAGGGCAAGCTGCGCAAACTGCTGCTGCCGCGCGACGAGGACGACGACCGCGACGTCATACTCGAGGTGAAGGCGGGTGCGGGCGGCGCCGAATCCGCTTTGTTCGCAGCGGATCTGGTGCGCATGTACCTCCGGTATGCCGAGCACGCCGGCTGGCGCGCCGAGATCACCGACGGCACCGAGTCCGACCTGGGCGGCTACACCGACGTGCGGCTGACGATCCGGGCGAAGGGTCAGCCGGAGCCGGGCCAGGCGCCCTGGGCGAAGCTGAAGTACGAGGGTGGAGTGCACCGCGTGCAGCGGGTTCCGGTGACCGAGAGCCAGGGCCGCATCCACACCTCGGCCGCCGGGGTGATGGTGATGCCGGACCTCGACGACGGGGACGACGACGAGATCGTGTTCGGGCCCAACGACCTGAAGATCGATGTCTACCGGTCGTCCGGGCCGGGGGGCAATCGGTCAACACCACCGACTCCGCCGTCCGCATCACCCACCTGCCGACCGGGCTGGTTGTCTCGTGCCAGAACGAGAAGTCCCAGCTGCAGAACAAGGAAGCCGCGATGCGGGTGCTCAAGGCCAGGCTGCGCCAGCAGGCTCAGGAGGCACGGGAGGCCGAGGCTTCGGCGGCCCGACGCTCGCAGGTGAGGACTGTCGACCGTAGCGAGCGGATCCGCACGTACAACTTCCCGGAAAACCGCATCGCCGACCACCGCACGGGTTACAAGGCCTACAACCTCGACGCCGTACTCAACGGTGACCTCGGCGCCCTCATCCAGTCGGCGATCGACACCGACGAGGCCGCGAGAATGGTTGCGGTTGCAGAAGGTTCGACTGCATCGTGAGCGTCCCCGCGGCCGGCGTCCGCGCCTTGCTGGCGTCGGCCACCGAGCGGCTTGCCACAGCCGGCGTGCCCAGCGCCGGCACAGACGCGCAGCTGCTGCTGGCCCATGCGTGGGGAGTGTCGGTCGGTGAGTTGCAGCGAAGGCAACTGCTCGGCGAAGCGCCGTCCGCAGAAGTTGAAGGGCGCTTCACCGACCTGGTCGATGAACGTATGACGCGAGTGCCACTGCAGCATCTCATCGGCTCCGCGCCGTTTCGCGGGATCGAATTGCATGTCGGGCCAGGGGTTTTCATTCCCCGCCCGGAGACCGAGCTGCTGGTCGACCTGGTGCTCGCCGAGCTCGGGGGCCGCCCTGGTGCGCAGGTTGTCGACCTGTGCACCGGTTCCGGAGCGATCGCGCTCGCGCTCAAACACGAGTCGCCGTCGCTGTCGGTCACCGCGGTTGAGCTGGACCCGCTGGCACACGCGTGGGCAGCCCGCAACGCGCAACTGCTCGGCCTCGACGTTGAGATCCTGCAAGGACCCGCGGAGTCGGCGTTGCCCGGGCGGGAAGGAAGGCTGGACGTCGTGGTGAGCAACCCGCCATACATCCCGGTCGGGATGGTGCCGATCGACCCGGAGGTCCGTGACCACGACCCCGAAGTGGCACTGTATGGCGGCAGCGACGACGGCCTGCGGATCCCGCTCGCTGTCGCGCGTCGGGCACATGACCTGTTGCGACCGGGTGGTCTGCTGGTGATGGAACACGCTGACAGCCAAGGGGATTCGCTGCCGAACGCTTTGACCCGTGCGGGCTGGAGTGACGTCGCCGACCACCAGGATCTCGCCGGCCGCCCACGCGCAGTGACCGCTACCAAGCTGATTGAGTAGCGGAGGAGCACCCACCCAAGCTGGTCGAGTAGGGCGAGCCGATAGGCGAGCCCGTATCGAGACCTCTCAACTGTTGTCGACGATAGACACGCCGGCCAGCTCGACAACGATCTCCTTGGCCTGCTCGCCGGTGATGATCGCGCCCTTCATGGCGCGCAGTCGGTCCAGGTCGCACGGGCCGAGCGCCGCGCCACGCAGATCGGCGCCGTCGAGCTTGGCGTCATACAGATCGGCATGCGTGAGGTCGCAGCCGTCGAGCACCGACGAACGCAGATCGGCGCCGCGCAACACAGCCTCGGTGAAACGGCATCCGGTCAGGTCCGTGTGCGAGATCACCGCACCGATCAGGTTGGCAGCAAAGAGATTCGAGCGTCGCATCGTGAATCCGAGACCGCGGGTGTGCGGCAGCGCAGCCCCCATCAGTCGGCAGCCGTCGAAGGTCGCTCCGCCCAGCGAAGCGCCATCCAGCCGGACCTCGTCCAGCAAGCAATCGGTGAAGGTCACTTCGGTCAGATCGACGTCCCGCAGGTCGGATCCGCGCAGGTCGCACCGCAGCAACGACACTGCGTCCGTGGCGGTCGCCAGCAATACCGGCAGCTCCTTGTCGGCATACGTCTCGTCGATCAGCTCCATGGCGGGGAGTCTGACAGCACCAGCCGACGCCGACCCCTCCGCCGAGAGGACACGCGATGATCGAGAGGACAGGCAATACCCGCCTCACCAGCCACATCCGTCACAAATCGCCTGTCCCGTCGACGAAAGAGTGTCCTCTCGGCGAAGGGGTAAACGATTTGCGGTGAGCGAAGCGAGTCCGTTGGATGGCGGGCATGGTGCAGATCAGGCAGCTCGCGGCCGACGACCCCGAGCTGGGTGCGTGGCGAAGGAGTATCCGGGACGCGCACCTCGCCGGACGGGAGTCGTCCTGGTGGGAGTCGCTGGAGTCTCTGCAGGTCTACCTCGGGCGCGCTTCGGTCCACAACGATCGCCGGGCTGTGGCCGCGTTCGACGGCGGCCGCTGCGTAGGCGGAGCAGAGATCACGTTGCCGCTGAGATACGACACCGAGACCCTCTCCGTTGAGTTGGGAGTGGTGCCCGACCTTCGCGGTCGGGGAGTTGGCGCCGAGCTGCTGGAACGCGTCAAAGCTGTTGCGACGCAACGAGATCGGTCGATTCTGCAGACCGAGTTGCACATCCCGGCAGGTCAGGAGCTGGAGGACACCGTGGGTGGGCGCTTCGCGCTGTCCCGCGGTATGAGCTCGGTGAGCACCGAGGACCGGTTCCTGCTCGATCTGCCGCTGGACGAGGCGCGGGTCGCCGACCTACGCGCGGGCGGCGACGGCTACGAGCTGCACTCCTTCGTCGATCGGGTGCCGGACGAATACGTCGCCGAGTGGGCGCGGATGGTGACGCACATGAACGAGGACGTGCCGATGGGGGAGCTGACTCACACACCGCAGCCGATCAACGTCGACCGCATCCGCGAGGCGGAGCGAACCTTCGCCGAGCAGGGCTGGACTCGGTTGCGCTCGCTCGCGCTCACCCCGGACGGGCTCGGGGCGGGATACACCGAGATGTTCGTGTCGCGGTATGACGCGGAGTTCGTGATACAGGACGACACGTTCGTCGACCGCGCACACCGCGGGCATCGCCTCGGAGCACGCCTGAAGCTCGCCAACCTGCGCAACCTCGCCGATCTGGCCGAGCGCACCGGCGGTAGATGGAGCCGGGTGCAGACCTACACCGAGCAGCACAACACCGCCATGCAGCACACCAACGAGGCTTTCGGCTTTCGTCGTGTCGATGTGCTCCACGAACTCGAGGGTCATGTCGGTGGGCTTGGCTAGCTTTTGACCATGGCTATCGCACGCACTCCCACTCTGGTGATCGACTGCCCCGACCCCGGGCAGTTGGCGACGTTCTACGGCAAGTTGCTCGGTTTCGAGGTGAATATCGACGACGACAACAGTTGGGCGAAGATCTATACCGAGAGCTGGCCGCCGATCGACTTCCAGCGGGTCGCCGACTACAGGCCGCCCCAGTGGCCCGGTCAGCAGCATCCGCAGCAGATGCACCTCGACGTCGTGGTCGACGACCTCGACGCGGCCGAAGGCCCGACCATCGAGCTGGGCGCCACCAAATGCGACGAGCAGCCGGGCACGTCGTTCCGCGTCTTCCTCGATCCGGCCGGACACCCGTTCTGTCTCTGCAACTGCTAAGCCTCGTCCGCGCGG
Source organism: Flexivirga alba (assembly GCF_042661025.1). Classification (NCBI taxonomy): domain Bacteria; kingdom Bacillati; phylum Actinomycetota; class Actinomycetes; order Micrococcales; family Dermacoccaceae; genus Flexivirga; species Flexivirga alba. Next base: position 2,262,316 of record NZ_JBHSWH010000001.1, read on the forward strand.
GGTTTCGATACGGCCTCCTCCGCTGCGCTCCTCCGGCCTACCCTTCGATACACCGGCTCGTGCCTCACCGGTTACTCAGGACGGCGCTCAACCCGCGAGTGCTGCGTCTGACAGACTTGTGCGAGTGAGCCCAGTCTTCGATTGCACCGTCCCGGAGTCCCGCGGCGAAGGCATCAGCACTGCGGCCGAGGCGATCTTCCGTGGCGAGTGTGTGGTCCTGCCGACTGACACCGTCTACGGCGTCGCCGCGGACGCCTTCAACCCGACCGCGGTCGCGCAACTTCTCGAGGCAAAGGGTCGCGGGCGCGACATGCCGCCACCGGTGCTGATCCCGTCCCGCCAGACCGTCGACGGCCTGGCGATGTCCGTGCCGTCATACGCCGGGCGCCTGATGGACGCCTTCTGGCCCGGCGGGCTCACCCTGGTCTTTCGCGCGCAGCAGTCGCTCGCCTGGGACCTCGGCGACACCAACGGGACCGTTGGCCTGCGTATGCCGGACGACGAGATCGCGCTCGCGCTGCTGGAGAGCACCGGCCCGCTCGCGGTGAGCTCCGCCAACCGCACCGGCAAGCCGTCCGCGACGACGGTCACCGAGGCGGGATTCATGCTCGGGCACTTCGTCGACATCTACCTCGACGGCGGGACCCGCGGCTCTGATACGTCCTCCACGATCCTGGACTGCACCAAGGCCGACCCCATCGTCCTGCGCGAGGGTGCCGTCGGCAACGAGGAGTTGCAGAAGGTCCTCGGCGACGTCGAGTTGATCACCGGTCGGGCGATCAACTCCCCGGTCGACGAGCCGGTGGACGAGCCGCTGGCCGAGCCGGTCGACGAACCCGCCAACGGACCGGTCGACCTCGTCAAGGGCAGCGACGATTCCACCGACCTCGACGAGGTCGGCGACGAGTCGGCCGATCTCGACGAGCTGGCCGACGGTCCCGACGATGCGATATCTCCGAATCCCGCGGATGACAACGAGATTCATTCCTCTGCCGACGTTCCTGACGCCCCACCGACGTTGGGTGAGCAGTGGCACGAGACTTCCCCGACGACAACCAGTGACGACGAATAAGGTGTCCGACATGACCACGCCCTTTTACGGTTCTGATTTCGACGCGCTCCAGCAGTTCGACCCGGACATCGCCGGCGTCCTCCTCTCCGAACTCGACCGCATTCGCGGCGGGCTGCAGCTGATCGCCAGCGAGAACATGTCCAGCCCCGCGGTCATCACCGCGCTCGGCTCGACGCTCACCAACAAATACGCCGAGGGCTATCCGGGGCGTCGCTACTACGGCGGGTGCTCCGAGGTCGACAAGGCCGAGACTCTCGCGATCGATCGGTGCAAGGCGCTCTTCGACGCCGATCACGCCAACGTCCAGCCGCACTCCGGCGCCAGCGCCAACCAGGCTGTGTATGGCGCCTTCACCCAGCCCGGCGACACCGTGCTGGCGATGGCGCTGCCGATGGGCGGACACCTGACGCACGGCGCCAAGGTCAGCTTCTCCGGCAAGTGGTTCAACGCCGTCCACTACGGCGTCGACAAGGAGACCGAGGACATCGACTACGCCGAGGTCGAGCGCCTCGCCAAGGAGCACAAGCCGAAGATCATCCTGGCCGGTGGCTCCGCGATCCCGCGGCTGATCGACTTCGAGTTCTTCCGCAAGCTGGCCGACGAGGTCGGCGCGATCTTCTGGGTCGACGCCGCACACTTCATCGGCCTGGTCGCCGGCAAGGCGATCCCCAGCCCCGTCCCGTATGCCGATGTCGTCTCCTTCACCACGCACAAGGTGCTGCGCGGCCCGCGCGCCGGCGCCATCGTATGCAAGGAGGAGCACGCCAAGGCCATCGACAAAGCGGTCTTCCCGATGATGCAGGGCGGCCCGCAGATGCACTCCATTGCGGCCAAGGCGGTCAACTTCAAGGAGTGCGCGACGCCGGAGTATGCCGCCTACGCCAAGCAGGTCATCGCCAACGCGCAGCAGTTGGCGACCTCGCTGGGGGAGCACGGCATCCGCCCGACGACCGGCGGCACCGACACCCACTTGTCGCTGCATGACCTGCAGGGGATCGGCGTCACCGGCGCCGACGCCGAGAAGCGCGCCGACGCAGCCGGTATCGTGTTGAACAAGAACGCCATTCCCTTCGACCCGGCCAAGCCCAACATCGCCTCCGGCATCCGCGTCGGTTCCCCGTGCGTCACCACGCAGGGCATGGGCAGCGAGGAGATGAAGCAGATTGCGGACCTGATCCACACCGCGATCACCGAGGGCGACGGCGACCCGGAGCATGCCGCCGCGAAGTCTGTGCGTGCTCAGGTTTCGGACTTGGTCGAGCGCTTCCCGGCGTACGCTCGCTGAGTCAGCTTCCGCAGGAGCGGTCCCTTCGATACGCCCTCCGCAGGCTCCGGGCTACTCAGGACGCCGCTCGACACGGCTCGCCCAGCGGCTCGCCCTACTCGACCCGCAAAGTCCACGAACCCGAAGGATCTCGCTCCGCTGTGAAGTTCGTTCAGCACAGGCAAAGGAGCATGAGCCTCCGTGCGTGAATATCTGCTCATCGCGATCGTTGCGGCGGCGATCACCTTCATCACGACTCCGGGCATTCGCTGGGCCGCCGTGCGCTGGAATGCCGTCACGCCGGTGCGCGGGCGTGACGTGCACACGATCCCGATCCCGCGGCTGGGCGGTGTCGCCCTCCTGATGGGCTTCGCGGCGGCGATCTTGGTCGCCAAGCACTTGCCGTATCTGGGCAGCAAGATCGACTACTCGTCCGTGCTCTGGGTGCTCGCTGCGGCCGCGATCGTGACCTTGCTCGGTGCGATCGACGACCTGCGGGAGCTGGACCCGTTGACGAAGGTCGCGGGCACGATCGTCGCGGCTCTGGTGATGTCCGTGTTCGGGGGAGTGCACCTGCTCTTCCTGCCGATTCTCGGCACTCAGACCTACTTCCCTCAGTCCGTGCTCTTCGGGCTGACTGTGCTGGTCGTCATCGCGACCACCCAGGCGGTCAACTTCGCTGACGGACTCGACGGCCTGGCGGCCGGCACGACGGCCATCGCGGCCGCGACGTTCTTCATCTGGAGCTACGCGACCCGGCAGAACTACGACAACGACGTCTTCACCCTGGCAACCTTCATCTCGGCCGCCGTGGTGGGCTGTTGTCTCGGGTTCCTGCCGCACAACTTCCACCCGGCCAAACTCTTCATGGGCGACGCCGGGTCGTTGCTGCTCGGCCTGTTGTTGTCGGCGGCGCTCATCTCCTTCACCGGAAACTTCGACCCCACCAGCGATCAGGCCCAGACCTCGACGGTCGCCATACTCCTGCCGATCGCGTTGCCCGTGCTGGTCCTGGCCCTACCGGTGCTTGATGTCCTGCTGGCGTTCGTGCGCCGCGGCGGGAGGTTCTGGCACCCCGACAAGAAGCACCTGCATCACCGCCTGATGCGGATGGGCCACCCGCACCGGCAGGCGGTGCTGCTGCTCTACCTGTGGTCAGCATCGGTCGCCGGGGAGTCCTGCTCTTCAACTTCATGTCGACGCCGCTCGCCGCGTCCGTGCTGATCGGACTCATCGCCCTCTGTCTCGCGCTGACCGTGGGACTGCCCCGGCTGACGCGCCGCTGAGCCGTTCCGGACTTCCGAGGTCCTGCCCGGATTTCCCTCGCCGACGGAGCTTGTGATAACTTTCACAAGCAGGAAGACGAGGTGATCCAGCACCTCGAATGCCTACAGTGAGACGCCCGAACGACGCCCACGAATCAGGCAGATTGGCAGTGAGCCCCATGACGGACTCCCGACCGGAAGTGGCCCCGGAACCCCCGGCCGTTCCGTTCGCGACGATGCTGCGAATAGGCATCATCGTCAACGCAGTCTGCCTGCCCGTGCTGGCCATCATCTTCTGGATCACCAACGGCCCGAAGGGCGGCGGCAGTGCTGCCATCGGGGTGCTCGTCGCGCTGGTCTTCTTCGCCGGCGGCCTCGGTGTCCTGCAGCGCGTGTCGGGCGACAACGCACTTTTGCTGCTTGCGGCCGCGTTCACGGTCTACCTTGGACAGGTCATCTTCCTCGGCATCATCATCCTGGCTCTCTCCGAGCGAGACTGGATCGATGGTTGGGCGTTCGGGTTGTCCGTCCTCGTGACGGCGCTCGCCTGGCAGGTCGCGCAGGTGACCGGCTTTGTACGTGCACCCAAGGCGGTCTACTCGGAGCTTTCCGAGAACGATGTGGCCGAAGAGGGAGGCACCCGGTGAGTGGAGTCCGTATGGCGCAACAGCCCGACGCCGATGACCCGCGGCCGAGCAAGTACCCCAAGTCCGATGGTTTCCTCGGTGGCTTCCTGGACAGCTCTTCCGACTGGAAAACCGAGCGTCCCGGCATGACCGAGTCCGTCGGGGTGAGTGCCCTGAGCTACCTGCTGAGCGGACCGGTAGTATTCGCCTTGATCGGCTACGGATTGGACCGCCTGCTGCACACCGGCTTCCTGGTCCCGGCCGGCCTCCTCGCGGGGATGGCCCTGTCGATCTACCTGATCTGGTTTCGGTACGGTGCGGAATGACAGCAACTTGTCAGCTGCCGCTGCGCACCAGCGCTGAGCGACATACGTCGCCCAGCGAACCCAGCAGCAGACCAGAATCCCTGACCAACCTGAAAGAAGACTGAGGAGCGCCTGTGAGCTTCAGCCCACTTGCTGCGGTGAAGACGGATACGTTCGAGCCGCCGAACCCGCAGGAGTTCTACCAGCGGTTCTTCGGCCACGGCGACTGGTCGTTCACCCGACCGATGGCCCTCTTCCTGGTCGTCGGCATCGTCGTCTGTGTCTACCTCGTGATGACGACCCGCAAGGCCGCGATCGTCCCGAGCAAGGGCCAGTGGATCACCGAGCAGATCTACGCGCCGATCCGCAACGGCATCGCGCAGGACATCATCGGCACCAAAGAATTCCTCAAGTACGTGCCGCTGCTCTTCGCGCTCTTCTGCACGCTGCTGCTCAGCAACCTGATGAGCGTCATTCCGTTCTTCCAGTTCCCGCCCACCGGTCGCGTCGGCTTCCCGATCGCCCTGACGTTGTTCGTCTACGTCACCTACCAGGTGATCGCGTTCAAGCGGAAGGGTGTCATCGGCTACCTGAAGGGTCTCGTGCCCCCGGGGCTGCCCGCCTGGATCCGCCCGATGATCCTGGTGCTGGAGATCATCACCTACTTCGTCACCCGCCCGGTCACGTTGGCACTGCGACTCTTCGGCAACATGTTCGCCGGCCACATGCTCCTGCTGCTCTTTGTCACCGGCGGCGAGTTCATGATCGTGCACCAGAGCGGATTCCAGTACAAGATCTTCGGCGCCGGCTCCTTCGTGCTCGCGGCCGTGATGACCATCTTCGAGATCCTGATCGAGTTCCTGCAGGCCTACATCTTCACCCTGCTCGCGGCGACCTACATCTCCGACTCGATCGCCACGGAGCACTGAGCGCGACCGTCGCGGGTGCCCCACAGACTTACAACCGAATACGCAACACTCACAGAACTTCCGGCCGGTTCCGCCGACCGGATCAATGAAAGACAAACTCAGAAAGAGGGACCATCGTGAAAGGCAACATCGCGATCCTGGGCTACGGCCTCTCCGCCATCGGCCCCGGTATCGGCATTGGCTTGATCTTCGCCGCTTACATCAACGGCGTTGCTCGCCAGCCCGAGGCCCGCGGCATGCTGCAGTCGATCGCCATCCTCGGCTTCGCGCTCGCAGAGGCGCTGGCCATCTTCGGTCTGGTCCTCGCGTTCGTCTTCAAGTCGTAAGCGCGACCCACACCGATCGCCACCAGCACCGTCTCGTAGGAGAAAGTCATGCACAGTGTCGCCCTAGCAGGGCTCGCTGCTTCCAGCGACTCCAAGGTCGCCGAGAGGTACCCGATCCTCCCGCAGCTGTCGGAGCTGATCTTCGGGATCATCATCTTCGCGGCGATCCTGTTCGTCGTCTGGAAGAAGGTCGTCCCCAACCTGGAGAAGGCCTACCAGGAGCGGACTGCTGCCATCGAGGGCGGCATGGAGCAGGCTGCCGAAGTCCAGAAGCAGGCGGAGGAAGCCAAGTCTCAGTACGAAGCTCAGCTCGCCGAGGCTCGCGCCGAGGCTGCCAGCATCCGTGAGGACGCCCGCTCGCAGGGCGCCCAGATCATTGCCGAGATGCGTGGACAGGCGAACGCCGAGTCCGAGCGCATCATCGAGAGCGCACACAAGCAGACCGAAGCCGAGCGTCAGCAGGCCCAGGTCGAGCTGCGCAGCCACGTCGGTCGCCTGTCGACCGACCTGGCCGGCAAGATCGTCGGTGAGTCGCTCGAGGACGAGACGCGTCAGCGTGGCATCGTCGAGCGCTTCCTGGCAGACCTCGAGTCCGGAGACGTCAAGCCGGAGAAGGTCGGCACGACGCCGAGTGAGGGTGCCTGATGCAGGGCGCTTCGCGTGGTTCGCTGCTGACCGTCCGACAGGAACTCAACACCCTGCTCGGCTCCGGCACGGACGCGACGTCTCTGGGTGATGAGTTGTTCGCGGTCTCCGGCGTGCTCGGGTCCAGCGCCTCGCTTCGGCGCGCGCTGACCGACCCGACCACACAGGCTGCGGCGAAGGCGTCGCTCGCCGATCAACTCTTCGGCGGCAAGGTCAGCGACGGGGTGCAGCAGGTGCTGCGCAACGCCGTCGGCCAGCGCTGGGCCGACGAGCGGGACCTCGGCGACGCACTCGAGCAACTCGGTGTGGAAGCCACGTTGACCTCGGCAGAGCGTTCCGGTCGTCTCGACAACGTCGAGGACGAGCTGTTCCGCTTCGAGCGGACGGTCACCGGTGACGCCGAGCTGCGCGATGCGCTCGGCGACCGCCGGCGCTCCGGCAAGGACAAGGCCGACCTGGTCGGCAAACTGCTGGACGACAAGGCGGCACCGGAGACGGCCCGCCTGGCTCGCCAGGCAGCCGCCAACCCGGGTGGACGTCGGGTCGAGCGCGTGCTCGAGTCGTATGTCGCAGTCGCCGCGCAACTGCGCGACCGGCTCGCCGCGACTGTGACCTCCGCCGTCGAGCTCAGCGAGGCCGACCGGTCCCGCCTGGGGCAGGCGCTGGCTCGTGTCTACAGCCGTCCCGTTCAGCTCAACGTCATCGTCGACCCGCACATCGTTGGAGGCCTGCGAGTGCAGGTCGGCGACGAAGTCATCGACGGCACCATCGCAACCCGACTGGAGGAGGCCCGCCGCACCATGGCGGGCTGACCCGTTGGGACTTGATCTCCATGGACGTTACGGTCGCAGGCTCCCTGCAACGCCCAACGGATCCCAAAGCAGACGGTGCCTGTGCTGACTAACTTCATCGACAGACCTTCCGGCATACCGACGCTGGAGCAAGACCTAACGGGCCGCGGGCGGTCCGCCACAAGAGGAGAAACGAAATGACGGAGCTTTCGATCCGTCCGGACGAGATCCGGGAAGCACTGGACGGCTATGTCCGGTCCTACGAGCCGGGTGCGGCCAGCCGTGAGGAAGTCGGCACCGTCGCAGACGCCGGCGATGGGATCGCCCACGTCGAGGGCCTGCCCTCGGCGATGACCAACGAGCTCCTGGAGTTCGAGGACGGCACTCTCGGCATCGCGCTGAACCTCGACGTGCACGACATCGGTGTCGTCGTCCTGGGTGAGTTCGGTGGCATCGAAGAAGGCCAGCAGGTCAAGCGCACCGGCGAAGTGCTCTCGGTGCCGGTCGGCGACGCCTTCCTCGGTCGTGTGGTGGACCCGCTGGGTCACCCGGTCGACGGACTCGGCGACATCAAGTCCGACACCCGCCGTGAGCTGGAGCTGCAGGCGCCCAACGTCGTCTCCCGTAAGTCGGTCTTCGAGCCGATGGCCACCGGTATCAAGGCGATCGACGCTATGACGCCGATCGGCCGTGGCCAGCGTCAGCTGATCATTGGCGACCGCAAGACCGGTAAGACGACGATCGCGACCGACACGATCATCAACCAGAAGGCCAACTGGGAGTCCGGCGACCCGAACAAGCAGGTGCGCTGCATCTACGTCGCGGTCGGCCAGAAGAACTCCACGGTTGCCGAGGTCCGCGGCACCCTCGAGGCCGCCGGCGCGATGGAATACACCACCATCGTCAACGCGTCCGCAGGCGAGGCTGCCGGCTTCAAGTACCTCGCGCCGTTCACCGGCTCGGCCATCGGCCAGCACTGGATGTATGACGGCAAGCATGTCCTGATCATTTTCGACGACCTGACCAAGCAGGCCGAGGCCTACCGCGCCATGTCGCTGCTGCTGCGCCGCCCGCCGGGCCGCGAGGCCTACCCGGGTGACGTGTTCTACCTGCACAGTCGGTTGCTCGAGCGTTGCGCGAAGCTGTCCGACGAGCTCGGTGGTGGCTCGATGACCGGCCTGCCGATCATCGAGACCAAGGCCGGCGACGTCTCGGCATACATCCCGACCAACGTCATCTCGATCACCGACGGTCAGATCTACCTGCAGGCCGACCTGTTCAACGCCAACCAGCGCCCGGCGGTCGACGTCGGTGTGTCGGTGTCGCGTGTCGGTGGTGCCGCCATGACGAAGGCGCTCAAGGGCGTCACCGGCTCGATCAAGGTCGACCTGGCCCAGTACCGCGAGATGCAGGCGTTTGCGATGTTCGCCTCCGACCTGGACGCAGCCTCCCGCCAGCAGCTGGCGCGTGGTGACCGGTTGATGGCGCTGTTCAAGCAGCCGCAGAACAGCCCGTTCTCGCTGTCGTCGCAGGTCGCGTCGTTGTGGGCCGGCACGACCGGCCAGCTGGACGACGTGGCGACCTCCGACGTCGGCCGTTTCGAGGCCGAGTTCCTCGACCTGCTGCGCCGCGAGCACAAGGGCACCCTCGACGCGATCGACGAGACCACCAAGCTCGACGACGACGGCAAGCAGGTCTTCGCAGAGGCGATGAAGAAGCTGAAGTCGCAGTTCCAGGGCGGTCCGGACCACGGTGGCGAAGGCGCCGAGTCCCACGACGAGATCGCGCAGGACCAGATCGACCAGGCCAAGATCGTCAAGAACAAGCAGAGCTGACTCCGGTCGCTGACCGACAACTTTCGAGCAGGAAGGGGACAACATGGGCGCGCAGATGCGGATCTACCGCCAGCGCATCCGGTCTGTCCAGGCCACCAAGAAGATCACGCGCGCGATGGAGCTCATCGCAGCTTCGCGGGTGGTCAAGGCGCGCCGGCGGGTCGAGCAGTCGACGCCATACGCGATTGCGCTGACCCGTGCGTGCTCCGCCGTGGCGACGCACAGCAACACCGACCACGCCCTGACGACCGAGCGGGACGAGCCCAAGCGCGCCGCGGTGCTGATCTGCACCAGCGACCGCGGACTGGCCGGCGCCTACTCCGTCAACGCCATCAAGAAGTCGGCCGAGCTCGTTGAGCGGCTGCGTGGCGAGGGCAAGGAAGTCGTTCCCTACCTGGTCGGGCGCAAGGCGGTCAGTTACTACAAGTTCCGCCGTCGCGAGTTCGAGCAGGAGTGGACCGGGTTCACCGACGGTCCCGAGTTCGAGGTCGCCAAGGAGATCGGTGACGTCCTCACCGAGCAGTTCGTCGACGGCAGCGCCGAGGGGGCGTGGACGAGGTTCACATCGTCTACACCCGCTTCGTCAACATGGTGAATCAGGAGCCGCAGGTCGTGCGGCTGCTGCCGCTCGAGGTCGTTGAGGGCGAGGTCGACACCGACGGTGACGGCGAGCCGGACCACGGCCCGCTGCCGCTGTACGAGTTCGAGCCGAGCGCGGATGACGTGCTCGACGCCTTGCTGCCGAAGTACGTCAACGCCCGGATCTACAACGCGTTGCTGCAGTCGGCGTCGTCCGAGCTTGCTGCACGCCAGCGTGCGATGAAGTCCGCGACGGACAATGCCGAGGAACTCATCAAGACCTACACCCGCCTCGCCAACCAGGCGCGGCAGGCCGAGATCACCCAAGAAATCAGCGAGATCGTTGGCGGCGCCAGCGCTCTGGCGGATGCCTCCTGAGACGTCTGACGAGAAAGAGATAGCCAATGAGTGAGACCAACGTTCTCGACACGAAGGCGGAGGAGACCGCGCCGGGCGCCGTTGGGCGTGTGGCACGAGTCATCGGTCCGGTCATCGACGTCGAGTTCCCCGCCGACGGCATGCCCGAGATGTTCAACCTGCTGACCCTCGAGGTCGACCTCTCCAGCGAGGGTGGTGAGAACGCAGGCAAGAAGCAGGTCAAGCTCGAAGTCGAGCAGCACATCGGCGACAACATGGTCCGTGCGATCTCGCTGCAGCCCACCGACGGTGTCGTTCGCGGCCAGGCGGTGCAGGACACCGGCGGCCCGATCACGGTGCCGGTCGGCGAGGCCACCCTCGGCAAGGTCTTCAACGCGACCGGTGAGTGCCTGAACCTCGAAGAGGGCGAGAAGCTCGAGGTCAACGAGCGCTGGGGCATCCACCGCCGTCCGCCGGCCTTCGACCAGCTGGAGTCCAAGACCCAGATGTTCGAGACAGGCATCAAGGTCATCGACCTGCTGACGCCATACGTTCAGGGCGGCAAGATCGGCCTGTTCGGTGGTGCCGGTGTCGGCAAGACCGTCCTCATCCAGGAAATGATCGCCCGGGTGGCGCGTGACCACGGTGGTGTGTCGGTGTTCGCCGGTGTCGGTGAGCGCACCCGTGAGGGCAACGACCTGATGGTCGAGATGGAAGAGGCCGGCGTCCTCGGACAGACCGCCCTCGTCTTCGGCCAGATGGACGAGCCGCCGGGCACGCGGCTCAGGGTGGCGCTGTCTGCTCTCACTATGGCGGAGTACTTCCGCGACGTGGCGAACCAGGACGTGTTGCTCTTCATCGACAACATCTTCCGGTTCACCCAGGCCGGTTCCGAGGTCTCCACGCTGCTCGGTCGTATGCCGAGCGCGGTGGGTTACCAGCCGACGCTGGCCGACGAGATGGGCGAGCTGCAGGAGCGGATCACCTCGACGCGTGGTCACTCGATCACCTCGATGCAGGCGATCTACGTGCCGGCGGACGACTACACCGACCCCGCTCCGGCCACGACGTTCGCGCACCTGGACGCCACGACCGAGCTTTCGCGTGACATCGCCTCGAAGGGTATTTACCCCGCGGTGGACCCGTTGAGCTCGACCTCCCGCATCCTGGACCCGCGCTACGTCACGCAGGAGCACTACGACACCGCGGTCCGCGTGAAGCAGATCCTGCAGCGCAACAAGGAGCTGCAGGACATCATCGCGATCCTCGGTATCGACGAGCTCTCCGAAGAGGACAAGATCCTCGTCAACCGCGCCCGTCGCATCGAGCGTTTCCTGTCCCAGAACACCTACGTGGCCAAGCAGTTCACCGGCCTCGAGGGCTCGACCGTGCCGCTCGCCGACACGATCGAGGCGTTCAACAAGATCGCCGACGGTGACTACGACCAGACGCCCGAGCAGGCATTCTTCATGTGCGGTGGGCTCGACGACGTCGAGAAGAAGGCTGCCGAGTTGGCCAAGCAGGACTGACCAGCTCCTCCCGCCATACAGCACGGCAAAACCCCGGATCACACTGTGATCCGGGGTTTTCGCGTGTGCACGTCCGCGCGCGTGCACAGGTCTCCCCAGTGTCGAGGTATGAACGGGCTTTGGCGTCTGGGGCGTGCCTGAGTCTCCCCAGGGGAGGGAACGGCACGGGTCTGGGGTGCGACGGTGTCACCACCCCATGGCAGGCTGCGTTGTATGGCGAAGGACATCACGCCCGGCCGGATGGGCGGCACCCCGGAGCGGCCGGCGCGCTTCTTCGCCGACGCTGCCGAGTTCGGCGCCTGGCTCGCGGCGCATCACGACACCGAGACCGAGCTGTGGATGGGCTTGGCCAAGAAGCACGTGCCCGATCGTGGCCTCACCTGGGCGCAGGCGGTGCCCGAAGCCCTGTGCTGGGGCTGGATCGACTCGGTGTCGCAACGCATCGACGACGACTTCCTGCGGCAGCGATGGACGCCTCGCAAGCGCACCAGCCACTGGAGCAAGGTCAATCTCGAGCTGGTCGAGCAGTTGCGAGCCGCGGGTCGGATGCAGCCGGCCGGTCTGGCGATCTGGGAGGCGCGGCGCCGGGAGGCAGCGCCATACAGCCACGAACGGGAGGGTCCGATCGAGTTGCCACCGGCGTATGCCGAGCTGCTCGCGAACTCACCGGCGGCAACTGCGTTCCTGGAGGCGGCAACCGCGACCTATCGGCGTCAGTGCATCAACTGGGTGGTCACCGCCAAGCAGGAAGTGACCCGCGATCGACGGATGGTGCAACTGGTCGAGTGCAGTGCCGCCGGGGAAGTGGTGCCGTTCCAGCGCTATGGCGACCTGCCGAAGTGGGTCCAGCGTGCTGCGGCCGCCGCGGCCGCAGCCGGCGCGTAGGGCTGCCCACCGCACTTGGACGCGGAGTCGGTTACGCCTCGATCTCCGCATGCCCGGCCAGGGCGAGGCAGCCACCCAGGGTGATCACGAACCCGAGCACGGCCACCACGACGAGACCGCGCCGGATCTCGTCGCCCAGGAACGCCAGGCCGATCGCTGCCGGCACGATCGTCTCGACCGCGAAGGTGATCGCGGCGACGCTGGTGGTCCGACCGCGGTCCAGTGCGAAGCCATAAGCGACCAACGCGACCGCGCCGGCGAGGATCAGAGCCCAGAGCTGTGCTTGAAACACGGTGTGCCACAACGGATTCGATGTGTTGAGGACGCGGGCAACAATCCCGGACAGGCCGAAGCCGAGCCCGGAGGCGACCGCGAGGGTGATCGAGGAGCGGGCTCGATTCCGGTCCGCCATACCGAGGCCGAAGACCACAGCGATGGCGACTCCGCCACCGAGCAGTAGCCAGCCGCCACGACTGTCGAGGGTCCTGGCGGCACCCTCCTGCGCACTGATTGCCAACAACACCAGTCCTATTCCGGTGACGGCCAACGCGCCGACCTCCAGGCGGGACAACCGCACGCCGAGCCATATGACTGCGAGCACAGCGGTCACTCCGACCGAAGACGCGAGCATCGACTCGACGAGGAAGAGCGGCAGCGAGCGCAACGCTGCGAAGCTGAGCACGAACCCGACAGCGTCGAGTGCGAGACCGGCGGCATACAACCAACCGGCCCGGCAGCGTGCGAGCAGACTTGACCCCGTTGGTGCTTCGCGCAGTCGGCGCACACCGATCGCCTGCAGGACTGTCGCCGCGCCATACGCGATGGCCGCGAGGACCGCTCCTACCAACGCCAGCATGCCCTGATGGTGTCACGACGGCCTGCGCCCTCAGGTCAGATCACAACGCCTCGAAGTCGAGCGGCAGCTTGTACCTGATGCGCAGGTGGCCCCGGCGTGACTGGCAACCACCATGGGGTGAAAGGCCAACTGGCCCGCCGGTGGATTGCGTGTCGACCAGCCTGCCGATGAAGCCCGACGAACCGACACAATGGGGCGTATGGCGACAATCGCGGACTCGATCATCCGGACGCTCAAAGCCAGCGGCGTCCGCCGACTGTATGGCGTGCCCGGCGACTCCCTCAACGGACTGACCGAGGCGCTGCGGCGCGACGGCGACCTGCAGTGGGCGCACGTGCGCAACGAAGAGGTCGGCGCGTTTGCGGCCGGCGCCGAGGCGCAGCTGACCGGGGAGCTCGCGGTCTGCGTCGGCAGCTGCGGACCGGGCAACGTCCACCTCATCAATGGCTTGTATGACGCAGGGCGCAGCCACGCCCCGGTGCTGGCGATCGCAGCCCAGATCCCGCGCGAGGAGATCGGCAGCGGCTATTTCCAGGAGACGCACCCGACGCAGATCTTCAACGAGTGCAGCGTCTACTGCGAGCTGGTCTCGTCCGGGGAGCAGTTCCCGGTGGTGTTCCAGCAGGCCCTCCAGGCCGCGATCACCCGCCGCGGGGTGGCCGTCATCGTCGTTCCGGGCGAAATCTTCATGGAGGAGTGGTCGGGCAAGGACGTGCTACCCGTGCACACCAGGCCGTCGGTGGTGGTGCCCGCGGAGAAGGACCTTGCTGCCGCGGCAGAGGTCATCGGCAACGCCAAGCGCCCCGCCATACTCGCCGGCGCCGGGTGTGCGGGAGCGCATGACGAGCTAGTGGCCTTCGCGCAGGCGATCAAGGCGCCGGTGGTGCATTCGCTGCGCGGCAAGGAGTGGCTGGAGTGGGACAACCCGCTCAACGTCGGTCTGACCGGGCTGATCGGCTACGACTCGGGCTATCGCGCAATGGAGCACTGCGACGTGCTGATCATGGCCGGCACCGATTTCCCCTACCGGCCGTTCCTGCCGACCGATGTGCCGGTCGTGCAGCTCGACGTGCGCGGCGAGCGCATCGGTCGACGCGTGCAGGTGTCGCACCCGTTGGTCGGCACCGTCCGAGATACGTTGCCGTTGTTGCAATCTCGCATCAAGTCAGCCAGTGACGGCAGTTTCGCCGACACCATCGTGAAGCACCACACGAAGCGCCGCGCGCGGCTGGATGAGCTGGCCCAACCCGGCAAGCCGAACGAAACGCCGCTGCACCCTCAGTTCGTGACCGCGACGATCGACAAGCTGGCCACCGACGACGCCGTCTTCACCTGCGACGTCGGCACGCCGACGGTGTGGGCGGCGCGCTACCTGCGGATGAACGGCAAGCGGCGGCTGCTCGGCTCGTTCAACCACGGCTCGATGGCCAACGCGCTCGCTCAGGCGATCGGCGCTTCGGCGACATACCCGAAGCGGCAGGTGATCGCGCTCGCCGGCGACGGCGGGCTGGCCATGCTGCTGGGCGACTTGATCACGCTGCGCCAGCTGAAGCTGCCGGTGAAGGTGATGGTCTACAACAACAGTGCGCTCAGTTTCGTCGAGCTGGAGATGAAGCAAGCCGGGCTGATCAACTTCGGCACCGGGCTGGACAACCCCGACTTCGCGGGCATCGCTGACGCGATGGGCATCCGTGGGCTGCGGGCCGAACGCACCTCGGACGTCGAGGACGCGGTCGGTGAGGCGCTCGCGTATGACGGGGCGGCGCTGGTTGACCTGCGCGTGGCCCGGCAGGAGCTGTCGTTGCCGCCGAAGATCACCCTGGCGCAGGTCAAGGGCTTCACGCTCTACGCCACCCGCACGGTGCTGTCCGGCCGAGGCAGCGAGATCGTCGAGCTGGCGCGCACCAACCTGCAGCAGCTGTAGCCGCCCCATTTGACCGAGAGGAGTACCTACTGACCGAGAGGAGTACGAATTCGCCTGCTTTTCGTACTCCTGTCGGTCGTTCTCTACTCCTCTCGATCAGGGTTGAGCGGGTCCGTTTAGGCCGACACCGGTCGGGACAAATAAGCTGGCCCGCATGTGTGGAATCGTCGGGTACTTCGGCCCAGGTGGCAACGCGGCCCTGCTGCAACGGATGAACGACTGCCAGGCGCACCGGGGACCCGACGGCGAGGGCACGTTCAGCGACGGGCCGGCCGGCCTCGGCCACCGTCGCTTGTCGATCATCGACGTGGCGCACGGCCAGCAGCCGATGACCACCGCGGACGGCCGCTACACGATCGTCTACAACGGCGAGGTCTACAACTACCTGCCGTTGCGTGAGGAGCTCAAGGGCCTCGGTCACGAGTTCAGCACCGACTCCGACACGGAGGTCGTGCTCGCCGCTTTCGCGCAGTGGGGCACCGAGGCGTTCGACCGGTTCAACGGCATGTGGGGGCTGGCGATCTGGGACGCACAGGAGCAACGCCTCACCCTCAGCCGCGATCACTTCGGCATCAAGCCGGTCTATCTGGCGCAGGTCGGCGACACGCTGCTGTTCTCCTCGGAGATCAAGTCGATCCTGGCGTCCGACCTCTACGAGCGGAAGGTAAACGACCGAACCCTGTTCCGCTACTTGCGTTTCCGCATCCACGAAGACGGTCGCGAGACCTTCTTCGACGGCATTGAGCGGCTGGAGCCCGGCGAGGCCATGACGATCGACGCGAGCGGGACCACGCGTGCGCCATACACCCGACTGCGCGAGGAGCTCGCCGAGCTGGCCAAGGAGCAGCGCCCGTATGACGAGGCGGCTGCCGCCGACTACAAGGCGCGCCTGATCGAGGCGATCCGGCTGCGGCTGCAGTCCGAGGTCCCGGTCGGCACGTCGCTGTCCGGTGGCCTGGACTCCAGCGCGGTCGCCGTCATCATCAACCAGCTGCTCAACAACGGCGACGAGACGACGACCGAGTCGGTCGGCACTCAGCAGAACACCTTCTCCGCGGTCTTCCCGGGCTCGCTGAACGACGAGGAGAAGTATGTCGACGCGGTGCTCGACATCTGCCGCGGCCACGTCGACGCGCACAAGATCAAGCCGACGGCCGACGAATTCAAGGTCGACATGCGCGACTTCATCCGGACGCAGGAGGAGCCGCTGATCTCATCGGGTCCTTACGCCCAGTACCAGGTGATGCGCGAGGCGACCCAGCACGTCACGGTGCTGCTCGACGGTCAGGGCGCCGACGAGATGATGGCCGGTTACATCCCCTACTACTTCGTCTACCTGCGCCAACTGAAGGCGCAGGGTGCGAAGCTGGCGGCGGCCGAGCTGAGCAAGAGCCTCGACGTCATCTATCGACTCGGCCGGTTCAAGCTGCAGGCAAAGCTCAAGGGCCGCAAGGGTATTCCGATGACCCAACTGCTCGCCGACGACTTCGTGTCGGCGCACAGCGGCGAGCGCTACTCGGTCGAGGGTAGCAACCTCAAGAAGCGGCTCATCGAGGACCTTTTCGTCGGTTCGCTGCCGTCACTGCTGCGCTACGAGGACAAGAACACCATGCGGTTCTCCCTCGAGGGGCGCGTGCCGTTCCTCGACAAGGAGGTCGTGAAGTTCATCTTCAGCCTGTCCGACGAGGCGATCATCAAGGGCGGCTGGAACAAGCGCGTCCTGCGCGACGCCACCCGCGGGCTGCTGCCGGACATGATCAACCGGCGACGCAACAAGATCGGCTTCACCACCCCGCAGGGTGAGTGGTTCATGCGGCTGAAGAACCACTTCTACAACATCTTCCTCTCCGAGTCGTTCGCGAACCGGCCCTACTTCGACCAGGCCGAAGTGCTGCACGCCTTCGAGGGCTGGATCAAGGGCACCAACGACGTCGATTCGATGGTCTTCTGGCGGATGCTCAACGTCGAGATGTGGTTGCAGGAGTTCTTCGACGAGAAGCAGCCCGAGGACGACCAGCCGGCCCGCATCAAGACCGACCTGGAGGCCAACGAGGGCAAGCAGCTCGATCTGGTCACCGCGTCCGGCGAGACGGTGCGTCGTTACCCGTTGCGTACCGAGCTGTTCAGCAAGGACGACGACCTCGACAGCCGGGTGATGGCCCAGATCGACCGGTTCTTCGAGACGCTTGACGCCGACTCCGAGCACGCCGCGCAGCTGGCCGGAAAGCGTTGGTACTACTTCATTTCCGAGAAGATCGTCGCGATCACCCAGGGTCGGTCCTACTTCATCTGGGACATCAACGTCGGTCGTCCGGCACGTGTGTTGTCCAAGTACGTCACGCGCACGCCGGCCGGCATCGGACTGGGTTCGCCGTTCACCATGCAGCTGGCGATCCAGGAAGCCGGGCTGCCGCGCGTCCTCTACGCAAGCGCCGGGGGAGCGGCCGGCAAGCTGCTCGGCAAGCGCGGGATGTTCTACGACCTGGTCGGCGGCGACATCCGGGCGATCGACGGTCCGACCGAGTACTCGGCATACCCCTCGAACGTCTCGGCGAAGCTCGCGCCCAAGGACCCCGACCAGGTTGCCGCCCGGCTCACCGCCGCGATCCGGGAGCGTGTGCCGGCGGCATACAAGGACACCTTCGGGGGCACCATCGTGATGGACGCCAACGACATCGGTCGCAACGTGCTCGGCAGCGACGTCCCGGGTGACTGGACGCGCTTCGAGGAGATGTTCGCTGACAACCCGCTCGGTCAGGGTGGCGAGCAGACACCGATGGCGATCGTCGTCGAGCGCTGAGCCCGATCGCGTTCCCTGCCCGGTCTGCGTTCTCCGGGATCGTGCACCGAGCACGGCTCGGCGCCCGGTAGACTTCGGACCAAGACCCACCCCGTCCCGTCCGGTGGATTTTTCGCCGTACATCTCAAGGAGCTGACTCCCCGTGAGCCTGCAGGTAGAAATCGTCGCCCCGGATCGCATTGTGTGGTCGGGCGACGCGCGCCAGCTGTCCGCCCGCACCGTCGAGGGCGAGATCGGCATCCTGCCCGGTCACGAGCCGATGCTTGCGGTGCTGGGCAACGGTGACGTCCTGGTCGACCCCGTCGACGGACAGCGCGAGACCGTGACCATCGACGGCGGCTTCATGTCGGTCGACAACGACAAGGTGACGCTGGTCGCCGAGCGCGTCGACGCAGTTGGCCTCGGGGCCTGAAGGACGACGAATGATCGCGACGATCGACTGGGCGGCAGTCGGTCTCGCGTGTCTTCTCCTCTTGGTCGTGCTCGGGCTGGCGTCCCTGGTGGTGCGCCGTCGGCTGATCGCACGGGGTGAGCCGCTCGCGATGGTGGCGGTGCAGCGCGGCGAGGGCTGGAAGCTCTCGATGACCCGTTTCAGCACCGACAGCGTGCAGCTGTATGCCGTGATCGGTGTCGGCGTTCGCCCAAGGTCGGTTTGGCCCCGTGGTGATCTCGACCTCGGCGCTCCCACGCCGCTCAAACGCAACAAGCCGATCGCGATCATCGACCCGGTGCAGGTCGAGTGCGCCGTCGGCGGGGAGAGATTCCTGATCGCGATCGCCCCGGGCGACTACACCGCGCTGCGCTCGTGGTCGGAGTCCGCGCCGCCAGGCCTCAACGCCAACGTCGCGTAGACGCCGACTGACGCATTTCGCCCCGATTGACGCATTTGCAAATGCGTCAGTCGGGGTTTGTTGCGTCAGTCGAAGTGCGACGGGCGTCGTGGCTGCCGAGTCGGGTCCCACCGGTCCCAGTCATCATCGGTCGGTCGTAGTCCGGCGCCATACAGGATGCGGCGGAGGGGCTCGCCACGCAGCGCCTCTCGCCATACCCAGCGCGTGACGCCGGTGCTGGTGCGGCGGGCCCGATCCTCCCGGCGCTTCTCGTCCCAGAGCGATTGGTGTGAGCCATACTTCAACTCGCCGTCGAACTCGCCGATCAGACCAGGCCAGCCGAAGTCGGCCCACCCGAAACGTCCGTCCGAGTCCTCGAGCGGGACCTGCAAGTCGGGTTGCGGCAGGCGGAGTTCGTAGATGCGGGCACGGCTGAGCGACTCCCCGGGCGACTCGGAGCGCCCGTCCGCCAGTCGTATGGCGAGCCCGGCACGTCGACGGCCGCGAGCGCCCGACGGAAGACGTGCGACCTGGTCGTCCAGCTCTGCCAGCGAGCACCTGCCGTTGTGCAGCGCGGCGTCGGCGACGACCAGCCCGTCCGCGAGAGTTCCGATCCGCGCGAGGTCCACCACGGTGCGTGGCACTGGTGTGACCGGGATGCCGTCGCAAAGCACCGGCGTCGGCAGGTCAGCGGTCTGGTGTCGCCGGATCAGTCCACTGTGCCCGCTCGTGGAGGCCACCAGGACGTCGACCCATTTCGGCCACCGGCCGAGCACCGGCAACTCGTGGAGCGCTGCTGCGGAGTGGCGGTACGCGATAGGAGGTGGTTCGGTCAGCATCGAGTCGAAGGTGCTGAGGACGAGTGCGCGGTAGCGGTTGTCGTCGTCGAGTTCGGACCATCGGTCGGCTGCGACATAACCTCCGCGACGCACGCGTGCGAGCC
Source organism: Flexivirga alba (assembly GCF_042661025.1). Classification (NCBI taxonomy): domain Bacteria; kingdom Bacillati; phylum Actinomycetota; class Actinomycetes; order Micrococcales; family Dermacoccaceae; genus Flexivirga; species Flexivirga alba. The sequence continues at coordinate 2,282,077 of NZ_JBHSWH010000001.1, forward strand.
GCGACTCGGCTCGGCGCGTCTCCTCCCACGGGCAGACTCCACGCCTCGCCAGCTCCGCGGCACTCAGGATCTCGTGCGGTCGCACCTGCTCAACTTCGTCGTGCATGGGTTGATCGTGACCTGTGGGCGACTCTCGCGGTGGTTGTCCACAGGGTCCCGGATCGAGCCGCACACGAAACGCCCAGTCGCACAGCAGCAACTGTGCGACTGGGTGTTAGGTGAGCGACTCGGCGCTACCGGACTGCCCTTCGCGGCCACCGCCGGGCTGCCACAACACGTCGCCGCCGGGCAGGTTCGCGACCCGCGCCGCCTGGAAGAGCAGGTCGGAGAGCCGGTTGAGATATTGCGCGGTGAGCGGATTGACACCGCCGGTGCCCTTCTCGCTGCCGGCGGGTGCTTCGGCATCGCCATACGTCTCCACGGCCAGCCAGGCAGCGCGCTCGGCGCGGCGGGCGACGGTGCGTGCGACGTGCAGGTGCGCCGCACCCACGCTGCCGCCCGGCAGGATGAACGACCGCAGCGTCTCCACCTCGTCGCCGAGCCGGTCGCAGTCGGCCTCCAGATCGTCGATCCATGGCTGCTTGACCCGCAGCGGCGGGTATTCCGGGTCGGCGACCAGTGGCGTGCACAGGTCGGCGCCGACGTCGAAAAGCTCGTTCTGCACGCGGTGCAGCATGGTGACCAGATCCGGGCGCAACTCGCCGGCCGCCACGGCCAGGCCGATCACGCTGTTCGTCTCGTCGGTCTCGGCATACGCCGCCAGCCGCGGGTCGTTCTTGGTGGTTCGGCTGAAGTCGCCGAGGGCAGTGGTGCCGGCGTCGCCGGTGCGGGTATAGATGCGGCTAAGGATGACCATGAGCCCTATTTTGCGCTGACAAGCCTGTCGGCAAGCCGCCGGGGCCATCGCCCCAGTTGGCGCATTCTTTACCCCTTTTACTAAAACGTGACCTCAGCCTCGGCAACGAATTCGCGTTCTCGTGCGTCAATACTTGCGTGAGCAGCAAACTGCGTGCTGCTCGCGAGGACGTTCAGACACCCTGACGGGGAAGGTGGCGGAACGATGACGCGGTTGGCAAATCACGAGTCGATGATCGAGGTGCTGCGCTTCGGGGCCGAGCTGTCGGTGACCGGCGAGCTCAATGTGCACACTGTGGCCGACGTGCGCGTTGCGCTCGCTCAGGCAATCGACAGTGGCATCGGCGATCTGGTCGTGCATCTCGGTGATGCGGAGATCGGTGACGCCACCGGCCTGGGGGTCATTGTGGGCGCCCACCATCGCGCACAACGTGCCGGCCGCCGGCTGGTGCTGGCCGACGCCTCGATGCGCCTCGAGCGGCTGATGCGGGCGACCGGGCTCCATCGGGTGATCCCGTTGTCGGTGCAGCGGTTGCCGCAGCCGGCCATTCTGCCTGCCTGACGGTCAGCTCACCGCGGTCGCCGCGGCCCGCCGAGGATCGCCGGCAGCGCCCAGCTCACCCGCGTCCGTGCCGTATGCCGCACCCACGCCACCGAAATACATGTCCTGCGCCTCATGTGGGACCGCCGTGCCTCCGGTCGCCGCGATGGCAGCTGCCGTCCCGTCCTCCGGCTCGTAATGCACCCGCCGGCCGTTCGCACTCAGCTCGACGTGCAGCCGAGGCGCATCGATCGCTGCCTGCAGGTCTTCGCCACGCAGCCCATGGCGACCGATGACCTGGGCAAGCGCGGTAGTGATCCGGTCAGCGCCGGGAGTGCCGATGGCCAGCGTCACGCCGCTCGAGCTGTGCGCGGTCACTGGCGACATGTTGGACGCGAGGCGGGTGCCGGGCGGGAGCGCATGCAGCCCGAGGCGATTGAGCTCCGGCTCGCCGAGACAGTTGTTGAGCACCAGCCCCGTGCCGGGCACGGTCACACCCGACGAGTAACCGGCAGATGTCGTGATGGCACAGGCGTTTCCGTCGCTGTCCACGGCCGAGACGTGCGCGGTGTCCTTGCTGGTGGGTAGCGACTCGAGGCCGGTCGTCTCCAGCGCGAAAAGCAGTTCGGCACCAGCCGCGCGCAGGTCTGTCGCCAGGTCGAGGTGCTCGGCGCGGTAGCCGAGCACCATCGACTGGATCTCGATCAGGGTCGCCGGGTCCATGCCGCGCCCGGCGACCAGTCGCAACATAGCGGTGAGTACCGGGCCGCCGATCGAGGGCGGCGGATTGAGCGCGACGTCCCAGTCACCGACGATCGCGCGGGACGCCGGACGGCATACGGCCCGGTATGCCGCAAGGTCCTCCCTGCCCAGCAGGCCGCCCTCCCGGGTCACATGGTCGGCGATCGCGACACCGAGCGACCCGGTGTAGAGCTCCGAAACTCCTTGTTGTGCAACAGTTTCGAAGGTGTTAGCCAGGTCCGGGTTGACCATCCGGGTGCCGGGGCCGGCGGGTTCGTCACCGTCAAAGTGCTGCGCCTTGGTCTCCTCGTCGAAGGACCACAGCTGTCGGCCGGTCAGCTGCAGGTAGTGCCCGGCCGCGGGGCCGAGCACGAACCCCTCGCGCGCGGCGGAGATCGCCGGGGCCAGGATGTCGCTCCAGCTCGCGCGTCCGAACATCTCGTGTGCCAGTTCGTATGCCGCGAAAGACCCTGGTGTCGCTGCAGATCCAGCCCCAGCGTTGATGGTGATGCCACCCCCATAATCCAGATGTATGGCGCGCAGCCCCGAACCGAAACGCTCCGGTCCGGCGGACCGGCCCGGCATCTCGCAGTTGCCGTCGATGACCTGCGGCTCCCCGCCGGCCGGCCAGACGTTGACGAAGGCACCACCCAGGGCGCTGACGATCCCCGGCTCGGTCACATACGTCACCGCGAGTGCCGCAATCGCTGCGTCGACCGCTGTGCCGCCGAGTGCGACGACATCAATCCCGGCCTGCGCGGCCAGCGCGTTCGGTGCGGCGATGGCCGCGCGCGCCATACCCGACGGTGTGGGGGAACCAGTCATGACCGCTACCTGCTTAGAAGAGTCGGGAGTCGGCGTCGTCCATGCCCTTGAGGGCTTCGTAATCCAAGGTGACACAACGGATTCCGCGATCCTCGGCGAGCACCCGAGCCTGCGGCTTGATCTGCTGCGCGGCGAAGACGCCGCTCACCGGGGCGAGGTGCGGGTCGCGGTTGAGCAACTCGAGATAGCGGGTGAGCTGCTCGACGCCGTCGATATCACCGCGCCGCTTGAGCTCGACGGCAACCGTGGCGCCGTTCGCGTCGCGGCAGATGATGTCGACCGGGCCGATCGCCGTCATGTATTCGCGACGGATCAGCGTGTAGCCGCCGCCGAGGGTGGTGATGTTCTTGGCCAGCAGGGCCTGTAGTTGCGCCTCGACGCCGTCCTTGATCAGTCCGGGGTCGACGCCGAGGTCGTGGCTGGAGTCGTGCAGCAACTCGTGGATGCGCACGTGCAACCGGTCCTCGGACTTCGCGTGCTGCACGGACCAGACGGCGACTACGCCCTCGTCGGACTCATCGGGTGTTGGCTCGATCTGCGCCATCGAGCACGGCGGCGACATCCAGTTCAGCGGCTTGTAGGAGCCGCCGTCACTGTGGATGAGGACCGAGCCGTCGGCTTTGACCATCAGCAATCGGGTGGCCAAGGGCAGGTGGGCGGTGAGTCGGCCGACATAGTCGACACTGCACCGGGCAATCACAACACGCACGGCGACCCAGCGTAGTCATACCCCGCGCGGCTGCGTCTCAGCCCGCGGGGACCGGTGCTGGCGGAAGGCGCCCGGCTGAGACACTGAGCGCATGGTTCCTGTCTTCTCAAAGGTTGCTGTCATCGGTCTGGGCACGATGGGTGCCGGCATCGTGGAGGTCTTCGCCAAGGCGGACTTCCCGGTCTACGCCGTTGACGGCAGCACCGAACTCGCCGAGCGCGGGCGCGGATTCGTCACCAAGTCGCTCGAGCGAGCGGTGAGCAAGGGCAAGCTGTCCGAAGCCGACCGTGACGCGACGCTGGAGCGCATCACCTTCACCGCGGAACTGTCCGACCTCGCCGACGCCGACCTGGTCATCGAGGCCGTGCCCGAGCGGATGGAGATCAAGCACTCGATCTTCACGGCGCTCGACGACATCGTGCGCCCGGACGCGATCCTCGCCTCCAACACTTCCAGCCTGTCCCTCACCGAGGTCGCCGCGGGCACTCGTCACCCGGAGCGGGTGGTCGGCATGCACTTCTTCAACCCGGCGCCGGTGCTGCAGCTGGTCGAGGTGATCACCACGGTCCTGCTCGCCGACGACGTCGCCGATGCCATCCGCGACCTTGCGCTGAAACTTGGTAAAAAGCCCGTGGTCGTCGGCGACCGGGCCGGGTTCGTCGCTAACGCGCTGCTCATTCCCTACCTGGCTCGCGCGATCGCGCTCTACCAGACCGGCAAGGTCAGTCGAGTCGACCTGGACAACGCCTGCAAGGTGGGCATCGGCCTGCCGATGGGTCCGCTGACACTCTCCGACCTGGTCGGCCTCGACGTCGTACATGAGGTGTGCGAGGTCATGTATGCCGCCACGAAGCGCGCCTCCGACGCGTCGCCGTCGTTGCTGCGCCAGCTGGTGCTGGCCAAGCGGCTCGGTCGCAAGACCGGGCAGGGCTTCTACGACTACTCGGCCGACGCCGGTGCCGAGGAGGATGCCGGCACGGATGCGATGACCGCGTCCGCGGCCATCGTCGGAAAGGGTGAGCTGGCAACGCAATTGGCCGGTGCCTTCGCGAAGGCGGGCGTCACGGTCACCGCGATCGACGACCCTGAGACCGACGTCGCGGACCTGGCTGGCTCGCCGCTGGTCGTCCTCGTCGGTGGGGCCGAGGCCGAGTGTGCCAACTGCGATTCCGGAGAGTGCGACGTCGAGGGAAAGGACGCCGACTCCGCGTGCTGTAGCGGGGCTGCCCCCGGCAACTGGTTCTCCGACGTCGCCGAGGTCCTGGACGCCCGCACCGTGGTGCTGGCCGCCGATGAGGCGAGTGAGTTCGCAGTGGCCGGAGTGCTCGACGACGACGTCGCCTTGCTGCCGTTGCGCGTGCACCAGGAGACCAAGCACGGCCAGGTCGCAGAGTTCGGCGTCTCACTCGGTACGACCGACGAGCAGGCTGCGATGGTCCGCGCGACCCTGACCGCCGCCGGGTTCGTGCCGGTGGCCGGCCCGGCTCGGCCGGGTCTGGTCGTCGACTCACTGCTCTTCCAGCACGTCGGCGATGCCGTGGCGATGGTCGACGCCGGCTACGCCACCCCGCAGGACGTCGACACCGCCATGACGGCCGGATGTGGTTACCCCCGTGGGTTGTTCGCCATACTCGACGACCTTGGTGCGGACGTCGTCGCGGACGGCCTGCTCGAGCAGGGTTCGGTGGACCCGACCGTCGTTCCGAACCCGCTGCTCGTCGAGCACGCAGTGCGCGACCTGCCCTTCCTGGACTGACTGGACGGTGCCACGCCGCAACCGTCGCCAAAGTCGCCGATCGGGTTCGCCCGATCGACGGCCGGACGTGTCGCGGTTGCTCGAGACCGGCATACGCCGTGAGCTGTATGACGGCAGGTCCTACGTCGTCCGGCCGGTGCGCGGCAACACGGCCGGGCGCAGTTACGTCTGTCCTGGCTGCCAGCAGGCGCTCGCGTCATCGCTGGAGCACGTCGTGGTCTGGCCCGACGACGGTTTGGGCGATGTGTCCGACCGGCGGCACTGGCACACGGCGTGCTGGGCGGCGCGGGATCGGCGGCCGCCGCGCGGTTCCTGGCACTGACCGGCCGCGGTCGAGCACGCAGGCACCGCTATTATAGTGGGAGCCATGACTTCGTCTGCAAACACTGCCGTCATCGTTGCCGGCGCACGCACCCCGATGGGCAAGCTGCAAGGCTCGCTCGCCGGGCTCTCCGGCGCTGACCTGGGCGGTTTCGCCATCAAGGGTGCCCTGGACAAGGCCGGCGTCGCCGGTGACCAGGTCGACTACGTGATCATGGGCCAGGTGCTCACTGCCGGGGCCGGTCAGATGCCCGCCCGCCAGGCGGCCGCCAAGGGCGGCATCCCGATGACCGTCCCCTCGCTGACCATCAACAAGGTGTGCTTGTCCGGCCTGGACGCGATCGCGCTCGCCGGCCAGCTGATCCGGGCCGGCGAGTTCGACATCGTCGTCGCTGGTGGCCAGGAGTCGATGAGCCAGGCGCCACATCTGCTGCCCGGCAGCAGGGGCGGCTTCAAGTACGGCGACGTGACGATGAAGGACCACATGGCCCTTGACGGGCTATGGGACGCGTTCACCGACCAGGCCATGGGGCTGCTGACCGAGCAGCAGAACACCGGCGACAAGGCCGTCACCCGCGAGGAGCAGGACGCCTTCGGCGCTCGCAGCCACCAGCTGGCGGCTCGCGCCTGGAAGGACGGCATCTTCGACGACGAGGTCGTCAGCGTGCAGATCCCGCAGCGCAAGGGTGACCCGCTCGAGTTCCGCAATGACGAGGGCATCCGCCCGGAGACCACTACCGAGAGCCTGTCCGGTCTTCGCCCGGCCTTCGCCAAGGACGGCACCATTACTGCCGGTTCGAGCTCGCCGATCTCGGATGGCGCGTGCGCTGTCGTCGTGATGAGCAAGGCCATGGCGGAAGAGCTCGGCCTGGAGTGGCTGGCCGAGATCGGCGCGCACGGCGTCGTCGCCGGCCCGGACTCCTCGCTGCAGTCGCAGCCGGCCAATGCCATCAACGCGGCGTGCGCGAAGGAAGGCATCAAGGCGACCGACCTCAACCTGGTCGAGATCAACGAGGCGTTCGCCGCCGTCGGCATCGTGTCGACGCGTGAGCTGGGCATCGACCCCGAGATCGTCAACGTCAACGGTGGCGCGATCGCCATGGGTCATCCGATCGGTATGTCGGGAGCGCGCCTCGTGCTGCACCTGGCCCTCGAGCTGAAGCGTCGCGGTGGCGGCGTGGGCGCTGCGAGCCTGTGCGGTGGCGGCGGTCAGGGCGACGCGCTCATCGTGCGCGTCCCGCAGCGGGTCGAGCTGGACTCGCAAGCGCGCAGCTGACGCCGGAACCTACCCCGCCGGGCCACACGCACCCCATTCGCCGAGAGGCTCACAAAGTCGTCGAGAGGCTCACATCCACGCGGTCGAAACCGCCGTCGATGTGAGCCTTTCGGCGCTTTACTGAGCCTCTCGGCGAGTCCGGACCCCGGCATACACTCATCGGGTGAAACCACTCCAGCCTGCCATCGTCCTGGTCGGTGACGCACACGCCGAGCAGTTGCAGCACGAGTTCCAGCGCTACGCCACCGACTACCGCGTGGAGTTCGCGCGCGGCCTCGGACCAGCCATGTCGCTGGTCCAGTCACTGATCGCCCAGCACGTCGAAATCGCTTTGTTCGTAGTCGAATTCACCCAGCCGGACGCACCCGGGTTGGTCACGGTCGACTGCCTGCACGCGGTCAGCGCGGTCACCAAACGGGCGCTGGTCTATGCCGGCGAGGAGTTTCGAGTCAACCGCGAGACGCTGCGCGAGGCGCAGGTCGACGGCCGCATCGAGGCCGGGCTCGGCATACCTCGTGGTGAGCGGGACGAGGAGTTCCACACCGCGGTCACCGAGTTGTTGTCGGACTGGGGGTGGAGCGCGAGCAAGCCCGTCTTCGAGGCGGTGCAGCTGATCTCGCCGCCTGGTAACGCCGACGCCGGCCGGTTGCGTGACTTCCTGGATCGGCTCGGCATACCCACCCGCAATTACCCGCCCGAGTCGCAGGTCGCTCAGGAGCTGCTCGCGGACATCGACTGGCCGGACGGTCACCCGGTCTACCCGGTCCTTTCCTCACCGCTGACCGAGACGGTCGTGCAGCCGACGATCGCCGACATCGGGCGCCGCTTCTATGCATTCGAGGATTTCGAGGAGGACGACGTCTTCGACCTCGCGGTGATCGGTGCCGGCCCGGCCGGCCTCGCCGCCGCGGTGTATGGCGCCTCCGAAGGCCTCTCGACGGTCGTCTTCGACTCCGATGCGATCGGCGGTCAGGCGGGCACCAGCTCGATGATCCGCAACTATCTCGGTTTCCCCCGCGGCATCTCCGGCATGCGGCTGGCCCAACGGGCCCGCGCTCAGGCGGCGCGGTTCGGCGCGAAGCTCTACTCGGCCCGGCCGGTGGTGGGCATGGAGCTCGCGCACGAACCCGGCGCCACCCATGAGCTGCGGCTGGAGGATCGGGTGGTGCACGCGCGGTCACTGATCGTTGCCGCCGGGGTCGCCTACCGCCGGATCGGGGTGGAGCAGATCGAGAAGTTCGTGGGTCTCGGCGTGCACTATGGCGCCGCAACGAGCTCGGCGCGCGAGTGCGTCGGCAAGGATGTTGTGGTCGTCGGTGGCGGCAATTCCGCAGGTCAGGCGGCGGTGCACCTGTCGCGGTTCGCGCGATCGGTGAAGATCCTGATCCGTCGGCCGGACCTGTCCGAGACGATGTCGGACTATCTGATCCGGGAGATCGAGATCAATCCGAGGATCGGCGTGAAGCCCTGCTGCGAAGTGGTCGATGCCGGGGGAGCCACCCGGCTGGAGTGGGTCACGCTGCGGGACAACCGCACCGGGGCCGAGCTGCAGAAGCCGTGCGGCGGGCTGTTCCTGTTGCTCGGCGCCGACCCCTGCTGCGACTGGCTTCCGCCCGAAATCGCCCAGGACTCAAAGGGATTCGTGCTCACCGGACGCGACGTACCGCGGGAGAGCTGGGTCGACGACTGCCCACCGGAACCGCTCGGCACGACGGTCCCAGGCATCTTCGCGGCGGGCGACATCCGGTCGGGATCGATGAAACGTGTCGCATCCGCGAGCGGTGAGGGCGCGGCCGCCATACCCTCTGTGCACTCGTACCTGGCGTCGCTCGCTCCGTCGCTTGACGCCTGAGGGTATAGGATATCCGGATATCCTTTACTTTCGGCGTCGAGGAGTCAACGATGGCGCGCTGGGAAGAAGTGCACGCCGAGCCAGATTTCAATGGTGTCACCAGCCGAGAACGCCGGGGCGGGTTCTACCGCCGCTACCATCCGGACCTGATGACTCGCGGCCTCGAGGTGCTCGATCGTGCGGTCACGGAATATGCCTACGACACGGCCGGTCGAGTCGCTGTGCTGGGCGAGAGGTTGCGCGCAAGGCCGTTGCCATTGCTGTACGCGACCCTCATCAGATCCGAGAGCATCGCCTCGTCGTGGGTCGAAGGGGAGCGTGAGACTCCGCGAAACATCATGCTCGCCCGGATCGACCATGAGCGAGCCAGTTCGGCCGGTGTGCGAGTTGCGCGCAACATCGATGCAATGCGGACAGCTATCGAGCGACTTGGCGCGGTATGGACGCATCAAGACATCCAGCGGGTTCATCACACGTTGCTGCCCGAGTTGCGCAGCACCGGATACCGGGATCAGCCGGTCTTCATCGGTGGCAATTCACCACTCACGGCGCGGTTCGTTCCGCCACCTCATGAAGAGGTGCAGGCCTATATGGACGACCTGCTGGCCTATGTCAACACCGGCGGTGACAGTCCGTTGATCGCTGCGCTGTTGGCGCACGCCCAGTTTGAGACCGTGCACCCGTTTCCGGATGGGAACGGCCGCGTTGGCAGGGCCTTGTTCCACGGATTGCTGCACCGCGCCGGCGTGGTCACCGGTGGTGTGTTGCCGCTCTCGTTGGCGCTGAAGGACGACAAAGACACCTACGTCAAGGCGCTCACGGCATACCGCCATGACGACGACGAAAGAAGCACCGCGACGTCCTCCTACGTGAACACCATGCTGGACTTCGTCAATGGCGCCGTCGACCTGGCCGGCGATTTCAGCCGTCGGGTCGATGCCGTGTGGGAGCGGTGGAGCGAAGCGCTGTCGACCTACCGCAGGGACTCGTCCGTTCATCGGGCGATCGACGTTCTGATCCAGCAGCCGGTCGTCACGGCTGCCTATCTGCAGGACGAGTTGCAGGTCACCAAGATGACGGCGAACACGTGCCTCAAGAACCTCATCGACGCGCAGATCGTGCGGCCCGCGGGCGGAAAACTCAAGCGGGCCAACCTGTTCCAGGCAGACGCGGTCCTGGACATCCTCGAATTCGACTGACGCCGACCTGGCGGATCTCTCTCGCTGCGGTGGAATAGCCTGGCCACATGCTCTTCGCCTTCTCCATTGCACCCGGCACCACCGACGATCCCGACGGCTCGGTCAGCGAGGCGGTCGCCGAGGCCGTGCGCGTCGTGCGTGCCTCCGGACTGCCGAACGAAACGACCTCGATGTTCACCACGATCGAGGGTGAGTGGGACGAGTGCATGGCCGTCGTCAAGGCCGCCTGCGAGGCGGTCGCTGCACAGAGCCCGCGGGTGAGCCTGGTGCTGAAGGCCGACATGCGCGCCGGCTTCACCGGGCAGCTCACCGAGAAGGTCGACCGCGTCGAGGCACGCCTGAAGTCCGAGGAATGACCGACTTCCACATCGAGCCGCTCACCGACGCCGACGCGCGTGAGCTCGCTGCCATGCACATGCAGGTATGGCGCGAGACGTATGCCGGAATGCTGTCCCAGGACTACCTGGACGGCATGCAGCTCGAGCCGCGAGTTGCCCACTGGCGCAAGCGCATTGGCGTCACGAATGCACGCGAGCACGGCGCGGCGGACGCGATAGATGACATCCGACACCGTTCCAGATTGGCGCGGCACCTGTCGACCGGTCGGATCGCCGGGTTCTGCATGGTGGGCGGTCCCCGCGACGACGAGGCACCGGTGCCGCAGGAGTTGGGCGCGCTCAACGTGCTGCGTGACTTCCACGGCAGCGGCGTCGCCCACCTCTTGGTCGACGCGACACTCGGCAACCTCCCGGCATACCTGTGGGTGGTGAGGGAGAACCTCCGCGCGCAGGCTTTCTATCGCAAGATCGGCTTCGCGCCCGACGGTGGCACCAAGCGTGACGAGGACCTCGAGTGTGACGAGATCCGCATGGTTCGTCCCGCTGGCTGACCTCGGCGGCAGAGGAACGAGAGGGTGACCGAATCCTCCGCGCCGCGAGACGCCACAATGGACGGATGACCGATCAGCCCATCACTCCGGCGTCGTTGCGCGGTGCCGTCGACCTGTCCGCTCTCGCTCGGCCGGCTGCGACCGCGGCCACACCCAGTGCCGCGTCCGCCGGCGCGAACGACAACCTGGTGATCGCAGTCGACGACGCCAGCTTCGGCGATGCGATGCAGACCTCGGCCCGTGTGCCGGTCATTGTCGCGCTGTGGTCGGGTGCTCGCCCGGACAGCAAGAAGCACATCGACGTGCTGGCGCAGGAAGTCCGCTCGTTCGCCGGACGCATGCAGTTGGCCACCGTCGACATCGACACCTCCCTGCAGATCCGTCAGGCGCTGCAGGTGCAACAGGTGCCGATGGTGCTCGCCATACTCGCCGGCCAGCCGGTGCCTTTGTATGTCGGCGACCAGCCGACCGACGCTATCCGGGATGTCCTCGACAAGGTGCTTGAAGCAGCCGCCGCCAACGACGTGACCGGTCGCCTGGACGTGACCGCCGATGATGCCGGTGACGACGCCGAGCTGCCCGCCGAGCCGGAGCTACCCGAGACGCACCAACGGGCGTTCGACGCCATCGAGCAGGGTGACTACGCGGCAGCGACCGCGGCATACGAGCAGGCGCTCGCCGACAACCCCGCCGATGACGAGGCTCGCCTCGGCCTCGGTCAGGTGGGCCTGCTGGAGCGGACCTCCGGTGCTGACCTCAATGCGGCGCGTGCCGCTGCGGCGGACGCGCCGACCGACGTCGAGAAGCAGACTCTGGTCGCCGACCTCGACGTGCTCGGCGGGCACATCGAGGACGCGTTCGCCCGGCTGATCGACCTGGTCAAGGCGACCAGCGGCGACGAGCGCAATGCCGCCCGCGAGCACCTGGTCAAGCTCTTCGACGTCGTCGGCCCGACCGACGACCGGGTCAAGAAGGCCCGCACCGCCCTGATGTCAGCTCTGTACTGAGTTTTTTCGCGCGGCTCCTCGCATGATCGGCGATGGCACGGCTCGCATGCTCGCTCGCGCCATCGCCGATCATGGTCGTCGCCACGCGGCCGCCCTTTCGCGCGGCTCCTCGCAGCATCGTCCCAGCTCGCTGAGCCGTCACTCAGCATCGGTGATCTCGTCGAGTATGACGAGATCCTCCGCAGTAGGCTCCCAGCGCAGCGCGGCGGCGTTCGTGCGTACCTGGTCGCCGGAAGTGGCGCCGGAGATGACCGACGCAACCGCCGGCTGAGCCGCGAGTCCCGCGATCGCGACGTCGAGGACGGTGAGGTCACGCTCGGCGGCATACGCCTCGAGTGCCTCGATCCGGTCCCAGTCGGCGGTGCCCAGCCAGGGCGCCGGGGCGGACGCCGCGCGTGATCCGGCGGGTGGCTCGCTGCCGCGGCGGTACTTTCCGGTGAGCAGGCCGTACTCGAGCGGGAAGAAGGGCAGCACGCCCAGGCCGAACGTCTCGGCTGCCGGCACCACCTCGGCCTCGACGGTGCGGTCCAGCAGCGAGTAGCGATTCTGCACCGAGACGAAGCGCTCCAAGCCGGCGCTGCGCGCGGTCCAGTCCGCGTCGGCGATCCGCCAACCGGCGAAATTGGAACAGCCGAGGTAGCCGATCTTGCCCTCGCTCACCAGGTCGGTCAGCACCGACAGCGTCTCCTCGATCGGCGTGACCGGGTCGGGAGTGTGCAGTTGGTAGAGGTCGATGTGGTCGATCTGCAGCCGCCGCAGCGAGCCTTCGACCGCTCGGCGCACGTAGCGGCGCGAGCCCCGGACGCCATGGTCATCACCGTTGAGTCCGCCGGTGTCCATGCCGAATTTCGTTGCCACGACGAAGTTTTCGCGACGCCCTCGGAGCGCGGCGCCCAGCAACTCCTCGCTGGCGCCGTTGCCGCCATACGTATCGGCCGTGTCGAGCAACGTGACCCCGACGTCCTGCGCGCCGTCGAGTATGTCGCGCACACCGGCGGCGTCCACCCGTCGACCGAATGCGTTGCAGCCGATGCCGACTGCGCTGACCATGAGTCCGGAGTCGCCCAGCGGGCGGTAGGTCATATCCACGGACCCGACGATACGACGACTGCACGCCGACAGACCCGGGGAGTCGTACAACCTTCAACAATCCCACAGCCGGCGCACAAGGCCTCCAGAACTCGGCCGGTCATTCTCGGATGTGTTACCTCCCAGAAAGTGCACCCCGATGATCCCGATTCTGCGTAAAACTCGACGTTTCACCGTCGCCGGTATGGCGGCCGGCACTCTCGTGACGGCGGGACTCGTCGGACAGCTGGCCACACACCAGGACAAGTCGGCAGCCGCGAAGGTCACGCCGAGCCAGCAGGCGAGCACGGGTAGCTCGTCGCCGACGGCCAGCTCCTCCGCGGACAGTTCGTCCGGCTCCTCCGGCTCGTCCTCCAGCTCAAGCGGCTCGTACAGCTCGGTCCCGTCGGTGAATGCCGGCGGCACCGGCGGCCCTGACAGCAATACCCGGGGATCATGAGATGGGCAGACAGCAAGCCGTGCTCGCGGCACAGTTCACCGCGATCGGCACAAGCTGCCGGGTGCTGGTGACCGACCGCTTCGCCTCCCTGCGGGCAGCAGAGATCGCGATGCACGACGTTGCAGCCCTCGACCTCGCCGCCTCCCGTTTCCGGGCGGATTCAGAGTTGTGCAGACTGCCGAACAACGATCTGCCACACCGGGTTTCACCGCTCCTCGGTGACGTTACGGAAGCAGCGTTGCGGACGGCGGCACTCAGCGAAGGGCTGGTCGATCCGACCGTCGGCGCGACGTTGGCGGCCCTCGGGTATGACGCGGACCTCGACGAAGTCCGGGCGCGCGGCGACCGCCCGGTGGGCACGTCACCGGCACCGACGACCTGGCGCTCGATCAGGTATGACGCGGCGCTTCGACTCATCGCCGTGCCCGTGGGCTGCGTCCTCGACTTCGGCGCATCGGCCAAGGCGTTCCTCGCCGATCGCATCGCGGCGCGGATCACCCGGGAGACCGGCAGCGGAGTGCTGGTGGACCTCGGGGGCGACATTGCGACCGCCGGCGCGGTGCCGTCGCCCGGCTGGCGGATCGGAGTGGAAGGTGGTTCGGGTGATGTCCTGCAGACCGTGATCGGTGGAGGTCAGGCCTTCGCGACGTCCTCAACCGCGCTGCGCACCTGGACCAGCGGCGGCGTACGGCGCCACCACATCGTCGATCCACGGACTGGTGCGCCGGCCGATGCCGTTTGGGAACAGGTGACGGTCGCCGGAAGCACTGCGCTGGAGGCGAATTCGGCATCCACGGCCGCGATCGTGCTGGGAGCCGACGCCGCCGGCTGGTTGGCCGAGCGCGGACTTCCCGCACTGCTGATCGGCCCGGGTGGAGCACGGCGGCATACACCGGGCTGGCCCGAAGCGGGGGTTGCGTGATGTTCCTCTGGTACCTCTCGCGAGCGACAGGTGTCGCGACCCTCGTGATCTTCACCGCGGTGCTGGTGCTCGGGATGCTCCTGTCGGGGCAGCGGAAACTGCGCCCGGGTGGCCAGGCCGTCGCGATGGGCGTGCACCGAAGCCTCACGCTCGGTTCGGTCGTCTTCCTCGTGGTGCACATCTTCAGTGCGGTGTTCGACTCCTACGTGCCCATCGGTTGGCTGGCGAGCGTCGTGCCGTTCACCTCCGGGTACCAAGAAACCTGGATGACACTCGGCACCCTGTCGGTGGACGTTCTGATCGCAATTGTCGCAACTTCGTTGCTGCGCAACAGGATCAGCCGTCGGCTGTGGAGGAGTGCATCTGATCGCTTACCTGTCGTGGCCGCTGGCAATCGTGCACAGCTACGCACTCGGGACTTCGAACGAGCCGATCCTGCGCGGTATCACCGTGGTTTGCGCCGTCATCGGCGTCGTCGGGGTCGGATGGCGAATGTTCGCAACGCATCCCGACGTCGAGCAGCGCCGCATTTCTCGACTGCAGGAGTGGACATGACACCCACAAAGGAGCTTGCGGACCTGCTTGCAGAGGCAGGCCTGACCGGACGCGGTGGCGCCGGATTCTCGACCGCGCAGAAGGTCTCCGCCGCTCAGGACCGTGGCGCATCGCTGATCGTCAACGCGTGCGACGGTGAACTGGATGCCGCCAAGGACTGGTTCGTCGTGTCGCAGCACCTCGACGAATTGGTCCACGGAGCTCACCTGATCGTGTCCGACGTGCGCTATGCGACACGTCGGGGAGTTCGACCTCGAATCTGCTTCGCGCAGCGGGGCTTCCGGTGCTCGAGGTGCCGGACCGATACGTCTCCTCCGAGGAGTCGGCGCTCGTGTCGGCTGCGCACGGCGGGATGGCGCGACCGGTGAGCAGAAGTCGACCGCTGGTCTTCGGCGGCAAGTATGCGGAAGGCCGGCGGCTGCGCCCGACCCTGGTGCTGAACGCCGAAACCGTATGGCGTGTCAGTCAAATCGCCCGCAACGGACCCCGGTGGTTCCGGTCGTTCGGCACGCCGACCGAGCCAGGCCCGCGACTCGTCACAATCGCTGGCGCCGTCGAACATCCCGGGGTCATCGAGTCGGCCGCCGGCACGCCCATCGCGAAACTCCTGCGGCAGGCAAGCGCGGCGCCATACCAGGCAGTGAGTGTGGGCGGATTGAGCAGTGGTTTCCTCAGCGGCCCAGAAGCTGAGCAATTGCGTTGGGAATCAACGGTGTTGATGAGTCACGGGTGCACGATCGGCAGCGGTGTGTTGCGTGTGATCGGGGCAGCTGAGTGCCCGGTTGAGTATGTCGCTCACACCCTCGAGATCGCAGCCGGCGAAACCGCCGGCCAGTGCGGGCCGTGCATGTTCGGTGTTCCTGCCGTGGCCTCCGACTTCGCGGCAGTGGTGGCCGGCGATGCCGGCCGGGTGCCCGCACTGCGCCAGCGGCTCGGTGTCCTGTCCGGTCGCGGTGCATGTCACTTCCCGGACGGAGTGGCGCAGCACATCGCGGGAGCGTTGCGGGTCTTCGGAGACGACCTCGACGCGCACCTTGCCGGACGCTGCGTGGCCGATCACGATTGGCGGACCGCGAATGCGAGCTGACAACGTACGACCGACAATCATCCGGGTCGATCGGATCGCCTGTAGTGGGCACGGCGTCTGTCATGCGCTTGAGCCGGAGCAGATCCCGCTCGATGAGTGGGGCTACCCGATTCCGTCCGAGATCATTGCGGACCCGAACATCGCCGAAACGCTCGTCCGACTGTGCCCGGCTGCGGCATTGCGCCATACGACCTAATGTGGTGCGCCCGATCCGCGAAACCGATCTGTCGAAACCTCTTGCGTAACGCGCAAGGTGCGTCAGGATGAGCGGGTGGGTGAACGCGTCGAGTTGCCGGTACCCGGGATGGACCTGTCACTGGGTGTCATCCGCCATGGCCACTGGGGTCGCCCGGTGCTGGTGTTCCCGAGCGAGGCCGGGCGGGCCGAGGACTTCGCGGACAACGGCATGGTCGCGGCGACCCAGGACCTGGTGGACGCCGGCCGGGTGTCGTACTTCTGCGTCGACGCGGCGGACCGGTGGACCTGGTCCGACAACGCGGCGACCACCGAGGAGCGCGCGACCAGACACCGCGCCTACACGCGCTGGCTGGAGGGTGCCGCGCTGCCCTGGATCGCCGATCAGGTCGGCGGGGATCAACCGGTGATCACCCTGGGTGTCTCGATGGGCGCCTACCACGCGGTGCATTTCGCACTGACCCACGCGCATCTCGCGCCGCTCTCGATCGGTCTGTCGGGGAGCTACGACGTCACGTCCTGGCACGGGCACGGCGAGCAGGGCGAGGCCACCTACCTGGCCAACCCGATGTCGTATGTCGCCGGTATGCACGGCGAGCATCTGGACTGGATTCGCCGCACCGCCAGCGTGTTGCTCGTCGTGGGGGAGGGACCCTTCGAGGTGTCGCCCACGCAAGCGCTCCCGTCAACAATCGCCTTCGCAAAACTGTTGTCCGAGAAGGGCATTCCGCATCAGCTGGACGTGTGGGGGCACGACAGCGCTCATGACTGGCCGTGGTGGCAGAAGCAACTTGCACATCATCTGCCGCGGTTCTGCTGATGGATCAGCGAGTGGAAGGGAGCGCACGATGAGCGAACACCTGATCGGCCTGTTGCTGGGCGCCGAGGAGGACTGGCCACGCGCCTTCGAGGAGTTGATGCGCAGGGTCGGCCCGGTGACGGCACCGGATGGTTCGCGCCACGACATACGCACCGAACGTATGACGATCGAGCCCTTCAACCTGCGTGACAAGCCACGCACCGACCTGGTCATCGACCGGCTCGCGCACTGGTATTACCACCCGCGCGAATGGCTCAAGAAGGCCGCGCTGATGGACGATGTCTATCTGCTCAACTCGCCGTTCACGTTCCAGTCGATGGAGAAGCACTCGGCATACTGCGCGTTGATGCGGCTGGGCATGAACGTCCCCGAGACGGTGCTGGTGCCCTACAAGAACCCGATCGACAACGTGCGGTGGGCCTACACGTCCGAGAAGTACAACCGGTCGTTCGACCTGGACGCGGTGGCCGCCGAGCTCGGCTATCCGATGTACATGAAGCCCTTCGATGGCGGCGCCTGGCGCGGCGTTTCGAAGATCAGTGACGAGACCGAGTTGCGCCGCAGTTACGACGAGTCCGGCGAGATGCTGATGCACCTGCAGCGGGCGGTCGACGGCTTCGAGGTGTTCGCCCGGGCGCTGACCATCGGTCCCGAGACGATGGTGATGAAGTTCCGGCCGGACCAGCCGATGCACGACCGCTACGAGGTCGCCTACGACTTCCTCACGCCCCAGATCGGCGCCGAGACTCATGCGATCGCCCAGACCGTCAACGCGTTCTTCCGGTGGGAGTTCAACAGTTGCGAGATGTTGGTCAAGGACGGCGTCGTCTACCCGATCGACTACGCCAACGCCTGCCCCGACGTGGCGATCACCTCGCTGCACTACTACTTCCCGTGGGCGATCAAGTCGTTGCTGAAGTGGTCGATCTTCTGCGTCGTCACGGGCCGCAAGGGGCACACCCAGGTGGACACTGACCCGTGGTTCGAGATCGCCGATCGCGATGATGACTACCAGGCCAAACTTGGTGCATATCAACGGCTTTCGGACAAATACTTCGAGACCGAGCGCTACCGCGAGTTCGTCGACTCAGCCTTGGCCGACCTCGACGAGATGGTCCTCGACTGGGTGCTGTCCGACGACTTCGACCGCTTGCTCGTCGAGACCGTGAAGTCCACCTACCCGCAGCAGGAGCACGAGCGCTTCCTCGCGCACTTCCGCGGACTCACCGGCCTCTGGGCAAAGGACGAGGAGAAGATCCTCGGCTGAGGGTCAAGGGTGGCCGAGTAGCGGAGGAGCGTGTCGGGGTCCCCGCGAAGTGTCGGAGGAGCGAAGCGGGGGAGAACTTCGTGGGGTGACGGAGCGGGGGAGCGTATCGAGGTCTC
This sequence comes from Flexivirga alba, assembly GCF_042661025.1. Taxonomy (NCBI): domain Bacteria; kingdom Bacillati; phylum Actinomycetota; class Actinomycetes; order Micrococcales; family Dermacoccaceae; genus Flexivirga; species Flexivirga alba. Next base: position 2,300,538 of record NZ_JBHSWH010000001.1, read on the forward strand.
GCTGAATTCGCGAAAGCAGTTGAGATTGGGGAAGACTCGCGTCCAGCACGATCTCCTCGGGTATGCCGAGCCGGTCACCGTCGTTCCACCACGACCGCATGTCATTGGTGGTCCACTCGGCGGCGTCGGCACTGGCTGTATGGCGGGCGGCTGTCTCGTCGAAGTCGACCTGCAGGTAATAGACGTGGTTGCGGCCGCGGTGATCTGCCAGCAGCTGCCGGATCATCGCGCCATACTTCTGCGACCACAGGATCCCTTCCAGGACAACGTCTTTGCCATGGTCCAGGCAGAAGCGGACGTTGAGGTCGATCAGCTCGACGGCCGCGGTGAGTTCGAGCTTGTCCCGGTCCTTGAGGATGATCCGACGGATGTGGTCCTGGCCGACGACCGACATAGGGCGCTGCCGCAGCGCCTCCGCGAGGCTGGATTTCCCGGCGCGGGAGTTGCCGCGCAGCACGACGAGTGTCGTGCTGGGCGACCCGACGTGGCCGCTCATCGCGCAGCCGGCGACGCGTCGCCGTCGTCACTGTCGTCGAACTCGCGGGTGTCCACCAAGGCTTCGCCGGCGTGCGCCAGGATCTGCGAAACCGTCTGCGCGACCGATAGATTCGTGTTGTCGATCCACAGTCCGACGCGCCGAGAGTCGTGCTCGACCGACTCCACGAGAGCCTCGACGGTGAATCCATCGCGGTAGGCATTCTTGCCGCGGCCGTGCTCCCGCGCACGTATGGCGTCGGCCGTCGGAGTCAGCATCACGAAGTGGATCGGCTCGGGCGCGGCGATCACCAGATAGTCATCGAGGAACGTCCCGAAGATGTTGTCGGCGATGACCGCGTCGAACCCCGCCGATCGATAGACGTCGGCGACGGTGAGTGCACCGGCATACCGCAGGAAGAGTTGCTCAACGGCTGCCGTGGACGGCGGCTCCGTCATCGGCTCTCGGCCGGACAGAACGAAGTCGTCGATCGCGTCCCCGTCGACAAAGACGGCGCGCGGGAGACTCTCGGCCAACGCCTGCCCGACGGTCGACTTGCCGGCGCCTTGCGCCCCGGAGATCACGAAGATGCGGGCGGGTGTCGTCGAAGGCATCCGCCGACTGTACGACGAATGTCCTGCCTGCGGGAGCGGGCTATCTGGTCTGGTCAACATGACCAGACCAAGCGTATGATCAAGTCATGCCGACCGTGAACGTGCAGGAAGCCAAGACGCATCTGTCCGAGTTGCTCAGCCGAGTCGAACGAGGTGAGAACGTCGTCATCGCGCGATCCGGGAAGCCGATCGCAGAGTTGCGCCCTATTGCCAAGCCGGCACTTCGATTCGGGACCCTCAGCCATCTGGGTGACATCGGCTCCGGCTTCCTCGAGCCGTTGGACAAGGAGGAGCAATCACGGTGGGAGGACGGCGGGCCCGAAGACCCGCTGTCGGCATGAGTCTTCTGCTGGACACCCACGTCCTACTGTGGGCGGCGGCTTCGCCCGAGCTGTTGCCCGCCGGCGTCAAGCGTCAGCTCGAGAAGGCCGATCGGCGGTTCATTTCAGCTGCAAGTGGCTACGAGATTGCGTTCAAGGCTCGTCGGGGCAAGCTCGCATCCGGCGAAGCCGTGCTCGCCGCCTGGCCCCGGCTGCTGGATGAATTGCAACTCGTTGAGTTGAGCCTCTCGGTCGCCCAGATGATCCGTGCCGGTGCATTGGCGTGGGAGCACCGAGATCCATTCGACAGGATGCTCGTCGCGCAGGCGCAGCTTGATGGACTCACCCTGATCACCAAGGACACTGCCATTCGCTCCCACCGCGGTGTGCGGACAGCGCCGTGGAAATGAGCAGCGACCAGCATGCTTTACGCAGGCGGCGTCGACACACTCAGCCGCCCAGAGCGGCCGACACGATCTCCTTCGCCTCGGCCTGCACCTGCGCGAGGTGCTCGGCGCCTTGGAACGACTCGGCGTAGATCTTGTAGACGTCTTCCGTGCCGGACGGGCGAGCGGCGAACCAGGCATCCTCGGTGGTGACCTTCAGGCCGCCGACCGGTGCGTCGTTGCCGGGCGCGCGAGTCAGCTTCGCGGTGATCGGTTGGCCGGCCAGTGACGTGGACGCCACGTCGTCGGGGGAGAGCGCCGCGAGCTTCGCCTTCTGCTCCCGGTTGGCCGGTGCATCGATCCGCGCGTATGCCGGATCGCCGTGAGTGGCAACGAGTTCGGCGTAGTGCTGGCTCGGCGATGCTCCGGTCTTCGCCAGGATCTCCGACGCGAGTAGGGCAAGCGCGATGCCGTCCTTGTCGGTGGTCCATGCCGTGCCGTCCTTGCGCAGGAACGATGCGCCGGCCGACTCCTCGCCCCCGAAACCCACACTGCCGTCCAGCAATCCGGGCACGAACCACTTGAACCCGACAGGCACCTCCCACAGCTGCGCACCGAGCCCGGCCACCACGCGGTCGATCATCGACGACGACACCAAGGTCTTGCCGACTCGATCGGACGACCAGCCGGGTCGCGCGCCGCCATACAGATACTGAATCGCTACGGAGAGATAGTGATTGGGGTTCATCAGACCGCCATCCGGAGTGACGATGCCGTGCCGGTCGGAGTCGGCGTCGTTGCCGGTTGCGATGTCGAAGTCGGCGCGCTTGCCGATCAGCGATGCCATCGCGTATGGCGACGAGCAGTCCATCCGGATCTTCTCGTCCCAGTCCAGGGTCATGAAACGCCAGGTGGGATCCACCAGCGGATTGACCACGGTCAGGTCGAGCCCGAAACGATCGGCGATGGCACCCCAGTAGGCGACCGACGCACCTCCGAGTGGGTCCGCGCCGATGCGTATGCCGGCAGACTTGATCGCGTCCAAGTCGACCAGGTTTGCCAGGTCATCGACGTAGGTCGTCATGAAGTCGTAGGAACCGGCGGCAGCGCGTGCCTTGCTGAACGGCTCCCGTCGCACGCCGTCGAGCCCGGCGCGCAGGTAATCGTTGGCGGCTGCCGCGATGACCTTGGTGGCGTCGCTGTCCGCGGGTCCACCGTGCGGCGGGTTGTACTTGAATCCGCCGTCGGCCGGCGGGTTGTGCGACGGCGTCACGACGATGCCGTCGGCCAGGCCGGGGCCTGTCGTCCGCCCACTGTTCGCCCGCAGGATCGCGTGCGACACCGCAGGTGTGGGGGTGTAACCGTCGGCGTGGTCGACCAGCACCTGCACGTCGTTCGCCGCAAGCACCTCGAGCGCCGAGGCCCAGGCGGGCTCGGACAAGGCGTGGGTGTCCCGGCCGATGAAGAGCGGCCCGTCATACCCCTGTGACCGCCGGTAGTCGACGATCGCCTGGGTCGTGGCCAGGATGTGTGCCTGGTTGAACGCGGCCTTCAGCGATGAACCTCGATGACCCGACGTGCCGAAAACCACCTGCTGATCGATGTTTTCGGGATCCGGCTGGACCTCGTAATAGCTCGTGACCAGGTGCGGGACATCGACAAGGTCGCTCGCAGCAGCAGGTTGTCCGGCTCGACTCACGCTCATGTCGATCAGCCTGCCACGACCGGCTGGCTCACGACAGGCGACTGAAGCGATCGAGCGCGTAGTTCTCAGCGAACCGGTCGACCGTAATCGCCCCACGTACACCTTCGACTCAGTAACTTCGAAACCACTCACCTTTAGGAAGGGAAGCTATATGCGCTCACAGATCGCCTTGCTCGGCGCCGTCACCCTCGCAGCCGGAGCAATCGGCGGCCCCGCATTCGCGGCCGGCAACACCAACAACCAGCGCAAGGTAGTGGCGCACCAAGTCCAGTCACCGGGGCGATCCCTCGGTGCCGCGTCACCCACGACCACCGAGCACTTCATCGTCACGTTCAAGCTGCGTGACCAGGTCGGCGCGGAATCTTTCGTGAAGACCGTTTCGGACCCGGCAAGTCCACAGCACGGGAAGTTCCTCAGCCCGGCGCAATTCACCAAGCGCTTCGCCGCATCGAAGTCGGATGTCGACCAGGCCGTCGCGTGGTTGCACAGCCAGGGCCTGCAGACCGGTGCCGTTTCACCGACGCGCAGCTACGTGCAGGTGTCCGGCTCGACGGCCGCGGTCAACAAGGCATTCGGCACCCAGATGCACAAGTACTCCAAGAGCGGCCGGACCTTCTCCGCACCGGCGAAGGCAGTGACCATGCCCAGCAGTGTCGCCGGAGTCGTCGGCGGTGTAGTCGGCCTGGACCACTCCCGGATCCTGCACACGACCAACATCCGCACGAATGAGGCAGCTGCGCAACAAAAGTCGGCGCGCACGCTCTCAGCGCTCGGTGCCAAGCCGAACGCCTCTTCCGGCGCCAGCGATGCCTGCTCGTCGTACTACGGGCAGTACCACCTGCCCTACGCGCCGAAGGCGGCCCAGCCGCTCAAGGGCATCCAGCCCGGCAGCCTGTGCGGCTACACGCCGCAGCAGCTGCGGGCGGCGCGCGGCATGACGGCCAAGAACACCGGCAAGGGTATGACGGTCGGAATCACGTTGTGGTGCAACGATCCTCGCATCGAGGCCGACACCAACACGTGGGCCAAGAGCGTCGGTTTCCAGCCGCTGAAGAAGAACCAGCTGACGGTCGTCGAGCCGGACGGAGGCTTCAACCGACTCTACTGTGATGATCAAGGCTCCGGCGGCGTCAACGCAGAGCAGGCCCTGGATGCCCAGTCGATCCATGGTGCTGCACCGGACGCGAAGATCATCTACTCCGCGGCCGCGGCGCCGTTCGACGACGCGCTGATCACCTCGATGCACAAGCTGATCGACAACAACTCCGTCGACTCCTTCTCCAACTCGTGGGGTGGCGGTGAGACGAATGACCCGACTACGAACGATGCCTACTCCGCCGTCTTCATGCAGGCCGCGGCGCAAGGGATCTCGGTGCTGTTCTCCTCCGGCGACTACGGCGACAACACCAATGGTGACCAGCAGACGACCGCACCGTCTCCGGATTATCCGGCGGCCAACCCCTGGGTGACCGCCGTCGGTGGCACCTCGCTGGCGACTGGAAACGCCAAGGGCTCCAAGGTCACGTTCGAGCAGGCCTGGAACACGTCACGCAACCTGCAGCAGAACGACGCGTGGAGCGGTTGGCAGTACCGCTACGGCGGCGGCGGTGGCGTGAGTCAATATCACGCGGAGCCCTATTACCAGAAAGGTGTCGTGCCAACGCGATTCACCGGTGTCGACCCGCACCGCGCCTACCCGGACCTGGCCGGCGCAGGTGACCCCTACACGGGCTACTTGATCGGCTACCACGACGGCGCTGCCGGCAACAACTTCGCGCTGGAGAAGATCGGCGGCACGAGCTGGTCCTCGCCGTGGACTGCAGGCACCCTGGCGCTCGTCGGCAAGCGCGTCGGGTTCCTGAACCCGGCGATCTATGCGAAGGGCCACGCGGGTCTGACCGACGTCAAGGGCAACGTCCTGAACCACGGCTTCGAGTACAAGACCTCGGGCACCCTCGCCACGGTCGGCATCAACTCACAGCAGGTGCAGGACCAGACCCTGGTCTCCGACAAGGGCTACGACAGCCTGACCGGCTTCGGTGTGCCGAGCTCGACAAGCGCGTTCGTCAACGCGCTGAAGTGATTCCGTTCAGCAGCAAGTGAATTGAGGCGCCTCCCGGGTTCCCGGGAGGCGCCTCTTGCATTGAGGTGGCCGAGCGTCGCCCTAAGGAGCCGGTGAGGGACGAGCCGGCGTCTCGAAGGGGAGCGAGGGACGAGCGTCTCGAGGTCTCGTTGCCTGCGTCCGGCAGAAGGTGCGGTCCGGCGCACTCTGTGCAGGGCCGAAACGTCTGTCGCTGGTTGGAAGGCGTTTGCGGCATGCAGATCGTGCGGTACGGCGCTACTTGTCCTCTGCATCGGTGGCTGCGGTGGGGGCAGTTCCATCCGGAGTGAACCAGATCGCGGACAGCGGCGGGATCGTGACAACGGCGGAGTACGGCTGGTCGTTGTATGGCGTGTCCGTGGCGTCGACACCGCCGAGGTTGCCGCGGTTGGAGCCGCCATACCGCTCCGCGTCGGTGTTGAGCAGCTCCAGCCAGCGACCGGCTCGGGGCAGCCCGATGCGTATGTCGCGCGCCTCGGCGCCGCTGTAGTTGAGCACCGCCGCGACGACGTCGCCATTCTGTTCCGGAGTGTCGAATCGCAAGTAGGAGAACAGGTTTGCGTCGGCGGCGTTCGCATCGATCCACCGGAAGCCGTGCGGGTCGTGGTCCAGCTTCCACAGGGCGGGGTGTTCGGCATACAGCCGGTTGAGGTCCGACACGAGGTGCGCGACGCCGAGGTGCGCCGGCTGGTCGAGCAGCCACCAGTCCAGACTGCGGCCGTCCGCCCACTCGGACTCCTGCCCGAACTCGCAGCCCATGAAGAGCAGCTGCTTTCCGGGGTGGCTCCACATGTCGGTGAGGAGAGTCCGGACACCGGCCAGCTGCTCCCACCGGTCGCCTGGCATCTTGCGCAACAACGAACCCTTGCCGTGCACGACCTCGTCATGGCTGATCGGCAGCACGAACTGCTCGTCCCACGCGTAGACGAGCGAGAACGTCATCTTGTTGTGGTGGTATTTGCGGTAGATCGGTTGCTGCGCAACGTAATCCAGCGTGTCGTGCATCCAGCCCATGTTCCACTTGAAGCCGAACCCGAGGCCGTCCTGGTTGGTCGGCTTGGTGACTCCGGGCCAGGAGGTGGACTCCTCGGCGATCATCACCGTGCCGGGCAGCCGGCGGTATGCCGTCGCGTTGGTCTCCTGCAGCAGTTGCATCGCCTCGAGGTTCTCGCGGCCACCGTGCTTGTTCGGGAGCCACTCGCCCTCGTTGCGGGAGTAGTCGAGATAGAGCATCGATGCCACACCATCGACACGCAGCCCATCGGCGTGGAATTCCTGCAGCCAGTAGACGGCGTTCGCGACGAGGAAGTTGCGCACCTGGGGGCGACCGAAATCGAAGATGTACGAACCCCATTCGGGGTGCCAACCACGCCGTGGGTCAGCGTGCTCGTAGAGCGGTGTGCCGTCGAAGCGCGCCAACGCCCACTCATCGGTGGCGAAGTGGCCGGGCACCCAGTCCAGGATGACGCCGACTCCCGCTTGGTGCAGCTTGTCGACCAGGAGGCGGAAGTCGTCCGGGTCGCCGAGCCGCGAATTCGGTGCGTAGTAACCGGTGACGTGGTAACCCCAGGACGGCGGGTAGGGGTGCTCCATCACCGGCATGAACTCCACGTGAGTGAAGCCGAGTTCGCTGACGTACGAGACAAGTTCGTCGGCCAGCTCGCGCCATGACTTACCCTGCCGCCACGACATCGGGTGCACTTCGTAGACGCTCATCGGGCGCTCGTGCGCCGCGGTGGCCGCACGCTGCTCGAGCCAGGCTCCGTCGCCCCACTCGTAGGTGGAGGCGGTGACGACGGAGGCTGTCGCGGGCGCGGTCTCGGCGAGCCGAGCCAGCGGGTCGGCCTTCTCACGCCAGGTCCCGTCCGGGCCGAGAATGTCGAATTTGTAACGGTTTCCGACACCGACGCCGGGCACGAAGAGCTCCCAGACACCGCCGCTGAGCCGGCGCATCGGGTGACCCTGCCCACCCCAGGTGTTGAAGTCACCGACCAGGCGCACACCGCGTGCGTTCGGCGCCCAGACGGCGAAGGACGTGCCGTCGACCGCACCCTGCGGGCTGTCGTAGCGGTGCAGGTGCGCGCCGAGCACGGTCCACAACTGCTCGTGGCGGCCCTCCGCGATGAGGTGCAGGTCGATCTCGCCGAGGGTGGGCAGGAAGCGGTAAGGGTCGTCGGTGACGTGCTCGACCCCGTCGTCATACGTGGTCACTACCCGGTAATCGGGAACCTCAGCGGTCGGCAGCGGGCCGCTCCACAACCCCTCGTAGTCGTGCTGCAGGTCGGCTCGCGTGCCGTCCGGCAGTTGGACCTGGACGGTGCTCGCCATGGGGCGGAAAACCCTTACCAGCGCGCCGGATTCGCCGACGTGCGGACCCAGCAGGCGGTGCGGATCGCCATATCGTCCGACGAGTAGCTCATGGGCGACCTCGGTCCGAAGGGCAGTCTGGTGTTCGCTCGTGCCGTGGTTGTCGCTCATGCTGTTACTTCTCCTCGTGGGCAGTAATCGCAGGATCGCGCTGCGTGGGATGTCCAACCACTCGGGCCGGTTGCGGACCTCGTAGACGACCTCGTAGCTCGCCTTGTCGACTTCGAACAGCTCGATAAGTCGCCGGTATGACGCAAGGTCGACACCACTCTGCGCGGCATACCCGTCCAGGAATGCCGCGCGCGCCTCGGCCGCCCAGTCGCGTCGGTCAGCGGTGTCGTCCCGCTGCTCGATGGAGCCGGCGGCGTAGTCGAACGACCGCAGCATGCCGGCGATGTCGCGCAACGGCACGTCGGCCTCGTTGCGTTCGTCCAGCGTCCGCAGCGGCTCGCCCTCGAAGTCCAGCAGCACCCAGCCGCGTTCCGGCACGTCCAAGGCCTGACCGAGGTGGAAATCACCGTGAATGCGTTGCAGCGCAGGCCAATCCGCTCCGGCGGCGCTTTCGACGAGGGAGTCGAACTCGCCCTGGCGGTCACGCAGCTCGGGCACGGCCTCGGCTGCGACGGCGAACCGCCGCCGGATCGCGTCGAGCTGCCGGGAGACCGACTCGGGAGTGCTCGGCCCGACCGGCATCGCCTCCGCCAGCTGGTGGTGGACCTCGGCCGTAGCAGCACCCAGCGCATACGCGGAAGCGGCGAACGACCGGTCTTCTGACGCAGCCTCCAACGCCACCCGCCAGGCATCCTGGACGCCGGGGAAGAACTCCTGCGCGAAGGCGAGATCGCCCTGCGCGCGTCCGGTGCCGTCCGGGGTCGGCCAGTCGCCTCGCAAGGACGCGACCATCTGCGGAACCCTTTCGCTGCCCACGTCGCTGAGCGCCGCCTGCAGTGTGACGTCGGGGTTGTCGCCGGCGTGGATCACCCGGAAGACCTTGATGATCAACGGCTCCTCATCGTCCGAATCGACGATGATCGACGTGTTGGACTGCTCACCGGACAACACTCGGGCGGTGCGGATCCGCGGCACCGCGGCATGACGAAAACCGCTGCCGCGCACAGTGATCGGCGGCTCCATCGTGCCGACGTGAGCGCCCGACTCGTCATACCTCTCGAGCACTGCTTGCCTGCCGCCGGTGATCATGGTGCGCAACAAGGTCGCCACGAAGACCGGGTCATGGCAGCCGTCGTAGACCCAGCGGTGCCCGAGCGCCGAGTGCTCCATCCCCCGATGAGCGCGTGATCGGCGCCTTCCAGCGGAGCGCCCCGGTAGGTCATCGGGATCTGGTAGACGACGGACTCACCGGTGGATGAGTCAGCGACGATGTTGATCTCCACCCCGACCTGGCCGGCTGGGTCGTCGAAGCGATAACTGCCGAGGCGGGTCAGCTTCGGTGTTCCACCCTTGCCGGCATACCAGCGTTGCGTGCCGATCCACCCCGACAGCAGCTCCTCCTTGCTCGGCTGCAGGGTCGCGTGGTGGATGATCGCCATATGTCAGTTTCCCGTCGGGAGTTGCAGTGCCAGCCAGAAGAAGTCACGTGAGCCGAGAGTCAGTGTGACAGTGCCGTCGTCGGAGATTGCGGTGAAGTGGGCGCCACCGAACAGGTCCCGCAGTCGGGCGCCGGCGAATTGGTCCGGCAGCGAGATCGTGACCGACTGCGGTCGACTCGACAGGTTGTTGACGCACAGCACCGAGCGGGTCTCGATCTCGTCGTCGGGGTCGTCCTCCTCGTGGACGGTCCGGGTGAAGGACAGGATCGCGTCGTTGTCCGACTCGACGGTCACGTAATCGCCGAGCCCGAAAACCGGGAATTGCTTTCGGATCGCGAGCATTTCGCGCACCCAGTGCAGCAGCGAAGAGGTGGACTCCAGCTGAGCTTCGACGTTCACATTGTTGTAGTGGTAGACGAGGCTGGAGATGATCGGCAGGTAGAGCTTGCCGGGATCGGCGGTCGAGAAGCCGGCGTTCCTGTCCGGGCTCCACTGCATGGGGGTGCGCACGGCATCGCGGTCGGGCAGCCAGATGTTGTCGCCCATGCCGATCTCGTCGCCGTAGTAGAGACACGGGGACCCGGGCATCGACAGCAGCAGCGCGTGGATGAGTTCCGTCTCCGCGCGCGAGTTGTCCAGCAGGGTGGCCAACCGGCGTCGGATGCCGACGTTGGCACGCATCCGCGGGTCGGGGGAGTACCAGCCGTACATCGCGGCGCGCTCGTCCGGGGTGACCATCTCGAGGGTCAGCTCGTCGTGGTTGCGCAGGAACGTGCCCCACTGGGCACCTCGGGGGATGGTCGGGGTCTCGGCCATCACTTCGTTGATGCGGGTCGCCTTCTCGTCGCGCAGCGCGTAGTAGAGCCGCGGCATGATCGGGAAGTGGAAGCACATGTGGCACTCGGGGTCGTCCTCGGTGCCGAAGTAATCGACGACCTCGTCGGGCATCTGGTTGGCCTCGGCCAGCAGCATCCGCCCGGGGTACTCCTCGTCGACCATCGCGCGCAGTTTGGCGATGAATTCGTGTGTCCTCGGGTGGTTTTCGCCGTTGTGACCCTCCTCGATATAGAGGTAGGGGATCGCGTCCAGGCGGAAGCCGTCGATGCCCAGGTCCATCCAGAAACGCACGATGTCGAAGATCTCGTCGTGCACAGCCTCGGTCTCGAAGTTGAGATCGGGCTGGTGGGAGAAGAAGCGGTGCCAGAAGAACTCCCGGCGCACCGGGTCGAAGGTCCAGTTGGACACCTCGGTGTCCACGAAGATGATCCGTGCGTCGGAGTATTTCTCGTCGGTGTCGGACCACATGTAGTAGTCGCCGTAGGGGCCGTCCGGCTCCGAGCGCGACGCCTGGAACCACGGGTGCTGGTCGCTGGTGTGGTTGATGACCAGATCGGTCACAATGCGTATGCCGCGGGCGTGTGCCTGGGAGACCAGCTCGGTGAATTCCGGCAGCGTCCCGAACTCCGGCAGGACCGCCTTGTAGTCGGCGATGTCGTAGCCGCCGTCGCGCAACGGTGACGCGTAGAACGGTGGGATCCACAGGCAGTCGATGCCGAGCCACTGCAGGTAGTCGAGCCGGTTGATCACGCCGGTGAAGTCACCGGATCCATTGCCGGTCGAGTCGCCGAAGGCGCGCACCAGCACCTCGTAGAAGACCGCCTTGCGGAACCACTGCGGATCGTGACGCAGACCGGGCTGCGGGAGGTTGAATCCTGTTGCTGCCATTCTGTTTCAGAACCTCCTGAGGTGAACGATGTGCAGTGGCTCGGTGTCGGGTCCGAGCCGGACGTAGTTGTCCGAACCCCACTCCCAGCTGGCGTCGGTGAGCAGGTCGTGCGCGACGAAACGGTCGCCGGGCGACAACCCGAGCGCACCCATGTCGAGCCGGAGCGTCGATTGGCGGGTGGCGTGCGGATCGGTGTTTGCCACCACGATGACGACATCGTCGCCGTGCTTCTTGGAGAAGGCCAGCATCTGCTGGTCGTCCACGTGGTGGAAGGTGATGTTGCGCAGCCAGTGCAGCGCGGGGTGCTGGCGACGAATCTCGTTGATACGGCTCAGGAACGGCGCCAGCGACTGCCCCTCGCGGTCACCGCCGGGCTCATAGCGGGACCACTCCCGGTCCTTGTACTGGTACTTCTCGTTGTCGAGTTGCTCCTCGGCGCCCGGCCGCGCGACGTGCTCGATCAGCTCGTAGCCGGCGTAGATGCCGTAGGTGGGCGACAACGTCGCCGCCAGCGCAGCGCGCAGCTTCCAGGCGGTCGGCCCGCCATACTGCATGTATGGCGTGAGGATGTCGTGCGTCGTCGGCCAGAAGCTCGGTCGCATGTATGGCGCCGAGTCGCGCGCGAGTTCTTCGACATACTCACGCAGTTCGGCGGCGTCGTTGCGCCAGGCGTAATAGGTGTAGCTCTGCTGGAAGCCGACCTTGGCAAGTGTGGCCATCATCGCCGGCCGGGTGAACGCCTCTGCCAGCCAGACGATGTCGGGGTGGTCACGCGCGACATCGGCGATCAGCCACTGCCAGAACTCCACCGGCTTCGTGTGCGGGTTGTCCACCCGGAAGATCGTGACGCCGTGGTCGATCCAGACCTGCACGACGCGGCGCACCTCGGCGTAGATGCCTGCCGGATCGTTGTCGAAGTTGACCGGGTAGATGTCCTGGTATTTCTTCGGCGGGTTCTCGGCATACGCGATGGTGCCGTCGGCGCGGGTGGTGAACCACTCCGGGTGAGCCGCGACCCACGGGTGATCCGGGGAGCACTGCAGCGCCAGATCGAGCGCGACCTCCAGGTTCTGCTTGCGAGCAGCCGAGACGAAGGCGTCGAAGTCCTTGAACGTCCCGAGGTCCGGATGGATGGCGTCGTGGCCGCCGTCCGCGCTCCCGATCGCGTATGGCGAGCCGGGGTCGTCCGGACCTGCGGTCAGCGTGTTGTTGGGGCCTTTGCGGTTCGTCGTGCCGATCGGATGCACGGGCGTCAGGTAGACCACGTCGAACCCCATACCGGCGATGGCGGGCAAGCGCTTCGCCGCGGTCCGCAGCGTCCCGGTGGTCCACTTCCCGGACTTCTCGTCGAAGCTCGCGCCCTCGCTGCGCGGGAAGATCTCGTACCAGGCGCCGGTCAGCGCCCGGTCCCGCTCCACCCACCAGCTGTATGACGTGCCGGGGCTGACCCAGTCTCGCAGTGGTTTCGCGGTCATCAGCCGCTGGATCTCCGTGGTGGTGCCGGCCGAGATGCGGGCACCCGGGGGCTGCTCGGTGTCGCGCAATCCGCGCACGGCCGCGGCGAGGACCTTGCGCCCGGCAGCGTTGTGTTGTACCTCACGGGTGGCACGCTCCAACAGTCGCGCGCCCTCCTCCAGCATCACCTCGGCGTCCACCTCGGCTGCGATTTTGATCACGGCATCGTGGACCCAAGTGGCGTACGGATCGGACCAACCCTCGACACAGTAGGACCACACTCCGGGACGGTCGGCGCTGATCTCGCAGCGCCAGGTGTCCAGCCCCGCATTGGTGCAGGACATCGGGACGTAGTGGGTCACGCCGTCCGGGTCGGTGAGTGCCGCGGTCGCGTTGACGGCGTCATGGCCCTCCCGGAAGACTGTCGCAGTGATCGGAAACACCTCTCCGACAACGGATTTGGTGGGAAATGCACCGTCGCCGACGGCGGGACGAACGTCGACGACGGGGATTCGGCCGATGGAACGGAGCGGGGCAACCGGCGGGGTCGTGCCGTGGCCGGGGGTCTGCCGCACCGGCGCAGTCGGCTGCTGATCAGTCACCTGAGCGACGCTACAAGATCGAGGGCTGTCGCGGACACCTGTCGGGCCGGGACACCGCCGTGTCTTGAAAGTCGGCGGTGTTCGAATTCACCTGGAGCTCGGGCGCCCCTACCATCGGTGCGGTGAGAGCCATTCGTCGTTTCAATGTCCGCACCGCGCTGCCCGAGCAGTTGGCCCCGTTGTCGGACCTCGCGACCAACCTGCGCTGGTCGTGGCACCGCCGTACTCGTGACCTGTTCCGGGACATGGACCCCGCCGTGTGGGATCGCGTCCATGGCGACCCGGTGGCTCTGCTGGCCGGCTTGTCGCCGCAGCGCCTGGACGAGCTCGCGGCGGACCCCGGATTCGTTGGCCGGGTGCACGCGACGGCAGACGGCCTGTCGACATACCTGACCGCCCCCGTCTGGTACGACGAGTTCAGCCAGACGGACGCGGCGGCGGCGTCGATCGCCTACTTCAGCGCGGAGTTCGGGATCACGCACGTACTGCCGCAGTACTCCGGCGGTCTCGGCATCCTGGCGGGCGACCACCTGAAGTCCGCCAGCGACCTCGGGGTGCCGATCGTGGGCATCGGCCTGTTCTACAAGGAGGGCTACTTCAAACAGCAGTTGTCCGCCGACGGCTGGCAGTTGGAGAGCTACCCGCTGCTCGACCCCGACGGACTGCCGCTGACCCTGCTGCGCGAGGTCGACGGGACACCCGTCGACATCACCCTCGCGCTGCCCGAGGGGCGCACCCTGCACGCCCGCGTATGGCGCGCACAGGTCGGCCGGGTTCCGTTGCTGCTGCTCGACTCCGACGTCGAGGCCAACGACCCCTCCGCCCGCGAGCTCACCGCCCGGCTGTATGGCGGAGGCGGCGACCAGCGCCTCCAGCAGGAGATGCTGCTCGGTATCGGCGGAGTGCGCGCGCTCCGCACGTGGAGCCGCCTGACGCAGGCGCCGGCCCCGGAGGTCTACCACTGCAACGAGGGCCACGCCGGCTTCCTGTCCGTGGAGCGGATCAGCGAGCTGGTCACCGGCCACGGACTCGACTTCGAGCAGGCACGCCGCGCCGTGCGGGCGAGCAACGTCTTCACCACGCACACCCCGGTGCCGGCCGGCATCGACCGCTTCGATGCCGAGCTGGTGCGCGCCCACTTCAGCGGGTCCGCACAGCTGCCCGGAGTGTCGACCGAGCAGATCCTGCCCCTGGGCGCCGAGGACTACGAGGGTGGCCAGGACGGCATCTTCAACATGGCCGTGATGGGCCTGCGTATGGCGCAGCGCGCCAACGGTGTGTCGCAGCTGCACGGCGCGGTCAGTCGGTCGATGTTCGATCAGCTGTGGCCCGGCTTCGATGACGACGAGGTCCCGATCACCAGCATCACCAACGGTGTTCACGCCCCGACCTGGATGGACCCCCGAGTCATCGACTTCGGTCGTAAGCACCTCGGGGAGGGTGACATACGCGCCGCCATCGGCTGGGACCGTGTCGGTCAGCTGCCGCGCGGTGAGCTTTGGGAGGTCAAGCACGACTTGCGCCGGCAGCTGGTGCTGGACGTGCGTGAGCGGGTGCGGGAGTCGGCCCAGTTCCGCGGTGCCAGCGACGCCGAGCTCGGCTGGGTGGAGAACCTGCTGGACCCCGACGTGCTGACGATCGGCTTCGCGCGGCGGGTGCCCACCTACAAGCGGTTGACGCTGATGCTGCGTGACCCGGAGCGCCTCGCGGGCCTGTTGACCGACCCGGATCGTCCGGTGCAGTTGGTCATCGCCGGCAAGTCGCACCCGGCCGACGAGACGGGGAAGCGGCTCATCCAGGAGATGGTGCAGTTCACCGACGACCCCAAGCTGCGGCACCGGATCGTTTTCCTGCCCAATTACGACATGCAGATGGCACAGTCGCTGATGCCGGGCGTCGACGTGTGGCTGAACAACCCGCTGCGCCCCTACGAGGCGTCCGGGACGTCCGGCATGAAGGCCGCTCTCAACGGTGGCCTGAACCTGTCGATCCTGGACGGCTGGTGGGACGAGTGGTTCGACGGCAGCAACGGCTGGGCGATCCCATCGGCCGACCCGTCGCACGACACCGCAAACTCCACCATGGACCCGGAGCGGCGTGACGACCTGGAGGCCGCGGCGCTTTACGACCTCATCGAGAGCCAGGTCGCTGCACGCTTCTACGACCGCGATGCCGACGGTGTGCCGCAGCGTTGGCTGGAGATGGTCGAGCACACCTTGGCCGTGCTCGGTCCGAAGGTGCTCGCCACCCGGATGGTCCGTGACTACACGACCAAGCTCTACACCCCGGCTGCGATCGCCGGTCGCGCCGCCGCCGACCACGATTTCGGTCTTGCGAAGGACCTTGCGTCATACAGTGTGCGGGCGCGGGATGCGTTCCCACACATACGAATCGAGCACGTCGAGGCAGACGGCGTCACCGACATCCCGGCGCTCGGCGAACGCCTCACCGTGCGTGCGTATGTCGCCCTCGGCGGCCTGCGGCCGGACGAGGTCTCGGTGCAGGTGGTGCACGGCCGGGCGACGGACACCGACGACCTGCAGGACGTCGAGCTGACCGAGATCCACGCCGCCGAAGATCTTGGCGACGGACGTGCGCGTTTCGAGGGCACTGTCACTCTGGACCGCACCGGAGCGTTCGGTTACAGCGTGCGCGTGCTGCCGCGGCATCCCGGCCTGGCCAACGTCGCCGAGCTCGGGCTGGTCGTCAACGCATAAGCGGGTCGAGTGCCAGGGGAGCGCAGCGGAGGAGGTGTTTCGAGACCACGCCTGCAGATGGTGCGCTCCAGCGCACTACCTGCACGCCCCGGACAGGGCTAGTCTCGAAGAGAGATCTCGGGAGGGCCCCATGAGTCACGCAACCGCAACAGCAGTTACCGCACCGGTGCATCAACTCGTCGTGCCGATGCCGGAAGTGGTCATTCCCGATGTGGGCGCGTTGGAACGCGTCCAACTGGCTGGCGCGGGCCAGATCGTCGTGCGACAGCGCGCCGGTTGGATGAGCGTTCCCTCTACGTCGATCTCGTGGGCCGGTCCTGCCAAGCGGGCCGCGCTGAACACGTCCTTCCCACTCAGCTGATCCGACTCTCCGCTCCGGTTGCACACATCGCGCGGTAGACCGTGCGATGTGTGCAACTGGGGCGGGCGCTACCGGCTCTCCAGGAACTCCTTGGACTTGGCGATCGCGAAGCCCCACGCCTGGGAGGGCGTTGCCTTCGGCGGTAGCGCGATCTCGTCGGGGTTGGTGAGGAAGTCCAGCAGGAACGGCCCGTCGTGCGCGAGTGCCTCCTGTATGGCGGAGTCGACGTCCTCCGCTCGCGAGACCTGGAGCGCGCGAAGGCCGAGAGCCGCTGCGACTTCGGCGATGTCCGGGTTGTCCAGCTCGGTCCCGAACTCCGGCAGACCGCCCTGCTCCTGCTCGAGCTTGACCATCCCGAGACGTCCGTTGTCGTAGACCACGAACGTGACCGGCAGCCGGTAGGTCACCGCGGTCCGCAAGTCCCCGAGCAGCATCATCAGGCCGCCGTCGCCGCAGTTAGCGATCACCTGGCGCTTTCGATCGAGCGCCTGTATGCCGAGTGCCTGCGGCATCGCGTTGGCCATCGAGCCGAGGTTGTAGGACCCGACCAGCTTGCGGTCGCCGCGCATCTGCACGAAGCGGCTGAGCCAGACCGTCGACATACCGGTGTCGCTGGTGAAGACGGCGTCGTCGGACGCGTGCCTGTTCAGGGCGTCCGCGACGACCTCCGGGCGGATGCGTTCGTCCGGGTTGTCGGCCTTGCTGCGCCTCTTGCCCAACCATTTCCGGTCGTGGCCGGGATCGGTCAGCCTGGCCTGATCCTCGAGCCACTTCGCGTAGGCGTCGGTCGCGGCCCGAAGGTGCTTGTCGCTCTTCTTGGTCGACACCAACTCGTTCAGGGCACGCAACGTTGGTCCGGCATGTCCGACGAGAGCGTGATCGACGGGTGTACGACGGCCGATGTGTCCGGCTCGGGAGTTGAGTGCGATCACCGTTTTGCCCTGCGGATACCAGTCCCGGTAGGGGAAGTCGGTGCCGATCAGAAAGAGCACGTCGCAGTCGTCGAACGCCTTCCTGGTCGACGGGTTGCCGATCAGGCCGGACTGGCCGATCTGGTAGGGGTTGTCCGCGTCCAACCCGGCTTTTGCCTTGAGGGTCAACACCATTGGAGCCTTCAACCGCTCGGCCAGTGACAACACCTCGGCGCGGTCCTGCGCAGCTCCGCACCCGACCAGCAGCGTCACCTTGTCGGCGGCATTCAACACATCTGCGGCGGCCGCGACCTGATCGGCCGGTGCCGCCACCTCGGCGGATTGCGGGGCGAACTTCGGCGGCCGGTTGTCCTCGACCTCGAGCGAGCCGACGTCTCCGGGCAACGTGAGCACCGCGACTCCTGCTCGGCATACGCGATGTTGACCGCCTGCTCCAGCAGCTGTGGCAGTTGGCCGGGACTGGTGATGGTCTGCGCGAAATCGGCCACGTCGGCGAACAGGACGTCGTTGTTGACCTCCTGGAAGAAGTCGCTGCCGATGTCCGGCGTAGGAACCTGCCCACAGATTGCCAGCACCGGAGCGTGCGACTTCTTGGCGTCATACAAGCCGTTGAGCAGGTGGATCGAGCCGGGGCCGACGGTGCCCATGCAGACCCCGATGCGCCCGGTCATCTGGGCCTGGGCGCCGGCAGCGAAGGCGGCAGCCTCCTCGTGGCGGACCCCGATCCACTCGATGCCGTCATGGCGGCGGATCGCATCGGTGATCGGGTTGAGTGCGTCACCAACGACGCCCCAGACCTGGGTCACCCCGTGGTCGGCCAGTGCTGCAACGATCAGTTCGGCGATGTCGCTCATGCTTTTTTCCGTTCCCCGGCACGGTAGGTCGAGATCTGCGGAGTGAAGGCATCGGCGCTGGCGGCCTGCCAGTCCTTCGCCCATTCCTCCGGCGCCGCCTCGAGCAGTTCACCGGGCTGCAGCCAGGTGAACAACTCGGCATAGCTACGGCTCTCGTTCGGTGAGATGTTGTGCCGGAGCATGTGCGGGCTGAGTTCGTGCGGTTCGCGGGCACCCAGGGTCGCCATGATCTGGGCGGCCTGCTCGACGGTCGCCTGGTGATAGCGGTGCACGCGCTCGCTCTTGTCCGGCACGTCGAGCGCCCGTGCGCGCCGCGGGTTCTGGGTGGCGACTCCGACCGGGCACTTGCCGGTGTGGCACTCCTGCGCCTGGATGCAGCCGACAGCCATCATCATCGCGCGCGCGGCGTTCGTGTAATCGGCACCTTGGATGAGCCGTTTGACGATGTCGGCACCGCCGGCGATCTTGCCGCTCGCGCCGAGCTTGATGTTGTCTCGCAGCCCCGTGCCGACGAGCGCGTTGTGCACGACCATCAGGCCGTGGGTCAGCGGCATACCGACGTGGTCCTCGTACTCCAGCGGTGCTGCTCCGGTGCCGCCCTCGGACCCGTCGACGATGATGAAGTCCGGCGCCGTGCCTACTTCGCGGATCGCCTTGCAGATCGCCAGGATGTCCATCCGGGACCCGACACAGAGCTTGAAGCCGGCCGGCTTTCCGCCGCTGAGGTCGCGCATCTTCGCGATGAACTCGATCAGCTCGACCGGGGTCGAGAAGACCTTGTGCCGCGCCGGGCTGACGCACTTCTCACCCTCGGGAACGCCTCGGAACTGCGCGATCTCTGCGGTCACCTTGGCGGCGGGCAGGACGCCACCGATCCCAGGCTTTGCGCCCTGGCTCAGCTTGAGCGACACGCACTTGACGCGGTCGTCGCCGGACTTGTCGCGAAAGATATCCGGGTCGAAGTTACCGTCCTTGGTCCGGGTGCCGAAGTAGCCGGACCCGACCTCCCACACCAAGTCACCACCGTTCTCCAGGTGGTACGGCGTGAGGCCACCCTCCCCGGTGTCGTGCGCGAACCCGCCCAGCTGTGCGCCCTTGTTGAGCGCACGGATAGCGTTGGCGGACAAGGCGCCGAAGCTCATGGCCGAGACGTTCAGCAGCGACATGTCGTACGGCTTGCTGCAGTCCGGGCCACCGACGCGGACCCGGGGTGGCTCATCGGGCTTCTCCAGTGGCGCCGTCGAGTGCACCAGCGACTCGTAGCCGGCGCGACCGACGTCCCGTTCGGTGCCGAACGGCTGTTCGGCCATGGTCCCCTTGGCGCGTTCGTAGATGATCGACCTGGTGTCACGGTCGTATGGCCGACCGTCCCAGTTGCGTTCGATGAAGTACTGCTGGAGCTCCGGTCGAATGTCCTCCAGCAGATAGCGCAGGTGCCCGACCACCGGATAGTTGCGAAGCACTGAGTGCTTGCGCTGCACCAGATCTCGCACCGCCAGGCCGGCGAGTGACCCCGCCGTAGCCAGGGCCGTTGCTTGCTGCCATCGCACCATTCGTCTGCTCCTTGTCTCGGTCGACACCTGAGGGCTGTCGGCCCGGCCATCGTGCGGGCCGCGGCTGCGTACTTGCTGAGCATGCCGGGTCCGTACGATGTGCAGGTGTTGTTGCCCCTCACCATCGTGCTTATCGCATTGCTTGCGGTCTTGGCCATTGATGCGGCTTATCTGACCGCGCGCGGCAAGCCGGTCGACAACCCGATGTTCTTCCTCGCCTGCGCCGCGGAGCTCGCGGTCATCGCGCAGCTCGTGGTCGGGATCGCCCGCATCGGGGACGCCGACGCGCACATGTCCAAGGGGCTGTTCGTGGCCTACCTGGCAGGGCTCGTATGTGTCCTACCAGTGGCAGGTTTCTGGGGGATCGCCGAGCGCGAATCTCGTTGGGGGACCGGCGTTCTCCTCGTGGCGACCCTCGGCCTACTGGTCATGGTCGCCCGCCTTCTACAACTCTGGAACGGCCAGTGACAAACACTCCGAAATCGTCCGGCTCGAAGACTGCCATCAACCGCGGACCGGGTCGCATGCTGGTCGCGGTCTACGGCCTGCTCGGGCTGGCGGCGACCGGTCGCTCGATCCTGCAGATCGCGCAGACCTGGCCGGACCAGCACATGCCCTACTGGCTGTCGGCGGTGGCAGCGGTCGTCTACCTCGTCGCAACGGTCGCGCTCGCCCGCGGCGACCGTGCGAGTGCACGGATTGCCCTGGGAACCATCAGTTTCGAGCTGCTCGGAGTGATCGCCGTGGGCATCTGGTCGTATGCCGACAAGGTGGCCTTCCTGGCCCAGGGCAGCGCCGGGGACACGACGGTCTGGTCCAAATTCGGACAGGGCTACGGCTACGTGCCCCTCGTCCTGCCGGTCCTCGGTCTCTGGTGGTTGCGCCACGCGCGGCGCGCCCGGCCTGCCGACGCGAACTGACTCGGGTAAGTAGAATCCCTCGCATTCGGCGAGGCAACGGAGGAAACCCATGGTCGCCAAGGCCACGATGGCCGACATCGCCAAGCAGTTGGGCATCTCCCGGGCAGCGGTCTCTTATGCGCTCAACGGTCAGCCGGGCGTGGCAGCGGACACCCGCGAACGAGTGCTCAAACTCGCGGTCGACCTGGGCTGGCACCCGAGCGCGAGTGCCCGTGCGCTGACCGGATCGGACATCAAGGTCATCGGCCTCGCGCTGTCTCGTGCGACCGACGCATTCGCCGTCGACTCCTTCTTCCTCGAGTTCATGGCAGGTGTGGAAAGCGTTCTGGTTCAACGGGGTTGGAGCCTCCTGCTGCGGGTGATCGGTGATGTCCCGGCCGTCGAGGTGGAGACCTATCGACGGTGGTGGGGGAGGGGCGCATTGACGGCGTCATCCTCGTCGACGAACGTCATCGGGATGAGCGCATCGCGGCGATCGAAGAGATCGGGCTGCCTGCCGTGTTGTGCGGTGGACCGCGCAAGGGCCTCTCGTTCCCGTGCATATGGACCGATCAGGCCGGAGACGCGGCGCTGATCGTCGAGCACCTTGCCGCACTCGGGCACCGGCACATCGCCCACGTGAGCGGACCACGGGAGTTCGTTCACGAGCGTGCCCGGCAGCGCGGCGTGCGGACCGCGGCCGCGCGCCAGGGTCTCTCCGTCACGACGATCGAGGGCACCTACGCGCCCGCGGATGCCCGTGCAGCGGTCCGTCGGCTGCTGGAGGATCCGGAGCCACCGACCGGACTCATATTCGGCAACGATCACATGTCGGTGGCCGGGCTGAAGCAACTGCGAGAGCTCGGCAGGGCGGTACCCCGCGAGTTTTCCGTTGTCAGTTGGGATGACTCGCCGCTCACGCACGCGGTGGACCCCGAGCTCACCGCGCTCTACCGGGACAACCAGGCCTATGGCGGGCAAGCTGCTGACATGCTGCTCGATCTCGTGGCCGGGCAACGCGGAGGGCGTGTTCAGGTCGCCCGATCGCAGTTGCGTCCGCGGCCCAGCTCCGGCCCCGCCCCTGGGCGCTGAACCATCCATCAACGGTAACGATTCGATAACGCACTCTATCTACTTACGCGAGTAAGTGGTGTGATGTGACGGCGCGACAGGGTGTCGCGCATGGGTGGCCCGGAGGGTTCAATCGTGAAGAGACGTCTCATTCCAGCGCTGACGATCGCGGCGATGGTTGCTGGCACGGCCGCATGCAGCAGCAGTTCGGGCTCGGGTTCCGCCGGCGGCAGCGGTGGTGGCTCCGGGTCCGGCACCACGCTGAACTACTGGGCGAGCAATCAGGCCTCGTCGATCGACATGGACAAGAAGGTGCTGGGTCCGGAGCTGAAGAAGTTCCAGCAGCAGACCGGCATCAAGGTCAATCTGCAGGTCATCGGCTGGCCGGACCTGCTCAACAAGATCCTCGCGGCGACCTCGAGCGGCAAGGGCCCTGATGTGCTCAACATCGGCAACACCTGGGCGCCGTCGTTGCAAGCCACCGGCGCGTTCATGCCGTTCGATTCCAGCGCTCTCACGGCCATCGGCGGCAAGTCGAAGTTCGTGCCGGCGTCCTTTGCGACGGGTGGTGTCAAGGGCAAGGATCCGACCTCGGTGCCGCTCTACTCGTTGGTCTACGGCCTCTACTACAACAAGAAGCTGTTCGCGGCTGCCGGGCTGAAGCCGCCGACCACATGGGAGGAGCTGCAGACCGACGCGAAGAAACTCACGAATGCCAATAAGGGCACTTACGGCATGGCGATGGAGGGCGGCAGCTACACCGAGAGCGTCCACTTCGCGTTCATCTTCGGCCAGCAGCAGGGCGCCGACCCGTTCGACTCCAGCGGCAAGGCGAACTTCACCTCACCGGGCATGGTCGCCGGGGTGAAGCAGTACGTCGACCTGATGAGCAACAAGGTCGTCAACCCCAGCAGCGTGCAGTACAAGAACGGCCCCGAGGCTCCCGGTGACTTCGCCAAGGGCAAGGCCGCGATGCTGATGAGCCAGAACAACGCCGACAACACCCTGGTCGCGGATGGCATGAAAACCAGTGAGTACGGCGTCGTTGCCATCCCGGCTCCCACCGGTAAGAAGAACACCGCCAGCTTCGTCGCCGGCATCAACATGTCGATCTTCAAGAACACCAAGCACAAGGACGCTGCGCTGAAGTTCGTGAAGTTCATGACCAGCCCGGCCGAGCAGAAGATCCTCGACGTGCCGTTCGCGGCGCTGCCGGTCAATGCCGGTGCGACACCGAACTTCACCAAGAACGCGGCAGAGGCCAAGACCTTCCAGGAGATTCTGGCCACCAAGGCCGTTCCGCTTCCGTTGGTCGCGAACGAGTCGCAGTTCGAGACGAACGTCGGCAATGCCGTCAACCAGCTGATCGCCCAGGCAGCGACCGGCAAGGCGCCCTCCGACAGTGACATCAAGGCTGCGCTGCAGCAGGCGCAGGACAAGATGGCATCCGCCGGCTGATGACGTCGAACTCGACGGTGAAGCGGGCCGACAAGGAGGATGCTCCCGGTCGGCCCGCTCCTCCCACCGCGAAGCGAGCCGGCGGGGGCCGCAGTGCCCGCCGGCTCACTCCCTACTTCCTGATCGCTCCGGCGATCGTCCTGGAACTACTGATCCACATCATCCCGATGGTCGTCGGGGTGTGGATGTCCTTCGTCGGGCTGACCCAGTCCTACATCGCGAACTGGTCGACCGCGCCGTGGAAGGGTCTGTCGTCATACAAGCTCGCGCTGGACTTCTCCTCGCCGATCGGCAACAGCTTCCTGCACTCCTTCGAAGTCACTTGTCTCTACACCGTTCTGGTCGTGGGTATCTCGTGGTCCTTCGGGATGTCCGCGGCACTCGTGCTGCATCGCAACTTCCGCGGCCGCGGCTTCTTCCGCACCCTGTTCCTGGTGCCCTACGCAATGCCGATCTATGCCGGGATCATGACCTGGAGCTTCATGCTTCAGCGGGACAACGGCCTGGTGAACCACGTGCTGAAGTCGCTGGGCCTCTCCAATGGCGAGAGCTTCTGGCTGATCGGCAGCAACGCCTTCTGGTCGATGGTGGTCGTGGCCGTATGGCGCTCGTGGCCCTTCGCGTTCCTGATGCTCCTCGCCGGCCTGCAGAACATCCCGGACGACGTGTATGACGCGGCGTCCGTCGACGGTGCCGGCATCTGGAAGCAGATCCGCTACATCACCCTCCCGGCGCTGCGACCGGTCAACCTGGTGATGGTGTTGATGCTCTTCCTCTGGACGTTCAACGACTTCAACACACCGTTCGTGCTGTTCGGCGCACAGCCGCCCACGTCGGCCGACATCATCTCGATCCACATCTATGGAGCGTCCTTCGTCAACTGGGACTTCGGCTTCGGCTCGGCGATGTCCGTGCTGCTGCTCCTCTTCCTGCTCGTGGTCACCGGGCTCTACCTGCTCGTCTTCAACCGGAGGTCGCGTCGTGCGTGAGCCATTGTCGTTCAAGGTGTTTCGCGTCGTCGTCCTGGCTGTGCTGAGCGTCTTCGTGTTGGTGCCGATGTGGGTGCTGTTCACCAGTTCGGTCAAGCCGCTCGGCGACGTGCAGGGGAAGTTCGAGTGGTGGCCGAGCCACGTGACCTTCCAGCCGTTCAAGGACATCTGGAGCACGGTGCCGCTCGGCCGGTACTTCGCGAACAGCCTCATCGTCTGCTCGATCTCGATGGTGCTCAGCGTCGTCGTGGCGATCTTCGCGGGCTACGCGGTGTCGCGGTGGACCTTCCGGGGTCGCAATGTCTTCACCACGACCATCCTGTCCACGCAGATGTTCCCCGGAATCCTGTTCCTGCTCCCGCTCTTCCTGATCTTCGTCAACATCGACAAGGTCCTGGGTTTCACCCTCCTCTACCAGACGCGCGTGGGTCTGATCATCACCTACCTGACGTTCTCGTTGCCGTTCGCGATCTGGATGCTTGCCGGCTACTTCGACGGCATACCAAGGGAATTGGACGAAGCGGCACGGGTCGATGGTGCGTCCACCCTCGGCACCTTGCTCCGGGTGGTGCTGCCTGCCGCACGACCGGGTGTGATCGCGGTCGCGGTTTACTCCTTCATGACCTCGTGGGGTGAGGTGCTGTTCGCCTCGCAGATGACCAACCCGCAGACCCAGACACTGTCGATCGGCCTGCAGAGCTACTCAACCCAGATCAACGTCTACTGGAACCAGGTCATGGCCGCGTCGCTCGTGGTCAGCGTGCCGGTCGTCATCGCCTTCCTGCTGCTGCAGCGCTATCTGGTGGCGGGCCTGACGGCGGGTGCGGTCAAGTGAGCGGGGGCATCGAGCGACCACTGCGATTCGTGCGGACCGGGAGCACGGAGCACGTGTGGTTCGGGTGCAACTTCTGGTCTCGTGCGGGTGGGCCGTTCATGTGGCGGTCGTATGACGAGGAGGTCGTGCGCGCAGAGCTGCTCACGATGCGCGAGGCGGGCCTTGACGTCACGAGGTCATTCCTCTTCTGGCCGCACGCGATGCCGGAACCAGGGTGTCTCGACCAGGCAGTGATGGACCGTTTCGAAGAGTTTCTCGATCTGCACACAGAGCTCGGAATGCTCACCATCCCAACGTTTCTCGTCGGCCACATGTCCGGGGAGAACTGGGATCCGTCCTGGCGCGGGGATCGTGACCTCTACACCGACACGTGGATGGTCGCGCAGCAATCGAGTTACCTTTCGCAGGTGGCCGCACGCTTCGGGTCGCACCCGGCGATCGTCGGCTGGCTGGTCTCCAACGAGATGCCGATCTACGGCGGTCCCACAGCGCGGGCGGATGTCACGGCGTGGGCACAGTTGATGGTCACGGCGATCCGTGCTGGTGACCAGGACAAGCCGGTCTCGATCGGCGACGGGGCGTGGGGGCAGGAAGTCACCGGCGAGGACAACGGTTTCAGCGTGCGGGACCTCGCGGCTATGACGCAGTTCGTCGGTCCGCACGTTTATCCAATGGGGGACGACATCGTCCGCCAGCACCTGCGTGCGGCGTTCGTGTGTGAACTGGCTGCTGTGGCGCAGCTGCCGGTGGTGCTGGAGGAGTTCGGCGTCAGCTCCGACTTCGCGTCCGACGACCACGCTGCCCAGTACTACAGGCAGGTGCTGCACACCACGCTGCTCGCTGGCGCGACCGGCTGGTTGGCCTGGAACAACACGGATTTCGACAACCTGCCCGAGCAGGATCCCTACCGCCACCATCCGTTCGAGTTGCATTTCGGGCTGACGCGGGCCGATGGCTCGCCGAAGCCGCAGCTGTATGAGATCGCCGCCTTCCGGCAGCTAGTGGACCGATTGGACCTGCCGCAGTGCAAGCGCTGGCCGACGCAGGTCGCGTTGATCGTCCCGGCCTACCTCGACGGCCCCGAGCACTGGACGTTCGAGGAACGCGAACGCACCGACATCACGAAGGCTCTCGAGCAGGCTTATGTCGCCTGTCGCGAAGCAGGTCTCGGCCCCGCCTTCGTGCGGGAGCCGGAGCAGGTGCCCGCCGACGCGCGTCTGGTCATCGTGCCGTCGGTCAAGGCGCTGACCGTGCCAACCTGGCACCACCTGGCGCAGCGAGCCACCGACGGCCAAACCGTCTATGTTTCCTACGGATTGGGTGACTCACCGGTCCAACGAGGGCCGTGGTGGACCGACCTGGAATCGATCTTCGGGGTGCGCCATACGTTGCGCTACGGCATGGTCGAGCCGGTGCTGGACGATGTTGTCGAGGTCCGCTTCCGCGTCGACTTCGGCGGGATCTCGGCCGGTAACACGTTGCGTTTCACGGCGGTCGGCTCGCCGGGAGGTCGGAGCATCCTCCCCGTCGAGGCGATCGACGCCGAGATCATCGCGTTCGACCAGCACGACAGACCAGTGCTCACCCGCCGGCGCCACGGTGGTGGACAAGCGGTCCTGTGCACGCTGCCGCTGGAGTATTTCGCTGCGCGCACGCCTCGGGTGAACCCTGAGGACACCTGGCGGTTGTATGACGCACTGGCCGACGAAGCGGGCGTAGAGCGCCCGGCGCGGGTGAACGACCCGCGGGTTCTGGTCGACGGTCTGAGTCATCGCGACGGCCGCGAATTCGCTTGGCTGATCAACGCATCCGACGAAGTGATTGATCTCGAGGCGTATGGCGTGAACCGGTTGTCGCCATACGAGGTCGCCGTCGTCCAGTTGCCGGGCGGGCTCGTGGCCCCGGGCGAAGCGAGCGCTGCAGACCACCTTCAAACCCATCGCATGACGCCCAAAGGAGAAACACTGTGATTGCCCAGTTTCCTGCCGATTTCATCTTCGGCGCAGCGACTGCGTCCTACCAGGTAGAGGGAGCGGCAGCCGAGGACGGCCGGACCCCGTCCATCTGGGACACCTTCAGTCACACGCCCGGGAAGGTCTTCCGGGGACAGACCGGCGATGTCGCCTGCGACCACTATCACCGGTACGGCGAGGACATCGCACTGATGAAGCAGTTGGGGCTGGACAGCTACCGCTTCTCGCTCGCCTGGCCACGGATCAAGCCCGACGATGGCCCGGTCAACGCCGCGGGCCTGGCGTTCTACGACAAGCTGGTCGACGAATTGCTGGCGGCGGGCATCGACCCGGCCGTCACGCTCTATCACTGGGACCTGCCGCAGGCGCTGGAGGACAAGGGCGGCTGGCGCGAGCGGGACACCGCCGAGCGTTTCGCGGAATACGCCGCGGTGGCGGCTCAGCACCTCGGTGACCGGGTCAAGAGGTGGATCACGCTCAACGAGCCGTTCTGCTCCTCGATCCTCGGGTATGCCGACGGCGTGCACGCACCGGGCGCACAGGAAGGTGAGGGCGCGCTCAAGGCCGCGCATCACCTGCTGCTCGGTCATGGTCTCGCCGCGCAGCGGATCCGGTCCGCCGTGCCCGACGCGCAGGTCGGCATCACTCTCAATCTCGCGTCCGTGCAACAGGTTTCGGACGAACCGGCCGACGTCGAGGCCGCGCATCGCAGCTTGCTGATCGGCAACCTGATCTTCACCGACCCGGTGCTGGCCGGGAAGTACCCTGAGCTGGGCAAGGAGGTGTGGGCACCGATCACGGACTTCTCGTGGATCGGCGACACCGACCTCGCGACAATCGCCCAGCCGCTCGACTTCCTCGGCGTCAACTACTACTTCCCGAGCCGCCCGAAGGCCGTCGCGCACAACGAGCCCGACTCGGGCAAGCGCGTGGCGTCCGACCTGGGCTTCGAGTCGCTCATCCACGACGGCGAATACCTCACCGAGATGGGCTGGCCGGTCGACGCGAGTGCGTTCACCGACCTGCTCATCTGGCTGCGCGACACGTATGGCGACGCGTTGCCGCCGATCTACATCACCGAGAACGGCATAGCGTGCCCGGACGTGGTCGGTGACGACGGCCGGGTCGATGACCAGGACCGGATTCGCTACGTCGGTGACCACCTCACGGCCGTCAGTGCCGCGATGGACAAGGGCGTCGACGTGCGTGGCTACTTCGTCTGGTCGCTCATGGACAACTTCGAGTGGGCCAGGGGCTACCAGCCGCGCTTCGGAGTCGTGCACGTCGACTACGACACGCTGAAGCGCACCCCGAAGGCCAGCTTCGACTGGTTCCGCAACGTGATCGCCACCCACGAAGTCTCCTGATCGAGAGGACCCCAAACCGACCGAGAGGACCCCGAAATCCAGCTGATTTCGGGGTCCTCTCGATGCTGAAGGGGTCCTCTCGATCGACGTTCAGGCGCCGATGAGTATGGCGAAAGACCCTGCGCTGACCGGGAGTTCGTCGCCGACACGGACCGACGTGCTGGGTAACTCCTCGGGGCGCTCGTAGCGGCTGTCCCAGGCCAGCTCCCAGGTGCTGACGCCGGTTTGTTCGGGCAAGCGGACCGCGGTGTCGTGCGCGCGACCGTTGAGCACCAACAGGATCCGGTCATCGCCGATGTCGGCGCCGTCGAAGACCACCTGCAGGATGCGCGTACTGCCGTCGTTCCATTGGTCCGCTGTCATGATGGAGCCGTCGCCGCCGTGCCAGTGCAAGGCCGCGAACGCGTCGCCATCGATCGGGTCGCCGGGGAAGAACGTGCGCTGACGCAGCACCGGATGGGCCGCTCGGAACTCAGCAAGAAACGTCGTCGTGTCGGTCAGGTCCCGCTGCCATTGCGCGAGCTTCCAGTCGTACCAACTGATTTCGTTGTCCTGGCAGTAGGCGTTGTTGTTGCCCTGCTGCGTGCGACCGAGCTCGTCACCGCCGAGCAGCATCGGCACACCGGCCGAGACGAAGGCCGTGGCCAGCAGGTTGCGGATGGCCCGACGACGAGTTGCCTCGACGTCATCACCCGCCGAGTCATGACCCTCGACGCCGAAGTTCCACGAGTGGTTGTCGGCGCTGCCGTCCCGGTTGTCCTCGCCGTTGGCCTGGTTGTGCTTGTCGTCATACGCCGTGAGGTCAGCGATCGTGAAACCGTCGTGTGTGCTGACGATGTTGATCGAGGCGAGCGGGGACCGGGAGGCGAAGAGGTCCTTCGAGCCGGCGATTCGGGTGCCGAGGTCACTCACGCCGTGTCCGGCCCGACCTGCTTGGTCCGCGGCCAGATCGGTCAGCCAGAAGCTGCGGACGGTGTCGCGGAAACGGTCGTTCCAGTCCGCGAACGGAGCGGGGAACTGCCCGGTGCGCCATCCGTGTGATCCCAGATCCCACGGCTCGGCGATGAGCTTGACACGTGACAGCACCGGGTCGGTGCGCAGTGCCATCAGGAAGGGGTGGTCCGGGTGGAACGCGTCGTCCAGTCCCCGGGCGAGCGCGGGAGCCAGGTCGAAGCGGAACCCGTCCACCCGCATCTCGGTCGCCCAGTAACGCAGCGAATCCAACACCATACGAACGGTTTCCGGGTGCCGCATGTCGAGAGTGTTGCCGCAACCGGTCACGTCGACGTCGTCACCGCGCTCGTCCAGGCGGTAATAGGTCGCTGACGACAACCCGCGCCACGAGAGCGTCGCGCCGGTCCTACTGCCCTGCTCACAGGTGTGGTTGTAGACGACGTCGAGGACCACCTCGAGGCCGGCCTCGTGCAGCAGCTTCACCATGCCCTTGAACTCGTGGATCACCTCCTGAGGGGAGGTCGCCGACGCGTATGCCGAGTGCGGTGCGAAGAAGCCGAGCGTGTTGTAACCCCAATAATTCGTCAGATCCCGCTGCACCAGCTGGGGCTCCGAGGTGAAGGCGTGCACCGGCAGCAGCTCGACCGTGGTGACGCCGAGGGCCTTCAGGTGGGCGATCGTCACCGGATGCGCGACCCCGGCGTAGGTGCCGCGCAGATGCTCCGGCACGTCCGCGAGCTGCTCGGTGAGGCCGCGCACATGCGCCTCGTAGAGGACGGTGCGGTCCCAGGGGGTGTGCGGTGGCTTGTCGGCGCCCCAATCGAATCCGTTGCCGACGACAACACTGCGTGGAACGTATGGCGCGCTGTCGCGGTCGTCTCGTACGCTCTCGTCACCGGAGAGCTCTGCGTTGACTCCGTGCCCGAAAACCTCTGGGCGCCAGTCGATTTCACCCACGACGCCCCGCGCGTAGGGATCGAGCAGGAGTTTCGCGGCGTTGTAGCGGTGACCGTGCGTCGGATCCCAGCTGCCATGCGCCCGGTAACCATAGAGCTGCCCGACACCAATGCCCGGCACGTGTCCGGCCCACATGCCGTGCGCGTGCTCGGCCAGCGGCACCCGCTGCTCGGCGCCGGCGTCGTCGAAGAGACACACCTCGACAGCGGTCGCTCCTCCGGCATACACACTGAATTCGACGCCCTCGTCATCGGCCGTCGCGCCGAGCGGTGGCGGTGCGTCGGGAGAGGTGCGTGCAGTGGCAATCAGTGATTCAGACACCCCGGGAGCGTAGCCACCACACGAAGTTCTCGGCTTGTTCCTCGCTTCGAACTTCGCTGGTACCCGACCCTCACCCCATGAAGTTTTCTGTGCCGAGCGCGTGAAGTAGCGTGGGTCACATGACAGATCCGACTTCTTTGCCCAACTTCGCCCCGCCCGCCTCGGCGCCATCCGCCCCGGCCGGCGACGGCCAGCTGCAGAAGCGCGTGATGGACGCCCTGCAGGAGGAGGGCTTCCGCCCCGAGCTCGACGCCGACGGCGACGTCAGCTACAAGGTCGAGGGCCAGCAGCTCTTCGTGCGCTGCGTCGACGGCGAGCCTGCGATGATGCGCATTTTCGGCCAGTGGCAGATCACCGATGACCTCCCGCAGGACATCACCAAGCAGCTCCTTGCTGCCAACGATGTCTCGCTGAGCCTGAACATCGTCAAGACCGGCCTGGCCAACGGCAACCTCATCGTCACCGGCGAGCACCTGGTCTCGCCGGCCGACGACGTCAAGACACTCGTGCAGTCGACCACGCAGATGGTGCTCACCGCTGTGCAGTTGTGGCACCAGGCGGTCACCAGCGATGGTCCGCACGCCGCCAACTCCGACGAGCCGCCGGCCGTCGCCCAGGTGATGGCCAACGCCATGCAGTCCGACGCCAACGAGCAGCAGCAGCAGTAGAAGTAGAACGACTTACACCCGCCGGGGCCGGTGGTGACGCTAGTCTCGGCGTCACCACCGGCCCCGGTGGTTTGAGGACGGAGCAGGATGACAACCGATCAGGTCCCGGTGGCGCCGGGCAGCGAAGCGGCCGAACGCAGTCGGCTGGTGGCGATCACTGTCGCCGTCGTCGGTCTGGTCGGGATGTTCATCGCGTTGCTGGGCTGGACCGGCATGGCCAAGAGCGCCGACAGCGCGGTCGGCGCGCCGCCCTGGCTGGTCTTCGTCATCGGAGCGGTGATCACCGTCGGTGCCGCAGTCTTCGACCTGGCGGCCGGCTCGCGGTCCGATGTGTATGCCGTGGCACCGGGCGAGCGGCTGACGACCATTCGGTTCGTGCTCAACAAGCTCGCGCCATGGATCATCGTCGCGCTCACCGCCGTCGGCATGATCGTGATCTGGGTCCGGCACCACTGAGCCTGGCAATCAACTTCCTGCAGGGTCCCTGGCATCCCGTTGTTACTCGCGGGTAGCATGCTGCGGGTAATCGGGCACAACGGCCTCGGCATACGATCGCCGCAGGTTTGGGCGCTGCCCGCGTCCCGCCCGTGAACGCTGACTGAGGTCAGACACTCGCACCCTGATGGAAGAGGACGATAGACGCATGAACATCGTGGTCTGTGTCAAGTACGTGCCGGATGCGCAAGCTGACCGCACGTTCAATGAGGACAACACGACGGATCGTTCGAATGTGGATGGTTTGTTGTCGGAGCTTGACGAATACGCGGTTGAAGCGGCTCTGAAGCTGGTGGAAGCCGGCGATGGTGAGGTGACGGTCCTGACCGTCGGCCCGGAGGGCGCTGCCGACGCGATCAAGAAGGCGTTGCAGATGGGTGCGCACAAGGGTGTGCACGTGCTGGACGACGCGATCCACGGCTCGGACGCGCCGGCGACCTCGCTGGTGCTGGCCGAGGCGGTCAAGAAGGCCGCTGACGGCAACCCTGAGTTGGTGTTGATGGGTTTGGCATCGACGGACGGCACGATGAGTGTGGTGCCGGCGATGCTGGCCGAGCGTTTGGGTCTGCCGCAGGTGACCCAGTTGTCGACCCTGGAGATCGCCGATGGTGTGGTCAGGGGTCGCCGCGACAGCGACACTGCGTCGGACTCGTTCGAGGCGCCGCTGCCGGCGGTGGTGTCGGTGACCGACCAGATCAACGAGCCGCGTTATCCCTCGTTCAAGGGGATCATGGCGGCCAAGAAGAAGCCGGTGCAGACGTGGTCGCTGGCCGACCTCGGCGTTGATGCCGGCCTGGTGGGTTTGGCGGGCGCCGCGACGAAGGTGACGTCGTTCACCGCTCGCCCGCCGCGTGCGCAGGGGCAGATCGTGACCGACGAGGGCGATGGCGGCACGAAGCTGGCCGAGTTCCTGGCTAAGTCCAAGTTGCTTTGATCCGACCAATGACATTGATTTGCAAGGAGATTCATCATGGCTGAAGTCCTCGTTCTGGTCGATCACACCGACGGACAGGTCAAGAAGAACACTGCCGAGCTGTTGACGCTCGCGCGCGGGCTGGGTGAGCCGTCGGCGGTCTTCGTCGGTGGCGCCGTGGCGGCTGCGCGTCCGCGCCTTGCGCAGTTCGGTGCTGCCAAGGTGTACGTGGTGGACAATCCCGAGGTGACTGGTGCGGTGGCGGCGCCGTTGGCCGAGGCGTTGGCCGCGGTGGCGGAGCAGGCGTCGCCGGCGGCGATCCTGTTGCCGACCGGTGCCGTTGCCAAGGAGGCTGCTGCCCGGCTGGCGGTCAAGACCGGCGGTGGCCTGATCACCGACGCGACGAACGTGACCGCGGGCGACGGCGGTGTGGCGACCACGCAGTCGGCGTTCGCGTCCAACTACACGGTCCAGGCGGTGGTGACCAAGTCCCCGGCGATCGTGACGGTCAAGGCCAACGCGACCGCCCCGGCGGCTGCGCAGGCCGGTGCGACCGTGGTCCCGGTGCAGGTGACGGTGTCGGAGGTGGCCAAGGCCGCGAAGATCACCGGAAGCGAGCCGAAGGCGAAGTCGGGTCGTCCCGAGCTGACCGAGGCGCAGATCGTGGTCTCCGGTGGCCGTGGCACCTCCGGTGACTTCTCACCGGTGGAGGCGTTCGCCGACACCCTGGGCGCCGCGGTCGGTGCCTCGCGTGCGGCGGTCGATGCGGGCTGGTACCCGCACTCGAACCAGGTCGGTCAGACCGGCAAGCAGGTCAGTCCGCAGCTGTATGTCGCCTGCGGCATCTCCGGTGCGATCCAGCACCGGGCCGGGATGCAGACGTCCAAGACGATCGTGGCGATCAACAAGGACGAAGAAGCACCCATCTTCGAGCTGGTCGACTTCGGTGTGGTCGGTGACCTGTTCACCGTCCTGCCGCAGGCCACCGACGCTGTGAAGGCCGCCAAGTCCTGACGGTGATCCCCTCGGGTGCAGGTTCCTGATTGACCGGCGCACCAACTCATTGAGCGGCATAGGAATCCGACCGGATTCCTATGCCGCTCAATCTGTTCGTATGCCGGTCAATCGGAACCGGTAGGTCAGGGCTTGAGCGGCTTCAGGGTGAGCTTTGCGTCCGACCAGGTCGACTGCGCCTTGGTGCCACCTGGCGTCGTGAGCTCCACCAGCCGCAGGCCGTGTATGGCGCCCCCTTCGGTGCCCAGAAGACCACCGTGTAGTCCTTGGAATGCCCCTTCTTCACCAGTGCGCTGGTGAGGGTCTCGCCCTGGCTGCCCAGCTCGGAGCTGCGGCACAGCCGACCGGAACCGTCGACCAGCGCGAACGATCGGCGGTCGACGAACGCGTCGGCGCCTTCGGCGGACACCTTCAGCCGAACGTCGATGGCATCCACGTCGTTGGGCTGGGTCGGTCCCGGCTTGAACGCCCGGCGCTTCGGCGTGCCCGCCTGGACCGACGTCGAGGCGACACCGTTGCCGTGCTTGAGGGACGATCCGAACGAGGCCAGGCTGCCGGAGCCTGAGATTTTCGCCTTCGCGCCGTCACAGCCGTTCGGGGGCTTCGTCGGCGAGGGAGCTGCGGCGCCGTCCCGCCAGGACAGCGTGGCCGACGTGGCGTCGACCGCAGGCAGGTAGCGGACGCTCAACTGCGCCAACACCGTCGCGGAAGGCACCAGGAATGCCACCGAGCCGGCACCGGTGCGCGACTCGTCGACGGTCAGCGCCACGAAGCCGTTGCTGAGCGGATTGATCGAGGGCTGTTCGCAATTCCGGCCCGCGCGGTCGACGAGGATGAATTGGGAGTGGTCGACCGCGAACGTGCCGTTGGTGCGGACACTCGCCTTGATCGGCACCTGGACCAGGCGGAAACCCGGCCGCCCGGAGGGGACGGAGCTGATCTCCGGCGCACCGGCGCTCACTTGCAGTGCGGAGGACGATCCGGTCGGGAACGCGGTGCCGAAGGGCACGGTCACCCCTGAAAGGCGCTGGGCGGAGGTCGTCGAGCAGACCGTCGGGGACGCCGACGTGGGCGCCGTTGAACCCGGGGCCGCAACTCCGCCGCTGCCGGACGAGTTGCAGCCGGTCAGTGTGACGGCGGCCGCGCACGCCGCGATGGCCAGGAGGGCGCGCGGTCGGGACCGAGAGCTACGAGTGTGAGCGGACACACGGCACAGTGTCGCAAATCCGCGTGACACCGCGGGACGCTGGCGCCCCTGAGTGCTCCTCCGGCCCGCTGGAGCCGGCTGCACCCACGGCCGAACGGACGCACCCATTACCGCGCGTACCCTTGACGGGTGAAGTTCACGGCATATCTCGACCACGCAGCAACGACTCCGACCCGGCCGGAGGTCGTGACAGCGATTGCCGAACAACTCGCCACCGGCGGCAACGCGTCGTCGTTGCACACTGCAGGCAGGGCAGCCCGCAAGGTCGTCGAGGAGTCCCGTGAGGCCCTGGCGAAGGCGCTCGGCTGCGGCCCGTCGGAGGTCGTCTTCACCTCCGGCGGCACCGAGTCCGACAACCTGGCGATCAAGGGCACCTGGTGGCAGCGTCGTGCGGACGACCCGCGGCGCAACCGGCTGCTGATCGGTGCGACCGAGCACCACGCCGTGCTGGACGCGGTCGAGTATCTGGTGGATCACGAGGGTGCTGTCGTCGACTGGATCGAGGTCGACGCGGCAGGACGCAGCAACCCGGCACAGGTGCGTGAGTTGATCGAGCGTGATCCGGAGTCGGTCGCGCTGGTCTCGCTGATGTGGGCCAACAACGAGGTCGGCACGGTTCAACCGGTGGCCGAGGTGGCAGCCGTGGCACACCAGCACGGCATACCCATGCACACCGACGCCGTCCAGGCGGTCGGCCAGGTGCCCGTCGACTTCACCGCCTCCGGTGCCGACCTGCTGACGGCGAGCGCCCACAAGTTCGGCGGGCCACAGGGAGTCGGCGTGCTGATCGCGCGCCGCGACGCCAGGCTGATGCCTCTCACACACGGCGGTGGCCAGGAACGCCAGCTGCGCAGCGGCACGCTCAACACCCCAGGCATCAGAGGTATGGCGGTGGCGGCCACCCTTGCGACCCAGGAGCTTCCACAAGAGCAGGAGAAGCTGGCTGCGTTGCGCGACAAGCTGATTGGCGGTGCGCTGGACCTCGGCCTGGACATCGAGGTGACCGGCTCACACGAGGTCGGCGACGTCACCGCGCGGCTCGCGGGCAACGCACACCTGCGCATTCCCGGATGCGACGGTGACTCGTTGCTCTACCTGCTCGATGCTGCCGGCATCGAGTGCTCGACCGGTTCGGCCTGCCAGGCGGGTGTGCCACAACCCAGTCACGTCCTGCTGGCCATGGGCATCACCGAGGACGACGCGCGTGGCGCGTTGCGCCTCACCCTCGGCCACACCTCCACCGATGCTGACGTCGCCGCCTTCCTGGACGCGCTGCCGGCCGCGGTCGACCGCGCCCGCCGGGCACGTTCGGCGAGCAGGAGCGGTCGCTGATGCGGGTCGTCGCAGCCATGAGCGGTGGTGTCGACTCGGCGGTTGCGGCCGCCCGGATGGTCGACGCCGGTCACGAGGTCGTCGGCGTGCACCTCGCCCTGTCCCAATCCGCAGCAACCCTGCGGGAATCCGCGCGCGGCTGCTGCACCATCGAGGACGCGGGAGACGCCCGCCGGGTGGCCGACCGGGTCGGCATACCGTTCTACGTCTGGGACATGGCGCAGCGGTTCAAGGAGGACGTGGTCGAGGACTTCGTCGCCGAATACACGGCCGGTCGCACACCCAACCCGTGCCTGCGCTGCAACGAGCGGATCAAGTTCGCGGCGTTGCTGGACAAGGCGCTCGCACTCGGTTTCGACGCGGTCGCGACCGGTCACTACGCCCAGATCGTCGAGGGCGCGCACGGCCGGGAGTTGCACCGAGCGGTCGACATGGCCAAGGACCAGTCCTACGTGCTGGGCGTGCTGGACGCCGATCAGCTGGCTCGTTCGTTCTTCCCGCTGGGTGACACGACGAAGCCGCAGATCCGTGAGGAAGCCGCCGCGCGCGGGTTCTCGGTCGCCAAGAAGCCGGACAGCCACGACATCTGTTTCATCGCCGACGGCGACACCAAGGGCTGGCTGACACGGCGCCTGGGGGAGCAGCCCGGTGACATCGTCGACACCGACGGCGACGTCGTCGGGCAGCACCAGGGGGCGTTCGCCTACACGGTCGGCCAGCGCCGCGGCCTCGGCCTGAAGGTGCCGCGCGACGATGGCGCGAAGCGCTATGTGGTGGACGTGCAGCCGCGTTCCAACACTGTGGTGGTCGGCACCGAGGACCTGCTGGGCATCGACGTGGTGGTGGGTGAGCACGCCCGCTGGTGCGGGGATGCGCCGACGGGTGAGCTCGCGGTTGGAGCCCAATTGCGTGCGCACGGTGAGGAATTCGCCGGGCGGGCGGTTGCTGACGGTGACCAGGTGACTGTGCGGCTGGACCGGCGGGCACGCGGCGTCGCACCCGGCCAGTCGGTCGTTCTGTATGACGGCACCAGGGTCGTCGGATCCGCGACGATCACCGCCACAGCCCGCGCCTGAGCTTCGCTACCGAGCCCACTCCTGCGCTGGGTCCCGATGCAACCGATCCGCGCCCGGAATCGTCAGGTGTAGGAAGCCGGAGGTGCCACCGGCTATCGTTACCGCCGATCACAGGGAACAACGAGGGATCTCGCATGGCTATGACCGACCACCGTACGACTCGACCACTGTTGGCTGTCGCCACCATCGGCACCTTGTGCTTGGGCCTCACCGCGTGCGGGGAAGCAGTTCGCCGGCGGTCACGCCGCCGCCACAGACGACGACGTCATCGGCCGCGCCAACCTCCGAGACCAGTTCGTCGTCCACGAGTCCGTCCTCGGGACCCACGTCGAGCACCAGCACCGCCGGAGCGCCCGCGGCGTTCAAGGTGGGCCAGTGTCTCAATGACACCCAGAACTGGCAGGTCACGCCGTGCGACCAGCAGCACAAGCTGGAGGTCATGTCGATCGTCAAGACGTCCAAGGACGCCAACGACATCATCAAGCGCGGTGTGCTGCGCACCTGGACCTGCAACAACGAGCTGGCGAAGTATGTCGGTGAACCCAGCGCAGCGTTCTCACGGATCCTCGACCAGCCGGTGCCGACGGTGGTGGATTCCGATGCCGCCCATCAGATCGTCTGCGCGGCTGCGGTAGCGAAGCCGGACGACTCCGGGTACCAGGAGATCAGCTACGCCTTGAAGAATCGCATCAAGGACAAGGGCTACGTCGACTACCGGATCTGCACCAAGGAGCGACCGAGCAAGACGGACTCACCGAGCATCGTGCCCTGCACCGACCCTCACAAGGCCGAGACCATCGGCGGCTACGTGATCGGCACGGCAGACGGCAAATATCCCGGCAGCAAGACGGTCGACCAGCGCGCCCTGCAGAAGTGCGTCCCGCTGGCCAAGAAGTACATCGGCGCCGGTCGCAACGATGTCATCGCCGCGGCGAACAGCACCGGGGCGCAGGGCTGGAAGCAAGGCACGACGATGACCGCCTGCTTCGTGGAGGCGACGTCCGGCACGTTCACCAAGCCGCTGAAGGGCATCAAGAACAAGCCGCTGTCTGCGTACAAGTGAGCGTTGTCGCCGTGGCCAGCGGGGTCGGATCGTTGCCGGGCACCGACGTCCAGGGGGCGGCCCGTGCCGTCCGGGAGTTGTATGGCGATGGCGGCGTGCCCTACCTGGTGGAGTTGCCCGCACGCGGGCCGGGCGCCGACCTCATCGGTCGCACCGCGGCACAACTGACCGGACTCGCGGTCGACCTGCAGCCCGCCGGCTGGCGGCTGACAGACGGCTCAGGACGGGACGCGTCGCGGGCACGGGCCTTCCTGCGCGAGGACCTCGACGTGCTCGCCGAGGTGTATGACGGCTACGCCGGCTCGCTGAAGGTCCAGTCATGCGGTCCGTGGACGCTTGTGGCGACGCTGGCGTTGCCGCGTGGCGAGCGCGTGGTCAGCGACCCGGGAGCGGTGCGTGACGTCATCCAGTCGCTCGCCGACACCGTTGCGGAGCACGTGGCCCAAGTGCGGCGGCTGGTGCCGGGCGCGCGGGTGACCGTGCAGTGGGACGAGCCGGGGCTGCCGGCCGTGCTGGCCGGCCGCCTGCCCACGGTCTCCGGCTTCGGCAGCCTGCGGGCTGTCGATGGCAACTTCGCGCGTGATGGACTGACTCGCGTGACGGAAACCGTTGCTGGTCAGGCAGATTCGCAGGTGATGCACTGCTGCGCCGCTGACGTGCCAGTGCCGCTGGTGCGTCAGGTGGACGGTCTCGAGCTCGCGCTCGACACCTCTCTGGTGCGGACCGCGCAGTGGGACGGCATCGCCGAGCTGGTTGAGTCCGGGCGGCGGTTGTGGGCCGGCCTCGTGCCGACCGGATCGACGGCGCGGCACCCGCGCGACCACGTCGATCCCTTCGTGGAGCAGTGGCACCGGGTGGGCCTGGAGCCGGCCCTCCTGGAGCAGGTCGTCGTCACGCCCGCATGCGGACTGGCCGGACTCTCGCCGGCTGACGCCTCGCGAATCGGCCGTCTCACGGTCGACGCTGCGCACGCCATACGCGACGTGGTGGAACAGTAGGCGACCCGCTTACTCCCCCTCGCCGAGAGGCTCAGAAGAGTATCGAGAGGCTCAGAAACTTTGCCCTACGCGGCTTGATTATCTGAGCCTCTCGAAGCGTATGTGAGCCTCTCGACGATGAGGGCGGCTGTGTCGCGCGCTGGTCGGCGGGTTGTCGGTGACATACGGCAGGATTGGGCGGGTGAGCGAGACCGACGGCATACCGGCAGAAGCGCGGCACGAGTGGACCGACCTAGCTGAGGAGGCCCGCGGTCACCAGTTCGCCTACCACGTCCGCGACGCGCCGACGATCAGCGACGGTCAGTATGACGCGCTGATGAAGCGGCTCAACGCGATCGAGGACGAGTTCCCGGCGTTGCGCAGTCCGGACAGCCCGACCCAACAGGTCGGCGGAGCGATCTTCAACACCGACTTCACCGCGGTCAAGCACGCCGAGCGAATGCTGAGTCTGGACAACGTCTTCAGTGCCGACGAGCTGGCCACTTGGATCGCGCGGGTGGAGCGGGAGGTCGGCGACCAACCGCTGCATTTCTTGTGCGAGCTGAAGATCGACGGCCTGGCGATCAACCTCACCTATGAGAATGGCCGGCTGGTGCGTGGTGTGACCCGCGGCGACGGCACGACCGGTGAGGACGTCACCTCCAATGTCCGCACGGTGCAAGGGATTCCGCACCGGTTGTCGGGCGACAACGTCCCGGAGCTGGTCGAGGTTCGCGGCGAGATCTTCATGGGTATGGCCGACTTCGAGCAGCTCAACGCCGCGCTCGTCGAGTCGGGGAAGCCGCCGTTCGCCAACCCGCGCAACACCGCCGCCGGGTCGTTGCGGCAGAAGAACCCACGGGTCACCGCGAGTCGCGCGCTGCGGATGCTGGTGCACGGCATCGGCGCTCGCCGGGGCTTCGACATACAGCGCCAGTCGCAGGCTTATGACCTGCTGCGGGAGTGGGGCCTGCCGGTCTCGACCCACTACAAGGTCGTCGACTCCGCCGCCAAGGTGCAGAAGTATGTCGAGTGGGCCGGCGCCAACCGGCATTCCGTCGAGCACGAGTTGGACGGCGTCGTGGTCAAGGTCGACGAGGTGCCGGTGCAGCGCGCGCTCGGCTCGACGTCGCGTGCGCCGCGCTGGGCGATCGCCTACAAGTACCCGCCCGAGGAGGTCAACACCAAGCTGCTGGACATCGAGGTCAACGTCGGGCGCACCGGTCGGGTCACGCCGTTCGCGGTGATGGAGCCGGTGGTCGTGGCGGGCTCCACGGTCGCAAATGCCACGCTGCACAACGCTTTCGAGGTCAAGCGCAAGGGCGTGTTGATCGGCGACACCGTGGTGCTGCGCAAGGCCGGTGACGTCATACCCGAGATCCTGGGGCCGGTCGCCGACCTGCGCGACGGCAGCGAGCGGGAGTTCGAGATGCCGACGCACTGTCCGTCGTGCGGCACGGAACTCGCCTACGAGAAGGACGGCGACAAGGACATCCGGTGTCCCAACTCCCGCACCTGTCCATCGCAGTTGCGCGAGCGGCTCTTCAGCCTCGCCGGGCGGGGCGCTTTCGACATCGAGGCGCTCGGCTGGGAGGGCGCGGTCGCGTTGCTCGAGTCCGACGTGATCACGGACGAGTCGACGCTCTTCCGGCTGACCCGCGAGCAGCTGGTGCGAGTGCCGCTCTACACGCGTGCGGCGAAGAAGACCGATTCCGAGGACGACATCGTCGACGGGAAGGTGTTGTCCGCCAACGGTGTTCGGCTGCTCGACAACCTCTCGGCAGCCAAGGAGCAGCCGCTCTGGCGGGTCATCGTCGGCCTCTCGATCCGGCACGTCGGACCGACCGCGGCGCGAGCCCTCGCGACCGAATTCGGGTCGATCGAGGCGATCCGGGCGGCGAGCGTCGAGGAGTTGGCTGCGTCCGACGGCGTCGGCGGAGTCATCGCGCAGGCCGTCATCGACTGGTTCGAGGTCGACTGGCAC
Organism: Flexivirga alba; assembly: GCF_042661025.1. Taxonomy (NCBI): domain Bacteria; kingdom Bacillati; phylum Actinomycetota; class Actinomycetes; order Micrococcales; family Dermacoccaceae; genus Flexivirga; species Flexivirga alba. Next base: position 2,341,809 of record NZ_JBHSWH010000001.1, read on the forward strand.
CGGCAGATCGTGGAACGCTGGGCGCAGGACGGTGTGCGGATGGCCGACGAGCGCGACGAGTCGGTAGTGCAGACGCTGACTGGACTGACGATCGTCGTGACCGGCTCGCTCGAGCGGTTCAGTCGCGACTCGGCCAAGGAAGCGATTATCGCGCGCGGCGGCAAGGCGGCCGGCTCGGTGTCGAAGAAGACCTCGTATGTCGTCCTCGGCGCCAACGCCGGCACCAAAGCCGAAAAGGCCGAGCAGCTCGGCGTGCCGACGCTCGACGAGGAGGGCTTCGAGGAGCTCCTCGAAACCGGCCCACCGAATGCTGCGGGTTGAGTAGCACCTCAAGCTGGTCGAGTGCCGGAGGAGCGAAGCGGGGGAGGTGTATCGAGACCGACGTCTTGAGGTCACGCTGCCTCGTGTTGTCACCTCAAGTTGGTCGAGTGCCGGAGGAGCGAAGCGGGGGAGGTGTATCGAGACCGACGTCTCGAGGACACGCTGCCTCGTGTTGTCACCCTGGTTGGGTGTCGAGGCGGCTGCCCGGCCGAACGCCCTCCACTTCACTCCGCTAACGCTCCGTTTCGTTCCACAGGTTCGGCCGGACAACCACCTCGGCACCCGGGTGACTCGCCCTCATCGGTGGTTGGCTGGAGCGATCTGTGGTCGAGTTGATCTGCCGAGGTGGCCGAGGAGGTCGTGAGGGACGAGCGACCGTCTCGAGGTCGGCTCCACGAATTACGAACGAGCACAAGGAGTTTCAGATGAGCGAAGCAGTCCCGCTGGACGTCGTGCTGATCCACGTCGACCGCGCGCTGAACGGTATGACGGCAACCCTCCGCGAGCTGGGCGACGACTTGACGAACACGGAGACAGGTCTGCCGGGCGGCAACACGGCATACCAGATCGTGCGGCACTGCTGCGGTGTCCTGGAGTTCTGGGGCGGTCAGGTGCTGGCAGACCGGCCGATCACGCGTGATCGTCTCGCGGAGTTCACGTCCTCCGGAACGGTCGACGAGCTGGTGGCGCTCGTGGAGCAGCAGCGAGCGGCATTCCGTTCCGACATACAGGGATTCGACGGCGACGCAGCCCCGCGCGGGAGGATGAGCGAGCGGAGCATGGATCCCGACGAGGTGCGCACTCAAGGCGGTGTGCTGATGCACGTCTACGAAGAGCTCGCCCAACACCGCGGTCACCTCGACATCACGGCGGACTTCGTGCGTGCCGCCTCATGAGAGGTCAACGGATGTCCTGACGGTGCTCTCTCACGACACCCGCTGACCTTCGGTGGATGACGCATGCCACACACGCCAATCTCATTTCGAACCCGACCCGAGGCGGACGCATCAGGTCCGTGTCTTAGGTTCAATGATGTGAGTACGCCTGGGATTTGGCCTGTTTCGTCGACCGGAAGGGCCGCTGCGCCCTTCGTCGTCATCGGTCTCGGGCTGGTTATCGTCGGTGGCTTCGTCTCCGCGGCGGCCGCACCGACGGCGAGCTATCACAGCAGTTGGGCCGTCGCCTACGTCGTCCTCGTTGCCGGGGTGGCTCAGGGGTTTATCGGCCTTGGCCAGGCCGTGCTGACCGAAGGCGCGACATCGGCGAAGGTCCGGCTGGCGGAGCTGTGCTGCTGGAACGCCGGCAATGCACTGGTGGTCGCGGGGACGCTGCTGGACGTCCCGATCGTGCTCTACCTGGGTTGTCTGCCGCTGATCGCAACACTGATGCTGGTCCTGCGGGCGCTGGCGCACGCTCCGTCGAACTGGTTGCTGTGGGCCATGCGGGTCGTCGTGGTCATCCTGTTGGTCAGTATGCCGACGGGCATCGTGCTGCAAGCCGTGTCGCACTGAGCCGCGTTCGCCATACAGTCAGCCCTTCGGGAGACGTTGATCCTCATGGCTACGGAAGATGCTTGCCGAGCCTGCGCAGCCAGCCGCCGATGAACTTGTTCTGGTGAAGTCCCCGACGCATTACCTCGCCGCGCAAGTTGCGGAGCGTGTCGCGGGCAAACACGGTCGGCCCGCGCTTTTCTCGGTCTTCGATCCGCAACGCCTGCTGGTGTGCGAAGTGCGCGCACTGCAGGCATAGTCGCGCTTCAGGGTGCCGGCCGAGTCTGACCATTCGGTCGGGATCGACGGTGTTGCCGCAACACCAGCAGCGGGTGGTGTCGTCGCTGGAGATGGGGTCCGCGCTCATGGCTCCATTGTGCGCTGCTTCGTGTCGGACCCGCGGCCTACTCGGGTTCGACGAGCTTGCCGCTCTTGGCCACCTCCGGGTCGGTGCATGACGACAGGTCGAAGCAACACGGGCGGCGCTTGCCGGATCGCAGCTTGGACACGCCGACCTCGACGCGGCGGTCGCGGGTCACCGGATTCTTCGTTGCGTTGATCCAACGGACCCATTCCCAGCGCGCCATCGGCGTGATGTCCTGCCACGTCTCGGTCAGATCGCTCGCGTCGGCGAGCGCAGCCGAAAAGTCTTCCGGGACATCGGGTTCCGGCCACTCCTTGGTCGGCTCGATCTCCAGCTCCACGGTGGCGCCGCCTGCGAGGTCGAGCTCGCTACGCAAGCCGTCGTCGATCGGGATCCAGTGCCCGCGCCGACCGTCGGGCTCGATCACCGTCGGGTATGGCGCGCCATCCACAGTCACCGTCGCCGCGATCTGACCACGCGAGGGGAGCGCCGCACTCGCGTCATCGGGGAGTCGGACGATCATCCGATCGGCGATGAGTTCGGTGTGCGCGGTGCATTCGACGGTCGTGGGTTCAGCCTTGGTCGCCATGCGGGCAAGGCTAGTGCGGGAGGCCAGGGACCGCCTGCGGGATCCGTTCGACCGGCAGCGGGATCCATTCCGGCCGGCAGATCGTGCGCGAGGCCGCCCGCACTCTCTGCAGGCCCGGAATCACGAGACGGCACGAAACTCCGTTGCGACCAGCAGGACGTGCGCCATACCGCACCATCCGCAGGACCGGGGATCCGCAACCCGACCGACACCACGCCCGTCCGGCAGATCGTGCGCGGTGCCGCCCGCACCATCTGCAGGCCGGGAAGCCGTCGGCTCAGGCAGGCTTGCGGGCCAGCACCAGGAGCGCGTCGTTCTCGATGCGGACACCGTCCGGGCCGACCAGCGCAGCAAGTTCGGCGCGAACCTCAGCACGAGTGGTCTCGTCTAGCACCAGATACCTCGAGTACGTGAAGATCAGGTCGAGCCACGCGTCGCTGGTCATGCGTCGTTCCTCGGGAAAGGTACGACTCTCGACGGTGAATCCGATCCCCTGCAGGAGACCGTCAACCGAACCCTCGCGATGCTCGGACGGCCGGGCACTGGGCACTGCGGCGAGGTGCCGCTCGTCGACCTCAGTGACGCGGTCACGCGGCGGGTCGAGCTCGGTGAAGCGATTCCAGTAGAGCGCCAGTGCGCCACCGGGACGAAGCACGTCCCAGGCCTTGCGCGCCGCGGTCTCGGGGTCGACCCAGTGGAACGATTGCGCGAAGGTCACCAGGTCGAAGTGCCGCCCGGTCGGATCCCACTCCTCGAAGTTCGCCACCTCGACCGACAAATCGCTCGCGGCCGCGACTGACGCCATGTCCGAATCCGGTTCGACGGCAAGCACTTTCGCACCGCCATCACGCAACTGTCGAGCCGCGATGCCGGAGCCGGCACCCACGTCGAGCACTTCGGCGGGCTGCCTCCCAGTAGTCGGTGCGTCCAGCACCTGCCGGATCAGAGCATCGGGGTATGTCGGACGGTGTTCGTCATACTCCGCTGCAACCGCCCCGAATGACTCTGCACGGGACCGATTGAGGTGAAGCTGCTCGTCCGTCGCCACCCGCTCAGTCCGCGTCTGGGGCGTAGGTCGGTGCGTCGGCCGAACTGCTTCCGTCGGCAGCGAACGCCCGGTAGACGTCGACGATCATGGTGACGCACTGGTCGAGTTCGAGCAGCGGCGTGTTGAGTTGCAGGTGATAGAGCGTCGGGTCGTCGATGTCCCGGCCATAGAGGTGCTGCACGTACTTCGCGCGGGCCGCGTCGACATTCGGCAGATCCTCCTCCGCCGCATCCGCGCCCCCGCCACGCCGAACCTCACCGCCGCCTTGACCCGCTCCTCGGGACTCCCGTAGAGCCGGATCCGCAGCACGTCGGTGCGGTCCTGCAGTGCCGCGGCCCCGCCGCGGCCGAGGATGACGGCGCCGTCGGTCAGCGACTCGCACATGATCTTGTTCGCTTCGGTCCGGAATTCCTCAGCCGCCGCACCATCGGCGGCCGCGATGGCAGCGCCCCCACTGATCGTGTCGGCCAGCGGGGCCAGGTTGCGGAAGAAGCGGTCGGCGAAGCTGAGCTTCCGCTCGCCCTCCTGCGCTTCCTCGAGTGAGATCTGCAGCTCCCCGGCGACCCGAGCGCTGATCGCCCGATCCAGCATCGCGAAGCCGAGTCGCTCGGCGACGCGGGGAGCGACGACTCCACCTCCCGCGCCGTAAGCGGACGAAATGGTGATGCCTGGCATGAGCGCCTCCTCGGCGTCGACTTCACGGATACTTCGTTCTGCTATCAAGTTGTATCACTGCGTGTCTCCAGTGTGGTGCCTGAACGTATCCGGCATCGAAGGCAAGCCGGAGGAAATGTGCCGAGTGGCGCGAAATAGACTGATTGCCATGTCTGACCTGTCCCGCGACGAGGTAGCCCACGTCGCCATGCTCGCCCGCATACAACTCACCGATGCCGAGCTCGATCGGCTTGCTGGCCAGTTGGACCAGATCGTCGGGTTCGTGGCCACTGTCGGCGAGATCGCCACCGATGACATCCCGCCGATGTCGCACCCGCTGCCGTTGGAGAACGTCACGCGGGCGGACGAGGTCCGGCCGAGCCTGACACCCGAGCAGGCGCTCGCCGCTGCACCGCACGCGCAGGCCGAGCGATTCGCCGTGCCGCGCATCCTGGACGAGGACTGAGAGTCGAGACGATGACTGACTACACCCGGCTCACGGCTGCCGAAATCGCCGACGCGCTCGCCAGCGGTGCCACCACATCGGTGGAGGTCACCCAGGCGCACCTCGACCGCATCGCCGCGGTCGACGGCGACATTCACGCCTTCCTGCAGGTCGACGCCGAGGGAGCGCTCGCGACGGCGAAGGCCGTCGACGAGGCACGCGCCGCCGGGGAGAAGCTCGGCCCGCTCGCCGGCGTGCCGATCGCGGTCAAGGACATCGTGGCCACCAAGGGTCTGGAGACCACGGCCGGCAGCAAGATGCTGCAGGGCTGGATTCCCCCGTATGACGCCACCATCGTCACCAAGTTGCGCGAGGCCGGTATGCCGATCCTCGGCAAGACCAACATGGACGAGTTCGCCATGGGCAGCTCGACCGAGCACTCGGCATACGGCCCGACGCACAACCCGTGGGATCTCGACCGCACGCCGGGCGGGTCCGGCGGTGGCTCGTCGGCGGCCGTCGCCGCCTTCGAAGCGCCGCTGGCGATCGGCACCGACACCGGCGGTTCCATCCGCCAGCCCGCGTCGGTCACCGGCACGGTCGGCACCAAGCCGACGTATGGCGGGGTGTCCCGCTACGGCCTCATCGCGCTGGCCAGCTCCCTGGACCAGGCCGGACCGTGCACCCGCTCGGTGCTCGACGCCGCGTTGCTGCACGAGGTCATCGGCGGACACGACGTCATGGACTCCACATCCATCGACGCGCCGGTGCCGCCGGTGGTCGAAGCCGCGCGTCAGGCTGACGTGTCGGGCATGAAAATCGGTGTCATCAAAGGCATTTCGGGCGAAGGTTTCCAACCGGGCGTCAAGCAGCTCTTCGAGGAGTCGGTGCAGCTGCTCGTCGATCGCGGCGCCGAGGTCGTGGAGGTGGAGTGCCCCAGTTTCGAGAAAGGCCTGGCTGCCTACTACCTGATCATGCCGAGCGAGGCCAGCTCCAACCTGGCGCGCTTCGACGCGATGCGTTACGGCCTGCGGGTCGGCCCCGAGGGCGTCGACAGCCCGAGTGCCGAGCAGGTCATGGCCGCCACGCGAGAGGCCGGTTTCGGTGACGAGGTCAAGCGTCGCGTCATCCTGGGCACCTACGCACTGTCGTCCGGTTATTACGACGCCTATTACGGCACGGCGCAGAAGGTTCGCACCCTGATCGCCCGCGACTTCGCAGCGGCATACGAGAAGGTCGACGTGCTGGTGACGCCAACCGCGCCGACCACGGCGTTCAAACTCGGCGAGAAGCTCGACGACCCGATGGCCATGTATCTCAATGACGTCGCCACCATCCCGGCGAACCTCGCTGGCGTTCCTGGCATTTCGATCCCCAACGGTCTCGCGGCCGAGGACGGACTGCCCAGCGGTTTCCAGATCCTCGCGCCGGCCACCAAGGACGACCGGCTCTATCGCGTGGCCGCGGCCCTCGAGGCGGCGCTGCACGAGAAGTGGGGCGCCCCGATCCTGGCTCAAGCCCCGGCACTGACAGCAAAGGCGGGCAACTGATGACTGACGCAGTCGTCGACTACGACGAGGCACTCGCGACATACGACCCGGTGATGGGTTTCGAGGTGCACGTCGAGCTCAACACCGCGACCAAGATGTTCTGCGGGTGCGCCACCGGATTCGGCGCCGAGCCGAACTCCCAGGTCTGCCCGGTCTGCCTCGGTCTGCCGGGTGCCCTGCCGGTCGTCAACGGCAAAGCCGTCGAGTCCGCGGTCCGCCTCGGCCTGGCACTCAATTGCAGCATCGCGTCCTGGTGCCGGTTCGCCCGGAAGAACTACTTCTATCCGGACATGCCGAAGAACTTCCAGACCAGCCAGTATGACGAGCCGATCTGTTTCGAGGGTTACCTCGACGTCGAGATCCCGGCCGCTTCCGGCAAGGGCACCGAGACGTTCCGTGTGGAGATCGAGCGCGCCCACATGGAGGAGGACACCGGAAAGTCGCTGCACGTCGGCGGCGCGACCGGACGCATCCAGGGTGCCGAATACTCCCTCGTCGACTTCAACCGGGCCGGCATACCCCTCATCGAGATCGTCACCAAGCCGATCGAGGGCGCGGGGAGCGCGCGCCGGAGATCGCCAAGGCGTATGTCGCCACGCTGCGCGACCTCGTCAAGGCGCTCGGCATCAGCGACGTGAAGATGGAGCAGGGCTCGGTCCGCTGCGACGCCAACCTGTCGCTACGCCCGATCGGCACCGAAAAGCTCGGCACCCGCACCGAGACCAAGAACGTCAACTCGCTGCGCTCCATCGAGCGGGCCGTCCGTTATGAGATCAGCCGACAGGCCGCGATCCTGAACGATGGCGGGTCGATCACCCAGGAGACCCGGCACTGGCACGAGGACACCGGCGTCACCACCGCGGGCCGCCCGAAGTCGGACGCCGACGACTACCGCTACTTCCCGGAGCCCGACCTGGTGCCGGTGGCTCCGGCAGCTGAGTTGGTCGAGGAGTTGCGGGGCACACTCCCCGAACCCCCGTGCAGCGCCGCAACAGGCTGCAATCCGACTGGGGTTACAGCGATCTGGAGATGCGCGACGTCATCAACGCCGGTGCGCTCGACCTGATCGAAGCCAGCGTCGCGGCCGGCGCGACCGCTCCCGGCGCCCGCAAGTGGTGGACCGGTGAGCTCGCCCGACGCGCCAACGCCGAGGAGAAGTCGGTCGACGAGTTCAACGTCACCCCCGCGTATGTCGCCGAGCTCGACGGCCTGGTCAAGAGCGGCCGCCTGAACGACTCGATGGCCCGCCAGGTCCTCGAAGGCGTCATCGACGGTGAGGGTTCGCCCACCGCGGTCGCGGACGCCCGCGGGCTGGAGCTGGTCCAGGACGACGGTGCTCTCGAAGCCGCGGTCGACAAGGTCATCGCCGCCAACGAGCCGATCGCCGCCAAGGTTCGCGAGGGCAAACTCAATGCCGCCGGCGCGCTCATCGGTCAGGTGATGAAGGAGCTCAAGGGCCAGGCCGACGCAGCCAAGGCCCGCGAGCTGATCCTCGCCAAGCTGACCAACCAAGGTGGTTGAGTAGGCCGGAGCGCTAGCGGAGGCCGTCTAAGGTGGTTGAGTAGGCCGGAGCGCTAGCGGAGGCCGTATCGAAACCCCTTGGCACTGTTGAACTTTCGAGTGCCCTGGTCACCTTGGTATGGCGCCGGCTACGCCGCCGTCCCTGACTCACTCCGCTTCGTTCCGCTAGCGCTCCACTTCGCTGCATAGGCCAGGGCCGACGACGCAGCCGACGCCCTCGTGCGTCGCCTTGGTGACTGGTCCCGTGGTCGTCAGTGTTCGGACGAGTTGGGCTCGGAGGTCACCTTCGTCTCGGCACGAGGGCGGCGTTATCGGCGTAGCGTGATTTGGCATGGCTATCGAGTCGTCATACACGATCGCGCCGCTCAGCCCGGAGACCTGGCCTGCGTTCGATGCGATGGTGCAGCGACACAACGGCATCTTCGGGGGCTGCTGGTGCATCTGGTTCCACCCGGACGGGCCCGAGAGGGGTCAAGGCGCAGAGGCCAACCGGGCGCTGAAGAAGGCGTATGTCGAGCGGGGCGAGGCGCATGCAGCGCTGGTGATGGACGGCGACGAGGCGATCGCGTGGGCTGAGTACGGCACCCCCGGCGAGCTGCCCACCCTGCACCACCGCAAGCAGTATGACGCCACCAAGACTGCCGACCCCGACTACCGGATCACCTGCGTCTTCGTCGACAAGCGCCACCGGCGGCAGGGCATGACGGAGCTGGCGATCACCGGTGCACTCGACCTCATCGCGCAGGCCGGCGGCGGGCGGGTGGAGAGCTATCCGCACGACCTGACCGGCCAGACCAAGAAGATGTCCTCGTCGTTCCTCTACAACGGCACCCGCGGTCTCTACGAGCGGCTCGGCTTCACCTACGACCGACCCAAAGGGCTGAAGAACTGCGTCATGGTGAAGACCGTCGACCCTGCATGAGGCCGGTCGGCTGACCCGCCGTCGCTGCGATCGCCGGGCCCCGATTAGGTTCAGCACATGGTGATCGTGTCGCTGCCGGAGGAAAACTGGGTTGCTGCGCTCGCGGATGTCGAGGGCCTCGAGCCGGTGCTGTGGGACATGACGGATGCTCCGCCGCGTGGCGACATCGCGGTGGTCGTGCCGCCATACATGAGCAATCCGAAGCGGCTGGCTCGGCTGGCGGAGCTGCCGCAGTTGCGTGCGGTGCAGCTGGTGACGGCCGGATTCGAGCACGCGGTGCCCTACCTGCCGGCCGGCGTCGAACTCGCCAACGGGCGGGGCATTCACGACACGTCGACCGCGGAGCTCGCGGTGGGGCTGGCGATCGCCGCGCAGCGCGGCATACCGCAGGCGGTGCGTGCACAAGGCGATGGCGAGTGGTTGCGGCTGGCCGGTATGCCGTCGCTCGCCGACCGGCACGCGCTGATCATCGGGTATGGCTCGATCGGTGTCGCGATCGCGAAACGCCTGCTGGCGATGGAGGTTTCGGTCACGGCCGTGGCGTCCAAGGCACGCGCGGGGGACGACCTGGTCGAGCAGGTCCACGGCATCAACGAGTTGCCCGCGCTGTTGCCGGAGCACGATGTCGTCTTCCTCATCCTCCCGCTTACTGAAGCCACTCATCACTTGGTCGATGCGGATTTCCTGGCCCGTATGCCGCGAAACTCGCTGCTGGTCAATGTCGCTCGTGGCGGCATCGTCGACACCGATGCCCTCGTCGAGGCATGCGCTGCGGGACAGGTGCGAGCTGCCCTGGACGTGACCGATCCCGAACCGTTGCCACCCGCGCATCCCTTGTGGCACACCGACGGCGTGCTCATCACGCCGCACGTCGGAGGGGCGTCAACTGCGTTCGAGCCGAGGGCGCTGCGGCTGCTGCGCGAGGAGCTCGCACAGTTCGCCGCGGGCGCGCCGTTGCGGAACGTCGTCGCCACCGGGTCGAGATGAAATGCTTGGGGCATGACCTCAGCCATCCGTCAGCTGATTCTCGTCCGGCACGCCAAGGCGGCCGATCCCGGCACCGGGACCGACCATGACCGGCCGCTCACGGACCGTGGACATGCCGATGCGAAGGTGCTCGGCGAATGGTTCAAGGAGCAGCGGCTGCGCCCCGACCTCGTCTTGTGTTCGACGGCCGTTCGCACCCGCGAGACGTGGGCGGACATCGTCGCGAGCAGCGGCCTCGGGGCGCTCGTCGCGAACGACCAGCGCATCTACAACGCCTCCGTCGAGCGACTTCTCGGAGTCATCGAGGACGAAGGTCCCCCGTCGCACTCGATCGCGCTCGTGGGGCACGCCCCCGGCATACCCGGTCTTGCGGCCACGTTGACGGAGGGTGTCGAGGCCGACCCGGAGGGGCCGTCGTTCGAAGACGACTGGCCGACCTGCACGGCGGCGGTCCTGGAGATCAGCGTCCCCTGGAAGAAGCTCGGGCCGGGCACGGGGCGGCTGGTTTCGGTGCACACAGCACGCGCGTCCGAGTAATGGGACTCCTGTCCCAATCCGTGGACAGGAGTCGTAGTCTGGGGCCATGCCAGAACTGAGGTCTCGGACAACCACGGTCGGTCGTGCAGCATCGGGCGCTCGCTCGCTCTGGCGTGCAACCGGCATGACCGACAGCGATTTCGGCAAGCCGATCGTCGCGATTGCGAATTCATACACCCAGTTCGTGCCCGGTCACGTGCACCTGAAGAACATGGGCGAGATCGTCGCCGAGGGAGTGCGTGCGGCCGGCGGGGTGGCGCGTGAATTCCACACCATCGCGGTCGACGACGGCATCGCGATGGGCCACGGCGGCATGCTCTACTCGCTGCCCAGCCGCGAGATCATCGCGGACTCGGTCGAATACATGGTCAACGCACATACCGCCGACGCGCTGGTGTGCATCTCCAACTGCGACAAGATCACGCCGGGCATGCTGAACGCCGCGATGCGACTCAACATCCCGACCGTGTTCGTGTCCGGTGGCCCGATGGAGGCCGGCAAGACGGTCTCGGTCAACGGTGTGGTCCACCCGTCGTCGGACCTGATCACCTCGATCTCCGCTTCGGCCGATGAAAATGTCGATGAGGACGCGCTGGCCGCGATCGAGAACTCCGCCTGCCCCACCTGCGGCAGTTGCTCGGGGATGTTCACCGCCAACTCGATGAACTGCCTGACCGAGGCACTCGGCCTCGCGTTGCCGGGCAACGGCTCGACGCTGGCGACGCATGCGTTCCGGCGCAGCCTGTTCGAGCGCGCCGGCTCGGTCGTGGTCGACCTGGCCAAGCGCTACTACCACGACGACGACCACTCGGTGTTGCCGCGCAACATCGCGACGTCGGCGGCTTTCCGCAACGCGATGGCACTGGATGTCGCGATGGGCGGGTCCACCAACACCGTGCTGCACATCCTCGCCGCGGCTCAGGAAGGTGAGGTCAAGGACTTCGACCTGGCCATGATCGACGAGATCAGTCGTCGGGTGCCCTGCCTGGCCAAGGTCGCGCCGAACTCGTTCTTCCACATGGAGGACGTCCACCGCGCGGGCGGCATACCGGCCATCCTCGGTGAATTGCGTCGTGCGGGCCTGCTCGAAACCGACGTCAGCACAGTGCATTCGCCGTCGTTCGAACAGTGGCTGGACGACTGGGACATCCGCTCCGGTAAGGCCACCGACGAGGCACTGGAGCTCTTCCACGCGGCGCCCGGCGGCGTGCGCACCGTCGAACCCTTCTCGACCGAGAACGTCTGGTCCGAGCTGGACACCGACGCCGAGAACGGCTGCATCCACGACAAGGAGCACGCCTACACGACCGAAGGTGGCCTGGCCATCCTGCGCGGCAATCTCGCGGTCGACGGCGCCGTCATCAAGACGGCGGGCGTCGATGAGGACCTCTGGCACTTCCAGGGTCCCGCGCGAGTCGTCGAGTCGCAGGAGGACGCGGTCAACGTCATCCTCAACAAGATCATCCAGCCTGGTGAGGTCCTCGTGGTGCGCTACGAAGGCCCGGCCGGCGGCCCCGGCATGCAGGAGATGCTGCACCCGACCGCGTTCATGAAGGGGACCGGCATGGGCAAGAAGTGCGCCCTGGTCACCGATGGTCGCTTCTCGGGCGGATCCAGTGGGTTGTGCATCGGGCACGTCTCACCGGAGGCCGCGGCCGGTGGCGCGATCGGCTTGGCGCGCGACGGTGACATGATCCTGATCGACGTTCCCAAGCGGATCCTGTCTCTGCAGGTCGACGACGCGGAGTTGCAGCGTCGTCGCGAGGAGATGCAGGCCGCCGACCAGCCGTGGCAGCCCAAGAGTCGTGAGCGGGTCGTCAGCAAGGCGCTGTGGGCGTATGCCGCCATGGCGACCTCGGCCGATCGTGGCGCCGTGCGCGAGCTGCCGGGTAGCTGACCGTCGCTGCGCGGCTTCTCAGTGGGTGCCGGTGATGCCCCCGTCGACAGGAATATCAGCGCCGTTGATGTACCCGGCCTCGTCGCTGACCAAGAATCCGGTGAGTGCCGCGATCTCTTGGGCGCGGCCGAGTCGGCCTTGCGGGTTCGGCGCGTAATCCGCCACGAGCGCTGCCTCGATCTCCTCCCAGCTGCGACCAGCGGCGTCCGGTCGGCTCATGAACAGTTGCCGCATCGCCGGTGTGAGTATGACGCCCGGGCTGACCATGTTGACGGTCACTCCCGGGGCGACGGCGGTGCGAGCGAGGCTGATCGTCGCGTTGGCGAGCGCGGCCTTTGCGGCGGAGTATTCGATCATCGTAGGGATCGGCGTCCGGGTCGCCCGCGTGCCGATGAAGACCACCCGACCGAAGCCGCGCTCACGCATCGGGGCCAACGCCGCGGTCGCGAATTGGATCGCCGACACGACATTGGTCTGGTAGGCCGACTCCCAATCTGCAGGCGTTGCAGTGTCATACGTGTGCTCGGCGTACGGGCCGGCGCAGTGGACCAGAATGTCGAAGTCACCGGTGCCGACCTGGGTCGCCAAGGCCCGGACCTCATCGGGCCGCGAGACATCACCGTGCAGCGTCTCGACGTCGCCATCGAGTGATTCCGCTGCAGCTGCTGCGGATTCGCGAGTGCGCCCGTGCACGGTGACGGTCATCCCGCGGTGCAGCAGGTCCTGGGCCACGGCATACCCGATGCCGGAGGTGCTCGCGGTGATCAGCGCTCGACGAGTTCGGTCAACCATGGCTAGACGGTATGACGAGGGTGCGACGGTGGGTCGGCTTTCGGGTCAGAGTTCGAGCTTCATCATCCGGTCGGTGGTGACGAAGCCGAGCGACTCATAGAGGTTGATCGCGACGTCGTTGCCGCCGAAGACGTGCAGCGCAAGAGCGCGAAAACCGTTGTCACGGGACCATTTCGCGGCTTCCTGCATGAGCGCACGACCGTAGCCCTTGCCGCGCTCGCTCGGCTCCACGTCGATTGCCCAGATGAACGCGACGTCCTTGCTGTCGGCACGCGGCGCCATCCACAAGCGACCCACGCTGCTGCCGGCATCGTCGATGGCGATCAACACCTCGTGGCCGGGGAGAGCCGGCCACGGGGAAAGAGCTGTGCAGTCTCCTGCTCGGCCTGTCGGAAGGCCTCGTCGAGCGGGACTCCGCCGTTCGTGTGCTTGTCCTCGGCGTACGCCCGCATGGACGTCTCGATGTAGCCCGGCAGTTCGTCATCGGTGATCGGTCGTACGCGCATGCTCGGCACCTTAACGGGTGTGGCTGCTGTGACGAATGACACAAATCTGGGCAATACCGGCCCCGAATGTCTCAAAGTGATAACGAAGACTTCCAGTGCAAACCCGGGCAGTGCGAGTATCGTCGACATGTCGACAATCTGTCGTCGTCGCTGGTCAGCGGTGCTTTGAGAGGAGTTTGACCGTCCTTGACTGACCATGACCGCCCCCAAAACCTGTGATTGAGATGTGCCGAACGGCGACATAGCCTCCAGAGGTCCGATTCTCCGGAGGTGCGTTCGGCGTGGCTCCCCGTGTGTCGAAAGGCCCCAGAAACATGAGACTGCGTACACGACGTGCAACCGCCGCTGCTGCTGTGCTGACAGCGGGCGCGCTCGCCCTTTCCGGCTGCGGTGGTTCCAGCGGCGGCTCCGGTGGCAGCGGCACCACGGTGTCCTCACTGAAGAAGGCCGGCAAGGTCGTCGTCGGCATCAACGGGGAGAACCCCTACAGCTTCATCGGCAAGGACGGGAAGCCGGATGGCGCGACGATCGCGCTGGACAAAGCGGTGTACAAGAAGCTGGGCATCAACACGGTCGAGGCCAAGAAGGTCGAGTGGGACGCACTGATCCCCGGCCTCAACTCCGGACAGTACGACGAGGTCAGCGCCGGTATGTCGATCCTGCCGGACCGCTGCAAGAAGGCAGCCTTCAGCTACCCCGAGATCACTTACGAGACAGCGCTCCTGGTGCCCAAGGGCAACCCGAAGAATCTGCACACGATGCAGGACCTGAAGACCAAGAAGGTCAACCTGGTCACCGAGAACGGCGCCATCGAGCAGGGCTACGCCAAGACGATGGGCATCCAGACCCAGACCGTCGGCTCCCCGGAGGAGGGCCTGCAGGCGGTCGAGAACGGCCAGGCCGATGTGTTTGCGCTGACCGCGATCTCGCTACGCACTCTGGTCAAGACGCAGAAGGCCGAAGGCAAGGTCGAGGTCACCAAGGCCTTCACCGCTTCGGTCGGCGGCAAGCTGCAAATCGGTGCCGGCGCCGCGGTCTTCCGCAAGAGCGACAAGTCCTTGCTTGCGGCATACAACAAGGAACTCAAGAAGATCATCGACGACCCGAAGCAGTTCAACGCTGTGGTCGGTAAGTACGGCTTCACCGAGGCCGAGCGTCCCCAGGGCAAGACCACCGACACCGCCTACTTGTGCTCCGGCAAGCTGCCGGACGCGAAGTAGTGATCGGACGATCGAAGGGCGCTGACCGTGCCTGATCTGTCATCCATTGCTCCGTCCGGCGTCGTCAGCACCCTGCAGGACAACTGGCACAACCTGTTGGACGGTCTGCGCGTCACCCTCGAGCTCTCGGTGTTCGGTGGCGCGCTCGCCTTCGTCGTCGCCGTGCTGCTCGGGCTGGCCTCGATCTCCCGGTTCGCTGTGCTGCGCGGCATCTCGCGGGTCATTGTGGAGTTCTTCCGCGGGACCTCCCTGGTGGTGCAGCTGTTCTTCCTCGCCTATGTGACGCCGGTGGCGTTCGGCTGGGGATCGCACCTGTTGCTCTTCGGCATCGTCGCGCTCGGTCTCAATTACGGCGCCTACGGCTCCGAGGTTGTCCGCGGTTCACTGAATGCCGTGCCGCCCGGACAGTGGGAGACCACGACTGCGCTCTCCATGCCGTGGATCACCAAGATCCGTCGAATCATCTGGCCACAGGCCTGGGCTCTCATGCTGCCCGGCCTCAACAACCTGATGGTCATGCTGGTCAAGGGGACCGCGATCGCCTACTTCATCGGCCTGTATGACCTGACCTATGTCAGTGATGAGCTGCGCAAGGGCGGTGCCGACATGTGGACCGTCTATGGGATCGCGTTCGTCATCTATTACTTCGCGGCGCTCGCTTTCTCGGCCGTGTTGCGCCGGCTCGAAGTGCGCGCACAGCGGCGGCTGGGCATCCGACCGTCCAAGTCCAGAACCACTCGCGCGACGGCAGAGGCGGTGGCGTGATGCACGCGTCAGTGACCTGGGACTGGAGCATCGCCCACCAGGCGTTCCCCGATCTGCTCAAGGCCTTCCTGCAGGTGACGCTCGTCGTCACCGTGGCTGCCTCGATCCTGTCGGCGATCCTCGGGCTGGTCTGGGCGATCGCGCTGCGTGAACTACCCGTCGTGCTCAGCAGACTGCTCGGGTGGCTGCTGGGCGTCATACGTATGACGCCCCTGCCGCTGCAACTGCTGATCGTGACCTACGGAATCGTCACCCCTCGGGGCTGGCTGGCGCATCTCAACGGTCCGGACCAGTTGCGGCATCGGTTGATGATCGTCGGCATCGTGGTCTTCGCGGTGCACTACTCGACCTACATGGCCGAGTCCTACCGTGCGGGCATCGAGTCGTTGCCGAAGGGGCAATGGGAGGCGGCGACCGCGTTGTCGCTGCCGACGAAGCGGACCTGGCGGGCGGTGATCGTGCCGCAAGCACTGCGCGCCACGCTGCCGTCACTGGGCAACTGGGCGATCGCGATGTTCAAGGACACGCCCTACCTGCTCGCGATCAGCCTTGCCGAGATGGTGTCCGAGGCCCGACGCATCGGTGGCGAGAACTTCAGCTACACCGAGGCCTTCACCATCGCCGGCCTGATCTTCCTGGTGGCGAGTTACCCGACCGCCATCCTCATGCGCCGATTGGAGAAGAAGCTTGCCTACTGACAAGACGACCAGTTCGGGTGCGCCCGACCTGGCAAAGCGGGCTGCTGTCCAGAATGGTGCCGGCACGCCGCGCATCGTCTTCGAGGACGTCTCGAAGCAGTTCGGGAAGAACATCGTCCTGAACGAACTCAACTTCAACGTCGCCAAGGGCGAGCGGGTCACGCTGATCGGGCCAAGTGGCTCGGGCAAGACCACCATCCTGCGGCTGCTGATGACGCTGGAGGAACTGTCCGGCGGATACATCTACGTCGACGGCGACCCGCTGACCCACAAGAAGAACGACACCGGCAAGCGGGTCGCCATGAAGACCAAGGAAGTCTCCGCCATCCGCAAGCGGATCGGCATGGTCTTCCAGCAGTTCAACCTCTTCCCGAACATGTCGGTGATCGAGAATGTCACCGAGGCGCCGATCCATGTCCTCGGCCAGTCCAAGGACGAGGCACGGGAGAAGGCCAACCGGCTGCTCGACCAGGTCGGGCTGGGCGACAAGGCCGAGGAGCACCCGACGCGGTTGTCCGGTGGTCAGCAGCAGCGGGTGGCGATCGCCCGTGCGCTGGCCATGGAGCCAGAGATCCTGCTCCTCGACGAGGTCACCTCTGCGCTCGACCCCGAGCTCGTCGGAGACGTGCTCGGCGTGCTGCGTGACATCGCGGACACCACCGACATCACCATGCTGCTGGTGACCCACGAGATGCAGTTCGCCCGGGACGTCTCGCACCGCGTGATGATGTTCGACGCGGGTCACATCATCGAAGAGGCCGAGCCCGATGCGATGTTCTCCGACCCGCAGCACGAACGCACCAAGAAATTCCTCCAAGCGATCCTGTAATCCTTTTGCGGGCACTCCTCGATGCTGAGCAGGTTCGCAGGCTCACCTGCTCAGCATCGTCATACCCGCGATCGCGACACCCGTCCCAGGCGCCCCGAGGTTGTTTCCTCGGGGCGGTGGTGGTTCAGGTCACGTCCGTATGCTGAGATCGCTATCTCAGAATGTTGACGGTCGTCCGGGGTCGCACGACACTGGAGCGGTGGCACGAATTCTCGTACTTCCAAGGCGCGCAAGCTGATTCGTTCGGCTCGCGCGCTGACCCTCACTGCCCGATCTCCGGGATGAGGGTTTTTTTATGCGCGAGCGTGCTCCGAAACGTAAGGACAGCAAGGTGACTGGTCAGATCCCGACTCCGGCAGAGGTGGTGCCGGCTGCCAAGAAGCAGCCGGCGGCACAAGACGTGACAGGTGCGCAGAGCCTGGTGCTCTCGCTCGAAGCTGCTGGCGTAGAGGTCGTCTTCGGCCTGCCGGGCGGCGCGGTCCTGCCGGTCTACGACCCGCTGCTGGACTCGACCAAGCTGCGTCACATCCTGGTCCGCCACGAGCAGGGCGCCGGGCACGCGGCCGAGGGTTACGCGTCGGCGACCGGCCGCGTCGGTGTCTGTATGGCGACGAGCGGCCCCGGCGCGACCAACCTGGTCACGGCCATCGCCGACGCCTACATGGACTCGGTCCCGATGGTCGCGATCACCGGCCAGGTCAGCTCCAAGACCATTGGTACGGACGCCTTCCAGGAAGCCGACATCCGCGGCATCACGATGCCGATCACCAAGCACAGCTACCTGGTCACCGACCCCGCTGACATCGCGTCCGCGGTCAAGGAGGCGTTCCACATCGCATCGACCGGTCGTCCAGGCCCGGTGCTGGTCGATATCAGCAAGGACGCGCTGGTCGCAAAGACCACCTTCGAGTGGCCCGCCGACGTCGGGCTGCCCGGCTACCGGCCCGTGACCCAACCGCACCACAAGCAGATCCGCGCCGCGGCGAAGTTGATCCGGGAGAGCAAGCGCCCGGTCTTCTACCTGGGCGGCGGCATCGTTCGTGCGGGGGCCTCACAGGAGCTGCGCGAGCTCATCGACCTGGCCGGGATCCCGTTGGTCACCACGTTGATGGCGCGCGGCGTCGTGCCCGACAGTCACCCGCTGCACCTGGGCATGCCCGGCATGCACGGATCCGTCGCCGCCGTCACCGTGCTGCAGAAGGCCGACCTGTTGATCGCGATCGGCACCCGTTTCGACGACCGCGTCACCGGCCACCTCCCGTCGTTCGCGCCCGGTGCCAAGGTGATTCACGCCGACATCGACCCGGCCGAGATCTCCAAGAACCGCGTCGCGGACGTCCCGATCGTCGGTGATGCCAAGGCCGTCATCACGGATCTGACCGCAGCCCTGCGGGCCGACCGCGACGCCGGGCACGCTCCGGACTTCACCGCCTGGCAACAGCGCACCCGCGGCTGGGCGGACACCTACCCCTTGGGCTACAGCCCTGCCGAAGATGCGACGGCGATCCCGCCGCAGTACGTCATCGAGCGGATCGGCGCGCTCACCGGACCCGAAGCGGTGTATGCCGCGGGCGTCGGCCAGCACCAGATGTGGGCGGCGCAGTTCGTGCACTACGAGCGCCCCAACTCCTGGCTGAACTCCGGCGGCCTCGGCACCATGGGTTACTCGGTGCCGGCCGCGATGGGCGCGAAGGTCGGCGAACCCGACCGGGTCGTCTGGGCGATCGACGGGGACGGCTGCTTCCAGATGACCAATCAGGAACTGGCCACCTGCATGATCAACAAGATCCCGATCAAGGTCGCGATCATCAACAACTCCAGCCTCGGCATGGTGCGTCAGTGGCAGACGCTCTTCTACAACGAGCGCTACTCCAACACCGACCTGCACACCTCTGCCGCCGGGTCGCGCATCCCTGACTTCGTCAAGCTCGCCGAGGCTTATGGTTGCGTCGGCCTGCGCTGCGAGAAGACCGAGGATGTCGACGCGACGATCGCAAAAGCGTTGGAGATCAACGACGTTCCGGTGGTCATCGACTTCGTCGTGGAACGCGACGCGATGGTCTGGCCGATGGTGCCGGCCGGCGTGAGCAATGACCTGGTCACCACGGCACGGGCGATGACGCCCGTGTGGGACCGCGACGACGATGCAGAGGGGACACGCTGATGGCACGTCATACTTTGTCGGTGCTGGTGGAGGACAAACCCGGTGTGCTCGCGCGCATCTCGGGGTTGATCTCCCGACGTGGCTTCAACATCGATTCACTCGCGGTGGGACCGACCGAGAACGACGAGGTCTCCCGGATGACGATCGTCGTCGACGTCGACGAGACCGCGCTGGAGCAGGTCACCAAGCAGCTCAACAAGCTCATCGAGGTGCTCAAGGTCGTCGAACTCGACGAATCTGCCTCTGTTCAGCGCGAACTCGTCCTCATCAAGGTCCGGTGCGACGCCACGACGCGCGCCGAGATCGTCCAGATCACCCAGATGTTCCGGTGCAACGTGGTCGATGTCGGCCTGGATGCGCTGGTCATCGAGGCGACCGGGACGCCCGGCAAGCTGGGCGCTTTGCTCGACGTGCTCGATCCCTATGGCGTCCGGGAGATCGTGCAATCCGGTCTCGTCGGAGTCGGTCGGGGTGGCAAGTCGATCACCGACCGGGGCCGCCGCAGCGCGTAGCGCTCGCACCAATTCACCTACGTACCAACCAAATTCACATACCAACCAAGGAGACTCCAGTGGCCGAAATGTTCTATGACGACGATGCCGACCTGTCGGTGATCCAGGGCCGCAAGGTCGCCGTCATCGGCTACGGCAGCCAGGGCCACGCGCACGCACTCAACCTGCGCGACTCCGGTGCCGATGTCCGGATCGGCCTGCGTGACGGCTCGAAGTCGAAGGAGAAGGCCGAGAACGAAGGGCTGCGGGTGCTGCCCGTCGCCGACGCGGTCAAGGAAGCCGACGTCGTCGTCATCCTTGCCCCCGACCAGGTGCAGCGCACCGTGTATGCCGAGGAGATCGAGCCCAACCTCAACCCCGGCGCCGCGCTCGTCTTCGGACACGGCTTCAACATCCGCTACGACTACATCAAGCCCAAGGCCGACGCCGACGTACTGATGGTCGCGCCCAAGGGCCCCGGCCACATCGTGCGCCGCGAGTATGTCGACGGACGCGGCGTGCCGGTCGTGCTCGCCGTCGAGCAGGACGCGTCGGGCACGACCTGGGATCTGGCCAAGTCCTATGCCAAGGGCATCGGCGGCTTGCGCGCCGGCGGCATCAAGACGACGTTCACCGAAGAGACCGAGACTGACCTCTTCGGTGAGCAGAGCGTGCTGTGTGGTGGCGCGTCGCAGCTTGTGCAATACGGCTTCGAGGTGCTGACCGAGGCCGGCTACCAGCCGGAGGTCGCCTACTTCGAGTGCCTGCACGAGCTGAAGCTCATCGTCGACCTGATGATCGAGGGCGGCATCGCCAAGCAGCGCTGGTCGATCTCCGACACCGCGGAGTTCGGCGACTACGTCTCCGGACCGCGCGTCATCGACCCGCACGTGAAGGAGAACATGAAGGCGGTGCTGGCCGACATACAGGACGGTTCCTTCGCCAAGCGCTTCATCGACGACCAGGACGCCGGCGCACCGGAGTTCAAGGCGTTCCGCGAGAAGGGTGCCCAGCACCCGATCGAGGCGACCGGCAAGAAGCTGCGCGGTCTGATGAGCTGGCTGAAGGACAGCGACACCGACACGGACTACGTCGAGGGATCGGCTGCCCGCTGACAGCGGCGCGAGGACACGAGCGAGGGACGAGTGAGGCCCGCAGCGCCGCGCGGAAGCGGGCGATCGGGCTGCCCGCTGACGGCGGCGCGAGGACATTAGCGACTCTTCATCACGGCGGGAGGGTTCACCGAACATCTTCGGTGAACCCTCCCGCCGTTTCGCGAAGTCTGACGGCCGCATTGCACCGGTGACGGCCGAATTCGACCGTCAGCGGTGAATCAGACCGTCAGGCATTGGGTTTCGGGCGTGAAACCGCGCTGAAACCAGGTCGAATCCGGCACCCGCGACGGTGTTCCCATGACAACCACCAAGAACGAACTCGCAGTCGAGGCGACCGGCCTCGTGAAGACGTTCGGCAATGTCCGGGCGGTCGACGGGATCGACCTGCGGGTCCATCCGGGGAAGTTTTCGGCGTGCTCGGCCCCAACGGCGCCGGCAAGACAACGATGCTGAGCATGCTGGCGACCCTGTTGCGGATCGACGCCGGCTCGGCACGGATCTTCGGCGTTGACGTCCACGAGGAACCGCACAAGGTGCGGCAACTGATCGGCCTGACCGGCCAATACGCGTCGGTCGACGAAAAGCTCACTGCGCGAGAGAATCTCGTGCTCTTCGCCAGGATCCACGGCCAGCCACGCGAGCGCGCCCGGCAGACCGCCGGTGACCTGCTCGACCGCTTCGGGCTCACCGACGCCGCCGATCGGACGCTGGAGAAGTTCTCCGGCGGTATGCGACGCCGGCTCGACCTTGCCGCCAGCCTGATCTCGTCCCCGCCGCTGATCTTCCTCGATGAACCGACCACCGGCCTCGATCCGCGCACGCGCGGTCAGATGTGGGACACGATCCGTGACCTCATTCGGCAGGGTTCGACGATCCTGCTGACGACGCAGTACCTGGACGAGGCCGATCAGCTCGCCGACCGGATCGCCGTGATCGACAAGGGCCGCAAGGTCGCTGAGGGCACCTCGGGGGAGCTCAGGGCGTCGGTCGGGCAGTCGTCACTGGCGGTTCGGCTGGCGGACCCGGACGACATGGACGCCGCGGCGCGAGCCGTGGCCAAGGTCCTGGGCCGCCCGGCGAGCCGGACACCGGAGGCAGCTCGCCTGACGGTGCCGATGGAGCGTGCCGATGACGCGGCCGAGGCGCTGATCGCCTTGCGTCACGGCGGGATCAGCGTTCAGGAGGTCAAGGTCGAGGAGCCCACCCTTGACGAGGTCTTCCTGGCCCTGACTGGGGCACCGGCGACAACCGATCCGGACGCACCGGCCAAGACGAGCGAGCGGATCGAGCAGCTGGAGGTCAGCCGATGACAACACTCACACCCACCCGAGATGTGGCGTTGCCCGAGCTGCACGCTCGGGTCAGCCCGCAGGAGACCTTGCGGCAGATCCTGCTGATGGCCGGACGCGCCCTGCAGAAGATGCGGCGCAACCCTGAGCAATTCTTCGACGTGACACTCCAACCCCTTTTGTTCACACCGATGTTCGGCTACATCTTCGGCGGTGCCGTCGCCGGGGAGTGTCGAAATACCTGCCGATGCTGATACCCGGGATCCTCGTGCAGACAGCGCTGACGACCTGTATGGCGACCGGTGTGACGTTGCGGGAGGACATGGAGAAGGGCGTGTTCGACCGCTTCAAGTCGCTGCCGATGTCTCGCGTCGCACCGCTCGCCGGTCCGGCGGTGGCCGACACGATCCGCTACACGATCGCGACGACGCTGACCTTCGGGGTCGGCATCGCGATGGGCTACCGCCCCGGTGGCGGGGTCATCGGGGTCCTCGGTGCCGGCCTGTTGGTGATCTTCGCGGCCTGGTCGTTGTCGTGGGTCTTCACCTTCCTCGGCACGATCATGAAATCGGCCCAGGGCCTGCAGGGCATTTCGATGATGGTGCTCTTCCCACTGACGTTCCTTTCCAACGCCTACGTGCCCACCTCGACCATGCCGGACTGGCTGCAAACGTTCGTCAAGATCAACCCGGTCTCGCACGTCGTGTCCGCGCTGCGCTCGCTCGCGAACGACGGCACGGTCGACGGCGAGGTCGGCTGGGCGTTGCTCGCTTGCGGCGCGGTCGTCGCGATCTTCGTCCCGCTCGCGGTCCGCGGCTACCGCCGCCAACTCTGACGCGACGACTCGTTCCTCGTCCTCGCGTCCTCGTTGATCGTCATTGGCGCAGGCTCCGCCAGCGTTGAGGCAGGCCGTCGAGCCAGCTGCTCAGGTGCTTGAGCAGCTCGTCGCGTTTGGCGCCGGCATACAGCTCCTGACCGGAGGCGTATGCCGGCGCATCGGTCTGTATGGCGAGTTCCTCGGCCCGGTGCAGCGATAAGGCCGGGGAGTGCGTGACACGCCGAGCGCATTGGAGAGGGCGACTCCCCGTGCGGCGTGGGCACCTTCGGCGTCGGTGGTGGCGGATGCGGCGAGTGCATGACTCAGCCCGAGCACCGCGCCGCCGCAGACCGGTAGGTCCACTCGGATCACCAGTGTGGTGGGGCTGCCGAGGTCCATGGCAACGTCGCGCAAGGAGGCAACCAATAGAGCCGGGAGGCCGGGGACGTCGTCGAGTCGGCCATGGGCCGCGTGCGCGGTGAGGCTGCCGGCTCGCGCGATCGTCACCCACGGCGTGGTGGTCTCCTCGCCGAGGAACGGTGCGAGGTGAGATCGGGTCTCGGCGTGTTCCACCGCGGCGCGGTAGCGGCGTAGCCCGGCGTCGACGTGGCCACTCGCCAGCTCCAATTCGGCACGGATGGTCAGGCCGGTGGTGCCTTCACCGAAGTTGTCGTCAGCAGCTTCGAAACCTGCGGCCTGCAGTTGCTCGGCGGCTCCGGACAGGTCTCCGCGGTGCAGGCGCAACGTGGCCAGCATCCACCGCATCGAGGTGATGTCGCCCCGGGCGCCGAAGCGCTCCAGCAACGGCAGGATGCGTTCGGCCGTTGCCTCAGCTTCCGCGTATTCGCCTACGGATGAAGAGAGTTCGGCGACTCGCGACTGATTGACGAGAGATCCCCAGACACTCGAAGCCATCGCCGATTGCTGCACCGCCCGGCGAGCGATCTGCAGTGCCTCCCCGACACGACCGTCGTTCTCCAGCACGTGCGACGCCAGCAGCATGGCGGTCAGCCGCAACATCGGGTCGGCGGACTCGGCCAGCTCGAGCGTGCGTTCGGCGTCGAGGATCTGGCTGCCGCGGGGGAGCCGGCCGTCGTTGTCCGTGATGAGGCGTCCGAGTGCCTCGACGATGCCGGCGTCGCTCGCGTCGGGGAGACGCTGCAGCAGCACGAGTGCGCGTAGCCCGGTCGGGTTGCCGACGATGTTGAGGTTAACCGCGCCGAGGACGAGCGCCTGGCGGGTGATCTCCAGGTCGTCCGGGTCGGGCCGATAATGGCTGATCACCCGGATGGCATCAGCGGCCGGGCCGAAGACCTGCTCGTGGCGCGACTGGACCGACCACAACGCGCCGAGTGCGCCGAAGACAGTGGCCGTGCCCACCGGGTCCTCACTGTCGACCGCGGCACGCAAGGCTGCGGTGAGGTTGTCCTCCTCCGCGAGCAGGAAATGCAGTGCGTCGTCGGGCTCCGTCCCGAAGAGCGCGGGTCCGTGCTCGCGGGCAGCGTCAGCGGCCCACTTCGTCATGGCGCGGACCGCAACATCGGTGTTTCCGGCGCGCTTCAGCTGCTCGGCACCGAACTCCCGCACTGTCTCCAACATCCGGAAACGTGGCCGCCCGTCGCGGTCCGCTCGGCGCAGTAATGATTGGTCGACCAGATGCTCCACGATGTCGACCGGGTCGACCGCGCCGGTCGCTCCGGAGGCCGCGAGGACTTGGCCGGCCGTGTCCAGGTCGAAACCGTCGGCGAGGACGGAGAGTATGGCGAGCGCCTCCTGCTCCGGGGCGCCCAACAGTTGCCAGCTCCAGTCGATGACCGCCTGCAGGGTGCGATGCCGATCCGGTGCGTCGCTGGCGCCACGGTTGAGCAGTGCGAAGCGGTCACTCAGGCGCTGCTCGATCTGGCGCACCGACAGGACGTTCGTGCGGGCGGCTGCGAGTTCGAGAGCGAGTGGCAGTCCGTCGAGGCGAGCGCACAGGCGGCGTACGACGTCGTCGGGCAGCTCGATGTCCGGTCGCACCGCGCGGGCGCGCTGGGTGAAGAGCTCCACCGCGGTGTCGGGTTCCAGCTCGGCCAGCGGGTAGGTGGTTTCCGAGGACAACCCGAGGGGAGCACGGGTTGTGGTGAGGATCCGCAGGTCGGGCAGCAGTGCGACGAGGGAACGCACGAGGGTGACCGCACCGTCCAGGACGTGCTCGCAGTTGTCCAGCACCAACAGAGCGGACCCGCCCGACAAGCTGCGCCCTATCCCGGTGGTCAGGTCCGTCGGCGCTTCGATGGTGCGACCGGCGCGGGTGCTCACCCCGGTGACCCCGAGGGCCGAAGCGACCTCGCTGACCACGTCAGCTGAGTCGGTGACCCCGGCCAGGCCGACGAACTGCACCGACCGCTGCAACGACCGGCGGCTCACGGCGTGCGCCAGCCGGGTCTTGCCCAAACCACCGGGTCCGACGATCGACGTCACCCGGGAGGAGGCGGTCAGCGCACTGACGGCTTCGACGTCGTGGTCCCTGCCGAGCAGGGGATTCGGGTCGTGCTCGACTCCGGTCCGAACCTGCGGACGGTCGCTGTCCAGTAGCTCGCGATGGACCGCTTGAAGCGCGGGACCGGGGTCGGTGCCGAGATGGTCGCGCAGCGAACGCCGGTGCCGTTCATAGCGATCCAGTGCTGCGGACCGCGAACCGGTGGCCGCCTCCGCCCGAAGGAGCGCGGCCAGCACCGTCTCGTCGTCCGTTGCGCCTTCGGCGCAGGCAGCGAGCACGTCCTTTGCCTCGGTATGACGGCCGAGGGCGCCAAGGGCGAGTCCGCGTTCGCGGCGTAGGACGGTCAGCATCGACAGAGTGTCCAGCCGCAACTGCTGCACGGGGTCGTCCGGGTCCGGATCGCTCGCCGCGGCCGGCCACAGGGCGAGTCCGGCCTCCGAGTGGCGCAGCGCGCCCTCCGGATCACCTTCGCGCGCGGCGCGCTGGGCGGCGACGGTGCGCAACCGGACGGCCGTGGCATCCACTTCTTCCTCATCGAGCGTCAGCCGGTAGCCGACCGGCGTGCTGGCGATGAGGTCGTGACCAAGCGCCGAGCGGGCCCGCGAGACCAGGACCTGCAGCGCTTTGCTCGGGTGCTCAGGTCGCTGTCTCGGCCACAACTCGTCGATCAGCCGGGTCGCGCTGACACCGGCGCGCAGGTCGGCGGCCAACGAGAGCACCAGTCGACCGATCGCAGTGCTGGTGACCGCCTTGCCGTCGAGCGAGATCTCGGGCAGCACGATCAACCGGACACTCACCCCGTGAGCCTAGTGCGCGATGGCCAGCGGGTGGGCCCTACCCGAAACGTCCGCATCATGAGATTCGGGTATCGAGAAGCGGACACCGCGGCGTACCTTTGGCGACATGACGCGGAGTCTCATCCTCATTGGCTGCCGCGGCGAGTTCTGAGTCAGCTCCTCGCCGCGGAGATCCTGCGCTGCGCTGACAACTCGCCAATCTTTCGAAATACCGCCTGGCCTGGTTCCACACGGGGGAGCACCGTGGCCGCGCGCTTCATGTGAAGGACCGCATCATGACCGAAGAACAGCTGGACGCTCGTCGCGCTCTGCAGGAGTCCATGGACCTGCGCGACTAGTCGTCTGCTTCAACTCCTCGCACGCCGAGTGGGCGTAAGTGCTCGCAGGCCCGCAGAACGCCCACTCGCCGTGGTTGTCGTTTCGCGGGCGTCCCCTCGTCGTTCGTCGCCGTGATCGCGCCCGTTGCGAGAACGGACTTGGACCGCGGGATCCGTTGCCTGGCAACGAGCCCCGCGCACCGCATCGTGTTCAGCGCTCGGTGCATTCTCCCGCCAGGGCCCCAGCTGTGAACGCAGCCGGGGTCCTGGTTTTTGCGGTGGCGGATTCCGATGTGCGAGCTGTCCGACATACAAGATTGGAATATCGAATGACGAGACGTCGCCCTACCCTGAACGTATGACGACAGCTCCCACGCAGAACATCAATCTCGCCGTGATCGGTGGCGACGGCATCGGGCCGGAGGTCGTCGCCGAAGGGCTCAAGGTGCTGGACGCGGTGTCCGCGGTGAAGGTCGAGCGCACCGAGTACGACTTGGGTGCCAAGCGCTGGCACGCGACCGGCGAAACCCTCCCGGACGGTGTGCTCGAAGAGTTGCGCGGCCATGACGCGATCCTGTTGGGCGCCATCGGCGACCCGTCGGTGCCCAGCGGTGTGCTGGAGCGAAACCTGTTGCTGCGCCTGCGGTTCGAGCTGGACCACTACATCAACCTGCGTCCGTCGAAGCTCTACCCGGGCACCTCGTCCCCGCTGGATGTGCACCGGGTCGCGCCGGACGGCATCGACTTCGTCGTCGTGCGGGAAGGCACCGAAGGTCCCTACACCGGCAACGGCGGCGCGCTGCGCGTCGGCACGCCGCTGGAGCTGGCGACCGAGGTGAGCGTCAACACCCGGTTCGGCGCCGAGCGCGCCGTGCGTGACGCCTTTGCCCGCGCCCAGGCACGTGACCGCAAGAAGCTCACGCTGGTGCACAAGCACAACGTGCTCACCCACGCCGGACACCTGTGGCGGCGCACCGTCGAAGAGGTCGGTGTCGAATTCCCCGACGTACAGACCGATTACGCGCACGTGGACGCCGCCACCATCTACCTGGCGACCGATCCGGGACGCTTCGACGTCATCGTCACGGACAACCTCTTCGGCGACATCATCACCGACCTGGCGGCCGCGGTGACCGGAGGAATCGGCCTGGCGGCATCGGCCAACATCAACCCGGACCGCACGGCTCCGAGCATGTTTGAGCCGGTGCACGGCTCCGCGCCCGACATCGCCGGCAAGGGGATCGCCGACCCCACGGCCGCGATCCTGTCGGTCGGGCTGCTGCTCGCGCACCTCGGGTGCGACGCCGAAGCGACGCGGGTCCAGGAGGCGGTGGCAGCCGATCTCGCAGAACGCGGCACCACCCAGCGCTCCACCACCGCCGTCGGCGATGCGATCGCACAACGACTGAGTTAGGCCCCGCAACGAGTGTGGTGCGCGTCACCCACCGCCGAAAAGCAGTCGGCGCGGTAGGCCTACGCTGTTGGTTGGAAGTCCAACAAAGTAGAGAAATACCCCCCCGGAGGAAGTCATGGCCCTGGAGTTCACGGTCACCGAGCGGACCGACCGCATGAGCGAAGCCGACCGTGCGAAGGTCCTGGCGGACCCCGGCTTCGGCAACTACTTCACCGACCACATGGTCCGCATCGAGTGGGACTCCGAGGCCGGCTGGCACGACGCGAGCGTCGCGGCATACGGCCCGTTCCAGCTCGACCCGGCGGCGGCCGTCCTGCACTACGCGCAAGAGATCTTCGAGGGCATGAAGGCCTACCACCATGCCGACGGCTCGGTCTGGACGTTCCGCCCGGAGGCGAATGCCGCCCGATTCGCGCGCAGCGCAACGCGTTTGGCGCTGCCGACGCTTCCGGAGGAAGACTTCGTGCAGTCGCTGAGGGAGATCGTCGCGATCGACCGGACCTGGGTTCCCGAGCCCGAGGAGGGCGGCGAGTCCTCGCTCTACCTGCGTCCGTTCATGTTCGCGTCCGAGGCGTTCCTCGGGGTTCGCCCGGCGAAGAAGGTCACCTACTCGGTGATCGCCTCCCCTGCCGGTGCCTACTTCGGTGGCGGCGGAGTGCAGCCGATCAACCTGTGGATCTCCACCGACTACGCGCGCGCCGGCGACGGCGGGACCGGCGGAGCCAAGTGCGGCGGCAACTACGCGTCCTCGCTCGCCGGTCAGCTGGAAGGCATAGCGGCCGGCTGCGATCAGGCGGTCTTCCTGGACTCCTCGACGCACACCTACATCGAGGAACTCGGCGGGATGAACCTCTTCCTGGTCTACAAGGACGGGCGGATCGTCACCCCCGAGCTGACCGGATCGATCCTGGAGGGTGTCACCCGTAGCTCGATCCTGGAGCTCGCCAAGGAGCTCGGGCTGTCGCCCGAGGAGCGCCGGATCCCGATCCAGGAGTGGAAGGACGCCGCGGACAGCGGTGAGCTCGCCGAGGTCTTCGCGTGCGGCACGGCAGCGGTGATCACTCCGGTCGGCGAACTGCGCTGGGACGGCGGGTCCTGCGACCACCGCCGCGACGGTCACGTCGACGAGGTCGCGCTGAAGATCCGCTCCACGCTGCTGGACATCCAGTACGGCCGGGTCGAGGACACCCACGGCTGGCTCACTCAACTTGCATAGAAGGCCGCGGCTCGTCGCGAGCGACCTTGACGGCACCCTGCTACGCCCGGACGCGACGGTCTCGCCGCGCACCGCGACAGCCTGGAATCGGCTCTCGCTCCTCGGTATCCAGTCTGTCGTGGTCACTGCGCGACCACCACGCTGGCTGCACGCACTCGAGGCCGTCGTCGGCGACCACGGCGTCGCGATCTGCGCCAACGGCGCGTTCGTGTATGACGTCCGACGCAAGACCGTTCGCCAGGCGCATCCGATAAGTCACGATCGCGTGCAGGAGATCGTGGTGGTCCTGCGAGAGCGCTTTCCCGGCATCGGCTTCATGGCAGAGCTGGCGACCGGCGTGCACGTGGAGCCGGACTATCCGGGCCTCGACGGCGAGTGGCTGCCCGGCGACGCCAATGAGTGGATCCCGGACGGCGCCGTCCGTGCGCCGATCGAGGAACTTGCTTCCGAGGCTGTTGTCGGCAAGCTGCTCGCCCGCCGCGAGACGACGGACGACGACCGGTTCGTGCAGGCGGTTGCCGAGACGTTGGGGGACCGCGCCGTGGTCGCGCAGTCCCACCACGGCGGCCCGGCCGAGATCTCCGCTCCCGGGGTCACCAAGGCCAGCGGGCTACAGCACTGGTGCGACGAACTCGGGGTCGACGCCGTCGATGTGTGGGCTTTCGGTGACATGCCGAATGACCTGCCGATGCTGCGCTGGGCCGGCACGTCATACGCGATGGCGAACGCCCACCCCGACGTGATCGCCACCGCCGACCTGACCTGCCGCAGCAACGCCGACGACGGCGTCGCCCGCGTGCTGGAAGCGCTCTAGTCCGGTCACTCAGACATGAATGGGCGAGGTTGACTTCATCGCGCGACGGGCGCAACGCGGCCGCGTCGCCACCCACTCGTCATACAAGACCTGGGCCTGGTCTGCCGCCCCGCCGCTGGAGTTGAGACGACTGATCGCGTTCTGCAGCCAGCCGATGTAGCGGTCGAGGTCATCCGGGCGGCCCGGCGTCGAGAGGAGGGCGCGACTGAGCTCTCGCTGCAGTTGGGCGGGAAGGCGTGCTGCGATCTTGTCCGAGCTGTGCTGGTCCATGAGCGTTCTCCTTCTACGCGGTGTACCCGTCGTCAGAAGAAGACTCTTCAGTCGCCGAAACGTGACGCGAGCCGTTTGCGACACCACAACTCTCGCATCGGTTGTGCGAGAATCTGGCGCGCTGTCGACTTGTGCGGCGAGTCCCCAATGATCCGCGGCGCTTCCTGGAAGAAGAGACGTCAATGACCCCTTGGGCCGAAGCCGACGACACCGACCTACTGCTGCTGGTTCGTGACGGCCACACCGACGCCATGGCCGAACTCTGGTCGCGGCACTACCCGGCGACGCTGACCGCCGCGCGTCGGATCAGCCGACAGCCGCAGGACGCCGAGGAGTTCGCGTCCGACGCGTTCTCCGGAATGCTCTACGCGATCAGCAACGACGGCGGCCCGTCGGTCTCGGTGCGTGGGTACTTGCTGACGGCGGTCCGGAATCAGGCCGCGAACCGCGCCCGCCGGGCTTCGGCGAATGACGTCCTCACCGACGAGCTGACCGATTTCGAGGACCCCGACCGCGCCGGCCACGACCCGGTCGCACATCACGCCGAGCTCGGGCTGGTGCGCCAGGCATTCGCCACGTTGCCGCCTCGCTGGCAGATGGTGCTCTGGCGCACCGCGGTCGACCACGAGAAGAACACAGTCATCGCCGCCGATCTGGGCAGGTCGCCGAACGCCGTCGCAGCCCTGGCAAAACGGGCCCGTCAGGGCTTCCGCCTCGCCTATCTTCGGGCGCACGAGTCCACCCACGGCGTCGCCGCCGAGTGCGCGCCATACGCCTCGCGACTGGTGGAGTTGCTGCCGGAGGCGGACACCGTTGCCACTGCGGAGGTCCGCGAGCACGTGGCCGACTGCCCGAGGTGCGCGCGACGGTTGGCTGACCTGCGGATCGTCGACGCCGATCTCGGGGGCGCCCTGCTGCCGGCGCTGTTGACTCTCGGGCCGACCATCGCCTGGGTGACAGGTGCACACGCGACACATGCAGTCGGAGGCGCGCTCTGGCTCAGATGGTGGCACGGGCCTGACCGGACCCGCACACTGACGATCGCCGGCACGGCAGCAGGGGTGCTGGTTGCCGGGACCTGTGCAGCATTTGCGTTGACGAGTTCAGGGTCCACGGCACCACATCAGGCGCTCACGACCGCGGCTTCGCAGAACGTGCCCGCTGTCGGGTCCGGCTCAGGACAGGGGAGTTCGGACCAGGTCCCTTCGAGCACCCAGAGCAGCCGCGCTTCCTCAAGTACGAGCAAGAAGTCCGCCACGGCAGTGGTGGCGAGCAGTTCGTCTGCGCAGGCCACTTCATCCACCGCGTCCTCGGTCACGACCACGACGTCGTCGAGCCAGTCCGTCACGACGAGCTCGCACAGCCAGGTTCCGTCCTCGACCGTCCCCGGGACTTCGACGCCGCCGGTGACGCAGACCTCGACGGTCACCCCGACTTCCACGCCCCCGGTGACGCACACCTCGTCACCGCCCGGGAAGCCGACCTCGACCCGGACGAGGAAGCCGAAACCGAAACCAACACCGACGTCGACTCCGACGACGCCACCACCGGCCTGCTGGTGGTTGATCTGTTGGCCCGGGGATTGATCCCTGCAGTCTCGCGCAATCAGCCGAGGTGACAGGCAGCCACTATCTCCTCGAGGCTCAGCTTGTCCTGTGCGACGTCGAGGACCAGGTCATACGCCGCATCATGATCCATGGTGAACGCGACGCCGTTCAGCGCAAGGAACACGGTGAACGACAGCCAGCCGGTGCGCTTGTTGCCATCGACGAGAGCGTGATTGCGGACCAGCGAATGGAGTAACGCGGCTGCCTTCAACGGTGTCGTCGGGTAGGCGTCCGCTCCGAAGATCGTGGATTGCGGGCGAGCGACCGCAGATTCGATCAGGCCGAGGTCACGCACCGGCCCCGCACCCAGTGCGCGCACGATCCTGAGGACGTCTTCGAGGGTGAGGAAGCGGGTCGCCATCAGGTGTGCTTGAGACGTTCCAGGACATCGCCCCACTCGGTCATCATCCGGTCGAGGACGTCATCGATGGCGGCGGTGTGTTCGGTTGTCCGCTGCCGCTCGAGGATCGCCCGCCGAACGACTTCCTGCCGTGACACGCCTTCGCGCTCGCTGAGTTGGCGCAGTGCCTCGTCGAGTTCGTCATCGGTGCGTAGAGTGAACGACATACGGTGATGGTATCGCAGTGATACCGGCAATCGCATCTCGTATGGCGAGATGCTGGTGTCATGCCTCGGACCAGTGGTGGCAAACTGCGCACGTGGCACTTTCAGTGGCCGCGGTTACCGCCGCATCGGTCATTATCAGCTAGCGCGTCGGACCCGGTCCGACGCGCAACCTCCCGTTACCCCGGGAGGTTTTTTCGTGTCCGGGCCACCCACACCCGGCGCGAGCGAAGGACCGGCCCGTCGTGGCCACCCAAAAGCGCACCGACCAGCTCCGCCTCGAAAGGCGCACACATCATGAGCGAGCTCCACGTCTACGACACCACCCTGCGCGATGGCGCGCAGCAGGAGGGTCTCAATCTGTCCGTGGCCGACAAGCTCGCGATCGCGGCCTACCTGGACGAGCTCGGCGTGGGCTTCATCGAGGGTGGCTGGCCGGGTGCCAACCCGAAGGACACCGAGTTCTTCGAGCGCGCTCGCACCGAGTTGCAGCTGCAGAACGCGACGCTGGCCGCGTTCGGTTCCACTCGCCGCGCGAATGCCGTTGCGGCCGACGACCCGCAGGTCCGCGCACTGCTCGACGCACAGACCGACGTGGTGACGCTGGTCGCCAAGTCGCACTCACGGCACGTCACCCAGGCGCTGCGCACCACGCCGGAGGAGAACCTCGCGATGATCGAGGACACGGTGAGTTTCCTTGTCCGCGAAGGGCGTTCGGTCTTCCTGGACGCCGAGCACTTCTTCGACGGCTATCGCACCGATCCGGCATACGCAATGGAGGTCGTGCACACGGCAGCAGCGGCCGGGGCCGAGGTGATCGCGCTGTGCGACACCAACGGCGGCATGCTGCCACCGCAGGTCACCGACGTGGTCGGTGCGGTGCTCGACGGCACGCAGGCACGACTCGGTATCCATTGCCACAACGACACCGGGTGCGCGGTCGCGAACTCGCTGGCCGCGATCAGGGCCGGCGCCAGCCACGTGCAGGGCACCATCAACGGGTATGGCGAACGGACCGGCAACGCCGACCTGGTGACGGTGGTGAGCAACCTGCAGCTCAAGCTCGGCCAGCAGGTGGTGGCGCCGGAGCGCTTGAACCGGGCACTGCACCTCAGCCACGCGATCAGCGAGGTCACCAACATCGTTCCCTACGGTCGTCAGCCGTATGTCGGGGCGAGTGCCTTCGCGCACAAGGCCGGCCTGCATGCGTCCGCGCTCAAGGTCGACCCGGACCTCTACCAGCACACGGACCCGGCCCTGGTCGGCAACTCGATGCGCACCCTCGTGTCCGACATGGCCGGGCGCGCGAGCATCGAGCTGAAGGCCAAGGAACTCGGCTACGACCTGACCCACGACCCGGACCTGGCCGCCCGCACGGTCAAGCGGGTCAAGGACCTGGAGCAGCAGGGCTGGACCTTCGACGCGGCCGACGCAACCTTCGAGCTGTTGCTGCGTGAGGAGGTCACCGGGGAGTCGTTGGAGTACTTCGACACCGAGACCTGGCGAGTCATCATGGACTCCGCTTCGGACAAGGGCCCGGCACTGTCGGAGGCGACGGTCAAGCTGTCCGCGGCCGGTCGGCGGGTCGTCGCGACCGGCGAGGGGAACGGGCCGGTCAACGCCCTCGACCACGCACTGCGTGAAGCGCTCGCAGGCGCCTACCCGGAGCTTGCGGCGTTCGAGCTGATCGACTTCCGGGTGCGCATCCTGGACGCCGCGCGCGGCACGGACGCCACCACGCGCGTGCTCATCGAGACCAGCGACGAGAACGGCAGCTGGCAGACCATCGGCGTCGCCCCGAACATCGTCCACGCCAGTTGGCTCGCCCTCGTCGACTCGTTCACCTACGGGCTGCTCAAGCGGGGCGTCGAACCCCGGACCTGACATGCCGACAGGACACCCAATGATCGAGAGGACAGCCGATTCGGCCCGAAATCGGCCAAATCGCCTGTCCTCTCAGTGCATCGCCTGTCCTCTCGGTTAGGGGTGCGAGAGGATTTCGTCGCAGGAGTCGATCAGTCGCGTGCGCAGTTCCTGCCCCCGAACAGCGAATTCCTTTTGCCGGCGCACGTATTCGGCTTTGCCATCCGGCGTTTCGATACGGACCGGCTCATAACCCAGCTCGCTCAGGTCGTATGGCGAAGCGGCCATGTCGAGCACCCGGACGTCACGGGCCAACTCGAAGCAGTCGAGCACGAGCGCGCTCGGCACCGCGGGCGACAACTTGTACGCCCACTTGTAGAGGTCCATCCCCGCGTGCAGGCAGCCGGGCTGCTCCAACGCGACCTGCTGCTCGCGAGTCGGCTGCAAGGTGTTGCGCGGGCGGGCCTCGTCGGTGAAGAAGCGGAACGCGTCGTAGTGCGAGCACCGCACTGTATGGCGCTCCACCACCTCGTCGGTGCCGGCGCTGCCCAGCCGCAACGGCCAGTCCTCGTGCCGGACGTCTCCGGAGCGATAGACCATCGCCCACTCGTGCAGGCCGAAGCAGCCGAGCATCGCCGGACGGTCGGCGGTCGCGGTGAGCAATGACCGGATGAATCGCACTGTCGATCCACGCTTTTCGAGGAACAACGGCAGGTCGACCTCGGTGACACCGTCCGCCAGCCGATAGAGCGGCCAGTCGGCCCGCTCCTCGGCGTCCTCGAGGCCGACCCCGATGCCGGGGTGCCAGCGCCGGAGCAGGCGCGGCCGGTAGGAGTAGTAGGTGAAGAGGAAGTCCTCCACCGGATGCGCCTTGCCGCCCTGGCTGCGCTGCCGATGAGCTGCGGTCAGCTGCTCGACCCGGCGCTCGTGCGCTGCGGCGAGCGGCGCCCAGGCGGCATACGACAGGCTGGTGGACATCTGCGCGAGTCTACTTTCGCCAAGTCGTGTGGCCCGCATCACTTCCGTCGTTAGAGTGGCTCTGCTCAGCTCATTCCGTATGAAGGAGCGCACTCATGCGCCGTCAGCTCTCCGTTGTCGCAGCCGTCGCGATCGCCGCCGCGACGGTGTCGCTCCCGATGACCGTCGCCGATGCTGCGCCCACGCACCCGGCGACCGCGGTGCAGGCTGCCGCCACCACAGTGCCGCAGTGGTACCTCGCACTCGGCGACTCGCTCGCCGCGGGCTATCAGCCGGGCAAGGGCGACAACCCGACGGGCGGGTATGTCGGGGGCGCGCTGCAGATGCTGAAGCTGCAGAACCCGAACATCACGGCGACCAATCTCGGCTGCTCGGGCGAGGACACCAAGACCTTCACGAACGGGACGAAGTGCGACGGCGGCGACCCGGCCAAGAGCCAGCTGACTCGGGCGGTCACCTTCCTCAAGGCACACGCCAAGACCAAAGGCGTCGTGACCTTCGACTTGGGTGCCAACGACATCGACGGCTGCGTAGCGGGCGGAGCCATCGACATGAAGTGCCTGCAGAGCGGCCTGGGCGACGTCGCGAAAAATCTGCCGACCATCCTGCAGAAGCTGCACGCCGCCGCGCCCAACGCCAAGATCGTGGTGCTCAACTACTACAACCCGTTCCTCGCGGTCTACCTGACAGGCACCCAGGGACAGCAGACAGCCAAGCAGTCCGAGCTGCTGGCCACGCTGTTCAACGGGTCGATCGCGTCGGCGGCCGCAACGATCAATGCTCCGGTCGCCGACATCGCCAAGGCGTTCCTCTCCAATGCCGACACCCCGATGGTCAGCACCTCGTTCGGGAAGCTGCCCACCAACGTCGCCCGCATCTGCACCTGGACCTGGATGTGCACCAAGCAGAACATCCACCCCACCGACGCCGGCTACACGCTGATGTGGTGGACCCTGGCGCCATACCTGAAGTCCTGAGCGGAGACCCGAACGACACGATCGACTGTGCGGTCGGAGTCGGGGTCCCCACGAAGTATTCGGGGGAGCGGGTCGGGGCCGCCGCGAAGTATCGGGGGAGCGGGTCGGGGCCCCGCGAAGTATCGGGGGAGCGAAGCGGAGGAGAACTTCGTGGGGTGACGAAGCGGAGGAGAAACTTCGTGGCGTGACTATAGGGTGACCCAGTGCGCATCGCGAGATACACCACTGGTGAGGACCCCACGTTCGGGCTGGTCGACGGAGCCGGCGAGAAGATCGCCGAGATCTCCGGTGACCCGCTCTACACCAAGATCCAGCTGACCGGCGTCACGACGACTGTGGACGAGGTCCGTCTGCTCGCGCCGGTGATTCCGCGCTCGAAGGTGATCGGCATCGGCCGCAACTACGCCAAGCATGCTGCGGAGATGGGCAACGACCTGCCCGAGCAGCCGCTGATGTTCCTGATCCCCAACACCGCGGTCGTCGGTCCCGGCGACCCTGTCGTCATGCCGCCCCAGTCGGAGCGCGTCGACTACGAGGGCGAGCTCGCGGTGATCATCGGCCGCGTCTGCAAGGACATCGAGCCGGACGAGGCGAGATCGGTGATCTTCGGTTACACCTGCGCCAACGACGTCACCGCGCGCGATCTGCAGCAGACCGACAAGCAGTGGGCCCGCGCCAAGGGCTTCGACACCTTCTGCCCGCTCGGCCCCTGGATCGAGACCGACCTCGATCCGACCCAGCAGCACGTCGTCACCCGGCTCGACGATGAGACCGTCCAGGACGGCACCTCGGCGGACATGATCTTCGACGTCGCAACGCTGGTCTCTTACGCGTCCAAGGCGTTCACCCTGCTGCCCGGCGACGTCATCCTGACGGGCACACCCGAGGGCGTCGGCCCGGTGCAGCCCGGCCAGCGAGTGTCGGTCGAGATCGGCGACATCGGCATCCTGGAGAACCCGTTCGTCCGGCATACCGCCGAGGACTGAACACCCAAGTGGGTGTGACGAGTTCGACGCTCGAACCGGTGGGTACGCCCCTGTCAACGCCTTAGGCTGGAAATCGTGGCCAACAACGCACCGATCGGGATCTTCGACAGCGGGTATGGCGGTCTGACCGTCGCGCGCGCGGTGCTCGACCAGTTGCCCCACGAGTCGATCGTCTATCTCGGCGACACCGCGCGTGCGCCATACGGGCCACGGCCGATCGGCGAGGTGCGCGCACTCGCGCTGGAGTGCCTCGACCGGCTCGTCGACCACGGCGTCAAGGCCCTCGTGATCGCGTGCAACACCGCCTCGGCAGCCGTGCTGCACGATGCGCGTGAGCGGTATGACGTCCCCCTCGTCGAGGTGATCCGCCCGGCCGTCCGACGTGCGGTGCGTGCCACCAACAACGGTCGGGTCGGTGTGATTTCGACCCGCGGGACCTACCAGTCCCGTGCCTACCCGGACGCCTTCGCGGCCGCGCCGGACCTGCACGT
This sequence comes from Flexivirga alba, assembly GCF_042661025.1. NCBI lineage: Bacteria > Bacillati > Actinomycetota > Actinomycetes > Micrococcales > Dermacoccaceae > Flexivirga > Flexivirga alba. The sequence continues at coordinate 2,379,596 of NZ_JBHSWH010000001.1, forward strand.
CGCCAGCGTCCCCTGCCCACGTTTCGTGGAGTTCGTCGAGGCCGGAGTGACCAGTGGCCCGGAGCTGTTGGAGTGCGCACGGTCCTACCTCGAGCCGCTGAAGCAGGACGACGTCGACACGCTCGTGCTGGGCTGCACGCACTACCCGTTGCTGACCGGCGTCATCTCCTATGTGATGGGCGACGGCGTCACGCTGGTGTCGTCCGCGGAGGAGACCGCCAAGGACGTCTACCGGGTGCTGGCCGACGACGATCTGTTGCGTGCGGACACGTCCGGGACGCCGGGTCATTCGTTCACCACGACAGGTGACCCGGACGAATTCCGAAGGCTGGCAAAGAGATTCCTGGGTCTGGGTCCAGAATTCGATCACGTCTTCACCGGCAACTTCCGGCACGGCGTGAGCGAGAGGGAGGTTTCGTGAAGCTGACAATCGTGGGCTGCTCCGGCTCGTTCGCCGGTCCCGAGTCGCCTGCCTCGTCATACCTTGTCCAGGCGGAATACGAAGGTCGCACCTGGAACCTGGTGCTCGACCTGGGTAACGGTGCGCTCGGCAGCCTGCAGCAGTTCATCGATCCCCTCGCCATCGACGCTGTCGTGCTGTCCCACCTGCACCCGGACCACTGCGCCGACCTGTCCGGCCTGCACGTCGTGCTGCGCTACCACCCGGTGAGCCCGCAGTCCGTGACCGTGCCGGTGTGGGGACCTGTCGGCACCGGACTGCGAATCGCCCGAGCAGCCGGGGTCACCGACGCCGAGGCGAACGACCCATCGCAGTTGGAGCCGGAGTTCTCCTTCCGCGAACTCGCCGACCGGGCGTCGTTCACCGTCGGCCCGTTCACGGTGACGGCATACCGCGTCAACCACCCGGTCGAGGCGTTCGGCCTGCGGGTCGAAGCCGACGGCAAGGTGCTCGCCTACACCGGTGACACCGACAGCACGCCCGCGCTCAGCCCGCTGCTCACCGGAGCCGACCTGGCCCTGATGGACTCGGCATTCTGTGACGAACGGGACGACGCCGAGGGCATCCACCTGTCCGGCCGGCGCGCGGCCGACGCCGCGGTCGCCGCCGGTGGAGTGCAGCGGCTGATGCTCACCCACATCCCCGCGTGGAACGAACCCGAGGTGTGCCGCAAGCAGGCCGCCGCGGTGTGGACCGGAGAAGTGGAGCTCGCCGAGCCGTTCGCGTCATACGACATTTGAGGCGTATGCCGCAACGACTGCGGCCTCCGCGCGCAACTGCTCGGCCCGCTCCGGTGCCTGCCGGTCGCACTCGGTGGCAGCTGTTTCGCGCTCGTCGACCTCCTGCTGCAGTATGCCGCGCAGGTCGGCCGCGCTCAGCTCACGCCGCGTGGCCTCTGTTGTTCCGACGCCGACCGAGGCGTCTTCGATAGCGCCGGCCCGTGCGTCCGTCGGCACGGACTCGGCGTTGTCGATCGCGGACAGGGCCGAGCGCAGTGCGGACATCGAGGTCCGATCACGTGCGCGCAGAGCGGTTTTCAGGTCGGCCCGTAGGACGTCTCGCAGCTCGGTGGCGTTCACCTGGTCAACCTAACGACCAGCAGCACGATCGCGACAATGATTATCGCGGCGATGACGGCGGCCGCGATCTTGACCTTGCTCCACGGCCGCCGGCCTTGGACCTCACCCGTGACGCCGTTGATGAAGACCTGGAAGGGGCGGCCCTCGAAGGTCACCGTCATCAGCCACACCGGCAGCAGGAGCTGGGCGAAGGTCAGTGCATTGAACGAGGTGCGCACCTGGTGGATCTGCTGCTCGTCGCCGCCGATGTCGCGCCGGATCGTGGTGCGGATCTGCTCGTCCATCTGTCCTCGGGCGCCGCGCTCGAAGCGCTGCTGCGCGTCTTCGTCATACGTGCGGCTCAGGTGGCCCGCGACGTACTGCGGCGAGTAGGGCTGTGCCGCCTGGATCGGCCAGGGCTCGAGCTCGACGACCTTCTTGTGGTCCAAGCCGGTGTTTGCCGGTTCGATCACGTCATGGAAGGTGTTGTTGACCCGTCCGGAGGTGGGCCACCATCGCGTGCGGGTCTCGGTATGGCGGTTGTCGCCGTCGCCGACCACAACCGTGTAATGCTCGCCGCGCTGGCCGGCGTAGTCGGTGACGGTCTGTGCGTCATACGTGAAGTAGCTCAGGTAGATGCTGGTGAACGACCCGAACTCGCGGTAGGTCTTGAACTCCCGTGGCGCGAACCAGCGGCTGTTGATCCACTCGACGATCTTGGCGTGTGCGGCGTCCTGGTCGAGCTGGAAGGGCAGCACACCGTCGATCGGGAGCCGCTCGGGTGCTTGCTGCAGGTCGTTGCGTTGGATCGGTGTCGCGCAGTAGGGGCACTTCGTCGCGGTCAGCGTCCCCTCGAATGACGTTGTGCCACCACAGTTCTGGCAGACGACCTCGCGTGACAGCGACTTCAACCCGCCGTGCTCGTTCGCGGCGATGCGCTGCGCGAGTTGGTGCATTGCCTGCTGCAGGTCGCGCTTGCCGACAGCGCCGTGGGGTGCCGTCAGCGGTTCGCCATGCCCGCACGCTCGGCACAACAGCTGGTTGTGCCCGGGGTCGTAGAAAAGGTTGGCGCCGCACTGCGGGCACGGGTAGGTCCGGGTTTCCTCCGACACCTGGAACTGCGCCGGGTCCTGCAGGGCACCGGGGTCGGGCAGCCGCGCCGGTTGCGGGAGAGGAGGCGGCTGCGGCAGGTTGACAGGTTGTGGCAGCGGCGGCGGCAGCTGTTCGTCGGTCATCGCGTCATTCGGCCGGCGGTGCGGGCGGTGTCGCAGGAGGCGTTGCCGGCGGTGCCGTCGGGGGCAGTGGCGGGGGAGTCGTGGCGAACAGTGGCGCGAGTTCGGGCAACTTGCCCGCGGCGGCCCAAGCCGGCATACCGGCTGCCCAGACCAGCGACTCAGGTGTCAGCTGCCCGGACGCCCGCAGTTGGTCGAGCGTGAACGGTCCCTGCTGCTGGCCGTTCACGGCGGTGTAGAAGGTCTTTCCGCCGGGCAGCGGTGGGGGACTGCCCGCCGGCTGGCCGCCGAGCGAGCCCGCGGCCTGACCGGCCATCTGCGCACCCATGGCCGCCCCCATGCCGGCGGCCATCATCTGGCCCATTGCGCCGCCGCCGGGGTTGCCCGCGGCGGTCACCATCGCCTCGGCGGCCATCGCCTGCTGGTAGCGCTGCATGTCGCCGACGTTGCCGGCCCAGCCGGACGCCTCGACGCCCTTGGCGACGCCGCGAGTCATGGCCGAGGTGATCTCGTCGGGCAGCGAGATGTTCATCGTGATCGAGTCGATGCCGAGGCCGTATTCGTCATCGACCCGCTCGGCGACGAATTTCCGCAGCTTGTCGGACAACTCGACCTGCTTGCCCTGCAAGTCGATCACGCCGAGCTTGGTCTCCATGATCATGTCGGAGAACGCGAGGGTGATGACTCGGCGCAGCAGCTCCCCGATCTCCTCGATGTTGACGCGGCTGTCGGTGCCGATGACCTGTCGCAGGAAGATCGCCGGGTCGACGACCCGCACGACGCACAAGCCGTTGGCGCGCAACTGCACCATCTTGAAGTCGGGGTCGCGCACTGTCACGGGATTGGCTGTGCCCCAACGGAAGTCGGTCACCGGACGGGTATTGATGAAGTAGACCTCGCTGCGGAACGGGCTGTTGAAACCGTGCTGCCAGCCTTGCAGCGTCGCCGTGATCGGCAGGTTCTCGGTAGTCAGCTCGTACATGCCGGGGCCGAAGCGGTCGGCGAGCTTGCCGGTGTGGACGAACACAGCCTCCTGCCCCTCACGAACGATCAGTTTGGCGCCGTTCTTGATCTCGTTGTTGTAGCGCGGGAAGCGCCACGCCAGTGCCGAGTGCGAGTCGTCGATCCACTCGATGATGTCGACGAGTTCGCCCCTGAGCTTGTCCATGAGTCCCATACGGACAGCTTAGGTATGGCGCGCACCCTCCGCAGCGACGACGCCGCGATCCGTTCCAGTCGCCGGCTCCGGATCGGCACGTTGCAGGTCGCGGCTGCTTCGCCAGGCAAGTGGTGCGAGCGCGCAGCACGCGAGGACCACCGCGCAGCCGAGCAGTACCGGCTTGATCCCGAAGTGGCTTGCAAGAGGCCCGGCCAGGGCGCTGCCGAGCGGCATACCGACGAAGGACACCAATGAGTCCCACGAACTGACCCGAGCGAGCAGGTGATGCGGCACACCGTCCTGGATCGCGGTCTCCCACATCACGCTGAAGAACATCAGCCCGGCATACCCGATGAGGCCGGTGACGATGACGGTGTCCAGCCTGCCCGGCCAGACGTAGCCGGCTGCCCAGAGCGGCATGAGCGCACAGCAGAGCCAGCCGATGCGCAACGGATACCGCGGGTGTGCCCGGAAGGCGATGGCGCTGCCGATCAATCCGCCGGCGCCTTCCGCGGCCGCGATGAAGCCGAACGCGTGCGGGCCGCCGAGGTCGCGCAGCGCGATGACTTGAACGAGTACGAGCAGGACACCGTTCGCGACGTGATAGACCCCGGCTGCGACGACCCCGACGAACAACCAGTCGCGTTCGCGCATCGCCCGCCAGCCGGCGCGCAGGTCGGCGACGAAACTCTCCCGACTGTCACCGCGTATGACGGTCGCGCGCACTCGCCATACCGTCGCGCACGAGGCGAGGTAGGTCGCGGCGTTGATGTAGAAACCCGTTGGTGCGCCTGCGAATCCGACGATGACGCCGGCGAGCGCCGGACCGACGATCAGGCTGACACCCTGGAGAACGCTCAAGACGGCGTTCCCCGCTGGCGCTGGTCGACGCGCACCAGGGTGGGTTTGAGGGACTGCATCGCGGGCTGGAAGAACGCCCCTGCCGCTCCGGCGACGACCGTCAGCGGCGCGAGCATCACGAACGACGCGTGCCCGCTCGCGAAGACGAGTCCGGTGAGAGCGGCGATGACTGCTCGCACCAAGTCCGACCAGATCATCACCGTGCGCGGCGAGAGCCGGTCGCTCCACACGCCGCCGGCCAGCGTGAACACGGTGCGGCTGACCATGAGCACGGCCATGAGAGAGCCGAGTTCGCCCACCGATCCGCCGTGCAACAGGATGCCGACGGAGAGTGCGATCGGCTGAAACGCGTTGCCGAACCACGACAAGCCCTGACCCGCGGCTATCAGCCGGAAGCCGGACGGGAGCGGATCGGCCGAGGGCCGCGAGCGAAGCTTCACGGATACAAGAATAGTTCGGCGACAAACTGTTCGTCAACAAATAATTCATCAACGTATTAACCTGTTGGGATGGTGGAGAGATCGCAGGACTCGGTCGACCTGCACGTCGCACGGTGGGCTGCACTGTGGGAGGGCAACCCGGCCTTCGACGCCGAGGTGGAAGGCGCGATGACCCGCATGCAGTTCATCCTGCGGGTTCGGAACCGCCGGGAAGCGGCGGCCTTCCTCGGTGAGGAGGACTTCACCCGGGAGGACTACAGCACGCTGCACGCCCTGATGGTGCAACCCCATCCGACCGAGGCGACGCCCACCCAACTCGCCGAGGCGGTCGGGGTGACCAAGGCGTCGATGACCGGCCGACTGGACCGTCTGGAACGTGCCGGGTTGATCACTCGTGAGACGGACAGCTCGAACCGGCGGCGGGTGCTCGTGCGGCCGAATCAAGCCGGTCGAGACGCCTGGGACAAATACGTCCACGCGGGCATGCGGCGCGAGCAGGAAGTGCTCGGTGCGCTGACCGGCAAGGAGCTGGTGCAACTCAACACCTTGCTACGTAAGGCAGTTCGCGGCCTGGAGTGATGCGGGGCAGCCCCTGATCGAGCGGCATACCCACTGACTGAGCGGCATACGGATTCCGGCCGATTCCGTACGCCGCTCGATCATCCGCTATGCCGGTCAATCAGAAGTGAGGAGCGCTCTCTTACGCTGGCTTGCATGACTGATGACGTGACCCGACATGACGGCCGTGCCACTGACCAATTGCGCGAGGTGCGCATCACCCGCAATTGGCTCGACCACGCCGAGGGCAGCGTGCTGGTGGAGTTCGGCAAGACCAGGGTGCTGGTCGCCGCGTCGTTCACCCCGGGCGTGCCGCGCTGGCTGGCCGGGCAGGGCACCGGTTGGGTGACCGCCGAATACGAAATGTTGCCGCGCTCGACCAACACGCGCTCGAGCCGTGAGTCCCGCAAGGGCAAGGTCGGCGGGCGCACCCACGAGATCTCCCGACTGATCGGGCGTTCGCTGCGCGCGATCATCGACACCAAGGCGCTCGGCGAGAACACCATCGTCCTGGACTGCGATGTGCTGCAGGCCGACGGCGGCACCCGCACCGCATCGATCACCGGCGCGTATGTCGCCCTCGTCGACGCGATCGCCGACGCGCGCGCCCGCGGCCTCATCGCCGCGAAGGCGCAGCCGCTGACCGGCTCGATCGCCGCGATCAGCGTCGGCATCGTCAAGGGCACTCCGGTGCTCGACCTGGACTACCCCGAGGACTCCACCGCGGAGACCGACATGAACGTCGTGATGACCGGCGCCGGCGGGTTCGTCGAGATCCAGGGCACCGCCGAGGGCAAGCCGTTCGACCGCAGCGAGCTGGATGCGTTGCTCGCACTCGCCGAGAAGGGCATCGGTGACCTGACAGCCATGCAGGAGGCCGCTCTCGAAGCCCCCGCACGCGAGCGCTCGCGGTGATGGGTGGCGCAAGCGGATCGAGTGCCCGGGGGAGCGGCGGGGTCCCCGCGAAGTATTCGGAGGAGCGAAGTGGGGGAGAAACTTCGTGGGGTGCCGGAGCGGAGGAGGGTGTATCGAGATCAGCGTCCGGACACCGCAGGCTCGTCCTCGCCACGCGCAACGAGGGGAAGTTGCGCGAGATGCGGCAATTGGTCGCCGAGGTGCCGGAGCTCGCGGACGTCGAGGTGGTCTCCGTCGGCTCGTTCCCCGACCTCGAGGACGTCGTGGAGACCGGCGTGACCTTCCTGGAGAACTCCTCCCTGAAGGCGCATGAAGTCGCAAAGGCAACGGGTTTGCCTGCTATCGCTGATGATTCAGGACTCGCGGTCGATGTCCTGGGCGGCAGTCCGGGGGTTCTCGGCGCGCTGGTCCGGCACACATGGCGCGGACCAAGCAAACATCGACCTGCTGCTCGCCCAGACCGCGGACGTGCCGGCCGAGCGACTCACCGCGCACTTCGTGTGCTGCGTGGTGCTGGCGCTCCCGGACGGCACGCAGCGCTCGCGGGTTGGTCAGCTGCACGGCGTGATCAGCCGGAACCAGCGCGGCGACAACGGGTTCGGCTACGACCCGATCTTCGAGCTGCCGGACGGCCGGTCGCTCGCCGAGCTCGGCGCGGAGGAGAAGAACTCGATCTCGCACCGCGGCAACGCCCTGCGCGCGCTGCGGCAAGACATTACGGAGTTGTTAGGTCGATAGGTCCGCCCAGCTGCCGGTGCGACGATGAAGGTGTGCTCAAGGATCACGTCGACGCGGCGCAAGCATCACAAGCGGAACCACCCGGGTGGCTGGGGGCTGTTGGCGGCCTCGTCGCGGGCATCATCACGGTCGGCTGCGCGGAGTTCCTGGCCGGCGTTTTTCTGCGGGAAGCCTGGAGCGATGGCACACCATCGCCGGTGCTCGCGGTCGGCGGCGCGTTCATCGACCGAACACCGCCCTGGCTGAAAACGTTCGCAGTCGACAACTTCGGCACGAACGACAAGAAGGTGCTGCTAGGGGGCATCGCAGTCGTCCTGGTCCTGCTCAGCCTGCTCATCGGCTGGCTGGTCCGACGGTATTTCACGGCGGCGCTGGCGCTCTTCGTAGTGCTCATCGCCGTCGCGGCCGCAGCCGTCACCTCTCGCCCACACGCAAGTGCGATGGATCTGGTGCCGCTGTTGGCCGGGGCAGTTGCCGGGTTGGTAACTCTTCACCTGTGGCGCGACAACGTTCTGACAGAGGCGGCCGACCCCCGGGGTTCTGCCGCCACCCGCCGGTCCGTCCTCATCGGCGGGGGAGTCGCACTCGGTGCAGCGCTCCTCGGTGTCCTGGGCCGGACTTGGAGTGACAGCGCGCGTGCGGTGCAAGCGGCCCGCAGCGCATTCGTCGTGCCGCGCGTTGCCAAGCAGGTTGCGGTGCCCGAAAGTGCATCGGTGGGTGTGCCGGGCGTGACGCCATACATCTCGTCGAACGGTGACTTCTATCGGATCGACACCGCGCTCGTGGTGCCGCAGGTCGATCCGGTGACCTGGAGCTTGCGCGTTACGGGGATGGTCGATCACGAGATCGAAATCAACTGGGAAACCCTGCTTTCCAAGCCTATGCAGGACGCGATGGTCACCCTGATGTGCGTCTCGAACGAGGTCGGCGGACACCTCAACGGGAACGCGATCTGGACGGGCTGGCCGGTGCGTGAGCTGTTGAAGCAGGCGGGCGTCCAGTCAGGTGCTGACATGGTGCTGTCGCGCAGCGTCGACGGGTTCACCGCCGGGACACCGCTCAGCGCGATGACCGACGACCGAAATGCGCTCATCGCAGTGGCGATGAATGGCGAGGCGTTGCCGGCCGAGCACGGGTTCCCGGTGCGGCTGGTGGTGCCCGGTCTCTACGGTTACGTCTCGGCGACGAAGTGGTTGTCCGAGCTGAAGCTGACGACATACGAGAAAGACGCCGGCTACTGGACTCCGCGTGGTTGGTCCCCGATGGGCCCCGTCAAGACGTCCTCCCGGATCGACGTGCCGCACAGCGGCGCGAAGGTCAATGCCGGCATGGTCGCGGTCGCCGGTGTCGCCTGGCGCCAGCACGTCGGGATCTCCAAGGTGCAGGTGCGGGTCGACAACGGTGGCTGGCAGGACGCGCAACTCGGCGCCGGTGCCAACGCCGATGTATGGCGTCAGTGGGTCTTCGAGTGGGACGCGAAGTCCGGTCACCACACGCTCACGGTGCGCGCGGTCGACAAGAACGGCGACGTTCAGATCGCTGCGTCCGCGCCACCCGCACCGAACGGCTCGACCGGATATCACTCGATCTCGGTGACGGTGCACTGAGGCGGCACAACAGGGCCGGAGCCCGCCGACGGTGACGCGCTTGATGCCGAAAATGCGTTGGAGATGCCCCTCGTCCGACAGCTAGCGTGCTGTGGATGGCAGTGGAATTCACCGCGGTGACGTTCGACGTGAGCAATATGCAGGCAGCTGCGACCTACTGGGGCAACCTGCTCGGTCGTACACCGGTGCCGGACCGGGGAGCCGTGTTGTTGCCTGGTGACGAGACACAGGTGGGGCTGCGGTTCGGTCCGCTCGCAACCGGCGAACCGGGGCAGGACTACCTGCACCTGCACCTGACCAGTGATAGCGCCGGGAGCCAGGGCGAAGTCGTCCGGCGGGCCCTGGAGCTCGGCGGCGAACGCGTCAACGTCGGACAGCTCCCGGGGAAGACCACGTCGTGCTGGCTGACCCTGAGGGCCGCGCGTTCTGCGTCATTCCTCCTGGCAACAACTTCCTCGCCGGTTGTGGCTTCCTCGGTGAGGTCAGCTGCGACGGCAGCCGTGAGGTCGGAGTCTTCTGGCGGGACGCCCTTCACTGGGAGTTGGTGTGGGACGAGGACGGGGAGACCGCCGTCCAGGCGCCGCAAGGCGGCACGAAGCTCTCCTGGGGCGGGCCACCGATCGAGCCGAAGACCGGGCGCAGCCGTCAGCGCTTCGTGCTGTCCGCTGCCGATCCGTCGGTCGAGGCGGCGCGGCTGGCCGCGCTCGGCGCCGCTGTCCTCAGCGAGACAGAGGACGAGATCGAACTCGCGGATCCGGACGGGCACGAGTTCTCGGTCCGACGGTCCTGAGACCCCGAGAGGTCAACGGATGTCGTGAGATGGCCCTCTCGCGGCATCCGTTGACCTCTCGGGGTGCGGTGAGAGGGGTTCGTGGTCCGGCTATCCCGACCACGCAGCGAGATCGAACCGACCCACGGGCAGATCGAGCTGATGAAGGGTGCTGCCGAGGCGATCGATGGCCTCGGTTCCGACTCGGTCCCGCCATACGGTGACTGCGTGCTCGAACGCTGATGCCGACAGCGCCAGGAATTCGATGCCTCGCGTTGTCGGGCGGACGATGACGCGGCGGCCGTCCGCGGTGTCTCCTGCGCGTTCGACATAGCCTTCGCGCTCCAGTGACGCGATCGTCTTTGCGGCGGCCTGCTTCGTGACGCCGAGACGCGTCGCGAGATCGGCGTTCGTGGCACCAGGCCCGATCGCCTGCAGCGCGAATCCGTGCGCCGGCCGCGCGCCGGCGTGGCCCTCGTCCGCGAGCCGTTGGTGCGTTTCGTCGACGAGATCGCGGAAGCCGGCGAGCAGTAGCAACGCGAGATGCCAACCGGGGACTTGATCGTCAACCGGGTTGTCGATATCGTCAACCATGTTGTCTACCTTAGGAGATGTCATGCAGATAGTGCGAGCCGCGGACCGGCGAACGACCACCACCCCGAATGCCACGATGACCACCCTCGCGTCGCCGACGCTCGGCGGCGCGGACTCCAGTCTCTGGCTGGTCGAGATGCCGGCCGGCATACAGGGCCCCGAGCATTCGTTCGCGGGGGAGATCATCTGGTCGATCACCGCCGGGTCGGCGAGTGTCCGCGTCGGTGAGGTCGACCATCCACTCGAGGTCGGTGACACCGTCATTCTCCCCGGGGTGAGATGCGCCAGTTCACTGCAGGCGCAACAGGATTCAGCGGGATCGTGACAGTTCGGGACGGTCAGGTCACCCGCGACAGCGGGGAGTCGGCCGGTGTCCCGGCCTGGGTCGCCTGAGTTGCGGCCGCCAGGCCGTACGGTTCTCGACACTGGGGAGGCTTCGGCACGGCGGAATGACGGGGCGAGGTCAGCCGCGAAGAACCTCGGTGAAGTGGTCGACAGTCGGCACCGGGTCGTAGAAGTGGTGCAGCGCCGTGCGCCACAGCTGATAGTCGTCCGACTCGCGGAACCCGACGGTGTGGTCGGTGAGCTGCTCCCACTGCACCTGGAGCAGGTATTCGTTCGGTCGCTCGACGCAGCGCGTGAGTCGTAGGTCGCGAAAACCCTTCTGCCGGCTGATGATCGGGACAGCGTCGGCGAAGGCTTTCTCGAACTCAGTCTCCTGACCGGATCGCACGGGCAGCGCCACCGACTCGAGGATCGGCATAGCACTGTGGTCGGCGGCGGTCTGCGGGTTCATGCCGCCGAACGTACTTGACGAAGGCAGGTCACGGGCCTGCGTCTCGCGTGGCAGGCTGACGGCATGACTTCGATCTCGCTGCCCGACGGACGGGCTCTCGACCTTCGCATCAACGGCCCGGAGGGCGGTCCGGTGCTCGTCTTCCACCACGGCACGCCAGGCTCGGTGTTGCCCCGGCGAATGATGGTGGACCAAGCCGTCGAGCGCGGCATCCGCCTGGTCACGTATTCCCGTGCGGGGTATGGCGATTCGGATCGCCAAGAAGGACGCAAGGTTGCCGACATCGCGGCTGACGTGACCGCGATCCTGGACCATCTCGGTGTCGAGAAGGCGATGACGGCGGGGTGGTCCGGCGGTGGTCCGCACGCGCTGGCCACTGGAGCATTGCTGCCCGACCGCATCACCGGTGTGCTCAGCATCGCGGGGGTGGCGCCATACGACGCGGAGGGGCTGGACTTCCTCGGCGGCATGGGTGAGGGCAACATCGAGGAGTTCGGCGCAGCGCTGAAAGGCGAGGGCGAGCTGCGACCGCTGCTCGACGGCATGCGTCAGGAGCTCAAGAACGCCACACCAGAGGCGATCCTCGCCGAACTGGACACCCTGCTACCCGATGTCGACCGCGAGCAGATCACCGACGAAGCAGGCGAGGAGATGGCCGCGAACTTCCGCGAGGCGTTGAAGAACGGTGTCGACGGCTGGGCGGACGACGATCTCGCATTCACCCTGCCGTGGGGTTTCGATCTTGCCGCGATGCGCGTCCCGACGTTCGTCTGGCAGGGCAGCGCCGACCTGATGGTGCCGTTCGCGCACGGTCAGTGGCTCGCCGCGAACGTGCCCGGGGCGACCGCGCACCTGCTGGAGGGTGAAGGTCACCTGTCGGTCGGCGTCGGCGCGATGCCCACCATGCTGGATGAACTTCGCTCGACGTACTGAAGACTCGACATATTTAGGAGAAGTGCGCGAGGCGGGACTCGAACCCGCACACCCGAAGGCACCAGGACCTAAACCTGGCGCGTCTGCCAATTCCGCCACTCGCGCGCGTCGATGAGTCTAACGGCGTGCACCAACGGCATCACACAGCGGCGAGGATCCCCACGAAGAACGCGTCGTCGCCCTGCTCGGGTCGCAGGTCGTATGTCGCAAAGCGCGACTCGAGCCGCCATCCGCTTGCCTCGGCATCGGCGATGAACTCGTCGGCCGGGTAGCGGCGTCGTCCGGAGCCGCCGTCCTGGTGGAAGCCGACGAGCAGTCGACCTTCCGCCGTCACCACGGTGCGCAGCGCTGCGAGGACGGGGCGCTCGGAGTTCTCGGCGAGGAAGGTCATGACGTTGCCGACGCACACGATGAGGTCGTATGACGTGGGAAACTCCTGCGCGGCAAGGGAATCCGGGCTCACGTCCTCCAACCTGACCTGCGCCACCGGCAGCGCCGGATAGGTCTTGCCGGCCTGCTCGAGGAGCTCGGCGTCGAGGTCCACGCCATACGCGTCATGGCCGGCGGCCTCGAGCGCGGCGGCGATGCGGCCCATGCCGCACCCGGCGTCCAGCACCTTGCCGGCCCGGGGCAACAGGGTGTCCGCCAGGCGCGCTTCGCCGGTGATGTCGACGCCGTCCTTGAGCAGTTGCGCGAAACGGGCGCCGTAGCCGTGGTGGCCCTGCTCCCAGCGAGACAGGTTGCTCATGGGCACGCTCATACGAGTTTCAGGGCCTTCGACAGGGATGCGACGTGACCGGTGGCCTTGACGTTGTAGCGGGCCAGCTCGACCTTGCCGTCGGGATCGATGACGATGGTCGAGCGGATCACACCGACGACCGTCTTGCCGTAGAGCTTCTTCTCGCCATACGCGCCGTAGGCCTCGAGTACTTCCTTGTCGGTGTCGGCGAGCAGCGGATAGGTCAGCGACTCCTTCGCCACGAACTTGGCCAGCTTCTCGGGCTTGTCGGGGGAGATGCCGATGACCTCGTAACCGGCGTCCTGCAGCGTCGCGAGAGAGTCACGGAAGTCGCACGCCTCCTTGGTGCAGCCCGGCGTCATCGCGGCCGGGTAGAAGAAGATCACCAGGCGCTTGCCGGCGAAATCGCTGAGCGAGACCTGCTTCCCGCTGTCCGAGGTGAGGGTGAACGCCGGTGCCTTGTCGCCGATCTCGAGCCGAGCCATCGTGATCCTCCTTGAAAGGTGCGTGTTGCTAGTGCGAATCAGAAGTTTATTCGGGGAGCGGGACGGAACTCTTGGCGCCCACTGCGTTATCGTCTCAGGCGAGTCCGACATGCGCGGTGCGACCGTGTTGATGAACTTCGAGTCGAGGAGACACCATGGCTGACAAGGCCCCCGCGAAACCTGCCACCCGTTCCGCCAAGGACATCGAGGCGGATCTTGCGGCGACGCGCGAGCGTCTGGCCGGCACCATCGATGAGCTGGCGTTCCGTGCGCAGCCCAAAGAGCTCGCCAAGCGCCAGGTCGAGGACGTCAAGCTGAAGGTGGGTGGCATCACCCACACACCGGACGGCGAGCTCAACACCCAGAAGCTGGCCATCGGGCTGGGTGGCGTTGCCGTCGTGCTGCTGACGCTGGGACTGCTGCGTCGCGCACGTGGCTGAATCCACTTCGGGCAGGCAGCCCGTCCCGGGCAACCTGCCCATCAAGATGCTGCACGACCGGGTGCTCGTGTCCGCCGACAGCGACGGCGGCGAGCGCAAGTCCGGTGGCGGCATCGTCATCCCCGCCACCGCCTCGGTCGGCAAGCGTCTCGCCTGGGCACAGGTCGTCGCGGTCGGTCAGCACGTGCGTCAGGTGAAGATCGGCGACCGGGTGCTCTTCGACCCCGAGGAGCGCGCCGAGGTCGAGTTGCAGAGCCGCACCTACCTGTTGCTGCGCGAGCGTGACCTGCACGCCGTCGCCGCGGAGCGGGTGGAGACCGGTAACACCGGTCTCTACCTCTGAGCGCTGCGCGGGTCTCGATACGGGCTCGCCTAGCGGCTCGCCCTACTCGACCAGCTTGGCCACCTCGGCGCGGGCTTCCTCGAACGCCTTCACGCACGCACGGACGTCGTCCTCGCTGTGCGCGGCCGACAGTTGCACGCGGATGCGTGCCTTGCCCTGCGGCACCACCGGGTAGGAGAAGGCGATCACGTAGACGCCGCGACGAAGCATCGCGTCGGCCACTTGAGCAGCTTGACGTGCGCCGTCCTCACCCTCGAACATGACCGGGCTGATCGGGTGGCTGCCGGGCAGCACCTCGAATCCTGCCTCGGTCATCATCGTCCGGAAGAGCACGGTGTTGGCGACCAGCTTCTCCCGTTGCTCGCGTGAATTCCCTGCGATCTCAAGGGCTTTCATCGAACCGGCGACGACTGAGGGCGCGACAGCGTTCGAGAAGAGGTAGGGCCGCGACCGCTGGCGGAGCAGGTCGACGATCTCCTGATGTGCGGCGACATACCCACCTGATGCTCCACCGAGCGCCTTGCCGAGTGTGCCGGTGACGATGTCGACTCGATCCATCGTGCCGGTGTATTCGGGTGTGCCACGCCCGCCTTCGCCGACGAAGCCGATGGCGTGCGAGTCGTCGACCATCACCAAAGCGCCGAATTCCTCTGCCAGGTCACAGATCTCGGCCAACGGTGCGTAGTAGCCGTCCATCGAGAAGACGCCGTCGGTAACCACCACTGTATGGCGGGCGCCTGCGGCTTTGGCGGCCTCCAGTTGGCCGCGCAGATCGTTCATGTCGGCGTTCTGGTAGCGGAAGCGCTTCGCCTTCGACAGGCGTATGCCGTCGATCAGCGATGCGTGGTTCAGCGCATCGGAGATGATCGCGTCCTCCGCGCCGAAGAGCACCTCGAAGATGCCGCCGTTGGCGTCGAAGCAAGAGGAATAGAGGATCGCGTCGTCACTGCCGACGAACTGGGCAATCTGACGCTCGAGGTCCCGGTGCTGGGTCTGCGTGCCGCAGATGAAGCGCACGCTCGCCATACCGAATCCCCACTGGTCCAACGCATCCCGTGCTGCTGCGACGACCTCCGGGTGGTCGGCCAGGCCGAGGTAGTTGTTGGCGCAGAAGTTGAGCGCCTCCGAGCCGCCGGTCTGCACCTTCGCCGACTGGGGGCCGGACAACTCGCGCTCGTGCTTGGTCAGGCCGGCGTCGTCGATCTCCTGCAGAGTCGCGACCAGCGTTTCCTTGTTGGTGTACATGACCTTGTCAGCTCCAATCCATGACGACTTTGCCGCACTCGCCGGAGCGGGCGGCGTTGAATGCGTCCTGCCACTGCTCGGCCGGGAAGCGGTGGGTGATGACCGAGCGAACGGCGTTCGACAGCGCGGGCGACGACTGCAGCATCGCGCTCATGGCGTACCAGGTGTCGTACATCTCGCGCCCGTAGATGCCCTTGATCGTCAACATGTGCGTGATGACCCGGCCCCAGTCGATCGCGAAGGGGTCCCCGGCAGGCCGAGCATCGCGATCCGGCCACCGTGGTTCATGTTTTCGATGAGTTCGCTGACGGCAGAAGGGTTTCCGGACATCTCCAGCGCGATGTCGAAACCTTCACGCATGCCCAGGTCGGCCTGCGCGTCGGCGATGCGCTCCCTGCTGACGTTGACCACGCGATCGGCGCCGGCCTCCTTCGCCAGCTGCAGGCGGTAGTCGCTGACGTCGGTCACCACGACATACCGAGCACCGACGTGCTTGGCGATGGCTGCGCCCATGACACCGATCGGGCCGGCGCCGGTGACGAGCACGTCCTCCCCGGCGATGGGGAAGGACAGCGCGGTGTGGGTGGCGTTGCCGAACGGGTCGAAGACCGCGCCGACGTCCGGATCAAGGTCGTCCGGCTGCACCCACACGTTGCCGGCAGGTATGACGACGAAGTCCGCGAACGCACCGTTGCGGTTGACGCCCACGGAGCTGGTGCGGATGCACAAATGCCGCCGTCCGGCGCGGCAGTTGCGGCACTCGCCGCACACCACGTGGCCCTCTCCGGAGACACGCTGACCGACCTGGACGCTGGTGACGCCCGGGCCGATGTCGACGACCTCACCGAAGAATTCGTGGCCAATGATCAGCGGCGGCTTGACGGTGGCCGCAGCCCAGTCGTCCCACCCTCCAGGTGCAGGTCGGTGCCGCACAGGCCCGCCCGCCATACCTTGATCTTGACCTCGCCCGGCCCTGCGGTGGGCTCCGGAGCATCGATCAGCTCCAAGCCCCGCTGGGCACCTGTCTTCGCCAGTGCACGCACGGCGGACAGTCTGCTACGTGACGTTGTCCAGGGTATGAGCGGGGTCACACCGGACAACGAAAAACTCCGGACCGCAGTGCGATCCGGAGTTCCGTGGTGCGCCATCAGGGACTCGAACCCCGAACCCGCTGATTAAGAGTCAGCTGCTCTGCCAATTGAGCTAATGGCGCTCGTTCAACGCCTGAGAAAGATAGCAGGACCGACCCGCAGAAATGAAATCGAGGGGTGGTAACCGCTAGGTTTCAGAGTCGAGCCCGTCGTTGACCCCGATCGAAGGAACCCCTCCGATGTCGATGCTGCTGTTGGATGACGAAGACGTAGACCGCCCCAGGGATACCCCGGATACCTACGCGAAGAACGACTGGAAGGTCGCGCTCAAGCGGGCGGCCGGCAAGTTCGGCTCCGACGGGTGCACCGATCTCGCGGCCGCGCTGACATACCGGTCGATGCAATCGCTCTTCCCAGGCATCATCGCGGTGCTGTCGCTGCTCAATATCTTCGGTAACGGCAAGAAGACCGCTGACGACGTCATCAACAAGCTGGCGCAGGTCGTCGGCAAAGACCCTAATGACTCGTCGCTGAGCACGATCAAGAGTTTCGTCGAGCACATCACGACCCAGGGTGGCGGCGGGATCGCGTTCGTCGTCGGCATCCTGCTGGCGCTCAACTCCGCATCCGGGTACGTCGCCGCGTTCAGCAAGGCGACCAACCAGATGTACGGCATACGCGAGGGTCGTTCGACGATCTCGCTGAAGCTCTCGCTCATCGTGGTGACGGCCGTTGAGGTCGTACTCATCCTCGTGGTGATCTTCGCGATCGTCACCACCGGATCGGTTGCCAAACAGTTGGGCGACTCGATCGGCCTCGGGCAGACAGCGGTCACGGTCTGGGACTGGGCGAAGTGGCCATTTGTCGTCTTCATCGTGGTGCTGATCATCGGCTTGCTCTATTGGGCGGCTCCCAACGTGCAGAAGACGAAGAAGGACGTCTTCACCTGGGGCGCGTTGATCGGTCTGGTCGTCTGGCTGCTGGCATCCGCAGCACTGGCCGTTTACATCACCCTGAGCCACGGTGCGAGCTACCAGAAGACGTACGGCATCTTCGCCAACGCGATCATCTTTCTGCTCTGGTTGTGGATCACCAACCTTGCGGTGCTCTTCGGCGCCGAGGTGGATGCCGAGTTGTTGCGGACGCGCCAGCTGAAGTCCGGGCTGCCGGCCGAGGAGCTGATCCTGCTGCCGCCGAAGGACGATGCGACCTGGGAGAAGCAGGACCTCAAGGCGGCCAAGGAATACGACACGGCCCACGAACTACGGCTGAGTGCGATGCGCGAGGCCGCAGACGACCCGAATGTCTACGGGCGTGCTCGGCTCGCCGCCGGACGCGCCGCTCAAGTCGCCGGCGATGCCAGTACGTCGGCCCGATCGGGTAAGACTGGTCTGGTGGGACCACGTGACGCAACGGCGCCGCGGGCCGCAGTGGACACCAACACAGAGATAGGTGCGATTGCCGTGGGTGCAGAGGAAAAGGCTGTGATCGAGGAGTCGCGATTGCAGCGGCGTGACTCGTGGCTGCTGAAGGCGCAGAAGGCGCGACTCGTGCGTGACCGGCTCGATCGGCAGCGCGCCAAGCAGGAGAAGAAGGAGAAGCAGCGGCAGGCCGAGGCTGCCAGAGAGGTCAAGATCGCCGAGTCGCACGTCACTCGGCAGGATCGCTGGGACTCCGTCGCGAAGGTTCGCGCCAAGTTCGAGCCGGCTGACACGACCGAACGCGAGCAGGTTCGCGCGCAGCGGCGGGAGCGTCGGGCGTCATACGACGTGGAGCAGGCAGAGAAGCAGGCCAAGGCCGCACAACGTCCGTCGGAGCCGGAGGAGAAGCCGAAGCGCCACGAGTCGAAGCGGCCGCAGCCTCCGGCCGCGCTCCGCACCGAGATCGAGCAGGAGCAGCTGGCGCGCCGCGAGGAATGGTTCGCCGGACACCCGAAGCGTTCCGCGCGCTGATATTGCTCACGGTTACCCCTTTGAGCCCCGACCCCGGTGGGGTAAACAAGGAGGTAGCGACACCGCAGGGTGTTGCAGCGAGAGTGTTCGCAAGCACACGGCCCGACACGGGCCACGAGATTCGCAGGAGGACGCATGACTGATTCCACGCAGGATCCGAATGGCCAGGAAGGCCCCGCTGACGGTGGTGCCGCGGGCGCGCCCGGTGTGCAGGACAGCGGCGCCGATGGTGGTGCCGGCCAGGAAGGCCCCGCCGACGGTGGCGCCTCCGGTTCGTCGGGTGAGCAGGACGGCGGCGCTGATGGTGGCGCCGGCCAGGAAGGCCCCGCTGACGGCGGTGCCTCCGGTTCGTCGGGTGAGCAGGACGGTGGCGCTGATGGTGGCGCCGGCCAGGAAGGCCCCGCTGACGGTGGCGCCTCCGGTTCGTCGGGTGTGCAGGACGGCGGTGCCGACGGCGGCGCAGGCTCCAACAGTTGAGCGCACCGCACGCTGAATCTGACGACCCCGACACCGGCTTCGGTGCCGGGGTCGCTCAGACGCGGCTGCTTGAAGTTTCGCCCGAAGAATTTGCCGAAAACTATTGGGCCCGTAAGGCATTGCTGAGCCGCGGGGTCGGGGACTTCACGGATCTCTTCTCCGCTGCTGCCGTTGACGAGTTGCTCTCCCGGCGCGGGTTGCGCACGCCCTTCCTGCGTATGGCGAAGGACGGCGCGACGCTGGCCGAGCGCAGCTTCACTGCACCGGCCGGAGTCGGTGCAACGATCGCGGATCAGCTCGACGACACCGCGATCTGGCGGCAGTTCGCCGACGGAGCGACGATCGTGCTGCAGGCGTTGCAGCGTACTTGGAGCCCTGTCGGAGAATTCACGTCGCAACTGGCGACCGAGCTCGGTCATCCCGTGCAGGCCAACGCCTACATCACCCCGCGCCAGAACCGCGGATTCGACGACCACTACGACGTGCACGACGTCTTCGTGCTGCAGATCGAAGGCAGCAAGCGCTGGGTCATCCACGAGCCGGTCCACCAGGACCCGCTGCGGGACCAGCCGTGGACCGACCGCCGGTCTGCCGTTGCCGAAGCCGCGCGGCGCGACCCGGTGATCGACACGGTGCTACAGCCGGGCGATTGCCTGTATCTGCCGCGCGGCTGGCTACACGCCGCGCAGGCGCAGGACGAAGTGTCGATCCACCTAACCCTCGGCGTGCATGCCTGGACCCGCTTCGCCGTCGCCGAGCAGCTCGTGCAGGATGCGCTGGCCAGGCTGCGGGAAGACCCCGAGGCCCGGCAATCCCTGCCGATCGGGGTGCACGACCCGGACGACGTCGTTGAGCACGTTCGGAAACAACTGCTGGCGGTCCTCGACGAAGCCGATCCGGCGCCGGCGTTCCATCGCGCCCGCAACAGCCAGAGCAGGCCAGGTCCGCTCGGCCCGCTCGCGCAGCAGGCCGCAGCCGATGCGTTGGACGAGAGAACGATGGTGCAGCTGCGTGAAAGCCTGGCGCCCCGCCTGGATGCGCCCCGACTGCACACCCGGGTCGGTTGGCTCGACTTCGAGGCCGACGAGCTGCCCGCCATACAACGGCTGCTCGACGGGAATCAGCATCCCGCCGGTGAGCTCGGGCTCGCACTGGCCGCGCGGTTACTGCGCGCGGGCGTCGTGGTGCCCGCCACGTCGTGACCCGGCCGGCTTCGTTCCGCTGCGCAGCCGAGGCCGTTGCCCGAGGAGATCGCCAGGCCGGCACTGCGGCGCGTGCGCACGGCTGGGTCGTCATCGAGCACCCCGGACCGTGGCCGTTCGGTGGGTTCGCCGAACTCGACCTGTCCGCCGAGGTGAAGCACGTCGTGCGGCACGCGGCGCAAGCCGCCGGTATGCGGATCCTGTTGATCCGCAGGCATGGTCGCCAGATCGCCGATCGCGAAGGGGTCTGGGGTGTGCTGCGGTATGACGCAAAGGGCGACCACCGCCAGGAGTGGGGCACCTGGTCCGACGAGTCCGACCTCCCCCAGATCGCGGCGGCCATCGAAAGGCCTGGAAGTACCGGTCTGCCGCCGGTCCTTCTGGTCTGCACGCACGGCGTGCATGACGCGTGCTGCGCGATCCGTGGCAGGCCCGTCGCCCGGGCGTTGAGCGAGAAATGGCCGAACGACACCTGGGAATGCAGCCACGTGGGTGGCGACCGCTACGCGGCCAATGTGCTGGTGGCTCCGGACGGCATCTATTTCGGGGAGGTCGCACCCGACGAGGCGATCGAGGCGGTGGCGTTGCTGCGTGGCGGTCTCGTGGCGGCCGATCATCTGCGCGGTTACACCGATCTCGCTGCGCCGGCGCAGTATGCCGTCGCCGAGGTGCTGCGTCGCTTCGGTCCGGCGGGTCGGCACGCCATACAGGTGACGTCCGCGACGCGAAACGGCGACCGGTGGACCGTGCTGCTCGAGTGCGCTGCACCGCTGCCGAGCCGGCTGGAGGTCGTGCTGCGGTTCTACGCAGAACCTGCTGCTCGGCTGACCTGCCTGGCGCCTGCGCCGACTCGCGCGATCGCCTACGAGACGGTCGCCGTCAGCGTTCGATGAGAAGAACCCCGGCCTCGACTGAGACCGGGGTTCATCTTCCTGGGGTGAGTGACGGGACTTGAACCCGCGACATTCGCGACCACAACGCGACGCTCTACCAGCTGAGCTACACCCACCATGACCGCTCCCGAATGGAAGCAGCGCGGACCATCGTACCTGCTGCGAAGGGGTGGTCGTGACAACCCCCTCGTCCCTCGGTTGTTGTCACGACGCTGAGCTCTTGGTCGCTCGCTGCGCTCGCTCGTGACAACCCCCTCGTCCCTCGGTTGTTGTCACGACGCTGAGCTCTTGGTCGCTCGCTGCGCTCGCTCGTCACAACCCCTCGTGAGGTCAGCTCCCGGTGCTGAACTTCGCCGCTATCTGCTTGGCGGTGTTGCTGTCCGGACCGGGCTCCGGCACGAAAACGGCCTCCCGGTAGTAGCGCAGTTCGTCGATCGAGTCCCGTATGTCGGCGAGCGCGCGGTGCCCGCCGTTCTTGGCCGGCGCGCTGAAGTAGGCCCGCGGGTACCAGCGGCGCGACAGTTCCTTGATCGACGACACGTCGATGATCCGGTAGTGCAGGTGGGACTCCAGCTGCGGCATGTCGCGTGCCAGGAAACCACGGTCGGTGCTGACGGTGTTGCCACCGAGCGGCCACTTGCCTTCCTCAGGCGCGAATTCGCGAACGTAGGCCAGCACCTGCTGCTGCGCCTCTTCCATCGTGACGCCGGCGGCCAGCTCCTCGAGCAGGCCGCTCTTGGTGTGCATGGTGCGGACGAAATGGTTCATCTGGTCGATCGCCGCCTGCGGCGGCTTGATGAGGACGTCCACTCCGTCGCCGAGCTGATTCAGCTCGAAATCGGTGACCAGCGCTGCCACTTCGATCAGGGCGTCGTCGGTCAGGCTCAATCCGGTCATCTCGCAGTCGATCCAGACGATCCGGTCGGTGCGTGCCTTGTCTTCGCTCACCGGATCACTCTAGGGACCCCCGCCGACGCCCGGTGGACACGCCCGTGCTCGGCGGGCCGGACACACGTCATACAGTGCGCGGATGCTGCCGCCCCCGCGCCCAGATCGGCGTCCCACGCTGCGCCGGTGGTTGACGGTCGCGCTGGTCGCGATCCTGTTCGCGCTGGGCGGGCTCGGCATGCTGGTGCTGATCGACGATCAGTCGGGCATGGTCGCCACCGCGATCGGGCTGGTGCTCTCGTTGGTCGTGCTCGGCGTGGTCGTGCCGGTCTTCCTCTGGTTGGACCGTTTCGAGCGGGAGCCGACCGGGATGCTGGTCTTCGCGCTGCTGTGGGGAGCGTGCATCGCCACCCTCGGTGCGGCGGCCCTCAACAACCTCGGCTCGGTGCTCATCGACCCGATGCTGGCGACGCATCCGTCTGCCGCGACGTGGGTTGCGCCCGTGGTTGAGGAGTCCATGAAGGGCCTTGGCCCGTTGCTGTTGTTGTTCTTTCGCCGCCGTGAGGTCGATGGCGTGCTCGACGGCATGGTGTATGCCGGGCTCAGTGCGGCCGGTTTCGCGGCCGTCGAGGACGTGGTCTATCTCGCGTCCGGTTATGCGCACTCCGGAGAGCACGGTCTGCTCAGCACCTTCCTCGTGCGGGTGGTGATGTCACCCTTCGCGCATCCGATGTTCACGGTCTGCACCGGCATCGGCATCGGCATTGCGGCCACCACACAGCACCGCCGACTGCGGTTCCTGGCGCCCTTCGCGGGCTGGTGTTGCGCCGTCACCCTGCATGGGATCTGGAACCTCGGCGCGCTGCTGCCCCAGCACGGCTGGCTCGTCTTCTACCTCCTGTTGCAGCTGCCGCTCTTCGTAGCGTTCGTGACGCTGATCGTGCTCGCCCGCAAGCACGAGGCGACGCTGATCTCCCGGGAGCTCGGCGAGTATGTCGATGCCGGACAGCTTTCGGCGGCCGAGGTCGTGATGCTGTCCTCGATCAAGGAGCGGCGCTACGCAATGGCGTGGGCGGGGCAGCACGGAGGTGTGGAGGCGCAGGACGAGATGCGCGAAATGCAAGACGCGGCAAGCGAATTGGCGATGGTGCGGGCCCGGATCGACCGAGGCGATCGCAGCGCCCCGGTGATCGAGTCCGAGGAACACCTGCTGCAGATCGTCTCCGTGCTACGGGTGCGTTTCCTCGACTCTGCGCTCTACCGTTATTACGACGACCGGGGGATGACCGCCCGGTAGCGAGACTGTCTGAGGAAGTGGTCGTGGCCGGCTGGAAAAGGCGTCAGCTGTATGCCGATCGCGCTGCGGCCGGTGCAGCGCTCGCTGCCGGATTGCGTGCGTATGCCGGCCGACCCGACGTTGTCGTGCTCGGCCTGCCACGTGGCGGCGTGCCCGTCGCCGCGGCGGTTGCGGACTGGCTGGATGTGCCGCTCGACGTGCTGGTGGTTCGCAAGCTCGGCCTGCCGCGACACCCCGAAGTGGCGATGGGTGCCGTCGGGGATGCCGCGGGAAGCGTTGAGGTCGTGCGCAATCCAGAGGTACTCCAGCGGGCGCAGGTGACCGACGACGAGTTCGACCGGGTCCTGGCGACCGAGGTGGCCGAGTTGCATCGTCGGTCGGATCTCTACCGCGGCATCCGGTCGGCCCTGCCGTTGCAAGGGCGTGCTGTCCTGGTCGTGGACGACGGACTTGCCACCGGCGCGACCATGCGGGTGGCCGTGCATGTCATACGACGGCAGCAGCCGGCCCGCCTCGTGGTCGTTGCGCCGGTCGGCCCGCCGGACGTGTGCGCGGCGCTCGCGGGCGAGGTCGACGAGTTGGTCTGCCCGTGGCAGCCCCGGGACTTCACGGCAGTCGGCGCGGCGTACCAAGTGTTCGGCCAGACCTCGAACGACGAGGTGCGTCGGTTACTGAGCGCCCACGCGAGATGAGGTGGGACTAACTCAGTCGGCTTGGGGCGTGCTGTCGATTCCAGTTGGGGAAAGCGGCGAGGCGGCTGTCGTTTTGCAAGCGGACAGGTTGGAGGTCGGGACATGGCGGAAGCGAGTCGCGTCCAGTACCCCTTCCGTTGTGCGTTCCGGCTCGGACGCACTCGTAAGGTCACCGACTGCCGGTGATCGACGGGGCGGACGTAGTAGCACTGGTCGGTTTCAGGGCAGTAGATGCAGACGAAGTCGATCTCTGATTTATCGATTCGTTTCGTGTGAGTGCCGTTTCGATCTGCCCAGACTGAGCGGAAGTTGACTGAGATCGCTCCGGAACGTGACGACCGGTACTTCACCTGGACCCGGTGGAACTCACCGGCTCGATAGGCAACAAGGTCGAACGGCGCGTGCTCAGTCGCCGGGAAGAGAACAGTGAAGCCGGACGCGACGAGATCGGCGTGGGCTTTTGCAGTGCCCAGGTCACCCTTGTCCTTGGTGTGATGGGATGCCATATCGAGACGGTAGTTGCGGCCACTGACAGTCGGCCACCCGGAAGTACGTCCGGTAATCTGCCAGTCCTTGCCCCCGTAGCTCAGTTGGATAGAGCAAGTCACTTCTAATGTCTAGGTCGCAGGTTCGAGTCCTGTCGGGGGTGCAAAAATTGCCGCAGCTTGCTGCGGCTTTTTTGTACCCCCGACAGAAGTAACAGGCGGATCGGACGACCGAGGTACGAGGTCGAATGAACACCCCACGAAGTTCTCCGCTCGTCCCTCGCTCCGATACTTCGCGGGGACCCCGTTAGGGAGGCGCCGGCGGGGGTGCAAAAGAAGTCCCGCAGCTCGCTGCTGGCTTCAGGGGTCGACAAACTTGCCGAGTGACGGCTCTCTCACCGAGCGACGGGTTCGGACAGTCACTCGACGAAGAAGCCGTCATTCGTCAGTGTGTGCGCGGCGGGCCAAGTTGAGTCGCGGCCCTCGCCACGAAAGGATGTGCCACGTGTCGGACGACGTCGAAGGTGCGCGATTGCTGGCCGCGTTGCAATCACTGCGCCGCGGTGTCGACGCGACGGCATACCCACTGCAGCTGACCGACGCGGACCACGCCCGACGCGAGCGCGGCGAGCTGCTCGCCCAACTGGACGACTACATCCTGCCGCGCGCGTCGGCGCTGGACGCGCCGTTGCTCGCCGTCGTCGGCGGATCCACCGGCGCTGGCAAGTCGACCCTGGTCAATTCATTGGTCGGTCAGGCGATCACCAAGAGCGGTGTGCTGCGGCCGACGACGCGCGCTTCGACGCTGATCCACAACCCGGTCGATGCCAAGTGGTTCACCGGCACCCGGGTGCTGCCAGGTCTCGCTCGACTCACCGGCGCCGAGCCCGAGGGCGGCGACCCGGGCACGCTGCGGCTGGTCGCCGGCGATGTGCCGCAGGGGCTGGCGCTGCTCGACGCACCCGACATCGACTCGGTGGTTTCGGCCAACCGTGATCTCGCGCGGCAGTTGCTCTCGGCCGCGGACCTGTGGATCTTCGTCACCACCGCCATGCGGTATGCCGACGCGGTGCCCTGGAAGCTCCTGCAGCAGGCGATCGAACGCGGGACTTCCGTGGCCGTGGTGCTCGACCGGGTGCCGTTGGATGCCATGGAGGAAGTGCGGGCCGACTTCGCGACGATGCTGATGGAGCAAGGGCTCGGGCAGTCACCGGTTTTCGCGATCGCCGAGTCCGAGCTTGGCCCCGACGGGTTGCTGCCCGGCGTCGAGGTCGCTCGCATCAACGGCTGGCTGGCGTCGCTCGCAGCCGACCAGCACGCGCGGAGCATCGTCATCCGGCGCACTCTGCAGGGTGCACTGGACTCGCTCGACGGTCGCGCCTCAGAGCTGGAAACCGCTCTGCGGCAGCAGGATTCGGCTCGCGACGAGCTGCGCAAGGTCGCCACGGACGGGTATGTCGCCGCTCTCGCGGGCGTGGCCGACGGGATGCAGGACGGCACACTGCTGCGTGGCGAGGTGCTGGCCCGATGGCAGGAATTCGTCGGCACCGGCGAGGTCTTCCGACAGCTCGAGGCCGGCGTGAGCAGGTTGCGTGATCGGATCAGTTCTGCGCTGCGTGCCCGCACTCGCCAGCCCGCAGACGACCTCGGGGCCGCGCTGCAGACGGGTGTCGCCGCCCTGCTGCAGGCACACGGCGAAACCGCCACGATCTCGGTGGCGCGCCAGTGGCGCCATACACCTGGGGGAGCGGAGTTGGCCGCTGCGCACCCCGAACTCTCTTCTGTTTCAGCCGATTTCGCTGCCGACACCGAGAAGCTGGTCCGTGCCTGGCAGGACGACGTGCTCGCCATGGTGCGCGACGAGGCCGGCGGCAAACGCACCACGGCGCGTTTCCTCGCGTTCGGAGTCAACGGCATCTCGGTGTTGCTGATGCTGGTGGTCTTCTCCGCGACCGCGGGGCTCACCGGTGCCGAAGTCGGCATCGCCGGCGGATCCGCGATCCTGGCGCAGCGGCTGCTCGAGGCCGTCTTCGGCGACCAGGCCGTACGAACCCTGGCGAGCAAGGCCCGCACTCGCCTGTTGACCCGCACCGAGGAGCTGTATGACGCACAACGCACTCGCTTCGACGACGTGCTGACCGAGTCGACCGGCAGTGGGTCATCTGCCGACCAACTCCGGGCAGCGATCGACGAGGTCTGGTCGGCTCAGGGCCGCACGACCCAGCGCAGGTCGGCGCGATGACCGAGCAGAAGGTCAGCTGGACGGACGTCACTGCGCAGGCCGACGCCCTCGGCGACGCGCTGCGCGTTGGCGGGGAGTACTTGCCTGCAGAAGGTGTCGCACACGCGCAACAGATCCTGCGCAAGGTTCCTGCCCGACAGGGAATGGTCGGCGGACGCACCGTCGTCGTGCTCGCTGGCGCGACCGGCAGCGGTAAGTCGAGTCTCTTCAATGCCCTTGTCGCAGAGCCGGTTTCACGGATCGGCGCACGTCGTCCGACAACGTCTGTGCCGACCGCCGCCATCTGGGGCGATGAGCCCAGCGGCGACCTGCTCGACTGGCTCGGGGTCGGCACCCGGCACCAAGTGCCGCTCAGCGGCCGTCGCGCGGACACGCTCGACGGTCTCGTGTTGCTGGATCTGCCCGACTTCGACTCCAGGGTCGCGCAACACCGCGCGGAGGCCGACCGGGTGATCGAGTTGGCGGACGTCTTCATCTGGGTCACCGACCCCCAGAAGTATGCCGACGCCGTGCTGCACGACGACTACGTGAAGCGGCTGGCCGGCCACGACGCGGTCTCGCTGGTCGTGCTGAACCAGATCGACCGACTCGATCGCGCGCAGATCTCCGAGTGCGCCGACGATCTGCACCGGTTGCTCGCGGCCGATGGCTTGGCCGATGTGCCGATCCTGCCGACGTCTGCGGTGCGCGGGTTCGGTGTCGACGACCTCGCCGGCACGATCGGCACGGTCGTGAAGGAGCGCAACGCCGCCGAGCAACGACTGCTGGCCGACGTGCGGGGCGCAGCCCGGACCCTCAGCGCCGGCGTCGCATCGTCCGAGGTCGATCTGGCCGCACAGGACGACTCGGAGCTCACTGACGCCCTCTGCCGGGCAGCCGGTGTTCCGGCAGTCGTCGACGCCGCCCGCCGTGACTACCGGCGCCAGGCCGAGCACCACACCGGGTGGCCGTTCACCCGGTGGGTGCACCGCTTGCGGCCGGAGCCGTTGCGGCGGCTGCGGCTGGACGAGGCCCACACGATGAACCGTTCGGGCGCGAAGCTGGCGCTGGGGCGCTCGTCGCTGCCCCCTGCGGGGCCGGCCGCCCGGGCGGCGGTTGATGTCGCCACCCACAAGCTCGGTCGACACGCGGCGCAGGGACTGCCGGCCGCGTGGGCGGACGCCGCGCAGAACGCCGCGACACCGGGCGACGAGCACCTGCACGACAACCTCGACCAGGCGGTCATCGGCACGGACCTGCACGACAAGCGCCCGGCGTGGTGGTCGGTCGCCTCGGCGCTCCAATGGGTGTTCGCAGCGGTCGCCCTGGTGGGTCTGGTGTGGCTGGGCTTGCTGGTCGTGCTCGGTATGACGCACGTCGATGCGTCCTCGCCGAAGTGGATCGGACTGCCGATTCCGTTGCTGATGCTGGTTTTCGGGCTTCTCGCCGGTGTGCTGCTCGCCCTGATCTCGCGGTGGGTTGCGGGGCGTGGCGCCCGGCGCCGCGCCGAGCAGGTGCACGGCCGGTTGCGCAAGGCCATCGCCGCCGTCGGCATCGAGCAGATCGTCAATCCGGTGGCTCGAGTGCTGCAGGCGCATCGGAGCACCCGGGAGTCCCTAGCCGCGGCCTCTCGCTGAGGATCGTCCACATCCCGGTGCCGATCACGGTCTTGTCCACAGCAACGCCGCAAGGCACTCGCGGCCGGCCGGTCGGGGCTCCAGCCTGAAGGTCCACTTCGACGCACGCGGAGGGCGTGGGTCGAACAGACCAGGCAAGGGGTTCGACATGAACGAGACACAAGTGACCATCCGCGGCAACGTCGTTGCCGACCCGGACCGCATCGCCAGCGCCAAGGGCGACTTCACGACGTTCCGCGTCGCTGTCAACGAGTTCTACCGCGATCAGGTGGGCGGTGGGTATGTCGACGGGCGCAGCTCCTTCTACAAGGTCGTGGCGTTCCGAGCTGTGGGGTCCAACGTCCAGCAGTCCCTCAAGAAGGGCATGCCGGTGCTGATCCACGGCATCCTGCGGATGAGCCAGTGGCAGACCTCGGCCGGCGAGAACAGGTCGGCGCCCGAGATCGAGGCGCTCAACGTCGGCCCCGACCTGCGGTTCGGCATCGCCACCTACCAGAAGGTGCCGGGCCAGAGTCAGCGTGGAGCCGGCTTCGGTGCAGCCTCCGGCGGCGAGCGACCCAGCTGGCGCGCAGAGGGTGCAGCGCCAGCCGCCGACTCGTGGGGGAGCGAGTCTGATGCCGACTCGCCGGCGCCGGCTTTCGCTGATTCGACCGATCAGGAGGTGGCATCGTCCGCAGGTCCCCTCGTTGAGCAGCAGGCGAGCTGAGGGCTGTCACGGGCCACGATTTCGGCGGCACGCCCTTGCCCCGATAGCCTGAGCCGCATGCCCGAGTTCATCTACACCATGACCAAGGCGCGCAAGGCTGTCGGGGACAAACTGATCCTCGATGACGTCAGCATGTCCTTCTACCCAGGCGCGAAGATCGGCGTCGTGGGACCCAACGGTGCCGGTAAGTCCACGATCTTGAAGATCATGGCCGGCCTCGATCAACCGTCCAACGGTGAGGCCCGGCTGTCGCCCGGCTTCAGCGTCGGCATCCTGCTGCAGGAGCCGCCGCTGAACGAAGAGAAGGACGTGCGCGGCAACGTCGAGGAGGGCCTCGGGCAGATCAAGGCCGACCTCGACCGCTACAACGCGATCGGCCTTGAGATGGCTGAGCCCGATGCCGATTACGACAAACTCGGCGAAGAGATGGGCAAGCTGCAGGAGAAGATCGACGCCGCAGACGCGTGGGACCTCGACTCCCAGCTGGAACAGGCGATGGACGCCCTGCAGTGCCCGCCCGGAGACGCCGACGTCACCGTGCTGTCCGGTGGTGAGCGCCGCCGCGTGGCGCTGTGCAAGCTGCTGCTGTCCAAGCCGGACCTGCTGCTACTCGATGAGCCGACGAACCACCTCGACGCCGAGTCGGTCAACTGGCTGGAGCAGCACCTGGCGGCATACGCCGGCGCCGTACTCGCCGTGACGCACGATCGCTACTTCCTCGACCACGTTGCCGGCTGGATCTGTGAGGTCGACCGCGGTCGTCTCTACCCCTACGAAGGCAACTACTCGACCTACCTGGAGAAGAAGCAGGAGCGCCTGCAGGTCCAGGGCAAGAAGGACGCGAAGCTCGCCAAGCGGCTGCGGTCCGAGTTGGAGTGGGTGCGGTCCAACGCCAAGGCGCGGCAGACCAAGAGCAAGTCCCGTCTGGCGCGCTACGAGGAGATGGCGGCCGAGGCCGACCGGACCCGCAAGCTGGACTTCGAGGAGATCCAGATCCCGCCGGGCCCGCGGTTGGGCGCTCAGGTCATCGAGGTCAAGGACCTCAAGAAGGGCTTCGGCGATCGGGTGCTCATCGACGGGCTTTCGTTCACGTTGCCCCGCAACGGCATCGTGGGCGTCATCGGCCCGAACGGCGTCGGCAAGACCACGCTCTTCAAGACCATCGTCGGTTTCGAGGAGCCGGACGACGGTGCGGTCAAGGTCGGCGAGACCGTCGACATCTCGTATGTCGACCAGGGCCGCGGCGGCATCGACTCGGAGAAGAACGTGTGGGAGGTCGTGTCTGACGGCCTCGATTACATCCAGGTCGGCCACGTCGAAATCCCTTCGCGCGCCTACGTTTCGCAGTTCGGCTTCAAGGGCCCGGACCAGCAGAAGAAGGCCGGTGTGCTCTCCGGTGGAGAGCGCAACCGCCTCAACCTGGCGCTGACCCTCAAGCAGGGCGGCAACCTGTTGCTGCTCGACGAGCCGACCAACGACCTCGACGTCGAGACACTCGGTTCGCTGGAGAACGCCCTGCTCGACTTCCCCGGTTGCGCCGTGGTCATCAGCCACGACCGGTGGTTCCTGGACCGGGTCGCGACCCACATCCTGGCCTATGAGGGCACCGACGAGAACCCCGCGAATTGGTACTGGTTCGAGGGCAACTACGACTCCTACGAGGAGAACAAGGTCGAGCGGCTCGGCGCCGATGCGGCTCGTCCGCATCGCGTCACCCACCGCCGCCTCACCCGCGACTGAGTCTTCTGCTTCGACTCCTCGCACGACACGGGGCCGGGTCCACCGAGCAAGCTCGGGGGACCCGGCCCCGTGTCGTGGTCGTCTCGCGGGTCGAGTGCCGGCGGAGCGAAGCGGCGGTGCTCGTGCTCTCGCGGTCCGCTAGGTCGCGCTTGCATGTCCCGGCGCACCGGCGCCGAAAGGTCAACGGATGATGTGAGATTCGACTCTCACGACATCAGTTGACCTTTCGACATGCCGAAGCGGTGAGAAAGGCAGTTGGTGCGCGTTATCCACAGGCGGTCTGCGGGGGCACCCGGAATGCGGGCAAGCTGCCGGTCATGCACCGCCCACCTGCGCCGCTGCCCGAGCCACTCGGGCCGGTTTTCACCTACCGCGAAGCGATCGCGCTTGGCGTCACGTCGGGCCGGTTGCGGCACCGTTCGCTGACCACGCCGACGCCCGGGGTTCGCGTTGCCGAGGGCGAGGTTGACGTGAGAGCCCGAGCCGCCGCGATCGCCCAATTGCTGCCACCCGGCTCGGCGTTCTCCCACCACACAGCGGCTGCGCTGCTCGGACTTCCTGTGCCGGATGACGACCGCCTACATGTGACCGTGCCGGACGGCATGCGGATGCGCCGCCAGGGCGTGGTCGAGCACCGCGGCATGCAACGTCGTGAGGTGGGGTATGTCGACGACATACCCACGACGTCGCCGGCCCAGACCTGGATGGACCTGGCCGCAAGCCTGTCGCTGGAGGAGCTCATCATCCTGGGTGACGCGATCATGCACAGCTGTCCCGAGCATGGGGTATTGCTGCGATCGATGGTCGTGGACAACCCTGGCGCGCGGGGGATCCGGCGAGCCCGGGAGGCGGTCGAACTCATCAGGCCTGGTGTGCGGTCCCCGCAGGAAACGTTGTGGCGCCTACGTTTTCGCGCCGCCGGGTTCACGGAGCCGAAGCTGAACGAAGATGTGCGTGACCGCAATGAGCGTTGGTTGGGCATGGCTGACTTCGTATGGCGCGACCAGCGCGTCGTGGTCGAGTATGACGGTGATTACCACTTCACCGTGGAGCAACGTCGCCTGGACCAAGCCCGCCGACGCGCCATGCGGGACGCCGACTGGAACGTCATCGAGATCAACGGCACCGACAATCACGACCCCACTCCGGCGATGCGCACGATAGGTCGCGCTCTGGGTCACTGAAAACGTGCGCAGAACTCGTCGAGAGGTCAACAGATGTCGTCAGCCGCACGTTTCAAAGCATCCGTTGGCCTCTCGGCGCGAAGGACCGGCGGTGCGACCCCGCCGGCACGGCTGACTGATTCAGCCGTCCTCCCGGGCGGCGAGCTCGGCGTCCGACATCAGCACGCAGAACTCGTTGCCCTCGGGGTCGGCCAGCACCGCCCACCCCCGGTCGGGCTTGCGTAGGTCGTTGACCATGGTCGCGCCAAGGCCGAGGATCCGGTCGACTTCCTCATCTCGGGTCAGATCAGTGGACCGCAGGCAGAAGTGCATGCGGTTCTTCACCGTCTTCGGCTCGGGGACCTTCAGGAAGAGCAGAAAAGTGTTGTTGGGGCCGACGAGACCAGCCTCCTCGTCACCCTGCTTCGGCGGATCGTCAGTCTCGAGTTGGTAGTCGCCCAGCACCTGGCTCCACCACATGGTTTGGGCGAAGGGGTCGGCGGCATCGATACAGAAATTGGCAGCGCGTGAAGTCATGAGTCCCATCGTGACCGTGCCCATGGACACCGGGCAACCGAGTTTGACCAGCTCCCGGGGCTCTCGGACTCGTCAGAGGTCAGCGGATGTAGCGAGAGCCGAGTCTCACGACATCCGTCGACCTCTCAGTGCAAGGTTCTCCGTGGACTCAGCGGTTCCGCAGCCGGTGCTGGAGGTTCGCCTTCACCATCGGCCAGGTGCGCGCGACGATGCTGTACTGCGCGGTGTCGCGCACGACGCCATATGCATCCATCGAGTCGGCACGCAGGATGCCCTCGAGTTCGGCACCGAGCCGCTCGATGGCGGCGCGTGATTGGAGGTTCATCTTGTGCGTCCGAAAGCGCACCGTCTCCACTTGCAGCGTCTCGAACGCATAGGTCATCAGCAGCAGCTTGCTCTCGGCGTTGGTGCCGGTGCCGTGGACGGACTCGCGGTTCCAGGTCGAGCCGATCTCCAGGCGGGGAACCGACGGCACGATGTCCATGAAGGTCGTCATGCCGATCACGGCATTGTCGGACGTGCGGATCGCCGTGAACGGCTGCATCGTGCCCTGTTCCTGCAATGCCAGGCGTCGGTCTATCTCGGCGCTCATGCCGGCGGGCTCAGGGACGGAGGTGTACCAGCGGTCCCACATCGCACCGTCCGAGGCGGCCTCGACCAGACCGTCGTGCTGATCGTGGCTCAACGGCTCGAGCCGGACGAGTCGTCCGGTGAGGGTGATCGGCGTGAGGGGGAGCGGGATCGTCATACGTCGATCTCAGCACACGCCTTGTCTCACTCCGCGGTGGCGGTGGCTGTCGGATCGGACGATGGCGAGTAGCCACTAGCGGTCGGAGTTGATCCACTCGCGCGCTTGGTGTCGTCGAAGACGATCATGCTGCCGCCGTAGCAGGCGACCCAGACCTGATGCGTGGCGTCGTCGTAGGTGATGCCGATCGGGGAGGGATCGGTCGGGACCGTCTGCACGACCTTCATGTCGGCGGTGCGGATCTTGCTCGCCGACTTACCGAAATAGTTGACGACATACAGGGCCGTTCCGTCCTGCGAGATCGTCATACTGCGTGGCTCACGGCCCGAAATCACTTGGGAGACAACCTTGTCCGTGGCCGTGTCGATCTTGTAGACGCGGTCGGTGCCACTGGCGGCGAGGTAGAGGAGCTTGCTGTCCGGCGACAGCACCAGGTGCCGCGGACGGTTGACAGCGAGGATCACATGGTGCTCGCCGGTCTCCATATTGACCCGGAAGACTTTGTTGCCGTACATCGCCGCGACGTATGCCGTCTTGTTGTCCGGCATGATCACGATGCCGCGAGGCTGGGCGGCAAGCTTGATCACCTTGGTCTGCTTGGCCGTCGCCCGGTCGATGATGCTGATGGTGAAGTCGCACCAGTTGCTGATCACGACCTTCTTCTGGTCGGGTGTGATGGCGACGAACTTCGGCACCGCGCCGACTTCGATCGCCTGGTCCCAGGTCTTCTTCGCGACGCTGTAGCGGTAGACGAAGCCCTTGTCGAAGCCGCTCTTCGGCGAGCATTCGTCCTTTGCGAAACCCTTGAAACCGGGGCCGGACATCACGTAATTGGAGACATACGCGTATTTCGCGTCCTTGGTCCAAGCAGCCTCCACCGGGCCACCCTTGGCGATGCCCTGATGGCCCGGGAAACCGAACTTGGACAGGTCGATCGAGTCAGAGAGTCGGTTTACGAGCTGGTGGGTCGTGCTGTCGTAGACCGTGATCGAGTGGCTGTAGATCATGTTGTTGGCCAGCACCAGGCCGTGCCCGCTCGCATCGACCGACTTCGGGGTGATGCCGCCGGTGAAACGATCGATCTGCCGCAAGCTGGTCGCGGCCGACGGACCGTCCTGCGTCGCCTTCGGCGTTGAGGTCCCGGAGGCGGCAGCGCCTCGTGCGCCCGCGGACGCAGCCTGGGTCGTGCCAACGGCTGCCGCCGGACCTGGCCTGAAGGCCTGCCACAGCGCGATCACCGAGGTTGCGAGCGCCACAACGAGCACCGCGGCGACCATGAATGCGATGCGCCTGCGGCGCACGTAGATGCGTTCCTGGCGCCAGCGGGTTCTCTCCCCATGATGCTTACCCTGTGCTCGCGTTGCGAGTCGCAAGCTCCCTGCAACACCAGCACATTGCGAGCCTCCTGCGCCCATCCTCAACCAACCCCATAGAAAAAGAGGGTATGGCGCGAAGTGGCGGAACGGGCGCATTTTCGCGCAGACCCGGACCGTGTCGCCATACGGCTGTCCGACGACTCCTACACTGGGATCGGCTCGACGTGAGCCGTTCCCGACCCGAGAGTCAGCGATGCGCGCGGCAAGCTATTCGTCCTATTCGCAGGACAATTCGACACTCACAGTAGGCGAGCTACCAGACCCGAAGGTCGCTCCGGGTGCAGTGCTCATCGAGGTCAAGGCGGCAGGGGTGAACCCCGTCGACTGGAAGGTCATGGCCGGCTACCTGGACGGCCTGATGGACGCGGTCTTCCCGGTGATCCCCGGCTGGGACGTCGCCGGGGTCGTGCGGGCGGTCGGACCGGACACTCCCGAATTCGCAGCCGGTGACGAGGTCTACGCCTACGCGCGCAAGGAGTCCGTGCATGCCGGGACCTTCGCCGAGCTGGTCGCGGTGCCTGCCGTGGCCGTTGCGCAGAAGCCAGCCTCGCTCACCTTCGAGCAGGCCGGCGGGTTGCCGCTGGTGGGACTGACCGCGCTGCGCGCGTTGGGCGTCACTGGCATCTTCCCGGACGGCGCCGGCAAGTCGGTGCTCATCCACGGGGCGTCGGGTGGAGTCGGCAGTGCGGCTGTGCAGATCGCCGCCGCTGCCGGTGCCCGGGTCATCGGCACGGCATCCGCGCGCAACCACGACTACCTGCGATCGCTGGGCGCCGAACCCGTGACGTATGGCGACGGGCTCGCCGAACGGGTGCGGCAACTCGCACCGGACGGCGTCGACGCCTCCGTCGATTTCGTGGGCGACGTCGAAGATGTCACCGTCGCGGTGCTGGCGCAGGATGGCCGGCACGCGTCGATCGCGGACGCGTCGGTCACGGCCAACGGCGGCGACTACCTCTGGGTCCGACCGAACCACGACGGTCTGGTCACCCTCGCCGAGCTCGCCGATGCGGGCAAGCTGACCGTCGAGGTTGCGCAGACCTTCGGGCTGGACGGCGTCGGTGCGGCGTTCGACCTCAGCCGCGAAGGACACACACGCGGCAAAGTCGTCATCGTGCCCTGAGCTCGGTCACCCCAAAGTCGGCTTGATCGCCTTGAGCCAGAAGCGTTTTCGCGTCGCGCGGAAGGGTTCACCGGACGCAGGACCGCGCTCGTGGAGCCCCAGCAACTCGTCGGCATACCGCTCGACGGTGAAGTCGTCCGGGACGTCCCACGGCACCAGTTGGACGTAGGCGATGAGCGCCGCGATGTCGTTGAAGAGGTAGTGCCCCAGCGACTCGGCGCCGTCGATGACTTCGAAACCGGCATCGGTCAGGCCGGCCCGAAAGAGTGGGTAGGTGACGTGCGGCGCGTTAGGCGACATACCGAATGCATCTCGTACTTCACCGAATTCGTCTCCTCCGACCTGCTGGGTGACGAAGCGGCCGCCGGGGAGAGGGTGCGCCATACCTCTGCCGGGTCGTACGACTCGTGCCGGTTGAGCACCAGATCGAAGCTGCCGTCGGCGAATGGCAGGTGGCCGCCGGGCTCGTCAGGGTCGGCCCCCACCACACCAACGTCGTATGGCGCCAGCCCGCTCCGCGCGACACCCAGATTGGGCAGCCAGCCCTCCGTCGCGACGGTGTGCTCGGGCAACGCGTCGGCGAAGCGGGCCAGGAACTCGCCACCACCGGTACCCATGTCGAGCACCCGCGTGCCGGAGGTGAGCGCGGTGCGCCATACGGCAGCGAGGTCCCAGGGCTCGGAGCTCTCCGACATCCGACCGTCGAGCGAGCTGAAGTCCCAGCCCTCGGGCTGGGCCCGCTCCTCGGCGGCCCAGGCCGCCAGCAGTGCGACGTCGCTGCTCACCATGCGCTCACTCCTTGACCCGGACCATGCCCTCCTGCGCCACCGAGCAGATCAGCTTGCCGTCCAGCGAGAAGATCTTGCCGAGGCCCAAGCCGCGCCCGCCGGAGGCCGATGGTGACTCCTGCTCGTAGAGCACCCACTCGTCGATCCGGCCCGGGCGGTGGAACCACATGGCGTGGTCGAGGCTGGCCGGGCGAAGCCGAGGATCGGCCCAGACCAGGCCGTGACGACGCAGCACCGACTCCAGCAACGAGTAGTCGGAGGCATAGGCCAGCACCGCCGCGTGCAGCAACGGGTCGTCCGGCAACGAGTCGACGGCCTTCATCCAGACGTTCTGATGCGCGGCGTGCTGGCGTCCGGGCACCAGGTAGATGGCGCCCTCGACCGTGCGCACGTCGAGCGCGCGTCGCTTCCAGTGCTCGACCGCCGGGTGGTCGATGCCCTCGAGCTCCTCGGCGGTCGTGCGCACCCGGTCCGGATCCGGCACCGAGGGCATCGCTGCCTGGTGGTGCAGCCCTTCGGCCGGCTCCTGGAAGGAGAGCGTCGCCGACAGCAGCGTCTTGCCGTACTGCATCGCGTAGACGCGTCGGACCGAGAAGGAATTGCCGTCGCGCAGGTTCTCCACACCGAACTCGATCGGATGTGTCGAGTCGCCGGGCCGGATGAAGTAGGCGTGTAGCGAGTGGATGGGCCGGGTGGTGAACCCTGCATCGGCCACGGTTCGGCCGGCCGCGATGACGCTCTGCGCCAGCACCTGGCCGCCGAAGGCGCGCCCGTGCGGCGTCACCTGGCTGCGTCCGGAGAAGAGTTGCAACGAGCGCTCGCTCAGGTCCATCTCGGGCGCACCGTCCGGCGCTGTGATGACCGAGTTGGACTGCGCTTCGCCCACCGACCGCAGGTCGAGGGCGTCGAGCAGGTCCTCGACGGGCGCTAGCTGAGGGGTCGTGGTGTCGTCGGAGGTCACCGGGGGAGCGTATCGATCCACCTGCGACGATGTCCGCATGGCTGCCCGTCCTCGCCCCTATTACGTCGATGTCCCATTGCGCTGGTCCGACATGGACGCGCTCGGCCACGTCAACAACGTGCAGTTCCTCCGGCTGCTGGAGGAAGCGCGCGTCATCGCGTTTTCGCAGTGGTTCGCTTCGGTCGAGACCGGTCCCGATGGTCGACCCCCGTTGCTGATTGCTCGTGCCGAGGTCGACTACCTGCGGCAGTTGCACTGGCGCAAGGAGCCGATCGTCGTGGCCATTTGGGTGTCGCACCTCGCGGGCGCGTCGTTCGACACCAGCTACGAGGTGCGCTCGTCCCGGGAGCCGGACGCCGAGATCTACGCCGTGGGGGAGACCACGCAGGTCGTCTTCGACCTGGAGACGCAGCGCCCGGTGCGGATCGCTGCCGAGCACCGCCCACTCCTCGAGGCGCACTCCGGCGAGCCCGTGCGGATGAAGCGCCGTCCCAAGGGGCACGCGTGATCTTGCAGCTGGCCGACGCCGATACGCGAGCCGATCTGGAGACGTATGTCGGTCGCGCGCGCCAGTTGGACTCCGACGGCGCGGTCCGACTGCAGGCGGTGGGCAGCGTGCTCGCGGTCTGGATCGGTGTCCTGAGCGGTCATGGTCTGACGGGGGAAGGCACCACCCTCGGGTTGCGCGCCCTGCCGCTCGCACAGCCGGCACAGCTGGACGTGGTGGTGCCGTTGGCCGGACTCTCGGATCGGTTCGCGCGCGCCGGCAACGACACGGAGCTGCCGGTCCCACCCACCGAGGTGCGGGCCGGGTGGGCATCGGTCTCGCCCCCGCAGGGTGGCTGGACCCCAGTCGGTGAAGTGCCCGCTCAAACCTTGAAAGACGCTGCGGCAGAAGGGATTGCCGAGATCACGGCCGGCGCCCCGGAAGGCTCCGGCGCACACGCGGTCGACGCGCTGCGTCGACGGGTGTGGAGCCGATCGATCGCCACGACCGGTGGCATTGACGGGCTTCCCGCAGCGGTCGCTTTTGCGTCATACACCTTGGGTTTCCTGGTCGGCGAGACCGCGCAGGTGTATGCCGCCGGCCGTTGGCACCGGCTCACGACGCCTGTGGGGCACGTCCTGGTGCGCTAGGCGCGCAGCCACACCGCAGTGTCGGCCGGAACCTCGAGACGCCCGTCCCTCGCTTCCCGTCGTGACCTAAATGCAGGAGCGCTGGTGACGAGAACCTCACTGCCGGAAGGCAGTTCGACCGGATTACTCCCGAGGTTGAGGATCACTCGGACGGTCGCGTCGCCGTTGGCAACGTCATAGGCGACGACGTCGGCGCCCAGGTCGAGCCGAGTCGCTGACCCCTCACCGAGCCGCAGCTCCCGCCGGGTCCTCAGGAGGGTGCGGTAGAGCTCGAGGGTCGATCCGTCGACACCGTCCTGCTGGTCGACAGCGAGGGCGCCATACGACTCCGGCTGCGGTAGCCACGAATTGCCGCCGGGGCCGAATCCGTAAGAGGGCGAGTCCTTTTCCCACGGCATCGGGATGCGGCAGCCATCACGGCCGGCTTCCTTGTGCCCGGTGCGCTGGTAGGTCGGGTCCTGGCGGACGTCGTTCGGCAGAGTCGTGTGCTCCGGCAGCCCGAGCTCCTCGCCGTAGTAGACGTAGGCGCCCCCGGCAGCGCCATCATCAGGGTGGTCGCGGCGCGTGCCCGGCGTAGGCCGAGTGTTGCGTCCGGCTGCGGGTCGGTCGCGAATATGCCGTTGGGACGCGGCTTTCCGATCGGTAGTGCGAGTCGGGTCGCGTGCCGCACGACGTCGTGGTTGGACAGCACCCAGGTGGTTGGGGCGCCGACCTCGTCGTTCGCGGCGTAGGACCGCGCGATCGCGTCGGTCAGGTCGGCTGCTCGCCACGGCGTGACGAGGAAGTCGAAGTTGAACGCCTGCTGGAACTCGTCGTTGCGCACGTAGCGTGCGGCGCGCTCGAGCGGTTCGACCCAGGCCTCGGCACACATCGCGCGGTCACCGTCATACCCATCGAGGATCTTGCGCCAGTCGCGGTAGATCTCGTGCACGCCGTCCTGGTCCCACATCGGAGGTGGGGTCTGGTCCTCGGTCATGTCGAGCATGTTCATCGCGCCGCTCCAGTCCGGCAGTCCGGCGGCCTTGACCAGCCCGTGCGCGACGTCCACCCGGAAGCCATCCACGCCCCGGTCCAGCCAGAAGCGCAGCACATCCTCGAATTCGCTTCGTACGACAGGGTTTTCCCAGTTGAGGTCGGGCTGCTTGCGATCGAAGAGATGCAGGTACCACTGGCCGGGAGTGCCGTCAGCGTCGGTGATGCGGGTCCAGGCGGCACCACCGAAAACGCTCTGCCAGTCGTTCGGTGGCAACTCACCGTCCGAGCCTTTCCCGTCCCGGAAGATGTAGCGCTCGCGTTCGGGGGAGCCCGGTGCAGCGGCGAGTGCGGCCCGGAACCACGCATGCTCGTCCGACGTGTGGTTCGGCACCAGGTCGACGATGACCCGCAGCTCGTTGTCGTGGGCGACACGGATCAGCTCGTCCGCGTCCGGCAGGGTGCCGAAGAGCGGGTCGACGTCGCGGTAGTCGGCGACGTCATACCCGGCATCCGCCTGCGGCGAGGTGTAGAAGGGCGACAGCCAGACCGCATCGACTCCGAGCGCCCGCAGGTAGGGCAGCCGGGCGGTGATGCCCGGCAGATCGCCGACGCCGTTGCCGTCGGCATCCGCCCAGGATCGCGGATAGATCTGGTAGATCACGGCACTGCGCCACCACTCGCCGTCGGGGTGGGCGGGGTGCACGAGAGAGCTGGTCGTCACCCGGTCCAGTGTGCCGACTACGTATGGCGAATGCACATCCTGCGCGGCGGTACCCGACGGCTATTTCTTGTTCCAGCCGAGCATTGCCTTCCATGGACCGGTCGCGCCAACGGCGCGGATCGTGATCGTCGCCGAGCTGCCCGGCTCCGGGCCGGCGAAGGTTGCGTCGCCAGACGCGACACTTCCGCTGTCCGGCCAGTAGTCGAGCCAGGTGCCACGGACCTCGGGCTCCCGGCCCGGGGGCACCCATCCGTACGCCCCGCCCATGCTGGCTGGGAGTCCTGTGTAGTCGAGCCGTTGGACCTTTCCGTCGACCAGAACCTGGAATCGGCCGGTGCTGCTCGGCGCGACCATGAAGCTCGCGCCACGCCCCATCGATGCCGGCACCTGGACGGTCTTGCTGGTGGGCGTGTCACCGGTCCCTGAGAAGTGCACGTCGTGCTCCCCATCCTGGGTCGGGATCAACGACTGCGGCTTCGGGTCGAGCGTCCGCGCCTTCATCGGGTAGTCATCCCAGGAGACCTGGGTGTAGATAGCGACCGGTGCCTTCGAGACGGCCGGGGTCGTGTCGGTGACGATCCACACGTTGTCATGCTCGCCAGGCTTGTCGCCGAAGAGCATCGGTTTGGGGCCTGCTGTGCAGGGGGCGAAGAGGTTGCGACTACCGCGCACTTGGGTGGTCTGGTAGCCGTCACTGCCCGGCGCGCTCTTCCCCTTGATCCCCTTCGTGTCGCACGCCACGTAGACCGTCGATCCGACCTTGGGTAGCTGGACGCGGACGGTTTTCGCCGCCGGGCTTGCATTGTTTGGGTCGTCCGCGTGCTGCACCGGCACCTCAACGATGCTCGTGAGCTTCAGCCCGCGCGTGTACTCCGCATAGTGCGTGTGGAACTTCTTGTTCAATTGCGCTGGCGTCAGGGCTTTTTCATGCCCGATGCCTTGTAAGCCGATCACGGTCACGACCGCCATCAGCACAGCTGCGCCGCCGGCAATGACTGCGGCACGGACCTTCCGTGCGTGGTTCCGCTTGCGCTCGGCACCCGCGATGAGCGATGCAGGTTCGGGGAGCGGGACGTCATCGGCATACGCCTGCAATGCCTCCCGCAGGTCATTGGTCGAGATGCTCATGACTGCCTCCCGGCGTGATCCGAGATGTCGCTGCTGATCCGCAGCGCGGCCAGGCCGCGCGACGCATGTGACTTGACCGTGCCGGCGCTGATGCCCAGCACCGACGCGATGTCGGCCTCGGTGTAGTCGTGGAAATAGCGCAGCACGATCACCGCGCGTTGTTTGGGCGGCAGCATCGCGAGAGCACGCAGGATGTCCTCGCGCACGGCGACGGCTTCCGAGCCGTCAGCGTGTGCCCGCTCGGGCAACTCCTCGGTCGCGATCTCACCGCGCCACTTGCGACGCCAGCCACGAGCGAATTCGTGGACGATGATCTTGCGCACGTAGGCCTCGTGCTGCTCAGTGCGCTCCCACTTCGGCCACGCCTTGGCCAGCGCGGTCTGGACGAGATCTTCGGCGGCGGCATGGTCGTGTGTCAGCAACGTCGCGGTCCGCACGAGCGACGTGCCCCGAGCTGCGACGAAATCGCTGAAGCCCGGTGGCTCGCGACGAGTTCCCCTGGTCATGCCCTATTCGAGCACCTGGTCGGGTGCATCGGTTGTCACCGACTCCGAATCACTCGTCCCAGCTGTTCACCATCGAATAGGCCGCGCGGGTCAGGTAGTCCCGCAGCATCGCGTCGTGTGACTCGTCGAGATTGAGGGTGTCCACTGCGTTCAGCATGTGCAGCAGCCAGCGGTCGCGCTGGGCAGGGGTGACGACATACGGGACGTGCCGCATCCGCAGCCGCGGGTGGCCGCGCTGCTCGCTGTAGGTCGTCGGACCGCCCCAGTACTGCTCGAGGAACATCCGCAGCCGGTCCTCGGCCGGGCCGAGGTCCTCTTCGGGGTACATCGCCTTGAGCGGCTCGTCCTTGGCGACTCCGAGGTAGAACTCGTGCACCAACTTCCGGAAGGTCTCGTGCCCGCCGACCTCGTCGTAGAAACTCACTTCCAGATCCTCTCAGGTGCCGATCGTCGGGCCGTATGGCGGCAGCTGTGGCCCACGCACGCCGGCCTCGTCCAGAGCCATCTTGGCGCGCTCGCGGATCTCCTC
Source organism: Flexivirga alba (assembly GCF_042661025.1). Classification (NCBI taxonomy): domain Bacteria; kingdom Bacillati; phylum Actinomycetota; class Actinomycetes; order Micrococcales; family Dermacoccaceae; genus Flexivirga; species Flexivirga alba. The sequence goes on from NZ_JBHSWH010000001.1 coordinate 2,421,941, forward strand.
GCCACGCCGTACTGCTCGTTCGGCACGCACGTCGCGATGATCCGCAGCGTCACCGCACCATTGGCCATCGACTCCACGCCGGCGACCACCGGCTCTTCCAACAGCCTTTCCTTCCAGGGAGATTCGTCGTCGACCTCAGCGGCAACCCGGCGCAGCACCCGCAGCGCCTTCTCAGTGGACTGGTCGATGCCGATCGGGATGTCCACGAAGGTCGTCGCATATCCCTGCGACTTGTTGCCGATGCGCAGGATCTCGCCGTTGCGGACGTACCAGACGACTCCCTGTGCGTCGCGCAACCGTGTGACGCGCAGGGTCACCTCCTCGACCGTGCCGATGGCCTCCCCGGTGTCGATGACGTCACCCACGCCGTACTGGTCCTCCATGATCATGAAGATGCCGGACAGGAAGTCCTTGACCAGGCTCTGTGCACCGAAACCGAGCGCGACACCGCCGACTCCGGCCGAGGCGAGGAGTGGCGCCAATGGCACACCGAGTCGGGCCATGACGGTCAGTGCCGTGATGCCGAAGATCAGGATCGTGGCGACCGATCGCAGGATCGACCCCATCGTCGCGGCCCGTTGCTTGCGCCGCTGTGAGTCGAGTCCCGTGGCCCGCCGGAGTGCCCGTCCGGCTCGAGTCGAGCGTTCGGGCGTCTCTCGGTTCTCCATCGCGTGAACTGCTCGATCGATCGCTCGGACGACGATCCAGCGCAGCACGATGGCGCCGACGATGATGCAGACGATCATCAGTGGTGCGCCAACCGCCCAGTCAAGGGTCGACTGTTTGTCGATGGCAGCAAATCGCAGTGGCATGTGCCCATCATTACGGCCTGCCGCCACGGTCTGGCAAACCGCCTCTGACACACTGCTCCCATGCCCGAAGCCCCCTCCGATGCACTCGCTCGTCTCGCCCGCGCTCACGGCGTCGCGACCGAATACTGGGACTGGCGTGGCAACCACGTCACCGTTGGCACCGACACCATCCGCGAGGTGCTGGCGGCGATCGACGTCGACGCTGCCGACGACGCCACGACCGAGCAGGCGCTCGCTGACAAGGACCTCGAGGCCTGGCGCCGAGTCCTGCCGCCGGTGATCGTCATGCGGGAGAACTGGACGCCCTGGGTGCCCGTTCACGTTCCCGAGGGCGACTCCGTTGAGGCACGAATCACGCTGGAAGATGGCACGATTCGCGACCTGCGACCGATGGACCGGCCAGCTGAGATCCGGGATATCGATGGGCTGCCGACCAGCGAGGTCACCGTCGAGCTGCCCGGAGACCTGCCGCTCGGCTACCACCAGTTGCAGGTGACGTATGACGCCGGGCGCGACGCCGCGGCCACGATCATCGTCACACCGGAGCGGCTCGAGTTGCCGGCCGCGCTGGCGCACGACCGTGCCTGGGGGCTGACCGCACAGCTCTATTCGGTCCGCTCCGAGCGTTCGTGGGGTCTGGGTGATGTCGCGGACCTGGCCGAGCTGGGGACCTGGGCGGCACGGCAGGGCGCCGACTTCGTGCTGGTCAACCCGATCCACGCCGCCGAGCCGGTCCCGCCGATGGAGCCCTCGCCATACCTGCCGACGACCCGACGCTTCGTCAACCCGCTCTACATCCGGGTCGAGGAGGTAGCCGAGCTCGGCTACCTGTCGGCCGCGCAGCATCAGCTCGTCGAGTGGCACAGCGACGATGCGCGCCGACTGAACAAGCTGGACCACCTGGATCGCGACGGCAGCTGGCAGTCCAAGCAGGCGGCGCTGCGGATGATCTTCCGCACCGAGAGCACCCACCGACGGCGCCGTGACCTGGAGAGCTTCTGTGAGCGGGAGGGCCAGCCGCTGATCGACTTCGCCACCTGGTGCGCGATCGCTGCTGACCGCGGGACCGAGTGGCCCAGCTGGCCGGCCGAGCTACATGACCCGAGCAGCGACGCCGTGGCGAAGGAGCGGGAGCGGCTGTCCGAGGACGTCGATTTCTACTGCTGGATGCAGTGGGTCGTGCAGTCGCAGTTCCTCGACGCCCAGCGCGAATTGCGTGCCGCCGGAATGTCGCTCGGCGTCATACACGATCTCGCCGTCGGTGTGCACCCGAGGGGAGCCGACTCGTGGGCACTCGCCGATGTGCTCGCGAAGGGTATGTCGGTCGGCGCGCCACCGGACGACTACAACCAGCTCGGGCAGAGCTGGAGCCAGCCGCCGTGGCGCCCGGACCGCCTTGCTGAGACCGGCTACGCGGCATACCGCGATCTGCTGCGCACCAGCCTGCGGATGGCCGGCGGGCTTCGGGTCGATCACATCCTGGGTCTATTCCGGTTGTGGTGGGTGCCGGAGGGCAAGAAGCCGCTCGAGGGCACCTACGTGCGCTACGACCACGAGGCGATGGTCGGCATCCTGGCGCTCGAGGCGCACCGCGCCGGAGCCGTCGTGATCGGCGAAGACCTTGGCACCACTGAGGATTGGGTGCGTGACTACCTCTCCGACCGTGGGGTGCTCGGCACGTCCATCCTCTGGTTCGAGCGGACCGAAGACGGCGGGCCAAAGCCGCCGGAGACCTACCGCAGCCTGGCGCTGGCCAGCGTCACCACCCACGACCTGCCGCCGACTGCCGGCTACTTGCAGGGCGAGCACATCAACGTGCGGCACGAGCTGGGCTTGTTGACCCGTCCGCTGGAGGAGGAGCTGAAGATCGACCGCGAGCAGCGCGAAGCGGTGCTCGACGAGTTGCGCTCACGGGGTCTGTTGCGTCCGGGAACGTCGGTCGATGATCAAGTCGACGCCTTACACAAGTTCCTCACCTGGTCGCCGAGCAAGCTGCTCGGCGTCTCGGTCAACGACCTCGCCGGTGACGTCCGCACCATCAACCAGCCGGGCACCGACGAGGAGTATCCCAACTGGCGACTGCCGATGAGTGGACCCGACCGGAGGCCGACCACCCTGGACGACCTGATGGTCTCCCGGCGTGCAAAACGGTTGATCCGTGCGGTAACTCGCCGCGGCGACCGCTGACCTGGGCTATTCGCCCAGTGCCCGGTGCACGTAGGCGTCCAACAGACTGGCCAACCGCTTGCGTCGGGTTGCTCTCCACGGGTGACCGCGTCGAACGTCAGCCCACTTGGACCCGGTCGCGGTGCAGCGTCGGCTGACGGCATGGCACCCGTTGCGCGCGTTCAACGCCATACAGGTGCAGGTGCTGGGCAGCGAATTGCTGGTGGTGCGAGTCGATCTCGGCGAGTCGGCAGATGCTCGTCAACGCGGGGGGCAGGCGAGATCAACTGAAGATGACGACAAGCTGACGCCCGCGCCGCGACGACCACGTCGGGTGACGGCACAAGCGAACTTGTGAGCCGTACCGTCACCCGACGTGCGAGGAGCGGAGAGCAAAAGCTCAGGCGTTGTGAGCCTGCGCGGTCAGTGAGACGCGCACGATGTCGCGGTTCTCGGCGACCAGACGGACCAGGCCGGCGGGTGCGTCCTGGTTGGCCGCCAGCCACGCCTCGGTCGCGTCGATCAGCTCCTGGCTGGCCAGCGCGATCGGGTAGAGCAACTTCACGATGCCCGCGGCCATCGCGTAGGTGCGCGAGTCCCACACCTCGCGCAACGCTGCGTGATAGCGCTCGACATACGGCTCGAGCAGAGCGGTGTCGTGCACCCGACCGAAGCCCAGTGCGACCGCGCGACCCGTTTCGTTCGGCAGCGTGTCGGAGTCGACCAGGTCGCTCCAGGCCTTGGCCTTCGCCTCAGCGGTCGGGTAGGTCGCCCGCGCACCGGCGGCACGTGCGATGCCGGTAGCTGTGTTGTCCGCGGCGAGCTGCTCGTCGATCTCTGCGTCCGTGGCCGCGCCGGCGGCGGCCAGTGCGGTCAACAGGGTCCAGCGCATGTCGGTGTCGAGCGGCAGACCTGCGAGAACGGTTGCGCCACTGAGCAATCCGCGCAGGTAAGACACGTCGTCCGCGTGGTGCGCGAACCGTGCGAAGGCCTGGGTGAACTGCAGCTGGGCGTCGCTGCCCGGCTCTGCACCAGTCATCAGCGCGCGGAACGCCTTCGTCACCTCGTCGGCGATTTCAGCGCGGTGCTCCGGACGCAGGAACGACGTGGTGTTGCCGACGGCGCCCGAGGTCAGGAATGCCGTGGTCGCCCCGGTCACCTGCGACACCAGCCCCTGGCGGAGGTTGGAGTCGGTCTCGGCCGGAAGCGCGTCCAGGGCGTAACGGATGTACGTGCGCGGGTCGAGCTCGCCGTCCCGCGTCATGTCCCACAGAGCGCCGAAAACGACTGCCCGAGTGAGGGAGTCGGCGATGCCGGCAGGGTTCGCGAGCACGGTCTCCAGCGACTGCGGGTCGAGGCGGACCTTGGCGTACGTGAGGTCCTGGTCGTTGACCAGCAACAGGTCCGGCAGCTGTTTGCCGACCAGCTTCGGGACGTCGGTCAGCTCTCCGTCCACGTCGACCTCGATCGACTCCTGCGCGGTCAGCGTGCCGCCGGCCAGGCGGTAGCTGCCGATCGCCAGCCGGTGCGGGCGCAGCGTCGGGTAGCCGGCCGGAGCGGTCTGCTCGATCTGCAGCTTGGTGATGACACCTGCGTCGTCGACCTCGACAACCGGGCGCAGGATGTTCGCGCCGGAGGTCTTCAGCCACAGCTCGCGCCAGTTGGACAGGTCGCGGCCCGAGGTCGCTTCCAGCTCACCGAGCAGGTCGTCGAACGTGGTGTTGCCCCACTTGAATTTCGCAAAATACGAACGCAATCCGGCCACGAAGGGCTCGATGCCGACATACGCCACGAGCTGCTTCAGCACCGAGGCGCCCTTGGCGTAGGTGATGCCGTCGAAGTTGGCCTCGACGTCCTCGAGGTGACGCATGTTGGCGTAGACCGGGTGCGTGGAGGACAGCTGGTCCTGCCGGTAGGCCCAGGTCTTCTCCGAGCTGGAGAAGGTGGTCCACGCGGTGTCCCATTCGGTGACCTCGGCCTGGCACCAGGTGGACGCCCACTCGGCGAAGGACTCGTTGAGCCACAGGTCGTCCCACCACCGCATGGTGACGAGGTCGCCGAACCACATGTGTGCCAGCTCGTGCAGCACGGTCAGCGCGCGCCGCTCGATCAGGGCTTCGGACACCTGGGTGCGGAAGATGTAGGTCTCGGTGATGGTGACGCAACCGGCGTTCTCCATCGCGCCGGCGTTGTACTCCGGCGTGAAGATCTGGTCGTACTTCGCGAACGGGTAGGGCTCGCCGAACTGCTCCTCGAAGAATGCGAAGCCCTTCTTGGTGACCGCGAAAAGGTTGTCGGCGTCAAGGTATTCGCGCAACGACTTGCGGCAGTAGACGGCCAGCGGCACGGTGCGGCCGGTCGCCTGCACCTCGTCACGCACCACGTCATACGGGCCGGCCACCAGCGCCGTGACGTATGACGCAAGGCGCGGCGTCGGCTCGAAGTGCCAGGTCGCAGCAGGCTCGGCGGTGCCGGTCGGCCCGGTGTAGGTCTGCTCGGCCGCCTCCGGCTTCGGCGTGGGCTGGTTGGAGATCAGCTCCCAGCGGGCGGGTGCGGTGACCGTGAAGGCGAAGGTCGCCTTGAGGTCGGGCTGCTCGAAAACGGCGAAGACGCGGCGGCTGTCGGCCACTTCGAACTGGGTGTAGAGGTAGACCTCGTTGTCGGTCGGGTCCACGAAGCGGTGCAGGCCCTCGCCGGTGTTCATGTAGGCGCCGGTCGCGACGACCGTCAGGTCGTTGGACTCGGCAAGCGCCGGGAGAGTGATCCGGGCGCCGTCGAAAGACGTTGCCGGGTCAAGGGATTCGCCATTCAAGGTGATCGACTCGACTGACGGCCCGAGGAAGTCGATGAACGTCTTCTCGGTGTCGGTCGCCGTGAACCGCACACGGGATGTGGTGCGGAAGGTCTCTGGGCCCGTGGTGAGGTCCAGGGCCACGTCATACGACTCGACGCTGAGTGAGGCGGCGCGACGCTGCGCTTCCTCACGGGTGAGGTTGGTGTTGGGCACTACGAAAGCTCCATCACGAAGTCTTGGATTGGATGTGCGTCATCCTCGCACGCTGCGCAGTGGCACGATTGACGCCGTGACAACAGACAAGGGCGAAGACCGCCAGTCCGCAGAAATGTTCTTCGATCCGCTGTGCCCCTGGGCATGGATGACCTCCCGATGGCTGATGGAGGTCGAGAAGGTCCGCCCGATCGACATCACTTGGAGCGTGATGAGCCTGTCGGTGCTCAACGAGGGTCGGGACGGCCTGCCGGAGAGTTACCGGGAGCTGCTCGACCGCGGCTGGGGTCCGGTGCGGGTGGTCATCGCGGCCGAGCGCGATCACGGCTCGGCATACAACAAGAAGTTGTATGACGCCATCGGCACCCGCCTGCACCTGGGCGAGATGGGCGGCACCGACGAGGGTCAGCGCAAGGCTGTCGTCGAGTCTCTCGCAGAGGTCGGTCTGCCGGCCGAGCTGATCGACTACTACGACAACGTTCCGGGTGACGAGATCGACAAGTTGCTGCGGACCTCGCACGAGCGGGGCATCGGCCTGGTTGGGGAGGACGTCGGCACCCCGGTCGTGTCGATCGGCGACGTGGCGTTCTTCGGCCCGGTCGTGACCCCGGCACCCAAGGGCGAGGCGGCCGGCAAGCTGTGGGACGGCTGCTTGCTCGTCGCCGGCACCCCGGGTTTCTACGAGATCAAGAGGACCCGCACCAAGGGTCCCGACTTCAGCTGAGGAGACACAGACCATGCGAGTGCACATCGGTGGCGATCACGCGGCATACGAGCTGCAGCGGGCGCTGGTGACCTGGCTCGGCGAGCAGGGCCACGACGTGGTCGACCACGGCGCCGCGTCGTATGACGAGCTCGACGACTACCCGGTGTTCGTGCTGCGAGCCGCTGAGGGTGTTGCCGCTGAGCCCGATTCGCTGGGAATCGTGCTGGGCGGCTCGGGCAACGGCGAGCAGATGGCGGCCAACAAGGTGAAGGGCGTGCGGGCGGCCCTGTGTTACAACACCGAGCTGGCCCAGCTGGCCCGACAGCACAACAATGCGCAGATCATTTCCATCGGTGGCCGGTTCAACACCGTCGAAGAAGCCAAGGAAATGGTCAAGGTCTTCCTGGAGACGCCGTTCTCCGGTGTCGAGCGTCACCAGCGGCGGATCGACATGGTCAGCGACTACGAGAAGAGCGGCCAGCTGCCTCCCCAGGAGTGAGGGGGCACCCTATCCCATAGATTTGGCATGGGATGGGTAAGAAGTCGGTAAATTCTGTCGATCTGGCACCTATGGCGGGTCAGGATTCCGACATGGCCATCGATCTCTCGCTTGCTCCACGGCGGCTGACCCGCCCGTCGGCGGCGACTGTTCGACCCGGATCCGGTGGTGCCACGGGTGCGCTCATCTGCTTGGTGCTGGTCCTGGGGCTGGCGACCGTCGCGTGGCCGCGGGACGTCACCTTCGCGTTGTTCATTCCACTTGCAGTCGCGGCGCGCATGGTTCTGTCCACCCGGCGCACAGTGCTGGTTTTCGCTGCTATCGGCGTCGTCTACCTGATGAGCGCACTGGACAGCGGCGGCTCGGAGGCGTTCGCCCTCGGGCTGGTGCTCGCCTCGACGATGGTCGTCGTCTCGGTGGTGGACCGCCGTCATACTCGCGCGGGCGTGACCACAGCCGTCGGCGGCTCGATGCTGATGGACCTGCGCGAGCGGCTGCGGGTCCAGGGCCAGCTGCCGATCCTGCCCGCGGGCTGGAACGTCGAGTCGAGCGTGCAGCCGGCATACGGCGACTCCTTCTCCGGCGACTTCGTGGTCGGCAACTGCCCGACGCGTGACCGCTTCGATCTGGCGCTGGTCGACGTCTCGGGCAAGGGCTGCACGGCCGGGACCCGTTCGCTGCTGCTGGGCGGGGCGTTTGCGGGATTGCTCGGCGCGATGGAGCCGGACAGGTTCCTCCCTGCGGCGAACGACTACCTGATGCGACAGGGCTGGTCCGAGGGCTTCGCGACGGCCGTGCATGCTTCGGTCGATCTCGCCACGGGGGCCTACAGCATCGGCTCGGCGGGACATCCACCGGCCATGCACTTCCGGGCCGGATCCGGCCGGTTCGCGCGGATCGACGGAGCCTCCGGGATCGCACTCGGCATACTCGACCGGCAGTCCGCCGACGACTTCACCCGGGTGAGCGGGCGACTCGAGCGCGGCGACGCGTTGTTGTTCTTCACCGACGGAGTCATCGAGCAGCCCGGCATGGACCTGATGCAGGGCGTCGACCGAATGCTCGGCCATGCCGATCGCGCGCTGTCGGTCGGTGCGCGCGGTGCCGCCACCCGGATCTGCACCATGGGCAGCGGGGGACTCGCCGACGACCGCGCGGTCGTGGTGATCTGGCGCGAGTGAGCTCCGCGTCCGGTCAGGGCGCAGTGAATCGAGCACAGCAAAGGGCCCGGGTTCTCACCCGGGCCCTTCAATGTTGCGTGCGGCAGATCAGAGGTCGCCGAGCTTGTCCTTGGCGGCATCCTGACCGGTGTCGACCTGGTCGGAGAACTTGCCACCAGTCTTGTCGTCGACGGCGTCGCCCGCCTGGTCGACGCCGTCAGCGATCTTGTCCTGGTTGTCCCCGGCCAGATCGGAAATCTTGTCCTTGGCGCTGTCGAACAGACCCATTGGGATATCTCCTTCGGTTAGCCGCTGACCCCACGTCGGCAGCTTGTCCTTGCACCTTCGCACACTTGACGCGGCAGGGTCGATATCGGCGCCACCAATTTCTACCAACGAGTAAGTAAGGAACCGGAGAACACCGGCGAAGCGACGATGCCAGCAGAGCGAGCGCCAGCGAGCCACAAAACCGATAGCGAAGGACAACGGCGAAGCGACGATGCCGGCAGGGCGAGCGCGAGCGAGCTCTGCCGGAGGAGGAGCGCAGCCCAAAAGAGTAAGGAGCTCGACACGAGAGGGCCGGCGCGAAGCGCCGGCCCTCTCGTGTCGAGCGGGCGACGAGAATCGAACTCGCGTAATCAGTTTGGAAGACTGAGGCTCTACCATTGAGCTACGCCCGCGTGGTTGGAACGACTGCCGATGTGCGGTCGCGGTAACCGAGGCGTTAGCCTACTGCCCGCCCGCATGCGCACCAAAACCGGTGTGTCCGGCGGGCAAGCACGGGGTATGGCGCAGCTTGGTAGCGCGTCCGCTTTGGGAGCGGAAGGCCGCCGGTTCGAATCCGGCTACCCCGACAGCTAGCATTACCTGTTAGTGCGGTGCCTTGCGCCGCGATCGAAGCTGGCTCCGTGTGCCGGAGCCGACCACCACCATTTTGGAGTCCGTGCAGTGAAGAGTGCCGTCGAGAAGTTGGGTCCGACCCGCGTCAAGCTTTCCGTGGAGGTTCCTTACGAGGAGCTGAAGCCGAGCGTCGACGAGGCGTACAAGGCCATCGGCTCCCAGATTCAGGTGCCGGGCTTCCGCAAGGGCAAGGTGCCGGCTCGGATCATCGATCAGCGCATCGGCCGTCCGGCGGTGCTGCAGGAGGCGATCAACGAGGCGCTGCCCAACTTCTACAGTCAGGCGTTGGCCGAGAACGAGTTGCGCCCGATGGGTCAGCCGGAGGTCGAGGTCACCGAGGTGCCCGTCGACGACGAGCAGCCGTTGAAGTTCGACGCCGAGCTGGACACCGCGCCGGAGTTCGACCTGCCCGACTTCTCGCAGATCACCGTCGAGGTCGACCCGTTGAAGGTCTCCGACGAGGACGTCGACAAGGAGTTCGACGCACTGCGTGAGCGTTTCGGCACGCTGGCCGGCGTCGAGCGCGCGGCTGCCGACGGCGACTCGGTCACCATCGACCTGAAGGCGACGATCGGCGACGAGGAGATCGACGATGTCTCCGGCATCAACTACCTGATCGGCTCGGGCAACATGCTCGAGGGCCTGGACGACGCCCTGACCGGGCTGTCGGCCGGCGACACCAAGAGCTTCACCGCCCCGCTCGCGGGCGGCGACCGCGAGGGCGAGGATGCCGACGTCACGGTGACGGTGCAGTCCGTCAAGGAGCGTCAGCTGCCCGAACTGGACGACGACTTCGCCCAGATGGCGTCCGAGCACGACACGCTCGAGGAGATGCGGGCCGACGTCGCTGAGCAGGTCGAGAAGGGCAAGCGTTTCGAGCAGGGTGTGCAGGCGCGCGACAAGGCCCTGGACCACCTGCTGGAGACCATCGACCTGCCGCTGCCGGAGAAGGTCATCGAGGACGAGGTGCACCAGCACCTGGAGAACGAAGACCGCCTCGAGGACGACGAGCACCGCGCTGAGGTGGACGAGTCGACCCGCAAGTCGATCAAGACCCAGCTGATCCTGGACAAGCTCGTCGAGCGCGACGACGTGCAGGTGTCGCAGGAAGAGCTCATCGAGTACATCGTCATGTCGTCGCAGCAGTACGGCATGGACCCCAACCAGTTCGCGCAGATGCTCGACCAGCAGGGTCAGGTTCCGGCGATCATGGGTGAGGTCGCCCGCCGCAAGGCGCTGGCCTCGGTGCTCGACGAGATCAAGGTCGTGGACACCGACGGTAACGAGGTCGACCTGAGCGAGCTCGACGACGAGGACGAAGAGCTCGAGGGCGACGAGATCGACGAGTCGACCGACGACGAGACGACCGATGAGTCGAAGGACTCCGAGGACTCGAAGGACGACGCCACCGTCTGAGCAGCCTTCCGCCATACCTCATGGGTATGACGAAACCCCTTCCGCACTGCAGGTGTGGGAGGGGTTTCGCACGTGTGGGCACAGCACAATTCCGCCGTGGGCGAACATCGCCCGAACCGGGGACTTAGTTCAGGGGTGGGGACGTTAGGGTCCAGTGAGATGACACATCACCAACGAACGATGGAGACGCGGGTGAGCAACGCACAGGAGGTGTCTATGGCCACCGAAGGACAGATGGGCCTGGACGATCAGATCTACAACCGGCTGCTCAAGGAACGAATCATCTTCCTCGGCTCCGACGTCCGCGACGACAACGCCAACGCGATCTGCGCGCAGCTGTTGCTCCTCGCGGCCGAGGATCCGGAGAAGGACGTCTGGCTCTACATCAACAGCCCCGGCGGTTCGATCTCCGCGGGTATGGCGATCTTCGACACCATGAACTGGATCCCCAACGACGTCGCCACAGTCGCCATGGGTATGGCCGCCAGCATGGGCCAGTTCCTGCTTTCGGCCGGCACGCAGGGCAAGCGTTACGCGACGCCGCACGCGCGGGTCATGATGCACCAGCCGTCCGGCGGCATCGGCGGCACCGCCTCGGACATCAAGATCCAGGCCGAGCAGTTGGTCTTCATCAAGAAGCAGATGGCGGAGCTGATCGCCGAACACACCGGCCAGACGGTGGAGCAGATCGAGAAGGACTCCGACCGCGACCGTTGGTTCTCGGCGGAGGAAGCCCTCGAATACGGCTTCGTCGACCACGTCTTCGAGCGGTCGACCGACGCACCGGGCCGGAGCAACTCATGATCAACAGCTTTGGAGCACAGATGAATTCGCCGTATGCCGGGGTGAACCCCCCGCAGCCGAGCAGCCGTTACATCCTGCCGCAGTTCGAGGAGCGCACCTCCTACGGCATGAAGCGCTCGGACCCCTACAACAAGCTCTTCGAGGACCGCATCATCTTCCTCGGCGTGCAGGTCGACGACGCGTCAGCCGATGACATCATCGCCCAGCTGATCGTGTTGGAGAGCCAGGATCCCGACCGGGACATCCTGATGTACATCAACTCCCCGGGTGGTTCGTTCACCGCGCTGACCGCGATCTACGACACCATGCAGTACATCCAGCCGGACGTGCAGACCTTCGTCATCGGTCAGGCGGCCTCCGCCGCCGCAGTGTTGCTGGGTGCCGGCTCGCCGGGCAAGCGGTTCGCACTGCCCAACGCGCGGATCCTGATCCACCAGCCGTCGATGGAGGGCGCCGGCGGCACGGCCTCCGACCTGGAGATCACCGCCAACGAGGTCTTCCGGATGCGCGAGTGGCTGGAGGCGACCTGGGCCAAGCACACCGGCCGCACGCCGGAGCAGGTCAAGCAGGACATCGAGCGCGACAAGATCCTCACCGCCGCAGAGGCCAAGGACTACGGCCTCATCGACCAGGTGCTGAGCAGCCGCAAGGCCTCCGCCCAGTAATCACGGCATCCGCACGAACCCATGCCGAGTGACGGCTTCTTCGGCGACTGACGGTCGGATTCGACTGTCGCTCGGCGAGGGTGCCGTCACTCGGCATTTGGGATGGCGGCGCGCGACCGCAATCACGCATTCCGCTGTCAGCGGACAGGCGTGACTTGTTGCGCAACACCGGGTTTCAATGGAACCTGCGACGGTCGGCGCAAGGTAGCGTCGGCCCGACGAACTGATCGATACCCCGCACCGCGGGTTACCCGGCACGGCATACGACTGGAGGGCACGTGGCACGCATCGGAGAAGGCGGCGACCTGCTGAAGTGCTCTTTCTGCGGCAAGAGCCAGAAGCAGGTCAAGAAGCTCATTGCCGGCCCGGGTGTCTACATCTGCGACGAGTGCATCGACCTGTGCAACGAGATCATCGAGGAGGAGCTCGCCGAGACCTCCGAGCTCGGCCTGGAGCAGTTGCCCAAGCCGCGCGAGATCTTCGATTTCCTCGAGCAGTACGTCATCGGCCAGAACGACGCGAAGCGTGCGCTGTCGGTGGCCGTCTACAACCACTACAAGCGGATCCAGGCCGCCGATCAGCCCGCGGCGACCAAGAAGGACGGTCCGTCGGTCGAGATCTCCAAGTCCAACATCCTGCTGATCGGCCCGACCGGTTGTGGCAAGACCTACTTGGCGCAGACGTTGGCCCGGATGCTCAACGTGCCGTTCGCGATCGCCGACGCCACCGCGCTCACCGAGGCCGGGTATGTCGGCGAGGATGTCGAGAACATCCTGCTGAAGCTGATTCAGGCGGCCGACTTCGACGTCAAGAAGGCCGAGACCGGCATCATCTACATCGACGAGATCGACAAGGTGGCCCGTAAGAGCGAGAACCCGTCGATCACGCGTGACGTCTCGGGTGAGGAGTGCAGCAGGCGCTGCTGAAGATCCTCGAAGGCACGACCGCGAGCGTGCCGCCGCAGGGTGGGCGCAAGCACCCGCACCAGGAGTTCATCCAGATCGACACGACCAACGTGCTCTTCATCGTGGGTGGCGCGTTCGCCGGCCTGGAGAAGATCATCGAGGGTCGCACCGGCCGTCAGGGGTTGGGCTTCGGCTCTGACCTGAAGACCGCCAAGGACCCGATGACCGGCTTCTCCGACGTGTTGCCGGAGGACCTGATGAAATTCGGGCTGATCCCGGAGTTCATCGGCCGCCTGCCGGTCATCACCTCCGTGGAGCCGCTGGACCGCGAGGGCCTGGTCTCGATCCTGACCGAGCCGCGCAACGCCCTGGTCAAGCAGTACGAGAAAATGTTCGACATCGACAACGTCGAGCTGGAGTTCACCAAGGATGCCGTCGACGCGGTCGCCGAGCAGGCGATGCTGCGCGGCACCGGCGCTCGCGGGCTGCGCGCAATCCTCGAAGAGGTGCTGCTGCCGGTGATGTTCGACGTCCCCAGCGACGATGACATCGCCCGCGTGGTGATCACCAGGGAAGTCGTGCTCGACAACGTCAACCCGACGATCGTGCGCCGCGAAGCTCCTCCGGCTCGAAAGCGCACGCAGCGCAAGGAATCCGCCTGACGCTCACCGCAACTCGCATCCGACGCCCGGCCCCGGTCACTGACCGGAGCCGGGCGTTTTTGTGTCCGGGTCGTCCGTGAGGGAAGGGCTCCGGTGAGAGGTCGACCGATGTCGTGACACGCCGATCTCACTGCATTCATTGACCTTTCGACGCGCCATCGTTAGGTCGTCGGGATGCACGATGAGGTCGAGCCCGTAGTCCTCGGTCTCGATCGCGAGGCGTCGCCGCATCTGGGGATGTTCGAAGTTGATGTACCAGTGACGGAATCGCCCGTCTGCTTCGAAGATCTTCCAGACGCCGTACATCAGGTCTGGGCGGTTCAGTTGCAGCACGACGGTTTCGCCCCACGCGGAGTGAGCCCGACCATAGGTGCGGGCCAAACGGGTGGGTCGGGAACTCGAAGCATGAGCCGGGGTCAAGTCGGACGGCGAGGGTCTCACCGTCATCCGCAACGACGGTAACGGGGTGTTCGAGCCACACCTCACCGTGTAGCACCTCGCGACGGGTGACGACGGTGCCGGGCGCGAGCGGAGTGCCCATTCGTTTCAACTCCTCTCGAGGTTGGCCCTTGCCTCATCGGCGGCCCCATCGAGAGGTCAACCGATGTCGTGAAATGTCAATCTCATCGCATCCGGTGACCTTTCGGCATGGTGGAGACCCGGTCACTGACCGGAGCCGGGCGTTTCTGTGTCCGGGTCGTCGGTGAGGCGGATCATCACCACGACCGCGACGACGAGTGCGATGAGGACGGCCGCGACGCCATACGGGATGAGCTGGTGATTTGTCGGCTCGATCAGCAGAGCGAGCGCGGCGACAGCAGTCGTCGCCAGACCGACCAGGATGGTGCGTGGCACCCAGAGGGCGAGTATGGCGCGGGGGATGGGCGCCTGGTCCGGGCCGCTGGCTGTCAGGGCCACGGCTACGTGCGCGACGAGCAGCAGCCAAGCCGCGGGCAGCACCCACCACGACCCGGCGTCCACGCCAGTGGTGATCCACTGCAGGACCATCGCGCACAGCAGGATCAAGCCGGCGAAGCTGTCGCTGTTGCCGAGCACGACCGAGCCGGCGGCCAATGTGGCAACTAACCCGTACCACGACATGCTGCCCACGAGATCGGTCATGACAAGAAGGAGCACCGCAGCTGTGAGCGCGACCGCCAGGGCGAGCATTCGGTCGCGATGCAACTGAACGATGCGGTCCATTCTGGGGAAGAGACTCATCGACGCACCATCCGTGGTTGCGGGCGCGCCGACAGCCGCGCCAAGGCTGGGTCGAGGCTGCCCGCCCCGCGCCACTTGGTGACTGGCACTCCGAGGCGTTCGATCGCACGGATCTCGCGCTCGCGCTCCAGCAGCCGAAGTCGTACGGCGAGCGACATCACCGGGTCATCGACCGGCAGGTCACCCGGGAAGCAATCGATGACGAGCACGGTCACGCCGCGTTGCGCGAGTCTGGCGGCCAGCGCCAGGGGCATCGGGCTGAGCAATGGGCTGACGAGCAGCAGCACACCGCCGGGACGCAGGCGGGTGCGGACCGCCGCCGTCCGAAATCCGGTGCCGATCCCACGCTCGGTCCTGCCGAGGCAGTCGAGGACCCGACGGGTATGCAGCACTCCCATGCCGACCGGCACTCGCACGTGGTGCATGCCGCCGACGACCTCGAGACCGACCCGGTCGCCACGGCCGAGGAAGTGGGTGGCCAGGCCCGCCGACGCGCGCACCCCGAGGTCGAGCGAGCTGGCCGCGTCGTCGTCCGGGTCGACGCT
Organism: Flexivirga alba; assembly: GCF_042661025.1. NCBI lineage: Bacteria > Bacillati > Actinomycetota > Actinomycetes > Micrococcales > Dermacoccaceae > Flexivirga > Flexivirga alba. Next base: position 2,437,409 of record NZ_JBHSWH010000001.1, read on the forward strand.
GGCGTAATCGGTGGATGCGTCGAGGATGAGGAGTACTTCGGTGTCCTGCTCCGCGAAGGAGGTACGCACGTGCAGCGTGCCGGTGCGGGCCGAGACCGGCCAGTGGATGCGCCGTAGGCGGTCGCCGGCCTGGAATAGTCGGATGTCGGCGAACTCGGTGCCCTCGGCCCGAGTATTACTGCGGTTGACGCCGATGAGTCCCTGCGGATGGGGGAGCGCCCGCTTGCTGTCGAACGCAGCAGTGTCCGGAAGCGTCGTCATGGTGATGCCGGGAAGACGCGCCGTGCCATAGCGATATCCGCCCCACGGGCCGTAGATCGCGACCCGCGTGCCGAGGATGTATCGGGTGCCCCATCGCTCCGGTCGCCAGCGCAGGGTGCTCACGGTGCGTCCGTCACCGAGGGCGCCGGCCACCGCACCCGAATCGGGCGTCGTTGTGAGCATCCGCCGGTCACCGACGAACAACGCGAATTGTTCGGCGGAGTCGCCGCCGTCGATGCGGACAGTCCATGCCTGCGTGCTGCCCTCGATCGGTGAAGTGGTCGACACTGTCCCGCTGATGTCGGGTATGGCGCGAGGGCGCGTGGCGAGCGTCCACACCGTCACGATCAGCAATGGCGTGCCGAGCACCAGCAGGTCCGCCCGTCCGAAACCGACGGCCGCGCCGACCAACACGACGGCCAGCAGTGCAGCCCGTAGGAATGCCGGGGTGATGCGCCATCGGGTGCTGTCGTGCGAGACCCGCGTGGTGCGGCTCACCACGGCCGGTCAGGCCTTCGCCGTCGCCGGTGCCGGCACGTTGTTGAGCAGCCCGCGCACCACGGTGGAGGCCGTCACGCCGCTCATCCATAGCTCCGGCTTGATGGTGACGCGGTGGGTCAGCACGGAGAGCGCCACCGTCTTGACGTCCTCCGGGGTCACGTAATCCCGGCCGCGGACGACCGCGAACGCCCTGCCGACGAGCAGCAGTGCCAACGAGCCGCGCGGGGATGCGCCGATCAGCACCTGCGCGTGCTCGCGGGTCGCGGCGGCGAGCCGCACGCAGTAGTCGACGACGGAATCGTCGACGACGAGCTGCTCGATGGCGGCTTGCATCCCGAGCACGCCTGCGGAGTCGGTCACCGGCTCGAGAGCGATGTCCTCCTGGTGGCGACTCATCCGGCGCAGCAGCACGTCGGTCTCCTCCTCCGCTGTCGGGTAGCCAAAGCTGACCCGGCTCAGGAACCGGTCCAGTTGCGCCTCGGGAAGTGGGTAAGTGCCTTCGTACTCCACGGGATTCGCAGTTGCGATGACGTGGAAGGGATGCGGCAGCCGGAAGGTCTCGCCCTCGACCGTGACCTGGCGCTCCTGCATTGCTTCCAACAAGGCGGCTTGGGTTTTGGGTGGCGTGCGGTTGATCTCGTCGGCGAGCAGCAGACCGGTGAAGATCGGCCCCTGCCGGAAATCGAAGGTGGCAGTCCGCTGGTCGAAGATGAACGATCCGGTCAGGTCGGCAGGCAGCAGGTCCGGCGTGAACTGGGCCCGTGCGAAATCCAGTCCGAGGGTCTGAGCGAGCGATCGGGCGGCGAGCGTCTTGCCGAGCCCCGGGTTGTCCTCGAGCAGTACATGGCCGCCGGCGAGAACGGTGGCGAGGACGAGCTCGAGTGCGCCGCGCTTCCCGACGACCGCTGTGCCGACACGATCGAGGATCTGCGCGGCACGCTCGGTGGTCTCGGTGATGGACGGGATGACGGGCGGTTGCTGGCTCACAGTGCCTCGATGCGGTTGATGATGTCGGTCAGGGTCTGGTGGGCAGTCGGCGGCGCGGGGTCGGCCAGGAGGTAGTCAGCCAGCCGCGGGTCCGAGCGAGTGATCAGGGTGTCGTCGTCGGGCAGCTGCGCAGCGCCGCTCTCGGCAGCGCGCAGTTTGAGCCGCTCGACCGCGATGTCGCGCAGGATGCCCTGCACACTGGCGGCGCTGGCGTTCGAGTCGCCGTCGCCCTTGTGGACCGCGGCGTCATCGATCAGCCGCCGCAGGTAGCTGATCCGGGAGTCCGCGCCGGTTCGCAGTCGTCGGCCGATCGGATCGCCGGTCCAGTTCGTGGGGTCCCAGTCATTGCGCCTGTCGCCGGCCCACCAGCAGAGCGCGAAGACAGTGCCGAGCGCCGCCAGGAGTCCGACGGGTTGCGGGTGCATGTGCAGCCACGCGGTGAACACCCAGGCGATCAGCCAGCAAATCACCAGGGCGCTGATCCGGCGCACCCAGTTTTGCGGGCGGTCGGCATCGACGGTGGGCGAAGGGGACGTCATACGCGGTCCCTGGTAGTTGCCAACAGCGATCGGTGCAGCGTCGTGAGCGCCCGCTGGGCGGACGCGCGATCCTGCTCGGTGAGCGGGTGCGCGGAGTAGCGGGCCTCCCGGTAGAGCGCACCGAGAGTGCGCAGTGCGCGCCGGTCCACGTCGAGCGCGTCCAGCACCCGGATGGTGAGTTCGGCAGACGTCTCGCTTGGCCGGCGCTCGACCCCGACCTGCGCGACCGCCTGCTCCAGATCGACCCAGCAGGCGACGACGGCGTTGGACGGGGCACCCTCGAGGATGCGCTGCTGCTGACGTCCGGCGGCTTCGGTGACTGCATCGAGCACCGCGTCGTCGACCTCGGCCAGCGCGCCTTGTTGCGTGGTGCGAGACCGGTGCTGCCACCTGCGGATAACCGAGAGCGCGACGGCGACGAGCAGCCAGAGCAACCCCAGCAGCACGAGGCCGAAGAGGATGTCGAGTATGGCCACACCGAGCGTGTGCGCGCCGTGCTGAGCCGCCGGGTTGGGCGACCGCCAAGCGGTGGCCCCTGAGGGCGTGGGGTCCTTGAAGGTCGCGTGCCGGATGTTGATGTTCGGATCCCGGTCCGGGCGCTGCAGGATCGGGGTTCGCGAAGCAGTGGTGACGACGATCAGCACCATGAGGGCAAGTGCCGTCCCCGCTCCCACGAGCAGCAACCGGCGATCCGCCCCCGTGGCGGCTTGCCCTCCCCAGAATCCACCGTTCCAACTTACGGCGTTGCCATCAAGCGCACGCAGGAACGCAACCCTTTCGTTACGGGCGGCTACTTCTTCCGAGGCGGCGGCGGGACGAGCTGTGCATCTCGGATCTCCAGGGAATCGGCGTCGCTGTAGTCCAGCGACCCCGTCACCTTGCCTGCTGCGCGCAGGTCTCCCTCGGATGCGCGTACCAGCGCCTGTGCATCGGCCGGAGCCGCCAGCGTCAGTGCCGTCACCTCGGCGCGCATACCGAGCTTGGCGTCGGACTTCGCCTTACGTATGCCGGCCAACGCCTCGCCGACCACCTGCAGTGCCGTCGCGTCACCGGTCGCCGGCCCGCACTCATCCGTCACCGGCCACGGCGCGTGGTGCACCGAGTCCTGGTGCCACCACGACCAGACCTCCTCGGTCGAGTAGGGCAGGAACGGTGCGAACAAACGCAATTGGACATCCAGCGCGATCCGCAACGTGGCGCGGGCGCTCGCGGCTGCGGCGTCGTCCTGCCCGCCATACGCACGGTCCTTGATCAGCTCGATGTAGTCGTCGCAGAAGGTCCAGAAGAACGCTTCGGTCAGCTCCAGGCTGCGCGTGTAGTCCCACGACTCGAAGTGCTTGGTCGCCTGCTCCACCAGGGTGTGCAGCCCGGCGAGCAACGCCAGGTCGAGCGGCTCGGTCACCGCTGCCGCGAGGTCACCGTCCACTTCACCCATGCCGAGTGCGAACTTGCTGGCGTTGAGCAGTTTCATCGCGAGGCGACGGCCGACCTTCATCTGGCTCTCGTCGTATGCCGCGTCCATGCCGAGGCGCCCCGACGCGGCCCAGTAACGCACCGCGTCGGCACTGTGCTGGGTCAGCACGTCCTCGGGCGTCACCGCATTGCCCTTCGATTTGGACATCTTCTTGCGGTCCGGGTCGAGGATCCAGCCGTTGATCGCCGCATCAGTCCACGGGACGGTGTCGTGCTCGAAGTGACTGCGGACCACGGTCGCGAAGAGCCAGGTGCGGATGATGTCGTGGCCCTGCGGGCGCATGTCCATCGGGAAGATCTTGGCGAAAAGCTCCGCGTCGTTGCGGCCACCGGCATTGCCGGTCACCGGCCATCCGGAGGCGATCTGCGGCGACAGCGACGACGTCGCCCAAGTGTCCATGATGTCCGGGTCGCCGACGAATCCGCCTGGGACTCCTCGCTGTTCAGCCGTATAACCCGGCGGCACATCGGTCGCCGGGTCCATCGGCAGCGTGTCCGCCGCGGCGGGGATGGGGTGCTCGTGGTCGGGCTGGCCATCGGCGTCCAGGGGGTACCAGATCGGGAACGGCACACCGAAGAAGCGCTGCCGACTGATCAGCCAGTCACCGTTGAGGCCGTCGACCCAGTTGGTGTAGCGGCTGCGCATGAAGGCCGGGTGGAAGTCGATCTGCTCGCCGCGGGCCACCAGGGCCTTGCGCAGGTCGGCGTCGTGGCCGCCATTGGTGAGGTACCACTGGCGGCTGGTCACGATCTCCAGCGGCTTGTCGCCCTTTTCGAAGAAGTTCGCCTTGCGCTGGGTCGGTTTCGGCTCGCCGTCCAGGTCGCCGGACTCGCGCAGCGCGTCGACGATCGCGACCCGGGCCGAGTGGACGGTCTTGGTGGCCATGCTCTCGGCATACAACTGCTCGCCGGGGCCGCCCGCGATCCAGGCCGGCGTCTCGCCCTGCAGGCGGCCGTTGCGGGTGATGATCGAGCGCATCGGCAGCTGCAACTCGCGCCACCAGATCACGTCGGTGAGGTCACCGAACGTGCAGCACATCGCAATGCCGGCGCCCTTGTCGGGCTCGGCGAGGTGATGGGCGACCACGGGGATCTCGACGCCGAAAAGCGGTGAGGTCACAGTGGATCCGAAGAGTGACTGGTAGCGCTCGTCGTCCGGGTGGGCGATCAGGGCGACGCAGGCAGGGATCAACTCCGGGCGGGTCGTCTCGATGTAGATCTTCTCGTCGCCGTGGTGGAACGCCACCCGGTGGAACGCGCCGGGGTAGTCGCGCGCTTCGAGCTCGGCCTGCGCGACGGCGGACTGGAACGTCACGTCCCACAGGCCAGGCGCCTCGGCCTGGTAGGCCTGGCCACGCTCCAAGTTGTGCAGGAACGCTTCCTGCGCCACGGCGCGCGACCGATCGTCGATCGTGCGGTAGGTCTGCCCCCAGTCGACCGACACACCGAGGCGGCGGAAGAGCGACTCGAAGGCCACCTCGTCCTCGGTCGTCAGCTCGTCACACAACGGGATGAAGTTCACGCGGCTGATCGGCACCTGGTCGGCGGCTTTGACCGACTTGCCCTCGGCGCCGCGCAGCGGCGTGAAGTCGGGGTCGTATGCCGCGGAGTGGTCGCCGCGCACGCCGTAGTAGTTCTGCACCCGGCGCTCGGTCGGCAGGCCGTTGTCGTCCCAACCCAGCGGGTAGAACACTTCCTTGCCCTGCATCCGCTGGTAGCGCGCCACCACATCGGTGTGGGTGTAACCGAAGACGTGGCCCACGTGCAGGCTGCCGCTCGCCGTCGGCGGCGGCGTGTCGATCGAGAAAACCTGGTCGCGGGGGAGCGACAGTGCGCGCTCGCGGTCGAACTTGTAGGTGTCCTGCTCGCGCCATACAGCAGCCCACTTGTCCTCCAAGCCGTCCACTGTCGGCTTGTCGGGGATCTGGGGTGCGCTGCTGTTGGCGGCTTCAGTCATGCCGCACATGATCCCATCCGCCCGCGCGCGGTGACGAATCGGTTTCGGCTTCGGCTCGGTCAGGCCGGCACGAGCGTCTCGTCCAAACCCTCCTGCAGGCAACGGCGCAGCAGCGGCAGGTCCTTCACCGCTCGCCCGTCGACGTTGACCGCGATGCACGCAGTGTCGACGTAGCTGAGCAGGGACGCCGCGATCGCCACTCCGGGCAGGGGGCCGAACGCGAAGATGCCGGTCACCTGCGCACCTGCCATGTATGACGTCCGGGTCGGCCCGGAATTGACCGCTACCGATGCGTCGGCCACTGCCCCCGACCGCTGCAGCGCGACGAGGACCTGTGACGGCAGGACGCCGGTCACCGGCGCGGCGGCGCGCAACGCGTCCAACGCCTCCTCGGTGTGCAAGGACAACACCTCACCACGCACGGCGGCGACCCGGTCGGCGGCGTCGGCGATGCCGATCGGCGCCGCGATCATTGCGCCGGCGAAGCGATTGCCGCTGCTCGGATCCTCTGCGCGACTGAGCGAGACCCGGATGCTCATCGACAGGTCCTCGAGTTCGACGCCGTGCTTCTGGTGATAGCGCCGCAGCCCGGCCAGAACTGCTGCGATGAACACGTCCTGCAGCGACCCACCGGCGGTGTGCGCCACGGTGGTCAGGCCCGCGAGCGGCGTTGTCAGCGTGAGGAATTGCCAGTCCCTGCCCTCTCGGTCGACGAGCAGCGGCGAAGGCGGCGCCGGAGCTGCGGCAGTGAGGCGACGGACCGAGGCGGCATACCGCATGCCCTCCGACACGGCGCCCAGCGGATCACGTATGGCGGCCAGCCCGCGGCCCGCGGCAGACAGCGCGTGGCGCGGCGCACCGACCAGGCTGCCGATGCCGCCGGTTGCGCTCAGGCGGATCGGGTCGCTCGGTGCCGGTCGCGGCCGATCGGTCGGCGCGGTCGGTTTGTCCGGGGTGTGCTCCCGGGTGCGAGACAGCAGCATCGACATCAACTGCACGGTGCCAGGCGTGTCGGCGAACGTGTGATGGATCCGCAGCACGCACGCCGCGCTTCCGTCGGCCAGCCCGGTGAACAAGGTGGCGTCCCACAGCGGTCGGTGGCGGTCGAGCGGCGCCAGCGCGATCCCCTCGGCCGCCTGTATGACGTCCTCGGCCCGACCCTCGCCGCCGAGATCGCGGCGATGCACGTGACGGTCGATGTCGAAGTCGTCGTCATCGACCCAGACCGGGCGGGTCGTCGGCACCGCCGGTTCCATCACCCGTTGGCGCAACCGGCGCACCAGCGCCGTGCCCCATTCGTAAGCGGCGTGGAAACGTTCCCAGTCCGGCTCCTCGTCGAGCAGGATCACCACACAGTTGGTCGCCGACAAGGCCGGGTGCCGCTCGGATCGCCACAGCATGGTCTCCACCGGATCCAACGTCGGGCGATGTGACCAGGCGGCCGCCGCAGCCCAGCGCTCGCGGTCCGTGAGGTCGTCCGGGTGGCTTCTCGCCATCAGTCCTCCTGCCCGCTCTTGCTGGTCGAGTAGCCCGGAGCGCTAGCGGAGGGCGTATCGAGACCCGGCCAATTGGCAAGGGTCTGCTCGAATGTCTTGTGCAGCTTGGTGATTCGCCTGTCCATCGTCTTCACCGTCCAGTCGGTCTCCGGTGGCAGCACAGCGACGTCGACGCGTCCCGATTTGAGCACGAAGGAATGCTTGCCGAGTAGTTCACCGGTGTTGCGAAGCACGATGGGCACGATGGGCACGCCCGCCTGGATCGCCAGGTGGAAGGCGCCCTTCTTGAAGCGGCCGAGCGCGCCCGTCGCGGAGCGGGTTCCCTCCGGGAAGATCATCAGCGAGGTTCCGGCGCGGATCCGCTCGACGACCGGGTCCAGCGCCGCGCGCGCCTCCGTCGAGTTGGCCCGATCGATGTAGACGGGGTCGAGCAGCAGGCCGCCGACAAGCGCCCGCGGGTCGAACCGGGCTTCCTTCTTGGCGACGACGGTGAAGTCCCGTTTGAGCAACGCACCCACGACGACCGGGTCGAGCGAGCTCTGATGGTTGGCAACGAAGACCGCCGGGCGGTGAGACCACAGCCGCTCCTCGCCGAGCACGTCCAGCGACACACCGGCCAGGGCCAGCGGTAGGCCGGTGGTCAGCCCGGTCGCGGCGTTCAGCCCGCGCTGGCGGTCTCCGCTGAGCAGGCCGATCGTCATACCCGCGGACGCGGCGGCGTTGAGCCCGCCGAGCGCGGCAGCCGTCCGGACGACTGAGGTCAGTGAACCCTTGGCGGGGTCGCGCAGGTTCAGGATCGGCCAGCCCAGGCGCTCCGCGGCCGCCCGCAGCCCGCGGTGCGGGTTGAGCGCGACCGGCGAACCGACCGACGACAGGAACGCGACGTCCTCGTATCCGTTGCCGTAGGCGTAGGACTCCGGCAGCCCGAGCCCGTGCTGCTTGGCGAAGGCGCGCACCGCTGCGGCCTTGTGACGGCCCCACAGCATCGGTCCCTCGGTGTCCCCGGTGAACACACCGTCCTCGACGACCAGCCGTGTGCAGACGAGGTTCTCGATGCCGAGTTCCCTTGCAATCGGGGCGATTTGGTATGGCGTAGCAGCTGAGGCGACCGCCACCGTGTGGCCCATGGCCAAGTGTGCCTGCACGAGAGCGCGCGACTCAGCGCGGATCGTGCCGGCGATCTTGCTCAGGAACAGGCGTTCTCCGGCCGCGATGTAGGCCTCTTCCGACTGGCCGCGCAACGACGCGAAGAACCGCTGCGAAATCTTCGTCGGGTCCCCACCGAGCACTTCACCGTCGACGACGTCGACGATGCTGCGCAGCAGGTCGATCGGGGTGAGCTCGCGCTTGCGCAACTGGTCGCCGAAGAACGTGGTGCCCGTGTAGCCGGCGACCAGGGTGCCGTCCAGGTCGAAGAATGCTCCGACCTGTGGGCCGCGCGGACCGGCCTCGATCCGCTCGATCGCGTTCCGAACCGGCTGGGACAGGCCGCTCATGGTCGCAACTCGCTCGGCTCGATGTGCGTGGGCAGATCGACGGCGGCGCGCTGCTTGGCCAGCTCGCCGATCAACGCGACCCGGCGTACGGAGTCGGCGATCTCGGCGGCGAACGCCTCGCGTCGGGCAGCCACGTCGGCGGCGGCTTCCAGCAGTTGGCGGTGACGCGCGAGCGCCAGCGCGGTCTTGTAGAGCTCGAGCGACACCGACTCCGCCGAGGCGATCCGTCGCTGCAACGCCCACTGCTTGCCGACCGCCAGCGTCTCGGCAAGCAGGTCGTCCTCGTCGACGGTCGCGTCACCTTGCTCGGCGAGTCGGTCGGCGAGCACCAGGTAGGCGTCGAGGAATGGCCGCAACACCAGGTGCGCGACATGTGGTTTGGCCGAAGTCAGCATGCGTGCGGTCGCATCCGGGTCGATCTTGTCGATCTCTCCGCCGGCCGTGATCTGCAACTCCGCTCGCAGGTCCTGCTCGAACTGGTCTCGGCCGGGGAAGAAGAACTCGAACTTGAGCAGGTCGCGCAGCCGCTTGGCTTCTTCCCAGCCGACCCGCAACTGACCGCCCTCGGGAAGCTCGGTGTCCGGATCGAGTTCGGAGATGGTGAGCATCGCCAGCTCCAGAATGGCCCGGTCGACCAGGATGTGGATGGCGGTGTTGCGATAGAACGCGGCGACCAGGTGCTGGTCGGGGCTGATCCGCCATACCGGCTCGGTGCCCCGGTCATAGGCGGTGAGCACCCCGCCCATCGCGAGGTCTTGCAACGTGCGCCACACCGTCGAACGATCCTGCAGGTTCGCCGCACCGGCCACCGGCCAGCGCCGTGCCTCGATGTATGACGCGAGCGGTTGCACCGTCTCCAGCACTTCGTCGAGGTTGAGCGCGCGGTCCTCCCCGAGCAGAGCGAGGCACACGATCGCGGTGACGGTGACCGGTGTGGCCCGGTTGAGCCGGTGACTGATGTCGAGGGCGATCCGCTCGATCGCCTGGTCGGTGGTCAGGCCGTCCGCGTGCAGCGCTTCGAGACGTTCACGCAAGGGGAACGGCTCACCGATCGTCAGGTAGGCCCGGCCCATCCGGGCACGTTGCAGCGCGGCGAACCGCACCACGAAGCCGAGGCTTTCGGGCTTCTTGCGACCACCGGTCGCCTCGGCCGTCATACCGGCCACCTCGTGCAACTGGTCGTAGACGATCGACACCGGCACGACCTGCGCATCGATCTGGTCGGCCCCCTCGACCGCGTTGACGATGTATTTCAGGATGCCGTGCACCGGTGGACGCAGCTTGCCGGTGCGGGTGCGGCCGCCTTCGATGGACCACGCCAGGTTGCGGTGGTTCTTGACCAGCTGGCGAACGTAGGACTTCAGCGTCAGTCGGTAGATCGGGAGGTCCCCGGTGGACCGGCGGATGAAGACCAGGCCGCTGCGGGCGACGATCTGACCCAGGACCGGAAGGTCGAGGTTCGCGCCACCGAAGGTGAAGGTGGGGCTGAATCGCCGGGCACGCAGCACATTGGGCACGGCCACACCGTCGAGATAGGAACGGTGGCTGAAGGCGAGCGCCAGACTGTTGGTGCGGTCCAGCTTCTTCAGCTTCGCCATCTGATCCTCGTCGACCAACACGTCATACGCACGCAGGAACCAGTCGCCTGCGCGGCTCCAGTTCTTCGTCGTGAACGCTCCGTGGCTTGCGGCCATCTCCCGTAGGTAGTCGGCCGCCTCCGCGCGGACCTCCTCCACCGGTCGTCCCTCTTGCGCGGCGGCGTGGCTGAGCCGATCGGCGAACCACTGGTCGTGCATCAGCTCGTCCGCCTCCTGAGGCGGCGCGGGCATGGGCAGCGCGCGGCCGAGAAGGTCGCGCGCACGCCAACCGAGACTCATCGAGGGTTGCCTCCTTTGTGGGTCGACCGAAACTTCGCACGCTGCCACGCGTGCGACCACGTGGCAGCGCCACTTGCGAGACATTACCGAGAAGTACACCCGGATGGGTCAGTTGTCCGTCACGCTGCGGTTGTCCGGGCGGAGCAGGGAGTACATGAGCAGGTCGACGCGCCGGCCGCCGATCTCCTCATGCGCTCGCAAGAGCCCTTCGCGTTCGAACCCGGCGGTCTCGGCAGTACGGACGGACGCGGTGTTCCAGGGCTCGATCCGAGCCTCCAGGCGGTGCAGCCCGTCGATCGTCCACGCGAATCCGGCGAGAGCGCGCAGCGCGTCGGCCGCGACACCGCGACCCCGGGCACTCGGTGCGACCGAATAGCCGACGCCGGCCCGCCCGTGCGGCAGCTCGCGCACCCACAGCCCCGCGTTGCCGAGCGCAACGTCGGTCTGTCGATCGGCGACGCAGAACGCGAAACCGGCACCTTCGGCGAGCCGGCAGCGCTGCCGGTCGATGTAGGACTGCGCTTCGGCCGTGGTGGCGTTGGCAGGCAAGCTGCCGATAGTCGGGACGTACGGATCGGTCGCCAGCTCCTCGATCATCGGGATGTCGCCGTCCTCGAACTGCCGCAGCCGGATGGCGCCATACACAGGGGCATGCGTCGGCCACTGCAGGTCGTTCGGCGTCGCGGTCATGCATCGAACGTATGACGACTCGGCGTGCCTCCGCAGCGGATATCGCCCGCCATACAGTGCGGAGGTGGCAACTGACGACGCGATGGCCGTTCTCGAGACACACGTTGCGGCCTTCAACGGCCGGGACGTCCAAGCGCTGTTGGACGGCTTCACCGCTGACGCCGAGTGGGTGACCGGGAAGTACAAAAGCAACGCTTGTCGACGCAGTCGTCATCTCCACACGAATGCAAACGATCCCTCCGAACCAGGCCGTCGCCGTCGAGCGCGCTCTCTTGGCTTGCCTCAATTTGATGAATGATCGCGCGTCGACCTTCGGTGCGTGAGCGACGGCACGTCGAGGCAATACCGCGTGTTCGCGGCGCCGGGCGATACCGTCAGGGTGAGAATGACGATCACCGGATCCCTGGGGAGTGAGTTATGCCCGACACCATTGCGGTGCAGCCGTTCATCGACACGTTCCCGCCGGACGCCGGCACACGCGTCCCGGACGCGGACTTCATCACGTATGGCGAGGGCCAGCTTCCACCGGCGCTGATCGAGTTGTGGCACTCCCACGGTCTCGGTTGGTATGGCGGGGGGCGTGTCGCGCTGGTCGACCCGGGCACCTGGATGCCGGTGCTGCAGACGTGGTTCGGGTCCGGCGTGACCAGCGTGCCGTTCGCCGTCACCAGCTTCGGGCACATCTACCACTACGACCGCGTCAACGGTGCGGACCGCATCCAGTGCCTCGACCCGCACTTCCAGCACAACGCGATCGTCTCCGAGGACGGCACAGCCTTCTTCGCCGAGCACCTGACCGGCTCGACCTCGCACCTGGCCGACCTGCGCGAGCTGCACAAGGCGGCCCGCGATGCACAGGGCGAGCTCGCCATGGACGAGGTCTACTACTTCGAGCCGATCCTCGCGCTCGGCGGCCAGGTCAACCTGGACAACCTGCAGAAGGGCAACGGCCCCGAGCACGTCGCCGACATACATCGGCAGATCGCGGCGCGCCAGTACTCATAGCTCGATGTCCCCTCTCGCCGAGAGGCTCACAAGCGCATCGAGCGGCTCAGCAAACCCGAGGTTTCACGCCCTAATTTCTGAGCCTCTCAAGATGTTTCTGAGCCTCTCGGCGAAGTGGGCTCGGAGCGATCAGCTCGTGTGGTGGACCTCCTGCAATCCGTAGACCGGCGTCGGGATGTCCTCGTAGCGCGCCTTGAGCTGGAGCGCGAGGTAGAGCGAGTAGTGGCGTGACTGGTGCAGGTTGCCGCCGTGGAACCACAGCGCCTCCTGCTGGGTGGGCTTCCACATGTTGCGCTGCTCGCCCTCCCACGGGCCGGGGTCCTTGGTGGTGTCGGAGCCGAGGCCCCAGACCTTGCCGACCTTGTCGGCGGTTTCCTGGTCGATGATGTCGGCGACCCAGCCATTCATCGAGCCATAGCCAGTGGCGTAGACGACCAGGTCGGCCCGCAGCTCGGTGCCATCGTCGAGCACGACCGAGTTCTTGGTGAGGTGGTCGACGTTGCCGTGCGCCAGCTTCACCTTGCCGTCGCAGACCAGCTCGGCCGCGCCCACGTCGATGTAATAGCCGGAGCCGCGGCGCAGATATTTCATGAACAGGCCCGACCCGTCATCACCCCAATCATGTTGGAAGCCAACCTTTTCCAGCCGGTCGTAGAAGTCCTTGTCACGCTCGGCCATCTGCTCGTAGAGCGGTATCTGGAATTCGTGCATGATCCGGTAGGGGAGCGAGGCGAAGATCATGTCCGCCTTGTCGGTGGTCACGCCCGACGCCACCGCGCGCTCCGAGTAGAGGTCGCCGAGGCCGATGTCCATCAGCGACGCGGACTTGACGATGTGTGTCGACGACCGCTGCACCATCGTGACGTCAGCGTCGTGCTCCCACAGTGCCCCGCAGATATCGTGCGCTGAGTTGTTGGAGCCGATGACGACGACCTTCTTGCCGGTGTAGGCCTCCGGTCCGGGGTGCTGGCTGGAGTGCTGCTGCTCGCCCGCGAAGACGTCCATGCCGGGAAAGTGCGGCAGGTTGGGCTTGCCAGACATACCTGTGGCGAAGACCAATTGCTTCGGCTCCAGGACGATCTGTTCGCCGTCCCTGTCTACCACCACGCGCCAGGTCTTGCTGTCCTCGTCGTATGTCGCCGACGTGACCGACGAGCGCGACCAATAGGGCACGTCCATGACCCGCGTATACATCTCCAGCCAGTCGCCGATCTTGTCTTTCGGCGCGAAAACCGGCCAATTCGAAGGGAATTGGAGATATGGCAGGTGGTCGTACCAGACCGGGTCGTGCAGACACAGGCTCTTGTAGCGGCCGCGCCACTGGTCGCCGGGCCTGTCGTGCTTGTCGAGCACCACGTGGGGGACTTTCAGCTGTCGCAGGCGAGCTCCGAGGGCGATGCCGCCCTGTCCACCGCCGATGACGACGACATACGGCTGCGCGGTGCGGCCGAGCGAGGACTCCTCGTCCTGCTTCTTCTCCAGCCACGACTTCCGGCCACGGGCCAGCTCGTGCTCGACTCCCTTCGGGCGGCGGTCGCCCTGGTCCTCCTCGTGACCCTTCAGTTCCCGCAGGCTGGTCAGCAGCGTCCAGCCACGGGTCTCGCCGTCCTCCTCCTTCAGCCGCAGGTGGCCCTTGGCTCGTCCGGTCGCGGTCTCGAAGGTGAGCCAGCACTCGATGACACCACCGGCCTCGGCCGGCTCCTCGCTGAGCGCCCAGTCAGTGGCATCCGTCGCGTCGAGGGTGTGCTGCAGTAGGTCGCGTATGCCGGCCGGCCCCTCCACGGTCCGGAGGTTCCAGGTGAACGACACCAGGTCCCGCCAGAAACTCTGCGTGGCGAAGAGCCCGGCCGCAGCCTCAACGTCCCGGGCTCGGAGGGCTGCGTCGAAGTCGGCCAGCCAGGCTTCGGCCCGCTGTCGAGGGGTGGATGTCGCGGCGGTGTCCGCGGGCATCGTCTGTGGGTCCAACGTGTCGGTCATCGCGGGTCCTTTCAATCGGCTGTGACCTACAGCACAGTCCGCGACTACGCTGAGCGGAAGCGTTGCATCACGTTGCAACGCCGTCAGCGACGTCGCCGAAGGAGCTGCTCTGGTGGCCGACTACAACGCGATCGCGCCTGGAACAGACCTGGCACGCTATGCCCGCGAGCTGATGCGCATGCACGACACCGTGATCGGCGGCGGCCGGGCCGCCCTCCAGCCTCGACCGGTCGTGTCGCGGTCCTGGCAGCGAGTGCTCGGATTCGGTCTCGTGCCTGACCGGCCCGGTGCACGTGACCCGTTGTCTCCCGAGCAGCTCGAGCAGCTGCGTCGGGCATCCCCGCTGCGGCTGGTCATCGAAGACCTGGCCCGGGTCATCTCCAGCGTCGCCGACGCGTCGCACTTCCTGATGGTGGTCACCGACGGTGACGGCATCATCCTGTGGCGGCGGGGCGACGCCAAGGTGCGCCGCACGGCGGACCGGCTTGGCTTCAGCGAGGGCGCCCACTGGACCGAGGACGAGGTCGGCACCAACGCGATCGGCACCGCACTGCAGGAGGCAAGCCCGGTGCAGCTTTTCGCCGGCGAGCACTTCGAGCAGGCCCAACACCCTTGGTATTGCACAGCTTTCCCGATCCATGACCCCAGATCCGGCGAGCTGCTCGGCATCGTGGACATCAGCGGGCCGGCACTCACCTTGCACCCCGCGGTCAGCGCGCTGGTCGAGACGGCTGTGCTGCTCGCCGAGTCCCTGCTCCGCCGTCACCATGAGGCGGCCCTTGAGCGGCTGCGCCTCGTCGCCGAGCCGATCGTGTCAGCGGCCGGAAGTCCCGCGCTGGTCGTCGACGACGCCGGCTGGGTCGCGCACAGCGCCGGCGTCGCGGTCCGCGACCGCATCGCGGTGCCCGAGCTCGACCGGCCGATCGCCGTCCCCGGTCTCGGACTGTGTATGCCGGAACGCCTCGACCTCGGCTGGTTGGTGCGGCCGGCCGCGACCGACCGGAGGATCACTGCACACCTGCAACTCGGTCGGAAGCCGGTCATCGAGATCCACGCCGATGCGCAGCCCTGGCGCACGGCGCTGTCCCAGCGGCATGCGCAGATCCTGCAGCAACTGGCGGGCGCGGGCCGCGAGGGCTCACGCCATACGACCTGAGCGTGGCGTTGTTCGGCGACGGCGATCACACGGTCGCCGCACGTGCGGAGGTGTCGCGGCTGCGGCGCACACTCGGCGCGATCGTGGACGGAAGTCCCTACCGGATCGCCGAGGGCGTGCAGCTCACGGTCGCCGAATAGTCAGGAGCGTGCGTCACCGGCCACATTGACCGCCGGCATCACCTGATCGGCGTATGACGCCAGGGTGTGCTCCTTGTCGTCGTGCTGCAGATAGACGGCGAACTGATCCACGCCGAGCTCACGCAGTTCCTCGATGCGCTTGATGTGTTCCTCGGGCGGTCCGATGATGCAGAAACGGTCGACGATTTCGTCCGGCACGAACGCGGTGTGCGTGTTGCCCGCTTTGCCGTGCTGGTTGTAGTCGTAGCCCTGTCGGCCGGCGATGTAATCAGTCAATGCCGCTGGCACGCCTGAGGATTCGCCATACCGACTGACAATATCGGCCACGTGATTGCCCACCATGCCACCGAACCAGCGGCACTGGTCGCGGGCATGAGCGGCCGCCTCGGCGCTGCCGTCGGTGACGTATGCCGGCGCCGCCACGCAGATCGTGATGCTGTCCGGATCGCGTCCGGCGGCAGTCGCGGCAGCTCGCACCGCGTCGACCATCCAGGCGGTGATCTGCGGGTCGGCCAGCTGCAGGATGTAACCGTCGGCCACCTCGCCGGTCAGCTTCAGTGCCTTCGGCCCGTATGCCGCCATCCAGACTTCGAGGCGGGATGCGCTCGCCCACGGCAGGCGGAGCGTCGAGTCGCCATACGAAACCGCCTCACCGGACGCCATACCGCGGATGACACCGACCGCGTCGCGCAGCGCGGCAAGCGTGCTCGGTCGGCCGCCCTCGACACGCACGGCCGAGTCACCACGTCCGATGCCGCAAACCGTGCGGTTGCCGTACATCTCGTTGAGCGTCGCGAAGAGCGATGCGGTGACGGTCCAGTCACGGGTCGTGGGGTTGGTGACCATCGGCCCGACGACGACGCGACGCGTGCGGTCCAGGATCTGGCCGTAGATCGGGTAGGGGTCCTGCCACAGGATGTGGCTGTCGAACGTCCAGACGTAGTCGAAGCCGCACCGGTCGGCTTGCACGGCGAGATCGACCACCCGTGCCGACGGGGAGTGGTCTGCAGAACGACGCCGAAGTCCATCAGATGAGGTACTGCGACAGGGAGCGCTTGATGAACTGGCCGCGACCGGGCTTGCCGGTGAATTCGCCTGCGGTCAGGACGATTTCGCCCCGGGACAGAACTGTCTCGACCTTGCCGGTGAACTCCCAGCCTTCGTAGACCGAGTAGTCGACGTTCATGTGGTGGGTCTGCGCCGACACGATCTGGGTTGCCTCCGGGTCATAGATCACGATGTCCGCGTCGGACCCGGGCGCGATGACGCCCTTCTTGGGATACATCCCGAACATCCGCGCCGGAGTCGCCGCCGAGATCTCCACCCAGCGGGCCAGACTGATCTCGCCCTTGGTCACGCCCATGTGCAGCAGGTCCATCCGGTGCTCAACACCCGGCAGCCCATTGGGTATGGCGCGGAAGTCGTCCTTCCCGAGCTGCTTGTCGGGGACGAAACAGAACGGACAGTGATCGGTGGCGACCACCGACAGGTCGTTCGTGCGCAGGCCGCGCCAGAGTTTCGCCTGCTCCTCCTGCGGCCGCAGGGCGGGGGTGCAGACATACTTGGCACCCTCGAAATCCGGTCGTGCCAAATCGGATTCGTCGAGGAAGAGGTACTGCGGGCAGGTCTCTCCGAAGACGTTGCGTCCCGCATCGCGTGCCTCGGTCACCACGTCGACGGCTGCGCCGCTCGACAGGTGCACGAAGTAGAGGAGCGCCGGTGACATCCGCCATCTGGGTGGCCCGGTTGACTGCTTCTGCTTCCAGGGCGATCGGCCTGGTCAGGCCGTGGTACTTCGGCTCGGTGTGCCCGGCGGCGATCGCCCGGGTGACGATCTGGTCGATCGCGGTGCCGTTCTCGGCGTGCATCATGATCGTCGCGCCGTTGTCACTCGCGCGGTACATCGCCTGGATGATCTGGTCGTCGGTCGACAGGAAGACTCCGGGGTAGGCCATGAAGAGCTTGAAGCTCGTGACGCCCTGGTCGACCAGACCGTCCATCTCCTTCAGCGACGTCTCGTTGACGTCGGCAAGGATCGCGTGGAAGCCGTAGTCGATGCAGGCGCTGCCCTCGGCCTTCGCGTGCCAGGTGTCCACGGCCTCCTGCAGTGAGCCGCCCTTCTTCTGCACCGGGAAGTCGACGATCGTGGTCGTGCCGCCCCAGGCAGCCGCGCGTGTCCCGGTCTCGAAGTCATCGACGCTGAACGTGCCGCCGAACGGCATGTCCATATGGGTGTGCACGTCGATCCCGCCCGGCAGCACGTATTTGCCGGAGGCATCGATGGTGCGGTCCGCCGTGATGCCGAGAATGGCCGCCGCGCCGGGCGCCAGCACGGCCGAGACCGCTTCGCCGTCGATCAGCACGTCCGCGCTCGCGGCACCCTGCGGTGAGACGACCCGACCGCCTGCGATGAGTGTTGTCGTCATACGGTGACTCCTTCGTCCTCCTCGGCCGGGTTAGTGGCCGAATCGTCATACGAGACAGGTGCTTTCAATAGTTTCATCAGGACGGTGTGTATGACGGCAGCGGCGACGAGACCGATGATCCAACCGTAGTCCGCCAGTGGCTTCAAGAAGGGGATAATGCCGTCAACGGGGAACGGTCCGGCCTTGTGGCCCTTGGCGTCGAGCGTCGAGTAGGACCCGCCGGCGGCCAGGATCGCGGCGATCAGGAAAGACGCGACTGCGATCCAGTTCCAGCCGCTGCGGTACCAGTAGAGCCCGCGGCCGCGGGTGTAGAGGTCACGGACGACCAACTTCGTGCGCCGTACGAACCAGTAGTCGGCGAGCAGAATGCCCGCCACCGGCCCGAGGATCGCGCCGACGAAGCCCAGCCAGGTGAAGATGTAGATGCTGGGGTCGGAGACCAGCTTCCACGGCATGATCAGCACGGACAGGACACAGGTGATGAGTGCGCCGGTGCGGAAGTTGACGTGTTTGGGTGCGGCATTCGCGAAGTCGTATGACGGACTCACCAGGTTGGCGGCGATGTTCACAGCGAGCGTCGCGACCATCACCGTGGCCAGCGCCAGGAGCGTGCCGACCCAGTTGTTGATGCGCGCGGCCAGCTGAATCGGGTCCCAGATGACCTCGCCGTAGACCTTCTCCGACGCAGAGGTGACGAACACCGACAGCAGCGCGAAGAACGTCATGGTGGTCGGCAACCCGTAGGTCTGGCCGAGCATCTGCTTCTTCTGCGAGCCGCCGAAGCGGGTGAAGTCGGAGATGTTGAGCGACAGCGTCGCCCAGAAGGCGATCATCCCCATCAGCGACGGCCCGAACACTTTCCAGAACGCGTGCCCGTGCAGCGTGCCGGGCTGGGAGAGCACGTCACCGACACCGCCCGCCTTGATCCACATGTAGACCAGCAGCGCCACGGCGGCGACGAGCACGACTGGTGCGGCCCAGTTCTCGAAGTTCTTCAGGGTGTCGATACCGCGGACGATGATCGCGATCTCGATCAGCCAGAAGATGAAGAAGCTCAGCCACTGGGTCCAGGCGAAGTCGCCGATGTGACCGGCATTCGCCCAACCGCTCCCGAACATCTTGCCGGCGAGTAGGAAGATGCCTTCGCCGCCGATCCAGGTCTGGACGCCGAACCAGCAGGTGGCGGCGAGCGCACGGATCATCGCCGGCAGGTTGGCACCGAAGACTCCGAACGACGAGCGGGCGAGCACCGGGAAGGGTATGCCGTACTTCGTGCCGCCGTGACCGTTCAGCAGGATCGGGACGAGCACGATCAGGTTCGCTAGCAGAATGATGAAAACCGCCTGCTGCCAGGACATCCCGGCTGCCACCAGGCCCGAGGCCAGCAGCCAGGACGGGATGTTGTGGCTCATCCCGACCCACAGGGCCGCGTAGTTGTAGGTGTTCCAGGTGCGCCCGGAGACTGGCACCGGTGCAAGGTCGTCGTTGGCGAGCGCGGTGTCGGCCAGAACAGCAGTGTTCTCCAGCTCGACCCGCCCATCGGCATACTCGACCTGACCGTCTCGGACAGCGGATGGGGAATCGGATGTCATGCGCAGCCCCTCGGCAGAATGAAACGGGAGAATGCCGGTCACAGTAGCGGCGCCTGAAGCGCTCGAACTCGTTCACGGTGTCACGGATCACGGTTCCGGCGTTGCGTCCTGTATCGGTGCCGATTCGCACGCCGACGGCTCGCGGATCGGCGAGAGTGTGAGGTAGCGGTGTTGTGGAACGCACCGCGCGGTGACCAGTCCCCAGCGAAAGGCGGCCCGATGCACGCGATGACACTCGCCGAGGTGATCGAGCTGACCGCGAGCCGGGAGGGTCAGCCGGAGGTGATGCACGGCCACGACCACCTGTCGGATCCGGTGCGCTGGTGCCATGTCGGGGAGGTGCCCGACATCGGGACGATGTTGACCGGCGGCGAGGTCGTGCTCACCACCGGCGTGATGCTCGGAGCCGAAGCCGATCAGATCGAGTATGTCGAGAAGATCGCCGAAGCCGGCGCAACTGCAGTGTTCCTCGGCATCGGCCGGGCGTTCGACGACGTCCCGCAGGCGATGCTTCGCGCGTGCCGATCGGCGGATCTGCCGCTCGTCGTCATGTGGCGGCCGGTCGCGTTCGTGACGATCACCGAGCAGGTGCAGACCACGATCCTGGCGCACAGCACCAGCCGGTCGACGGTGTCGGAGACCGTGCGGGACACGTTGCACCGCCTGACGATTCAGCAAGCGCCGATGCAGGCGATGGTCGATGAACTGGCCAGCCTCGCCGACTGCCCTGTGGTGGTGGAGAACACTGCACGCCAGGTGCAGCTGGCCGCTGGGGAGGCGGGGCTGCGGGAGGTGCTGCGTGACTGGACGCGGCTGTCGCAATACGTGTCGCGATCTGTCGGTGACGGTGAGGGAGACGTGCACACGACCGCCGACGGGATCGTCGTCGCGCCGCTCAATGAAGGGGGCCGCCCTTGGGGTTCGCTGATCCTCTTCGCACACGGCGAGCCGAACGAGCGGACCGAGGTGGTGGCCCGGCGCGGGGTGGAGGCGCTGAACCTGCACAAGCTGGTTTCCCGCAACGGCCGGGACTGGCAACGCGAGGCGCAGGAAGTGCTGCTCGCGGATCTGCTCGGCGGCCACGGTGGCGTCGACCTGTTGGAGGTCCGCGCTCGCGCGTCGGGCTTCCCGATCCGGCACTGTCGGCTGACCCCATTGGTCGTGCGGCTCGGCAGAGCGGAGCGGGAGTGCTCGATGCTGCTCGAGCAGTCGCGCTCGGTCGCCAGCCGTTCCGGGGTCGCCGCAGTGCTCGGCCCGGTCGAACGAAACACCGTGCGCATGCTGGTGTCGAGCAGGCAGGCGGACGATCCGATCCGGAAGGTCGACGAGTTCGCGCAGCATCTCGTGACGGAATCCGAGGGGCGCGTCACGCTGGCTGCGGCTGGCCCACCGGTGGAGGAACTGCGCGGTCTGGTCCACTCCTTCGCGCAGGCCCGGCAGACACTCGACGCAGCAGTCCGGCTCGGCCGCTCCGACACGGTCGTCGTCCGGTTGGCCGACCTGCGGCTGCCCGGGCTGGTCGAGGTGCTGGCCACCAACCACGATGTGCAGGACTTCGTCGACCGCGAGCTGGGGCCGCTGCTGGACTGCCCGGAACTGATCGACCTGCTGGAGACCTTCATCGCCAACGGGTTGAACAAATCCTCGACCGCGCAGGCGCACCACCTGTCGCGCCCGGCGGTCTATCGCAGGTTGGAGCAGATCACCGAGCGCCTCGGCGTCGACCTGGACGACGTGCGTGCGGTCGCCGGCCTGCACGTGGCGCTGCTGGCGTTACGTGCCCGCGACCGCTGACTCCCCAAGGTGGCCGAGTAAGCGGCGAGGAACGAGTCGCGCATCGAGGTCCCGTTCGGCCTTTCGAGACGGTCGCTCGTACCTCACGACCTCCTCAAGGACCTTCGTTCGAGGTGGCCGAGGAGCGACGGAGGAGCGTCTCGAGGCCCCGCCCCGCCATACGCCCTAACGCTCGGTGATCGAGGTGTAGGTGTCGGGGCGACGGTCGCGGTAGAACGCCCAGGTGGCGCGCTGCTCGCGGATCGCGTCGAAGTCCAGGTCGCGCACGACGAGCTCCTCGACCTGGTCGGAGGCGACGTCCCCGACGAACGCGCCGCGCGGGTCGGCGAAGTATGACGTGCCGTAGAAGTCGTCGTCGCCCAGCGGCTCGATGCCGACCCGGTTGAGCGCGCCGACGTAGTACATGTTCGCCGCAGCAGCAGCCGTCTGCTCCAGCTTCCACAGGTGATTGGACAACCCACGAGAAGTGGCCGAGGGGTTGAAGACGATCTCGGCGCCGGCCAGGCCGAGCCCGCGCCAGCCCTCGGGGAAGTGCCGGTCGTAGCAGATGTAAACACCGACTTTGCCGATCGCCGTCTCGAAGATCGGCCAGCCGTCATTCGCGCCCGGGCGGAAGTAGAACTTCTCCCAGAACCCGTGCAGCTGCGGGATGTGCGTCTTGCGGTACTTGCCGAGGTAGGTGCCGTCGGCATCGATGACGGCGGCGGCATTGAAGAGCACGCCGGGCTGCACTTCCTCGTAGATCGGCAGGATCATCACCTGGCCGGTCTCTTTGGCGATCGAGCTGAAGCGCTGCACGATCGGGCCGTCCGGGATCGCCTCGGCATACTCGTACCAGGCCTTGTCCTGGACCTGCGCGAAGAACGGTCCCATGAACAGCTCCTGGAAACACAGCACCTCGCTGCCCTGCCGGGCCGCCTCGTGCGCGATCTCCTCGTGGGCGTCGAGCATCTTGTCCTTGTCCCCGCGCCAGTGGGTCTGGAACAGAGCGGCTTTGACGGTGGTCATGGGTTGCCTCCCACGGTCGCTGGAATGGTGATGGGAGTGACGCTAATCCGCCCCGCGCGCACGGGGACCCGTCGCGTTGTCACGAGAATCCGCGCCGGTGTTACACCGTGACGAGACGGCCCCTTCCGAATCGAGTTGGAGACCCGCGGGCCGGGCGAATAGACTGTGCGCAGCAGCGTTCGAGCCGTCATCAGCGGCGAGCTTCCGGAAGAACAGCGCGGTCACGCGCCCAGTAGAACCGGACGGGACGAGCCCGTCACAGCTCATGCAAGAGCGGTCGTATGACGAACCCCTTCGCCATACGACAAGCGAGGTGGTACCGCGGAGCGGCCCGGCAGAAGCGGGCAGCGTCGTCCTCGAGCAGGACGAGACGACCGTGAGAGAGACGCACCGCATGACCTATCCGAAGGTCGACCTGACCGCATCGCAGACCGGCGACGTCAATGCCGTCGCATCCTCCGCGGACTTCCCGGCGATCGAGCAGGCCGTACGCAAGTACTGGGACGCCGATGACACCTTCCGTGCGTCCGTCGAGCAGCGCGATGCGGGCAAGGACGGCGCCAACGAGTTCGTTTTCTACGACGGCCCGCCCTTCGCCAACGGTCTCCCGCACTACGGCCACCTGCTGACCGGCTACGTCAAGGACCTCATCCCGCGCTACCAGACGATGCGCGGCAAGCGCGTCGAGCGACGCTTCGGCTGGGACACCCACGGGTTGCCCGCCGAGTTGGAGGCGATGAAGCAGCTCGGGCTGAAGACCAAGGACGAGATCCTCGAGATGGGGGTCGACAAGTTCAACGACGCCGCACGGGCCTCGGTGCTGCGCTACACCGGCGAGTGGCGTGAGTATGTCGAGCGGATGGGTCGCTGGGTCGACTTCGACAACGACTACAAGACGCTGAACCCCGACTTCATGGAGTCGGTCATCTGGGCCTTCAAGCAGCTGTTCGACAAGGGGCTGATCTACGAGGGCTTCCGCGTGTTGCCCTACTGCTGGAACGACGAGACGCCGCTGTCCAACCACGAGCTGCGGATGGACGACGACGTCTATCAGATGCGGCAGGACCCGGCGGTGACCGTCGGATTCCGTTGCACTAGCAGCACATTGGATGTTCTGAAGGATGCGCTTTTCCTGGTGTGGACCACCACGCCGTGGACCCTGCCGGCGAACCTCGCGGTGATGGTCGGTCCCGACATCGACTACGTGGTCGTCGAGACGGACGTGCCGACCGGCACCACCCAGCGTTACGTGCTCGCGCACTCGCGGCTGGCGGCATACGCCAAGGAACTCTTCGGTGACGCCAAGGCCGACCCGGAGCCGTATGTCGTCGCGCGCCTCTCCGGCAATGACCTGCTCGAGTCGGTCTATGACCCGCCGTTCAGCTACTACGCCGGCCACGAGAAGGCCTTTCGCGTCGTCCCGGCCGACTTCGTCACGACCACGGACGGCACCGGATTGGTACACACCGCAGGTGCTTTCGGTGAGGACGACATGGTCGTCACCGACCGCGAGGGCATCGTGCCGGTCATGCCGGTCGGCCCGGACGGCCGCTTCACCTTCCCGGTCTCCGAATACGAAGGCATGCTCGTCTTCGACGCCAACCCGCACATCATCGACGACCTCAAAGCGGCGACGAATGCCTTGCGGGACGGCCGTATCGAAGGACTCGGGGCCCCCGCGAAGTATTCGGAGGAGCGAAGCGGGGGAGAAACTTCGTGGGGTGAGGTGACTCCTGGGACCGTGCTGTTGCGGCGGGAGACCTACGAGCACTCCTACCCGCACTGCTGGCGGTGCCGAAACCCGTTGATCTACAAGGCAGTCAGCTCCTGGTTCGTCAGCGTCACGTCGTTCAAGGACCGGATGATGGCGCACAACCAGGAGATCAACTGGGTGCCCGGCAACGTCAAGGACGGGCAGTTCGGCACCTGGCTGGCCAACGCCCGCGACTGGTCGATCACTCGCAACCGTTTCTGGGGCAGCCCGGTGCCGGTGTGGAAGTCCGACAACCCCGAATACCCGCGGGTCGACGTCTACGGCTCGTTCGAGGAGCTCGAGGGCGACTTCGGTGTCAAGGTCGACGACCTGCACCGTCCTGGCATCGATCAGCTGACCCGCCCGAATCCCGATGATCCGAGCGGGAATTCGACGATGCGCCGCGTTGAGGACGTGCTCGACGTGTGGTTCGACTCCGGGTCGATGCCCTACGGCCAGGTGCACTACCCCTTCGAGAACGCCGACTGGTTCGAGCACCACTTCCCGGCCGACTTCATCGTCGAATACATCGGCCAGACCCGCGGCTGGTTCTACATGCTGCACATCCTGTCGACCGCGCTCTTCGACAAGCCGGCCTTCAAGAACGTCATCTGCCACGGCATCGTGCTCGGCAGTGACGGGCAGAAGATGTCCAAGTCCCTCTCCAACTACCCGGACGTCTCCGAGGTCTTCGATCGCGACGGCGCGGACGCCATGCGGTGGTTCCTGATGAGCAGCCCGATCCTGCGCGGCGGCAACCTCATCGTCACCGAGCAGGGGATCCGCGACGGCGTGCGACAGGTGCTGCTGCCGTTGTGGAGCAGCTGGTACTTCTTCAGTCTCTACGCGAATGCCGCTGGCGTTGAAGGGCATTGGCGCACCGACTCGACGAATGTCATGGACCGTTACGTGCTGGCCAAGACCCGCGAGTTGGTCGAGACCGTCCGCATGGACCTTGACGAGTTCAACGTCGCAGGCGCCTGCGACGCGGTGCAGAGCTTCCTCGATGTCCTGACGAACTGGTACATCCGCCGCTCCCGCGAACGCTTCTGGTCGACGGGCGGAGTGGAGGCCGACAGTCAGGCCGCGTTCGACACCCTCTACACCGTGCTCGAGACGGTATGCCGGGTCGCGGCTCCGCTGCTGCCGTTCGTCGCCGAGCAGGTATGGCGCGGCCTGACCGGTGGTCGCTCGGTCCACCTGACCGACTGGCCGGACTCCACCGACCTGCCCGCCGACGAGCGACTTGTCACGGCGATGGACCGCGCCCGCGCGGTCTGCTCCACGACGCTCTCGGTCCGCAAGGCCCAGCAGTTGCGCGTGCGACTGCCGCTCGCGACGTTGACAGTGGTGGTCAAGGACGCGGCGGCACTGGCCGACTTCGCCGGGCTCATCGCCGACGAGGTCAACGTCCGTGACGTGCGTCTGGTCGACCTGGCCGAGGCCAGTGAATCCGATTTCGGCATCGAGCAGAAGCTGACCGTCAATGCCCGCGCAGCCGGTCCGCGACTCGGAAAGGATGTGCAGCGCGCGATCAAGGGCAGCAAGTCCGGCGACTGGTCGGTGGCCGAGGACGGCACCGTCACCAGTGGTGGATTGCTTTTGCAGGAAGGCGAATTCACGCTCGAGTCCGTTGTCAACGACCAGGCGGACGCAGGACAGGTCCCGGCAATGTTGCCGGGTGGCGGTTTCGTCGTGCTCGACGCCGACGTCACCGACGAGCTGCGCATCGAAGGGCTGGCACGCGACATCATCCGGGCCGTCCAGCAGGCCCGGCGGGACGCGGGCCTCGACGTCAGCGACCGGATCAGCCTGGGTGTGACCGGCGACGACGACGCCTGGCAGGCCACGGTTACCCACCAACAGCTCATCATGCGTGAGACGCTGGCTGTGCAATTCGGCTCCGCGGGCGCGGGCCACGCATTGCCGGACGCCACCGACGCCGATCTGGGCGGTGGCAAGCATGTGTCGATCTCGGTCAAGCGTGTCGAGTCGGCGACAGAGGGGAAGTAACGATGAAGGTGGCAAGCGGTGTGCTGCTGCGCGCAGCGACCGGTGACGACCTGCAGGGCGTGATCGAGGTCGGTCAGCAGACCTGGCCGGCCACCTACGGCCCGATCGCGGGCAAGGACTACGTCGCGATGGGCCTGGCCAAGTGGTGGACCGCCGACGCGACGATCCCCGCCATACGGGCCGGGCGGGTGACGGTCGCCGAGTATGACGGCGAGATCGTCGGTATGACGTCGGTCGGTCCGCTCGACGGCAAGCTCGCGCTCTGGAAGCTCTACGTGCTCCCGGAGTTCCACAGCGCCGGCATCGGCGGCATGCTGATGCGCGCTTCCATCGCCAAGGCCAAGGCCGACGGGTATGACGAGATGGTGCTGTCCTACCTGGACGGCAACGACAACGCGCGCGGCTTCTACGAGCACTACGGCTTCACCGAGACCGGACGCGAGAGCACCGGCGGCGGAGTGCCCGACTCGGTGTGGATCCACCTGCCACTCAGCAACCACCCGGGCGAGACAGTGTTGGATGGTCAGCATGCCTAGTGGTCGACCCGATGCAGCGCAGCGCGAAGCCGAGCGCAACCTGGCGATCCGCAAGCGTTTGAGGGAGGTCGAGGAGGCGATTCTGGCGCGGACACCCGAGTCCAGTCCGGAGCCGTCCCTGGAGCGCGTGCGCCGCATCATGGAGCTGCTCGGCGACCCGCAGCGGTCCTTCCCCGTGGTGCACCTGACCGGCACCAACGGCAAGACGACCACCACGCGCGCGATCGAGCGGATCCTGCGTGAGACCGGCCTCGCCACCGGGCGCTTCACCTCGCCGCACCTGCACAACGTCCGCGAGCGAATCGCCTTGAACGGCAAGCCGATCGACCCCGAGCGATTCATTGCGACATACGACGACGTGCTGCCCTACGTCGAGTTGATCGACAACGAAGCACGTGCGGCGGACGAGCCGACGACTACCTACTTCGAGATCCTCGTTGTGATGGCCTACGCGGCTTTCGCCGACGCACCGGTCGACGTGGCGATCGTCGAGGTCGGGCTCGGCGGCGAGTGGGACGCGACCAACGTCGCGGACGGCCAGGTCGCGGTGATCACTCCGGTCTCGCTGGACCACACCCGGCTGCTCGGCTCGACCGTCGAGGAGATCACGCTGGAGAAGCGCGGCATCATCAAGCCCGGTTCGATCACCGTGGTCGGCGTCCAGGACCCCGCCGTCGACGAGCTGATCGCCGAGCGCGTGGCTGAAGTGGGTGGCTCCGCGAAACGCGAGACCGTCGACTTCGAGGTCCTCGAGCGTGACCAGGCCGTCGGCGGCCAGCAGTTGACGGTTCAGGGGCTGTCAGCCGTTTACCCCGACCTCTACCTGCCGCTCTACGGCGAACACCAGGCACACAACGTGGTGACGGCGATTGCTGCAGCCGAGGCGTTCCTCGGGGAGGGGAGCGTGACCTGGACATCGATGTGCTGCGTGCCGCGCTCGCCGACCTGGACTCTCCCGGTCGGCTGGAGATCGTCCGGCGCTCGCCGACGGTGCTGGTCGACGCTGCGCACAACGCTTCCGGCGTGCGTGCCCTGCGTGACGCGATCAATGACTCGTTCACCTTCGCCAAGCTCGTGGGTGTGATCGCGATCTTCGCCGACAAAGATGCCGAGGACATGCTCTCGACTCTCGAGCAGGTGCTGGATCACGTTGTCATCACCCGGAATTCGTCACACCGCAGCATGCGTGCCGAAGTGCTGGGCCAGGTCGCGATCGACATCTTCGGTGAGGACCGGGTCGACATCGTGCCCGGCATGGCCGATGCGATCGACCGTGCCGCGGAGCTCGCGGACGAGGGTGGTGTCTCCGGGGGAGTGATCGCCACCGGCTCGATCACGACCGCCGCGGACGTCCGAGCCCTGCTCGGCGTCACCGACACATGAGCAACAGCAACACCGTGATCGGGAACGTCCTCGTCCACGGCGTCGGTGAGCGTATGACGCGCCGGTTCGCCGGCATGGTGGTCGGGTCGCAGACCCTGGTGGTCTTCCTCGGCGCGCTCGTCGCCTGGGCGATCGCCAAATCGCAGCACGACACGGCCCACACGTCATACCTCGTTGTCGGGTTGGTGCTGGCAGTCTTGTGTGTCGTCGCCGCCGGCACACTGCGTCGTCCCTGGGGTGTGACCCTCGGCTGGGCGGTGCAGTTCGCGACCGTCGTGGCCGGTGTCGTCCTACCGATGATGTTCGTTGTTGGTCTGATGTTTCTGGCCCTGTGGGTCACTGCCCTCGTCCAGGGCCGCAAAATGGACGCCTTGACCGCTCGCCACGAAGGAATCCCCGAGCAATGACCTGGATCGAAGCGATTGTCCTGGGGATCGTGCAGGGACTCACCGAGTTCCTGCCGATCTCGTCCTCCGCGCACCAACTCATCGTCGGCCGGCTCTTCTGGGACAACGACGGCGGCGGATCGGCGTTCACCGCAGTCAACCAGCTGGGCACCGAGACAGCGGTGATCGTCTACTTCTGGCGGGACATCGTCCGCATTCTCAAGCAGTGGGGGTTGTCGGTCGCCGGCAAGGTGCCGAAGTCCGAGCCCGACGCCCGAATGGGCTGGCTGGTCATCGTCGGCACGATCCCGATCGGCATCCTCGGCCTGGTGTTCAAGGGTTTCATCGAGGGACCGCTGCGCAACCTGTGGGTGACCGCGAGCATGCTGCTGATCTTCGCCATCGTCATCGCCGTGGCTGATGCGACGGTCGACCACGACCCCGACGCCGAGAACCGCAAGACTCTGGAAGACCTCAGCGTCAAGGACGGCATCCGGTTCGGACTCTGGCAGGCGCTCGCGCTGATACCCGGCGTATCGCGTTCCGGCGGAACGATTTCCGGTGGTCTCTTCATGGGCTACACGCGCAGTGCTGCGGCGCGATACTCGTTCTTGCTCGCCATACCTGCGGTGCTCGTGTCCGGGTTGTTCGAGCTGAAGGACCTGCACGGCAGCGGCGGTGACGGGTGGGGTCAGATCATCGTCGCGACGGTGCTCGCGTTCGTCGTCGGGTATGCCGTGGTCGCGTGGTTCATGCGCTATATCTCCCACCACAACTTCCGGCCGTTCGTCTACTACAGGATCGCGCTGGCCGTCTTCGTCTTCGGGCTGCTCGTGCTCGGCAAGGTTGCTGCCTAAGGAAACCCCAGGGGTTTCGCCATACGACCCGTCCGATTGAATGTGAGTCATGGAACGCACCCTCGTCATCGTCAAGCCCGATGGATTCGCCCGTGGCCTCACCGGCGAGGTCCTGCGCCGGATCGAGGCGAAGGGCTACGTCCTCGACACGTTGCAGATCATGACTCCCGATCGGGATCGGCTGGCACGGCACTACGCCGAGCACGAGGGCAAGCCCTTCTACCAGCCGCTCGTCGACTTCATGGCCAGTGGCCCGGCGACCTTCGCGATCGTGACCGGGCAGCGGGTCATCGAAGGTTTCCGTGCGATCGCCGGAGCGACCGACCCGTCGGCCGCAGCGCCGGGCAGCATCCGCGGCGATCTCGGGCGCGACTGGGGCCTGGCCGTGCAGCAGAACATCGTGCACGGCTCGGACTCGCCCGAGTCCGCCGAGCGCGAGATCGGCATCTGGTTCCCCCAAGCCTGATTGCTTGTTCGGGCCGTCCTTCGGACGGGCAGCAGGCTGACGGTAAGCTCCGCACCGGACGCGATTTACTGCAGGGGAAGCCGGTGCGAATCCGGCGCTGACCCGCAACCGTGTGCCGACCGGGCGCCATACCCGGGAAGCGAGCCGGAGCACCTGCGCGTCCACCGGCGATCTCGTCGCGGCCCCGCGAGATCGGTTC
Source organism: Flexivirga alba (assembly GCF_042661025.1). Classification (NCBI taxonomy): domain Bacteria; kingdom Bacillati; phylum Actinomycetota; class Actinomycetes; order Micrococcales; family Dermacoccaceae; genus Flexivirga; species Flexivirga alba. Next base: position 2,467,377 of record NZ_JBHSWH010000001.1, read on the forward strand.
CGGCTGATACTTCTGCGGGTCGCGACATCTCGCGGAAGGCAACACTTCATGACCACAACTCTTCGCGCCCGTGCGGGTCTCACGGGCATCTTCGCCCTGGCCTGCGCCGGTCTGACCGGCATCGCAGTGGCCGCTCCGGCAAGCGCCGCCACACCCGATGCGTCCACTGGCGCGCACTTCCTGGCGTCCGAGCTGGCGGCTGGCGGCGACCACTTCTCGGTCAGCTCCGGCGGCACCAACTACGCCGACTACGGCCTGACGATCGACGGCATCCTCGGTCTCGACGCGGCACAGACCGGTCAGGCCGAAGCGCAGCGCGCGGCGTCATACATCACCAAGAACGCCGCGGCATACAACACCTACGGCCAGGACGTGTATGCCGGTGCGACTGCCAAGTTGCTGGTCTTCGCTCAGGCGCAGGGCCTGCCGACCGGTGGCTACCTCAGCCAGCTGAAGTCGCTGGAGCAGACGACCGGGCAGTTCAAGGACAAGTCGGCGTATGGCGACTACTCCAACACCATCGGCCAGTCGCTGGCGATCGTCGGTCTGGCGCGCGCCGGACAGTCCGATGCCAAGGCAGTTGACTTCCTGCTCAAGCAGCAGTGCAACGACGGCGGATTCCGGATGACGTTCGCCGACACGCAGTGCACCACCACCGCCGGCGACACCGACGCGACCTCGTTGGCCGTGCAGGCGCTGAGCGCCGCGGGCGGTCACGACGCCGCGGTCACCAAGGCCGTCAATTTCATCGCCGGCGAGCAGCAGTCGAACGGTGGTGTGGTGGAGCCGGCCGCGCAGGCCGCACCGAACACCAACAGCACCGGGCTGGCCGCGGTCGCCTTCGCCCTGACGGGCAAGACCGCAGAGGCAGCCAAGGCGAAGGCCTTCGTCGCCGGCCTGCAGTTCGGTTGCACTTCCCCGGCTGCGTTGCGCGGCGGATTCGCCTTCGACCAGAAGTCGTTCGACGCGCTGCGGGCCAAGGGCAGCAAGGCGACGGTCAGCGACAAGGAACATCGCGCGACGACGCAGGCGGTCCTCGCGCTGGTCCAGCAGCCGTACCTGAAGATCAGCGCCGGTGGTTCGGCGACGGCGCCGGCGCTGTCGTGCGCGACGTCCAGCCCGACCACGTCGGCAACCAGCACCGCGAGCTCAACGTCGGTCAGCGCCACGTCGACGACGACCGGCCCACCGATCATCACCGACGGCTCGCAGACAGGTGGCGGCAACGCGGGCGTGCTCTTCGCGGGCGCTGCCGTCCTGGGTGGCGCCGCACTGGCCGGCACCGGCCTCCGTCGCCGGTTGCGTTCGCGCGACTGACACAACAACCTCACCGAGAGGACAGCCGAATGCCGAGGGGACAGGCAATTCGGGCGAATTCGCCCGGAATTGCCTGTCCCCTCGATGCATCGCCTGTCCTCTCGGCGAAATGGGTCGCGTCAGTCGAGGTCGTCGTCGAGGCCGGCGATCGCCAGCTCGAGAAGTTGGGCGAGCTTGTCGCGCTGGCCGACGGGCACATGCGACAACACGTCGGACTCCACCATGTCGGACTCCCGGATCACCTGGCGGAACATCTCCCAACCGTCGCGGGTGAGGTGCACGAGGATCCGGGTGCGGTTGTCGGGATCGGGCTCGCGCTCGATGAGTCCGCGTTCGGCCATCCGATCCAACCGGTGGGTCATCGACGACGGGGCAACCGCGGCCGTGTCGGCCAGCTGCGACGGCGTCGAGATGTGGTCCTCGGCCTCGGCCGCGAGGTGCCGGATGACGGCCCACTCGCCGGGGGACAGATCGAGGTCCGACAGGTTCTGGGTGTACCACTGCGACAGGCGGCGGTGCAGGCCGTGCACCGCGGTCACGACACGCTGCACCTGCTCGTTCCCACCGGCTTCGACATACGCTGCGACCTCGGCCTCGTAGCGGCTTCGCTCGGTCTTCCCGGGCTGATTCTGGGCACGGCCCTCCTTCGTCGGGCCCGGCCCTTCAGCTGAAGCTTTCGGTCGCTCGCTGCGCTCGCTCATGATGATCAATTAGAACGTATGACGGTGGCGCACTCCGCACGGCTTGCGGCCGGCACTCTTCGATTAGGGGCGCACGCTCAGATCCTGATAACCTTGCAGCGCCGTGAAACCGGCCGCGGACAAAGAGCGCCCCTGGTGGACATGCCCAGGAGCACCGCGCAATCAAGAGACGAACGGAGATCGCCCACTCATGCCGCTGGACACCGCCACCAAGGCGCAGATCATGACCGACTACGCGACCAAAGAGGGCGACACCGGTTCGCCCGAGGTGCAGATCGCGATGCTGACGCAGCGCATCACCGACCTCACCGAGCACGCCCGTCAGCACCCGCACGACCACCACAGCCGGCGCGGCCTGCTGCTCCTGGTCGGTAAGCGCAAGCGCATGCTGCGTTACCTCGAGGACGTTGACATCGAGCGCTACCGCGCACTGATCAAGCGACTGGGTCTGCGTCGCTGACCAATCACACTTACGACCGCAAGGCGGCTACCACCGGTAGCCGCCTTGTTGGCGTAGGCGGGTGCTGCCCGCCGGCCCGACAAGGATGCGGCCGACCCGCGGCATACACCCCGTAATGAAGAAGAGCACCACGCACAACGACGATGCGTGGTCCGTAAAAGAACAGGAGGGCCCAATGGAGGGTCCAGAGATCACTTTCGCCGAAGCCGTTATCGACAACGGCAAGTTCGGCACCCGCACGGTTCGATTCGAAACCGGGCGGCTGGCCAAGCAGGCAGCCGGTGCGGTCGTCGCCTACCTGGACGACGAGACGACACTGCTGTCCACCACGGCCGCGGGCAAGCAGCCCAAAGACCATTTCGACTTCTTCCCGCTCACAGTGGACGTCGAGGAGCGGATGTATGCCGCGGGCAAGATCCCGGGCAGCTTCTTCCGTCGCGAAGGTCGCCCGTCGACCGACGCGATCCTCACCTGCCGGCTGATCGACCGCCCGCTGCGTCCTGCCTTCGTCAAGGGCCTGCGCAACGAGGTCCAGGTCGTCATCACCGTCCTCGCGCAGAACCCCGACCACCAGTACGACGTGCTGGCGATCAACGCCGCTTCGGCGTCGACGCAGATCTCGGGTCTGCCGTTCTCCGGTCCGATCGGTGCCACTCGTGTGTCGCTGATCGACGGCCAGTGGGTCGCGTTCCCGACATACTCCGACCAGGCCAACTCCGTCTTCGACATGGTCGTTGCCGGCCGTGTCGCCGGAGATGACGTTGCGATCATGATGGTCGAGGCTGAGTCCAACGAAGCCACCTGGGACCTGGTCAAGAACCAGGGCAAGCAGGCTCCGACCGAGGAGATCGTCGCTCAGGGCCTGGAGGCCGCCAAGTCCTTCATCCGCGTCCTGTGCGAGGCACAGAACAAGGTTGCCGAGAAGGCCGCCAAGCCGGTGCAGGAGTTCCCGCTCTTCCTCGACTACGAGGACGACAGCTACGGCGCCGTCGAGTCGGCTTCGACCGAGAAGCTGCGCGGCCTGCTGTCCATCGCGGACAAGCAGGACCGTGAGTCGCAGCTGGACGCCTACAAGGAGGAGCTCAAGTCTGAGCTCGCAGGCGAGGGCAAGCCGTTCGAGGGCCGCGAGAAGGAAATCTCCGCGGCATACCGCGCCGTCCAGAAGAAGCTCGTGCGCGAGCGCATTCTGCGCGAGAAGGTGCGCATCGACGGTCGTGGGCTCGCGGACATCCGCGCGCTGTCGGCCGAGGTCGAGGTGCTCCCGCGGGTGCACGGTTCGGCGCTGTTCGAGCGCGGCGAGACCCAGATCATGGGCGTCACCACGCTGAACATGCTGCGTATGGAGCAGCAGCTGGACACGTTGTCGCCGGTGTCGCGCAAGCGCTACATGCACAACTACAACTTCCCGCCCTACTCCACCGGCGAGACCGGCCGCGTCGGTTCGCCGAAGCGCCGCGAGATCGGCCACGGAGCGCTCGCCGAGCGTGCGCTGATGCCGGTCTTGCCGACGCGTGAGGAGTTCCCCTACGCGATCCGTCAGGTCTCGGAAGCGTTGAGCTCCAACGGTTCCACGTCGATGGGCTCGGTCTGCGCGTCGACCCTGGCGCTGCTGAACGCCGGTGTGCCGCTGCGCGCTCCGGTCGCCGGCATCGCGATGGGTCTGGTGTCGGCCGAGGTCGACGGCAAGACCGAGTTCGCCGCAATGACCGACATCCTGGGAGCCGAGGACGCCTTCGGCGACATGGACTTCAAGGTCGCCGGCACGCGTGAGTTCGTCACTGCCATCCAGCTGGACACCAAGCTCGCCGGCATCCCCGCCGACGTGCTGGCCGGTGCGCTGACCCAGGCTCGCGACGCGCGCCTGCACATCCTGGACGTGATGCACGAGGCGATCGACGCTCCTGACGAGATGTCGCCCTTCGCCCCGCGCGTCATCGCGGTGAAGATCCCGGTCGACAAGATCGGTGAGGTCATCGGCCCGAAGGGCAAGATGATCAACCAGATCCAGGAGGACACCGGCGCCGACCTGTCCATCGAGGACGACGGCACCGTCTACATCGGTGCGACCGATGGTCCCTCCGCCGAGGCTGCGCGCGCCGCGGTCAACGCGATCGCCAACCCGCAGATGCCCGAGATCGGCGAGCGCTTCCTGGGGACCGTCGTGAAGACGACGACCTTCGGTGCGTTCGTGTCGCTGCTGCCCGGCAAGGACGGCCTGCTGCACATCTCCGAGGTGCGAAAGCTGGTCGGTGGCAAGCGGATCGACGCCGTCGAGGACGTGCTGAAGATCGGTCAGAAGGTGCAGGTCGAGCTCAAGGAGATCGACCCGCGCGGCAAGCTGTCGTTGGCCGTCGTTGAGAACAACACCAACGACGCCGACGCTTCGGACGACACTGTGGACGCTCCGGCGGACGTTGCTCCGGTGGCGGACGCCCCGGTCGTCGACGACGCACCGCCTGCGGACGCACCTACCGCTGACGCACCGGCTGCCGACTCGTCGTCCGACGACGACTCGGACCGTGAGCCGCGCAAGCGCAACCGCCGTCGTGGCGGTCGCGGTCGCGGCAAGGACAGCTCCGAAGCGGGCGAAGGTTCGGCTGACGCTGAGCCGGTCGCGCAGGACTGATCCACTGGGTTAAGCCATAACAACGGCCCGGTCACACTTCGGTGTGGCCGGGCCGTTCTGGCGTTGCGCGCGTTTGGCATGGCCGGGGGCACGACGGCGGTACCGCAGGTGACCGCCTACGCTGCATCGGTATGACGACCCCGCTGCTGCTGATCTGTCCGGTGGGGCTGGAGGACCTCGTCCGGGGTGACCTGCGTGACCAGCACGGTGTGGTGTCGCAACTTACCGGTGCCGGCCAGATCACAGTGGATGACCCTCTGTCAGTCGATCTCGTCGGACCGATGGTGGAGCGCGTGCAAGTGCCGCTCGACGGCGACGAATCGATATCGCGGGCCGCCGAGTTGATCGGTGTCACGCGTCCGGCCTTTCGAGTGCAGGCTCAGGATGCGCTGACCCGGGCCGACTGGATCGCTCGGGTCGAATCACGCGGCTGGGTCAACGATCCCGCTGACTGGGCGCTCAACATCGACGTCGATGCCGGCGCGATCGACCTGGGGCCGTGGCACTGGTCGCGGCGGATCGGACAGTTGCGCAGACTCCCGGCGACGACTCCTGGCCCGGTTGCAGCAGGACTGCTGCGTATGGCGAAACTGCGCGACGGTGACCGGCTGCTCGACCCCTGCGCAGGTGTCGGCACGGTGCCGATCGTCGACGCGCTGCTGCGTGGGGGACCGGCATACAGCATCGAGCGGGACCCGGAAGCCACCAGGCTCGCCGCGCAGAATGCCGCGAATCTCTCGGTGCAGCAGTCGGTTTCAGTGCTCGAGGCTGACGCGACCGACCTACCCTTCGACGATGGCAGCATGGATCGCGTTGTCAGCGATCTACCGTTCGGCAAGCGCATCGGCAGCAATGAGCTCAACAAGACGCTCTACCCGGCGATCCTGCGCGAGATCGAGCGCGTGCTGACCGCGGATGGGCGTTGCGTGTTGTTGTCCGACGACAAGCGCGTGTTCGCCGAATCCGTCGCGCACGCAAGGGGTTTGAAGGTCTCAGGGGAGCGGGTCGTTCGCTACAACGGCGTGACGCCCACGGCATACATTGTGCGGCGGAGCCGGCGGCCGAAGAGGAAGCGGTCATGAGCCGGCACCAGCACGCGCGCGGCGTCCGGCTGGGTTTCGCCGAGGCACCGGATCGCGTCCGCGCGTGGGCCGGACAGCAGATCGGCGGCGAGATTGTCTCGGTGATCGACTGCGTCGGAGGTATGTCGCCCGGGCCTGCCGCGCGCATTCGATCCGCCTCGGGTGCAACGGCTTTCGTCAAGGCGTGCGGTCCCGAGCTCAACCCGATCACGCCGGAACTGCTCCGCGACGAGGCACGGATCCTCGCGGCGCTGCCGGGCCACCCGAGCCTGCCCAGGCTGCTGGATGTGTATGACGACGGGGAATGGGTCGCGCTGCTCATCGAGGACCTGCCTGGTGCCGTGCCCGACGTGCCGTGGTCGGCCGACAACCTTCGACGTGCGAGCGGCGTGCTGTCGGCAGTGCGTCCGGTGCTCGACGAGGTCGCATCGGAGTGGGTGCCGTTAGCGACCGAGAGCGCACCGATCTTGACCGACGGTTGGAAGCTGCTTGCTGATCGACTTGATCAGGTCGATCCCTGGTGGGCCAAGCACCATGACCAGCTGGCCGGGTATGCCGAGCGGGCCGCCACTCTGATCGACGGAAAAGCGTTGCTGCACTGGGACGTTCGGGCGGACAACCTGATCTTCGGCACCGACCGGGACGTCGTCATCGACTGGGGGCAGGTGCGACGCGGGGCGCCGTGGATGGACCACGCGATGCTCGCGATGGACTGCGCGATGAGCGGCAGCGAGCTGTCAGCCGCGACCTTCTTCGCGCAGGAGCCTGCACTGGCCGAGCGGGACCCATCCGATCTGACGTCGTTGATGGCGGCAGCTGCGATGACCTTTGCAGCACGATCGATGGACGATCCACCACCCGGTCTGCCCACGATCCCGGCGACGCGAGCGCGCTGGGCCGAGAACCTCCGTCTGGAGCTGGAGCTGGAGCTGGCCCTCTGACCGAGAGGAGTACGGACTGACCGAGGAGTGCGGATTTCGCCTTAATCTGTACTCCTCTCGATCGGTTGATACTCCTCTCGGTCATGGGCGTGTGGGTCTCCGACGAACTCAAGTGCGGCGCTGTTCGTTGAGTCGGCAGTCGATCGAGGAGGTCGTATGCCGCAACCGTCCGCACACCGGGCCGACACGTTCCTGCTTCCAGGAGTGGCCGAGGCGTATCGCGCCCGGCCGCCATACCCGCCGGAAGTGATCGACCGGCTCATCGACCTCGCGGGCGGCGGGCGGGTGCTGGATCTCGGCGCCGGCGAAGGGTCGATCGCGCGTCGGCTTGTCGGTCGGGTCTCCTCGGTCGTGGCGGTTGAGCGGTCGGCTCCGATGATCGAGGTCGGCCGCGCGCTGCCTGGTGGCACGGATGTCACCTGGCACTGCGAGGCGGCTGAAACCTTCACTGCGCCAGGACCTTTCGACCTTGCGGTGGTGGGCGAGGCGATGCACTGGTTCGATCTCCCCGCAGTCATGATCCGACTCCACGACGTGCTGCGCGAGGGCCGACCACTGGCGCTGGTGGATCGGTCGGTACGCCACGCTCGGATGCCCGAAGTCGTCGAGGTCATCAAACGTTTCTCCCGAGCCATCGACTACGACCCGACATACGACGTGGCCGACGACCTGACGGATCGCGGCCTGTGGGTGCGGGTGGGCGAAGTGGTGCCGACGGTGACGCTGGTCCGGCAGAGCTCGCAGGCGTACTTGGAGTCGCTGCACTCCACTTCCAGCCTGGCGCGTGCGTTGATGACACCGGAGGAGAACGCAGCTTTTGACGCGGCCGTGCTGGAGACCCTGCGTCCGATCACTGACTCCGACGGCATGCTGACGCTCGACGTGACAGCCCGCCTCGTCTGGGGTTCGGTCCGGTCTCAGTCCGTCGAAAATGCTTGACCAGCAACGGCTTTCTGATCCGGCCACTCGATGGCGTAACCGGGACGGTCGCCACGTCGGAGCCGCACGTAGCGCAGCAGCTCGCGCAATATGCCGGCGTTGCCCATCGCCCAACCCGGCAGTGGTGCCAGCTCCGGAGGGTCAGCGCGTTGCTCGTAGTTGGACCAACGCGCGCCGGCGTCGTCGACGGTCGCTCGCGTGAGCAGATCAGCCACGAGCAGGTCGGCGAAGGCGAAGTCGTCACCGCGTTCGACGATGCGATCACATGCGGTCGCGAGCACTCCCGCCGTCCCACAGCAATGTCCGTTGTTGTCCCAGAAGCCCGGTTGCAGCCGCGACGGCAGGCCCGAGCCGACAACGGTCGTCCAACAGCGGTCCTGCAGGGCGCCCCAGCGCTCGTCCCCGGTGACCTGTGACAGCAGCCGGAAGAGCTGCGCATCGCCGGCCGGTCCGTTGCACCAGCCGTAGCTGTAGCGCTCGATGATGTCCGGGCGATGCGGCGGATCAGAGTGCGGCACAAGGAAATCCGCCGCGCTGGCCGTGTTGCGCGAGACCACGTCATCGGCGCCCAGCACAGCCAGGTCCATCAGGTCGGAGCGACCAGACGCGCTTCCGACGGTCGCCAGCGCGAAGGCGATGCCGAGCGTGCCGTGCGCCATGTGGTGCGACCGCGGCTGAGTCGGCCGCACAGCCCAGTTGACGCCGTGCGGAGTGCGGTCGGCCTTCTCGACATACGGGAGCACAGCTTGTATGGCGAGATCGACGTCTCCAGCGTGCAGCGCTCCGAGGCCGATGCCGGCGTTGCCCATGAGCAGCTCGAACATGGTGTTCCAGCGCACGCCGTCGAACTTGTCCCGGACGCGGCGGAGCGCCTGATCCGCTGCTCCGTGGCGGCCCAGTTGGTGCAGGCAGAACGCCATACCGGCCAGGCCGAAGTAGAGCGACGCGTCGTCGACGTGGTCGACCTGCGCCGACAGGATGTCGAGTCCACGGTCGATCGCTGCGCCATACCGATCATCACCGAAGTGGGCGTGGGCCTCGTGCAGCCCGAGCACGATGCCCGAAAGTCCGTGGTAGAGCGAGGGATCCGCGGCATCCCAGTTGCTCTCATCGAGCAACCAGTCGGCCGCCGACCTGGCGACGGCCTCGACGTCGTCAGTGTTCACACCAGGTCCAGCTCGAGTGCGCGCAGGACAGCGCGGGTGCGGTCACGAACGCCGAGCTTGGCCAGCACGGTCGACACGTGGTTCTTGACGGTGCCGGGAGCCAGATGCATCGCGGACGCGATCTCCTTGTTGGAGAATCCACCGACCAGCATGCGCAGCACCTCACGCTCCCGGGTCGTGAGCTCGATGTGGACCGGCAGGTCGGCTGGGGCAGCGACGGGACCGGGCGTGCCGAGCCGATCCAGTAGCCGCTGGGTCACTGAGGACGCGACCATGGAGCCGCCGGACGCGACGGTCTCGACCGCAACGATCAGATCGTCCAGCGAGACGTCCTTGAGCAGGTAACCGCGCGCGCCGGCGCGCAGCGCCTGCAGCACCTGCTCGTCGTCCTGGAAGGTCGTCAGCACCAGGCACGGCGGGGGATCGGTGCGTTGTGCCAGCTCGTGCAGCACCGCGATGCCGTCGAGCACGGGCATCCGCAGGTCCAGAAGTATGACGTCAGGTCGCTCGATCTCCAGGGCTTCCAAGGCTTTCCGCCCGTCGGACGCGGCGCCGATGACGTCGACGCGACCACTCAGTCGCAGCAGCCCGACAATGCCGTCGCGCACGATCGTCTGGTCGTCCACGACCAGCACCCGGATCGGGTCTGCTGCCGTCATACCTGCTCCTTGACCGTTGTGTCGTCGACCGGGTTCTCGACACACAGTGGCGCCGACGCCTGGACGACGAAGCCTCCGTTGGCGGAGCCGCGCCATACAACCGAACCGCCCAGAGCGGCGAAACGCTCTCGCATGCCACGCAATCCGTTGCCCTCCACGGCAGCGGCGGCGCCGCGGCCATTGTCGCGCACCACCACCGACAGGGTGCCGTCCGCGGCCTCCAACGCGACCCATGCCTGACTGGCGCAGCCGTGGCGGGCCGCGTTGGTCAGCGATTCCTGGACGAGCCGCACACTTGCATGTCGAAGGGCCGTTGGCGCCCGCTCAAGCACGGCGTCGTCGGTCAGCTCGACCTGCATGCCCGGCCAACCGTCGGCCAGTGCGCGGAGTGAGGTGGCCTCTGCCGGGGCGCCATCCCGCAGCTCACTGACCACGCTGCGGACCTGCTCCAACAGCTCCTTGCCGGTGCGGTGTGCGCTGTCCAAGTAGTGCTGGGCCTCTGCGGGTGGCAGGTGGCGAGCGGCTTCGAGGGTCAGGGTGAGGCCGGTCAGCTGATGGCCGACGACGTCGTGCAACTCGCGCGCGATCCGCAGCCGCTCCTCGGTGGCGCTGTGCTCGCGAAGCTTTGCTTGTGCCTCTCTGAGAGCCTGATTGGCCTGCTCGGCCTCGTCACGGGCGCGCTCGGACTTGTCGCGCTCCCGCTGGATGACCAACGTCTGCTCGACGCCGACGAGCACGAACGCCTCGACGACGAGGGTCAGCACGGCATACCAGGTGCACGCCAGTACAGACGCCTGACCGTTGACCAGCGCCATCAGCACAGTGCTCGCCGGCAGCAGCACCAGGGTGGTCGCCACGGACACGCGAAGCGGCACGAAGTTTGCCCAGACGGCCGTCGTCACGGCGAGCAACATGAGGCTGAAGCCGTAGGTCGAGCCGAGCGCAGCACCCAGATAGGACACGACGACGAACATCCCGACGATCAGGTAGGTCCTGGGATTGCGGGGGAATCTGATGGGCGTGCCGGCGATCAGGATGAAGATCCCGGCGATCAGCGCGACACATGCCCAGTAGACGATCCGGAACGGCGTCGGCAGGTCCGGCAGGCCACCCAGGAAGAGCGGCGCCGCCGTGAAGATCGCAATGGCGATGAAGCCATTGACGAATTGCAGGCGTTCGATCGGTCGCACACCTCGACGATAGAGCGCGCCGGCCGGCCCGAGACCTGCCGAAGGTCATGGACAATAGGTGGACACCGATAACACGCGAAGTTGAAAGTCCCTAGGGTGCCGCCCGTGAGTACCCTGCACCCCACTTTCCGACCGATGTTCGACGACGTGCTCGCCCGGAACCCGGGCGAGGCCGAGTTCCAGCAAGCCGTGCACGAGGTGATGGAGAGCCTCACGCCGCTCGCGGACAACCACTCCGGCTACACCCAGTGGTCGATCCTGCAGCGAATCTGCGAGCCGGAGCGCCAGGTCATCTTCCGCGTGCCGTGGGTCGACGACAGTGGGGAGGTGCGCGTCAACCGGGGCTTCCGCGTCGAGTTCAACTCCGCGCTCGGCCCCTACAAGGGCGGGCTGCGATTCCACCCGAGCGTCAACCTGTCGATCGTGAAGTTCCTTGGCTTCGAGCAGGTCTTCAAGAACGCCCTCACCGGTATGCCGATCGGTGGTGGCAAAGGCGGCTCCGACTTCGACCCCAAGGGCCGCAGCGACGCCGAGGTCATGCGCTTCTGCCAGTCCTTCATGACCGAGCTCTACCGCCACATCGGCGAATACACCGATGTGCCGGCCGGCGACATCGGTGTCGGAGGCCGCGAGATCGGCTACCTGTTCGGGCAGTACAAGCGGATCACCAACCGCTACGAGTCCGGCGTGCTGACCGGTAAGGGTTTGTCCTGGGGCGGTTCGCAGGTACGCACTGAGGCCACCGGCTACGGCACGGTGTTCTTCGCGCAGGAGATGCTAGCCGCCAAGGGGACCTCGCTGGACGGTATGTCGGTCGTCGTCTCCGGCACCGGCAACGTCGCCCTCTATGCCGTCGAGAAGGTGCACCAACTGGGCGGCAAGGTCATCGCCGTCTCCGACTCCAGCGGGTATGTCGTCGACGAACAGGGCGTCGACCTCGAGGTGCTGCAGGAGATCAAGGAAGTGCGTCGTGGCCGGGTCTCGGAGTATGTCGACCAGGTCGGCGACCGGGCGCGGTTCGTTTCTGACGGATCGATCTGGGAGGTTCCGTGCCAGGTCGCGCTGCCGTGCGCGACCCAGAACGAACTCGACGAGACTGACGCGAAGACGTTGGTGGCAAACGGGGTTCGCTTGGTCGCCGAAGGCGCGAACATGCCGACGACTCCTGCTGCCGCAGCCATCTTGCGTGATGCGGGAGTGCTCTTCGCGCCGGGCAAGGCCGCCAACGCAGGCGGCGTTGCGACCAGCGCGCTGGAGATGCAGCAGAACGCCAGCCGCGACTCCTGGAGCTTCGCGCGAACCGAGGAACGGCTGCACGAGATCATGCGCGACATCCACGACACCTGTGTCACGCAAGCTGAGGCGGTCGGTCACCCGGGCGACTACGTGATCGGCGCCAACCTCGCGGCATACATCAAGGTGGCCGATGCGATGGTCGCCCAAGGCGTCATCTGATCGGCACCCCTCTGTGCCGAGAGGACACCCGTTTGCCGAGAGGACAGGCGATTTGGGCCGAATTCGGCCCAAATCGCGTGTCCTCTCGGTCATCGCGTGTCCTCTCGGTATGGGGGTGGTGCGGGGGTATGGGGTGCCGAAGGTCATGGGTCACGGTCATGCCGCCTGACACTGCTGGCGGCATCCGGGCTGCGGCACTGTCGGTGGCATGGAAGAAATCGCCCGATTCACCGACGTCACGCGTTCCTTCCGCGGGACGATCGCCGTGGATTCCGTTGACCTGACTTTGTATCCGGGGAGATCGTCGCCCTCCTCGGCCCGAACGGTGCCGGGAAGTCGACGCTGCTGGACATGCTGCTCGGCCTGCGCGATCCCAGCTCAGGCACGGTCCGAGCGTTCGGTATGCCGCCGACCGCTCGCCGCGCTCGCGCCCGGATGGGCGCCATGCTGCAGGAGACCACCGGCCCGCCGGGGCTCACCGTCGCCGAGACCGTGCGGCTGACCCAGCATCTCTACCCCCGCACGACCCCGATCGGCGAACTGCTGGCGCTGGTCGAGCTGACCGAGAAGGCGGACCGCCGGGTCGGAGAGCTGTCCGGCGGTGAGCGGCAACGACTTTCGCTCGCCCTCGCGCTGGCCGGCGCCCCCGAGTTGCTCGTGCTCGACGAACCCACCGCAGCTCTGGACGTGGCGGGTCGCCGCCGGCTGCTGCAGGCGATCCGCGAATTGGCGGTGCAGGACCGCTCGATCGTGCTGGCCACCCATGACCTGCGCGAGGCGCAGGAGGTGGCCGACCGCGTCGTGGTGTTGCATCACGGGCGCAAGATCGCCGATGCGTCGACGCAGGAGATCGTGCGCCGAGTAGGCGTCAGCAAGGTGCACTTGACCACAGACGCCTCGGTCGTATGGATCGCGAATTTCCCTGGCGTCACAGAAGTTTCGGTGTTGCGGGACAGGCGGATCGAGCTATTGAGCGCTGACCCCGAAGGGCTGCTCGGTGCTCTCTTCGCCGCCGGGCATCAGGTTCGGGACCTCACCGTGACCGATGCCGACCTGGAGTCCGCATTCCTCACCCTCACCCAGGAGGACGCAGCATGAGCACCCCGACAAGCGAGACCTCGACACGTCCTCGTTCCTCGGACGGCTTTAACGAACCTCGTATGCCGCTCGGTTGCTCCGCCGCCTTCGCGATCTTCCGGGCCGAGTGGCGCGGTGGCTGGCGGAGCGGCTGGTTCATCGCGCTGGTGACCATGCCGATGCTGCTCTTCGTGCTCTTCGGCACGACACTGCACGGTGACCTCGACGGCGGCCTCGCCGTCGCTGCGATGCTGATGGCGTCGTTCACCTGTTTCGGTGTCGTGAATCTGTCGATCTTCGCGGTCGGGGTCGCCGCCGCCGAGCAGCGGGGGATGGGCTGGATCCGCCGGCTCCGCGCCTCCGCGATGCCACTGTGGTCCTTCTTCGCTGGGAAGGTGATGCTCGGGCTTGCCGCTGCGACAGCGGTTTTGGCTGGCAACGCCGCCATTGCAGGATTCGTCGGAGCCGGCGTGCCGTTCACGCACCTACTGCGCCTGTGGGTCGTCATCCTCTTCGGCACGGTGTGCCTCGCGCCGTTCGGCTTCGCACTCGCCTACTGGGTCCGGCCGGGCGCAGCCGGCGTGATCGGCAACCTCATCTTCCTGCCGTTGTCCTACACGTCCGGGTTCATGACGCCGGTGGATGCACTGCCCGGCCCGATCGCGGCGCTCTCGGCATACCTGCCGACTTCGCACTGGGGCAATCTCGCCTGGGGCGCGATCGCGACGCCAGGGCAGGCCGCCGACTTCGGTGTCCGGACCCCGGGCCGGCCGTTGCTCGACATCGGCGTCGTCCTGGCCTGGGCCATGGCGGCATCAGTCGTCGCCGCCCTCGGCTGGCGCCGGGATCGCAGCAGGGACCGCATCCGCGGCTGAACGAGCTAGTCCGCGAGCGTGAAAACCGATCGGTGCCAAGGCTTTTGCGCCACGGCGGTGATGTCGTGCATGACGTGCTTGACGATGGTGTATTCCTCGAACGAGTAGTGACTCATGTCCTTGCCGTAACCGGAATGCTTGTAGCCGCCGTGCGGCATCTCGCTGAGGATCGGGATGTGGTCGTTGACCCACACCGCCCCGGCCCGGATGTCGCGGGTGGCCCGACCGGCGCGATAGACGTCCCGTGTCCACGCGGACGCGGCCAGGCCGTAGGGCGTGTCGTTGGCCAGGGTGATCCCCTCGTTGTCGCTGTCGAAGGGCAGCGCGGCCAGCACCGGGCCGAAGACCTCTCGTTGCACGATCTCGGAGTCCTGGGGCGCCCCGGTGATCAAGGTCGGCTCGTAGTAGAAACCGGGGCCGTCCACCAGCCGTCCACCGCATTGCGCCGTGGCGCCCGACGCGACCGCCCGATCCACCATTCCCGCCACGTGATCGCGTTGCCGAGCGCTGACCAGCGGACCCTGGTCGGTGGCCGGGTCCGAGGTCGGCCCGAGCCGCACCTGCCGCATCAGCTCGGCGACACCGGAGACGAACCGGTCGAAGAGCGGTCGCTGGATGTAGGCACGGGTTGCGGCGGTGCAGTCCTGTCCGGTGTTGATCAGGGACGCAGCAACAGCACCGTGTATGGCGGCCTCCAGGTCTGCGTCGTCGAAGACCACGAAGGGAGCCTTGCCGCCGAGCTCCAGGTGGGTGCGTTTCGCCATACCGGCGGCGAGCGACGCGATCTGGGTGCCGACCGCGGTGGAGCCGGTGAAGGAGACCATCGACACCGACGGATGCGAGATCAGCGGTGTGCCGGCCTCCAGCCCCGTGCCGGTCAGGATGTTGATGACCCCGTCCGGTATGCCTGCGGCTGTTGCGGTTTCGGCGAAGAGCAGGCTGGTCAGCGGAGTGAGTTCGGAAGGCTTGAGCACGATGGTGTTGCCCGCCGCGATTGCCGGCAGGATCTTCCACGCGGCCATCTGCAACGGGTAGTTCCACGGCGCGATGGACCCGACGACACCGATCGCTTCGCGTCGGATGCTGCTGGTGTGGTCGGGGGAGTATTCGCCGGTGGCGAGTCCGGTCAGTTGGCGGGCGGCACCGGCGAAGAAGGCGACATTGTCGATGCTGCCCGGGACGTCGAACTCGCGGGACAGCCGGATCGGCTTGCCGGCCTGTCGGGTCTCGTCGAGCGCAAGCTCCTCGGCGCGGTCGCGCAGCAGCGCCGCCCAGGCGGTCATCGCATCGGACCGCTCGGCCGGTGTCGCGCGCGACCACTCCTGGAACGCGTTGGCGGCCGCGTCGACGGCGGCATCGACCTCTGCCGGGCCGGCGAGGTCGATCTCGTCGATGGTTTCCTCGGTGGAGGGGTCGATGAGCGGCATGGTGCCCGCGGTGCCGGTGACACGCTTACCGTTGATGAACTGATACATGTGAACCTCGAAATCTGTTGGAGTCCCGCCGCATTGGGGGACTGGGAGAGCTCGCGCTGTTGAAACCGGTCGCTGCAGACGCAGCGTCAGCGGCTTATCAGTCCTCCTGCGTCGGCGGCAGCCAGCAATGCTGCCGCCACATCCTGCTCGTCATCCGCAAGCAATCCGACGGTGACCCGAATACGCGGTGGATGACCCGTCCCGATCCGGAAGGGGGATCCGGGAGCGGCCCCGATGCCCCCGGCGGCGAGGCTCTGCAGCGCCGCGACCTCGTCGAGGACCGGCACCCAGATGTTGATGCCGTCGTCGCCCGGGACCCGCAGGCCGCCTCGGGCGAGAGCCTCGATCAGTCCCTGCCGTCGACGCTCGTACTCGCGTCGTGCATCGGCCACCTGGCCCTGGCTGCGGGCGCTGGTGAGGAATTCCAGCAGCAGCCGTTGCAGCAGGCGGCTGCTCCATCCTTGACCGAGCTGACGACGGCGTTCGATCGGCTCGATGAGTCGGGCGGCGCCACCGATGGCCGCGAGTCGTAGATCCGGCCCGTAGGCCTTGGAGAAGCTGCGAATGTGCAGGACACGATCGGGCAGATGCGTGCCGATGCTGACCAGCTCGGTGGTTGCGATGCCGTCGAGCGAGTCGTCCTCGACGATCACCGTGTCCGACGGAGCCAGGACAGCTGCGAGTGCAGCCGAACGCTTCGCGGTCATCGTCACGCCCGTGGGGTTCTGCCCGCGCGGCTGCATCACGAAGAGCGCGGCGCCCTGCGCGAGAGTCTCGGCGAGGGCATCGGGACGTGGCCCCTCCTCGTCCAACTCGACCGGGATCGGCTGCAGTCCGGCAGCGTCCAAAAGGTCGAGAAACGGTGGGAACGCTGGGTTTTCGATGGCGACGCGGGTGCCGTAGCCGCCGAACTGCCGCAGCACGGAGTCCATGGCGTCGGTCGCGCCGTCGGCGATCGTCAGCCGCTCGGGCCTGAACGGCCAGGTACGCACGATCTGCTCGGCGAGCTCCGGGAGCACCGGGTCGTCTAGGTAATGGTGCGTTGCGGGCGCATCGCCCAGCGCGTCCAG
The DNA here is from genome assembly GCF_042661025.1 of Flexivirga alba. Classification (NCBI taxonomy): domain Bacteria; kingdom Bacillati; phylum Actinomycetota; class Actinomycetes; order Micrococcales; family Dermacoccaceae; genus Flexivirga; species Flexivirga alba. Next base: position 2,484,410 of record NZ_JBHSWH010000001.1, read on the forward strand.
CGCCGGACCGACGGCCGGTAACAGTGCCGGGTCCGGAACACCGGTCGACAGGTCGAGGCCGAATCGGACCGGGCTACCCACGGCACGGCGGTAGCGGCTGTTTCCCACGAGCCCGCCGCGCGGTTCGGCGATGAACGAACCGTGGCGTCCGTCGGTGCGGATCGTCCTGCTCGGCGCAGCGTTGCCCAGGCGGAGCTGACGGTTGTCGGCGACAACTGCAACGACTCCGCGACCGACCGGATCGGAGGTAGCCGCACGCCGGGCTCCAGGGACCCTGCCGCCACGGCCCGTGCGACGGCGTCGGCCAGGCCCCGTGCCGTCGGGTCGGACAGGTGAGTCCTCAGAACATCGATCACTTATGTGACACTACAGAGAATGTATTGTGTCGGCAAAGGCTGGCACGTAATGTGCAGGGCATGGAACATGTGCAGCACTGGATAAACGGGCAACTCACCGCAGGCGCGCCGACCGCGACGGCGCCCATTCACAATCCCGCCACGGGCGAGCAGACCGCGGAGCTCGCGCTCGCCTCGAGCGCCGATGTGGACACCGTCGTGGCGTCTGCGCGAAAGGCTGCGACGGCGTGGCGCAGCACCTCGCTGGCCGCTCGCACCAAGGTGCTTTTCGCCTTCCGGCAACTGCTCGCCGCGCACTCCGATGAGTTCTCGGCCATCATCACGTCCGAGCACGGCAAGGTGCTTTCCGATGCCGCCGGCGAGGTGGTGCGCGGCCTGGAGAGTGTCGAATATGCCTGTGGCGTACCCGATCTGCTCAAGGGCGACTTCACCGAGCAGGCCTCGACAGGCGTCGACGTCTACTCGATCCGGCAGCCGGTCGGTGTCGTCGCCGGCATCACGCCGTTCAACTTCCCGCTCATGGTCCCGCTCTGGATGTGCGCCAGCGCGATCGCGTGCGGCAACGCGTTCATCCTCAAGCCGAGCGAGAAGGACCCGTCGGCGTCGCTGCTCCTCGCGCAGCTCTGGAAGGACGCGGGCCTGCCCGACGGTGTCTTCAGCGTGCTGCAGGGCGACAAGGTCGCCGTCGACGGATTGCTGCAGCACCCCGATGTCGATGCGATCAGCTTCGTCGGCTCGACACCGATCGCGAAGCACATCTACGAGACCGGCACCAAGGCCGGCAAGCGGGTGCAGGCGCTCGGTGGCGCGAAGAACCACATGATGGTCCTGCCCGACGCGGATCTGGATGTCGCTGCGGATGCAGCGATTTCGGCGGCATACGGGGCTGCGGGTGAGCGCTGTATGGCGATCTCGGTCGTCGTCGCGGTCGGCGCGATCGCCGACCCGCTGCTCGACGCGATCAAGTCGCGGATCCCGTCGTTGCTCGTCGGCCCCGGTGACCAGGACGGCACGGACATGGGCCCGCTGATCACCGCGCAGCATCGCGAGAAGGTCGTCGACTACATCAACCGCGGCGAGCAGGAGGGCGCGAAGGTTGTCGTCGACGGACGCGAAAACACCAGTGACAGTGGCTATTTCCTCGGTTGCACCCTGCTGGACGATGTCCGCCCGGACAACGTCGCCTACACCGACGAGATCTTCGGCCCGGTGCTGTCCGTGGTCCGCGTGGACACATACGACGAGGCGCTGTCACTGATCAACGCCCACCCGTTCGCCAACGGAACAGCGATCTTCACCCGCGACGGTGGAGCCGCTCGCCGCTTCCAGTTCGACGTGCAGGTCGGCATGGTCGGCGTCAATGTGCCGATCCCGGTGCCGGTCGGCTACTACTCGTTCGGCGGCTGGAAGTCGTCCCTCTTCGGCGACACGCACATCTACGGACCCGAGGGCGTCAACTTCTACACCCGGCGCAAGGTGGTCACCAGCAGGTGGCCCGACCCGGGTAGCTCGAAGATCGACCTCGGCTTCCCGACCAACGGAGACCACTGAGATGAATGACGTCGATGCCGCGGCCGCGCAACAGGTCCGCGCGGACGATCGCGCTCACGTCTTCCACTCCTGGAGCGCGCAGGCCCATGTCGACGCCATCCCGATCGCGGGCGGATCCGGTTCGTACTTCTGGGATTACGAGGGAAAGCGCTATCTCGACTTCTCCTCCCAACTGGTCAACCTGAACATCGGGCACGGCCACCCGAAGGTCGTGCAGGCCATCCAGGATCAAGCAGCCAAGCTGGCGACGATCGCTCCCGCGTTGGGCAGCGACGTGCGCGGCGAAGCTGCGCGGCTGATCGCCGAGCGCGCCCCCGGGGACCTGGACCGGGTGTTCTTCACCAACGGCGGAGCCGATGCCAACGAGCACGCCATCCGGATGGCGCGGCTGCAGACCGGCCGGCCGACGATCCTGTCGGCATACCGCAGCTATCACGGTGCGACGGGCGGCGCGATCGCGCTGACCGGCGACCCGCGCCGGTGGGCGAACACACCCACCGGGCAGTCGGTGGCGCACTTCTTCGGTCCCTACGCCTACCGGTCCGCTTTCCATAGCGACTCCGAGGAGCAGGAGTCGCAGCGCGCGCTGCAGCACCTGCGCGACGTCGTGCAGCTGCAGGGTCCGAGCACGATCGCCGCGATCATCCAGGAGTCCGTGGTCGGCACCAACGGCATCCTCGTGCCGCCGCCGGGCTACCTGGCCGGCGTGCGCGAGCTGTGCGACGAATACGGCATTCTGCTGATCGCCGACGAGGTGATGGCCGGATTCGGGCGCTGCGGCGAGTGGTTCGCGATCCAGCACTGGGACGTCGTGCCCGACCTGATCACCTTCGCGAAGGGCGTCAACTCCGGTTACGTCCCGCTCGGCGGGGTGATCCTCGGCCCGAAGACCTACCAGCGCTTCGCCGACCAGCCCTACCCGGGCGGTCTCACCTACTCCGGGCATCCGCTCGGATGTGCGGCCGCCGTCGCGTCGATCAAGGCGTTCGAGGACGAAGGCATCCTGGAGAACGCCCGCAAGCTCGGCGAGACTGTGGTCGAGCCGCGTCTGCAGGAGTTCAAGGCCAAGCACGCGAGCGTCGGTGACGTGCGCGGGCTCGGGATGTTCTGGGCGATCGAGCTGGTCAAGGACAAGGACACCCGCGAGCCGCTCGTGCCGTTCAACGCCGCCGGAGACGCGGCTGCGCCGATGGGCGCTTTCGCCGCCGCGTGCAAGAAGGAGGGTCTGTGGCCCTTCATCCACATGAACCGCACTCACGTCGTGCCCCCATGCAACATCAGTGAGGACGAGCTGCGCACCGGCCTGGACATCATCGACGCGGCTCTCGACGTCGCCGACGAACACGCCGGGGGATGACCGGTGGCCACGATCGATGCGCGGATCGCGGCAGCACGCAGGACGCCGTTCTGGCTGGACACTCCTGACCGGCCTGCTGCCCGAACCTCGCTCGACGCGGACACGACCTGCGAACTCGCAGTAGTCGGAGGCGGATTCAGCGGTCTGTGGACTGCGGTGCTCGCCAAAGAAGCCAACCCCGACCGTGACGTCCTGCTGCTGGAGGGCGGCCGGTTGGCGTGGGCCGCGTCGGGTCGCAACGGTGGTTTCTGCGCAGCGAGCCTGACCCACGGCTACGACAACGGCGTCAGCCGGTTCGGCGAGGCAGCACAGGTCGAGCTCGATCGACTCGGTATGGCGAACCTCGACCAGATCGAGGCGACCGTGGCGCGTTACGGCATCGACTGCGACTTCGAACGCACTGGTGAGGTCGACGTTGCGACCGAGCCCTATCAGCTGTCCGGTCCGGACGTCGGGCCAGGCTGCGTCCACTTGGACAAGGATTCCGTTCGTGCTGAACTGAATTCGCCGACCTTCCTCGGCGGCGTGTGGGACAAGCGCGGTGTGGCGATGCTCGACCCTGCGAAACTCGCCTGGGGGCTGGCGGAGGTCGCCGAGCGTCTCGGAGTCCGCATCGTCGAGCAGTCACCAGTGCGTGAACTGCGCAAGCACGCAACGCACATCGAGTTGGTGGCCGACCGAGGGTCGGTGCATGCCCAGCGAGTTGCGTTGGCCACCAACATCTTTCCGCCATTGCTGCGCCGGCTTCGGCTCTATTGCGTTCCCGTCTATGACCACGTGTTGATGACGGAGCCGCTCACCGAGGAACAGCTCGCCGCGATCGGCTGGCAGCACCGACAGGGCTTCGGCGACAGCGGCAACCAGTTCCACTACTACCGGCTGACCGCGCACAACCGCATCCTCTGGGGTGGCTATGACGCGGTCTACCACTTCGGCAGAAAGCTCAAGGCGGAGTATGACGACCGCCCCGAGACCTTCCGGACGCTTGCCGAGCACTTCGACACGACCTTCCCGCAGCTGGCCGGCATCGGCTTCAGCCATCGTTGGGGCGGCGCGATCGACACGTGCACCCGTTTCTGTGCGTTCTTCGGGGCGGCATACGACCATCGGGTTGCTTACGCGCTCGGTTACACCGGCCTCGGTCTGGGGGCCACTAGGTTCGGCGCGCAGGTGATGCTCGACCTGTTGGACGGTGTGGACACAGAGCGCACTCGCACTCCGCTGGTGCGCACCAAGCCGCTGCCTTTTCCGCCGGAACCGTTGGCGTTCATCGGGATTGAGGCGACCCGTCGGTCGCTGGCGCACGCCGACGAGCACGAGGGACACCGCAACTTGTGGCTGCGTGGGCTTGATCGAGTGGGGCTCGGCTTTGACTCGTAACGAGTCATAGATTCCTGGTTGAATGGCATCGCGCCAGCGCAATGCGGTGGTTGCCGCAGCTGGTCACCAGGAATTCGTCACGGCTCTCGAGCACATGCCGGGCGACCATCACCGTGCGTCGGATGGCTACGGCGCGAATTTATCGAGGAAGCACCATGGGGAATAGGTCCTATCTCATCAGTTCGGCTGGTCTTGAGCTGGAGACGAACAATTCCGAAGCGCTCTACTGGCGCTCGCTCTTGACACCGGAAGTCCTCGAGCGCAGTCGACCTGCGTGGGAGAGTGCGGAGACGGAGGAGGACCCACCAGTGGGTCTGACCGCAATTGTGCTGACAGTGGGTGAGGCTCGTGCGCCAATGGCCAGGTTCGGTGCGCTGATCGCCGAACAGTTGCCCGAGCAAAACGAGCTGTATGGCGAGTTCGCGCGCGCTGTCGGCGACGCTCCCAATGACGCCCGCGTGACGATCGAGTACGAAGAACTCGCCTGGTTCACCTCACACGCCGAATTCTTTGCCGACCTCGTCAACGCGGTTCGTGCAACGGCAAACGGAGACCTGTCGTGGGTCACAGCGCTCCAGGACAATCCGATCTCGGAGGGATTTGGCTTCTATGGGGACGACAGCCGCGCGGGTGACGCCTGGCGAGCAAGCGCAGCAGAAGCGGGCTTGACCTGAGGCGATCGAGCCGGCCGGCCCCGCGGAGAGGTTGCGGTGCCGGTGACGATGTGCACGTCGATAAATACGATAGGCAGGGCCGACTATTTCATACTCGACATTACTACTGGTGACGCGCAGTGCGGATGCGATGAGGATATTCGATGTGGGTTGACTCGGAAGGTGTTTTCCATACGGCTTCGCTGCCTGACCCCGCGCTTCTCATTGGCGCGTCGATGGTCGACTTCATTCGCAATTCTGGCCTTCTAAAACGGGCGCGGATCCAGCGGATTGTCGATAAGGAAGAGGAGCGATTCTTGGAGGACGCTCGAAGTGCAGTCGATATAGCGGCATACGGCACCGACCGCCCATATCCACCGCACCCAGTGTTCGGAACAGTCACCAACGTCAGGGAGTTGCGTGCAGGATTAGAGGCCGTATCAATGACGTGGCGGCTGGATGCAATCGTGACCATTGACGAAATGCTTGGCTAGACGAAGAGTAGTGTTGATGCCAGTGTGAACGCCTGAATACATCGACACGGGGCTTATTCCCCGTGTCTCTTTGGCATTCATGCAGTTTCGATCTCAGCATTCCAAACCGCCGACACCGGTAACGTCAGAGGAATCCGGGCATCTGCCAGAGCACGGCACCGGTGTAGCCGTTGAAGAGCATTCCGGAGTCCACATCGAACCATCCGCCTTGGCCGGTGTGGCTGGTACTCCACCGGATCCGCCCGCTGGGTGCGACGACCTGCAGTTGCCCGCGCGTTGTGATTCGGGCGTGGGAGCCGGCGACGTAGGTCCGGCTGTGCCATTTGAGGACCCCATTTAGTCGGTAGGCCAGGTCGCCGTTGGTTTGCATTGTCACGGTCTTGGTCGAGTCCCAGGACTCGATCTTGCTGATCAGCCGGTCTCCGGACGTCAGTGTGTGGCCCGAGCCCAGCAAAGCGTGGCCGGTCCCGGTGGACCAGATCGCCTTGCCGGTTGCGGTAGGGGTCAATCGGCCCGACTTGCAGTACACCTTGAATGGGCAGCGTTACTATGAAGAGTTCGATATTCCGTCGTCAACGCGAGGACCTATGCATGAGTCTCGGATCCTGTCGAATGACCCAGGCGGCGTCGTCAACCTCTTCACGGTGCCATGATCGAGGGTCAAATGACTGTCGGAGTTGACATGTACGCGCCAGTTACCTCGGCGCTGGGTTTCCTTCGCGCGCCACTGGAGGTTGTTGCCGATGGGTTGGCTATGTGGCGTCGAAAGATCCACGGCTCGGCACATCTTGAGATCCTTGAGGGGGCCTCATCGCCAACATTCCGGCGCTGGAGCCCTTGACTGGCGGGGTTCGCCCCCGGGAACTGGTTGTTGCCACCCGCAACCCAGACTGGGTCGCGATCTTTGATTGCGGGATCCAAGGGGGTGATCCGAGTACAACGGTGGCGTATCTCGCTCGGACGCTCAAGGTTCAGGGAGTTGTGGTCGTTGCGATTCCTGACGTGCCTGGCAAAGCCGGCCAACCCCCACGCTACGGAGCGCGTCAGTTCGAGATGTTCGCGCCGATCCCCACAAATTTCCTGAACTATGTCCGAACCGTCTCCGTCGTACGAGACGGAAGCCGATGGCGTTTTGATGTCAACGGTACGGTCCAAGATTTCGAGGATATCGAGGCCTACAAGCGGCGTAGGATCGCTGACAGGTTGAGCGCAACGATGTTGGCCGATTACGCCGCAGCACTCGGGCTGAGACCGTTTGACCAGAACTTCTTTTCTGGGCCGAGCGTGCTGGTCCGCAACTCGGCTACGCCGCCACCAGATGCGGTGGTGTCAAGCCTGCGTGATGCACAGAAGAGGGCTGGCATTGTTCCCGCCAAGTGATCCGTCAACTGACGTCGTTACGAGTTGCCCAGGCAAGACGCTCCGGGACCTGGTCGACGTCGAGCATGTCTGGTCGAACGGTCACCTACTGCACCCAGCACGACACTGCCACAGAAAGCGGAGAAGGCGATCAACTCTCCGCATACCGCGGGGTTGGCCGCGAAGACCAGGCTACGACGAAGCGTGCAGGGGCTTGCGACTATGCGTGACTTGAACGGCAGCGCAACACCTAAAGACCACAACCTTGGCAACACGACCGATAACCCAATTACGTCCTGGACCCGCAACTCAGGCACGGCACGAAGGTACGCCGGCGGCGACGGCCTGATCCTGCGGATACCAAGCGGGCCGTACAAGCTCGAGTGGTCACCGGATCAGAGCTACGAAGACGAGATCCTCGCCCGAGGACCGGTCAGCGGTGCGGAAGTGTGGCAACCATGATCGGCCACATCGAGCGCAGCGAGCTTGTCTGCCGGCTGAATGGCAGGGCCGACGCGGCATCGTTACGGCTCCTCGCCGCGCTGTCCGCGGAGGCATCGACACAGTTGGTTCCGGTCAACGAGGTGGAGTCAAGAACGCTCACGCCGGTGTACGAGGTTCGACTTGCGCTGGCCCGCTCCGGGAACGGGCCGTTCACGCTTGGGCTCGCGGAGTGGATCGCAGAGCTGTATCAGCACAAAGCTGTGAAGTTGGCGAACGTGACCGCTGGACGCGTCTTCGGATTGTGCCTGCTTGACGCGGGTGGTGGGGTGCTCGCTGTGACGACGGACGAACCACGACGATGAGAGCGATCACCCGACCCGTATAGGTCGCTGGCGATCGCCCGGAGGGACGGTCGGCAAACCGGCCTGACCGGATCGGGCTCGATTTTCGACTCCTGACCGAGCCTGTGGACAACTTCTGCGGTGAAACAAGCTGCGGTGCTTGACTCCCTGGACCTCGTTCGCCGATCCATAGGGAGTCACGATGTTCGCCCGCACACACGCCGTCGCCGCCGTCGCACTCGGTGCGATGCTCGCGCTCTCAAGTTGCTCACCCAGCAGTGGCGACACCGCGCAGAGCTCGGGCCGCTCGACGTCGTTGTCGTCTTCCGTGACTCACGACACCGGTCCCGCAGTCACCGTGCCCGAAGCGCAAGCAATCATGCAGTCCTACGACACGGCCAACAATGCAGCCATCAAGGCGTCGCACAGCCCCACGTATGACGAAAAGCCGTGGGGTTCCGTCGACGCAGGGCCCGTCTTGGCAAGTGACGTGTTCAGCACGCGGCTCGCCGAACAGCAACGGGACAAGTCCACCTCAAAACCCTTCACCCACACCGTGATGCACGCATACGGCAGCACGACGCGAAGTTCGGATGGGCGGCCACCGTGGTTGCTGGTCACCGGGATCGTGCCCGCAGTCGGCAACAGCGGCATGCCGTACGACTTCGCCTGCGTCCTCGTCAAGGAGCCCGCGGGGTGGCGCATGTGGGCAAGTCTGGGTGGCGACCTGAGATCGCTGCCCACTCCGCCACGGAGAGTGCAGACGCTGACAACTTCGCAGCGTCAGGCCGCTGCGAACAGCATTGCGCTGCTCGGCCGCGCCGTCGCCACCGGTTCGGTGGACGAGATCGGTAAAGGCTCGGCCATCACGGAATACCGTACGGCCCTGCACAAGGGATTGCCTGACACCGAGATGACGGTCGAACCGCGGCCATGGGGGAGTCCGGTGGGGACGAGCACGGCGACTGCCATTGTCGTGGGCACGCCTGCGGCGCGCCTCATGCGCGTCGGCTCGGCAACATTGGGGCTGGTGTCGTTCGAGAACATCGTCACCTACGAAACAACCGACGGAACAGCGACCATCAAACTCGACCGAGACCATGCGGCGGTCGAGGGCGGAGACAGCAAGCCGACGGCGATGGCGCATCGGCGGACCTACCAGACCATGCTGGTCAGCATCGACGATCACGGGAAGCCGACCGTCGTTGGTTCGTCCGACGGGCTACTCGCCAAGGCTTAGCCGAGCCACCTCGCGCGCGACGTTGTCTCGTGCGTGGGCGGTCCACGTCGCTCGCGCGAACTGCGTCCGGTAGACCTCCGGGCGGTCGACGAGCGCGGCGAGGATCTCGCTGCGACCGGTGGCGTATGCCGCGGCCGGCACGTGCTCGTACTCGACCCGGATCTGCCTGCAGTACTCGCCGAACCGCGCCGGAGTCGCCGCCAGGATCGCCAGGTCGGCGTCGGTGAAGACGTCCGCGAGTGCGCCGGGCACCTGGGTTCCGTGGTCGATCGTGAGCAGGATCAGATCCTCGACGGTCTGTAGGTCGGACGCGTCGAAGTGCAATGACGCCAACAGGTCTCGCGCCAATCGAGCGCTCTCGCGTTCACTGTGCCCGGCGGTCGCTCGCACGTCATACACCGCATCGTGCAGCCAGGCGGCTACGCGCGCGAGCTGTGTCTCGCGCTCGGCGAGCCCGCTCGCCCGCGCCAGGTCGTCGATGGCGGAGAGCATCTCGGCCAGGTGCTGGTCGGTGTGATAGCTGCGGTGCGGTTCGCTCCAGCGGGCCAGCAGCCCGGTGCCCACCCGGCGAGCGGCTTCCCGATCCGCTGCGGGCGCGAGCCCAGCGATGTCGGCGATCCAACCGTCCAGGAACTCCGTGTCGGGCATGCCTCAATCGTCGCGGTTGCCGAACCGGTCCGCCAGCCGGGGATCGGAGAGCCACCAGGGTTGCTCGGCCTTGTCGTCGTTCGCTGGGCCGGCCTCGGGCGCGGCCGTGCGGTGCGCCGACTCGGCCCGGTGCTGCTCGGCCCGGTCCAACTCGGCGTCGGTCGCCCGCGCTTCGGCGGCGTCACTGCGGATCCATTCGATGAAGACCGCTGCCAACATCGGCACCCCGATGCTCTCGGCCACCGCCAGAAGGGCGCCCCCGGCGTACTTCTGGTCCATCGTGTGACTGAGCCCGCCACGCAGCGCGTCGGCGGCGGGCGAGAAGCCCGGAAAGTGCGGCAGCAGCATCGAATTCGCGGTCATGACCAGGATGCCGGGGAAAGCGTCGGCCACCCCGTCCAGGAACGCCAGAAAGGTACGGACCGGGGGCGTGGCCCACTCGGGCAGCAGGTCGTCGGCAAGGGTCGGCAGCACGAAGAGGAGCCCGACGATCAGCAGTTGGAGGATCAGCACCGTGCCGACCAGCTCGGAGCGGACCGCGTGTTCGCCATACGGCGTGAAGAAGATCGCCATGATCCCCGCGATGTCCAGCAGGAAGCTGACCAGCGGGAAGGTCAGCGCGCGGACGACTCGTGACCGCACCGCCCGCTCGACCCTGGTGTCATCTGGGCCGAGGGCGGCGCTCAGCAACCGCAAGGGGTCGCCCAGCGCGAGACCCATCGGAACGACCGTGCCGATCACCGCGACCTGCGCGGCGAACATCCACAAGAACGTCTGCCGGTAGACACCGACAGGGCCGCAGGTGACGTAGAACAGCATGCCGACACCGATGACGAGGTATGCCGCAACCCGCCACCACGGCCAGTGGACGCCACGTCGCCGTGCGGCCACCAGCAACCACGCATAAGCGCCGAGCAGGAGGAGCGACAGCACCACGCCGACGATGTCGAACCGCCAGGCGGTCAGCCAGCTCGACACGTCGAAGGGTTCAGGAGCCAGACCGTTCACCTGGGAATTATCGCTGACCAACCGCAACGTCAGCTGAAGACTCCGACTCATCCTGCTGCTCGGCCAGATCGTCGTGCACGTACTTGCTGCCACGCAGCAGGCTGGCGATCGCGGCGATGACCATCATGGCCGCGGCGGCGGTGAAGACCACGATCAGGCCGTCGTGGAAGGGACCGGACAGCAGATGCGGGAAGAACTCCTTGCCGGTGAGCGTGGCGGCGTTCGACGCCGGGATCTTGTCCAAGGTCCCGGTCGGTCCCAGCAGGCTCTCGATCGGGTTGTAACCGAGGAACGCCGCGAACATCGAACCGACGGGCGGCAACCCGGCGACCTGATCGGCGACACCGGCGGGAACGTGCTGGGCGAGCAGACCCGACCGCATGGCCTGAGGGAGGTTCTGGGCCAGGCCGGCGATCATCAGCGAGAAGAAGATGCCGATCGACAGGGATGTGCCGGAGTTGAAGAACGTCGCGCGCATCCCGGACGCGGCGCCGCGCTGGTGCGCGGGGACCGAATTCATGATCGCGGTGGTGTTCGGTGCGGAGAACATGCCTGAGCCGACGCCGTTGACGAAGAGCAGTGCCGCGAAGATCCAGTAGTTGAAATCGACTGGTATCAACAGGAACCCGACGAATGTGGCGCCAGTGATCAACAGCCCGCCGCTGGCGAAGGCGCGGGCGCCGAAGCGGTCGGAGAGGAAACCACAGACCGGACCGGCGATCAGGAAGCCGATCGTCAGCGGGAGCAGGAAGATGCCCGCCCACAGTGGCGTCGACTCATAGCGATAACCGTGCAACGGCAGCCAGATGCCCTGCAACCAGATGATCAGCATGAACTGCATGCCGCCGCGCCCGATGGACGCCAGCAGGCCGGCGAAGTTGCCGGCGCTGAACGCCTTGATCTTGAACAGGCTCATCGAGAACATCGGGTCGGCGACCTTGGTCTCGATGATGCAGAACGCCACCAGCACGACCGTGCCGCCGATCAGCCCGGCCAGCACCCACGGGCTGGTCCAGCCCATGGTGTGGCCGCCATACGGCTGAATGCCGTAGGTGATCGCGACCAGGATCGCGGTGACGCCGACCGCGAAGGTGATGTTGCCCGGTATGTCGAGCCGGCCCCGGCGCTTGGTGCCCAGCTCGTGCAGCGACTTGTACGCCCACACCGTGCCGAACACGCCGATCGGCACACTCACCCAGAAGATCGCCCGCCAGTGCCACTCGGACAGCACGCCGCCGATGATCAGGCCCAGGAACGATCCGGCGATCGCCGAGACCTGGTTGATCCCGAGCGCCATACCGCGTTCGGTGGACGGGAAGGCATCGGTGAGGATCGCCGTGGAGTTGGCCATCAGCATGGCGCCGCCGACGCCCTGCAGGATGCGGCCGACGATGATCCACATCGCGCCGGTGCCGCCGCCGACCGGGTCGAGGGACAACAGCACCGAGGCGATGGTGAACACCACGAAGCCGAGGTTGTACAACTTGACTCGGCCGAACATGTCGCCCAGCCGGCCGAGCGCGACGACGAGCACCGCGGACACCACGAGGTAGCCCATCAGCGTCCAGAGCAGGTAGCCGATGTTGCCGGCGCCGAGCGGGTCGAGGTGTATCCCGCGGAAGATCGCCGGCAGCGAGATGATCACGATCGAGGAGTTGATGGTCGCCATCAGCACGCCGAGCGTTGTGTTCGACAGTGCCACCCACTTGTAGCGGGGGTGGTCGGCTTCGAAGCGGCGGCGCGGACCGCGGGTGCGTTGCGAACCCTGGGCGGGGGTGGGTGCTTCGGTCACGGGAGATGCGGGCTTTCCGGTGTGAGTCGTGTCGGGTTGGTCGGCCAGCGTTGAAATCGTTAGCCGAGGTAACTAACAACATAGTAGCGGTATGGAAGAAGGTCCCCAAGGGTGATCGCTGCCTGGACGGCTCCCGGGCCTGGCTGCGGCGGGCGTCTACCCTGGCCGGGTGACCACATCGCTTGCTGTCGCTGTCATCGGAGCCGCCGGACGAATGGGTGCCACCACCTGCACCGCGATCGAGGACGCAGCTGATCTCACCCTCGTCGGCCGGTATGACGCAGGGGACGACCTCGGCGACCTGGGTGGTGCCCAGGTGGCGGTCGACTTCACGGTTCCCGACTCGTCCCCGGCCAACGTCAAGTACTGCGTGGAGCACGGCGTGCACGCCGTGGTCGGCACGACCGGGTGGACCACGGATCGACTTGATGCGCTGAAAGCGACATTGGCAGAGCATGATTCGGTCGGCGTGCTGATCGCACCCAACTTCGCGATCGGTGCCCTGCTGATGATGCGGTTCGCACAGCAGGCGGCGCGCTTCTACGAATCGGTCGAGATCGTGGAGACCCATCACCCCGGCAAGGTGGATGCGCCGTCCGGCACTGCGGCGCGCACCGCCGAACTCATTGCCGCGGCCCGAGCTGAGGCCGGCCTCGGACCGGTCCCGGATGCGACCAAGAGCGACCCGGACGGCGCTCGCGGCGCGGACGTCAGTGGCATCCGGGTGCACGCGCAGCGGCTGCCCGGCCGCGTTGCGCATCAGGAGGTGTCGTTCGGCGGCGACGGTGAGGCACTCACCCTGCGACACGACTCCTTCGACCGGGTGAGTTTCATGCCCGGTGTGCTGGCCGGTGTGCGTGCTGTTCCCAACCACCCCGGTCTGACGGTCGGCCTCGAGCACTTCCTCGGCCTGGACTGACCGATGACCACTTCCACCGAAACGATCACCCTGACCGTCATACGCAACGATCCGGACAGCGGACCTGGCCGGATCCTCGACTGGAGTGAGGCCGCCGGAGTTGCCGTCGATCTCGTGAAAGCCGACGAAGGCGATGAAATCCCATCAGCCGCAACGGGGTTGGCTGCCGTCGTCATGCTCGGCGGTGGTTTCCTGCCGGACGTCGATGCCCGCAAGCCGTGGTTGCCCGCAGAGCGAGCGCTGACCCGCGACTGTCTCGACCAGGGCGTGCCGGTGCTCGGCATCTGCCTCGGCGCGCAACTACTCGCCCACGTGGGTGGCGGTCGCGTCGAAGGCGACTTCGGTATGCCGGAGAAGGGCGTCACCGAGCTGACGCCCCAGGCGGCCGCCGCGGATGACGCTCTCTTCCAAGAGTTTTCAGCGCCGACCTTCGGGATCGAGAGTCACCGCGACCAGATCACGCAGCTACCGGACGGTGCGCACCTGCTCATGTCGAGCGAGCGATGCCGCAACCAGGCGTTCCGGCTGGGCGACGCCGCGTGGGCCACGCAGTGGCACCCCGAGTCCAGTGCTGCTCGGGTCGCGCAATGGAGCGACGACACGTTGCGCGAACTCGGCTTCACCCCCGCGGACGTGAAGCGCGTCGCGCAGGAGCACGACGAGCAGCTTGAGACGACGTGGCGTGCGTTCTTCGAGCGGTTCCTGGCCGTGGTCAGGGAGTCCGCGCACGCCCGCGTTTCTTGACGGTCGCCGGGCCAGGTCAGGCGACGAGTTTGTCTCGCAGCGCAGCGATTTGATCCTCGGACCAGCCGACGCTTCGTAGCCAGCCGGCCACCGATCCGTAGTCGGCGTCGATCGCCTCGAGGACCCGGGTGATCGTCTCGGGCCGGGAGTGGTGCGCGGTCATCGGGACATCCCGCAGATTGTCGGAGTAGCCGGGCAGCCGCTCCAGCCGGTGCACGATCCGCTCCGTGCGCTCAGTGCTGGCAACGTAATCCGCGACGATCTCCTCGCGGGGGACACCGGCTACGGACAGGGCCATCGCGACGACGGTGCCGGTCCGGTCCTTGCCGGCCGCGCAGTGCACGACGGTGGCACCGCTGCTGGTGGCGATGACCTCGAGCGCGGCGGCGACCGAGTCGGGGCGCCGGGCGAGGTAACTCAGGTAATGGCTGGCCCGGGCGTTGTCGTGCAGCTTGGGCTCGTCGGTGTCGTGCCACGGCAGCACCAGGACGTCGCGGGTGTCTATTTCTTTGTCGTCCGGGAAGAGCGAGTGGTGGTGATGGACGACGGTGTCGAAGTCACGCAGCGGGCCGGGCCCGGTGATCCGCAACTCGACGTCGCTGCGCAGGTCGACCACGTCGGTCAGGCCGTGCCGCTCGATCAGCAGCCTGATGTCTTCGGGAGTGAGGTCCTGCAGGTTGTCCGAGCGGAGCAACCGACCGGGTTGCACCGTGTGGCCGTCGGCGGCGGGTAGGCCGCCCACGTCGCGCATATTGGCGACACCCTCGAGATCGATCCACCGGGGCTCCGTAGAAGACTGGCTCGTCACCTTTCCCACAGTACGACGTCAGCCGATGCCCGCCGCGCGCAGCAGTGCGGCCGTCGCCGCGGCCGCGACGACCACCACGAGGAACGGCGCTCGCAGCGTGAGGCAGACGATCGCGACGGCGAGTCCGGCGGCTCGTGCGTCCAGGGTGATCGATCCGCTGCCCGAGGTGAAGGTCTGGACGGCGATGAGCGCGGCCAACAGCGCGACCGGCAGATAGTGCATGACCCGGTCAGTGAGTGGGTGGTCGAGCACCGATTGCGGGACGACATACCCGGCGAACTTGGTGGCGAAGGAGATCACGCTCGCCAGCAGCACAGTGGTCCAGAGGTTCATATTTCCTCCGCGGTGGTCACCGAGCGGTCCGGCAGGAAGCCGGCGACAACCGCCGCGAGCGCGGCGATCAGCACGGGTATGCCGGACGCCGTGTATGGCGCAACGGCAAGCGCGATCAGGCCGGCTACCACCGCGACGACCTGCGCACGGCGAGTTTGCAACCGCGACCAGACGAGCGCGCAGAATGCCGCAGGTGCAGCAGCGTCCAGGCCGTAGCGTGCCGGGTCGCCCATGGCATTGCCGAGCGCGGCACCGACCGCCGACATCAATCCCCACAACACGAAGACTGAGAGGCCGGTCCACCAGAAACCGACCCGCGACAGCGCGCGGTTCGGCTGGGTGATCGTCACGGCCGTGGACTCGTCGATCGTCAGGTGTGCTGCCGCTGCTCGTCGCCAGCCGGCGACCTGGATGAGCTTGCTCACCTGCAGGCCGTAGAAGCCGTTACGCAGCCCCAGCAGACTGGAGGTGCCGATTGCGCTCGCGCCGGACCCGCCGGCACCGATCACGCCGACGAGTGCGAATTGGGAGCCGCCGCTGAAGAGCAACAGCGACAACGCGACCGCCTGCCAGAAGCTGAGCCCGGCCGCGACAGCCAGAGCGCCATAACTGATGCCGTAGGCACCGGTGGCAACGCCGACCCAAATGCCTTTGCGGGCAACGGCTTTCGACACGTCGTCCGCAGGCGGCGCGGCGTCACCCGTCGCGCCCGCGGAGGTGTCGCTCATGGGCCGGCTGGATCGTCCGAGTCGGACAACGACGCGGTCAGGCGCACCTCGCGAACCGTGCGACCGTCGGCGGCGATGACCCGATCACGCCACGCGCCATCCGGCTTCAGACCCGCGGCCGACACGAACGCGCGAGTCTGGTCTGCGTTCGCGAGCACCCACATCGTCACGTCCTGGAAGTCTCCGGCGCGGAGTGTGTCGACGGCGGCGTTCAGCAGCCGCGAGCCGTTGCCGGTGCCACGGCGCTCGGGACTGACTCCGAAGGTGAAGATCTCCCCGGTGTGCTGGGTCGGCACGTCGGCGTCGGTGAGCTCGACTGTCTCGGGTATGGCGGCCGGCCCTATCG
Organism: Flexivirga alba; assembly: GCF_042661025.1. Classification (NCBI taxonomy): domain Bacteria; kingdom Bacillati; phylum Actinomycetota; class Actinomycetes; order Micrococcales; family Dermacoccaceae; genus Flexivirga; species Flexivirga alba. The sequence continues at coordinate 2,500,911 of NZ_JBHSWH010000001.1, forward strand.
CGGCGAAGCCGACGACGGTGGCTCCCTCAGTTGCCACCAATAAGCGATGCAGCGGCGTGGGCGGATTGCGCAGCGACTGGCGCCACGCGGGTTCGAAGGCCGCCGGGGTGAACGCATCCCGGACCTCGGCGTCCACCAGTGGGCCGTAGGCGTCGCGCCATACAGCGGCCTGCACGTGGGCTACTGCGGGAACATCGTTCGGGCGGGCAGTGCGCACCCCGGCATCGCTGGTGGGGGAGTTCATCCGGTCAGCTTTTCATCCTCGCCGGACCGGGCCGCGGCGGCCCTACGGTGGGTGCCTGACCGGCATACCCGCTCGATCTGAGAGGCTTCCCTCGTTGTGAGTCTGTTGAAGTCCTCCGGAGTGCGGCATCGCCGCCCGCAGTTCCACCCGCTGACCGTCGCCGGCATCCAGCGGCTCACCGAGCGTGCCGTCGCGATCACCTTCGACATACCGGAGGACCTGCGTGACACCTTCCGCTTCCAGCCGGGCCAGCACCTGACGCTGCGCGCCGAGATCAACGGCGCCGACGTGCGCCGCTCCTACTCGATCTGTATGTCGCGTGCGCAGGCTGCCGCGAGCGGCCAGCTGCGGATCGCTTCGAACGAGGTGGACGGTGGCGCGATGTCGGTGTGGCTCAACCGCGTCGTCGAGGTGGGGGACCGGATCGCGGTGCTGGCACCGCTGGGTGATTTCGTCTGCCCGACCGTCGACACCGAGCGAGAAATCGTCGCGGTCGCGGCGGGCTCCGGCATCACACCGGTCATCTCGCTGGTCCGCACGATGCTTGAGGACGAGCCGGGCTCGGTCGTCACGCTGATCTTCGGCAATCGGACACCGAAGAGCACGATGTTCCGGGAGGAGTTGGAGTCGCTCGCGGACAACTACTCTGCGCGGTTCGACCTCATCGAGGTGTTCTCCCGTGACACGTCGACGTCGAGGGACCCGCTCCTGGCCGGCAGGATCGACGGCGCGAAGGTGCGCCAGATCCTGCGTCGATCCGGGGTGGCGGTCTCCGAGGTCGACGAGTGGTTCCTGTGCGGGCCGACCGGCCTGGTGGACGACGTGCGAGCCGCGGTGGTGGGCGACGGCGCAGACCCGGACACCGTGCACCACGAGGAGTTCTTCCAGACGTGATGTCCACCGACTGACGCACGTGGCGCCCAGTGACGCAGTTGCAACTGCGTCACTCGGCGTGGAATGCGTCAGTCGGCAAGGTGGGAGCGTTCAGTCGAAAAGTGTTGTGGCCGAGTCGGTTTCGAAGAAGGCACGCACGAGCGGCCGGTGGGCAGGAATGATCGGCAGGCGGGCAGCTTCCTCCCGGGTGAACCACGCCGACTCGGTCACTTCATTCGAGGTGCCGGCCGTTCCCGCAATGACGTGCGCGCGGAAGCACACCCCGAAGATCGCCCGCCGACGACCGTCCGGATAGACGATGACGATGTCCGGGTTGCTGTATGCCGACAGCACCGAGTCGACGGCCACCTGCAATCCCGTCTCCTCGCTGGCCTCGCGGACCGCCGCCTCGGACCAGCTCTCGCCGACCTCTGCGCCGCCGCCGGGCAGACACCACAGGCCGTTGTCCTCGCGCCGGGTGAGCAGCAACCGGTCACCGTCGCCGATGGCACAGCTGGCACCGGCCTTGATCTCGGTGGCTCCGGCCTCGGCCGACGCCGCGATGCGCGGGCCGACGTCGACCTGCGCGCGCGGTTTGCGGCGCTCGTAGGTCAGCACCGTCCAACCGTCGTGCGGCTCGCGGGAGGCCTCCCGCCATACGGGGGAATCGGTCAGAGGCCAACCGGGGAAAAACGTGTCACCCTCGGGGTCCAACGGGATCTCGGACAACACCATCCGGTCGGCGTATGGCGCGAAGAGCTCCCACACCTGGCCGCCGCCCGTCACGAAGAAGTCTTCGTCCCCGACCAGGAACAGCGCCTCATCGACGGAGTGCGCGACCTCGACGCCGTCCGCCGACCAGTCGGGGTCACGGGTGAGCACGATGTGCCGCCGCCCGGGCAACAGACCGTGCGACTCGAAGGTGCGCCGTCCCATCACCATCGGATGGCCCATGGTCGCGGCCTTGAAACCCTGCTGCTCGCCGGGCACCCGCCACGGCATTTTTCCGTCACGGCCGACGACGCCGTTGCGCGCGACGGCGGCGATGAAGGAAATCGTCATACCGCGATCGAGGCTTTGATGGTGGGTGCGGCGACGTAGTCCTCGAGCGCGATGTCCGGCAGGTCGAAAGCGTCGAGCTCGCGGATCTGCGGGTTGAGGCGCAGCGTCGGCAGCGGTCCCGGCTCACGGGTCAGCTGCAGCCGGGCCTGGTCGAGGTGGTTGAGGTAGAGGTGCGCGTCGCCGATGGTGTGCACGAACTCACCGGGCACCAGGTCGGTCACCTGCGCGACCATCGCGGTCAGCAGCGCGTATGACGCAATGTTGAACGGCACGCCCAGGAAGATGTCGGCCGAGCGCTGGTAGAGCTGGCAGGACAGCGAGCGCCGGCCGTCGGCCGTCTCGGCGCCGACGTAGAACTGGAACATCGTGTGGCACGGCGGCAGCGCCATGTCGTCGACGTCGGCGACGTTCCAGGCGGAGACGATGTGTCGCCGCGAGTCGGGGTTGGTGCGCAGTCCGTCGATCAGCCGGGTGATCTGGTCGATCGAGCCGCCGTCCGGCGTCGGCCAGGAGCGCCACTGGTGGCCGTAGACCGGCCCGAGGTCGCCGTTGGCGTCGGCCCACTCGTCCCAAATGGAGATCTTGCGGTCGTGGAGCCACTGCACGTTGGTGTCGCCGCGCAGGAACCACAGCAGCTCACCGATGATCGAGCGCAGGTGCAGCTTCTTGGTGGTCAGCGCGGGGAAGCCGGCGGTCAGGTCGAAGCGCATCTGATGCCCGAAGACCGACAGCGTGCCGGTGCCCGTGCGGTCGTCCTTGCGAGTGCCTTCGGCGATGACCCGATCGAGGAGGTCGAGATACTGCTTCACGGCTCCAGACGCTATCAGCGCGCACCGACGACGAGCCGTCCGAGCACCGGCGACGAGCCGACGACGAACCGTCGAACGGGTGCCGGACGGGCCTCCGACATACAACGTGGACGGTCGTTACCGAATGTGACCCAGATCACATTCGGAAGTTGTAACGCTTTCAACTGACGCCCGATGTAACCGTTGATCGCGTCGTCACCCGGACCCCCGAGCGGGTGACGACGCGATTAATCATTTCCCGGCCGTGCCGACACTGCTCGGCACGCGGAAGGGCTCCGCGCTCGACCCGCCATCGCCGCTAGCCTGAGCCTTATGACGCAGCCTTCCGCCAACCCCTTCGGCACCATGATCACCGCAATGGTCACGCCCATGCGCGACGACGGCTCACTCGACCTGGACGGTGCGCAGAAGCTCGCGACACACCTCGTCGACGAGGGGAACGACGGCATCCTGGTCAACGGCACAACCGGCGAGTCCGCGACCACCACGGACCAGGAGAACATCGATGTCGTCCGAGTCGTCGCCGAAGCGGTCGGCGATCGCGCGATCGTGATGGCCGGCGTGGGCACCAACGACACCGCCCACTCCGTGGCCGCCGCTCGCAGCCTAGCCGACGCTGGCGCGCGTGCCGCCCTCATCGTCACGCCCTACTACAACAAACCGCCGCAGGCCGGGCTGCTCGAGCACTACCGCACCGTGGCCGCGGCGACCGACCTCCCGGCGATGGCCTACGACATACCCGGACGTACTGGCACCGCATTGGCGCCCGACACCATCCGAGCCTTGGCCGAGGTGCCCAACATCAAGGCGCTCAAGGATGCCAAGGGCGACCTGGCGATGAGCGCGCCGCTGATGGTCGAGACCGGACTGCTCTGGTACTCCGGCGACGACGCGCTCAACCTGCCCTGGCTGGCGCTGGGCGCGACCGGCATGGTGAGCACGGTTGGTAACGTCGCAAGTGCCACCCTGGTCTCGTTGCTGCGCGCCGTCGTGGCCGGCGACCTGCCCGCCGCACGCGCGATCAACCACCAGCTCGGACCAGTGATCAGGGCCGTCATGAACGTCACCCAGGGCACCATCCAGGCCAAGGCCGCACTGCGCCTCATGGGCGTGATCAACTCCGACTTCTGCCGGCTCCCATTGGTGCCGGCACCCGAAGAACACCGCGCGATCCTGCGCGATGCACTGACTACGCAAGGACTGATGTGAGCCATCCCCATCCCGAACTCGAAGAGCCGCCGGCACTGCCCAAGGGCGGTGTGCGGGTAGTCCCGCTGGGCGGGCTCGGCGAGGTCGGCCGCAACATGACGGTCGTGGAGTATGACGGGAGGCTTCTCGTCGTCGACTGCGGCGTGCTCTTCCCCGAGGACCACCCGGGCGTCGACCTGATCCTGCCCGACTTCGACTACATCGCCGACCGCCTCGACGACATCGAGGCGATCGTGTTGACGCACGGTCACGAGGACCACATCGGTGCCGTGCCCTATCTGCTGCGCCTCAAGCCGGACATCCCACTGATCGGCTCGACCCTGACGCTTGCGCTGATTGAGGCCAAGCTCAAGGAACACCGGATCAAGCCCTACACCCTCGCGGTGAAGGAGGGCGGCAACGAGAAGCTCGGGGTCTTCGACTGTGACTTCATCGCGGTCAACCACTCGATCCCGGACGCGCTCGCAGTCTTCGTCAAGACCGGCGGCGGCAATCTGCTGATCACCGGCGACTTCAAGATGGACCAGCTGCCGCTGGACGGCCGAATCACCGACCTGCGGGCGTTCGCCAAGGCGGGGGAGGAGGGCGTCGATCTCTTCCTGACCGACTCGACCAACGCCGAGGTCCCCGGCTTCACCACTCCGGAGCGCAACATCGCGCCCGCCATCGAGCGCGTCTTCCAGCAGGCCGAGCGGCGGATCATCGTCGCTTGCTTCTCCTCGCACGTGCACCGCGTGCAGCAGGTGCTCGATGCCGCCGCCAAGCATGGCCGCAAGGTCGCGTTCGTCGGTCGGTCGATGCTGCGCAACATGGGCATCGCCGCAGAGTTGGGCTACCTGCACGTGCCTGACCGGGTGCTGGTCGACCTGAAGAAGATCGACCGGTTCGCCGACAACCAGATCGTGCTGGTGTCGACCGGTTCGCAGGGTGAGCCGATGGCGGCGCTGTCCCGTATGGCGGCCGGCGACCACAACACCATCGAGATCGGTCCGGGCGACACGGTGCTGATGGCGTCGTCCCTCATCCCGGGCAACGAGAACGCCGTCTATCGGGTCATCAACGGTCTGATGCGACGCGGCGCGAGCGTCATACACAAGGGGAACGCGCTGGTGCACGTTTCCGGGCACGCCAGTGCCGGCGAGCTGCTCTACTGCTACAACATCGTCAAGCCGCGCAACGTCATGCCGATCCACGGCGAATGGCGCCACCTGGTCGCCAACGGTGACCTCGCGGTCGCGACGGGTGTGCCGGCCGAGCGAGTGATCTTGGCCGAGGACGGCGTCGTCGTCGACCTGGTCGACGGACGAGCGCGGATCGTCGGGGCCGTGCCCTGCGGCTACGTGTATGTCGACGGCTCTCTCGTCGGCACGACCGACGAGACGATGCTCAAGGACCGCCGCATCCTGCGGGACGAGGGCTTCGTGACGATCATCGTGGTGCGCGACGCCGACACCGGCAAGATCGTCTCCGGCCCGGAGATCCAGACCCGCGGCTTCGCCGAGGACGACGAGGTCTTCGACAAGGTGCGTCCGAAGCTGGAGGAGGCGCTCGAACAGGCTCGCGAGAAGGGCATCAGCGACACCTACCAACTGCAGCAGGTCATCCGTCGTGCCGTCGGTGGCTTTGTCGGTGGCAAGCTGCGTCGCCGTCCGATGATCATCCCCATCGTCATTGACGCGTAAGGACGTGGCGGCGGTAGCCGCGTAGGGGCCGAGAGGTCAACGGATGTTGTGAGACGCGAATCTCACGACATCCGTTGACCTCTCGGTGTCTCACGGCGCAGATGTGCCGTCGGGGAGGCCGGGTTCGTCATACGCCCAGCACACCACGAACGGCGAAAGCCCCGCCCCACCAGGTGGTGGGACGGGGCTTTCAGTTGTCACTGCCGCGAGGGCAATGACGGACGATCAGATCAGGCCGGCAGGTTCAGGTGCTGGCCGACGAAGATCAGGTTGGGGTTGTTGACGGTGCTCTTGTTGGCACCGAACAGGGTCTGCCAACCACCCTTGATGTGGTAGGTCTGAGCGAGCTTGCTCAGGGTGTCGCCCGGCTTCACCGTGAAGGTCTTGCCCGAGAGGGCGACCTTCGGCGCGGTGTAGACCTTCTTGGGCGCGGTGTAGGTCGGACGCACGCTCGAGCGCGACGTCTTCGGCGCGGAGTAGACCTTCTTCGGCGCGGTGTAGGACTTCTTCGGCGCGGTGTAGGTCGGAGCCGCCTTGGGGGCCGGCGCCGGAGCGACGACCGGCGAGCCGCCACCACGGGTCAGGCCCGCACGCACCGAGCAGACCGGCCAGGCGCCGGGACCCTGCGAAGCGAGGACCTTCTCGGCGATGGAGATCTGAGCCGACTTGCTGGCCAGGTTGGCGTTCGACGCGTACGCGCCACCGCCGTAACCGATCCAGGTCGAGTGGGTGAACTGCAGGCCACCGTAGAAGCCGTTGCCGGTGCTGATGGCCCAGTTGCCACCGCTCTCGCAGGCAGCGACGCGGTCCCAGGTCGAAACCGAGGCGGCGTGGGCGTTGCCAGCAGTGGCGACGCCTGCAGCGGCGAGGGCCGCAGCGGCGGCAACCCCGATGCCGACGGCGCGGGTCGTGGTCTGAGTCTTCTTGCTGAGGTTCATTGATTCCTCTCCTGACGTGCGCATACGGGGTTAGCTGTCGGGTCGGGCTGTCAGGTGCCCGGCAAGCCGTTTCCGGCCTGCTCTCACCCCAAGGCCGCTGTCGCGACCGAAATGGGTTCCCCACCCTCGTTGTGCCTCCGAGACCATCCCGGATCTTGGTGGCCGCCCAACGAGGTTGTGCGCGGCGGGCCACAGGCAAGTACTGAGAACGTGCTGGGTTGCGCGGTCTCTCTGATGGATCGGATCTTCGGCCAGGGGGCGAAGTTTTGAACCACCGAGCGTCGAAGCTACGTGGTCCGCGCCCGATTTCCAAGTCGAACGTGACCATTTCGTGACTTTTCTTGGAAGTGTCGCGAGAGTCACACCTCAACCTGTTGCTTGCGTCACACCAGTCACCTTGATCCCACCCACGCGCCGGGCGCCGGTGAGCGAGAATGCCGACGTGCCCGAATCTCGCCCCCAACCTCGCAACTGGTGGCGTCCCGAGGCGAGGACGGTGCCCTGGTGGGTGCTCGCGGTGTTGCTGGTCCTCGTGGCGCTCGGTGTGCTGGCTCGGTGGCTGGACGCGACCTGGCTGGTGCCGATAGTGCAAGCCTTCTTTCCGGTCTTCGGCGTGTCGGCGCTCGTCCTGCTCGTGGCGGTGGCGGCGATGCGCTACCGCTGGCTGGCGTTATGTGCGTTGGTGGTCGCCATACCCCCTCTCGCATTGGGTATGGCGTCGGTGCGCAGCGACACGGTGGCGGCCGGGCCGCATGACGAGGTCGTGCTGACCCTCAACCTGCAGTACGGCCACGCGAACGCGGCCGAGGTCGTTGCGGCAGCACGCGAGCGCCGGGTGGACACGCTCGTGCTCGAGGAGTGCACGCCCGAGGAGTTGACTGCGCTGCGTCGGCACGGACTGGACGGCGTGCTGCCGCACCAGGCCGGCAGCGCCGAGCCCGGGATCAGGGGCACCGTGGTGCGCAGCAACCATCCGGTGACACTCATCGCAGCGCACCCGGCGGGCCGTTTCCCCAGCATTCCTGACGTGCTGGTGCAGACGCCGCAAGGCGCCTACCGGTTGCGGGCGGTGCACACGCCGGCACCGCTGCCGGACATCGTGCCGGACTGGCGGTCCGCGCTGCGGTCACTCACCCGATGGCGTGCGGAGCTGCCCGCGAAGCAACCGCTGGTGATGGCCGGCGATTTCAACGCGTCCTCGGCGATGCCGGGTTTCCGCGAACTCGCCGACGGGCTGACCGACAGCAGTCGCGCGACCGGCTCGGGCTGGACGCGGACCTGGCCCCGCGGCGCGTGGCTTCCGCCGTTCATCCAGCTGGATCACGTGCTGACCCGCGGCTTCGGTGTCGTGGCCGACGGCACCATCGACGTGAGCGGCACCGACCACCGCGGCTACTGGGCCAGGTTGCGCTTCGAGCCGGTCACCAGGGCAGCGGCTCGCTGAGGTCGCGTGGGTCGGCCGGAGCCGACCAGCCCTCGTCGGTGTGCACGTAGGACAACGCCGGGCCGTGCTCGACCAGTCGCCGGACCGCCGCCACCAGCCGGTCGACGTGCTCACCGTTGGTGGCCAGACCGAGGCTCGCGCGTATGGCGCACGCCCCGTCGCCGACGACGGCGTCGCACAACAGATGCGCGCAGAACCTGCCGTCACGAACCGCGATGGCGTCCTCGTCGGCCAGCACCTGCGAGACCAGCGACGGGTCATAACCCTCGACCGTGAAGGTGACGACGCCGACGTTGGGCCGGTCGCCGAGCACCTCGACGATGCTGACCCGATCGATGGCGGCCAGTCCGGCACGGAGTCGGCCGTGCAGCTGCGCCTCGTGCGCCCCGATGGTCGCGCGGTGCGTCTGCAAGGTCGCGCAGGCCGCCGCGATCGTAATGGCACCAACGGCGTTCGGGGTGCCGCCCTCGTGGCGGGCCGGGCCCAACTGCCACTGCGTGTGGTCGTGGTGCACCCGGGACGTGGCGCCACCGGCCGGCAGGTAGGGCTCCGCGGCGTCCAGCCAGTCGCTGCGTCCGGCGAGCACGCCCGCGCCATACGGGGCATAGAGCTTGTGGCCGGAGAAGGCGACCCAGTCGACGCCGAGCACGTCGAGGTCGATCTCGACATGCGGTGCGTACTGCGCGGCGTCCAGGACAGTTCTTGCCCCGAACTCCCTTGCAACAGCTACGAGTTCGGTCACTGGCCAGATCTCGCCGGTGACGTTGCAGGCGCCGGTGATCACGACGAGGCGCTCGCCTTCGGGCGATCTCTCGAGCGCTTCGCGCAGCAGCTGTATGGCGTGCTGCTCGCTCGTCGGCACAGGCAGTCGGGTGGTGCGGTCCTGCGCCCACGGCAGGAGCGCTGCGTGATGCGCCGACTCCCAGGCGAAGACCTGGGTGTCCCGCGGCAGGCAGTGGGCGAGCAGTCGCAGCGCGTCGGTGGTGTTGCGGGTGAAGACGACCTCGTCGCCGCTGCGGGCTCCCACGAAGTCCGCGACCTGCGCACGAGCGGCCTCGAACCAGCCGGTGGTGACCTGGCTGGCGTAGCCGGCGCCGCGGTGCACGGACCCGTAGCGGCGTTGCACCTGCTCCGCGGCCTCTGCGACAGCGACCAGCGCCGGCGTGGTGGCGCCGTGATCGAAGTTGGCGTAGTCGGTGACGGTGTGGTGCACGGTCGGCACGCCGAGATCGGCGGACACCGTCCTCGGCAGGCCGTCGGCGGCCTTCCGCTTGCGGTGGGTCCCGGCGGCGGGCACGCCCAGTTGCCGGGCGGTCTCGTGCTGTTCTGTGGCGTCCTGCTCAGGGTCGATGCTGATGATGCTCAACGGCTGCTCCTTGGCCGATCAGGGATCGACGAGGGCACGTGCAGGGCCGATCCGCGCTTGCCGACGTGTTGTCACGTCCGCCCGGTCGTCACCCGGAGCACCCCACCGCGGTGGAGGGTTGCCGCTCAGCTAGCCGGGGCTTGACGCTGAGACTCATGACCTGGGAACAAATGTAGCCGCAGCCCCCGCGACGTCGTCAAACCTGTCCCGCGGAGTGGGAAGGCGTGTCGTGCTGCTGTCGGCGCTTGCGGCGTGTTTCCCATGGGGCGGATGGGGTTGTCGCGTACGGTGTTTTCGTGGCTACCCGTCCGTCCTCGTCGACAACGACCGCGCGCGCGACCCGAAGCAAATCCGGGTCGAGCGGAGCCGGTTCGCGCTCCCGACCCGCGTCGGGGCGCACTTCGACGCGCCCGCCCGCCAAGAAGGCGACCGGCGCGAAGGCCCGGGCCGGCGGCAAGCCGGCCGGTGGTGGACTGCCGTTCCCGCTTCGCGCGGCCCGCGGCACCTGGATGGGTGTCGCACACGTCGCCGGCGGTGCAGCGCGCCGAGTCGGTCACTCGGCCCGCGATCTCGAGCCGGAGCTGCGGCGTGACGGCCTCGGCTTCGCGCTGATCGCCGCGGCCATCGTCATCGCTGCCCGCGAATGGTGGGGGCTGACCGGTGCGGCGGGTGACGTCATACACGCCATCGTCGCGGGGACCTTCGGTCTCGGCGCGCTCGTGCTGCCCCTGGTCCTCGTCCTGATCGGTGTCCACCTGATGCGCTCGCCGCGCGGGGACCAAGCCACCAACCGGGTGATGGTCGGGCTTGCGCTGTTCGCGATCGCGGTCTGCGGTGTCACGAGCATCGCCAAGGACATCCCGCAGCCGAGCGAGACCGACGCGTTGCGCGGCGCCGGCGGCATCATCGGATTCTTGGCCAGCAGTCCGCTCGTGGCAGCGGTGCACACAGCCGGTGCGATGGCGTTGCTGCTCATCCTGGGCATCTTCAGCGTGCTGGTCATGACCGCGACGCCGGTGACGATGATCCCTGAGCGCCTCGCGCAGCTGCGTGCCCGGCTCTTCGAGCACGGCGGCCCGTATGCCGAGGACGATGAGGCAGTCGACGCGGTGGCGCAGGATCTGCACGGCGACCAGATCGATGGCGGCAAGCGCAAGCGTCGTCGCAAGGCCAAGAACGACGAGCTCGACCCGAGCCTCGATGGCGACGAGCCGTTCGAGCAGGCCGCCACGGTGGTGCCGCGGCGGACGAAGAGCGGACGTGTCCTGCGTCCGGGGGAGAAGGATCCGGGCACGAGCGAGGTCTACAACGTCGACGGCGCCGAGCACGCGCCGAAGGACGAGAAGAAGGCCGCGCCCGCCGACGGGACCCAGGCGATGCCGCTGCCCGGCACGACCGGGACTCCGCCCGAGTCGATCAGCGTGGCGCCCCTGCAGGCTCCTCCGACCACGCCCCTGCCGCAACGCGTCGAGCAGCTCATGCTGGCTGGCGACGTGACCTACACGCTGCCGGGCAACGACCTGTTGAAGCCCGGCAGCCCCCGAAGTCGCGGTCGGCTGCGAACGACCGGGTCGTCGAGGCGCTCACCGACACGATGAATTCCTTCGGCGTCGATGCGCAGGTCACCGGGTTCAGCCGTGGCCCGACGGTCACGCGCTACGAGGTCGAGCTCGGCCAGGGCACCAAGGTCGAGCGCGTCACGGCGCTGTCGAAGAACATCGCGTATGCCGTGGCGTCGGCCGACGTGCGCATCCTGTCGCCGATCCCCGGCAAGTCCGCGATCGGTATCGAGATCCCCAACACCGACCGCGAGAAGGTCAGCCTCGGCGACGTCCTGCGCAGCGGCGCGGCACGGGGCAACGAGCACCCGATGGTGATGGGCGTCGGCAAGGACGTCGAGGGCGGCTACGTCATCGCGAACCTCGCGAAGATGCCCCACCTGTTGGTCGCCGGTGCGACCGGCGCCGGTAAGTCTTCGTTCGTCAACTCCATGATCACCTCGATCATGATGCGTTCGACCCCGGACGAGGTCCGGATGGTGCTGGTCGACCCCAAGCGCGTCGAACTCACGGCATACGAGGGCATTCCGCACCTGATCACACCGATCATCACCAACCCGAAGAAGGCCGCGGAGGCGTTGCAGTGGGTCGTCCGCGAGATGGACACCCGGTATGACGACCTCGCGGCGTTCGGCTTCAAGCACCTCGACGACTTCAACAAGGCGGTGCGCGCCGGCAAGGTGACGCCACCTCCGGGGTCCCAGCGGGTCATGCAGCCCTATCCCTACCTGCTGGTGATCGTCGACGAGCTCGCCGACCTGATGATGGTGGCGCCGCGCGACGTCGAGGAATCGATCGTCCGGATCACCCAGCTGGCGCGCGCGGCCGGCATCCACCTGGTGCTGGCGACGCAGCGGCCGTCGGTCGACGTCGTCACCGGTTTGATCAAGGCCAACGTCCCCAGCCGTATGGCGTTCGCGACATCGTCGCTGGCCGACTCCCGCGTCGTCCTGGACCAGCCCGGTGCGGAGAAGCTGATCGGTCAGGGTGACGCGCTCTTCTTGCCGATGGGCACCTCGAAGCCGATGCGAGTGCAGGGCGCCTGGGTCACCGAGACCGAGGTCCAGGAAGTCGTTGCGCACGTCCGGGAGCAACTGAAGCCGACCTACCGCGACGACGTGGCGGTGACGGCTCCGAAGAAGGAGATCGACGAGGACATCGGCGATGACATCGACCTGCTGTTGCAGGCGGCCGAGCTCGTCGTCAACAGCCAGTTCGGTTCGACATCGATGTTGCAGCGCAAGCTGCGGGTCGGCTTCGCCAAGGCGGGCCGGCTGATGGACCTGATGGAGAGCCGCGGCATCGTGGGGCCGTCGGAGGGTTCGAAGGCGCGTGACGTGCTGATCCGACCGGACGACCTGCCGACGACGCTGGCGTTGCTGCGGGGCGAGGACCCGCCAGCCGCCGAGCAGCCGTATGACGCTGCGGCGGATGGCGATTCGGACGGCAGCGAGGACGCGTGGCAACTCACCAACCGCGGCGACTGACACTCGCTCGTGTGAAGGGCGAACAATGACCGACGACGACGATCGCACCCGGGAGATCCATCGCGACGGGGATCGCTATCGGCCTGCCGGTCAAGGTGATTCGACGCCGCCATCCGCGTATCGACCCCAGCAGCAGCAGCAGCCGCAGCAGGGTGGTGGCGCCTATCCGCCGGCCGGCGGCGGTTACCGGCCGACGGGTCAGGCCCAGCCGTACGCTGCGCCGATGCTCCCGACCGACCGCGGCTCGGGCGGCTTCCCGGCAGCCATCATCGGTGCGGTCGTCGCCACGATCGTCGCCGCTGCCTCGTCATACGCGGGCTACCAGATCCTCAAGAACCACTCGAGCATCGACCCGACGAAGCCGCTCGGTTTCATCACCTACCACCTGAACATGCTGCCGTGGCCGTCCGGCGGCGGCAGCGACCTGACGACCGCGTTCGTCGTCGGCGTGCTGATCGTCCTCGTGATCAGTGTGCTGCTGATGATGGCCGCCGCGATGTCGACCCGCGCCGGCACAGGAGGTTTCGCGCTCTTCCTCGCAGCGTGGATGGCGTCGGTCATCGCGGGAGGGGTTGCCCGTCCGGTCGCCGGCGTGATCGCGCGGCACGGCTCGTCACAGAACGCCGCCTGGCAGAGCGATCTCAACACCGGCGTGCTCTGGGGTGTGATGTTCGGCTGGGTCGCGGCATTGGTGCTGGTCATCGTGCATGCCCTGAGACGTAAGCCCGTCACACGTTGAAGCGGTAACCCTGGCCGGGGTCCGTGAGCAAATAGCGCGGCACCGCGGGGTCCGGCTCCAGCTTGCGCCGTAGGCCTGCGACATACACCCGCAGGTAGTGGGTGTCCTTCTCGTAGCCCGGACCCCACACCTCCCGCAGCAGCTCGGCCTGACTCACGAGACGTCCGGGCTGAATCGCCAATGTTTCCAACAAATGCCACTCGGTGGGCGTCAGCCTCATCGGCGCCCCGTCGCGCAGCGCGATTCGCTCGGGGAAGTCGAGTGCGAAGTGCGCGGTGCGGACGGGATCCGCGTGCGGGGTGCTGACGGTCCGGCGGCGGACCGCCGCACGGACCCGGGCGAGCAACTCGTCCATGCCGAACGGTTTGGTGACGTAGTCGTCGGCGCCCTCGTCGAGTGCTTCGACCTTGTCGTCGGAGTCGTGCCGGGCCGACAGCACGATGATCGGCAGCTCACTGGTGCGCCGAATCCGCCGGATGACATCCACGCCGTCGATGTCCGGCAGGCCGAGGTCGAGCACCACCACGTCCGGAGCGTCTTCGGCGATGCATTGCAGTGCGGTGCGACCGTCGAAGGCATGCGTGACCTCGTAGTCGCGGGCTCGCAGGTTGATGCTGAGCGTCCGCACCAGGGCCGGCTCGTCGTCGACCACCAGAACCTTCGTCATCCGGTCGCTCCTTGGTCGGTCACCGGCAATCGCACGCACATGGTGAGGCCGCCGCCAGGGGTGTCCTCGGCCTCCAGTGTGCCGTCCATCGCCTCGGTCAGTCCCTTGGAAACGGCGAGTCCGAGGCCGACCCCGTCGCCGCGAGGACTGTCGCCATACCGCTGGAAGGGCGCGAAGATGCCGGTGCGCTGGGACTCCGGCACGCCCGGGCCGCGGTCGATCACCCGGATCTCGACCCACTTGCCGAGGCGCTCACCGGTCAGCACGACCTCCTGCCGACCCGGGGAATAGCGCAGCGAGTTCTCCAGCAGGTTCGCCAGCACCCGCTCGGCGAGGCCGGTGTCGGCAACGCAGCTGATCTCGGGGTCAGGGAGCCAGACGTGCACGCGTTCGGGTGCGCTCAGCGAACGCAGGGTGATCGCGAGGAGATCGGCGACCAGCACGTCATCGGTGCGGGCCGTGATGCTGCCCGACTGGATGCGTGACATGTCGAGCAGGTTCTCGATCAGGCCGTCGAGCCGATCGGTAGCTCCCTCAATGGTTTCCAGCAACTCTCGTTGATCGGCGGCGGACAGCTGTATGTCGGTGCTGCGCAGGCTGGACACCCCCGCCTTGATCGCCGACAACGGAGTGCGCAGGTCGTGGGACACGGCCGCGAGCAAGGCAGCACGTGATCGGTTGTCCTTCGCCAGCCCTGCCGCCGCGGCCGCCTGTCGCGCCAACTCGTTGCGGTGGAGTATGGCGGCCGCCACGCTCGCATAGGCCTCCATCAGCCGCTGCTGGCTCGCATCGACGACATCGCCGTCGAGCACCAGTTGGTGCTCGTCGTCGATCGACACCCGACTCAGCGGTGCGTCCAGGTCGGCCAGTGGGACCGAGCCGCTGACCATGACCGGCTGTCCGGGCACGCCGGTGCGAGTCGTCCGAACGATGGCCGCACCGCCTGTGGAGAAGATGTCCCGAGCCTGCTCCAGCAGCTCCGGTAGCGGGTCCTTCACCGCCAGCAGCGAGTGGGTCAGCTCGGCGAGCACCCGTGAATCGTATTCAGCAGCAACCGATTGCGCGGTCCGGCGGACAGCGAGGTGCACCACCGCGGCCACGGATGCCGCGACGACGAGGAAGACGATCAACGCGGCCACGTTCTGCGGCTGATTGATCGTGAACGCTCCGGTCGGGGGAGCGAAGAACCAGTTGAGCGCCAGGCTCGCCAACACTGCTGTCGCGACGCCGGGCCGGATGCCGCCGACGATCGCGGTGAGGACAGTGAACGCGAGGTAGATCAACACTTCGAGGGGCAGTGCGTGCCATGGGTCCGTGGCGTCCAGCAACGCTGTCAGCAGCGCCAGACCCACGGTGGCGAGCAGCCAGCCGCCGATCTCGCGTGGGCGACCGACTCCTCCCCAGGTGATCGCCGGACGTCGGCCGCCGTGCGCCAGCTCGTGAGTCACCATGAGTACGTCGATGTCGCCGGACCCGTCGACCACGGTGTCTCCCACGCCCCGGCCGAAGATGCGTTGCAGGCTGGTTCGACGGGACGCACCGACGATGATCTGCGAGGCGTTGACCCCGCGGGCGAACTCCAGGATCGCCTCACCGACGTCGGAACCGGTGACGATGTGCATCGTGCCGCCGAGTTCGGTCACCAATTGCCTTGTCATTGCAGCTGATTCGGGCCGGACGTCGCGCAGCCCCGAGTCGGCCAGGACCTGCACGGCATACAGCTCACCACCGGCGCCGCGTCCGGCGAGGCGCGCTCCGCGACGTAGGAGTGTCTCCTGCTCGGGGCCGCCGGTCAGGGCGACGACCACACGCTCACGGACCGGCCAGATCGACTCGATGTCGTGATCGTCGCGGTAGCGGGCCAGCGCCTCGTCCACCCGGTCGGCCGTCCAGAGCAGCGCGAGCTCGCGCAGCGCCGACAGGTTGCCGCCGCGGAAGTAGTTGGCCAAGGCGGCGTCGACACGCTCGGCCGGGTAGACGTGACCGTGTGCCAGACGCCGGCGAAGGGCCTCCGGGGTCATGTCGACGAGCTCGATCTGGTCGGCGGCGCGGACCACCGCGTCCGGCACGGTCTCTTGTTGGCGGACGCCGGTGATCTGAAAGACCGCGTCGTTCAACGACTCCAGATGCTGGACGTTGACCGTGGACAGGACGTCGATGCCGGCCTCGAGCAACCGATCGATGTCCTGCCAGCGTCGTTCGCGCGGCCCGCCGATCTTGCGGTGTGCCAGCTCGTCGACGAGCACGACGTCGGGGCGCCGCCGCAGAACTGCGTCCACGTCGAGCTCGTGGATGGTTGTGCCGCCGTGCTGAATCTCTTGCAGCGGAACGACTTCCAGGCCTTCGAGCTGTTCGGCGGTGTAAGCCCGGTCGTGGGTCTCGACGATGCCGACGACGACATCGGTGCCACGGTGCTGCCTTCTGCGGCCTTCCTGCAGCATCTTGACCGTCTTGCCCACGCCGGGGGCAGCACCGAGGTAGATGCGAAGCCGACCGCGCGTCATACGCCGATTGTCTCGTGGCCGGCCCGGTGTGTCGCCACTGCGGGTCATCGGGGCTCACCGACCTCCGGCAGCTTGCAGCAGCGAGAGATTCAGCTGCAGCACGTTGACCTTCGGCTCGCCCAGGAAGCCGGCGTCGCGTCCGGTGGTCGCGGCGTGGATCAGCGCGTCGACCCGGGCGAGGGTGATGCCGCGAGCCGTGGCCACGCCGGGTGCCTGCAACTTCGCGTAGGCCGGCGAGATGTCCGGGTCGAGGCCGCTCGCGCTCATGGTGAGCGCGTCGGGCGGGACCGTGCCAGGCAGGCTCGCCAGCGCTTTCTCGCGTGCTGCAACGGCTGCCTGCTGGCGGTGGTCCGTCGCGGGGAGGTTGGAACCCGCGCTCGAGTTGCCCGCGTAGTCGGTGGCCGATGGCCGTCCGTGGAACCAGGTGGGGCCGGAGAACTGCTGGCCGATCAGCGACGATCCGACGACCTTGCCGCCGGAGTGGATCCGCGATCCGGTCGCCTGGTCATGGAACGCGACTCGTCCGACGCCCCAGACCGCTGCCGGGTAGAGCACGCCGAGCAGGACGGTCAGGACGAGGAAGAGGCGCAGCGCGGCCAGCGTCTGACGGCCGATGGTGAGGGAGGAGGTAGCCATCTGGATCACATCCCGGGGAGGAACTGAATGAGGAGGTCGATGAGCTTGATCCCGATGAACGGGGCGATGACGCCGCCGAGCCCGTAGATCAAGATGTTGCGTGCAAGGAGCTGATCCGCTCGTAACGGTCGATAGCGAACACCCTTCAGCGACAACGGGATCAGCGCGATGATGATGAGCGCGTTGAAGATGACCGCCGATAGGATTGCCGAGTTCGACGAGTGCAATCGCATGATGTTCAGATCGGACAATCCGGGGTAGCTCGCGACGAACATCGCCGGGATGATCGCGAAGTACTTCGCCAGGTCGTTGGCGATCGAGAACGTCGTGAGGGCCCCGCGGGTGATCAGCAGTTGCTTGCCGATCGCCACGATGTCGATGAGTTTGGTCGGGTCCGAGTCGAGATCGACCATGTTGCCGGCCTCCTTGGCGGCCGACGTGCCGGTGTTCATCGCAACGCCGACGTCCGCTTGGGCCAGTGCCGGGGCGTCGTTGGTGCCGTCGCCGGTCATCGCGACGAGTCGGCCACCCTCCTGCTCGCTCTTGATCAGGCGCATCTTGTCCTCGGGCGTGGCCTCGGCCAGGAAGTCGTCGACGCCCGCCTCGTCGGCGATCGCCTTGGCTGTCAACGGATTGTCGCCGGTGATCATCACCGTGCGGATGCCCATCCGACGCAGCTGCGCGAACCGTTCCGCCATACCGGGCTTGATGACGTCCTTCAGGTGTATGACGCCCACCGCGTCCATCGGCGCGTCCGTTCGCCCCACGGCCACGACCAGGGGAGTGCCACCTGCGGCGGAGATGCGGTCGGCCGCGGTCGAGGCCTCGTCGGCGCCGGTGCCGCCGGACTCGCGAACCAGGCGACACACCGATCCTGCAGCGCCCTTGCGCAACTGCGTGCCGTCGGCCAGGTCGAGACCGCTCATCCGGGTCTGCGCGGTGAAAGGGACGACGACGGCATCGGTCGGCGAATCCAGCGTCATACCAAGGCGTTCCGCGGTCCAGGTGACGATCGACCGGCCCTCTGGGGTCTCGTCGGCCAACGACGACAGGTGCGCGAAGTGGTTCACTTCGGTCAGGTCCTTGCCGCCGATGGCGACGATGTCGGAGGCCTGCCGGTTGCCGAGGGTGATGGTTCCGGTCTTGTCCAGCAGCAGGGTGGAGACATCGCCTGCGGCTTCGACCGCGCGGCCGGACATCGCGAGGACGTTGCGCTGCACCAGCCGGTCCATGCCTGCGATCCCGATCGCGGAGAGCAGCGCCCCGATCGTCGTCGGGATGAGGCACACCAGAAGCGCGACTAGGACCAGCACACTCGGCCGGTGACCCGCCCAACCCGCGAACGGCGGGATGGTGCTGACCGCGAGCAGGAAGATGATCGTCAGCACGGTGAGCAGGATGCCGAGAGCGATCTCGTTCGGCGTCTTCTGGCGCTCGGCGCCCTCGACAAGCGCGATCATCCGGTCGATGAAGGTCTCGCCCGGCTTCGCCGTGATCTGTATGACGATCCGGTCCGACAGCACCGTCGTTCCTCCGGTGACGGCACACCGGTCGCCGCCCGCCTCTCGGATCACCGGGGCGGATTCGCCGGTGATGGCCGATTCATCAACAGTGGCAATACCTTCCACGACATCTCCGTCGCCGGGGATCACCTGGCCGGCCTCCACGACGACCCGGTCGGTGAGTCGTAACAGGGCCGCCGGGACCTCCTCCTCGCCGGTTTCGGTGAGTCGTCGGGCGGTGGCGGTGGCACGCGTCCGGCGGAGGCTGTCGGCCTGTGCCTTGCCGCGGCCCTCGGCGACCGACTCGGCGAGGTTGGCGAACAGGATCGTCGCCCACAACCAGATCGCCACGAGCCAGGAGAACCACGACGGGTGCACGCAGGCGAGCACCGTGGTGAGGGCAGCGCTGACCCAGACGACGAAGAGGACCGGCTGGTGCCACAGGTGCCGGGGGTCGATCTTTGCGGCGGCGCCGGGCAGGGCATCGAGAGCCTGGGTCCAGATGGTGGGGGCGTTGTTGCTTGGTTTGTTGGATCTGGTTGTGCTGGAAGCGATTCCGGCGGTCATGACAGTGCCTCCGCGAGAGGTCCGAGAGCGAGGACAGGTAGGAAAGTGAGCCCGGTGACGAGCAACGCGACACCGACCATCAGTCCGGCGAAGAGCGGTGTGTGCGTCGGCATGGTGCCGTCCGTTGCGGGCCGCCGATGTTGCGTCGCGAACGAACCGGCCAGCGCCAGGATGGCGATGATCGGCAGGAACCGGCCGAACAGCATGCACGCCGCGAGCGTCAGGTTGAGGTAGGGCTGGTCGGCGCTGAGGCCACCGAACGCTGAGCCGTTGTTGTTCGACGCCGACGCGTAGGCGTAGAGGATCTCGGTCAGCCCGTGCGGTCCGGTCGCGAGTATGGCGCCCTTGGCACTCGACACCAGCAACGCTGCACCGGTGCCCAGTAGGACGAGCGCCGGAGTGGTGACCGAGTAGAGCGCGGCATACGTTATTTCCTTGCGCCCCACCTGTTTTCCGAGGATCTCCGGGGTTCGGCCGACCATCAGACCGGCGATGAAGACCGCGAGGATGGCCACGACCAGGGCGCCATACAAACCGGAGCCGACGCCGCCAGGGGTGATCTCGCCGAGCAACATGTTGGTCAGTGCGCCGCCGCCGCCGATCGGGCTGAACGACTCGTGCCAGGAGTTGACCGCACCCGTCGAGGTGGCCGTGGTGGAGTTGGCGAACAAAGCGGACGACCAGACGCCGAATCGGACCTCCTTGCCTTCCATGGCACCGGTCGGCGAAGAAGCTGCCGCCACTTCGGCCCAGGTGATGACCGTGAGCATGGCGGTCCACAGGAACGCCATGAAGCCGAGCACGGCATACCCCTGGCGCTTGTCGCCGACCAGCCGGCCGTAGGTGCGCGGCAATGAGAACGGGATGACCAGGATGAGGAAGATCTCGAAGAGATTGCTGAATCCGTTGGGGTTCTCGAAGGGGTGTGCGGAGTTGGCGTTGAAGTAGCCGCCGCCGTTCGTGCCGAGTTCCTTGATCGCCTCCTGGCTCGCGACCAGACCGCTCTCGATGGTCTGGTGGCCACCGGTGATCGTGTCGATGACCTGTGGCGCGGACAGGTCCTGTATGACGCCGGACGCCAGCAGGACGAGCGCGCCGATGAACGCGAGCGGCAACAGGATGCGAATCGTGGCACGGGTGAGGTCGACCCAGAAGTTGCCGAGCACTCCGGTCCGGTGCGCGACGAGTCCGCGGACCAGCGCGATCGCGACGGCGAGTCCGACGGCCGCGGAAACGAAGTTCTGCACGGCCAGGCCGAGGGTCTGGACGAGCGCGCTCGCGCCCGACTCACCGGCGTAGCTCTGCCAGTTGGTGTTGGTGGTGAAGGAGATCGCGGTGTTGATCGCCGTGTGCCAGTCCATCGTTGCGCCGCGGTCGAGCGGCAGTCGCCCCTGCCAGGTGCACAGGGCCCACAGCATCACGACGCTGACGGCCGAGAACGCGAGCACCGACACGGCATACCGCGTCCAGCGTTGCTGCGAACGTGGCTCGATGCCGCTGAGGCGATAGAAGATTCGCTCGACTGCCAGGTCCTTGTCGCTGGTGAAAACGCGCGCCATGTAATCGCCCAGCGGCACGTGCACCACCGCGAGCGCGGCCACCAGGACCGCGATCGTCAGCACTCCGCCGGCTGCGTCGCTCATCAGAACTTGTCCGGGCGGATGAGGGCGTACACGAGGTAGGCCAGGAGCGCGAATGCGATGACACCCGCGACGAGATATTCGGTCATGGCTCTCAGCGTTCGCCGCCGAGGAGGTCGAATCCGCCGTGTTGACGAGGCTTTTGCGCTTCTTGACGCGTTCTTAACGCGGTGTGCGGTCGCGGGTATGCCAAGAGTGCGGTGGGGCGCACTCCTGGCATAGCTGGAGCCGCTGACAACGAGTTATCCACAGGCCGCACACGTGTCGTACCGGGATTCGCAAGGATCTCCCGATGAGCGCGGATGCCGAGATGAGCCGCTATGTCGTCGAGGGGCGGCCACTGACGTCTGGAGCAGACCGGCGGGCGATTGCGGTCTATCTGGCCGCCGACTGCGGTGGTGTCGTGCACCGGTTGACGCTCGCCCGGCACGGGATCGACAGGTTCGGAGTGCGGAACGAGGTCGCCGCGGGACGGTGGTTCAAGGTCGGCCGACATACAGTCGCGGTCGGCTCGCCGGAGCTGAGTCCGATCGCTTTGCGATGGCGTGCGGTGTGGGAGAGCGGGTCAGGATCTCGCCTGGACGGAGTGAGCGCACTGCTGGCAGGTGGAATGACCGGCTTCACATCGCCGGTGATCGACGTATCGTTGCCGGCGCGAAATCGGCACCATCGGGTGGAAGGTGTCCGGTTGCATCTGCCCAGGGCACCGGCACCGGTCGCGACCTCGGGCATACCCCGAGTCGCCGTTGAGGTGGCCACGATCCACGCCGCTCAATGGGCGGCGAGCCATCGGCAGGCGACCTTACTGATCTGTCTGCCGCTCCAGCAGCGGCTGACGACTCCGACCCGCGTCGAGCTGGTATGGCGGGGCGTGGAGCGATCGACTCGGCATACCTTTCTGTCGGCTGTCATCGGCGACGTCACGAACGGCGCCCATTCGCTCGGCGAGCTGGACTTCGCTCGTATGGCGCGCCGGGCCGGCCTACCGGAGCCCACTCGTCAGGCGGTCCGGCAGGGGCCCAACGGGCGGGTATACCTCGATGTCGCGTGGGATGACGTGGGTCTCGTGGTGGAGATCGACGGCGGGCACCACGCGCTGGCATTGAATCCGGTCGACGATGCCCTACGCCAGAACGATCGAGTCGTCGCTGGGGAGAACGTCATACGCATTCCGGTACTCGGCCTCCGGCTGAAGCCGACGGCGTTCATGCGACAGGTTCGACGAGCGTACGACCGGCTGTGCCGCTGCTGAACGCAAGCTCCCGTTATGCCAGGAGTGCGGTCAGGCGCACTCCTGGCATAACGGGGAGGAAGCTGCCGTCAGGTCGTCAGCTGTCGAGCTCGTCGATGGTGGCGACGCTGGGGCCACGGGTGGTCTGCAGGTCGCGCGCGACCGCCTCGGCGTCACGCAGCACCCGCAACACGTTGCCGCCGGCGACCTTGGCGAGGTCGTCGTCGGACCAGCCGAGGTCGGCGAGCGCCGCGAAGACCTTCGGGTATGACGACACGTCGCCCATACCTTCCGGGAGCACCGTGACGCCGTCGTAGTCGCCACCGACCCCGAGGTGGTCGATGCCCGCGACGTCGCGGATGTGCACGAAGTGCGCGACGACGTCATCCAGGGTCGCGACCGGCTCGGGGTGCCGCTTGGCCCACTGCTCGGCGAATTTCTGGAAGCTGGCGACGTCGGTCGGCACCACGCCCGCATCGCGTGCCGCCTCCTGGGCGTTCTTGCGCCACTCCGCACAGGCCGGCGACACGAAGCCGGGCACGAAGGTCGACATGATGACGCCGTTCTTGTCGCGCAGCGTCTCCAGGACGTCGTCGGGGGCGTTGCGCGGGGAGTCGCACACCGCACGTGCCGAGGAGTGGCTGAAGATGACCGGCGACTCAGACGCTGCCAGCGCCGCCCGCATGGTGTCGGCGCTGACGTGCGACAGGTCGACCAGCATGCCGATCCGGTTCATCTCGCGCACCACCTCGACACCGAACCGCGAGAGACCGTCATGCACCGGCTCGTCCGTTGCCGAGTCGGCCCACGGGTTGTTGTCGTTGTGAGTGAGCGTCATGTAGCGCACGCCCAGGACGTAGAGCATTCGCAGCGTCGCGAGGGAACTGTCGATCGATTGCCCGCCCTCGGCGCCGAGCAGGGACGCGATGCGGCCGGACGCGAAGACCGACTCGACCTCGTCGGCGGTCCGCGCCAGACCGAACGTCTCGGGCCACCGGCCGATCAGCTGGTGTACGGCGTCGATCTGCTCCAGCGTCTGGGTGACCGCCTCGCTGCCCGGTTGGTTGGACGGCACGTAGACCGACCAGAACTGCCCGCCGAGACATCCCTCCCGCAACCGCTTGATGTCGGTGTGTGCGGTCGGCGGTCCCGGCCTCCAGGTCGAGCTTGTCGAAGTCGTAGCGCACCAGATCACGGGCCGCCCACGGCAGGTCGTTGTGCCCGTCGATCAACGGGTGCTTCGCCAAGAGGTCACGCACGTGGTCAAGAGAAGTGGAGGTGTCGGTGTTCGCCATACTCGCCATCACATCACGGTGTCTCGGGTCGCGTGCTCCGTCCCATACAGTTGGTCCCATGGAATCCCGCAGCGTCGCTCTGGTCACTTTGGGCTGCGCCAGGAACGAAGTCGACTCCGAGGAGCTGGCGGGTCGCCTCGCCGGCGAGGGCTGGACGCTCGTCGACGACGCCGCGGACGCCGACGTCGCGGTCATCAACACCTGCGGGTTCGTCGAGCAGGCCAAGAAGGACTCCATCGACGCGCTGCTCGAGGCGAACGACCTGAAGGAGCACGGCCGCACCCAGGCCGTCGTCGCCGTCGGCTGCCTCGCCGAGCGGTATGGCGCACAGCTCGCCGAGCAGTTGCCCGAGGCCGACGCAGTGCTCGGATTCGATTCGTATGTCGACATGTCCAGCCACCTGCGCGCGGTGCTCGATGGTCACGCGCCTGCTTCGCACACGCCGTCCGACCGCCGAAAGTTGTTGCCGATCAGCCCGATCGACCGGCAGGGGAATGACGTCGCCACCCCCGGTCACGGCGACGTGCAGCGCCCCGAGGATGTCGAGATCGTCTCGCCGGCTTCGTCGCCGCGGGTGATCCGCGCCCGACTCGACGGCCGACCCTGGGCGCCGCTGAAGATCGCGTCCGGTTGCGACCGGCGCTGCGCGTTCTGCGCCATCCCGTCCTTCCGTGGTGCGTTCGTGTCACGTCGTCCGTCCGACGTGCTGGCCGAAGCGCGCTGGCTCGGGCAGCACGACGTGCGCGAGTTGTTCCTGGTCTCGGAGAACTCCACGTCATACGGCAAGGACCTCGGCGACCTGCGGCTGCTCGACACGATGCTGCCGGAACTCACTGCGGTAGAAGGGATTTCGCGGGTTCGTGTGTCCTATCTGCAGCCCGCCGAGATCCGCCCCGACCTGCTCGACGTGATGACGTCGACGCCGGGCGTGGTGCCCTACTTCGACATCTCCTTCCAGCACGCCAGCGGCCCGTTGCTGCGCCGGATGCGCCGCTTCGGCGACCGTGAGTCGTTCCTGCAGTTGCTGCAGGAGGTGCGGCGCCGGGCGCCATACGCGGGGATCCGCAGCAACGTCATTGTCGGATTCCCCGGCGAGACCGACCATGACCTCGAGGAGTTGGAGAGCTTCCTGACCGAGGCGCAGCTCGACGTCGTCGGCGTCTTCGGCTACTCCGACGAGGACGGCACCGAGGCCGAGACGTATGACGCGAAGCTGCCCGACCGTGAGGTCGCCGAGCGGCTCGCGCACTTCCAGACTTTGGCCGAGCAACTGAACGAACAACGCGCCGCCGACCGGATCGGGCAGACCGTCGAGGTGCTCGTCGAGTCCGACGGTCTCGCCGACGGCGACGACGGAGAGGTCCGCGGTCGCGCCGGCGAGCAAGGCCCCGACGTCGACGGCGAGACCATCCTCGCGGTCGCTCCCGGCACTGTCGCGATCGGCGACATCGTGACCGCGACCGTCACCGGCACCCTCGGCATCGACCTGATAGCAAGTCCTGCATGAGTTCTGAGCGCCGAGAGGGGCGACCGACCGCACGTGAGGGCGTCGAGCGTCGCCGGGTCCAGACCCGCGAGGAGATCGAGCGCCGCCGTGCCGAATTCGAGCGGCGTCGGGCGGCCGGTGAGCCACTCATCGCGCCACCGCTCCCGGATCCCGCGTCCGCGCCGAGCAGCGGCGTGAGCAACTGGAACATCGCCAACGCATTGACGATGTTCCGCATCGCGCTGGTCCCGGTGTTCGGCTGGTTGCTGTTGATGCACGGCGGTGACGAAACCGGTTACCGCACCGGCGCGTTCATCGTCTTCGTGCTCGCCTCGATCACCGACCGCATCGATGGCGACTTGGCGCGTTCCCGCAATCTGGTGACCGACTTCGGCAAGATGATGGACCCGATCGCCGACAAGGCGCTCATGGGTATGGCGCTCGTCGGCCTGTCGATCATCGGCCGCCTGCCGTGGTGGGTGACAGCGGTCATCCTGATCCGCGAGGTCGGCATCACGGTGCTGCGGCTGCTGGTGATCCGGCACGGCGTGCTGCCCGCCAGCCGTGGCGGCAAGCTGAAGACCTTCCTGCAGGCCATCGCGATCGGGCTCTTCCTGCTCCCGATCAACGGCTGGTTCGACATCGTCGCCTGGGTGGTGATGCTGGCCGCGCTGGCGGTCACCGTCGCGACCGGCATCGACTACATCTTCCGTGCTGCGACGTTGCGGCGTAACAGCGAACGCTCCCAGGCCCGCCGTGCCAGGCGCGCCGCCCGCGGCGGCAAGGCCTGAGACTCGTGAGGGACGAAAAGCTGATCGCGGAGCTTTCCCGTCATGGCGACACCATCGCGGTGGCCGAGTCGCTCACCGGCGGACTCGTGTGTGCTGCGCTGACCGCGGTGCCCGGCGCAAGCGCGGTGGTTCGCGGGTCCGTCACGTCATACGCGACGGACGTGAAGGCGAGCGTCCTCGGAGTGGACGCGCACCTGTTGCGGTCCGGCGGCGCCGTGCAGGCGGAGGTCGCGCGGCAGATGGCGCACGGCGTCCGACGGCTGCTGGGCGCCACCCACGGCATCGCGACCACCGGCGTGGCGGGACCGGACCCGCAGGACGACGTGCCCGTGGGGCGGGTCTTCATCGCCGTGGCCTGGGACGACGCGCCCGGTGTCCCGCTGGACGAAGTGCGGATGCTCGACCTGACAGGGGACCGGGCTGCCATCCGTGAGCAGACGGTGACGGCGGTGCTGGAGCTATTGGCGACGTGTGTTTCGGGCGGCCAGGAATGGTAGGAGTCCCTGGGGTCGTTGTGTCGGGTGGAGTTGGTTCGACGACTCCGCACCGGGCAACCGTCGGTGCAGGGCGTTAAGCTTGATTTGTCAGAGCAACCGTCGAGGTCACTGGGAGGCGTCATGATTCTGCTCCGTCGCGAGCTCGGTGACGTGCTGCGCGGTGTCCGTCGCGAGCAGGGCAGGACCCTGCGCGAGGTCGCGCGGGACGCTCAGCTGTCGCTCGGCTATCTCTCCGAGATCGAGCGCGGTGAGAAGGAAGCTTCTTCGGAGCTGCTCGCCGCGGTGTGCGACGCTCTTGGCGTGCCGATGTCGGAGGCACTGTTGAGTGTCTCGCAGCGACTTGCCGCAGCCGAAGGCCTTGCGGCTCCGGTGCCGCTGCCGGTGCCCGACCCTGCTGCGGTCGTTTCCTCCGCCGCGTGATCTACCGGCCGGCCTGACAACCGGCGCAAAAACCCAGCGTGCGCTGCACCGGCGGTTCGCCGATCGGTCCGGCACGCAGCAACCGCCCACAGCGGGGGCACGGTTCGCCCGCCCGCCCGTATGCCGCATGTCGTGTCGTCAACGGGTCCCGCACGGCCGCGGCCGTCAGCAACCGGTGGGCCGTGGCCACCAACGCATCGAGGGTCGCGTCCGGCAGGTCCGCCACCGCCGCCCATGGGTTCACCCGCTCGTGGAAGAGCGTCTCGGTAGTCCAGATCGTGCCCAGTCCGGCGAGATTGCGTTGGTCGAGCAACGCGGCGCCGATCGGCCGATGTGGGTCCCGACGCAGCCTTGCGGCAGCGACCTCAGGATCCCAGTCGTCACCGAGCAGGTCGGGACCGAGGTGACCGACGACGCGGTGCTCGTCGCGGCTGTCCAGCAGGTCGAGCATGCCCAGTTGGTAGCCGATCGCGGTCCACTCCGTCGTTGCGAGCAGCACCCGAATACTGTTGCTGCGCACCGCGTTCGGTGTCATCTGCCGGGTCGGTCGCACCCGCCAGCTGCCGTCCATCCGTAGGTGGCTGTGCAGCGTCATACCGGAATCGAGGCGGTGCAACAGGTGCTTGCCGCGACTGACGATTTCGACGGTCGTCATACCGTGCAGTGACCGGT
The DNA here is from genome assembly GCF_042661025.1 of Flexivirga alba. Classification (NCBI taxonomy): domain Bacteria; kingdom Bacillati; phylum Actinomycetota; class Actinomycetes; order Micrococcales; family Dermacoccaceae; genus Flexivirga; species Flexivirga alba. The sequence continues at coordinate 2,528,231 of NZ_JBHSWH010000001.1, forward strand.
CGGCCAGGCTCGGCCAGCGCAACTCACAACCGACCAGCGGCTCGCCGCGCAACGCTTGGTCCAGCCGAGTCGCCGCTCGGCGGACCGCATCACCTTCGGGCATGGCGCCTCCTCATGTCTCGCATCATCTCAACACTGGTATGACGAGCGCGCCGTCTCCGCTCCGTACGCTGACCTGCATGACCGAGACCACCGCACCCGTTGCCGCGCCGTGGCGGCAGCGGCACCTGCTCGATGTGCTCGCGGCGATCGGCGCGCTGGCCGTTGTCGGCTCCGCGAGCCACTTGGACAAGCACGGCACTGAGCGTGGCATCGACGCCCTCGCGATCACTCTCGGTCTTGTCGGTCTCGCGGCGGTGGTCGCGCGTCGAGTGTCGCCGTTGGTCAGTCTGCTGGTGCCGTGTGCGGCGATCGGCGGATATCTGCTGCTGCAGTATCCCAACGGTCCGACCTATTTCCTGCTGCCGCTCGGTGTCTTCTGTTTCGGCTTCGAAGGTCCGCGCCGGATCGCTCGATGGCTTGGACCGACGGCGATCGTCGTCGTCTGCGTCTGCGCGTACCTCGGTGGTGGGCAGGACACCGTCGTGCGGATGACGATCGTGCTGAGCTGGGGCTTCGCCGCGGTGGTCCTCGCCGAATGGTTGCGGACCAGAGCCGACCGGACGCTCGAGCGACGGAAAGCGTTGCAGCAACAGCAGAAGCGAGCAGCCGTCGAGCAACAGCTGGAGCTGGCGCGGGACCTGCACGACAGTGTCGCGCACGCGCTGACCGCGATCACCGTGCAGACCGCACTCGCTGAACGGCTGGCGAAGGACCGCCCCGAGGAGGCAGCGGAGGCCGCGCGGGCGGCACGGATCGCCAGCCGCGATGCGCTCGCGGACCTGAATTCGATCGTCGGTTCGTTGCGTGAGCCAGGGTCCGCACCGACCCGACCGCAGCCCGGGATGGACGAGATCGACGCACTCGTCTCGCGGGCGCGGGAGGCCGGGCTGCACATCGACGCCGACCGGGAACCCTTGAACGACCTTTCCGAGCCGGTCCAAGGCGCGGCATACCGGGTGGTGCAGGAGGGCCTCACCAACGCGGTCCGCTACGCACCAGGGGCACACGTGCAGCTGTCGATGCGCAGAGAGCCGGACGGATTTCGAGTGGCACTGGCCGACGATGGGCCTGAGCCGGGCGGCACGGTGCAGCCCCGGGCGGCGGCCACGGACTGATCGGTATGGCGGAGCGCGTGCGCGCCACCGACGGCGTGCTGCGACATGGGCCTCTTCCGTCCGGTGGCTTCTTCGTCGAAGCACGTTGGGAGACAGCGTGATACGCGTGGTTGTGGCCGACGATCAGGCGTTGGTCCGCCGTGGCTTCGCCACGCTGATCGGCCTGGAAGACGACATTGACGTGGTTGCCGAAGTGACCACCGGACGTGAGGCGGTCGCGGCCGCCCGCGAGCTGCTGCCGGACGTGCTGCTGATGGACATCCGGATGCCGGACATGGACGGCCTGGAGGCGACCCGGCAGATCACCGACGACCCCGCCCTGAGCGCCGTACACGTGGTGATGCTGACGACCTTCGATCTCGACGAATACGTGTTCCAGGCATTGCGATTCGGCGCCAGCGGGTTCCTCGTCAAGCACACCGAGCCGGACGAGTTGATTCGTGCGGTGCGGGTGGTGGCCGATGGAGATGCGCTGTTGTCGCCGACCGTCACCCGCCGGCTGATCGCCCGCTTCGCGACCTCGGACCCCGGCGCCGACACCGGCCTCGGACTCGGCCTCGGCCTCGGACGAAGTGAGCAGCCGACGTCGCCGCTTGCCGACCTGCTCACCGAACGTGAACGCGAGGTCGTTGGGCTGGTCGGGCAGGGCTTGTCCAATGACGAGATCGCCGGGCAGTGGTTCGTCAGCCAGGCGACGGTGCGCACCCACGTCAGTCGCGCGATGACGAAGGTGCACGCGCGGGACCGCGCTCAGCTCGTCGTCATCGCTTACCAGCACGGCCTGGCCGAGCCACCTACCCTGGACGCCGACTGACCTCAACATCTGACGTACGGCGATCTCCACGCTGGCGCGATGTGCGCGAGGCCGCGACACGGGAGTGTGTGAGTCATGAACACACACACGGGATTCGAAGTCGTCGCGGTGGAGGGCCTCACCAAGAACTACGGCCGCCGCACAGTCGTCGACAATGTCGACCTGCACCTCACCGCCGGCTCGATCACCGGGCTGATCGGCCCGAACGGTGCCGGCAAGACCACCATCATGTCGATGCTGCTCGGCCTCGTCCGTCCGAGCGCTGGCCGCGGAACAGTCCTCGGTCACGACCTGTCCCGGCCGGCTGACTACCTGCCACAGGTTGGTGCGCTGATCGAAGGCCCGGCCTTCTTCGGCAACCTGTCCGGGCAGGGCAACCTGGAGTACTTCGCACGGCTCGGAGGGCACGACCTGTCCGGCATACCGGATGTGCTCGAGTTGGTGGGTCTGCAAGGACGAGAAGGGGATTCGTTCTCGTCATACTCACTCGGCATGAAGCAGCGGCTCGGCATCGGCGCCGCGTTGCTGAGCGATCCCCAGCTGGTGATCCTCGACGAGCCGACCAACGGAGTCGACCCGGCTGGCATGCGCGACATCCGGGCAATGGTCCGGCGCATCGCGGCCGACGGCCGAACGGTGCTGATCTCCTCGCACCTGCTGGCCGAGCTGGAGCACATCTGCGATCGGGTGATCGTGCTGGACCAGGGCGGCTTGCGCTACTCCGGGCCGCTGACGGAGCTGCCGACGTCTCGTCCCGAAGTGATTCTGCTGCGCAGCGGCGGTCCGGCGGAGGACGACGAACTGCACCGGATGTTGAGCACGCAGGGGTTGACCGTCGAACGCCGAACGGATGGGTTCGCCGTCGACGTCGGAAACGTCGACCCGGCCCTGCTGGCCGGCCGGATCAATCGCAACGCGGCGGAGAGCGGGATCCACCTCGTCGAGCTGCACCACCAGAAGCAATCACTTGAAGACCGGGTTCTCGACCTGGTCGGAACAGGAACCAGGTCATGAGCACGCACACGAGCACACGCACGACCGCCCGCACTGAAGTGGAGTCGCTGAGCCCCTCGACTCGTAAGGCCAACGCGCCGGCACTAGCACGCGCGTTCGTGGCGGAATGGATTCGGTTGTCCAGCAAGCGAATCTGGCTCATCGCGTTGTCGGCCACCGTTGTCTATTCGGCCGTGCTGACGGTCGTCATGATCAACACCGCCCCCAGCGGGCGCCCGCTGGCATCAGCATCCAGGCGCTCGGCGAGTCCGGCGGCGGCACGCTGGCGGTTCGGACGGCCGCCGCGTTCACCTCGGTGCTCATCCTCGCGGTGTTCGTCGGCATGAGTGCCGGATCCTTCGCACGCGGCACCTGGCGGGCTTCGCTGTTGCAACAGCCGCGTCGCCTGACCCTCGCGGCCGGCACCTTCGGTGCTCGGATCGCGATCAGCGCGGTCATCGTCGCGGTGCTGTTCGTGGCCGGGCTGGTGACGGCATACATCATGGCGCCCGGCCAGGGCATCGACACCGGCTCCTGGCTGAATGGCACCTCGCTGCGGATGGCCGGCGACGACTACCTCGGCGTGATGGTCTTCGTGATCGGGTGGGGATTGCTCGGCACGTTGATCGGCATCCTCACCCGGTCGGTGGCTGTCGGTCTCGGCGTGGGCATCCTGTGGGCCGGACCGATCGAGAACGTCCTCGGCGACAACCTGTCGTTCGGCTCGCACTGGTTCCCGGGGCTGCTGCTCCGGTATGTCATCGCCCCCGAGACCGCGACGGTCACGGGCGTCTCGTTGGCGTTGCGCCTGGTGCTGTATGCCGTGGTCGGTGTGGCGCTGGTCGGCTTCATCCTCCGTCGCCGGGACGTGTCGAACTAGCTAACGGCGGATGCGCAGCCCCTTGGGCGTCACGTGAAAACCGTTGTCGGTCAACGAAACTGCCAACAAATGGTCCGACCCCAGCGCGGGCTTGCCGTCGATGCTCTCGACGGTGAGCCCGCGCAGTCGTGGCGTGCCGCGGCTGTCGGGCGGCAGCACGACGGTTCGTGCCAGAGCGGCGGCGGCTGCGGCCAGTCGGCCGGAGTCATCGGTGAACGTCAGGACCTTGCGACCGCCGCGCTCCACGAAGAGGCTCAGCTCGCCCTCCACGAGTACGACCATGGCACCCGCCCGACGACTCGGCCGGTGGTCCGGGCCGTCTCCCTCGCGGTCCGGCCAGGGGAGTGCTGCACCGAACGGGTTCGCCGGGTCGGCCGCGGCCAGCACTGTTGCAGTGTCGGGCTGGGTGGGCGCGATGTCCCACGGGTTACGTGGTGGCGTGGCCGCAGACCTGCCGGCCGCGCGCAGGCGGTCGACGGCACCGGCACTGCCGAACTGCGCGGCGCCCAGACCCTCGATGAAATAGCCGCGGCGAACTCGGCCGGTCTCCTCGGCGGCGGCCAGCACGCGGTAGACGGTGGCAAAGCCACCCGTGACCGACTCCGCTTGCACGGCTCCCCGAGTGACGATGCCGTGGCGATCGAGCAGCACCTCGGCGAGTGCGAAAGCCCTTGCTGTCTGGTCTGTTTCGAGCGAGGGCAGTCGCGACCATCGCCCGGATACTGACGGTGGCGCGGAGCGTTGTGCCGAGGTCGGGCGTGCCAGGCCGCTGCGGGATCCGCGCAACCCGGCACCGATGCGTCCGTGCCGGCTCTGTCGTGGACCTTGGGCGCGGGCCTTGTGGGCCGTTCGGCCACCGGCCAACAGCGCGCGAAGCGGCGCGAACGTGTCACCGCTGACCCGCCCGGACCAGATCAGGTCCCAGAGCTGCGACTGCAGTTCGGCGTCGGAGCTACGGGCGTCTGTCGTGTTGACCATGTCGGCGAGGGCGCGGAAGAAGAAGGAGCCACCGCTGTCGAGGGCAGTGAGCATCTCCTGGTGCACCGGCGTGAGGTCCACAGTGTCGTCCGGCGCGGCCAGCGTCAGTGGTGCGGTGTCGGTCAGGTGCAGCGACACCCAACCGTCGTCGCCGGGCAGCGCCGCGTGTCCTTGCCAGACGACCTCGCCGCCCGCCATCAGCTCGTCCAGCATCCCCGGGTGGTATGACGCAACGCGCTCCGGCAGGATCAGCGTCTCCAGAGCACTTGCGGGCACCCTGGCCCCGCACAGTTGCTCGATCGCTCGCAGCAGTCCGTCGGTGCCGCGCAGGCCACCGCCGACGTTCTGCCAAGCCGGTAGGAACGACGCCAGGTCCCCGGCAGGGACCGGCTCGACCTCGGCCCGCAGCGACGCCAGCGAGCGCCGCTTGATGGTGCGCAGAACTTCCGGATCGGCGAAGTCGACACCGTGCACGCCGCCGCCGAGCTCGGTCGGGCGCAGCTCACCCTCGACCAATCGGCCGCTGGACACCAGACGGCGCAAGGTGTCGTGCGCGACGGCGCGGCCGATCCCCAGCGCGGCGGCGACCTCGGTCTCCGGGAACGGGGCATGTGTTCGCGCGTAACGCGCCACCAGCTCGCCCAACGGGTCCTCGGTGGGCTCCAGGAAAACCGCCGGTATGCCGGCCGGAAGTGCCAGCCCGAGTGCGTCTCGCAGCCGGGCGGCGTCCTCGATCGCGGCGTAGCCGATGGTGTCGGACCAGCGGACTTCGATCAGCCGGCGTGCGGCGACCAGGTCGTGCAGCCAGCCGGCAACCTCCGCGCGCGACTCCTCGCGGGTACGTTGCTCGATCTGCTCCTGGGTGAGCACGCCGAGGACTCGCACCAGATCGGCGACGTCCTCCGCGTCGCGGGAGTGCCGCTCGGGCACCAGTCGTTGCAGTTGCTGCTCAACCTCCGAAACCACCTGGGAATCAAGCAGATCGCGCAGCGATGCACCTTCGCCGGTGCCGAGCAGATCGGCCAACAGCGACGGGTCGAGTGCGAGAGCAGCGGCACGTCGTTCGGCCAGCGGCGAGTCGCCTTCGTAGAGGAACTGGGCGACGTAGCCGAAGAGCAGGCTGGTGGCGAACGGCGACGGGCTGGTGGTGTCGACCTGGACGATCCTGATCCGGCGAGCGGTGATGTCCCGCATCAGCTGCACCAGGCCCGGCACGTCGAAGACGTCCTGGACGCACTCGCGCACGGCCTCCAGCACGATCGGGAATGACGGAAAGCGAGACGCGACTTCCAGCAGTTGTGCCGAGCGTTGCCGTTGCTGCCACAGCGCCTGTCGTCGGCCCGGGTTGCGCCGCGGCAGCAGCAGGGCGCGAGCCGCGCACTCACGGAATCTCGCTGCGAACAAAGCAGATCCGCCGATCTCCGACGTCACGATCTCCGCGACCTCGTCCGGGTCCTGCACGATCAACTCAACCAGCTGCGCTGCCGCGGTGGCATCGGTCTCCGGGTCGGAGTCGGGCAGCCGCAGCACGATCCCGTCGTCGCCGTGCATCGCCTGCACCTCGACCCCGAAGCGCTCGCGCATCCGGGCCGCGATGGCAAGCGCCCACGGTGCGTGGACCGGTGCGCCATACGGGGAATGGACGACGACCCGCCAGTCGCCGAGCTCGTCGCGGAATCGCTCGATGACGATCGCCTTGTCGTGCGGCACCTGTCCGGTCGACTCCTGCTGCTCGCGCAGGTAGGCGAAGAGGTTGTCCGCGGCCCACTGGTCGAGGCCGGTGTCGTGGACTCGCGCCCGCGCTTCCTCGTCCGGCAGCGCGATCAGCTCACGGATGAATTGCCCTACGGCTGCACCGAGTTCGAGTGGACGGCCTTGGGAGTCTCCCTTCCAGAACGGGAGCTTGCCCGGCTGGCCGGGTGCCGGAGTCACCCGAACCTGGTCGTGCGTGATGTCCTCGATCCGCCAACTGGTGGTGCCGAGGGTGAAGATGTCTCCGACACGAGACTCGTAGACCATCTCCTCGTCGAGCTCACCGACCCGGCGGCCAGGCCCCTCGCCGGCGGCGAGGAAGACGCCATACAGGCCACGATCGGGGATGGTGCCGCCGCTGGTGACGGCGAGACGCTGTGCGCCGCGGCGACCGCTGAGCGTGCCGGTGATGCGGTCCCACACGATGCGGGGTCGCAACTCGGCGAAGTCGTCGGACGGGTAGCGGCCGGCAAGCATGTCGAGCACCGACTCCAGGATGCTGCGCGGCAGGCTGGCGAACGACGCGGCCCGCTGTGTGAGCTGCTCGAGGTCGTCAACCGACCAGTCGTCCAACGCGCACATCGCGACGATCTGCTGGGCCAGCACATCGACCGGATTGTTAGGAACCGCAAGGGATTCGATCATCCCGGCCTTCATCCGGTCGACCACGACGCAGGTCTGCACCAGGTCGCCGCGGAACTTCGGGAAAAGTACCCCGCGACTTACCGCGCCCACCTGGTGTCCGGCGCGGCCGACCCGCTGCAGGCCGCTCGCAACGCTCGGCGGCGACTCGACCTGTATCACGAGATCGACCAGCCCCATGTCGATGCCGAGTTCGAGCGAACTCGTCGCGACGACCGCCGGCAGCCGACCGGACTTCAGTGCGTCCTCGATCTCGCCGCGTTGCTCCTTGCTGACCGACCCGTGGTGTGCGCGCGCCAAAACCCCTGGTGCGCCGGTGGATTGGCCTGCCTGCGCCATCACTTGGGCCGGTGCCCCTGCACCCCACGAAGTTCTCCGCTCGTCCCTCGCTCCGATACTTCGCGGGGACCCCGCACCGTCCTCCGACCCTTCCGGCGGGTCATCGGGCGCTTCGTTCCGCTCGGCCCAGATCTCGTTCAACCGGGCGGTCAACCGCTCGGCCAGTCGGCGCGAGTTGGCGAAGACGATCGTGGATCGGTGTTGCGCGATGAGGTCGACGATGCGCTCCTCGACGTGCGGCCAGATCGACGCTCGCTCAACCGGATCCGCGGAAGGTCCAGTGACATTGTCGGTCACCCGGCCGAGCTCGGTCAGGTCCGCCACCGGCACGACGACCTCGAGGTCCCAGGACTTCTCGGCCGGCGGCTGCACCGTGGTCACCGGGCGTCCACCGGCCAGGTATCGCCCCACCTCTTCCACCGGGCGCACCGTCGCGGACAGCCCGATGCGCTGCGCCGGTTTCGGGAGTATGGCGTCAAGCCGCTCCAGCGAGAGCGCCAGATGCGCTCCGCGCTTGGTGCCGGCGACCGCGTGCACCTCGTCGATGATCACCGTCTCGACACCGGCGAGGGCTTCGCGAGCCGCGGACGTCAGCAGCAGGAACAGCGACTCGGGCGTGGTGATCAGAATGTCGGTCGGGCGCCGGGCGAACGCGCGCCGTTCATTCGCAGGCGTGTCGCCGGACCGGACCGACACCGTGACGTCCGGCTTCGGCACCCCGAGCCGGTCGGCCGCGTGCTGGATGCCGACCAGTGGCGACCGTAGGTTGCGCTCCACGTCGACGGCGAGCGCCTTCATCGGTGACACGTAGAGCACCCGGCAGCGTCTGAGGACTTGGTCGGGCGCCGGTGTTGCCGCCATACGATCGATCGCCCACAGGAATGCCGACAGTGTCTTGCCCGACCCGGTCGGCGCCACGACCAGCGTGTGGTTGCCCTTGCTGATCGCGTCCCATGCTCCGACCTGCGCCGGCGTGGGCGCGCTGAACGACCCCTCGAACCACGCACGCGTGGCAGGGGAGAAGCGCTCCAGGACGTCGTCAGTCATCGCACGCCTAGCTTCCCATCACCCTCCGACACTCTGCGGGTCGAGTAGCGGCGAGGAACGAGCCGCGTATCGAGACCGTGGCCGGGTCGTCGTTCGGTCACCTGGGCGGTGCCGGCCGCGTCGCCAGGGTGCGTATGGTCGCCTTGATGGTCGCCGGCTACGCCGCCGTCCCGGTTTCACTCCGTCGCTCCGCTAGCGCTCCGCTCCTCCATAGGCCCGGGCCGACGACGCAGTCGGCTCCCCGTTCGGGTCGCCTCGTCTGGTGGCCGATTGCCGTGCCTTGTTAGTCACCTTGGTTGGTCGGGCTCTATTCGCATGGTGTGCAGGGCGGTGGCGAGCATGCGGTAATGGCCTGCGAGCAAAAGGAATTCGACGCAGCCGCGGTCGTCCAAGTGATCGTGGAGGCGTTCCCAGGTCGGGTCGGAGAGGTCGTCGTCGGCGATGAGTTCGTCGGTGGCGGCGATAAGGGTCTGCTGCCGGTCGGTGAAGTATGACGCCTCGGGCCCGGCGCTCAGCAGCTGTTCGATCTGGTCCCCGGTCAGTCCCGCACGACGCGCGATCGACCGATGGTGCGCGGCTTCATAGTCACTGCCGCGCAGGTGCGCGACCCGCAGGATGACCAGCTCGCTGTCGCTGCGGGGCAGTGATCCGAAGGGCATCAGGGTCCCGGCGAAAGCCAGCCAGCCCCAGAACGTCCGCCGACCGCGACCCAGCACGGTGAAGATTGCCGGCGGCGCAGTGCGGGTAACGCGACCGGCGAGCTGGGCGAACCCTGCCGCGAGTGGCCCGTTCGTCCGCCACGTCCCGGGGCGGACACGTTCCGTCATACCTTGCCCTCGATCCGCGAATTCGGTTGTGCGGTGGTGAAATCCGTCTGCTCCTCGCGCGCCAGTTGCAGTGCACGCTTCAGGTCCGGCATCGGCTTCAGCTCCGCAACGCGTTGCGCGATCATCCGGCCAGGCAGCAGCGGCGCGATCCACCATGGCGCCCAGATAAAGCGCGACCTCCGGCTGATCCCACGCTCCAGTGCGTTGATCGCCGCCGACAGCGGGGTGATCACGGTGGCCGACTTACGGCCGCCCAGCAGCGTCGAGCCGGCCCGGGTGCTGAAGCCGCGGCTGGTCATGTCGGTGTCCAGTTCGGCGTAGTAGGCGACACCGACGCGGGCGCCGGTGCCGTGCAGCTCCCAGCGCAACGTGTTGCCGATCGCCTCGACAGCAGCCTTCGATGCGGAGTAGGCACCCATCAGGGGCGCGTGCACGGCCGCCGCGAGTGACGATGTCGCAAGCGCGTAGCCGCCTTCATGGGCGATGTGCGGGGCAGCGGCGCGCAGCGTGTAATAGGTGCCGAGCGTGTTGACCGCGAGCGTGCGCTCCATCACCTCCGGATCACCACCGACGAGCGGAAGCTGTTTGGCGATACCGGCATTCGCGATGACGATGTCCAGGCCGCCCAGCTCGTCGACCAGCTCACCGACGACCGTGTCGACCTGCTCGCGGTCGGCGACGTCCAGCTCGCGCCACGGCCCGCCGACCTCGTGAGCGACGCCTTCGAGGAGGTCCGGCTCCAGTCCGGCCAACGCGACTCGGGCGCCGCGTTCGGCCAGCCGTCCGGCCAGCGCGGCACCGATGCCGCGGGCACCGCCGGTGATGAGGACTCGCTTGTTCTGCAGTCGATCGATAGCCATGATCGACCAACTTACGTGCCGGTAGCCTTCCGCGGCCACGGTCCGGCGCGAGCAACTGAGGGCCGCGGTCACCAAGGATGCGCCAGCGTTGGCGTGGCACACGGCACGCCGCGCGGCACCTACCCTGGTGGAGTGAAGCATTCGGAGTACAGGCGGCTGATGGCCGACGAGTTCGGCTCGGCATACGCCGGAGTTCTCGGCAACAGCCACGTCCTGCAGGTCCTGGGTAACCGCACCCCGGACGAGGCGATCGTCGATGGCATCAAATTCCGGGAGATCTGGTTGGCCGTATGCGACGACCTGCAGATCCCCGAGGAACGCCGGCTGGGCCGCGACCTACCCATCCGGGAGCGCCGCAACAGCTGACCAACCCACGCCCGAGAAGCTGTGATTCGGCAGATCGCTGGGCCGGTAGATTCAGACGTATGCCGCAAGCTCCGCAGGATCGGGTGCGCGCCTGGGACCCCGGCGTCGCCGGAATCCGCGAGGTGCTGCACGCATCCTGGGCGGACCACAGCTATCCCGCGCACACGCACGACGCCTGGACGCTGCTGATCGTCGACGACGGCTTCATCGGGTATGACGTTGACCGACACCGCGACCGAGCGGACGCGGGTGTGGGCGTGACACTGCTGCCGCCGCACGTGACTCACGATGGTCATCCGTTGACGTCGAACGGCTTCCGCAAGCGGGTCGTCTACCTCGAGGAATCGGTCCTGCCGGAGCGACTCATCGGCCCGTGCGTCGATTCACCGCTGGTGCTGGATTCATCACTGCGACAGTCGGTTTCGGCCTTGGACGATGCGCTCTCGGCAGCCGATCGGTCAGCGGCCGAGTCCCATCTGGCGCTTGTCGCGGAAGCGTTGCGATGGCACCTCGCCGGTCGGCCCGAGGCGGCTCGGACATGTGCGACCCGTCGCGCATGGATCGCCCGGCAGGCCCGCGACGTGCTCGACGCCGACCCGGTCGGCGCGCCGTCGGTTGAGGAGCTGGCGACGCTGCTGGGTGTCAGCCCGGCATACCTGATCCGTTGCTTCACAAGGGAATTCGCCATACCCCCGCACCGGTATGTCACCGGACGTCGGCTCGATCTGGCGCGTCGCAGATTGCTCGACGGGGAGCCTGCCGCGGCGGTGGCGGTCGCCACCGGGTTTTACGACCAGGCGCACTTCCACCGGCACTTCCGCAGACTGTTGCGCACGTCGCCCGGCAGTTTTCGCGCCTCGATGTCATGAGCCCGGTCGACGGAGACCGGACATGATGGAGGCCATGACACGTGACCCACAGGAGTCGTTGCGCGCACAACGGGTCGTAGAGCTTCTCGAACACAACATCCGCACCGAGATCGACGTGCAGTTGGGGATGGCAGGGCGCGATCTTCCGGACGACCTGCGCATGAACCTCGTTCAGGGGATCTCAGCCGAGATCCTGTACGCCTTCGAAGTGGACTGGGATCCCAAATGGGTGAAGGCGGGCGAGATTCACGCCTGGCAGGTGGATGACTCTTGGTATGCGCGTTGCGGAGTCTGCCTGCTGGACTCGCCGGCGTCGCCGACGCGGGACCAGGCAACCCGCTGGGCGACGACTCATCAGCTGCGGCACGAGGACGAATACTCCTGATCCACCAGTGCCCACGCACGATGGTGGGAGATCATCCGAGGCACCCCCGTGGGCGGGTGCCCGGACCGGCCGTCGTACACCTCGGCGCTGCGGTCGGCTCGGGATCATTTTTGTACAAGACCGGGCGCCATGACCGCGCGGACGATGGCGGCATGCATGACGTCATCGACCACGAGACCACCACCGACCTGCTGACACCGCCGTTCGCGACGAAGATCGCGATCCTGCTGCGCGACGACCTCGCTGCCTGGCAGCGCATGAACGTCACGGCCTTCCTGGCCGCCGGGATCGCGGCCGCGAATCCTGACCTGGTGGGGGAGCCGTACCGCGATGGTGACGGCGGCACCTACCTGCCGTTGCTCGGTATGCCGGTGCTCGTCTTCGAGGGCGGCGCGCGCGACCTGTCGAATGCTCGAAGTCGCGCGGTCTCGCGCGGCCTGCGGCCGGCGATCTACACGGAGGAGATGTTCAAGACCGGGTATGACGCCGCCAACCGTGCGACCACCGCGGAGGTGCCGGCTGAGGAGCTGAACCTCGTCGGCGTCGCGGTGCACGGCCCCAAGAACGGCATCGACAAGATCCTCAAGGGTGCGCACCTGCACCCTTGAGAAGGGCGGTGGCCCCGGGCCTGGAAGGGCGACACGCCACGCCGCAAACCTTCGTACGGATGTTCGGGTAACTGGGCTAGGCTCATCCACAAGTCCTCGAACGACGACCCGTTGTCCACAAGTGCACGGACGATGCATATCGGGTTGTCGGTGCGGGGATCTAGCGTCTGACACGTTCCAAGGCTCGACCTGCACTGGCGGGCCGCGGACGGTCGCCGGTGGACGCGACCCACCCACGAACTCTCTTGAAGGAGTGCCGAAGATGGCAGCAAAAACGGCGAACGCCGCAGACAACAAACTCAAGACGCTGGACACCGTCCTGTCGCAGATCGAGAAGGCTCACGGCAAGGGCGCGGTCATGCGCCTGGGCGATGAAGTCCGGGCGCCGATCGACGTGATTCCCACCGGCGCCATCGCGCTCGATGTCGCGCTCGGCATCGGTGGGCTGCCGCGTGGCCGCGTGGTGGAGATCTACGGACCGGAGTCCTCCGGTAAGACCACGGTCGCCCTGCACGCCGTCGCCAGCGCGCAGCGCAACGGCGGCATTGCGGCCTTCATCGACGCCGAGCATGCGCTCAACCCCGAATACGCCCAGAAGCTCGGTGTCGACACCGATGCGCTCCTGGTCAGCCAGCCCGACACCGGTGAGCAGGCACTCGAGATTGCCGACATGCTGATCCGGTCCGGTTCCCTCGACGTCATCGTCATCGACTCCGTGGCCGCACTCGTTCCGCGCGCCGAGATCGAGGGCGAGATGGGCGACAGCCACGTCGGCCTGCAGGCACGGCTGATGTCGCAGGCGCTGCGCAAGATCACCGGTGCGCTCAACAACACCGGCACCACTGCGATCTTCATCAACCAGTTGCGCGAGAAGATCGGCGTCATGTTCGGCTCGCCCGAGACGACGACCGGGGGCAAGGCGCTGAAGTTCTACGCCTCGGTTCGCCTGGACGTGCGCCGCATCGAGACGCTGAAGGACGGCACCGACGCGGTCGGCAACCGGACCCGCGTCAAGGTGGTCAAGAACAAGGTGGCTCCGCCGTTCAAGCAGGCGGAGTTCGACATCCTCTACGGCCAGGGCATCTCGCGCGAGGGCGGCCTGATCGACATGGGCGTCGAGCAGGGCTTCGTCCGCAAGGCCGGCGCTTGGTACACCTACGAGGGCGATCAGCTCGGCCAGGGCAAGGAGAACGCCCGCGGTTTCCTGCGGGACAACCCCGATCTCGCCGACGAACTGGAGAAGAAGATCAAGGAAAAGCTGGGTGTCGGTCCGCGGGTCGATGTGCCGGCCGAAGAAGCGGATGCACCGGCAATTGCCCCGGTGGCTGCAGCGGTCGACTTCTGATCCTCATCTCGGCCGTCGATCGACTCGGGGACCACGAGCCGACCGACGGCCAAGATGTTCCTCCCGTATGACGGAAACCTGGCTCCGAAGTGAGGTGCTCTGAAGACGATGAATCCCTTTGACAGTGCACCTGATTCACCACCGGACTTCGTCGATCCGGCGGAGGTCATCGTCGGCCCGTGGGCCGGCTCGGCCGCTCAGCCGCCACGCGACGAGGACGCCACGGGTGTTGCACAGCCGCGTCGGCGCGGCTCGGGCGGCGCGTCGAAAAGTGGAGAACGGCGTACGGCGCGGCAGGCCCGCAATGATCGTGAGCCACCACCGGACAAGCAGGGCACGGACGCGGATCCATACGAAGTGGCCCGCAAGATCGTGCTGCGTCAGCTGGCCGCCGCGCCGCGCAGCCGCAAGCAGCTTGCCGACAAGCTACGAGAACGCGAATGCGACAACGACGTTGCGAGCGCGGTGCTTGACCGCTTGGAAGAAGTCGGCCTGATCGATGACGAGGCGTATGCCGCCAGCACTCTTCGTTCCCAGCAGGCGAGTCGCGGACTCGGCCGTCGGGCGATCGCTCAGGAGCTGCGCCGCAAGGGGATTGCCTCCGAGGTCATCGACGAGCAGCTCGAGACGATCGACGACGAGGACGAGCGTGATCGGGCTCGCGCGCTGGCAGACAAGAAGCTGCGCGCCATGCACGGTCTTGACGCAACAGTTCAGACGCGGCGGCTCGCGGGAATGCTTGCGCGCAAAGGTTATTCGTCATCCATCGCCTGGTCGGTCATTCGCGAGGCGATCGCCGACGCTCCGGAGCACCAGCCCGACTGACCACCCGCCGGATCAGAGGGTCACCGCGGGGATCCCGGTCCCGGCAACGGACAACAGGCCCGGGTCGAGCCGGGCGAGTCGTTCCGGGTCGAGCAGGATGTCGACCCGGCGAATGCGGGCGTCCATCGCGGTGCTGAGGGCGACCGTGAAGGCCATGACGGACACCGAGGCCGCGCGCTCCAGCACCACCACGGCCGGCAGCCCGTTGGCGAGCACCGGGAGCAGCATCGCACCGGGCCGGTCGAACATCGCCGCCCGCCGGGCGATGGCGTCGCGGCCGTGGATGATCGCCGAGACCTCGGCCCGTTGGCCGCCGCCGTCGGCACGCAGGACGGCGTGGGGGTGGAGCAGTTCCACGAGAGCCTCGAAGTCTCCATCGTGCGCGGCGGCGAAGAACGCGTCGACGACGGCGCGCTGCGCGCGTGGTGCCGGCGTCGACCGGCTCGGCTCGACCGCTCGGACGCGCCGGCGGCCCCGGCTGGCCAGTTGCCGGGCGGTGACGGGGCTGATGTCCAGCAGCTGAGCGATCTGGTCGAAGGGCAGACCGAACGTGTCGTGCAGAACGAGGGCGACGCGCTCGTCCGGGGACAACGTGTCGAGGACGACGACGAGGGCGATGCCGACCGAGTCCGCCAGCACCGCGCGCTCCGCGGGGTCCGCTGTCCGCGTCGCCGGAGGCTCGGTCACTCTGCGGGAGAGAGCGGCTGCTCCGGCATCCTCGAGGTCTGCGGCGAGCGTGAGCGCCGGGACCTCCACGCTGAGCGGTTGTTCCGGGTGAGCGGCGCGGTCACGGAGTCGGTCGAGGCAGACGCGGCTGACCACCGTGGTCAACCATGCGGTCAGGTTGCGGATCGCCGCGGCGTCGGAGCGGCTCAATCGCAGCCACGTCTCTTGCACTGCGTCCTCGGCATCGACCCGCGACCCGAGCAGCCGGTAGCCGACTTCCCGCAGGTATGCCCGGTTCTGCTCGAACCGCTCGGCAAGCCACTCCTGGTCGTTGCTCATGCGAGACCTCCTTCGCTGGGAGCACGAGTGCTCTCGACAGGCTCGGCGCGGGTCGGGAACGCACACCAGGCGACCGCGGCGCCCAGTGCCAGCAGCACGGCGCCGACGCCGACTGCCCAGTGGTAACCCTGCTCGAACGATGTCACGGCCGGCTGACGGTAGGCCGAACCGAGCGCATGACCGACAGAGGAGACGCGGCCGGAGACCACGTCCGCCTCCGCTGCGCGCGCGAGATGTCCCGGCAGCCGATGCCACGCGGAGAGCGTCCGAGCGGCGGCGACATACCCCAGCACGGCCAGCCCGATCGAGGTCCCGACCTGGCGGGCGGAGTTCAGCAACCCGGAGGCGATGCCGGACAGTCGTGACGGTACCTCCGCCATGGCGACGTGGGTCAGCACCGGGACCAACGCACCGAACCCGGCACCGGCCAGGACGAAGGCAACGGCCGTCACCGCGAACGGCGTGGTGACGGTCACCACGGTGAGAGTCGCCGCACCGGCAGCCGCCCCCAGGCAGCCTGCGGTGACCTGCGTCCGGGCGCTCAGCCGACGCTGTAGGGCGGCACTGCACTGGGCCACGACGAGGAACGGCACGTTCATGAAGAGCCACGACAGCCCGGTGCGCAGCACCGACCAGCCTGCGACGTCCTGGTAGAGAAGCGTGCAGAAGAAGAGGATTCCGCCGAAGGCGGCATACGCCGCGAGATACACGACGACGGCCGGTGCGAAGCCGCGGATCCGAAGGAGGGCAGGGGGCGCCATCGGGTATGCCGCCCGACGCTGCCACCCGCTGAAGGCGAGAAGCAGGGCCACGCCGGACAGCACCGGACCGGCCACAAGCAACGATGACCATGGGTGTGCGCTCGACCGGGTGAGTCCGAAGCTCAACGCCACCAGACCGCCGGCGCACAGAGTCGCGCCGAGAACATCGAGGCGGTGCTCGCTGGGGTGTGATCTCGGGACGGCGACGAGAGCGCCGACGAAGGCGAAGATCCCGACCGGCACATTGACCCAGAACACCGACGACCAACCGGTCACCGACAGAAGCAGTCCACCAACCACCGGACCGACCCCGAACCCGGTGCCACCGACGGCGGCCCAGGTGCCGATGGCCCCTGCACGTCCGTCACCGGTGTAGGACTCGGTGATGATCGACAGAGTGAGGGCCAGCATCGCCGCCCCGCCGGCTCCCTGAGCAGCTCGGGCGATGACCAGCGCGAGACCAGTTCCGGCCAGAGCGCAACCGACCGACGCGACAGTGAATACGGCGACTCCGGTGAGGAACACCGGGCGGTGGCCGAACCGATCGCCGAGCGCAGCGGCGACGGGGATGCAGGCTGCCAGGCTCAAGGCGTATGCCGTCACGACCCACAGCAGCCCGCCGCCGTTCAGTTGGAGCCCGGCCTGAATACGGGGCAGCGCGACATTCACGATGGTTACGTCGACCTGGATCATGAAGCCGGCCAGGCACATCACCGTCAGGTTCAGCCGGGGCCGGGTCGTGGTCGGCGGGTGGTCTTTGCGCGGCGGCGCGTCGAGTGCGGTCATGGCAGTTCCTTCGGATGGAGGGGCTCTGCGGTGACGACGAAGCGGGCGTCGAAGATGTGACCGGCTCGACCCGAGATCAAACCACTTTATAAAGATCAATGCGTTCGATATAGTGAACGCATGGCGACATCCTCCAGTATCGCGACATCCGTCGGCGCGCAGCTCCGGCTGCGCCGGGAGCAGCGCGGGATGTCCGCGTCGGAGCTCGCTCGACGAGCGGGTCTGTCGAAGGCGACGCTGTCCGGGATGGAGTCCGGTCGATCGAATCCGACGATCGACACCCTCGACGCCGTGGCGGTCGCGCTCGGCATACCGCTCACCGACCTGCTGGTTCCGACGGCTCCGACTGAGCCGGTGGTGGTGCGGGCGACGGCCGCATCCGACGAGTCGCAGCAGGAGATGCTGCGCCGAGTCAGCGGCGGTCACCAGGTCGAGATCTGGCGGCTGCGGCTACCCGCGCACACAACGTATGACGGGGTGCCGCACGCGACCGGCACGCTCGAACACCTCATGGTCGCCTCGGGCAAGCTGTCCGCGGGGCCGAGCGACGACCTCGTCGACCTCGGCACGGGGGACCTGCTCGCATTCCCCGGCGATGTGGCCCACTCCTACCGGACGAGCTCCGAGCCGGCCGACGCCACCGTCGTCATGACCTCTCCGATGATCGGGTGATTCAGGTGCTCATTGTTCTTCCGCTGCTTCTTGCCTGGCTGGTGGCCGTGATCAGCCCGGGGCCGGATTTCCTTGCGGTGCTTCGCACCTCGGCCTCCCATGGGCGCTCGGCCGGGCTGCGAGTCGGCTTCGGCGTCGTCTGCGGCATCGCCTGTTGGGCGACGCTCGCGATGTGCGGGCTCAGTGCATTGCTGGCGCGCTACGAGCACCTCTACCTGGTGGTGCGCAGCGTCGGTGCGGTGTTGCTGATCGGGTATGGCGTCCACATCCTGTGGTCATCACGCAAGGCCGGTCATGACGTCATACAGGAGCAGGGTCCGGGCGCCGGAAAGTATTGGCGACTGGGCGTTTTCACCAATCTCGCGAACCCGAAGGCGCTCGTCTTCTTCGGTGCGCTCTTCGCCACGTTGATGCCACGGCACGAAGGAGTTGCGGTCCGGATCGGTGTGTTGGCCGTGATGCTCGCGATGGCCGTCGTGTGGTTCGCCGTCGTCAGCTGGTGCGCCGGCGCGCAGCCGGTCGTTGCGGCATACCGGCGACTGCAGCGGACCATCGACCGCGTCGCCGGCGGCCTCTTCACCGCGATCGGCATCACCCTCGTCCCACGCTGATCGGGTCACGACCCGGCGGGCTAGCGTGAGGCGCATGTCCGTAATCGACGACCTGATCGACCGCCTGGATCGCGCCCGAGTCCTGACCGACCCCGACGTGGTCGGGTCCTATGTGCACGACGAGGCGGAGTGGGCGCCATACAGCGCACCGCTCGCGGTCGTGCGGGCGACGAGCACCAACGACGTGCAGCGGACGGTGCGCTGGGCGCTGGAGCACAACGTGCCGCTGGTGCCGCGAGGGGCGGGCACCGGACTGTCCGGTGGCGCGAACTCCATCGCGGGCTGCGTCGTCGTCTGCCTGGAGAAGATGGACGCGGTGCTCGAGGTCAATCCGCTCGAGCGGATCGCGGTCGTGCAACCCGGCGTCGTCAATGACGATCTGCGCAAAACCGTTGCCGAGCAAGGACTTTGGTATCCGCCGGATCCGGCCAGCTCGCCCTGGTCGACGATCGGCGGCAACGTCGCGACCAACGCCGGCGGCGTGTGTTGCGTCAAGTATGGCGTGACGCGCGACTACGTGATCGGTCTCGAGGTGGTGACCGGCACGGGTGAGGTGGTGCGGCTCGGACGCCGTACGGCGAAAGGCGTGGCAGGACTCGATCTGGCCGGCCTGTTCGTCGGGTCCGAGGAACGCTCGGCATCGTCACCGAGATCACCGTGAAGCTGCGGCCGTTGCCCGACCCGGGGCGAACCGTGCTCGGCTACTTCGACAGCATCGTCGATGCCGGCGTCGCGGTGCGGGACGTGGCGGCGCGCGGGCTGACGCCGTCGGCATTGGAGATCGTCGACCGGATCTGCCTGGAGGCCGTCGACGAGATGACCGGCATGGGCCTGGCGTCCGAGGCGAACGTCGTGCTGATCGGCAAGGTCGACGAACCGGGCGAAGCGGGAGTGGCAGCGGCGCGGGAGATGGTCGCCGCCTTCGAGACGGGGGAGCGACCTTCGTCGCCGAGACGGCGGATGCCGAAGAGGCCGACGCGATGATGGCCGCTCGGCGGCTGGCGTACCCGGCGATGGAACGCAAGGGTCCGCTGCTCACCGAGGACATCGTGGTGGCCAAAGAGCACGTGCCGGAGATGCTGCGCCGGATCGAGCAGATCTCGGCGGAGGTCGGGATCACCATCGCCAGCGTCGCGCATGCCGGCGACGGCAACCTGCACCCGCTGATGGTGGCCGGGCACGACGACGAAGAAGAGCGCGAGCGTGCGCAGGCGGCCTTCGACCGGATCATCGACGAGTGCCTGAAGCTCGGCGGCACGGTCACCGGGGAGCATGGAGTCGGCCTGCTCAAGATGCCGGGCGTCGCACGTGAACTCGGCCCGCACGTCATCGCCATGCAGCGCGCGGTCAGGGCCGCGCTGGACCCGCAGGGCATCTTCAACCCTGGCAAGGTCTTCTGAGCCGGGAGTTGGCGAGGCCGGAGTTCACCTGTGGACAAAGACTTTTCGGCTCCGAACTCGGTTAGCGTCTCGCACATGAACGAACCGTCACAGGGGACGAATCCACCGAGCATGTCACCGCAGTCGTGGCTGCAGCAGCCGCAACAGCCAAAGCCGCCGGGCAAGCTGTGGTGGATCGCCACCGCGGTGTGCCACGTGTTGGACGCGTTCGTGTTCGCTGCAGGTGTCGGGGCGTGCATCCATTGGATCGCTCGGGTGAACACCCACGCCTACTACGAAGCGCATCGCCACGCAGACCCCGACGGAATGATCTTGTTGCAGTTCGTCGTGCTCGGGTTGGCCGCGGTCGTTGCTCTTGGGGTCGTCTATGCGTTCCTCGGGTTGGGGCTGACATTGGGGAAGTACCAATCCGGCCCGGCGATGTTGCTGGGAGCGGTCCCGGTCGTCGGCCTGGGCGGGCTGATCGCGCTCGGGGAGCTCCTGGACAGTGCCGCGTCATGGAGCGATCTCGTCCTGCTCGCTCTCATCGTCACAGTCATCGTCAGCGTGCTTGCCTCCTGGATGGCGTTGACCACGCCGCAAAGCCCTAAGAAGCAGGCCGGGGTCATGCCGCCACATCCTGCGCCATACACGGGCGGTTCGCCATACCTGCGCTGAACGCGCACCGGCGGCGATTCGAGGCGTGTCGGGCGCACGCCGTACCCTTGGCAGGTCATGACTGGTGATCTGAAGACCTACGAAGTGCGCACCCACGGGTGCCAGATGAACGTCCACGATTCCGAGCGGATCGCCGGATTGCTGGAAACGGCGGGGTATGTCGACCGCGCCGGCATGGCGTTCGGGGACCGGCCGGAGCAGCCCGACGTGGTGGTCTTCAACACCTGCGCCGTGCGTGAGAACGCCGCCGGCAAGCTCTACGGCCAGCTCGGCCAGCTGCGCCCGGCCAAGGACGCGCACCCCGAGATGCAGATCGCCGTCGGCGGCTGTCTCGCCCAGAAGGACCAGGGCGACATCGTCAAGCGTGCGCCCTGGGTCGACGTGGTCTTCGGCACTCACAACGTCGGGTCGTTGCCGGTGCTGCTCGAGCGTGCCCGGCACAACGCGGAGGCGCAGGTCGAGATCCTCGAGTCGCTGGAGACCTTCCTCGACCCTGCCGACGCGCCGCGACTCGGCGTTCAGCGGCTGGGTGTCGATCTCGGTCGGCTGCAACAACACCTGCACCTTCTGCATCGTGCCGTCGCTGCGCGGCAAGGAGAAGGACCGCCGTCCGGGCGACGTGCTGGCCGAGATCCGTGCGCTCGTCGAGCAGGGCGTCGTCGAGGTGACGCTGCTCGGCCAGAACGTCAACACCTACGGCGTCGAATTCGGCGACCGGCTCGCGTTCGGCAAGTTGCTGCGCGCCTGCGGCGAGATCGACGGGCTGGAGCGGGTGCGCTTCACCTCGCCCCACCCCGCGGCGTTCACCGACGACGTGATCGACGCGATGGCTGAGACGCACAACGTGATGCCGTCGCTGCACATGCCGCTGCAGTCCGGCTCGGACCGGGTGCTGAAGGCCATGCGCCGGTCCTACCGCTCGACCAAGTTCCTCGGCATCCTGGACCGGGTGCGCGAGAAGATGCCGGACGCCGCCATCACGACGGACATCATCGTGGGGTTCCCGGGTGAGACAGAGGAGGACTTCGCCGAGACGCTGCGCGTAACGCGCGAGGCGCGCTTCTCGTCGGCGTTCACCTTCCAGTACTCCATCCGCCCCGGCACACCGGCCGCCGACCTGCCCGACCAGCTCCCGAAAGCCGTTGTGCAAGAGCGCTTTGAGCGACTCATCGAGCTGCAGGAGGAGGTCTCCTGGGCGGGCAACAAAGAACTCGAGGGCACGACGGTCGAGGTGTTGGTGTCGCCGGGCGAGGGCCGCAAGGACGCCGAGACGCATCGCATGTCGGGCCGCGCCCGCGACAACCGGCTGGTGCACTTCGCCGTCCCGGACGGCGTCGACCGGCCGCGCCCGGGAGACCTGGTCACCGTCGGCGTCACGTATGGCGCGCCCCACCACCTGGTTGCCGACTCGGGCGCCGAGGGCGGCACCTGGGAAGTTCGTCGTACCCGTGGTGGCGACGCCTGGGAGGCCCTGCAGGACCAGGCGACCAATGGCGGCACCCGCAAGCCGGCAGTCGCACTCGGTATGCCCAGCCTCGGCAAGCCGATCTCCGCGCCCGCAGCCGACGGCTGCGGCTGCAACTGAGGATTACCTGCTGGTCGCGATCCCTCGCACCTGACGGGCCGGCTCCGACAAGGCTGCGCCACGGGCCCAGATCAGCCCGACCTCGCGAGCGGCGTCGATGCCGGTGACCTGCACGAGTGCGGCGCCTGCGGGCAACCTTCGGTCCGGCGAGTCCGGCAACAGCGCGATGCCGATCCCCGCGCCGACCAGGCCTGCGACGGTGTCCAGTTCCTGGCATTCCACGGTGATGTGCGGCTCGAATCCTGCCGCGGTGCACGCCTCGTCGAGCAGCTGACGCATCCCGAATCCCCTTGCCATGGCGACGAACTCGCGATCCTTGAGATCACTGAAAGCCGCCGTCTGACGCCGGGCGAGCGGGTCGCCGGCCGGGACTGCCAGTTGCACCCGCTGCCGCAGCAGCCGACGCCAGCTGACCGGTGCATCCAAGGGACGCGGCGACACGATCCCGAGATCGACATCGCCCGAGACAACCTTGGCCGTGATGACATCCGCGGCGTCCTGTACCAACTCGAAGCGCAACGCCGGGTCTGCCTCACGCGTCCGTTGGATCAGCTCCGGGACCAGCCAGGTGCCGAAAGAATGCAGAAATCCCAGGTGCACTACGCGTGGGCCGTGGACCTGTAGCTCACGCACCGCCTGCTCGCCCGCGGCCAGCTCGTTGTGCGCGCGGCGCAGGTGCTCGGCATACAACCGGCCGGCGGCGTTGAGGTGCAGTCGCTTGCCGTGCCGGTCGAAAAGCGTGCTGCCGAGCTGACGTTCGAGTCGGCCGAGCCGCCGGGAGAGTGTCGGCTGCGGGATGTGCAGGCGGGCAGCGGCAGCGGTGACGTTCTCCTCGTCGGCGAGGACGACGAACCACCAGACGGCATCACGCATCTGGTCAGTTTATTCAAATTGAGCATAAAGAGAGCTGCAAAGACTCATTTCCGCATTAACGGCGCGTGCGTGACGATGTCCCGGTGACCACGTCCACCGCGCAGTCCGCGCCCGTCGGCTATCGACGTGGTGACTCCGGATACCGCCGGATCACGGCGGCGCTCTTCGCCGCAGGGATGACGACCTTCGTCGCGATGTACTGCGCACAGGCCGTGCTGCCGTCACTGGCCACCGATTTCTCCGTGTCGCCGGCGGTCTCCGCGCTCAGCGTCTCCGCCACGACCGGTCTGCTCGCGCTCGCGATCATCCCGGCCAGCGCGCTGTCCGAGCGGTTCGGTCGCACCCGGGTGATGATCTGGTCGGCGCTCGCCTCCGCGATCATCGGCCTGGTGCTGCCGTGGTCGCCGTCGATGGGCGTGCTGATCGTGCTGCGAGCTCTGCAGGGCATCGCGCTCGCGGGTGTCCCCGCGACTGCGATGGCCTACCTCGCCGAGGAGGTCGATCGCCGGCACCTCGGTGCTGCGATGGGCCGCTACATCGCCGGCACCACGATCGGTGGGCTGGCTGGACGGCTCGTCGCGTCATTCACGCTTGATCTCAGCACCTGGCGCTGGGCGCTCGAAGTGGCAGCGCTCGTCGCCCTCGCCTTCACCGTCGTCTTCGTCCGCCTCGCGCCCGCGTCGCGCCATTTCAGCCCGCAGCCCGTGGGTCTGCGGACGACCTCCCAGGCACTTGCCGAGCACCTGCGCAGCCCTGCGTTGCTGGGGCTCTTCGCGACGGCACTGTTGTTGATGGGCGGCTTTGTGTCGCTCTACAACATGCTCGGATTCCGTTTGTCCGCAGCGCCATTCAACCTCTCCGATGCAGTAGTCGGCTCGATCTTCCTGATGTATTTGTCAGGCACCGTCTCCTCGGCGATCGCGGGGCGTCTTGCCGACCGGTTCGGTCGGGCGCGGGCGCTCATGACGGCTGAGTTGGTGATGGCCCTTGGCCTAGTGCTGACCCTGCCCACCTCGTTGCCTGTGGTTCTGATCGGTGTCCTGCTCTTCACCGCAGGGTTCTTCGCCGCGCACGCAATCGCCAGTGGGTGGGTCGGCCTGCTTGCACGGGAGCATCGCGCGGAGGCCAGCTCGCTCTACCTCTTCGCCTATTACGTCGGCAGCTCGGTCATCGGAGCGTGCGCGGGGATCGCCTTCAGCGCCGGCGGCTGGACCACGATGGTCGGCTACGTAGGGGTCTTCCTCGCCGTCGCGCTCTGGGTCGCAGCAGTGGTCGCACGGCTCGCCCGTCGAACAGCACGCTAGGCTTCTGCCATGCACATCGTCAGCAATGCGTGGTGGTCGCCTACTCAGGCGGCCCGCTGACGAAACCCGTTTTCTTTCCAAGCCGCCCGATCGGGCGGCTTGTTGTGTATGGCGCTCCCCGACCGGGCATCGACCCACAAGGAGCACCCACACCATGACCACTCTGGACGACACCGAACTGCACAGCGACGCGTCATACGCCGCCAGCCGGGCTCGTAGTGACATCATCCACGAGCTCATCGACGACCCGCAGGCGCGCGAGCGCCAGAACCTGCGCGTGCTCACCGGTGACCGGCCGACCGGGCCGCTGCACATCGGACACCTCTTCGCGACGCTCCGGTCCCGAGTCGCCATACAGGACAAGGGTGTTGACACATTCATCCTGGTCGCCGACTACCAGGTCATCACCGACCGGGACAGTGTCGGAGACGTGCGTGCGGCGACCTTCGGGCAGCTCGCGGACTATCTCGCGGCCGGCATCGACCCCGCGCGCTCGACGATCTTCGCGCACTCCGCGGTCCCCGAGATCGGCCAGCTGATGCTGTCCTTCCTGTCCCTGGTGACCGACGCTGAGCTGCGGCGCAATCCCACCGTCAAGGACGAGCTCGCCGCCACCGACGGACGGCCGTTGTCCGGGCTGTTGCTGACCTACCCGGTGCATCAGGCCGCGGACATCCTCGGAGTCCATGGCACCGTCGTGCCGGTCGGTCGTGACCAACTGCCGCACGTCGAGCAGACACGGGCGATCGCGCGCCGCTTCAACACCCGGTATGCCGACGGCGAGGACTACTTCCGCGCCCCGGACGCCCTGCTGACCGAGATGCCCGTCGTGCCCGGACTGGACGGTCGGAAGATGTCGACCAGCCGCGGCAACGGCATCTCCCTCTGTATGACGGCAGACGAGACCGCTGCGCGAATCCGCAAGGCCCGCACCGATTCCGAGCGCCGGATCACCTTCGACCCCGAGCGCCGACCCGAGGTCGCCAGCATGTTGCGGATCGTCGGCCTCTTCACCGGAGAGGCACCGGAGCAAGTGGCCGACCGCATCGGCGACGGGGGAGCGGCCGCGTTGAAGGCAGGGCTCACCACCGTCGTCAACGATGGTCTGGCCCGGCATCGGGAGCGCCGGGCGGCGTTCGCGGCCGACCCGGCATACCTGGAAAGTGTTCTGCGAGAAGGCAATACGCGAGCACGCGAAGTCGCGACACAGACGCTGGACGATGTCCAACGTCGGCTCGGCCTGCGCTACTGATGCCGCGCCGAGAGTGCAGTTGTGGTCGCCTCCGATCACTCGGAACGACCACAACTGCACTCTCAACGGCACCGGCATCAGTCGCCCTTGACGTTGACGATCTGCCGCAGGGTGTGCCGGACCTCGACGAGGTCGGCAGCATCCTGCATGACCACGTCAATGTCCTTGTAGGCCTGCGGAATCTCGTCCAGGAACGCCGAGGTGTCCCGGTACTCGATGCCGTCCATCGCAGCCCGCAGCTGCTCCACGGTGAACGCCTTCCGCGCGGCCGACCGTGAGTAGGCCCGCCCCGCGCCGTGCGGGGACGAGTTCAGCGCCAGCGGGTTGCCCTTGCCCACCACGACGTATGACGCAGTGCCCATCGACCCCGGGATCAGGCCCGGCCGACCCGCCTCGGCGTTGATCGCGCCCTTCCGGGACAGCCAGACGTCCTTGCCGAAGTGCCGCTCCCGCTCGGTGTAGTTGTGGTGGCAGTTGATCCGCTCCTGCTCCACCACCGGCTCACCGACCCAGTGCGACACGTCGTGCACGACGCGGTCCATCATCTCCTCCCGATTGAGTAGCGCGAAGTGCTGCGCCCACCGCAGCTCGGCCAGGTAGGTGTCGAACTCCGGCGTGCCCTCGACCAGATAGGCAAGGTCCTTGTGCGGCAGCGGAATCCACCACTTCTCACACAGGTCCCGCGCGACCTTGATGTGCCGCTGCGCGATCCGGTTGCCGACACCCCGCGACCCGGAGTGCAGGAACAGCCAGACCCGGTCCTGCTCGTCCAGGCTCACCTCGATGAAGTGGTTGCCGGAGCCGAGCGAGCCCAGCTGCACGTCCCACTTCTTGGCGTATGACGCCGGGTCGAACCCCGCATCGTGCGCCATCGCAGACAGCTCGTCGAGCCGAATCTGCGTGTGCTCCCGCGTGATCCGGTGGTTGTAGCCGCCGGCGGACAGCGGGATGGACCGCTCAATGCTGTGCCGTATGACGGACCGGTCCTCCGGCAGGTCGCCGACGGCGAACTGGGTCCGGACGGCGATCATGCCGCAGCCGATGTCGACCCCGACCGCGGCCGGGATGATGGCCCGCAGGGTCGGAATGACCGATCCGACGGTGGCACCGAGCCCGAGGTGGGCGTCCGGCATCAGCGCAAGGTGCGGGTGGATGAACGGCATCGTTGCGGCGAGCTCCGCCTGCTCCCGAGTGTTGTCCTCGAGCAGTGAAGCCCAGTTGAAGAGCCGGTCGTTGATCTTCTGCATGATGAAATCCTTTGTAAGACATACAAATACGGCGTCGGCCAAGGACCGACGCCGTATGCAAAACGGTGTCGGTCAGGTCTTGGTCGCCTGCAGGGTGTAGCTGGCGGCGAGGCGCTCGGGTCGCTCGGTGAGGCGCCATTCACCGTGCTCGTCGACCGACATCAGGCCGGGCAACGCGCACCACGGCACGCTGTCGTGCTCGACGAGCCCGGTCAGCTGCAGCCCGTGGCGCAGCAGCGCGGTGACGATCTCGCCGAGCCCGTGATTCCAGTCGACCCCGGTGTTCGCGGTGAACACGTGGTCGGTGGCGACATATGTGCCGCCGTCGGTCCACGTATTGCCCTCGGGTTGCTCGAAATACGAGTACTTGGGCTCCAGGCCGTCCTCCTCGAAGGTCCACAGCATCGGGTGACCTTCCCGGATGAAGAGGCGGCCACCGGGACGCAGCAGTGACGCGACGACCTGCGCCCACCGGTCGGCCGATGGCAACCAGCACAACGCGCCGATGCCCGTGTAGACCAGATCGAAGGTGCGGCCGCCCAGAGCTTCTGGGGCGGAGTAGACATCCGACTCGACGTAGTCGATCGATGCCCCTGCGCGGGCCGCGATCTCTCGTGCCTGTGCCAGGGACGCGGGGGAGAAGTCGAGCCCGGTCACCCGCGCCCCGAGACGGTGCAGCGACAAGGTGTCGGTGCCGATGTGGCACTGCAGGTGCACCGCGTCAAGGCCCGTGATGTCGCCCAGGCGCTCCTGATCGAAGGACACGACACCGCTCAATTGCTTTGTGCCGTCGACGAGTTCGGGCACGCCGTAGTCCGGGCTCGCAGCGTGTGCTGCGGCCCGGTCGTCCCAGTTGGCGCGATTGAGCGCGAGGTAATCGGTCACGCTCCAAGAGTGCGGGAGAACGACGCGGCAGGCAACCGAATTCGCGCAGCCCTCAAGCGGGCCGGGCGATCCCCGCCAGCCGTTGGTATGCCGCCAGACACGCGTCGCACGCACAGGACGTCGTGGCGTGCATCGACCCGGAATTGCGGACGGTGCCGGGAGGGAGCGGCGGCTCGATCTGCCAGCCGGGGAACGAGAACGTCTGCAGGAGAACAGGTTCCGGTGCGGGGTCACACTGGTCAGCGCGGCAGCAACGGCACGAGGTGTAGCCGCCGTTGCCTGCTGAGTGCCAGCTCTGTTGGTGCCCGCACGACTGGCACAGATGGACCAGGACGCTCATGCGACGGCCTGTCCGAGAGACACACGTTTCGTCATACGACTGATCCTGGGCCTTCGACCTGGTTGAAGGTCAAGACACGAATCCGCCGAGCGGCCCAACTGGCTGCTCGGCGGATTCGGCTGTTACGGAATGGGTTTCGATACGCTCGCTCGTTCCTCGCGAGCTACTCAACCACCTTTGGCTACCGGTTCTGCAGCTGCGAGATCAGCGCACCGAAGTCAGGCGTGCCGAGCCCCGTCGCCGGGTTGTACCGCGTTCCGGCAGTGCCGGTGTAGAAGAGGTTGTCGTTGCTGGTGCCGCTCGTGTTCAACGGGTTCAGCGGCGAGTGGTGGCCAGCAGCGAGCCGGTACATCACCGGGTTCACGAAGCCGACCCGATGACCGAGGGCCTGATCCATCACCGCGGCGCTGCCGTTGAGCTGCGGAGCGACGAAACTCGTTCCACCCCAACCGCCCTGCATCTCGTTACCGGCACCCGCGCTCGGCTCGTAGAGCAGGTAGCCGGTGTAGGGGTCGGCGTCGGCCGACACGTCGGGCTCGGCGCGACCCGAGCTGCTGCCCGTGGTCACCGCGGGATTCGCGGCGAAGCTCCAGGTCGTCGGCTCGTTGATGCCGTCGACCTTCTGAATGTTGGTGGGCGTCAAGTACTGGACAGCGGAGTAGTCGCGGACCAGACCGCGCTGGTATGACGGCGCGGGCTCGAGCTCGCTGTAGCCGCCACCGCCACCGCCGATGTCCTGGACCGCGATGGCCGCCTCGGTCGTGTTATGCAGCTTGGCCAATGGGGCCCAGAGATAGTCCCAGCCCCAGGCGCGCTCATCGGTGACCGACACAGCGGCAGAGTTACCGGTGCTGCTGCTGGTCAGCGTTGCGGACCACGGCAATGTCGTCCCGCCCGCGGAGGTGATGAACGGGCTGTCCGCGGGTGCGTCCACGGACAGGTTCGTCGTGCCGAGGTCGTTGCTCGCGTCATACGCGCCCTGATCGCCGGCGGAGGCGAAGACGGACTGC
Organism: Flexivirga alba; assembly: GCF_042661025.1. Lineage (NCBI taxonomy): Bacteria > Bacillati > Actinomycetota > Actinomycetes > Micrococcales > Dermacoccaceae > Flexivirga > Flexivirga alba. Next base: position 2,557,366 of record NZ_JBHSWH010000001.1, read on the forward strand.
CCCTGGACCGCCATCTCGAGGAACGCCTCGTCGAAAGCCGCCTGGTACTGCGGGGTTTCGACTCCGGAGGCAACGGATGCCTGGATGATCGTCTCCGACTCGCCCCAGCTGGCCGACACGGAGTCGGCAGTGTTCTGGGTGGCTGCGGTGAAGAACGCATCGGCAAAACCGTTGTCAGTGTTCGGCGCCTGGTAGACCGTGACGTTCGCGCCGGGCGCGACACCCCCGGACTGCTCCACATCCAAGTCGGTCTCACCGGTGCCCGCTTGGTCACTGGGCGCACCCGGCCCACCGTCGATGTTCTGGACCGTGACGGCCCGGCCGGTTGACGGCAGGTGCATCACGTTGGACCAGTAGTACTCGGGCGCGCCCTGGTCGAGTGCGGCGAGCGTCACGATGCCGATGGTGCGTCCGGCGCCGGTGTTGCCGGCCTGCTCGGTCTTGGACAGGCCGTAGCGCTGCACGTAGTCGGTCGGAGTGTTGCAGGCACCCGGCAGCCCGGTGAGCGCGGTGCAGTCGACGCCGCTCGTGCCCGCAGACTTGGCGTGGACGCCGGAGTTGATGTGCTTGGCGTTCGAGGAGAACGGGCCGTAGTTCGACAGGCCGAGCACCGCGAGGACGCTGTCTGCCACGTGGCGCGGCAGCGTCGGCTGCTGGGCCGTGCCGTGGACGGTCTGCGCGGGGATCCGGCCGAGGCCGTTGCTGCCGCGTTGCGCGGGCACCTTGTAGTTCTTCTGCTGCACCGCCAGCGCCTTGTCGAACTGGCTGGCCGTACCCGACGCAGTTATGTCGACGTGGTCGGCATACACGGTGGTCGTGATGCCGAAAGACGCCAGATAGCTGGTGAGTTCGTGGATCGTCCGCTCGCTCTGACCGTACTTCGAGGCGAACTGCGACACGCTCAACTGGTGGCGGACCCCGTGCTCGACCTGCGCCTCGAGGGCGCCCTTCGACCGTTCCTTCAGCACGAACGACACCTGCTCCGGAGTGCTCGGGTCGGTGTCGCCGAACGCCTTCGCACCGGGGATGGCGGTGACGTTCGTGCCGGCAGCGACGGGCACCTTGGTGTCATTGCTCGCGGTCGCGTGCGCCGCGCCCGTGCCGAGACTCGCCGCGAAGGCGAGTGCGAGCACGCCGACGCTGGCGACCGTGGTCGCGGTGCGTGCAGAAGAACGGGATCTGGGCATGTGGATGCTCCTCCGAGTACTCAGGGTGACGTCGGATGAGACGCCGGAGCGAACCTAGATGCCGAAGCACCGGAAAACGTTGCCATCAGTGAGTATTCACACCGAACCAGCAGGGAACTGGCGTGGAGTTCCCAGTGGCGATTACCCCACCGGACGGTGAGGTCGTGCTATGACGCATCGGGTCAGTCCTCGGACTCTTCGTCGTAGGGCTCGTTGGCGTCGTCGCGGCCGGGGAGCAGCGCCATCCCCTCTTCGGTGGCCGTCTCTTCTTCCTCGCGCTCGTACGCCTCGTTGCCGTGATCGGTGCTCATACCGTCCACCTTCCCGCACTCGGGCTCAGGAGGGAACCGTCAGGGCAGTTTCAGCCAGCCGGATCGCTGGTGCAGGTGGCCCCCGGACCGCCAGTGGTCCAGCATCGCCCGCTCGAGCCGAGTCGAGGCGACGAGATCGGCCGGCTCGGCATACGGCCGCCGGAAGACGAAGTTGCGCACCGACTCGTCGCCGTCCGTCGGTGCGCCGATCGGGTGCCAGCGGGCACAGAAGCGAGCGATGTTGCTGTCCGGGACCAGGTCGAGCAGTTGCTCGTCGAGCAACCAACTGGTGCATCGCGCGACCGAGACGGGTGGTAGCTCGGGGAAGTGACGCGCCAGGAACGGCCGCACCCGGGCCAGGGACGCATCAACGTCGGCCGGTCGCAGCGGACCACTGTCGGGGATGTGTATGCCGACAACCACCGACCCGGCGACTGCCGGCACCTGGGCGGCGCGCAACTCGGCAGCCGGCACGGTCAGTGTCTCGAGGTTGGCCTGCAGCCGGCCGAAATCGTAAATCACGCCGCGCAAGTGCAGGCTGAACCAGTCCTGCACGTGCAGGCCGGTGTGCCCGAAGGTGCGCTCGAAGACCCGCAGGTGTCGCCCGAGATCGCCGAAGATCGCTCGCGACGCGGTATCCGGAATGGCGCGAGTTCTGTGGTATGCCAACGTGTCCGGCAGGGTAGCCGCGAACGCGACCGGGTAGAAGAAGCGCGCCTCGACCGGCTCGTCCGGGTCCTGCGGGTCGAAGTTCGCGGGTAGCGGCGGCTGCCCCCACGGCAGCATCCGGCCCATCGCGTCGCGCAACTGGGCAACGACCTCGGCGACCCGGGCGAGCCTGGCCGCGTCGGTGCGGATCCGCCCCGCGGCAGTCTCGAAGTCGGCCCGGTCCGGCTGCTGCACCGCGAAATAGTCGAATGCCCGCTCCAGCGCGGCGCCGGAGATGCGCGATCGCAGCTGGTCGGCGGTCGGCAGGGATGTCACGGGGCCATCGTAGGTTCCCGTTTGCCACACTGACCTGTATGACGACCCCGCACCCGATCGTCGCCGTCGTCGGACCGACCGCGACCGGCAAGTCCGACCTCGGCATCGCGCTCGCGCATGCCATTGACGGGGAGATCGTCAATGCGGACGCGTCGCAGCTCTACCGCGGGATGGACATCGGCACGGCGAAGCTGACACCGGCCGAACGGGAGGGCGTGCCGCACCACATGCTCGACGTGCTGGAGGTGCGGGACGAAGCGAGTGTTGCGTCATACCAACGGGATGCGCGGGCGGCGATCGATGGCATTCGAGAGCGCGGGCGGGTCCCGATCCTGGTCGGCGGCAGCGGCCTGTACGTGCGGGCGGTTCTGGATGACCTGCGGATCCCGCCCACGGACCCAGCCGTACGCGCCGGCTGGGAAGCGCGGCTGGAGCAGGAGGGAGCGCCCGCACTGCATGCGGAACTGGCTGCATCCGACCCTCCCGCGGCCGAGCAGATCCACCCCAGCAACGGCCGACGGATCGTGCGCGCGCTCGAGGTGATGGAGCTGACGGGAGAGCCCTTCAGCGCAACCATGCCCAAGCGCGAGTTCATCGCGCCAGCAGTGATGCTTGGCCTGCAGATCGACCGCAGCGAGCTCTACGCCCGCATCGCCGGCCGCGTCGAAGGCATGTGGCAGAACGGCCTGCTGGACGAGGTGCGTGCGCTGGATCGCATCGGATTGCGCGAGGGTCGCACCGCGAGCCGCGCGATCGGCTACGCCCAAGCCCTGCAGCAGCTGGACGGCATACTCAGCGAGGAGCAGGCGAAGAACGAAACAGCAGGACTGACAAGGAAATTCGCGCGCAGGCAACACTCGTGGTTCGGTCCGGAACCACGCATCCATTGGCAGCCGTATGACGCACCAGACCTGCTCGCCCGCGCTCAGCAGACGCTCCGTGACGCCCGTGACGGGTCCAGGCCGTGACACCGGCGTGACGAGTGGGTGTCCAATGACCTTGAATGGCGGTATGAGGACCATCAGTTTCGTCAAGGGCCACGGCACGAAGAACGACTTCGTGCTCGTGCCCGCGCTGGACGGGACGCCCGAGCTCACTGCTGAGGAGACGGCGTTCCTGGCGGACCGGCGCGGCGGAGTCGGCGGCGACGGCGTCATCCGTGTCGTGCCCGTTGAGCACGCGCCGGCCGACGTGCGCGCGATCGCCGGTGAGGCGCGCTGGTTCATGGACTACCGCAACCAGGACGGCTCCGTCGGCGAGATGTGCGGCAACGGCACCCGGGTCTTCGCGAAATACCTGCTCGACAACCACCTCGAGAGCGGGCGGGACTTCGACATTGCGACTCGTGCCGGCGTCAAGCGAATGACGGTCGTCGACGGTGGATTCGAGGTCGACCTGGGCGTATGGCGCCTCGCGCGCGAACCCGAAGCGGCCGAGCGCGGCTCGGACAGCGTGGTGCAGGCGGTCGGTGCGGCCGACCCGCTGCCCGCGTTGAGCATTGACCTGGGCAACCCACACACGGTCGTGGCTCTTCCGCCCGAATTCGACCTGAGCACACTGGATCTCGCGCATCAGCCGCGCGTTGATCCGGCTCCCGAGAGCGGCACCAACGTCGAATTCGTCCGGGCCATCGGTCCGGGGCATATCGCGATGCGGGTGCACGAGCGCGGCGTCGGTGAGACGCAGAGCTGCGGCACCGGTGCCGCTGCAGCTGCGATCGCCACTTGGTGGTGGGCGGGGCAGCCGGCCGACCAGCTCGATTGGCGCGTCGACGTCCCGGGCGGCCGGCTCGGCATACGCATCGAGGGCGAGCGCGTCCTGTTGTCCGGGCCTGCCGAGATCGTCGCCACCGGAACGGTCGAGCTCCCCGTCTGAGGCGGCTCGCCGGTCAGGCCCGCTGCCGGACCCGCAGGATCCGGTAACCCCTGACACTGGTGAAGCGCTCGGTCGCGAAGCCCTGCTCGATCAGCCAGCGCTGCAGCGAGTCCGAGCCCAGGTTGCGCTGCACGACGAGGTACGCGACCCCGTTGGGAGTCAACCGGGGGAGCCAGGTCAGCAGCAGGTCGTGCAGGACCGATTTGCCCACCCGGATCGGGGGATTCGACCAGATCAGGTCGAAGCGCAACTCGCCGGGTATGGCGCCAGCGGTCTCGGCCCGAACGTTCGACAGGCCGAGCGAGGCCGCGTTGTCGCGGGCGAGGTCCAGGGCACGTTCGTTGACGTCGACGCCCCACACCTGCGCGCCGGGGGAGCGCAGGCCGAGGGTGAGGGCGATCGGCCCCCATCCGCAGCCGAGATCCAGAAAGGTGCCCGACGCGGGCGGTTCCGGGGCGTGTTGCAGCAGGACCGAGGTGCCCTGGTCGATCCGCTCCGCCGAGAAGACGCCGGGAGCGACCTGCACGGCGCGCGTGCGCCCCGCGAGTGGCACGTTGATGGTCCGCCGCTCGTCGGCGCTGGCCGGACTCGCGGTGAAGTAGTGGTCGTGCGCAGCGGCGTCGTGTCCAGATGTGTCGCTCACCGCCCAGACAGTAGTCGCCGGAGGCGCCATACTCAGTGGTCACACCGCACACGGGGCAATAAACCATTCGCGTATGGCGTTGACATTTGCGACCGTGAAAGCCCGAACAGGGGGAACATGACCGAACGCAACACCGATGGAGGCGCGATGACTGCTCGCTCACATGTGCTCGATGGTCGCGCCGAAGCGCTGGCTGAGGAGACCGATCACGACCCGAGGTATGACGCTGACGGGTTCCTGATCGAGGAGTCTTACGACGGAGATCAGTTCGAGCGGGAAGACCGCGCCGCGCTGCGCCGTGTTGCGGGTCTGTCTACCGAACTCGAGGACGTCACCGAGGTCGAATACCGCCAGCTGCGCCTGGAGCGTGTCGTGTTGGCCGGTGTCTGGGGTGAGGGCACTGCACAGGACGCCGAGCACTCCATGCAGGAGCTGTCGGCGCTCGCCGAGACGGCCGGATCGACCGTCCTCGCGGGTGTGCTGCAGCGGCGGATGAAGCCGGACCCGGGCACCTGGATGGGCTCGGGCAAGGCTGCGCAGCTGCGCGACATCGTCATCGAGGAGGGCGCCGACACCGTCATCGCCGACACCGAGCTGACGCCCAGCCAGCGTCGTGGACTCGAGGACGTCGTCAAGGTCAAGGTGATCGACCGGACCGCGCTGATCCTGGACATCTTCGCCCAGCACGCCAAGTCCAAGGAGGGCAAGGCACAGGTCGAGTTGGCCCAGCTGCAGTACCTCCTGCCGCGACTTCGTGGTTGGGGTGAGTCGATGTCCCGCCAGGCCGGTGGCCAGGCCGCCGGCGGCCAGGGTATGGGCTCGCGCGGTCCTGGTGAGACCAAGATCGAGCTGGACCGTCGTCGCATCAATACGCGCATCGCCAAGCTGCGTGGTGAGCTCAAGGGCATGAAGACCATGCGCGACACCAAGCGGCACTCCCGCCGCGCGGGTCACGTCCCGTCGGTCGCGATTGCCGGCTACACCAACGCCGGCAAGTCCTCGATCCTCAACCGGCTCACCGGTGCCGGTGTGCTGGTCCAGAACCAACTCTTCGCGACCCTGGATCCGACGGTCCGCCGGGCCGAGACGGAGGACGGCCGCACCTACACGCTGGTCGACACCGTTGGTTTCGTGCGCGAGTTGCCGCACCAGCTGGTCGAAGCCTTCCGCTCGACACTGGAAGAGGTGGCCGACGCCGACCTGGTCCTGCACATTGTCGACGGTTCACACCCCGACCCGGAGTCGCAGATCACCGCGGTGCGATCGGTGCTCGCCGACGTGGGCGCGCACGACGTCAAGGAAGTCGTCGTCGTCAACAAGGCGGACATCGCCGACCCCGAGGTCGTCGACCGGATCCTGCGGGCCGAGAAGCACGCGTTCGCAGTGAGCGCTCGTACCGGTGCCGGATTCGACGAGCTCGCTGCGCTGGTCGCACGGGAGCTGCCGCGCCCGGAGATCCGGATGGAGTTGCTGCTCCCCTACAACCGCGGCGACCTGCTGTCCCGGATCCACGAAGACGGCGAGGTGTTGTCCAGCGAGCACACCGGCGAGGGCACGCACGTGCACGCCAAGGTGACTCCGACCCTGCAGGCCGATCTCGCCGATTTCGCGGTCTAGACGACCCCGCTCCCTCGTTGACGTAGTTGACTCAGTGGTGACCTGGCACCATCGGTCGGGTGACGTCACCAGCAGCCGACCCTGAACACGACCGCATCGCAGCTTCACCCGGTGCGGATGACCCCTGGCGGTTGTGGGGACCCTATGTCTCCGCACGCCAGTGGGGCACGGTGCGTGAGGACTACTCCGCGGACGGAAACGCCTGGGACTACTTGCCTTTCGACCAGGCGCACCGTCGCGCGTACCGCTGGGGCGAGGACGGTATGGCGGCGGTCTGCGACCGCTTCGGCTTCCTCAACCTCGGCATCGCACTGTGGAACGGCAAGGACGACCGCCTCAAGGAACGCTTCTTCGGCCTCACCAACGCGCAGGGCAACCATGGCGAGGACGTCAAGGAGGTCTGGTGGCCGACCGATGCCACGCCCACGCACTCCTACGCTTCCTGGCTCTACCGCTACCCCCAGGCCGCCTTCCCGTATGACGAGCTGGTCGCGGCCAACGCCGCGCGCACCCGCAACGACCCGGAGTTCGAGCTGACCGACACCGGCGTGCTGGCGGACGACCGGTTCTTCGACGTTGCGGTCACCTATGCCAAGGCCAGCCCGACCGACCTGCTGATGCAGGTCGACGTCACCAACCACGGCCCCGAGACGAGCGACCTGCAGCTGATTCCGCAGGCGTGGTTCCGCAACACCTGGGCCTACGGCCGCGACGACCGCACGCCGTCGATGACACTGACCGACGGCACGGTCCACCTGCAGCATGCCTGGCTCGGCAGCTACGAGCTCGAAGCCGAGGGTGACCCGCGAATTCTCTTCTGTGACAACGAGACCGACGACGCGGGCCTCTGGGGAGCAGAGCCACGGACGGACTGTCCGAAGAACGGCCTGGACCGGGCGATCGTGCATGGCGACGAAGCCGCGGTGCGCAAGGACCACGGCACCAAGGTCGGTTTCTGGTGGCAATTGAGCGGTATGGCGCCAGGGGAGACCCGCACTGTGCGGCTGCGCCTGCGAGCGGTCGCGGCCGGCACCGACGGCGCGTCAGCACCCGTCGACACCACCTCGGCCGGCGGCTTCGCCGACTTCGCGAAGATCCAACAGGCCCGGGCGGCCGAAGCAGATGAGTTCTACCGAGGCGTCATACCGGAGACCGCCGGTGCGGAGGAGACCCTGATCGCGCGGCGTGCGTTCGCCGGCCTGCTCTGGGGCAAGCAGCTCTACCGCTACGCGATCGGCGAATGGCTCCAGGGCGACCCGGCCGGCCCGACGCCTCCGCCCCAGCGCCGGGCAGCCGGCGCGCGCAACGTTGGGTGGTCCCACCTCGACCTCGCCGACGTGATCTCGATGCCCGACGAGTGGGAGTACCCGTGGTTCGCCTCCTGGGACCTGGCCTTCCACACCGTCCCGCTCGCGCTGATCGATCCGGCGTTCGCCAAGGACCAGGTCGACCTGATGGTTCGCGAGTGGGCGCAGCACCCGAACGGCCAACTGCCGGCCTACGAGTGGAACTTCGACGACGTCAATCCACCGGTGCACGCGTGGGCGGCCTGGCAGGTGTATTCCCTTGCAGGAGATGAGGATCGGGAGTTTCTCGCCCGGGTCTACAGTAAGCTGCTGATGAATTTCTCCTGGTGGGTCAACCGCAAGGACGCTGACGATTCCTACCTTTTCGAGGGCGGCTTCCTCGGCATGGACAACATCGGTCCGTTCGATCGGTCCAAGCCGTTGCCGGACGGCATGCGCCTGGAGCAGTCCGACGCCACCAGCTGGATGGCGTTCTACTCGCTGTCGATGCTGCGTATCGGCGTCGAGCTGGCCCGGCACGATCGCAGCTGGAGCGCCTCGGTCCGCACCTTCTTCGAGTACTTCCTACGGCTGGCGCGCGCGATGGACGATTTCGGCAGCACCGGCATCTCCCTGTGGGACGAACAGGACGGCTTCTACTACGACGCCCTGGTCCGTTCCGACGGCACCGCCGAGCGGCTCCCGGTGCGCTCACTCGTGGGGCTGTTGCCTTTGGTTGCAGTCGAATCCGTCCACCCGGTGGTCGCCCGGCAGCTGCCCGACCTGCTCAGCGAGGTGCACTGGCTGGAACGCCGGGACACCGGGCTGGCCGACGTGCTGGCACACCACGAGCACCACGACGACACCCGTATCACCATGTCGCTGGTGCCGGCGGAGCGCCGCGAGCAGTTGCTCGCGCGGCTGCTCTCCGAGGACGAGTTCCTGTCACCGCACGGCATACGGTCGCTCTCCGCGGCATACCGGACGCCGTTGACGGTTGACGTCGACGGTGCCGACTTCACGGTCGGCTACACGCCGGCCGAGTCCGACAGCGCACTCTTCGGCGGCAACTCCAACTGGCGTGGACCCGTGTGGTTCCCGATCAATTTCCTGCTGGTCGACGCCCTGGCGACGTATGCCGAGGCGTATCCCGACCTGCGCGTGGAGCACCCGACCGGCTCCGGGCAGCAGAGCAGTCTCGGCGAGATCACTGCCGACCTGATGGACCGCTTGGTGACGCTGTTCTGCCCGGGTTCGGACGGGCGGCGCCCCGGCACTCCGAAGTGGTACCCCAGCGGTCCGCTCTGGGACGCGCACCCGACCTTCAGCGAATATTTCAACGGTGACGACGGCTCCGGCCTGGGGGCGACCCATCAGACCGGCTGGACCGCCCTGGTCGCCTATCTGATCTGCCGCGGCACCGACGACCTCACGTGATCAAGAGGAGCACCACCTGACCGAGGGGAGTACGGATTCGGCCCGAATCCGTACTCCCCTCGGTCGTTCGGTACTCCTCTCGGTCAACAGGGAACGACGGACCTGTGGACGATGCACCCGGCAGCCGGGGACCGCATACCCTGTGGGAATGCCTGCCGATCTCGATGCCCTGATGCACGCTGCCGTCGGAGGAGTCGGTGGCAGCGACCGGCCGGGGCAACAGCAGATGGCCAGGGCGGTCGACCAGGCCGCGCGCGACGGGTCGCACCTGCTCGTCCAGGCCGGCACCGGCACCGGTAAGTCGCTGGCCTACCTGGTGCCGGCCATCCGGCACGCGGTGGAGACCAAACAGCCGGCCATCGTGGCCACCGCGACGCTGGCGCTGCAGGCCCAGATCGTCGACCGTGACCTGCCCCGGATCGCCGACGCATTGGCCCCGATCCTCGGCCGTCGGCCGACCTACGGCCTGGTCAAGGGCCGCCGAAACTACCTGTGTCTGCACAAGATCGAGGGTGGCTACCCGGACGACGAGGACTCGCTGCTCGACATCGGGGAAGTTGATCGGGCCGCCGGCCGGATCGGCGAGGAGGTCGTGCGTTTGCGGGAGTGGGCGCAGGAGACCGACTCCGGTGAGCGCGACGAGCTGGTCCCCGGCGTCAGTGAGCGAGCCTGGCGACAGGTGTCGGTCTCGGCCGAGGAGTGCCTGGGCTCGAAGTGCCCGATGGTGCAGCAGTGTTTCGTCGAGCGGTCGCGTGCCGCCGCGAAAGAAGTCGACGTCGTCGTCACGAACCACAGCTTCATGGCGATCGACTCCTTCGAGGGGCGCCAGATGCTGCCCGAGCACGAGTTGCTCGTTGTCGACGAGGCGCACGAACTCGTCGACCGCGTCACCTCCACCATCACCGACGAGATCACCGGCGGCATGATCGCGACGGCGGCACGCCGCTGTGGTCGTATGGCGGACGCGTCGACCATGCGCGAAGCGGGAGAGCTGCTGCAGGAGCTGCTGAACGGCGTTCAGGAGGGCCGCCTGGTCGGCATACCCGACAATCTCGGGCTCGCGCTGAGCCGCGTGCGCGATGCCGCACGCTCGGTGCAGAGCGAGTTGAAGCCCGCGTCACCGGCGGACAACGACGCGTCCCGGCAGGTCGCGCGTGCCGCGATCGACGAGATCTTCGACAACTGTGACCGGATCCTGGAGGGTCGCGAGCTCGACGTGGTCTGGGTGTCCCAGGACCAGCGACGTGGCGCGATCCTGCGCGTCGCACCGATGAGCGTCGCAATGCTGTTGCGGGACAAGGTCTTCGGCGATCGCACCGTCATCATGACGTCGGCGACGCTCGAGCTCGGCGGCTCCTTCGACTCGGTCGCCGGCACGCTCGGGCTGCGTGGGGACGGCGGCCCCAAGTGGACCGGCCTCGACGTCGGTTCGCCCTTCGACTACCCCCGGCAGGCCATCGCGTATGTCGCCTCGCAACTCCCACCCCCGGCCGCGACGGCATGTCGACGGCCGCGATGGACGAGATCGAGACGCTGGTGCGTGCGGCGGGCGGCCGCACACTCGGGCTCTTCTCTTCCACCCGTGCAGCGCGCGCAGCTGCGGAGGAGATGCGCACCCGGTTGGGTGACGACATACCCGTGCTGTGCCAGGGCGACGACCAGATTCGCACCCTGGTAGGGCAATTCGCCGCCGATGCGCGCACTTGCCTCTTCGGCACCATGACGCTGTGGCAGGGCGTGGACGTGCCGGGCCCGTCGTGTCAACTGGTGATCATCGATCGCATTCCGTTCCCGCGCCCCGACGACCCGCTGGCGTCCGCGCGCTCGCAGGAGATAGCACGACGCGGCGGCAACGGCTTCATGTCGGTGTCGGCCACCCACGCCGCGCTGCGGTTGGCACAGGGCGCCGGCCGATTGGTCCGCAATCACGACGACCGCGGAGTCGTGGCGTTCCTGGACACCCGGATGATCACCGCGCGCTACGCCGGTTTCCTGCAGAAGTCGCTGCCGCCGTTCTGGCCGACCACCGATCGTGCCCTCGTGCTGAAGGCGCTCAAGAGGCTCGACGAGATAGCCGCCGACGAACCCACCGCGATCCATGCCGACGACGTCGAGCGCGCTGCGGTCGAGGCGGAGGAGACGGCTGTCGATGCCTCCCACGACGTGCCGACCGAGCTCGCTCCGCACCCCGACATCGAGACCGAAACGGTCACCGACGAGGCGCCGCCGGCGGATGGCTGGGGCGCCGACGATGACGAAGAACTCCGCGACGGCATCGACCTCGGACTCGAGCCGGAGGAGCTTGCCGAGCACCTCGACCGGTCACTGGAGGACGTGCGAAACCGATTGGTGCAGTTGAAGATCGGCTGACTCAGTGAGGCTTATTCTGCGTTGGCGTTGCGCGTCGCAAGCTCCCTGCAACGCCAACGCATCTCAAGCTTCCTGTGCTTGTTCAGAATAAACTTCACTCGTTGATGATGCGCACCTTCGTCGACGTCTTTCCATCGACTGCGGCAGCGAGCTGGGGCACGTAACGCTTCAGCACCCACGGGATCGACAGCGGCGTCACCATGCTGAATGCCGAGGAGTAGGTGCTGACCTTCTTGCCGTCACCGATCGAGCTCGGGACGTAGATGGTGCGCCCCTCCTTGTAGGCCTTCGTCTGCTCGTAGAGGCCGCCGAGCTTCGACTTCACATCCGCCGGGCTGTCCAGCCACACCACGACGTCGAAGTCGATCTCCTTGGTGCGCTCGGCGCTGATCGAGCCACCGAAGGTCTTGCCGCCGATGTCCTTGAACCTCGCCGGGAAGGTGAAGCCGAGGGCGTGCTGGATCTGCGAGCGGATATCGGACGGCCCGTAGATGTAGGCGCCCTCGTATGGCGTGGCGACGATGGCGGTCTTGCCGATGAACTGCGGATGCGACTTCTTGGCGGCCGCAAGGTCGCTCTTGACGCTGTTGACCAATGACACGCCCTCGTCGTGCTTGCCGAGCGCGTCCGCGATCAGCTGCGCCGTCTTGTCCCACGGAGTGCCCCAGTCGACATACCCCTTGGGCGCGGCGATCGTGGGAGCCAGTTTGGACAGCTTGTCGTAGTCGGACTGCTTGAGATCGGAGTAGATGGCCAGGATCAGGTCGGGCCGGAGGGTGGCGATCTCTTCGATGTTGATGCTCTTGCTGTCCAGGACCTTCGGCAGTGGGGAGTTGCCCAGCTTGTCCTTGGCCCATGGGTAGATCTCGCCCTTGGCGGCGCCCAACCACGAGGTGACACCGACCGGCACGACGCCGAGCGCGAGCACCGAGTCCTGCTCGAGCAGCCCGACGCACACGACACGTTTCGGTGCCGACGGGATCGTGGTCGACCCGTACTTGTGCTCGACCGTGACGGGGAAACCCGTCTTGCTCGCGCCATCCGATGCGGCGGCGTCCGACCCGGATCCGCCGGAGCTGCTGCCGCATGCTGCGAGCAGTCCGGAAAGTGTCAGGGCACCGCTGCTGGCGAGGACAAGACGACGAGACGGTTGCATGGTTCTCCTGGCGATGATGTGATGGGAAGGTTGGTTAGGCTTACCTACCTAAACATGAACGGGTGATTCGATTCCATTCGAGGGGGTCCGAGTTCGCCAGGCATCTTTGGTAAGGCTAACCTTCCTGCAGAGACAGCTGCGGCCGGACGGGTCGCGGACCGCCGCCGACGGAGCATTCGTGACGACCCTGGAGAACAGCACCACGGCGAATACGCCTGCGGCACAGGGTAATTCGACGAAAGTGCGCACCGGCTCGTGGCTGGTTGTCGGTGCGCTGGTAGCGGCCGTTCTGGTCTGCGGGGTGCTCAGCCTGATGATCGGCAACGTCGGCATCAGCCCTGCGCGCACCCTGCGGGTGCTCTTCGGCCCGGACAACTCCCAGGCGTCCGCCATCATCCACAACCTGCGACTGCCCAGGACTCTGTTGTTGCTGGTCGTCGGGCTGGCACTAGGCGTGTCCGGCGCGCTCATGCAGGGTCAGTCACGCAACCCGCTCGCCGATCCCGGCCTGCTCGGCGTCTCCGAGGGCGCATCCCTCGCCGTCGTGCTCGCGATCTTCTGGCTGCACATCGGGTCGCCGGCGGCATACGCATGGTTCGCCCTGCTGGGTGCCGGGGTCACCGCCTGGCTGGTGTTCGCGATCAGCGCCGTGCGCGGCGGGCCGTCCCCACTCACCCTCGTCCTCGCCGGCGCCGCGGTCAGTGCGCTCGCCTCGGCGATCATCACCTCGATCATCACGTCGAACGTCTCGACCCTTGATCAATACCGCTTCTGGGTGGTGGGTTCGGCCAGCGGACGTGGCCTGGACGTCTTCTGGCAGGTCGTTCCGTTCATCGCGCTCGGACTGGTGCTGACGGTGATCTGCACGCCCGCCATCAACCTGCTTCAGCTCGGCGATGATGCCGCCCGCGCCCTCGGCGTGCGACCGGGCCTGCACAAGTTCCTCGGCATCTGCGCTGTCATGTTGCTCACCGGCGGTGCCGTCGCCGCATGCGGCCCGATCGGCTTCCTCGGCCTGGTCGCGCCGCACATCGCGCGCTTCTGCTGTGGTCCCGACTACCGCTGGGTGGTGCCCTACTCCGGTCTCATCGGCGCAATCGTGCTCACGCTCGCCGACATCCTCGGGCGCGTCATCGCCGGCGGCGCCGAGGTGCAGGTCGGCATCGTGATGGCCCTGGTCGGTGGCCCCGCCTTCGTGCTCCTGGTACGCCGCGCCCGACTGGTGCAACTGTGAGTGCCCTCGCGACGCAGGCGAAGGCAGCGCGGCCCGCCATACGCCTCGGGCCGACGTCGTGGCGAGTGCACCCGCGGGCAACCGTCTGCGCGACCGTCGCCGGCGTCGCCGTGCTCGTGCTGCTCGTCGTCAACCTGTCGTATGGCGAGCTGAAGATCCCGTTCGTCGACGTCATCCGCGCCCTGCTGGGTGACTCGTCCGGCGTCAACTCCTTCATCGTGCGCGATGTCCGCCTGCCGGAAGCTGCCGTCGCGCTGCTCGCCGGTCTCGCGCTCGGGCTGTCGGGCGCCTTGATCCAGACCATCGCGCGCAACCCACTGGCCAGCCCCGACGTCATCGGCGTCAACGCTGGCGCGGCAGCCGGCGCGGTGGGCTACATCGTGCTTTTCGCCGCCGCGGATTCCGGTGTCCCTGCTGGAGTTTCGGCTGACCTTGGCCTGCCGATTGCCGCGTTCTGCGGCGCCCTCCTCGCGGCCGCGTTGCTGTATGCCGCCGGCTGGCGGCACGGGCTCGACGGCCGTCGGCTGGTGCTGGTCGGCATCGGCATCGCCGCCGCGCTGACCGCGTGCACGTCGTGGTTGTTGGTCTCGGCGCGCTTGCAGACGGCCGCGTCGGCGCAGGTGTGGCTCTCCGGTTCGCTGGCCGGGGTCACCGGCAGCAACGTCACCTGGTTGCTCGTCGTGATCGTGCTGGTGGCTCCCGTCGCGCTGTGGCTGGGCAGCACGCTCAACATCGTCGAACTCGGTGACGACACGGCACGCGCTCTCGGCATACGGACCTCGCGCGCGCAGGCCGTCGCGCTGCTGTGCGCGGTGTTGCTGGCGGCTGTCGCGGTGTCGGCGGTCGGTCCGATCGGCTTCGTCGCGTTCGTCTGTCCGCAGATCGCGCGCAGACTGGCGGGCACCTCCCGGCCGCCGCTGCTCACCTCGGCGCTCGCCGGCGCCGTGCTCGTCCAAGGAGCCGACGTGATCACCCGGCTGTGGCTGACCGGCCTGGCTGTCGGCGTGGTGACCTCACTGGTCGGCGCGCCCTATTTCATCTACCTGTTGATCCGCAAGCAAAGGGACCTCGTATGACTCAGACATCGACGGCCGTCCTCCAGCACTCAGCCGAGGCGCCCGACGCGCGACTGATCGCCCACGGCATCACGGTCGGGTATGGCGACGAACCCGTCGTCCACGACGTCTCGTTGCAGATCCCGGACGGCAAGGTGACCACGATCATCGGCCCCAACGGCTGCGGCAAATCGACTCTGCTGCGGACGCTTTCGCGTTTGCTGTCCCCAAGCTCCGGACAGGTGACCCTCGACGGAGACCCCATCGGCTCGCGCTCGGCCAAGCAGCTCGCGTGCACCCTGGCGCTGCTGCCGCAGAGCCCGCTCGCCCCCGAAGGGTTGCTGGTGCGTGACCTGGTCGGCCGCGGGCGGCACCCGCACCAGCGGTGGTTCCAGCAGTGGTCACACGGCGACGAGGACATCGTCACCGACGCGATGCGCTGGACCGGCATACTCGACCTCGCCGACCGGCCGGTCGATGCGCTGTCCGGCGGTCAGCGGCAGCGAGTGTGGATCGCGATGACCCTCGCCCAGCACACCGATCTCGTGCTGCTCGACGAACCCACGACATACCTGGACCTCGCGCACCAGGTCGACGTTCTCGACCTCGTATGCCGGCTCAACCGGGAGCGCGGTGCGACCGTCGCGATGGTGCTGCACGACCTCAATCTGGCCGTGCGGTTCAGCGACCATCTCGTCGTCATGCGCCGGGGTCGTGTTGTGGCACAAGGCGATCCGGTGCAAGTGATGGATGCGGACCTGCTCCACGAGGTGTACGGCCTGGAGGCCGACCTGGTCGCCGACCCCCGCACCGGCATCCCGATGGTCGTCCCGAGGGGCCAGAAGGATTAACGAAGGACCACGGTGCTGGCGCCGTTGGGAAAGACCCGGTGCTCGGCGTGCCAGGTGACGGCGCGCGCGAGGACCTGCGCCTCGACGTCGCGGCCGGCGACGACCATGTCGGCGGGGAGTAGCTGTGGCCGACGCGTGCGACGTCCTGCTCGATGATCGGACCTTCGTCGAGGTCGGCCGTCACGTAGTGCGCCGTAGCGCCGA
Source organism: Flexivirga alba (assembly GCF_042661025.1). NCBI lineage: Bacteria > Bacillati > Actinomycetota > Actinomycetes > Micrococcales > Dermacoccaceae > Flexivirga > Flexivirga alba. The sequence goes on from NZ_JBHSWH010000001.1 coordinate 2,573,576, forward strand.
TCAACTTCACACCGCGCTCGTGGGCCTGGTGGTAGGGCCGCGCGCCACGGAAGCTGGGCAGGAACGAGTGGTGGATGTTGATCGCCCGGCCGGCCAGCCGCTGGCACAGCTGGGGTGAGAGCACCTGCATGTAGCGGGCCAGGATCACCAGGTCGGCGCCGGTCTGCTCGATGAGATCGAGCAGCCGTGCCTCTCCGATCTCCTTGGTGTCGTTCGAGATCGGGATGTGGTGGAACGGTATGTCGTGGGACGACACCAGTTTCTGGAAGGTCCGGTGGTTGGAGGCGACCGCGGCGATCTCCACCGGAAGTGCCCCCACCTGCTGGCGGTAGAGCAGGTCGTTGAGACAGTGACCGAGTTTGGAGACCAGCACCAGCGCCTTGGTCGGCTGCTGTGCCGGGAAGAGGCCCCACGTCATACCGAACCGGTCGGCGACCGGCTCGAGGGACGCACGCAGCGTGTCCTCCTCGACCGGCCCGTGCACCCGCGCGCGGATGAAGAACTGCCCGGTCAGCGGATCACCGAACTGCTGGCACTCGTCGATGTTGGCTTCGTGCCGCACCAGTGCAGTGCTGATGGCCGCGATGATGCCGGGGCGGTCGGAACACGAGGCGGTGAAGACGTAGGACTGGCTCTGGCTCATTCGCGAACTTTAGAGCCGCGAAGGCTGCGCCCGCGTGGGTGTCCGCTGCGAGTGGCAGAGTTGCTCGTATGACGGACGTCCCGCCGCTGGTGCTGATCACCGGGCCTGAGCAGATCCTGGCCGAGCGAGCTGCCACCAGCACCATCGCGCTGGTGCGCGAAAGTGACCCGCAGGCCGAGTTGGTGCGGATCGAAGCCGCCAGTTACGAGCGTGGCGACCTGCAACTGCACACCAGCCCGAGTCTGTTCGGGGACAGCAAGATCGTGCTGGTGCGTGACCTCGACGAGGGCCGCGAAGAGCTGATCGCCGATCTGGTCGACGTGGTCACTGCCGGCGCGCCGGACGCGACGCTGATCGTCGCGCACAAGGGCGGCGTGCGCGGCAAGAAGGCGCTGGATGCGTTGAAGAAGAACGGCGCCCGGATCATCGACGCACCCGCGATCAAGAGCGACCGCGACAAGTCTGCGTTCGTCACGAACGAGTTCCGCTCGGCCGGTCGCAAGGTGGCGCCGGACGCAGTGCGTGCGTTGCTCGAAGCCGTCGGCAAGGACTTGCGAGAGCTGGCCTCGGCCTGCAAGCAGTTGGCCGACGACACCGAGGGCTTGGTCACCGCCGATGTCGTGCAGCGCTACTACGGCGGCAAGGTCGAGGCCACCGGCTTCCGCGTCGCCGACGCCGCGATCGGCGGCAACCTGCCCGAGGCGCTGCGACTCGCGCGCCATGCGCTCGCATCGGGTCTCGATCCGGTGCCGATCGTCGCGGTGCTGGCCAGTCAGTTGCGGCAGATCGCGCGGGTTGCGACCGCCGGGCGTGGCTCGTCCGGTGCGCTCGCGAAGGAATTGGGTATGGCGCCCTGGCAGGTCGATCGCGCCCGCCGTGATGCGAAGGGCTGGGACGGGACCAGGCTGGGGAGCGCCATACAAGCCGTTGCGGCCGCGGACTTCGATGTCAAAGGTGGCGGGCGAGATCCGGTGTATGCCCTGGAGCGCGCGATCATGACCATCGCGACGGCCCGCAACGGCTGACCATCCCTCGATTTGGGCGGAATGGCGCGGCGCTGGTAACTTTGTGCCTTGCGTGCGCGTTCTGGTCGTGCGCGTATGCGAGCAGTAACGACGCGACGACATCGCCCGGGTGTCCCCACGCCCCATCCGTCGGCGCGTCTGTCAACCCTCATTGACATTCTGGATTTTTCGATCGACCAAGGAAGTACTACACGTGGCAAACATCAAGTCGCAGATGAAGCGGATCAAGACCAACGCGATCCGCACTGAGCGCAACCGGGCCTACAAGTCGGAACTCCGTACCTGGATCCGGCACACCCGTTCGGCTGTCGAGGCCGGCGACAAGGCCAAGGCCACCGAGATGCTGGCGACCGCGTCCAAGAAGCTGGACAAGGCCGTGAGCAAGGGTGTCATCCACAAGAACCAGGCCGCCAACAAGAAGTCGGCGCTGGCGAAGGCCGTCAACGGCCTCGACGCCTGATCGGCTCGACTGACGCGAGGTCCGGCGCTGCTCCTGCGGAAGGGCGGCGCCGGACCTTTGTCGTTGTCGGTACCTCGTGCGGTAATCTGTGGTTCGTGCGGCAGTTGCTTCTTCTTAGCCGGCCGCGTCGACGCTAGGCGGACTACGACGCGGCTGACCCCTCCACGCGTGAGGGGTCTTTTCATGTGGCGAGTCCGACGCGCACTACAGCTTTGATTGTGAAGGACGGACCCATGACTGACGAGCAGCCCGCACACCGTTACTCAGCCGCGCTGGCCAACGACATCGAGCGCACTTGGCAGGACCGATGGGAAGAGCAGGGCGTCTTCCATGCTCCCAATCCCGCAGGCCCATGGGCGGACGAGGCAGCTATCGGCGGGCGGCCGAAGTACTTCCTGCAGGACATGTTTCCGTACCCGAGCGGCGCAGGGTTGCACGTCGGACACCCGCTGGGCTTCATCGCTACCGACGTCTTCGCGCGCTACCAGCGGATGACTGGACGCAACGTCCTCTACACGATGGGCTTCGATGCCTTCGGGCTGCCGGCCGAGCAGTATGCCGTGCAGACGGGCCAGCACCCGCGCAAAACCACTGAGGACAACATCACGACGTATACCCGGCAGCTGCGCCAGCTTGGGCTGTCCCACGACAAGCGTCGGGCGTTCGCGACGATCGACCCGGACTTCTACAAGTGGACCCAATGGATCTTCCTGCAGATCTACAACGCGTGGTATGACGAGCGCGTCGCCAAGGCACGCCCCATCACCGAGTTGGTGACCGCCTTCGAGGCCGGTCAGGTACCGACGTCGGACGGCCGCGCGTGGTCGGAGCTGACAGCGGCCGAACGCCGCGACGAGATCGATAACCGACGGCTGGCCTACAAGAAGGAAGTGCCAGTCAACTGGGCGCCGGGACTGGGCACCGTGGTGGCCAACGAAGAGGTCACCAACGAGGGCCTGACCGAGCGTGGTGACATGCCGGTCTTCCAGCGCAACCTGCCGCAGTGGATGATGCGCATCACCGCCTACTCCGACCGGCTGATCGACGACCTGGACCGCCTGGAGTGGCCCGAGTCGGTCAAGGCGATGCAGCGCAACTGGATCGGCCGGTCCCAAGGCGCCGCAGTCGAGTTCGAGGTCGATGGCGTCGAGGAACGTATCGAGGTGTTCACGACTCGGCCCGACACGATCTTCGGCACCACGTTCATGGTCTTGGCACCGGAGCACCCGATGGTCGATCGCCTGGCCACTGACGCCTGGCCGGACGGCACCCAGGCCGCCTGGACGGGGGCGAGGCGACCCCCGCGAAGGCAGTTTCGGCATATCGGCGCGCGGCGTCCCGCAAGTCGGAGCTGGAGCGACAGGCTGAAGATGCCAAGGCCAAAACTGGTGTCTTCACCGGTGCGTTTGCGACCAATCCCGTGTCGGGAGAACGTATTCCGGTCTTCATTGCGGATTATGTGCTGATGGGCTACGGCACCGGTGCCGTCATGGCTGTGCCCGCTGAGGACCCCCGTGACTGGGACTTTGCGAAGAAGTACAACCTGCCTTACGTGCGCACCGTGCAGCCCACGGAGGGCCATGACGAAGACAAGGCATACACCGGTTCCGGCGCGATGATCAACTCGTCCAACGAGCGAGTCTCGTTGAACGGCAAGGCGATCGACGAGGCGAAGCAGACCATCATCGACTTCCTGGAGCATCAAGATGCCGGACGCGGCACCATCACCTACAAGCTGCGTGACTGGCTGTTCAGCCGCCAGCGTTATTGGGGTGAGCCGTTCCCGATCGTCTACGACGAGGACGGCGTCGCGCACGCACTGCCTGAGTCGATGCTGCCGGTCGAGTTGCCGGAGGTCGCCGACTACTCACCGAAGACCTACGCGCCGGACGACGCGGATTCGATGCCAGAGTCACCCCTGTCGCGTGCGACCGAATGGGTCGAGACTGAGCTGGACCTGGGCGACGGGCCGAAGAAGTACCGCCGCGAAACCAACACCATGCCGAACTGGGCCGGATCGTGCTGGTACGAGATCCGCTACACCGACCCGTCGAACCAAGAGCGCTTCGTCGATGCCGACTGCGAACGCTACTGGATGGGGCCGAACGACAAGCCCGGCGACACCGGTGGTGTTGATCTCTACGTCGGCGGTGTCGAGCATGCCGTGCTGCACCTGCTCTACTCGCGCTTCTGGCACAAGGTGCTCTTCGACCTCGGCTACGTCAGCTCCGAGGAGCCGTTCCGTCGGCTGTTCAACCAGGGCTACGTGCAGGCGTTCGCCTACCGCGACCACCGTGGCCAGCCGGTGCCCGCCGCCGAGGTCGAGGAGCACGTGGACGGCGACACAACGACGTTCACCTGGCAGGGGCAGCCGGTCTCTCGCGAGTTCGGCAAGATGGGCAAGTCACTGAAGAACGTCGTGACGCCGGACGAGATGTGCGCGACGTTCGGTGCGGACACCTTCCGCGTCTACGAAATGTCGATGGGTCCGCTGGACCAGTCCCGTGTCTGGGAAACCCGTGCCGTCGTCGGTGCGCAGCGCTTCCTGCAACGCCTGTGGCGCAACGTGATCGATGAAGATTCCGGTGAGCTGCGGGTGCGCGATACCGAAGCGTCGGCCGACTTGAAGCGAGTGATGGCCAAGACGATCGACGGTGTCAGCAAGGACTACGAGGCGCTGCAGTTCAACACCGCGATCGCGAAGTTGATCGAGCTGAACAACGCACTGACCAAGGCGTCCTCCGAAGGCGGGTCGCCCAGGCCGGTCGTCGAGGCACTGGTGCTGATGACCGCGCCGGTCGCACCGCACATCGCCGAAGAGCTGTGGTCCCGGCTGGGGCACGAGTCGTCGCTGTCGCACGAGACGTTCCCGGTCGCCGACGAGTCACTACTGGTCGACGAGACCGTCACCTGTGTCGTGCAGGTGCAGGGCAAGGTTCGCGATCGACTGGAAGTCCCGATCGACATCGCTGATGCTGACCTGGAGGCCCTCGCCCGGCAGAGCGACAAGATCCGAGCAGCGGTGGGGGACAAGCAGATTCGCAAGGTGATCGTGCGCGCCCCGAAGCTCGTCAACCTAGTGGTTGGTTGAGCTCTATGACGGTGGCGGTGGTGACCGACTCGACGGCATACCTGCCGCCGGGGGTGGCCGCTGCTCACGGCATCTCGGTCGTGCCGATGCGCCTGGCCATCGGCGGCATCTCGTATGACGAGGGGCGTGGCGTCACGGCCGAGGAGGTGGCGCAGGCGTTGCGCGACTTCGTCCCGGTGTCGACCTCCCGGCCGTCGCCCGCAGTCTTCACCCAGTTGTATGCCGCGCTGGCCGACGCCGGACATGAGGCAATCGTTTCGGTGCACGTGTCCTCGCAGATGTCGGCAACGCTCTCCTCGGCACAATTGGCGGCGCGCGACGCGACGATTCCCGTGACCGTCATCGATAGCGAAACCATCGGTATGGCAATGGGTTTCGGGGTGATCGCCGCTGCGGAGGCAGCCGCATCGGGTGCGGACGCCGCGGCGGTCGCGGATGCGGCGCGCCGTCATACCGGATCGTCCACGACCGTCTTCTACGTCGACACCCTTGAGCATCTGCGCCGAGGGGGACGTATTGGGCGCGCCTCTGCGCTGATGGGCTCCGCCCTCGCCATCAAACCGCTGCTGACCGTGCGCGACGGGCACATCGAGCCGTTGGAGCGAGTGCGCACAACCAGCAAGGCACTTGCCCGGCTCGTGAAGCATGCGGTCGACGCGGTCGAGAAGTTGGAGGAGCGCGACGACGTCGACGGGATCGACGTCGCCGTGCACCACCTGGATTCACGGCCACGTGCCGAGACCCTGATCGAGCAGCTCGCCGGCGAGCTGCCGAGGGCGCGGCGGCTGCTACTCGTCGAGCTCGGCGCAGCAGTGGGTGCGCACGTCGGACCCGGCACGCTGGCGGTCGTGGTGACTCCGCGGCTGTCCGGCCGGACCCGCATCGTGGGCTCCTCGGACTGACCGACTGCCCGGGCGGTTGTCCACAGCCCCGCGTCCTATGGCGGGTTGTCCACAGGACTGCGTGTCCGTCGAAGCGCGAACTTCGTTGTCTTGCCTAGTGTTCCAGGCATGGAAGTTCATCCTCAGCAAGCGCGAGACGCGGAGTACGCGTGATGGGACGCGGACGCGCGGAGGAAGGCACACCCGATCGGTTGGCGGCGGTGCTCGAGGAGCTGGAGGCGGTCCGTCGGGCGCCCGGCTGGGTGCCGACCGAGGACTCCGTCGTCGACGAGCCGCGCTCGAGAGTCGCTGATCTGCCGCGCCGGGTAGCAGCGACCCGACGTGCGGAGCACTCCGACCAGACGCGTCGTGGACGTCATTCAGCTGGCGGTGGCAACGACGAGTTGCGTCCACGAGAGCCGCTGTTGCGTCCACCCGAGCCGCTCATCGGCGCTCAGGTTGCGCCGAGCAGGCTCGCCGTCATCGGCGCTTTGATCCTGGTGTCGGTTGCGGCCTTGGTCTTCGGCGGGCGTGTGCTGTGGGCGCGCGCGGCCGCCGAGCCGCACCCCGTTGCCTCGGCCGGCGCAGCCACCTCGACGAGTTCCGCGTCAGCCTCGGCGCCGAGCAGTTCGGCGACACGACAGGGATTCGGGTCCACGGCTGCGTCGTCGAGCGCTGCGCCGACCACCCTGGTCGTGCAAGTCGTGGGGCAGGTCCGCAAACCCGGCGTGGTGCACGTCAAGAGCGGCTCGCGGGTCCAGGACGCCGTCTCCGCAGCGGGAGGTGCACTGCCCGGCGCCGACCTGTCGGCGATCAACCTGGCACGGGTCGTCGCCGACGGCGAGCAGATCCAGGTCCCCAAGCCGGGTGAACACCCCACACCGCCGGCGGCGGGCGGCGCTGCAGGCGGATCGTCGGCTGCCGGCGGCGCGGGCGGTGGCAGCCCGGCGAGCACGGTCAACCTCAATACCGCTGACGAGACGACCCTCGAGGGACTGCCGGGGGTCGGGCCTGTGATGGCTCAGCGCATCCTGCAGTGGCGTGCGGACAACGGCCGGTTCAGCACCGTCGACGAGCTCGGCGAGGTCAGCGGCATCGGTGACAAGACGCTGGCGCAGCTGCTTCCGCTGGTGACCGTCGGTTGAGGAGTGGTGCACCTCGCTCAGGCCGTCGGCGCGGCCGTCATACAGCCTGTCGTCGAGCGGATCCGCCGGATGCCGGAACACGTCACCGGAAAGCCACGCTCGCTCGATCTGCGATTGTTCACTGCTGCGGCCGTCGCCTGGCCGGTCACGCTCGTCGTGCTGCGGCTGCCGGTGAGCGTCAGCGTGTGCCTGGCAGCGCTCAACGCGTTTCTCGCGGTCGCCATCGTGGTTCGGCCCGGAGTTCCGGAGGTGCCCGGCCGCCGTCGCAGGGTTCTCGAGACGGTGGCACTCGCCGGCGCGGCAGTAGCGCTGGTGTGCGCGGCCACGGCGGGACATCTCATGACACGACAGGCGGGCACGGTCGACCAACTGGCTGCGAAGCGGGCGATCGTCCGCGTCGAAGCGGTGGTGTCCTCCGACCCGCGGCCCGTGGGTGCCGGTCTGGGTGGTCACCAGAGCCTGGTGATCGTCAAGCTCTCGGTTCGGCAGATCGTCGGTCGCGGCATGCGCAGCACCCCCAACACGCCCGTGCTGGTGCTCGGTGACGAACGATGGCTGGCGGTCCACTGGCATGAACGCGTTGCGGTCGACGGGCGGCTGCAGGCTGCCGAGCCCGGCGATGATGTGGAAGCCGTGCTGACCGCACGCGGCCCGCCGCGGGTCATCGGGGGAGCAGGACCGCTCTTCGACGCTGTCGAGGTGGTGCGCCGCGATACTCGGGTAGCCACCGAAGGCCTGCCCACCGACCCACGCGGGCTGGTGCCGGCGCTGGTGATGGGAGACACCTCGCGCCTGCCGGCGCAACTCAACGACGACATGCGCGCCACCGGTATGACGCATCTCAACGCCGTGTCCGGTTCCAACGTCACGATGGTGCTGCTCGCCACGATGTGGGTTGCCGGGTGGCTCCGTGTCCGGGGAAGGTGGCGACTGGTGGTGGCCGCTCTTGCGCTCGGGTTGTTCGTGCTGCTCTGTCGCCCGGAGCCATCGGTGATCCGGGCCGCGGTGATGGGCGTCGTGGGACTCGTCGGCATGTCTGTGTCGAGACGGGCCTCCGGGCCTCCGGTGCTGGCCGCGGCTGTGCTGTTGCTGCTCGTGATTGATCCCTGGCTGGCGGCGTCCTACGGATTCGCGTTGTCGACCCTGGCGACCGCCGGGCTGCTCTTCTTCGCACGCCCGTGGGCGGACCGGATCGCTCGCTTCCTGCCGAGGCGACTGGCTCCGGTGGCGGAGGCGGTCGCCATACCCATGGCGGCGCAGGCGATGTGTGCTCCGGTCATCGTGCTGCTGCAGGGCTCGGTCAGTCTCATCGGCATACCGGCCAACGTGCTGGCTGCACCGCTGGTGGCGCCGGCGACGATGTGCGGCGTCATCACCGTGCTGGTCGCGCCGGTGAGCGTGGGTCTCGCGCGGCTGCCGGCCTGGCTGGCCGCACTACCGACCCAGGGCATCGCGTGGATCGCACATACGTGTGCGCGGGTGCCGCTCGGCACTCTCCCGTGGCCGGACGGCGCAACCGGTGCGATGCTGCTCGCCGCACTGACCGTGCTGTTGTTGTTCGCGGGCGTGTGGCTGCTGCGCACCCTCTGGGTGCGGCCATACCTGGCCGGCGCAGGCGCAGTCCTCGCTGCCGCCGCCTGGGCGCCGACCCCGATCAGTGGGTGGCCGCCGCCCGGTTGGGTCTACGTCGCGTGTGACGTCGGACAAGGAGATGGCGGAGTGCTCCAGACCGCTCCGGGGCATGCACTGGTCGTGGACACCGGTCCCGAGCCCGGTGCCATGGACGGTTGCCTCGACCGGCTGCAGATCCGCGTGGTCGACGCTGTTGTGCTGACCCACTTTCACGCGGATCACGTGGGTGGCCTCGCGGCGGTGTTCGACGGGCGGCAGGTGCGTGCCCTCTACGTCACGCCGGTCGAATCGACCGGCGCTTCCGGCGCCGGCGACGAACCCAGCGAAGAGCCACTGGTTCAGTCGCTGGCTGCGCAGCACAACCTGGCAATGCAGACGCTCGCGACGGGTGACGTGCTGGACATCGGTGCGGTGCACGCGCTGGTGGTTGGTCCGACCCGACTCATCAGGGCGGGGTCGGTCCAGAACAACGCCAGCATCGTGCTGGACGTGCGCTCGCACGGCCTGCGGCTGCTGATGACCGGTGACATCGAAAAGGAAGCCGCCGCACTGGTATTGGCTCAGTTGCGGAAGCTGCCGGATGCGCGACCGGTCGACGTGCTGAAGGTGCCGCATCACGGCTCGGCGAACCAGGACCCTGGACTGGAGCACACACTGCGGGCAGCCATCGCGGTCATCAGCGTCGGCGCGCACAACGACTACGGACACCCGGCACCGCGGACTCTCGATCTGCTCGCCCAGAGCGATTCCACCGTGTTGCGCACGGATCGGGGTGGGGACATCGCGATCATCGCGAAGGACGGTGCACCCCTGGTCGCCAGGCCCTGAGCAGGTATGGCGCCAGGTTCGACTCAGGAACAGACGTTCTTGGCGCGCGCGGCTTCACACAGCGCGTCGAGGGTCGCCGACACGGCCGGCACCCGTTGCAGGTCCGGGGTGGTGACGGCATACACCGAGCGCCGGGAGGCGGGATCCATCGGCACCGTGACGACGCCAGGGTTACCGGCCGAACGGCGAATCAGGTCGGGGATCAACGCGACGCCCAGGCCCTCGGACACCAGGCCAAGGACCGCGACGTAATCCTCGGTCTCGAACGCGACATCGGGATTGAAACCGGCGCGCTCCGCGAGGGACAGCAGGTGGCCGCGGCAGCGCGGGCACCCGGCGATCCACGGCTCACTCGCCAGATCGGCGAGCTTGACCTTCTTGGACTTTGCCTTCGGGTGATTCAGCGGAAGCGCCAGTCGCACCTCGTCGTCCAGCAATTTGCGGGTCACGAACGACTCGATGTCCTCCTCGCCGCGAGCCAGGTCGGTGCCTTCGTAGGCGAACGCGACGGCGACGTCACACTCACCCGAGCGCAGGGCGGCCAGCGACTCGGGCGGCTCGGCCTCGGTGAAGCTCACCTGCACGTCAGGAAAGCGCTTCTTGACCAGCGCCAGCGCACGCGGCACCAGCGTCGAGGAGGAGGAGGGGAAAGCCATCAGGCGAACTCGCCCGGCCCGCAGGCCTGCGATGGCGGCCACTTCGGACTCCGCGGCCTCGAGCGCAGCAAGCACCGGATTGGCGTGGCGGGCGAGGACCTGACCGGCCTCGGTGAGGCGGACGGTGCGGCCGAGACGTTCCACCAGAACGGTTCCGGTGCGGTCCTCCAGGCGCCGAACCATCTGGGAGATGGCCGGCTGCGAGTAGCCCAGCGACGTGGCCGCAGCAGTGAAGCTGCCGTGATCGCTGATCGCCTTGATGACCCTGAGTCCAGCTGCGTCGATCATGGCCCAAGAATAACATTTAGTTATTTGTTCTGGCCAATTCTCCAAGATCGCTAATCAATATGCCGGCGGGTCCAACTGACCGCGCTGACGCCCGAGGTCGCGCGAGTATGAGACCTTGACAGGGTGGTGACTACGGATCCGGCGGCGCTGACCGAGCTGGTGAGTCGTGGGGGAGTCCTCGCCCTCACCGGTGCCGGCCTGTCGACAGAATCCGGGATTCCCGACTATCGAGGCGCCGACGGTCAACGGCGGTTCCAGCCGATGACCGCTCAGGAGCTCCTTGCCGATCCCACTGCGCGGCAACGGTATTGGGCTCGCTCGTATGTCGGCTGGCCGCGCTTCGCGGCTGCTGAGCCGAACCCGGGTCATCTCGCAGTCGCGGCGTTGCAGCAGGCCGGTCTGATCGGGCCGATCATCACTCAGAACGTCGACGGCCTGCACCAGGCGGCCGGCGCTGACGATGTCGCGGAGTTGCACGGCAGCCTCACGCATGTGGTCTGTATGCACTGTGGCGAGCGTTACGAACGCACGATGGTCGACGACTGGCTGCAACTCGCCAACCCTGACTTCGACCGATCCGCCACCGGCCCGCTACGGCCGGATGGCGATGTCGCGATCGCCGAGTCGCTGATCGGCGACTTCCGGCTGGTGCATTGCGTCATCTGCGGCTCGGACCTGCTGAAGCCGGATGTGGTGATGTTCGGGGAGTCGGTGCCCAAGGACCTGGTCGAGCAGTGTTTCGCGCGGGTGCAAGCCGCTCGCGCGATCCTGGTCCTCGGTTCATCGCTCGCGGTGATGTCCGGCTATCGCTTCATCCGCCGCGCGGTGCGGGATGGGATCCCGGTCGCTGTCGTGACCCACGGCTGGACCCGGGCGACCGACGAGGAGGTGTCGATCCGCATCGACGCCCCGCTCGGGTCGACGCTGCTTTCGTTGGCGGAGACCCTCGCCGGGCGCCGCGCGTCCTGATCGCGCAGAGTTGGGTCAGATCCGACGTAGAACTGCCGTGACCTTGCCGAGGATGGTCGCGTCGTCGCCGTCGATCGGGTCGTAGGCGTCGTTGTGCGGGAGCAGCCAGACCTTGCCGCGCGCACGCTTGAACGTCTTGACGGTCGCCTCGTTGTCGAGCATGGCCGCGACGATGTCGCCGTTGGTCGCAGTTGGCTGCTGGCGCACGACAACCCAGTCGCCGTCGCAGATCGCGGCGTCGATCATCGAGTCACCGACCACCTTGAGCAGGAAAAGGTCGCCTTCGCCGACGATCTGCTTGGGCAGCGGGAAGACGTCCTCGACGACCTGCTCGGCCAGAATCGGGCCGCCGGCGGCGATGCGCCCGACAACGGGAATGTATGACGCCTCGGGCCGCTCGTCACCCAGGCCGGTCTCGTCGAGGCTCGACTCCTGCGCGCTCCGCACACTCGAGCCGCCGCGGTAACCGCGGGTGTCGGTCGCGTCCGGATCGATGACCTCCATGGCACGTGGCCGGTTGGGGTCACGGCGCAGGTAGCCCTTGCGCTCGAGCATCGTCAGCTGGTGCGCGACGGAGCTCGGACTGGTCAGTCCGACGGCATCGCCGATCTCACGCAGGCTCGGCGGATATCCGCGCCGGTCAACGGAATTGCGGATCACCTGCAGCACCTTGCGCTGCCTTGTGGTCAGGCTTTCTCCGGCGCGGTCGGGAAGTTCGTGCACCTGTGCCATCGCTGTCATCTCCTCCTCGGCGAACACTTCGCTCAAAGCGGCTGGCGAGCGATCTGTGCGGACCGGATCCGAACGGTTGTCGGTGGTCGGTGCTTGCCTTGGCTTCGTGAAAACAGCGTATGGGTTTCGGACACAGTTTCCAAACATCTGTACGACGCGTGTCTCGATGGCGTCGAACGCTCGTGCTATCCGTCCGACAGGTGTACGATCGTACGCGTGTTCGGATGGAGTTCGTTGTCCGAGCGGTGTGCACCAGTTCGCACCGAAGTTTCAGGAGGAAGAGATGAGTGCAGTTGCGCAGTGGGACGCGCCGGTCGACCTACGTCAGGGTCGTCGGCACTTGCGGGCGGTTCCGACCGGTCCGTCGGCACGTGGTGGCGGCGCCCAAGTGGGTGTTCGAGTCGAGGCCCGCGGCCTGCGGCTGACCGCACGCGGACGCCGGTTGCTGGGCATAGTCGTCGCGGTCGCGTTGTTGATCGGTGGGGGTGCAGCGGCGCATGCCTGGGCATCGACGCCGCCGTCGGTCGGGCACTCCGTGACGGTGCACGATGGTGAGACGTTGTCCGGTGTGGCGCACCGCGCCTACCCGTCCATGTCGGTCTCGGACGCTGTCACGAAGGTGGCGCTGGCAAACGACCTCAACGGCCTGCAGGTGGTCGCGGGACAGCAGCTCAAACTGCCCTGACGGGACCTCGACACGCGGTGTTACGGGCGGCTGACCAGCGGTTTTCCAGGTGACGTCGACGGCTCTTGCGATTGTGGTGGGATCGGCCTAACATCCCTATATCTAGTAGTTACACGGATGAGATTTATCCACATCTAGTCCACAAGCAGAGCCCAGTCATCCCCAGGTCGTCCACCACTTACCCACAACTTCGTCCACAGTCGGCGTCGTTCTGGTGACGGGGCGGGTGCCGGGTCCAGCGGAGAGGAGTCGTCTGATGCATTGCCCGTTCTGCCGTCACGACGACAGTCGCGTTGTCGACAGCCGCACGAGTGAAGACGGCACCTGCATCAAGCGACGCAGGCAGTGCCCCAACTGCGGCAAGCGGTTCTCAACCATGGAGACCGCGAGCCTCACGGTCGTCAAACGATCCGGCGCCAGCGAGCCGTTCAGCCGGCAGAAGGTGCTGCTCGGAGTGCGCAAGGCTTGCCAGGGCCGGCCGGTCAGTGAGGATCACTTGGCGCTGCTCGCCCAAGAGGTCGAGGAGTCGATCCGGGCCCAGGGCGCGGCGGAGATCGATGCGCACGACGTGGGCCTGGCGATCCTGGGGCCGCTGCGCAGCCTCGACGAAGTTGCCTACCTCCGCTTCGCGTCCGTCTACCAGGCCTTCGACGATCTCGAGGACTTCGAGTCGGCCATCGCCCTGCTGCGTGCCGAGCGGCCGGCGACCGGCGTCGAGCCGGACCGTCAACCCGCCGACGACTGAGTAGTCCCACCGCATTTCGTACACCGTCACAGAACACATCTCGCAGCACAGTTGACCACCTGAGGTGGAAAGGAAGTTGGACATGACCGACACAGCAGACGCCGGCCCCAAGGCAAAGCGCGGTAACCGCGCAGGCAAGGGGTTGACCGTCGAGCGAATTTTCACCACTCCCGGCGTGCACCCCTATGACGAGGTCACTTGGGAGCGTCGCGACGTCGTCCAGCAGAACTGGAAGACGGGCGAGACGATCTTCGAGCAGCGCGGGGTGGAGTTCCCCGACAGCTGGTCGCTGAACGCCTCCACGATCGTCACCACCAAATACTTCCGTGGAGCCGTCGATACCCCTGAGCGTGAGAACAGCCTCAAACAGCTCATCGACCGGGTCGTCCTCACCTACGTGCGTGCTGGCAAGGAGCACGGCTACTTCGCCGCTGATCAGGACGCCGAGATCTTCGAGCACGAGCTGACCTGGTCGCTGCTGCACCAGGTGTTCAGCTTCAACTCGCCGGTGTGGTTCAACGTGGGCACCAAGTCGCCGCAACAGGTTTCGGCCTGCTTCATCCTGTCGGTCGACGACTCGATGGACTCGATCCTCAACTGGTACAAAGAAGAGGGCTTCATCTTCAAGGGCGGCTCCGGCGCCGGCCTGAACCTCTCCCGGATCCGCTCGTCCAAGGAGCTCCTGTCGTCCGGCGGCACGGCCTCGGGCCCGGTGTCGTTCATGCGCGGCGCCGACGCATCGGCCGGCACCATCAAGTCCGGTGGAGCGACCCGCCGCGCAGCCAAGATGGTCGTGCTCGACGTCGACCACCCGGACATCGTGGAGTTCGTCGAGACCAAGGCGAAGGAAGAGAACAAGATCCGCGCATTGCGCGACGCCGGCTTCGACATGGACCTGGGCGGCAAGGACATCACGTCCGTCCAATATCAGAACGCCAACAACTCGGTGCGAGTCACCGACGAGTTCATGCGGGCCGTCGAGGACGGCAGCTCGTTCGGCCTGCGCGCACGCCACTCCGGTGAAGTCATCGAGGAGATCGACGCCCGCACGCTGTTCGACAAGATCAACCAGGCTGCCTGGGAGTGCGCCGATCCGGGCCTGCAGTACGACGACACGATCAACGCCTGGCACACGAACCCCGAGAGCGGCCGGATCACCGCGTCCAACCCGTGCTCGGAGTACATGTCGCTGGACAACAGCTCCTGCAACCTGGCCAGCCTCAATCTGCTGAAGTTCCTGCGCGAGGACGACACGTTCGACGCCGCCACCTTCCAGAAGGTGGCTGAGCTGGTCATCACCGCGATGGACATCTCGATCTGCTTCGCGGACTTCCCGACCGAAGCGATCGGACAGACGACGCGCGACTACCGGCAGCTGGGCATCGGTTACGCCAACCTCGGAGCGCTGCTGATGGCGACCGGCCACGGCTACGACTCCGAGGGCGGGCGTGCACTGGCCGCGGCGATCACCTCGCTGCTCACCGGCGCCTCCTACAAGCGGTCCGCGGAGCTGGCCGGCATCGTCGGCCCATACAAGGGCTACGCCCGCAACGCCGAGGCGCACCAGCGCGTCATGCGCAAGCACCAGGCCGCCAACGACGCGGTCCGGACGCTGGATGCGATGGACTCCGAGGTGCACCGTTACGCGACAAAGGCCTGGGCCGACGTCGTCGAGGTCGGTGCCGAGAACGGCTACCGCAACGCGCAGGCCTCGGTGCTGGCGCCGACCGGCACGATCGGCTTCATGATGGACTGCGACACCACCGGCATCGAGCCGGACTTCTCGCTGGTCAAGTTCAAGAAGCTGGTGGGTGGCGGCTCGATGCAGATCGTCAACCAGACGATCCCGCGGGCGCTGAAGAAGCTCGGCTACCAGGACGAGCAGATCGAAGCGATCGTCGAGCACATCGCCGAGCACGGTCACGTGATCGACGCACCGGGTCTGAAGCCGGAGCACTACGACGTCTTCGACTGCGCGATGGGCGAGCGCGCGATCGCGCCGATGGGCCACGTCCGGATGATGGCTGCGACGCAGCCGTTCCTGTCCGGTGCGATCTCCAAGACGGTCAACCTGCCCGAGGACGCCACCATCGAGGAGATCGCGGAGGTGCACCTCGAGGGCTGGAAGCTCGGCCTGAAGGCACTGGCCGTCTACCGCGACAACTGCAAGGTCGGTCAGCCGCTCTCCGACGGCCGGAAGTCCGCGAAGTCCGAAAAGGTCGAGCCTGAAAAGGTCATCGAGTACCGCCCGATCCGTCGCCGGCTGCCCAAGCGTCGCAAGAGCGAGACCACCTCGTTCGCTGTCGCCGGCGCAGAGGGTTACCTGACCGCGGGCACCTACGAGGACGGCAAGCTGGGCGAGCTCTTCCTCAAGCTGGGCAAGCAGGGCTCCACGCTCGCCGGCATGATGGACGCCTTCTCGATCGCCATCTCGGTCGGCCTGCAGTACGGCGTGCCGCTCGAGACGTATGTCGAGAAGTTCACCAACCTGCGGTTCGACCCGGCCGGCATGACCGACGACCCGGACGTCCGGATGGCGCAGTCGATCATGGACTACGTCTTCCGTCGGCTGGCACTGGATCACCTCGACTTCGAGACCCGGTCCTTCATGGGCATCCACACCGCTGAGGAGCGCGCTCGTCAGTTGGAGACCGGTTCCTACACGCCGGCCGAGACTGCGGACGATGACGTCGCCGACGAGTTGGAGTCCTACTCACAATCGGTCGGTGCCACGACCCGACGCGAGGAGGATGCCCCCGCCGAGTCGGATGCAGCGGTATCCAGTGCTGCGGTGGAGCCGGACGTGCGGTCCGGTTCGGGAGCTGCCGACACACGAGCGGTGTCCGGTGAGATCCACTCGTCGGCCGAGCTGATGGAGCGATTCCAGGGCAAGGCCGCCGACGCACCGATGTGCATGACCTGCGGGACGAAGATGCGCCCGGCCGGCTCCTGCTACGTCTGCGAGGGTTGCGGCTCGACCAGCGGCTGCAGCTGAACGCACCTGCACCCAAACCGCGTAAGCAACGAGCCTGCCCGAAACACGCTTGGCCCGATGGTGACTGAACTCGCCACCGGGCCAAGCGTTTTCGTGGTTTTACAACAGTTCGGTCACGGCACCAACCAGCAGGCCCTCGCCGGCGTCCTCCCGGGCACATCCATGCCGCAACTGCGGCGCGGACAGACGTACTCGGGGAGTCTCATCATGCGCACGGTGTTCACCGGCTTCGCGGCCGCAGCCACCATCATCGCGGCGGCGGTCGCGACCACGACGTTGCACGGCAGTCCCACCGTGCGGCCTGCAGCGCAGGTGTTGCCCGCGAAGTCGGCGGCCACGAAGGTGTCGATCCGACGCACCCCTTCGCCGGCTCGATCAGCGCACAGCGCCGCCACCTCGCCGTCGGCACTGACGACGGGACCCGTGCCCGCGCCGCAGCCCGTCGCCCCTCCCGCACCGAGTCCAGCGCCCGGCTCGAAGGTGATCTTCCTGACCTTCGACGACGGTCCCGATCCGGTCTGGACCCCGCAGATCCTGCGGGTGCTGACCGACAACGATGCGACAGCGACCTTCTTCGACATCGGTGAGAACGTCGTCGGACGCACTGGCCTGGTCAGCCGGATCCGCTCGCAGGGCTCGCAGGTCGGCAACCACACCTGGGCCCACCCGTCGCTGCCCGCCCTGACCGACGCCGCCATCACCAGCCAGCTGGACCGCACGGATCGGGTGCAGGGCAGAGCGCGCTGCGTCCGTCCGCCGTATGGCGCCACGACCCACCGGGTCGACGCACTCATCCGGGCTCGGGGACAGCGAGTCGAGCTGTGGAACGTCGACACCCGCGACTGGGCACGCCCCGGTGTCGCCGCGATCGAGCACGAGTTACTCACCGCCCGCGCCGGTTCCACCGTCTTGATGCACACCGGTGGGGGAGACCGATCCGAGACGGTCGCGACCCTGCGGGACGCCTTGCCGAAGTTGCGGGCCGCAGGCTTTGTGCTGCAAGGGATTCCGGGCTGCTGAGACGGCACTGGAACTGCTCCGGCATCCGGTCGGCAGCGGTGCCAAGCCGTCCGCCATACGAATGCGGCGCCCGAATGCCGGACGTGCCGTGAGGTCGGTGGGGCCACGATGGGAGACTGCGCCCTGTGAAGGCGCTGCTCCTGGAAAGCATCCACCCGTTTGCCGAGTCGATCCTGCGCGAAGCAGGATTCGAGGTCGAGACCCGGACCGGGGCCCTCGACGAGCCCGAGCTGATCGAGGCCCTGCAGGGCGTCGACCTGGTCGGGATCCGGTCCAAGACCGAGATCACGCCGGCCGTGCTCGAGAAGTCGTCCGGGCTGACCGCGATCGGGGCGTTCTGCATCGGCACCAATCAGATTGCGCTGGACGACGCGGCCGCACGCGGCATCGCGACGTTCAACGCGCCGTTCTCCAACACGCGCAGCGTGGTGGAGTTGGCGATCGCCGAGATCATCGCAATGGCCCGCCGACTCACCGAGAAGAACAGCTCGCTGCACGATGGCGTCTGGGACAAGAACTCGAAGGGGTCGCACGAGATCCGCGGCCGCAAGCTCGGCATCGTCGGCTACGGCAACATCGGCTCCCAGTTGTCGGTCGTCGCCGAGATGCTCGGTCTCCAGGTCTTCTTCTACGACACCGACGACAAGCTGGCGATGGGCAACGCGCACCGGTGCGACACGTTGGATGAGTTGCTCGACACCGCCGAGGTCATCACCCTGCACGTTGACGGTCGCTCCGGGAACGCCGGATTCTTCGGCGCCGAGCAGTTCGCCAGGATGCGCGAGCGTTCGCTCTTCCTCAACCTCTCCCGGGGGTTCGTCGTCGACTACGACGCACTGCGCGAGAACCTCGTGTCCGGTCACATCGCCGGCGCCGCCGTCGATGTCTTCCCGACCGAGCCGAAGAAGCGTGGCGAGGCATTCAGCTCGCCGCTGCAGGGCATCCCGAACGTCATCCTCACGCCCCACGTCGGTGGCTCGACCGAGGAGGCGCAGGAGGACATCGGCCGTTTCGTCGCGAGCAAGTTGCGCGACTACATCGACCGGGGCACCACGACGCTGAGCGTCAACCTGCCGTCGCTGACGATGGAGGAGCGTCCGGGCGGCCGGCGCATCACCCACCTGCACCGCAACACCCCCGGCGTGCTGGCCAAGGTCAACAGCATCCTGGCCGACCACGGCGTCAACATCGAGGGCCAGCTGCTCAACACCCGCGGCGAGAACGGCTACGTCGTCACCGACGTCGCACAGTTGCCGGACGCGGCGATCACCGATTTGCAGGAAATGCCCGAGACGATCCAGCTACGTGTGATCGGCGGCTAACGTCACCCCACGAAGTTTCTCCCCCGCTTCGCTCCTCCGAATACTTCGCGGGGACCCCGACTCCCTCCGTCCGAGTCAGTCAACGAGATCCACTAAGCGATCGGCGACGTCGCCTATCACCGCGTGCGACGTCGCCAGCGTCAGGCGCAGGAATCCCGCTGTGCCGCAAGCCGATCCGTTGGTCCCGATCACCCCGGTCCGCTCCGCGACCTGCCCGGGATCGACGCGGGTGTCCCGCAGGTCCAGCCAGTGAATGTATGTCGCAGCGGGCGCCGCGTAGCCGATCGCGGGGGCCCCCGCCATACGCGCCGCGAACAGGTCACGCCCACGTTGCTGATAGTCGACGAGTGCGTCCAGGTGCGCCACGCCGTCCATGCCGTATGCCGCCGTTGCGGCCACCGCACCCAGCGGTGAGGTGCCGTGCCGGACGACGAAGGGCGACGCCGACCAGCGACGCCGGTGCTCGGCTGAGGTCATGATCAGCTGCGCGCACGCCAGTCCGGGCAGGTTCCAGCCCTTGGACGCCGACACCGCGGTCACGGTGTGCGCGGCGGTGCGTTCGTCCAGCGACGCGTAGGGGACATGCTGGCCGCCCGAATAGACCAGGGAGAGTGGATTTCGTCCGCGAAGACCGTCGACCCGGTGCGTTCGACTACATCGGCGATCGCAAGGAGCTCCTCGCGCGTCGCGACCTGACCGGTTGGGTTGTGCGGGTTGATCAGCACCAGCAACCCACCGCCATCCAGCGCTGCGGCCAGTCGCTGCGGGTCGATCACGAACCGGCCGTCGACCAGGTCCATCGGCAGAGTGCGCAGCTCGTGGCCGACGGCTCCGGGCAACTCCAGGAACGGCATGTATGCCGGCGTCGGCAACACCACCGGGGTCCCCGGCGCGACCAGCTGGCCGAGCGTGAATGCGAAAGCGCCGAGCACATCCGGCAGCAGCTCGATGTATGCCGGGTCGAGCGTCCAGCCGAACCGCCGCCGCTGGAACGTGGCACATGCGGCAGCTGTGTCCCGTGCGACGGGTGTGGGCAGGTAACCGGTCAGGCCTCGCCCGATGGCGTCGGCGAGGGCTTGTTGGATGCTCGGCGCGAGCGGCAGGTCCGACTCGGCGATGAACGCGCCCAGCTGGGAGTCATTCGTGGCCGACCACTTGACCGATCCGCGGGAGCGAAGCTGCTCGAGGTCGACCTGCGCCATGGCTCGTTCGATGTTGATCGGTTCAACGTCCATACGACCGAGACTAGGCGTCCTCGTCAGGCAGATCGATGTAGGGCACGGCATAGCTGCCGATGACCTGGATGCGCTGCTCCTCGGTGCCGTTCCAGTCCACGTCGAGGTCATGGCGAGTGAATGCCTCGGCGATCCGCTCGCCGATCCGGACTGCGCCTTCGCCGGACTCGTGGAAGACCCCGAATGCGACGAAGAGCTGCTGCTCGAAGATCATCCGCTCGACGTCCGCGCTGGTGCTGAAGCAGTAGCCGTCGATTGAGAGTCCTTCTTGGGCAAGGGCGTTCGCGGCATTCGAGACCGCGGAGAGCGACTGCATGACATCACTGCCCTCGCCGAAGCCGAAGACGATGCCGTCGGCGGTGAGCTCCTCCAGCGCCGTGATCAGTCCGAGCGCCGTCTGGCTGGGAAAGGGCACCTGAGTGTTGTGATCCTGGATGAGCCAGTCGACGAGCTCAGGGACCGACTCCTGGGTGATGTCGGCATCGCGCAGTGGTCCGTCACCGATCATCTCCCAGCGCAGCCGGTCCTCCAGCTCCTCGCGACTGTCCGTTCCGATGCAGATGCGGAGCACGAGTCGCCCGATCGCCGTGTCGGGATCGGGGGTGAAGGCGCCGGTGAAGTTGACGTCGGAGGGGAGTGGCTGGGAGGACACGGCCCCCATGGTGCCAAACTCGGAGGGTTCTCCGGGCCGGTTCAGCATTGCCCGCCGTCCGAGACCGGCCATCCCGTAATCTGGACGCTCGGTCCCCTTTCTCCCCACCTTCCACGATTTCGGAGCTTCAACCACAGTGGCCCTCGCCGACATCACCCGTGAAGATGTGCTCGCAGCACTCCAGGAATGGCAGTCCCAAGGACGCGAGTCCTTTCTCTCGGCATACGGGTTCGAACCCGATATCGAGCACGTCATGCACTTCGACGGCATCGTGTATGACGCACCCGCCGTCGCAGCCGCGGCGCACGGGTTCGCGCGTGCGGATTTCGGGCCGTTGACGCCTGTGTCCTTGCCGGATGCCGACGAAGTCAGCACCCACCTGGCCGGTCTTGGCTTCGAGGTCAAGCGCGCGCAGCGCTCGGTCTCCCTTAGCCCAGGCAGGCAGCGCGACCTGCGGCGCTGGAAGGTGACCTACGAGCTGATCAAGGTGGCCGCCAACAACGACCCGGCGGCGCAAATCCTGTGGCACCAGGTGGATTCGCTGCGCGAGGAGCGCGTCGCGGAGGCGCGCGAGCTGATCCGGACGCTGGCCGTCGGGCGCGACTTGCATGCGTTCGTCGAAGGCTTCGCCGTCTGGTCCCGTCGTCCCGGCCCGTTCGCACAGCACGCCTCGAGCCTGCCCACCTGGCTCGGTCAGTTGCGTGGCACCGCAGGCGGTTACGAGCGCGACCTGGCCGACCTGCTGGTCGAGACGACCCAGACACCCCGCGACGACGAGGAAGCGGCGACGCGCATCCGGGCACTGGAGGAATACACCGAGAACAAGCTGGACGCCTCGCGCGTGCCGACCGTGCTGTCGATCTTCTGGTCGACCGATGCGAGCACCGACTGGCCGACGCTGTGGCCGGGTGGCTCCGAGCCGTTCCAGACGCTGGGCTGGATGGGTCGGCACCTGAGTCACTCAGAGCGCTACCTGGCCTTCGCCGACCTCTGCCGCAATTTCGAGCCCGACAATCCGGGCCTGGCCGAGCGACTGGTCGGCTACCTCGGCAGCAAGCAGACCTTCTTCGGCCTGGGCAGCTCCCTGCCGGACATCTGCGAGGAGGCCGCCGACCTGATCGCGGGTTACAAGCCGGGTCTCGGCTACGCGTCCGCCGACGCGGATGCTCGCGCCGCCGGGCTCGCGCTGCAGTTGCGGGGCGTCGCCACGCTCACCGTGCGGTCGTTGCACAATCCGCTGCGGCAGGCCACCGGCCTGCGTCTGCAGGAGACCAACCTGCAGACACGGACCGGCCAGTCCAAGGACGCGCCATACCGGGTCGACGCCCACGCGACCTGGGCACTGCCCGGCGGCACCGGTGCGCCGGGCTTCCGCCTGTGGCTCACCCGGTCCGGTGTGGCGGTCGGCCTGCACTCCGGCTGGGACGGCCCGGGATCGGGCGCGCGCCACGAGGAGATCGGCGGCGTCGTCCAGGAGCACCTGCCGGAAGGGATGCGCTTCTTCCACCTGCGCACCACCAGCAGCCCCGACCGGGTGGAGCCGGTGGAACGCGAATACCCCGGCGGTGAGGTGTATGTCGGCCGCTGGTGGCCGCACCCGGAGTCGCTGGGCCGCGCCGACTTCGCCGACGAGATCGTCGACACCGTCCGACGGCTGGCCCCGCTGGTGGAAGTCATGTCCGGCAAGGAGCCGACGCCGACCGGGCCGGTCGACCTGGACCTGCTCGCTCAGCTGGAGCGATTCATCGCCGAGCGTCCCTACCCCGGCGATCGCGACAATTGGCACCAGGAGCAGCGCCGCGCCCTCGCGCAGGCGCTGGAGCCGACCGGCCTGGACGCCTTCGACATGGCGGCGTTCCGCCGGTTGCTCAGCGGTCGCGCCTACGGTCACCCGGGCACGCACTCGGTGCTGCAGGCGAGCCTGTCCACGATGGACGCCGCCGGTTTGGACGCGTTCGCCCGAGCGCTGAAGGAATTGCTCTGGGGCGACGGCGACGACGTCGCCCGCATAGAGCACATCCTCGGCGACGGTATGCCGGCCCCGGGCCTCGGTGAAGCAGTGGTGATGAAGCTGATGGCGGTCGCCCATCCCGGCCGCTATCTGCCGATCCACTCGCTCGGCGGGGCGGACGGCAAGATCGCCGTCGCGCGCGCCGTCGGCGTTCAGTTGCCGAAGATCGACTCCCCGAACCGTGCCCGACTGCATGTCGTCATCAACGACCGGTTGCGCGCCCGGCTCGAGCCGTTGTTGCCCGGGGACCCTTGGGGCCAGGTGCAATTCGCGCTCTGGATGCTGCACAAGAGCGAGTCGGTTGCCGACCCCGAACGCGACCTGATCGCCGAGGCCGCAGCCGAGCTGCTGGTCGACGAGGATTTCCTGCGCGAGATCCACGGGCTGCTTGAGGACAAGAAGCAGCTGATCTTCTACGGACCGCCCGGCACCGGCAAGACCTACCTCGCACAGCGACTGGCTGCCGCACTGCAGCCGGACTCGACCAAGCGACAGGTCGTGCAGTTCCACCCGTCGACGTCATACGAGGACTTCTTCGAGGGCTTCCGCCCGCGCCTGGACGCCGACGGTCAGATGGTCTACGAGCTGCGCAGGGGACCGCTGGCGATGCTCGCCGAGGCCGCCGAGGCCGACCCGACCACGCCGCACATCATGCTCATCGACGAGATCAACCGCGCCAACCTGCCACGGGTCTTCGGCGAGCTGCTCTATCTGCTGGAATACCGCTCGCAGTCGGTCATGACGTCATACCGGCCGGACGAGGGCTTCGAGCTGCCACCCAACCTCTACTTCATCGGCACGATGAACACCGCCGACCGGTCGATCGCCCTGGTCGACGCAGCACTGCGGCGGCGCTTCCACTTCGTGCCGTTCATGCCGCACGAGGGTCCGATGGAGGGCTTGCTGCGGCGCTGGCTGCAGGCGCACAACGGCCCGGTGTGGGTGGCGGGGATCGTCGACCGCGTCAACGACGAGCTGCGGCGTGCGCTGCGCGGGCCGCACCTGCAGATCGGACACAGCCACTTCATGGCCGAAGGGCTGAGTGACGCTGCGCTGCAACGGATTTGGACCTACAGCATCTATCCGTTCATCGAGGACCAGTTCTACGGGCGCGAGGACGTGCTGAAGACCTTCACCTGGCAGAGCGTGGTGGAGCGTCACGGCCCCGGAGCGCGTGCCGCTGCTGGTGAGGAGCCGCCGCCCGCCGCGACGAACGCCCCATCCGCATGAACGACGTCATACTCCGCGAGCACGGCGAGAGTGCGCCGATGCGACTCGCGGCGGCCGCTCGCACGGCGTTGCTGGAGGCCGCCAGCGACAAGATCACCGTCGTTGCGACGGCCGACCCGGAGCGGGTGATCCTGCGCACCGGCTCCTGGGTCGGCGCGCTCGCGGTCCCCGGCTGCACCATTCGCGTCCAACCTCGCGCGCCGATGGAGAACCTCTTCACGATGTTCTCCGCAGGGTTGCCCTCGGACGCGTGGGGGAGCGACGCGGTCGGCTGGGCCGCCGACAGCGAGCTCGTCGACGGAGTGGCGGCGTTCTTGCTGCGCGCGATCGACACCGCGACTCGCCGCGGCCTCCTGCACGGTTACGTCACCCTCGAGGAGGACACCAGCACGATCCGCGGTCGGCTGCTCGTCGACCAGCTCGCGACCCGGCCGTGGGCAGCTGCGGCACCGCCATGCCGGTATGACGAATTCACCCCGGACATCGCCGAGAACCGCCTGCTGCTGTGTGCCGTGCGCCAGGTGTTGACCTGGCCCGACCTGCCGCCGCTGGTACGCCGCGACGGGCTGCGACTGATCCAGCGTTTCGAGGGCGTGGAGGTGACCACTCCCGACCAGCACCACGGTGAGGTGCCGATCACCCGGCTGAACGAGCACTACGCGCCTGCGCTCGATCTGGCGCGAAAAGCGTTGGACGGCATCACGATCCGCCACCTGGAGGGTTCGCAGACGGCGCACGCGTTCATGGTCGACATGGATGATCTCTTCCGCCGCTGGATCACCGTCGAGCTGAGCAATCGACTCTGGCCGGACATCTCGGTGGAGGAACGTCCGCAGTACGCACTCGACGTCCAGGAGCAGTGGCACTTCACCCCGGACCTGCTGCTGCGGCGTGACCAGCGACCGGTGCTCGTCGGCAACGTCGCCTACCACTTGGCCGCCGACCGCCGCGACGGCTCGGACTTCTATCCGCTGCTGGCCTACTCCTCCGCGCTCGGCCTCGAGGCGGGCCTGTTGATCTACGCCCACGCCGACCAGGCGCCGGCCCCTGAGGTCGTGGTGCGCAGCATCGGTACTCGCCTGTTGTGCGTGCCGTTGCGACTCAACGTGCCCGCTGCCCGGTTGGCCGGCTCACTGGACACGCTCGCGGAACTGGTTCGCGTGGTGTCCTATCCGCGACAGGCGGCCTTCGCTCGCTGAGCGCCCGCTCTGGGTGCCCGTTCCGAGCGCCCGCTCTGGGTGCCCGTTCCGAGCGCCCGCTCTGGGTGCCCGCTCTGCGCGCCCGCTCTGCGCGCCCGCTCCGTGCGGCCCACGGGCATACTGGGGGCCGTGATCGCCAAACTCTTCCTGGTGGTGCTGGTCATCATCATCGGTTCCTTCATCTGGTACTTCGTCAAGGGCAAGGTGTCGAACACCCATCAACAAGTGCGTGATCGCGCGATCGAGGGAAATTTCGGCCGGGCGCTCGCCGCCGGCCCGGCGACCAAGCACTTGTCGATGATGGGCCGCACGCTGACCCTCGGCGCCGATCCCACCCGCGCAGGTGAACTCATCGCCCATGTCGCGTCGTCCGACGACCGGGTGACCGACGTGCATTCCGAGGCGGGCGCGATCGTCATACAGATCGACGGGTCCTATCCGCGAGCTCGAGCGCAACTGATGCCGGACCGCACCGTCATCGGGATCGAGGCGATGACCTGGGAGATGGGCTTCCCGCAGGGCGCCGCCGTGTGGGATCGCATCGCGACAGCGATCACCCAGGCAGCGACTCATCAAGGGATCCCGGTCGGCGAAGGCAACCGGGAATTCGTCAAGGACGAAGGCGGATCCGGAAAACCGGAGGTCTGGACCGTTCGCGTAGCCTGACTCCACCCCTGCGTGTCGGCGCGGGGCAGGGAGCATCACTCAGAGAGGTTCAAGGGGACTATGACGACCACCGCATTCCGCAAGGTTGCGTTCGGAGCGGTGCCGGCCATGTTGATGGCCGGCGCGCTGGCAGCCTGCAATGACAGCGCACCGACAGTGCAGGCGCCGCCGACGTCGGCGAACAATGCCGCAGCGACCGACTCGGGCGTGCCGACCGCACCGGCGACCGACCAGAGCACCGACCAGCCGGTGCCCACCGACACCGGAGTGCCGACGGTGTCTGCGGCACCGTCGTCGTCGGGCGCCACCGGCGACCCTGCCAAGGTCTGCAACGAAACCAACACCTTCCTGACGCCGGGCGTCCTTGCACCGAGCACCAAGAAGGCCACGTGGGGCAAGCCGCTCGAGCTGACCCAGAAGTATGGCGGCACCGTGACGATCACCCCGGAGCTTCCGAAGGTGAAGAAACCATCGGGTGAGAACGACATCTTCGGGCCGCCGAAGGGTCAAGTCAGCCTGCTGATCAAGGTGACCGTTAAGTACAAGTCCGGTGACCAGAGCAGCATCGCAGGCATCTACTTCGCCCTGCGTGACACCCAGAAGAACCTCTGCAACTACGCCTCCCTGAGCCAGGCCGTCCCGAAGCAGGAACAGTTTGACGACGGCGACGTCAACAAGACGACCACCACCTACAGCGGGACGCTCATCTACGAAGTGCCCGCGGGCCAGGACTACAAGAAGTACACGCTGCTCTACCGTCCCGGCACGTTCGACAACAAGACCACGGACGCGCCGGTCGCGTGGACCAACTGACGACTTCTCCCGAGCTCAGCCCGGCCGACCTCGAACGCGGCCGCCGGCTGCGCAAGATGCGGCTGGTCGCGTCGTCGTTGCTCGTCATCGCGGCGATCATCTTCGTCGTGACTCATGGGCACCACGGTGTGTGGGGCTACGTGAACGCCGCATCCGAAGCGGCGATGGTCGGTGCCGTCGCGGACTGGTTCGCGGTCACCGCGCTCTTCCGGCATCCGCTCGGGCTGAAGGTGCCGCACACGGCGATCATTCCCGAACGCAAGGACAGCATCGGGCGCAGCCTCGAGGACTTCGTCACCGACAACTTCCTCACCGCCGAGAACGTCCAGCAACGACTGGCGACCGCACAAGTGCCGATGAGAGTCGGCCGCTGGCTCGCCGAACCGGCGAATGCCCGCCGGGTCGTGACCGAGTCGGCGCCCGCGCTCGCGAAGGGCATCGGCTCGATCAGTGACGCCGAGGTGGGCGACTTCCTCGGTCGCGTGTTGTTGCCCCGACTCGCCCGGGAGCAGGTCTCACCCTGCTCGGGAGCCTGCTCGAGGGCATCGTCCGAGACGACTCGCACCGTCAGGTCGTCGACCTGGTGGTCCGCGAACTGCACGACTGGGTGCGCGACAACGAGACGACGGTGGTCGCGCTCATCGGTAGCCGGGCGCCCTGGTGGTCGCCGCGTTGGCTCGACGACACGGTGGGCGCGCGCCTGCACGTCGAGCTGGTCCGGTGGCTGGCCGACATACGGGACACCCCCGATCATCAGGTGCGTGTCGCGGTTGACGACCTACTGGCCAAGCTGGCCGACAACCTGCAGAACGACCCCGCCACGATGGAGCGCGCCGAGCAACTCAAGGTGCGCGTGCTGTCCCATCCGTCGGTCGGCGAGTCGCTCGTCGGCATGTGGCAGTCGGTCAAACGGGTGATCGTCGAGTCGTTGGAGGACCCGGAGAGCGACCTGCGCGAGCGACTCGTGCGCGCCCTCACCGATCTGGGCGGGCGGATCGTCACCGACGACAACCTGCGTGCCTCCTCGACCGGCGCCTCGGCGAAGTCTCCGGGCACATCGTGACGACATACGGGCACGAGATCTCGACGGTCATCTCGCAGACCATCGAAAGGTGGGACGGCGACGAGGCGTCGAAGCGGATCGAGCTGCACGTCGGTCGGGACCTGCAGTTCATCCGGATCAACGGCACGGTGGTCGGTGGACTCGTCGGCCTGCTCATCTATTCGCTCGCGCAACTGCTGTAGACGGTCTGTGTAACCCACCGATCGGTGTCGTGCTCCGCGGAAGTCGGTGGTGGCGTCGAATCTCTTGGCGATCCCGTCAGTCGTCGGGACTCTCCGGCTCGGATCGTCGTCGCCCGTCGAACTGCACGAGCGCGAGGTGCAGCGTCTCGTTGGTCGGGCCGGCGTATGGCGGCCGGCCAGGCGCCGGGGCGCAGTCGGCGACGGTCGGCTGGTAGGGGAGGAACTCTGGTCTCAGCCGCGTCCCGTCGCGTGCCGTGAAGACGACGCCGTCGGGTCTGCTCGGGTCGCCGACCATGACGAACACACCTCGGTGATGCTCGTCGTGATGGAACGGGCAGAGCATGATCAGCCGGTCGGCATCGGTGCGGCCGCCGTCGATCCAGTGGTCGAGGTGATGGCACTCCAGATGATGCATCGCCAGGCAGCCGGGGAAGCGACATCCGCGATCTCGATCCTCAAGCAACCGCCGGGTGCGGGCGGGGACGATGCGTTGCGCGCGGCCGACGTTGACGGGTTTGCCTTCCGTCTCCCAGATCGGCTGAATGACGCCGTCGCAGAGGACGCGTTCGCGCAGAGCCGGCGGGAGGGCGGAGCTCTTGTTGAGCCAGCCGCTGCCCATCGTGTCGAGATGCAGGTAGACGCGGTAGCGGCTGGCACGCGAGTGACCGAGCGGTGCGCCGTCGTCGAGTGAACGCTGCGCCATCAGGCTGAGCGCTTCGCCGAAGCTGGCGCCCTTGTGGGATCTGGTTGCGTCGGCGGGGTTGTCGCCGCATGCCCCGGCGCCGGGGCGTGACCCGGCGGGGCGAGGGTTGCTCATCGTCCGTGTGTGGAGGCGGAAGAGGGTGTCCTTGGCCTCCAAGAGTGCCTGCTCGACCAGCGCTCCGATGTCAGCCGGGGCGTCATACAGCAGCCTGAATCGGCCGTCGACGTAACGCATTTCGAGGGTGGGAGGGGCCGTCGCCGGGTCGAATTCGCCCGGAGCGCGGGCTTGGGCGGCATCCGACGCGGCGTCCACCAGCTCCTCGTCGTCAGCTTCGTCGTCGGGCAGGACGACGCTCTCGGCATCCGCCTCGGCGGCGCTCTCCGTGGTCGAGTTATCCGCGTCTGAGCTGTCTGCGTCTGCGTCGTCGCCGTGAAAGTTGTAGCGGCACAACGCTCTTCGCAGTTGTGTCACGGTCGTGTATGACGCGAACTCCGCCACCTCTTCGTCATACGCCGCCGGCGTGTATTTGGCGACGACTGCGGCCTGGCCGAGCGTGAGCCTGCCGTCGTCGAGGAGTGCCTGCATGGTCGGCAGGTCGGCCGAGCGCTGGGCGATGCACACGATGTCGTGTGCAGATGACCAGGTCAGCCCGGCGTATGCCGTCAGCCAGTGCTCCGGAGACTTGAAGCCCACCCCGCACCACAACTCCTCGGCAAGCACCCGACGCATCAGCGCCACGAGCTGAGCGTGACCGTCGTTGAGCTGAGCGCTGATCGCAGCCAATTCGTCGTGCGCTGCGGACATTGCCAGATCGGACGCCGACGTCTCCCAGCCGCTGCCGCCGGCAGCCGCTGAGGTGGTCGTCTCGCATTCTTCGATCATGCGTACAGTCAATCATCGAGCACCGACAACGCCTTTCCGCCGCGGAAATCGGCCATCTATCAAAGGGCGCCGATCTGGCAGGCTCGATGGGTGATCGACATACGCCCCATGCAGGCGCGAGATCGTGGTGCGGTCCTCGAGCTCGCCGATCGGCTGACTGTCGGCGTTGCTTCGTGGCGCGCGCCGGAGCTGGTGCTGCGAGCCGTGCGTTCGTGGGTCTCCGGCGACATCGACAAGGTCGGCGAGGAGCTGATGATCTACGTCGCGGCTGAGGGCGCGGATGTCGTCGGCTTCGTCGCGGTCACTGAAGACACTCACTGGACCGGGGAGCGAGACGCCTACATCGGCGAGCTCGTGATTCGTCCCGACCTCGAAAGGCAAGGCGTAGGAAGGCAACTCGTGCGAGCGGCAGAGCTATGGGCTTCGGCGCGAGGGCTTCGGCGGATCCGGCTCTCGACCGGCGCCGCCAACACCGCTGCACTGAGCCTGTATGGCGCTCTCGGTTACCAGTGCGAGGACGTCACGCTCAGTAGCGGTGTTGCCGACCTTCGTGACCGGGCGGATCCCGATGACCCGGATCGGTCGACCGGCGATCGCAACCACGACAAGGGCGCTCCAGCGGAAGCCGTCACGCCGACGTCGCGTGTACCTGGATCTCCTGGCCATCGGCGTCCGTGATCGTCACGAAGTCGCCGAACTCGGACTCGTTCAGCTTCGCCGCGGCACCGGCCGCCCGCGCGCGCTGCACGATATCCGGCAACGGAGCGGAGGTCTCAAACGTGAGCTGTATGGCGAAAGGGCCTGGCACAACTGGGAGTTCGTCGGTGTAGATGTGGTGCAGCCCGACGACGCCGCCCGGATCGGGGAGTGTCAGCTGGGTGAAGGCCGGGTCAGCTTCGCCGACGACCGAGAAGCCGAGTGACTCCAGCAGGCGCCGGTCGGCGGTCTGGTCGTCGACGAACCGGATCGGCGTGACTCGCAGGTCACCGACGCCCGGCTGGACTCCCGTGCTCGAGTAGCCGTAGAGATCGTCGGACCGGCCGTTGATGGTCAGCTCGTCGTCGCCCACGGTGATGGTGATCGCGCGGCCGTAGGCCTCGTCATACACCATGGATTCGTCGGGGTGATCGGCGTTACCGAAGCCTGTTGCGGTCAACTGTCGGGCGAGTTCCTCGAGTGCGTCCGTCTCGAACGACAGGCTGCTCTGGCCCTGCTTCGCGCCGGAGGCGGACTGCGCGGCGCTGTGCAGTCCGACAGTGCCAGTGCGGCCGGCGAGCACGACCCACCCGCCCTGATCGCTGGTGATGCTGACCGACAACCCGAGAGCGACCAGCAGACGGGTCATCTCGTCGAGGTTGTCGGTGAAGCGGATCGGTTGCACGGTCAGGCTCATCGGGTCGCTCCTTGGTCGAGGTTGTGGTCGAGGTAGTCACGTAGCGCCCGCTCGACCAGCGCCGAGAGGCTCAGGTTGTCGTCGATCGCGCGGTGCTTGACGGCGCGGATCAGGTCGGGAGGCAGATACACGTTGAACTGTGTCTTATCGCTTGCTGGCATGCTAGCAATCTAGAATACGATCTAACGGTCGTCAAGGGCGTCGGAGTCATGGCCGACGCAGGTCGAGGACCTGGAAGACCTTGTCGAAGCGGCGTGCCGCAGGCGCCACGAAGTCGCGCAGCCGGCCGTATTCGGTGAATCCCTCGGACAGGTAGAGCCGTTCGACGCCGTGGTTGTCGCCGCGAAAGTCGATCGTGAGCTGTTCGCACCCCGCATCGCGGGCGGTGCGGATCAACTCCCGGACCAGCGCTCGACCGATGCCGTGGCCGCTGAATTCGGTTGCCATTGGTAAGCGTTCGAGGTCCGCCTGCGGTCGCAGGGTTGATCGAGAATACCGGCGCCAGTAGCCGAACCCGACCAGGCGTGTGCGGCCAGGCATCTCGGCGCGGGCGGCCAGGACGCAGGCGTCCGCCGGTCCGGCGGCGAGTGCTCGCCGTACATAACGCATTGAGGCGTCCACGGATAGAGACGGTTATGTATCAACGAGTGGGCCGCGTTAGTATCGCGACCAGGTCATGAGTGTCAGCGTCAAGCCCCGGCTCGCTGACCGGCAACCCTCCACCGCGGTGGGGTGCCCCGGGTGAGGACCAGGCCACCGGTGCAGATCGCCGGGTGGCAAGCGCGGGCATCACGAGTGTGGGTCCGCCGCCGATCATGGCGCGCGCGTCGTGTTCGGCGATCGAGCACGGAAGGTCATCATGAGCGACGTCACCCCCAACTGGTCCTTCGAGACGCGGCAGATCCACGCCGGTCAGACCGCCGACCCGACCACCGGGTCGCTGGCGCTGCCGATCTACCAGACCACTTCCTTCGCGTTCAACGACACTGAGCACGCCGCAAACCTCTTCGGGCTCAAGGAATTCGGGAACATCTACACCCGACTGATGAACCCGACGACCGACGTCGCCGAGAAGCGCATCGCCGACCTCGAGGGCGGCGTCGGCGCACTCCTCGTCTCCTCCGGGCAGGCCGCCGAGACGCTGACGTTCCTCAACATCGTCCAGGCCGGTGACCACATCGTTGCCAGCCCGAGTCTGTATGGCGGCACGTTCAACCTCCTCAAGCACACGCTTTCCAAGCTCGGCATCGAAACCACTTTCGTGGAGAACCGTGGCGAGGCGGCGAGCTGGGAGGCGGCGATCCGGCCGAACACCAAGCTGGTCTTCGCCGAGACGATCTCCAACCCGAAGTCCGAAGTGCTCGACATCGAGCTGGTGGCCAAGGTCGCGCACGACCACGGTGTGCCGCTCGTCGTGGACAACACGATCGCGACGCCCTTCCTGCTGCGCCCGATCGAGCACGGCGCGGACATCGTCATCCACTCGGCGACCAAATACCTTGGCGGACATGGAAACTCGATCGCCGGGGTGATCGTCGACAGCGGCAATTTCGACTTCGCCAAGGACCCGGAGAAGTTCCCCTCCTTCAACACTCCGGACGAGTCCTACCACGGCCTGGTCTACGCACGGGACCTCGGCGTCGGCAGTGCGCTGGGGGCCAACCTGGCGTTCATCCTCAAGGCGCGCGTGCAGTTGCTGCGCGACCTCGGCGCGGCCGTGTCGCCATTCAACGCGTTCCTCATCGAGCAGGGCATCGAGACGCTCAGCCTGCGCGTCGAGCGGCACGTCGAGAACGCCCGCAAGGTCGCCGAGTGGCTGCAGGACCAGGACCAGGTCGAGTCGGTGCGCTGGGCATCGCTGCCGGGCAACGAATACTACGAACTTGCCCAGAAATACACACCGCTCGGCGCCGGAGCCGTGCTGGCCTTCGAGATCGCCGGTGGTGTCGAGGCGGGCAAGAAGTTCGTCGAGGCACTCACTCTGCACTCGCACGTAGCCAACATCGGCGACGTGCGGTCGCTCGCGATCCACCCGGCGTCGACCACGCACTCGCAGGGTCCCGACGAGGACCGTCTCGCGGCCGGCGTGACCCCAGGGCTGGTTCGCCTCTCGGTCGGCATCGAGCACATTGACGACATCCTCGCCGACCTCGAGCAGGGCCTCACCGCAGCAAAGGGCTGAGCGAGAGGACCCACACCGCATTGAGCGGACCCGCAATCCAACGCGATTGCGGGTCCGCTCAATGCATTACGGGTCCGGTCAATCAGAAAATCGGTTGACGGGATCCCGCGCTGACCATGAGGGTTGTCGCACACGCACCGGCGGCACAGACTTACGCGGGGTCCCCGCGAAGTATTCGGAGGAGCGCAGCGGAGGAGAAACTTCGTGGGGTGCTCGTCCGCACCGAGGAGAGGAGTCAGTGATGGCAGAAGGACAGGGCACGCTGCCCGCTTTCAGGCTCTTCCTCGATCGGAGTTTCACGTATGACGCAACACCCGGAGACAGCCTCCTCCGCACTTGATGACCGTTTCACCTTCGGCTACCAGCAGGTCGGCGAGCTGGACGACGACCAGCGCTGGTCGACCTGGGGGAGTTGCCAGCCCCTGAGCCGCGGGCCGCAGCCCTGGCCGGACTGGATCATCACCGACGACGCCGCGGTCGACACCGAGCTCGGCATACTCAAGACGGGCAAGGAAGCCGACGTCTTCCTGCTCGAACGCTCCGCACCATTGGACGATCGCGCGGTTGTGCTCGCGGCCAAGCGCTACCGTGACTCGGCGCACCGGACCTTCCACCGCAACACCGACTACACCGACGGTCGCAAGCTGCCCAAGAAGGGCGGCCGGGAAGCCCGCGCGATGGCCAAGAGCACCACCTTCGGCAAGTCCGTTGCGGCCGGCATGTGGGCCTGGGCCGAATGGGAGTCGCTGGTGCGATTCCACCAGGCCGGACTGCCGGTGCCCTATCCCGTGCAGATCGACGGGACGGAGATCCTGATGGAGCTGGTCCTGGGCAGCGACGGCTCGCCTGCACCGCGACTGGCAGGCACCCGGCCGGACCGAAAGCTGTTGGAATCATTGTGGTCCCAGCTGTCCGATGCCATCGGTGGACTGGCCTCGCTCGGCTGCGTCCACGGGGACCTGTCGGCATACAACCTGCTGGTCTCGGGGGAGCGGCTGGTGATGATCGACCTGCCGCAGACCGTCGATCTCTTCGCCAACCCGCACGGCATGGAGATGCTGCAGCGCGACTGCACCAACGTTGCGACGTGGTTTCGCGCGCGTGGCCTGGAGGTCGACGGCGAGGAGCTCTTCGGGGAGGTCGTGGCGCGCGCCGTGTAGGTCAGGCGTGTTAGCCGGTGAAATGCGTGCGACGTATGCCGCAGGCGTTTGCGACAATGGGCGAGATCACCATGACCACACCTGACTCCTCCGCGCCCACCAACCGCCGGTCCCGTGGCCGTGCCGGGCGCGGTGGCGGCTCCAACGGGGGCGTGGCCGTCGAACGCCGCGCGAGACACCGGAGCAGCTCGAAGCACGCCGCGAGCACCGGCGCACGCTCGTCCCGGCTATCACCTACCCGCAGCAGCTGCCGGTCAGCGCCGCCAAGGACGAGATCGCGGCCGCCATACGCGATCACCAGGTGGTCGTCATCGCCGGCGAGACCGGGTCGGGCAAGACCACCCAGCTGCCGAAGATCTGCCTGGAGCTGGGCCGCGGCCTCGACGGGCTGATCGGGCACACCCAGCCGCGACGCATCGCAGCACGCTCGGTGGCCGAGCGGGTCGCCGAAGAGCTGGACGTCACACTCGGCGAAACCGTCGGCTATCAAATGAGATTCGCCGATCACACCAGCAAGGACTCGCTGATCAAGGTGATGACCGACGGCGTGCTGCTGTCGGAGCTGCAGCGCGACCGCGACCTGCGCCGTTATGACACGCTGATCATCGACGAGGCGCACGAGCGGTCGCTGAACATCGACTTCATCCTCGGCTACCTGCGCCAGCTGCTGCCGCGGCGACCGGACCTGAAGGTGATCATCACCTCGGCCACCATCGACCCGCAGCGGTTCGCCGACCACTTCACCATCGACGGAAACCCACCGGTGCCGGTCATCGAGGTGTCCGGCCGCACCTTCCCGGTGGAGATGCGCTACCGACCGCTGGTCCGCCTCGAGGGTGAGCAGGAGGTGGATGTCGACCAAGTGACCGGCATCACCGACGCCGTCACCGAGTTGTGGACCGAAGCGCGCTCGGACGGCGGGCCGCAGGATGTGCTGGTCTTCTGCTCGGGCGAGCGAGAGATCCGCGACGCGGCCGACGCGCTGACCGCCCTGGACCTGCCGAGCACCGAGGTGTTACCCTCTTTGCGCGGCTGTCGACGGCAGAGCAACACCGCGTCTTCAAGCGATCCGGCAAACGGCGAATCATCTTGGCCACCAACGTCGCCGAGACCTCGCTGACCGTCCCGGGCATTCGATATGTCGTCGACACCGGCACGGCCCGCATCTCCCGCTACAGCCAGCGGACCAAGGTGCAGCGGCTGCCGATCGAGCCGATCTCGAAGGCCTCGGCGCGGCAGCGGTCCGGTCGCTGCGGGCGCGTCGCCGACGGTGTCTGCATCCGGCTGTATGCCGAGGACGATTTCGACGCGCGACCCGACTTCACCGAGCCGGAGATCCTGCGCACCAACCTGGCTTCGGTCATCCTGCAGATGACCTCGCTGGGCCTGGGTGACGTCGCGCGCTTCCCGTTCCTCGAGCCGCCCGACTCCCGGCAGATCACCGACGGAGTGCGGCTGCTGCAAGAACTCGGCGCGATAGAGGAACGGGGCACTGACCGGCGTCGCAGCCTGACGCCATACGGGCGAACGATCGCGGCACTGCCTATCGACCCGCGGCTCGCGCGCATGCTGGTCGCCGCCGCCGAGAACGGCTCGCTGCGGGAGGTGCTGGTCATCGTCGCCGCCCTGTCGATCCAGGACCCGCGCGAACGCCCCGCCGACGCACAGGCACAGGCCGACCAGTCGCACGCTCGCTTCAAGCATGAGACCAGCGACTTCCTCAGCCTGCTCAATCTGTGGCGCTACCTGAAGGAACAACGGAACACGTTGTCCAGCAGCGCTTTCCGTCGCATGTGCAAGCGCGAATACCTGCACTACCTGCGCATCCGGGAGTGGCAGGACCTGCACTCACAGCTCAAGCGGATCGCGAAGCAGCAGGACCTGACGGCTAGTGACAACCCCGCGGGGGAGGACGCCGTACATCAGGCGTTGCTGGCGGGTTTGCTGTCGCAGATCGGCCTTCGCGACCCGGACAAGCGCGACTACCAGGGGTCGCGCGGTGCGCGCTTCTCGATCCAGCCGGGTTCGACACTCTTCCGGCGGCAGCCCGACTACGTCATGTCCGCCGAACTCGTCGAGACCACCCGGTTGTGGGCGCGCACCAACGCACGCATCGACCCGGCGTGGGCCGAGCGGCTCGCCATACATCTGGTGAAACGGCAATACGCAGAACCACATTGGTCGCGCAAGCGCGGCAGTGTGATGGCCGCCGAGCGCGTCACCCTGTATGGCGTCACCCTCGTAGCCGGCCGGCAGGTCTCCTACGCAACCGTCGACCCGGAGCTGTGCCGCGAGCTGTTCATCCGCAATGCGCTCGTGGAGGGCGACTGGGAGACCCGCCACCAGTTCTTCCGGGACAACCGTGCGCTGGTCGCCCGCATCGCCGACCTGGAAGCACGCGCCCGGCGGCGAGACCTGCTGGTGGGCGATGAGGAGCTCTTCGACTTCTACGACGCGCGTATCCCCGAAAACGTCGTGTCGGCAACGCATTTCGACACCTGGTGGAAGACCGAGCACCGCACGAACCCGAAGCTGCTGACGCTCACCGAGGACATCCTGCTGCGCGACGACGCAGATGCGGTCGACGCGACCGACTACCCGAAGACCTGGCGCCAGGGTGACCTGAAGCTGCGGCTGACCTACCAGTTCGAGCCCGGCTCCGATGCCGACGGCGTGACCGTGCACCTGCCCCTGGAGCAGCTCAACCAGGTCGTCGACGACGGCTTCGACTGGCTGGTGCCCGGCGTGCGCGAGGAGCTGGTGACCGCGTTGATTCGCGCGCTGCCCAAGGCGATTCGCCGAAACTTCGTGCCCGCGCCCGATCACGCCCGCAGGGTCCTTCCGGTGCTGGACCCGGACTCCGGACCGATTACGGACGAGCTCGGCGCCGCCCTGCGTGCGCAGACCGGTATCGCCATACCGCCGCAGGACTGGGACTGGTCCCGTGTGCCGGACCACCTGCGGATCACCTTCCGGGTCGAGGACTCCCGCGGCCGGCGGCTCGACGAGGGCAAGGACCTTGCCGTGTTGCAGGAGAAGCTGGCCGGCAAGGTGCGCGGCGCGGTCTCGAAGGCAGCCGCGGACATCGAGCGAACCGGCCTGACCACGTGGGACCTCGGCGAGCTTCCGGCAACCTACGAGCAGCGGACGGGCAAGCGCACCATTCAAGGCTTCCCGTCGCTGGTCGATCACGGCGACACGGTCGCGCTCGAGGTGCTGCCCAGCGCGTCCGAGCAGGTCCACGCGACAAGAGCAGGCATCCGGCGGCTGGTCCTGCTCAGCGTGGACGTGCCGTGGAAGCGCATCGAGAGTCTTTTCACGATGCGCCAGCGGTTGGCGCTCGGCAACAACCCGCACGGCAGCACGCGCGCGCTGATGGACGATGTGCTGGCGGCTGCGGTGGACGACATCGTCGCCCGCGATCTGCCCGCCGGCACCGTCCGCGACAAGGAACAGTTCGACGAGGCGCTGCGCGTCGTACGCCAGCAGCTCGCGCCCCGCGTCGTCTCCGTCGTCGAGGCGCTCGCGCCCGCTCTCGACCACGCCCGTGAGGTGCGTCTCGCGCTGGATGCGATGACCCAGCCGTCGGTCGCGCAGCTGCGCTCCGAGCTGGAGCAGCAGCTGGCTGAGCTGGTCCACCCCGGATTCGTGGCCGAGACCGGCGCGGCTCGGCTGCGTGACCTCGACCGTTACCTGCGTGGCATGCTCGAACGCATCGCCAAGGCACCGTCCGACCTCACCCGCGACCGACAGCGGGCCGAGGACGTCGCGGTGGTCGAAGCAGAACGCCAGAAGCTGCTGGCAACGCTGCCCCGAGCCCGGCA
The DNA here is from genome assembly GCF_042661025.1 of Flexivirga alba. NCBI lineage: Bacteria > Bacillati > Actinomycetota > Actinomycetes > Micrococcales > Dermacoccaceae > Flexivirga > Flexivirga alba. Next base: position 2,611,888 of record NZ_JBHSWH010000001.1, read on the forward strand.
TACCGACGCCGACGTCGTTGACCTGCGCTGGCAGCTCGAAGAGCTGCGTGTCAGCCTCTTCGCGCAACGGCTGGGCACACCGCGATCGGTGTCACCCAAGCGGATCTACCAGGCGATGGACGCCGTCGAGGACGCCGGCGGGAGATGACCTACGCGGGGCGGGGAATCCTCGCGCACCCCGTGGCGTTCCCCCTTGTGAAGCCATCAACTCCAGGAGTATGTCGTGCAAGACCCGCGTGAGCTCTACCAGCTCGAGACCGACACCCACGCCAGTTCGTTGGGTGCGCACACCATGGTGGTGTCGCTCGGCGGTCTGATCGACGCCGGCAACACCCAGCAGCTGCTGACCGCCCACATGCTCGGCACGCTCGAGCACACCGTGGTCGCCTCCTTCGACGTCGACCAGCTGCTCGACTATCGCGGCCGTCGCCCGGTGATGACCTTCGACCGCGACCGGTTCACCGAATATGCCGACCCGTCGCTGCTGCTCTACCGGATGATCGACGCCGAGGGCACGCCGTTCTACCTGCTGGCCGGTCCCGAGCCGGACTACCAGTGGGAGCGGATGATCGAGGCGATCCGGCAACTCATCCGCCGCCTGGGCGTGCAGCTCGTGGTCAGCGCGCAGGGCATCCCGATGGGCGTGCCGCACACCCGCCCGGTCGGTATGACGCGCTTCGCGAGCAAGCCCTCGCTCATCCCGGAGAACGAAGCACTCTTCGGCTCCGTCCAGGTGCCCGGTTCGCTGGATAGCCTGTTGCACCTGCGCCTCGGCGAATCCGGTGTCGACACAGTCGGTTTCGCCATACACGTGCCGCACTACCTGGCGCAGATGGACTTCGGCGACGCCGCGGTCGAGGCGCTCAACGCGATCACCGGGCTGACCGGCCTGGACATCCCGGTGCACGAGTTATCCGCACTGGCCGGGCTGCACCGGGCGGAGATCGGCAGGCAGGTCGACGAGAACGAAGAGGTCGGCGAGGTCGTGCACGGGCTGGAGGAGCAGTACGACGCCTTCACCGAGGGCCTGAAGCGCCAGAACCTCTTGGCCACCGAGATGGCCGAGCTGCCCAGTGCCGACGAGATCGGTGCCGAGCTGGAGAAGTTCCTGCGCGAGGAGGAGCCGGCCGACGAGGACAGCGACGGCCCCGACTTCCTCCGTTAGGGTCCGACGACACACCGTAAAACGAAGTCGGGGTCCCCGCGAAGTATTCGGAGGAGCGGGCGGGGTCCCTGCGAAGTATCCGGAGGAACGCAGTGGGGGAGGAACTTCGTGGGGTGCCGGAGCGGGGAGAAACTTCGTGGGGTGACGTTAGTCCTTCGCTTCGGACCAGCGGTGTATGACGCGGGTGTCGGCGACGAACCGCACCGGTGCACCGCCCGACCAGCGCCGCGCTGCCGCCTGCAACGAGTCGTCGACGGCCTGAGCCGTCTCCTGTGCGTGGATGCTCGGCGTGTGCACCAGCAACTCGTCGTGCAGGCACAAGACGATCCGCCCACCCAGCGGCCGCAGCGCGTCACGCACCGTCAGCGCCCACGCCTTGAAGAACTCCGCTGCCGCACCCTGCACGACCGCGTTGCGGGTGAACCGGCCGACCGCCCGGCGCCCGGCCTGTTCACCGGCCTCCCGGCCCCGCACGAAGCGGCCGCCATAGGTCACCACCGGGTCCCCGAGCTCGCCGCGATCCGCCGCCTCCCGCAGGTACTCCAGAGCGCGCGGATAGGTGCGCTCCATCCGGCGCAACGCGTCGGCGGCCGGACCGGAGGTCTGGCCGTACATCGCTGCGAGCACCGCGATCTTGGCCGCCGGTCGGTCGAGGTGCAGCTGCGCCGCGACCGTCGCGTAGAGGTCGTCCTGCGCGGTCGCTGCCGCGAAGTCGGGATCTTCGGAAACCACTGCCAGCACACGGGGTTCGACCTGACCGAGGTCGGCACGGACAAGCACGTGGTCGGGCGCTGCGGCGATGCCGGGGCGCAGGGGCGTGGGCAGGCTGTGCAGCCCGGCGCCCGCCGTCATACGCCCTGCGCCGCCATCGCAGGCCGTCCAGGTGCCGCGCAACCTGTCGTCGATGCCGACGAAACGGTCCAGCCACGTCCACCCATAGGTCGTGGCGATGCGTTCGGCCTTGCGCCAGTCGAGCAAGGCGTCGACGACCGGGTGCACTTCCCGGTAGGGCTCCAGGTGCCATGCCCGCGTGTCATCGACGCGAACACCCAGTGATTGCAACAGCTCTCGCACATGGAGCGGGTTCCGCAGATCGGTTGTGTCGCGACCGGGCACATGCCGCAGCACCAGCTCGTCGCGGGCCGCCCGAATCTGTGCCGCGTGCGCCTCGTCACGTGGCCGCGGGCCGGCGGTCGCCTCGATCAGCTGCTCGAGCACTACTCGGTCGACCGGAAGCCCTTGCTCGCCCAGCTCGACACACAGCAGCGCGGCGCCGGACTCGCTCGCCGCGGTGCTGACTGCGTGCGACCGCTGGGCGAGCAAGGACTGCTGCCGACCGGTGACCGTCAGCGCCAGCCGCGCGAGCTCAACGAGATGCTCGGTGCGCCAATCCGTCTGTGAATACGACGGATTGAGATAGCCGTCGGGTCGCACCGCGGCATCATCGTCACCCACGACGTCGAAGAGGTCGCCCATCACCGGAGCCGGGCGCCCGGCCGGGTCAAGACCGGCAGCGACCGCCCAGATCTCCTCGGCGTTCGTCTCGAATCCGCCCACCAGAAGTCGGTGTGCCTCGGCCAGGTCCCAGCAGCGGCGCAGCACCACCCCGGCTCGGACCAGGGGAGTGGCGGCCTCCGCAGCCGACCACCAGACCCACCGCGGTGCGTCGGCAGCTCTTGCCGCCTCATGTTCGCCGGCGAACCGGACGAGGTCAGCCACCGTGCCGTCGACGTGCACGGCGTCGGAGGTGACGCACACCGCCCGATCACCTTGCACCGCCACGGCATACAGCGAACCCCGCACCGGCTCATTGTGCCGTATCAGTTCGCGGCGGCCGCGGTGTGTTAGCGACCGACGACATACGAAACCCCGCACCGAAGGTCGGTGCGGGGTCTTGTGGGAGCGGGTCCGAGTGGCTAGTGCTGCTCGCCGTTCTGGCCGTCGGAGCCGTCGCCGGCGTCCTTTTCAGTGCCCTGTTCAGCGTCCGGTCGCTGCAGCACCCAGGGGTTGCGCTCGCCCTGCTGCTGGTCGGCCTGCTGGTCGGGACTGACCGCGGGCACCGCGGTGGTCGCCTGGTCGTGGATGTCGCCACCCTCGGTGCCGCCGTACGGCTGGCCACCGGTGGACAGCGGCAGTCCCGAGATCGCCTGTGTCGGCTCGTCGGAACGGTCACCGGTGCCGTAGCTCGGCTGCACGCCCTGCGGCGACTGCCCGCCCTGCGGGGTGCTCTGGTAGCCGGGCTGCTCATAGGCCGGCGTCGAGGACTGCCCGTAGGACAGGCGGTTGACTTCGTCGCTCGACACGGTCTCGGTCGCGGCCTCGGAGCGGTCCTGGCCGGCGCCATACGACGGCTCCGGCTGCGGCGGCTGAGCCTGCGGCGAGCCCGGCAGTTGCGACGCGCCCTGCTGCTCGGTGCCGCTGCCCTGGTTGACCTCGTCGGACGAAACCGGTTGCGTGGGAGCGTTGTTGAAGTCCTGCTGGCCCTGCTGCTCACCGTATGGCGAGGAGTGCCGACCCTGCGGCTGTCCGCCCTGGCCGTAAGCAACCTGCTGACCCTGCTGTGGCTGCTGACCGTAAGGGGACTGACCCTGTTGGCCGGTCGGCTGCTGACCGTAACCCTGCTGGCCGTAACCCTGTTCACCGTATGGCGAGGGCTGTTGGCCCTGTTGCGGCTGCTGACCATAAGGCGACGCCTGCGGCTGTCCCTGCTGACCATAGGGCGACTGACCCTGTGGCTGGCCGTAGGGGTACTGGCCCTGCTGGCCCTGCTGACCGTAGGGCGACTGACCCTGAGCCTGGCCCTGCTGACCGTAGGGCGACTGTCCCTGCTGCTGCTGGTAGCTCTGCTGCTGGTAACCCTGCTGCGGCGTTGCCGGCTGGCCGTGGGACGGGGTGCTCGGGTGACCGGCCTGGCCCTGCGGCTGGCCGTAAACACCCTGCTGCTGTCCCGGCTGACCCTGCGCCTGCTGGCCGTACCCCTGGTAGCCGCCCTGCTGACCCTGCTGGCCGTAGCCCGGCTGGCCATACGGCTGGCCGTAACCGCCCTGCGGTCCCTGATCCGGGGTCGCGGACGAGCCACCCTTCTTCTTGCCGAGCAGGAAGAGCGCGATCACACCGATGAGGCCGAGCACCAGCAGGATGCCGCCGAGGACGATGCCGAGAGTGTGGAAGCCACCGCCGATCTTGTCGGCACGATCACCGGCATACAGCTTGCCGGCGTTGTTGGAGCAGGTGACCGTGCCCTTGTCCTGCGAGCTGCGTGCGATCTCGTAGTACTTCGTGCCGGAGGCGCTGACCGAGAAATCCTTCGTCGGTCGCGGCAGGGTCTTACCGTCAAGGTTGCAGATCGCAGCCGTGCGATCGGCGGCGGTCGGGCTGTAGACCGAGAAGCCGCCGCTCATCGACAGGCTGCTGCCGCTGCTGAATTGCGTGAGCTTGACGGTCGAGCCGCTCAGCAGCCCGATGATCAGGAGTACGAGGCCGATGACCGCGACGATCGCGGGCACCGCCAAGAGCTTCTTGTTCCCCAGGGAATTCATATGGCGCAACCTAACGCATGTCGATTTCATATCCTGAGCGCGCGCGCCGACGAATCAGTCCGACAGCAGCGCCCGAGTCTGCCGTTTGATCCTAGAGAGCATTGCGACCATTCCGCGCATTCGCAACGGGGACACCGCCTCGGCGAGTCCGAATTTGAACGGAACGTCATCCGGAACGTCGAGCACGGCCTGCGCGGGCTGGCCGTCCAGACCGGTGTGCAGGATCCCCGCGAAACCCCGTGTGGTGGGCGATTCACGCGGTGCGTCGAAGAAGAGATGTATGTCGCCGTCGGTCAACTCCACCGCCAGGAACAGCGGCGACTGGCACTCGTGGACCTGCTCCAACTTGTCGGGCTGATCGGCATACCGGGCAGGAAGCTCGGGCAGGTCCTCGCTCAATTCGAGCAACAACTGCAGTCGATCCTTGGGGCCGACGGCCTCGAATTCCTCGATCAGCTCGGCTAGCGGCGCGGGCAACTCGCTCATGCCTTCGGTGCACCCACTCTCTGTCGCTCCTCTTCCCTCGTCTCCGGGCCTCACTTCGTTCGTGTCCTCTGCTCGGTCGGAGCTCCCTGCTCAACCGGAACCCGCACAGAGTTGCCCCACTCGGTCCACGAACCGTCGTAGTTGCGGACGTTGCCGAAGCCCAGCAGGTGGGTCAGCACGAACCACGTGTGTGACGACCGCTCGCCGATCCGGCAGTAGACGACGACGTCTTCGCCCGCGTCGAGCTTCTGCTCGGTGAGGTAGAGGTCCTCGAGGTCCTTGCGGTTCTTGAACCGGCCGTCCTCCTGCGCCGCCTTCCCCCAGGGCACCGAGCGTGCGCCGGGAATGTGCCCACCGCGCATCGCACCCTCCTGCGGGTAGTCGGGCATGTGCAGCAGCTCGCCGCTGAACTCGCCGGGGGAGCGCACGTCGACCATCGGCTTGCCCAAGTGCTCCAGCACGTCGCTCTGGTAGGCGCGGACGGGTGCGTCGTTGCGCTCGACGACCGGGTAGTCGGCCGGCTGCGCGGTCGGCACCTCGCGGGTCAGCGGGCGGTCCTCGGCAATCCACGCGGCGCGACCGCCGTCGAGCAGCCGAACGTCCTCGTGGCCGAAGAGCGTCATCACCCAGAGTGCGTATGCCGCCCACCAGTTGGACTTGTCGCCGTAGATCACCACGGTGGTGTCGCGGCCGATGCCGCGCTCCGACATGACCTTCGCGAAGCCGGTGCCGTCGACGAAGTCACGGGTCACCGGGTCGTTGAGATCGGTGTGCCAGTCGAGTTTGAAGCTGCCCGGGATGTGGCCGGTGTCGTAGAGCAGCACGTCCTCGTCGGACTCCAGCACCACCAGATCGGGGTGGTCGCCGGCGAGCTGGTCGGCCAGCCATCCGGTCGTGACGAGGCGCTCGGGGTGCGCATAGTCGGCGAATTCGGGGCTGTTGTCAGTGGGGAACGCCATAACGCCACGTTACGCGGTCGGGTATGGCGCGCCGACAGTGCGTATGGCGTGTGGGCGACTGGCAGGATGGGCGCATGTTCGACAGGAAGAAGAAGAGCGCGAAGCCCGTCCCGCTCGACAAAGGCCCCCTCGGCAGCACCGCGCTGAGCCTCTCGCAGCGGCTCATGACGGTCGGCATCGACGGCAAGGCCGGCTTCGACAGTGCCCGCGACGTCGCACAGGCAGCGCTGCACGACTATCCGTCGGACCCGGAACGCGCGATCGACCAGGTCATCAGCCAGCACCGCAGGCTCGCCGCCAGCGCCGGATTCGTCACCAGCCTGGGCGGATTCGTCACGATGGCGGTCGCACTGCCGGTCAACCTGGTGGGGTTCTACCTGCTCAACACGCGCATGGTCGCGGCCATCGCCCACCTGCGTGGTTACGACCTGACCGACCAGGGCACGCGCACCGCCATACTCCTGACGCTGGTGGGTGGTGACGCCGACGATCTGCTCAAGAAGGCCGGTGTCGTCAGCACCGGACGGCTGGCCAATCTGGCCGCGAACCAGCTGCCGCCGCCGGCCGTCATGGTCGTCAACAAGGCGGTCGGCTTCCGGCTGGTCAGCCACCTCGGCGACAAGCTGCTCACCAAGCTCGGCAAGGGCATCCCGGTCGCCGGCGGGGTGATCGGCGCCGGCCTCGACGCGTTCCTGCTCGGCCGCATCGCCAAGGGTGCCAAGCGCGAATTCCCGGCCACGGGTCGTGCCCTGCGCTCCGGGCAACGCTGACCATGCCCCGCCTGCCCAACGTGCGTTGGTCGGCGATGCGCCGCGTCTCGCAGGCGCTGCAGGACGTCAGCGAGCCCGGCGGCCCGGCCATCGCGGTGCGCGTCGCGTGCCTGCCGCGGATGACCAAGGCCGTCGCCCGCGGCGAATACGGCGGAGTGAGCGCCGGACATCTTGGCCTGCTCGCCGCAGCCGCTGCGTATGTCGTCTCGCCGGTCGACCTGCTGCCGGAAGCTCTCCTCGGCGTCATCGGGCTCGCCGACGACGCGGTCGTGCTGGCCTGGTTGGCCAAGACACTGGCCCATGACACGGATCAGTTCCTCGAGTGGGAGAAGCGCCGCGGCGCCACGATCAAGGGCGAGCGCCTGTCCTGATCCACATCCCTTCTTGCCGTGGGCGGTCCTCCACACCCGGCACTTGAGGGGGTATGCCGACACCGGTCACCCACCGCACGCTGCGGTGCATGACATCCACTGTGAGCGGCATCGGCGAGATCATCGCCCTCCTGCCCTACGAGCTCGGCTTCCTGCCCGCCGACTCGCTGGCGCTGGTCGGCATCCATGAGGGACGCCTGGCGATCACCGCCCGGCTGAACCGCCCGGCTCAGCTCGACGTGGTCGACGCGGCCCGCCAGATGGCGGCCGGCGTCGCGCGCTCTCGCCCGGACGAGTTGATCGTCCTGTGTTACGGCGGATTCATGCAGGGGGACCGCGACTTCGTCGACGTGCTGCGCTGGGAGCTGGACGATCTCGGTGTCGATGTCTCCCACGTCGCCAGCGTTCACGGCGTGCAGTGGCGGGCGGAGCAGTGCGCCTGTGGTTGCTGCCCGCATGAGCTGGTCGAGGTCCCGGAGGCGGCCCGTGTGGCGCCGGTCGCCGAGCACGTGTTGCGCGGCGTGGTGCCGGCGTCCAGTCGTGACGAGCTTGGCCGTCGGTTCGACATACGACATCCGCTGGTGGCTCAAGCGGTGGGGAGAGCTCTGTCCGGCCGGAGCCAGCGCTGCGCGGCCGCCGACGAGCCCGACACTGAGGGGGCCGATGCGCTGCAACGCATCTTGTGCAGGGCGGAGAAGGACGTGCACTGCCTGCCCGTCGAGGTGCTGGCCGCCGCGACCGCGGCCGTCGCGCGAATCACGGTGCGCGACTACGTGCTGGCCTGGCTGATGCCCGATTTCCTGTCGCCGGAGCAGGTCCTGCCCGACGAGCTCGACGAGCACTACGACTTGGGTCCGGCGCCGCTGCATGCCCGCGACGAAGCCACCTTCGACGATCCGGTCTCGGACGTGGCCGGACGCCTCGGGGAGTGGGTCGCCTGCATCCCGCGTGAGCACAGTGTGCCGGTGCTGATGCTGATCGCGGGCGTTCAATGGACGACCGGCAGTGGTGTGCTGGCCATGCTCGCGGTCGAGCGTGCGCTCGCCGTCGACCCGGACTGTCGGCTGGCGCAGCTGTTCGCAGCCGCGCTGCGAGGTGGTTTGCGTCCGCACAGCGGCGAGCAGCGTTCCGCCTGAGCGGAGCAGGACGGCCCTGATCGCTGCTCCGCAGAGTGGACAACGACTTTTTGCCGACGCCCGATTTTTGCTACCGTCATACCTGTCATGAGTCCCAGCGTTCGCTGGAAGTGACCGCCCGACGGGTGGCCAACTCCTTAGGCGAACACAGCCCCGGCTGGCTGGGCGGCAACCCTCCACCGCGGTGGGGTGCCCCGGGTGAGGACAAGGTCGACCGCGCACGCCGGTCGGCAAGCGCGGGGCCGGCGAGCCCCAGGGGCACCCAAGGAGTGGGCCGGATGACCGCCATACGCACTGTGACACCTGCGACGCAGTGGTGCGCGCCGCCGCAGGACAGCAACCCGGACGCGCGCGCCATCCGGCTGACCGACGTGCGACTCGAGAACGGCGAACACCTGCCGGAGGTCGTCGTCACCTTCCAGACCTGGGGCCGGCTGTCGCCGAACGCCGACAATGCCGTCCTCGTCGAGCATGCCCTCACCGGCGACTCACACGTCGACGGAGAGCCGGGTCCGGGTCAGCCCACCGCCGGCTGGTGGCCCGATCTGATCGGCCCGGGCTGCCCGCTGGACACCGACGACCTGTATGTCGTCGCGATCAACGTGCTGGGCGGCTGCCGCGGCACGACCGGACCCGGCTCGCTCGCCCCGGACGGCTCGCCGTGGGGCTCCCGCTTCCCGCGCACGACCATCCGTGACCAGGTCGCCGTCGAGGCGGCGGTCGCCGACGCACTCGGCATCGACGCGTGGTTCCTGGTGCTCGGTGGATCGATGGGCGGCATGCGGGCCATCGAGTGGGTCACCGGTTTCCCGGAGCGCACCCACGCCGCATTGGTCATCGCCAGCGCCGCGCAGGCTACGGGCGACCAGATCGCCTGGGGCCAGGCGCAGACCCTCGCCATCACCTCCGACCCCGGGTATGCCGGGGGCGATTACTACGGTACGGGCGTCATACCCAGTGACGGGCTGGGCATCGCCCGACGCATCGCTCACGCGACCTACCGCAGCGCCGACGAGTTCAACACCCGGTTCGGCATCCGTCCGCAAACCGACGAGAACCCGCTCGGTGACGGCCGATTCGCGGTCGAGAGCTACCTGGATCATCAGGCAGGCAAGCTCGTCGCGCGGTTCGACGCCGGGTCGTACGTCCACCTCACCGCTGCGATGGCCAGCCACGACGTGACACGTGGGCGAGGCAGCCTGACCGAGGTGCTCGGTAGCTACCCGGGCCTGTTGCGGGTGGCCGCGGTCGACTCCGATCGGCTCTTCCCGGTGGCGCTGTCCGAGCAGATCGTCGCGGCGCACGGCCACGGCCGGCTGCGGTTGATGCGCTCGCGGCACGGCCACGACGGTTTCCTCATCGAGACTGATCAGATCGCCGCCATCGTGTCCGAGACGGTTGCCGACGCGCGTCGGCACCGCCTGGCGGTGCCGGTCGCGGGTTGAGGTGACTCGGGTCACGTCGCCGACGACCCGCCCACGGCCGTGGTCCGGTAGCGTCGGCGGTACATCCGATGGAAGAGGTGAGCGCGCAGTGGCTGTCGTGGTGGGATACGTGCCGACCAAGGAAGGCGCTGCCGCGTTGCGTCGGGCAGCCGCCGAAGCCGCCGTCCGGCAGACTCCGCTGATCGTGCTGGACTCCGCGCACAGCGACGGGCAGGACCAGACCCCGATGCTCGCGCCCAGCTGGAAGAGTTGGCCGACCAGGACGTCAGCTACGAAGTACGCACTCTGAGGCCGACCGAGGACGCCACCGACGAGCTGCTGCGCATCGCCGACGAGGAGTCGGCGGACCTGTTGGTGATCGGGTTGCGCCGGCGGTCACCCGTGGGCAAGCTGATCCTGGGTGCGAATGCCCAGCGGATCCTGCTCGACGCCGCTTGTCCGGTGCTCGCGGTCAAACCTGCGGAGTGACCCATTCGGGTCGGATCTGTTTTGCACCAACGGTTTTCGTCGTCAGGAGACGCGTCGTAGACCTGCCGATCAGGGGCCGATGGAATGTTCTGCGCCCCGAATCGTTTTATAATGGTGTGGAAGCGCACGAAACCGAGCCGGACCAGCCCGGGAAACGGTCGCTTCGAAACCCCCAACCTCGGTCAGCCGTCATCCCCGGACGGCAACATAGTGGTGTCCGTGCACCACGGGCCGACAGTTTCGGAAGGTAGTTAGTGGACCCCGTGTCAAAGACCCCGGAGCGCCGGCATTGCCGGCGGAGTTCGCGCATCCGGCTCTGCAGCAGTTGATCGCAGCCGGCCAAACGAGCGGCTCGATCGACAGCTCGCAGCTCAAGGATGCTCTGGAAGCCAGTGAGATCGCGCCCAACCGGATGAAGACCGTGTTGCGCGCCCTTGACGAGCACGGCATCGCCGTGACGCTCGACTCCGAGCACGCGGCCCGCGCTGTCGCGACGACCACGACCCGACGCGGGACCAGCCAGAAGTCTGCCGCGAAGAAGACCACGGCCAAGAAGGCCGACGACAGCGGCGCTGACGACGAGGCTAAGCCGGTCAAGAAGGCTGCCGCGAAGAAGACCACCGCCAAGAAGGTTGCTGCCGACGAGAACAGCGCCGAGGACGAGATGCCGGTCAAGAAGGCTGCTGCGAAGAAGACGGCCGCCAAGAAGACGGCCGGCCGCCGCAAGACCGGCGAGGTCATCCTCGAGCCGACCGCGGAGGACGCGAAGGACGAGGAAGAGCCCAAGAAGGAAGAGAAGACCAGCGCGTCCGGTGCATTCGTCATCCGACAGGACGACGAGGACGACGCACCCGCGCAGCAGGTCGTCACCGCCGGTGCGACGGCCGACCCAGTCAAGGACTACCTGAAGCAGATCGGCAAGGTCGCCCTGCTGAACGCTGAGCAGGAGGTCGAGCTCGCCAAGCGCATCGAGGCCGGCCTGTTCGCCGAGGAGCAGCTGAACTCCGGCGGCAAGATCGAGATGAAGCTCAAGCGTGAGCTGTGGTGGATCGCCCAGGACGGCAAGAAGGCCAAGAACCACCTGCTGGAGGCCAACCTTCGTCTGGTTGTGTCCCTGGCCAAGCGCTACACCGGCCGCGGCATGCTCTTCCTCGACCTGATCCAGGAGGGCAACCTCGGTCTGATCCGTGCGGTCGAGAAGTTCGACTACACCAAGGGTTACAAGTTCTCGACCTACGCCACCTGGTGGATCCGTCAGGCGATCACCCGTGCCATGGCCGACCAGGCTCGCACGATCCGTATTCCGGTGCACATGGTCGAGGTCATCAACAAGCTGGCCCGCGTGCAGCGTCAGATGCTGCAGGACCTGGGCCGCGAGCCCACTCCGGAAGAGCTCGCCAAGGAGCTCGACATGACCCCGGAGAAGGTCGTCGAGGTCCAGAAGTACGGCCGCGAGCCGATCTCCCTGCACACCCCGCTCGGCGAGGACGGCGACAGCGAGTTCGGTGACCTCATCGAAGACTCCGAAGCCGTCGTGCCCGCCGACGCCGTCAGCTTCACGCTGCTGCAGGAGCAGTTGCACTCGGTCCTCGACACGCTGTCCGAGCGCGAGGCCGGCGTCGTCTCGATGCGCTTCGGCCTGACCGACGGCCAGCCGAAGACGCTCGACGAGATCGGCAAGGTCTATGGCGTCACCCGCGAGCGGATCCGCCAGATCGAGTCCAAGACCATGAGCAAGCTGCGTCACCCGTCGCGCTCGCAGGTTCTGCGCGACTACCTCGACTGATCCTTCTGCTGCGACATCTCGCGGCATACAGGAAGCCCCGACGAACAAGTTCGTCGGGGGCTTCCTGTATGCCGGTCGTCGTCTCCGCTCGCCGTCGACTTGACGTTCGCTTGCGTGATCTGGGCTGTCGCGGGTGCTGGTCGCCTTTTCCGCGGATGGTGCCGGCCTTGCCGCGCACGTCCTGCGGGGCCGTGCCAGTGTGCCGATGGATCGCGGCGCTTGGCCCAGCAGCTGGTGCGCTCGGGCGCACGTCTTGCCGGGCCTTGACGTGGGCGGCGGCGCGGAAGCGGGTTCGACCTGCAGGAGGTGCGCCATCGTCATGCTCGAGCCGCGCTCGCAGTAGATGATGGCGCAATGGCCGTGAACCGAGGGTCCCCGGAATGGTATGCGCAGTTGTATGCCGACGCACGCGCCGGATCCTCGAAGGTGATGTGGGATCACGGCGAACCGACGCCATACCTCCTCGACTGGCTGGGGGAACGATTCGCTGCTGGTGGTCGTCGTGGTCGTGCGGTTGTCATCGGCTGTGCGTATGGCGACGACGCGGAACCGGTGGCGTCATACGGCTTCGACGTGACGGCGTTCGACGTCTCGGTGACGGCTGTCGAGATCGCGCTCACGCGCAACCCGGGGTCGGCGGTCGACTATCGGCACGCCGACGTGGTGGATCTGCCGTCGGAGTGGCTCGGTGCGTTTGACCTGGTGATCGAGTGCACGACTTTGCAGAGCTTGCCGCCGGAGCTTCACGAGGCAGCCGCCACGAGCGTCGCCTCCTTGTGTGCACTGGATGGCGAAGTGCTGGTGATAGCCCGGTGCCCAAGTGAAGTTGATCCGCCCGGCCCGCCGTGGCTGCTTACGGAGCAGGAAGTGGGCCGAGTCGCCGTCGATGGTGTCCGGCTCACCCGCCTGCGCCGGATCCCGATGCGTGGCGGTGACCGGTGGGTGGGGAGTTCGCACGCCCGAGTGCAAGTCGCCTCGAGTGAACCGATCGGCGATCTGCGTCAACCGCTCGCAGCGCGCCTCCCGGCCGGTGGGAACGGGCGACTTCAGCGACGTCGTATGCCGAGCAGCCGCGCCGGCCACTCGACGACCCGCCCGACGCCTTGAGCGAAGACCGCGCGACCGGACGCGGGCAGGATCGCCGAGCCGATCCGCTGCGGCCAGGACTGCTGGCGCCGTACGCCGTCGAGGACCTCGCGCGCTTGCGGGTCGATCGAGGTCGCAGCCGTGCCGGGAGCGGCATACCTCTCCTGTTCGAGGGTCTGCACCGCACTGTGCAGCGCATCCAGGCCGGCAGGGGGCAGTGCGGCACGCGACCGGTAGTATCGCTCGGTCGCGCGTGGCGACGACTCGGCGTCCGGGGGCGGTATGCCGAGGTCGCCGAGCCGGGTCTGCAGCACCTGCCACTGTGCTTCGACCGGCCGGTGCTCGCGCAGCCGGGCGCTGATCGACTCACGGTGCCGGCGAGCCAGCAGCGGCAGCACGAGCGCGCCGAGCAGACCGACGACCAGCACCAGCAGGATCACCAGGAGGTTCCCGGCCCAGTCGATGTGACGCCCGCCGGAGGACGACTTCGGTGTCGTCGAAGCGGTCTTCGACGGTGTGGCGGAGGGTGCTGCCGCCGAAGACTTCGGCGCGGTCGACTGTGCCGACGGAGCGTGTCCCACGGCGCCACCGCTGCTGGTCTGGGTCGTGTATGTCGGAGCGGCGCCCGTGTGGCTGCCGGGTGTCGGCTCGAAACGGGTCCAGCCCAGACCGCGCAGGAAGAGCTCCGGCCAGGCGTGTGCGTTGGACTGCACGACGGTGTAGGTGTCGTTGGCCGCCGGTGTGCCCGGCAGGAAACCCAACGCCATCCGGGCCGGGATGCCGTCGGCGCGGGCGAGCATGATCATCGCCGTGGCGAACTGCGTGCAGTAACCCTTCTTGGTGACCAGGAAGTTGGACAACGGGTCCAGCTTCTTGCCGTTCGCGGTCTGGGTCGCCGCGAGCGTCAGCGAGTAGGTGAACGAGCTGGAGCGCAGGTAGTCCTGAATGCGCACGGCCTGGTCGAAGGAGTTCTTGCCGCCGAGACTCCCGGCCAGGGCACGCACCCGCGATGCCGACTTCGGGTCGAGCCGCAGCGTCTCGCTGAACTTCTGCGGGTCCGCCTTGCCGGGCTGGTAGGCGTCACGCTGCGGGATCCGATAGTCCAGCGCGTAGGACTTCGCCGCCTTGGTGACGTACGGCTGTTGCGTGGTGGGCGAGTAGCCCCACTGCGACTGCCCGAAGTCTCCGGCCTCGATCGGGAATGGCGCCGGCACGTTCGGTGCCGCCATCGTGTTGTCGCTGACCTGCATGTGCTCGACATACGCGTCCTTTGTCGTGACCGATCCGTCCGGCGGTGGCAATGGCTGGCCGTTGGGGCTGATGACCAGGCCGGTCGCCTTGGGGAAGTCACGCCACTCGCCGTTGGCGTAGGTGCCGCCGGCGGTCACCCGCAGCGGCGGGGGAGACACGTCGGTCGTCTTGAAGGTGAGCACCGGTGTGCCGTTGGTCTTGCGCAGATCCTTGGCCAGGTTGACGGTCGTGCTGAAGGCGACGACGCCCTCGCCGCCGCCGTGCCCACCCCGGCCCAAGCCCTTGGCGAAATAGTGCGGTCCGGAGCTCGGCAACAGCACCGGCACGATCAACGCCAACAGGATCGTCACGATGCCGAGGGCCCTGGCCACGGACGCCAGACCGGCCAGCCCGAGTTGGTCCTCGTGCAGGGTCGGGGTGAGGGCGCGAGCGCGCACCGACGACCAGCCACGGACCAGAACCCCGCTGCCGTGCGCGAGCATCGTCAGCCACGCGGCGGCCAGCATGATGAAGAAGATCGGGTTGAGCGCCGAGCCGGTGTTGGACGTCGACAGCATGTAGATGACCATCATCGGCACACCGGCCAGGGCCGGCTGACGGCTGGTCACCGCGAGGAAGTCGATGCCGATGGCGAGCCCGGGAACGATCAGCTCCAGCATCATCAACAGCCCCGGCGTGACCGGGGCCGGCACCGACGATTGCCGGACCGTGTCATTGGCCTCCTGCACGAGATCGTGTATGGCGGAGACGAGCGTCGAGTCCAGGTGATCGTGGACGTTCAACAGCGCCACCACCACGAGCAGCACCACCACCTGCACGAGCAGGATGACGGCCGCAGACGCCCGGGTCGTGCGCATCGCGGCGCCGACCAGCCCGATGAAGGCGGAGAGCAGGATCAGCGCCCACAGCCACGAGCCGCCCTGCAGCAAGGTCGTCAACGGCCAGATCGCGACGACGGTCCCGACGAATGCCAGTGCCGTCTCACTAAGTCGTGCCCGTGCGATCACAGCGAACCCACCTGCACCAGTGCCTTGTTGGTGACCGTCGTCCAGGCCTGCAGGATCGACAGTTTCGGGTCGACGATCACTACGCGCCAGCCAGCGGCGGCCAGCTGGTCGCGCACGCGCACGGCGGCCTCACTCGGCCCGTCGGCATGGCTGTTCTCGAACGCCGCACTGTCCAGCACGAAGCCCAACGCGGCCGCGCCCGGCTGGCGCAAACCGGCCAGCTCGGTGCCGGCGTCGTCCTCGCCGGCGGCCACGACTGCGGCGACGAGCCGGCCGGCGGTGGCCCGGTCCTGACCCGCCGACAGCATCCGGGTGAAGTCCTGGTCCGTGCCCAGCGTGGCCGATGCGAGGTCCTCGATCATCTCCGTCGTCGATCGCTCGATCAGGTCAATGTTGGTGGCGTGCAACGCTTCTCGCGTCACCAGCTGGGTGCGGTAGCCCAATTCGTCCAGCCGCACCAGCACCGAGGCGACGGCGCTGACGGCCCACTCGAAGGAGCTCGCCGCACCGGTGCCACCATGCGCCGACTCGCGTGAGTCGAGCAGCACCAGCGCCGACCGGCGGGCCGGCCGGTCCTCCTGACGCACCATCAGTTCGCCGCGGTGCGCGGTCGCCGGCCAGTGGACCCTCCGCAGGTCGTCGCCGTCGTGATAGGTGCGGATGCTGACGTCCTCCTCACCGTGCAACGCCACCATCTGCGGGGTCTCGCCGTCGTTGCCGACGCCGGAGCCGGGCGGGTGCGCCGCGCCCAGTGGGACGACTCGGGGCAGAACGAGCAGTTCATCGGTGCGCTCCAGTGAGCGCGTCACGAACGTCAGGCCGAAGGGGTCGCGCTGCGTCAGCGCGACCGGGCCGAGCGTGTAGCGGCCACGCAGGTGACTGCGCACGACATATGTGACCTCGCGCGTCGCGCCCGGTTCGAGCCTGGCGACCACGAAACGCGGCCGGTCGCCGAGGACGTAGTCGATACGTTCTTCGGCCAGGTAGAGCCGGCTGGAGCGGTGATCGATGTTGGTGAACGTCACCTGCACCTCGGCGCGTTCATCGGGTATGGCGGTCGGTGGCGTCACCGTGCGGTGCACCTCGATGCGTGGCGCGGGCCGCCGGGCGAAGACGAGCGCGAGCAACGCCAACACGATCAGCAGCACGCCGACCCGCACGATGTCCTCGAAGCCGAGGACGAGTCCGGCGGCGCCGAGCACGATGCCGGCGGTGAGGAACCCCGGCCGAGGCCGGTGAAGGTATGACGCCGCGGTCCGGCCATCAGCGGGGGCCGGTTGGGACCGCCACGCGTCGCACGATCTCGGTCAGCACACCGCCGACACCGCGATGCAGGTGCTGGTTGTCGCTGGTCAGGATCACGCGGTGTGCGAGCACCGGCCCGACGAGCCGCTGCACGTCCTCGGGGATGACGTGGTCGCGGCCGGACAGAGCCGCGACGGCACGGGCGGCGCGCAACAGTTGCAGCGATGCACGCGGCGACGCGCCCAGCCGCAGCGCACTGCTGTCGCGGGTCGCGCCGGCGATGTCGACGATGTATTGACGCAGCGCCGGGCTGGCGTGGACCTCGGTGACGCGCCGCGCCATCCGCTGGACGGTGGCGCCGTCGGTGACCGGAGTCAGCCGGTCCAGCGGCGGCAGGCCGCCGTGCACGTTGAGCATCTCCAGCTCCGCGGCGGCGGTCGGGTAGCCCATCGAGATGCGCGCCATGAAGCGGTCGCGCTGCGCTTCGGGCAGCGGGTAGGTGCCTTCCATCTCGATGGGGTTCTGGGTGGCCATCACCATGAAAGGCTCACGCAGCCGGTAGGTGTCGCCGTCGACGGTGACCTGGCCTTCTTCCATGCACTCCAGCAGTGCCGACTGCGTCTTGGGCGACGCGCGGTTGATCTCGTCGCCGACCACGATGTTGGCGAAGATCGCGCCGCGCCGGAATTCGAAGGTGCGGCTGTCCTGGTTGAAGACGCTGACCCCGGTCACGTCGCTGGGCAGTAGGTCGGGGGTGAATTGGATGCGGCGCATCGGCGAGTCGATCGACCGGGCGAGTGCCTTGGCCAGCATCGTCTTGCCGGTGCCGGGCACGTCCTCCAGCAGCAGGTGACCGCCGGCGAGCAGCACCACCACGGCCGTCTCGATGACTTCGGACTTGCCCTCGATCACCGAGGACACAGCCCGGTGTATGGCGCTCGCCACCTGCTGGACGTCGTCGATCGTGGCGGGCGGGCTGGGGGTGGCTGCGGCCTCCGGGGTGACGGAGTCCGTGTGGGCTGTGGCGGGCATGTCTCGATCCTGCCTGATGGGCGGCCAGCGGTCACCTCATTCGGTCAACGACAAGGCCCAAATCGTGATCGACGTGGCCGGAGAGAGGGCAATTTGCGGCAGCCCCACTCTTCCCCACGGCGCCGGGAGCAGGGCGTCAATGCCACCCCGCGGTCGGCCGATTCGCCGCAATGACGCGGGTCCCACGCCAACCGCTGAGTCGGCCGACGCGGCTCGGTACCCAGCGGGCGATTTTTCCCCACCGTGCCCCACTGCCTCTGACCTGCGCAGATGCTCGATTTCGAGCGGCGACAGGCCTGCAGAGGGGCGACAGGTGGGGGAAGTGGGTTAGAGTGGGGCACGTTGGTGAGCGGGCGGCAAATGGGAGGAGGTGCGGTCGATGTTTCTCGGCACGCACACTCCTCGCCTGGACGAGAAGGGGCGTCTTGCGCTGCCCGCCAAATTCCGCGAGAAGCTCGCCGGCGGCCTGGTCATCACCCGTGGCCAGGAGCATTGCCTCTACGTGTTCGCCATGGCCGACTTCGAGAAGTTGACCGAGCAGATGAGCAACACCCCGGTGACCAACCGGGCGGTCCGCAACTTCCAGCGCGTGCTGCTGTCCGCGGCTTCGGACGAGATTCCCGACAAGCAGGGGCGCGTGACGATTCCCGCGGTGCTGCGCGACTACGCCGGACTCGCCAAGGAGTGCACGGTCATCGGCACCGGCAACCGGGTCGAGGTGTGGGACACCGCGGCCTGGAACGACTTCCTCGCGGCAACCGAGGACGACTTCGCCGATCAGGGCGAGGAGGTGATCCCTGGCGGGCTGTTCTGATTCTCGGCCTCCATCCGCTTCTCGGGCGACTGATTCCGGCGCACCTTCCCCGGTGCCGGACTCACCGACCGAACGTTCGAGCGGCTGGGGACCAAGGCTCAGAAACGACCGACAGGGATCACCGACAACACAGGATCACCGCACACACGATGACGATCGCGCAGAGGGAGATGGGTGTGACCGCACGAGGCGCAGCCGACCGGCATACGCCGGTGCTCGCCGCCCGGATCACCGATCTGCTCGCGCCGGCCCTGGATCACCCCGGCGCCGTCTTCCTCGACGGCACGCTCGGCATGGGCGGTCACACCGAGGCGATCCTGACCGCGTGCCCGCAGACAACGGTCTACGGGGTCGACCGCGACACCGATGCACTGCATATGGCGGGGGAGCGTCTAGCGTCATACGGCGACCGCTTCCGGCCGGTGCATTCGGTGTATGACGAGGCCGTCGACGCGCTCGCCGAACTCGGCGTGACGGCGATTGACGGTGCACTCTTCGACCTGGGCGTCTCCTCCCTGCAGCTGGACGAGACCGACCGCGGCTTCGCCTACAGCGTCGACGCGCCGCTGGACATGCGGATGGACCAGACCACCGGCCAGACCGCCGCCGACGTCCTCAACAGTTACCCCGCGGCCGACCTCGAACGCATCCTGCGGGTGTATGGCGAAGAGCGTTTCGCCCGCAAGATCGCCGGGGCGATCGTGCGTGAGCGGGACAAGGAACCCTTCACCGACTCCGCGCGGCTCGTGGAGTTGCTGCGCCGGGTCATCCCGGCAGCGTCCCAGCGAACCAGCGGCCACCCGGGCAAGCGCACCTTCCAAGCGCTGCGCATCGAGGTCAACGCCGAACTCGCCTCCTGGGAGGCGGCGTTGCCGGCCGCGGTCGACGCACTCGCGGTGGGTGGTCGGATCGCCGTTTTGTCGTACCACTCGCTGGAGGACCGGATCACCAAGCGCGCGCTGACGGCCGGTGCCACGAGCACAGCGCCACCGGACCTGCCGGTCGAGCTGCCGGAGCACGCGCCATACCTGAAGCTGCTCACCCGAGGCGGGGAGCAGCCCAGTGCCGAGGAAATAGCTGACAACCCGCGCGCGGCGTCCGCACGGTTGCGCGCCGCCGAACGTATTCTCCCCACAAACCGTGGGGTCCGATCAAGGACGAAGGGACTCCGTTGATGAGCCAGCTGACGCTCCCACGGCCCGCCGCAAGGGCCACCCGAACGGCACAGCCTGCCCGCCGTACAACGCCGAGCACGCCGCGACTTCGGGTCGTCGAGACCCAGGATGCCGCCGAGCACACTGGCGTCGGGTTCGTCGTCCTGTGCGTGCTCCTGCTGGTCGGCGGCCTCATCTCGCTGCTGCTGCTCAACACCAATCGGGCTCAGTCGTCCTTCGCGATCGAGAAGCTCCAGGCGAAGTCGGCGACCCTCACCGACGAGCAGCAACAGCTCGCCAGCGACATCGATGCGCAGTCCGCGCCGCAGCAACTGGCGCTGCGGGCGCAGAAGATGGGGCTGGAGCCGGCGAGCACGGTCCGCTACGTACGCAAGGCAGATGGCACCGTACTCGGCGTGGCGAAACGGTCCGGTAAGGACTCCGCGATTACGGTGGGCACGCTGCCATCGACACCCGCTTCGCGGGCTGCGGGCGCGGCAGTCAGCGCGGCCTCTTCGGGCCTGCTGGTGACCAAGCCCCAGACCTTGAAGGTGGAGAAGGCGAAGCCAGAAACGGCCACCAAATCCACACCGCCCGCCAAAAACGCGAAGAAGCCCGCCACGTCCAACTCCGCCAAGAAGAACCCCGACAGGTCGGGCAAGACCACCAAGACGGGTAAGACCAAAACCGCAGCAAAGCCCAAGTAGCCGATCATCGCGAGGTAGACAGTGACCACGTCCCGACGCCCCGGAGCGCGTTCCGTGCGCTCCAGCGGCTCGGCTCGGGCATCCGGCGCCAAGGCTTCCGGTGCAGCCCCCGGCAAGGGGAGCACCCCGAAGAAACGCGCGGCAGCGGGCCGCACGACCCGTGCTCGTGCCGAGCAACACAGTCCGCACAGCCGCCACGAGTCGCCGCGTGTCCATCGGGCAGCAGGGACGCCGCCGGCCGCGCCCCGCCGTCCGGTCGCACTCGGCGTCGGTCACCCGCGGCGGCGGGCTCGCTTCCTGCTGGTCGCGACGCTGATCGTCTTCAGCCTCTTCACGGCACAACTGCTGCGCATCCAGGGTCTGGACGCGAAGAGTGTCTCCGCGCAGGCGCTCGACTCACGACTGCACCGCACCGTGCTGCCCGCGCTGCGCGGCTCGATCGTCGACTCCAATGGCGTCGTGCTCGCCTCGAGCGTCGACCGCTACAACGTCGTCGATGACGCGACGGCGACGGTGACCTACCGCAAGGTCGTCGGCGGGCAGGTGGTCACGGTCGGCCTGGCCGGTGCTGCCATCGACATCGCCGACGCCATCGGCGTGGAGCCCAAGCCGATCCTGGACGCGATGCAGGCCGCGCTGAAGAAGAAGTCGCAGTTCACCTACCTCTCCAAGAACGTCACGCCGCGCCAGTGGACCCGGATCGCCGATCTCGGCATACCCGGCGTATCCAGCGAGACCAGCACCCAGCGTGACTACCCGCAGGGCACCTCGGTCGCGCCACTGATCGGTTGGGTCGACGGCAGCGGTCAGGGTGGCGGTGGCGTCGAGCAGATGAAGCAGAAGGTGCTCAACGGCACTCCCGGTCAGCACGTCTATGAGCAGTCGCCCAACGGCGTCGTCATCGCGACCGGCGACAACCAGGACACTCCGGCGCAGAACGGCCAGAACGTCAAGCTGACCATCGACAACGACTTGCAGTGGTACTCCCAGAACGCCATTGCCGAGGCCGTCAAGTCGTCCGGTTCGCTGTCCGGCGAGGTCGTCATCATGGATACCCAGCAGAACCTCAAGGCCGTCGCGAGCTATCCGAGCTTCGACAACAACAACGTCGGTTCCGCGACGTCCAGCGAGCTGCAGTCCGCGCCGTTCAACCAGGCCTACGAGCCGGGTTCGACCAGCAAGGTGATCACCATGGCGGCGCTGCTGGACCAGCACAAGGCGACACCGACCACGCATGTGGTCGTGCCGCCGACCCTGACTCGCGCCGGCACGACGTTCCATGACGCGGAGAAGCACGGCACCGAGCAGCTCACGTTGTCCGGTGTGCTGTCGCAGTCCTCCAACATCGGCACGATGCTCGCCGGCAGCAAGCTGCCCAAGGGCACGCTCTACGACTACATGCGCGCGTTCGGCCTCGGCCAGACCTCCGGCGTCGGCTACCCCGGCGAGTCCTCGGGCGTGCTGGCGCCATACAAGGACTGGAGCGCGACCCAGCGCTTCACGGTGATGTTCGGCCAGGGGCTGGCGAGCACCGCGATCCAGGAGGCGTCGGTGTTCGCGACGGTCGCCAACGGCGGCGTCAAGGAGCCGGTCAAGCTGATCAAGGGCATCGGCAGCGGCACCGATTACACCGCCCCCGATGACACCCGCAAGGCGACGCGAGTCATCCCGACCTCGGTGGCGACCACGTTGACCAAGATGATGGAGGGCGTGATCTCCACGACCGGCACCGCGAAGGCGGCCGGGGTCAACGGTTACTCCATCGCCGGCAAGACCGGCACCGCGGACCGCTACGACCCCAAGCTGGGCCGTTACAACGGCGTGACGGCATCGTTCATCGGTTTCGCGCCGGCGAACAATCCCCGTTACATCGTCGCCGTGACACTGCAGCACCCGACCAGGGGCAGCCTGTTCGGTGGCGACGTCGCCGGGCCGGTCTTCTCCAAAGTGATGGGTTACGCACTGCAGCACGGTGGCGTTCCGCCGACCGGCAAGCAGGCCGCGCCATACCCGCTCACCTTCACCGACACCGCGAGCAGTCGCAAGCCCTGAGACGACCATGATCGCGTTCACACTCGAAAACATCGCCACAGTCACCGGGGGCACGCTGCACGGTGACGACCGGCTGGTCGACGGACCTGTCGTCACCGACTCACGGGAGGCCGCACCCGGCAGCCTGTATGTCGCCCGCGTCGGGGAGCAGGCCGACGGTCACGATTTCGCTCCGTCGGCGGTTGCGGCCGGCGCAGTGGGAGTCCTCGGATCCCGAGCACTGCCAGGCATTTCCACGGTTGTCGTGGCCGACGTGCAGCAGGCATTTGCCGACCTGGCTCGCGCCGTGGTCGACAAGGCGCCACGACTGCGGATCGTCGGCATCACGGGCAGCTCCGGCAAGACGTCCACCAAGGACCTGCTGGCTCAGGTGCTCGCGCCGGTGGGGGAGACCGTCGCACCGGTCGGCTCCTACAACTCCGAGGTGGGCGTGCCGCTGACGGTCTGTCGGGTGACCGCCGAGACGCGATTCCTGGTCGCCGAGCTGGGCGCCACGAACATCGGCAACATCACCTACCTGACCCGGATCGCGCCACCCTCGATCGGCATCGTGCTCAACGTCGGCACCGCCCACGTCGGTGAGTTCGGCTCGGTCGAGGCGATCGCGCAGACCAAGGGCGAGCTCGTCGAGGCGCTGCCGACCTCCGGGCTGGCCGTGCTCAACGCAGACGATCCGCGTGTCGCTGCGATGACCGGTCGCAGTGTCGCCCGGGTGGTCACCGTCGGCCGCGGCGACGACGCGCAGGTCCGCGCGGTCGACGTCGTCGTGGACGACCAAGACCGCCCTTCCTTCACCATCACCGGGCTCGACGGCGTCGACTTCCTGCCCGTACAACTCGGGCTGCACGGTGAGCACCAGATCGGCAACGCCCTGGCGGTCGCCGTCGCGGCCCGGGAGCTCGGCGTCCCGCCCGAGCAGATCGCCGCCGGTCTCGCAGGCGCACGGCCGGTCAGCCGGTGGCGGATGGAAGTGCACCAGCTGGACCGGGGCGTGACCCTGGTCAACGACGCCTACAACGCCAACCCCGATTCGATGTATGCCGCCTTGGCGGCGCTGCAGCGGATGGGTCAGGGGCGCCGCACGATCGCGGTGTTGGGGGAGATGCGCGAGCTGGGGAGCTCAGCGCCCAGGCGCACCGCGACGTGGGTGCGACCGCCGCGAAGCTCGACATCGGGGTCGTCGTCGCCGTCGGTGCCGGCGCGGAGCCGATCGCGGCCGCTGCACAGGCGGCCGGCGCCCACGTCCAGCGGGCCACCGATGTGGAGGAGGCACACCGGATGGTGCTGCAACTCCTGGCTCCGGGAGACGTCATACTTTTCAAGTCCAGTCGGGATTCCGGGCTCCGTTACCTCGGAGATCGGATCACTGTCGAACAAGGTGGGTCTTTGTCTGAGGATGGATCGACGCATGCGTAGGCCAGCAGCGGCGTCGAAGACGACGATCCCCGCCATACGTCGGGGGCCTCGCGCGTGAAACTCGTCCTCATCGGAGCGCTCGTGGCGCTCATCGTCGGTCTGGTCGGGACCCGCGCCTTCATCGACTTCGTGATCCGCAAGGGTTACGGCCAGTTCGTCCGCGACGACGGCCCGACCAGTCACCACACCAAGCGCGGCACCCCGACGATGGGCGGTGCCGTGATCATCGCGGGCACGGTCCTGGGTTACGGCCTGGCGCACCTGATCACCTGGGACGCCCCGACCGCGTCCGGTCTGCTCGTCGTCTTCCTGATGGTCGGCCTCGGTCTGGTCGGTTTCCTCGACGACTGGATCAAGATCTCCCGGCAGCGCTCGCTCGGGCTTCGGTCGGCGGAGAAGCTGATCGGTCAGACCCTGGTCGCCGTGCTCTTCGCCGTGCTGGCCACCAAATTCTCCCGTGGCGGCATCACCCCGGCGAGCTACCACATCTCGTTCGTGCGCGACACGTGGTTCAACCTCGCCGCCGGCGGCTCAGTCATTGGCGTCATCCTCTTCGTGATCTGGGCCAACGTGATGATCGCCGGCACCAGCAACGGCGTGAACCTCACCGATGGCCTCGACGGACTGGCCACCGGCGCCTGCGTGATGGTGTTCGGCGCCTACACCCTGATCAGCGTCTGGCAGTTCAACCAGAACTGCCAGTTCGTCACCTCCTCCAAGTGCTACAACGTGCGCGACCCGCTCGACCTCGCCGTCGTCGCCGCCTGTGTCATGGGCGCCTGCTTCGGGTTCCTGTGGTGGAACGCCTCGCCGGCAAAGATCTTCATGGGCGACACCGGCTCACTCGCCCTCGGCGGCGCGCTCGCCGGCCTGGCGATCACCACCCGCACCGAGTTGCTGGTCGTCATCATCGGTGGGCTCTTCGTCATCGAGACCCTCTCGGTCATCCTGCAGGTCGGGTCGTTCAAGTTGCGGCACAAGCGGATCTTCCGGATCGCGCCGGTCCATCACCACTTCGAGATGCTCGGCTGGAACGAAGTCACCGTGACCATCCGCTTCTGGATCATCTGTGGGCTGTGCGTCGCCGGTGGCCTCGGTCTGTTCTATGCCGAGTGGGTCGTCGGCGGTGTCTAGCAGCGCCGACCGAGGCGAGGATCGCAGCGAGGAACGAGCGAGGACCGGAGCCGAGGAAAGGGGCGCGCATGGGCTCGGCGCCTCTTCCTATGAACCTGGGGGGCGGCGCGGGCTGACCCATCGGGATGCCGACTGGGCCGGCCTGCGGGTCGTGGTGGTCGGTCTCGGGCTGTCCGGCTTCGCCGCGGCGGACGCGCTCATGCAACGCGATGCCGTCGTCACCGTGGTCAGCCGGGACCGTAGCGAGACGATCGACAAGCGGGCGCAGATCCTCGAAGTGCTCGGTGTGACAGTGCTTTTCGGCGACGAAGTGCCGGCAGCTCCACCGGAGGACACCCAGCTGGTCGTGACCTCGCCGGGGGTGCCACCGCACAACGCGTTCCTTGTCGCCGCCGACGCCGCCGGGATCCCGGTCTGGGGTGAGGTCGAGCTGGCCTGGCGGATGCGTCCCGCCGACGGAGCTGCGCCGTGGCTGACGATCACCGGCACCAACGGCAAGACCACCGCGGTGACCATGCTGGAGTCGATCCTGCAGGCAGCCGGGATCCGCGCCGTTGCTGCGGGCAATGTCGGCACCCCGATCCTGGAGGCGGTGCTGCACCCGGAGCCGTTCGAGGTGCTCGCGGTCGAGCTGTCCAGCTTCCAGCTCCATTGGTCGAGAAGCCTCTCGCCATACGCCTCGTGCTTGCTGAATGTCGCACCCGACCACCTCGACTGGCACGGTTCGTATGACGAATACCGCCGCACCAAGGGCCGGATCTTCGAGCAGACCCAGGTGGCCGCGGTCTACAACGTGCAGGACCCGACCACCGAGCAACTGCTGATGGACGCCGACGTCGTGGAGGGTTGTCGCGCCATCGGATTCACCACCGGCACCCCGGCGATCTCGATGGTCGGAGTCGTCGACGACGTGCTTGCCGACCGGGCGTTCGTCGACGACCGACGCAGCAGCGCCGCCGAGCTCGCCACCATCGACGACCTGACCATCGACGGTGTCCCGCCGGCGCCGCACTACCTCGCTGACGCGCTGGCGGCGGCCGCACTGGCGCGTGCCTACGGCGTCCCACCGGCCGGAGTGCAGGCCGGGTTGCGCGCCTACCGCCCGCAGCCGCACCGCGTGCAGAGCGTCGGCCGGGTCGGCGACGTCGTCTACATCGACGACTCCAAGGCCACCAACACCGATGCCGCGATGGCCTCGGTCACGGCATACGAACACATCGTGTGGATCGCCGGCGGCCTGCTCAAGGGCGCCGACGTCGACGAGTTGGTGCGGGCGGCCGCGCCACGGCTGCGGGCAGCGGTGCTGCTGGGTCGCGACCGGGAGCAGCTCGCGCAGGCGTTGCGACGACACGCGCCGGATGTCCCGGTCGTCGACATCGCCAGCACCGAGACTGGGGCCATGGCCACGGTAGTCCGCGCTGCGCAGTCGCACGCCCGCCCCGGTGACGTGGTGCTGCTGGCGCCCGCTGCCGCTTCGATGGACATGTTCGACAACTACGGCGCCCGTGGCGATGCCTTCGCCGCGGCGGTGCAGGGTCTGCAATGAGTTCGACCAGCTCGACCGATTCCCCGTTCGACCTCTCCCGCTTCCAGCCCAAGGCGCTGATGAAGCGACTCGAGTCGCCGGTCGCCCCTTATTACCTGCTGCTCGGCTCCACCGGCATGTTGCTGCTCTTCGGCCTGGTGATGGTCCTGTCGGCGTCGAGCGTCACGTCATACGCGGCGAGTGGTTCGTCATACACCGTCTTCAAGAACCAAGCGATGTTTGCCGCCATCGGTGTCGTCGTCGCGGTGATCGCCAGCCGGGTGCCGGTGCGGGTCTGGAAGTGGCTGGCACTGCCGGCGTTCTTCGGTGCCGTCCTGCTGCAGATGGCGGTCTTCTCGCCGATCGGCCGCACCGTGCAGGGCAACCGCAACTGGATCGGCGTCGGCGGGTTCAGCGTGCAGCCGTCCGAGGCCGGCAAGATCGCGATCATCCTGGTGGCGGCGATGGTCCTGACCCGCAAGCGCAAGGTCCTCGCCGAGTGGCGGCATGTGGTCATCCCACTCTTCCCGATGGCGGCGTTGTTGCTCGGGTTGGTGCTGCTCGGTCACGACCTCGGCACCACCATGGTGCTCGCGTCGATCGTCGGCGCGGTGCTCTTCGTCGCCGGTGTCCGGTTGCGACTCTTCGTCTTCATCGGTGCGTTCGTCGCGGCGGTCGTCGGCGCGTTCGTGGCGACCAACAGCAACCGCACCGGCCGGCTGGACGCGTGGCTCGGCACCTGCATCAACGCCAGCACCCAGGGCTGCTACCAGAAGGTCCACGGCCTCTACGCGATGGCCGACGGCGGCTGGTGGGGCGTCGGCCTCGGCGCGAGCCGGGAGAAGTGGTCCTGGCTGCCCGAGGCGCACAACGACTTCATCTTCGCGATCATCGGTGAGGAGCTCGGCCTGCCGGGCACCCTCGCGGTCGTCGCCCTGTATGTCGCACTCGGTTACGCCTGCTACCGGTTGATCGTGACCAGCAAGGACTTCTTCGTCCGGCTGGCAACCGCGGGCGTCATGGCCTGGATCCTCGTCCAGGCGATGATCAACATCGGCTCGGTGACCGGCCTTCTGCCGATCATCGGCGTGCCGCTGCCGTTGGTGTCTTCCGGTGGATCGGCGCTGGTGACAACGCTTCTCGCGCTCGGCATCTTGATCTCGTTCGCTCGCAACGAGCCGACCTGCAAGTCGGCTCTCGCGGCCCGGCCCAACGCCGTCAAGCGCACGCTGGCAGTGCTGCCGCTGGGCCGTCGCTAGTCGCGCCGGGCACAATACGTCCATGACCGCATCCGCACCTCCGCTGACGTCTGTCCTGCTGGCCGGTGGTGGCACCGCCGGCCACGTCTCGCCACTGCTGGCGACCGCGGACGCGTTGCGTCGTCGCTACCCGGACGTGCTCATCACGGTCCTCGGTTCGTATGGCGGACTGGAAGAGACGCTGGTCCCCGAGCGTGGCTACGAGCTGCACCTGATCGACAAGGCAGCCTTCCCCCGGCGGCCCAATGCCGACGCAGCGCGCTTCCCGATGAAGTTCCTGGGCGCGCGCAAGGCCGCCGCCGACATCGCCGATGAGGTGGGTGCCGAGGTCGTCGTCGGGTTCGGCGGCTACGTCAGCCCGCCGGCGTTCCTGGCCGCTCGCAAGCTTGGCCTGCCGATCGTGGTGCACGACGGCAACGCCCTCGCCGGCCTGGCGACCAAGCTCGGCTCGCGCTTCAGCACGCATGTCGCGACGGCGTTCTCGGTCACCAAGCTGCCGGGCGCCCAGGTGATCGGGATGCCGCTGCGCCGCGAGATCACCACCTTGGACCGCCACTCGCTTCGCCCGAAGGCACTGGACACCTTCGGCCTGCGCGGCGACCGGCCGACATTGCTGGTCACCGGCGGCTCCAGCGGTGCAGTGCGTGTCAACGAGCCGGTCGCCGCTGCGGCTGCCGCGTTCCGGGAGGCCGGAGTGCAGGTGCTGCACGTCACCGGCAAGGGCAAAGAGGTCCGCGTGCCTGCTGCCGGCCCGAACGATCCGCCATACGTCGTGCTCCCGTATGCCGACCGGATGGACCTTGCCTATGCCGCCGCCGACCTGGTCGTGACCCGGTCCGGCGGCAACATGGTGTGCGAGACCTCGACGATCGGTCTGCCGGCGGTGTTCGTGCCGCTCCCGGTCGGCAACGGCGAGCAGCGACTCAACGCCGCCGACGTGGTCGCCGCGGGCGGCGCGCTGCTGGTCGACAACGACGACTTCACCGTCGATTACCTGCAGCGACAGGTGATTCCGCTGGTCCAGGACACTGAGCGGCTGGCCCAGATGTCCGCTGCCGCCCGCGCCCAGGGCCACGGCGACGCCGACGAGAAACTGGTCGACATGATCGAGCAAGCCGCCCGCGATGCCGGATGACGGTGTTTCCCGCCATTGACGGCCGAAACAGCGATTGACGGTGCAGCTGAGGCGTCAATGGCCGTTTCGAGCGTCAACCAAGGTGGTTGAGTAGGGCGAGGCGGTGCATTGAGTAGCCGTGAGGGACGAGCGGCGTATCGAAATGTACGAGCCCGTATCGAAACCCCGCACCCACCAACAAGATTCGACATGAGGAAGCCTCACGATGACGGAGAACGAACCCGACGGAACGAACCACCGTTTCGACTTCTCGGCACCGCTCCCGGCGCTCGCCGACATACGATCGGCGCACCTGCTCGCAATAGGCGGGTCGGGTATGTCGGGCGTGGCGCGCCTCTTCCTGGCAGCCGGCGTGCAGGTGTCCGGCTCTGACCGCAACGACAGTCCAGTGCTGGACGAGTTGCGTGCAGCGGGTGCTGACGTGCGCGTCGGCCAGACCGCCGAAGGTGGTGCACTGGTCCCGGATGACGCCATCGTCGTCGTGTCGTCGGCCATCGCGGTGGACAACCCGGAGCTGGCAGCGGTTCGCGCGCGCGGCTTGCGGGTGCTGCACCGCGCGCAGGCACTCGGCGTGCTGATGGCCGGTCGGGCGGCCCTCGCGGTCGCCGGAGCCAACGGCAAGACGACGACCAGCGCCATGGCTGTCGTCGCGCTGCGACATGTGGGCGCCGACCCGTCCTTCGCGATGGGCGCTCCGATCGCCGGCATCGGTGCCAACTCCGGTGTCGGACAAGGGGATTCGTTCGTCGTCGAAGCCGACGAAAGCGACGGATCATTCGTCGTCTACCACCCACAGGTCGCCATCGTGACCAGCGTGCGCGACGACCACCTGGACTTCTACGGCACGTCCGAACGTCTCCAGCAGGCGTATGCCGACTTCGCCGACACCATCCGCGACGGCGGACTGCTCGTTGCCTGCGCCGACGATCCGGGTGCAGCCGCCCTGGCCGCACGGCACCGGGAGCTGGGCCGACGCGTCCTCACCTACGGCCGGACCGCCGACGCCGACCTGCGGTTGGTCGACGAGTCCGGGACCGGATTCGACTGGAGCGCAACGCTTCTCCCGGCATCGGGTGGGAGCCTGCCGCTGCGCCTGAAGGTGCCGGGCGCGCACAACCTGCAGAACGCGGCGGGCGTTGCGCTCGCGATGAGCGAGGGGTTCGGCATACCACTGGAGCAGGCGGTCGCGGGACTAGATCAGTTCACCGGTTCGGCTCGCCGTCTCGAGCCACGCGGTGCAGCCGGGGGAGTGCGGGTCATCGACGACTACGCGCACAACCCCGACAAGCTCGACGCGGCCGTCCGCGCCGGCCTCGGGCTGCGGGACGGCGGCCGGCTGATCGTGGCCTTCCAGCCGCACCTCTACTCGCGTACCCAGCACGCCGCGGCCGGTCTCGCGGCTGCGCTATCAATGGCCGACGTCGCCGTGGTGCTGGACGTCTACCCGGCCCGGGAGGCGCCGGTGCCGGGTGTGACCGGTGCTCTGGTCGCCGACGAGATCACCGGTGCAGAGGTCGTCTACGCACCGTCGCTCGACGAAGCTCTGCAGGCCGTGCTCGACCGGGTCCGGCCGGGCGACCTGGTCATCACGGCCGGCGCCGGCGACGTCACCACGCTCGGCCCGCGACTCCTGGCCGCCCTGCCAGACTGACGCCTGAGTCTGTCGACGGCTGACCAGGACGACGGGTGACCACGCCGAGGAAACCGACGAAGAGCGCCAGGATCCCGACGCTGGGGATCAACTGCCACGGACTCGGCGGGAGGAGGGCGCCCAGGCCCAGCAGCAACTCGATCCAGGGAAAGGCGCGGGCGAAACGCTGGTCCTGCGAAGTCCAGTTGGGCAATCCGAATTGTGAGAACGTCACCTGGAACGATTTCGCGGTCCCGAACTTCAGCACTCCACTCGTGACGAGCACAGCCCCCGCGAGCCAGGTGAGTACTGCGCCGATCCAGTCGATCATCGTCCGCTCCCCAGTGTGTTCACGCGTCGAATCCTTATGAGCGAGCGCGAATTCGCCGCGGACGCCGGAGGAGAGGGCTGGCGCGACCATGGGTGCGCCTCACCGTCAAGTACAGGTCGATACTCGCCGCTCGTGCAGGATGACGCGTACCATTCCGCAGATGCTGCTTGCGTGAGACGCCGGTCGACTCTGCACGGTGTGTCGATTAGGGCAGCGCCGCCATCAACGTCATCATCATGGTGACTGTGTGGCAGCCGCGTTCCGGCGTGGAGTTCGCAGTCGGCATACTTGCTTGCTTACATCGTCTAACGCTGGAAAGGCCGTTCCTCGTGGCAACTCCGCAGAACTACTTGGCCGTCATCAAGGTCGTCGGCATCGGCGGCGGTGGCGTCAACGCAATCAATCGGATGATCGAGGTCGGTCTGAAGGGCGTGGAGTTCATCGCCATAAACACCGACGCGCAGGCCCTCCTGATGTGTGACGCTGACGTCAAGCTTGAGGTCGGCCGCGAGCTGACTCGCGGTCTCGGCGCCGGCGCCGACCCGGGGGTCGGGGCGAAGGCCGCCGAGGATCATGCCGAGGACATCGAAGAAGTGCTCAAGGGCGCCGACATGGTCTTCGTCACCGCCGGCGAGGGCGGCGGCACGGGCACCGGTGGTGCACCGGTCGTGGCCAAGATCGCCAAGAGCCTCGGCGCGCTGACCATCGGTGTGGTCACCCGTCCGTTCACCTTCGAGGGTCGCCGCCGCGCCAACCAGGCAGACCTGGGCATCAACGCGCTGCGCGAAGAGGTCGACACCCTCATCGTGATTCCCAACGACCGCCTGCTGTCGATAAGCGACCGCAACGTCTCGATGCTCGACGCCTTCCACAGCGCTGACCAGGTTTTGCTGTCCGGTGTCCAGGGCATCACCGACCTGATCACGACCCCGGGTCTGATCAACCTCGACTTCGCCGACGTCAAGTCGGTCATGCAGGGCGCGGGCTCTGCACTCATGGGCATCGGTTCGGCCCGGGGCGAGGACCGTGCGGTGCAGGCCGCCGAGTTCGCGATCTCCTCGCCGCTGCTCGAGGCCAGCATCGACGGTGCGCAAGGCGTGCTGTTGTCGGTCCAGGGTGGCAGTGACCTCGGCCTCTTCGAGATCAACGAAGCGGCCCGCCTGGTGCAGGAGGCCGCGCACCCCGAAGCCAACATCATCTTCGGCGCGGTCATCGACGACGCACTCGGCGACGAGGTGCGCGTCACCGTCATCGCCGCCGGTTTCGAAGGCGGCACCCCGAACAAGCGCACCGACGATCGTGCGCTTGGCCAGATCCAGGGTGCTCCGGTGCCCGCGCGCCGCGAGCAGCCGCAGCAGCAGGCTCCGGCCGCGCAGCAGCAGGGCGGCCAGCAAGCCGGTGGCCAGCAGCAGAACGCCGGTCAGCAGCAGGGCGGCCACCAGGGCGCACCCCAGGGTGGACAGCAGGCGAGTCAGCCCCAGCAGGGTGGTCAGCAGACGAGTCCGCCGCAGCAAGGTGGCCAGCAGGGCGAGGGTGAGCAGGCGCAGCCGCCGGCCAACCCGGGCACCGTGAAGCAGACCCCGAGCAACCGTCCGCCCCGCGAGGTCAGCTTCGATGACGGCCAGGACGACCTCGACGTCCCCGACTTCCTGAAGTGAGTTTCACTCGCCGGTTCGAGCACTCGTAGACGGGCGGCGCCGATGTGGTGGTGGCGTGACCAGCTGACCGGTCCAGGCGGCCGGACCATCGACGTGGGTTTCACCGACACTGATGGTGGCGTGAGCGCCGTCGGTCCGATCGCCTCGCTGAATCTTGGCGGCAAAGTGGGCGACGACCCGTCGAACGTCGCGCGCAACCGCGCAGCGGTCGCAGCCGCCGTTGACGTGGCGCCCGACGATCTGGTTTTCATGCACCAGACGCACAGCGACCGGGTCCTCTCACTCGAGGACGGCAACCGCGATCTCGACGGCGACGGCATCGTCACGGCATCGTCCGGCGTCGCGCTCGCCGTGCTCGTGGCCGACTGCACGCCGGTCCTGCTCACCGACCCCGCCGCGGGTGTCATTGGCGCCGTTCACGCCGGACGCCCCGGCATGATGGCCCGCATCGTCGACCGCGCGCTTGACCGGATGAGCGAGCAGGGAGCGACCAATCCCGTTGCAATCATTGGACCTTCGGTGTGCGGCCGCTGCTACGAAGTCCCGCTCGAGATGCGTGAGGAGGCAGCCGGGGTCACCCCGGAGAGCCGCGCCGTCAGCTGGACCGGCACTCCCGCGATCGACGTGGCGAGCGGTGTCGTTGCACAACTGCACGCACGCGGCGTGGACACGACCTGGGTGCCCGGCTGCACTCGAGAGTCCGACCGGCTCTTCTCCTACCGGCGTGACCACCGCTCCGGCAGGTTCGCCGGAGTCATCGTCCAGCGCACGAGCCCCCATGTATGACGTAAACGCACCCCGCGAAGTTCTCCCCCGCTTCGCTTCCTCCGATACTTCGCGGGGACCCCGCGTGACCAGAACAGTGGATCCTTGAGCCCCGCATATGACGCAAGCCGTCGCGACGAACTCGCCGCAAGTCTCGCCGAGGTGCACGCCCGCATCGACCGCGCCTGCACTGCCGCCGGCCGCAACCGTGAGGACGTCACGCTGATCGCGGTCACCAAGTTTTTCCCGGCATCCGACGTGGAGCATCTCGCCGCGCTCGGCGTGACCGACGTGGGGGAGAACCGCGACCAGGAAGCCGGCGCGAAGTTCGAGGAGCTAGCCAGCGATGTCCGCCGCGACCTCACGGTGCACTTCATCGGGCAACTGCAGTCCAACAAAGCCGCCCACGTCGTGCGTTACGCAGACGTCGTGCAGTCCGTCGACCGCGCCAAGATCGCCCGCGCCCTCGACAAGGCCGCCCTCGCCCAGGAACGCACGCTCGACGTGCTCGTCCAGGTCGACCTTTCCGATGCTCCCGGTCGCGGCGGCGTCGCCCCGGACGACGCGCGCACGCTCGCCGACGACGTCGCGGGGTGTCCGGCGCTCCGGCTGCGCGGCGTGATGGCCGTGGCACCGCTCGGCGCGGATCCGGCCGAGGCGTTCGGTCGGTTGGCAGCTGTGGCGGACGTCATACGAGGCGATCATCCGGACGCGACCTGGTTGTCCGCAGGCATGAGCGGCGACCTGGAACACGCGGTGGCCGCGGGCGCGACACACCTGCGTGTCGGCAGCGCAATCCTCGGTTCTCGGCCAACTCCCCGGTAGCGTCATCCGCGACCGACGAAACGCCTCAGAGGCTGGCCCCTCGCGGTGAGAAGGAGTGCAAATCCATGGCTGGGAAGCTGCGCGCGACGATGGAATATCTCGGCTTGGCCGAGGCCGACCCACATTACCGTGACGATGATTACAACGGTGAGTGGTCCGAGGAATATGACGAGGCGCAGGACAGCGGTTACCCCGTTGAGGAGACCCACCGCGAGCCGGCGCCGGTCACCCAGTTGCACACCTCGCCGGCTGCCCCGGCACCGCATCGGCAGGAGGCCGGCGACATGAGTCGCATCAACACGATCCACCCGCGCACCTACAACGAGGCGAAGGAGATCGGCGAGAGCTTTCGCAGCGGCGTCCCGGTCATCATGAACCTCTCCGACATGGACGACACCGACGCCAAGCGACTGGTCGACTTCGCCGCGGGTCTGGTTTTCGGTCTGCACGGCACCATCGAGCGCGTCACCAGCAAGGTCTTCCTGCTGTCCCCGCACGGCATCGAGGTCTCCACCACCGGTGCCGAGGCAGCGCGTCCCACCGGCCGAGGCCTGTTCAACCAGAGCTGATCGGCGCTCCGACGGCGTCCGGTCCCGGGTTGATGGTCGATCGCAGTCCATCCATACCGCACAATTGAGTTATGTCAGCCGTCCTCACCGTGGTCTCGCTGCTGCTCTATGTCTTCTTCATCCTGCTGCTGGGTCGGCTGGTGTTGGACTGGGTGCAGGTCTTCGCCCGTAGTTGGCGGCCGCGCGGCCCTGTGCTCGTCGTTGCCGAAACCATTTACAGCACAACGGATCCGCCGCTGAAGGCGTTGCGCAGGGTCGTTCCGCCACTGCGCCTCGGTCAGGTTCGCCTGGACCTGGCGTTCCTCATTCTGATCCTGGCTGTCTCTTTGCTGCTCAGTATCATAAAGTGAGCACGATATTTATCCGATTGTTGCGGCGAGCGCCGCGTGTCCGCCTGGACACGCATGCTCTCCGCCCTGAAGTACTAACTGAGGTGCACACATGGCGTTGACGCCAGAAGACGTGGTCAAGAAGGAGTTCACCAAGCCCAAGGGCTTCGGTCGTAGCGGTTACGACGAGATCCAGGTGGACGACTTCCTCGACGAGATCGTGGTCGAGCTGCGTCGGCTGAACGCTGAGAACGAGGACGTCACCGGCAAGCTCGAGGACTGCCGTCGTTCCAAGGGCGTTCCCGGTCGCAGCGAAGCCGATTCCGGTCAGGGCTCGTCCCCGGCCGCCGCAGTGCCGGCCCTTACGCCGGTCAACCGGCGCAACGACGACGCGGACAAGACCCAGGTTGTGCCCAGTGCCAAGGACGCGGAGGCCGCCAAGGCTGCCCGGGTCGAGCTGGACAAGACCCAGGGCGAGCTGAAGACGACGCAGGCCAACCTCAAGTCCGCCAAGGACGAGCTGACCCGCACCAAGGCCGAGCTCGACCAGGCGCAGAGCGCACTGGCTGCGGCCAAGAAGGAGCAGGCGCAGCTGCAGGAGCAGCACCAGGCCAGGCTCAACGAGCAGCAGGCCGCTGCCGCGAAGGCCGCCAGCCAGCCGACCCAGACCAAGCCGGGCGAGTTGAAGCCGACCGACGGCAGGGTCAACAACGCCGACGTCGCGGCGATCGCTTCCACCGAGGGCGCCGCCGGCGTCATCGCGTTGGCTCAGCGCCTGCACGACGAGCACGTGCACGAGGGCGAGACCAAGCGTGACCGCCTGATCGGCGATGCGCAGGCGCACCACGACAAGGTCGTCGGCGAGGCCAACGCCCAGCGTGACCGGTTGGTCACCGAGGCGCAGGCGCACCACGACAAGGTCATCAGCGAGGCCAACGCCAAGCGCGACGAGCTGGTCGGCTCCGCGCACATCAAGCACGACGAGCTGATCAGCGCCGCGCAGAGTCGTCATGACGAGTTGCTGTCGACCGGCCAGAGCAAGCACGACGAGCTGGTCCGCACCGGCACCGAGAAGTCGGAGAAGATGGTGCGCGAGGCCGAAGACCGCAAGAACCGAATCCTGGGCGAGCTCAACAGCGAGCGGGAGAAGGTCAGCGGCAACATCGACCAGCTGCGGTCCTTCGAGGGTGACTACCGCAACAAGCTGCGCGGCTACATCGAGGACCACCTCACGCAGCTGGACCACACGGCCGTCGACGACAAGCCGAAGTCCAACAACTGATACCAGCCTGACACGCCAGACCACGAGTCGCTGGAGACGAGCGCCGATCCGTTAGGGTGAGGCACTCGTGTCCGGCGACTTGGTCGTCGGACACCTGCCTTCGTTCGGTGGTCGGGCACGCACGAGCAAGGAGCTGGGCGTTCCACCTGCACTATTTCGCCGGTGATTGCGACGTCAAGCGCCAATTTCGTTGTATGTCGGCTGTGTGTCGCTTATCCTGCCCGCAGTCACATCGGGGGCAGGAGCCCGGCACATCCATCGGGTGAACCGGTCTGCTGCGACAGGAAGGTATGCGATGCCAGCCAAGAAGACGGCCTCTGGCTCGTCCAGTTCTGCGTCCGCCACGAAGAGCCGGTCAAGGGTGACCGCGGCCCTGCGCAAGGCCACGGGCGTCGTCGCCAAGGCAGCCGGCCGTGGCGACGATCCATCGGGCTCCGCCGCGAAAAGGCCTGCGTCCAAGGCGGCCAAGAAGGCCGTGGCCAAGAAGGCGGCGCCGACGGCGGTTGCCAAGAAGGCCGCCGCGAAGAAGGCGCCTGCGAAGAAGGCGCCTGTGAAGAAGGCCACGACCGCCAAGGCAGCACCGACAAAGAAGTCGGTCGCCAAGAAGGCGCCGGTGAAGAAGACTGTCGCCACGAAGAGCACCACCACGAAGAAGGCCGCGCCGCCCGCCAAGCGGGCCGCCGCCCCCAAGTCCGTAGTTGCCAAGAAGACGACGGCGACTCCGAGCAAGACCCAGAAGACGACCGCAGCCGCCACCAAGGCGGCACCGATGAAGAAGGCCGCCACGAAAACCACCACCGCCAAGAAGACCGCGACCTCTGGCAAGCTGAAGGTTCGCGACGATGAATCCCCTTGGACGTCAAAGGAACTCGCCGCTGTCCGTGCGGAGCTCGAGCACGACGTCGAGCGACTGACCACCGAGCTCAATGGCTTCGAGAGCGACATCGCAGGGCTGATCAAGGACAGCGGCGACGGTGCCGGTGACGACCAGGCCGACGCAGGCGCGAAGACCTTCGAACGCGAGCACGAGTACTCCCTCGCGCAGAACTCCCGGGACCTGCTGGAACAATCGGTGCATGCGCTCGAGCGCATCGACGACGGCACCTACGGAGTTTGTGAAAATTGTGGCAACGCGATCGGCAAGCTTCGGCTGCAGGCATTCCCGCGGGCGACGCTGTGCCTGACCTGCAAGGCGAAGCAGGAGCGGCGCTGACCTCCGAGGAGTCCGCTGACGAGCAGCACACTGCACCGACGAAGCAGAAGCGCCCTTCCGCCCAGCTGATCGCATTGCTGGTCGGCGTTGCTGTCGTCGGCTACGGGCTCGACCAGGCCACCAAGGCCTGGGCGTCGAATTCCCTGGACCCGGCACGGCCGAAGCAACTCGTCGGCAGCCTGCTGCAGTTGCGCCTGACCCACAATCCCGGCGCGGCCTTCTCGATCGCCACGAACGCCACCTGGGTTTTGACCATCGTGGCCGCTGCGGTGATCGTGGCGACGATCTTCTTCGCGCGCCGGTTGCGCAGCAAGCCGTGGGCCTGTGCGCTGGGGCTGCTCATCGGCGGCGCGTTGGGCAACCTCACCGATCGTTTCGTGCGGGCCCCCGGTGGTGGCAAGGGCCACGTGGTCGACTTCCTGGAGCTGCCGCACTGGCCGATCTTCAACGTCGCCGACTGCTGTGTGGTCACCGCCGCGTGCCTCATCGCGTTGCTGGCCTTCCTCGGCATCGGCATCGACGGCCGCCGGGCCGGCGACGACAAGACGGACTCACCCGAGTCCACGAAGGATGCCGACGTATGAGCGACGTCAAGGCTCTCGGCATACCCGACGGGCTCGAGGGCGAGCGGGTGGACACCGCGATCGCCCGAGTGCTCGGCTTCTCGCGCACCCAGGCGGCCCAGCTGGCGGCCGACGGCGAGGTGACGCTCGACGGCAAGGTCGTCGGCAAGTCCGACCGCGTCAGCGCCGGCCAGTGGCTTGAGGTCCGTATGCCGGAGCGCGTCGGCCCCCGGGTCGCCGAGGTCAAGCCGCAACATGTCGAGGGCCTGCGAATCGTGCACGACGACACCGAGATCGTGGTGATCGACAAGCCTGCCGGAGTCGCCGCGCATCCCAGCGTCGGATGGGACGGTCCGGACGTCGTCAGCGGGCTGGCAGCGGCCGGCTACCGCATCTCCACCTCCGGCGCGGCCGAGCGCCAGGGGATCGTGCAACGGCTGGACGTCGGCACCAGCGGGCTGATGGTCGTGGCCAAGAGCGAGCGCGCATATACCGTGCTGAAGCAGGCGTTCCGTGACCGCACGGTCGACAAGACCTACCACGCACTGGTGCAGGGTCTGCCCGATCCGGTCGTCGGCACCATCGAGGCGCCGATCGGTCGGCACCCGGGCCACGATTACAAGTTCGCCGTCATGCAGTCCGGCCGGGCCAGCGTCACGCACTACGAGCTGCTCGAGGCGTTCCGGTCGATGAGCCTGCTGACGATCCATCTGGAGACCGGCCGCACCCACCAAATCCGCGTGCATCTTTCCGCGCTGCATCGCCCGCTCGTCGGCGACCCGCTCTACGGCTCCGACCCGACCGTCGCCAAGCGGCTCGGTCTGTCGCGGCAGTGGCTGCACGCCACCGAGCTCGGCTTCACCCACCCCGGGTCGGGGAGTGGGTCATCTTCCAGAGCCCGTACCCCGCCGACCTCGAGCGCGCGCTGGAGATCGCCCGCGACGCGTGACGTGATGCGGTCGGTCGGGTTCGAAATGCGTACATAACCGGCGACGGTCGCCGGTTGCGCGCGCGTGCTGGTATGACGCAACAACCCGCCATACCACCAGCCACATTCGTCACACGTGCGCGAGTCCTGGTGTCGCTGTCGGGACCCCGATCTAGACTCATCGCGATGTCCGATCCCGCCGCTTCCGCAGACTTCGTGCACCTGCATGTGCACACCGAATACTCCATGCTCGACGGCGCCGCAAACGTCGGGCGAATGTTCGAGGAGGTGGAGCGACTCGGCATGCCCGCGATCGCGATGAGCGATCACGGCAACATGTTCGGTGCCTACGAATTCTTCGGTGCCGCAAAGGATTCGCCGGTCAAGCCGATCATCGGCATCGAGGCCTATGTCGCGCCGAGCACGCGTCATTCGCGCCAGCAGGAGTTCTGGGCGCCGGGCGGCAAGCGCGACGCAAACGTCGACGGCGAGGGCGGCAAGGACGTCTCCGGTGGCGGCCGCTACACCCACATGACGATGTGGGCCAAGGACGCCCAGGGCCTGCGCAATCTCTTCAAGCTCAGCTCGCTGGCCAGCTTCGAGGGCTACTACATGAAGCCCCGCATGGACCGCGAGCTGCTGGCCGAGCACGGCAAGGGCATCATCGCGACCACCGGCTGCCCGTCCGGCGAGGTGCAGACCCGGCTGCGCCTCGGCCAGTTCGACGAGGCGGTCGCCGCGGCGGCGGCATACCAGGACATCTTCGGCAAGGAGAACTACTTCCTGGAGCTGATGGACCACGGGCTCGACATCGAGCGATCGGTGCGATCCGGCCTTTTGGACATCGCCAAGCGGCTCGACATACCGCTGCTGGCGACCAACGACAGCCACTACGTCACCGAGGGCGAGGCCGACAGCCACGACGACCTGCTCTGCATCGGCGTCGGCAAGAACAAGGACGACCCGGGCCGGTTCAAGTTCAACGGCAGCGGCTACTACCTGAAGTCCGCCGACGAGATGCGCGAGCTGTTCCGCGAGCTGCCGGAGGCCTGCGACAACACCCTGCGGGTCGCCGAGATGATCGGCGACTACAGCGAGGTCTTCACGTATGTCGACCGGATGCCGCAGTTCCCGGACGTCCCGGAGGGCCAGACGCAAGCGTCGTTCCTGCGCGAGCAGATCCAGGTCGGCCTGCAGGAGCGCTACGACGGCAACCCGAGCCAGGAGGTGCTGGACCGGATCGAGACCGAGATGAAGGTCATCGAGCCGATGGGCTTCTCGTCATACTTCCTCGTCGTCGCCGACATCTGTAAATACGCCCGCGACAACGGCGTGCCGGTCGGCCCGGGCCGTGGTTCGGCGACCGGCTCGATGGTCGCCTACCTGACCCGCATCACCGAGCTCGACCCGTTGGAGCACCAGCTGCTCTTCGAGCGGTTCCTCAACCCCGAGCGCATCAACCCGCCGGACGTCGACCTCGACTTCGACGACCGCCAGCGCGACAAGATGGTGCAATACGTCACCAGCAAGTACGGCGCCGACTACACCGCACAGGTCAACACCTTCTCCACCATCAAGGCGAAGGCCGCGATCAAGGACGCCAACCGCATCCTCGGCTTCCCGTTCAGCCTCGGCGACCAGATCTCCAAGGCGATGCCGCCGGACGTCCAGGGCAAGGGCGTGCCACTGTCCGCGACGTATGACGAGAAGCACCCGCGCTACACCGAGGGCGTCGACTTCCGCGCGATGATCCAGGCGCAGCCCGAGGTCAAGAAGGTCTTCGACACCGCCCGCGGGCTGGAGGGCAAGATCCGCGGCACCGGCGTGCACGCGGCGGCGGTCATCCTGTCGTCGGCGCCGCTGCTTGACCTGGTCCCGATGCACCGGCGGGACAAGGACGGCACCATCATCACCGGGTTCTCCTACCCTCAGTGCGAGGACATGGGCCTGGTCAAGATGGACTTCCTGGGGTTGCGCAACCTCGGCATCATCGATCAGGCGCTGGCCAATATCAAGGCCAACCGCGGCGAGACGATCACCACCGAGACCATCCCGCTGGACGACGAGAAGACCTACAAGCTGCTGGCCAGCGGTGACACGCTCGGTGTGTTCCAGCTCGACGGTGGCGCGATGCGCAGCCTGCTGCGGCTGATGGTGCCGACCCGGTTCGAGGACATCGCGGCGGTGCTCGCGCTCTACCGGCCCGGTCCGATGGCTGCCAACGCGCACATCAACTACGCCGAGCGCAAGAACGGCCGGCAGCCGATCACGCCGATCCATCCGGAGCTGGAGGAGGCGCTGGAGCCGATCCTCGGCACCACCTACCACCTGCTGGTCTACCAGGAGCAGATCATGGCGATCGCCCGCGAGCTCGCGGGCTACACCATGGGCGGCGCCGACCTGCTGCGTCGCGCCATGGGTAAGAAGAAGCCGGAGATCCTGGCCAAGGAGTGGGACCACTTCTCCTCGGGTATGACGGAAAACGGCTTCTCACCCGAGGCCACCCAGGCGCTGTGGGACGTCATGCTGCCGTTCTCCGGGTATGCGTTCAACAAGTCGCACACCGCCGGTTACGGCCTGGTGTCGGTGTGGACCGCGTTCCTGAAGGCCAACTACCCGGCCGAATACGCCGCCGCGCTGCTGACCTCGGTCGGTGACGACAAGACGAAGATGGCGATCTACCTGGCCGACACGCGCAAGCTGGGCATCCAGGTGCTGCCGCCGTCGGTCAACGAGTCGTCGCACGACTTCACCGCCGTCGGTGAAGACATCCGCTTCGGTCTGGGTGCGGTCCGCAACGTCGGCGCCAACGTCGTCGAGGCGACGGTCCGCGCCCGCGACTCCAAGGGCAAGTTCTCCTCGTTCGACGACTTCCTGCGCAAGGGCGGCACCGCTGTCTGCAACAAGCGCACCGTCGAATCCCTTGTCAAGGCAGGTGCTTTCGACGATCTCGGGCACACCCGGCAGGGCCTTGTCGCCATACACGAGACCTATGTCGACTCGCTCGCCGACGAAGCCAAGAAGAGCGAGCAGGGTCAGGAGAGCCTCTTCGCCGGGTTCGGTGACGACGACGGCGTGAGCCTGGCGGCGTTGCCCCCGATCCCCGACATGGAGTGGGACAAGCAGACCAAGCTGGCGTTCGAGCGCGACATGCTCGGGCTGTATGTCTCCGACCACCCGCTCTTCGGCATCGAGCACGTGCTCGCGCAGCACGCGGACGTGTCGATCGCCAGGCTGCACGGTGATGACGCGCCGAAGGAAGGCTCGATGATCACCATCGCCGGCCTGATCACCGGGTTGCAGCTCAAGCGCAACAAGCGCGGCGAGCTCTGGGCGATCGCGACCGTCGAGGACCTCGAGGGCAGTGTTGAGGTGCTCTTCTTCGCCAAGACCTACATGACCGTCTCCACCATGCTCAGCCCCGACACGGTGTGCGTCATCAAGGGCCGGGTGATGGAGCGCGACGACACGATCTCGCTGTCTGCTCAGGAGTTCACGATCCCTGAGATCAAGGGCGACATCCGCGGGCCGGTGGTCCTCACCTTGCCGCTGGTGCGGGCCAACAACGGTTTGGCGCACCGGCTCAAGGGTGTGCTCGGCGAGCACCCCGGCGCGACCGAAGTGCACCTGAAGCTGACCCAGCCGGGGCGGTCCGTGACCGTTCGGCTCGAGGACGGTCTGCGGGTCACCGCGTCGCCGGCGTTGTTCGGCGACCTGAAGGCGCTGCTCGGCCCGGCCTGCCTGGTGGGATAGGCGCTCGCAGGTCATGGCGGGCGAACTCGTGACCGAGGTCTTCGACTACGACGATGGGCGGCCCGTAACCGTCTATGTGCCACCGGATCCGCCCGAGGCCATCGTGTTCGCCGGCGATGGTCAGCTCATCGCGCAATGGGGCGGCCGGCTTGAGGCGGCCGATCTGCCGTCGACGATGATCGTGGGTGCTCACCGGACAGCTGACGCGGATGAGATGGCGCGTATCCGTGAATACTCGCCGTCGTTCGACGAGCAACGGTTCATCGCTCACGAGAGGTTCTTCGTGGACGACGTCCGCCAGTGGGTGCGGTCGCGCTTTCGCGTCACGCTGCCGGCCGAGCGCACTGCGGTGTGCGGTGTGTCGGCGAGTGGGGAGCTCGCGCTCGCTCTGGGCCTTCGGCATCCGGAGGCCTACGGGGTCGTCTTCTCCGCATCG
This sequence comes from Flexivirga alba, assembly GCF_042661025.1. NCBI lineage: Bacteria > Bacillati > Actinomycetota > Actinomycetes > Micrococcales > Dermacoccaceae > Flexivirga > Flexivirga alba. The sequence goes on from NZ_JBHSWH010000001.1 coordinate 2,655,112, forward strand.
CCGGGTGCCGGCTACCAGCCGCCGGCCGTCACGCCGAGCGCGTTGCCGCGAACCTATCTCGTCGCCGGCACTCTGGAACCCTTCTTCCTGGAGAACGCGAGCCGTTGGGCGGACGCCTTGCGCGATGCGGGCGCGGACGTCGTGATGCACCAGCGGGTCGGCACTCACGGCGGTCCCTTCTGGGCCGAGGAATTTCCCCTCATGGTGGCTTGGGCGTTCGGAAGTTGAGCCGGCGACTCTGGAGTTGTTGGCCCCCTCTCTCGGCACCACCGTTCGCCGAGAGGCTCAGGAACACCTCGACAGGCTCAGATAATCGGCCGCGCACAGGCGTCCGTCGTGAGCCTCTCGGCGCTTATGTGAGCCTCTCGGCGAAGGGGTCGGCGGGGGTACCTCGTAGGCTGATCCGGTGACTTCTCCGCAGCCGTCCCAGACGCACCCGCAGCCGCCGCGCGCCCGACGCAAGCCCACCACGCGAACCTTCCACGATGACGTCGTCACCGACAACTACGAATGGTTGCGCGACAAGGAGTCGCCCGAGGTAATTGCGCACCTCGAGGCCGAGAACGCCTACACCGCTGCGGTCACCGATCGCCTGAAACCGTTGGCGGACAACATCTTTGGCGAGATCAAGGCGCACACTCAGGAGACTGATCTCTCGGTGCCGGTGCGGATGGGCGAGTGGTGGTACTTCTCCCGCACCATCGAGGGCGAGCAGTATGCCGTGCACGTGCGGGTGCCGTATGTCGCCGGCGCCGACCGGCCCGACCCGCAGCCGGGTGAGTCGCTCAACGGTGAGCAGGTGCTGCTGGACGGCAACGCCGAGGCGACCGGGCACGACTTCTTCGAGCTGTCCGACCTGGCCGTGAGTCAGGACGGAACTCGTGTCGCGATCGGCCTGGACGTGACCGGTGGCGAGATCTACGACCTGTCGGTGCGGGACGCCGCGACCGGTGCGGTGCTCGACGATGCGGTCCACCAGATCGGCAATGGGGTGGTCTGGTCCAGGGATGGTCGCCACCTTTTCTACACCCGCCGGGACGACGCCTGGCGTGCCAACGAGGTATGGCGCCACGAGCTCGGCACGCCTGTCGAACGGGACCAGTTGGTCGTGCGTGAGGACGACGAGCAGTTCTCACTGATGATCGGGGAGTCCCGCGACGAGCGGTGGCTGATCGTGACCATTGGCTCGAGCACGACTACCGAAGCGCATCTGCTGGACCTGGCCGAGCCGACCGGCGAGCTGCGCGTGGTGCAGCCCCGCGTCACCGGACTGGACTACGACATCGAAGTCGACGGTGACCGAATCCTGGTGGTGCACAACACTTCTCGGGTCGACTTCGACCTTGCACAGGCGCCGCTGGCCACGCCCGGCCGTGAGCACTGGCAGCCGGTGATGACCGGTGGCGAGGGCGACCGCATCCTCGGCGTCGACGCGTTCGCCGGCTTCGTGGTGGTGTCGATGCGGCACGAAGGGCTGCGCACGCTGCGCCTGTTGCCCAAAGGAGAGGACGGCACGCTGGGGGAGCCTCGCGCCATACCCGTGGAGCCGGAGTTGCACACCCTCGGGCTGGGCAACAACCCCGAATACGACACTGCCACAGTGCAATTGGTGCTCACGTCCTGGTTGACGCCGAGCAGCGTCCTCGACTACGCGCCCAGGACCGGCGAGCTGGCGTTGCTCAAGGCGCGCGAGGTGCCTGGCTTCCAGCCGGAGCTGTATGTCGAGGAGCGTGTCTGGGTCAAGGCCGAGGACGGCGCGCGGGTGCCGGCGTCGGTGGTGCGGCGCCGCGAGGTCGAGGCCGACGGCAGCAACCCGGGCTACATCTACGGCTACGGCTCCTACGAGATGTCTTTCGACCCGTACTTCTCCGTGGCCCGTCTGTCGCTGCTGGACCGCGGAGTCGTCTACGTCGTGGCGCATGTGCGCGGCGGCGGCGAACTCGGCCGCAAGTGGTATGACGACGGCAAGTTGCTCGCCAAGCGCAACACGTTCACCGACTTCGTCGCGGTGTCGCGCGCACTGTCCGAGCTCGGCTGGGTGCACCCGGATCGCCTTGTCGCAGAAGGCGCTTCGGCCGGCGGGCTGCTGATGGGGGCGATCACCAACCTCGCTCCCGAGCTGTATGCCGCGGTGCACGCCGACGTGCCGTTCGTCGACGCGCTCACCACGATCCTCGACCCGTCGCTGCCGTTGACCGCCGGTGAGTGGGAGGAGTGGGGCAACCCGATCGAGGACCCGGAGGTCTACGCCTACATGAAGTCCTACACGCCCTACGAGAACATCCGGGCTGGACGCTATCCGGCGATCCTGGCCACGACCAGTCTGCACGACACACGGGTCTTCTACGTCGAGCCGGCCAAATGGGTGCAGCAACTGCGCGAGACGGTCGACGCCGACCCGGAGCGCCCGATCCTGCTCAAGACCGAGATCGCAGCCGGGCACGGCGGCCGCAGTGGTCGCTACGACGGCTGGGCGCAGATCGCTTTCGGATTCGCGTTCCTGCTCGACCAGCTTGGCGCGACCGAACTCATGCGGGTCGAGTAGCAAACCTCAAGCGGGTCGAGTGCCGGGGGAGCGCAGCGGAGGAGGTGTATCGAGACCGCGCCGGGCCCTGTTTGAGCGGACCTCGAGACGCTCCTGCGTCGCTCCTCGGCCAGCTGAAGAGGTCAGTGCATGACGAGGACGGGCGACGAGGCGTGCGACAAGAGGTCGACGGCGACGCGACCGAGGTTCAGCCCCTCGAAACCACCGATTCCACGTGCGCCGACGACGACGAGGTCGCTCTCGTGTGACTTGTTGACCAACTCCCGGGTCGGGTTGCCGTCGAAGAGTTCGGTCAGCACCTTCACCGACGGGTGTTGCTCCTGGTGGCCGGCGACCGACGCCTCGATCTGCGAGCGGGCCGTGGCCATGTAGGACTTCCAGTCGGCGCTGCCGAGTCCGGGGTCCTTCGCGTCGTCCGGCTGCCAGACGTGGACCACCTGCAGGTCTGCACCGGTTCGCTCCGCCTCTGCGAACGCCCAGCCCAACGCCTTGCGACTGAGGGCGGACCGGTCCACGCCCGCGGTGATGCGCCCGTATGCCGTGTCGGACTCCTTGCGGATCACGGCGACCGGGCACTTCGCGTGTGAGGCCACCTGATGTGCGGTCTCACCCAGCGAGGAGATGTGCAGCATGCTGTCGCCGTGCGAGCCGAGGACCACCAGTTGTGCGTGCACGCTGGCACGCACCAGCGCGGCGGCGGGGTAGCCGTCCGGGTGGGAGGTTGTCACGTCAATTCGCATGTCCTTCAACAGGACTCGGTTGCGGCCGCGAGTGAGAACCCGCTCGCCGGCGGCATACAACTGGGCGGGTTCGGCACCCATGTTGAAGACGAGATCGGGCCGGTCGTGGCTGAATCCGTGGACGAGGTGAACGGGCGCGTGCGTCGACTTGGCGTAGTCGGCCGCCCAGTCGAGAGCGGCGAGTGAGGACGTCGAGGTGTCGATCCCGACGACGACACTTCCGGGTTGCACTGAGCCTTCCATGGTTGACCTCCGAGTCGACCTTGGCGGCGGTTGCCGTGGTGGCGGCCGTCGTCGCGGGGCGCGCCCCGCCTCTTCCAAGTTAAGCACCAACGCTGTGCAAAGGCTGGTAACGATCTGATCGGCGCCCCGATAATGCCCGGGTATGCCCCGCTTCAGTCCGCCAGGGCGGTGCGCAGGCGCTCGGCGTAGTCGGCCTGCTCGCCCTCGGCATACCGAACGCGCGGCCAGAAGAAGCCGCGCAGCCCGTCACCCTTGGTGCGCGGGACGACGTGGCAGTGCAGGTGCGCAACGCTCTGGGACACCTTGTTGTTCATCGCGACGAAGGTGCCCTGTGCACCCAGCGCCTTCGGTATGACGCCCGCGATGCGGCGCACCTCGCTGAAGTATGGCGCGAGCATCGTGTCGGGCAGGTCGGGGAGGGTGACCACGTGCTCGGTGGGTATGACGAGGACGTGCCCCTTGAAGACCGGCCGGTTGTCGAGGAATGCAACCGTGTGGTCGGTGCGCGCGACTTCGTGCGCGGCCGAGTCACCCGTCGCGATCGCGCAGAAGACACACGCAGTCATATCGTGAATTCCGCCCGCTACGAACCGGATTCGACAGAAGTTCGGATGCCCTGCAGCGTCTGTCGCATCCCGGTAGTCAGCTCCTTGTCGAAGCTCTCCTCGCCACCGAGGAACTTGTCGATCAGCAGTCTCGACGCCTTGCTGACTCCTGCGGAGACGTCACGACGCTCCACCAACCGGGTCCGCGTGTTGTCGTCCAGCGACACCAGGTCGAAACTCCAGGTCGCGTGGTTCTCCTTCATCTCCCAGGCGATTCGCTTGCCCGGGTCGAACGCGACGATCCGGCTGCGTGTTGCCCAGAACCGCACGTCGCGGCGGTTGAAGTTGATCATCGCGCTGCCCAGCTTCAGCGGTCCGCCTCGCACGATCACCTTCTTGGCCTGCGGGCTCCACTGCGGCATACGTTTCAGGTCGGAGACGACATCCCACACCTGCATCGGACTGGCATTGATCTCGATGAAGACCTCAAGGTTGGCTGACATGCGAATCCTTACTGCTGCGAGGGGGTTTCAACGAACCTACCAACCAGGTCAAACGCCACGTCGGTCGCGCTCGGGGACTCGCAGGCCGCTGGCGATCAGCCGGCGGATGAGCGTGGACCCGCTGACTTCGGCCGCGCCGGCGTCGACGGCGTCGGCGTACCGCTCCTCGGGCAGGTCGTAGTGGTCGTGATCGAAGAGCCGCCGGGGGATGCCGAGAGTGCTTGCAAATGCGTGCAGTTCGTCATACGACGTGTCGCTCACCACGTGCGACCAGAGGTGCCCGTGCGCCGGCCACATGGGTGGGTCGATGAGCACGCTCACGCGCGGTCGACCTGGGTGAAGCTGAGCCCCGAGCCGTTGGTCAGTCCGTGTTTGGCGACGAACCGCCACGCGTCCCCGGCAGCGACGTCGACCTCCCGTTGGGTCGCACCGAGGTCGGAATGGGTGCCGCGATAGCGGACGAACGCCCGGATGCGATGCGGGCCGGCGGGCACCGCAACGGTGACGGCGCCGCCCCACCGAGTCACGTGGTCGGCGCCGTCGATCTGCACGACCGGCCGGGCGGCAGGACGCAGCAACAGGCCGTTCAGCCAATGCGGGAAGACGGTCACAGTGATGGCGGCGTCCGTGGAAGTCATTGGGTCGAGGTTAGCCCGGCCGGCCGGTCGTCGGGGTGGGTCCGATAGCGAAGATTGACGGCTGCACTCGGATCCTCTCCGGTCAGGGCCAGCCGGATCGGAGCGCCGCCGGGGTTGTCGAAGAGGCGGATGCCGTCACCGAGCAGGATCGGCCCGCGCCACTGCCCGCCATACGGACGAAGATCGCCGATGACGCTGTCGAAACCGTCGCGCCCGGCAAGGACGGCGCCCGTGGTCGTCACGTATTCGTCCACGAGCCCGGGGCGCATCGAGAAGCCGGTCATCCAACCCATGTCGTGCCGCGGACCGGCGACGAAGCCGTCGAGCGACATACAGAAGTGCCAGAGCACTTTGCCGGCCGCGGTCTGTGGTTCGAAATCGTCCATGGCACTGTCCCTTCGTCTTGGTCCAGGTCGACGGTAGCGCCGGATGCGAGATTGCTCACGTGCCGAGACGAACGCCCACCTGATGGGCGGCGAAGCAGCATGCTGGTGGCCATGTTCGATCACATGCTGGCCTTCGACGTCACCGAGCAAGGGCGCGCTGCCTCGGAACCATTGCGTGAGGACATCCGCCTGCTCGGCGGGATCCTCGGGGAGGTGATCCGCGACCAAGAGGGCGCTGACATCCTGGAGTTGGTGGAGGAGGCGCGCACGCGAGCGTTCGCGGTGCGACGTCGCGAAGAGCATCGCGACCAGTTCGCGGCGATCTTCGACGAGCTGCCGACCAAGCAGGCGATGAAGGTCGTGCGGGCGTTCAGCCTCTTCGCGCTGCTGGCCAACCTGGCCGAGGACCTGCATCGCGAGCGACGCCGGGCGATGCACGTCAACGCGGGGGAGCCGCCGCAGGACGGCTCGCTGGCGGCGACGTTCCGCAAGCTGGACGACGCGGCATTGGACGACGCCACCGTCCGCGACGCCCTCGGCGGTGCGACTGTCGTGCCGGTGATCACCGCGCATCCGACGGAGACACGTCGGCGCACGGTCTTCCAGACCCAGTCGCGCATCAAGGAGGTCATGCGACAGCGTGAGCACGGCAACCTGACGCCCGCCGAGCTGGCGGCGGGGGAGCGGGTCATCCGGCGGCAGATCCTGACGCTGTGGCAGACCGCGCTGGTCCGGTTGCAGCGGGTGGCGATCACCGACGAGATCGAGGTCGGGCTGCGGTGGTTCGGAGAGTCGCTCTTCGAGGTCATGCCGCAGCTCAACGCGCGCGTCCGCGACGAGCTAGCGGCTCGATACCCGACGGCGGATGTCGCGAAAGAGCCTGTGCTTCGGGCCGGTTCGTGGATCGGCGGCGACAGGGACGGCAACCCGAACGTCACTGCAGACGTCGTGTCGACCGCCAGCGGCCGTGCCGCGCAGACCGCGATCCAGCACTATCTGCGCGAGCTGGCGGTCCTGGAGGACGAGCTCTCCTTCTCCATCCGTATGACGCCGACCTCGCGCGAGCTGCTCGAGCTGGCCGCGCTCAACACGACGGATGACCGCGCCGACGAACCCTTCCGCCAGGTTATCGCCTGGATCCGTGGCCGGCTGTCGGCGACACACACGGAGTTCTTCGGCGACTGGTTCGAGTCGGCGGTGCAGGTGGCGGGAGCTGCGCCATACAAGAGTGATGATGAGCTGTCCGCGGATCTCGACATCGTCGACGCTGCGCTGCGAGAGGGATCGGGCGGCTTGATCGCCGATGACAAGCTGCTCCAATTGCGTGAAGCAGTGCGGACGTTCGGCTTTCACCTCTACGGGCTGGACCTGCGCCAGAACTCCGACGTGCACGAGCAGACGATCGCCGAGCTCTTCGCCTGGGCGGGCGTGCACCACGACTACCTGTCGTTGGAGGAGGACGTGCGCGTCGGGCTGCTGACCGCAGAGCTGGCGAACCGGCGCCCGCTGATCGGAGCCGGGGCGCAGTTCTCGGAGCAGACGACCAAGGAGCTCGCGATCACCGCCGCGGCGGCACACGCGGTCCGCACGTTCGGGCCCGAGGCGGTGCCGAATTACGTGATCAGCATGTGCACCTCGGTGTCGGACATGCTAGAGACGGCAGTGCTGCTGAAGGAAGCCGGGTTGCTGGACCCGGGTGTCGGCGGTGAGGGTGCGACCTGCTCGGTGAATGTCGTGCCGCTCTTCGAAACCATTGAGGATCTTCAGGTTTCGGCAACCACGATGCGCGCAGTCCTCGCGGTGCCGATCTACCGACAGTTGGTGGACAGCAAGGACGGGCTGCAGGAGGTGATGCTCGGTTACAGCGACTCCAACAAGGACGGCGGCTACATGGCGGCCAACTGGGCCCTCTACCGGGCCGAGCTCGACCTGGTGGAGGTGGCGCAGGAGACCGGCATCCGGCTGCGGCTCTTCCATGGTCGCGGCGGCACCGTCGGTCGCGGTGGCGGTCCCAGCTACGAGGCGATCCTCGCCCAGCCGCCCGGCGCGGTGCGCGGCTCGTTGCGGCTGACCGAGCAGGGCGAGATCATCGCCGCGAAGTATGCCGAGCCGCCGCTGGCGACCCGCAACCTGGAGACACTGCTGGCGGCGACCTTGGAGGCGTCGCTGCTGGACGTTGAAGGGCTGGGCGACGACACCGCGGATGCCTACACCGCGATGGACGAAATCGCAGCACTGGCAAGGGAATCGTATGCCGACCTGGTGCACCGGACCGACGGCTTCGTCGAGTACTTCACGACCTCGACGCCGGTTGCGGAGATCGGTGCGATGAACATCGGCTCACGCCCTTCGTCGCGCAAGCAGACCAAGGAGATCAGTGACCTGCGCGCCATTCCCTGGGTGATGTCGTGGTCGCTGTCGCGGGTGATGTTGCCGGGTTGGTACGGCACCGGCAGCGCGCTGGAGAAGTGGGTCGGCGACGACGAGTCGCGGCTGAAGGCACTGCGTGGCTACTACGAGCGGTGGCCGTTCTTCCAGACGGTCATGTCGAACCTGGCTCAGGTGATGGCGAAGTCGGATCTCGGTATCGCAGAGCGGTATTCGCGGCTTGTGGCGGACGAAGCGCTGCGTGAGCGGGTCTTCTCCAAGATCGTCGACGAGCACCAGCGGACCTTGCAGATGTTTGCCCGGGTCACCGGCCACGAGGACCTGCTGTGGGACAACGCGGCCCTGAAACGCTCTGTTTTCAACCGTTTTCCCTACCTGGAGCCGCTCAACCACCTGCAGGTCGAGTTGCTGCGGCGCTACCGCAGCGGCGACGACGACCCGCAGGTCCAGCGCGGCATCCTGCTCACCATGAACGGCCTGGCGACAGCGCTGCGCAACTCCGGTTAAGCGGTGGCCGAGGAGCGAGGTACGAGCGTCTCGAGGTCCCGCGTCCCTGCAGCCCTCACGACCCCACTTGCTCTGACTCCTCGTCCAGGTCGATCGCACCGAGCACTGGCTTGAGGTCCGGGTGCGTGTCAAGGTCGAGAGGCACGAGTTCGCCTGCGGCGCCTCGTTGTTCGAGGATTCGCTCCTTGGCGGCGTCATTCACGATCTGTACCGCATCAGCGGTCTGCCACTGTATGCCGAGGAGCGCCTGTCGCTCGAACCGCAACGCAGCCATGACCTCGGGATGGCGCACGCCATACGCGTTGACCGGCCCGCGGCGTACCGCGATGATCGCGACCTCCGTGATGCCCGGCGCCACGGCGAAGGCCTCCTTGACGGTGACCAATGCGTAGCCGCAGACCATCAGCTTGTAGAGGTCCGAGCGCTGTCTCTTGGTCATCTGCCGCAGCGAAAGATTGCCGGCCGCAGTGGTCCCGGGCATCCGCTCGGGCAACACTTCGGTGCCGGGGACGTGGACCACGAGCGACGCCGTCGAACCCTGGACCCCGGTCGGCGCGGCAGCCGCTTCGTTGTCCTCGAACGCGTGCTGGATCGCCCACATGACGTGGTGTGGTTCGTTGGCCAGCAACTGTTTCCACCACTCGTCCAGTCGTCGCTGCTCGTCGTCCTGCCGCCGTTTCGCGTCGGCCTGGATGCCGGCGAACTCGGCCTGCGCTGCAGCCGTGGCGCGCGTGATGGCTTCGGCACGTTCGTGGCGGTGGAACCATCCGACCCCTGCGGTCGCAGCCTCGGTGTTGCGGGCGAGAACCTGCTGGTAGGTCGGGGTCTGCGGCGGCGACGCGACTGGTGCCGTCGCGTTGGGGAAGGTCGCTCGGTGCAGGTCGAGGATCGCGCTGATCGCGTCGGCGATGGCCTTGGCCCGTGCCGCCTTCTGTTGCTGGGCCGGGGTCGCGCCAGGGGACCGCTGGGCGGAAGTGAGAGCACGCGTCGATCGCGAAGTCGACGGTCGTGACTTCGAGCCGTGCACCGGCGCGTAATAGGTGAAAGGCCCTGCGCCGGTTGAGATTCCGGTCCCACCTGCGCCGAAGTGCACTCGTGCAGCCCGCGGACCGACGGAGGTGCGCAGGCCTCGTTTGGTGGCCCGGATCTTCACACCCGGAGCGACGCGGAAATAGAAGCCCATTTCCGGACCGTAGCCCCACACAACGACGGTGACCGGTGCAATCACCAGATTGGCCCCGGCAACGTCATTCGCCACCGGGCATCAAATTGGCTCAGCAAGTCGAGTCAAGAAGGCGAAGACCGCGTCGGGATCGCTTGTGTCAGAAAAGAATCGGTGTTCTGCAGTCTTGTTCCGCAGGAAGCGACGTATGGGCTTGCGGTCTTCGGACCGAGCCTCCTGCAGTGTCGCTCGAGGGCTGCGTAGCGCGATGTCAGCGAGGGTGACGATGTCTTCCGCATGACGATCCACGTCGCGGCTATCGCTGACGTAGGCATGTGCCTTCGCGACGAGGGCGCCCAGGAGACTCGGCCTTCGGACGTAACCGGACAGGCTCCCGACCATGACTGGCACCCGCTGCGCGCGTGCAAGCGCTTGGTTGCCGCCCTCGACGGACAGGCCGCGCCGACCTAGTGAAGTGGTCGGCTGTTGGCGCTGTCGTTCCAGGCCTTCTGGCAGTAGGAGGTCGATGACTGTCGCGTGTGGACTGTGCCGTGCGAACCGATAGCCATAGCCATCACTGGTTTTCGCCTCCACGAAGCCGCTGTCACGCAGCAATCTGCTCGCCGCCCGCAACGAGTCCCGTCGCGTCCAGACACCCACGATCACGTCGCCGTCGTCGGTGGCACGCGTGACGCGATGGTTGTTCTCGAGGCAGTGCAGCATCGTCATCTGCCCACCAACGAGAACCCAGGGGCGATCAAGCTTTTCGAAAGCGAGGAGGGTCCGCCACATAGCGATCTGATGATCGGGCAGCGGCGGCAGAGCAACCGGCTCGCGGTCAAGAGTTGGCACCTCGTCCGCCGCCCGATGAAGTAGACCATCCAGCGCAGCCAGCTCTCCACGAGTGAAGGAAAGACTCTCGTTGTTGGCCAGTGCATCAAGGAGACCACTGAGTTCGATCGCACGCTGCCTGTCGACAGCCGGGGCGAGGCCGAGGCGCGTCTTGATGCGCCCGATCAGAGCCTTCACGTCGCCAAGATCAGCGGGCTGCGGGTCTGTCGTGCGGCGCTGGTCCGCGCCGAACGCCGCGCTGAGGTCGGTCGGCAACTGTCCGCTGATCGCTCCGATCGCTCCGAGAATCTGATCCTGGCTCCGAAGCCGAGAGGAAGGCACGTCAGTCATTCGGCCAGCTCGCCCAGGACGGCGGTCAAGAGTGCGTTTCCGGTCGCCTTGGTGCGCGTGTCGCGCGAATCGGCGAGGTCAACCCCTGTGATGAGTCGAGGAGTGACCACTCGTCCCCGAAGATGCCGTGATGTTCGTCGGTGCAGGTCGTTGTCGACGATACGAAGAGTGAGGTTTCCGGTGCGGCTCTCGATCAGGAAGAGATCGCTGATCAAAGACGCGGCCACCCCTCGGCTCACATACGCGTCGGCGGTGCCACCGGTGCCCAACCCAAGGTTGTATGACGTCACGGAGCTGACACCCGTGCTGACCACATCGTCGTGATGCAGTAGATCCTCGATGTCGACGTCGCCGATCTGGTACCTCGCAACGTGATTGGACCGAGAGGCAAGCCATCGCTGAACTGTCTCCACACGAGTCACGCCGCGCAGGCGGCGGCGCAGCCTCGACCGCTCGGACGCGGTCAACCATTCGGCATCCCCGCCATCGGCCAGGTCAGCGGCGGCCCAGGCGATCCGCTGGGACATGGTCCGACCTGTTGCGTTCGCGGTGGTGAGCGCGGCCTGATGCTCGACGCTGTCAGAGTTAACCAACCACTGGGTGCCGAAGCGTCGTGCTTCGAGACCGCCGGCAGCGATCAATGCCCGAACTCGGGACTGATTCACGTTCAGCCGCTGTGCGGCTTCGGCGGTGGTCAGATCCATGTACACAACTATAGCGCCAACGCCATAGATGTGGCATGCAGCAATTTTGCACTCACACGAAATACCGGCCAAACGCCGGAAGACTGGTGCTGCATGATGCCCGAGCCACCTCAAATCAGCGACGCGTCACCCAGCCGCGTTGGGCGGCCTCCCAGCCCAGCTGCATCCGGGAGGTCGATCCGGTGAGCTGCATCAGCAGCTTCAGCCGCCGCTGAACGGTGCGGCCGCTGATGCCCAGCCGCTTGCCGACGGCGTCGTCGGTCAAGCCGGCGAGCATGAGAGACACCAGCGCCAGGTCGACACTGTCCGGACCCGCTCCCGGCCCCTCGATCGGTCCGTGCTGCGGGTCCAGCACGATCGGGATGCCGCCGGACCAGACCGAGTCGAAGAGGGTCACCAGCGCCTGGACCAGGCTCGGCGCCTTGATCAGGACGGCCGCTGCGTCGTGGCTGCGCACGGCCAGCGGCACCATCGCGACGCCCCGGTCGGCGATCAGCAGCTTGGTCGGCACCTTTTCGACGGTGCGCAGTTGCACGTGAGCGCCGAGCGACTCCCGCGACTCGTTGGCGGTGGCGTCGTCCTCGAGTGCGGCCCGCTCCAGGACGACGCGGAAGGCGACGCCCCGGTCGAGCGCTTCTGCCTCCGCCGCGTTGTTCCCCGACTCGACGGCGACCGGCCGGGCGTCGACGAAGGCGCACACCTCCGTGCGGGCGCTGCGCTGTAGTTGCAGGAACTGCGCACCCACGGCGTCGGCGCCCAGCACGACCTCGACCAGGTCACCGACCTCGGCGTGGTTGAGGTCGCGCCGGAAGAGTTCCGCGAGCGCGGCGACCGACGTCTCCGCCCGGGCCAGAGCGTGTTGTCGTGAGTTGAGTAGCGCTCGCAGGCCGACGTCGGGTGATGCCGGAAACCAGCGGACGGTCCGTGCGGCGACCTGCACGGCTTCGACCAGACCGAGCTCGTGCAGTGCGGCCAGTCTTGCCTCGACGTCGGGCACCGTGCGGTGCCAGCGCACGGCCAGTACTCCTGCGGTGCCGCCACCCTGCTCGATCAGCGATCGATAGTCGGCCTCGTGCTCGGAGGTGAGCCCGACCGCACTGAGATCGATGGTCCGGACCCGGTCACCTGCGCCGGGGATTGCTTCCATGCTCGTGTCCTTCGCGCCCGCGGCATCTCCGCGCGCCATACGTCTGCTCTGTCGAAAACCTGCCATGACGATTCTTCGCCCGGCTCAAGCGTTCCACGCCCGGTCGCGCGGCGTGCACGATGACCAGGTCCGGCTGTCACGGACACGCGACACGGACTTCCCGGCCGCGTCGCTCCACCCTCGGATCCACCCCGGTCCGTAAGCACACGGAGGTTCTATGCGTCCAAGTTGGCGCCGCCATACCCTCACGTCCGTCGGCGTGCTCGCGCTCGCAGCGACGGCGATCTCATCGCCCGCCCTGGCCTCCACCGGCACGTCGACCGGTGACCACGGACCCATCGTCGGCTCCGCGGCCAGCACCCAGGCCCAGCAAGCAGCGACTGTCACCCTCATCTCCGGCGATCGTGTCCGGGTCTCGCACACCGCCGATGGTCAGCCGGTCGCGCAGATCTTGCCGTCCGCGGACGGCACCGTCGCCGACTTCGAAACCCAACGCGACGGCGACAACCTCTACGTCTATCCGGTGACCGTCGCCAAGGCATTGGCCAGTGGCCGGATCGACCGCGAACTGTTCAACGTCACCGGCCAGGTCGCCAACAAGCTTGACGACGCGCACACGAAGTCGATCCACCTCATCGCGCAGTACGACAAGAGCACGCGGACCGTCCGCGACACCACACCGACCCCGACGGATGCGACCGACAGCAAGCCACTGGCCTCGGTCAACGCCATGGCGTATGCCGTGCCGAAGTCCGACGCCAAGGCCGCCTGGGACGAACTGGTCAAGTCCACCTCGACCACGGGCGAAGGCCTGGGCAAGCTGTGGCTGGACCGGCCGGTCAAGATGACGCTGGCCGACTCGACCGCGCAGATCGGCGCGCCCACCGCCTGGAAGGCCGGGCTGGACGGCAAGGGCAGCAAGGTCGCGGTGCTCGACACCGGCGTCGACGCCGGCCACCCCGACCTTGCAGGCCGCATCGCGGTGAGCAAGGACTTCACCGGATCTGCCCATGGCACAGACGATTTGGTCGGTCACGGCACGCACGTCGCCTCGACCGTCGCCGGCACCGGAGCCGCCAGCGGCGGAAAGGAGCGCGGCGTCGCGCCCGGCGCCAGCCTGGTGATCGGCAAGGTCCTGGACGACTCCGGCTACGGCATGGACTCGGACATCATCGCCGGCATGCAGTGGGCGGTGTCGCAGAACGCGGACGTGATCTCGATGAGCCTGGGCAGCCAGCTGCCGACCACCACGTGTGACGACCCGATCGCTCAGTCCGTCGAGCAGCTGTCGCACAGCAGCAAGAGCCTCTTCGTGATCGCGGCCGGCAACCTCGGCTCGGGCTTCAACACGGTCTCCAGCCCCGGCTGCGCGGCCGACGCGCTGACCGTCGGCGCGGTCGACTCCCAGGACAAGACTGCCTACTTCTCCAGTCGTGGCCCGGTGGGTGGCACTCATGTCCTCAAGCCCGAGATTGCGGCTCCCGGCGTCAACATCCTCGCCGCGAACGCCGGTGGCCGCGGGATCTACGCCTACCAGACGATGTCGGGCACCTCGATGGCCACGCCGCACGTCGCGGGTGCGGTCGCGATCGCCAAGGAGGCCAACCCAGGGTTCAGCGGTGCGCAGCTGAAGCAGCTGATCACCTCCTCGGCGGACTCCGACGTGCCCGGCGACGCGCAGGAGGTCGGCGCCGGACGCGTCGACATCCCGCAAATGCTCAAGGAGACCGTCACCGCCCAATCCACTGTGTATGGCGGGCAGTTCGACTACCCCCAGACGCATGCGTACAACGCGAAGACAGTCACCTACACCAACCGTGGCGACAGCGCGGTCGACCTGCGGCTTGCCGTCGCGAAGGTCTCCGGCAACGACGGCAGCGCGATCAACACCCCGCTGCTGAAGGTCCCGCAGCACGTGACGGTTCCGGCGCACGGCACGGTCGACGTGCCGGTGACGGTGCAGCTGGGTGCCAAGATCCCGGCGAGCGCGCTGGGCGACATCACCGCCCGGATCATCGGGACGAGCGGTGGCCAGCACGTGTCGACGGCGTTCAACCTCTACGCCGCCGCTCCCGCCGTCACGGTGACCGTGAAGGTGATCGACCGCAACGGCGACCCCGCCAACGGCGCCTCGTCGGTCGACCTGGTCAACACCGACACATCGTCCGGCGGTCGTGCCTACGTAGGTGGCAAGGACCAATCCTTCACGGTTCGTCCCGGGCACTTCTTCCTCACGTCATACGTGATGACACCGACGGTCGGGGCGCCGGCCTCGGCGGCTCCTGACTCACTGTCCTACCTCGCACGCCCTGAGCTGACGATCACCAAGGACACCACGATCGTGCTCGACGCGCGGCAGGCCAACCCGCTCACCGTGTCGACGCAGAAACCGAGCGAATTGCGTTCCACGACACTGACTTTCGACCGGCAGTGGCCGACGGACTGGGTGCATTCCGGTTCGATGACGGCCGGACCCGCGACGCCGAAGGTGTATGCCGAGGTCAGTGGCACCGTCGCCAAGGGTGACGGGTCGTTCGAGTTCGGTCACTGGACGCGGCGCACCACTCCGATCGTGTCATCGATGACGACGTCCGGTGCGCTGGCGCTGCACCCGCTGTCCCCGGCGGGCGGCATCGCCAACCTGGACGGTGTCGGCTCGGCCGACGTGGTCTCGGTCGGCGCCGGCACCGCGGCCGACTTCGCTGCGGCCGATGTGAAGGGCAAGGTCGTCGTGGCCGAGCTGCCGGCCACGGGCAGCGACTACAGCGTCCAGACGCTCGCGGCCAAGGCGGGCGCGAAGGCTCTGCTGCTCTACCGGGACGCGCCCGGAGCCTGGCTGCCGGTGGTCGGTTCGGGACCTGCTCCACTGCCGGTCTACGCACTCCCGCAGGCCGAGGGCGTATCGCTCGGTGCGGAACTCGCTGGCGGGCAGGTCATGCTGAAGTGGTCCGCGACGGCGAATGCGCCATACGCCTACACGCTGGGCTTCTTCGACGACAAGCAGCTGGTCACGGCCCAGAAGCACGAGGTCTCCGACTCCTCACTGGGCAGCATCGAGGCGACATACAACAGCATGGGTGTGGCCACCAACTTCGGTGACCTGACCAGCGCACAGCGCCCGGACGGCGTCGGGTTCGCGATCAGCGGCATCGACCCGCTCCCGACACCGGGCAAGCGCACCGAATACCTGACGGCCGACGGGACCCAGTGGTCCAAGGCGATCCTGTCCAGCTTCCCGTTCGGCGAGGTGATGAACGATCACTTCCGCACCTTCACGCCCGGCGAAACGGTCTCGGACAGTTGGTATGGCGGAGCGGTGACCCCCGGGGTCCGCAAGGGCACCGACGGCACACCGCAGCGGGTCGCCGAGCGCCAGGGCAACCTGCTCGGCGTCGCCCCGACGATGTGGGCGGACAGTGCTGGGCACTGGGCTGACCAGGGCAGCTTCGGTGACCTGGGCAACCTGCAGTTGAGTCGCAACGGAGTGGCGGTCGGGTCCAGCTATGACCCGTTCGGCGTCTTCACCGTCCCGTCCGACGATGCGACCTACGCGCTCACGTTGAACACGCAGAAGGTCGGCCAGCCGGCGAAGATGTGGCAGCGGTCGACCGCGGCCGCCACCACGTGGACCTTCCGGTCACACGAGGACCCGGCCGTCTACAGCCAGGCGTTGCCGCTGCTCTTCCCGCGGCTCGACCTGCCGACCGACGGCCTGAAGACGGTCGCCGCCGGCCAGACGAACATCCCGGCGCGGATCGACGCCAACCCGGGCTACGACTCGGGCGCGATCACCGCGGCCAGCGTCTGGACATCCACCGACGGCGGCGCGACCTGGGTCGCCGGCTCCGCCAAGGTCACCGCGACCGGCGCCGATCTCACAGTGGACAACTCCGCCGACTCCGGCAAGCAGGTGAGCTTGAAGGTCGAGCTCACCGACGCCCACGGAGCCAAGGTCTCGCAGACGATCACCCGCGCGTACGACGTGCGCTGATCCGAAACCGGCAAGGGGCAGGCGACCAACCGGTCGTCTGCCCCTTCAAGCTGGTCGAGTGCCGGAGGGTCGCCTGCCCCCGCAAGCTGGTCGAGTGCCGGAGGAGCGCAGCGGGGGAGGTGTATCGAGACCCGCGGACCCGCTCACGACACCTCGTCGAGGATCTCCCAGAACCGCGACCGCAGCTTGTAGCGCGTGGTGTCGTCCAGATAGAAGTTGTCGAGTCGCGCCGACAGGTCCAGCAGCAACGCACGGTCCAGGTCGCTGGGCACGGACGGCTTGGCCGCCTGCATCCGCGCGATGTCCTCGGTCGTCGCGGTTCGCTTCCAGGAGTCGATGACCTTGCGACATACGATGTCGATGCCCTCCGCGATCACCTCGGGGTCGGGCTGGTCGTGCAGTCGGACTGAGACGATCGGCGGCTGGCCGGTGGTGGTCGAGTAGATCAACTCGTGCGGCGTCCGGTAGGGCTTGGACAGGTCCGGTGTGGAGGCGGCGGCAACGCGCGCGGCGACTGCGGCGGGGGAGGACTCGCTGACCGGTGCGGCCACGGCTGCCGGCGGGGTCGCCTTCCGCTCACGACGATGTATGGCGCTGTCGAGTCCCGCTTCGTCGACGAGCAGCACGTCGTCGGCGACCTGTCGCAGGTGGGTCGACACACCGTGTGGCTTCCCGTCCGCGTTGGGGACGGCCAGCACGATGACCTGGGCTCCGAGATTCTGCGCCTCGTCGACGGCCTCGGTCAGATCGTCGTCACCGGTGACCAGGTAGAGCCGATCCACCCGACCGTGCCGGGCGTGGTTGACGATGTCGAGCCCGAGGCGCAGGTCGACGCCCTTCTGAGTGCCATCTTGCGCCATCCGGCCGAGGCGGAGCTTGACCCGGGGCAGGGCGCTGATGTGCTTCTGTTGCTCGGTCATCGAGTTGAAGCGCGCGGCGTCATACCACTGAGTGCGCAGCAGCGGCATGCCACTGTCCTCGCAGACCTGCCGCACCAGTCCCTCGATCAGCTCGGCGTGCGCGACCTCGATGCCGGCGCGCAGTGACGTGCCGGTGATGCGCGTCGCCGCGGCCGCCAGCAGGTAGCCCGCGTCGACATACAAAGCGCAATACGACTGACTCATTGCGACCCCCAAAGGTCTCGCCACGGGTGAATTCCCGAACGCTATCAACCGCGCCGGAGCTCAGCCCGTATGCCGCGCCCGGCAGCCATGCGGGTCGAGTAGCGGACTTATGCGGGTCGAGTAGCACGGGGGAGCGCAGCGGAGGAGTGCGTATCGAAACCGGGCGAAAGACATCTCGACCGCGCTTTGCCCGCACGATGCACCGAGAATCCCTCTGCGCCAGACGATTTCGAAATGCAACTCTCGAAATACATTGGCGGACAGCCATTTTCGTGATGGATATGTGATAGGTGATGGCACCGCCAACGTTCAAGCAGTCGAAAAGACTTCACAGGGAACAGGTTTGGTCCTTGGCGTCTGCCCGACTGTGTGCTTGAGTGAAAGAGGCCCGAGCGGCTTCGACCATCTCACGACGTCGTCGCTGCCCGATCCGCATACCGCAGCACGCCTCGTCAATGCTCTGTCTCGGGAGGCAGCCAGTGTGGGATTTTCTCTCCGATCGCCGCGCGCAATTCCTCATTGGTGCGTGGAACCACGCCTATCTGGTGATCCTGGCGGTGCTCTTCGCAACGGTCATCGCGGTGGCGCTCGCTGTGCTGGTGACGCGTATGCCGAAGCTGGAGCCGGTGGCCAACGCGGTGAGCGCCATCGGGCTGACCATCCCGTCGCTTGCGCTCATCGGCCTGTTGATGCCCCTGACGAAACTGGGCGCCACGACTGCTCTGGTCGCGGTCACCTTCTATGCCGTGATGCCGATCCTGCGCAACGCTGTGGTCGGCCTGCAAGGTGTTGACCCGACGCTGATCGAGTCGGCGCGCGGCATGGGCATGAGCGAGCCGATGACGCTGCTGCGGATCCGATTACCGCTGGCCTGGCCGGTGATCCTCAGCGGCATCCGAGTCTCGTTGCAGATGTGCATGGGCATCGCCGCGATCGCGGCATACGTCCTCGGGCCCGGTCTCGGGGGCTGGATCTTCCAGGGGCTGGCGCAGGTCGGTGGCAAGAACGCCCTCAACTATGCGCTCACCGCGACGATCGGGATCGTGGTGCTGGCGCTCATTCTCGATTTTCTGCTGCTCATCCTCGGGCGGCTCACCACCTCAAAGGGAGTGCGGGTCTGATGACCGCTGTGGAGTCCACCACCGAAGCTCGCGCGGCAGTCAGCGGCGCGGAGATCCGTCTCGACGGCGTCACCAAGACCTACCGCGGGCAGAAGACGC
This sequence comes from Flexivirga alba, assembly GCF_042661025.1. Taxonomy (NCBI): domain Bacteria; kingdom Bacillati; phylum Actinomycetota; class Actinomycetes; order Micrococcales; family Dermacoccaceae; genus Flexivirga; species Flexivirga alba. The sequence goes on from NZ_JBHSWH010000001.1 coordinate 2,674,137, forward strand.
CGGCTGTCGACAACATCAGCCTGACCATCCCGGCGGGCGAAATCGCAATGTTCGTAGGGCCTTCCGGCTGCGGTAAGACGACGACGCTGAAGATGATCAACCGGCTGATCGAGCCGACGTCGGGGACGATCAGCATCGGCGGCGAGGACATCCGCGCCAAGAAGGTCGACGAGCTGCGGCGCACGATCGGCTACGTCATACAGGGCGGCAGTCTCTTCCCGCACATGTCGGTCGCGAAGAACATCGCCATCGTGCCGAAACTGCTCGGCTGGAACTCCGACCGCATCAAGGCGCGCGTCGACGAGCTGCTCGACCTGGTCGGGTTGGATCCGTCGAAGTATCGCGGCCGCTACCCGCGTGAGCTGTCCGGCGGTCAGCAGCAGCGCATCGGGGTGGCACGCGGCCTGGCGGCCGACCCACCGGTGATCCTGATGGACGAGCCCTTCGGCGCGGTCGACCCGATCACCCGGCAGCGCCTGCAGGACGAGCTGCTCTCGATCCAGCGCGAGCTGCGCAAGACGATCGTCTGTGTCACCCACGACATCGACGAGGCGATCAAAATGGGCGACCGGGTGCTGATCCTGCAGGAGGGCGCGCACATCGCGCAATATGACACCCCCGAGGTGGTGCTGAGCAGCCCGGCGAACGAGTTCGCGCAGGACTTCGTCGGCGCCGGCTCGTCGCTGAAACGCCTTAGCCTGGCGCGGGTTTCGGAGCTGGACCTGCGGCAACCGACCACAGCGACGGTCGGCGAGAACGCCGCCGAGGTGCAGCAGCGGGCGCAGGCGAACGGCGACCGCTCGGTGATCGTGCTCGACCGTCGCAACCGACCGCTCGGCTGGCCGTGGGTGCGCCAACTCAAGGGCGCCACGATCGTCGAGCCCGACGAGGACCTGGTCAACCTTGACTCGCGGGCCACCCTCAACGACGCGCTCGACACCATGCTGGTCAGTGGTCACGGGGGCGCGGTCGTCACCGGCGACCGCGACTCCTACCTCGGCATCATCACCTTCAAGACGGTGACGGACTTCATCGAGGAGATGCAGCGTGAGGCAGAGGCCGAAACCAACGGCACGGCAACGTCTTTGAACGGCGAGCACCCCTCAGAACGCATCTCGATCGCGCCGACCGACGAGGAGCTCGAAAGCGGGAACGCGCCGTGACTGTCGACACCAGGACGCCGGACATCGACACACCCGGAGTCGAAGCGGACGACGGCCGCAAACGGGGTCGGATGAGTCGCAGCGCCGCGATCGAGATCTTCGGCATACCCGTGCTGGTGATCGTCGGCTTCCTGCTCTACGTGTGGTGGCGGCAGACCGCGACGCTGGACTCGATCGAGACCAGCTCGCTGGCCTGGCCGGACGTGCGGCTGCAGATCTGGCAGCACATCAAGCTCACCATCGTCGCCTCCCTGATCGTCGTGGCGATCGCCGTCCCGTTGGGCACCTTGCTCACCCGGCCGGGCCTGAAATTCCTCGCGCCGATCGTGGTCGGTGTCGCCAACGCCGGCCAGGCTGCGCCGTCGATCGGCCTGATCGTGCTGCTGTTCATGTGGCTGTCCAGCTGGTCGGGCTTCTGGGTCGCGATCACTGCGCTCACCCTGTATGGCGTGCTGCCGGTCCTCCGAAACACCATCACCGGACTGCAGGGCGTTGACCCGACCCTGGTGGAAGCCGGTCGTGGCGTTGGGCTTTCGGGCCTTGCGGTGCTCTTTCGGGTCGAGTTGCCGCTTGCGCTGCCGGTGATCATGGCCGGAGTCCGCACCGCGCTGGTGCTGGTGGTCGGCACTGCGGCGCTCGCGACGTTCGTCAACGCCGGTGGCCTCGGCGGTGTCATCACCGCAGGCATCACGCTCTACCGCTACCCGGTGATGGTTGCCGGCGCAGTGCTGATCGCGTTGCTCGCGCTGCTCGTGGAGTGGTTCGGCCGGGTGCTCGAGCTATTGGTCCGTCCAAAGGGGATCTGATGCGAATCACCTTGCGCCATACAACATCTCGGGGACGACCCCGTCGCGCGCTCGCGGTCGTAGCGGGCGCTGCGGCGGTCGCGATGACCACGTCTGGGTGCCTCGGGCTGGGGACCGCGGGCGGTTACGTGCCCTCGGCCAAGCTGGCCGGCGTGCTGGCACAGACCAAGCCGTTGAGCGGCACCTCGATCTCGATCGGCTCCAAGAACTTCACCGAGAACATCCTGCTCGGCAAGATGGCGATCATCCTGCTGAAGTCGTCCGGCGCGACGGTCACCGACCTGACCAACATCCCCGGGTCGGCATCCGCGAGGCAGGCGATGCTGGACGGGCAGATCGACGCGATGTGGGAATACACCGGCACCGGCTGGATCACCTACCTCGGCCACGAGAACCCGATCCCCAGCGAGCGCAAGCAGTATGTCGCGGTGCGCGACGAGGACAAGAAGAAGAACAACCTCGACTGGCTGCCGCCGGCACCGATGAACAACACCTACAGTTTCGCGGTCACCAAGAAGGTGCAGGAGAAGTTCCACATCACCAAGTTGTCGCAGCTGGCCAAGGTGCCGAAGGCGGAGCGGACCTTCTGCGTCGAGTCCGAGCTGATCAACCGCCCGGACGGGTTGAAGGGCATGTTGAAGAAGTATGACGTGCCCCTCGGCAGCGGCGTCCCGCGCAGCAACCTGCGGACCTACCAGACGGGCGCGATCTACGACGCGACCGCACACGGCAAGTGCAACTTCGGTGAGGTCTTCACCACCGACGGCCGCATCGTCGCATTGCACCTCAAAGTGCTGCAGGACGACCGGTCCTTCTTCCCGAAGTACAACGTGTCGTTCGTGGTCCGGGACAAGATGCTCAAGGCGAACCCGCAGATCGCGAAACTCTTTGCGCCAGTGAGCAAGAAGCTCACCAACGACGTGCTCCTGCAGCTCAACGCAAAGGTCGACGTCGACGGCAAGGAGCCCGCCGACGTCGCCTACGACTGGCTCAAGAAAGAACACTTCATCAAGTAGTGGCCCAAGCTGGTCGAGTAGCCGCGAGGCACGAGCGTCTTGAGGTCCGCACCTGAGGTGGCCGAGGAGCTGGGGGAGCGAAGCGGAGGAGGCGTCTCGAGGTCCCGCACCATGCGGGTCCAGTAGCGAGCCTGGCGGGTCGAGTAGGTCGGGGGAGCGAAGCGACCGCCGACGACATGACCGGGAGAAGTCGTCTTACACGAAGATGAAAACGTTTAGCACGGCGCTACATTGACAGCATGCGTGCTACGCCACCGAATGCACTTCCGCCCGACGTCTACGACCTGTTGGGTGAGCGCGAACAAGCGGCCGTGCGAGGCACCTGGGCGGAGCGGATCACCGCGCTGCGCGAGGGACTCAACTACGAAAGTGAGTTCAGTGCGGTGGGGCAGGAGTATTCCGAGGCGGACGCTGACGGCAATTTGATCGTGCACCCGGCCCGAGACTCACGCCGGGAAATGGCGGCCTGCCGCGCTGACCTCGCGCTGAACGAAGCTGCGAGGGTGGCACTAGTGGTGGAAGCCCTCCGGCCCTGAGATCTGATGGTCCGGATGCGCGTCCTTCGCCAGCGTGTTGACGGTGTTCGTCAGGTCGCGGACCAACCAGTCGGCCAGGTCGGTGGTGAGGCCGTTGCGGCATACGATCCGCAGAACCGCCAAGTCCTCCCGGTCCTTGGGCATCGTGTATGCCGGGACCTGCCAACCTCGTTCGCGCAGACCGCGGGAGACGGCGAAGACGTCCCAGCCCTGCACGTCGTCGGACGTGGTGAAGGTGACGACCGGTAATTCGTTGCCACGACTGAGCATTCGGAACTGCGGCAGCGCGCCGATCTGCTCCGCGAGCCGGCCGGCGACGTCACGGGTCGCCTGCTGCACGGTGCGGTAGCCCTCGAAGCCGAGCCTGGTGAACATGAAGTATTGCCCGACGACCTCCATGCCCGGCCGGGAGAAGTTGAGCGCGAAGGTCGGCATGTCGCCACCCAGGTAGTTGACGTGGAAGACGAGTTCCTCGGGCAGCGCGTCACGGTCCCGCCAGATCGCCCAGCCCACACCGGGATAGACCAGTCCGTACTTGTGCCCGGACGCGTTGATCGAGGCGACGCGGGGGAGGCGGAAGTCCCATTGCAGGTCGGGGTCGAGGAACGGCGCGATGAAACCGCCGGAGGCCGCGTCCACGTGGATCGGCACATCGGGGCCGCCGCCTGCCGCGAGTTTGTCCAGGGCAGAAGCGATTTCGGCGACCGGCTCGTAGCTGCCGTCCATCGTGGATCCCAGAATGGCCACGACGCCGATGGTGTTCTCGTCGACATACTGCAGGGCGCTCTCGGCATCGAGGTGCAGCCGATCTCCTTGCAGCGGCACCAGGCGCGGCTCGACCTCGAAGTAGCGGCAGAACTTGTCCCAACAGATCTGCGCGTTGGCGCCGAGCACGAGGTTGGGCCGGCGGGTGAGGTCGTCGCCGACCTTGGCACGCCAGCGGTGCTTCAGCGCGAGGCCACCGAGCATGCACGCCTCGCTGGACCCGATGGTGGAGCAGCCGGTGGGGTCGGTCGGGTCTTCGGCGTGCCAGAGGTCGGCGAGGATCTTCACACAGCGCTGCTCGATGTCGGCGGTCTGCGGGTATTCGTCCTTGTCGACCATGTTCTTGTCCATGCATTGCGCCATCAGGGCTTTCGCCTGCGGCTCCATGCTGGTGGTGACGAACGTCGCCAGGTTCAGCCGCGCGCTGCCGTCGAGCTCCAGGTCGGCGCGGATCGCTTCGTATGCCGCGCCGGCAGGCAGCGGATGCTCGCCGAGCTTCTCGCGGGGCAGCACGTCCCAGCCGCCCATCACCAAGTCGTCGCGCAGTTGATCGAGGTTCGCTTCGCTGTCTGCGGTCATAACGCTCACTATTGCGTGGATCGCTGAAACATCAAGGTGGCCGGGCGTCGTCTCGAGGCCCCGCATCAAGGTGGCCGAGCGTCGCCCTGAGGGGCCCGTGAGGAACGAGCGGGGCGTCACGAAGGGGAGCGGTGAGGTACGAGCCGCGTCTCGAGGTCCCGCATCAAGGTAGCCGAGGAGCGGTGAGGTACGAGCCGCGTCTCGAGGTCCCGACTCATGGCAGCAGTCGCTCATGCGCCACTCCGCAAATCACCGGGAGCCCTTGCGCCGCAATAGGATCGAGTGTTCGGACTCACCGGAAGGCGAGTCTGAATGGTTTCGGGGAATTTGCTGAACACCGTCCCAATCGGGACGCCCGTCGAAAAGAGAAACCATGTCTGGGTCCACCCCTGAAGACACGTCACAACCGGTGCAACCACGCCCTCCACGCCGACACCATCGAGCCCTCTTGGCCGGCGGTGCAGCCGTCGCCCTCGTCGTTGGTGCGGGCGGCGTCGTGACCGCCGCCGGCGGCCCCGAGAAGGCATGGGAGAAGGTGACCGGCAAGCAGGAAGCGCACGAGAGCCTGCACGAGTTCGCCCACGAGCACCAGCATCTGAACAAGCACTCGCAAGCCCTGTCGGTGATCATGGAGAAGCTCGACAACGGCGGTGAGGCGATTGGCGGTCCCAACCAGGAGCTGTATGGCGACCAAGCCTTCCCGCGAACAGCGGTTGCGCCCGCGCAGGTCGCACAGAACCGCTCGGCCTTCATCGCCACCACGAAGAACGGCAAGGGCGGGCCTCCCGGGCTCGGCCAGTGGACGTTGCAGGGCAACCTGACCGGCACGGTGCCGGCTCCGGTGACCTACACCGGCAACGCGAGCCAGGTGTCCGGTCGTGCGACGGCGGTCGTGATCGACCCCAACGGCAAGACTGCCTACATCGGCTCGGCCGGCGGCGGTGTGTGGAAGACCGACGACATCACCGCGACCACTCCGTCTTGGCGCTCAGTGTCGGATTCGTTGCCGTCACAGGCAATTGGCTCGCTCACCCTGGCCAACGGCGTGCTGTATGCCGGCACCGGTGAGGCCAATGGCTCGTCCGACAACGAGGCCGGCATGGGGCTGTTCAAGAGCACCGACGGCGGCGGGTCCTGGTCAGAGGTGACCGGCTTCCACGCCGACTCCGTCGGACGCAGCATCGGCTCGATCGCCGTCGATCCCACCGACGCCAACCACCTCCTGGTGGGCACGATGGTCGGTCGGCACGGATCGTCGTCGGTCATCGGCGGCCGTATGACGCCACCCGGTGTCGCACCGATGGGCCTCTATGAATCCACTGACGGGGGCGCGAGCTGGAAGCAGGTCATCAACGAGCCGCAGGATGCCGTCGACGGATCATCCGCGAACGGCAACGACTTCTTCCGCGGTGGCGTGACGAAGGTCGAGTTCGATCCGAACGACCCGAAGGTGACGTACGCGTCCGTCAGCGACTACGGCCTCTACCGGAGGGCAGCCGGTGAGTCGTCATACACACGGGTCTATTCGGTGAACAACCCTGGCGCTGTTCAGAATTCGTCGGCGAACCGGGTCGAGTTCGACGCGACCTCGTTGGGCGGGAAGACTCGCATCTACCTGGGTGACTCGACTCGGTTCAACGGGACGGCCGGGCTGTTGCGCACCGACGACGCACAGGCGTCGACGGTGTCCTGGACCGACCTGAGCAGCTCCAGCAAGTCGTCGCCCGGTTATGACAGTTACAACTTCTGTCAGGGCCAGTGCTACTACGACATGGCGGTGAGCACGCCCAAGGGCCAACCGAACACGGTCGTGCTGTCCGGCTCGATGAACTACGACGAGTTGTTCAACGCGCACCAGCCGAGCAACGGCCGGGCGATCATCCGGTCCACGAACTCGGGCGCGTCGTTCACCGACATGACGAATGACGTTGCAAACAATGGGTTGCACCCGGACCAGCACGGCTTCGCCTTCTTCCCGAACGACCCGAACAAGTGGGTCGCGACCGACGACGGCGGCGTGACGGTCGAGAGCGGGCCGTTCGTCGACAAGTCGGCGGACTGCAACACCCGTGGCCTGAACGCCACCGACTTGGCCAACTGCAAGCGGTGGTTGTCGGCGATCCCGACCTCCAACAAGGAGGTCAACGGCGGGCTGCAAACCCTGCAGTTCCAGTCGGTTTCGCTGCAGAACGGCATCGTCCAGGGCGGCACGCAGGACAACGGCACCTGGGAGTCGGACTACCCGGGCGGTTGGGCGGAGACGGTCGGCGGTGACGGCGGCAACTCGGCCATCAACCCGTCCAACAGCAACATCCGCTTCCACACCTACTACAACCCGCAGATGGACGTGAACTTCCACGGATCGTCTGCGACCGGTTGGGACTGGATCTCCGACCCGCTGCTGGCCAGCGGCGAGGCGTCGTCGTTCTACATGCCTGTCGAGTCGGACAAAACCGCGCCGGGCACGGTTTACGTTGGCCTGCAACACATTTGGCGCACGACCGACAACGGTGGTGCCCAGGGGTCGCTGGATCAGCATTGCAACGAGTTGACCGGCGACTTCAGCACGACCTGCGGCGACTTCACCGCACTGGGTGGTGCAAATGGCGACTTGTCGGGCACGGTCTACGGCAGCGACAACGCCGGCGCCGGCAACTACGTGGTGTCGGTGGCGCACGCGCAGCGCAAGACGAACATCTTGTGGGCGGCGACCCGACGTGGTCGGCTCTTCATCTCCACGAATGCCAACGCCAAGGTCGCGAGCTCGGTGCAGTTCACCCGGCTCGACCAGACCGCGGGTGGTGACAAGCTGCCGACGAGATTCATCTCCGGGATCTCGCTGGATCCGGCGAACCCCTACCACGCGATCGTGTCCTACAGCGGCTACAGCGCGTATGCCGCAGGCGGTCACGTCTACGACGTGACCTACAACCCGAGCACCAAGAAGATCACCGCCAAGGACATCTCCGGTGACCTCGGCGACCAGCCGATCCTGGCGGTGCAGCGCGACTGGCGGACCGGCGCGATCTACGTCGGCACCGACTTCGGCGTGCTCGCCCTGGCGCCCGGTGGCACCAGCTGGGCCGCAACCTCCGGCATGCCGCAGGTAGCGGTCTACGGCCTGACCCTCGACGACTCCGGCAAGCGCCTGTATGCCGCAACCCACGGCCGAGGAGTCTACGAAAACCGCATTAACTGAACGAGATTCACACGAGGTGCGGGCGACCTGCCAAGGTCGCCCGCACCTTCGTCACCCCAAGGTGATCGAGTAGCGGAGGAGCGAAGCGGAGGGCATATCGAGATCCCACACTTGAGCTGGCCGAGGAGCGACCAAGGTGATCGAGTAGCGGGGGAGCGAAGCGGAGGAGCGTATCGAGATCCCGATGCCCGGTACTACCCGCCGCGGAGCACCACCGACCTTGACTGCTCCGTCGGGCAACGACATCAGGCTCCCAGGTTGATCGCGCGAACGCCGGTGCGGGAGACAGCAAAGAGAGACGGCCCGGGCGCTACCGCGAGCCGCCAGATCGCATCTCGGTGCGAGATGTAGAGCTCGCTCATCTGCGCACCGGAGAGGTTGCCGGACGTGAGGTAGAAGGCGCTGACTCCATGCTCGATGACTGCGGCACGTTCGGCGGGTCGGTAGCGGATCTTTTCGTCTTTCATCAACACTGGCCAGTGTTGTCGTCCTGCCAATTCGAGCCACTCGACATCGTCGACCGTTTCGTCGGTTGGTATGCCGTAGTGCTCGGACAGGGTCACCAGGTCCCAACCGTCGGCGCGGAGCGCATCCGGCACCTGGCGGCGTCCCAGGCTGCGATCGACAAAGAAGCGCAGCCCGGGCATCGTCGGTCCGTCAGTTCACCAGGACCGCGAGGACGTCCTCGAGTTCGGCCCGCGGGATGCCGTACTCCTCGGACACGACGTCGATGTCTCGCTCTGCCTTGAAGAGGGAGATCGCATCTTCGAGCCTCACCCCGCCATGTCTGAAGATCGGCTGGCCAAAGGAGCGTTTGACGTCGGCAACCAGCTCGGCTTTCCGAAACCCAAGGAGTGGGATGGCGGTGGCGAATCCATCGTGACCAAAGACGATCTGTGTGAGGTAGTCGTGGACGACTTCGGTGAAGACCCGTTGACCGTCGCGAACAACGACGAGCTCACGGACCGCATCGGCCTCATCCTGGTCCGCGTGCTTTGCACGATCGAAAAGGACTTCGGCACCATCGGTGAAAAGCTGTTTGGAAGCGAGAGCGTGCCGGATGCCCATCTCCTCGCCGAGACGCTCGAGTGCTGGCCGGATGCGCTGTAATGGCACGCCAGTGCGACGAATCGCCGACAATGCATATCCCTCTGCGAGGCCGACAAACGGAATGTTCGGACCGTGTGGAGTGGTCCTGTCGACCGTCGTCAGAACCGGCGAACCAGATCCTCGGTCGCTGCCCGCGCCGTTGCGTCCGCGTGCCCAGTTGCGGAATGTCGAGGTGGAGAGGTCAAGGAATCGAGCAGCCTCTGCCTGGGTATAGAGCGGAGCGGCGAACTTGTCGACAGCGGTCGATTCGGTGTGCAGGGCAGTCATGACAGGCCTCCTCTCGACGGCGTGCTTCTCACTCAATCATGGTCTACGACTCCGACAGTGGCACCACGCAGTGGCTCGCGCTCACCCCGTCGCCGGCTGCCCGCCAAGCCGGTCGGCCAGGTCGAGGTGGTTGGCGCGGTAGTCGGCCACGAAGAGCGCGAGCATCTCGTCGAACAGTTCCGGCTGGAAGATCAGCGACGGGATGGTCAGGTGCTGCCACACCGAGTGATCCCGGACCACCCAACGCGACCAGAGATTACTGCGGTTGAGCCCATTCACGTCGACCCCAGCCTGCCGGCGCGAGCGCACGTCGTCCACCACGCGCGTGAAGAACGTGATGGCCGGCTTTGCCTCCGTGACGCCGACCCACAACCGAACTCCGTTGACCATCAGCGGAAGGTCGTCGTCCTCGTCGAGCTCGGCCTCCTCGTCATACTCACTGCGGACGTGGGCGAGGAGCGCGCCGAGCACCTGCTCCTTGGTGCTGGTGAACAGAGCCGGGACGGCAGATCCGTCGACGTCCGGAGCGCTGCCACGAACCCCGAGACCGAGGATGCCGACGCCGGCCGCCGCAGTGCCGATGGCAGCGACGGTCAGCAGTTGCGGGTGGGGTGTCCTGAAGCGTCCACCCTCCAGAACGGTCCGCAGCTGGTGCACAGCGTCGGCCGGATCGTCCGCGGTGGTGTAGACCTCGTCCCAGTGGTAGTCGATCTGGATCACGCCACGGACCGGCGCGATGTCGATCACCCACGGCTCCGTGTCGCCTGCCATTGGCACGTAGATCTGCAGCTTGTTCCACGGGTCGAGCATGGTGGACACGTATGCCGCCATCCGTCGCTCGAACAACTCCCAGGGACCCATCGACGACCCCGTGGTCGCGCTCTCCTTCACCTGTTTTCTCATCTGGCACCCCTTCCTTGTGTCCTCAGTCTGGCAGCGACCACTGACATCGCAGTCGTCGTTCACCCGGCGTTCGCCATACGTGCCTCATCCAGCGCGGCCGTCCACAGCAGACCGCCGATCTCGTTGACCCCCAACGCCGTTCGTATGGCGGCGGCGGAATCCTGGGCAGACAGCCCGCCATACTTCGCTGCGTGCAGCAGCGCGACGGACGGCGTCGGGCGCTGCGAATGGACGCAGTGCAGGAACACCGTCTCATCACCCGCTGATTGCGTGCGTGGCTACTGCGGGAAGTTTGCGTCCGGGCGGAGGCTTGCCCGGATGTCCTTGGTCCGCCGGTAGAGGCGCATCGGGTGCTCGGGCACCGACAGGAAGCCGTAGTGGGTGTAGAAGTGCGCGGCCGCTTCATCGATGGCGTCCACCACCACCAGACGAGCCGCTGCGGCATCGCCTGCAGCCACGGCCTTGCGTAGAGACTCGGCAAGCAGCAAGCCACCGAGTCCCTCGCCCTGATGGTCGCTTTCGACCGCGAGCCGGGCGAGCAGCACCACTCCAACGGGATAGGCAGGGAGTCCTCTGGCGAGTCGTCGCGGCGCGTCTGCCCGGAGCACCGACCCCATGGTGAGGCTGAAGTAGCCCACTACGTCTTCACCCTGGATCAGGACGAAGGTTCGCGCCGAGTCAATCTGCTGTGCAGCCTGGGCGTGGTTGTGCAGCCAGTTGTCGAGCGCGCCCTGACCGGACCGGAACGTGGCGACGTTGTGTTCCTCGCGGAGGCGCTCCAGTCGTCGATCGGTCACGCCTCGGGCAGCTTCGGGTGTCGCTGGAAGAGATCACTCAGCTGTTCGACTGGTGTGGCCGGCTTGTCCAGCTCAGCCATGAAGCGGTCGAACGCCTCGTTCGACAGGGTCAGGTCGCGGTGCTGCTCTATCACCGTCGCCGCCCGCGCGGTCACTGTGTCGAGCACGAATGACGTCACCGTGGCGTGCTCCAGGTCTGCGGCCTCGCGGATGAGGGCATCCTGCTCGGGGGTCACGCGCACCTCTAGGCGATGGCGCTTCAGAGGCGGAACCGCTCGGCTACTCATGACAGCGATTCTATCCCGTCCGGACGGTGTCCGTACATGGCCTCTGTATGGCGCCAAGCGGCGGCACTCCCCGCCGCAGTGTGCTGCGACCGGAGGGCGGCAGCGCCGCGACCTCCCCGCAACCGGGGTTGCCCGACCTTCCCGCACTCGCAGCCTCCTACCGATCCGCCGGGCTCTGCGTCGCCTGCACATCGACGGTCACCGGCCGACTGCCCGGCAGTGTCGAGCTCACGGCATACCGGGTGGCGCAGGAGGCGCTGACCAACGTGCTGCGCCATTCGCAGTCGGGGGACGCGCGACACGACGTCCGCAGACTCGGCGACTCCTTGCGCGTCGAGATCACCGACCTCGGCCCGCCCAGACCGGGCACGGAACCTCCCGGACACGGACTGGCCGGTATGACGGAGCGCGTCGCCGCGTGCGGCGGCCGACTCGACGCCGGACCGCTCGGGGCCGGCTTCCGAGTCGCGGCCACCCTTCCGCTGGCGGTGGCCGCGTGATCAGGCTGCTGGTGGTCGACGATCAGGCGCTGGTGCGCCGCGGGTTCGCGATGATCCTCGATCAGGAGCCGGACCTCGAGGTCGTCGGCGAGGCGGGCAACGGGCACGAAGCGGTCGAGCGATGCCGCGCCGTCGACCCTGATGTCGTGCTGATGGACGTGCGCATGCCGGAGATGAACGGCATCGACGCGACGGCCGCGATCGTCCGGTCATCGAGCGCGCGGGTGCTCATGCTCACCACCTTCGACCTCGACGCCTACGTGTATGACGCGATCCGCGCTGGTGCCAGCGGGTTCCTGCTCAAGGATGTGCGGCCCGATGATCTCGCCCATGCCGTCCGCGCGGTCGCGGCCGGGGAGACCATGCTCGCGCCGGCGATCACGCGCCGGTTGGTCGAAGAGTTCTGTGCGCGGCCGGCGCCGGGCCGCGCCGACGAGCGACTCGGCGTGCTGTCCGCCCGTGAGCTCGAAGTCCTCGAGCTGATCGGCAAGGGATTGTCGAATGCCGAGATCGCGAGCACGCTCTTCGTCTCGCCGACGACCGTAAAGACCCACGTGACGCGGGTGCTGTCCAAACTCGACCTACGAGATCGGGTGCAGGCCGTCGTCCTGGCGTATGAGTGCGGGCTCCTGCGTCCCGGCTGATGGGACCTGGGTCAGGCAGGCCTGAAGTGGCGGTCGAGCAGATGCATGGTCGCCGCCACATCGACGGGTCCAGCTGGGGACCGCGTGATCGTCTTGATCAGCTGCCGTGGCGGGAGCACCTGTATGCCGCGAGTGGCGAATGACCCGCCGATGAGTGGCCAGTCGGCAGTCACGAAGCAGAGTGCGCCCGTCACGGGAACATGGCCGAGCGCCCGCCGCACGTGATCCACCTGGTGCTGGACACCAAGGACAAGATTGTCTCGGTCTCGCCCGCCGACGGTCAGGTGTCCGGTCTGTGGCCGAAACAAGCCACCTTCGATCTTCAGCGCCGGGCGTCCCGAGTAGCGCTTCGTGTCGATGACCCACACCCCGCCGGTGGTCACGGCCAGGTGATCGATGTTGCCGCGCCCTGCGATCTTGCGATCGTGCAGTATGCCGACCCCGCACTCGCGAAGCCGGTCGAGCCGGGCGCCGACCAGTTCCTCGCCCTTTGCGCCCTGATCCCACGCTCGCGTGCTCTGCGGCTCAGCGGTCAGCGCAGCCGCAACCCGGGCGACCCTGCCACGAGACGCAACACGCTCGCGCCGCAGTTTCCGTCGTCGCTCGAACTCTCGTCGCGCGGACTGCCCAGCAACGTCCGCTTCGACGTTGTCCGATGGGTCCCGACGCTGCATGAGCGGACGCTAGTGCCTCCGGCTCCTCCCAGTGCAGTGTTCCTACAAATCGGTCCTTCCGGGCCGAGTTCGGTCGACCCAGATGGAGCCCGCGGAGTGGCGGTTTCGAGTTGCTGCTCGTTTCCTATAAGTCCTCCAGTCGATCACGGTGGCCACGACACTACTGTCGCGTTCGGCGCTGGTCCTACTCCTCCCCGAGGGCGATGAGATCCTCGGTGTCTAGCTTCTGCTCAGGATCTGCGATTCCGTCGGTGAAGGTGAGGCCTTCAGCAGCGAGTACGTCGTGCGGATCGCGCGTGTCCGATGGATCAGTCCATGCGAATCCGCTCGCGATGCGCCCGTCCCACGTCATCACTCGATATGCATTGGTGCACCGCGTGCAACGCGCGACGTGATTGGCGACGGCCTGGGGCGAGGTGCCAATGGCCTCGGCCATGTGAAAGTAGCTCGTCCATGTCCCGGCGGACGTCCTGGAGAGAATCTCGTGCAGTTGACTCCAGTTGAACCCGGAGCGCTCCGCGAATCTCTCTCGATAGCAATCAAGAACCTCGGCTTGCAGCTCCGGCCGTTTCCAAATGCTCGCTGCCTTCGCTGCGAGTCTCTCTCCGCGTGCGCGGATCTCGTCCTCGCTCCATGCATGTAGTCGAGCGAGTCCCTCGTTCAGCCGAAGGGGGCTGTCTCGGAAGCCGCCGGTCATGTCACGCTTCTCAGCGAACGGTCGGTCTGAGTACTCAGGGTTGTACCCGGTCAGCGTGAGGTTTCCGAGCCGGTGAAGGTGGATCTCCTGGACCTCCTTCCAGTTGATGCCAAGGTCTTTCTGCCATGCCTCGGATAGGTTTGGGTTCTGCGGCATGATGTGTTCAATCGTGTACTCGGCTGTCGAAACGGGCTCTTTGCGGCCGTCGTTCTCGAGTTTTCGGAATAGATAGGACGCGCGGGCGAACCGGTAGATGTCGACTTCGGTGAGCGACTCAAGGAATTCGGTGTCGGTGGGAAACCGTGTGTACGTGGGCATCAGGAGAAACCGCGCGATGATGCTGTTCACGTAGTTCGTGCTGTCGATGCTGGCCGCGAGGCCGGCGAAGGTCTTGTTGTGGCTGTTGGTGGGGATCTGGCACACGGCGCGCCGAACGATGTAGGACGTCACAATGGACGCGAGCGACGACACCTCCTCCCGACCGATGAGGTTCTTTACGTAGTCGGAGTAGACGCGCAGCATGAACGGGTACACGACTGATGCACGAAGTTGCTCCAGCTCGTTGAACTTGCCGTGCAGAACGGGATCGTCCTCTTGCCCCAGCGCCATCGCGGCAAACCAGGTCGCGTACTTTGCCAGATCCTTGACGACGTCGTCACGCGGCGTCCCGATGCGAGCCTCCCTGCCGGCGTAATCCTTGAAGGCATCATAAATGTCGTCCAGTCGCGGGATAGCGCCGGTCTTCAGCGTCAGATAGTGGCGCACGAACTCGTCGAAGAGTGCCTCGTTCGTCGCGAAGCGCTGCTCCATCGGGAACCAATAATCCTCGTAGAGGCGGGTCTGCTGCGTGGGAGGCAGGTCCATGAGGACAAAGTTGCGGATCAGATCCGCCTGAGAAAGCCTCTTTCCGGTGGAGTTCATGGTCTCGAAGACGAGTTGGGGGTCGTCGAAGCCCCGGGTCAGCGACACATCGACGACAATGAGCTTCTTCAAGCCAAGGCAGACCTGCACCAAATCGACGCCAGGATCCTGCAGGCTGGTCAGCAACCGCTCGTAGTTGGCGACCACACGCGATCGTTCCGTGGTTGGCAACGGCGCACCGCTGACGATGGATTTCAGGGCCTCCTTGTCTGATTTCGACAGGATCAGCTTGAAGAAGCGGTCGCCCTCTTCATATTCGTTGGTGAGGTATAGGCCGCGGATCTTTCGAGGAGAGAACCCCTCGACTGGCTCTTGGTCGCCTTCGGGGAGCTCGTCAAGCCTGGCAGCCAAGGCAGCAAGCAGAAGCATGACTGTGGTGACGCGCTGCTGGCCGTCGATGATGAGGTCGGGTTCGGTCGATGTGCGGGTGCCTTCGCCGCGCGCGACGTACACAATGGATCCGGTGAAGTGCGCACCTAGTCCGTCGTGACCGCCAGCATGCAGGACATCTGACCAGAGCCGATCGCATTCCTCTGACTGCCAGGAGTACACGCGCTGGTAGATGGGCACCACGAACTGCGTGCTCTTTTTGAGGAGATTGAGCAGGTTTGCGTCAACGGCCTTCATTTGTCATCCTCGGCTCGAATCTGCAAAGACGGGAGGGCATCGACGATCTTCATCGTCTCCAAACTGACGGTGACGATGCGCGCGAGCAGGTCGAGGATGTAGCGCAGGTCGCCGACCTCGCGGGACCAGTCGTTCGGGTTGTTGACGATCCCGGATGCCTTGTCGGTCTTGATGTAGTAGCGGTCGATGACCCACTCAATGGCCGACCGCGAGCCGAGCATGTAGCGGTACGCCTCGTCCGGGATCCCCCGCAACGTGATGTTGCTGTTGTAGACGATCGTGCTGCGGTCCGCCTTCTCGCCGGCGGCCTTCTGCTCAGCGGTCGGCTTGCCGAACCGCATCTTCTTGTCGCCGACCGCGAAGAAGTCGTACGCGTTGCGCCCGACCAGTGGCTGGGCGTCGAGTCCGTCGAGCGGGTATGGCGTGACAGTCTCGTATCCCACGTGCAGTTCGGACAGCCTGCGGCCGGCGTCGACGAACGGCCACGGATCGACCACCAGCGGGATGCGCGGCAGCATCTTCCTGAGGTCCGCCGCGTAGATCTCACGGTAGTCGGGGGAGTGCAGCAGTCCGTAGGCGTAGAAGAAGATGTCATCCTTGGCGATCGAATCCCCGTATGCCGCAACGAAATTCGCCAGTGCTTCGTCCGTGATGTTGTCGATTCGACGGTAACCGTCCACCACTGTGTCGCCCGTGGACGTGTCGAGCGCGAGCATACCGTCGCCGGCATCGATCCTCTCGTAGCGCCAGCGAGCGAAGAACTGGCCCGAACCAGAGCCATAGACGGACAGATCCGGCAGAGGTCCGCACATCAGGCTCGACCACGGCTTATCCGAGCCAGGATTTACCAGGTACATGCCGAAGTTTGCGGCGTCGGGCACCGGGTACAGACGGTTCAGTGAGTACTGCTGATCGTTGAGGTGTGGATCGAAGTAGGTCCACTGCGCTTGAAATGGACGGAAGGTCGCTCGACGCACCGCACTGTCCTCCCACGCGAGTTCGATGTTTCGCTTTACCGCGTTTTCGAGAGTCCTGCTCCACTTGATGCGAGTGGCGTCCAGAGTCAGAACAGGAACCTTGGTCTGAGCACGGTCAGCGTTGTAGGTATCAAGCGTCGTGGTGATCGAGTCGCGTAAAGATGCTCGGCATGACGCGTAAGCCCAGGCGGATCTAGCAGTGTTCAGCCCGTAGGAGAATAGACTGAATACTGTTGCGGCAGATCGCTTTTCGCCGATCGGAAGAAATTTGTCGAAGTCGTCGCGGCGCTGGTTGAGCCAGTCGCCGTGCGCGTTCGGTTGGATGTGAGTGACGGGTTCGAGTCCCGTCACACTGGACGACTCGTGGACCTTCGCGAGTTTCTGTTCACGAGTGAGGTAGTCGCCGATATCGGTGTAGTGGATTTGGGCTGGTCCGGCGTGCGCCGGGTCGCGGACCAGGAGGGTGATGGCGACGGTTGCGCGTGAGCCGCCGCCGAAGACTTTCCCGCCTTCCTTGCGTGACTGCTCGCCGGCGGTGCGTTGGTTGCCGCGGAGGTTGTAGATGTAGATGTCGCTGAATTCGTCGGCGAGGGTGAGGCGCATGCCGTCGGCGGTGTTGGAGTCGAGCCAGCCACCGTTGGTGACATAGGCGATGACTCCGCGGTCCTTGATCCGCAGGGTGGCCCATTTGATGGCGCGGATGTAGGAGTCGTAGAGGCTGTTCTTGTTGGTCGCGGTCGACCGGGCGGCGTAGGTGTCGCGGATCGCGGTATCCAGGTCGGGGTACTTCTCGTTGGCGTTGTTGTCGTTCGCGCTGTCCTGCCCGGAAGAGTAGGGCGGGTTGCCGACAATGACTTGGATGTCGAGCTTCTTGAGTTCTTCGAGGCGGGCGTTGTTCTGCACGAAAACGCTTGTGTCCAAACGGTCGTCGTTCTCCCAGGACTGGAACGTGTCGGTGAGGATCAGGCCGGGGAACGGTTCATACGGTGCGTCCGGATCGATCGATCCACGGATGACGTCCTGGTAGGTCGTCTCGATGTTGACGGCTGCGATGTAGTAGGCGAGCAGCAGCATCTCGTTGGCGTGTAGTTCGTGGGCGTATTTGCGGGCCAGGTCGTGTGGCTCGATCAGCCCGAGTTGGAGGAGTCGGACGATGAAGGTGCCTGTGCCGACGAACCCGTCGAGGACGTGCACGCCTTCGTCGGTGATGCCGTGGCCGAAGTGTTCACGCAGCACGTGGTCGGCGGAGCGGAGGATGAAGTCGACGATCTCGACCGGGGTGTAGACGATGCCGAGCTTGTCGACGGTTTTCTTGAACGCGGTCGCGAAGAACGTGTCGTAGAGCTGCACGATCAACTGCTGCCGACCGTCGGCGGTGTCGACGCCGTGCACCCGCATCCGCACCGAGTCGTAGAACTTCTGAAGCGACTGGTTCTCGTCGTCCAGCCGGTGCTCGTCGAGGGCGTCGAGCATCCGCTCCATCGTCTGTGCGACGGGGTTGTGTTTGGTGAAGTCGTAGCCACCGAAGAGCGCTTCGAAGACGGGCCGGGTGATCAGGTGCTGGGCGAGCATGTCGATCGCGTCCGCGCGGGTAATGCGCTCGTTGAGGTTGCCACGTAGCCCGTCGAGGAAGCGGTCGAACTCCGCTGTTACGACTGGGTTTCCGCCATCGAGCAACGAGGTGATGCGGGTGATGTGCCGCCCGGCGATGTCGGCGATGTCTTTGGCCCAGTCCTCCCAGTAGGTGCGCGAGCCGACCTTCGCGACGACCTTGGCGTAGATCGCTTCCCGCCATTCATCCAACCAAGTGAGCCCGAGCGCGCCCTGCGTTCCTTGGCCGTCGCCAGGACCGTCCTGGTCCCCGCGGCTGTCGGGGCCGGGGACGCCGATGACGTTGATCTTTTCGTCGCGGGCCTTGACCAGCTCGATGCGGTTGACCATCGCGTTGAAGCGCTCGTCGTGCGCGCGCAGTGCCTGCAGGACTTCCCAGACGGCGGCATACCGCTTGTTGTCGCGCAGCGCTTGTTCGGGTGTCATGCCGGCCGGGATGCCGATCGGCAGGATGATGTAGCCGTACTCCTTGCCCGGTGCTTTGCGCATCACCCGTCCGACGGACTGCACGATGTCGACCACGGACTTGCGCGGCGACAGGAACATCACCGCGTCCAATGCGGGCACGTCGACGCCTTCGGACAGGCAGCGTGCGTTGGTCAGGATCCGGCAGGTGCCATCCGGGACCGGTGCGCGTAGCCAGTCGAGGCGGGTGTTGCGCTCGAGCGCGTTGTAGGTGCCGTCGACGTGCTGGATCTCGCAGGACAGCACCGGGTCGCCATCGGCGTCGTCGAGCTCGTGGGCGGCGGCATACTGCCGGACCGTTTCCCCGAAGAGGGATTCGATCTGCTTGGAGTCCTTGATGGTGCCGGCGAATGCGACGGCGCGGCGCATGGGTGAGGGGTCGGATCCGAACGAGTGCTCGGCGTCGCCGCGTTTGGCCAGGCCGTTCCAGCAGCCGACGATTTTTGCGGCGTCGTCCAGGCGCAGTTCGTTGCCTTCGTCGGCCAGCTGTAGCTGGAAGGTGCGGGACACGCTGGTTTCGTCGACGGCGAGGACGAGGACTTTGTAGTCGGTGAGTAGGTCGCGTTCGACGGCCTCGCCGAATCCGAGCCGGTAGAGCTCGGGACCAAACTTGGTCTCGTCGTCCATTGATGCGAGCACCGCGTTGGTGTCGCCGGCCTTGGCCTTGGAGGTGTCGTCGTAGATGCGCGGGGTGGCGGTCATGTAGATCCGTTTGGTGCCTGCGAGGTAGTCGTTGTTGTGCACGCGCATGAAGTGCGACTCGTTGGCGTCGCCGAGGGTGACGCCGGTGGTGCGGTGCGCTTCGTCGCAGATGATCAGGTCGAACGGTGACAGGTTGCCGCTTTTCTGGGCTTGGGCGACGACGTCGATCGACTGGTACGTGGAGAACACGACGGTCATGGCGTCTTGCTCGGCCGCCGCCTGCGCGAGCCGGGCCTGCAACACAGCGACGTTCGTGGTCGACGGCAGTGCGAGGTCGACCGCGGAGATGTCTTCATCCGTGGCCTTGGACCGGGCGGTCGCCTTCTTGTCCGAGCACACCGCCAACGGCGCCAGCGGCACCTCCGCCTCGGTGGCCCACTCGCGCAGGGTCTGTGACAGCAGGCTGATCGAGGGGACCAGGAAGAGTACCGAGTTGCCCGCGCCCGCCATACGTTCGGCGAGTCGCAGTGAGGTGAAGGTTTTGCCGGTGCCGCACGCCATGATCAGCTTGCCGCGGTCCTGCGTGGCCAGCCCGTCGACGGCTGCGGTGACCGCTTCGACCTGGTGCGGGCGCAGCTTCTTCTTATCGCTGACGGGCAGGTGCTGGGGCGCGGACCAGTCGAACTCGTCCCAGTCGATTGGGGAGGCTTCCAGCTGGGCCATGCCGATGCGGCGGACCGGAATCTGCTGGCCCTGGATCGCGTCCTCGGCGTGGCTGTTCCACTTGTCGGTGGTGGAGACGATGATCCGCTCGCCGAAGCCCTCCTTGCCGGAGGCGGACAGGAACGAGTCGATGTCCTGCTTGCCGATGGTCGAGTCGGGTGCGTAGAACTTGCACTGGATCGCGACGTTCGCGCCGGTTGTGCGGTCGACTGCGACCAGGTCGATGCCGGTGTCGTGCTTGCCGTCGCGGCCTGGCCAGTCGTTCCACAGGTAGACGTGGCTGAACTGGTCGGCATACATCGGGTCCGTACGCAGGAACTGCTCCATCAGGCGCTCGAGCTTGCTGCCCTTGTCAGCCTCCGAGGTCGATTGTTTCCGCAGCTCGTCCAGGACTTCGTACACCGTTGTCGTCACGCGGCCGATCTTGCCTTATGTACGCGGTGGCTCTCAGGCGGTCCGGTCACGATTTCGAATCGTCCCCTGTCGCCGACTGATTTGTCATCGCGATCAGGCGGGTCGTTACGTGCGGTATCGGACACCGGGCATCCACTCGGGCGCTCGCGAAGGGCGCCTTCCGCGGCATACATCTGAGAAGGCGTCCCGTCTCGATATGGGCTCGTTCCTCGCCCTACTCGACCCGCCAGTACCTCAGTATTTCGTGACGTTGTTCCAGAACGAGCAATTGTGTTGTGTGGCAGCGACACTCGTCGGTGAGGTCATGCTGGTGTCACCGGGCTGCAGGGACATCACCGGGTGCTGGGCTGCGCTGTAGCGCTGCCAGGCAGGGGTGTGCGGAGCCATCGGGCTCCCTGCGCGCGCCAGGTGGGTCCTCGACAGCAGGATCTGCTGCTGCAGGGCCGCCTGGTTGGCGTCCAACTTGCTGGTGTCGAAGTGCTGCAGCGTGTTGGAGCCGCTGTGTTGTGCACCGAGCACGTCGGTCGTGTTCTCGCCGGCCGGGTTGTCCGCATCGGCATTGAGATCGGCATACACGGGCATGTATTTCGACGTCTTCTTGTCCAGCTGCAGCATCGGGCAGACCGATCCTGAGTCGGCCATGATCGTCCGGTACGCGGTGTATGGCGACGCGAATCGGGCCAGCGGGTAAAGCTTTTCGACTGTCGGTGCCAACTTCCCGAACTGTTCCTTGACCAGCATCCGGTACCGCGCAGGCGTCTCGGCAACCACGATGTCCTTGGTGAAGTTGTTGGCGTCGACACCACTGTTGAATTCATCGCGCGCGACGTCGGTGATCAGATTGGCGGCGCATGGTCGAGACGGCGACCATGGGGACGGGCACGAGAGGTCGGTCAGCCACGCGGCGGCCGCAGCTCGGTGCGACCCCGGCCGGCCCGTGAATTCGGGCGACGCAAGACCACCAACGCCCGACACGCCCGTGCCACACTGCTGAGACCACCAACCCCGAAACCTGATGCACGGCAGTCTCATCGCTCCAACGGCAGGGTGCCACACGGCCTTGGCGCGCACCGCTGACGTGGTCGATGCCGTAGTCCACGCAGATGCAGCACATGTCATGAACGGACTATCGAAGAGGTGACCGATGTACCGTCCGGTTCTCGATGCCGTGGGCGGCTCGCTCCTGCTGACCGCCCTGGTTGCGATGCTTCCCTTGCTGACGCTGTTCGTCCTGCTGGGCGTCTTCCGAGTCACCGCGTGGAAGGCGTCCATCATCTCGCTGGTCGTCTCAATCCTGGTGGCGATCCTGGCCTATTCCATGCCGACCGGACAGGCAGTCCTGTCCGGGGCAGAGGGCGCCGTCTTCGGGTTCTTCCCGATTCTGTGGATCGTGATCAACGCGATCTGGGTCTACAACATGACCGTGGTGACTGGCCACTTCGATGTGCTGCGAAGGTCATTCGCCAAGGTCAGTGACGACCAGCGGATCCAGGCCGTCATCGTGGCGTTCTGCTTCGGCGCACTTCTCGAGGCGCTTGCCGGCTTCGGCACGCCTGTCGCGATCACCAGCGTCATGCTCATCGCGCTCGGCTTCCGTCCGCTCAAGGCTGCCGTCATCGCGCTGGTGGCCAACACCGCGCCGGTCGCGTTCGGCGCCCTGGCCGTGCCGATCACCACGTTGTCCTCGGTGAGCGGGGTCCCGCAGGACACGCTCGGCGCCATCGTCGGACGTCAGACCCCGGTGCTCGCGTTGTTCGTGCCGATGGCACTCGTCTTCATCATCGACAAGGGCAAAGGGGTCCGTGAGACCTTGCCGGCCACGATCGTCTGTGGAGTCTCCTTCGGGATCGCGCAGTTCGTCACCTCCAACTACCTGTCGGTGCAGCTCTCGGACGTCGTCGCGTCGCTCTTCAGCGCGGGGTGTGTCGTCCTACTCCTGCGGGTCTGGTCCCCGGCCACGCCCTTCGTGGACACCTCCGAGGACGCCCAGGACAGCAAGGTCCTGGCGGGCGTCGGTGCACAGAGTCAGGCCGGACTGGCCGCTGCCGGCGGCTCGGACGGCCACAAGGTCCCAGAGGGCATGAGCGTCGACGACATTGCTGCGCGGGACGCAGCAGCCAACGACACACCGGCGGATGTTGCCAGGGCCTACGCGCCATACCTCGTCATCATCGCGGTCTTCGTCATCACCCAGCTGCCGGGCGTCAAGGATCTCTTCGACGCGCCGACGTTCTCCTTCAAGTGGCCCGGCCTGCACCTGCAGACCGCGGGCGGCGACCCTTCCTCCATCCCGAAATTCAAGGTCAACTGGCTCGGCGCGGCAGGCACCCTGATGGTGATTTCCGGACTGATCTCGATCCCGATCCTCGGCATCTCGGTGAAAAAGGCGCTGAAGGCGTATGTCGACACCTACAAGCAACTCTTCGGTGCCATCGTCACGGTGATGGCGGTCCTCGGACTGGCCTACGTGATGAATGCCTCCGGCGAGACCGCGACTCTCGGCGAATGGGTGGCCGGCGCTGGCGCGGCGTTCGCGGTCCTGTCGCCGATCCTGGGCTGGCTCGGCGTCGCCGTCACCGGATCCGACACCTCATCCAACTCCCTGTTCGGCGCGCTGCAGGTGCAGGCCGCCCACCAGACCGGGCTCAACCCCGCGGTGATGGCCGCGGCCAACTCGTCCGGCGGGGTGCTCGGCAAGATGATCTCGCCGCAGAATCTCGCCATCGCGGCAGCGGCAGTCGGTATGTCGGGCCAGGAAGGCGAAGTCTTCCGGAAGGTCTTCAAGTGGAGCGTGGTCTTCCTCGTCTTCATGTGTGTCCTGGTCTACCTGCAGACCACACCGGTGTTGTCCTGGATGCTGACCGGCTCGGGGGCGTGATCCGTTTCGCATCGAGGGCGCCGTCCGTGCACGCTCGTGCCTAGCCACTAACGTGGCCGCTGCGCCGGTGAATCTGTCACCGGACCGGCTCGCGAGGATGGTCACATGGTGCAACGACAGGTGCCGAAGAGTTCCGAGATCTTCGAGCTGCTGAAATTCAAGCAACCCACGGTGCACCGGAAGCGTCGGCGACTGCAGGACGCGCAGACCATCGAGGACCTGCGCCGCATCGCCAAGCGGCGCACGCCGAAAGCGGCATTCGACTACACCGATGGCGCTGCAGAGGCCGAGGTGTCAATGCATCGGGCGCGGCAGGCCTTTGAAGACATCGAGTTCCGTCCCGGCATCCTGCGGGGCACGGATCAGGTCGACACGTCCTGCCAGATCTTCGGCGGGCCGTCGGCGCTGCCGTTCGGCATCGCACCGACCGGCTTCACCCGCCTGATGCAGACCGAGGGCGAGGTCGCCGGTGCAGCGGCGGCGGCCGCCGCCGGGATCCCGTTCTCCCTTTCCACCTTGGGCACGACCTCCATCGAGGACGTGCAGCTGGCCGGCCCGACTGGTCGTCACTGGTTCCAGCTGTATGTCATGCGTGACCGAGAGATCTCCTACGACCTGACCCGGCGTGCGGCTGCCGCCGGCTTCGACACCCTGCTCTTCACCGTGGACGCTCCGGTCGCCGGTGCGCGGTTGCGAGACAAGCGGAACGGGTTCTCGATCCCACCGCAGATCAGTGCCAGGACGGTCTTGAACGCGATCCCACGGCCATGGTGGTGGTGGGACTTCCTGACCACACCGCCGTTGGAATTCGGGTCGCTCAAGTCAACCGGTGGCACGGTCGGTGAGCTGCTCGACGCTGCCATGGATCCGACGATCAGCTTCGAGGATCTCAAGGTCGTGCGTGAGATGTTCCCGGGCAAGCTCGTGGTCAAAGGAGTGCAGACGCTCTCCGATGCGAAGACCCTGGTCGATCTCGGTGTCGACGGCCTCGTGCTCTCCAATCACGGGGGGCGCCAGCTCGATCGCGCGCCGGTGCCATTCCGGCTGCTGCCGGAGGTGGTCCGCGAGGTGGGCGCCGACACCGAGATCGTCGTCGACACGGGCATCTCTTCGGGCGCGGACATCGTCGCGGCCATCGCGCTTGGTGCGAACTTCACGCTCGTAGGCCGTGCCTACCTCTATGGGCTGATGGCCGGCGGCCGAGAGGGTGTCGACCGGGCGATCGAGATCCTGGCGGAGCAGATCGTCCGCACGATGAAGCTCCTCGGAGTCGCTTCCCTCGACGAGCTCACCCCGGATCACGTCATCCCGCTGAGCTGACGAACCCCCGACCAGCGGGCGGTGTCCGCACTCCGCTGGTCGGGTGGTGCGCGTCGATCTCGATACGCTCCCTCGTTCCTCGGTCGTTACTCGATCAGCATCAAGCGTTCCTCGGTCGCTACTCGATCGGCATGGAGTCAGTAGTTCGTGACCTTGGTCCAGAACGTGCAATTGTGTTGTGTTGCAACGACATTGCTCGCTGAGGTCATGCTGGTGTCACCGGGCTGCAGGGACATCACCGGGTGCTGGGCTGCGCTGTAGCGCTGCCAGGCCGGGGTGTGCGGAGCCATCGGGCTCCCTGCGCGCGCCAGGTGGGTCCACGACAGCAGGATCTGCTTCTGCAGCGCCGCCTGGTTGGCGTCCAACTTGCTGGTGTCGAAGTGCTGCAGCGTGTTGGATCCGCTGTGCTGTGCGCCGAGCACGTCGGTCGTGTTCTCGCCGGCCGGGTTGTCCGCATCGGCATTGAGATCGGCATACACGGGCATGTATTTCGACGCCTTCTTGTCCAGCTGCAGCATCGGGCAGACCGAGCCCGAGTCGGCCATGATCGTCCGGTACGCGGTGTATGGCGACGCGAATCGGGCCAGCGGGTAAAGCTTTTCGACTGTCGGCGCCAGTTTCCCGAACTGTTCCTTGACCAGCATCCGGTACCGCGCAGGCGTCTCGGCAACCACGACGTCCTTGGTGAAGTTGTTGTTGTAGACCCCGCCGTTGAACTCGTCGCGGCCGACATCCGTGATCAGGTCGACCTTGTTGGACTTCCCGGTGGTGAGCGCCTGCACCGGCGACATCGTCAGGGTGGTGCCGTTGACGATCGGGCCGATGGTGCCGCCGCCGGTGGCGTCACCGACCTGGCCGCCCTCTTTGATGAGTGTCGCCGGTGGGATCTTCCGCAGGCAGGCCGCGACATCCTTCGCGTCACCGCAGCCGACCTTCTCGGCATACTTCGCTCCGCTCTGCTGCGCCTGCTTCTCGGTGAAGTAGGTCGACTTGCAGTCGGCGTTCGACCACACGATGTTGTTCTGATAGTTGTAGAAACCGCTGACGCTGATCGCGTGCTGGAAGAGGCCCTTCGCGGTCGGCGATGCCACCTGCGCACAGGTGCTGGCACCACCGGCGGACTCGCCGAAAACGGTGACGTTGTTGGGGTTTCCGCCGAACTGCGAGATGTTCTTCTTCACCCACCGCAGCCCCGCCTGCTGGTCCTGCAGCCCGTAGTCGCCGGAGTGCGCGCCCAGCGACTTGTCGGCAAGAAAGCCGAGGATGCCAAGTCGGTAGTTCACATAGACGTAGACGACCCGGCCGGTGCGCACCAGGTTGGAACCATCGTCCGTGCGCGCCTCGCCGAGGAACCCGCCGCCGTGGAACTCGAACATCACCGGCAGCTTCTCACCGGGTTTCGCATCGGCCGGCACCTGCACCTTGACGTTGAGGCAGTCCTCGCTGGTGTTCTGGTCGGTGAAGACGTTGCTGCACTCCACCGGCTCGGTGGTCGCCTGCTTGGTGCCCGTCCAGGCCTTCGCGGGTTGTGGTGATTTCCAGCGCAGCGTGCCGACCGGGGAGCGGCATACGGGATGCTGCCGTATGTCGTCACGTCGTTCTCGGTGAGGCCGCAGACCTTGCCCTTCTGGGTGGTGACCGTGGTGCCGGGGGAGCACGCGGGCGGCGCGGCGGCGTCGTGCGACGTTGCGGCATATGCGCTGCCGGCGATGGTGAGTGCCACGGCCAGGCTGCCGGCGGCGACCGAAGCGGTGACAGGGGACGTGAAACGCGATCCAGAGTGCATCGAAACTCTCATTCCGCATGGGTCCGCGGTGAGGCGCGATCGATCGAACACCGATCGCAGATGGCGTTGCGGCAGAGGGAAGTTCGGCGTCCTACCGCTGACCCGCGCATAGTTGTGAACGTGAGTCGGCGGTCGGTTTGGAGAGGTCGTCGGCTCCAGGGGGTTCGTTCATAGAACACCTACACGAGTGGCTACTGCGGGGTAGGAGTCTTCGGAGCCCGACTTGTCGGTGAGCGGTAGGTGCGCGTCGGTGAGCGGCAGCCCTCAAGCAGCTCTCACCCGCATCGGGACCTCGGCAGGATCGATCAACCCCGATCGTGCCGCTCACCGAGCCCGGCTTCGCGGGCGCGGATGATGGCGGCGGCGCGGTCGGCCACCCGCAACTTGGCGAAGACGTTGGAGACGTGGTTGCGGACGGTCTTCTCGGAGATGTCGAGAGAGTGCGCGATGTCGGTGTTGTTGCGACCGTCGGCCAGCAGGGCGAGGACTTCGCGTTCCCGGGGGCTCAGCTCGGTGAAGGTGGCGGCCGGGGTGGTCGCCAGCAGTTCCTGGACGTGCTTGGCCACGCGCGGCCCGAGGATTATGTCGCCCTCGGCCACCGCACGCACCGCGCGAGCGATGGCCGCGCCGTCCGCGCCCTTGACCAAATAGCCGCGGGCGCCAGCCCGCATGGTCGCCGCCACGCTCGCGTCATCCTCGAACATCGTCAGCGCGAGGACCGCGATGTGCGGGCTCTGCGCGGTGATCTGACGGGTCGCATCGACCCCGAGCAGGCCGGGCAGGTGCAGGTCCATGACGACGACGTCCGGTTGCAGCTCGGCCGCCAATTCGACTGCCTGCGTGCCGTTCTCGGCCTCGGCGATCACTTCGATGTCATGGAAGGCGGACAGTGCGAAGCGCACGCCCTCGCGAAACATCGGATGGTCGTCCACGATGATCAGTTGGATCGGGGCAGTGCTCATCGCGCCACTTCCTGTCGACTCGCCGGTGTCGCCGACGGCGCCACGGGCAGGCCGGCCGCAACGCGGACGCCTCCCCACGGTGAGGTCTCCAGCCGGCAGGTGCCTCCGATGGCGGTGGCACGCTCGATCATCGACAGCGTGCCGACGCCATACGTCCCGGCGTGCAGGCCGACGCCGTCGTCGTCGACGGTGAGCAGGAGCCGCTCGCCCCGAAGCGCGAGGGAGATCGTGCACCGGCGGGCGTCGGCGTGCTTGGTGACGTTGGTGAGCGCCTCGCACCCGATGCGGTATGCCGTGAGCTCGACGCCTGCGGGCAGCTCGCCGAGCGGCTCCCGGGTCAACACGGTGACCTCCAGGCCCGTGCTGCCGTCGGACGCGGCAGAGGAGAAGGCGGCGGCTTGCTGACGCAAGGCACCCTCCAGGCCGAGTGCGTCGAGCACCGGGGGCACGAGGTCGTGCACGATCCGGCGTACGTCATCGAGCACCCCGGTCACCTCGTGGCCGAGTCGCTGCAGGACGTCCTTGGCGAGGTCCGGTTGGTTGTCCACCATGGCTGCGGCGCCCTCGACCTGCAGGGCGACCGCGGCCAGGGCCGGACCCACGCCGTCGTGGATGTCGCGTCGCAGCCGCCGGCGCTCCTCCTCCCGAGCGGCCGCGACCTCCTCGCGAAGCCCGCGCAACGCCTCGGCGACGCTGAGACTGCGCACGACGGAGGCGATCTGGTCGGCCGCCTCGTGCAGCGATGCGAGGGTCGGGCCGGCGAGGAAGACCCCTGCCGCGGGGAAACCTCGAGGGTCCCGATCTGCTCGCCCTGGAAGCGGATCGGGATGCTGGTCGGCTCCGAGCGACGTAGGCCGGTGGAGGCGGTGCCGACGTCGGTGCGCACAGCGACGTGATCCAACCGCAAGTAGGTGGCGGCGATCTCCTCCACGATGTCCTGCAGCACCAGGTCGGCTCGTTGGTCCATCGCGGCACGTCGACCGACGCTGGACAACATCCGCCGGTGGTCGCGACGACGGCCGTATAACAAGCGGTCCACCACGGACTGGACGGCGTGCCGCAGCGGGACGACCGTGACCAGCACAGCACCGAGAGCGACGATCGTCGGCCACAGGACCGGTCGCCCGTCGACGAAGAACCCGGTGATGGCCACGGCGGCAACGAAGAGTCCTGCCGCCAGCGCCGTCAGTAGGCCGTAGACCAGGGACACGCTGATGACGACGTCGAGGTCCCACAGGTGGTGGCGCAGCACGGCGAACCCGATGCTGCTGATGAACAACAGGATGACGATCGGCGCAAGGACACCACTGAGGTATCCGGTGATCTCGCCGATGACCTCTGCCGCCAGGACTCCGCCCGTGATGACGACCAGTGACAACCGACGACGAGTGTCCCGATCCGAGTGTCGCCAGCGGACGATGAGGCTGACCAGGCTGGCGATGATGAGCACCGCGATCATCGCGATGATGACGGGGAAGGCCGCCTGCACC
Organism: Flexivirga alba; assembly: GCF_042661025.1. Classification (NCBI taxonomy): domain Bacteria; kingdom Bacillati; phylum Actinomycetota; class Actinomycetes; order Micrococcales; family Dermacoccaceae; genus Flexivirga; species Flexivirga alba. The sequence continues at coordinate 2,702,896 of NZ_JBHSWH010000001.1, forward strand.
TGCGGCCAGGGCAGGCCGATCGGGTTGCGGATCGCCCTCAAATCCTCGGTGAACGCGCCGGGGGCGACGGCACTCAGCAGCACCATCCCGCCGCCGGCGATGAAGATGCCCTTGCGGACGAATCGCCAGCGTTCACTGGGCAATTGGCCGTCCGGGAAGTGCAGCAACACGAGGGGGAGTGTCATCAGGGTGACCGGCTGGATGACCTGCGAGACCCAGGCGATCCACTCCCACAACAGCACGGGCGAACCGTGCGGCCAGGCACCCCGCACGACCACCTCGCGCAGCATTCCGGACGCTGCCTGCGCCGTCCCGCCGATGAGGAAGATCCAGCCGAGCAGGTTTGCTGGCAGTCGCCCGGTGACGAGCACGCCGACCAGGCCGAGGGCGAACCCGAGACTCAGGTTGCCCGGCGCCCACGTGTCGACCGGGATCTCACGGTTGGCCCAGTGCAGCACTCCGAGCAGCACCACCGACCCCAGCCAGCAACTGATGAGGACGTGTCGGATCGACTTCGCATGAACCAGCCTCTCGTCCACGTCCTCATCCTCCCGCTGAGCGTTGCCCGCGCGCGAGCATTTCCCGAGGTCGTCCTCCCGCGCGGTCGGTCACCGTCGCCGCAGTCGACGACCCACGCTGGTGCCGCCGCCGATCACGGCAGCCGCAGCCGCGCCGATCCCGGCGAGCAGCAACCAGTTCGCCGACTTGCCGGTGGTGGCCGGCCCGTCGGTGACCACCACTGGGCCGGTGTGTGCCGAACTGCTCGACGACACACTCGGCGAGGCGGTCGGGGATGCGCCGAGCGTGAATTCGCCGGACTGTTTGGGAAGTTGCGGTCCGGTGATGTCGCTGGGTGACAGGTAGCCGTATCGGCCAGCCGACAGGTCGAGAGTGACCCATGCCGTTCTGCCCGCTGCCAAGGCATCGACCCCACCGACCAGTGAGCCCCCATGGGCCGCACTGCCGGTCTGCATCGTGTTGTTCACGCTGCCCATGAACTGCAGCAGTGACACGCTCTTGTCGAGTCGGGCGATCGACAAGGCATGGTCCTTCCTGCCGGTGTCGCGCACGGCATACGTGCCCTTGCCGGTGAAGCCGCTCGGCCAGTGAATCCCGTTGTCGTCGATGGAGATCGTGCCAGCGGCGGCGGGTGCGACCGACTGCGCCGGTCCGGAGACCTTGAGCGTCGCGACCATGCCCATCGCCGCGTGCGGCATGTGGTCCTTGCCCATCACGAAACAGAGCAGCCCGTACGTTCCCGCCCTGAGGTGGGTCGTGACGGTCTCGGTTTCGCCGGGGGAGAGCAGGTTCGGTGTTCCCCAGCCAGGGCCGGGCTGCTCGGCCACGAGCTGGTCGAGTGCCTTGTCGCCCTTCGTGGCGGCTGTCGCGAGCTGGGTTTGCGTCACCCCAGGTTTGAGCAGCGCCATCTCCATCATGTGTATCTCGTCGTCCTGGTTGGTCCAGGAGATCGACGCGATGCCCGGGTGGAGACCACCGTGGACGTGGTAATTCATGCCGGTTGTCGTGATGGCGACGCTGTTGCGGATCGGTGCCGACGTGGCAGCGTCCGCGCCGGCAGGCGGCATGCAGAGTATGGCGGCCGCGCCCGCCGCGACGACGGCGACGGATCGGGTGCGCTGTGTGGTGTTCATCTGGGTCTCCCCTTCGGACGGAAATGTGACCAGTTGAGCGTCGCGGGCGACGCGTCCCGGGCGCATCGCCCTGGTGTCCCGTCCGGCCGGGATTGTTGTCCCGGGATCGGTGAAAGGTGAGGCCCTGGTCGCGGCTGTGCGCGACCAGGGCCGAGAGGAGTGACCTGGTGAGGTCGGTCAGGGTGCGAGGACGAAGCCGCACTGGCCGATGACGTTGCGACCGACCGTGCTGAAGGGATAGCTCGGGTCGGGTATGCCGTCGTCCGCGTCGCCGATCTGCGGCGCCGGGAACATGTTGGTGCAGATCAGGTTCTTCCCGATCGTGTCGTGGACGATCTCGTTGCCGTCCGGGTCACCGAGGTTGATGTCCGACAGGGCGACGTTGCCGTCGATGGTGCTGCGGATGACACCGAACCAGGTGGTGGACAGCCCACTCACGGTGAGGTTGCCGTGGATGGTGTCGTCCTTGACCGAGAACGGAATGAATCCAGGAAGTCCACGCCTGCGCCGCCGCCGACCGAGCTGACGTTGCCGTTGACGGTGATGCCGTCGAGGGCTGCGTTGAAGACGTGATCGAAGGATGCGTTGCCCATGATGGTGATGCTGGACTGCTGACCGGCATACGGGCCGTTGCCGTCCGGGCCGCCCGATGTGCAGCCGCCGTGCGCGGCGGTGCAGCCGAGGCCGATCGAAGAGCCGGGGTAGCCGACCACATTGTGGCCGACCGTGATGGTGGATGGTGCGCTGTCGGCGTCGAGCATCGCGCCGCTGAGCACGTTGAGGTTGCCGGTGACCATGACGGTTGCGCCGGCCGGCACCGCGCAGGCGCCGGCCACGGTGATGGAGGAGTAAGTGCCGGAAGCGATGTCGCCTCCGGTGCAGGTAAGGGCCGTGGACCCGTGCGGGGCGGCGGAGGCCATACCGGCGGGGAACATCAGTGCCCCCGCGGCGGCCAGGGTCATCAGGCTCCCGAGCCGCTTGTTAGTTTTCATGGGTGGTTTCCTTTCTCAGGTCGGCCGGGGATTTGTGGCCGACCGATCCGGTATACACCTGCCGTGCAGTGAGTATGACGGGAATTCTCGGATTGCTCCCATAGTGCCGGTATGTGGTTATTGAGGTTTGTCGAAAACCCCAGCCCGTGGGCTGGCCGCGGGCGTGCCTTGGCCGGTCAAACAGGCTGTGGCACACCGGAGTTCGGCTGTGACGTCCGGGTCGTTGATGATCGACAGTTGAAGCGTTCTTCTATGTGATGAGTCAAAGTTGTACGACTGTATGGATCTGAATTAAAGAGGTTCGGAAAGTCTGCGGTTTGCGAAGTCTCGATACGGGCTCGTTCCTCGCCCTACTCGACCAGCTTGGGGGAGCTCGGGACCTCAAGACGCTCGTTCCTCGCTCCTCGGCCACCGAGGGAACGGCTCGTTCCTCGCCCTACTCGACCCGCTTGGGTTGTGAGATGGGTGCTCACGTTCGCCACGGAGGGTACTTCGGCTATGCGACATTCGGTTGTCGACAATTTGGCGGCCGCGCGGGACCTCGAGACGTTCGCTCGTTCCTCACGAACTCCTCGGCCACCTCAGAAGTGGTGGCCGCGGGACCTCGAGACGTTCGCTCGTTCCTCACGAACTCCACGGCCACCTCAGAAGTGGTGGCCGTGGGACCTGGAGACGCTCGGACCTCGATACGCTCCCTCGTCCCTCGGTCGCTACTCGATCAGCTTGAAGAAGGAGCCGGAAACCGTTGTGAGTGAAGCGAATACGACAACCGAACACAGCCCCAAGAAGCTGCGGCCGCGGCACATCACGATGATCACGCTCGGCGGGATCATCGGGTCGAGCCTGTTCGTCGGCTCGTCCAGCATTGTTAACTCGGTCGGTCCGGCGGCGGTGGTGTCCTATCTGGCCGGCGGACTGCTGGTCTATCTCGCCATGCTGATGCTCGGCGAGATGGCCGCGGCCCGGCCCGAGATCGGGTCGTTCATGGAGTACGCACGCGTCGGCATGGGGGACTGGGCGGCATACCTCGTCGGCTGGCTCTATTGGTATTTCTGGGTCGGTGTGCTCGCCTACGAGGCGGTCATCGGCGGCCACACGCTCAACGGCTGGCTCGACTGGTTGCCGTCCTGGGCCTGGTCCCTGCTGCTGCTCGCCGTCTTCGTGGTGAGCAACCTGATCTCGGTGCGATCCTTCGGCGAGGCGGAGTTCTGGCTGGCCAGCATCAAGGTCATCGCCATCGTCGTCTTCCTCGTCGTCGGCACCCTCTTCGTGCTGGGCCTCTGGCCGGACGGCAACTTCGCGGTGCAAAACCTTTGGCAACACGGCGGATTCGCGCCGAAGGGGATTGGCGCCATACTCACCGGGGTTGCGCTGGTGATCTTCTCCTACTTCGGCACCGAGATCGCCGTCATGGCGTCGGCGGAGTCCGAGGACCCGGCCAAGGGCGTCAAGCTGGCGACCGTCACCGTCATCTGGCGAGTGCTGCTCTTCTTCGTCGGGTCGATCCTGATCATCACCATCGCCATCCCGTGGGACCAGCTGCCCGTCGCGACCGGTGTCTCGGACGCGCCCTTCACCGTGCTCTTCGAGAAGTTCAACATCCCGGCGGCTTCCAACATCATGGAGTTGGTGATCTTCTCGGCCGTGCTGTCGGTGCTCAACTCCGGCCTCTACTCCGCGTCGCGGATGTTCGCCGCGCTCGCCGACAAGGGGCTGGCGCCCAAGACGGTCAGCTACCGGGCGCGCAACGGCGTGCCTGTCGTCGCGGTCTTCGCCTCCACCATCGGTGGCGTCATCGCCGCGATCGCCAACTTCGTGGCGCCCAACTCCGGCATCTTCGACTTCATCATGAACTCGGCCGGCCTGGTCGCCCTCTTCGTCTATGTCTTCATCGCACTCACCCAGATGCGGTTGCGGCAGAAGATGACCCCGGACGAGGTCGCCGGCCTGGGCGTCAAGGTGCGCTTCTTCCCCTGGCTGAACATCTTCCTGATCGCCGGCGTGCTGGTCGTCGTGGTGATCATGCTGACCACCGACACCGGCCGCACCCAGGTCTGGACGAGCCTGGTCGCCACCGGCGTCCTGGTGCTCTTCTGGCCGCTCGTGCGGCGCAAGCTGCAGCGGATGCGGGCGGCGGACACCCAGCAGGAGGAGGTGCTGGTCAGCGAATGACGGAGGGCGGCTCCCGTCGCGGGCACGGCGTCGTCGCGCCCTGACGGAAGTCCGACTGTGTCACCCTGGGCGCATGCGCGTCGTGTCCTGGATCCTCATGGTGCTGCCAGTGCTGATGGTCGTCGCGCTCATCTGTTACGTGCTGCGCAACAACCGCAACTCCCCGGCCCGGGGCAGCGCCGGGTATGACGTCGGGACCGGCTCGGGCGTCTGGTTCGCGCAGGTGCGCGCGCCCGGCTTCCACCTGGCGACCCCGCGCAATATGGCCGACGGCTGGGGCCAACTGCAGGTGTATGGCGGGCAGGTCTCCTTCACCCCGGACGGCGCCAAGGGCCCGGCCTGGTCGATTCCCGCGAACCAGATGCGGGTGCAGCGGCCATCCGGTCTGTCGACCGATTTCCATGCTGAGGCACCACAACTGGGCGAGGTCGTGATCGAGCCGAGCACCAACAAGCTGGCGCGGTGGCGCTCGACGGGGTCCTGGGCCGGATCGAACTACCGCACTACCCAGGACGTCGTCACGATCCTGCAAGGCTGGGGAGCGCACTGACGCGGCACGCGGTCAACTGACTCGCCCGCTCGACACCGCAGCGCGTGACGCCACGAGTCGCTCAGCGTGCGTCGCGACCGCGCTGCACCGACGCGACCAGTTCTTGCGCACGCTCCGCATCGATCGTCGGCGGTGCCAATGGCTCACGACGTGCCTTCTCCAATAGCGCGCCGACGCGATCGGCTGCGCGCCAAGCGTTGGCAGTGCGCCTCGAGCGCCGGGGTCCGGCGCCGCTCGCGATGATCGGGCTCATGCCTCAAGTGTGCTGACGCGCGGGTATCCGCGCAATCACGCTGTCGTCACTCGACAGCTGGGCGTGCTCGTTCGATCCAGTCGTCGAGGAGACCGGCGACTGCGCGCGGCCGCTCGTGCAGCAGCGCGTGCCCGGCGCCGTCGATCACCGCCAGCGTCGCGCGGGGGTAGACCTCGAGCAATCGCACGGCATCGTCGAATCCGACTGTCGTGTCGTGTAATCCGGCTGCGACCAGGGTCGGTCGGGAGAAGGTATGGCGCCCCATGTCGATCGGCCACTCGGTGAAGATGTCGGTGAGTGCGCGCTCGTCGAGGAGCGCCATCCCGGGTGCGACATAGTCACGGAAGCGGCGCGCCATCTCCGGAGTGCGCACGACGAAGTATTCGTCGAAGCTCGCCTGCTGCTCAGGCCCCAGCTCGTCGTATGCCGCGTCGTCCTGGACGACCACCTCCGGGGTGGCAGCTGCCCGACGCTTTCGGACAACGGACAGACCAACGCCAGGCCGGCGACGAGCTCCGGGCGCAGTGCGGCGATGCCGCGCGCGAGGTAGGCGCCATACGAATGACCAAGCAGGAGAACGGGTTTGTCAGCAACGCTCTCAAGGAACTTCGCCAGCACCGCGACCACATCGTTGTTGCTCGCCAAGCCATCTGCCGTGGACTCACCCATCGCCGGCAAGTCCGGGTAGATCTGCCGGCAGCCACTGTCAGCGAGCATCGGCTCCAACGCCGCCTCGAGCTCGCGGTGATCGACCCCTACGCCGTGCAGCGCGACCAGCGGCACGCCCTCGCCGTACTCGGCGTATTGGATCACGACATCGTCGATCCGGCACTCCATCACTTCACCGTACCCAGTGCGGCCGCTGCGGGCGCGTGCGTCATACCGACGACAACCAGCCGGCAGGAGGTGAAGGCGTGGCGGCCCATGGATTGCACATCTTGTTCGCGCCGTTGCATGCGAGCGAGGTGCGTGAGCGCGCAGACTGTCTGGCATGCAACGGATCTCTTTGGATGCACTCGCGCGGCAGCAGATCGAGCTCGCCGCCACGCACAGCGGCCACGCCGCGGACACAGTCGTGGGTGGGCACGAACGAGTGCTGCGCCAGACGGTGATCGGCCTGACCAAGGGCGCGGAACTGTCCGAACACGAAAATCCCGGCGAGGCGACCGTGCTCGTGTTGCGAGGTCGGGTGCGCATGTTTGCCGGCGACGGCGAGCACTGGGACGGTCGCTCCGGTGACCTGCTGAAGGTGCCGGATGCGCGGCACAGTGTCCTGGCGTTGGAGGACTCGGCGATCCTGCTCACCGTGGCCAAGCTCGGCTGACCTACTCGGTGCTGGCGGACGTCGCTTTGCCGGAGATTCTGCGGCCGCTACTGAAGCCGTCGCCTGGGCAGCACCACCCAGAGAGCCAGGAAGGCGACCGCCACCACTGTTACGGCCACCGTCCCGGCAAGCTGGCCGGCGACGACTCCGAAGACGAAGAAGACCGTGAGCGCGATGGTCACCGCGAGCATCGCCAGGCCGACCTTGGCCATCCGGTCACCGAATACGACGACGACGGTCTTCTCGTGGTGACCGAACAGCCAGCGATGCGCGCTGACCGGCGCAATGAGCAGAATCACCGACATCACGGCGCACGACACGGCAGCGAGGTACTGCCCTGCCTGCCAGCGAGTGAGCTGTGAAAAGCGTTGCTGGAAAGGCAAGGTCAGCAAAAAGCCGGCCAGCACTTGGACGCCGGTCTGAGTGACTCGTAGCTCCTGCAGCAGATCGGTCCAGTTGCGGTCGGCGCGTTCGGCCGGAGTCTCGTCGCGGTCAGCGTTGTCCATGCGGCACCATACGACAAGTGATCGTCCCAGGAGGTCGCGATCCCACGGCGACCCGCGCGCGGAGCCACTCGAGTCCTGGGATAGGACTGTCCGGTGGGGACCAGGATCACGATGGGAGTCGGCGCGCTTGCGCTGGCTTCCATCGCGCTCGGCGGATGTACGGGGTCGCCCGGCGTCGCCTCACCGAGTGCGTCGCTCGCGTCGACGAAATCATCCTTCGCGACCACCACGCCACCAACCCCGCAAGGCAGCTCGTCGGGTTCGGTGGCATGGACCTTCAGCGTCCCACCGAGTGCTCCTCCGAGCAGTCCGACGTCGCGTCCGACCGATCCGACGACCGCCCGCACACTCGCACTGCTGGCGAAGCTGCCGGTGAAGGGACGCGCGCCGAAGACCGGCTACGACCGCAAGCAGTTCGGGGTGCGGTGGAGCGACGACGTCGACGTGTCACTCGGACACAACGGCTGCGACACCCGCAACGACATCCTGCGCCGCGACCTGTCCGACATCACCCTCAAGCCGATCGCCCACGGGTGCATTGTGCTGACCGGCGTGCTCGTCGATCCCTACACGGGCACGCGGATCAGCTTCCACCGCGGTGTGGGGACCAGCAACGCCATCCAGATCGACCACGTCGTCGCGCTCTCCGATGCCTGGCAGAAGGGCGCGCAGCAGCTGAGTCCCGAGCAACGACAGGACTTCGCGAACGACCCGCGCAACCTGCTCGCAGTCAGCGGGCGCGCGAACGACCAGAAGCGGGACGGCGACGCCGCGACCTGGCTGCCGAAGAACAAGAGCTATCGGTGCACGTATGTCGCCAAGCAGGTCGCGGTCAAGTCCGCCTATCACCTGTGGGTGACCAAGTCCGAAAAGGAAGCCATCACAAGGGTTTTGGGGAAGTGTGGCTGAACACGCTCTCGTACCATCGCCTGCCCGTCGAGGCGCGCGCTCACTGGTGCACCCCCGTCCTCATGGCCTCCTCAGAGAACCGCTCAACCAGCTTGCGTGCCAAGGTGATCCAGTGTCGGTCGCACCGCCAGGGTGATCGAGTGCCGGGGGAGCGCAGCGGGGGAGGTGTATCGAGATCTGGCGTCGGTTGGTGGGTCTCGACGCTCGTTCCTCGCCGCTACTCGACCAGCTTGCGTGCCAAGGTGATCGAGTGCCGGGGAGCGCAGCGGAGGAGGTGTATCGAGATCTCGTCCCCATCCCTCGCCAGACGTCATTGTTCTCCACAGCCGACCGTCCCTGCGGTGTTTTCCGCGGGATCGGTCGACACGCTGTGGGGATGGCATGGACATACATTCTTGAGTGCGGCGACGGTTCCTATTACGTCGGCAGCACGCGCGATCTCGATCTACGTATGACACAGCACTACGCCGGGCTCGGCTCGGCATACACGCGAAGGCGTATGCCCGTGACGCTCGTCTGGGCCCACGAATGGACGGACATCGACGATGCGTATGCCTTCGAGAAAAAGGTCCAAGGGTGGGGACGCGCTAAGCGTGAGGCGCTGATCGCCGGGGAGTTCGACCGACTGTCGGCGTTGTCGAAGAAGCGCAACTGGAGCCGCGGTCATTCTGACTGAAAGGGGTGGGAGGGTCTCGATACGCGAGTTCCCCCGCTTCGCTCCTCCACTCGCTACTCGACCAGCTTGGTGGGGTCTCGTTACTCGACCGGCTTGGGTGGCCACTCGCGACGCGGCTCGTTCCTCGCCGCTACTCGACCCGCAAAGGGCTCGGACGGGCGTAGCGTCGGGTCCATGGCAGGTTCAATTCTCGGGACCAGGGTCCGCCGGGTCGAAGACGCCGACCTGGTGACCGGCGCATCGACCTTCGTCGGCAATCTTCAGCTCGACGGGCTGCTGCATGCGGCCTTCGTGCGATCACCGTTGGCCCACGGGCACATTCGCAACATCGACACCACCGAAGCGGCCGCCTCACCCGGTGTCGTCGCGGTCTACACGGCAGCGGAGCTGTCGCTCAAACCGCACCACGGATTGATGGTGGTGAACCCGAAAGTTCCTCGACCACCATTGGCGACAGACCGAGTGCGGTTCGTCGGTGAGCCGGTCGCGCTGGTCGTCGCCGAGTCGCGCGCGGCGGCAGCCGACGCCGTCGAGCTGGTCGACGTCGACTACGACCCGATCCCGGCAGTGGTGGATCCCGAGGACGCGCTCGCCCCGGATGCAGAGTTGCAGTTCCCCGAGCTGGGCACCAACCTGGTGATCGGCTATCGCACTGCGGTGCAAGAGGATCCGCTGGACGGCGCCGACGTCGTCGTGCGTGCTCGGATGGTCAACCAGCGGGTCGCGGTGATGCCGATGGAAGGCAACGCGATCGCCGTCGAACCAGCCGGGGACGACGAGCACGATCTCGTCATACACGTGTCGACGCAGATGCCGCACGGCTTCCAGGCGATGGTCGCCGCGGAGTTCGACCTGCCGAAAGACACCGTGCGCGTCATCTCCCCGCACGTCGGCGGCGGCTTCGGCGGCAAGGCCGGCATGATCGCCGAGCACACCGCCGTGATCGGCGCGGCGCGCACCCTCGGCCGGCCGGTCGCCTGGGTCGAAACACGCTCGGAGAACCTGCAGGGCATGCACGGCCGCGGCCAGGTCGGCTACTACGAACTCGGCCTCACCAAGGCCGGCAAGATCGTCGGCCTGCGGGCGCGCGTGATCGGCGACGCTGGCGCGTGGGCGGGGTTCGGCGGCGCACTACCGATCCACATGACCGCGCTCATGGTGCCCGGTGTGTATGACGTTCCCGTCGTCGCGTATGACTCCGCGTCCGCGGTCACCAACACTGCTCCGATGGGGGCGTTCCGCGGTGCCGGACGACCGGAGGCGGCCGCGCACATAGAGCGGATGATGGACATCGCCGCCGACCAGTTGGGCATCGACCCGGTCGAGTTGCGCAGGCGAAACCTATTGGACCCCAACAGTTTTCCGGTGACGACGCCGATGGGGGCGACATACGACTCGGGTGACTACGACCTGCCGCTGCGGGAAGCGTTGCGGCTCGCCGACTACGACAAGCTGCGCGAGGAGCAGGCCAGCCGTCGCGAGACCGGCGACCCGGTGCAGTTGGGCATCGGGGTCAGCGTCTATGTCGAAGTGACGGCACCCGGCGGCGGCTCCGAATACGGCTCGGTGACGGTGCACGACGACGGGACAGCGACCGTGTCGTCCGGCACCTCCGCGCACGGTCAGGGCCACGCGACGGCATTCTCGATGCTGGTGTCCGACGCTCTCGGCATCCCGATGGACAAGATCAGCTACGTGCAGTCCGACACCGCCGTCGTGCCGCGCGGCGGCGGCACCGGCGGCTCGCGATCGCTGCAGCTGGGCGGCAGCGCCGTGCAGTCCGCCGCGACCACTGTGCTCGACCAGGCGCGTCGGCACGCCGCCGCACGGCTGGAAGCGGCCGTCGACGACATCGTGCTCACCGAGGAAGGCACCTTCGGCGTTGCCGGCGTGCCTGGCGGAGCCACCGTGACCTGGACCGAGGTCGCCGGCGCCGCACGCGAAGCGGGCGAGGAACTCGCCGCCGGGGTCGACGTCAACCAGGAGGGCTCGACCTTCCCCTTCGGCGCGCACGTGTCCGTCGTCGAGGTCGACACCGAGACCGGGCACGTCCGGCCGCTGCGGCACGTCGCCGTCGATGACTGCGGTCGGGTGCTCAACCCGCTGCTGGTCGAGGGTCAGCAGCACGGCGGGCTCGCGCAGGGCATCGCTCAGGCGCTCTACGAAGAGGTGGTCTTCGACGCCGACGGGCAACCGCTGACGAGCACCCTTGCCGACTACGCGATGCCGAGCTCCGCCGATCTGGTCGACTTCGAAACCGCGTCAACGATGACGCCGACACCGCTGAATGCGTTGGGTGCGAAGGGGATTGGCGAGTCCGCCACGATCGGGTCGACACCCGCCGTGCAGAACGCCGTCGTCGACGCCGTCAGCCACCTCGGGGTGCGGCACATCGACCTGCCGTGCACCCCGCAACGCGTATGGCGCGCCGTGCAGGACGCTCAAGGCGGCACGCTGCCGGATGTATGGCGCGAGCCGCCCGCGGTCTTCGACGACCTACCGGTCCGTGGTGGCGTCGACAACGCCGCCGGCATTTGAGCGAGTTTGGTGGCCGAGGAGGCGGAGGAGCGGGGAGAGGTCTCGGGTCTCGATACGCGGATTCCCCCGCTTCGCTCCTCCATCCGCTACTCGACCAGCTTGGTGTGCGGTCTCGATACGGGCTCGTTCCTCGCCCTACTCGACCAGCTTGGGTGGCTACTCGGCCGGCTTGGTTTGGAAGCCGCTGCAGAGCAGGTCGATCGTCTCGATCTTGTCGTGTCCGGTGGTGAAGAGGTGCTGCTCGGCGACCCGGCCACGCTTCGGTGAGCCGGGCGGGTTGAGCCGGATTCGCCAGCGCAGGTAGCGCTTCGCGCCGACCGATCCGGCGGACGCCTCGAGCAGGGCGAAGTTGTCGGTTCCGCCGAACCAGGTCTCGAACTTCGCGGCAATGGTGGCAGCACCGTCAAGCTCGAGGAGCCCCATCGGCAGGAGCGCGCGCAGGTGTACGTCGTCAGCCAGGCATTGCTCGAACGCCCGGAAGTCGCGGCAGCTGACCGCGTGGACCAGCTCGCCGGTGATCGGCGGCCGCGTGGTGGTGGTCTCGGTGATCGTGTTGGTATCCATGCCTTCAGTTGTATGGCGCACCGGCACCTCGCCACATCGGAAGAACTACCGATCTTCGTGCGCTGACAGCACTATTCGGCGCTGACCAGACCGTGCCGCAACGCGAACATCGATGCGGCACCACGCGAGGACGTGCCGGTCTTGGCGTAAATGTGCTCCAAGTGGGCGGTGACCGTTCGCGGGCTGATCGTCAGTCGGCGGGCGATGTCCTTCGTGCTGAGACCGCGGACCAGCAGGGCGAGCACCTCGACCTCTCGTGTCGTGAGCGCAGCGACCTGCGGGACGCGTCGCGGGACTCGGTGGCCGGCCGCTTGCAGCACGGCCTCCACGGCGGCGGCATCGAGTCGACCCGCGCGGACCTCGGCCTGCAGAGCTGCCGCGCGATCCACCGGCAGCAGGGCGGCCCGCCCTGGCCGCTCCTCGGCCAACTCCTGATAGCAGTCGGCGGCGGCGAGCAACCGTGCCGGACCGTCGAGTGACGTCGCGGAGAGCCCGCGAGGGTAACCGCTGCCGTCCAACCGCTCATGGGTCATCGACGCCAATCGTCCGATCTTCGCCAGCGTCGGCTGACGCGACAGGACTCGCTCGGTCAGGTAGGGCACCGTGCGGACCCGCTCCCGCTCGCTCGCCGACCAGGGCGACACCTTGTTCCACACCGACGACGACACGCCAATGGCGCCGAGCCGGTGCACCAGACCTGCCTGCTTCACGAGGTCGGCGTCGACTGCCCCACTCGCCGCTGCGGCGCGATGGGCAAGAGCGCCCACGGCACGCGAATGTCCCAGGTACCAGGGCGATTTCAGGTCGGCGTAGTCCGCCAAGGTCTCCAGCGCGGACGTCAGCTCGGGGTCGGTCAGCGGGCGGTCCAGGGGAGCGCAACCGGCAATGACGACGGACCACGTATCGATGTCCTCGAGCCCGGCAAAGAGCTCGCCGGCGTGCTGCACGGCCAGGTCGACCAGCGCCGGATCGAATTCACGGCCGCTTCCGGACCGCAGCGCCGACACAGCGGCCTCGACACCACCGGAGCGAACGAAAACCTCTGTGTCGTCAGCGATCTGGACCACCCGGATGGCGGGCTCGAGGCGATCGGCGGCAACTACGCCCGGGATCCCTTTGCCGTCCCACCGCTCGAATGCCTGTGCCAGCGACCGGCGCACCGCTTCGTGCATCCCGAAGCGATCGGCGATGTCGCCGGTCGTCTGGCAGTGCGTGGTGAAGGTGCCCATCGCGTCGCGGATACCGCCGATCATGAAGCGGCCGAGCATCGCCATACGTTGTGCGGGTGGGAGTCCTGAGCCGACGTGCGACAGCATGAAGGGCATCATCGTCAGCGGCCGTCGATCGACGCCATAACTGTCGGCACGTATCTGCCGGTCGTCGCCGAACCACGTTGCCAACTCATGGGAGTCGGCGAGACATCCGACCCAGGCGAGCAGCGAGACGTAGAACGTGTCGGCCCGGACGTCGTCGTCGAATCCGGCCAGTTTTGCCAGCCGCGCCGCGATCACCGTCTGCCGCAGCACGTGCTCCTCCGGCAGGCCCATACCGAGGTCCGTCGCCAGCGACATCGACGCCAGTATCTCCGCGAGCCGGACCGGCTCATGCTTCATTTCCGGGAGCGTACGCCGACTTTGCTGGTCGAGTGCCGGGGAGCACAGCGGTGGGGGTGTCTCGAGGTCTTCTGTCTCGATACGCGGATTCCCCCGCTTCGCTCCATCCGCTACTCGACCAGCTTGGATGGGGCAGACTGCAGTGATGAGTGACCGGATCGACATACCCACTGCTGACGGCGCGATGCCTGCGCTGCGATTCCTGCCCGAGTCGGGCACCGGGCCGGGCATCGTGCTCTTCCAGGAGATCTTCGGACTCACCGACTACATCCAGGCGCGTGCGGCCGATCTTGCAGCGCTCGGCTACGTCGTCATCGCACCCGAAATCTATTGGCGCCTGGACGATTCCGAGATCGACTACAGCCGCGACGACGCCATGCAGCAGGCGATGGGTCTCATGCAGCAGCTCGACTGGCCGACCACGGTCGGTGACGGAGTTGCCACCGTTGTTGCTGCGCGCAACGACGAGCACATCCGCGGGGGTCTGGGCGTTCTCGGTTTCTGCTTCGGCGGTGGCCTGGCATTCAACGTCGCGGCGTCGACCGCCGTGGACGTGTTGGTCAGCTACTACGGCTCGGCGATCCCCGGACTGCTCGATTTCGCAGGCGACGTCACGGCACCGAGCCTGCACCACTTCGGGCTGGCCGACGACTTCATCCCCGTCGATGTCGTCGAGCGGATCCACGCCGCGGTCGATCGCGAGGGAGTGCGGTTCGAGACGTATGACGGCGCCGGCCACGCGTTCGACAACCCGGACCCGACGTTCCACCACGCCGAAGCGTCCGCCGCCGCCTGGCGCAACACCGTCGACTTCCTCGCCACAGAGTTCCCAGCGACCCGATAGGCACCCTGCGGCAATGGACGGTCTCGCCCACAACGCGTTACAACGCGTACTGTTGAAGGCGTAGGGACCGTTTCGCGCGGAGCCGATGTGAAGGTGTTCCGCCTGCCCTGCGATGTTGAGGCTGGCTTGCACGTTCGGGCCGCAGATGGGATGTGGCCGAGATGCGCCAACCCCTCACCATGTATCCGTAGCGCCACGACTCGCGCACGTCCAACCGGCCCGGCATACAGCGCGGTCCGTGTCGATCCCGCAACCGCGGGGCCTGCAAATTTCCTACGAATGGCGACCAGGGACCTCCCGGCCGCCCGATCACCGCAACTCGATTTCGGAGTTGTTCTCGCTCCCGAAGGGGGCAGTCATGCTTGACACCGTCACCACGACCACCACACCAACCGCCGACAAGGCACCGACCAGGGTGCCCACCCGGTGGACCTTGTCCGCCAACAGGGGGACCGGGCCATCTGATGGGGCCTGGTGGCCGCAGAGCACGAACCTGGCGACCGAGCTGGCCGACCTCGACGTCGCACTGAATGCCGTTCTCCACGAACGTATCGCGCACGCCACCTACGCAAAGGACATGTGGAAAGCGGGGCCGCGCAAGATCCACACGCCGCTCGGAATCACCAAGATCGGCTGGTTCAACAACGCCCGGTACCCGGAGAACATCGATCTGTCGCTGACCGGCTTCACCAACTTGGTGCTCACCGTCATACCCTCCGGCACCGACGCCAAATTTGCAGCCATCGTGCTCGGTGACTACGGCGCCGAGCCTGCGCCCGTCATACCTGCGGCCAGCGCGCCTGGAGGGCAACAAAATGACTGATCTGACATCGACCCGACAATCGCCACGGCCGCCGCCGACAATCGCCCGCACGGGTGGGTATGGCGCCCTGGCGCGCCAGATCCGCGCCGAAGGGTTGTTGCGTCCGCGACCGTGGA
The DNA here is from genome assembly GCF_042661025.1 of Flexivirga alba. Taxonomy (NCBI): domain Bacteria; kingdom Bacillati; phylum Actinomycetota; class Actinomycetes; order Micrococcales; family Dermacoccaceae; genus Flexivirga; species Flexivirga alba. The sequence continues at coordinate 2,718,428 of NZ_JBHSWH010000001.1, forward strand.
CCTACGCCGGCTACGGGGCAATCTGCCTGCTGATCCTGGGATCGGCCGTCGCAGTGATGGCCACCCATCGCGACTCGTGGTGGCTCCTTGCGCTGGCGCCGGTCCTGGCAGTGATCTCGACCCAGATCGGCTTCATCGGCCACGATGTCGGTCATTTGCAGGTCACGCGGAATGCCGGCCGCAGTAGAGTCCTCGGCCTGGTGACCGCGAATCTGTTCAGCGGTCTGAGCTACGGCTGGTGGGTCCACAAGCACAATGCGCACCACGCGCACCCCAATGATCTGGAGACCGATCCGGACGTGCGGGGCGGCGTCCTGATCTGGGACATCACCCAGGGCACGTCGCGTCGCGGAGCAGCCGCCTGGTGGACGCGTCAGCAAGCGCTGTTCTTCTTTCCCTTGCTGGTGTTCGAGGCCCTGAATTTGCACATCGCCAGCGTCCGTGCGCTGTTTGCGCCGGGACTACGCCTGAGGCCCGTGGAGACAGTCCTGCTCGCGACTCATGTCATCGCCTACGTTCTGCTCCTCGCGCTCACCATGACGTGGCCGCAAGCGTTGCTGTTCGTCATCATTCACAAGGGAATTCAAGGTCTCTACCTCGGTTGTTCCTTCGCGCCGAACCACAAGGGAATGCCGATTCTGGAAGGGGACGAAGCACGAGATCCGCTGCTGCGGCAGGTGCTCACCTCACGCAACGTGCGCGGCGGACCGGTGACCGACGCCATTCTCGGCGGGCTCAACTACCAGATCGAGCACCACCTGTTCCCGAGCATGCCGCGTGCGAACCTGCGGCACGCGCAGCCGATCGTGCGCGAGTTCTGCGCGGACCACCAGATCCCTTACCTCGAGTGCTCGGCCGTTGCGTCATACAGGGCAGCGATCACCCACATGCACCGCGTCGGAGCGGGGCTGCCCCGGGCGGCGACTGAGCAGGTTCGCCAGTCAGGCCGCACAGTTGCGTGAAACGATCGCGGTATGACGTCCCGCTGGTCTCTCGCGTCCCGAAACTCCGTGCTGAGCATCGGCTCGGCGGAGTCCGTCTGCTCGATCGGGTCAGTCGGGTCCGCCTTCTCGATCGGCTCGGTCGGTTCATTCGCCTCATTGGGATCGTTTGGCTCCGTGATGGCGATGTTCTCGACCGGCTCCTTCCAGAGCAACACTGCGGTGCTGTCGGCGCAGTCGGATCGATCGTTCCTGTCCTGGCGCTCCGGCGGCTCGATCCGAGCGTCATACGCACAAGGCGAGGGCGGGCCCGTTGTCCCGCTGGTCGTCACGGTCGTCGGTGGCGGAGCCGTCGCGGCGTTGCTGTGGAAGATCGGCTCTCGGCGCGCCTGACCCGCGCTGTATGACGATTCGGTTTCGTTTCCCTGTGAGTGGCGCGCCAGGTTCGTCGATGTCTGCCGCCGGCGATCTACCCTGATGGCTGCTCGAATGCTCGTGAGGGGGTCTCGTGAGGGGTATGACGTGTCCGATGGACTGACGCGACGTGTGGCGATGGGTGGCGCGCTCGCCACGGCGGTGCTGGCCGGTGCGGCGGCATGCGGCGACGGCCAGAAGGGCGCGGGCCAGCCTGCCGCGTCGAAGCCGGCCGAGAGCACCCCATCGGCCACGACGACGCCCCCGGCGAAACCGGCGACGGTCACCGTTGCCGGCCTCGAGAGCGGAGCGGTGCCGTTCGGTGCGCCGCTCGCATTGACCGCGTCCGCGCGGCTACGGTCAATGACCGTGCAGGACAGCGACGGTCAGCTGGTCAGCGGACAGCTCGCGAAGGACGGCACCTCCTGGGCCAGCATCGGGCCGATCGGCCCGGGCGCTTCCTGGTCCTGGACGGCGATCACCTCCGCCGGCGCGTCCAGCCACGGCACCGTTGCCTCAACCAGCGCCACCAGCACCGTGCGCGCAACCGCGAACATCGGTGTCGACATGACTGTCGGCATCGCCGCGCCGATCGTGGTCAACTTCAGCGCGAAGGTGACCGACCAGGCCGCGGTCGAGAAGAACTTGCAAGTCCTGATGCGCCCGGTCGGCTCGACCGGTGCCTGGAAGCCGGCGCTCGGTTCATGGGCCTGGCTGCCCGACAACGCGCCCAACTCCACGGTCCACTTCCGCACCAAGCAGTATTGGCCGGCGCACACCGAGGTCCACGTCATCCTGCCGCTCGCCCACCTCGACTGGGGTGGCGGCATCACCGGAGTGCAGGATCTGGATTGGCACTTCACGATCGGGCGCTCGCAAATCGTCATCGCGGACGCGCGTAAGCACAACATCGTGATCTACCGCGACGGCGCCAAGGTGGCGACGTACCCCGCGTCATACGGGCTGAATTCGGACCCGATCCGCAACACCCGCAGCGGTATCAACATCGTGACGGACAAGCAGCAGACCGTCGAGATGAAGTCGACGCTGTTCCACTACGACGAGATCGAGCACTGGGCCGTGCGCTTCAACAACAACGGCCAGTTCATCCACGCCAACCCGGATACCGTTGCGCAGCAAGGCAAGACGAACGTCTCGCACGGCTGCATCAACCTGTCGACGGCAAATGGCAAGGCCTATTACCAAACCGCGATCTACGGTGACCCGGTCGACGTGCGCGGGACGAAGGTCAAGCTCGCCGACGAGCGCACCGAGCTCTACGACTGGGCGCTGTCGTGGAAGCAGTGGACGGCGCTGTCGGCCCTGCGCTGACGGGCATCCGCCATCAGTCGGGATTTTTGCTGGTGGACAGGACGCTGCCTTGGGCGATGGCGCACAGCCGCTCCGAACCGTCCGGTTCGTGTAACACGATCTCGGCAGTCGCCGCTGCCAGTCGCGAATTGTGGTGCTGCACAGTGGCGCTCGCGCGCAGGATGCCCTCGCGGGCACCTTGCAAATAGCTGATCGTGAAGCCACCGGTGACGACGCTCGGGCCGAGCACGGTGCCGCAGGCGAAGGTGAGCACGTTGTCCGCCAAGTAGGACAGCACGCCGCCATGGACCAGGCCGAACTGCTGCCGGTGACGTTCTTCGACGGTGAGCTCGAGCGTGGCGTGACCGTCCTCGAACGCCGTCAGCTGAGCCTCGACAAGCTGATTGAAGGGCTGGGCGTCGAGCACCTGTTGGGCGAAGGCGAGGGAGTCGTTCGGCATACCCGTGATTCTAGAGATTGCTCTCTATAAGTGCTAGAGGATATTCTCCAGAACATGGGGCGCTCACCGACATACAGTGTTGACGGGATGCTCGTCGCGGCCGCGAAACTCTTTGCCAGTGACGGGATTCGGGCCGTCACGATGACCGCCGTCGCGAGTGAGCTCGGAGCGCCGAGCGGTTCGATCTATCACCGCTTCCCGGACCGCGCGTCCTTGCTCGCGGCATTGTGGTTGCGGACGGCGCACGACTTCGAGGCCGGCTTTCTCGAGGTCCTCGGCGAGAAGGTGACGACCGAGTCGGCGATCGACGCCGCGGTGTGGTGCGTCGACTGGTGCCGCGCGAATCCGGCGCAGGCAGCCGTTCTGCAAGCCGGCCACCGGGCTTTCGGATCGGACGCCTGGCCGCCCGCCGATCGTGAGCTGCTCACTGCCGCGGATGCGTTGCGGGACAAGCAGATCCAGTCGGCGGTGCGCACCGTCGCGAAGAGCAGCGGCCGGCCCGGCGATGAGGTGGCCTTCGCGATGTTCGAGCTACCGATCGCTGTTGTCCGGTCGTATCTCAACGAGGGCAAGCCGGTGCCGGCCAGGGCAGCAGATCGCGTACGCCGGCTGGCGACCAGACTTCTGCGCGACTGACTGATCGCTTCCATGAAAACGCCATTGCGGACGATGTTGTCCTACGTCTTCGCTACCGTCGGGGCACCATGAACACCAACCTCCCCAACGCGGATGTCGCGGCCGCCATACGACAGTACGGCGCGAGCGTGCGAACGAGCCTGCACGGCGACGAGACGAGCGCAGTGTCGTATGCCGGGCTGTGGCTCCTGCTGGCGAGTCTCGCCCCGGTGGTCACCGACGGTGCCGCGTTTCGCAACGTTCTGGGGCTCACTCCTTCGGAAGCGAAGTCGGCTGCGACACAACTGCTTGACGAGCCGCACCCGACTGTCGCGACCGCGCTGGGTGCGTGGCTGCGTCAGGATGTCGTCCTCTCCGGGGATCTCCCTGTTGTGGTGACGAAGCTCCCCACGAAGGAAGCACTTGACGAGTGGGCGCAGCGGGAGACGAGAGGCGTGGTCCGGACGTTTCCTCTCGACATCGACCAGGACACGATGCTCATCCTCGCGTCCGCGTTGGTGCTGACGCCGCGGTGGAGCGCGCGCGTGAGCCGGGATGATGACGACGACATGCTCGTGCTCGCCGGGGGCTGCAGGCTGTGGTCGACACGTCGGTCGGGCTGGTAGCGGTCGCTCGACCCGACACCGACGACGAAGTGGATGTCATTAGTGTTATCGCAGCTCCGGACGTTGCCCCTGCGGACGTGTGGCTCGCTGTTGACGAAGTTGTTGCCACTCTCGACGACGGGGGCCTGCGCAACAACTCCTTCCCGGACCGACTGCCTGCTGATGCGGTCGAGCGCGGCCATGCGTGGACTTCTCACGAGACCATGCGTGAGTTCTGGGGAGACGTGCCCGCCGAAGGATCGCACGTATGGGAAGCCAGATTGCCCGAATGGTCGGTCTCCGACACACATGACCTCGACGCGGCGCCGGGGGTCGGCCTGGTGGCGCAGCCAATCCAGGCGATCCTTCCGGAGCGCTCCGATCTCAGCTGCCGCCAGAACGTCTCCGCGACGTACGACGATGAGGGGTTCAGCGCTGCCGCGGTGACCGCGTTGGGCATCGTCGGCAACGCTTTGCCGAGACCGGAGTTTCGCACGATCCGGGAGGTGGTCCTCACGTTTGACCGGCCCCACGCCGTCATCGCCATTGCTCGCGGAGGAGCCTGGGACCGGATCCCGTTGTTCCAGGCGTGGGTCGACCCCAAGGAGAGGACTGTCGATGAGTGACCCGCGCGACGCATCGAGGCTGCCGGAAGATTGGGCGGGCGCATTGGTCCGGCATGGCTTCGATCGAGACGTCGACCAGCTTGTCTCAGAGATCTACGAGTCCGACGCGCCGAGGGTGTTTCCGCCACAGCACCAAGTGTTTCGAGCGTTCCACCTGACCAAGCTCGAGAGCGTGCGGGTTGTGATTCTTGGTCAAGACCCGTATCCGCAGGTAGGCCAGGCCAACGGGCTGGCGTTCTCAGTGCCTGCACGAGTCAAACCTCCCCGCTCGCTCGGCGCGATCTACCGGAACCTTGAGGCTGACCCCGACCTCGACTTCAGTCGACCCGCCGATGGAGATCTGAGCCCGTGGGCGAAGCAGGGCGTACTGCTACTCAACACCGCACTCACCGTGGAAGAGGGAACTGCCGGCTCGGCTGCCCATCGCAAACACTGGGAGCGTTTCACCGACCGGGTGCTCCAAGTGGTCAACGAGGAATGCGACCATGTCGCCTTTCTCCTGTGGGGCTCCGACGCCATCGACAAGGTAAAGAAGGCTCAGATTGGCGAACGCCACAAAGTGATTCAGTCCGCACACCCTGCGGCTTGGACTTCGAAGAAGGAGACGCTCTTCAAGAAGTCTCATCCGTTCTCGGACGCCAACGAATTCTTGAGGGGCAAGGACTCTGGGCCGGTGAACTGGGATCTGACCGCCACGCACTGAGTGACACGGTTTGCCCGATGCCGACGAGGAGGCATGGCTCCTGCTCGGCATTGGCGAAACAGGAAAGTCCGCGGCCCCGCGATGCTGGTGCGCCGGCCCGACCGGCCGTTCGTTCAGCTTGCGACGAGCGTCGTCACCTGAGCCAGCTCGGCGCCGTGTCGGTCGCGCTCAATCTCAAGGTCGTAGTCGGTCTGGATGTTGATCCAGAAGCGATCGTCAACACCGAGGGCCTTCGCCAAGCGCAACGCGGTATCGGTGGTGATCGCACGTCGGCCCCGAACGATCTCGCTGATCCGCGTCTGCGGAAGACCTGTCGCCTGTGCCAGGCGGTACTGGGTGATGCCGAGGGGATCCAGGAACTCGGTGCGCAGAATCTCGCCGGGCGTGATTGGCTCATGTGCCTTGCTCATGGTTGGTCCTTTCAGTGGTAGTCGGTGATCTCGACATCGTCGGCGCCGTTCTCAGACCAAACGAAGCAGACCCGATATTGGTCGTTGATGCGGATCGAATGCTGGCCGGATCTATTGCCGGACAGTTTCTCCAAACGGTTACCGGCGGCACTCGGAGGCTGTTCAATTCGGAGGCGGCGTTCAGAAGGCGAAGCTTCTTTTGGGCGGCTCGTTGCAACTCTGGTCCGAACGCCGGGACGTGCTCTCGCTTCCAGACCTTCTCAGTGGCACTGTCTCTGAAGGACCGGATCACGCTGCAATGGTATCGCGGAACGATAGTATTGACAAACGTAATCATTGCAGGGACCAGTTTAGAGAGCGCCTTGTGAGAAGTCCGTCGACACCGAGTCGTGTGCTTTGTCTACTGCAGCCTTGATCGACCCGCGCCATACCGGACCGTGCCCGGGCAGGACCGTGTCGACGTCCAAGCGTGCCAGGGCGTCGAGGCCGGCGTCGGTCTGCGCAGGGGCGTGACTGAAGAACGCCGGCAGTTGCTGCGGCCCGGAGCGCGCGACGATGGGGTGCGCGGTGATGAGCGCATCGCCGGTAACGACGATGCCGGCATCCGCGAGCACGTACGCGGTGTGCCCCGAGGTGTGGCCAGGGCACGGGACGGCACGCGGTGCGCCCGGCAGATCCAACGGCGAATTCGCCTGCAGGGATTGCGTTTCCGGGAGGCGGATGTCGGTGCGTGCTCCGGCGCGCGCGATCGTGATCGCCCACTTGGCGACCCGTGGTCGCCAGCACCGCGACACGACGTCCCACGTGTTGGCCTGCTCGTGTCGCTCACCGCGGAGCATCGGCAACTCGTGTTCGTCGGCGTAGGTCGGGACCTGATGCCGCTGCAGCAACGCGGGTATGGCGCCGACGTGGTCGATGTGTGCGTGGGTGATCAGCACCCCACGGATGTCCTCGATCCGGTGGCCGAGCTGCTGCACCGACGCGACGAGACCGTCAACGTCCTTCGGGTAGCCGGCGTCGATGAGTGTGAGGTCTTGGCCGTCGCGGATCAGCACCCAGTTGGAGGCTGTGCCCTCCACGAGGAAGACGTCGGTCGTGACCTGGCGCAACTTCATGGCTGTGATTGTCTCGCGCGTGTCTGATGTCTAGTCCGGCGGAATCGCAACATATCGGACCGGCCAGATCGGCGACTTGCGGGGGATCGAGTGCTCGCGGCGATCGGCACCCTCAGATTTGGGCGCATACTTAGGTATGACCTCTTCCCCCGCACGACGGCGCCATCTGACAAGTAGTCCCTTCCAACCGGCCGCCGAGGTGGAGATCGAGCAGTTCGAATGCGGCGACGCTGTCTGTCATGACTCCTACGGCATGGGGCACGTCATCGGCCGCGAGCCCGAAGCGGTGAAGGTCGATTTCGGCACCACGACCGTGCGTGTTCCCAGCCCGTTCCGCAAGATGACCAAGCTCTGACTGATTTTCAACCATGCCAAACGGGAGGTATAGCTCCCGTCTGGCATGGTCCAGCGCCGGAAGCGCAGGCGCACGAAATGCCCCGGATCACATTGTGATCCGGGGCATTTGCACAGCGCGACCTCGATACGCAGCCTCGTACCTCGGCTGCTACTCGGCCAGCTTGGGGATCAGATGTCGTAGTACAGCTCGAACTCGTGCGGGTGCGGGCGGAAACGCAGCGGGTCGACCTCGTTGAGGCGCTTGTATTCGATCCAGGTCTCGATGAGGTCCTCGGTGAAGACGCCGCCTTCGGTGAGGAAGTCGTGGTCGGCCTCGAGCGCGTCGAGGACGGCCGGCAACGAGTCGGGGACCTGCTCGATGTTGGCGTGCTCCTCGGGGGCAGCTCGTAGAGGTCCTTGTCGACCGGCTCCGGCGGCTCGATGCGGTTTTTGATGCCGTCCAGGCCGGCCATCAGCTGCGCCGCGAAGGACAGGTAGGGGTTGGCCGACGGGTCCGGGATGCGGAACTCGATGCGCTTGGCCTTCGGCGAGGTGCCCGCGATCGGGATGCGGATGCAGGCCGAGCGGTTGCGGGCCGAGTAGACCAGGTTGACCGGAGCCTCGTAGCCCGGGACCAGGCGGTGGTAGGAGTTCACCGTCGGGTTGGTGAATGCCAGCAGCGACGGAGCGTGCTTGAGCAGCCCACCGACATACCAGCGGGCCAGGTCGGACAGACCGCCATACCCCTTCTCGTCGTAGAAGAGCGGCTTGCCGTCCTTCCAGAGCGACTGGTGGGTGTGCATGCCCGAACCGTTGTCACCGAAGATCGGCTTCGGCATGAAGGTGGCCGTCTTGCCGGCCGCGAAGCAGGTGTTCTTGACGACGTACTTGAACTTCATGACATCGTCGCCGGACTGCAGCAAGGTGCCGAACGTGTAGTTGATCTCCTGCTGACCGGCGGTGCCGACCTCGTGGTGGGCGCGCTCGACGTTGAGGCCGACCTCGCTCAGTTGGGCGCTGATGTCGTCGCGCAGGTCCGAGAAGTGGTCGACCGGGGCGACGGGGAAGTAGCCACCCTTGTAGCGCGGCTTGTAGCCGAGGTTGCCGCCCTCTTCTTCGCGGCCGGTGTTCCAGGCGCCTTCAACGGAGTCGATGTAGTAGTAGCCGGCGTTGGCCTTGGTCTCGAAACGGACGTCATCGAAGATGTAGAACTCCGCCTCGGCGCCGAAGTAGGCGGTGTCGGCGATCCCGGTCGACTTCAGGTAGGCCTCGGCCTTCGCCGCGATGTTGCGCGGGTCGCGGGAGTAGGGCTCGCCGGTGAACGGGTCGACGATCGAGAAGTTGATGATCAGCGTCTTGTGCTTGCGGTACGGGTCGAGGTAAGCGCTCGTCGGGTCCGCGATGAGCTTCATGTCCGACTCGTGGATCGCCTGGAAGCCGCGGATCGACGAGCCGTCGAACATCGCGCCCTCCTTCAGCGCATCCTCGTCGAGGGTGGCCGCGGGGACGTTGAAATGCTGCATCACCCCGGGAAGGTCACAGAAGCGGACGTCGACGAACTCGACGTCTTCATCCTTGATGAACTTCAAGACCTCATCGGCCGTGGTGAACATGGATCCTCCATCGATGTGTTCTCTCGCGACGGCTCCAGCGCCGTGCGCCGAGGATGACCTTACGGGGTCGTCGTTTCTCGGTGGTGACTCAGATGTTTCCGTCGTGTTACGCAGAAATTAGTATGTCGCCGCCCCGCATGTGCCGAAAACCGTTGCGGCCGTGGGGGATCGGGTGCCCAGCTGGAAGTTTTCTGGGAGCTCACCAGGTTGCTGGAAGATGTGTCCCACGCCACACCGGGCTGCACGCCAGATGAGACAGCAGGGGCGCCGCACTAGGCTGGACGGTCGTGACGAGTAACCAGCCTTCGCCCGAACCGGACGTGGCTCACGCGGGCGCCGCCCTCGGGATGCCCGCCGAAGGTCCCGGGTCGATGGCCCGGCTCGGACCGCGCGTCATCGCCGTCATCATCGACTGGCTCGTGTGCTCGGTGATCGCCGCCGGATTCTTCGGCTACCACTTCGGCGGAGGCGGGAACAGCTGGACGCCGCTCGCGGTCTTCTTCGTCGAAAACGTCCTGCTGGTAGGCACACTCGGCTCGACGCTCGGCCACCGCATCATGGGCATGCACGTCGCCAAGGTCTCGGGTGCACCGGCCGGACCGCTGGCCGCGCTGATCCGCAGCGTGCTGCTGTGCGTCTTCGTGCCGGCTGTGATCTGGGACAAGGACGGCCGCGGAATGCACGACCGGTTCGCCGGCACGGTGCTCCGCCGCGCCCGCTGATTCCTCGCGCCGACCGAGCCCGTCCTGCTCCACCGAGAGTGCAATAAAGGTCGTTCCAACCGATCCAGAACGACCGCGAGTGCACTGTCGAGAGTGGACTACTCCTCAAGACGACGACGAAGGCCGGCCACGCGAGTGCGTGACCGGCCTTGGAGGTAAGGGCTCAGCGCCCGCGCATCGCCTTGCGGTCCATGCGCGGAGCGTTGCGGGGGTCGACACCCTTGGGGATCGGCGGTTTCGTCGCGCCGAGCGCACGCAGTCGCTTGGTGACGGCCTGGACCTCGGCGTCGGTGAGCTTCTTGTCGAGGCCCTTCATCGTCTTGGCGAGAACGGCGAGCTTGACGGTGTCCTCGCCCGCGCCAACGCGCAGCACGTGGACGGGCACTTCCGGGCCGGCGACGCGGCTGACCCGCTTGCGCTCGGACTCCAGCAACTTGCGCGACGCCCCGCTCGGGCCTTCGCCGATGAGCACTACACCCGGCTTACCGATGGCGCGAAAGACCATGGCAGCGTTGGAAAGCTCGGACATCTTGCGGGCCCGACCGGCTTCAGCCGCGACCGGCTCCTGGTCGTAGGTCCAGCCACGCTTCAGCGACTGCAGCGCTGCGCCGGTGCCGCCGGCCTTGCCCTCCATTGAGCCGTATGCCGCACGTTCGGCCAGCCGGCCGAACACGATGACCGTGGCGAGCAGGCCGAAGATCGCACCGAGGATCGCGGTGTAGATCCAGCTGCTGAAGACGAAGTGCAGCAGGACCATGAACACCAGCAGCGTGACGACGAACGTCAGCGCCATCCACAGCGGGATCTTGGGGTTCTGCTTGACCGACGCCTGATAGAGCGTCTTGAACTGCGACAGCCGCCCGGGATTGTCCGGGTCCTTGGGCTTACGGGAGAAACGGGACTTCTTCTCGGGCTGCGTCGACATACCTATCAGGATATGTCAGCGCCGCCGTGCTCCACGAGTTCGGCAGCCACTCGCGAAAGACGCCCGGGCGGGCGAGGAGAAAGCTCCCGGAAAGCCGGGACTCGTGCCCCTGACGCACGGGACGAGCGCGCCCAAGGCTGAGTGGATCAGTTCGACACCTCCTGGAGGCACTCATGACAATCCGCTCCGCCTACCTCGCCGCCGCCACCATCGCCGGAGCACTCCTGTTCCTCGCCGGCCAGGCGCTGTTGCCGTCGCTGCCCGACGAACTCGGCCCCGCTTTCGCCGGCATGGTCGAGCACCGGGATCGGTTGATGGCGGCCAGACTGCTCACCAGCGCCGGCGCCTTTCTCCTGGTGCCCGCCGTAGTAGGCATCGCGCTGCACTTCCGTGATTCGAACCGAGGCGCGCGTCTCGTGCTCGTGGCAACGACCTTGTTCGGAGTCGCGACGTTCTCCAACGCGGTCAGCCAGGCCGTCGAGGGCTACGTCGGCTGGGGAGCGACTGCACCCGGCGCTGACCCGGCGACCGGTCGCCGGATTGTGGGGGACCTCGGCGCGGGGCTGATCGGCATTCCGATCGGCTTCTGGTCGATCCCCGCTTTCGCGCTCGGTGGCCTGCTCCTCGCGGCCGGACTCTGGCGCACCGGCCGGGTGCCGACCTGGTTGCCGATCACCTTGGCCGCTGGGGTGGTCCTTGCCGGTGCGTTCGCCGGTCGTGGGTATGTCGTCGCCCTCACCCAGGCGCCGTTCACGGTCGCCTTGGTCGCCCTGGGCCTGATCGTCTGGGGCAGCGAGTTGCCCGAAAGCGTCCCGGACGCGGTCCCGGCAGGAGCACGCTTGTCCTGAGATGAGCGTGTTGCCACTGAACCGACGGTTCCGGCCACCTGCGGCGGCCGGCACTGTCGCCTGCGTCAGCGGCCTGCTGGCCGTCGCCGGGTTGGTGATGACCCTGGTCCAGGATTCCTCCGGCGCATTGTCCGGGCACGCCGTTGAGGACGCCTTCACGGCCACGGTGTGGGCCGCTCTCGGGGCTCTGCTCGCCCGCCACGCCTCCTCGAGGCGGTTCGTCGTCCCGTTCCTCGTTGTCTCGGTCGCCGCAGCGACAGCCGTTGCGGCGGGCGCGGTAGCCCTCGACCCGGGGCGGCCGGAGTCCGCCTTTGCGGCCTGGGTGGGGAGTTGGGCCTGGGTCGCCTCTACATTCGTCCCGATAACGGTGCTGCCGGCCTGGTTCCCCGACGGCCCGGCCGGGTCGCGGGTCTGGGCCGGACGCCTCGGGGTCGTCGGTATGGCGATCATGGCCGCCGGCCTGGCGACCGCATCCCGTCTCGAGCTGAATCCGACTGCCAGCGTGGCGAATCCGCTCGCCACACCGGTGTCCGACCTGTTGTTCGTGGGCGGTGGCCTCGTCGTGGTGACCAGTGGATTGGTGGCCGTCACCGGGCTGACGCGCAATCTACTCGCGTCGACCGGGGAGCGCCGTCGGCAACTCGCGCCCGTCGTGGTGGCGGTCTGGATGACGATTCCGGCGCTCGCCGTCGCGGGACTCGCCCAGCAGTGGGGTTACGTGATCCAGCTCGTGGTGACGCCACTGATCCCGGCGTCGATCGCCGTCGCCCTGCTGCGGCACCGGCTCTACAACGTCGAGTTCGTGGTACGGCGGTCGCTGGTCTTCCTCGGGCTCACCGCGTTCGTTCTCGGCGGCTATGTGCTGATCGTGCAGGCGGTCGCCAACGTGCTCGACCGCACGGCACGACTACCCGAGTCCATCATCGCAGTTGGTCTGGTAGCGCTCGCTTTTCAACCGGCGCGGGCCGGCTTGCAACGAGTCGTCGGGCGCTGGGTGTATGGCGAACGCGACACCCCTGGCCCGGCGATCGCCGACCTGGGCCATGTGCTCAGCGCGTCCTCCGATCCCGACGAAGCGCTCCGGCTCGGCATTGAGCGGCTGCGCGTCGCCTTGCGGGTGGGGTGGGTCGAGGTGCGGACAGCGTCAACGCCTCCGACCGTTGCCGGCGGTCGGCCCCCATGGCTCGATGACGACCTCATCACCGCGGTTCCGTTGGTGCACTTGGGGATCGACTGCGGCTCACTGCGCGTCGCGGCGCGTGGGCCCCGCGACCTGCTCACCGCGCGCGACCGCTCGCTCGTGCAGGATCTCGCCGGCCCATTGGCCGCCGTCGTCGCAGCGCGGCAGCACGTCGCCGACCTGCAGCGGTCCCGGGAAGCGGCGGTCATCGCCCGGGAAGAGGAACGCCGCCGGGTGCGTCGTGACCTCCATGACGGCATCGGGCCGCTGTTGTCCGCGATCGCCACGCACGCCGACGTGGTCGGCCTGCGCGCCGGCAGCGACCCGGCGCCGGTGCCCGCGCTGGTGGAACGCATCCAGCAACTGAGTGTCGATGCGGTAACCGGAATGCGGCGGGTCATTGACGACCTGCAGCCGGTCGGACTGGACGAACTCGGCCTCGACGGCGCGCTCGCCGAGGTCGGCGCCGATCTTGCTCTGCAATCCGGCGCCGATGTCCGGGTGACCGCCGCCGGTCCGCTATCCCTTTCGGCCGCAGTCGAACTCGCGGTCTATCGGATCGCGACCGAAGCCCTCAACAACGCAGTGCGACACGCGGACGCAACCCGGGTCGACGTCCGGCTCGGAGTCGTCGCGGAGCGCGTCATACTCGAGGTCGCCGATGACGGGTGCGGTATTGCTGCGGACGCGACTGCCGGCGTCGGAATGGGCAGCATGCGCGAGCGTGCCACCGAACTCGGCGGCACGTTGCACGTGACATCGGGCCCGTCGGGCACCACTATCGTTGCTGAGATTCCGCGACACGACGGGGCAGCGACATGAAGATCCTGCTCTGTGACGATCACCCGGTGGTGCGCGATGGGATGCGCCTGCTGCTGACTGAGCTGTCCCACGACGTCATCGAGGCGGAGACGGGTGAGGAAGCGGTGGCCCTGGTCGACACCGAGCAGCCGGACCTGGTGGTGATGGATCTGCACTTGCCGGGGATGACCGGAGTCGAGGCAACCCGGACGATCACCCGGTCGCGCCCGCAGCTCGGCGTACTTGTACTCACGATGGTTGCTGACGACGCGACCCTGGTCGCGGCGCTGCGGGCCGGGGCCCGTGGCTACTTGCTGAAGGGTGCCGGCCACGCCGAGGTCGCGAGGGCCATCGATGCCGTGGCACACGGTGACGTCGTGGTGTCCGCGCAAGTGGCGAGCGGTCTTCGTGCCGGGCTTGCGCCGCCGTCGTCCGCCTTTCCCGAGCTCACTCGACGCGAAGCCGAGGTGCTCGAGTTGCTCGGCCGCGGACGCAGCAACGAGCAGATCGCCGCCGGGCTGTTCTTGTCGGTCAAAACCGTGCGCAACAACGTGTCGGCGATTCTCGTCAAGCTGCGGGTCAGCAGCCGAGCCGAGGCGGTTGCTCGAGTACGTGACCGGGACGCGGACTCTCCGGCGGGCTGACGAGGAACTCGGTCAGGCAGTGGCAGCGGCGGCCCGCTCCACGAGGGCGGCGGCCTCCTGGCGCGCAGGCGACGAGGAAGCTGCCGCCAGGTGGATCAGGTGCTCCGGCAGCTCACGACCGAGCTTGGCCATCGCCCCGGCATACAGCTTCCCGGCGCGGTATGACGAACGCACCAGCGGCCCGGCCATCACGCCGAGGAAGCCCATGTCGGTCGCCACGTCGGACCAGTGCACGAACTCCTCCGGCTTCACCCAGCGGTCGATCGGGTGGTGCTTGGGGGAGGGGCGCAGGTATTGCGTGATCGTGAGGATGTCGCAGCCGGCGTCGTGCAGGTCGCCGATCGCCTCTTCGACCTCGTGATCCTCCTCGCCCATGCCGAGGATCAGGTTGGACTTGGTGATCAGCCCGGCCTCCTTGGCCATCGTGAGCACCCGCAACGACTTGTCGTAGGTGAACGCGGGCCGGATGCGCTTGAAGATGCGCGGCACCGTCTCCAGGTTGTGCGCGAACACCTCCGGCCGCGCGTCGAAGACCTGGCCGACCAGCTCCGGCTTGGCGCCGAAGTCCGGGGGCAGGATCTCCACACCGGTGTTGGGGTTCAGGGCGTGGATCTGCCGGATCGTCTCGGCATACAGCCCGGCAGCACCGTCGGGCTGGTCGTCGCGGGCGACGCCGGTCACCGTGCAGTAGCGCAGGTTCATCTCGCGGATGGACTCCGCGACGCGACGCGGCTCGTCCAGGTCCAGCTCGGTGGGGCGCCCGGTAGCGATGTCGCAGAAGTCGCAGCGGCGGGTGCAGACGTCGCCGCCGATGAGGAACGTCGCCTCGCGGTCCTCCCAACATTCGAAGATGTTGGGACAGCCGGCTTCCTGGCACACCGTGTGCAGGCCCTGGGTCTTCACCATCTGGTGCAGCTCGGTGTATGCCGGGCCCATCTTGGCAGTGGTGCGGATCCAGGCCGGCTTGCGCTCGATAGGAGTCTCGGCGTTGCGCGCCTCGACGCGCAGCATCTTGCGGCCTTCAGGTGCGACAGTCACGAGATCAAGGCTACGTCGCCGTTGACGCGTCATCTCGCCGGGCCGGTTACTGGCAGGTCACCCGGGTTCACTCGGGGCGGCGCAGGTCCAACTGTGTGTCGGCGGTGATGCCGAAGTAGGTCGTCGGGCCGCCTGCACGCAGCAACGGATCCGCGGCGAGCGTGTCGAAGACGCCGCTCTCGAGGAGCCGCTCGTCGATGTGTATGCCGACCACCTCGCCCACCACGAACCAACTCCCGACGGCCGCGCCCTGTGCCGACTGCAGCGGCACGAGCTGCGTCACCCGGCACTCGAAGTTGACCGGCGACGCTGCGACCCGCGGGGCGTTGATCTCGGTGGACGCCGCCGCCTCGAGACCGGCCACCTCGAACTCGTCCACGTCGTGCGTGGTGGAGGTGGCGTTCATCTTCTCGGCGAGCTCGCGCGTGACCAGGTTCCAGGTGAATTCCCTTGTGGCATCACAGTTTGCGACGCTGCCCTTCCAGCCGTTGCTGGAGAAGCCGACCAGCGGCGGGCGGTAGTGCAGTGCGTTGAAGAAGCTGTATGGCGCCAGGTTGCGCCTGCCTTCCGGGTCGACCGTCCCGATCCAGCCGATGGGTCGTGGCGCGACGATCGAGTTGAACGGGTCGTGGGCGAGCCGGTGACCTTCGGCCGGGCGGTAGAAGTGCATGGCGCCATACAACTACGTGCGACTGTCGAAAGGTCGTGCGGGTGAGGGGCTTTCGCGCCATACTCGGGCATGGTCGTGGGGCGGGAGTCGATCTCAGGGGAACGCGTCCTGCGGTGGGTGGACGAACTCGTCGCCCGCGTTGTGGGCGTGCTGCTGATCCTCTTCGGGATCTTGGTCGGACCGATCACGGCGTTCGGCTCTGTCATGAATGCCAGTTGTGTCGGACCGACAGGGCCTATCAGTCACCGGTGGATCTGCCGCCCGGGACACGCGACGGTGCTGATCGTGACGGTGCTAGTGCTCATCGCCGCCTCCATCGCCGTCTCGTGGCTGGGTATCCGCCACGCCCGCAAGGTCGGCGGTGTCTTCGTCGGGTGGTCGCTGCTCGGAGTCCTGATCGTGCTGCCGGTTTTGTTCCTCATCCGCCTCGTGGACTGAGGGGTTCCCGGGCTGGGCTGCAGCATGACCGTTGAGCTGGTTCAACAGCGGCTGCATCACGTCCAGCGGCAGCGGTATGACGACCGAAGACTTGCTGGTGCCACCGATCTCGACCAGCGTCTGCAGATAGCGCAACTGGAGGGCGGTCGGGTTACGGCTCATCACGTCCGCCGCGTTCGCAAGTTGTGCCGACGCCTGGAACTCGCCCTCGGCGTTGATGACCTTCGCGCGGCGCTCGCGTTCGGCCTCGGCCTGCCGGGCGATGGCGCGTTGCATGCTCCCGGGGATCTCGACGTCCTTGATCTCGACGACCGACACCTTCACACCCCATGGCTCGGTCTGCTGGTCGATGACCTTCTGCAGATCCTCGTTCAGCCGCTCCCGCTCGGACAGCAGGGTGTCCAGCTCGGCCTTGCCGAGCACGGCGCGCAGTGACGTCTGCGCGATCTGGGTCGTCGCCGCCAGGAAGTTCTCGACCTCGACGATTGCATGGTTGGCGTCCATCACCCGGAAGTAGGCCACGGCCGTGACACGGACCGGCACGTTGTCGCGGGTGATGATGTCCTGCGCGGGCACATTGAGGGTCACGATGCGCAGGTCGACCCGCACCATGCGGTCGACGACCGGGATCAGCAAGGCGAGTCCCGGCTCCTTCAGCGTCACCAGTCGGCCGAGTCGGAAGATCACCCCGCGTTCGTATTCGCGCAGGATCCGGACCGACGATCCGAGCAACGCGACCAGGATGAATCCGAGGATTACAACGAGAGTGATGATGGCTTCCATACCGGCTTCACCTCCCATGCGTGCGGCCGGCGCACCGACACCGACAACCCGTCGAGTTCGGACACCACAACGGTGTCACCGGGAGCGGGCAGTGGGTCCTCCCAGCCGTATGCCGGTTCCGCGTGCCACAGCACGCCGGCAACCGTGACGTGACCCTCGCGCCCGGACCACGAACTGACGACGGCCTTCTGGCCGATCAGCGCCTCGGGGCCGGTCTGGATCTCCTGGCTGCCCGCAACGATCACCTCGCGCGCGATCACCATCAAGGTCACCATCCCGGCGATCGCCATGAGCGCCGCGATCGGGATGGTCACCCACAGTGGTGCGCCGGTGGACGCGAGGATCAACCCGACGCCGGTCGCCGTGGACAACGTCCCGGCGACACCCAGCACGCCCGCAGTGGTGAGGTGCGCCTCGAGGACAAGAACGGCAATGCCGACCAGGACAAGTAGGACGCCGAGCAGAACCATCTCGATCACCTCACGGGTCGGCCCGAAGGTTGCCGCGTGGAGCAGGTGATCCAGCAGGTTCGGCAGCCTCGTCCGTTCCCAACTCCAGGGTATCCCTCGGTCTCGATGCAGCACCCGGCCGTTGCTCGGCATACGGTGTCCTGGTGATCGAACTCAAGACTCCCGCCGAGATCGAGGCCATGCGGCCTGCCGGGCGTTTCGTCGCGTCCGTGCTGACTGCCTTGCGTGACGCCGCAGACGTCGGCGTCAACCTGCTGGAGCTGGATGCGTTGGCGCACAAGATGATTCGCGACGTGGGCGCCGAGTCGTGCTACATCGATTATCACCCCAGCTTCGGCGCTATGCCGTTCGGCAAGGTGCTGTGCACCAGCGTCAACGACGCGGTGCTGCACGGTCTGCCGCACGACTACAAGCTGCGGGACGGTGACCTGCTCTCGGTCGACTTCGCGGCAAGTGTCGACGGCTGGGTCTCGGACTCCGCACTGTCGGTCGTCGTCGGCCAGCAGGACCCCGAGGACCTGCGGATCATCAAGACGACCGAGGAGGCGCTCGCGGCCGCCATCGAGGTTGCCCGCTCCGGCAACAAACTCGGCGACATCTCCGCGACGATCGGCGATGTCGCGCATGCGGCGGGCTACTCGGTCAACACCCAGTTCGGCGGACACGGCGTCGGGCGGACCATGCACGGCGACCCGCACGTCGCCAACGACGGTCGCGGTGGGCGCGGCATGAAGCTGCAGCCCGGTCTGGTCATCGCCATCGAGCCGTGGTTCATGCGCGACACCGACGAGATCTACACCGACCCCGACGGCTGGACGCTGCGCTCGGCCGACGGCTCGCGCGGTGCGCACTCCGAGCACACGATCGCGATCACCGACGGCGACCCGATCGTCTTCACCGATCGCGCGGCGGTATGACGCTGGACCTCGGCCCGCTGCCCGGGGTGCCGGGTGTCCGGGTCGCGGAAGCCACCACGGAGCAAGTACCCGCGATCGTGGCGTTGCTCGCGAACGACATCCTCGGTCGGGATCGCGAGTCCGGCGTGACCGATGTGTACGACGAGGCGTTCGCTGCGCTCGACGCAGACCCGACCGAGCATCTGCTGGTGCTCCTGGACGAACAGGAAGCCGTCGTCGGCACACTGCAACTCGGCTTCGTCCGTAGCCTGTCGCGTGGCGGTGCGCTGCGGGCGCAGATCGAGGCGGTGCGGGTCTCGGAAGCTCTGCGCGGCCAGGGTGTCGGCCGGGCGTTCTTCACGTTCGTGATCGACCTGGCTCGGCGAGAGGGTGCCGTGCTGGTGCAGCTCACGAGCGACCTGCAGCGGGAGGGCGCCATACATTTTTATGAGTCGCTGGGTTTCGTGCACAGCCACGCGGGTCTGAAGCTCTCGCTGACCTGACGTCCCAGGGCCCGTCATTGCGCGGGTCCAGGTGCGGCGCCAAGTAGAGTGGCCGCGATCGCCATACCAGCGCCGCAGAGGAGCTCGCCCGCTCGTGTACGTCAAGAGCCTGACCCTGAAGGGCTTCAAGTCCTTCGCCTCGGCGACCTCGATGAAGCTCGAGCCGGGCATCACCTGCATCGTGGGGCCGAACGGCTCCGGTAAGTCCAACGTCGTCGACGCACTCGCGTGGGTGATGGGGGAGCAGGGCGCCAAGAGCCTGCGCGGCGGCAAGATGGAAGACGTCATCTTCGCCGGGACGACCGGGCGTGCGCCGCTCGGCCGCGCCGAAGTGACGCTGACGATCGACAACTCCGACGGTGCGCTGCCGATCGACTACACCGAGGTGACGATCAGCCGCACGATGTTCAAGGGCGGCGGCTCCGAATACGCCATCAACGGCACCTCCTGCCGACTGCTCGACATCCAGGAGTTGCTGTCCGACTCCGGCATCGGCCGCGAGATGCACGTCATCGTCGGGCAGGGGCAGCTGGATGCCGTGCTGCGCGCGACACCTGAGGAGCGACGCGGTTTCATAGAAGAGGCCGCCGGCGTGCTCAAGCACCGCAAGCGCAAGGAGCGCGCGCTGCGCAAGCTCGACGCGATGGAGACCAACCTCGCCCGCGTCACAGACCTCACCACCGAGATCCGCCGCCAGCTCGGACCGCTCGGTCGCCAGGCCGAGACCGCTCGCAAGGCTGCGACCATCCAATCCGACGTGCGCGACGCCCGACTGCGACTGCTCGCCGACGACCTGGCCCAGCTGACCAGCAACCTGGAGCAGGAGGTTGCCGACGAGACTGCGCTGCTCGAGCGCCAGCAATCGGTCGAAAAGTCTTTGGCCGCAGCGAAATCGCGCCTCGAGCAGCTCGAGCACGAGGCCGCGCAGATCTCGCCGGCGCTGACCAAGACGCAGGAACAGTGGTTCGGGCTGTCGTCCCTCAAGGAGCGCATCGAGGCGACCGCGACGCTGGCCGCCGAGCGGGTGCGGCTGCTGTCCGAGGACGACGAACACGAGGAGTCCCGATCCGGTCGCAGCCCCGAGCAGTTGCAGCAACAAGCCGCGAAGGTTCGCGACGAGCACGACGAGTTGCAGCAGCAGATCGCCCAGGCGCAGGTCGCGCTGGAGCAGGCAACGTCGCGACGGGCCGACCTCGAGCAGGCGCACCAGGCCGAGCAACAGCGACTGACCAAGCTGGCCCGCGCTGCCGCGGACCGTCGCGAGGGCCTCGCGAAGCTCGAGGGGCAGGTCGGCGCTCGCCGTAGCCGCTCGGAGGCACGCGAGTCCGAGCTCGGCCGCCTCACCGCGAGTATGGCGGAGGTCGTCGAGCGATCCACGCGCGCCGAAAGGGAATTCGCGGCTCTCGAGGCCACCATCGCCCAGGACGAAGCCGGCGAGGAAGACCTCGACACGGCATACGAAGAAGCGCAAGCGAAGCTCGACAAGGTCAAGGAGGCCTTCGAGGCTGCCCGCGAGGACGAGCGCACCGCCGAACGCGAACGCACCGGCCAGCAGGCTCGCCTGGAAGCACTCGAGTTGGGCCTGCGTCGTAAGGACGGCGCAGCGCACCTGCTCGGTGCCGAGGGTGCCAGCGGACTTCGCGGATCGGTGTCCGAGCTGGTCTCGGTCGAAGCCGGTCACGAAGCTGCGATCGCTGCCGCGCTCGGCTGGGCGGCCGATGCCGTCGTCGCCGAGTCGTTCGACCAGGCCGCTTCGGCGGTTGACACATTGCGGGCCGACGATGCCGGCCGTGCAGGCATGCTGTTCCGCGGGGCGGCACCGGAGTCGACCGACTCGTGGCCGACGTTGCCGAGCGGCGCCCGATGGGCTCGCGAGGTGGTCGGTGCGCCGGCCGACATACAGCCGACGGTGGAGGCGCTGCTCGACCGGGTCGCACTCGTCGACTCCGTCGACATTGCGAAAACCGTTGCTGCTCTTGGTGATCGGGTCACAGCAGTCACAGCCGACGGCGACGTGTATGCCGCAGGCTACGTCCGGGGTGGTTCCGCGGGAGCACCCAGTCTGCTCGAGATCCAGTCCGCGGTCGACGAGACCCGTGAGCGGGTGGAGCAGGCCACGCACCGGCGGGAGAAGGCGCAGTTCGCCGCCGAGGACGCCCGTGCCAAGGCCGTCGAGCTCAGTGCTGACGTCGATGCGGCGCTGGAGCGACTCAACGAGTCCGACGCGCGTATGTCGGCCGTCGCCGAGCAGCTCAGCCAGCTCGGCCAGGTCATGCGTGGCGCCCGGGCCGAGCGTGAGCGACTCCAACTCCAGCACGCCGAAGCCGAGAAGCAGTTGGCCGCTGGGCACGAGGAGTTGGCGGACCTTGAGCAGCGACTCGCGGCCGCGCTCGAAGAGCCCTCCGAGGAGGAGCCGACCACCGACGAGCGTGACCGGCTGGCCGCGGATGCGGCAGCCGCTCGCAGCGCCGAGACCGAGCAGCGCCTGTCGTTGCGTACCCGCGAGGAGCGGGCCAAGTCGCTGGCCGACCGTGCGAAATCCCTTGAGTCTGCTGCGCGTTCGGAGATCGAAGCTCGCGAGCGGGCTCGTGCTCGCCGTGAGCGTCGCGTGCTTGAGGCACGGGTTGCTGCTGCGGTGCAGACCGGTGCCGGACACGCCGTCGGTGTCGTGGCGCAGTTGCTCGAGGTCGCAGCCCAGCGCCGTACAGCAGCCGACCGGATCAAGGGCGAGCTGGACACGGCACTCAAGGAGGAGCGGACTCGAGTCAGCGCCGTCGGCGACGAGCTGCGCGAGCTGACCGACAGCGTGCACCGCGACGAGATCGCCCGTGCGCAACAGCGGCTGCGGATCGAGACCCTGCAGACGAAGGCGGTCGAAGAGCACGGCATCGATCCCGACGTGCTGGTAGAGGAGTTCGGTCCGCACCAACTCATCCCGCATGTGCCCGGCCCTGACGACGACCCGGACAACCTCCCTGAACCGGTCTCGTTCGTGCGCGACGTCCAGGAGAAGCGACTGCGCTCCGCGGAGCGCAAGCTCAGCCAGCTCGGTCGGGTCAATCCCCTTGCGCTGGAAGAGTTTGCGGCTCTGGAGGAGCGGCACAAATTCCTGACCGAGCAGCTGGAGGACCTGCGGAAGTCCAAGGAAGACCTGCTGTCCATCGTCGCCGAGGTCGACAAGCGGGTGGAGCAGGCGTTCAGCGATGCGTTCGAGGACACCGCTCGCGAGTTCGAGGGAGTCTTCAGCCGACTCTTCCCCGGCGGGGAGGGGCGCATCACGCTGACCGACCCGAGCAACATGCTCACGACCGGCATCGAGGTCGAGGCCCGGCCGCCCGGCAAGAAGATCAAGCGGCTGTCGCTGCTGTCCGGTGGCGAAAGGTCTTTGGTCGCAGTGGCGTTGCTGGTCGCGATCTTCAAGGCGCGCCCGAGCCCGTTCTACATCATGGACGAGGTCGAGGCGGCGCTCGACGACGCCAACCTCGGCCGACTGATCACCCTCTTCGAGGAACTGCGCGACTCCAGCCAGCTGATCGTCATCACGCACCAGAAGCGCACCATGGAGGTCGCCGATGCACTGTATGGCGTCAGCATGCGCGGCGACGGCGTGACCACGGTCGTGTCGCAGCGCATCAAGGACGTGCTGCCCGGTGGCGGCGTCCAGGTGGAGACCACCCACAGCGTGACCGAGGGCAAGACGGTGGCCGACTCCGGCATACCCGCGCTGTCCTCGATGAGCTGACCCTTCGCCCACGGCGGATCCGACCACCCCTCTAACCGAGAGGACACCCGATTGCCGAGAGGACACCCGATTCAGGCCGAAACAAGGCCGAAATCGGCCATATCGCCTGTCCTCTCGATAATTCGGTGTCCTCTCGGCAAAGGAGGGCGCTTGGGGAAGGAGGGCGGCCGGTTTGGTGGGGGATGTCGTCGACGGTCCAGGCGGAGCTGGTTGGAGTCAGCAGACGAATGCGCGCTTCGGGAGTGGGCCGTCGGGGACGGGCCAGCCACCGACCAGCACCGATCGGAGGTGATGCGCGCCGAGCACCTCGTGCAAGCGACCGGGCGCCAGCGCTTCGGCCCAGTTCCACCGCGCGATGTCATCGACGTCGGAGTGGCGTCGAAGTCGCTCTTCTCGGTTCTTCTCCTGCATCAGTGCATCGACTGCAATTTGTCCCGAATCTTCTTGTGACACAGCGTATTTCAAATCGCCGTCGCATTCTCCGACGAGGCCGAGCGTTGGCCAGTAGAAGTCGGTGCGTCCGATGAATTCGTCTCTGTCGTAAAACCTCTTTTGCAAATCCGGCATTGGCAGGCTGGCCTGAAACATGCGCGTCCGGCTCAACGACTCGAGCGGCGACTCGGCCCGGGCGTCGGCGAGATGTATGGCGAGCTGCGCCATACTCCGACCTCGGCGACCTTTGGGGACCTTGTCGTGCTCGGCGAGCAGGGCTTCACGAGTGGTCAGGCCGAGGTGAAGTGCGTTGTCGCACACTGATATTCCTGATGCCAGCCGGGCTTGGCGGGTGTGATCAACGACCATTCGTTCGTATGCCGTCACCAGCAAGCCACCGATCTCCACGTACTCGGGCAACAAGCCGGTCCGTCGGCGACGCACATCGGCGCTCCGGCCCCGCGCCCCTGGTGGCATGACGTATTCGACGAGTTCAGTGCGGGTTCCGATGGCCGGCGCGGCCCAGACGGCTTCGGATGTGCCGCGTGAGAACACCAGAGGTCGAGCAGCGGCCTGCTGCACCATGCACGCTTTCACGATCAGCACGTCTTCCGGACCGAGGTCGCCGATCCCGCTCGTATAGGCGGCTTGCCGCAATCTCACCAGTTGGCCGGGACCATCGCCGACGGATAGCTCGAAGGCGGCCAATCGAGCAGCGGAAACGGACCGCACAAGGGTTCGCAGCCGCATCACGTGCTCGCTTCGTTCGCGGCGATGCGCCTCCAACTCCGCGACGGTCAGGTTTGGGTCACTCGGTGCCACGCTCATGACGCCCGAGGGTCGCACTTCCGGCGTTGGCTCGCAGAAGTTATCCACAGGGGTTCCGCGCGCCCGGCCGGCGTCTGACGCGCCGGGCTCAGGCGGCGCGCCCCCGTCATACCGACCTTCCATACCGACAGGACAGGCGATGCACCGAGAGGACAGCCGATTCGGCCGATTTCGCCCGAAATTGGGTGTCCCCTCGGTGATCGGGTGTCCTCTCGGCGAGAAGGGTGTCGGGGCCGGGAGGTCAGCCCAAGACGGCCATGGCGTCGATCTCGACGAGGAGGTCCGGGTTGGCGAGGGTGACCATGATCGTCGTCCGGCAGGGGAGCACCGCGTCCGCGCCAAGGCGGTCACGTAGGTATGTCTCGTAGGCGGCGTTCATCTCGGCGAAGTGCTCGGGCTCGGTCAGGTAGACGCACATCGAGATGACGTCGTCCCAGGACGCGCCGCCGGCGCTCAGGATGGCTTCGAGGTTGGCGAAGGTCTGAGCGGTTTGAGCCGCGAGGCCCTCCGCAAGCGCACCCGTCGCCGGGTCGACGCCGGTCTGGCCGGAGGTCTGGACGATGCCGTTCTTGACGACACCTTGCGAATAGGGCGCGGCCGGGATCGGCGCCTTGTCGGTCTTGATCTGCTGTGCGGGCATGTCAGGTCCTTTCTGTTGTGCTGGCCCAGTCGGCCGCGATGGCAGCCGTGGTTTGTTGCAGCGCGGGAAGCAGGTCGTGCACCTCGTCCCGGCTCAGGATGACATCCGGCACCGAGACGGATGCAGCGGCGATGATGCGGCCGGCGCTGTCCCGGATGGGTGCGGCGACGCAGTTGATGAAGTCCTCGTGCTCGGCCGAGTCCTCCGACCAACCCTGGGCCCGCACCTTCGCCAGCTCGGCGCGATAGGCATCCGGCGTCGTGATGGTTCGTTCGGTGAACGGCTGAAAGTCGTTGGCAGTCAAGGCGGTTGCCAGTTGTCGCTCCGGCAGCTCGCAGGTCAGCACCTTGCCGACGGCTGTCGCGTGCAGGGTGCGACCAGACCGACCCGCGAATACATCCGCACCGAGCTGGTGCTCTCGACCTTCGCGATGTAGACCGCACGCCCGCTCTCGTATGCCGCGAGGTGGACAGCTTGCCCGCCTGTCTGTCGTCCGAGGCTCTCCAGGTGGGGTAGCGCGATGTCGCGAATCGTACGTTGTTCCAACGCAGTGGTGCCGAGCTCGAAGAGCCGCGAGCCGAGGAAGTAGCGGTGGTTGTCGTCGCGCCGGACGAACCGGTCGTCCTCCATAGTTCGCAGGAGGCGCAGCACGGTCGTCTTGTGGACCTCCAGGGACTGCGCGAGCTCGTCGAGTGACTGCCCGCCATCGGCCAGACGCTCCAGAAGTTGTAACGCGCGTGCCAGGCTCTGGCTCATCGCGTGCCCCGAACTGCCTGCAGGACAGGGGAATCGATGCCGCGGCTGCTCACTGACGTATGTTCCCAGTCGGCGTCGGTGGCCGTGACCAGGGCTTGCCGGACGGTGGGACCGGGCAGGTGTCGGGCGTGGTCGCCCGGCTCGGCGAGGACACAGGCGGCGCTGAGATGCCCGAGCCGGAGGCGCGTCACTGCGTCATACCCCGACAGCAAGCCGGCGAGGTAACCGGCGGCGAACCCGTCGCCGGCGCCGACCGGCTCGACGACTTCGACCCGTAGGGCACGGACCGTCGTCGTGGTGCCGTCCGGAGCGAACTCCCGGGCGACGTGCGCGTCGGACTTCAGGACGATGCGAGCCCGCGGGCCGATGAGGTCGCGCAGCGCCTTCGGGGAGCTCACGCCGAGAGCCGTCTCCGCTTCGTCGGCGCCGAGCAGCACGATGTCGGCGGCGTGCAGGAGCGCAAGCAGGCCGTGCGGCTCCCGGCCGCGCCAGAGTGCAGGGCGCCAGTTGAGGTCGACGCTGAGCGTGAAGCCGTGGCTGCCCCGAGCGGTGATCAGACCCTCCAGCAGGTCACCGTCCGAGGCCAGGATGCCCGCTGTGATCCCTGAGGTGTGCACGATGTCGCAGTCGCTCAGCGCGGTTGCGACCGAAGGCTCGTCGAGCAGCCGAGCGTCCATGGCCGCGGCCGCAGATCCGTTGCGGTAGTAGTACATCCGGCTTCCGGCGGGTCCGGAGTCCTTGAGATAGACGCCGGTCGGCCGCTCGTCGTCCCGCTCGGCGAGGACCGTGACTCCACGCGTCCCCAGGTCACGTTCGACGAAGTCGCCGAACGGGTCGCGCCCGAGCCGGGACACCCAGCAGGTCGGTATGCCGAGGGCGACCAACGCGCCTGCGACATTCGCCTCGGCGCCTCCCACCGAACGGTGCAACAGGTCGGACTGCGCGAGCCCGCCTCGCTCGTGCGGGCGCAGCATGACCATTGCTTCACCCAGGCACAGCACGCGATCCGAGACGTTCGTCGCCACCGTGAAGCACCTTCCCGTGGAACCCTTGACGATGTGTTGGCAGCGATGCTACACATGACCGGCCACATTATGCAACGAACGTTGCAAAATACGCAACGGTGAGAGGCAGGCATGAATCGCGCGGCTTTGGAGGCACTGTCCGACGAGCGCGTCGACTGGCGACACAAAGGGATGCCGCCGGCGTTGTGGGGTATGACGGTCGCGGAGATCCGAGCCCGACGGCCTCGACTGTCCGAGCTGCCGACGCCGTTGCTCACGCTGTCGCGACCGGCCCTCGACCACAACGTCGATGCACTCTCAGCCTGGTGCGCTGCAAGGGGATTCGACCTCGCGCCGCATGGGAAGACGACGATGGCTCCGTCGCTCTGGGCGGAGCAGCTCGATGCCGGTTCGTGGGCGATCACCGTCGCCAACCTTCCGCAACTCGCGGTCGCGAGGGCATTCGGCGTGGAGCGGGTGATGGTTGCCAATGCGGTGATCTCCCCACTGTCGCTGCGCTGGATCGTCGACGAGCTGGCGGCGCACCCGGATGACGAGATCTACGTGTGGGCGGACGCCGTGCGGACTGTGCAGCTCATGCACGAAGCGCTCGCGGCGCATGTCGCCGAGGTGGGGGCCAGGCCTCAGTTGCGCGTCTTGGTGGAGCAGGGTGGAGCCGGTGGCCGGACGGGTGCACGCGACCTCGCGACCTCCTTGGAAATCGCTGCGGCCGTGGCGGATTCGCCATACCTCATGCTTGCCGGTGTCGCCGGTTATGAGGGGGCGATGGCGCACACGGCAGACCAGCAGGCGCGGGATGTCGTGGCGTCATACCTGCGCGACCTGGTCGAAGTGCACCAGGAGATCGTCGCTGCCGGCCGCTATCCCGACGGCGTCACGCCGGTGGTCTCCGCCGGCGGCAGCGCCTACTTCGACGTCGTCGACGAGGTGCTGCGGCCGCTGGTCGACGACGGTGTTCGGGTGGTGCTGCGCAGTGGCGCCTACATCATTCACGACGACGGTTTCTACCGTCGCATTTCGCCACTCGGCGACCACCCGCGCACCGATGGGCCGACGCTGCACTCGGCGATGCACGCCTGGGTGCGGGTGTCGTCGCAACCCGAGCCGGGTCTCGCGATCTTCGACGCCGGTCGGCGCGACCTGTCCTTCGACGAAGGCCTTCCCGAGGTGCAGCGCCTGCGGCCGCGCACGGTCGGTGAGCACGTGCAGGACCTGCACGGTCTCACCGTCACCGCGCTCAACGACCAGCACGGCTTCCTGAGGTGGGACGTCGACGCACCCGCACCTGTCCGGATCGGTGACGAGCTGCGGCTCGGCCCGTCTCACCCGTGCACCGCGCTCGACAAATGGGTTTTGTTGCCCGTCCTGGACGACGCCGACTCCGATGACCCGGTCGTGATCGACCTCGTGCGGACCTGGTTCTGAGGGCGACGTCATCGCTGCTGACCTGCTGATCCGGGACGCGCTGGTGATCGATGGCACCGGTGGCCCGGCATACGACGCCGACGTGACCGTCGAGGGCGGCGTGATCACCGGGATCCACCGCGACACGGCGCGCGGGTATGTCGCTCACCGGGTCATCGATGCCGAAAGGCGAGTGTTGTCACCGGGATTCATCGACATGCACGCGCACTCGGACATCCAGATCTTGGCGCAACCCGATCACACGGCCAAGGTGAGCCAAGGCGTCACGCTGGAGGTGCTCGGCCAGGACGGTCTGTCGTTCGCACCCATCGACGGCCCGTCGCGAGACACGTTGCGCCGGCAGATCGCCGGCTGGAACGGTGACCCGGCCGGATTCGCATACGACTGGGACACCGTGGGGGAGTACCTGAACCGGCTGGATCACGGAATCGCCTGCAACGCAGCGTATTTGGTGCCACAGGGCACCCTGCGGTTGATGGTCGTCGGGTCCGACGACGTGCGCGCCACACCCGATCAGCTGCAGCAGATGGAGACGCTGCTCTCGGTCGGGCTAGACCAGGGCGCGGTCGGCATGAGCAGCGGATTGACATACCCACCAGGCATGTTCGCCGATGACGACGAGCTCGTCGCCCTGCTGCGGGTGGTGGCCGCGCGCGGTGGCTACTACAGCCCACACCATCGTTCGTATGGCGCCGGGGCGCTCGCGGCATACGAGGAAATGATCGAGGTATGCCGCGCCGCGGGCTGCGCCCTGCACCTGACCCACGCGACGATGAATTTCGAGCCCAACAAAGGCCGCGCGGGCGAGTTGCTGCAACTGATCGACGACGCGCTCGACGACGGGGCCGACATCACGCTGGACACCTATCCCTACCTGCCGGGCTCGACGACATTGAGCGCGATCCTGCCGAGTTGGGCGACCACCGGCGGTCCGGACGAGTTGTTGCGGCGACTGCAGGACCCGACGGCGCGGGATCGCATCGGGCATGAGATCGAGCACGTCGGCACCGACGGTTGCCACGGCTGCGTCACCGACTGGCGGACCATCCAGATCAGCGGCGTCGGCAACCCGGACCTCGCCGACCGAGTGGGCCGCACGATCGCCGAAATCGCGGCAGCCTCAGGGGAACTCGCCACCGACGTGTTCTTCGACCTGCTGGTCCGGGACAAGCTCGCGACCACCATCCTGCAGCACGTCGGCCACGAGGAGAACGTGCAGGCGATCATGGCGCATCGCACCCACTGCGGCGGCTCCGACGCGATCCTCGTCGGGGATCGCCCGCATCCTCGTGCCTGGGGCACCTTCCCGCGTTTTCTCGCGCGCTACGTGCGCGAGCTGGGCGTGCTCGACCTGGTCGACTGTGTGCACCATCTGACCGGGCGGCCTGCCGCGCGGCTCCGGCTGGACCGCCGCGGGCTGGTGCGCGAGGGGTATGCCGCGGACCTCGTCCTCTTCGACCCCGACCGGGTGAACGACACCGCGACCTTCGAGCAGCCGCGGCAGCAGGCCGACGGCATCGACTGGGTCTTCGTCAACGGCCGCGCCGTGATCGAGACCGGACAACGCACCGACCAACTTCCAGGGCGCGCATTGCGCCGGACCGATGAAGGGACGAAACCGCTGTGAGTGAAATGGCGACGCAGGTGCTGGAGGCCCTCGCGAAGGATCGAGTCCTGTCGATCGTGCGGGCACCCCGGATCGACGACGTGGTCGCGCTGACCGACGCGCTGTCGGCCGGCGGCATACGCGTCCTCGAATTGACTTTCACCACACCAGGATTGACCGACCTGCTGCGTACCGCGGCCGAGGCGGCGTCCCGGACCGGCGCGTTCGTGGGCGCCGGCACCGTGACCACCGGCGAGCAGGCGCAGGCGGCCGTCGCGGCGGGTGCCCAGTTCATCGTCACTCCCGGGCTCGGGCCGCACGCCGACGAGATCGTCGAGGCTGCACACCGGTCCGGGGCCGCGGTCGTGCTCGGTGCGCTGACACCCAGCGAGGTGATGACCGCGGTCGAACTCGGTGCCGACGTCGTGAAGATCTTCCCCGCACGCGCGGTCGGCCCGTCATACCTCTCGGATCTGCATGGTCCTTTCCCGAACGTCCCGCTCGTGCCCTCCGGCGGTGTCAACGCCGACAACGCGGCCGACTTCCTTGCCGCAGGCGCCCTTGCCGTGACGGCCGGCACGTCGGTGGTGGCACCTTCCGACGTCGAGAACGCCCGCTGGTCGGAAATCACCCGCAACGCCGCTGCCTTCTGCGCCGCACTCCACTGACTCGAGAACCCCTGAAAAACGGAGAGATTCATGACAACACTGCTCCATCCGGTGTCCTTGGTCGCGGCCGACGACACCATCAAGAAAATCCATGAGCCATGGGCCGGCCACGACACACAGGCCCTGGTCGTCACCGTGATCGGCATCGCGATCATCGTGGCGCTCATCATCAAACTGAAGATGCACGGCTTCCTCGCCCTGACGATCGGCTGTCTCTTCGTCGGCATCGGCTCCGGCATCAGCCTGGAAAAGGTGGCCCTGTCGTTCGAGACCGGCGTGGGAGCGGTGCTCGGCAACGTCGGCGTGCTGATCGTGCTGGGTGCGATGCTCGGCAAACTGCTCGCCGACTCCGGAGGCGCCGACGAGATCGTCGACAAGATCCTCACCGGCGGCGACGGTGCCCTGCCCTGGCGGATGGCGCTCATCGCGTTCATCATCGGGATCCCGATGTTCTTCGAAATCGGTCTGGTGCTGTTGATCCCCGTGGTGATGCTGGCGATCAAGCGGTCCAAGAAGCCGGCGATGACACTCGCCATACCCGCGCTGGCCGGTCTGTCGGTGCTGCACGGCTTCATCCCACCGCACCCCGGCCCGCTCGCGGCGATCGCCAACCTGCACGCTGATGTCGGCACCACGCTCGCGATCGGTCTGCTGATCGCGATCCCCACCGTGATCATCGCCGGCCCGCTCTTCGCGACCCTCGCCGCCCGCATGGTGCCGATCGGTGCCGCCGGTGCCGGCGGCAATCTGGTGGCCGACAGCGGTGTCGACAAGGCCCAGGACAGCGTCGAGGCTGCTCCGGCCGACGGCTCGGCCGCCGTGACCCGGCGCCCGACGTTCGGCTGGACGATCGGAACGATTCTCTTCCCGGTGGTGCTCATGCTGATCCGCGCGGCCGCCGAGGTCTGGATGAGCGAGAGCGCCTGGATCTACCCCTTCCTGCAGTTCATCGGCGAGCCGGTGGTCGCCCTGCTCCTGGCAGTGCTCATGGCGATGGTGACCTTCGGGACCTCGGTCGGCTTCTCGCTCGACACGATCACCGAGAAGCTGAGCGACAGCCTGAAGCCCATCGTCAGTGCGACCTTCATCGTCGGCGCCGGTGGCGGCTTCAAGCAGGTGCTGCTCGACGGTGGCACCGGCATTGCGATCGGCAAGTTCGCCGTGGCAGCAAGCCTGTCGGCGCTGTTGCTCGGTTGGATGATCGCCGTGTTGATTCGGGTGGCCACCGGGTCGGCGACCGTCGCCACGGTGACCGCGTCCGGCATCGTCGCGCCGCTGGCGGTCGGCCTGTCCTCGACCCATCTGTCGCTCGTCGTGCTCGCCGTGGGCGCGGGGTCGCTGTTCTTCTCGCATGTCAACGACGCGGGATTCTGGCTGGTCAAGGAGTACTTCGGCCTGACGATCGTGCAGACCCTCAAGACGTGGTCGGTGATGGAGACGATCATCTCGGTGGTCGGCCTGGCCCTCACCTCGCTGCTCTGGGTGATCATTTAGCGGGTTGATCATGCCGTCGTATGACGGGGCCGACCTCGTATGACGGGGTCGGCGCCTCGTCATACCGGCCTCTCGTCATACGCGCCTCTCGTCATATGCCGAGAGGACAGGCGACGGTCGAGAGGACACCGGATTTGGCACCGCGGGGCCCCGCGAGGCCCCATATCGGATGTCCTCTGGGTGAACGGGTGTCCTCTCGGTAAAGGGGTTTGCCGAGAGGACAGGCAACGATCGAGAGGACACCGGATGTGGCACTGCGAAGGCCTGAATCGGGCGTCCTCTGGGTGAACGGGTGTCCTCTCGGTAAAGGGGCTTGCCGAGAGGACAGGCGACGGTCGAGAGGACACCGGATGTGGCACTGCGGGGCCCCGCGAGGCCCCATATCGGATGTCCTCTGGGTGAACGGGTGTCCTCTCGGCCAAGGGGTTTGTCCTTTCGGCATAGGGGTTGGGCTGGGTGAGATCGGCCGGTCGGCCGGCTGGAATAGATCGAGGCGAGGGTCCGTTATGGTGGCAGTTAGTTAAAATTTGAGAGACTTCGAGATCAGGGAGTGAGTCGCATGCAGTTCGGCGTTTTCACCATCGGTGACGTCACCACGGACCCGACGACCGGTCACACGGTGACCGAAGCCGAGCGGGTCCAGTCGATGGTCGCCATCGCCAAAAAGGCCGAGGAGGTCGGCCTGGACGTCTTCGCGACGGGGGAGCACCACAACCCGCCGTTCGTCGCGCCGGCCAACCCGCCGATCCTGCTGGCCAACATCGCCGCCCAGACGACCAACCTGCAGTTGTCCACCGCAACGACACTGATCACCACCAACGACCCGGTGCGGCTTGCCGAGGACTACGCCTACCTGCAGCACCTCGCCGGCGGCCGCGTCGACCTGATGCTCGGCCGCGGCAACACCGGTCCGGTCTACCCGTGGTTCGGCAAGGACATCCGCAAGGGCATCCCGCTGGCCGTGGAGAACTACCACCTGCTGCGTCGGCTCTGGCGCGAGAAGGCCATTGACTGGGAGGGCGAGTTCCGCACGCCACTGCACGGCTACACCTTGGCGCCGGCGCCGCTGGACGACGTGCCGCCGTTCGTCTGGCACGGCTCGATCCGCAGCCCCGAGATCGCCGAGCAGGCCGCGTTCTACGGCGACGGCTTCTTCCACAACCACATCTTCTGGAACAAGGAGCACACCCAGGCGATGGTGCGTCTCTACCGGCAGCGCTTCGAGCACTACGGCCACGGAGCCGCGGACCAGGCGATCGTCGGACTCGGCGGTCAGGTCTTCATGGCCGACACCGAAGCCGAGGCCAAGCGCACCTTCCGGCCGTACTTCGACAACGCACCCGTCTACGGTCACGGCCCGTCGCTGGAGAGTTTCACGCGTGACACCCCGCTGACCGTCGGCACACCGCAGCAGGTCATCGAGCGCACGCTCGGATTCGCCGACTACGTCGGTGACTACCAGCGCCAGCTGTTCCTGGTCGACCACGCCGGCCTGCCGCTGGCGGCGGCGCTTGAGCAGATCGAGATCCTTGGCAAGGAGGTCGTGCCGGTGCTGCGTCGCGAGTTCGAAGCGCGTCGCCCGGCGCACGTGCCGAGCAACCCGCCGAGCCACGCGTCCCTGGTCGCCGAAGGTCCGGACTCGCCGCACCGCAAGGTGATCAGCGCGACCGCCGGTCTCGAGCAGGCAGAGGAGGCTGCGGTATGACGCACCGTCTCGTGGTCCTGACCGCGGGCCTCAGCCAGCCCAGCAGCACCCGCTTGCTGGCCGACCAGATCGCCGGCGCGGTCGACGCTGAAGTCAGCGCGCGAGGCGAGGCGATCGACATACAGACCTATGAATTGCGTGAATACGCAGTCGATCTCGCCACCATGATGGCGACAGCGGGTATGCCGACGGCGCGTCTCGACCAGTTGCGGCGCGCCGTCTCAGCGGCCGACGGACTCGTCGTCGTGACGCCCGTCTTCGCTGCCAGCTACAGCGGCGTTTTCAAGATGTTCTTCGACGCCCTGGACGCCGACGCGCTGAACGGTATGCCGGTGATCATCGCAGCGACCGCGGGCACTCCGCGGCACTCGCTGGTGCTCGACCACGCGCTGCGGCCGCTGTTGTCGCACCTGCGTGCGGTCGTGATGCCGACCGGTGTCTTCGCTGCGACCGAGGATTTCGGTGGCGGCGTGGACGGCAGGGAGCTCGGCAATCGGGTCGCGCGTGCGGCGGCGGAGTTGGCTGCACACGTCGTCTCCACCGACGGCGACGCAGTCGCGGGCTTCACGCCGTCCCGCGCGGGTCGGGACCCGGGCGTCGACCTGCCGGCGGAGGTCACGCCGTTCATGACGCTGCTCGGCGGTCATTCGGGCTGACGGCAAGTGGCCTAATCTGGGGGAGTGACAACCACCGAGCTCGGCCCGGCCGAGACCACCGACGTGCCGCTCGCGCAGCGTGTCCGCGGGCCGCTGCTGACGACGGTCGGTGGCGTTGCGGCGATGGCAATGCTGCACTTCTACGACCCGCACCGGTCCGGCTCCTATGCGTATTGCCCGTTCCTGACGCTGACCGGCCACCCGTGCCCACTGTGCGGCGGCCTGCGCGCGATGAACGATCTCACCCGCGGTCACGTCGTGGACGCGCTGCTGAGCAATGCCGCTGCGGTGTTCATCCTGTGCGGTGGTGCTGTCCTGATTGTGCGGTGGTTCGTGCGTCGGGCGCGTGGCGACGCCGCCGCCATCTTGTTGCCGACGCCACGAATTGTCACGACGGTGTTTGCACTGGCGATGCTGGTCTTCACCGTCTACCGCTGGACCCCGTGGGGGCACTGGCTCTACCAGGACTGACCCTGCGCGAAGAGGCCGGTCACCGCTAGTGCGGTGACCGGCCTCTTCGCGCAAGTTTTACTTCTTCGCAGTGAGTTGGTAGATGATGCCGATGACGTTCAGCACCGTGAAGACGATGCCGAGGATGTAACCGACCTTCACCTTCTGCCGGCCAGTCAGCACGCCGTTGGACCGGTCGATCTCCTGCAAGCCTTGGCGACCCATGACGATGGCAACGACGCCGAAGATGAAACAGCAGAAGCCGAGGATGCCGAAGACCAGAATCATCGTGGCCTTGGAGTATTCCTGCGGGGCCTGAGCGCCATACGGGCTGCCACCCTGCTGCGGAGCGCCGTACTGTGGGGATCCGTAGGGCTGCGCGCCATACTGCGGAGTGCCACCCTGCTGGGGCTCGCCGTACTGCGGGGCGCCGTACTGAGGGGCACCGTACTGCGGGTCGCCCTGAGGTGCGCCGTACTGGGGTGAGCCGTACTGCGGGTTGTTGCCCGAGCCGTCGCCGGACCCGTCCTTCGGCTGTTCGCCGTAGCCGCCCGGCTGGTTGGGGTCGTTCGGATAGTTGGTCACAGCTGATCCTTCTGTCGGGGTGCGTCGGGATGAGGGTAACGAAGGCGCCGGTGCCGTGCATCCCACGTCAGCCACCGGAACGCAGGGTATGACGCAATCCGGTGCCGTGTCGCTCCATCGCGAATCGGGGTTTGACGGGCGTTCACGTTCCGGATGACGTGAATTGGGCAACTTTCCCCGTCATACCAAGGGTTTTGACTTGGTAATCACAGACTCAGGCTGGACAATCAACTCATGGTGTGGTTGATCTTGGCGCTGGTCATCGGTGTTGCGCTCGCAGGGACGGTCATTGGTCTGGTCGCGGTGCCCGCTCGGCGGGAGGGCCGTGAGCTGCTCACGGAGCGCGCCGAGGGCATGGTCAGCTCGGTGACTGAGCGACGTGGGCGCAAGGTGAGCTCCGAGTCCGACTCGGAGTGACACGCCGGGCGATGACGCCCGTAGCGCGGTTGTGCAGGTTCCCGGGTGGCACCACGCCCGGTCCGCTGATCCATTTGGGATGATGTCGACGTGGACTCGCTCTGGGAAATCCTTGTCATCATCACGGTCGTCGTTCTCGCCGGTCTCGGGCTGCTCGTCGGCTACCTGCGAGGTGGCGGTAAGAAGTCGGCTCCGGAGGTAACGCCGCCACCGCCGGCGCGCGAGGCGAAGACCCGCACCGCCAATACTTATAAGCCAGGCGGCACCTCGACGATCGACACCAGTAAGGGTGCGTCGCCGAGACCACCGGTCAAGCCCGCGCCGAAGGACTCGACCGCGGGGCCGGCGACTGGTTCGCCCGGCGGTGCGGCCACCGCGTCCGCCGCGAGCACGCCGACCGTGGAGCCGGCCACCGAAGGCGCCGGGTCGGCAACAGCGCAGCAGGCGCAGCCGGTGGCCCCCGCCGCCGACACGTCGGCCGACGCCACGGACGTCGTCGAGTCGGTTCCGGCTGAAGCTGAACCTCAGGTTGAGCGGCCCGAGTCGGCGCGAGGGCGGATGACGCGACTGCGCTCGCGGCTGGCCAGCTCCAACAACGCTCTCGGCAAGGGCCTGCTCACCGCGCTCTCCGGCGACACGCTGGACGACAGCGTCTGGGAGGAAGTCGAGGACACCCTGCTCGGTGCCGACCTCGGAGTGGACGCCACCACCGAGATTGTCGACGGGTTGAAGCGTCGAGTGCAGGTTGAGGGTGCGCCCACCACCGAGAAGTTGGAGAGCTGGCTGCACGAGGAGCTGCTGGCGCAGGTCGGTCCCGACATGGATCGCCGGATCGCAGGGACCCGGGTCGGTGACCGCCCGGCCGTGATCATGGTCGTCGGCGTCAACGGCACCGGCAAGACCACCACCATCGGCAAGCTCGCCCGCGTCCTGGTCGCCGAGGACAAGGACATCCTGCTCGGGGCAGCGGACACGTTCCGCGCCGCTGCGGCCGACCAACTCGAGACCTGGGGTGCCCGTGTCGGTGTGCCGACCGTGCGCTCGGCCAAGGAAGGCGCCGACCCGGCTGCCGTCGCCTTCGATGCCGTGAAGGCCGGTCGCGACAACGAGGTCGACGTGGTGCTGATCGACACCGCCGGCCGCTTGCACAACAAGGTCGGCCTGATGGACGAGCTGGCCAAGGTCAAGCGCGTCATCGAGAAGCAGAGCCCCATCGACGAGTGCCTGCTCGTGCTGGACGCCACCACCGGCCAGAACGGCATGCGCCAGGCCGAGGTCTTCGCGCAGGCCGCCGAGATCACCGGTGTGGTGCTCACCAAGCTGGACGGCACCGCCAAGGGCGGCATCGTCGTGCTCGTGCAGCGTGAGTTGGGTGTGCCGGTCAAGCTGGTCGGCCTCGGGGAAGGCGCCGATGACCTGGCGCCGTTCGACCCCAAGGCATTCGTCGACGCCGTACTCGACTGAGTCCTCGGACTTCACTCCTCGCGAAAAGGACCGGGGCGTACACGAACGAGTTCGTTGTACGCCCCGATCCTTTTCGGTCGTCGTTGCGTCGGCGCGTCGGCTCGCTCAGCGCTCGCCGGATCAGCGCTGTCGCCTCTTTCTCACCTGTGGCGAGAGGCGTCGGTGGCTTGATTGACGCGGCGATCCTTTTGCACCTGCGGGTCCGACAGCATCCAGCGCACACCCGCGGCTCCGACGTTGCCGGCGCCGCGCAGCAGCGCGGCACTGCCGGGTGGGGTGCGAATGCCCAGCATGCGTCGCGCGTATGCCGGCAACGTCCCGACCGCGCCCGCGACAAGGCTCAGGTAGCCCGGCCGGGCTGATGGTGTCAGCGGCGGCTCCCAGAGGATGAAGTGCAGCGCCGCTCGGGCGGCGGGCGTGCTCCGCAACTCCGGCCGGTATGACGCAAGGACCTCTCGCAGGCCCGCGACCGTCGTCGGGGCGCCGTCGAAACCGAGTTGGGTTGAGACCGAACCGATCTGGGCGACATACCTGTCGGCCTCGGAATCCGTGAGGGTTCCGCCGCCGAACGCGCGGTAGCAGGTGAGGAAACTGTCCGTCTCGGCCACGTGCACCCAGGCCAACAATCGCGGGTCATCGGCGCGGTACTCCACACCCTCGAAGCTGCCGTGCACCCGGCGGTGGATGCCGCGCACCCGCGCCAGCAGTCGCTGCGCGTCCGGGATCGTGCCGAACGTCGTCGTCGAGATGAAATTGCTGGTCTGCTGCAACCGGCCCCAGGGGTCGTCCCGGTAGCTCGAATGCTCGTCGACACCGGCCATTGCCAACGGATGCAGCGACTGCAGCAGCAGCGCCCGGATCCCGGCGACGAACATCGACGCGTCCAGGTGCACCCGCCAGATCGGATCGTCGGGGGTGAACCAGCGATCGCCGGTCTTGCCCCAGATGCCGTCGGCGCGGCGGGTCGCATCCTCGCCGGCGACACGCTCGCGCAGTTGCACGGCAGCCTTGTGACGCACCGCGTCGTGCACACGGCGCACCGGTGCCGGAAGGGCGAGCGACGTCATACGGCCATTATGCGCGGGGCCTCGATTCGCTCCTCCGCTGCTACTCGACCCGCTTCATGAGTCAGTCGACCAGTAGTTGCGGGCGAAACGTGGTGTTAACACGCAGCGCGAGATGCAACGTAGCCGTAACACGGACGGGGTCCTGGCTGAAACCCTGCATTGACAAGGTCTTTCGCATGACTGTTACATCTTTGGCTGCAGCGGCAGCGACACCCAACTCGGGAGACACCGCGTGGGTACTGGCAGCGGCCGCCCTCGTGCTCTTCATGACTCCTGGGCTTGCGCTGTTCTACGGCGGCATGGTCCGCACCAAGAGCGTGCTCAACATGATGATGATGAGTTTCATCAGCATGGGCACGATCGGGGTCGTCTGGCTGCTGTGGGGCTACTCCGAGGCGTTCGGCGCCGACAACGCGGGCGGATGGCTCGGTGACCCGTTCGACCATTTCGGGCTGCACGGAGTGCTCACGGCGACATACGGCACGATCCCCGGACCGGCGTTCGTCGCCTTCCAGGTCGTCTTCGCGATCATCGCGGTTGCGCTGGTGAGCGGTGCGATCGCCGATCGTGCGAAGTTCGCGACCTGGACGGTCTTCACCGTCGTGTGGGCGACACTGGTCTATTTTCCCGCGGCCCACTGGGTCTTCGCGTTCAACAAGTTCGCGGCGAACACCGGCGGCTGGATCGCCAACGGCGGCTTCTTCCTGAACGGCCACGGAGCCTATGACTTCGCCGGTGGCACCGCGATCCACATCAACGCGGGTGCCGCGGGCCTGGCGCTCGCCCTGGTGCTCGGCAAGCGGATCGGCTTCGGCCGCGAGGCGATGCGGCCGCACAACATCACGCTGGTCATGATCGGCGCAGGCATCCTGTGGTTCGGCTGGTTCGGCTTCAACGCCGGGTCCGCACTGTCCGCCGGCTCGCTGGCCGCCGGAGTCTGGGTCAACACCCTCGGCGCGACGGCAGCCGCCATGCTCGGCTGGCTCGCCGTCGAACGGCTGCGCGACGGCCACTTCACCTCACTCGGCGCCGCATCCGGCGTGGTCGCCGGCCTGGTGGCCATCACCCCGGCCTGTGCGACGGTCTCGCCGATCGGCTCGCTGATCGTCGGCGTGGTCGCCGGTGGACTGTGCGCCCTCGCGGTCGGATTGAAGTTCAAGCTGGGCTTCGACGACAGCCTCGATGTGGTCGGCGTCCACCTGGTCGGCGGTCTCGCCGGCACCCTGCTGATCGGCCTGCTGGCCACCAAGGGCAGCCCGAACGGCACCGGCACCCAGGAGGGCCTCTTGTATGGCGGAGGCTTCCTGCAACTCGGTGTGCAAGCCGGTGCGGCATTCTTCGTGCTGATCTTCTCGTTCGTCGTCACCTACATCATCGGTTTCGTACTCGACAAGCTGATGGGCTTCCGGGTCCCGGAGGAGGAAGAGGCACTCGGTGTCGACCAGACCGAGCACGCCGAGACGGCATACGACTTCGGCAACCTGTTCAGCGGTAGCCGCATCGGGCACCGTCCCGAGCGCGCCGCGCACCGCGCAGACAAGGAAGAGGTGGACGCATGAAACTCATCACCGCGATCATCAAGCCGTTCCGGCTGGACGACGTCAAGGAAGCGCTGGAGGCCTACGGCATCACGGGTATGACGGTCAGCGAGGTCAGCGGCTACGGCCGTCAGCGCGGGCACAGTGAGGTCTACCGCGGCGCCGAGTATGCCGTGGACTTCGTCCCGAAGATCCGGCTCGAGGTCGTGGTCGAGGACCTCGACTCCGGCAGTGTCGTGGACGTGATCGTCAAAACCGCGCAGACCGGTCGGATCGGTGACGGCAAGGTCTGGGTGATGCCGATCGACGACATCGTCCGCGTCCGCACCGGCGAGCACGGCGACGGCGCGCTGTAACTCTTTGCTCGACTCCTCGCAGATCGGAGCCGGCTCCCGCTCGCGAGCTCGCGGCGCGCCGGCTCCGATCTGGTCGTCGTCTCGCCGGCGTCCGCTTGTCGTCAGGAACGCGCTCTCGCCACTCGCCAGAAGGGTGCCCACACCATGACCGTTGACCAGGAGCGTCTCGATCTCGCGGGGACTCGCGAGTTCGCGATCCCGGGCGAGGGCGCGCGGCGGCGCGCCCGGCTGGCGGCATACAACCGGCAGTTGCTCGCGGAACTGTGGAAGGAGGCGACGAGCGCGGCGCCGGTGCCGGACGACGGTGTGGCGCTCGCGATCGTCGGCGGGATCGCCCGATCCGACAGCGGACCGCTGTCGGACTTCGACCTGGTGTTGCTGCACGACGGGCGCAGCATGTCGACGTCTGCGATCAGCGAGTTGGCCGATCGGATCTGGTATCCGTTGTGGGACAAGGGTGTTCGGCTGGACCACAGCCTGCGGACGCCGAAGGAGTGCCGCGCGGTCGCCTCCGATGACCTGACGGCCGCGGTCGGTCTGCTCGACATCGAACTCGGCGCGGGCGACCCGCTGTTGGTCGCTCAAGTGCGCCAGAGCATTGCGCACGACTGGCGGGCCAACGCGCGCAAGCGACTGCCGGAGGTGCTGGAGTCGCTGGACACTCGTCACGAACGGCACGGGCAGCTGGCGCACGAGCTGGAGCCGGACCTGAAGGAGGCCGCGGGCGGACTGCGGGACATGACGGTGCTGCGTGCGCTGGCATCCAGCTGGCTGGCGGACCGGCCACACGGCGGCGTCGACGCGGCATACGACCGGCTGCTCGACGTTCGGGATGCGCTGCACCTGGTGACCGGGCGGGGCCGCGACCGGCTGAGCCGACAGGACCAGGATGCCGTCGCCGCCCTGCTCGGCGAGCACGACGCGGACGCGCTGCTCACCTCGGTGGTGCAGGCCGGACGCACCATCTCCTACGCGCTGGACGGGACGGCACGGCGCGCCGGCCAGTCGCAACGGGCGCGCACCCTGCGCACCGGACCCCGCCGCCCGGTGCTGCATCCGCTCGGTCACGGGCTCTACCGGCACGACGGTGAGGTCGTGCTGGGCACCCGGGAGATGGACCGTCGTGGACCGCTGATGCTCCTTCGCGCGGCGACCGCGGCCGCCCGGCTGGAGACGCCACTGGGTCCGAGCACCGTCAACAACCTCACCCAGCCGCTGCCGTTGCTCGCCGAGCCGTGGCCGGAGGAGGTGCGCGACGCATTCATCGATCTCCTTGCGACCGGGACCGGCCTGACGCAGCTGTGGGAGACCCTCGATCTCACCGGCGTCGTGGGCGCCTGGCTGCCCGAGTGGGCGCCGGTGCGCAGCCGGCCGCAGCGCAGCCCGGTCCACCGGCACACCGTCGACCGGCACCTGATCGAGACCGTCGTGCGCGCTGGAGCGCTGCGCGATCGGGTGCAACGGCCCGACCTGCTGCTGGTCGCCGCGCTGCTGCACGACATCGGCAAGATCGCCGGCGTCCACGACCATGCCACCGAGGGTGCGCCGGTCGCCGGAAACGTCGCTCGCCGAATGGGATTCGCGACCGAGGACGTCGAGATCATCGAGTTGCTGGTGCGTGAGCACCTCACCGTGGTCGAGCTGGCCACCCGCCGCGACCCGGACGACCCGCGGACCGTCGCCGCGCTGGTCGCCGCCGTCGAGGAACGTCTCGACATCCTTGAGTTGCTGATGGCGCTCACCGAAGCTGACGCCCTGGCGGCCGGTCCCAAGGCCTGGACGTCGTGGCGTGCCGAGCTGGTGCAACGGCTCGGCCGGCACGCGCGTGCCGCGCTCGACGGCCGGTCCCCGCGCCTTTCGGAAGCAACCGAGCCACTCGCCGGCGACGTCCGTGCGCGGGTCACGGCCGGGGCGCCATACATCGCCATCACGCCGACGCCGTCCGGCGCGACCATCGAGATCGCCGACCGCGATCGGCCGGGACTCTTCGCTGCGTGTGCGCACCTCCTCGCGTCGTTCGGTATGACGGTGCGCTCCGCCCGGGTCCGCACGACAGACGGGATCGCGCACAACACCTGGCGGGTTGAGGTGCCGCTGGCCGATCTGCCCGACGAGGATCAACTGATCCGCGGCCTGCAGGAGGGCAGACGTCCGCGCGGGCGCACCGGGCAGGCCGCTCCGGCGGTCGGCGCCGCACCGTCCCGTGCGACGGTCGTGTCCGGAGCGTCCGATGATGCGCTGGTCATCGAGGTCCGTGCACTGGACCGGGCCGGACTGTTGGGCGACCTGGGGGAGGCCTTCGCGGCGCAGGGGCTCGCCATCCGATCGGCCCATGTGGCGACCTACGCGGGCCAGGCGGTCGACACGTTCTACCTGACGACACCCGACGGCACCGGCGTCGCTCCGCCGCAAGTGGCACGGCTCATCGGCGCGCTCATCGACGCATGTGACGTCAGTTAACCTTGCAGGCGTGTTCAACAGCCTGTCCGACCGCCTGACGTCGACCTTCAAGAACCTCCGGGGCAAGGGTCGTCTCTCCGAGTCCGATATCAACGCCACCATCCGCGACATCCGGCTCGCTCTGATCGACGCCGACGTCGCGACACCCGTGGTGCGCGAGTTCACCGGCCGCATCCGCGAGCGAGCGCTCGGCGCCGAGGTCAGCGCTGCGCTCAACCCCGGGCAGCAGGTCGTCAAGATCGTCAACGAGGAGCTCGTCGAGGTCCTCGGCGGCAAAACGCGTGAGCTGCAGCTGGCCAAGCGGCCGCCGACGGTCATCATGCTGGCCGGCCTGCAGGGTTCGGGTAAGACCACGTTCGCCGGCAAGCTGGCGCGGCACCTGCGCGACAAAGGGCACTTCCCGGTCCTGGTCGCCGCCGACCTGCAGCGCCCCAACGCCGTCACCCAGCTCGAGGTCGTCGCCGAGCGCGCCGGCGTGCCGTGTTTCGCGCCCGAGCGGGGCAACGAGGGCGG
Source organism: Flexivirga alba (assembly GCF_042661025.1). Taxonomy (NCBI): domain Bacteria; kingdom Bacillati; phylum Actinomycetota; class Actinomycetes; order Micrococcales; family Dermacoccaceae; genus Flexivirga; species Flexivirga alba. The sequence goes on from NZ_JBHSWH010000001.1 coordinate 2,761,322, forward strand.
CCATGACACAGCGAGCACCGAAGGCACCCAGTCGTATGGCGACCCGGTGTGGGTCGCCCAGGCCGGCGTCGGCCAGGCCAAGGTGCGCCAGTACGACGTCGTGATCGTCGACACTGCCGGCCGGCTAGCGGTCGACGAGAACCTCATGCAGCAGGCTGCCGACATACGCGCGGCGATCCAGCCCGACGAGGTCCTGTTCGTCATCGACGCGATGATCGGCCAGGCCGCGATCGAGACGGCGCTCGCGTTCCAGAAGGGCGTCGACTTCACCGGTGTCGTGCTGTCCAAGCTGGACGGTGACGCACGCGGTGGTGCGGCGCTGTCGGTCTCGTCGGTGACCGGGCGCCCGATCATGTATTCCTCGATCGGTGAGCAGACCAAGGACATCGAGGTCTTCCACCCCGACCGGATGGCGTCGCGCATCCTGGACATGGGTGACGTCCTCACGCTGATCGAGCAGGCCGAGAAGGCCTTCGACCGTGACCAGGCCGCCGCGATGGCGCGCAAGTTCATGGACGAGGAGGACTTCACCTTCGAGGATTTCCTGCAGCAGATGCAGGCCATCAAGAAGATGGGCAACCTCAAGGCGCTGATGGGCATGATGCCCGGTATGGCGGGCATGAAGGAGCAGCTCAACGCGCTCGACGAGAAGGAGTTCGACCGCGTCGAGGCGATGGTCCGCTCGATGACGCCCTTCGAGCGCACGCACCCGAAGCAGATCAACGGCTCTCGCCGAGCACGCATCGCCGGCGGTGCCGGCACGACCGTGTCCGAGGTCAATCAGCTGCTCGAGCGGTTCGGTCAGGCGCAGAAGATGATGCGGCAGATGCGTCGTGGCGGTGGCATGCCCGGTATGCCGGGAATGCCCGGCGGCGGTGGTGGCAAGCGCGCCAAGCAGCAGCCGAAGAAGAAGGGTAAGAGCGGCAACCCCGCCAAGCGCGCCCAGCAGGAGCAGGCGGCCGCCAGCAAGGCCAGCGATGCACGCGACAAGGCCATGGGCAACGCGTTCGGGCAGCAGGAGGAGGAGCAGGACTTCTCGAACCTCAAGCTTCCCAAGGGTTTTGAAAAGTTCCTCGGCCCGGGTGCCGACAAGGACTGACCTGCTCAGCCGTTCGCGCCGTCGTCTACTGCACTTGCATCGGTCTTGTACCGGTCTGCGACGACCTGCAGCGTCCACGGACCACGTGCGTGTTGGACCGATAGTTCCACGGTGATCCGTCGGGTGCGCAGGGTCGACGACGCGTCCACGGTGCTGAAATCGACCTGCGGGATGTGCCGGTCGTAGAGGCCGCACCAATCGTCGGGGTGCAGCGTCATCCTGGTGACGTTGCTGGAGGCGCAGTTCATCCACGGCGCTTGACCGTTCAGCCGGACGCGGAAGCGACCTGTCGTGGTCGGGGAGAGCAGGCCGGTGATGTCCAGCTCTGTCGCCCCGGCGCTCGCGGGCAGTTCGAGTTGTCCTCGGAACGTTCCGTTCGGGCTCCCAGCGGGTCCGCGCATCGTGAGCACCGTGCCAGCTGCCAGGGGAGTGATGCGCTGACCGTTCCTGCCCGTCTGCCGACGAAGAGCGTCGACCGTCTTGTCGCGCGCAACCACGAAGTGCCCGGTGGCGACGGGATAGTCCTCCCAAGACACTTTGCGGTAGACAGCGACCGGCCAGCTGGGCCGGCTGGAGTCATTGATCGAGACCGAGGTCTGACCGCCGGCCGGAATGAGTTGCGGTTGCTGCGCTTTGGCGCTGCAGGCGGCGTTGAAGTAGGTGCCGCTGTTGAGCTCGCTGGAGCTCGATATGCCGAGTCCCGGACGTAGATCGGCGCAGTTCATCGTCACGGCGCCACTGCCGTCCACCGAGAACTCAGCTGGTGGACCCGGCTTCACGTCGTGTATCGCGACCAGCTTGTAGCCCTCGGTGTATGCCGGGAAGTGCGTTCCGTGGATGTGGTTGAGGCCCTTAGGGCTGTGCGCCCATTCCTCGTACCGACTCTGGCTGATGACAAGGGTCCCAACCGTCAGCGCGATCACCAGGAGGGCGGCGACATACGTCCACCACGGGCGTCGTGGTGGGGGAGGCGCGGCGCGGACGTCGGCGAGTGTGGTGCTTGCGCTGGGCGCGGTGGCGAGGTCGCCGAAATCCTCGAGTAGGGAACGTAATTCGCCGGAATGCGGTGAGGCGCCGGGCAGTTCGTCATACGGGATCGAACGGATGGTGTCGGTGACGGCGCGTGTCGTCATACGGAGCACGCGGGATGTCTCGCGCTCGTCGTAGTTGTCGACGACCTGCAGTGCGAGCACGGCGCGCTGTCGCGGGGAGAGCCGTGTCAGAGGCCGAAATCGGGCCGCCAGCTGGGATGGGTCGCTGTCCTGGGTCGGGGTGTTGTCCCGGACGCTGGCCCTGGCCATCCGCAGTCGCGCCGTCGAGCCGGCCTGCGCCATGTCGATCTGCTCGCGTCGCATCGCGGCCAGAACGGCGATCACCAACTCCTCGGCGGGCTGCTGTGCGGCGGTGAATTGGTAGGCGTCGTGGTGCAGGTCCTGGGTGCGCGCCGCAATGAACTCTTCGAGCTGCCCGTCCTGGTGGTCTCGCACCCGCATGTCGTCCAGCGTATGCCGGGGTGCCCCGACGCAGTCAGTCCGTCGATCAGGACTGAGCCGGTCAAGGCGTGAAAAACTCACCGTTCTCCGTGGTCCGGTAACTGTCGTAGACGAGTCGCAGGGTCCATGGTCCGAGTGCGTGCTTGACGGTGAATCTGACGGTCATTGTCTTGCCGGACTCCGGGAACCCGCCCCAGTCGCCCCAGCCCCTGTAGTCCACCTGTGGCACCTGTCGGTCGACGAGCGAACAGGTCTTGTAGTCCTGCCGCCCGGAGTAGAAGACCTGGTCCCGCGATCCGCAGTTCGTCAAGGGTGATTGGCTCCCGGCCAGGAGCTGGAACTGTCCGGTGGTGGTGGGGGACAGCAGTGCCGTGAACATCGGCGTGGTGTGGTCGCGGGCACTCGGCACGCTCAGACTTCCGGTGAAGGTGCCATTCGGGTGATCAGCGGTGCCGTGCAGGGTGAGGACTGCCCCGGGGACAACGGGTCGGACCTGATTGCCGCCGTTGTCCGTCGGCCGGAGATCAGTGAGAGTCTTGTCGTGCTCGACGGTGAAATCCTTGCGTGCGACGGGGTATTCGTCCCATGAACGATGTTGGTAGACGGCGACGGGCCACTGCTTGCGGCTGAAATCATCGATGGCCAGCACGGTCTGACCCATGACCGGAGTCAGATGCTGTCGCCCGTCGGGTGCCGAGCAAGAGACGTCGAAATCGCCGATGAGCTCGCTCGAGAGCCGGCCGATGGACGTCTGGTCGGACTGCTTCTTGGCACAGCCGATCACCACGGCGTCCTGGGAGCCGAGGCCGTAATCCTCGGCTGCCCCGGGTGCCTGATCGCGTATGGCGACCAGCTTGTAGCCCTGGGTGTATGCCGGGAAGTGCGTGCCGTGCGCATGGTTGAGGCCGTCGGGCGTCCGCAGCCAGTCGTCGTGCGTGCGCTGCGAGATGACAACGGTCCCAACCGTCAGCGCGATGACCAGGAGGGCGGCGACATACGTCCACCACGGGCGTCGTGGTGGGGGAGGCGCAGCGCGGACGTCAGCGAGTGTGGTGCTTGCGCTGGGCGAGGTGGCGAGGTCGCCGAAATCTTCGAGTAGAGAACGCAATTCGCCGGAGTGCGGGGTTGTGCCTGGCAGCTCGTCATACGGAACGGACTCGAGCGCTTCGGTAGTGGTGCGGGAGGTCAGTTGCAGGGCGCGCGCGGTCTCGCGGTCGTCGTAGCCGTCCACCACCTGCAGCACGAGCGCCGCACGCGCCCGAGGGGAGAGCCGCGCCAGCGGCTGAAATCGGGCCGCCAGTTGGGATGCGTCGCTGTCCTGGGTCGGGGTGTTGTCCCGGGCGCTGGCCCGAGCCATCCGCAGTCTGGCTTCGGTGCCGGCCTGCGCCATGTCGATGCGCTCGCGTCGCATGGCGGCCAGAACGGCGATCACCAACTCCTCGGCGGGCTGCTGAGCAGCCGTGAATTGGTAGGCGTCGTGGTGCAGATCCTGGGTGCGGGCCGCAATGAACTCTTCGAGCTGCTCGTCCTTGTGGTCTCGCCCACGCATGTCGTTCAGCGTATGCCGGTCCCGAGGCGGCCGGGGGTCAGTCCGGCGTTACCGCGCCGTAGGCGTGGGTCCGGTAGGTGTCGTAGACCAGCTGCAGGGTCCACGGGCCGAGTGCGTGCGTGACCGTGAACTCGATCGTCATCGTCCGGGCATCGCTGTTGAGGGTGCCCCAGTCCTGGTAATCCACCTGTGGGACCTGCCGATCGACAATCGAGCAGATCCCGGTGCGCTGCTGTCCGTAAACGGGCGGGTCGAGAGTGCCACAGGCGGTCGTCGCCTCAGGTGCTCGGCGATCGACGAGGAGCTTGAACTGCCCGGTCGTCGTCGGTGAGAGCAACGCCGAGAGAACAGGTACGGTGTTTCCCCGTCCAGCGGGCTTCCTCAGAGCCGCGGTGAAGCTGCCGTTAACGTGACCACCGGCGCCGCGCAACGTGAGCACCTTTCCGGCGGTCACCGGCGGGATCGGATGGCCGGTGGCGTCCGCCGGCCGCGCGCTGGCCAGGGTCCGGTCGTCCTGAACGATGAAATCCATGTGTGCGACCGGGTATTCGTCCCAGGTGAGGTGTCGGTAGATCGCGACGGGCCATTCCTTTCGGCTGAAGTCGTCGATGGCCAGGTGGGTCTGTCCGTCAACCGGGGCCAGGTGTTGTTGACTGCCAGCGGTGGAGCACGAGGTGTCGAACTCACCGGTCGCCCGACTGGACAGTCGAGCGACGACTGTCTGATCGGCTTGGCCCGTGGCGCACTCGATCACAACGGCGTCCTGTGCACCGAGACTCATCGTCGCAGTGTGACCAGGTTGCACCTCACGGATGTCGATGAGCTGGTAACCCTGGGTGTATGCCGGGAAGTGGCTCCCGTGGATCTGGTTGAGAACGACCGCGTTCCGCAACCGGTCGGTATGCCGGGCCTGGCTGGCCCACAGGGAGGTGACGGCCAGTGCAATGACCAGCGTGGCGGCAGCGTAGGTCCACCAGGGGCGGTGCGGCGGTGGTGGGACCGCTCGCATGGCGGCGAGAGTCGTTGCGGTGTCTGGGAATTCAGCAAGATCGCCGAAATCTCCGAGGAGCTGCCGCAGGTCGGTCGGTGTGGTTCGGTCGACGAGTTCGGCGGGTATGGCGGCATACGACTGCTTGATGTCCGAGGTCGACAAGTCCAGTGATCGCGCGGTGCAGCGTTGGTCTTGGTGGTCGACCAGGCGCATGGTCAGGATTGCGCGCTGGCGGGTGGTGAGCGCCGCGACAGGCCGGAAACGGGCGGGCAGGTCGCTCAGGTCGCTTGGAGTGGTCTCGTCGAGCTGCGCGACCGCTCGCGCCATACGTTGTCGGGCGGTGGAGGCGGCTTGGGCCAGGTCGACCCGTCCGCGGCTCAGCTCGGCGAGCACAACTGCGACGAGCTGCTCGGAGCGTTGCTGCGATGCGGTCAGCAGGTAGGCGTCGTGGTGCAGGTCCTGGTTGCGCGCGGCGATGAACCCCTCAATGCCGTCATTGCGTCGCGCACACATAGTCCAGGCTATGCCGCCGCCCGGGCCGCACGTGAGTCAGTCGGTCCAACCGAAGCCGAGCTGGTAGGTGTCCGCCGCGACCTGGAGCGTCCATGGTCCGCGGGCGCCCGACACAGTGATCTCAACTGTCATCGGACCCGCCGGAATGACCGGGTCTGGATGCGCCGTGGCGCCGGCTCGAGACAGGTCGAGGCGCTGCCGTTCCGGGCGCTGATGAACGCCTTGAGCTCGTCGTTTTGTCGTTCACGCCCCCGCTGCCGGACAGCCATATGCCTCCGATGCGCTGGGTGATGTCATTGGATCGATCGGGCGCAGTATGCCGCAGGCACCCGCGTATTGCCGGTGGAACCGTCCACTGGCGACGGTGCGTCTACCGAACGAACTAGTGCCGTGAGTCAGAAATAGAGCAGGTACGGATGTGGGCAAAGTTGCTGGCCAGGCGCGAAGCGACTGTCAAGCAACTTTGAACGCGCCGCACTTGCGGAAGACGAATTTCAGGGAACGCGTGAAGAAGCTGGTTGGCATCGCAGCTGCAGGCATGTGCGGCACGGCGGTCATTGTCGGAGGTATGACGCTGGGCCAGACACCGGCCCACGCGATGAGCAACTGCCACGCGTATGGCGCCACGAGTGCGTCGGCAAACCGGGCGATCACCGCTGCTTGCGGGGACTCCTTACTCCTGGGGCGGTGGACATCAAGCGACTCCGGGACCGTCGACCGGCGCCGTGCAGGACCAAGGCCGCGCACACTTCGACGACCGGAACAACGTCGGGCTCGATTGCTCGGGGCTTGTGCGTTGGGCCTGGTTTCAAGCAACCGGAACGGATTTCGGCGCCGGCGCCACGTGGGCGATGCCCTCGGAGCTCACCGCGCACGGCTTCATTCGCACCGGCGACACCGGGCCGACCGGCCCGGAGACATCGTCATTTACCCAGGTCACACCGCGATCTACCTCGGTGCCGGACTGGTCGTGCAGGCAGCGAACCATGATGCGGGTCTCAACCTCGCTGGCCTGGACAGCGAGCCGTCGCCCGTGACGGGTGTCTTCCGCTACGCCGGGGGCGCGAAGCCGCAACCGGACCACCCGTCGAAGCCCAAGGCGCCGGCCAAACCGACGGCGACACCGAAGCCGAAGCGGACACTGCAGGCGACGGACGCGAAGTATCAGAACGTCCGGGCAGACGCACCCACCTACCTTGTGCCGGTCGCGTGGCATGAGGTCGGCGTGCTGCACAAGGGCAAGCGCCACTTCTCCTGCCAGGTGTTGAGCGTCGGGCACTCGTTCCGGGGGAAGCACAGCAACTGGTGGCTCAAGACGGACGACAGCTCAGGGGACCGCAACGTCTGGGTGAGCGCCACCTACCTCAGTGCTAGCGCCAACGGCAGTCGATTCCCCGGCGTCCCGACCTGTTGACGCACACGCCCCACGGGTGCACCCGTATGGCGCGGGTCTGCGGATAGGGTCGAGCCATGGCGAGTGATTCACCGGTGCTGCACGTTACCGGCCGTATTCTGGTCGGGCCCGAGGACGTTCGTGACGAGATGTGGGTGATCGACGGCAGGGTCAGCTGGTCCGCGCCGCAGTCCACCGAAAGCGTCGAGTCCGTGCGGGGATTCGTGCTCCCTGGCCTGGTCGACGCCCACTGCCACGTCGGGCTCGAGGCGCACGGAGGCGTGGACAAAGAGACGACTGAGCAGCACGCGGTGAGCAATCGCGAAGCAGGTGCGCTGCTGCTGCGTGACGCCGGATCGCCCGTCGACACGCACTGGATCGACGATCGCGAGGACCTGCCGCGGATCATCCGAGCAGGACGGCACATCGCCCGGACCAAGCGCTACATCCGCAACTTCGCACACGAGATCGAGCCCGAAGACCTCGTCGCCTACGTCCGCCAGGAGGCCCGGCGCGGCGACGGCTGGGTGAAGCTGGTCGGCGACTGGATCGATCGTGACCGCGGCGATCTCGCGCCGTGCTGGCCACGTGAGGCGCTCAAGGCGGCCATCGACGCTGCGCATGACGAGGAGCGCGCGTCACGGCACACTGCTTCGGGGAGGAGTCGCTGCTGGACTTCGCAGCAGCCGGCACCGACTGCATCGAGCACGCCAGCGGGCTGCTGCCGGAGTCGATCGATCTGTTTGCCCAGCAAGGGATTTCGATCGTGCCGACCCTGGTCAACATCGAGAACTTCCCGAAGTTCGCCGAAGCCGGGGAGGCGAAGTTCCCGTCATACGGCGCACACATGCGCGACCTCTATGCCAGGCGGTTCGACACCATCGCAGCCGCGCATGAAGCGGGTGTGCCGATCTGGGTCGGCACGGACGCCGGCGGTCAGCTGCCGCACGGCCTCGCCGCCGCCGAGATAGCCGAGCTGACCCGCGCCGGCATGAGCAACCTCGAAGCGATCAGTGCCGCGACGTGGGGTGCCAGGGAGTGGCTCGGCCGCCCCGGCCTGGACGAAGGTGAGAGCGCCGATTTCGTTGTCTACCAGTCCGACCCGCGAGAAGACATCGGAACGTTGTCCGATCCGCAGCAGGTCGTGTTGCGCGGCCGGCAGGTGTGAGCAGCATCGTGAGCTGGCGACTTCCTCCGTTGCGATCGTCCGGACGACGAGTCTGGGTGCACACCGTGCGCCGCGAGGACGTGACGGCATATCGGTCGGCGGTGCAACAGTCGGCCAGGCGCATCGGTGTGTGGAACCCCGTCAATCCCGATGACATCAGCTGGCACCTCGATCGGCAGAGCGAGGAGCACCGCACCTTCCTGATCCATGCGACCGACCCCGAAGGCAGCCACGGCATCGTCGGGAAAGTCAACGTCACCAACGTCGTTCGCGGCCGCTTCCAGAGCGGGGTCCTCGGGTATGACGCCTACGACCCGTATGTCGGCAGAGGGCTCTTCGCCGACGGACTCCGACAGATCATCAACGTCGCCTTCACCGCCGCCCCGCAGGGGATGGGCTTGCACCGGCTCGAAGCGAATGTCCGGCCGGGCAACTCGACCTCCGCAGGACTGCTGCGGTCACTCGGCTTCCGGCGCGAGGGGCTCGTTCGAGACATGTTGTGGCTGCCGGGATCGGACGGTGCCGCCTGGCGCGACCACGTGATGCACGCCGTGACCCGGGACGAGTGGCCGGCGTCGGCATACGCCCCGCACCGCGTCCCGCGGATAGCGTTGCTCGTCAACGGGATTCCTGGCTCCGGTAAGTCCACTTTGGCTCCGCGCCTGGCGGCCGAGCTCAACGTTCCGCTGTTCTCCAAAGACATGGTGAAAGAGACGATCTTCGAGCACAGCACGCCTGAAGTGCGAAGTGCGCTGCAAGGGACCGGCGGCCATGGCTCGCCCCTCGGAGCCGGGGCGGGTGAGCTGCTGTGGCAATTGCTGGCGGCGTCGCCGGTCGGCGGTGTGGTGGAGAACATCTGGTGGCGCGACGATCACCAACAGGTGACCGACGGTCTGCGCCGGGCCGGGTTCGACCCGAACGTCGTGCCGCACGTGTGGTGCGACCTGCCGACGGCGACAGCCCGCCGCCGACACGACGATCGGGTGCGCGCGGGGCAGAGACACCCGGTGCACGGTGCTGGCACCGGCGTGCAGCAGGACCTCGACTGGGACTGGATTGAGCGCAATGCCAGTGCTTTCGGCTTCGGGCTCCGCATCGACGTGGACACGTCGCGACCGGTCGACGCGCGCACTGTTACCCGCGCGGGATTGACCGCTCGAGCAGCTTTCGCGACCTAACCCCTACTGCGGGTCGAGCGTCGTGCGTCTCGAAGGGTGCCGGAGGAGTGAAGCGGGGGAGGTGTATCGAGACCAGGTGTCTCGAGGTCCCGCCGAGAGGAGGCCGAGGAGCGAGGGACGAGCGTCTCGAGGTCCCGCCGAGAGGTGGCCGAGGAGCGAGGGACGAGCGTCTCGAGGTCCCGCCGCTCAAACCGATGGAGCCGGCTGCTGCTGGGTGATGCAGTGGATGCCACCACCACGCGCGAAGAGCGGCCGGGCATCCACGGTGACGACGCGACGGCCGGGGTAGGCGTCGGCCAATGCCGCTGCCGCTTCCTCGTCGTTCGCATCACCGAACGAACAGGCGATCACCCCGCCGTTGACGACCAGGTGGTTCAGGTAGCTGTAATCGACCGGACCCTCGTCGTCCTCGATCACGGCCGGCGCCGGCACCTTGCGGATGTCCCAGCTGCGTCCGGCGGCGTCAGTCGTGTCGCGCAGGGCGATCTCGATCTGTTGCATCACAACGTGATCCGGATGATCGGGGTTGCGCTGGTCGTGCAGCAGCAGCACGCCGGGGGAGGGGATCGCCGCGACGATGTCGACGTGACCCCGGGTGCCGAAGCGTTGCGAGTCGCGGGTCAGACCGCGTGGCAACCACACCGCGTGTGTAGCGCCGATGGTGCGCGCCAGCTCGGCCTCGATGTCGGCCTTGGTTGCTCCGGGGTTGCGGCCCGGGTCGAGCTGGACCGTCTCGGTCACGAGCACAGTGCCTTCGCCGTCGACGTGAAAACCGCCGCCCTCATTGACAATTGACGACTCGATGCGCGCGACGCCCACCTGCTCCAGCACGTATGACGCAACCTTCGCGTCGTTGTCCCAGGTGGCCCAGTCCTGCGCGCCCCAGCCGTTGAAGGTCCAGTCGACACCGGCGAGAGCGCCCTCGTCATACACGAAGGTGGGGCCGATGTCCCGCATCCACGCGTCATCGAGCGAGGTGTGCACGATCTCGACGTCCGCCGACAGGTAGCGACGGGCGACCTCGGCGTCGGCCGGGTCGACGACCATCGTGACCGGCTCGAACTCCAGCACCGCATGGGCGACCGAGGCCCAGGTGGAGCGTGCCTCGTCGGCCTCCGCTTCGGTGTCCCCGAGCGTGTAGCCCTGGGACGGGAACGCCATCCAGATGCGCTCTTGCGGGGCGGTCTCACTCGGCATACGCAGCGTCATGCGCCAACGGTCCCACATCGGTGAATGCCGGCGCACGTTCACCGACACCCCTGCCCGGTCCGCCCGTGCCCGCCCGCTCGCGACCCCTTCAGCGAGAGGACACCCGTGCACCGACAGGACAGGCGATTCGGCTGCTCAGAGCCCCGAATCGACTGTCCTGTCGGTGTTTGCCTGTCCTCTCGGCGAGAGGGTGTGCTGGTTCGTGTCCGTTCGGGTCGGGTCGGGTCGGGTGTGGTTAGGCGGCGGGCTCGGCCGAAGCGCCCTCGGCCGGTGCGACCTGCTCGGACTGGCGCAGGTCCTCGCGGGTGTTGGGCTGCTTCATCCGCAGCGCCTGCTCGGTCAGGTAGCGCACGTAGGCGTAGTTGGTGAAGAAGCCGGGCAGGTAGTCGCCCAGCGCGGTCACCTCCAGCACCTCACGTGCCGCTTCATAAGGCCGAGTCGCGTCCGCGTCGAGGCCGCGCGTCAGCTTGGCCATCTCCTCATCGATCACCCGGTCCAACAGCTCGCGAGTCACGTGCGGGCCCTCGGCCAGCTGCGACTCGTGGTGCAGCCACTGCCACAGCTGGGCGCGCGAGATCTCAACGGTTGCAGCGTCTTCCATCAAGTTGTCGATGGTGATCGCACCCTTTCCGTCGACCCACGCGGCCAGGTAGCGCAACGCCACCGACACATTGGTGCGGACGCCGTTCAGGCTGATCGTCTGCTGCACGCCCTCGAGCGAGGTGAGGTCGCGTGCCGTGACCCCGGCCGCCCGGCGCAGCGAACGCTGGTCGGTGCGGTCGCCGAGGATGCTCTTGTATGCCGCCAGGCAGGTCTCCACCAGCGCGGGATGAGCGACCCACGAGCCGTCGAAGCCCTCGGTCGCCTCCCGCTGCTTCTCAGCGGTGACCTGCGCCAGGGCACGGTGCCGTGACTCCTCGTCCTGGCCGGTCGGGTTGACCGCTGCCGGGCCGCCGATCGCGTAGGCCCACCGCTTGTGGCAGGTGGCGACCAGCAGCTGGGTCAGCGACCGCAGGATCGGGGTGGTCATGGTGATCTTGTCGCGGTCGGGCAGCACGAACTCGTTGCCGCGGTGCGCGAAGGTGCGCACGTAGCTGAATATGTAGTCCCAGCGACCGGCATTCAATCCGCTGCAGTGCGAACGCAATTCGTAGAGGATCTCGTCCATCTCGAATGCCGCCGGCAGCGTCTCGATCAGCACCGTCGCCCGGATGGTGCCTTGCGGTATGCCGAGCTCGCGCTGAGCGAGCACGAAGACGTCGTTCCACAGCCGGGCCTCGAGGTGGGACTCGATCTTCGGCAGGTAGAAATACGGCCCGGCGCCGTTCTCGATCAGTTGCTTCGCGTTGTGGAAGAAGTAGAGACCGAAGTCGAAGAGTGATGCCGAGATCGGGCGGCCGTCGATGGTGATGTGCTTCTCGCACAGGTGCCAACCACGCGGTCGCATGATGATCGTCGGGCCGTTGCCATCGGTGGTCAACGTCGCGCCGTCGGATGACTCATAGGTCAGGTCGCCGCGGATCGCGTCATACAGGGTGATCTGGCCGTCGATGATGTTCTGCCAGGACGGCGCGACACCGTCCTCGAGGTCGGCCAGCCAGGTGGAGGCGCCGGAGTTCATCGCGTGTGCCGCGGTGCTGGGGGACGCCGGTGCGATGAGCTCGCAGCGACGGTCGGACAGGCCGGGTGCGGGCGCCGCCACCTTCCAGGTGGGGTCGGCACGGATCGCGCCCGTCTCGGGCAGGAAGTCCAGGTCGGCGCCGGCGTCGATGTCCTTGGCCCGGCGGCGACGCTCGGCGAGCAGCTCGGCGCGGCGGCCGGCGAATGCGCCGTCGAGTGTGGCTACGAAGGCAAGAGCTTCCGGGGTCACAATCTGGTCGAAGCGTGGGTGCTTGGTGCCGTGCACCACTGGAGTGCCGTGCGTGTCACACATGACAGGTGTCCTTTCCGGGTTGCGAATTGCCTTGTTGTTACTAGTTGCTCGTGGGGTGAGATTTGGGTTTACCCGAGGTTGCGCAGCCGGAGCCAGGTGACTACGCAACCTCGGGTAGTTAGGGGTGGTCGACCGTCAGGCTGACCAGGTGAAGCAGCCGATCAGAACTGAGCTGCTTCGGTCGAGCCCTTCAGCGCCGTGGTGGCGCTGTCGGGGTTCAGGGCGGTGGAGACCAGGTCGAAGTAGCCGGTGCCGACCTCGCGCTGGTGCTTGGTGGCGGTGTAGCCGCGCTCCTCGCTGGCGAACTCCTGCTCCTGCAGCTTCACGTAGGCCGACATCTGCTCGCGGGCGTAGCCGTGTGCCAGGTCGAACATCGAGTAGTTCAGGGCGTGGAAGCCGGCGAGCGTGATGAACTGGAACTTGAATCCCATCGCGCCCAGCTCGCGCTGGAACTTGGCGATGGTGTCGTCGTCCAGGTGCTTCTTCCAGTTGAAGGACGGGCTGCAGTTGTAGGCCAGCATCTGGTCCGGGAAGTCCTGGTGGACCGCGTCGGCGAACTTCTTCGCCAGCTCGAGGTCCGGCGTGCCGGTCTCCATCCAGATCAGGTCGGCGTACTCGGCATACGCCTTCGCACGGGCGATGCAGGGCTCGATGCCGTTGCGGACCTTGTAGAAGCCCTCCGCGGTGCGCTCACCGGTCAGGAATTCCTGGTCGCGCTCGTCGACGTCGGTGGTCAGCAGGGTTGCGGCCTCGGCGTCGGTGCGGGCGATGACGACCGACGGGGTGCCGGAGACGTCCGCGGCGAGGCGGGCGGCGTTCAGGGTGCGCACGTGCTGCTGGGTCGGGATCAGCACCTTGCCACCGAGGTGGCCGCACTTCTTCTCCGACGCCAGTTGGTCCTCCCAGTGCACACCGGCGGCGCCGGAGGCGATCATGTTCTTCATCAACTCGAAGGCGTTGAGCGGGCCGCCGAAGCCGGCCTCGGCGTCCGCGACGATCGGCACGACCCACTCGTCGACGGTCTTGATGCCCTCGGAGAACTCGATCTGGTCGGCGCGCATCAGCGCGTTGTTGATGCGGCGCACGACGGCCGGGACCGAGTTGGCCGGGTAGAGCGACTGGTCGGGGTAGGTCTGGCCGGCGAGGTTCGCGTCACCGGCGACCTGCCACCCGGACAGGTAGATGGCCTTGAGACCTGCCTTGACCTGCTGCACGGCCTGGTTGCCGGTCAGCGCGCCCAGCGCGTTGACGTAGTCCTCGGTGTGCAGCTTGTCCCACAGTTGCTCCGCGCCGCGCTTGGCGAGGGTGAACTCCTCCTGGACCGAGCCGCGCAGCTTGACGACGTCGCCGGCGGTGTAGTCGCGCTTGACGCCGGCCCAGCGGGGGTTGCTGTGCCAGTCGTTCTGCAGGGCGGTCTCCTGCTCGGTGGTGCTCGGCTGCTGCTGCTCGGTGCTCATAGCTCCTGCGGTCCTTTCGCAATGGTGCGGTGCTTCGATGCGTTCTACTTTGGGGTAACTACAACCCGAACGACAGCAAGTATCGATTAAAAAAACGCACAATTTGCGATACTGTCTGCACATGGCGCGAGTTTCACCAACCTCAACCGATAGGAAGCGTGTCAAAAACACGTCTTCTGTGACCCCGGCCACACCCCGATCCGATCCGGGGCGACTGACCAATCCCGATCCGAAGACCACCGTGAAGGAGGTCTCGAACGCCCCCGACGCCCTGACGATCGGCCGCCGCGTGCGACACGTCCGGCAGGAAGCCGGCCGCACGCTCGGCGATGTTGCCGAGGCCATCGGTATGTCGACATCGGCCCTGTCGCTGATCGAGAACGGCAAGCGCGAGCCGCGCCTGTCAGTGGTGTCGGCACTGGCTCAGGAGTTGGACACCCCGTTGGCGGAGCTGTTGTCGACCGCGCCGCCGAGCCGGCGTGCCGCCCTGGAGATCCGCCTCGAGCGTGCGCAACGCCTGCCGTCATACGAGTCGCTGGGCCTGCCGCGGGTGAAGGTCAGCCCCCGCTTGCCGACCGAGGCGCTCGAGGCGCTGGTCGGGATGCACGAGGCGATGGCCTCCGCGCGAGCCGACAGCGCCGCCACTCCCGAGCACGCGCGACGGGCCAACGCACAGCTGCGTGAGCGGATGCGCGCCGCCGACAACTACTTCGGTGACATCGAGGAAGAGGCGGGCAAGCTGCTCACGGCGATCCACCACCCGGGCGGCCCGATCAGTCGCGCCGCGGTCGACCGCATCGCCGGGCACCTGGGTTACAAGCTGGTGCACACCTCCGACCTGCCCGGCTCGACGCGCACCGTCACCGACCTGCACAACCGGCGTATCTATCTGCCGCAACCCGAAGCAGGACAACATGATTCGCGGTCACTGGCGTTGCACGCTGTCGGGCACCTGATCCTCGGGCACCAACCGCCGGCCGACTATGCGGAGTTCCTGTCGCAGCGGGTCGAGATCAACTACTTCGCTGCCGCGCTGCTGATGCCGGAGGGGAGACCGTCGACTTCCTGCGGCGCGCGAAGGCGGAGAAGGACATCGCGATCGAGGACCTGCGCGACGCCTACGCCGTGTCCTATGAGACCGCGGCCCACCGCTTCACCAACCTGGCGACCCGGCACCTGGGGTTGCCGGTGCACTTCATGCGGATCAGCCAGGACGGCGTGGTCTACAAGGCCTACGAGAACGACGGCGTGCGCTTCCCGACCGATCCGACCGGTGCGATCGAAGGCCAGCGGGTATGCCGCTCCTGGACCGCCCGCCGCGTCTTCGAGCAGCCGGACCTCTCGCAGGCCTACCAGGCCTACACCGACACCAGATCCGGAACGTATTGGTGCACGGCCGTGATCGACCGCACCAAGGACGGACTCTTCGCGGTCAACGTCGGCGTGCCCTACCACCACGTGAAATGGATGCGCGGACGCGAGACCACCGAGCGCGCGGTGTCCCGCTGCCCGGACCCGAGCTGCTGCAACCAGCCACCGAGTGGTCTGGCCGAGCGTTGGTCGGGGCAGGCCTGGCCGTCGGCGCGGGTGCATTCGCACCTGCTGGCCGCGATGCCGCCCGGTGTCTTCCCCGGCGTCGACGACACCGAGGTCTATCGCTTCCTGGAGCGGCACGCCACGACCGGTGCCTGAGCGGCGACGGTCGCTGGGTAGGGCCGGAATCGGGCGGGATCTCGTACATAACCGGCGACGGTCGCTGGGTCGGCGCGGGTCAGCCGGCGAGGTGATCCCAGCGGCCTCGCAGCTCGGTCCACGGCCCGATATCGGTGATCGCACCGTCCACGAGCACGACGACGCGGTCGGCCTGGGCGAGCGCGGCCCGCTTGGAGGTCGCACCGACCACCGTGGTGTGCCGCTCGCGCAACGCCGCCCACAACTCGATCTCGGTGCTGGCGTCCAGGGCACTGGACACGTCGTCGGCGAGCAGTAGCTCACTCTGCGTCGCCAGTGCGCGGGCCAGCGCCAAGCGCTGAACCTGTCCACCGGACAGTCGCACGCCACGGTGACCGATCACGGCGTCGGCGCCACCGGCGGCCTCTACGTCGGGTGCCAGCCGGGCGGTCGCAATCGGCTCGTCGAAGGGCCGGTCGTGTCCGAGCTGCACGTTGTCGGCGAAGGTGCCGGACAGCACGCGCGGCACCTGGGCGACGTGGGCAACCTGCGCGGGACGCAGGAACGCCTGCGCGTCGGCGACCTCTTCGTGGTTCCACTGCAGGGACCCGCTGTGCGACAGCAGGCCTGCCAGCGAGCCGAGCAGACTGGACTTGCCCGAGCCGATCTGACCTAAGAGCAGGACGAACTCGCCGCGCCGGACCGTCAGGTCCACGCCGCTGACGCCGATGGTGCCGTCGTCGTGTATGGCGGAGAAGTCGCGAACCGTCAACTCTCGCAACGGGTTTCGCTCGACTTTTGGGGGAGCGGGCGCAGTGCCCGCCAGCAGGTTGATGTCCGGGGAGAGGTCGACCAGGTCGACACCGCCCGCGAAGCGACTGGTGGCCTTCTGCCAGGCCCGCGCGCCCGGCGCCTCGGTCACGACGGAGCCGGCCACCCGGCCGAACCAGTCGAAGCCGCTGACGGCGTTGGCGACCAGGATTGCGGTGGCCAGGCCCCAGACGTTTTCGAGGTATGCCGCCCAGGCGACCACCACACCGACCTGCACCAGGATGATCGGCACTCCATCAAGCACGGCGCGGACGCGGTGCTCGGAGATGGCGGCGTCGACCCGGCCACCGTCGACCCGCTGCAGGTGACGGTGCACCTCCGGGGTGCGTGCCGCCAGTTTGACGGTGCGTGCCGACTCCAACGCGGAGACGAGGGCGCGGCCGAAGTTGGCCCGCGATGCGGAAGCCTTGGCGGCCGAACGTCCGGCGATCGGTCGTCCACCCGCGGACGCGACGGCTGCGCCGACCATCACGCCGAACAGGACCAACCCGGCCAGCACGGTGCCGCCGATGAAGGCCGTGACGACCGCGATCAGTAGGCCGTTGATGAAGTCGACCCAGCGGTCGGCATACATCGCGAACCGGTCGGAGTCCAGGGCACGACCCATGACCTCGCCGGGCGGAGTCTTGGCCAGCCGGTGCCCGCGGGTCTGTCCGATCAGCACCGCCATCCGGGTGCGTAGCAGCACCTCGATCCACCAGCGGGGGTAGCGCCGGATGGCCTCGGACAGCATCAGCGGACCGGCGAGCAGGCACAGGACCAGCGCGACTCCCAAGGTGGTCGGAGTGTGACCTTCCTTGAGATCTTCGACGGCAGTGCCCCAGACCAGGCCGGTGACCGCACCGAGAGAGCCCAGCAGCGCCGAGCCGAAAAACAGGCCGATCGCCACGGCACCCCACTTCGGGGTGATCCGCAGGGCGTGCGCGACGCCTCGTGCCAACGACGGCCCGTGGCCGGAGTCGGCCAGCTCCGGCGGGGGACCGGTGCGTCGACGGCCGCCAACCTGGTGCACGACGTCGTGCTCGGCCTGCTGCTCCTCGATCTCGTGCGCGGCAGAAGCCTCCAGCAAGGAGCGGAACGGGCCTTCGACGGTCGCGAGCTTCTGCCGAGGTCCGCTCTGCACGAGTCGGCCACGGTCGAGCACGGCGACCTGGTCAGCGCGAGCGATCGTGCTGAGGCGGTGCGCGACGAGCACGCCGGTCCGGCCCGCGAGCAGATGCTCGGCGGCGGACACGACCCGACGCTCGGTCAGCGGGTCCATCCGCGCCGTCGCTTCGTCGAGCACGACGACGCGCACGTCGCGCACGAGCAGTCGAGCGAAGGCGACCAACTGCTCCTCACCCGCGGACAACGACGTGCCGCTGGCGCCGAGCACTGTGTCCAGGCCATCGGGCAACCCGTCGACCCAGTCGGTCAGCCCCAGCCGGTCGACCGCGTCGACGATCGTGGCGCGCGGGATGTCCGCGAAGAGCGCGATGTTCTCGGCAAGTGTGCCAACCAGCAGCTCGGTGCGCTGGGTGACGACGCCGACCGCGGAACGCAGCTCTGCGAGGTCGAGGGTCGTCACGTCGGCACCGCCGAGGAAGACCATGCCGGGTGGCGGCTCGACCGCACGGGACAACAGGGAAGCCAGCGTCGACTTGCCCGATCCGGTGCGTCCCACGAGCGCGACCGTGTGGCCGGCGGGGACCTGCAGCGTCAGCTCGCGCAGCGCGAAAGTGCCCTCGTCATAACTGAATTCGAGGTCGTCCAGCCGTATGTCGAGGGGCGTCTCCGGCAGTGCTGCGCCATCCGTCGGCTCAGGCTCGACGGACAACATCTGCCGCAGTCGGATCAGCGCGCCGATGCCGGTTTGCAGGTCGGGCAGATGCCGGGCCGTCATGTCGATCTGACCGACGAAGGTGGTCGTGACGAGGAAGAGGGTCACGACGGCGGCGACCGACATGCCGCCGCTGGAGACGAGCGCGATGCCGACGAGACCGACCGCTGCCAGCAGACCGTGCAGCAGCACGCTCGCGCGCAGGGTGAGGAGCCACTCAAGCTCCAGCACGCTCTTGAAACGCTCGTGGATCGTGGCGGACAGGCGGGCCAGCCGGGCAACAGCGAAGGGCTGGCCGAGGCTGGTGCGCAGGTCGTCGGCGCCGGCGATGCCTTCTTCAAGGGCGGCCGCGTGGTCGGTCCAGGAGATCTCCTCCGCGACCTTCCGCCGGGCCAGCTCACCGAGCTTGGGCTTGATGACCAGAAAGGTCACGCTGGCGATAGCGGGGAAGAGGAGCCACGCCGGCCACCAGGTGAATCCGGCGATCAGCCACATCGGCACCAGCGCGACGAGCGTCTGTAACAGACGCCAGACCTGCTGGCGGAGCAGTGTGCCGACCTCGTGGGTGTCGTCGTCGACCCGGTCGAGCACTTCGCCCACCGCCTGCTCGGACAGAGCTGAAAGTGGTTGGTGCAGAGCGGCATCCAGCAGATCGCCACGCAGCGCGCCTTCGGCGCGGTCGATGATGGAGGCCCAGAAGAAGCGGCCGATGGTGTCGAGCACCGCGCCGCCGACAACGCAGCCCGCCAGCCACGTCACGAGCGTGCTCGTCGGGTGTGCGGCCAATCGACCGGCGACCACTGTGCCCATCGTCTGCGAGATCGTGCCCACAGCGAGCACCACCAGGGTGAACGTGGTGGGTAGGCCGGCGAGCCGCCGCCAGCCGAGCTGTCGACGGTGATCCTGCGGTGGAGTGGCCGACGGCTGGGTGACGGTGCCGTCGGCGGCACGAGAAGCGGTGGTGGTGGTCATCGTTGGTCAACGCTACGCGGACGCACCGACAAACGCATTCGCATTTTTCCCTGGCCGGGGCGGGTGTGACAAAGGGCACGAAACCGACCGCCATACAGTCGAATTCGTGCCCTTCGTCGGGTCGGCGAGCAGGTCAGCCCTTCAGGTCGGCCAGCGAATCGATCTTCATGTACTTCGGCACCGCGATGGTCAGCGGAGCGCTGTCGTACCACTTGGAGATCTTGGTCAGGTTGTCGCCGTACTTGTCCCAATAGGTCTTGTGGGTCGCGGGCAGCCAGGCGTCGAGGTAGAGGTCGATGTCACCCTTGTCCAGGCCGACGTAGACCGGGCCGGCGTCGGAGATCTGGGTGGTCTTGACGGAGTAGCCCTTGGCCTCGAGGATCTTCTGCCACAGGAGCGTCGTCGCGACGTCCTCGTCCCAGTTGATGTAGCCGATCTTGATCGACTTCTTGCCGGGCTTGGCGGTGACACCCTGCGACAGCTTGTCGACGAAGGCCTTGTTGTCCTTCATCCAGGCGTCGACTCCCGCCTCGGGCTTGCTCTTGTGCTTTTGGAAGACCTGCTCCTCCAGCGGCGCGAGGTCGGCGTCGGTCATGTGGAAGTTCTTGAGCATCGCGTCGACCTCGGGGAAGTCCGACGCGAAACTCTTGGTGCCCACCGCGTAGATGCCGTCCGGCTTGCCCATCGCGCCCTTGGGGTCCTTGAGGTCCTTGATCGGGAACGCGCTGTAGGCCCAGTGCGGACGCCACAGAGTGACGATGATCGGCTTCTTGTCATCGACCGCTTTCTTCAATGCGGCCAGCATCGTCGTCGTGGTGGAGGTCTGCAGCGTCCAGTCGGACAGGCCGTAGGCCTTCAGCATCCGCTGCGTCGCCATGGTCAAGCCGGCGCCGGGTTCGATGCCGATGATCTTGTGGCCGACCTTGTCACCCACGCCACTGCCGCCGGAGCCGCCGTTGGAGCCCGTTGAACCCCCGCCGCCGGACGAGGCCGCGGTGCCACAGGCGCTGAGCAGGCCACCGGCGCCCAGAGCGGCCAAGCCGCCGAGAACATTTCGTCGAGTGCTTTCCATCAGTTTCGTCTCTCCTCTATTAGTTCAAGTCCACTCGGTTTGGTCTGTGTGTCAGTCAGCCGACTGATGCGGTCGGCACTGCGGCCTTCGCGCGGCCGCGACCACGGAGCTTCTTCAGCTCGGCGACCAGGCCGAGCTCGCTCTTGCTGAGACCGTCGGTCACCCGGTCCAGGTAGATCGCCAGAATGACCACCGAGATACCCGCTTCGGCGCCGATGCCGACGTCAAGGCGGGACAGCGCGGCGAAGACGTTCGAGCCCAGGCCGGGCGCGCCGGTGACACCGGCGATGACGACCATCGACAGCGCCAGCATGATCACCTGGTTGATACCGGCCATGATGTTGGGCAGCGCCAACGGCAGCTGTATGCCGCGCAGGACCTCCCGCGGTGTGGCACCGAACGCCTGGCCGGCCTCGACCATCTCCTGGTCGACCTGCCGAATCCCGAGTTCGGTCAACCGAACTCCGGGCGGCATCGCGAAGATCACGGTGGCGATGACCGCGGTCGCGGCGCCGATGCCCATCAGGAACAACCCGGGCAGGATGTAGACGTAGGCAGGCAGCGTCTGCATGAAGTCCAGCACCGGCCGGATCGCGGTCGAGACCCGCTTGTTGCGCGCACTCAGGATGCCGAGCGGGACCGAGATCGCGATGGCGATGATGCTGCCCACCAGGATCTGCGACAAGGTGTTCAAAGCCGGTGCGAACTGGTCGAATCCGTCGATCAGCAGGAAGCCGATGACGGTTGCCACCGCCAGCTTCCAACCTCGGGCCAGCCAGGCGATGGCGGCGAAGATGATGATCAGCCCGACGATCGGCGTGTGCAACAAACCGTCGGCGATCCAGTTGACCGGGCTGTTCAGCACGCTGGCGAAGCCGTCGAAGAAGCCTCCCCAGTGGTTACCGAGCCAGTCGACGACGTCGTTGGCCCAGTCGCCCAGGTGAATCCGCGGCATAACCGTGCTCATAACGAGCCCCTCGTACCTCGGGTGTCGTTATGAGCCTGAGCCCTTGGTCGCTCGCTGCGCTCGCTCATCACTGAATACCTCCCGCGGTCGTCTTGGTCAAAAGGTCGGGCGTGCGGTCATCCGGTGGCGGGTCTTCGGTGTCGACGACACCGGTTTCGTGGCGATCCACCTGACCGAGTGCAGCCAGCAGCGTCACGCGCGGTATGACGCCGCGCAGCTTGTTCTCTGCGTCAACGACCGGCAACGGCAGTCGCACATTCGCGGCCGGTGTGAAGAGGTGCGCGGCCTGCTCGTCGACGGACACGGTCGTCTCGATCGGCTCGACGATGGACTCGATGGTCGGCAAATCCCGTTGTGCGGCAACGGTTTCCTCCATCACATAGCCCTGCAGGGTGCGGTCGCGTCCCACGACATACAGACCCGCCTGCTGGTGCTCGCGCATCAGCTTGTGCGCGGCCCTCGGGCCGTTCCCGAGACCCAGGGTGGCGACCGGCGGCTCCATGATCGAGCCGGCGGTGAGCACCCGGGTGCGGTCGACGTCGGCGATGAACTGCGCGACGTAGTCGTTGGCCGGGTCGGTGAGGATCTGCTCGGCGGTGCCGATCTGCACGATCCGGCCGTTGCGCATCATCGCGATGCGATCGCCGATGCGCATCGCCTCGTTGAGGTCGTGCGTGATGAAGACGATGGTCTTGCCGAGCTTCTGCTGCAGCTCGATCAGCTGGTCCTGCATGTCGCGGCGGATCAACGGGTCGAGTGCGCTGAACGCCTCGTCCATCAGCATGATGTCGGTCTCGGCGGCCAGCGCGCGAGCCAGGCCGACGCGCTGCTGCATCCCACCGGACAACTCGCTCGGCTTGTGATCGGCCCAGCCGTCCAAGCCGACCATGCCGAGCGCCTCGCGCGCCTTCTCGTTGCGCTCGCTCTCCTTCAGGCCCTTGATCTTCAGGCCGTATGCCGCGTTCTGCAGCACCGTCCGATGCGGGAAGAGCGCGAAGTGCTGGAAGACCATGCTGATGTGTTCGCTGCGGGTCTTGCGCAGCTGGGCACCGTTCATCGCGCTGATGTCCTCGCCGTGGATGAGGACCTTGCCCGAGGTTGTCGGGTGGAGTCCGTTGAGCATCCGGATCAGGGTGGACTTGCCCGATCCGGACAGGCCCATCACGACGAAGATCTCGCCTTCCTCGACCTCGAACGACGCGTCGATGACGGCAGGTGTCACGTCATACTTCTCGCGAATCTCGGTGGCATCAGCGCCTTCTTCGAGTCGCTTCACCACCTCGCTCGGTCGTCGACCGAAGACTTTGTACAGGTGTTGCGCCTGAAGCACCGACACGCCGATATTCCTCCTGCTGAGACAGCGGTATCCAGCCGGGGGACAACACGACCGGTCACCCCACCGGAACATAAATCGGACACATATCCAAATTCGGGAGACGATTGTTACCGGGCAGTTACGAAGGGAATCGGCTCGAAGCAACCTCCCGGCGCCTGTGTGCGTCTTCACTTGGGAACGGCTCGCACACGACTACTTAGGGGTACTGATGAATCGTCGGCAGGCTCTGCAATCACTCGCTCTGGTGTCTCTCGGGACGGCGCTCGCGGGATGTTCATCGAGCTCAGGGGCCGCGTCATCTCAATCCGGCAAATCGCCTGTGACCACTGGTGATTCGACGGACACTGTCACGCCCGGGAGCAATGGCGTGCTGGCCGTCAGTGCCGCCCGTATGACGCCCGGTCCGCACGCGCGGGCCGGCGCGGACCTGACCGGTTTCGGTGTGCAGCTGCTGCTCAAGACCGCCAAGATCGGGCCCACTGACAACGGCTCGATCAGCCCGTACTCGATCTACACGGCACTGGCCATGACCGATGCCGGCGCCCGCGGCGTCAGCCAGCAGCAACTCGACACGGTCCTCGGTGGAAACCAGCAGCGGCAGGCCGGCAACATCACCGCCATCGACGCGGCGGTGGCCAAGGCGGTCACAGACAGCGGGAAGGTCAAGGATTCCCCGGCGGTCGTGCAGGCCGCGAACTCGCTGTGGCCGGACAAGGAGCTGGCGGTGCGCAAGGACTACTTGCAGGAGCTGGCGACCGGGTATGGCGCGCAGCTGCACGTCGTGGACTACCAGCACGACGCGGCTGGCGCACTGAAGGAGATCAACGGCTGGGTCAGTGGTCGCACCCACGGACTGATCCCGGACCTGTTGTCCGCCAAGGACGTCACCCCGCGCAGCCGGTTGGAGCTGGTCAACGCCCTCTACCTGAAGGCGTCCTGGCAGGACGAGTTCGACGATCCGAGCAGCCCGCGTGCGTTCACCACCGCGTCCGGCAGCACCGTCAAGGTGCCTTACATGACGGCAAAGGCCTGGATGCCGGTCGCGGCCGGCGACAAGTGGCAGAGCGTGACGATCCCGTATGTCGGGGGAGGCCTGGCGATGACGGTGGTGCTGCCGGCGGCGGGCGCGTTCGGCGCCATACGCACGACGCTGGCGGATGTGTTGGCGAAGGCGGTGCAGGGCAAGGCCGATGGGAAGGTCACGCTGACCATGCCGCCGTTCTCGATCGACACGCGAAGCCAGCTGGTCCAGGCGCTCGAGGCGCTCGGCGTGCGCGAACTCTTCGGTGTGCGCGCCGACCTGTCCGGCATCGCCGGCCGGCCGGGCGACATCCGGGTCAGCTCAGTGACCCATCAGTCGATCGTCAAGGTCGACCAGCACGGGACCGAGGCCGCAGCGGCAACCGGCGTCGGCATGGAGGCCGGCGCTGCGCCGTCACAGCTGCCGAAGACGCTCGAGATCGACCGAGCCTTCTTCTTCGCGATCCACGACACCCAGACCGGAGCACCGCTCTTCCTCGGCCAGGTCGCCGACCCGTCCTAAGCAGGCACCTCCTTGACCGAGAGGAGCACCGATTGACCGAGAGGAGCACGGATTTCGGTCATTTCCGTACTCCTCTCGGTCCTTTACTACTCCTCTCGGTCCGGAAAACACCGGGGGCGGGGGCGCAGGTCAGAGGAAGACCGCGCGTGATTTTCGCGGTAGTGGGCCGTTGGGCACTGGCCAGCCGCCGTCGCGCACTGCGTGCACCCCGAGATCGCGCAACACCTGCGCGAACTTCGTCGAGTTCAGCGCTTCGCCCCAGTCCCAATGGCCGACCTTCCGCACGTCGGGGTGCCGGAGCAGCCGGTCGTCGCGGCGCTTGGCTCGCCACACGGCCTCTTCGGCTTCCCGACCGCTGAGCCCGTCGGCCACCCGAAATTTCACCCGGCCGTCGGCTTCTCCGACGATGCCGAGTTGGGGCCAGAAGAAGTCCACTCTGCCTATGAACCCGGTTGCGTCGTCGAAGATGACCTGCAACTCCGGCATCGGCAGTCCCAGCTGGAACATGCGGGTCCGGCTCAGCGATTCGAGCGGTGACTCGGACCGACCGTCAGCAAGACGCATCGCCAACTCCGCCATCTTGCATCCTCGCGATCCCTTCGGCAGTGCACGAGCCTGCGCGAGAAGCGATCCGGCGTCGGCAAGCTCCCGATGGAGCCCGGCGTCGGCAGTGGCCACGGCCGACTCGAGGCTCCGTTCACGAGCACTGTCGATGATCGTGCGATCAATGGTGGTGACCAGTAACTCGTCCACCTTCAGATAGGTCGGCACGATCGACGTCCGTCGCCTGCGCGCCTGAGGTGACCTCCCAGACCCGCCTGGCGGTTTCGCAAACTCGATGAGCTGCCGAACCGGACCGATGGACGGCAGATCCAGGACCGCCCTGGCGGTGCCGTGACTGAAGATCGGCGGCTTCTCCGCCGCATGGTGCATCGCGATGGCTAACAGGATGACGCGCTCCTGCTCGTCAAGGCCGGTCAGGTCGCCTGCCACGAACGCTGCTTGCCGCAGCCGGGTCCATGAGTTGGGGGCAGTGTCGCCATACGGCTCGAGATTTGTGATCAGTGCGAGCTTCTCGATGGAAGTGGGCGCGAAGAGTCCGCGAAGTCGTCGTACCTCCGCCGCCCGTCGTCTGACGTAGAAGGCCAGCTCATCGGGATCAAAATTCGGCTCGGCGCCCTGCGCCAGGTGTTGAAGCGCGTTCATGCCACGACAGCCTGACGCCATCGCGTTGATGCTCGCAGAAGTTGTCCACAGGCACTGATCGAGAGGAGTGCCGAACGATCGAGAGGAGTACGGAACCCGCTCGGTTCCGTACTCCTCTCAGTCAGTAGGTACTCCTCTCGGTGATGGGGCGGCCACCAATTGGGCGCCAGGCCCGCGCTCTGGCAGAATGACGCTCGTACTTGTGCGCCCGTCGGCCCTCTCACCTTCGGTGTCGCACGCCTACCCCCGAGCAACGGCTCCCCGGTGTGTCCCCACCCCGGTCTCGCCGCTGCTCATTCGACATGTTGAAGGAGACCACAACAGTGGCCGTCAAGATTCGTTTGAAGCGCTTCGGCGCCATCCGCAACGCTCAGTACCGCATCGTCGTCATGGACTCGCGCACCAAGCGCGACGGTCGGGCGATCGAGGAGATCGGTCTCTACCACCCCAAGGAAGAGCCGAGCTTCATCAAGGTGGAGTCCGAGCGTGCACAGTACTGGCTCGGCGTCGGCGCACAGCCGACCGAGCAGGTCACCGCGATCCTGAAGGTGACCGGAGACTGGCAGAAGTTCAAGGGTGAGCCGGGCGCCGAAGGCACCCAGCGGTTCGCCGAGCCGAAGACGCCCAAGAAGGACCTCTACGAGGCTGCCCTGGCTGCCGCGCAGAACGCCTCCGACGAGGGTGGCAAGGGGTCGGCGACGACCACTCGCAAGAAGGCTGAGCCGAAGGTCGAAGAGCCCAAGGCTGAAGCGGCCAAGGTCGAAGAGGTCAAGGCTGAAGAGCCCAAGGCTGACGAGGCCACCGCGCCGGCAGCGATCGCCGATGGCGGTTACGGCGCAGACTCCGCAGCACCGCTCGAAGACGGCGCCTCGCCGGACCCGAAGGTGTTCACGGTCAAGGGCAACAAGGACTCGATGAAGTTCCACACCACCGACTCCCGGTGGTACGAGTCCACCGTCGCCGAGGTGTGGTTCAAGACTCCCGAGGCCGCTGAGGCTGCCGGCTTCGCCGCGCCGGGTGCCAAGTCCGAGGACTGAGCCCGTGCTGGAGGAAGCTCTCGAGCACTTGGTCAAGGCCATCGTCGACAACGACGAGGACGTCACCGTGCGTCACTCGAACGGTCGACGTGGCGAGCTCCTGGAAGTCCGGGTACACCCGGACGACCTGGGTCGGGTGATCGGCCGTTCCGGTCGCACCGCCTCGGCCCTGCGTGAGGTCATCAAGGCGCTTTCCGGTGGCAAGAACATCCGAGTGGACATCGTCGATACCGACCGCTGACGAAGAACGCAGCGCAGGTTGGCACGATGCGAAGCGAGTGCCGGTCGCAGCGGAGTTCGAGGAAGCGGTCAGTCAGAACCGATAGGTAGAAGCACCACTCGTTCGAAGGGGTATGTCGTGAGCAGTGCTCACGGCATACCCCTTCGGCATACCTGGGAGCATCTTGGGTGAATGCGCGCAGCTGACTCGACAAGTGCAGAGTTTTGACGCAAACTTCGACTTCTAGAGCAATAATCGTCAAATAGCTTGTTCTGAGTCAACGTCGAGGAGTGAGTAGTGCGCAAGCACGAGCGGTTCAGCGCGATCTTGGAGCGCATTGCCGAGGACGGCACCATCGACGTGGAGCAGTTGGTCACCGATTTCGGTGTGTCTCCGGCGACGGCGCGGCGGGACCTGGACGACCTCGCCGACCAGCAGCTGGTATCCCGCACCCGTGGCGGTGCGGTGGCCGGTTCGGTGAGTTACGACCTGCCGCTGCGCTACAAGAACGCTCGGCAGTCGGACCAGAAGCGTCGGATCGCCGACTACGCGGCGAACCTGATCGAGCCACAGTCGGTGGTCGGCTTCAACGGGGGCACCACGACGACAGAGGTGGCGCGCAGCCTGTCGTCACGGGCGGACCTCGCCGAGGGGAGACGCGTGCACTGCACTCGGTGACGGTCGTGACCAACGCCCTCAACATCGCGAGCGATCTTGCGGTCCGGCGGCAGCTGAAGGTCGTCGTGATCGGTGGGGTCATCAGGCCGCAATCCTTTGAGCTGGTAGGCCATTTCGCCCGACCGGTGATCGAAGCCATGACCATCGACCTGCTCTTCATCGGTGTCGACGCGGTGTCTGCTCAGTATGGCGCTGCGACTCGTCACGACGACGAGGGCGAGATCAACCAGGAGATGGCCAACCGCTCGCAGCAGGTGGTGGTCGTGGCCGACAGCAGCAAGCTGGGCAAGCGTGCGTTCTGCACGATCTGCCCGCCCGGCCAGATCGACATGTTGCTGACCGACGACGGTGCTGACCCCGCGGTGGTGCAGGAGTTCGAAGCCGCCGGTATCGAGGTCGTGCAGGTCTGAAGCGCTCAGATCAACCGTAGGAGGCGCTCGACCTCTGCCGCCATGGCAGCGCGTCCGGCGCCCAGATAGGGCCGCGGGTCCACCTTTTCCGACCCGACCAGGGTCTCTCGCACCGCCGCGGTGAACGCGATGTTGAGCGCGGTGCCGACGTTGATCTTGACCATTCCGGCCGCGACTGCTGCCCGCAGTTGCTCGTCCGGGACACCCGAGGAGCCGTGCAGCACCAACGGCGTGCCGGTCGCGTCGCGCAATGCGCTGATCAGCTCGTGGTCGAGAGATGCCGACTTGTCGGTCATCGCGTGGCTGCTGCCCACGGCCACCGCGAGGGCGTCAACGCCGGTGGTGGCGACATACGCCTTTGCCTCGGTGGGGTCGGTCCGAACACCAGCAGCATGCGCGCTCGCCGGAGCGTCGGGTTTGCCTCCGACATAACCGAGTTCGGCCTCGACGAACAATCCGGCTTCGTGAGCGCGGCGGGTGACGTCCGCGGTTGCGGTGACGTTGTCGGCGTAGGGGAGTGCGCCGGCGTCGAACATCACCGAGCTCGCGCCGAGGTCTGCCGCCCGCAGGGCGAGATCGGCGTCCGTGATGTGGTCCAGGTGTATGGCGAGTGGCACGTCCGCAGCCCGAGCGACAGCGACCGTCGCGGCCATGATCGGCGCCGGGTCCTGGTGGAAGTTGATCGAATTGTGGCTCAGCTGCAGGATGCACGGACGTCCGGCGTCGGTCGCGCCAGCGGCGATGGCTTCGGCGTGCTCGAGCGTGACCACGTTGAAGGCGAAAACGCACGATCGCGAATCCCGTGCAGCGGCAACGAGATCGGCGGTGGTGGATATTGTCACTTGGGGATCTCCTCGATCGTGGTTCGGTTCTCGTGGTCGGTGGCGACCTGCAGGTCGAGCTCGCCGGCTGTCGGCATCGCGACAGCTGCGGCAGCCCACGCCGACGCGCGACGCAGCCGGGTCGGCCAATCGGCGCCTTCGGCGGTCGAAGCGGCGAGGCCAGCGGTGAACGCGTCTCCGGCGCCGGTCGGGTTGCCGTTGACGGTGCGCGCCGCTGTGCCGACGAATCGGCCGTCGCGGGTTCGTGCGGCTACGCCGGCGGCACCTCGGGTGATGACGACCTCGACGGCGCCGAGCACGTGCAACTCCTCCGCAGCTGCGAAAACGCCCTTGGTGGAGTCGGTTTCGATGCCTGTCGACGAAGCTGCCTCGTGCTCGTTGATCTTAACGATGTCGGGTCCGGCATGCAGCGCCTCGACCAACGACTCGCCTTCGCAGTCGAGGATCACGACGGCATCGTGTTGATGAGCGATGCCGATCAGCTCGGCATACGCACTGGAGCGCACGCCACCGGGCAGGCTGCCGGACAGCGTGACTATCTCAGCATCGTCCAGGAGACCAGCGAATACTGCTGTGAATGCTTCCCATTCGGAGTCGGTGACGATCGGTCCGGGTTCATTGAGGACGGTCGCTTCGTCCTCGGACGTGATGGTCACGGTCTGCCGGGTGGTTCCTGCGATCGGCGAGAACCGGTGCGCGATCCCGGCGGTGTCGAGGCCGACGATCAACTCATCCCCGATGCGTCCGCCGACGGTCCCGGTGACGAGAGCGGGGACGGCTTGCTGGGTCAGCACCGACGCGACGTTGACGCCCTTGCCGCCCGGCCGACGGCGAACCGTCCGGACACGGTGCGACGTGCCGGGCTGCAGCGCGGCGACGGAGTAGGTGACGTCGAGCGCGGGATTCAGGCAGGTCGCCACGATCACGGCGTTGCTCCAGCCGCCTCGCGGGCCAGGATGCCGGCGCCCAGCAAACCGGCGCGTCCGCCGAGCGGGGAAGCTACCAGCTCTGGCGCCTGCCGCCACGGCATACCGGATTCGAATGCGGCACGGGTCGGAACCAGGAGCGCGTCACCGGCCTGGGAGAGGCCACCCGCGAGTACGACGCGCGCCGGGTCGGTGATCAGCGCGCCGGCCACCAGGCCCCGCGCCAGGGTCTTGGTCACGACCTGCCAGACGGCGGCGGCGTCAGAGTCGTCGTCGAGGTGGGCGACGACTTCGGTCGCGTCAACGGTGCGGCCGGTGCGCTCGGCATACAAGCGCGCGACGCCGCGAGCCGAGGAAAACATCTCCAGGCAGCCGAATGCGCCACAACGGCAGCGGGTTTCGAGGTCACCTACCGGTATGTGCCCGATCTCCCCGGGTATGGCGGCGGCTCCTCGCACGACCTGGCCGCCGGAAACCACCACGGCCGCGATGCCGGTGCCCAGCACCACGATGAGGGCGTCCGAAACGCCCTGCGCCGCACCGACTCTCGCTTCGGCGAGGCCGGCCGCCTGCACGTCGTGACCGACTGCGGTCGGCAGGTTGGTCGCACCGCCGACGATGTCGCGCAACGGCGCGTCGTGCCAGCCGATGTTGCTCGCATAACGCGCGATGCCCGCCACGGTGTCTACGACGCCCGGCACCACCAGGCCTACGGCGTGCACCGGGGCACCGGCGGAGGCCGCAGCATCGCTGCGATCCGAGACGAGGTCTCGGATCGCAGCGATGACCGCATCCGGGCCATCGTCGAACGGAGTCGGAACGGCACGCCGCAAGGTCTCGCCGCCGGCCGCATCGAGCACGGCAGCCTTGATCGAAGTCCCGCCGACATCGACGGCGAGAACCAGATCGCGATCGGTCAAGACAACACCACGGAGCGGGTCAGCGCACGGGGCTCGTCAGGGTTCTTGCCGGAGGCCTCGGCCAGTGCGACGGCAACGCGCTGCGCCGTCGTCAGGGCCGCCATCGCGTCAGTGTCGGTCTGCACGAAGCGGGCTCCAGTTGCAGCGACCTGCTCGGCCAGTCCCTCGGGGGCATCGCCGAAAAGCCATACGACAGAACGCTCGTCGACGATGCTGATCGGCCCGTGACGGAACTCCATCGCCGGGTAGGACTCGGTCCAGGTTTGCGACGCCTCACGCAGTTTGAGCGCGGCCTCGTTGGCCAGGCCGACGGTCCAGCCGTCACCGAGGAAGCTGAACTGGGTGGCACGCACCAACTCGTCGGCGAGGGGAGCGGCCAGCTCTGCCTCTGCGTCCTTGATGGCCGCGGTCAGGTCCTCGCCGAGGGCTGCGCGCCACCAGGCGAGCACGCTCGTGGCGAACCGGGTCTGCACGACCGACTGCTCGTCGGCGAAGCCCAGCAGCACGTGGTGGGTCGCGAGGGGCACCACCGGGTGGCCGACCTCGGTGGTGACGACGGTCGAACGCTGGTCCGGCCCGAGCTTCTCCAGCAGGTCGATCACCTCGCTGGTGGTGCCGGAGCGGGTAATGGCGACGACGCGGTCGTACTTGCGGCCGACCGGAAACTGCGATGCGGCGAAGGCATCGGTCTCACCCTGCCCGGTCTCCTCGCGCAACACCGCGGCGGATTGGGCCATGAACCACGACGTGCCACAACCGACGATCGCAACGCGCTCGCCCGCGACGGGCATCGCCTCGGCGGACTCGGGCGTCGCCGCTACCTCGGCGGCGCGGCGCCATACCTCGGGCTGGCTGGTGATCTCGGCGGCAACGTGCGACACGGTCGAACTCCTTCATGGAAGTTTATTCTGGACAGGTACAGGAAGTTTGAGATGCGTTGGCGTTGCAGGGAGCTTGCGACTCGCAACGCCGACGCAGATCAAACCTCATGGTGCTGGATCGTCGATCGTGTCGACGGATGACGGTTTGTGCGCGATATCCGCAAGTTTAACGCACCTTCGGTCACAGCTTGCCGCACTTGGCGCAACTTGGGTCGACCCGGCACGCTGGCCGAATGCCACTGTCCCGCGTGGTGTTCGATGGACGGCATGAGCGACATAGTGCTGACCGACGCGCGGGTGCTGACGCCCGACGGGATCATCGACGGCGGGATCAGCATCTCGGACGGCCGGGTGGCCGCCGTGGGAGCGGATCTTGCCGGCGGCGAGTCGCTCGCCGGTGCGCTGGTGATTCCCGGCTTCGTCGACATACACGTCCACGGCGGCGGCGGTCACGACATGAGCGCCTCCGCTGCCGACATGGCCAGTGCGGTGCGGTTCCACCGCGGGCACGGGACGACGACTTCGCTGGTGTCGTTGGTGAC
Source organism: Flexivirga alba (assembly GCF_042661025.1). NCBI lineage: Bacteria > Bacillati > Actinomycetota > Actinomycetes > Micrococcales > Dermacoccaceae > Flexivirga > Flexivirga alba. The sequence goes on from NZ_JBHSWH010000001.1 coordinate 2,793,178, forward strand.
CGCGCCGATCGATGCTTTGTGCGAGCAACTGAGCTGGGCGGCCGACCTGGCCGATGCCGGAGAGGTCGCCGGCGCTCACCTGGAGGGGCCGTTCCTCTCGCACGTGCGGTGCGGAGCGCAGAACCCCGACCACCTGCTCGAGCCCGATCTGGCTGCGTTCGCCCGCATGATCGAGGCCGCCCGGGGTCACCTGCGCGTCATCACCGTCGCACCGGAGCTGCCCGGAGCCCTCGACCTGATCGACGCCGCGGTGGACGCCGGGGTCGTCGCGGCCGTCGGTCACACCGACGCGTCATACGAGCAGGCGACCGCAGCCTTCGAGCACGGGGCGACCCTCGCGACGCACCTCTTCAACGGCATGCGCCCCATTCACCACCGTGAACCCGGCCCGGTGCTCGCGAGTCTCGACGCGGGGGTGCCGTGCGAAACCATCAATGACGGCATCCACCTGCACCCGGCGGTGTTGCGCGAGGTGCTGGCGCGCGGCAGCGACCGGCTCGTGCTCATCACCGACGCGATCGACGCCACCGGCGTCGGCGACGGCGAATACGTCCTCGGCGGCCAGCAGGTCTGGGTGCGTGACGGCGCGGCGCGGCTGGCGAACGGGTCTCTCGCCGGCAGTTCGCTGACGATGGACCGTGCCTTCGCGCGCGCTGTCCGCAACGGGGTCGACGTGCGACAGGCGTCGGCCGCCGCCTCGACGAATCCGGCACGCGTGATCGGAGTCGATGACCGCGGGCGGCTCGCGCCCGGCGCGCGGGCCGACCTCCTCGTCCTGGCCGACGACGACACTGTGCAACGGATCATGCGTGCGGGCGAGTGGGCGGACACCGCAGAATGACAGACATGAATGACGTTCTGATCGCGCGGATCGGTAAACCCCACGGACTCAAGGGAGAAGTCACCGTGCGGCTGCACACGGATGCACCCGACGAGCGTTTCGCCGTCGGGGCGACGTTCCAGACCGAGCCTGCGGCGAACGGCCCGTTGACATTGCGAACGCATCGTGTTCACAACGGCATTCACCTGCTCTCCTTCGATGAGGCCGCGGATCGTACGGCCGCCGAGGGTTGCGCGGCACCCAGCTGCTGGGTGCCGCACCGGACGGCGATGCCGGCGAGGACGCCTGGTATGCCGAGGACCTCATCGGGCTGACGGTTGTGGACCCGCAGGGCGCCGAGCTGGGCACCGTCGTGGAGCTGCACGACCGGCCGGTGCAGGACCTGCTGGAGGTGCGCCTCGTGGGTGGCCGGACCGGCTTTGTCCCGTTCGTCGAGCAGCTGGTCCCCGACGTCGACATCGATGCCGGGCGGATCGTCGTCGATGCCCCGCCCGGGCTGCTCGACCTGTCGGAGGCGTGAGGATGCGGATCGACGTTGTCACGATCTTCCCCGATTACCTTGCGCCACTTGATCTTTCGCTGATCGGCAAAGCCCGCCGGGACGGCCGGATCGACCTTCGGGTGCACGACCTGCGTGACTTCGCACACGACCGGCACCGCACCGTCGATGACACGCCGTATGGCGGTGGCGCCGGCATGGTCATGAAGCCCGAGCCCTGGGGGAGGCACTGAGCCAGGTCGCGCAAGAAGCCGCGGCGCGGCCGATCCTGATCATCCCCGGCCCCGGCGGCGAGCGCTTCGACCAGTCGATAGCGCGTGACCTCGCCGAGCGGGAGCACCTCGTCTTCGCGTGTGGGCGCTACGAGGGGATCGATGAGCGTGTCTACGAGCGCGCCGCAGCCGACTTCGACGTGCGGGTCCTGTCCCTCGGCGACTACGTCCTCAACGGTGGCGAAGTGGCGACCCTGGCCATGACCGAGGCGATCGCCCGCCTCATCCCTGGCGTGATCGGCAATGCGCAGTCGCTGGTCGAGGAGTCCCACGAGGACGGCCTGCTCGAGTACCCCGTTTACACCAAACCCGAGCACTGGCAGGAGCTTTCGGTGCCCGACGTGTTGCTCTCGGGTGACCACGGGCGGATCGCGTCCTGGCGCCACCAGCAGCGCCTGCAACGCACTGCTGCTCGCCGGCCGGACCTCTTGCCAGCCGCCGCTGCCGCAACCGCCGCTGACCTGCAGATCACCGTTGCCACTCCGGCGGACGCCGGCGAGTTGCTGACGCTGACGCACGCCTGCTGGCTGCGGGAAGGGATCGTCAACCAGTCGCTCAACATCCCGGCGCAGCACGAGACGCTCGCGTCCTTGACCCAATCGCTGCGCGACTGGACCACGTACGTCGCACGCGTCGACGGCCGGATGGTCGGCTCGGTCCGCGGCCGGGTCGACACCTCGACCGACCGTGCCGACACCGACTGGGACATCGGCCGGCTGATGGTCGCACCCGACCTGCGCGGACGTGGCTTCGGCCGGGCGCTGCTGGACTTCATCCAACACACGGCACCGGAGTCGGTCACGTCATACAGCCTGATGACCGGGGTCAACAGTGAGGACAACCAGCGGATGTACCGCAAGGCGGGCTTCCGGATCGTCGGTCGTGGCGACCCGGAAGGCACCGTCACGCTGGCGAAGCGTCGTCGCCCGTCATGCTGAAGTCGAGCTGAGCCGGCACCGGACGGTCCGGGCACACCTGACGCCACAGATCACCGATCGCACGATCGCCCTCCGCGAGGTCAGGCACCTCCAGATCGGCCAGCAATTCGGCGGCCTCAGTGTCCCGGCCGAGACGATGCAAGGCCTGCGCACGGAGCAGTCGGGTCCGACCGTGATCGCGTAGCGCAGCCGTGGCTGCGTCGATGACATCCAGCGCGTCGCGGGCGCGGTCGGCGTCCAACAGCAGCGACACGTGCTCGGTCAGCAAGCCGCGAGTGTGTGGATCCAGTTGGCGCGCCTGCGCATACAACGTGGCGGCGTCGTCCGCGTTGGTGCTCAGCACGGCCAGCCCGCGCAGTGCGACCGCGGTCTCGCGCTGGTCGAGGCTGGCGCGGTAGTGCTCGCGGGCCGTCGCAGCATCACCGGCCAGGTGGTCGAGAACGCCGAGTGCATAGGAGCGCCACCACCCGTGCGGCGAGCGCTCGATCACCCGTTGCCAGCGCGCCGAGATCAGCGGCAGCAGTGGCTCGTCGACCGGCTCGCCGGCCAGCAGCGCGGCCGCGAGCCGACTGTCGTCGTCGACCGCGGGGAAGGTGAGACCGTCGGGAGCCGGTTGCTCGCGCAAGGCCAATTCGACCTGACCCCAACCGGATCCGCTGTGCAGGGGCGCTTGCGGCGCCCGCACTGCGTAGTCAGCGAGCCAGCTCCGGTGCCACTCCTCGAGGTCGGCGATCGGCGCGACGGACTGCACCGCATCGGCCGCTGTCCGTGCCGCGGCGTCGAACTCGCCGGACACCGCGGCCGGATCCAACGATGCCGCGCCGAATGCCTCGGTCCACGACCGCTGCGACGATCCGTCGATGAGGTCGTGCTCCAACTGCGTCGCGCAGACCCCGGCCTGGATCTCGGCATACGCCTGGTCGTCGACCAGCCAATGTTGCCAGCGTCGCCCACCTGCGGCGTGGCCCCAGAGGAAGAGCTTGCGGCCGTGCAGTTCGTCGGTGGAGGTCTGGCAGAAGCCGGTGCCGTCGGACTCCACGGAGGTGATCGACCGTCCGCTCTGCCCCGCGACGTCGAAGAAGTAGTCGGCCGACGCCGAGGACGCGGCCGGGTAGCTGATGTCGGTCGCTCCCTCCGGTCGGGGAACCGATACCCGGTCAAGTGAGCCGGAGTAGCTGGTGCGCCACGCGTGTGTCGCCGGGGTGAGCACGCGCGTCGTGTCGGTCTCGGGGACCGCGATGTTGGTCCAGTAGTAGAGGGGTTTGTCCTCCGCGTCGGGGTTGATGACGCGGGTCGACACCAGCAGCCGGTCGCCCGCGAGCGTCAGGTCGAGGCTGAGGATCAGGTCGCGGGTGCGCTCCCACTCCCACAGCCGCAGCCCCTGACCGGTCGGCGAGTCCACGATCGCGGCGTGCATCGGCCGGCAGGTGGTGGTCGCGTGGCCCGTCGAGCCCAGATTCCACTCGATGCCGCCGGCGAACCAGGCGTCGGTCAGCGCGAAGCCGGCGAACCGGAGGCGCTCGGGCACCAGCAGCAACTCGCGATCGGCGCGCAGGTCGCGCAAGGACCACACGCGGCCGCCGAGCGTCGGCAGGACCGTCGCGCGCAGGATCCCGTTGTCGAGCGTGACGGCGGGCAGCCCCAGTGGCTGGTCGCCGCGGTCGTAGTCACTCTGCACGCCATACGGCAGGGGAGTGTGGAGCCGCCCGCGGGCGACACGCTCGCGCATCGCGTCGGGTGCATCGGCGGCGAGCGACGTGGTCGTCATCGCCCGGATCGGCCGGTATGCCGGGAGGGGACTGGTCGGGCCCAAAGTTGCGCCGGGTACGGCGAGCCTGGTGGCCCGCACTCGGGTGGTTGCGGCAGAGTCGGTGAAATGCATCAGACCTCACGTGGTCGCGGTGACGAAGTGGTGGTAAAACAGTCCGGCCCGGTGGGGTGCCGTTGCCGATCTGTGATCGTTTATGAGCCGAAACCGGCACATACTGGCAAAACTAATCATATTCTTGCGGGCGTACAGTCACCGGCTTCCCGGAAGTCGGACCCATCCCCGGCTGTGCCTTGGCTAGTTCAACTGGAGGTAACGCGGCCATGACTCACATCGACTCAACGGTCAAACGCCGGACAGTCATGCGCACTGCGCTGGCGGCCGGCCTCGCTCTGCCGGTCGGAGGCGCACTCGCGTCCTGCGCCGGTGGCGGCAGCAGTGGCACGAGCAGCAGCAAATCGTCGTCGACCGGCAAGACGTCCGCCGACAACCCGTTCGGTATGGCGGCCAAGAGCACGGTCGACGCCGTCATCTTCAACGGTGGCTACGGCACGGACTACGTGACGTTCGCCGGCAAGGTCGTCGAGAAGAAGCAGCCCGGCAGCAGCGTCAAGGTGTCGCCGTCGACCCAGATCGCGCAGCAGTTGCAGCCGCGCTTCGTCAGCGGCAACCCGCCGGACCTGATCGACGACTCCGGAGCGAACGCGATCGGTGTCAACACGATCGCTGGCAAGCTGGAGGATCTGTCCTCGGTGCTCGATGCCAACAACTACGAGGGCACCAAGATCTCCGACAACCTGTACCCCGGGGTGAAGGAAGCCGGTCTCGTTGGCGACAAGATGGTCGTTCTCAACTACGTGATGACCGTCTACGGCCTCTGGTACTCCGAGAGTCTCTTTGCAGCCAACGGCTGGACGGCACCGAAGACCTGGGACGACCTGATCGCCCTGGGTGCCAAGGCAAAGGCCAAGGGCAAGTACCTGTTCGTCTGGGGTAAGGAGGCTGCCAGCTACTACCAGCAGCTGCTGATGGACTCGGCGATCAAGGAGGGTGGCGACGAGGTCCGCCTCGCGCTGGAGAACCTCGAGCCGAAGGCCTGGTCCAACCCGACCATCCAGGCGGTGTTGGCCAAGCTGGAGGAGATCGTCAAGAAGGGCTACTTCAAGCCCGGCGGCGCCGGCACCCAGTTCACTCAGGCACAGGCGCAGTGGAGCAAGGACCAGTCGGGCATCATGTACGCCTCCGGTTCTTGGATCGAAAACGAAATGAAGTCGCAGACCAAGGCCGGCTTCAAGATGACCGGGATTCCGGAGCCGATTCTGACGTCGTCCAGCAAGATGCCGTACGCCGCGCTGAACGCCGCACCGGGTGAGCAGTTCGTCGTTCCGAGTCAGGCGAAGAACGTGGCCGGAGGCAAGGAGTTGCTGCGCGCGATGCTCTCCAAGGAGGCCGCGACCAACTTCGCCAAGACGAAGCTGGCGCCGACCATCGTCAAGGGCACCGTGCCCGCCGGCGGCTTCGGGTCGACCGCGCTCCAGTCGCAGATCAAGATGCTCGATGCCGCTGGCAGCCACATCTTCAACGTGCGGTTCGTCAGCCTCTACGGCACCGTGCAGGACCAGCTGGTTCCGTGGAACAGCTTCCTGTCCGGCCAGCTGGACGCTGCCGGCCTGACCAAGGCGCTGCAGGGCATCAGCGACAAGGTTCGCAACGACTCCTCGGTCAAGAAGGTCAAGATCCAGTGACCGGAGTCCCGGTCGCTGCGCCTGCCACCACCCCCAAGCGGGGTGGTGGCAGGCGCAGCCCGTCGCGCATCGGCTTCCTGCTGGTCACCATCGGCCTGCCGATGGTCGTCTACCTGGCCCTGGTCATCTGGCCGTTCCTGCAGGCGATCTACTACTCGCTGACCGACTGGGGTGGCTTCACCGCCTCGATGAACTTCATCGGGCTGGACAACTATTCCTACATCTTCACCGACGGGATCTTCCCCTAGCGGTGCGCAACAACATCATCCTGGCGATCGTCGTGCCGCTACTGACGGTCATCCTCAGCTTCCTGCTGGCGACCATGGTCACGGTCGGCGGCTCCAGCACCGGCGTCGCCCGGGGGCTGAAGGGATCGAACGTCTACCGGATCGTCTCGTTCTTCCCCTACACCATCCCGGCGATCGTCATCGGCGTGATCTGGTCGCAGGTCTACGACCCGTCCAAGGGCATGCTCAACGGCTTCCTCACTCACCTGCCGTTCGGCATCGGTGGTCACTTCAACTCGTTCGCTTGGCTGGGTGAGGTCAAGTCGGCCATGCCCGCTTCGGTGTTCGTCATCATCTGGGGCTTCGTCGGCTTCTACATGGTGTTGTTCGTGGCGGCCATCAAGGGCATCCCGGCCGAGTTGTATGACGCGGCGCGCATCGACGGGGCCGGACGCATGCGGACCATGTGGTCGGTGACCCTGCCGATGGTGCGCGAGACCGTCCAGACGGCATACGTCTATCTGGGCGTGGTCGCACTGGATGCCTTCGTCTACATGGCCGCTCTGAACCCGACGGGTGGCCCGAACAACACGACCCTGACCATGTCGCAGGACCTCTACAAGACCGCGTTCACCGAAGGGCACTTCGGCCGCGCCTGCGCCATGGGCGTCGTGCTGGCAGGCCTGACACTGATCTTCGCGGCCATCGTCTTCGGTGTGAACCGGCTGATCGCACGGAGAGAGCAGTGACCTCGAATCTTGACCTGACCAAACCGACCGAGCCGCCGACCTCCGCGGGCGACGCTCCGCCGCCGAAGGGTGCCGCGGTGGCGAAGAACCGCAAGCGCGAGCCCGGCGAGCGGGGGATCGTGATCGGCTCGCACATCGTGCTGATCTTCTGGACGATCATCGTCATCCTGCCGCTGGCCTGGACGTTCTTCTCGTCGTCCCGTTCGACGAGTGAGATCTTCGCCGGTCCGTGGGAGATGCCGCACAACTTCTTCCACAACCTCAGCGCCAACTTCTCGTCGGCGTGGAGCGACTCCGGACTGGGCCGTGACCTACTGAACACCGTCATCGTGGTGTCCATCGCGCTGGTCCTGGTCATGGCGCTGGGCTCGATGTGTGCGTACTCGTTGGCGCGTTTCCCGTTCCGGGGCAGCCGGTTCGTCTACTACCTGATCCTGGCCGGCAACACGTTCCCGATCTTCCTGGCGATCGTGCCGCTGTTCTTCGTGCTGAAGAACATCGGGCTGCTCAACACGCTCCCAGGGCTGATCCTTTCGTATGTCGCCTTCGCCTTCCCGTTCACGGTTTTCTTCCTCTATCCGTTCTTCCGGGCGCTGCCCGCGGAGATCGGCGAGGCAGCGCAGCTGGACGGTGCGGGCGACTGGCGGACGTTCCTGCAGGTGATGCTGCCGATGGCCAAGCCGGGCATCGCGGCCGTGGCGATCTTCAACTTCCTCGGCCTCTGGAACCAGTTCCTGTTGCCGGTGGCGTTGAACACGAACCAGAAGAACTACGTGCTGTCGCAGGGCATGTACAACTTCGTGTCGTCGGCCGGGTACGAAGTCAACTACGGTGCGATGTTTGCCGGTGTCGTCATCACGGTGGTTCCGGTCCTGATCGCCTACATCATCTTCCAGCGGCAATTGCAGGGCTCGCTGTCGCAAGGCACCTCGAAGTAGGTGGGCCCGGGTCGCCCGATTTCCTACGGCGGCCCTACCTCTGGCAGAATCACGAGAGCGCCTGACCGAACCCGGCCCCCGCCGCAGGGGGAGTACGACGGTGGTTCTCCACCCGAGCATGTGGCTACACATTCGGCAGCGCACCCGATCATGGTGAACACACGGAGACGACCTGCGGCGTCCCGGGAGAGAAGCACGTCATGCAAAAGTTCGATGAGCTCGATGCTGCGCAGCTGCGCAGCGACATCCCCGACTTCCGCGCCGGTGACACCCTGAAGGTGCACGTCAAGGTCGTCGAGGGCACGCGCTCGCGTGTCCAGGTCTTCCAGGGCGTCGTCATCCGTCGCCACGGTGGCGGTATCGGCGAAACCTTCACCGTGCGCAAGGTCAGCTTCGGCTGCGGTGTCGAGCGCACCTTCCCGGTGCACACGCCGGTCATCGAGAAGATCGAGGTTGCGACCCGCGGTGACGTGCGTCGCGCCAAGCTCTACTACCTGCGCGACCTGCGCGGCAAGGCCGCGAAGATCAAGGAGAAGCGCGACACGCCTGCCAAGCAGGCCTGACGCACCCTTTCCCGCTCGAATGACCGAAGGCGTGGAGTCCTCTGAGGACTCCACGCCTTCGGCGTCCCCGGCGCCGGCTGAACGGGTCCGGTGGTCGCGCGGCCGGCGGACCCTCGTTGGTGTGCTCGCCGTCCTCGCGGTGCTCGTCCTGGGCCATGGCCTGCTCGTGGAGACGTTCACCGTCCCGTCCGGGTCGATGCAGCCGACGCTGTGGCACGGCGACCGGATCATGGTCGGCAAGCTGCACGCGCACGACGTGCACCGTGGCGAGGTCGTCGTCTTCGACGGCACCGAGGTTTTCGCCAATCCGGGTGAGGCGCCGCCCACCGGCCTCGCCGGGTTCCTACGGTCGGTGGGAGACGCCGTCGGCATACATCCGGGCGAAGTGCTCTACGTGAAGCGGATCATCGGCGTGCCCGGCGACACGGTCTCGGTCGGCCACGACGGCCAGTTGCGCATCAACGGCACCGTGCGCAAAGAGCCCTACCTGCCACGCGGTATGACGGCCAGCACGGTGCCCTTCGTCGTGCGTGTCCCGGCCGGACACGTCTTCGTCATGGGCGACAACCGGGTCGCCTCGGACGACTCGCGATCGCACTTGGGCGACCCTGGCGGCGGCATGGTGCCGGTCAACGACATCGTCGGGAACGTGATGCTGCGCTACTGGCCGATAGGTTCGTGGGGGAGACTCCCTACGTGAGCGATCAGCGATTTCGGCTCCCGACCGCCGGCGAGACGCGCAATCGGGCCGATGGCGACGCCGGGCGCCACGCGGCCGACGGTGCCGCCGATGGGTCGTCGTCATACGGGACCCACCCGGACGCCATTCGACTGCCGCGAATGCAGCCGCGCTCGACTCCGGACGACACCGCGATCCTCGTCCGTCGGCAGGATGTCGCGGGGAGCGCTTCGCTGGACGTTCGGAGCGACGACAGCAACAGCGCGAGCGCGGTGGGTCCCGCGTCTTGGTGTTGCTGAGGGAGCTCGCGATCGTCGTCGTGGTCGCACTGGTGCTGTCCCTGGGCATCAAAACCTTTGTCGCACAGTCGTTCTGGATTCCGTCGGGGTCGATGGAGAACACCCTGGTCCCCGGTGATCGGGTGGTCGTCTCCAAACTGACTCCTGGCCCGATAGCGCTGCAGCGCGGCGACGTCGTCGTGTTCCACGACCCGGGCCACTGGCTCGACATACCGCACACGAAGCGCTCGGGCGTGAGCGGCAAGGTGGTGTCCGGCCTGCAGTTCCTGGGGCTCTACCCATCGGGCGACAACGACCTGATCAAGCGGGTCATCGGGATGCCCGGCGACCACGTGAAGTGCTGTAACACGCGGGGACAACTGATGGTCAACGGTGTAGGCCTCTCGGAGCCCTATATTTACCCAGGCGGCGGCACCGACCAGAAGAAGTTCTCGGTGACCGTCCCGTCCGGCCGAGTGTGGGTCATGGGGGACAACAGAGGTGACTCCGCCGACTCACGCTTCCATGACGACGGCAGCGGTCGCACCGGTTCGGTGCCCGAGTCCGACATCATCGGCCGGGCAGTCATGACAGTCTGGCCGGTTGATCGGATGAGCTGGCTCAGCAACTACTCCTCGACGTTCGACAAGGTGCCCCAACCATGAGTCAAGATCGGGACGAGGCTTCGGCCGGTCCACAACCCGCCGAGCCTGAGCGGGGCGGCGGTGCCGCGACCAGCAGCGGTCCGACCGATGACGACGGCGCGCTGGCACCAGGCGCCATACCCGAGGACGAGGTCGCCCCCAGGAGCAAGTCGCGGTGGGCGTTTGCGCGGGAGCTGACCGTGATCGTCGTGATCGCGCTGGTGCTCAGCTTCCTGGTCAAGACCTTCCTCGCGCAGCCGTTCTTCATCCCGTCGGCGTCGATGGAGAGCACGCTGGACATCGGTGACCGCATCATCGTCAGCAAGTTCACCCCGCAGCACTCGCCGCTGCACCGCGGCGACATCGTCGTCTTCGAGGACCCCAAGACGTGGGGGTCCGTCCCGCAGCACCGCTCGTTGCTCAAGCGGGTGGTCAACGACAGCCTGGTCTTCGTCGGGATCCTGCCCGGCGGTGGCGACCACGTCGTCAAGCGGATCATCGGTATGCCGGGTGACCACGTTGTTTGCTCGCTCGCCTGTTCGACGAAGGCCGGCCCGTTGACGGTCAACGGCGTCCCGATCACCGAGCCCTACATCGACAAGGGCAGCGTCCCCAGCACCACCCCGTTCAACATCACCGTGCCGGCCGACAAGGTCTGGGTGATGGGCGACAACCGCAACGACTCCGCCGACTCGCGCTTCCACGACGGCACCAGCCATGGCAAGCTCGGCTCCGTGCCGATGTCCGACATCACCGGACAGGTCGTAGCGATCGCCTGGCCGATCAGCCGGATCCACGCCATGAAGGACTACAGCAACGTGTTCGCCAAGGTCCCCAAGCCGTGACCTCCCGTACCTCACGCCCGACCGCACCGTCCCGCAGCAGCAAGCCCAGCCTGCGGGTCGAGCGATCGCTGCAGCGTGAGGGCTACCGGCTCATCGCCGGGATGGACGAGGTCGGACGTGGCGCGCTCGCCGGTCCGGTGTCCGTCGGCGTGGTGGTCATCGACGAGCACACCCGCACCGTGCCGCAGGGAGTCAAGGACTCCAAGCTGCTGTCGCCGATGGCGCGTGAGCGGATGGTGCCGGCTGTACGACGCTGGGCCACTGATTACGCCGTGGGTCATGCCTCCGCGCAGGAGATCGACGACGTGGGCATCATGGTCGCGCTGCGGCGGGCGGGGACCCGTGCGTTGGAGGCGCTTCGCGTCATACCCGATCTGGTGGTGCTGGACGGCAATCACGACTGGTTGACCGACCCCGAGCGGGAGGGGCTGCTTGCGCTGCTGGACGACTCGCCGCGCATCCCGCCGGTCACCACGCTGATCAAAGCGGACATGAAGTGCTCGTCGGTTGCCGCCGCGTCAGTGCTCGCCAAGGTCGAGCGCGACGCGATGCTGGTGGGCTTCCACGACGACTTCCCGCAGTACAACTGGGCGGGCAACAAGGGCTACTCCGCGCCCGATCACCTGGCCGCGCTGGAGGCGCACGGACCGTGCGTGTTGCACCGTCGGTCCTGGCGCCGGTGCAACGGCGAGGTCGTGGTGTCGGGGGACGTGCCGGCAGGTAGCGTGGACGATGACGCGGTAGTGAAGGAGCAAGTGAATGTCCGCTGAGGACCTGGAGAAGTTCGAGACCGAGCAGGAGCTCTCCCTTTATCGCGAATACCGTGACGTGGTGGGGCTGTTCAGCCATGTCGTGGAGACCGAGCGCCGGTTCTACCTGTGCAACGACGTCGACCTGCAGGTGCGGGGTGAGGGCGCCGGGGTCTACTTCGACCTGCGGATGAACGACGCGTGGGTGTGGGACGTCTACCGCACCGCGCGCTTCGTCAAGAACGTCCGGGTGATCACCTTCAAGGACGTCAACGTCGAGGAACTTCCTCCGCGGGAGATCGAACTCCCGGAGTAATCACCGCGCGAGTTCGTCCACATCCCTTGGGCCGTCCACAGCCGGCCACATTCGACTGGCTGCGTGGGGTGGCTGGTCGCAGGCTGGGTGTCGGAGGTGATGCCGCTACAAGTGCCTGGCCAGACGTCGGCCGTTGCCCGAGCCGCCGCAGGTTCCGGCACGGCCGGCCAGCGCCGTGGTCGTCCCGGATCTGGCCGACATCGTCGGGCAGGAGGAGGCGCGTTATGGGCTGGAGGTTGCCGCGGCCGGTGGACATCACTTGGCCATGGTCGGCCCGCCGGGTGCAGGCAAGACGATGATCGCCGAACGTTTGCCGGGGTTGTTGCCGCCGTTGACGCGTGAGCAGGCGCTGGAGGTGACCGCCATACATTCGGTGCTCGGTGCGTTGCCCGATCAGGTGCCGATCGAGCAACCGCCGTTCGTCGCGCCGCACCATGGCGCCTCGATGCCCGCGGTTGTCGGGGGCGGGTCCGGGCGAATCAGGCCTGGCGCGGTGTCACGTGCTCATCGTGGGGTGATGTTCCTCGATGACGCGGTCATAGGGGTGACCTTCGTCGTTGACGTGTGGTTCGGCGCTGCCGTCCCACACTGTGCGTCGCGGTGTTGTTCGCGCTCGATACGGTGCCGGTTGGGTATGGAGGATCCGGCCGCGCGGTCGGTGCTCGGAACGTGATCAGTTCGTAAGGCTGGCCCTCGCGCGGACTTTTCTAGGTTGGATGCTGGCGCCTTGGCTGCGGCCGGGATGTCGAGGTGCCAGAGTGGCTGGGTGCCTGCTGACTATCCCCTCGAAGAGCTCGGGTTTCGCACTTTCGAGCAACTGTGTGTTGCGCAGTGCATCTCGGTCTTGGGCAACGGTGTCAATGCGTTCGGAGCGGGGCCGGATGGTGGGCGTGAGGCGACCTTCACCGGGCGGGTCGAGTGGGGAAATACGGCAGGATTCGACGGCCAATTGTGGGATGGCTATGTCGTTGTGCAGGCCAAGTTCCGGGAGCGAAACGCGGAACCAGCGTCCAACATGAGGTGGCTGGCATCGAGGATCTCCGAGGAGCTGGATAAGTGGGATGACGACCGCAGCCAGTCGCGCTACCCGGAGTACTTGATCGTCTACACGAACGTCACGCTGTCCGGTAATGCCGGCACCGGCGGGATCGATCGCATCGAAGAGTTGATCGCCAAACGCAACAGCGGGCGTGCGAAGCAGAGGAAGCCATGCCTTCGCGGGTGGAAGGTCTGGCACCGCGACCAAATCATCGGTCAGCTCAACGCGAATCCTGGTATTCGGCAGGCGTTTACACCACTGCTGACGGTCGGCGACCTGCTGCACCGACTTCAATCGCAGACGTGGCTGACCAGCCCCGACGTGACGCACGAGGTCCTCACCGAGCACGCGCGATCCACACTGCCGGTCGAGCGGTGGGTCAACTTCACGGAGTCCGGCGGTAATAACCGCGCTTCGGTCGAAGATCTCATCATCGACTTGCCGCTGCACACCGAACCAGGATCGGCGATGGCCTTGGGCTTCATCGTCGACGCAGCAGAGCTTGTTCGCCGGCCCTCGATCCATGGACAGCCGCCTCACCTCGTTGTGACCGGTGCGGCCGGCAGCGGGAAAAGTACTCTGACCCGGTTCTTGGGGCAGATGTACCGGGCTGGATTCCTCGACCTGAGCCCGTCGCGTCACACCAAACCAACAAGTGAATTGGCGTCGAAGACCCGCGAAGCATCGCAGCGACTTGGCCTGGCCGACATCAGATTATTTCGCTGGCCCTTCCGGGTCGACCTGCCCGAATACGCTGACCGGGTCGGCCACACCGGCAACTTGTCGTTCCTGCGGTTCATCACTAGCAAGATGAACGAGCGAGCAGACGTGGACGCTCAACCGGGGGCGCTGCGGTCGTGGTTCACGCACTGGCCTGTCCTCTTACTGCTTGACGGGTTGGATGAGGTTACTGCCCCCGAAGTGCGCGCACGGGTGATCCAGGAGATCGAAACTTTCGGCCACGAGATGGCTGCCGATGACGCCGATCTGCTGATGGTGGTCACGACCCGACCTACTGGGTACACCGAACGGTTGGACGATGAACTGTTCGCCCAGGTCGATCTGGAGTTGTTGAGCCCAGAGCAGGCGGCCGAGTACGGCGATCATGCAACATCGCTTCGCCTGCAAGACGATCCAGACTTGCGGGACCGGTTATTGCGGAGCTTCGGGACGGCCTTGCAGGCGGAGTCGACCGCGGCGCTGATCCGCACGCCCCTTCAGGTTTTACTGGTGACGTTCATCCTGGAGCGACGTGGATCCCTGCCCACGGACCGGTACGAGTTGTTCTGGCGCTACTACGAATCGATGTACGAGCGTGAGTCCGCGAAGGGCACGCACCTGAGTGCACTGCTGCGAACTCGGCGAGACGTGATCACAACCCTGCACGAGCGGGTTGGCCTGGTGTTGCAGGCAAGTTCGGAGACAACCCAGGGGTCCCGCGCCTTGCTGCCGAGGGCCGCGTTGGTTGACCTCGCCCAGGACCGGCTGCGTGAGGTTGGGGTGGACGATGTGCGGGAGGTGCAGCGTGTCGCGCAACAGATTGAGCAGGTCGCGACCCAGCGCCTGGTGTTACTGCGTGCGGACGAGTCGGAGACCGTTGGGTTCGACGTGCGGAGCCTGCAGGAGATGATGGCAGCTCGTGCTCTGACCGCTGGTAGCGATGATCAGACTATCGAGGTGCTGCAGTTACTCAGCGCGAGTCCGCACTGGCGTAACACGGTCACGTTCTGTGTCGGTCGGTGGTTCACCGAGAGCACCGATCACCGTAAGGACTTGGTGACCAACACGATGCGCATCTGGGACACCGGGTCCTGGCCGGGATGGCTGTGCCCGATCGCCCCCGAGTTGGCGGCGGATCTCCTCAATGACGGCCTCTCGGCCTCCGAGCCACGGTGGCAGGAGCCACTGGTCGAGCTGGCTTTGCGTGGACTGGAGGGGCCCGTCCCTCGTGACCTGGGGTCCCTGAGCGCCGCCCTGTTGTCGGTCCAGGGGCGGTTGCAGGCACGCGTCAAGACCACATTCCAGGCAGCATTTGCCGGGCCGCCGGAGCGGACTGCAATCGCCCAACTACTGGCGCAGCAGGATGACAAGTTCGCAGAATGGCGCCGAACTCGCCCCGGTATCGCGACCGCGGATCAGCGACACCCGCAGGAGGAGCCGACCAACACCGGCTCGATGGGCCAGTTCTTGCGGTCGGTCGGCTCCCCGGCGGACTACGACCTGGACGCGACCGCGGCGTGGCTGGTCGAAGCCGCACTGGACGAACTCGAGGCGTTGACCGTGCCGGCAACGACGAAGGCGGCGATTCCGAAACCACCCAACCGCGAATGGCCAGCCGTCCAGGCGGCGCTGGACAACATGGATGCTCGCGCCGCGCTCGAACTGCTCATCGACGCCGGCACGGCAATTCACTGGCCTGTCAGGTCCCAGGTCGCCTGGGCTCTGTGGCCGCAGCTCACCCGGCACCCCGTCCTGGACCACCTCGCCGACGTCTATCCGTACCTCGTGCAATCCTTGTCCGCTTCCGCTGCCACGCGCTGAGCCCGTCTTTGGCGCCGCCAGCGGCAGCGCCGTGAACGGACCCCGTTTTGACGGTTGCATGGTCCGAGTGCGCGGTTACGGCCATCCACCGACCTGCTTCCACACCACCAGCGCATTGTTGGCCGGTAGCGCGACCCTGTCCTGTGGCCAACCGAACTGTTGGAACAACCTGTCGGCGGCACGGTGCATGATCAACGGCACCGAACCGTAGCGGACTGCTTCCTGTTGTGGTGTGACGGTGACGTTTCCGCGGGCCAATGGCCCGTCGTCCCACTCAGTGACCGCGACGTACTCGCTCAGTCCGTGCATGTACCCGTGGGCGACTGCCGACAGGTAGGAGTACACGTTCCGTCCGAGCCGGTCGGGCTCGGTGATCGCGGCGATGAGGCTGCTGATGCTGGGGGATACGTGGCCCCTGACGGTGGGTTGTGTCCGATCCTGCGTGGGCTTTGTCAGGGTCAGACCGTGGGCGTTCAGGCGGTGCATGAGTTGGTAGCGGCGTGCGGCGACCACGGCAAGTTGCTGGGTGCGTTGTGGCTCCGGCAATCGCTCACCGACCATTCGGAGTTGGTGAATTCCGATCATGTCGGCGTTGCACGTCCGCGCCAGTGCTTTCAGCGACGAGATGCCCGGCTCGGCGAAGTGGAAGCACAGTGCTGCGTTCTCGATGGCAGCTCGGGCTTGGGCGGCGACGGCGAACACGATTTCCGGCTCACCAAGCAGGGCAGCCATCCCTTTGAGGTTGTCGATGGCGACGCCGAAGTTGAACGCCGCGCGAGCGGCTAGTTCTTGGCGTGCCTCACGCAGGACATCATCGTGCTCAGCCTCGACCGCAAACGTGATGGGCGATGTCGGTGTCGGATCCCAGTGGCGGTCGTTGCACACCGCCGCATACGCGTCGGCCATTCGTCTCGCGGTCAGGCTGAGCCGTTCGCGCGGCGCACTCACAACACACGACCAGGATTCCACGCCTGCCGCGGCAGGCCGTGCTGCGCCCCGCACAACGGCGGTGCCACACGCATCACAGTGACAAATCTAGCCGGACCTCCGAGGTTTCGTGCGTCACCTCATCCAGAAGAACTAATCGGACGCGAACGGTTGCGCGACAGGTGCATAGCGAGAGTGTCAAGGCTAGCCACCAGGTGACCAGCTCGCTGTGAGAACAGTGGCTAACTCCGGCACCGCGAGGTAGTGCTTCAGGAGGTGGAAGTCGAGCGGATGTATCGATGGCTCAAGGTTTTCGTCGACTCCTTCGAAGTAATTCGAGATCGGTCGCAGAATAGATATAACGTCCCCAGGGTCGGCAATGTTTACCCAATGCTTCACCTGAGGCGGTTTTCGATGAATCGCAGTTACCGGTGGCAGTTTCAGGCGGTCGTACACGACGTTGGGCAATGCCAGTGGTGAGCCCAGCGTCACAAACAGATCAACCTCATGAGAGGCGTAGTTCCATAACGATTCGTAGGCGACGATGCTTCCGAGAGAATGGGCAATAATGGCGTTCGGTTTGTTGTCTTCTATGGCGTCTGCAACTATTCTACATGCACTTGTTCGACGTTCGGAATGCCGTGGAGAGAAGTACACATGCACCTCGGAAAAGAATTGCGTTACGAACGCTTCCAAAGCCTTGTGATCGAGGTGGAAGTGATTTGCCAGCCATTCCAGACCCTGCCTTATCGGTTTTGTTGCATACCCTTGGGCGTTGTTTGAAGGAATCCCTGACGCGAGAAGCCATGACCAAATATCCACTTGGACATTTGGAGGAATCTGCTCAAGTCGCAATTGGCTCTGCCGCGCAGCCAAGTGAAGTGCCGGAGCGTAGTATGCAATTGTCAGTTCGAGGTCGAATGGAAACGTACCTTCGAAGGCTTTTAGCAAATGGGCAGTCCACGAGCGAGCCCGATCCGCATCGTTTTTAGCGTCGCTGTAGTTGCCAACCCCGTGGACGCCCACGATTGTATAGTTCATAGTTTTCCTCCAAGGGGGCGATAACCAATGATATCGGGTCCTGTAGCAACAATAATGGTACACTCGCACCCTATTCTGACCAGCTGAATAGGGTCAAGGACAGGGAGGTTAGCTAGAACCGTCCGCCTCCGGAGGTCCCAGACCATGCATTCGCCATCTGCGCCGCCGGTGACAGCAATAGGTGTCCCGTCGATGTCCGCGGTGACGATGGCCGCGACATCGTGTCCTGTGGGCAGGGTCCACCTCCTGCGCCCGGTCCGCAGGTCCCAGACCATGCATTCGCCATCTGCGCCGCCGGTGACAGCAATAGGTGTCCCGTCGATGTCCGCGGTGACGATGGCCGCGACATCGTGTCCTGTGGGCAGGGTCCACCTCCTGCGCCCGGTCCGCAGGTCCCAGACCATGCATTCGCCATCTGCGCCGCCGGTGACAGCAATAGGTGTCCCGTCGATGTCCGCGGTGACGATGGCCGCGACATCGTGTCCTGTGGGCAGGGTCCACCTCCTGCGCCCGGTCCGCAGGTCCCAGACCATGCATTCGCCATCTGCGCCGCCGGTGACAGCAATAGGTGTCCCGTCGATGTCCGCGGTCACGATGGCCGCGACATCGTGTCCTGTGGGCAGGGTCCACCTCCTGCGCCCGGTCCGCAGGTCCCAGACCATGCATTCGCCATCTGCGCCGCCGGTGACAGCAATAGGTGTCCCGTCGATGTCCGCGGTCACGATGGCCGCGACATCGTGTCCTGTGGGCAGGGTCCACCTCCTGCGCCCGGTCCGCAGGTCCCAGACCATGCATTCGCCATCTGCGCCGCCGGTGACAGCAATAGGTGTCCCGTCGATGTCCGCGGTCACGATGGCCGCGACCATCGCGCTATGTCCAGCCAATGAGTACCAGCGCAGGCCTGTGCGCAAATCCCATACGAACAACATCGAATCAGTGCCGCCGGTGATCGCAATCGGCTCCCCAGCCACCTCGGTGATAGCCATGGAAGTAATTATTCCGTTGTGGCCCCTGATTGGGAAGCGTGGTTGCTCCCCTGCCCTTAACCAACTTGGTCGGACTCTAAGCCGTTGAGAATAAACAGGTCCTCCGGTGTGCGCAGTCAGAATGTGAGTCCCAGAGGAATTTGAGAGAATGGCTGCAGTATTTACGTTTGCCTGTGGCGTGAGAACGTCCATTGGGCAGCCAGTTTGCAGATCCCAAGCTATTACGGGGCCTCCGTCTGTGGGGCCTCCGTTGCTACCGGACACTGCAATGGGTACTCCGTCCGCGTGACCTACTGCAAGAATTCGCATCCAATCCTGACCGCCCAGACCATAAAGGGGTTGACAGCTCGTGAGATCCCACACCGTCGCGCCCGTATTAGGACCTGACGTTATTGCTAAAGGCCCTCGGTCCGTCTTGATGGTCAGTACTGAATTGATTCCCTGTTGAACTGTGAGGACACGGCACGCCTCTCCTGTCTCTGCGTCCCAGAGGGTTACAGGAGTCTCGGGGCCAGCGGTGATTAAAATGGTCCTGTCATCTACGATAGATGTAGCAATCGTTGTTGCACCGCCTTGACCGCGCAATCTTAGGCAACACGACCCCGAACTGGGATCCCAAACGGCGGCAACCCCTTGCATATGAGTCGTTGCGATGACTGTTTTACCGTTGATAGTCGCGGACGTCATCGCCTCCACTGGTCCGGTGGAGAATCGATGAGCAACGCCAGAGGCCACATTCCATATCTGCAGGGTTCTGTCGAGACCGGCGGTGATTACGGCTGCCCCCTCCTGGCGCGAGATCGCTCTCACGCGAACGACACCGGTCTGCTCGGGCGGCGACGTGATCCGAACGCCGGTCGCCACATCCCAGGCAATTGCGGGGCCCTGATAAAGGGCAGCGATTGCAGTCACGCGCCCATCTATTTCTGCGACGGTAAGATCTGCAATGCTTTGTGGCGCAGTAAAGATTCTGAGCCCATCTGGGAATGAGCTTTCGTCGCGTGGGGAACCGGCGATATCCCACACCATGCCTGTCCCGTCGAGACTAGTCGCAATGACAACCGGCGTGCCATCATCCTCTGATACGGCGATATCGGTTACTGAATCGCTATGGCCAGTCAGCGTGAGATGCAGTGGATCGAACACGCGAGGCTCCGTGTTGTGGGCGCCCCCTACCGCTCTCCCCTCGACGGTAACCAAATTCGAACGGTTCCGTCCTGCGAACCAATGACAATTACTGTCTCGCCATCTACTTCGCTAATAGCCGCGGCTGAAATTGCACCTGCGAGACCGATCCAGTAGCTGGCTTGCTTAAGATTCCAACCAATGAGTCCGCCATCGGCGTAAGTGGCCAATGCGACGGGGGTTGTCCCATACATCCCGGTGGTGACCGTTACTGCAGGTTGGCGATGCTGCAGTAAACCCAGCGATTTACCAGAGAGTAGATCCCACACTTCGACGGATCCGCTCGGTCCAACTCCAACCGCTACGGCGGCACCATTCACCACACTTGTTGCGATCCTGGAGAGTCCATTGCCCCCTTGCAAGGTTCGTAGTTCGGCACCCGTGGCCAGGTCCCAAACCATGCCCGGCCAGTCCGTGCCTACTCCAACGGCGACGGGAACGCCATTCGCCACACTTGTTGCGATCCTGGAGAGTCCACTGGCCCCTTGCAGCGTTCGTAGTTCGGCACCCGTGGCCAGGTCCCAAACCATGCCCGGCCGGTCCGTGCCTACTCCAACGGCGACCGATACGCCGCTTACAACTGCGCTTGCAATTGATGAAATACCAAGTGATGACGCCAGCGTGTACGGTCGCTTTCGATCGTCGAGGCTCCACACGTTAACGTGCTGATTATCACCTGCGGTGATCACGACAGGGGTAGTGTCTACGCGGGCATGGGAAATTGCTCGAAGAGGCGATCCTTGGCCCTGGAGTACTCGCCGTGGTCCACGAACCAGTCGGCCACTTGCCCAGACCGGCACGAATCCGCCCTTGGGCAATTGGGCGACGAGTTCATCGGCGAGTATTGAACAACCCATCTGACGCGCTGCAACGGCCATCCAAAGGCACCGCTGGCCCGGGTCTTCTGGTATACGTCGTGTTGATGCGGCGACCAGCAACTCGGCGCCGTTGGACGTTCTGATTTTCGATGACGCTCGATCCAGTGCGGGAACCGCTGATCTCAGATCAGCCGCAATCAGAAACTCCGGATTTCCAAGTAGTTCGAGCGCTGACTTTGCCTCGATAGCATGCTCCAACGCGTGTCTGCGAAGATAAGGGCTAGAGCCGAGCCATATGATTTCACCGCCCAGGGTTGTGCGGAGTATTGCGAGTGAGACGTCAGCTTCAGATTTGAGGAATGGGTCCTCACTCCCAAGTGGATAGCGCTTCAGGTAATCGGCAAGTCCCTGATGGAACAGTCGATAAAGTGTTCCACCGTCGGCATCTATCGACCGACGTTGGTAGAAGCTTGTTCTATCGAGTGCGTCCAGAACATCGCGATCTTCAACCGGGCCGTTTTCGTATACTTGGGCTAGATACCTTGCGATTCGGCCGACAATATCCAGAGGAGCGCCTTCTCCTTTCACCCATGAGAGCGCGGAAAGTGTCAGGCGATTAAGGTTACTTCCCGTGTCTCTAACGCCGAGGTCCATCTCCAAGACCTCGGCCAATGACCGCGGGGCCTGGAGCGCTAGTTCGTCGGCGCCTAGGGCTGAGCTTGGTGCATCGCATGTGGAAACATACCGCATGTAGACATTCGCTACTAAGTACGCTCCATCAACAACCGCCCCATCTGAATCGCTGGTCAAGATATGGCTGACAGCACGCGCGAACCGTGTCCGAGAAGAGGTCCATCCTTGCTCGTCGGCGAGCCAGTTTGATATGTAGTGTTGGAGATCGTGTCGTAAGCGCTCAGGGGCAACACTATCGAGATCAAGGACTGCATCTGGAGACGCCACTTCGAGCATCGTCGACAACGTCGGCCATTCGGCCCCAGTCCGAGATCCAATTAATATCCGACATTTTCTCTCCCCTTGAGTTTCGCAGACTGAGTCAGCGGTAAGATGAATGACCTAACGAGATCCGAAGGGTCGTTCGCCTCATCTATGGCATCGACGACTAGGACGCATGGCTTGTTGCGCGAGATCAGCGCATCCATGAACTCGGTTGCTGTGGGCGCGGAACGAATTAAAGCAAGATTCAACTGTCGGCCCAACGATCCGATGATCTCGTATGTTGCGCGGCCTCGAGCGTGCACGGCGGCGAGATCTGGGATTTCCCCAATATCGATGGTTGCCCGACTCCAGATCATTCGCGTGTGCACTCGGAGCTTGGGATGTGCGGCACATACAATTATTCCCAATATTGCAGATTTTCCGCAGCCGGGACTTCCGGTTACAATTCGAAGACTATGTGGACTGGCGGGATCGGAAAGCCATTCGACGAGCCATTCGAGCTCTTGTTCGCGTCCCGTGAATAGGGACCGATCTAGTGCCAGCCCCGGCCGGTGCCCAGCGGCTTTGCTTGTAAAGTGGTGGATATCCAGGTATTCATCAACGAGAGGAATCAGCTCTTCGAGTGAGCAGTCGAGATTCAGGTTTGCTCGGAGTTGGCGGCGTGACGCGGCGTCGGGCGAATATCTCGGGTTTTCGAAGAACGGCAAGTCGACAGGCCTGTCCAGGGGGTAGACCGGACGCGCTGCGGTAGTCCGGTAGATGCGCCTTCCTCAACGTTAGTGATGATGTGATTGCGGAACATTAGCCACGGAATGTGTCTCTCTGATGGATCGAGTCCAAGCGTCCCGTCCCTTGCGGCACTAAGTGTGAGGCTCACCGCACGTGTTAGACGTGCATCAAATGCACTATCACTGGCGCTAGTGGCAGAAATAACCCAGGCTTTGGTGGATTCAGAAATCCCATGAAGTTGCCAGAATAGTTCCGTCGCCACGCCTGCATGGCATAAATCGAGAATAAACAGGACGAGTGGACCGTCGTCGTTATCGGCGGCCTGGCTGACGATGTCATTTATCGAGGTTGGCGATGGATTCCCGTCCGAACCGATGATTAGGAGGCGCCCGCTAGGTGAAGATCGCTCGCCGTGGGAAAGGATATGTACGATGCGTATTTCCGATGATGACCCTCCGATGGCGGTGGTCAAACTGTTTCCCAATATGTTTGCTTGGAGCGCGTCGGTCGATGGGCGTTCGACGGTATAGCCAAAAACCTCGAGTTCCACGGATAGTCGATTCACATTAGGCATGAATGCCGTCAACCGCTCGTAAGGAAATTCGCTCTCGACGCTGTCAGTGACAGAGTCAGACGATGCAAAATCGGAGATGGCGATCAACGTCGCGGTCCTCGTAGGCTGCTCATCAGCACCCAACGACTTGGTCATAGCCGCCCTCCTTCTTGGCTCGCCGAATGCGTTCGGAGATGAGACGCCCGCTGCTCGCGACCGGTCGGGTGTCTTGAGCCGCGTGAGGACTCAGTCGCAGTGTGGAACTCCGACGTCAGAGGTCTATCGGAATGTTTGTGTAAGCGGGCTCGGTGTGAGGCCATGGCTTTGGTCCTGGCGGCAATGAGCGTCACGCCCTGGAGTCTACGGAGCACGAGGCGGGTGCGGAGCGTGTTTTGCCGTCAGGGTGGTCGAGATGCGGCCAGACCTTCCGGAGCTCGCTCGTCATCTGGTGGACTCCGGCACCGATAGTCGGATCGCGTTGACCTGCGAGGCTGGCTTGTTGACCGCGCTGACCCAGTTGTTGCAGTCGACGCTGAAGGTAGAGATGGCTCATCATCTGGGCTATGAGAAGCACGATCTTGTCGAGTGTGGCAGCGGCGGCAAGAGCAGCAAATGGACCACTGCGAAGGCCCTCTCGACCGAGTTCGGCCAGTTCACCATGCAGGTGCCGCGAATCGGGCCGATACGTGCGGCCCGCAGATCGTCCCCAAACAACCGGCGTCGACCGTCGGGGTTCGACGACGCGGTGATCTTGCTGTACGGCACAGGGATGGCCACGGGTGGGATCGTTCAGCGTCTTGAAGAGGTTCACGACGCGATGTCCCGGGAGGTGGTTTTGGCGGTGACCGAGAAGGTCACTAAGTAATGGGTACTTCCTGAGTTCGCCGCGGATGGTGGGGGACCGGGTGCATCACCGTCCGGCGTACGGGACGCAGGGTTTCGGGGACTGGGCTCCTACGTCGTGGCGGCGGCGGAGGAGGGTGTGCCGTTGGTGACGCAGGAGCCGGTGTGTGATGAGGCGACGTGGTTGCAGGTGCGGGAACTGTTGCAGCAGCGGCAGATGACCGCGAGCCCCGGCGTGTCGTTGCTATCTGGGCCGTTGCGGTGCCCGGGATGCAATTTGTGCGGGGTGACGAAGATGACGCGCACGGCCCGTCAGGCTGCGGCGGGTGTATCGGTGCCGGACCCGGACGCGCCCCGGTGGTGCGTGCCCGGGCGGGGTGTCGGTGGACGCTGGCCGGGCGGAGGCGTTCGTGATCGGCTGGTTCCACCGCATGTGCACCCAACACGGCCGTACAGGTCCGGCTCGGACCGGATCACCGCCGCGTCGGCCAAGCAGTCCCCGCCCAGGGGGAGCGTGACCGCCAAATCAGTGAGCACTTTGCCTGGGTGTTGCACCGCGGTCGGCTTCCGCCACGACTGCAGGCCCTCGACCAACCCTGTGCAGGCCGGTCACCCCGGCAGTCCTGGTCGACAACACCCCACCCGCGGAACCAGCCGCCGACACCGGCGCAGAGTCCACGCGAACGCGCGGTAGAACCCGGTAGTCTTCTTCGCCTGGAAGGTGCTCCTCGAACTGGTCCCGATAACGACGTCGCAATCGCTATCTTCCCAGGTCAGGAGCGCCTTTCAGTTCACACCGAGCATCGACTCAGCCGCGGTCCGTGAAGTCTCGGGGCTAGTGTCAATACCGTTTAGTTAGCAACGATTTGAATGGTCTGGGGTCCGGCGTGTGTGGGTTGTGGCCAGGCGCGGTGCCTGGCTCGTTTGACGTGCCATTTTGTGTACTTGCGTTTGACGACTCGGGGGTTGGTTCGCAGCGGGCGCGGCGGGAGGAGTCGGGTGAGTAACTCGTCGATGGCGTGGTGCCATAGGCGGCCGAAGACGTCACGGGCGCGAGGGGGAAAGCGCCCTGCTGGGCGATGGAGCGGCGGGCGATCCGTAGTGCGGCCACGAATGAGACACGGTCTGGGTCAACACCTTTCGCAGCGGCGGCGTCGAACATCAGGGCGCGAATGGCGTAGTGGCAGCACAAGTGTCCCCAGATTTCCTGGGTGACCAGTTCCGGGGTGCCCGAGCGCAGCACAGTGCGCGGTCCGCGCTGGTGGGTCTTCAGTTCATCGAACGTGGACTCGATCTCCCACCTTTGGGCGTAGGCGGCGGCCAGGTCGACCGCGGACGCCTGCCCGGGGTCGGTGATCGTGGTCAGGAGCCGGTACGGCCCGGTCTCGGCGCGGCCGTCTTCGATCGTGTACTCAATCACCCGCACCCGCAACGGGTTTCGCCGCTTTCGGTCGGTGACCGAGTCGAACACGTCGGCCAGATATGAGCCGTCCGGCAGGGACTGGACCGGGTCCAAGCGCAGGTTGTCCCGCACCCGCCAGCACAAGTCCGCGCCGGTGCCGGCCGCAGCCGCCCACGCGGTGAAGGAGTAGAAGCCGCGGTCGGCCAGGCACAGCATGTCCGGGGCCAGGCGCCCCAAAAGCACACGGGCGGCGGCGTTTTCACTCCTGGTGTACGGTCCCACGACAGCGTCGACGATGGTGTGGGAGCCGCACTCGGCCAGGGCCACCACCCTGGCCTGCGGGAACGCGGACCTCTCACCCTTGGCCGTGCCCGGCCGCCCGAAATGGTCATCGTTGGCGGTCGTGTCGGCCAGAGCCAGACACGTCCCGTCGATCGCCACCAGGCGCCGCCCCGCCAGGAAACACCCCGGCGTACCCGGCACGGCCAGCGGCCGACACACCCGCGTGAACAAAGCTTCCAACGGCGCCGCCCCGAGTCTCGTGCGCGCATGCGAGATCGCCGCCTTGTTCGCCAACCGCACCGGCGCCGCCCCCGGTCCACCCATGCCAAACCGTCACTGATCAGCGCCAACACGTCCTCGTACGAGCCGTCGGAGTGCATCGCCATACCGATCGCGAAGTACGCCACCGACCGCGCGGGCAACGACCGCCGACGCTGCTCCGTGCGCCCACACCCCGCGATCACCTCATCGACCACCCCCGGCGGGAACACCCGCGTCAACGCACCCACCGATACACAATCCGACAAGCGACGATCCGACAGCGGCTTCTTCCAACCAGAGCGAGGCACCCGCCAAGACTACAACGATGTAACTCTAATTGAACGGTATTGGGGCTAGTGTCGGTAGTTCGCCTATTTCGGCCATCGCCGCCCAGATGGCGGCGGCCAACCGCCGCTGGGCGCAGACAGACGCCAGCAGTCGTCCAACACCACCGCGTGTCGAATCGGCGTGCCGACCCGTTTAGCGCCAGGCATATAGGACTCCTCGCCTGGACGTAGCGTGGCCAGTTCAGATGTTCGGGCTGGTCGGCATATTGTCCGGCGCGTACCACAACTAACGAAGGTGAATCCACCGCACAGCAGTACTGCAAGGTCGGAGGTTGAACGCTCAGGCAACACGTCACGTTCACGATCGAGGAGCGGCGTAGACCGCCATGGACGTCGACACGATGGTGACCATCCCAACGGCGTTGGTGGCCCAGGGTGCCGACGCCCTGGACGTGCGGGGTTCCTGCTGCTGGCGGGTGCCAAACGCAGCGCCGTGCAGGGCAGGTTCAGGGGGTCGAGGAGGGCATGCACCCTGCAAGCGGCGCGAGTTCGTCCACATCCCTTGGGCCGTCCACAGCCGGCCACATTCGACTGGCTGCGTGGGGTGGCTGGTCGCAGGCTGGGTGTCGGAGGTGATGCCCGATGGCAACGACGCACGAGACCGGCAGACCACGATCGGTGCCCGAGAGACGACCCGACCGGCGAGAGCTCGGCCGGCGTGGTGAGGAGGAGGCGGCGCGCTACCTGCAGTTGCAGGGGCTGACCGTCATCGAGCGCAACTGGCGGTGTCGCGAGGGCGAGATCGACCTCGTCGCCCTCGACGACACCGGCGACTGCCTGGTCGTCGTCGAGGTCAAGACGCGCACTTCCGAGCGGTTCGGTCGGCCGGTGGAAGCGGTGACGCCCGTCAAGGCCCGACGGCTGAGAGTGCTCGCCGCCCGGTGGCTCGCCGACCATCCGATAGCCACACCGAATGTGCGGATCGATGTCATCGGAGTGCTGTGGCGTCCTGGCGGGCTGCTGGAGATCGAGCACATCCAAGGTGTTGACGGATGAGCCTGGGACGGACCCGGAGCGTGGCAGTGACTGGGATCCACGGGCGGGTCGTCGATGTCGAGGCCGACACGTCGTCGGGATTGCCCTGGTTCGCGATCAGCGGTATGCCGGACGCGTCCTGTCGACAGGCGCCCGACCGGATCCGCGCTGCGGCGAGCAACTGCGAGTTGGAGTTGCCCCGGCAGCGGATCATCGTCAACCTCTCGCCGGCATCGCTGCCCAAGCACGGCTCCGGCTTCGACCTGGCGATCGCGGTCGCCGTGCTGGTCGCCGGTGGGACCATCAAGCCCGCACTTGTCCGTGACGTGGTGCATATGGGAGAGCTGGGGCTCGACGGGTCGGTGCGCGCCATACACGGGGTGTTGCCGGCGGTTCGTGCCGCGGTGCATGCCGGAGCCTCGCAGGTCGTGGTGCCGGTTGCGAATGCCGCTGAGGCTGCACTGGTTCCAGGGGTGGAGGTGGTGCCTGTCGACAACCTGGCGGCGCTGGTCCGGCGCTACAAGTGCCTGGCCAGACGTCGGCCGTTGCCCGAGCCGCCGCAGGTTCCGGCACGGCCGGCCAGCGCCGTGGTCGTCCCGGATCTGGCCGACATCGTCGGGCAGGAGGAGGCGCGTTATGGGCTGGAGGTTGCGGCGGCCGGTGGACATCACTTGGCCATGGTCGGCCCGCCGGGTGCAGGCAAGACGATGATCGCCGAACGTTTGCCGGGGTTGTTGCCGCCGTTGACGCGTGAGCAGGCGCTGGAGGTGACCGCCATACATTCGGTGCTCGGTGCGTTGCCCGATCAGGTGCTGATCGAGCGGCCGCCGTTCGTCGCGCCGCACCACGGGGCATCGATGCCGGCGGTGGTCGGTGGTGGGTCGGGGCGGGTGCGGCCGGGCGCAGTGTCGCGCGCCCATCGGGGGTGATGTTCCTCGATGAGTGCCCCGAGTTCCGCCGCGACGTGCTCGATGCCCTGCGACAGCCGTTGGAGTCCGGTGTCGTGCACGTCGCTCGCGCGGACCAGGTGGTGACGTTCCCGGCAAGCTTCCAGCTCGTGCTGGCCGCCAACCCCTGCCCGTGCGGTCAAAATTATGGGAAGGGCACGAAGTGCTCCTGCGCACCGCAGCGGCGACGCGACTACCTCGGTCGGATGTCGGGACCATTGCTGGACCGAGTCGACGTCCATCTGACGATGCTGCCCGTGACACGGGCGGCGCTGGCGGGGCCCCGTGGGGAGACCAGCGCACAGGTCGCCGAGCGTGTGGTGGTCGCTCGACAGCGCCAACGGCAGCGCTGGCGGGAGATCGACCTCAGCAGGAACAGCGAGGTGCCCGGCTCGACCCTGCGATCGGGGAAGTGGCGGTTGCCGGCCGAGGTGACACGCGGCCTGGACCGGGCAATGGAGAGCGGTGCGCTGACCCTGCGAGGTTACGACCGCTGCCTGCGGGTCGCTTGGACGATCGCAGACCTGGACGGCGCGCAGCGGCCGGAGTTCCGGCAGGTCGAGGAGGCCCGCGGGCTGCGATCGAGCAGGGCTGCGGCATGAGGGGTCTGGAGGGGACGGAGATGGGCGTCGACGCGATGACCGATCTGAGGCACGAGGAGCTTCGCACCAGCAGGGAGGGCAGGCTAGCGGTGCGCCTGGCGCTCGCCGCGACCGTTGAGCCGGCCGACAAGACCATGACGCCCCGGCTGCGCGCGCTGGACCCCTTCACCGCATGGGAGATGGTGCGCACCGATGCCGGAGGGAAATTCACCAGGGCGGCGGCGCGGGTGAAGACGTTGCGGCTGGAGACGGTGGTGGCACGCACGCAGGAGCTGGGCGCGCGCATCGTCATACCGGGGGACGACGAATGGCCTTGTGGGGTGGACGATTTGGAGTCCCCGCCATACTGCTTGTGGGTGGTCGGCAAGGGTTCGCTGGCGCGGGCCTGCGAGCGCAGCGTCTCGATGGTGGGCGCACGAGCGGCCACGCCATACGGCACCCAGGTCGCGAGTGAGCTGGCCTACGGGCTGTCCGGGCGAGGCTTCACCGTCGTTTCCGGGGCAGCGCACGGCATCGACACGGCGAGCCACCGGGGCGCGCTCGCGGCCGGCGGGTGCACCGTGGCCGCGATGGCCTGTGGGATCGACATCGCTTACCCGTTGGCCAACACCGGTCTACTGCAACAGATCGAGCAATCCGGGCTGATCGTCACCGAGTTGCCGCCCGGGTCCGCACCGCAGAAGCAACGCTTCCTGTCGCGCAACCGGCTGATCGCGGCGATGACACCCGGCACCGTGGTGGTCGAGGCCGGTTTGCGCAGCGGGTCACGATCGACCGCAACGGCAGCCTCCCGGCTGGGCCGGTTGCTGGCGGCGGTGCCCGGCCCGGTCACCAGTCCGGCCAGTGCTGGGCCACACCAGCTCATCCGGGACTGCGGAGCAACACTGGTCACTGACGTCGACGACTGCGCGGAGCTGTTCGGTGCGATCGGCGGAGATCTCGCCGACCCCAAGCGTGCGGAGCCGACCGTTTTCGACCGTTTGGAGGACGCTGACCGGCGACTGCTGGATGCAATGCCGGTCGTGCGTGGCACCACGGTCGAGCGGCTCGCGGTCAGTGCCGGCCTCACACCCCGTGAGGTCACCCGTGGCCTGGCAGCTCTGCACGCCGCCGGGCTGGTGGAGCGGATCGAGAGCGGCTGGCGACGCACGCAGGACCAGTCTTCCTGAGCCGCGCGAATGCTCGCTCGTTCGGCGTGTTGGTGACACCGACCGGTCGGGACCGGCCGATAACCTATGAGTGTCGTGACCAACGAGAGCACGCTCACTGATCGGCCGGTCATGGTCGGTTATGAGCGACACCTGCGATCCGAGCGCGGTCGGTCCCCTCACACCGTGCGCGGATACCTCGCCGACCTACGCGACCTGGCCGACCACCTGGTCGGCGTCGGCGTCGCCTCGTGGGACGACGTGACCCTGGCCGACCTGCGGTCCTGGCTGGCCGGACTCGACGCCGCCGGCGCCAGCCGGGCGACTGTTGCACGCCGATCCGCTGCAGCGCGTGGGTTCTTCGGCTGGGCATTCCGGACCGGGGCGGTGCAGCGCAACCCCGCGTCACGGCTGGTGGCGCCCAAACGGACCAAGACGTTGCCGGACGTCTTACGCCAGGACCAGGCGGCGGCGTTGCTCGATCTCGCCGCGGTCGCGGCAGACGACGCGGACCCGGTGCACCTGCGGAACCGCGCGATGCTGGAACTGTTGTACGCCAGTGGAGTTCGCGTTGCCGAGCTGGTCGGACTCGACGTCGACGACGTCGACCGGAGCGATCTGGTGATGCGTGTTGTCGGTAAGGGCGACAAGGAACGCACGGTGCCGTTCGGTCGCCCCGCCGCCAGAGCCCTCGAGGCATGGTTGCAGTCCGGGCGGCCACGGTTGGTCGTGTCCGGCTCTGGCCCCGCACTCTTCCTCGGCGCTCGCGGCCTGCGGGTCGACCCACGCATCGTGCGACAGGTGGTGCATCAGCTGCTACGCGAGACACCGGGCGCTCCAGATCTCGGTCCGCACGGCCTGCGGCACAGCGCGGCGACGCACCTGGTGGAGGGTGGTGCCGACATACGTCTGGTGCAGGAGTTGCTCGGGCATGCAAGCCTGGCGACGACCCAGGTCTACACACATGTCTCCGTGGAGCGGCTGCGCCGCTCCTTCAGTCAGGCGCATCCTCGTGCCTGACCTGCGGGAGGCCGCCACCCGCGATCGCACCCGACGGGACCTTCGCGCCGGTGCTGGTACACACCGATCCAACCCTCAGCACCGGCCTCGCCACCCGATGCGGTCTACTTCGGGTATGCAGGGCTCGTATTCGCCGCGCACCGTCCGGCTGGTTCGGACGATCGTCATTACCGCAGTGCTGCTGACGATGCTCAGTGCTTTGTCCGGCTACCTCCTGCATGGGCGCGGGCAGTCCGCCGGCGCCAGCTCGGCCAGTGCGTCCGACACTGCAGCGCCGACACCCGGAACCCAGGAAACTGCGTCCGCAACTCCGACGACCGCGACTCCGACGGCTTCGACTCCGACGAAGCCGTCGGGGAGTGCGTCGCCGACTGCGAAGAGCACCCCGCGTCAGTCCGCGTCGAGCAAACCGGTCGTCGTGCCGGCCAACGGCAACGGCCACTTCAGTCCGGCCCTCGTCCCGCAGACGACCACCGCAAAGACCGGCCGGATCGTGACCTACCGGCTCAACATCGAAGGCGGCATGCACGCTGACCCGAAGGCCGTGGCAAGCACGCTCGGCGCGGCGTTGCTCGACCGCCGTGGCTGGCAAGGCGTCGACCAGGTGAGATTCGTGCAGGTCTCCCCGACCCAGCTGGCCAAGGGTGCGAAGGCGCAGCTGACGATCAGCCTCGCCAGCCCGCACCAGGTCGACAAGCTGTGCGCACCGTTGCCGACCCACGGCGGCACGTCCTGCGCGACCGGACAACACGTCATTCTCAATTACAAGTTGTGGATGCGCGGCGTCTCCTACTTCAAGGGTCAGCTCGCGGCCTACCGCGAGTACATGGTCAATCACGAGGTCGGCCACACTCTCGGACACGGCCATCTCCTGTGCTCCAAGCCCGGTGCCTATGCGCCGGTGATGCAGCAACAGACGCTCGGGCTGCAGGGGTGCAAAGCCTGGCCCTGGCCCAAACGACCCGACTCGCACGGCAAGGCCTGAGAGCGCAGCAGGCTGAGCCGCCGCCCGGGATCCTCAACCCAGCGGCAACAGCCGCACCCGCCGATCCTGCACGAGCATCAACGGATCCCGGTAGGCGTCCTTGCCGACCAGCAGCCCCCAATGCAGGCACGGCGTCGAACCACAATGCCCGCCCGCGGCCAGCGACCCGATCCGGTCCCCGCGGACCTCCACGGTGCCCAACGGATCGCGGTCGTCCACCGGCTCGTAGGTGGTTCGCCGGCCGTCGGGGTGCTGTATGGCGATCACCCCGCGTCCGGCGATGACGCCGGAGAACGACACGGTCCCAGCGCCCGCGGCGAGCACCGGCTGGCCCGCGTCGCCTTTGAGGTCCACGCCGCGATGCCCTGCCGCCCAGGGTTGTGGTGGCGCCTCGAACGGATGCACGACCGCCGGTTGTGGATACAGCGGCCAGCCGTAATCGTCGATCGGAGCCGGGTTACCGGATCCACTGAGAGCTGCGAACACGGCGCTGACGAGCGCTGCGACGCCCTGCCATCCCGTCGTCATACGACCACATTGGACTGCGCGGACGCACGAGGCGAGGCCGCTGCGTGACGGCTGTGGAGGATGACCCGGCCCACTGCGGGTTGTGGACTACGTCGTCGCGCGGCATCCGGCTCCGAGAGCAGCCAGCCGGGTCGCGGCTTCGGTCAGCACCTCGGGCCTCTTGCAGAACGCGAAACGCACCAGCGTGCGCGCCGCGTCCTTGTCGTCGCAGAACACCGACACCGGCACACCGACGACGCCGCACAACTCCGGCAGCTGCCAGCAGAACTCGACGGCATCGGTTGCGCCGAGCGAGGCGACGTCGGCAATGGCGAAGTAGGTGCCCTGGGGACTGGTCACCGAGAGTCCGGCGTCGCGTAGTCCACCGGTGAGGATGTCGCGTCCGTGCTGCATCGTGGCCGCCAGACCGGTGAAGACGTCGTCGGGCAGTCCCAGCCCGTGCGCGATGCCCGCCTGGAAGGGACCGCCGGCGGCATACGTGACGAACTGCTTCACCGTGGCGCACGCCGTCACCAGATCAGCCGGCCCCGTCAGCCAACCGACCTTCCAGCCGGTCGTCGCGAACGTCTTGCCACCGGAGCTGATCGTGAGCGTCCGATCGAACATTCCGGGCAGCGTCGCCATCGGCACGTGGCGGGTGCCGTCGAAGGTCAGGTGCTCGTAGACCTCGTCGGTCACCACGATCGCGTCGTGCTCACGGGCGAGGCCGGCGATCAGCTCCAGCTCGGCGCTCGTGAAGACCTTGCCAGTGGGGTTGTGCGGTGTGTTCAGCAGCACCAGCCGGGTCTTGTCGGAGAAGGCCGCCCGCAACGATTCCTCGTCGATGGCGAAGTCCGGGAAGCGCAGCACGCTGGTCCGGCGGACGGCGCCGGCCAGCGCGATGGTGGCGGCATACGAGTCGTAATAGGGCTCGAAGGTGACGACCTCGTCGCCCGGCTCGCACAGTGCGAGCACCGCGCAGGCGATTGCCTCGGTCGCACCGACCGTGACCAGCACCTGCTCCTGCGGGTCGATCGTGAGGTCGTAGAAGCGTCCCTGGTGTGCGGCAATCGCTTCGCGCAACTGCGGCAATCCGCGGGCGGGTGGGTACTGATTGTGGCCGGCTCCGATGGCGTCCTGAGCGGCGGCGAGCACCGCTGCTGGCCCGTCGGTGTCCGGGAAGCCCTGGCCCAGGTTGACTGCGCCGGTGCGCGTGGCCAGCGCGGACATCTCGCCGAAGATGGTGGCGCCGAAGCCGTGCATGCGGGCGATCAGGGGTTCGCTGTCCGGCGTAGTCATGTCCTTGATGGTAGTGACGGGTGTAGCCGATTCGCGGGCTGGCTCGCTTGTCCCGTATCCTGTGGGGACGACTCGTGTGCGTTGTCCCGCAAGGGCCAGGTCGCGGGTCGAATTCGCGCGTCTCATACCGGAGTTCGTATGCCGGGATGGGTCTGCCAGTCCGATCGATTCACCCATTGAACCGCTCGGTCCGGATCCATCGGGGCGCCAGGTTTGCGTTGCGTCATACCGACGACAGCGCGAAGACAACTGGAAACTCAAGCAGAAAGGACTTCGGCATGGCCGTCGTCACTACCCGCCAGCTCCTCGAGAGCGGCGTCCACTTCGGGCACCAGACCCGTCGTTGGAACCCCAAGATGAAGCGCTTCATCCTCACCGAGCGCAATGGCATCTACATCATCGACCTCCAGCAGTCGCTGACTTACATCAACGACGCGTTCGAGTTCATCAAGCAGACGGTCGCCCACGGCGGCACGATCCTGTTCGTCGGCACCAAGAAGCAGGCGCAGGAGTCGATCCAGGAGCAGGCGACCCGCGTCGGCATGCCCTACGTCAACCACCGTTGGCTCGGTGGCATGCTCACCAACTTCAACACCGTGAGCAAGCGTCTGGCCCGCCTCAAGGAGCTCGAGGAAGTCGACTACGACGACGTCGCCGGCTCCGGCCGCACCAAGAAGGAACTTCTCGTCATGAAGCGCGAGAAGGACAAGCTGGAGCGCAGCCTCGGCGGTATCCGCGACATGGCCAAGGTGCCCTCGGCCGTGTGGGTCGTCGACACCAAGAAGGAGCACCTCGCCGTCACCGAGGCGCGCAAGCTGAACATCCCGGTCATCGCGATCCTGGACACCAACTGCGACCCCGACGAGGTCGACTACAAGATCCCGGGCAACGACGACGCGATCCGCTCCGTCACGCTGCTGACCCGCGTGGTCGCCGACGGCGTCGCCGAGGGTCTCATCGCCCGCTCCGGTGGCGGATCGGACGCCACCGAGGCATCCGAGCCGATGGCCGAGTGGGAGCGTGAGCTGCTCGGTTCCGAGGACGCGGTCGCCAAGGCTGAGACTACTGAGGCGCCGGCTGCTGCTGAGACCACTGAGGCTCCGGCCGTTGCCGAGCCCGCTGAGGCCCCGGCCGCCGAGACGACCGAGGCCCCGACTGCTGCTGAGACCACTGAGGCTCCGGCCGCCGAGACCACCGAGTCCTGACCCGCTGCTGCTCCGGCGGGTCGTGATCGCGATCCGCCGGAGCACGGCTGTGTATGGCGCGAGCTGCGCCATACACACTCATTTCTTTCTTTTCCGTAGTTCGCGAAGGAGCGAAGCAGACACATGGCCAACTACACCGCTGCTGACATCAAGGCGCTGCGCGAGCAGACCGGTGCCGGCATGCTCGACGTCAAGAAGGCGCTCGACGAGGCCGACGGCGACAAGGCCAAGGCGACCGAGATCCTGCGGGTCAAGGGCCTGAAGGGCGTGACCAAGCGTGAGGGTCGCACGACCGCCAACGGTCTGGTCACCGCGCACGTCGACGCAGGCGTCGGCACGCTGCTGGAGATCAACTGCGAGACCGACTTCGTCGCCAAGGGCGAGAAGTTCGTCGAGCTCGCCGACAAGGTGCTCGCGCAGGCGGTCGCCTCCCAGTCCGCCGACGTCGCCGCGCTGCTGGCGTCCGCCGCCGACGGTGGCACTGTGCAGGACATGATCGACCAGGCCGGTGCGACCATGGGCGAGAAGATCGAGGTGCGCCGCGTCGGTCGCATCGAGGGCGAGAACGTCGTCTCCTACTTGCACAAGACCAGCCCCGACCTGCCGGCGCAGATCGGCGTGCTCGTGGCGAGCGAGGGCGGCGACGCCACGGTTGCTCGTGACATCGCGATGCACATCGCGGCGTTCAGCCCGACGGTCCTGCAGCGCGACGAGATCGACGCCGAGACCGTCGAGAACGAGCGTCGCGTCGCCGAGGCGACCGCCAAGGAGGAGGGCAAGCCCGAGGCTGCCCTGCCGAAGATCATCGAAGGCCGCGTCAACGGCTACTTCAAGGAGAACGTCCTGCTCGAGCAGCCGTTCGCCAAGGACAGCAAGAAGACCGTGGCCAAGGTCGCCGAAGAAGCCGGCGTCGAGGTCAGCGGCTTCCTCCGCTTCAAGGTCGGCATTTAAAGCAGACCGCGATCGAGCGGACTCAATAAACATTGAGCGGACCCAGAATCCAGTTGGATTCCGGGTCCGCTCAATGCGTTTCGGGTCCGCTCAATCTGGGTGCGGGTGGCGTGATCAGGGGTGGAGTGAAGCTGTCGTCGGGTTGCTCGCCGAGCCGGACCCAGGCCCGGTGGAAGTCGCTGCCGGGCGCGACGAGTGAGCGCGCCAACGGGTCGGCGACGATGTCCGCAGGCAGCGAGATCGACTGTGGTTCTTCATGATTGGACTGAGCACGGGCTGATTCGACCGCGTCCCGCAACGCGTGCGCGAGCGGCTTCGCGACGTGTTCGACGGTGAACAACCCGAGGTCGTACTCCCGCTCCGGAAAGTCCACCAGCCGCCGGTCGATGTCGTGCGAGCACCACCAGGTGATCCCAGTCAGGGTCGACACTGCGCTCGCCGTCTCGACGGTCCGGCGGACGAATTCCGTTGCCGCGTCGATCGGTACGTCCGGCAGCGGAGCGCCAACCTCCTGCAACCAGACCGGGCGATCCGCCGCGCCGCACGCTCCGGCCAGTCGGGCGAGGTATGCCGCGTGGGACGTCGTCGCCGGCCCGAGTGGACCGTCGATGCGGGACGTCCCGTTGAACACCCACGAGTGCACCGACGACACGTCACCGAGCGTCGTCACGTCCTCGGCCGAGAAGGGGTGGTCCGGCGCATAGAACGCGTCGTCGAAGAGCGAATGCACGACCAGTTGGTCGCCACGCGCATTCTCCCGTATGGCGGCCAGCAGCTCCTGCGCCCAGTCCCGCGAGGCATCCAGCGTGGTGGCATTGGCCGGCCAGAGGTTGTTCACCTCATTGCCGAGGGTGAACGCGAAGACGTTCGGCTCGGGCGACAGCGAGCCCGCCAATTCCTCGACATACGAACGCAATCCGTCGCGCGCATCAACGTCGGTGAAGATGCTGCGCTGGTGCCAGGTCAGCACCCACGACGGCAGGAAGTCGAAGCTCGACAGATGGCCTTGCAGCAGGTCGACGCAGACGTCCAGCCCACGCTCCGCGCTCAGTTGTATGACGGTTCGAACGTCGGCCACGGCCCGCGCCCGCACATGGGACCGACTCGGCTGGATCCACGGCCATATCGGGAAGATCCGCACATGATCCATGCCGAGCGAGGCGATGTCGTCCAGGTCCCGGGCGACTGCGTCCCGGTCCAGATCGAGCCAACTGTGGAACCACCCCTCGGACGGCACGTAGTTGACGCCGAAACGCAGCTTGCGAGGTGCAGCAACCCGATCTTCCACGCTCTCGACACTAGTCACCGACGGATGCCACAGATGCCGAGCACCGGGGCGCTGCGTGCTCTACCGTGTCGCCGGTGAGCAGCTTGGTCGTCGTGGTGCTGATCGCCGTGATCCTGGTGCTTCCGGTCGCGGCGTTGTGGTGGTGGGCGCACACACGCCGGGGGATGGGCAGCGAGGCGGACCGGGCGACATTGCGCACCCTGCACGAGGCCAACCGCGCGGCCCGCCCGCTGCGGGAAGGTCTCACCGAGTCCGCTGCGGAGCGGGCGGTCCGGTCGTTGCGCCCGCTGTTGACCGCGCCGGCCGTGGCACTCAGCGATGGACACCGGGTGCTCGGCTGGGACGGGCCCGGTGAGGGCCACCGCGAGGATGTGCTGACCGCAGCCACCGCAGCACTCGACGATGGGCGGGCCCGCGTCGACCGGATGACCTGTATGGACCCGGCGTGCCGGCTACGCGACGTCATCAGCGTCCCGCTGGTCGTCGACGGTTCGGTGGTCGGGACACTTCACGCCGTTGTCACGATCGCCGGTGCACCGGTCATCAAGGCGACCCACGAAGTGGCCGACTGGGTCAGCGGACAGCTCGAGCTGGCCGAGGTCGACCGGCGCCGGTCCGGACTGGCCGAGGCCGAGCTGCGTGCACTGCGGGCGCAGATCTCGCCGCACTTCATCTACAACGCGCTGACCACGATCGCAGCGTTCGTCCGCACCGACCCGGACCGCGCGCGCGAGTTACTCCTGGAGTTCGCCGACTTCACCCGCTACTCGTTCCGTCGTCGCGGTGAATACACCGCACTTGCCGACGAACTGCAATCCATCGAGCAGTACCTCACCCTGGAGCGAGCGCGCTTCGGAGACCGGCTCCGCGTCACCCTGCGGGTTGCCCCGGACTGCCTGACCGTGATGGTGCCCTACCTGTCCTTGCAACCGGTGGTCGAGAATGCCGTCCGCCACGGCCTCGAGCCCAAGTCCGGGCCGGGCGAGGTGATCATCGAAGCGCTCTCCGACGGCGCCGATGTGCGAATCACGGTGGAGGACAACGGTGTTGGCCAGGACCCCCGTCGCATCCAGGAGGCACTGGACGGCGTTGCCCAAGCGGAGTCCATCGGACTGTCCAACGTCGACATGCGACTTCGGGCCACCTTCGGGGACCAGTACGGCCTGGTCGTGGAGACCGCGCCGGGTGCCGGAACCAAGGTGGTGATGCGGGTGCCTCGATTTGCTCCCAGAGCGCACCCGAACGACAACACCGCTCACTATGGTGGGTGACATGCCAGACCACCTGCGGGTGCTCGTCGTCGACGACGAACCCCGGCGCGCGGCGAGCTGGCCTACATGATCGAGCAGCTCGAGCCGGTCGCCTCGGTCCTCGCCGTCGGCTCCGGTGTCGAGGCGTTGCGCGCCCTGGAGTCCACACCGATCGACGCGGTCTTCCTCGACATTGCCATGCCCGGCCTCAGCGGTCTCGACCTGGCGCGAGTCCTGGCGCGCTTCGAGCGTCCGCCGGCCGTGGTCTTCGTGACCGCGCATGACGCGCACGCGGTGGAGGCGTTCGAGCTGGATGCGGTCGATTACCTGCTCAAGCCCGTGCGCCCCGCCCGCGTTCAGGAGGCGATTCGTCGCGTGCTCGCACACGATGCGCCCGTGGTGCCGCAGGGGAGGACCCCACGATCCCGGTCGAGCTCGGCGGCATCACGCGGTTCGTGCGGCGCTCGGACGTGCACTTCGTCGAAGCCCATGGTGACTATGTGCGCCTGCACACCGGCGACGCCGTGCACCTTGTGCGGCTGTCGCTCGGCGCCCTCGAGCGTGACTGGGCGAACGCGGGGTTCCTGCGTATCCACCGCAGTTACCTGGTGGCCACGAAACACATCACCGAGCTGCGACAGCACGACCAGCGCAGCGTTGTCGTCATCGACGGTCACGAGCTGGAGGTCAGCCGGCGGCGCAGCCGTGAGCTCAAGGATGTCTTGTTGCGCGGACCGGAGCAGCAGTCATGACGGAGCCGGCTGAACGCGTTCGTGTGCAACGCCGCCGCAGCGCCGCACCCGATGTGGCTGCGATGAGCGAGGAGATCGATGCGCAGTCGATGCTCGGCGAGGCGCTGTTGCGATCGCTGATGCGCACTCAGTTGCGACTGGCGGCCGTCGTGCTCGTGTTGCTCGCCGTCACCCTCGGCTCGCTGCCGCTGATCTTCGACCTGCTGCCCGGCATCCGCCGGTTGCACGTGCTCGGCATACCCCTGCCGTGGCTGCTGCTCGGCGTGCTCGTCTATCCCGTGCTGCTCGGACTCGGCTGGTTCTACGTGCGGTATGCCGAGCGCAACGAAGCCGGGTTCGTCCGGCTCATCAGCGCCGATCACAGCGAGCCTCCGATTGCCGACCGATGATCCCGGCCGTCGGACTGACCGCGGTCCTCTCCGTCTCGCTGCTCACCCTCGGCATCGGTGTCTTCGGGGTGCGGGTGTCGCGTACGACGAGCGACTTCTACGTCGCGTCCCGAAGCGTCGGCCCGGTGGTGAACGCCTCCGCTATCGGCGGCGAATACCTTTCTGCCGCATCGTTTCTCGGCGCAGCAGGCCTCATCCTCGTGCATGGCGCGGACGCCCTGTGGTACCCCGTCGGATGGACCGCCGGCTACCTGGTGCTGCTCGTGCTCGTCGCTGCGCCGTTGCGCCGCTCCGGTGCTTACACACTGTCCGACTTCGCCGAGTTGCGGCTGGAGTCGCAGGCCGCGCGCAAGGTGTCCAGCGTCGTCGTCGCACTCATCGGGGTGCTCTATCTGCTGCCGCAGTTCCAGGGCGCCGGCATCACCTTGCGCACGCTGGTCGGCGCGCCCACCTGGACCGGCTCCGTGCTGGTCGCCGCGGTGGTGCTGGTCATCGTGCTGTCCGGCGGGATGCGCTCGATCACGGTGACACAGGCGTTCCAGTACTGGCTCAAACTCACCGCGCTGATCGTCCCTGCCGCGGTCCTGCTGGCGCACTGGCATCGGTCGGGCGGCGCGTCGCCGCACGAGTTGCACGTGTCGGACTGGGTGGAGCCGATGCAGGGGAAGTACGCGACCTACCTGGTCTACTCGCTGATGCTCGCGACCTTCCTGGGCACGATGGGCCTGCCCCACGTGGTCGCGCGGTTCTACACCAACATCGACGGCCGTGCCGCACGACGCACCACCCTCGGTGTGCTCGGGCTGCTCAGCGCCTTCTACCTGCTCCCGACCGTGTATGGCGTGCTCGGCCGCATCTACAGCTTTCACCTGATCGCCGACGGTCGCACGGATGCCGTCGTACTGGAGCTGCCGACCGAGGTGCTGCACGGTTTTGGCGCCGACCTGCTCACCGGGCTGCTCGGCGCCGGCGCTTTCGCGGCGTTCCTGTCGACCTCTTCCGGACTGGCCGTCTCGGTTGCCGGCGTCGTCAGCCAGGACATGCTGCGTGGCCGGTCGGACTCCGTGCGTAGTTTCCGACTGGCGGCCGCGCTCGTCGTCTCGCTGACGCTGGTGCTGCTGGTGGTGTCCAGCGGAGTGCCGGTGGCTCGCGCGGTGGAGCTGGCGTTCGCGGTCGCGGCGTCGACGTTCTGCCCGTTGCTGTTGCTCGGGATCTGGTGGCGCGGGCTCACCGCGCCGGGTGCGATCGCCGGCCTGGTGATCGGTGGCGGCACGTGCACAACGGCGGTCGTTGCGGCGCTGGCCGGTTACGAGGCGCCCGGCGTGGCCGGCCCGCTGCTGGCCCAGCCGGCCGCCTGGACCATCCCACTCAGCCTTGTCGTGATGATCGTGGTGTCGCTGGCGACCGCATCCCGCCGGCCGCCCGGTGTCATGCGCACGATGGTGCGCCTGCACACGCCTGAGCATCTGGACGTCGACCGTGGCACGTTCGACCCGGAGCGTTCCGACGCCCGAACCGCTCAGCCCGTCGAACCGACCGTTCGTCGCTTCCACCGCTGACGCCCGGCGACAGTGTGACTCCGCTCACATCATTGAATCCTGAATGAGGTACGCGCCGGAACTCTGGCGAACAAGCTTGGTGCAGGCGGCGAACGCCGTTTTGACCCCACGACGTCAGGAGTCTTTCATGTCAGAGACGACAACCCGCCCTGCGCCGGGCTCGCATTTTGCAGACCCAGCTGCCCTCGGGCTCGGCGGGTTCGCCCTCACAACATTCGTGCTGAGCGTCGTCAACGCCGGCATGATCCCAGGCAAAGTCGAACCGGTCGTCTTCGGCCTTGCCTTTGCGTATGGCGGGATCGCCCAGTTCGCCGCAGGCCTCTGGGAGTTCGCCAAGGGCAACACCTTCGGTGCCACCGCGTTCTGTTCGTATGGCGCGTTCTGGTTG
This sequence comes from Flexivirga alba, assembly GCF_042661025.1. Lineage (NCBI taxonomy): Bacteria > Bacillati > Actinomycetota > Actinomycetes > Micrococcales > Dermacoccaceae > Flexivirga > Flexivirga alba. The sequence continues at coordinate 2,834,405 of NZ_JBHSWH010000001.1, forward strand.
TCCTTCTGGTGGCTGACCGGTCACACCGACCTGTCCGGGGCCGGCGCGGACGTCAACAAGGGTCTGGGTGTCTATCTGCTCGCCTGGGGCATCTTCACGCTCTACATGACCATCGGCGCGCTGCGCGTCAGCGGGGCCGTGCTTGCCGTGTTCGTGCTGCTGACGATCACCTACTTCCTGCTCGCGTTCGGTGAATTCGGCAGCGACGCTGCCGGACACGGCGTGACGAAGATCGGTGGCTATCTCGGACTTTTGACAGCGATCGCAGCCTGGTACGCCTCGTTCGCGACGGTCACCAATTCCACGTTCAAGCGGGCGGTGCTGCCGACCTTCCCACTCTGAGCAAGACGGCAAGAACGCTGCCCGGGCGGCATTCTGCCGCCCGGGCAGCATTCTCTTTCGGCGAGTGATTGAGTAGACGTGACGCGCAGCACTCCATGCCGACCGACACGACGACAGAAACAAGGAGACAACGATGGCGCAAGATGGTCAGAGCCAGAACATTGACGCACTCATGGCGGAGTCCCGTACCTACCCGCCGGACCCTGCCTTCACCGAGCAGGCGAACGCCAAGCCGGGCTTCTACGACCAGGACCCGGACGAGTTCTGGGAGCGAGAAGGTCGTGAGCGGCTCAGCTGGTTCACCGACTTCACCACCCTCAAACAATGGGATCGGCCCTACGCCAAGTGGTACCTCGGCGGCAAGCTGAACGCCTGCTACAACTGCGTCGATCGGCACGTGGAGAACGGACTGGGAGACAAGGTCGCCTACTACTGGGAAGGCGAGCCGGTCGATGACCGACTGACGATCACCTACGCCGACCTGCAGTCGCGAGTGGTGAAGGCTGCCAACGGTTTCAAGAGCCTCGGCATCGGCAAGGGCACCAAGGTCGCGGTCTATCTCGGCATGATCCCCGAGGCACCGGTGACGCTTCTGGCACTCGCCCGACTCGGCGCGCCGTTCACGTTCGTCTTCGGTGGTTTCTCCGCGACCGCGCTGGGCAGCCGCATGCAGGAGATGGAGTGCGAATACCTCATCACCCAGGACGCTGCGAACCGCAGGGGTAAGCCAGGGCCGTTGAAGCCGACCGCCGACGAGGCCATGGACATGGCACCGACTGTGAAGACGTGCGTGACGGTCAACCGCACCGGCACCGAGGTCGACATGTTGGACGGCCGCGACCACTGGTGGAGTGACGTCGTCGACGGACAGGACGACGACCCGAAGTCCTGCCCGTGTGAGCCGATGGACTCCGAGGACTTGTTCTTCCTGATGTTCTCCTCCGGCACGACCGGCAAGCCCAAGGGCATCCTGCACACCACCGCCGGATACCTCGCCGGCACGTCCACCACGCACCATTACGTGTTCGACATCAAGCCGGAGACCGTCTACTGGTGCGCCGCTGACATCGGCTGGATCACCGGACACAGCTACATCGTGTTCGGCCCACTGGTCAACGCCACGACCAGCGTGATGTACGAAGGCACTCCGGACTTCCCTGACAAGGCACGCTGGTGGGAGATCATCGAGCGCTACAAGGTCAACGTGCTCTACACCGCTCCCACGACGATCCGCACCCACATGAAGTGGGGCACCGAGGCGCTGCAGAAGCATGACCTGTCGTCGCTGAAGATCCTGGGATCCGTGGGTGAGCCGATCAACCCGGAGGCATGGATCTGGTACCGCGACAACGTCGGCGGCGGCAAGTGCCCGGTGGTCGACACCTGGTGGCAGACCGAGAACGGCATGATCCTGGTGACGCCGCTGCCCGGCCTGACGACCCTGAAGCCGGGTTCGGCAACCCACCCCTTCATCGGCGTGAAGGCCGCGGTCTATGACGAGGCGGGCAAGGAGATCGCACCCGGGGACGGCGCGGGGTACATGGTCGTCAAGGAACCGTGGCCGGCGATGTTCCGAGGTCTGCTCAACGACGACCAGCGTTTCAGGGAGACCTACTGGTCGACCTTCCCCGACGCCTATCTCGCGGGCGATGGCGCTCGCGTGGACGGCGACGGCGACTTCTGGTTGATGGGTCGCATCGACGACGTCATGAACGTCTCCGGTCACCGGTTGTCCACGATCGAGATCGAGTCCGCGCTCGTCAGCCACCCCGACGTGGCCCAGGCGGCCGTCGTCAGCCGTGCGGATGCGACCACCGGTCAGGCGATCGTCGCCTACGTGACGCTGAAGGATGGCGCCGAGGGGTCGCCCGAGAAGCTGACCGAGTTGCGTGACCACGTGGGCAAGGAGATCGGTCCGATCGCCAAGCCCGCCAACATCGTCTTCGCGGACTCGTTGCCGATGACGCGGTCCGGCAAGATCATGCGCCGCCTGCTGAAGGACGTCGCTGAGAACCGCGCGCTCGGCGACACCACGACGTTGGCCGACCCGTCCGTGGTCAACGAGATCAAGGAGCGCGCCGACTCCGAGAAGGACGCCGACAAGGAAGGCTGAGTCGACAGTCCGGTGACGAGGCGGGTGGCCGGCGATTTCGCCGGCCACCCGTTCCTCGCGGATCGAGTGTGGCGAGCTGCGCCCTGAGGAGCCCGTGAGGGACGAACGGGCGTCTCGAAGGGGGACGAGCCACGTATCGAGATCTACCTGCGCAGTCGCACCGTCAGCAACTGAAAAGGCCTGAGCCGTATGCCGATCGAGCCGTCGTTCACCTCGAGCCCGTCCGGCTCCATCGCGTCCTCCAACAGATCCACCTGGCGCACCTCGCGGACGCCGAAGCTCGGCTCGAGGGTCGCCACGGTCCGCGCACCGCGGGGTTCGTAGAGACGCACGATCACGTCACCAGAACCGTCCTCGGCGAGCTTGACCGCTTCCACAACGGCGCGACCATCGTGCACCCGCAGCAGCGGCTCGATCGATGATCCGGTCACCCGCCGCTCCGGCAGGTTGATCCGGTAGCCGGCTGCGACCGCGTCGATAACCTCGGGTGCCACCACCAGTGCGTAGCGGCGGTGGTGTCGCCCCTGGTCGGTCTCCGGGTCCGGGAAGCGCGGTGCCCGCAACAGCGACAACCGGATGGTCGAGAACGTCCCGCCGTGCGATGCCTCGTGACGGGTCACCTCGTGTCCGTAGGTCGCCGAATTCACCACCGCCACACCAAATCCCGGCTCGGCGACGTGCACGAACCGGTGCGCGCACACCTCGAAGCGCGCGGCGTCCCAGCTGGTGTTGGTGTGGGTCGGCCGACGGAGGTGGCCGAATTGCGTCTCGTATGCCGCGTCGGTCGCGTGCACGTCGACCGGAAGCGCCACCTTGAGCACCGTCTCCCGCTCGTGCCAGTCGACGTCGACGCTGCAGTCCAACTGCCGCGCACCGGGTCGCAGCGTCATCGTTTGTATGGCGCTGGACCCGCCGAAGACACGCCTGACCGTGACGACCGCGGCACCGTCGTCACCGACATCAACCCGCAGGTCCGTCACAGCGTCGAGGTCGCGAACAGTGTTGCGGTAGAACTCATCCAGGTCCCAGGCGTCCCATTTGTTCGGGAAGTCCTGGTGCAGTTGCAGCAGGTTGCCCCGCTCACCGGCTGGTATGACGTCTCGACCGCTGGACAGGTCGACCAGCGAGCTCACGTGCCCATGCACATCGAGCGTCACCCGAAGCACCTCGCTGGTCAGGATCACCTGACCGTCGATGTGCTCAACGACGACGGCCGGCCCCGCCGCAGCGACCGCTCCGCCGCCCAACGACGGCGCTGCATGATCGTCGAAAGGTGTTGCATTCACTGCAATTTCGGCATCACCCGACCCTGCGAGCAGAGCGAGGCGGCCTGTGATCAGCTCCTCGAGCTCGGCCTCCACGGCCGTGTAGTTCTCGGCAGCCTCGCGGTGCACCCATGCGATGGAGCTGCCCGGCAGGATGTCGTGGAACTGTTGCAGCAGAACGACTTTCCACAGGCGGGTCAGTTGTTCCGCCGGGTAGTCCGCAAGCCCGCGAACCGCGGCCGTCGTGGCCCACAACTCCGCCTCGCGCAACAGGTGCTCGCAGCGCCGGTTGCCCTCTTTGGTGCGCGCCTGGCTGGTGTAGGTGCCACGGTGCATTTCCAAATAGAGCTCACCGACCCAGACCGGTGCATCGGGATAGTCCGCCTCTGCTGCGGCGAAGAACTGCGACGGTGTCTCGATGGCCACGCGTGGCGAGCCGGCCAGATCGGCGGTCCGTGCCGCACGCTGCAACATCTCGCGAGTGGGTCCGCCGCCGCCGTCGCCATACCCGAACGGCACGAGGGAGCGGTTGGTCGCACCCTTGTCGCGGAAATTCGTTGCGGCGTGGGCAAGTTCGCGTCCGGTCAGCTCGGCGGTGTAGGTGTCGACCGGCGGGAAGTGGGTGAAGACCCGGGTGCCGTCGATGCCCTCCCATTGGAACGTGTGGTGCGGGAAGACGTTCTGCTGGTTCCAGCTGATCTTCTGGGTCAGGAAGTGCGTGCACCCGGCCTGCCGGACGATCTGCGGCAGCGCGGCGGAGTAGCCGAACGAGTCCGGCAACCACACCTCGCGACAGGTGATGCCGAACTTCTCGCGGAAGTATCGCTGGCCGAGCAGGAACTGTCGGGCCATCGCCTCGCCGCCGACCATGTTGGTGTCGGACTCGACCCACATGCCGCCGGTCGGCACGAAACGCCCGGCAGCAACGTGCTGCGCCAGCCGCTCGAAGACCTCCGGCCGGTGCTCCTCCAGCCATTCGTACTGCTGCGCGCTCGACATCGCATAGATCAGCTCGGAGTGCTCATCCAGCAACTGCGTCACGTTGGCGACCGTCCGTGCCACCTTGCGCACGGTCTCCCGGACGGGCCACAGCCACGCCGAGTCGATGTGCGCGTGCCCGATCGCACTGATGCGGTGCGCGGTGTCGGACCCGTGCCGCGCCAGCAACGCCGCCAGCTGCTTTCGCGCGGCGCTCGCGGTTCCGGAGACATCGGCCAGGTCGAGGCGGTCCAGCCCTCGCTCCAGCCCAAGCAGCAACTCGGCCCGCCAGCCGTCGTCGGTCGGTAGCTCGCGCATCAGGCCGTCGAGTACGTCGAAGTCCGCGGCCAGCTCCCAGACGGCGGTGTCACGCACGCAGGTCTCGGCACGTGCGAGCCGATAGAGCGGCTGATCGCCTGCGGTCGCCTTCTCGCCGAGGCCGGTCGGCAGGAACGGGTGCGGTTGCAGCACCAGGGGATTGGCGGCTGCCTCGACATACAGGTCGACCTCTGCGCCTGGCGCCACCGGGATCCAGCCGTTCATCGGGTTGAGGCCCTTCACCACACTGCCGTCCGGCCGGTAGGCAAGGCCCTCGGCCTGGAACCCGGGGAGTGCGGCGACCAGCCGAGGTCGACCACCACCTCGTGTGGTCCCGCATCGTCGGCCGGTGGCACGGTGCCGGTCAGGTGGAACCAGAACGTACCCCACGCTGGCCCCCATGGGTCGCCGACGGTGAACGGCTCGTATGACGCGCGGATTGCTTCGGCCGGTGGGACTGGCTCACCCTGGCCGCCACCGACATGCCAGGCCTCTACCTGCAGCGGCGCAACCGGGCGGTGCACCGCCGGCCGGATCCGCTCGGTCAGAACACGCGAGACGCGGTCCTCGATCAGCCGTCGTCGATCATGCACGCTGCGTAACTCCTGGGGACAGAGGCAATGGTTCCTGCCAACGTAGTTGACCCCCGACGGTCCGCAGGCCGAGTGCGTCCGACGACCCGCGGGTGCGTGCGAACGGCGCCGCGTATGGCAGGATCTACCGACCGCTACAAATGCCCCGTCCGGGTTCTTGCGCCCGCTGCGCATTTGCGTGTGTCGCCCGAAGAAGACTGATTCCAGCATCTACCGGAGGCTGCGCCGATGACCGACCTGTCCGTCCACTCCGAAGCCCCCAGCGGGTCATGCTCAAGCTTTCCGGGGAAGTCTTCGGTGGTGGCAAGATCGGGCTGGACCCCGATGTCGTGCGCGGTGTCGCCGAGCAGATCGCTGCCGCTGCGAACAATGGCGTGCAGATCGCGATCGTCGTCGGCGGTGGCAACTTCTTCCGCGGCGCCGAGCTGCAGCAGCGCGGCATGGACCGCACCCGAGCCGACTACATGGGCATGCTCGGCACGGTCATGAACTGCCTGGCGCTGCAGGACTTCCTGGAGAAGGAAGACATCGACACCCGCGTCCAGACCGCCATCACGATGGGTCAGGTCGCCGAGCCCTACATCCCGCGGCGCGCCATGCGGCACCTCGAGAAGGGCCGAGTCGTCATCTTCGGCGCCGGCGCCGGTATGCCGTTCTTCTCCACCGACACCGTCAGCGCGCAGCGCGCCCTGGAGATCCGGTGCGACATCGTGCTCATCGCCAAGAACGGCGTGGACGGCGTCTACACGGCCGACCCGAAGGTCGACCCGACGGCCACCAAGCTCGACGCCGTCACCTTCGCCGACGCACTGGCCAAGAACCTGCGGATCGTCGACGCGGCCGCGTTCAGCCTCTGCATGGACAACGACCTGCCGATGCGCGTCTTCGGTATGCAGGGGCCGGGCAACATCACCCGCGCGCTGCAGGGTGAGAAGATCGGCACACTCGTAAGTGCCTGAATAGACTCGGCACGGCATAACCCAATCACCGCAGAACGTAGAGAAGGTCAGCAACCATGGACGGCAGCATCGACGACACCCTGCTCGAGGCCGAGGTGAAGATGGAGAAGGCGATCGAGGTCGCCAAGGAGGACTTCTCCGCCATCCGCACCGGCCGCGCCAACGCCGCGATGTTCAACAAGCTGACGGTCGACTACTACGGCGCGCCGACCCCGCTGCAGCAGCTGGCCTCCTTCCAGACGCCCGAGGCGCGGACCGTCCTCATCCAGCCGTTCGACAAGGGCGCGATGGCGGGCATCGAGAAGTCGCTGCGCGAGAGCGACCTGGGCGTCAACCCCAGCAACGACGGCAACCTCATCCGGGTCGTGCTGCCCGCGCTGACCGAGGAGCGTCGTCGTGACTACATCAAGCTCGCCCGGACCAAGGGTGAAGACGCCAAGGTGTCGATCCGCAACATCCGCCGCAAGGCCAAGGAAGACATCGACCGCGCGGTCAAGGACGGCGACATCGGCGAGGACGAAGGCTCCCGGCACGAGAAGGAGCTGGAGTCGACCACCAAGAAGCACGTGGATGTCGTCGACGAACTCCTCAAGGGCAAGGAGGCCGAGCTCCTCGAGGTCTGAGGCCCGCTCGCAACCACCGCAGATGTCTGAGCCCCATTCACGTCGGGCAGCCCGGAAAGCGCGCACGGAGCCCACACCGGCCCCCGCCGCTCCTGCTGCCCACAACCCGACCCCGCGCGCCGGCCGTAACCTCTACGCCGCGATCGGGGTCGGTGTGCTGCTCGGGGCCATCGTGGTGCTCAGCCTGTTCGTCCGGAAAGAACTCTTCGTCGCTGTCGCGATGGCTGCGGCGGTCATCGGCTGCGTCGAGATGCTGCGTGCGATGGCGCACGGCGACCTGCACCCGCCGGCCATTCCAACGCTCGCGTCAGCGGCAGCACTGCCGCTGGTCGCCTACCTCTGGGGCGCCACCGCGCTGGCCTTCGCGGCCGTCTTCGCCGTCCTGCTGATCGTCGTATGGCGCTCGCTCGGCCACGCCGAAGGGATGCCCGCGGACATAGCCGGCGGTGCGCTGACGACGCTCTATGTGCCCGCGCTCGTCGGCTTCGCGATGCTGCTGCTCGCGGCGGACGACGGCCCGCAGCGGATCGTCGTCTTCATCGTGGTGACCATCTGCAGCGACATCGGCGGCTACATCGTCGGGGTTATCGCCGGCAAGCACCCGATGGCCCCCAGCGTCTCGCCGAAGAAGTCCTGGGAGGGCTTCGCCGGCTCTGCGACCGCATGCGTCGTCGGCGGCAGCCTCAGCGTGGTGCTGCTGCTCGACGGTCGCTGGTGGGTCGGCGCACTCCTCGGGGCGCTCGCGGTGGTGGCGGCCACCGTCGGCGACCTGTGCGAGTCGATGATCAAGCGCGATCTCGGCATCAAGGACATGAGCAACCTGATCCCCGGCCACGGCGGGCTGATGGACCGGCTGGACTCCCTGCTGGTCGTCGTCCCGGTCGCATGGGCCATCCTGACCCCATTGGTGGCGGTGAAATGACGAATGACTGATCTACCCACTCCTTCGACCAAGAAGCCCGTTCCCGGCCAGCTGACCTTCGCTGCGCCGCGCCGCGGAAGCCGCCGCAGCACCTGGCCGACTTCGACGAGGCCGGCCGCAAGGCTGCGGTGGAAGCCCTGGGACACAAGGGTTTTCGCGCGAAGCAGCTGTCGACTCACTACTTCGAGCACTTCGTCGACGACCCCGAGCAGATGTCCGACCTGCCGGCCGCGGGCCGAGCCGAGCTGGTCGACGCGATGCTGCCGAAGCTGCTGACCTCGGTGCGCACGCTGAACGCCGACGACGGTCGCACCGTCAAGCAGGTATGGCGCCTGTTCGACGGTGCCCTGGTGGAGTCGGTGCTGATGCGCTACCCGGGCAGGGTGACGATGTGCATCTCCAGCCAGGCCGGCTGCGGCATGAACTGCCCGTTCTGTGCCACCGGGCAGGAGGGCCTGACCCGCAACCTGACGACCGCCGAGATCGTCGGTCAGGTCGTGGCGGGTGCCCGCATGCTGCGCGAGGGTGCTGTTGCCGGCGGCGACGACGAGTCACGCGAGACGCCGTTGCGCGTCTCCAACGTCGTCTTCATGGGCATGGGTGAGGCCCTCGCCAACTACCGGCAGGCGATCAACGCCATACATCGGCTCGTCGACCCGGCACCTGCGGGCCTCGGTATGTCGGCCCGGCACGTGACGATGTCGACGGTGGGACTCGTGCCGGCTATCGACAAGCTTGCGGCAGAAGGAATTCCGGTCACGTTGGCATTGTCGCTGCACGCGCCGGACGACGAGCTGCGCAACGAACTCGTCCCGATCAATACGCGTTGGACCGTCGACGAGGCGCTCGACGCGGCATACCGCTACTACGAGAAGACGGGGCGGCGCGTGTCGATCGAATACGCGCTGATCAAGGACATGAACGACCACGCGTGGCGCGCCGACCTCCTCGGCCAGAAGCTGCGCGCCCGCGGCAAGGGCTGGGTCCACGTCAACCCGATCCCGCTCAACCCGACGCCCGGCTCCAAGTGGACCGCTTCCCGAAAGGGCGTCGAGCAGCAGTTCGTCGAGCGGCTGCGCGCCCACGGCATACCCACCACGGTCCGGGACACCCGCGGGTCGGACATCGACGGCGCGTGTGGCCAGCTCGCCGCCTCGACCGCCTGACCGAGGTCCGTGAGTCCGATGCCGAATCTGATGCTGAACTGGCGCCAGGCACTCGCTGTCGGGCTGGTGCTCGCGGCCCTCTGGCCGGTGCTGCGACGTCGCCGGCCGGGCATCGCGACCTTCTGCCGGGAGGGCGCGATCATCGCGTTCCTCTTCGCGTTCTGGCAGATCCTGCAGCAGGTCACCTCGAACGACGGCGGTGACGCGGTCGGGCGTGCGCACTGGATCGAGCGCGTGCAGTCGGCGATGTTCTTTCCGAACGAACGCAGCGTGCAGAACCTCATCCTTGGCCACGACACGATCGTGAAGTTGGCCAACCTCTTCTACGCCAGCATGCATTTCACCGGCATGGGGATCTTCCTGGTGTGGTTGTACTTTCGGCATCGTGACAGCTATCCCGCGGTCCGCACTACGGTCGCGCTCAGCACTCTCGGGTGCTTCTTCGTGCAGTTCCTGGCCGTCGCTCCGCCCCGGTTGCTGCCTGGGTATGTCGACACGGCGGAGCTCTACGGGCAGTCGGTCTACAACGCCGGCTTCTCGGTCGACAACTTCGGTGCGATGCCCTCGGTGCACGTGCTCTTCGCCGCCGTGGTCGGGTGGTATTCCTGGCGGGTCAGCACGTCACACTGGCGGTGGATCGGCCCGGCACACTTCGTGGTGACCGTGTTCGTGGTCGTTGCGACAGCCAACCACTGGTGGCTGGACGGCGTGGTCGCGATCGCGATCCTGGTCGTCGCGGCGTGGCTGCGCCGTGGCGTCCTCGCGCTGATCGACCGCTGGCGTATGACGCCACCGGCGCCACACGGGGCGTCGGTGGGCACCGACGCGAAGGTGCCGGCTACTGCTCCTTGAGCGTCGCCGACGGGTGGATCGACCCGATGATGTAGGGAATCGCGGAGCGCTGGGAGATGCCCAGCTTGCGCAGCACGTTGCCGACGTGGACCTTGACGGTCTTCTCCGAGATGAACAAGCGGGTCGCCAGCTGCCGGTTGGACAATCCGTCGACCGCGATGAGCATTGCGATCTCCAGCTCTCGGGTGGTCAGGCCGGCGGTGATGTCCTTCGGTGTCGTCTGCTCGATGCGGACCGTCTGCATGGCGTCGGCGAGCCGCAGGTGTAGCCGCTCGCCAGAGGCGCGGGCCTCGTCCAGGGCACTGCGTTGTTCGACGAGCTCTGCCGTGTCCGGTAGCTCGATCGCGTGCAACGCCAGTCGCATTCGTTCGAGTTCGGCGGTCAGGGTGCGCAACATCTCGGCTTCGTCCCGAGGCTGGGTGCTGTCCAACTCGGGGTAGAGCTCGTAGAGCCCCAAGTCGTCGGCGAAGCTGCGGTCCTGCGTCATCTCCCACACCAGCGCACGACCGAGCCACTCCATCGCGCGGGCCGTCTCGCCGTCGAAGGTGTCCGCAGTGGAGTTCTCGACACACATCATGCCGAGGATCTCGCCGGACTCCGGGTGCCTCAGGGGCACCACGAGGACGTCGAGAATCGGACGCCCGGAACTCCAGCCCATCCGGGCGCGTCGTCCGTCGTCCTGCTTGTAGCGATACTGCTGGCCGGTCGAGCGGATGTATTCCGACAGGCCGTTGGGGCCGAACTGCTGCACGTCCGCGCTCAGGAACTGTTTGTTGTCAACGCAATACGGGATCGACAGCGTGGTCGGACCGATGTAGTGACCGATGTAGAAGGTGTCCACCTGGGTCAGTGCGCACATCGCCGCGCGACAGGCGGCATACCGCGTGATCATGTCTCCGCGATCGCAGAAGCGCAGCCGCCGGTCCGCCGCGCGCAGCACGGAGACCGCGAACGGCGAGAAGCTCTCGGCCGAGTGTGCGCGGGCATCGGTCACGGTGCCTTGCCGCCTTCCGTCGGTCGGTGGGTGCATTCCTGTGCGGACGCTATGTCTGCAATTGTGCTGCAAGCTGTCTCGACGTCGCCAACCAGGTGTATGGCGCCCGCCATCGGTCGGTCCGCCGCCAGTGCCTGCAACACGTCCCAAACGGGAACCTGGGTGCTCCAGTACTGCTCACCGACGAGCACCAGGGGCGGCAGCACGTTCCGTGCCGAGTCGGCGTAGTAGAGCGCGGTCGCGACCTGGAAGATCTCCTGCACGGTTCCCGCAGCGCCGGGCAGCACGATGATGCCGCCATTGCAGACCCGCAGCAGGATGTCTTCACGCAAGGCGTTGGAGAAGAACTTCGCCATCCGGTTCGCGAACGCGTTCGGCGGCTCGTGGCCGTAGAACCACGTCGGTATGCCGAGGCTACGCGGCGCCCCGGTGTCCGCGGTGACGTTGTCGCGCACCTCGAACGCGACGCGCGCCCAGGCGGTGATGTCCGGCCGGAAGGACGGCACTGTCGCGAGTTGTTCGATGGCCGGGGCAAGCAGCGCAGGATCAGTGCACAGCGCACCGAGATTCGCGGCCTCCATCGCACCGGGTCCACCACCCGTGGCGACGACCGCGCCCGCCGACGCGAGGGAGTGCCCGAGATTCGCGGCCGCCGTGTAGTCCGCCGACCCGCGCTGAACTGCGTGCCCGCCCATCACGCCGACAAGCGTTCTGCCATCGACGAATTCACCCAGCGCGTCGCTGATGCTGTCGTCGTGTATGGCGCGCAACAGCGACGAGTAGACGTCCTGGTCCGGCTCGAGTGACCAGTGGTAGGCGCGTGCGTCAGGGGTTGCGTCATACCCGTGCTCGTGCAGCCCGGCATACAACTCGCGTGGGCGGTAGAGGCGGGACCGCCAGGCATCGAACGGCACGCCGGGGTCGGCAGGGAAGACCAGGGCGCCATGCAGCCGCAGGTGACGGTGCAGATCGTCGCTCATCCGACCGCCGAGCACGACGACACCGGTGAAGTCGTCGATCCCGAGAAGTTCGGTCTCGACCTCGGTCAGATCGAGGTCCTGCAGCCGCAGGTCACAGACGGACGAACCGTCGGCGAGCAAACGCCGCAGCTTCGCAAGGGATTCGACCTCGGTCGTGGACACCTGACGATTCAACCTGATGGGTTCGGCCGCAGAGGTCACGATCCGATCACAGGCCTCGACTCGTGCCAACCGGATGGGACAATGAGGCGTCTTCCACACAGTCGGGCGCGGTTGCGTCGGACACCACTCGGGGATCGCGACTTTCGTCGCGGAAAGGTAGGAAGCCACATGAAGCGCACCACGGTCACCTTCACCATCGGAGCACTTCTCGTCGCCGGAGCGGCCGTTGTCGCGCCGACTCAGGCGTCGGCGCTCGAGCGCGGCCATCACGCGCCGTCCGTGCAGATCCCGGCTGTCCACCAGGCAGGCTCGACCACCACGCATCGGACGACTCCCACGGATACTCAGCTGGTCGCCACCGCGATCCGGCACAGCAACCTGCTCGGCGCCGTCAAGCCGAGCAACGTTACCGTCAGCCAGGTGAAGTTCACCGGCGATCAAGCGTGGGCCTCGGCACTCGCGACACCGAAGAACGGTCAGACCGACCCGGCGCAGGTGCTGCTGCAGAAGTCCGGCAGCACGTGGACCGTCCGTGACCTCGGCACCGCGAGCATCGGCTGCGGAATCGCTCCGCAGACCGTCCGCGACACCCTCGGGCTGCACGGCCCCTGCTGAGTTCTCTGCTACGACTCCTCGCAACACAGGAAGGGACCCCGGCGAACGAGTTCGCCGGGGTCCCTTCCTGTGTTGGTCGTCGTCTCCGCGGCCGTCCGCTTTTCGTTCAGTCGCCTTGTCGTGGGCTGTCGGCACACAGAGGTGGCCGAGGAGTCGGGGGAGCGAAGCGGAGGAGACGTCTCGAGGTCCCGCCCGAAGGTGGCCGAACGGCATAGCGAGGTGGCCGAGGAGCGACGAAGGAGCGTCTCGAGGTCCCGCCCGGAGGTGGCCGAACGGCATAGCGAGGTGGCCGAGGAGCGACGAAGGAGCGTCTCGAGGTCCGGCCCTGCCACCGCACACTGTGCAGGCCGGAGACACTCCGTTGACAGTGGCGGTGTTCCGGGCCAGCACATGGGGCGGTATGCCGCACGTTCTGCATACCTGGGGTGGCGCGGCGGCGTGACGGGTACGGGCGTCCTGCAGAGAGTGCGCCGGGCGCTCCCGCACGATCGGCATACCCGCAATGACCCGCAACGGCCCGGGCCCGGAACCCAGGTGACCTCGGATCGAATCACGGGAGGGTGCTGTCACCGCGCGCAGCTACCTTCGGTGCGTGATCACCACTCTCGCGGTTAGCGGCTACCGGTCGCTGCGGGACGTCGTGGTGCCGCTGAGCCCGCTCACCGCCGTGACCGGCGGCAACGGCAGCGGGAAGTCGTCTCTCTACCGGGCGTTGCGGCTGCTGGCTCAGTGCGGCGAGGGACACGTCGTCAGCACCCTGGCACGCGAGGGCGGGTTGCAGTCGGCGCTGTGGGCAGGGCCGGAGTCACTATCCGGCGCCCGCCGGGGTGCACCGGTCGAGGGCACGGTCCGCAAGGGACCCATCAGTCTCCGAATGGGTTATGCCAGTGACGATTTCGGCTATCTGGTCGACCTCGGCCTTCCGCAGCCGACCGGATTGCCCACTGCCTTCCAGCGCGATCCACAGGTCAAGCGTGAGCTGATCTTCAGCGGCCCGGTCATGCGGCCGGCGACGGTGTCGGTGCGTCGGAGGCGGGGTTCGGTGCAGGTCCGCGACGGACGTTCGTGGTCGGATGTGACCGACGGGTTGGCGCCATACCGAAGTGTGCTGGGGGAGTATGCCGACCGGCAGGTCGCGCCGGAGGTGTTCGCGGTGCGCTCGGCGGTCCGTTCGTGGCGCTTCTACGACGGTTTCCGGGTCGACGCCGACGCGCCCGCGCGTCGCCCCCAGGTGGGCACCCGTACCCCGGTCCTGTCGGGTGACGGGTCGGATCTCGCCGCCGCCGTGCAGACGATTCTGGAGAACGGTTTCGGCGACCTCGAGCGCACCATCGCCGATGCGTTCGACGGGGCCACTCCGCAGGTGCTGATCACCGACGGGCTCTTCGACGTCGCGATCGCGCAGCCTGGCATGCTGCGTCCGTTGCGGGCGGCGGAGCTGTCTGACGGCACGTTGCGCTACCTGCTGCTGGCAACTGCGTTGCTCACCGTCGAGCCACCGCCAATGATGGTGCTCAACGAGCCGGAGACCTCGTTGCATCCGTCGCTGATCCTGCCGCTGGCCAGACTGATCCGGCAGGCGGCGCTTCGCTCCCAAATAGTGGTCGTGTCTCATTCACGTGTGCTGATCGAGGCGCTTCGCGCCGACGACGACCTACTCGGTGAGGTCGTGCTCGCCAAGGATCTTGGTGAGACCGTGGTCCAGGGCCAGGGTTTGCTGACCCGGCCGTCGTGGGAGTGGGGTTCGCGCTGAAGGTCGCTCGGTGATGCACACTGAGAACATGGTTGACGAGCAAGCCGGGGTGACGGTGACCGGAGTCGGATCCGTCCGTGTGCCGACGACCGAGGCTGCGGTCCGCGTGCGGATCGAGAGCAGACAACCACAGCCCGGTGCTGCACTGCGCGACGCGGGTGCCGCCGTGACCAAGGCATTCGAGGTGTTGCGCGCCGTCGGCATCCCGGACGCCGACGTGCGCACCGAAGCCGTGAGCGTGTCGCCGCACAAGGTCTGGTCCGAGGAGACCGAACAGATCCGTGGGTATGACGCACAGCAAACCGTCCGGGTGCGTGTGACCGACCTGTCGCTGTTGGACCGGTTGCTGGGGGAGTTGGTCGACGCGGGTGGAGCCGCGCTGCAGATCGACGACGTCTCGCTCTCGGGCGAGGCGACCGAGAGCGCACTTGCCGAAGCACGCCAGGAGGCAGTGGAGCACGCGCACGCCAAGGCCACGGACTACGCGCGCCTGACCGGCCGCGCCCTTGGCCGAGCGGAGTCGGTCGTCGAGCTCGGCGGAGTGCTCAGGCCGCCGCTGCCACGGGGTCGAGCGATGATGGCCGCAGCGGCGCCGATGCCCGTGGCCCAAGGAGAGGACAGCTCCACCATATCCGTCCAGATCCATTGGAGTTTCAAATGATTCACGGTCACCGCTGATCGTGGATCATCGATTCATTGCTGCTCGCGACGGCGTGTCGCTTCAGGTCGCCGCGACGGTCGATGGTCCCGATGTCGTCGTGCTTTCCGGCGGCCCGGGGTGCGTGCATTACCTGGCCGATGAAAGCCTTGCGCCGCGTGGTTTCCGGGCCTGGTTTCCCGATCCTCGCGGTGTCGGACGTTCCGGTGGCGGTGGTCACGACCTGGCGACCGCCATAGCTGATGTGGAAGATATCCGCCGGGAGCTCGGACTTGAGACGTGGCTCGTGCTCGGCCACTCGTGGGGTTCCGATCTCGCGGTCCGATACGCCCTCGACCACCCTGATCGCGTCAGCGGAGTCGTCGGCGTTGCTGGTCGCGGCTTGCAGTACGACCGGTTCTGGTCCGCCGAATACGAACGTCTGCAGCACACTGAGGACGTCTTCGATATCGACTTCGTGCCGGAGGTGCACGAGGCGTTGAAGGCTTCGTTCCGCGGGTGGATCCACGAGCCCGAACTCTTTCGGGCGCTGGCGGACTCACCAGTGCCGATGCGGTTCGTTGCCGCGGCCGAGGACATCCGGCCGAGTTGGCCGCTGCGGCAACTCGCCGAGTTGGTGCCGTCGGCGCGCTTCAGCGAAGTGCCGGGGGTGGTGCACAACTTCTGGAGCACCGATCCACCGGTGTGGGTCGCGACCGTGACTGCCGCCTGCGCCGAGCTGACCAGGGCCGTGGCAGCTCAGGGCGCGAAGGGGTAGCGCCGCGCCAGGCCGGGCAGCGCGCGTTCGGCACGCTTCGACAGCGCGCCATCGAAGGATGAAACATCAACAGCAACAATACTTTTGACCGGTTTGCGACGCCAAGTGGCGACAGCAGCACCACCGTCCAGCAGGGCTGCTTTGAACATGCCGTTGCCGCCTGGAACCACCTGCTCCATGTGCTGCTTGTCCAGGGTCGGGGTGCGGTCGGCATACCCGAGCAGGATCTCGTCGAAGGCGGGCGTGAGTTGCGGTCGGAGCGTCGCCGCATCGTGTTCTTCCCAGGCGGCGATCGTCTCGGGTGCGACGAAGTATGCCGTGCCGTCCACCACCAGCTCGACCAGGTCCGCACGCACCGCATCCCACACCGGCGCCAAGTCGCGCTGCAGCACGCCGCTCCACCACCGGAAGTCAGCGACCGTGGCAGGACCGTGCGAGCGAAAGTAGCGACGTGCCCAATCAGCAATGTTTGCAGCACGATCCACCGGCTCGGACGTGCGGATCCATTCGTCGAAGAGGACAAACTGCTGCTGCCTGCCGACGATGGGTCCGAGGACCAGATGTGCGCGCAGGCAAAGTGCCTGCAGCAGATGTGCACCGCGCTGGCCGGCGGTGGCGATGCCGTGCGCCTCCCAGTGCGCGAAGAGACCGGGACGGTCGACGCCGCGCCCGCCACGGAGTCGTTCCTCCGCGGCCATTCGCGCCGTCTCGATGTCCTGCGCCGTGATCCCGAGTTCCGAGTGCCGACGCCGAGCGGAGTGCAAGATCGACTCCCCGTTGAGTGCCAGCATCCAGCGCAAGTCCGTCGCAGCGACCAGGTGCAATGTGCCCCGCATCGGCCAGGACCGAACGATGTCACCGGCGTTCAGCGCCGCATCGACGTCGCCGACCGCACATCCTGACCGCAGCGCGACCGCGGATCGTCCGGACCGAAAGTCCTGCGCTTGCAGGCAGGTCATGTGCTGCACGGCTTCCGCCGGGCTCGATGCTGTCGCAGGGACGAGGCGCTGCGCGACGAGGCGCAGCCGGCCGACATACCGCCGTGCTCGGGGAGTCCGGAGGACGGTGGGTTCGGTCATCGCAACAGCCTAGAAGTGGCAGCGGACCGAAACCGTCCGCTTAGTGCACCGCTTTCGCGTCGATGGTGAAGTCCTGGGCGCGCAGTCGCTCGACGAGCACGTTGCCAAGCGCGGTGGCGGGTGTCAGGACTCCACCGTTCAGACCATCGGGCAGCGGGCACTCTTCGCGAGACACGGCCAGGCTCAGTGCGCTCTCTCCGAGCATCACTGCAGTTGCCTTGTAGCCCGGATCGCCTTGTGCCGCAACAACACTCTGGTATGACGCGCCGGTGCTCGTCGTTGTGCGCAATGTTGCTCGGAAGAAACCGGCGTCCCGCGACTTCTCGCTCGGGCCATCACCTGGAGACGGCAGCACTCGCTCGACCACGGGACGCAGCAGCGGCACCGACATGGCACCGAAGCCCAGCCCGAGTCCACCGGCCATCGCGTATGCCGCGGCTCGACCACGCAGGCCACGACCGGTGCGCTGCACCTCGCGATAGCGGAACGAACTGCCGTAGGAGTGTTGCAGCAGTGCGTTGCTCCGCCGGACGATCCTCGTGTTGTAGGTCGCCATCACGAAGGGGCCGGTCCACGCACCGATGTCGGAGGCGTAACGCACGGCCGCACTGTCGCGCCATTCGCCGCTCGGCTCGTCGCCACGGGCCGGGCTGAGCGCGAACTTGTCGGTGGCGATCCGTCGCTTGTCCTTGTCGGCGCGGATCTCGTCGAGCTGGGTCATTGCGGACGCGATGGTGCCGCCGCTGAATCCGCCCTTCATCGCCATGTAGAGCGTCGTGTCGCCGAGGTCGCCGGCACCGTCCGCATGGACCTTCTCGGACAATACGAACGCGCCCAGATCCGATGGGACGGAGTCGAATCCGCACGAGTGAACGATCCGAGCGCCGGTGCTGTTCGCCAGGTCCTGGAAGCGGTCGATCGACTCACGGACGAAGAGCACCTCGCCAGTGAGGTCGACATAATCGGTTCCAGCCGTGGCGCATGCCTCAACCAGCGGCAAACCGTATTTCGCGTAGGGACCGACGGTGCTGATCACGACCCGTGCACTCTCGGCGAGCGACCTGAGGCTGCCGGCGTCGGACGAATCCGCCACCAGGACGGGCCAGTCGGTGCCGCCGGGCAACGCGTCCCGGATCTGCTCGACCTTGGCCCGGTTGCGTCCGGCCAGTGCCAGCCGCACGCCGTCAGGGAGGTGTCCAGCGAGGTATTCGGCGGTCAGCTTGCCGACGAAACCGGTCGCGCCGAAGAGGACGATGTCGTAGTCGCGGTTACCCATGAGTACGACTCTAGAGCCCGCCCGTCCCGCTTCAGGCCAATGGCAGCTGAGTCTGCGTGATGCGGGTGGCCCGGTCGTGCAGCTCGATCAGCTGCGCCTCGAGAGCGTCCGGCGGGAGCCCGAAGCGACCCGCAAGCCGACAGGTGGCGAACCCCGTTGTCGCAGCTTGGTATTCGCTGAGCCAGCGCGCTGCGCCCGCCGCGTCTTCCGCAGTTTCAGACGGCCAGATGTGCTTCGGCGCCCGCAGCCCGCAGCGCCACGGTTTCGGGGTGAGCCGCGCACGGCAGGTGTTGTACTTCCGGCACAGGTGGACGTAGATCTGATCGGTGCCGAGTTGTTCGAGCAGGGCCACTGCCTCCGGTGACTTCGGCTCGAGCCGAGCCCCGGTCACGATGACGCGAAACCCGCCGAACGTCTCGTAGGCACGGACGCCGAGGGTCGGATGCGCGGTCGCGAAATCCTGTATGACGCGCAGCGCCTGCCCCTTGGGGCTGTCGTCGGGACCGTCGCTCTTCTTGCCGCCGCCCCTCCTGCCACCGAACAGCTTGCGCAGCGACCGGGCCATGGGACGAACCTGCGCCACGTCCACGTCGGCAATCAACAGTCGGTCCGTGCCGAGCACATCGGCGCCATACCGATTGCGAGACACAACGGCCGCCAGCACGCCCTCGGCATCAAGGATCTCGTGCAGGGTCTCCTCGCGTGGTGGCGCCCACCCGTAGGAACCTCGCCTATCACGCGAGAGGCCGGAGCGAATCGCCTTGATGCTGTTGGCGAGCCGCTCGTTGGCCACGGACAACGCATCGTCGGCCGACTGTGTCGACCAACCCCAGGCGTAGATCAGCCCCTCCTGCGCTCTGCGCCAATATGTCGGCAACGGCTCCATGGTGCTGAACCGTATCGAGCGGCATACGACAGCATTGAGCGGCATACGAAATCATGCCGATTTCGTATGCCGCTCAATGCGCCGGTATGCCGCTCGATCAGAGCATGGACCACGCCTCGGTGAGCACACCGCGCAGCTTCTGCTCGATCTCGTCGAACTCGGTCTGCCCGATGATCAACGGCGGAGCCAGCTGCACGACCGGGTCGCCGCGGTCGTCGGCGCGGCAGTAGAGGCCGGAGTCGTAGAGCGCCTTGGACAGGAAGCCACGCAGCATGCGCTCGGCCTCGTCGTCGTTGAACGTCTCGCGGGTCTCCTTGTCCTTGACCAGCTCGATGCCGTAAAAGAAGCCGTCACCGCGCACGTCGCCGACGATCGGCAGGTCGCCCAGCTTTTCCAGCGTGCTGCGGAACTTCGGGGCGTTCTCGTGCACATGCTGGACCAGGCCCTCCTTCTCGAAGATGTCGAGGTTGGCCATCGCGACCGCGGCCGACACCGGGTGGCCACCGAAGGTGTAACCGTGCGGGAAGCTGGTCGTGCCGTGCTTGAACGGTTCGAAGAGACGATCGCTGGCGATCATCGCGCCGATGGGGGAGTAGCCCGACGACATACCCTTCGCGCAGGTGATGATGTCCGGCGTGTAGCCGTAGTCCTTGCACGCGAACATCTCGCCGATCCGGCCGAAGGCGCAGATCGTCTCATCCGAGACCAGCAGCACGTCATACTCGTCGCAGATCTCGCGCACCCGCTCGAAGTATCCGGGCGGCGGCGGGAAGCAGCCGCCGGCGTTCTGCACCGGCTCGAGGAATACGGCCGCGACGGTGTCGGCGCCCTCGAACTCGATGGCCTCGGCGATCCGGTCGGCGGCCCAGCGGCCGAAGGCCTTCGGGTCGTCACGCAGCTCCGGCTGCGCACGGTAGATGTTGGTGTTGGGCACCTTGAACGCACCCGGCACCAGCGGCTCGAACATCTCCTTCAGCGGCGGCAGGCCAGTGATCGACAGGGCACCTTGCGGCGTGCCGTGGTAGGCGACGGCGCGGCTGATCACCTTGTGCTTGCCGGGCTTGCCGGTCAGCTTGAAGTAGTGCTTGGCCAGCTTCCATGCGGACTCGACGGCTTCGCCACCACCGGTGGTGAAGAAGACGCGGTTGAGGTCACCCGGTGCGTATGACGCAAGGCGCTCGGCCAGGTCGATCGCGGGGCGGTGGGCGTAGGACCAGATCGGGAAGAACGCGAGTTCCTTGGCCTGCGCCGCCGCGGCCTCGGCGAGTTCGGTGCGGCCATGTCCGACCTGCACGGTGAACAGGCCGGACAGCCCGTCCAGGTACTTCTTGCCCTTGTCGTCCCAGATGTAGGCGCCGTCACCCTTGACGATGGTCGGTATGGCGAGCCCGCGCCCACCCTGATCGGTGGGTTCGTAGTCCGACTGCCGGGTGAAGTGACCCCACAGGTGGTCACGGGCAGCCTCGCTGCGAGGCGTGCCCGCAGGAGTCAGGTCGTTGGATTGTGTTGTGGGAGTGGTCATCTCGTTCCCCAGTCGTATCGTTGTTTGGCGAGTTTCAGGTAGACGAACGTTTCGGTCTCGGTGACTCCGTCGATGGTGCGGATCTGCGCGGTGAGCAGGTCGAGCAGGTGAGCGTCGTCCACACAGACGACCTCGACGAGCAGGTCGAATCTGCCGGCGGTCAGGACGACATACGCGACTTCGGGCAGCTCGCTCAGCGCCTTCTGCACCGGCTGCATGTCGCCGCGGACGGTGACGCCGATCATCGCCTGGCGGTCGAAGCCGACCTGAGCGGGATCGGTCACCGCGACGATCTGCAGCACATCGGAGTCGAGCAGTCGCTGCACCCGCTGGCGCACTGCGGCCTCGGACAAGCCGATCTCGCGAGCGATCGCGGAGTAGGCAACCCGGCCGTCGGTCTGCAGTCGGGCGATGATCGCCTTGGAGACATCGTCGAGCGTGGCACCCGTCACACTGCGATTAGTCTCGGACATGTCTGCATATTGGCACGGTTTTCGAAGTAGTTCAAGTATTTTCCTACGAATTCCGTCGCGGGTTGCGCGACATGGCTATGCTTTACCTATGGCGTTGAGCGCATTTGACCTGTATTCCGTGGGGATCGGCCCGTCCTCGTCTCACACGGTCGGACCGATGCGTGCCGCGAAGACGTTCGTCGACGGCCTGGTGGCCGCCGGCCAGTTGGATTCGGTATGCCGGGTGAAGTCGCAGTTGTTCGGTTCGCTCGGTGCGACCGGGCACGGCCACGGCTCGGACAAGGCGGTCGTACTCGGCCTGCAGGGCGAGGCCCCCGAGACCGTCGACACGGCAACCACCGAAGCTCGCATCGAGGAGGCGCGCGCGCGCCATACCTTGCAGTTGAACGGCACTCGGTCGATCGGTTGGGACCCGGACGCCGACCTGGTCATGCACCGGCGCAAGTCCCTGCCGGCGCACCCCAACGGCATGCAGTTCGATGCGTATGACGCACAGGGCGAAGTCGTTTCCTCGCACGTCTACTACTCCGTTGGTGGCGGCTTCGTGGTCAACGAGGAAGCCGCCGGAGCGGACCGCGTCGTGCTGGACGACACGAAGGTCGAGTTGCCCTTCACCACCGGTGCCGAAATGCTGGCCATCTGCGAACGTGAGGGCTGCTCGATCGCGGACCTGATGATGCGCAACGAGCTCGCCTGGCGATCAGCCGAAGAGGTCCGCAGCGGACTGCTGCATCTGTGGTCCGTCATGCGTGACTGCGTGCAGGCCGGCATCGGCCACGAAGGAATCCTGCCGGGTGGGTTGCGAGTGCCGCGCCGAGCCCCGGAGCTCTACCGCGAGCTCACCAAGGGTGCACTGCGCGATGATCCGCTGCGCGTCATGGACTGGGTCAACCTCTACGCACTCGCTGTCAACGAGGAGAACGCCTCCGGCGGCCGGATCGTGACTGCGCCGACCAACGGCGCGGCGGGCATCATCCCGGCTGTCCTGCACTACTACGTCAACTTCGTGCCGGATGCCGACGACGACGGCGTCGTCCGATTCCTGTTGACAGCAGCGGCAATTGGCATCCTCTTCAAGGAGAATGCCTCGATCTCGGGCGCCGAGGTCGGCTGCCAGGGGAGGTCGGGTCCGCGTGCGCGATGGCTGCCGGCGGCCTGGCCGAAGTCATGGGCGGCAGCCCTACCCGGGTCGAGAACGCCGCCGAGATCGGCATCGAACACAACCTCGGGCTGACTTGCGACCCGGTCGGCGGCCTGGTGCAGATCCCGTGCATCGAACGCAACGCGATCGCGAGTGTGAAGGCGATCAACGCCGCGCGCCTCGCGGTCCACGGCACCGGCGTGCACACCGTGAGCCTGGACAAGGCGATCAAGACCATGCGCGACACCGGACGCGACATGTCGATCAAGTACAAGGAAACTGCACGTGGCGGCCTGGCCGTGAATGTGATCGAGTGCTGACAGGTGCGCGAGGATCGAGGAACGAGGCCCGGAGCGCGCCGCGGAAGCACGACAGAAGACATCGAGTGCTGACAGGACCAAGCTGGTCGAGTAGGGCGAGCCGCTAGGCGAGCCCGTATCGAGGCCCGAGGGCGAAGGCAGGATTCAAGTGCTGACAAACACACAAAGGAGTGTCGTATGACTGACAGCCCGCGCGAGCTGCGCAACTTCGTCGGCGGTGAGTATGTCGCTGCCGAGACCGATCAGACGATTGACATCGTCAACCCGTCGACCGCGAAAGTTGTTGCCAAGTCACCTGTTTCGACGCAGGCAGATGTCGATGCGGCATACAGCGCGGCCTCCAAGGGGTTCGCTGAATGGGGCCAGGTCACGCCCGGTGAGCGACAGCACGCGCTGCTGAAGTTCGCCGACGCGATCGAGGCCCGCGCGGATGACTTCGTGAAGTTGGAGGCCGAGAACACCGGTAAGCCCTACGCGCTGACCGCCAGCGAGGAAGTGCCGGTGATGGTCGACCAGCTGCGCTTCTTCGCCGGTGCAGCACGGATGCTCGAAGGCAAGGCGGCCGGCGAATACATGGCCGGGCACACGTCATTCATTCGTCGTGAGCCGATCGGTGTCGTCGGTCAGGTGACCCCGTGGAACTACCCGATGATGATGGCGATGTGGAAGATCGCCCCGGCCCTGGCCGCGGGCAACGCCGTGGTGCTCAAGCCGAGCGACACGACACCGGAGACCACTTTGCTGATGGCGGAGCTGGCGTCGGAGTTCCTGCCGGCCGGCACGTTCAACGTCATCACCGGCGACCGCGAGACCGGTCGGATGCTCGTGGAGCACCCCACCCCGCAGCTGGTGGCGATCACCGGATCCATCCGTGCGGGCATCCAGGTCGCGAACTCGGCGGCCAAGGATCTCAAGCGGGTTCACCTCGAGTTGGGCGGCAAGGCGCCGGTCATCGTCTTCGATGATGCCGACATCGAGGCAGCGATCGAGGGCATCGGGACGGCCGGATACTTCAACGCCGGTCAGGACTGCACCGCCGCGACCAGGGTGCTCGCCGCCCCCGGCATACACGACGATTTCGTGGCGGCACTGGCCGAATTCGCCAAGAACGACGCGAAACTCGGTATGCCGGACAGCGAGGACGCGCTGCTCGGACCGGTCAACAATGCCAACCAGTTGAAGCACGTGACCGGGTTTCTGGACCGGTTGCCGGACAACGCCAACGTCGCTGCCGGCGGTCATCGGGCGAGCGGTTTCGGCGATGGCTTCTTCATCGAGCCGACGGTCGTGTCCGGGCTGCAACAGACGGACGAGGCGATCCAGCAGGAGATCTTCGGCCCGGTCATCACCGTGCAGCGTTTCACCGACGAACAGGCCGCGATCGCCTGGGCGAACGACGTGCCCTTCGGCCTGGCGTCCTCGGTGTGGACCAAGGACTTCGGCCGGGCGATGCGGGTCTCCAAGGCGCTCGACTTCGGCTGCGTCTGGATCAACACGCACATTCCGCTGGTCGCCGAGATGCCGCACGGCGGTTTCAAGCACAGCGGCTACGGCAAGGACCTGTCGCTCTACGGTTTCGAGGACTACACGCGCGTGAAGCACGTGATGGCCAACATCGAGATCTGACAGCGGCGTGAGGACCGCAGCGACGAAGGAGCGAGGACCGGAGCGGCGCGTGGAAGCTCGATCGTAGGGATCGAGATCTGATTGACCGGCATACCCCCGCATTGAGCGGCGTACGGATTCGACGCGAATCCGTATGCCGCTCAATCGTTCGGTATGCCGGTCAATCAGGAGAGAGCGGTGCCGAGGGCGAGACCGAGAAACGCGGCCAGCAACGAAATCGCCACGGTGGCAACGGCATACCGGCCGCCCTCGGTCTTGCCGGTCGTCAGCCACAGCCGGGTCGTCTCCACGGACGCGGTGCTGAAGGTGGTGAAACCGCCGCAGAAGCCGGTGCCGAGACCCGCCTTCGCCGTCGGTGACAGCCACCCTGCGTGATGTGTCGCCGCACCGGTGAGGACTCCGAGCAGGAACGAACCGAGCACGTTGATCACGAAGGTGCCGACCGGGAACGACCCGCGGACCCGATGCCGGACCTCCGCATCGAGGGCGAATCGGGAGACCGCGCCAGCACCACCGCAGAGCGCAATCAGTAACGTTGTCATGCGTTTTCACCGCCGCGCAGGGTGACGGAGCGCGCAGCGCGGATGCCCGCCCAGGCCGCGAGGGCACCGACGACGACGGAGGTGACGGCATACCCGACGGCGACCGGCCACGGCAGCTTCGTCGTCTCCACCATGAACGTGCTGTATGTCGTGAACCCGCCGAGCAGTCCGGTGCCGACACCCAACCGGGCGAGGCGTCGGCCGCCGCTGTCCTCTCCGGACCGGACCAGTGCTTCCAGTAGGAAGCCGAGCACGAATGCCCCGATCACGTTGATGGCGAACGTGATCCATGGCCAGGAGCCCGTCGGCCGGGAGAACGCGTCTTCCAGCAGCGAACGTATGGCGGTCCCGCAGGCGCCGCCGACGAAGACAGTGCCGAGGAGGAATGGGTTGCGATGAGCGTGGCGGGTGGTGGTGTGGCGGCGTGTGGACGTCAGTGCCACGGCAGACCGTCCGACCAGTCGACGACCTGGATCGGCACCACGATCACCGGGCGGTGCTGGTGGTGCGCGAGGCGCACCGAAACGGACTCCCCGAGGAACTCCCGCATCGGGTGCTTGCCGACCCGAGTGCCGACCACGAAACCAGCCGCGTCCACCGAGCGGGCGAGGTGCGTCAGCGCGCGGTCGGGCCGTCCCGCCAGATAGTGGAAGTGCCAGGGGACTCCGTCCTCGCCGAGCACGCTGCGCAATTCTTCGGTGATGTCCTCGGCGGTGGCCCGCCACTGCTCGTCGGCGTCATCCGGATCGATCGGCGCATGCCGCACGCTGCCGTCCTCATGCTCTTGCACCACGTAGCGCGAGCGGTCCGCGAAACCGAAGTGCACCGACGGAGCACCGACGGCGCGCGCCAGGTTCACGGCGGTGAGGGCGACCAGCGGTGGCTGTCCGGGTATGACGCCGACCACGATCGGATGGGCGTGAAAATCCACCAAGCGATCTGGACTCGGCTGTGGTGGCTGCGCGGCAGTCATCTTCGGCCCTCCGGGTGATGACGGGCAGCGTGACCTACCCGTCGACCTCGACGTGGTAGGAACCATCAGCAGTGTTGCGGTTCGGGCGCACGCCCGGGCGGGATCCATCGCCCGCGCTCAGGATAGGGGATCTCGGCCACCCCGTGGCGACCCCTGCGCCGGAATCGACGAGCACCGGCGGCGTAGCGTGATGCCATGCGCATCGAACACGTCGGGTTCGACCCGGACTTCGTCGACTACCAGGCCGCGTGGGATCTGCAACGCGAGGTGCACGCCCGCGTCGTCGCGGGCGAACAGGAGAACACCACCCTGCTGCTCGAGCACCAGGCCGTCTACACGGCCGGCAAGCGGACCGCTTGGTATGACCGGCCGGTCGACAAGACACCCGTGGTCGAGGTCGACCGTGGTGGCCGGATCACCTGGCACGGGCCGGGCCAGCTCACCGGCTATCCGATCGTGCGCCTGCCGATCCCACTCGATGTCGTCGGTCACGTGCGCCGGCTGGAGCAACTGATGATCGACGTGTGTGCGGACCTCGGCGTGACAACGATGCGGGTCGAAGGACGCAGCGGCGTGTGGCTGCCCGCCGAGGACGGCGAGCTCGAACGCAAGATCGGTGCGATCGGCGTCCGGGTCAGCCGAGACGTGACCATGCACGGATTCGCACTCAACTGTGACTGTGATCTGTCGTGGGCGAACAACATTGTCCCGTGTGGCATCCCGGACGCCGGGGTCACGTCGCTCACCCAAGAGCTCGGTCGCGACGTGACCATCGCAGAGGTGCTTCCCTTCATCGAGAAGCGCCTGCCGGACATTCTGGGGTAGTGCGACACGTCGACGCGTCGCCCGGGGGCACGGGTGCCCGCCCCGTATGCTGTGGGGCGCCCAAGCCCGCCCCACGAAAGCCAGATTTGTGACGCTGTCCGTTCGCGCTTGCACCGCCACCGAATTCCTCGACACGGTCCACCGGGCCGGCAAGACGGTCCCCGTCGAGCAGTCGCCCGAATGGGCGCAGTACGACTCCGTGCTGCCCGGGCGGGAGCACTGGCGGTACCTGGTCGTCACTGACGGTGACACCCCGATGGCGGCGCTCAGCCTGACGTCGTTCGCGGGCCGATTCCTGGAGCAGCTGTGGGCCAAGCACGGGCCGATCTGGTTGGACGACGACCGCAGCGCCGCGCGCGAGCGTGAGTTACGGGACGCCCTGGCGTCATACATCCGTGGTGAGCGGCCGAACGCCGCCGTGCTTCGGCTGCACACCGTGCACCCCGGCGCGGACCTGACCGACCCGCTGATCGCGATCTTCTACGACCGCACCATCGTGCTCGACCTGACCAAGGACGAGGACCAGCTGCTGTCGGAGATGTCGCAGAGCGGGCGGCGCAACATCCGCAAGGCGATGAAGAACGACGAGCTCGTCTTCACCGATGACACCGCGATCAGTGAGCAGGAGTTCGCCGACGTCATCTACCCGATCTTCGAGGAGACCGGCAAACGCGGCGATTTCGTGCTGCGGCCGCCGGCGTTCTACTACGAGATGCTGCGGCAGCTCGGCCCCGAGGTATGCCGGCTCTACACGGTGCGGCACCAGGGCACAGTCGTCTCCTGGGCACTGGTCACCGTGTATGACGGTGAGGTCGACTACTACTTCGCGGCATCGTCCTCCGAGGCCCGCAAGTTGCTCGCGGCATACCTGATGGCGTGGGGGACGATGCGCGCGACCAAGGCCGAGGGCGCGACGTTCTTCGACTTCCTGGGCTGCGGCTCGGACCGCTCGCCATATCTGGACACGCTCAACGAGTTCAAGCTCGCCTTCGCCAAGAAGGGGATGATCGACGCACCCGGACCGTGGGACCTCGTGCTGCGCCCGAACGTGCTGCGCGCCTATCACGCACAGCGGAAGGCGATCGCCGGTGTCGGGCGTGCCAAGCAGACCGCGCGCACCATCGTCGGGGGAGTGCCGCGGTCGAAGTCCGACGCGGTCAACCTCGCCGACACTGCAGCCGGCAAGCTCGCCGGCGCGGTCACGCGTGCACCGAAGCCCCCGACCGCGGCGCCGAAGGTGCTGCCGGTGATCCTCGACTTCACCCTCTCCGGCTACGCGCTCGCGCGCGCCTTCCACGAGCGCTACG
This sequence comes from Flexivirga alba, assembly GCF_042661025.1. Lineage (NCBI taxonomy): Bacteria > Bacillati > Actinomycetota > Actinomycetes > Micrococcales > Dermacoccaceae > Flexivirga > Flexivirga alba. The sequence continues at coordinate 2,862,425 of NZ_JBHSWH010000001.1, forward strand.
GCCTGACCAGCGTCGCCGTCGTGCCCTTCACCACCGGAGCGATCGCGGACTCCTCGATCATCTCCGAGGTGCGCGAGGTCGGCCCGGACGGCGTGCACAACTACGACCTGATCCTGCGTGAGATCCGCAAGCTGGCAACCGAAAACCCTGAGCTGACAGTCATTCCGCTCACCAACCACGACGGCTTGGTGCAGGCGCTGTCGGCAAAACGGACCACACTCGGCAAGAACGTCGTCGTGCCGCACGAGTCGCCGGAGATGCTGCGCAAGGTCTCGAACAAGCAGGACTTCAACGAGTTGTGCGCGGCAGCCGGTGTGCCGACGCCGCGCACCGCCGTGCTCGACTTCGCCGACGGTCGCCCGGCCACTGGCGATCTCGACCTACCGTGGCCGCTCATCGTCAAGCCGGCCGACTCCGGCCACTTCGCCGCTCTCCGTATGCCGGGCAAGAAGAAGCTCTACCAGGTGGCGGGTCAACAACAGCTGGACGAGTTGCTCGACCAGCTGCAGGCCGCCGGGTATGACGGTCAGCTGCTCGCCCAGGAATTCATCCCGGGCACCGATCTTTTGTCGATCACGCTCTACCGTGCGAAGGACGGCCGCATCACGCTGGCGCGCGCGTCAGAGGTGCTGATGCAGGATCCGCGCCCGGCATACCTCGGCATCCCGGACGTGCAGGTCGTGGCTCCGCTGGACGACGCGATCGAGCTCGGCTCGAAGATCCTCGTCGAAGCCGATTACCACGGATTCGCCAACCTGGACGCGATCCGCGACCCGCGCGACGGCAAGGTCGTCTTCTTCGAGATCAACCCCCGCTACGGCCGCAACTGCTACTACGCGACGGCATCCGGCGCGAATGTCGCCGAGCAGCTGGTCGCCGACCTGATCGACGAAAAGCCCGTGACTGCAGCGGATCTCGACGGCGAGCTGCTCTACACCACGCTTCCGGTGAAGTTCGTCGAGCAGACCCTCGGCGGGTCGGTGGCACAGCGGGTGCGAGCCGTCGCGGCAGCCGGGCGGGTCGCCGACCCGCTGCAGTATGCCGGTGAGCGCAACCCCAAGCACCGTGCCTACGCCAAGCTGGCGGCGCTGCATCACCGCAAGGCGTACAAGGGTCAGTCGGTCACCCTCAACGTCGAGGACGTTCGGTAGATCGCCGGCGCTTGGGCGGTCTTCGGCGTGAGCCTGCACATCGTGCGCGCCGGCGGGCGCACCATCTGCAGGGCACCGCGCCCTCGGCGAGCCGCCCAGCCTTTAAGGCCGGCAAGACGTGCGCCATACCGCACGTGCTGCTGGTCCTATTCCTGATCGGTCGATGTCAAGCACTGTCGGCCCGCACATGGTGCGCTCATTTCTCCGCACCATCTGCAGGTCGCCGAGCGCACGACGAATGTTGACACGATCAACATTGACCGCGATCAGGGCACGAGCCCACGCTGTGCTCATGAGCGAGAACACAACGACGACAACACCTTTCGTCGCCCCGCCCGGACTCGCCGGCGTGATCGTCGCCGACACGACTATTGGCGATGTGCGCGGCGATGAGGGGTTCTTCCACTATCGGCAGTACGACGCGACCCGACTCGCCAGAACCCGTTCGTTCGAAGAGGTCTGGCACCTGTTGGTGTGCGGGTCGCTACCCGATCAAGGCCAACTGACTGCCTGGACCGAGCGCACGTCGAAAGCAGCGACGGTCCCGGATGCCCTTGCCGCCCAACTAATCTCGGTGATGCGCGCTTCGGCTGGGACGGACCCACTGGTGACCCTGCGGACCGCTCTGTCGGCATACGGCTCACTGGTCGGAGACCGTCCGCTGTGGGACAGTGATGAGCCCACCAAAGCGGTGGCCGCGATTCGTGGAGCCGCCGTGGTGCCGTGGCTGGTGGCGGCTGCGTACTCTCTGGCCCACGACGAGCAGCCACGTCGCTCTCGCCCTGAGCTCGGGCACGTCGGCAACTACCTGTGGCTGGTCACCGGCGTCGATCCGGAACCGGACCACGTGGCTGCCCTGACCCGCTACCTGATCCTGACGATCGACCACGGTTTCAACAACTCGACGTTCACTGCCCGGACCGTCGCTTCCACCGGCGCTGATCTCACCGCGTGCCTGGTCGCCGGCATCGGGTCGCTATCCGGTCCCTTGCACGGAGGCGCGCCGAGCCGGGCGCTCGACGCACTCGACGAGATTGGCACGGCGGACCGCGCACGGCCGTGGGCGCGCGACCAGTTGGCGTCCGGCAACCGGGTGATGGGGTTCGGCCACGCCGTCTATCGAGGGCTCGATCCGCGCTCAGAACTGTTGAAGGAGAGCGCGATCGAGCTCGGCGGTGCCACCGCGGATCTCGCAGTGCAGGTCGAGGCCGAGGTGGTCAGTGTCCTCGCCGAGGCCAAGCCGGATCGGGTGTTGCGCGCCAACGTCGAGTACTACGCCGGCGTGGTCATGCAGGCCTGCGGCATACCGCGCGAGATGTTCACACCGACGTTCGCGTGCAGCCGGGTGGTGGGATGGACGGCTCACGTGCTGGAACAGAGCCGGGACCGCAAGATCATCCGGCCCTTGTCGCACTACACCGGGCCGGAGGTCGAACGCGGCGGCTCTCCCGTGTAGGTCGCACGCGGCCGGAACCGGAGTGGGTGTCCCTGCTCCTCGATCCCGTGAGCGACGAAGCCGGCGAGTCGGGCGATGGTGAAGACAATCTCGCCGGTATGCCGGGGCAGCCCGCATGCGAGGGTGAGCGCCGCAAGTCCCAGGTCGACGTTCGGAGCGAGACCAGTCCGACGCCGCTCGTGGAGCACGAGATCCTCTGTGACAGCTGCGATCTCGTCATCAAGATCCGTGACCAGGTCCAGCAGCACCGTGGCCCGCGGATCGGTGTCGGCGTAGACGGTGTGCCCGAAACCTGGCATCGGACCATCGGTCGGGAGACCTCCTTCCACCGCGGCGCTGAGCAGGTCGTATGCCGCGCCCGAGGCGCCACCGTGCCGAACGCCGCCAAGGGCCGCGACGCCGGCGGTCATGACGGCGTACGGATCCGCGCCGGTGCTTGCCGCGGCGCGCGCGGCGAGCGTCGATGTCGCGAGTTCGTGGTCCGCCAACAGGCCGAGTGCGACGTCGATGGCATCTGCCGCGTCGTCCGGCGGACTTCCGGTGGCGACGCCTGCCAGTACGCGGTCGGCGACGCGACCTTGGGCCGACGATCCACGTGACAGTCCAACGGCGGTTGCCGCAGCCAGGATCGAACGTCGACCTGCGGATCGGAAATGCTTGGGGGAGAGGGACTCTCGATCTGGGTCGGAGATTGCTGCCTGGCTGATCGCCCAGAGCACGAGGTCCCGAGAGGTCAGTCGTGGGTCCGGGTTCGTCAAGGGGCAGCCGGCCCATTCGCGGTCGTCGGCCTGACCATCCCACACGATCTCAGCGACGGCCTCGAACGACTCACGCGTGGCGAGTTCGGCGACGTCGTGTCCTCGATAGAGCAGGACACCGGACGGCTCGACACTGCTGACCGCGGTGTCAATGGTGAGTTCGAAGCGGCCACGCCGGACGCGGCGGCGGGAGTCGGCCATGGCGACGATGTCCTGCCGCAGGAACATCGATCCTGCGTGCCGGCTGCGGTGTGTCTCGGCGGGCTGGAGCACGCCGCGGCTGACGTAGGAATAGACCGTGGCGACTCGGACACCCAGCAGGTCGGCCGCCTGTGCCGTGGTGATCAGCTCGCGGTCCATGGACTCACGGTAGCGATCGGCAGCGCGTCAGCCGCGCCCCGTGAGGCGCCACGCCACGCCGCGCGCGAGCAGCTTGAGCATCGGCCAGTACGCCTTGCCGACATACAGCGTCATCGGGTCGCCGGTGTGCACGCCGTTGCCGTCGGCACGCTGCACATCGTCACGCAGGGCGCGGAGTTGCGCGGTCGTCAGGGTGAACGGTGCCTCGTCCCGGTGGAAACGGGTCAGGACCGGGTAGTCACGACCGTGCCGGTCGTTCTCCACGTGAGCACCGAGGACCGTGTGTATGTCGTGAGTCTCCGCGAGGTCGACCATCGCGGCCAGCGAGAGCTTTGCCGCAGGCAGATCATCGACATACAGGCGACCGGGATAGGCGGTGTCTCCGCTGAACATCAACCCGGCGGCCGGGTCGATCGTGGTGATCGAACGGGCATCGTGACCCGGTGTCGGAGCGATGAGCAGAGTGCGCTCCCCGAGATCGAATGTCGTTGTTGTTCCGACGGTTTCGGTCAATCCGAAGAAGCGGTGCACCGCCTCGACATCCTTGGCCACGATCGTCGTATCCGGCCGGCCGGCGAACTGGGCGTCACCCTCGGTGTGGTCGTTGTGACCATGCGTGTGTGCGACGACAAGCGGCAGGCGCGCGACTCCGTGCGACTCGGACCATTCGTCAAGGAGCACGTCCACGGTGGCACGGATCGGGCATTGCGCGGCCTCTTTCGCGTCCCCGGTGTCCAGCAGGAGCGCGCGCTCGGTGCCGCAGAGGAGGTAGCCGATGGGCGCTTCCGGGCTCACTCGGGACGACTGGCGCAGCGCGAAGATCGCCTCATCGATCGCGCGGACCTGCAGCTTCACCTGCTGGCTGGCGTCCTTGTCGACGCAGTCCCACGGTGCGTCGAGTGGTTCAGCGTCGCGAAGTACGCCCTCGGGCAACACGGTCATGGAACCATGGTCGCAAACGTGGCTCGGCTGCGCTGCCGAAATGAGCCTGTGGACAACTTCTGCGGGGAAGTCCTCGACCGTGCCACCGTGCTGTCCGTGGACACAGGACCGGAGGACCCCCGAGGCGCCCCGAGCTGCCGGGGTATGACGTGCTCGACCTGCTCGGGCGCGGTGCAACCGGAGCGGTCTGGTCAGTGCGCGACCCCGACGGGATCCGCCTGGCCGCAAAGGTTTTCGACGCTGACCTGGAGCAACTTGACTATGAGCTGAGCGTGCTCCAGGCACTGCGGCACGACCATGTGGTGCGTCTGCAGGATGTCGTGGTCGACCTGTCGACCGACCCGGTCGGCACCGCTTTGATCCTGGAGCTCGCCGAGGGTGGCTCGCTGGCCGACACCCTCGCCCGCCGGGGCGTGCTGACGCCGGGGGAGTTGGTGACCGTGCTGTGTCCGGTGGCCCGGGCATTGCACGACCTGCACGGCCTGGGTCTCGTGCACGGTGACCTGAGTCCGGGAAACGTGCTGCTGACTGCGGACGGGAAGCCGTTGATCGGCGATCTGGGTATGTCGCGGCTCGCCGGACACGCGGGCGAGGAGGTGTGGGCGACCGAGTCGTGGGCCGCCCCAGAGGTACTCGCCGGCGGCAGCCCTGTTCCCGCTTCGGACGTCTACTCACTCGGCGCGATCGCCTGGCGGGCGCTGACCGGTGCACCGCCGGAGCCGGCGGCCCTGCGGCCCGATCTCTCCGAGCTCGCACCCGAAGTGTCGGACGAGTTGCGCGATCTGGTCAACGCCGCTCTCGCACATACGGATTCAGCGCGACCCCTGCCAGGTGAGTTCGCGATCGCGCTGTGGCAGTGTGCGACTCCGGAGCCTGCGCCCGTGCAGGGCTCGCCGGCCCGTCGGGCGGCCGTTGCCGCGCCACCGAGCAACGAAGCAGACGCACTCACCCGGCGAATTCGCGCGCAGGCGGCGGCCGACGCGAAGCAGCTGACGGCGGAGCCGGCGGACGGTGGCAAGCGGGTGTCCACGAAGGGCCGGTGGCTGCTGGCCGGCGCAGCCGTGGTCGGAGGCGCCGTTGCGCTCGGTGTGACCGGGTTCGGCTCCGGGCCGTCAGCCGACCCGGCCCGGGCCGCCGAGCGCGGCCCGTCGACGGCGGCGTCCAAGACCACCCGGGCGACGAAGAGAGTGGCAGCGAAATCGACGACGGCGAAGGCAACACCGTCGAACGCAACCGGAACGCCGAAGACATCAGCTGCGACCCTGGGCTCCCAACCGGAGCGCGTCGTCCAGCAGCTCGCTGCAGCGCGTGCTGCAGCGTGGACCCACGGTGATCGGGACCGGCTCGACGCGGCCGAGCTGGCCGGTTCCCCGGCATACCAGCGGGACAGCAAGGATCTGCGCATCGCAGCCGACCGGAAGGTGCGCTACGCCGGATTGAAGTTCACCGTTCGCTCGGCACAGGTCGAACAGGGCGCCGGTGACGTCGTCCATGTGACCGCGATGATCGATCGTTCGGCATATGACGTCGTCACCGCCAACGGGCGCCGGACCGTGCCCGCGGCCGCCGGGCAACAGACGGATCTGTCGGTGCAATGGACCAAATCCGGTTGGCGAGTGGTGGATTGGGCGGAAGCAGCCAACGGTTAGCCATTCCGGCATACAGTCGAGGACAACCGCTGCTGAGACGCTGAGGAGCCACGCATGGAGGTCGTCCGTCACGAGGTCGACAAGGACGCGGACCCGGAGGGGCTCGTTTACACGTTCGGTGGTGCCGAGCCGGTCGCCACGATCCGGCCGGGAACGGTGGTGTCGACCTGGACTGCCGATTGCTACGGCGGTCGGGTGCGTCGCGAGAGCGACATGGCGTCGCAGGTCATGGACACCAGGTTCATCAACCCGCAGACCGGGCCCTTCCACATCGAGGGCGCCGAGCCGGGCGACACGATCGCAGTGCACTTCTGCTCGATCACGCCGAGCGTGGACTTCGGCGTCTCTACGACGATCCCGCTCTTCGGTGCACTGACCACGACGCCCTACACGGCGCTGCTCCACGAGCCGCTGCCGGAGCGCACGTGGATCTACGACCTGGACGTCGCGGCACGCCTGGTGCGGTACCACGCGCTGGACTCCGACCTCACGATCGACCTGCCGATGGAGCCGATGCACGGCACGGTCGGTGTCGCGCCACCGTTGGGTGAAGTGCGTTCGGCGCTCACCCCCGGATCGTGGGGTGGCAACATGGACACCCCCGAAATGCGTGCTGGCACAACGTGTTACCTCGGCGTCAATGTGCCGGGCGCCCTGCTCAGCCTTGGTGATGGCCACGCTCGGCAGGGGGAAGGCGAGACGTGCGGCGTCGCCGTCGAGACGGCGATGGACACGACCTTCGCGGTCGAGCTGATCAAGGGCGTCCCGACCCCGTGGCCGCGGCTCGAGGACGACATACACATCATGTCGACCGGCTCGACGCGGCCGCTCGAGGACGCCTTCCGGATCAGCCACGTCGACCTGGTGCACTGGATCGCGGGCGGCCTGAACCTGTCGTCGATGGACGCTTATCAACTGGTCTCGCAGACAGCGCTCACCCCGGTCGCAAACGTGTGCGACTCCAACTACACGGTCGTCGGCAAGGTCGCGAAGTCGCACCTGCCCGGCTTCAGCGCGTATGGCGGAGTGCATGCCCGGTTACGTGCACTGGCAGCCGGGCTCGGTTGACGGCTCTCGGCCATTCAGACCGCAAACAGCTGTGACGGATCGCGGAATGCCTTGAATTCCAATGCATTTCCCGACGGATCCAGGAAGAACATCGTCCACTGCTCACCCGGCTCGCCCGCGAATCGCACGTAGGGTTCGATCACGAACTCGACGCTCGCATCGGTGAGGCGCTTCGCCAGTTGCTGGAAGTGCTCGACGCTCAGCACCAGACCGAAATGCGGCACCGGGACCTGATGGCCGTCGACGGAATTGGTGCCGGCGACCGCGCGGGTGTGGTTGTCCACCTGATGGGTGACCACCTGATGTCCGTCGACGTTCCAGTCGGTCCATCGCTCGTCGGACCGGCCGCGCGGGAAGCCGAGCACCTCGCCGTAGAAGTGCCGTGCGGCGTCGATATCCGCGACGGGGAGGGCGAGGTGGAAAGGTGGCAGCTGCGAGGATGCGGTCATCTGGGCAACCTAGCGTGCCTCAATGGCTGCCCTGTGCGGCATATCGCATCGCGGCGCTGATGTCGGTGTGGGTCCACGCGAAACCGCTGTGTTGCAAGACCTTTGGCGCCATACGGGTGCTTGCGAGGGCGTCACCGGCCATTTCGCCGAGCACCACACGCAGCGCTGGTGCGGGCGCCGGGAGGAACGACGGCCGGTGCAGTTGCTCCCCGAGGGCGTGCATGGCGTCCTTCTGCCGGACGGCGGCGTCGGCGGCGACCGACAGGTTCACCGGGCCGGTGATCTCCGGATGGTCGATAAGGTGCATCAACGCGCGGACCTCGTCGGTGAGCGTGATCCAGGACCACCACTGCCGGCCGTTGCCGAGCGGCCCGGCGAGTCCCAGTCTGGCCAGCGGCAGAACGCGTGCCATCAGCCCACCGGCCGGGGAGACGATCAGACCGGTGCGCGCGATCGCCACTGAAGCTCCGGCAGCGGTTGCCGGTGCCGTCGCTGACTCCCACGCGACCACCAGGTCGACCAGGAATCCCTCGCCCGGCGTCGAGTCCTCGTCGACGATCTCCTCCCCACGGTCGCCGTAATAGCCCATCGCCGAGCCGTTCACCAACCGGATCGGGCCGTCCAGGTGTTCGATCGCCCGGGCGATCGTCGCGGTGCTGTGGACCCGGGAGTCGACCAGCAGTCGTTTGTATGCAGATGTCCACCGTTTGTCACCGATACCTGCTCCGGCGAGATTGACGACTGCCGAAACACCATGCAGGGCAGCGTGATCCAGTTCGCCACGAGCCGGATCCCAGCTGATTTCGTTCGGCGCTGTCACTGGACGACGTACCAGCCGCACGACCTCGTCGCCGCGTTCGAGCAGGGCGCGGCTGAGCGCGGTGCCGATGAGCCCGGATGAGCCGCTGATTGCGACGCGCATGGTGATCTCCTGATCAGTCGGGCGGAATGCTGCCTGCTCCATGCAACTACACCGGTGGCGATGCCGCCACGAAAACGACGTATGTCGGTGGGGGGCTGGCAGGATGAACCGGTGAGCACCTATCGGGAGTGGCGGCTGTGCGCCGGCGTGACCGCCTGGTCGAGCACCAGTGACGGCAGCGTTGAACGAGTGTTGCCCGACGGGTGCCTGGACCTGATCTGGCACAGCGGTCGCTTGCTCGTCGCCGGACCCGACACGACCGCAACGGTGGCGCAGGCCCCACCCGGGGTTCGTTGGGTGGGGCTGCGCTTCGCCAGCGGAGTCGGCCCGGCGGCGCTCGGAACACCGGCCGACGAGCTCACGGACCGGTTCGTCCCGTTGACCGATGTCTGGGCTCGTGGCAGGCGGCAACGGATCGAGGACACGGCGGCACGGCTTGGCGAGTCGCCTGCCAGCGACGAGACCGTCGCGGGCGCGCTGATGCGTGAGTTGGGACCGTTGACTCCCGACCCGCTGCACCTTCGGGTTGCCCGGTTGGCGGCTTCCGGCGCGCCGATGGCTGCCCTCGCGCGCTCGGTCGATCTCAGTCCTCGGCAGTTCCAGCGTCGCTCGCATCAGGCGTTCGGCTACGGCCCGAAACGATTGCATCGGATCGCGCGATTCCAGCGGGCATGGTGCGCGCTGCTCGCGGGCGGCACACCCGCGGAAACAGCTGCAGCGCAAGGATTCTCAGATCAGGCACATCTGTCGCGGGAGGCGCGCATATTGGCCGGTGTCACGCTGTCCACCTTGCTGGCCGAACGCGCCCGCTGAGCGGCCTGGCTCAGTCACTCAACGGTGCGAACACGTCCACACCATTTCCGTCCGGGTCGTGCAGCGTTGCGTATCGCTGGCCCCACGGAGCGTCGAACGGTTCGAGCACGCCGTCGAACCCGGCAGCGACAACGGCTGCATACAGCTCGTCGACCCTGGCGGCCGAATCCACCAGGAACGCCAGCCCGATCCGGCCACCGCGCACCGGCTCCCAGCTGGGATGGAACGAACGCACGGTCGACTCCGGGTCCCAGGCGAGACGCATGCCTCCCGAGGTGACTTCGACGTGGGGTGCGTCGTCGAGGCCCTCGGGGATCGGCAGCCCGAGGGCACGATAGAACGCGAGAGACCGTCCGGGGTCGGCGGTCACGATGCCGACCATGTCCAGAGTTGCGGTGAAGGTGGGTGTCTTCGTCATACGACCAAGGTATGGCGGGACATGGCAAGCGTCTTGAACATTTCGGACATGTGAAATGGCCCCGGGATCAACTCCCGGGGCCATTTCGCTGTGTCTTTGGCCGCACTCCTCACGCACAGCGGCCGGGTCGCTGCTCGCAAGCTCGCAGCAGATCCGGCCGTCCCGCGATCGTCGTCGCGGCGTGCGCTTCGTCAGACCTCGAAGGCACCTTCCTCAAGGCGTTCCTTCATCGCCACCAGGAAGCGAGCGGCGTCTGCGCCGTCGACGATCCGGTGGTCGTAGGACAGCGCCAGGTAGACCATCGAGCGGATCGCGATCGTCTCGCCGCCGTCGGCGTCGGTGACGACAACGGGTCGCTTCACGACCGTGCCGGTGCCCAGGATGCCGACCTGCGGCTGGTTGATGATCGGGGTGTCGAAGAGCGCGCCGCGGCTGCCGGTGTTGGTCAGCGTGAACGTGCCGCCACCCAGCTCGTCCGGCTTGACCTTGTTGGTGCGGGTCCGCTCGGCGAGATCGGCGATCTTGCGGGACAGCCCGGCGATGTTGAGGTCACCGGCGTCGCGAATGACCGGCACCATCAGACCGCGGTCGGTGTCAACAGCGATGCCGAGGTTCTCCTGCGGGTGATAGACGATCGAGTCACCCTCGACACTTGCATTCACCTGCGGGTAGGCCTTCAGCGCCTCCACCGCGGCCAGCGCGAAGAAGGGCATGAAGCTGAGCTTGACGCCCTCGCGCTGCTCGAACCCCGTCTTGTTGCGTGCCCGCAACCGGGCAACCTTGGTGACGTCGACCTCGACGACGGTGGTGAGCTGAGCCGAGACCTGCAGCGACTCGACCATGCGCGTCGCGATGAGCTTGCGCATGCGAGTCATCTTCTCGGTAGTACCGCGCTTGGCGGAAACCTCTGGAACCGAAGCCGGTTTGGCCGACCCAGCGGCCGGTGCGGGTGCTGCTTCCGGCGCCGCTGCGGGCTCCGGCTCGGCCGGCTTGGCGGCCTCGAGGACGTCCTGCTTGCGGATGCGGCCACCGACACCGGTGCCGGTGACGTTGGACAGGTCGACGCCGTTCTCGGCGGCGAGCTTGCGCACAAGTGGCGTGACGTATGACGCCGGCTCGCGATCGCCGGAACCACTCGACGCGGCCGGTGCAGCAGGTGCTGTGGCCGGCGCAGGCGCCTGCGCGGGTGCGGCCGGCTGTGCGGGCTGAGCCGGGGCCGGAGCAGCAGCGGGAGCCGGGGCGGCAGCAGGCGCCGGTGCGGGAGCCTCCTGCTTCGCCTGCTCAGGCTGTGCCGGCGCCTCTTCCTTGGCCGGCTCCGCAGGCTTCTCGGCCGGCTTCTCCGCAGCGGGTGCCGAGCCCCCGGAGGCTTCGCCACCGATCACTGCCAGCTCGGCGCCGACCGGGACGGTCTCGTCCTCCTGCACCAGGATCTTGCTCAGCTTGCCGGCGACGGGGGACGGTACCTCGGTGTCGACCTTGTCGGTGGAGACCTCGAGCAGCGGCTCGTCAACCTCGACGTCGTCGCCCTCGGCCTTCAGCCAGCGAGTGATGGTGCCCTCGGTGACGGACTCGCCGAGCGCCGGCATGGTGATCTTCTCGCCGCCGGTGACCTCGCCACCGGACGATGCAGGAGCTTCCTTGGGTGCCTCGGGCGCGGGCGCCGGTTCGGGGGCGGGCGCCGGCTCGGCAGCCGGCGCCTCCGCCGGAGCTGCGGACTCCTGCGCCGGTGCCGAAGCGGCCTGGTCACCAGACCCGGAGTCGCTCGCCGGAGCAGCAGCGCCGTCACCGATCACTGCGAGGTCCGCGCCGACGGGGACGGTCTCGTCCTCCTCGACGAGCACCTCTTGCAGCGTGCCGGCGACGGGGGAGGGGATCTCGGTGTCGACCTTGTCGGTGGAGACCTCGAGCAACGGTTCGTCGACTGCGACCGCCTCGCCGACCTGCTTGAGCCATCGAGTCACGGTGCCCTCGGTCACCGACTCGCCAAGTGCGGGCATTGTCACGCGTTCAGACATGGACTCAAGTCTCCTAGATCTTGGGGCTGACGTTCAGTGAGGCTTGTTCTGCGTTGGCGTTGCGAGTCGCAAGCTCCCTGCAACGCCGACGCATCCCAAGTCTCCTGTGCTTGTTCAGAATTAACTTCAGTTATCTCACGCATGAGCGTGCAAAGGTTTCCCGGCGAGGGCCAGATGAGCCTCGCCGAGTGCTTCGTTCTGGGTCGGGTGAGCGTGGATGAGCGATGCGACGTCATCGGGCAGGGCCTCCCAGCCGACGATGAGCTGAGCCTCGCCGACCTGCTCACCCATCCGGGCACCGATCATGTGCACACCGACGACCGCGCCGGTGTCGCCTGCGCGAACGACCTTCACGAAACCCTGGGTCTGCAGGATCTGACTCTTGCCGTTGCCGCCGAGATTGTAGTCGTAGCTGGTCGTGGAGTCGCCGTGCTTCTCACGCGCAGCGGCCTCGGTGAGGCCGACCGACGCGATCTCAGGATCGCAGTAGGTGACGCGCGGTATGCCGGACTCGTCGATCGGGGTCGGCGCCTTGCCCGCGATGTCCTCCGCCACGAAGATGCCCTGCGCGAAGCCACGGTGTGCGAGCTGCAGGCCGGGCACGATGTCGCCGACGGCGTAGACGCCGGGCACGCCGGTCCGGCAGCGCTCGTCGGTGATGACGAAACCCCGGTCGATGGTGACGCCGGCCTCGGCATACCCGAGGTCGTCGGTGACTGGACCACGACCGACAGCCACGAGCAACAGGTCGGCGGTGATGGTGTCGCCGGACTCCAGCGTCACCGTCACCTCGTCACCCTGTTGGGTCGCGGACGCGAGCTTGGCGTTTGTCAGCGCCTTGATCTTGCGCTTCTTGAAGGCGCGTTCGAGCTGCTTGGAGATCGCCTCGTCCTCGGCCGCGACCAGTCGTGGTAGTGCTTCCACGATGGTGACTTCGGAGCCGAATGACGAGAATACAGAAGCGAATTCGACCCCGATGACGCCACCACCGAGAACGATGACGCGCGACGGGACGTGGTCGATGCTGAGCGCCTGGTCACTGGTGACGATGTGACCGCCGATCTCGACGCTCGGCAGCGTCTTGGCGTAGGAGCCGGTGGCGAGCACGACGTTCTTGCCGGTGAGCACCCGGTCACCGACAGTGACCGTGCTCGGTGAGCTGAGGCGGCCGGTGCCCTCCACGAACGTGATGTCGTGCGACTTCACCAGCCCCTGCAGGCCCTTGTAGAGACGACCGATGACGCCGTCCTTGTAGGAGTGCACGCCGGCCATGTCGACGGACTCGAAGGTCGTCTTGACCCCGAACTTCGAACCCTCGCGTGCGCTGTCGGCAACCTCGGCGGCGTGCAGCAATGCCTTGGTCGGGATGCAGCCGCGGTGCAGGCAGGTGCCGCCGACCTTGTCCTTCTCGACGAGGGCAACCCGCAGACCGAGTTCGGCTGCACGGAAGGCGCAGGCGTATCCGCCGCTACCGCCACCGAGGATCACCAGGTCAAAGTTGTCGGCAGATGCCGTCATACTCGGAACGCTCCCTTGCGTCTCGCGATGAATGTCGGTGACACCCAGATGCTTGTTCTGCGTTGGCGTTGCGTGTCGCAAGCTCCCGCAACGCCAACACACCCCAAGCTTCCAGTGCCTGTCCAGAACAAACTTCCTGGCGGAGGCGAAGGTGCCATCGCCAATCTTGGCACTTGCCGACTCGTCGCGTGGCAGCGGTATGACGACGGCGCGGCGACAGGACCGTTATGTGGTGGCGACCACGCCCCCACATGCGAGAGTGTGGATTCACCGATGTGTTGGAGGCCCTACCGATGACCGATAAACCTGGACCCAGTGACGAGGTCAAGCGCAAGTTCCGCGAGGCCTTGGACAAGAAGCACGCACACGGCGGCACCGATGTCTCGGATAAATCGGGGCGCGCGAAGGTCAACGGCGCACACGATGCTGAGACCAGTGGCGCCCAGCAGATGTTCCGCCGCAAGTCCGGATGATCGAATCCACGCACCAACAAAGGGAATCCCACACCGTCACGGTGTGGGATTCCCTTTGTTGTGAGCTGTTGCGTCAGCCTCAGCCGCGGCTGCGGGCGAGCTGCACGAGGGTGCGCACGCCATACCCGGAGGCGCCCTTGCCGACATACCCGTAGGCGTCGTCGGTGGAGTATGCCGGGCCGGCGATGTCCAGGTGCGCCCACGGCAGCTGCGCTCCGTCCGCGTCGTCGCCGACGAAGTCCTGCAGGAACAGCGACGCCACGATCATGCCGCCCTGTCGGGCGCCGGTGTGCTTGGTGTCGGCGACGAGCGATTTCATGCCTGAGCGCAGGTGCTGCAGCAGCGGGATCGGCCATAGGTCCTCACCGGCCGCACCGGCGGCTGCGAGAACCTCGTCGCGCACGCCGTCGTTGTTGCCGAGCACGGCGGCGGTGCGCGTGCCGAGCGACAACACGGCGGCACCGGTCAGCGTCGCGACGTCGATGAGCAGGTCCGGTTCCTGGCGGGAGGCGAGCGCAAGACCGTCTGCCATCACCAGCCGCCCCTCGGCGTCGGTGTTGATGATCTCGACAGTTCGGCCGTTCGGCATCGTGACGACATCGCCGGGGCGCTGCGCGTCGGAGCCGGTGAGGTTCTCAGCGAGGCACAGATAGGTCGTGACGGCGACGGGCAGGCCGAGCTCGGCGATCGCGGCGGTGGCGGCGGCGACCGCGGCGGCGCCGGCCATGTCGCACTTCATCGTCACCATGCCTTCGGCGGGCTTGATGCACAGGCCGCCGGAGTCGAACGTGATGCCCTTGCCGACGAACGCGAGATGCGACTTCGCGCGAGTCGGTTCGTAGGTGAGCACGACCATTCGGGGTGGCCGGGCCGAGCCACGGCCGACACCGATCAGGCCGCCGCAGGACTCCTTGGCCAGGGCTTTCTCGTCGAGCACCTTGACCTTCACCTTGCTGCCCGCGAAGTGCTCCTTGACCGACGTCGCGAACGAATCGGGGTAGAGGTCCAGCGGGGGAGTGTTGACCAGGTCCTGAGCCCAGGCCCGGTGTGTGGCGACGACCTGCGCCTGCTGCACGCCGGACTTGACGTCCTTGTCCTTGGCCAGTGACGTCAGCACGGTGATCTTCGAAATCGGTTTCGTGTCACCGCCATTCGACTTGTATGTCGTGAAGTTGTACGACCCGAAGAGAGCGCCCTCGGCGGTGGCGACGACCTGGACGGCACTGGACGAGGGGAACGCGATCGTGACGGTGGCTGCTTTGCCGGACACGGCGCGTACTGCAGCGCCGGCGGCGCGACGCAGTGCCTCCGTATCGTCGTCGGACGGAGCACCGGCCAGCCCGGAACCGGTCACCACGACGGTGCCCTGCACACCGGGGACACCGGCCAGCCGGATGATCTCATCGACCGCGCCGGTCGCCGAGAGCGCCAGCAGATTGGCATCGATGTGCTCGCGCGCCTCCGACTCCAGCGCAGGTGTCGCGGCGACCTGAGCCTGCGCGCCGTCCTGGACCGCGAGCACGACCAGTGCATCGCTCTTGTTCTTGGCGACCAACTGGTCGGCAACGTTCAACCTCGGCACAACTACTTCGTCTCCTAGTGCGGATGACCCAGGGGCGCGGCGTGGGTGTGCCGCGCTACTCAAGGGTTGGACTCCGGCGACGATACGCCCTTCGTGGGGCGCTACGGTGCCCCGTATGAGCGACGAGTTGAAGACGTCCCCCTTGCACGAACGCCATGTCGCACTCGGTGCGAAGCTGGCGGATTTCGGTGGTTGGCAGATGCCGATCGAGTACCCCGGCGGCGGTGTGCTGCGTGAGCACACTGCGGTCCGTGAGCGGGTCGGAATCTTCGACGTGTCGCACCTGGGCAAGGCGCTGGTGCGTGGCGAGGGTGCTGCGGACTTCGTGAACAGCTGCTTCACCAACGATCTGCGCAAGATTGCTCCGCCGAAGGCGCAGTACACGATGTGCCTCGACGACGCGAGCGCCGGCGTGGTCGACGACCTGATCCAGTACCTCAAGTCGGATGACGAGGTCTTCCTCGTGCCCAACGCCGCGAACACCGCCGAGGTCGTCCGCCGGATGCAGGAGAAGGCCCCCGAAGGTCTCGAGATCACCGACCAGCACTCGGAATTCGGCATCATCGCCATACAGGGCCCGAAGGCCCCGGAGGTTGTCGAGGCGCTCGGGCTGCCAACCGACCTGGACTACATGTCCTTCGGCGTCGCCCAATGGGAGGGCCGCGAAGTCATCGTGCTGCGGTCGGGTTACACCGGTGAGAAGGGCTTCGAGCTGGTCCCGCGCTGGGACGACACACCCGCACTGTGGGACGCGTTGGTCGAGGCGATGAAGCCGTATGACGGACTCCCGTGCGGCCTCGGCGCACGCGACACGTTGCGCACCGAGATGGGCTACCCGCTGCACGGCAACGAGCTGTCGATGAAGATCACCCCGAACATGGCCCGCGCGGGCTGGGCGGTCGGCCGCAACAAGGACGCGTTCTGGGGCAAGGAGGCGCTCGCCGCGCAGAAGGAGGCCGGCGGCTACCGGCTCACCTGGGGTCTGAAGGCAACCGGCCGAGGCATCCCGCGTGCGCATTGTGAGGTCAAGAACGCCGACGGCACCGTCGTCGGCGAGGTCACCTCGGGCACCATGTCGCCGACGCTCAAGGTCGGCATCGCGATCGCGCTGATGGACCGTGGCACCCAGGAAGGCGACGAGGTCGTCATCGATGTCCGCGGGCGGGAGCTGCCTGCCGTCGTCGTGAAGCCGCCGTTCGTGCAGACCGAGGTCGACTGACGCCCCAGGCAGAACCTCAGTCCTGGCGGGCGTCGTGCACCAGGATCGCGACCTGCACCCTGTTGTCCGCGTCCAGCTTGGTCAGCACCCGTGACACGTGCGCCTTCACGGTCGGCACGCTCATGTAGAGCTGACCCGCGATGTCGGCGTTGGACAGCCCTTCGCCGACGAGCTGCGCGACCTCGAGCTCACGCTGGGTCAGTGCGGACAGTCGGTCGCGCGCTGCGGCATACCCGCTCGGCGGCGCTCCGGTGATCTTTTCGACCAGCTGACGGGTGACGCTCGGCGACAGGATGGGTTCGCCTGCGGCGACCGATCGCACCGCGTCCACCAGTCGTTCCGGCGGCGTGTCCTTGAGTAGGAAGCCGCTTGCTCCGGCACGCAACGCCTGCACGATGAGATCATCGGTGTCGAAGGTGGTCAGCACGATCACGTGCGGTGAATCACCCTGCGCGACAATCGATTTGGTGGCTTCAATGCCGTCCGTGCCGGGCATCCGGATGTCCATCAGGATGACGTCAGGCCGCTGGGCGCGAGCAGCTTGCACTCCCGCCGCGCCATCGGCCGGATCATCGGGCAACACGTCGATGTCGGGCGCACCGCGCAGGATCAGTCGCAATCCGGCGCGCACGAGGGCGTCGTCATCGACCAGCAGGACGCGGATGGGCGGTGCGTCAGGAGTCGTCACGGGGCCACGGTAGTCGCGCACGCACCACGAAGTCGCCGGCCCTGTCACGGCCGGACGTGAGCTCGCCGCCGACGAGTTCGGCGCGCTCGGTCGCCCCGACGAGCCCGAGTCCGGAGTCGGGTAGTTCGTTCGACCCCGACGTCACGGTCACCGCCGGCATGCCGTTGCGCATGGTGAGCCGTAGGTCGTCGTCGTGGGAGAGAACGATCGACATGGCTTGCCCGGGTGCGTGCTTGCGACGGTTGGTCAGGCCCTCCTGGACGATGCGGTACGCGTTGCGGGAGGTCAGCTCGGTCAGGCCGCTCAGGTCGTCGGGCATGGTGAGGTCGACCGGGCCGTCGGTGGATTCGAGAGTTGCGACCAGGTTGGGGAGATCGCCGAGAGTGGGTTGCGGCGCGTCCGGACGCAGGACGGCTGCCGTCGGGTCGCGCAGGACACCGAGCACCTCGCGCAATTCGGTGAGAGCTGCGTGTGCGTTGTCCCGGATGATGGCCGTCGACTCGTGCAACTCGTCCTGCGACAGGTCCTTGCGATAAGCAAGGGCGCCGGAATGCATTGCGATCACTGAGATTCGGTGGGCGAGTACGTCGTGCATCTCGCGTGCGATGCGGGCTCGTTCGGCGACGCGTGCCTGCTCCACACGCAGGTGTTGCCGATCCTCGGCGACTGCGAGTTGGGTGCGCAGGTTCGCGACGAGGAGCCGGCGTGCTCCGATGGCCCAACCGATCGCCACGCACAGCGCGACGGCGAGGACCCCGATCACCGTGTCGGTGATCCATTCGCCGAAGCCGTTGTGCGCGTCGGTGAAGAACAACAGTTGGAAGATGTAACCCGCGACGAGCGCTTCGGCGCAACACAGGAGTGTCGGTCGCCAGCGTCGGTGGGTGGCCAGCGAGATCAGCGCAATGCAGGAAGCTGCGGACGCGACGACCGACAACGCCGACAACGCGGTCAGGACGATGCAGACCCCGACCGGCCAACGGCGCCGCCAATGCAAGAGCACCAGGGCCGCGACCCCGATCGCCAGATCGAACACGATCCACGTGCCCGGGTCGCGATACCCGCGGGCGTCACCACCGATCTGGGCGGCCATCAGCAGGCCACCGAGTATGACGGCGACGACCTCACGCCATACCTCACCCCACAGATGGCGACGGCGGCTGATGCCGGGCAGGGCGAGGGTCACGTCGGCCAGCGTAAGACGCAGGTACGCCCACGCAGCAGGGCCAGGAGTCTCTCGAACGCCATACCAAAGTAGGAGGAAGGTTCAGCCTTGCGACCGATGTGGGGCGACCGTGCGTCGCGGCATCGTTGTCACCATGATCGAAGTCGAAAACCTCACTCGCCGCTACGGACCGTATGTCGCGGTCGATGACGTGTCGTTCCGGGTGGAACCCGGGACAGTGACCGGATTCCTTGGACCCAACGGTGCCGGGAAGTCGACCTGCATGCGGATGATCTGCGGGCTCACCCCACCCAGCGGTGGAGTCGCCACAGTCCTCGGCAAGCCGTATGCCGCACTCGGCAACCCGGGCCGGCAGGTGGGCGTCCTGCTCGACGCAGCCGCACAGCACAACGGCCGCACCGGCCGCGAGATCTTGACGCTCGGGGCGATCATGATGGGCCTGGACCGCAGCCGCGTCGACGAGATGCTGGAGCTGGTGGGCCTGACCCCCGCGGAGTCACGACGCCGGTTGCGCAACTACTCGCTCGGGATGCGGCAGCGGCTGGGCATCGCGCATGCCCTGCTCGGCGATCCCCGCGTGCTGATCCTGGACGAGCCGGCGAACGGACTCGACCCGGCGGGTATCCGGTGGATGCGCAGCCTGCTGCGTGGCTTCGCCGACGAGGGCGGCACTGTGCTGCTCTCGTCGCACCTGCTGCACGAGATCGAGGTCGTCGCCGATCACCTCGTGGTCATCGGCCGGGGCAAGATCGTCGCCGACGGATCGAAGGCGGAGCTGATGTCCGCAGCAGGCACCACCGTCCGCAGCGACGACGACGCACGCCTGGCAACCGCCTTGGAGGTCGGCGGTTTCCAGGCGACGCCGATGAACGGTGGCGGCATCCACACCGATGCCGAGCCGCGAGCGGTCGGCCGGCTTGCGCTGCAACAGCAGATCATCCTCACCGAGTTGCGCGAAGCCGGCTCGGCCGGGCTGGAGGAGATGTTCCTGCAACTCACAGCCGACGACGCCCGCGAAGGAGTTGCAGCATGAGCGTCTCCACGCCCACGAAAGAGCAGAAAGTGCCGATGCCGTCCCGGTTGGACGGTGCCGAGTCCGGCATACCATTCTCGCGACTGATCTCGCTCGAGTTGCGCAAGCTGACCGATACCCGCGCCGGTCGCGTGCTGGTGCTCGTGGTCGCAGCTCTCGTCATCGCGATCGGATTGATCGGAGTCTTCAGCGGGAAGGCCGACCAGGACAAGAACCTGACCGACTTCCTGGGTCTCGCATCGTTGCCGCTGCAGATGGTTCTGCCGCTGCTCGGGGTGTTGGCCGTGACGTCGGAGTGGTCCCAGCGAACCGGCCTGGTCACCTTCACCCTGGAGCCGCGACGTGCTCGCGTCGCCTATGCCAAGTGGACAGCTGCGCTGGTGCTGGGCGTAGCGGGAGTGGTGCTCGCGCTGATCAGCGCCGTCGCCTTCACCGGGTTGGCCGGCGCGCTGCGCGGAGGGGATCCGTCATGGAGCCTCGGCTGGGAGGTCGTGCTCGGGGTGGTGGTCGGTCAACTGCTCTACATGTCGATCGGGGTCGCCTTCGGCATGCTGATCCAGAACACGCCGGGCGCGGTCGTCGCGTTCCTGATCCTGCCGACGCTCTGGTCGATCCTGGGCAGCTTCTCCTGGTCGGAGTCCGTGGCGAAGTGGGCGGACACCAACCGCACGCTTTCCCCGCTGTATGACGGCTCGATGCACGCCGACGACTGGCCGAAGCTGATCGTGTCGCTGCTGATCTGGCTGGCGCTGCCGATGGCCGTCGGTATCTGGCGGATGACGCACAGCGAGGTCAAGTCGGCCTGACGCGCACAAGGTGGTCGATGGGCCACCGCGGGAAGCCCGCTGAACACCTCGGGGGAGTTCAGCGGGCTTTTGCCTGTCTCGACACGATGTCCGCACGGATGGCTAGGGTTTCGGCCATGACTGATGGCTGGCACTGGACCTATGAGGACGCACGCGGTTCGGCGATGAGCGGTGTGCAGTTGGTGACCACCCGCTTCCCGACGCAGAGCGACGCCGAGAGCTGGCTCGGTGAGCAGTGGCGGTCACTCTTCACAGCGGGCGTTGCGGCTGTGACCTTGCATCACGACGATGGGGCCGTCTACGGCCCGATGATGCTCTCCGACGGAAGTTGAAGCAGCGATCAGATCTTGTCGCCGCGCTTGACCCGGGGCCCGGGACGACGTCCGGCGCGCAGCTGGAACGCGCGCATCACCGCGTATGACGCAGTGCCGCGCGGCGGCTCGGTGTGGAAGCGCTCGCGGATCTGGGCCTTGACCCGGCGCACCATGAGCGTGGCATCGATGATGCCGAGAACGACAACCACCCAGACCAGGAAGAACGCCGACATCTGCAGTGTGCGGTTGGGCAGGACCGTCAGCACCAGCACGATCAGCATCAGCGGCAGCAGGATCTCGCCGAAGTTGCGGCGCGAGTCGACATAGTCGCGGATGAAGCCCTTGACCGGTCCCTTGTCACGCGCCGGCAGTGCCTTCTCGTCGCCGCGTGCGAAGGCCTCGCGCTGTTCGACCCGTGCCTTCCGAGCGTCATCGCGTGACTCACGCTTGGCGGCCTTGCGATCCACCGGCACCAGCGGCTTGCGCCGCGCGGCCTCGCGCTCTTTGCGGGTGGGCGTCGGCCGACCCTTTTTCGGGGTTAGCCCGGTGGCCGACACCTCCGCGGCGGACTCAGGGGTCAACGCCTCAGCGGAAGCTTCGGATTCTGTCAGGGTCTTGTTGCGGCCGAACACACGCACAAGTGTACGTGCCCGAAGCCGGACGTGATGACCACCACATGAGCCGCTAGCGCAGGTCAATCAGACATAGGGCAGATACAAATGTGTGCAAGGTTGCTGATCAGGCGCGGAGCGACTGTGAAGCAACTCGCACGCATTCGCTAGCGTGACGGCGTGACCGAGAACTCCACTTCGCCGAACCAGCCCGACCTCGCCGCGACCGTGCGGGGGCTGATGCCCGCCATACGCGCCGACCTCGAAGCACTGACGCGGATCCCCAGCGTGTCGCTCGATTCCTTCGACCAGTCGCACGTCGATCACAGCGCGGATGCCGTTGCGCAGTTGCTGCGTGACGAAGGACTCGAGGTCGAGATCGTGCGAGAGGGTGGCCGCCCCGCGGTGATCGCCCGGCTGGCCGCACCCGAGGGTGCGCCCACGATCACGCTCTACGCCCACCACGACGTGCAACCGCCCGGCGAGGACAAGGACTGGGACACCCCGCCTTTCGAGCCGACCGAGCGTGACGGGCGGCTCTACGGCCGCGGTGCGGCGGATGACAAAGCTGGGGTCATGGCGCACATCGCCGCGCTCCGCGCACACAATGGCCATCCGCCGTGTGGCGTCAACGTGTTCGTCGAAGGTGAGGAAGAAGTCGGATCCGATTCACTGGCAACGATTTTGGAACGCCACGGCGACAAGCTGGCAGCGGACGCGATCGTGCTGGCCGACTCCTCCAACTGGAAGATCGGGGTCCCCGCGCTGACCACCTCGCTGCGCGGCATGATCCGGGTGATCGTCTCGGTGCGCACTCTCGATCACAGCGTGCACTCCGGCATGTATGGGGGACCCGTCCCGGACGCGCTGACCGCGCTGGTCCGGCTGCTCGCTTCGTTGCACGACGAGAAGGGCGACGTCGCGGTTGCCGGTCTGGTGAGCGGTGATGCTGCGGACCTGGACTTCGACGAGACCCGACTGCGCGAGGAAAGTGGCCTGCTGGACGGCGTGCAGGTGATAGGCACCGGCCCGTTCCTGTCCCAGCTGTGGACCCGGCCGTCGATCACCACCATCGGCATCGACGCACCGGCGGTGGATGTCGCATCCAACACGCTCGTGCCGAGCGCCCGCGCGAAGGTGTCGATGCGTATCGCGCCGTCGGAGGACCCGCGGGCGGCATACGACCTGTTGCGCAAGCACCTGACCGACAACGCGCCCTGGGGTGCGCAGGTCGAAGTGACTCTCGACGACGAGGGCGCCGGCTTCGACGCGAATGCCGACGGCCCGATCTACACCGCCGCGCGCGCGTCGTTCCGGGACGCCTGGGACGGCACCGAACCGGTGGACATCGGTGTCGGCGGGTCGATCCCGTTCGTCGCGGCGTTCGCCGAGAAGTTCCCGGACGCGGCGATCCTGGTCACCGGTGTGGAGGACCCGGACACGCGCGCCCACGGCGCGAACGAGAGCCTGCACCTGGGCGAGTTCGAGCGGGTCTGCCTGGCCGAAGCGCTTCTGTTGCAACGACTCGCGGACGCGCGGTGACGAATGGCGAGGCGTATCGAGACAGCCTCGCACCACTGCCACCGGGGTATGCCGAGGTGCTTGACCGCATCGTCGACGAACTCGGCGCCGACCTGCGGGTCGAGGCACTGTGGCTCAGCGGATCGCTGGGTCGCGGCGTGGCTGACGCGGGCAGCGATCTCGATCTGATCGTCACCGCTGCCGACGAGTCGAGGGATGCCCTCGTCGGCGCCGCGGCCTCGACCTGGGCGTTTCTCGAGCCAGTTATCAGCTACGAAATGCCCGGACTACCAGGAAGTTTCGTGTTGACGACCTCGGACGGACTGCGAGTCGACGTCGTCCTCGAGGCGACTTCGACATCGCCGAGACGCCATACCGGCACCGGGTGCCGGTCTTCGACCGGCGTCGCGACCGCGTCGCGGTGCCCGCCGCCGACGACGCACCGGACGGACCAAATGCCGCGCGCATGGAGGCGATCGCGCTCGAATTCGCTCGCCAGCTGGCGATCTTCCCGGATGCGGTGGTGGCTCGAGAGGACTGGCTGCTGGGTCAGGAGGCCGTGCACAACTACCGCCGGTTCCTCTACCAGCTGTACGTCGAGTTGAATGCGCCGTTGCCGCCGATGGGCGTGAAGCAGTGGTCGGCGAAACTGACTGCAGCTCAACAGGATCGACTGGCATCACTGCAGGTGCCGGCGGCCGACGAGGAGTCGGTGATCGACGCGATGCGGCAACTCCAGCAGGCGATTCGGACCGAGGGTCGTGCGGTGCTCGAGTCGGCGGGAGGAAGCTGGCCCGAAGCGGCCGTGCGAGCCGGTCTGGCCCGCTGGGAAGCCCGCGGTCTCGACTGGCGGTAGCGTCGAGACATGGCACAGGGCAGCTACGTCGAACCGACCTTCGAGCGCGACACCAACTACATCAACGACCGCATCACCCAGGATGGAGCGGACGGGTGGCCGGTCGAGCCGGGCCGCTATCGGCTGGTCGCGGCACGTGCGTGCCCGTGGGCGAGCCGGGCCATCATGGTGCGCCGATTGCTTGGCCTGGAGGATGCGATCTCGCTCGGGCTCTGCGGTCCGACACACGACTCGGACAGTTGGACCTTCGACCTCGACGACGGCGGCCTGGACCCGGTGCTGCGCATTCCGCGGCTGAAGGACGCCTACGACAAACGGTTCCCCGGTTACCCGCGGGGGATTACCGTCCCGGCGATCGTTGACGTGCCGACCGGCGGTGTCGTCACCAACGACTTCGCCCAGATGACAATGGATTTCGCGACCGAGTGGACCGACTTCCAGCGCGAGGGCGCGCCTGACCTGTGGCCGGTCGCACTGCGTGACGAGATGGCTCCGGTGATGAAACGCATCTACACCGAGGTCAACAACGGCGTCTACCGGTGTGGCTTCGCCGGCACTCAGGAGACGTATGACGCGGCATACGACCGACTCTTCACCGCCCTCGACTGGCTGGAGGAACGACTCGCGGGGCAGCGCTACCTGATGGGGGAGCACCTCACCTGCGCCGACGTCCGACTCTTCACGACACTGGTGCGGTTCGATCCCGTCTACCACGGCCACTTCAAGTGCAACCGGCAGAAGCTGGACGAGTTCCCGGTGCTCTGGGCGTATGCCCGAGATCTGTTCCAAACACCGGGTTTCGGCGACACCGTCGACTTCGAGCAGATCAAGCAGCACTACTACGAGGTGCATCGCGACGTGAACCCGACCGGCATCGTGCCGCTCGGACCGGATCTGACGAATTGGTCGGACCCGCACGATCGCGAGTCGCTCGGCGGTTCCCCATTCGGTGAGGGCACGCCTCCGGGTGAGATCGCACCGGCCGAACGGGTACCGGAAGCGGCCAATCCGGCGCTCGGTCCCGACGGTCAGCTGCGGCGCTGACGGCGGCGGATCAGCACGATCGCGCCTGCGATCGCGGCGGCCGACACGACCAACAGCACCGCGACGTCGACGGGAATGAAGTATTCGTCGCGGTAGGCGTAGTGGACCACCGGCGTGTCGTGGGGTGCGCGTGCGAACGTGAAGTCACTGCGCACCTGTTCACCCGGGTGATCGAAGGTCTGGGTGAACTCGGTCAACCACGCCTTGCCTGCGCTGAGTCGTTTCAGGTCCGGTGAGGTGACCAGCGAGGTCCGGACGCGGTCGGCATACGCCGTGTGCAGCTGTCCCTGGGTCGCTGTCGGATCGGTGCGCTCGACCCGATGGTCGGCTAGCACGTAGGTCCTGACGTGCTGAGTTTCCTTGGCACCGCTCGACATTCGCATCGGATAGACGAGTGTGTCGCTGGCGAATTCGAGGCTGACCGGCGGCAGCGTGCCGGTCAGTGACTTGCCCTCCGCGGTGAGCGTCATGGCGGTGAACGCCCAACCCTTGTCGAGGTACGGCGTCACGAGTGCCTCGAACTGCGGCGACATGACGAAACCGCGGCTGTCCAGCCAGCTGTGCAGGTCAGCGGCGTTGTTCGCTTTGATGCTGACCGCCTTCAATGGTCCGAGGTCGACTTCGCCGAGCACCTGGACACCTGCTGGCGAGGATCTGGCTTCGTTGTCGCTGCCCGACGATCCGTGGTCGCCGAAGAACAGTGGTGGGCCGAAGAAGTGGTGACGCTCCTTGCTCCGCGGGGCGGTCTGGTCGGCGAGGTCGGTGAAGATGTCGCGATCTGCCAGGGCGGGGGTGGCCGGTGCCGGGGTGGGCACGAGCAGTCCGGCGCGTGCGGCGTCGGACTTTGCGGACAACGACATCACGATGGTTTCGCGTCCCGCGCCCTGAGTGACCAGTGCTGTCTCTCCGGTGACCGTGGTCGAGTTGCCCGGAGGCTGGACCATCCCACCGCATGCGCAGGCCATCGCCGGTGGTGTCACCACGACCAGCCCGATCGTCGCCATGACGACGGCAGTCAGGAGTTGCGCGCTACGGCGTAGCCACCAAGCCGTCACCATCGTCGTTCCTCTCGTTCGGGACATCGCGGCTCCGATGCCGGCGGACGGGCCTCGGTTCCGGCGCATCGTGGACGTTTCCGAATTGTGACGGCGATACGGTCAGGTCATGCAACGGATCCCGGTGGTCATGGACGTCGACACAGGTGTCGATGATGCCTGCGCCCTGCTCCTTGCAGCGCTTCACCCCGCGGTCGATTTGCGGGCTGTCACCTGCGTCGGTGGCAACACCGACGTCGCGCAAGTGACTCGAAACACGCTGGCAGTGCTAGAGATCGCCGGTCGAGACGATGTGCCGGTCGCTCGAGGTGCCGAGCGTCCGCTCATCGAGCGGGCCGTGCACGCGCGGCACGTGCACGGTGACGACGGGATGGGTGACCTGGGCTGGGTGCACACGGATCGTGAGCCGGACCCGCGGCACGCAGTCGAGTTGCTACGAGACGTTCTCGGCGACGCAACCGAGCCGATCACTGTGGTGCCGACCGCGCCCATGACCAACCTTGCGTTGTTGGCACGCACCTATCCGGAGGCACTGCGATCGGTGGGTCGGATCGTCTTCATGGGTGGGGCGGCCCAGCGCGGCAACGCGACGGCGTCGGCGGAGTTCAACGTCTTCCACGACCCGGAGGCGACGGCAATCGTGCTCGAGGCGGCGGCCGAGCACGGCATACCCGTGACGATGTACGGCCTGGACGTCTTCTACGACCCGACGGTCACTCGCGCCGAGGCTCAGCAGCTGGCGGCCTCGACGGATGACATGGCGCGGCTCGCCGGTGAACTCATCGAATTCCAGTGTGAACGCTTCGGATCCGAGCAGGCGACGATCGGCGATGCCGGAGCGGTCTGCGCGGTCATCGACCCAGGCGGGATCCAGACCAGTGCACTCCCGGTCCGTGTCGAGCTCGCCGGCACCTGGTCCAGGGGACGAACGATCGTCGACGTACGTGACTGGAGCGGCGACCTCGCTCATGACCCGCACGGCCGGGCGGACGCCGTCATCGACGTGGCGCTCGAGATCGACGGACGTCGCTACGCCGACCTCTGGTTGGAGACGGTCCGCCGCACCTGAGACCCGGACACCGGAACGGATGAGAACGTCCGGGCGTTGCGGCCGGTGTGGGTGATTGGTGGGACCGCGCGACTGCGACCACGCCCGCACCGGACCTACGCGTCACGGTGCTGCTGGCGGTGGTCGCCGTGGCGTGCATCGCCTGGGCTCCCGTATGGCGGGTGACACCTCGTCACCGTCGTCCACGAGGGAGCGCACGGGGTCACCGCGCTGCTGGTGGGCCGTCGCCTGTCCGGCATACGACTGCACTCGGACAGTTCGGGCCTCACCGTCTCCCGTGGTCGGCCGACCGGTGTCGGAATGATCCTCACCCTGCTCGCCGGGTATGTCGGACCGTCCGTGCTCGGACTGCTGCTGGTCCTCGGTGTCCACGTCGGACACGCGATCGGGGCGCTGTGGCTGCTGCTCATCGCACTCGTGATGCTCCTGCTGCAGATCCGCAATCTCTATGGCCTGTGGGTCGTGCTGATCAGCGGTGTGCTGCTTGTGGCAGTCACCGGGTGGCTCGACCCGGTGGTGCAGACGGGAGTGGCTCAGGTGATCGGCTGGTTCCTGCTGCTCGCCGGGCCGTGGTCATTGGTCGACCTGCAGCGCGGCCGGCGGGCCGGTGTTGCGCGCAACTCCGACCCCGACCAGCTCGCGCGCCTGACGCGAGTGCCGGGCGCGGCCTGGTGGGCGTTGATGTTCCTGGCCTCGCTCGGTTGCCTCGCCGGGGGAGCGCGACTACTGCTTGGTTGAGCGCGTGGCGGCGCAGTCACAATGGTGCCGTGCGAGTTGTGATTTGTAGTGACCACTGGGGAGATGTCCCCGCCTCAGCCATCACCTCGGCCATCGCGCAGGGCTGGCGCGGGCGACAACCGCAGGCCGACCTCACCACCGTGCCGTTCTCGTCCGGCGGTGTGGGCTTCGTGGACGCACTGTCACACGCACTTGAAGCGGATTCGCAGTCACCGCAGACGGATTGGTCGCTATGGCACAACGGCGCTGCCTACCTGGACGGGGCCACACTCACCCGCGGTGGTGACTCGGCACCACTCGGCTCAGCTCTTGCGGGGGCGATCGGCGACGGTGCGCAACGGATCATCGTCGGCGTCGGCGACGCCGCCGGAGTCGACGGCGGAGCGGGCTTGCTGCGAGCCCTCGGACAGAGTGAGGACCTCGCTGTCGCGCTGCCCCGAGCACGCGATGTGACCCGGTCTGTGCAGCTCGTGGCGGCATACGGCGAGGACATCGCGCTACTCGGCCTGCAAGGCGCATCCGCGACGGCGGTCGACACTCTCGGCTGGACCAAGAAACAGGCACAGGACAACGAGCGCCGGATCGGAGAATTCGCCGACCAGGTGCGCCGGGCACTGCCTCCACACAAGGACCTGTTGACCGGGAAGGTGCACCGGCTGGAACGCGACCCCGGAAGTGGCGCGGGTGGGGGTCGGCTTCGCGTTGGCGGCTCTCGGCGCCCGGCTGCTGCCCGGCGCCGAATTCTTCGCCGAGGTGGTCGGCTTGGGACAACAGATCCTCGGAGCCGACCTCGTTGTCGCCGCGACACCGGTCTTCGACTGGCGCAGCCTCGACTACGACGTCGTGGCGACCTCCGTGCGGGCCGCGGCCGCCAACGCCACGCCTTCGATCGTGCTGGCCGAGCGGGTCGATGTCGGACGTCGCGAGACGATGTCGCTGGGCGCGTCCGCGGCATACCCATTGATCGACCCGCACAACGTGCGACGCCGCATCGATCCCGACAAGTGCGTGGCACTCGAGGCGCTGGCACGCCGAGTGGCGGGCACCTGGTCAGCGACCTGACCGGGACGTCGTACCCTGGAGGGGAACAAGAACGGCCAGCACTGTGTTGCAGCAGCTGATCGCCACCCGTTCGACCGCAACGAGAAGGACTTGATGCAATGAGCGTCGACACCAATGCTTCCTCGACCACCGAGACCCACAACGTCGCCGTCACAGACGTCGCCGCGTCCAAGGTGAAGAGCCTGCTCGAACAAGAAGGGCGCGACGATCTTCGATTGCGCGTCGGTGTGCAGCCCGGTGGTTGTTCCGGCCTCCAGTACCAGCTCTACTTCGACGAGCGCACGCTCGACGGTGACCTGGTCCGCGACTTCGACGGTGTCGAGGTCGTCGTCGACCGCATGAGCGCCCCTACCTGGATGGCGCCACGATCGACTTCGCGGACACCATCGAGAAGCAGGGCTTCACCATCGACAACCCCAACGCCGGCAGCTCCTGCGCCTGCGGTGACAGCTTCAGCTGAACCTTTTGCTGCGACTCCTCGCAGCACAGGAAGAGGCCCCCAGCGAACGAGTTCGCTGGGGGCCTCTTCCTGTGCTGGTCGTCGTCTCCGCGGCCGTCCGCTTGTCGATCGGTCGCCCTCGATTTGGGCTGCAGCCACCGACTGACGCAACTAGTGGTGGTTGACGCAACTGCAACTGCGTCAACCGCGACCAATTGCGTCACTCGGCGCAGGCCCCGTCACAGTCCTTGCAGCAGAGCGCGATACCAGCGGATGCCCTCGAGGAACGAGTCCACACCGAGGTGCTCGTCGACGTTGTGCAAGCTCTGCCGCTGCGCCTCGTCCATCCGGAACGGGTTGAAGCGGTAGCAGTTGTGCCAGACCTGCTGGAAATGCCGGGCGTCCGTGGCGGCCATCACGACATACGGGACCGGAACGACGTCCGGCATCACCTCGCGCGTGATCTTCTCGAGCAACGCGAAGGCGTCTCCGAGGTCGGCGACCGGACTCGGGTCGTATGCCGTCCGAACGACCACCTCGACGTCGTCGCCGACCATGGTGCGCACCCGCTCCACTGCGTCCTCGGCGGTCTCGGTGACCGCGACCCGCATGTTGACGCCGGCCGTCGCGGTGGTCGCGAGCACGTTGTTGGCCGGCGCACCGCTGAGCTCGGTGATGGCGTATGTCGTCCGGGTCATCGCCGCGGTCGTCGGCCCCATGCGGGCGAAGACCTTCGCCAGCGGTCGGCGCAACGTGTCGGCGCGGCCGATGAGGCTGCCGAGCGGACCGCGGACGTGCGGGGCGACCCGCTGCAACATCTGCAGGGTCGGCTCGGGCAGTTGCGCGGGCGCCGGATGCTTGTCCAGCGCCAGGATCGCCCGGGCGAGCTTCGCCGGCGCGCTGTTCCTCGGCGGCATCGAGGCATGCCCGCCCTCGGCCCTCGCGACGAGCTCCAGCTCGACAACGCCCTTCTCCGTCAGGCCGATCACCGCGAGCGGCTTCGAGACGCCGGGGAACGCGCCGCTGACCGCCATACCTCCTTCGTCGAGGATCAGCCACGGCTCCACCGCACGTTCCTGCAGTGCCGCGATGGCCGCGGCCGCGGTTGTGCCGTGGACCTCCTCGTCCGCGCCGAACGACAACCACACGTCCTGGGCCGGCTCGACGCCGTCGGCCAGGAGTTCCTCGACAGCGGCGCAGATCGCGACGAGCGACCCCTTGCAGTCGAGCGTGCCGCGGCCCCAGATGACGCCATCCACGACTTGTGCGTCGTATGCCGGATGCGTCCAGTCATCACGCGGATTGACCGGCACGACGTCCTGGTGAGCCATCAGCACGACGGGGCGGTCGTCCTGGGCGCCCTTCCACCGCAGCAGTAAGGCATGATCGCGCAGCTCGACCTGCTCACACGTCGCGAACAGCAGCGGGAAATGGGCTCGCAGGTCCGCGTGCAGCCCGTCGAATTCAGTGTCGTCCTTGGCCATCCCGGCAACGGTGCGGCGCCGGACAGCGGCCTGCAACGCCGCGACTGCATCGATCATGGGCGGGAGTCTAGGCAGTTCGGCGGGCAACCGGCGGGACTCGTCCGTTGGTGGGTGACCGACGCCCATCACCGCTGTCATAGGTTGTTCCCCATGAAGATTGCCGTGACCGGATCCATCGCCACCGATCACCTGATGACGTTCAAGGGTCGCTTCGCCGACTCGCTCGTCGTCGAACAGCTGGACAAGCTCTCGGTGTCGTTCCTCGCCGACGATCTGCAGATCCGGCGCGGGGGAGTGGCAGCCAACATCTGTTTCGGTATGGCGAACCTCGGCCTGCACCCGATCCTGGCCGACGCGGTCGGTGAGGACTTCGCCGATTACCGGTCCTGGCTGGAGCGGCACGGCGTCGACTGCAAGTCGGTCTACGTCTCCGAGACCAAGCACACCGCGCGGTTCGTGTGCACCACCGACGACGACATGGCGCAGATCGCGACCTTCTACGCCGGCGCGATGAGCGAGGCCCGCGAGATCGAGCTCGAGCCGATCGCCCGCCGGGTCGGCGGACTGGACCTGGTGATGGTGGGCCCGTCCGACCCCGAGGGCATGCGTCGCCATACCGACGAGTGCCGCCAGCGCGGCATACCGTTCATCGCCGACCCGAGCCAGCAGCTCGCCTTCGCCGACGGCCCGTTCATCCGCGACCTGATCAGCGGTGCGGACTACCTGTTCACCAACGAATACGAAGCCCACATGACCGAGCAGAAGACCGGTTGGTCGGCCGACGAGGTCCTGGAGCAGGTCGGCACTCGGGTCATCACCAAGGGCAAGGACGGCGCGGTCATTCTGCGGCGCGGGGAGGAGCCGATCGAGGTCCCCGTCGCCCGCGAAGTGCGGCGCCTGGACCCGACCGGAGTCGGCGACGCCTTCCGCGCCGGCTTCCTGGCCGGGCTGACCTGGGAGCTGGACCTGCGCACCTGTGCCGAGGTCGGCTCGATGCTGGCCACTTATGTCCTGGAGACCGTCGGAACCCAGGAGTACATCCTGCGCAAGGACGACTTCCTCGCCCGCCTGGGCGAGTCGTATGGCGAGAAGGCCGCAGCCACCGTCCAACCGCTGCTGAGCTGCCCGCGCGGCTGAGTCACTGAGTCCCGCCGTGCCCGTCGAACCCGCCCCGAGTCGGTGGAACCTCGATGAGCAACAGCAGGACGACGTCACACAGGACCTCATCGCGGTCGGAGCCGACCTGCAGCCGGGGACCCTGCTGGCGGCATACCGTGCCGGCATGTTCCCGATGGGGATCGGCGACGACGGTCGGCGGCCGATCGGCTGGTGGTCGCCGGTCCGCCGCGGAGTGCTGCTGCCGGGCGATTTCCACGTGTCGCGTTCGCTGCGCCGGGCGAGACACCGTTTCCAGGTCACGTACAACACAGCCTTCGAGGCCGTGGTCGACGGGTGCGCTGACCGATCCAGGCCGGGTCGTTGGATCACGCCGGACATCCGGGCGGCATACGAGCAGCTGCACAGGCTCGGCTGGGCGCACTCCGTCGAGGCCTGGGACGCTGACGGTCGGCTCGCCGGTGGGTTGTATGGCGTGTGCACCGGCGGTGTCTTCGCCGCGGAGTCGATGTTCCACCGGGCGACTGATGCCGGGAAGGTCGCCGTCTGGGGGCTGACCGAGCTGGTCTTCGGTGATGGCGATGACCGGCGACTGATCGACGTGCAGTGGCAGACCGAGCACTTGGCGACGCTCGGGGTCCGAGAGGTCTCGCGGCGGGACTATCTGCACCGCGTGCAGCTCGCCGCACAGGCGCCGTTGCCGCCCTGCTGGGACGACACGGCGGACATCCATTGACGGTCCGACCGGCCGATCTTCGACCGGGTCGGGGAGTCCGCACCACTCACCGGCGACCTGCGGTGACGCTTCGGGCACGAATCTGTCGAGTTGGGCGTTGGCACAGTCGAATTGATGGCTTCCACAGGCCTGCCCTGACGTCGACTTCGAATACGGCTGGGATAGAGTTTGCCTGTGCCCGGATCTGACAAACCCCTCGTGGAATCCGCGCGCCGTTCCCAGTCTCCTGGGCGGCGGCGGCGTAGCAAGATCGCCTTCGGAGGTCTGATTGCCGTCAGCGCAATGTTGCTGACCGGCTGCACCCCCGTGGAAAAGCGCGGTTACCTACCCAAGGGCGTCACCAGCCTCAGTAAAGAGATCACCGACTTCTGGGTCTCGGCCTGGGTCTGGGCGCTCGTCGTGGGCGTGATCGTCTGGGCGATGATCATCTACTGCATGATCCGCTACCGGCGGAAGAAGACCGATGTCGGTCTGCCGCCGCAGCTGGCCTACAACGTGCCGATCGAGATCCTCTTCACGGTCGTGCCGCTCTTCATGGTCGCGGTGTTCTTCGGCAAGACCGTGCAGATGGAAAACAAGATGCTCGACACGAGCGGGACGCCGGACGTCACGGTCAACGTGGTCGGCAAGCAGTGGTCGTGGGACTTCAACTACGTCAACGCCAAGGTCTATGACGCCGGCGTCCAGGCCGACATGACTGCCCCGAACCCCGAGAGCACCATTCCGACGCTCTACCTCCCGGTCGACAAGAGGGTCGAGTTCGTGCTCACCTCGCGGGACGTCATCCACTCGTTCTGGGTCATCCAGTTCCTGCAGAAGATGGACATGATCCCGGGCAAGGTCAACAAGTTCGACGTCACGCCGACGCAGATCGGGACCTACCAGGGCAAGTGCGCCGAGCTCTGCGGCGCCTACCACTCGCAGATGCTCTTCAACGTCAAGGTCGTCAGCCAGGCCGATTACAACAAGAAGATGCAGCAGTTGCGCGACGAGGGCAACGTCGGCTTCCTGTCCAACGCGCTCAATCGTGAGACTTCGACGATCGAGGCCAAGGACCAGACGAAGATGCAGCAGTACCTCCCCAAGGGGATCACGGGCTCTGACATCGTCACCGAAGGAGCGAAGTAATGGCCAGCATCGCCACACCACGCGTCGGGGACTCGGGCGACACGGGTGACGCGCGTTCGGCCGTCCGGGTCCGCACCCGCCATCCCGGCCGCACGTTCGTCAAGTGGATCACCGCGACGGACCACAAGGTCATCGGCAACCTCTACTTCATCACCTCGTTCGCGTTCTTCCTGGTTGGCGGCGTGCTCGCGCTGATGATCCGCGCGGAGCTGGTCTCACCCGGCCTGCAGATCGTCGACAACCCGGAGCAGTTCAACCAGCTGTTCACCATGCACGGCACGATCATGCTGTTGCTTTTCGCGACACCGCTGTTCGCCGGCTTCGCCAACGCGATCATGCCGTTGCAGATCGGCTCGCCCGATGTGGCGTTCCCGCGGCTGAACATGTTCGCTTACTGGCTCTACCTCTTCGGCGGCCTGATCGCCAGCGCCGGCTTCATCACCCCGCAGGGTGCGGCCGCGTTCGGTTGGTTCGCCTACGCGCCGCTGTCCAACGCCACCTACAGCCCCGGCGTCGGCGGCAACCTGTGGGTCTTCGGTCTGGCGCTCGCCGGTTTCGGCACCATCCTCGGGTCGGTCAACTTCGTCACGACCATCGTGTGCATGCGTGCACCCGGTATGACGATGTTCCGGATGCCGATCTTCACCTGGGGCATCCTGATCACCTCGATCCTGGTCTTGGTCGTCTTCCCGGTGCTCGCCGCCGCGTTGTTCGGGCTCGGCGCCGACCGGATCATGGGCGCGCACGTCTTCGATCCGCAGACCGCCGGTGCGATGCTCTGGGAGCACATGTTCTGGTTCTTCGGACACCCCGAGGTCTACATCATTGCGTTGCCGTTCTTCGGCATCATCTCCGAAGTCATCCCGGTGTTCTCCCGCAAGCCGGTCTTCGGCTACAAGACCCTGGTTTTCGCAACGATCTCGATCGCGGCCCTGTCGGTCAGCGTGTGGGCGCACCACATGTACGCCACCGGCCAGGTGCTGCTGCCCTTCTTCGCGATCATGACGATGCTGATCGCGGTGCCCACCGGCGTGAAGTTCGTCAACTGGGTCGGGACGATGTATGGCGGGTCCCTGACGTTCGAGACGCCCATGCTCTGGGCGATCGGCTTCCTGGTGACCTTCCTGTTCGGTGGTCTGACCGGCGTCATCCTGGCCAGCCCGGCACTGGACTTCAACCTCACCGACTCCTACTTCGTGGTGGCGCACTTCCACTACGTGGTGTTCGGCACCGTCGTGTTCGCGATGTTCGCGGGCTGGTATTTCTGGTGGCCCAAGCTCACCGGCCGGATGCTCGACGAGCGACTGGGCAAGATCCACTTCTGGCTGCTGTTCATCGGCTTCCACACGACCTTCTTGATTCAGCACTGGCTCGGCGTGAAGGGTATGCCGCGCCGGTATGCCGACTACCTGCCGGCCGACGACTTCCAGTGGATGAACGACATTTCCTCGGTCGGTGCCCTGATCCTGGGCATCTCGATGCTGCCGTTCATGTACAACGTGTGGAAGACCTGGCGCACCGCGCCGATGGTCGAGGTCGACGACCCGTGGGGTTACGGTGCCTCGCTGGAGTGGGCGACGTCCTGTCCGCCGCCGCGACACAACTTCGACTCGATCCCGCGGATCCGCTCCGAGCGACCAGCGTTCGACCTGCACCACCCGGAGGCCGCCTCCTGGACCGTGAAGGCGTCTGAGGACACGCTGGCCCAACTGACCAGCCCGACAGACCGGGGCGACCAGTCGTTCATGGGTGACAAGCCCGGAAAGGGCGAGTGAGGCTTGCCATGAAGGTCGAATTCAAGCTCTTCGGGCTCCTGTTCGTGTTCAGCGTGGTCGTGGGGACGATCTATGGCATCTTCACGTACTGGGATGAGCCGGTCGGTGCGGTCGGGCTCTACCTGACGGGTGCCCTCTGTGCCCTCATCGCCGGCTTCCTGTGGTGGACCGGCCGCAAGATCGACCTGCGCCCGGACGACGACCCGATGGGTGAGCAGGCCGACGTCGAGGGTGACTACGGCTTCTTCAGCCCGCACTCCTGGTGGCCGCTCTTCCTGGGCGCCTCACTGGCGATCGTTGCCCTGGGCCTGGCCGTGGGCTGGTGGCTGGTGATGCTCGCGGTGCCGTTCGTCGCACTGGCCGCGATCGGCTGGGTCTTCGAGTACTTCAACGGAGAGCACTCCATCTAGTCACCCCACGAAGTTTCTCCCCCGCTGCGCTCCTCCGAATACTTCGCGGGGACCCCGACTTCCCTGAGAAACGCTCTCCGATCCACGAGAAGCGGCCCGCCATACACCTGATGTATGGCGGGCCGCTTTCGCGTGTGTCCAGCCCGGCTTCAGCCCCAGCCGAGCTCGTGCAGACGCTCGTCGCTGATGCCGAAGTGGTGGCCGATCTCGTGCAGAACCGTCACCCGGATCTGTTGCAGCAGCTGGTCGCGGGTGTGACAGTAGCGGGTGAGCGGCCCGCGGTAGATGTAGATCCGGTCGGGAAGGTTTCCGAGACCGTAGCCCGAATCACGTTCGGTGAGGGGCACTCCGACGTACAAGCCGAGTAGGCCCGGGACGCTGCCCGGCTCCGGCTCGTCCTCGACGGTGATGGCCACGTTGTCCAGCCGGTCAAGCAGGTCCTGCGGAATGGTGTCCATGGCATCCGCGGCCGCGTCCTCAAACTCTTCGCGGCTCATGGCGACGGGCATCTGGCGACTCCGTTCGGTGGTGGAGCAACAGCTTAGAGCGGTGCTTCGAGCATGCCGAGAGGCCCACCCGCACAACGTGTGCGAGTGGGCCTCTCAGGGTTGAGGTGCGGCCTCCGGTGGGGAGGTGTCTCCTGCTCAGTCCTGCTTGTCGTGCGGTGACGGGTGACCGTAGGCGTGTGCCGCCCCGATCTCCTCGGCGCCACCGTGCATGTGGCCGAACTCGGCCTCATCGGGGTGCGACTCGATCTCTTCGCCGGCCTGGCCGTCGTGGTGCGCCGACGCCAACTCCATCGGGGTGACGGGCTCGACCCGGTCCTTGAAGTAGTAGTGCGACAGGCGGGCCCGCATGCGGTCCTTACGGGCGCTCTTGCGGTGCACACCGTTGCTGTCGGTCTCCGACGTCAACTCCACCGGGGCGGGGGATTCGAAAGCGACCAGGGGCCAACGCTCGTAATCGCTGAGATCCTCGTGGGCCTCGAAGAAGCGACCCTTGTTGGTCCGAACCAGGCGGCCGCTCTCGCGGCCGTGCAGCACCAGGTCACGGTCATAACGCTGCAACGACAAACACATTCGCTTGACCACCCAGAAGACGATGATCGGCATGATGATCAACCCGATCTGGAAGCTTCGGGTGATGTCGTCGATCGACAGATGGAACTTGATGGCGATGATGTCATTGCCGCAAGCGGCGAACAGGATGCCGTAGAAGGTGATTGCCGCCATACCGAGACCGGTGCGCGTCGGCCGGTTGCGCGGCCGGTCGAGGAGGTGGTGCTCCTCATTGTCGCCGGTGACCCACTTCTCGATGAACGGGTAGAGGCCCATGATGGTCCACAGGATCGGGATCATCAGGATCGCGCCGATCATGATGTTGAAGCTCCAGGTCTTTCCGAAGAGGTTGAACTCCAGGAAGCCGGGCAACAGTCGTAGCGCGCCGTCGGCGAAGCCCATGTACCAGTCCGGCTGGGAGCCGGCGGTGATCATCGTGGGTTCGTAGGGGCCGTACATCCAGATCGGGTTGATCGAGACCAGACCCGAGATCAGCGCGGTGACGCCGAAGACGATGAAGAAGAAGCCACCGGCCTTGGCCGCGTAGACCGGCATCATCGGGAAGCCGACGACGTTCTTGTTGGTGCGACCGGGGCCGGGGTACTGGGTGTGCTTGTGCACCATCACCAGGATGATGTGCGCGGTGAACAAGCCCACCAGAATCGCCGGCAGCAGCAGCACGTGGATGGTGAAGAACCGAGGGATGATGTCCTCCCCGGGAATCCGCCGCCGAAAAGGATGTAGCTGATGTAGGTGCCGACCACCGGTATCGACAGGATGAAGCCCTGCATCGCGCGGATGCCGGTGCCGGACAACAGGTCGTCCGGCAGCGAGTAGCCGATGAAGCCCTCGACCATGGCCAGCATCGCCAGCAGCAGACCGATGATCCAGTTGATCTCACGCGGCTTGCGGAAGGCACCGGTGAAGAACACCCGGAACATGTGCAACGCGATCGCCACCACGAAGATCAGCGCCGACCAGTGATGGATCTGCCGGATCAGCAGGCCACCCTTGACGTCCATCGAGATGTTCACGGTGGACGCGAACGCCTGGCTCATCTGCACGCCCTTGAGGGGGACATAAGAGCCGGTGTATGTCGTCTCGCCCATGCTGGGCACGAACCAGAAGGTCAGGAAGGTGCCGCTGATCAGCAGGATGACCAGCGAGTACATCGCGATCTCACCGAGCATGAACGACCAGTGGTCCGGGAAGACCTTCTTCATCAGGTAACTGATGCCCTTGGCGGAGCCGGTACGCTCGTCCATCCAATTGGCGACGGCGCCAACGGGGCCACCGCCTCCGGCGGGGGCGTCCTTCTTGTCGTCCGCGCGCAACGCGTCAGCGGTGCTGCGGGCGGTCACGTTCTCGGCGCTCATCAGCCACGCTCCCAGAAGCTCGGTCCGACCGGCTCGTCGAAGCCGTGCGGTGCATAGAGGTACCCGTTGTCGTCGACAGAGATCTTCAGCTGCGGCAAAGGACGTTTCGCCGGGCCGAAGATGACCTTGCAGTCCTCGGTCACATCGAACGTCGACTGGTGGCAGGGACACAGCAGATGGTGTGTCGTCTGCTCATAGAGGCCGACCGAGCAGCCGACGTGCGTGCAGATCTTGGAGAACGCCACGACGCCGCCCTGGCCCCAGTCCTTCTCGCGGGTGCTCTTGATCAGCTCTTCCTGCAGCGAGATCAGGATGACCGCTGCCTTGACCTTCTCGTTGCTCGGGTTCTCCGTGTCATTGATGCCCTCGGGCAGAACGTGGAAGACCGAGCCGAGCGTGACGTCCGACAAGCGGATCGCGGTCCCGTCGGGGTCGCGCATCAAGCGGCGAGGACGGGTGACGGGCTTGCCGTTCTTCATCTCCGGCTTGCCGTTGGCTCCTACGACCGGAACCTGGGTGTCCCACAGCGTGGTACGCAGGTCCTCGACGTCGCCCTTGAAAGGCCCGAGGCCACCGACCAGCTGCAGGCCGAGCGGTATGGCGAACAGGCCGAGAGCGCCACCGAGGCTGTACTTGATCAGTGGACGGCGGTTGATCTGCGAGGACTCGGCACCATCCGACATGACCTCGATGAAGCCGGCTCGCGACTCGTCGTCCGAGCGCAGGGTATGGCGCTCTTCGACGACCTCCTCGTCGGACATCAGCGTCTTGGCCCAGTGGACCGCGCCGAGGCCGATCCCGAGCAGCGACACCGCGAGCGTCACGCCGAGGGCGACGTGCAGCGCGTGCACCTTGCCGAGGATCGGGAGGGTGACGTTGTCGTCCTTGCCGATCACGGCGTATGCGACCACGAACAGGACCGTCGCGAGCATCGACAGGCCGAACAACGAGGCGACCTGTTGCTCGCTGCGGCGTGCCGCAGCTTCGTCGTGGTCGCCCTGGCGGTGTACGTGCGCCGGTAGTCCGGGGTTCTCGAACACCGCCGGGTGGGCGTGGTCCTCACGGGTCGCGACCGTGTGGCCGGACTCGTCGCGGCTCACCGCGGTCTCCGGGGAGAGCGAATTTTCGTTGTCGTCAGTCATCAGGCGGCCTTCTTACCGAGCCAGACAGCGATCAGGATCAACATGCCGATGCCGATGGTCCACGCGAACAAACCCTCCGGCACCGGACCGAGGTTGCCCATGCTCCAACCGCCCGGGCTGGCCTCGGCCTTGACGTTCGACAGGAAGGAGATGATGTCCTTCTTGTCCTGCGGCGTCAGGTTGGAGTTGTTGAAGACCGGCATCGACTGCGGACCGGTCTCCATGGCTTCGTACATGTGCCTGCCGGACACGTCCATCAGGTTCGGGGCGAACTTGCCGCGGGTCAACGCACCACCGGAGCCGGCGAAGTTGTGACACATGGCGCAGTTGACGCGGAACAGCTCGCCACCCTTGGCAATGTCGCCGCCACCACTGGTCAGGCTCGAGGCGGGGATCGCGGGGCCTTCGCCGAGCGAGGCGACGTATGCCGCGAGCTGGGAGGTTTCCTTGCTATCGAACTGCGGTGTGCCGCGCTCGGCCTGGATGCCGGGGCTCGCCAGCGGCATACGTCCGGTGCCGACCTGGAAATCGACGGCGGCGGCGCCCACGCCGATCAGCGACGGGCCACCGTCGCCGCCGGCGGCGGCCAGGCCGTGGCAGGTCGCGCAGTTGGACAAGAAGAGCTTGTGGCCGGCCGCCGCGGCTTGGGTGCTGCTGCTTGCGGCGTCGGCATTCTTGGGCGCGAACGCGGCGTAGAGACCACCGGTGATGATGAGGCCGAGAAGCAACACGATCGCTATCGCTGCCGGATGCCGGCGGCGGGCAACGAGTGAACTCACGAAGTCGTCCTGTCGTCGTTGAAGGGATGGGTGGGCCGGAAAGGGGCGTCGACGGTCACTGGAGCAGGTAGATCGTGGTGAACAGGGCGATCCAGACGACGTCGACGAAGTGCCAGTAGTAGGACACGACGATCGCGCCGGTGACCTGGTGATGCGTGAACTTCTTCGCGGTGAAGGTGCGTCCGATGATCATCAGGAACGCCATCAGTCCGCCGGTGACGTGCAGTGCGTGGAATCCGGTCGTCAGGTAGAACATCGAGCCGTAGGCATCGGAGTTCAGGGAGATGCCCTCGCCGAACATGTTGGAGTACTCCAGGACCTGGCCGGAGACGAAGATTGCACCGAACAGGAACGCGAGGACATACCACTCGCGCATGCCCCACGAGCTGACCTGCCACAGCTTGCCGTCGCGCTCTGCCTTGCCGGCCTCGGCCTTGAAGACACCGAACTGGCACCAGATCGAGGAGATCACCAGGATCAAGGTGTTGCCGAAGGCAAAACCGACCTCGAGGTGACTGGTGCGCTCGGTCCACAAGGGACCGGCGACGGAGCGAATCGTGAAGTACATCGCGAAAAGCCCCGCGAAGAACATCAACTCGCTGGCCAGCCACACCATGGTGCCGACTGCCGTCAGGTTGGGTCGGCTGACAGGTCCATGCCCTGCCGGGATCCGGGAATCGCTCGTATGAGCCGTCGTTGCGGTCGCCACGTCCGCCATTATGGCCCCATTGGGGCAGGCCCGCACGAGCGACCCCCGAGGCATGCTGAACGGACTTCCGGACGAGTTCCTTTTCGTGCCAGTGGTTCTGCTCAAACCGCAGGTATGACGGTCGGGGCGACTCGAGAATGGTGCCGCCATACGACCGGTCCCTTGCTCTTGAACGCCCGGCTGCTGTCGATCGTGCCCGGAGTGACCAGTAGCATTCAGCGTTATGAGCTCCCCTTCCGCAGTGGTCCCGGCAGAGGGCGTCACGGGTGCCGTGCACCAGTTGAACGTCCTGCTCTACAGCGACGACATCGCGACGCGCGACGCCGTGCGTCTCGGCGTGGGTCGCCGCCCGGCGAAGGACATCGAGATCGCCAGCTGGCGCGAGTGCGCGACGCCCGCGGCGGTCGTGGAGGCCGTCGAGAAGGAGAAGTACGACCTGCTCGTCCTGGACGGCGAGGCCGCGAAGCTCGGCGGACTCGGCCTGTGCCGGCAGCTGAAGAACGAAGTCTTCGACTGCCCGCCGGTCCTGGTGCTCACCGGTCGCCCGTCCGATGGCTGGCTCGCGGTGTGGTCGCAGTGCGACGCTGCCGTCCCGCACCCGATCGACCCGCTGACTATCGGGTCGGCGATCGCCGACCTGGTGCGTCGCGGCGCCGCGTCCTGAGCGATCGCACCGAGATGGCAGCGGAGACCAGTTGGCCGGTCCTGCTCAACACGTTGCTCGACGGTGGCGACCTGAGCGCACCTGAGGCGGGGTGGGCGATGGACCGCATCATGTCCGGTGAAGCCACCGGATCCCAGATCGCCGGCTTCCTCGTCGCCTTGCGCGCCAAGGGTGAGACGGTCGATGAACTGCGCGGCCTGGCCGACGAGATGATTCGGCACGCGGTGCCGATCCGAGTCCCCGGCACCATTCTGGACATCGTCGGCACCGGCGGCGACGGCGCGCACACGGTCAACATTTCCACGATGTCCGCGATCGTCTGTGCCGGGGCCGGTGTGACCCTGGTGAAGCACGGCAACCGGGCGGCGTCCTCGAAGTCCGGCGCGGCCGACGTGCTGGAGGCACTCGGGATCCGCCTCGACCTGACCGCCGACCAGGTCGCATCGGTTGCGGAGGCTGCCGGCATCACGTTCTGCTTCGCCCAGACCTTCCACCCGTCGTTCCGGTTCACCGCGCCCACGCGCAGTGAGCTCGGCATCCGCACGGCGTTCAACGTGCTGGGCCCATTGACCAACCCGGCGGCGCCGCAGTTCGCCTCGATCGGTGTCGCGGACGCGTCGATCCTGCCCTTGATGGCCGGTGTATTCGCCGAGCGCGGTCGCAACGCCGCGGTCTCGCGTGGTGACGACGGGCTGGACGAGGTCACGGTGACCACCACGTCGACGGTGCACTGGGTCGCCGACGGTGAGGTCAGCACGCACACACTCGACCCGCGTGACCACGACATACAACTCGTCGGCATCGAAGCCCTGCGAGGTGGCGACGCTCAGCACAATGCCGCGGTTGCCCGTCAGTTGTTCTCCGGGGCACCCGGCGCGGTACGAGATGCGGTCTTGCTCAACGCCGGACTCGCGCTGGCTGTCGTCGCCGGCGGCGACGATTCCGGTCGGTTCGGTGCGTATGACGATCTGGACGCCGCCCTCGATGCCGGGCTCGCCCGAGCACGAGAAGCGATCGACTCCGGCGCCGCGACGGCGGTCGTCGACCGGTGGGCCGCCGCGACCGAAGCTGCGCGTCGCTAGTCGTCGGGGACGCTAGTCGTCCAGGCCGATCGCGAATGCCGCGCCCAGGTCCTTGCTGGAGTAGGTGCGGAACGCGATGTGCGTCTGCGAGTCGCGCACTCCCTCAACCTTGTTGAGACGGTCGGCGATGACGTCCGCGAAATCTTCGTGTTGGGACACCCTCGCGACCGCGATCAGGTCGACGTCGCCGGTCACGCTGTAGACCTCGGCGATGCCGTCGATCTCGGAAATCTCCTGTGCCACCTCAGGAATGCGGTGTACGTCGGCCTTGATCATCACGATCGCAGAAATCATGGCGCAATCGTAGTGCCACCCGGCGGCCGGGCTATCGGTCGAGATCAGATCGCCCGCAGGCCCGGTCGTCGTCGTGAGATTGTCGAGTCGTCGAAGTCGACAGCGTCGCCGCGGTCGGTCATCGTGTCGTCGAGTGACTCCTGGGCTCCGGCGGCACCGCCGACCGGGCAGACCCACACTCCGTCGATGTCGACGATGCGGACCCCGGGCTGCTCCATCCAGCGCAAGATCTTCTCGGTCTCCTCGTGGGTGGCCGCAGGGACGGGAGCCTCCGGGCGCTCGACGTGTTCGGCGCTTTCGCGCAGCGCGGCGATGAAGCCCCGCGGGTCGGATCGTGGTGGACACACCGTGGCACCGGCGAAGCGGCCGTAGCGGACACAGGTGAACTCCCAGCCCCCGGCAGGTGTGCGCGCTGCGGCGATGATCTCCGGGCTGGTGGCCAGTGGCGTCAGACGTTGTGCGCGTGCGGCAGCTCGCACCAGCGCGAGCATGCGGTCGCGGACCACGGCCGCGTCCTCGAAACGCTGGTCGGCTGCCAGGGCGCGCAGCCGGTCGCCCAGTGCGTCGATCACCTGGTGGCCGTCACCGTCCAGTGCGCGTGCGACCCGGCGGGCGATCTCGGCGTAGTCGTCGGGGGACTGCCGCCCGTCGCACGGAGCACCGCAGCGACCCATCTCGGCGAGCACGCACGCGGAACCGGTGCCCTTGCTCGACAGCCGGCCGGTGCACTGCCGCAGCGGCACCACCTCGTGGACCGCGGCAACTGCCTGCTCGGCGACCGAGCGGGAGGTGAAGGGGCCGGCATAGGTGGCGCCGTCGTCGCGCACGGTGCGCACGATCGACAGGCGGGGAAACACCTCGGCCGTCAGCTTGAGCCACATCGCCCGCTCGGGATGACGCGAGCGGCGGTTGTAGCGCGGCTTGTGCTCGGCGATCAGTCGCAGCTCGCGGACCTGGGCCTCCAGCGTCGTGTGGCACACGATCGGGGTGACCGACGTGGCCAGCCGGACCATCTCGGCCATCCGGGTGCGTTGCTCGCTGGCGGTGAAGTAGTTGCGAACTCGGCGTTTGATGTCGATGGAGGTGCCGATGTAGAGCGGCTCGCCGTGCTCGTCCTTGAAGACGTAGACGCCCGGCGCCGACGGCAACGAATCGGCGAGGAAACGCTTGCGCCGCTGGTCGGGCGTGATCCGTGAGGTGTAGGACCGCAGCTCCTCCAGCGTGTGCACGCCGAGGTTGCCGACGCGCTCGATCAGTCCGTGCAGCACATCGACGGTGGCCTGTGCGTCGTGCAGTGCCCGGTGGTCAGGCGTCACCCGGGTGCTGAAGACGCGAGCCAGCGAGGAGAGCTTGTGGTTGGGGGCCTCGTCGCGGGTCACCAATTGCCGGGCGAGGTGGACGGTGTCGAGCACGACGTTGCCCGGCCAGGGCAGTTGCAGCCGCTCGCAATTGACCTTCAGGAAGGTGATGTCGAAGCGGGCGTTGTGCGCGACCAGCACTGCGTCGCCGATGAATTCGAGGAACGCCGGCATTACTGAGCCGATGTGCGGAGCAGTGGCGACCATCGGGTTGGTGATGCCGGTCAGCACCGAGATGAATGCCGGGATCGGCTCACCGGGATTGACCAGCGTCTGGAACTCGCCGAGCTGTTGGCCGCCGCGAACCTTGACGGCGCCGACCTCGGTGATCTGGCACTCGGTCGCGCTGCCGCCGGTGGTCTCCAGGTCGAGCACGACGAAGGTGACATCGGCGAGCGGTGTGCCCAGGTCGTCGAACGTCGACTGGATCGCGGCGGGAACGGTCATGAGCCGACCGCTGCTGGCTGAACTTCCATGCGACGAACGTATGCGGCAGGTGTGACAAGCGAGCTACGGCTCGCCGCGGACTCAGTGCACAACGAGCAGAACGGCCACGGTCAGCATGGTGAGGCCGACGAGGACGTCCAGCACCCGCCAGGTGCCGGGACGACTCATCCAGCGTGCGGCGTAGCGGGCGCCAT
Source organism: Flexivirga alba (assembly GCF_042661025.1). NCBI lineage: Bacteria > Bacillati > Actinomycetota > Actinomycetes > Micrococcales > Dermacoccaceae > Flexivirga > Flexivirga alba. The sequence continues at coordinate 2,907,392 of NZ_JBHSWH010000001.1, forward strand.
ACCCGATGACGGTGAACCAGAGGATGCTGCCGATGCAAGCGCCCAGGGCGAACCACCACCGACCAGTCGTGCCGTGCTGGTTGGCGATGTTGCCGAGCATCAGCACGGTGTCGAGGTAGACGTGCGGGTTGAGGAACGTGATGGTGAGCGCCACAGCCGCCACCGACCCGCGTGCCGTCGGGGCGCCGGCGCCGAGCGAGGACGGGTGCCGCGCCGCAAGCAGCGACCGGATCCCGAACCACACGAGGTATGCCGCGCCGAGCCAGCGACACACGGTCAGCGCGGTGGGATGGCTCTGGACGAGCGCTCCCACACCGGCGACCCCTGCCGTGATCAACAGGATGTCGCCGGCGATGCAGATCAGGATCACCGTGCCGATGTGCTCGCGGGACAGGCCCTGGCGCAGCACGAAGGCGTTCTGTGCACCGATGGCGACGATGAGGGACAGACCGGTGAAGAGACCGGTGAGGAGTGCGCTGAACATGGCGGGCCAAACCTACGACCGGAACGCTCTTCAGAACAGCGAATGTTTCTGATGAACCATTAGCATTGCTTCATGAATTTCATTCTGGACAGGCACAGGAAGCTTGAGATGCGTTGGCGTTGCAGGGAGCTCGCGACTCGCAACGCCAGCGCAGAATAAGCCTCCATGCAGGACGAACAGCTCCGCACGTTGGTCGCGGTCGCCGACGAAGGCACTTTCGAGGCTGCGGCGCGGCGGCTCATGATCACCCCGTCGGCGGTCAGCCAGCGGATTCGCGCACTGGAGATTTCAGTGGGCGCCGTTGTCGTGCAACGTAGTTCGCCGGTTCGGCCGACCGAAGCGGGACAAGTCCTGCTCCGCCTCGGCAGGCAGCGGATGGCGCTGGAGGACGAGGCGCTCGCGGAGCTCGGCCTGCGCGAGGGCGGTGTCGACGACCTCGCGATTGCCGTCAACGCCGATTCCCTGGCCACCTGGTTCGAGGAGGTCCTGCGCGTGGCGGCAGAGTGGCAGGACGTCGCACTGCGTCTGCGCGTCGAGGACCAGGCCCACAGCAGCTCCCTGCTCCGTGCGGGGTCGGTGGTCGCCGCGATCACCTCCGATCCGGTTGCGGTGCAAGGGTGTTCCGTCATACAGCTGGGGACGATGCGGTACCTGCCGCTGTGCACCCCGCAGCTGCGTGAGCGGCACCGCCGTGGTCGCAAGGTCGATCTCGGCTCGATGCCGATGGTGCGGTTCAACGAGCGTGACGACTTGCAGGACGAGCTGTTGCGTGTGCGCGACATGCACGCGACCGGCGCCCTGCACGAGGTTCCTTCCTCGGAGTCGTTCGCGGCCGCGGTGGCCGCCGGGCTCGGATGGGGCATGCTGCCGGTGGCGCAGGCGCGCCGCCGGATCGACGAGGGAGAGCTCGTGCGGGTTGTGCGGGAGCACGTCGCCGACGTGCCCCTCTACTGGCAGGCCTGGCGGCTGCGGACCGAATCCCTGCAGCGACTGTCCGATGCCGTGGCCCAGGCATCGCGCAGAGCCTTGTCACACGTCCGCCCTAGCGTTCGAGTCGAAGGTTGATCCATCGACCACGAACGAAGAGGTGATGACATGCGGATCGATTGCGACACCTGCCCAGTGCGCGACCGGCAATGCGCCGACTGCATGGTGACGGCGCTGCTGCAGCTCGCACCGCTGGAGCAACGCCTGGACGGCGACGAGCGACGCGCGGTCGACACTCTCGCGTCGGCCGGGCTGATCTCGGCACAGGAAGCGGTGTCGGCCACCGCGCGGATCGAACCCTGGAAGCCATTACGGTCGACCGGGTGAAGACGTCAACCCGGCAGGCGATCACGCGTCGTATGGCGTGCTGCGTCGGCTGGGTGCTGGTCGGTGGGGTCGTTGCCGGTTGTTCCTCGTCGGCCACCGGTGCATCGCACACCGTGCGCGACGGACAGCTCGTCGTCACCGGCAGCGCACCCGAGGCGCGGTTGCGAACCGTCGTCCGCGACGCTCGCACCGCAGTGGACCGGGTCCGGAAGTTGTGGGGGAGTTCGGTGCTGACCGAGCCGGTGCACATCGAGGTGCCGGCCGACGACGCCGGGTTCCGAGCCGCGGGCGGTTCGGCCGAACCAGGCGCCCAGATCGCGGCGACGACGACGGCGGCGGGCCGCGTCGTGCTGGCGCCGGCCCTGTTCAGCCAGGTCACCGGCCAGGGCGTGGTGGTCGTGCTCACCCACGAGCTGACGCACGTGGCGCTGCATCAAGCCGGTGACTCCGACATCGCCCGGTGGGTGGTCGAGGGCGCAGCCGAGTTCACCGCCTATCGGCCCACCGGCCTCACGCTACCGCGGCTGGCACCCCAACTCGCCGCCGCGGTACGTGCCGGACACGTGCCGATCGGGCCGCCGTCGGACGCTCGGTTCCGGTCCGCCCCACAGGCGGCATACCAGGAGGCCTACGCGTGGTGCGCGTTCCTCGTCGACCGGTTCGGGACTACCCGATTCACCGGCTTCGTGCGATCGGTGCACACCGGTCAGCTGGCTGAGTTCGCGGCCGCGTTCGGGTCGTCGATGAGGTCGCTGCGCCCGCCGTTCCAGCAATTCCTGCGGACCCAGGTCGCCGCCGACAGCACGTCGAGCGCTACCGGCGGCTGAATCGTCACGGGCCGACCTTTGCTCTTCGCCTGCAGGTAGGCTCCCCGGCATGGCCGACAGCACCAAGTCCTCCGTTTCGATCAAAGCCGCACCTGCCGAAGTGCTCGATGTGATCGCAGACTTCGATGGTTACCCGGAGTGGACCGGCCAGATCAAGAGCGCAGAGGTGCTCAGCGAAGATGAGCAGGGCTGGCCGCTGCAGGTCCAGTTGACGTTGGATGCCGGTGTCATCAAAGACACCTACGTGCTGGCCTACACGTGGGACGTCGCCGAGGACGGCACCGGAGTCGTGTCCTGGGAGCTGGTGAAATCCAGCATCCTGAAATCGCTCGACGGCATCTATCGGCTGACCAGTGACGGCGAAACGACAAACGTCACCTATGAACTCACCGTCGACCTGAGCATCCCGGTAATCGGCATGATCCGCCGCAAGGCGGAGAAGACAATCATCGAAACCGCCTTGAAGGGCTTGAAGAAGCGCGTCGAGGGCTGATGGAAGTTATTTCTGAACAAGAACAACGTGCCTGATGGCTCCACACGTTCTGCTGGTAGCGGGACCCGGTGGAGCGGGAGCGTCGACCGCGGCCGCGCACGTCGCCGACCAGATTGCCGCGACAGGCCGCGGGGTCACCGTCCTGGACGACGACCCGTATGACGGGGCCGGCACGCGATGTCGTGAAGCGTCTGTGCTCCGGGTGGCCCCAGAGGGCACCGACGGTGATGGCGGCCACCCCGTGCTTGAAATGCTCGGCGGCTCCGCCGAATTGCTCGAACCGTTGCGGCATACGACGACTGCTGCGTCCCTGAAACTCCTGTGGTCGATCCCGGTCGACCTGCCTGCCGATCACCTGGTTGTCATCGACTCTGGTGCGAACGCTCCGGAGCTGGCGCGACTGGCCAGGACACTGCCCGGCACCCTGTTGCGGATGTCGCGTCTCGGCACCGGCTGGTTGCGCACCAGCAGGCCGCTGCTCGCGGCGATCGGCGGCCGACGCTCAGGGCCGGCGATGCTGGCGCACCTGCAGTCGGCCGCGCAGCGGGCGCGCGGCATACGCAATGCACTGTGCGGTGCGTCCGGCGGTGCGTTGCTGGTCGCCGGCGAGGAGGAAAGACAGCGCGACTCGGCGTCGGTGTCGGGCTCAGCGGGGTGCGGGTGCGTGGTGTGACCGGCCTGGATGGTCGCTTCAGCGAGTTGTTGCCCGGTGTGCCGCGTCTTGCACCGAAGGACTTGCTCGCCGAACTTCAGCGGGACACCGAACTCCCGTTGCGGATCCAGCCCGACGATGCGACGGAGGGCTACCACATGCGGATGCCGTTGCCGCTCAATGATTTTCGGGATCTCAAGCTCCATTGGTCCGGGCACAGCCTCACCCTTTCGGCATGTGGCTACCAGTCACTGCTGGAGCTGCCGTCGGCATTGCAGCGATGCCACCCGTCGGGTGCCCAGCTGCGAGACGGCATGCTTGACGTTGCATTCCGCCCGAACCGAGCAGGAGCCTGACGTGACACCCGACGAGCCCTCCGACCCTGACGACAAACAGTCCGGTGCGTCCAACGTCGCCGACGAAGCGATGCGGTTGGCCGAGGCGTTCGCGGTCTGGGCGCAGAACGGCAAGCTTGCGGCCGACGTCGCGATGCACGACGCGCCGGCTGACCAAGCAGCCACCAGTGGCACGGAATCCGCGGACGCGCCGAGTGCGCCGCCGAGGGACGGCACCGCAGCCCCCAGCTGCGATTGCGCACACGGTGCCGCGGTGGAAGCCGTCTGTCGGATGTGCCCTGTCTGCCGTATGGCGGGCCTGGTGCAGGCCGTCCAGCCGGACCTACTGGACCGGGTGGCCGACCTCCTTGGCCTGGTGGCCGGAGGTCTGCACTCCGCGGCGGAGCAGCGTCGTACGTCCGACACCGGAACCGGCGACCCCGGCTCGTCGGGGCAACACCCGGACCGCGGGATGGACGTCCCGGTGACCGGTGGGGACGACGACTGAGATGGGCCGGGAACGAGCAAGGGAGTTGGCGCGGTGACGGATCCCAAGACCTCTCTCGCGATCGGCATCGACATCGGCGGCACCAAGGTTGCCGGCGGCCTGGTGGACGCCTCGGGGGCCGTGCTCGATCAGGTCCGCCGGAACACTCCGCATCGCACGACCGAGCCGAAGGTCGTCGAGGATCTCATCGTCGAGGTCGTGCAGGACCTGCTGGCCCGCGCTGCGAGCGACGTGGTCGCGGTCGGCATTGGCGCCGCGGGGTTCGTGGCGGCTGACCGCGCGACGGTCGTCTTCGCACCGCACCTGTCGTGGCGCCACGAGCCGTTGCGCGATGCCCTGCTGCAACGCCTCGATATGCCGGTTTTCGTGGACAACGATGCCAACGCGGCCTGCTGGGCCGAATACCGCTTCGGCAATGTCCAGGGTGAATCCCATGTCGTGATGGTCAACCTCGGCACCGGCATCGGCGGCGCGATCGTCGTCAACGGCCGTATCCAGCGCGGCCGGTTCGGTATCGCCGGGGAGTTCGGTCACATGCAGGTCATGCCCGGTGGGCACCGCTGCGAGTGTGGTAACCGAGGCTGCTGGGAGCAGTACGCCAGCGGCAATGCGTTGGTGCGAGAGGCCCGTTCGCTGGTCATGGCCGGATCGCCACTGGCGCACGACCTCGCGGCGAGCGTCGGTGGTGACCCGCGTGAGCTGACCGGTCCGATGGTGACCGAGGCTGCACGCGCGGGCGATCCGACGGCCGCCGAGTTGCTTGCCGAGATCGGTACCTGGCTGGGGACGGGCCTCGCCAACCTGGCCAACGCGTTCGACCCCGGAGCCTTCGTGATCGGCGGCGGCGTGAGTGCCGCCGGGAGCATGCTGCTGGACCCGGCACGTGACTCGTTCCGTCGGCATCTCGCCGGCCGCGGTTATCGGCCGGAGGCACGCATCGTGCAGGCCGCGCTCGGCAACGAGTCGGGGTTCGTGGGAGCCGCGGACCTGGCCCGCACCGCCGTCGCCGAACGGGCCGGCACGGTCGAGGAGGAGTCAGAATGAGCCAGGTCGCCCCTGGTGCGCCTCGCGATCCACACGTGATCCGGGTGGCGTCATACAACGTGCGTGCGCTGAAGGACGATCGTGCGGCGCTGGTTGAGGTGATCCGCACCATCGCACCGGACGTGCTGCTGGTGCAGGAGGCGCCGAGGCATCCGGTCTCTGGTCATCGCATCGCGACGTTCGCCGACGAGGTCGGGCTGACATGGTTCGGCGGGAAGCGTTTTCGGATGAGCACCACGCTGATGACGAGCCTGCGCCTGGACGTGCTCGATGCGTGGCACGGCCGGTTGCCCGTGCGCAGGTTCGACGAGCCGCGCGGTTTCGGTATGGCGACGCTTCGGTTGCCGGGGCATCGGCCGCTGGTGGCTGCCAGCGCACACCTGTCGTTGCGAGGTACCGATCGATTGCCCGAGGCCAAGGCTTTGCTCGCCGCGGCGAGCGTGGCGGATTCGCCGATCGTGGTCGGCGGCGACCTCAACGAGGAGCCATCCGGGGATGCGTGGCGGTACCTGGCTCACGAGCTGCGCGAAGTGTCCGCGGACCGGCCGACCTACTCCGCGCAGCAGCCGCACAAGCGCATCGACGGCATCTTCGCATCGGCCGGATTAGCAGGCAGCACACCGGAGTTGGGCCTGGCCGAGCCGCGGCTGGCCGCGGCGACCGATCACCTGCCGGTGGTCGTCGACCTCGACGTCAGTGCTCTGGCGGTGTCGGACTAGAGGACTGCGCCGTCGTCGTCATCGTCGTCTCGGTTCTTCGGTGACCGCATGAACAGTTGGACGACTCCGGCGACGAACAGCGCGCACGCCAGTACCCACCACAGCGAGGGTGCGTAGCGGTCGAAGAAGAAAAGATAGAGCAGCCAGGCCGGTCCGCCGACCAAACAGCCGACCATCGCCCAGAAACCCATGTCGTCACCGCTCGGCAGGGGTTGCGGCGGCGCCGGCACGAAGACGTCAGCCTCGTCATCGTCCAGCATCGACGCGGATCCACTCGGCGGCATACGCCATTGACTGGGTAGGCCCGCGAGTGGCGTGGGCTCCGGCGTCGCGCTCTCGACGTCGTCGTCCTCATCGGCACCGGCATCGGTATCGGTATCGGTATCGGTCGAAGGGGCGGGCGTCACGGCCTCGTCCCAGTCCGCCTCCTGGGGCTCCAATTGCGCGACGATCTCGGCAAACCGGCGATCGATGTCGGTCTGCTCCTCCGGCTCCTCGCGGCCCTCGAGGCTCATACAGGCTCGATCATGGCCGCGAAGTCACCCGCTGGATGAACTGCATGATTTCATCCTCGATCAGAGCGGCATCGTTGTCGAGGGTGGCCACGTGATAGCTGTCGGTCAGCAGGATCTCGGTCTTGTCCGTGCTGGACACTCGGGCCAGCAACAGCGCCGAGCACTCCGGTGGCACGACGTGATCGTCGGGGAGTGCAGCAGGAGGACTGGCTGGGTCACCTGCGGCAGGTCGCGTGTCACCTGCGCCCACATCTCGCGCTGCGACTGCAATGCGCGCAGCGGGGTGCGGTCGTAGGCGACCTCTCGGGCTCCGGGCTTCTTGATGTCGTTGGCGATCGATGCGATCGACGGCACCACGTGCTGCAGCGCCGGCAGCGCCTTGAGTCGGATGTCGCGCATCGTGTAGGCCGGGTTGATCAGCGCCAGGCCGTGTATGCCGTGGGGGTGGCTCTGCGCCGCGAGCGTCGCGAGCGTGCCGCCCATCGAGAGGCCGACCGCGACGATGCGATCGCAGCGCTGCCGCAACTCGTCATACGCAGCATCGATCTCGGACCACCAGTCGGTCCAGCGCTTGGTGTTGAGCTCCTTCCACGTCGTACCGTGACCGGGCAGGCGGGGCAGGCGCACGGTGTATCCCTCATCGGCGCACCGGCGGGCGATCGGCAGCATGCTCTGCGGGGTTCCGGTGAAGCCGTGGCAGACCAGCACACCGACGTCCGAACCGTCGTGAGCAAAGGGCTCGGCTCCAGGAAGGAGGTCCATGGTGATTCCTTTGCTGAGTCCGTTTCGAGGTGATCGTCCGGCAACATCCTTTCACCTCAGTCGTGGCGCGTGACGCCTGCCGTATCCTGCACGCGAACCCGGTGACTCCATTCGGTTGCAGGTGCGAGCGATGGGAACCAGCCCCGGTGAGAAGGAGATGCAGTGTTCTATTGGTTGCTGAAGTGGGTGCTGCTGGGCCCATTGCTCAAGGGCGTCTTCCGCCCGACGGTCGAGGGTGCCCAGCACGTCCCTGAGCGGGGACCGGTCATCCTGGCGAGCAACCACCTCTCGATCGCGGACTGGCTCTTCATGCCGCTGGTGATCCCGCGCCGCGTGACCTTCGTGGCCAAAGCCGAGTACTTCAACACGCCGGGCATCAAGGGTCGCCTGCAGAAGGCGTTCTTCTCCGGAGCCGGCCAGGTGCCGATCGACCGGAGCAGCGGCACGGCTGCCGCGGGCGCACTCGAGACCGGCCTGCGGATCCTGCGTGAGGGCGACATCTTCGGCATCTACCCCGAAGGGACCCGGTCGCCTGACGGTCGGCTCTTCAAGGGCAAGACCGGCCTTGCGCGGATAGCGTTGGAGTCCGGCGCACCGGTGATCCCGGTCGGTGTCATCGGCACCGACGTCATCGCACCACAGGGCAAGCTCTTCGGTCGGATCGTCCGACCGCACGTCCGCTTCGGTGAGCCGATCGATTTCTCCCGTTACGAGGGCATGGAGGACGACCGTTTCGTGCTCCGGTCGATCACCGACGAGGTGATGTACGAAATCATGCTGCTCACCGGCCAGGAGTATGTCGACGTCTATGCCGCGTCGCTGAAGAAGGGCGGCCTGACGCAGAAGGCGAAAGAGATCGGTGGTGGCGCGGCCGCGCTCGCGACTCAAGCCAAGGATCGACTGCAGCATCACAAGGACGAGAAGACCACCGATGGCGCACCGGTCGACGAGCCCGACGAGACCGAGGCGCAGGCCGTGCCTGAGGACGGCGGCGACGAGAATCGCACCACCTCTACTTCTGATTCGGACCACTAGGCAATACCGGGCGCGGCATACCCATATCGCGCCCGTACCCTTGACCGGTGAGCACGACGACCCCAGACGCCTTTTCCACGCCCCGGCTGCTGACCGAGCAGATCGAGTGGCCGGCTCTGCCCGCACTGCAGCAGCCGCAGTGGCCGGACTCTGCCGAGGTCTATCGCGTCCGTGCCGAACTCGCCGCCGCGCCGCCGCTCGTCTTCGCCGGTGAGTGCGACGTGTTGCGCTCGCGGCTTGCCGCTGCAGCGCTCGGCAACGCCTTCGTGCTGCAGGGTGGCGACTGCGCCGAGCGCTTCTCGGAGGCCACCGCGGACAACATCCGGGACCGCGTCAAGACGATCCTGCAGATGGCGGCCGTGCTGACGTATGGCGCCAGCACCCCCGTCGTCAAGATCGGCCGGTTGGCCGGTCAGTACGCCAAGCCGCGCAGCAAGGACACCGAGACCCGCGGCGACGTGACGCTGCCGGCCTTCCGCGGCGACATCATCAACGACTTCGACTTCAACACGGAGTCACGCACGCCCGATCCGCAGCGGCTACTGCGCGCCTACCACACGGCGGCGTCGACGCTGAACCTCGTACGCGCTTTCACCACAGGCGGTTTCGCCGACCTGCGGCAGGTCCACGAGTGGAACCGCGGCTTCATCGCCAACACGGCCTACTCGCGGTACGAGTCGATCGCCCGTGAGATCGACCAGGCGATGAAGTTCATGCTCGCGTGCGGTGTCGACTTCGAGTCGACACCGCTGTCCGGCGTGGAGTTCTTCGCCAGTCACGAAGCGCTGCTGCTGGACTACGAGCAGCCGCTGACGCGCATCGACTCCCGCACCGGCAACCCATACGCGGTGTCGGGACACTTCGTGTGGGTCGGGGAGCGGACTCGTCAGCTGGACAACGCCCACATCGATTTCGCGGCGCGCATCCACAACCCGATCGGTGTGAAGCTCGGCCCGTCGGCCGACCCGGACGAGGTCGTGTCGCTGATCGAGCACCTGGACCCGCAGCACGAACCCGGCCGGTTGACGTTCATCACCCGAATGGGCGCGGGCAACGTCCGCGACAAGCTGCCGGCGATCGTCCGCCGCGTCACCGAGACAGGTGCGAAGGTCGTCTGGATCTGCGACCCGATGCACGGCAACACCTTCGAGTCGTCCACCGGCTACAAGACCCGCGAGTTCGACGACATCATCGACGAGGTTCGTGGCTTCTTCGAGGTCCACCGCGACCTCGGCACGGTGCCTGGCGGGCTGCACGTGGAGCTCACCGGCAACGACGTGACCGAGTGCCTCGGTGGCAGCGAGAAGATCCTGGACGCCGACCTCGAGAAGCGTTACGAAACCGCCTGCGACCCGCGCCTGAACCACCAGCAGAGCCTGGAGCTGGCATTCCTCGTCGCAGAGATGCTCTCCCACCGCTGATCCACCGCCAAGCCGTCATTCGGCATGGAGGGCGACGGTGTCGAGGGCGCGGACCTGCAGGTCCGCGGCGGCGGCGAAGGCAGCCATCGACTCGTCCAGCAGGCGGGCGTCGCGTAGCAGCAGCTGTGCGGGGGTGATCAGGTCGGCGTCCGAGCGTTGTGTCGCGATCGTGTCGAAGAGAGATGCCGAGCGGGTGTAGACGTAGTCGCTCGTACGACGATCCTCGGTGAGACCTTCGGCGATGGCCCCTATCGATGCGGTGAAGTGATTGCGTGCGTCGTCGAGGGCCGCGACGTCGCCGCTCAGGTCGGTGCCCGTCCACTCGGTCGTCGCGGCATGCAGGCGGCCGCTTTCCTTCAACAGCATCCGGGCGCGGTGCACGGACGCATCGGCCGACGAACGCAACCGGCGGTGTATGTCGCTGTTCGGCCCCGGCACGCCGCGCAAGGGCTTCAGCGAGGCGACCAGCGTCTGATGTGCCGCGTCGAGATCTCTTGCAGCAGAACGCAACTCGGAGTCGGTGCATCCTCCGGTCGCCCGCCGCAGCGCGCCGTCCGCAAGGGCTGCAACGGCTTGGACGTGCGCCCTGGCGGCGATGCGCACAACCTGCCACGACCGGATGGGCAGCACGAGGATGACCGTGAGAATCGCGATCGCGGCTCCGATGGCCGTCTCCTCCAGACGCAGTCGCAGGAGCGAATCGGAGTATTCACCGAGTTGGACATAGAGCTGCGAGACCATCACCGTGATGCCGATGACCATGAAGGCGTAGCTGATCCGCATCAGATAGATGCCGAGGCCGACGGCGACGAGCACCGTGAGCACAGCGAGATCGGTGTGGTGACCGATGGCATGGGCGAGCAGTGAACCCACGAAGACACCGACGACGGTGCCCACGACGCGCAGCAGACCCTTCCGGACCTGTTCGCCGGCGTTGTTGGCACCCATGAACGTCACGAACGCGGCGATGACCGCCCAGTAGAAACGACGGTCGGACAGGACGCTGCCGACCAGGATCGCACCCGTGACCGCGACCCCGAGCTGTATGGCGACTCGCACATTAGAAGCCAACCGGACCCTGTCGATCGCATGGGGCCCACGCTCCGTCGACGCATCGGCACTGACCATCGTCGAGCCTGGCAGCCAGCCGCCGAACAGTTGGACGGAGGACGTGAAGTCGGTGTGGTCGTCGACTTCTTGCGTGTCGAAGGTTCGCTCGGCGATGTCGGCCCAGTCGAGCACGCTGGTCGCGAATCGGTGCAGGATCACCCGCCGGTTTCGCTCCTCGTCGCCGGCGGGCGGTCGAGCGGCATACTCACGCAGCTGCTCCAACATCCTGCTGGCGGTATGACGTGCCGTCTCCGGGTCGTGATGCCCGACCGCCATCAGGGAGGTGCGGACCGACGCGCGGTAGCCCCGGCTGATGCCGGACTGCCCCAATGTCGCGGCGAACCTCGCCATGTTGCTGAGCGCTTGCTCGGCGTCGAAGACGACTTGGTGAAGATGACGTGCCGACGTTCCCTCCGGGAGCGCGGTGGGGGCGGTCAGCGCTGCGTCCACCATCAGGGCGGTCTCGTTGAGGTTGACCGTTCGCCGGCGCAGCCGTGCCGCGGCCCGGCGGTCGGTGGGGTCGTCCAAGACTTCCAGGGCGCTGTCGACGAGGGCCCGTGCTCGACTCGCGAAGGTCCGCCGGACCCGGCGCAAAGCTCGCCGCCGGCTGGGGTGGAACAACACCAGTTGCGCAACCGCCGCGACGAGGGCGCCGATTCCGACCTCCGGAGCGAGCCACTCGAGACTGGAGAAGGGCACCTGGGCGCCCAGGAAGAACCCCATGAAGTGCCCCATGAAGAGCAACTGGCCGACGAGGAAACCCCATGGACCGAAACGTCGGAGGTAGGCGCCGCCGGCGAGGATCACCGCGAGCAGGGTCAGCGCCAGCGGGCGGTCCTTGCCGGTCGCCAGTCCGATGGCCAGGCCGGCGATCATCGGAATCGGCATCAGCAGGATGGTGAGGTAGAGGCGGCCGACCGACGGAAGCATCGGCCCGAAGAAGGTCGCCATCAGGCAGATCATCGCGCCGACCATCATGCTCATCACCAGCATGGCGTGATTGCCGGCCGCAGCCTTGGCGGCCAGCTCGGTCGGCAATCCGGTCAGCGGTTGTTGCAGGGCGCCGGTGACGTTCACGAACATCCGCTCGGCCAAGAGCGCTGCCCCGATGCTGACGACCACCTGCATTGCCATCCGCAGCCGGTTGAGTCCGGGGTCGGCGGCGAGGAACCGGTCGAACCATTCGGCCGGGGTGCGGCGCGGCGCGAACTGTCGGGTGGGAGTCTTCGGGTTGCCGGACGTGGGTGTCTCGTCCGAGATGGCTGGCTGAGAGATGATTCCCGTCATACCGCGCGCAGGGAAAGAGTCCGGGTGATCACTTAGGCATCCTATCGGACGAGGCCTCCGTTTCCGGACCTGCTCCGTGTGACCTCGCAGACAGGGGACAGGGAGCGATCAGACGACGTCGATGGTGATGGTGCTGCCCTTCGGTGCCTGGGTGTCGGCCTTGACCGACTGTCCCTGCACCTGGAAGAGGACCGGCACCAGCAGTGGGTAGTTGGTTTTGACCTGGAAGCCGAGGTCCTCGAGCTTGGTCTTCGCGGCGCCGGCACTCATGCCGACAACCTCGGGGACGCTAACCATGACCGGCCCCTCGGACACGACCAGCTGGATCTTGTCGCCTCGGTGGCCGACGCCGTTCGGCGGGTTCTGGCTGATCACGTCGCCGCTGGCAACGGTGTCGCTGTGCTGCGCCGCACCGAACGTCACCGTGAAGCCGGCGTCGGTGAGGGTCTGCTCCGCGTCCGCCTTGGGCCGACCGGTCACATCGGCGATGTCGATGGGCTGCTTGCCCTTGCTGATCACCAGGTCGACCTTGGTCCCGGGCTTCTGGGTGCTGCCGCCATCCGGGGCGACTTGAGCAACCTTGCCGCTGGCGGTCGTCTCGTCATATGCGTGGGTGACCTTGCCGACCTTCAAGTGCGCGCTCGTGATCGCGGTGCGGGCGGCGGCTTCGGTCTGCCCGACCACCGACGGAACGGTGTAGCGCTCGGCGCCCTTGGAGACGGTCAGTGTCACCGTGGAGTTCTTCCGGGCGTCGTCGCCGGCACCGGGGGTCGCCGAGACGACCACCCCGCGGGCGACCTTCTCGGAGAAGACCTGGGTGACGCGGACGTGCAGCCCCGCATGTTGTATGGCGTCGACGGCGCGCCCCTGCTTCTTGCCTGCGACGGTCGGGACCGAGACCGTGCCCAACGGTCCGGCGGTGAAGGCCCACGCGCCGAGCCCGCCCGCGATCAGCAGAACGACGAGCAGGATCCCGGCGACCCAGGGCCAGCGCCGACGGCGGGTGCGGCCGATCGGCGGCGGACCGCCGCGACCGATGTGCTGTGTGGAGTCGGCATCCAGCGGGCCGGTCGCATGGTCGTCGGGACGGTCCAGCGGCTGGGTGCGCGGAGCTTGGTCGAGTGCGGCCGAACCGAGCCTGTCGCGGGTCAGGTGCAACTCGTGCAGCATCGCGCCGGCGTTGGCAGGTCGGTCGCCAGGGTTTTCGCGGTCGCTCGCATCACGAGATCGTCGACCGCCCGAGGCACCGTCGGCACCGCGTCGGACGGGAGCGGCATCGTGCCGTGGACGTGCTGGTAGGCAACGTGGATGGGGGAGTCGCCCGGGAACGCCTTCTCACCGGTGAGCATCTCGAAGAGCAACAGGCCGGTGGCGTAGACGTCGCTTCGCTCGTCGGCCCGGCCGCTCTCGACCTGCTCCGGCGACAGATAGGCGGCGGTGCCCAGCAGCACGTCGCTGTCGCCTGTGAGGGTGTCCGTGGTGACCGCGCGGGCCAGCCCGAAGTCGGCGACCTTGACGCCGTGCGCGCCGAGCAGGACGTTCTCCGGTTTGACATCGCGGTGGACCAGCCCGGCCTGGTGTGCCGCGTCGAGGGCACGCAGGATGCCTTCGGTGAAGTCCAGCGCCTGCCGCACCGGCAGCGGTGCATCGCGCCGGATCAGCTGCCGCAGGGTCTGCCCGCGGACCAGCTCCATGGCCAGGAAGACGTAGTCGTGGTCCGAGCCCTGGTCGGTCACCGCGACGACATTGGGGTGCGTCAGCCGGGCTGCCGAGCGGGCCTCGCGGCGGAAGCGCTGCACGAAGTCGGCGTCGCGGGCCAGATCGGGCCGCATGATCTTGAGCGCGACCTCCCGGTCAAGCCGCTCGTCGAGTGCGACGTAGACCGAACCCATTCCGCCGTCGGCGAGGTGTTCGCGGACGACGTATCGCTCGTCGATCGTGCGACCGACGAGCGATGGTGCGGAAATTGACACACTCAAAGTCTACGAACCTCGTGCTCCTGCGCCGGTCAGGTGACCTGGCGCGCCTGGAGGCTTATTCTGCGTTTGCGCTGCGAGTCGCAAGCTCCCTGCAACGCCAACGCATCTCAAGCTTCCTGTGCCTGATGAAAATAAGCTTCGCTGGGATGACTCTCTCAGAGACGCTCCATGAGGGCCTTGACGTTCCGTACGTACTGCCGGGTGTCGGCATACGGCCCGTGCTGCTTCACACCGGCGAGACCCTGGTAGTAGCCACCGATCGCCTGATCCAGGTTCGCGGCGTTGCTGGTCAGGTAGCGCAGGATCGCGACTCCGGCAGTGATGTTGTCCTGTGTGTCAATCAGGTCCAGGTGGCGACCGACCATTCCCGAGGCCCACTCACCGGACTGGGGCAGGACCTGCATCGTGCCGATCGCGTTGACCGGTGAGACCACGCGCTGGTTCCAGCCGGACTCCTGCCAGCTGATGCCGAGTGCGAGCCGGGGATTGACGCCATACCTGCGAGCGGTGTGTTCGATCATCGACTTGGTCTGGGTGCGGCTCGGCACGGAGCGCTTTGCCAGAGCGTCCCTGGTCGCCCTGACCCTGGCCGATCCACGGGTCGCTTTCGAAGTCTTCTTCGCGGTCTTGTGCGCCGTCCTCTTGGGGTTGGCCTTCGTCGGCGCCGCGGCCTTGTGCGGTACCGCGTATAGCGGGATGCGCAGCACCGATCCGCTGAGTATGCGGTTCGGGTCGCCGATGCCGTTGGCCTTGATCAGTGCCGCGACGGAGACATGGTGGCGTGCGGCGATCCTTGTCAAGTTGTCGCCTCGTTGCACGCGGTATGGCGAAGCGATCCGAGTGGCCTTCTTGGCGACGGCGGTGCTACGCCGTGGATGCAGCTTCGGTGATTTCGACTTCGCCCGCTTCGCGTGCTGGGACGCCTTCTTGGCGTGGGTGTCGGCCTTCGCGTGGATGGCGTGTACGGCAGCCGGGGGTGCGCCGGTGGTGAGCGGTGGCATGGGTCTCCTTAGCCCGAGCGGACGTTCTGGCAGTCCGGATGTGGCAGTTGGGACAGATGTGACTCGTTGTCAAACTAGCGGCTCACCTACGTCAGATGTCCGACCCACGCCGCAAGCGTGTCGAGACTCCCGACCGTGGTTACTACGGTTCGCCGGGTGCGAAGCGCCCCTTTCGATACGTGCTGGGGCGTTGCCTAGACTCTGCTCTCGTGACTGATGCGACGAGCGACCTGGAGACACTGGTCGGAGACTGGCTGTCGATCCCCGAATTCGGCGAGGCGCTGGGCCTGACCCAGCGCCAGGCGCGCCGGCTCGTCGACGACAAGGTTGTCATCGCACACCGGGTCGGCCCCAACAAGGCGCTGTGCGTGCCGGCGGCCTTCGTCGAGGAGGACCACCTGCTGACTGCCCTCGAGGGCACCATCACCGTGCTGTTGGATGCTCGGTTGTCGCAGGTCGAGGCCCTGGAGTGGTTGTTCACGGTCGACCCCACCCTGCCGGTCGAGGGTTCGCCGATCACGATGCTGCAGGCGCACCGGAAGGCCGAGGTGCGCAAGCGCGCCTCGGAACTCGCGTTCTGATCCATGCGGCACCTGGCGTATGCCGCGGTGCTGGTCGTCTGCTTGGCGGCGACGGTGCCGTTGGTGCCTGTGTTCGGCCTGACCCGGATGCGCCGGTTGCCTGTGCTGTTCGCCACGATCACCTGCGCTGCAACACCATTCGTGATCTGGGACCTGTGGGCCACGCATGCCGGGCAATGGCACTTCGACGGTGGGCAGGTACTGGGCGTTCGGCTGTTCGGGTTGCCGTTGGAGGAGTGGGCGTTCTTCGTCGTCATACCCTTCGCCGGAATCGCGAGTTATGAGGCCGTCGGCAGCTTGTTGCAACGGCGGCGCGGTCGATGACCTACACCGTGCTGGCACTCATCGCGGTGCCCGTGGCGCTCGCCGTCGACCTGCTGGTCGTGCGCACCCGCGTCGTGCTGACACTGCAGTGGTGGATCGCCTACGCGATCACGCTGGTGGGGCAGCTGGCGGTGAACGGCTGGCTCACCGGCCGGCGCATCGTAACGTATGACGGATCGGCCATCCTCGGCTCGAATCACGAACGTTTCGTGGGGGATTGGCGGATCTGCTACGCGCCGATCGAAGACATCGGCTTCGGGTTCGCGCTGGTGCTGCTCACCATCGTGTCGTGGCGCTGGTGGAGCTCCAGGGGCGCCCACCTGCCAGCGAACGACTGAGGACGGTGGCACGCCGTGCCGCTGGGACGATCGTGCGGCCTCGACATACCTCGAAGTCGCGTCGCTCGATCTCTCGCAGGATCTCGCTGTAGAGGCCGAAAGCGGCTCGTAGGCAAGGCCGGACGACCGGGTCGACCTCAGCGAGGCCGGGCTGTGCGGCGTCATACAGGGTGCGGGCGCGGGAGATCTCGAGCTGCACCAAATGGCGCAGTGCCGGGCTGCTCGTGCCGGTCGCGATGCACGCGCCGAGCTCGTCCTCGGTGCACCCGACGGCGCGAAAGTCCTGCAACGGCAGGTAGATCCGACCGCGTTGCCAGTCCTCGGCAATATCGCGGATGAAGTTGGTCAGCTGGAATGCTTCGCCGAGAGCCGCAGCGTAGGGCAGGCCGGCCGCACCACTGCCGAGGATCGGCGCGGTCATCTCGCCGATCGCGGCGGCACTGCCGCGCATGTAACTGCGCAGGTCATCCCAGGTGGCATAACGGGTCGTCGTCAGATCACGGCGCATCGACTCGAAGAACTCCTCGAAGAGCCGGCCCGGTATCGCGAACTCCCGCACTGTATGGCGCAGCGCGCGCAGCACGGGATCGGACGACTCGCAATCTCCAGATATGGCGGTCGCCACCTCGGATTCCCACTCGCGCAACGCATTTGACGGATCAGTGCCGACCGCCGGAGCATCCACCAGGTCGTCGCTGCGCCGGGCCACGGCATACAGGGCCCAGACGTGGGGGCGACGACCTGGTGGCAGGAGGCTCGTCGCGCGGTAGAACGACCGGCCGTGCAGAGCGTTGATGTCGCGGCACGTCCGATAGGCGGCGCTCAGCTCATCCATGCCTGGTGAAGCGCCTCTGCCCAAGACCGGCCAGCACCCGCTCGGCGGCCAGTCGACCACTGATCAGCACCATCGGCACGCCGACACCTGGCGTCGTGCCGGATCCGGCGAGCACGAGCCGCGGACCGATCACGTTGGGCTGGCGGAACGGCCCGCTCTGCCGGAAGGTATGCGCGCTGGAAAATGGTGTGCCCCAAGGCATTCCGCGATCCTCCCAGTCCTGCGGCGTGATCAGGTGTTCCCCGACGAGGTCGTTGACCGGGTAGCCGGCCACGGTCAGGGAGCGCAGCATGTGGGCCCGGTAAGCGCCGCGCAGGTCGTGCCAGTCCACGTCAGCGCCGCTGCCGTGACGCGCCGGTGCGGGGAAGAGCGCGTAGAGGACGTCGGACCCGGCCGGGGCGAGCGTCGGGTCGGTCCGGGTCGGCACTGACACCAGGAAGCTGGGGTCGCGCATCGGTCGGCCGCTGGTGATGTCGTCCATCGCACCGCGCAGTGATGTCCCAAAATGCAGATGATGGTGCCCCGCGCCGGACAGGCCGGCAGGCACTCCTGCAGCGAGCAGCACGCAGCTGGGTGCGGGGGTCGTGTCCGGGCGGAGGACGTCCGGGTCGGCCAACAGCGTTGCGGCACGGCCTGGTTCGCAGGTCAGCACGACTGCGTCGGCGTCATACGCCGCCTGGTCGGTGTGGATCTCATAACCGTCTCCGGCCGCCCGGACGGCGTCGACCGGCTCGCCGAACCGGAACTCGACATCGTGTGCTCGGGCGACGTCGACCATCGCACGGACGATCGCATGCATGCCCCCGACCGGATAGGTGACGCCGTGCACCAGGTCCATCGCGCTGACGACGGCGAACATGCCGCGAGCTCGGTGTGGTGGCACTCCGACATACAACGCTTGGAAGCTGAACGCCTGCCGGAGCCGCTCGTCGTGGAAGAACGAGGCGATCAGCCGGTCCATGCGTCCGAACCCTCGCAGCGCGGCGAGACGCGGCAGGGCAGGGCGGATCAGCGAATGCACACCGTCCAGGTTGCGATCGATGAAATGAGGGAGCTCCACGTCATACAACCGCTGGACGTGTCGGACGAACCTGTCGTAACCCGCGGCGTCCCGCTCGCCGGCCAGCTCCCGTATGGCGTCGTGCATGCGCTGCGGATCGGTGTGCATCGACAGGCTGCTGCCGTCCGCAAAATGTGCGACGTATGCCGGGTCGAGGTCGACGAGCGTCAGGTGGTCCTCGAGCGTCTCACCGACGGCGGCGAATGCCCTTGCCAGTTGGTCGGTTTCGGTGAGGACAGTCGGCCCGAGGTCGAGACGGTAGCCGTCGACCGTCACATCGGGGCAGCGTCCGCCGGCAGTTGATTCGGCCTCCAGGACGGTGACCTCGACCCCCGCGCCACGCAGGTGCAACGCTGTCGAGAGCCCGGCAAGACCGGCGCCGACCACGACCGCGGTTCGCGGTTCGCCGGGCCCCGGAATCACGAGGAGCGTGCCGTGGAGATGTCGATCAGGTCGAGCAGCGCGTCTCGGCCCTCGTCAGTCAGCTGGGCGGTGTCCAGGGCGGTCCGGGCAGCATCTGCCTGGGCGGCGATGAGCTTCTCGGTCTGGTCGACGGCTCCGGTCCGCACACACTTCTCGCGCAACCACACCACGTCATCGGGGGCGATCTGCGGGTCGCCGAAGACAGCCCGGAAACGCCCAAGATCCATCGGATTCATGCCCTGCAGCGCATAGGCGATGAGCACTGTCCGCTTGCCCTCGCGCAGGTCGTCACCGGCCGGCTTGCCGGTCTGCTCGGGATCGCCGAAGACGCCCAGGAGGTCGTCGCGCAGCTGGAACGCCTCCCCGAGCGCGAGACCGTAATCGGACAACGCGGACAGCGTGGCGTCGTCCGCCCCCGCGCAGGTCGCTCCGATCAACACTGGGTGCTCGATCGTGTATTTCGCACTCTTGAAGCGAATCACCTTGCGAGCCCGGCTGATTCGCTCCTCCGTCGGCACGTTGTCCCAGGTCTGTGCGGCCTCGATGACGTCGAGGTACTGCCCGCCCATCAGCTGCGTGCGCATGGTGTTCAGGACTCGTCGCCCTCGTGCCAACCCCTCGGCGGGTAGCCCACTGGTCGAGTAGATCTCGTCAGTCCAGTTGAGGCACAGGTCGCCGGCCAGGATCGCACCGGCCTCGCCGAAGCGCCCTGGATCGCCGGCAAGTCCGCGCTCGCTGTGTATGTCGGCAAGGCGGCGGTGTGCCGACGGCATACCGCGCCGCACGTCGGAGTCGTCCATGACGTCGTCGTGCAGTAATGCCGCGGCCTGAAAGACCTCGAGGGACATCGCTGCGCGCACCAGTGCGGCGCTTTCCGGGCCACCGGCCGCCCGGTAACCCCAGTAGAAGAAGCCCGCGCGCAGCCGCTTTCCGCCGCTCAGCAGCGCGAAGACGGCGTCCAGCAGGTCGGCCATGTCCGGCCCGAGTGGTGCCAGGATCCCTGCTTGGGTCCGGCGCTCCTCATCGAGCGCGTGCTGGACGCGGGCTCGCAGGTCGTCGAGGTCGGCGGTGGGCAAGAGACTGTCCTTCCGAATGGTGATCGAGTTGAGCGTAGTCGCCGAGTCGGTCCGTAGGCTGGGCGGCATGACGATGCGGACCGACAAGTCCGGGCGCCCGATTCCCGAGCTGCTGGCGGAGGACGGCCCGAGCTTCAGTTTCGAGTTCATGCCGCCCCGCAGCGAGCGGGCCGAAGCGGTGCTCTGGAACTCCGTGCGGCGCTTGGAACAGCTGCACCCGACGTTCGTGTCAGTGACGTATGGCGCCGGCGGCTCCACCCGTGACCGGACCGTGCGGATCACCGGGCGGATCGAGCAGGAGACGACGCTGCGCACGATGGCGCACCTCACCTGCGTGGGGTCGTCGGTCGCTGAGTTGCGCCGCGTGGTGGGGGAGTACGCCTCCGTCGGAATCGGCAACATCCTCGCGCTGCGTGGTGACCCTCCGGGAGGACCTGCTGCCCCCTGGATCGCGCATCCGGAGGGGCTGGATCATGCCGACAAGCTGGTGTCCCTCGTCCGCTCGCTCGGAGACTTCACCGTCGGCGTCGCGGCGTTTCCCGACAAGCATCCGGAGTCGGCGTCCCTGGACGACGAAGCGGACGCACTGGCCCGCAAGGCTGACGCGGGCGCGGCATTCGCGATCACCCAGATGATCACTGACGTCGACGCCTACTTGCGACTGCGCGACCTGGTCGATGCGCGCGGCTGCGTCATGCCGGTCATCCCGGGCTTGTTGCCGGTGACTGCGGTCGGGCAACTGCAGCGCTTGACCGAGCTCAACGGGCAGCCGCTCGCCACCGACGTGGTCTCCCGGATCGAGGCTGCCGGCGACGACCTTGAGGCCGTCCGACGGACCGGCATCGCCATCTGTACCGAGCACTCGGCGCGGTTGCTCCGCGAAGGCGCTCCGGGGCTGCACTTCATGACGATGAACAAGTCGACCGCGACCCTGGAGGTCTTCGCCAACCTGCGGCAGAGCAGCCTCGTCTGAGGCCAGTTGCCGGCCGACGTCGCTCGAACGGGTGCCTTGAGGCTTGTTCTGCGTTGGCGTTGCGAGTCGCAAGCTCCCTGCAACGCCAACGCATCTCAAGCTTCCTGTGCCTGTCCAGAACTTCATTGTCGGTGGCTGGGGTTAACCTCGTTCACATCGAACAAAGGTTCGATGTTTCGTCGCGAGGAGGCCGCATGCGCTCACCAGTTCAGTCCAAGTTCCCGACCCCGGTAGCCGGCACTGTGCTGGACCTGGTCGACCGCACCCGGATCGGCCTGCTGCAGGCCTGCCACGCCGAGACGGCGGATGAGCGCTACCAGCTCGCACACCTGGCCGCACTGCGCGCCGCGGCCGCCGTGTTGGCCGCGGATGCGCGCCGTTCGCCGGGGTCCGGCCCGCGGAACGTCTGGACCGTGCTGCCGTCGGTCGCACCGGAGCTGGCCGAGTGGGCGCAGTTCTTCGAGGGCACGGCGCGCCGGCGCAGTCAGCTGGACCGCGGCGCAGTCGCGGTCTCGACGCGTGAAGCTGACGACCTGGTGCGCCAGGTGGAGACTTTCCTCGAGTTGGTGCTGGTGCATCTCGGGTTGCCGATGGGTGACTCGTTCACCGCGTGCGTCGCTCCGACCGGTGGTGGGTGACGGTCCGGTAATAGTTGGCAACTCCCGCACCGTGGCGCGCCCGACTTGTTTAGGCTGGCGCGAAGACAACGGGTCCGCAGTGCTGATCTGTCCGTCCGGGGCCGTGGGCCAACCGTTTCGATCGACCGGTTTCGGTCACTGGGACGGTAGGCACCTACCACTAGGTAGCGCGACGAACTATCCTGGAGGAGAGATCAGTCGGGGATCAGCCGGCGGTATCGGTAGTCGCGTGGTGACGACCGAAGGACATTGGGAGGTCAACGTGCCACTTTCAGAGCACGAGCAGCGCCTGCTTGACCAAATGGAGCAGGCGCTCAAGGTGGAGGACCCCAAGTTTGCGTCTCACATGGTCGCCCATCCGGGCCGCAGTCGCCTTCGGCGACGTATTGCGATCGGCGTCTGTGGCGTCGTGGTGGGACTTGCACTGGTCATCGTCGGTATGACGATGGCCCAAATATGGCTCGGCGTGGTCGGATTCGCGGTGATGGTCGCGGCCGGCGCCTACGCCTTCAAACCGGGTCACCAGCGCGAGCTCGGAACCGTGCAGGACGATGGATCGGTCACTGCCGCGCATCCCAGGCGGCAGACCCGGACCAATGGCAGCTTCATGCAGCGTCTTGAAGAGCGCTGGGACCGGCGGCGCGGCCAGGGCTGGTAGGCCCGCACCGGAATCGGTCAGGTGAGCAGGACTCCGGCCACCCAGATCCACGACACCAGTACCGCGGCCGCGAGTTCGATGCCGATGCTGGTCAAGATCGCACGGACCGCGGCTTTGGTGGCTGCCCAGGCGCGCTGAGAGTCTCGTAGGCGAACTTCCTCGGCCAGGAAGACGCCGACCGGAAACCCGATGAACATCCCGACATACGGGATGACGAAGAAACCGACGACCGCGCCGATGAGTCCCGCCAGCTTGGCGAAGCCGGGCACTCCGGCCGCCTTGAGGCGTCGGTTCGGCACCAGGAACTGCACCACCCAGCCGACCGCGGCGACCACGACGCAGCAGCCGAAGACCGTCCACGACGTGCCGGTATTGACGTTCCACGCCCACAACAGGACGCCTGCGAGGCACAAGAGAAGTCCGGGCAGCACGGGGACGATCAGCCCCAGGATCCCGAGGGTGATCATCGCCCCGGCCACGACGGTCACAGCGTCCACGACATGAACCTAGCGCCCGGGCAGACGAAGACGGCGCACCATTCGGTGCGCCGTCTTCGGGTGGTAGTAGGTCGGGATCACACTTCGATCGTGGACTCGCTGTGCAGGCGATCGGTCTCGTCAATCACTTCGTCAGCGATCTCGCGCAGCTTGTCCAGGTGCTCACGGCCGTGGTGCGCGCAGAAGAGCAGATCCTGGTCGGAGCTGAGGCGAGCCCGGATGAAGGCCTGGGCGCCGCAGCGGTCGCAGCGATCGGATGCGGTCAGGGTGGTGGGGGCAACTGCTGTAGTCACGGTAATCATCCTCTCGTTGCGGGTTCCTCCCGGTCGCCCGGGGGTTTCCGTCGTCGAAGTAGTCAACAGTCAATCACGCGAAGGGATTCCCGTCGAAACATATCCCCGGCGTGTGTCGTGCTTCACACTTTTGTGACCTTTGGGCGATCTTGACCATTTCGACGATCGGCGGGCGTTCTGAGTTCCGGGCCGGCGCTGTCGTTCATGCCTCAGGCCGGGGCCTGAGCGGGCTCGGCGCCTTCGACGTGCTCGGCCAGATAGCGCTCCGCACTGCGCGCCGCCGGGTGTATGGCGACCGCGGCCACCACCACAATCACGGCGATGACCAGCCAGCCGCACGGGCCCCAGTTCATCGCCCAGAAGGTGTAGGCGGCCGGTGCCCACACGGTGCCGAGCGTGTAGCCGAGTTGCGCCACCCCTTGGTACTCGCCGCGACGGGCCGGATCGGACAGCTCCGCCTGCAGGCCCCATTGGCCGGCCGATTGGAAGAGCTCGGTGCCGGTGACGGTCACGTGTCCCAGCCAGACCAGCGCGATCGTCAGCCAACCGACCGTGTCGTGCGTGACGGCCACGACGATGCAGGAGAGCACGAAGCAAGCGGCACCGCGCCGTTCCGCACGCAGCGAGCTGGTGGTGTCGTCCACCCCACGCGCAGCAGACACCTGCAGGAACACCGCCATCAGCGTGTTGGTGCCGAACAACCAGGCGAGCAGGACCCGCGGTGCGTCGGTGCGTTCGACGAGCCACAGCGGGATCACTGTGTTGAGCAGGACGCCGTGCGTGCCGAGGACGCCGTCGAAGACACTCGCCAGCAGGAAGCCTCGATTGTGCAGGGCACTGCGCTTGCCGGGTCCTTTCACCACCTCCTGGATGGCGGGCTCGGCGCCGCTGCGGGCAGCGGATGACGGCGTGACCGGTGGAAGCCGCGTGACCAGGACCGTGTTGACCAGCAGCACGGCCGCGGTCAGCAGCGGCACCACTCGCACGAGCGTGTCGTTGTCGGCGGCCAGTGCCAGGCCACTGGCCAGTGCACCCAGCGTGTAGCCGACATTGCGGGAGGCGCGCATATAGGCCAGCGAGCGGACCCTCGCGTCGCGTGGGAAGACGTCGAAGCGGTAGGCGTTGCGGCCGGCCCGCATCCACGCCTGGGCCAGTTCCAGGACGATGGTCACTGCGACATACCCGGCGAAGTTGCCGATCAGCAGCCAAGCGGCGAAGAGCAGCGCCTGAGCCAGTGCGCCCAGGATCCAGGTGCGGCGGGTGCCGACCGTGTCGGCCAGCTTGCCCAGCGGCACCGCGGCCAGGAAGGTCGCGATGCCCGCGATGGTGAGTCCGAGCCCGACCTGGCTGGCGCTGAGGCCGACGATCTGGGTGAAGAAGACCGCCGAGCCGGTCAGAAATGCGCCTTCGCCGAAGGCGGACAGCACCGATTGATAGGACATGGCCCGGATGAGCGGGTCATCGGACAGGACTCGATCGAGCAGTTTGCGCACTGTGCCCCCGGTTGAAACTATCTTGACATCAAGATACCTAACTCGATGGCCGGCGGTGCTGTCAACTGAATAGGAGCAGCCCTGTCGCGCCGGCATCTGCGTCGACTGCCGTGTGCCTGCGCGGCATCGTCAGGGCCGGGCGTTAACCTGCGAGCGAGCAAGGCCGTTCGGGAGATCGGGCGGCAGACCAGCCAGGAGAGCGCTACTCGTGACCGCAAGCCCGTCCACCACGTCCAAGAGCGAATACACCGCTCGGCATCTTCAGGTGCTCGAGGGCCTGGAGGCCGTCCGCAAGCGACCCGGCATGTACATCGGCTCCACGGACGGCCGGGGCCTCATGCACTGCGTCTGGGAGATCATCGACAACGCGGTCGACGAGGCGCTGTCCGATCGCGGCGAGCACGTGCTGGTCACGCTGTACGCCGACGGCTCGGTTTCCGTCGCCGACCGTGGCGCGGGCATCCCGGTCGACATCGAGCCGCGCACCGGACTGTCGGGCGTCGAGGTCGTGTTCACCAAATTGCACGCCGGCGGCAAATTCGGCGGCGGCTCCTATGCCGCTTCCGGTGGCCTGCACGGTGTCGGCGCATCCGTGGTCAACGCGGTCTCCGCCAGGCTCGACGTCGAGGTCGACCGCGACGGTAAGACCTACGCGATGAGCTTCCGGCGCGGCGAGCCCGGCATCTTCGACGACCCGAAGACGGGTCCGAGCCCTGACTCGCCATTCTCGCCGTTCACCGCAGGCAGTGAGTTGCGCGTCGTCGGCAAGGTCAAGCGAGGCGTGACCGGCAGTCGCATCCGCTACTGGGCCGACCCACAGATCTTCCTGCGAGACGCGACGTTCGATTTCGACCGGCTGATCGGTCGAGCCCGCCAGACATCGTTCCTGGTGCCGGGGCTGGAGATCGTCGTGCGCGACGAGCGTGGCCTCGAGGGCACACCCGGAGCGGACGGTCCCGTCGAGGAGAAGTTCCTGCATGAGGGCGGCATCGCGGAGTTCACCGAGTTCCTCGCGCCCGACCCCGCAGTGACGGACATCTGGCGTTTGCAGGGCGAGTCGACGTTCACCGAGACCGTGCCGGTGCTCGACGCGCAGGGTCATATGGCGCCGACCGAGGTTGAGCGCAACTGCGGCGTCGACATCGCGCTGCGCTGGGGCACCGGTTACGACCAGCGGATGAGGTCCTTCGTCAATGTGATCGACACCCCCAAGGGCGGCACGCACGTCTCCGGCTTCGAGCAGGCGCTGCTGAAGGTCTTCCGCAAACTGCTGGAGACCAACGCCCGGCGGTTGAAGGTCGGCAACGACAAGGTCGAGAAGGACGACATCATGGCGGGGATGACCGCCGTGATCACTGTCCGGCTGTCGGAGCCGCAGTTCGAGGGGCAGACCAAAGAGGTTCTCGGGACCTCGGCGGTCCGCCAGATCGTCAGCAAGATCGTCGAGCGCGAGCTGACCTCGTTGCTGACGGCGAGCAAGCGTGACCTGAAGACGCAGTCGACCCTGCTGCAGGAGAAGATCGTCTCGGAGATGAAGGCGCGCATCCACGCGCGCGTCCAGAAGGAGACGCTGCGCCGTAAGAGCGCACTGGAGTCCTCGTCCTTGCCGGGAAAGTTGAAGGACTGCCGGTCGAACGACACCGAACGCAGCGAGCTGTTCATCGTCGAGGGTGATAGCGCGCTCGGCACCGGTATGGCGGCTCGGAACTCCGAATTCCAAGCCCTGCTGCCCATCCGCGGCAAGATCCTCAACGTCCAGAAGGCCTCCGTGGGCGACATGCTCAAGAACGCCGAGTGCGCTGCCATCATCCAGGTGGTCGGCGCCGGCTCAGGTCGCACCTTCGACCTGGAGATGGCGCGCTACGGCAAGATCATCCTGATGACGGACGCCGACGTCGACGGCGCGCACATCCGGACGTTGCTGCTGACGCTCTTCTTCCGCTACATGCGACCGCTGGTCGAAGCCGGGCGGGTCTTCGCTGCCGTGCCGCCGTTGCACCGGATCGAGACCGCTGCGCACGGGCGGGCAAAGGGCGAGGTCATCTACACCTACTCCGAGCAGCAGATGCGCCAGGTGATCGGCCAGTTCCAGAAGAAGGGCCGCACGGTCAAGCAGCCGCAGCGCTACAAGGGCCTGGGTGAGATGGATGCCTCGCAGCTCGCCGAGACGACCATGGACCCGCGCCATCGCACGCTGCGGCGGGTGACCCTGAAGGACGCCGAGAACTCCGAGCGGGTCTTCGAGTTGCTGATGGGCAGCGACGTCGCACCACGCAAGGACTTCATCGTCGACTCGGCACGTGAGCTCGATCGAGAGCGCATCGATGCCTAACTCGCCGGAGACCATCTTCACCTGGGGTGCGCCGCCGCTGAAGTTCGGCATCGGCGCGAGTGACGAAATCGGGTACGACCTCAAGCAATACGGCGTTTCGCGAGTTCTGGTGATCACCGATCCCGGCGTCGCCGCGAGCGGTGTCGCGCACCGCATTGTGGACGCGTTGCGCCGCTACGACATCACCGCCGAGTTGTTCGATGGAGTCCACGTCGAGCCGACCGACGACTCGATGAACAAGGCGATCGAGTATGCCGCCGCGCAAGGCCCGTGGGACGGCTTCGTCGCAGTCGGTGGAGGCTCATCGATCGACACCGCCAAGGCGGTGAACCTACTGACAACCTTCCCGGGTGAGCTCGCCGACTACCTCAACGCGCCGATCGGTCGAGCGCAGGTGCCGCCGGGGGAGTTGAAGCCGCTGATCGCGGTGCCGACCACCGCGGGGACAGGCTCGGAGAGCACCGCCATGTGCGTGCTGGACGTGCTGTCGATGCGGGTGAAGACCGGCATCAGCCACTGGCGGCTGCGACCTACGATGGCAGTGGTCGATCCGGCGCTGACCATGTCCCTTCCACCGGAGGTGACCGCCGCTGCGGGCATGGACATCGTCTGCCATGCGGCCGAATCCTTTACGGCGAAACCGTTTTCGTCATATAGCAGGAAGCAGCCGGAGGAGCGGGTCACTTACTGTGGGTCCAACCCGGTGTCCGATCTGTGGTGTGAGCGGGCACTGATCCTGCTCGCCGGAGCGTTCCGGCGAGCGGTTTCGCACGGTGCGGAGGACCAGCAGGCGCGAGTGGACATGATGCAGGCGGCGACCTTCGCCGGCATGGGCTTCGGCAACGCCGGGGTGCACATCCCGCACGCGAACGCTTATCCGATCGCCGGTCAGGTCAAGGAGTTTCGACCGAAGGGATATCCCGGTGACGAGCCGATGGTGCCGCACGGCATGGCCGTGTCGCTCACTGCGCCGGAGGCGTTCCGGTTCTCGTTCGACGCGGCGCCGGAGCGACACCTCCGGGTGGCTTCGTTGCTGGGTCCGGAGGTGCCGGAGCAGTCGAACCCGCGTGAGCAACTGCCCGCCGTTCTGACCGGCCTGATGCGCGACATCGGCATACCCAATGGCATTGGTGCTGTTGGCTTCTCGGAGTCCGACGTGCCTGACCTGGTGCCGGGTGTGATGAAGCAACAACGCCTACTCAGCACCTGCCCGAAGACCCCGACCGAGGATGACATCGCGGGCATCCTGACCAGGTCGATCCAGAACTGGTGACGTGACCGCGGTATACGCGTAAAGTCGTCGAGTATGGCGACCTGGGACGACGTCCGTCGGATCGTGGCTGACCTGCCCGAGGTGGACACGAAGGTGTCGTGGGGCCACCTCATGTGGCGGGTCAAGGGCAAGGGCTTCGTCTGGGAGCGACCGCTGGGCAAGAAGGACCGTGCCGATCTCGGCGATGCCGCGCCGGACGGTGAGATCCTCGGTGTTCGCGTGCCGGACGAAGGCGTGAAACAGGCTTTCATTGCTGACGATCCGAGCATCTACTTCACCATCCCGCACTTCGACGGCTACCCCGCGGTGCTCGTGCGGCTGGACGAGATCGACGTCGACGAGCTGACCGAAGTCGTCACCGAGGCATGGCTGGACCGGGCACCCAAGAAGCTCGCCGCGGCATACCTCGAGGAGCACCCGATCGAGCGGTGACGTCAGACGACGTCCTGCTTGACGAGGTCGCCGTTGATCCAGACCCGTGCGAGGTCGGCCGGGGTGCCCATGGCGAAGATCTTTGCCAGTGCGTCCTCTGGGTCGGCAGCGTGGCGGATGCCCACGCCGAGCGGCGAATTCCTTTCGGGCGCAACGAAGACCGCGTCGAACTGCTTGCCGACGCTGAGGTCACCGGCCTGGTCCCGCAACCCGAGTGCGTCGGCACCGGCGGCGGTGATCAGGTGCAGCAGGTGCGCCGGGGTGAGCGAGACTCCCTGCGCCCTGAGCAGGCTCTGGATGAAGTAGGCCTGCAGGCCTTCCTTCAGCAACGAGAAGCCGGTGCCGCCACCCACATCAGTGCCCATCGCGACCCGCACGCCGTGCTTCAGATGCCCCGCGAGCGGGAACATGCCGCTGCCGAGCGAGGCGTTGCTGGTGGGGCAGTGCGCCACCGCCGCGCGGCTGGCGGACAGTATGTCCAGCTCGGCATCGGTGGGGTGCACGTTGTGGGCGAGCACTGTGTGCGCATCGAGCAGGCCGTGGTCCTGGTAGGTGCCGACGTAGCTCGAGCCGTCGAAAAGCCTTGCCACTTCTGCGACTTCGGTGACATTCTCGTTGACGTGCGAGGTGCACCAGGCGTTGTCGATGTCCTTGTATGCCGCGCCACACGCTTCGAGCAGGTCAGCGCTGCACGAGTAGGAGAAGCGTGGCGTCACGGCATACCGAAGGCGCTCGTGGCCCTGCCAGCGGGCGGCGAGAGAGACCGACTCGTCATACGCCCGTTCCGGCGTGGTCAGCAGGTCCGCCCGCAACAGTCGGTCCGACACCACGAGGCCGGACGTCACCCGCATTCCGCTGCGCTCCGCGCTGCGGAAGAGCGCGTCGACCGCGGTCGCGAAGTGTGATCCGAAGACCAGCGCCGAGGTCGTGCCGGCCTGGGTCATGCCGTGCACGAACTCGTCGGCGACCTGTGCGGCATACGTCTCGTCGTGCAGCTTGGCCTCCTCGGGAAGGGCGGAGTGCTCCAGCCAGTCGAGCAGTGGCTTGCCCAGTCCGCCGATCGCGCGAATCTGCGGGTAGTGCACGTGGGTGTCGACGAAACCGGGCAGCAGGATGCCGTCGCGCAGGTCGATCACGTCGTCGTCGGGCGCTTCCGCACGCACTGTGGCGAATGGCCCGCGCGCCGTGATCGTGCCGTCGCTCACGGCCAGGGCGATATCGGACTCGGCCCGCAACACACCACCGGTGAACGGATCGAGCGGGGTGTCCAGCACGGTGGCTCGATAGATGGTCATCGGGTCACCGCCGGGGTCGACAGGTCGGCGAAACGACGCACCAGGTCGGCAGCCACACTGAGTGCGATGGTCGCCGGTGCCTTGCCCGGCAGATCCGGCAGGCCGATCGGTGTCGTGATCCGCGCCAGCGCGGCTTCGTCGTGGCCCTCCTCGAGCAGCCGGCGACGGAAGCGGGCCCACTTCGCCGACGACCCGATCAGACCGATGCTGGCCAGGTGCCCGCAGCGGAGCGCGGAGTCGCAGATCGCGATGTCTTCGGCATGGTCATGGGTCATCACCAGCACGTGGCTACCGGCCGGCACTTCACCCAGAACGACCTCGGGCACCGGTGCGGGATGCGGTATGACGGACGCGATCGCGTCGTTCAGCACGGCGAGCCGCTCGGGGGACAGGTGCGCTGGACGGGAGTCGACGAGGTGCAGCTCGACCTCATGGCGGCTGAGGATGCGAGCAAGCTCGAGGCCGACATGGCCGACCCCGAAGATCGCGATCGACGGTCGAATCGGCAATGGTTCCAACAGGACCCGCACCTCCCCGCCACAGCACTGCACACCGTGCGTCGCCGGCGCCTTGTCGCTGAGTGCGACCGTCATCTCCTGCGGCTCCCGGTCGTCCTCCGCCGCGAGCAGTGCGCGGGCCTTCGAAACGGCGGTCTCCTCGAGGTTGCCGCCGCCGATCGTGTCGAAGACCTCGTCAGCGGTGACGATCATCTTCGCGCCGGCCGCCCGCGGGGCATGCCCCCGCACGTCGACGAGGGTCACCAGGACGGCGGCTCGTCGTTGCGTTCGGAGCAGACCGATTGCGTCATACCAGTTCACGTCATACTCCTGACGGCACGCCGTACTGGCCGCGCTCCGCGTTGGCCAGCATCGGCCGCGCGTCGGGTCCGGGCTGTGCGGGCACTTCGCCCGGGAACCCCTGTGTCAGGTGACCGTCGGCCCGGGCGTCGCGCGCCTGCTCGATCGCCCAGTAGACCGCTTCCGGGGTGGCAGGTGAGGCCAGGTCGATGCTGGTCCCTTCCGGCCCGAACGCAGCGGCTGCCTGGCGGAGTGCTTCGCGCACGGAGAAGGCCAGCATCAGCGGCGGTTCGCCGACCGCCTTGGAACCGTAGACAGCACCTTCCTCGTGGGCCTTGTCGAGCAGCTCGACGTTGAAGACCTCGGGCATCTCGGAGAAGCTCGGCAGCTTGTAGGTGCTCGCTGCCTGCGTCGAGAGCCGGCCGCGGGTGGGGCCGTCCCGGTCGTCCCAGCGCAGGTCCTCCAACGTGAGCCAGCCGGCGCCCTGCACGAAGCCGCCCTCGATCTGTCCGAGGTCGATCAGTGGGGACAGCGAGTCGCCGACGTCGTGGACGATGTCGACGCGACGGGTCCGGTAGGCACCGGTGAAGCCGTCCACTTCGACCTCTGTCGCCGCGACGCCATACGCGAAGTACTTGAAGGGCGTGCCCTTCATCGTGGTGGCGTCCCAGTGCAGCCCCTCAGTCCGGTAGAAGCCGGAGGCGGACAGCTGGATCCGTTGGAAATAGGCGATGTTGATGAGCTCTTCCCACGTCATCTGCTCGTCGGTGCCGAGTCCGATGACGTTGCCCTGCTCGAAGCGCACGTCGTGTGCCGGCACACCGAGTCGGCCGGCGGCGACGACGGTCAGTCGCTCACGGATCTGGTCGCAGGCGTTCTTCACGGCGCCGCCGTTGAGGTCGGTGCCCGAACTGGCAGCAGTGGCAGAGGCATTGGGCACTTTGTCGGTCCGTGTGGGCGCTAGACGGACGGTCGACAGCGGCACCCCGAGCGTGGTCGCGGCGACCTGCATCATCTTGGTGTGTAGACCCTGGCCCATCTCGGTACCGCCGTGGTTGATCAACACCGAACCGTCCTTGTAGACCAGCACGAGCGCGCCGCCCTGGTTGAACGCGGTCAGGTTGAAGGAGATGCCGAACTTCACCGGCGTGATCGCAATGGCACGCTTGGTGTCCTCGTGCGCAGCGTTGAAAGCGGAGATGTCAGCCTGTCGCCGGGAGATGTCGCCCGATGAAAGTACCTGGGACCAGGCTGTTTCCAGCCGGTCCGGGTGACGCACCGGCATGCCGTATGGCGTCTCCTGACCTTCGGTGTAGAAGTTGCGGCGGCGCAGCTCGGCCGGATCGATGCCGAGCAGTGGTGCACAGCGGCCGAGGATGTCTTCGAGCACGAGCATGCCCTGCGGCCCGCCGAATCCGCGGAACGCGGTCTGCGACGTCTTGTTGGTCTTCGCGATGCGGCCGTGCACGCGGACGTCGGGGATCCAGTAGGCGTTGTCGATGTGACAGAGCGCGCGCGCCAGGACCGGCTCGGACAGGTCGATGCTCCAGCCGCCGTCGGCGGTCAGCGTCGCGTCGAGAGCCTCGAGGTAGCCGTCGGAGGAGAAGCCGACCCGCCATTCCGCGTGGAAGCCGTGTCGCTTGCCGCACATCGTGAGGTCCTGGGTGCGGTTGAGGCGCAGCCGGACCGGGCGCCCGGTGAGCGTGGCACCGAGGGCCGCGATGGCGGCATACCCGTGCGGTTGCATCTCCTTGCCGCCGAATCCGCCACCCATCCGCAGGCACTGCACCGTCACGCAGTGCGCCGGCAGACCGAGCACGTGCGAGACGATGTCCTGGGTCTCCGTCGGGTGTTGGGTGCTGGACTGGATGAAGATCTGGCCGTTCTCGTCGACCTGCGCGAGTGCCGCCTGGGTCTCCAGATAGAAGTGCTCCTGACCGGCGAACTCGAACGTGCCGGTGAAGACGTGCTCGGACCGGTCGAGTCCCTCGTCGACGTTGCCGCGGGCCACGGTCGGTTGCGCGCCCTGATAGCTGCCGGCTTCGATGGCCTCGGTGACTCGCACGAGCGAGGGGAGTGGCTCGAAGTCCACCTTCACGGCTGCCGAGCCGAGCCGGGCCGCTTCGAGGGTCTCGCCGAGCACCCACGCAACCGCGTGACCGAAGTACATGACCTCGGTCGGGAAGAGCGGCTCGTCGTGGTGCACACCGGCGTCGTTGACCCCCGGCACGTCGTCGCCGGTGAGGACTCGAACAACCCCCGGCACGGTGAGAGCCTGGGATGTGTCGAGACGGGTGACCTTCGCGTGCGCCTGGTCGACGCGCACGGGATAGGCATGCAGAACGTCCTTGGTACGGCCGACCAGATCGTCGGTGTAGAGCGCCTTGCCGGTGACGTGCAGAGCGGAGGACTCGTGCGGAATCGTCTCTCCGACAACGGGTTTCGTGGGGCGTTCGGACAAATAGCTCATGCGACACCTTCCTTCGCGGTCGACTCGGCGTAGATCTTTCGCAGCGAGGTGCCGAGCATCGCCCGGCGGTATTTGCTACTGGCACGGTGGTCGTCCATCGGGGTGCCTTCTTCCTGCAGCAGCGCAGCGGCAGCGCGAACGGTGTCAGCGGTCCACGGTTTGCCCTCGAGTGCGGCTTCGACCGCGGTGGCACGCAATGGCGTTGCCGCGACGCCGCCGAGACCGATGCGGGCCTTGCGGACGACACCATCGGCGACATCGAACGCGTAACCGATCGCGACGCTGGAGATGTCGTCGAAACGCCGTTTGGCGATCTTGTGGAACGCGGTGATCCCGGCGAGCGGCAGCGGGATCCGCACTGACTGGATCAGCTCCCCCGGAGCACGGACGGTCTGCCGGTAGCCGGTGAAGTAGTCGGCGAGCGGCACGACCCGCGTGCCGTCGAGTCCGACGAGCACCAACTCGGCGTCGAGGGCGAGCAGCGCCGGTGGTGTGTCACCGATGGGGGAGCCGGTGCCGAGGTTGCCGCCGATCGTGGCGCCGTTGCGGATCAACCGGGACGCGAACTGCGGAAAGAGCTGGTCCAGCAACGGAATGCGACCGTCCAACCGTTGCTCGATCTCGCTGAGGGTGAGCGCAGCGCCGAGCTCGACATACGTCTCGGTCTCCTCGATACCGCGCAACTCCGGCAGCCGATCGAGCCCGATGACCAGGTCCGCGCGTGCCGACTTGATGTTGACGTCGACGCCCCAGTCGGTGCAACCGGCCACGGGCACGGCGTCGGGGTTGTCGCGCAGCACGGTCAGCGCCTCGGTCAGCGTCGCCGGCCGCACGAAGCGACGTCCGTCCGCCTCGTATGACGTGGGCGACGCGGCCGGGGCCGGGCCGTTGCAGCGGGCGCCGAGCGGGTCGTCGTCGGGGACGTCACCGAGGGCGTATGCCGCATCGCGGATCGGGCGGTATCCGGTGCACCGGCACAGGTTGCCTGAGAGCGAATGCAGGTCGAAGCCGTTGGCTCCATGCTCCGGTTCATCGACAGCCTCGGGACCGCACGCCGTCCGCCCCGGCCGGTAGTACTCGGCCGCCATACTGCAGACGAATCCTGGTGTGCAGTAGCCGCACTGGGAGCCGCCGCGGACAGCCATCTCCTGCTGCACCGGGTGCAGCGCCTCGGGGCTGCCCAGGCCTTCCGCGGTGATGATCTCCTGGCCGGCAAAAGCGGCGGCGGGCACCAGACACGCGTTGAGCGCGGTCCAGCGAGTGGTGTCCCCGTCACTGTCGGGCCGTGCGACGAGCACCGAACACGCGCCGCACTCGCCCTCGGCGCAGCCTTCCTTGGCGCCGGTCAGCCCCTCGGAGCGCAGCCAGTCCAGCAGATTGGTGTGGGCGGCATCGGTGAACTCACGTGCTTGCCCGTTGACGGTCACGTCCAGCGCTGTGGCGGCTTCGGTCATCAGCGACTCCTTTCGAGCCGGGAGCGGAAGATCCCGGTCAGGTGGTCGCATGGTTCGTGTGGCGTATGCCGCACGACGGTCGGAGAGTCCGACCGGTTATCCATGCAGAACGACCGGACCCTTGGGCTACTTCAACTGTACGGCTCAACAATTTGTTGAACAAGGATTTCGGGTGGATTCGGTGCGGGTGTCGGGCCTGTCGTTGGGCCGCACCCAGGGATCGCTCAGCCGGTCAACACCGGTGCTCGAACCTGCTCGGACGCCGCGACAGCGCCGGCCGCCAATTCGGCCTCGTCGACACGGGTGAGATGACCGTCGCGGACGACCGGCCGACCTGCGATCAGCGCGAGGTCGAGCGGTGGCGGCGTGCCGAGGACGAGTCCGGCGACCGGGTCGGCGATGCCGGCGTGGGCCAGCGTGTCCATCCGCCACAGGCACAGGTCGGCCTGCTTGCCCGGCTCGATCGAGCCGATCTGGTCGTCCCAGCCGAGCAATCGGGCGCCGCCCATCGTGGCGGCCTCGAGTGCCTGCCGGACGCCGAGTGCCGTCGGACCGCCGAGGGATCGGGCGAAGAGCAGCGCGTGCCGGGCTTCCTCCAGCAGCGAGGTCGCTTCGTTGGAAGCGGCACCGTCCACTCCGAGCCCGACGGGCACTCCGGCATCCAGCAGATCCCGGGTGCGGCATACACCCGCGCCGAGACGTGCATTGGACGACGGGCAGTGCGCGACACCGGTGCCGGTGCGTGCAAGCGTCTGAATCGCCTTGTCGTCGAAGTGGATTCCGTGTGCGAACCACACGTCGCCACCGAGCCAGCCGAGCGACTCCATGTAGTCGATCGGGGTCTGCCCGAAGCGCTCGCGACAAAAGTCCTCCTCGTCGAGCGTCTCGGCCAGGTGCGTGTGCAGCCGAACCCCGCGGTCACGCGCCAGCGTTGCGGCCTCGCGCAGCAGGTCGGTCGTCACCGAGAAGGGTGAGCACGGCGCGACGCCGACCCGGACCATGGCGTCGGGGGACGCATCGTGGTGCGTCTCTACCGCAGCGGAGGTGGCACGCAGGATCTCGTCGATCGACTCCACCACGTGGTCCGGCGGTAGACCGCCGTCGCTGCGTCCGAGATCCATCGAGCCGCGGGTGGCGAAGAACCGCACGCCGACGTCACCGGCAGCCGCGATCTCGGCACCGAGAACGTCGCCACCATCACGCGGGAAGACGTAGTGGTGGTCCATCACAGTGGTGCAGCCCGACAGTGCGAGGTGTCCGATGCCTGCCGCCGATGCCTGGCCGACGACCTGCTCGTTGATGTTGCCCCATACCGGGTAGAGCGCCGTCAGCCACTCGAAAAGCGTTGCGTCCACGGCATACCCGCGGGTCGCCCACTGATAGAGGTGGTGGTGGGTGTTGACCAGGCCCGGTGTGAGCACGCAACCGGAGCCGTCGATGACGTCGGCGTCCTCGCCGGTCGGCACGAAGCGTCCCGGGCCAACCGACCGGATCCGCGTGCCGTCGATCACCACGTGGCCGACGGCATACTCGTGCCGCTCGGCGTCAACCGTGACGACGGTGCAGCCGTCAAGAACGGTGACACTCACGACGTCGTCCCCACCCTGCTGCGTGCGTCGTTGAGCGGCTCGGCGTCCGCGACCAGATCGTCGAAGCGGTGCCCGGCGATCTTGGCACTCTCGAGCAGCGCGGTCACCAGTTCCTGTTGCCGGGAGTTGTTCAGCCGGATGCGGCCCTGCTCGACCAGTTGCTCGACGGAACTCGTATCGCGGACACAGGTCACCAGAGGGAAACCGAACTTCTCACGGTATGCCGCGGTTAGCGTCGACAGCTCTTCGCGCTCGTCGTCGCGCAGTTGACTGAGCATGATGGCGGCCCGGTCCCGGGTGGAGGCCTCGCCGATTTCGCCGTCCGCGACCTCGACACTGCCGAGGTCGGGATAGCCGGCGATGAGCGAGCGCTGTTTCTCGTCCGATGCGGAGAACAACGCCTCTTGGAAGGAGGCTCGCAGGTCGGGTGTGTCCTTGAACGGGCGCTGTACGTAGGCGTCCTCGATGATCCACGAGTTGCCCTGGAAGAGCGGTCCGAAGGTGCGCACGAAGTCGTCCTTGGGCATCGCGTTGACCTGTGTCAGGCCGATCACGGCGCCGGACGAGGTCGTGGCGACTCCGGCACCCCGGCTGGTGCCCACGTGGAAGAAGACCATGTAGAGCGCGAAGGCCGCGATCGAGCCGATGGTGATGCCCGAGCCGAGGAAAACCTGGTAGTCCTTCGGCAATAGGGTCGCCACGCCCGGCTCCGCGGTCACCAGCATCGCGAGCCCGAGAGAGGTCGCTACGATGATGCCGTTGCGATGGTCGTTGAAGTCGACCTTTCCGAGGGTCTGGATGCCGACCACGGCGACCGTTGAGAACATTGCGAGTCCGGCCCCACCGAGCACGCTGGACGGTATGCCGGCGACGAGCGCGCCGGCCTTGGGCAACAGGCCGAGGATGATCATGAAGACCGCGGCGGTGGCCACGACATACCGGCTCTTGATCTTGGTGAGCCGGACCAAGCCCACGTTCTCGGCGAAACAGGTGTAGGGGAAGGAGTTGAAGACGCCGCCGATGAAGGTGGCCAGGCCGTCGGCGCGCAGCGCCCGGGAGACGTCCTCGCCGTCCACCCGCTTGCCGACGATCTCGCCGGTTGCGAAGACGTCACCGCAGGTCTCGACCATGGTCACGAGCATGACCAACACCATCGAAATGATCGCTGCGAGAGCGAATTTCGGCATACCGAAGTGGAAGGGTGTCGTGACACCGACCCAGCCGGAGCTGCTGACCGAGTCGAAGTGCGCGTCGCCGATCATCCACGCGACGAGGGTGCCGATGACCAGGCCGAGCAGCACAGCGATGGTCTGGATGAAGCCACGGAACAGGCGCTGGATGATGACGATGATGAGGATGGTCCCCAGCGCGAGGCAAAGCGTCCGCCAGCCGCCCGCAGCCAGGTGCCAGTTGCCGTGGGCGTCGGTGCTCAGGACAGAGGCGCTGTAGGAGTGCGTCTTGGGGTCCCAGCGCAGCAGCGCGTCGCCGGCGGCGACCGGCAGCAACGAGAAGCCGATGACGGTGATGACCGTGCCGGTGACGACCGGCGGGAAGAATCGCACGATCTTGCCGAAGTATGGCGCGAGCAGGAACGTCACCACACCGGAGACGAGCACCGCGCCGTAGATGGTGAGCAGGCCGTTGACACCGCCACCGGCGTTGACGCCGATGATGATCATCGGCGACACCGCGGTGAAGGTCACGCCCTGCAGCAGCGGCAGCCGGACACCGACCTTCCAGAAGCCGATGGTCTGCAGCAGCGAGGCGATGCCGCAGGTGAACAGGTCGGCGTTGATCAGGTGGATCAGCTGATCTTGGGTCAGGCCGATCGCGCCGGCGAGCAGGATCGGGACGATGACGGCGCCGGCGTAGAACGCCAGGACGTGCTGGAGCCCGTAGACGGCGAGTTGCTGTGGGGGAGCACTTCGTCGACGGGGTGTTTTGCTTGAGGGCGCGCTTTTTCAGCAGTGGCAGCAGACATTGCGAGCGGTCCTTCCGGAGGTCAGGTGGACATCAATGATGTTGTGGCAGAGGCAC
Source organism: Flexivirga alba (assembly GCF_042661025.1). Taxonomy (NCBI): domain Bacteria; kingdom Bacillati; phylum Actinomycetota; class Actinomycetes; order Micrococcales; family Dermacoccaceae; genus Flexivirga; species Flexivirga alba. The sequence continues at coordinate 2,945,746 of NZ_JBHSWH010000001.1, forward strand.
TTTCGCACGGTGCGGGGCCTGGCCACAGAGTTTCCGCTGGTCACGCGAGGCGCCCGGTGTCAAGCAAGGACCGGTGCCTCGATGCGTGGGGCGAGTAGTCGCCGCTGGCATCGTTGGTTCGCTTATACGGAATACAAATTTCGACATATGAAATTTAATCGCGTGGATGAGCGTATGCCGTAGGTCACATCCAAGTCAACGAGTTGTTGAAGTTTTCTTGGCCGCACTCCTCGCGCGGCTTGTTCCTTTCAGCCGCCGACCCGGACGCGGTTGAGGTAGTTGTAGATCGTGAAGCGCGACATGCCCATCGCTTCGGCGACGGTCTCCGCCGAATGTCGCATCTCGAACGCGCCGCGCTCCTCCAGCAGGCGGACGGCATGCTGCTTCTTCGCGCGGGGTAGCTCCGACAGGTTGCCGCCGAGTTCGTGCTCGACCGTCTGGATCAGCCGTGCCAGGCCATCGGACAGATCGCGTTCATCGAGCACGCGGACGTGAATTGTGTTGCCGTGCAGCGTTATTGGTACGTCATCGGCCTGCGGAGTGCCATCGACGACGACTGCGCCGACGCGGCGCAGCAGGGGTCGGAGCGCGGCGGTGAGTTCCTCCGCCGGGGAGGCCTGGTCAGTCATCGATCCGCTCAACCTGCACGCTCACTCGCGTCGCGCCGGCGCTCAGGGCCGCGCGGGCGGCATCGCGTATGGCGGCCGTGACGACCTCGGCGTCACCGTGGACGGCGGTGCCCAGTGGACCGAGATCGGGCTCGAGGCCGCTGGCCACCATGGCGTCCGCGGCTGCCCGGACATGACCGGGTAGCTCGCCTTCGCCCTCGAAGGGTTCAGTCGTCACCTCTGCCCGCACCAACATGTCGGCCACGATAGCGACCGGATCCCTCGACGTCATGATGCGCGAAGCGCCTCACGCCAGGCCGTGGACCGCTGCGAACGGATCCCAGGCGCTGTCGGTGTGGACCTCGAGCTCGGTGACGACCGTCGCATCTCGCGCAACCTCGGTGCCGCACAAGTCAGCGATGAGGGCTGCCGCCATGTCCATCCCGGCAGCGACGCCCGACGACGTCCATCGGTCGCGGTCGTGCACCCAGCGTGCTGTGGTCACCCATTCCACGGTCGTGCCGAACGACGACGCCCAACCGAAAGCCAGCTTGTTGCTGGTCGCCCGGTAGCCCTCCAACAGGCCGGCAGCCGCGAGCAACGCCGAGCCGGTGCAGACCGACGTGACGAGGTCGGCGGACGTGCCGATCGCTTTCAGTTGCTTCAGGAACGCGTCGTCCTCGACGAGTCGTCGCGTGCCCACGCCGCCGGGCACCAGGATGATGTCGGGGTCCATCAGCTCGTCATACGAGTGCTCGGCGACGACCTGGCCGCCTTGCGAGCTGGCGATCGGGCCACGCTGCGGCCCGTAGTAGCCGATGGTGAATCCCGGTGTCACGTAGAGCAATTCGACTGGTCCGAAGACGTCGAGAAGCTCGAATCCGTCGAACAGGATGACGGCGACGTGGCGATCGGTCACTTCGTCGCCTTAGCCTTCGCTGCGGCCTTCGCGCTCTTCTTGAATTCGCGGACCTTCTGCAACGACACGTCGTCGACGACGTCAGCGACCGAGCGGAACGAGCCGGGCTCGGCATACGGGCCGATCACCTCACGCCAGCCGTCGGGCGTGACATCGAGTTGTTTGCCGAGCAGCGCCGCGAAGATGCGCGCCTTCTGGTCGCCGTAGCCGGGCAGTGCCTTGAGTCGTTTGAGGAGCTCTGCGCTGCTGTCGGCAGTCGTCCAGATGCGGGACGCGTCGCCGTCATACTCATCCAGCACGACCTGCGCCAACTGTTGGACGCGTCCGGCCATCGAGCGTGCATACCTGTGTATGGCGGGTGGCGTCGAGCACAGGTCGGCGAACTTCTCCGGGTCCTGCGCTGTGATGGTGCCGGGGTCGAGCGTGCCGAGCTTGTCGACGATCTTCGCGGGGCCGCGGAAGGCGTGCTCCATGCCGTACTGCTGATCCAGCAACATGCCGATCAGGAGGGCGAAGGGGTCAGTGGAGAGAAGCTGATCGGCCGTTTCGTCCTGTGCAATCCGGATGCTCACCATGACAGCAGCCTAGAACGATCCGGGGGAAGAACTCGATGGCGCGGTGTCACTCATTGCTCCTAGCGTGGCGTCCATGACTTCCGAAGCCGCGACCACACCCGAACGAGATCCGGCAGCTCGCGTGGATCCACCACCGCACGCGAATGAGGCCGACACCTTGCTGGGCTTCCTGCGTTACCACCGCGACACGTTCCGGTGGAAGACCGGTGGCCTGACCACCGAGCAGCTTGGCGCGACGCTGCCGCCATCCGACATGACACTGGGCGGGATGGTCAAGCACCTCGCGCTCGTCGAGGTGTGGTGGTTCCACCAGGTGCTCCACGGAGCAGACGAGCCCGAGCCGTGGGCGTCGGTCGACTGGGATGACGACGCGGACTGGGACTGGCACTCGGCCGACCAGGACACGCCCTCGGAGATCGCGGCGCTCTACGAGGAGTCGGTGCGCATCGCCGATGCCGGCATCGAACGGGCGCTTGCGGCCGACGGCTTCGACACCTTGTCGGTGAAGCCGGACGGCCGCAGCGGGGACCCGTTCACGCTGCGGTGGATCATGACTCACATGATCGAGGAGTACGCCCGGCACAACGGGCACGCCGACCTGATCCGGCAGTCGATCGACGGGTTGTCAGGCGAATGATCAGCATTCGCAGGGCAACTGATGCTGACTGGTCGGCGATCTGGCCGATCGTGCAGGAGGTCGCGGAGGCGGGTGAGACGTATTCGCTGTTGCCGGACCTTCCCGAAGACGACGGCCGCTCAATCTGGATGGAGCCGCCGCCGGGCCAGGTCGTCGTCGCCGTCGACGAGAGTGGCGCGGTGCTCGGCTCGGCGAAAATGGGACCCAATCGGCCAGGTCCGGGATCGCACGTCGGGACGGCAAGCTTCATGGTCGCGCCGGCAGCACGTGGCCGTGGCGTCGGCCGATTGCTCGGCGAGTATGTCGTGCAGTGGCACCGTGACGAGGGCTACCACTCGATCCAGTTCAACGCTGTGGTGGAGACCAACGCAGCGGCTGTCGTGTTATGGAAATCGTTGGGCTTCAACGTGATCGGCACTGTGCCGGAGGCTTTCCGGCATCCGCGGGACGGTCTGGTCGGGTTGCACGTGATGTACCTCAGGCTGTAGCTAATCCACGAGCAGTGCGCGCCATACATTGCTCGGGACCGCGGTCTTGGCGCACGACGCCTTCAGCTCGCGGCCTTCCTCACCGGTGACCCGCACGGACCAGGTGCGGCCATCGGTGTGGGTGACGTCGCACTCCCAGGAACCGTCGGACGCCGCTGCGCCTGTCGCAGACAGTGCAGTCAGTACCGACTCCGAAATCTGTTGTCGCACAAAGGATTCGGCGACCTGCAGAGGGGCGCGGAAGCAACTGCGGCCACGATCGTGGACGGGAGTTGCCAACTCCGTTGGCACTTCGTGCCGGCGTTCGGCCGCCAGGGCGACCTCGGCCAGCTCGGGTGTCAGCCGCGCATAGGTCTGCCCGGAGGGAAGCGCGATGCCGGTGGGGGAGAAGCGATGCCCGCCGGTGTGCGAGCACTCCCAAACGAGCCCGGGGTGCGTCTGGGCCAGGCCGAGGGCGATCGGCCGTCCCCGAACCGCGCAACACACGTCGCGCTTGCCGTTGGTGCAGATCAGCATCGCCGGATCGCGGGTCTCCTCCAACTCCGGCAAGTGCTCGGTGGCTGCGTCGGGGTCATCCTCGAGTAGCAATTCCCATGGCAACCCCAGCAATTGGGCCGGATCGTCGACCTCACCCGTCAACAACCAAGGGTCGCGGTCCAGGCAGCCCGCGATCAGCACTCGGTGTGCTCCTTCGTGCGGCTCGTCCGCGTGCGGTCCCGGCCGGCGGATCAGCAGCATCCGGCCACCGTGGTCCGCGCAGGCACGCTCCAGGGCTCGTCCGATCTCCGGATCGAGGTGCGACTGGGTTATCGCGCTGTGTCCCCACGGACCGTTCTGCTCCAGGCAAACCCAGAAGCGCGCGTATGACGCCGTGCCCCACGCCGGCATTGCCGCGTCATCCCATTGCACCGAGCAGGCGGACGGCGGTTGCGGGTCGGCGTGTGTGGTCATAGTGCTGAAGTTCCTGTCTGGCTCTCGGGATGCCTTGTTGGTTGCAAGGTTACGGAGCCGTCCGTCCGCGTGCGGTGATCAATGACCGAGAGGAGCACCGATGGACCGAGAGGAGTGCGGAATCGGTCTGATTCCGTACTCCTCTCGGTGCCGCGCTACTCCTCTCGGTCGGTTGCGAGTGGGGTCGAGAACGAGCCGCCGATGACCGCAAGCTGACCGGCCGGCGGCACGCCGCTGCCGTCCCGCTTGCCGTCCGCAGCGGGCAGTTCGACGGCGGCACCGGTCGGGCTTGCGGCCCGGGCAGGCGCGGTGCCGGCCCAGGCGATGACCAACTCGTCCTCGCCGCGCAGGAAGCGGTGGCAGCGCACGCCGCCGGTGGCGCGACCCTTGGTCGGGAACTCGTCATACGAGCTGACCTTGACCGACTCGGGTCCGGTGCCCGGCAATGCGCCGGACGCACCTGCGCCGGTCACGACCACCGCCGGTGCCGATGAGTCGACGATGCCGAACCAGAGGGCGCGAGCTGCTGATCCGAGTTTGACGCCCGCCATACCGCCGCCCGAACGCCCCTGCGGTCGAACAAGATTCGCGCTGTAGCGCAGCAGGTGAGCATCGGAGGTGATGAAGACCAGGTCTTCCTCGCCGGTGACGACCTCGACCGCGCCGACGACCTGGTCGCCGTCCTTCAGGGAGATCACCTCGAACGAGTCCTTGCTCGGATAGTCCGGGTTGACGCGCTTGACGACGCCCTGAGAGGTCCCGATCGCCAGGCCCCTCGACTCGGCCGACAGCGACACCAGCGCGAGCGGCTGCTCACCCTTGGCGAGGTCGATGTATGCCGCAAGAGGCGCTCCGCCGGCCAGCACTGGGGCGTCATTGGTCGGGGGCAGCGTCGGCAGATCGATCGCGTTGAGGCGCACCATCCGCCCGTCCGAAGTCACCACACCGAAGTCGCCACGGGCGGTCGTCAGCACTCGTGACGTGACGACGTCGTGCTTGCGGCGCGATCCGTCGCTGGACAGTGGCGTGGCATCAGTGGTGCGCGCAAGGAGGCCGCTCGAGGACAGCAGCACCCAGCACGGGTCGTCGGAGACTTCGAGCGGAGCTGCGGTCGCAGCTGCCTTCGTGCCGTTGCCCTCCAGCAACACAGTGCGACGTGGCGTCCCGTGTGCTTTCACAACGGCTGAGAGTTCGTCGGAAACCGTTTTGTGCAACAGCTTTTCGTCATCCAGGATCGCCTGCAGCGAGGTGATCAAATCGCGCAGCTCGGCCTGTTCCTTCTCCAGCTCGATCCGGCTGAACTTTGTCAGCCGGCGCAGCTGCAACTCCAGGATGTACTCCGCCTGCGGCTCGGACAGATCGAAGACCTGCATGAGTCGCCCACGCGCCTCGGCGGCGTTGTCCGATGTACGGATGACCTGGATGACCTCGTCGATGTCCAGGATCGCGATGAGCAGTCCGTCGACCAGGTGCAGCCGATCGGTCGCCTTCTTCAGTCGGAACGCAGTGCGTCGCCGCACGACGTCGATGCGGAAATCGACGTAGACGGTCAGCAGTTCCTTGAGCCCGAGCGTGCGTGGCCGCCCTTCGACGAGCGCGACGTTGTTGATGCCGAAGGACTCCTCCATCGGAGTGTGCTTGTAGAGCGCCTCCAGCACGGCCTCGGGGTTGAAGCCGTTCTTGACGTCGATGACCAGCCGCATGCCCTTCATGTCGGACAGGTCGTTGACGTCGGAGATGCCCTGCAGCTTCTTGGCCTGGACCAGATCCTTCATCCGCTCGATGACCTTCTCCGCGCCGACCATGTAAGGAAGCTCGGTGACCACGATGGATTTCCTTCGTGGCGTGAGGTTTTCGATGGTCGCGGTGGCTCGCGTCCGGAATGAACCACGACCGGTCAGGTAGGCGTCCCGAATGCCCTCGAGGCCCACGATGCGCCCGCCGCACGGCAGGTCTGGGCCCGGCACGAACTTCATCAGGTCGTCCAGAGAGCAGTCCGGATGTGTGATCAAGTGGCGCGCGGCGGCAACGACCTCGCCCAGGTTGTGCGGCGCCATGTTGGTCGCCATACCGACCGCGATGCCGCTGGCGCCGTTGACGAGCAGGTTCGGGAAAGCGGCCGGCAGAACATCCGGCTGCTGCTCGCTCTCGTCGTAGTTCGGAACGAAGTCGACGGTGGCCTCGCCCAGCGATCGGGTCAGCTCCAGTGCCGCGCCGGCGAGCCGGACCTCGGTGTAACGCGACGCAGCCGGGCCGTTGTCGAGCGAGCCGAAGTTGCCGTGGCCGTCGACGAGCGGCAGCCGCATAGTGAAGTCCTGCGCCTGCCGGACGATCGCGTCGTAGATCGCGGTGTCACCGTGCGGATGGTATTTACCCATGACCTCACCGACGACACGCGAGGACTTGACGTGGTTGCGGTCGGGGTAGAGCCGCATCTCGTCCATCGCGTAGAGGATGCGGCGTTGCACCGGCTTCAGGCCGTCGCGCGCGTCCGGGATGGCGCGGGAGTAGATGACCGAGTAGGCGTATTCGAGGTATGCCGACTGCATCTCATCATCGACATCGATGTCGATGATGTTCTGCTGCGCATCGTCGATGTACTCGGTGTCACTCGTCTTCTTGCGCGCCATTACTGCCCTTCAGGTGTCCTGCTGCTCTCGCGGGGTCTGCGCCGATCATCTTCTCTCACACGGCGACCGCAACGCGGAGCGACACCCTGATTGGATGGCGGTATGACGGACGAGGTCGGCACGATGCGTCCAAACTACCGGCGCACGGATCTCTCGTCCGGGCACGGCTACCGACAAGCCAAGGTCGAACGCGACATCGCCGGTTCGTTCCCGGAACTCGCTGAGTTCGTGATGACTTTCGGCCTCCAGCGCGCGGTATGGCGGGACGTGTGGTCGTCCGGTCCGAGCGCGCAGGTCGGTGTCGAGGTGCGTATGGCGCCTGGCATCGGCCGATTTCGGCTCCACGCACCTGCCAGAGTCGTCGAAGTCCTTGAGGACGGCGACCGGTTCGGCTTCACCTACGGCACCCTGCAGGGCCATCCCGAAGCAGGCGAAGAACGTTTCGTGGTCGAACGTCGGGCCGACGGCACTGTGCAGCTGGAGATCGAGCACTGGTCACGGCCGGCGCGCTGGTTCACGCAACTCGCCGGGCCGCTCGCGAGATTGGCCCAGAGCCGCGCTACCGCGGCATACCTGCAGGCTGCTGAACGGCACGCCCGGGACTCGGCTTCCGGATGAGGCCCGGGCCTGCCGTCAGGCGTTGATGCGGTCCCGCCATACGACCCAGTCCTGCAGGGTCGCGAAGTCGAACTCCGGGCCTGCGGTAGGGATGGTGAAGAGCCTGGCTCCCAGCTTGAGCAACGGCTCGCCCTCGACCTCGGGCGCACCGGGGACACCGCCGTCCCGACCGCGGCCACCGACGCCGACCGAGACCTCGATCTCCTCGACCGACCGGCCGATCGCGTCGCAGTGACCGCGAAGCACGTCGAGCTTGTGCGCGAGGACCTCCGCGCCGGCGAACGTGTGCCAGATGTTCGCGTGCTGTGCGACCAGGCGCAGGGTCTTCTTCTCGCCACCACCACCGATCAGCATCGGCATCGGGCCGACCGGCGTCGGATGCAGGGCGGCCAGCCGGGACTCGATCCGCGGGAGCGCGGCCGCGAGGTCATCGAGCCGTCGACCGGCAGTCTTGAAGTCGAATCCGTATTGTTCGTAGTCTCTTTCGAACCAGCCGGAGCCGATGCCGAGGATGAGGCGGCCGTTCGAGATGTGGTCGACGGTGCGCGCCATGTCGGCGAGCAGGTCAGGGTTGCGGTAGCTGTTGCAGGTCACCAGCGCGCCGAGCTGGATCCGGGAGGTCTGCTCCGCCCAGGCCGCGAGCATCGTCCAGCACTCGAAGTGCTGGCCGTCCGGGTCACCGTTGAGGGGGTAGAAATGGTCCCAGTTGAACGCCACGTCCACGCCGAGGTCCTCGGCTCGGCGGAGGGCGTCTCGGATCTGGTCGTATGACGCATGCTGGGGCTGGATCTGGACGGCGATACGCACCGGGCGAGAAGTCATGTCAGCAACAGTAGGTGAGCACCAGGAAGGCGAGTGCGTGCACGAGCAGCTGGAAGAACTACGCGACCGAGCCGAGCAGGCCGTGTCGGCGGACACCTGGAGCTATCTCAATCGCGGCTCCGGGGACGAGCGCACTCTTCATGAGGCTCACGATGCCTGGGACCGCTACCGGCTGCGACCGCGCGTGTTGCGTGACGTCTCCGAGGTGTCCACGGGACTCGACCTCTTCGGGAGCTGGAGGACGCCGATCGGTATTGCCCCCACCGCTTTTCACGCCCTGTTACACCCCGAGGGTGAGGTGGCGACCGCCGCCGCCGCTGCTGCGGTCGGTGGACCCATGGTCGTGTCCAGCCGGGCGACGCGGCGCATCGAGGACATCGCTGCAGCAGTCGGTGGGCCGTGGTGGTTCCAGGTCTATCTGATGCGCGAGCGCACCATCACCGAGGCGTTGATCCAGCGCGCCTCGGCGGCCGGTGCGACGGCGATGGTGCTGACGGTGGACACGCCATACGTCGGGCATCGGGCCCGTAGTGCGGCGCTGAGCCGCCCGCTGCCGCTGACCGACGAGCAGGCGCTGACGAACATGCGAGACCACCTGCCGGCCGACGTCGCAGACATCTGGCAACTGATCGACCAGCGGGCCGATCTCGCGCTCGCTGACATCACATGGGTGGCCGAGGCCTCGCACCTGCCGGTCATCGTCAAGGGTGTCCTGCGCGCGGACGACGCCACAGCGTGTGTCGATGCCGGCGCAGCCGGCGTTTGGGTGAGCAATCACGGGGGACGACAGCTGGATCGCGTTGTCCCGACTGCGGCGGCGTTGCCCGAAATCGTTGCCGCAGTTGGTGATTCGGTGCCGGTCATCGTCGACGGGGAGTGCGCGACGGCTTCGACGCACTGACGGCACTCGCACTCGGAGCACGCGCGGTGATGCTGGGTCGCCCCGTCATGTGGGCGCTGGCCGCCGGCGGCAGAGACGCTGTGGCCGCCATGTTGGCGGAGCTCACCGCCGAATTCGGTCACGCAATGGGTCTGGCCGGCGCGGCGAACCTGGCGGCTCTCGACCCCTCCATGGTCACCGCTCACTGACGCTCAGTGCGTGGCGCTTCCGAACCGGCCGTAGTGCGTGACCTCGCCGAAGTCGCGCCGGCGCACTGCCCGGGTGCTACCGGACGGCTTCGACTCGGCGGGGTGACCGATCGCCACCACGCCGACGATCCCGCGATCGGCCGGTATGTCGAACGCTTCCCGCACCGCATCGAGACGCTCGACCGGCACGCCGAAGAAGAGCCCACCCAGGTCCTCGTCAACGGCGCCCAGCAGCATCAGCATCGCCGCCATACCGGTGTCGACGTCCCAGTAAGGCACCGGCCAGTGCTCCTCGGACTCGTCCTTCCACGGCTTGTCATCGCGTGCATAACGGCGCAGGTAGGAGTTCTTGTCCGAGCAGCACACGATCAGCACAGGTGCGGCACTGACGCCGCGCAGCCACGAGTCGGGTATGCCGTCATCGGTCGTCGCCGCCCAGAACGCCTCACGTTCGTCGCCGCGCAGCACGACGAAGTCCCAGCCCTGGCTGAATCCGGCGCTCGGCGCCCGCACGGCCAGTTCGAGCAGCCGCAGGACGGTCTCGGGAGGGACATCCTGCTCGGGATCGAACCGGCGCACCATCCGCCGCTGCAGCACAGCGTCACGCAACTCCATGGTTCGAAGCCTATGCAGTGCGGCGGGTTACGATTTCGGCTGGCCGGTCGTTGATTCCGGCCGGACAACTACGCACATGTGGCGGGCAACCAACCGTGCGGGCCGTTGCGGCGTCTGCACAGGTATGACGGCGACGATCACCGGCCAGCGCGCTGCTGTCCGCGTCCCACGGGAAAGGTGGCGATGGGTGGCTTCGGGGGAAGCAGCCGTCGAAAGTGCCGTCCGCGAGGTGTACGACGCACACTTCGGACGTCTCGTCGGCTGGACCACGCAGTTGATCGGCGACCGAGACCTGGCCCATGACGTGGCCACGGAGGCCTTCGTGAAGCTGATGACGCACTGGCACTCGGTGCAGGACCCGCGTGCCTGGCTCTACACGGCTGCCGCCAACCAGGTGCGCGATCACTGGCGCAAGCGCGGCCGGGAGGCGTCGGCATACGAGAAGTTCATGGGCGGCAGCGGGCGAGCCGTCGACGTGGCCGCACCCGGGCTCGACGCCGCCACCCGGCTCACCGTCCGCGATGCGGTCGAGTCGCTGCCCGAGCGCTTCCGGCTGGTGGTGCTGCTGCACTATTTCGCCGACCTCTCGGTGGCGCAGGTCGCCCTGCAGACCGGCAAGAGCGAGGGCACGGTGAAGCGTGATCTGCATGACGCCCGGAAGCTGTTGGCGCAACGTCTGGAGGTGACGGCATGAACGAGGAGCGGCACGATGCGGAGACGGGGGCCGAGCACGATGCGGTCGCCGAGTTCTTCGCCGCTGCCCGGGGGCAAGTGCGCGACGAGCGTGCGACCGACCTGGACTGGCAGCGCATCCTCAGCGGTTCTCGTCGCTCGAGTCGTCGACGCAACCGTCTCGCCATGCTGTCCAGCGCCGCCGTTGCCATCATTGCGATCTTCGCGGTCTTCCTGTGGCAGCAGAACGGTATCGGCGGAGGTGTGCAGCGCGGTGAAGCCATCGTGGGCGCCACCGACAAGGCTCAGTCCGGAGAGCCGACGTCCAGTCCGTCATCCGTGTCCCCTCAGCAGCAGCCCACCAGCGTGCCCGACAGCTTCCGCACCTGGTCGGTCAGCTATGCCGGCCAGAGCGTCCTTTACGCGTTGGGCTCGCAGGCCTGCGGTGGCGACACCTGCCCGGTGCTGCTGAAGTCGGGCACCAACGGCCGAAGCTGGGCGGCGGTGCACAAGTTCACCGGTACCGACGTGTCTGCTGCGACCGGTAACGCGGTCCCACAGATTCAGCCGCAGCGAGCGCTGAGCCAGACGCGCTTTGCCACCCCGAGCACCGGCTACGTCTTCGGCGGTGACCTGTGGGTGACACGCGACAGCGGCGCCAGCTTCACCAAGATGAGCCACCCCGGGACCACCGTCCTGGATGTCGAGATCAACCAGGGTCAGGCCGTCCTGCTCAGCGCAGACAACTGTGGGCAAGGTGAGTGCAATGGTCCGATCCACGTCACCCGGTTCGACCCGGCAAAGGGCAGCATCTCCGACTCCGGAGTCGAGATGACACCGAGTAGCCCGATCCGAGCCGGCAACGTTGTGGTGCAGAACGGTCAGGCTTTCGTGCAGCTGACGGCGGTGGACGGAGCGAAGCCCGTCGCGCCGTTGCGGTTGGACGGTTCGAAGTTGACCGCCATGTCCGGCCCCAGTGACTGCGGCGGCACCGCGCTGCAGTCGGTCACCCCGGCCACCAACAACAGCACACAGGTGCAGCTCTTCGCCCTGTGCAAGCCGACCAATTCAGGCACCAGCCACACGTCGTACACCATCGTGAGCAGCGACGACGCCGGGAAATCCTGGAAGAGCGTGTCGTCCGGCGCACTGACCCTGCCACGTCTCGGTCAGGTGTGGCTCGCAGCCGCGGATGCCAAGCATCTGGTCGCGTCGGCCGGTGGACCGCGGGAGATCGCCGGCGTTCCCGCGCCGAACGGCGACGGCAGCCTGATGTTCTCGACCAACGGTCAAGGTTTCGGGCCGGCGACCACCCCCAAGGGCGCGAAGGTACCGGCCACCGGCTTCGACTGGACCGCCAGTGCCGGCGGCGGCATCTTCTACGCCGTGCCGCGAGCCACAGCCACACCTGGATTCTGGACAACGACCGACTACGGCAAGACCTGGACACTTGTCGACCCGCGGCACCAGGGGAACTGACGCCCGGACCTGGCATGCTCAAGCCATGAGAAACACCCCACGAAGTTTCTCCCCCGCGCTGCTCCTCCGAATACTTCGCGGGGGCCCCGAATGAGCCCGACCGACGACACGTCCGCGGGCGAGCTGCCACCGGGTTATCCCCGTGATTGGGAGGCCGACGTGGTGCTGCGGGACGGATCGGTGGCTCAGGTGCGCCCCATCCGTCCCGACGACGTGGACCTGTTGAAGGAGTTCCACGAGCGCCAATCGGACGAGTCGATCTACCTGCGCTTCTTCGCGCCGCTGAAGCACCTGTCCGACCGTGAGGCGACGCGCTTCGCCAACGTCGACTACGTCGAGCGGGTCGCCCTCATCGTCGAGGCAGGCGGCCGGATGGTCGGCGTCGCCCGCTACGACCGACTGGCCGGCCCGGATGGGCCGCGGGCCGAGGTCGCCTTCAACATCGCCGACGACTTCCAGGGCCGCGGGGTCGGCTCGGTGCTGCTGGAGCACCTCGCCGCTATCGGTGCTGAGGCAGGGGTCGAGGAATTCGTCGCCGACGTGTTGCCGCAGAACCACAAGATGATGTCGGTCTTCACCGACGCCGGCTTCGCCGTGCAGCGCCGGTTCGACGACGGGGTCATGGCGCTGTCCTTCCGGATCGAGCCGACCGAGCAGTCACAGGCTGTCCGTGCCGCCCGCGAGCAGCGGGCGGAGGCACGCAGCATGCGTTCCTTGCTGGCACCGTCATCGATCGCGGTTGTCGGTGTCGGCGCCAGGCCGACCGGGGTGGGTCGCGGCGTTTTCGAGCATCTGCAGGCCGGCGGATTCACCGGTGCCCTGTATGCCGTCAACCGCAACGTCCACCACGAACTCCGTGACGCGACAGTGCATCCCAGCGTCAAGGAGCTGCCGGGTCCTGTCGAGTTGGTCGTCATCGCGGTGCCCGCGGCCGAAGTCATGCAGGTCGTGCACGACTGTGCGGAGCACGACGTGAAGGCACTTGTGGTGATCTCGGCCGGGTTCGCCGAGGCCGGACCGGAGGGTGCGCAGCTGCAGGACGAGCTGGTGCGCACCGCTCGACGTCACGGCATGCGGGTGGCCGGCCCCAACTCGTTCGGGTTGATCAACACCCGCGACGACGTGCGGATGAACGCGACACTCGCCCCCGAGATGCCCGGCAACGGCAGCTTCGGCCTCTTCGCGCAGAGCGGGGCGCTCGGCATCGCGGTGCTCGATTTCGCCGACCGCCGGGGGCTCGGCCTGACCGACTTCGTGTCGACCGGCAACCGCGCCGACGTCTCGGGCAACGACGTCATGCAGGGGTGGATGGACGACCCCAGCACCGAGGCCGTCGGCCTCTACCTGGAGTCGATGGGCAACCCGCGCAAGTTCTCGCGGATCGCGCGCCGGTTGTCGCTGCAGAAGCCGGTCATCGTGGTCAAGTCCGGTGTCTCCTCGTATGGCGTGCCACCGGGCCACCGGGTGCGTCCGACGCACACCTCGCCGGATGCGTTCAAATCGATGCTGCGGCAGGCGGGCGTCATACGCGTGGAGAACCTGCACCAAATGTTCGACGTGGCCCAGCTGGTGGTCAATCAGCCGATCCCGCGCGGCCCGCGGGTCGCGATCGTCGGCAACTCCGACGCGCTCGGGGCACTCGCTGCCGATAACGCGATCAGCTGGGGGTTGCAGATCGCACACGGCCCGGTCAACCTGCCGGCCGAGTGCACCCCGGCGCAGTTGGAGGTCGCCCTCGAGGCCGCCTTCGCGGACCCCGATGTCGACAGTGTCGTCACGTCGCTGATGCAACCCATCATCATCGAGGGCATCGGTCTGGCGACCACGCTGGCGAAGGTCTCGGCTCGCCACGAAAAGCCGTCTCTGACAACATTTCTCGGCATCAGCGGCGTGAGCGAGGCGCTGGCGGCGCCCGATCCGCAGACGCAGGTCGAGCGATTCGTGCCGTCGTATGCCGTGCCCGAGGACGGCGTCCGAGCACTTGCGGCTGCCACCCGCTATGGCGAATGGCGCGCGACCGACCGGGGCGCTCCCGTGCTGCCGGAGGGCATCGACAAGGCCGCCGCCGAGCAACTGGTCGATCGGGTGCTCGAGGCGTCACCCGACGGTCGTCCGCTGACGCCGCCGGAAACACGCGACCTCCTTGCGGCATACGGCATCGAGGTGTGGCCCTACACCCCCGTGCGGTCCGCCGACGAAGCGGTGCGGGTCGCCGATCAACTCGGCTACCCGGTCGTCGTGAAGTCGGTGTCGCCACTGGTGCGCACCCAGCCGGTCACGGCGGTCCGGGTGGACCTGACGAACGCCGACGCCGTCCGCGACGCCTACCGCACCCTCGACGAACGCTTGGCGCCGTTGCACGCCAATCGCCTTGTCGTGCAACGTATGGCGGTCCCCGGCATCCCGTGCGTGGTGGCGACCGGTGAGGACCCGCTCTTCGGGCCGGTGGTGCGTTTCAGCCTGGCCGGTGCGCCGACCGAGGTGATGGGCGATCTCGCCTACCGGATCCCGCCGTTGACCGAGGTCGACGTGCGTGACCTGATCAACTCGGTGCGTGCGGCACCGTTGCTGCACGGTCGCGGTGGCGGGCTGGCCGTCGACCAGGCGGCCTTGGAGGATGTCGTGGCGCGGATCTCCGTGCTGGCCGAGCACCTGCCCGACGTCGCGTCGTTGGAGCTGAACCCGGTCAACACCCATGCGGGTGGTTTGGAAGTCCTCGGTGCCGCGGTGATGGTCGCGCCCCCGGTGCTCCGCACCGACTCCGGACGCCGCTCACTTCCGAAAACTGACACCTAGATTCGTTCCTCACCCGGCCGTCATCGCTGGCGTTCATAGCCGTCCTTCGGCCGGACCACCAACCTGCGACAATGACCGACATGTCTTCGTCCAGTAAGCAGATCACCGCGTCGGCGTTGCCGGCCGTGCTCCTCGCCGACATTGAGCAAGCGGGCTACTTCCCGCTGCTGGTGGCCGACGTCGTGGCCGCCGCGGTCGGCACCGAGAGCATCACCTCGCATCTGGTGCACGCGGAGACGACGATCGACAGCGAGACGGTCCGGCGCCACGTCACGGTCTTCGTCCTGACCGGCAGCCGGTTGATCCTGGCTCACGCCGACGACCATGCGCCCACGCCGGACTCGCCGGTGCAGCACCTCGGGATGGTCGCGACGGCCACCAGTGAGACCGTGCCGTTGTCCTGCGTCCGCGGTGTCATGCTCGGGCGGGTCGTACCCGACCCGGAGAAGTATGTCGAGGGCTCCTTCGGCCGCGAGGTGACGCTGACGATCTCCTGGGGCGCGGTGTCGCGCGTCGACCTGCTGCCGGCCAACTGCGCCGATCCGACCTGCGACGCGGACCACGGCTACGAGGGGACCATCACCGGTGACGACGTGACGGTCCGGGTCAGCGCCGACGCGGATGGCGACGACAATCTGCAGCAGGCTCAGGTGTTTTCGACGGCGCTGTCCGCCGCCATCGGCCGGTGACCTGGGCTGCGACCCCGTCATACGACGGGGGAGGACTGGCCGGAGTGCTGCCGCGCGTGGTGGCCTCGCTGGACGGCCCGCTGCTGTCCCCGGCCGCAACCGCGGCCCGGCTTCCGACCGCGAAACGTGCCGTCGTCGTCCTTGCCGACGGGCTGGGCGCCGACCTGCTGCGCCGACGCTCCGGTCATGCGCCGTTCCTGCGCGTCTCGGCCGCCGGTCAGGGTGCCGCCATACCCGGAGTGCTGACGGCGGGGTTCCCATCGACGACGGCCACCAGCATGGGCACCTTCGGCACCGGCCTGCCACCGGGCACACACGGCCTGGCGGGATACCAGGTGCGGGTGCCCGGCAGCGACCGGCTCTTCAACGAACTGGACTGGATCGGCGGCCCTGACCCGATGCAGTGGCAACCCCACCCGACGGTTTTCGAGCAGACCGCTGCGGCCGGCATCGCGGTGACCATGGTCGGACCGGCCAAGTTCGACGGGTCGGGTCTGACGATCTCAGCATTGCGCGGTGCCCGGTTCGCGGGCACGCGCGACCTGCCGTCCTCGGTCGACGCGGCGGTTCGTGCCGCTCGGGCGACCCCGCGCGCCCTGGTCTACCTCTATTGGGGTGAGGTCGACCGCACCGGCCACCAGCACGGCTGCGAGTCATGGCAATGGGGTGAGGCCGTGGAGCTGCTGGACAGTGAGTTGCGTCGGTTGCGGACCCTGCTGCCGGATGACACGTCACTCACCGTGACCGCCGATCACGGCATGGTCGATGTGCCGGACTCCGCCAAGACCGACATCGCGCGTGACCGCGAACTGCGTGCCGGAGTCGCGTTGGTGGGGGGCGAACCCCGTGGCGTGCAGCTCTACTGCCGAGAAGGGGCAGCCGCGGATGTGGCTGCCACCTGGTCGGCTCGGGTCGGCGACGACGGCTGGGTGATGACCCGCGAGGAGGCCATCGCAGCGGGGCTTTTCGGCCCGGTGTCACCGGACGTGTTGCCGCGGTTCGGTGATGTGATCGTCGCTGTCCAGGCACCGATCGGCTTCGTCGACACACGCGTGATGAATGCGCGCATCGTCAGCCTGATCGGTCAGCACGGCTCGCTGACCGACGCCGAACAGCTGGTTCCGTTCATCCATCTCCCGGCACGGTGAGCGCTCAACCGAGCCCGCCTCGTAGGCTGTTCGATCGTGGCTGAACTCGTCTTCTTCTCCGGCACCATGGACTGCGGCAAGTCCACCCTGGCCCTGCAGATGGATCACAACCACCGCAGTCGCGGGCGTCACGGGCTGGTGTTCACCAAGCTCGACCGGGCCGGTGTCGCGGTGCTGTCCTCCCGGCTGGGCTTGTCGCACGAGGCGATCGAGGTAGAGGACTCCCTCGACTTCTGGGAGGCCGTCGTCGAACAGGCCACGGGTGGCCGGGTCATCGACTACCTCATCTGTGACGAAGCGCAGTTCTACACGCCCGCGCAGGTGGAGCAACTGGCCCGCCTCGTCGACGAGATGAACATCGACGTCTTCACCTTCGGCATCACCGCCGACTTCCGCGCCCAGCTCTTTCCCGGGTCCCGCCGGCTGATCGAGTTGGCCGATCGCACCCAGGTTCCGCAGGTCGAAGCGCTGTGCTGGTGCGGCAAACGGGCCACGCACAACGCACGCGTCGTCGACGGCGACATGGTTGTCGAAGGCGAGCAGGTCGTCGTCGGCGACACCGCGCACGGCAGGTCGGCGGTCGTGGAGTATGAAGTCCTCTGCCGCCGTCACTACATGCGTCGTATGACGTCACACGCCGCGCGGGCGCAGTCCATATCGGCCCAAGTGCTGCCCTTCGATCTCGACCTGTGCCCGCTGCCCGGCTCCCAGCCGCGCCGCGCTTCCTTTGGTGTTGATCGGCCTCTTGGCATGATGGGCACATGACACGTGACGGGCGTTCCGGCAGGCAACGCCGGCGCGACGACCGTGACAGAGCCTTCACCGAGCCCGTGCAGCAAACACCGCGTACCCGGCCGATGCCGCCGCGCCGCACGCCTCCGGGCACGTCGCCCACCGACCCCTGGGCCGGGCGACAGCCGGGACAGCGACGGCCTGCGCCGGCGCCGCGAGCGGACCGGACGCAAGAACATGCGACATACCCGAATGAGGACCGCGAGCCGACTGCGGGACCTTCGGACGATGCCCAGCACGGCGGACGTGACACCGCGCGCGCAGCCGGTCGGGGAGTCGTGCGCGGCGCCGGAGCGATGGCGCGCCTGACCGCGAACGCCAGCAAGAAGACCGTGTATGCCGCCCGCAAGGCGAGCGAGGCACAAGGTGCGGGGGAGAGCGGTCTCGCCCGGATGATCCAGGTCCACGCCTTCAACTCGGCCGGCGACGCGACCGTGACGATCGGGCTGGCCGGCACCGTGTTCTTCTCGGTCTCGTCGGCGCAGGCCAAGAGCCAGGTGCTGCTCTTCCTACTCCTGACGATGCTGCCGTTCGCCGTCGTGGCTCCTCTACTCGGCCCGCTGCTGGATCGCTTCCGCCACGGCCGCCGCTGGGCGATCGGCTTCACCCTGGCCATCCGCGCCTTTCTGTGCTGGGTGCTCGCCGAGACCATCGATGACAATTCTGTCTGGCTCTTCCCGGTGGCGTTGTGCGTACTGGTGGCGTCCAGGGCCTACCTCGTCACGCGTTCGGCGGCGGTTCCTCGGGTGCTCCCACGACAACTCACCCAGGTGAAGGCGAACGGCCGGTTGTCGCTGGCCGGTGTGATCGGCGCCGGAGTGGCCGGGGCTCTGGCCGGAGGTGCCGCGAAACTCGGTGGCGCCGCGTGGTCGCTGCGGGTCGGCGCGCTGCTCTTCGCGATCGGCACCGTGATGGCGATCCTGTTGCCGCCTCGAGTCGACTCGAGTGTCGGTGAGGAGCCCGCCCCTGCAGGGCTGACGACCGGCAAGGCGACCAGCCACGGCATCGGTCCGGCCGTCGTCACCGCGCTGCGCGCCAACACCGGCTTGCGCTGGTTGTCCGGCTTCCTGACGATCTTTCTCGCGTTCCTGGTGCGCAGCCACCCGTTCCCGGGCTGGGAGGGCAAGGAGACGCTGCTGCTCGCTCTCGTGCTCGGCGCCGCCGGTGCGGGCAACGCGGTCGGCACGGTCGCGGGTGCGGCTCTGAAGATCGCCTCACCCAAAACGATCGTGCTCGGGACGCTCATCGCCGATGCACTGATGGTGGTGATCGCCGCCGCGCACTTCACTATTTGGACCGCGGTAGCCGTCGGCTTCGTGGCCGGCACCGGTCAGCAGCTGGGCAAGCTGGCACTGGACTCCCAGATCCAGGACACCGTCCCCGAGCACATGCGCACCAGCGTCTTCGGGCGCTCCGAGACGTTGCTGCAGCTGGCCTGGGTCATCGGCGGCATCGTCGCCGTCGCGATCCCGACGAACGCCACGCTGGGCATGATCATCGCCGCGGTGGTCCTGGTGGCGTGGGCGACCGTCGTGCTGATCTGGAACAGTGGGCGCTCGCTGCCCGTCCCGGGGCGGGTCCGTGAGGCCGCAGCGCGTCCGGTTCGTCGTCGACCGGTCGGCCGACCGCAGCAGAACGCCGGGCCGGAGACCTACAAGACCCCCGGGACGTATGGCGATCAGCAGCCTGACGCCGAGCAAATGCCCGCTGAACGGCGGCCGCCTGACCAGGCCGAGACGATCGGTGTTCGCCGCAGTGAGGTGTCCAAGCATCGGCCGGACGGAACCGGCAGGGACGGCCAGCAGCGTCCCGGCGGCTGGCGGTAGGTCTCGCGCAGTCGAGGTCAGTCGCGACCGGGGCGCCGACCGAACATGATGTCGTCCCAGCTGGGAACGCTCGGCCGACCCTTGCGCGCCGAGCTCGGCCGGTCGGGGACAACGGTGCCGGTTTCCCGCGGAACCGCTTGTGGCCGTGCGGATTTCGGCTGTTTCGCGTCGTTGTCGTCGGTCTCCGCCGCCGGCTCCTCCGACTCGTCGACGTTGTCGGCGGCGGACTCGTCAACGTCGTCGGGAGCGGGCTCGGCAGGTTCCCTCTCCTGCTCGGCGGCCTTCGCCGTGGTCTCGTCGACTGACAGGTCTGCGAACAGATCCGCGGTGCCGGTCACGGGGTCGTGACCCAGTTGCTCGACGGACGGCTTGTCGCCCGACTGGCCGGCGTCCTTGTCGCCCGACTTGCCGGTCACGTCTTCGGCGTCGGTGGGGTCGTCTTCGCGAGGGTGTGACCCGACCGGCGGTCCGTCTCCGGTGGTGTCGAGCTGCTCGCGCGGAGCGGCATCTTCGGGAAAGTCCTGGTGCGCCGCTGCCCGACCCTTGCGACGGCGGTTCTTGGAGCGTTCGCGCATCGCGGCGACGAGGTCGACGGGGCGCTCGCCGGCCTCGGTCCTGTCCTTGTCGGCGGAGCTGGAAGCCGTCTTCTTCTTGGCCGCCGGAGCGGGCTGCTGGGGCACCGCTGTCGCGGAGGTCCGGCCACCGCGCACCCGTCGCACCTGAGGGGCGTAGGCGGCGTTCAGGCCGCCTTCGGCCTCGACGTCATAGACCGACGTCTCCCGGGCGGAGGCCAGCGGTCCGGGCGTGCTCTCGTCCTCGCCGAGCCAGCGCGCCTCGTCGTCGGTCGGCTCGAGGGTGCGGCTGCGCACGTCGAAGTGCCAGGTCGCGCGCCGCGGCCGGCCACCGGCGGGGAAGCTGCACAGGACCGTCCAGTCGCCGTCGCGCCCGCGCCAGGAGTCCCAGATGACCGCGTCGGGGTCGACGCCACGGCCGTCCAGCCGCCGCTCGGCACGCTCACCGAAGGTGCTGTCGGCCTGGCCCGCGGCGCCGCCACTGACAACGATCGCGCGGGCGAGTCGTGCGACGTGATCGCGCTCGGCGCGGATCGGGCCTTCGTAACGCCGAACCTTCTCGACAGTCCAGCCGGCCCGCTCGGCGACGTCCGACACGGACGCTCCGGCGCGCAGCAACGCCTGGACGTCGCGGGGTCGCAGCTCTTCGGGCACCGGCACCGAGTCGACATCGACCGACGGGACCGGCCGGGCGTGTCGCAGTGACGACCGCAGCGCGTCATCGATCGGCACCGTGAAACGGTCGTCTCCGTCTTCGGTAAGAAGCAGGTGCTCGCCGTCGTCGTGGACACCGATCAGTCGCAACTCCCGCATGTGCGTCTCTCCCAGGTAGCCGGTGGTGCACCGAGTCCAGCTCGGATCCGTCGGCTGCTGCAGCGCCGCTGCAATCAGCCGCAGCCAACCATGCCACGGCGCGCGGTGTGGACCCCGCAGGGCGCGCCGAAACGCGACCTGTCGAGAGTCGTACGCTGGCCGTGCCGACCACTCCAGGACGGCCTCTCACGTCCCTCGCCAGGAGACCACCCCATGTCCTCGCCGATCGCCGAGCCGCCAGATCCGACCGCGCGACCCATCGAACAGCAGGCGGCCCCGCCGTTGCCCGCCCCCGAACGGTCGCCCGAACCTGCAGGGGAGCCGGCGGCGGAGTCGCTCGCGCTCGAGCCGTATGACGCAGTGCTCGTCCTGTCCTTCGGCGGCCCCGAGGGGAGGACGAAGTCATGCCGTTCCTGCGCCGGGTGACCGGTGGGCGCGGCATACCCGACGAGCGGCTGGCGGAGGTCGCCGAGCACTACTACGCCCGTGGCGGTCGCAGTCCCATCAACGGGCAGACCCGTGCCCTGCAGCAGGCGATCCGTGCCGAGTTGCGTCGCCGCGGATTCTCCACACCGGTGCTGATCGCCAATCGCAACAGCGAGCCGTTCCTGCCTGACGTGTTGCGCGGCGCTCAGGACTCCGGCGCCCAGCGGCTGCTCGTGGTCACGACGAGCGCCTATGCGTCATACAGCTCGTGCCGGCAGTACCGCGAGGACATCGCCGAGGCGCTCGAGCAACTCGCCGACGAGGGCCGCAGCCTGCAGGTGGACAAGATCCGGCAGTACGCCACGCATCCCAGCTTCGCCCGGGTGAACGCGCGACTGGTCACCGACGCGGTTCGCGCCAGCGGCCAGGACGACGACGACAAGCTGCGCGTCGTCTTCGTCACCCACTCGATCCCGACCGCGATGGACGACACCTCCGGTCCGGGCGACGGCGAGGGCAACCTCTACGAGCACCAGCACGACGAGATTGCGCACGTCATCCTCGACGAGGCGGGAATCACCCTCGACCGTGACCTGAGCGGCGCGCTGGTGTTCTGCTCCCGATCCGGCCGACCTGAGCAACCGTGGCTCGAGCCGGACATCAACGACCACCTGCGGCAGCTCGCCGGCAGCGGCGTCACCGACGTGGTGGTTGCGCCGATCGGGTTCGTGTCCGACCACATGGAGGTCGTGCACGACCTCGACACCGAAGCCGCCGAGACCGCGGCCGAGGTCGGCCTGCGTATGACGCGAGTGCCGACCGTCGGCACCGATGCGGAGTTCGTGATGGGCTTGATCGACCTGGTCGAGGAGCGTGCCGCCCAAGCACGCGGTGAGCGGGTGGATGCCATCGCCTGGCCGGGTGAGGCGATGCCGTCGGTCTGCGCGGCCGGATGCTGCCCAAATCTTCGAATTGCCAAACCGGCGGCCTGCGGACAGGACTGATCACCATGACCCACAACGACATCCAACTGTCGGCCGACGAGATCGCCGATCTGGAGACCATTGCCTGCACCGTCGCCCGGGAGGCCGGCGACCTGATCGTCGACGAGCGGCCCGAACACCTCGGCGTCGCCGCGACCAAGACCACCGCGACCGACGTGGTCACGATCATGGACAGGCGCAGCGAGGAGTTGCTGCGCACTCGTCTCGAAGCCGCCCGTCCGGGTGACGGGCTGCTGGGGGAGGAGGGCGCCTCGCGGCGCTCGGAGACCGGCATCACCTGGGTCGTCGATCCCATCGACGGCACGGTCAACTACCTCTATCAGCTCCCTGCGTATGCCGTGTCCGTCGCCGCCTGCGTCGGCGACGTCAACACCCCGGGTGCGTGGCGCCCGGTGGCCGGCGCTGTACTCAACCCGATCACCGACGAGCTCTTCCACGCCGGGCTCGGCACTGGGTCGTTCCTGGACTACGCCGGTCGTTCGTCCGCCATACAGGTGACGGTGCAGGGTGACCTGGCGATGAGCCTGGTGGCGACCGGTTTCGGCTACGACGTCGACAAGCGCAAGCAGCAGGCGGCGCTCGCGGCCGAGCTGATTCCGCAGGTTCGCGACATCCGGCGTGCGGGCAGCGCCGCCCTCGACCTGTGCTCGGTCGCCGCGGGCCGGCTGGACGGCTATTTCGAGTCCGGACTACATCCGTGGGACCTGGCGGCCGGCTGGCTCATCGTGACCGAGGCGGGAGGCCTCGTGCAGGGTCGATCGGGCGGTGCTCCGGCCACCGATCTGGTCGTCGCCGGCAGCGCTGAGCAGGTCGCGAAACTGGCTCCGCTGGTCGACCGCTGAGGTCCGCGCGGGGCAAACATCGGACCCCGCGTGATGTTCGTGCGCGCCGATGGGGCAAAATCCCCGCGGTCCGGGCACAAAACGCGAGCGTCCAGCGTTATTGCGGCCGAAGACCATGAAAAACTTCCGCCCCGTCGTGCAGACAGGGCGATGACGAGACGGGAAAGGCACGCGATGGCAACAGATTACGACGCCCCACGAAAGAACGACGACGACCTCGAGAATGACTCGATCGAGGAGTTGAAGGCACGACGCAACGACAAGAGCACTTCCAACGTCGATGTCGACGAGACCGAGCAGGCCGAAGGCTTCGAGCTGCCGGGCGCGGACTTGTCCGGCGAGGAACTCTCGGTTCAGGTGATTCCTCGTCAGAGCGACGAGTTCACCTGCTCCAAGTGCTTCTTGGTGCATCACCGCAGCCAGCTGGCCAAGGAAGTCGGCGGGCTGCCGGTCTGCACCGAGTGCGCGGCCTGACGGATGCAGCAACTGCAGGTGGCGGTGCGGCAGCTCGACCCCGAGCTGCCGTTGCCGTCATACGCCCGGCCGGGTGACGCGGGCGCGGACCTGCATGCTCGGGACGATGTGACCATCGCTCCCGGCGAACACGCAATGATCGCAACGGGAGTCGCGATCGCACTGCCGGAGGGGTATGCCGCCTTCGTTCACCCGCGCTCGGGCCTCGCCGCCCGGCACGGCATCACCACCCTCAACGGCCCCGGCACGGTCGACGCCGGGTATCGCGGCGAGATCAAGGTCAACCTGATCAATCACGACCCGCGGGAACCGTTCACGGTGCACCGCGGAGATCGCATCGCACAGCTCGTCGTCCAGGAAGTTGTCGCCGTCCAGTGGGCAGCGGTCGATTCGCTTCCGCAGTCCGCCAGGGGCGACACTGGACATGGGGACAGTGGCGGCTTCGGCGGCCGCTGATCACCCCGCATTTCACGACCGAACCACCCGACAACCAGTTAAGGGGCACGAGCGCAGTGGCAATCTTCCGGCGCAAGGCCAAGGACACAGAGGGCGAGACGGTTGACGTCGCGACCGAGGCCGAGCAGGACACCGACGTCGAGCAGGTCGAGGAGTCGGACACCGACGCCTCGGACACCGGCACCGCTGCAGAACTCGACGAGGCCGACGTGTCGGACGACAACGCAGCCGACAGCGATTCCGACTCGGATGATGCCGAGCGCGCGCGTCTGCCTCGCCCTTACGAGCTGGACCGTTCGAGCGGCCCGTTCGACCGCTCGGAGGTCGACGACCTGGACGGCCACTTGGACTTCGGTGCGGTCGCGATCGTCCCCGAGCCCGGCATGGAGTTGCGCCTGGACGTCGATGACGCCGGGCAGGAGATCACCGGCATCACGGCCGTCATCGACGGGGCGGCATGTCAGGTGCAGGCCTTCGCGGCACCCAAGAGCAAGGGCGTCTGGGACGACATCCGCGACGAGATCGCCGACAACCTGCTCGGCGGTGGCGGCACTGCCGAGGAGAAGCTCGGGCCGCTCGGCATCGAGTTGCATACCCGGATGCCCACGCAAGGCCCGGACGGTCGCACGACATACGCCCCGGCCCGATTCGTCGGTGTCGACGGGCCGCGATGGTTCCTGCGCGCCGTGCTGTCCGGCAACGCGGCGCTGGACGAAGCCACCGGAAATCAGCTGGTCGACTTCCTGCGTCGCTCGGTCGTCACTCGTGGCGGTGAACCCCGTGCGCCGCGCGAGATGCTGCCGATGCAGATCCCCGAGGACGTGCAGACACAGGCCGACGCCGAGGCCGCTGCCTTGGAGCAGAACCCGGACGCCAAGCCGGACCAGACCGGCGACAAGTCGCACACGACGGACGACTTCAAGCCGTTCGAGCGCGGTCCGGAGATCACCGAGGTTCGTTGAGATGAGTTGGAAAACCTCCCTGGGCAAGGTCACCGACCGGCTGACCAAGTCGGACGAACTGCTGGAGAGCGACGACCTGCAGGCCACGACCCGCAAACTCGGTGCGACCCCGATCTGCGACGCGGCGGACCGCTCGATCGCGTGTTGTTGCGGCACCGTGCGCAGCGTGAGCCTGCGCCCGAGGGCCGACGCGGTGCCCGCGATGGTCGTCGACCTGGACGACGGCAGCCGCACCATGAACCTCGTGTGGCTCGGCCGCCGCAAGATCGCCGGCATCGAGCCCGGCACCTACCTGAAGGTGACCGGACGCGTCGCCTACATCAAGGGCACCCCGACGATCTTCAACCCGTCCTACGAGATCAAGTCTCGATAGGGAGTCAGTCTCCGGCAGGCGAGTGCGTGCGGATCTGGTCCGCGGGTCGGCCGGTGAGCACGGCGCCCAGCGACTGCTTGGCCTCGGGCGTCGCCAGCAGCAACAACTCGTCCTGTCCTTCGATCGCGTCGTACTGGTCGGGCGCCATCGGCACGTTGTCGCGGATGATGCCGACGAGGACACAGTCCGGTGGTAGCTGCAGCTGACCGACCGCCACTCCGATGTTGGGACTGTCGGCGGGCACGGTGATCTCGACCATCGTGGCCTTGCCCTGCTGGAACTGGAACAGCCGGACCAGGTCGCCGACGCTGACGGCTTCCTCGACCAGTGCGGTCATCAGACGCGGTGTCGACACAGCGACGTCCACACCCCAGGCCTCGTCGAACATCCACTCGTTCTTCGGGTTGTTGACCCGGGCCACGGTGCGGTTGATGCCGAATTCCGTCTTGGCCAGCAGCGAGACAACGAGGTTGACCTTGTCGTCACCGGTCGCGCAGACGACGACCTCGCAGGACTCGAGGTTAGCCTCCCGCAGGGTGGAGATCTCGCAGGCGTCGGCGAGCAGCCACGAAGCTTCGGGGACCGCACTGGAGCGGTCGTCATCGGCGTACTTGTCGATGATCAGCACTTGATGGTGACGCAGGATCAACTCGCGGGCGATCGACCGCCCCACGCTTCCGGCTCCGACGACAACAACTCGCATCTGATGAATCTCCTTGGGATTGCAGCTGTTTCGTGGGTCAGTCGACCGGCTTGACGGATTTGAGCAGGTCTTCGATCTCTTGGACGCGTCCGCTCGGGAGGCTGAGGTTCAGCAGGTCGCCCTCCTGGAAGACCGAGTCGGTGTCGGGCACCATGCCGTCGCCGAGTCGGGTCAGATAGGCGACGCGGGCGCCGGTCGCCTCCTCTATCTGCTGCAGCCGAGTGCCGACCCACGACGGGTGCGGCGGGATCTCGGCGATCATCACTTTGCCACTGGCGTCGGTGTGCAACGGCAGGGCGCCCAACGGCAGGATCTTGCGGACGATCTGGTCGCTCGTCCAGCGCACGGTCGCGACGGTGGGTATGCCGAGCCGTTCGTAGACCTCCGCGCGACCCGGGTCGTAGATGCGCGCAACCACGTTCTGCACGCCGAAGGTCTCGCGGGCCACCCGCGCTGCCAGGATGTTGGAGTTGTCACCGCTGCTGACGGCGGCGAACGCGTCGGCGTTCTTGATGCCGGACCGCAGCAGGGTCTCGCGGTCGAAGCCAATGCCTGGGACACGCAGCCCCTCGAAGCTCGGGCCGAGCCGCCGGAACGCCGCTTCGTCGCGGTCGATGACTGCCACCTCGTGCCCGTGCTTCTCCAAACTGAGCGCCAGCATGGAGCCGACACGACCACAACCCATGATCACGAAGTACACGAAGTGAACGCTACCTGAGCGCCGGCGGAGCGCCGTCACCACGGGCCGGGACGGCCCGCTGTGATCAATCTCGCCGATGCCCAGCAGGTGGAGGATGTCCGGTTCACCCGCGAACAGTCCTACACTCACGCGTTGTGTCTGGGACCGGTCGCGCGCTGAAGCGCCTCGTCGTGGGTCGCGCGATGCGCAGCGACAAACTCGGCGACACTCTGTTGCCGAAGAAGCTCGCGTTGCCGATCTTCGCCAGTGACGCGTTGTCGTCTGTCGCCTATGCGCCGGACGAGATCCTGTTGACCCTCGGCCTGGCCGGCGGGTCGTTCGCGTTCACCCACTCCTGGCAGATCACGCTCGGCGTGGTCTGCGTGATGGCTGTGGTCGTGGCGTCATACCGGCAGAACGTCCACGCCTACCCGTCCGGTGGCGGTGACTACGAGGTGGCCACGACCAACCTCGGCCCGAAGGCCGGGCTGACAGTCGCCTCGGCACTGCTGGTCGATTACACCCTCACCGTTGCGGTGTCGATCTCATCGGGTGTGCAGAACGCCGCGTCGGCGCTGCCCGCGATCCACGGCCACGAGGTGATCGTCGCCGTGTTCCTGATCATCGGGTTGACCGCGATGAACCTGCGTGGGGTGCGCGAGTCGGGCAGCTTCTTCGCCATACCCGTGTATTTGTTCATGCTCGGGGTGATCGCGCTGGCGATCGTCGGCACCATCCGCAAGCTCACCGGCGACCTGCCGCTCGCCGAGAGCGCGAAGTTCACGCTGGCGCCGCAGCCGCACATGGACACACTGGGCCAGGTCGCGCTGGTCTTCCTGTTGCTACGCGCGTTCTCCAGCGGTTGTGCGGCCCTGACGGGTGTTGAGGCGATCTCCAACGGGGTGCCCGCGTTCAAGAAGCCGAAGAGCAAGAACGCCGCCACGACGCTGCTGCTGATGGGTTCTCTCTCGGTCGTGATGTTGGTGTCGATCGTGACTCTGGCCAACTGGACCGGCATACACATCCAGGACCCTGACCACCCGGGCAACCTGCTCCTGAACGGCAAGCCGGTGGCGCACTACAACGAGGACACGGTGCTCGGGCAGCTGTCGCACGCGGTGTTCCACGGCTTCCCGCCCGGCGTCATCTTCCTCGCCATCGTGACCGGTGTCATCCTCGTGCTGGCCGCGAACACGGCCTTCAACGGCTTCCCGGTGCTCGCCTCGATCCTCGCCCGCGACGGGTGGCTGCCGCGCCAGCTGCACACCCGCGGCGACCGGCTCGCCTACTCCAACGGCATCCTGATCCTCGCCGGCATGGCGATGCTGCTGGTGATCGTGTATGGCGCCGAACCGACTCGGCTGATCCAGCTCTACATCGTCGGTGTGTTCGTGTCGTTCACCACCAGTCAGATCGGCATGATCCGGCACTGGAATCGCAACCTGCGCGCGGAGAACCCGCCCATCTCACCGGCCCGGATGAAGCGTGCACGCGTCATCAACGCCGTCGGAGCAGTGATGTCCGGCACGGTGCTGGCAGTCGTGCTGCTGACCAAGTTCACCCACGGCGCGGGCTACGCGGTCGCCGCGATGGTGGTGCTCTTCGCGTTGATGGTCCAGATCCGGCGGCACTACACCCGCGTCAGTGAGGAGTTGCAGCTCGCCGAGTCGGCCGACGACCAGCTGCTGCCGTCCCGCGTGCACGCGATCGTGCTGGTTTCCAAGTTGCACAAGCCGGCGATGCGCGCCCTCGCCTACGCCCGGGCGACCCGGCCCTCGGTGCTCGAGGCGGTCACCGTCGACGTCGAGCCCGAAGAGACTCAAGCGCTGCAGGAGGAGTGGGAGCGCCGTGAGATCCCGGTGACGTTGAAGATCATCGCCTCGCCATACCGGGAGATCACTCGCCCGATCATCAAGTACGTCAAGACGATTCGCCGGGACAGCCCGCGTGATGTCGTGATGGTCTACATCCCGGAGTATGTGGTCGGCCATTGGTATGAACAGCTGCTGCACAACCAGTCTGCGCTGCGGTTGAAGTCGCGGCTGCTCTTCACCCCGGGAGTCCTGGTTGCCAGCGTGCCGTGGCAGCTGCGTTCCAGCCAGGGTCACGAGCAGGACTACGACGGACCACGTCCGGGCTCTGTCCGCCGGGGACGATGACGACGATGAGGATGAATCGATGAGCCAGCGCAAACGGCCGGCGTCCAAGGGACGTGGCAACCAGCGGCGCGGTAACAAACGCGTTGCACCGCAAGGTGACTCGCTCGTCGGCACCGAGGTCGAGGTCGAGGTCGGCGACGTCGCGCACGGGGACACTGCGTCGCCCGCCACGACGGTCGGGTGATCTTTCTGCGGCATGCGCTGCCCGGCGAACGCGTCGTCGCACGAGTCACTGACGGTGGCACGGCGTCGCGGTTCCTGCGCGCGGACGCCGTGCAGGTCCTGGATGCGTCGCCGGAGCGCCGCGACGCTCCGTGTGCGTTCGCCGGTCCCGGCGGTTGCGGCGGTTGCGACTGGCAGCACACGTCGGCCGCCTTCGGTCGGGAGCTGAAGACCCGCGTCGTGCGTGAGCAGCTGCGCCGACTGGCCGGGATCGACTGGGACGGCGTCGTCGAGCAGGTCCCCGGCGACGTCGAGGGCCTGCGTTGGCGGACCCGTGTCGAATTCTCGGTGTCGCCGGACCGGCGGCTCGGGCTGCGCAAGCATCGTTCGCATGACGTGGTCCCGGTCGACGATTGCCTGATCGCGGTGCCCGAAGTGGCCGCCACAGGATTGCTCGCGGAGTCGGTCGAACCGGACGTGACGGGAGTCGACGTGGCCGTGGCCGCGGACCGCGAGGTCGTGGCCGTCGACCTGCCGGTGCGTGACTCCGGTGTTCCCAACGTCGTCGAGCGCGTCGCACCGAACGGTGTTGCGGCACGAGGCTTTCGGGTCTCGTCCCGCGGTTTCTGGCAGGTGCACCCCGGGGCTGCGGCGACCTTCGTCGCGGCAGCACTGGACGGGTTGCAGCCGCGGCCGGGGAGCGCGCGCTGGACCTGTATGCCGGTGTCGGAGTCTTCACGGCGTTCCTGGCCGATGCGGTCGGGCCGGGAGGGCGCGTGCTGGGTCTTGAAGGTGACTCCCGTGCGGTTCGCGACGCCGGGCCGAACCTCACCGGCCTCGGCCACGCGTCGCTGCAGCGTGCCGACATCGGTCGTGACGGGTGGGACGCAGTCGTCGACGATGCGCTCGAATCGGTTGACATAGTCGTGCTGGACCCGCCGCGGTCCGGAGCCGGACGTGCCGTGATCCGCGACGTCCTGGAGCGAGGGCCGCGTCGGGCGGCATACATCGCGTGTGACCCGGCCGCGCTGGCCCGTGACCTGGCGTACGCCGCCGAGTCGGGCTACCGCGTCGTGTCGGTGCGTGCGTTCGACGCCTTCCCGATGACCCACCACATCGAGTGCGTGGCGATCCTGGAGCCCGCAACGGACTGAGGCTCCGAATTCTGTGCAGCTCCACGGCGATCTCAACACTGGGCTGATGCGCAGCTCGTCATACGGCCCGAAGCTGGTTGTATGACGAAACAACTTCCCGACATCGACGTCATCGTCAACCCGCAGCCCGACCTGCACGCGTGGCGCACCCTGCCGCGCGAACTCGAGGCCGCCGGTTTCCACGGTGTGGTCTGCCCGGACAACCCTTGGTCGGCCGACCCTTTCCAGCTCATGGCGATCGCTGCGTCGGTGACCACCTCGCTGCACGTGGGAACGCACGTCCTCGCGGCTCCGTTGCGTGATCCCGCCGAGGTCGCTGATCAGACCAGGTCGCTCGCCGCGTTGAGTGGGAGCCGGTTCGGACTCGGCCTCGGAACCGGCCTGCCGATGATCCATGAGTTCGCGCAGCGCGCCGGCCGCCCGTCGATGGACGGCCGAGCGTCTCGCAGCTGGATTGCGGCTTCGGCGCAGGCGGTCCGGTCAACGGAGCTGCCGGCCCCGGTGTCAATCACGGTCGCAGCAGGCGGGCCAAAGTCGTTGGCCGTCGCTGCCGAGGTGGCCGACGAAGTCGCGCTCGCCATACGCCCGACAGCGACAACGGATGACGTGACTCATCTGGTGCAGGCCGCGAACAGCGTTGCCCTGGAACACGATCGACGGATCACCTTCGTCGTCAACCCGATCGGTGTCGGTGAGCGCCTGGTCGGCTTGCACAACAACGGTCCGTCCGTCGCCGAGCTGCGGACGGCAGGGGCCTTCGCACTGTTGCCGGAGCGCACCGAGGACATCGCGACCACACTCGCGTCGTGGCGCGCCGACTTCGGCATCGCTCGCATCGTGGTTTCGGAGGAGATCGGCGACGAACTTGCCGAGGTGCTGTCCCTCGATCGGTGAGAAGATCGGGGCGTGGCCAACGGCCGGCGGGACTTAGGCAGACCTTCGCTGATCGCGCCTCGACCGTTGTGATTAACTTATCTTGACGTCAAGATAAAGTCGTCCACGAGTGCCAGAGACGAAGGAGTCGGCGTGAGCACCAGCACCAATAGTTTCGCAGCGAAGGACACGCTCGCCGTAGGCGAGAAGTCCTATGAGATCTACCGCTTGGACAAGGTCGAGGGCAGCAAGAACCTGCCGTTCAGCCTGAAGGTCCTGCTCGAGTGCCTGCTGCGCACCGAGGACGGCGCCAACATCACCAAGGACCACATCAATGCCGTGGGCCAATGGGACGAGACCGCGAACCCCAGCACCGAGATCCAGTTCACGCCGGCCCGCGTGATCATGCAGGACTTCACCGGTGTGCCGTGTGTCGTTGACCTGGCCACCATGCGTGAGGCCGTCAAGGAGCTCGGCGGCGACGCCAAGAAGATCAACCCGCTCGCGCCCGCCGAGATGGTCATCGACCACTCCGTCATCATCGACGTCGCCGGCACGCGCGACGCGTTCCAGAAGAACGTCGAGATCGAATACGGCCGCAACCGGGAGCGCTACCAGTTCCTGCGCTGGGGCCAGACCGCATTCGACGACTTCAAGGTCGTGCCCCCGGGCACCGGCATCGTGCACCAGGTCAACATCGAGCACCTGGCCCGCGGCATCATGACGCGCGAGTCCGCCGACGGCGCTCTGCAGGCCTACCCGGACAGCTGCGTCGGCACCGACAGCCACACCACCATGGTCAACGGCCTGGGCGTGCTCGGCTGGGGCGTCGGCGGCATCGAGGCCGAGGCCGCGATGCTCGGCCAGCCGGTGTCGATGCTCATCCCGCGTGTCGTCGGCTTCAAGCTGACCGGCGAAATCCCTTCCGGTGCAACGGCAACCGACGTCGTGCTGACCATCACCCAGCAGCTGCGCGAGCACGGTGTCGTCGGCAAGTTCGTGGAGTTCTATGGCGATGGCGTGGCCTCGGTGCCGCTTGCCAACCGCGCCACGATCGGCAACATGAGCCCCGAGTTCGGGTCCACCTGTGCGATCTTCCCGATCGACGACGTGACGCTGGACTACCTGCGCCTCACCGGCCGCCCGGATGACCAGGTCGCACTCGTCGAGGCCTACGCCAAGGAGCAAGGCCTCTGGCACGACCCGAGCGTCGAGCCGCGCTTCTCCGAGCGACTCGAGCTGGACCTGTCCACCGTCGTGCCGTCGATCGCCGGCCCGAAGCGTCCGCAGGACCGCATCGTGGTCACCGACGCCAAGCAGCAGTTCAACCTGGACATCAAGAACTACGGCGTCGAGGGCGACTACCGCGAGGTCGAGGTCAAGCCCGCCGCAGGCGCGGCATACGGCCTGAAGGACGGCGCAGTCGTGATCGCCTCGATCACCAGCTGCACCAACACCTCGAACCCGTCGGTGATGATGGCGGCCGCGCTGCTGGCCAAGAACGCCGTCGAGAAGGGCCTCACCGTCCCGCCGTGGGTCAAGACGTCGATGGCGCCGGGCTCGCAGGTCGTGACCGGCTACTACGACAAGGCCGGCATGTGGCCCTACCTGGAGAAGCTCGGCTTCTACCTGGTCGGTTACGGCTGCACGACCTGCATCGGCAACTCCGGCCCCCTGGCCGACGAGATCAGCCAGGCGATCCAGGACAACGACCTCACGGCCGTGTCCGTGCTGTCGGGCAACCGCAACTTCGAGGGCCGCATCAACCCCGACGTGAAGATGAACTACCTGGCCTCGCCGCCGCTGGTCATCGCCTACGCGCTCGCGGGCACGATGAACTTCGACTTCGAGTCCGACCCGTTGGGCCAGGACCAGCAGGGCAACGACGTGTTCCTGAAGGACCTGTGGCCGAACCCGGCCGACGTCGAGTCGACGATCGCTGCCTCGATGGACCGCGACATGTTCATCAAGGACTATGCCGACGTCTTCGCCGGCGACGAGCGCTGGCAGTCGCTCCCGACGCCCGAGGGTGACATCTTCGAGTGGGACGCCGAGTCGACATACGTTCGCAAGCCCCCGTACTTCGAAGGTATGGCGAAGGACCCGTCGCCGGTGCAGGACATCGCGGGCGCCCGGGTGCTCGCCAAGCTGGGTGACTCGGTCACCACCGACCACATCAGCCCTGCGGGTTCGATCAAGGGCGACAGCCCGGCCGGTAAGTACCTCACCGAGCACGGGATCGAGCGCAAGGACTTCAACTCATACGGCTCGCGGCGCGGCAACCACGAGGTCATGGTGCGCGGCACGTTCGCCAACATCCGGCTGCGCAACCAGCTGCTGGACGACGTCGAGGGTGGTTTCACCCGCGACTTCACCGCCGGTGGCGAGCAGGCCACGATCTTCGACGCCGCGGAGAACTACCAGAAGGCCGGCATCCCGCTGGTCGTCCTCGCCGGCAAGGAATACGGCACCGGCAGCTCGCGCGACTGGGCGGCCAAGGGCACCGTGCTGCTCGGTGTGCGCGCCGTGATCGCCGAGTCGTTCGAGCGGATCCACCGTTCGAACCTGATCGGCATGGGCGTCCTGCCGCTGCAGTACCCCGAGGGTCAGAACATCGATTCGCTCGGTCTGTCCGGCACCGAAACCTTCGACATCAGCGGGGTCACTGCGCTCAACGAGGGCAAGGACATTCCGCCGACGGTTCACGTGACCGCCACGAAGGAAGACGGCACGAAGACCGAGTTCGATGCGGTCGTCCGCATCGACACACCCGGTGAGGCCGACTACTACCGCAACGGCGGCATCCTGCAGTACGTCCTGCGGTCCCTGGTGGACTGATTCGACGCCCGTCCAAGGAACCGAACGGCCCTGCACGCTCATCGAGCGTGCGGGGCCGTTGTCGATAATCTGGCCATCGGAGCGTTCGAGCGAGAACTGAGCTCGGACGAGTCCGGGAAGGGAGGTCGTGGTGGCGAGATTGATGCCCAGCACCGGCTCGAGGCTTTTCCGGTTACACGGATGCAGTGTTCGCCGTGATCATCACGATCATGGTCCTGGAGCTGCGCCCGCCGCAGTCGCCGACCTTCCCCGCCCTGCTGGATTTATGGCCGACGATCGTCACGTACCTGGTCAGTTACGTGTTCATTGCGATCATCTGGATCAACCATCACTACCTGATGGGCTACGTGCAGACGCCGACTCTCCGCCTGGTGTGGCTGAACTTCGGCCATCTGTTCTTCGTCTCCCTGCTGCCCTTTGCGACGGCATGGATCGCGCAGTCAGAGCTCGCGTCGGTTCCGGTGATTGTCTACGCAGCCCTGTTCGTGCTCACCGATGGTGTCTACAACCTCTTCGAGCGCGAGATCCTGCGGACCTGGGCTCGATTCACGCCGGACGAATACCGAAAGGTGCGGCGGCGATCACTAATCGCGTTGGGTCTCTTCGCCATCGGAGTCGGCCTTGCCATCCTCGAACCCTGGGCGGGGTTCGGCTTCATCTGCCTCGCGCTCGTCCTGCACTTGCAACCCGATGCTGCCCTGTGGAGTCGTCACGACGCGCATGATGTCGCAGCGCCGGACGCCGATACCGAGCACTAGCAGCGCGTTCTCCGGCGCCATCCGCGACATCGTGGCTGGCGCTGGATAGCAGCTACGGTATGCGGAAACTATTTGCGCGGATCTGCCGTTGGCGGGCTTCCTTTACGCAAGACTGGGCGGATCACCCTCTCCGTTACGGCTCAAGGAGTCTGGATCATGTCCGATCGTTCCGTGCTGCTCCCCACAGTGCACCTGCCCTCCGCGACTCGCCGCCAGGTGGTGCTCGGCAGTATGGCGGCCGGAGGTGCGTTGCTCTTCGGTGCGCCGGTCGCGTCCGCTGCGACGCACACCGCGGCCGCGGCGCCGGGTGTTCGGCACATCCGCTACCACCGCTTCTCCGGGGCGCAGGCATGGGCGCACGGCGCCGGCTCCGGCGTGCACTTCGACCAGCAAAACCTGACGATCTCTCGTCCGTCCGGAACTCGTGAATTCGCTGACCCCACAGTCGAAAACGCTCCCACGAAGCTGTATGACGTCAGCACCTGGACGTCCCCGTGGCGGACCAACGGCTTCGGCCTGACCGAGCTAATCAGCTCCTGGAACGCCGACACTCCGAACGGCACCTGGATCGAGGTCAACGCTCGAGGCCATGCCGAGGACGGCACACTCACCGACTGGTTCGTGATGGGCCGCTGGTGCAGCAGCGACCCCGCACAGGGTGGCGCCATACAACGGCAGTCGCTGGATGGACAGGGCACGGACTACGCGACCGTGTGGACCGACACCCTGCATATGTATGACGCCCACACGCTGTCCGACATCCAGCTACGAGTGCAGTTGCTGCGTCCACACGGCACGGCGTTGACACCGACGGTGCGCTTCCTGGGCGCGGTCTCGTCCGCACTCCCCGACGACCCGACGGTGCCGGTGAGTGCGTTCACGCTCGGTCGCGAGCACATCCTGGACGTGCCGACCTTCTCCCAGGAGAAGCACGCCGGCGAGTACCCGCAGTGGGACAACGGGGGAGAGGCATGGTGCTCGCCGACCTCGTCATCGATGGTGCTGGCCTACTGGAAGCGAGGGCCGAGCGCTGCCGAGCTGTCGTGGGTCGACCCGTCATACGAGGACCCGCAGGTCGACTATGCCGCCCGCAACACCTACGACTACGTCTATGAGGGCTGCGGCAACTGGCCGTTCAACACGGCATACACCAGCAGCCGCGGGCTGGAGGGCTTCGTGACCCGGCTGCGCAGTCTCGCCGAGGCCGAGCCGTTCATCGCGGCCGGCATGCCGGTGATCACGTCGGTCTCCTTCAAGAGCTCTGAGCTGGACGGCGCGGGCTACTCCACCAACGGCCACCTGATGGTGCTGGTCGGCTTCACCGCGGATGGCGACCCGGTCATGAACGACCCCGCCTCGCACCTGATCGCCGACAACAAGGAAGTCCGCGTCACCTACAAGCGCGAGCAGTTCGAGAACGTCTGGGTCCCGCACAGCGGCGGCACGGTCTACATCAATCACCCGGCGGGTCTGCGTCTGCCGCAAGCGCCGACCGAAGCCAACTGGTGAGTCGTCACTCGCGATGATCAGGCCAGGCGTATGGCGGCCGGCAGGGCGATCGTCACCAGCATCGCGATGACCACCACCACCGTGTCGCGCCGCTGCCACGGAGACGGTTCGGCGAAGGTGCGTCGGTGCGCTGTCGCAAAGCCGCGTGCGTCCATGGCGAGCGACAGCTGGGTCGCGCCGCGCATCGCCGAGACGAGCAGCCCGAAGGTGAGCGGTCCGGTCACAGCGACCCGCGAGAGCGGGTTGCGCGACGGCCCGAAACCGCGGATCCGGCGGGTGCGTTGCAACTGGTCGAAGGTCTCGCCGAGACGGTCGAAGCGAGTGAGCGATGCGGTGAAAGCACCGACGAAACGCGCTGGCAGACGGAGGTTTTGGGCCAATGCGTCACCGAACCGCATCGGGTCGATGAACGCAGCGACGATGACGCCTGGCAGCGCGAGCACCAGGATGCGGCCGGCTGCGGTGGTGGCGATCGACACGTCGCGGCCGCCGAGGAGCCACGACGACCACCCGAGCGACACGGCGGCGAAGCCGACCGCGACCAGGCGCCAACCTAGCGGCCGCCAGGTCGGCACACAGAGCAGCGCCAGCACGGCATACACGGCGACGACGACCAGGGCGGTGATCGGCCGGTCGATCAGGAACGACCCAAGCACAGCGGTAAAGCCGAAGGTCAACAGGGCGAGCGGATTCGCTTGCGGCATCACGTGTTTCATCCGACGGCCTGCCCGTTCTTGAGCTGTATGACGGTGTCCGACAGCTCGACCAGAGCGTGATCATGGGTCGCAACGGCGACCGTTGCGCCGGCATCTCGCGCGGCGAGCGACCACCCGGCCACCGCGGCCCACGTGTGCCGGTCCTGGCCGACCGTCGGCTCGTCCAGCAGCACCACTGCGGGCCGATGCGCAAGGGCCGCCAGCACGGCCAGTCGGCGTTGCTCGCCGCCGGACAACTGGAACGGGTTGGCGCCGGCCAGGTGGTCCAGTCTCATCAGCGCGAGCAGGCTGTCGACGTCGACGGAGCGGCCGAGTTGTGTTGCGGTGCAAGCGACTTCGTCCCGCACTGTCGTGCGCAGGAAGCCGTGCTCCGGGTTCTGCGGGACGAACCCGACGGCCATCGCCAGCTCCTTGGAACGGCGCCGGGCGAAGGGTGGCTCGGCTCCGGCGAGGGTGCCGGCGGTCGGCCGCAGCATGCCGGCGAATGCGGCCAGCAGGGTGGACTTTCCGGCTCCCGAGGGACCGACCAGCGCGGTCAACTCACCGGCGTGCAGGACGGTCGTCACTCCGTCCAACGCACGATGGGTCACCCTGCCCTGCAGGGACCGCACCGTCAGATCGACCTGAAGTTCCTCGGCCTGCAGTTCATGACCGGGCCGGTCCGGAGTCACCCAACTGGCGTCGACGTGGACCGGAGTCGGGTCCGGCACACCCGGCATCCAGACGCCGGCGTCGAGCATGCGCGCCGTGTGCTCGGCGGTGAACGCGGACGGAGTGGTGTCGGCGACAACTTGCCCACGCTCGAGCACCACGACGCGATCGCAGTATGGGAGCCACGGTCCGATGCGGTGCTCCACGACGATGGTTGTCGCGCCGGTTGCGCGCGCCGCCTCCAACACGCGCCGACGCACGTGGTCGGCAGTGTCGTCGTCGAGCATCGAGGTCGGCTCGTCCAACAGCAGCAACCCAGGTCGTATGGCGAGCACGCCCGCCAACGCAAGGCGTTGCAGTTCGCCGCCGGACAGTGCGGAGGTGGAGCGCCTCACGTCATACGTCAGACCCACCTGGGCGAGGCACTCGTGCGCCCGGCGCCAGATCTCGTCGTGGGGGAGTGCGAGGTTTTCGGGGCCGAAGGCCACCTCGCGCCCGATCGTCGAGGCGACCAGCGAGTCCGCCGGGTTCTGCAGCAGCAACCCGCACGCGGCGCTGACCTCCACAGTGCCGGTCTGGTCGCCGGGGACAGCTTCGCCGAGCAGCCCTGCCAGTGCCCGCAGCACCGTCGACTTACCGGCCCCGCTGCCGCCGGCGAGCAGCACGATCTCGCCGGGGGAGAAGCTCAGGTCGAGCCCGCTGATGACCTCTTCGCGACGTCCCAACGGACGCCAGCCGAAGCCGCGGAAAGAGGCGTGTGCCCCGCTCACACCGCGTTGCGGGCGTGATGCTCACGGCCCGCACCGAACGCGTCAAGCACACCGGTGGCGGCCAGTGCACGGACCAGTAGCCAGCCGACGACGCCGGCGAGGATCGCACCGGAGAGCATCGTGCAGCCGAGGTACAGGAGTTTGTAGTTCCAGGTCCAGGCCGCGTAGTAGGCGTGCCACTCGTAGAAGATCTCGAACGCACCAGCAAGTGCACCGCCGAGCGCCGCGACGATGACGCCGAACCGCTTGTAGAGCACCAGGGCGAGGACGACCTCGACACCGAGTCCCTGCAGCAGTCCGGACATCAGCGTGCTGGTGCCCCACTGGTTGCCGATCAGCATCTCGACGGCAGCACCGATGAGTTCGGCAGCGAGTGCCGCGCCGGGCCTGCGCACGACCAGGCCGCCGAGCACTCCGGCGATCAGCCAGGGGCCGGCGAGCAGGCCGAGCAGTGGTGGCGCGGTGAACAGGGCAAGGGTGCTGATGCCGTTCCATGCCTGGGACCAGGCCCAGAACACGACGCCGCAGGCGACGCCGAGCGTGGCGACGGTGACCAGGTCGATGGTGCGATAGGCAAGCAGGGCGCTGATCGTCGGACGTTCACTGGGCGCGCTGACAGTAGCCATGCGTGACTCCCTTCGCCGGTGCTAACCGGAGCAGGTTCAAGGGTCTGCGGGCTGGCCGCACTCTCAGCGCCGAAGCGCTCCCCTGTCGGTGGATGTGTGATTCCACGGTACCAGCGCCGGCGCCTTGCAACCGACGGGTGGCTTGGAGCGTCCTGACAGGGTGCGCGTCTACCGACGCGTAGACTCGATCGACGCAAGACCGGAAGACGAAAGGCATGAAAGACGTGGGACTGCTCGACACGATCTCCTCACCCGAGGACCTGCGGCGGCTTCCCGCAGATCGCCTGGACGATCTCGCCGCCGAGATCCGGGAGTTCCTGGTCGATTCGGTCTCTCGCACCGGTGGGCATCTGGGTCCCAACCTCGGTGTAGTCGAGCTGACGATCGCCATACATCGGGTGTTCGAGTCGCCCTCGGACTCCATCGTTTTCGACACCGGGCACCAGTCGTATGTGCACAAGCTGCTGACCGGTCGGCACGACTTCTCGAAGCTGAAGAAGCAGGGCGGGTTGTCCGGCTACCCGTCGCGAGCGGAGTCCGAGCACGACATCGTCGAGAGCTCGCACGCGTCATCGTCGCTGTCATGGGCAGAGGGCATCGCCAAGGCACGCGTGCTCAGCGGTGAGCGTCATCGCCATACCGTCGCGGTCATCGGTGATGGCGCGCTCACCGGCGGTATGGCATGGGAGGCCATCAACAACATCGCGGTGGAGCGGGATCTGCCGCTGGTCATCGTCGTCAACGACAACGAGCGCAGCTACGCGCCGACGATCGGCGGGCTCGCGGACCACCTGGCCGCGCTGCGCACCACGCGCAATTACGAGCGAATGCTCGACTGGGGCAAGACGACCCTCAAAGGGACGCCGGTCGTCGGCGACCTGGTCTACGAGACGCTGCACGGCGTCAAGCGCGGCATCAAGGACATGGTCTATCCGCAGCAGGGGATGTTCGAGAACCTCGGCATCAAGTATGTCGGGCCGGTCGACGGCCATGACGAGGCCGCGGTCGAGCAGGCGCTGCGTCGAGCGCGCGCGTTCGACGCACCGTGCATCGTGCACGTCATCACCGAGAAGGGCCGCGGTTACCAGCCGGCCCTGGATGACCAGGCCGATCACATGCACGGCATCGGCAAGATCAACCCGGAGACCGGGCTGCCGTTCGAGGTTGCCGGACGGATCTGGACCGACGAGTTCAGCGACGAGATGGTGCGGCTGGGTGAGGAGCGGCCGGACCTGGTCGCGATCACTGCGGCGATGATGATCCCGGTCGGTCTCGACAAGTTCGCCGAGGTCTACCCGCAGCGCGTGATCGACGTCGGCATCGCCGAGCAGCACGCGGTCACCATGGCCTCCGGCCTCGCGTATGGCGGCATGCATCCCGTTGTTGCGGTCTACGCGACGTTCCTCAACCGAGCGTTCGACCAGATGCTGATGGACGCCGGATTGCACCATGCCGGAGTCACTTTCGTGCTCGACCGAGCTGGTGTCACAGGTTCGGACGGTGCGTCGCACAACGGCATGTGGGACATGTCGATCTGCTCGATCGTGCCGGGCCTGCGACTCGCCGCACCACGCGACGGCGAGCAGGTCAAGGCCCAACTGCGCGAGGCGGTTTCGGTCGACGATGCACCGACGGTGATCCGCTTCCCCAAGGGTGACGTGGCTGAGCCGCTGGAGGCACTGCGCTCCGACGGCGCGGTTGACGTGCTGCACGACGCCGATGACCCGCAGGTGCTGATCATCGGCGTGGGCTCGATGTGTCCGACCGCGTTGCAGGTCGCCGAAAAGCTTGAGGCCCAAGGGCATTCGGCTCTCGTGGTCGATCCGCGTTGGGTGCTCCCGGTGTCCGACGACGTGATACGTATGGCGCGCTCGGTGCAGCACGTCGTGGTCATCGAGGACAACCTCGTGACGTCCGGCGTCGGTGTCGCGACGGCGTACGCGCTCAGCGCGGCGGACGTACTGTCCCGCGTGCACACCTTCGGCATACCGAAGGCGTATCTCGAGCACGCCTCTCGCGGGCAGGTGCTCGAAGCGATCGGCCTGACCCCCGACGTCATCGGCACGCAGCTGATCGCGCGCCTGACCTCGCACGAGTGAGCGCCGCCACCTCCCAGCTCTGGCAGACCGATTCATGGCGTCAGGAGGCAACGCGCTGGATCGACGACTCCCTCGAACGCCGAGGACTGACACGCGTTCCGGTGACTCCACGCCAGCCTCGGGTCCGCGCCTGGTCGACACAGCTTGTTGTCGACACCTCCGCCGGGCGAGCGTGGTTCAAGGCGTGCTCGCCGAGCACGTCGCCCGAACCGGCGATCTATCGCCTGCTCACCAAGGTCGCGCCCGATCGGCTACCGGAGGTGTGGGCGTCGGACGAGGAACGCGGCTGGTTGCTGATGCCCGATCAGGGACCGCAGCTGCGCGAGGTCGCCGACGCCGACAGCATCGTCGGTCTGTGGTCCGGGGTGCTGCGCCGGTATGCGCGGCTGCAGCGGGCCTCCCTTGAAGTCGTGGACGGCTTGGTCGCGGCCGGGGTGCCGCGCTGGGAGCCCCAGGAGTTGGTGACTTTCTGGCTGGACGGTCGGGGCGCTTTGGCGCCGGAGACGGAGCGTCCGCTGCGTGCGGCCGCTAGCCGCCTGGCCGATTCGGGTCTGCCGGACACCGTTCAGCACAACGACCTGCACGCCGGAAACGTCTTCTGCGTAGACGGCTCGGCCGCCGCCATACACGACTCACGGTTCTTCGACTGGGGAGATGCCTACGTCGGAAACCCGTTGTGCTCCTTGATGATTGCGCTTGCCGGTCCGTCATACCATTTCGGGCTGCCCGTGGACCCGGAGCGCGACGCGCGCCTGACCCGCTCCTACGTCTCGGCCTGGGCCGACCTGGTCCCGAGTGCGCGACTCAAGCAGTTGCTCCCGGACGCTCTGCTGATCGCGCAGTTGGCGCGTATCCGGGCGAACGAGCGGGCACTGACTCACGCGACCGACGCTGAACGCGCGGAATGGATGCCGCTCATCCTCGAACCGGCCGTTGAGCAGGTCCTCGCCGCGACCGGCGTGCAGTTGCCCGCCGCCGCGGATGCGCCCGCTGACGGTCCAAACGGTGATTGACGGCCCAAACGGCCGTTGACCCTCGAGACCGCGGCTGACGGCGCAGCAGGGGCGTCAACCGCGGTTTCGGGCGTCACTCGGCGTATGACGGGGAAATTTCGAGCCAGTGCACACACGGACGATTCGTTGATCTCGGTTGCGGTCGTCAAGCAACGGGCAGTATCCAGGAACGCATGACTCCGACTGAGGCATCATCGACTCCCCATCTCGCGACTGAAGCCTGGCCACCACGCACGGAACCCGCTGACCATGTTGCCAAGCGGGTGATCGTCCTGCCCGGCGGTGGCTATCCGGTCGACGCGCCCCTTCTCTTCTGGACGGGGTTCAGCCTGGTTGAGGACGGCTGGTTCGTGCAAGCCGTGCGATGGCAAGACCCACCGATGCACGCCGGTTTCGTACGCGGGGCGTTCGAACTGGCCTTGCGTGAGGCCCCGGCCGCGGATCAGACCTTGTTCGTGGCCAAATCACTGGGCACTCTTGCCGCACCGGCAGCGGCCGAGCTCGGCTTGCCCGCTGTCTGGTTGACGCCGGTGCTGTCGGACACGGCTGTGGCGCAGGCGCTTTCGGCATACCCGGCACCACAACTGGTCGTCGGCGGATCGGCAGACTCGTTGTGGCCGGCCGACGCGCCACAGCCCTCGGGCGAGGTGCTGCATGTCAACGGCGCCGACCACGGAATGCATCGTGGGGGAGTGCGCGAGAGCAACGACGTCCACATGGACGTCGTGGATCGGGTGCGGGCCTTCGCGAAGAAGCTCTCGAGCTGAACGACCGCTCGCGACGAGATCTGGTCGCGAGCGGTCGTTCAACCAAGCGGACTACTTCGTGCTGCATCCCGTGTCGGCAGGACGCGGCGCCGGGTCGAAGCCGGTCACCGCCGACGACTCGCCGAAGACGCGCAGTTCGGCCGCCGCGGCGAACGGCTGCGCGTTCAGGGCATTGTCGAACTCGAACTTGACGTACTTCGCCGACGTCGGAGCGAACGGCACCGCCTGCATCGCCGGTTGGTCGACGAACGACCCACCCGCAACCTTGGTCCACGTAACGCCGTCGTCCGAGACGAAGATCTGGTAATCCTTCACACGTCCGTTCGGGCCGCCGGACTGCCGGTCCTGGTAGCCGACGCCGGACACCGTGTAACTCTTGTCCAGTGCGAGCTGCACCCAGTGCGGGTAGCTCGTGATGTCGGGGTCGTACTCCGTGTGCCAGATCGTGTTCGGGTCGCCGTCCAGCACGTTGCCGACCGGACCTTCCGCCGCGCCCGAGGTGAGGTTCTCCGAGTCGGCAGTGGCCGTCATCGCGGAGGTCGGGATGGTCGACTGCGTCGCCACCGTGAGAGTCGCGGTGGTGTCGGCGGTCTTCGTGGCGCAGTTGTTGAAGTACGTGGCGGATGGCGTGATCGGTGCGCTCGTGCCCGCGGCATCCTTCGGAACTGTGACCAGCCAGCTCGTCTGAACCGTCTGTCCGGGCTTCACGTCGGTGAACAGGTTGCCGTCCTTCGTCGTGACCTGGGCGTTCCACCCGGTCGGGAGGGTGCCCAGCGTCATACCGACATTGGTCGCGTCGGTGTCCTCGTTGTTGGTGAACGAGGTGACCACGGTCGTCGTACCACCCGGGTTGAGGTCGGTCGTCGACGGTGTGCTGATCGACGCGCAGGCGGCACCGGTGGTCGCCTGCCCGAGGTCGGTGATCGTGAAGTCATCGATGACGAAATCGGTTGCGCCGCCGCCGCCGGTCCGGCGCAGGCCGACCCAGTCGTCGCCGCACCCGGCCGTGAACGTCCGGTTGTAGGCCGTCGTGTCC
The DNA here is from genome assembly GCF_042661025.1 of Flexivirga alba. Lineage (NCBI taxonomy): Bacteria > Bacillati > Actinomycetota > Actinomycetes > Micrococcales > Dermacoccaceae > Flexivirga > Flexivirga alba. Next base: position 2,989,535 of record NZ_JBHSWH010000001.1, read on the forward strand.
AGGGCCACGGGTAGCGTCTCGTCCTTCAGGTCGCGGCTGGTGACCTTGTCGCCGGAGACCACGTCGGTGCCGGTCGCCCATTGCCAGCCGGCAGCGTAATTGCTCTGGTACTTGAACGAGACCCGGTAGGAGTGTCCCGGCACGAACTTCGCCGTAGCCGGCACCGTGCGGTAGACGAGGCCGGTGTTCTCCTCGTGTGACTTCAGCGAGTGGTTGCCGTCGATCACGTCATCGACCGCCTTACCGGCCAGTGACCCCGAGGTGTAGGGACTGTAGGTGTTCTTCCACGCCTGCTGGCTGTATGGCGTGTGCAGGTCGCTGATGCTCGTGCGCGGATCTGTGGTCCCACCGGCGTCGCCCTTGACGAACGGCCCCCAACCGGGTTGGTTGCCCTCGAAGTTCTCGTTCACCAATTGCTTCCCGGTCGGCACCGACGGCACGGCCGATGAACCGGTGACCGGCGTCGCGACCGAGACGGCGAGGATCCGCACGTCGTCGATCGTCACCGTGGCATCGCCCGCCACCGCGCTCAACGCGAAGGCGATGTTGCCGTTACTCGGTGCGACGAAGGACACCGACGCTCGTTGGGAATAGGTGTCGCCCTTGGAGTCGGCAGCCACCCGGTTCTGGGCCGGCGTGATGTCGAAGCTGTTCAGCCCGAGGGTGCCGCCCTTGCCGCTCACCCGCAGGCTGACGGTGCGCCGCTGGCCCGCCTGGATCTCGACATTGGTGCTGAGCACGTAGCGCTTGCCCGGTGTCAGTCCTTGGACTCCCTGGGAGACGTCCGACTTGTCGGAGCCGAGCGTCAGCACGTTGTCACCGTTGGCGCTGCGGGTGATGTGGGCGCCACCGGTCGGCGACCAGGTCGCGATCGGACCGTTGAAGCCGGGGTCCTTGACCGGTCCGCCGGCACCGTATGCCGGGCCGGGCGTGGGCGCTGCACCGCCGGCGGGAACCAAGACGTACGGCGTGGCCTTGTCACCGGTCAGCGTGACCTTGCCGTTCGCTGGTGTCACGTCGGCGACCTTGACCCGGCCCGCGTCGGTCAGCTTGTAGAGCGTGAACGACGACGTACCGGCGAACTGATGCGTGAGCGTCCAGGTCGACGTGCCTCCGGCCGCGCTGTAGAAGTACATCTTCGACGCATGACCGGGTGAACTGGTCTTGGTGTTGTCACTATCGTCACCCCAAGGGAGCAGGTAGCTCGTGCCGTCGAGCACGGTGGCGCCGCCCATGCTGACCTGACGCTTCCCGTCGACCATCGCTGCCTGCACACCGCCGGTGAACGTCGCCGTCTTACCCGGGTCCCAGGTCTGCAGCGGGAAGTGCTGCAGGAACTTGGTGGGGAGGTTGTTGGTCCAGATGTTCTGCAGGAACGCGTTGTAGTCGTCGTGACCGGTCCAACCCTCGAACTCCGAAAGTTGTTCACCGCCCAGCAGCGGGTCGGTATTCCAGACATCGCGGTCGGTGTTGGCGATGAAGCGGATGATGTTCGAGTTGATGCCCTTGTTGGTGGCCCCGCCATACCCCTTGTCGTTGGCCCAGTGGGACCAGATGGAGTTGCCCTCGAACTTGTACGCCCACTCGGTCGCGACCTCGAAGCCCATGGCGCGCAGGCCCTTGGCGAGCCCGTCGGCGATCCAGCCGCTGGAGTAATAAGCGTCGATGTAGACGGTTTTGATGCCGGGTGCCTCACGTCGCAGCTCGCGGAAGCGGTCCAGCACCGCGGCAGTGCCGAGGTCGTGACGCTGGTCGATGTGATAGCTCTGGTTGAGCCAGTCCCAGCCATTGACCTGACCCTGCACGAGCACGTCGGAGAACGACTTCGCCTGCGGGTAGGCCTCCGTGACGTTCACGTGGACGGCCAGATCGGCGTTGTACTTCGACCCGCCGGACGCCAGCTTGTTGAGGTCGGCGAGCCCGCCGGCGCGCGCGTTGTAGTCGCCGCCGTAGTCGGGGTGACCGGAGTCGTGGCCCTCGTTCGCATAACCCTTCTCGAGCACCCACTGGCCCAAGTCGTCGGTGTTCATGGAGATGCGCTTGACGTTGTCGAGCGTCTTCAGGAACGGGTTCGTCGCCTGGCTGGCGAAGTTGAACGGGATGTGCTGCGCAACGCGCTCCGCAACCCGGTCGGCGCCGAGTGGCCGAGTCATGTTGTCGCGGAACGCGATTGCACCGTCCTCCCAGCTGACTGCGCCGTCGCCGTTGACGTCGCCCGCGAGCACGACGGTTGCGGACGGCAGAGAGTAGTGCTTGACCTCATCGGCGGTTGCTCCCTTCGGCGCGTAGGTGTAGTTGCCCACCGACAGCTCCGCCCGCCGGCCACCGGAGACCGGGACGATCTGCGTTTGGAGCCGGGTGTTCCAGTTGTCGTTGTTGTCCTGGGCCGAGTCGTCCGTGGCGTCGGTGATGATCCCGGCACTCAGCTGCGAGTTGGTCACGAAGCCGTACGGCGTACCGACCGGGCCGGAGTCGGCGGCGGTTGTATCGGTGATCGGCACGAACCGGTCGGCCGTGGTTGTCGAGTCGGTCGAGATCTTGGTGCGTGCGAGCTGCGCGTGCGGGTCGGTCGAAGCCACCGAGACCAGCGACTGATGGGGGATCGCGAGCATGTCGACGCTATCGGCATACGAGCCGTCGATCTTGGTGACGGCGAACTTGAGGGTGTTCTTGTCGGTGACTGTCAGCGTCGAGGTGATGGTCAGATCGGGCAGATCGGCGAAGGTGGACACGTAGGTCGCCGTGTCCGCGGTGTCGGTCATGGTCGTGGTCGCCGTGTGCGTTTTCCCGTTGATGGAGAACTCGCTGAGCAGGTCGGACTGCCCCGCCATCGTCTTCCCATCGAGGCTGTAGGAGATGACCTGCGGGAACTCCTTGCCCACCTCCACGGTGAGGCCCTTGCCGTTGGTCAACGCGACCGGCGTCGCCTGCGCTGCTCCCGGTGGCGGTTGAGGTGTCGTGTCGCCGGTCGCGCGAACCCGGATCTCCGAGGCGGCCACGATGTTGCCCGCGTTGTAGGTGGACTCGGACTCGAGCCGTACGTAGCGCGCCTTCACCGGGCTGTCGAACAGAGCGGTCTGAACCTGCGTGTTGCTGGTGGGTTCGGTGAACGTCCCGGTTGCGACCGGATTGCCGAAGCCGCTCGCCGGTCCGCTCGCCACCGACGGATCGTCAGTGGCGAAGACCTTGAAGTCCTTGATCGGGCCGTTGGTCTGGTTCTTGACCGAATAGTCCAGACCGGTCAGGGTGAACGAACCGCCGACGTCCAGCGTGATCCAGTGCGAGCCGGGTGCCGACTGACCGTTCGAGAACGCCGACGTCCACTCGGTGCCGTAGTCGTCGTCGATCGCTCCCGCAGCGGTCCCGTCCAGCGACGGGGGAGCGGGATAGGCCGGTGACTGCGAGTCGAAGTTCACGACCGAGTACTGGCTCGGGGTGATCGGCGCGCCTGACGGGTCCGGCGTGGCCGTGGCATGGGGCGCGGTGAGCGCGGTGAGCGACAGCGACGTCAGGGTGACCACAGACGTGGCCATGGCCAGTGTGCGACGGGTTGATCTGTTCACGGTGTTCCTCTCGGCGGGGCTGGGCCGTCGATGACCGACGTCGACGGGGAAGCGAGGGGACCGACGGCCGTCGGATCCTCGAAAACCGTCTCGAGCGCCAGAAGGGCGCCGCCGCGTGCCGCGGCGGACAGACCGAGACGGGAAACACTGACCTGCACCGGTGTGGCGGTGTGGCCGATCATGCGGGCTTGCAGGACGTCGTCGACGCTCCTGGTGAACCACTCCTCGAACCACGGGAAGTAGCCCCCGAGCACCAGCGCTCGCGGATTCACCACGTCGACGACGAGCGACAAGCCGTACCCGAGCGCGGCGCCGGTCACGGCCAGCGCATCGAGCGTGCGTGGGTCGTCGGCCAGCGCGCGTTCGCGAAGTTCGCCGAGCCGCTCCTCGAGCGGTCGACTGGAGTCACGTACCGGGTCATCCGTCGCCGCGGCTCGCCGCAGGAACGGCGGCAGGCCGACAGACAACTCCCAGCATCCGGTGCGTCCGCACGGGCACTGACCTTCCCCCGGCGCGAGCGGCAGGTGTCCGATCTCCCCGGCATACCCGTCGTGTCCCTGCAGGAGCACGCCGTCAGCGATGATGCCGGCCCCGACTCCGACGTCCCCTGTGACATAGATCAGATCGTGTATGCCGTCGCGCGCGATCTCGGCATACGCGGCGAGCGAGCCCAGTTTCGCGTCGTTCTCGACGACGATCATTTCGGGTCGCAGGTCGAGCCGGTCGCAGAGACCTGCTCGGACGGCGACGTCCCGCCAGCCGAGGTTGGTGGCGAAACGCACTTGTCCGGACTCGGCCTCGATGGTGCCCGGCGCCGCGACACAGAGTCCAACAACACTGCGGCCCTCCGCGGAGATTGCTCGAAGAGTCGGCCGCACCAGATCGGCGACCTCGTCCAATGCCTCGTCAGCGTTCCTGGTGGGTATGTCGATGGCGTGCGTAGTCTCCATGACCACGTCGCCCAGCAGGTCGACGACGACGAGCGCGAGATAGTCGGCGTTGATCTCGATTCCGACCCCGCGGACCCGATCACGGTCCAGAGCGACGGTGAGGCCCGGCCTGCCGACTGCGCCGTCCCGTGCCGGCTCACCCTCCGTGACCAAGCCGCGCGCGAGCAGATCTGCAATGAGGGTGGAGGCGGTCGCCTTCGACAAACCGGTGCCGCCGGCAATCCTGGCGCGGGACCGCCCACCTTGCATGCGCAGGTGGCGCAGGATCAGGCCGAGATTGCTACTGCGCACCGAGCCGTGATCGATCCGTTCCACGGGCTGGAAGACGCCTGTCGTTGAGCGACCGACTGCTGACACGTTCCGAACTCCAACGCTGGATCGATGAGATTAATAAGGACAGTAGCCGAACTAATGTGATCTTGGTGAGAGTCCGTCGATTCGGAACTTTGGGGGTGCTCCGTTAGGCTTGCAACATCTGCTCGTCACAGTTCTCGCCACGAGTTGATCCGCATGTTGAGCACCGCTCCATGTGCAGCCCCTGAAATCAGGAACCGGCTGGTCAGGCGAGGCACCCGAAGAGAACGTAGCTTTCGTGACTTCATCGTTTGATGCCCTTGGCGTGCCCGCACGCCTCGTCGAGATCCTTGCTGCACAGGACATTTCGACACCCACCCCGATCCAAGCGGCAACCTTGCCCGACTCGCTGGCCGGACGCGACGTCCTTGGCCGTGGCCGCACCGGCAGCGGCAAGACCTATGCGTTCGCATTGCCGCTTGTTGCCCGACTGCAGCAGAGCAACGCCAAGCGCATTCCGGGCCGGCCCCGCGCGCTCATCCTTGCTCCCACCCGGGAGCTGGTAGCGCAGATCCAGGAAGCGATCAAGCCGCTTGCCGACGCCGCGCAGCTCAACACGCTGACCGTGATCGGTGGCGTCGGCCAGAACCCCCAGGTGCGCGGATTGCGTTCCGGCGTAGACATTCTCATTGCCTGCCCCGGCCGGCTCGAAGACCTGATCAGCCAGGGCCACTGCTCCCTCGCGGCCGTTGAGATCACCGTGCTGGACGAGGCCGACCACATGGCCGACCTCGGCTTCCTGCCCGGTGTGCGCCGACTGCTGAAGCAGACCCCGACCTCCGGTCAGCGGCTGCTCTTCTCCGCCACGCTCGACAAGGCGATCGACGTCCTGGTCCGTGAGTTCCTGCGCAAGCCGGTGACACACGAGGCGGACTCGGCGCAGTCGCCGGTCTCGCAGATGAGCCACCACGTGCTGCACATCTCCGACCGCGAGCTGCGTGTGCCGGTGCTGGCCGACCTCGCGTCCGCGCCCGGTCGGACGGTCGTCTTCACCCGCACGAAGTATGGCGCCAAGGCGCTCGCCCGCCAGCTCAACAAGCGCGGCGTGCCCGCTGTCGACCTGCACGGGAACCTTGGGCAGAACGCCCGAACCCGCAACCTGGCCGCGTTCCACTCCGGAGCCGCGAACACTCTGGTCGCCACCGACGTCGCGGCGCGCGGCATACACGTCGATGATGTTGCCCTGGTCGTGCACGCCGACCCGCCGGCCGAGCACAAGGCCTACTTGCACCGCTCCGGCCGCACCGCACGTGCGGGTGCCGAGGGCACGGTCATCACCTTGATGACCGACGACCAGCGCAACGACGTCCGGAGTCTGACGAAGGCGGCCGGCATCAAGCCAACGACCACCAGGGTCGCCGGCATCGACAACCCGGTGCTTCGCGAACTCGCACCCGGCGAGAGGGTACTCGTCGACGGTGGCTACCTTGCCGCGCCGGCTCCGGCTCAGCAGCAGGGGAAGCCCGGCAGTTCTTCGCGCAACGGACAACGCGGCGGCCAGCAGGGTGGTCGCAACCGCGGCGCCCGCAACGGCAACGGTGGCGGGTCAGCTAACGGCAGGCGCCAGGGCGGCGGAGGCGGTTCGGCGAACGGCAAGGCAAACGGTGGCGGCAACGGTGGTTCGTCCCGCCGTCGTGGGCCGAGCGGTGGCGGCTCGGGCCGTCCGAGCAATGGCGGCGGTCACTCCGCGGCGTCGTTCAGCACCGGGCGCCGCTGAGGCGCGTACATAACCGGCAACGGTCGCTGGCTGTGTACGGGGAATCCACCCGAGCGCGTAACTAACCGGCGACGGTCGCTGGACACGTTCGGAAGGGTCAGCCGACCCACTGACCGCGCGCGATCAGCACATCGCGCAGTAGGTCGGCTCGGTCGGTCATGATGCCGTCGACGCCGAGATCCAGCAATTGATGCATCTGCGCTGAGTCGTCGATCGTCCACACGTGCACCTGCACGTCTGCATCGTGTGCCCGGCGCAGCGAGGCCTCTGTGACAACACGGATGCGCCCCGCTGCCCGGGGCACTTGCAGGCAGTCGACGTCGCGAAGAGCGTTCTGACCCAACGGAATCCGTGCCCAGGTTGGGATGGCGCCGCTTACCACGAAGCGACTGATCACCGATTTCCCACCGGAGGTCGCCACCGGTCGTGAGAGGCGCTGGAGCACTGCCCGCCGTCGCGCATCCGAGAACGACGCCACGCACACCCGGTCATGGGCTCTGTGTCGCTCGATGACCTCGACCAGCGGTTCCACGGCACCGGCCGCCTTGCAGTCGATGTTCACGCGCAGTTGCGGCCACGATTCCAACACCGAGTCCAGTGTCGGGATGTCGGCCGTTCCGGCGATCTTCGCCGCGCGCACCGCGCTCCACGGCAGCTCGGCGACGACACCCGAACCATCGGTGACCCGGTCGAGCCGGTGGTCATGAAAGGCGACAAGAGTCCCGTCGGAGGTCGCATGCACATCGGTCTCGACATACCGGAAGCCGAGATTGACCGCCGCAGCGAACGCCGGCAGCGAGTTCTCGGGGGAGCCGCTGCCTTCGGTGAAACCACGGTGCGCCATCGCGATGACGCCGGGATGGTCGAAGAATGCGGTGCGCGTCACCCCTGGAGTCTAGGCAGACAGGATCCAGAAAACGCGAGACGCGTTGGTATGACGGGCAACTCGCCCGTCATACCAACGCGTCTGTGCGTTGTGCAGCTCTCGATCCGCGAAGCTGGCAGCCGGGGCAGGCGCAGCGCAGCAAGCCTGGCCCGACGCGCGGCAGCGAGCGATCAGGCGCGCGAAGCCGACACGCGGAAGCGAGCAATCAGGCGCGCGAAGCTGACAGCCGGGGCAGGCGCAGCGCAGCAAGCCTGGCCCGACGCGCGGAAGCGAGCGATCAGGCTCAGATGTCGCGGAACGTTTGGATATCGGCACCGAGCTTGTTGAGCCGGGTGTCGAGCTCCTCGTAACCGCGGTCGATCACGTAGATGTTGCGCAGCACCGAAACGCCCGGAGCCGCAAGCATCGCCAGCAGTATGACGACAGCTGGCCGCAGCGCCGGCGGTGACATGACCTCGGCAGCACGCCACCTGGTGTTGCCCTCGATCATCACCCGGTGCGGGTCCATCAGGTGCACCTTCGCGCCCAGCGAGTTGAGCTCGGTCAGGTAGATCGCGCGGTTCTCGTAGACCCAGTCGTGCAGGGTCGTGGTGCCCTGCGCATAAGCAGCGATGACCGCGAAGAACGGCAGGTTGTCGATATTGAGCCCGGGGAACGGCATCGGGTGGATCTTGTCCTTGGGTGCCGTCAGCGGACCGGGCTTGGTGGTGATGTCGACCAGCCGGGTCTTGCCGTTGGCCGAGGTGTATTCCTCACCCTCGATCTCGTACTTCATGCCCATGCCCTCGAGCAGTGTCAGCTCGATCTCCATGAACTCGATCGGGACGCGCCGGATGGTGATCTCGGACTCGGTCACGACCGCGGCCGCGACGAGGGTCATTGCCTCGATCGGGTCCTCCGACGGGTGGTACTCGACGTCCTGGTTGATCTCCTTGACGCCGTGCACCCGCAGCGTGGTGGTGCCGACACCCTCGATCCGCACGCCGAACTTCTCCAGCATGAAGCACAGGTCCTGGACCATGTAGTTGGGGCTGGCGTTGTGGATGACGGTCTCACCCTCATGCAAAGCCGCTGCGAACAAAGCGTTTTCGGTGACGGTGTCGCCGCGCTCGGTGAGGATGATCGGCTTGGTCGGGTGGACCGACGGGTCGACCTTCGCGTGGTAGTAACCGTGCGTGGCGACGACGTCGAGGCCGAATGCCCGCAGTGCGTAGAGGTGCGGCTCGACAGTGCGCGAGCCGAGGTCGCAACCGCCGGCGTTGGGCAGCTGGAACTCGTCGAACTGATGCAGCAGCGGGCCGAGGAACATCAGGATGGTCCGGGTGCGGCGCGCCGCAGTCTCGTCCATCGCGCCGAGATCGAACCGCGCGGGCGGAATGATCTCGAGGTCGCTGCTGTCGGGCAGCCAACGGGTCTTGACACCGATTGAAGTCAGCACCTCGGTGATGCGGTTGACCTCCTCGATGCGGGCGAGGTTGCGCAGGGTGGTCTTGCCCTTGTTGAGCAGGGTCGCGCACAAGCACGCGACAGCGGCGTTCTTGGAGGTGCGGACGTCGATCTCACCGGACAGTTTGCGACCGCCCTTGATCCGCAGGTTGAGGGGAGTCGAGGAAGCAACGGCCACGACCTCGGTGTCGAGGGCCTCGCTGATGCGGGCCAGCGTTTCCAGACTGAGGTTCTGCTTGCCTTGCTCGATACGGGCGACCGCACTCTGCGATGTTTGCAGCGCCTCGGCCAGCTCGTTCTGAGTGAGCTTCTTGTGCCGACGCGCGTCGCGGATGAGCGTGCCGACGCGGGAGAGGTAGTCATCGGTCATGCGGCGAGTGTAGCTCACATATGAGATGGAAACGGGCCCTGCGACACGCGATCCGCGTCACAAGGCCCGTTTCGGTCCCAAAATTGTTACGCCATGGTATGTCGAGGATCTCGATACGCGACGAGGATCCGGTCGCAAGCTCCCGGATCCTCGTCGCTACTCGATCAGCTTGGGGCTGCCACCGAGGCGACGCCCGGAGCGAGGAATCGCTTGCCGGTGACCTTCTCGCTGATCCCGGTGCGGTCCAGCAGCGGGGTGACGCCGCCGTTCCAGAACGGGAAGCCGGCGCCGGTGATCATCGCCAGGTCGATGTCCTCGGGCGCCTGCACGACGCCCTCGTCCAGCATCCGGCGGACCTCGTCGGCCAGCGACTCCAGGGCGCGCTCACGCACCTGCGCGGCGGACAGCTCCACGGGGGAGCTGGGCGCCTCGAAGAGCTCGAGCACCTTGGGATCGATGGCACCGTCGCTGCCGTAGAAGCTCGGGATCTTCGCCTCGACGATCTTGGCCAGGTTGGGGGAGACGTAGAACCGGTCCGGGAATGCCTTCGTCAGCGTCTCGCTGTTGTGCAGCGCGATCGCCGGCCCGACCAGGCTGATCAGCATGAAGGGCGGCATCGGGGTCAGTCCGGCAAACGCCTGCTCAACGACCTCGATCGGAGTGCCTTCGTCGACGACCCGACCCGCGTCGCCCATGAACCGGCCGAGCAGCCGGTTGACCACGAACGACGGCGAGTTCTTGACCAGGATGCTGCTCTTGCCCAGCCCCCGCGAGGTCGCGAACGCCGTCGCCAGCGTCGCGTCGTCGGTCTTTTCGCCGCGGATGATCTCCAGCAACGGCATGACGGCGACCGGGTTGAAGAAGTGGAATCCGACGACCCGCTCCGGGTGCGACAGCTCGGACGCCATGTCGGTGATGTCCAACGACGAGGTGTTCGTCGCCAGCACACACTCCGGCGTCACCACGGCCTCCACCTCGGCGAAGACCTTCTTCTTGACCGACATCTCCTCGAAGACCGCCTCGATCACGAAGTCGGCGTCGGCGAAGCCGTCCTTGCTGGTCGACCCGGAGACCAGTGCCTTCAGCCGGTTCGCGCCGTCGGAACTCAGCCGTCCCTTCGCCAGCAGCTTGTCGATCTCGGCGTGGGTGTAGGCGACACCCTTGTCGACGCGCTCCTGATCGAGGTCGGTGAGCAGGACCGGCACCTTCAGCTTGCGGGCGAACAGCAGCGCCATCTGGCTGGCCATCAGGCCGGCACCGACGATGCCGACCTTGGTGACCTTGCGGGCCAGCGACTTGTCCGGCGCACCCGCCGGACGCTTGGCACGATTCTGGACCAGGTTGAACGCGTAGAGCCCGGCGCGCAGTTCGTCGGTCATGATCAGGTCGGCCAGGGCCTGGTTCTCGGCCTCGAACGCCTCCTCACGCGTCGCCGTGCGTGCCGAACGCATCAGTTCGATCGCCCTGTATGGCGCAGGGGCGGCCTTCCCGGTCTTGGCGTCGGCCTCGGCCCGCGCCTTGTCGAGCGGGGCGTTCCAGGCTTCTTCCGAGGTGTCGACCGGGATGCGTTCGACCTTCTCCTCGCCCTTGATGACCCGCGCGGCGAAGGCCAGCGAGTCCTCCAGGAAGGTGACCGGTTCCAGCAGGCGGTCGGCCAGACCGAGCTCAAAGGCGTTCTTGCCCTTGATCATGCGGTTCTGCGACAGCGGGTTGCTGATGATCAGCGTCGCCGCCTTCTCGGTGCCGATCAGCTGCGGCACCAAGTAGGTGCCGCCCCAGCCCGGCACGAGGCCGAGGAAGCACTCCGGCGTCGCATAGGCGGGCACGTCGGAGGAGATGGTGCGGTAGTCGGCATACAGGGCGACCTCGACGCCGCCACCCATCGACGCACCGTTGATGAACGCGAAGGTCGGCACCGGCAGTGCAGTGATCTTGCTGAAGGCGTCGTGACCGGTGCGCGCGATCTGCAGTGCCTGGTCGCGATTGGTGATCGACGGGATGCCGGTGATGTCCGCGCCGACGGCGAAGATGAACGGCTTGCCGGTGATGCCGGCGCCGACGATCTCACCCTTCGTCGCACGCTCGGCGAGCGTGTCGAGCACGTCGCTCAGCTCGGTCAGGCCGGCCGGTCCGAACGAGTTGGGCTTGGTGTGGTCGAAGCCGTTGTCCAGGGTGATGAGCGCGAAAGTGCCTGCGCCACCGGGAAGTTCGACGTCCTGGACACGCGCGTGGGTCACGACCTCGTCGCGCTGCGGCAATGTCTGTGCGTCGGTCATCACGCGGCTCCTTCTGAGTTGGTCCTGTCGACGCTGCTGACGTAGTCCTTGTGGTGCGGGTTCTCCCAGATGACCGCGCCGCCCATGCCGATGCCGATGCACATCGCGGTGAGGCCGTAACGGACCTCCGGGTGCTCGGCGAACTGGCGGGACAGCTGCGTCATCAGGCGCACGCCCGACGAAGCCAGCGGATGACCGGTGGCGATCGCGCCGCCATACAGGTTGACGCGCGCGTCGTCGTCGGCGATGCCGAAGTGATCCAGGAAAGAAAGCACTTGCACCGCGAACGCCTCGTTGAGCTCGAAGAGGCCGATGTCGCTGATGTCCAGGCCGGCGTGGTCCAGTGCCTTCTCGGTCGCGGGGACCGGGCCGATGCCCATCACCTCGGGCTCCACGCCGACGAAGGCGTAGTTGACCAGCCGCATGCCGATCGGCAGACCGAGCTCGGTGGCCGCCCGCTCGGAGGCGAGCAGACACGCGGTCGCGCCGTCGTTGAGACCGGCGGCATTGCCAGCGGTGACGTTGCCGTGCGGGCGGAACGGCGTCTTCAGCTTCGCCAGGTCCTCGACGGTGGTGCCGGGGCGCGGCGGCTCGTCGACCGTGGCGAGGCCCCAACCCTTCTCGGCGTGACGGGTCGCGACGGGCACCAGGTCGGGCTGGATCTTGTTCTCGGCATACGCCTTGGCCAGCTTGTTCTGGCTGCCCACAGCGAACGCGTCGCAGCGTTCCTTGGTGATCTCCGGGAAACGGTCGTGCAGGTTCTCGGCGGTCTCACCCATGACCAGTGCGGACGGATCGACCAGCTTCTCGGAGATGATCCGCGGGTTGGGGTCGACGCCTTCACCCATGGGATGGCGACCCATGTGCTCGACGCCACCGGCGATGCCGATGTCATACGAACCGAAGGCGATGCTCGACGCAGTATTGGTCACCGCCGTCATGGCGCCCGCGCACATACGGTCGATCGAGTAGCCCGGGGTGGTCTTGGGCAGGCCGGCAAGCAGGCCGGCCACCCGACCCAGGGTCAGCCCCTGGTCGCCGATCTGGGTGGTTGCCGCGAGGGCGACCTCTTCGACCTTTGCCGGGTCGAGGTCGGGCTGGCGGTGGAGAAGTTCACGAATGCATTTGATGACCAGGTCGTCGGCGCGGGTCTGGGCATACATGCCCTTTTCCCCGGCCTTGCCGAACGGCGTGCGAACGCCGTCGACGAAGACAACCTCAGAGAGCGTGCGGGGCACGATGCCTCCCGAGAGTGGGACGAGTTGACGAAGTCGACTCTAACCCGGTTGTTACTCGTCAGTAGCAGGGGGCTCGTCCGGCGCTTCCAGGATGTATGGCGCAACGAGGTCGATCTGCCAAGGACGTGCCCCGAGCTCGGCCAGCCTTTCGCGAATCGCGTTGTCGTCATACGGTTTCGGGGGAGTCCACAGGACGCGACGCAAGGTGTCGGGGGTGATGAGATTCTCGATCGGCACGTTGCGGCGTTCGGCGAATTCGGTGAGGGCCGCGCGGACGAACGAGAGCCGGATGGCGGCCTGTGGGTTGCGGTCGGCCCAGGTGCGCTGCGGCGGCGGGGCATCGTTGCGCACGGTGGCCGGGGGCAGGTCGGCTTCCTTCATGGCGGCTACGCGCTCGATGGCTTCTAGCCAGCGGCTCGCATACCGGCTGGTGCCGCGGCCGGCGAGCCGGGCCCGGCTCCGCGAGGTTCCCTGCAGGGCGGACCCGGCTTGTTGCAGCGCCTCGGTCGTGCGTGGCCCGACATTGGCCAGCTCGACGATCATCGCGTCGGGCAGGATCCGGCCGGGCGCAGTGTCGCGCTCCTGCGCGATCGCGTCCCGGGTCAGCCACAACTCGCGCACTCGGGCGATGGCCCGCTTGTCCTTGATCCGGTGCATGCCGGAGGTGCGTCGCCATGGTTCGGTCCGCTGCGGTGGCCCGGTGAAAGAGGTGAGTGCCGCGAAGTCCTGCTGCGCCCAGTCAAGCTTGTCCTGTTTCGACAGGTCGTCGCGTAAGCGGTTGCGGACCTCAATCAGCACCTCGACATCGAGCGCCGCGTAGGTCAGCCACGGATCCGGCAGCGGTCGGGTGGACCAGTCGGCCGCAGAGTGTTCCTTTGCGAGTGAAATGCCGAGATAGTGCTCGATGACCGCAGCCAGGCCGACCCGAGGCAGGCCGGCCAGGCGCGAGCCCAGCTCGGTGTCGAACAGCAAATGCGGATGCATGCCGACCTCGGCGAGGCACGGCAGATCCTGGGTTGCGGCGTGCAGGACCCACTCGGCGTCACCGATCGCGTCCTGGATCGGGGTCAGGTCAGGCAGTGCGATCGGGTCGATCAGGAAGGTGCCGGCGCCCTCGCGCCGCAGCTGCACGAGATAGGCACGGTTGCCGTAGCGGAAACCGGCGGCTCGCTCGGCGTCGAGCGCGACCGGTCCATCGGCCGCAGCAATTGCGTCCGCCGCACGTTGCAGACCACGCTCGTCAACGATGACATCGGGTACGCCGTCGGCCGGCGCCGCCAGCACCGGGTATGCCGGTGGCTCCTCCGTGCTGTCGGAAGTGTTCTCGTTCTCGCTCATCGCCGCTGACCGGGCAGGGCGACCACGCCCTCGGGCAGCGGTGGCAGGCCGGCGACGGTCGACAACAGGTTGGTCCAGGCTGCGAGGTGGGTGCCGAGGTCGACGCCGGTGGGAGTCCAGGACGCCCGGATCTCGATCTCGACGTTGCCGCCGTCCTCGGCGAGCGAGCCGAAGCCCTCGGACAGGACCCGGGTGACGGTGCCGGCTTCGGCGCGGAAGTCAGCGCCGGCGTCGCGCAATGAGTCCATCAGCCAGCTCCAGCCGACTTGGCCCAGCAGCGGGTCGGCGCCGGTCTCGGCCTCCAACTCGGCGCGGGCGTAGCTGACCAGGCGCCACGAACCTTCCCAGGGCTCAGGGAAATCCGGGTCATGCAGCACGACGAGACGACCGGTCGCCAGCTCCGTGTCGTCGGTGTCGACCGAGCTGCGTACGTCGGCGGTCATTGCCAGCGAGTAGGGCGCGATGCGCCCCGGAGCAGGCACTTCGGTCAGGCTGATCTCCGGTCGCAACCGCACACTCTGCAGATCGCGTACCGCCGCCTGGAAGTCCAGTGCCGCTGTGCCGCCGAAGTCTTGGTTTCCCACAACTGCGAGCCTAAGTCGTACAAGCCTTCGATTGCTGGATGTTGGGACGGCGGGTCGCCGCCGGCGCCGGTTTCGGCGCAGAATGGGCGGCCATGAAGTCCATGAGCAAGCCGCTATGAGTGCCTTGCTCGCGATCCTCTCCAGTGTCGTATGGGGGACGGCCGACTTCGGCGGAGGCATCTTCAGCAAGCGGATCGCCGCGATCCGGGTCGTCGCGATCTCCCAGTTCGGTGCTTTGGTGGTCATGTCTGTGGCTTTCGCGGTGCAACTCGCCGTCTCCGGTTGGCCGGCGGGGGCGGTCTGGCTCTTAGGCGCTGCGGCCGGTGCGGCCAATGCACTCGCGCTGTGCTGCCTGTATGCCGGGCTGTCCGCCGGGACGATGGGTGTGGTGTCGCCGATCGCGTCGCTGGGCGCGATCGTGCCGGTGACCATCGGGTTGTTGACCGGCGACACGTTGGGCCTCGTGGTCGGCATCGGTCTGGCTCTGGCGACCGCCGGTGCGGTGCTCGCGGCCGGCCCCGAGTTCACCGGCGGCGTCTCCAGGCTCCCGGTGCTGCTCGCCGTGTGTGCGGCCGTGGGTTTCGGCGCCTCTCTTTACTTCGTCCACGCCGCGTCGGAGGGCGGCGTCATACCGGCGTTGTGGGTGATGCGGGTTGTCAGCGTGGTCGAGCTCGCGCTGGTCTGGCGCTGCTGGCCGGGCGCGGCGTCCGTGGGGAAGTCGCGCCGGCGGGATCTGCCTCTGTTGTTTCTCGTCGGCTGCGGAGACTTGAGCGCCAACGCACTCTTCGGTCTCGCATCCAGGGGTGGTGGCGAAGTCAGCCTGATCAGCGTGCTCGCCTCGTTGTATCCGATCGCCACTCTGCTGCTTGCACGGTTCGTGCTGCACGAGCGGATGCGGTTGATCCAGGGCGTCGGTGTTCTGGTCGCGCTGCTCGGGGTCGTCCTCGTCGTCAGCTAGCCGGGGTGCGAGGATCTGTCGCGTGACCAGCCAAGCCTCCGACCCCCGTGACAGCGCCCTGGTGCGAGCCGCGCGCGGCCTGCCGACGAGCCACACGCCGGTGTGGTTCATGCGCCAGGCCGGCCGATCGCTGCCCGAATACAAACAGGTGCGTGCCGACGTGCCGATGTTGCGGGCGTGCCGCACGCCCGAGCTGGTCTGCGAGATCACCATGCAGCCGGTGCGCCGGCACGGTGTCGACGCGGCGATCTTCTTCAGTGACATCGTGGTGCCGCTCGCGGCCGCCGGCATCGACGTCGACATACACCCCGGTGTCGGACCGGTCGTCGCGCATCCGGTGCGCACCGCTGCGGACGTCGACGCACTGCCGGAGTTGGACGCCACGCAGATCGAGGACATCGCGCAGTCGGTGCGACTGCTGACCGCCGAGCTCGGCGGCACCCCTGATCGGTTTCGCGGGGGCACCGTTCACGCTCGCCAGCTACCTCGTCGAGGGTGGCCCGTCCAAGAACCACGAGCACACCAAGGCGCTCATGTATGGCGCTCCCGACGTGTGGAATGCCTTGTGCGCCAAGCTTGCTCGCATTTCCGGCACGTTCCTGCGGGTGCAGGCGGAGGCGGGGGCGAGCGCCATACAACTCTTCGACTCGTGGGTCGGTGCGCTGTCCCTCGCCGACTATCGACGGTTGGTGTTGCCGCACTCGACTGCAGCGCTTGCCGCGGTTGCCGACCTCGACGTGCCGCGTATCCATTTCGGCGTCGGCACCGGTGAGCTGCTGGCCGCGATGGGCGAGGCGGGCGCGGATGTCGTCGGCGTCGACTACCGGGTGCCGCTGGACGAAGCGGCGCGGCGGCTCGGCCCGTCATACAGCGTGCAGGGCAACCTCGACCCGGCGTTGCTCTTCGCGCCGTGGGAACCGCTGGAGGCCAAGGTTCGGGAGATCCTGACAGCCGGGAAGGCCGCCCGCGGACACATCTTCAACCTCGGGCACGGAGTGTTGCCGAACACGGATCCTGATGCGCTGACTCGGGTTGCGGAGCTGGTTCACTCGGCGTCGTCCTGACCGGCTCGTCCAGCGGGACGACCAGGAAGCGCAGGAAGAACTGCACCAGCGGGCCGATCGACACGGCGTAGAGCACGGTGCCGATGCCGACGACTCCGCCGAGCAGCCAGCCGACGGCGAGCACAGTGATCTCGAGTGACGTCCGCACGAGGCGGAGGCTGAGGCCGGTGCGCAGGTGCAGGCCGGTCATCAAACCGTCCCGCGGACCGGGACCCAGCTGGCTGCCGATATAGAGCGCGCCGCCGATTGCGTTAATCACCAACGCAGTTGGCAACATCACGATGCGCACCGTCAGTGAATGCGGGGTGGGTATGACGGCGAGTGCGATGTTGGTCGCGATCCCGATCCAGATGGCGTTGGAGATCGTGCCGAAACCTGGCCACTGACGCAGCGGGATCCACAACAGCAGGACCGGAATGCTGACCAGGATGACGGTCGTCCCGAGGTCGAGTCCGAGGTGTTTCGCGACGCCGTAGTGGAAGACGTCCCACGGGTCGAGGCCGAGCCCTGCGCGCACGAAGAGCGCCATCGCCAACCCGTAGAGGCTCAGGCCGACGAACAGGCGGACCAGTCTGGTCGGCAGCTTCCCGGCACGCAGTTGCTCGCGAGGGGTGAGGGAGGCGAGAGTCGGCTTCACCTGCCCAGCATGACGCGCCGATGGCCTTTCGAAAAATAGCCACTTCGGGACGAGTGGCGCGTTTTGGCTCCTCGGTTGGGTAGTTGGCCTTGTCCGAAGAGGCCACTACCGCCAGGATTGGGAAATGGAAACTCGCGTCTCCGCCCGTCGCCTCTCGGAGCTGCTCGGACCTCGCTCGGTCGGGGTGCCGGCGTACGGCTGGCTGGCCGACGGCATTCGCCAGCTGGTCGCCGACGGGCGTCTGTTGCACGGGACCCGGTTGCCGAGCGAACGCGAGCTGCTCACCCAGCTGGGCGTCAGTCGCACCACCGTCACTCGCGCGTATGGCGTGCTGCGCGACCGCGGCTACGCGTCGGCCCTGCGCGGATCTGGCACCGTCGTGCAAGTCCCGGGCGGCCCGGTTGCCGGGGGTGGCGAGCCGCTGGAGCTTTCCTCGTTGCAACCGACCAGGGACGATGTGATCGACCTGACCTGCGCGGCGCCCGCGGCGACTCCCGGGCTGAACCGCGCCTACGAGGCGGCGGTGGAGCGGATGCCATCGTTCATCGCCGCCGCGGGTTACTTCCCGCTCGGAGTGCCGGAGCTGCGGGAGGCCCTCGCCCAGCGGTTCACTGATCGCGGTGTGGCGACCGACCCTGATCAGATCATCGTGACCACCGGTGCTCTCGCCGGACTGGCCGCGGTCTTCCGGGCCGGTCTGAATCGCGCGGACCCGGTGGTTGTCGAAAGCCCGAGCTATCCCAACTCCGTGCGTGCTCTCGAACATGCCGGAGCCCGTGTCGTCGGTGCGCCGCTCGTTTCCGACAGTGTCGATGACGTCGCGGGCGTCATACGCCGGTCGAATGCGCGAATGATGTTGGCAATGCCCGACTTTCACAATCCGACGGGGCAGGTGTGGTCCGACGACGAGCGTGCGCACGTCGCTCGGAAGTGGCGGTCGACCGGGGTCACCGGGGTGGTCGACGAGACGATGTCCGACACCTGGCTCGACCACCCGATCGATGCCCGGCCGATGGCGGCGCACGCGCCTGGTTGCGTGACGGTGGGCAGCGCGTCCAAGACCTTCTGGGGCGGGCTGCGCATCGGTTGGATCCGTGCGCCGCACGCGCTCGTCGGTGCGATCGCGAGAGCACGCCTGACGATGGACCTCGGGGCGCCGGTGCTGGAGCAACTCGTGGTTGGGCAGCTCCTGCAGAGTCAGGGCGCGCTCAGCGACGAGTCGCGGGAGCGCATCAAGGCATCGCGGCAGGTGATGCTCGGGCTGGCCGAGCGGTGTCCGGGATGGCGGGTCGAGGTGCCGACAGGCGGCCTGAGCCTGTGGTGGCACCTGCCCACCGAGAGCTCGACCGCGTTGGTGACTGCTGCCGAACGGCGCGGTGTGCTGCTCGCGCCCGGGTCGCTCTTCGCCGTCGACGGTCGTGGCTTGGAGCGGTGGATCAGGACGCCATACGCACTGGACGACCTGACCTTGCACCGTGCCGCAGACGCGATCGCGGCCGCGTGGGGCGATGTCGGGGCGCCGGCCACTCGAAGCGCGCGAGCCAATTCGGCGTAAAGAATTGTCCAAAGCACTGTTCGCGTGGTGCATTGTGCCGCCAGCCTGAGGGCACTCTCAATATTGGCTGACCTTCGACCAGCTCGCGTCACTCATCCCGCCGAAGTGATCGATCACCAGCTCCTCCTCGCCGACAGGCTCAGAAACACCTCGAAAGGCTCAGCAACGTAGGGTTCAAAAGGCCGATTATCTGAGCCTCTCGAGGCTTTGGTGAGCCTCTCGGCGAAATGGATTTGCGGACAGCATGTGTCCGGTGGAAGTGGCAGGTTGGGGCCATGACCAGTGACTTCCAAGTGACGTTCGACGCACTCGACCCGCTCGCCTTGTCGACGTTCTGGCGAGATGCGCTCGGCTATGTCCATCCTGGGCCACCCGGGGTCGACCTTGCTGACGGCGCCGACCCGCTGGCCGCCTGGGACGAGTTCCTCGAAACGGCAGGCGTGCCGGAGGACCAGCGCAACTCCGCGTCGGCGCTCGTCGACCCCGACGAGGTGCGACCTCGCATCTTCTTCCAGCGGGTGCCCGAAGCCAAGAGCGCGAAGAACCGGGTGCACCTGGACGTGCGGGCCGCGCCGGGGCTGGAGGGCGATGAGCGGATGGCTGCCCTGGAAGCCGAGTGCGATCGGCTGCTGGCGCTGGGTGCGCAGCGGGTGCAGCGCTTCGAACCCGCACCACCGATGTCGCTCGGCTTCATCGTCATGGCGGACCCCGAGGGCAACGAATTCTGTTTGGACTGAGGCGCTTCCACCGCCTTCAGGACGCTGGTGGTTCGCCGGCTCGCGCTGGTGAGAAGGTGGAGCCATGGCTCGTATCGTCATCCTCGGCGCAGGGATAAGTGGTCTGACCGCGGCGTTCGAAGCGTCCGCTTCGCCGCACGAGATCGTCCTGCTCGAAGGATCTCCGCAGATCGGTGGCAAGCTCCGTCTCGCCACGATCGCCGGCCACCAGGTCGATGTCGGCGCCGAGTCGATGCTGGCTCGTCGGCCGGAGGCGCTCGAGTTGCTAGCTGATCTGGACGTCGACCCGGTGCACCCGGCGTCGATCTCCGCTTCGATCTGGACCCGGGATGCGCTGCGGCCGATGCCGAAGGGGACTCTGCTCGGGGTGCCTGCCGATGCCTCGTCGATGGCATCGCTGCTGACCCATGCCGAGCTCGACCGGGCACGTGACGAGCGACTGGTGGACGTGTCGGGCGACCTGTCGATCGGCGAGCTGGTCGAGTCCGCGCTCGGGCCGGCCGTCGTCGACCGTCTCGTCGAACCACTGCTGGGCGGCGTGTATGCCGGGCACGCGCGCAAATTGTCGGCTGCGGCAACAGCGCCGGCGCTGCTCGCGGCGGCGCAGCACCAGCGACTGCTGACTGATGCCGCGCGTTCTGCGGCAGCCAAGTCCGGGGCGGTCGACGGCGCAGCTCAGCCGGTGTTCGCCGGCGTTCGGGGTGGTGTCGGGTCACTGCCCAAACTCCTGGTCCGGGTGCTGCTCGATCGCGGCGTCACGGTACGCACCGGGGCGACGGCGCGGGATATCGAGCGGGCCGGGCGGAGCTGGCGGGTGACACTCGGGGAGACTCGCTCACCAGAGGTCATTGACGCCGACGCAATCATCATCGCGACACCGGCGAGAGCGACCGCGCGTCTGCTCACGGAAGTTGTGCCGGACGCGGCGACAGCGCTCGCCGACATCGACTACGCGTCGATGGCGATTGTCACGTATGCGTTCCGCAGCACCGAATCTGCAGCGTTTGCAGGCAGTTCCGGGTTTCTGGTGCCTCCGGTCGACGGTCGCCGAATCAAGGCATCCACCTTCAGCTCCAGTAAGTGGCCATGGTTGGCCGAAGTGGCGCCGGAGGTGACGTTCGCGCGGGTATCGATCGGGCGTCACGGGGAGGAAGCCGACCTGCAGAAGAGCGACGCCGAGCTCGCGGCGGCCGGTATGGCGGACCTGCGCGCGGCTCTCGGTGATGGCCTGCCCCGTCCGGTCGCCGCACATGTCCAGCGCTGGGGCGGAGCCCTTCCGCAGTATGCCGTCGGACACCTGGACCGCATCGCGAGTGTGCGCGCTGACCTGGCTGCTCTGCCGGGTCTCGAAGTGGCCGGCGCGGCATACGAGGGAGTCGGCATACCGGCGTGCATCGGAACCGGCCGGAAGGCGGCCGGGGCGGTGCTCACCCACCTCGCCGGTCACTGAGTGCCCGCGAGACAATGGCCCCATGACCGAGGAACAGACGGACGACGGGCGGGGCCCCCGCGAAGTATCGGAGGAGCGAAGCGGGGGAGAACTTCGTGGGGAACAGCGACTGCGACCCGGTGCCAAGGCGATCAACGAGATCAACGACACCATCCGCTACACGATGTACTCGGCGTTCAAGGCGACCCGCGCCTTGCCGGAGGACCGTGAGGGTTCCATCGCCGAGGCCGAGCGTTTCTTGAAGGAGCTCGAGTCGCAGGACGTCGTCGTCCGTGGAACGTATGACGTGGGCGGTCTTCGTGCCGACGCCGACCTGATGATCTGGTGGCACAGCGCGGACATCGAGCCGTTGCAGGACGCCTACCACCGCTTCCAGCTCACCGAGCTGGGGCGCAGCTTCGACCCGGTGTGGTCCAGCGTCGCGGTGCACCGGCCTGCAGAGTTCAACAAGTCGCACGTGCCGGACTTCCTGGTGGACCCGGATCCGAAGAAGTATGTGTGCGTCTACCCGTTCGTCCGTTCCTACGAGTGGTATCTCCTGCCGGACGCCGAGCGGCGCACCATGCTCAAGGACCACGGCATGTTGGCTCGCGGCTACCCCGACGTGCGCGCCAACACCGTGCCGGCCTTCGCCCTCGGCGACTACGAGTGGATCCTGGCCTTCGAGGCGGGCGAACTGCACCGCATCGTCGACCTGATGCGTGACCTGCGCGCCGCCGAAGCGCGGCTGCACACCCGGGTCGAGATCCCGTTCTACACCGGCCCGCTGACGCCGATCGGCGACATCGCCCGCCGCCTGCGTTAGACCTACGCGTCGTTGGTCTGGACGGCTTCGCCCTGACCGACCTTGCTGTGCCGATAGCCGTATGCCGCATAGACGATCGCGCCGATCAGGAACCACACGACGAACCGGATCCAGGTCGCTTCTTGCAATTTGGTGACAAGCCAGATCGAGAAGCCGATCCCGATCAGCGGAGTGATCGGCATGAACGGCGTCTTGAAGGTGCGCGGCAGCTCCGGGGACCGGTAGCGCAGCACGATGACTGCTGCGGACACGACCACGAAGGCCAGCAGGATCCCGATATTGGTGAGCTCGGCAGCATCGCCGATCTTGACGAAACCGGCGATCGCTGCAGCCACGACGCCGATGATCCAGGTCGGCCTGGAGGGCGACTGATGCTTGTTGGTCTTGGCGAACCAGGCGGGAAGCAGGCCGTCTCGGCTGATCGCGAACCAGACGCGCGACGCACCCAAGGTGAAGGAATAGAGGACGGTGATGATGCCGACGATCGCCCCGAACGCAACCACCTTGGCGAATGCCGTCACGCCGACGGAGTTGAAGGCCTCGGCGAAAGCCGCGCTGTCGGCCAGGTTCTTGTAGTCGACCATTCCGGTGAGCACGGTGGCGGCGAGTAGGTAGAGCACCATGGCGATGGCCAGCGACAGGATGATCGCCTTGGGCAGGTTGCGCTCGGCGTCCTTGGCCTCTTCGGCCGCGGTGCTCATCGCGTCATACCCGAAGACCGCGAAGAAGACGGTTGCCGCGCCGGTCGCAACCCCGGACCAGCCATAGGGCATGTATGGCGTGAGGTTGTCGGACTTGACGTAGAACACACCGACCACGATGACCGCGAGCACGATCGCGATCTTGACGAAGACCAGCCAGGTCTCGACCTTCGCGCTGGTCTTCATGCCGAGGTTGAGCAGCCAGGCGACGCCCAGGCAGAGGATCACCGCGAAGAGGTCGATGTGATGCCCGGCACCGGTGCCCGGTGCGCCGAGCATCCAGGTCGGCAGATGGATGCCGATCGCGTTGAGCAGGAAGCTGAAGTATTGGGAGACACCGATCGCGACGACCGCGACGATCGCCGTGTATTCCAGCAACAGGTCCCAGCCGATGAACCAGCCGACGGCCTCGCCGAGCACGGCATACCCATAGGTGTATGCCGAGCCGGCGCGAGGATCAGTCCGCCGAACTCGGCGTAGGAGAGCGCAGCGCACGCGCTCGCGACGCCGGCGATGATGAAGGAGATCGACACGCCGGGGCCGGCGTCGGTCTTGGCGACCGGCCCAGCGAGCGCGAAGATGCCCGCGCCAATGATGGCGCCCAGTCCGATCGCGGTCAGCTGCCAGAGGCCGATGGTGCGTTCGAAGTCACCTTTCTCGGCAGCCTCGATCGGCTTACGTCGAAAGATCCCAGTCGTTTTCGGGGTCGGTTGGTCGGTCGCCATGGCTCTCCTCCGTTGCCGAACCCGGCAAGCCTGGCACTGCGGGGAGCCGGTGTCGAGGAGGCGCGGCGGCCGCTGTTCGACTGGTCAGGTGGTCAGCTCGCGTCAGTGGGAGCGAGCTTCAGCGAGACCGAGTTGATGCAGTAACGCTGGTCCGTGGGGGTTGGGTAGCCCTCGCCCTCGAAGACGTGCCCGAGGTGGGATCCGCAACTGGCACATCGGACTTCGGTGCGCTTCATGCCCATCGAGGTATCGGAGATGAGCTCGACATTATCGTCCTCCGACGGTGCATAGAAGGACGGCCATCCGCAATGGCTGTGGAACTTCGTGGTGCTCCGGAAAAGTTCCTCGCCGCAGGCGCGGCACGAGTAGACGCCCTCGGTCTCGGTGTCGGTGTATTCACCGGTGAACGGCCGCTCGGTGCTTGCTTGACGCAGCACGGCGTATTCGGCGGGGGACAGCTCGGCCTGCCACTCCTCGTCGCTCTTGGTCACCTTGTATGTCGACTGGTCGCTCACGGGCGCCGTCCTTTCCGTCGCGGAGAAGTTTCGTCATACCGCACAACAACGCGGGTCCGCCGGACGTTCCCGACGGACCCGCGCACCTTTCGAGACGTTCGTTCGTTCCTCACGAACTCCTCAAGGAGCTTGCTGTGTCAGTGGATCTGCAGCTTCACGATCTGCGGGTCGTGATCGGAGTCCTGGTCGTAGAACTGCGAATTGGTGTGCACGACCTGGTAGTCGTACTTCTTGGCCAGCGCCGGGCTGACCAGCAGCTGGTCGAGCACCTGGCTGTTGCCCTGGTAGTCGTAGCTGTAGCGCTCGTTCGCAGGCAGCGTGTCGATGAGATCGGTCAGGGCGGTCTTGCCCGAGCCCTTGACGATGTTCGCGGTCTCACTGAAGTTGAAGTCGTTCAGGTCGCCGAGCACGATGATGTTGGCCTGCTTGTTAGCCGTCAGCAACTGATCGACGAAGCTCCGCACGGCCGTCGCCTGAGCGTGTCGCTGCACCTCGGACGAGCGCTCCGGCTGCTGATAGCGACCCATCAGACCGTCGTCACCACCCTTGGACGCGAAGTGATTCGCGACGACGAAGAGCGGCTTGCCCCACCACAGGAACTCGCCGACCAGCGGCTTGCGCGAGTCGTCCCATGCGGTGTTCGTCGCGTCGATCCGCCCGGGGGAGTAGTTGATCGACGCCCACGGGCCCGTGCCGGTCACCGCGACCGAGTTGGTCGAAGTGCCACCGGGCTTGTCGACGAACGTCATACCGCGGTCGCTGCGGTAGAGGAACACCGAGCGGATGTTGCCACCCGGCTGTCCGCCGTCCTGGTCGTTCACCGGGTTGATCCACTCCGCCTTGTATGACGGGCCGCCCGCGGCCTTGATCGCCGCGATCAGCTTGTCGGTGGTCTGGGTGGAGTCGACGGTGCCGTCGTCGGTGGCACCGGTGTTGTCCTGAATCTCTTCAATGGCAAGGACATCCGGTGATGCGAGGTTCGTCGTGATCTGACCGGCCAAGCGGTCGAACTTGGTCTGCGGGTCGGACGGCGCGAGGTTCTCGACGTTGAACGTCGCGACGGAGGCCTGCTGTTTGGTCGGCGCGGTGGTGACGTCACGGGTGGTGCCACCGGATTGGTGCTGGCCGGCCTGGGTCGCCATCAGGTAGTAGTTGCCGAAGTTGTAGTCGAGCACTCCGGCGGTCACTCCGGCGTAGCTGTCGCCGGTGTTGGCCGGTGCGATGGAGCCCTTCGGCAGTAGTGCGTCGGAGAGGATCAACCGCATCGCGTTGGGGGTGTCGTAGTCGCGGTAGAGCACGCCGCCATTCGGCGTCCACGTGACGTCCTCGGTGTTCGCAGGGACGATCGGTGTCTCGCCGTATGACGTAGCGGTGGGTCCGACGGCCTTGGCGTCGGTCTCCTGGATCCGCATGCCCTCCAACGATTCCCAGAAGTCGAGTGCGTTCGTCGTCGGGTCGAGGGTCAGCCCGACCGTCTCGACATTGCCCGGGTTGCCCTGCTCGATGACCTGGGCTGGCGGGACATGGCCTTCCGAGCCGATCTCGACCGCCGCAGGCAGTGCGTTGCCGGAGCTGTTCACCTGGATGTTCGGGCTGCCGAGCTCGGTGGTGGTCAGGTTGCCGTTGTTGACACCGCCGGGACGATATTCGCTCACCTTGCCGGCGACCGTGACGTCGTCACCGACCTTGACCATGCCGGCGCCACCGAAGACGTAAAGGCCTTCGCTGGTGCGCGGGTCGTCGTCCGGGGTGGTCGACTGGATCCAGAAGCCGGCGCTGCCGTTGACTGCGGTCACGACACCCTTGATGTCCTTGACCTGCTGGCCGACCAGCGGGGACTGGAAGCTGGTGCCCTGGACCTGCTCGATCGTGGACGACGTGCCGGTGGGCGGCGGCTGAGTGTTGCCGTCGGTGCCGCAAACGCCTAGTGGCGCAGCGGAATTCAGCGGTGCGGGGTCCGCGGACACGAAGTCCTTGGAGTTGTCGTCGGTGTCTACGCACCCCTTGGTCCGGCTGTCCGCGGCCTTGTTCGTTCCGGCCGGCGCGTTGGAGCCCTCGACATACGAGGAGGTGACCGCGCCATACCCGACGGTGTCGACGGCGGCGCCGTTCTGCCGCAGGACCACACTGCCGTTGGATGCGGACATGTTCAGTGAGCCGGTGGCGTCCGGTGCGGGCAGCGGGTCGGCAGCGCCGGCGCCGGCACCCTCCTGGACGAGGAAGTGCGCACCCGGCGCGACCGATCCGGACAGCGTCGTCGTGCCGCCGCTGCTGCCAGCGGCCGAGTAATACGTGAGCGTCCAACCGCTGAGGTCGATGGCGCTCAGACCGCCGTTGTAGAGCTCGATGTAGTCGTTCTTGTATGGCGCACCGCTGTTGCCGCCGCCGCCATACACGGCGGAGATGACCACGGAGTTGGATGCGGCATGAGCCGGCGTGACGGCCAGACTTGCCGAGCCGCCGACGGCGAGGGCCGACGCGGCGAGGAGCGTGACGAGGCGCACGCGGGTGATGCGTTGTGGCATTGGGGACCTTCCAGGGATCGTGCTGCGCTGTTTCCGATTCACTGCACCAGGCGGCGCGATCGCGCTGCCTGTTCATCGGACTGTAGGGACTTCCTACCGCTACCTGGGGGTTCGTGAGTGACGAACCGTTGAACTTGCCACGCTGATCACCTGTCGCTCGCGGGAGCCGTCACTAGGGTCGGGAGGTATGACGATCAATCCTCCGTTCCGATCCGACATTGTTGGTTCCTTCTTGCGGACCGACGCCATCAAGCGCGCACGTGCGGCGCACGCGGCCGGCAAATTGCCCGACGAGGAGTTACGTAACCTCGAGGACGAGCAGATCTCCGAGCTGGTCGCGAAGGAAGCAAAGGCCGGGCTCCGTGCGGTGACCGATGGCGAATTCCGCCGATCCTGGTGGCACTTCGACTTTCTCGGCGGGCTCGACGGCGTCTCCGTTGTGGAGTTGGACCACAGCCTGCCCTTCCAGGGTGCGACGACGAAGGCGCTCGGCGTACGCATCGACGGCAAGCTCGGCTTCCCCGTAGATCACCCGATGCTGGAGCACTTCCGTTATCTGAAGTCAGCGGCCGAGGCCAACGGTGTCCTGCCGAAGTTCTCCATCCCGTCACCGACCGTGCTGGACTTCCGGGTCGAGCCCGACAACCTGACAGCGCCCGACTATCCCGACCGTGACTCCTACGTCGACGACCTGGTGCAGACCTACCGGGACGCCATCGCGGCCTTCTACGCCGAGGGTGCGCGATACCTGCAGCTCGACGACACCGTCTGGGCCTACCTGTGCAGTGACGAGGAGCTGGCTCGTGCCCGGACCGAACGCGAGATCGACACCGACGGCATCGGGCAGCGCTACCGCGACATCCTGATTCGGGTGCTGGAGGGCAAGCCGGACGACCTCGTGGTCACCACGCACGTATGCCGCGGCAACTTCCGCTCGACGTGGATCTCGTCGGGTGGTTACGAGCCGGTCGCCGAGAACCTCTTCGCAGTCCCGTATGACGGCTTCTTCCTGGAGTACGACTCCGACCGAGCCGGTGGCTTCGAGCCGCTGCGCTTCTTCCCCAAGGGCAAGCAGACCCTGGTGTTGGGCCTGATCACCTCGAAGTCGGGTGAGCTGGAGGACCCCGACGAAGTGCGGGCGCGCATCAGCGAAGCTGCGAAATACGTTCCGCTGCAACAACTTGCGATCTCAACTCAGTGCGGCTTCGCGTCGACCGAGGAAGGCAACATCCTCACCGAGGACGAGCAGTGGGGCAAGGTGCGCGAGGTCGTCGAACTGGCCACGACTGTCTGGACCGACTGACAGACTGCGTCCATGGCCAAGACTCCCGCCGCCGTCGTCCCCGTGGGGGACCGCGAAGTCCGTGTCTCCAGCCCAGACCGGGTGATCTACGAAGCCACCGAGCGCACCCCGGAGATCAGCAAGCTTCAGGTGTGCGAGTTCTTCGCGACCGTAGGCGACGCTCTGATGCGTGCCGTGGGCGAGCGCCCGACGGCCATGGAGCGCTGGCCCGACGGCTATCGCGAGGGCATGCGCCTGTCGACCGGGTATGGCGACGACGGCGACGGTTTTTACCAGAAGCGACTGCCGCGCGGAGCACCCGACTACGTCGAGACCGTCGGCGTGACGTTCCCAAGCGGCCGCACCGCGCAGGAGCTGTGCCCGACCGAGCCCGCGTCACTGGTCTGGGCGGCACATATGGGCACGCTCACCTTCCATCCGTGGCCGGTGCGTCGACCGGATGTGGACCGCCCGGACGAGTTGCGCATCGACCTGGACCCGCAGCCCGGCACGACGTTCGCCGACACCCGCCGGGTGGCCGACGTCGCACGCGAGTTGCTCGAGGAGCTGGGGCTGCGGGCCTATCCCAAGACGAGCGGCAACCGCGGCATACACATTTATTTGCGGATCCAGCCGAAGTGGTCGTTCGAGGAATTGCGCCACGCCGCAATCGGATTCGGCCGCGAGTTGGAGCGCCGCGACGACGGCGTCACCACCAGCTGGTGGAAGGAAGAACGCGGCGAGCGCATCTTCGTCGACTTCAACCAGAACAACCGGGACCGCACGATCGCCAGCGCGTGGAGCCTGCGCGCCAAGCCGGGAGCGCCGGTCAGCACACCGATGACCTGGCAGCAGTTGGCAGACGTCAGCGACCCACGCGACTTCAACCTGGCGACCGTCCCCGACTTCTTGGCCGACGGTGATGCGTGGGCGGGCATGGACGACACCGCCCACTCGCTGGAGCCTCTACTGCACCTGTGGGAGACGCTGCCCGGTGGTGAGCTGAACTTCCCGCCGGACTACCCGAAGATGCCCGGCGAGCCGCCGCGGGTGCAACCCAGCAAGAAGGTCGCCGAGCACTGGGACGCCGACGGCAACAGAGTGGAGTGACCCTGCTGGTCGAGTGCCGGGGGAGCGCAGCGGAGGAGGTGTATCGAGACCCCGGCTACGCCGACGGCCGGCCGGGTTCAGCCGTTGGCCGTGCCGGACGGGTTGGGTTTGGTTGCGCCATACGCCGCCGCTCGTCCGCCCGTGCCGGTCGGTATGCCATCGACCGGCGCGCCGTACTCCGGGGTGTATTTCTGGCTGTGCCGGAAGGTGTTGATGAACTTCTGCAGCCGCGGGTCGGTCGGTTTGTCGACACGCAACTGGTAGCCCCATGAGCTGATGACGATCGACGCGGGTAGCGACTGCGAGGTCCATGGCGACAGGTCGATGTACCGGTTGCTCTGACCCGCCGGGAACCCCTGGCCGGTCTCCGGGATGAGGCTCTGCTTGCCTACCAGCGCGATGAGCTGATTCACCTGCGATTGGGGCAGATTCGGTCGGTAGGTGACCCACACCGCGCCGTGCTCGAGATTGTGGACGGCGCGTTCGTTCGGGATCGGCTTGGTGTAGACGCCGGCGTTCATCCAGATCGCGTTGTGATCGCCACCGACCGGTGGAGTGACGGCGTAGTGGACCGGCGTGGTGACATGGTTGTGCCCGAGAGTCCCCGCGGACGCCGTGCCCGGCGCCGGATAACCGTTCGTGTTGTAGGCAATGACGCCGGAGATGCCCGTCGTGTTTGCG
This sequence comes from Flexivirga alba, assembly GCF_042661025.1. Classification (NCBI taxonomy): domain Bacteria; kingdom Bacillati; phylum Actinomycetota; class Actinomycetes; order Micrococcales; family Dermacoccaceae; genus Flexivirga; species Flexivirga alba. Next base: position 3,019,002 of record NZ_JBHSWH010000001.1, read on the forward strand.
ACCGTCGCCGGTGCCGGTTGATCAACCGCGGCGCCCGAGATCGATGCCGGCATGATCTGCTGCGATGCGTCCAGTGCCTGCGCGTCGGATGACTGGTGGTCGGAGCGGGTCACGGCCAGGGTGATCCCGCCGGCCGCGAGGATGACGACAGCCGCCGCAGCACCACCGATGATGAGCCCTCGGCGGCGTCCGCTGGCACGTTGTGTGCGTTGTAGTTGCTGCAGCTTCTCGCGACGGCCCGAGGCCGAGTTTTCAGGTGGCACGCGTGCAGCGTAAGCGCATGCCCTGTGTGTCAGGTCAGCACATCGTCCAGGTCGTATGCCGGAGCACGCTCGACCTGGGACATGAGGCATGACTCGGGATCGCGGTCGGGGCGCCACCGCAGGAAGCCCACGCCATGCCGGAAGCGGTGACCTTCCAGCTGGTCGAACTTCACCTCGACGACGCGCTCGGGGCGCAGCCGCACGAACGAGACGTCCTTGTTGCTGCTGAATCGGGACCGGTCGGTCTCGCCGCGGACCTCGTCGCCTTCGTCGTCGCGGATGACCAGCGGCGCGAGTTCGTCGATCAGCTCCAGTCGTCGTTTCACTGTGAAGGAGACAATGCCACCGACGTTGCGCAGGTTGCCCTCGTCGTCATACAGGCCGAGCAGGAGTGAGCCAACACCGTTGCCGCTCTTGTGGATTCGGTAACCGAGCAGCACGGCGTCCGCAGTGCGGGAGTGCTTGATCTTCAGCATGGTGCGCTTGCCCGGTTGGTATGGCGACAGCTTCGCCTTCGCAACCACGCCGTCCAGGCCGGCACCTTCGAAGCGGTTGAACCAATCCTGAGCGACCTGCGGGTCGTCGGTGACCCGGGTGAGATGGAACGGCGAATCGACCGTGCGCAGGGCGTCTTCGAGGGCCGCGCGCCGCTCGGCGAACGGCCGCTCCAGCAAGGACTCGCCCCTGACAACGAGTGCGTCGAAGAAGATGATCTCAGCCGGAGTCTCCTCGGACAGCTTGCGCACGCGCGACTCGGCGGGATGGATGCGCTGGCTCAAGGCTTCGAAATTGAGCCGAGCAGAACCCTTTTCGCCGGCCCGGACGACAACCTCGCCATCCAACGCGCACCTGTCCGGCAGCTGCGCGCGCACTGCCTCGACGAGCTCCGGGAAGTAACGGGTGAGCGGCTTGGAGCCGCGCGAGGCCAGCTCGACCTCGTCACCGTCCTTGAGCACGATGCACCGGAAGCCATCCCACTTCGGCTCATAGAGGAAACCGCCTGCGACGCCGTCCGCGGCAGGCACGGCAGCGGTGGCCTTGGCGAGCATCGGCGTGATCGGCAACTCCAGCGGCAGGTCCATCCGGCCATTGTGCCCGTCTCCTGCGACGATGGACGCGTGATGAGGAACGTGCTTCGCCGGGCTATCGCCCCGGCCGCCGGAGTCACCACTGGCGTGACCGCTGCAGTCGGTGGTGGCACGATCGGCGTGTCGACCTACTTCGTGCGACAGGTGCTCAAGCCGGTGCTGCCGGTGGACGAGGTGCCGGTCCACGAGGTCGGCCCTGACCATGTGGTGCTCACCAGCACGGAGGAGTCGTTGGCGCCCGGTCGATATGGGATGTGGCAGAACGAATTCCAGACTCACGCGCGCATCGGTGATGTGCTCGCCACCGATGGCGATCGCGTCACGCGGGCATTGGATGGCGTCGACTTCGGCGCTCTGGTGCCCGGCAAGGCCCGCTTCGACGGATATTACTTCTGCGGTCCACCGGCGACCTCACTTCCGGTGCGGTTGGACGACATTGAGGTGGATGCACCGGCCGGTCGGATGCCGGCATGGCTCGACCGGGTCCCGAGCAGTGACCGTTGGGCGGTGCTGGTCCATGGTCGCGGCGCGCAGCGGGGTGAGACGCTGCGCGCGGTGCCGATCCTGCACGGTCTGGGCATCAGCAGCGTCATACCGAGCTATCGCAACGACATCGGCGTCCCGGCGGCGCGTGACCACCGCTATCACCTGGGTCTGACCGAGTGGTCCGACATCGAGGCTGCGGTCCTGTATGCCGCGTCCCACGGCGCCCGCGAGATCCAGCTCTTCGGCTGGTCCATGGGCGCTGCGATCGTGCTGCAGTTCCTGGACCGTTCGTGGTTGTCCGAGATCGTCAGCCGGGTCGTGTTCGACTCCCCGGTGGTCAGTTGGCAGCCGGTCCTCGATTTCCATGCCGGCGAGAACCGCCTCCCGAAACTGATCTCTCGCCTGGGTGCAGGGCTGCTGCGCGGTCCACTGCGACGGCAGGTCGCCGGACTGGATGAACCGCTCGACATCCGGCTCACCGACTGGGTCCGACGAGCCGACGAGTTGTCGGTGCCGATGCTCGTAATCCATTCCGCCGTCGATGAATTCGTGCCCTACGCACCGTCGGCGGCGTTGGCTGCGGCTCGTCCGGACCTCGTGCAGTTGGAGACGTGGGACATCGCGCGGCATTGCCGAGCGTGGAATGTCGACTCGGAGCGCTGGGAGCGGCTTGTCGCCGAGTTCTGCTCCGGCTGATCGGGTCGGCCTGTGGCATCATGCAGCATGGCGAAGAAGAAGCAGGCAAAGAAGAATGCCGGCAAGCGCAAGACGGGCGACTCCATCGGTGACGCGTTGCGTGTCACGCCCGGTTTTCAGCTCGCTGACCTGAATCCTGCTGCCAAGCCGGCGTTTTCGGGTAAGAAGCAGGATGCCGAGAAGGTCATGGCCGCCGCGCGCAACGAGATCGACGACCTGCAGGAGCGGCTCTACGCCGGTGGGCGCGACGGCGACGGCCCAGCGGTCTTACTGGTCGTGCAGGGGATGGACACGTCCGGCAAGGGCGGCATCATGCGTCACGTCGTCGGCACCGTGGACCCGCAAGGCGTGAAGTTGCACGCGTTCAAGGCACCCGACGCGGAGGAGCGGCGTCATCCGTTCCTGTGGCGGATCCGGCGTGAGCTGCCCGACCCCGGCTACATCGGTGTCTTCGACCGCTCCCATTACGAGGACGTGCTGGTCGTCCGCGTGCACGACCTCGTCCCGCCGTCGACCTGGGGTCGGCGTTACGGGCAGATCAACACGTTCGAGCGGAAGGTGAACGAGAAAGGCATCCATGTCATCAAGGTGATGCTGCACATCTCGTCCGACGAGCAGAAGGCTCGACTGCAGGAGCGACTCGATCGGCCCGACAAGTATTGGAAGTTCAACCCCGGCGACATCGATGAGCGCGAGCACTGGGAGGCCTACCAGGAGGCCTACCAGGCTGTTCTCGACAAGACATCGACCGACGAAAACCCTTGGTACGTCGTGCCGGCCGACCACAAGTGGTATGCGCGCCTCGCCGTCCAGCAGTTGCTGCTCGACAAGTTGCGCGAGCTCGACCTGGGCTGGCCGGATGCCGACTTCGACGTGGCCGAGCAGAAGAAGCGGCTCGCGGCAACCTGACCGGAGTCACCCACGCGACTCAGTCGGTCAGTGCCGCCCGCAGCACCAGCACGGACCGACTGGGCACGTCGATCGCAGCACCCTGCTCGTATGCCGCGTCCGCAGCGGGATCGTCACTCGCCGTGTTGAGGGCGATCTGCCACTTGCCGTCATACAAGTCAGCAGGGACGGTGAACTCGACCGGCTCGGAGTGGCCGTTGAAGAGCAACAGGAAGTGATCGTCGACGACCTCGCGACCGCGGTCGTCCGGTGCGCTGATTGCCTGACCGTTCAGGAAGACCATCAGCGTTCGGGCGTAACCGTTGCGCCAGTCGAGTTCGTTCATCTCGGCTCCGGTGGGGGAGAACCACATGATGTCGCCCTGGTCGCTGGAGCCGCCGTGGTGAGCATCACCGTCGAAGAAGCGTCGGCGGCGAAAGGTCGGGTGCTCGATGCGCAGCGCGATCACCGAGCGGGTGAAGTCGAGCAGCGACTGTTCGTTGTCGTCGAGATCCCAGTGCAGCCAAGAGATCTCGTTGTCCTGACAGTAGGTGTTGTTGTTGCCGCCCTGGGTCCGCCCGATCTCGTCGCCATGAGCGAGCATCGGGACACCCTGACTGAGCAGCAGGGTGGCGATGAAGTTGCGCTGCTGTCGCAGTCGCAATTGATTGATGTCGCCGTCGTCGGTCGGTCCCTCGACGCCACAGTTCCATGAGCGGTTGTGGCTCTCGCCGTCCTGGTTGTCCTCCCCGTTGGCCTCGTTGTGCTTGTCGTTGTAGGACACGAGATCCCGGAGGGTGAAGCCGTCGTGCGCCGTGACGAAGTTGATCGATGCGATCGGCCGGCGGCCGGAGTGAGCATAAAGGTCGCTGGATCCGCTGAGCCTGGAAGCGAATTCGGCCAGTGCCTCTGCCTCGCCCCGCCAGAAGTCACGCACCGCGTCGCGGTACTTGCCGTTCCACTCGGTCCACAACGGCGGGAAGTTGCCCACCTGGTAGCCGCCGTCGCCCAGGTCCCAGGGCTCGGCGATCAGCTTCACCTGGGAGATCACCGGATCCTGATGGATGATGTCGAAGAACGCCGACAGCTTGTCGACCTCGTGGAACTGCCGGGCCAGCGTCGCCGCCAGGTCGAAGCGGAAGCCGTCGACGTGCATCTCCTCCACCCAGTAGCGCAGTGAGTCCATGATCAGCTGCAGCACGTGGGGACTGCGCATCAGCAGGCTGTTGCCCGTGCCGGTCGTGTCGTAGTAGTGCGTCTTGTCGTCGTCGACGAGGCGGTAGTAGGCGGAGTTGTCGATGCCGCGGAAGGCGATCGTCGGTCCCAGCTCACTGCCTTCGGCGGTGTGGTTGTAGACGACGTCGAGGATGACCTCGATGTTCGCCTCGTGCAGCGCTTTGACCATGCCCTTGAACTCGCTGACCTGCTGGCCGTCGGTGCCCGTCCCGGCATACTCGTTGTGCGGCGCGAGGAAGCCGATCGTGTTGTAACCCCAGTAGTTGCGCAGCCCCTTGTCGACCAGACCGCTGTCCTGCACGAACTGGTGCACCGGCAACAGCTCCACGGCGGTCACCCCGAGATTGGTGAGGTGATCGATGATCGAGGGGTGCGCGAGGGCGGCATACGTGCCGCGGATCTCCTCGGGGACGTCCGGGTGGGTCATCGTCAGGCCCTTGACGTGGGTCTCGTAGATGACGCTGTCGTGGTACTCGTGCCTCGGCGGCCGGTCGTGTCCCCAGTCGAAGAACGGATTGACGACGACGGACAGCATGGTGTGGCCGAGCGAGTCGTCCTCGTTGTAGGCGTCGGGGTCCTCGAAGCGGTAGCTGAAGAGTGACTCGTCACCGTCGACCTGTCCGTCGAACGCCTTGGCATAGGGGTCCAGCAGCAGCTTGGCCGGGTTGCATCGATGCCCTTCGGCCGGGTTGTGCGGACCGTGGACGCGATAGCCGTATCGCTGTCCGTCCTGTATGCCGGGCAGGTAGCAGTGCCACACGTGGCCGTCGACCTCGCTGAGGGGAACCCGTGTCTCCTCGCCGGTCTCGCTGACCAGGCACAGCTCGACGCCGTCCGCGATCTCGGAGAAGAGCGCGAAGTTGGCGCCTGCGCCGTCATACGTCGCGCCGAGGGGGTAGGGCTTGCCTGGCCAAATTTCCATAAAGGGCATTGTGGTCCACGGGATTCCGGTCCGACCCGGCTACCTTGGGTCAAGTGATCGGTGAGACCGCGCGGCCTGGGAGGCGCCGATGGGTGTGAAGGCCACTCTTCGGCGCGAATTGTCCCGGGTGCCAGGCCTGTTGGCGCTGGCGCGGCTCGTCGCGGGAACGTTCCGGGTGTGTATGAAAAACCGGGTCACCGGGCTGGCGGCCGAAGCCGGCTTCTTCGCGCTGCTGTCGCTGCCGCCGCTGATCTTTGGTCTATTGGGTGCGGTCGGCTACCTCGGACACTGGCTCGGTCCGAACATCGTGGGCCAGGTGACGGCGAATATCGAGCACTACGCCTCAGGTTTCCTGACCGAGCAGAGTCTGCGTGACGTGATCATGCCGACCGTCAATTCGGCGCTCACCGCCGGCCGGCCCGACGTGGTCTCGGTGGGCTTCCTGCTCTCGTTGTGGTCAGGGTCGCGGGCCCTGAACGTCATGCTCGACACGGTGTCGATCATGTATGGCCACGGCGGGCACCGTGGGATCGTGCAGGCGCGGCTGCTCAGCCTGTCGTTGTATTTCGGTGGGTTGATCTTCGGCGCGATCGTCGTGCCACTGATCGTCATCGGTCCGGACATCCTCAGTGGCTGGCTGCCGCCGGGGTTGCGGTTCCTGATGGTCTTCTACTGGCCACTGGTCGGCGGCCTGACGATCCTGACGCTCGCGACGTTCTTCCACATCGCAACGCCCGGGCGGCTGCCTTGGCTGCGGCATCTACCCGGCGCAGCGCTGACGTTGGCGATCTGGGTGGTCGCCTCGATGATGCTGCGGTGGTTCCTCGGCCGGTCTGTCGGTGACCACAGCGCCAGCATCTACGGGCCGCTCGCCGCGGCCATCGTGGTGATGACCTGGCTGTACTTCCTCGGCATCGCCGTGCTGATCGGTGCGGCGCTGAATTCGGCCTCTGTCCGCCTCTGGGCCGCCCCGGAGCGGACGCCGGTGCACGAGCGCGCGATCGAGTGGATCGGCGACGGTGTGACGAAGCTGCGCGAGCAGGCGGTCGAAGCCGATACCGGCAAGCTGAAACTACCGGTGACTCGGCTCGACCTCGCCGAGCGGCGCAAGGCCCGCGTCATACCTCTCGCGGATGTGGGGGAGGACGCCACACCGGAGGAGCCCCGTTTGGATTCCCGTCGCGCGATCGGCTAATGTTTCGGCGCGTGCAGGACGCGACTTCGCGTCAGGCAGCAGGCGGACATAGCTCAGTTGGTAGAGCGCAACCTTGCCAAGGTTGAGGTCGCCGGTTCGAGCCCGGTTGTCCGCTCTGGTTCACGGTTCTCGAGTCTCCTCGTGAGGCTTGGGGCCGGGAACCACGCGGTGGAGTGGCCGAGAGGCGAGGCAACGGCCTGCAAAGCCGTCTACACGGGTTCAAATCCCGTCTCCACCTCGTTCCTTGACTGCTGAAGCGCTCCGAGAGGGTCGTTTTGGAAGTTGGGCGGGGTGTCGGATAGAGTTCATATTCGTTGCCCCGACTGACAAGTCAGGGTTTACAGGCGGACATAGCTCAGTTGGTAGAGCGCAACCTTGCCAAGGTTGAGGTCGCCGGTTCGAGCCCGGTTGTCCGCTCTGCGGTCGCTTGTATATCGCTTAGGACGATTGGCGCAGCGGTAGCGCGCTTCCCTGACACGGAAGAGGTCACTGGTTCGATCCCAGTATCGTCCACCAGCTCGAAACTGCCCCTGACCTGCGGAAACGCAAGGTTAGGGGCTTCTCAATTTCGGGGGTGCACTACTTCTGCGCTACTTGGGACACGGATCTTAAACGACGTCGGCTGGGTCGTGAGCCGTTTCCTCGGCGGGAACACGTCACGAGTCCGCAGCGGAGACTGATGCGCTGATCTTGCTCGCTGTGGGTACCGCCCAACGAGCAGGCCATCTGCAACGGGTTCCTTCGCTACTGGCTCAAGGTCGAAGTCCCGCGGCGACGCTTGCGCGTCCGCGATGTGCACGCGACCCCGGTTCTCGGTCTGGCTGGACCGAACCCGAAGGATTGGGTGGATCGCCGTGCAGATGGCGGCCGGACCCACGATGCGCTACGAGCCGGGCGCGCTGCTGGGATGCCGATGCGGCGGCGAAACTGCCGCGGCCTACCGTGATCCGGTTCGGCCCGGGAGGGCTTTCGCCTTAAGGCCTTCCCGGCCCAGCATCCGGAACCGACTACGCGCCGCAGGCACCCCGAAGGTCCGCCCCCTGCAACCAGTCGCCTAGATTGCCGCAACCCCGGATGATCGATGCCCGACCATGGTCAACTGGCGGCGGCAGGACGCAACTTTCTCTGGTTGGGTTCGTGTCCTATGGCCATCTTCACGGGCGACCTTGACGGACCACCGACTCGCAAGTTAACTTGGTGTAGTGGATGACCCGATCATCGCCCAATCCGCTCTGAAGCACGGACTGGACGAGGGTCAGATCCTCCACGCATACCGAAACCCGATCCGGGTCTGGGACCTCGGCGACGGATTCACCATGATGATCGGCGCGAACGCCGCCGCAATCGTCCTTGAGGTCGGATACATCCACGGAGATACGGCGGTCGTCATCGTCCATGCGATGCCGGCCAGAGAGAAGTTCCTGAGGTGATCGGTGATGCCACGAAGCGTTGAGGAGATCCTGCACCACGCCGACGAGTTGGCGGCGAGGTTCGAGAACTACGAACCGAACCCCAGCGACGAGCTCGACCCCACGGTGGTTGCCGCGCTGCGCTCGGCGGTCATGGAACGCTCAGAGGCTGAGCGCCATCTCATAGAGGCCGTGCGGCAGGCCCGCGCTGCCCGGCTGTCTTGGTCGGCGATCGGTGCCCTGGTGGGCACCAGCGGAGAAGCCGCCCGCCAGCGGTACTCCAGTAAGGTTGCCTGACACGCGGCGGTATGACGCGTCCCCTGGCCATTGCTCGGACCGCGGAATTGTTGCGAGCTCGATGAGACTGCTGGATGGCCGTTGGCAGTGAAGCCGCGCCATCACGTGAAGTTTCTCGCCGTTCCTGGGGACAGGGCTACGGTGCTATCGGGCGCAGTTGCGATCTTCCAAATCCACTCGCTCATCTCGGCGCTGTACCTCGTAGCGTCGTCGGGAGTGGTTCTCCCTTGAGGAGTGCACGAACGTTGAGCCAGTGAGGTGCTTGCCCTTGAGGTGATGAAGGCGCAGGAGGTACGAACGATAATCGCGTGAGTCCGAATCGGGTGGCACGAGACTTCGTGGGTATCAGTCCGGGCAGCCCGGGATATACGTCGTGCCCTCGATGTGAACGGGTGCTCTCACCACCTCCATCGCGATGCACCGGGAGCGTTCTCCCGCGCCATAGTCCAGACGAACCCTAACCGCGTCCAACGGATACCGATTTCCAGCGGGGTCGAATGGATTCATGAGAGAGTTGTCAGTTGGATCAATACGAAGGAATAGTTGAGCACTCGCACCCCCGTCGAGCCCGAACGGTACGGGGCGCGACTCGCTCACTTCGCCGGCGATCTCCCACTGGTACAAGACCTCCTGGACATCCGGACGTAGCAAGTGTGCCGGCGTGGTGAGGCTGACCGCTTGGACAACGCCAGCACCGCTGCCCCGGTTATCGATCTGGACGACCAACCGTCCGCTTGTCTCCTCTCTGAACGCAGTGACCTTCGGCCTGAACTTCGAACTGAGATACTGCATGATCGCGATCAAAGCCGCGATACCACCGACGACCCAGGTGCCAGCGGCACCTACCCAGGCCGCGCTCGTTGCACTGTCCACTGTGATTGCCGCCGATGGGCCCTCGGTCACGCGGGCTCGCACCGGAGTCCGCGGAGACCTACCGCGATGGGGTACGCGTTGCATCTGCACCCATCGCCGCACCCGACGCCTCGGGTTATACACGGGCCCTCGGAACAGAGAGGTGCTGGGAGAACCTCAACGTTCTCAACCAAAGCTGAGTTGTCATCAAACTGCCCGTATGCGATGACGCGACGGAGGCCGTCCATGTCGGCGAACAGCAGCAGGCTGTCCTTCGACGCGGTCAAGTCATCAGGAAGATAGATGACGCCAGACTCTTGCACATCCGTGATTGCCAGTGTGAATGGGCCTACCGGCTGCCCATCCCGAAGATGCGCGTGCTGCATACGCTGTTCCGCCGCGCTAGCTTCCTCGAACAACGCAAAGGCACCAACTTTCTGGAGCATATCCAGATTGGTGTTCGCCTCTGACATGCGAGCAATGCTAGTTATTTCGGGCAACTCGATAACGCGGAGCGTCTCGCTCAGTGCCCGTGTACTTGTGCCTGCGAAATCGGCGAACGGGACGTCAGACCCTTGGATGCGAGTGCTCAGCCAACTCATACGTCCACACTAGGGGTGAAGCTGTTCGGCAGAATGACGATTGTCAATTTCTGCGCGGAAGGTGGTGGGTGGCGAAGGCACCGGCGGCTCTCCGCGATGAGCCGCAACTCGCTTGCTGAGGCGCGGCAGGGCGAGTGCAAGGGGCAACTACCCGCGCTGCACCATATGCGTGAAGCTCGGTGCGGTCGCGCGTCACTCTGGGCCGGATCCGGGGACAACCGCTCAGGCGCCTGCGACGTAGGCGGTCAGGACGTCCACGCCGTGGCGGTCGAGGTTGCCGCGGGCTCGGTCGTAGTGCTCGTCGTGCGGGGGTCGGCGTGCGGGCCAGGATCTGCGCGTCACGTAACGGCTCGCCCGCGTCGAGCGCGTTGTGATCGCGGCGTGTCCACCGGCGCTGTGTTTAGTCGAAGCTGACGGGCACTCTTCGGCGCACCGTGGCGGCCCGTGTCGGTGGGCGCCGATACGCTGTTCCGTACAGGAGGTGGCAGATGGCGCAAACTGTTCCATCAACTCGGTGGTTCATATCCGACCGAGCGATCGAGCGGCCCGAGCAAGATGAGTTGGGGCATGTCGATGTAGCCGCACAGCTTGCCAACATTGTTGAATCGGTTCAGGCGCCGTCCACGGTTGGACTTATTGGGGGATTCGGGACTGGCAAGTCATCGATCGGCAACCTCCTGGCTGCTCAGTTGGCGGCTCACAACGACCTCCAGGTTGTGACGTTGAGCGGCGAGAGGCACACCGGCATCGCTCGCCAGCGTGCGTTGGTGTATAGCTTCGGTGAGGCTCTGCAGGAGGACGCCGGTGTTGACCGAAAGCGGGTCGAGCGTGTTCTTGGAAAAATGGAGGTCGGTGAAGACCTTGAGGACGCCAACCTTGACTCGCTGCCGCTAGGTGTCTTCGTTGCCGAGCATCGACAGACGCTCACTAGAGCTGTCGGGTGGGCGCTCCTTGTGGCTGCGATCATTTACGTTCTCGGGGTTGTGATCGCCGGCATCGTGAATATGGTTCTGGACCGGAACGTCAACATTTTTGCGTCGCCGTTCCGGCTTGGCTTGTTCGTCGCGCCGTTCGTGGCTGGTCTTGTTGGAACGTTCTTGGTGCGTCTCCTCGCCCCGTGGATCAGTGCGTCGCTGAGTCCGGGTCGCCGTATCCGCCGGCGATCGCGCGCTGAGGCGGCTGACGAGTTGGAACGGGTCTTTGGTGACCTCGCTGCGCTGTGCCCCAAGAGATTGGTAATCGTCGTCGACGACATCGACCGGCTTCCGCCTGAGGAAGTCCTCCAGGCTCTGGCAACGATCAAGAGTCTCCAAGCCGTGCCCAAGAAGCGCCCGCCCATTTTTGTGATTGCGTGCGATGACGAGATCGTCCGAAGGGCAATCCAGACCGCCAACCCGGGACTTAGCGCCGTTGACGGGTCGCAACAGAAGGCCGCCGACGAATATCTCAACAAGCTCTTTCTTGTCAGGCAACCTCTGCCGCCACCATTGCGCGAGGATATGACGTCTTTTGCCACGAACCTGCTTTCAGCGCCTGGGTCGGTTCACGCCGGCCCCGCTGCCCTCGGTGACTCGATGAATGGTGTCTTGGAGATCCTAATTCACGAGGGCGTCAGGGACCCTCGACATGTCGTCCGATTGCTTAACGCATTCTTCGCCGATTACCGACTGGCAAGAGTTCGGGAAGGCGGCGAAGGTCGCCTTGCCTCCGGCTCCGTCACCGGGGTGCCTTTGATTCTTGCCCGACTAACAGTCATGCGTGTCGACTTTCCATATGCGTACCAGGCCGTCCGCGATGAATTTGATCTCCTCAAGGCACTTGATGTATACGTCCTCGGCGGCACGATCGATCAAGCACAGCGGGATCTGATCGAGCAGGCGAACCTCGTAGTCATGGCTCGTACCACCGAACGAGATGGCGACTCGGCAGAGGGCGACGAAGACCAGCGGCCTGACGAGGTGCAGAACGTAGACAGTTCGCGTTCCACCAAACTACCTGCGGACCTGACCACTTTCCTGCGACGCACCGCGCGATACGTCGAACAAGATGTGCCGCTCGCTCCATTATTTTACCTGGGTCAGACAGGAGCAGGCAGACTACTCGGTAGCCGCCGCGCCGAAGAGATCCGGATAGCATTGGAGAACAACGACGTTGGCGCGCTGCGATCACGGTTGACGGACGACGAATCGCTCGCTGAAGCAGCAGTCGACCACATGATCGCGGTCTTGGGATCCTCCCGCCAGGGTCTTCCACTCACGAATTCGATATCTACTGCCACGTCGTGCTTGAACAGCGTACCTGAGGCTCACGTTCCGGGGCTCGCCGCGAAGATCGCCGAGATAATTACCCGCGAACCGGATACAACACCCGAAGCTGCTGGTTTAGCTGATCTGATCCGATACGCTCCCATTGCCTTCCGCCGAGGACTCATTGGGAAATTGGTCAGCTTCGATGGCGATGGGGATGCTGCATCGCCACGGGCACAGGCAATGACTGAACTTGCCAAAGAATTCCCAGGCGAGCAGCAATTCACGGATTCTCTGAGGGACTACTTTGCAAACCTACCTACGCACTCCGGGTACGCTGATGCGAGAGTGTGGCTGCCGCGCGCCGAGTCTATGAGCCCCGTTGATCGCGACCGAATTCTCGGATCCACCTTTTACTCCGCGATAATCGAGAGTTCCGTCGGCGCACAAGACGACTCAATTCCCTCCGCAGACGGCGAGGTGTTTACCGCGATTCTTGCAGAAGCTGCTCAAGACGTGAAATCCAGCCCTATCATCCTTGCCGCAATTCGAAACGCTCTGGCTGCGGAGGGTGCAGAGCCTCGTTGGATCGCGATGAGATGTCTTGAACTGTTGCCGATCAAGGCGGACGACGTCCCCGATGTCCTCGAACGAGTCTCCGCCGTCTGTACCTCGGACGAGGTAAAGGCCTATCGAGAAACATTCATTTCCGCAATGCGGATCGTTACCAACTTGGGTCGCAACCACGCGGCGAAACTGGACGCAATGCCGCGCGAGGCGGCGACAGAGGTCGTCGCTGCAGCCGTTGCGGTGTTGGACGACGAAGGGAACGCTAGCGCGCACATTGAGGCTGCCAGGGCACTTCGACACCTAGGACCGGTGTGGCCGAACCATCTCATGGTCGCCGTTGACGCACTGGTCAAGACAATGGCAGCCCACCGGTCGAATGAGGACGAGCAAGGCCGCGCCGTCCAATCGTCGCTGGTGAGCCTGATCGAGTACCTACCCGAAGAAAGTGGGGAGAAGGCGGCGGAGGCGTTGATGTCGCCGATTGCGTCGGCGACCGACCAGAACGACCCAGAGCTCCGCATGGCCATTGAGGCCGCGCGCGAGCTTTGTCGATCAGAGCAGCGGCGCACCTACGTTGTTGGCCGCGTTCCTGCTTGGAGGCAGGTGTTCCAGACTGCGATCAGTGCCGCGGCGCATGTTCGACCTCAGGCCGAGGCACTCAAGATCGCGGCAGAACACGAGGCGTTCAGTGCCGCGGGCCAACGAGAACTGTTGACCAGGCTCGCCACCCTCGCGACGCAGGGTCATCCGTCAGTGGACGCTGCAGCCGAGGCATTGGCAACCATCCCATGGGACGCCAACCTGAGGCCCGAGGTTGGGGATGTGCTAGCGGGCGCATGGAACGAGATCGAAGACGACGGGCGCCAGCGGGTTGTCGACGACCTCGGCGCGTGGCCGAACCGTGAGATGCCTGTCCACGCTGGACTAATGGACGAAATAGTGCAGTTTGTGGTTTCAACGAGCGATGGTGGACCACGCGAGGATCAGTTGACGAGATTCTGGCCGTGGTTGTCTCCCGCGAACCGCGCCTCCGCGTTGTTATCTGACGTGAGCAACAGCTTCCGACAGCGCAAGTTGGTCGACGCCGGGATCGAGGAACTTTACGAAACTCTTGTAGCGGCAGCAGGCTCGGGCAGGTTCAAGTCGATTATTGACGACCTGGATGCTGTTAATACGGAGCTGGCTGATGCTGCAGCGATCCAGTTTATCCAGGCGTCGCTCCGCAACGAGGCCGTCGGTTGGCGGGACGATGATGTCCATGAAGCAACCCTTCTCATATCGTCCGACAACGCCTTAACCATGGTCTCTGACGCGTTGAGCGAACTGGGGGAAGGTGCTGCTCGTGCTGGGCATGCGGTATCTCTAATAGCCTGGCTCCGCGAACGCCGGACCGATCGCCTCGGACAACTAGACGCTGACCTCCAGGAGCAGATTATACATCTATTACCAGATGCGGATGCCGATCTCGCCGGCAGACTCGGCCACGTTTCGGCCCAAATGCCCTCACGTGCGTTTAATGGCATATTAAGAGGTATGAGATCAGATAAGGAGAATCATCGATCTCGGTCGGCGGCCAGCGCATTTGAATCAGGGCGGCGCATGAACGATAATTGATAGCTATGAGAAGCAGAAGTACGCTACTTGGATGGTTCTGATTGTCTGATTTATTTCGCGCCTGCGTGTATTTTTCGACTGAAGATCGCCGCGTCTTCAGATGGGACCTAGCGTTGATGCCCAGCGGCCGCGCGGGTGGCGCCATGTTCCGTTGATCGTTACTCGTCGCTCACCCGCGAAGCTCGGCCGTGCCACTCATGTCTCGGCTCCGCAGACGTGAGACACGGCGGACATCGAGTGAGCAATACACAGCGAGATTCGCCTCGCGCTCCCACACGCCAATGATTGGGGCATAGGTCAATCTGGGCGATTTGGACGCTACTGCCTCGCGGCATCCTTGCTCGGCGCTGACGTGCAGTGAATCCCCGGGCTCGGCGACGATCTACCTAGCCCTGATCGCGGACGGCCTCAACCAGCGCGGACGGGTCAAGTACCTCGCTACGGAGCATGTGGACAAGAAGCGTTGTCGTGGTGGTGATGAGGGTAGGGTCGCTCGGATCCCACAGGGTTGCGAGGGACGGCCCGCCTAGGTGGTGCAGGATCGTGGGGTCGGTTATCGATCTCAGTGCTTGGGCGACGCAGATTGCGAGATCGCGAGCAGCGAAAAGTTCGTCGTCGGTTAGGTCTACGGGGAGTGGTCGAAGCGTGAGTTGGCCGACGCCGGAGGCCGCGTCGAGGAAATCGCCAACGCCCTGTGGAAGTAAGGGCGGAACGTCTGCTGTCGCGGACTCGAGCATGCCGTCCATGCCAAGCGCCCTCATGAGATCAATCCAGAGCTCTGCATCCGTGCCTGAGGTTTCACCCGGTTGGGTTGCTGCAAGGATTTGGAAGAAGCACGTTGCGATCTGGAGCATGTCGGTCGTGCTCACAGGCTGACCGGACTTCTTTAGGTTTCGACGCATCCGGCCGAAAGGCGATGGGTGTACGGCTAGAGCCAATTGAGCCAGTGCTTCTGCACGTTCAAACGTGTCGTTGAGTTCAAGTCCAGCATCAGCGGGTGAGGGGAACTGGCTCTGAGCTCTTCGGATCAGATCGTCGAGCCCTTGGCGGATGGAGTGGAGTCTCACTGTGATCGCCGCCCGCACCAGTTCGGGCCTGACAGGAAGGTGGTGCGCAAAGAGTATTAGAGCGAGATCCTGTTGGCTGCGACCACGCCGGGTGTGGCGAATCAGCACATCGATCGCGGCTTCGACCTCGACGAGCGTGGCCGCGGTGTATTGCTGTGGGCGTCGACCCGCACGCGCGCCCACGGGGCGATCTCCCACAGCGTCCGCATCGGGCAGGAGTCCGCCTAGCCGCCATCGACGCACCATCCCGGGTGAGACGTCGAGGCCTCGAGTTGCTGCTCGGTCGGCGATCTCGACGTCGATGACCGCGACCGCCGAGCGCGAGCGCTTGGTAGAGGGCACACGATGACTCTAGACACACCGTCCGGGGCTTTCCCCCAATGACGACCATCCAACCTCGGTTGGCGGCTTGCAAACATGAGTACAGACGCCAAGACAGGAGGTGACGATGATGAAGAAGAACGAGCTACAGCAGCTGACCGCGCTGTTTACGCTGCTTGGGACGATCGCGTGGGCAGTTTCGATGGTCAAGAGAGCAGCTCGATGAGGGAGCGCTCCGCTGCCGAACTCGGCCGGTCAGATCTGCGGACCGACCGATTTCGGACTCAGCGCCCAGCCGAACGTCATCCCCGAAGAACGGAACAGCTTGCGTCACAGTGGGCGGTAGGCAGCAACTTTCGGACGATGGTGGTCGTCCGTAGGAGTCACAGCCATGCCGAACCACTGACCAGGTCTGCGGCATGTTGTTGGCGCGGTTCGTACAGATCTCCGACCGTAGTCGTCTTCGACGAACCGTTCGTGTCATTTCTGCGGTGGAGGACAGCGCACGTCATCCCGGCCTCGATCTGCCGGACAATCGAACTGAGGCTACGGGGACGGGCCGGCAGTCTCCACCGAGATGTCGACCCGATCGTCGACGAGGACCACGGCAACGCGACCATCAGGTTGTCTTGTGCGCGAGTCATATGAGGTGTTACGCCGTTGGAATGAGGACCATGAGCCGATCGACGTCGGCAGGGTCAACGCGAAGTACGCGAGGTCCGCTGCGGTAGGCGGGCAGTTGGCCAGCGGCGATTCTGCGACGCAGGGTTCGGATGCTCAGGCCGGTCCGCTCAGCCGCGTCGGCCAGCGTCTCGAACTGGCGGCGGGGTCTTGTGGGGGTAGGCATACTGTTCTCCTTTCAAGTTACGTAAGGACAGATCGCGCCTCTGGCGGTCACACTCGAGGATGGAGATTTGTGGGGATGTGGTCGACGGCCTCGTGGACCGTCAATGGCTACTCGCATCGCGCCGAATACCTCGGCCCCTGGTCACTGGGACAAGGTGAAAGCGCGACGACTTGGCAGCGGCGAACCCGAAGTCTGCTCAGCCCGTGCCCAACGGATGTCGACGAAGCTCCAGCGCAGCGGTCACCGGTCCAACCGACGAGTGACAACCCAACCAGTGCAAGGGCGCACCAAACGAATACGATCCCACCGTGTCCGGTCATTCACCATTTCGTGCGGAAGCGCTGCGTGACGCCCGGGTGAACGCTGGCTTGACCCAGCATCAGCTGGCTAACCGGATTGGCGTTGCTGGGGGAGAGCGGGTGTCCCGCTGGGAGTTGGGTACGTCCACGCCGACGCCGGCGATCCTCAGCAAGCTCGCGAAGGTTCTCGGGGTCCGGATTGCGGACCTACTTGCGGACGTTGACGGGCCAGCCGATTTGCGGCTGCTGCGGCTGGAGGCCGGCTTCGGCTCGCGAGAGACTGCGCGTCGCGCGCACTTGGCGGCCGCGACATATATCCGGTGGGAAGCAGGGGCCTTCAGTAGGATGCCGGCTGACGCGGAACTGACGCCGCTGGCGCGTGTGCTCGACGTCCGCCTGAAGGTATTGCGTGACGCGCTAGAAGAGTCTCGGCGGCGGCGCGAGGTTTAGCTGCCCTAAGAGTTCACGTCGATCGTCCAGAGCGCGGCTGTCGTCGAGTTGTCCAGCAGCATCGGTTGACTGGTCACGTTGACGGCCGTCCACTCTGTATCAGTGCCTCGCAGGCGGATCGACCGTGTGACCGCACCGTCGACCAGGCGGTTGAGATTGTGCACCACTTCGGCATCGTCTGGATGGAAGATGTCGATGCCCGGCACGGCCCAGTCGATCGACGAGGGCGGTGAATCGACCCACTGGATGATGCGGCCGGTGCGGACATCGACTATCGCGCGATGAGTGCCCGATTCGGCGGCAGCGTCCAGAACTCGACGCTCAAGGACAGCGAGGTGCGGTGCCTGCGGGACGTCGTCCGCGGGGCCGATGTCGTGGGTGATGCCGTGTAGGACGATCTGTGGGCCGTCCTGGGTATCGTGCGGCAACGCCCGGCAGGAAAAATGGGCTGCGCGCCGAGCGCCGTCGTCGCAGACGACTGTCCAGATTGCCTGGTGTTCGGTGCCGGGCACGGACTGCACGATCTTGGCCAACGCCTCGGAGGCATCCGGTCCGGCAGTAAGTCGAGTGAAGGCCTCACCCATGGCTCGCTTGGTGCGCCGCTGCTCCATGGGTTGGCGGTACAGATCGAGCAGCTCATCGGATCCGGCCACCTCGAAGTTGCTGAGATTGAAATACCACGCGCCGGCGATGTCATGTGGGACGGCTGGCCCAGCGTCGCCCGGGCCTCCCAGCCATAGCCAGGCGCCGTTCACCTGGCCGTCGTAGGCGCTGAGCGGATGAGCCAGACACCGGCGGCCGGCGGAAGTGGTCACATCGTATGGCTGCGCGGCCGCAGTGACGTGCTCGAGAGCCCCGTGCGCCATGGCCAGGGACGTCCGGCTGCGGGCAAAAAACTTGTCCAACGGCACCATGCTCCGCGGCCTGGAGCCAAGGCCGACCAGCGTCGGTGGCTTGAGGCCGAACGTCTCGACAAGACACCATTCAGGCCCGGACATCGCTGCACCCCCAACGTCAGATACGCGGAAGTCGAGTGTAACGACCAGCGGCGCGCGCAAGCAGCGCCGCAACCCGGGAATCCGGCCCGGCGTAAATGATGCGCGAGCCGCGTTGCTGGCCGCGCACGACAGCGCGAGCGATGTCGTCAGCCGACGACCGTGCGACACGGCGGTCGAAGCTGGCCACCCGTTCCGTTGGATTCTCGTTCTCGGCGAAGCTGCCGTTGCGCAGGATGTCGGTATGCACGCCGCCGATGAGAGCTGTACTGACGCGGACCCCAGCGCCTTCCTGATCCAGCTCGTTGGCCAGGGTGCGGGTAAACCCATAGACACCCGCCTTACTGGCGACATAAGACGCGTGGCGGGGGACCGCGATGCTTTCGATCGCGCTGGACGCGGTCACGATGCTGGAGCCACGTTCGAGGTACGGCAGGCATGCGTGCACCGTGGCGATGGTGCCGATCAGGTTTATATCGATGACTCGCACCAAGTCCTCGAAGGTGCTCTGGCGCACCGTTCCCGTATGCATAACGCCCGCGAAGGTAAAGACACAGTCAAGAGCCGGTGCTTTTTCAACCCAATTTGCGAGGTCGTGTCGGAAGTCCGTGGCCGTGACGTCCAACGGCGCGACCACTGCTTGACACGGCAGCTCGGCGGCTAGTACATCGAGCGAATTCCTATCTGTGTCAACGAGAATCAAGGACTCATAGGTGCCAGCGAGACATCGCGCAATGGCGCTGCCGATGCCCCGCTCGCGCCGGTGATGAGGGCACTACGAGGCTCTGCGCCCATAGCGCGATCGAACCTGTGCGGAGTAAAATTTCGCTGCCGCTCACGCAGGTGAGATCGGCTCTGCGCCTGATGTTTCGGCCGGAGTCCTGAGCTAAAAAAGTGGTGCCTCACGGGCACTGCATAGCACGGCGTTCCCCTCTCGGGGAAGGCGCCGGAGGGACTAGAGCATGCCGTCGAGCAGCTGGCGCGCACTCCAGGGGAGGGCGCTGCATCAGCAATCCAGGACGCCATCCGCATTTCACGGTGGGCAGGCTGCTACCCGCACATCGTCATCCAGGTTCTGCGGCAGATCGCCGTGGACGACGTCTTGGTGGTTCGCAGCGACGGCGACCAGGTCTGCGTGGAGGTGCCGTTGCAGCCTGATCTTGCGGATCAGCTCACGCAGCTCGCCCGAACGTGGCGGGCGCGAGGGCGAAACCTTCGAACTGCGGTTGGGGCCTGCGTCCGTCGCAGAACTCCACGAATGGAACGACCTGATCCTTGCGGCGGAGCGCGCCGAGGTGCTGGCCGAGCGTCTTCGGCACGCATCACGGGTGACTATTCGACGGCCGGCGCATCGTGCTCAGGCAGGGTGAAGAGGCGGCGGAACCCATGATGCCCGCGCGGAAGGGAGGCTCTGGTGGCGCAAGAGCGACACGAGGTTGTGGACGAGCAACTTCCAAAAGTCATAATGCACTAGTGTAAGTGCATCGATTTGAGCCAACGTGACCGCCAGGACCCCTCAAACGGACCTTCTGGCAGACGAGACAACAAGGAGACCGACATGACGAAGGCGATGCGGATGGCAGCCGCGACCCTGGCAATGGGGAGCGTGCTGCTGGCCTCTGCGTGTGGGAGCAGCGACGGCGGCAAGGCACCATCGACTACCGCAACGCCGTCTCCCGGCACCAAGTCGTCAATGCCCCCTCCGAAGCCGGCTAGCTCGTCCACAACAACGAGCACTGACCCATTGGCGAAGAAGAAGGCAGCGGCCATCGCGGCGGTGGTTGCGTTCTGGAAGAAGGTCGACGCCCTCGAGACCAACCCGAAGGGCGACTTGACCAGTTTGGATCTCGTCGCGCGCGGCCAGCAGCTCGCGCAATGGCAGTACAACATCGGTGCCGAACGGCAGCGGGGCGAAACAGGAAAGGGCTCCTTCCGGGTTCTGCACCCGGTGGCGTCGAGCACCACCGATCCCGCGACTTATCGCGTGAATGCGTGCCTTGACGGAACCAACTTCCACTTGGTGAAGAAGTCCGGCAAGCCTGTGTCGAAACCGTCAGGTGCGCCTCACCGCGTGAACTACGGGTATGGCGTCACGCAGGATCCCAAGACGTCCAAGTGGTACGTGACCACAGAGAAGGTCCTCGGGACATGCTGACGCGCACACGTGCCGGTGCACTTGCAGCTGGGGTCTTGGTTGCGTTCGTCGGACTCGCGACCCCAGCTGCGCACGCTGCCGGGGGAGTGAAGTGCCCGCCTGGGAGCGTGTGGGATCCCACCTCACAGACCTGCGTGATCCGTGTCGTGGTTCCACCGACGCAGCCGCCGAACCCAGGTCCGCCGACGCCTACCCCGCCGGGCAAGAAGCCGCCCAAGAAGGGCAAGGGGAAGTGCGAGAGCAGCGTGACGGGCAAGAAAGTCCCGTGCTCCAAGGGTGATGCGTGGTGGTCGCCGTCGAAGCAGTGCTATGTGAGTGTGGCCAAGCCGCAACCAGCGAAGTCTGATCACGCGTGGCAGGGGCACAAGAACGGCACGATCTACCAGTGCGACCTGATTACGTCGCGGTTCTTCTTCTGGTCTGCGACGCAGCCGGATGGGCCGAAGGCGCCGCCTGACCCGGTGCAGTTGGCACGCGAAGCGGTGGCCGCGATGGGCTTGAAGGCGATCACGATCGGGATTGTCCCGGGTAACGAGCCGGGCAAGGCCGGGTTGGTCGGGCTCCCGCAGTGGATGTGGGTGAAGAACCCGACTCCGAATACCTTCGGGCCGATCACCAAGAGCGCTTCCGCGGCCGGGTACACCGTTACGGCGATCGGCAAGGTCCACCGCGTCGTGTGGAACATGGGCGACGGCCAGACCATTACCTGCGATGGGCCGGGTACGCCGTACACAGCGGCGGCAGGCAAGGCGAAGTCGCCGACGTGCGGGCACAACGAGTACGCCAAGCAGGGCACCTACACGGTGACGGCGACGAGCTACTGGACGATCACCTGGTCTGGCATCGGTCAGGCCGGCACGATCCCGGTCACTACAGCCCGCAGGACGACCATTCGAATCGGCGAGGCCCAAGTGCTCACGCAGTGAGCGGTATCCAACGGAACACGGACTGACTGGGGAGACAGCAGCCATGGCAATTGCACCAACAGACGAGCAACGCAGCGCACGCCGCCGCGACCGGGGACGAAGGATCCCGAGGACGCGATCGGACCCGCGGCCTCGAGTGACACCGTGGCGCCGCCGCCGAAGATGCGCCGGCGACCACTGCTTATCGCCGCATCGGTGGCTGCGGTCTGTTTGGGGGCGTTGCTGGCGGTGATGGCTTTCACGTCGATGAACTCCGCGAAGGAAGTCCTCGCGGTGCGATCGACGGTGCACCGCGGCGAGGTGATCACTCGTGGTGACGTGATGATCGTCCGCGTGGGAGTGGACCCCGGGCTGAAGCCGCTGCCAGCATCCGAACTGAACAATGTGGTCGGAAAACGCGCGGCGATGGACATCGCCGCGGGCGGGCTGGTCACCGGTGACGAGATCACCTCGAGCGTGGTGCCGGGTGCAGGCGAGAGCGAGGTCGGGATCAGCCTGGCGCCCGGTGCTCTTCCGGCCAACGGGCTGGAGAACGGCGACGATGTCCGGATCGTGCTGACACCTGGCCAGCAGGGGCAGTACAAGGCCGACTCGACACCCACGGACGTCGCCGCGACCGTGGTCGGGGTCTCGAACGGCGGCTCGAACGGGCAGAAAGTGGTGGACGTGCTGGTCCCCAGGGACCAGGCGCCCGACGTGGCATCGATGGCTGCCACTGGAAAGGTAGCTCTCGTCCTGGACTCGCGAGAACACTGAGCCATGGCGATCATCGTTCTCACCTCAGCCTCGGGATCGCCCGGCGTGACGGCTACTGCCCTTGGCCTGACGCTGACCTGGCCGCGTCCAGCTGTGCTGGTCGAGGCAGACCCGACTGGCGGCAGTGGACTCCTGGCGGGCTACTTCCACGGTGAGGCCGCCCACTCTGGCGGTCTCATCGACTTGGCGGTGGCGCACCGCGAAGGCAACCTGGCGCAGTCCCTGTGGTCTCAGATGGTGCCCATCCCGGGTACGAACGCGCTGCTGCTTCCCGGGGTCCGCAGCCACGCTCAAGCGCGCAGCCTGACGACGTTGTGGGGCCCCCTCACGAGCGCACTACGCGGGCTGGAGCGCAACGGTCAGGACGTCATCGTCGACGCGGGCCGACTCGGTCTGGAAGGCGCGCCGGGGCCCTTGATGATGGGCGCAGATCTGGCGTTGCTGACGATGCGGACAACCCTGCCGGCGCTATCGGGTGCCAGGTCCTGGGCCGAGTCACTGCGCGAGGAGTTCGAGAAGATCGGTTCTTTGCCCCGGCTGGGCACCCTGCTGATCGGGGAGGGGCAGCCATACGGCGCGCGAGAAGTTCGCAAGGTCCTCGGACTGCCCGTCGTAGAGAGCGTTCCGTGGGATACCGCTGGCGCCTCCGTGTTCTCCACCGGCGCTAACCGACCGCGCAAGTTCGACAACTCCGGCCTGGTGCGCGGCTTGCGCGCGACCGGGGCAGCGATCCAGGCGGCGATCGAAAGCAACCGCGCCGACCTTGAGGTCACCAAGAATGTAGGGAGCCCCGCATGACCCAGTCGAACCCCTGGGTGTCCGATCCGGATGACCCGACAGACCCCACCTCCTTGCCGCTGTTCGCCGGCGACGACGGCGCGGACACGGATAAGCCGAAGACCGGCCGGGTGCGGTCATCGTTCTCGTTGGGAGAGGAGTCGCATGACCGCCCCGCCTACATTCACGCAGTCGACCAACCACGATCGGATGACGACTCGACCGATGCCGGTCGAGGGCGTCAAGCAGGCAGATCGGCACGACGACGCAAGACCGGCGCGAACGCGCACGACGGCATCGACTGGGGGCTGGTCGCGGCATTCCGGGGCCAGGCATCAGAACAGCTCAGTGCAGCGATCGGCAAGGACCGCACGCTCGATGAGCAAGCCCAGGAGGAACTCGGCCGCTCGATCATCCTTGAGCTGCTGGAGAGCGAGGCCGCTGAGGCGGTCTCGGCCGGGCGCCAGTCCTGGTCCCTGGACCAACAAGACGACATGGCCGACGCGATCTTCAACGCACTCTTCCGACTGGGACGGTTCCAGCCGCTGGTCGACGACGAGACCGTGGAGAACATCGAGGCCTATGGTCACGATCACGTGCTGTTGCTCCACAGCGACGGCCGGATCGAACAGGGCCCACCGGTCGCAGAGAGCGACGAGGAACTGATCGAGTTCCTCACGTTCCTGGGCAGCAAATCCGGCAGCGGGCGACCCTTCTCCGAGGCGCAACCCCGGCTGCACATCAACCTGCCTGGAGGAGCGCGGCTTGCCGCAGCCTGCTGGAGCACCAACCGGCCGACGGTGGTGATCCGCCGGCACCGCGTGCGCGACACCGACATGCGGGAATTGGCCGCGACCGGGATGCTCAGCGACCTGCAAGCCGATTTCCTCGAAGCAGCCGTCAAGGCCCGCCTCAACATCATCGTCGCCGGCCCGCAGGGCGCAGGAAAGACAACTATGGTGCGCGGATTATGTGCGTCGATCGACCCATGGGAAAAGATCGGCACCTTCGAGACGGAGTACGAGCTCTTCCTAGATGAGATGCCCCGGCACAAGCGCGTCATCGCCTTCGAGTCCCGACCGGGATCGGGGGAGGTGGGCATCAACGGCCGGCAGGCGGGCGAAGTGACCCTCGACGACCTGCTCATCGACAGCTTCCGGTTCATGCTCGGACGCACGATCGTGGGCGAGGTCCGTGGCCCGGAGATCCTGTCGATGATCAAGGCGATGCAGTCGACCGCCGGGTCCATCAGCACCACCCACGCGGCCAACGCGAAAGCCGCGATCAGGAAGCTGGTTACCTGCGCGATGGAAGCAGGAGCGCACATCTCCGACGGCTACGCGGTGAGCGCGGTGGCCGGACACATCGACCTGATCGTGCAGCTGCACTACCAGCCCGGTGCTCAGGAGGGGACCGACCAGGAAAGGCGGCCGCAGCGATGGATCTCTGAGATCGTCTCGGTCGAGCCTGGGGAAGAAGCCACCGGATATGCGACCCAGCATGTGTTCCGGCCGAAATTTGGCGGGCCGGCGGTCGCCAGCGTGCTGCCGGAACACATCCGAGGGGTGTTGGAAGAGCACGGATTCGACACTCGCGCCTTCGAGAACGAGCGCCGGATCCATGGAGGCGAAACCTCATGACCGCCCTGGTCCCTGGCCTGGCCGGTGCGCTCATCGTGGCCGGCGTGCTGGGCGCTGTGCTGGGTGTGCGGCCCGCGCCAGAGAAGCCACCTGCACCAGCCTGGACGCACCTCCCCTTGGTGGCACGGCTGGGTCAAATCTCCCCTAGAACCCGGGTGCTATTGCTGGTCGGGGCTGGTGCAGGTCTCATCGTGGCGGTCGTCACGGGATGGTTCATCGCGATCCTCGCGGTGCCCGCGATCATCGTCGGACTTCCGATGCTGCTGACTGCACCTCGCGCGGCTTCCGAAATCGAGCGGCTCGAAGCGATGGAGGAGTGGACCCGATCATTGTCCGGGGTGCTCACGGCCGGTGTCGGCCTCGAGCAGGCATTGATCGCAACGTTGCGGTCGACGCCGGACGCCATACGCCCGGAGGTGAACAGGCTCGTCGCGCGACTCGGCGCCCGATGGGGTACTGAAGACGCCCTACGGGCATTCGCCGACGACCTCGACGACGCCACAGGAGACTTGGTGGCCGCCAACCTGATTCTCGGGGCTCGGCGCCGCGGGCGTGGCCTGGCCAACGTGTTGGAATCACTGGCCGAGTCGGTGGCTGCCGATGTGCGGGCCCGCAGGCAGATCGAGGCCGACCGCGCCAAGCCTCGCGCGACAGCCCGCTGGATCACCTTGATCACCGTCGGGGTGCTGGCGTTCCTGGCACTCACGGGACGCTACGTCGCACCGTACGGATCACCCTTGGGGCAAATCCTGCTGGTCGTGCTGTTGAGCGCCTACGTCGCCACCTTGATCTGGATGCGCACGATGACCCGCGGCGCAGCTCTCCCACGTTTCATCGGGATGCAGACTGGGGGAGGGAAAGCATGATCACGGGACTGCAACTGGCGCTGGTCGGTGGTGGATTCATCGGCCTCGGCCTGGCATTGCTGGTGTGGCGGCTGGTGCCTGCTCAACCTGACCTCGGGGACGCCCTGGAACGTCTCTCCCCGGAACAGCCGCGTCGCGTCCGTGATCGTGCCGAGACGACCGCGCAGCAGGCGGACACGCGTGAGCGGGTCGGGCAGTGGGCGCTCAAGACGTTCCCGCCCGGCGCGTGGGCCCGCACCCCACACAGGGAGCTGGCGCTGCTGCGGATTCCGCTGACCCGCTTCTACGGCGAGAAGGTGCTGTTCGCTCTCTTCGGCCTGGTCGTCCCGCCGTTGTTGACGAGCTTCTTCGCGGTGATCGGACTGTGGCTGCCGTTCGTCATCCCGGTCGTCGCGACGCTCGTGTTCGCCGGGGTGATGTTCTTCCTGCCCGACTACAACGCACGCGACGACGCCAAGAAGGCCCGCGACGAATTCAACCGGGCACTGGGTGCGTACATCGATCTTGTTGCGCTGGAACGCAACTCAGGGTCGGGGGCCCGGCAGGCGATGGAAGTCGCGGCGGGTGTCGGCGACAGCTGGGTGTTCCGCAGGCTCAGCGAAGAACTCACCCGATCACGGTGGTCAGGCGAGGCGCCCTGGGAAGCCATCCGGGCGCTGGGGCACGAGCTCGGCTTGACCGAACTGGAGGATCTGGCCGACATCATGCGGCTGTCCGGGGAAGAAGGCACCCAGATCTACACCCAGCTGCGCGCCCGATCGGCCTCGATGCGGACCGCGATGCTCAACTCCGAACTTGCCAAGGCCAACGAGGTAGGCGAACGCATGAGCATCCCCATGAGCTTGCTCGGGGTGATCTTCATGGCATTGCTGATCGCGCCGGCGCTGCTGCGAGTAGTTGGAGGTGGCAGCTGATCGGACCTATTGCTCCGCCACACCAGGCCAACCGAACTGAACCGTCACCAAACCGGGCCGCCGGCCACTAACTAGAAGAAAGGCACAACCATGATTCAGCTCATCGCCACCTTGCACCCTCTCGGCGCACGCGTGCAGAACAGCCTCGACCATGCCCGCACCACCATGCGTGACAACCGGGAGGAGGGCTCGGTTTCGATCGAGTCCGTCGTCTGGGCGGTTGCGGTGATCGTGATCGCCGGCATCGCCGTGGCAGCCATTACCGCCTACGTCCGCAGCAAGTCCGGCGACATCAAGTAGACGGACCGGACCAATGACCAGGATCGTCACGCTGTTCCGCACCCGACTCGTCCACCGAGTCGGGGCGGAACGCGAACGCGGCTCGAGCTCCATCCAGATGATCGTGTTCCTGCCTGCGCTCTTCACGGTGATGTTCCTGGGCATGCAAGCCGCACTCTGGTTCCATGCACGGTCCGTCGCGATCGCCGCGGCACAAGAGGGTGCACGCACCGCCGGTGCGCAGAACGGGACCGCCGGGGCCGGGATCAGCGATGCTGCCTCTTTCGTCAGCGACGCTGGCGGCAGCGATGTCCTCGCCGGCGTCCACGTCAGCGGTAGTCGCTCCGGCAACCAGGCAACGGTCACCGTCAGTGGCTCCTCGATGAGCGTCATCCCCGGCTGGACCATCACCGTGCACCAAAGCGCCACGGTCCCGGTGGAGAGACTCACCCGATGAACCGGCTAAGCAATCGGTGCGACCCAGAGGAGGGCTCTGCCGCCATCGAGGCAGCCATTGCGGTGCCAGCGTTCATGCTTTTCGTGCTGTTGGTGATCTTCGGTGGCCGCGTCGCGATGGCGCACCAGGCGGTGCAGTCGGCGGCCGCAGAAGCCGCCAGGACAGCATCGCTGGAACGCACCGAAGGCGCCGCGCAAGGCAGCGGCACCAGTGGTGCGGCGGCAAGCCTGACATCACAAGGCCTGCACTGCATTGCGCAACACGTCGACGTCGATGCCTCCGGTTTCGCCGCCCCAGTGGGTACACCGGCCACCATCCGGGCGACCGTCCGCTGCACGATCGACTTGTCAGATCTGTCCGTGCCCGGTGTCCCGGGGTCAATGACGATCACCGAAACGATGACCAGCCCGCTCGATACCTACCGGGAGAGACGGTGATGCAGGCAGACAAGAAGCAATATCGAGAACTCGAGCGCGAACGCGGTTCGATAAGCATCTTCATGGCTGCCGCTGCCTTCGTGATGATCGTGCTCGTAGGTCTGGCCGTCGACCTCGGCGGGCAGGTCGCTGCTCAGCAACGCGCCCGTGATGTGGCCGGGCAAGCGGCGCGGGCTGGTGGTGAGCAGGTCCTCGGTGGGCCGGCCGTCGAAGGCCAAGACGCTCAGATTGACACCAATGCCGCGGCCGCCGCTGCCCGCAGTTACCTGGCAGCAGCGGGCGTCGACGGCACGGTCGTGGTGACGAGCGACGACACCCTGGTGGTGACAACCTCGGAGAATTATCAGACCAGGTTCCTGTCGGTCATGGGGATCGGGAGCCTGCACGTCACCGGCCACAGCAGCGCGCGTCTTATCCGCGCGCAGAATGGAGTAGCCCGATGAGAGGCATCCGCGCCCGGCTCGCCGGACTGTTCGCCACCGTGCTCATGCTGGGCATCATCATCGGGCTGCCCCTGGTGCTGCTTGCCGTGGGAGCCAACCCGGCGCACCTGTCGGTGCCGACGCTCGACGGCGTCAAGACCGCGTTGACCAACCCCGACGACGGCACCCTCGCCTTGTCCGCGGTGAAAGTCATCGCCTGGCTGGCCTGGGCGTTCCTCACGGTGTCGATCGTGCTGGAAATTGTCGCCCGCGCCCGAGGAGTCCGAGCACCGTACCTGCCTGGGCTGCACATGCCGCAGTCGGCCGCCAAGGGCATGGTCGGTATGGCCATTCTGCTGTTCACTGCCTCGCCCGTCACCGCCCAGCTGGCCAACGCCGCCCCGCTGCCTGCGACCCAGAGCGTGACAGCCTCCGCCAGCGCCCACACCGGCGGCAGCAAGGCAGCCCCCGAGACCAAAGACACGGCGCACGGCCGGCAGGCCACCAAGCAGGCAGCCACCCACACGGTCAAACACACGGTGCAGCCCGGAGAAACCTTGTGGTCCATCGCCCGAGACCACTTGGGTTCGGGCGAGCGATACACCGAGATCGCCGCGTTGAATCACGACTTGTTGGGCAACAAGCCAGGCTTCTTGAAGCCCGGCTGGATCCTCCACCTGCCGGCACCCGCGCGACGGACGTCAACCGGCGAGCACACCGTGACTGTGCACGCCGGGCAGACCTTGTCCGGGATCGCGCAAAAGCAACTCGGCGACGCCAGCCGATACCCCGAAATCGAAGCGGCCTCGAAGGCGATCGTGCAGCCGGGCGGCACTCACCTGACCAACCCCAACCAGATCGGCGCTGGATGGACGCTGGTCATCCCTGGCTCGACGGGCAGCGATCACGTCAAGCCGGCGATCACCAAACATCCGACGCCGAAGAATGTGCCCGCACCGAAACACAGTGCACCGGCGACACCACCTGCGGTTCCGGCTCCTACCCACCAGGTGCCCCCGCCGAAGGCAACGCACGAAACCCCAACGCCGTCGCAAACCCACAGCACGCCGACGCCGGCACAGTCCGCGGAAGAGCAGACCGTGCCGCACGACGTCCAACTGGACCAACAGCATGCGAGCAGCGCGCCCTGGATGCTGACTGGGCTCACAGGCGCCGGCGCGATCCTGGCGGGGTCGGCGTGGCTCACGCTGCGCCGGCGTCGTCGCACCCAGTTCCGAGCCCGCCGCCCGGGGCGCACGATCGCCGTACCGGAGCCCGAGCTGGCACCGGTCGAGAAGACCATCACCGCTGTCGGTGCGACGTCGGCTCCCACGGTCGAGCAGATGGACACGCTGCTGCGGAGTCTGGCGGCCCACGCCACAGACGCCGGGTTGGCACTGCCGCCGGTCGCCGCGGTTGAACTCGGCACCACACAGATCGTGCTGCACCTGAGCAGCCCGAGCTCCCTGCCCGAGCCATGGGAAGGCACCGACGATCAGCTGCACTGGGTGTGCCCGGCTGAGGGCCTTGCCGGTGTGCCCGCGAACCTGGACCAGGACCAGCCGGCGCCCTATCCGCTCCTGGTCACCATCGGTTCCAGCGCCGACGACCACGTGTGGCTGCTCAACTGCGAGGACCTCGCCGCGATCAACCTGACCGGAGACACCATCTACGCGCACGACTTCGCCCGGTACCTCGCGGCAGAACTCGCGCTCAACCCGTGGTCGGCCGGCGTCACGGTCGACTGCATCGGCGTTGCCAGCGAAGTCGCCGGGTTGAACCCCGAGCGGGTCCGCTACCACGACGCGTCCGGCGACGCTGCCGTCGAGGCCGTTGCCGACGCCGTAGCGATGATCGACCGGGCCGAAGCTCACCAGGTCGACGTGGCAACCGGCCGCGGCGGCAAAGCCGACGACGACGTGTGGCCAGCCCGGCTTCTGCTGGTCGACGCCGATCGGACTGCGGATCGGAAGGTCGTCGACCAGCTGCTCGACCTGGTCGAGCAGCACAGCGGAAAGACCGGCACCGCGATCGTCGTGTCAGCCACTCAGAGCGAAGAACCCCCGACTGGAACCGTGCTCAACCTCAGCTCCACCGGGCGGCTGACGATGCCTCGCGCCGGCCTGGACCTGATAGCGGTCGGACTGACCGCCGACGAGGCCAAGGGCTGCGCCACGCTGTTCGCGAACAGCGAGGTCCTCGACGACGTCGAGATCCCGGTCGACCAGGACGCCACTGAGGGGTGGCGGTCGTTCACCAACGAGGCCGGCGCGCTGCGCGAGGAGCACACCAAACCACGGGAGGACCGCGACGACGAGACAACCGAGAGTGTGCTGGACGCCGAGGACGCCGACTACGTCGCTGCGGCCGCGACGACCGAAGAAGACCTGAAGGCGCTGGCCCCACAGGTCCCGGCCCAGGTCCGGGCAGACATCGAAGCCGCCGACCCCACCCTCGACGACGACGTCACGGCCTGGTTCAACGACGACTGTCCTTTGCCGCGTCTGACCCTGCTAGGCCCGATCCACGCTCGAACGCACGGCTCAGCCGTGGCCGTGGCCAAGCGCAAGCCCTACGCCACCGAGCTACTGGCGTACCTGGCAACACGGCCCTACGGTGCGACCCCGGCCCAGTTGGCTGAGGCGTTCAACCTCACCGAGGGACGGGCCCGCAGTGACATCAAGATGGTGCGCGACTGGCTTGGGGTGAACCCACGCACCGGCAACAAGCACTTGCCGAACGCGCGCGAATCCGCAGCAGCCAAATGCCGCGGCGTCGGGGTGTACGAGGTCGAGGACATCCTGGTTGACATCGACCTGTTCCGCAGGTTGCGCGCCCGCGGTGAGGCCCGCGGCGGGAGCGAGGGCATCGCCGATCTACTGCGCGCCCTCCAGCTGGTCGACGGACGCCCCTTCGATCAGATGCGCCCGGGCGGCGGAGAGTGGCTGGCCGGTGGCGACCGGATCGATCACCACATGAACGCCGCCATCGTCGACGTCGCGCACATGGTCACCACCTCATGCTTGGAATCCGGCGACCTCGTCCGTGCCAGGGCGGCAGCCGAGATCGCCACCGCCGTCGCACCCGACTCGGAGATCGCCAAGCTCGACCTAGTCGCAGTCTTCGAGGCCGAAGGCCACCGAGCCGACGCCGAAAGAATCCTGCGCGACGAGGTCTGCAACCGGTCAGACGACGGTGGGGCACCCGTAGAACTGTCCGAGCGGACCGAGACGATCATCCGTAACCACGAATGGCTCAACCCGGATCGTGCGGCCAGCTGATGGCCGCCGAACCGTTCGAGGCCGAGCAGCTGCAGGGTGCTTCAGGCCCTAACGCGGGGTAGATGCGTGTGCCCCGGGAGGGTAGGTCTACGGCCCGATGCTGAGTTGCCCGGCGGTGGCTATGACGGGCATGCGTGGCGCAGTGTCTTTCTTGGCCTGCGGCCATTGGGTTCCTGCCGCACGCAGTTCGTCTCTGGTGACCAAAGTGCCGGTGAGGATGCTTGTTTGGAGCTCGGCCTGGTCGGGTTCCAGGCGAGTCAACCGGTCCAAGACGGTGAGTAGGTCGATGAACTCTCGGGTCCAGGAGGCTTGCCATCTGTCGGCATGCATGCCGTCCAGAGGTGAGCTCTTACGGCCGCCCGGGATCCTCTTGCGGTACTTCACCCACGACTTGATGACGTTCATGCCGCCGACGTCGTATTCCCAGACCGCCGCGGTGACGGGCGCGAAGGACTTGGGGCCGAGCGTCACGGTTTGTGTGTCACTGTCGTAGTTCGCCTCGTCGGGGAGGCCGTTGCCACCATCGGCGGCGCACAGCGGTTGCCGCGGATCTCCCTTGGGGTACCTGATCTCGTCGGCAGGTCGCCCGTTCCCGGTGCTGGCGGTGCCGTAGGTATGTGCCCAGAGGACCTGCTCGCCCAAGGCGACGGCCTGCTCGAACAAGGCGGGGTCGCCGGTCATCGGTACCCGGATGCCTGGTGTTGTCAGTTCGTCGGTGAACTGGGCCGTGAATCCTGGATGTGCGGTCACGGCGGCGACATACGCCAGGACGTTGCTTGGGGTAAGGATCCGGTCGAGCGTCGCACCCCATGCGGCGAGGAATCCGGGTGCGATGTTCGCGGTCCCGTCTGGATGGAGCAGGGGAGGACTCGCCCGCCTTCGGAGCCTTTGAAGCAGTCCATGTCCGGGAGGAGTGCGCTGAACACCACGCCCGGGCCAGTTGAGATCACCTTCGAGTGCTGCTCGACGACGAACACCTGGTCGTCGTTAAGCGCCGCCCACAGGGATGGCCTGGGTTGATCGAGCACTCTCGAATCGGGGATGATCCACTGTCGGTCGAACGATCGGCGCGCTATTCGCACCGGATCCGGGCAGATCGTCGATGCTGCGGTCAACGGCTGCGCGGGTTCGTGAGGGTCGACTCCGGGCAGAGGCGTCTTGGTCCGCGTGGGGGAGGAGTCTCTGCTCTGCTTGAAGAGCTTTTCCTTTGTCGCTGCGGACGTTTCACCGATCAGCCGTGACCAGCGCTTCTGCAACAGATCGGCCGCTGGGGAGTAAACCCATGTTCGGTTCGGTTTGACGCCGGGTGACACCCACGGGAAGAGATCGTTGAGGGCCGGGTAGGTGTCCCAGTCGCCGGCTGCTGCGGGTGTCAGGGTGGCGGTCCAGTCGCTACGGGAGTTCCGCCAGCCGTCATCGCCCAGGCGAATCGCTGACAGTGCCTGGAACTTGTCGGCTCGCCGACCAGTCACGGTGCGGTATGAAATACGCGCCGGGGCTGACTGATCGTTGTTCGGTGTGCGGACGAACAGCGCGATGGCCAATGGTTGACGGACTCCGGGGAACACGAGGGTGGCCACGTCGGGTGTCTGTCCCTCGGGGGTCAGGTCGATCACCCACCCACGGGTAGCCCATTGACGCAAGTAGCGGCGCATGCCTTTGAATCCGGGGCCACGCAGATAACCGGCGGTGGTGATGAAGCAGACCACCCCGGCGTCATCAGTTGGGGTGGACTCGAACACCTTCCAGGTCGCCCATCGCCAGAAGTAGATGTAGAGGTTCTTCAGCACGTACTCGTTCTGGCCGTTGCCTGGCTCGCGGAAGTCGTCCAGGATCGGGCGCTCGGCGTTGCGGCCGCGCGCCGTCGCGGTGCTGCCGCTCTCTACCCAGCCGCCATCGCCATCAGCTCGTTCCCGATAGGGCGGATTCCCGATCACGACCGTGACCTCTTGCCGAGCCTTGACCTTGTTTGCCCGTCGTCGCGACTCAGCGATCAGCTGCAGTGCGTAACTCAGGGACTGCTGCTTGGCATCAGGGTCGTCAAGGGTGTCGGTGACATAGAGGCCGCCGATCGCTCCGGTCGGCGCACCATGGCGGGCCAAGAGGTCCGCCGCACGCAGTTCGGCGACCGCATAGGGACCCATCTGGATCTCGAATCCATAGAGGCGCTTGGCGACCTCACTGATCCCGCCGGGGACTGCACCGGGGCCGTCCGCGTCGGTGATCTGCTCGATGGTGCGGTCGATGATGGTGTGTAGGTAGGTTCCGGTGCCCATCGCGGGATCGACCACGACAACGGATGGGTCCATAAACCCGGAGGCGTGTCCCAGGTTGTCGACGATCGCCTCTTCGGCCAGGCGCACCATGTGATCGACGATGTCGCGAGGGGTGTAGTAGGAGCCTGATTCCTGGCGCAGCGCTGGGTCGTAGTGCCCGAGGAAGTTCTCGTATAGGTGCAGGTAGGTGTCTCGTTTGCCCTTCCGGACGCGCTTCCAGTCGACCGCGCCCACGACGCGCACGAGCAGGTCCAGAGTGACTTTGAAGTCTGCTGCGACGTCGTCGGTGAGCAACTGCAGCGCTTTGCCCATTAGAGAATGGTCGACACCCAGGTCGGCGCCGACCTCGTGTAGTGATCGGCCGGCGAGCTCGATTTCTTCGGTTCGGGCCAGCAGCAGTGCGAATGTCACTGTCTGCGCATAGCCATCAGCGAAGACCTCATCCGACGCGGTGGGGAACAGCAGGGCCCTCCAGTCTCTGGCAAGGCCTGCGAACGGCTGGGTGCGCTGGCTGGCTCCGCCGGCGACCGCTTCGCGCTCGGTTCGCAGCTGATCGAGTACTTCTCCGCGCAGCAATCGTGTTAGTGGAGCAACCGCGCGTACGAGAGCCCCAACGGATGTGATGGGCGCCGGTTTCCAGCGCAGAAAGTCTGTGAGTAGCTTCTCCAGGGCTGGGGGAGCAGTCAGCCCGTTTCCGGAGGTGTCGAGGTCTCCGTCGCACTCCACTGGTTCGCCGCGCAGCTCACCGTCGACGTATAGCCGCCACGATGTGCCGTTCGTGTAGAGCAAATTCGGCAGGTCCTTCTGCCGGTCCCATTGGGTCTGGTCGTGGCCGCTGAACGTCGCTGGGTCGATCGATCGTCCGGGAGCTTTGACCTCCACGTATCCGGTCATTGCACCTGCGACCGCTACGCCGTAGTCCGGGCGGACTCGTCGCGTGGGATCGCGCACCTCGTCGTGGAAGACGGCCGGAACCTTCAGCGCGTGCCCGGCTGCGCTGAGTAGTCCTTCCAGAGGTGTCCGGATCGCAGCCTCGCGATCGCCTGGACCAGCCAATTTCAGTCGGCAGGCCTCCCCGAAGATGGCAACCGCTTCATCTAGCCACTGACTCACGCCAGCCATCTTGTCGCATGTTTCCCCGTGAGGAGCTCAACCGCTCAAGACCGCGCCGATCGGTGTTGGGGTTGACCCCGTTTCGTGGACATCGGTTAAGCGGCTTTGTCGGCCGCGTTGATGAGCGTGTCTTCGAAGGCTATCGGGCTGATCTGTCCGAGTGCGCTGTGCCGTCGGCGGCGGTTGTACACGGTCTCGATCCAGGTGCTGACCGCGGTGATCGCTTCGGTGTGCGTGTCGAACGAGTGTCGCTGGTAATACTCAGTTTTCAACGTGGACCAGAACGATTCCTGCTGCGCGTTGTCCCAACAGACTCCGGTCCGGCCCACGGACAGGCGTACGTCGACCTCCTCAGCGACGTCCGCGAGCTGAGTAGAGGTGTACTGGCAGCCGCGGTCGGCGTGGAAAATGACCTTCGCGGTAGGACCTGTGGCCGGGTCGCGGAAAGTGACGGCACGTCGCAGCGCTTGCTCGACCAGGTCGGTGTCGCGGTGTCCCAGTTGTCGATGTCGACGTCGGGAGCCTGTCAAGATTTCTGTGTAAGTGATGCGGTCGGTGTTGGTTAGTTGA
Organism: Flexivirga alba; assembly: GCF_042661025.1. Lineage (NCBI taxonomy): Bacteria > Bacillati > Actinomycetota > Actinomycetes > Micrococcales > Dermacoccaceae > Flexivirga > Flexivirga alba. The sequence continues at coordinate 3,054,214 of NZ_JBHSWH010000001.1, forward strand.
GGTAGGGCTCGACGCGGTCGGGGTAGCTCAGGAAGAGCTCGTTGATCGCTTGTTTCCAGTTCGTCACGACAGCTCCTTCGACCAGGCGGGGCACTGATTGACGCTTCGCACCGCGGCCGGCTTGTTTCGCGCGTTCACGATCGCGTTTGTCCTCGATGTTGCGAATCGCGAGCCATAGCAACTTGATTGCCGCGTCGTCGGAGGGGAACTGGCCACGGTTCTTGATGATCTTGCGCAGCTGGTAGTTCAGCGACTCGATCGCATTGGTGGTGTAGATGACCCGCCGCACGGCCGGCCCGAAGTCCAAGAACGGGGTGAACCGCTCCCACGCGGATGTCCACGTCGCGACTGCCGCCGGGTACTTGGCCCCCAGCGGTGACGCGGCCAGCTCGTCCAGCGCTGCCTTGGCGGCAGCCTCATCGGCCGCGGTGTAGATCGGCTTCAGCGCCTTAGTGAAGGCCTTGTAGTCGCCGTAGGCCACGAACCGCATCGAGGCCCGGATCAGGTGGACGGTGCAGGTTTGCACGACACTGTGCGGCCACTGGGCTTGGATCGCTTCGGGCAGCCCGCTCAGCCCGTCGCAGCAGATGATCAGCACGTCCTTGACGCCACGGTTGGCCAACTGGGCGCACACCCCAGCCCAGAACTTCGCGCCCTCGGCAGCTTGGATCCAGATGCCCAGCACGTGCTTGACGCCATCGATGTCGACGCCGACCGCGACGTGGGCGGCGCGGCGGGACACATGCCCGCCGTCGCGGATGTTGATCATCAACGCGTCCAGGTAGATCACCGGGTAGAACGGCTCCAACGGGCGCGACTGCCAGGCTTTGACCTCCTCGCCGATCGCGTCGGTCAGGTTGCTGATCGTGTCGTGCGACAAGTCAGCGCCGATCGTGGAGACCAGGTGGTGGCGGATATCGCGGATCGTCATCCCGCCGGCGTACAAGCTGATGATCATGTCAGCCAGCCCGCCCAATTGGCGGGCGTGTTTGGGCACCAGCGCCGAGGCGAACGACCCGGCACGATCCCGCGGCTGATCGACGGTGACGTCGCCGACCTCGGTCGCCACCGTCTTGGGCGTGGTCCCGTTGCGTGCATTCGTCGTGCCCTCGGGACGACGTTCGTGCTTGTCGTAGCCGAGATGATCAGTCAGTTCGACATCCATTCCGCGTTCGAGCGTGGCCTTGAGCAGCTCGCCTATCAACCCGTCCTTGCCCGTCAACGGCACACCCTGCTCCCGTGACCGGGAGACCATCTCGTCCACGAAGTCCTCGCTGAACAAGGCCCGCCCGAGCTTGCGAGCCTCCGGTTCCAGATCCTGCTCGTCCTTCTTCGGCTTCTTCGTCACAGTCATCAGTCTTCCTTCCGGATCAAGACCGATCACTTACACAAAAGATCTGACACCCTCGACGTCGGCGCCCATCTCGCACAGAGCCCAGACCCAGTCCCCGTACAACCGGTCAAGGTCCGATCCGATGTGCGCCTTCCGGGATCCGCTCTTGCACCGCAAACCGTGTGGGTGATCGTCGCGCCCGGCGACCACGACGATCGCTGTGCTGCCGGTGCCAGTTCGCCAGTCTCGATGTTGAAGCGACAGAGCCTCACCCAGACGCATCCCCGTCTCCTCGAGCAAAGCCCACAGCAGCCGGTAACGCAGATCGCCGACCCGACGAAGTGGTCACGTCGTACGTGGATTCGGTATCGCGCAGGACCAACGCCTGAAGGGGAGTCACGATAGGTACCTCCCGCTTCGCTACCCGGACGCGGACGTTGCTGCGACGGCGACCGTCACGGCGCGCGATATGTTCCAGGAACGGCAGGTACCCGCGCTGACGAGTCCGGATGTTCTCGTAGAGGCTGTCCGCGACCGTGACGCCGTCGTGGGCGTGAAAACGGTAGAAACTCAGCACTGACCGCACCCGCAGCGCGACAGTCGATTCGCTCACCCGGGCACGGCCGGGCCCTTGGCGTACCTCGTGAGCGAAGGCACCGACATCGGCCACGCCAACGGTCTCCCAGTCCTGTGCACGGTCTTCGAGGAACGTCCACCACAACGCCAGGCCACGCGCATACGCCTTGATCGTGTTCGGTGAACACCCTGTCGCGCGCAGGAACTCCAGATATCGCTCAACAGGCTTCACCAAGTGATGATCAGAACCGACCACCGTCCACGTCGTGCAGTCCCCGGTCAATATCCTCTGGTTCGTCGCCACAGTTGTCTCCCGACCTCAGACGACGCTGGCACACCCGATGCCAGATAACTCGCCGCTCACAACTCTTGACCCGACCACAGAGCCCTGTCGCGTGTGTCACCGACGCGACGAGACAGGTACGGACAACGCATGATGAGCTTTGCGGCCTGGACCCAGGATTTGCGGATCGAGGTCGTCGAGGACCAGGAGCGCGAGGAACCGGTCACGTGGTCGAGCGTTCGGGGTGAGAACGTGACCCTCGCCGAGTGCCGGCAACTGAAGGAGCGATGGACGCCGGACCTGCTGCGCGTGACGCGGCAGTATCGAGTGCTGGCCGGCTCGCGAGGCGACTGCCCACTGCCGGACCAGCTGCCGCCGCGGATGAGGTAAGCGCGCGCGTCCTCCAGATTCAGTCGACGAGAACCATCGGATGGAAGCCCATCGCGATGGTGTCCTGAGGGTGCGCGACAGCCATGGTCGACCGCCCCGGCCTTGTCCTGATCGGACCGCGTAAGTCCCAGACGGGGAGCTCGAGAGCCGGCGCGAAGCTCTCCCGGTGTCCTGGCTTCAGAGAACGCGCGGCTGGCCAGACCACGTGCGATGTTCGCAGTGCCGTACTCCGGCGCGGGGTCCATGCGGATGCTGAAGCGCACCACGCCGTCGACCAGCTGCACGTCTTCGTAGAGCCTTCTCCCGGATCCGGTCAGAGACCGCAGGTCCCGGGCCGTGGTAACGAGTTGCTCCAGGTCCTCGCCGTTGGGCACCTGCCCAGCACCGTCGCGGGCAGGGGAGTAGGTCATCGTCACGGGTAGGAACTCATGCCGTGGATTGTGCCGCGGCGACCTGACACCGGGTTGTCAACGGTGCAGGGGCGCTCGGCGGGCACCTTGTTTGACGACTGTCAACAAGTCGGGCGCGACGCCCCGGCACACGCGTCGTCACGGATCGCGGGCGAGTCTGATCCCGATCGCTGCGGCGCGGTCTTCTAGCGATCAGCGTCGATACGGCCGCAGCAGAGAACCCTCCCGGGACGGCACACAGCGCGTCGCCGGACTCCAGGCCGTGCGGTGCGCCCGGTGAGCGGGTAGATCCTCGCCACAGGATCGTTGGGGGCTCGGGGTCGGACGACAGCGCACGTCGGTGGCGTCCGACCACCTGGCGCAACCCTGTCTCGAAAGAAGTTTTGGGAAGAGGGGGAACGGGGTGTTTGTGCAGGTCAACGCGCCGTAGTGGGCAACGTTCCCCCTGCGTTCCCCAGCCACGGTGCCCTTGGAGGCACGTAGCCGGATACGTCCGCTGGGGACCTTCTGTCTGTCCGATTCGACAGACAGGAACTCAGGCGATGAGCGTTGAAGACTGCCTCGGTCTCTCCCCGAACAGCGAGCTGCTGGCGCAGGCCGACCAGGCGTGGCCGGGCTGGTGCGAACAACATTCCAGGCTGAGTGCCGCCACCGACACCACGACCATGCGGTCCTGGCTGCGGCAGCACACCACCGAAGAATGCGACCAGCTACTCCTGTGCCTGGCGGAACTGGCCGCCACCGATGGTGGCAACGACGTCGCGGCGGCCGCCGCCCTCGCCTGGGCGCTGATGCCTGGGGTGTGCTCACTGGCGAACAGGCTGGGCACGCTCTCCCCGGAGATCGACCAAGTCGTCGCCGGACAGCTGTGGCTGGAAGTGCGCACCTTCCCGTGGCGCCGGCTGACAAAGGTCTCCGCCAACATCCTGCTGAACACCCGCGCCGGGGTACTGCGCGAATGCGGCGCCCACTCCCAGCTCGAACGAACCGACCCGACATGGTCGCGCACCAGCCCGGTCGACCCGTCCCATTGGTTCTGGATGGAGGGACCGGCCGACCCGAACGCCGCGGCAGCCGAGGAACTCCTCCAACTTTTGGAGTGGGCATGCGACCACGACGTCATCACCCCCGCTGACCGGTCGCTGCTGCTGTGCCTGGTCGAGGCGGCCGACCGGACAGCGATCAACCGCACCGGCCGCAGCGGCGCCGGGCTAATGGCCAACGGCCTGAACCAAGAGGTTGCCACCCAGCTGGGGATCTCAGTGCGGACACTGCGCCGCCGCACCCGCCGCAGCATCGACGCCCTGACCGATGCATGCGGACACGGGAAGGCGACGGCATGAGTGACCGCCAGCACCACCATCGGCACCTTAGGTCGGTCGAGGTGATCACAGTAACCGAGACGACGGAAACCCCGGAAGAAGAACCCCAGCACGAGGCTGGACGCAGCACCGCAGACATCGCGGCCTTGTTCGATGTGGCCGGCCGCGAAGAAGAAGCCATCCGCCAGCTCGACGGCTGCATGGCACGCCTGCACGAGGTGCAGCACGCCAAGGCCGCGCTCAAGACCCTGTCGGCGCCGGAACTTCGGGCGGCGCTGGAGTTTCGCCGGGCGGCCCTCGGCGGTGAGCCCGCATGACACAGGTAGTCGCCGAGCGGCCCGCAGTCTCTGTCGACGAGCTCAAACGCGCATGGGTGGCGGTGAAGGCCGGACAATTCCGGGCTAACACCACACGGCCCGCACCGCAGCCCACCGGCGACCCGCAGCGGGCCCGCACGACCACCCCGTGGCAGCCCGACCCCACCGAGGTCGTCCTCCCGGTCCTCGGGTGCGGAGGATCCTCCGGGGCCACCACGCTGGCCGTCGCGATCGCCACCGGCGCCGGGGCCGGCTCCCGTGTGGTGGAGTGTTCGTCAGTCACCTCCTCCGGTCTGGCTGCCGCCAGCACCGCGGAACTGGGCGCCTACGAAAGCGCCTGGTGTCGCGGTAGCCGTGACCATGTGCTCCTCGAACGGGTCATCGACGTCCTGACGACCGCCGAAGAGATCCCGTACCCGTCGACCCCCGACCGGCCCGTGACGCTCACCGTGCTGGACATCGGGTGGGAGCTCGGCCAGGTCCTGACCACCCCGGGCTGGATCGGCGACTTCGTCCGTGATGCCAAGCACGTGGTGTTGACCACCACCGCCACCGTGCCCGGCATGCGCCGCCTTGAGGGGGCACTCGACCTGCTCGGCAACGACCACTCGTGCGCCGCGGTCCTCGGACCGCGCCGCAAGAAGTGGTCCAAGAGCGTCGAGCACACGGCCGGGCGCGTGACCCGCGACCTGGACCGGCAGGGGCTGCTGTTCGAGATCCCCGAAGAGGCCGCCCTGGCCGTCGACGGGCTCACCGGGAGCCCGCTTCCCAAGCCGCTGCTGTCGGCAGCTGACCAACTCGCCCAGCGCCTGCTGGACGACTCCACGAAAGGAACACCGCAATGATGAGTCAGACGAGTGTGCACGCGGTCGCTCTGGCGGCCAAGGTCTGCCCGAAGGCGCCGAAGGGCGCCACGGGGGCGATGAACGACATCACCGGCTACGTGATGTGGGGTGTCATCGCTCTCATGGGGTTGGGGATGCTCGTCGGCGTCGGCGGCATCGTCGCCGGCCGCGTCTTCTCGATGCCACACGCGAGCAAGATGTCGATCATCGGCATCTGCGTCGTCTTCGGCGCGGCGATCGCCTACCTGGTGCTGCCCGGAATGCTGAACGCGGTCATCGGTAAGGGCTGCGTGTGACATGAGTGCACAGCTCGATGGAACCGTTGGCTGGGACCGTCGTCGGCTGGTGTTCGTGCTCGGGGTCGTGGTCGCAGCCGGGGTTGCTCTGATCCTCGGTCTGGGATTTGCGATCTACTTCGCGATCTCCAGCGCGATGTCCGGCGGACACGGCGACTCCGGCTCAACCGGAAAAAAGTCGCATACCAGCACGCACGCCACCGGCACGGCTCACCGCAACGAAATCGCGGCCGAGCCGATGCTGACGGTCGACCAAGAGGCAGCGCAACCAGGGCCGCCGGCCGCCGTGGCAGCAAAGACGGTCAACATCCCGCAGGGCACCACACAGGGGCCGGCGGGAGTGCCATCGGGGTTCCCGCACTCTCCGGAGGGCGCGCTCGGCCAACTGGCCGCCATCGAGCAAGTCGTACTGCAAAGCATGAGCATCCAGCAGGTCGACAGCATCCACGCCGGTTGGGCGATGCCCGGCGCCCCGAACGTCGCCAAATGGCCACTAACCCAGGACGTCCAAACGTTCCTCGGCGACGCTCAAATGGGCGGCACGCTCGACCCCACGAGCACCGTGGTGGTCACCCCGGTTGGTGCCCAAATCAAAGGCAGCGACGGACCGGACTGGGTCTTGGCGTGCGTGCTGGTGAAAGTGCACGCCACCATCACCCAGGACGCCCAGATGGGATACGGCTACTGCGAACGCATGCAGTGGCACACCGGCCGCTGGATGATCGCACCCGGAGCCCTTGCCTACCCGGCACCGTCGACCTGGCCAGGTAGCGATATCAGCAACAAGGCCGGCTGGAAGACTTGGGCCGGCGCAGACGAGGGGTCCGACCAGTGATCCCCGCAATCGGTTGGCCGCATGTCCCCAACCCGTTCAGCTGGCTCGCCGGCGAAGCCGGCAAGGTCGTGACCGGTGGATGGACCATGGCGATGCTCGGCCTCTGGAACGCCGGGCTATGGATGCTGCGGCTGGTCCTGAACATCATGGACGCGTTCCTGACCCCCGATCTGAGCGAAAATGGGGCCGCGTCGGAGGTCTACCAGTACACGTTCTGGATCGCGGGATCACTGGTTGTGCTGATGTTGATGATCCAGCTCGGGGTGGCCGCGATCCGTCGCGATGGCAAGAGCATCGCCACCGCCCTCGTGGGCACCGGCCAATTCACGCTCGTGTGGTCCTGCTGGGTCGGCGGCGCCGTCATAGTGCTCGCCGCCGCGGGCGGGCTGCAACGCGCCTTGATGCTGGCCCTGCTGAAGGTCGACTCCTGGTCCGCCTGGAGCCCCTTCCAGGACATCAGCACCAAGACGATCACCGATGGCACAGTCGCCACCGTTCTCGGCGGCATGGGCTGCCTACTCTGGCTGGCTGCGATCGGACACCTGCTGGTGATGCTGACCCGGGCCGGCGCACTGCTCGTCCTGTCGACGACCACGCCGATCTCGGCGGCCGGGCTGGTCTCGGACGTCGGCCGGCCGTGGTTCTGGAAATCGTTGCGGTGGTTCATCGCCGCGGCCTTCTCGCCCGTCATCATGGTGCTTGTCCTGGGCCTCGGGGTGAAGCTGAGCACCGGCGTAGCTACCGGATTCACCGACTCCACCCAGAAGGCGATCGGCACCGCCGTACCCGGGGTGGTGTTGATCCTCATCTCCACGTTCTGCCCGCTGGCTCTCTTCAAGCTGCTCGCGTTCGTCGACCCGGGCACCACCTCGGGAGCCGCGCTCCGCGCCGGCCTCGACGCCCAGGGCGGACTGCAAGGTCTCCTCAGCGGTGGTGGCGGAGCCGAAGACGCAGGGTCCAGCGCTGCATCCAGCTCGGACGAGAACGGCACCTCGCAGGGAGAAGCATCCGGTGAGGACGCCACTTCGTCCCGGTTCAACAAGGCCGAGGGCGGCATGCTCCAGTCCGCCGGCGGCATGCTCGGCAGCATCGGTGGAGCCATCGGCGGAGCAGCGGGCAAGGGCCTGGGCGCGATGCAGACCGTCGGCACCCGGGGCGCCGCGATCGGTGCCGATCTGACGAACCAAATGGGTGTCGGACACAACAACTACTACCCGGACTTCAGCGGCGGGAAGCAGCAGCAGAAGAGCAGCGGCAACAGCGGCAAGGACGAAAACCCGGACCGTCACAAGGACGGCGACGGCGGCGGCGACAACGGGCAGGGCGCGGGTCCCAACGACCCCTCGAGCTCGACCTCCCAGAGCGACCCGACCACAGGGCAGGGCGCCGATGGAGAACAGGGCCCGACCAACCCCGGGCAAGCCACCCAAGGACCGGAAATGCCGACACCACCCGCGCCACCCAATACGTCGCCAGCAGGCGGCGAAGGCGGAGGCCAACAAGGCGGCGGGTCGAAGGGCGGCCAAGGCGGCGGTGGTCCGAAGGGCGGCGCGCCCGGCGGATCAGGCGGCGCCGGCGGTGGCGCAGCAGGAGGCGGCGCCAGTGAAGCGGCCGTCGTAGCGGTGTGAGCGAAAAGGAGTGAACTGAAATGGCAACGATCTACAACGACTACTCACGGGATCGGATCGGCTGGTTCTTCGGGCTGTCCGGGTGGCAGGCCGGAACCCTCGCCGTCGCCGTGCTCCCACCTTGCTGGGCACTGTCCAAGGGTGCGTGGGCCTCCGTAGGGCTGTTCGCGTTGCTGTGGGTGGCGCTCTTCGTCATCACCGTGACGCCGGTGCGCGGCCGGTCGGCAGTGGGATGGTTCGGCGCACTAACCCGGTCAGCGGTCGGCGGCCTCCTGGGCTGGACACGATTTCGGAGCAAGGCGGTCACCGGAGAGATCGACAACCTCGAGGACGCCGATCTGCCTGGAGTCATCCAGGCCGTTCAAATCCACGACGGTCCGCCACAGGGCCCGTCGCTGGCTCGGGTCGCCGTGATTCAGGACCATGCCACCAAGACATGGGCTGTCACTGCCGCCGTCGTACACCCCGGGATCGGTCTGAAAGAGGCCGTCGAACGGCATCAGCAGGGGACGGGACTCAGCGACCTGCTTGACGCCGCGATGCGTACTGAACTCGTCGAGGAGATCATCTTCGTCATCCGCACGGTGCCTGACGATGGCGCCGAGCGGGACCTGTACGTGGAACGACACCGCCGCAACGGTCCGACTCTCGCACGGCAGATCAACGACGAGCTCCAGGCCGGCCTGTCCGCGGCTGGAGTGCGCACCGAGGCGTTCTGCACCATCGTCGTCGCGGAGTCGCGATTGAAGAACGAAGCCAAAGAAACCGGCGGAGGCCTGGATGGTCGATGCCGTGTCCTGTACAGCCTGATGGCCGAAATCGAGTCACAGCTGCGCGGCGGAATGGCGATGACTAGCGTGGCGTGGCTGAATTCCCCGGAGCTGGCGCTGGCATGTCGCACCGGGTTCGCCCCTGGCGACCGAGCGAGTGTCGTCGATGCCCTGGCAGCGGGGGAGCGTAACAACGACGTGAACACCGACGTCCCCTGGGCGATGGCGGGGCCCTCTGGCGCCGACGCCGCGATGCGGCACTACAGCCACGACGCGTGGAACTCGGTGTCGAGCACCATCAAGCTGCCGACCAAGGGCGCCGTTATGGGAGCCCTGGCACCGGTGCTGACCCCCGGCGAACCAGGGGAACGACGCAGCTTCATGGTCTGCTACCCGATCGTGCGGCAGGCCAAAGCAGACCGGCAACAAGGAAACTCCGAGTGGAAGGCCGACGTCGCCGACGCGCTGCGGAGCAAAGCCAAGGTGAAGGCCCGCGCCCGACAGCGCAACGAAGCCGCCAAGGTGCGCGGTCTGGACACCAAACTCGCCCGCGGCAACGCGCTGATCCGTCCCTACGCCGTGTGCACCGTGACAGCACCCAAGACCGCACGGATCAGCGAGTACGGGCGTCGGCTGGACGCCTCGGTCCGCCGAGCAGGGTTCGCCCCGCTGCGTCTCGACGTCGCACAGGACGCGGCCTTCGCTGCCTCGACCGTCCCGCTCGGCATCAGCCTTTCCCGGCAGGGGGACGCATGAGACCTGTACCTGGCACGCGCACCGGCTCGGCTCGACCACTCGAGCTGCACGATCAACGCCGCTTCGGCCGAATCAAACACGGCAAGGGAGCAACGCTCAAAACCGTTCTCGTTCAATCGATTCAGGGGCAGAAGCGATGATGAAACCACGCCGCAAAGACGGCCGCGATATGGCCCGGCTGCTCCACGACTTCGGGCACGAACTGCCACGGGTCCCCGCGCCGGTACCGACCCCGAAAGACCCGCGGCTGTTCCACTACGCGTCCCGCGGCGGAGCCAAACGCCGCGGCCGAGGCTGGGCGCCAGCCAAGGCACCCGTGACAGCTTGGCGGATGACATCGGACCAGGCGCCGGTCCTGTGGCCCTTCGTGGCGACACCGGGTCTGCCGCCCACCGGCGCGCAGATGGGTATCGACCAGCTCAGCGGCGGCTCGTTCTTCGCCGACCCCTTCGGATGGGTGCTGGACGACGAGGTCCCGGTCACCAACTCCAACATCATGCAGTTCGGCAAACCGGGCCGCGGAAAGTCCGGCAACACCAAGGCCTTCTGCCTGCGGATGATGGACTTCGGCTACCGCACGCTGATCCTGGGCGACCCGAAAGACGAGTACGAAAAGCTCTGCCTGGCTCTGGGAGTGGAGCCGTTTGCGATCGGCCCCGGAATGTTCGCGCGGATCAACCCGCTGGCATTCGGTCCGCTGGGTCAGGGGTGGGAGAAACTGTCCGCCGAGGAAGCTCAGCGTCGTGCCCCGATCATCTTCGGGCGATGGCTCACCCTGGTCCGCGGGCTCGTCGGCTCCCAACGCATCGGTGAGGACCGTGTGCCATTCGGTCCTGACGAAGGCAATGTCGTCGAGAACGCGTTGCGGGTGCTCACCGGATACAGCGCCGGCGCATCGCGGCTGCGGGAAACCACCATCCCCGAGCTCTGGTATTTGCTGAACAACCCGACCGAGGAACTGATCGCCGAATGCCGCTACAGCTCGGACCGGCACTTCCTCGACGAGACACGGTTGCTGCGCAACGCCCTCGGTCAGCTGGTCTCCGGTGCATTGGCCGGAATGTTCGATGCGCACACCACGATCGACGTCGACTGGAAAGCCCCCATTCAGAGCCTGAGCCTGCGCCGGCTCGAACCGCTGGGCGATGACGCGATGGGTATCGCGCTGACCTGCGTCGGCTCGTGGGGACGCGGCATGCGAGAGATGGCCGACCCCGGAGACCTGCGAGTTGTGGTCCGCGACGAGGTGTGGAAGCAATTCCGTCTTGGCCCCGAGGCAGTCAAGGCGTATGACGCGGATCTGCGACTCTCCCGCACGGACGGCGACATCCAGTGGGCCAACGCCCACAAGCCGTCAGACCCGATGTCGGCGGGCGACCAGGGATCGCAAGCCGTCGCGATCGCCAAAGACCTCATGCACCTGGCAGACATCAAGATCCTGATGGGCCAAGACAACGCGATCGGCGACGAACTCGAACAGCTCCTCGGCCTGGGCCCCATCGCCCGATCCCTGATCACCGGCTGGGGCATGCAAGGCAAGGGCCGAGGCCTGTGGGTCGTCGGCGAGCAGATGTACAAAGTGCAGACGGTACTCCACCCGCTCGAGCGCGAGCTGACCTTCACCAACGAAGCGATCGAGTCGGCGGCCTGAACCCATGAAGAAGGTCGTCATCGGTCTCGCGATGGTCCTGGCCCTCATGGTGGCCGCACCCCTCGCGGCAGCCGTGATGATCGTCGTGGTGTCATCCCCAGCCGCCGGGGAAGAGCTCAAAGCGCAGGAATGCCAGTCGGGTTCGACGGTCGCAACCGGCCCATGGCGTGTGCCGACTGCGCAGAAGTACGTCATCACCTCCGGGTTCGGCCACCGGACATCACCAGGTGGCGGCGTCGGTTCCACCTACCACGAAGGCGTCGACATCGCGATGCTCCCCAATCCGGGGTCGGTGCTCGCCGCCGCGGCCGGCACCGTCAAAGTCGCGGGCCCCTACGGCGGCCTGGGGAACGCCGTCGTACTCGACAACAGTTCCGGGATCTCGACGACCTACGGCCACATGGCCAAGCTCGACGCGAAGATCAAGGTCGGATCGAAGGTCACCATCGGGCAGCGTCTTGGGCTGGAAGGGTCGACAGGAAACTCGACCGGCAACCACCTGCACTTCGGCGTCGCCGAAAACGGTAAATACATCAACCCCGTGCCGTTCATGAGCCAGCACGGGGCACCCCTCAACGGGCAACAAGTCGCACCGGCCCCACCCAAGAAGACGCCCCCGGGTGACCCCGGCGGGGAAGGCGGGATCGGGTTCCCGCTGCCGCCGCCCGGGAAGCCACGGAAGGCGTCGCTGCACAACCCGCCCATCGTCATCCCCAGCGCTATCAAGGCGTTCTACGTGAAGGCCGCCAAGCGGTACAAGTTGCCGTGGACCCTGCTGGCCGGAATCGGCATGGAGGAGACCTCGCACGGGTTTGATCTGGGTGTGAGCTCGGCCGGCGCCCAGGGGCTGATGCAGTTCATGCCCTCGACCTGGGCGACATATGGGGTCGACGGCGACGGCGACGGTAAAGCCGACATCGACAACAACGCCGATTCCATCATGACGGCGGCGAACTACCTGACAAAGCTCGGCGTGACCACCGGCGGAGCAGCAGGCGTCAAAAGGGCGATCTTCGGATACAACCACGCCCAGTGGTACGTCAACGACGTGCTGTATTACGCCGCCAAATACGGTGGCGGCACCGTGCAAGGGGACCCCACCGAGTGCGGTACCGGGAAAGGCAACGGAAACCCAGACCTGCCTCCGCTGAAGAGCAAACGAGTGAAGAAACTGCTCACCTGGGCCAGGAGCCACCTGGGAGACAACTACGTGATGGGGGCCAACGGGCCGCACACCTGGGACTGCTCCAGCTTCGCCTCGGCGGCATACCGACAAATAGGCATCACCATGCCGAGGACCGCCCAAGTGCAGCAGAAATGGCTCGCGTCCGGGAACGGATTCCGGGTGTCACCCAGCGACGCCAAGCCTGGCGACCTGATCTTCTTCGACAGCTACCTCGGCCCCAACGCCATCGGCCACGTCGAAATGGTCTTCAACCCCGCCACACATCAAGCGATAGGCGCGCAGAACCCGAACATCGGCGTCGCGATGACCGACTACTCGTATGACATGAAGAACAAGCACATCTTCCAGGTGTGGCGCGTGGGTGACATTGACATCTCGGATAGCGGCAAACACACAATGTAAATAAATAGGTTAGCTATATTTTAGATATCTGGACTGCCCACGAGTCAGTCACCCTCCGTCATCGCGGGCGTCCGAATCGGGTGAGCGGCGGTGACCGCCGGGAGGGCCTCCTTCTCCTTCGGGACAGCAGAGCCAACCTAGGAGGAACGATGCAGAGAGCTCGTCGCCGCGACCCCGTCCCGTGGACGTGGGAGATTCCGTTCGCGATCACGGTGGCCGTCCTGGTGGTGTTGTCGCTCGGCGTGCAGCTGGGTCGAGCGATCGCAAACCTGTTGTCGGGGGACGGTTGGACGTGGGCGCCCAGAGCCGAGCTGTTCAGCAGCTTGCCGGGGGTCTTGGGCGGGCACGCCGATAGCGGACTCACTGGCGCAGGCCACGTCGCCGGCGCGCATCTGTTGTGGGCGTGCGTGATCGTCGTCGAACTGGGCCTGATCGTGGCCGCAGGCTGGGGCGTGAAAGTTGGGATGGACCGTTGGGGACCGAACCGACTGCGCGGAATGGCCAGCCGTGCGGAAGCTGAAGAACTGCTGGGCCGGTCGCATTTGCGGGAGGTCGCGCCGGTGGTCCGACCGGATCTGTACGGCAAGAGGAGCAGCCGATGAGGGCGTTACGGGTAGACCCGGCCGAGGTCGGCTGGAAGATCGGCACAGCGCACGAGCCACGCGGTGGCGAGCTGTGGCAGCCGTGGGACCGTACCGCCGGCGTGATCGGACCCCAGGGCTCTGGTAAAACCCTCGATCTGCTGATCCCAGCGCTACTCGGCGCACCCGGTGGGGCGTTGGTCACACTGACCAAGCTCGACGACCTCTTGCTGAGCCTGACCGCCCGGCGGCGAGATGGCCGACCGTGTGTGGTGCTCGACCCCTTCGGGCTGGCCAGCGGACTGGACGAGCTGATCTTCGACCCGATTGCCGGCTGCGTCGACTCGATGATCGCGGAACGCCGAGCCAAAGCGTTCACTGCCGGCACCGTCAAGGGAGCTATCCAGGGAGGGCAGGGCGATGACGCCGCCCGGTTCTACGCCGCGGAGGCAGCCAAGGTCCTCCAGGCCTATTTCCACGCTGCCGCACTGAGTGGCAGGACCCTGGAAGACGTATTGCGGTGGGTGGCGAATCCGCAGAGCACCACCGACCCGACCGAGATATTGCGCGAGCACCCACACGCAGCGCCGTTCTGGCACGGTCTGCTGCATGGGGCGTTGAACGGCGACGATCGCACCGCCGGCAACACCATCACCACGGTGCAGCAAGCGATGAGCCTGTTCTTCCAGCAAGACATCCGCCGCCGGTGCGTGCCCGGAGAAGGCCGGCCGGCAACCGACATCGCCAAGGTCATCCAGCAGGGCGGGACGATCTACCTGCTCGGCCGAGAAGACCCGTACGCCAGCGCATCGCCGCTGATGACCGCGGTCGCCGAGCATGTCCTCGATATGGCGCTACTAGCGGCCAACAACTCACCGTGGGGCAGGTTGTGCCCACCATTCCTGGCCTGCCTGGACGAGCTGCCGTCGACAGCGCCACTGCCGACGCTGCGGACCCGAATGGCCAACGAACGAGCCCTGGGATTGTCGTTCATTTATGCGGCGCAGACCTGGCGCCAGCTCTCCTCGATCTTCGGTGAGAACGATGCTCGGGCGTTGTTCGGGTTGACCAACTCGGTGATCGTGTTCGGCGGCTCCAAGGACGTGGCGTTCAACCAGGAGATTTCGGACCTGGTCGGCATGGTCCGGGTCTCACGCACCAGTTGGCAGACCGGGCAGATGGGCGGACGCACCACCTCAGGGGAGGACATCGCGATCCTGCGGCCGGAGGAGATTCGGCAGTTGGAGGAGCGGCACGCCTTGGTGATCGCCGAGAACGGGAAGTCGATCATCGCCCGCTTGCATCGGTCCATCGACGGGGCCGCAGGTAAGCAGCTGCTGGCCGAGCAGGACAAGCTGCGGGTTTCTCTGGCGGCGGCCCGCCGCAAGGCCATCACCCCCGAAGCCCGCACGACCGCAGCCCTGGTGGAAGCCAAGCGCCGGGGCCTGACCGTTGACAGGAGTCAGCAGTGAATACCGATGCCGCGCGTGAACCCCTGGTCGCCTCGATGGTGCGCCCCTTCCCGGAAGGCGGCAGCATGGTGCGGCTGGCCTACCGGGAGCTCAGCATCGCCGCCAATGGCGACAAGGACCAGGTCAAGGCTCTCGGGCCGTTGCACATGCTGCCGCGGCCGTGGGATCCGCCGACGTGTCGTCGACCCGAACTGCGCGAGCAGCTGTGGGAGTGGCTGGAGGAAGTCGTCAGCTGGCTCAATCGGGAGTACACCTGGGACGTGGCCGGGGCGATTCCTCCTTGCTGGCCTCAGCACCCTCATCTGGTGCACGAGATCGCGGTGCTGGCGGACCAACGTCGCCGCGCGGGCCTCGCCTTCGACAGCAACGCGATGGAGGAATGGCACCGCTACGCGCTGCCGGCGTTCGCCGACCGGATGCGCAACCGGCTCAAAGATCACTGCGAGGACGGCCACCAGGGCTGGCCGGGCCGAGGCCGGTATGCCCGGTTCACAAGCGATCAGACGGTGCATGAGCGGCAGGAGACCTACGCCGCCGACGTTCGTACGACCGCACTCGGCCGCAGGATCGAGCACAAGGTCGAGGAGGAGAGCCGCCCCCGGCTGGCTTCGGTCAACCTGGACACCGGCGAGTTGGGCGATGTGCCGGACGGTCCCCAACCGGAGTAGTCGAAGATCAGGGCGCGAGGACCGCCACGGCGATGAGTGAGCCCAGCAGCATCCACGGTCCGAACGCGATCCGAGTGCTGCTGGGTTTGCCGCGCCGCGTGACCGCGACCCACGCCAGGCACAACAACGAGGACAGCAACATCGCCCACCACAGCACACCAAGGCCGACAGCCCCGAGGGTGAGGCCCAGGATGGCCGCGAGCTTGACGTCGCCGAGCCCGACCGCGCCACCGCCGGCCACGTGCAGCGTGAAGTAGCAGCCACCGGCGAGGACGAGGCCGACTCCACCGAGGACCGGGACCTGGAGCCGGTCGGTCACGGCCGAGACAACGATGACCGCGAGTAGCGAGGCGACCGCAACCGGTCCGAGCACGCGATCCGGCAGCCGGTGCACGTCCAGGTCGACCGCGGCGAGCCACGGCCCGGTGATCGCCAATGGCGCCAGTAACAGCAACGCCCACGGCCGGTCGGGTGATAACCGCAGGCCCAGGGCCGCGGCGGCTATCACGGCAGTCGGCAACACCCATGCCACCGAGGACGGCTGCGGAAGAGCAGCTTCGTTGTCGTAGCGGTACCGCAGGGCGCGTAGGTTGCGGACGCTCAGGACCCCGGTGAGTGCGCCGACTAGTGCCGCGGCCACGGTGAAACCTGCGGTGCCCATGGCGCTGACGGTACGGGAATCGGCAGCTCGCGCCGCTGCGTCATCCACAGCCCCGGCACGCTACGTCTAGTTCTTCAGCGCCGGGGTGCGCGCAGGCGAACGGTCATGTTCGGTGCCGGATCCGGCCGGGCCGGATCTCGACGCCTGCTGACCTGCTGGGCCTCGGCGCGATCCAGGTCAGTCGACGGGCCGCGGTCGCTGCGGGTGGAGGTCCTAGACATCCGCTGGGGTGTGCGTACGAGGCTCTCGGAGATCGTGAAGTCGGCGTGCCGGCCACGGTTGGACGTGAACCCAAACCGCCGATACAGCCGGTCGAGGCCGGCACGGGACGAACCGAATGAGGTGTCCGGAGTGCCCGCGAGAATCCAGCCGTGACGATCGGCGGCCGCCGTCAGGGCGCAGAGAGTCTGAGTCCCAATGCCGTTACGGCGCAACGGCTTCGGGACTTGCAGCAAGGCGATCACGATCAGGTCGTCGCGAAGTGCCGTGATGCGCAGTTGCTCGACGTTGCCTGGCTCGAGCAGCCGGGCCCGCAGCGCCGCAACCTGCTCGACGACGGCAGGGCTGGTCATCGGCGAGGACCGACCGGGCGATCGGTCGGTGCCGTGGTCGGTGAGCGCCGCTCCTGCGCAGCACCCGACTGAGGTGTGCCGGAAACTGGTCCGCCGGTGTCGACCTGGACGTCGAGCGTCGCGACCAGGCGGTAGCGCAGGTCCTGGGCTGGCTGCTCGGCCAACGGACGTTCAGCGACCAGCTGGCGCGCGACTGCCGGCACGTCGTGTCCTTCGGCGGCTGCCTGGTCGAGCATCTGCGCCAACGCCGGCCAGTCGGCCTGCCGGGGGAGTCGAGGGTCGAGTTCGCCGGCGAGACCGGCCCACCGCTCGTGCGGTGGCAGCTGAGCGGCCTGCTTCATGCGATCTCGCACCTCCGCAACCTGGTCGAGCTGGGTGCGCGCCGCCTGGCGGCGATCGCCCACCCAGGAGTCGGCGGCCGGGATCAAGTCGCGCTGTGCCATAGCGGTGCTGATGTGCAGCCGGTCGGAGATACGTGTCGTCCCGTCCTGCCAGTGCCGTGCCGGGCGGGCAGCGATGATCTGTGCCCCGGCCGTGCGGGCCTGGCCCGGAGGCAGGTTGGTCAGCCGCTCTTCCAGCAGCGAATTGGCCAGCGCGTTCGGCTGCTTGAGCACCTCACGCAGCGCGGCCGGCCCACGCAGCGTGTACATGTCGGCCGGGTCGAGACCGGACGGGAATGTGGCGTGGCCGGAGTCCAGGTCGTGGGGGGCCAGGAGCCAGTAGTCGCGCTCGGCGGCTACCTGTCCGGACAGGTTCTCGTCGTTGTCCGTGGCGACGATCAGCCACGGGTCGAACTCTGTCGCGGAGGAGTCCAGATCGGAGGCGGTGCCCGCGCCAAAGTGTTCCCGGATCGCAGCGAGCTGCTGGGACTGTTCCTCGGTGAGGTAGGTGCCCAGCGGGGCGGCCCCGACCAGCTGCCCCGCCGAGGCGAGGGTGATCGCGATGGCGTCCATCGGACCCTCTACGAGCACGGGCCGCGCGCCGTTCTCGTAGAGATCGTTGCCCGCGACATACAGCTGCGCGCCCATGGCGAACAGTGAGGTGGTCGGACTGTCGAGGTATTTCGGGCCGCTCTTGTCCTTGTCCGTGAGGTCGGGGTGCCGGCGTCCTACGAAGCCCAGGACGACATCGCCGCCGGCGAAGGGCACGGTCTCGAAGTTCTCCCAGCCGTCGCGGCGGTGGACGATCGGCAAGACCAGGCGATTGACGAAGTGGTCACGGATCCGCCCGGTCGACTCGTTCCGTTTCGCGACACCGGCCGCGACCATTTCCTCGTCGCCGACGCCCAAGGTGCGCAGGTGCTTGACCAGGCGGTCCCACCCCGGCGGGGCGAAGCCGGGCCGGAATCGTTCATCCGCGGCGAGATCGTCGCCGAACCGGTCGACCAGGTGCTGTGCAGCCCACGACCCGGGCAGCTGCTGGCGGTAATACGCGAGGGTGAGCGTGTTGATGTGCGCGATCCGGTCGTTGCTGACCGGGCTGCTCGCGAACCGCATCGCACGGTCGGCGGACCGGTCCATCTGTTCGTCGGAGATCTCCAGCGGTCCGAGGGCATCACGCCGCAGCTCGGTCAGGAGCAGCTGCCGCTCCAGGTCGTCCTCGTCGATCTCGTCCACCAGGTCCGGCGGTGGTTCGTCCTCGAGCGGCGGGTGCTGATCGACGGTGACGTCGGGGGCAACATCACGACGGCGTCGTCGGGCAACGGGACGTGTTCCCACAGGTCCTCGTCCTCGTCGGGGTAGGCGTCGTAGTGCTCGTCGGGGACGGGGTCCATCGCAACGGACAACCGCCAGATCAAGGCCTGGCAGGGATCGTCGCCAGGCTCCAGCGGCTGGTCTGCTTCACTGCGGAACAAGTCTTCGACCGACCACCCGCGCTGAAGCGCGCGGTCCACAGTGGTGACCAGGGTGGGCCACCACGGGCTGGCCTGCACTTCGGCTGCGCGGTCCTGGCCCAGTAGCTCCGGCAGGCGCGGCGTCCAGGCGGCCTCAACGTGGCGGTCCTTGTCGACCTGTTCGGCGACGGCCGGGGACAGGTGACGACTGATGCGCCACCACAGCGCGGCAGCGGCGTGATCGTCGGGCAGGGTGCCCGTCGCGGCAGCACGCCGCAGCATGCCGGCGGCGTCG
The DNA here is from genome assembly GCF_042661025.1 of Flexivirga alba. NCBI lineage: Bacteria > Bacillati > Actinomycetota > Actinomycetes > Micrococcales > Dermacoccaceae > Flexivirga > Flexivirga alba. Next base: position 3,073,297 of record NZ_JBHSWH010000001.1, read on the forward strand.
ACCCCGGAGCGGGCCATCGCAGCGAGCCGTTCGGCCAGGATCGGCGCGAACGGGTCGCTGCCGGTGGCACGGGAGGCAGCGGCGATCTGCGGGCCCCATTCCTCCATCGCGGGGGCACGGTCGCCGACGAGCCGCTCATTCAGCTTGCGCTGCCAGATCGCGGCCGCCTTCTGCATCTGCGCCCGACCGGTGGGACGACGGTCGCCGTCGTCGACGAGCATCGCGGCCCGCCATACCGCCACGTCGCCCAGCACCGCATCGGCGGGCCGGCCGGCACCGGCGGATGCCCAGCTCGGCGTCGTACCGGTGGCTGCTTCCTCACGAACAGTGGCTGCCAGGTCGGTGACCTTCGCGGCCCGCTGGACCAGGTAGGAGCCCCACACCGTGTTCTCGGACAGGGACGAGGGCACGCCGGGGATCCACGGCAGCGGTCCGCGGCCGCCACCACGCAGGCCGGTGTCGTCCAGCCGCCAGTCCAGCACCGCAGCGGTGTCGCCGGCGGTGTCGAGCTCACGAGACTCGGCGGCCGAGCGCAGCTGCACGATCGGGTCGACGCCGTGAGCGCTGGTGAGGATCAGGTGGGCGCGCAACGCCGGCCAGGCGGGCTGCTCGGTGACGTCGGGGACCACACGCTCGGCATCCGCTTCCAGAGCGGCGACCTTCTCGGCGCCCAATTGATGCTCGGCCGCGGTGTACAGGGCATCGAGGTAACGCTGTGTTGCCTGACCGAGCAGTGTGGCCGGCTCGCTCTGCTCGCGCAGCATGGTGGTTGCCGACCGGGGTGCGTCGTCGCGCGCCAGGATCTGCTCGAGTAGGTCGGTCGGCGTCAACGGGTGGGTCATCTCCGGGCGGATGACGCTGTGCGGGTCACCGTCGCCGACGACCTCCAGGTACACGTGGTTGGACTGCTTTCCGCGGGTCAACATCGTGTACAGCTGCTGCCGTGATTCGTCACCGCTGGCGAGCCCGTGCATGGTGTCCACCGACACGCCCTGAGCCGTGTGCACCGTCGTTGCGTAGCCCAGTTCGGTGTTCTTACTGACGTAGTCCGCCGGCAAGGTGACCAGCCGGCCGCTCTGGGTGTGCTGCACCCGCAGCTGGCCGTCGTCGATCTGGAGCACGCTCCAGCGGTCGCCGTTCTTCACCCAATCGGTCGAGGATGACCGCAGCCGGCGATCGTTGGAGCGGGTGATGATCAGTTCGCCGACGCTGGCCAGGTTGCCGTCCGCCAGGCGCACTGTCGGCCCTTCGTCGACCGCGTCGTCACCGGCACCCTCGAGTCGGTGCGCGCGGGCTCGTTGGTTGAGTTCGCTGACCAGCTCGCGGGTCGGGGCGAGCATGATGGAGTCCAGACCCTTGCCGCGGTCGGCTTGCCACGCCCCGAACACGTCCTCGGTCATGGTCGCCAAGTCACCGACGTGGACCCGGTCCCGATCCAGATAGAACCCGAGCGACTCGGGCCGACCTTCGCGCAGCGCGAGGGATGCGGCACCCTCGGCGGGGTCGACGAACCGGACGAGTTCGGTCAGTCGGCAGGCGCCGTGGGTGGTTTGGATGTCGCGTAGGACACCGCCGGCGCCGATGGCGGCCAACTGCTGATCGTCGCCGATCAAGCGCACGCTGCCGCCTCTGTCGAGGACGAACTGGACTGCCAGATCGAGGGAGATTGTGTCGGCCATGCCGGCCTCGTCGAGCACGACCAGCGTCTTGGGCCCGATATCGGTGGCCGATACCCGCCAGGGCGCCAGCGGTGCCCCTTCGGCGACCTGTTTCGCGCCGGCGGGGGCGTACCAGGAGCGGGCCTGCGGATCCCAACGGGCACCGGCGGCCTTTGCCTCGTTCTTCTCGCTGATCGGGACGTCAAGCCAGGTGCGGGCGTTCGGGTCGCGGCTGGTGAGCTCGTGCACGAGCTTGGCCAGGGTGTCGGTACTGGTGTCGATCTGGGACCGCAGTGCCGCCGCTGCGGCCGCGGATGGGGCGAGCCCCAGCACCTGGCCACCGCCTTCGATCCACGCGCCAGACAAGGCCCGCATGGCGGTCGTCTTGCCAGACCCGGCGGGCGCGATCGCCAGTTGGAGGCGTGCCCCGGAGGTGGCCATCTCACGCACCAGTGATGTCTGGCCGGCGTTGAGCGTGACCCCATTGGCAACGCTCTCCATGAGGGCCATATCGACCGCTGATTCATCGACGGCGAGCCCATCGGTGCGGCTGGCAGCCTCCACCAGCCGCTTCTCGGCCGCGATCACCTTGGTCGACGTAAACAGATCGGCGCCGGCCACCGAGTAGACCGAAGATCCGTCCCGGCGCCGCTGGGGCTCCGGCTCGACGATGTCGCGCTCGGGGCGAGCCATCGACACTGAGATCTTCAGGGCACGGGCGACCACCTGGTCGACGAGTCCCGGCATGCGCTTGGGTGATGCTCCCGCGCCGCGGATCTGTCGCTCGGCCTCGGCACGCACGTGCCAGACCTGCCAGTTGGACCGCCGGTTTTCCATCTGTGTGATGACCGCCCGGGCCGTCTTGGTGACGTCGACCCGGGCGTACCGGCTTAGCCTTTTGGGAAGCGTGATCCCAACGTTTCCGAGAGCATCGAGGCGATGCCCTTGTCGCCGCCGAGGATCTCGCGCGCCTGCTTCCGCCAGGTTGCGCGCTGCTCGGCGAGGGTGCGCGGCTCGTGCTTCGGGTCGCGAGTTTCCAGGGTGGCCTGCTGGGATAGCTGAACCGCTTCGATGGGGGTCGGCGGCCGGCCGTGCGCGCGCTGAAAGTCGGTGGCGAGTTCGTCACGGCGGACCTCGATCGCCGCACGACGAGACGACCACCGTTCCCGCAGGCGCGGATCGACGCCCACCAACTCCCGGACCGGGCGCTTGCGCGGGTCGTCGTCCGGGCGTTCCTCGAACTCGACCCCCAGGTCGGTGGCCAGGTGCCGCTCCAACGAGCTGTTGTAGACCTCCGAGGCTGCCACGGTCGCCTTGAACAAGACCCTGCCGTCGATCGCCAGCCACTTGCCGCCGAGCGTCTGCACCTTGTTCGCGACGGCCACATGCGTGTGCAGCAGCGGCTCGCCGGCGCGCGAATCACGGTGCGTGAAGGCTGTGGCAACCAAGCCCTTGACGTCGACCTGGCGGACTCCGTTGGTTCCCTCTCTGGAGTACAGCGCGTTCTCCTCGATGAAAGTGAGGGCGTCCTTCATGGCTGCCTGGTGCGCGCGCTCGACCCGAGCGGCGATCGCCGGATCGGCCAACGCCCACAGCACCGCCACGCTCTTCACCGGCTTGAAGGTCAGGTCGAACCCCGCGACCGCCTGCGTTTTCGGGCGTGAGTGCTGGGCGATGGTGCCGGACAACTCGCGAGCGTCCTGGGGGTCACGGCCGTGTTCGGCCCGGAAGAACTCCCGACCGACCTCGGTGCGGATCCGGGCTCGGTCCTCGGCAGGAACCGGCCAATCCCTGGGAAGTCCCTGCTCCTCGTTGAGGTCGGCCAGCCGCTTCGCCACCTCGATCCGGTAGGTGGAGACGTCGTTCTCGTACACCTTGAACGGCACCCCGAGCCGGGTCGCCGCTCGGTAATCCGCGTTCGTCAGGTCCGGGCCCTGGAGAGCTTCCCGCCGTTCATGGGCAAGGGGATGGTGCCCGGAACCGAACAGAGCCTGCATCTGCTCGGCGGTGACGACGTCTCCGGCGGACAGGCCGTCGATCCCGGCCATCCCGGACCCCACCCAGACGCCGGGGGCCTCGCCTTTTTCGCTGTAGTACGACGCGAGGCCGGTGTGGCCCTTGTCGGTGGCGTCCATGGCCGCCACCTGGCGGGTCAGATAGTCGTATCCGGAGCCTGCTGTCAGCTTGTGAATGCTCATCGTCACACCTCCCGAAGGGGCGGGATCCGCCCTGGCGGTCACAAATTGAAAGATCAGCAAAAACCGGGAATGCAAGAGCTGTGTAGGGCTTCGACTTCCAAGGTTCAGGAGGGGGAACGGGCGAGGGGTCGTGGCTGGCTGGCTGGCCGGGAACTCAGGTGGTCGGCGGTGGCCGCTGACGGGGGTCGGGATGTCTTAGGGGGTGCGATGGTTCGACACGAGAAAGGTGCACATCGATGGGCAAGCAGACGATCAGGCAGGAAGCTCGGCGAGCGGCGCTGGATGCGCAATCCAGGAGACGCGAGGAACGCGCGGAGCGGGAGCGCCGGGTGGAGGCCCTCGCGATCAAAGTGCTGGTCGCGATCCGCGAGCGCGAGGCAGCCGACCGGCGCGCCGGTGAGGCGCTGACGGAGATGATCGAGACCGAGCGGCTCTCGGCGCGCGAGGCCGTGCAGTGGTGCGGCGATGAAGTGAGCACGCGCGAGGTCGCACGACTACGGCGCGTGGCGGCGGATGCCGCCAACCCGGCCGCACAGGAGGAGGCCGACCTCGGCGGCGTCGTGAGCCAGTGAGCGCGCGGCGGCTCGGGTCGGGCGGCGTGGCCGCGCTGGCTGAGGCACTGGCGGACCCCGAAGTCGTCGCGCGCTACGCGGCCAAGGTGGTGCAGGTTCCGGGCACTGGGTGCGGCTGGTGGACCGGTGCGATCAGCGGGCGCGGGCACGGTCGGTTCTGGTTCGGTCACGACTGCGTGGTCGTTGCGCACCGGTTCGCGTTCGGCCTGGTCCACGGCGCCGACGCACTTGACGCGGTGCGCGTGCTGGGTCACAAGTGCGACAACCCGCTGTGTCAGCGGGTCGGGCCGGGGCATGTCGTCGCGTCGTCGGCGGCCGAGAACCGGCGCGAGTGGGTTGCCCGTCGCGCGTTGACCGGCTCCCCGCTGGGCGATCCGCGCGGGGCACGTCGCCGCGCGCGCGAATTACGCGATATGGCGCGTCGGGATCCGTGTGAGGTCGCCGACGACTTGGAGCGGCTGCGGGCGCTGTTCGGGGAGCAGCTCGCGCTGTGGTGAGACGCGACAAGGCGACCGGCTCGGGTGAGCCGGTCGCCTTGTCTTGTCAGGGCAGGAACTACACGGGCAAGCACTCGATAATCTCGGCGGTGTTGGCGATGCCGGTCAACGCGGTTGCCAGGGCGCGAGCGGTGCGCGGGGTGACGGTGAGGGCATCGCTCTCGACCGTCACGACGACGGTCGCTGGGCCGTCGTCGTCACGGCGTACGGCGGCGGTCAACACGTTGCCGTCGCCGTCGTGGAAAACGACGGACTCGCCCAGCACTAGCTGGATGCCGTCCGGGTGGGCGGTGACGCCGTCGCGTCGGGTTGTGGTCATGAGGGTGACTCCTTGCTGATCGGTTGCGGTGGTGGTGGACGGTGACGCCGCGTCGCGTGGATCGGCGCGGCGTCACCGTTGCTCGGGGATCAGGCCGGGACGAGCTCGTCCCACGCGGTGCGCTTGACCCGCGCCAGGTCGTCGCTGGTGAGCAATCGGGCTGCGCGGGCGGACGCCTGGTCGCGGTTGCCGGCCCGCACGGGGGAGAAGTGGTCGATGTACTCCACGACCGCCTGGTAGCCGGCCCACGCGGTGCCCCGGATGCCGGCCTGCGTCTCGGCGTCGTGCCACAGGTGCGACAGCTTGGCGTTGCGCTCTCGGTGTGCGTTGAGCGTGCGCACCGATGCGGACGACGGTTCGGGGAAACAGCGCCGCACGAGCGCGTCGAACTCGGCGTCGGTCATCGTGGTCTGGATCAGCTTCTCGGCCTCGGCCTCGAACTCTTCGCAGTAGGCGAGAGTCAGCCCCAGGGCGTCGCGGGCCTCCTGCACGGCGCTCTTGGCGTTGGCCGTGTGCCGAATGCTGAAACTGGCCAGGTGGTTACGCAGCGCGGCGGCTTGAGTGTTGGCGCACACCACACGCACGGGTGAGATCGCGATGCGGAATGCCGATGACCCGTCGTTGCTGTTCAAGCCGACAATGTTGAGGTCGACGCGATCAGAGCCGCCCACCTTCAGCGACTCCGGTAGCCGCATGGTGATGAACACCTGACGACCTCCGCGCAGCGAGCCCGCCGTCTCAAAGACCGCGCCGGATTCGTGCGACAACGTGTTGAGGAACGCGGCGTGCTCCTCGTTCTGCAGGGGCGTGTAACCGGAACCGACGACGCCTAGCGCCTCGGGCTTGCCGGTGAACGGGTTGGTGCGCACAGTCGCGAACCCTGGCGCGTCCATCGTCGTGACGCCGTCCTCGGTGATTTCGGTCGCGGTCAGCGGCACCTTGCGGACGTTCCAATTGCCCAGGTGGCCGAGCGTCATCGCTTCTTCGGCGGTGAACGCGCGGTCGCGCACGACGGTGCCGAGCCGGTGCCACGCGTCCTTGCGCGCGAAGACGGCAGAGGCCTGGTCGCCGTGGGTTTCGATCTGGTGAGCCATGAGTGGTTCCTCTCGGGTGGTTCTCTGTCCTGACAAACTCAATTCTAGTTTTTCTACTCTACTAAGATGAGTTGTCCACAGGGGCAGGCGAATTCGCGGTCGATGTGTCGGCATGCTGTGCGCGGGCTAGCTGGTACTCGGCGCGCGCGGCCGCGTCGCGGGATCGGTAGGTGATGTCGCCCGGTCGCCGGTCGCAGACGATGCGCCATTTGCGGTCCGGGTAGTTGCGACTGACGCAGCCAATCGCGCCGTTGGGGTAGCGCACTTCGAGGACGTACCAGCCGCCGTGCCGCCACCGGTCATAGGTGAACGCGGAAGGCGTGTCGGACGGGGGTGCGGGGGCCGCGCTCATGAGGGATCACCGGTCGCCGCGCGGACCTGGTCCAGTGCGCGGTTCAGTAGCTCCTGGAGCTCCTCGCCGCTGCCTTCGATCACGGTCACCTCATCGCACGCGACCAGCAGCGCGAGGGGTGCGTCGACGACCTCCGTGCCGAGTTCGCACCCGGCAGTCACAACCTCGGTGCTGGCCGTGCGGGCGCGCATCCATTCGTAGCGCACGCTCATCGGGCTGCCTCCTTCGCGGTCGTGGCCAGCCGGTGAAACACGCGCCGACCTCCTTGCATGACCGCGACGGCCTCGATGCCGTACTCCGACGCGTGCTCCAGCTGAGCGTCGGCGGCGGCAATCGCGCGCGTTCGGGTCGGGATCATCGCCGCGTGCATCTTCAAACGGGTGGTGCCGAACGACGGGGTGACGAACACGAATCGTCGTTCTCCGCTGAAGCGCACCTTGAGGAAGGCGCACACCTCGTCCGGGGTCTCGGTGACTGTCTGGCTGGCGCTGGTCATGGTGAAGTCCTTTCGTCGGTCCGGTGGCGCGCAGGGTGCGCGCCACCGGCCGTCGAGGTTGGGGGAGGGGTCAGGCGGCCGGGTGCGCGTCGTCGATGGCGGCGGCGTCGCCCTCGGCGGGACTCGTCTGCGGTTCGGGCGTCGCCGTCTTGCGGGCCTTCTTCGCACGCGGCTTGGGTGCGGGCTTGTCGAGTCCGGCGGCACGCTTCTCGACGTCGGCCAGCTCGTAACCGTTGGCTGCCAGGAACGCTAGATAGCGCGCGGGGCCGGGGGTCACATTGCGCCAGGTGTGCGTGCCCATCTGCGCCTCGTAGGCGGCGCAGCACTGGCCGACCGCGAGCATCAGCGCGCGCCCCTCCGTGACGTTCTCGGCTGCCTTCGCGCGGTCGGCCCGCATCCGCGCCTTGCCGCCGTTCAGCAGCTCGTCTGCCTTGGTGGGGGTGCGGTGGTCACTGAGCCAGTGGCCCTCTTCGGCGATGGTCGCGACGACGAACGCGGCGCTACCCTTCGGCGCGGTCTTGCGCGTCAGGAACTTGACCACGAAAGCAGCGCGAACCGTCTCGGCGGACTTCCACGCCTTGTTGGACTCGATCACGTCGCGGCGCTCGGCGCGGGCGGCTTCTCGCTCGGCCTCGCTCATGTCGGCGGCCTTCTTCTTGGCGCTGCCTCCGTAGCCGCCCGCCCAGCGATCGACATGGCCGTGCGCCTTGGCGTCAGTGCAGACGTAGGTCGCGACCGTCACCTGCTCCTGCTCGTCGGTGGCGTCTTCGTCGTCATCGGCGTCGGTCTCGATCCAGCGCCATTCGCGGGTCACGTAGGCGGCGTGTCCGGGGCAGTCGGCGTGCGTCTCGGGGTGATCCGGCTGCCCTCTGCGTCGTCCAGGTGGTTCAGGCGCAGGATCGTCTTGTGGTCGTGCGGGGGCCGCTCGATCACCGTGACGCCGTCGGCGGTCAATTGCTCCGCGAACGCCTTGATTGCCTCGCGGTCTTCACGCTTGTCGCGCTGCCGCTGCAACTCGTGGTCGAACCCGCTGCCCCGCTCGGCGGCGACGGTGAGGGCCTTGAGCGCGTCGGCATCCTGGTCGAACTCGGCGAGGGCGGCAGCCTGCTCCAAGGTGAGGAATCCCCAGCGTTCGGTCGCCTTGCTCGCGAGGTCCGACCCGGCCACTTTCAGACCGGCATCGACCTCGGGCCGCTTGTAACCGGTCTTTTTCACGATCTGCGCGGCGGACATACCGAACCCGGCCAACTGCTCGAAGCCCTTCGCCCGCTCGGCCGCCGTGATGCCCACGCGGTGATGGTTGGCCGACATCTGAGCAACGATCCTGTCAGCGTCCTCGCGGCGGCGGGTGGCGAATGCCGGGATGGTCGCCTGCTTGGCCTCAATCGCGGCCAAGGTGCGGCGTTGACCGTCCACGACGACGTAATGGCCATCGCCATCGAAGTAGCCGACGACCGGAACAATGACGCCTTCCTCGCGCACATTCGCGACGAATTCCTTGTCGACGTTCGCGTCCAGGCGCACGTTCGCGCCGATCTGCACCTGGCGCGGGTCAATAGCGACCACGGTCTCGGTAGCGGCTTTTTCGGTGGTGGCTGTGCTCATGATTCCTCCTGAGTGGAATAGAAAAAGTGGTAGTGCTATCCTGCCCGCGCGCGCATACGGCCCGGGCTGGCTCTCGGGCTGCTGTGGACAACGCGGCGCGGTCACTGACCCTGTGGGAATCGCCGACGCCGGAGCGGTGACGAGCGACTCGGCGCGGCGCGGGCCTACCCTCGACCTGGTCGGCGCTGGCAGGGCGTGAACCCTCCGGTCGAATACCGGGAGGGTGTTAGGCCTCGGGGCCTGGCGCAGACGGTCGACGACGACAACAACGCCGGTCTGTTCGGCCGCAGTTACCCTTTGGGGCGAGTTAGAGAGAGCAGACGAGGGAGGTAGCTGGATGGCGCCTAAGCGCACACCAAGCCTGCCCGCCGGATCCGCGGCGTTCGCGGTGTACTGGGACCGGGCGACCTGGGATCTGTCGCGATCGGCATACATGGCCGACCTCGACGACCTGTCGAAGAGCCCGGACTCATGGATCGGGTGGTTTCAGTACGCCCTCAAGCGGCATGTGCGACGCAGCGCCCGGTCGCGGGCGGCACTCGAGGTGCCACCGCCGGATCGGAACCCGAGCGGTAGCCAGAAGGAACTCAAAGACGCGGGGGAGCCCCTCGATGGGTTCACCAAGACGCACGTCGTGCCCGAGGAGCTGCTGGACCAGGTCGAGCGGGCGATCGTCGACGACCGAGTCAAGGCCCGCCGGATGATCAGCCGCTCTCAGTTCGCCCGCGAGGCGGTCGTGGCGGCGATCGGTGAAACGCGCTCCAGGCGCGGGCGGCGTGGTTTGCCGCCGGCACCGGACCGGTTGCCGAACCGGCCGCGCAGTCGGGCCTGAACTATGCCGGCGCCGGCCGACGCCGAACGGTGGGCCACCCAGCTGGCGGCCTCGCATGGAGTCGAGCTGGCCAGTATCACGTGGGCCACCGGCACAGGTGGCGCGGCGCGGATGACCGACACGGGTGCTGAGCTGGTGCTCGCTCCCGAAATCCTCGTCGACGTCGCCACCATGCGCTTCCACGTTGCGCACGAGGTTGGGCACGTCGTGCTAGGGCACGCCCGCGGCCGCCGTCAGCAACTGCGCGCTGCGGCGCCCTACCTAGCTGCCGGTGGCGCGGTCGAGCTGGCGGCGATCATCGGCGCTGCATTCTGGCGATGGTCGATCGTGATGTTGCCGATCGCGTTCGTAATCACCTTGGCCGTGCTGGCCCGCCGGGTGGTGCTACCCGAGGAGCGTGCGGCCGACGCGTTCGCGGCCGCCAATAGAGCACCGGCTTGGCTGGCGAGTCCGCCGGCGAAGGCTCGACTCATGGCGAGGCTGATCAAGACGCACCCGACCTGGGCAGAGCGGTCCGCCTGTGGACAACGATCGGCGGTCGAGTAGAAAGGGTAGTTTCAATCGAAAGCCATTCGTTGGAAGGGATTTCGACCATGAACAACACTGCGGAAGCGCACGGCCCGACATCGACACCGGTGAGCGTCTCTGATCTCACTCTGGGCGACGTCGGCCTCGATCTGATGCACATCATCGATGGCTCCGATGCTCACGTCGACGGAATCGGTGCCAGCGCCGACATGCACCCCGCATTCGACCCGGCCGGTGCGATCCACGGCGAGAGCGGCCTGTTGGTCACATTCACCGACGCGCACGGCCGCAACCGCATCGCCGAGGTGAGCATCATCGCTCGGTGGCGTGAGGACGACTGCTGGCACTTGCACACCCAGGCTGGCGAACTCGGCCGAGAATGTCGTGACTGCGGGACCGTCGTGGAGGCCTCGGTGGCGGGGGTAGTGCTCAGCTCATCGGTGTGAGCTCAGCGCCGGCGGGCCTTGCGGAGGTCGCTGGTCGCCGGCGGCTGCGGGCCATCATGATCAGGCCGAGGATCACCAGCGCGGTCGCCACACCGTGGAGTAGGACCATCTCTGCCGGCTGTGAGATCTCGTGGTGGTCGTAGAGCGCCAGGGTCGTGTCGTAGAACGCGTGCGCGAGGATCTGTGGCCAGACGCGGCCCGTCCACAGATAGAGCAGCACGGCCCCCACGGCCCACAGCAGATGCGACCAGGCCCACGCCCCTTGATACAGGTGGTAGGCGATCCGTGCGATCACCAGCAGTGCGACGAACACTGCCGTCGGCCGGGCTCGCTGGAGCAGCTGTGGAGCGAGCTGCCGAACGACCACGATCGGCAGCGCGAGGACGACGAACTCCTCGCCGATCGCGCCGAGCCATATGCCACGCGCGATGTCGTACCAGAGAGCATGCGTCGCCGGATCCTGCGCCGGTTGCGATGGATTGATCCAGACAAACAACCAAAACCCTGCGAGGTCCAGGAGCAGAAGGACGCCGGCCACGAGCAGGCCACAGCCCGGCACCCGGTGTCGGCGGCCAATCAACCACTCAAGCAGTACGGGCCGCCCCAGTGACCAGGCAGCGCCACCGGCCAGCAACAGCGCGACGACGAGGAGTGTGGCCTCGCCGGCGAAGAGGACCCCGTCGCTGGACGAGCCCGAGCCTGAACCCGACCCTTCGGGCGGGCCATATCCGTGAAGGAGGATCTGCACGGACAGCATCACCGCCCAGCCATATCCGACGACATACGCCAGCACCGCCAGCAGCAGCACCAGCCCGCTCTTGACCTCCCTGGCCACCAGCATGTCTCCCCTCCGAGTCGGTGTCGTGCTCTCACGCTAGAGGGACAGAGCGACAACATCTGTGGTCGCCGCAGGTGACCGCCACGAGGCCCGCGAACGCCTTCGGGAAGTGAGACGCCCCGAGCGGGCGGCTTGTCCACAGGGCGGCGCGCAACTCAGCGAACCGTAGTACCGAAGGAGCACACTCAAAGTATCTACTCTTTCTACTCAACTAAGGAGAAGACGTGAGCATCATCCAGACTCGAGAAATCCGAGTGGGTTTCGCCCCTCGAGTGGCCACGCCCCCGACTTCGCCGGAGGCGACGACGTTGGAGCGCGCGGCGGCCGGCTTCATCCGCGCGAACGCTGCCTACCGCCAGGCGTATGCGACCTGGCGAGCTGAGCGTGAGAGTCGCCAGCCGGGGGATTGCGTCACCTCGGCCGACGACCAGCGCCGCGATCGGCGGCACCAGGCCTTGTTTGCGGTTCATCGGGAACTTGACGCGGCGGCCGCGGCAGTCCGCCGTGAAGGCGGCCAGATCGACTACAGCCCGAGCGACGGCGACACCGTCCGTGTCTACGGGCCACGTCGTCAACTTCTCGGTCGTATGTGACGACAGCAGTGAAAGCCCAGGAAACAGAGGAGTGTTCAACATGACCACGCTCACGAACGCACACACGGTTCCCCAGGTGACGGACCGACCAAAAGTCACTTCGTGGATCCTGACCCCGCCGATTGGGCCCGCGGTCCCGGTCGACCTGATCCGGCACAGCGAGACATACCTCGAGCTGCGGCTGGGTACCGGAGAGAGCGCCTTCTCCGTTGCCCGTGGCCACCAGGACCCGCGATCGGGTTCCTGGGTCGTCGACATCCTGCTGATCGGTCACCGATTCGAGGTCGCCACTAGCGATGGCGCCGTTGCGATGATGCTGGGCGAGATGCACTCGCTGGTCAGCGGCGTGCTCAAACCCACGTGTTCGGCCGAACTCTGGTCGGCCGGCTGTTTGGCATGCGGGGTCTCGATCATCGAGAGCGCCAGTCTGGGTGAGGCAGAGTGGCTCGCCCGGACGCACAACCGGGAGCACCACCACGGTGAACCGGCCGCGGCCACCTACCTACGGATCCTGTGCGCCCAGTGCGGCGATCGGGACGCCACCACGGTGTGCAGCTGCGACGGTACGACGCCGGTCGCCGTCTGCGGACGGTGCGCGTCGACCAGGAGCTCGTGATGCCCACCAAGGACCCGCGCTGGGCCAAACACTTCCGGCTCGACCAACACCGCGGGATCTCCAGGTACGTCGACGCCGCGCCGATCCGGGCGCACATCGAGCAGCTGCGCGCGGCTGGCGCGTCGATGCGGGCGATCGCCGATAAGGCGGGTGTCTCCTTCAGCCAGGTGAGCAAGATCTCCGGCGGGCAGGCGCACGTACGGCGGCCATACGCCGTCCGTATCCAGGCAGTCACTCCGGCCGCGATTCTGGCTCGCAGCGGCGCCGACGACTTCGTGCCAGCGGTCGGGGCCCGTCGACGGATCGAGGCCCTCCAGGCAATTGGCCACTCGTCGACGACGATCGCCGAGACCATGGCGGACGGCGCCACTGCGGACGCGGTCAGGAACGTGAAGAACCACCCAGGTGACTGGATTTCCCGGGCCAACCACGACCGAGTGCTGCGGGCTTACAAACAGCTGTGGGACAAGCCCGGTTCCTCCCGGCAGACCCTCGCCGCCGCCCACCGGCTCGGTTTCGCACCGCCGCTTGCCTGGGACGAGGAGACGCTCGACGATCCGACCGCGCAGCCTTGGAGCAACGACGCCGTCGATGACGACCTGGTCGACGAAGTCGCCGTGATGCGTGCAGTGGCCGGCGACCGCGTCGAACTCACCGCGACCGAGCGAGCCGAAGCGGTAGGGCGGCTGGCCGCGACAGGGCTGTTCGACAACGAGATCGGAGCCCGCATCAGGGTCAGTGGCCGCACCGTGCAACGGATCCGCAAGGCGGCCGGCATCCCGGCCGGTTGGAAAGAGCCGGCGGCATGAGCGGCAAGCGGTTGAGCACGGACCAGCGCGAGCTGATGCTCGGCCTGATCCGCGACGGGCTGCCCAGCCAGGAGATCGCCGACGCGGTCGGCGTGAGTACCTCGATGGTTCATTACTACGCCGTCCGGCACGGCATCGACCGCTCCCGCAAACCGGCAGCCCCGCCGGCGATCGAAGCCGTCGTCCCGGAATCCGCGGCGCCGCAGCAGTCCCTGGGTTGGCAGGCCGACGCGCTCTGCCGGCAGACCGACCCGGAGATCTTCTTCCCGGAGAAAGGCGGATCCACCAAGGACGCCAAACGCATCTGCCAGAGCTGCCCTGTCGCGGCCGAATGCCTCGATCAGGCCCTGGCCAATGACGAACGCTTCGGCATCTGGGGCGGCGTCTCAGAACGGCGCCGTCGCAAACTCGCACGCACACTCAAACAGTCCTGAAGAGGAGATACATGTCATGTCCACCAAGCAAGTCACCACCGAGATCACTCTGACCGTCGTCAAGCACCTCATCAACGGCCGCACGGACACGTTCATCGCCGAGGCGACGGGCCTCGCGATCACCCAGGTCCAGGACATCAAAGTCAGCCACGGCTACCCCGAGCCGGACAAGATGGAGTGGTCCCGCGACGCGCTCGAGAAGCGGATCAACGAACCCGCGGCAGCGACCGCGACACCAGGTCCGACCATCAGAGCCGTCGTGCCGGCGCGACGTCACGACCCTGCGCGGGCGACCCCGCGTCCATCCGACCCGCGACCGGGCACCTCGACCGCGCGCGAGGTCAAGCCCTCCGCGAACGAGCTCATCGTCGCGGCCGCCAACTCACCGAAAGCGCGCACCCGAGCACTCGGGGTGAAAGTCGCTGGTCTGCTCGGTGACCTCAGCCAGCGCCTCGAGACAGAAGAGCGTGAGCAAGCCGCCCAAGCGGCCGAGAAGGCCGCGAACGCCAAGAGGCTCAAACGGATCGAGGAACTGGAGGCAGAGCTGAAGAAGCTGCGGTCGAAGACCCGTAGCACCAAGACGGCGCCACCGCTGGGCGCACCAGCACCAGAGGTACGCAAGTGGGCCAAGGGCCAGGGCATCGAGTGCCCGGACTACGGCAAGATCCCGAACACGGTGCGCGACGCGTACGACGCGGCCCACGCCGCAGCCTGAGCCGAAGAGGCGAAAACCTATGAACCGCAGAGCAACCAGGATCATCCTGGTCGTCCTCCAACTGGCGTCAGCGGGCATCTTGATGCGAGCACTCACCGCGGTCGGCCTGTGGTGGATGGCCCCAGCTGTCGCCGTTGTGGTGGCGGGCATGGTCACGCTGGAACTGCGCCCACGCAGGCCGTGGATCGTGCTCGACGACAACGGGCAGCCGGCCACCGGCCGCGACGCGGACCGGTACACCCAGTGGCGGGCCAGCCTCTGCGTGCACCAGAGAGCGGCCTGGGATGAAGCGCTGCGAGATGTCGTCGCGCGGAACCGGGCCGACAGGAAGGACGAACCATGATCTGCACCGGGTGCCGCGAGCCACACCAGCCTGCCGATTGCGAGGACGCCCGCCGCCCCGCCGACGCGCAACGATCGTGCTGCTGCCAGCACAAGCCCTACACGAAGGCGCCGGCCTCGCCAACCACCGAGCCCGGCCGAGAACAAGCCGAGGTCGGCGGCGCATCCGAGGAGACGGGCCCCCAGCAGAAGCCGTAGTCGAGCGTGACCGCCGTCGATCCCCGGCCGCCGCTCAACGACGCCACGGAAAGATCCGGCGAAATTCTTGCAACCCGATCGGCAAACACATCGTGGCCGGTGACCGCCAGAGACCGGCCAGCCGCCTTCTGGGAGATAGCAGCACGAAAGTGCACTGCTCGTCGACCAGGAGGAAGCCTTGAAATCGAACACCAGCGTACGAGTGCTGGCAGCTGCGGGGATGTTCACGCTCACCGTTGCCGGCACGGCATTCACGCCGGCACACGCCGACACCGGTGGATCCTCGATCACCAACCAGGGAGTGTCGCCCAACAGGGCGGCCGGCCAGGCGAAGCTGGCGGCCAGCCCTCGCGTCGCCCCGACCTACGCGGGATACCAGACGAAACCGGTGATGTCGCCGAAAGGCGGATCGCACTCGATCTGGTTCGGCCGCATGAACTACGCCGGGCTGCTGGTGTACTGCATCGACGGGGAGAACCTGGCACCGTCGCAGGCACCCTCCAAACCGGTCACCCGCACCCAGCAAGTGAAGCTGTCCTACCTGCTCAGCCGGTATGCGAACAGCTCCGACAAGCCCACGATCGGGGCGCTGTCCTACATCTCCCGCCAGCTGCTGGACCCGGGATGGTCCTTCGACCAGAAGGCGTTCGGCACCCTCAGCACGGCAGACCAGACGGCGATCAAGGCTCGCGTCGCCCAGCTGAACACCGAAGCAGCGAACTATGCCGGCGGATACAAGCCGGTGGTGACCAACGCGGCGGGTACACCCTCCACCGCCGGCACGGTCCGGACAGGGACGGCGACGGTCGGAATCACCTCAGCCACAGGGAAGTTCGTGCCCGGGGTCGCCTTCCGTGCCACCGCAACGGGCGCCACCTTCACCAGCGGAATCCGCACCCTGAAGACAGGCAAGAGCAGCAGCGCAACCATCAACGGCACAACCTCCACCGCCGCGACAAAGCTGCCCTGGACGGCGACGCCGACAGCCAAGAACGGCGACAAGGTCACCCTGACCGGGTCCTTCACGGGCATCCCCGCGTCCAGCTACTACGAATACGCGGCCCCGTACGTGGGGGAGCAGCGGGTCATCGGCGCGGCGCCCGCGGGAACAGGGGCAGGCACTGGCACACCGGTGACGATCAAGGTCGCGGCCCCGAAGGCGATCACCCGGGTGTCCACGCAGCAGTGGGTTCCCGGCAAGACCATCACCGACACGGTGACCACATCAGGTCTGGAATCGCAGAAGGTCGACATCACCGCAACCGCAGCCGTCATGCGCCGCCCAGACGGGGTGGCCTCATGCGAGAACGTCGGCGTCGACCAGTGGGAGAAGGCCTTCAACGCAGGCAAGGTCTCCACGATCTCGACCGTGAAAGTCACTGGGGTTGCGGCCAACACGGACGTGCAGATCCCGCTGCACCTGACCAGCAAGCTGCCCAGCGATGTCACGGCAGGCGACTGGTGCGGATCGATCAACGAGAACGTGTGGCAGGCGGGAGCAGAGAAACGACTGGTGGTCACCCAGTTCGGTGAAATCAACGAGTGGGGCTCGCTGACCGTCGCAGCACCCAAACCGACACCCACGCCGACACCGCCCTCGACGACGCCGCCGGCGCCGAAGCCGACACCGCCGAGCTCCCAGCCGGTGATCCCGACCGATGGCCTGGTCTCGCTCGGTGGCCCGGACGTGGCCGGGCTGATCGTCGGGGCCGGCTTCCTCGGCGTCGGAGGCACCACAGCCGGTGTGCTGGCACGACGCGCGATGCGCCGCCGCAACAACCGGCACTGACGTGGCACGTCTCGACACGGCCAAGGAGGTCGTCCAAGGCCAGTCGCGGCGAGTGAGTGGCCCCGTGGCGTTGATCCTGGCCGGGGTGTTAGCCGTGGTCGTGGGTGGCGTCGGCATGATCGCTACCAGTTGGTTGAGGTCATCGCCCGCCGCTGCGGCCGGAACCCCGGCACACACTTTCCAGACCAAGGACCTCAGCGCGGCGCCACCAGTGTCACATTCGGACACACCGGCGGGCGCGGCTCCTCGCAGTAGTCCCGCGACGACGAGACGGAACCAGCACGCGTCCGGGTCGTCGTCGCAGGCCGCGCACCATGCGACATCGACGCGAGAGCCTCGAGCGACGACGCCGGCGAAGGCCACCAGCTCCCGGACGAAGCCCGCACGGCGGACAACACCGGGCGGGCAGCCATGGAGCAGGTCTCACGGGGCGCCGTCGCCGCCGGCGAAGAAGGCACCGACGATGAGCCCAGACAGCGTCTGGATCCCGTCGTTGGGCGTCTCGGTCACCGTGCTCTCCGAGGGGCAGTCCGATGGCTTGGCATCGATCCCGGTCGGAAAGACGCGGGTCGGCTGGCTGAACTGGACGCCCTCGTTGACCGGCCGCGTCGGGACGACCGTCATCGCTGGGCATGTGACGTACGACAACATCCCCGGCGCGTTCTACAAGCTCCCGCAGATCAAGGCCGGCGCCGTCGTCTACACCACGACGCACACCGGGAAGGTGCAGGCGTGGCGAGTGCAGTCGGCGGCCACCTACCCGAAGGGCAAGCTACCGGCGGCGGTATGGGCGACCGGGGAGCGCACCAGCTCGCCCTGGTCACCTGCACCGGCAGCATAGGACGAGTCCCAGAGCAAGGCGGCTACGCCCACCTGGACAACCTCGTTGTGATGACGAAACCAGTGGCCACACGCTGACTCTCAGATGGAGCGCTCCGGCGCTGGCTGCGGTGCCGGCGACACGCGTAGCTGCCTGCGTTCTTCACTCGCTCCACGAGATGGCTGATACCGGATCACTTCGTCATCCGGTGCCACCTGGCCCGGTCCGCTTGCCGGGGGCAGTGGCATGGCGTCTGCCTCGGCATACCGGTGAGTCCGGTCAGTCCGGGCCCCGTAGCCGTACTCGGACGGGTCGTTGCCATCAGTCCAGACCTGCTGCGCAGGCACGTCGGCAAACACCACAGGCCAGTCCGAGCCGCCGTCGCCGTAACCGTGATCGTGCGCATACGCACGGGAGGGTGATCCAACCGCCGCGGTTGATTTCTGGATACTCGGGCGGGACGGCCCGGTAGATCCGCACAGCCGCCTGAGGGTTATCGACTGCAGCCTGCTCGCCGGCTATTGGGGACGAGTGCACCAACGGTTCGCTACGGTCATGAAGTCCTTCGACCTAGAAAGGTTCTGATGCGTACCAAGACCCAGACGATCACCCCGGTCAAGGCAGCCGCCCTGCTGGAATCGAATACCAGTAATCGACCGCTGTCGCGCGCCACGGTGCGCGTCTTCGCGGAGGCTATGAAACGAGGCGAGTGGAAGACCACCCACCAAGGCATCGCTGTTGACACGAATGGGTTGCTGGTTGACGGCCAACATCGGTTAGCTGCGATCATCGAAGCGGATCTACCAGTGAAACTGACTGTGTTCACTGAGGTTTCGCCTGATAGCTTCGACGTCCTAGACACCGGCAAGAAGCGTAACGCGGCTGATGTACTTGCGATCGAAGGCGAAAAGAACACCTTGCTGCTCGCGGCTATGGTGCGCACCGTCTGGTTGTACGACAACCGACCCGACACGTCTTGGTCCGGCGGGGGCGCTCGTGTCACCAACCACCAGATATTGGAGACGCTCGCGGCAAACCCCCGGATCCGCGACTACATCAGTGTCGCTGAGCAACTGCTCAACGAGACAGGCATGATCAAGTCCGCGGCCGGAGCGGCGAGCTATTTGGTGGCGCGCAAGAATTCAGCCAAGAAGATCGAGCAGTGGCTCGAAGGGCTCATCGAAGGAGCTGGCCTGGCCAAGACCGACGCCCGGCTCAAGCTGCGTAACCTCATGCTGAACATGGCCCGTCGGCAAGCAGGTGAAGGACGCCGACGACACGACACTCGCGAGCAGGTGGTGCTGTACCTGACCGCGTTTAACGCCTGGGCGAGCGAGGAGCCGGTGAGCCGGCTGCGTTACAACGCTGGAGAGCCCGTCCCAGTGATACCGAAGATCTGAGCCGGGATCGGGAAGCGTGCCCACAGTGAACATCGGTGACCGGGACGGGCATGGCCGCTACGGCGCTGTCGATGAAGACAGTGACGGTCTGCTCTGTCACGAGTGCGGCCTACGCTTCGCACACCTCGGGCTGCATGCGTGGAAGGGCCACGGGACTACCGCTGCCGAATACCGCCAGGAACATGGCTTGGCGCGCAGCTACGGTCTGGTCGCCAGAGAGACGCGAGAGGCAATCACCGGCAACGCGCGGCGAAACTTTGCCGCCAGGAAGAAGTTCGTGGCAAACCGGGATCCTGCTGCTGCCACTGTCGCCCGGTTGAGCAATGCCGCGGGCATGTCGCCGGCAGGCCTGGCAGCCAGTCGGACGCAACCGGGTCAGGGACGGCTCGGCACTGTCGTGGTCTGTCAGTGGTGCGAGTCGCAGTTCTGCCCACTCAACAGCGCGAGACGGCGACGATTCTGCTCGATGTCCTGCGCAAGCAAAGCGACCCGGGCAGGCTGACGCAGACTCGCTGATGGCGTGATCCCGTGCCGCTTCGACACGCTGGTCTAGGCGGACCGGTAGCGTGACCGGCGTGGCGGGTCGCGAAAGGCGCCAGGACCGTGATCGTCTTGGCTTCCCCCGGGGTATGAATCCGTTCACGCCAACCGTCGGGATCAGCCCGCCACTGCTCGTGGGTCGGGATGGTGACCTCGAGGACTTTCCGGGAAGGCATCCAAGGGGGCCTGGCTCACCTGAGCGCGCGACACCCGTGACTGGCCTGCGCGGGACCGGCAAGACGGTCATGCTCAACGCCTACGAAGACTTGGCCAAAAGCGAAGGGTGGGTCGTTATCTCCGAGACGGCAACGCCCAACCTGATCGACCGTATTACGCACGAACATCTACCCGAGTTGCTCCAGGATGCCGATCCGCGACAAACCGAGTCACACCTGACGAGCGTCTCCCTGCCAGGGGCTCGGCGCGAGCCGAGACGTCGCCGACCGGCACGCCCCGCGGCCAGACCTGCGGTCCCAGCTGTCACACCTGGCCGACCTTCTCGGAACACAGGGCGGTGGGGTGCTCATCACTGTCGACGAGGTGACCGCAAGGGCCTGCACGACCTACGCGAGCTGGGCACAACGATCCAGCACGCCTTCCGAGAGCAACGCAATGTCGCCTTCGTCGGCGCGGGCCTCCCGTCCGCTGTCGAGGAGCTGCTTTCCGACGAGGTTTCGACGTTCCTGCGCCGCGCGGGCCGCCGGCACCTACGCACGGTCAGCCCGGACGAGGTTGCCGAAGCACTCGCTGTGCCCATCCGCACAGCCGGTCGTGACATCACGCCTGACGCCCTACAGATTGCCGTCGGCTACCCGTTCATGATTCAGCTCGTCGGCCCCGCCACGCCTGGCGAGCAGACAGTGGCGCCGCCGTCATCGACGCTGGGCAAGCCCAACACGGTGTAGATCAAGCCCGCCGTAAGGTCGGCCAGCTCGTGCACGCCAGCGCCTTGGCCGACCTCTCCGATGTCGACCGGACATTCCTGGTGGCCATGGCCCATGACCGGGGGCCGAGTCGCATGGCCGACATCGCGAGTCGTCTCGGAGTCGACGCTGCATACGCCGGCCAGTACCGCATGCGGCTTATCGCAGCGGAAGTGATCGAACCACGAGGGTATGGCCAAGTCGACTTCACCCTGCCGGGGCTGCGTGACTACTTGCTGGAACATGCCGCGAGCAGCCATTGGAGCCGGGATGTCGAATCTCCTGCGGCGCCGAGCCGAGCGCTGCCTGTCGCTGACCATGAGAGGAGACAGATTCCGCGGCCGCCCAACGGCGGCCGCGGTGACGCGTGAACCCTTGAACCGCCAGAGAGGTCGCGCGCCGGCTAGGTCGACGCGGCGTCATCCACAGGGCCCCTGCTCCCGCGAAGGGAGTGGGGCCATTCTTGTAGGCGTCGAACAAAAATGCTAGTGCAAGTGCATCAACAGAGGTGGGATCAGGTTGTCGGTGCCGGAATTGGCCGCCAGGCCCGCCGCATGCTCGTGCAGTGAAAGTGATGCCATGACTAGGCCGCGTCGCTCCAAGATGGCCGCTGACGATCGTGATGCCCACCAAGAGGTCGGGCGGCGCGATGAGCTGTTGGTCGCGGTTGACGAAGCCTCGCCTGTGCCCGTCGAATCAGTCTTCGACCTGCTTGCCCACTTGGACGACCCGAACCGTCGCCCGTCGTGATCATCTCGATCGGTTCTCGGGCAAGCCGTCACCGAGCCGCCGAGTCGGCTCGCCCGCGAACGGGTCGGCCGAGCCACAGTACGGGCGCTGCCAACACCGCAGATGTCACGGCACCTGGGCATATGGCCGAAGCTGGAGACCTGCGGCGGCGCCGCACGCATTGTCGGAAAGTTCGACTGGTCGACGGTGATCCGCACCGACCATGGCGCCGAGACGGCCGTGCGGCGCATCGCTCAGGCGGTGGTCGACGCAACTGCCGCCGACCCGACCCGACCTGGCGCTAGTGGTCCGTCTCGTCATTGATTAACTACTTCCGTGAGCTTGCGGCGTGCGCGGGTGACCTTGGCCAGGATCGACTCGGCGGTCGCGGTCCATACGAACGGAGTCGGATCCTCGTTGTTGGCCTGCAGGTAGTCCTCGATGGCGGCGATCAGATCGGGCACCGAGTTGAAGCTGCCACGCCGGATCGCCTTGACGTCCAGGTCGCGGAACCAGCGTTCGACTTGGTTCAACCAGGACGACGAGGTCGGGATGAAGTGCAGGTGGAACCGCTTGTGCCGCGTCAGCCAACGCTGAACGTCGGCGTGCTTGTGAGTGCTGTAGTTGTCCAGGATCACGTGAATCGCTTGCCCTGTGGGCACTTCAGCGTCGATGACCTTCAGGAACTTCAGGAACTCCTCGTGCCGGTGCCGGTCGAAGCAGCGCCCGGTCACTTCGCCGGTGAGCACGTTCAACGCCGCGAACAAGGTGGTCGTGCCGTTGCGTTTGTAATCGTGAGTCATCGTCGCACCGCGGCCCTTGATCATCGGCAGCGATGCCTGGGTGCGGTCCAGCGCCTGGATCTGGGATTTCTCATCCAGGCACAGCACTACCGCCTTGGCCGGTGGGTTCAGGTACAACCCGACCACGTCGGTCAGCTTCTCCTCGAACCGCGAGTCGTTGCTGACCTTGAACGTGTCGACCCGGTGCGGCTTGATCCCCAGGTCGTGCCAAATACGTTGCACCGTCGCCGAACTCACGCCCGCATGCTTAGCCATCGTGCGGCACGACCAGTGCGTCTGCCCCGCGGGCTTGGTGTGCAATGTGTCGTGCACGATCGCCTTGACCTGCTCCTCGCTGATGCTCGCCTTGCGACCGCGTCCCTGACGGACCTGCCCCAGCTTGGCCAACCCCTCTTCCTCGAACCGCGCCCGCCATGCCCGCACCGTCACCGGCGTCACCCCGACCTCCGCCGAGATTCGTGTGTTAGCAACACCATCCGCCGCCAGCAGCAACACCCTCGCCCGCTGCACCTGCCGATGCGCAGCAGTCTGAGACCGGGACAACTGTTCCAAAGTGGCCCGCTGACTATCCGACAGCAGCAACGGCGGGGCTGCAGGTGCGCTCATGAAGCAAGAATACAGCGAATGCCACTATTTATTTGCGAGACACACCACTAGTGCCGCCTCCGAGCCCGGAGCAGGAACCGGAGCCCGAGTGTGAGGCTGTCGATCGCGACGAAGCGGCGCGGTTCGAACGAGAGCTCCAGCGACTTCGCGGAGGACTTACCAGCGCACGGCAGGAGGTGCGTGAACTACGCGCAGAGCGCCAACAAGGAAACACAGCCAGCTAGCGGCGCCGCTGGCCCCGTCGCATTAGCCGATGAGGAACAGCAGATGCGCATTGAGGTCGAGCAGTCGTAGTTGCGGCAGATTGCGGAGTGTGACCGCGAGCAGTACCCACCTGCGCGGCTACACGTTCGGAGCACCGCGGCGGTGCCCAACTGACCAGCCTGACAACACCTGCGCGTACCGAGCTGCCGTGAATCACACTCCGGGCGCACCACGACTGCTGTGGTGGAAAACGTCGGTGGCACAGACGAATTCGCGTGGCCGGACATCACGAGGACCCAATCCCGAGCCCGAGGAAGGCGTAGACCAGCAGCACCCGCAGATGCGGACCGGGCACGAGACGGCGCGTGCACTTGCACTAGTGCAGGTGCCCGAACCTGCGAACGCCTGGCCGCCGGAGGTCGCCGTCTCGCCTTATGGCCTACAAGAACGTCGTAGAGAGGAACTCTGATGGATGAGCCGCCACTGGTACTCGCCGGACCAGGCGACGTGGTCGCCATGGTGCCGCACGTCATCGGAGCACGCCCGGACGGCTCGGTGGTCGTATTTCCCCTCGACCCGCAGCGGCCGGTGGCGCGTGCTGACATCCCGACGACAAGCGAGAACGACGGCGACGTGGCGCAAGGGCTGGCGACGTCCTTCGAGCGGTTCACCGGTGGACAGGTCCTCGTGCTCGCCTTCACGGATCGACTGGAGCGCGCTACCTCGGTCTGCGACGCCGTCGCCGCCGCGCTCGAACCCGAAACGACAGTTGTTGATCGGATCGCGGCACAGGGGGACTCGTGGCTGCGCTTGGACGACACCCGGCCTGAGACGATCAACCAAGGAACGATCACCCAAGCAGACCGCGACCGCGTCGCCGTGGCGTTCATCGGCAGGGGCGACCGGCAACCCTACGACTCTCTGAGTCAATTGCGTGCGTCCTTCGACCCTGTCGACGAGGACCTGTCTGCGGCGGTGACGGCGTCCGCGGAACGCATGAACCTCGTGGGTGGTTGGGCTCCGGCCGCCGCCGTCGAGCAGCGGTGGATGACGCACAGGATCGAGGCGTTCGTGGCGCGACCGGTGCCGCTGGGCGCGGACGACGCGGCGCGCCTGATCGGCGACGTCCAAATCGTGCCCCTGCGCGATCACGCCCTGGGGCTGATGACCCACGAGGAGTCCGGCGCCCATGCGGCACTTTGGAAGGACCTCCTGACCCGATCTCCCGAGGATGCCTGCACTCCGGTCGCCAACCTGGCGGCATTTGGCGCGTGGCTGCACGGGGACGGAATGGGCGCACGGCTCGCCCTGGAGCGCGTTACGGACCCGGCAAACAGCCTTGCCAGACTGCTCGATACGGCTGTCGAGCGCGGCCTCGACCCGGCCGGCTGGACACCACCAGTGACGGAACCCATAGACGTCCAACAAAGGCCAGGTGGCACGCCTAACCGACACGACCCGCGCCGTGAGCCGCCCCCTCACGAGGGTCCTGACCGAAAAAGGCCACCACGATGAGCCGACGAGCGACACCCGGCGAAACCTACTGGGCACTGATCTCCACCGACGGGCACGAGACCGATAGTCCGTGGGTGACCATCCTCGGCCGCCGTTGGGGCGTAACCGTCGACCCAGAGCCGCATCACGAGTACGGCAGCGTCTACACGAGCCGGGAGCTGGCCACCGAATGGCAGGCGAACCTTCCGGACGGAACGGCAGGTAAGCCGTTGGGGATCGCCCAGGTCGACTATCTGGGTGGCAGCTATTTCAAACGCCACGTCGACGACCTCGAATCACCAGTCGGCGAACAAGTCACGCCGACCGCGACCGATCCGCGCCGGGACATCCCGGTCGCCGGCAGCGACCACTTGCTGTCAGGAACAACCCGAGGCGCTGAGCAAGGAGCAACCATGCAGAACCAGAAACAGGCCGCCGCCGAAGCACGCTTGTGCTCACTCCTCGACGAGGGCGACGAGAACAAGTCCCACTCCGAACCGACTACCGATCAGACCACGGCCCTCGGCTACGTGGTGGACCTGATCTTCCCGACCGAAGACCGCCCTAACGGCTTGAACGTCCAAGCGCGATTGGCCGCTGGGGCACCCGGCGTGCCTTAGGGATGCAAGGAAGCTCCGCGTGACAAGCCCCTGGAGGTGGCTCGATGACCGAGATCACGCAACCAGCAGTGAACTATCCCGACGTGCTGCACATGCCGCCCCGTGATGCGCTACAGCTGGGTGTCGAAGGCCAGGACAGGGAAGCCAACCAGACCCGACTGGTTATCGCCGAACGCATAGTGGGCGAAGCCGACGCAGCCACCGACCGCGCGTACGCAAGCGCTCACTGGATGAACGGGCCCGACGTCCCGCAACCTCGCATTGCGCAAGCTCTGGCCGCGCACGGCGGCGACATGGCTCAAGCAGTCCAAGATCCGCGCATCGTCGAAGGGGTGCGCGACCAGCTCGGGTATCGGCCGCAGTGGGAGGACGTCTACGACTATGAGGACGACATGATCCCCTCCGGCCAACACCTGTTCAACCAGCTCGAAGTCGACGATCGTGCACTGGGCGAAGTCCGAACCGCGATCAACGAGCTACGTGCCGGCGTCTGCGTCGAACCCATCGACGAGCAGCACCTCTTGGCAGCGGCCGGGGTCGAACCCAGGAGCGGTCTCGGGGTCGCCGAGGCTCGCGCGGTGTCCCACGGGAAGGGCGCCGCCGCGGAGCGGCTGGATTTCGCGACGGCGGACCCAACCACCGCTCGGCGACCCGACGACGCACCATCGTTGTAGATCACCGCTGCCCGTAGATCCGATTCAGGTCGGCGCGGACTGGTCGCAGCATCGAGTCCGGAACCCAGCGCCGAACGACTACTGATCGGGTGATTGCTCGATGTCGAACGCCTCGACAACCAGCGCGAACCAGCGGTAGGAGTGGAGAACTGGTGGAGTGCTCAATTCGAACGGTGCGAATTGCTTGCCCTGAGTATCGAAACGGCCGGTATCGCTGAGGGAGTGAGTTGTCGAGCTTCTTCATCGTGAAAGTCGCTTTGGGGTCTGTAGGTCGGATTCACAATTCTTTTGAGTGCTTGCTGACCTGTGACGGCACAACCAGGATCGGCCTGTCTCCGTGGCGGACTAGTTGCTCGGCGACGTTGAGCCCGGCAGGGCCGGCCAGGAAGTGTCCCAGTGCGGCGGCGAGTGCTCGTGCGTGCAGGTGTTGTCCGACGACGATGAGGCCGGCGTCGAGTTGTTCGGCCCGGTGCAGCAGAACGTGCCAGGAGTCGCCGCGTTGCACGTGGTAGTCCCAGTCGTCGCCGGGCAGTTCGACCAGTGATTCTGCGTGGCGTTGCAGCGTTTGGAGTCGTTCGTCGACTTCGTTCTGCCAGTCGGCGAGGTCGGGGTCGATGGGGGTGTCTTCGATGTCGACGATGTGTTCGACGTGCAAGTGCACGTGCAGCGCTGCGGCGAGGCGGGCGGCCTGGATGAGTGCACGGCGGCTGGCGTCGTGGTCGTCGAAGCCGACGACGATGGGGCTGGTGCGGATGTCGATCATCTTTCGTCCTCGCCGGTGTCAGTACCAGAACGTCACGACGCTGATCGCCGCGACGACGGTGAGCAACATGTAGGTCAGGTAGGCGTCCAACCGGCCGGACTGCAGCCGTTGGGCCTGGTGGACGGCACGCATGAGTACGCGCCAGGCGGGCGCGTAGGCGTACCGTTCGACGATTTCGACGACTGTCACTTGCCGCAGCAGCGGGCGGACCATTCCTTCGGTGACCGAGTCGGCCCGGACCGGGTCCTCAGTCGGGGCCGTGTGGTCGGCGCTGACCAGCAGGGTGGCCAGCACGCGGCGCATCGGGTTGGCGAACGAGAACGAGGTGTAGCCGCCTTGTCGTTCGACCCCGGGCGAGCCCGAACTCCACACCGGTGCCTTCCGCACCCGCCACAGGTCTCGCCCGGAGAACAGGACGGTGACTGCCAGCACGACCAGGCACATCAGCGGCAGTTCGATCCACAGCTTGCCTGGCGAGAGCGCGGAGAACCCGGAGTACACCGGTTGGATAACCCAGCCGGGTGCGTTGGCGGCGCGGGCGCTGTCGCCGACGAGCTGGCTCAGGCCGCGCGCGATGGCCGCGAATTCCCAGTGCGCAGCGGCCGACACCGCCAAGCAGAGGAAGCACAACACGCCGACCGCGGTCCGGTAAACCCTTGAGATGTCGGTGCGTGGTGTGGCTTCGGTGCCGGCGGCGTCGCCGTACGCGGTCAGGCCGACGACGCGCACGAAGGTCAGCCCGGCGACCCCAATGGTGAGGGCGACCAGCGACCCAGCGAAGGCCGCGCCGAGCTGGAACGCGAGCGAGTCGGTGCGGAATTGCTGCATCAGGGCTTGCAGGGTCAACCATTCGGAGGCGAAGCCTGCCGTCAACGGCATGCCGGCCAGGGTGAGTGCGCCGATAGTCAACCCAATGCCTGCGGCGGGGAGTCTGCGCCCGATCCCGCGCAGCTCATCCAGGTCCAAGGTTCCGGCGTCGTCGTCGATGGCCATCGTCGCGCAGAACAGCAGGGACTTGCCCAGGGAATGCGCGACGATTTGTGCGGTCGCCGCGACCAGGCCTGCGGCCGCGAGCCGGGGTTGTCCGGAGTTCGCGCCGACCAGGCCCATCCCGAACCCGGCGGCGATGACTCCGGCGTTCTCCACACTCGACCAGGCGATCAGCCGGGCCAGGTTGTCGGCCACGGCCGCTTGCGCGATCCCGAGGATGGCGGTGATCCCGCCGATCAGCAACACCGTGGTGGCCAGCCACGCCGGTGGTGAGCCGAGCACCTGCAGGGTGCGCAACCACCCATAGAAGCCGGCGTTGACGGCTACCCCGGCCAGCAAGGCCCGGGCGGGGGCGGGGGCCGCGGTGTAGGTCGGTGGTAGCCAGATCTGCATCGGGATCAGCCCGACCTTGCAGGCGAACCCGACCAGCAGCAGCAGGTATCCGATGTCGCGGGACGGGCCGGATGCGACGCTCGACCAGCTGGCCATGTCCAGCGAGCCGGAGCCGGTGGACAGCAGCAGCCCGCCGATCAGCAGGGCGGATCCGCTGATTTTGCCGAACGAGGCGGCACGGGTCGCGGCTGCTCCCCGGCCGGGTAGGTGCCGTTCCAGGTTGGTCAGCAAGTAGAAGGTGAAGGTGAGCCCTTCCCAGCCCAGCAGCAACGCGTACAGGTTCGCGGAGGTCAAGACCAGCAGCAGCGCACCCAATAGCGCGGCGACCAGTGCTGGCAGCGACTGCTGCCCGGGCCGGCGGGAGGCGCCGGCTGCCAGGCACAGCGGGGCGGCGAGGCCGAAGCAGATCACCAGCATCATCCCGGACAGGTGATCAGCGGCCAGGGTGACCGGGGCGGGCGCGCCCCAGGGCAGCGACACCTGTTCGGCGTGGCCGGACAGGGCACGGCAGCCGGTGACGACGGTCAGCACGCTGGTCGCGGTCAGGATTACCCATCCGAGGTACTGGGTCCGGTGGTCGTCACGGCGGCGTAGGCAGGTGAGCGCGGCCAGGGCGAATCCGATCAGAGCGGCGACGATCATGGCGCACCCGCCGGGAGGCGCCCGAGGGCGAGCAGGATGCCGTGCAGCAGCGCGAACGGTGGCGCGGGCGCGCCCGGGACGAACACGTCGACTTCGAGCAGCCGTGGTATGCCCATCCCGGGACCGACCAGTCCGCCGCTGATCGCGTCGGTGCCGGTGGCGATCACCACAACCGGGTCGGGCATGGCGGCGCGGGTGCGGGCCAAAGGCAGGATCATGCCGGGGGCGCCGATGCCGGTGATCAGCAGGATGTCGGCGTGGCGCGGGCTGGCGGTGAAGAAGATGCCGAGGCGGTGCACGTCATAGACCGGGTTGAGCAAGGCGCGTACTTCCCATTCGTCGCTACCGTCCGAGCCGGCATCGACATGCCGGATGTGCACCGAGCGCCGCAGCATCGCGGTCCGCTCTGCGACGTCGGCTCGTAGTCGCGGTACGTCGCCATCCGGTGGGGTGTCGGCGATGAGCATGTCGCGGTCGTCGCGGGCGACGTCGTTTCCGGGCTGCCAGGCGAACAGGTCGGGTCGCTGCTGGACGCACCGGCCGCAGGCGATGCACCGGCCGCGATCCAGGGTGATCGTGTCGTTGCCCGGGGCGAAGGTGATCGCGCCGGTCGGGCAGAGGCTTTCGATGGCGCCCGGGTCCGTGGTGATCGCACTGGCGCCGGTCGGGACGGGTGTGACGGGGAACTGGTCGAAGTAGGCGTCGCGGCGGCCTGGCCACGGTGTGGTGACCACGCCGTCGCGCAGGCCCCGCAGGAGCCAGGGCAGTCTCACATCGCCACCCCCGCGTAGCACAGCCCGAAGCTGGCTTCGATGAATCCGAGGTCGGTGAAGACGTCGCCGTGGAACACGTTGTGCATCAGCACCAGGTTGTGGAAGGACGCGCTGCGGGCGAAGCAACGCACCACCCGGCCAGCGTGCAGGGTGACGCTGTAGAGAATTTCACCGGCGGCGGATTCACTGACGCCGAGGTGGTGGCCGTCGGCCGATGGCACCGGAGCTCGCGCCGTGGGGTCGACATGGGCCAGTTGCTGGACGGCTTCCTGGATGAGTTCGCTGGACTGGGCCAGTTCAGTTTCGCGGACGCGCAGTCGTCCGAGCGCGTCGGTCAGGGTGCTGCTCGCGGGCACGAACGGGGTCAGGTCCGGATAGGCGTCATACGGTCGCCAGACCCGGGCATCCAGTTCCACGCCGCTGCCGCGCCCGACCGGGCCGAGGGCGCCGTGCCGGTGGGCCAGTCCCGCGTCCAGACGGCCGGTGGTGCGTAACCGGTCCAGGAACGAGGCGGAGCCGTTCAGAGCGCGCAGGTCGTCGGCGATGCGCGCCTGCAGGGTTCGAATGCGGTACCTGAGCTGTGCGGGGTCGGTGCGCAGCGCCGCGCGCACGCCGCCGGGCACGACCTGACCCCGGCCGAACCGGCTGCCTGTCGCGTCCGACATCAGCCGCATCACTTGTTCCTTGTGCAGCCCGAAACGTGCTGTGCCCACTGCTAATCCGGCGCAGTCGCACAATTGCGTCACCACGTCCAGATGGTTGGCCATGCGTTCCAGCTCGGCTACCACCACGCGTTGCAGCCTGGCCGCGGCGGGCACCGTGACGTCGGTTGCGGTTTCCACGGCGTGCACGAACGCCAGGGCGTGCGCGACCGAGTGCACCCCTTCGACCCGTTCGGCGACCAGCACCGCGTCATCGACGGTGCGTTGCTCGAACCGTTTCGCGATCTGCCGGTGCTTGTAGTGCGGGCGCAGGTTGATCCGCAAAATGTCCTCACCGCCGGTCTCCAGGAGCAGTTCCAGCGACTCCAGCACCCCGGAGCGGACCGGCCCGAACGGCAGGGTGAACACGCCACGGCCGGTCACGTCCACCGGGCCAATGTGCTCCGCGCCAGGAACCGCATCGTGGTCCCTGGCGGGCAGGTCGCTGCCGGGACGCACCGGCCCGAGATCGTCCAGCTGCGGCGCGAGTAGGGGGTCCAGGCGCGGGTGCCCCGCCGGCTCCACCCCGGACAGGTCGTGCAGGGCACGCTCGTACCAGAACGCGGCGGGCACCTGCGGGGTGAGCGCGTCGTAGCGCAGCTCCCGGGGAACCGGTGCCCGCAGGATGAGGAAGCCATCATCACGGCCGATGATCGCGACCAGCTCCGGGTGGCCGTTTTCCTCGGTGGCGTACAGGCCGGCCAGCCGGCCCGGCGACACGCACGCGGCCGTGACCCTACGGTGCAACTCCGCCGCGGTGGCACAGTGCACGGTCTCGTCCTGCTCAACCTGCTCCATGGCCACCCCCGGTCAGCTCGAACGCGGCGTTGTGCAACACCGTGGCCACCGGCCCGGGGACCCACACGCCGATCAGCAACAGAGCCAGCACGCACGCCACCGCCGGCACCACCATGAGAGCGTTCGCCTCATGCCGGGTGCTGGTCGCGTCGGCCGGTCCGGAGGCCACCGACCGGGTGGTGGTGGCGGCCAGCCCGATGAATGCCCCCGTGACCAGGACCACCAGGAGCGCGGCGCTGGCCGTGTGGTGTGCGCTGAATCCGCCTTGGATCACGAGGAATTCGCTGCGGAAGATGCCGAACGGTGGCATCCCGCACAGGGCGAAGATCGCGATCACGAACACCGAAGCGGTCCATGGCATGCGTTCGAACGCGCCGTGGATGCGGGCGAGTCTTTTGGTGCCGAAGCCTTGGACGATCGCGCCGGCCGACAAGAATGCGCCGCCTTTGCCGGCGGCGTGGACCAAGACGTGCAGCATGACCCCGAACAGTGCGATCGGGTTACCGAAGCTGACCCCGATCGCCAGGATGCCCATGTGCTCGACGCTCGAATAGGCCAGCAGCCGCTTGAGATTGCGTTGGTCGAGCAGGTACAGCGCGGCGAGCAACAGGGTCAGGACCCCGAACACCAGGAGGACTCCGCCCGCGAAGCCGGCACCGACCGCGGCTGCCGTGACCTGGTAGAACCGCAGGATCGCGTAGAAGCTGACTGCCAGCAACGATCCGGACAACAACGCGGACAGCGGCGTTGGCGCCTCGGCGTGTGCGTCCGGTAACCAGGTGTGCACCGGAAAGAGTCCGACCTTGGTGCCGAAGCCGATCACGGCCAGCACGAACGCGAGCCGCACCGGGGTGGCGGGCAATTGCCCGGCGTGCGCGAGCAACTGCGGGAACGACAGGTCATAGGACTCGCCCAACACCTGGGCTCCGGCGTAATACATGAATATCGTTGCCAGCAGGGCGATCCCGAGGCCGCAGGATGCGATGAGCACGTATTTCCAGGCCGCCTCGGCAGCCGCTTCGGTGTCATCGATGGCGACCAGGACGGCCGAGACGATGGTGGTGACTTCGACACCGACCCACACCAGGGCCAGTCCGTTGACCGACGGCGCGAACAGCATCGCCCACACGAACAGGTTGATCCCCAGCAAGAATCGGCGCTGATACCGCAGCCCGGCGCGTGGGGTGCGCTGCGCCAGTTCGGCGCGCAGGTATCCGGCGGTGTAGACCGCGACCACGGCATACAGGAACGACGTCCCGAGCAGGAACACCATGGACACCGCATCCACCCGCAGAAACCCGACGCCGATGGCGCCCCGCCCGACCGAGGTCCACATCGACGCCACCAGCGCGCACGAGGCCAGACCGGCGGCGATGGTGACCGCGTGCCCGGCCCACCCACGCAGCGTGGCAGAGAGGCCGGCCGCGGCCAGCGGTATCAGCAGCAACGCGATCAGGCACCCGGTCATGTCAGTCCCGCAGCGAGGTCAGGTCGGCGGTGGACAACGACTCCGCGTGCCGGTGGTGGGTGCGCATCAGGATCCCGAAGACCACCACGGCCACCAGCAGGTCGAACAGGAACGCCACCTCCAGGATCAGCGGCATCCCGGCCGCGACAACGAGACTGGCCAGCGAGACACCGTTCTCCAGGGAGAAGAACCCGATGGACTGGCTGATCACGTCCCGGCGCACGATCATCAGCACGAACGAGACCAGCACCACCGCAACCGCCAGGCTCAACGCGGCACTGGGCAGCACGGGCGAATGAATGTGCAACGCGCCGACGGCAAAGAACCCGAACGTGGCGACGCCGATGGACACGATCACCTCGCTGGCCACCCCTAGGACGCCGCTGCCGGCGATCTCGGTCGCCGAGTCACGCATCATCCGAGAGATCACCCACGGCACCAGCACCGCTTTGAGCGCGAACGAAATCACCGCCAGCACATACAGTTCGGGCAGGGACCGGCCGTGCGCGATAACCGCGGCCAGGATGCTGACAACGGTCGACTGCGCCGCGTACAACCGGACCTGCGCGCGCAGTAGGGCAGAGCGCAGCATCAGGAATTCCAGCAGCAGCACGATCATGGCGATCGTGCTGGCCGTCCCTTCAAAGACTGTCGGCGCCATCACGACACCGGTGCTGCCGGTGAGGCACATCAGCCACCGCCCAGGAACAGGGTGCAGACAGCGAAGATCGCCAGCAGGAATGCGGCGGCGGCGAATTCGGTGATCTTGAACAGCCGCAGTTTGGCGAAGCTGTTGTCCAGGGCGGCGATCAGCAGACCCAGTAGCACCGACTTGCCGATCAGTGCGCCGGCGGCGCCGAGCACCGGCAGAAGATGGGTGCCCGATGACATGCCCCAGGGCGCGGCGAAGATGTTCAGCAGGATGGTGAACAACACCAGCTGTTTGATCATCGAGCCCCAGTGCAACAACGCCAGATAGGGGCCGGAGTGCTCGAACGGGCGGGCGGTCTCGATCATCCCGAGCTCGTTGGTGCCGGTATGGGTCTCGATCGGGATGCGGGCGGTCTCGTACAAGATCACCATCAGCAGCGCCCCGGTCGCCAGCAGGTGCGAGGGGCGCACGACTTGGGCCGGGCCGCTGCGCACGGTCTCTCCGAGCGCGTACGGCAGATCGGTGGCGGTCACCGCGGCGACCGTGAAAAACACCATCAGCAAGACCGGTTCGGTGATGGCGCCGAATGTCTTGGCGCGACTGGCGCCCAGTTGCGCGTACGGGTCGCCGGTCTCGGTCGCGGCGACCGCCACCAGGAAGCTGGCAAACGACAGCAGGAAGCCGCCGCCGAGGATGTCGCCCATGGTCGCCAACGGCAGCGGATAGGTGGTCAGCACCGGGATGAGCATCGGCACCGTCAGGTAGCTGGCGATGGCGATCACCGGTGCCGCCAGGAACAACCAGCCGGACCCGATGGGTGCTACGGATTCCTTGCGGAACATTTTGTGCAGGTCGTAGAACGGTTGCAGCACCCGAGGTCCCCGTCGCCCCTGCATCCGGGCCTCGACCGTGGCGATCACGCCGCTGACGACGGGCGCGCCGAGACCGACGGTGAGGACTTGACCCGCCTGAATCGCCGACAGCGGGAGGCCGCTCATGCTCGGCGGGACGCGATCAGGGCAATTGGGCGCACCACACCTCCCAGCAGCAGCTTGGAAGGGGCTATTAGCCGGGTCGGCGGTTCGGGCCGCGGGCCCAGGCGAGCTCCATCGCCCTTCGGTGCGGGCCCCATGCAAGCAGCGGCGCCACCGCCGGTCAAGTACTTCCGTCGGCGCGTCGGTCGGCGTACGGTGCTGCACGCCAACGCTGATCGCAAGGCAGGACGGAACCAGGTGTGATGGCTGAGTCGAAGGATGAATGGTGCCGCCTCATCCTGGCCCGGCACGGGCAAACCGTGCTGAACGCCAACGGTGAGTTGCGCGGGCACCTGGACCCGGACCTGGACGACGTGGGCCGGCGGCAGGTCGCGGCCCTCGCCGAAGCGCTCAGTGTGTATGACGTGCAGGTAGTGCGACACAGTCCCTTGCTGCGGGCACGCCGCACAGCCGAAGCGATCGCCGCCGCCGCCGACACCACCGCCGAAGCCGACGAGCGGCTGATGGACCGCGACTACGGGCAGTGGGCCGGCCACCCCAAGGCCGCAGTGATCGCCCAGTGGGGGTCGCTGGACGCGGCCCCCGGTGTGGAGCCCGCCGAGGATGTTCTCGCCCGCGCTGCTGCCGCGCTGGACGCGTATGCCGACCAGCCAGGGGTGGTGCTGGTCGCCCACGACGCGGTCAACCAACTGCTGCTGGGCCACCTGGACACGTCCCTGACCGTACCGCCGCGACAGCGAACCGCCTGCTGGAACGTGTTGCAACACAACAAGACTCAGGGATGGCGCATCCTGGAGATGGACAAGGTGGCCGCAGCCGACAGTTGAGTCCCGTTGAGTGACTGCCATCGCTGTTCAGTCCGCCCACCAATGGGCATACCGCAACTCGGGATGCAACTTCTGCAGCCGGGTAAGCCGGTTGTACTTGGCTACCCGCTCACCCCGGGCGGGCGCGCCCGCTTTGAGCTGGCCGGTCCCGGCGCCCACGGCCAGGTCAGCGATGAACGTGTCCAGTGTTTCCCCGGACCGGTGCGACACCATGGTGCGGAATCCCACCTCCTGTGCGGCCCGTAACGCCTCAAGCGTCTGGGTGACCGTGCCGACCTGATTCGGTTTGATCAGTGCGGCGTTCGCGATCCCCTCCTTGGCGCCGACACGGATGCGCTGCGCGTCGGTGACGAAGATGTCATCACCCAGGATCTGCACCGTCGAGCCCAGCCGATCCACGATGTCGCGCCACGCGTCCCGGTCCGACTCATCGAACGGGTCCTCGATGCTCCAGATCGGATAGTTCGCCGCCAGGTGGACATACCGCTCCAGCAGGTCGTCGGCGGACCGCCAGCGGCCGTGTAGCCGGTAGTACTTACCGTCATAGAAGCTATTCGCTGCGGCGTCCAGCGCCAGCCGGACGTTAAGTCCCGGTGACAGGCCGGCGCGTTCGATACTCCGGACCAAAACGTCCAGCACCTGGTTCTCGTCGTCGGTGTCCGGGGCGAACCCGCCCTCGTCGCCGACGCCAAGCGCGCCGAACCGGGACCGCAGCTCGCTCTCCAGCGCGGCGTAAATCTCGGCACCCATCTGGATGGCATCGGAGATGGTCCTCGCCCCGGTGGGGGCGATGAGGAACTCCTGGAACGCCAGATCATTGGCGGCGTGCGCGCCACCGTTGACCACGTTGAAGTGCGGCACCGGCATCACCGGTGTCGTTCCCAACTGCTCGGATACCCACTGGTGCAACGGGATTCGTTGCTGGTGCGCGAACGCGCGGGCGCAGGCGATGGAGACCGCGACCGCGGTGTTGGCGCCGATCTTCGCGAAATTTCCGGTGCCGTCCAATGCGGCGAGTGTGCCATCGATCTGATCCAGGGTCGTCCAGGCCTTCTCGGTCAGGACCGGCTCGATCTGACTGTCGACGAACGTCATTGCCTTGGTGACGCCGAGCCCGCGAAAGTCGGTGCCGCCGTCGCGCAGTTCACGCGCTTCGTGCTCGCCAGTCGAGGCGCCCGACGGTGCGCTGCCGAAGAAGCTCAGCCCGTCGGCGGTGACCACCTCGACCTGCAGAGTGGGATGGCCGCGAGAGTCCAGAATCTGCTCCGCGCTGACACCGGTGAGTCGCACGTCCTGGTTCGTTGTCATCGTGACCTCTTCGCTGGGCTCGGTAGGGGAATGGTGGTATCTGAGTGATCGTGACGGGATGTAACCGGTTGCGGTTCTTGACGTTCCGTGTCCGGACCGTCACCGGTTAAGGAGCTGTCCAGTGGTGTGCCGAACACCGTGCGGTACACGTCGCCGCCGAAGCTGGTGGGCAGCGGCGGCGCTTCGAGCAGCTGGAAGGGGCGCTCACCGCCAGCGCCGCGTTCGGCCCGCAGAAACACCGACGGACGTGAGTCGTCGAACAGTTGCTTGGCCAGGGTGAACAGGTGCGTCACCAACAGGACGGTGACGCCGCTGTCGACCAGGGCGGTGAGCACGTCGAAGCCGATGTCGGAGGCCTCCTGCTCGTTGGTGGAGGCGAACGACTCGTTGGCCAGCAGCATCCCGCCCGGTGCTACCGCACCGGTGATCCTGCTCATCCGCTCCAGTTCCTCGTCGAACTTGCCGTGCACCATGGCGGTGTCCTCCTCACGCTTGAAGTGGGTGAAAACGCCTGTGCAGACGGCAAACCGGAACCGGTCGGCGGCCACGAACATGCCCGCCTGAGCCATCAGCTGGGCCACTCCGACCGCCCGCAGCGTCGTGGACTTGCCGCCCCTGTTGGCGCCGGTGAACACCACCAGGCGTGCCCGGCTGGCAGCGACCGTCACCGGCACCGGTGCGCGTTCGCTCTGCACCGCAAGCGGTACATCCCGCAGCGCGGTCGCGTTCAGTTCACGGACGTCGCCCGTGCAGACGTCCGGCACGCACGTCGGTACCTCAAGCTCGCGCAAGACACCTTGCAACCGGACGCAGCCGAGGTAGAAGGCCACTTCGCGTTGCAGGCAGGTCAGGAAGCCCAGAATGTGTGTTGCCGAGGTGTCGGCGGCGTGGGAGACCTGAGTGAGGCTGCGGTCGCGGAACTCAGCGAACGCTTCCATCCCTGCCTGGTCGCGGTCGGCGATCGTGTAGGAGAACGTGGGTTTGCGCAGCCGCGGCCGCCGCCCGATCAGCCAGTTGCCCGACGTGCGCGCCAGCAGCGGCCGCATCCTGGACACCGCATCGTTTCGATCCAGCTGCGCCGACACCAGCAGGCCGTGCGCCAGTTCCAGCTCTCTCACCTGCTCTCTGGCCTCGTGCAAGTAGGGGTCATCGAGCTGGTCGGCCAGCACGGCGCACATGCCGCGCACGGCGTCCGACCTGGCGGCCGCGCTGAGTGCGTCGGTCACCTGCCGTACCCGGGCGACCGCGTCCAGCAGTCGTTTGAGGACCTCCACGGACCGGCGCAGGGTGGATTCCGGTCGCAGTCGGAACGTGCTGCGGTAGATCTTCTTCTCATCAGCGATCGCCTCGGTGGCGATCGTGTACAGCTGCGCGAACTCGGCAGCATGGGCGATCGCGTCGGCCAGCACCGCCTGCCGGTGGCGCACGATCTGCGGTGTCGTGTCGTTGGCGGTCAGGACCTGCGCACATACCGCGTACGTCAACGCGTCCTTGCCGGCCATCGCGCTCAGCACGGT
The DNA here is from genome assembly GCF_042661025.1 of Flexivirga alba. Lineage (NCBI taxonomy): Bacteria > Bacillati > Actinomycetota > Actinomycetes > Micrococcales > Dermacoccaceae > Flexivirga > Flexivirga alba. Next base: position 3,110,868 of record NZ_JBHSWH010000001.1, read on the forward strand.
GGGCAGCTCCAGATCAGCGACCAGGTCGGCCAGCAGCGGCGGCATGCTCTCAGCGGGCGCGCCCAGGTCCCGGTCGGGAAACAGCAAGTGGGGGCGCATCAGCTGACCGCCTGACGAATGTCGTCATACGTCAGCTGATGGCGGCGCGCGATCGCAGCCGCGTGCACCTTGCCGTCCGCACGTTTGCGCACCACCTTGAACGTGCGCACCGCGTCGTCGTCGGGATCGGTGGTGCTCATCATGCTCACCACGTGCTGGTCCAGTCGGGTCAGCCCGTCCACGAAGGTCACGTACACGCCGAGGGCACCGGTGTCGATCACCTGCCGCAAGATCGTCGCGCCCAGCACGTAGGCATCGGCCAGGGACGTCGAGCCGAACGTCTCGTTGAAAACGATGACGCTGTCGCCGGTCGCGTTCTCCAACAGTGCTCTGGCGCGGCGCAGTTCGTCCTCCAGCTTGCCCGCCAGGGTTTCGATGCTCTCGGCCCGCTCGAAATGCGTGTAGACCGCGTCCGGCAGGAACAGTGCCGCTTGTGCGGCCGGAACCGGTAACCCGAGGGAGGCCAGGTAGTGCAGTTGCCCGAACATCCTGGCGGTGGTGGTCTTGCCGCCCTGGTTCGGCCCGGAGATCGCCAGGATCTGCTCGGGTGGGGTTAACTCGAAATCATTGGTCACACACCGCTGTTCGTCGGTGGCGCGCTGGTTCGCCAGCGCGACATCGCAGCCGGCGACGACCCGCTCGGCGCGATTGTCACGAGACAGCCGGGGCAGCGTCCACCGCACGCCGGCCGGCTTCAACACGCGCATGAAATCCAGCCAGTGCACGTAGAAGGCTGCCTCGCGTTCAGCGTCCAGCCACCACTGGGGAAGGAAACCGGCATGCGCGCGATGGAAGGCCGCAACATCGGTGAACAGGGTCGGGAACAGTTGGCCGAGCAGGTGCAGCACCGCCGCCTCGACACGATCCAGCTGGTGCGCGCTCCGGCCCTGGTCCTGATCCTCGATCCGGCCGGGAGCCGCGAACCGCGCGAACGTCTCCAGCACCGAACCGGCGAAATCCGGTTCGTCACCGGGCGGTGCGACGATGATCTTGCCCGCGTGGGTGTGGACCACGAACCGTAGGTCGTCCAGCCCCTGCTCCAGCCGCGCGGCTTCGTCCCGCAGCGCCGCGAACTCGGCACTGCGTCGGTATTCGGTCAATCGATCGCGCAACCCGAGCAGCCCGGCCGAATGCACCGGTGCCGCATCCAAGCCGTTGCTCGCCGCGACCACCGCCGCGCAATGGGCGGACACGGCACCCAGGAACCACCGGTCTGCCTGCAACGCGTCATACAGCTTCTCGGCCAGCCGCTCCCGCACGGCCGCGGCATCGGTCACGAACGACCGGATCACATCCGCCGTGGCAGCGGCTTCGAGATCGCTGAAAACCGCATGCCGGTGACCGACCACGGCCAAGTCGTCACTCGGGCACTCGAAGAACTCATCGAACCGGTACTGCTCGGCACCCGCGCAGATCGACGCGAACACCTGGTCCAAGTTCAGATCGCCCAGGGTGCCCTCGGGCGGGCGGCGATCAAGCTCAGCCGCGCCAGGCGGCAATGGATAAAGCAGCGTAGAGCGATTGCGGAGCATGGGCGTAGCTCACCTTCGTATCGATCGAAGGTGCCATCAGCCACGAGGGCGGTTTGCGAAACTTCGCCGGCGGACTCCATCGCCGCCTTCACTGTAATGCATGAAATGCAGCGTGGCACCCACCGCTCACTCGGCCGTGTCTCTTCTCAACACGGCGATGCAGCTCGCCGTGAGTGCGCGGTCGCCGGTGCCTGCATGACGCGGATAGCGCTGCTGGTCCATGCAGACAGCGTGTAAAGGGAGGTGCAGAAAAGCATCAATGGCCAGCGGCCGTGGTGCTTCACACATCTCGTGTTCACCTGCTCGAAGCTTGCGCAAAATGGTCTTCGCCGGGCAGTGAACGAACCTCCGGGCAAGCGTGAAACCCGGTTACGAGCCGCATCAGTCGACCTTAATGTCACCCCGGTTGGATTGCAGATCGGCGACTCCAGTGATTCGTTCTCTCGCGGACGCAGTTCACTCCCGTGCGAGTGTTGTCGACCGGGGACTTCTAACCATTGCCCGCTGCGGCCAACCGTCGGCGAGTCAGCACCAGCAATGGGAGGGCGGCGAGCTGGACGAGGGCGGAGATCACGGCCAGCGCCATTAGGGACGTGTCGTAAAGCACGCCGAGCAGGACGCTGCCGGCGAACCACGCGACGCCGAATCCGGTGTCGAACAGCCCGAAGGCCGAGGCGCGCCGGTCGGCGGGCACGATGGTGGTTAGCACTGCCTTGATGATCGACTCCTGCGCGGCCATACCCAGACCCCAGGCAAGGATCCCGATCACGGCCAGCGGCAAGCTGCCGAGGAAGACCAGCGGTGCGTATGCGGCGGTCAGGACCGTCACGACGAGCACGGACCGCAGACCGACCCGGTCGAACACCTTGCCCAGGACCAGTGCGGCCACTGCTTCGGCGGCCATTGCCACGGCATACAGCACCGGTGCGACCGTGGAACCGACCATGCGCTCTTCGCTGAAATGCAAGGCGATCAGCGGCCAGTCGGCGTAGCCGACCGCGATCAAGCCCATGGCGGCCAGGTAGAGCCAGAACGCCGGCGGGCGCGGTGCGCTGTCGGTCGGCGGGGCGGGTGCCTCAGACTCCAGGTCCGCGGGGTTGGGGAACTGCCGCCAGGTGAACACCAACGAGAGCAGGGTCAGTGCGGCGGGGATGCCGAGCCAGGCGAAGGCAGACCGGTCACTTCCGTGCAACCACAGGACAAAGCTGACCACCAGCGGGCCGACCATCGCGCCACCGGCATCGAGCGCCTCGCGCACGCCGAACGCCCAGCCGCCGCCGAGTCGGTGTGCCGCGTGTGCGGTCATCGCGTCCCGGGTCGGGATGCGGATCGCCCGCCCGGCCCGTTCTGTGACGATCAGGGCCGCGGCGACCGGCCAGTTGCCGGATATCGCGAGCAATGGCACCACGGCCATCTGCAGGGTGTACCCAAAGAACGCGATCGCCCAATACCTGCCCGTGCGATCGGCCGCCCGCCCCGCGAACCAACGCAACCCGTAGCCGAGCAGCTCGCCGCCCCCGGCGACGACCGAGACGACCAGGCCGCTGGCCCCCAGCGAACCGAGGAAGGGACCGGTGATGCTGCGGGCGCCCTCGTGCGTCATGTCAGAGAAGGCGCTGACGACCCCGATCAGCAGCACGAACCGCAACGCGGCGCGCCGGGCCAGCAATGGATGCGGACGAATAGGCACCGGCCGATCGGCGGGATCCTGCACGGTGGCACCTCCGCACTCCATGCGGCGCACGATCGCACGCCGCCGGTTCGAAGGTAGCGCTCCCGACCCGGGAACGGTGGCAACGTCGTCATGCGCACCGCAGCCGTTCACCACGAGCTCTCAGGACCCTCTCAGCCAGGAAAGGATTAGCTGGCAGCTCGACGCGCCCAGTCGGGCACACCGAACGAAAGGCCACACCTACCCATGGTTTCGGAAGCACTGACGATGTCGACGTACGACGGGGCGCGCATCGACGGTTCGCTCTTCCGGGACGTCACCCAGTTCGCGCGACACACCCACTGGCTCAACGCGGCCGCGGAAGCCTGGACCACCTACAGCATCGGCCTGTTCGTCATCTTGCTGCTGGTGGGCTGGTGGATTTCCCGCCCGCACGGGGACCGGCAGATGACGGCGGCCCTGGTCGCACCAATCGGTGTCGCAGTGGCATTCCTGGTGACCGAAGTGATCAAGAACCAGATCGGCGAGCTGCGCCCCTGCCGCTCCGTACCACACGCGTTCATCGTCGAAACGTGCCCTGCACCAACGGATTACGCCATGCCGAGCGGACACACCACGTTCGCAGCCGCTGTCGCGGTCGCACTCTTCTTCGTGAACCGACGACTCGGCGTCATCGCCGCACTACTGGCGATCCTCGAAGCCATTAGCCGGGTATATGTCGGCGCGCACTACCCGCACGACGTCATCGCCGCCATGGTCGTCGCGGTGGTCGTCGTGCCGATCACGAGTCCGCTGCTGTCTCGTCTCCTGCAACGGGTCGTCGGCAGAGCACGTCGCGGATCCTTGCATGGGCTGCTATCAACCCGCGGCGTCGGCTGAGGACGCCGAACGGGATCACGCACCACAGCTGACGGCACTGGACCGCCACGAATTCCAGGCCCGGGTAAAGCTGAGTCCGGCTTTGCACGGTGCTTCCTTTCGCGGCGACGTAGTCGGGTATCGGGCCTATAGCAGTTCGCGAGGCGTCTGCGGGCATCATCACCTCGGCAGAGCCTGTCATCGGTGTGACGGCACCTCGCAGGCAGCCCAAGGTGCCGCCGGCCCACTGCCGCCAGCGGTCCGCGGTGCTGGTGGCGATACCGAGCAGGCCTGCCAGGACCGCGGGCGGCAACTCACGGGCCAGGGTCAGCAAGGTCGTGTTGCGGGCGTGGCGGCAACGGATCCCTGCCTGGCGCCGTTCGCTGATGAGTCTCAATTCGAGTTGTTTCTCGGGTCACGCCCGGGAAACAGCCACCGGGTCGCTCGTGTTGTCGAAGCTGCAGGCACGAGTCCTGCCCTCGCTCGCACCTGTGATCGGCCGCAGCGACGACTCGGCGTCGGACGCAGCGACGACTCGGCGTCGGACGCTGCCTGACCGGTTGACCGCCGCAGGCGCCAAGACCGTCTTAGGGAGATGACCAAGGCCGACCCGCCTCACGGCGACCACAGGAGAGCGATCCATGCCGAACGACACAGACAAAGACGATGCACCCAACGCGCAGGCCCCGGAGTACGACGCGGTAATCAGTCGGCTCGGCGCAACCCCGTACCGACCGCGCGTTCGCCTGGCCTGTTCAACCCGCTGGACCCGAGACGGCTGACCATCGCGGGCTGACCCCGGCCGACGCCGGCCGAGTACGCCGCGATGCGGAAGGGGACGTCGCAGGGGAGGGCCACCTTCCCGGGCGGACTGCTGCGACACGACCGGACCTGCGCGGACTCCGCGTCACCGGGTCCAGGTCGGAGGCCGGCCGGATCCGCATCGTTCTGGTCGAGCTCGGAATCTGCCCGCCGCTGCCGGAGCTGCCGAAGGCTTGACGGTGTGGACCTCTGACGCACCGGGCAAGGGTGACCGCCAGAACACGGCATCTGACCTTGGGGAGAGTGAGGAGCCCGCAGCCGGCGGGCCACGAGCCCGAGCGGAGAACATCGACGTGTGCAGCAGTGAGACCCCCTCTGACACCGCACGGATACGCGATCACCTCCAGGCGGCCGATGACGAGCTCAGCGGCCTCCTGAGGAGCTTCCTGGACGAGCTCGCCGACCGCGGCGACGCCGAGGAGGACCCGAAATGAGCATCGACCTCGACGTGGCGGTCGACCAGCTGCACGGCACGCACCGCGACATGCACGCCGCCATCGGTCTCATCGAAGAACTGCGCGATGCGGCGCGGTCGATCCGGCGGCTCTTGGACGACGCGACCGCGGATGCCGTGAAGACCCACATCGTCGACGAACCCATGGCCTCGGGGTACATGCGCAATGTCGCACAGCAGATGGAGCAACTCGCCGGCCGATGCGCCCTCACCGAGGCAATCGGAACCGACCTCGGTGCCTACCTGGAGCACGCCACCCACCGGGTCGACCGGGCCAAGGAGGCTCTCGACGCGGTCGACCTTGCCGCAGCATCTACAGACGACGTGAAGCTCGCCAGTCGAACTCGGGCACGGCTGGACGGGGTCAGCGACCTGCTCGAGATGGCACAACCTGCTGCGGCAGCCGCCGCCGGGCACCTCACGGCGGTAAAGAACATCGCCTTGCAGCGGATGAACGTGGACACGACCCTCGGGTCACGTGTCAGCGTCGACCAGGGCCTCAGTGCCGCCACGGACGTACTGGCGCGCACCGAAACCCGCCTCCAGCAGCTGGGCGATCTGCTCGACCACAGTGACCGAGGCACCCGACGGTCCCTGCACGAGGCGGACGAGGTCACCCAGAACGCGCACCGCCGCCTGACAGCGCACCGACCGATTCCGGCCGGCGAACCGGCCCCGGCAATGCACGGGCCACGCCGATAGCCCCTTCCCCTCTCGAAGGGCCGACATAGGAGCCAGTGATGACCCACGACCTCTCCGATCTTGCCGAGACTCTCTAGGTCACCGGCGACCCGTCGCCAGCAGACCCCAGCTTCCACTGGCACTCGGGGGTAGTAGCCCGCGGCTGGGAGCAGCCGCGACTCGACGGCGTGAACGGCGGCTGGGCCGCGGAGACCTTCTGCGCACCCGAGCTGGTCCGGGAGATGGACCGCGAGAACCAGGAACGCGCCCGCGAGGCGCAACGGCGACGCCTGCTGCACGACATACCCGGAGCCGGCGACCACGCAGGGCCCGCACCGCGCAGGTAGCAGCAGCCTGATTTCCTGCGCGGTGGCCGCCAGGGCGACCGCAATCCCCTTCGGGAAGGCACCAGACCTGACGGAGGTGCCCGGGGATGAGTTACCGCACCAAGGCCGACGAGGTGGCCTACCAGCGCGATCGTGCGCGCGGCCGGGCCCTGCTACGCGCCGGCCGAACCGGTCCGCCGCAAGCTTCAGCAGTTCCTCGACGCCGACGTGCCGGTACGAGCGCTGAGCCGTAGCAGCGGACTGAGTGCCCCGGCCCTGCGCGCGATCGTCGACGGAGACCGGGATGTCGTACAGCGCCGCACCGCCGAGCACGTGTCTCGGCTGACACTCACCGGCGTTTACGAGCAGCAGCAGTCCGGGCACGTACCCAAGGTCGGTGCGGTCCGCCGCGTGCAGGCGCTGATGGCCATCGGCTGGACCCGAGACCACATCACCGAGGCTGGCGCCACCAGCCTGCCCAGGGTTCTCAGCGGCCCCGGGAACCTGATCACGCTGGAGAAGTGGCGAGAGATCAAGGACGTCTACGACCAGCTGAGCATGACGCCGGGGCCCTCGCCGGAAACCAAGGGTCATGCCAGAAGCCGCGGGTATGCCCCACCGCTGGCCTGGGACGACAGCACCATCGACAACCCACATGCTCGCCCACACATCGACGTGCCGGTCGCCGCCGGAGCCGAAACCATCGACATGGTCGCCGTCGACCGTGCGATCGCCCGCACCGGCGCCGCCACGAACCTGACCCCTGCCGAACGGATCGAAGTCGTGCGAGGCATGGCAGCCGGCGGGGCGTCGGACCCACAGATCGGCCAGCACCTGGACGTCGTCGACCGCACCATCCTGCGCACCCGACACCGCCACGACATCCCTACCTTGCGACGTGCCCAACCAGACCGTGACGAGCCTGACTGGGACTGTCTGGAAGCACGCGCCATTACCGCCGCCGCTGGCAACTGGTCAGCCGGCCCCGACAAGACCGCCATCACATCAGTCCCGGCCCGTCCGGCCGGCACCGCCATCGGACGGTAGGCGCCGACGGTCGTCGATAGGGAGAAACAGACATGGTCAACTTGAATGAGACGCAGCGGCAGGGCGTGAACCTTCTGGTACGCGTGGAATTCGTTCCCCGCGACCTGCTGAGCGCGGCGCAGCAGTGGCTGGATGTGCAGCTCGACGCACGGGATCAACGCGCGCAGAACCAATACCAACGAAACCTGCACCTGGTCGGCGACCCGAACGATCCCGACGTCGACGACACGGGCCTGCGGGGAATCACCGAATGGGCGTATCCGCTCGAGACGCATAGCGGATCCGTGAGATCTGCGGCGATGACGTCCGAACGACGCCCGGCCGAGACGAGGACGGCGTCGCCTTGTACGGCCCGGATCCGTCTTCGGTGTGAAAGCCGATCTGGTGCCGGCCGCGGATCGCAAGGGCCTGGTCATCGACCCGCGCACCCTGCAACGCTCCGACTTCACGATCGACGAGCACGTATTGGATGGCCAGCTGCATTCGATGAACGAGGCCGACTGTCGCCTCCGCAAGTACGAGGCGATGGATGAGCTGGGCGATCAGATCCAGCGGGAGCGCTTCGCCGGCGTCACGGCCGCCGCCGAACCCGAGCCCGACCACCACTCAGGTGACCTTGCTGAGGAGATGCCGCTCTTCGATCGTCGCGCGGACGTCGTGGTGGCCACGGTCCGCGTCGATGCCGCCGGGCAGGCGCACGCGGATGTTCCAAGCCACGACGGTGTGGTCCTCGACGCGAACGTGTCACACAGGTGGCCGATGGCCTGGCGTCGTCCGAGGAGAAGGCACGGTCGCTGGTGCTTGAGGCAGCGCAGGAACTCACTCACGGCTGGCCCGTGCAGTGGCACGCCGACGGCACCGAGGCTCCAGAGAACAACACGGTGGCCAGCCGGGAGGCGGGCCGGCCGTTGCGGTCAGCGCCGACGGCACAGTTGGCAGAACGCACGGTGCTGGCGTTCGTGAACACTGAGCACTACCTGGACACCGCAACGCACTACCTCGAGGGCGCAGAACGGGGCCTGGCGCACCGGCAGGAGGACCGTACCCCGGACGTCGTCGACGGCTGGTCGACCTCGGTTCACGACTCGATCGTGCAACTGGCCAACTGCCACCTGAGCACCCTCGAAGACGCCTCGACGAACCTGGACCGTGCGGACGCTCACCTGCGTGATGCCTACCGCGATGCCATGGCGCTGGCACAGTCTCCACACCTGACGGCACAGAACCACAACCACGACATCGACACGCTGACCGACACGATTGAAGTCACCGTCGTGGTCGCTAAGGCCCGACCGCCGCTGGAGGCAGCCGTCGCCCTGCTGCGCCGCGACCCGCCATCTGTCGAGCAGATTGGCGCGGCCCGCGAACAGATCGGCCAGGCCCTTCCCATCCTGAATCACGCTCGAAATCACGCAGCCTCGGCCGACTGGTGGCCGGACGATGGCAGCCAGACACACGTCGACGGCGAGCCGTGCGCCACGGCCCGAGCCGCCAGCAATGGGCCCCAATGTCAGTCGCGGAATGGCCCAGTGACACCGAACGCCGGTCGAGCTATGACCGCCAGGAGCCGTAGGTGCGGCTTCGGGAGGGCACACCCACCGAGAGGAACGCCATGAGCAACGAAGCTGTCGAGGAAGAGGCACGGGACGAAGGGCTGGAGATCCAATCCGAACGTCGCTCGGCCGTCATCGGCACCGTCGAGGATGCCCAGGATCGCCACCGGGTCGCCGATGAAGAGGCCAGTGCCAACGGGCGGCGCCGAGCATGAGCAGGCCGCCGCCTGGGTGTATGACGACCCGTCGTCGAGCTACGGTCCGCGGCGCTGAAACGGGCGTCAACCGCGTTCGTGAGGCCGTACGCGACCAAGCGCCTCGCGAAGTCCCATCAGCCGCTCCTGAATCTAGGCGACCGTGCAAGGAGGCTGCGAGTGGCCGACGCGCAATCAGCGCGCGGCCGCCACGGCATCATGCTCGCCACCAGGTTCGACAAGACCGTGACCGCCTCGATCGCCGAGCGCACATCACGTTGGGCCACGATCAGCGGTTCGTCCTCCACCGTCACGACGCAAGTACAGTCCGATCGCGCACCACCGGCGCCGGAACTGACCGCAGCCGGTACACCCGGTGGAGAACCCGCGGTGACCGCCGCCCTCGCTCCAGAAACCGGCACAGTGCGTCTCCGAGGCCCGCGGCGGCGACGAACCGGTCGGCCTCGTCCTCGCCCGCCAGGGCGGCCTGCTGCTCCGCCCACGGCACGGCGTACGACAACGCCACCACGCCGGCGCCGATCAGCCCGAACACGGCCTGTCCTTCGGTGAACCCCTGCACCAGGGCGACGCCACCAGTGACGAAGCGCACCCGCCATGCGAAGGCAGCCAGCGGGAACCAGCCGATCACCCGGCCGATGCTGTGGCCGACAGCCTGAAGCAGCCGCCAGGGCAGCATCCAGAACTCCAGTGCCACGTCGTAGCGGCACTGGCCGAGCCGGATCCGGCCGATCGCATGCGCGAGAAGCGACGCGGCTTCGTCGGGTCGGATCCGGCCGCTGGCGATCGCCTCGACCAGACCCTGCGAGATGACCACGGTCCGCCGGCCGGCAGCACCGACGCGGACGCCGGCCGGCCGGTCACGCACCAGCAACTGCACCGGAGACGACACCAGGTCGAGTTCCTTGAGCACGGCGACCACCGGACGCAACGCGGCCAGCTCGTAGTCGCGCGGTTCGCGCGCCCGTGCCAGCAACCGGACAAACAGGCTCTCGCCACGCCCGCAGAGCAGAGCACCGAACGTCACCAGGCCCACGACGAACAACGCCGCGCCCGCCACCGGGTGCACGAGGGCGCCCACGACGCACGTGACGAGTGTGCTCACCACCATGCCGACGCCTTCGGATACGACCCGGCACGCCTTCCGTCGACTCCTCATCGTCACCACTTCCTCTCTTCAAAGCACTAGTGCAAGTGCCTTGATCTGGTGGCTGGTTGCCGCCAGAGCAAGCTGCGCTCCTTAGGGCTTGCAGAACCAAGTCTCGCGTGCACCCCGGACACGGCGCGGAAGTTATCCACAGGCGACCGGCGCGTGGAGCGGGAGCAGGCGACGACCTGGCTGGATTGCTGGAGACCGAACGAACGAAGGAGACGCACCCCGTGACGACCCCGACACTGTCGCCGCACGACACCCAGGAGACGATCGCTGCAATCGCGAGGCTGCTGCATCATGCAGCCGACCGGACCGCCCGCCAGGCGGCCACTGAGGGCCCGCGCTCAGAGCTGCACGTCCTCGGCCTGGGCATGCACATCGCCGCTGCCGAGGCCGCGTTGCTGGTGCCGGCGGATCTCGACCCGTACTGGCCGCAGCCGACCCAGGCCGACCCGCTGGAGCTGCTGCGGATTGCCCAACGGCTTGCCCGGACCGTGCCCGTCAACGACGAGACGGCCGGTTTCTCCCGGGTCGTCGTCAGCCTCACGGACCTACTGCGCGAGGCCGGCTCGTGAGCACGTCGACCACGGTGGATCAACGATCGATCGGCGAGCTGCTGCTGGATGCCGACTACCAGGCCCGGCAGTTGCTGCTCGACGTCGGCGGCGCTGATGCCGCCGCACTGCTGCGGACGTGGGGTGAAGTCGTGCAGGCGGCCGGTGACCTGTGGTCCTCCTTGCCGTCCACGCCGTACGTCAGCCCGCTGGACGGGGCCACGATGCAACGCCTGGAGACGATGAGCCAGGCCCAGCACAGGGCACAGCTGGCCCGAGACTGGCCAGGCGACGGACCACCCGATGAGCGACTGCTGAGCATTGCCGAAAACCTTCAGCGGGCCGCCGAACTGGCCGCCGGCCCAGGGCGCCGCGTCAGGCCACGGTCCCCTGCCGCGTACGACGACCTCGACGCGGCCCGGATGCGGGTGATGCACACCCTGTACGTCGGCGCACACGCCGTCGGGGTCGCGGTGCACCAGCACGTCGACGACGTCCGGGCAACCGTGGGTCGGCACGCATCCGATCGGGAGACCCGTGACGTCCCTCGAGGGCAGGACGCCGCCACCCGGCTGGCAGCCTTCGAACAGCTCGCCGGCGGCGTGGTGGGCAACAGGTTCAGCCACGTCATGGCCGGAGAGCACTACACGCCACCGACCGGCACCGGACGGCTGCACCAGGCCCTGGTCGGCTGGGACATCCAGGCGCACCGAACCCTCGCCGTGGCTCCGAGCGCACCGAACTTGCACCTAGCCGCCGGCACCCAGGCCATGATCGCGACGGCCAGCACAGCGATTCTCGACGCGGCTGCCACGGCAGGTCGCGTCAGCGTCGAGGACTACCAGCACCGGCTCGCACCCGCGCTGGATGCCAACCGGCAGTCGTGGGCCAAGGCAGCCAACCGCTGGGGCACGCTGAGCAGCAGGGGTGAACGCGCGGATCCGGCGCTCGTGCACGCCGCCAACGAGGTTCGCGCCGCCGTGCACGAGATCGCCTTCGATCGCACACGATGGGCCACGCCGGACGTGATGGCCGGCCGCATCGATCTGGCCGAGGCCGCCGCCACCGTCCGGCAGGCGATGATCTCGGCCGCCGAACTGGCCTGCGTGCACCGAGATGTTGCCGAACAGGAACCGGACCTGATCGGATCCGCCCGCACCATCGCGGCATGGAGCCGCGAAATGGGCACCGACGACGAGGTCCCACTCATCTCGCCTGCCGATGTCTACGCAAACCGGGCCGTCAAACTCCCCGACGTCATCCGGCAGGCTCTGGTCGCCGATGCCGAGCAGCTCATCGACGTCAGCGAGGCCACCCTGTCAGTGGCGGGAGCTCTGGCAGACGTGTCCCGGCGGGAGTCCGCCCCGGCACCAGGACGCCCCCAGTGCAGATCGGAAGAAAGGGGCCCAGTGCGCATCCCAGCACCTGGGCGGCCACCGACCGCAAGTCGGTGACATTCACCGACGACATCCGCCCAGGCGGCGCTGTACGAGGTATCCATGACTGGCAGGTGCGACGTGAGTCGCCGATTGCTCAAAGTAGTTCGCGATTGGTCCTGTTGCGGGATCGTCGCGCCAGCACATGGTGAGCAGTCGTGCGGTCGGTACGCAGGATGGGCGGCTTACTCCGACGAGCGGATGCTGGTCGGGCCAGTCGCAGGCTGTTTCCGCTGTGCCGGTCGTGCTGGGGTGCACGAACGGGCGTCCGGTTTGTGCTGTTAGCCAGCCACGCCAGCTGTGGCTTGTTGACGAGCGCACCGCAATTCGAGGGCGTCGGGGGTAGACCCGGTATGCGACGGCCGGCGGTTGGCCGGGCTCGGCGAACGGGTCGATACCGTTGATCTGGATGGTGGGGGAGCCGGTGAATCCGTACCGGTCGGCGTCGCCTTGGTTGGTGAACCCGCAGACGTCGAACGGAACAGAGGGCATGCCGTCCTTGTCGAGTGTCTGGCGCAGCAAGCACTTGGCACACGGCAGGGCCGTCGTGTCCGAGACCGGCGGTCGGGGACGGGTGAGTCCCCTCCGTGTAGTTGCGGACGCGGTCCGCGGGTGGAGCGCTGCGCGTGCGCGCCGTCTTGAAATATGAGACGGGTGGTGTCTCATATCCGGCCGGGTTGTGCGGTGCTCCGTCGATCTCCGCGTTGTGGTCCGGATTTTCGCCAACCGGCGGAACGCCGCGGAATTGTCACGGAATGGTCACGGCCTCGCGGTAAGCGTTGATCGCGAGAGCCGGCCGGGTGTTGTCGACGGTCGATACACAGATACCTGGGAACAGCTTGGGAAACGGCGTCGCGTACGTCATAGTCGGTGACCGTGCCGCCGGCGCTTCGGGGAGTCGGCTGCGTGAGCTGGGTGGGGCACTCGGCCCCAGGGCAACGGCGCCCGAGCCCGCATCGTCATCTATCGCAGTCCACCGGAAGGGTCCTTTGCCTCATGGGTTCGTACTCCCCGCGCCACCTCAAGCGTGAGCCGAAAGTTCTGAACAAGGTTGGTCGCCGCAGTGTGGCCGTCGCCGCCGCGGGCGCCGTCGTCGTACCGCTGGCCGGCATGGAGAGCGCTTCTGCCGCTCCGAGCGCCGGTCTGGCGCAGGCAGGTCACGTGCAGGCAGCCGGTCACGTCCAGGCCGCAGCGGGTCACCTCGCCACTTCCGTCCGCGTCGGTCCGACTGTGCAGTACGGCTCCCGCGGCACCGCCGTGAAGACCGTCCAGCGCAAGGTCGGCGGCCTCGCGGTCGACGGCATCTTCGGCCCGCGCACGAAGGCCAAGGTCAAGTCGTTCCAGCGCTCGCATCGGCTTGTCGTCGACGGCATCGTCGGCCGCCACACCTGGACGGCTCTGGGCGGTTACGGCAGTGCACCGACGACCAATCCGAAGCCGGCACCGAAGTCCAACTCATCGATCGTGTCGATAGCGATGGGCCTGCGTGGCACGCCCTACCGTTGGGGCGGTACCACGCCGGCCGGTTTCGACTGCTCGGGATTCACCCAGTACGTCTACCGCCAGGCGGGCAAGAGCATCCCGCGGACCGCATCTGCCCAGGCCGCTCGCGCAACGCGCGTGTCCAACCCGCGCCCCGGCGACCTGATCTTCTGGGGCTCCCCGGCATACCACAACGGCATCTACCTCGGGAACGGCAAGATGATCGCCGCCCGTACCCCCGGCACCGTGGTCAGCGTGCAGAACCTGTGGGGCAACCACTACTTCGGCCGCATCTGAGGTCGGCGCTCAGCGCCACACAACGGCAAGAAGCCCCATCGGCCCTCGAGGTCGGTGGGGCTTCTCGCCGTCGCCAGGCGCCTGGGGATATAGCGCCCACATTGCGCACGCGTAACATCTCAGATGGTGAGATTTCCTGAGAGAATGTTGGATTCGGCGTGTCGTTCGAATGATTTCACGCCAAGAGTGTTACAAGCCGGTCACGATCGCCGGGATCGTTGAAATTGCAACACTAGGGCAGTTCTGCTCCGCCAGCCCCGCAAATTCACTTAAGTCACACTAGTAACAGGTGTCACGTGGGCCCATCGGAGCCCATATTTCGCGTCTTTCACAGGCCTTGAGGCACCGGCATAGTCAGTTCTCGTGCAGCGCCTTCTTCGGGGAAGGAGTAGGCGACATCGGGGGATGCCACGTGCGCGTGGTATCCCCCTGCGCGCGTTTCTGGACTGGACGAGTACCGAGAGGGTCACATGACCACAATTACTACTCCGAGACATCGCAAACCACGGCCTGGGCTCTCTGCCAAGGTCGCCCCGGCGATCACCTCCCGCAAGGGGTTGGTGGTGACTGGAACGCTTCTCAGCGTCCCGGCCGCCGCAGCCAGCCTCGTGCAGGCCGCTCCGTCGTATGCCGATCCCGGCAGCGGCACGAGCGGAGCGTCAGGGCAGCGCAGCAGCGCAACGACGAGCGCCGTACGGGCCGCCTCGCCGAGCACCGTGGTGACCGTGCGCTACGGATCAAAGGGCAGCTATGTCAAAACCGTGCAGCAGCGGCTGGGCGGACTGGCGGTGGACGGCGTCTTCGGGACGCGGACGCTGGCGAAGGTCAAGACCTTCCAGCGCTCGCATCACCTGGTCGCCGACGGCATCGTCGGTTCGCTGACCTGGAAGGCCCTCGGCGGCTTCCCGGGGTCGAAGCCGCCACCGACCACGACACCACCACCTAAAACGACGCCACCACCGTCGTGCAAGGTCACGGTGTTGCGGTACGGCGCAACCGGCTCGTACGTCTCGAGCGCCCAGAGCAAACTGGGCGGGATCTCGGCGGACGGCGTCTTCGGCGCCGCCACCTTGTCCCGGGTGAAGTCGTTCCAGAGCAGCAAGGGCCTCGCAGCGGACGGCATCATCGGCCCGCTCACCTGGACCGCACTGGGCGGCTTCCCATGCGGCACCGACCCCACCCCGACACCACCACCGCCGCCGTCGAACAACCAGGGCGTGTCCGAGGTCGTCTCGATCGCACAGAAGTACTACGGCGTGCCCTACGTCTGGGGCGGCTCCACCCCGTCGCAGGGCTTCGACTGCTCGGGGCTCACGTCATACGTCTACAAACAGGCCGGCATGTACATCCCACGCACGGCCAGCCAGCAGCAGGCGTACGTGAAGAGAACCACCAGCCCGCAGCCAGGTGACCTGGTCTTCTTCGGATCTCCGGCGACCCACTCGGCCATCTACGCCGGTGGCAACATGATGATCTCCGCCGACCACCCCGGCACCGTGGTCAAGAAGGAAAGGATGTGGACGACGCCCACGAACTACGGCACGTTGCGCTGACGCACCGGCGCGACTCCGGTCACCCACGCGGCCACGGTCACTCCTTCGAGTGGCCGTGGCCGCGTCTTTGTGGTGAGGACACCCCGAGCCGCGTTGATTGCTATGGCGGGGAGTGCGATTAGAAGCGAACCGAGGCTGCTACCGGTGCGAGAGGGACGGCGAACTGCGCGCCCTCTCTTTGCGAGGATGGTGCGCATCGGCGAAGTTGGGGCCGTCAGTCTTGACGGCGGTCGGTGAGGGTGCGGATGGCGCAGCGTGCGAGGCAGGCCGTTGCCCACCAGGCCAAGGCGCGGGCCCTTCGCACCACCTGGTGGTGGTGCGAAGGGCCCGCGAGCGATCGTGTGATTCTGATTCTCATAGTGCCGACCGGAATCCCTTGAGCCGCAAGCTGTTCGAGACGACCGAGACTGAGGAGAACGCCATGGCGGCGCCGGCGAGCATCGGGTTGAGCAGCCCGGCGGCCGCGATCGGGATTGCGATCACGTTGTAGCCGAACGCCCAGAACAGGTTGCTCTTGATGACACCGAGCGTGCGGCGAGACAGGCGGATGGCGTCGGCCGCCACCCGCAGGTCACCGCGCACGAGGGTGATGTCGCTTGCCTCGATGGCGACGTCGGTGCCGGTGCCCATCCCGAGGCCGAGGTCGGCCTGCGCGAGTGCCGCGGCGTCGTTGACTCCGTCGCCGACCATCGCGACGACGCGTCCGTCGGACTGCAGTTGCTTGACCACGGCGACCTTGTCGGCCGGCAGCACCTCGGCGTAGACGTCCGCCGCGTCGATGCCGACCTGGCCGGCGACGGTGTGCGCGACGCGCTCGTTGTCGCCGGTCAGCAGGATCGGGCGCAGGCCGAGATCGCGCAGCTGGGTGATCGCCTCGGCGGAGCTGTCCTTTACCTGGTCGGCAACGACCAGCACCGCTCGTGCCTGCCCGTCCCAGCCGACCGCCACCGCAGTCTGACCACGGCCGGTCGCCTCATCGAACGCCGCCTGCAACTCGCCGTCGAGGTGCTGCGACCACTGCGCGAGCAGCTGCGGGCGACCGACCAGCACCGCATGTCCGTCGACGATGCCCTGCACACCGAGGCCTTCGATGTTGGCGAAGTCCTCGACCGAGCCGAGTTCCCCGGCCTCGCGTGCTGCGTCCGCGATGGCGCGCGCGATCGGGTGCTCGGAGGCGTCCTCCAGTGCGCCCGCCATCCGCAACACCTGCGCGGCGACCTCGCCGACGGCTACGTGCGTGTCGGCGAGGGTCATCTCACCGGTGGTGACGGTGCCGGTCTTGTCCAGCACGATGGTGTCGACCTTGCGGGTCTGCTCCAGCACCTCCGGGCCTTTGATGAGTATGCCGAGCTGGGCGCCTCGGCCGGTGCCGACCATCAGCGCGGTCGGGGTGGCCAGGCCGAGGGCACACGGGCAGGCGACGATCAGCACCGCGACTGCCGCGGTTAGGGCGCCAGCGGCACCGGCACCCGTGACCAGCCATGCTGCGAACGTGCCGACGGCGATGGCGATTACGACGGGCACGAAGATGCCCGAGATCCGGTCCGCGAGCCGCTGCACGGCGGCCTTGCCGGTCTGAGCATCCTCGACCAGCCGAGCCATCTGCGCCAGCTGGGTGTCGGAGCCAACCCGCGTCGCGGCGACCACGAGCCGGCCAGACGTGTTGACGGTTGCCCCGACGACCAGGTCTCCGGGGAGACGTCCACCGGGAGCGATTCTCCGGTCAGCATCGACGCGTCGACCGCCGAGCGGCCCTCCTCGACGACCCCGTCGGTGGCGATCTTCTCGCCCGGTCGGACGACGAAGCGGTCGCCGACGGCCAACTGTGACACCGGGATTCGCTGCTCGACACCGTCGCGCAGCACGGCGACATCACGAGCGCCCAGGTTGAGTAGCGCCCGCAGCGCCGCGCCGGCGTTGCGTTTGGACCTGTGCTCCAGGTAGCGGCCGAGCAGGATGAAGGTGATGACGCCCGCGGCGGCTTCGAAGTAGATGTTCGAGGTGCCGTCGCTGCGCCCGATGGTCAGCTCGAAGGGGTGGCGCATGCCCGGCATACCCGCGTCGCCCCAGAAGAGCGCGTAGACCGACCACGCGAAGGCGGCGAGCGTGCCCATCGACACCAGCGTGTCCATGGTGGCCGCGCCGTGCTTGAGGTTGGTCCAGGTCGCCCGGTGGAAGGGCAGCGCGCCCCAGACCACCACGGGCGCCGCCAGCGTCAGCGAGAGCCACTGCCAGTTGTCGAACTGCAGCGCCGGGATCATCGCCATCGCGATCACCGGGATCGAGAGTATGGCGGAGACGATCAGCCGGTCGCGCAGCGATGTGAGCGCAGCAGCGGCGTCACGGTCGGCGCCGTCGCTGGTCGAGTCGGCGGTCTTGGGTGCACTCGCGTCGGACGCCAGCGCCGGCTGCGGCAGCTTGGCGCCGTACCCGGCAGACTCGACGGTGGCGACAAGATCGTCGGTGGTGACGGTGTCGCCATATGTGACCTTCGCCTTCTCAGTGGCGTAGTTGACCGTGGCGGTCACGCCGTCGAGCTTGTTGAGCTTGCGCTCGATGCGGTTGGCACACGAGGCACATGTCATCCCGGTCAGGAGCAGCTCGACATCGGTACCTTGGGAGATGTGGTCAGGGACCGTCGCTTCAGTAGCGGTGGTTGCCGGCGAGTCAGTGGTTGTGCTCATCGGCTCCTCCTTTGTCCTCTAGTGCGTTGGGTGTCTGGGCCCGCCGTGTGCGGGATAGCTCCGCCCGGCCGGGCGGAGCTCAGGCGAGGGCGTAACCGGCCTCGCGGACGGCAGCTTCGACCGTGTCGTGGGGGACGGGCTGGTCGGATTCGAAGGTCAGCTTGCCGGTGGACAGGTCGACCATCACGTCGCGGACGCCCTCGATCGCGGTGACCTCCTCGGTCACCGATGCCACGCAGTGACCGCACGTCATACCCGTGACGGTGTAGGACGCAGGCGCCGCGCCGATCGCGATCGGTTGGGCGGTGTCAGTGGTGTCGGTTGCCGCGGTGCCGCAGTTGCAGGAAGTGCACATGGTGATGGGTGTTCCTCTCGTTGAATTTCTTGGTGGTACGTCTTCGGGTTGGGTACCTGGACCGCCCGACAAGGGGTGGTCAGGCGCCTGTGGGATGTGGCGTGTTTGGTTCAGCTGCGGACCAGCCGGGCGATGGCGTCGGAGGCCTCCTTGAGTTTCTGGTTCGCCTCCGGGCCGCCCTGTCGTGCTGCGTTGACGACGCAGTGCGCCATGTGCTCATCCAGCAGCCCGAGCGCCAGCCCCTGCAGGGCCTTGGTCATGGCAGAGACCTGGGTGAGGATGTCGATGCAGTACTGCTCTTCCTCGACCATCCGCTGCAGGCCGCGGGCCTGCCCTTCGATGCGTCGCAGTCGCTTCAGGTAGGTGTCTTTGGTCTGGTTCGCGATGTAGCTGTGCTGGGAGGTGCCGGCCTGTGGTGAGGCGTCGGCGGTCGTATCGGTCTTGGTCATCGGCGGCCCCTTCGTCGGTGGGATAACAGTCTCAACATCATACCCCCTCGGGGTATTCCCGAACGCGTGCCATACATTACCCCCTATGGTATAAACGAGTGACGCTCTCACCGAGGCAATGCGACGTCGACATCGCAATCGGGTTGGTGACCGAGAGCCGTGGGTCGCAGCTCACTCTTGACCCGCCGAAGAGTTCGGCGGCCGCAAGAACCGCGAGCTGGTGCTGGGACTGGGACGATCAGTGGACACGAAGGGAGCAGGCGATGGGCGACTTCGTCAGCATCCTGGCCGCGTTGGGGCTCGTGCTGCTCGCCGCGGTCGTGGTCCTGGTCGCCCACCGCCTCCTCACGGTGGGCACACCGGGTGAACCGGTGGCGCCCTACCTGTCGGGCGGTCGTCCGAGCGAGCACGCGCTGTCTCGCTACCACGTGCGCTGGTACACCGTGACGTTGCTCTTCCTGGCTTTCGATGTGGAGATGCTGTTCATGTACGCCTGGGCGCTGGTGGTCGCAGAGATGGGCGCGGGCGCGGTGGTCGAGATGTTCGTCTTCCTCGGGTTACTGATGGCGGGGGTCGTCTACGCGTGGCGGGAGGGTGCTCTGCGATGGGTCTGAGGACCTCGGCCCAGCGACTACTCGCGGGGTGGGCTGCGCGCCGGCCACATGTACTGCTGGTGACAGCCCCCGGCCGAACTGCCGCGCGGCTGGCGGTCGAGGCACAGGCCCGCGCGCTCGGCGGTGTGCTCACCGGTGAGCCTGCTGACGCGGACATGCTGGTCGTGGCTGGCTCGCCTGACGGTGAGCTGGCCGACGCGGTTGCGGTGCTGTGGAGTCAGATCCCGGCCCCGAAAGTTCGCGTCGACGTGCTCGATTCCCCGCGTGCGGCAGCGTTGCTGTCGGCCGGGATCCATCGGCTGGCCAGCACACCCGACGCGGGTGCCGAGTCGACTGAGCCGGCCGAGCCCATGGGCGAGCATGTCCACCACCAGGAAGCCGAGATGGGACACAAGCACGGCGGTGATGGTGGGCATGGCCACGGTGGGCACACGGATGCCGGGCAGGGCAGTCACGAGCACGGGGGCATGACCACGGCGGTATGCAGATGCCCGGCGGGCTGATGATGGCCGACCGGGCACCGGACCGCGACGGGCTGAAATTGGATGTGCTGCATGTCGCGCTGGGCCCGGTGCTGCCGGCGTGGCCGTCCGGTCTCGTCATCGACGTCGAACTACAGGGGGACGTGGTGCAGGGCGCGAAGGTACGGGTGCTGGCCGCTGCCGGAGACTCGGTGCGATTCTGGGCCGACGGCACCGGGGTGGCGGCCGGGCGGCGCCGGGCGGCGGCGCACCTGGACTCCGTTGGCCGACTGCTGGAGGTCGCCGGGTGGTCCGGCGCGGCCGATCGGGCCCGCGGGCAGCGCGACGCGCTGCTCACCGAAACTGGCGAGCCGGGTGGCGAGGCGCGAGCGGAGTTCCGCCGCCTGCGCCGCCGGGTGGAGCGCTCGTGGGGTCTGCGCCGATCACTGGCCGGGCTGGGTCGTCTTGGCCATGGTGACGTCCGCAGACTCGGCCTGTCGGGCCCGGCCGCGCGAGCGGCCGAGCGCGGTGGCGACGCGTGGGCAAGGCTGCAGACCTGGCTGGTGGAGGCCGACCTGGCCCTCAGCAGCGGCCCGGTGGCACCGGCCGAGGACCCACGCGGGATACCTGGCCACGGCTCGGGCGCCCTGGTCGCGGCCGCCGCGCACCTGCTGCCCGGGCTGGATCTGGGCGACGCACGGCTGGTCGTGGCGAGCCTGGATCCCGACCCCGACGACCTGCACTCCACCGGGGTCGCCGGCGACCGGGATCCGCATTCAGGACACGACGGACACGGCCATCATGACGAAGGCACCCACGGCATGCCCGGGGGCACCAACCACCAGCACGACGGGCACGTCGCATGACAAGCCTCGTCCAGCAGGCGCCGGCCTGGTCGGTGCTGGTCGCGGTGCCGCTCGTGCTGTGCGCGGCGGTGCTGGCAGGGTCGCTGGACGCGGTGCTCGACCCACGAGGCGAGCTGCCGCTGAGGGCGCGGGCGCTGCGCCCGGTGTATGAGGCATCGCGGTCGCTGCTGGTTCAACGGCGGCCCGTGACGGCTCCGGACCGATTGCTGTGGGCCGTGGGGGTCGTCACCCCGTTGCTGGTCGCGGTGCTGATGGCACCGGTCGTCCCACTCGGTTCCGCCGTGGTGAGCGACCTGGGTGTCGGATTGGTGTGGTTCAACGCCATGGACGTGCTGCTGTGGGCGGGATGGTGGCTGGCCGGGTGGGGCCCGAATAGCGTGTATTCCCTGATTGGTGGCTACCGGTTTCTGGCCCAGGCGCTGGCGTACGAGTTGCCGCTGATGTTCGCCCTGACCGCGCCGGCGGTCGCCGCCAGCAGCCTGTCGGTGCCGCAGATCGTGGCGGCCCAGCAGGGCCGCTGGTTCATCGTGCAGATGCCGTTGGCTGCGGTGGTGTTCGCCGCAGCGGTGGCCGCCTTCGCGGCGTGGGGGCCTTTGCGCACCCGGCCGGCCAGGACATCGCCGGTGGACTGCTGGTCGAGCAGTCCGGGCCGGCCCGGCTGCTGCTGCGGTGGGGCCAATACGCCCTGCTGGTCGTCGGGTCGGCGATGACCGTGGCGCTGTTCCTGGGTGGCGGGGCAGGCCCGCTGCTGCCTGCGTGGTTGTGGACGTTGCTCAAGAGCGCCGCGGTGCTGGCCGTGTTGCTGGCGATGCGCCATCGGATGCCGGTATGGCGCCCGGACCGGTTGATGCGCCTGGCGTGGCTGGTGGTGTTGCCGCTGGTGCTCGCGCAGCTGCTTGTGGTGTCGGTGCTGGCGGCGGCTGGAGGTGGATCGTGACTCTCGCGGTGTTCATCGTGCTGGCTGTGATTGCGATCGCCTCCGGCGTCGCGGTCTTCGTGGTCGACTCCATGGCCAGGGCGACCTTCGCGCTGGCCGCGTCGTTCGTGGCCGTCGGTGGGGAGCTGATCCTGCTCACCCTGGACTACTTGGGCGTGGTCACCATTTTGATGATGGTGATGGAGATGGCGATCATGGTCGTCTTCATGGTCATGTTCATGATGAACCCGGCCGGGTTGATGCCCATGTCGATGCTGCACAACACGCGCGGGGCGCTGGCCATTGCTGCCGGCACGTTCCTGCTGCTGGGCGCGGGCGCGGTGCTGGTGCCGTGGCCGGCACGGCGGGGAACCGTCGCTGCCGATCCCACCCGGGCTATCGGCGAAGCGATCATGGGTCCCCAGATGCCGGTCATGGTCGGCATCTCGGCGGTGCTGTTCGCCACCATCGTGTCCGCGCTCGTGCTTGCTGTCCCACACGGCCGATACGACCAACCCGCCCACGACCGCGGGGAGACAGACCGGTGACGCTGCAACTGTTCCTGCTGCTGGCGGCCGCCTTGTTCGCCATCGGCGTGTTCGGCGCGCTCAGCCAGCAGTCGGTTGTCATGGTGATGATGGGGCTGGAGTTGATGGTCAATGCGGTCATCGTCGCAGCCGCCGCGTTCTGGTACTTCCTCGCACCGGCGGCGCCGGACGGGCAGGTGCTGCTGCTGGTCGTCATCTCGGCGATGACGGTCGAGATGGCCATGGGTTTCGCCGTGGTCACCCTGCTGTTCCGGGCCAGCGACGTGGACATGACCGACATGGCCGCGGAGCTGAAACGGTGAGCGCGCTGCTGTGGGCGCTGGTCCTGCTGCCAGCTCTGGCCGGGGTAGGCCTGCTGGCCGCGCCGCTCGGCCCGTCGCCGGTGCGCCGGGCGGTCGAGCGGGCAACACCCACGGTCGGGATTTCGGTTGCGACCGGAGTGCTCGCTCTGAGTGCTGCCGCCGCGTCCGTTCGGCCGACAGCGTCCGCCCCGTTCCTGGCCGGCGACCCATTCACCCTGGCGGTTGACGGGCTGTCCGCCGTCGTCGTGGTCACCGTGGCCGCGGTCAGCCTGCTGGTGCTGGTCTTCTCGGCCGGCGCGATCCGGCAGGGCCGGGCCCGCTTCGTCGGGCTGATGCTGGTCTTCGTCGCCGCCGTGCTGGTCACCGCCACCGCCACCACGCTGCTCGGGCTGCTCATGGCCTGGGAGGTGATGGGCGCCACCAGCTACGCGCTGATCGCATTCGACTGGCGGCGCGAGACCGCGGTCGCCTCAGGTACCACCGCATTCGTGGTCACCAGGGCCGGTGACGTCGGGCTCTACCTCGCCGCCGGAGCCGCCCTGGCCGTGACCTCCGGCGGCACGCCGGGTCTCTCGCTGGACCGGATGGCGCACCTGCCGTCCCCGTGGCTGCACGTCGCGGCCGCGGGAGTGCTGGCAGCGGCGTTCGGTAAGGCTGCCCAGTTGCCGTTCTCGTTCTGGTTGTCCCGGGCGATGGACGGGCCGAGCCCGGTCTCGGCGCTGCTGCATTCGGCCGCCATGGTGGCCATGGGCGGCTACCTGCTGCTGCGTCTGCACCCGCTGCTGCTCGCCGCCGGGTGGGCGGCGACCACCGCGGCCTGGGTCGGGGCGCTGACCGCCCTGCTGCTGGGTGCGGTGGCCATCGCCCAGGACGACCTGAAGCAGCTGCTCGCGGCGTCCACCAGCGCCCAGCTCGGTTTCGTGGTGCTCGCGGCGGGCACCACCGGGCCGGGTGCGGTCGGCGCCGGCCTGGCGCACCTGGTCGGCCACGCGTCCACCAAGGCTCTGCTGTTCCTGGCCGCTGGGGCGTGGCTGGCCGCTCTGGGCACCAAGTCCCTGCCGGCGCTGCGCGGCGCCGGGCGAGCCTACCCGTGGGTCGGCGTGCCCTTCACTCTCGCGGCACTGGCTCTGGCCGGGGTGCCGCCGCTGACTCTGTGGGCCACCAAGGAGTCCGTCCTCGCGGCTGCCCGCGAGCAGTCGGGTGCGCTGTATGCGGTCGGGCTCGCGGCCGCGGTGGCCTCCAGCGCGTATGCCGGAAAGGCATTGACCCTGATCTGGCGTCGCCTGCCGGACCACACGACCGGCTACGACACCGAGGAGGCAGGCACCCGGCAGGTCGGCTGGATCGAGCGAATACCGTTGTTACCCCTGGCAGTCGGTGCGGCCGGCCTCGGGGTGCTGGTCGTCCCGGCCGTGTGGGCCAAGGTTGACCCGGGCACGTCGGCGCCGACCTCCGCATCCGCCGGGGAAGTGGCCGTCTCTGTGGTCCTCGCCGTCGTGGTGACCGGCGTCGCCCTGTGCTGGCCGCAGCGCCTGCCGGCGCCGCGGTGGGCCGGCAGCTGGCTGCGCCTGGAGCAGGTTGCCCATGCCGGGGTGCTGCGCCCGACCCTGCGCCTTGCCGCCCTGCTGGCCCGGGGTGACGCCGCACTCGAGGCCGCGGTGACCGGCACCGGCCACGCGGGCCGACGGCTGGCCGATCACGCCGCGGCGATCGACGACGTCGGGGTCGGTGGTGCACTGCGCGGCGTCGTGGCCGCGGCCCGCCGGGGTGCGGGCCTGGCGCTGCGCCCGCAGACCGGGCAGCTGCACCAGTACTACGCGCAGGCCTCGGTCGGTTTGGCCGTGGCCGTCCTCATCGTCTGGTTGGCGAGGTAAACCCGTTGCTGTCCCTGTTGATACTTCTGCCCGCCGCGGTCGCCGCGGTGCTGCTGCTGGCCCGGGTGCCCGATCGGGCAGCCCTGTGGGCCTGGTTGGTGACCGGTCTGGTGACGGTCGGGCTCAGTGTCGGCATGTGGGCTGCATACGTGCACGGCCACGGGCCGGGGCAGTTCGGGTTCGCCGAGCGGGTGCCGTGGATGCCGGGTGTCGGCTCCAGCTATCACGTCGGGGTCGACGGGCTGAGCCTGCCGCTGCTGGCGCTGACCTCGGTCGTTTTCACCGCGGCCGCGGTCTACTCGCTGCGCGAACGGCAGCAGCCCCGTTCGTACGCGGCGTTGTTCCTGGCGCTGCAGACCACCAGCCTGGGGGTGTTCTCGGCGCTGGACCTGATCGTGTTCTTCGTGTTCTTCGACCTGTCGATCGTCGGCATGTACTTCGTCATCGCCGGCTGGGGGCACGGCCCCCAGCGGCGCCGGTCCGCAATGTTGTTCTTCCTCTACACCTTCACCGGCTCACTGGCGCTGCTGCTGGGGTTCATCGGCCTGTATGTCGCCTCCGATCCGCACACCTTTGACATCACCGAGCTCGCCGCGCACCCCCGCTGACCGGGACCGGTGCGGCCGGGCCGCTGGTGCTGGCGGCCATCGCACTCGGCCTAGCCATCAAGACCCCGACGATCCCGTTCCACTCCTGGCTACCGCCGGCACACACCGACGCGCCGGCAGCCGGGTCGGCGGTGCTGGCCGGGATCCTGCTGAAAATGGGCACCTTCGGTTTCGTGCGGATCGCGATGCCGCTGCTACCCGAGCAGTGGCGCACCTATGCCTGGGTGTTCGTCGGGGTCGGCGTCGCCTCGGTCCTCTACGGGGCGCTGGTCGCCCTGGCCCAGGACAACTTCAAACGGCTCATCGCCTTCACCAGCGTCAACCACATGGGCTACATCCTGCTCGGGCTCGGCGCCGCCGGCCTCGCCGGTGACACCCACGCCCGGTCGGTGGCCGTCACCGGCGCCATGGTGCAGATGGTCAGCCACGGGCTGATCACCGCCGCCCTGTTCCTACTGGCCGGTGTACTGCTGGACCGCGGCGGCAGCTACGACCTGACCCGGTACGGCGCCCTGGCCGGGCCCGCGCCACGGTTCGCCGCCCTGACGACCATCGCGGCATTCGCCAGCCTGGGCCTGCCCGGCTTCAGCGGCTTCATCGCCGAGTTCCAAATCCTCGCCGGCAGCCTCGGCCCGGCCACGCCGGCCGCCGCAGTCGCCGCGCTGGGCATCGTCCTCACGGCCGGCCTCTTCCTGTGGTCCATCCACCGGCTCTTCCTCGGCACACCACGCAGTCCCTCGGTCACGTTCGCGGACCTGTCCGCCCCCGAACTGTGGGCCATCCTGCCGCTGCTGGCCCTGTCCGTGCTGATCGGCGTCTACCCCCAGTCCCTGCTCGGCGTCCTGACACCCGCCGCCGACCACCTCATCACACTGGTCGGCCGGTGACCGCGCACGAAGACCCGGCCGCGTTCGCCCCCGAGCTCATCCTGCTCGCCGGTGCGGTGGTCGCGTTGCTGACCGGCTCGTTCGTCCACCAACGGCAGCAGTGGGCGGCCCAGCTGGTAGCCGCCATCGCGCTGGCCGGGTCGCTGGTGGCCGGCGCCACGGCGGGCGCTTCGGGGCAGACGCTGTATGCCGGCAGTTACGCGATCGACGCCGCCACGTTCGCCGCCCGGCTCATCGTGCCCGCCGCGGCGCTGCTCGTGCTGGGCCTGTCTGCCGGGCGGGTGCGCGGCAGCGCCCGGGAGAGCGAGTTCGCAGTCCTGGTGCTGCTGGCCAGTCTCGGTACCATCCTGCTGGCCGGCAGCACCGACCTGCTGTTGCTCGCGGTGGCCTATCTGCTGGCGTCCATCCCGCTCTACGCCCTCGCCGGCTGGGCCCGTGACCCCGCTGGCGCCGAAGGGGCGCTGAAGACCTACCTGTTCGGTGTACTGCTGGGCATCGTCATGTTCCTCGGGATCGCGGTGCTGTTCGGGCTGGCCGGATCCACCTCGTATGCCGACCTGGCCCAGCGCCTGCCCGGCGCCCCACCCGCGGCCCTCGCCCTGGGAGCGGTGGCGGTGTTTGCCGGACTGCTCTTCAAAGCCGGCGCGGTCCCGGTGCACTTCTGGGTGCCGGACGCCGTACAAGGTGCCACCACCGGTGCCGGGGCCTTCCTGACCACTGTCCCCAAAATCGGGGCGCTGCTCGCCCTGTACCGGTTCGTGCTCGTCCTACCCGACGACGCCATCAACTGGCGACTGCTGCTGGCACTGCTGGCCGCGGCCAGCATGACCCTGGGTAATCTCGCCGCCTTCCGGCAGGACGATCCGGCCCGACTGCTGGCCTACTCCACCATCAGCCAGGTCGGCTACCTGCTCATGGTCGTCGTGGTCGCCGATCCGGTCGCCGGCTCCGCACCGCTGGCCGCGCTAATCCTCTATCTGGCGGCATACGCAGCAGCCAACCTCGGCGCGTTCGCCGTCATCGCCGCACGCCCCGGGCTCTCCACACTGACGGACTACCGCGGGCTCGCTCGCCAGAGCCCAGCCCTGGCCGGCGTCCTGGTGGTCAGCCTGTTGGCCCTGGTCGGTACCCCACCCACTGGCGTATTCACCGGTAAGCTCACCGTCTTCGCCGCCACCTGGGACGGCGGCTGGGCATGGCTCGTGGTCGTCGCCGCCGTCAACACTGTCGCCAGCCTCTACTACTACCTGCGTTGGATCGCTCCCGCGTTCGCCCGCCCCGACCCATCCGCCGGATCAACTGGCGGAGCGGTGGCCGAAGGAAGCACGCCGGTAGCCTGGCCTGCGCGGTGCGTGATCGCCGCGGCGGTCACCACCGGATGCCTGGCCCTGCTGATCGGCATCGTGGCCGACGGCGTGCTGGACATCGGATCGGCCGCTATCAAGTGGTGAGGACCCAGGCTCGCCGGCAATCCGGCGCATCTGCGCTCTCGGCGGGCTACTTCACGTAGCTGACCACGGCCATCATGCCGCGGTTCGCGCCGCTGGCCGGCCGGGGCCAATGAGAGGCGCACACGAACCCCGCCGCCTGACGGCTGGACCGCGGCCGCTGCCAGGAAAGGGCGGCGGCCGCGTGGGTCTCGGCTTTGGCTCTCGGTGTCGGTGTCTTGGCCATCGACCAGACGCCCAGCATCGATCTCGTCGATGTGCAGATCGCGGCGCCCTTGCCCGTGTATTTGGTCGGCGCTAGGTCGTCGGCTCGGCGAATCAGCGTGTATTGGAAGTTGCCGTAGCCGGCGGTGTTGCCGTTGAACTGGAACGAAGTCAGCCGGAGCCGTTCCCCGGCCTCGTGGCGGCCAGCGAAATATCGCTCGAGTCCGGCCCTGTCCTGAGCGACGGAGCCGATCCGTTGTCCCGGACCGTCGGTGCTGTACCAGTCGAAGCCGTTTCCCTGCCCCGCCCAGATCCGCTGCAAGGTCGGTTGGTCACCGGCGTTGAATGCCCGCATGAACCCGATTACCAGCTTTCGAACTGTCGTGTCCGTGCATGCACCGTTCGACTCGGATCGGGAGGGGTCGTGCGCCGAGGGCGTGTCGGCCGAGCCGCTGGCTGTACAGGCGGCGAGCAGGAGTGCAACAACGGTCGCGATGGCGATCGTGGGGCCGCGGCATATCGGCTGCACGAGTTCCAGTATGACCGGCCCCTCGACCGGGCTACTTCACGTAACTGAGCACCGCCATCATCCCGCGGTTCGCGTGGTACGCGTTGTGGCAGTGGGTCAGCCACTGACCGGGGTTGTCGGCGTCGAAGAACACCGACACCGTCTGCATCGGCTTGACGATGACCGTGTCCTTGCGCGGACCCGTCGCCCCGACCTGGAAGGTGTGCCCGTGCAGGTGCATCGGATGCCACATCATCGTGTGGTTCGCGTAGTCGATCCGCACCCGTTGCCCCGCTCGGATGTCGTAGGCGGTGGCAAACGGGTTGGCCTCGTCGAATTGCCGGCCGTTGATGCCCCAGTCGTACTTGGCCATCCCGCCGGTCAACGCGAGCGTGTGGACCTGGTCGACCGGGCGGTCGGCAAGCTGCACGGACGGGTCAGCAGTCGCCGAGCCGGACTGGATGACCTTGCCGGTCAACGTCTTCGGCACGCTCGACATTGTCGGGCGAGCCCCGTTCCCGGACTCGAGCACTGCGAAGGTGCGGCCGGCCTTGCCTTCGGCCAGCGCCACGAACGGTACCGGGTGGTCGGGCACCGTGATCAGTGCGTCGACCCGTTCGCCCATCCCCAGCACGATCGCGTCCACGCGCTGGTGCTTGACTGGGAAGCCGTCGGTGTGCGTCAGTGTCATCGGCACCCCGGGCAGGCCGACCCGGTAGGCGGTGTCGCCGCCGGCGTTGATCACTCGCAACCGGATGCGCTGCCCGGGCTTGGCCTTCAATGTGTCCGGGCGCATCGGGTCGCGCCCGTTGATCAGATGCACCGGGTAGGTGACGTCGCCGGCATCGCCGCCGAGGAACGAGCTGGTCGTGCCACCGCCGCCCTTCCCGGACATACCCGACATGCTGGGCATCGGCATTCCAGACATGCCCGACATGTCGTGGTCCATCGCCATCCCCTTGGCCAGTTGCGCAGCCTGCTTGGCCGGGGTGCGTCCCTTGATCCCATCCAGCCAGTCATCCACGATTAGGATCCACTCCTGGTCGTAGGACAGCGGCTCGTGCGGGTCCTCGATAATCAGTGCGCCATACAGGCCCCGATCTCGCTGCAGTTCCACATGCGAGTGATACCAGTACGTGCCCGGGTGCGCGGTCTTGAACTTGGCCGTGAATGTCCCGCCCGGCTTGATCGCCGACTGGGTCAGCCCGGGCACGCCGTCCGCGTCGTTGCGCAACGCCAGCCCGTGAAAGTGCGTCGTCGTGGCTTGGTCCAGTCGGTTGCGCTGGGCGACCGAGAGGGTGTCTCCGACGCGGGATCGCAGCACCGGCCCGGGCAGTCGGTCACCGTAGCCCCAGGTGCTGACCTGCTGCCCGTTGATGCTCGCCCGCATCGGGGCCGAGGTCAGCGAGGCTCGCACGGTCCGCCCGCCTCCGGGCCGGGCATCCTCGGCCCGCTGAACCGCACCGCCAGTGGGCGAGACCCGCGCGCCCGACGAGGTCGAGCCAGCTGGGTCCTGTGGGGGAGAACCCGACCCGGACGCGCTGCATCCGGACAGAATGCTGGCGCCGGCCGCCAGGCTGACGCCGAACAGGCCGCGGCGGGACAACTGCAGTGATTTCGCTGTGGCGCTCATGACTCCATCCTAAAGATACCCCTAGGGGGTATTTGCGCCGGGGTGCTCAACCTTCTGCGAGTGAGACTCCAGCGGCAAGGCTGAGCCATCGCTTGAAGCCCGCCTGCTGGCTGCAATTCGTGACGCTGGAGGGATCCTCGGGTCACTTGGCCGGCTTCATCTCATCCTCGACTACCCACTTGTGGTTCTTCATCGTCATGCCGCCGGCGGTGTAGTCCACGACGTAGACGGTCTGATCGGTGGAGCTGGCGATGGTGCCGTGCGCGCCCTTCATCCCGGACATGTGGTCGGTGGTGAGGACCACCTTCGTACCGTTGGCGAGGCGTTTGCGGCCGGCGTCCTGGAGTTCTTGCTGGACCACCCATTTGTGGTCTTTGACCATCGACCCGCCGGTGGTCGGGGTGTAGTTCACCGCGTAGGTGAACGTGGAGTAGGCACCAACGACAGAGGCGCGCGCACCGTCCATGCCTTCCATGTGGTCAGCGGTCAGGATCACTTTGCTGCCGACTGGGTACTTGGGGTCGGATGCCGGCTTCATCCCCGCCGGGACGGGACCGCCGTCACCGTGGTCCATCGCCATCGAGGACGCGCTGGTCGGCATGGAGGATGAGCCCATCGACATACCGTCCATCGCGGTACTGGGGGCGTGATGACCCCCTGAGGCAGCGGGGGACGACGAGTTCGAGGAGCAGCCAGCCACCACCGTCAGGCTGGCGGCGGCAGCAAGGGACAGCAGGACACGGGCACGGCGGGTAGGGAACAACGAATTTCTCCTTCAAGAACTTCTATTGGTTGGCTGGCGGAACCGGCTCGGTATGGCGCACGCCCGCAAGATGCTGCACGCGTCAAGGGGCACGTCGAACGATCGTCATCACTGCGGTCTCGCCGTGGTCGATGTTGTGGTCGTCGGCCGTCCCGTTTCCGGGCGGTTGGCGAGATCCCGCCCGGAACGGCAGTCGTCATGCCTCGATCGAGTTGGCGCCATCTTGCCGTTGGGCGTGGCCTGTATCAGGCAGGCCGCCGCGTAGGCCACCAACGCCCAGAGCGCCAGCACACAGGTCAGCAGCAACGCCCAGGCCCAGCCGGTCATGCCGGTGTCGCGCCACCACCACATCATGACGTCCACGATGTACCCGCGATGTTGCGATCACACCGGTTGGACCCTGAAGAAACGATCAAGAAACTGCCAGCAGCCGACGTCCGGTGGCGGCGGTTGCGGAGCCAGCGGCGATGATGGGTGCATGGTCGAAGCTGTCCGAACGGTCCTGGTCGTCGAGGATGAGAAGGACCTGGCCGCCATGGTGGGCTCCTACCTGGAACGCGGCGGGTATGCCGCGCCGTTGGTGCACACCGGACCGGATGCGATCGACGCCGCCCACGGCCTACAGCCGGATGTCATCGTCCTGGACCTGGGGTTGCCCGGTCTGGATGGCGTCGAGGTGTGTCGGCGGCTGAGAACTTTCACCGACTGCTACATCCTGATGCTCACCGCCCGCGCCGAAGAAGTCGACACGATCGTCGGCTTGTCCGTCGGCGCCGATGACTACCTCACCAAGCCGTTTCGCCCCCGAGAACTCGTTGCACGCGTTCAAGCCCTCTTACGCCGGCCCCGGCACCAGGCCCCGTCCGTTGCGCAGCTGCGAGTCTTTGGATCCCTGGCGGTTGACCCGGCCGGCCGGCGTGTCACCCTGTCCGGCGAGCCTGTCGTGCTGACCCGCACCGAGTTCGACATCCTGGCGCTGCTGACCGCCTCACCTGCGCTGGCATTCGCGCGTCGCCAAATCATTGATGAGGTGTGGGACCCGGCCTGGGTTGGCGACGAGCATGTGGTCGATGTCCACATCGCGCATCTGCGCAACAAGCTGGGTGACGATCCCGTCGAGCCCCGGTATATCGACACTGTGCGCGGTGTCGGCTATCGGATGGTCACGCGATGAAGCAGCCAGCTACGCGCGGTAGTGGTCCGGGCATCGCCACTCGGCTCCTGCTCGCACAGGGGCTGGTCGTCACCTGCGGCGCGATCACGGCCGCCGGGGTCGCCGCGATCGTGGGGCCACCATTGTTCCATCATCATCTGCTGATGGCGGGGGAGAGGCCGAACACCCCCGAGTTGAGGCACATCGAGCGCGCTTACACCAGTGCCAACACGATTGCGCTCGGCATGGCCGTCCTCATCGCGCTGATCGCCGCTATCGCCGTCACCTGGTATCTGTCCCGCCGGCTGACTCGCCCGGTGGTGCAACTAGCGGCTGTCGCCGAACGCATTTCCCACGGGGACTACAGCGCCCGGGCGGCGCCGGCGGCCGCGGGTCCGGAGCTGGCATCCCTGACAGGGACGTTCAATCAGGTCGCCGAGCGCCTGCAACACACAGAGTCCACCAGGCACCGACTCCTGGCCGATCTCGCCCACGAGCTGCGCACCCCGATCGCCACGCTGGAGGCATACCTCGACGGTCTCGACGACGGCGTCACCGGGTGGGGCCCGGAGCCGGCACGGGTCTTCCGGGACCAGATCACCCGGCTGCACCGACTCGCCGAGGATCTCAATGACGTATCACGTGCCGAAGAAGGCGAACTCGGTCTGGTCCTCGAGTGCACTCCCGTTCAAGTGGTCGTCCAGGCGGCGGTCGAGAGCTTGAGCCCTCGGTACGCCGGCAAGGGTGTCCAGCTGCTCAATGCCATCAGAGATGGCGCTGACGCCGAGGTTCTCGTTGACTTCCAGCGGTTCGCCCAGGCACTGACCAATGTGCTCATCAACGCGTTGCGCCATACTCCACCCGGTGGCGACGTGACCGTCCAGACCACCATCGACACGGTGTCAATACGAATTTCCGTGATCGACACCGGCGACGGCATCCCCGCCGACCAGTTACCGCACATCTTCGAACGCTTCTACCGCGGGAGTCTTGCGCGCGACCGTGACAGCACCGGCAGCGGCATCGGGCTCACCATCTCTCGCGCCATTGCCCGAGCCCACCATGGAACGCTCACCGCCGACAGCGACGGTCCCGGCACCGGCGCACGCTTCACCTTCACCCTGCCCCGTCGGCCGCGTCATTGATCTCGTCCTCACGCACACGCGTCCGCCTGATCGCAGGTGACCGGGGTTGCCCGAGGTCACCTCATCGCGTCGCCGCAGCGACCCACACGGGCAGGCCCACCGAGAACCGGTCCTGTGCAGCACGCTGCTGTTGATCGCGAATGAAGTCGAGCGCCTCGCTGGCCGTTACAGCTCCCGTCGAAGCAGCGGCTTGGGCGAAGCCGATGGCTATGTCGACCATCGAGGGGTGGATCAACGCGCCGAGGAAGCCCTGGACAGCCACCTCAGCGAAACCGCCATCAAGCAACAGACTCCGGTATTGACGGGCCGGGCGAAGGCTCGGAATGGAGTCCGCTCGCGCCTGGACGATCGCTCGTGACAGGCCGGCATCGTCCGCATCGATCATGACGCCATCCCAGTCCTGACCGACCAATACGATTCTGCCTCCAGGGGCAAGGACGCGATGCGCCTCGGACACCGCTCGTCCAGGGTCGGCCAGCAGGTGGAAAACCTTGTCGGCCCGGTACGCCGTCACCGAGCCCCCGGATAACGGTAGGTGCTCTGCTACTCCTCGGCGTACGTCCAACTCCGGCCACCGCGATGAAGCGGTCTGCACCATCAAGTGGTCGGGATCCAGCGCAATGGTTCCGGAAGCTATGCGGGACATCTCGGCAGCCGCCAGGCCGGTGCCGCAGCCCACGTCGATGACTCGGGTGCGGTGATCGAGGGCCAGGAGTTCGTAGGTGAAGTGTCGGATGCGGATGGCTTCGGGCACCTCGTCCGCAAGGTCGAGCATGCGGATCATCGACGTTGTCGTGTGTCGCTGGGCTGCCGTTGGTGATGGTCTCGTTGACATGACGATGAGGATCATTCTTAATGTCGACATGAAGTCAACGGCTGCCGGTTGGACCATAGGCGAGCTGGCTTCCCTGTCCGATGTCGCTACGCATGTTCTACGTCATTGGGAGTCCGAGGATCTGCTGTCGCCACGGCGGTCTGCCGCTGGCCACCGCCGCTATCGGCCCGATGATGTGTATCGGGTGGCAACGATATTGCTGGCCAAGGAGGCCGGGCTGGGGCTATCGGAGATCCGAGCGATGACTACCGGATCGTCACAGCAGCGGACCTCCGTCCTTCATGCGCATCGTGCTGAACTACAAAACCGCATCGCAGCAGCCCAGGCCTGCCTCGCCCTGATCGAGTGCGCTCTGGAATGCAACCACGAGAACATCGTGACGTGTCCGCACTTTCGTGCCGCTGTCGCGCACCGAGTCACGGCCCTGCAACGCTGACCATGTCTGTGGTCACCACCGGATGCGTCCACCGGCGACCGTGGTTCGTCCCCGCGCGGACTCATCGAGCGCGACCGTGCGCCGGGTCAGCTCCGTGCTAGAAGATGCCGCGCGTACGCAGCCAGGGCAACGGATCAATCGCCGCGCCGCCGATGTGGATCTCCAGATGAAGGTGCGGTCCGGTGGAGTTCCCACTGTTGCCCGAGTAGGCAACGACTTGGCCTGCGGACACCCGGGCGCCGGGTGCGACCAGTTGCCGGGACAGGTGTGCATAGACGGCGCCGACGCCGTTACCCACATCGATCGCCACCCGCAGGCCCTCCCCGCCGTTCCATCCGGCGGCAGCCACCACGCCGTCGTGGAGTGCTCGCACCGGCGTACCGATGGGTGCGGCGAAGTCGTCACCTTGGTGATACGTCGAACCGATACCACCGGGTGAGACCCGGGAGCCGAACCCGGAGGTGAATGTTCCGCCGCATCCGGCGATCGCGCACACCCATTCGGGGTGAGGGCGGCCGGTGCTGCGGCTTGTCGTGGGGTGTTCTGCGGGTTGCTTGGTTGCCGTCTCAGGAGCGGGCGTTGGCCTGGCGGCGGAAGGACGCGGCGCGTTCGTGCTGCTGGGCGTGGTCCGAGTCTGATCCCGGGACGCGGCCCGGTCTCGTGCCGCCGCTGTCATCGGGGCCGTCGTCGACGCGCGCCGATCAGCG
Source organism: Flexivirga alba (assembly GCF_042661025.1). Taxonomy (NCBI): domain Bacteria; kingdom Bacillati; phylum Actinomycetota; class Actinomycetes; order Micrococcales; family Dermacoccaceae; genus Flexivirga; species Flexivirga alba. The sequence continues at coordinate 3,145,995 of NZ_JBHSWH010000001.1, forward strand.
GCCGACATGCCCTCTCGCGTTGCTGCGGAATCGACCGACTGTCGTTGAGTCGCGACAGCTGCCGGGCGACCCCCGCTCTGACCAATCAGGCCCAGCGGCGACGCACTGGCCGCGACCCCGGCGGCGACCGCGGACGCGGTGGCCGCGGCAACCACCGGTATGGCGACCTTGTGACGAGCGAGCGTGGTGCGTGCGCGGTGACGACCCACCGAGGAGTGCGCGCGGTGTCGCCCTGCGTAGCTTTTCAACGATTTCTACCTCAGCTGATGGACGTGGGCTGCGTAGCCGCACGGGAAAAGGGTACCGAGCATTGACTGGCCGCACGGCAGCGCCTTGGCGCTCCACCGGATGCGAGAGTCGGCGTGCGTGACCGCGTCGGCTCAGCCATTTCTTGGACGACATCGGGACCGTTCTACGGGCTATCACGCCTGCGGCCACGTGATCGTGATGATCGGTAGCGTCGGCGACGAAGAAACCGAGTCGGATGCTTTACCGTTGGGAGGCGTGGTGCTCAAATCTGGTGCTCCTGAGGGAGTGCCCGCCGTCTCGATGAGGATCGACCGGTCCGACCAGATGCTGTTACTCAGCATCACGGGTGTCGCCGGGCTGGTCGTCGCAGTAATGATGGCTGTCTTCGGCCTGCCGCCGGTCGACATTCACAGTCCGTTCCACGACGCGGGCATTATGGATCCGCTGTGCGGCGGGACCCGGGCAGCGCGACTGACAGCTCAAGGTCATCTGCAGGCGGCGTGGCGGTATAACCCGCTAGGGATCCTGGCCACGGTAACGGCGGCGTTGGCTCTGGCGCGGTTCCTGGTCGGTCTGGCGACACACCGCTGGATCGCAGTTCGTTGCGCCTGGACCCCGAGACGTCGACGTGTCGCCTACGCCATCGCGATCGCCGCGATGGTGGTCCTGGAGTTCCGGCAGCAGGGGCGCGCGGATCTACTGATGCAGCGGCACTGACCCGCCAGGGTGCGGCGTACGACAGGTTGATCAATTTCGCGGCCAGGTGTGTTCGGTAGGTCATTGGGCTTTTCGTTACATGCCGGAGTAGTTGTGCATGCCGGCGAAGGTGGACGACAGATTGACCAGGGTGAAGTTGGCCACCACGGCCAGGTATCCAGCTAGAGCGATGTAGGTGGCGCGCTTGGATTGCCAGCCGGCGGTGGCGCGGCCGTGCAGGTGTGCGGCGAACACGATCCAGACGATGAAGGTCCAGACCTCTTTGGGGTCCCACTGCCAGTAGGCGCCCCAGGCTTCCTGCGCCCAGATGGCTCCGGTGATGAGGGTGAAGGTCCACAGGATGAAGCCAACGATGTTCATGCCGTAGGCGGCGCGCTCCAGAGTCTCGGCATCCGGTACGACGGCGAGCAGCCGGTGTCCAGCCATAGTGGGGTGGGTGTGGCGGCGGCGCTGGGCCAGTTGCAGCAGGCTGAGCGGGAACGCGATGGTGAAGAATCCGACGGCGCAGATGGCGATGGTGACGTGAATGCCGAGCCAGTAGCTTTGCAGCGCCGGCAAGAGTTGGGCGGCGCCGGTGTAGAACAGCAGCACGGCGGCCATCAGCGCGGCCAGGATCAATCCGGTGACGAATGCCCCAAGCCATTCCCAGTGTCGGCGTCTGGCCAGGGCCGCGTAGACGGTGGCGGCTGCCGCGCTGGCGGCGATGGTGAATTCGTACATGTTGCCGTTGGGCGGTCGCATCACGGTGATGCCGCGCAGCACGACCGCTGCCAGGAGGCAGGCGGCGCCCAGGTACGTGAGGTTGACCGCGACGGCCGCGATTTGCCGGGCGTGCCTGGAGTCGCGGGGGTCGGATGCTGCGGCTGCCAGCGGCGACTGCTCGGGGGTCTCGAAGTGACCATCGGCGGCAGCCAGGTGATGGCTTCCGGACACACTGACCGGCGTGCGGGCCTCAGCCACGATCGCGGCTCCCAGGGGCCGGGTGCGGGCGGCCATGTAGAGCGCGAAGCAGATCAGTGTGACGGTGAACAGGCCCATGGCGGTGTAGACGGCCAGGTTGGCGTACGGGGCAAGCGCGGGATGGATCATTACAGTCTCCTGTCGGGGGGCGCCTGACTGGTCAGGCGTGCGATGTGGTCGGCGAGCTCGTGCACCACGGCGGTGAGGGTGGGGTCGGTGCCTTTGGCCAATGCCCCGATGGTCACCACGGCGCCGGGCTGGTCCCCGGCGCTCGGGTCGGGTGTGACGCGGATGAAGACGCGGCGCCGCTTGACCAGCAGGGAGGTGATCAGTCCGGCGGCCGCGGCCAGTGCGGCCAGCAGCGTGAGGGTCTTGCCGGGGGTGTGCCGCACCGACAGGCCGGCCCAGCGAACCGTCCGGTCGAAGCTGATCGAGCCGCGCCCGTCGGGCAGCTGGACGGTCTGCCCGGGTGCCAGGCGAATCAGCAGCGGAGCCCCACCAGGTTTGGTCAGCCGTTTCATCTGGCTGGTGTCCAGCGTGTACACGGACTGTGGTGCGTTGCCGGGGAACAGGTTCCCGGTCCACACCGATGCCACCAGGACCGGGTTGCGCAACCCGGGGAACAGGGAGGTGGGTCCACGAGTGAAGTTCTGGTCGGCGGTGGGCAGGAACAACCCGTCCAGCCCCAGCTCCTGGGGTGCGGCGGTGGTTACTTTGACGACGCCGGTGGACAGGTAGTTACCGTCCTGCGGCAGGAACGGGGTGGCGTCCTGGTAGACGACCGCGCCCTTGGCGTCGCGGACGGTGAGGACGGGTGCGTACCCGTTGCCCAACAGGAACACTTCCGCGTCGCCGATCCGCAACGGGCTGTTGACCGCGATCTGCGCCGGGTGTGGCCCGCCGGTGCCGGTGTCCACGGTGGCGTCGGCCAAAAACTTGCGCGGCTTGCCGAACTGGCTGCCGCCGACCTTGTCTTCGAAGGTGACGTTCATCTTGGTGACGTTCAGGTTGAACGAGGGCAGGTCCGCCGGGTTGACCAGTGGCCCGGCGCTGAACGTGTCCAGGGAGCCCAGTGCGGTGGAGAAGCCGCTGCCTTCGGGAACGATGACATCGGCGCGCCAGCTCCACAGGTGACCGATGGCCACCCCGACGATGACCAGGCACAGGCCGATGTGGAACGCCAGATTGCCGGTCTCGCGCAGGTAGCCGCTCTCAGCGGACAGGGTTGCCCGGTCGTGGCCGTGAACGCGGAACCTGCCGCGGCTCTTCCCGAGTCGGCCGGGCCGGCCGCGCAACGCCTGGCGGGCCGCCCCCAACGCCTGCTCTGCTGACACGGCGGTGACGATGTGGGTGTGTGCGGGAAGGCGGTCCAGTCGGCGCGGTGGCTTCGGTGGCCGGGACGTCAGCGCGCGCAGGTGGACTCGGGTGCGGGGCAGGATGCAGCCGATCAGTGAGATGAACAGCAGCAGGTAGACCGCGGAGAACCACGGGGAGGCGTACACGTCGAAGAAGCCGAGCCGGTCCATCCATGGCCCGCTGCCTCGGTGCGCGGCCAGGTACCGGGTGACTTTCCCGGCGTCGATGTTGCGCTGTGGAAACACCGATCCGGGGACCGCTGCGACGGCCAGCAGCAGCAGGAGGAACAGCGCGGTGCGCATGCTGGTCAGGTTGCGCCATACCCACCTGCCCCACCCGAGCGGTCCGAGTCGGGGCTGGCGTACGTCACCGGCGCGTGGCTTCGCGCGGGCGGGTGCGGTGGCCATGATCTACAGCACCGTCTGGAATTGGGACACCAGCCGGGACTGGAGCCAGGTGATCGCGACTTCCCAGACGCCGGTCACCATCAGGGTCCCGACCAGGGCCAGGGCCAGGCCGCCGGTGACCTGGATCGGCCGATGGTGCACGCGTAGCCAGCCGCTCACGCGTCCGGCGCGCTGGTAGGCGCCGGCCATCACGATGAAGGGGACCCCGAGGCCGGCGCAGTACGCGGCGGCAAGGGCGGCGCCGCGGGTCACGGTGTGGGCCTGCGCCGATAGCGGCGCGGCCATCGCGAGGATCGCGGCCAGCGCCGGTCCCTGGCACGGGCTCCAGCCGAGTCCGAAGACCGCCCCCAGCAGCGGGGCTCCGGCCAACCCGGCCGCGGGTCGCCAGGACGGTGCCCGGGCGAACCGGCTGCCGACTCCAAGGAACAGGACGGCCATCACGAGGACCAGTGCGCCGCCGATCCGCAGCAGCAGCGGCTGGTGGACCTGCAGTCGCAGGCTCAGGGCGGAGACCGCAACGGCCGTCAGTAGGTACACGCTGGAGAAGCCGGCCACGAACAACACCGCGCCCAGGAGCATCGGGGATCGGCGGCGGTGTTCCAGCGCGACGTCGGACAGCCCGGTGATGTAGCCGAGGAACCCGGGCACAAGTGGCAGCACGCACGGGGAGGCGAACGAGACCAGCCCGGCCAGCACCGCCACCGCCAGCGCCAGCGCGAATGGTCCCGCGGCCAGCTGCTGGATCACCGGGTACCTGCGGCCGGTGTGCTGGGGATGACGTCCTGCACGAGCCCGACCAAGGTCGTCGCGTCAACCGGGCCCAGCACCCGGGCGGCGATCCGGCCCTGCTGGTCCAGCACCAGGGTGGTCGGGGTCGCCGGGGCCATCCCGTGCAATGCCAGCAGTGACTTGCCGCCCTCGTAGGCAAGTGACGGGTAGGGGATACGGTTCTTCACGACGAAGGACTGCGCCGACGCCGCCGATTCCTTGATATCCACGCCGACGAACGCGACTCCCGGTCGGGCGGCCCGCAGACGGGTGTAGGCCTTCTTCAAGTCCGGCGTCTCCTGGATGCACGGTGGGCACCAGGAGCCCCACACGTTGACCACGACGCCTCCGGTGCGGCCGGCCAGCGACCAGGTGGCCCCGTCGATGGTCGCCCCGGACAGCTGGAGCGGCTTGCCTCGGTCAGCCTGTGCGATCTGGGCGACGGTTCCGTCGCCGGCGACGTACCCCTTCTGGTCGCCGCCCTGCGCTTGCGCCGCGACCGAGTCCGGGTTGGTGGTGCCGCAGCCGGCCAGCGCACCGGTTCCGGCAAGGCCCAGCACGGCCAGCAGCATGTGGCGCCGGCGCACAGCGGGCCGATTCACGTCAGGCGCCGGGGTGCGCAGCGCAACGACCGGTCCCGGGTGTACAGCCAGCCGATGCAGGCCACGCCGGCCAACGCGAGCACGAACGCGGCCAGTTGCGTGCCGGTCATACCCCACAGTGGCCGCTCGTCGACGGCGCGGGTGGCGTCGATCATGAGCCGTTGGGTGGCGTACCCGATGACGAACAGGGCGAACACGGCGCCTTCCGGGTGCGGGCGCCGCACCAACAGCCACCAGAGGAAGGCGGCGAGGATCAGGGCACCGACAAGGTCATATGCCGGTGTCAGGTGGTAGCTGCACCCGGCGAAAAACCGTCCGACGTCGGCGCAGGATTCCCCAACGCCTGGGGGGCGCGCGGGGCTGGGGCCGAACCCGGGTGCCAGGTCGGCGCCGAACGGCACCCGGTATGCCAGCGCGAACGCCGAGGTGGTTGGTTTGCCCAGGTGATCGGTGAGCAGCAGGTCGCCAACGCGACCGATGCCGATGGCCAGCGCGATTGCCGGGGCGGCAAGATCCAGCACGAGACGTAGCGGCAGGTGGTTGTGGTGTAGCACCAAGAGGGCCACCGTGATCGCGACGATCAGCCCGCCAAACAGGGCCAAGCCGCCGTTCCAGATCTGTAGCACGCTGCCGACGGAGTCGAACTGGCCGGGGTGAGACAGCACGAAGTCAACACGGGCTCCCACGATTCCCGCGGGTATCGCCCACAGGATCGCCCGCTCTAGCACATCCCATGGCAGGTCGTTCCGGCGCGTCAGCCGCCGCAGGACCCAGTACCCGACGAAGATGCCCACCGCCGCGAGAAGTCCGTGCGGGGAGATCCCCAAAACTCCCGGCACGGGCCGGTAGCCGATGCCCAGCGCCGGGTTGAGGGATGGCGCGCTCATCGGTTCATGCCTTCGGCTCCGCCCGGCCGGCCAGGATGGCCCCTGCGAACGCAACGACGGCGGCGGTGGGGTAGCCGACGGTCAGGTCGGTCCAACCGGAGGGGTTGCCGCCCATGTGCATCACCGCGTGCACGGCCGCGATGACGAGGCCGATGAGCATCAGCGCCTGGCCGAGCCGCACGAGCCGTCGGTGCCGTCGCCAGCGGGCAGGCATGGACGGTGGGGCAGGTGGGCTGTCGGGCATCCGGGATCGCTCCAGTCTGGGGTGTGTGCTGATATCACCGAGGGCACCGGGCGCTCGGAAGCCGGGGCGCGCCGTGGATCCACGTGTTTGCTCGGCTCGGGCTGCGGACCAGGTTGTTGGAGGGCGTCTAGCGCTTGTCCAGCAGGACACCATCGCCATGCGGTGGGTAACCGCCGAATTGGGATTGCCGCAACCGGCTGACCTCGGCGCGCAGCTGCTCGATCTCATTGCCTGACACTGGGTCGGCACTGGGGCTCTGGGACCGTCCCGGGCGCATCATCAGCCACATCATCAGCCCCATCCCAACGGGACATGCCAGGACTGGTAGGGCGTACAACCAATTCATCGCTGAGCCTCTCCATGAGTCGTTACGCAAGAACCATACACGAAACAACTAAGGAGATTAGTAGTAATCGGGGCGACGCCCGCAGCCAGCGGCACGAGGCCCTCATCCGGCCGCGCTGGGCATCGAGGCGGCAGCTACGGGCGTGCCAGTTGGGCAGTAGTCCATCTGGGTCGCCGACGCTGCCGGACCTACCGCCACCGCTACCGGCAATAGCAGCATCCCTATGGCCGCCGATGCGACCAGAGCCGTGCTGACGCGGCCTAGCGGTCTGTGCGGGTTGATGAGGCGACGGACCCTCGCCCCGGCGGTCGAGCCGCCCGCAGCCAGTGCCGCAACTGGCGCGGACGCGCTGCTCAGTGTCAAGAGGGCGTCAGCGAGGGCGAGACGGTTCCCGTCGTGGCCGATAGCCACGTCGTCGGCTAGCAGTTCAACCAACCGCGCGCTCTCGGCACGGGCGGTCGCAAACAGTGGCACCCGAGGGAACGCCTTTGCGGCTGTCTGTGACCACGCGAGAACCAGATCGTGCCGCTGCCGTGCGTGGGCTTGCTCATGGCGAAGCACCAGCGTGAGTTGTTCCTCGGTCAGGAGCTGCAATGCGCCCGAGGTGACGACGATCCGCCGATGGCGCCCGGGCAGGCAGTACACCGCTGGCTGGTCGGCGCTCAGCACTACGGCACCCAGGCCGGGAACCGTCGTACCGACCAGGTCCAGGGCGGTTCGATGGCGGGACCTGCGGCGGCGCGCGTCCGCCAGCACGACGGTGAGGCACCAGGCCAGCCGTCCTAGGACGGTTGTCATCAGGATTGCCCCCGTCGCGGCAGCTGCCGCCCCGCCGGGCGACGAGTACTGGGCGCTCAGCGCCATCGCGCATGCGCGCAGTAACTCTGCGAGGCCTCCGCTGACGCTGGCGGTGGGAATCAGCAGGGCGACGCCAGCGAGGGCAACCGCTGCCACGACGGACACGGTCAGGCATTGCCACGCAACAATTGCCAGTCGCGGCGCCCGGTCGCTCCAGCCGCCGGTCAAGAGCATCCAAGGGCCGACCATTGCGGCCATGGCGGCGTAACTCAACAGAACTACCGCCGTGGTCATTGTGCGCCCCCGGAATCAGGACCCGAGCGGTCGGAGCGGGCGGCCTCGAGCAGCGTGCGAAGTTCGGCGGACTCGACGGGGTCCATTTCCTCTACCAACCGCACCAGTACGGCCGAGCGGTCCTTGGCCTCGGCGAGGGCTTCACCCATCAGCTGTGCGACATAGTCCTCCTGCTGGCCGCAGCGGCGTACAGGTTGGCCCTCCCGTGCTTGCGTCGGGTCAGCCATCCCTTGCGAAAGAGGATGTCCATCACCGTCTGCACCGTGGTGTATGCCGGCACCGGGCTGCGCTGGAGTTCCTCCAGCACATCCCGGACTCGGACCGGGTCGCCGAGCGCCCACACTTGGTCCATGATCGCGGCCTCCAGGTCGCCAAAGCGCGGCATCTGCAGGACTCCTTCTCCAGTCGTAGACTTCGTGTGCACATCCTAAGCGGCTTAGGCAAGAGCGCCGACCCGCCAAGCACTTCCTAATCAGCCTAGTAGAGTGTGCGCGTGCCTCATCTCAAGCGAACCATCCCGACGACCTTGGCGGCCACGACCGGCGGCCGGACCCGCCGCTGGATGTGGCTGGCGATCGGTGTGGTACTCGCGATTGTCACCGGGGTAACAGCCCTGACTTTCGCAGCGTCGAGGTCTCGGTCGGCGGCTGACAGCCAGGCGGGCACACAGATCGGCGGAGACCTGCACACGGTCTTTTTCAACGGCGACACCCTGTACGTGGGAGGTCATGACGCCGTGGTCACCTCAACGGATGGGGGCCAGCACCTGCGACCGATTGCGTCGCTGACCGGCGCTGATGCTATGGGCTGGGCCTCCTCAGGGAGCAGCCTGCTTGTCGGTGGTCACCCGGGCCTGTTCCGCTCGGTGGATGAAGGAACCACATTCACCAAGGTCACGGCGCCAGTCTCCGACGTGCACGCCCTCGGCGGCGCCGGAACAATGCTCTATTTGGGGTCCCCGCAAGCCGGCTTGTTCGCCTCCGAAGACGGCGGCCGCACCTGGGATCTGCGCACTGCGCGTCAAGGGCAGGACTTCATGGGCACCATCCTGGTCGACCCGAAGAACCCCTCCCGCGCCCTCGCACCCGACATGGCAACCGGGCTGATGCGCACCGTCGACGGTGGCCGCACCTGGCATCCCGCTGGCGGCCCGGTCGGCGCCCTGGCGGCCGCCTGGAACCCCGCTGACACCCGCCAACTCGTCGTCGTCGGCATGACAGGTGCCGCTACCAGCCGCAACGGCGGCGCCACCTGGCAACCGTTCAGCGTTCCAGCGGGAACCTCCGCCGTCACCTTCGGCCCCGGCGGCACGGTGCTTGCTGGAGTCCTGCGGGACCAGCGCGCGGTGATCTACGCCAGCAAGGATCAGGGGAAGACGTGGTCGGGAACGGCCAAGTCGGCGCCCCGCACTGGTGGCTGACTGCGAATCAAGCGCCACGAACCCGCAGTTGTGACCGGCCTCCGCACCCAACTGCCGCCCACCGCACCAACCGACGATCACACGAGAGACCCGAGGCGATGACACCACGGAAATCAAAACCGGACCTGAGTGCCCGACAAGTTCGCCTGGACCAGCTGCGGCGGCAACAGAGCACCCAGTCCCGCCGACGCACAATGATGTGGGTCGCAGCGGTCGTCGCCGCGCTCGTCGTCGTGGGCGGCGGGGCTTCGTGGGCCGTGCTCGCCAACCGGCCCGCGCAGGTATCACTGGGGGCAGTCAAGACCTACCCGGTATCCCGACCCGGCCATGTCACCACCACGGTGCGATACCCGCAGACGCCCCCGGTCGGAGGCGACCACGACCCCACTTGGTTGAACTGCGGCATCTACTCTGCGCCGGTGCGAAACGAGAACGCCGTCCACGATCTTGAGCACGGAGCCGTCTGGATCACTTATCAACCATCGCTGCCCGCCGCGCAGGTCAAGGCGTTGCGGGAACTGGTCGGTGGGCAGACGTACCTGACACTTTCGCCGTACCCAGGCCTACCCGCACCAGTGGTCGCGTCTGCGTGGGGTGTTCAACTGCGGCTGCCGACCGCGACCGATAAGCGGCTGCAGGCGTTCGTGTCCAAATACAAGCAGGGTCCCCAGACCCCCGAGCCTGGCGCTCCCTGCACCGGCGGCACCGGGTCGCCGGTGAAATGACGCCTCGGACCGGTTGGGCACGAGGACGGCTCGCGCATTGACTTGCGGCCCGTCGCGCTGGCCTAGCAGTGTCCCTCAGCCGAGCACTGGCTTCGTCACAGCGTCGCGCGCAGACGGGACATCTGAGCAATCTCGGCCCGTTGCGACGTCTCGATCGCGGCAGCGAGAGAGTCTACGGCGGCGTTATGGGTAAGGGGCTGGATGGCCTCGGCCATCGTGACTCCACCACGGTGGTGGGCGATCATGAGTGTCAGGAAGCGTCGGTCCGCGGCCGCGCCGACGAGAGACCGCAACTGGCTGAGCTGCGACTCCGACGCCATCCCCGGCATCCTTGGACCCCGATGTGTCGCTGTCTGACGGACGTGAGTCGTCGGCATCCAGGACATCGGTGGCTGTGTTGCCGCCTGAGGTAACCGCCATAGCTCGAGCCATCCGAACATTTGGCCGGCCTGTTGTTGCTGGGTGCTGATGACGTCGTAGGCGATCGTCCTGATCGTTGGATTCTTGCTCTTGTCCCGGATGATGAAGGCCATCTGGACGGCCTGGGAGTGGTGGACCTGCATGTCGCGGGCAAAGCCTGCCTCGGCGCTGTTGCCGTCGGGCACGGCGTGGCCGAGGCGATAACCTATGACGCCTGCTAACAGAGCCGACAGAACAGCTGCCGTGACGCATCCCAGAAGCAGCGCCCGCCAACGAACCGAGGTCGTGACCGACTGCGTCTCCGCGCCCGTTCGCGGGTGCAGCGGTGTGCCGATCGAGCTGCCGGCGTCGTCAATGATCATGCTTTCCGTTCGTGCTGTCGTTTGATCAGTGGAGGCCGTGCTCGTGCGTGGCATGGGTGGCTGGTTCGAGCTGGAAGGTGGAGTGCTCAAGGTCGAAGTGGCCACCGAGGCAGGCTTGGACCTGGTCCAGTAGTTGCCGGGTGTGTCCGTCGGTGAAGCAGGAGTCCTCGGCAACCAGGTGCGCGGACAGGGCGGGCAGGTCGGTGGTCACGGTCCACACGTGCAGGTCGTGCACGTCGACGACGTGGTCGACTCCGAGCAGGTGGGTGCGGATGTCGTTCAGGTCGATCCCTTCCGGGGCGGCTTCCAGCAGCACCCTCCCCGAGTCGCGCAGCAGCCCCCAGGCGGCGTGCAACATCAGCGCGACCACAACCAGGGACGCGACGGCGTCGGCGCGGGCCCACCCGGTGATCAGGATAATGATCCCGGCGATCACGGTGCCGATGAAGCCGTACAGGTCGGTCAGGATGTGCTGGTAGGCGCCCTCGACGTTCAGGCTGGTCCGGTTCGCCCGGGCCAGCAACCACGCGGCGCCGATGTTGACCGCGACCCCGACCAGGGCGACGACCAGGACCGGTCCACCCTCGACAGTGGGCGGGGTGATCAGGCGTCGGATCGCCTCGACGCCGACCACTCCGGAGACCACCAGCAAGGTGATCCCGTTGCCGGCCGCGGACAGGATCTCGGCGCGTTTCCACCCGAACGTCCACGCCCCCTTCGCGGGGCGGGCGGCCAGTCGCATCGCCCACAGCGCGGCGGCGATGGCACCGACGTCGGACAGCATGTGCCCAGCATCGGACAACAGCGCCAGCGACCCGGACACGAACGCGACGATGACCTCGCCGACCATGAACAGGGCCAACAGGATGAGCGCGCCACGCAGGTACCGCCGGTCAGCGTCCGCGGCGACCCCGTGTGCGTGACCGTCACCGTGCCCCCCGTCGTGGCCGTGTCCGGGCGGTCCGGTGACCGCAGATGCGGCGTGCCCAGCCGTGTCGTCGGACGGGACGCCGGCGCACCTTCCTTTGTCCGCAGGTGGTGTACTCACGCGGTCCGTCTCCCGACGGACACGTCCGTGACAGCAGGCTTGGGCTGGCAGCACCAGTCGGCGCACCCGGGCGCGCACTCGCACGCGGTAGCGTCTGCGTTGTCAGTCTGCTCGGTTGGCGCCACACAACCGCAGGACTCGCCGCGCCAGGCCTGCACGCCCTCGCGGACGGCGGCGGCGGCGATGATCAACCCCACGACAGGGTCGGCCCACCACCAGCCCAGCCCGGCGTTCAGCAACAACCCCGCCAGCAGCACCGCCGACAGGTAGGTGCACAGCAAGGTTTGCTTGGAATCCGCGACTACCGACCCGGAGCCCAGCGCCCGCCCGGTCCTTCGCTGCGCCCAGGACAGGAACGGCATCACGACCAGGGAAAGGGCAGCCAGGACCACCCCGACCGTGGAGGTGTGCGGGGCACCGGATCCGGCGAGTGTGCGGACCGCGTCGACGGTTACGTAGGCGGCCAGGGCGAAGAACGCGCAGGCCATCAGTCGCAGCGCCTGCGCTTCCCGGGACTCGGGGAGGTGGTGGCGGAACTGCCACAAGATGATCAGCCCTGAGGACACCTCGACCACCGAGTCCAGGCCGAACCCGACCAGGGCCGACGATCCCGCGACCCGGCCTGCGGACACAGCCACCACCGCTTCGACCAGGTTGTATCCGACGGTGGCCGCCGCCAGCAGTTGAGCCCGCCGACCGAGCCGCGCCCGGTCTGACTCGGGAGCCACCGCGGCTGACACCGTCACCGCAGCTCCGCTGCGGCCGCGCCAAAGGTCGGGCACAGCGTCACCGCGTCCCGGGTCACTCCCAGCAGCACCTCGGCCTGTCGGAGCAGGTCCAGTAACTCAGGATGTTTCAAGGAGAACATCGAGGCTCGGCCCACGGGCCGGGACGCGACGAGATCACAGTCCTTCAGGCAGGCAAGGTGCGCCGAGACCGTCGACTGCGCCAACCCCAGGTGCGCGGTCATGTCCACCACTCGGTGCTCTCCAAGTGCCAAGTGCTGCACGATCGCCAATCGGGTCGGGTCACCCAAGCTTTTGAACATGCACGCCGCGGCTGTCAATGCCTCGACCTCGTCACCAGCTGCGGGGGTGGCCGCGACTGCCTTCATAAACATCGCCATCTTCCGATGATAGCGCCTGCTGCGGTTCGGTTCAGTTCACCGTTGCGTGTGCTCGCAGCGGGCTGACATGGATCAGCGCGGCGGTGAGCCGGGGGATCTGGGTGGTGAGCCGTCGTTCGACGCGGTGCGCGGTGTCGTGTGCGGTTTCGGCAAAGATGTCGTCGGCGATGGTGACGTCGGCTTCGGCGTGCAGGGTGTGACCGATCCACCGCAACCGGACCGACCGGACCCCGATGACGCCTTGGGTGTCGAGGATGACTTCGCGTGCGTGGGCGACCAGGTCGGGGTCGACGGCATCCATCAGGCGGGCGCCGACCTGCTTGACGGCCGAGCGCAGCACACCCAGGATCGCCATCGCGATCACTAGCCCGATGACCGGGTCGGCCCAGGGCAGCCCGGCCGCAACGCCGGCCGCGCCGACAACGACTGCCAGGGAGGTGAACCCGTCGGTGCGGGCATGCAACCCGTCGGCCACCAGGGCGGCGGACCCGATCTGGCGGCCGACGCGGATGCGGTACCGGGCGACTAATTCATTGCCTGCGAAACCGATGACACCGGCGGCCGCGACGGCCCACAGGTGGGACACGTCGTGCGGATTCAGCAGCCGGCTGATGGCTTCCCAGCCGGCCAGCACACTGGACAGGGTGATCATCGCGACGACGAACAGCCCGGCGAGGTCTTCGGCGCGCCCGTACCCGTAGGTGTAGCGGTCGTTCGCGGGGCGTTTGGCCAGCCAGAACGCGATCAGCAGCGGGATCGCGGTCGCGGCGTCGGCCACGTTGTGCAGGGTGTCGCCCAGCAAGGCGATGGATCCGGTGAAGACCACCACAACGGCTTGCAGGATGGCGGTGGCCGCCAACGCGACCAGGCTGATCCACAATGCCCGACGGCCGCGGGCGTCCGCTTCCAACGCCTCATCGACCTGGTCGGCGGTGTCATGGGAATGCCCGCCGGTCAGGTCGGAGACAGTATGCCGGAAGCGAGCCCACCGGCCACCCGAGTGGCTGTGGTCGTGCCCATCATCGTGGGCATGGTCATGGTGGCGTTCGTGGTCGTGGGGGTGGGTCATGACGCGCCGCCGGCGATGCGGTGGTGGGCCGGGATGTCGTCCAGCAGGTGCTCGACGTGACCGATGGTGTCGATCACCAGCTGCCGGACGTGCCCGTTCTCCACCCGGTACAGCACCGAAGTGCCCTGCTTGCGAGTGGTGACCAATCGGGCCATCCGCATCTTCGCCAGGTGCTGAGAAACAGACGGACCGGGCTTGCCGAGCGTGGCGGCCAGATCGGATACCGACTCCTCCTCATCCAGCAGCAGCCCGGCCACCTGCAAACGGGTCGGATCGGCCAGGACCCGCAGAACCTCGACCGCGAGGTTCACCACGTCGTCAGCCCACACTGGTGGATGCGTATCTGCGTGCATACGCACATACTAAAGCTTTAGGATCCAGGTCGCCAGTTCGACATCCTGGGTGCCCCGGTGACGGGACCGGCAGGGCTCACCCCGGCGGGACGTGTGGGCCGCAATGTCGTCCGGGTCGGCTGGTCGCCCCTGATTTGGGTGGCGCACCCGAACCCGACTACCGGGGACGTGCGCCCACGGCGCTCAGTGGGTCGAGTCCTTCGGCGATGGGCCAGTAGTAGACCCAGGTGCCGCGGCGTTCGCAGTCGATGAGTCCGGCTTCGCGCAGTTTGCGTAGGTGGTGGGACACGGTGGGTTGGGAGACGCCGACGTCTTGGATGTCACACACACACGTCTCGCCCGCACAGGACGCGATCCGGGTGTACAACCGGAGCCGGACTGGGTCTGAGAGCGCTTTGAAGACGGCCGCGGCGCGCTCGGCGGTTGCGGCGTCGAGGCCGTCTCCTGGGGCGCATGCGGTGTCGCACACCGGCGTCGCGGTGGGTGGTGTGCGGGTCGTCTTGGTTGCGGTCACCACACCATATTGACAATCATCGATGCAATACGCAACGCTGGCCATATCGACATTCATCTAATCAGTCGTCTAGTCAGAAGGTGTGGTCGCTGATGGTTTCCGTTGTCCTCCAAGAGCTTCCGGTCGCTGTGATCGGTGCCGGACCGGTCGGTCTGGCCGCCGCTGCGGAGCTGGTCAGCCGCGACCAACAGGTCGTGGTCTTCGAGCAAAGCGACGAACCGGCGGCCGGGGTGCGAACTTGGGGGCATGTGCGGTTGTTCTCCCCGTGGTCCGAACTGACCTCTCCTGCTGCGGAGAAACTGCTGGCACCGACCGGATGGACGGCACCGAACGGGAAGCGGTACCCGACCGGCACCGCGTGGATCACGGACTACCTGGCCCCGTTGGCGGCAGTGCTGGGCGACCGGGTCCGCACCGGTTCCACCGTGGTCGGTGTGTCGCGACTGGATCGGGACCTGCTGGTGGAGTCCGGCCGCGACGAGCAACCGTTCGTGCTGCACGTGCAGTCCTCCGATGGGTCGATCGAGCGTGTTTTCGTGCGGGCCGTGATCGACGCGACCGGCACGTTGAGTGTGCCGAATCCGCTGGGTTCGGAGGGATACCCGGTGTCCGGTGAGACCGCGCACGCCGACCGGATTCTGTACGGCATGCCGGACGCCACAGCGGACGGCAACCCGTGCGCGGGTAAGGCCGTCGCGGTCGTCGGCTCCGGCGCGTCAGCGCTGACGTCGCTGATCGCGCTCACCAGCGACGAGGTCCACACCCCGGGTCACGGGTGGTGTGGGTGCTGCGCCGCGGGACGGTCGGTAACTCGTACGGCGGCGGCGACGCCGATGAACTTCCGGCCCGTGGCGCCCTGGGCGCCCGGGTCCGTGAAGCCGTCACCGATGGCCGGATCGAGGTCGTCACCGGGTTCCGCACCATCGCCGTCGAAGACGAGGACAGCAACAGCGGCACCGACAACAATGCTGATGGCCGGGTGGTGTTGGTCTCTTCTGATGGTCGCCGTATCGAGGGCCTGGATCAGGTGGTGTGCGTGACCGGGTTCCGGCCCGACCTGTCGTTCTTGTCCGAGGTGCGCCTGGACTTGGATCAGCGGTTGCAGGCACCGGCCAAGCTCGCCCCGGAAATCGACCCGAACTGGCACTCCTGCGGGTCGGTGCAACCCCACGGGTATGACGTCCTGGCCCAACCCGAGGAGGGTTTGTTCCTGGCCGGGATGAAGTCCTACGGGCGTGCCCCGTCGTTCCTGGCGATGACCGGGTACGAGCAGGTCCGTTCCATCGCCGCGGCGTTGGCCGGCGACCTGGACGCCGCCGGCCAGGTGGAACTCACCCTGCCCGACACCGGCGTGTGTGGCGGCGCGGGTCTGTTCGACTCCGAGGAAGGCTCCGGCGGCGGCTGCTGCGGCCCGGTCGGTCCGCAACCGGTCAGCCTCGGCGGCCTGTCCACCACGGGTGGTCTGTCCTGATGACCACAACCCAACAGGCTCCGGCCCATGATGCGGTGGTCGGGAAACTGTCCACTCTGGACCGGTTCCTGCCGGTCTGGATCGGCGCCGCGATGGTCGCCGGGATACTGCTCGGCCGCGCTATCCCTGGCCTGGACAACGCGTTGAGCGCCGTTGACATTCAGGGCGTTTCATTGCCGATCGCGCTCGGGCTGCTGATCATGATGTACCCGGTCCTGGCCAAGGTCCGCTACGACAAATTGGAATCCGTCACTGGGGACCGGCGGCTGCTGGTCACCTCGCTGGTGCTGAACTGGGTGATCGGGCCGCTGCTGATGTTTACCCTCGCCTGGGTGTTCCTGCCCGACCTGCCCACCTACCGCACCGGGCTGATCATCGTCGGCCTGGCCCGGTGCATCGCGATGGTGGTCATCTGGAACGACCTGGCCTGCGGCGACCGGGAAGCCGCCGCCGTGCTGGTTGCGATCAACTCCGTCTTCCAAGTCATCATGTTCGCCGTCCTGGGCTGGTTCTACCTGTCGGTGCTGCCCGGCTGGCTCGGCCTGCATCAGGAACACCTGGACGTGTCCGCGTGGAAGATCGCCGGGTCCGTCCTGGTGTTCCTCGGCATCCCGCTGCTGGCCGGGTACCTGTCCCGCCGCCTCGGGGAGAAGGCCAAGGGGCGTACTTGGTACGAGGAGAAGTTCCTGCCCCGGATCGGGCCTTGGGCCCTGTACGGCCTGTTGTTCACGATCGTCATCCTGTTCGCGTTGCAGGGCCACCAGATCACCGGTCACCCGCTGGACGTGGCCCGGATCGCGCTCCCGCTGCTGGTCTACTTCGCTCTCATGTGGGGCGGCGGGTACGCCCTCGGGCGGGCTGTCGGCCTCGGCTACGAACGCACCACCACGTTGGCGTTCACCGCCGCAGGCAACAACTTCGAACTGGCCATCGCCGTCGCGATCGCCACCTTCGGAGTCACCTCCGGACAAGCCCTCGCCGGTGTCGTCGGCCCCCTCATCGAGGTCCCCGTCCTGGTCGGGCTGGTCTACGTCTCCCTCGCCCTACGCAACAGGTTCACCCACACACCCCCGGAGACAATCCATGCCTGAAAAGCCCCGCCCCGCAGTCCTGTTCGTGTGCGTCAAGAACGCCGGGAAGTCACAGATGGCCGCCGCCATCACCCGCCACCTGGCACCTGAGGTCGCGGTGTTCTCTGCGGGCACCCGACCAGGAACCGCAGTGAACGAGGCATCTCGGGCAAGCGTCGAACGCATCGGCGCCACCATGAACGGCGAACACCCAAAACCTGTTGATCCGGCCTTGCTGGGCACCATAGACCGGGTCGTCCTAATCGGCGCCGAGGCCACACTCGACCAGCCACCGAAGGCACCAATGGAACGTTGGGACACGATCGAGCCCTCCAATGACGGGATCGAGGGAGACGAACGGATGGACCTGATCCGCGACGACATCACCAACCGAGTCCGTGGCCTCCTCACTCGACTCCGCACCGAAGACAGCAAGTCCTGACGCGACTCGATCGCCGGGGAGTTATGAACGCCATCGACCGCAAGCCACCGATCCTCGTCATCACCGTCCGGGGCAGTACCGAGCCCGCCAGCGGGTCACGCCTGCTGACACCCATTGCCCGCGCGATCAGCCACCGGTACGCCGGGGAGGTGCAAATCCACAGCCTGCCTTACCCGGCGACGTTCGAAAGCTTCACCGCGACCTACCCGGCACGCATCGACCTCGGACAGAGCCCGACGATCGGCGTGCGCAACCTGGTGTCGCTGCTCAACGACGAAGCGACCTCCCGATCGCAGCTACGCATCGTGCTGCTCGGCTGGTCCCAAGGCGCCCAAGTGATCACCGACGCACTCGTGCCGCATGCGGCGCGGTACGCCGGGACCGACGCACCCGACCTCGACCCCACAGCCGTCGACCAGATCGCCGCAATTGCGTTGTTCGGCAACCCGACCTTCACGGCAGGCGAACCCCACAACGCAGGCAATCCCACCCCCGGCGTCAGTGGAGTCATCCCCCGCCAACCCGGCATGCTTGCAGGACACGCGGACACAATCCGTGACTACTGCGCCCGAGGAGACATCTCGGCGCAAAACGCGCCAGGGTCAGATGTCGAGGGACACGTGGCGTACTTCCACAACGGCATGCCCGACCGGGCAGCCGAATTCGTCCTCAGCCGCCTCTTGAGAACGACGATCATGGGTGGCGCTTGACCGCCCACCGGCGGGCCGGACGTGCACATGGACGCTCGGGCTGCCCGGATACATTGCCACCAGGGCCGATCAGGAAGGATCGCTAACGTGACCGTGCAGATCGAGCTGCTCGTCGTGCCGGATTGCCCGAACGAGGCCGCCGCCACGGAACTGATCCAGGCCGCGGTGAGGAGCACGGGCGTGTCAGCGAACATCGCCCGCACAATCATCACCAACGACGAGGAAGCGAACGAGCGCGGTTTCACCGGCTCGCCTACCATCCTGCTCAACGGTGCTGATCCTTTCGCCGAGGCCGACGCGCCCATCGCGCTGGCTTGTCGGCTCTACAGCACCCCCACCGGGCTACGAACAGCGCCTGACCTCACCGAACTATGCCGAGCGCTCCAACGAGCAGCCCATTCCTGAACGGCCGCCACGCAACCCTTGTGCGGACGTCTACACGACCCTGGCACGGCAGCCTTTCTCGTCGCTTGTATCCAGTACCTGAGTACAGGTTTATCGTCGGAGAATGAACGCAGCAGAACAGTTACCGGTGGACCCGGTGTGGGCACCGGCCGATGCGTGCACGTTGCCGACCGCGCAGCGACCACTGCGGGTCGCGGAGTTTGACGACCTGTTCGCGAGATCGCTGCGCGACGTCGAGCAGCTCCGCCCAACGCTGGCCCGGCTCTTCCTGGAAGGCGACCGGGGCCTACCCGCGCAGGTGCGGGACCTGATCGCCCGCGAGGCGTCCTGCTGCGCGTTCTTCAACTTCACCGCCACGTCGACAACGGCCCCTGGCGCGCACATGACACGTGTCGTGCTCGACGTTGAGGTGCCCGCGGAACGGGCCGATGTGCTTTCCGGGTTGGTCGATCGTGCCCGCGCCCGAGCCACCCCAGGACGGGCCTAGGCATGGCCGGGGCAGGCGCCCACCTTCGCGCCGGGCAGGTTGCACGCCAGGCGGGCGTCAACAGGGAGACGCTGCGGTATTACGAGCGCCGTGGTCTGCTCGCCGAGCCCGACCGTAGCCCCGGCGGACACCGCGTATACACCGACGAGGCCGTCACGACCCTGCGCATCATCAAGGCAGCGCAACGGCTCGGGTTCCGCTTGGAGGAGATCGCCGACCTGATCGACGTAAGCCGTCACCGGCACGGTCACCGACCAGACCCCGGTCTACAGGCCAGGGCGACGGCCAAACTCACCGAGATCGCTGCCCGCATCAACGACCTTCAGGCGATCCGGGCCAACCTCACCGACGCGGTCAGCGCCGGATGCGACGACCTAACAACGTGCGCACGCACTGACTACTGTCCGATCCCTTTCGTGGACATCACCGCGCCCGCACCAGCCGATGGCGCGCGATAGCCCGACCGTGCGAAACCGTCACCTGCTCGGCGCCGGAGCCGCCGCGACGGTGGCCTCGGTCACCTTCGCCGGCATCGTGTTCGCACTGGTCGTCGGCATCACGGTCGCGTCTCTGCTCATCACCTACTGGCAACGCGCTGGTGCCAGCACGCCATGCGCGTCGGTCTCCCGCATGCAGTCCGTGGAGGTCGAATGCTCGACTGGGCGGACAGGCGCATCCTGGCCTCGGTTGAGAAGATGCCCCTATGACCGTCGTTCGTTCCCTGGCCCTGTTCGTGCTGGCCGCCATCGCCGAGATCGGCGGAGCGTGGCTGGTCTGGCAAGGAGTACGTGAGCACCGCGGCTGGATCTGGATCGGCGCTGGCATCGCAGCCCTCGGTGCCTACGGCTTTGTTGCCACCCTCCAACCCGATTCCAACTTCGGACGCATCCTCGCCGCATACGGCGGCATCTTCGTCGCGGGATCACTGGCCTGGGGAATGGTCGCCGACGGCTACCGACCCGATCGGTGGGACGTTACAGGTGCTCTCGTCTGCCTCATCGGCGTAGCGCTCATCATGTACGCCCCGCGAGGCAACTGACACCTCGACTAATCTGGCACAAAACCACCGCGAAGCAACTCCCTCCGCACATCGATCGATGGAACCCGGGGAAGTCGTACGACCCCCTCGCCACTGAAGACCCTGGTGTCCTGCGCTATATCCCCGTGGGGAGCGCGGCGCTTCCAAGGAACATCACGGCCGATGACGAGCCGCCATCTGAAGGACAACGGCAAGGAACTGGCATCTGATGGGATGAAACGGGGGTCGCGAACACGTTGAGCTGGCTCCCATCTCATGGTCCACGTCGACGGCCTTGGTGCCTTGAGAGATTGGCCTGCGCGTGGGTGCGAGTTGCTCGTATAGATCCTGACCGGCCCATGGCTTCCACCGATCCGGCCACTGCGAGATCACCACACGGAGCCGTCCAGTGCGGCCAATTTGTCGGCCAAGAGCTTCTGACGTCCCTCTGCGGACCGCACGTACCGCAATGCTGCCTGCGCTGTGGAGTCGCCAAGGAACAACTGGACATCTGCCACGGTCCCGCCTTGCTGTGCCAGCAATGTGGCGCCTGTTGCCCGCAGATCATGGAAGCGCAGGGTTGGGCACCCCGCGGCCGACCTAGCTGCATACCAGCCGTTCCGCGCTCGCTGCTTGGCGGCTTGCTCGGGTGTCTCGGCGGGCTTTGGGGGAACTTTGCCGTAGAACGTTACCGGGGCAAGGTGTCCTCCGTTCTTCCCTGGAAATAGGAGTCCGTTCTGCCCGGTGACGGATGCTCTCATGTGCTTTTTGAGCGCGGGCAGAACGTTCGGCGGGATGATCTGGTCGCGGATACCCGCGTCGGATTTGGGAGATTTGACGCCGACGCCCTCGATCTTGCTGCGCGTCACCGAGCGACTGACCTGAATCACCTCCGCGACGAGGTTGATGTCGCCGCGCCGTAACTCCGCTATCTCGCTGTAGCGAAGTCCGGCCCAGCAACCAAGCAGCAGAATCAGCTCCCACTCGGGGCGAATAGTCATCAGCATCACTTTGAATTGCGCGCTGGTGGCCACTTGGGTTCGCTTCCGCACTGGTGAGGTGCCGCCTCCACGCACGGCGAATGGATTGACTCTCCCGACCAATGGGCCATGAGCCGACGTAGCGGTGTTCAGCACAGCGCGCGCCAGAGAGTACGCGTGCGCTTTCGTGGTCTCTCCGGTAACTCCATTGAGCTTCTTACGCAGAGGGGTGAAGGCGTCATACCAAATGTTCACTTGTGCCGGGGTGATCTCGTCCAGCAGGAGGTAACCGAACGTAGGCTCCAGGTAGTCGGCCAGCAACTGGTGGTAGTGGTCTCGGGTCCGAGGTGCCAACGACTTGCCCGACTTATTCTTTCGCGAGTCAATCCATGCGGACGCGTACTCCCCGAAGGTAGGGGAGTGGTTCAAATCTGCTGCCAGCTCCTCCTGTCTTCGCTGCGCCGGGCTGGTCCAGGTGCTGGTGCTGATCAGTCTGCGTTCTGCTGCTAGCCAGGCCTCGGCGTCGAGGGTTGTCTCGAAGGTGTGATTGGCACGGTGCCGGACTGGCGTGACCGTGCCGGAGGCAGAAATCTTTGTACGGCCGTCAGGGTCGTTGTACCACGCGGTGTAGCGGCCGGAACGCTCCTGGTTGATACGGCCGAACGCGCGCTTGCGAGCCTTCCTGGCAGTCCGTGGCATGGTCCCTCCTGAGTGGATTTTGCACTACTTGTGCACTACTTCGGTGGACAACAGAGGCAACAGTCGTCACCACCTGTCCACGTCAGAGTTCTGCATCGCCGCAGGTCAGAAGCATTTTACCCGGCAATTGCACGTGCAGCAGAAACCCGAAGTTGAGTGGTTCGATCCCAGTATCGTCCACCAGCTCGAACAGCCCCTGATCTGCGAAGCGCAGAGCAGGGGCTTTGTCGTGTCCGGTGTCTGCCGCCTAGGCATTACCTTGTCTCCCCTCCCTGGGTGTGCTTGCATGACGAGACCGTCCCCGCCACTCGGCGAGGCACCACGACGAGGTGGTAGCGATGGGCTCGACATACGACTACGTGATCGTGGGGGCGGGATCGGCGGGAGCTGTGGTCGCCGCCCGGCTGACTGAGGACCCGGATGCCCGGGTGTGCCTGCTCGAGGCCGGCGGCCCGCCACCGCCCGCGGAGCTGGTGCCGGCCGCGGTTGCGAGCCTGCAGAACGACCCCGCGACCGATTGGATGTTCGACGGCGACCCCGGTGGAGTCGGAAAAGGTCTGGTCGGCGGCCGGATGATGGTGCCCCGGGGGAGGATGCTCGGCGGCTCGTCCGGACTGAATTACATGGCGTACGTGCGGGGGCACCCCGGCGACTTCGACTCGTGGGCTGCCGGGGGCGCGGAGGGCTGGTCCTACGACGAGGTTCTGCCCTACTTCCGCAAGGCCGAAGGCTTCGTGCACAGCCCCGAGCTGAACTCGGACCTCGACATGCACGGCCATGGCGGCCCGGTGGGTGTGTCGGTGCGCCAGCCGATCCTCCGTGCCTCCACCCAGTTCGTCGAGGCCGCGAGCGCTGCAGGCCTGAAGCAGGGTGACTACAACGGTCGCGCTCGGCTCGACCCCCAGGGGGTGACGTCGCTCTTCCAAACAACGACGAAGAACGGCCGACGCAGCTCCACTTTCCGCGCCTACCTCGAACCGGCGATGGACCGGACGAACCTCACCGTGATCACCGGAGCGCTCGTCGAACGGGTCCTGCTGGAGGGAGATGGCGAGGCGGCTCGTGCCACCGGAGTCGCCTACCGCACCGAGGACGGCGGCCAGGAGCAAGTCACCGCGAGCACCGAAGTGGTGCTGTGCGCGGGCGCCATCGGGTCGCCGAAGATCCTGTTGCTGTCCGGGGTCGGAGCGCGCGACGAGCTCGTCGCCGTCGGGGTGGACTGCGTGGTCGATCTCCCGGACGTCGGGCGGCACCTCAAGGACCACCTCCACACACCGTTGATGTTTGCCGCCGACGGCATCGGCGAGACGATGACCGAGATCGCCATGTCCCTTGGGCCGGACGCGCTTCGGGCTCCGGCCGGACCGCTCCCGGCCGACCCCGCCGACGATGGCGATCTCCCCGAACCTCTTGCCGCTGCCAAGGCCGAGGCCGAGCGCCGCATCGGCGAGTGGTTCACCACTGGCCGCGGCCTCGCGTCATCCTCCCTCTACGACGCCGTGGCGTTCTTCTCGACAGGGCTGGGCGACGAGCACACCCACGACGGGCAGATCGGCTTCCTCGCGACCGGCTATACCCCGCCGATATGGGAGAGCGTCTTCCGAATCCCGCCGTCCGCGTTCTTCGCGGACCCGGAGTCCTTCCTTGACCCGACCCGCGGCCAGGTCGTCGTGCTTCCCAATCCTGTGCAACCGCACTCCGAGGGCTCGGTAACGCTGGCCAGTGCGGACCCTGCTGTTCCACCGCGGATCGAGCTGAACTACTTCAGCGACCCGCACGACGTGCGGGTCATGGTCGCCGTGATGCGGCGGGCTCTCGAGATCGCGAAGGCCTGGCCCGGCGGTGGCCTGGGTGAGCCAATCATCCCACCGCACCTGGCGCAGGCCCACGGCCACCAGGCCGGCTCCGAGCCGAGCGACGCGCTGTTGGAGGACTTTGCCCGCCACTACGCGATAACCGTCTACCACGAGACGTCGACCTGCCGGATCGGTGAGGTCGTCGACCCGCTGCTGCGCGTGCACGGCATCGAGGCGCTGCGCGTGGCCGACGCGAGCGTGATGCCCAACGTCGTCAGCGGCAACACCAACGCTACGGCCATCATGATCGGCGAAAAGGCTGCCGAGCTGATCGCGAAGGATCACGGCGTCCACCTTCACGAGATGGTCGGTTGACGGCATGAGCACTGTCGAGTGAGGACGAACCTGATCAGGCACTCGGGGTTACCGAGGATATTCGATCGATCGCCGAGATCAGCTCCGGCCAGGAGGGTGAGGACGGATCGCCCCATGACCTGTGGCTGGCGCCGTCCACCGCGGTGAAGTCCCAGTCGGCCACACCGGTATGGCGCAGATGCGCGGCGTAACGCTCGGAGATTTCGACGGGCACGACGTCGTCATCCGAGCCGTGCAGAATGCGCACCGGGACCGACGGCGTCAGCAGTGCCGGATCGGTGAGTGCGTAGTTGTCGGGCACCTGCTCCGGCGTGCCACCGAGAAATCCGACGACGGCCTGATCGCCGATGCCGAGTTCGGCGGCCCGCCGCAGGTCGGCAAGGGGCGCCATCGCGACGGCACCCGTGACCTGAATGTCCTTGGCATGCCAACGAGAAGTAGGAGGGAGGCTGGTGCGACTGGCGGCCCACAGTGCGAGCTGACCGCCCGCGGAGTGGCCGACAACCGTGAGGCAGCGGGGCACTTCGTTGTGCACCGTCCACTCGCGCCCGCTGAGCTGGATCTGGTCGATCGCGTGGACGACGTCGTCCAGGGCGTCCTGCCACCGTCCCTTCCCGCGGCGGTATTCCACTGCCGCAGTGAGGTGCCCGGCTTCGGCGAGGGCGTGGCCCGCCGACCAGGCGCGCATCCGGTCCGAACCGTCCCAGAATCCACCGTGCAGCAGCAGGACGAGCGAATCGGTCGCCTCCGGCGGCTCGAAGACGTCGGCGACCTGAGAACTCACCGAGCCGTAACGCATTGAGGCGTCGGGGTTTTCGACTTCTGTGTCAGCACTCATCATCCGCTCTCCTTTGCGAAGTGCTTCTCCAACAGGGCAGCCGTCGCGGACGGGTCTTCCAGCGGGGCCAAGTGTCCGACTCCGGGGAGTACCTCGAAGCTCGCTCCGGGGGTATGGCAGACCAGCTCGCCATGCTGCTCAGCGGTCGTCACCAGATCGTCGGAACCCGCGACAGCCAGCAGCGGCACCTGTATGGCGGACAACCGATCACGCACATCGAAGGCTGCGAGGGCGGCGCAGGCACCGCAGTAACTCGCCGCGTCGATATCCGCGAGTTCCTCGACGACTGCACGTGATTCGTCCGTCGGTCGCGCTTTGACCCGCTCACCGAACCAGCGCTCCGGCGATGCCCGCTGGACCGGGCCGAGCCCCTCCCGGCATACGAGGTCGACGCGCCCTCGCCATACCTCGACCGTGGCGATCTTCGCACCACTGCACAGGATCGCCGCGGCCTCGAACCGGTCCGGGTGATCCAGAATGAGCTGCAGACCGACGGCACCACCGAACGAGTCGCCGGCGTAGCGCAGCGGCGCGTCGGCGCCGACTTCCGCGTCCACAGCACCCAGGACCGCACTTGCAAGTTCCTCCGTGCTGAAGGGTTGCGTGGCGGGCGCGCTGCGGCCGTGCCCCGGTAGGTCCCAACCGATCACGCGGTAGTCCGACAACAGCGCGGCAGCCGTGGACCACAACCGCTCGACTCGCGTGCCGAGTGAGGGGCCGACGACCACGACCGGCTGCTCAGCGGAACCGGACAGCAGGGTGAGGGCGATCTCGGGAGCTACCATCGCTGCCTCCCCTCAGATCGCCGACGGGTGCTGCGCCAACGGCGTGACGTCGACGTCCATGTACTCGAAAAGCGGCAGGCCCCACAGGATTTCGTGCAACCTGTCCGTGCTTTCCACATCGAATATGCTGATGTTGGAGTACTTGCCGACGATGCGCCAGATGTGTTTCCACTCGCCTGCGCGCTGCAGCTCCTGGGAGTAGGCCTTCTCGCGGGCGATCGTTGCCTGGCGGACCGCCGGATCGAGGTCTACCGGGATCCGAACGTCCATCCGTACTTCGAACAGCATCAGGACTGCGGGTCGAGCACGAAGTTGTAGGTGATGGCGACGCTGCCGTCGTCTTGCTGCTTCGGGTCCAGCAGCAGCTCCGGCTTCACCGCGTCCGCGATGTCGTCCTCGTTGTGCGGGTCACCCGGGAAGTACAGCTGGGCGGTGAGCAACTCGTGACCCGGCGCCGAGACTTTGACGTGCAGGTGGGCAGGGCGCCAGGCGTGCCATCCGGCGGCCGCGATGAGCTTGCCGCAGGAGCCGTCCGTCGGGATCTGGTACGGCGCCGGCTGAATGGTGTGGATCTCGAAATTGCCATGCTCGTCGGCGTGGAAGGTGGCGCGCAGGTTCCACTCGGGTATGCCGGGCGCGAACTGGCTGTAGAACCCTTCGTTGTCCGCGTGCCAGAGCTCGACCTTGCCCTGCAGCGGGGTGCCGTCCACCGAAGTGATGGTGCTCTTCCAGGTCAGCGGCGTGCCGTTCTCGCCGTCGCGCATCGGGATGGTGTTGTCGACCGCGTCGGGCGCGTTCGGCACATAGTAGGGACCTTCGATAGTGCCCTTGTTGCCCTTGCGGTGCTCGGTCGCCACGTCTTCGACCACGTGCTCGACCCACACGTCGAGGAAGAGCGGCCACTCGCCGTCCTGGCCGACCTGGATGAGCCAGGCCTTGAGCGCGTTGTATTCGGCATACGTCACCTTGTGCTTGCGGATGGTGTCGTAGATCGAGTCCAGCACCTCACGGGCGAGCTCGTCGACGCGCTCCTTCGGGACGTCCTTGACTGCGTCATACGGCGACTTGTCGGTGCGGAAGCGGTCGGTCGCGCTCGCCCCGGAACCAGCGGCGGTTGCGACCTGGCTGTCGTTCGTGGTGGTCATGTCCTTCTCCTTCAGTGATTTCACTTGTTGTCGAGTCGGTAGTGGTGGAGCCGTGTTTCGTCGATCTCGATGCCGAGGCCGGGAGCGGACGACGTAACGAGTTGGCCACCGCTGATCTGCAGAGGGTGGGTCAGCAGGTCGTCGCTCATGTCCAGGAAATTGGACAGCTCACCGGCACGCCGCGACGTCAGCTCGTATGCCGAGCCGAACGCCACCGCGCACGCCGTCCCGATCTGGCCGTCGATCTGGTTGCCGATCACGACCTCCACCCCGAGCCCCTCGGCGAGGTGGTGGATCCGTCGGCTGGTGGTGAAACCGGTGCGGGCGGTCTTGATGGAGACCGCGGTTGCCGAGCCGGCCAGGATCTCGCGAGTCACGTCGGCAGCGGTCGGCACGGACTCGTCCGCGATCATCGGTAGATCGAGTTGCTCGACGAGCCACCGGCGGCCGAGCACGTCATCGGCCGGGTTGAGTTCCTCGGCGAAGAGCAGGTCGAGGTCGGCCATCTCCCGCATGGCCTTCAACGACTCCGACGCCGTCCACCCGCGATTGCCATCGACATACAGCTCGATGCTGTCTCCGAACCGTTCGCGTAGTGCGCGAACGCCCGCAGTGTCCAGTTGGAACGGCCGTCGGCCGACCTTCACCTTGAAGGTGCGGATCCCGTAGGTGTCGACCATCTTCTCGGCTTCGGCGACCATCGCTGCGGGCTCGTCGAAACCGAGCATGTGGCTGACCCGCATCCGGTCGGTGAAACCGCCGAGCAGCTCGGAGACCGGGAGTTCGAGCGTCTTGCCGAGTGCGTCCCAGATGGCCATGTCGATGGCGGCCTTGGCGGTCGGATTGCCGACGGTGCGCCCGAGTCGGCTGTGTGCCTTCTCCCGCTCCAGCAGTGTCAGACCTTCGATCTGCGGCGCGAAGATGGTCTCGATGATGGCGACGATGCCTGCCTGCGTCTCGCCGTAAGTGAAGGGACGTGGCGGGGCCTCGGCCACGCCGACAACGCCGTCGTCGGTGGTTACCCGGACCAGCACGTGCTCGGCACTGTGCACCTCTCCGCTCGCGAAGTGCAGTGCCTTGGTGTAGGGAATGGCGAATGGAATCGCTTCAACAGCACTGATTTTCACGCCTGCTCCTGGGATGAAGTCGCGGCTGGGTCGGAGTAGAAGTCGTGTGTTTCGAGCGTGTCGAGAACCGAGGACACCAGGGGTGACGGCTCGTCGGTGCGCCAGGCGAGCGAGAGGTCGATGGTGTCGGCGTCCTGCACGTCGCGGAAGACGACTCCCTGCAGCTGCATGCTGCGCACCGACTCGGGCGCGAGGGTCACGCCGAGTCCTGCACCGACCAGGGCAAGGGCAGCGGCCGTGCTCACCGCGCGTTGCGTGATCTTTGGGGTGAAGCCGGCACTTCGGCAGCTGGCGACCATCGCTTCGTAGACGATCGACCTGGTGTCGGCATACGCCACGAAGTCCTCCGGCGCCAGATCGGCGAGCTCCAGGCCGGACTCCTGGGCGAGGCGGTGGTCGGCAGGAAGTGCGAGGATCAGCGGCTCATCCAGGATGTGCCGCGTCTCGATCCCCGCTTCCAGCACGGGTGCGCGCAGCACCCCGAGGTCCAAGCGGCCGTCGAGCAGCAACTCGACCTGGTTTGGCGTCAGCAGGTCGGTCTGTACCTCGAGCGCGACGGCCGGGTGGACCGACCTGATCAGCCGGGTGAGACGCGACATCTGAGTGAACGCACTGGTTCCGGTGAAACCCAGCCGCAGCAGACCACTGTGTCCGCCCGCGATATTGCGCGCCCCGTCGACCGAGGCATCGAGGTCGGCGAGGATCCGGCGCACCTCCTGATGGAAGAACGCGCCGGCCGCGGTGAGTTCGACGGTCCGCGTCGTTCGGGTGAAGAGCTGAAGGTCCAGGTCGGCCTCGAGTCGCCGGATCGCCTGGGAGAGAGCGGGTTGTGCCAGGTGCAGGCGCTCTGCCGCCTGCCCGAAGTGGCAGAGATCGGCCACCGCATCGAAGTACCGCAGCTGCCTGAGCTCCATCTCGGTCATCTCCCGTCGCACGTGACGTAGGTCATGTTCACGAGCCACGCTAGAGCGTCGATTGAGTTAGCACAATGACGAATTAGGCGATCATTAATAACGTTGGCATATGCAATAAGGCGCCTAGCCAGCACTAGGTATTTACCTGGTGTGACGTGGGACACGCTGTGCTGAAGTCGTCATGTCAGCGCAACAACGACCCGGAGGCCGACGTGACCGACATGCTGGAAAGCCTGAGCGACAAGCTGGACAACGCCGTTGTCGACGACCCCACGACGGGGACCTTCCGGACCAACCGGAGGATCTTCACCGACGAGGAGATCTTCGAGCTCGAGATGAAGCACATCTTCGAGGGCAATTGGATCTACCTCGCGCACGAGAGCCAGATCCCGGCCCCCGGTGACTACCTCACTACTTACATGGGTCGGCAGCCGATCGTCATCACCCGGTCCAAGGATGGGAAGCTCAACTGCCTGATCAATGCGTGCGCGCACCGCGGCGCGATGCTCTGCCGGCGCAAGACCGACAACCGGCCGACGCTCACCTGCCCCTTCCACGGCTGGACCTTCCGGAACGACGGCACTTTGCTGAAGGTCAAGGACCCCGACGACGCGGGCTATCCCGAGAACTTCAACACCGAGGGGTCGCACAACCTCACCAAGGTCGCGAAGTTCGAGTCCTACCGCGGCTTCCTCTTCGGCAGCCTCAATCCGGATGTGACGAGTCTGGACGAGCACCTCGGGGACGCGACCAAGGTCATCGACATGCTGGTCGATCAGTCGCCGGACGGCTTGGAGGTCCTGCGAGGTTCATCGACATATACCTATGACGGCAACTGGAAGGTCCAGGCGGAGAACGGCGCCGACGGCTACCACGTCACCGCAGTGCACTGGAACTACGCAGCGACAACGTCGCGGCGTAACACCGGCGAGTCGAAGAACACCACCAAGACCCTTGACGCCGGCTCGTGGGGAAGTCCGGCGGCGGCTACTGGTCGTATCCGAACGGTCATCTCTGCTTGTGGACGTGGGCCGGCAACCCGCAGGACCGGCCGCTGTGGAACCGGTTGGACGAGCTGAAGGCGAAGTTCGGCGACGCCAAGGGACAGTTCATGGTCACCGGCTCCCGCAACCTGTGCCTCTACCCGAACGTCTATCTGATGGACCAATTCTCCACGCAGATAAGGCATTTCCGGCCCATCGCACCCGACAAGACCGAGGTCACGATCTACTGCATCGCGCCCAAGGGCGAGAGCGCGGACTCGCGTGCCTGGCGGATCCGGCAGTACGAAGACTTCTTCAACGCATCGGGTATGGCGACACCCGACGACCTGGAGGAGTTCCGCTCCTGCCAGCTGACGTTCCGTGCCACCGCAGCCCCCTGGAATGACATGAGTCGCGGGGCGCAGCACTGGATCACCGGCCCGGACGAGGTCGCCAAATCGCTCGGGATGGACGGTGTGGTGTCCGCGGGTGCGAAGAACGAGGACGAGGGGTTGTACCCGGTCCAGCACGGCTACTGGTTGAAGACGATGCGAGCCGCAGTCGCTGCCGAAGAGGCATTGGCAGCGCACACGACGAAGGAGGCCTGAGTCATGAGCACAGTCGAAACTGCCTCACAGGCAACGGGTTCGGCGCTGATCACGCAGAATGTCATCGAGCAGTTCCTCTATCGCGAGGCGCGACTCCTCGACGATCGACAGTTCGAGAAGTGGCTCGGCTACTACGCCGATGACGTCGTCTACTGGATGCCCGCCTGGGGCGACGACGATCTGCTCACCGAGGACCCGCAGACTGACATCTCGCTGATCTACTACGGCAACAAGGGCGGACTGGAGGACCGGGTCTTTCGCATCCGGACCGAACGCTCGTCAGCGACGTCGTTGCCCGAGCCGCGCACCAGTCACAACATCAGCAATGTCGAGGTCATCGAGCGTCGCGGCGACCTGGTCGACATCCGCTTCAACTGGCACACGATGTACTTCCGGTACAAGACGATCGACCCCTATTACGGGACATCGTTCTACACGATCGACTTCTCCGGCGAGCAACCGCTGATCCGTCGCAAGACAGTGATCCTCAAGAACGACTACATCCACCACGTCGTCGACATCTACCACATCTGAGCGAGTTGCCATGTCTGTCACCGAAACCGGCACCGAAGCGACGCATCAGGTCGCGTTGTCCTTCGAAGATGGTGTGACCCGCTTCATCACCTGCCGGCCGGACCAAACGGTCGCCGATGCGTCATACCGACAGCGGATCAACATCCCGCTGGACTGTCGCGATGGCGCGTGCGGCACGTGCAAGGCGCTGTGCGAGTCGGGCGAGTACGACGGCGGCGACTACATCGACGACGCGCTGTCCGAGGACGAGGCGGCGCAGGGCTACGCGCTGCCGTGCAGCATGCGGCCGAAGTCGGATCTCGTGTTGCAGATCGCGAGCACCTCCGAGGTCGCCAAGACCAAGGCCGCGACCTACACCGGGACGATCACTGAGCTCAACCGGTTGTCGCCGACGACCGTCGAGCTCAAGATCGACCTTGCCAACCGCAGCGAACTTGCCTTTCTCCCAGGGCAATACGTCAACATCGACGTTCCTGGCACCGACCTCAAACGGTCCTACTCCTTCAGCAATGCACCCGATGAGGACGAGCTCAGTTTTCTCGTCAAGATCAGTGGCGGGGGAGCGATGTCGGACTACCTGACAGAGCGGGCGGCGGTGGGCGACGAGCTGAGCCTGACCGGTCCGCACGGATCGTTCTTCCTGCGCGAGACGGACCGACCGGTGCTGCTGCTCGCCGGTGGCACCGGCCTCGCGCCGATCCTGTCGATGTTGCGCAAACTGCACGCCGATGGGAGTGACCGCACGGCACACCTGGTCTACGGCGTCAGCACCGATGACGATCTCGTCTCCTTGGATGAACTGCGCATGCTGGCCGACAGGCTGACCGGATTCACCTGGGACCACTGCGTTTCCGCGCAGGAAAGCCTCGCCGACAACAAGGGGCACGTCACCGATCTGATCCGCGGAGAGCATCTGCATGACGGTGACGTGGCGGTCTATCTGTGCGGGCCGCCCGCAATGGTCGAGTCGGTGCGTCAGGGCGTCTCGTCGCTCGGGGTCGAACCGACGGGCTTCTACTACGAGAAGTTCGCGCTGGCGGCCGCAGCCGGTGGCGCAGACGCAGCGACCGCCGTTCCTGTCGCGGTCACCGCCGAGCACCCCGAGGTCGAGGAGTTGCTCTTCGCGGCCGATGCCCGCGGCATCGCAGGGCGGGACGTGCTGCCCGACAAGGATGTTCCGCCGCTCACTGCTTCCGCGGCAGCGGTCGACGACGGTGACGCCATACGAACCGTGGGTGGGCAACTGCTGCATCCTGTGCAGGGCGACAGCTCGTGCACCGCCTCGAAACTCGAAGAGTCCGCCGAGCTGATCTCGGGACATGCCGGGCGGACCATCGGTGGGCAGGAACTGTTCGGAGCTCTTCCGAAACTAGTTTCGACCGCCGAACCGCAGCCGGCGCAGGCGGTTTCAGCGCCGAGCGCCGCCGTCCAAGAGACAACCTCGGACGGTTATCAGATCGGTGAGGAGCACCCCGACATCAGCTCCTCCGACGCGATCTTCGAAGCGCGGGAGGCACTCGAGCTAGGCGCGCTGGAGCTGGTGATCGGCCGACTGTCATCCGGCCAGCTCACCGGCTACCGCCTGCTCGCCGAGTCGACCCTGCCGTATGTCGACGGTGATCGCTTCGTCGACGCCGCGGCATACACCGACACGAACGCAGCATTCCACGACTACCTCTTCGCGCTCACCGGGAACGAGCACCTGTTGCGTGCCTACCAGGCGTTGGGTGTGAAGGGTCGTATGTCGGAAGTGCTCGTCAACGCCACCTGGTGCAACCCGCGGTGTGCGACCGACCACGTCGAGATCGTCGAGGCATTCGAGACCGGCGACCGCGCCACCGCACAACGTCTCATCGTGGAGCACGCCGGTCGTTCGAAGGAGACCATGCGTCGTGCGATGGCGGAGACCACTGCGCAGACACGACCGCGTTTCATCACGCCGGGCAGGTTCGCCGGCCAGGTCGTCGTGGTCACCGGAGCAGCTCAGGGCATCGGCGCACAGGTCGCCCGACGGGTCAGCGCAGAGGGCGGCAAGGTGGTCGTTGCCGATCGCTCGGAGCTCGTGCAGAAGATCGCGACCGAGTTGCGCGACGGGGCCGTGTGCCTCGCAGTGGAGTGTGACCTCGAGAGCTATGGCGGCGCAACGGATCTGGTGCAGCGGACAATCTCCGAGTTCGGGCGGATCGACGTGCTGATCAACAACGTCGGCGGAGCGATCAACTTCAAGCCGTTCACCGAGTTCACAGACAAAGAGATTCGTGCAGAGGTCGAACGCTCCCTGATGACAACGCTGTTCGCGTGCCGGGCCGCTCTCCCGGGCATGGTCGAGCAGGGTGGGGGAGTCATCGTCAACGTGTCGTCCGCGGCGACCCGCGGAATCCATCGGATCCCGTACTCCGCTGCCAAGGGCGGCATCAACGCGATCACCCAGTCGCTTGCCCTGGAGTATGCCGACAGCGGCATCCGGGTCGTCGCGACGGCGCCGGGAGGGACCGATGCGCCCCCGCGCCGCATCTCGCGCGGCACCCCGGCCGCGCGCACCGAGCACGAGAAGGCCTGGTTCCAGGCACACATCGACCAGACGCTCGCGTCCGCGCCGATGCACCGTTACGGCACGCTGGACGAACAGGCAGCGGCCATCACCTTCCTGGCATCCGACGAGGCGTCATACATCACCGGCACGGTGCTGCCGGTCGCCGGCGGGGATCTGGGCTGATCAGTGTCCACCCGCCACTTCCTCAGGTGGCCGTACGGTGACACGGTGGACAACTCCTCGACGATCGCGCCCAGCCGATGGCTGCAGCTCGATGACGTCGTCCGCAGCGTGTTGTCCGACACGGCGGCGTCCGCGTTGGTGCTGATCACCGGTGAGTCCGGTTGCGGATCCAGCACGTTCGCGAAGCGCTTGGGTGAGGTCTGCGCCCCTGGTGGCAGGGTTGACGCCGGATCGGTGCGCCGCCTGACCGGCCTTCCGTGGGCCAAGGGACATCCTGGGGATGCGCTGATGCCGTGGGTCGCGGACGCGCCACTCGATCCACGAGACGTGGCGCGGAGCTTCGCGGACACGGTCGAGACCGGTCCGCACCGCTGGGATGCGGTGGTGCTCGTCACGAACGCGCATCTGGTGGATCAACTCACGATCGAGGCGCTGGTCAGTGTGACCCGCGATGCGGCGCGGGCACGACTGCTGGTGGTGCTCGACTGGACCGAGCCGCAGCGCCGGGGACTGCCGCTGTCCGCCCACGACCACGGGAACCCGGTGAGGGACGACCTCTACGACGATGTGCGGTCGGCCGCCGACCACGTCGTCAACCTGACACCGCTCACCGCCGACGATGTCGCCGTCTTGGCAGAGCAGACAGCTGAATTGGTGCCGTCCACCGCGATCGCGCATCTGCTGCGGCACACCGCGGGCAACACGAGATCCGTGGTCGAGCTGCTGCGAGAGGTTGCGCCGACGGACTGGACGACTGCGCACCTGTCACTCCCGGCGCCGTCGAGTGTGCGGCGCGGTGTCCGTGCGCGGCGGAGGGCACTGTCCCAGCCGGCGGCCCGGTTCGTCGATGCGGTGGCGGTGCTGGAAGAGGCGGACAGCTTGACCGGTGCGATATCCGCACGATCCGCAGCACGGGTCGCAGGCGAAGCTGTCACACCCGAGGCGATCGCAGAAGTCCTCACCAGCGGCCTCGTCATACCGCTGAACACCGAGGAGACGCTGGTCCGGATGCGGGACGCGGTCACCCGCTGCGCTGTTCTCGATCAGTTGGGCTCGAAGGAACGACGGTCCCTGCATGCGACGGCTGCCGCTGTGGTCGGTGGGCAGGCGGCGCAGTTGCGGCACAGCTGGTTCGCGGCCGCGCAGTTGCCGGATGACCGGCTGGCGGATCGGCTGGCCGCCGAAGCGGCCGTGCAGGCCAAGTCCGGTTCCTGGGCGAGCACGGGTGAACTTCTCGACCTGGCGGCGCGAGCCACGAGTGATCCGGACCTCGCGGGCGATCGACTGCTGGAGGCCGCTGATGCGCAGGTGGGTGCGGGGGACGTCGCAGGTGCCACGCGGCACCTTGCTCAGCTCGAGTCATTGCGAGAGACACCGCAGCGCAACGCCGTGCTGGGCTACGTGGCCGTCGTGCGTGGTCGGTCCGGCGAAGCCGACAGTCGACTGCGGCGTGCTTGGGAGCTGATCAACCCGAGGCGCGACCCGATCGGCGCATCACTGGTGGCTCAGCGTCACGTGCTGCACAGTCTGGCCAATTGCCAAGCGCTGGAACTGATTTCGTGGGCCGATCGAGCGATGGGTCTTGTCCCGCCAGATACTCCCGCGGCCGTCGAGGCCGCCGCGATCCGTGGTTTGGCGAATGCAGTCGTCGGTTCACCCCAGGCTGCACTGGCCGGCTATGCCTCGCTTGTCGGCTCGGTTCCCGAGGGCGCGGTCGCTGCGCGCGTGCGGATGGCGAGCGGCTGGCTGCATCTGGCGACCGACAACACGGAGGAAGCGCGCGAAGAACTCGAGAGTGCCGTGCCCACTGACCACCTCGGCGGCTCGCTGCGGATCTCGCTGTGGGCACGTGCCTGGCTGGCACGCGTTCAGTTCCTGACCGGGGACTGGGAGGCAGCCCTGCGCACGGCAACGGCGGGCGCGAGCCTCGCTGAGCAGTCGGGTATGGCGCTGCTGATGCCGCTGCTGCAGTGGACGCGCGCGCAAGTGCACACTCTCAGAGGCGATTGGGCCAAGGCCGAGCTGTGTCTGCGACAGGGCAACGCCAGTGGGCAGGACTACGCGATCATGCGGATACCGTCCGCACTCGCCCAAGCTTCCTGGCACGAGTCCCGAGCGGAGTACCCGGCCGTGGTGCGGACCCTCACCTTCCTGACCGAGCCGTGGGCGCACGAGTGGGTCAACAGCCCGGGATTCTGGCCGTGGGCGGATGTCTACGCCAACGCACTCGTCGTGTCGGGCCGGTTGGACGAGGCCGACGCCTTCCTGCGGCCGCTCGAGCAGCGCGCCGCCGATGCCGAGCACGCTTCGACCATCGCCAGACTGGCGTATGCGAGGGGGCGCTGGCACGGTCAGCACGGGGACCTGGATGCGGCGCGGGAGCGTTTCACCGCCGCGATCGACCGGCTCGAGCAGATGACCTACCCGTATGACCTCGCACGGGTGCACTTCGCCTTCGGGCAGACGCTTCGTCGCGCCGGACGCCGCGCCGAGGCGGACTCCGTGTTGTCCACCGCCCGTGAGCAATTCGCCCGCCTCGGCGCTGCGACGTACGTGAGCCGGTGTGACCGGGAGCTCGCGGCCGGCGGCGTCAACGCGCCGCGCACGACTGATGCCCACTCCGACGTGCTGACCCCGCAGGAGTCGGCCGTGGCCGCGCTCGTGGCCCAGGGACGCAGCAACAAGGACGTCGCGGCCGAACTCTTCCTCTCGGTGAAGACCATCCAGTACCACCTGACTCGCGTCTACGCGAAGCTCGGCATACGTTCGCGGTCACAGTTGGCGGCACAGTGGTCTGCGGGTGACGCGGACAGCCCTACGTCAGCCGGTGTATGACGCCGACCGCGCGAGCCAAGTGCGGCTCGTGTCGGTCGGAGCGGTGTGCCACGGCGAGCGGCACCGTCGTCGCCGGCTGCACGAGAGGTCGGTAGACCACGCCGTCCAACCGCAGTGCGCCGACCGGCTCCGGAACGATCGCGACGCCGAGGCCACCAGCGACCAGCGTTACCAGTGTTGAGGTTTCGCCGACTTCGTGCCGAATGTGCGGTTCGATTCCTGCTCCGCGGAGCAGGCCCAACGTCACGTCATACATCATCGATCGTCGGTTGGCGGAGTGAACGATGAGGTCGCTGCCGGCGAGTTGCTTCATCCGCACGCGCTCGGTCGAGGCCAGTGGATGACCTTCGGGCAGTGCCACCACGAGTCGGTCCTGCCGAACGGGTTCGACAGTCAACCCGAGGTCGGCGATGGGCGGCCGCAGCAGGGCGACGTCGATCTGCCCGTTGCGCAACGCCTCCACCTGGTCGGGGACGAGCATCTCGCCACGAAAGGCGAAATCGACGCCGGGCAGCTCGGTGGCCAGGCCACGCGACAACTGCGGAAGCAACGAGTAGGTGACCGACCCGACACATCCGATCACCAGGTGTCCCACGGACCCGGCCGCGACGCGTCGTGCGTGCTCGGAGGCATTGCTCAGCTCCTCGAGGATGCCGCGTGCTCGCTCGAGGTATGCGTGACCTGCCGCGGTGAGAGATACGTGGCGGGTGCTGCGCTGCAGCAGCTGGACACCGAGCTCGGACTCGAGTTGCCGAATCGCCTGTGACAGTGGGGGTTGCGCCATGTGCAGGCGCTCCGCGGCGCGGGTGAAGTGCCCTTCCTCGGCGACGGCGATGAAGTACCGCAGGTGTCGAATATCCATATGCACAGACTCTTAATCGGAGACAAAGGCGATACTTCAGAATATCTGACGAAGAGGCTAGCTTCTAGATATGAGTGCATTCATCTACGCCGCGCGCCGGACGCCGTTCGGCAAGTTCAACGGAGGCCTGGCCGGCATACGCCCGGACGACCTCGGGGCGCACGCGATCCGCGCGGTGCTGACCGACGTTCCCGGGCTCGATCCGGCCGCGATCGATGACGTGGTGTGGGGCAATGCGAACGGCGCAGGGGAGGAGAACCGCAACGTCGGTCGTATGGCAGCCCTCCTTGCCGGCCTGCCGACCTCGGTGTCGGGCACGACGATCAACCGGCTCTGTGGCTCGGGGCTCGATGCGGCGATGATGGCGAGCCGGCAGATCGAGACCGGCGATGCCGAGATAGTGCTCACCGGCGGCGTCGAGTCGATGACCCGTGCGCCGTGGGTGCTGCCCAAGCCGGACCGCGCGTACCCCGCACGCGACGTGACCGCTGTGTCAACCACTTTGGGCTGGCGTCTGGTCAACCCGGCGATGCCGAAGGAATGGACGGTCAGCCTCGGGGAGGGCAACGAGCAACTACAAGAGCGCTTCGGCATCTCCCGTGAGCGGCAGGACGAATTCGCCGCGCGATCCCACGAACTCGCGCACGCCGCATGGGATTCCGGCTTCTTCGACGATCTGGTCACTGCGGTCTCACCCGCCAAGGGAGATCCCGTCGTCCGCGACGAGTCGATCCGCCCCACCTCGACAGTGGACGTGTTGGGTGGTCTCAAGCCGGCTTTCCGTCCGGACGGCACGATCACCGCCGGCAACGCGTCTCCGCTCAACGACGGCGCCTCGGCAGTGCTGCTCGGTTCGGAAGCTGCGTCGAAGACGCTCGGCGATCCGACCGCGCGCATCGTCGGTCGCGGCATCATGGCTCTCGAACCGCAAGCCTTCGGCTACGCACCGGTCGAGGCAGCCAACCGTGCGCTGGCACGTGCCGGCATCGGCTGGGACGAGGTCGGCCGGGTGGAGCTGAACGAAGCGTTCGCCGTCCAGTCGCTGGCTTGCGTCGACGCCTGGCCCATCGACCCGTCGATCGTCAACACGCGCGGTGGTGCGATCGCGATCGGGCACCCCTCGGCGCGTCCGGTGGTCGCATCCTCGGCACGCTCGCCAAGGTCCTTCGTGAGGACAAGCTGCGGTACGGCGTCGCCGCGATCTGCATCGGCGTCGGCCAAGGGCTGGCCGTCGTCCTGGAGAACCCGGAGGTGTCCGGATGAGTGCCGCCGTTGTGTACGAGTCGGTCGACGCGGCCGTAGCGGGCGTCGAGGACGGATCCACCGTGCTGGTAGGTGGATTCGGACTCGCGGGTATGCCGTTCGACCTCCTCGACGGACTCATTCGACAGGGTGCGAGGGACCTCACCGTCGTGTCGAACAACGCCGGCAACGCTGAGGTCGGTCTGGCTGCGCTGTTGAAGGCGGGCCGAGTTCGTAAGGTCGTTTGCTCCTTTCCACGACAGGTCGACTCGTACGTTTTCGACGAGCTCTACCGCGCCGGCAAGGTCGAGCTCGAGGTCGTCCCGCAGGGCAACCTCGCCGAGCAGATGCGAGCCGCCGGTGCGGGTGTCGGCCCGTTCTACTGTCCGACCGCAGTCGGCACTCCGCTAGCCGAAGGCAAGGAGATCCGGGTCTTCGATGGGCGCGAGTACCTGCTCGAGCATCCGATCAAGGCCGACTACGCGCTGATCTCCGCGCATCGGGCGGACGAGATGGGAAACCTGGTCTACCGCAAGACAGCTCGCAACTTCGGACCGGTGATGGCGACCGCTGCCACGACGACGATCGTGCAGGTCGGTGAAGTGCTTCCGACTGGGTCGCTCGACCCGGAAGCCGTTGTCACACCGTCGATCTACGTCGACCGGATCGTACCGGTCGCGGCCCGCCAGTACACCGTCCAGGGAGCGCTATGAGCGGCGAGACCGTCGAGCATCTCGATCGAGGTCCACTCGACAAGAGCGAGCTCGCGGCGGTCGTCGCCGGCGACATACCGGCCGGGGCATTCGTCAATCTCGGGATCGGTCAGCCGACCAGCGTTGCGGATCACCTTCGTCCGGAGCAAGGGGTCACTCTGCATACCGAGAACGGCATGCTGGGGATGGGGCCGAAGGCGGTCGGGGACGACATCGATCCGGATCTGACCAACGCAGGCAAGGTCCCGGTGACCGAGCTTCCGGGAGCCGCCTACTTCCATCACGCCGATTCCTTCGCAATGATGCGCGGCGGTCACCTCGACGTCTGTGTGCTCGGCGCGTACCAGGTGTCGACTGGCGGTGACCTGGCCAACTGGCACACCGGCGCACCGGGCGCCATACCGGCCGTTGGCGGCGCGATGGACCTCGCCATCGGAGCGCGGCAGGTCTTCGTGATGATGTCGCTCTTCACCAAGACCGGCGAACCGAAGCTGGTGCGTGAGTGCACCTATCCGCTGACCGGGGTGGGCTGTGTATGTCGGATCTACAGCAACGAAGCGGTGATTGACGTCGGACCCGCCGGAGCGCAGATCCGGCAGACGTGGGGGATCAGCGCGGCCGAACTCATCGAGCGACTTGGACTATGAGCGGTCAGTCGGTCTGTTCAAGCACTTCCTGCGCGATCCGGAACGCCGTGTTGGCGTCGGGCACGCCGCAGTAGATCGCGCTCTGCAGCAGCACTTCCTTGATCTCATCGACGGTCAGCCCGTTGGTGCGCGCAGCCCGCAGGTGCATCGCGAGTTCCTCGTGGTGCCCACGCGCCACCAGGGCGGTGAGGACCGCGATCGAACGGTCGCGGCGAGCGAGACCTGGCCTCGTCCAGATGCCGCCCCACCCGTAGTCGGTGATGAACGACTGGAAGTCGCGGGTCAGATCGGTTGCGGCTGCGTTCGCACGGTCGACATGGGCGGCGCCGAGGACGTCGCGTCGAACCGCCATACCCGCGTCCATGCGTCCGGCAAGTGTTTTAGGGGACACCGGGATTCCCGCGGCATGGCGTATCGCGCGTGCCATCTCTTCCGATGCTTCCACGGGTGCTTGGTGGCCCACCCTGTCGAGTACGACGAGTCGTCCATCGGCCACCCCGTGCGCCAGTGCAGCGACGCCGGCGACCGGTGCGGCTTCGTCATACGCGCCGGCGATCGCGGTCATCGGTGTCGTGATGCGGTGCAGCTCGGATCGAATGTCGAAGTCGGCCAGCGCATCGCACACTGCGGCATACCCGAAGCGGTCCGTCTCCTGCAGCGAATGCAATAACGCTGCTGCCAGATCGGGTTGCCGGTCGAGGAATCCGGGACCGAACCACCGACGGGCGGAACCCTCGACCATGACGGGAGTGCCTGAGGTCCGGACCTTTTCGGCACGCTCGTGCCACATTGCCGCATCCGCGAAGCGCGGCACGCTGCAGGCGAGGACGGCCGCGCGGATGCGTTCGGGGTGATCGAGCATCAATTGCTGTCCGACCGCACCGCCGACGGAGTCGCCGGCATAGACAAAACTTCCGGCCGGCTCGCCGCGCTCGGTGAGGACACCCTCGATGAACGCCAGGACACCGTCGGCCAGCTCGCCCAACGTGAACCCGCCCTCGGAGGCTGCATTGTTGTAACCATGACCGGGCAGATCCCATGCCACGACATGGAATTCAGCGCTGAGCAGGTCAGCGGTCGTCGACCACAGGGCCGTCGCCGACGTGCCCAGCGACGGCCCGCAGAGGAGGAGCGGCAGGTCGGCCGACCCACCGAGCTGCACTCCGGCGATCGAGGGGACAGTCATCGGGAGCCTCCTGAGCGGGCGCGCTCGAGGATCACATCGATGATCGCGTCCGAGCTGCCGAGATAGTGAGCAGGGTCGAA
Organism: Flexivirga alba; assembly: GCF_042661025.1. Lineage (NCBI taxonomy): Bacteria > Bacillati > Actinomycetota > Actinomycetes > Micrococcales > Dermacoccaceae > Flexivirga > Flexivirga alba. The sequence goes on from NZ_JBHSWH010000001.1 coordinate 3,187,328, forward strand.
GTCGTCGGTGGTCGTGCCGATGAAGCCGGCAAAACTGCGTTGCTCGGCGAGCAGTGTCGAGCCGGCCGAGTCGACCAGTCGGGCCATCCGTCCGGTGTCGACGTGCAGGCCGGTCAGCAGCTCCGCGGTCTGCGATGCAGCCGTCACCGTATGGCGACCGAGTGTGGCGATGGTCGACCACTCCGTGTGCCACGCACCGTCGGCTCTCTCGTCGACGGAATCGGCTGCGGCTAGGTGCAATTGGGCGGCGTGCCCAGGTGCGGTAAGGGCAGCCCGACGGATCAGCACCGACAGGATCGGGTTGACCTTGTGCGGCATGGTGGACGACCCGCCACGTCCTGACTCCACCGGCTCGGCGAGTTCGGCGATCTCCGGACGGGCGAGCACCAGGACATCGCGGGCTGCCCGTCCCCACGCGTCGGTCGTACGTGTCAGCGCATCGGCGACCCGGGTGATCGGTGCCCGGGCCGTGTGCCACGGCGGCGCCCACGGCAGACCGAGACGGTCTGCGGCAACGCGGGTCAGCGAGATGGCGTCGCCGGTCCCACCGGTCAGTTGCAGCAGCAGGCCGGGACCGGCCAAGGTGCCGGCCGCGCCGCCGAATTGTGCTGGGAGCCGATCGCGGGCATCCCGCAGGTCGTCACGGGCGTCGAGAATGCCTTGCAGCCACTGAGCTGCCTTGAGCCCGAACGTGATCGGCACTGCGTGCTGGGTCAGAGTCCGGCCGGCCATAACAGTCGATCGATGCTCCTCGGCGAGACCGACCAGCGCGGTCACCTGGTCATCGATCAGCTCCAGCACGGAACCGACGCACCGACGAAGTCCGAGGACGATCGCTGTGTCCAGGGTGTCCTGACTGGTGAGCCCACGGTGCAGCCACCGTGCAGCCACGGGATGGTCGTCCGCCAGACGGTCACGGACGACGGCGAGCAGCGGGATGACCGGATTGCCACCTGCCTCCGCCTGCACCGCGATCTCGTCCGGATCGATGGAACCGACCAGGTTTTCGATGTCCACCACCGCGGCTTGCGCGGGTGCGACGCCGACAGCGGTCAGCGCAGCGAGCCACGCGGTCTCAACACGCAGCATGTCCCCGATCAGTTCCGTGTCCGTGAAGAGGTCTCCGGCCCGGTGGTCACCCGGCCAGCGCAGGTCCGCCATCAGTCGCTGCCGAAGCTGAGGAAGACGGCCTCGTCGTTGCCCTGCAGGTGTATGTCGAAGATCAAGCCGTGCTCATCGACGCGTGCAACGAGCGTGCCTCGTCGATCGTCCGGCACCGACGACAGGAACGGATCCGCAGCTGCGGCAACGTCATCGAGCGGTAGATAGGCGCGGGTCAGGAGCCGGTGCAGCAGGCCGCGGGCGAAAACCGTGACTGCGAAGAACGGTGCGGCCCCGTCCCGGGTCGGACCGGGCAGGACGGTCGTGAAGGAGTAGTGGCCCTCGGGATCGACAGAAGCCCTGCCGAAGCCGGTGAAGGTCCAGCCATCTCGCGATCGCGATCCCGACTCCTTTGGCACCACGCCGTTTTCGTCCGCCTGCCAGATCTCGATGAGTGCGTCCGGGATCGGCAGGCCGGCGCCGTCATACACCGTGCCGTGCAGTCGGATCGCGTGTGGATGGCTGAGGGGGACGAGGTCGCCGCCTCCGTCATACGGGAGGGCATAGCCGAAGAATGGGCCGACGGTTTGTCCGGGCGTGGGTGCCAGCTGATTCATCTCAGGACTCCTCCATCGGCGTGGGGTGACTGCCGGTCAGCACGATGTCCCAGGCGTAGCCCGTGGCCCATTCGTGCTGTGTCACGTCGTGGTCGTAGGTGGCGACGAGTCTTTCGCGTGCGACCGGGTCCACGACCGATTGATAGATCGGGTCGAGCGCGAAGAGCGGATCACCGGGGAAGTACATCTGGGTGACGAGCCGCTGGGTGAAGTCGGTGCCGAAGAGTGAGAAGTGAATGTGCGCGGGACGCCACGCGTTGTGGTGGTTCTTCCACGGGTAGGGCCCCGGCTTGATCGTGGTGAAGGTGTAGCGGCCCGCGTCGTCGGTGATCGTGCGGCCGACCCCGGTGAAGTTCGGGTCGACCGGAGCCGGGTGCTGATCACGCAGGTGGATGTAGCGGCCCGCCGAATTCGCCTGCCAGATCTCGACGAGCTGGCCCCGGACCGGGCGCCCGTCACCGTCGAGAACACGGCCCGTGACGACGATCCGTTCACCGATGGGTTCGCCGCTCGCCTGGATGGTCAGGTCTGCCTCGGCGGCGCCGATGTCGCGTTGGCCGAAGACGGGGGCATAGAGCTCGATCGTCTCCGGGTCGGCACGCTGGATCGCTTTGGTGGGATGGCGCAGGAGACTGCTGCGGTATGGCGCGTAGTCCAACCGGGGTTGTGTCTCGACAGTCGCCTGACGGGCGTATCCGTCTGCAATAGCTGCGATTTCGGCGGTGATGTCCGCTTGGCTGGACGACGCCGAGTCGGAGTCGTCAGCCGGTGCAGGCTGCTTCTTGTTCTCGCTCACGCTGCGACGGTAGCCGCGATGAGGTGCGCTGGGCTTGCTTGATCTTCCACTGGCCGGAAACATGGTCGGCATGGCCGGAAATTCATCCGTCGCGGGACGCTCGGTGACGAGTCGGGCGCTCGCGCTGCTCGGCGCCTTCGACGAGCGTCATCGTCAGCTCAGCCTGAGCGACCTCGCAGCGCGATCCGACCTTCCGCTGGCGACGGCACATCGACTGGTGAGCGAACTCGTGGACTGGGGCGCCCTGGCGCGCACGCCGTCGGGCTACGTGGTCGGACGTCGGTTGTGGGACGTCGGTCTCCTCGCCCCCGTCAACACCGGCCTGCGCGAGGTCGCCGCGCCATACCTGCATGACCTGTATGGCGCCACCCTCGCCACCGTGCATCTGGCCGTCCGCGACGGTGCGCACGTGCTGTATGTCGAGCGATTGTCCGGCCACGCCTCGGTGCCCGTGGTGAGCACGGTCGGTTCCCGGCTTCCGATGCATGCGACCGGCGTGGGAAAGGTGCTGTTGGCCTTTGCGCCCGAGGAGATCCACCGACAGGTCCTCGCGGACCTCCCGCGCGTCACGAGGTACACGATCAGTGAACCCGGCCGGTTGCAAAGGCAGTTGGACAAGGTTCGGGAGGACGACTTCGCGACCACCCAGGAGGAGATGAGTCTCGGCGCCTGCTCGGCTGCGGTACCCATCCGGGTGGGTGCATCCGTCGTTGCAGCGCTCGGCGTTGTGGTGCCAACGCTCAAGCGGGACCAGGCGCGGTTGGTCAGTGCGATGCAGGTCGCGGCGCGGGGGATCGGACGTAGCCTGCGGTCGGCGTGACCACGGACCGCTTCCACTGAATGGAAGCATTGGATGGCGCGGGCGGACCAGCCTCCCCAGAATGCGACACATGCCAACATGCACCCCGGAACGCACTCAGGTCGGCATCGTCGGTGCCGGCCCTGCCGGACTGATGCTGTCGCATCTGCTCGGTCGTGCCGGGATCGAGTCGATCGTGATCGACCTGCGCAGCCGCGACGAGATCGAGCACACCCACCGCGCCGGGATCCTCGAGCAGGGGTCCGTCGACCTACTCGTCGACCGCGGCGTGTCCGATCGGGTGCACCGCGATGGTTACCGGCACAACGGCATCGAGCTCGCCTTCGGTGGAAGTGGCCACCGTATCGATTTTCAGGGTCTGGCCGGCGCGTCGACCCAGCTGTATCCGCAGACAGACGTCTTCATCGACCTGGCGAACGCGCGTGAACGCGACGGTGGCGATGTGCGGTTCGCGGTCACCGACGTCTCGGTCGATGGCCTCACCTCGGATTCTCCGACCATCCGATTCACGGACTCGAACGGTGCCGCTCACGAGATCCGGGCCGACTTCCTGGTGGGCGCGGACGGGTCGCGCAGCCTCTGTCGCCATCAGGTCCCCGAGGCCGAGTGCACGCAGTACTTCCGTGAGTACCCGTTCGCCTGGTTCGGCATCCTCACCGAGGCACCACCGAGTGCTCCCGAGCTGATCTACAACCACTCGCCATACGGCTTCGCGCTCATCAGCCAACGCACTTCAAAGCTGCAACGCATGTATTTCCAGTGTGATCCGGGCGAGAACGTCGACGACTGGTCCGACGACCGAATCTGGGACCAACTACAAACGAGATTGGGCGCCAACGGTTACACGCTCAAGGAGGGGCCGATCACCTCCAAGACCGTGCTGCCCTTCCGCAGCTTCGTGCAGGAGCCCATGCACCACGGCCGTATGGCGCTCGCCGGCGACGCCGCTCACACGGTCCCACCGACCGGCGCCAAGGGACTCAACCTTGCACTCGCCGATGTGCGGGTGCTCGCCGAGGAGCTCGAGCGAGCGGTTCGCTCGCACGACGCGGCGCCGCTGGCCACGTACACGCAGCGAGCCGTTGCCCGGGTCTGGAAGTCTCAGCACTTCTCCTACTGGATGACCACGATGCTGCACACGCTGCCCGATGCCAGCCCCTTCGATACACGTCGCCAGGAGGGTGAGCTCGCCTCGGTCACCGGGTCGGTCGCCGGCTCCACGTATCTGGCGGAGGCATACACGGGGTGGCCGGGGAGCAAGTGACTGTGAGGCGTCGTCGTCGTCCATAGTCCGTGACGCTGTGAAACTGCTGACAGCCGGGCGTACCGCGAAAGCCGGGTTGATGGGCGATAACAACCCAGTTCTTGACGAAGTCTTGAAGGTCTTGACGGTTACTTTTCCGTAACTGCGCTTATAGCGTGGGTAGCCGCCGGGGTGACTCGGCGTAAGTAGAAACCTCGCTACGAAAGGGCACAACCCCCATGAGTTCAAACGACGATTTCGGGCAGGGTCAGGCCGACCAGAACCAGTCCGGCCAGGGAAATGAGCAGGGTTCCGGTGATGGCGGCTTCGGCGGCGGTCAGGACCAGGGTGACCAGCAGGGCTCTGGCCAGGGTGGTCAGGACTCGGGCCAGAACGACGGCGGCTTCGGCGGCGGTCAGGACCAGGGCGGTCAGGACTCAAGCCAGGGTGACTCCGGTGGCTTTGGTGGTCAGGACCAGGGTGGCCAGGACTCAGGCCAGAACGACGGTGGCCAGGACCAGGGTGGTCAGGACCAGGGTGGTCAGGACTCGGGCCAGAACGACGGCGGCTTCGGCGGCGGTCAGGACCAGGGTGGCCAGCAGGACTCCGGCCAGGGTGGTCAGGACTCCAGCCAGGGTGACTCCGGTGGCTTTGGCGGTCAGGACCAGGGCGGTCAGGACCAGGGTGGCCAGCAGGGTTCCGGTGACGGCGGCTTCGGCGGCCAGCAGGACCAGGGCCAGGGTGGTGGTGGCTTCGGCGGCCAGCAGGACGAAGGCCAGTCCGGCGGCGGCTTCGGCGGCCAGGACGGGAACGGCAGCCAGGACGGCAACGGCGGCTCGGACTTCTCCTGATCGAGCACTACCGTGAACTGGGGCGTCGACCGTTGGTCGACGCTCCAGTTTTCTCTTTGGCGGAACCCGATGGCAGAGGATACGAATGAGTAACGGGGCCAACGGATTCCGGTGGGAGAGCGCCGGAGAAGACGTCGTGGTCTATCACCACGGACGACGAGCGTCGACGCTACGTGGTGAGGCGGCTGCGAAGTTTCTTGAGCAGGTCGGCGCGGGCGACGAACAACTCCTCATGGCCCGGGTGACCGGCAATTACAAGCACGGGAACGAGCGCTCCGGCAATCGATGACGGCCCGCTGCGGCGGCACCGAAGGCGGCCGCCGCAGCCCGGCAGTGTTAGTTGCTGCCCTGGGTGTCGCCGGACTGCGTGCCCGCGTCCGGAGCCGGCTTGTCAGCCTGCTGCGGGTCGACACCGAGCTGCTTCTCGACCTGGTCCCCGGCGGAGTGGATCTGCGAGTCGTACTTCCCACCGGTCTTGGAGCTGATGGTGTCCTCAGCCTTGGTGAGGCCGTCACGCACCTTGGTGGGGTTCTTGCGAGCAAAGTCTTTCGCCTTGTTGAGAAGGCTTCCGAAGTCGACCATCTGATTTCTCCTTGAGTCGGTAACGGGCCGGAGGGACCGACCGCTCGGCACTGTAGACCAGCCGCCCGGACGCGCCCCCACCCGTCGGTATGTCGGATCGGACTGCATTCAGACCGGTCGTTACCGTGCTGGCAGCGGCTGCGAATTTTACGCCACCAACATCGACGAAAGCTGGGACTGATGACGTCAACGCGCGATGCGGCAGAACCCACCGTGCTGGTCCGGGTCGAAGGATCTGTTGGCCGGCTGACCCTCAACCGGCCGCGTGCGATCAATGCTCTGAACGCCGAAATGGTTGACGTCCTCCAGCGCAACCTCGACGAGTGGGCGTCGGACCCGGCGATCACCGCCGTGGTGCTCGACGGGGCGGGCGAGCGAGGCCTCTGCGCAGGCGGTGACGTCGTTGCAATGCACTCCGACTCCGTCAGCGGCGGCACCGAGGTTCTGGACTTCTGGCGTGCCGAATACCTGCTGAATCACGCGATCAGCCAGTTTCCGAAGCCGTACGTCGCGATCATGGACGGCATCGTGATGGGCGGCGGCGTCGGCGTTTCCGCGCACGGGAACACCCGGATCGTGACCGAACGGTCGCGGATCGCCATGCCCGAGACCGGGATTGGCTTCGTTCCCGATGTCGGAGGCATCTTCCTGCTCGCGCACGCACCGGGGGAGACCGGCGCCCATCTAGGACTGACCGCCGGTCAGATGGACGGTGCGGATGCGATCGCTCTCGGCTTCGCAGATCACTTCGTGCCGTCGAGTGCACTGGACACCTTCACTGCTGCGGTCGTTGCCGACGGTGTGGACGCAGCCATCCTCGCGTATGCCGAAACACCCCACCAGTCAAAGGTTTTCGCCGCGCGTACCTGGATCGACGAGGTGTATGACGCCGACACCGTCGAGGAGATTGCCGAACGACTCGGGCGACGCACCGAGCCCGATGCGCAGGCCGCGGCAGCAGCGCTCGCCGGAAAGTCGCCGACGGCACTCAAAGCCACGCTCCGATCGCTGCGGGAGGCACGAGCGACCGATTCCCTTGAGGACGTGCTCAATCAGGACTTCCGCGCCGTGTCGCACGCGCTGCGAACCCACGACCTGGCCGAAGGTATCCGGGCGCAGGTCATCGACAAGGACCGGAACCCGCGGTGGTCGCCGGCAACGCTGGCAGAAGTCGACGCTGCGATGGTCGATGCCTACTTCGCGCCGGTGGACCACGAGCTCGGCTTGGGCAGGAACTAGCTGGGCCACTGACTGAACTACGATCGCGAGGGTGACGGACTACAAGACGATTCTGGTGGAGCGCGACGGCCGCACCGCGACGATCACGCTCAACCGGCCCAAGGCCCTCAACGCGCTGAATTCCGAAGTGATGAACGAAGTGGTCGCCGCAGCCGAGGAACTGGACCGAGACGCAGACGTCGGCGCCATTGTCATCACCGGCTCTGAGAAGGCCTTTGCGGCCGGCGCGGATATCAAGGAGATGGCCACCAAGACCTTCTCCCAGGTGTATGGCGACAACCTCTTCTGGGGCTGGGAGCGACTCACTCAGGTGCGCACGCCGATCGTCGCGGCAGTGGCCGGCTACGCACTCGGCGGCGGCTGTGAGTTGGCCATGCTGTGCGATCTGATCATCGCTGCGGACACCGCGAAGTTCGGCCAGCCGGAGATCACGCTCGGCGTCATACCCGGCATGGGTGGTTCGCAGCGGCTGGCCCGCGCCGTCGGCAAGGCCAAGGCGATGGACATGGTGCTCACCGGCCGGCAGATCGGCGCGGACGAGGCCGAGCGCTCGGGCCTGGTCGCGCGAGTCGTGCCTGCCGACGAGTTGCTGACCACCGCTCAAGAGGTCGCCAACAAGATCGCCGGGATGTCGCTGCCGATCGCGATGCTCGCCAAGGACGCGGTCAACGCGGCCTTCGAGACCACACTCTCCGAAGGCGTCCGACTCGAACGGCGTTCATTCCATGCGGCATTCGCGACCGACGATCAGAAGGAAGGCATGGCGGCCTTCGTCGACAAGCGTTCGCCGAAGTTCACCAATTCTTAAAAGTTGCGGGTTGAGTAGCGACGAAGGAGCGTATCGAAACCTCGGCGCCTACCAGTTGGCTTCGCCGTCGAAATCGCCTGCTCCCTGGCGCAATCGGGCCAGAATGCGCAGCAGCGGCTCGAGGTCCTCGTCAGCGAGGCCCGGTTCTCCGAAGACGGTTTCGTTCAGCTGTTGCGTCGCCCTCAGTGACAACTCGTGGCCTTCAGGGGTGAGCTCGACCAACGTCGTGCGCCGGTCGGTCGGGTGGGGAGTGCGTCGCACTAGTCCCACAGCCTCCAATCGGTCGACGGCGTTGGTAACGCTGGTCGGGTGCACCTGCAGGCGGGCGCTCGCCTTGGCCATCGGCAGTGCGCCGGTGCGCGTGAAGTGCAGGAGTGTCAGCAACTCGTAACGCGCGAACGTCAGGCCGAGCGGCTTGAGGACTTCCTCGACCCGCGCCAGGAAAATCTGCTGCGCCCGGATGACCGAGGTGATCGCCGCCATACCGTCGGCATACTCACCCCACCCGTGCGCGCTCCATTGTCGGCGTGCCTCGGCGATCGGGTCCTGGGGCAACGGGCTCGGCATGCCGGTGATTGTTCCATCATCGGCCCGTATGCCGAGCCGACGTGCCGTGTCCAGCCGAACCAGCCGGCACCACGCCGCGCCGGAGTGACAGGATGAAGGCACCAATCACAAGCTTTGGAGGGTGACATGAGTGTGCGGGTCTGGGTGGACGGCGAGCTGGTCGGCGGCTTGCCCAGTGTGCGAGCGCTGGACCACGGAATCACTGTGGGGGACGGGGTGTTCGAGACCGCGAAGGTGGTCGACGGCAAGCCGTTCGCAATCGATCGACACAATGACCGCCTCGATCGCTCCCTGCACGGCCTCGGCCTGCCGTCCGCCGACCGCACCCGACTGCAGGAGGGTTTCGACGCCGTCCTCGCCGAGCCACTCGAGTTCGGTCGCCTGCGCTACACGGTGACCGCCGGTGAAGGCCCGCTCGGGTCCGACCGCAGCGACAGCCCGCTGACCTACATCGTCGCCTCGATGCCGGTCGCCCGCCCTGAGGCGGCCACCAAGATCGTCGTCGTGCCGTGGACCCGCAATGAGCGCAGTGCCGTTGCAGGCCTGAAGACCACCTCGTATGCCGAGAACGTCGTTGCCCTGGCAGCCGCGAAGAAGGAAGGCGGCACGGAGGCGATCTTCGCCAACAACCGCGGCGAGCTGTGCGAGGGGACCGGCTCCAACATCTTCGTCGTCGTGGACGGCGAGCTGCTGACACCAAAGCTGGAGTGTGGGCCACTGGCCGGCATCACCCGCGCGCTGACCATCGAGTGGAGTCGCGAGGCCGGCATCCCGGTGCGCGAGAAGGTCCTGCCCATCGGCGTGCTGGACACCGCCGACGAGGTCTTCATCACCTCGTCCACCCGGGACGTCCAAGCCGTCTCCGCAGTCGGCGATCGCGAATTGCCTGCACCGGGACCGGTCACCGCTGCGGCTGCCAAGGCTTTCGCGGACGCGTCGGCCGCGGGTCGCGACTGAGGAGCACCGTGGCCGGCCCGCCGCCTCAGGAGATGGATCGCTCCGTGGACGACAAGCTCCTCGAGGACCGGTTCGCTTGGCGCGCCCGGATCCGGGCGAATCCCACGACATACCTCTTCTATCGCATCGGGATCGGGATCCTCGGGCTGCTCGTCGTGGTCACCGGGATCATCCTGTTGCCACTGCCCGGGCCGGGGTGGGTGATCATCTTCGTCGGCCTCGGGATCTGGGCGACCGAATTCACCTGGGCCAGGCGGCTGCTTCGGTTCGCCAAGGCGAAGGTCCAGTTGTGGACGACCTGGATGGGTCGCCAGAACTGGTTCGTTCGCGGACTGGTCGGCCTGGCCGTCGTGCTGCTGGTGGCGGCCTGCTTCTGGCTGGTCTTCCTGGTCAGCGGTGTGCCCGGTTTTCTGCCCTCGCAGGTCAAGGACTGGCTCGGCTACCTGCCGGGGCTCTGAGCGTCACCCGATTATGCGGCGGCGCCCGGCGTCGGCTAATGTTGGCGCTCGCAGCGTGGACTGTATGACGGTTCGGCGCGGCACCCGGATGTGTAGCTCAGCTGGTTAGAGCGTTCGCTTCACACGCGAGAGGTCAGGGGTTCGAGTCCCTTCACATCCACCCCTTGAGAGCCCGGCCGGTCGGCCGGGCTCTTCGCGTTGGGCTGGGCGTCGTCTCGTGGCAGTTTTTCTCTTGCATCCTCGTTCGCCGACAAACAATTACGACGGTTCGCCCCATATGTCGTAACGGTGCGGCAGGCTCGGTGGATGAACAACACGAGCGATGACAACAGGCGTCTTGGCCGGCGCGGCTTCCTGGGTGCGGCGGCGCTCAGCGGTGCGGGAGCGCTGACGATCGGCGGCACGCAGCAGGCGAGCGCGGCAACGGCTCGACCTGGCCGGCATCGATTCCAATGTGGTGCCGATGTGGCGGCCGCCGACGGCTGGAAGGTCTTCGCCGGTCAGCGGATCGGGGTGATCACCAACCCGACCGGGGTCGTGAGGGACGGGCTGCGCAGCATCGTCGACGTGATGGTCGAGTCCGGAAAGGTCGAGATCGGTGGGGTATTCGGCCCCGAGCACGGGTTCCGCGGCACCGCCCAGGCCGGCCAGTCAGAGGAGACGTATGTCGATGAGCGCACCGGCGTGACGGTGTATGACGCGTATGGCGCGACGATCGACAAGTTCGCGAGCTATTACGGCACGGCGGGGGTCGACACGATCGTTTTCGACATACAAGACGTCGGCGCGCGGTTCTATACCTACATCTGGACGATGTACAACGCGATGGCTGCCGCAGCGAAGCTCGGCAAGCGATTCGTGGTGCTGGATCGGCCGAATCCCGTTGGGGGACAGGCGAAAGGACCGGTCCTGAAGGACGGCTTCACCTCAGGCGTCGGCCTCGACAAGATCGCCCAGCAGCACGGCATGACCGCGGGTGAGCTCGCACGGTTCTTCAACGGCGAGTTCATGACGACTGTCGCCGGGAAGAAGGTCGCCGATCTGGAAGTCGTGCAGGTGCAGGGTTGGTCGCCGGATGAGTTGTATGCCGACACGGGCGCACCCTGGATCCTGCCTTCACCTAACATGCCCACGCCGGACACGGCGTTGCTCTATCCCGGGTTGTGCATGTTCGAGGCCACCAACCTCTCCGAGGGCCGCGGCACCACACGGCCGTTCGAGCTGATCGGTGCGCCCTATGTGGATTACAAGTGGGCGCAGCAGTTGGCGGGTGAGCAGTTGCCCGGCGTGGAGTTCCGGGAGGCCTACTTCAACCCGACGTTCTCCAAGAACGCCGGGAAGGTCTGCGGTGGTGTCCAGGTGCACATCATCGACGCGGGTCGGGTCGACGCGATCCGCACGGCCACCACGATGATGACGGCACTGCGCGACCTGTATGACGGCTTCGACTGGCGCGGCGATGCCGGCCGCTGGATCAACCTGCTGACCGGGTCGGACCGCTTCCTGAAGATGTTCACCGCCGGCGACAGCGCAGCGCAGATCGTCGCGGCCTGGCAGCCGGAGTTGCAGGCGTTCGACCGGACCAGGAGGCAGTACCTGCTCTACCGCCGCTGAGTGGGCTGCGGGCACTGGACGGCGCACATGGCAGCGTGACTACGGTGGATCAATGCGGAGATGCGCCGACCTGACTGCCGATGCCATCCAGCGGCTGGAGACCCTCGCTGAGCCGTGGAGCCAGTTGTCGGAGTCGGAGGCGACGGCACTGCTCGGCGCCCGTGGTGAGGACCTCGAACGACTGCTGACCGTGGCTGGTGCCGTGCGCGACCAGGGCTTGGCGCGGGCTGGTCGCAGCGACGTGATCACCTACTCGCGCAAGGTGTTCCTTCCCCTCACCCACTTGTGTCGCGATCGTTGCCACTACTGCGTTTTCGTCCAGTCGCCCGGCAAGTTGGCAGCTGCCGGCATAAGCCCGTTCATGAGTCCGGACGACGTGCTGAAGGTCGCTCGCGCCGGCGCGGAGCTGGGCTGCAAGGAGGCGCTGCTCACTCTTGGCGACCGCCCCGAGACCCGGTGGGCGAGCGCTCGCGAATGGCTGGACAGCAACGGGTACGCCTCGACGCTGGACTACGTGGGGGCCATGGCGAAGCTGATCCTCGACGAGATGGGGCTGCTGCCACATCTCAACCCGGGAGTCATGTCCTGGTCGGAGATGCAACGGCTGAAGCCTTTCGCTCCGTCGATGGGGATGATGCTCGAGACCACCTCAACCCGGCTGTGGGACACCCCGGGTGAAGCGCACTTCGGGTCTCCCGACAAGGACCCTGGGGTGCGCCTGCGGGTGTTGGAGGACGCGGGTCGCTCGGCGATCCCGTTCACCACCGGCGTGCTGCTCGGGATCGGTGAAACACCGTCGGAGCGAGTGGACGCGATCCGCGCGATCGGTGAATCACACGCCCGTTATGGACACATCCAGGAGGTGATCGTCCAGAACTTCCGCGCCAAACCGGCGACCGCGATGATGGGCAGCGCCGATCTGGAGACTCAGGAGTATGTCGCGACGGTCGCGGTCACCCGCTTGCTGCTCGGCCCGGATATGCGGGTGCAGGCACCTCCGAACCTGACCGACCCGGCCGAGCTGTCGCTGCTGGTCCGGGCCGGCATCGACGACTGGGGTGGCGTGAGTCCGTTGACCCCGGATCACGTGAACCCGGAACGGCCCTGGCCGCAGATCACCGAGTTGGCCGAATACACGGCAGCCGAGGGTTACGCACTGCGCGAGCGGCTCACCACGCATCCGCACTACATCCGGGACGCTCGCGGCACGGCCGGTGGGCACGGCGACGGCTGGTTCGACGACCGCTTGTTCCCTCGGGTGTCGGCTCTCGCTGATGGCTACGGGCTGGCCCGGCGGGATGCCTATCTGGAGTCGGTGTTGCAGCGGGCCGAAGCGGATCCGGCTGGGCTCAGCGACGCCGAATATGTCGCCCTCCTGCATGCCGATGGTGATGACTTGGAGGCGCTCGCCGCACTGGCTGATCGGGTGCGCGCCGCCCATGCCGGTGACTCGGTGACGTATGCCGTGAACCGCAACCTCGACTCCTCGCTCGGGCTGTCGGAGGAGCGGATCACCGAACTCGTTGATGAGGCAATGTCGTTGGGCGCGACCGAGATCTGCGCGCAGGGACCTGTGCCAGCACGCCTCGGTGCTGCCGGCTATCTGGACTTCGCGCGGGCGGTGAAGCGGGCCGGACCGGTGCATCTGCACGCGTTCCGTCCGGTCGAGGTGCTCGACGGCGCGGCGCGTGCCGGTTTGGAGCTGTCCGAATGGCTGACCACCTTGGCGGGTGCGGGCGTCGACACCGTGCCCGGCACCGGCGCCCGGATCCTGGACGACACGGTGCGTGCCCGTCTCACCGCGGGCAAGGACATCCCGGTCAGCGAGTGGGAACGCGCCATCGTCGCGGCTCACGGCGCTGGGCTGCGGTCCACGGCGACCATGGTCTACGGGCACGTCGAGACCCCCGCACAGCAGGTTGAACACCTGCGGCGGATCGCGTCGATTGCGATGCGTACCAACGGATTCACCGAGTTCATTCCGATGCCGTGGCTGCCGACGGAGTCGCCGGTCCGGGTGGAGGGTCATCGTGGCGGGCCGACGCTTCGGGAGTCACGGGCGGTGCACGCGGTCGCCCGGCTGATGCTCACCGGCCACATCGATCACGTTCAGGCGGCGTGGACGAAGCTCGGCCTGCGCGGCGCTCAGCTGGTGCTCGCCGGGGGAGCGGACGACGTAGGCGGGGTGCTGCTGGACGGGGACCTGGACCCGCTCGCCGGCCCGGAGCAGGGTCGTGAACTGACTGTGGCGGACGTGCAGCGACTCGCCGCCGAGATCGGACGCCCCACCCGGCAGCGAACAACCACGTATGACGACGTGACATGACCGCTGAGAGCGCGGCAGCGGGCACGGCGATGCGGCAGGTCGCCATCGTCGGCGCGGGGATTGCCGGGCTGGGACTCGGCATACGCCTCAAGCGGTCCGGTCAGGATGATTTCGTCATCCTGGAGCGTGGCGCGGACGTCGGTGGCACCTGGCGGGACAACGTCTATCCGGGGGCTTCGTGCGACATACCGAGCACGTTGTATGAGTACTCGTTCCGACCGAATCCGTTGTGGTCACGGCGTTTTGCGCCCGGTGCGGAGATACATGAATACCTGCGTGAGGCGGCCGAGCAGGAGGGGCTCCTGCCACACCTGCGACTGAACTGCGCTCTGAACGAGGCCCGCTGGGACCCCGATCACGAGTGCTGGCAGCTGGACACGGCGAAGGGTCCGATCACGGCGCGCGCACTCGTGATGGCCGCCGGGCGACTTAGTGAGCCGCGCATGCCCCAGGTGAGCGGGCTCGGCGAGTTCGCCGGGAGGGCATTTCACTCATCCCGCTGGGATCACCGCTCGTTGGCCGGGCTGCGGGTCGGCGTCGTCGGAACCGGCGCGAGTGCGGTCCAGCTCATCCCCGAAATCGCCTCGGACGTCGAGTCTTTGGTTGTCTTCCAGCGAAGCCCGGCCTGGGTGCTGCCGAGGAACGACCGCGCCTACACGCCCACGGAAGCGCGGCCCAGCCGGTCCGAACTCGCTCGCGACGCCGAAGAGCTCTTCGCCGCACGGCTGCACGGCTCGCCAGCGGCGGCCGAGCTGGAACGGACCGCTCGAGAGCATTTGCACGGGCAGGTCCCGGCAGGCCGGCTGCGGGACCTTCTGACGCCGGACTACGAAATCGGTTGCAAGCGGGCGGTGTTCAGCAACACCTACTTTCCTGCCGTGCAGCGCTCGAACGTCGTCCTGGAGGCATCGGCACTGCAAGCGGTCGACCGGACGGGCGTGATGTCACTAGCTGGGCGGCGTTATGAGGTGGACGTGCTGATCTTCGCCACCGGCTTCGAGGCGACCCGGCCGCCGTTCGCGCGGATCGTCACCGGCCGCACCGGCAGCCTGGCGGAGCACTGGTCCACCGGCATGACCAGCTACGCCTCGACCGTGGTCCACGGGTTTCCCAACCTCTTCGTGTTGGACGGACCCAACTCGGCGCTCGGCCACCACTCCGCGTTCGAGGTCATCGAGGCGCAGTTCGACTACGTACTCGGAGCGCTCGATCACCTACGGGCAGGCGGGCATCCGCTGGAGGTCACCGAGACCGCCGAGCAGTCCTACACGGACCTCATCGACCGGCTGGCGGCCCGCACGGTGTGGCTGCACGGCAACTGCTCCAGTTGGTATCGGGACGGGTCGAGCGACCGACTGACCCTGGTGTGGCCCGAACGCGCCACCACGTTCCGCAGTCTCAACAGCACCTTCGACCCGACGGTCTTCATATCTCCATGAAGGCCCGAGATGATGACAACCACCACGCAGATTCGGATGGCGGCATACCCGCCCGGTATGCCGAAGGACGGTGATTTCGAGACGGCGTTCGAGCGGACCGGGAAGCAGTATCTCCTTTACTGCCGCTGAGTAGCCAACTTACCCGAGTGGAAACTAATTGGCAGTTCCATCCCGAGTGCATGCGCGCCGCAGAAGCATCAAATATTGTGAGAACCTCGAAACCCGACAGGATCGTTGACAACGGTCCTTTGGAGGGCGCACAATTTGGGGACGGGATGGAGCTGACTCGGGCGATTGACTCATGTTTTCGCGGGGATACCTCTGACCTGTTCCGTGTTTCATTCTGAAGACTCGACGAGCTCCCACTGAACCCGCCGTGGCCGTCTCCGAGAGGAAGTCCCTTCATGGGCAATGTCGCCTTCAAGAACGACAGTTGTGGCAGCAAGAGCGGTGAGAGTGTCCCCGTCGGCGGACCGCTCAACCCCGGGGATCAGGTCGAGATCAACGGCAGCATCGACCTCAGCCCGTGCATTGTCGGCAACAGCAACGCGAAGCTCTACACCGTCACTCTGACCGAGCAGTCCGGGTTCTACAACTACGTCGTCACTGTCGTCGCCGAAGGCCCGCATGGTTTCGGCTCCGGCTGGTTCAACCTCTTCTTCACCGACCGCACTGGCGACCGATATGCCCTGGGCATCTGGAAGTCGGAGAAGCTACAGCACACTGTCGCCTACAACAGTTCCGATCCAGGAATTGTCAAGATCGAGTGGGGTTCGTAAGCGTCACCTAGGCGCCGAATACTTGTCCGGGCTATCTCTTGTTCGGACTATCTCGCGATTCACCGACTGAAACGGGGCGACACATATGCGTGCGTTCGACACCGGGAATTCCTATACCGCTCACGCCGAACCCGCTCAAGGCCGCGGCAGCTTGGCCGCACTGGCTGATCGGGTGGGAGTCGATCCGGCCGCAATCCGATGGGTAGGCGGGCCTGGCATCTCGTCCGCTTTGCGCGGTCGTGGGTTGGTCGCCGCAACCTTCGGCTCGACGGTCTACCTCGACCGCAGCGCACTCTTCCGGGTCGGCCCGACCGCCCGGCGGGCCGTGCTCGCGCACGAGCTGGTTCACGTCCTACAGCAGACCGAAGGTGCCCGCTGGCACCGACGCGACGACTCCCCGGCGGCCATGGAGGCCGAAGCGGACACACTCGGGCAGCTCGCGGCATACGACCGGCCTCTGCCACCGCGCCGCAGTCGTGCTGAGGCGCCGGTATGCCGACTCCAGGGCCACGACTCGTTCGAGCACCGGCTGCTCGGGGACACCCCGACCAACCTGCTCAGCGCCCTTGTTGCCGGACAGGGCAGCACGGGAGACCGCGATGCCGGCCTGGCCAGCGCCTGCGCGCTGCTGGATTACCTCGGCGCCAACCCGACCAACATCGACCCCGCGAAGGTGTCCGCCCTGGCGGGATTCCCGGTGCGGATGGTCACCCTCACGGGTAGCGGGCTGAAGGTCACTTACGGCGAGCTCAACACGATGGCCGACTTCCTGACCGGAGCGGCCGAGATCGATGAGCTCTCGGTGGACATCATGCTGCCGATCCTGCAGATGGTCCGTCACCAAGGCTGGGAGAAGCTCAACGCCCTGCGCACGACGCCCGACAAGCAGCCCGACTTCGTCTCGTGGCTCAAGTCTTTCTGCCCCGGCTCGGTGGCCGCGATCCTGGAGACAGAGCAGCTGGATTCCCTGACCCACGGCCTCGGCCCGAGTGGCCGCGACCACTACAAGGGGTCACTGGCCCGCAACGCCTGCCACTTCGCGCCATACACCTGGTGGCGATGGAAGGCCTCCTACTCCGTTGCCGTGACGACCGCCAAACAGGCCTACCAGACTGGGAACAGCGAGTTGGTGCG
Organism: Flexivirga alba; assembly: GCF_042661025.1. Lineage (NCBI taxonomy): Bacteria > Bacillati > Actinomycetota > Actinomycetes > Micrococcales > Dermacoccaceae > Flexivirga > Flexivirga alba. The sequence continues at coordinate 3,204,659 of NZ_JBHSWH010000001.1, forward strand.
GCAAGCGTGGCTCGCCCACGGCTACGCCGACCACTTCTTGCAGGACTCCTTCGCCGCGGGGCATCTGGTCAACAAGACGCTGGTCATGCAGTGGTTCATCGAGTGGGCCACCGGAGTCCCGCTGCTGCCGGTCTACAACTGGGACGCGTTCAAGACATTGACCCCGGCCAACCAGTCGGGCCTGACGAATCGCCATCTCTATGAGCCGGCGTATGATGGGATCGGCACCGATCCGCAGACCACCGAGGAACAGCCCACTCTCGCCCAGCGGATGGCGAACTCCGGCGTCGTGGCGGCCGCAGGGCAGGACGTCAACCAGGCCTACCAGTCCTATCTCGCCATGCTCGACAGCCCGATCGTGCAGATCGTCACCAACGAACTGCACGACGTCCTGAACGGACGATCGGTCGCCGCGGCCTCCGCCCAAGGTCCGGACTACGTGATCTGGGGTGACGACACCATGCTGAACGGCGGCACGGGGGCCGCGGCTGCAAGTGCCGCAGCCCAGCTGTCGCAGCAGTCGATCGCCGACATCCTCGCGCGTGGCGGCACCGACACCACCGTGCAGCAGATCCAGGCGCTCTTCCCAAGCAAGGTGCAGAGCAACGGCAAACTCGTCTCGCTCGAGGACTGGCACGCGCCGGGCGGAGAGCTGTGGAATCTGTGCCGGTCCGACCAAGTGTTCAACTCCAACCAGACTTGGGCGTTCGGCGGCGGGTCCTACCTAATGCCGGACCTGGGTGTCGTGTCGGTCGACCAGTCCGGCAGCTGGGTCCCGCCGGGCAGCACCGCCCCGTTCAGCACGAACGACGCCGGCAAGACCAGCGGGACGAGCAGATCCGAGATCGGCTGCCTGCAGCCCGGCGGCAGCGTGGTGATGAACGAGAGTGAGGACCTGAGCTCCTGCATCGTCGGCAACAGCGGCGCCAAGGTCTACAGCGTGAAACTGGCCAAGCAGTCCGGCTTCTACAGCTACGTCGTCAGCGTCGTCGCCGAAGGCCCGCACGGCGCCTTCTCCGGGTCGATGTACCTCTACTTCACCGACCGCACCGGCGACCGCTACTCCCTGAGCATCTTCAGGGCGAACAAGCTGCAGCACACCGTTGCCTTCAACAGCGCGGACCCGGGGATCGTAAAGATCGAGTGGAGCTGACCCGGGTGGCCTTTGCCACCGGCTCGCTCTCACCACGTTAGGTCTCTGAAAAAAGGAGCAGACGCCGTGACCGAAACCGTCCACTTCGACCTGAGTTTCCTCGGCGACGCGCACGCCAGCGCTGACTACAGACTCCGCTTCGCCGGCAACTCCTACCCGCTTGCCCGGCACACTCCCGAGACGTTGGACGCCGCGGGCCTGAATGGGTTCGGGTGTGCCCCGCCCACGCATCTCGCGCAGGCCGTCGCCGCCAAGCCGGGAAAGGTCGGGCTCTACCAGGTCCTCGGTCCGCCCGACGCGCACGGCTTCCCGACCCTCGCGGCTCTGGCGGTCTCGACCCCTGGTGGATCGAGGATCTTCACCGCCGCCGACGTCGCCCAGGCCGTCGTCTTCCTCAACCCGAGTGTCTCGGTGCTCACCCCGGGCACGGCCGACAAGGTGCTCGGCCACCTCACCGCGGCCTCGAACCTGCCGGGGTTGCGACTCGCGATCGAGGCCATGGGCGCGCACTGGAACGACCCGGTGCCGATGGTTGACGAAGCTGGACATCCGATCCTCAAATCGAACGGAAAGCCCTACTACACCTACGAACTCGCGCCCATGGTCGCCAACTCGGCGGTGCCGGTCAGCGGGCAATCGAAGGCTGCGATCTACAGCGACGACACTCTGCAGGGCGCGCGCTGGCACCTGAACCCGGGCGTCAGCCACATCGACATGAGCCCGCATGCCGCACCGGCCCGATCGGCCGCGGCCGGCAACGCATCCGGCTACCACGTCAGCCTGGCCGACGGCGGCCCGAACTACGGCGTGGGGCTCACCGTCAACGGCCTGAGCGACGACTTCGTCCTCGACCTGACCGTGACCAACAGTTATCTGCGCCACCTGTCGGTCTTCGTCAGCTTCCTGAAGGCTGACGGCCGCACCGCGATGGTCGTGCCCGACAACATCTGGACCGAGCTGATGAAGGGCGCGATGAAGCCACTCGTCGATGCCTGGCTCGCCCTCGGCCTCGACGACAAGTTCGGCCAGGAGCTGCTCGACCTCATCGAGAGCCACGACAACACCCTGAAGTTCTGCGGCACTGTCGGGGCCGAGACCACGTTCCTCGGCATCCCGGTGTCGCAGGTCGACAAGAACCTCACCTTCGCCCTACCCAAGGACGAGGGCACCGTGGGAAAGGTCCGCCTGCTCGTCGGCAGCCTCGGCACGACGTCCGGCAACGACTGGGATCCGCTGGCAGCCTGGATCGGCATCGCGATGACGTCGATCATCGACCTGGCCATCCCTACCTACGCCCTGATCTCGACCGCTGGCGAGGAGAGCGACGCCCTCTTCGACTCGATGTTCAAGAACGTGCCGTTCCTCGCGACGTTGGCACTCGACGTCTACACCATCGGCAAAGACATCTTCACGGACGACCCCAACACGGGGGCGGATATCAAGGACGCCCTCATCTCCTTGACGAGCACCATCGTGACCAAGGTGCTGACCGCCGCCGACGTCGCAGCACAACTCGCCCTCTACTTCGGCTTGGAGGAGGCGGAGGAGTCCATTCCGTATGTCGGCTGGGCACTGAAGGCTCTGGCGATGGAGGCCGCCGCGATGCAGCTCGCCCAGACGATCGGCGAGGTCGTCTCCTCGCCACGGGTCGTCGAGTTCGACCTGACGGTCACCATGGACGCAGTCATCACCCTGACCCCAGCACACGAGAACGGGCACGCCGGCGAGTTCCCCGCAACGGCAACGAACGTCACGGTCACCGCGCAGTACAGCGACAACACGACGCGCACCTGGTCGGGCCCGATCGATGTCGGCAAAGAGGCATCACTGGTGATCCGCTGGGACAAGGTGCCCGTCGGAGGCAAGGTCACTTTCGTCGTCGCGATGTTCTCGGCGGAGGGCTGGGGCGTCGGCAAGGGTCAGTCGGACACGGTGGTCAACGAGATCAACGACGCCAAGAGCGGCGTACTGGCTCTCGGCATCGAGGTGCAGCAGCAGCTTTATCCGATCGGCGCCGACACCGCTTACGTGCACAACCAGCTCCTCACGTACACCGATGGCGCCGGCTACGAGTGGCACGAGACTCCCGACGCACCGACCGAGACCGCCGAGAACCTCGGTAGCGGGCCTGCCGGGCACGTCCTCGAGGCGCTCAACGCGATCACGATCAGCGACGACCTCGGCATCCTCGGCTACGGCTGGGAGGCTTCCGGTCTCGGCATACCTCCGATCGACACGGACGCCGATACCGAGCTGAGCACGATGCAGAACATCGGCCTCAAGGCGCTCGCCGATGACAGCAGCCCGACGTGGCCGCAGGCCGGCTACATGACTGCACCCGAGGGCTACTCCAAGACACCCATGCTGCTCTACGTGCGAACCGCGGGCGGCGATCCGCTCTCCGGGCCGGGCCTGTTCTTCCTGGACCCGACGGGCGACCCGCAGACCGGCTACCACCTGAGGCAGGTCAGCGCGGTGACGAGCCCGCGTGTTCCCTTTGACGACCCGTCGCGCCGCTTCGACCTCTCGCGCGGCACGAGCTGGGGCCGCTTCGCCAGCATGCCGACCTCGCTCGCCATACATTCCAACGGCTATGTCGTCGGGGTCAATCCGTCCGCCGACAACATGCAGATCCTTCGGCTCGCCACTACCGGCACCCCAGATAGACAAGCTCCGTGGGCCTGTATGCCGCTCGGTCCGGGCACGGGACCGGGACGACTCGGAGCCCCGGCCCTCACCTGCATCAGACCGGACCAGACGATCCTCGTCCTGGAGGCACGCAACGAACGGATCCAGGCCTTCAGCCGGGGAGGGCATCCGGTGCCGGCCTTCCCGGGCACGCCCACGCCCTATTGGGTTCCGCTCGTACCGCACGCGCCGAAGGGCGCGAGCGTCGTCTACTTGTCGCTCAGCGCGGATGTCGCGGGTTACGCCTACGTCCTGAGCCAGAACGGCAACGGCTACGACCCGTCCGACTTCCACCTGGACATCTACACCCCGACGGGACAACACCTGGTTCACCAACAGGGGCTCGTCGCCGGCGGGCTCACCGTCGACCTGTGGCGCAACATCTACACGTTGAATTTCCAGCAGATCGCAGGCCCGGGCGGGCGCACCGAGCCTTCACTCAGCGAATACCTGCCACACACGCCCGCCCACTGACCGAGGAGACGCACCCGATGGATCCGATCACAACCTGGCAGCTCTCGGTCGACGGTGTCGGCAGCGCGGAGATCGGCACCGGCGAGTACCGGTATGCCGGCGGGTTCGTCATTGCAGTGCTCGGAGGGAGCGGAGACGGCTGGGCCGTCTTTAACCTCGGCAACAGTGAGGTCGCGCTCGCGGCCGGTGTGGCGGACCAGGACAACCACGTGTGGACGTACTACTGGAACTCGTACGAGGCCATGCCGGGCGGCTACCGCAATGGCAGCATGCTGCTCTGGTATGGCGTGAACGGGGGATACTCCTCCGACAGCATCGGGCCCGAGCAGACCTTCCGGGTCTCCAATCTCGGCCAGGCGAGGATCTCGCTGCAGGCAACGGCCGGTTCGTTCCCGGGTCAGTACCTTTCCGCCGAGTCGGGCGGCTGGTATCCCCACGAGTGGAGTGTCGGCGACGGCAGTTTCATCTCCTCGCCAAGCCCGGCTCCCATCCGAGTCAGCGGCGATCTGCTCCCGCTCCTGCAGATCACCAACTCCGGCTATGACACCGACCTCAGCGGCCGCGACCTCGGCGCGCTCAGTCTGGCGGCAACGAACCTGGTCAAGTGCGGGTTGGCCGGTGCGAACCTGACCGCCGTCACGTCGATCTCCGGCGCGGACTTCACGAGTGCGAACCTGCGCGGCATACATCTCGGGGGCCATGACCTGGCCACCGCGAAGACCTGGGCACAGGCCGACTTCACCGGTTCGGACCTCACCACGATCGCCGGGGCAGCCTCGGCTCATCTCGAGGAGCGGTCCTGGACAACGCCAACCTGACCGGCCGCAACCTCGCAGGGGCGTTCCTGCAAGGGGCGTCGCTGCGAGGCACGACCCTGACCGGCGCCAACCTGACCGGCGCGCACCTCGAGGGTGCACATCTCGACGGCGCTCATCTGGGCGGGACGGTTCTGCACGGCGCGAGCCTGCAGGGCGCCCACTTCGACGGGTCAGACCTCAGCACCGCGCAGTTCGACCCCGCGCCGCATTTCGCTCGTTCGACCACTTCTCGCACGACCTTTGTCGGCTCGACGGTGCCCTTCCCGGTGCTTGCCGCCGACTGGTCCTACCTGGACCTCACCGGCGCCAACATCACCCAGATCCCTTCTGCCATACGCCATCTCGTGGCCGACCATGCCCTGCTGCCCAACGGCCTACGGCTGGAAGGGGTCGATCTGACGGGAGCATCTTTCGTGAGCACCCGGATGTATGAGGTTCAGTTGCAGGGGGCCAACCTGCAGGGGGCCACCCTGCGCAACGCACTGCTCAGGGGCGCCAAGCTCAGCGGCGCCAACCTGACTCTCGCCAACCTGGACAGCGCCTACCTGATCGCCGAGGGCGCGCCGCTGGTAAGCCCGCCCGGCGCATCGCTGGGCGTGGAGCCCGGGGCCGCGCTGCGGGACAAACTGGAGGCAGCCGTGGTCACCGACGCATTCTTGTTCAACACGATTCTCAACGGTGCGCACTGCGACGGTGTCGACTTCTCCGGGTCGCTTTTCGTGACGGCGGCAGCGGTGAGCGGAAGCCAGTCGGCAAGCGCAGTCGGAGCGACCATGAATTTCACGAAGTTCGACGGATGCTCGGTGGTGCTGGCCGCCTTCAACGGCTCCCAGCTGTCGGCTGCCTCCTTCGCCGCTGCCGACCTCACCGGTGCAAGCTTCCAGGACAACGGGGCCACGGCCACTTCGCTCACGCCGTCCAGCGACCCGACCCACACCCCTGCGAGCGTCTATACCGCTCACCTTGAGGGCACCAACTTCTCCGGCGCCAACATGGACGGGCTCAACATGCGCGAGGCAACCGTCTCGACGTCAGGGGGTGACTTCGAGAAGATCTACAGCGGCTTCGGCGGCGTCAAGGTCCCGGTCGCCTTCCACTACGGGCCGACGCAGCTCGGGACCACGACCAGCAACACCACCTGCCCGGCAGGCAACAACGGACCCTGCTCACTCTGAGGTGGAGCGTCGGGAGACTTCAGGGCCGAGCAGGCAGCTCGCATCCCCATAACCCATTCGAACGTCTCTGGCGCCTCGCGAGCCGCCCGCGACCTCGTTGTTCCACACCTCGCTGTGGGTGGAAATGGGGCCCGGTGTTTCACCCACTACCGTTGGCGGGTGAGTGATGTAGCGAACGGGTCCCCGGCGGCACGCGATATGCCGACTTTCGCCGAGCTCGGGTTGCCCGAGAAGGTGCAGGCCGTGCTACGCGACGTGGGCTACGAGACCCCGTCGGCGGTGCAGGCCGCGACTATCCCGCCGCTGCTGGAGGGCCGCGACGTCGTCGGCGTCGCGCAGACCGGCACTGGCAAGACGGCGGCGTTCGCGCTGCCGATCCTGTCCCGCCTGGACCTGACGCAGAAGGCGCCGCAGGCGCTCGTGCTCGCCCCGACGCGCGAGCTCGCACTGCAGGTGTGCGAGGCCTTCGAGAAGTACGCCGCCCACCTCAAGGGCGTCAAGGTCCTGCCCGTCTACGGCGGCCAGGGGTACGGCGTACAGCTCTCTGCGTTGCGCCGCGGAGTCCATGTGGTTGTCGGCACCCCAGGCCGCATCATGGACCACCTCGACAAGGGCACTCTCGACCTGACCCAGCTGCGTTTCCTCGTCCTCGACGAGGCCGACGAGATGCTCAAGATGGGCTTCGCCGAGGACGTCGAGACAATCCTGGCTGACACCCCCAGCGACAAGAATGTCGCGCTGTTCTCGGCCACCATGCCGCCTCAGATTCGCCGGCTGTCGAAGAAGTACCTCAACGATCCCGTCGAGATCACCGTCAAGGGCAAGACTTCCACGGCGGCCAACATCACCCAGCGCTACCTCACGGTCAGCTATCCGCAGAAGGTTGACGCTCTCACCCGGATCCTCGAGGTCGAGAACTTTGAGGGCATGATCGTCTTCGTCCGCACCAAGAACGAAACCGAGACCCTGGCCGAGAAGCTGCGGGCTCGGGGATTCTCGGCAACGGCGATCAACGGTGACGTGGCCCAGAACGTCCGAGAGCGGACCGTGAACGAGCTCAAGGCCGGGTCCCTCGACATCCTGGTGGCCACCGACGTGGCGGCCCGCGGCCTCGACGTGGAGCGGATCAGCCACGTGGTGAACTACGACATCCCGACCGACACGGAGTCCTACGTGCACCGCATCGGCCGCACTGGCCGGGCCGGGCGCAGCGGCGACGCGATCTCGTTCGTCACGCCGCGGGAGAGGTATCTGCTCAAGCACATCGAAAAGGCCACCCGCCAGCCGCTGACCCCGATGACCTGGCCCAGTGTCGAGGACGTCAACACCACGCGTCTGGCCCGCTTCGACGACCAGATCACCGAGGCGCTGCAGGCGACGGACCGGATTGAGGGCTTCCGCGAGATCGTGGCCCACTACGTCCGCGAGCACGACGTGCCCGAGGTCGACGTGGCCGCCGCACTGGCCGTGGTGGCGCAGGGCGCTGAGCCGCTGCTGCTCGACCCGGCCGCCGAGAAGTCGCGGCGCACCGAGCGACCGGTCCGTGCCGAGCGGCCCGACCGCGGCGCCGGCACCAAGCACAGCTGGGGCAATCGTGCCGAGCACGGCGACCGGCCCGAGCGCGGAGCCAAGCCCGAACGCCGCGTCCGGCCCGGCCGGGTGACGTTCGCGAGCTACCGGATCAACGTCGGCAAGCGGCACAAGGTGCAGCCGCGCCAGATCGTCGGCGCCATCGCCAACGAGGGCGGCCTGAGCCGCAGCGACTTCGGCGCCATCACGATCCGACCCGCCTTCTCGCTCGTCGAGTTGCCGACCGACCTGCCCCCCGAGGTCTGGGACAAGCTGCGCACCACCCGCATCTCGGGCAGGCTGATCGACCTGGCTAAGGAAGACGGCACCCAGGGGTCAACGGAGTCCTCCGAGGACCGGGCGGTTCGCGCGCCCCGTCAGAAGGGCTGATCGGCCGGCCTCACCGGAACATCGGCCCGGACGGGGTCGGTGTGCGGGACCGGCAGATCTCAACAGTCTTCCCTTATCGCATGAAGACCGTGCATGGACGGCGCGAGGCTGTCACGGCGGGTTTCCGTGCCGGCTTGTTCAAAAGATCATCACCTTCGTTAGTCGGCGAAAGTGGACCATGGCATCGGCGCGCACTCGCGGCGGAATGACGTGCGTATGCAATGTGCTGCCGGGGCTGCGCCGGTTCGCAAGGTTTCCCGGCTCTGTAGGGCAACGAACGCAACGCGCGCGGAGCGGATACGGCGACGTGCAGTAATCGGTCGCCCGGTTCTACGCCGTCATTGCGATTAGGTATGTTCACGCTGTGCCCAACAGACCTCCAGCCGGACGGCCACCGTTTGCGCCGTCGCTCGCCGAGGCTGTTGGTCACGTAGTCCTCGAAGCAGCGCAATGCGAGGACACCTTCGGTGAACTGGTGATTCTGCACCGGGGCGTGGCTGACAGGCCCGACGGCGACTGGTGGACCAGCGGAGAGCGACTCGCCGAGGCAGTCTCGAGCCTCGATGATCCAGAAGCTGCTGACATGGCGCGCACCTACCGGTCCCTCCTAGACGACCGGCACAGGATCGTTCATGGACTCTGGCTCGGGTCTGGGGAAGGGTACGTCAACGTGCTGCGGGGCAAGTCGGTCAAGAAGGACCCTCAACGCCCCAACTACGACATGGCTACCGCCACCGAGAAGGCGATTCTGAACGTCGCCGCCGCGTTCAATCAACTGGAAGCGCGCGCCAGCGACGCGGTCGCTCGCCACATGGGTCTCCACTGACGGCGCACCGCTTGCGCACCTGAGTCGGCTACGCCAGTGGCGACAGCAATACGCATGGTGTGTACATAGCGGCGGTAAGAAGCACCTAGGCTCGGCTGGGCCTCTAGAGTCGAAGCATGTCTGAGAAACAGCCTCTCCTCGTAGAGGTCAACGCTGGGGAGTTTGCCGTCTTCGGTGGGATTGATCTGGACGGCGTCACGATCGAGCGGGCTCCACTCCTGCCGAGAGATACGAGGAAATCCTTCGAGGACACTGTCTCGGCAGCGCTGGCTGCAGGAAACGTGGGCGCCCGAGCCGCTGCGGCCTTAGGGAGCTTTGAGGGGCTGGTACGCCTCAGCCCCGCGACGGTCGAGGCGATTAGCGCGGGGGCCACCCCCATGTCGAACGGCATGTTTAACCTTGGATCCTTGACCAACGGCAACGGCCAGATAGTTCAGACCATCCAGTGGACACCTGCGGGGGCGACCACTCTGTCAGCGGCAGCCGCCACGATTGCCCCGGCGCTTGCGCTATTAGGTATCCAGCTGCAGCTTGTCAACATCATTCGGCTCGTGGAAGAAGGAAAGCGGCTGACTGATGCACTACTTGTCGAACTCCGCTCAGACAGCTGGGCCACGGTGCGGGCGCAGCACGAGGGAATGCTGGCGATGGTAGCCGAGGCTCAAGCCATCGGCGCGGTGAATGACAATATCTGGCAAAACGTCCAAGGCAACGAGTTCGTTCTTCGCGATGCCCGAGAGGGATTCCGGCGGAAGGTAGATGAACACCTACTAAAGCTCGACCGCGCCAGTACGCCGACAGAACGGCGCGAGGTCCTCGACCACCACGGCGATGCCATCGTCGCGGACGTTCAGGGGCTGCTGCAAGCACAGGCGGCTTGGTTCACCTACCAGGCCATCCGTGCTGGAAACATACGGTTCAACAGCGATAGGGACTCAACTGCTCAAGAACACCTGATCACCGTTGTTGCGAACGCCCGCCTTCAGCACGCTCAAGACCTCCGCGACGCCACCGGGCTGATAGACGCCCTCGTTCGGCGGTCCTCGGCCATGGTGGAGGCGGAAGACTCGGCAAGTATTCCGTTCGGCAGGAAGCGCCGCGCGGCCAAGCAGGTGGCGTATGCCGGCAAGGCGCTTGCCCAGCAGTTGGCCACACTGCACGACGCGTGGGGCCTGATCGACCCACCACTGCCATCACCAAAGATCACGGCCCGCCAAGATGGCGACGATGTGGAGAGAAGCCTGCGTATTATTCGCTGGCACTTGCATCCGGCTGAGCAGTTGCTTGCGATCACTGTCGCGCAAGACCAGTCATCCTCGCGCGACGCCTGGGCCTGGAAACTCCAAAATGACTGGCTCGTCCTGGCTGTGACGAACGAACGCGTCGTTGTCGCCAAGCAGAAGATGTTCTACGCCAGGGGAGAGATCGTTGACGACATCCCCCTAAGCGATCTTCGATACGTGCGTTACGAGCCCGGATCCGGAAAGCCAAATCGGTCTGAAGCGCGGATGGACATCACTACCGCGAAGGGTGATCTAAAGCTTAAGTTCGCTGACTGGGCCGCGGAGGGAAGGAGCCGCAAGGAGTTGGACTCTCTCGCTCTGTTGCTCCAGAGCCAGATGACACTCCCTGCCACAGAGGTGCCAGGAATCCCCGACGCGATAACCGCCTCCGAGTAGACACCCCCTCGTCGAAGTCCGAACTGACCTGAACGTGTGACGGCGCGACTCCAGGCGAAGCGGGCTCAATGTCCGGACGCGCCAGTCGCAGCGGATGCACGCATCTCGGGGCGCTGTCCGGACCAGCGCGCGGCTCGCGGCGGAAGGGGCGCCCTAGAGTCCTCGCTCATGGAAGCCCTGTGACGCCGACCCGACCGAACATGTTGCCAACCGGCGGTCTGGTGAGGGCGCATGTCGCTAGGGTGCTCGGCGTGACCGACGCTGCGCCCGTAGCCGCCCTCTTGATCGATGCCGACAATGCCGCCTTGGGCAGCCTCGATCAGGTGCTTGCGGCGCTCGCAGACCATGGGGAACTCGCCGTTCGCCGGGCCTACGGAAACTGGTTCAAGTCCGCGCTCAAGGCCTGGGATCCGGAGTTGAACCGTCGCGGAATCCGGCCGGTCCAGCAGTCCGACCCGGTGAAGGGCAAGAATGCCACCGACCTTGCCCTGGTCATCGACGCCGTAGACCTCCACCACACGATCAGGCCAGACGTGTACGCCCTGGTCTCCAGCGACAGCGACTACGCCCCGCTGGCCCACTTTCTGCGCGAGCGCGGCGCGACGGTCATTGGGTTCGGCCGGGCGAACACCGCCCAGTCCTTCCGGGTCGCCTGCACCGTATTCGTCCCCATCGACGACGCGCCCGCTGGTCGGTCGAAGCCAGAACCCAAAAGGCAACCGACCCTCCCCGAGCTACTCGAGGGCGCGATCGCAAGGAACGCAGACAAACAGGGCTGGGCCCGAGTCGGCGCAGTGGCGAACCACATGCGCCAACATCACGGGCAGTCCGCAAAGGACCACGGCAAGGCCACGTGGACCAAGGTGCTGAGGAGCCTCCCGGGCTACGAGTTCCGCAACGAGGGCACGACCAGCGTGGCCGTCCGCATCAAGAAGAGCGGATAGTCAGTCCCGAGGGCAGCCAGCACGGTCAGCACGCGGCGAAGAGACGCAGTCACCTCGAACCGGGGTCGAGGTGAGTGCTGCGATTTCTTCGGTGTGCGCCACCGTAAACTTCGGCGCGTGAGCAACTCTCCGGTGTACCCCACGATGGAGGACGTCATCGGCGACACCCCGCTGGTCCGTCTGCAGCGCCTACCCGGGCCGGAGAACGAACGCCGCGGCAACGTGCTGCTCGCCAAGCTCGAGGGGAACAACCCGGCCGGCTCGGTGAAGGACCGGCCGGCGATTGCCATGATCCGGGGGCTGAGGCGCGAGGGGAGATCTCCCCGGCGACACCCTCCTGGAAGCCACGTCGGGCAACACCGGGATCGGCTTGGCGATGGCGGCGGCGATCAGCGGCTACCCACTGGTCATCGTGATCCCCGAGGACGCCTCCACCGAGCGGATCCAGACGATGAGGGCGTACGGAGCCGACTTGGTCCTCACCCCTGCAGATGGCGGCATGGAAGAGGCCCGGGACGTCGTCACGCGGATGGAGCGGGAGGGCCGCGGCCGGGTCATGGACCAGTTCGGCAACCCGGACAACCCCCGTGCTCACCAGGACGGGACGGGCCCGGAGCTGTGGCGCCAGACCGACGGACGGATCACACACTTCGTGTCCGCGATGGGCACCACCGGCACAATCACCGGGGTCTCGCGGTTCCTGAAGTCGCGAAACTCCAGCATTCAGATCGTCGGGGCACAGCCCGCGGAGGGCTCCAAGATCCCCGGGATCCGCGCCTGGCCACCGGAGTACGTGCCGAAGATCTTCGACCCGTCGACGGTGGACCGGACCGTGGAGGTCACCCAGACGGACGCCGAGGAGACGGCCCGCCGGCTGGCCCGCGAGGAGGGCATCTTCGGTGGTGTCTCAGCGGCCGGCGCCTGCTGGGCCGCCCTGCAGGTGGCCCACGAGGTCGAGGGGGCGACGATCGTCTTCGTGGTCTGCGATCGCGGTGACCGGTACCTCTCCAGCGGCGTGTTCCCCTCCTGAGATTTTGGGCTGACGCTCGGAGACATCCACTCCCTAACGCGCGTCATGAAGTTCCAATCCGTCCGCGAACGTCAGGTCGACTTGCGGCTATGACGAACGGCTCGTTACGGCTCAATTGCAGGCGGAGTCAGCGGATGGACGGATACGCGGGCAAAACGCGCCGCGAGTGATGATCTCAGCGGAGCATTACGCAGTAGAGCGACAACCAACTCGCGCCACACACGAAGCCCCAGGACCAGTATCCAGGGCCAAGATCACGCAAGATCTTCTCCCGGTCATTAGGTCGTTCCGCGAGCCTTCGGCCGAGCGCGTACGTGTCCCCCCACACTCGCCACGACGTACCTGCTGTCGCCAACAACAGCGCCGGCCACTTGAGGAGGTACGAACGACTCGCGGAGGAACACGTATCCGATAAGCGTCATCAAAGGAATGAATCCGAAGACCACGAAGGACTGCAGGCGTTGCCATGCGGCTGGACTGATCGGGATAGGTTCGTTAGCCATACCAGCATCGTGCCGAGCGACACCGACATGCGCTCGATGCAACTAGGGGCCTTGGAGACGGTGGCGGTGTCGGCAGGCGGTCTCGCGATGGACGAGGTCGTCCCCTCCGAATCGATCACAGACCCCCTCAAGCGCAACCCCGTCCCGGCGATATGACGCGCTCGGCGGTGCACGTCCGTACCTAAGGGATGCGTCGCACCCAGACTAGGGCGCATGAGGACGAACCCGGACGGAACAGACGACTCTCGGACGCTCTTCGATGAGCTGCTCGATCTCGTGCCCACAGAGCTATATCGAGAGTTTGGCGAGGTGTTCTACTCCGGCGCCACTTCGTTCGAGCAGCCATCGATGATCTATCTGCTGGGATTCAATCCGGGTGGAGACCCCTCGAAGGCAGAGTTAGGCCGCTACACGATTGCGTCCGATCTGGAGGCATCCCGCAGGCCCGAGAGGCGCGACTGGTCTGGCTTCGAAGACGACTGGCGGGATTTCGGTCCTGGCGCGGTCTCGTTCCAGCGGCGAGTCCGGCACCTGATCTCCGCATGCGGGGTCGGTGACCTTCGCAAGGTGCCGAGTAGCAATGCCATCTTTGTTCGGAGCGCGCGCATTGAGAGTCTGGACGCTCAACGCACAAAGACACTTCTTCGTGACTGCTGGGCTGTCCACGAGAAGGTCATTTCGGCCTTGGGCGTTCGAGTCGTCGTCTGTTTTGGACGGGCGGCAGGCGAGTGGATCAGGGCTCAGGTCGGCGCGAACGGCGAAATGGCAAGCGATACCTTTACCGAGACAAATGAGCGTCGATGGCGAAGTACGACCCACCATGGCCGAGACGGTATCCAGGTTGTGACGCTAAGCCATCCGAGCGTTGCGGACTGGACTAACCCGCGTTCGGACCCAACCGGCCTTGTCGTCAGAGCACTGGAACGTGCAGGAGGCTAGTCGTCCTGGGTCGGTGTCGCGACGACGAAGCAGTGTCCGCTGCGCGGCGGTATGACGCAGGACAGTGCATCAAGCCCCTAGGGCTTCCACTCCACAGTGAGGCTCTTGCTCGTCGAGCCATGCAAAGCCTGCGACGGCATGGGGTGTCCGACGACGAAGCCAAATGGCTGGTACGGCAGGCGTTGGTAGGCGGTGGTGTAGGCCGGGCCCTGTCGGACCTGGTCGATACGCTTGACGACCAAGATCGCGTGATTGTCAGCGCGAACAGGTACCCCAGGGGTTTCGAACCTCACCGGTGGACGATGGGTGAGGAGATGGGCATGGCAGGTGATGGTGGCCGTGGTCGCATCAGCGACACGGAGCGGTTCAAGGTGTACCTGCGGTCCGGAGGTCGGTGCGCCATGTGCGGGAGGTACCTGCTCGAGGGGACGGTGACGCGTCGCCCGATGCGGCTCGGCGAGCTCGCGCACATCGTGGGCGCCAAGCAGACGCCCGGTTCGCCGCGCGGCATAAACCCGCTCCCCAAGAGCGAACGTGAGAAGGCCGACAACCTGATGCTCGTGTGCCGTGACGAGCACACCGAGCTGGACCGCAAGGGCACCCTCGACGTGATGACAGTCGAGAAGCTCCGCGCCATCAAACGGGACCACGAGGCGTGGATCTACCGGATGACGGGCCTGGACCGGAATCGCGGCACTACGGTCCTGCGGATGCTGGGGCGGATCCGTGGTAACACAGTCGAGCTGGCCAGGCCGACCGCGTCGTCGGCGATCCTCGAATCCGACGACCGGTTCCCTGACTTCCCGCTGAGTCACGACCTCCACGGCATCGAGATCGACCTCCAACGGCTGCCCGGCGAGGGCACGAACGAGTACTGGAAGACCGGCATGGCTGCCATCAACGAGGTCATCGAGCACAAGCTCAAGGACGCCGTCGCGGACGGCACCGTGCAACACGTCAGCGTGTTCGCGTTCGCCCGGCTTCCGCTGCTGGTGTACCTCGGCAGCCGCCTCGACGACACGTACGGCGTCGAGCTGTACCAGCGCCACCGCTCGACGGACTCATGGGCGTGGCCAAACACGGATGCGCCGACGCCGCGGTTCGGGGTGACGTCCGAGCGTGCAAACGACGCGGCCGCCAGCTCACCCGCAGTTCTGATTTTGAACGTGTCCGGCACCGTGCACCCCGATGAGCTGCCCCAGGACCTGCGCGGCCTCAACCGTCACGTCCTCGCGCCCGTCGGCGGCACCCAGGCTGGTGTGGACGTCATCAACTCGCCGGAAGCAGTCGCCGCGTTCCGGCACGCGGTTCGGTCCCTGCTGTCCGACCTGGAGGTCTCCGACAAGAAAATGCCCGTCCTGCACTTAGTTGGCGCGCTGCCGCTCGCGGCCGCTGTCGCGCTCGGTCAGGCACGCGACCCGCACGTCCATCCGACGTTTGCCATCTACTGGCGCACCGACGACGGCACCTACGAGCACGCCCTGGACCTGGTATGAAGCTCATCGCGTACCACGAGGCGTTCCTCAAGGACACCGTCAACCTGAACCGCAGCCGCCTGGACCAGCTGGGCACCCGCGTCAGCAGGATCGTGTCGGCCTTGGAGGAGGATGACGAGGTCGGCGACATCCTCGTCGGGCACATCCCGCAGGGATCCTGGGCGCACAATACGATCATCAAGCCGTTGAACAACCACGAGTTCGACGCCGACATCCTCGTCGAGCTCGAAGAGCAGGCCAATTGGTCCGAGCGCGACTACATCACCGCCGTCCGGGACGCGTTCAAGCGGTCCACGACCTACAAGCCACTGGTCCGCAAGAAAAACCGATGCGTCCGCATCGGCTATAACAACGACTGCCACGTCGACGTTGTCCCGTACATCAAGCTCTCCGACGGGCGCCAAGTCATCGTGAACTGGGCCGAGGCGAAATTCGAAGAGACCAATCCCGACGGATTCACCAGCTGGATGAAGGAGCGCGACGACTTCGCGCTGAAGAACCTCCGCAAGGTTTTGCGTCTCCTGAAGAACCTGCGTGACTTCAAGCAGACCTTCACCATCCCGTCGGTCATCTTGACCTTGCTGGTCGCCGAACGCGTCACGTCGTGGGACGCGGACCAGCGCTACAAGGACGTGCCGACGGCGCTGAAGAACATGCTTAACGACCTCGACCAGTGGCTCGACATGTACCCGTTGATGCCCTGGCTCGAGGACCCGTCGTGCCCGGGCACCTACTTCAACCACCGCTGGAATGAGGGCCAGTACAAGAACTTCACGACCATGGTGAAGAAGTACGCCGCGTGGGTCAGCGAGGCGTACGACGAACCGGACAAGGCGATCAGCCTGGCCGCCTGGCAGAAGGTGTTCGGCGACGGCTTCAAGGCGCCCGCTGTCGCTTTGTCGGCGTCGGCGTCCGAGTCGGCGCCCCCGACCCCGGTACGGCTGGAGCGGGCCCCGAACGAGCAGTACATCGAGGAGTTCGGGTTCACCATCAACCTGACTCACGTCGCCCACATCGACGCGACCGCGCTGATGGATGGGTGGCGCAAGAAGGACTTGCGCCGGCTTCGCTGGTTGGCCCGCAACTGTCAGCTCGACTTCAAGGTCACGACCGACGTCCAGGAGCCGTACGACGTGTACTGGAAGGTCCGGAACGTGGGCGTGGCCGAGCATCGACTACGCGGCGAGATCACGCCCGACGACGGACGTCGGACCAAGCGGGAGAACACCCTCTACCCAGGTCGTCACTACGTCGAGGCGTACATCGTTAAGGACGGGCAGGTGCGCGCCATGGACCGCCACGGCGTGCCCATCGAGTAGCTGCGGCTCCGCCCAGCGGCCCCTCGGCGGACACAGCCCCGCCCCTACGCCCATGAGCGGCGCCCGTCAATCATTGCCGTACTCCCACTCATCGGTGCGGATCGTCCGACGCTCGCCGGAATCCGGGTGGCGCGTACCCCGCTTCCGCGGTGCCCTGCACCCGAGCGAGTTGCCACTGGTGGGAACTGAAACTCCCGAAGAAGAATCTGCGAGTGACGCGTCACAGTGGGCGGAGTGTGCCAATGCTATTAGCCTCTCGCGGCAGACGCGGGAGGGCGATGGCCCTATGGGTGACGCCGTACTTCAGGCCGCGGCTGCGGCCACCGCATTGGCCGGGACCTGCGCGGCGATCTTGGGGTCGAATCTTCGCGCCGCTGTGCTGCACGGGTCCCTGACGCTCGGTGATTTTGCATCGGGCCGCAGCGACATCGACCTGCTGCTGATCACCGGACCCGGTGGCCTGTCCCAGGAGGAGCGCGGCCGGATCGTTCACGCAGTCAGCACTGCAGAGACGGGTGCGGCCCGGGCGATCGACCTCCTCGCGGTCACGTCAACCACCGCCGGTGCGCCCAGTCGCACGCCGGCGACTGAACTCCAGGTGTCCCGCTACCCGGACGAGATGCACGTGGAAGAAGCGCAGGCGGACGAAGACGTTGCCGTCGAGTTGTCGATGGCGCGTGCCACTGGCCGTTCGCTGATCGGTGCGCCGGTCGAGCAGGTGATTGGCGCAGTTCCGGCCCAGTGGGTGAAAGACCGAGGCATGTTCTGGCTTCGACGATGGCTCACCCTCGCGGACGACGCGGAGCACGCCGAGCTCATGGTGCTCACCGCTTGCCGTATCTGGCACGTCGACGTCGAGGGCACTTACTGCTCCAAACCCCAGGCGGGCGAATGGGCGTTTGCTCGTGATCCGTCGCTGACCGCCATCACGCAAGCGATCCGCCAACGCCACGGCGACGCGAACGCGATCATCCCGGCCGACGACGTGACGCACGTGCTGCGAACCATTTTGGACGCAGTCGGCACCCGGACGTGAGGTAGTCCCAGCTGGGCTGGTTAGCCTCGAAACTGGTCCACCGCGACCCGGTAGCCACCCTTCGAGTGAGGACACGAATGACAACGACCACGCAGATCCGGATGGCGGCATACCCGGTCGGTATGCCGCAGGACAGCGACTTCGAGACGGCGACCGTCGAGTTGCCCGCGCTCACCGACGGGCAGGTGCTGCTGCGGACGATCTACCTGTCGCTCGACCCCTACATGCGCGGTCGGATGAGCACCGCCAAGTCGTATGCCGCATCGCTGCAGCCCGGTGACGTGATGCTCGGCGGCACTGTGTGTGAGGTTCTCGAGTCGCGTTCCGAGAAGCTCGCTGTGGGCGACATCGTGCTGGCCTACACCGGCTGGCAGACGCACGCGGTGGCGGACGCCAAGCACCTGCAGCGCCTCGACCCCGAGCAGGCACCGGTGTCGACTGCTGTCGGCGTGCTGGGCATGCCGGGGTTCACGGCATACGCCGGTCTGCTGGAGCTGGGGCGACCGAAGGCGGGGAGACCGTGGTGGTCGCGGCCGCCGCGGGCCCGGTCGGGTCGGCCGTCGGCCAGATCGCCAAGGTCAAGGGCGCCCGAGCGGTCGGCATCGCCGGTGGTCCCGAGAAGTGTCAACTCCTCACGGAGACCTACGGATTCGACGCAGCAGTGGATCACCGGTCGCCCACCTTCGTGGACGACCTTGCCGCGGCAACACCGGACGGCATCGACGTCTACTTCGAGAATGTCGGCGGCCCGGTCACCGAGGCAGTGGTCAAGCGCCTCAACCTCTACGCGCGGATGCCTGTGTGCGGGTTGGTCGCCGGCTACAACGCCACCGAGCGACCTGATGGTCCGGACCAGTTGCCGGGCTTCATGAGAAGGGTGTTGACATTGAGCCTGACGGTGCGCGGATTCATCCAATCCGAATTTGTACCAACGCATTACGAGGCGTTCCAACAGGACATGTCCGCCTGGATCCGGGACGGCAAGGTCCGCTACCTGGAGGACATCGTCGACGGGCTGGAGCACGCACCCGAAGCATTCCGCGGCCTGCTCACCGGGCGTAGCATCGGCAAGTTGCTCGTCCGCGTCGGCGAGGACCCGACCAGGAAGGACCTCTGATGCCTACGGTCAGTGTCCGTTACATCGTGCACGACGTCGACGAGGCGATCGCGTTCTACGTCGATCGCCTGGGCTTCACCGAGGTGATGCACCCGGCGCCGGCCTTCGCGATGCTCGCCCACGGCGATCTGCGGCTCGTGCTCTCTGCTCCAGGTGGCGGTCCCGGCGGCGGCCAGGCGATGGTCGATGGCACAGCGCCCAGCCCTGGTGGCTGGAACCGCTTTGCGCTCGAGGTCGACGACATCGAGTCCCTTGTCGCCGAGCTACGCAACCACGGAGTGCGGTTCCGCAACGACATCGTCAACGGCGTCGGCGGCAAGCAGACGATCGCCGAGGATCCGTCCGGGAACCCGGTCGAACTCTTCGAGCCGACCATCGACGAGGCCCGGCTCGAGTAGAGGTTTCACAACGCCACCGAAGCGCCATTGGCACATTTGACTCCGCACGCGCGTCAGGCGGTTCTTTTGCACAAACGGTCGGGGGTCCGCGGGTTGGGCCTACTGCTCGTGGAGAGGTCCAAATGGGTCGACATTGCTGTCTAGCCAAAGTGCCCCTGTCGGGGCGCCCGTTCCGGGCTGAGAATGGTGTGGTGGCCGCCCGGTCGACGCCGTTTTCCCTATGGTCCTGTGAGGCCGTCGTCTAGCCGGGTGGGGAACCGTGTTGTGGGCCCTTCAATGCTGCCGATCCAGGACTCCACCGGAGTCGTGGTGTGAGCGCGAGGACTAGATTCGCTTGATGCCCTGGCAGTTCCCCCGGGCGGTCACACGTGCCAGTGACCGAACCGACAGAAGGGAGCAGGTGATGGTCTTCGCAGAATCAGAGGACGACGAACAAATCATCGAACGGGTCGCCGCGTTAGACATCGGCAAGGCAGAGGTCGTGTGCTGTGTCCGGTTGCCCGCACCGACGGGCAAGAAACGTCGGATCCAGGAAGTCACCACGCATTCGACGATGGTCGGTGCGTTGAGCGATCTGGCGCAGCGGCTGGTCGACCTGAGGATCCAGCGGGTGGTGATGGAGGCCACCAGCGATTACTGGCGGCCACCGTTCTACCTGTTCGAGGCCCACGGACTGGATCCGTGGCTGGTCAACGCCAAGGACGTCAAGCATCTGCCCGGGCGCCCGAAGACCGACGTGTTGGACTCGGTGTGGTTGTGCAAGGTCGCCGAGCGTCAGATGCTGCGCCCCAGTTTCGTGCCGCCGCCACCGATCCGCCGGTTGCGGGACCTGACCCGCTACCGGGTCGATCTGGTCGGGGTGCGCGGCGCGGAGAAGAACCGGGTGGAGAAACTGCTGGAAGACGCCTGCATCAAGCTGTCCGTGGTCGCCTCGGACATCTTCGGGGTCTCCGGGCGGGCGATGATGGCCGCGATGATCGCCGGGGAACGCGACCCCAGGAAGCTGGCTGACATGGCACGCTCCCGGATGCGACCCAAAATCGGCTTGCTCGAGGAAGCCTTTGCCGGCCTGCGAGTGGGCACCTTCGATGCGCACCACCGGTTCTTGCTGACTCGGATGCTGGCTCGGATCGATGCCGTTGATGCCGACATCGCGGCAGTGGAGGCCCAGATCGAGCAGCACTTGGCCCCTTTCGGTGATGCGGTGGCACGACTGGCTGAAATCCCCGGGATCAAAGCCACCGCAGCCGCGATTATCCTCGCCGAGATCGGGACCGACATGACCCGGTTCCCCACCGCCGGGCATCTTGCGTCGTGGGCCAAGTTCGCCCCAGGAATCAAGTCCAGCGCGGGCAAGAACAAGGGCAACGGTTCCACCGGTCACGGCAACCGTTACCTCGCCCGGGTCCTGGGCGAGGCCGCTGTCGGCGTCGGCCGGACCGACACCTTCCTCGGTGCCCGCTACCGCCGCATCGCCCGCCGTCGAGGCAAGAAGAAAGCCATCGTCGCCGTCGGCAGATCGCTCCTGGTGATCATCTGGCATCTGCTCGCTGACCCCGACAGCCACTTCAAAGACCTCGGCGCCGACCACTACGACAGCCACGTCTCGACCGCAGCCAAACGCCGAAACCACGTTCGCGGCCTGGAAGCCCTCGGCTACCACGTCACCATCGAACCAGCAGCCTGACAGTCCAACTTGGCAAACCCCGGACTCTCTGCCGAGTAACTGCCGCCTGCCTGGTCACCTTCATTCTCGGACTAGGGTTGCGCGATGTCCGACCGCCATGACGAGGAGGGATGCGTAGTCGAGGCCGTCCAGACCCAGGGCACGGTCGAGTTCATCGTCGATGAAACCTGCGGTCGCCGTGATCGCCAGACCAAGCGCCGTCGCCACGAGATAGAGGTTCTGCGAAACGTGCCCGGCGTCGATGAGCGCAAGGCGATAGCCGCGATCGCCATACTTCTGCTTCAGCCGTCCGGCCGCACCCGCGAGCACGACGGTCAACGGCGCATCGGCGAGTTCGGTTTGGTAGAGAACGTATTCACGCAACCACGTGCGGAAATGGCCCTCCTTCAGCAGGCCCAAACTGCCCGCCAAGCTGTCGTAGTGGTAGATCCCCGACGTCAGTGACTGGACCTCGTGCACAACTATAAATACCTCGCACGAGCCGAGGTTTCCCGAGTTCGCAACGTTGCGGCGGAACACGGGGGTACCGTCTGCCAACGAGGTTGTCGTTCTGACGCCGCTGGCGTGGAACAATAAGGAACGAAGGCACGATTGCGATAGACCTCGTTCACCGAAGGCGCGTTCGCTCGACCGCGATTTGATTGCTTCGGACAGAGGCATCGATGGCTCGATCAAGTCTCCATCCAAGTTCCTCGGTGACCCGACAGACATTGCGTCCGGCGCAGACGCGGTCAACTCTTTGACCTCCGCGCTGTAGTGGATCTCGTGTGCCTTATAGAAACGCTTCACTGTTGAGGTGTTCCGAGTGGCCACATGGAATTCATCGCTTGGACTCTCGTCCCACCGACGAGCGATGAGGTCAATTGACGGTTCATCGACGCGCACGACGCCTCCTGGTCACGCAAACGGATGCGGGTGGACATTGAACCCGCCGATCGGGCGGTTCTGAGTAATCCGAGCTGTGCCGAGGTAGGCGGCGTTGTGATCGGGAGACAGCGGAATCATCTGCGGGACAACGACTTTGACGACATGGCCATACGGCTTCACCTCGGTGGCCGTGAGATCCATCCAAAGGACGTCCCAATGATGTGCATCGCGGAAGGAGACGGCCAAACGATGCAGATCATCCCATGTTGTCGGCTCGCTCCAGGAGGTCGTGGCAACTTCATCGAACTCGATAGCGGGCGCGTCATCGAGCAAGAAGTTGAACGCGACCCGGTGCTCGCCGTCTGCGTAGAACATGGCGTGGTCCTCAAGGGTCGTGACGTCGCGGGCCGCCGCAGGCGATCGGCGGCCCTCTCGCTGCCAATGTGGAGCGATCGCCAGGAGTGAGACCGCTTCGTCGATCGCCTTGGAGCATGCAGACGCGAGATCGTCCTTGACTGCCGCACCGCACGAAATGCGTGGGTACGACGGCGACTCGATCACGCAGAAGCATCCAGGCGCCGGGAAGTCGTCGGTGAGGGAGAACAAATGCACGGAGCGGCCGCTTCGCTCGAGTTCGCGAAGCCGCAATCGAAGCGTGATCGGGACTCGTTTCGAGGTCTTGAACGTGACGCGAGGCAGCGGAGTGCGACACCACCACATGCGCATCAGTGCATCTCGCTCGGCAACTTCGCACAACCCACGCCAAAGAGCACCCGTGAGTGTCGGCGCGAACGCGAGACCCGTGGAGATTGGAAGGGTGATAGGGCGTTCCGGCGCTGCCGGCATGAAGTTGAGGCAGGCCATGGTTGCCGGCACCAGAACCGTCGATCCCTCGGCGAGGGTGACCAACTCCGTCACGGTGACTTCTCCGGTTCCGTCTGCCGGAGCGAGCCACGCGGTCCCGGCTTCTGACGGGTCGCAGCGAGGGGCTTCGATGCGCAGGCTCGACATCGGAATCATCATCAGAGGGGTCTGCGCATTCATTGCGGAGTAACGCTCTGCACCTTCGCCGATCGCACGGGTTGTGGCTTCACTGAGGTCGATGGATGTTCCGGCACTGGCGGCGTGCTCCGCCGAGAACGCCGTCCCCACCGGCGCCCGGGCGAGGACCGCGTTGCTGATCCACCATCGTGGTGAGGGAGCGGCAAGCCGCTCGGTGGTCACTTGCCCGAAGAGGCCGAATCTGTTGTCGCTCAGCTCCTCTGCAAGGCGAGTCATACGAAGTCCGTCGCGGTGGTGTGCACCGACGTCCGGCTGCATACAGGACAGCGCGGCACACGTGAGACTCGGTTGGTGCACATCGTCCCGCGGACGCCCTCGACGGACGTGACGTGGTTCAGCAGTGTCGGTGCTGCGATACCTGTCAGAATTCGAACAGCCTCCATCACGACAAGGGATGCGTACAACGCCGCGACCGGCAACGCCTCGCTGAGAACGTGCGTCGGAGTGTCCGAGCCCTCGACGTGTGCGCGATAGAGCAGGTTTTCCATGGCCGAAGAACTCATGCTCTGCTCGCGCAGCCGCATGCACTCGTAGCATGCGGATTCACCGGGCTGGACGAGCGGTCCGAGATCCATTCGTGACTCGGCGACGACGGCGAGCAAGAGGCGTGTGTCGGTGTCGCAGCAGATTCGATTCGTGAGCGTTGGTACCTCAGTGGACACTCCCGCGACCGCGCACACGACGAGGTCGACGTCGCATACGAGGTCATCGACCCGCTGCGCCAAGGAGTCGATTGCCACGGTGCCGCGTTCAGTGTGACGCGCCTGCTGAGTCGTCGTGGATGGTGGAGGCTCGCTGGCGGCGTCCACCGTCTCAACCATGCCGACGCCGCTGCCGCGAAGCAGTTCGGCCACGCAAGTCCCGAAGGTGCCCGACGAGACCAGCAGAACCCGAGCCACCGCCAGTCGGCTCTGCACCTCGCTACCGGCTGACGCATTACCCGCAATGCCGAGGTGCCTTCCCCAAAACACAGCCTGGTCACGAATTGTGCTGTCGTCACCCTGTACGGCCTGGGTGGACGGTGCTTCTTCCTGCATCAGAAGTCCCTTGCTGTGAAGCAAGGAAAGGAGCTTCGCTACGGGGGTACGACCAACCTCTGCGGGTGCCCGTGACACCAGATCAGCAATGGAGGTGTTGCCGTCCATCGCCACTCGCAGGTAGGCCCAAGCTCCGGCGGCCGACCGGCCCCGGACCACGACCGGGAAGGCGCCACCTCGGAATTGGATACCAAGGCCATCAGGCATGTCGAAGATGTCGAGGTCGTCCACCAATCGCGGAGTCTGGGGGACCCGGACGTTCGGATCGAACAGGTGAACAAGCGCTTCCTGAAGGGCTCCGTCGCCCAGGCCCCCGACTCGCCCATGTCGTACTACTCGGACTTTGTGGGTGTTTCGCCAGCCGCGTTGGCATAACACATGATCGTGCCAACTGTTCCGGCGCACATGACGCATCCTCCCGCACAGCCGAAGTGGCCCATGCAGTAGAGCGTGCCGACGCAGTGGCATGACGGCAACGCCGTAGCGTTGGCCGTGCCACCGGAGGGTATGTCGAGAGCCTCGATGTCGAGTTCTGCCATTCCCTCTTGCATTGCTTGCACGTACGCGCGGTAAGCAGCCGCGTGAACGTCAGCGAGATTCTTGTGCTGACCAGCCATATTTACCTCCCGGAGTGACCTATGAATCGTCCTCCCGAATTCGAAGCCGGGTCAATAGGGACTTCGTAGTAACAACCTGAACGGTCGCGACGGCATGTTGACAGTGGTCGCGCTCAACGGACAGAGGAGGCGAGGTGCGCGGATCAGTCGGCCTTGATCTGCTGGCGCCGCAACGGGATTCGGCCGCCAGCCAACACCATGTCGACCTGGCGCGGCGACAACTGGTGCCGGAGCTTGTATGACGCCTCGCTGCGCGAGTTGCTGGCTTCCACGATGCCCTCGCCCTTGAGCGTTTCGTGCAAGTCGTCGAGGACCAGCGTGTCGCCCAACTGCACGTCGTCGTAGTCACCGGCGTCGTCGAACTCCAGCGCGAGGATCCCGAAGTTGGCGAGGTTCTGCCAGTGGATCCGGGCGAACGACTTCGCGATGGCCACCCGCAGGCCGAGGTAGCGCGGTGCGATGACTGCGTGCTCGCGGGATGAGCCTTGCCCGTAGTTCTCGCCGCCGACAATGATGTGGCCGCCCTCGTCGCGCAGCGCCGTCACCCGCTCGACATACTCCGGGTCGACCGCTTCATAGACGAAGTCGGAGATCTTCGGGATGTTGCTGCGATAGGGGAGCACCTTGGCACCCGCGGGCAGGATCTCGTCCGTGGAGACGTTGTCGCCGACCACCAACCCGACCTGCGCCTCGATACGGTCCGGCAACCCGTCGAAGTCGGGCAGCGTGGAGATGTTCGGCCCCTTGACCAGCTCAACCTGACGCGCCTCGTCCTCGGGCAGCGGCTCCACCAGCATCGCGGTGTTGACACTCGCGTGCTCGGGCAACTTCGGCCGCGGGTAGTCGATCCCGTACTGTTTGGTCAGCTCCCGGGGGTCGGTGATCACACCGGTGAGCGAGGCGGCCGCGGCGGTCTCGGGGAGCACAGCCACACCGAATCCTCGCGGCTGCCAGACCGGCCCGGGAAGTTGCGCGGCATCGTTCGCAAGCTGTTGCGCCCGGTCGCGGGTGCCTGTCCCATCCCGATACAGCCGAGACAGCCGGACTGGTGCACCCGGGCGCCGGCGCTGATCAGGTCGAAGAGCCATCCGCCTTTGGTGAGGTCCTGCAGGATCTCGCGCGACGTCGGGTTGATGTCGACGGACACGCCTCGATCGGCATACCGACCGCGCATTATTTCGGCGACCACGGCGAAGTCACGCAGGCCCGGGTTCGCCGACGACCCGACCACGACCTGTGACACCGACTCGCCCGCAACCTCACGGACCGGGACGACATTGCCGGGGGAGGAGGGCTTGGCGATCAGCGGCTCCAGCGACGAAAGATCGATCTCCTCCGTGAGGTCGTATGACGCCCCCTCGTCGGGCAGCAGCTCCCGCCAGTCGTCCTCGCGATCCTCGCCGGCCAGGAACCGACGGACTTCGTCATCGGACGGGAAAACCGTTGCAGTTGCTCCGAGTTCGGCGCCCATGTTGGCGATCACGTGTCGGTCCATCGCGGTCAGGCCGGCCAGGCCGGGGCCGTGATATTCGATGATCCGGTTGACGCCGCCCTTGACGCCGTGGCGGCGCAGCATCTCCAGCACCACGTCCTTGGCCGACACCCAGTCGGGCAGGTCGCCGGTCAGCTCCACGCCCCAGACTTTCGGCATACGCAGGTAGAGCGGCTCGCCGGCGAGTGCCATCGCGACGTCGAGGCCACCGACGCCGACCGCGAGCATGCCTATCGCCCCTGCAGCGCAGGTGTGTGAGTCGGATCCGGCCAGGGTTGCCCCGGGTCGCCCGAAGCGCTGCTGATGAGTGGGGTGCGACACCCCGTTGCCCGGTCCCGAGTACCACAACCCGAAACGCTGTGCGGCCGAGCGCAGGAAGGCGTGGTCGTCCGGGTTGCGCTCGTCCTCCTGCAGCAGGTTGTGGTCGACATACTGCACAGCGACCTCGGTGCGAACTCGGCCGAGTTCGAGCGCCTCCAGCTCGAGCATCACCATCGTGCCTGTCGCGTCCTGCACCAGTGCCTGGTCGACACGGAGCGCGATCTCCGCGCCAGGGGTGAGGTCTCCGTCCAGCAGGTGGTCCTGGATGAGCTTCTGTGCTGCGTTGAGCGCCATCAGTGTTCCTCTCCAGCGGGCAGCCGTACGACGGCGCCCGACCTGATCGGGTCTCCCAACTTAGCCCGCTTCTGCCGAAACTTCCTGCGCACACAAGAAGCCCGGCGCCAGCGACGCCGGGCTCCTCGATCGTTGTTGTTGTGGACGAGCATTACTGCTACTCGGAACCGGTCGGTGCCTTCGCCGCAGTCGCGTCGTTCTGCATCTTGTCCAGTTGACGAGCGGCAGCGTCCCGGCCACCGAGGCCGAACGCGAGCGCGGCAGCTGCTGCACCGCCGACGACGACCGCGCCGAACGCGAGGTTGATGACCGAGTTCGCCAGGCCCATGTATCGCAGGCCGATGGCGGCGAACAGGACGATCGTCGCGATCTTGACGATGTCGCCGGTCCGGCCGCTGACCATCTTGGCCAACAGGCCGGTTACGAAGACGCCCGCCATGATGATCACCGCACCGAAGACGACCCGGTCACCGATGCTGAGCACGGTGTTGAGGATCTCCGTCATCTGCGGGATGTGAAGCACATTCGCGGCGGCCACCGCGAAGAACAGCACAATCGCGATCAGCACGACGCGGGAGATGATCTTCGGGACGTCGGCGTCCTTCGTGTCGATGCCGGCGCTGTTGAGTGCACCTTGGGTGTTCATCCCGCGGATGATGACGGCCGCGACAACTTTCGTGATGAACCCCCTGACGAATTGCCGGAAAAGCGCTATTTTGCGCGCGCGTAACTCGCACTTCTGCGTTCGTATGGCGCCAGGGGAGACCGCGTCAAACGTGTGTCAGCGGCCGCCGAGCTCGCGCTTCGCGCGCTCGTAGAAGTCGTAGGTGGCCCGCATCGCGTCCTCGAAAGTGACGCTGGGACGACGTGCGCGGGTGGACTTCTTCAACTGCTCAACGCGTGCAGCATCGACCAGCAGTTTGGCCAAGCTGTCAACCATGTCGTCCGCGTCGTCGACCAGTAGGCCCTCGACGCCGCTGTCCACGAAATCGACCAGCCCGGTGAAGTTGTAACCCACGACCGGCACGCCCGCGCTGCGCGCCTCGAGAGCAGCGATCCCGAAAGCTTCTTGCCGGGACGGGGCCACGAACAGGTCGGCGTCGTGCAGCAGGTCACGGATCTGCTCCGGCGTCCGGTGACCGAGCAGGTCAATCCATTCGCTGAGACCGAGGTCGTCGATCTGTTGGACGAGGTTGTCGTGGCGCGGGCCGGCGCCGACGATGGACACCGAAACGGCTGTTCCGGCAGGCACTTTGGCCTTGACCCTGGACATGATCTCGATGAACTCGTCGATGTGCTTGCGCTTCTTGAGCCGGCCGACCAGCACGACCCGGAAGTCCGGGTCGCCGGCGCGATGCAGCGACGGTGTCGTCGGTGACCACCACTGCGTGTCGACCAGGTTGGGCACCACCGAGACGGCGCCGCAGCGGGGATAGACCCGTTTGATGTGACCCGCGATCATCGTGCTGACACCGGAGAAGACCACTCGCATCAGCGACGGGCCGAAGAAGACCGCGCTGACGAAGCGGTGCGCCGAAGCGACCTTCCACCACACCGAGTGGACGGTCACCGCGACCGGGATGCCGCGCTTGCTCGCGGCGCGGGCGACATAAATGGCGATCGGTGACGCGACGGTGAAGTGCGCGTGCACGACATCGACGTCACCGCGGTCGAGGACCTCGGCCACCATCGAGTGGTTCAGCGACGGGAACGCGATGGTCAGCCAGCGCGTGCGCAGCCCGCGGTGGACGTCGAGGTCCTGGTCCTGATCCTGGGCGCCGTCCTTGTTCACCGCGGTGATGACCGAGACGTCGTGCCCGTCTTTGCGCTGGGCGAGCGCGAGCGCCTCCACCTGACGCTCGATCCCTCCGACGTCGGGTGGGAAGGAGTCAGCGACGTGGACGATCCTCACCGTGTGCTCGCGACGGGACGGGACAGGGTTGGGGTGGTCATGCGACGTCGCGGCTTGACTCAGGCCGCAGCCGGACAGGGAGTGACTCCACGCCATACACGATGGACAGGTCACGGAACGCGAGCTGGTCGAGCGGTGTCGCGAGCTCGAGGTTCGGGTACCGCTCGACGAGTCCGAGGAATGCCGAGCGCAACTCCATCCGGGCCAGCTCGGCACCGACGCACCGGTGGAAGCCGTGTCCGAAGCCGAGGTGGGTGGGCCGGTCGATGTGCGGGTTGATCGTCTCGGTGTCCTCGCCCAGCACCGGGTCACGGTTGGCGCCCGACAGGGACACGACGACGACGTCGCCCTTCTTGATCGGCTTGCCGAAGAGAGTCAGGTCTTCCTTGGCGAATCGCGGGAAGGTGATCTGCACGACCGACAGGTAACGCAGCAACTCCGCCACGACCGAGTCGACGTGCTCGCGTTGGCCGGCCCGTGCGTAGCTGTCCCGGTCACGAAGGAGAGCCAAGGTGCCCAGCGACAGCATGCTGGCGCTCGTCTCGTAGCCACCGGTGAAGACCCCGTCGGCCAGGCCGCCGAGCTCCTCGTCGCTGACGTCGTCGCCGAGCTCACGGATGATCTGGCCGATGAGGCCGTCGCCGGGCTCCAGGCGCTGCCGACGGACGGCGTCCTGCAGGAATTCGCGGGACTCGCTCATCGCTCCGAAGACGCCTATGCCGCCGTTGGTGACGTCGAAACGGGCGTGTCCCAGCTTGCGGAAGTGCTCGCGGTCCTCGACGGGCAGGCCGAGCAACTCACAGATGACCAGGAACGGGATCGGGAACGCGAAGTCGTTGACCAGGTCGATCACCGGGCCGCCCGCTTCCATGGCGTCCAGCCGCGCGGCGACGACTTCGTCGATGAACGGCTGCAACCGCGCGAGGCGGCGCACGGTGAACTCCGGTGTCAGGATCTTGCGCAGTCGACTGTGCTCGGGCGGGTCGGTGAAGCCGAGGCCGCCGATCTTCACATCACTTCCCATGCCGAGCATCGGTCGGATGTCGGTGCTGTAGCTCTTGGTGTCGGCCAGCACGGCCTTGGCCTCGTGGTAGCCGCTGACGAGCCACACGTTGATGCCGAACACCCGGCGCAGGCGTTGCACCGGGTCGTGGTCGCGCAGCTGCCCGAGCTCGGGGAGCGGATCCATGCCGTTGCGCCGCAACGGCATGGTCAGCTTTTGGGTAGCGCTGAGATACCTGCCAGCCCCGAGGAGCGGCCTGCTGCGGCAGTTGACAGCAGTCGCTGGGCGACCCACCGACGGATCGATGTCGTCGCGTTCACTGTGGTTCGTCTCCTGGAAATACGGTGGATGCTGTCCCCGCGGTAGCGGCCCGCGGGTCTCCGCGCAGCCTGGTCACGATACCTGTGTCAAGGCGGACAACAGGTCAACGGTAACCGACGAAGTCGTTGTTCGCGGTGCGGCACGCGCACGCTGTGACAGCGACCAAGGCGGGGCAGTTAATGTGGCGCCGTGATCGTTGCATCAGTCCCGCGCCGAGGTGTGCCGTCATGACGGGCGAGGAGCGGCCGCCACGTCCGCCGGCGCGTTTCGGGCACTACGTCCTGCACGAGGTCATCGGCACTGGTGGCATGGGCCAGGTCGCTCGTGCCACGGACACGAGGCTGGGACGGGACGTCGCCTTGAAGGTCATGCACCCGGCGACGGCGGCGGATGAGGAATACCGGGCGCGCTTCCAGCGTGAGGCGGCGATCGTCGCTCGGCTGACCGACCCGCACGTCATACCGATCCATGGGTATGGCGAGATCGATGGTCGCCTCTATCTGGACATGCGGCTCGTCGATGGTCGCAACCTTGCCCAGCTGTTGGATCGCGGGCAGCTGGAGGTGTCGCGGACCCTCGACCTGCTCAGCCAGATCGGGGACGCGCTGGATTCTGCGCATCGTGCCGGGCTGGTGCACCGCGACGTCAAGCCGTCCAACATCCTGGTCGACCCCAAGGGGTTCGCCTACCTGGTCGACTTCGGCATCGCGGCGAGTGCCAGCCAGCAGGACCTGACTTCCACCGGGCAGGTCGTGGGCAGTGCGTCATACATGGCACCGGAGCGGTTGCAGGTGCCGCCGCGTTCCGACGCGCGCAGCGACGTCTATTCGTTGGCGTGCGTGCTCTATCAGTCGCTGACCGGCAGCAAACCCTTCGGCGTCGGCCAGCAGGTGCAGCTGATCGCCGCGCACCTGAACGCGCCACCGCCGTCGCTGCGCGAGCACCGCACCGACCTGCCGAGCGCACTGGACCGCGTCGTGCAATCGGGTATGGCGAAAGACCCCGGCCGTCGCCCGGCCACAGCGTCCGAGTTGATGAATGCCGCCCGGTCGGCGATGTCGCAACCGAGGCGGACGGTCACCCCGGCACCACCGGGACGCCCCGCTTCGGGGCCAACGCGACCAGTGCCGCGAGGCAACGCCCCGCTGCCCGGTAACGCCTCGTCGCGGCGCGCAGAGCCGGTCCGCGCCCCGCGAGTCTCATCGGCTCGCGACTCTGCGGCGGCCTCGAGCAGCAGCGCTTCCCGGACCCTGTGGGTCGTCGCGGCTGTGCTGGCGCTGATCTGCGTGGCGGTCGTCGCCTACGCCGTCGCGACGCGCTGAGGGCGGTCAGTCGGCAGTCAGCCGATCGGCGTTCGCGTGAAATGCGGACCGAATCCATTCGGCTGCGTCGGGCGCCGGCAGCATCTCGGTGAACTTCGGGTCGGAGCCGTCACGCCATACAGCTCGGCCAGCTGACCGACCGTGAGTTCATCCATGGCTTTCGATTCTCCTGGTCACGGCTATGACGATGCGGCCTGACGTCGCGAGAGGGTCAAGCGATAATCTGACACCGCGTGGCGCCGGGCACCCGTCCGTATGACGAGTCGGCGCTCGCCATACCCCGCCATTCCATAAGGAGAACACCCGTGTCAGCAGGTCAAGCCGAACCCATTGCCGCCACTGGCCGACGGGTCGAGCAGGCCACGACGGGCACCGAACTCTTCGGCGACGACCGGCGGATCGTGGCGATGACGGTCGATGGCGAGCTGCAGGACCTGTTCCGCGACATCCCGGCGGGCGCGCTCGTCGAGCCGGTCCCGATCGACTCACCGGACGGTCTCAACGTGCTGCGGCACTCGACCGCGCACGTGCTCGCACAGGCGGTCCAGCAGGTCAATCCCGATGCCAAGCTCGGCATCGGGCCGCCGATCACCGACGGTTTCTACTACGACTTCGACGTCGAGACACCCTTTACGCCCGAGGACCTCAAGGCCCTCGAGAAGGCGATGCAGAAGATCGTCAACGAGGGCCAGACCTTCCAGCGCCGCGAGATCAGCGACGACGACGCACGCGCCGAACTCGCCTCGGAGCCCTACAAATTGGAGCTCATCGGGCTGAAGTCGAAGGCCGGCGACGCAGCCGAGGGCGCCGACGCCGAGGTCGGCGAGGGCGGTCTGACGATCTACGACAACGTCCGTCGCGACGGGGAGGTTGCCTGGGGCGATCTGTGCCGCGGACCGCACCTGCCGTCGACCAAGCTGATCGGCAACGCCTACAAGATCATGCGCTCCGCCGCCGCCTACTGGCGTGGGTCGGAGAAGAACCCGCAGCTGCAGCGCATCTACGGCACTGCCTGGCCGAGCAAGGCCGAGATGAAGGCCTACCTCGACCGGCTGGCCGAGGCGGAGAAGCGCGACCACCGCAAGCTGGGCGCCGAGCTCGACCTTTTCAGCTTCCCCGAGGAGCTCGGGTCCGGGCTGCCGGTCTTCCACCCCAAGGGCGGTGTGATCAAGCGCGAGATGGAGGACTACGTCCGCACGCGGCACCTGCAGGAGGGCTTCCAGTACGTCGGCACCCCGCACATCTCCAAGGACGGGCTCTTCCACACCAGCGGTCACCTGCCCTACTACGCGGACACGATGTTCCCGGGCATGTCGCTGGAGGGCGCCGAGTATCGCCTGAAGGCGATGAACTGCCCGATGCACAACCTGATCTTCAAGTCGCGGGGGCGCTCCTACCGCGAATTGCCCTTGCGTTTCTTCGAATTCGGCTCCGTCTACCGCTACGAGAAGTCCGGCGTCGTGCACGGTCTGACTCGAGTGCGCGGTATGACGCAGGACGACTCGCACTCCTACGTGACCGCCGAGCAGGCGCCGGCGGAGATCCGGCACCTGCTGAACTTCGTGCTGTCATTGCTGCGCGACTTCGGGCTGGAGGACTTCTACCTGGAGTTGTCGACCCGGGAGACCGAGGGCGACAAGAAGGACAAGTTCATCGGCTCCGACGAGCAGTGGGAGACCGCGACCGCGATCTTGGAGCAGGTCGCGACCGAGACCGGCCTGGAGCTCGTGCCGGACCCGGGCGGCGCCGCCTTCTACGGACCGAAGATCTCCGTGCAGGCCCGTGATGCCATCGGCCGCACTTGGCAGATGTCGACCATCCAGTACGACTTCAACCAGCCGAACCGCTTCGGGTTGGAGTTCCAGGCCGCGGACGGCACGCGCCAGGAGCCGGTGATGATCCACTCGGCGAAATTCGGGTCGATCGAGCGCTTCCTCGGTGTGCTGGTCGAGCACTACGCGGGGGCCTTCCTCCGTGGCTGTCACCCGTGCAGGTGCTCGGCGTGCCGGTTGCCGAGGAGTTTGCGTCATACCTTCAGGGTGTGCTGGATCAGTTGCAGGAGAAAGGGATTCGCGTCGAGCTCGACGACTCGGACGACCGCTTCCCGAAGAAGATCCGGAATGCCAGCAAGTCGAAAGTGCCGTTCACGTTGATCGCCGGAGACGAAGACCGCTCGGCGAATGCCGTGTCGTTCCGCTTCCGCGACGGCTCCCAGCGCAACGGTGTCCCGGTCGCTGACGCGATCGCCGAGATCGAAGCGGCGGTCCGCGACAAGGCACAGGTCTAACGGGAACCAAGCCCGAACGTCACTAGTTGGACGAAGTGCAGCCCCCACGGACACTCGAGGCCCCGGGGGCTGCACCACGTCCGGGGAGTCCGGGTTCGCGTCATGAAGCTGCGAGGGAACAGCCCGGTCGCCGGTGCCCGGGTCGCGCACCAGGTCGAGGGGCCGCGGGACGGCCCGGCACTGCTTTTGCTGCAGGGACAGGCAAATTCGCATGCCTGGTGGCAACATGTACGACCGCTGTTGACCGAGCGCTTCCTGACTGTCACCTTCGATTACCGGGGCACTGGAGGGACCGCGCGACTGCAGGCGGCCACCGGATCCGAAGACGAAACCCGTTGGTCAACAAAGCTGTTCGCGGACGATGCAGCGGCGGTGTTGTCCGCACTTGGCATCGGCAGTGCCTTCGTCTACGGCACGTCGATGGGTGGGCGCATTGCGCAGGAGCTGGCCATCGCACGCCCGGAGCTGGTGCGCGCGCTCGTGCTCGCCTGCACCACGCCGGGCGGCCCTGTCGCCACGGAGCGTGACCGGGAGGTACGTCTCGCACTCTCGAGCCCGGACCGAGCCGCGCGCCTGCGCACTACGGCAGACCTCTTCTACACACCGGACTGGATCGCCGCGCACGGCGGGTATGACGCAGTGCCGACCTACCTCTTCGGCGACCCGACCATGACGCGACGCGATGCCAACCGACACCTGCGGGTGAGCGCGAGACACGACGCCGCTGACCGCCTGCAGCAGATCGACGCACCGACCCTGATCCTGCACGGCGCCGAAGACCGCTTCGCGCCGGTAGCCAACGCGATGGTGCTGCACGAGCGGATCAGGGGCAGCCGACTCCACGTCCACGCGACCGGTCGGCATGGCTTCTTCGACGAGTTCGCCGTCGAGACAACCGATCTCGTCACGAAGTTCTTGGTCCCGCCTCAGACCTGAGGCGGGACCGCCGACCTAGAACTAGACCTCGGAGGCCGTGGCCATCTCCTCCTGCGGGGCGAAGGCGTGGTCGTGCTTGCGTCCACCGAGAAGCACGGCGGCAATGACAGCGGCGAGCAGGGCGGCGATCGCACAAACCAGGTAGCCGAGCGCATAGCCATGGGACAGCGCGTGGAACGCGACGTCCTTGAGCGGGTTGAACGGCTGCATCTTGCCGTCGGCGCCCGGCACCTGCGACGGCACCGCATTCTGGCCGAGCGGCCCCGACTTCACCGCTGCGACCGCGGCCTGGACCGTCGGCCTCTCGGCGGCCGGAACATGCCCGGGTGCGGCGTAGAACTCGCTGAGCGACTTCTGCAACGGACCGGACGACGCGATCTTGTCGCTGATCCGGCTCGCGGCACTCGTCAGTGCGATCGCACCCACGATCGCCGGCCCGAGCGTCAGGCCGAAGTCACGCAACATGCTGGTGGCGCCGCTCGCCATACCGGCTTTGGACGTGGGAACGCTGTTGACCGCGACAACGGTGATGGCGGTGACCGCGATCTTGAACCCGGCACCGATCACCAGCAGTGGTAGGGCGATTGCGCCGAGCCCCAGGTGCGTAGCGGGTATGGCGGCCATCGCCACGTTGCCGACGCCGATGAGCGCCATACCTCCTGCGAGCACCCAACCCGGGTTGAGCTTCTGCAGCATTCTGGTGCTGACGGGGAAGAGGACGACACCCATGATGTTGAGCAGGATGAACCCGATCGACGTCTTCAGGGGTGTGTACTCCTGAATGGCCGACAGCCGGATGCTGGTGGCGTAGGCGGTCCCGAGGTAGGCGAACATCCCGAGCACCGTCACGATCGCGGACACCGTGAACATCCGGTTGCTGAAGAGCTGCAGCTGGATCAGCGGCTTGTCGACGCGCAACTCGACCACGACGAACAGAACCAGGAAGACGACGGCGAGGACGAAGGCGCCGACGACCCGCGCGCTGCCCCAGCCGTCCTCGGCACCTTGGATCACGCCGAACAGCAACGCGAAGATGCCGATCGCGACCGTGACCTGTCCCGGCCAGTCCAGCGAGCGGCCCTGGGGCGAGGACGAGTCCTGAGCGCAGGTGAGCGTGACGATCGTGCTGATGATCGCCAGCACCGCCATGGCGAGAAACGCATACCGCCAACTGGCGAATTCGCCGCCATCGTGATGAATCTTGGCCAGCAGCCCGCCGATCAAGGGGGACATGAATCCGCCGGCCGTGAGCGCTGCCGCCCAGATCGAGATGGCGTGCGCACGGTCCTTGACCGTGTGCGTGC
This sequence comes from Flexivirga alba, assembly GCF_042661025.1. Classification (NCBI taxonomy): domain Bacteria; kingdom Bacillati; phylum Actinomycetota; class Actinomycetes; order Micrococcales; family Dermacoccaceae; genus Flexivirga; species Flexivirga alba. Next base: position 3,240,675 of record NZ_JBHSWH010000001.1, read on the forward strand.
CGGCGGCCAGCATCGCCACCGAGGTGGGGAAGATGGCTGCGGCGCCCGTGCCGGCGATGACCTGTCCGGTCAGCAGGATGGCAGTCTCACCCGACGGGGTGAAGAACGACAGCAATCCGCCGGCGCAGACCAGGAGTGACCCGACGGCGAGCAGTCGCTTGCGGCCGAAGAGGTCGCCGACGACGCCGAAGGTCAACTCCAGCAAGGTCACCGGCACCATGAAGGCGTCCGAGACCCAAGTCAGCGCCGTCGACGACAGATGCAGGTCCTGATTGATGTATCCGTTGATGACGGCGGGAATGCTCACGCCGACCTGAGCCAGGAAGCACGCGGCGATCGCTGCGATCAGCGTCCCGGCCGTCAGCTTCGGCAGCACCGAATCGGGTGCGGTGGTTTCGGTCTGATCCATGCCGAGGAGCGAAGCAGGTCAGTGATGTGGGCCGCATCACTTCGCTTTCACTGAGCGGAAGAAAAATGCTAAAGAATCCTGTTGATCTGTCCGATGCTCCGCATCCGCTCGGATCAGCCGGTTTCCAGCTCGCCGCTGTCGTCGCCTCGCGTGCCGAGGCCCTGCCGGCACGCTTCCAGCAGGCGACGCAGTTCTGCCGATGCGGTGACGGGCAGTTGGGTGAGCATCCGCTCCTCGAGCGCCGCGACATCGGGACGCAGCCGAGCCAGCAGTTGGCGACCGTCAGCGGTGAGTGCGAGCACCAGTCGACGACGGTCGCTCGGGTCGCGGTGGCGGTCGATGAGCCCGCGTTGCAGCAGTGTGGTCACCATGTCGGCCACGCTCTGCGCGGTCACGAAGGAGTTGCGCGCGAGACGCGCGGCGGTGAGGTCGGGATGTCGCTCGAGCACCGTGAGCGCTGTGTACTGCAGCGCCGTCAGGCCGACCGGTCGGGTGAGCTCGTCGAGACCGGCTCGCGACGCGAGCTCGACCTGTTTGATCAGGTAGAGCAGCGTGGGTGGTTCCGGCCGGTCCTGGCTCATCGATGATCCTTCCTCACCTCAGTCCGAGCACCTTAACGGCGTTGTCCTTGAGGATCCCGGGCAGCACGGCTTCGTCGAGGCCCAGCTGCCCGAAGTCGGCGATCCACTGCTCCGGAGTGAGCAGTGGATAGTCGCTGCCGAACAAGACCTTGTGGCGGAGCATCCGGCCCGCTGCGTGGACCAGCTCCGGCGGGAAGTACTTCGGCCGCCAGCCGGAGAGGTCGATGAAGACGTTCGCCTTGTGGGTGGCCATCGATATCGCCTCCGCCTGCCACGGAACGGACGGGTGCGCGAGGATGACGGTCAGCCGGGGGAAGTCCGCCGCGACATCGTCGAGCAGCAAGGGGTTGGAGTAGCGCAGCTTGACGCCTCGACCGCCCGGGAGTCCGGCTCCGATGCCGTTCTGGCCCGTGTGGAAGAGCGCCGGCACGCCGAGTTCCTCGATCGTCGCCCACAGTGGTCGAAAGGCCGGATCGTCCGGGGAGAACGCCTGCAGGGACGGGTGGAACTTGAACCCTCGCACGCCATGTTCCTCGACGAGGCGGCGGGCGAGTTCGACCGCCGCGTCACCCTGCAGCGGGTCCACCGAGCCGAACGGGATGAGCACGTCGGCGTGCTCGGACGCCTCTTGCGCGATGACCGCGCTCGAAAGTGCGGGGTGGCCGGTCGCGGTCGTCGCGTCGACGGTGAAGACCACTGCCGCCATACCTGCGCGGCGGTAGCGTTCGGCGAGGTCGCCGACGGTGGGCGTGCGTGGTTCGTCGCCCTTGAAGTACGCGGCCGAGGCGTCGAGCAACTCCTGGTCCAAGGAGAAGTGCCCGTGCGAGTCAGCCTCGACGTGCACATGTATGTCGATGGCGCGAATCGCACTCAGGTCGACAGCGGGCTCGTATCCGGTCACGAATTCCCCTCTCTCAGCGTGGATTTCATCAACTTGCCGGATGCGTTGTGTGGCAATTCAGTAAGGAACACAACGGACTTGGGCAACTTGTAGCGTGCCAGCCGCCCCTCCAGGTGAGCGATGATCGCCTGCTCGTCGAGGGACGAGCCGGGCGTCGCCACCACGAACGCCCGTCCGACCTCTCCCCATCTCGCGTCGGGTATGCCGATCACGGCAGCTTCAGCCACGTCCGGGTGTTCGTGCAGCGCGCTCTCGATCTCCGCGGGATAGACGTTCTCGCCGCCGGAGATGTACATGTCCTTGAGTCGGCCGTCGATTCGCAGATAGCCCTCGTCGTCGGTTGTCGCGAGGTCGCCGGTGTGCAGCCAGCCGCCGGTGAACGCGCGCTCGGTCGAAGACGGGTCGCGCCAGTAACCGGGCGTGACGTTCGGTCCGCTGACCTGCACCTCCCCGGGCTCGCCGGCCACACTTTTGCCGTCGCCGTCGACGACGCGCACATCGGTGAAGAAGCATGCCGTTCCTGCGGATCCGAGCTTGCGGATGCCATCGGCAGCGCGCAGCATCGTGCTGCCCGGAGAGGCTTCGGTCAGCCCATAGCCTTGAACGATCATCAGGCCACGGTCGAGCCAGACGTGTAGCAGCGCTTCCGGGATGGGCGCGCCGCCGCTGAGAGCGGTGCGCAGGGTGCTCAGGTCGGCGGTGGCGAACCGTTCTGCGTCGGACAGCGCGAGATACATCGACGTGACGCCGAAAAGCAGTGTCACACCTTCTGATTCGATCAGGTCGATGGCTCGGTTGGGGTTGAAGCGGGCTTCCACGAGTGCGGTGCCGCCCTTGAGGATCGTGGGGAAGAGAAGCTGGTTGAGTGCCGCCGTGTGGAACAGCGGGGCGGTGACCAGCGCGACTTCCTCGCTGCCGAGATCGATGTCCACCATCAGGTTCATGACGTTCCAGATGATGTTGCCGTGAGTCAGCTGGACACCCTTGGGGCGGCCGCTGGTGCCGGAGGTGTACTGGATCATGAAAAGGTCGTCGTGGCTGATCGGGTCATCGATCGGCGTCTCGCCATCAGCCTCGAGGGTTGCGAGTCCCGCGCCGGCTGCACGCGTGAAAATGACCGTGGGGATTGACAATTCGTCGATCATCCGGGAGATGAGGTCGGTCGTCAGGCTGTCCTCTGCGAGGACGATCGTCGGCTCGCTATTGGCCAAGACGTAGCTCAGCTCCGGCGGCGCCAAGCGGGTGTTGAGCGGCACGAAGACCGCGCCCAGCGAAGCCGTGGCGAACATCGCCGCTACGAGTTCGATCGAGTTGAGCCCGAGGAACGCGACCCGGTCGCCAGGCGCCACACCACGCGACCGTAGGCCGTGCGCGAGTCGTGTCGAGGTCAGTTGCAGCTGCCGGTAGGTGACCCGGTGACCGTCCTGCACCAGCGCGGTCTTGCCCGGTGTCATCCGGGCACGGCGCTGGGTCCATGAGCCGAGTCCTTGATCCTTCATTCGCGGTCACCTCCTGCGCTGTCGAGACCGAGGCGGCTCTTGAGAGCCAGCAACTCGCGCAACGCCTCGTCCCGGCGCGCGCGTATGACGTCGTCCCCAGCCGCCAGTTCCTCCTGGACACCGGAGACGAGCTGCGCGGTCAGCTCCGGGGTGAGCTCCGGCTCGCGCAGGTCGTTCCACCACTCGACCATCGGCGGGCCGAGGTGCTCGAGGACGTGCGCCATACCTCCCGGACCACCGGACAGGTGTTGGGTGGCGATCGGGCCGAGTAACGCCCAGCGCAGGCCAGGTCCGTTGGCCACAGCCAGATCCAGGTCGGCGACCGAGATCGCGCCACGGCCGACGAGGTCGTACGCCTCGCGCCAGAGCGCCGCCTGGAGGCGATTGACGACATGTCCCGGCAGCTCCGCGTTGACCCGGATGGGACAACGACCCCACCCGTGCAGGACGGACATCGCGGCTGCAATCGCTTCCGGCGAGGTCGATGCACCGCCGACGACCTCGACGAGTGGGATCAGATGCGGTGGGTTGAACGGGTGCGCCACGAGGACCCGCTCGGGATGCGTGCAGGCGTCCTGAAAACTGCTCGGGCCGAACCCCGAGCTGCTGCTGGCCAGCAGCACGTCCGGCGCGGTGGCCGCGTCCAGCGCGGCGAAGAGGTCTCGCTTGAAGGCGAGCCGTTCGGGTCCGGCTTCGATCACCAGATCTGCTCCACCGGCCGCTTCCGCGGCGTCGCTGTGGAGCGTCAGCCGTGCTGCTGCCTCGGCGGGCGCATGGAGATCGGCGAGGTGTGCGGCGACGGTGTCAGCAGCACGATCACGTGGAATACCAGCCGGATCGGCCAGGCGGACCGCCATTCCGTGGGCCAGGGCGAGCCCCGCCCAGCTACAGCCGATCGACCCGGCCCCGACGACGGCAACGACCTGCACGTCGGTTCTCATGACCGCTCCCTCCGCCGAGCCGCGTACTGGACGTAGGCGTCGATCGAGCTCGGATCCGCCAGGGCATCGGCGCTGACGACGTCGGAAGCGTCCGCGCCCTGCAGGATCCGCTTGACGGGGACCTCGAGTTTCTTGCCGGTGAGATTGCGCGGGATCGCCGGGACTTCGACGACCTCGTCGGGCACGTGACGCGGACTGAGCGCCGAACGCAGCGCGCCGGACACCCGGGCTCGCAGGTCAGCGGCGTCGATGTCGCCGGTGGTCGTCACGAACAGGATCAACTCGCCGTTGCCACCCTCCGGGTCCTCCAGGTGTATGACGAGGCTGTCGCCGACCTCCGGGAGTTCCTCGACCACCCGGTAGAACTCGGCGGTGCCCAGCCGGACGCCTCCACGGTTGAGCGTGGCGTCGCTGCGACCGGTGACGATGCACCGGCCGTCAGCCTCGAAGATGATCCAGTCGCCGTGGCGCCATACACCGGGGTAGGTGTCGAAATAGGCTGCCCCCAAACGGGTTCCGTCATCTCCCCAGAAGCCCACCGGCATCGACGGCATGGGGGAGAGGACGACGAGTTCGCCCGGCTCGCCGATGAGCTCGTGTCCCTCGGGGTCGAAGGCGTGCACGTCCACGCCGAGCGCTCGACCCGAGATCATCCCGGCGCGCACCGGAAGCAACGGGTTGTTCTGCACGAGACCGGTGCACACGTCGGTGCCGCCGCTGCCGACATTGAGCTGCACGCGCTCACCGAGCTGGTCGCGGATCCAGGTGTATCCCTCCGGTGGCAGCGGCGAACCCGCCGACCCGACCACCCGGATCCGCAAGTCACGGCCGGTGAGGTCGATGCCGGCGCTGCGGCAGGCCATGATGAAGCCGGGGCTGGCGCCCATCAAGGTCGCTCCGGTCTGCTCGGCGAGATCCCACTGCCAGGTGAGGTCCGGGTGACCAGGGTTGCCATCCAGCAGCACGATCGTGGAGCCGACGAGCAGACCGGACACGAGTGCGTTCCACATCATCCAGGCGGTCGTGGAGTACCAGAGCATGACGTCGCCGCTGCCGAGGTCCCAGGACAGGGCGTGGTTCTTGAGGTGTTCCAGCACGATCCCGCCGTGCCCGTGCACGATCGGCTTCGGCTTGCCGGTCGTACCCGAGGAGAAGAGCACGACCAGCGGATGGTCGAAGGGCACCGGTGTCGTCTCGAGAATCGGCTCGGTGACAGCCGTCATCGCGGCGGGCCAGGACACGGCATCCGGCGATCGCCAATCGCCGTACTCGATGTCGAAAACGGTTCTGATAGTGGGGATTTCGGCACGGACGGCAGCTATCTGCTCGCTGCGGTCGACCTGCTTGTCGCCATACGCGTAGCCGCCGGCGACAAGCAGGACCGTGGGTTCGACCTGACCGAGACGGTCGATGACGCTGCGTGAGCCGAACTCGATCGCGCAGCCGGTCCAGATCGCGCCGAGGCCCGCCGCGGCGAGGAACGCGACCACGGCCTCTGGCGCGTTGGGCAGGTAGCCGGCGACCCGGTCGCCGGGACCGACTCCGTGATCCCGCAGGACTCGGCGAGCCCGGCCGACCTGATCGCGTAGCTCACCCCAGGTCAGGTCGAGGTCGTCACGTGTCTGTGACCGGGCGAGTATGGCGGGGGCTTCATCATCACCGCACCCCTTCAGCGCTTGCTCGGCATAGTTGAGCAGCGATCCGGGGAACCACCGCGCGCCTGGCATGATGCGCCGCTCGAGCACGACCTCGCGGCTGCCGTGGTCGGTCACCTCGAAGAAGTCCCAGATTGCCGACCAGAACTGCTCGAGCTCGTCCACGGACCACTGCCACAGTTCTTCGTGGCCGGCCAGCTCGATCCCGCGCTCGTGGCGCAGCCAGCGTAGGAACGCACCGACCCGCGTGGTGTCGAGGACATCTGCAGGCGGGCGCCATACGACGTCACCTGTGTTGAATGTTGTTGCGCTGGAGGTAGTTTCAGTCCTGCTCATCGGTCGGTGACCTTCTGCGCTCGGCCGTCGAGGAAGGCGCGCATGCGGTCCTTCGCGTCGTCGCTGCTCTGGGCGATCGCGGCCATCATCGCCTCCATGAAGTAGCCCTCGCGGGGATTCGCCTCGGCGATGCGGGGGAGTGCGTGGATGATCGCGTAGTTGCTCTGCGGTGCATTGGTGGCGATCTGCTGCGCGATCTCGATCGCCTTGTCGAGCGCGCTTCCTCGTCGACGACGTATTGCGACAGACCCGCCGCCATCCCCTCCGCGGCGTCGTAGCGGCGCCCGGTGAGCATCAGGTCACTCATCCGTGCGACGCCCATCAGCCGGGGTACTCGCACCGATGCGCCACCTCCGACGAACAGGCCGCGCATGCCTTCGGGAAGTGCGTAGAAGGTCGTCTGGTCGGCGACCCGCACATGGGCGGCGGCCGCGAGCTCGAGGCCGCCGCCGACGACCGCACCCTTGAGGGCGGCAACCACCGGCACGGGGCCGAACTCGATTGCTTCGAACGCGCGATGCCACATTCGGGAGTGCTGCAGGCCGGCGAGCGCATCGCGTTCGGCGAGTTCGGACAGATCGAGACCCGCGCAGAAATGGTCGCCCTCGGCGGCCAGCACCGCCGCGCGCACGTCGTCCGGCAAGTGGGTGAAGAAGTGCTCGATGCCCAGCACGGTCTCGTCGTTGAGCGCGTTGCGCTTGGCCGGGCGGTTCAACGTCAGCACCGCGACGTCACCGGCCCAGGTGAGCGCGAGCGTGTCCGGAAGGTTCAGTGAGATCGACAAGGGCACCTCAAGGTGTAATCAACAGGAATCCTGATGATTAAACCAAGATAAGGCAGCCCGGGCAAGGACTCAGCTCAGGCCGGCGGAGCGAAGAACTCCAGGGCGATGTTGTCCGGATCCCGGAACGAGATGCCCGACCCGTAATGTGCGTCCTTGACGCCACTGTTCGGTATGCCGAGCTCGTTGAGCTTGGTGACCCAGCTGTCCAACTCGTCGCGGCCGATCGCGAACGCCACGTGGTCCATGCCAGTCCGACGCTCGTCGAATGTCTCCGTCGTCGTGGACTCCGTGTGCGTGTGCAGACCGAACAACGTGCCGCCGTCGAGGGCGAAGACCACGTGATGGAAAGTGCCCGACTCCTCGTCCTCGTCCAGCACCGGCTCAGCGCCGAACAGCGTTGTGTACCAACGAGTGCTGGCATCGAGATTGGTGACGGTGATCGCCACGTGTGTCAGTGCGGGGAATGTCATGGGTGGCTCCGAACCTCGGCGTGAGATAACGACGCTACCGCGCAACTCGACCCGGGGGAACTGGCTGATCGATGGCCATCAGTGGCCGAAGGATCAGGGCCGACAGTGGCCGGCTACTGGGCGGAGATCAGGGCTGCGATCGCCGCCGCATCGTCGGCCGGCAACTCGAAGCAGCCGAAGCGCAGCCGACTCGTCGGCAGGTGGCCACGCACGTCGGTGAGCGGGACTGGTGTGATCTCGCGCAGGGACGCCGCGCGCCGGAAACCGCCCGGTATGACGGTGCTCGGCTCGGGGGCATCGCCGGTGACCGCGCCGACGAACGAGATTGCCCGCAACGGATCACCGTCCGGGTAGCTCGTCTTCGGCGAATAGATGAGGATGCGGTCTCCGACGCTCATCCGCGCCAGGGGAGCGCGCTTCCCGTGGTTGGCCATGACGAATCCTTCGTCGACTCCGCGACGGGCGTGGTCACGCGAAACGACGAGGACCCAGGTACGCGTTGCAGTCATATCGGCAGGCTAGAGAGCCTTCCGGTCCGCATCGGTCCGGATCGATACGGATGGTTACGGTTCAGCGGAAACGTAACCATCCGTATCCGTTACGAAGTCAGCTCGCCTGGGCGATGTTGACCATCCAGGACACGCCGAACCGGTCGACCAGCATGCCGAATTCGTCGCCCCACATCTGCTTCTCGAGTGGCATCAGCACGTTTCCGCCGTCGGACAGCTTCGTCCAGTAGCCACGCAGCGCCTCGGCGTCGTCGCCGGACAGACTGATCGTGCCGTTGGCGGAGGGTTCCATCGCCTGGGGTGTGTCTGCGCCCATCAGGCAGAAGCCCTCCGGCGTCGTGAGCTGCGCATGCATGATCTTGTCCGCGTCACCGGGATCGACCTGGTGGTCGGCGGAGCTGAACTCGCCGAACGTGTTGGACGAGAGCTCCCCGCCGAAGACATCGCGGTAGAGCTCCATGGCGGCCTTCGCCTCACCACGGAAGCTCAGATAAGGGTTGAGTTGAGCGGTCATCGGGGGCTCCTCTGTCGGGCGTCGGGTGCGGCAGGGTCGGCCGCGATTCCCATCACACCAGTCCACACCGACAATCGCTGGGCCGGAAGAGCAAGCCATGGAAAACTGCCGGGGTGAGCGACGAAATGGACGGCATACGCATCGAACGAGCCGCCCCCGAGGACGCCTTCGTGTTGGCAGCGATGACCCTGCGGTGGGATCTGGAGGGTGGCTCGCCGCGGCGTGATGGCTTCATCGACGAGTTCGCCGAGGCCTGGCTGGCTCAAGGAGCGGCCCGGCCCGCCTGGTTGGCACGCCGTGCCGACGGTGAACCCGTGGCCTTCGCGATCGGCATCCTCGCCACCAGCCTGCCCAGTCTGCGTCGCCCGACCGGTGGCTGGGTGCACCTGAGTTCGGTGTATGTCGCTCCCGACCTGCGCGGCCGCGGGCTCGGCGAGAGGCTCTTGCGACACATCATCGACTGGGCGGCGGAGAGCGGCCTCTACCGGTTGCAGCTCAACGCAACTGACCGGGCGCGGCCGCTCTACCGGCGAGTCGGTTTCGGCGGTCCGCAGGACACCCTCATGCAGTGTGTCCTGACGGACCGCCTGCCGACGAGCTGAGCTATTTCGTCGGCTCGACCAGCAGCACCGGGATCTGCCGGTCGGTCTTGGTCTGGTACTCCGCGTAAGGCGGGTATGCCGCAACAGCGCGCTCCCACCACTCGTCGCGCTCGGCCCCGGTGATCTCCCGGGCAGTGCCGTCGTGCTTCGCGGTCCCGTCCTGAACCTCGACCTCAGGGTTGGCCGTGATGTTGTTGTACCAAACAGGGTGCTGTGGCGCTCCGCCCTTGGAAGCCACCACGGCATAGACACCGTCGTGTTCGACCCGCATCAGCGGAACGCGGCGCAACTTGCCGGACTTGGCCCCGCGCATCGTGTAGACGACTACCGGCATACCCATGACGTCGACGGCGCCGGTCGTGCCCGACTCGTCGATCTTGGCGAGCTGGTCCTTGACCCAGCCGGTCTTCTCCTCGGCGTATTCACCTTGCAAGGGCATGTTTTCTCCTCGTGCGCTCAACGAATGGTCCGACAAGAGCAACCGCCGATCCGCTCGCGTTGTTCCGTCGGTGCTCGGCATACGATCGGGCGTATGCCGCAGCACATGGTCCCGGGGTCCCCGCGAAGTATCGGAGCGACGGAGGAGCGGAGAACTTCGGGGGTGGGGTGGAGCCAGAGGACAACTTCGCCCGAGTGCCCGACGGTTTCGAGCGACTGTGGACTCCGCACCGGATGGCCTACATCGAAGCGGACAAGCCCGACCACGACGACGATGGCGCCTGCCCCTTCTGCGCGGCCCAGGCCAAGACCGACGAGGAAGCACTCATCGTGCAGCGCGGATCGACCTGTTTCGTGATCCTCAACCTCTTCCCGTACAACCCCGGGCACCTGCTGATCTGCCCCAACCGGCACGTCCCGGCATACCTCGATCTGACCGACGAGGAAACAGGCGAGTTCACCGCGCTGACCAAGCAGGCGATCACCGCGCTCACGACGGCGTCGGAGCCGCACGGTTTCAACCTCGGCATGAACCAGGGCGAGGTCGCCGGCGCGGGGGTTGCCGCTCATCTGCACCAGCACGTCGTCCCGCGCTGGGCCGGCGACTCCAACTTCCTGCCGATCGTGGCCCAGACCAAGGCCTTGCCGGTGCTCCTGGACGACACCAGGTCGCGGCTCGCCGAAGCCTGGCCGCAGGACTGAACCCGACTCCCCGGTAACCTGGGCGCACCATGCTCAACCGTTACGCCCGGGCGGCGATCACCAAGTTCTTCACGCCACTGGCGAAACTTCTGTTGCGGCTGGGCATTTCGCCCGACGTCGTCACGATCGTCGGCACGCTCGGGGTCTGCTTCGGCGCGCTCGCGTTCTACCCGCGCGGCAGCCTGTTCTGGGGCACGGTCGTCATCACCGTCTTCATTTTCTCCGACACACTCGACGGCAACATGGCGCGTATGTCGGGGCGCTCAAGCGTCTGGGGCGCCTACCTGGACTCGACCCTTGACCGGGTGGCGGACGCGGCGATCTTTGGCGCACTGATCCTCTGGTATGCCGGTGACGGCGACAACCTCGGCATGGCCGGACTCGCGCTGGCCTGCCTGATCCTCGGCATGGTCGTGTCCTACTCCAAGGCGCGCGCCGAAGGCCTTGGTATGACGGCCAATGTCGGCATCGCCGAACGCTCCGAGCGGCTGGTCGCCGTGTTGGTCACGACCGGTCTGGTCGGCATCCACTGGCTGCACCTGCCGACCGCAGTGCTCGGCGTCGTGCTGGCGCTGCTGGCGATCGCCAGCCTCATCACCGTTTTCCAGCGCATGCTCACCGTTCGAACCCAGGCGTTGGGCGGGGCCGGGGAACTCCCGAAGTGACCCCGCGCGAGCGCGCGGAGGGCTTGGCCTATCGCGCGGCCTGGCGATTGGTCTGCCGCCTGCCCGAGCGCGCCGCGTATGGCGCTTTCGACCGGGTCGCACGCTCTCTGCACCGCCGGGACGGTCGCTCGGTACAACAGCTGCGCGCCAACTATGCGGCGGTCCGGCCGGAGCTGAGCTCCGAGGAGCTGGAATCGTTGGTGGGGGAAGGGGTTTCGTCATACCTGCGCTATTGGTGTGACGCCTTCCGGTTGCCGCGCGAGACCCCGGCCACCCTCGACGAGCGGATCCGGCTGACAGGACACGACGCCGAGGCCCGCGCGATCGTCGACCGTGGTGAGCCGTTGATCCTCTTCCTGGGGCACCTGGGCAACTGGGACCACTGCGGCGCGTGGGCCACCGACCACTTCGCGCCGGTGACCACGGTCGCCGAGCGACTCAAGCCCGAGTCGGTCTTCGACGCGTTCGTCGACTTCCGGGAGTCACTCGGCATGCGGATCCTGCCGCTCACCGGCGGCGAGCACGTCTATTCGCAACTGCGAGAAGCGATTTCACGCGGGGGTTTCGTGCCGCTGCTGTCCGATCGCGACCTGACACGTAGCGGCGTGGAAGTCACGCTGTGCGGGCATCGGACGCGCGCCGCAGTCGGACCGGCCAAACTCGCGTTGGAGACCGGCGCTGCGCTCTTTCCGCTCGCCATCACCTACGAGCCGATCCCGGGTCGGGCGGCGCAGCGGGTGGTGGCGCGCTTCGGGGCGCGGGTGCGCCCGCCCGGACAAGGGAGCGCCGATGCGCAGGTGCATGCGATGACGCAGCAGTGCGTGGACGCCCTGGGTGAAACCATCAGGGAGCGCACCCAGGATTGGCACATGATGCAGCGAATCTTCGTGGAGTACCCGCGATGAGGATCGGCATGGTCAGCCCGTACGCGTTCAACGTGCCGGGCGGAGTGCAGTTCCACGTGCGCGACCTGGCCGAGCACCTGATCTCGCAGGGACATGATGTGCGGGTTCTGGCACCCGCCGACGAGGATGCCGACCTGCCGCCATACGTCGATTCCGCCGGGCGCGCGATGCCGGTGCCCTATAACGGGTCCGTGGCGCGGTTGCTCTTCGGGCCGGTCACCGCGGCGCGGGTCTCTCGCTGGATCGAGCGCGGCGGGTTCGACGTGCTGCACATCCATGAGCCGTTCGCGCCCAGTTTGTCGATGCTGGCGATGATGTCCGGGCACGGCGCCGTGGTCGGCACGTTCCACTCCAGCACCATGCGATCGCGGGTGCTGCTGACGGTCATGCCGCTACTGGAGCCGCAACTGGAGAAGCTCAGCGGCCGAATCGCCGTGTCCCGTGAGGCTTTACGCACGATCCACCGACACGAAGGCGCGGCCGACGCGCTGATCATCCCCAACGGTGTGTATGTCGACCGCTTCGCGACCGCACCGCTCGTGCCGCACTGGCGGGGGAGTGACGATCGCCCGACCATTGCGTTCCTCGGCCGCTTGGAGGAGTCGCGCAAGGGTCTGGCCGTGCTGCTGGAGGCGATGCCGCAGCTGCTCGATGCGCGGCCCGGGTTGAGGCTGCTCGTTGCCGGTCCAGGTGATCCGGGGAAGCTCTACGTCATACAGCGGCCCACGTGCGGGCGGCGACCGAGTTCCTGGGCATGGTCAGCGAGCAGGACAAGGCGTCGCTGTTGCGGTCGGTCGATGCGTATGTCGCTCCCAACACCGGCGCGGAGAGCTTCGGCATCATCCTGGTCGAGGCGATGAGTGCGATGGCGCCGGTGGTGGCGAGCGACCTGCCGTCCTTCTCCGACGTGCTCGCCGGGGGTAGCGCGGGTGCGATGTTCCGCACCGGTGACGCGGCGTCGCTGGCCGGCACCGTGCTGCGCCTGCTCGACGACCCGGGAGAGCGCTCCGAACTCGCAGCCCGGGGAGCGTTGCGAGCGCGGGACTTCGACTGGTCGCGCGTATCGGCGGATGTGATGGACGTCTACGAGACGTGCCGTGCGGCCAGGCCGGGACCAGTGCGAGCGACCTCCACCGGGCGGACCAAGCGAGTGTTGCGGGGGCGTGACTGATGCGGATCTTCGCGTGGACCGCGGTTGTCATCGCGGTCGTGGCGCTGGTCGCCTGGTACCTCTCCTATACCGCCGCCCGGCTGGACCGATTGCACACCAAGGTCGAGGGGTCGGTCTCGTCGCTCGATGCGCAGCTGGTGCGCCGTGCCGAGGTCGTGCGCGAGGTGGCCGGTTCGGGCGCACTGGACCCGGCGAGTGCCGCATTGCTCGCCGACGCGGCCAGCGCCTCCTTGACGCCGCCGATGCGGCATCACTGGGCGAGACGGTCCGATCCGACGGCATCGGTGCCCAGCGTGCCGTGACGGAGTCGATGCTCACCCAGGTGTTGCGCACGACCCTGACCGCCGACGTGATCACCGAGTTGCGGGACGAGAACGACGGCTGGCCCGAGGTCGTGGAGCGGCTCCGTTCGGCCGGCCAGCGTGTCGAGATCGCCCGGCGTTTCCACAACGAAGCCGTGCGCGACGTCCGACGCCTGCGGCTCCGTCCGCAGGTTCGCTACCTCGGGCTGGCCGGTCACACCCCGTTGCCGTCACCCGTCGAGTTCGACGACCAGCTTCCCGACGGCCTCTAGGCCGAGCCTGGCCGCATTTCGCCGTGGCCGAATAGTGTCATACGTAGCCGGATGGCATGAACCTGCCGAAGGCGGCGGTATTCTGGGGAAAACGTCGTCGTTCGATGAGGAGACCCGGAAGTGACTGCAGCGACCGAGACCGGCACCGCCCGCGTCAAGCGAGGTATGGCGGAGATGCTGAAGGGCGGCGTCATCATGGACGTCGTCACGGCTGAGCAGGCCAAGATCGCCGAGGACGCCGGCGCCGTCGCGGTCATGGCGTTGGAGCGAGTGCCTGCCGACATCCGTGCGCAAGGTGGCGTCTCGCGCGCCAGTGACCCCGACATGATCGACAGCATCATCGAGGCCGTCTCGATCCCGGTGATGGCCAAGGCGCGCATCGGTCACTTCGTTGAGGCGCAGGTCCTGCAGAGCCTCGGTGTCGACTACGTCGACGAGTCCGAGGTGCTGACCCCGGCCGACTATGCCAACCACATCGACAAGTGGGAGTTCACCGTCCCCTTCGTGTGCGGTGCGACCAACCTGGGCGAGGCGCTGCGTCGCATCACCGAGGGTGCGGCGATGATCCGCTCCAAGGGTGAGGCCGGCACCGGCGACGTCTCCAATGCCACGACGCACATGCGCCAGATCCGCCAGCAGATCCGTCGTTTGCAGAACCTTCCCGAAGACGAGTTGTATGTCGCTGCAAAGGAATTGCAGGCGCCATACGAGCTCGTCAAGGAGGTCGCGGAGGCCGGCAAGCTGCCGGTGGTGCTCTTCACCGCAGGTGGAATCGCAACCCCGGCCGACGCGGCCATGATGATGCAGCTGGGCGCCGAGGGTGTCTTCGTCGGCTCCGGCATCTTCAAGTCCGGCAACCCGGCGCAGCGTGCCGAGGCGATCGTGAAGGCGACCACCTTCTACGACGACCCCGACGTGATCGCGAAGGTGTCGCGGGGCCTGGGCGAGGCGATGGTCGGCATCAACGTCGAGGAGATCCCCGAGCCGCACCGGCTCGCCGAGCGCGGTTGGTGACACACCAAGCTGAGTAAGTAGACGAGAGACCCGGCGAAGCACGAGCCGGGTCTCTCGTCGTATACGCGCGGCGAGCTCCATCGCCTTCTACGGGTATATAGTCGTCAATATAATTGCGAGGAGAGGGGCATGCGATGGCTGTCACCAGTGTCGACCTGGATCCGCAGTTGATCGAACGCGCGAGGGCTCTCACGGGCGAGAAGTCCAACCGCGCAGTGCTGGACCTTGCGCTGCGTCGACTGATCGCCTCGAAGCAGAAGGCCGCGATGATCGACGGCATAGCGGAACTGTCCGACCTTCCGACGGAGCTGGGCGCGCCTGTCGCATCTTCGTCCGCGACCAAGACCCCGTGACCGACTATCTGGTCGACAACTCTGTCTGGGCAAGGCTAGCCAGCGGCGACCCGGGGATCATGGCGCGGCTGCGGCGCATCGAGCGCGCGCCCGCTGACCTCTTCGTGACATGCCCGCCGCAGGTGTTGGAGTTCTGCCACAGTGCTCGGACACCCGAGGAGCACGCGCGTCACCGGGAGCGGATTTCTCTCGGGTTCCCGCTGGAGCACGCGCCTGACGAGTCGTTGGTGCTGGACGTGCAGAGCGCAATGTGGAACGCAGGGCTCGTCCGTGCTGCCGGATCGCTGGACATTCTCATCGCGGGCTACGCCATCAGGAATGACGCAACCGTGCTGGCCGCAGATCACGACTTCGAGCACATCGCCAGGGTCACCGACCTGAAGCACGAGTACGTGGCGCCATCCTTGTAGCGGCTACTTGATCAGTGGCGAAATGGTCTCGCCGAGGAGCTGCACTCGTCCCGGAACATGACCGTTGGCAGGGGAATTCACCGTCACGCCGTCGATGCCGGATTCGAGTAGCTTGCTGTATGCCGCAGCCACCTCGTCCGGCGAACCCACGATCGCCGACCCCGCACGTTCTCGGGCAGCCGGGTTGCGCTCGAGGTAGGCATCGAGGTCGCGCTGCGCCTCTTCGTGGGTCGGCGCGATGCAGGCGGTGGTCTGGTAGCTCACGGTGATCTCGAAGCGGTCCCGGCCCAGGCGCTCGCAATGCTCCGCCAGTGCCTTGAGTTTGGCCGGAATGTCCTCGCGGGCGCAGATGATATTCGACTCGTCGGCATACTGGGCAACCATCCGCAAGGTCTTGCGGACGCCACCGCCGCCGATCATCACTGGAACGCGGCTGAGCGGCGCGGGAGAGTTGACTACGTCCTTGACCTGGTAGCGCTTGCCGTTCAGGGTCGGTCGCTCGCCGCGCAACATCGGCAGGATGATCTGCAGTGCTTCCTCGAGGCGCTCGAAGCGATCGGTGAAAGTACCGAATTCGTAACCGAGAGAGTCGTGTTCGAGCTCATACCAGCCGGCACCGATGCCGAGCTGGGCGCGGCCGCCGGACACGACGTCGAGCGCAGTGATCTCCTTGGCGAGCAGCGTCGGGTTGCGGTAGGTGTTGCCCGTCACGAGGGCCGACAGGCGGACCCGCTCTGTGTGCTGGGCGAGCGCGGACAGTAGGACGTAACACTCGATCATCGGCTCGTCCGGCTGACCGAGCCCGGGGAGTTGGTAGAAGTGGTCCATCACCAGGACAGTGTCGAAACCGCTGCTGTCGGCCTCCTTGGCCTGTTGCACGACGGTCGGGAAGAGTTGATCGGCCGGAACATCGGGGTAGGTGAAGTTGGGGATCTGGTAGCCCAGTTTCGTCATACTCCGACGCTACCCCTGCTCCCTGATCTCGATACGCCGCTTGTCCCTCGCGGTTCCTCAGGGCGACGCCCCGTCAGCGAGGACGAGGCAGGATCATCAGATGGATCGGGATGTCGATCTCGGGGTGCCACGGTGCCTGCGTGGTCTCGATGAGCTGCCAGCCGCGGCGCAGGTAGAGGTTGACCGGGGTCTCGTGCGCGGCCACGACGTCGAGCACCGGATAGCCATCGGCCAAAGCGAACTCAGTAGCCGTCGCCAGCAGGCGTGACCCGATGCCCTGGCCGGCTCTGCTGATATCGCTGAAAAACACTGACACGCAACGGAGTTCAGTGAGTTTGGTGTCGTGCGCCGTTGCCCAAGACCGGCCGATCGGATCATCACCGACGCTCTCGACGGCGATGTGCCCGACCACCTCGTCCTCGATCTCGGCCACCCACGCACGAAGCTCCGTCGGGCGCTTCAGGAACTCCGCGATCGGCACGGGAAACGGCCACACGAACGGGTATCGAGTCTGTGGCTGCTGGCGCTCCAGGAGTTTTGCAAGTGCAGGCAGGTCGTCGTCCTGCCGTTCGCGTATGACGAGATCCACGCCATGAGACGTTAGTCCGCCATACGGCAGGGGCGTGAGGCGGTCCTGCAGTCGATCAGTTGATCAAGCTGGCGACCGCAGCGATCGGCCGGCGCACGGCACGGCCTCGCGCGCTGCGCGAGCTACGTTCGCCGCGCAGCAACTCCCGCGTACGCTCCCTGTCGTATGGCGCGGGCGTGGTCGTCGCCATGAAGTCCTGCACGATCCGGATGAATTGCTCGCTGTGGTCGCGGTGCGGGAAATGCCCACTGTCATCGATGATTTCGACCTGCGCACCAGGCGCCAGCCGCTCGACGAGGTGTGCCTGGGATGCGGGGATGATGGGGTCCTGCGCGCCCCACACAACCGAGATCGGCATCGATTCGGTGAGGTACGCGCGATCGGCCATCGTCACGAACTGACCGCGCCGGTCGACGACGCCGCGCAGCACCTGCTGCACGGCGGCGCAAGCGCCTGGCTGGGCGAACGAGTCGTAGATCTTGGCGATCTCGTCGATGTCGCGAGTGCCGGGCAACCGCGCCGCGTGCGCCAGCCGCAGTCCGGTGCGGTTGACGTGGCGCACGCCGGGGACGGTGAGCACACCCATGAGTTGCTTGAACCCCGGTGCGGTCGCCAGGCGGATCATCGGGCTGACTTCGCGTCCGACGCCACCCGGGGCGACGAGGATCAGCCGCTCGGTCAGCTCGGGGAACTGGTAGGCGAACTGCATGGCGACTCCGCCGCCGAAACTGTGCCCGACGATCGTGGCGCGCTCGACGCCCAGGATCGCGAGCAGATCACGCATCCCGTTGGCGTAGGCGCCGAGCGAGTAGTCCGCGCGTGGTTTGGCGGACTGGCCATGGCCGAGCAGGTCGGGTGCAATGACTGTGTAGTCCGTGGCCAGCGGCGCTATCACGCGATCCCAGGTCGTGTGATCGCAGGCGACCCCGTGCAGCAGCAGGAGGACAGGGCCGGAACCGGTTTTGACGAATGCCCTGCGGTGGCCGTGGATGTCGACGAAGCGGACACGGCGAGAACCATTCATGAACGTGGATTCAACCATGCGAGAACCGCTGGGGCTACGAATCAGTAACTTCGTTTCTGCTTCGTTGTCATACGCTCGGCGCGTGGCACGGGACAGAAAATCGGGCGCAGCGCGCAGTCCGGCCCTCTCGCGCGGACGAATTCTCGAGGTTGCCGGTGACCTCGTCCGTGACGGCGGCGCCCCGGTGCTCAGCATGCGGACGCTGGGTGCTCGGCTCGGGGTTACGCCCATGGCCATCTACCGGCACTACGCCGGCCGCGACGAACTGCTGGTAGCCCTGCTGGACGAAGAGTTCGGCCAGGTCGCCTGGCCGGAGTTGCCCGAGCCGGGCGCGGACCGCGCCGTCGAGGTCCTGCTGATGCTGCATCGGGAGCTCGCCGAACGACCCTGGGTGCTGGACGCGCTCACCCGCGGGGACTTGATGGCACCGTCGGCCGCGAGTGCCACCGACGATGTCCTCGGATCCCTGCTGGCGGCGGGCTGCACTCCGGAGCAGGCTGCGCACCGTTACTCAGCGGCCTGGCGGCTGATCCTCGGTGCTGCGCAACTCGACGCGCGCACAGCGCAGGCCAAGCGGGAGCTGAAGCGACCGACCGTGCAGGAAACCGTGCGTCGTGACGCCGCCGGCAACGGGCTGGACGCGCTGGCCAGGTGTGGATCGGCGCTGGCAGATCAGCGGGCGAACTTCGACATACGCACTGCTTTGGTCTTGATCGTGTATGGCGCCGAACGGTAACGTGTACGCGTAAACACCAGGACGGGGAGTTTTCATGCCGAGCGGTTCGATTTTCGACGCGGCGGGCGGCGCCGACGGTATGACGCGCATCGCGGCTGCCTGGCACCGGCGGGCGATGGCCGATGTGGTGGTCGCGCACGCATTTCACGACGGCGCGAAACCGGACCACGTAGATCGGCTCGCGGCATACCTGGGGGAGGCGCTCGGTGGGCCGGCGCGCTACACCGAGGCGTATGGCGAGCACGCCGAAGTGGTCCGGATGCACAGTGGCAATGGTGAGCACGACGAGATGAATGAGCGTGCTGTCGAGTGTTTCGCGGGTGCGCTGCGCGACGCGGGTATCGACGCGAATCCCGAGACGTACCAGGCGATTCTGGACTACTGGAGCTGGGCAACCTGGTATCCGATGTACGAGTTCCACCGGTCGGCGGACGATGTGCCGGCCGCTCTGCCGATGCCGCACTGGACCTGGGAGGGGACCGTGAAGAGGAGCGAAGCATGAGCATCACGCCATACATCACCGTCAACGACGCGCGGGCGGCAATCGATTGGTATCGCAACGCCTTCGGCGCGCGAGTGTCCTACGAGCCGATTGTCATGGACGACGGACGCATCGGGCACGTGGAGCTGACCATCGGCGACGACGCGCGTTTCATGATGTCGGACGAGTTCGACAGCGCGGGTGTGGCTGCGCCTGATCCGGCGCGACACAACTCCGTCGCGCTGCACGTGGAGACGACGGCTGTCGACGTGGTGGTCCGACAAGCGAAAACCGTTGGCGCACAGATTGATCGGGAGCCGGAGGACACTCCGAACGGTCGCATCGCCGTGCTGCACGATCCCTTCGGACATCGCTGGATGTTCAATCAGCGCCCGGACGACCCGAAGTAACAGTCTCTGCCGGCGCAGGCTCGAGACCTCACGGTGAACCTGCCGGTTGCCGATCTGGACGGCGTCGACGACACGGTGGTCAACATGGTGAGCCACGCCGACTGAGTTAGACCCGGTCGCGCAACCAGGCGATGTCAGCCTTGTGCTGGTCGGCGCCACCAGGCGTCTCACAGATCACCGGGGCATCGGCCGCCCGCACCACTGCGGCCAATTCGTCCGGATCGATCTGTCCTGCACCGAAATTGGCGTGCCGGTCGGCGCCGGAGTCGAAGGCGTCACGGCTGTCGTTGCCGTGCACCAGGTCGATGCGGCCGGTGATCTCGTGGATGCGCGCGGCCGCCTCGGACAGCTGGATGCCGCCTGCCCACGCGTGGCAGGTGTCGAGGCAGAAGCCGACCTGCTCGTGGCCGTCTGCTTGTGTGATGGCATCCCAGACGCCGGCGATCCGGTCGAGGTGACGGGCCATCGCGTTGTCACCGCCTGCGGTGTTCTCGATGAGCAGCGGGATCTTGCAGTCGGTCGCCTCGATCGCCTTGCGCCAGTTGTCGAAGCCCTTGGCCGGATCGTCCGACGCGTTGACGTGACCGCCGTGGACGATGAGACCGGCGGCACCGATCTCGGCGGCGGCGTCCATGTGCTGCTGCAGCAACTTGCGGCTCGGGATCCGGATCCGGTTGTTCAACGTGGCGACATTGATGATGTATGGCGCGTGCACGAAGATCGTGACGCCTGCGGTCTCTGCGTCGGCGCGTAGCTTCGCTGCGCCACCGTCATACGCGACCACCGGGCCCTTGTAGCTCTGTGGATCGCCGAGGAAGAACTGCACGACATCCGTGCCGCGCGCAGCCGCCTCCGCGATCGGGTCCTGCTGGTCCACGTGTGCACCGATCGAGATCGTCATACCTCCCAGCGTACGGAGGCCATCGGACACCTGTGCCGGGTCGGTCGGCGACAGATCCGGATACCCTCCGTTTTCCTGCGGAACAGGCGTAGCGTTGTTCGCGTGACGGATTCGACCACTTCGACCCCTGCACCCACTATCACCACGCTCGGCCAGTTGCGTGCCTCCGGGCACGAGTTGCGCGGCGTCCGAGAGGAGTTGCGCGCCAACCTGCTGGCGAAGCTGGCAGCGGGCGAGGACCCGTGGCCCGGCATACAGGGCTTCGAATACACCGTCTTGCCGCAGCTGGAGCGCGCACTGCTGGCCGGCCACGACGTGGTCCTGCTGGGCGAGCGCGGTCAGGGCAAGACGCGCGTGCTGCGCACCCTCGTCGGGCTGCTCGACGAATGGACACCGGTGATCGCCGGGTCCGAGATCGGTGAGCACCCCTACGCGCCGATCACCCCGGCATCGCGCCGACGTGCGGCCGAGTTGGGGGATGACCTGCCGATCGCCTGGCGGCACCGTGACGAGCGGTATGCCGAAAAGCTCGCAACCCCAGACACTTCCGTTGGTGACCTGGTCGGTGACGTTGACCCGATGAAGGTCGCCGAAGGGCGCAGCCTCGGAGACCCGGAGACCATTCACTTCGGTCTCATCCCACGCGCGCATCGTGGCATCGTCGCGATCAACGAGCTGCCCGACCTGGCCGAACGCATCCAGGTCGCAATGCTGAACGTGATGGAGGAACGCGACATCCAGGTCCGCGGCTACACGCTGCGGCTGCCCCTCGACGTGCTCGTGGTCGCCAGCGCCAACCCGGAGGACTACACCAACCGTGGGCGCATCATCACCCCACTGAAAGATCGTTTCGGAGCGCAGGTGCGCACTCACTACCCACTCGAGGTCGAGGGCGAGATCGCGGTCGTCGAGCAGGAAGCGCATCTGGTGGCGGGCGTTCCGTCATACCTGATCGAGATCCTGGCCCGCTTCACTCGCGCGTTGCGAGAGTCGAGCGCGGTCGACCAACGTTCAGGCGTGTCAGCGCGATTCGCGATTGCGGCTGCCGAGACGGTGGCCGCGGCAGCGCTTCACCGGGCGACCGTGCAGCACGAGGTCGAGGCGGTCGCGCGGGTCATCGACCTGGAGACCGCGGTCGACGTGCTCGCCGGGAAGGTCGAGTTCGAGTCCGGGCATGAAGGGCGCGAGGAAGCGATCCTGGAGCACCTGCTGCGCACCGCCACCGCGGAGACCGCACGGGGCAGGCTGCGCGGCATCGACCTCGGACTCCTGGTGCGTGCCCTGGAGCGTGGCGCGCGAGTGACGACCGGCGAACAGATCAGTGCCGCAGCAGTTTTGGGCGAGCTGCCGGTGCTGGGGGAGTCCGACCTCTACGACCAGGTCGCCGACCGGCTGGACGCGACCACCCCGGGTGAGCGCGCCGCCGCGGTCGAGCTTGCCCTCGAGGGTCTCTACCTGGCCAAGCAGGTCAGCAAGGAGTCCGACGACGACGGCAACACGACCTATGGCGAGAGCGAGCAGGTATGACGCGGCGCACAACCCCCATCGAGCACGCACGCGGGACTAGCGTCTGAAGATGTTCACTCACACCGCTTCTCATCGTTCCCTGCGCGTCGCCGGCTTTGTGGCGACCGTTTGCGCAGCCGCCGCGCTGGCCGCTCCGGCGTCTGCTTCGCCAACCGATCCGCACGGCTCATCGCAGCCCCAGAGCTACTCGTGGACGACGCGACCGACCGGCGTCCAGGAGCAATTCCGCGGCCTGGCAGCCGTCAGCAGTCGGGTCGCATGGGTGAGCGGCGAGAAGGGCAGTGTGCTGCGCACCACCGACGGAGGCCGCCATTGGGCAGACGTGTCGCCCGCGGCCGCGAAGACCGACGGGCTGGCGCTGCGCGACATCGAGGCGACGGATGCTCAGCACGCCGAAGCGCTGTCGATCGGGAACGGCACGGACTCCCGCATCTTCCGCACGGACGACGGTGGCATGACCTGGCAGCAGGTATTTACCAACACCGACCCGAATGCCTTCTACGACTGTATGGCGTTCAGCGCCAACGGTATTGGTCTGGCGATGAGCGACCCAGTCGACGGCTACTTCCGGATGGCGCGCACCACCGACGGCGGGCTTACCTGGGCGACGCTGCCGACGACGGGTATGCCGAAGGCCTTCGCCAACGAGTTCGGCTTCGCCGCGTCGGGCACCTGTCTGGTCTCAGCGCAGAACGCCAGGGGCGCTCGCCCCGGCGAGTTCTGGTTCGCGACCGGCGGCCAGTCGCCGCGGGTGTTCCACACGACGAACGCCGGTGAGACCTGGACCGCGGACGCCACCCCGATTCGGGCCGGGGACGCAGCCGGCATTTACAGCATCGCGTTCAAGAACTCCGGCACTGGCGTTGCCGTGGGAGGCGACTACACCGCACCGACCGACGGGAGCGACGCGGCAGCCGTCGAACAGGGCCGGTCACCGTGGAAGGCGGGTGGGCCGCTCGGCGGATATCGCTCAGGTGTCGCCTATGTCGGCGGCAATGCCGTGGTGGCTGTGGGCCCGACCGGCAGCGACGTCAGCAGCAACGGCGGCCGGACCTGGTCCACCTTCGACACGACCGACTACGACGGCATCCATTGCGCGTCCGACGGAGCCTGCTGGGCATCCGGACGGGCTGGCGCAGTCGCGGTCCTGACGTCTTCGCACCACAAGTAGCCGATACCAGGAGAGTTGAGAACCGTTGACAACGCTGGAGATTCTGCATTGGAACGACGTGCACGGTCGCTACGAACGGCTCGCCCGGGCTTCGGCGATGGCGCGCCGCATCAGGGCCGAAGCCGACCATCCGGTGCTGCTCTTCGACGGCGGTGACATCGAGGATTCGAGTGTGCGCGTCTCGGCGTTCAGTTATGGCGCCGCGGGCTGGGCAGTGTTGCGAGCGGCGGACGTTGACGCGGCCGTTGTCGGCAACGGCGGGATGTTGCGCTACGGCCCAGGCCGACTGGTGGATTACGCCGAGGCATTCGGTCGCCCGCCGCTGCTCGGCAACTTCCAGGTCGACGGAGGACTGCCTGCGGGTGTCGCCGCGACACAAATCATCGACAGCGGCGACGTCCGCGTCGGCATCATCGGCATCTCGGTGCCGCTGATGGATTCCTACTCGACGTTCGGACTCACCGAGCGCCCGCTTTACACCATGGTCACGGATGCAGCCGCTCAACTGCGCCGGGACGGTGTCGAGGTCGTGATCGTGCTGAGCCACTGCGGTCTCCCACAGGACACCGCCCTTGCCTCAACTCTGGACGGGCGCGTCGACCTCATCGTCGGCGGGCACACCCACAACGAATTACCCGAAGGGACAAGGGCGTTCAACGGTCTGCCGATCGCGCAAGCGGGCAACTACGCCGAACACCTCGGTCGAATCCTGCTGGACATCAGCGAAGACGGTGTGGCGGTCCGGTCGATGACCCTCGAGCCAGTCGCCGAGGACGGACCGGCGGATCGACGGGTGTTGGACGCTGTCGTGCACCAGGAGTCGAAGATCGATCAATGGCTCGCCGCGCCCGTCGCATCGCTCCCGGAAGCGGCCGACTACAACCCGGCCGATGGCGGTGCCGTCGGCCGGTTGCTCGCGACGGCCATCCACGAGTCGCAGCCGGCAGACGTCACGTTGCTCTACCCCGCGAATCTGGACGACGGGCTGCCCGCAGGCAAGGTGACCCGCGGCGACATCTGGGCTGCGACCTCATCGCCCGCCAATGTCTCGGTCATCACCGTCACCGGTCGACGGCTGCGGTCGATGCTGCAGGTCGGGCTGAGTGCGGAGAACGCCCAGCGAACGCCACGTCTGTTCCGCGGAAGAATGCTGGGCCGGTTGGTGATCGTCGGCGCAACCATCGCTGATGGCGAGATCTTGATCGCCGGCCAACCACTGGACGACGAGGCCACCTACCGCGTCTCCGGCGGTGACGTCGAGGTCTCGTCATACGGCGGGCTCATGCCGGACAACTCGCCCGACATGGAGATCTTCGTCCCGCAAATCATGCCGGAACTCTTGGAGGCGTATCTCGTTGCCACGTAAGCACACTCATCGTTCACGCTACGGCCGGTATGCCGGGGGACCCGATCCCCTGGCGCCGCCCGTCGACCTCGCCGAGGCACTCGATGCCATCGGCGAGGACGTGATGGCCGGCTACCGTCCGGAGCACGCGATGCAGGAATTCCTGCGACGCGGCGGTCGGCAGCAGCGCGGCCTCGACGACCTGGCCCGCCAGGTTGCCGAGAAGCGCCGGGAGTTGCTGGCCAAACACAATCTCGACGGCACCTTCCAGGAGATCAAGCAGCTGCTGGACGATGCGGTGCTCGCCGAGCGCAAGCAGTTGGCGCGTGACCTGGACGACGACGCCCGGTTCGCCGAGATGCGGATCGAGAACCTCCCAGCGTCGACCGCGGCTGCGGTGAACGAGCTGGCCGACTACCCGTGGCGCAGCAGTGAGGCGCGGGAGAAGTATGACCAAATCAAGGACCTGCTCGGCCGCGAGATGCTCGACCAGCGGTTCGCCGGGATGAAACAGGCGTTGGAAGGCGCGACGGACGAGGACCGGCAGCAGATCAGCGAGATGCTGCGTGACCTCAACGAGCTGCTCGAGGCTCACGGCCGCGGTGAGGACACCGACCAGCAGTTCGCCGACTTCATGGCCAAGCACGGCGACTTCTTCCCGGAGAATCCGCGGAACATCGACGAGTTGCTCGACTCTCTCGCGCAGCGGGCGGCAGCCGCACAACGGATGCTCAACTCGATGACGCCGGAGCAGCGCCAGGAGCTGATGGAGCTGTCGCAGCAGGCTTTTGGCTCGCCGGATCTGATGGACCAGCTTGCGCAACTGGACGGCAACCTGCAGTCACTGCGACCGGGGGAGGACTGGTCCGGCTCGGAGCAGTTCGGCGGGGACCAAGGGATGGGCCTCGGCGACGGCACTGGCGTCATACAGGATCTGGCGCAGTTGGATGACCTGTCCGAGCAGTTGTCGCAGCAATACGCGGGCGCGCAGATGGACGACCTCGATCTCGACACGTTGGCTCGACAGCTTGGCGACGAGGCCGCCGCGAGTGCGCGCACGCTCGCCGAACTCGAGAAGGCGTTACGCGAACGCGGTTATCTGACAAAGGATTCCACCGGTGAGCTCAAGCTTTCGCCGCGGGCGATGCGAGAGCTCGGGCGCACGCTGCTCAAGGACGTCGCCACCCGGTTGAGTGGTCGGTCCGGGTCGCGCGACGCACGTCGAGCGGGTATGGCGGGCGAGCCGACCGGCGCGAGCCGTGAGTGGCAGTTCGGCGACACCGAGCCGTGGGACGTCACCCGCACCCTGACCAATGCTGCGCTGCGCCGTGCCGGTGGGGGCGACGACCGACTACTGGCGATCACCGACGTCGAGGTGCAGGAAACGGAGGCCCGCACCCAGGCCGCGGTGGCGTTGCTGGTGGACACGTCGTTCTCGATGGCGATGGACGGCCGCTGGGTGCCGATGAAGCGTACGGCGCTGGCACTGCACCACCTGATCCAGACCCGGTTCCGCGGAGATTCGTTGCAGCTCATCGGTTTTGGCCGACACGCGCAGACGATGGACATCGACACGCTGACCGGTCTGTCAGCGGAGTGGGACAAGGGCACCAACCTGCACCACGCGCTGATGCTGGCCAACCAGCACTTCCGCCGGCACCCGAATGCGCAGCCCGTCCTGCTGATCGTCACCGACGGCGAGCCGACCGCGCACCTCGAACCCGACGGGGAGGCGTGGTTCAGCTACCCGCCGCACCCGCTGACCATCGCCTACAGCGTTCGTGAGCTCGACACCGCCGTGCGGCTGGGTGCGCAGACGACGATCTTCCGGCTGGGCGAGGACCCAGGGCTTGCTCGGTTCGTCGATCAACTGGCCAAGCGCGCTGACGGGCGTGTGGTGGCGCCTGAACTCGACGATCTCGGCGCCGCCGTGGTCGGTGGGTACCTCGGCGGGCGCGGCGGAGGCCCGACATACGGTGACCTCGGTGGTTTCGGCTGGCGCGGCGGGTGGGTCAGCTGACACACGCACCGCACTGGTCAGGCGACGTCCGGCTGGCGACCAGCGATGAATCAGGTTGCTATCAGCCTTGATTCAAATGATTGACGCGCACACTCCATTGGGTGTCTATTGCAGTTGCTGAGCCAATCGGCCAGGAATCATCTCCTTCACTCACCCGTGAGGTGTCATATGCAGCAGCCGTCATCGCGCACCAAGGCCATAGCACTCGCAGCCGCAGGAACTCTGGCGGCGGGCATGGGTCTCGCCTCCGTCGGAACCGCATCGGCCGCTCCGGGCCCCCGACATACGGTTCAAGCGAGGCCGGCCTGGCTGGCCAAGGCGCACGCCAAAGGTGCGCTTCCGAAGACTGAGGGGCTCAGCTTCAGCATCCTGCTCGGCATGCGGGATCAGGCCGGTGCGAACGCCGAAGTGCGTGCTCTGAGCGACCCGTCCAGCGCGAGTTATGGCAAGTGGCTCAGCCTCGGGCAGTTCAATGCGGCTTATGGGCCGAGCAAGGCGGACGTCGCGGCGGTGTCCGCCTGGGCGAAGTCGCAAGGCCTGCGTGTCTCGTCGGTCGCGCCGAGCGGGATGCTCGTCAACGTCTCCGGGTCGACCAACACGGTCAACCGTGTCTTCGCCACCAAGATGGCGTCCTACTCCTTCCACGGCGTCACGGTTCGGTCGAACACCACTGCGCTGACGCTGCCCGCCGGCACGTCGGCAACGGTGTTGTCGGCCGTCAAGGGCGTCGTCGGTCTGGACACCGGTGCCACGGTCAAGAAGCCGGCTGACACGCTGCCCGGTCCGCCCCCGGGTGGCCGCTATGGCGTGCAACCCTGCTCGTCGTACTACGGCCAGAAGATCGCGAAGGATCAGCCATCGGCATACGGGAAGAAGTGGCCGTATGCCGTCTGCGGCTACACGCCGAAGCAACTGCAGAGCGCGTATGGCGTGGACAAGCAACTCAAGAAGGGCTACTCCGGGAAGGGTCAGACAGTCGTCATCACCGACGCCTTCGCGGCGCCGACGATCGCGGCCGACCTGAGCAAGTACAACTCGAAGTACGGCCTCCCGCAGTTCAAAAAGGGCCAGTTCACCCAGCAAACGCCCGGACCGGACGGCTATGACCTGGTCAACGAGTGTGGCGGCAACGGCTGGTATGGCGAGGAGACGCTCGACGTCGAAGCCGTGCACTCCATGGCTCCTGGCGCCAAGATCGTGTATGCCGGTGCGCCGGACTGCGCGTCCGGGCTCGACAACACGTGGGCGGCGGCGATCGACAACCACACCGGTGACGTGATCACCAACTCCTGGTCCGACGGTGTCGACGACATCGCCGATCTCGGGCAGTCCTACATCGACTTCTACCAGCAGTACTCCACCGAGGCCGCCCTGCGCGGCATCACCGTCAACTTCTCAACCGGCGACGACGGCGACGAGACGGCAGGCGGCACCAAGCTGGCCGACAAGACGGTGGGCTTCCCGTCCGACCTGCCCTACGTGACGGGCGTCGGTGGCACCAGCCTCGACGTCAACAAGAAGGGCGCCTGGGCCGGCGAGTGGGGCTGGCAGAACGCCTACGCCCAGCTGTCCGCGGACGGCAAGTCGTGGATGTCGCCTCCCGGGTCGTACTCGTCCGGTGGCGGTGGCGGCACGAGCCAACTGTTCGCGCAGCCGTGGTACCAGAAGGGCGTCGTCCCGTCCTCGGTGGCGAACTACTACGGAAGCACTCCGATGCGGGCGATCCCGGACATCTCGACCGTGGGTGACCCGAACACCGGCCTGGTCGTCGGTGAGACCCAGGCCTTCCCGGACGGGACCTACTGGGACACCTACCGGATCGGCGGCACGAGTCTCTCGTCGCCGGTTATGGCAGGCATCGTCGCAGTCGCCAGCTCGCGGGCGCATCACGCGCTGGGGTTCATCAACCCGCTCTACTACTCGCTGATGAACACTCCGGCGGTGCATGACCTGAAGGCGCCGACGCAGCCGCTGTCGCAGGTTCGCACCGACGACGTCAACGGGCTGGACTCGTCCGGTGGCCTGCACTTCGAGTTGCAGCGCCTTGATGTGCAGTCGTCGACCTTGCACGACACACCTGGTTGGGACAGCGAGACCGGCGTCGGTTCACCCGCGGCGCTGTTCTTCCAGTTCGCAGCGCGCAGGTAGCTGAAGCTGAAGCAGCGAAACTGCGGGGCCGGGCGTGATCGCCCGGCCCCGCAGTGCGTCGCCTGTTGGTCGAATTGGCTTGAAGCCGGCGGGCATTCGCGTGTCAATCGACCTCGGAGGGTACGTCCCGCGGGAACTCCCGGCTCGCATGCGGGTCGCTCGACACGTCATACAGCTGCCGGAGTGTGTCGATCACTTCGAGCTCGCGCTTGCTGTGCGGGCTCGCGCACGACTCACCCTCATCGCCCGGGACCGGGTCGAAGGAGTGCAGCACGATCTTCTCCAGCAGTTCGCCGAGGGTCTCGTCATTGAAGTCGGCGAGTCCCTTGAGCACTTTCACGAGGCCCTTGTCCATGCGTACGCCGAGCTGGACTCGGCTGGATGCTGCGTTCATGGGACCAACGTAACTAGGTAACAGTGGATCGCGCACCAGATTTTGGCGGCTGCTGCCCCTGACGTGTCTGTGGGGCATTCGCATACTGTGGCTGCCGTGGGCTACCCCGATGGATACGAGCCTCAGGATCGTCGCGGCCGATCAATGGGACATCGTGCGGTGGCTGTGGGAGGCCAGGCGGTCATAGAGCGCCACCCGGGACCGTGGACGATCGCCGTTCACCATGAGAACCGTCCGGCAGCTACCTTTTGACGCAAGGTCGCCGACTGCGCCTTCGGGACGGACGGCTGGACGGAAGAGCAGTTGCCAGTGCCGGGGCGCCCATCAGTGCCACCGGATCACTGGATCCGCAGCAAACCCACGCCGCGCTGAACCATGGCTGTCTCGACGAGCGATGGTTATGCCGGTCGACCAGAAGGGACGAGCCATGCCCGACCGACCTGAGATCGTCTGCATCTGCGGTTCTACCCGTTTCGTGGAAGAGATGCTCGCGGCGAACCGCGACCTGACGTTCGCGGGTGTCATCGTCGTCGCGCCCGGAGTGTTTACGCACGCCGCGGGCCGCGAGTGGAGCGAGACGATCACCACCGAACAGAAGGCCGCGCTGGACGCACTCCACTTGCGAAAGATCGACCTGGCAGACCGTGTTCTGGTCGTCAACCCCGGCGGGTATGTCGGCGAGTCCACCAGCCGGGAGATCGCGTATGCCCACGCCACGGGCAAGCCGGTCTCGTTCACCTATCCGGAGAAGCCTTGATGGGCAATCCGGATGGGTTGCGGTCTCTCGAATTGCGCGTCGATCGCGGCAGCCCCTTTCGCCGACAGGACAGGCGATTTATCGAGAGGACACCCAATTTTCGCCGAAATGGGCTGAATCGCCTGTCCCCTCAGTGCATCGCGTGTCCTCTCGGCATCAAGGGGTCGTATGGCGGGCAGCCTGAACCGCAGCGCGCACGCTGGGAGACGGCATACGCGAAGGCGTGTGTCGTCCCGGAGATCGTGGCGGCGGCCGGTGTGAGCTGACTTCCCGGAACTCCGCGGCCGAGAACGTCAGGGTCTTCGGCCGATGCCCAACAGGTGCTGGCTGAGATCGCGCAGGCCGGGTGCGTCGCTGAAGCGACGGGCGAGCAGCATTGCTGCCGCACGCAATTCGTCGTCGTGGATGCGATCTACCTCGAGCGGCATACCGCCTGGACCCTCCAGACCGTGCACCTCGACATCAACCAGACCGGCCTCGGTGAGTTCATCGGCCAGCTCTTCGGAGTAGTGAAAGTGCCCGCCGGGGAAGCCTTTTCGAAGATGCTCCGTCGAGCCGTCCTCCAGCAACTGCAGCAGGTCGGGCGGGTAGGGCGAGCGTTGCATGGGCTCCGGCGAGCGCGCGGGTGCGATGCTGCCGGAGAAGACGTGTGCCATCGTCCGGGAGATCGCACCGGCAAACACGTAACCGCCGGGGCGGGTGACGCGGACCGCTTCACGGATGGCGCGAAGCCGGTCGTCGCGTCCGGCGAGGTGATAGAGCGGCCCCAGCAGGAGCACCGCATCGACGCTCTCCGACGACTGCGGAAGCGACCGCGCATCACCGACCTGAGCGTCGAACGTGCCGTGCTGCGATGCGGCGGCGACGTGTGACGGCACCGGATCGATCAGCGTGACGACGTCACCACGTGCCGCCAGGGGAGCGGCGTGTATGCCGGTCGCGCCGCCCACATCGAGGACTCGCGAGCCGGCCGGCACCCGCTGGGTAACGAACTCCTGGGTGCGCTCGAACTCCAGCACGCCCTGGTCGGAACGCCCTACCAGCCGGCCGTTCTCGTCGAAGTCGCCTCCGTAGTAGTCGAGCACTCGCTGGTCGAGGTCGGCCTGGTCGCACTTGTCATCGGGCATGCCGCCATCATTCAGAAAGCGCGCACCATCGGCCAGTCGATTTGCGTCATACCCGCGCTGCGGCATCCTCCGCTGCGGCATCCTCCGCTGCGTCGGACTCGATCTGCTCCGTCGATGCGTCCGGCACGTTGCGCAGCTTGCCGGGCCACCAGATCTTCGGACCGATGTCGAGGGTCAACGCGGTGACGAGCACGGCACGAACGACGATCGTGTCGAGCAGCACACCGAGCGCGACGGCGAAGCCGATCTCGGCGAACGCCACCAGCGGCAGTGTGCCGAGCACGGCGAAGGTGGAAGCGAGCACCAAGCCGGCCGAGGTGATCACCCCGCCGGTCGCGGACAGTCCGACGATCGCCCCGCGTCGGGTGCCGTGTTCTCGCGCCTCCTCTCGGATTCGGGTCATCAGGAAGATGTTGTAGTCGATGCCGAGCGCCACCAGGAAGACGAAGACGAAGAGCGGCAGCGACGGGTCGGTGCCGGCGAAATCGAAGATGTAATGGAACACCAGCGACGACAGGCCGAGCGCTGCACCGAACGACACGATCACGGTCAGGATCAACAGCACTGGTGCGACGATCGCCCGCAACAGCACGGCGAGGATGACCAGAACCACCAGCAACGTCAGCGGGATAATGGCCCGAATATCGTGGTCGGTCGCCTGCTGCACGTCATACGTCACGGCAGTGCTCCCGCCAACCAGTGCGTGTGATCCCGGAACGCCATGGGCAATGCCCCGGATCTGTTTGACCTGGTCAAAAGCCTTGGAGCTGTAGGCATCTCCCGACACCGACGTCTGCAACAGGCTGCGGTCGCCTCGGACGATCGGTTTTGCCGCTGGTGCGAAACCGGCGGCCGAGAGCTGCTGCGTCGTCTGCTGCGCCTGTGGCGAGTCGACGAGCACGTAGACCGGGTCGGACGAGTTGTCCTGGTAGTGACTCTGCAGGATCTTGGTTGCCGTCACCGATTGCGGGTTGCCGGTGAAACTCTCGGTCGTGGACAGGCTGTGCGAGTTGAGCTGGGTCAGGCCGAGCGTGCAGAGCAACAGCAGCCCGACCGTGACCAGCCAGACAGTGCGCGGCCTCGGGCGGATGAACGCCCCGACCCGTGCCCACACGCCGCTCTGGGTCGGCTCCGGACTGCGGTAGGTGGGGCGGCGCGGCCAGAAGACCCAGCGCCCGACGGTCACCAGCAACGCGGGCAACAGAGTCAGCATTGCCAGCAGGGCGAAGACGATGCCGAGTGCAGCCACCGGGCCGAGCCCCTTGGTGGAGTTCATCTGGGCGGCGAGCAGGCAGAGCATGCCCAGGATCACGGTGCTGCTGCTGGCGATGATGGCCGGACCGGACCGATGCAGCGCGAAAGCCATTGCCTCGTGGCGGTCTTCGTGTCTGCGCAGTTCTTCCCGATATCGGGCGACCAGCAGCAGGGCGTAGTCCGTGCCGGCGCCGATCACGAGCACGGTGAGGATGCCGTAACTCTGGCCGTTGACCGTCAATCCGGTGTGATCGACCATGAGGTAGATGAATGCTTGTGCGGCCGTGAGCGCCACTCCGGCGGTGAGGATCGGCAGCACCCACAGCACCGGACTCCGGTAGGTCAGCAGCAGGATCAGGATGACGACGCCCAGGGTGCCGAAGAGCAGGTTGCCGTCGATGCCGGCGAACGCATCGGCTTGGTCGGCGCCGAAGCCGACCGGCCCGCCGAGGTGCACACTCATCCCGTGCGCGCCGTCAGCGGCCGTTGCGCGGATCTGCTTCGCGGTCTTGGGCAGGTCGTTCCAACCGGACTTGGGGTCGACGTGCAGTGGCACCAGCGTCTGGAGGGTCGTGCCGTCCTTCGACGGGATCGGGCCCACGATCGGACCGCCGAGGTGCGGGACCTGCTTCTTGTATGTCGCGACGTCGGCCGTCGCCTTGGCGCGGTCTGCGGCGGTCAGGCCACCGTCGCGGTGATAGACGACGATCGCCGGCATGCTGTTGCGATCGACGAAGGCGCCCAACTGGTCGTAGACCTTGGTCGACTCCGCGCTCGCCGGAAGCCACGACGACGTCTGGTTGTCCTGCGCTCCGGAGAGCTTGCCCGCGAGCGGGCCGAGCACGATCAGCGCCACGACCCAGACGACGAGCACTACGTATTTGCTGCGCCGGCCGCAGACCAGCCCGGCGTATTTGCGATCCATCCCATTTCCTCGGGTTCGGCCCGCACGACAGGAGATACTTAGGTTTTCTCACTATCGCGATATATCGTGAGTTTATCGCGTTGGATGCCGCGTCGGAAGTTCTTTTCCGCAATCCGGGTCGCAGACTCCTGCCGATGAGCCCTGTGACACGCTTGCCTCGTGAAACCACAGATCGGCGTACTTGCGGTTCAGGGCGACGTGCGCGAGCACGCGCGGTCCCTCGAATCCCTCGGTGCGACAACGCGTTTGGTACGCCGCCCCGAGGAGCTCGAGGGCCTGGACGGAATCGTGCTGCCTGGTGGCGAGTCGACCACCATGGACAAGCTGCTTCGGGCGTTCGATCTACGAGATCCGTTGCGGGACCGGTTGCAGGCAGGCCTGCCGGCATACGGCTCGTGCGCGGGCATGATCCTGCTCGCCGACCGGGTGCTCGACGCGACCGCCGACCAGCAGACGCTCGGCGGGCTCGACGTGACTGTTCGTCGTAACGCCTTCGGTCGCCAGGTCGACTCCTTCGAGGAGGACCTGTCGATGCCGGAGATGCTGGGGGAGTCCGACCGGCCGGTGCGCGCTGTCTTCATCCGGGCGCCGTGGGTGGAGGCGGTCGGCCCGGAGGTGCGAGTGCTCGGCACGGTCGCGACCGGTCCGGCGGCTGGACGCATCGTCGCGGTCCGGCAGGGCAACCTGCTGGCGACGTCGTTCCACCCCGAGGTCACCGGCGACCACCGGATCCACGAATACTTCCTGCGTATGACGCGAGGCTGAGCGCCGCGTCTCGATACGCCGCTCGTCCCTCGCGGCACTCGACCAGCGGCGCTGGTTATAACATCGTCGGTCGAGGCACCAGCACGTTCGATTCGTAAAGAGGCAGGTATGAGCGGTCACTCCAAGTGGGCGACGACGAAGCACAAGAAGGCAGCGATCGATGCCAAGCGCGGCAAGCTGTTCGCCAAGCTGATCAAGAACATCGAGGTCGCGGCACGCTCCGGCGGTGGTGACCTGGCGGGGAACCCGACGCTGTTCGACGCCGTGCAGAAGGCCAAGAAGTCCAGTGTCCCCAACGACAACATCGACCGCGCGGTCAAGCGCGGGTCCGGTGCCGAGGCCGGTGGCGCCGACTACCTCGCGCTGACCTACGAGGGCTATGCCCCCGGTGGTGTCGCACTGCTCATCGAGTGCCTGACCGACAACAAGAACCGCGCCGTTGCCGAGGTCCGCACCGCGTTGCAGAAGAACGGCGGCTCGATGGGCGAATCCGGCTCCGTCGCCTTCATGTTCAACCGCAAGGGTGTCGTGATCGTCCCCAAGAAGCAGCCGGGCGACGACGTGACCGAGGACTCACTTCTCGAGGTCGTACTCGACTCCGGCGCCGAGGAGGTCAACGACCTGGGGGAGTCCTTCGAGATCGTGTCCGAGGCGCATGACCTGGTTGCCGTGCGCGAGTCGCTGCAGGCAGCGGGCATCGACTACGACTCCGCCGACTCCTCCTTCCTGCCGACCGTCGAGGTGCCCCTTGACAAGGAGGGTGCCAAGAAGATGTTCCGCATCATCGACATCCTCGAGGACAGCGACGACGTGCAGAACGTCTACGCCAACGGTGACGTCCCCGACGAGGTGCTCGCGGAGCTCGAAGAAGAGGACTGAGTCGGCCTGGTTCGTGGCCCACTTGCGGATGATCCCGACGCCGCACATGATCGAACCTCATCGCAGATCCGGGTGCCGGCCCGGTTGCCCTGAGCTGGCGGTTCCCGCCTCTGGTGTCAGTCCCCGGAAACAGTGAAGGGGTCGATGACCTGGAGGCCGGATGCTTCGAAGGGTGCGACGTCGCGAGTCGCGACGATGAACGTGCGGGCGCGCGCGATCCCAGCGATCAGTGCAGCAACGTTGCCGATCGCACGTCCTCGGGCACGCGAGTCGGCCCGCAATGCGGCGTACTCGATCGACGCGTCCTCATCGAAGTCGAGGATCCGATCCTGGAACAGGGGTCGGATGCGTTCCTCGAACGCAGCGGTGTCGGCGTACTTAGGTCCGCCGACGCGCCGCCCGCACCTTCACGGGTATGGCGACCGTCCCGCCTAAGCTGGCGGTAACCGAACATATGTCGGACCCCGTATGCCGAAGAAGGAGCTGCCCCGCTGTGCGAGTGCTCGGAGTCGACCCCGGCCTGACCCGCTGCGGCCTCGGTGTGGTCGAAGGAGGCATCGGCCAGCCGGTGCGGATGATCGCGGTGGGCGTGGTGCGTACCCCGGTCACCGACGACCCGGCCGAGCGACTGCTCAGTTTGCAGACCGAGATCGACGAATGGATGGAGCGGCACGAGCCCGACTCGGTGGCCGTCGAGCGGGTCTTCGCCAAGGCGAACATCAAGGGCATCATGGGCACGGCGCAGGCCTCCGCCATACCGATGCTGGCCGCTGCGCGGCGTGGCCTGCCGCTCGCGTTGCACACGCCGAGTGAGGTGAAGGCCGCTGTCACCGGCAACGGTCGCGCCGACAAGGCGCAGGTGACCGCCATGGTCACACGCATCCTGCGGCTGGAGGTCGCGCCCAAGCCGGCGGACGCCGCGGACGCTCTCGCCATCGCCATCTGTCACGTATGGCGCGGCGGCGCCCAGGACCGCATCGCGGCCGCTGTCGCCAAGCAACGTGCCGCGACCGGAGCACGCGGATGATCGCCACGCTGCGCGGCACGGTCCTGCACGTCGGGCTCGACCAGGTCGTCGTCGAGGTCGGCGGCGTCGGGCTGCTGACCCACACGACCCCCGGCACTGCCGCGTCGCTGCGGACCGGGGAGAGGCGTCCCTCTCTACGACGCTCGTGGTCCGTGAGGATGCCCTGACGCTCTACGGCTTCGGCAGCGGCGACGAGCGGGATCTCTTCGAGTTGGTGCAGACCGTCAGCGGCGTCGGCCCGCGAATCGCGTTGGCAATGCTGGCTGTTGCGACCCCTGATCAGATCCGTGGCGCCATCGCCAGAGGTGATGTCGCAGCGCTGGTCAAGACTCCGGGCATCGGTAAGAAGGGCGCCGAGCGCATCGTGCTGGAGCTCAAGGACAAGGTCGGGCCGATCGCAGCCGAAGGCGCGCCTGACGTGCCGACAACGCCGAGCGGCGGTGGCCACGACCAGGTCAGCGAAGCGCTCGTCGGGTTGGGCTGGTCCGCGAAGCAGGCCGATGACGCCGTCGCGAAGGTCGTCACCGCAGCGCCCGAGGTCACCGAGATCTCCGCACTGTTGCGGGCTGCGCTGCGTGAGCTGGGACGATGAGCCGCGTGGAGGACGAGACAGAGCTGAACCCCGACGGGTCGTATGACGCGACGGCGCGTGTCGTGGACCCGGTCGGCGACGAGGAGGAGCGCCGGTTCGAGGTCGCGCTGCGTCCCAAGCGGCTCGCCGATTTCCCCGGGCAGCCGCGCGTGCGCGACCAGCTCGGACTGCTGCTGGAAGCGGCACGACGACGCCAGCGACCGCCGGACCACGTGCTGCTGTCCGGTCCTCCCGGGCTGGGCAAAACCTCCTTGGCGATGATCATCGCCGCGGAGCTGGAGCAGCCGATCCGGATCACCAGCGGTCCCGCCATACAGCACGCCGGTGATCTTGCCGCCATCCTGTCGTCGCTCGCCGAGGGTGAGGTGCTCTTCGTCGACGAAATCCACCGGATGGCGCGCCCGGCCGAGGAGATGCTCTATCTCGCGATGGAGGACTTCCGGGTCGATGTCGTGGTCGGCAAGGGACCGGGCGCCACCGCCATACCCCTGGAGTTGCCGCCGTTCACCGTCGTCGGCGCCACGACGCGCTCCGGGTTGCTGCCCGCACCGCTACGCGACCGGTTCGGTTTCACCGGACACCTCGATTTCTACAGCGCCTTCGACCTGGCGCAGATCCTGACCCGAAACGCGACGTTGCTCGGCATCGACGCCACTCATCAGGGCATTGCCGAGATCGCCGGCCGGTCGCGCGGCACACCCCGGATCGCCAACCGGCTGCTGCGGCGGGTGCGCGACTACGCCCAGGTGCACGGCAGCGGCGTGCTCGATCTCGACGCGGCTCGCGCTGCGCTGGCGCTGTTCGATGTCGACCAGAGCGGCCTGGACCGGCTGGACCGCGCCGTCCTTGAGGCGTTGTGTCGTCGGTTCGGCGGCGGGCCGGTCGGCCTGTCGACGCTTGCGGTCGCGGTCGGCGAGGAGCCGGACACCGTCGAGACGGTCGCCGAGCCCTACCTGGTGCGGGAGGGTTACCTCGTGCGTACGCCGCGTGGCCGGGCGGCGGCCGCGCTCGCCTGGACACATCTGGGGCTCACCGCTCCGCCAACAGCGGCGGGTGGCGCCATACCCTTGCCACTGGACGACGACGGCGTCAGCGGGCGATTCGGCGATTGAGACGGACACGCTCGGAACCCGGGCGCCCCGCGGCGACGTTACTCACTTAGACTCTCCCGTCGGCCGCTCATGCTGCCCGACGCCCTCAATCTCAAGGACTGACTTTTCGATGTATGCACTGAGGCTTAACCTGCGTTGGCCTTGCGAGTCGCAAGCTCCCCGCAACGCCAGCGCAGCTCAAGCTTCCTGTGCCCGTTCAGAATCAACTTCGCTGGAGCCGGCATGGGTAATCTGATTTTTCTCCTGCCGGTACTGCTGATCGCCTGGCTCTTCTGGACCCAGCGCCGGCGGCAGCAGCAGGTGCGTTCCGCACAGGACCAGATCCAGGTCGGCGAGGAGATCAGCACCACCTCCGGTCTACTCGGCACTCTCGTCGCGCTCGATGACGAAGAGGGCACCATCGAGGTGTCTCCGGGCGTGCAGTTGCGCTTCGTGCGTCGTGCGATCGTTCCCCGTGCGCAGGTCGGTGGACCCCGCGCGGCGACGCCGTCGCAGGAGACCGAGACGGTGGACCTCGACAAGCACGACGACGACCAAGCTCCCGAGACGAAGGCCGAATAGGTGGCAACCCGAGCACGTCGACGCACCGCGGTGAAGCCGCGGCAGATACTGACCATCCTGTTGCTCCTGCTGGTCGCCCTGTATGCCGGGATCGCCGGCACCGCTGCGTGGGGCTCGCCCAAGGGCAAGTGGACCCCGCAGCTCGGCCTCGACCTCGAGGGTGGCCGTCAGATCACCCTGCAACCGATCGTCGGCAAGGGCCAGAAGGTCAACAGCGGCGAGGTCAACCAGGCCGTCAACATCATTCGCAACCGAGTCAACGGAAACGGTGTCTCGGAGGCGCAGGTCACGACGGTCAACAGTTCGCTCATCCAGGTGTCGCTGCCCGGTAACCCGAGCGAGCAGACCCTGAAAGCGCTCGCGCAGTCGTCGCAGTTGTCGTTCCGTGCGGTGATCACCCAGCAGGCGGTCACCCCGGCGCAGCCGACGACCACGCCGACACCGACACCCAGCGGTTCGGCGTCGTCACCGAGCAGTTCGCCCAGCAGCAGTCCGAAGAGCTCGACGAGCCCGGCAACGAGCAGCAAGTCGTCGACCGCCACGTCGAGCGGCACCAACGACCTCGTGCCGCAGGCGTTCAAGGCCGACACCTCGACGCCGTCGCCGACGAGCAAGAGCAGCTCGCCGAGTGCGGCGACGTCGACGCCGTCCGCGACGTCCACGCCTACTCCGCAACCGACCACCCCGCAGCGGCAGCTGCCGGGCGCGCAACCGCAGCCGGCCAACGGCAGCGACGACGCCTGGGGGAACTTCCCGGTCGACTCCATCTGGGTCGACAACGGTCTGGCGACGTCCGGGGAGACCTACACCCAGCTCTTCCAGGCATTCCCGTGCACCCAGGCCGACGCACCGAAGGGCCAATCCGCCCTGAAGTGGCAGGAGATCGCCGCCCAGGCGCCGGCCAGCCAACCCAACGTCGGTTGCGACAACGCCGAAGGCATGAAGTTCCTGATGGGGCCGGTCGAGGTCGAGGAAAGCACCTCACTGACGCCAATTACGGGCAGAACACCAACCAGCAGGGCGTCGCGACCAACCAGGTCGTGGTCAACCTGAAGCTGGACGGCACCGGCGCGAAGGAATTCGCCGCGGTCACCGAGCGACTGACGCCATACCCGACGGGCAACCCCAAGAAGCGTTTTGCCGTCACCGTCGACGGTTCGGTGATCACCGCACCGGAGTCGCAGGCGGTCATCACCGACGGCAGTGCGCAGATCAGCGGCAACTTCACCGAGAGCAGCGCCAAGACGCTGGCCAACCAGCTGAAATTCGGCGCGCTGCCCTTCTCGTTCAAGGAGCTGACCTCCAACCAGGTCAGTCCGCAGGTCGGCACCGACCAGCTGCAGAAGGGCATCCTGGCCGGTCTGATCGGCCTGGCGCTGGTGGTGCTCTACTCGCTGCTGCAATACCGCGCACTCGGTTTCGTCACCGTCGCGTCACTTGTCGTCGCCGGCTTCTCCAGCTACGGCCTGGTCACCCTGCTCGGCTTCACCAGTGGCTTCCGGCTCACCATGGCCGGCGTGACCGGTCTGATCGTGTCGATCGGTATCACCGCGGACAGTTTCATCGTCTACTTCGAGCGGGTGAGAGACGAAGTCAGATCCGGCAGGCCCCTGCGGGCCGCCGTCGAGACCGGTTGGGCACGTGCACGGCGGACGATCATCGTCTCCGACGCGGTCAACTTCCTGGCTGCCGCAGTGCTCTACGTGCTCTCCGAGGACAACGTGAAGGCCTTCGCCTTCACCCTCGGGTTGTCGACCCTGGTCGACATCGCCGTCGTGATGATGTTCACCCACCCGGTGCTCACCATCCTGGCGCGCACGAAGTTCTTCGGCAGCGGGCACAAGTGGTCCGGGTTCGATCCCGAGCGGCTCGGCGCCGCCGGAGTCACGTATGCCGGACGGGGTCGCGTCACGATCGCCGACCGCAAGGCGGCTGGGGACTCCACCGCAGTCGAGGGAGGACACGCCTGATGGCGAGCTTCGCGCAATTCGGTAACGACCTCTACACCGGTCGGCGGCAGATCAACTTCATCGGTCGCCGCCGCACCTGGTACCTCCTGACCGGCATACTCCTGGTGATTGCGGCACTCGGCATCTTCGGACGCGGCTTGAACTTCAGCCTGGAGTTCGAGGGTGGTTCGCAGGTGTCGGTGTCCGACATCAAGAGCACCAGCAACTTCGACCAGCGCGCCCACGACGCCGTGAAGTCCGCGGTCGGCGCTTCGGACAACCTGGTGGTGACCAAGGCCGGCGCGACCACGATCAAGGTCGAGTCGAAGAAGCTCGGCAACGGCACTTCGGCGGCCACCGACACGGTCGGCGCAGCGCTGGCCAAGGAGTTCGGCGTCAAGCAGAGCTCGGTGACCACGCAGTTCATCGGGCCCTCGTGGGGAAGTTCGGTCACGCACAAGGCGATCCAGGCGCTGATCGTCTTCCTGTTGCTGCTGGCGATCCTGCTGTCGGTCTACTTCCGCACCTGGACGATGGCCGTCGCGGCACTGGTCGCACTGGTCCACGACCTCTTCTTCACCGTCGGTATCTACGCGCTGACCGGCATCGAGATCTCGCCGGCCACGATGATCGGCTTCCTGACCATCCTGGGTTATTCGATCTACGACACCGTGGTCGTCTTCGACAAGGTCCGGGAAAACACCGACGAAGCGATCAGGGACGGCAATCGGACCTACGCGCAGGCGGCGAATTACGCCGTCAACCAGACACTGGTCCGGTCGATCAATACGTCTGTCGTCGCGTTGCTGCCGATCACCGCGATCATGGTCGTCGGCATTGTCTTCCTCGGCCCGGGCACGCTGCTCGACCTGGCCGTCGCGCTGTTCTTCGGTATCGCCGTCGGCACCTACTCGTCGATCTTCATCGCCACCCCGCTGTTGACGTCCTTGCGGCACCGTGAGGCGTCGATCAAGGAGCTCGACCGACGGGCGCTGGCCTACCAGACCAGCCAGGCGAGCGTGCTGGCCCGGACCGGAACGCGGGAAGAGCACACGCCCGGCGAGTCGGTCTCCGGTGTCATCGAACCGGCACGCGCCAAGGCAGCGAAGGCGGCCGCGGCGACCAAGGTCCGCAAGCGCGAGATCCACCCGCTCGCGAAGCGGGACGCCGATGACTGACAGCGCCGCTGAGGTGCTGGCAGCGCATGTGCGTGAGGTCCCCGACTTCCCGAAGCCCGGCGTCATGTTCAAGGACCTGACGCCGTTGTTCCGGGAGCCCGAGGCGTTCAACACCGTGCTGGCGGACATCGCCGACCGATGGGCCGGCAAGGTCGACGTCGTGGCCGGGGTCGAGGCGCGTGGCTTCATCCTCGGCGCGCCGCTGGCCTTGCGAATGGGCCTGGGATTTGTGCCGATCCGCAAGGCGGGCAAGCTGCCTGGCGACACGCATACCCGCTCCTACGATCTCGAATACGGCCAGGCGACCATCGAAGTCACGACCGATGCGTTCACCGCCGGACACCGCGTGCTCCTGGTCGATGACGTGCTCGCGACCGGCGGCACCGCCGCCGCTGCGTGTGAGCTGATCGAGTGTGCCGGTGCCGAGGTGGTCGCGCTGGAGATGCTGCTCGAGCTGAGTTTCCTGAACGGCCGCGACAAGCTGCCCGGCCGCACCGTGCACGCCACGCTGGTCGACTGAATCACCGCGATTAGACTGACGTAATGAGTCAGGACGAGCGCACGAGCAACCCGTCGGGTGCGTCGCGCGTGCGGGCCCGGCTCGTTCGGTTCGGTGCTCCTCGGCCGAGCACCAACAGCGAGATCGAGCCGCTCCTGGCCATCGTCCGGGCCACCCACCCCAAGGCCGATCTGGCGATCATCGACCGTGCGTATGGCGTCGCGGAGAACGCGCATCGCGGCCAGCTGCGCAAGTCCGGCGACCCCTACATCACTCACCCGCTGGCGGTCGCCACGATTCTCGCCGAGCTCGGTATGACGCCACCGACCCTCGCCGCCGCGCTGTTGCACGACACGGTGGAGGACACGCCATACAGCCTCACGCAGTTGAAGGACGAGTTCGGCGAGGAGATCGCCATGCTCGTCGACGGCGTCACCAAGCTGGACAAGGTGACCTACGGCGACGCCGCGCAAGCCGAGACGGTCCGCAAGATGGTCATCGCGATGGCCCGCGACATTCGGGTCCTGGTCATCAAGCTCGCCGACCGGCTGCACAATGCGCGCACCTGGCGCTACGTGTCCGCCGAGTCGGCCCAGCGCAAGGCGACCGAGACGCTGGAGATCTACGCGCCGTTGGCACACCGGCTGGGCATGAACACCATCAAGTGGGAGCTGGAGGACCTGTCCTTCGCCACGCTCTACCCCAAGGTCTATGACGAGATCGCCCGCCTGGTGGCGGACCGATCTCCCGCCCGCGAGGAGTACCTGCGCGGTGTCCGCGACCAGGTGACCTCCGACCTGCGGACCGCGAAGATCAAGGCCACGGTGACCGGACGGCCCAAGCATTACTACTCCGTCTACCAGAAGATGATTGTCCGCGGCCGCGACTTCGAGGACATCTACGACCTCGTCGCGGTGCGCGTGCTGGTCGAGTCGGTGCGTGACTGTTACGCCGTCCTCGGCACCTTGCACTCCCGGTGGAGTCCGCTGCCCGGGCGGTTCAAGGACTACATCGCGATGCCGAAATTCAACATGTACCAGTCGTTGCACACGACGGTCATGGGGCCGCAGGGCAAGCCGGTGGAGATCCAGATCCGGACCTTTGCGATGCACCGACGCGCCGAATATGGTGTCGCGGCCCACTGGAAATACAAGGAAGACGCCAAGAAGGGCGCCAATGACGCCGACGACGACGCCGGTCCCAGCAATGACATGTCGTGGCTGCGGCAATTGTTGGACTGGCAGCGGGAGACCGCCGACCCGGGCGAGTTCCTGGAGTCGTTGCGGTTCGACGTCGGGTCGCGTGAGGTCTACGTCTTCACCCCGAAGGGCTCGGTCATGGGGCTGCCGGCCGGCTCCACCCCGGTCGACTTCGCGTATGCCGTGCACACCGAGGTCGGCCATCACACGATCGGCGGCCGGGTCAACGGGCGGCTGGTTCCGTTGGAGAGCCCGCTGGAGAACGGTGACGTCGTCGAGATCCTGACGTCGAAGGCGGACGGCGCCGGCCCGAGTCGCGACTGGCTCGGCTTCGTCAAGAGCCCGCGCGCCCGCAACAAGATCCGCCAGTGGTTCTCCAAGGAGCGTCGCGAGGAAGCGATCGAGAACGGCAAGGACGCGCTCGCGCGGACGATCCGCAAGAAGGGTCTCGGCATACAGCGGCTGATGTCGCACGAGTCTCTGACGTCGGTCGCGGAGCGGTTGAAGTACCACGACATCGATGCCCTGTATGCCGCGATCGGTGACAGCCACGTGTCGCCCGACCATGTCGTCAAGCAGCTCGTGGAGATGCTCGGCGGCGAGGAGGGCACCACCGAGGATCTTGCCGAGGCCACCAATCCCGTTCGCCGCAACCGGCGTTCGGCGGAGACCGACCCCGGCGTGACGGTGGTCGGCACGGACGACGTCTGGGTGAAGCTGGCACGCTGCTGCACGCCGGTGCCGGGCGACGACATCATCGGATTTGTGACGACCGGCAACGGCGTGTCGGTGCACCGGCGGGATTGCACCAACGCCGAGCAACTGCTCGCCCAGCCCGAGCGGCTGATCAATGTCGCGTGGTCGCCGTCGGCGGCGTCGGTGTTCCTGGTGCAACTGCAGGTCGAGGCACTCGATCGCAATGCGCTGTTGTCCGACGTGACGCGGGTGCTGTCCGAGCAGCACGTCAACATCCTGTCGGCCAGCGTGCAGACGACCCGCAACCGTGTCGCCCTGTCGAAGTTCACCTTCGAGATGGGCGACCCCAACCACCTCGAGCACGTCATCAAGGCGGTCCGCAAGATCGACGGCGTCTTCGACGTATACCGGATCACCGGCTCCGGCCACCGCAGCGCGGAGCCGGTCAGTCAGGCCTGACCCGGCCGTCCCCACCCGCCGAGTGTGCAGTTGTGGTCGTTCCGGGTCGGTCGAAACGACCGAAAGTGCACTCTCGGCGTGCTCGGTTCACCGTCGACCGTCGAGTGCGTCGCCGATAGTGTTCAGGGCTTCTTCGGGGGAGCGGT
Organism: Flexivirga alba; assembly: GCF_042661025.1. Taxonomy (NCBI): domain Bacteria; kingdom Bacillati; phylum Actinomycetota; class Actinomycetes; order Micrococcales; family Dermacoccaceae; genus Flexivirga; species Flexivirga alba. The sequence continues at coordinate 3,284,933 of NZ_JBHSWH010000001.1, forward strand.
TGTCGGCACCGTTCAGCTCGATGACGGCCCAGTCCCCGGTGCGCATCGCTCGGCGGCGGATCTGGTCGAGGCGTCGCTGCTCGACGGTGAAGTGGTAGTCACCGTCGTACTCCGCGACGACGCGTTGCTCACGCCATACGAAATCGCCGACGCCCAACCACCGACCCGAACGGTCACGCACCGTTACGTTGAGTTCCGGCTCGGGGAAGCCGACAGCTCGAAAACGAAGACGCCACAGTGTTTCTTGCGGCGAGAGCACGTCCGGTCGAAGCAGTTCGAGGGCCTCGCGAGCTCGTCTGATGCCACGCGTTCCGTGGTGGCCGGCGACCGTATGACGCAACGAGTTCGCCAGGTCGGGCTGATGGTGCAGGATCGCGTCCCCGAGCACGACCAATTCTTCGAGCGTGCGGATGGGCGCGAGGTCCAGCCACGTCTCGACCGGCGACACCACCGGTAGATCGTGCACGAACCAGATAGTGCGATGTTCCAGTCCGCGGTGCATCTTCATACCGCGGCGTCGGACGAAGACGCCATCGGGCACGGTCACATGCAGGTCTGGGTCACGGCGATCGGGCAGGCCGAGCAGTTCGCTCGACGTGCCGTGCGAATATGCGGAACGGCCGTGCGTCAGCACCTTGAGGTGGGCGGTTGCCCGCTCGACGAGGTCGGGATCTGCGCCAGTCAGGTAGAGACCGCGTGTCGGATGCTGCAGGTCCGGGTGTCGCAGGCGGCGTGGTGTGACACCGTGCGCGGCGGCCTCGTCGGTGGTGAAGGACGCATTGAGACCTGGCGGTAGGGGCGCTGGGCTACGGACCATCGCCGATAGTGTGCCCGAACTCGCGACCTGCTCGCCGAGCGCTGTCCACAGGGGCGCCTCGTCGCGCCGAGAGCGCACTTGTGGTCGTTCCGTGGCGGTCTGAACGACCAGAAGTGCACGCTCGATGGGATTCCGTCCACACGTGGCGACCCTGTGGACAACTTCTGCGGGCGTATGGAGCAACGGGGCAAGCTCTCTGGGCATGACAACTTCGCCAGAACGCAAACCGATCCGGACCGAGCACGACCTCTTCGAGAGGTGGGAGGACCTCATGGGAAGCGGCGGCTTCGGCCTGCGCAGCCTGTGGCTGATCTTCCTGGACGAGGAGGGCCGACAGTCCGACCTGATCGTGCCGATCGACGACATACCGATGCTGCCCGACCCGCGCGACGTCGGCGCGATCACCGATCTGATCGCCCGGATCCGGGAAGAGGTCGGTGTGGCCGAGGTGCCGATGCTCATCTCGCGCCCGGGCCCGTCGGAGATGACCGAGGGTGATCGCCGCTGGGCGGCGGCGCTGACCGTGGCACTGCGCGACCAGCATCCACGGTGGCCCATCCACCTGGCGACACGAAACCGTCTGCAGGTCTTCGCCGCGGACGACTTGCTGGGTTCGCTCGCCAGCTGACGACTGCGCCGACCGGCTCAGCCGAGCAGCACTGCCGGGCCGCCCGGGACGGTGATCCCCGCCAGGTCAGCGAGCAATACCGCGGCACCCGCAACACCGTTGAACAAGCCCAGATCGCCATCCGCAGCGAGCAGCCCGCACGGCCAGTCACTCGGATCGCCTGCGAGATCGAGGAATTCGGTCGCTGCGTCCAGTGCGAGTGTGCGGTGCGCCGGCTCGTCGAGAGCCGTCGCCGCGAGGTCGAGAACCGCTGCCGGTGCACCGAGCCCGTGACAGAGAGTCCAGCCCTGGGCGAGAGCCGCGGCGCCATACGTCCGCCACGCCTCGCGTTCGCGCCATACCTCCGCCCCGCAGGCCTGGACCGCGACCTCCAGTTCGGCACGGATCGCCTCGTCCTGCCAGGGTGCGTCGAGTCCTTTTGCGGACAGCTCCAGCAGCCTCAGTCGTATGGCGCCCGCCCCGGCCGCGCCATGGCACCACCTGGCGGTCCACACCGGCTCGGAACCGCGCAGGTCCGGCCAGCCGCCGTGCAGCGGGTCGGACCAGGCGGCCTCGAAATGCAACGCTTCCTCGGCGAGAGACAACGCTGAGTCAGCCAATTCCGGCCAACGCCAGGCGGATTCGGCCAGGGACCACGCGATGCCGCCGGCCCCGTGCGCCATACCGCTCAGTGGCCGTGACCCGTCGCCGGCCTGAGTGAGGTCCGGCCAGCCGCGCCCCCACAGCTGCCTCTCGGATCGTCGCCACAGCTCGTCGACGATCGGAGACGCGACCTCCGGTGCAGCATCCGGCATCCGGGTCAGTGCGAGCAGCGCACCGGCGAGCCCGGAGGTCAGGTCGCTGCAGGGGAGTGCGGCCGGCAGATCGGTGGAGATGTCGCGCTCCCAAGGCAAATCGGTGTTCGGCGGACCAACCAGCTCCACCCCGATCCGGCCCGCGAGCAGACCCAGCTCCGGCGGTGCGGGTCGTCGGCTCAAAGCCATGATCGCGCGGTCGGCCAGCTCCACGAGATGTTCCCTTCCCAGTGCCGGTCCGAGTCTCCGCAAGGCCCACGCGATGCCGGCATCACCGTCGTAGAAGGACGACCGTCCGCCCGTGCAGCGTTCTGGCACACCGGAATTCGTCAGCATCCAGGTCGGCCAGGTCACCTCGCCGCCGGCTTCGGTCCCCACTTCGATCGCGGTCTCCTGGAGCAACGTCATACAAGCTGTCACCTCGTCGCGCAGGCGATCGATGATGTCATCCGTGCGGGGCACGTCCGGCGACTCGAGCAGGATGCTCATGCCGGCCCCCTCCTTCGTCGGGTGCCGCCATGCGCCTGACCCCATTGACGCTCGCTGCGCTCGCTCATGCCGCCACCGCGACACCGCGCAGGTGCGCTGTCGATGGGTCGACGCCGTGCTCGCCGAAGACCTCCGTGACGACGTCGGCGAACGCGGCGCAGCGCGCTTCCGCCCGCCGGTAGGCCTCGCCGAGCCACCGGCAACGGAGTTCGCCGAAGCTCTGCCCGTCGCCTGGGTCTTCGCTCCACGCCATACCGGGGACGAGGACCTCGGTGAAGGGCGGAGCGGAGTTGCGGACACGCTCGGCACACGCCGTGCGAACCGCTCCGAACGCCTCCGCGCGGCAAGCGTCGGGCAGGTAGAGCACCACCGCGTCCGCCCGGTCCAGCGCGGCCGGATCGGTCGCGACCTTGAGCGACCACCTTTGGGTGACACGCGGTATGACGCGAGTGATCTCGTGCACCAGCCGGGCGACCTCAACTCGGCGTGGTGCGAAGTAGACCCGGGTCAGGCCCTGCGGAGATGACTCGCCGGCCGGCCATTCGTCACCCCAGGTGCGCCACCAGCCCTGGTCGTCGTGCGCGCCACGCCGACCGATGATGCGCAGCCGTGCGCCGATCGCAGGTGCGAGCCCGGCGCCGGACCGGACGGTGACGTAGTCGCCGCGGCCCACCGCACGCCGATTGGCATGAGACGACGGATCGCGAACGACCGCAGCGCCATACGCGCCAACGGCCAGGACCTCGTGATCCAGCGGTGACCATGCCAGTGCACCTGCGTGAGCCGCTCGCAAGGCCCAGCCGAGCGGCGGGTCCCAGCGTCCGCGGCTCGTCCCGCCGGGTCGAGCCGCGGCCCACCAATGTTCGTAGAGCGTCATGGCCAGGTCGTCCGCGTCCGACATGACGGTGAGCACGTGGTGCGCTGCTTGCAGCTCCTCGGCTGTGTGCCGATCCCAACTCATCGCGATTCCTCCTGCATCGATGGCGCAACGTCTCGGGCGCAGCGTCGGGCTTCGTCGAGCTGCTGCTCGACGATCGAATGGTTGCCGCCGGGCAACGCGGCGTGCTGCCAGGCGGTGACGAGTGCGCGCACGGTCCGCCACGCAAGCGGGCACGGAGAAGCGGGACCGCCCGCTGCGGCATACGCCCGGCGAAAACCGAACGGGGACAGGCCGATCGAGGCGAAGGTCTGCTCGAGGGTGACCAGGTCCCAGCACGGGTCGCCACGGCCCGCGGACTCCAGGTCGATGAACGTCACGGCTCCGTCGGTCTCGGTGATCACGTTGGACGCCGACAGGTCACCGTGGGTCCAGCGGTCGCTGTGTGCCCAGGAGACGGAGAGCGGTCGCAGCGCGGCCTGAACGGCAGACTCCCGCCAGGTCGCAAGGACGGCGTCCCGATCCCGGTCCGGTGGATGAGTCGTCATCGACGGCAGCGGTTCGGACAGCAGCGGCCAGGGAGCGCGCGCAACCGGAACGTCGTCGCCGGCCGGTGCCGTGTGCAGCGTGGCGAGTGCGCGGCCCACAGCGTCCGTCAGCCGTATGGCGGACGGCTCGTCGAGTGCCAGCGACATCAGGTCCCGTCCAGGTGCGGCGCCGGTCCACACCACCGCTGGTCCCCCTGAAGGATCAGCGGTGGTGTCAGACCGAGGGATTGCAGCCGGCCGAGCGCGAACCGCTCGGCGGCGACCACGTCGTCACCGTCGAGTCGGCTCGCGAGTCCGGACTGCTTGGCGTAGGCAATGACCTGCCCGTCCCGTTGGACGCCGTGCACTCCGTTGGTTCGGGTGACGGGTATGACGCTGACGGCTCCGGAGAGCACCTCGCTGCCGCGAACCAGCTCGGCCCGAACAGCGAGAGACAGGATCTCCGGAGTCGTCGGCATCGTCAGACCTCGTCCGACTGGTCGAGCTCATTGACCTCTTCCAACGCTGCGAGGTAACCGGCCCAGTACTCCTCCGGGAGGTCGGTCGTGGCGCCATACCCATGCCCGTCGTCGACCTGGCCGTTCTCCACCGGCCCCGGGTCGGGGATCGGGATGTTGCAACCGGCCCGCGTCAGGAGGACGTTGCAGGTGGGCGTGCGGGTCAGGACCGGACACGACGCGGCGCGCGTGGTGATGTTGCAGGTCACCGTGCGGGTGGTGATGCACACGACGGTGCGCGTGACGTTGCAGCCGGCCGTCCTGGTCAGCACGCACGCTGCCGGCCGGGTGATGTTGCAGACGACCAGTCGGGTGTTCAGGCAGCTGATGATCGGCCGGGTGACCACGGGCGCGACCATCAGGTCGACGTTCAGCTCGTCCAGCACGGACTGGATCGGGTTGGCGAACGTCCACTGGCCGTCGCTCGAGCCGGCGAAGAGCAGCCCGACCACCATCCGGTTGCCGTCCATGATCACCGACCCGGAGTCGCCGTGGTCGGAGAACCGGGCCGACTGACTGGTGTCCGTCTGGATGCGGATCTGGTGGTGCAGGGTGTGTGATCCGACGTCACTGCCGTAATTGATGGACACCGTGAAATCGGTGGAAACCACTGTGCCGTATGTCAGTTCGGTGGTCCGGCCACGCTTGCGCACCGCTGCGCCCACTGTTGCGGCGGTGTGTCCCGCGACGTCACCGATGTCCTGGACACTCGCGGTCGTCGACTTGCCGGTGTCGACCGTGACCACCGAACCGTCCACGGCGTCGGAGAGCGTGGCGCGGCTGAGGCTGCCGAATTGGTTGCCACTGGAGCCACCATCGAGCAGGGACGGCTGCACCATCCGGTCGCCCACCGACCAGGTGTTGTTGACGCACGCCACGTGGAAGTTGGTCAGCGCCATCGTCGCGCCGTTGCCGCGATCGCGCACCATCGCGCCAAGGGTCCCGGCGAAGATGTAGTTGCCGGCGGACGGCACGTCGGGCGGGGTGAGGTAGACGCTGCGTAGCGGTCCCATGGAGATGCCGCCGTGCAACGTCGAGTATGCCGTGGTGTCGACCTGCGGGGTCACCTCGTCGACCAGTTCCATTGACGGCCCCTGCAATTCGACCGTCATCTCCTGCACGTCGGTCGGGATCCCGTCGATCTCCTTCGGCACCCGGTCGGCGGCCGAGAGCTTCGACATCGGCTGCTTGGCGTCGACGAAGACCACGATGGCCAGCTGCCCCGTGTTCTTTCCGTCGGTCTCCTTGTCGGCGATGTCGACACCGATGACGTTCTTACGGGCCAACAAGTCGGACTCCGCCCCCTGCTTCGTACCGCGTATCTGTGCCCTGGCCTGTGCTCGTTCGTCAACCATGGGACTCTCCCTCCCTCGATGCGGCCCGTGAGTTCAGGCCGGATGCAAGGAAGGAGCAGCCGGCCGGCCGGGTGATACATGCGGATTCTGGAGATGCTGCGCCCGTTCGTCATACCCGAGAAAAGTTCGGCGCGGGATGTATCACCGGGGCGCGAGGCGCACTCCTGATGGGTGGCGGCAGACAGCCGGCACAACCTGCACGGATCAGTGGCGGCGAGAGACTCCCGGCGTCATACTTGGAGCCACCGGGTCCGGTCTCGAGGAGACACACATGAACGATGGCACCCGCTCCGAATCGTCCACGGCACAACAGATTTCGCCGGTTACACCCTTGCCGGCATCGGCCGCGGCGCGCTTCTCCGTGCGCCAGTTGGACCCCGACCAGTGGCCGGTGAACGACGGCGGTCGACCGGCCGCCCCCACGTTGTATGTCGGCGACCGGATCGTGGTGCCCGGCATGCCCGGACTCGGCGCCGACTCGGCGATCGAGACGATCAGCAAATTGCTGGGTGATCGCGCGCGGGTTGTGGTGACCCGGGGCTGCGCGAGCGCACCGAGATCTACCGAAAGCTCGACCTGCTCGATCGCCTCGAACCGATCGCATCGACCGTGCTGCGACTCCTTCCGACCGACGCCGATCCACGCCCGGTGGATGCCGCGCCGTGGGTGCTGCGGGCCAGGGACGCGGGCATCCGAGCCGGGTTGAGCCACGTGCTGACCGTCGCCGGTTACCTGCAAGGAGTCGGCTACCTGCAGGGCGTGGGCTACCTGCAAGGGGTCGGCTATCTACAGGGTGTGGGTTACCTCCAGGGCGTCGGAACGGAGAGCGCCGGCGCCTCGCGGGCCCCGGTGAGCTGGGCGGCTCCCGACCCGGCCGCCGGGACCGACGGCGCCGATGGTCCGGTGGTTGCGGTGCTGGACACAGGGATCGGCGCTCATCCGTGGTTCACGCACGACACGGAGCGGGATCCGCAGCTCGGTGGTGCACCGATCGGCCTGCGCTTCGGCCCGGCCGAGGACCCCGAAGGCACCGGCGTCACGATCGACCAGGTCAACGGCACGCTGGACCCGATCGCCGGGCACGGCACGTTTGTCGCAGGCATCGTGCGGCAGCACTGTCCGAGTGCGTCGCTGCTCAGCGCACCGGTCATGTATGGCGACGGCGCCGCCGATGAAACCGATCTGCTCGCCGCACTGACCGACCTCTACGCCTACCACCTGCTCGCCTGCGACGGCCGGATCGACGCTCGGCCGATCGACGTGTTGTCCCTGTCGATGGGCTATTACGCCGAGTCGCCAGGTGCCGTCGTACACAGTGGTGCGCTCGCGGCCGTTCTCACCGCATTCGGCGACGCCGGTGTGAGCGTGGTGGCAGCAGCAGGCAACGACGCGACGACAACACCGTTCTATCCGGCCGGGCTGGCTGCCGGCGGCGCGGGTGCGGTTCCGCTGCTCGCGGTCGGTGCGACCGATCCCGGTCAGTCGCTGGTGTCGGTCTACTCCAACACCGGCTCGTGGGTGACCACTTACCGCGCCGCCACCAACGTGGTGAGCACTATGCCGACGACGTTCAACGCGGCGGGGCGTGCTGCATTGACGACCAGCGGCGGTGTGCTGCCGGCCCGTGCCGCCGTTGATCTCGACGACTATTCGGCCGGTTTCGGCATCTGGAGCGGGACATCCTTCGCCGCACCTGCGTTGGCCGGCGACATCGCCGCGGCTCTTGGGGTGGCGCCGGCGGCGACCTGAACGATCGCCGCGACCGGGTCAGCACAGCGGTGCGGACCTGCCTGGCTGGTGCGTCATGACGACGGTGGGCTCGCGGAGGGACGGCCTCGCCGATCGCGCGGCCGGCTGTTTCCGGGACTACCGTGCCGGCGACGACCTCGCGATGGCTCGCCTCGTCGACGCGGTCACGCCGGTGATGTGGCACACCGCGCGTGCGGCGGGGCTGGACAAGTGCGCGGCCGAGGACGTCGTGCAGGAGGTGTGGCTCACCCTCTACCGGCAGGCCGAGCGGATCACCGACTGCCAGGCGGTCCTGCAATGGTTGCTGGTCAGCACCCGCAGGCGCGCATGGGCGGAGGCGCGTCGGTCCGGGCGGGCCCGGGTCGAGGAGGCACCGTCGGATGCACAGCACGATCGGGTGGCAACCGCTGACAGCGGACCGGAGGCGACCGTCCTGCGGTCTGACGCCGACACGACGCTGTGGCGACACTTCCGGTCGTTGTCGCCGCGCTGCCAGTCATTGCTGCGCGTCGTCGCGACAGGCGATCGCCCCGACTACGCCGGACTGGCTGCTGCACTCGGGGTTTCGGTCGGCAGCATCGGACCCACCCGAGGGCGATGTCTGGCCAAACTGCGCGCATCGCTGGAAGCCGATCACAGCTGGGAGGGAGCGCGATGAATCGCATCGATGAGCTCGCCGCGGGACCCCTTGACGAGGCCGATGAGCAGATCCTGCACTCATTGGGGGAGATCGTGGCCGCGAGCGACCCCGTTCCGGCGGCCCTGACCGACCAGGTGAAGTTCGCGCTCACCGTCGAAGCCTTGGGTGCGCAGGTCGCCGAGCTGCTCGAGCCGGAGCCGATCGGGGTGCGTTCGGCATACGACACGATCACGACTGTGACGTTCAGCGGCGACGACCTGACCGTGCTGCTGACCCTGGACTCCGAGCACCGGCCACGCCGGCGCATCACCGGTTGGTTGAGCACACCGGATGCCACCGTGCAGGTGCACGGTCCGGACGGTGAGGTTGCCGCGGAGGTCGACGAGGACGGCCGCTTCGAAGTGGACTTCTCGCGAACAGGACTGGTGCACTTGGTGATTCACCCCACGGGTGAGCCGCCAGCGCGACCTGTCATCACGCCACCGATCCAGATCTGAGGGCTGCCGATCAGCACGCCGTATGCCGAACGCGAACTCGCCCGGGCCAAGTCCCTGAACACCCTGGGTCAGTGGTCCGCGGCCCGCAGCCGGCTGGCCGGTGCTGTCGAGCGGCTCGTTGCGGATGACTCCGGTGAGCTGGAGCTGCTCGGCCGGGTGCTGGTGACCCGGGCGTTGCCCGATCTGCACCTGGATGGTCCGGTCGCTGCCCGGCGGACGCTGGACGAGGCGCGTCGTACCGCGGCAACTGCCGGGTCGCGGTATGTCGCGGCGCTCGCCTTCGTCCAGGAGGGCACGATCGCCATGTATCGCGGTGACTGGGCGGCCGGCCTGGTCGCCCTGGACCAGGTGCACGAGGAGGACCTGCGCTCGCCTGCCGAGGTGCTCGCGGTGCACCTCAACCGCGGCCTGGCCAACATCACCCTGCGGCAGCCGGCCGAGGGACGGCGCGACCTGCGTGCCGCGTTGAAGCTTGCGCTGCAACAGGATTGGCCGGAAGTCGTCTTCAAGGCGCGACACAATCTCGGCTGTCTGGAGTTCTTCGTCGGGCACCTCCCGGAGGCCATCCGCCTCATGCATGAGGCTGACGAGCTGCCGGTGCGCGTCGACCGGCTTCAGTCTCGACGGGACATCGCTGCGGCACTGCTCGAGGTCGGGCTGGTCGATCCGGCCCGGCGCTTGTTGCGGCTGGCACTGCGTAGTGCACGTGGCCGGCACCTGCGGCTGGACGAAGGCAACATCCTGCTCGACCTCGCGGGTGCTCAGTTGCTGACCGGGGATGCGCGCGGTGCGGCTCGCAGTGCTGCTGCGGCGGCCCGCGCCTTCCGTTCGTATGGCGACGAGCGGCTCGCGACACATGCCGAGCTGATGACTGCAGCGGCGGAGCTGGCGCAAGGGCACTCGGGTGCGGCACCTGATCCTGCCTTGGCGGGGACCTCCGACAGTGCGGCCCGGCTGGCCACCCGTCTGCTGGCCGAAGCTGAGCTCAACGGCGGCGCGGTGGGGGAGGCCCGGACGCTGCTGGACGGATTGGACGTGCTGCCGGCCGAGGGGATCGACGCCGTGATGCACGAGCATCTGCTGCGTGCCCGGCTGGCGGCATACAGCGATGATCGGGTGGCAGCTGAGCGTGAATTCGCCTTGGCTGCAAGGAAACTGGTGCGAATGCAGGGAGCTGTCGCGAGCCTGGAGGCCCGTGCTGCGGTCGCTGTGCACGGAGCCCGCCTGGCCGGCTACGACCTGTCCGAGGCGATGCGGCGCTCGGAACCTGCGCAGGTCTTCCGCGCACTCGAGCGCTGGCGAGCCGCGTCCCAGCGGCTGCCTGCCGTGCGCCCCCACCCGGATCCAGCGGTGGCTTCCCTGGCCATGCGGCTGCGGCAATTGCGCCACGATGCGCGCGGCGGCGAGGACAGCCCTGACCTGCGGGCCGAGATCTCGTCGCTGGAGCAGCAGTTGAGCCGCCGGATGTGGGCGGTCGGCCCCGCAGCCGCCGCGGTCGGGTTGTCACCCGCGTCATACCGCTCGGTCCGGGCGAGACTGAACGGCTCGGGGACGACCCTGCTCTACTACTTCCGGTACGCCGGGGACCTCCAGGTGCTGGTGATCGGATCGCATGGTTGTGCGATTCGCCGCCTGTCGACCAGTGCGTCGGTCGAAGCGCTGGTGGCCCGGCTGGAAGAGGACCTGCGAGCGCGCGCGCACGCCGGTCACGCGACGGCGTTGGGTGCCGTGATCGACCGCGGCGTCGCACACACCGTCGGGAGGCTTGACGCGGCACTGGTGCCAGTGGATCTCGTACCGCTCACTGATTCGGTGCTTGTCGCGCCGACGCGCGCCCTGGCATCGCTCCCGTGGAGCATGCTCCCGGCGTTGTCGGGGTGCTCGGTGGTCGTCGCGCCGTCGGTGTCTCGGTGGTGCTCGGTGGAGCCGGGGCCCGCGGTGGTCCGCGAGGCCGCGTTGCTGCTCGGACCCCGAATCGCCCATGGCGCAACCGAATTGAGGGCCGTGGCAGCTGTATGGCGAGCAGCGGGTGCAGACGTCGTCAGCCACCGCGAGGCCACGACGGCTGACCTGCTCGATGTCTTCTCGACTGCCGATCTGGCCCATGTTGCCGCGCACGGTGTCCATGCAGCGCAGAGTCCGCTCTTCTCCCGACTCGAGCTGCAGGACGGACCGCTCTTTGCACACGAACTGACCGGGCGGGACAGAGTGCCGCAACATGTGGTGCTGTCCGCCTGCGACGTCGGCAGGTCACGTGTCGGCCCGGGGGACGAGCCACTCGGCCTCGCCGCAGCGCTGCTCGGTCTGGGCGTACGCAGCGTGCTGGCCGCCGCCGGACCGGTGGACGACGAGGTGGCGGCCGCCGTGATGACGAGCTACCACCGCGGCCTCGCCGCTGGCGACTCTGCGGCGCAAAGCCTGCGAAACGCCCGCATGGAATACCCGGGCGCGGCGATCTTCACCGTCTACGGGGCCGATTGGTCGGCCGCCCGTACTCCGAAGGTCGACCCACGGTCGGATCAGGGCGTCGCCCAGGCCGTGTCCGCGTAGCGATTGCTGGAGGCCGGCGACGGCCGGGTTCGGGACCGCGCTGAGCCGAACCACATCCGGCGCCTCCGAGCAGCACGACTGCGGCGAACGCAGTCGAGATTGCCTTCCGCACGAGGTCAGGCGGGGGAGAGGAACGCCGTGAGCGCGTCGGCATACATCCGCTGGTCGTCGGTGCCGACGAGTTCGCGCACCGAGTGCATCGACAGGGTCGGCGCCCCGAAGTCGACCGTGGTGACACCGGTGAGCGCCGACGTGACCGGCCCGACGGTCGAGCCGCACGGCAGGTCCGAGCGCACCACGAAGCGTTGCACGGGCACGCCCGCTTGCTCGCAGGCCAGCGAAAACGCAGCTGCACCAACGGAATCGGTGGCGTAGCGCAGATTGGTGTTGATCTTCAGCACCGGCCCACCGTTCATCGCGATCTGGTGCTGCGGCTCGTGCCGATCGGCGTAGTTGGGGTGCGTCGCGTGCGCCATGTCGCCGGAGGCGATGACGCTGCCGGCGAGTGCGCGATGCATGGCCTCGCGGTCGCCGCCGAGGGTGCGGGTGATCCGCTCGAGCGTTGTCATCAGCAGCGCCGACTGCGCACCACGCTCGGAGACCGAGCCGATCTCCTCGTGATCGAAGAGCGCCAGCACCTGGGTCGTCCGGGCGGCCGGCTCCGACTCGTGAGCGCGGATCAGCGCGAGCGTCCCGGCATAGGAGGTGGCCAAGTTGTCCATCCGTGCGCCGGCCACGAACTCCTTGTCGCGACCGAAGAACGCCGCGGGCTGCAGGTCGAGTGTCATTGCGTCCCAGGCGAGCAGGTCCTCGGTGGGGACGCCGACCTGCTGCGCGAGGTAGCCCCGGAAGTCGCCGGCCGAGTCGCCCAGGCCCCAGTGTGGCACCAGGTGCTGCTGCGGGTTGAGCTGCTCGCCGTCGCGCGCCGACCGGTCCAAATGTATGGCGAGCCGGGAGATCCGCAGGATCGGCTGGTCGAGGTGGAAGAGTCGCTCCGCGACACCGCTGCCGTCGCGGATGGCGACCCGACCTGCCACACCGAGGTCCCGGTCCATCCAGCTCGGCGCGATGATCCCGCCATACGGCTCGACGCCGAGCAGTTGCCAGCCGGCTCGGGCGAGATCCGGCTGCGGCTTGAGCCGGAAGTTGGGCGAGTCGGTGTGCGCACCGATCATCCGCACCGGCGTGGTCGCACCGGCGGAATGCTTGGTCGACCATGCGAGCAGCGAGCCGCCACGGATCAGGAAGTAGCCGCCGGCTTCGCTGGGCCACTCGTCGGTTTCCTGGAGTTGCTGGAAACCGGCCTCCGTCAGTTGCCGGGCGGATTCGGCGCAGGCGTGGAACGGCGTGGGCGACGCGGTCAGATAGTCGATCAGGCCGGCACCGATGGTGGATGCCCTCATCGGGGCCCCCGCGAAGTATCGGAGCGAGGCACGAGCGGAGAACTTCGTGGGGTGATCATCTACTGGAGTCCTGCAGGCCGCCGCGGGCTTGCTCGAGCCAGGCCTGACGGGCCTTCAGCGAATCCTCCAACTCCTTGACCTTCTTCTCATTGCCCTTCTCGCGGGCCATGGCCAGGTCCAACTCGAGATCGGCGACGGCCGACTCGAGTTGGTTGACCATCGACTGGGCGCGTGCTGCCAACTCCGGGTCGGTCTTCTGCCATTTGGAGTCCTCGGCGTCGCGTATCGCCGTCTCGACCTTGCGCATGGCCTGCTCGATGCGGTTGATGTCCTTGCGGGGGACCTTTCCGGCAGCGTCCCAACGGTCCTGGATGCTGTGTAACGCGGACTTCGCCGCCGCCAGGTTCTTCACCGGCAGCAGCGCCTGCGCCTCCTTGAGCAAGGATTCCTTGACCTCGAGGTTGGCTTCGAACTCCTGGTTCTCCTCGGCGACCACCTCGTCCTTGGCCGCGAAGAAGGAGTCCTGCGCCTTCTTGAAGCGAGCCCACAGCTTGTCGTCATCGTGCCGCGAGGCGCGGCCGGCCTGGCGCCATTCGCCCATCAACCGCTTGAACGCCGATGCGGTCTGTCCCCAGTCCTTCGACGTCGCCAACTGCTCGGCCTCGGCGATCAGCCGCTCCTTGCGGGCCTTGACCTCGCCGTGCTCTTCGTCCAGGCGGGCGAAGTGCGAGCGTCGCGTCTTGTCGAACCCGTTACGGGCGTGGCTGAACCGCTGCCAGAGGGCGTTCTCGGTCGGCTTGTCGAGCTTGGCCCCGGCCCGCTGCAGGTTCTTCCACTCGTCCAGCAGCTCGCGCATCCGCGCCGTGCTGGACTTCCACTGGATCTTGTCGGTCGGCTGCGCGGCGATCTGCTCGGCCTCGGCGACGATCTTCTCGCGTTGTGAGGAGGCCTCGGCGCGAGCGGCCGCGCGCGCCTCACCTTCAACTTGAGCTTTGGCCTTCAGCGCGGTCGCGATCTGCTCCACGGTGGAGTCCAGGTTGGCCAGGTCGCCCACGACGTGGGCCGAGCCGACCTGCTCGCGCAGGGCGCGCAGAGCCTCCTGGCCGTCGTGCACCGGCAGGTCCGTCTGCACGACCCGCTGCAGCAGGAGGTTCGCCGCGGCGGCGATCTCGTCGTACTTGCGGGCGAAGTAGGCCAGTGCCTCGTCGTGGCTGGCGTCGGGGTAGGAACCCACTTCGCGTTCGCCGTCCGGTGTGCGCACGAACACCGTGCCGTCCTCGGCAACCCGCCCGAACGTTGCCGAGTTGCTGGCGACCGCAGGTGCCGGAACCGGAGCCTGGGTGGCCGACGCTGTCGTCGGCGGGTGCGGCTTCATGGCTGCGGGCGACGGGGGAGTCGGCCGCGGGGCGGGTGTCGCCGGAGCGGCCGGGGGATGCGCAACGGCCGTGTCCTCGGCGGTCGCGGGAGCAGGCGTGTCTTCGGCGGGTGCCGGTGCCACTGCTTCCTGCGTCGGGGCATCCTCCGGCACGACCGGTGCTGCTGGAGTCGGCTCTACGGGCGGTGTGGTGACCGACTCCGTGGACTCGGTGGTGGGCTCTGCGTTCTCTGGTGACATGTTGTCGTTCATGCCTTCTTCTCCGTGACGGTGACCTTGAGGATGCTGATCGGTTGTGTCGGTGCGCCGTCGCCGTTCGGACTGTTGGTCCCAGCCTTGGCCACTGCATTGACAATTTTCATGCCACCGACAATTTTGCCGAAGATCGAGTAGCCGCCACCATCGGTGGGCAGCTGGGTGTCGTCATACACGATGAAGAACTGGCCACCGTTGCTGTTGGGGTCCTGCGAGCGAGCCATCGCGAGCGTTCCCGCCGGGTAGTCGCCGTCCTGCGGAGCGTTCTCGATGCCGAACCCGTAGCCCGGACTGCCGGTCCCGGTGCCCGTCGGGTCGCCGCACTGCAGGACGTAGATGCCCTGGGTGGTGAGCCGGTGGCACGGGCTGTCATTCCAGTAGGCCTTGGCCAATTGGAGGAACGACGCGACGGTCTGCGGAGCCTTGGCGCCATACAACTCGACGGTCACGTTCCCGCAGTTGGTGTGCAACACCGCGGTGAAGGTCTTGCCGGCCGCGTCGGCCTTGGAGGAAGCTTCTGCTGCTGCGTGCTGGCCGGCAGCGCCGGTGGCTTTTCGCAGTGCAGCTTGGTGCCGGTCACCCCGAGCGTTGCGGCTGCTGCGTTCGGCGAACCGGCCGCGGGCGCGCCGGAAGAGGACGATGCCCCGCCGCTGGCCGACCCGCAAGCCGTGAGGCTCAGTGTCGTGGCCAGACATGCGACGCCGATGACGGACCGGGTCCGATTCAGACGCAAGAGAAGCTACTCCTCGATGTTCTCCACACGGCGGATCTCGCGCCTGTCAGGAGGGTGTTTGCAAACGCCCGCCAGTCTAAGCGGTTTGTGGCGGATTTCCACTGGATACTCAGGGTCCGGTACGTCATCGCGACCGCCGGAGGGGCACCGATAGGCTCGCCGGGTGCTCACCGCGTCCTTCCCAGCCACCGTTTTCGGCACCAACTGTTACGTGATCGCGCCCGGCCAGGGTCAGGAGTGCGTGATTGTCGACCCGGGTATCGGTGTGCTCGAGACGCTGCGTGAGGCGCTGGCCGAGCTGAAGTTACGGCCTGCCGCGGTCCTGCTCACCCACGGTCACATCGACCACATCTACTCGGTCACCCCGGTGTGTGGCGGCGAAATCGGCGCCTATATCCACACCGACGATCACTATCGGCTGGCTGATCCGCTGTCCTCGCTCGGCCCGCAGCTGGTCGGGATGTTCGAGCAGGAGTTCGGCAAGCAGCCGACCTGGACCGAGCCGAGCGAAGTGGTCGAGATCTGCGACCACGAGACGCTGCAGCTGGCGGGTATGACGTTCGAGGTGCGACATACGCCCGGGCATACCGAGGGCTCGGTGATCTTCGGCATCGACGACATCCCCGAAGGTCTGCCGGCCGAAGCCACGGTCTCCTCGACCGTGCTGTCCGGTGACACGCTCTTTGCCGGATCGATCGGTCGCACCGACCTGGCCGGCGGTGACGGCGACGCGATGACCCGATCACTACTCGACGTCGTTCTGGCCTTGCCCGACTCGGCCCTCGTGCTGCCCGGTCACGGCCCCGGCACCACCATGGCGCGCGAACGTGCCACCAACCCATACCTTCAGAACCTCTAGGACTACCAACGCTCATGGCAACCAAGGTCACCCCGATCAGTGGCTTCCAGGAATGGCTCCCCGCCGACCGCATCGCCGAGCTCATCGTGCTCGACACGATCCGGGAGGTCTTCGAGCTGCACGGTTTTGCGTCCATCAACACACGCGCGATGGAGACCGTCGACCGGCTCAGCGGTCAGGGCGAGGACGCCGACAAGGAGATCTACGGTGTGCGCCGGCTCGCCGCGGACGACACCAGCGAGACGACGCTCGGCCTGCACTTCGACATGACGGTGCCGTTCGCGCGCTATGTGCTGGAGAATGCCGGCAAGCTCACCTTTCCCTTCCGGCGCTACCAGATCCAGCCCGCGTGGCGAGGCGAGCGCCCGCAGCGTGGCCGCTACCGCGAGTTCATCCAGGCCGACATCGACATCATCGACATCGGCGCTTTGCCCGATCACTACGAGGCCGAGCTGCTGCTCGTCGTCGCCGACGTCTTCTCGCGACTGCCGGTCGGCGACTACCGGATCCACGTCAACGACCGGAAGATCTGCGAAGGCTTCTACCGCGGGCTCGGCATCGAGGACGTCACCGGCACGCTGCGCATCGTCGACAAGCTGGACAAGATCGGCGCCGACGGTGTGCGCAAGTTGCTGCTCGAAGCCGGCTGCAGCGACGAACAGGCGGACCAGTGCCTTGCGTTGGCCGAAATCAGCACTGCCGACACGGGATTCGTGCAGGAGGTGCGCGCGCTCGGCGTCAGCCACGAGCTGCTGGACGAAGGATTGGCCAAGCTCTCCGCGATCGTGGAGGTGGCGAACGAACACGCCCCTGGTGTCGTCGTCGCGGACCTGCGGATCGCGCGCGGCCTCGACTACTACACCGGCACGGTCTACGAGACGATGCTTGAGCGCGACCCGGGTTACGGGTCGGTCTGCTCCGGCGGTCGGTATGACGCGCTGGCGACCGACGGCAAGCGCACTTTCCCCGGTGTCGGCATCTCGATCGGGGTCTCCCGACTGCTCGGCCTGCTGATCAGCGAGGAAGGTCTGACCGCTTCCCGCGAGACCCCCGCGGCGGTGCTGGTGGCGGTCAATGACGAGGATTCGCGCGGTGATTCGATGCGCGTGGCGTCGGCGCTGCGGGCTCGCGGCATACCGACGCTGGTCGCGCCGAAGGCTGCGAAGTTCGGCAAGCAGATCCAGTTCGCCGACCGGCGAGGGATCCCGTTCGTCTGGTTCACCGGCGCGGACGGTCACCAGGTGAAGGATCTGCGCAGCGGGGACCAAGTGGCGGCAGATGCTGCGTCCTGGACGCCACCGGAGGCGGACCTGCACCCATCGCTTGTACTGCCGACTTCAGGCGAATGACCGAAGATCCGTCGACGCTCGTCGTCGACGGCCACCTGAGCGCGGAAGCACTGGTGAACGCTGCCGCGTTGCCGGGCGTTCTGGTGCACCGGTGCGGGCACTGCGGGTCGACCGAGCACGGACAACCGGTGCTGGTCGGGGGGCCGTTCGTCTCGATCGCGCGCAGCAGCATGGTCTCGGTGATCGCGTGGTGGGCCGAGGGACCGGTCGGCGTGGACGTCGAGATCGCCGGTGCGACACCGCCGCCCGAGCTGACGCTGCACCCCGCTGAGGAGTTCGGCGACGTGCTCGCCGTCTGGGTCCGGAAGGAAGCCGTGCTCAAGGCGCTCGGCACCGGGCTGCGCACCGACCCGCGGACGATCCGGCTGAGTGCGCAACATGGTGCGGCGACGGTGACCGGCACCGACCTGCAGGTGCACGAGCTGCACGTGCCCGGACACGTTGCTGCGCTCTCTTGGTGACCTGGTCTCAGGTCGGCGGCAGCTCGGGTAGCGCTTGGGCGTAGACCCACGGGTCGAGGAGGTCCGCCGCATCCGGTCCACACACCTCGCGCACCAGCACCTTGAAGTCGCCGGTGGTCGCGTTGTCGTACCGGTGCCGCTGGACCCACGTGCGGGCGAGCTCGAAGAACGCGGAGTCGCCGCTCGTTAGCCGGATCGCGTGCAGTGTCAACGCTCCTCGCTTGTAGACGCGGTCGTCGAATAGGTCGTGCACGCCTGGGTCGCCGAGCACGATGTCCTGCTTCAGCTCGCTGAGTCGACCCCAGTGCACGCGGGCGCGCTGATCGGCGGAGTCATTGCCGGACGCCTCCGACCAGAGCCACTCGCTGTAGCAGGCGAAACCTTCGTGCAGCCAGATATCCCGCAGTTGCCGGAGGGTCACCGCGTTGCCGAACCACTGATGGGCCAGCTCGTGCGCGATCAGTCGCTGCGCCTCCCAATCGCGGTGCAGCAGGTTGGACCCGAAGATCGAAAGCCCTTGTGCCTCAAGGGGGATCTCCAATTCGTCGGTCGTGACGACGGCCCGGTAGTTCGCGAACGGATAGGGCCCGAAGAGTCGCTCGAACTCGGCAATCATCCGCGGCTGGTCGGCGAACGCGTCATCGAAGCGGGTCCGCAGCGCGGGCGCGACGACACCCGTCAGCGGGACTGAACAGCCGGAGATCTCGTGCTCGGCATACTGACCGATCTGCACTGTCGCGAGGTATGGCGCCATCGGCTCGCGCTGCTCGTAGCTCCACACCGTCTGGCTGGAGCGCCGAATCCGTTCGGTGCGAACGCCATTGGCGACCACGTAGTAGTCGGAGGGCGCGCTGATGGTGACCCGGTAGCTGGCCTTGGCATCGGGCCGGTCGTTGCACGGGAACCAGGACGGCGCTCCACCGGGCTGCGCGGCGACGATGGCTCCGTCCTCGAGCTCTTCCCAGCCGGCTTCGCCGGCCTTGTCCCGGACCACCTTCGGCACGCCGCGGTAGGTGACGACGATCTCGGCGGTGGCGTCGGCATACAACGGCTCGGCGAGCTTCAGGACGAGTCGGCCGCCACGATGGGTGTAGCGCGTCGTGCGCACACCGCGCACGGAGACCACCTTGAGGTGATGCAGGTCGAGGGTGAGGGTGTCGATCCCGTCAGCCAGTGCACGAATCGTCAGCGTGGCTCGCCCCGCGAGCCGGTTGCCGACGAGGGCGTATTCGAGGTCCAGGTCATAGTGCTCGACTGTGTATGACGGGTCGCCGTGGCCGGGCAGGTAAGGATCGGCGGTCGGCTGGCTGTTCACGAAGGCCCATACAACCATGATTGATCTCCCATCACTCGGAGACCCACGGACCGATCGGATTGCCCACCCAGCGCGTCATGTCCGGCACCGTCTCGCCACGCATCACCAACGACGCGGGACCGACGGTGCTGTGCCGGCCGAGCTCGGCGGCGGGCAGGATCACGCTGTGCGGGCCGATGGTCGCGCCGGACCGCACCCTCACGGTGTCCAGGGACAGCACGCGATCGTGAAAGAGGTGCGTCTGCACCACACAGCCCTTGTTGACCGTCGAGCCCGGACCCAGGTCGATCAGATCCGGTTCGGGCAGCCAGTAGGTCTCACACCAGACGCCACGGCCGATCTTCGAACCCATCGCCCGCAACCAGAGGTTGAGAATCGGGGTGCCGGTGGATGCTCGTGCCAACCACGGGGCTGCCAGCATCTCGACGAAGGCATCGGCGAGCTCGTTGCGCCATACGAACGAACTCCACAGGGGGTGCTCGCTCTTGCGAATCCGCCCGACTAGCAACCATTTCGCGCCCACGGTCACGATCGAGGCGACTGCGCCGCCCGTCATCAGCGTCACGCCGCACAGCAGCAACGACCAGAGTCCCCAGTGCTCCTGCAGCCACAGCCAGAGCAGTGCGGTCGCCGCGGACAGGCCGAACCCACCGAGCCACGGGATGAGCCGGCACAGCTCGACCATGGCGCGAGCGACTTTCAGCCGCCGGGCCGGTCGGTAGGTCCGTGAGTCGTCGCCATCGGATGTCGTTCGGCGTAGGCGCACCGGCGGACTGCCGATCCATGAGGTGTCGGACTTCGGCTTGTCCTTCCGGCCCGGCGCGGCCGAGAGCACCGCAATGAGACTGCCCTTGGGGAGTTTTCGGCCGGGCGCCGTCATACCCGAGTTGCCGACGAACGAACGCTTGCCGACCTTCGTCTGCTCCATCCGCAACCAGCCGCCGGCCAGTTCGTAGGGACCGACGAGAGTGTCATCGGCCAGGAACGCCCGATCGCCGACCGTCACCAGCTTCGGAATCAGCAGCACTGTCGAGGCCTCGACCTCGTCACCGATCTTCGATCCGAGCAGGCGCAGCCAGGTCGGGGTCGCGGTGCTGGAATAGATCGGGTAGAGCCAGCCGCGAGCCTCGTCCATCATCCGCAGCGTGCTCCACGCCCGCAGTGCCTGCCAGCTGTGCACGGGATGGTGTCCGGCGCGCAGGCCGGCGCTGAGCGACCGGACAACCAGCCAGACGAGCAGTGTCAACGCGATGATGCCGCACAGGCCGCCCGCGACGACCGACAGGACGGCGAAGGGCCACACCCGGTGTTCACCCTGCACCAGCAGGCCGATCCAGACCCCGAAGACGGTCGCGACGACCGGGCATCCGGCGATCAGGAGCGCCAGCACGGCATACAGGAGCGCGAAGGCGGGACGGTGCGGCGGATGCTCGTCCGACCAGGCACCTCGGGCCTTGCCAGAGCGGCGGGCGGGCGCGCCACTCCAGATCTCGTCGTCTGGGACTTCGCCGAAAACGCCTGAGCCCGGCGCAAGTTCGGCACGACGGCCGACGACGCAACCAGGTGTCAACGTCGAGCGAGTGCCCACTCGTGCGTCCCGGCCGACGGTGATCGTGCCGATCTGCAGTCGGTCGCCGTCGAGCCAGTGGCCGCTGAGGTCGACCTCGGGTTCGATGGAAGCGCCGCGTCCGATCCGCAGTAGTCCGGTCACCGGTGGAAGGCTGTGCAGGTCGGCATCGCGACCGATCCGGGCGCCGAGCATTCGTGCGTACCAGGTCATCAATGGCGCCCCGGAAAGGCTCGTCGCCCCTGAGTCGTCGTTGACCCGCTCCGCGAGCCACAACCGCAGATGGACTCGGCCGCCGCGTGGGTACACCCCAGGACCGATCCCGCGGAGTATGACGCGAATCAGCCCGGCGGACAGCAACATCCGACCGACAGGGGTGAGGAACACCGCGGTCAGAACCACGACCAGCCACCACGGCGCGGTCGGCACGGACCAGCGAAGCTGATCGAGCAGTGGCGAGCCGACACGGACACCGAGCAGGACCCAGGTCACCCACCGCAGGCCCGCCAGCGTACGGGTGCACAGGAGCGCAAACTGTTGGGCCGCTTGGGATTTCGCCGGTGTCGGCGAGACCTCACGGTCACGGACGTTCGCGGGCGAACTCATCGAGTCGAGGTGCTCGGCAAGACCGCCCACAGTCGGGTGGTCGTAAATGTCCGCGACGGTGACCTCGGGCTGCACCTGACGCAGGCGGGACACCATTTGGGCAGCAGTCAAGGATCCGCCGCCGAGGTCGAAGAAGTCGTCCTTCTCGGAGGTCACGACGGCACCCAGGACGTCAAGCCACGATTCGGCGATCGTCCTGGCGGTCCCGGTCAGCTCCTGCTGCTCATCGCTGCCGGCACGCAGGGTCGCGACCGGCCAGGGAGCGCGTCGCGGTCGATCTTGCCGGACGTGCGCGTGGGCAACGTGTCGACGCTCGCCAGCCGCGGCACCATGGTTGCCGGCAGTTCGTCGCGCAGCCGCTCCATCGCTGCGCTCAGCTCGAATTCGCCCTCGATGGTGATGTATCCGACGAGGATCTTGGTGCCGGACCCTGTCGTGCGTATGGCGGCCGCCCCGCCGCCGACACCTGGCAACGCGGTCAGCGCGGCGTCAATCTCGCCGAGCTCGATGCGCCGACCGCCGAGCTTGATCTGCTCGTCGATCCGCCCGCCGAAGATCAGCCCGGTCTCGTCACGCACGACGTGGTCGCCCGACCGGTAGGCGCGCTCCCACCCGAGACTCGGCATGGGTGCGTACTTCTCAGCGTCTTTCTCGGGGTCGAGGTACCGCGCGAGCCCGACACCACCGATGATCAGCTCTCCGGTCTCGCCCTCGGCAACCGGTTGCCCGGACGGGTCGACGACCTCCAAGTCCCATCCGTCGAGCGGCATCCCGATGCGCACCGGCTCGCCGGGTCGCAGCTGTGCCGCGCAGGCCACGACGGTCGCCTCGGTCGGACCGTAGGTGTTCCAGACCTCGCGGGTCGCGGTGGCGTAACGGTCCGCGAGCTCCGGTGGGCAGGCCTCACCGCCGAGGATCAGCAAGCGAACCTTGCCCAGAGCATCTGCCGGCCACAAGGCCAGCAGGGTCGGCACCGTCGACACGACGGTGATGTCATTGGCGACCAGCCATGGTCCGAGGTCCATGCCGCTGCGCACCAGCGAGCGCGGTGCCGGCACGAGGCAGGCGCCATACCGCCAGGCCAGCCACATCTCCTCGCAGCTGGCGTCGAAGGCGACCGACAAGCCGGCCATGACACGGTCGTCGGTGCCGATCGGGTGGTCCTGCAGGAAGATTCGCGACTCGGCGTCCACGAATGCGGCGGCGCTGCGATGACTGACGGCCACGCCTTTGGGCTTGCCCGTCGACCCGCTGGTGAAGATGATCCAGGCGTCATCGGTGACGTCCGGTTCCTCGAGCGCACGCGGCTCGCGCGGCACTCGAACGTCGATCGCCAGGTCGTCGCCGAGCACCGCTGCAACCTGCGCCTCGCCGAACACGACGGCGGCCCGCTCGTCCGGATCGTCCGCGTCGACCGGGACGTATGCCGCGCCGGCCAGCAGCGTGCCGATGATCGCGACGTAGAGGTCGAGCGTGCCGGACTGGATGCGCACACCCACGCGGTCGCCGCGCCCGACACCTTCCTGGCCCAGTCGAACGGCGAGATCGCCTGCGCGCTCTGCGAGTTCGTCATACGTCAGCACTGTCGCGCCGTTGTCCAGGGCAGGCGCGTCCGCGCACTCCGCGACGGTCTCGCGGAAGACGTCGACGAGAGTCCTCGGCGGAGCGGCGACCTGCCCGCGATGCAGTGTCACCGAGATGTCACCCAGATCCTCCGGAGCAGCAGTGAAGTTGGTCGCTCACATTGTCGCCGGAGGCGCGGGCGTCCGGCGAACGTGGACTGTCCAGGTGGTGAACGGGCGGCGTCCATTCGGGGTCGCCGAAACTGGGTCACTCGTCGGGCGCAGCGAGCTCTGCCAGCCCGAGATGCTCCAGGTAGGACTCGGCGAGCGCGGTGATGGTCTCCTCGTCGCCGTCGCGCCATTGCTGCACCGGACGTGCCCCGACTTCGGCGAGTCTCGTGGCCGACAGCCGGGTCAGCGCGTCCAGCGCCAGCAGATCCGCGCCACCGGGTTGTTGCCGTAAGGCGGTGGCACGCCCAGCGCGTCGGGCGTACCCGATGCGCAGGAAGAGCCAGCCGAAGACCGCGAGCAGCACCGGGACCAACGCGACCTCGAAGCCGATCGCGGCGCCGAGATTGCCCAGGTTGTCGGCCAGTTGGCCACCTGCGTGCTGCAGGGTGGTCGCCGCGTCGGCCGACTTGTCGATCGGCTTGCGGACCTTCGTGCCGACCAGCGGAGTGTGCGACAGGACCCCGGCCGCGTCGTGCAGGTGCCGGGCCAGGTCACCGCCGCTCCTCTCGATGTTGCGTGCACCGTCCTGCGATCCGGACACCTGTTGATGCACGTGTATGCCGAGCCAGACCCACGTCGTCACCCAGGCGATGGTCAGCAGGTCGTAGAAGACCTGCCGGACGGCGCGGGATCGTCTTGCGGCATACAGCTTCACGCTCTGCAGACGTGACACGTGAGAATGTCGTTCCGTGGCAACCTCACTCGAACGATCGATGCGCGGCTGGCTGGACCACCTGCGCGTCGAGCGAGGTGCCTCACCACACACGCTGCGCGCCTACGAGCGCGATCTGCGACGGTATGCCGACCATCTCGCGGGACGTGGCATCGACGATGTCGGGAAGGTCGGCGAGTCCGACATCGCGGACTTCCTCGCGACGCTGCGTGAAGGTACTCCGGAGCATCCGCCGCTGGCCGCGTCATCCGCGGCTCGCACGCTGGTGGCGGTCCGCGGCTTCCACAAGTTCCTCACACTGGAAGGTGACACGCCCGACGACGTCGCCGCCGCAGTCCCACCGCCGAAGCCGCCCCGCCGACTGCCCAAGGCGATCCCGTTGGATCAGGTGGAGCGGCTGCTGGACGCCGCCAGTGTCGGGGACACCCCGGCGTCGTTGCGGGACCGGGCGCTGCTGGAGCTGCTCTACGGCATCGGCGCGCGGGTGACCGAGGCGGTGAGCCTGGATGTCGACGACATCGAGTTCGAGTCGGCGACGGTGCGGGTGCTGGGAAAAGGGAGCAAGGAACGTGTGCTGCCGCTCGGTCGGTATGCCGCGGAGGCGCTCACGTCATACCTGACTCGTGCCCGGCCGGGACTGGCGACCAAGGGCAAGGGCACGCCGGCGTTGTTCCTGAACCAGCGAGGCGGGCGGCTGTCGCGGCAGTCGGCGTGGAACATCATCCAGGCGGCAGCGCAGCGCGCCGATCTGCCGGGCCACCTCAGTCCGCACACGCTGCGACATTCGTTCGCGACCCACCTGCTCGACGGCGGCGCGGACGTGCGGGTCGTGCAGGAGTTGCTCGGGCACGCCTCGGTCACTACGACGCAGATCTACACGATGGTCACCGTGCAACAGCTGCGCGAGGTGTTCGCAACCTCACATCCCAGGGCCCACTGAGCCTCCGCGCCCGCTCCAAGGCCCGGATGTATTAGGTTGGCGCATGATCGCCGCGAGGCCGAACGAGTAATACAGGAGCGCGCAGTGAGTTCGAAGGAGCAGGTCGGCCCGACGGGGCGTCCGCTGCCCACCTTTCCCAAGCCGGTAGAGCTCAAGAGTCACGGACCGGCGCGCGTCATCGCGATGTGCAACCAGAAGGGTGGCGTGGGCAAGACCACGAGCACCATCAATCTGGGGGCAGCCCTGGCCGAATACGGCCGCAAGGTCCTCCTCGTCGACTTCGACCCGCAAGGCGCTCTGTCCGTCGGTCTCGGCATCCGAGCGCACGAGCTCGACACGACGGTCTACAACCTGCTGGTGTCGCGCGAGGACGACATCCACGACGTCATCCAGCCCACCGCCACGGACAACCTCGACGTGCTGCCGGCCAACATCGACCTGTCCGCAGCCGAGGTGCAGCTGGTCGGCGAGGTCGCCCGCGAGATGGTGCTGGCCCGGGTGCTTCGCCCCGTGCTCGACGAATACGACGTGATCCTGATCGACTGCCAGCCTTCGCTCGGACTGCTGACCGTCAACGCACTGACGGCCGCGCACGGCGTCGTCATCCCGCTGGAGTGCGAGTTCTTCGCGATGCGCGGCGTCGCATTGCTGGTCGAGACCATCGACAAGGTCACCGACCGGCTCAACCCGCGCCTGGAGGTCGACGGCATCCTGGCGACGATGTATGACGGACGGACCCTGCACAGTCGGGACGTGATCCGCTCGGTCGTCGCGCATTTCGACGACAAGGTGCTGCACACGGTCATCAGCCGCACGGTGAAATTCCCCGACGCGTCACTGGCGGCCGAACCCATCACGACCTACGCCTCGACGCACGGGGCGGCCGAGTCCTATCGGCAACTGGCCCGCGAGCTGGTGGCTCGCGGGGCCGTGGCTTAGCCCATGAACACCACCCATCCGGTTCCGTCCGACCAGGCGGAGCCGGTGACTGACGCCCGCCCCGAGGCAGTGCCCGGAGGGGTCCTGACCCGTCGGGCAGCCTCGACCCCGTTCGAGGTTCACCTCGACGTGTTCTCTGGGCCTTTCGAGTTGTTGCTCGGGCTGATCTCCAAGCACAAACTGGACGTCACCGAGATCGCCTTGGCGAAGGTCACCGACGAGTTCGTGGTGCACATCCGTCGGGCGCAGGAGCAGGCGACCGACTGGGACCTCGGGCAGGCCTCCGAGTTCGTGCTGATCGCGGCAACTCTGTTGGACATCAAGGCTGCTCGGCTGCTGCCGGACCTGCGCGCTGACGACGATGACGACCTCGCACTCATCGAGGCTCGCGACCTGCTGTTCGCCCGGTTGCTGCAGTACCGCGCGTTCAAGGAGGTGTCCGTCGCCTTCGCCGAACGCATGCAGTCCGCTGGTCGTATGACGGCACGACAGGCCGGCTTGGAGGAGCGTTTCGCCAAGCTGTTGCCAGAGCTGATCATGAATGTCACGCCGGAGCAGCTGGCCCGGATCGCGGCGCAGGCGATGACGCCACGGCCCGAGCCGACGGTTGGCCTGACACATCTGCACGCGCCGGCGGTCAGCGTCCGGGAGCAGGCGACGATCGTCATTGCCGTCTTGCGGGAGCGCCGGCAGGCGAGCTTCAGGTCTCTGGTCGCTGACGCGGAGTCGACGTTGGTGATCGTTGCGCGCTTCCTGGCGCTGCTGGAGCTTTACAAGGAATCCGCGGTCACCATGGACCAACCGGAGGCGCTGGGGGAGCTGGTCGTGCACTGGGCCGGTGACGACCATGACACCGTTGAGGTGAGCGCCGAGTTCGACGAGCTCGACAACGACCAGGCGACCGGGCCGGCGACGGCCGACGATACGAGTGAAGACGGCAAGGAGGACGGCGATGACTGACGAGCAGCACGTGCCTGACGACGCACCTGCGAACGACGCGACGGCGCAGGTCGATGACCAGCAGGAGGCCGTCGAGGAGGCGCCGCCGTTCGACGTACACACAATGCCCGGCGGCGCCCGCAGCGCCATCGAGGCGATCCTGATGGTGGTCGACCAGCCGGTGACCGCCTACGAGATTGCGACCGCGCTCGAGCTGCCGGAGGCCGAAGTGGTCGAGGCGATCGAAGACCTCGAGCGCGAGTATGCCGCGCAACACAGGGGATTCGCGCTGCGTTGCATCAACGAGGGCTGGCGGGTCTACAGCCGCCCCGACTATGCGCCGGCGGTCGAGAAGTTCTTGCTGGACGGCCAGCAGGCCAAACTCACCCAGGCGTCGCTGGAGACGCTTGCGGTCATTGCCTACCGGCAACCCATCTCCCGATCCCGGATCAGTGCGGTCCGAGGAGTCAACGTCGACGGCGTGGTTCGCACGCTGTTGACACGTGGCCTGATCGTCGAGATCGGATCCGACGGCGAACAAGGTGCGTTGCTCTACGGCACCACCCCTTATTTCCTGCAGCGACTCGGGCTCAGCTCGCTCGACGAACTGCCGGCACTGGCGCCATACCTGCCTGATGCAGATGTGGTTGACGAACTGATTGCGCAGGGACACGGATGACAGGCAACAAGCGAAACAACCAGTCGGGCAAGGGATCTCGTGGCGCTGGCCACCGAGGTCAGACGGGCCGTGGTGGTGGCGCCGGGCGAACCGGTGGTGCCGGTCGGCCGGCGCGGACCCGCCCCGGTGGGCAGCAAGGGCCCAAGCAACCGGCGGCTCCGCAGACGCCATACGTCGACGTACACGACCCGGACGGTGTGCGGCTGCAGAAGCTGCTCGCCGCTGCGGGCGTCGGCAGCCGGCGGGTCTGTGAGGACCTGATCCGGCAGGGCCGTGTCTCGGTCGACGGGCAGAAGGTGCAGGAGCTCGGTGTCCGCATCGACCCGCTCGGGCAGACGGTGCACGTCGACGGTGAGCGGATCCAGCTGGACGAGTCGCGGGTCTACCTGGCCTTCAACAAGCCGCTGGGCGTGGTGTCGACGATGAACGACGAGATGGGCCGCCCGTCGGTCGGTGAATACGTCGAGCAGCGCAAGGAGCGTCTCTTCCACGTCGGACGCTTGGACGTCGACACCGAAGGCTTGTTGCTCCTGACCAATGACGGTGAGCTGGCCAATCGCCTGCAGCACCCGAAATACGGGGTGCCCAAGACGTATGTCGCGACGATCCCCGGCCCGGTGCCGCGTGCCCTGGGCAAGCAGCTGCGCGAAGGTGTCGAGCTCGAGGATGGCAAGGTCGCAGTCGACTCCTTCAAGGTCGTGGACTCCAAGCCCGGCTGGGCCCTGGTCGAGGTCATCCTGCACGAGGGCCGCAAGCACATC
Organism: Flexivirga alba; assembly: GCF_042661025.1. NCBI lineage: Bacteria > Bacillati > Actinomycetota > Actinomycetes > Micrococcales > Dermacoccaceae > Flexivirga > Flexivirga alba. The sequence continues at coordinate 3,313,021 of NZ_JBHSWH010000001.1, forward strand.
GTGCGACGGATGCTGGAGGCCGTCGGGCGCCCGGTGGAGTCCCTGTCGCGCACGGACGTCGGGCCGGTCCACCTCGGTGAGCTGCGTCCGGGCAAGATGCGGCCGCTGACCCGCCAGGAGGTCGCCGGGCTCTACAAGGCGGCCGGGTTGTGAGTGACCAAGCTGGTCGAGTGCCGGGGGAGCGAAGCGGGGGAGGTGTATCGAGGCCGAGTGGTCTCGATACGGTCTCGGCTGGCGCCTCGCCACACTCGACCCGCATTTCCGTCCGCATCGTGGGCACCGGCCTGATCGGTACGTCGATCGGTCTTGCGCTGTCGCACAAGGGTTTTCGGGTGTTACTGAGCGATCCGTCTCCGACTGCGCAGGCGCTGGCCGCTGACCTGGGTGCTGGGCAGATCGACGACGACGTTGCCGCCGACGCGATTTTCGTGGCGGCGCCCCCGGACGTCGCGGCATCGGTGGTCGCCGAGCAGCTCAAGCAGTGGCCGTCGGCCGTCGTGGCGGATGTCGCATCCGTCAAGCAACAGGTGGCGGATGCCGTGCGTGCGTTGGTTCCGCCGGAGCAACTGCACCGGTATGTCGGCAGTCACCCGATGGCCGGTCGTGAGCGGTCCGGAGCAGTCGCTGCGCAAGCCGATCTCTTCGAAGGTCGCACCTGGGTGGTGTGCCCTCAGCAGGAGACGGATCGGCACGCCGTGCAACTCGTCCAGGAGCTGGCGCACGCGACCGGGGCCGCCATCGAGACCATGCCCGCGGACGAGCACGATGCTGCAGTCGCGGTCGTCTCGCACATTCCGCAGCTCGCGGCCTCGGTCGTCGCCGCTCAGTTGCGGGACCTGCCGGATGCCGCGATCGCGTTGTCCGGCGGCGGGATTCGTGATGTCACCCGGATCGCCGAGAGCGACCCGATGATGTGGACGCAGATCCTCGCCGGCAACGCCGCGGCTGTGTCGCCGGTGCTCGATCGGGTCGTCGAACAGTTGGGCGCGGTGGCCGGGTCCCTGCGTCGACTGGCTGCGGACAGCAGCGCGGCCGAGGGCAGCCGCGGCGAGGTCGCACGCCTGATCTCGGACGGTCAGCTGGGTCATGCCCGGATCCCCGGCAAGCACGGTGCGGCGCCGGCGACATACGCGACCGTGATCGTGCCGATCCCGGATGAGCCGGGTTCGTTCGCCAGACTGTTCAATGACGTGGGTGACGCCGGCATCAACCTCGAAGACCTGCGCATGGAGCACGGAGTAGGTGCGATGGTCGGCCTGGTGGAGTTGTCGGTGCTGCCCGGTGTGGTGGACCGGTTGCGAGATGTGTTGGAGGACAAGGGATGGAGCGTTCATGAGTGAGCGCAGCGAAGGAGGGGGCCGGTATGAGTAAGGCGCTGGTCATTGCTATCGACGGGCCGTCGGGGACCGGGAAGTCGAGTGTGTCGAAGGCTGTCGCGTCGCGGCTCGGAGTGAGCTTTCTCGACACCGGTGCGATGTACCGCGCGCTCGCGTGGTCGTGTGTCGACGCGCAGATCGATCTGGGTGACGCGGACGCTGTCGCCGAGCACTGCCGGACGTTCGACCTGCGGATGGGGATGAATCCGAAGTCGCCGACCGTCGCGGTCGGAGAGCGACCCATCGATGCGGAGATCAGGCAGGATGCCGTGACCTCGGTGGTGTCCCAGGTCGCGACCAATCTCGACGTGCGTGCGAATCTCAAGCAACGCCAACGCGATCTGATCGCGCAAGGCGCCGAAGCGACCGGTGGGTGTGTGGCCGAGGGTCGTGACATCACCACGGTCGTCGCCCCTGACGCACCGGTGCGGATCCTGATGACTGCCAGCGAAGAGGCACGGATGGCGCGTCGCTCCAAGCAGCTGAAGGTCGCCGTCGCGTCGACCAGGTCGCAGATCGTCGACCGGGACCGCGCGGACTCCACGGTGTCGCAGTTCACGACCGCAGCTGACGGCGTCGTCACGATCGACACGTCGCACATCGACTTCCGCCAGTCGGTGGCCGCCGTGCTTCGGGTGGTGCAGGAGGTTCTCGATGGCGATCCAGAGCTATCGACCTCAGCTGGCTGAGGGTTGCCGCCGCTTCGGCGTGGTGCTCGCGCACATCCTGTATGACGTGAAGACGTTGCACAGCGACCGGATGCCGACCGAAGGTCCGGTCATCGTGGTCTCGAACCACGTCGGGTTCCTGGACGGGCCGTTGGTCTTCATCTTCACTCCGCGGCCGCTGCGCTTTTTGGTGAAGCGGACCTATTTCGCGTCGCTGTGGGGCTTCTTCCTGCGGATCACCGGGCAGATCCCGATCGATCAGAACAGCGCGGACCGCGAGGCACTGGCCGCGGCACGACAGACACTCACCGCCGGTGGCGGTCTCGGGATCTTCCCCGAGGGAACCCGCGGATCCGGCGCGGTGCAGACCGCCCAGCAGGGCGCCGCGTTCCTGGCACAGGCGACCGGCGCGCGGATCGTCCCTGTCGCCGTACTCGGGACGAAGGGCAAAGGCGGCCGCGACTCCTGGCCCAAGCTTCGGGCACCGGTTCGTGTGGTCATCGGTGAGCCGTTCGCGCTGCCGAAGCATCGTGGTGTTCCGGGCCGGGAGCGGCTGCGCCTGTCGACCGAAGAACTGCGCAGCAGGCTGGCATCACACGTCGATCAGGCGACCCACGAGACGGGACTCACGTTGCCGGTGGGCACTCCCGAATAACGGTTTCCGGCCATCGTCAGGGATGATGGTGAAATGTCTGATTCCACCTCCGCCGAGAGTCCCGACGACACTCCCGACGAGACCGTCGAGCACGCGCTACGGGTCGGCCTGAATGACTTCGAGCTCAGCGACGAGGACCGTGCGCTGCTCGACAGCGACGGCACCCCCGGTGACGAGGCGACCCCAGGCGGGGGCCGCCCGGTGGTCGCGATCATCGGGCGCCCGAACGTCGGCAAGTCGACCCTGGTCAACCGCGTGCTCGGGCGCCGTGAGGCAGTGGTTGAAGACGTTCCTGGGGTCACCCGCGACCGAGTGGCGTATGACGCCGAGTGGTCCGGACACAACTTCACCCTCGTCGACACCGGCGGTTGGGAGGTCGACGCCAGCGGCATACATCTTCGGGTGGCCGAGCAGGCCGAGGTCGCGATCGAGCTTGCGGACGTCGTGCTGTTCGTCGTGGACGCCAAGGTCGGTGCGACAGACACCGACGAGGCCGTCGTCAAGCTGCTGCGGCGCTCCAAGAAACCCGTCGTGCTCGTCGCCAACAAGGTCGATGACCAGAAGACCGAACTCGAAGCGGCATCGCTGTGGTCGCTCGGCCTCGGGCAGCCGTGGCCGATCTCTGCGCTGCACGGCCGTGGCACCGGCGATGCGCTCGACGCCATGCTCGAGGTGCTCCCGGAGAAGTCGGCCATTTCGGCATACGAGCGTGGTGGCCCGCGTCGTATCGCCCTGGTCGGACGACCGAATGTCGGCAAGTCGTCGTTGCTCAACAAGCTCGCCGGCGAGGACCGCGTCGTCGTCGACAACGTCGCGGGCACCACACGTGATCCGGTGGACGAGTTGATCGAACTCGGTGGCAAGACATGGCGATTCGTCGATACGGCGGGCATCCGCCGTCGGGTGCACCTGACCCGTGGCGCCGACTTCTACGCGTCGCTGCGCACCCAGGCAGCGATCGAGAAGGCCGAGGTCGCGGTGGTCCTGATCGACGCCGAGGACAACATCGCCGAGCAGGACGTGCGTGTCGTGCAGCAGGTGCTCGATGCAGGTCGTGCGCTCGTGCTGGCCTTCAACAAGTGGGACCTGCTGGACGAGGAACGCCGTCACTACCTGGAGCGTGAGATCGAGCGTGACCTCGCCCAGGTGGCGTGGGCACCTCGGGCGAACATCTCCGCCACCACCGGACGACACGTTGATCGACTGGTTCCCGGCCTGGAGGTCGCGCTCGCCTCGTGGGACCAGCGCGTGCCGACCGGCCGGCTGAACTCCTTCCTCGGTGAAGTGGTCGCCGGCCACCCGCATCCGGTCCGCGGTGGCAAGCAGCCGCGCATCCTTTTCGCGACGCAGGCCTCGACCCGGCCGCCGCGGTTCGTCGTCTTCGCCTCGGGCTTCATCGAGGCCGGTTACCGCCGCTTCCTGGAACGCCGGATCCGTGAGGAGTTCGGCTTCGAGGGCACCCCGATCGAGCTGTCTGTGCGCGTCCGCGAGAAGCGCCGCCGCTGACGACCCGTCCGATTGGGTCGCACGGCCACTCGTGCGATATCGTTTCGCTCGCCCTGCAAGGGGCATCGGGATGTGGCGCAGCTTGGTAGCGCACCTGACTGGGGGTCAGGGGGTCGCAGGTTCAAATCCTGTCATCCCGACAGCTGAACCGGCTCTGACGTGCGGAAACGCACAGTCAGGGCCGGTTCTGGTTTTGAAGCCGAAGGTCTTATTCACCACTTATTCACCATTTATTCGCCGCTCCGGCTGCCTAGCTCCTCCAGCACGTCCGCGACGTCAGCCGCGATCGGCGGCTTGGCGATGTAGAACTCGCGTGTGATCGCAGGGGAGGAGTGCCCCAGTTGCTGGGCCGCCGTGTCGGCGTCGACCCGCTCGGCGATCAGCGTCGCCACGGTCTTGCGGAACGTGTGAGGTGTCACCCAGTCCAGGCCGGTGTTCCTGCGGATCTCCCGCCAACGGCGCTCCACGTTGTTGACCTGCAGCCAGGTGCCGTTCCGCGTCGGAAACACCGGAGTGGTTTCGTTGCCGGCAGCGGAGCCGCGACGGCGCCGGAACATCGTGACGGCGAATTGCGGCAGGACGATGGTGCGCACGCTGGAGTCCGACTTCGGCGCGGGCTTGCGGTAGGTGCCCTTTCCCGGCTCGGTCTTGACCGTGCCGGTGATCGTTAGGTGCGGCTGGGGCGACTCGAGGTCGACGTCGGTCCAGCGCAGCGCGAGGGCCTCACCGATGCGGGCCCCGGTGGCCAGCATCAAGTCGATGATGTCGGCCATGTCGCTCGACGCTTTCGGGCCGGGTCGTTGCTTGGTCGTCCAGGCGCGTACCGATGCTCGGACAGTGTTGAGATCTTCCAAGGTCAGGGACCTGGTCTGGTGCCGCTCCCGGTGGACCCGTGAGGTCTGCAGGACGGGGTTCACCACGAGTGCGTCGTGCCGGACCGCCAGGCCCAGCATTGCCCCGAGCACGACCTTCGCCTTGCGTTGACGGCTCGCACTGGTCGCGCGGAGCCGGACAAGAAACACGTCGACTCGACCTGTCGTCAGCTCGCGGAGGCGCAGGCCGCCGAGTTCGGGGGTGACGACGTTCGTCAAGACTCGTTGGTACTCGTTGATGGTGGTGTCCTCGATCCGGCCCTCGTCCCGCAGGTAGCCGATCCACAGGGTGGCCAGGCCGGCAATCGTCGTTTCGGCGGTGATCGACTCCGCAGTGGGGGTCGTCCGCTCGGCCAACTTCTCCCGCAGTGCGCGGGAAGCGGCAGCGGCAGTCGTCCCCGTGGCGGTGACCTGCCGGGTCAGTCCGTCAGTGTCACGGATACGCGTCCGCGCCCGGTGCGCTCCGTTCCGGACCTTCGCGGTCTGGATCTCGCCCCAGGTACCTGGCGGCGTCGGTGGCCGGCCGCGTCCCATGGTCGGTCAGGCCTCAGCGGGGCCGGCTGTGGCGGGAGAGCGAGATGCCGTCGTCCGACCGCGGCGACGCGGTGTCGACGATCTCAACGTGATCGCCGACCCAGTCGTCCAGGTCCGACCGCCGGTAGCGCAGGCAGTTGCCGAGCTTGAGCGCCGGCGGGCCAAAACCTGCTCGCCGTGTTCGCCACGTGTACAGCGTCGCCTTCGAGATCGAGAGGTACTCCGAAGCCTGGTCGATCGTCAGGATGGTGGTGGCCGGGTCTGCCTGCACATCGGTGATGCCCGTTGCCCCTGACTCAGTGCTCGACCTCACCAGGTCGGTCTCGTTGTGTGTCATCGCTCGATTCCTTTCGCTCATCTGGGGTGACGTTGTCAGTGGGGCATCATTCGAATGTCCGCTCTGTCACGCCACGGAGTTCACCGACCGTCAGAGCCATTCGGTCATCACGCTGTCCATCCACCGGCCGGGGGCGTCCATGCTGATCCTCACGCCGACTTCGAGCAGCACCGCGGTGAAGGCCGGGCGCGGTGAACGTGGATCCATCGCCTGGCATGATTCGAACATGCGACACCCGCTTTAGGAGATCTATCCATGAAGGTTTGTGAGGGTGGGGCAAGTACGGTGGCGATCGAAAAGCGTTGCTATTCAGCGGATTGGTGGTTTGTGAGGTTTGACCCAGATCGGTAGCAGCCGGAGGTTTTGAGGACTCGTTGAGGACCACGGCACGGTCGGAGGTTCTCGGGTTACCGGCGACGCGTTGCCCGACTGGCGCAGGACTTCGAGCAGAACCGCCGTCGTGTGGCGCTGCTGAGCGGGCAGAACTCGGCACCACACCACCCGCAGACCACCACAGTGCCGCGCCTGCCTTGGCCGGGTCGTGCCCGGCTGGCGGCCAGGCCCGCTGGCGACATTCCGGCACCGCTGGCCAGCCGTGCCGAGGTAGCGGCGGCAGGATCTCGTGCCGCGGCAAACCGCCGCTTGGTCGAGAAACTCCGGCGAGCGTTGTCGATGATCGCGTCTCGGGTCCCACTGGCGACTAAGCCACGACTGCGAGCCAGACCATGCGCCTGGCGGTATTCAGAGGCCGTCAGCCCGTGCCCTTTCCACGCGTGCACGCCGAGATGTGCGAAGCGGCGGCCGCACTCGTGGCAGAGCAAGCCGTCGCTGTCCTCGTCGAGGACTCCGTAGCGACCGTGCCCGTCCGGGTCGCCGATGTTCACTCACCCAGGATGCACTGGATGCGATCGATGTTGGCCTATCGGTCAGTACGCAATGACGACGTCCCGTCCAACGTGGCTGCTGGCGACTGACGCTCCAACACTGGCGCGGGCCATCGATCTGTTGTCACTTCTTCGGCTGCGGGCCGACGCCGACGCCCCGGCCAGGTCGCCGCAAGCCGGTGATCGTGGTCGACCACCACCACGGCTTGTGCGGCCCATCCCGGCCGTCCTCGGGCGGCATCTGATCCCGAGCGTGGTAGGAGCTAATCGTTTTGCGGTGCACACCCACGTGTTCTGCGACCTGGCTGGTGGTCCACTTCTCGTCCTCCATTGGTACTCAGTCTTTCAGGCAGTTGGCAGCCCGCCCGACGGCTTCCGGCTTCAACGTCCACATCAGCTGTCGACCGACCAATTCCGAGGTGACCACGCCGATCTCCTCAAGCATCCGCATCTCGTCCACGCGGGCCGGCAACTGCACAGTCAGCCTTGGCCCGCCCATGAGCAGTTGCACGGTCTCCAGTCGGGAGCGTGTGCCCAGCACGTGCAGCGCTGATGCCAGCAACGTGAGGTCCTTGGCGCGGAACAACGGCAGCGTGAGTAGCGTTGCGGTAGGTCGGGCCATGGCAGGAGTGTGCGCACTCTGGAATCAGCTAACTCCGCCCAGGCACGGTGCATCGGGCCGGGTTAGTCGTCGTGGAGAGACAAATCTGATCCCATCCTGAGGATGGTCCGCTATCAGGGCTCCCAGGGGTGCGTTGCCGTTCCCACCCACCGTTGCAACGCAGTGGAGCCGCATCGCTTGGCAGCCCGAGACTTCACTCACCGAGAAGACGATCAACGCCGTTCGGTCGCTTCTGGCCCGAGAGGAGCACCTCATGCAACATCTCACGGCCGCCTACCAGGCGGCTACTCGCCATCGCGGCCGCCTGTGCGATGACCACCGGATCGCTTGCTGCGGTTGCGCTTCCATCGGCCGACGCCTCGACCAAGACGGCCACGGTGATGGCCACGACGCAGCGGATGAGCGCCGCGACGCTCAGTCCGTCCTCGCTCCGGCGGAGTCGTTCGGCCACGCTGCACCCCACGGGCGGCCGGAGGAAGTTTTGCGAAGGTGATACGAAGGCCTCACAGTCACCACTAATGTCCTGGCCATGTCCAACGACCAAGGGTCCGCACTCACTACTGATGGTTCGAGCAAGTCTACGAAGGGTAATCTGGCCGCCGCGACGACTGCCTGGATTGCATTGGCCGCCGTCCTAGGTGGCGCATTAATCGGCGTAGGCGGGTCGCTCTTAGCGACTCGCAACACGAATAACGCGACCCACACCGAGGCAGCGAATGCGCGGAGGTCCGCTGCTTATTCGGCATACCTTGGAGAGTTAGCCAAATTCAATGAGATGGTGTACAGTGCGGCATCATTTTCAGGAACTAACAAACCGCAAAACAGTCCCGACGCTACGGCCGGCAGGAAGGCATTTTGGCCCGTAGCTACTCAATCCGCGGAGAATCTGCAGTCGGATTACGTCGCAGCAATGCTTGCGACTGCACCTTCAAACAAGGACGCTACCGCGGTCCTGACGGATATCAGTAATGGCGAGCAGGGTGAATTCAAACACTTCAAGTGCGCGGCTAATCTTCAATCAGAGAACTGCACTATCAACGGGAAGGTCGTCAGCCTTGAGACCAATAAGGAACTCATGGAAGAGTTGCGCGTTTGGAGTTTCAAGAATGGGAAGTTGGAGCAGAAACTTCTGGACGCCTCGCGTAAAGCACTGAACTAGGCGTCCACCGAGCGTGCACACTAGGGCGTTATTCGAGTGCGCACGGGGCGGTGCTTCGTATCTGCTGATGCCACGGTAGGGCGTGTGTTGGTTGGAGGATGTCATCCGCCATCATTTTGATCTCGACGACCGACTGTTACGCCCTCGGTCGATCCGTTTGGACGCGACCAGCCATCGATTGCGTCGACGCGACCGTGGTAAGCGATGCCGTCGCGGCCAGATTCGACGGTGTGCCAAATGTAATGGCTAAGCGTCTTCCAATCGATCTAAACGTTCGGCGACCTAGCTGTTTTCCACTGTTTCACTGACTATTGCCCTGCTTCCCAAGTGCGCGATTCGTTCGAGCGCTCCTGGCCGCAGCGTCCACTGGTACGTGATCAGGCCCTCGCTCAGCCGTTCCGAGGTGATCACTCCGATGTCTTCGAGCATCCGCAGCTCGTCGGTCCGCGCCGGCAGATCGGCTGACAGCTTCGGCCCGTCTATCAGAGCCTGCAGGGTTTCGAGCCGGGCACGGGTGCCGAGGACGTGCAGGATCGACGCCAACAGTCAGGTCCTTCGCTCGCGACAGCGGCACTATCAGGTTGGCAGCGGTGGGTCGAACCATGGACGTGAGTATGCCGGTCGGCTGGTGCCGATGTCTTGCTCACCGGCCCGGCATCCAAGATCGACCGGATCGCCGACACCTGACGGTGGCCACCGATACACTCCGCCTCATGGGGTCGCGCCGGTTGGCGGCGCGTGCGAATTTGGTTGCAAGGGTGGGGATTTCTTTGAATCATGCTGGTTCAGGTCACGGTGTCGCCTGGTGGTGCGGCTGGGGCGGGCTATTTGCCGTGGCCGCCATCGGCGTAGCCAGTAGTGGCATCAGCGGTGCGTTGATCATGGCGGGGTTCTTTGCCCTCCTGGTCGCGGTGGTTGCCTTGATACGTGGCCGGGTGACGTGGGCGCTGCTGCGCAGTCGCGGTGCAGGCGTCGTCGCGCTGTTCGCCGCGCTCGGTGTGCTGGTCGCTGGCAGCGCCATAGCGGATCCGCCTACCAACGCCAGCCCCGGACAGTCCTCCGGAAGTAGGGTCGCCAGCACCACGGGGTCGGCAGCGAGTTCGTCCCGTGCTGGGGTGTCCCCGACATACTCGGCAGCGTCGCCCACGACAAAGGCTTCGCCGTCTCCAATGCCCAGCTCCACTGTCACAAGCACGCGCACCGCCGCCCCGGTGCCTGCTGCACAGGCTGTCTCGCAGGCCGAGTCCGGAACCGCACTTGCCGCGGTGGGAGGTCTGGCGGTCAAGGGCCGCGCTACCAAGACCGGCTACAACCGAGACGCGTTCGGACAAGCCTGGTTCGACGCCGACCGCAACGGCTGCGACACCCGCAATGACATCCTGCGCCGAGACCTTACGGCCCGGTCGATGAAGAACTGGTGCAAGGTGCTGGCGGGGACACTGACTCACGACCCCTACACCGGGCGTTCGATCCGGTTTGTGATCGGCGGGGCCAGCGAGGTCGACATCGACCACGTCGTGGCCCTGGGCGATGCCTGGCAGAAGGGTGCCGCGTCGTGGCCGTTCAGCAAGCGCCTGGCTTTCGCTAATGACCCGGCCAACCTGTTGGCGGTCGACGCCGGCGCTAACCGTGCGAAGGGCGACGGCGACGCTGCTACCTGGCTGCCTCCAAACAAGGCGTACCGCTGCCCGTATGTGGCCCGGCAGATCACCGTGAAGCAAAAGTACGGCCTGTGGGTCACAGCGGCCGAGCGCGACGCGATGGTGCGGGTGCTGTCGAAGTGCGACGGCACGGCATTGCCGCCGCAGGGCACGGCATCGACCAGCGCCCAGCCGCCGAGGGCCCACGCTCCCGCGCCGACCACTACTGCGCCCTCGGCGCCCAAGACGACGGCACCTGCAGTGGCACCGCTACCTGCCGCGGTCTACTACAAGAACTGCACCGCCGTGCGAGCCGCCGGAGCAGCGCCGATCTACCGGGGCCAGCCCGGCTACTCCAGCAAGCTGGATCGCGACGGCGACGGTGTCGCCTGCGAATAAGGTCGTCATCGAATCTGGTCGCAGTCCAACAGGCGTCCATCTCGGTGGCCGCAATTGCCCGACGGGCATGACCGGTCACTCAGCTTGCAACTAAGTGAGTGTCGGCGCTCGGTGTCAGCCTGTCCGCATGGTCGACCAGGTGCGTAACCGAGTGCAGGCCGGTGCAGGTCATGACCCGGGCTTCGCCCCGCAACCGATCGCCTGCGAGGCGAGGTTCGAGTGGGAGTCAGACGACCTGGTCGAGTGGGTGCCAGGTAGAGCCGTCAAGTGGAAGTCCGACCGGGTGCTGGTGTCCTACCGGCATCGGCGGGAGGACGACGACCGGCAGCACTTCGTCTGGCTGCAGGCCACTGACGTGCGGCGTGCGGACTCACTGCCCAGGTAGCGCCCAGCGGTCTCCGGTATATCCCACCCGGATCTGCTCAATCGCGATGCACAGCATCTTCGGCGGCCGTACGCTGCGCCCAGGGGAACACCGGGGGAGCAAACGGTCGGTCACAGACCACACGCATGTCCCGCAGGACACAAATCACCCCCTTCACTCTTGCGGAGGAGACCGTTTTGAAGAAGCACACAGCACTGGCACTCGTGCTGTTGGTCGTGCCGCTAGCACTGGCTGGCTGCTCGTCTGGGGGTAGCGGAGCAACCGTCACCGTGACCCAGACCGTCACGGCCAAGACGGCGACAGTCGCGGCTAGTTCAGCCGCCGCAGCGGACGCTGCAAAAAGACGAAGAAGGTCACCCCGAAGGTGACGGAGAAGACCACCGCCGCGGCCGATGGCCAGTCCAAGGGCACCACACCATTCGGCGCTACTTGGACCAGCAAGACCGGCCGGAAGATCACTGTCAGCAAGCCGGTGCCGTACACCCCAAGCAGCAGCGCTTACGTGGGCCAGACCATCCCTGGTGGGCACTACTACAAGGTAACCATCACCTTGACCAACCCCGCGAACCAGGATCCTTTCGATCCGAGTCAGTTGTATCTGACCGCCACATCCGGCTCGACTCAGGTCGACGGCGTGACCGACATCGACGGGAACATCGGCAACGACCCGAGTTCGACCCTGCTGCCGGGCCGGTCGCTCACCTGGTCCAAGGCCTACCCGGTGGTGCCGGGTACACACCTGTCCGTCGAGGTCACCGACGAATCGAGCTTCTCGATCCTCACCATCTTCGACGGAAAGGTCAGCTGATTTCCGGACAGCGACGCTCATGATCGACATGACCACACAAGCCGCTCAGGCTGCGTGACAAAACCGTCACCGAATCGTGCAGCATTTCCGTCGAGACGTCTGGCAAACGATGCTCCATACGCTAGCCTGTTCCCGCCACGCACACTCTGCGGCGGCGAACAGACATCCGGGGGATCGCTCATGACCGCACGCCTTTCGCGCTTTGGCGCGGCACTTGCACCAATGCTTGCTTCGCTGCTCCTGTTGTCAGGATGCTCGAATGCAGGTAGCAGCGACGCGACTGTCGACAATCCCACAGCGGCGTCCGCGATAAAAATTCCTGGTCGCGCTCTGCCGCCCACTGTCGCCGCCGTGATCGATGCATGTGCCGTCCCCAATCCCAAGGCTGGCCATAGCCGAACCCCTGTCCAGCCAACGCGGTGCACCTTGTACAGCCGATCTGCGATCAGATGACGCAATCGCTTTCGATGCCTACGTCGGCGAAGGCATCCGCATACAAGGCAAGCACTGGACCGCGGATCGCTGCTGAGATTAGTTGCGACTGGGAACGTGACAGGCACGACTTTGCAGGTTTCTCTATTGGCACCGCTCTGACTGAACCTTTTCCTCTCCAGACATGTTCCACCGGGACCTACGCCACCTGGCAGGAATGTTCCGCAGGGAAGCAGGGGCTTTTCGCCGACCAAACTGGCGTAAACCCGTTCGGCCAATTTGATAGCGAAAATCTTGCGACAGAGAACATGATGGTGAGCGGCGGCGGAGACGGAACAGTCCCCGCCGTCTCGATTGCCGATGGACTGCAAGCGTTCGGTTTTTCGTCTGACGTCGCAAGCATCATTAACGGGACTCCATATACGTACACAGATACGTGGCTCTTCCCAGATGAGGGTGTAGGTCGGCCGGGCGCGTCGGTCCGCAGGTAGACGTCGAGGTCTCCCGACGATGGAGGTTCCTACGCCATCCATCCGAAAGACCTCGACGTGACCGACGCTACCTCGCCGGCCGGCTTTGGCCGCCCTGACCTGACCGCCTTCGCGTCTCATCCCAATCGACCCTGATCGAGTCTGCTGACCCCCTCGACGAGAACGCAGCGACATCACAGCCACCCAACCCCGACCGTCCGGGAAGCCGGGACACGTCACATGGCCTGTGCTGCGGGCGTGTCGAGTGGGTCGTCCAGGGGCGACGCAGGAGCGTCGACGCGACGTGCTGAGAGGTGGTTCCAGTCGAGCACTAGGACACCGGCTACAGGCATGGCGATAGGTCAGGAACGGCGTCGCTCCCTACGCAGGAGGGAGCGCAGAGTCTCGGCGTTCGCGTAGCCGACCCGTAGCGCGATCTCGGCGGAGGTGAGGTCCGTGGTTGCTGAGAGGTGCCGAGCTCGTTCGATGCGAAGCCGTTGGACGAAGCCGAGCGGAGTGAGGTTGAGCGCCGCACGGACTCGTCGTTCGAGGGTGCGCCGGCTGGTGCCGAGCGACTGCGCGACGAAGGCGACGTTGAACGGTTCGTCCAGGCGGGCGCGCACGAAGCGTTCGAACTCGACGACGATCGGGTCCTCGTGCCGGAGATGTTCGTAGGCGACGAAGGCCGCCTGCGACGGACGCTCGTCGATGATGAGGAGCTTGGCGACATGTTGGGCCAGGTCGGGGCTGATCGATCGCACGAGTGAGAGCGCGAGGTCGATGTGGGCGAACGCGGCGCCGGCGGTGACGAGGTTCCCGTCGACCACGACCATGGTGTCGAGATCGAGGGCGACGGTCGGATAGCGCTTCAGGAACTCCGGCCCCAGGAACCAGCTGGTCGTCGCCCGCCGATGATGCATCCGTCCGGTCTCGGCGACAGCGAACACGCCGGTGCACGCCGCGGCGATCCGGGTGGTCGCGTCGTCGAGGCGCCCGAGCGAGGCGATAACCGAACGAGCATCTCGGCTCTGGAGGGCGTCGTTGGTAGCGGCGGCCGTGAGGGTTCCAAGCGCAGGGACGACGACCACGTCGAACTCTGCGGACTCCGACAGCGGGTGGTCCACCGACAGGGTCATCGATGCCGTCGTGGTCACTCTCCGTTTCGGTCCGAGGATGGCGAGTTCGATCGGGTCGATCCGCGGGTCGACATCGCCGCGGGCTCCGTCGGCCACCCGCACGATGTCGATGACCGACGCGACAGCCGAACCGAAGCAGCCGTCGATCGCGATCAGTCCGATACGCATGGCGCGAACAATAGCAATACTGCCGTATACGCCACTTCTCACCTGCCCTTGCTCGTCATACGCTGAACTCGCTTCACCAAGAAACCTCGACACCTAGGAGAACCCCTCATGTCCGCACCCGCATCACTTCCGTATGCCTTCGTCGCCAAGATCGTCGCGGCCGATGGACAGCACGACGCGCTCGCCGATCTGCTCGCCGGCGCTGTCGCGCTCGCCAACGAAGAAGTAGGAACGATTGTCTGGTTCGCGGTCAGGACCCACGCCGACACCTTCTGGATCTTCGATGCATTCCCCGACGAGGCCGCTCGCGACGCCCACGCCAACGGCGCCATCGTCGCAGCCCTGATGGCCAACCAGCACCTCCTCGGCGCAGCACCCGAGATCCTGGCGGCCGACGTCCTCGCGTCCAAGCTCCCGTAGTCCGCCAACGCACGAGACGATCGCGCCCGGCCGAGCCGTCGCCGGGTCGCGACGCAACGCCACGCTGCGTTGCCGAGCGGTGCGAGGCCTATCGGCACACGGACAGGATGCCGGCCGCGAGCGCTCAGCCGGCGAGGGGTCCGTCGCAGAGGAGAGCGACGTCGGTGTCGGGCAGAGCCGTGAGGCCAGCGCATCGCGCGACCATCAGAACCGAACCGCCCCTGCCCTGCGTTTCCGCAGGTCAGGGGCTGTTCGCCGGAGCCGCCTGTCGGAATCGAAGCGACGACCTAATCACGTCGGCTTTGCGTCTATCGCTTGATGCGCCCACTGGGCGAACGAGCCGCTGACCTGCGCAAACGCCGAGCGTGGGGGACGCCGCCATCCGGTGGTGACCGACGACGACCGACCAGTACCGACCGTTTCACCGGAGCTTGCGGCGGCGTCGAAGCCGAGCAAGGTCCATTCCTTTAGCTCACCGCGCCCTCCTCCTCGCCGGTCCCGTCGTCGTCGAAGACGTTTCAGATACGTCCAGCAACACAACGCCACCTGGCGCGCCGTCATACGCGCCCAACGTTCGGCAGAGTCCGACGACAAGCTCAGCAATCACACCATCGGCCCCAAATGCGGTGGCGGACGCTGCGGCCCCGACGCGATATACAGCGTGCGGCGACGTGGAGGGCTCTGCGATTTGGGCTGCCGTAGGGACCCAGTGTGAATTCGCGACTATTATTGGCACCGGATTCCTCGACAGGCTTCGCCTCCAAAGCTCAACGGGAGGAGAGATTGTGACCAGTTTCAGGGTGATCGGACCGCTTAGCCATCGGCCTTACACGATTACCTGTCACGGCACCGACGCTTGGGAATGCGCGGCCGACCCTGGCCCAGGGCTGGTCTACGTTGGTTATGGAGGCTGACTTGGTGCGGAAAAATTCCCCGAAGGCATGATCACCGCCTCTACTACTCGGTGACTTCATGAGATCATCCGAATAGAGGGCGTAGCCAGGGTCTAAGTCCGCCCGTCTGAGTACGGATTGGGCGATGTAGTTGGTGAGGTTGTGGAACCCCAGCGCTGGGTAGGCCGTTGATCGCCGCCATCGAACTGTTTGGTGCCGTGTAGGCGCTCACCTGGGCCAGGCGTAATCGGTGGTGCCGGGTACGCATCTGTGCGTCGAGTTACCCGACGAACTCAGCTTCTTGATTCCCCACGATCTTCGACGGCAAGGTCGGCTAACTCTCAGAAGACGGATTGCTCTGAATCGGATCACCCATCCGATGCACCCCAACTGACCAGCGACGATGCGGCCACTCTCACACTGCTCTAACGTCCCAAGTCAGGTGGCCGCACCGTGGAGGTGGCTCGCTCTACTCGCGCTGGTGTCCTGCGAGACATCGTGTGTGAGCCACGCGTGGTCTGGCCGTTGAGATGCCATCCGTTCCCTGCTAGGCGACCCGCCCGTTTCTGCAGTGCGCGGCGGCCGCATACGACCGGTGCCGGACATGACAACCCGTGTGTGTGAATGTCTGCCGCTGGGGTGCGGTTGCCACCGGGCTACGCCGACGTGGCCGACGCACCGGAGGGCGACGCGACGACCGGCCCATCGCATTGAGCAGCATGTACGTCAGAGAGATCAACATGCGGACCATTGCAACGACCAGCATGATCGAGATCCGGACCATCGCCACTGTCAGCTGAATGACGATGCCCACTAGTCCGCCCATAGCCACAGTTCTAGCGCGCCGTCACACTTCTTGGCCCCATTTCGCGGAATTTGCTCGCGCCGGGCACCGGCGCCACGCGATTCCGGCCGCGGCCGATTGGATACGAGACCAGCATGGCCCCACCGGCCGATCAGAGTGCGTGAGTCCAGAGTTCACCGCATCGTGCAGCGGTCCCACCCTCGGTGCGTCAGCCGATATGTCAAGTCGCGTCGCTACCGTGGCACTAGTCCTTCCTTGTCTAGGTGGGAGTCGGCGTTTACGTCCCTGTGGGGTCTTCCGGCCCGGCGATCAGGGCGGCGAGTTCGTCGGTGAGCATCACTCGCCCGTCTAGGACCTGCAGGAAGTCTGCCTCGGTCATCAATTCGATGTCCTGACCCTGATCCTGCAACTCGAATGCCTTGCTGGCCTTCGTCGAGTAGGTGAAGCCTGGTCGCAGGTTCGCAGGGTTGAAGTCTCCGAGCACGAGCACGTTGGTGCTTCTGGTCGTGCCCTTTTCGGGACGACCACCCGCGGCTGCGACGGCGTTCCAAGCATCTTGCCGGACCATGGCCATGAGTTTCCCAGTGAACACCACGACCCTCCCGTACAGATAGCCGTTGGGATCAGCGTTCGGATTTGCGTCAGCAGCAATCAAATGACCATTGCTACTGGTACCGCTGGTTGCGACCGCGCCGTGGTACACGCCAGCGGCCATACGCCCTACGGTGGTGTGGAGGCGAGAAGCGATCTCATCCACACTTGTGGCGCCGAGTTGCTCGGCGAAACGCATGACAATGACAGCGACTGCCTCGGCGTCCGCAAGAGCGTTGTGATGATCATCCATGGTCATCCCGCAGGCTTCCAGGACGAACGGCAGCCGGTAGGACGGCAAGGTCAGGTGCTTGCGTGCGAGAACCAATGAGCACGCGAAACGCATCTCGGGCCAGGGGATGTTGTCGACAGCGCACGCGTACCGGATGACTCCGATATCGAACCCTGCATTGTGCGCAACGACGACATCGTCGCCGATGAAGTCCATCATCGCGGGGAGAGAGTCTCGCCATCGAGGTTGCCTTGCCACGGTGTGCGGGTCGATGTGGTGGATGCCGATGTTGAACTGGTCGAAGTGGTCGACTCCTGCTGGTGGTCGCATGAGCATGTACTTGCGGTCGGCGATGACTCCGTTGTGGACCTTGACCAGGCCAACCGAGCAAGGGGATCCGCGGAAGCTGTTGGCGGTCTCGAAATCGGACCTGTTCGACGCCGATCTCGACGACGTCGCAGACCGGATGCACGCAGCCGCCAGCCGTCCTGCTGAGGACTGACCGAGGACTGGCGAAGGATGAAACCCTTAAAATTGCAGTGCCCCCGGCATGATTCGAACATGCGACACCCGCTTTAGGAGACCGTTCCGTCTTGGGTGGTTACCCGGACTGCGGTGTGGTTACTGGGTGTTGGTAGTTGGTGGGTTTGGTTTGACACGGGTGATTGTGGTCCTTGGGGTACGTCACGGGTACGAGAGATGAGTATCTGCGGGACAGGCCCGGGCTTCGGGGCGCTGCCGGTGGCTTCGTCGCGCCTCGCCGGAGGGCTGTCCGGCCCGTTGGTGCTCTCCTGCTCACGATCGCATTCGGCAGCGGAGTGGAGGGTCCGCGCGCAGCCGACCATCCACCCGTGCCCTCGACCCGAACGACGGCGGGAGTCTGTTCTCCACGGCGTTGCCCTATGCGTGCGCCTCCACGGAACCGACTGACTTGTCTGAGAAGTCGACGGTTCCCCGGTCCATCGGCTGCAGTTTCACCTGGGGGAAGGACGGCCCTTCGTCACCGCAGTGCGGAGCCGATGGCGACGAGCCCGGTGATGATGAGCAGCCGGACGACGATCCGGTCGAACCGGCGATCGTCGATGAAGGGGATGACACGAAGCCCTACCCACCATCCGATGAGAACTGCGGGTGCCGCCCATGCCACGATCGACAGGCGGTGGGTCGTCACCGAGCCGACGATCACGAACCCCACGATTGCGCACAGGTCTTGGATGACGAACACTGCCTGCAGCGTCGCCCGGAATCGATCGGCGTCCGCATACGGGCCCTTCATCGCCAGCACGATCGGAGGCCCGTTCATTCCCGTTGAGGTGAGGAGGGTCCCGCTAGCAATCCCGGCCGCCACACTTCCTCTTCGCCCGAACTGGCGCGCGGACCGTCCGACCGTGAGCGCACAGCCTATGACCACCAATCCGATACTGACACCCAAGAGAGCCGCCGGGACTGAGCGGGCGAGGATTAGACCGGTCGGCATTCCAACGAGGGCGGACGCACTCACAACTCGAAGCGCCCTCCAGTCGACGAGTGACCGCTGGTGGGCGGCGGCCCCGGTGGAGTAAATGGCACTCAAGATCGTGACGCACACGACCGCAGTCGAAGGATCTGTCAGAATCGCGATCAGGGGTACTCCCACCATCGCGAAACCGAAACCGCTGATCGACTGGGTGAACGCGCTCACCGCGATGATCGCGGTGAGCGCGATCACCATCACTTCGATGCGACCGTGAAGCGTCGGTTCGAGAGACTCGGGTTCTTCGCCCGAACCGTCTGCACCCGTTCAGGGTCGATGTGGGTCGTTGCGGTACCAGCGACCTCTCCGGCGTTCGCGACTACGACGCCCATCGGGTCGATGACCATCGAGAGTCCGGTGCAGTGCGGGCCGGACTGGCCAGCTGCGACCACGTAAACCGTGTTCTCAATTGCGCGCGCGCGCAGAAGGGTCGTCCAGTGGTCTTCCTTGCTTGGGCCCGCGACCCAGGCTGCTGGAAGGAGCAGGACATCCGCGTCGGCGTCGACCAATGCGCGGGCCATCTCAGGAAAGCGCAGGTCGTAGCAGGTCATCGCACCGAACGTGAATCCTCCGAGTTCGAACGTGACCGGTCGGAACGCCGCTGCCTCGACACGGTCGGACTCGCGATAGCCGAACGCGTCGTAGAGATGGACCTTCTCGTACTTGTCGATCTGCGCGCCGTCGGGTCCGACGATCAGCAGGGTGTTGATCCCTTTGTCGTTGGCATCGTTGATCGCAGTCATTCCGGCAACGATGGTTACCCCGTGCTGCTTCGCGAGGTGACCGATGAGCGTTCCGAAGTCTCCGGTGGTGGGCTCGCGCTCGGAGGAAGTGTCCGCGGTCGGGTCTGGATTGGAATACATCGCGTTCTCCGGCAACACGACGAGTTCCGCTCCAGTACCAGCCGCCTGCTCGATCAGCTTTGCGACGGATTCTCTGTTGGCTGCCTTGTCGGTGGTTGCACCGAACTGAGCCACTGCCACTGTCAGTCCCACTTTGCTGGTTCCTTCCCTCTTATCAAACGCGTGGTCGTGATCCTCACGCGGCATCACGGTCCACGCTCGATCAGTTGTTGAAGTAGTTGATGGCGCCGGAGTATTCGGCGAGCGAGCCACCGGTCTGGATCTTCTCGCGGGCGGGAATCTCGGCGTCCTCCTTCTGCTTGAGAATCTTGGCGATCTCGAGCGCCTCGTCAGGCTTCAGGATCGCGATGCCGTCGGAGTCGGCGAATACAACGTCGCCGGGCTCAACGACGACGCCGCCGACGCTCACGGGAACGTTGATGGCGCCCTCGATCCCGGCGATCCGGGTGGTATGTGCCGCGATGCCTCGAGAGTAGAGCGGGAAGCCGTAGCCGAGTACTTCGTCGTAATCGTTCGACTTGCCATCGATGATCGCACCGACGACGCCCCGCTCCTTGGCTGTGAAGGAGACGAGTCCGCCGAAGCATGAACGCTGTTCGTCGCCCGACTGCTCGATCACGATGACGTCACCGGGGCGCGCCTGGTCCACTGCAACGTGCACAGCTGTGGAGTCGAGGTGGGGAATCCGGACGGTGATCGCCGTGCCGATGAACTTCAGTGGGCGGCGGTTTGGTACGAGACCGCGCGGAAAGCCGTGGTCGCGAAGGTGCCCCAACGTCGAGGTACACACCTCGGACAGTGCGTCGACAATTGCTGGGTCGATTTGAGGAGCGGAGAGATTTTGGGTGAACATGAAGATTGACCGTTCTTTCTACTTGGAGGGGCTATTTGAGGACCTTGCGAAGGCCCATGATGCGTTCGAGGATCACCACGACCGCAAGGCTCATGAGGATTAGGACAACGGAAAGTGCCGCAATCTGTGGATCGGTGCGAGTCTCGACGTAATTGAAGATTTCCACCGGCAACGTTGTGATATCGCCGGCGACAACGAAGAGCGAGATGACTGCCTCATCGAAGGAGATGATGAACGAGATCACGAAACCGGCGAGAACCCCAGGCAGGACAAGCGGCAGCGTAACCTTTCGGAATGTGGTCAGTGCCGACGCACCCAGGGTGCGCGCAGCCTCCTCGCACTGTTGGTTGAGTGTCATCAGGCTCATTGACGTCGTGCGTATCACGTATGGAACGGTTATGCCCAGGTGAGCGATGATCAGACCCTGGTACGTTCCGGTGAGCTTCATGGGATCGAGGACCAACAGGAGCGCGAGGCCGAGGACAATCGCTGGCACCAACAATGGGGAGAGGAAGAAGCCGGACAGGACCGCTCGCCCCGGGAACGAGTACCGACTGAGCGCAACCGCGGCTGGGACACCGACGAGGGACGCGAGCAGAGCCACCCCGACAGCGACGATGAAGCTCACTCTGAAACCACTCATGAAGGCCTCGTTGTGCCAGATCTTGCCGTACCATTGAAGGCTGAAACCCCTTGGCGGGAACGACATTGTTGACTGAGTGTCGATGCTGATCAACAGGACGATGATGATCGGTGCAAGGAGAAAAAGGTAAAGCAGAGTCACGATGATTCGAGTTGGCCACTGGCCGAACCGTGCATTGTCGATCATCACTGGTCCTCGATTCGCTTGATGGCCCGCTGGTAGACGACGATGACAGATCCGAACAGAACGAGGAGAATGAAGGATATTGCTGCGGCAAACGGCCAGTTCAGGGTCTGTGTCGCCTGATCGTAAATCTCGGTGGCAAGAAGGAAGACTCTGCCTCCGCCCACGAGTCGTGGGGTGATGAAGGAACTGATGGTGAGTACGAACACCAGTAATGCGCCCGTGAGAACACCGGGCATACTGAGTGGCCACACGATGCGCCAGAAGGTTTTCCATCGGGACGCGCCGAGGCTCGCTGCAGCATACTCGAGTTCGGGGTTGAAGCGGCCGAACCCGGAAAGCAGCGCCAGAATCATATACGGCATGAGGATCTCGACCATGGCGATATAGACGCCGACCGAATTGTTGATGAGCGTTAGCGGCTGGTCGATAAAACCTACGCCTTCCAAGCTTTTGTTGACTACCCCATCCTGTCCAAGGAGGACGATCCAGCCGTACGTACGTACGACCGAGCTGGTTAGCAGTGGGGCGATCGCGAGGGCGACGAGCAACCCTTTGAACCGAGATGTTGTGCGCATAAGGAACAGCGCGATCGGGTACGACACAATGACGGTTGCAATCGTGACGACGACACCAAGTTTCAGCGTGTCCCAAGCCATTCCCCAGTAGTACGAGTCAGAGACAAACTTCGTGTACGAGCCAGCCGATACACCCTGCCGGATCATGCCGGTGGAGTCCCCGGTGTTCAGGCTCATTCGAAGAAGCCACACGAGCGGTAGGACAAAGGCGACGAGCATGCCAATGAGTGCTGGAAGGCTCAGCGCCCACACGGTGCGCCGGTCGGATCGACCGGTACGCCGCCTTACGGCCTGGATGGAGTGCGTCGTCATGACACGAACTTCATCGTCTGGCGAGCAGCGTCGAACTCCTCGGAGAGCGCGGGGCGACCGGGATGGCCCGCAGACGGGGCGGCGCTGCGCGCCGCTGATGCATTCGTGTCATCGGGCCGAAGTACAACGGCGTCTTCGACATCCCAGCTGAGTCGTACTTCCTCGCCAGAGGCGACGGGGCCGGCGCTTGTGGCGAGCGACTGGACGGACAGCGTCTGACCGGCGGCGCTCACCGAGTACTCGACGACGTCGCCAACGTAGGAGAAGGTGAGGACCACTCCCCGAATGCTCGGGCGGTCTGAGCCAGGGCCGGAAGGTCCGACGCCGAGCCTGATGCGGTGTGGGCGGACGAGCACGGTCACCCGGCCAACAGCACGGAATTCATTCATCGCCGGCATCCGCCCGATCCCTGCGATGTCGACCACCGAGTGATCGTCGTCGGACTGGATGACGTCCCCCTCAAGGAGGTTGGCGCGGCCGATGAATGTTGCCACGAACCGACTTGAGGGGTGCTCGTAGATGTCCCGCGGTGCACCGATCTGTTCGATGTTGCCCTCTGACATCACGACGATCCGATCGGATGTCGCAAGCGCCTCGTCCTGATCGTGAGTGACGAAAACCGTCGTGATTCCAGTCTTTTGTTGAATCGAGCGGATCTCATCGCGCATGTTCTCCCGCAGCTTCGCATCGAGGTTCGACAGCGGTTCGTCCAGCAGGAGCACCTTGGGCCGGATGACGAGGGCGCGGGCCAGCGCTACACGCTGCTGCTGTCCGCCGGACAGCGCCTTGGTGCGACGGTCGCCAAGATGGCCGAGGTGCACCAGGTCGAGCACTTCCTCGACCCGTTGCCGAGTCTCGGTCTTCCCCACCTTTCGCATCTCAAGACCGAAGGCGACGTTCTGCTTCACATCCAGATGGGGAAAAAGCGCATAGCTCTGGAATACCATCCCCATGTCGCGTTTGTGGACAGGCGATCGGGTGAGGTTCTTTCCATCGACTTCGATGTCACCGGAAGTCGGCTCGACGAGACCCGCGAGCATCCGTAATGTAGTTGTCTTACCACAGCCGGAAGGTCCGAGAAGCGAGATGAACTCGCCCTTTTCTATGTCGAGGTCGAACCGGGCGACGGCAGGCTTCTCGGTCCCCGGGTAGTGCTTGGTGATGCCTCGGAGGCTCAGAAAGCTCATAATATTTCAGCCTTTCGTTGCAATTGGCGCTCAGGATCCGGAGATGATGTCGCGCCGCCAGAGCTGGGTCCAGTCATCGCGATGCGTAGCCGCCTTGGCCCAGTCGACATTTAGTACGTTCTTGAGTTTCGCCGGGTCTGCGGAGGTGCGTGCCAGTGCGTCAGTCGATGGCTTGGCTTTGGTGTTCGTCGGGGCGTAGAACATCGTGTTGGTGAACTTTGCTTGAGCGTCGGGGCTCAGCGCGTAGTTGATGAACGTCTGTGCGGCCGCTGAGTCGGGTGCATCCTTGACGAGGTTGATTGTGTTGATCTGGAAGATCGTCTTGTCGTCCGGGATGGCGACCTTCAGCTTGCCGTTGCTCTTGGCGGCGTATGTCTGTGCTCTCGCGTTCCACGCGATAGCGATATCGGCCTGGCCGGCCTGAACCAGCGTGTACTGGTCCGGTTGTGGTGCGAAAGTCTGGACCGAGGGGGCAAGCGTCTTGAGGCGTGCGACACCCTTGGAGACGTCGTCGAGCGTCCCTCCCGCCTTGGCGTTCTCAATCAGCATCAGGCTCGTGCCTTGGATGTCGGGGGCAGCAGTGACGATGACCTTCCCCTTGTACTTGGGGTTCCACAGGTCGTCCCAGGTCGTTGGTGCCGGGTTCACCGCATCGTTGTAGATCAACACGAGGGAGTCGAAGGTGACCGCGGGACCGTATCCGTCGGCGTTCTTTCCGCGTGGGTCGATATCTGCCGCATTCGGCACGAGCTTTGGATCAAGTTTGGCGAAAAGCGCAGACTTGTTCCCGGTGTCGGAGACGGAGACGTCCATGATGGATACGTCCGTCTTGGGATTGTTCTTCGAGGCTCTGAGCGCGGCGAGGTTGTCTGCTGAGCTCTTGACGGCCTGGTACTTCACCTTAATCTTCGGATACTTGACCTCGAAAGGCTTGATGACTGCGGCGGTGTAGTTGTCCTGAAAGATGCCGGAGTAACCTTGGATCGTAATTGTTCCCTCGGTCGGTGAGCCGCCGCCGGACTTCGAACTGCCACATGCCGTGAGGCTGAGTGCGACGATTCCGAGGGCGCTCACGATCTTGTACGTCTTCACTTGGTGACTCCTTGTTTTTTGATTCGAATGTCATGGTCGATAGACCATGCAGCGTGGTTGTCGTATCGGGTGAGCGGCATATGCCCTCACGGGCCCCTGCGACGAGTCCCATTAGGGCGGGGTTTATCCTCGGCCGGCGTCGTCCGGGTGGTGTGCGCGTCAGCTTGTTGCGACGGTCGGGTCTTGTTGGGTCGCGACCTTGTCCAGATCGACGCGCTGTCGATCTATTTGGCGCTGATAGGAGTCTTGGATGTGCTCGATCGTTTCCTTCTCAGCGAGGTCGGCGTTGCCAGCGGCGATCGCCGAGAGGATGCCTCGGTGGGCGTCATTGACTCCGGCCATGCCCAAGAACGCGTGAGCTATGTACCACAGGCGAAGCGATCCACAGTTGAGGCGCTTCACGCAGTCGGCCAGGAAACGATTGTCGGTGGCGATTGCGACCTGCTGATGGAAGTCGAGGTCCAGCTCGACCGCCGTATAGACATTGCCGTCGTCGACCGCCGAGTCGAGTTCGTCGAGGACCCGACCGAGGATGCCAAGTTGTGCCGGCGTACGTCGCTCGGCCGCTTGGCGAGCCACCGGAGACTCGAGGATCACCCGGGCCTCGTAGAGGCGTGACAGGTCTGAAATCTTCATGCCACGCACGTACGGCGTCCGGTGAGCCGGCCACATGATGAACTGCTCATCAGCCAGTCGCTTCAGCGCCTCTCGCATCGGTGTACGCCCGAACCCGAACGTCTCGCTGAGGCGTAGGTCGTCCAAGGGTTCGTCCTCGCGCAACTCTCCCGTCACGATCGCGCGCCGGAGCGCGGCGTACGCCTGATCGAACTTCGTCATATATGGCCTCACAACAAGAATATATTTACGTTGCAGAGGACAATATGACGCAACTCACATGGCGTCAAGGCGTTGATATGGCCAGGGCCTGACGGTGCGACGTCGCGTTCGCGCGATGGGTGAGGTGCAACAGTGTTTGCGTGGACGGCTCGGCCGGTGTTGTCTGCGAGGGCTGGCCAGTGCCGGTCGGCTCGGCCGACCCGAGCGTGCGCCGGCATGGATGTCTCCGTTTCAACAGGGGATGAAACCTGATTGACGGAGGTGCACCATGACAACCATCGAGACGGCCGAGGCGCCTCAGCTGCTGTCGGCGTAGGAGGCGGCCGACTGGTGCCACATCAGCGTGAACACGCTCGGCTACCTTGCGCTGCAAGGGGTGGTTCGCACCGGCGGTGCGGAATGGGGAAGCAGCGGCTCTGGCTTGCTGGGGATCTGGCGCGATGGATCCTCGAGCGGCGGGAGCCGGAATGATCCTGCGCACCGATACGGGGCGATATCGGGTCCGGGTGAAGTACCGGGGCCTTATCGTCGCTGAGCGCACGTTTAAGCGGAAGATTGACGCGGTTCGCTGGGAGGACGGAGCAGAAGCGGAGGCTCCATGAGGGCGACTTCGTCTCCCCAGCCGATGGGCGGATCACGGTCTCCGAGTTGGCCGCGGACCACCGAGACGGTTGGGTGGGCCAGGTCTCGGTGAGGTCCTGGGAGTCGGACGAATTGGCGCTGCGCATCCATATCGTGCTTGCGTTCGGCAAGCTGCCGGCCAACGCCGTCACACCCATGCAGGTGGAGCGGGCTGCGGTGACCGTCCCGCTCGCGTGTCACGGGCGGCAGCCGGTCACCGGCAGATTTCGACCGGTTCGCACGCCACACTGTCGCCATCGGGTTGTCGGTTCGCGCTGTTGGACAGGTCGATGGCCAGCGTGGCTCCGCGTGCGGCGGTGATGCCGGCGTGCCAGGCGGAGGTCAGTTCGGTTGCGTCGTGGGCGCGCACGGTGGTCAGGCGTCCTCGGACGTGGTCTGTGACGCGGTCGGGGTGCGGCGCCAGCCGGCGGGCCGGGGCGAACATCAGCTCGGAGTGTATGAGCTGTTCGGGAAGTTGTTCAGCGGCGCAGAGGTGTCGACTGATGCGATGCGCTGCTCGGGCGAGTTTGGCTGCGACTGCTTCGGGTTCGACTGTTTCGGCGTCTCTGGTGAGCTGCTGATCAAGGCGCCTGAGTTGTTCATAGAGATCTCTACTGGCGGCGATGAACTGGTGACTCGGTGGTGTCAGGGTGGTCAGCCCGTGGATCCAGGTTTCGTCGACCCGGGCCAGCGACTGGACCGCGGCTGGGAACGCCACCGGGACGGCTGACCCGTCGTGCTGGGCGTACACGCGTGCGGTGACGCCATACAGGTGGGTGCCTTGAGTGGCGAGGGTGTGCAGCACTTCGGCGCACGGGATCGTGGCGGCCAGGGACTCGGCGGTGGCGTTGTCCCACCGGTGGATCGCCAGGTCCAGCCGGTCGGCCTCGAGGAACGGCCGGCTCGGGGTGACAGCAGCCACGATCCGCAGTCCTGGCTCCAGCCGTTCGCCGGGCGTCGTCGGTAGATGGGTGAGGATGTCTTCGGCGAACCTGCCGACGGTCAGTGGCGGGATTGCCTCCTGCAACGGCATGTTGGCGATCGTGTATCTGGCGGCGACGGCGGTGATGCTCAGCACTCGGGCGGTGACGTTCGACAGCTCGGCTGTCGAGCGCAGGACGTCGGCCCTGATGTCGTCGGGTTGGTGCATGAGGTCGGCGAACACCGCGAGGGTGCAGGTGAGGCGAGCGAGCGGGTGAGGGTCGGTGGCCGACGCGGTGGTGAATGGTTCGTCGTCGCCGGGTAGCGGCTGGGCGGGTGCGGGGTAGTGGTCGATGACCGTCTGTAACGGGTGACTGGCTCGGGTGTCCCGGATCCAGGTGCCGTGGGGGCCGAGTAGTTCGGTGAGCAGGCGATGCGTGGTGTGGTCGAACGCCGCCCACCGTGCGGGGGTGACCGGGCGGTCGTCCTCGCGCAGGGTGCGGGTGAGCAGGTCTGCCCGTTCCAGCAGGTCGGCGGCGGTGGTCGTGCTCACGAGGCTGCCTCGTGGGCGGCGAGGCGTTGCAGCTCGTGAATGTGCCAGGCGCACAGTTGCAGGTCCGCGGGGCCGTCCAGCGGCGGGACCTCGTCCAGGGCGTGCAGCGCCGCGGACAGGTGCCTGCCGAGTGAGAGCTGTTCTGGTGGGGGCCGATAGTGCTCGCGGTCGACCAGTGGTAGTCGGGCGGCGGCCAGTCGGATCTGCTGGGCGAACGGGCTATTGGGCGAGTGTTGTCCTGCCTCGTCCAGGTGGGAGTGGGCGAGGCCGATGAGGGCCTGGACGCGTGTCGGCATGCTCATAGCGGGCGGCTCCTGGTCGGGATGGGGGTGCGCGGAGCCGCCTGGCCCGTCCAGCATGGCGGCGTGAACGCCAGTGGTGGGTCAAAGCTGGGTGACCGATCCGTACCCGCCCGTATGGCGGACGGTGCGTCCAGCCGCCAGGCGGGCCGGGCTTGTTCGACGATGGCGTCCAGCACACCGGGTCCGTACCGGCCGATCATTTCGGCGGGGTCGAGACCGGACGGCAGGTCGGCGACGCGCACGAGGTGGTCGCCGTGGCGTCGTACCTGCTCGACCCAGCGCCCGGTACCGGTGTGGCCGGCCGTGTCGCCGTCCAAGGCAATGGTGACCCGGGACGGATGATGCTCCAGGACGGCTGCGGCCTGGGCCCGCGTGACAGTGGTGCCGCAGGTGGAGACTGCGGTCACCGATCGGTCGGTGGCGATGGAGGCGGCGGTGACCGCGAGGGCGTCGAATGGTCCTTCCACGATCACCACCTGCCCGCCGTCCGGGATGGCCTGGCGGGGGTGTACAGCATCGCCGACTTGTCGAAAACGACTGTCCGGGTGGGGTTTCGGTATTTCGGAGCGCGTGGGCGGCCGCTGAGGTCACGCCCGACCAGTCCGGTGATGTGCCCGTGGTTGTCGGTGACTGGGACGACGAGTCGTTCCCGGTAGGTGTCGACCAGGCCGTGCCTGCCGGGCACGCCCAGGTCGAGCCCGGTCAGTTCGGCGTCGGTGACCCCGTGGTCGCGCAAGTGCCGGGCCAGGGCCGTCCAGTTGTTGCCCGCACGCCCGAGCAGCGGATACCCGAGGCTGGCCTCGGCGGGTGCCAGGTCCAGGCCGCGGCGGTGCCGGGTGTGCGCCAGGGCGAACTCGTGGTGCACCGGGCGGGTGTAGAACGTCCAGGCCATCGCGTTGATCTCCCACGCGCGCTCAACTCCGATGTCGCAGGTCGGTCGCGTATCGGGTGCGGGGTTAAGCGGCCGCGTCATGGTCGCCGGTGGCTGCTGGCCGTCCAGGAGCGCGATGGCATCCCGGAATCCGACGCCGTGCAACCGGCCGACGTAGTCGATGACGTCGCCGCCGGCACCGCAGCCGAAACAGTGGTAGCGGCCGGCGACCCCACCCACCGACAACGAAGCGGTGTGGTCGTCGTGGAACGGGCAGTGGCCCATCAGCTGTCGGCCAACCTGCCGCAACTCGACCCCAGATGCCGCGACGACATCCTCGATCCGGTGCCGCGCCCGGACGTCCTCGATATCGGTCCTGGCGAGGGTGTCCACCACAGCGGCCTCTCCACCGCAGGTACCTCCCGCGGCTACGAGCGGCAGACGGTCCAGGTGGGGCACGAACGGCGCAGTGCTCGACTTCGAGTCTGGACAGGAACTGTCGGAAGCCCGTGCGATGCGATGCGGCCGCTGTCACAGGTGCGAGGCGAGGAAACCGTCATGGCCTGGTACACGGTCCCCGCAAGGAGCCAGGGTGGAGCAGCTCCCCAGGTTTAGGTTCCGGCGCGATCCGTCATTGGCATATGTCGCTGAACTGCGCCGCGACAGGTTGCCGCGACGACAGTGTTCCGCCCAATGCCCAGATCCTCAGGAAGGAACGTGCCGTAAGGCGTCCCCGTCCCGGTCACTGCGTCCGGACGGGTCAAACGGTGATGCGGCTCGCCCAACTCCCTTGTCTGACCGTCTGACCCGCGGCGTCACCGGTGGTCCAACGTCTATTGGGCCGCGACGTATGGCACGGGACGAGACTTGACCGAGCGCGCCGACTCGCACAGCACGTCGGCTGACCGCAGAGCGATCCCTCAGCGGACTGCTGCGATGAGCTTCTCGACTTCGCTCACAACGACCGGCGTGGGCCCAGTCGTCACGATTTCGTGGTCCGCGCCGATTCGCAGCACCGGCTCCTCGAGCAGCGCGCGTACCCGGTCCAAGTCCCACATCGGTTCCGGGGCCATCCGCTGTCTCGACCTCGACGATCCATCCCGGGTCATCGGTGTCGATGGCCCGGTGGCCGCGACGGGCCCGTTCGTCGAGCACGGCTGACTTCCCGGTTCCAGACATGCCCGTCAGCAGCACCCCAGCCCTCCGACTAAGGACAGTCCCGAGCAGATCAGCCACCGCCTGTTGATCGAGTTCCGACGATCAGGAGTTGCGTCTGCCACGACGAGTAATGAGTCACTGTCGGCCTGCTCAAGCGCGGTCTGAACGCCGGCCATTGAGGTCACTTCATCGTCGGGCCGGGCGAGAGACGGCGGATCAGGACTCTTGACGGCTTTCGATCGCGCCCAGTATGTTTCCTCAATCCGATGCGGAGCGTATGTTTTGGATGATCCATTCCGGAGCCTCTGCACGGGGAAGGGTGTGGACATGTCTAGAAGTCCCGACACGGGAAAGAGCGGCCCCCAGGAGGACACCTCCGGTGCACCGCTCGCGGCCGCCTTCGCCTCAGTGGCTGGGTGGTCCTTCGACCTCTTCGACCTCTTCCTTCTGCTCTACGTCGCCGGTCCGGTCGGCAAGCAGATTTTCCCCACGCACAGCACGACGCTCAGCCTCGCTGCCGTCTTCGCGTCGTTTGCCGTGAGCATCGTCATGCGACCAGCCGGGGCGGCGTTCTTCGGAGAGCTGGCCGACCGCAAGGGGCGCAGAGCCATCATGGTGACCGTGCTCGCGGGCGTTGGCCTGGCGACGGCGGCCATGGGCCTCGTGCCAACCTATGCCGCCATCGGCGTCGCGTCGCCCGTCATCTTCTTGGTCCTGCGCGTGGTTGAAGGCCTTTTCATCGGCGGGGTCACTGCGACCACCCACACGTTGGGCACTGAGAGCGTGGCGCCCCGGTGGCGTGGCCTCATGAGCGGGCTCATCGGCGGCGGGGGAGCCGGCCTCGGTGGCGGCCTGGCGAGCGTGGCGTTCATTGTTGTAAACCACTTTTTCCCCGGCCCAGCCTTCGACGACAACGGCTGGCGTGTCATGTTCTTCACTGGGCTGTTGAGCACGGTGCTCAGTCTCTTCGTGCTGATCAAGGTCAAGGAGTCGCCGCTCTGGGAGGAGCAGCAAGAGGCTGCCAAGCAAAACCCGGAGGCGGTGGACCCCAAGCGCGTCCGGTTCAGCGACCTCATGGCCGGTAGGTACCGCAAAATCCTGCTAATCAACATCGCCGTGGCCGCCGGCGCCGGCGCCCAGTACTACCTGACGTCCGGCTTCCTGCCCACTCTTCTTGGCTCCGTCATCAAAATGCCGGCTGGAAGCCGTGGTGAGGTTCTCCTCATCGCCAGCGCCGTGGTCGTCATTTCAGCCACAGCGGCCGGGGAGCTCAGCGAACGTATAGGCCGACGCAAGACCATGATCCTGATCGGTGGGGCCAACCTCGTTCTGCTCCCGGTGTTCACGTGGATCTTGGGCAAGACGAACCCTTCCGACACCGGGACCATCCTGCTCTACTCGTGCCTTCTGGTCTTCTTCGCCAACGCTGCCTACGCCCCGGTGATGATCTTCCTCAATGAGCGCTACCCCACAGTCCTGCGTTCTCGCGGCACGGCGGTCTCCTGGAACACCGGCTTCATGCTCGGTGGCCTCCTGCCCACCTTCGTGAACCTCTTCAGCCCCACGCTCGCTGACGTGCCAGGCCGGCTCGTCCTGTTCATCATCGGTTCTGTCATCGTCTTCCTCATCGCGGTCGGCGTCAGCCCCGAGACCCGCGGCCACATCGACCGGAAGCCGTTGGTGTCCCACCTGGCAGCCACCGGCGCTGACACTTCGAGGCTTCCCCTCATTCGCGAGGATGGGCCGGCCGCCGCCATCGCGTCGACGGAACAGCAGGACCAGCGATGAACGCCCCCGCGAACCTCGACCTGACCAACCGGGTTGTCCTAGTCACCGGCGTGACCGGCGACATCGGCACGGCGTACGTGAGAGCCTTCACGACCGCGGGCGCGAATGTCGTCGCCGCGGACCTTCCCCACCTCACGGACGCCGGCGAGCGGATCACCGCCCAGGCCTGCGAGGGCGGCCCGGGCCACGCCATCTTCCAGCCCTGCGACATCACCGACGAGGCGTCTGTGGAGGCTGTGGTGCAGAGTGCCGTCAAGACCTTCGGAGCGCTGCACAGCGTGGTCAACAACGCAGCCATATACCGCACCCTGGGCGGGAAGCGCTCCCTCACCGAGCTGACCACAGCCGACTGGGATCTTGTTCTGCACGTCAATGTCATTGGGATGTGGCAGGTCATCAAGGTGGCAGCGCCACAGCTCGCGGCCACCGGGCAGGGGCGTATCGTCAACATCGCCTCCGTAGTGGCGCGCAACGGCGCACCGGGCTTCGCCCACTACGTGGCCTCCAAGGCGGCGGTCGAGGGACTGACCCGAGCAGCGGCACGGGAGCTCGGCGTCGACGGAACCACGGTGAACTCGGTGTCACCGGGCCTTGTCGACGACGGGGCGACGCGCGACCTCAACTCAGGTGACTATCTCAAGGCTGCTGCGGGGGCGCGGGCGATCCCACGCCCCATGGTGCCGGAAGACCTCGTAGGAGCGGTCACCTGGCTGGCAGGCCCGTCGTCGGGCTTTGTCACCGGCCAGACGCTGATCGTGGACGGAGGGGGTCTTCGTATGAGTCTGACGAACCTGCAGCCGCTCGACCCTGTGACCCTCGAGGAGTTGTCTCCAGTGGTGACGGCTTCCCTCGATGACGTCGACTCGGCCGCCACGAGCAGCGCTGCGGCGATGGCCAGTTCCTGGCCGACGGAGCACAGGCGGCGAGCCGAGGTGCTCCACGCGTGGGCGGATCTGCTCCGGGCGGAGTCTGAAAGCCTTGCCAGCGACCTCGTGCGCGAGACTGGCAAGACCCGCTCCGAGGCCGACGCCGAGATCCTCGGAAGCATCGACTCTCTAAGGTTCAACGCCGGTCTGGCTAGGTTGCCACTCGGCAGCGCGGGTTCGTTGTGGGATGGCTCCGAGGCGCACCTCGTGCGTCAGCCCGTCGGTCCCACAGTCTTCATCACCCCTTGGAACTGGCCGGCGCTCCTCCTGCTGCGCGACCTTGCGCCCGGGTTCGCGGTGGGGGTCACCGCCCTGGTGAAGCCGGCGCCGCAGACGACGCACATCACCAGCCGGGTAGTCGCGCTCGGGCACCGGGCTGGCATCCCCGCCGAGGTTCTCCAAGTCCTGCCCGGCGGAGCCGACGTCGGCTCCGCGCTTGTTCGCCACCCGGCTACGGCCGCGGTCGCCATCACCGGGTCGACGGCGGCCGGCCAGGCCGTAATGCGCGACGCGGCGGAGACCATGACGCGTCCGCTGCTCGAGCTTGGAGGCAAGGCCTCCATGCTCGTCCTGCCCGACGGCGACCTCGAGGCCGCGCTCACCCAGGCGGCCCGGGCTGCAATCGTGACGAGCGGACAGATGTGCATGGCCTGCACCCGGGTGCTCGTGCACCAGGACCAGCTCGCCGCCGCTGAGAAGATCCTGCACGACGCCTTCTCCCGCCTCGCGCCAAGCGACCCTCGCCGGCCCGACAGTCTCCTGGGGCCCCTGGTGTCCGAGGCCGCAATGGACAAGGTCTCCGGTTATGTGGATCTGGCCCGTCGCGACGCCCGGCTCATCGTGGGCGGGGAACAGGTGCACCCAGATGGGTTGCCGGGCCACTTCCTAGTGCCCGCCCTCGTCACCGACGTCGACCCGAACTCCCCGCTCGTCCAAGACGACATCTTCGGCCCCTTGCTGACGCTCGAGTCTTACCGCGACGACGAGGATGCCCTCGCGCTTTCCAACGCAACCCCCTTCGGTCTCGCCGCCTCGGTCTGGTCACGAGACCTGTCCCGCGCCATCTCTACAGCACGCCGGCTGCAGGCCGGCACCGTCTGGGTCAACGGCTACAACCGGTCCTACGCCGAGATGCCCTCCGGAGGTGTTCGGATGTCGGGGTTGGGCCGTACGCGCGGGGTCGACGGACTGGCCCAGTTCACCGAGTTGAAGCACATCCACCTGTCGGTATAGCCGGCTAGCCAGGTCCCAGACGACGCACGCAAGGAGAGGTGCCGTGACGGCCCAGCAGGAAGAGAACGTAAGCACACCGGGCGTGTGGCCGGCCGAGCCTGACCTCAGGGGGTGGCTTGGCCTCCTCCAGCAGCGCGGTGAGCTGTGCCGGCTCTCTGCCGAGATCGACCCCGATCAAGAGGTCGCCGCCGTCCTCGAAGAAGTGGACGGTCGCAGCGCGGTGGTCTTTGAGTCGGTACGCGGAGCCAGCTTTCCCCTGGTCGGAAACACCGTGGCGACGCGGGAGAACTTCTCCGTGCTCCTCGGCTGCTCCCCGCAGGACGTCGTTCGACGACTCGAGGCTGCGATCTCGTCCCCGGGGAGCTGCCAGGATGTCGGGCTGGCTGACGCACCGGTGATGGCCGTGCACGAGACCGGCCCTGACCTGCTGGGCGACCTGCCACTACCGGTGCAGCACGAGTACGACGCCGGTCGTTACCTCACGTCCGCCCTGCTCATCGTGAGGGATGCGCGCACCGGGTTGACCAACCTTTCGATTAACCGGCTTCAAATGACCGGCCCCCGCGAGCTGCGGGTACTGCTTCTCCCCGGTCGACTACGGTCCATCTTCGATGCCTCCGAGCAGCGCGAAGAGGACCTGTCGATCGCGCTCTGCCTGGGAGTCGACCCGGCACTCGTCCTCGCCTCGCAGTCACCCGCCGACAGCCACATCGATGACCTTGAAGTCGCCAGCGCCCTACACCCCCAGCCGCTGGAGGTGGTCCGACTGCCTGGACACGACACTCCCGTGCCAGCTCGAGCCGAGCTCGTGCTGGTCGGGACGATCACGGCGGGGGAGCGGGCGCCGGAGGGACCGTTCGGTGAGTACCCGCGCACCTACGGCCCGGGCGGACCAGCCCCGGTTATCCGACTCACTGGCCGATGGCGCCGATCCGACCCCATGCTGCAAACGATCCTGTCGGGAGGGCGCGAGCACTTCTGGGTAGGAGGACTGCCCCGCGAAGCTCGGCTGCTGCGGGCACTGGAGGCCGCCGGTACCAAGCCGTATGCCGTGCGACTCACCGAGGCTGGATCATGCCGCCTACATGCAGTGGTTGCGCTGCGCGGGCCTCGCCCGGCACGGCGACCCACGCTGCCATGGCGGTCTTCGCCGCGCTAGCTCCCGTCAAGCTGGTCATCGTCGTCGACGAGGACATCGATGTCTTCGACGACGAGATGGTCGGCTGGGCGGTCGCCACCCGGTTCCAGGCAGACCGCGACCTGCTCGTGATCCCTCGCACCCGCAGCGGCGGCCTCGACCCGTCTGCGGAAGGGGGCGCCACCGCCAAGCTCGTCGTCGACGCGACGGTTCCCGCCGAGAAGCGGCAGAGCCACGCCCGCATGAGATCCACGACCACCGGTTCGGCCCGACTGTCCGAGCTGATGGACCAATTGGAGCCAACCCATGCATGAGCCCGCACCCAAGCACACCGAGCCAACCCGCGTCATCGTCGCCATCACGGGCGCATCAGGTGTCAGCTACGGGATCCGAGCCCTCGAGCTGCTCGGCGCGGCAGGCGTAGAGACCCACTTGGTGCTCACCAGGTCAGGAGTCGCCACCCTTGCCCAGGAAAGCTCAAAGTCGGTGTCGGACGTCAAGGATCTGGCCTCCGTCGTCCACTCGCCCCACGACCTGGGGGCGTCGATCTCAAGCGGCTCCTTCCCGGTGGTCGGGATGCTGGTGGCGCCCTGCAGCGTTCGGACCCTGTCCGGCATCGCCAACAGCTACGACGAGAACCTTGTCGTACGCGCGGCAGACGTGACTCTCAAGGAACGACGCAAGCTCATCCTCCTGCTGCGGGAGACGCCGCTGCACGCCGGACACCTGCGGCTGATGACCCAAGCCACCGAGGCGGGCGCCGTCATCATGCCCCCAGTCCCGGCTTTCTACACGCGGCCCACTTCGGTGCAGGAGATCGTCGACGACACCGTGCACCGGGCGCTGGACCTGCTCGGGCTCAGCCAGGAATCTGCGCGCAGATGGGGTAACGACCGGCGCGCCCCCTACTTGAACACCACGACGGAACAAGGCGTGCCCGCCACGGAGGCCGCGACACTTCTTCAGGAAGTTCAACCATGACCGAGGGACAATGCCCGAGACGCGACCGCCGTCGACGACGGGCTCGTCGTCGACCCGCACTCGCGCGACCTGACTCCGGAACGTGCGTACGAGCTTTCGCGGACTACGGCCTCGGGGCCGCAACCGGCGCGCCCTACGCCCCGGTGCCCTACGTGTCGTCAGACCAGTATGGGCGCCCCATTCAGGTGGCCGGTCGCACTCTGGTGCCGAGGAGATCCCCATCGCCCACCACGAGCCCGAGGACGGCACCACGCTCGCCCTGTACCGATTCGGCTCGCGGCTCGGCGGTGTGGCCGGCAACAATGCCTCACGCTGGCTGCTGCCCTTCCGCAAGATGATCGCGGCTCAGGTCGGCTGGGGCCAGGTCCGGGCAGCAGCAGCCTGAGGGCGCCCGTCTCAGCTGTGCTCCTTCTGCAGGTCCTGCCAGAACTGCAGAGCGGCATACTCCATCGCAAGGCCCAATCGCAGGGGCACCATCCGGTGGGCCAGTTCCCCGCGGCCGCCGAAGCGACCTTGCATTTCCTCGTACGTTGCAATCCGCTCCTCGTGCTGGGCGACCTGCCGCGCGGCGAGAGCCAAGATGTTCGCCGAATCCGTGAGCTCTGCAAAGAACAGCTTCAGCTCGCCGATATCGCGGACCTGGAGGGGTCCTCGGAAGGCTCGCGCAGCCATCGCCTCAAGGCGGTCAGCCCGGCGCCCGTCACGCTGAAGGTCTGCCGCCGACGCCCCTCCTCCTCCGTCTGGACATCGAGCAGTCCGAGCTCGACCAGGCGCTTCGGCTCCGAGTACAGCTGAGCGTGCGGGAAGGGCCAGAAGTAACCGACCGACCGGCCTACCGCCCGCTTGAGCTGATAACTCGTCGAGGGTCCTCGCATCGCGAGCATGCCGAGCACGACGTATGACGTGGTGGTTAACCGCGACGTTGACATGCTACGAAGCGTACCGTAACCTCACTATGGTATGAACCGGATCATCCGACGCATAGGGAGGGCGCAAAGTGGACATGGCAACGGCGCTGCGCTGGACCGCAGCGCGCTATCCGGGTCGTCGTGCTGTGGGGGGACCGGCCCCGCTGACGTACGCCGAATGGGACGCCCGCACGGAGCGCGTCGCCCACGCTCTACATGAGCTCGGTGCCCCCGAGGGCAGCCGCGCCGGCCTCCTGCTGGCGGGGGAGAGCCCCTTGCGACGCTTCACCTCGCCGCTC
This sequence comes from Flexivirga alba, assembly GCF_042661025.1. Taxonomy (NCBI): domain Bacteria; kingdom Bacillati; phylum Actinomycetota; class Actinomycetes; order Micrococcales; family Dermacoccaceae; genus Flexivirga; species Flexivirga alba. The sequence goes on from NZ_JBHSWH010000001.1 coordinate 3,349,773, forward strand.
AGAAGGCGCGCGTGATCTCGATGCCGCTCTCGACTCGGTTCAGTTCGGAGGAGGTGGCTTACTGCCTCGCTGACAGCGAACCGTCGCTGGTCGTTGTTGACGAGTCGACGCTCGCCGTCGTGAGCCAGGCGCTCGAAGACCTCGACGGACTACCGCCGGTAGTCGTGTGGGCTGGGCGGCCCGAGAACTCCCCGCCCGGGATGCCGTCCATCGATGCCGCTGCTCGGCGCTCCCCCTCAACGCCGGTCCCCTCGACTCCCAATGAGGAGGACATCAGCGTCATGCTCTACACCTCGGGCACCACCGGGCGCCCGAAAGGCGTGCCCCGCACTCATCGGGCAGAGCACTATGCGGCTCTGGCACACCTCATCCAGACGGGGCACCGGCCGGGTGAAGTCACCCTCGGCGTGATGCCTATGTTCCACACCATGGGCCTGCGGACACTGCTGGCCAGTGTTCTGGCGGCCGGAACCTGGGTTCCGTTGGCCAAATTCGAGACTCAGACGGCGCTGCATCTCATCACGTCGGAGAACGTGGGCGCGCTCTACCTCGTTCCCACCATCTACTGGTCTCTCGCCGAGACCGGCCGGCTCGGGGAGGCGACATCGGTGCGCCGAATCGCCTACGCCGGAGCGTCCATGACGCCCACGCTGGCCCAGCAGCTTGGTGACACGCTGAGTCCGGAGCGTTTCGTGAACCACTTCGGCAGCACGGAGATCTATACCTTCACCATCGGTCCCGACGCCGCAATCAAGCCGGGATGTGCCGGCCGTGCCGGCATCTTCTCCAACGTCCGCCTGGTCGACCCAGACCCTGGTGCGTCCCCGGCAGCAGTTGTCGCACCCGGTGAACAAGGCCAGGTCGCTGTGTCCCTGCGTAGCCCGGAAGCGTTCAGTGGGTACTGGCGCCGACCGGATGCCGACCACAAGTCGATCCGGGACGGGTGGTACTTCACCGGTGATCTGGCCACGACAGACGACGAGGGAGACATCTGGGTGTCGGGGCGGGTTGACGACATGATCAACTCCGGTGGGGAGAACATCTACCCCGAGGAGATCGAGCATGTCCTCGCGAGGTGCCCGGATCTTCGAGAGGTCGTCGTGATCGGGACTCCCGACGACAAATGGGGCTCAGCGGTCACCGCGTTCGTCGTCGGCGCAACGGGCGATTCGCCGAGCCAGACCATCGCGAAGGTCGAGCGGTTCGCCCGCTTCCAGTCGGGGCTGCCGTCGATGAAGAGGCCCAAACGCTTCGTCGTCGTCGACCAGATCCCCAAGTCTGCGGTCGGAAAGATCCTGCGCTGTCGACTCGTCGAGGGCGACTTCACCCACCTAGCGGACTCCAGTGAGGGAACCACCACATGACGACATCGGCACGCATCGAGGATGCCGCCCTGCTGACTGGGCAAGGACGCTTTCTCGACGACCTGGACCCGCTGCCCGGCACGCTCGTGGCCACGGTGGTGCGTAGCCCACATGCGCATGCGCGCATCCGCGGTGTGAGTCTGGAACGTGCTCGACGTCACCCCGGTGTAGCGGCGGTGATCGGGCCGGAAGAGATTCTCGCTACCCTCAAGCCGTTTCCCCTCTCCGTGTCCGCACCCACTCCGTACTACGCGACGGGAACAGACAAGGTGCGGTTCGTTGGCGAGCCGGTCGCCGTGGTCGTGGCTTCTGACCGTTACACCGCCGAGGATGCGGCAGAGCTCGTCGACATCGACTACGAGCCCCTCCAGGCCGTCGTCCGCACGGATGCTGCAATGGAGCCGACCGCTCCCCGACTTCACGATCAGGCCCAGAGCAACGTGGCGACCGATCGGACCTTCGACTTCGGAGACGTCGAAGGAGCCTTCGCAGCGGCCAGCCACGTTGTAACCAGCAGCTACTCTTTCCCGCGATACTCCTCCACCCCGATGGAGTGCTACTCGGTGGTGGCCGATTGGCGCGATGGGCGCGAGGGCCCGGAGGTCGTCGCCCATGCCAACTTCCACGGTCCCTTTTCCATGGCCCCCGTTTTGGCCGGTGCGTTGGGCATTCCAACGTCCTCACTTCGCCTCATCGTCCCAGGCGACATCGGTGGCAGCTTCGGCATCAAGTCGGCCATCTATCCCTACATCGCGCTCATGGCCGTGGCCAGCAAGTATGCGGGTCGGCCGGTGCGGTGGACGGAGGACCGGTTGGAGCACCTATTGGCCAGCTCCTCCGGTTCCGACCGCCTCATGACGCTCGAGGCCGCTGTTGACGACGAGGGGCTGGTGAGCGCCCTGCGGGTCGACCTCATCGATAACGTGGGGGCGTACCTACGCCCGCCTGAGCCCAGCACGCTCTACCGCTGCTTCGGCAACATCACTGGCGCATACACCATCGACAACGTCACAATCCGCGCCCGCGGAGTCGTCACCAACAAGGCGCCGACCGGACTCAACCGGGGCTTCGGCGGCCAGCAGCTCTACTTCGGGCTTGAGCGGCTCATGGACAAAGTCGCGTCAACGTGCGGCATTGACCCGGCTGAGCTTCGCAGCCGAAACATGGTGCCCGCGGACGCGTTCCCCTATGCCACCCCCAGCGGGGGCATCTACGACTCCGGCGACTACCACGCTGCCCTGCAGCTCGCCCTCAAGAACGCCGACTACGAAGCCCTGCGGGCGGAACAGCGGTTGGCGCGCGAACGAGGGGAGTGGATGGGCATCGGCGTAGCCACCATCGTGGATCCCTCTGCCACCAACATCGGCTACGTCGGTCTGGCTACGCCGGTCCAGGACCGGACCGCCAAGCGCGGCAAGTCCGGTTCGACGGAGCACGTCCGGGTCAGCGTGGACCTCCAAGGGGTCGTCTCGGTTCTGCTCGGCACCGTGCCGCAAGGCCAGGGGCACGCCACGGTCGCCCGAGACATCGTGGCCCGACATCTCGGGCTGTCCGTCGAACAGGTCCGCCCCCGCGTGGAGATGGACACCGCAACGACCCCATGGACCATCAGCTCCGGAAGCTATTCCTCTCGCTTCGCGCCGCTACTGACCAGCGCGCTGCTCGAAGCCTGCGACCGGATCGCCGAGACGATCAAGATCGCCGGCTCAGTCCTACTTGAGGCTGACCCGGCGTCGCTCGAGCTGGCGGACGGCAAGGTTCGCGTCATCGACGAGCCCGACCGGGCCGTGGCCTTCAGGCACGCTGCCGGATTGGTCCACTGGGACCCCGGCTCGCTGCCCGAGGGAGTCTCTGCCCGGCTCTATGAGGAGGCGGCGTTCACCCCGCCCCAGGCCAAAGCGCCATCCCGCACCGACCAGGTGAATTCCAGTCTTTGCTACGGCTTCGTCGCCGACGTCGTGGTTGTCCGCATCGATAAGGAAACGTTGTCTGTGAACATCGAGAAGCTCTCGACGGTGCACGACTCGGGAACAATCCTCAACCAGACACTCGTGGTGGGGCAGGTGCACGGCGCCATCGTCCAGGCGATGGGTGGCGCGATGTTCGAGGAGATGACCTACTCCGACTCAGGTCAACCCACAGCCGGGACCTTCATGGACTACCTGTGCCCGACCTCGGCGGAGTCCTGCTTCCCCCTGGTCAGCGACCATCTTGAAACGCCGTCACCGCTGACCCGTCTGGGCGCCAAGGGCTGCGGTGAAGGAAGCTCTATGAGCCTTCCGGTGGCCATCGCCAACGCCGTAGCCGACGCGCTCGAACCAGAAGGCATCGAGATCACCTCGCTGCCTCTCCACGGAAACGTCCTGCACCAACTGCTAAACACCAGAGAAGGAAAGTGACATGCCACTGACCGGAGGCCACATCCGGCTTGATCGCAGCCACGACGGACGGGTTGCCAACCTCACCATCGACCACGGTCGGTACAACGTCATCACGCTGGAGACGCGGCAGCTCATGCAGGACCGCTTCAACGAGATCGACGCGGATCCCAAGGTGCAGGTCGTCGTCATCCGCGGCGACGGCGAGCACTTCACCTCCGGGGGCGACATCGCTGGATTCATGGAGGTCGACCCCATCGACCTGACCGACCTCGGTCAGAACGTCACCGCGGCAGCGAGGAGCCCCAAGCCGGTCATCGTCGCGATCGACGGTTACTGCTTTGGAGTGGGCCTCGAACTGGCCCTCGCGGCCGACATCCGGATCGCGACCGACCGATCCCGCTTCGCGCTGCCCGAGATGAAGCTGGGCATGATGCCGGGTAGCGGCGGAACGCAGCGTCTGGCGCGCCTCATCGGCCTGTCCAGGGCGAAATACCACATCCTCACCGGCGAGCGGATCACCGGCCAGCAGGCGTTGGACTGGGGCCTGACCTCGCACAACTGCGCGGATGCCGAGGAACTGCAAAAGCGCGTCGACGAGGTCGTCACCATGCTGCTCGGCTACTCGCCCGTTGCCCTGCGGACAGCCAAAGAGGTCCTCGACCGAGGGGTAGACGGCCCGCTCTACACCGGCATCGAGCTCGAGCGGAAGGCGTACGCCATGCTACGTGCGACCAAGGACTTCGCCGAGGGTGTCGCCGCGTTCGGGGAGAAGCGTCCCCCGGTCTTCCAGGGGCGGTGACGGGCCGATGAAGCCAGCCGCATTCGCCTACGTGCGCCCGGGCACGGTCGAGGAAGTCCTCGCCGAGCTGGGGCGTGAGGGCGCCAAGATACTGGCCGGCGGCCAGTCCCTGGTGCCGGTGCTGGCGATGCGCCTGGGTCGGCCCTCGACCTTGGTCGATCTCAACGCGGTGCCAGAGCTGAAGGAGCTGAGTCGGGACGGCGGCCATGTGCGAGTCGCGGCCATGGTGCGCCAGCGCCAGGTCCAGTACGACCCCGTGTCAGAGGCGGTGCCCCTTCTGCGGCTAGCCCTCCCGTGGGTGGGTCACCGAGAGATCCGCAGCCGAGGGACGGTGTGCGGCAGCCTGGCGCACGCCGACCCTTCGGCTGAGCTACCTGCCATCGCAACTTGCCTGGACGCCACCATGACGCTGCGCAGTTCCCGGGGCAGCCGAGACGTGGCGGCCTGCGAGTTCTTTGCCGGCGCGATGACGACCGTGATGGAACCGGACGAGCTGCTTACAGCCGTAAGGTTCCCTGTCGCGGCGGCGGGGGAGGGGTTCGGCTTCGGAGAAGTCGCCCGGCGCCATGGCGACTTCGCCTTGGCGGGGGTGGCGGCCCGTGTGAAGACCGACGCCGACCACGTCGCGGCGTCCATCACCTGCTTCGGCGTTTCCGACCGCCCGGCAAAGGCCGACGTGTCTGCGCAGCTCCAAGTTGCGCTGGAACAAACCGGTCGCGCACCCAGTGAACCGGACCTCCGCAGGGCGCTGGGCGAGTACGCCGAAGAGGTGGCCGCGCAGGTCGTGGACACGGTTGGCGACGCCCATGCAAGCCAGGCCTACCGCCGGCAGCTCACCGTTGGCCTGCTGTCCCGCGAGATCAGTCGCGCCTACCTGAAGTCCGTCAACTCCCGTCACGAGGTGTCATCCGCATGAACCCACCCAGCGCGCAGGCCCTGACGCAGGCCGACGGCGAGATCGAGGTCACCTTGACCGTCAACGGTAGCCCGGTGTCCATGACGCTGCCGGCCCGAGTCACGCTGTCCGACGCTTTGCGTGACCACCTCGGGCTCACCGGGACGCACGTCGGGTGCGAGCACGGCATCTGTGGCATGTGCACTGTCCTCGTCGACGGCCAGGCCGCCCGATCATGCCTGCTTTTCGCGGTCCAGCTCGATGGCGCGGAGGTGACCACAGTCGAAGGAATGGGGCGCGTCGATGATCTCCATCCTCTGCAGGAGTCGTTCGGGCGCCACCACGCTTTGCAGTGTGGATTCTGCACGCCGGGCTTCCTCATGAGCTCCTACGACCTTCTCTCCCATGAACCAGGTGTCGCAAGGGAGGACCTTCCTGCCGAACTGTCCGGAGTCCTATGCCGCTGCACCGGCTACCGCAACATTATCGACGCGGTCGATGAAGTGGCCGAAGCCCACCGCTGCGGCATCCCCGGTCCGGGTAACTGCGGCAGTCGCACCCTTGTGGGCCGCACTCCTGCTGGCGCCTCTGGCGCGGCCGGGGGCGTAGCCCAAGAGACGGCTGCCCCCGAGGACACCTCCGGGCCTCGGCACATTGAGCTGCCATCGGGCGAGCCCACCATCGCCATCGACCTCACGAGTGAACTCAACTCCGGCCCAGCTGACGTGGCCCGAGTTTTGGGCGACGTGCGGCTGTTGGCCCGATGCCTCCCGGGTGCCGAACTTACGGATGACCTAGGCGACGGCTGGTACCGAGGCCGCGCCCGGATCGCACTCGGGCCGGTCCGCCTCTCCTTCCAAGGGTTGGCGCAGGTCCTCGAGCAGCGGGCCGACCGCATCGTTCTCAATGCTCAGGGCAAGGACACCGGCGGCGGAAGCGCGCAGGCAGGCATCGTCATGCTCGCCACTGCATCGGGGGCGGGCACCTCGTTGCATGCGGACGCCAAGGTGTTCCTGACCGGCCGCATCGCGGGATTCGGTCGCTCGCTCGCTGGAGACGTGAGTAAGCGCATGTTCGAAGACTTCGCTCGCGCCATCGACCAAGCGGCTGCAGGCGCTGAACCCGACGTCAGCGCTCGTCCGCCGAGCGCAGTCGCGTTGCTTGGAGGCGCACTGAGGGCGCATGCCCGGGTTTCCCTCGCCCGAGTGCTGAGGCCGCTGAGCCGTAGGCGATCGAAGAATCGGTGAGCTGCTAGCTCTTTAGAGTTGGGCCAGGGGGCACGTAACTCTGCCGCGGGGTTTCGCCTGTTGGTCATAGCTCGGCGATCGCCGGAGCCTGAAGGGGCGGCGTCAGGCGTGGACAGTTAATTGCGTCCAAAGATTTAGGTGTACGACCGATCCGGTGATCGTGTCGCTACGACGTGAACGCGGTCACCGGGGTTGATCCTTCGAGGAATCTCTCACAACCCACTCGGATGGAGCACCCCGATGCCCGCTGCACCCCACGAGATTGACCCGCAGGAGTTCCTGCACGAGCACCTCGCCCAAGCCAGCCCCGATCTGCTGTGGAACTGCTGCAAACGTTCGTCAATGCCCCTGCTGTCGGTGCAGGCCGACACCGTGTGCGGCGCCGATTACGGCACCCGCACCGACGAACGCATACTGTGGCAAACGTCGCGTTCGAGGGAGTCCATACAGTGACAGCAGATGAGCCGCTGACGGTCCGTCGCGGCGAGGACTTGACGACGTGGCCGTGGATCAAGATGCGCATGGCCCTCGGACAAGTGGACGAGCTGAGTGCTCATGTCGATATCTGGAACCTCGAGCACCCCGTTGTGGCAACGCCGGATGTGTCGGATGATCGACGGATCGTCGAGTATCGGATCACCGAGTGGACTTCTCCTCCGGTGACGCATTGGTCTGCGATCGTGGGCAATGCTATTGCGAGTCTTCGGTCGGCGGCCGACTCCTTCGCGTGGCAGATCGCGCATCTCGACGGCAAGACCCCGCCGAATCCGAAGACGGTCTACTTTCCGATGTCGAAGAAGCCGAAAGTGTGGAAGCAGAGAGTGGATGCCCTCGGTGACGTCCACCCGGATCTGCTGGGGAGGTTCGAAGACCTTCGAGGCGCACATGATGGTCAGTGGCTGGTCGCGATGTCAGCGATCGCGGAACTGAACAACACCGACAAGCACAAGTCACCACTTCAGATCATGTCGCTGTTCGAGCCAGCGGCACTGCAGGGCTTGATTGAGCTTCCCGGTGGTCACGGTGGAATGACAATGACCCCTGAGGCAATTCGTGAGCCACGGGCTACGCAGGTCGGTGACGTCGTCCTACGAGTGCGCTTCAGCGGCCCGATCACAGGCGCGTCGGGGACAGTCAGAGGGGCCGTCGTTCCCCTTCTCGACAATGAGGAGGACACCTTCGAGGACGCGGTGACGTTGGTGAGAGGGATGCACAACGCCCTGTGGTACGGGCTTCACTACCTCTGCACGGGAGCAGAGCTAGGGCGAGCGTGTTAGGTGCCGTAGGGGGATCTGTCATCGGACACCTGGTGTGCACCGTGCACCGCTCGGCCACGTCCGGAGCCTGTCAAGATTTCTGTGTAAGTGATGCGGTCGGTGTTGGTTAGTTGAGGTAGGGCTCGACGCGGTCGGGGTAGCTCAGGAAGAGCTCGTTGATCGCTTGTTTCCAGTTCGTTACGACGGCTCCTTCGACGAGGCGGGGCACTGATTGACGTTGCTTCCCGCGGCTGGTTTGTTTCGCGCGTTCACGGTCGCGTTTGTCTTCGATATTGCGAATCGCGAGCCATAGCAGTTTGATTGCCGCGTCGTCGGAGGGGAACTGGCCGCGGTTCTTGATGATCTTGCGCAGCTGGTAGTTCAGCGACTCGGTGGTTATCTTGAGCGCTGGTGGCTGGCAGGCCGTTGACCTGCGGGTTTGCGTGGTGGACGTGTCCGGCAGGCATCGTTCTGCCGGGCTGCTGACGCCTGGGAATTTGGTCAGTCTGGGGTGGTTGCCGGGCGTGTCGCACGGTGGTCTCCGAGTGCTTGCGCGAGGGCGTCGCGTAGTTGCTGGTTGTCGGCCTGTAGGTCTCGGATGCGTTGGTTGGCGATCTGGAGCCGCTGTTTGAGGGAAGGATCGCTGGCTGCTTGCCGTGCCGGGACTGTGGATCTCGTTGGGGTGCGGTGCTGTTGGGCGTGGATCTGCTCCAGCAGGTCGGGCTGGGTGTACAGCCATGACCTGGACACGCTGGCTTCCTTCGCGAGGGTGGTGACGGTCAGGGGTTGCCCGGTCCGGGTCAGGTGTCGGACGGCCAGGATGGCGCGGCGGCGGGTCTGCTCGGCGCGGGTCCGTGCGGCCCGGGCAAGGTGGCGACTGTTGTCAGCTCTCACCGGCTCTCCTTGGGTTGTTCGAGAGCGGTGATGATCGCGTCCAGGTTGGTCAGGACTTGCTGGTTCATGCCGGCGACCCGGGTGCGCCCTTCGGCTTCGGCACGAGTGATCAGCTCGATGACCTGGGACCGGTGTTGCCGGTGTGCTGGCAAGTGTGCGCTGGTGGTCAGGAACATCGGGCAGGTCAGGCAGGCGTTCGCGTGCGGGCAGGCCTTCTGTATCGGTAGCCCGCAGTAGCCGTTCGGCAATGCCTGGGTCGCGGTGGCGATCCGGTGACCGGCCCACGCGGCGTCAGCCAACGGCCCGACTGCATCGTCGGTGATGACGGCGCCGGTGATATCGACCTTGCGGGCAGCGTCCCAGTGACGGCGGACGGTGTCGTCGTGCAGCCTGGCGTAGTGGGCGGTCATCTGTGGCGAGTCGTGGTCCACGATGCGGCGCACGACTTCCTGGGGGACGTCCTTGTTGATCAGCCGGGTGCCCAGGGTGTGCCGCCACTGGTGCGGGGTCAGGTGCACCCGGTGGCCGTGTTCGTCTCGTACGTCAAGGGATTCGAGCCACTGGTACAGCGCGGCCCGGTAGGTGCCGGTGCTCATCGGGATCACCTGGTCGGGGTTCTTGGTCGGGCGCGGGAACAACACCACTGGCTGTGCGGGTCCGCTGGTGATCCGGGTCTGCTGGTCGGTGATCAGGCCGTGAAGTTCCTCGTCGACGGGCACGAGGGCTTCCCGGTTCATCTTGTGGTTGGTGTACCGCAGGTAGGTGCCGCCGTGGCCGTCGGTGATCAGGCAGTCGTAGTCCAGTCGGGTGGCGTCGCCGACGCGTAGCCCGCAGCGGATCAAGATCAGGGTGATCAGCGCTTTGGCCGGGTCGGTCCACGCGGCGATCGCGGCGGGTGTTTCCAGTTGCGCCATCACCTGCTCGGTGATCGCGCGGGGGCCTCGCACGGGTCGGGGCGGGTTGTCGTCCTTGAACAGCGCAGCGGTCGGATCCAAGGTTGCCCAGGCGTGTTGCCGGATCGCTTGGAGGAACGCGCGGAGCTGCCCGATGTGGACCTGCCGCCGGTGGGCGCTGTCGATGCCGGCGGCCAACTCGGCGAGGTAGCCCTCCAGCACGATCCGGGTGACGTGCTCGGGCCCGGTGACTCCAGCCCGGGCCAGGTATCCGGCGAACCGGGTGACAGCGGTCAGTCCGCGGCGGACTGCTTCCAAGCCGACACCGGTGGACATCCGCTGCCTGGTCCATCGCTTGGCCAGGTCCACCAGCCACGACTGGGTGACCACAGTGAAGTCCAAGGTGAGGTTCCTGGGTACCCCAGGCGCCGCAATCGCCATGTCCCACGGACGTATTCGGCATCCCACCCGGCACCGTCGGCCAAGTCGCTGACACACCGGTGCGCGTGCACCAGCAGCGCTCGTCCGTTGGTGTCGTGTCGGCCGCTGGTGGTGAACACGTCCCGCCACGACCGCTCGTCGCGCTCGAGCAGGCTCGTGGTGTCGGATCGGGTCAGGAAGGTCACGACGCGGGCGACGACCTCCGGCGGCGTGCGGGTGGTGCGTTCGTCGTGGCGGCGCTGGATGACGTAGGCCAGTTCCCACCGCAACGGCTCAGGCAGCCCGGACAGGTCGATGATCTGATCGGCCGGGACACGCTTGGCGGCGAACTGCTGCGCGAACACCGCTGGGTCGCCGCGTCCGTTGGTCCGCCACGTGTTGTGGTGCGTATGACAGAACGGTCCGGCTGCTTGAGGCCATAGCGGACACCCGGGGATCAGGCACGCGGCGCCGATCGGCGCCTTCACCGGCGGTGGATCCGAGGCGAGCCAGCTGGTCAGGTCCGGGCGTCCGGAGCGTTCCCACCGCTGAGCATGCAACTGACACAGTCCTTTTCGGGCGAGACCGTACCCGCAGCCAGCGACGCGGCAACACCGGTTCGGGCGCCCACGAGCCCAGCCCGGGTCGGTCGTCGCCACGAACTGGTCAATGTCGGGCCGGTCGGCCTTGGCCCACCGCAGGTGATGACCGGCGCACATCCCCTGGCCGCGGGCGATCCGGTCGCAGCCGGTTACCCGGCACGCACCAGCCGACACGGCCGGATCCGTCGCGTCGAAGATCAGCCGGCCGGCAGCGAACTCCGGCCGAACGACGGACTGGACACGTGCCGTCCACGCAGCATCAACGCCGCCGTCGATCAGCGACAACGTGACGTCGCCGGTCATGACGCGTCCTGGTCCAGCAGCCCGGCACGGACCAGCGCGGCGCGGGTGTCGGCAACGCTCAGGTGCGCATAGGTGGTCGAGGTCGTGGTCACCGACGCGTGACCCAGCAGCGTCGAGACGACTTCGATCGGTACCTGACGGCGGAGCATCTCGGTCGCGTAGGTGTGTCGCAGCCAGTGCGGGTCGAAGTCGATCCCGGTCCTTGTGCGTAGCCGGCGGACGAGGTCATACACCGCCGGGTAGGCCATCGGTGAGCCGATACGGCCGCCCCACAAGTTGACGAACACGTAGTCGCTGTCCAGGTCGCCGTACTCGTCATGCAAGTAGTCCGCATACGACCGCACCAGCCCAGCAGGGACCGGAATCGTCCGTGGCACAGCCGATTTCGAGCGTGCCCGATCATCGTTGTCGCGGGGTACGACCCGCACTTGGCACTCGGCCGCATCCCAATCCTCATGCCGTAACCCGAGTGCCTCACCCACGCGCATGCCCGTGTCGGCCAACACGGACACCAGCAACCGGTCCCTGGCCCGGGTGCACGCGCCCAGCAACATGGCCACCTCGTCACCGGTCAGCGTCCTCGGAGTGCGGCGCGCCGCCCGAACCCGCACGACCGGGACCTGGGTCGGCTTCGATTTGGACACATGGTGCAGGAACGAGCGGGCACCACCGCGGCGGCCCGACGGGCGCCACATGGTCAACGACGCATGCACCGGCACCCCGCACCTGCTCGCGTGCCGGTACATCGACCCGACCGCGGCGAGCTTGCGGTTGATCGTCGCAGCCGAGCAATACTCGCCGACCGGTAGCACCGCCACATCCTCACCGCGAGCCGACGGTGGTAGCCGCAGCCAGCCCACGAAACCAGCAACGTTCTCCGTATCGACTGCAGCCCAATCGATTTCGTGATGCGCCAAGTAGGAGAACCAGTCCCGTAAATCGTGCGCGTACGCCTTGACCGTGTTCGGCGACCTGCCCGCGTCGGTCAGGAACGACAAGAACCGCTCAGCGGGCCCGACGACCAGTCCGTCGTCGCCGACCACCGTCCACGACTCACGCCGCGAGCCGGACACCACCACTCGTGTTACGAACAACGAACCTCCCAAGACCGAGCCTGCTGGACGGCTGTAGATAAGCACGTCCAGCACGCAGGATCAGGGACCGATTCACTCCCTCAACGACGTCAAAGACACCACAGGATTGCCTCAAGATAACGATCGAGTTGGTGGTGTAGATGACCCTGCGCACGGCCGGTCCGAAGTCCAGGAACGGGGTGAACCGGTCCCACGCGCTGGTCCACGTCGCGACCGCGGCCGGGTACTTGACCCCTAGTGGTGAGGCGGCCAACTCGTCCAGGGCCGCACGCGCTGCAGCCTCATCGGCCGCGGTGTAGATCGGCTTCAACGCCTTGGTGAAGGCCTTGTAGTCGCCGTAGGCCACGAACCGCATCGACGCCCGGATCAAGTGCACGGTGCAGGTTTGCACCACACTGCGCGGCCACTGGGCCTGGATCGCCTCGGGCAGCCCGCTCAGCCCGTCGCAGCAGATGATCAGCACGTCCTTGATGCCACGGTTGGCCAACTGGGCGCACACGCCGGCCCAGAACTTCGCGCCTTCGGCGGCTTGGATCCAGATGCCCAGCACGTGTTTGACGCCGTCGATGTCGACGCCGACCGCGACGTGCGCGGCACGCCGGGACACGTGCCCGCCGTCGCGGATGTTGATCATCAACGCGTCCAGGTAGATCACCGGGTAGAACGGCTCCAACGGCCGCGACTGCCAGGCTTTGACTTCCTCACCGATCGCGTCGGTCAGGTTGCTGATCGTCTCGTGTGACAGGTCCGAGCCGATGGTGGATGCCAGGTGATGCTGAATATCGCGGATCGTCATCCCGCCGGCGTACAAGCTGATGATCATGTCGGCCAGCCCGCCCAATTGGCGGGCGTGCTTGGGCACCAACGCCGAGGCGAACGACCCGGCCCGATCACGTGGCTGATCCACGGTCACGTCGCCGACCTCGGTCGCCAACGTCTTCGGCGTGGTCCCATTTCTTGCGTTACCAGTGCTATCGGGGCGGCGCTCGTGCTTGTCGTAGCCGAGATGATCAGTCAGCTCGACGTGCATCCCGCGCTCGAGAGTGGCCTTGAGCAGCTCGCCCATCAACCCGTCCTTGCCCGTCAAGGGCACACCCTGCTCACGCGATCGGGTGACCATCTCGTCCAAGAACTCTTCACTGAACAAGGCCCGCCCGAGCTTGCGGGCGCCCGGTTCCAGATCCTGCTCGTCCTTCTTCGGCTTCTTCGTCACAGTCATCAGTCTTCCTTCCGGATCAAGACCGATCACTTACACAAAAGATCTGACACCCTCCACGTCCGCTGCCCTGAAATGATTGCCACACCGGTGCGCCCGACTGGGAGGATGTGGACCGTGCAGACTTCGCGATTTGGATTCGTCCCAGCTGACCGAGACCTGACCGTCAAAGACGGGGCAACAACCTTCCTGCGCGCCGACGGTCTGCGTAAATCACCAGTGAGCTACCTGGATTTCACCGTCGACGGTGACCGTGTTCTCAACTACTTGACGGCGACCGTTGGTGCACCACTGGACAAGGTCGGTGTCGTAGGAGAAGAGTGGCCGATCGAGACTGGGGCTGCGCTGGAGCGCCTTCTCGGTCTAACTTCGCCCGACCTCGGCAGCGAAGGGGTCTCTCTCTACGACTGCCCGGAATGCGCGGGCCGCGACTGCGGTGTCATCACCACCCGCCTCGACGTCGATGCAGCAACCGTCACTTGGCGCTTTGATCGGACTGCAGTACGAATACACCGATGAAATATCCGCGCTGGGCGACCCGGGTCTCTTTCCGAGCATCCGATTCGATCGGCGCACTTATGACGACGTGCTCCATCGCGAGCTCGACCGTGTGCGACCAATGGTTGACGGATTCGAATATCCATACCAAAAAGCTGGACGCGAGAGACGTGAACGCCGTCAACGCCGCCGTGCGAACCTCCTGCACGTCTTCGGCCGCAAGTGACCCTGCCGGACTGACCCCGCAACGTGCCTGGGCTACAACCACGGCGGACCAGTCGTGCGCCCGAGCGGCCTCGATGAGCAGCGGGCACCCAAGCCGATTCACAACACGCTCGACTTGGAGCATGCCCGTAGGACGATCGTCACGCCAACGTAAATCTCAACTGCCGTGGATGGTGCCGACATGATGGTCGGGTCAGCTTGCTGTGAGGCGATGTTGCGCGTTATCCCGCAGGGCAGCCATGCGCGACAACATGGCCACCGGGAAGCCGGTTTGCACGCGCTTGCCGCTCGCGAGCACGACCACCACGCTGCTTTCGTGACTGTCGGGGCTGTGAATGGCTGCGATGTTCGCCCAGGGGACTCGGCGAAGACGGCCGATGGCACGCACGCCTTGAACATCGACTACCGCAGGAACGCTCCATGTGACTGCCAACAGTGCAAAGCAGACACCAGGGAGCACATAGAGACCCCCGCGCGCGGATGCCTGCGCGAGCAGCAAGATTCCGTACAGCAGCTCAAACCCGGACACGACTGCGTACACCGTCGGCCAGGTGCGGCTCCGTCGACCCAGGAGGGAGTCACCGTCATCGACGATCCTGTCGCAGTTCAGAACGGCCACGACCACGACGGTAGCGGGACGCTGCAGTCACCGCGCAAGGAATGGTGCCTTGCTGCCGCACCCATGGGTAGTCCGCTTGTCCTAACAGGGCGCGAGCCGCGAAGTCGCCACTGGGGCACACGCTCATCATCGTTAACGATCAGGTCGAGCTAACCGCGCGGCGATCCGGAACCAACGCGTCTCACCCACCGATCGGCAATCGGTGAAGGTCACTGCGCTGACCGTCCCGTTTAGGACACCGTGCGGGACGGTCTCGGAGATCTGGACGCCGAGGTCCGATTCGCCGCCGGCTGTCACCGGTGATGGTTCGTCTATCGGGCAGCTTTGCGAAGAAGCACGACGGACGGAAACTTGGCTGTACAGATCGTCGGCATCGATATCGGGTGAGATGTTCCACTCATTCTCGACGAGCCAGACGTGCGGCCTTCATCGAGCGGGCATCCAACCCGAACATGACAACGCACGACACCAGGGCAACGCAGCAGACGACCGATCGCACCCGCGAGGATTCCCCCAAAGCCACGGCCAAATTCATTGCCATAACGACAGCGACAATCGCCACCAAAAAGAAATGCATGCGCACTTGGCGGAGGGTGCGCGGCGGGCGGCTCATGCCGCCGATGGTTTCACAAGCCCGCTAGCGCCGGACAAGCTCCGTCTTGCGGGCACGCTCCGAATGCGCAAAGAAATCATGTTGTTCCTGCCGACCGAGTACGATCGCCGCGTCACGCCGGAGACGGCAGTTCGCGGAGGGAGCAGGCATGAGCAGGGACGACGCCACAGGCAGCGAATGGGGAAACGGTTCAACCCCGGGGGCTCTCCATCAACAGGGAGCGCCGCCGCTTCGCATCAGGGGGTGGCCCGCACCCCGACGACGACAGGCGCTGAAGCGTTCTGGTACGTCTTGCAATGCATCGCATTTGGCGCGGGCTACTTCACAAAAATCCCAACGAAGAAGGCACTCAGTGAGATCGGAGCCGCGAAACTCACATCTGCCGAGCAATTCTGGTACGTCTTGCAATGCATCTGCTTCGGGGCGGGCTACTTCGCGAAAGTGCCCGTGAAGAAGGCTCTGAGCGAGTGCGCGTTTCCAACGCAACCGAGGATCTAACGGCATACAGCCGATTTATCACAACCCCTCAACGCGGGGACCTACCAACAGTGCCGCAACTTGGGCTGCAGTCAGCGCTTTGCCTCGCCACGGCAGGATTGTCTGCCGGAGCGGTGCTATGTAATGAGTGGATGGGCTAGCTTTGGGCGGTTCGTGCCTGGTAGTCGCTGATTGCTAGGCCCGCGGTGTTCACCCCACGCCTGGACGACATGACATAACAGCGACGCCACGGTGCCGGCCGCGGCCCCGTGACCGACCGCGCCTAGTTCGAAGTCGCCCGACTTCGGTGCCACGGGTTGAAACGCTACATAGGCGAATGTCGAGCTGTCCGCGCTGACTGTCGCCGGCAGAACTGCTGCAGCCACGATCGGACCCTCCCCATGTCACGTGCGCACCGAGTGCTGTGTAAGCAACCGAACCGGTTGGTGAACCCGACGAGGTACTGCCCCGGCTGGTGCGCTATCCGGTACTGGTGATCGACGGGAGCGACTGCCGGACGACTCACGACCCATTACCTCTCTTGCGGATCGTTCGCGACGACTAACCCAATCGAATACAACTGTTGATTGTGTCCAGCAAGCCGGTGAGGCGTCCCTACGCTTGGAGCATGATCGACCCGACTGATCCGCCCTCCGGGTACGCGCTGATGTGGCCTCACCAGCTTGTGCGCGATGAGCTGACCATGATCCTGCAACGACCTGACAACATTCGAAAGCAGCTTGAGCTGCTGGTCGACGAGGCGTTCCGAGGTCCGCATCCGCGCGCCGACCTGCTGGCGTTGGCGGATCCTTCGTGGGATACCAACGTTTGGCGGTCTGCGCTGGAGCCGCTGGACCCCAGTCGGCGATGGGGCCAGCAGCTTCTGGAGATCGTGGATCAACTGCCGCCATATCGGCGGAAGCAGTACTACGCCGAACGGATGGGCCTGGTTGGATCGATCGAGGATGCCCCTCCGTTCATCGACGAACCATGGGCCAGCGCCCAGGCTGAATGGGCGAACGCTGTCAACGGGCTGGACAGGAACGGGTATTTCGAACTCTCGGCGGGCAGTCAATGTCCTGACAGCGACACAGAAAGCGACCACCACGCGACACTGCGCCGACTGATCTGGCCCCACCTGCTCGAGGACATCCGAGTCCCTTTCATGCTTGTGACTCCTGCGCAGCCAGACGGCCTACCTCAAGAGCAGTTCCTCACTCTGGTGGAGGTCGTGCACGATCTTGTGGCTCGACCTCGAGTCCGCTACGAGCACAGCTTCTACGCCGATCACTACGACTACGGGGACTGTGACGAGCGCAGCGGTCAGGCCGTATACCGGTGGCAGACGAACACAATTTTGAAGAAGTACCAGCTTGGCTACCGGCTGGCCGATACTGGAAGTGACCGCGGCTTGGTCGTGACCGTCACCCAGGACCCTCGTGACGAGTTGATCGAGGCCGTGCGGGTCGATATCCCCGACGGGTCCAGCAATCAGGACCGCATCGACCACGCGATCAGACTGTTTCGAAGTCGGTCCGCTGCCACCGCCGATAAGCGCAGTGCCTGCAAAGACTTGGCCGACGTCCTGGAAAACAGGCGCCCGCTCCTCAAAGTGCATCTGCGCAGCAAGGACGAAGGCGCGCTCTTCCAGATCGCCAACGAATTCTGGATCCGCCACCACGATGCGAAGCAGCACACCGACTACGACCAGGACGTGTTCCTCGACTGGGTGTTCTGGAATTACCTCGCGGCGGTCGAGCTGACCAACCGGTTGATAGCTCGTGGCCAGAGCGAAGCAACCGATGAGTGACCACTTCCCCGCAGGTATCGAGAGTAGTGACCCTGCTGCCCTTCTCGACAAAGTCCCACTGTCGGAGGCGGAAGCTGGTTACGTTGAAGCGGCCAAAGCCGCCAACACAATGCGCGGATACCTTCGAACTACGTGAATTCGCGTCTTGGTACGCAACTGCACGGCGCGAACCGTTGCCTGCATCCGCCGCCACCATCACCGGATATTTCGCCGCGGCAGCACAAGCCGGCGCGAAGGTCGGCACCACGGGTCGACGATTGGCGATCCTCTTCGCGCACCAGTATGGGCGAGTTGCGGCAGGCGGGGGAGAGATCGTCCCGTACACCGATCGTCAATCGGCGACGAGTTTGGGCTGCGCCGTATGGCACACCCCGCGGGACGGAGGAGGTCATCCGCCGGTCGCCGCCGCGCTCGTCCGTCTCGTCACCGCCGACCCAACGCTGAGTGGATTTTCAGCGGCCGCACGCATAGCCCTGCATCCCGCGGGGGTTGGCGCCTGCGCGCAGGATCCCGCTGGCGGGGTCCCGGGTCACCGCACACATGCGGCCGAGCGCCCAAGGGCCCGCCTCACGAACATCGTGCCCCTTGGCCGACAGAGCATCCTTGACATCGAGGGGCAGACGATCTTCGACGATGAGAGTCGCAGGCGACATGTCGCGGGGGTAGAAGGATGCCGGAAAGCTGGCGGTGTGCCACGCGGGGGCGTCGATAGCCTCTTGCAGAGACTGCCCTCCGACCAGATGCCGCAACAGGAACAGCAACTGCCACTGCTCCTGTTGGTCGCCGCCGGGGAGCCGCAGGCAAGAATCGGCAGTCCGTCGCGAAGGACCATCGTTGGCGTCAGGGTGGTCCGTGGCCTCTTACCGGGCCGCAGCGAGGTGGGCAAACCCTCTTCCAGCCAGAGCATCTGAAGCCTGCTGCCAAGTGCGAAGCCGAGCTCAGGGATGGTGGGCGAGCTCTGTAACCAGCCGCCGCTCGGGGTCGCAGAAATCATGTTCCCCCAGCGGTCGACGACGTCCACATGGCAGGTGTCACCGCGAGTGACGCCCTTGGCGTCGACGGTCGGTTCGCCCAGCGTGGCGTCCTTGGAGGCCGGCCCTTGTCGGGCGCGCTCACTGAGGTAAGTGGCCAGTTTCGGGGTGCGGCCGCTGGGGCTACCTGGACGTAGTTCCGCCGATGCCCGATCGCCGATCAGGCCAACTCGCTGAGCGGCGTACTCGGACGATAGGAGTGAATGGATCGGTACGTCGTCCACGTCGCCATACCAGGCCTCCCGATCGGCGAATGCGAGCTTGATCGACTCGGTGATGGCGTGGATGCCATGCGTAGTGTCGGGATCGAGTGCGGCTGGATCATCAAGCGCGTCTAGAAGGCGAAGGGTCTGCAGCATCGACGGGCCCTGAGACCAGGCGCCAACCTTGGCCACCGTGACACCCTCCCAGTCCACGGTGACGGGGGACTCCCACTGTGCTTCGTAGGACGCCATGTCGTCGCCCGTGAGCACTCCGGGGTGCGACTGACCACTGGAGTCGGCGTGCGGCGTGCGGACAAAGGCATCGATTGACTCAGCCACGAATCCGGAACTCCAGGCGCGTCGCGCGGCGTCGATCTGGACGGTCCGGTCGGTGCCACCGGCCCGGCCCTCCTCGACGAGGCGCTGCAGCGTGCGCGCGTACGCAGGGTTGCGGTACAAAGAGCCGGGTTGTGGTGCGTTGCCACCAGGCAGCCACAGCGAGGCAGAGGTCGACCAGTCCTGCTCGAAGAGCTCCCGCACACTCTCCACGGTGGCGGTAACACGCTCCAGAACGGGAATGCCGTGCTCCGCATATGAAATTGCTGGTTCGAGAACGACTCCCAACGATTTCGTTCCGTAGTCACGCAACAACAGCAGCCACGCGTCGACTGCTCCGGGCACTGCTGCGGCCAGCAGCCCCGAGCCAGGGACGAGCTCGAACCCCAGCGACGTGTAGTGATCAATGGTGGCCGCCGCCGGTGCCGGTCCCTGCCCCGCAAGCACCCGGGGCTCAGGATCGGACGCAGTGGCGACGACCGCCGGGACCTCGCCACCGGGGCCATTGAGGTGCGGCTCGGCAACATGCAGCACGAACCCCGCTGCGACTGCGGCGTCGAAGGCATTGCCGTCCTGCTCCAGAATGCGCATTGCCACCTGCGAGGCGATCCAGTGCGTCGAGGACACCGCGCCGAAGGTGCCTTCAAGAGTGGGACGGGTGGTGAACATCACGCATTTCTCCTCAACAGGCTGACTTGTAACTCGCTGCCGGTTCCATCGGGTCGGACAAGGTGGCAGGCGGCGAGGCCACCGGGAACGGGTCGCAACTCGGGGACCTTCGTGCTGCACAGGTCGAACGCCAGCGGACACCTGGTGTGGAACCGGCATCCGGAGGGCGGATCCGACGGGGATGGGAGGTCGTCACCGAATTGGGCGCTGGTCGCCCCGGCCTAGGTGGTTTCTTCGGCGGCGGTGCGGGTGTCTGTCGGGCCATACTCGGCCTCCAAAGGGGTAGATGAACTTTCCATATCGAGCACAGTTCCCCGACCGTTGGAGGTGTTCTAGTGGTGTGTCTCGCAAATAAATAGTGGCATTCGCTGTATTCTTGCTTCATGAGCGCACCTGCAGCCCCGCCGTTGCTGCTGTCGGATAGTCAGCGGGCCACTTTGGAACAGTTGTCCCGGTCTCAGACTGCTGCGCATCGGCAGGTGCAGCGGGCGAGGGTGTTGCTGCTGGCGGCGGATGGTGTTGCTAACACACGAATCTCGGCGGAGGTCGGGGTGACGCCGGTGACGGTGCGGGCATGGCGGGCGCGGTTCGAGGAAGAGGGGTTGGCCAAGCTGGGGCAGGTCCGTCAGGGACGCGGTCGCAAGGCGAGCATCAGCGAGGAGCAGGTCAAGGCGATCGTGCACGACACATTGCACACCAAGCCCGCGGGGCAGACGCACTGGTCGTGCCGCACGATGGCTAAGCATGCGGGCGTGAGTTCGGCGACGGTGCAACGTATTTGGCACGACCTGGGGATCAAGCCGCACCGGGTCGACACGTTCAAGGTCAGCAACGACTCGCGGTTCGAGGAGAAGCTGACCGACGTGGTCGGGTTGTACCTGAACCCACCGGCCAAGGCGGTAGTGCTGTGCCTGGATGAGAAATCCCAGATCCAGGCGCTGGACCGCACCCAGGCATCGCTGCCGATGATCAAGGGCCGCGGTGCGACGATGACTCACGATTACAAACGCAACGGCACGACCACCTTGTTCGCGGCGTTGAACGTGCTCACCGGCGAAGTGACCGGGCGCTGCTTCGACCGGCACCGGCACGAGGAGTTCCTGAAGTTCCTGAAGGTCATCGACGCTGAAGTGCCCACAGGGCAAGCGATTCACGTGATCCTGGACAACTACAGCACTCACAAGCACGCCGACGTTCAGCGTTGGCTGACGCGGCACAAGCGGTTCCACCTGCACTTCATCCCGACCTCGTCGTCCTGGTTGAACCAAGTCGAACGCTGGTTCCGCGACCTGGACGTCAAGGCGATCCGGCGTGGCAGCTTCAACTCGGTGCCCGATCTGATCGCCGCCATCGAGGACTACCTGCAGGCCAACAACGAGGATCCGACTCCGTTCGTATGGACCGCGACCGCCGAGTCGATCCTGGCCAAGGTCACCCGCGCACGCCGCAAGCTCACGGAAGTAGTTAATCAATGACGAGACGGACCACTAGCGGTGACCTACCTGGGCGTCCTGGTGGTCAATGCCCGCGATGGGCGCAGGAGGCTAGCCGGACAGCGCACATCGCTGTGGGTGTCGACATTAGGTTGACCGATGCGATGCGGTCGCCCCCTCCTCTGCACGCTCCCTATCGCATGTTGTGTTGAGCTCATCGGTCCGTGATGGGTTGGGCAGATAGTGTCACCGACTGGTCAATCGCAGGAAAGTGGCACGCCACAGGATGACCCTGACCGCGGTCGGTTAGCTCCGGCATTTCCTCCGCGCAGATCTCCTGGGCCTTCCAACACCGCGTGCGGAAGGGACAACCGGAGGGCGGATTGACCGGGCTGGGCACGTCACCGGTGAGGACGATTCTCTTCCGAACACCGCGCGCCGTAGGGTCCGGGACAGGGGCAGCAGACAGCAACGCCTGTGTGTAGGGATGGCTCGGTGCGTGATAAACGTCGTTACGGGTGCCCGTCTCGACAATCTTGCCCAGATACATCACCGCGACTCGATCGGAGATGTGCCGCACGACCGTCAGGTCGTGCGCGATGAAGACGTAGGCGATCCTGAGATCGTCCTGGATCCGTTTGAGCAGATTGACGACCTGCGCCTGGATGGACACATCCAGCGCGGAGACGGGCTCGTCGAGAATGAGCAACTTGGGGTTCAGGGCAAGTGCTCTGGCGATGCCGATCCGCTGGCGCTGCCCGCCGGAGAACTCGTGCGGATACCGCTTCGCGTACTGCGTGCTGAGCCCGACCGTGTCCATCAGCTCCGCGATCCGAGCGCCCGAGCGGCCACGCTTGTACCTGCCGTGCACACGTAGCGGCTCGGCGATGAGGTCGTGCACGGTCATCCGTGGGTCCAAGGACGCGAACGGGTTCTGAAAGACGATCTGCATGTCCTGCCGAAGCGGGCGCATCTGGCCGGCCGCGAGGGTCGTGATGTCCGTCCCCTGGAACTCGAGCTTCCCTTCAGTTGGATCCAGCAGGCGGATCAGGGTGCGACCGAGTGTCGTTTTGCCGCAACCGGATTCGCCGACAACACCCAGTGTCTCTCCTACGCGCAGTTGGAGGTTCACTCCGTCGACGGCGTGCACGGCTCCGGTTTGCCTCCGCATCAGGCCGTGCGTGACGGGAAAGTGCTTGACGAGGTCCGTCGCCTCCAGGATGACCTCGGCGTTCTCGGACAGATCACGTACAGCTTCTGGTGAGGGGCTCATTGGATGTCCTCCGCGGCCTTGAGCAGATCGTGCACGGTCTCGTTGTCGAGCTCGTTCGCAAAGTGACAGGCGGACTGATGAGCCCCGGTCTCTCCGGCCGGCGTCAGTTCCGGCCGCTGCGTGCTGCATATCTCTCGGCCACGGCTGTGCAGACAGCGAGGATGGAACGGGCACCCGGACGGAACCCGCGCCAGATCGGGCGGACTCCCCGGGATCGGACGCAGCCAGTCCTGGTCTCCGCCCGTCTGCGGGAGGCTGCCCAGCAGCCCGAGCGTGTAAGGGTGGCGAGGCTGAGCGAAGATGGTCCGAACGTCGCCGGATTCCACGACGTGGCCCGCATACATCACGACGACCCGATCGGCCATCTCCGCAATGAGCCCCAGGTCGTGCGTGATGAGCACCAGACCGGCCTGCGTCTCGGCCTGCGCTGCGCGGAGGATGTCCATCACCTGCGCCTGAATCGTGACATCCAGCGCGGTGGTCGGCTCGTCCGCGATGAGGAGCGACGGGCCGTTCGCCATGCCCATCGCAATCATTGCCCGCTGCCGCATCCCGCCGGAGAACTCGTGCGGGAACTGTCCGTACTGCCGCTCGGGCTGGGGGAGACCGACGGAATCGAGCAGCTTGACCCCGCGTCGACGCTGCTCAGCCTTGGGCACCGCGTTGTGCGCCCGGATCGCCTCCCGCAACTGCCCGCCCACCCGCAGCACCGGGTCCAGACAGGTCATCGGGTCCTGGGGGATGAGCGCAATCTCGCGGCCCCTGATGTGGCGTAGTTCGCGCTGTGATGCCTTCAGGACGTCCTTGCCCTGAAAGAGAACCCGCCCGGAGGTCACCACGCGGCTGGTCTGTGGCAGCAGCTGAAGGATCGAAAGCATCGTGACGCTCTTTCCCGAGCCTGACTCGCCTACGACGCCTACCGTTTCGCCCGGGTACACGTCGAAGCTCACTCCGTCCACGGCGTGCACGCTCTCGCTACGGCTGCGGAACGTCACTCTCAAGTCCTGAATTGACAGAATCGGCTCAGTCATCGCGTTCCCCCTAGTCCCGCAGGCTCGGGTCGAACGCGTCGCGCAGACCGTCCCCCAACAGGTTGAAGCTGAGGACTGCGAGGAAGATCGCCAGCCCCGGGAAGGTCATCTGGTATGACGAGTGGAAGATGTATGCCCGTGCCTCGCCCAGCATCGTCCCCCACTCAGGGGCAGGCGGCTGCACACCGAGCCCGAGGAACCCGAGGCCGGCCGCGACCAGGATCGTCAGTCCGATGTTCAGCGTGGCATACACGATGATCGGCGTTAACGAATTGCGCAGGACGTGGCGTCGCAAGATCGCCATTGGCTTCTCCCCGAACGCGATCGCGGCCTCGACATAGACGTCCTCGCGAATCGTGAGTGCTTGGCCACGCGCCAGTCGAATGAACTGCGGTATCACACCGATTCCGGCCGCGATGGTGACGCTCTTCGCGCCAACTCCGAAGACGGCGACCAGGACCAAGGCCAGAAGAAACGGGTTGAACGAGAGCATGATGTCGGTGCACCGCTGGATCGCGGTGTCCACCAGGCCGCCCAGATATCCGGAGATCAGCCCCAACGGCACGCCGATCACTGTGGCGATCGACACCGCCACCAGCCCGATCAGCAAGGTGTACCGACCTCCATACATGATGCGTGCCAGGATGTCCCGACCCAGATCGTCCGTGCCCAGCCAGTGCTGGGAGCTGGGTGTCTGGAACGCCGCGGCGATATTCTGCGCTGTCGGATCCTGGCTCGTCAGCAGCGGGGCGAACGCGGCCAGGAACACGAAAATCAGAAGTATCGCTAGGCCGGCCAGGGCCGCCTTGTTAGCGGCAAATATTCTCAGCCTCTTGGCAAAGGAGAGCCGTCGGGTGGCGCATCGAGCTCTGGACTGGCAACCAGGACCGTGGGCGTCGTATCGCTCATCTGTACAGCCTCACTCGCGGGTCGACCACCGAGTACAGCAGATCGGTGATGATGTTGACGATCACGAACATTGCGGCAAACGTGAGGACGATCCCCTGTACGGCGGGGAAGTCGCGGGCATTGATCGACGTGACCAGCAGCTGCCCGATCCCTGGCCAGCTGAATACGGTCTCCGTCAGGACGGCTCCACCGAGCAGCGTGCCGAACTGCAGGCCGATGACCGTCAGGATCGGGATGAACGCGTTCCGCAGGGCGTGGCGAACAGCCGTGCGTTCGCGGACACCTTTGGCGCGGACGGTCCGGACGTAGTCCTGGTCCAGCGTGTCCAGCATGGTTGAGCGGGTCATGCGAGAGACGACAGCCATGGAGAAGACGCCCAGGGTCACCGACGGCAGGATGACACTGGAGACGGTGGCGGCACCCCCGACGGGCAGCAGCTTGAGATCCACCGAGAAGACCGTGATTAGCAGGATTCCCAGCCAGTACACGGGCATGGAGACACCCGCGACACCGATCATCGACCCCAGCGCATCGGCCCACTTGCCCTTGTGGGTGGCAGCGACCACGCCGAGCGCGATGCCGAAGACGACGCCGAAGACCGTGCCGAGGATCGCCAGCTCCAGGGTGAACGGAAGAGCCGTTGCCACCAGTGATGACACGGAACCACCGGTTCGTGCTGAGGTACCCATGTTGCCGTGCAGGAGGCCCTGGATGTACCGCCAGAACTGCACGTAGACCGGCTCGTTCAGGCCCATCGACTGCCGCACCTTGGCGACCTGCTCCGGAGTGGCCTGGATGCCGGCGATCACCCGTGCCGGATCGCCTGGCAGTGCCTGCACCATCGCGACGACCACAGCGATCACCCCCAGTAGGGTGACCACCGAGCTCACGAGCCTGCGGACCAGGTATGCGGCGAACCCACTCACGCCGGGGCCTTCCTGCTACGACATCGGGGCGCGTCGATCACTTCGGGTGCGCTCCGATCGTCACGAACTTCTCGTTCGGCTGGTAGGAGATGCCAGCCAGGTTCGATTGGTAAGCGAGGATCAGCGTCTGGCTCCACAGGAAGATCCAGGGAGCGTCCTGCCAGACGATCTTCTGGATCTGACAGTACTGGGCGTTACGTGACGTCGCGTCCAGGTTGGTGCTCGCCTTCGCGAAGAGGCTCTCCACTTTCGGGTTGCTGTAGAACGAGGTGTTGAGACCGCCGTTTGTCGGCCAGTCCGACTTCAGCAACATCTGCATCTGGACCGGCGCGTCCAGCGCGGATGGCGCCCAGCCGAGAATGTGCAGCGGATACGGTCCGGTCTTGCTGTTGGGGCCCTCAATGGAGTTGAGGTACGTCGGCCAATCGGATGTCTTGACCGTGGCCGACACGCCGATGGCCCGTAGATATCCGGCGATGGCCTGCGCAGTCTGCTGATCCTGTAGGTAGCGACCTGACGAAGTTCCCAACGTGAAGGAGATCTTCCCGACGCCCGCCTGCTTGAGCAGCTGCTTGGCCTTGGTGGGGTTGTAGGCATAGCTGCCTGCAGTGCAGTGCGAGGTGATGCTGTTGGCGAACGGCGAGTCCATCTGGTCGACCGAGCTGAAAAGGATGTTCTTGATGAGGGCCTTCTTGTCAATGGCGTAGTTGAACGCCTGGCGCACCAACTTGTTGTTGAACGGAGCCTGCGTGACGTTGAAGGCGAAGAAGACCGACCGGTCGTCCGGGAATTTCGAGACTGTGATGTTCCCGCCGGATCCCAGTGCTGTCATGTCGCTAACGGGAGGATTCATGATCAGGTTGTACTGACCGGACCTGAGTCCTGCTTCGCGGGAGTTTGCCTCGGGAACGATGTTGAAGATGACGTCCTT
Organism: Flexivirga alba; assembly: GCF_042661025.1. Lineage (NCBI taxonomy): Bacteria > Bacillati > Actinomycetota > Actinomycetes > Micrococcales > Dermacoccaceae > Flexivirga > Flexivirga alba. Next base: position 3,376,121 of record NZ_JBHSWH010000001.1, read on the forward strand.
GTAGTAGGGCTTCGCCCCCAATACCCGGAATTACGTGTCATCGTGACGCTTTCACCGTTGTGGAAGCTCACGAACTTGTACGGCCCGGTGCCCACCGGATGGACGATGTTGGTCGGCTTGTTGCCGTCCTTGGTAGCGGAGGTCGGCGAGAAGATCTCGGCCATAGTGGCCGCCAGGTTCGGCAGCAGATCGGGGTCAGGCTGCTTGAGTTCGATGCGCACGGTGTACTGGTCCACCGGAACGATGCTCTTCATGACCTGGTAGGCACCGCCGATGGGCACCTTCACCTTGCCGCTGATCAGCCGGTCGAGGCTGTACTTCACCGCCTTGGCGTTGAACGGTGTTCCGTCTTGAAACGTGACGCCGTGGCGCAGCTTGAAGGTGATTGACTTGCCATCTGGAGCCGTCTTCCAGGAGGTCGCGAGCAGCGGTTGCAGATTGCCCTTCTGGTCGAAATTGACCAGGCCTTGCAGGTCATAGTCCAGGATGTTCTGGACGGTGCTGGTGGTCTGCTGCGCTGGATCGAGGGTGTCTGGATCCACGCCGATTGCGATGTTGAAGGCTGCATTGCTCGTGCCGGCATTCTGACTGCCACCCTTACCGGATGCACTCGAGCCGCTCCCTGCACTGCCGGAGCTCGCGGTCGTGCATCCGGCGATCGCCATCGCCGCGACCGTAGCCACTGAGGCGGTGCGGAGCGCTGCCCGACGAGCAGGCTTGTGGGTCGTGTTTGTGTCTGAGACGAGCCGATTCTTCACCGCTAGCTCCTTCGAAAGCTTATGGAAAGCTCACCTGTGAGCACGCGACGCACTGGAGGACAACGTCACTCGCGGGCAGGGGTCGTACTCTTTGTGCGGGTAGGTTAGTCCCGGGCGAGCGGCGCGGATACGGCCAATTTGCAAACTGCGTGGAACCGGCATTTGATACGCCCGGGCAGGTGCATTCCGTCGGCTTGATCAGCCAAACGGAACGTTTCCTGCTCTGGGGGTGGCGCGACTGTCTACGCAGGAGCGAGGTCAGCGGACTCGAACGGGTTCTGCCAGTGACTCATCGGGACGACACCGGTGGCGTCTCCGTGCTCATCCAGGATGCGGCCCATGCGCTTGACCGTGTGCAGCACCGTGAGGCGATTTTGCACCTGTAGCTGGGGAACCGTGTCAACAAGTTGGCCTTCGAGCTCGTGAATCTCCTCGAGGTACTTGAGCCAGGCGACAACGATCAGCGATGGGCGACCAGCCACGGTGGCCACCAGGCGTACCTGCCGCAGCCGGGTGGCGGTGCGTGCCGCCTCGCCGAGCAGCGTGACGGGCACATCGAGCGACATGATGGCGGAAACCGGCCAGCCCACCCGCTCCGCAGAGACCTCGGTGCGCAGAATGACCGCTCCGCTTCGCAGAAGCTGGTCCACGCGGCGCCGTACCGTCGCCTCACTGACCTCGAGCTGATGGCTGAGGTCGGCATAGCTGGCCCGCCCATCCATACCGAGCAGCAACGACAGCTTGCGGTCGAGGTCCGCATGTTGCGCCGCGGACTCCCGTCCGGGGCGCGTGACGAGGCCGGCGCTCGGTGGCGCGGACCTGCGCCGTGGGCGTGCGTCGAGGCGCCAGTGAGAGCCGTCCTTGTAGAGCTTGGTCGAGATGCGGGTGTTGGTATGGGTGATGCCAGCAACCGTATCGACCCGGCGTAACAGGTAATTCGACATGGTGCTCAGATCAACGGCCGCAACGGTCAGGAAGAGATCTGCCGAACCAGCGGTGACCTCGACCGTGAGCGCATGGGGGTCCTGCGCCAGGGTGTGGGCCACCTCAAGCGTGGCGCCGGCAGTGCACGTGACCTCGACATAGGCAACGCAATGGGCCGACCAGACAGCCTCACCTGGGCTGGCCGTCACCCACACGACACCGCTTGCTGCCAGCCGCTCCCAATGACGCGCCGCAGTCGCCGGGCTCAGACCGGTCACTCGTGACACCGTGGCCCATGACGCTCGAGGTTCCGCCTGTAGCACCGCGATCAAAGCGAGGTCAATCTCCGACAGGATGCCGAAATCGATCATTTGATACCCACTCACAGACTGTTTTCCGCGAACTTGCACTCTAGCTGGGTTGCGGTGCCACAGTGTCGATCACGCTTGACACAAGCGGGATTCGTGGTGAGGAGAATTCAGTGGGATTGGATGACAGGCTGCGTGACGACGCTCGGACCCTCAGTGGTGACCTGGTCCAGCTGAGGCATCGGCTGCACCGGCATCCAGAGATCGGTCTGCAGCTGCCGCTGACACAGCAGATGGTGCTGGAGGCATTGGACGGTCTGCCGCTGGAGATCACGACCGGAAAGGCGCTGACCTCGGTCACCGCGGTCCTGCGCGGGGGCGGCTCGGGCGAACCCGGTAGCCGTCCGTCGGTGCTGCTGCGCGGCGACATGGACGGACTGCCGGTAACCGAGCAGAGCGGCCTCGACTACGCCAGTGAGATCGACGGTGCGATGCATGCGTGCGGGCACGACCTGCATACGGCGATGCTGGTCGGGGCCGCACGGCTCCTTGCCGCGCACCGTGACGAGTTGGCCGGTGATGTGGTGTTCATGTTTCAGCCCGGAGAAGAGGGCTGGGACGGGGCCGGTCACATGATCCGCGAGGGTGTGCTTGACGCGGCGGGCCCAACGGTGGCCTCCGCCTACGGAATGCATGTGTATTCGACGCGGTTCCCGCGAGGTTCGTTCACGACGCGACCGGGAATCTTGATGGCGGCCAGCGACGGCCTGCATGTGACCGTGCGCGGCCGTGGCGGGCACGGATCGATGCCGCACCTGTCCCTGGACCCGGTGTCCGTGGCCGCCGAGATGGTCACGTCGCTGCACGCCATGGTCACCCGGCGTTTCGACGTCTTCGATCCGGTTGTGGTGACCGTGGGATCGTTCCATGCCGGAACCAGGTGGAACATCATTCCGGACGAAGCGACGTTTGACGCGACGATCCGGTCGTTCAGCACCGAGGCTCGCGACCGCGTTCGGCAGCTTGCGCCAAGCCTGTGCAAGAACATCGCCGCCGCGCACGGGCTGACCGCGGATGCGGAATACCGCGACGAGTACCCGCCGACGGTCAATGACTCCGATCACACGGGATTCGCGACGCAGGTGGTGCATGAGGTGTTCGGCGGCCAGCGGTATGCAGAGCTGCCCACCCCGAGCGCCGGCGCGGAAGATTTCTCACGGGTGCTGACGCAGGTGCCGGGCTGCTATCTCTTCCTGGGCGCGCACACCGGCGAGACCGCAGAGGGCCAGGCGAACAACCACAGTCCGCGAGCGACCTTCTCGGATGACGTCATCCCCGACGGTGTCCTGCTGCATGCGCAGCTCGCCATCCGGGCGCTTCAGCGGGACGCACTCGCGCCGGGGCAGCGAGGAGTGGCATGAGCGCCCCCGGTGAACGCCTCGTCTTCGCAGGTGGATCAGTCTTCGACGGGACCGGCGCGGCGGTCGCGGCCGCCGACGTGGTGGTGCAGGAAGGGTCTGTCGTCGAGATCGGCACGGGTCTGGATGGTGACCGGGTAATTGACGTGACCGGGTGCACGGTCCTGCCGGGATTCTTCGACTGTCACGTGCACCTGACCTCGTCCGGCGTCGACCTGATGAACCGACTGACGACGCCGTTCTCGTATCAGTTTTATGAGGCGATGGTCAACCTACGCGCCACTCTCGCGACGGGGGTGACCACAGTGCGGGATGCCGGAGGATCGGACCTCGGCATCCAGCAGGCGGTCGCAGACGGGCTGATTGCTGGGCCACGAGTGCTGTTGGCGGTGAACATCATCGGGCAGACTGGTGGCCACACCGACGGGTGGTTTGCCTCCGGGGCGGACGTGCCGATCTCCGCCCCTCACCCAGGGCGACCGGCAGGGATCGCAGATGGACCGGACGGGATGCGACGGGTGGTGCGGCAGATGCTCCGGGCAGGGGCAGATCACATCAAGATCTGCACAACCGGCGGAGTGCTGTCCCCGCGGGACGACCCGCGGCACACGCAACTTACTCCGGAGGAGATCGAGGTCGCCGTGACCGAGGCGGCGGCTCATGGCAGCTATGTGATGGCGCACGCCCAGGGCACGGAGGGCATCAAGAACGCGGTGCGCGCCGGGGTGCGTTCGATCGAGCATGGCATCTTCCTCGACGACGAGGTGATCAGCATGATGCTCGAGCGGGGGACCTGGCTGGTGCCGACGCTGGCAGCTCCGCGTGCAGTGCTGGCGGCGGCCGCGGCAGGAGCGAACCTGCCCGTGGTGGTGGTGGACAAGGCGCGGGCAGTGTCGCAGGCGCACCGGGAGTCGGCACGGCTGGCGATCGAGGCGGGTGTGAACATCGCGATGGGCACGGACAGTGGTGTCGGCCCGCATGGGCGCAACCTCGAGGAGCTGGAGCTGCTCGTCGAGTGCGGGATGACTCCGGACCAGGCGCTGACGGCAGCCACGGGTGACGCGGCCCGGCTGTGCGGGCTGCAGGATCGGGTGGGCCGGGTTGCGCCGGGCATGGTGGCGGACCTCGTGGTGGTGGAGGGAGCGGTGGACGACCTGAAGTCGCTACCGGACCGTATACGGCAGGTCTGGCAATCAGGGAACCTCAGCATCGACCGGCTTGGCCTCGGCGACGACGCCGAGTAGGGGACGACATGAAAGTGAATGGGCCACGGCTCAGAGCAGATCTGGAGGCGCTTGCCCAGATCGGCCGCAACAGCGACGGTGGGATCGATCGCACCGCTCTCTCCGCCGAGGATGCTGCTGCCCGCACATGGTACGAAAGCCGCTGCCAGGAGGCCGGGCTCGAGGTGCGCTGCGACAAGTGGGCCAATATGGTTGCGGGGGCTGCGCATTCGTGGGACGGAGCGGCTGTATGGACCGGATCGCACCTCGACACGGTGCCGGACGGTGGTGCACTCGACGGAGCCCTTGGCGTTGTCGCGGCCCTGGAGTGCGTGCGTCGGATCACAGAGGAGCACCTGGAGCTGGCCCATCCCGTGCAAGCGGTCGTGTTCGCCGACGAAGAGGGAAATTACAGCCACCTGTTCGGCTCCTACGGACTCGTTCACGGGTACAGCGATCGTCAGCTCGCGGCTATGACCGGACGAGAAGGTGACGCCCTGACCGACGCATTGCGCGACTTCTCCTGGCGCACCGGAGAACCGTTCGATCCGGGGCGGATCCGGCATTTCGTCGAGTTGCACATCGAGCAGGGTCCGATCCTTGAGCAGCGAGACATCCCGATCGGGGTCGTCACCTCGATCGTGGGTCTTGGTGGCGCGGAGGTCGTGTTCACCGGCCGTGCCGATCATGCCGGGACGACGCCCATGACGATGCGGCGAGACCCCGGTCGTGCGGCTGGCGCATTCCTCACCCGACTGGCCGACATCGCCGCGTCCATCGGTGATGACGCCGTGATCACCTGTGGCAGATTCTCTTTCCAGCCCGGCGCGTCCAACGTGGTGCCGGACGCGGCGAACCTGGCCCTCGACTTCCGGGCGCCGACGAGCGATCAGGTCGAAGCTCTCACGCGAGCGCTCTCGACAGCCGCCCATGAGTGCGCGTCAGCACACGATGTCGGGTGCGCGGTGCATCTCGACCAGCCGGTGAGCCCCGTGGAACTGGACGCCGAGGTGCGGGACATCATCCGCGCCGCCGCAGTCAGGAACGTCCTACCCACTATGGACATCCCATCCGGCGCCGGCCACGACTCACAGAACATGTCCCGGATAGCTCCTACCGGAATGATCTTCGTCCCAAGCCATGCGGGCCGCAGCCACTCGCGCTTCGAGCACACAGATCCCGAGTTGCTGGAGAATGGTGCGACCGTGCTCCTGGAGACCCTCGTCAGCCTGGCACGGTAACTTCGAGGTGAATAGCCCAGGACCTGCCCCGGTTTGGTTGACACTGGGGGTGTGGTGGGGACGTTGTCGCGCGCCAAAGACACCACGCCGCTGGCGTCGATCCCACGGGTGCTGGGCACCAGGTCGCGATTGGAGACGCTGCAACTGCTGATGGACGGACCGAAACTGTCCAAGGAACTGCCATCCCGAATCGACGAGCTGCACATGTTGCGCGAAATCGGCGTCGTCACTTGTGAACGGCTGAGCCGACTGGAGATGCGCTGGACGCTCATATCGGACGCATTGCCCCGCATCGCCCAGCATTTGTCGGGCTGATCAACGGTCGCGTCGGTGCTCAGTGGCTGCACAGCCCGTCCGCGCGGTCTGTTCGCGCAGGTAGGCGGTGACGTCGCTGAGCGCGCGGAGCCAGTCGATCCCAGATGACGGCGTCGCGTCGAGGTCGTAGCAACCGCGTTCGCAGTCGCGCAGGGCCGCGAGTGCCTCGACGATCGCGTTGTGGCGGTCCCAGCACGGTGGGATGGTGCGGAGGTCCAGTGTGTAGCGGTCGATGAGCTGGGTGACCCAGCCGCGCAGGTCCTCCAGCAAGGCCTCTCGTTGGGTGGAGTCCAGTGAGGGGAGGTGGATCGGTCCAGCCGGTTGGGGGAGTGGCGGGCGTCGTTGCCCGCCGTACGGATTCGGCACGGGCTTGTCAGGTGCGGAAGCCGCCGGACCGGGCCGCAGACGGGCCTGCGACTGCGGTTGTCTGCGTCAGCGCGCGGACCTGTTTCCGTTTGGTCCAGGGGCTCAGAGTGAGACGCATCGGGGGCGCGGACCGGGCGAGGAGGATCGCTGTTCCGAACGGCAACGTGCGTAGCGCAGCTGGTTCCAGGATGGGCACGCGGGTGCGGGTGGTCGAGGTTGATCGGCGGCCGCCCGGTCCGCGGCTGGTGGACACGCTGCGTTCGTCGCGCTGACCGAGAAGTTTGGACAGATCATCCAGGTCGCGGGCGTTTGAGCCGCCGCCGAGGATGATCTTCATGCTCGCGGCGTCCCAGATCGCGCTGGCGGCGTGCTCACCCCACACGTGCCGGGCCTGGGCCAGCGACTGCAGCACGACAAGGGTGCCGATGCCGCAGCCGCCGCCATCGGACATGAGCGACGGCAGGGAGGGGAGCGGGTAGTTGGCGGCCTCGTCGAGTACCACGGTCAGTGGTGGCTCGAGCCGTCCGCCGAGCTGGTGCGCGGCGAGGCGGCGGGCTGTTTCGACGACGTCTTCGACTAACGCTGCGACCAGGTTCGCGGTCGCCGACGACCCGCTGGAGGTGCCGAGCAGATACAGCGTCCCGTTGGCGCGCAGGAACTGCTCTGGTTCGAATTGCTCACCGGGAGCAGGAGATACGGCGTCCAACACTGCGGGGTCGGCGAGCGCGTTGAAGGCGATGGTGACCATCGCCCAGATGCTGTCGCGCTGTCTGGGCTCGGCGGACACGATGGAGTCGAGCGCCTGGTGCCAGGACCGTGCCGCGGCGGGACGACTGGACAGGATCATGACCGCCTCGCGGGCGTGCACCGCGGACAGGGACCAGCGGTAGAGGTCTTCGCTGGTGCAATTCCCGAGCGCGGCAGCGTGCAGGAGACAGCGGACGGCCTGTTCGGCGGCGGCCTGCCAAAAGCTCGCGTCCGCGATTCCGGCCGCAGAGCGAACTGTCAGCGCTTTGGCCCGGACCATGGCGGTGTGCGGGTCGTCGCAGCCGCGGATCGGTGACCAGCGAGTTGAACTCGGTGTGGCGGGCGCGAGGTGTTGCGGGTCGAAAACCGCTACCGGACCACGGTGTTCGCGAGCACGTACGGTCGCCGCGAGGTTGTCCGGCCGGGTGCTGGTGGTCACGACCGCGCCAGGTGCGTCCAGGACTGCAGGGATGCACACGTGCAGGCCCTTGCCCGAGCGGGGTGGTCCCAGGACAACGAGCGAGTCCTCGACCGATGCCCAACAGTCGAGATTGCGTGCCGTGCCGAGCCGGTACCCCAAGTTGGGGGCGGTGGCATGGGCCTGGGCCGGCCGCAGCGTTGCTGCTCTCCGCATGAGTGCGCTCTTCCCGACGGCCCGGCGTACCTCGCGCCGGGATGGCTGCGCGTGGCGACGGGACTGCTCCCGTGTTCCCGCGTTTCGTCCGAGGAATCCGTGCAGGGCGAGTCCGGCCAGTCCGAGACCACCCAGGACGAAGGGGCCTGTCTGGGTCAGCGTTGCGCCGATCCTCGACAACTCATCCAGCATGGCCAGACCCTCCGTTCCGCTCGGTTACCGAGTGGACGGGTTCCTGGGGGCACTCGACCTGCGGCGCCCGTTTGTCAGCTGGCCAGGCTGGTCACGCCTCAGACGGACGATCAGGCGCGCATCCGCTGGTCGGTGTCGAACACACGCAGTTCGTCCGGCGTGGCGGTGTGGCGTACGACGAACGCGCGGGTGCCGACGCGCCAGAGTCCTTCTCCGGTGAGGAGGTCGGGGAGCATGGTGCGTTCGGCGGTCGTGAGGCCGAGTTGGGTTGCGGTGTTTGCGGATTCGCTGACTTCTTGTTGGTAGACGATCTTGGTGGAGCAGTCGCCGAGCAGCCCGCGAGCGAGGGCCCGCGCCTCGGAGCCGGTGTCTCCGACGGCGTCGAGGTCCGACAGCCGGTGAATGACCAGGAGATTGGCGATCCCGAGGCCGCGGGACAGTTTCCATTGTGATTGCATCCGGGCGAGCAATGCGGGTTGTCGCATGAGCCGCCACGCTTCGTCGTAGATGACCCAACGGGCGCCGGCATCCGGGTCGGCGAGCGCGGCTTCCATCCACGCTGATGCGCAGGTCATGATCATGGCCATGAGTTGGTCGGACCCGGTGATGCGGGACAGGTCGAGGGTCAGCATCGGCAGGCTCGGGTCGAACGTCACGCTCGTCTCGGCGTCGAAGAGTCCGGCGAGATCTCCGGCGACCAGACGCCGCAGGGCGTGGCCCATGTCGCGGCCGTCGCGGGCCAATTGTGCGACGGTTGCGCCCGGCATGGACTTGTCGGGGGAGAGCACGGCGTCGACGACGATCGGCAGCGTGGGCACCCGCGCGAGGGTGGCCTGAGCCAGTGCCATGTCGAGCGCGGTGTGCTCGACGGGCAGCAACGGCCGCCCCAGCGTGGAGGCCGCGAGGGATCCAATCAGTACGCGCCGTCGTTTCGACACTTCGCTCGTCCACTGCTGGTCGCTGAGGCGGTGGTCGCGGACGCCCGCGTCGAGCGGGTTCAGCCGGTGGCTGGTGCTGCCGCCGAGCTGGATCGAAGCGCCTCCGACGGCCTGCGCTACGGCGGTCCATTCGCCCTTGGGGTCGCCGGGCACGTAGACCCGCCGCCCGAGCGCAATCGACCGTGTCGCAAGGGATTTCGCCAGGCAGGACTTGCCCTTGCCGACGACTCCAGCCAGGACACAGTTCGGGTTGGTCAGGACACCGTGCTGGTAGAGGACCCACGGGTCGAAACAGAAGGCGCCGCCGGACCAGGCATCCTGGCCGACGTACACGCCGTCGGACCCGAGGCCGGCTTCAGCGAGGAACGGGTATGCGCCGGCGACGACGTTGGAGGTGGCTCGATGCGCGGGCGTGCGGAATCGTCGCAAGGACCGGGCGGATTCGGTGCCTCGTTCGCCGCCTGCCGGCAGCGGTGGTGGTTGTTTTTGTGCAGCGGGAGTCTCGTTGGTGTCGGCAGATTTCGGGTCCGCGGCGTGCGCGTGATTTTTGGTGCGCGGTTTGCGCGGGCGCACGAAGCGTCGTATGCCGCGCGCCGGCTCGGCGACGTAGAAATCGGCCGGGGCTGGCGACCGGGCGCTCACGGCGACACCTTCCGGGCGATCGGGAGTGCGGCGGCGGTGAACGCGCGAGCCTGCTGACCGTACAGGCGGCGGGTCTCACAGCCGCATTGGGTTGCGGCACGGGCAGTTTCGGCGGCTGCCGCTTCGAGGTCCGCCAGTGTCGTCGCGGTGAGTGTGATCAGACCGGTGAAGCGAATGTCGGCGTGTCCCGCAACCAGTGACCTTTCCCGGTCTGTGACGTCACGGGCTTCCACGCTGTCGGCCAGATCGGAGATCATCCCCAGCTTCGCCTTCTGGTGGGCGTCGGTGGCGTACTCGACTCGTGCGCGGCGGATGTCGCGCATGGCTTCGTCCGCGGGCACCGGCTCGTACGTGATGGACACGGTCTGCCGGACGCCCTGCTGGAAGATGAGGGTGTGCAGGAAGCTGGGTGGCGCGTCGACGCGCGGCCATTCGCTGATCCACAACACGGTGGAGTAGCCGTTGTCGTGATGGAGGTGGTCCCACTGCTCGTCCATGGACACAGGTCCGGCCCTTTCCAGCGATTGCGCTGGGTGGTCGCCGGTTTCGAAACCGGGTTGGTAGGCCGTCCGGAAGGTCGCGGCGAGTTCGTGCTCACCCAGCCAGGACTCGACGCGCAGGTCGGCGGCTCGCAAGCTCGCGGTCAGGGAGGCCATTTCCTGCTGAAGCAGGGCGGCCGCGGCGGTGAGACCCCTGCCGTGCGCGCGGCTGGACGAGTGGCTGCTGCGGGTGTCGATCGACAGGGCGACGAGTGTGCGGTGGGTGGCGGAGGCGGGCACGACGGTGGCGACCAGTTCGTCATACTGCGCGGTGACCCAGGGGTTTGCTCTGCTCGCACGGTGGGCAGCCCACCAGTTGTTGATGCCGTGGCCGCCATCCGGGATCGATATCTCCAGGACCTGTACGCGACTGCCGCTGCCCGTGGTGGCCAAGTGTGCGAGGGCGCGTGACCACCCGCACACCCGGCGCGCCTGTTCGTCGGTGGACAGCAGCACGAACGCGGGATGGCGCACGCACGCGACGGCGGTGAGGGTCTTGGCGTGTGGGTCATGCAGCATGGCCCGCCTGGTGTCGGTGTCGATGACGAACCGCATCGCCGCGGCGTCGCCGGGCAGCGCGAGCGTCCCGGTGGGCCGTGGCCGGTCGACGCGGGCGCGGAACCGGGTCTGCCCGGCCAGACGCCGCTGCACGAAGTGTCCGACCGTCGGAGCCCACTCGATGATCGGTCGCCGATGCCAGCGCGCGACTGCCGCGGACCCGACGGTCAGCCACAGTGGCAACGTCAGCAGAGCGCCGGCAACTCCGGTCAGGAATACCGACGGAATCAACAACGCGAGACTCGCCGCCAAGCAGGCGACCCGCGGCGTGGACAGCCCGAGCAGCAGCCCGCGGCGGGGCAGGCGAGCAAAGCGGACCGGCACTTCGTGGGACTCGGTCATTGTTCGTTCCTTGGCTCGGGTGGGCTGTCGGGTGTTCGGCGCTCGGAGGAGGTTGGGGCACTGGGGGTTGCGCCGGGGCAGACCGTGAGGCGCTGGCTGCGGACATCGCCTCGGGTCGGACTGCCCCGGCCCCGACGCCACCACCGACCCCAGAAGACGGCTTGGCGGCGGTGGCAGCTTTCGGGGACTGGCCTGCGCCACCCGGCGAACTTGCGAAGCGGGACGCGCTCAGCCGCGCCCCACCCGATTGAGCGCCGCGGGCGGCGGTTGCTCGCGCTGCACCACCGGCCGCCTGTCCCGCCGGGGTGGGCACGAAGGACGCGACGCGGCCGGCGGTCGCCTGCACCTTCTGCGGCGCGGCGATCACGGCGCGGGCACCAGAAGTCGTCTGCATTGCCGCGAGATGGGCGGTGTGCATCGATTCGCCGAGGAAACTGAACATCTTGACCGCTACCCACGGTGAGAGCCCCGCCATCAGCAGGATCAGCGCGCCGCCGGCAAGCTGAGTGATGGTCTGGGTGGCGCCGTGCCCTGTCGAGCCCCCGCCGTCCAGCACGGTGACCCCGATCGACATGACGATCACGAGCAGCAACTTGCACGCGATCATCGCCGAAACGAACTCGATCCACCGCCGCACCCAGGCGCGCGAGAAGTCGGCGGCGGCACCTGCGAACGCCAAGGGCGCGAGCACCGCTGCGACCAGGATCATCAGCTTGCGGATCATCATCGCCGCCCACACCATCACGCACGCGGCGATGACGAGCAGTGAGAAGATCAGCAGCACTGCCGGGTTGATGTTGCTTTCGGCGTTGATGACCAGCAGGCGTTTGCCGAGGCCGGAGATGTTGGTGCCCATCGTCTCCTGCACCACCCCGGCGGACAGGGCGTCGACCGCGGTCAGCAACAGCCGGGTCGTCGCCAGGGCGAACGCCGACCCCACGAACGAGAGCGCCAGCCCGATCACGCCGCGTCGCAGCGCACCCGGGTCACGCCACAGCGCGCCCTTGATCACCTGGATCACGAACAACGCCAGGCACAGCACCCCGGCAATGGCGCCGGTCATCGCGAGCTCACGAACCAGCGACGGGGAGGTCAGGTCGAGCCGGGTCGCGACGTCGATCTGCCGCCACAACCAGGTCGTTATTTCCGCCGCCGCTTTGCCGAACGATCGGGCGATGTTGGTGAACGCGTCGTTGGCGGCGTTGTTGACGATCTCACCGGGCAAGCAGATCGGGTTCAGTCGGTTGATGCCGGAGCAGCTCATCAGGACGGCCCCAGCGGGATGGACGTGTACGTCACGAGCGTGACGAACCGCCAGGTCGGATAGGCGGGTGGCCCCTCGAGGTTGAGGGTGAGATCGACGCTGTACGAGGACCTTTCGTGACCGACGTGTCTGGTGACGGTCGCGGCGACCTCCCGGGCCGTCACGCCCGGGTCCTGCACCTTGCCGTCCGCGACCGCGTTCGTCCAGGCCAGCGGCTCTTCGACGTTCTGGACGGTCACGGTCGTGGATGCGTGGGCATGGCCGAGGCGTGCCCACGTCGCGGCGTCAGGGATCGGATTGTCGCCCGGGTTCTCCGCCGTGACCGAGTATGTCGCAAGCCGGCCTCTGAGGTTGGGTGGGACGAGTCCGACGACCGTCGGGTCATGGGTCTGCCCGGATTCGCTTTGAACCCAACGGATTTGAGAGTCACGTGGAGTGTCGTAGTGCTGAGTCAGCAGACGGCGGACGAACTCGGCGGCATACAGGTCGGGCTGCTTGCTCGCGAGACCAGTGATCGGCGGGGGAGCGGCGCCGGTCGGCGGGGCAGAAGCGGCATTCAGCGCGGCGATGTCCTGCGCCAGCGCAGAGTTGCCGACGGGTGACTTGGCGGCCTCGGAGGAGCTCGCCGCGGGATGGCCGCCAGTGGACGAGTATCGAGCCGGCGTTGCGGCGGTCGAGGATCGATTCGCGTGGTTCGCCATCGCGAGCCAGCCGACCACGAGCGCGAGCAGCGAGACGGCCGCCGTACTCCAGAGCCAGCGTGCTGGCAAGGGGAGGCGAGACATCAGTGGATTGTTCCGCCAGCGTTGTGGAAGAACGTGACCAGCGCGTTCGCGCCGCCGATCAGCAACGCCGCCGCACACGCGACCAGCACACCGTTCTTTCCCCGACCGGCGACGTGCGGGTTGGACGAGTGGGATCCGGCAGCCCACGCGATCGCCGAGATCGCCACACCGGCGACGGCGGCCACCAGGCCGAACGTCAAAAGGGCACCGGCGATCTTCTCGAACGCCTGCAAACCGGGCAGCCCACTCGTATTCGGATGCACATCCACCATCGGGTTCAACATCGCAGACACCTTCCGCAGCAAGTGCGCGAGCCCGTCCCGCGCGCGATGTCAAGCACGACGTACAAGCCGGGGCACCATCGGGAACGCTCGTGTTCAGCAGGACTCGTCGAACAGACGGAAACGTGGCGCGACGTCGGTGCCGGTGAGCGAGAAGTTCATCGGATCAGGTCGGCTACCTCATTGAGTCCGGGAGAACACGGCATGTGCGTCCTACCGCCCAGATAGACGCACCGTGTCCGGCTCAGAGGGCGCACGGATCTGCCGAAAGCCGGACGCCAGTTGAACTTGATCAACACCGCGACCGCCAGGGTTCGGACGCTGCGCCTCGCCTCGTGATGGGCGAGCGCCTCTCGCGTCCAAAAGGGTGACGTCGTCTTGCCGCTCATCGCGTTGAGCCTGGCATTCAGCGCGTTGATGGAGAGTGCTGCCTCGCGCGGCACCCAGCCCGGCCTCGATCCACGGTGTCATCAACGCGTCCTCTAGCCGACGAGTCCGTTCGTCGGCGCCTGGTCGTGCCGCCAGTCGTTGGGGAGGTCGAGCTGTGCGGTCCGCTCTGTCACCCGGTCCCAGATCGCCATCACGATCAGGAACGCGGATTGCCGGACTTGTCTGCAGAGCTGTTCGGCCTGCAGACGCTGCCATGCGCCGGTAGTGTGACGGGGCCACAGGGTGTTCAGGTGTCCGGGGGTGTTCGATGTCGGTGCCGTTGACGGCCGCCGATCCACAGGGTCGCGACGAGCCGACCGTGCTGCAGCAAGCTGTGCGGCTCTTGGTCCTGCTCGATCGCTGTGGCCTGCCGACGAAGCCGGCCGATCCGTCCGGCACCGTAGCGGTGCTGCGCGCGGAGATGCAGCTGCAGGCGCTCGACTTCTGGTTGCGCAACCCGGACTACCTGGCCGGCGAGCTGATGACGAAGGTCGAGAACGGCGAGCTCGGCGCCTCCTACCTCCAGGTCGTCGAGGACCTCCTGGAGGGCCAAGAGCCGGACCTGCACTGGTATCCGATGCCGCGCTGGTTCCATGGTGCATACGAAGTGATCGACGACGCGTTCTCGGTGCTGAGCGCCTACGGGCTCGCCGTGGTGCGCCGTGTCGGCAGCGCCAAAAGCACCGCGCGCAGCCAGTTCTTCCTCACCGAGGCTGGTCGAGGAGCGGTGGAGGAGCTGAAGAAGGACCCGCTGCTGTCGTGGTACATCGGCCAGGCCGAGCTGGTGAAGCTCGTCGCCGGCAACGACAACGGCTCCACGCTCAAGAAGCGGCAGTACCAGCAGGCCGAGTACGCCTCGACGAAGCTCGGCACGAAGATCGCGCCGATCCACGCCGGCGTCGCCGAACGGTTGGAGATCGCCCAGGCAGCCCAGGCGAACGAAGGCGGGACGGACGCCTCGACGTCACCCGCGGAAGGAGACACATGAGCACGCTCGGTGACGCTGTCGTCGAGGTCCTTGAGCGCCGCAAGAAGGTGATCGCGAAGGACCGCGTCGAAACGATCCTGACCGACGCCGCGGTCTCATCGACCGCCTCAGCCGGTGTTCCGGCACAGCTGCGGATCAGGCGAGTTCACGTCTCCGGCACTCGTGAGTTTCAGCAAGGCGAGGGTGAAGACGCTACAGATGTGACCGCCCCGATCGACTTGAACTGGACCCCGCTCGACGGCGTCAACGGAGTCGGCAGCGAGCGGAACCTGCGCGGCAAGTCCTCCGTAGTGCACTTCGCGACATGGGCTCTGACCGGGCGCAGCCACCTGCAGGCCGACGTCGAGTCGTGGATCGACCACGTGTCGGCTGAGCTGCTGGTCGACGGTGTGCCCCTGTTCGTCGAGTTCGACGTCGCCGACGGCGTGCCCACCGGATCGATCGAGGTCGAGTCCGGCGGACGGCGCACCCAGATCGGCAACTTCTCCGACGGCAATGAGTTCGAGTCGCTCATGGGGTCAGTGATGCTGGGCCGGCTACGGCTCGACCCAATCCCGACGTTCTCCAAGGACGGGATCTCGCACACGCACACATGGCCGACGTACGCGAGCTCACTGACGGTGCGAGCCGACCAGCTCGACCCGATCCTCGGCCCGGACATCCACCTGAAGACCAAGATCCTGCAGATGTTCGTCGGCACGAGCTGGGCCTCGATGGACGCCCAGATCACCAGGGCCCTGAATGTGTCGTTGTTCGAACGCGGCGAACAGGAGCAGCGGGTCCGCACGACCAGCACCCGGGTGCCGAGCAGCGCTCTCGGCGATGCCGAGGACCGGGTCGCGCGCGCTTTGGACGCGCTCACGCTGTTCGACCCGGACGAGCCGGACGTCGACGCGGTCTACGACCTCGCTGCCCGTGCTTCCGAACGCGCTCGTGAAGCGCGCGAGCTTGAGCTGCAGCTGATGGCGGCCGGCGCGGCGTTCACGCAGGCCAGGTCGCAGCTGCGCGCCGAGCAGCATCGCAAGCGCGCGGTAGAGGAGACAGCGGTCGCGCAGGCGCTGTTCAACGGAATGAAGCCGACCGCGTGCCCACGCTGTGCCAGCACGGTCACCGTTGAGGCCTATGAAGCAGAGGTCACCGACCACAACTGCTCGCTGTGCCACAACACCTTGCATCTCGACGTGGCCGTCGCCAGCAACGCGCCTACGCCGCACGAGCACGAGCCTGCCGGCGACGACCTGGACGATGAGGTCGAGGACCCCCAGGATCCGCTCGCCGCCCTCACCGAAGCCGTCACAGAGGCCGACGCGGCAGTCTCGAAGCTCCGCGAGGATTACCAGGCAGCCGAGAGTGCACGCGTGAACGCTGAGGCGGAGGCGAACACCGCCCGCGCGAGCCTCGATCGAGCCCGCGCACGCACCGCGGCCACCCAGGAACTCATCGCTGCCCAGGCGACCCTGGACGCTCTCGAAGGTCTCGAACGCCAGGTCGAACCCGAGGGTCCCGACGAACCTGACGCGGAGACGTCGGAGCGCGACGAGAAGATCTTGGTGCTCGAGACGGCCTCGGAAGTCGTCAAGGGATGGGTCAAGCGCGACCAGGACCCGATGCTGCTTAAGGTGTCCGAGGCGATCGCCGACCTCGCCCGCAGGTTCGGGGTCTCCACCCTGGAGTCGGTAAGCATCAAGGGCAACGGCAACATGGACATCGTCAAGGGCGGCGTAAAGGCGACCTACAGCGCCCTGACCCACGGTGAGAAGCTCCGGATCAAGTTGTCCACCGCAATCGCCCTCATCCAGGTCGGATTCCGAGATAACGTCGGTCGCCACCCCGGGCTGCTGTTCGTCGACTCACCCGCCGCCGAGGAAATACCGGAGTCGGTGCTGCGAACTATGCTCGAGGCGATGATCGAGGTCGCTGCGGAGACCGAGCTTCAGATCGTCGTCGCGACCACGCACGCTGCGACGCTCAGCGACGTCCTCGACGCCGACCACCTTCTCGTCGCGACCGGCGACGACTACGTGTGGTGATCAGGGCCCGCCCGACAGCCGTCAGCCGAGTGGCGCCAGGTCGGGCAGCGGCGACATCCGAGAGGTGACATGCTCGCCGGATCACTGCGTCGTCCGTGGCACCAGGCACCGTAGGGCCGAACATGCACGACGCGATGGGAGGAAGACCGTGGCAGGTGAGCTGGACCCCGCGACCATCGCCGGAACCTTGCGCAGGCACCTCACCGGGGCGGAGCCCAGATCCGACCTCGTCGACATCCTCGGCGGTTGGGACGCCGTCGAGGTGCTCGCTCCCACGCTGGTCAACGAGCCGCTCCTGAGGCCGACGCTGAGGCTCCTGGCCCGTGGCATCGCCAAGGCCCACGCTGGCGGAACCAACGCCGGAAACGACGCCGGGGCAATCGTTGCCGCGCTCCGGCCGGCGGCCGCCGCGCTTGCCGACGCGATCACGGCCACGACCGACCCGGGCCTGTTCGAAGACACGATGGGCAGCATCTGCTCGGACGCTGATCTCGCCGACGTGGTCGGCGGCCAGGTCGCGGCCGCCTGCGTGGCGCTCGCCAGCCCACCGCGTTCCGGCACCACGACGCCTACTGAGGCCGAGGTGCTGCGTCATGCGGTGGCTCTGGAGTCAGCGACTCGCCTGGCGCTGCTCGGACACGGCACTCGCCACGAGATCCTCGCGACCTTAGCGAAGGTGAACGAGCCTCAGCCGTTGCGCTACGCCCGCGCTGTCGCGCGAACTGTCGAAGTTGCCTACGACCACTGGGACGCCGCCGGGGGAATCGACGACGTCGCCGACGTGCTCGACGTCCTCACGGGCGTCACCTCCGCGACGCGTGCGGCTCCAGCATCGAAGGAAGAGGCCGGAGTCCTCGCCGCCGCGGACGAGCAACTGCGACGCGAGATCGCGGGCGACGCCGCCTGGGCCAAGGCCCACACCGACGTCGCCCGCGCCGTCCGTACCGAGTCCGGGACCGAACTCGTTGCGCGTCTCGACGACGCGCTGGCGTCGCTGACGTTCGTCATCGCCCAGGGCGACCGACCCGATGCCGTGCTCCTGCAGTCCGCACTCGAGCTACTGCGCAACCTGCTGTCGTCGCTCAGCACCGACACCGGCCCGCAGGATGCCGAGGCATGGGCGATAACCCTCCACAGCGTCAGCGACGTGGCCGCTCGTGCACGTGAGCTGCTTGTCGACACCCACGGCCTCAGCCACTGGAGCGGCGACCGCAAGGTCTCCGTGCTCCAAGCGTGGGACCGGTTCGCGGCCGACCTCGGCTACCTGCGCGAGCACCTCGGCCGCGACAGCATCTACGACGCAGCGACCGTCATCGACGACATCCTCACGATCTACACGACGTCGAACGCCTTCGATGTGATCGCGCCCGGTCGCGGCGTCGACAACGTCGTCCGCATCATCCGACCGGCCATCTCGAAGGGCTTCGCTGCCCGCAGCGGTCTCCTGCGCAACCTCGTCGACCACACAGAGTCCATGCGCCGTCGCGTCGCCGCCCTCGATGCGCGCATCGAACTTGGCGACTTCGGACCCGAAGACGACGCGGATGCCACGGACCGCCTCGCCCAGGAACTCGCCGACCTCAGCGACCGACTCGCCACCGCTGACACGGTGCTCACAGCGGCCAAGACTAGTGCCGAAGCCGCAGTTGCGGAGCCGCCGGGAAAACCGCCTGAGCAGGAGCGACACGTCCCGCCCCTGCTCGCCGAGATGGTCGGCCTCGACGCGAACACGAGCCTGGACGCTCTCGATCAGGCGAAGCTCGACCAGCTCGCCGCCGCTCTCGCTGACCGGAGGGCATCCACCCTGCTCGAACCAGACCTCGTCGTGACCGCCGTCCGCAGGGAAATGCTGGAGAAGCTGGCCGCGAGCGCCGACTTCACTGGTGACGTCGCAGACGCGGTCACCCTGGTTCTCGATCAGCTGATTCGGTTCGTCGCGACCCGACAGGGCGCGCAGCCGTCATGGTGCGAGTACCTGTTCAAGCCCGACGCGGACGAGGCCGACCTGCACAAGGACCTTTACGACTGGCTGATGCGCGGTGAGCTCTCGAGCGCCACCAACGTCGAGGTTCAGCAGGTCGGCGGTGGTCGTGTCGACCTGATGGTCACCTTCCCCGGGTTCCACCTCTACATCGAGCTCAAGGAGACCGCGACCCAGACCCCTGTCGAGGGCAAGGTCGACTACATTAAGCAGGCCGTGACCTACGGAGCCGCCGACGTTCGCATCGGATTCCTCGTCGTGCTCCGTTCAAAGGCGCCCAAGGCCACTTCGCCCCACCCCAACCTTCGCGACCTCGTCACGCACGCTGCTTTCGAGGTGACCCTCGATGCCGCGGAGAGCCACATCGTGATGCTCGAGGTGCCCGGCGACCGGACCGCACCGTCGCAGATGAAGAAGTAGCGCACGGACTGCCGCAGTGACGTGCCACGCCTTCGGTCGCGTCCTAATCGCGGTCCGACGCCGCGAATGCGGTCACCCAGCCTCTGACCGAGCCCCGGACAACGCAACGCGAGCCCTCCATAGACCGCCTGCCGCATAACGTGCGACTTCGGGGATCTGCCGCGATCAGTGCGTCCTACCGCCGCGAGCGGACGCGGCCAGCGCGAGCCGTGCGGGACCGGGCGGCGCATCGCCCACTATGGGCGCCCTTCCCGCCACGTAACAGAGCCGCATGATTCACGGGGTCGCAGGACAGATCTAGATGTGCGAGCGGGTCGATCCGCGAACCTGGTGATGAGTTTCCCGCGCCACACGCACGCGGTGGTGACGACCGACTCTTTTTCCGCGTCGAGCGGGCGCGCCAACTCACCCGGACCGCCGTGCGCGGGTCATCGCAGCGCGATGGTCGAAGCCCGACCCGAACGCGTCGGGAGCAAAGTTCGTGTCGATCGCCCTCCCGACGGCTCCATGGTGGGGCCATCGTCCGCATCTCTGCCACTTCTGAAGCTGTCGACTCGTGACGGCTCCACCGGCGCGGGACGTACGCGACACGGAGAGGCGGAGCGCGCCGAACGAGAGAGAGACAAGACCTACGCGATCTATATCGCGATATGGGAGCAACGCTCATATCATGGGAATCATGAAGATTCTGCTCCCTGACACTCTCAGCTTGGACCCAGTCCTGCCCGCGGACTGGCAAGCGGTCACCGTCGATGCTCGGAAGCCGATCCCGCACGAGCAGGATGATGCCGAAGCGCTCGTGCTCTGGGGATCGACGCCCGACCACATCTTGTCGGCAAGTCGTAATCTGCACCGGCTTCGGTTCGTTCAGACGTTGTCCGCCGGCGCAGATGTAGTGGTCGACGCGGGCTTCAATTCCGACGTCATCCTCGCGGCTGGCTCAGGCTTACACGATCAGACTGTCGCTGAGCACACAATGGCACTCCTGCTTTCCCTCGTACGCGAGCTTCCAATCGCCCTCCACTGCCAGGAGCGGCATGAATGGAGTCCGGCCCTCGGCGGAGTACGCGATCTGCATCCGCCCGGGAAAATTACCACCCTGCTTGATACCCGAACGCTGATATTGGGGTTCGGACGAATCGGACAGACACTCGGTCGGATCCTTCAGCAGTTCGGCTCGTCGGTGACGGGCGTGGCGCGGTCAACTGGCGAGCGGGCTGGTTTCCCGGTCATCGCTCTGGAGGCGATGATGGCCGAACTCCCCGAACAGACGTCCTCATCAGTCTCCTGCCGGGAACGAACGAAACGCAAGGCCTCATCGGGGCACCAATGTTCGGCGCGCTCCCGAACCGAGCACTGTTCCTGAACGTGGGGCGCGGATCAGTCGTCGACCAGGATTCCCTCGCCCGGGCCCTTCGCTCGAGCCACATTGCGGGAGCTGCCTTGGATGTGACGGCACCTGAGCCGTTACCCCCTGAGCATCCCCTCTGGGACGTACCAGGACTCATCATCACGCCACACGCAGCCGGGGGACGTCCTGTGGGGGCAGCGCGCCTGATCGAGCGCAACATACGCGCTTTGGCGGAGCACCTGCCGATCGAGAATCTCGTGACGAGTTCGCGGCGTAACCCTTGACATCGGCCTCGATCAGCATAATGCTCGTTCTCACGAGGTGGAAGTCCCTCTCTCACCATGAGAATTGGAGATTGGCATGAAGACCAGACGTACTGCCGCGATCGCAGCGTTCGTAGCGCTGCCGCTCGTACTCGCTGGCTGCTCGGGTGGAGGTGGTGGAACTGCCGGAAGCGGTTCATCCAGCTCACAGGTCCAGAAGATCATCAAGCGCGGCACGCTTCGCGTAGCGGTCCTGCCAGACTTCCCCCGAGCAGCGTGAAGGACACGAACGGCAAAATCGTCGGGTACGAGCCAGACATCGCGGCAGCTTTGGCGAAATCGCTTGGCGTGAAACTTCAACTCGTCGCCATCGACGGAACCGCTCGTCTTTCCGTCATGCAATCTGGCCGCGCCGACGTCAACATCTCGTCGTACACCGCGACCGACGAACGCGCTCAGAAGGTCGGATTCACCATCCCCTACAAGGCCCAGGGTGCGGCAGTACTCTTCCGCAAGTCGAAACCCATCTCAAGCTTGCAGGGGCTCGAAGGCAAGACGGTTGCTGTCGCACGGGGTAGCACAAACGACACTATTGTGACCAACGATTTCCCCAAGGCGAAGCCTGTCCGGTTTGACAACATCGCGGATGCGCTCCAAGCACTCAAGTCAGGCAAGACCGACGCCGTCATGGAGGAGTCAACAACTGTTGCCAAGGACGCCAAAGCGAATCCTGGGCTCGCAGTGCTCAAAACTGCACCCATCAGCCCCGACCTGATCTCAATGGGTGTTCTGCCGAATCAACAAATCTGGAAGAACTATCTGGATAACTTCATCCGCAACATGATTGCGTCTGGGCAAGACCAAAAGCTTTATAAGAAGTGGTTTAATGCGGACCTCCCGAGCATCATCACCAACCAGCCGTAAGTTGTAGATGAACTTCCAAATTGCTGCTCAGTACCTCCCAGAGCTGCTTAAAGCGCTGGGAACGAGCGTCTACGTAACTGCGATAGGTTTCATCGCCGGCGCGCTCATTGGAATGCCGCTCGCGCTGGCGAAATCTGGAAAAACCGCGCTTCTCAGTTGGCCAAGCCGCGCTTATATCGAGGTATTTCGAAATACGCCACTACTTGTTCAGCTTTATCTATTCTACTTCGGACTCGGTCAGATTGGGATAAACCTCAGCCCGATCGTCTCCGTCGTTCTCGGTCTGACTTTGAACAATGCTGCATATACCGCCGAGATATTTCGTGCGGGCCTCCAGTCTGTCCCGGACGGACTGAAAGAAGCTGCCACCGTTCTCGGGCTATCTCGTACGCAGGAATTCAGATACATACTCTTGAAGCCCGCGATCCGTAACACGCTTCCAGCCTTGACGAATCAACTCATCGTTCTGTTCTTGTTTTCGTCAGTCGCGTCGGTTATATCGCTCAACGAACTCACCAACGAACTCAACCAGCTCGTCTCACAGACTCAGCTGACGCTCGAACTGTTCGCTTTCGGCGCAGCCCTATACTACGCGGTTTCAGCCGTCCTGGCACTAATGTCGCGTGTGGCCGAGAAAACCGTCTTTCGCTGGTAGCTAAGGAGCCGATGCATGAGCCAAATTATTCACTTTCTGCCAGCTCTCCTGACCGGTCTCAAATTGACCGTCACGCTCGTCGTCATATCAGCGCTCGCCGGCACCGTCATCGGTGTCGCATTGGGCCTTGCTGCGACGTGCCCTCTCGCCCCCGCACGGTGGATCAGCGCGATATATACGAACGTGATACGGGGGATCCCGCCTCTCGTGATATTATTCTTCATGTACTTTGCATTGCCGATCCTCTTCCCTGCACTAGCCTTCTCCGCCATGGTCACGGGTATAATCGGCCTCTCGGTTTATACCGCTGCCTATATGTCCGAAATCATTCGCGGAAGCGTCCTAGCCGTGCCACGTGGTCAGTCCGAAGCAGCAGACGTGCTCGCTATGGGTTATTTCCTGAAGATCAGATACATTCTGCTTCCCCAGGCTACGAAGATTGCGCTCCCTTCTGGAGTTGGGTTCCTCATTTCCTTAGTGAAAGCATCGGCCCTCGCGTCAGTTATCGGTGTCACGGAGCTCACCGATGAGGGCCACATCGTGAGCACGTTGAACAATGAGCCACTGACAGTCTTCATCGTCGTCGCGGTTTTATACTTCATTATTTCTTACCCGCTCGCCCTCGTTGGCCGTCACTACGAACGGAAGCTCGCATGAGTAGTGCAGCAAGATCCCCCTTAAGTCCGAACGATCAAACAACGGATGAGCCGGTTGTCACTGTGCGCGGCTTGCACAAACACTTCAAGCAGCATGAGGTGTTAAAAGGAATCGACCTTGATGTTTTTCAAAATCAAGTTGTCTGCGTACTCGGACCATCGGGCTCGGGGAAGAGCACCCTATTACGCTGTTTGAACGGCTTGGAAGAGTTCGACGGAGGAACGGTGTCAGTACTCGGACACCAAGTCGGCAAGTCGCACGCAGAACTGCAAGCGGTCCGCCGCAAGACAGGGATGGTTTTCCAATCATTCAATGTATTCCCGCACTTGAGTGTCATCGATAACATCACGCTCGCCCCCCGCAAGGTAAAGAAGACCCCTACCGCGGCTGCGTCGGAGCGTGCCAGAGAGCTTCTCGGACAGGTCAAACTGGAAGGCCGCGAGAGCGCGTACCCGAGCCAATTGTCGGGAGGGCAGCAGCAGCGGGTTGCAATCGCGCGGGCACTAGCTATGGATCCCAAGCTCATGCTCTTCGATGAACCGACGTCAGCGCTGGATCCTGAGACCATCGGGGAAGTGCTCAGCGTGATGCGGGATCTCGCCACAGCCGGGATGACCATGATTATCGTGACCCACGAAATCGGCTTCGCAAGGGAGGTCGCGGACCGGGTCGTGTTCATGGACGATGGGGTCGTCATTGAGACCGGCACTCCGACGGAGGTCCTTGGTGAGCCCAAGATGGAGCGAACCAAGATGTTTCTCAACAAGGTGTTGTGATGCCGAGCCAGGTTGCTCCGGATGATCGACTGATCGCTGATGGATCGGCGCCGACACCCTCGCGGAACATGCTCGAAAAGGCGCTTCAGCTGCTTAAAGCTCTCGGGGCTAGCCCGACCGGGGGCGAACAGGCAGCCGAACTCGCGAGATCATGCGAGGTCCCGTTGAGTACCGCCTATCGCCTACTCAGTGATCTAGTCGATCACGGGTTTGTCGAGATCGACCGCCAAACAAAACGCTACAGCCTGGGCCTTGAGATATATGCGTTGAGTCAGTCACTGGCGCAATCGCGCGGTCTGACGGGCGTTGCTCGGCCTATTTTGGAATCTCTCGCACGCGAAACGGGAGAAGCGACGCTCCTTGCCGCACGTGACGGAGGGCGGCAGATATATGTGCACTATGTGCCAGGCCCGCACCTAGTTTCCGTCGTCGGCCGCCCAGGAACTGTCGGTCCGCTGCACTGCACCGCAATGGGTAAGATTCTTGTAGCGATGGCACCCGAGCCAGTTCGCATCGAGCTCACGGAGACGGTGGATCTGAGCCACTTCGGCCCGAATTGCATTACCGATCGGGACGCTTTCCGACGGGAGATTCTGAAGGTACGAGATCAAGGGTGGGCGTCGGCCGACGAGGAACATGAAGCCGGCATCCGTGCAGTCGCTGTTCCTGTACTCGATCCTGACGGACGTGGTGCCCGCCTGGCAATCTCTGTCGCTGGTCCGTCGCTAAGGGTGGAGGTTACGCAAATGTACGAGTGGCTGCCCCGGTTGCGGGATGCCGCCCGAGAGATTGCGTTAACCATGCCCCGTGAGTAGGAATATGGGCACTGACGGATCTAACGGGCGGCGCTGGTGAGGCTACGCGAAGAACGACTCGCCGAGAAAGAACTCGCCGCCGAGCGGGAACGACTCACCAAAGAACACACCCACTACAGCAACGTCTACGACGAGCTCATCGCGCAAGGACGCACCGACGAAGCCGAACAGATCCGGGAGCGCATCACCGCCATCGACGCCGCGATCGAGCGCAACGACTACCGCGCCGCGAACATCCGCGCCAGCTATACGTCATCAGCAACGTAGGTGCCTTCGGCGCCAATGTCGTCAAGATCGGCCTGACCCGCCGCCTGGAACCGATGGACCGCGTCCGCGAACTGGGCGGCGCATCCGTCCCCTTCCCGTTCGACGTCCACATCCTGTACTTCCCCGACGACGCCGTCACCCTCGAGGCCCAACTGCACCAGGCCTTCGCCGGCCGCAAACTCAACAACGTCAACCTGCGTCGCGAATTCTTCTTCGCCACGCCCGCAGAAGTAAAAGCCGAACTTGAGAAGAACGTCGGATCGCTGCTGGAGTACGTTGACGCCACCAGTCTCGGAACAGTGCCTGCAAAGCCTCGATACCTGGGCGGACAAGAGCGAGAGACGTTTCGACAACGTGATATAGCTCGTTCTGACCCTCGGGACGAACTCGGAAGGCGTACACCGGACCCGACGTGGCCGAACAAGATCACCGTGTTGCACCTCTTCGAAACGCACTCGACGTCGTGCGTCATACCGCCGCGAACGATCGATCGGCACGGGGACCTCTTGGCGTTGTGTGTGCGTCGTTAGCACCCACAAGAGCGCTCAGGCTCTAGAGTCGCGGTGTGGCCAAACCTCCGAAGTTCGATGAGTGGCTATCCCATGGTTGGGCTCTCCAGGTAGACACCCCACATCAGCTCTTCCGTATCATCAGCCACATCGCTCTACTTGAGCAGAGCCGGACTTACGCATGGCGCGGCCAGAACGATGCATCGTGGGACCTGAGTTCCTCGCTGTACCGCCAGTTGGCTCAGCCTGGCATGAACGTCACTGAGAACGTGATGCGTGTTCGTGAATTGCAGATTCTGGAGGAGGCAAGGCGCTGGGGCTTGGGGCGTGACCTTGGCCCATCGGCCACCGACATGCACATGCTTGCGGTCCTGCAACATCACGGAGTCCCGACCCGGCTCATCGACGTGACCTCAAACCCGATGACGGCGTTATGGTTCGCGGTTGAGGAACACAAACCGGACAAAGGGGTCGTGCGACGCAGCGCAGGTGTCCTCTTCGCAATCGACGTCACCAAAACACCCTGGTACGAAACGTTCCAGCACGCTGGTGGCCAGACAGTTGCCCAGTTAGAGAATCCCCTCGCCGGCTCTTACAAGCTCGCGCTCGATAAGTCCCGAGTCGACAGAGAAATGTTCCGGGCGTTTCCTGCGCTTCCGGATGAGCGAATGAAAGCGCAGGAAGGTTTCTTCATCAGCAGCGCAGTCCCCACGCGTCATAGAGCGCCCGGCGTAAAGGGATTCAATCCGATAGGTTCAGTCCCTGGCGAGGAAAGGTTACGCAAGCTTCTCGTGACAGAGCGTGGGCAAGGTCGCCCCGCCAGCGTCCCTTTCTGTGCAATAGTTATTCCAGCGGCCGTCAAAGATAAGATCCGCGATCCGCTCAAGCGCACCTACAATCGGCGCCGTCGCGTGCTCTTCCCGGATGTCGATGGATTCCGCGAGGGACTCCTTCGTGGTCAACTCGATTAGGGCGAATCACGCTTCTCCGGGTCAGCCTGACGTGTAGATTTGCGCGACGCGCCACAAGAGCCCGTCGATGACTGACGGAAATCTTGGGAGATCGCTGCCCTCACCGGCGGCGACTGTCTTCGGCCTCGCTGACTCGGACGGCGCAGTCGTCCGCCGCACGAATCCGGACTCAGCCGTGCGTCTAACCGCCGCGAGTGACGAAGTCGAAGTTCCGCGACAGCTCGACCTACGGCAGCGGCGCCGGGGCAAGGCAAAGGACCAGCAGCGCTCTGTCCCAGCGCAGCAGCCCTTTCTGCAAACCAGCGTTCGGCAACTGTCGGTTGCCGAACGTTCGACCTGCGACGCGGAGTGCTCACTCGATGTGCCTCATCGCTGACAATCCACCGGCGACGAATGAGGAGAAGGTGACGACGTGAACGACGCCACCGGGGTGGGGTGCTTCGACGACGAGAGCGCGGCCGATGTACATGCCGACGTGGCCGGGCGACGCGAGAGTGCCGTAGGAGCCGGGGGTGAGGATGAGGTCACCGGGCAGGAGCTGTGCAACGTCCGTGGGCACGCCGTCGTTGACTTGCTGTTTGGTGGTCCGGCCGAGCTGGACTCCGGCCGTTGCCCAGGATGCAGACGTGAGCCCGGAGCAATCGTAGGCGTTCGGCCCGGATGCCGCCCACACGTAGGGTTTGCCCAGTTGCGCGAGCGCGGTCGTCACGGCGCTGGTTGCGGGCGCGCTCGTGCCGGCCGGCAGGGTGAATCCGACTGGTAATCCGAACGATCCGCCGTTCGGGGGTGCCTTGCCGCCGGTCTGGCCGCCGCAGTCGAGATGCGCAGTGGTGCGTTTCGCTGCGTCCAGGATCGTGTTCGCTCTGCCGAGCACCTTGAGGTAGTTGCCGCCGACAACGCTGGACCAGCCATTCGCGCTGGTCGGGCGTCCGTTCCACGCCGACTTCTGCACCGCTTGACCGGCCTGCCAGGGCGTCATGCCAGCCCAGGAAGGGACGTTGAGCAAAGCGTTGAGGAACAGGTTGGTCGAAGTCGTCGGGTCCATGCGTTGCACAGCGGTGCCCCAGTTCGCCCGCTGCTGGAAGAGTCCCAGTGAGTCATGGTCCCCGTGGTCGAGCACTCGCAGTCCGGACTCGGCGAGCGCGACCATCACGGCAATCAACGCGGCTCGGTCGCCACCGCGGGACTCGGCAACGGCGACGAGCAGGTGCGCGTTCTGCGCCTGGTCGGGTTGCAGCCCCGCGATCGGTCCGGATCCCGCACACACCGGTCCGACCGCGCTCGGTTGCTGTCCTGCCGCGGCGACGGTCGACAAGCCGAGGATCCCTCCTCCGGCGAACACCACGGCGGCCGCGGCAGCCGCTGCTCCCGCATGACTGGTCACAGGTGCTGGACCGGCGCGCAGGGGCACGATCCGACCAGACAGCCCGATGGTGCCCCGTCCTGCCGGTGCCGTAATTGACGAAGGTGGGGTGAGGCCCGTGCAGACGGTTCAGACGCCGACGAGTGATGGTGCGGTATCCGACGCCCGCGCACTTGCGCTGGAGCTGGCCGGAGTCCGGCAGTGCCAGTGGCTTGATCCGATGGCACTCGGTGTCGTGCTTCGGCCGGAGGAAGCTGCGTTCCGAGTGGTCGCCGCGTCGTTCGCCATACGGCTGGATGGGCAGTGGACCGTAGGAGAGTCGGCTTCCGTCCTGATCACCTCGGAGCGGCTGCTGCTCCGGTTCGGCGCTGGCGAACTTGCCGCGCTGTGGTGGGCCGGTGTCGTGGGTGTGGAGATCGATGTTGAACGCGGCTGGCTGGTGCTCGACTACGGCGACGGGATGCCGCGCGCCATCCTCGGTCCGGCACTCAATGTGCTTGCGGTAGCTGCGGTTTGGGCGTTGTATGGCGCAGAAGCGCTGCTGACACACCGGGCACTGGCTAGCGTGCGGCGCGGCCGATGAGCCGGTTCCAAGTGCTCGATTCGGATGGCGGCTCCGACCTGCCGCCGGGCGTACCGTCGCTGGTCCTGGTCGAGGTCACGGCCGAGTGCGAACAGCGTCAGCAGCCCTGGCCAGCCGGAGGGGCTGCCGGCCATCAGCCGGTGCACGGCTCGCCGCTGATGTGGTTGGAATCGCAGCTGATCCAGCATCCGGCGGGTTGTCGCCCGGGAGTTGCCGCCGGCTTGTTTGGCCGTCACGGTGAGCAGGGGAGCGGTGGCGCCTCGTGCACGTGCGGCCTCAACGCGCGAGATGAACAGGTCGAACACCGCAGTCAGCTTCAGGCGCGTTACCTCCTCATCGGTGAGAGCGAGCTGGTCGGTCGCCCACTGCACGAATTGCGGTGAGGTCATGAGGCTTCGACCCCGAAATACGCGTCTGACTCGTAGGCCACGAACGCGACCGGTTCACCAGGCACGACTCCGGTCACGCCGTGTAGCGAGTCCTGCTGGGCCATTCGAGCCGATCCGCGCGCGCCCTTGGTCGCCGCCGCCCGCAACAGCCGGAACAGCGTCACCGGAGGGAGACATCGCGCCTCACTCTCGTTCTTGCGCAGCCACACCATCGCCTCCGCGAGCTCTTGGCTGGCATACTCCTCGGTCACCTCAACAGGCGCTGAGGCTCCGAGCGGCACAATATGACAACGCGTCCGGGTGCAGATCGCCGCACGCATCGCAAGCCACAACGCCTCTGATTCGCACGTCTGTCCCCGCAGATCGGGACATCTGGCGAGCGCTGCCGCCAACTTGGTGCACTGCTCTTCTCGTGCCATCACCGAATCCCCTTCTCCCGGCTCGAGGTCTGAGCTGTCTTCGGACTCCAGGTAAGACCGATCGTCGGCACCAGCGCGGGATCCGTCGTCGTCCTGTGGACGAAGGGCGGCATCGACCGAAGTTGTCCACAGGTGAGCCGTGGTGCTTGCCTTCCGGGCCGGGTGCGTGGTCATGGGGGCCTCCTCGTCGGGTGAGTCCATCGCATCGCGGCGGGGGAGACGGGACCACCGCGCGCAGGGACACCCCAGGACGTCTTGCGCTTGACCAAACGTCCGCGGAAAGAAGACCAGCATGAGCAACGAACGGCTTCGAGCGGCGATCGCTTCGGCTGGCCTGACCCTCGAAGAGGTCGGCGACCGCGTCGAGGTCGACGCCAAGACGGTGGAACGCTGGATCTCGACGGGAAGGGTCCCGCATGCGACGAACCGGTTCGCAGTGGCGACGTTGGTCGGGAAGTGCACCGAGTTTCTTTGGCCGTCAACGCTATCCGAGGCTCGCACCCGATCGGTCAGTGAGGCAGAGTTTGTCATGATCTACCCCAGCCGGGGCGCGGTGCCCTCCAGCACCTGGGCGGCCCTGCTCGCCGACGCACACGAGTCGATCGACATTCTTGCCTTTGCGGCGAGCTTCCTCGTCGACACCGTCCCCGACTTCATCGACACGATTGCCGGCTGCGCGCGCTCGGGCGTTCGTGTCCGGTTGCTCTTCGGTGACCCGGCGAGCGACGCTGTGCGACTTCGCGGCGAGGAGGAGGGCATCGGCGACTCACTCGCGGGACGATGCGTCCTGACCTGGCGCTACCTGCGTCCGTTGATCGCCACGTCCGGAGTGCAGGCCCGGACGCACCGCTCGACGCTCTACACCTCGATCTTCCGCTTCGACGACGACCTCTTCGCGAACACGCACGTCTACGGCTCTGCGGCCAACCAGTCGCCGGTGATCCATCTGCACCGCATCGCGGGTGGGCGGATGTTCAGCGACTACCTCGAAGGTTTCGAGCGCACCTGGGAGCGCGCGGTCGAGGCCGGCCCCGATCACGTCGTCTAGGCACGCGGACACATGCGCGGCGTACTGTCGACGCATGGGACGCATCGACTACATCGACGACCCGAACGCCCCGCAGGCCAACAGTGTGGTGCCGTCCGTGACGGCCGTGGTCCAGGATGAACGTGCCCGAATCCTGTTGATTCGCAAGGTCGACAACGACCTGTGGGCGTTGCCTGGTGGTGGTCATGACATTGGCGAGTCGATCCGTGACACCGTCGTGCGCGAGGTGCTGGAGGAGACCGGCTACCGCGTCGAGGTCCTCCGGCTCGCAGGCACTTACACCAACCCGCGGCACGTCATGGCGTATGACGACGGCGAGGTGCGGCAGCAGTTCTCGCTCTGCTTCGTCTGTCGTCTCGTGGGTGGGGAGGCGCGAACGAGCAATGAAAGCAAAGCAGTTCGATGGGTCGATCGGGAGGACCTGACCGAATTGTCGATGCACCCTTCGATGAGACTGCGCATCGATCAGGCGCTAGCCGGTGAACGGGAGGCCTTCATCGGCTGACGGCAGGCCCAGCGAGACCGCGGCCCGGTGCGCGGCCGCTCGAAGCTCGTGTTGGGAGCGTGCAACCGCGCGGTGCACAGGGTGCGAGTCGTCATACCTGCCAAGGATCTCCACGATCCGTGCGTCGACACCGACTCGCTGTCCGATCGGCGACGTGGTCATGTCGGCGAGAATGAGAATGTCGAGCAGGGCTTGCTTCGGTCGGTCGATCAGCCGGAGCTCTTCGCTGAGACCGCGCTCTCCAGCCTCGACATCGGCGCCCGAGTGATAGGCGACCAGTCCGACGACGTCAGGCGCAAAGCCTCGCGACGCGACGTAGCGCGCTCCGTCAAGCGGGTGAAAACCGGTGGTCGAAACCTCATCTGCATAGCCGACGTCGTGCAGCCAGGCTGCAGCGGCGAGTTCGTTACGGTCGGGGTGCCCGTGCGTGAGTTCGTGAGTGCGAGCGGCGACGCCACGGACGTGCTGCCACCGCGCGCCCGACATTTCCAACAGTCGTCGCGCCAGGGATTCAGCCTCGGAAGGTCCTGCAGGCACGGGGTCCACCGTAGTTGGCGTGTCGGGTAGGCGCGGGCGGAACATCCTGGTGCGCACTCTGACGGCATACACGACTTGTGTCCTCATGAATCCTTCCGAGGCGCATCTGGCGTTGAGCGGGCGAGATGGATCCACCGGCGGACCGCTCTGGTCGTCTCGTCGAGCAGTTGCGCAGTCCGCTCAGCGCCCGAGACGTCGACCAGCCGGCGGATCGCGGCGGCAACCGCCAGGTCGGACGCGTCGACCTTGGTCTGGAGCTTGCTTCGGGCCAGCTGCGCTCGCGTGACCGCGGCTAGCGCCTCGGCTTCGGCGCGTTGTGCGTCGCGCAGTCTCTGTCTCGCATTGTCGTTCACCGGGTATGCCGACACGGTCGTCTCCTTCGTCGTTTGCGGAGACAACGCCAGGTTCGGGTCACCCAGCCCGCTCGACCGGCACGATTCCGTCCTGATCAACGATCACCAGGGCGACCGCGAACCAAGCTCGCCGCAACTGGCCGAGCTCTCCACAGCTCACATCAGTCGTGCCACACGTCTGGCACCAAGGTGCGCGGGGTGCTTGCCGGGGTGCCCCGGCGCGGACGTCCCCTTGCCGTGACGATGTCGATCCGACGGATGACCCTGGGTGCGGGATACCGCTACCTGATGTCATCGGTCGCACGCCTTGACCAGGTCGGTCCGGCCAGGGGCCTGACGGCGTACTACGCAGCCGAGGGCACGCCGCCGGGCCGTTTTCTCGGTGCTGGTCTGGCCGGGCTCAACAACGGCCGCGGCGTCGCGTCGGGCTCGATCGTGACGGAGGAGGCGCTCTGGCGGATGCTCGGGATGCTGCAGGATCCGGTCACCCGGGATCCGTTGGGTCGCCGTCCGCCGAGTTCCGACACGGTGTACGTGGACAAGGCCGGCCAGGTCAGGAAGGCCCGACGGCCGGTCGCCGGTTTCGATCTGACCTTCTCCGCACCGAAGTCGGTGTCGGTCGCTTGGGCGCTGGCCGACGACGCGACCCGAGACCGGATCTACGCGGCCCATCACCGTGCCCTAGAGGCAGTGATCGGGTATGCCGAGCGACGAGTGTTCGCCACCCGCGTCGGAAAGGGCGGCGTCATACAGGACGACGTTTTGGGGGTTGTCGCTGCGGCCTTCGATCACTGGGACTCCCGAGCGCATGATCCGCAGCTGCACACTCACGTGGTGGTCCTCAACCGCGTCCAAGCTGCCTGCGATGGGTTGTGGCGCACGGTGGATTCAAGGGCGTTGCACCGTGCCGCGGTTGGCCTGTCGGAGTTGTACAACGGGATCCTCGCCGACGAGATCACCGCGGAGCTCGGCTGGGAGTGGACCCCCGAGCAGCGTCGCCATTCACCCGAGCCGAAGTGGGAGATCGCCGGCATACCGCCCGATCTACGGGACCACTTCTCTCAGCGGTCGTCGGTGATCGAGTTCGCGAAAGACGCGCTCGCTGCCCAGTTCACGCAGTCTCACGGCCGGCCGCCTGTCGGCCGCGAAATCATCCAACTCCGACAGCAGGCCACTCTCGCCACTCGGGACAAGAAGGACGTGCAACCGCTGTCCGAGCTGATGCGGGTATGGCGTGACCGGGCCCGCGCGTTTGTCGGGGGTACTCCGCAAGAGTGGCTTAATGGCCTCAACACGGCACGCGGGTCGAACAAGCCAGATTCCTGCCGAACCACCCCGCCACGACTACTGACCGCCGACGAGATAGGCGACGAATCCCTCGAAGCGACAGCGGCGTCGGCACTGGCGAGGGTGTCCGACAAGCGGGCCACGTTCAACCGAGCCAACTTGCTGGCACAAGCACTTCGGGAGCTGCACGGCATTCGTTTTGCCGCCCCCGCCGACCGCATCACAGCAGCCGAGAAAGCCGCAACGTTCGCGACCCAACAGGCGGTGATGCTCACCCCGCAAGATCCCGAGCCGGTGCCTGCCGAGCTGCGCCGTCAGGACGGCACGAGCCGGCTACGCCCCCGGGACAGTGAACTCTTCTCCACTCGCGAAATCCTCGACGCCGAAACACGACTGCTCGCCGCTGCCGACGCAACCGACGCACCCACCGCACCACCACCGGATTTCGCCGCTGACGGCAATGCGGCCGGACTGTCGCCGGAGCAGACCGCCGCAGTCGCTGCAGTCACCACCTCTGGGAGGCGTCTGGATCTGATCGTTGGACCGGCAGGGACGGGCAAGACCCGGACTATGGCTGCGGTCCGGGCCGTCTGGGAAACGGGGTACGGAGGTGGCTCTGTGGTCGGACTCGCGCCGTCAGCCGCTGCTGCTCAAGTGCTCGCCGATGCGGTCGGCGTCCCAGCAGAGAACACCGCCAAATGGATCAGCGAACAGGCCCGCTATCCCCACCGAGCAAAGCGCCTCGAACAGCTCAGCACCCGCCTGTCCCGCGCGTACCCGTCGCCGGAAACGCGGCGCGTGCAGGCCGAATATGTCTCAGCAAGAGCAGAATTCGAACGGTGGAGGCTGGGGCCGGGGACGTTGGTCATCGTCGACGAAGCATCGATGGCCAGCACGCGCGACCTCGATCGAATCACCGCCGCCGCGCACGACGCGGGTGCCAAGGTCCTGCTCGTCGGCGACTGGGCTCAACTGTCCCCGGTGCAGGCCGGCGGAGCGTTCAAGCTGCTCGCAGACACCCACCCCGAGGCTCCGACGCTGCACGACGTACGCCGATTCCAGCACGAATGGGAACGCGACGCCAGCCTCCGGCTACGTGCAGGAGACGTCACCGTCGCCAAAACCTACCTCGCGCACGGAAGAGTCAAATTCGGTCAACGGGAGGATCTGCTGGACCTGCTCTTCGACGCTTGGCGCACCGACACCCGCGCTGGCCTCGCTTCGCTGATGCTCGCCGCTGACGCGGAAACCGTGACTGACCTAAACACGAGAGCCCACGCATACCGGGTCGCGTGCGGCGAAATCGGCCTAACTGGAGTGCACCTCGGCGACGGCACGACCGCCGGAGTCGGCGACACCGTGATCACCAGACTCAACCAGCGCGCTCTTGTCACCGGTCGCGGATGGGTGAAGAACGGCGACGACTGGATTGTGCAAGCAATCAACGAGGATGGCTCGATCCGGCTAGCGCGGCCCGGCGGGGGAGCGATCGCACTGTTGCCGCCGGAGTACGCCACGAATCACCTCGAGCTCGGCTACGCCACCACCGCACACCGTGCCCAAGGGCGCACAGTTGACACCGCGCACGCGTTCCTCAACGCGGCAACGATGCGAGAGCCGCTGTACGTCATGGCTTCCCGCGGCCGAGAGTCGAACCGCTTGTATATCGACACCGCTGTCGACTTGGCCGCAGCTCGAGACCACGGTGGCGAGCAAGGCTTGACCGAACCTGAGTCGGTCCTGCGAGTTGTGATCGCCGCGAGCGGTGCTGACGCGTCCGCGTCGGAAGTTCGCGGGGCCGAGCACCGCGGCACGTGGCGTCCGTCGCCCGACAGAGCCCGCGCTTGCTTTCCCCGAGATGTGCGCGCAACGCGGCTCTGAGACGCTGTAGGGCGTGGATCAGGACACCTACATTTGGCTGAGAACGTGCGTCGGGGAGGTGGAGACCGTCCGTGTCATCGCCGCGGGGTAGCGTCTGCGTCACCCACCCACCCAGACACGTAACGGGCCCGTAAGGGCAGGAGACCAACACCCATGCCACCGATCACCAAAGAAGCCCAACGCGCCGAAGTGCACAAGACGATCTGGCGCATCGCCAACGACCTGCGCGGCAGCATCGACGGCTGGGACTTCAAGAGCTACGTGCTCGGCATGCTGTTCTACCGCTACATCTCCGAGAACCTGACCGCGTTCATCAACGACGAGGAGCGCCGCGCGGGCGACGCCGCGTTTGACTATGCATCGCTGGCTGACGATCAGGCCGAGTTCGGTCGCAAGGACACCGTTGCCGAGAAGGGCTTCTACATCCTGCCGTCGGAGCTGTTCGCCAACGTCCGCAAGCACGCGGCGAGCAACCCGGACCTCAATGAGACTCTGCAGGCGGTCTTCAAGAACATCGAAGGCTCGGCGCTCGGTGCTGACAGCGAGGACGACATCAAGGGCCTGTTCGACGACCTCGACGTCAACAGTTCCAAGCTGGGCAACACCGTCGCCAAGCGCAACGAGAAGCTGGTCAAGTTGCTCGACGCGATCGGTGACCTGCCACTGGGCAACTTCGCCGACCACACGATCGACCTGTTCGGTGACGCCTACGAGTACCTGATGCAGATGTACGCCTCGCAGGCGGGCAAGTCCGGTGGCGAGTACTACACGCCGCAGGAAGTGTCAGAGCTGCTGGCGCGCATCACGGTTGTCGGCAAGAAGACGGTCAACAAGGTCTACGACCCGGCCTGCGGCTCGGGTTCGCTGCTGCTGAAGTTCGCCAAGGTGCTCGGCAAGAACAACGTCCGCAACGGCTTCTACGGTCAGGAGATCAACCTGACGACGTACAACCTGGCACGCATCAACATGTTCCTGCACGACGTCAGCTTCGAGCAGTTCGACATCGCCCATGGCGACACGCTGACCGATCCCCAGCACGAGGACGATGAGCCGTTCGAGGCGATCGTGTCCAATCCGCCGTACTCGATCCGGTGGGATGGTGACGCCAACCCGCTGCTGATCAACGATCCGCGCTACGCCCCGGCTGGCGTGCTGGCACCGAAGTCGAAGGCCGACCTGGCCTTCACGATGCACATCCTCAGCTGGTTGGCCGTGAACGGCACCGCTGCGATCGTCGAGTTCCCGGGCGTGTTGTACCGCGGGGGAGCCGAGCGCAAGATCCGCCAGTACCTGATCGACAACAACTACGTCGACGCCGTCATCCAGTTGCCGCCCGACCTGTTCTTCGGCACCACGATCGCGACCTGCGTCATCGTGCTGAAGAAGTCGAAGAAGGACAGTTCGGTGCTGTTCATTGACGCCAGCTCCGAGTTCACCCGGCAGGGCAACAAGAACAAGCTGACCCAGGACCACCAGGACAAGATCCTCGACCTGTTCACCGAACGCCAGGACGTCGATCACTTCGCCAAGCTCGTCAGCAATGAGGACCTCGCTGCCAATGACTACAACATCGCGGTCTCCTCGTACGTCGAGGAGGAAGACCTCCGCGAGGTTGTGAACATCGACGAACTCAATGCTGAGATCGCCCGCATCGTCGTCCGCCAGCAGCAGCTCCGAGCCTCGATCGACGAGATTGTCGCCGACTTGGAGGGTGCGAAGTTGTGAGTGACATGCCGACCTGGGAAGGCTTCATGGTGCCGACGCTGCGTGTGCTGAGCGACGGCGTCGTGCGCACCCGGCGCGACATTCGGCCGCTTGTCGGCCGGGAGGCTGGACTTACCGATGTACAGATGCAAGAGACGCTTGCCTCGGGCCAGCCGACCTACGAGAACCGCATCGGATGGGGCTTGTCGTTCCTGACCAACATCGGAGCCCTCACCCGGCCGAGCCGCGGTCACTACACCATCACGGACGCAGGACGATTCCTGCTGGACAAGTTCCCGCAGGGCGTCCTTGAGCGGGACATCAATGCGCTCGGCGAGGATCCTTCGTCACCGATCCGTCCGTACGTCGCAACAGTGACCAGGAAACGCGAGACCGCTGAAGCGGCGGCGGAGTCCTCGGCGCTGACTCCAATCGAGCAGGTACAGAACGGTGTCGAGCGCATCCATGACAAGGTCGCAAGCGAACTACTGCAACGACTCCAGGAGAAGGACCCAGCCTTCTTCGAGCACGCCGTGGTCAGGCTCCTGGTGGCGATGGGTTATGGCGGTGCGAACGGACAAGGGTCGGTCACCCAGCTGACCAACGACGGTGGGATCGACGGCGTCATCGACCAAGACATCCTTGGGCTGAGCCGGGTCTACATACAGGCCAAGCGCTACGCAACGGGCAACAGCGTGGGTCGCCCAGATGTTCAGGGCTTCGTCGGCGCACTCCACGGCCGGGCCGACAGCGGCGTCTTCATCACGACCAGCCACTTCTCGCAGGGCGCCCGCGACTATGTCGCATCCTCCCCGACTCGAATCGTTCTGATCGACGGCAAACGCCTCACTGACCTTATGATCCAGTTCGGCGTCGGCGTACAGGCCAGCGAGACCTACGCGATCGTAGAGATTGACGAGGACTTCTTCGCATGAGCAAGATCGACGATTTGATTGCGCAGTTCGCTCCTGGCGGAGTGCAGTTTAAGGCCTTGGGTGATGTGCTT
This sequence comes from Flexivirga alba, assembly GCF_042661025.1. Classification (NCBI taxonomy): domain Bacteria; kingdom Bacillati; phylum Actinomycetota; class Actinomycetes; order Micrococcales; family Dermacoccaceae; genus Flexivirga; species Flexivirga alba. The sequence goes on from NZ_JBHSWH010000001.1 coordinate 3,413,707, forward strand.
CGCATCAGGAACGGCAAAGACCACAAAGCCCTTGGCGATGGTGACATCCCTGTCTACGGGAGCGGCGGCATCATGCGATACGCCGACACTGGCGCGGCCGAAGGTCCATCCGTGCTAATTCCTCGAAAGGGATCACTCGGCAACATTTTCTACGTCGAAGGACCGTTTTGGGTCGTTGACACAATTTTTCGCACGGAGATTGATAGAAATCTTCTTGAGCCGAAGTTCTTGTATTACCAACTCCTAACCATGGGATTAGGTGACATGAATCAGGCCGGTGGCGTACCGAGTCAAACTCAGACGGTGCTCAATTCACTGAGAATCCCGGTACCACCTCTCGAAGTTCAGCGCGAGATCGTGAAAATATTGGATCAGTTCACTCAGCTGGAGGCGGAGCTGGAGGCGGAGCTGGAGGCGAGGCATCGCCAGTATGAGCACTACCGTGCGAGTGTTCTTGTGGCATCGGGCGCACCGACTGCATCCGTCACAATTGGCGATTTATGTCGGGTGTCGCGCGGACAGGTTATGTCCAAAGACTACCTTCGTGGCCATAATGGACCTTACCCAGTCTATTCATCACAGACCCAGAACAACGGAATATTCGGCAGGATTGACTCCTATGCATGTGATGAGGAGTCCTTGACATGGACGACCGACGGAGCCAATGCAGGGTCAATCTTCTACCATGTGAACGAAAAGTTCAGCATCACGAACGTGTGTGGATTGCTCCGCGTTATTGACCCTACTCAGATCTCGACGAGATACCTCTATTACCAACTTCGCGAACTCGCACCTAAGGCCGTAAGTGCTGGCATGGGCAACCCGAAGCTAATGGCTGGACCGATGTCGCGTATCGCGGTTCCTGTGCCATCGATCGAAACGCAACTCAAGATTGTGGCAACCCTCGACTCCTTCGACGCGCTCGTCAACAGCCTGTCTGTCGGTCTACCCGCCGAGCTTCGCGCTCGTCGCAAGCAGTACGAGTACTACCGGGACAAGCTTCTGGCCTTCAAGGAGACCGACTAGATGATAAATCATCACGAAACAATCGAGAGCCTGGCTGATGATGTATTACAGAGTCTAGCCGATTCGCGTAGCGCGCTAATTTACGCACAAAATACGACTGGAAAGACTAGGCTGGCTCAACACCTAAAGGATCATGATCCGGAAGGTGTAGTCCTCTATAACTCTTCTGTTGAGGATGTTTTTACCTGGGACAACGAACGAGTCGTACTCCAAATGAATGTGAAATCAGAACTACTAAAAACCATCGAGACACAGGGTCTCGACGGAGCGATTGTCGACACTTTCCAGGCTTTCACGAACGATAAAATTGAGCCGTCGATTGACTTCGAGAGTGGCGAGGTTAGCTTCGGAATACACAAGGGCGACGATAGTTCGGCTGACGGCATCAAGATATCGCGCGCAGAGGAGCGCATATTCGTCTGGTGTGTCTACTATTCGGTCCTGAGCGCGGCGATCGATACGCTTAGGGATAGTCCTGACTTACGTCTTTCCGAGGACTATGATGGTCTAACACTCGCAGTAATTGACGATCCGGTCTCGTCGATGGACGATGTGCGGATCGTCACCGTTGCACTTGCTTTAGCGGAGCTTATTAAGCGTGCTTCAGGTCTCAACGTGAAGTTTTTGATAACAACGCACCATGCCCTCTTTTTTAATGTTCTATTTAACTCGCTTCGTCGGTCCAAGAAGGGTCGAGCGTACACGCTTCTGCGAGGGCCAGCTATGGGGTGGACGTTGAAATCTCAGCCCCACGATTCGCCTTTCAGCTATCACCTTGGGATTGTCAACGATATTGAGTTAGCAATCTCCGGTGGTTCGATTCAACGAAGCCATTTTAATCAATTTCGGGCACTCCTTGAAAAGACGGCAAACTTCCTCGGATATGCGGGAGGTTGGGGCGAGCTGCTCACCGGACCTGACGCGGCTTTGCTGACAAAGGTTTTAAACTTATACAGCCATGATCGTTTTTCAGATGTGGATTCGTCTGAAGTTTCTGAGGAATACAGGGATGCCTTGAAGGGTGAGTTTCACGAGTTTCTTAGGACGTTCAGGTGGGAGGGTGCAGCATGACGGGTCAGTGCGTGAAGTTCGACCCGATCGCGATCAGTGCGGAGACCACGGTCGTCGCGGAGTACATCCCGGAACCAAATGACAGTGCGTCGTACCAGTCTGAGGCGGCGCTGGAGCAGCAGTTCATCGCCCTGCTGGAATCACAGGCCTACGAGCGGCTGACGCTCACATCGGAGTCCGATCTCGTCGCGAACCTGCGCACTCAGCTCGAAGCGCTCAATAAGGTGACCTTCTCGGATGCGGAGTGGGAGCGGTTCTTCAACGAGAAGGTCGCGGGCAAGAACGACGGTATCGCCGAGAAGACCGTCCGGATCCAGGAGGACCACGTCCAGCTCCTCAGCCGGGACGATGGCACAACCAAGAACATCTCCCTGATCGACAAGAAGAACATCCACAACAACCGCCTGCAGGTACTCAACCAGTACGCGGTTGACAAGGGCGGCGAGGCTGGCGGGAAGTTCGCCAACCGCTACGACGTGACGGTGCTGGTCAACGGGCTACCGATGGTGCACATCGAACTGAAGCGCCGCGGGGTGGACATCCGCGAGGCGTTCAACCAGATCAACCGGTACCAGCGCGACTCGTTCTGGGCCGGATCAGGACTCTTCGAGTACGTGCAGCTCTTCGTGATCAGCAACGGCACTCTAACCAAGTACTACTCGAACACCACCCGCAATCAGCACATCAAGGACGCCAGCAGGACCAAGAAGCGCGGCAAGCAGACCTCGAACTCCTTCGAGTTCACATCGTGGTGGGCTGACGCGACCAACAAGCCGATCCGTGACCTGACGGCGTTCGGCAAGACCTTCTTCGCCAAGCACACGATCCTGGCCATCTTGACCCGCTACTGCGTGCTGACCAGTGACCGGATGTTGCTGGCGATGCGGCCGTACCAGATCGTCGCGACCGAGCGGATTCTGCAGAAGATCGACGTATCAACCAACTACAAGACGCTTGGCTCAGTCGCCGCTGGTGGGTATGTCTGGCACACGACCGGGTCAGGAAAGACCCTGACCTCGTTCAAGACGGCGCAACTGGCCAGCAAGCTGGCGCCGGTCGACAAGGTGCTTTTCGTCGTCGACCGTAAGGACCTTGACTACCAGACGATGCGCGAGTACGACCGCTTCGAGAAGGGCGCGGCCAACTCCAACACCTCAACGCGCGTCTTGAAGAAGCAGCTGGAAGACCCGGGTGCGCGGATCATCATCACCACGATCCAGAAGCTGGCGACGTTCATCAACGCCAACAAGGGCCACTCGATTTTCGATGGCCACGTCGTGATCATCTTCGATGAGTGTCACCGTTCGCAGTTCGGTGACATGCACACCGCGATCACCAAAGCATTCAAGAAGTACAACCTGTTCGGTTTCACCGGCACACCAATTTTCGCGGCCAACGCGGGGAGCGGTGGCAACGTCAACCTGCGCACCACCGAGCAGGCGTTCGGCGACAAGCTGCACACCTACACGATCAAGGACGCTATCACCGACAAGAACGTCCTGCCGTTCAAGATCGACTACATCAGCACGATCAAGGTCGGATCGGTCATCGACAAGGAAGTTTCGGCGATCGACCGCGAACGCGCCCTGCTGTCGCAAGAGCGGATTCGGAAGGTCGTTGGCTACGTCCTGGAGCACTTCGATCAGAAGACCAAGCGGGCCAGCGGGTACACCCACTCGATCATCACCAACGTTGCCGAGATGGCCGGTCAGCGACGCGGCGCGGTTGAGGAGCTGAAGCAGGCGCAGCGGGTCAAGGGCTTCAACGCGTTGTTCGCGACGGCTTCGATCAAGGCCGCTCAGCTCTACTACAACCAGTTCCAGATCCAGCAGATGGACGTGCCCAAGGACCGACAGCTGAAGGTCGGGCTGATCTACTCGTATGCGGCAAACCCCAACCTCGAAGATGGGGCGCTGGACGAGGAAGACTTCGACACATCCGAGTTGTCCGGTGATGCGCGGAGCTTTCTGGAAGATGCGATCCAGGACTACAACGACATGTTCGGCACGAGCTACGACACCAGTGCCGACCGGTTCCAGAACTATTACAAAGACCTCAGCTTGAGGATGAAGAACCGTCAGATCGATCTGGTCATCGTGGTCAACATGTTCCTGACTGGGTTCGACGCCACCACGCTCAACACGCTGTTCGTGGACAAGAACTTGCAGTCGCACGGCTTGATTCAGGCGTTCTCGCGCACCAACCGGATCCTCAACTCGGTCAAGGTCGTAGGCAACATCGTCACCTTCCGCGACCTGGAGGAGGAGACCAACGACGCCATCGCCCTGTTCGGCAACAAGGACGCCAAGGGCATCGTCGTGCTGAAGCCGTACGGCGACTACTACAGCGAATACACGAAGGCCGTGCAAAAGCTGCTGGAACAGTTCCCGCTCGGGCAGGAGATCGAGGGCGAGGCCGCACAGAAGGAATTCATTCAGCTCTTCGGCATGATCCTGCGACTGCAGAACATCTTGACCTCGTTCGACGAGTTCGAGGGCAACGAGATGCTCACCGATCGGCAGAATCAAGATTACCGCAGTGTCTACCTCGACCTGTATGCCGAGTTTCGCAAGGACAGCACGCCGGAGAAGGAGTCGATCGTCGACGACGTCGTCTTCGAGATCGAGCTGATCAAGCAGGTCGACATCAACGTCGACTACATCCTGATGCTCGTGCAGAAGTATCGGGACCAACACGGCGATGGGGACGACAAGGAAATCCGCGCCGAAATCAGCCGCGCTGTTGATGCCAGCCCGAGCCTGCGAAACAAGCGCGACCTCATCGAGGACTTCGTCGACCAGGTGTCGCCGAAGGGAGACGTCGACGACGAGTGGCAGGCCTACGTTGCGGAGCGGCGGGAGGCCGAGCTTGAAGCGATCATCAGCGAGGAGAGTCTGAAGCCCGAAGCAACCCGTAGCTTCATCGATTCAGCGTTCCGCGACGGCAGCGTGCAGACGACAGGTACCGCAGTAACCAAGGTGCTTCCGCCGGCGTCACGTTTCTCGCCCGATGGTGGACGAGCTGAGAAGAAGCGGCGCGTCGTTAGCAGGCTGATCGAATTTTTCGATCGTTTCCGGGAACTAGGCAGCACCAGGTGACGGCTGCATCCGTCCCGTGCGATCCCGCTTGGTGATCATCATTTCTGCCGGCAAACCTTCAAAACCATGCAGTCGCGCGCTGGCAGTTCAGCAAGCCGACCAGCGCCGCGCGTTCGTTACTGGTGCCGGGCGGAACACGTTCCATGAACATCAGCGTGGCACGAGGGTCGGAGCTACGACGGCTGCAATCGGGATGCCGCCTCTAGATCAGTCCGGCTCTCCGGGTGCGCCAGTGTGCGCTTGGTGATCTCCCGGCGCTCAACAGTCAAGGTCGTCGTGCTCGGCGTTCTCGGGCTCGCCCTGCCGGCACGTTGTCGGCGACGCTTGAAAACTGGTCAGTTTCGACGCTTGAAATGTGAACACTCACCGCGATGTGCGGGCATTGACCCTCACGTCGAAAGGAACGAACTCCGCGATGTCGACCGCGAGCTTCTCGCAGCATTCTCGCCGTGCTTGGACCGGGTTCTCGCCCTGATCGATCCGCCAGCGAGGTCCCAGCTGTCCAGATATGCCTCATGCAGGGATGGCGATGCACCAGGAACACGCGGCCGTCGCGCACCGGTGCTGCGGTTGCGATCGGCATCGGGGTGGGCATGTCCCTCAGGCTGGGTGTGACGGAGGCAGGCGCCGGTCAACATGATTCATTGGCCCCGGTCGAACCGCCTGGTGCGCCATGTCTAGAAGTTGCCTTTGGACCAGGCACCTCCTTAGGGATTTCAGTTCTGCGCAACGCGGATTGCCAGCCAAATCACTAGTGTCTCGTCCGCATCGTCGAGCTTGAGCCCGAAGAGGTCTTCGGCTCGACGGATCCGATAGCGCACCGTATTTGGATGCAACCTCAGAGCGCCAGCGGCGACACCAATGTCTCCCAGGGCCGCAAAGTACGCGCACAATGTCTCGCGATAGGCCGTTCCGTGTGCGCTGTCGTGCTCCAACAGGATCCGCACCCCCGGGTGCTGGTTCCGATCATCACTGGTGATCTCGGCCCCGAGCCGACGCAGCAACAACTCGGCATACACATCGCGAGCGGTCGCCACCCCGTGTGCGTTCGGATGACCGCTTTGGACATCGAGGACATCGTCCACCTCACGGCGGAGTGCCGGCAGCTGATCGATCCCGCACTCGGGGGTGCTGGATGCGACCAGCACGGGGTACCCGAGTCGCGCCTCAAGTGCCGTTGCGGCACCCTTCGCCAGTCGATGGGGCATTTGTAGATCTCGCACCGACGGGAAGAGCACGTACACGATGTGTCCGATCGACACACACGGGACGGTCGTGCGAAATGCGGTGCAATATTGTTCTACCGCAGAGGCGAGTTGTCGCGTTAGAGGCTGATTCTCCTGGTCGTCGGCACGCAATAGGAAGCCGAGGAGGACAGACGGCAGGGATGGAGTCAGCCCGAATCGTGCGGCGGCCACAGATCCTGATGTGTGTCCCTCCAACAGTGTGCGCAGCCATTCACCACGGACTTGGCGATCGACATCGACGGCGCTCTGAAGCCGAAGAATGTAGACCGCGGCGAGCCTGCTCGCGTCCAGCAGTGTCGCTGCGGCATCGTTGTCCAGAGCGCTGTCCTGCTCGATCACCCAGATGGTTCCGACCGCGTATTGGCCCGCGCGCACCGCGACGGCGCACCGAGGGAGCTCGCCATCTGCGGAGTCGAGGGGAAAGTGCACTACCCCTCGGCCTGCATGACGTCGCGATACTGGCGCAGATTCTTGTCCATGTCGGGCACTCGACGGGCGAGAATCCCGTTGCGCCGCATGCGATCGACCTTATGCCGCTCAAGGTTGGAGTAAGCGAGCACGTTGCGGTCGAGGTCCTCGATCGCCACCGCTCCATCCACGGCTGCAGCGATCGCGTCGGCGAGGACGAACAGTTCTTGGCCGGCGTCGCCGCTCTCACCTCCGGAGCCGCCGCCGACCACCACCGTTATCAGCCTGTCGAGCTGCCGCCATGGCACCGCGTCATCCACGGCCAGCACCGCACAGCTTGCCTCAAGTGCGCGCAGGAGGAGCCGGTCGGGGGACTGGCCGCGCAGCTTGATGACCACCGCGCTGAATCCGTGGTGACCCGCATCGTCGATAGCCAGCGCCGCCGATTCGTCGTCGGGGTGAAGACCAACAAGTAGGAGCACACCACCGGGTACGTCCGGGATCTCGTCTGCTGGGTCATAGATCACGGGCACCGAGACTGGTGCTGTCATGGTTGCGCTATTGGTGAGTGGGCGGATGAGTTGCGCGCCTAGGGCATCCACCAGCCCAGCAAGGGTGATCAGCATTTCATCGCGCGGCATGCAAGGTCCTTTCTTTGGCGATTCCGACAAGCAACGCCTGTTGACTCTAGCGGATCCGACGAAGCGCGTGGCCCCTGGAGCAAAACAGACTGGCAGCACGACCGTTCCGCGCATTCGTGGCACCAACCTGGAGGATGTAGATGGACCGTAGTCTTCGCGCCCTTGGTCCGGTGTACGAGCACCTGTCGCAGGTGCTGCCCGAGGAGTCGGACGTGGCGAGCGATGGCGTGCTGACCATCGGTGGCTGTCGTGTCGACGAAGTGGCAGCGAAGTTCGGCACTCCTGCCTACGTATTCGATGAGGATGGTCTGCGCCGCCAGATTCGTAAATACGTCGACGGGCTGCGAGCCAGGTGGCCGAAGTCAGAAGTGTTGTTTGCATCCAAGTCGCTTCCGTGCGTCGCGATGTATGCCATGGCTGCGGCAGAAGGGCTCAGCATCGACGTCGCGGGTGGTGGCGAGCTGATGATGGCGCTGGCGGCCGGGGTTGATCCGGCACGGATCTACCTGCACGGCAACGCCAAGTCCGATGAGGATCTGACGATGGCGTTACAGGCCGGCATCCAGGCGGTGATCGTCGACAACTTCGATGACCTGGACCGCCTGGACCGGCTCGCAAAGACGCCTCAGGCTGTCCTCATCCGGGTCATACCGGAGATTAGCCCGGACACTCATGCGTCACAGATCACCGGTGGTAGAGGCTCAAAATTTGGTCTCCCACTGGATCAGGTCGCCATCGCGGTCGATCGGATCGTGCAGCATCCGCTGCTCCAGATGGCGGGTCTGCACCTGCACATCGGATCGCAGGTGCTGCAGACGGATCCCTTCGTGCAGGCCGTCAAGGCGATCGCGAATATCGGGCAGTACGACCGATACGACATCGGGGGTGGCCTCGGAGTGCAGTACACCGCAGACGAGATTGCGCCATCTGTCGATGACTACCTGGACGCCGTGGTCGACGCGGCTCGGGCGGTTCTTCCGGCCGATGCAACCCTTCTGATCGAGCCGGGCCGCTCCCTGGTTGCTCGAGCCGGGGTCAGCCTCTATCGAGTGGACACCGTGAAGCGGACCGGAGAGACGTTCGTGGCCATCAACGGCGGCATGGCGGACAACATGGACATCGCCCTTACCGGCCAGAAGTACGAGGCGTGCCTACCGACAAAGATGAGGGGTGAGCCGGACACCCGCTGCGAGGTAGTCGGAAGGCAGTGCGAGTCGGGGGACCGGATGGTTAGCGATGCACTGCTGGTCGATCCACATGTTGGCGACCTGCTGCTCATGCCGGTAACAGGTGCGTACTCCTACACGATGGCGAACAACTACAACGGCGCCCGGCGTCCACCGATTGTGTTCTGCAGAAACGGATCGGCCAGCCTTGCTGTGCGTCGTGAAACCTATGAGGACATGCTCGACACCCACGCACCCGCGTTCGACAGGAAATGGTAATTCGTACCCGCTTGCCGGGCCACGGCAGCACAACCGGTCACATCGATCCAAGGAGGGCTCATGACACGCGCAACTAGTCTGACTCAAGCGTGGGGTGCAACCGCCATGCCCACTGCGCCGAAGCGATACGCACACTGGAGGTACACCTCATGATGCGTTGGAAGAATCCGGTCACGGCACTGGCAGCAATCGCGGCGCTCTCTCTCACCGTCTCCGGATGCACGGGTGGGAGCAAGAGTTCAAATTCGAATGGCTCCTCGGGGAAAACGCTCGTCGTCAACAACAACTTCGACCTCAAAACGCTGGACCCTGCACGAGCTTTCGAGTTCACCGACGTCATGATCGAGCACCAGGTGTACGAAACGGCCTTGACCTATCACGGCAACGAGACGTCAAAGCTCTACCCGGAGGTGGCGACGTATTCTAGATCGTCCGATGACCGGGTCGTGACCCTGAAACTGACCGGTGACCACCAGTTCGCCGACGGGTCCAAGGTCACAGCTGATGACATCGTCTTCTCCTACAACCGGCTCGAAGGCATCGGTGGAAACCCTTCATTCCTTCTCAACGATCCCTCTGGCAAGCCGGTGGTCGTCAAGAAGTCAGGTCCTTCCACGGTGACTCTAACCAGTAGTGTGGCCAACCCCGCTCTGCCGTCGATCCTGCCGAACCCCGCCCTGAGTATTCTTGAGAAGAAAGTCCTTGTCGCCCATGGTGGAACCACCACGTCGTCGGACAAGGCGCAGAAATACCTCGATGAACACTCACTTGGTAGTGCCACGTACCAGATCACGAACTCTCAGATCGCAACGAGCGTGTCGTTGGGAACGAATCCGCACTACACCGGCACGGCTCCTGGTTACTCCAAGGTTGTTATCCAGAACGTCGTTCCAGCGACTCAGAAGGTAAATCTGCAGTCCGGGACGGCGCAGCTCGCGCTGGACGTCGATCCGCAGAGCGCGGCGCAGATGGTCAATTCGAAGAAGTTCGCCGAGACCGCAAGCCCGTCATTGAACACCATCTACGCATGGTTCAACACTGATGCCAAATACGGTGGCCCCGTCGCAAACAACAACTTCGTTCTGGCCGTCCGACATGCGATCGACTATAGCTCGCTCATCAAGCTCGCGGGCCCGGGGTCAACCCAGCCAGGCGGCGTCATCCCAGAAGGGATTATCGGGGCCCTCAAGAGCGACTCCCACAACACCTACGATCCCGTGCAAGCGAAGAGGTATCTGAAGAAGTCTGGATATCATGGACAGCCGATCAAGTTTACCGTAGACAGTCAGGCGAGCGCCGGTAACGCCTCGTACACGACGATCGCACAGAAGATCCAGGCCCAGTTGTCCGCGGTCGGGATTAATCTGAATCTTGTTCCGCAACCTTCTGTCACGTCGCTGTCGACATACCGTAGTGGGACCTTCCCTGCCGGCCTGGCGAGCTGGGGAGCCGATTACCCCGACCCATCCGACTATATCGCCTTCGGTCCGGGCCAGAATCTCGGTAAGCGGGTGGCATGGAAGACTGGCACAAGTTCAAGTGCGGACAAGGTTGAGCCGCTGCTGACGACGGCGCTGACCACGTCCGATCCGTCTAAACGAGTCTCCGCGTGGGAGTCTGTCCAGAAGCAGATGAACGCGGATGGCCCGTTCGTGCCGCTCCTGCAGCCTGGCGCGCTGATCATCTACGCAGCGGGGATCAAGAACGTGCCTTCCAACCCGATCTGGACCACCGAGTTTCGTGATATCAAGTAGTCGTGTCGATCCGCCACCGGCTGAGGAAGAGGTGCCGGGTCAGCCATCGGTGACGCTAAAGTCGGGTCACCCACTCGTGCGGTACATCTCGATTAGGGCCGGGATCAGCGTGCTACTGATCTGGGGTGTCACGCTGATCACCTTCATTCTTACCACTCTCGTGCCCGCGAGCCCAGTCGCGGCCGTCCTTGGCGAGACGGCGATGAACGACCCGAAGATCGTTGCGCAGACAACGCATGAACTGGGACTCGACAAGCCTCTTCCTGTGCAATATCTGCTTTACCTGAAACGGCTGTTGCATTTTGATTTCGAGACGTCGACACAGACCCGGGATCCAGTATCCCACGATCTGTCCATCGCCTTCCCAGCGACGATGGAACTAGCGATCTACGTGATGATCGTGTCGATCGTGATCGCGCTTGCCCTATCGTTATATGCAGCCTTGCACCATCGCGGAATAATTGACCAGATCATTCGAATCGTGAGCATCGCCGGGATCTCGGTGCCGATCTTCTGGCTCGCGATGATCCTCTTCTACCTGATGACGTACACCCTGCACCTACTTCCTGGGTCCGGGCGTCTCGACCCCGCGTTGTCTCCGCCTCCGAAAGTGACAGGTCTTTACACGGTCGACGCGGCGCTGGCCGGGCAATGGAGCGTTCTCGGTAACGCATTAGAACATCTGATTCTTCCAGTCACCGTGCTTTCCTTGTTAACTCTCGCGTTGCTGATCAAATTCTTTCGATCTGCACTCCTTGACGTGGTCAATCAAGACTACATTACGGCAGCACGCGCGAAGGGGCTACCATCTCGCGTAGTGACCTTCAGTTATGTATTACGAGGAGCAATGCTGCCCATCCTGACGATGTCGGGCCTAGCGTTCGGGTCCCTACTCACGGGGGCCGTTTTGACCGAGTCGATTTTTTCGTGGCAAGGGCTTGGTCAGTATTCTCTCAGCGCGGCGGTCCACCTGGATATCCCCGCGATTATGGGATCGGGTATCGTGATCGGAACTGTGTACATTATCCTCAACTTCATTATTGACTTGATGTACGGGATCATTGATCCAAGGGTGAGACGCTGATGTCCACATTGACGAAAGGCCCGACGGTCTCCAAACAACACAGGCGGCGTCTGACCCAATTCCTGCATATCCCCAAGGCATGGCGTGGTCCCTTGGCCATCACTGGCTCGGTGGTGATCGTGCTGTGGATTCTCGTCGCAATCTTTGCGCCGTTGATCGAACCGACCAACCCGTTAACGCAGAGTTCAGATACGTTGCGACCACCGAGTAGCGCTCATTGGTTCGGCACGGACGAGCTAGGCCGTGACATACTCTCTCGCGTTGTCGCCGGCGCACGTGTCTCCATTCCATGGCCCATCGCGCTGGTAGCCGTCTCGATGACAGTAGGCACGATCCTTGGGATGATCGCCGGCTACTTCGGCAAGGCTGTCGACGAGATCATCATGCGCCTGACAGATCTGGTGCTTGCCTTTCCGTCGGTTATCTTGGCGATGATCATCGTGGCCGCCACGGGACCTGGTATTCGCCACGCAGTCATAGCGATCCTTCTCGTCAGCTGGCCCCAGTACACACGGATTGCACGGTCGCTCGTTCTGGGAACACGAAACCGTGAATTCGTGATCGCGGGCCGGCTGATGGGTTTCAGTTGGCACAGGTCGCTTCGGAAGGACATTTTACCGAATGTAATCTCACCGATTCTGGTGCTCGCGACACTGGATTTCGGTAATCAGATTCTCGCTCTTGCCGGCCTGTCATTCCTCGGCCTCGGGGCCATACCGCCCGAAGCCGAGTGGGGATCGATGACCTCGGATGGCGTCCAGTACATTTCGTCCTGGTGGATGGCAACCTTCCCGGCCCTGGCGATCTTCACAGTCGTCGTTGCGTTCAACTTGATTGGTGATGCCGTGCGTGACGCGCTCGACCCACGAATGCAAGAGACCATCAGCGAGAGCGGTGCTCTGTGATGGAGAAGTCGACAGGCGGAACGGCCGCGTCCAATTCGCTGGAAATTGAAGACCTGCGACTGACGCTCGGCAACCACGAGATCTTGTGTGGGATCGATATCCAGGTACCCGCGGGGAAAGTCATGGGACTTGCGGGGAGTCCGGTTCCGGCAAGACGATCACCGGTTTGACCGTGTTGGGCCTGCAGCCATCGGGCTCGCGAGTGAGTGGCTCGATCACCTTCCGCGGCCAGGATCTACTCGATCTCGGCGCGAAACACATGAACGCGTTGCGCGGCAAAGAGTTGGCGATGGTGTTTCAGGACCCATCCTCAAGCTTCCATCCCATGCTGACGATCGGCCAGCAGATGACCGATCACGTCCGTCATCACCTAGGGCTGTCACGCCGGGCCGCGCAGCGACGGGCCGTGGAGCTGCTCGAGCGCGTCCGGGTCGATTCCCCGCAGCTGGCGATGAAACGCTACCCACACCAGTTCAGCGGTGGCCAGCTCCAACGGGTGGCAATTGCTGGCGCGATCGCGTGTGAGCCAGCCATCCTTGTGGCCGACGAGCCGACGACAGCACTTGACGTGACTGTCCAAGCGGGAATTCTTGCACTCCTGCGCGAACTGTGTGACTCGCTCGGGCTAACCATCATTCTGATCACGCACGACTTCGGAGTGATGTCGTCTCTGGCGGACAACATCACCGTGTTACGAGAGGGCAAGGTCGTGGAGCACGGCGCTCGGTATCAGGTGATTCGGCACCCGAACCATCCGTATACCAAAGAACTGATCGAGTCGTTACCCCAGCAGGAAACGCCGGCGTCAGGCGCTAGCGTGGAACCGGGAGGGCATGATGTCGGGTGAACTTGTTGTCTCCCACGCCGTGGTCAACTACAGACAGCCGGGCCGAGGCACGCTCGTGGCTGTCGACGACATTTCCTTTGACGTTCGCCCAGGGGAAGTTGTCGGCCTAGTCGGCGAATCGGGGTGCGGAAAGTCCACGACGGCCAAGGCCGTGTGTGGCCTAACCCCGCTGGCTTCGGGAACCATCACCTTCGACGGACGCGAGGTCACGCCGCTACGCATCCGGCCGCGGCCGAATAGTCTTCGCGAAATACAAATGGTGTTCCAAAACCCGTACGCATCCTTAAATCCGCGCCGTCAGGTCGGACAGCAGATCGAGGATGGCCGTCGAGCGAACTCGGGCGGCGCGCCAACGGTGCCGGAGCTCTTGTCTCAGGTCGACCTACCCGAAGATGCGGCTACCAAGTTTCCACATCAGTTCTCCGGTGGCCAACGGCAACGCATCGCGATCGCTAGGGCCATCGCGTGTGGCCCCAGACTCCTCATCGGCGACGAGCCGATCGCGTCCCTGGACGCCTCGCTCCAGGCCAGGCTGGCGCACCTGATGCGGCAGGTCGCCCTCGATGCCGGAGCGTCGCTCCTATTCATCAGCCACGACCTCGCCGTAGTGCGAACAATCGCAGACCGCGTCATCGTGATGAATAAGGGCAAAATTGTCGAGGACGGGCCTACCGCTCAGATCTGGGATACTCCGCGTGACCCGTACACCAAGCAGTTGCTCGGCGCGATACCTAAGGTCGACGGCCTAGGCACTATTCCATTGTCCGGACCGGTTTCATGAGGAGTCGGCGGAATGTACGAATAGTAGAGGCACCACAAGACGTAAGGCAGTTCATCCGAACGGAATACGTTTGCGAGGTATTGTCAAGTTCTGTGGATCGGTGTGCGACGCGGCTTGCTGATCAACTCCAGAGCACCCGGGTCGATCGCGGTGATTGTATGCTCAATTCTGACCTGACCCGGGACGTTCAAATCGTGACATCGACCACCACTCCTGATCTGATGAGTTTATGACCGCACATGCCTTGGCCCACATCAAGTCGCTGCTAGAGCAACACCCCCTGATCGATGGGCACAATGACCTGCCGTGGTGTGCCAGGCAGGGCGTCGGTTATGACTTCAACCAGCTAGACATCGGGGCCGACACAAGCGGACGCAACCACACCGACATACCCCGGTTGCGCGAGGGCCACGTCGGCGCTCAGTTCTGGTCGGTGTTCGTGCCCTCGAACCTTCCCGGCGGGACGGCGGTGACTGCGACACTCGAGCAGATCGATGCCGTCCATCAGATGATCGCGCGCTACGGTGACGACTTCGGTCTGGCGCGGACGGCCGACGAGGTGGAGGCTGTGTTTGCCTCCGGGCGGATTGCCTCGCTCCTGGGTGCGGAGGGCGGGCAATCGATCGACAGCTCGCTAGCCACCTTGCGGATGTTGCACGTGCTCGGTGTGCGCTATATGACCCTCACCCACAATGACAACAACCCGTGGGCCGACTCGGCCACGGACGTCCCGGCCAACCACGGGCTGAGCGTGTTTGGGCGCGCGGTCGTGGGTGAGATGAACCGTATCGGCATGATGGTTGACCTGTCACACGTGTCCGCCGACACGATGCGCGATGCGCTCGCCACGACGGCGGCTCCGGCGATCTTCTCCCACTCCAGCGCACGTGCGGTGTGCTCCTCGCCGCGCAACGCACCCGACGATGTCCTAGCCATGTTGACGGCGAACAACGGCGTGATCATGTCCACTTTTGTGCCGGACTTCGTCTCGCAGGCCTGTGCCGACTGGCAGGACGAGGCGCGCGACGTGGCTCTGGGTGCCGGGATCGATTTGAAGGATCATGTGAAGTTCGCCGAGTTCACTGTTGCTCGCCAGCAGCAACACCCGAAGCCGGTGGCAACTATCAGGGATGTTGTCGCTCAGTTCGAGTACCTGCGTGAGGTCGTGGGCGTCGAGCACATCGGTGTTGGCGGCGACTACGACGGTGTCGACCGGCTGCCGGTGGGCCTGGATGACGTGTCGTGCTACCCGAGCCTCTTCGCAGAGCTGGCCGACCTAGGCTGGTCCGACGATGATCTGGCCAAAGTTGCTGGCGGCAACGTGCTTCGGGTGATGCGCACGGTCGAGCAGGTTGCGCACGATCTGCAGACGACGACGACGCCGTCTCTGGCAACCATTGAAGAGCTCGACCAGAGCGCTACCGCCTGAGAACGCCAACCCCAAGTGCGGCAACTCGAGCGGGCCGACCAGTCGCTGTGCAGCTGTCACGTCGCGTGTCCGTTGTCGTCCTCTCACCGCCCACGAGCCGGGTCAGCCGCGTCAACGGTCGTCGACCGGTGACACACTTATTCACCACTTATTCACGCAAACCCGGGCAGATGGGCGCATCTCTGGTCATCAAGGCGGCGCGTCGGCATGACGTTTCCGCAGGTCAACCGCATAAACCGGCACTCAGGCGCAAAGCCACTGCGGCGTGCGACAAGAACAGGGGGTCGCAGGTTCAAATCCTGTCATCCCGACAGTGAAAATCGTTGCAGGACAACGGTTTTCGAGTCTGAAAGTGAGAATCGCTCCCGATAATGGGGGCGATTTTCGCGTTTGACCCCTTTTCTGACCCCGCGAGGGTCAGAAGTTGACCCCTACAGCCCTAGCGCGTCGGCAACAGTGGCAGCAGCGGAGCTAGCTGCATCGTCGGTCAGGTGCCCGTAGGTGTCGGCTGTAATCGCTATGGAGCTATGACCCAGCGACCGACTCACAACGTGGATAGGTGCCTGGTAGTTGATTCCCTCAGACTTCTGAGGCTGTCCGCGAACGCCTGACCAGTAGTGCTTTTCGTGGTCCCGCTTCCCGGCCGCGAGCATTGACAGCGCCCACGACGCGGCCAGGCTGCCCTGAACGTGGACGGGGAAGTGGACGAAGTAGGCGCGCCGGTAGTGGTCGCCGTACTCGCCGGAATGCACGTCAACGAATCATTGACGATTCGTGCGGGTCAACGTAGCCTTGACGTGTGGAGATCCTCGGATCGGCCCGCAAACACGGCGTCGACGACGCCGACATCGAGCACGCTTGGAAGAGCGCGCTCCGGTTCGTGCCGTTCGAGTACGACGGCGAGGACCGGCTCCTCGTGATCGGACCCGACGACACGGGCCGGTTGCTCGAGTTGGTCGCCGTGCCAGCGGACACACCGACTCGGATCATCCACGCGGACGGGCTTCGGCCGAAGTTCTACGACTACCTGTGAGGTGACGACGACATGGTGACGAAACACAAGGACGAAACCGGGCTCGACTCCTCGACCCGGCAACCACACCCGCACGCGACGCGGTCCACTTCCGGCGGATCATCGCGGCGACCGAACGACTCGAAGCCGCAGAACGTGAACTGCGTGACGCGGTCGCCGCCGCTCGGCAGGCAGGCGACCCGTGGTCGGCGATCGGTGCCGCGCTCGGTGTGTCGAAACAGGCTGCCGCGCAACGGTTCGGCCCGCGCCCCTGAACCCACGGAACTGCGAGTGACCGTGACGGAGAAGGCGGCGGCACCCACGAAGTGATCGGTGCTGCAGCGGGCGAAGCGAGCCCGCCGCAAGAAGTGCAAATCGTCGGATTCGGGGAACCAGTCGACCGGTTCGTCACCGATCCCAGCCTCGATCGCGGACCGGGTTTCGTCGGCAGCGACCTGGTCGTTGCCTGCCCGAACCCGTTCTGGTTCGTGTCCGGCGTCAACCGGACGGATTCGCCCGATGAATCGGGAACGGTTCGACGTGGTTACCGGCGCCATCAGTGAAGGTCACGATCGCGATAAACGCGGCTGCCGTCTCGTAATCGGTTGCGAGGTCGCCTCTGAAGAAGCTGCCTTTGGGTAATTCTGGCAGGGCATCGGACATGCCAAGCCAGGTCGGCGCTTCGCCTGCCTCACCCTCGGCTGGCCTCAACTCGACCGTGACGTTATGCGCAGTAGCCGGGCCACGATTCTCGACGACGACCTGCTGCCCGTTGAAGGTCGCGCGAACTTCGGCCTTCTCCGCGGCGGCGACGCGGGTGCGGCGGTCGGATTTCTCTTCCCGCCGTCGGTCGTGGTCCGTGTACGCCTGCCAGCCGGTGAATCCGGCCGACAGGAGGGCGATCACGATCGCGATGATCGCCAGCGTCGTGGCCACGTCTAGACCTGCACCACGGTGTAGGTGCGGCCGTCGTGTTCGACCGGGCCACCGGCTGCTTGGTCGACTCTCGCTGTGAACTCTGGGTCGTCGACGTGGCCGACCAGCACCTTGCAAGCCTCTTCGGCGGTGGAGAACTCGCCCAAGAACTCGCCCTCCCGTGCCGGTCCGCTGATCTCGTATCGGTACACCATCGTGGTTCCCTACCTCCTGGTTGGGGGAAGCGTAGGTGCACGACGGTTGCCGGGCAGTGCGAACGGGAGAACGTCACCTGCGGCGGACGTCGGCGGCGTCGACCCAG
Organism: Flexivirga alba; assembly: GCF_042661025.1. Classification (NCBI taxonomy): domain Bacteria; kingdom Bacillati; phylum Actinomycetota; class Actinomycetes; order Micrococcales; family Dermacoccaceae; genus Flexivirga; species Flexivirga alba. The sequence goes on from NZ_JBHSWH010000001.1 coordinate 3,431,692, forward strand.
ACACCGTGGACCGGAGTGACGCGTGGGTGCCAGACAGCGACGAAGACGTGGCGGCCGGTCCACCGGATCGCCTGCCCGGGAACCTGTTCCTCGCCGTCGGCCCACACCAGCCGGACCTCGACGGGGATCCGAGGCCGGGTCGGCACCCGGCGGGGGAACCGCGGGCTCGGCATACTCCACGGATGGATTGGGGATCAGCGCTCGTGGCGCTCGGCGGTGTGGCCCTCGGTGGTGTTCTCGGGGTCGTCACGACCTGGCTGGCGGGGCGCCAGGCGCGCTCGCAGGCCGAGAGGGACCGGGTCGCCGACCTTGCCAGGGTGGAGGCCGTCGCGTTCTTGACGGCGTGCGACGAGGTCTGGCGCGGACACAGCCAACTCGGCCGGGCCGTCGGCGAACTCATGGCCCGCGACAGCGACCCGAGGCCGGGGCCGGAGCTGGACCGGCAGGAGGCCTTCCGGATCATCCGAGAGGGAAAGATCGGCGCCCGCCGGGCCGCCGATGCGCTCGCGGTCCTGCTCGATGACGACGCACAGTCACACGCCGACCGGCTTCTCACGGCCGTCGACGTGACCATGGAGTGGGGCCTCCCGACCGGGCCGCAGCAGACGGCATACGACGACGCCCGAGCGTCGTTCATCGTCTTCATGCGGCTCACCGCAGCTGGCACCCTCTGAACCTGTGCCGCAGCCGCGTGCCGGGTGGCTGCAAGTGTTCGAGGTGATCGACACCGAGCTGTTGCTCATGACCTTGGACACCCATCCACAGCGGCGTGCCAGGCACGACCGGGTACTGCGCGCTCGATGACCAGCGCGACGACGGCGCCGACTAACTGACCCGGTGTAGCGCCACACCCGACAGCCACAGCTCCCGTGGACCCGCCGCGAGCTGTGTGTCGTGCCCGAGCGCTCTGCACCCGACCTGTCACTTGCGACGCTCGCGATTCCCTGCAAGAGCTACGTGTCCAAGCTCGCGCGGGAGTATGGCTTGGGGACGCCGGCCCGTCAGAGCTGGTGTTGCGAGGAAAGCGAGGGGTCATGAGCAAACGATCGGGCATGGCACTGGCAGCAATCGCGGTTGCTCTGCCGCTGGCCGGGTGTGGCGGTGCAGGATCGCATGCCACAGCGACAAAGACGAAGGCAGCCGTTACCACCACGTCGACATACACCCCTTCACCGGACACCACGACGACGGAGCGACCGACACCGACCTCAACTGTCCCTCCGCTGTCAGCCATCTACTACAAGGCAATCCACGTCGACCCCGACACTGTGGTCGACAGCGATACGCGCAAGGTCGACAAGACGACGGTCTCGGCAGCGAAGGCGCTGTGCGCATTAATGGATACGGGATCGTCGGCCTCGCATGCGGACGCGATCTCACGCAAGGGCCTCCCACAGTTCACCGCTGCCGAGGTGTTGGAGTTCGAGCAAACCGCAGTGAAGCTGTACTGCCCGATCTACTCGTCGCAGTTCTCGGGATGATCGCGAAACGAGGGAGCCGTGACCCGTATTGGGGCACTCTCGCCTCCCACCCGGTGTTACTGGTATTGCCGTCGTGCTTCGATCGAGACAACAGGTCGGGCGCGGAACTGATGGGCGGAGATCCGGTGTGATCGCCGGGTGAGAGGGGTCGCAGGTTCAAGTCCCGTCACTCCGAGGGTATGTCGGGCAACATGACGCTGGGAGCGTGTGACCGGTCCGACGGAGGAAGACCGTCACGCGTGGTTCCTGTCATTCCCGTCGAAAGCGGAATGTCGGCTGCCGACCTTGCGTCCTTGCGCCAAGTGGCCGCCCAAGTAACCGCCGACGGTCGAGATGGCAGCTCCGGCAACAGCGAGTCGGACACCTGAGGTGTGTCGTCCGCGACGGCGCGCAATCCACGAGGCGGCGTAGATGCTGATCGCGGCGCCGTTGGTGGCGGCGTGGACGAGGCCCACTCGCTTGGCGTTAGGCGCGGCGGCCGACCACTCCGCCCATCCGGTCCAGGCGGTGGGCCCGGCGGCGAGCAGGCCGGCGCCGACGAGCCGCTGGGCAGCGGCCGACGACTGAGGTCCTCCCGTGAGGTCGAGCAGGCTCGCCGACGTCCACGTGCCGAGCGCGATGTCGGTGAGGACCGGGTGAAGGCTGTGCCCGAGCCAGTCACCGCGGAGCACGGATCCCCTCGCTCCGCTGCCGAAGATGCTTCGGACTTTCGGCTCGAAGGCGCGCACTGGTGTGTCGAGGGCTTTCGACTGCTCGAGTTGCAGCATCCAGCGCACCAACAGTGGGGCTTTCTCGGGTGCGTTCATCGTTACCTCCTGGCGAATTGGACTTGGCGACATCAGCCACCGAATGCCGTCGTGGTCGAGGTGTCCGGCACGCCCAGACCGGTGCAGGGATCCCACCCCGGGCCGGCGGAGTAGGCGCCGTTGGTGCCGGAGGTGATGTCGCGCAGTGCGGGTGCGGGCTTCCCAGCGGCGACCGACGCGTAGAGCATCGTCTGGAGGAGCCCAGGTCGCTTGCCAGTCTGCTGCGCGATCCGAGCGACCAACCCCGCCCACAGTGGTGCGACTGCCGACGTGCCACCGATCACCGTGGCGGAGCCGTCGACATAGACCCGGTAACCGGTCTGCGGGTCCGCATTGGCAGCGACGTCGGGCACGCCACGACCTGTGCCACCGCTTGCGGACTTCGGGACGCCCGCCGCCGACTGCCAGGTCGGGAGGGGGAACGTATCGCTCACCCCGCCACCGGTCGAACCGCCGGATCCGCCGTCGTTCCAGACGGTTTCGCTCTGCACTGTGCCGCCAGAAGCTTGCAGTGTGGTGCCACCGCAGCCAAGGGCGTGCGGGCTTGATGCCGGGAAGTCCACGTGCGTTTGGCTGCCACTCGTGTCATTGTCGCCACTGCCGTTGTCACCTGCGGCCGCGATCACCGTGATGCCGAGCGCGACCGCGTCGGCGAATGCACTGTCCATCGCGTTGCGGGCCTGCTGCGTCCACTGATCCTCGCTCTGGCCCCAGGAGATGCTGATCGCGACCGGTGCCGGAGACGCGTGGGTCGCGGTCGTGACAGCGTCGAGGAACCCGGCATCGGTGTTGGGGGCGAAGTAGACAACCAGCGAGGACTTGGGCGCTATTGCGCCGGCGACCTCGATGTCGAGCAGGACCTCTCCGTCGGCGCCCTGTGGGTCCTGGCCGGGGACGTTCTGTGCGCCATCGACACCCTGGGCTGTGACCTTTGGTGACGTCAGGCCGAGTCCCGTGAAATAGGAGTCGAGATCGGACTGGCCGAAGCCACCGCCCAACTCGATGAGAGCTATCGTCTGCCCGGATCCGTCCGCCTGCGGCATGCCGTAGACAGTCGCCAGATCGAGAGGCGTGTATGACGTCGAGACCGATTTGAGGTCGGCCACGATGTGGCGAGTGGCCGCCTGTGGCCGGTTATCGAGACCGAGCACCGCGACGACGATGCCGTCGAGCCCAGCAGGCACCGACAGTGACCCGTCACGCGTGCGGTGGGCGGGGCCACCACCGGCGTGTTCGACCGTCTGTAGTCGAGTGCCGAAGAAGCTCGCGAAGGCCGGTGCAAAGCCCACGATGCGGACCGTCCGGGATTCGGGGTGCTCCTCGGCGACTGTCAGACCGGCTCCGATCACCGCCTCCCGGACCGCAGCAACATCAGCCGGATCGGCGCCGTACCGTGTCGCCAGCTCGGCGCTGGAAAGTATGCGGGCTGAGGCGTCATACGCCGGAAGTTCGGCTCGACGGCGCAGCACGAGCGTCGCGTTGACAGTCTCGTCGGGACGGACGGAGCCCTTCGGAGTGCCGATGGCCCGACGGTAGCTTCCGGGAAGTTCGACCAGTTGACTGCTCATATCTTGAGTATGTCCCCATGCACCCACATCGCGGGATCCTCGGCGGCACTCGAGGTCCGCCGATCCTGTTCTCCAGGACAGGTGTCGTTCCGCAGCAGATGCGTTCGTGGACGAAGTATGGGTCGCTCACGAGGGGCGGCCGCGTGCGAGGAGCGAGAACCATGCGAAACGTCGTTCTGTACATGTCGATGTCGTTTGACGGAGTCGTCCGCAGCGCACGAGGTGAGCTGGCGGCCGAGATCGCCGCCGTCAAGGGTGAGCCCGGAGAAGACGTGATCGTCTGGGGCGGCGGCGGGTTGGCAGGCGCGCTGGCGGCGGCGGACCTCCGGTGTCACTGCCGCGATCGCGCGGGCACAGGAGCTCGCCGGCGATGCGGTTGTGTCCGTCACCGGAGGCACCATCGCCCGACAGTGTCTCGACCTGGGCCTGCTGGACGAGGTCGCCGTCGATCTGGTGCCGGTGGTGATGGGCTCGGGAAATCGCCCCTTCTTCGGCGAGCTCTCATCCGAGGACGTCCTACTGGACAACCCGACGGTCTGCATTCAGGGCGATCGCGTCACGCACCTGGTGTTCCCGGTCTCTCGGTGACCCGCTGACCGGCGATGCGCCAGTGGCACGTAGTTCTACGATCTGTAGAATCACGCACGACCTCTGACGAGAACGGACATCGAGTGACGCGACGCAGCCATGGCGGGCTGGAGGACGAAGTACTTCGCCTGCTCAGGTCGTATGACGGTCCAGTGACCAGCCGGCGGCTCTGGGACGCGTTCGACGCCGACCAGCCCGCACGGACAACGTTGCTCACGGTGCTCAGCCGTCTCGAGGCCAAAGGACTCGTCCAGCGCACGCCCGCTGCAGGCGGGGCGCTGTTCAGCGTCATACGAACCGACGCTCACGCGGCCGCCCGCTCGATGACCGAGGCGCTGGACCACGTGGGTGACCGGCGTGCGGCGCTGACACATTTCGCCGGCGAGTTGGACAGCACCGACCTCGACGTCCTGCGCCGGGTGCTGGGGGAGTCCTAGTCGTGGTCGTTGCGCTCGTGCCGTGTCTGCTTGCCGTCACCGTCGTCGTGCTCGCCCCCTATGCCTTGCGCAACGAGCGGTGGGCCGTGAGCCGACCTGACCGGGCGATCAGGTGCTGGATCGGGCTGATCGCTACGGGTGCAACGCTTTTCGCGACCAGCGCATTGTGCGCGTTGCTCAGCACCGTGCGTAATGCCACCCGACCTCCGGACCCGGCAGCGTGGTTGGAGCAGACCGCTCTGAACCTCGCCGCATGGGTGAGTCTCGCAGCGATCGGTGGAGTGCTCGCTCTGGTGTGGGAGCGTTCCGAGCCCTCGCGGACGCCGACCGCAGCGCACGGCGCCGGCTCAACGTGGTCGCGCGCACCGCGACATACGACCGGGAGCACATCGGCGGCGTGGAGGTCCTGTATGTCGACAGCCCGGCTCTGCTCGCCCTGGCCGAGCAGTTCGGCGGGCGCCGGATCCTGGTGACCCGCGGGTTGCGGGATGCGCTCGGCCCGGCCGAGCTGCGAGCTGTTCTGCACCATGAACGCTGTCACCTGCTGCGGCGACATCATCTGGTGTTGCGCATCGCGGCAGTGAACGTCGCCTGCTTCCCGTCGCTGCGCGGCGCTCGTGCGTTCGAGAAGTCCGTGCATCTGCTGATCGAGATGTCGGCAGATGATCACGCCGCACGCGCATGCGGCGTCGACGCCACGGCCGCTGCCTTGGACGCGCTCGCGGACCTGCACGGTGCTCCGACCGCGGCCCTGCGGGCCGACCGGCTGCGCCGAGGATTCAGCGCAGCCGCCCGCAGCTACCAGGCCAAGTCCTCACGGGTCGGCACGAACGGCTCCCACAGCAGCGTCATACCGACCTCCTCCGGGCTGTAGTCGGCCTTGCGCTGGTTGCACGGCTCGCACGCGGCGACAGCGTTGTCCCAGGTGGTCGAGCCGCCGCGCGACTTCGGTATGACGTGGTCCATCGTCGTCGCGACCGGTTGCCCGCAGTAGGCACATTGCCCGTTGTCACGCTTGAGGACACCCGCCTGGCTGTAGGTCGGCACACCGCGAGAGAACTGCTCCCAGGTGATCTTCACGCTCGCCTCGGTGAGCTTCAGTCCACCGCGCCTGGCGTAGGCCCACGTCATCTTCACGTAGCGCACCAGCCGCAACACGGTCGGCATCGGGAAGGGTCCGAAGGTCTCCTCGGGATGCGACTCCTCGACCGTGGCGACGCCACGCCACAGCATGTTCATGGCGTGCTTGACCGACACGGTGTGCAGGGGCTCATAGCCCGCGTTGAGCACCAGGACCGACACAGTGGACCTCCTTCCTCTACCAAGGAATGGTCACCGCCGCCACGCGCGATTGCACGCCATTATCGGCGAACTTCCACAAAAGTTCGCACAGGCGCAGGCAGAACAGCGCGGATACGACCGCCCCGACGGCTGACCGCAATGACTTCGAGCGCATCATGGAAGCAGCAATCGTGCCGCCTTCGAAGCGGCTGGACGGAGGTCATATGTGTCGCTTGCTCGGTTGGTCGTCCGATCGCCCGGTGACGGTCGCGGAGCTGCTCGGCGCCCCTGCGCTGGAGCGCCTGCAGGAGTTGGCAGCGGTGCACGCGCACGGCTGCGGGATGGCCTGGTATGGCGACGACGATGCCGAATTGCACGCCCATCGATCGGCGCTGGCCGCGGGCGACGATGGTGACTTCTTGCGCTTCGTCCACGAGACCAGGACTCGCCGTGGTCTGCTGCACCTTCGGCTGGCGACACCCGGGCTCGGGCTCGAAGTCGTCGACACCCATCCGTTCGTGGCCGGCGGCACGGCCTTCGCGCACAACGGCGCGATCTTCCCGCAGGACAAAGTCGACCTGCTCCTGCCACCGGGCGCGTCGCAGCCGGCCGGCAGCACCGACAGCGAGCGCTACTTCTCCCGGCTGCGCAGCAACATCGGGCACAAGCAGGGCAGTGCTGCCGTCGCGCACGCAGCGGGCCGGGTCCTGTCCCGCATGCGCTGGCACGGTATGTCGGCCAGCAGCCTCAACGCACTGCTGCTCACCCCGCGCGAGTTGCACCTGATCAGCCTGCACGACCCCGAGGCGGAACCCGCCGACGTCCAGGTCTGGCCGGCTGACTACACGACCCACCCGCCATACCTCGATCTGAGCCTGTTGCAGCGCGACGGCCTGAGCGTCGTGGCCTCCAGCGGGATCCTGCGCGAAGAGACCGGCGTGACACGAGTCGACGCCGCATCGGTCGTCACGCTGGACGATCGTGGGGGCGTGGCACGCGTCAGTCAGATCCCTGAGCGCATCATTTCCCCGCTCCGACGCAGCGCCTGACAAACGACGCTCATGGGCCGAATCACCAGCAGACACAAGGTCGTTCGCATCGACCTCGACCACGGGGTCAGCACCCGGGTCGAGACGACTGCCGTCGAGGAGCCGCTCGAGATCCGCGTCGACGACGAGGTTCTGACCGTGACGATGCGCACGCCCGGCAACGACATCGAGCTCGCCCACGGGCTGCTGCAGGCCGAGGGCATCATCCGCGCTCGCGAGGACGTGCTGATCGCCCGCTATTGCGCGGACACCGAGCTGATGAACGTCCTGCAACTGCAGTTGCGAGAGGCCGCCGGCCTGCCCGCAACAGCCCAGCGAAGCCTGATCTCGCACGGAGGTTGCGGCCTGTGCGGCAAGACCAGCATCGACGCCATCACCGCTTCTCCGGCGTATGACGCAGCTGTCGCCACCTCCACCCTGCGCGTGCCGGCTGAGCGCATCGCGCAGTTGCCGGACCTGCTGCGCAACGGTCAGACCGTCTTCGAGGAGACCGGGGAGTGCACGCTGCCGGGCTCTTCGCCGTCGAGGGCGACGCGCTCGTCATACGCGAGGACATCGGCCGGCACAACGCGGTCGACAAAGTAACCGGCTGGGCGCTGCTGCAGGAGCAGTCGACGGAAGACCTGGTCGCGATGGTCTCGTCGCGGGCGTCCTTCGAGATCGTGCAGAAGGTCGCGATGGCCGGCATACCCGTCCTGGCCTGTGTGTCGGCGCCGTCGAGTCTCGCGATCGAGGCGGCCGACCGGCTCGGTGTCACGCTCGTGGCCTACACCCGCGACCGCCGGATGACCGTCTGCACACACCCCGACCGCGTCGTCGCGCCATAACGATCGGGGCCGCGACCTGACTCACGGTGGGCAGGTGCGCACCCATCGGGCGCGCACCACTTAGCCTGGGTCCGTGAGTGACACGGTGCCGCTGAGCCGGCAGATCTGGACAGTGCCCAATCTGCTGTCCATCGCCCGCCTCGTCGGCGTCCCGGTCTTCCTGTGGCTGATGGCCAGTGACCACCGACTGTGGGCGTTCTGGTTGCTCGTCGTGTCCGGCGTCACGGACTATCTCGACGGCAAAATCGCGCGGAAATTCAACCTCGTCACCCGCCTCGGCCAACTCCTGGACCCGGCCGCGGACCGGCTCTACATCCTGTCCACGATCGTCGCGCTGGCGTGGAAACACATCATCCCGTGGTGGCTGGTTGCCGTCCTGTTGTTGCGGGAAGTGATGGTGTTCGCCCTCGGCCCGGCGCTGCGCAAGCACGGCCTGCCGATCCCGCCGGTCCACTTCATCGGCAAGGCCGCGACGTTCTGCCTCATCTACGGCTTCCCGCTCGTCCTCCTCGGCAGCCTCGACAACGGCTGGGGCGACGTCGCCCGACCGATCGGCTGGTCCTTCGTCTGGTGGGGCACGGTTCTCTACTGGCTGGCCGGTCTCATGTATGTCGGTCAGGTCCGCGGGATGGTCCGGTCTCACCAGAAGGCACAGGCGGTGTAGGCAATGAGGAATGAATTGCCCACGCAACGAGCCAGCGCCTCGGTCGCGCAATGACCGACCGCCCACGGGAGTCGGACGGCAAGCCTCCGCGGCCGGCCATCGCCGGTCCTGCTGACCCCGCGCAGTCGATGTCCCTCATCAACAACCTGATGCGGGCACCGCTCGACCCCGGCTACGCGGCGGCAGCCAGCAAGCGCACGGCAGAGGGCAAACCTCCTCGGTCGGGCTGCGCTCGCCCTTGCTCATCGTCACGCTCGTCGTCATCGGCCTCAGCCTGGCGGTCGCGGCCCATGCGTTGCGACTGCCGCAGGCGGCCTCGGAGAAGAGGCGTTCCGAGCTGATCAGCAGCATCAACGACCGGCAGCGCACGATCGACCAGGACAGCCGGACGATCAACAGCACGCAGGCGAAGATCAACGAGCTGCAGGCCAAGGCGCTGAGTCGCCAGCACGATACGTCGCTAGCCGACCGACTGAAGGCGCTGGAGCTGACCACGGGCACAGCGGCAGCGCAGGGACCGGGCCTGGTGCTGACGCTGAACGACGCGGCCGGCGCCGGCACCGACGCACAGGGCAACCCCGGACCGACACGTCCGATACCGGACGTCTCACCTCCACCGATCTGCAGATCATCGTCAATGGGCTCTGGGAGGCCGGCGCCGAAGCGATCTCGATCAACGGCCAGCGGCTGACCAGCCAAACGGCGATCCGCTTCGCGGGTGAGGCGATCCTCGTCAACTTCCGCGCGCTGCTACCGCCGTATGACGTGGCGGTCATCGGCGGCCCCGACGTCGCAGCCGGTTTCAAGGACAACTCCGGCGGTGCCTACCTGCGCGAACTCGCAGGGACCTACGGCATACAGGAGAAGCTCACCAGCAAGTCTTCCGTGACGGTGCCGGCCGCCGCCACCGCGGCGCTCAGCCATGCACGCGCCGCATCCCCATCTCCAGCGACGCCAGCGTCGCGCAGCCCCGAAGGAGGGTCATGATTCCGGCCATCGGCTTGGTCGTCGGTCTCGTCGTCGGCATCGTCCTGCATCCCGACGTGCCACTGTCGCTGCAGCCCTATCTGCCGATCGCGGTGATTGCCGCGCTCGACGCCGTCTTCGGCGCGGTGCGTGCCGTCCTCGACGGGATCTTCGACGACAAGGTCTTCGTCGTGTCGTTCCTGTCCAACGTCGTGGTGGCAGCGCTCATCGTGTACCTGGGAGACCAGCTCGGCGTCGGGTCGCAACTGTCCACCGGCGTGGTCGTCGTCCTCGGTGTCCGCATCTTCAGCAACGTCGCCGCAATCCGGCGGCACCTCTTCCACGCATGACACCCGAGACGAATGCGCAGGAGTCCCCGGCGGCCGAGGATGAGCCGGTCCGGACCGGCTGGTCGCGGCTGTGGCGCGCTGCGCGGCCACGGCTCACTCGTGCGAACGGCTTCATCACGATCCTGGCCGCACTGCTGGGATTCGCGATGGTTGCGCAGGTCCAGGAGACCCGCTCGTCCGGACTGGAGAACCTGCGTCAGGAAGACCTGGTCGCCCTGCTCGACGGCGTCAACCAGCAATCGCTGAAGCTGAGCCAGGAAGCCGACCGACTGACCCGGACCAAGACACAACTGGAGAGCTCCGGTGGTGACGAAGCGGCACTGCAGGCAGCGACCGACCGGCTGCAGACCCTCGGGATCCTCGCCGGAACCCTCCCGGCGACCGGGCCCGGCATACGCATCACGATCAAGGACCCGAAGAACGTCGTGAAGCCGAGCGACGTGCTCAACGCGGTTGAGGAGTTGCGCGACGCCGGTGCGGAGGCGATCCAGTTGGATGCGGTCCGCATCGTCGCGGACAGCTACTTCACGGACTCCGGCACCAGCGGGATGGTGGCTGACGGCAAGCCGGTCCAAGCGCCATACGTCATCACCGCGATCGGCGACCCGCACACGATGGCGACCGCGATGGCCATTCCGGGCGGCGTGGTCGATGCACTGAAGCAGCTGGGAGCGACCCCGTCGGTGACCTCCGCGAAGCGGGTTGACGTGACTGCGTTGCGGCCCACGAGCAAGCCTCGTTACGCTCAGCCCAGCAGTTCGTGACCCGCGACAGCGCGACGCCGGAACCCAATCTCGCTGTGCTTGTTCAGAATCAACGTCAAGGAGACTCATGAGCGACCTGGAATACCCCGCTGACCTGCGTTACACCCCCGATCACGAGTGGGTGAAGGACCAGGGCGACGGCGTGGTGCGGATCGGTATCTCGGCGTTCGCACAGGACGCGCTCGGCGATGTCGTCTACGTGAGCCTGCCGACCGTCGGCGACACCGTGGCCCCCGGTGACGCCTGTGGCGAGGTCGAGTCGACCAAGTCGGTGAGTGACCTTTACGCGCCGTTGGCCGGTGAGGTCACCACGATCAACGAGCAGTTGGACGCGACCCCCGAGCTGGTCAACAACGACCCGTACGGCGAGGGCTGGATGTACGAACTGAAGGTTTCGGATGCCGCGGCGCTCGACGGCCTGCAGGACGTGGAAGCCTACAAAGCCTCGCTCGGCTGAGCGAAGTCGTCCTGATCGAACGCGGCCGGCCTGGACTGCGTTGGTATGGCGGCGGGTTGCTGACGTTCTTGCCATCGCAGAACACGCCTCAGCGTAGGATCGATATTTCCGACATTCTGCTGGCTCCGACCCCGAGGTTGATTTGATGACCAACGACGACAGCGACTTCGTGCCGGGCGAAGCCGCAGCCGATCCCGCCCAAGAGGCGGGCGATGCCACCGCGCGATTCTCCGCAACACCGGTGGAGGAGACCGCCCCGGAGCAACCGCGTGGCACCGAGGTGCGATTGTCATCCTCGGACCAGGCGACGATCGACGCGCTGCGACCGGGCACCGCGCTGCTGCTGGCATTGCGCGGCCCGAACTCCGGTGCGCGGTTCCTGTTGGACGACGCTGAAGTCAGCGTCGGACGCCATCCGAGCAGCGACATCTTCCTGGACGACGTCACCGTGTCGCGTCGGCACGCGGTGTTCCGCCGGACCGACGCCGGCTACGCCGTGACGGACATCGGCTCGCTCAACGGCACCTACGTCAATGGCGAGTTGGTCGACTCACACGACCTGACCACCCGGGACGAGGTCATGGTCGGCAAGTTCCGTCTGGTCTTCTACGGCGCACCGACGTCGTGACCGGAGGGTCACCCGGCCTGTCGATCGGCGCGGTGCTGACCCGGTTGCAGGAAGAGTTTCCCGATCTCACCTTGTCCAAGGTGCGCTTCCTGGACGCCCAAGGACTCGTGTCGCCGGAGCGCACCCCGTCCGGTTATCGCCGGTATGCCGAGCGTGACGTTGAGCGCTTGCGCTTCGTACTGCAGTGCCAGCGTGACAAATACTGGCCGCTGAAGGTCATCGCCGAGGCCCTGGACGCCTATGACCGCGGGCTGCGACCCAGTGAACAGAGCGACGGCCCGCAGCCACCGGCCGCAGGCACCGACCCGGCGCTGGCGGCGGTGGACCAATCACCCGTAGGAGACGACGCGGGCGTCAAGCTGATCCGCGCCGAGCTGCAGCGGGCCACGGGTCTGGACACCCGTGCGCTGGCCGATCTCGAGTCCTTCGGTCTCATCCGCGCCGAGGCGGGGGTCTTTACAGCGGGCTCGACCTGCAGGTCGCTCACGCCGCGGCGACCCTGCTTTCGTATGGCATCCAAGCTCGCCACCTACGACCGTTCCGGCTGGCCGCCGAGCGTGAAGTCGCACTGGTGCAGGGGCTGACCGGTATGGCGCACGAGGTCGACATCGAAGAACTCGTCCGGCAGTGCCTGGAGCTGCACCTCGCACTGGTGCGGGCCGACCTCGCACGGGAGTAGCGTGGGAGCTGTGAAACAGGTCGATGTGATGGGTGTGCGGGTCGAGATGCCGACCAACAAGCCAATCCTGTTGCTGCGGGAGCGCGGCGGTCAGCGATACGTGCCGATCTGGATCGGTGCGCCGGAGGCGACGGCGATCGCCTACGCCCAGCAGGGAGTCACCCCGCCGAGACCGCTCACCCACGACCTGTTGCTCGACGTCCTCACCGGCCTCGGGCACGAGCTGTCCAGCGTGATGATCACCCGCATGGAAGAAGGCATCTTCTACGCGGAGCTGGTCATCGACGGTGACCAGCGGATCAGTGCTCGGTCCTCGGATGCCGTGGCGGTGGCGCTGCGGGCGCAGGTGCCGGTCTTCGTCGACGAGGAGATCCTGGCCGAGGTCGGCGTCGACGTGCCCGTCGAAGAAGAGGATGAAGTGGAGCGATTCCGCGAGTTCCTGGACAACGTGTCCGCGGAGGACTTCGAAGTTGGCGACGAGGGTTCGGATGGCTCATGAGCCGCAGTTCAAACCTTCACTTGAAGGTTAGGGGAGGATTTGGCGACCGCGACACGCGTTTCGGTCGTTGCTTCCGGAGGTCCCTCGCCATACGTTTGCGGAGCACCGAGCGGGAGTTCGAGCTTGGTGCTCCGGTCCGTCAGAGCAGTTGATTCAGAACATCCCTCGAGACGGACGATGCGTCTCAGTGCAGTCAGTGGAGGATCTCGTGGTCAGCAAGGATGAAGCACAGCGCAGTGCGAAGTCGAACGCGCCCGTGCCGATGCAGGAAGCGCTGTTCACGCAGGACCTGCCGGAGGAGATGACCGATCAGGTCGGTTACCGCGGACCCGCCGTGTGCCGTGCTGCTGGCGTGACCTACCGCCAGTTGGACTACTGGGCTCGCACCGGCCTGCTCGAGCCGTCGGTTCGCAACCCCACGGGTTCGGGCCACCAGCGGCTTTACAGCTTCCGGGACATCCTGGTCATCAAGGTCATCAAGCGGCTGCTGGATACCGGCGTCTCACTGCAGCAGATCCGCGTCGCGGTGACTGTGCTGCGCGAGCACGGGGTTGCCGAGTTGGCCGGCATCACGTTGATGTCCGACGGTGCCAGCGTCTACGAGTGCACGTCCGACGACCAGGTCATCGACCTCTTGCGCGGCGGTCAGGGCGTCTTCGGCATCGCGCTCGGTTCGGTATGGCGTGAGGTCGAGGGTTCGCTGGCGGAGTTGCCCGGCGAGCGCCCCGACGAGCAGGCTCCTGCGGCACACCCCGGAGACGAGTTGCGCGAGCGTCGCGCCCGCCGTTCCGCCGCCGGCTGAGCTCCGACACACAAACAACTTTCGGCACCTGCGGACAACTTGTCTGCAGGTGCTAAATTTGTGCCTGCTTACGACACCGGGCGGGAGAGTTCCGCCATACGTGGGTCGGACGCCGAAGGGGCAACTTCCTCAGAACCTCTCAGGCGCCAGGACCGCCCGGCTGAGGCAGCTCTGAAGGCACCGTTGGGTGACGACAGTTGGGGACACTGTCATCAGTTACGCACGACCCCGACCGAAGGTGCCGCCCCATGAGTGCTGTCGAGTTGCCCGACTTCCCTTCCCGCCACATCGGACCGACCGACGACGACGTTTCGTCGATGCTCGGGCTGCTCGGCTATTCCACGATGGAGGATCTCCTCGCCAAGGCGGTCCCCGGTGGTATCCGCGCCTCGGAGGCTCTCGCGGTGGACGCTGCGCCGTCCGAGCCGGCCGTGATCGAGGAACTGCGTGCCAAGGCCGATCGCAATCAGGTGCTGACCTCGATGATCGGGCTGGGCTATTACGGCACGCATACGCCGGCTGTCGTGCGCCGCAACATCCTGGAGAGCCCCGCCTGGTACACCGCCTACACGCCATACCAGCCGGAGATCTCGCAGGGACGCCTCGAGGCGCTGCTCAACTTCCAGACCGTCATCTCCGACTTGACCGGCCTACCGACGGCCGGGGCGTCGCTGCTGGACGAGGCGACTGCGGTGGCTGAAGCGATGACGCTGATGCGCCGCGGCTCGAAGGCGGCCCAGGACGCTGTTCTGCTGCTCGACGCCCAGCTGATGCCGCAGTCGATCGCCGTCGTGCAAACCCGCGCCACCGCTCTCGACATCGAGGTCGTGGTGACCGACCTTCGCTCGGTCACGGATGAGGCCGGGTTGCGCGCGGCGGCGGGGAGCGCGACGTCTTCGGCGTCGTGGTTCAGTACCCCGGAGCCGACGGAGTCATCGCCGACTGGCGTGCCCTGATCGCCGCCGCGCACGAGACGAAGGCGCTCGTGACCGTGGCCGCGGACCTGCTCGCACTGACCCTGCTCACCTCGCCGGCCGAGCTCGGCGCGGACGTCGCGGTCGGCACCAGCCAGCGGTTCGGCGTGCCGATGGGCTTCGGCGGCCCGCACGCCGGTTACATGAGTGTCCGCAAGGGCCTCGAGCGGACCCTGCCGGGCCGACTGGTCGGCGTCAGCCAGGATGCGGACGGCCACCCGGCATACCGGCTGGCGCTGCAGACCCGCGAGCAGCACATCCGTCGCGAGAAGGCCACGTCCAACATCTGCACGGCGCAGGTTCTGCTCGCCGTCATGGCGTCGATGTATGCCGTGTGGCACGGCCCGGACGGTCTACGGCGCATCGCCCGCGAGGTCCACGGCAAGGCGGTCGGCCTGGCCGAAGCACTGGCCGCCGGCGGCGTCGACCTCGTCAGCGACAGCTACTTCGACACGGTGACAGCGGTGCTGCCCGGTCGGGCGGATGCCGTCGTCGCGGCCGCTCGCGAGCGGGGCATCAACGTATGGCGGGTCGACAGCGACCACGTCTCGGTGAGCGTCGATGAGACGACGACCGACGAGCAGCTGGTCGGCGTCGCCGCCGCGTTCGGGGTCAACGCGCCCGTCCCGGCCGACGGCGAGCTGAGCTGGGACGAAAGCCTGGTTCGCACCGACGAGATCCTGACCCACCCGGTCTTCAGCTCGCACCACAGCGAGACGGCGATGCTGCGTTACCTGCGCACGCTGGCCGACCGTGACTACGCACTCGACCGCGGCATGATCCCGCTGGGCTCGTGCACGATGAAGCTCAACGCGACCACCGAGATGGAGTCGATCACCTGGCCGGAGTTCGCGAACCTGCACCCGTTCGCGCCGTCGGAGCAGACCGTGGGCATTCGCGAGTTGATCACCGACCTTGAGCAGTGGCTGTGTGAGATCACCGGCTACGACTCCGTGTCGCTGCAGCCCAACGCCGGCTCGCAGGGTGAGCTCGCCGGACTGCTGGCGATCCGCGGTTACCACGAGTCGCGCGGCGAGTTGGCCCGCAACGTCTGCCTGATCCCGGCATCGGCGCACGGCACGAACGCAGCGTCCGCGGTCATGGCCGGGATGAAGGTTGTCGTCGTCAAGACCGCACCGACCGGCGAGATCGACATGGAGGACCTCAAGGGCAAGCTCAAGGAGCACGGTGAGGACCTGGCCGCGATCATGGTTACCTACCCGTCGACGCACGGAGTCTTCGAGGACACCATCTCGGAGCTCTGTTCGCTGGTGCACGAGGCCGGCGGGCAGGTGTATGTCGACGGCGCCAACCTCAACGCGCTGATCGGCCTGGCTCGTCCGGGCAAGTTCGGTGGCGACGTGTCGCACCTTAACCTGCACAAGACGTTCTGCATCCCGCACGGCGGCGGTGGCCCGGGTGTCGGCCCGATCGGTGTGCGAGAGCACCTGGCGCCATACCTGCCCTCGCACCCGTTCGCCGAAGAGCTCACGGGGGAGACCGGGCCGGTGTCGGCAGCGCCATACGGCTCGGCATCGATCCTGCCGATCTCCTGGGCCTACGTCCGGCTGATGGGTGGTGCCGGGCTCGCGAAGGCGACGCAGGCGGCAATCCTGTCCGCGAATTACGTTGCCAAACGGCTCAGTTCGCACTTCCCGGTGCTGTATGCCGGTGAGGGCGATCTCGTTGCGCACGAGTGCATCCTGGACCTGCGCGACCTGACCAAGGAGTCGGGCGTCACCGTCGACGACGTCGCCAAGCGGCTGGTCGACTACGGCTTCCACGCCCCGACGATGTCGTTCCCGGTCGCCGGCACGCTGATGGTCGAGCCGACCGAGAGTGAGTCGCTGGAGGAGCTGGATCGCTTCTGCGACGCGATGATCGCGATCCGTGCGGAGATCCAGCAGGTCATCGACGGCGCCGTCTCTGCCGACGACTCGGCGCTGCGGCACGCACCGCACACGGCGTTGTCGCTGGCTGCCGACGAATGGGAGCACCCTTACACGCGTCGCGAGGCGGCATACCCCAGTGGCGTGGATCCGCTTCGTAAGTACTGGGCTCCGGTGCGCCGGATCGACGGCGCTTACGGCGACCGGCACCTGGTCTGCTCGTGCCCGCCGCCGGAGGCGTTCGAGGACTGAGCCGGAGGGTGCCAGAATCATCAGGTGCTGAATCGGTTGCGACGCGAGCTCGAGTCGTCCGATAACGACCCGGTGTCGAACATTTGGATCGACCTGTTCGACGAACGCGTGCAGCCATTGCTCGCCGCCTTTCTGGTCACACTCAGCCTCCTGACCGTTCGGCCGATCGGTGGGCACACCGTGCTCACCTACGGACTGGTCGCGTTGTGCGGGGCCTTCGCCTTCGTGCGGTTGCTCTCGGACCGGTGGCTGAGCCTGTGGCCGAGGTTCGCGGTCAGTGTCGCCTTCGGTGTCACGGCCGGCCTTGCCTTCGGTGCGTCCGGGTGGTGCGTCTCGCTGGCGTTCGTCGCGTGCAGTCATTTCGGTGCGCGGTGGCCGACGCGGGTTGCGATCTGTCTCACCCTGATGACCGTCGCGATCGCGATGATCAGCAACCCGGCTGCCGGATCCGCGGCCTGGAATTGGTATGCCGTGATCCTCGTGGGTCTGACGATCCTGCCCGGCTTGGCGTCCCAGAGCCGACGAAGGACGCTACAACTGAGCCGCCAATTGGTGGAGCAGACGCAACGCACAGCCGAGTCCGATGCCCGGGCGAGTGCCATGGCCGAACGCACGCGCATCGCTCGCGACATACATGACGTGTTGGCGCACACGCTGTCAGGCGTGAGTTTGCAGCTGGATCTGGCGGACGCGCAGCTCGAGCTCGGACGCCAGGAGGAAGGGCGGGGACCGTGCAGACCGCGCGCGGTCTGGTCGTCGACGGGCTCGATGAGGCGCGACGCGCTGTTCGTGCGCTCCGGGACGGAACGCTCGACCTGCGCTCGACCCTCGAGCGGATGGTCCAACCGGGGGAGCAGCTCGAGGTTGCCGGTGACCTCGACGCACTCGAAGCGGTTACCGGGCAAGAGACGGTCCGGATCGTCCAAGAGGCGCTGACCAACGTGCGCAGGCACGCCCAGGGGGCGAGCACCCGGGTGCGCGTGATGTGTGCGGGCGAGCTGGTCGATGTCGATGTGGTCAACGGCCCCGGCGAGGCGGTCGGGACCGGCACAGGCAGCGGAATGGGCCTGGTCGGCATCCGAGAACGTGTCGAGTTGTTGGGCGGTAGCTGCACCATCGGCCCGGTGAACGACGGGGAGTTCGCCGGTGGCTGGCGCGTGTCCGCGCAGCTTCCGAGCCGACGAAACGCAGAGGAATCGAATGCCCAGTGAAGACAGTCTGATTCGTGTGGTTGTCGCTGACGACCAGACGGTGATCCGTGAGTCGGTCGCGGCGATGCTCGGCCTCTATGACGACATCGAGGTCGTCGGCACCGCCGCCGACGGAGAGCAGGCGGTTGCCGCTGCGATCGCCGAACACGCCGACGTCGTCCTGATGGATCTCAACATGCCGCGCCTCGACGGGGCCGGCGCGACGAGCATGCTCAGCGAGCGTGCTCCGGAGACCAGCGTGCTGATCCTGACGACGTATGGCGACGACGAGTCGATCATGCGGGCGCTCGACGCGGGTGCCCGCGGCTCACGAAGGACGCTGGCCGGGCCGAGATCGCTGGCGCCATACGGACGGTGGCGAGCGGGCAGGCGGTGCTCGATCCGAAGGTGCAGCAGCAACTGGTCCGTGCGGCGATGCAGCGCAGCGGTCCGATCGGCTCGGCGGCCGCGCCGCCTGTGGCTCCGGCCGGCCTGACCCCGCGAGAGCAGGAGGTGCTGACGCTGATCGCATCCGGCATGAGCAACCGGGACATCGCCGGGCACCTCTTCGTGAGCGAGGGCACGGTCAAGACGCACATCAACAACCTCTTCGCGAAGGCCGGCGTCCGCGACCGGGCGGCTGCCGTGACTTTCGCGTTCCAGCACGGCCTCGGTCCCACCTCCGAGTGAGCCGCCCCGTGATTGACCGGCATACCAACTGATTGAGCGGCGTAGCGAATCCTGGCGATTCGCTACGCCGCTCAAAGCAGAGGTATGCCGGTCAATCGTGGCGGCGGGCGGTCAGGCGGCGACCGGCTCCTTGACCTGCGTCAGCTGCTGCCGGGCCTGAGGGAGCCGTCCGGCGCGGACCGCGTTGGCCGCGATGCGAGAGAGCACCATGGCCAGCGCCCAGATCACGAAGAACGGTGCGATCGACGCCTCGTGCAGCTGGTGGTTCATCATGAACGTTCCCAGGTGCTGCCGGAAGGTGCCGTTGTGGTCGGCCTCCCAGACGAATGCCAGCCGTGCGGCCACGACGACCAGCCAGGTCGCTGCAAAGCCGACACCGCACACGGTCATGACCTTGCCGGTCTTCGCGTCCCGCTCGATGCCGGTGAAGACCGTGGCGACGGCGCCGCACACGAGGCCCAGCCCGAGGCCGGCGGCATACAACCAGAGCTCCGAGAGGTCGGTCGGCATACCGCGCAAGTAGAAGAAGGCGACCCCGACGATCGTCAGCAGCGGTCGGATCATTGAGTGAGCGGTGAACGCCCGGCGACCGTACTGGGTGAGGAGGACGAAGAAGGCGATGCCGCCGCTGATGAGGAGCGCCTGCTGGAAGTCGGACATGAATTGTGCCTTTCGCGAGTGCTTGAGTCGTGCTCGGTGATGACTTCAAGCATCGGGATTCGGCAGGGAAAGCGGATCCGCCCGTGGGCAGACCTATGGGTGGAGACCGGGTGGATGCGCGTCTCCACCCGGGCGAGGGGATCCACGGGCTGTGATGGACGCCTGCGGGCCGATGCACTTCAGCCAATCCACCGCGGGCGGAATGCGTCAGGGTCTAACCTCCGGTTTGTCGGAACAGGGCGGTAGGCAAGGGGAACCATGAAACATCGGAACTGGACGAGACACGTCCTGGCAATGGCGTGTGCGGTCCTCTTGGGCGCTGTCGGTTTCGCGGCACCGGTCAGCAGTGCAGAAGCGACTGCGGCAGGCACAACCGTGTTGACCGCTTGTCATCACGTGACGCATCTGGAGAGCGACACTTTCCACAGTCTCTTCTTTGCCGGCGATTTCGCGCTGCAGTTGAATGGCGACCTGTTGGGCATCGACCAGGAAACCCCTGTCCCTGGCTCGAAGGGGAGCTACAGCGTGCAGGTCTGGACCTGGATCCGGTCCGACCCGCGCGGTGTCCACCACGACTACCGTGATGCAACAGTCTTGTCGCTGCTGTGCGACGGTGACATCACGCTGCGTCACTCGACCGGTGCGCTGCTCTGGCACAGCAACACGTCGGGGAGCGGGGGAAACGACTCGCGTTGTTGCCCTCCGGGATCCTCGCGCTCTACAACGCCGGCGGCAGCATCGTATGGCGCAGCGGCACGACCGCTCGCTTGATGGCGCCCGGGTCCAGACTCTGGGCAGGACAATCATTGACCGCGTCGACTGCCGACAACACGTCCGTCACCCGCAAGCTGCTGATGCAGAAGGACGGCAACCTCGTCTACCGCTGGGGATCGAAAGTCTTGTGGCAGAGCCACACCCACGTTGCCGGCTCCCACTTGACGTTCACCAATACCGTTCAACTGGGCGTGGTTTCGCCTGCGGGGCATGTGCTCTGGCGCAACACTTCCAAGATCGGGCCCCTGGGTTCCGTCCTGGACGTGGAGAACATGCGCATCACGGAGTACTACCCCCGCCAGGCCTTCGTGTGGCAGCTGCCCGGCATACCCTGGATCGTCTTCTGAAGCTCTGTGCGCGCTCGGAGCTCAGGTGGGGTCGGACCAGCCGGTGAGCCGCCAACCGTCGCCACGCAGCTCGGTCTCGGCGAACGCGCAATTGGCGAATTGCTTTGGTTTCACACCGGGTTCGAAGGTCAACAAGTTTTGTATGGCGAGCGTGAGGATGCCGCCGTGTGACACGACGAGCACCGTTTCTCCGGGATGGGCGTCGGCGATGTCCTGGAGCACGGCGTTCGCACGGGCGACGATCTCGTCCCCGGACTCGCCGCCGGCGACCCGCGCGGTGAGATCACCGTCCAGCCACTGGGCGAAGGTCTCGGCGAACGGGTCGGTGTCGCGCCCGACGTCCACGTGGCTGCCGACGCCGAACTCTTGCAGGCCGCGACGGGTGGTGACGGAAACGTCGAGCTTGGCAGCAGCGATCTCGGCGGTCTGCACCGCGCGGGCCATGGTGCTGGTGTAAATGTGCGCGACGCGTCGGCCGTGCAGCCGGTCGGCCAGGGCCGCAGCCTGCGACCGGCCGTCACGGGTCAGCGAGCCTCCTCGTCTGACCAGGTTCTTGCTTCGTATGCCGCCTCACCGTGCCTGGCGAGCAACACCGTCGCAGGGCAATGCAGCATCGTCATGACGTCGACGTGCCTGCCTTCACACCAGCTCGAACAGCACTGAGATAGTTGGCGATTCGGCCGATGGCCTCGGTGAGCACATCAATGTCCGGCAGGGTGACGAGGCGGAAGTGATCCGGCTCGAACCAGTTGAAGCCGGTGCCGTGCGTGACCAGGATCTTCTCGGCGCGCAGCAACTCGATGACGAACTGCTGGTCGTCCTCGATCGGGTAAACGTCGGGGTCGAGACGCGGGAAGCAATAGAGCGCACCGTGCGGCTTGACGCAGCTGACGCCGGGGATTTCGTTGAGCAGCCGCCACGCAGTCATCGACTGCTCGTAGAAGCGACCGCCAGGGCCGACCAGCTCGCCGATCGACTGATATCCACCGAGGGCAGTCTGGATCGCGTGCTGGCCGGGCACGTTGGCACACATCCGCATGTTGGCCAGCAGGGTCAGGCCCTCCAGAAAGTCCGCCGCGAGATGCTTCGGACCGGCGATCATCAGCCAACCGGCGCGGTAGCCGCAGGACCGGTAGGCCTTGGAGAGCCCGCTGAAGGTCAGGCACAGCACGTCGTCGCCGGCGAAGGTGGCCGCGTGGTGGTGCACCGCGTCCTCGAAGATGATCTTCTCGTAGATCTCGTCGACCATCAGGACGAGATCGTGCCTGCGCGCGATGTCGACCATGCCGCGCACGGTGTCCTCGGAGTAGACCGCGCCGGTCGGGTTGTTCGGATTGATCACGACCAACGCGTGCGTGTTGTCGGTGATCTTGGCCTCGATGTCGGCCAGGTCCGGATTCCAGTCGTTGCTCTCGTCGCACCGGTAATGCACCGGTGTGCCGCCTGCCAGCGAGACCGCACCTGTCCACAGCGGATAGTCCGGCGCTGGAATGAGGATCTCGTTGCCGTCGTCGACGAAGGCCTGCAGCACCATGCTGATCAACTCGGAGACGCCGTTGCCGATGAAGACGTCTTCGACGGTGGTGTCGGTCAGCCCGTGCGACTGGTAATAGTGCGCGACTGCGGTCCGCGCGGAGTAGATGCCGCGGCTGTCGCTGTAGCCCTGCGATTGCGGCAGGTTGTGGATCATGTCGCGCAGCACCGCGTCGGGTGCCTCGAATCCGAAGGGTGCGGTGTTGCCGATGTTGAGCTTCAGGATCCGGTGGCCCTGAGCCTCCAGCTTCTCGGCTTCCACGAGGATCGGTCCGCGCACGTCGTATCGGACGCCCTGGAGTTTCTTGGATTGCTTGATCGGCCGCACCTCCATAGTTTCCCACGCGGTGTGGGTCGACCGCCGAACTGTCCGCGGCGTGGCCGCAACGGGCTGCTCAAGCCACGTCGGCGGTGACCACTTGGACCGTGGAGCCGTGGGCGGTCTTGCAGACGCGGATCTGGGCGGGGATGCGGGCCCGCAGCTCGGGTACGTGGCTGACAATGCCGACGTTGCGGCCACCTGCGCGCAGGCCGTCGAGCACATCGAGCACCTGCTCGAGGCTGTCCTCGTCCAGCGAGCCGAACCCTTCGTCGACCAGGAGGGTCTCCAGGCGCCGCCCACCGGCTGCTTCGAGCACGGCGTCGCCCAGGCCGAGCGCGAGGGCGAGCGAAGCAATGAACGATTCACCGCCGGACAGCGTGGCCGTGTCACGGGTCGTCCCGGTCCAGGCGTCGCGCACCCGCAGGCCGAGCCCGCTCTTACTGCCGCGCGCCGCGCGTTCGTCGGAGTGCTCGAGTTGGTAGCGCCCGTCGGTCATCAGCTGTAGGCGTTCGTTGGCCAGCGCCGTCACCGACTCGAGGCGGGCGGCCAGCACGTATGCCGTCAGCCGCATCCGCATGGTGTTGTCGCCCGAACCGGCGACGGCCGACGCGAGTGAAGTAGCGACCGCAAGCTCATCGGCCAGCGGTGCGCTTCGCTCGTCGTGCGCGGTCAACTCGGCCGCGATGCGTTGCAGGCTGCCGAGGGCGCGACGGATCTCGCCCACAGCGTCATGGGTATGGCGCGCCAGCTTCTCGGCGGACTGCAGCTCTTGCGCGACCGCGTCGACCTCCGCGCGGGGGCGTCGATTGCCGCGGCGACCTCGGCCTGCTCGAGCACTCCGGATGCCTTCGCAGCATCCGTCTCGGCCGTCGAGACCATGGACCGCAAGGTTTCGGCGTCTGACTCGGAAAGCATTGCCTGCGTGGCCGATTCGGCGTCGGCGAAATGCGCCTGCTTCAGTAGGGAAGCCAGCTCATCTCGTGCCGTGGCGAGCTCGGCGAAGGTCGTGCGCTGATCTGCGGCGCGTGCCGCCAGGCGGTCAAGCTGGTCGACACAGCGAGCGTGGGCACGCACCGGGGTCGCGTTGGCGGTGCAACCGCACGACTCCGCGTGCTCGCGAAGGACCTCGTCGATCCGATCGCGGGCAGCTGTTGCCTGGCCGTCGAGCGACTCCACCCGTGCGGCACCGAGACGCGCCGCCTCTGCCGCGGTGCTTGCGGCGTCCTGCGCGGTGCGGAGCTCGGCCTCGAAGGCGTGTAGCTGCTTCTCTCGCACCTGCAGTTGTTGCACGGCGGACGCGGTCTCGGCGGCACGGCGGCGCACCGTCGCACGTGAGTCCGAGACCACGGCGCTGATCTCTCCCAACAAGCCGGGCAGAGCGATGTCCAGAACTGGTGGGTCGGCGGTCAGGCGGGTTGCCAGCTCGCCGGCGTGTGCGCGTGAATCGTTCACGGCGGCCAGCAGTTCGGATCGCAGCGCGGTCACCTCTGCAGTCGGGTCCGGCTCGGCGGCAGCACCACCATCGGCAGCTTCAGCCTGGGCGGCGTCGTCATCGGCCGCGCCTGCCGCGCAGGATCGTTCGAGCAGCGACAGCGTCTCGAACGCTGTGCCGCAGGTCGTCTGCGCGCGGCCCACCGCTGCCGACCAGCGTGACGCCGCACCGTTCGCGACGGTGAGCGCTGCGGCTGCCGCCTCCTCAGCCGTCGACAACCGCTCGGCGTCGACGTGATTCGCCGCGGGCTGCGCCGTGTGCGGGTGGTCTGCTGAGCCGCATACCGGGCAGGGGTCACCGTCGATCAACTGATCGGCCAGCTCTGCGGCGATGCCGGCCAGCCGGGCGCTGCGCAGCCGGATGACTTCCTGCTCGGCCTGTGTCCAGGTGTGCTGCGCCCGTTGGTGGCGTTGGTGAGCGGACGTCGCGGAGTCCAGGTCCGTGATGGCTGCCTCGAGGGCTCGGCCGGCTCGCTCGACGTCCTCCAGGAATTGAGCCCAGTGAGGCTCGGCGGCAGCCTCGGGGAGGAGGGAGGAACGGCGTTCGGCCAGCTGCGCAAGCTGCACCTCGGCAGCTTCGATGGCCTTCTGCCGGTCGGTTGCCTGGCGTTCGGCGGACGCCAGCTGAACGGTCGCAGTCTGTAGAGCGGTCTCGAGGGTTAGCTGCTGACGCTGCAGCTCGGCATGCCCCGACAGCGCAACGGAGCCGGCGGCTGCTCGCTCGATCAGCGGTCGCAGGGCTGTGTCCGTCAGTCCGGCGTCGTCGCGCGGCTCCGGGATGGCCCAGGGCACAAGCCGTGTGAGTTGGTCGCGCTCCGCCTCGGCGGCGAGAAGCGTCGTGCGGTGCGTCGATCGGCGACGGGAGACCGCGGCAATCGCCGAGCCGCATCGCTGTGCGCGCTCGGCCAGCATGAGTCGGTCTCGTGCCGCTGAAACTGCAGTGGCTTGCTCGGCGACCCTGTCGAGAGTCTGCTGCGCGGCCCTTGCCTGGCGCTGTAGCGCGGCCATTGCCTGCTCACTGGCGAGCCGCACACGCAGCTGCTCAACGCGTCCGCTGGCTGCGTCCGACTCGGCGAGCGAGGCTGTCAGGCGACCGGAGAGGTCGCGCACGATCTCGTCGAGCACCCGGCCCGATTGGTTCGGGTCGTCGAGGCCGGCGGGCTGATCGTCACTCTCGAGGGTGACGTCCTGCGCCACGCCGCCGAGGATCTCCTGGGCCCGCGCAATGAGAGTTGCCCGCGCAGTGGAAGCGCGAGCTGCCTGTGTTTCCAGGTCTTTTCGGTGGTTGGTCAACCACTGCTCGACGGCAGCGAAGTCACTGATGTCGAAGAGTCGCTCGAGCAGCTTGCCGCGGTCGTCCGGCTTGGCTCGCAGGAAGGCGGTGAACTCACCTTGGGGGAGCAACATGACCTGGGCGAACTGGGACAGACCCATGCCGAGCAGGTCGCCGATGGTCTGGGCAACCTCGTCGGCCCTGGTGCTGATCGTCTGCCAGCTGCCCGCACGCCTCTCCTCGAGGGTCACGCTGCCGCGCTGCGCTCGGGTGCCGGTGCCGCGCTTCTTGGGCACCTGGTGCTCGGGGGAGCGGTGCACCCGTAACCGCCGCTCGCCGACGCCGAACTCCAGCTCGACCTCGGGTCGGACAGTCGGGGCGGCGTGGTCGCTGCGCAATGACTCCCGCCCCTGGGTCCGACCACCGGGCACCCCGGCGAAGAGCGCGAAGCAGATGGCGTCCAGGATGCTGGTCTTGCCGGCGCCGGTCGGACCATGGATGAGGTGCAGCCCGCCGGCCGCCAGCTCGTCGAAGTCGATCTCCTCAGCGCCGGCGAACGGTCCGAAAGCCTGCAACCGCAGCCGATGCAGCCTCATGCGACGCCAGCATTTCCGCCGTTGTCGTCCACGGTGTGCACCCAGGAGGCGCCGTCGTTGGAGTCACGCTCGAGCCGGGTCTGCTCGATTGCCTGCTGCAGCAGGTCTCGCTCCGGGTCGGTGGCCGCGGCGCCGCCACGAGTGTGTTCGAGGAAGTCGCAGCACAGCTCCAGGGTCTCCTTGCCGGCGACCTTGCTGGTGTAGCGGCTGTCGCGCAGCTGCCTAACCGGCTGGTCGAAGAGCAGCTGCACCGCGTGTGGAAAGCGTCGTCGTAGCTGCTCTATCGCACCGAGCGGTCGGGTGGTGTCGGTTAGCGTGACCTGGCACCACGAACCTTCGGCCGCACGCAGGTCGGGGTCGGCGAGCAGGTGGGCCAGGGTGCCGCGCAGTCGAGCGAGCGGCCGCGCGACCGGAGCGTCGATCAGCTCGGTGGAGATGCCGTCGTCCGCGATGTCGATCAGGACCGAGCTCTTGCGGTGGTCGGCCTCCGAGAAGGACATTGCCACCGGCGACCCGCTGTATCGGCCGACGTCGCCGACCTGCTGGGCGCCGTGCAGGTGACCGAGGGCGGCATACGCGATGCCGTTGAAAGTGGACGCGGGGACTGCGCTGGCGCCGCCGACGGTGATGTCGCGCTCGGACTCGCAGGTCGCGGACCCGACGACGAACGCGTGCGCCATGACGATCCCGGGGACCCCACGCGTCGCCAGGTCGGCATGCACTCGTCGCATCGAGGCACGCAGCACGCCGGCGTGGGTCGCCTCGGCAGCATCGAGCGCGGGTGCGGCGAGGGATGGCTCGAGGTAAGGCAGCGGATAGACGGCGACGTCGTCGAACAGGACTGGTGTGCCGACCGATTGCTCGGAAGTCCGGATGTGCACGCCGCCGTGCTGCAGCACGCGAGAACCGAAACCGAGGCGCACCGCTGAATCGTGGTTGCCCGCCGAGAGAACTACCTGTGCCCCGGCGTCGCGCAGCCGCACCAGCGTCTCATCGAGAAGTTGAACACTCGCCGGACCCGGCAGTGCCCGGTCGTAGATGTCGCCGGCGACCAGCACCGCATCGATGCCCTCCGAGCGCACCACCTCGACGAGATGGTCGAGGTATGCCGCCTGGGCGTCCACCAGCGAGGCGCCGTGGAAACTACGTCCCAGGTGCCAGTCGGAGGTGTGGATCAAGCGCATGCCTGCACAGTAGGAGCCACCGCCGACAAGGCACCGCAACGCCCTCGGCGTGTGGCGGATCGTCCGCATGGTGAGGAACGCGTGTCCGCCGTCAGCGTTTTGCCGCCGACCGGGGCAAGAATGTGCGAGCGTGTCGTCACGCCGGTTCCGAGGAGGCCCCCATGGGCAAAGATGTCGCCGCTACGTCATACACACGCGAGCAACGGCAGCGCTACCGCGAGAAGGTGCGCCAGGACCTGGACGTCTTCGAGCGGATGCTGCACACCCACAGTTTCGACTTCGAACGGCAGCTGACCGGCATGGAGGTCGAGCTGAACCTGGTGGGGGACGACCTCTATCCGACGATGAACAACGCCAGCGTCCTCGAGAGCATCGCCGACGAGGATTACCAGACCGAGCTCGGGCAGTACAACATCGAGCTCAACGTCAGCCCTCGGCCGCTGCCCGGCGACTCGGCGTTGCAACTGGAGAAAGATCTGCGCCAAAGCCTCAACCGCGCAGAGGGTCTGGCCAACGAGGCCGGTGCCCAGATCGCGATGATCGGCATCCTCCCGACGCTGATGCCGGAGCACTTCACGACCGAGTGGATGAGCGCCAACACTCGGTATGCCGCACTCAACGAGGCGATCTTCTCAGCACGCGGTGAGGACATCTTCATCGACATAGAGGGCGGCGGCGGTGAGCGCCTG
Source organism: Flexivirga alba (assembly GCF_042661025.1). Lineage (NCBI taxonomy): Bacteria > Bacillati > Actinomycetota > Actinomycetes > Micrococcales > Dermacoccaceae > Flexivirga > Flexivirga alba. The sequence continues at coordinate 3,459,402 of NZ_JBHSWH010000001.1, forward strand.
GCGATGTTCGCCGACTCGATCGCGCCGGAGTCCGCGTGCACCTCGGTCCAGTTGCACCTGCAGGTGCAGCCGCATCGTTTCGCCGATCACTGGAACGCCGCGCAGGCCATCTCGTCGGTGCAACTCGCGATCGGAGCCAACTCGCCATACTTCTTCGGCAAGGAGCTGTGGCACGAGAGCCGGGTGCCGCTCTTCGAGCAGGCGACCGACACACGCGCGATCGAGTTGAAGAACCAAGGTGTGCGGCCGCGGGTCTGGTTCGGAGAGCGGTGGATCACCTCGATCTTCGATCTCTTCGAGGAGAACGTCCGCTACTTCCCGTCACTGCTGCCGGAGTCGACCGACGAGGACCCGGTTGCCGTCTTCGAAGCCGGTAACGCCCCGCAGCTTGACGAGCTGCGGCTGCACAACGGCACGGTCTACCGGTGGAACCGCCCGATCTACGACATCGTTGACGGCAAACCGCATCTGCGGGTCGAAAACCGTGTGTTGCCAGCGGGTCCCACCATTGTCGATGGTATGGCGAACAGCGCGTTCTACTACGGTGTGGTGCGCACGCTGGCCGACTCCGACCGCCCGGTGTGGACGCGGATGAGCTTCGCCGCCGCCGAGGAGAATTTCTACAGTTGCGCACGCCGGGGCATCGACGCGAAGGTCTACTGGCCGGGCTTCGGCGAGGTGCAGGCGGACGAACTCACCCTGCGGCACCTGCTGCCGATGGCCGACGAGGGCCTGAAGTCCTGGGGGTCGCGACCGAGGTGCGTGACCGCTATCTCGGCGTCATCGAGGAGCGTTGCCGCTCCGGTCAGAACGGCGCGTCATGGCAGATCGACTGCGTGAACGCCTTGGAGGCCAAGGGCAAGGACCGGGCGAGTGCGCTGGTCGAGATGCTGCGGCTCTACCTGGAGAAGATGCACATCGGCGAGCCGGTGCACACCTGGAAGTTGCCGTAGCTCTTCAACTCCCGTCGACGTCGCCGCCGGTGTTCCAGATCTGGATGCACGGGGTGCCGTGGTAGAACCCGAGCGTCGACAACGAGCCGGCGTTGAGGATCAGCTGCGCGCCCATGCGTGCTTCCTGGCGAAGGAAGATGGCAGCGAAGATGCGCAGTGAATGGCCGTGCGCGACGAGGGCCACGTTGCCGACCTCGAGCAGCGGCACGACGTGACGGACGACGTGGCTGACACGTGCGGCGACATCCTCGACGGTCTCGCCCGGCGTGGCGCCGGGCTCGACACCGTCGGCGAAGATCTCCCACGACGGGTCGCCGAGCTTCTCACGGATCTGCGGCGTCGAAAGCCCTTCGTACGCACCGTAATCCCACTCGCGCAGGTCATCATCGATCCGTAGGCCGGTCAGTCCGGCCAGCTCGGCGGTACGCCGCGCCCGTTGCATCGGGCTGCAGAACGTCGCCACAACGTCCAGCCCGCTGACCTGGTCGCGCAGCTTGCGGGCGTCCTCCTCGCCCTCGGGCAGGAGTGGCAGGTCGGTTGTGCCGGTATGGCGCCCGTGTCGCGACCATTCGGTCGCTCCGTGGCGGATCAGGACGATGCTGTGCTCCGAGTGCGCGCTCACGGCTCACACGGTAGTGCGAAGCTTGCTACATGACGACTCAGCCTTCTGACGCACACCGCTCCGTCACTATCAGCCGCACCGCACCGGGCAAGTTCCGCGCGACCAACGCGCGTGGCGGGACGTTCGACTTCGGCAGTGGCGGCGACGACCAGTTCACGCCGGTCGAGTTGCTCCTGACGGCGATCGCCGGTTGTACCGGAATCGACGTCGACATCTTCACCACGCGGCGCAGCGAGCCGACACAGTTCGAGGTGACGGCAGAGGGTGACAAGTTGCGCGACGACGAGGGCAACCACATGGGTCCGATCGACATCCGCTTCCAGATCTCGTTTCCCGAGGGCGAGGAGGGCGACGCCGCGCGCAAGGTGTTGCCGGACGCGATCCGCAAGTCGCACGATCGGCTGTGCACCGTGAGCCGCACGGTGATGTTGCCGACCGACGTCACGTCGCACCCGGCCGGCTGACCATGGCGCGCCACGTCGTCCTGTTGCGGGCGGTGAACGTCGGCGGTCGCTGGGTAAAGATGCAGCGACTGCGAGAAGTGTTGACCAGCGCGGGTTTCGACGATGTTCAGACGCACATCCAGAGCGGGAACGTCTTTCTCGGCAGCCCGATGCGCAGCGCGCAGAAGGTCGGCGCCGCCCTCGAGCAGTTGCTCGAGGCCGAGTTCGGTTTCGCCATACCGTGTGTGGTGCGCAGCCCGGCACAGCTGCGGCAGGTGGCCGAGTATGCCGAGGGTCTCCCCGACCCGCTCGAGGGTGGCACTCTGCGGCGCTACGTGACGTTCTTGCAGGAGCCGCTGCCCGCCGACCGGGCGGCGGTGCTGTCTGAATGGGATGTGCCGGGGGAGCGCCTGCACCCGGTGGGCAGCGAAATCCATTGGTGGCTGGCTAAACCCGCTCACGAGGCGAAGATCTCCAACGCCGTGCTGGAGCGAGGCGGCCCGGTCGCCACGACCCGCGACCTGAAGGTTGTGCGCACGCTCGCCGACAAGTGGGGCTGAGAGACACTGCGCCGTCCGTGGAGCACGTCGTACGGTGAACCCATGGCTCGCTATTTCGACGTGCACCCCAAGGACCCGCAGCCGCGGAGCATCGCGCAGGCTGTGCAGATCCTGCGCGACGGGGGTCTGATCGCCTACCCGACCGACTCGTGCTTCGCGCTCGGCTGCACCCTGGGCAATCGTGACGGGCGTGACCGGATCGTGCGCATCCGGCAGCTGAACGACAAGCACAACTTCACTCTCATGTGCCGAGACTTCGCCCAGCTCGGGCAGCTCGTGCACATCGACAACCGGGTGTTCCGGGCCATCAAGGCCGCGACTCCGGGTCCCTACACGTTCATCCTGCCGGCGACCTCGGACGTGCCCCACCGGCTGCAGCAGCCCAAGACGAAGACGGTCGGTGTGCGGATCAGTGACCATCCGGTCGCGCGTGCACTGGTCGCCGAGCTCGGCGAGCCGATCATGACCAGCACTCTGCTGCTGCCGGGTGAGGACGACCCGCTGACCGACGGCTGGCAGGTGAAGGAGGCGCTCGACCACCAGGTCGACGCAGTGATCGACTCGGGCGAGTGCGGCGTGGTGCCGACCACGGTCGTCGACTTCTCCGACGGGTTTGCCGAAGTGACACGAGCCGGCGCGGGCGACCCGGCGCCGTTCGAGGCGTGAAGCAACCGCAACCAGTTCGTCGCGCTGTCGCGAGTGTCATGGCACGGTCCAGTGGCACACCGCTGGACCCGGAGCAGCGCGTGACGTGCAGCTTCCATCCGGACCGGTGGGCCGGACCGGACGCGAACGACCTGGTGATCGAGCGTCTGGCGAGGGACCGGTTCTACGCTTCGCAGTTCGTCACGGGGACCAGCAACGGCGGACTCACTGCCTTTCGTGGCGGCGACCGATTCCGTTGGGAGAGCGCGCTGTTCGGCGGCGCGTATGACGAAGCCGACCCGGACCTGCGGCCGAAGTATGGCGCACTGAACCACCGTTTTCGGCGGGCCGGGGCCTCCCCGAGGTTCGGGTCGTCATACATCCGACTGGCGGCACACACACTGGCGCGCACGACGTTCTGCTACCCGGACAGCTTCGACGACCCGAGCGATTTCGGTGTCGTCGGCGCGTGTTCGCTGACAGATCTTGCGGACGCCGACGATCGGGATCTGCTGGACGACTACGTCGAGGCACAGGTGCACGGCCACGTTGATCTCGTCACGGATGTCGAGGCGCTGGTGCTGGACCCGAGCTACCGAGGCACATCGGTGGAAGCCGCTGCCCGTGATCTCCCGTGTCCGGTCGAATGGCATGACGGGTTTGTCGCCTCCATCGGCGAGATACGGGCACACCCGGATTACCGCGGCGCCGAAATCGTCTCTCTCGCTGCACAATTGGCGACCGATGGGGTGCTGACTCCGCGCCTCATCGGTGACGCCGCTCGCACGGGCGGTCACCACCCGCAGGCGATCAAGCAGGTGTGGCACTACACGGCCCGATTCGGGGGACCCGACCCTGCTTAGAGTTGAGTCATGACACGAGCTCTGGTTGTGACGAAGCCTGGTGACCGATCCGTTCTCGAGGTGCAGGAGGTGGACGTTGCGTCGCCGGGACCCGGCGAAGTGCAGGTGCGGGTTGCTGCGGTCGGCGTCAACTTCATCGACGTCTACAAGCGGCAGGGTGTCTATCCGTTGCCCACACCGTTCACTCTCGGTGACGAGGGCGCCGGTGTGGTCGAGGCCGTCGGCTCAGGCGTCGAGGGTGTCTCGATCGGTGACCGGGTCGCCTGGGCCGGGTCGCCGGCCAGCGCGGCCGAACTCACGAACATTGTTGCCACACAAGTGGTTCCGGTGCCGGACCGTGTCGAGTTGGACGTGGCCGCCGCCGCGATGCTGCAAGGTATGACGGCGCACTACCTCGTCAACTCGACCTGGCCGGTCCAAGAGGGCCAGATCGCCCTCGTGCACGCGGCCGCCGGGGGAGTGGGACAACTGCTGGTGCAGCTCATCACCAGCAAGGGCGCCACGGTTGTTGCAACCGCGGGCAGTGACGAAAAGCTCCAGATCGCAAAGGATCTCGGCGCCGCACAGCTCATCAACTACCGGGAGTTCTCCGGCGACGCACTTGCCGAGCAGGTGCGGAAGGTCGCCGGTCGCGGCGTTGACGTCGCGTATGACGGGGTCGGCAAGGCCACCTTCGACGCATCGCTGAAGTCGCTGCGCCCGCGTGGAATGGGCGTGCTCTTCGGCGGCGCCAGCGGCCAAGTGGAACCCCTCGACCTGCAGGTGCTCAACCGGCTCGGGTCGCTCTTCGTGACGCGGCCGACCCTTGCGTCATACCTGCTGGACCGGGAAGAGTTGCTCTGGCGCTCCGGCGACGTCCTCGGGCAGCTGGCCGACGGCAGCCTGAAGCTGCAGGTCGGCGCGAAGTTTGCGCTCGACGATGCCGCTGCGGCATACGAGGCTCTGGAAGGTCGCCAGACGACCGGCAAGGTGCTGCTCATCCCGTAAGTCGATGCACGAGAGCGCCCGCCACCGATCGAGGTCGGTGGCGGGCGCCCGCGATGCGGGCCGTGGCCCGGCGTCGTCAGCTCCGGGGATCATCCGGCGCTGACGTCGAAACCGTGGAACTGCGTCGTGGCCGGGGACCCGGATGCAGCCGAGGTCACGAACAAACCTGCATTCTGTGTCGGTCTGCCCGCTCAGGGTGGCCGAACCGACTTCCTTCCAGGTCGCGCCGTCATCGGTCGAGTAGAACCCGGTGTAGGTCTGGCCGTTGCGCACGACAATGCCGGTCTTTCCGTAGCCGGACAAGCCACTGACCGAGGTCACCTTTGTGGTGACCGTCGATGACGTTCCAACGACTCCGTTGCGATAGACGGTCGTGTAGTTGTCCTTGCTGCCCCACAGATCCGACCCGCCGCCGGCGACTGCGAAGTGGTCAGCAGTGCGGCGCCGCGCTCACCCGTGGATCGAGCGCGACGATTTGAACAATACATAGAGAAGGCATATTGTTTCTCGTGGTTCTGATGTCGTCCACGAGGAGCGCGTAGTGAGTCATCCCGCAGCCGCGGAGCAGCAACGGCCGTCGATGTTCAACCAGCCGAAGGCGGTCTATGCCGTCGCCTTCGCCTGTGTGGTGTCCTTTATGGGCATCGGACTCGTCGATCCGATCCTCCCGGCCATCTCCGCCCAACTGGACGCTACGCCCAGCCAGGTCACCTTGCTGTTCACCAGCTACCTGGTGGTGACTGCGGTCGCGATGCTCGTGACGAACGCAGTCTCGAGCCGGATCGGTGCGAAGAAGACACTGATCGCTGGGCTCACCCTGATCGTCATCTTTGCGGCGTTGGCCGGATCGGCCGGATCGATCAACGGCATCGTCGGCTTCCGTGCCGGCTGGGGCCTGGGCAACGCGCTGTTCATCGCGACGTCGCTGGCGGTCATCGTGTCGTCCGCGACCGGCGGCTTCGCGGGCGCGATCATTCTTTACGAAACCGCACTCGGGGTCGGCATCGCCTGCGGCCCGTTGCTCGGCGGCCTACTCGGCGAAATGTCTTGGCGCTACCCGTTCTTCGGCGTGTCCGTGCTGATGCTGATCGCACTCATCGCGACGGTCTTCTTCCTCCCAGACACTCCGAAGCCCAAGGCTCCCACCTCCCTGCTCGCGCCGCTGAAGGCGCTCACCCACCGCGGGCTGCTGACGATGGGAGTCGCGGCGCTGTTCTACAACTGGGCGTTCTTCACAATGCTCGGCTACGCGCCGTTCCCGATGAAGCTGTCGGCCATCCAACTCGGCTTCGTCTTCTTCGGTTGGGGCATCCTGGTGGCCCTCTTCGCAGTCTTCGGAGCACCGTGGCTGCAGCGCCGCTTCGGCACCGCACCCACTCTGTATGTCGCCCTGACGCTCTTCGCGGTCGACTTGGCGATCATCGCCATCTGGCCGACCAACCGCACCGTGCTGATCTGTGCGGTCATCGCCGCAGGCATCTTCATCGGCATCAACAACACTCTGACCACGCAGGCTGTCATGGTCATCTCGCCGGTCGAGCGTCCGGTCGCGTCGGCGGCATACGGCTTCGTCCGCTTCATCGGTGGCGGGCTTGCGCCATTCGCCGCAGGCAAGCTGGTGGAGCACTACAACTTGCACGTTCCGTTCGCCATTGCGGCCGTCACCGCCGTCCTCGCGGCCGTCCTGCTCAGCACCGCACATCGCACTCTCGCTGCAGCCGACAAGGGCATGGACGAGACCGGGCACCACGTCGACGGTTCTGACGAGCCGGCGCAGATCGCCGGCGAGGTCGGCGATGAATTCGGCGGCGCCGCAGGAGCTTTCGATGACTACGAGCGCGAAGAGGACCGCAAGTCCGACGTGGTGCACTGACTCGATGCAGGTCCACGCAGCAACATGAGAAGCTGAAGTCATGAGCCAAACTTCCACTCCGTTGACCGAGCAGGACGTCGAACTTCTCCGCAAGGAGTTCGACGCCCGGCCGGTCAATCGCCTTTTCCAGAACGCCGTGACCGGAAACTCGATCACCGAGGTCGCACTCGACAGGTCGGTCGTCACTCGCATCGACCGGTCCATGTCCCACCGCCTCGACAAGTGGGCCGTCACCAACCAGGAGAAGAGCGGTCGGTGTTGGATGTTCGCCGGGCTCAACCTGCTGCGCGCCGGCGTCATGGGCAAGCTCGGAGTCAAGGACTTCGAGCTGTCGCAGAACTACCCGTTGTTCTGGGACAAGCTCGAGCGGTGCAACTACTTCCTGGAGTCAGTCGTGCAGCTGGCCGACCGACCCACCGATGACCGGACACTGTCGTGGGTCATGCAGGACGTCATGGGTGACGGCGGTCAATGGAACATGTTCGCCGCCTTGGTCACCAAGCACGGCATCGTCCCGAAGTCGGTGATGCCGGAGACCGAGTCGTCGTCCAACACCGCAGCGATGAACAAGAACCTCCGTAGCCTCTTGCGCCAGGCAGCCCGCGACATCCGTGCGGCGAAGGACGAGGGTGCAGTGCAGGAGATCCGCTCTCAGGTCCTGTCGGCCGCATACCGGATGCTCGCAATCCACCTGGGCACGCCGCCGACCGAGTTCGACTGGCAGTGGACCGACGACGAGGGTGAGTTCCACCGCGACGGGACGCTGACCCCGGCGCAGTTCCGTGATCGCTACCTGGCCATCGACGTCAACGACTACGTCTGCCTGGTCGACGACCCGCGGGCGAGCAGTCCTCGCGGCCGCACATTCACCGTTGACCAGTTGGGCAGCATCGTCGGGGGAGCACCCGTGCGTTACCTCAACGTGCCGTCGGAGACGCTGAAAACGCTTGCTGCGCAAGCCATCAAGGATGGCGAGCCGGTCTGGTTCGGCTGCGACGTCGGCCAGATGATGGAACGCGAGACCGGAGTGTGGGACGCCGAGCTCTACGACTTCGCGGGCATCTACGACGCGAAGTTCGAGCTGGACAAGGCAGCACGCCTGGAGTTCCACGAGACGCTGATGACCCACGCGATGCTGCTGACCGGTGTCGACCTGGACGGTGACACTCCGCGCAAGTGGCGTGTCGAGAACTCCTGGGGCGACGAGAAGGCCGACAAGGGCTTCTACACGATGAACGACTCGTGGTTCGGCGAATACGTCTTCGAGATCGCGGCTCGCCGCGACAGCCTCCCGGCCGAGTTGCAGGCAGCGCTCGACATCGAGCCGATCGTCCTGCCCGCCTGGGACCCGATGGGCTCACTCGCCTGAAATGTCTGAGCTCACCCAACATCAGTTCGCCTCCTTCGACGGCGCCCAGCTCGTATGGCGGGAGCTCGGCCAGGGGCGGCCCGTCGTGTTGATCCACGGTTTCGTTTCCAACGCGTTGACCAACTGGATCCGCTACGGACACGCGAAAACGATTGCTGACAAAGGCTTTCGGGTGATCATGCCCGACCTGCGCGGTCACGGCGACAGTGCGCAGCCGCACGACGCGGCGGCATACCCACCCGATGTGCTGGCAATGGATGGTGCAGCGCTGGTCGATCACCTCGGGCTGACCGACTACGACCTCGGCGGCTACTCGCTCGGCGCGCACACCAGCGTCCGGATGGTGTTGCGCGGCGCCCGACCGGCGAGGCTCATCACCGCTGGGATGGGTCTGGCGGGCATCGAGAACCTCAAGACGCGCGACGACGTCTACGAGACTGCCTTCGACCTGGACCAAGAGGTGGACAAGCGCTCGGCTGCCGGCAAGGCGCGCATCTTCATGCGGCAGACAGGTTCGGACCCGGTCGCGTTGCGTGGTGTATGGCGATCGAGTGTGATCACGGATCCCGCTGCGCTTGCAGGGATTTCGATGCCGTTGCTGGCGATCTGTGGCGCGCAGGACGTCGACCACCACGAGGGCGCGGAGCAGCTCGCGAAGTCTGTCCCGAACGGCACCTTCGTGGAGATCCCCGGAAACCACATGAGCGCTGTCGCAGACCGCGCCCTGGGCCGGACGATCGCCGACTGGCTCGTGACTGCCGAGCCGCACACCTGATGTCGAGTCGCACAGCTGCAGCTGTGCGACTCGACACCAAGTGTGCGAGTCGAGGTTCGTCTTCATCCTGGGCGGCTGCTATCGTTCCCTTAACGAGAATGACTATCAATACAGATTGAGGGAATGCGCATGCATCTGCGTTGGGTCGCAGTGGCGGTCATGCCGGCGTTCGTACTCGTCGGATGCGGGTCGTCGAAGACGCCGGGGAGGCCGACGGCAAAGTCGGTGTCGTCGCGAGCACCAACGTCTACGGAGACATCGTCAAGCAGATCGGCGGCTCGCACGTCGACGTCACGTCCGTATTGAGCGACCCCAACGTCGATCCGCACGGCTACGAATCGAACGCGAAGAACGCCGCCACGGTGTATGACGCGAAGCTCGTCGTCGAGAACGGCCTGGGCTACGACAGCTTCATGGACCAGCTGACCTCCGGCTCGGGCTCGCGACACCAGACTGTGATCACCGCGTCCAAGGTGCTCGGGGTCGATGGAAACGACGCGAACCCGCACCTCTGGTATGACGTCGCGGGGATGCCGAAGGTGGCCGACGCGATCGCGGGCGCCCTCTCCAAGGCCGACTCGAAGCACAGTGCCGACTACCGCAAGAACGCCACGACGTTCAAGAAGTCGCTGCAGCCGATCGAGAAGGTGCTTGCGTCCATCAAGGCCAAGGACGATGGCGCGAAGATCGCCTACACCGAGCGAGTGGCCGGCTACCTGCTTGCCGAGGCCGGGCTGACGCTCGGCATACCTGCCGGCTTCCCCCGGGCCGTCGAAGAGGGCGACGACCCGAGTCCGGGCGATACCCTTGCGTTCGAGAAGGCATTGCAGAAGCACACAGTGCGAGCACTGATCTACAACAGCCAGGTGACCGACAAGCAGACCGACCAGCTGAAGAAGCAGGCGACCGACGCCGGTGTGCCCCTGGTCCCGGTGACCGAGACCATGCCGCCGAAGAGCGCCAGCTACCAGGTGTGGCAGCTGAAGCAGGCCGAAGCACTACGCACCGCCCTGGAGAAGTCCGCATGAAATCCACCCCACGAAGTTCTCCGCTCGTCCCTCGCTCCGATACTTCGCGGGGACCCCGGAACGACACCCCTTTGATCGACTTCCGCGGCGCCACGCTCACGCTTGGCGGTCGCACCCTGTGGTCCGACCTCGAACTCGGTGTGCACACAGGGGAGTTCGTCGCAATCCTGGGCCCCAACGGCGCCGGGAAGACCACGCTGCTGCGTGCACTGCTCGGGTTGCAGGAACTGTCGGCGGGCTCGGTGACGGTCGCTGGAAAGAAGCCATCGCGCGGCAGCTCGGACGTCGGTTACATCCCACAGCAGAAGATATTCGACGGCGACCTCGGCCTGCGCGGCCGCGACCTGGTCGCCCTCGGCGCCGACGGCCACCGCTTCGGTATGCCGTGGGCGCGTCCCTCGGTCCGCGCCGCCACGGACGCGATGATCCGGGCCGTGGGTGCGACGTCATACGCCGATGCGCCGGTGGGCAAGTTGTCCGGCGGTGAGCAACAGCGGCTGCGCATCGCGCAGGCGCTGATGAGCGACCCCAAGGTGCTGCTGTGCGACGAGCCGCTGACCTCGCTCGACCTGCGTCACCAGGAGGGAGTGCTTGAACTCCTGGACGCCCGCCGGCGCAGCGCCGGCACCGCGGTCGTCATGGTCACCCACGAGATCAACCCGATCCTTCCCTACGTCGACCGCATCATCTATCTGGTCGGTGGCAACTGGGCGGTCGGCACCCCCGACGAGGTGCTCACCACGGAGCGCCTCTCCAGTCTGTATGGCGCACCTGTCGACGTGCTGCGGGTGCGCGGCCGCGTCATCGTGGTGGGTGGCGGGGAATCACCCGAGCAGTCGCACCACTGCGGACCAGAGATGGCCGTGGCCGAATGAGCAATACATTCGACATGCTGCAGTACCCCTTCGCGCAGCACGCCCTGATCGCCGCGACCCTGATCGCGATCACCTGTGGACTGGTGGCGCCGTTCGTGGTCATGCGGGACATGGCGTTCGCCGTGCACGGTACGGCGGAGCTGTCCTTCCCGAGCGCGGTCGCCGGGCTGTTGATCGCCAGCGACGCCGTGAGTGGTGCGCTGGTCGGATCGATCGTCGTCGCAACGGCTTTCGCGCTGCTCGGCCGCCGACGCAGTGAAAGCAACACCGCGATCGGTGTCGTCCTGGCGTTCGGGCTCGGGCTCGGTGTGTTCCTGCTGAGCTTCTACAACGGCTTCTCGTCGGCGGCCACCAACATCCTCTTCGGCTCGCTCGTCTCGGCCTCGACCCGGGACGTGGTGATCCTCGGCGTGCTGGCCGTCGTGGTGGTGATCACGATGGTGTTCATCTTCCGCCCGTTGCTCTTCGCATCGGTCGATCCGGCAGTGGCCACCGCACGCGGCGTGCCTGTTCAGCGGCTCGGCCTGATTTTCCTGCTCCTGCTCGCGCTGACGGTCACCGAGGCCGCCCAGGTCGTCGGCACCCTGCTGGTCCTGAGCTTGGCCATCACGCCGGCTGCGGCTGCGCGGCGGTGGACCGCGAATCCACTTGCCTTCACAGCGATCTCGGTCCTCTTCGCGCTCCTCGCTGCGGATGGCGGGTTCCTGCTCAGCCTCGCGCTGAGCAACACCGATATCAAGGCAAGCGTCCTCATCGCGTTCGTCAGCTTCGGGATCTACCTGATCTCCTTCGTCGCCGAGCGGTTGCGCGGCGACGCCCAGCGCGGGAGCGCGCAGGTCGCGGCTACTTGATGCCGGTGCCGCCGATTTCAGAGACCTTCACATCTTCGGGTTCGGCGGCATACCGGCCGGCCAGCCAAGAGCACATCATCAGCTGCACTTGGTGGAAGACCATCAACGGCAACACGATGATGCTGACCTGAGGTCCGGCGAAAAGCACTGCGGCCATCGGAAGTCCGCTTGCCAAGCTCTTCTTGGTCCCACAGAACTGCACGGTGATGCGATCGCCGCGATCGAAGCCGAGTCGTGCCGCCACGTGCCACGTCAACCACAGCATCGCGACGACCAGCAGGATCGACAGCACGATCAGCACCGCGATCTGTTCTGGATCAACCGCATGCCAGATGCCGTCGCGGACGCCCTTGCTGAATGCGGCATAGACGACCAGCACTATCGAGCCACGGTCGACATACTTCAGCTTGGCCTTGTGTCCCTCGATCCACGAACCGACCAGTGGCCGGGCAAGCTGCCCCACGATGAACGGCGCGAGGATCTGCAGGCAGATGTCGACCATCGATTGCCCGCTGATCGAGATGTTCCCGCTTCCACCGATCACCCCGGTGCTGGTCATCGCGATCACCAATAGCGGCGTCAAGAACACGCCGAGCAGGTTGGAGGTGGATGCGCTCACGATCGCGCCCGCGACGTTGCCGCGTGCGATCGAGGTGAACGCGATCGACGACTGGACGGTCGACGGCACCAGGGTCAGGTAGAGCACTCCGGTGTAGAGGTCACTGTTGAGCACGTGCGGCTGCAGCACGCGCAGCGCGATCCCGACGACGGGGAAACAGACGAACGTGAACGCCAGGATCAGCAGGTGCAGCCGCCAGTGCTGTAGTCCGCGGATCGCCTCTTGCGGATGCATGCGTGCGCCATACAGGAAGAAGAGCAGCGCGATCGCCGCCGTGACGATGTGATCGAGCGACGGCGCGAACGAAGCACTCGCCGGGAACACACTGGCGATCACGACGGTGGCCAGGATCGCCAGGATGAACCCGTCGATGCGGAGCTTCTGGAGGGGATGCATGACCGGAGCCACCCTAGGCGGCCTGCGGGTATGGCGACGGCATGCCCCACAGGGCGGGATCGAGACGATGTGCGGCGACATACTGGTTGCCATGACGACCGCGGGAGTGCTGCTGGCGGCAGGTGCGGGCCGACGGATGGGCCGGCCGAAGGCGTTGGTCGACGGGTGGCTGCGCCATGCGATCGACACCCTTACCGATTGCGACCAGGTCGTCGTCGTGCTGGGCGCGCAGGCGGAGAATGCTCGCGCACTGATCACGGACCGGCACGTGCAGGTTGTCGTCGCGCCGGACTGGGACACCGGTATGGGCGCATCGCTGCGGGCCGGCCTGGCCGCGCTGACCGACGAAACCCGTTGTCTACTCACACTTGTCGACCTACCCGATGTCGGCGTCGACGTCATACGACGGGTGCTGGCGCAGCCGGACACGACCGATGTCCTGGCGCGCGCGACGTATGACGCCGTGCCCGGCCACCCCGTGCTGATGGGACGTGATCACTGGGCCGGTGCGATGTCCGGGGCGACCGGTGACCGCGGTGCACGCGACTATCTCCGGGCGCATCAGACGGTCCTCGTCGAATGCGGTGACCTCGCCACCGGCCGGGATGTCGACCGAGCCGCCGAGCCAACCGCTCACCAACCCGGTCATGGCTAGCCTGGGGTCATGGATTCACCGAGTGCGGTGGCGCATGCGCTGGAACAGACCGGCTACCTGAGCGATTCGGCGCTGGCGACCGTAACCTTCCTGGCCGACCAGATGGAACGCCCGCTCCTGCTCGAGGAGAGCCTGGAACCGGCAAGACCGCGCTGGCCGAGGCGCTCGCCCAGATCCAGGACGTGCCGCTGATCCGGTTGCAGTGCTACGAGGGCATCGACGCCAGCCAGGCCCTCTACGACTGGGACTTCCCGCGGCAGATCCTGCACCTGCGCACCCTTGAAGCGGCCACCAAGGACGGGTCGCTCGATCCGGCCGAAGCTGAGAAGTCGCTCTTCGACGAGCGTTTCCTGCTCGCGCGTCCGGTGCTGCGCGCGTTGCGCGAGTCACCCGCAGTGTTGCTGATCGACGAGGTCGACCGGGCGGACGACGAGTTCGAGGCGTTCCTGCTGGAGGTGCTGTCGACCTGGGCCGTGAGCATCCCGGAGCTCGGCACTGTGGCCGCGTCGACACCGCCCACCGTCGTGCTCACCTCGAATCGCACGCGCGAGCTGCACGATGCGCTGAAGCGTCGCTGTCTCTATCACTGGATCGATCACCCCGGCCTCGAACGCGAGGTCGCGATCCTGCGATCCCGCGAGCCCGACGTGCCGAAAACCCTTGCGCGGCAAGTGGTCGAGGTCGTCCAGGAACTGCGCAATGAGCACCTGCTCAAGCCGCCCGGCGTTGCCGAAACGCTCGACTGGGCACGCGCGTTGCACCGGCTCGGCGCCACCGAGCTGGACCTGGAGCAGGCGGCCGTCACTCTCGGAGCGGTGGTGAAGTACCGCGAAGACACCGACCGGGTGAAGCACGTCCTCGATCGGATGCTGGCGAGATGATCACCCCACAAAGTTCTCCGCTCGTGCCTCGCTCCGATACTTCGCGGGGACCCCGATGATCACCCCACAAAGTCACGCCGCTGAGAACATTCTGCTGGGCTTCACGCGAGCGCTGCGAGCTGCCGGTGTACGGGTCACGCAGGACCGGGCCACGAGCTTCCTGACGGCAACCGCGATCGTCGGGCTGGGCGACCCCGAGGCGGTGTATGTCGCCGGCCGAGCGACCCTGTGCTCCGGGCCTGACGACCTGGAGCGGTTCGACCGGGTCTTCGAAGCCTGGTTCGGTGACCGGTCGGAGCTGCCACGCACCATTCCGCGAGAGCGGCCCCAGGAGGTTGCCGCACCGCTGCCGGTCAGCGACGACCCTGATGACGCCGGCGGCGAGGGGGAGCCGGACGTCGTGCAGGCAGCGGCGTCGGAGACCGAGATCCTGCGGCACCGCGATGTCGCATCGATGGACGGTGCGCAGAAGGCGATCCTGGATGCGATGATCCGTGCTCTGCATCCACGCGTGCCGGTGCGTCGCGCTTCGCGCCATACAGCGTGGCGCCGGGGTGAGGTCGATCTGCAACGGACACTGCGCAGTTCGTTGCGGCTGATGGGGGAACCGGGCCAGGTGCAACGCCGCCGGCGAGGCACCCAGCCGCGTCGCGTGGTCCTCCTGGTCGACGTGTCCGCGAGCATGCGTCCGTATGCCGACGCGTTGTTGCGGCTGGCCCACACGCTGGTCCGGACCGGCGGCTCCGTCGAGGTCTTCACCCTCGGGACGCGGCTGACTCGGATCACGACCGCGCTGCGCGTCGCCGACCCGGACCGAGCCCTGGTCCGTGCGGGGGACGAGGTTCCCGACTGGGCGGGCGGTACCCGGCTGGGGGAGGCGCTCGAGGCGTTCCTGACCCGATGGGGTGCGCGGGGAATGGCGAGGGGCGCTGTCGTGGTTGTCTTCAGTGACGGCTGGGAGCGCGGTGACGCGCACCTGCTGGGCGAGCAGATGGCCCGACTGGCCCGGCTGGCGCACCGGGTGGTGTGGGTCAACCCGCACCGCGGCAAGGAAGGTTACGAGCCCGTGCAGCAAGGAATCGTCGCGGCGCTTCCGCATTGCGACGACTTCGTGGCCGGGCACTCGTTGCGTTCGTTCGAGCAGGTCTTGGAGGTGGTCGGCAATGCGTGAAGTGCTGACGGAGCTGATGCAGTGGTATGACGCCGGCGAGACCGTCGGCGTCGGCACCGTCGTGGCGACCTTCCGCTCGGCGCCGCGACCGCCGGGAGCTTCGATGCTGGTTGGCCCCGGCGGTGAAGCAGTCGGTTCGGTCTCTGGCGGCTGCGTCGAGGGCGCCGTCTACGAGCTGGCCGGTGAGGTTCTCGAGTCCGGTCAGTCGGTGCTGCAGCGCTACGGAGTGTCCGACGACGACGCGTTCGCCGTCGGACTCACCTGCGGCGGCATACTCGACGTGTATGTCGAAAAGGTCGACAAGACAACCTTTCCCGAGCTGCCGGCAGTCGCGCAGGACATCGAGCAGGACCGGCCGGTCGCAGTCGCCACCGTGATCGAGCACCCTGACCCGTCCTGGGTCGGCCGGCGGATGGTGATCCGACCCGACCAGCAGCCGATCGGGCGGATGGGCAGTGACCGGGCCGACTCCGCGGTGGCCGACGACGCGCTCGGTCTGCTGGCCAGCGGACGCAGTGCGACGCTGACCTACGGGCCCGACGGGCAACGGCTCGAAGACGGCATGCGGGTCTTCGTCTCGACGTTTGCACCGCCGCCACGGATGCTGGTTTTCGGCGCCATCGACTTCGCTGCCGCGGTGGCCAAGGTCGGCTCCTTCCTCGGCTACCGGGTGACCGTGTGCGACGCCCGACCGGTCTTCGCCACGCACTCGCGGTTCCCCGACGCCGACGAGGTGATCGTGGACTGGCCGCACCGTTACCTGACCGGCGAGGTCGACGCCGGCCGGATCGACGGCCGCACCGTGATCGCCGTACTCACCCACGACCCGAAGTTCGACGTGCCGCTGCTGGAGGTGGCGCTGCGGGCGCCAGAGGTCGCCTACATCGGTGCGATGGGTTCGCGGCGGACCCACGAGGACCGTTTGACCAGGTTGCGCGAAATCGGTGTCGCCGAGGACCAACTGGAGCGATTGTCCAGTCCGCTCGGACTCGACCTTGGTGGTCGCACACCCGAGGAGACCGCGATCAGCATCGCGGCGGAGATCATCGCCCGGCAATGGGGTGGCAGCGGCAACAGCCTGGGTGAGATCAGCGGCCGCATCCACGCCTGAACCGCCTTGGTCCATGGCACTGCCGGGATAGTGTGATGGGGGTCACTTCGTCGGAGGTCATCCATGGAGCACTCCCTAGGTTCGCTGCGCGACCGTCGCCTCGATGCGGTGCGCGCATGGACCGCATTCGTCACCGAGGGTGACGACGCTGTCCGGGTTCGGCCGGAGGTCCTGTCGAGCTGGCGACGGTCTGCCCAGGGCGCCGCGCTGGACGCGACCGGAGCTCCGCTTGCGGATGAGCACGACACTGCCGCGTTCTGGCAGGACTCACCGTTGCAGTCTGCCGTGTCGACGGTGGAGCAGGAGTTGCGACGCAGTGCCGAGGACGGCGACCTGGTGCTGGCGGTCACGGACACCAAGACCCGGATCCTGTGGACGTATGGCGGCAGGGTGATGCGCCGCAAGGCGGAGTCCGTCAACTTCGTCCCGGGTGGTCGCTGGGACGACGCCAGCGTCGGCACCAACGCCCTGGACCTGGCCGGGCGACTGGATGCGCCGGCGACAGTCTTCTCCGCCGAGCACTACTCGCCAATGGTGCACAACTGGGTGTGTTGGGCCGCGCCTGTGCACGACCCGGTGACGGGGGAGCGGCTCGGTGTGATCGACCTGTCGACGACCTGGGACCGCGCGCACCCGATCGGGTTGGCGACTGCGCGGCTGATGGCTCGGATGATCGAGAGCGCGCTGCCTGACACGCGGCAGCATCCGCGACACGGCATCGCCGGCTCGGACCAAGGGCTCGCGTTGACACTGCTGGGGGCGGCGGAGGCGCGACTCGACGGTCAGCGATTGCTGCTCAACCGGAGGCAGACCGAGATCCTCGCGTTGCTCGGCCTGCACCCAGACGGGCTGTCCCTCGAGCGGTTGCACGCATTGCTCTACGGCGACGCTGCCGTGAGCGCCTCGACGCTGAAAGCCGAGGTGTCCCACCTGCGTTCGACGCTGGGCGGCGCGATCTCCTCAAGGCCCTACCGGCTGATGTTGCCGGTGACCATCGACGTCGACGAAGTGCTGGAGCGGATCCGTCAGGGCCAGGTGCTGGCTGCCGTTGCGGCATACGGCGGCGATCTGATGCCCGGCACGGACTCACCCGCGTTGTCCGAGTTGGCCGAGGTTGTCGCGGTCGCCGTGCGCGAGGCATTGCTCGCCGACCCCGACCCCGATGCAGTGCTCGGCTACAGCGAGATCGCCCCGTATGACGCAGAAGTACTCGAGACCTGCCTGCGCCGGATCGGCGGTGACACGCACCGCGCCGTCCCGCTGCTCCGTGGGCGTTTGGCCGCTGCGAAACGTTGAAGCGGAGAACTCGGGGTCCCCGCGAAGTATCGGAGGAGCGAAGCGGGGGAGAACTTCGTGGGGTGAGGGCCAACCTTCGGCCAACCAGTTCGTCATAGGTTCGGACTGACGCCAGAAGTCTGCGTACTGCGAAGGGTGCCGAACATGACAAAGATCGAACTCACCGTCGACGGAGGCAAGGTCTCCGATGACGTCGAGCCACGGATGTTGCTCGTGCAGTTCCTGCGCGAAAAGCTAGGAAAGACAGGCACTCTCATCGGTTGCGACACCAGCAACTGTGGCGCCTGCACTGTGCACCTGAACGGCCACGCCGTGAAGTCGTGCAACATGCTCGCCGTACAGGCCGATGGGGCCGAGGTGACCACGATCGAAGGCCTCGCAGCGACGTATGACGGGGGAGACCTGCACCCGATGCAGGCCGCCTTCCACGAGTGCCACGCCCTGCAGTGCGGCTTCTGCACACCGGGCATGATCATGCGCTCGGTCGACCTGCTGAACGAGAATCCCGACCCGAGCGAAGCAGAGATCCGCGAAGGGCTGGAAGGCAACCTGTGCCGTTGCACCGGCTACCACAACATCGTGCGCGCGGTGCAGACCGCGGCGGCTGCCGGAAAGGGAGCCCAGTCATGACTGTGACAGATGACCGTCCGGCCGCCGAGATAGGCAAGGACCGCCGACGCAAGGAGGACCGCCGGCTGATCACCGGCAGCAGCCGCTACACCGACAACATCGTGTTGCCGGGCATGCTGCAACTGGCGATGGTGCGCAGTCCATTCGCGCACGCAAAGGTGACGTCGATCGACACGTCCGAGGCCAAGCAGGCCCCCAACGTCGTGGCGGTCTACACCGCTGCAGACCTTGACGATTCGGCAGGCGTGCTGATCAACGCGTGGCCGATCACGCCGGACCAGAAGACACCCGTGCATCCGATCCTGGCGTCCGACCGAGTGACTTTCGCGGGCGAGATCGTCGCCGTGGTGGTGGCTCGCAGCGCAGCCGCCGCCCGCGACGCGGCCGAGCTGGTCGACGTCGACTACGACGAGTTGCCGGCCGCCATCGACCTCAAGGATGCGGTCGCCGACAAGGTGCTGGCCCATCCCGACCTCGGCACGAACAAGTCCGCACTGTGGGTGTTCGACTCCGCGGAGGCGGGCACCGGCGGCAATGTCGAAGACGCCATCAGCAAGGCGCGCACAGACGGCGTGGTCATCGAGCGGGAGTTCCGCCAGAACCGGCTGATCCCGGCATACATGGAGCCACGGTCCGTCGTCGTCGATCCGACCGGCGAGCAGCTGACGATGTGGTCGGCGACGCAGGTTCCGCACATCGTGCGCTTCGCGCTGGCAGCGACGACAGGCGTGCCCGAGAACAAGATTCGAGTCATCGCTCCGGATGTCGGTGGCGGTTTCGGCGGCAAGCTGCAGGTCACTCCCGAGGAGTGGCTGGCCTGGTGGATCGCCCGCCAACTGCACAAGCCGGTGAAGTTCACCGAGACCCGCTCCGAGTCGATGGTCGCCGGTCACCATGGCCGCGACCAGTGGCAGAAGCTCACACTCGCGGCAACCAAGGAAGGACAGGTCACCGGGCTCAAGGTCGAGTTGACCGCCGACCTCGGGTCCTATGTCGCGATCGTCGGCGGTGGGGTGCCCGTGCTGGGTGCGTTCATGTACAACGCGATCTACAAGATCCCGGCATACCACTTCGCCTGCCAGACGGTCCTCACCAACAAGACCTGGACGGACGCCTACCGGGGCGCCGGCCGGCCGGAGGCCACCTTCGCCATCGAGCGGCTGATGAGCGAGCTGGCCAATGAGCTGGGGATGGACCCCCTGGAGTTGCGGGAGAAGAACTGGATCAAGCACGAGGAGTTCCCGTTCACGACGGTTGCCGGGCTCGAATACGACTCGGGCAACTACGAAGCGGCGACTTCGGCGGCCAAGGAGTTCTTCGGGTATGACGAACTGCGCGCCGAGCAGGCTCGGCGCCGGGAGGCCGGCGACACCGTCCAGCTCGGCATCGGCGTCTCGACCTTCACCGAGATGTGCGGTCTCGCCCCGTCGCGGGTGCTCGGATCGCTCGACTACGGCGCGGGCGGCTGGGAGCACGCTTCGGTGCGGATGCTGGCCACCGGCACCGTGGAAGTGGTGACCGGCACGAGTGCGCACGGGCAAGGCCACGAGACCGCGTTCAGCCAGATCGTCGCCGACCGACTCGGGGTGCCTTTCGAGGCCGTCGAGATCCTGCACGGTGACACCCAGGTCTCCGTCAAGGGCCTGGACACCTACGGGTCTCGGTCACTCGTCGTCGGCGGTGAGGCGATCGTGCGGGCCGCTGACAAGGTCATCGAGAAGGCCAAGCCCGTTGCGGCGCACCTGCTGGAGGCGTCGGTGGACGACATCGAGTTCGCCGCCGGACAGTTCAAGGTCAAGGGCACCGACGCCGGACTGTCCATCCAGGAGGTTGCCGGCGCTGTCTTCACCGCCCACAACCTGCCGGACGGTATGGAGCCCTCGATCGACGCCGAGGCGACATACGACCCGATCAACTTCAACTACCCGCACGGCACCCACCTGTGTGCTGTCGAAGTGGACACCGAGACGGGTCAGGTCAAGCTGCGCAAATACACCTGCGTGGACGACATCGGCAACATCATCAACCCGCTGATCGTCGAGGGCCAGGTGCACGGCGGCCTGGTGCAGGGCATCGCACAGGCACTGTTCGAGGACGCTGTCTTCGATGATCGGGGCACCCTGGTGTCGGGGTCGTTCGTCGACTACCTGGTGCCCAGCGCAGCCGACCTGATCAGCTTCGACGCACACACCGCGTCGACCCCGGCCACCACGAACACGTTGGGGACAAAGGGAGTTGGCGAGGCAGGCACCATCGCTTCCACACCCGCCGTCGTCAACTCGGTGCTCGACGCCGTGCGGCAGTTCGGCGTCAGCGACATCGTCATGCCGTGCTCTCCGGCACGGGTCTACGCGGCCATCGCGGCCGGCCGGGCCGGCGATACCGGCTCCGCAGCGGAAGGAGCGGGCCAATGATCCCGGCAGCATTCGACTACGCGGCACCAGCGAGCGTCGAGGAGGCACTCACGCTCCTCGCCGAGCACGGCGACGACGCCAAGATCATCGCCGGGGGCAGTCACTGCTCCCGGTCCTGCGACTGCGGCTCAACGCGCCCGAGTTCGTCATCGACCTCGGCAAGATCGACGCGTTGCGCGGCATCCGGGAGGACGGCGACGCGTTGGTCATCGGTGCGATGACGACCCACAGCGCAGTGGCGTCAGATCCGCTGGTCGCCCAGCACGCGGCACTGATCGGCAAGGCGGTCGCGACAGTGGCCGACGCACAGGTGCGTAACCGCGGCACGTTCGGCGGGGCGCTCGCCCACGCCGACCCGGCCGGTGACGTCGGAGCGCCGGCCCTCGCGCTGGGCGCGCAGTTCGTGATCGCCGGTCAGGGCGGATCGACCCGCACCGTCGACGCGTCCGAATTCTTCGTGGATCTCTTCGAGACGGCGATCGCCGAGGATGAGTTGCTGACCGAGGTCCGCATCCCGAAGCACACCGGCTGGGGTGCGCACTACGAGAAGTTCGTCCGGATCGCGCAGCAGTGGTCGATCGTGGCGGTTGCGGCGTCGGTTCGCTCCGAGGGAGGCAACATCGCGGAAGCGCGCGTGGCGCTGACCAACATGGGATCCACGCCGATCCGGGCCACGTCGGTCGAGCAGGCGTTGCAGGGTCAGCCGGCCACCGAGGACGCCATACGAGCCGCGGTCGCTGCGGTCGCCGAGGGTACGAACCCGCCGACGGACCTCAACGGTGATGCGGGCTATCGCAAGCACCTCGCTGAGGTGCTGACCCGGCGCGCCGTGCTCACCGCTGCGACAGGATGACCCGATGGATCTGAAACATTCCTTCACCGTTCCCGCCAGCATCGACGAGACCTGGGCGGCGTTCCAGGACATCGAGTCCGTCGCCGAGTGTTTCCCCGGTGCGCAGATCATCTCGGTCGAGGGCGACACATTCAACGGGACCGTCAAGGTCAAGCTGGGTCCGATCGCGTTGGTCTACAAGGGGACTGGCACGTTCACCGAGCGTGACGAGTCCACCCACAAGATGGTCATCGACGCCAAGGGCAAGGACAAGCGCGGCAACGGCACGGCCGGTGCGCTGGTCACCGCCACCATGGCCGAGGTGGACGGCGGCACCACGGTGGACGTCGTCACGGACCTGGCGATCACCGGCAAGCCGGCGCAGTTCGGCCGCGGCGTCATCCAGGACGTCTCGGACAAGTTGCTCGGCCAGTTCGTCGACTGCTTGCAGGCGAAGGTCGGTTCGAGCACCGCCTCGGCTGAGGCGGCGGACCGGGCGTCGGCCGAGTCGGCCGAGTCGGCCTCCGTGGCTGCCCCTGTCGCATCATCGGTCGCATCTTCGACGACACCGTCTCCCGAACCGGCGGCGCGGCCGACTCCCGCGACTCCGCTCGCATCGGCTCCGGCCAGGTCCGAGGACGATTCACTGGACCTCGGCGCGGCCGTCCTGCCGGTGCTGGCGAAGGCCTACTGGAAGCAGGCGGTCGCTGCGGTCGCGGGCCTCGCAATCTTTGCTGGACTCATCAAGCGGCTACGGCGCTGAGGTTTCGAGCGTTCAAGCGGCGCGGACGATCATGGTGTCTCGGACCATGATCCACGCTGCTGCAGCACACCCGGCGAGTATGGCGGTGACGGTGAACGCCGTGGGGAATCCCCATTCCTGGGCGATGAATCCTCCGACGATCGGTCCGATGACGGTGCCCAGGTCCTGGCTCATCTGGTAGGTGACCAGGACCGGGCCGCCGCGCCCCCGGCCATACATCACATCGGCGAGGACGGCCTGCTGCGACGGGCTGACCATGCCGGTGCCGATGCCTCCGACGAGCGTGGACGCGAACGCGAACCACACGTTGCTGGTCAGTGCCAGCGCGAGCGTCGCAAGGGCGAGCACCGTCATACCGGCGATGATCAGTGGGCGACGACCGACCCGGTCCGACAACCGGCCGGCGGGCATCATCGCGATGACGTCGCCGCACGCATAGGTCGCCAGGGCCAGCCCCGCGACGCCGTCCGCCTGATGGAGCTCGAGCGAGAAGTAGAGCGGGACCAGGGACACCCGCATCGCGTAGACCCAGCCGAAGATCGCTGCAGTCACAACCGCCGACCGGTAACCCCCGATGCTGAGTGCCTCCGCCAGGGGCATCGCCTCGACGGTGTCGTTCCGGTCGATAGACGCGAGGGTGCTACCCCGCAACTGCAGATGCACGACGGCGATCGCAGCGAAGAGTGCCACGGCATACACGACGAAGGGGACGCGTAGGCCGAAGCCGACGAGGGCTCCGCCGAGGATCGGCCCGCTGATGCTGCCGAGCACGAAGCCCGAGGAGTAGAGCCCCGAGACGCGACCGCGTATTGCCGGTGGTGCGATGCGGATCATCAGGCCCATCGCGCCCACCGAGAACATCACCGAGCCGACGCCACCGGTGCCACGGAAAAGCATGAGCTGCCAATAGGTTTGGGCAAATGCAGCGGCCAACGTCGAGAGTGCCACGATGAACACGCCGAGCAGGTACATCGGTCGCTCACCGAACTTGCGGACCAACCGGCCGGAGCTCGGTGCGAACGCCAATCGCATGACCGCGAACGCGGACACGATCGCTGACGCCGCGGTGACACCGACGCCGAAGCTGTGCGCGAACTGTGGGAGTGCCGGCGCGACGACGCCGTAGCCCAGCGCGATGACGAAGCCGGCCGACACCAGAACCCAGACCTCGCGCGGCATGCTCGGCGCGGCGGTCTTCTGGGTCATGGTGGATTCATTATGTCTTCCCGGCTCAGCGCTCGAGCAGCAGCAGGACCTCGTGGTGCCGGGTCTGCGGGAACATGTCGAAGAGTCGTGCTCGCGTGACGCGAAGGCTCGGCATGCGCGCGAGGTCGGCGGCCAGGCTGGTCGCGTTGCAGCTGGAGTAGAGCACGTGTGTGGCGCTCGAGCGGTCCAGTGCGGCGGCGAGTTCGCCGATGCCGCGGCGCGGCGGATTGACGATGACCAAATCGGCCGGCCGCCCGTCGTCGAGCGCGCTGGTCGCGTCTCCCGCCTCGAACTGTATGGCGCCCAGCGACTCCCGGCCCGGCAGTTGCTCGGCGCTCAGGCGTGCGCTGGCAACGGCGTCCTCTGATAACTCGACCCCTCGAACCGGCCCCGCCACGGTCGCCGCATGCAACGCGAAGCCACCCACCCCACAGAACAGGTCCAGCACACTGGTCGGCTGGATCTCCGAAATCCATTGCTGCGCCTGCCGATACAGCTGCGCGGCCACAGCAGTGTTGGTCTGGAAGAAACTGCGCGGCCTCAGGTGGAGGGTGATGTGGTTCAGTCGCATCGGCAGCGTCTGATCGCTCGTCAAGAAGATCTCGTCGTCACCTTCGAGCGCAGCCTTGTGCTCGGGCAGCAGGTTGACCGAAACGACACGCGTGCCCGGGACAGCCGCGAGCAGTTCGGGGAGCGCCCGTTCGATCCGGCCCAGCTGCCCGGGGAGCGCAGCACAAAGCGGATCATCGATTCGCCGTCCGGCGAGTGCGTCACGATCAGGTGCTTCAGCTCGCCGGTGCGCCGGGGGACGTCATACGGGGTGAGCCCGAGATCGGTGACGAAGCCGGCCAGCTGTAGGACGGCCTGGTGCAGTCCGGGCTCGTAGAGTCCGCAGTCGCGCAGGTCGACTCCGTGTCCGCCACGGTCCAGGATGCCGAAGGTCGGCGCCTGCCGGGTCCCGCCGACGGCGAGCTTGGCCTTGTTGCGGAAGTGCGACTCCGGCCCGGTTGCCGGCTCGTCCCAGTTGCCCGGAGCAACCCGCTCCGCCAACGTGTCAGCGACGGTCGCTTGGAGGTCGCGCACCTGTGCGGCATACGACTCGCCCATCAGCGTGCACGACCGGCACGCCGCGGCATCGAAGTAATCGCACTGCATGTGCCTGATTGTCCCTCACGAAAGCTGGTCGACTAGGGCAGACCATGCTGGTCGAGTAGCCGATGGAGGAGCGCAGCGGGGGAGTCGGCGTATCGAGACTCTGATCCTCTTAGTCAGAGGTGCAAGGGCGTCCGCCATACGACGAACGCCCTTGCACGTGCACGTAATCCGTCACCGCGAGTGATGAGCCTTCGGCAACAACGCGGGCACCGCTGTCGGTGTCCACGGCTACCGTCATATGCCTCACCGAATCGAGGAGCCGCCATGACCACGCTGACCGACCGATCCGAGACCGCGCTGTTGGTGATCGACGTGCAACAGGGCGTCGTGGAGGGCGCTCACGACCGCGACGCCGTGGTGGCCAACATCGCGTCGCTCGTCGACCGAGCGCGCACCCGAAACGTCCCGGTGGTGTGGGTGCAACACCACGACGATGGGCTCGAACAGGGTTCTGCTGCTTGGCAACTCGCCCCTGAGCTGTCCAGAGAGACGGGTGAGCCGCTGGTCGAGAAGGAGTATGGCGACTCGTTCGAGGCCACCGATCTCGAGGAGGTGCTCTCCGGCGCACACGTCGGACACCTGGTAGTAGCGGGTGCGCAGACCGACATGTGTATCCGGTCGACGATCCACGGCGCCTTCGCTCGCGGGTATGACGTGACGCTGGTCGGCGATGCCCACACGACGGAGGACCTCACGTCATACGGTGCACCCACGCCGGAGCTGGTCATCGCGCACACCAACCTCTACTGGCAGGAGCAAGCCGCTCCCGGTCGGATCGCTGCGACTGTAAAGACACAGGACGTAGATTTCGGGTCATGACCGGCCATTCGTCAACGCCTGCAGCTGCCCGAGGCCGCGCGGACGCGCACGACGTCATACGCGTTCTCGGTGCGCGTGAGAACAACCTGCGAGAGGTCAACGTCGAGTTGCCGAAGCGGCGCCTGACCGTCTTCACCGGCGTCTCCGGGTCCGGAAAGAGCTCGCTGGTCTTCGACACGATCGCGGCGGAGTCGCAGCGGCAGATCAACGAGACCTACAGTGCGTTCGTCCAGGGCTTCATGCCCAATCTCGCCCGACCCGACGTCGACCTGCTGGCCGGCCTCACCACCGCGATCATCGTCGACCAAGAACGCCTCGGTGCCAACCCGCGGTCAACAGTCGGCACGGCGACGGATGCGTTGGCGATGCTGCGAATCCTGTTCAGTCGCCTCGGGAAACCGCACATCGGCCCGGCGCGCGCATTCTCGTTCAACGTCGCCTCCGTCAGTGGGGCAGGCGCGGTGACCATCGAGAAGGAGGGACGCACGGTCAAGGAGCGTCGCGCCTTCAGCATCCTCGGCGGCATGTGTCCACGGTGCGAGGGACGTGGCAGCGTCACCGATTTCGACCTCACTGCCCTGTATGACGAGTCGAAATCGCTTCGTGACGGCGCCCTCACCATCCCCGGCTACAGCATGGACGGCTGGTACGGCCGGATCTTCCTGGGCTGTGGCTTCTTCGACCCGGACAAGCCGATCGCGAAGTTCACCAAGCGCGAGCGTGAGGCGCTGCTGCACAAGGAACCGACCAAGATCAAGGTCGACGGCATCAACATCACGTATGAGGGCCTGATCCCGCGCATCCGCAAGTCGTTCCTGGCCAAGGACCGAGAAGCGATGCAGCCACACATCCGCGCTTTCGTCGATCGGGCCGTCACCTTCGCCGCGTGCCCGGAGTGCGACGGGACCCGTCTCAACGACGCTGCCCGGTCCGCCAAAATCGACGGGGTCAATATCGCCGATGCGTGTGCGATGCAGATCAGCGATCTGGCGAAATGGATGCACACGGTCCAGGACACGTCCGTCCAACCGCTGCTGGATGGGTTGCGCGGCACACTCGATTCTTTTGTCCAGATCGGCTTGGGCTACCTGAGCCTGGACCGGTCATCGGGCTCGCTGTCCGGCGGAGAAGCCCAACGCACCAAGATGATTCGGCACCTCGGGTCCTCACTGACCGACGTGACCTATGTCTTCGACGAACCCTCCATCGGCCTGCATCCGCACGACATCGAGCGAATGAACGAGCTCTTGCTGCAACTGCGCGACAAGGGCAACACCGTGCTCGTGGTCGAGCACAAGCCCGAGATGATCGCGATCGCCGATCACGTGGTCGACCTCGGTCCGGGCGCAGGGGTCGACGGTGGCGAAGTCGTCTTCGAAGGGACCGTCGAGGAGTTGCGCGCAGCTGACACTCGCACTGCTCGACATCTGCACGACAAGGTATCGCTGAAGAACGACGTCCGCTCTTCGGATGCTGCGCTCGAGGTCCGTGGGGCGTCGCTGCACAACCTGCGGGACGTCGACGTCGACATACCTCTAGGCGTGCTCTGCGTCGTGACCGGTGTCGCGGGTTCGGGCAAGAGCTCCTTGATCCACGGTTCGGTGGCACGCCGTGACGGTGTGGTGACGATCGACCAGACCGCGATCCGTGGCTCTCGCAGGAGCAATCCGGCCACCTACACGGGCCTGCTGGACCCGATCCGTAAGGCGTTCGCCAAGGCAAACGGCGTCAAACCCGGTCTGTTCAGCGCTAATTCGGATGGCGCCTGCCCCAACTGCAACGGAGCCGGGGTCGTCTATACCGACCTGGCGATGATGGCCAGCGTGGCCGCACCCTGCGACGTGTGTGAGGGCAAACGCTTCCAGCCCGAGGTGCTCGATTACACCTTCGGTGGCAAGGACATCAGTGAGGTGCTCGGCATGCAGGTGTCGGACGCCGAGCAGTTCTTCGCGGCGGGGAGGGCGCCTGCCGGCCGCTCATAAGATCTTGCGCCGCCTCGTCGACGTCGGGCTCGGCTATGTGACCGTCGGCCAGCCGCTGACCACGTTGTCCGGCGGCGAGCGGCAACGGCTCAAGCTGGCCGCACAGATGGGGGAGAAGGCTGACATCTATGTGTTGGACGAGCCGACAGTCGGGCTGCACCTCGCCGATGTCGAGCAGTTGCTCGGACTGCTGGATCGGCTGGTCGATGACGGCAAGTCGGTCATCGTGATCGAGCATCATCAGGCGGTGATGGCCCGTGCCGACTGGCTCATCGATCTTGGTCCGGGCGCCGGACACGATGGTGGCACAGTGGTTTTCGAGGGCACACCGAAAGACCTTGTCGCGTCGAGATCCACTCTCACCGGCCAGCACCTGGCGGCATACGTCGGCTAGCGACGCGGGCCGGCCGGCGGTCTGGAGCAGACCTCCGACCGGCACGCCTGCCGCACTTCACGTCGCGATGTTCCTCAAGGTGTGCCGGGTCGTCAACATGGTTGCCGCGTATGCCGTTCCGCCCACCACGAGACAGGTCAGCGCCACCGGCCAAGCAGATCCCTGTGGCCATGGCTCACCCACCAGACCGATGCTGATGAAGGTCATCGGCACCAGGGAGATCAGCAACCCGGCGACGATCGCGCCGCCCACGATCAGGCCGCTCTCGACTCGCACCATGCGACTGATCTGTCCGGGTGTCGCGCCGATCGCACGCAGCGTCTCCCATTCCGTACGTCGTCGTGCGGTGGTTGCCACGAGTCGGTTGGCGACCCCGAGCAGCACGTAGCCCAGCAGCACGAGCGTCAGCGCAAGGCTGATGTTCTGGCCCGGCTCCTCGGTGCTCACCGCAGCAGAGGGCAGTGAACCGGCAGTCACTTCGGCACCCACCGTCCCGTGTACCGCTGTCTTCAGCTTGCTCACCAGAGCAGTCGGGTCGGCGCTTGACGTGACGAGCACCGAGTCGTACGAACGGTGCCCGTGCACCGCAAGTATGTCGCTCGACAGCACGACCTTGCCGAAGCCGAAACTGCGGTCGTAGGTCGCCACCAGTTTCGGATGTATGGCAGTGCCGTCGGCCATCGTCACTGGGAACCGGTGTCCGATGGCGATGCCTTTTGACGACGCGGTGAAGGAATCCAGTGCCGCCGTATCGCCGACCAACCGGTGCAGGTTCCCGTGGGTGACGTCGAGATCCAGTGCGGCAGGAGCGTCATGACCGAGTGCCGTCGCAGGGAAGGCTTCCGCGGTGTGTGCGCCATCGCTCACGCCGGTCAGCACCACGGTGGTGCCGCTCATCGGAACGGCCGCCGTGACTCCCGGTGTGCGCTGAACCGCGGCGAGAACCTGCGGGCTCACCCCACCGGCGGCATCCGCGGTCACAACCGCGGTGGCGTGGGTGGCTGCGGACCGGTCGTGGCTCGCTGCGGCTGCGAGAGTGCTCGCGACGAAGAGCTGAGTCATGGTCAGCGCGAGGGCGAGGGCGAGCACGGCCAGCGCCCCGCCGGTGCGCAGCGCGTAGGCACCGCTGTTGTTCACCGCGAGCCACCGGCTCACGGGACCCTGACGTGCTGAGATCCGCTCCGACAGACGGCTTCCGAGACTGCGCATCAGCGCGGGAGCCGCCATGGACAGCCCGATCATCGCCACGAGGATTCCGGAGGAAGCACTGATGAGTGCGATGTCGTTGCGGACGAAGAGTGGCACCAATGAGGCCGCGATCGGGAGCACCAGCAGCGCGATCCCGATCCGGGTCCGCAGCACGCCTCCGCTCGCCGGCTCGGTCTGGGTGTCGGCCACGGCACGCGTCGCGGATGCGCGCGAGATCCGCCAGGACGACATCCGGGCAGCGCCACGCACCACACCGAGCAGCAGGACGGCCGTGATCATCGCGGGCACCGGGCTCCACGCGACGGGCAGCTCGGACGAGACGACGCCGTTGTCCGCCATCACGTCCAACAGCGGTCTGGCCAGCAGATATCCACCGAGCACTCCGCCTGAAATCGCCATCAGCGCAATACGACTCGACTGTTGGGCCACCATGCTGCGCACTTGTCGAGGGGTTGCCCCGATTGCGCGCAGGAGGGCTAGTTCGCGCGCCCGGTTGGTGACTGAGATGGTGACCGCGCCGGCGACCAGGAACCCAACCAGCAGGACGATGACGCCGCCAGCGGATGCGGCGAAGGTGATGAGGTCGCCGCTGGCTGCCGCTGCGCCGAGACTCTCGACATCGCCGAGCTCGTCCCCGCTGGACACGATGAGTCCGGTGCCGGCCAATGCCTCCCGCACACGGTCCGAAACGGTCGAGACGTTGGCTCCTTCCGTCAGCCGAACTGCTACCAGGTCGACCGCATCAGGGTGCGGAGACAGGGAGCGGGCGGTCGTCGAATCGACATACAAGCCCGGTGCGGAGCCCGGAACGATTGCGGTGACCGTCATCGACCGCGTGTGCCCGTCGAGCACCGCTTCGACCCGAGTGCCGACTTTGGCGCCCACCGCGGATGCGTCGCTCTCGGAGAGCGCGAGCTCGGAGGGACCGTGAGGTGCGTGGCCGTTGATTCCCTTGTCCGGCAATAGAATCCGAACCCAGTTGTGGCCGTTGTGTGTCACATCGGGCGCCGCGACGGGATTGCCGTCGGCGCCGACCAACGTTGCGGTGAAGGAAATGTCGGCAGCTGCGGCAGCGACCCCGTCGACCGCCGCAACGCGATGCGTGATGTCGGCCCCGATGGGTGCCCGGTCGGGTAGCGCCACATCGAGGTCTTGATCCACCGGGACCGACTGACGAGCCGAGACCACGAGGTCCGCAGACGCGAGCCGGTGCGCCGGCAGGTGCGAGCGGTAGCCCGTCTCAGCCATCACGAGACTCGCCGTGACGAGTATCGCGCCGACGAAGACCGCGCAGGCGATCGCGACGACCTCACCGAGCCGGGGGCGCAGCGTGGGCTTCATCGGTGGTACCCGCCGAGCACGGCGGCCAGCGTCGCGGCGTCCGGACTCCGCAAGACCTGGTCGATGCGGCCGTCGAGCATGACCACGGTGTCGTCAGCGTATGACGCGGCAAGCGGGTCGTGGGTGACCATCACCACCGTCTGGCCGAACTCCGACACGAGTTCGCGCAACAGGTCGAGGACCGCGGTCGCGGTGCTCAGGTCGAGCGCTCCGGTCGGTTCGTCGGCGAAGATCACATCGGGTCTGCTCGCGACGGCACGTGCGATCGCGGCGCGCTGCTGCTGGCCGCCAGACAACTCTGACGGCATACGACGTAGATAGCCGGTGAGACCGACTCGGTCGACAACCGCCGCGAGCCACTCTCGGTCGGGCTTGGCGTCGGCGAGACGCAGCGGCAGGGTGATGTTGTCCTCGACGGACAGCGACGGGATCAGGTTGTAGGACTGGAAGATGAACCCGACATGCTGCCGGCGTATGACGGTCCGCTGTGTCTCGTTCAGGTTGGACACGGTCGTGCCGCCGATGGAGACGGTGCCCGTGGTCGGCACGTCGAGGCCGGCGGCGCAGTGCAACATCGTGCTCTTGCCGGACCCGGAACGGCCCATGATCGCCAAGAACCTACCGCGCGGGATGCGGAGCGAGACCGTCTGTAGTGCGTCGACCCGGCTGTCGCCCGAGCCGTACGTCTTGGTCACCTCGGTGAGTTGCACGGCAACGTCTTCGTCGACCGGGGCAGTGGATGGATGGCGTGGACCAATGGTCGTGGCCCGCTCGAACAGCTTGGTCACGGAGGCGGTCATCGCTTCCTCCGATTCAGGTAGCGCACGAGGAGTGCGATCAGGCCGGCACCCGCAAGTCCGCCGAACAGGCCACCCAGGACGTCCTGGCCGGCCACCGAGCACGCGGTGTTCAGGCCGGCGCCGATCGCCACGACGATCCAGAGCAGGGTGCTGACCGATCCACCGGTCTTCCCTGCCGCGCCTGGCGAGGAGACCGGACGGTAGACGCGCTCGTATCCATCACCACCCGTCGGCGTTTGGTCAATTCGGTACGGATCGCTCATGATTCGGGCTCCATCACTGCTTGGAAGATCGACTGATTCGGATGTCTTCAACGCTAGGAACAAGGACGGCGCAGCACGATCCGGTGAGCTACCCCAACGAGGTACAGCAGGCTGTACTTCTCACGCCGATCGGCCCGGTGAACGTGCACGGTGACCCACCTTCCGCATACGGTCGACATAGTCGCGGAGGAGCCGCGCGATCGAGGAGGTCACCGGTGTCGAGCCCGTCGGTACGTGCGGACCGCACGACCGTGCTGACCGACGCGTGGCGGGCTGTACGGCGGTCCGCCGTCGCCTTCAAGTGGCTGGTCACCGGGCTGTTGATCGGATTGCTGGCGATCTGTGTTCTGGCGATTGTCGTGCTGACTGGACTGCTCTGCATCGTGGGCGTCGGATTGCTCCTGATACCAGCCATGCTCGGGCTTGTTCGACGTGTTGCGGAGCTCGAGCGTCGTCGGCTGCGGGTGAGCGGTCACCCGGTCCAGATGCCGTATGACGCGCTGCCGCGAGGCGTGCGGGAAGCGTGGCGGACCGCCGTGCACGACTCGACGAGCCGTCGTGACTTGAAATGGCTGGCGTCATACGCCGTGGTGGGCACTTTCGTGGGCGGGGTCGCGCTGCAAGTCGTCGCGAACGCGGTGCAGGCACTGACCTTCCCGGCCTGGTGGCGACTGGTCCCGTCCGGTGACGCGACCCTGGTCAATGGCCTCGTGTCGGTAAGCACTTGGAAAGGGGCGTGGGCCGCGATGGCGATGGGCGCGGTGTGGCTCATCCTCGCGGTCGCGTTGAACCCGATGCTGCTGCGCATGCAGTCCGCACCCGGCCTGCGGTGGCTTCCGCCCGATCCGACACTCGACTGGTCGACGAGAGTTGCGGAGCTGACGGCGACACGCGCCGCGGCTCTCGATGCGCACGCGCTCGAGCTGCGGCGCATCGAGCGCGCACTGCACGACGGTGCTCAGAACAGGCTGGTCACCGTCGCGGTGCTGGCCGGAGCCGCGCAGCGCTCGATGGAGCATGACCCCGTGCGCGCGGCCGAGATCCTCGAAAGAGTCCAGTCCAGTGCGGAATCCGCGCTTGCCGAGCTCCGGTCCGTCGTCCGCAGCATCCTGCCGCCGGTGCTCGAGAACGGCGGGCTGGACGGCGCGCTATCTGCTCTGGCCGCGCAGTCACCGGTGCCGGCGCGGCTCAGTGTGACGACCGGGCGGCTGCCTGCGTCCGTGGAGACCACGGCCTACTTCGCCGTCGCGGAGGCGCTGACCAACGTCGCCAAGCACAGCGGCGCAACCCGCGCCTCGGTCGTCGTGACGACACAGGGCGAGATGCTGCAGGTCCTGGTCGAGGACGACGGGCACGGCGGAGCGCAGGTGCGTGAGGGCTCAGGTCTGGCCGGCATCGCGCGGCGTGCCGAAGCCCATGACGGGACACTGACCGTGTCGAGCCCAGCCGGTGGGCCGACCGTGGTGGAGGTGAAGTTGCCATGCGCGTCGTGATCGCGGAGGACGACGCGTTGTTGCGGGAAGGGCTGGTCCTGTTGCTGCAAGGTGAAGGACTCGACGTCGTCG
The DNA here is from genome assembly GCF_042661025.1 of Flexivirga alba. NCBI lineage: Bacteria > Bacillati > Actinomycetota > Actinomycetes > Micrococcales > Dermacoccaceae > Flexivirga > Flexivirga alba. Next base: position 3,492,748 of record NZ_JBHSWH010000001.1, read on the forward strand.
CCGCAGTCGGGGGTCCGGACGAACTTCTGCAGGCCGTCGACGAGCACCGTCCCGATGTTGCCGTGGTCGATGTGCGGATGCCGCCGACACACACAAACGAGGGGATTCGAGCGGCCGTGGCTGCGCGTCGGGCGCATCCCGACCTTGCCGTGCTCGTCCTGTCTGCGTATGTCGAGCAGAGCTTCGCCACCGAGCTGCTCGCCGACGGTGCCGGGGGAGTCGGCTATCTACTCAAGGAGCGGGTCGGTCGGGTCGCGACCTTCCTCGATGCGTTGCACCGGGTGGTCGAAGGTGGCACTGCGATCGATCCGGATGTCGTCGCGCAGCTCTTCTCCCGGCAGCGGGCGAACGACCGGATCGCACTGCTCAGTCCTCGGGAACGAGAGGTGCTTTCGGTGATGGCCGAGGGTCTCGGCAATGCGGCTATCGCCAAGCGCCTCTTCATCACGGACAACGCCGTGCACAAGCACATCCGCAACGTCTTCGCCAAGCTCGCGCTGGAACCCGGCGACGACACCGACCGTCGGGTCGCAGCCGTGCTGCGCTTCCTCGAGGCCGCCGACCGCTGAGAATGCGGGTCGAGTAGGGCGAGCCGCTAGGCGAGGCCGTATCGAGACCGCGAACAGGCGGGTCGAGTGCTGGAGGAGCGAAGCGGGGGAGGTGTCGAGACCCCATCCCCGGTCGGTCACCTTGGTATGGCGTCGGCTCCGCCGCCGCGCCGGTCTCACTCCGTTCGCTCCGCTAGCGCTCCGCTCTCTGCATAGGCCCGTCGCGACGACGAACCCGACGCCGCTCGCCTGATCTTGGGCCGGGTTGTCGCCGTCCTCACCTCAAGTCGTCGTCGGTCCGTGGCGTTGATCTGTGGGCCGGTGGCCGCGGGACCCAGCCCTTTCGGTCGTCTTCCTGGGCTGCCCCTGTTTTGTCCACCGCACGGTCGCGACACTGTGGACGACCGAAGGGGATGTGGATAACACCCGGACGCGAAAACCATTGCGCTGCAGCAGTATTCGTGACATACTCGAACACATGGACGACACACTGCAGCACGACACGAGCACATCCACGGGTGTCCTCGACGTGGCCGCGGTGCGCGCCTTCCACGACCGGCTCGACGACATCAGCAGCACTGACAACCCGTTGGAAGCAATCCGGGCGCTGGCCGAGTTACAGAACGCCATTTCGGCCCGGCAAGCCCACCTGGTCGTCGCCGCCGATGAGGCCCAGCAGGCCCGCGACATCCCCCGGGGCATCACCGCCCGCGACACCACCCGCGAAGTGGGTTCCCAGATCGGGTTCGCCCGCCGCTGCCCCGGGCACCGCGGGACAGCGTTCCTGAACCTCGCCCACACCCTGGTCGACGACATGCCCCGCACGCTGGCCGCGTTGGCGGCCGGAGTGATCTCCGAATGGGACGCCACCCGGATCACCCGGGAGGTCGCCGGCCTGACCCGGGCCGGGCGGGCGCGGGTGGACGCCGCGATCGGCGACCAACTCGGCGCCGTCGCCACCAACCGGCTGGTCACCGCCGCCCGGACCGCAGCGTGCCGGGTCGACCCCGACGCGATCCGAGCCCGCCGAGTCAAAGCCGAAACCGAACGACGAGTCACTGTCCGACCCGCACCCGACGCGATGGCCTACCTGACCGCGTTCCTGCCCGTCAAAGACGCCCTCGCGTGCGAAGCAGCATCAGACCGACCGGTGCCGCCGCGCGGGCAGGTGATGGCCGACACCCTCGTCGAACGCGTCACCGGCCGCCGGCCCGCCACCGGCGGCACCGACCTCAACGTGAACCTGCTGATGTCGTTGGATTCGTTGACCGGGAACACCCCCGCGTACGTGCCCGGCTACGGGCCGGTCCCGGCGGACCTGGTCCAGCAATGGTTCACCCAGGGCGACCCGACCGGGCCGCTGATCCGGCGCCTGTTCACCCACCCCGGCACCGGGGACATCATCGGCATGGAGTCCCGGGCCCGCCGCTACCCCGGACTGTTGGCGATGCTGATCCTGTTACGTGATCAGGTGTGCCGCACACCCTGGTGCGGGGCACCGATCCGGCACACCGACCACATCACCCGACATGCCGACGGCGGCCCCACCTCCGAACGCAACGGGCAAGGATTGTGCGCCCGCTGCAACTACGTCGAAGAACACCCCGACCACACCCTGACCGGCGACGCCAGCCAAACCCGAACCACAACAGGCGGATTCACCGCCCACAGTCACCCACCCACACCACCAGGCATGCCACCACCAACCCGGTCATACCTCGAACGCACCCTGATGGAAATCACCTGGCACCACTCCGTCAGGACGAATGACGAAGACGACAGCGAGGACGACGATGGCGAGTCCGACTAGCCTGGTCCCGATGTTCTCCATGCGTATGTTCGTCGCCATCCGGCCGCCGGAAGGGGTCCGTGACCAGCTCGCCGACTTCCTTGCCCCACGGGACGGCATGACCTGGATCGACCCTGCACAGTGGCATCTGACGCTGGCATTTCTGGCAGTTGTGCCCGAGCACCGTGAAGCCGACCTGGTCGAGGCGCTCGAGCGAACAGCACTGCGGCACAGTGCTTTCGAGCTACAGCTGGCGGGTGCCGGCGCTTTTCCGAATGCACTGGAGACGCGTGTCATGTGGTTGCGACCGACGGTCGACCTGACGCCGCTGGCCACCGGCATCCGTCACGCGGCGAACTCTGTCGGGGCTACACCGGACGGCCAGAGCTTCGTCGGTCACCTGAGCGTGGCCCGCCCTCGCCGGCCTATCGACGCACGCCGCTGGTTACAGGTCCTCGACACCTTTGCCAGTGCCCCCTGGACCGTCACCGACGTCGAGCTGATCTCGTCATACCTGGGGGAGGGGCCGCGACGGCGACCGCGCCACGAGACCATCGCAAGCATTCCGCTGGCGCGGTAACCCTTTTCGGCGCCAGCGGACAATGCGGTTGCGTCAGTCGTGCCGCGCGGTGTCTGCTCCCTGTATGCCGATCGAGCTGAACACGCCGGATGTCGATGCCCTGTTCGACGTCACCGAAGCGTTGCGGGACTGGCAGCGTGATGACTTGCCGCTGCAGCTCCATCCGGGCGACCTTGGCTGGTTCTGGCGGTTCGGCGCTGAGGCGACGGCCGCTGCGACACGTGCCTGGACCCGCGACGGCCGCATCGTCGCTGTCGGGATGGCGGACGAGCCGGATCTGATCCGCATGACGTTGGCGCCGGACTTGGCCCACGACGTGGAGCTCGCCGAGCGATTGGCCACCGACCTGTCCGATCCGACGCGCGGGATCCTCGGTGAAGGCGAGGTTGTTGTCGAAGTACCCAACGACGTCCGTGTTCGTGACGTCCTTCGCGAAAAGGGTTGGCAGCTGGACGAAGAATGGACGCCGATGCGGCACGATCTTGCCGACCTCCCGGAGCCCGAGCTGCGGATCGAGGTGGTCGGACCTGATCTCGCTGACGCTCGCACCGCGCTGCAGCGTGCGTCCTTCGAGAACTCGAAGTTCACCGCAGACGGTTGGCACGCGATGGCTGGCGGAGTGCCGTATGCCGACGCACGCTGCCTGCTCGGCTACGACGACGAGGGAGCTGCGGTGGCCGCCGTGACGGTCTGGTCCGCCGGGCCGGGCAAGCCCGGGCTGATCGAGCCCATGGGTGTCCATCGCGATCACCGCAGGAAGGGACACGGCCGGGCCATCTGTCACGCCGCCGGTATCGCGCTGCGGGACATGGGGTCGTCGTCGATGCTGGTGTGCACGCCGAGTTCGAATGTCGGTGGCGTCGCGGCATACGTCTCGGCGGGCTTCGAGAAGCTGCCGTTGCGACGCGACCTCGGTCGCAAGGAGTAGGCGAACCCTCTCGCAGCCACGCATAGCCTGGTGGCTGTGGCAGACATATTCGGGCAGGGCGACTACGCCATACGGTTCGACTGGGGACCGAACGGCGCTCACCAACTGAGAGCTGATGTCTCTGTCGTAGTGGACGTTCTGAGCTTCTCGACCGCCGTCACCATTGCCGTCGAACGCGGCATGGACGTCTACCCATTCCCCTGGAATGACCTGCGAGCAGCCGAGTTCGCTGCTGCGCACGACGCGACACTTGCCGTCGGGCGCCTCGAGTCAACGAAGCCGGGATCCGTTGTGGCGCCATCGCTTTCGCCTGCTGGACTGCTCACCTGCCGGTTTGAACCACGCATCGTCCTGCCGTCACCGAATGGTTCGTCGATTGCGGCGTCCTTACTGGAGAGCGGTTCGCGAGTGGCCGTCGGTTGCCTGCGGAACGCTCGTGCGGTGGCCAACTGGTTGCGTGTACACCTTGACGAAGGCAGGTCCGTCGCCGTGATCGCCGCGGGGGAGCGGTGGGTCAGTGACGGCTCGCTGCGGCCCGCGCTGGAGGACCAGCTCGGCGCCGGCGCGATCCTGTCGACTCTCCGATCTCTCGGCTGCGGTGAATCCATGAGCCCTGAATCCGTCTGTGCGGCAACACTTTTCGACGCTATCGAGAACGAACTCACCGACACGCTACAAGGGTGCGTCGGTGGGCGTGAACTGATAGGCAATGGGTTCCAGGCCGATGTCGCCGTGGCAGCTGAGCTCAACTCGTCGGCTGTCGTGCCGATGCTCGCAGACGGCGCGTTCCGTTCGGCGCGCTGAACGACGAGGTCGCCCTGGGGGAGAGACTGTCCGAATAGCATGGTGGGCAGACACGGGTCAGGAGGCCACGGTGAAACTTCTACTCACATCCGGGGGAGTGACGAACGACAGCATCCGGCATGCTCTCGTCCAGCTGCTGGGGAAGCCGATCGCAGAGTGCACCGCGCTGTGCATCCCCACCGCGATGTATGGGCATCCAGCCGTCGGGCCGGGCACGAGGGCGTGGGAGTTCATCAGCGGCAACTCGACGAACCCGATGGTCGACCTCGGATGGAAGTCGGTCGGCGTCCTGGAGTTGACCGCATTGCCGAGTATCGATGCACAGCAATGGATTCCGTTGGTTCGCAACACGGATGTCTTGTTGGCGGCAGGAGGAGACGTGCTCTACCTCTGTTACTGGATGCGACAGTCCGGACTCGCAGATCTGCTCCCGTCATTGACGGACACCGTCTGGGTCGGGCTGAGTGCAGGCAGCATGGTGATGACACCCGAGGTGGGGGACGATTTCATTCAGTGGCGGCCACCGGAAGGTGACGACCGCACGCTCGGCCTCGTCGACTTCTCGATCTGCCCGCACCTGGCGCCGGATGGTATGCCGGGGAACTCGCTTGCCGAGGCGGAAGCGTGGGCCGCGAGCATCTCGGCTCCGGCATACGCCATGGACGACCAGACAGCGATCTCGGTAGTCGACGGCGAGGTGCGCGTCATCTCCGAAGGTGACTGGAAAACCCTGCGTGAAGCAGCGGGCTGAGCTCGTCAGGCGCCGCTCTTCGCTCGCTCGATGATCGTCGTCAGTGCGGGGGCGCCATCCTCGGGCGTGCCGTCCGTGCCCGGGTCAACGCCGCCTGTCGCTACCACTACGAATGATGCCCAGGTTTAAAGATCCGATAATCTACATTATGTCAAGTAATGTTCAAATGGGACGCTCACCACTGCCCTAGGCTGCCTCTATGACGCCGGGCAATCGACGGGCACGCTTCATACCCCACCTGTTGAAGCACGCGCTGAACCGACTGACAACGCGTATGGCGACGAGCGGCTTCGGGCCGTTCTCGTTGATCGAACACACCGGGCGCACGTCGGGCCGCGTATATCGGACCCCGGTCATCCTTGCCGGTGTGCCACAGGGCTTCGTGGCCGAACTCTCGTATGGCGACCAGGTCGACTGGTACCGCAACGTGATCGCTGCCGGCGGCTGCACTGTGCTGCATCGCCGCCAGGAATACCAGATCGACAGCATCAGGGAATGCGACCCGCAGCGCGGGCGCGAGGCATTTCCCGTCCCAGCACGCACTGTCTTGCGTCTGCTGCGCCGGAACGAGTTCAGGGTGTTGCACACGGCAGGCGCGCCGCGCGAGTAGAACCCCACGCTGACGTGTCATGGCCGTGGCGACCTGCCGCGTGTCATGTCATGGCGCGGCGCCAGCCCATACTCGGTCTCCAAGCGTGCGAGCAACGTACCGAGCAAGCCGCCGAGATCGTCAATCTCCTTCTCGCTCAAGCAATCACGTAGCAGCCAGCTCTCGGTCCTCGTACGCGCCAGCGTGGCTGCACCCCATGCGTCCCTGCCCGACGCCGTGAGTCGAATAGGCCGCTGCCGCTTGTCAGTTCCCTCGGCGCGCTCTACCAGACCGGCACTCATCAAGCGCTCAATCCGCACGCTGACCGTTCCTGAAGTCAACCCCAGGAGCGTCGCCATCCGACCTGGTGTCACTCCCCCGTCGTCGGATGACCGCGCGAGCGCCGACAGTGCCTCCCAGTCCCCCGCGCTCATGTCATGATCACCTGCGACAACGGCCAGGACGCGCTCAAACTGCCTGGAAACGCATCCGATTCGCTGACGAACAATCTCGCTGGCCGCGTCCACATCACCCGGTATGGCGCTCAGCCAGGTATCGAACTCACGCGCCAGTGAGTCCTTCGGAGGCTCTCCTCCAGAGCTCAACACATACCTCCTTGCGTATATCTTGAGTCTCAAGGTATACCTGAACCATGAGCGAAGACAAGGCCTGGATGATTACCGGCAGCAACAGTGGCTTCGGCGAAGCCATTGCGCGAGAGGCGCTATCGCGGGGCAACCGCGTCGCTGCCACGGCTCGGCGACCCGATGCGGTCGCACTCGACGGCGGCCCGGAGCGTGTCCTGCCACTCCCTTGGGATCAAGTTGCTCATCGTCGAACCTGGACCGTTCCGGACCGAATTTGCAGGCAGGTCAATGAGTTTCGCCGAACCGATCGAGGACTATGCGGACACACCTGCCGGGGCGGTGCGCCACAGGTTCCGCGCCCAGGACGGCGGGCAGCCGAACGACCCAATACGGGCCGCAAGAATCATCGTGGACGCCGTGTCCTCGGACAATGCTCCTCTTCGTATTCCGTTGGGGCCAGAGGCGATTGACCGGATCCGAGCAAAACTGACCGCGCAGCTGGCAGACCTCGAACGATGGGCACCTATCGGCATCGCCACGCAGTTCTGAACGTGTCAGTCACGTGCGCGATTGACCAACTGTGCGCATGAGATGCACTTGGTGGTGGCCGGCAACGCCTCCAAACGCGCGGGTGCGATCATCGCGCCGCACTGACTGCAGACGCCGTAAGTGCCGGTCTGGACACGCACCAGTGCCGCATCGATCGCGACCAGTTGCAGCCGCGTCTCCGCGGCCAGAGATGACACCTGTGCCCGAGACACCGCGACCGTCGTGCCCTCTGGGTCATGCTCATCGTCCAGGTTGCTGTCCTGGGCGGCCTCCACGATGTCGGTGAAGCTCGCTTCGAGCCCACGCAGACGCTGGACTGCCTCCGCTCGCTTCGCTAGCAGACTGACGCGTGGCGGGTCCGGGTCCATCTGGTCAGGATATGAGAGCCCATTGGTAGGTCACGTGAGTAGCCCGGTCCCAGCAACGTCCTCAGGGCAACGGGTAGGTCACCTGGGTCGCGAGGAAGGCCCGTGCCGATGGGGTGTCGAGGCGCAAGGCGACATTCGTGGATCTGCACACCATGTCGCCGGTGATCGTCGTGGACGCGATCACGTGGGTGCCGCTGAGGTAGTTCGGGCCGCCCGAGTCCCCACCGCAGGCGCCGCCCCAACCTGCGGACCAATTCTGGTTTTCATGCACCCAACTGCCGGTGATGCTGTTCAAACCGAGCAGTGCCAGCTCGCGGTCACCGGTCGGTGGATATTCGTGTGCCCCTCCCCGAAGGTCACGCTGGACCCGTAACCGAGAACGTCGAAGGTCTGGTTCTGCGGTATCTGGTTCAACGCTCCCGCCTTCGGCAGGCTGGCAGGCACGATCCCCGGACTCTGCGAGAGGTGTATGACGGCAATGTCGTTCGTGTCGTTGGCGTAGACGTTCTGACTGCTCGTCAACTTCGGCAGGAAGGCCGGGTCGATCGAGATCGAGCCCTGATAGAAGGTGCTGGAGCCGGACGGTCGCTGGTCGAACGTCACCCACGCGACCGGCAAGTGACCGTTCGCGCGGTAATAGTCGGCGAAGCAGTGTGCCGCGGTCAAGAACGCGGTCTTATCGATCAGTGCACCGCTACACGCGAAATGTCTTGTGCTGCTCGCTGTTTCGCTGAAGTACAACGCGCCCGCCTCAGGGTGCGCATTGTCCGGCCGCGCGTTGACCATGGCGGTCGCGGCGGTGGGAGTGAGCGACAGAACAGCGCAGGCGGTGGCCGCGGCAAGTGCGATCTTCATGCTCGATCCTCCCAATTGGGTCGGCTGAGCCGCAAGGCTGCGATGGCAACGTGACGCGCTCACGTCAATCTCACGCGTGAAACCTGTCCACGGTGGCGCACCCGGCCTGCAGAAATTGAGGCGCATCGTCCTGTGATCACCGGCTACGTTCGGTCCATGGCTGAGGACGCTGGTCGTGGTCGATGACATCGAGGTCGTCGTCTCGCACTCCGAGCGGACCACCCTGCGCATCGGCGACATGTTCCTGAAGGTCGACGCAGACGCGGAACGTCTTGAGGCTGAGGCGAAAGCGATGGCCCGGGCGCCCATTCCGACGCCCCTGATCCTGTGGCAGCAGCGCTCGGTGCTCGCTCTCGCAGCCCTACCTGGGAGGCCGCTCGGGCGGCTCGGTGAACCCTCGACGCAGTCCGCGACTGCGTGGGAGGCGACCGGTGCCGCCATACGCAAGTTGCATGATGCGCCACTGCCTCCATGGGTCGGTCAAGGCGCCGAGGAGATCGCCGCGAAACTCGACGAGGAGTGCGACTGGCTCGTGAGCAACGGTCTACTCCCGGGCGGTGTGGTGAAGCGAAGTCGCCGGGTTGCCGCTGCCGCGCTTCGTCCCTGGACCCCGGCATTCATCCACGGCGACTTACAGATCGCACACGTCTTCATCGACGAGAACGACCAAGTCGCAGGCGTGCTCGACTGGTCCGAGGCTGCGCAGGGTGACGCGCTGTATGACATCGCCACGTTGACACTTGGCCACCCGGAACACCTCGACGACCTCATCGCCGGCTACGGCTCTTCCGTCGACGTCGACGTCATACGCGGTTGGTGGTCCGTACGCAGCCTGCTCGCGGCCCGATGGTTGATCGAGCACGGCTTCGACCCGGACGCGCCCGGTTGCGAGTTCGACGTGCTGAGATCGCAGGGGTGACAAGAAGCTCGGACGCCCTGACAACGGTCGGTGGCAATAGGGTCACGTTGTGACCGACGACTGGAAGCAAGACCGCATCCGAGCCGCCCATGACGGACGCAACCCCACGGTGCTGGCCAAACTGCCGGAGAGCTTCGCGGTCATCGGGGACGCGCAGTACCTGCCGGGTTATTGCGTTCTGCTCGTTGATGATCCGGCAGTCGACCGACTCACCGATCTCCCCCGCGACCGGCGGTTGCGATTCCTGGAGTCCATGGACCGACTCGGCGAGGCAATCCAACGGGCGTGCACCGAGCTCGACCCGGAATTCCGACGACTGAACTACGAGATCCTCGGCAACACCGACGCCTACCTGCACGCGCACATCTTCGCCCGCTACGAGTGGGAGCCGACCGACCGCATCGGCGGGCCGGTATGGCGCTACGACAAAGAGCTGTTCTACGGCGGCGAGACGGCGCTCGGTCCACAGAATGACGAGCTACGGCAGAAGATCATCGCCAATCTCTGACGAAGCTCCCGCGCGCTCCAGGTTGAAGCTGCATCCACCCCTTCCTGCGACCCGGGGATAACGCTCTGCGCCACCACCTCTAGCGTCGAAGCGTGCACAAGAAGTCGCCGGTCAATGTCCGTGGAGTGGCTCTTGTGTCCGGCGCCCACGTGGTCGACGACTTCTACCAGGGCGTCATACCGGCGCTGTTGCCTTTCCTGGTGTCGGAGCGCCACTACAGCTACGCCGCCATTTCGGGCATCACCCTGGCGGCCACCGTGCTCTCTTCGGTCGCGCAACCGGCCTTCGGTGTGTTGGCCGATCGTCGGTCGCGACGCTGGATGGTGCCCGCGGGGCTGCTGCTCGCAGGGATCGGTGCGTCAGTCGCCGGCCTCATGCCGTCATACGCACTGACCTGGCTGGTGGTCGCGGCGTCCGGTCTGGGTGTCGCCGCCTTCCACCCGGAGGCCGCACGAAGCGCGCGGCAAGCCGCCGGCAACAGCAACACCGCGATGAGTGTCTTCGCGCTCGGCGGCAACGCAGGCTACGCACTGGGCTCGCTGGTCACCACGCCGGTCTTGCTGTGGTTCGGAGTCCACGGCACCGGGCTACTCGTGCTACCTGCCGCCGTGATGGCGTTGATCCTGTCGCGGACGCTCAACCACACGCTGGACCATCGCGAGGAGCATCGAGCGAGGTCACGACTGCCCAGCGGACAGGATGACTGGCCCGCGTTCCTGACGCTCACCACGATCGTGGTCATCCGATCCATCTTCTTCTTCGGGATCACCTCGTTCATCGCGCTCTACTTCATCAACCACTTCGGCTCAACGAAGGCGACCGCCGGAGCCGCGCTGACGATCTTCCTGGTGACCGGTGCGCTCGGCACACTTCTCGGTGGCTGGCTCGGAGACCATTTCAGCCCAATCGTGAGTATTCGCAGCGGATTCGCGTTGGCGATCCCGGCCCTGGCGGGCACCCTCCTCGCCGGATCGACACCGGTGGCGCTCGTCTGTATCGCCGTCACCGGCATTGCGACCTACATCCCGTTCAGCGTGTTCGTGCTGCTGGGCCAGAACTATCTGCCGAGCAGGATCGGCACCGCCAGTGGCGTGACCGTCGGCCTCGCCGTGAGCATCGGCGGTCTGGCGAACCCCGTGCTCGGCTGGTTCGCCGACACCACCAGCCTGCGTATGGCGCTGACGGTGCTGTTGGTGTTTCCCGCCCTCGCCCTCGTCGTGTCGGCGTTCCTCCGGATGCCGAAACCGAGCGACGACCAGGACCTCTCCGCATAGGGTCGGCCCATGCCCTTGAGTGATGCCGAAGTCGCGGTGGCTGCCGCCCTTGCCGGCGCCGAGATCGTCCGCCGGGACTACGGCAGGGACCCGGTCCGATTCGCAAAGACCGCAACCGATTTCGCCACCCAGACGGACTTGGATGCCGAAGCGGCGATCATGGATGTCTTGGCGCGGCATCGGCCCACCGATCAGCGCACCGGCGAGGAGTCAGGTAACTCACCGGAGGGTGTCGCCGGACGCCGTTGGCTCGTCGACCCGCTGTGCGGCACCCTGAACTTCGCGGCCAGCACTCCACTCGTCGCCGTAAACGTCGCGCTCCTGGAAGCGGGCAGCGCGCGAGCAGCCGCAGCGGTCGATCCTATTGCGCGAGAGGCATTTTGGACGGACGGATTTCAGGCATATCTGCGTCGCGACGGTGATCTGAAGGTCACCCCTGCGCCGGACTCAGGCCTCGTGGAGATCAATTGCGACGGTCCCCTGGATCGCCCTTTTGTGGGAGGGCAGCTGGTGCACGACCCGGCGCTTCGCGCTGCTTTCGGACCGCGAGTCATCTCCTCCACCCTTGGCGTCGCATGGGTCGCCGCGGGGCGTCGGGCGGCATACATCTCGGACGGCACGTTCCGCGACAATCTGCACTTCGCCGCCGGCATCGCCATCGCCGAGGCGGCAGGTTGCGTCGTGAGCGATCTGTGCGGCGAGCCCTTGCACACGGGTCGTGGCTTGATCGTCGCAGCGGACCGTCCTACTCAGCAGGCGATGCTGGCCCTCGTCGAGCCGCACCTCGCGCGGGTGCTGTCCTAGTCCTGCAACAAGATCCAGGTCTTGCCAGGCGTCAGGCGCAGCTCTTTGTCATGGTCGTCCGTGAACCGGAACGGCTTGTTGGTGGCCGGACGATGCCAGGTCCCTGACAGCTCCTTCCCGTTGCGGTAGATGGTGAGCTTGCCCGACCCCGTGGTCAACGACTTGTAGACCGGGTTGCCGGCCGGGTCCCTGTAATGGTCAGAGACGGTCCGAACGCTGAGCACCAGCACGTTGCTCGCGGTCACCCGCTTCCCACCTGCTCCGGAGTCCGTGTACGGGCGTCCGTTCCAACTCGGCAGATAGTGAGTTCCCTTGTATGCGAAGGAGAATCGATCCCCACCGACCTTCACCGTGAAGGTGGTCTGTGTCTTCGCATGCGCCAGTCGTGGATCGGTCTTGGCGAAGCGCAGCCCGATGTCCTTGGAAGTGCTGAGTCCCTGCCGCTTCGACAACGTGGCGACGTCGAGGTACAGATTGTGCGGAGCCGGGCGGCTCGAGTCGCGAAGGTTGCCGCCATACAACTTGATCGGGGCCTTGCTGAGCTTCGTGCGGATCTGCGAGGCGGCGCCTGAGTAGACCAGTGCGGGCCGACCGAATGCGGGCAGAATGTCGACATCTGTGCTGCGTGCGCTGCGGACCGGCTCGACCCGGCTCGGGTAGGACGATTGATAGACCGGCATCAGGCGCGTGAGGTTGCCTTCGACTTGTTCGACGAAAACGAGGTCGGCCGGCGACAATCCGTATTGCGGCATCGCCGCCGCAGTGTTCTCCAGCTTGACCGCGATGACCGGGTGCCCGGTCTTCTTGCCGCCGGTGAGCGGGTCACCCTTCGCTGCCGGTGTCGACGATGTACTTGCGGTGGCAGCCGGGCTCTTCACCGGGGAAGAGGCGGTCTGCGATGAGGGTCGACTTGCCGTCACCCCCGCCGAGCCACCGGATCGGTTGCTCGAACACGCTCCGGCAGTCAACGCGAGAACCGCGATTCCTGCTGTCAGTGCCAGGCGTCGTCGCTGCTTCATCCAGGTCATCACCCACAACGCTACAGTCTTGCGAATGGCCACTCCCTTGGCACAGCTCAGCGCCGCGCAGCGCGCCCTCCTCGAGCAATGGCTGCCAGGCGCACGAGTCGTCCGCGATCACAGCTGGGGCCTGGTGGACAACGTCGTCGCTGAGCTGGAGTCCGGTCGCGAGCGGTACATCGTCAAGGCCGACGGTGAGTTGACCAACCACATCGGACGCGAACTCGACGCCCACGAGCGGTGGCTCTCTCCCTGGGTCTCCATCGGTCGGGCACCGCGACTCGTGGCCGGTGACCGGGCGGCCAGGATCCTCCTCACCTCGTATCTACCCGGCGAGCTCGTGCTCGGCTCGAGTGCGCAGGAGGATCCCGACACCTTCCGCCAAGCGGGCGAACTGCTCGCGTTGCTGCACAGGCAAACCGGGTGCGCCGGTGCGTCATACGAGGCGGAAGAGAACGCCAAGATCCTCCGCAACCTCGACAAGGACCACCGGATCGCGCCGGCCCGCGCGGCAGACCTTCGCGAGATCGTGTCGTCCTGGGACACCTACCCGGTCGTCCTCGTCCCCTGCCACGGCGACTGGCAGCCGCGCAACTGGCTGGTGCACGACGGTCAGGTCAGCGTCATAGATTTCGGCCGAGCTGCCCCGCGTCCGGCGCTTAGCGACTGGGTTCGGTTGGAAGCACGCGACTTTCGGGCTGACCCACATCGGGAGCGCGCCTTTGTCGAAGGGTATGGCGCAGACCCGCGCGAGCCGGTCGCGTGGTTTCGGGAACGATTGCGCGAGGCGATCAACACCGCGGTCTGGGCGCACACGATGGGCGACGAAGGGTTCGAAGCGCAGGGCCACGAGATGATCGAACGCGCCCTGGCCGACGCGCCCTGACTTCGTATGACGCGTAGGCGACCGTCACGGCACGAGGCGGTAACCGAATCCACGCACAGTGATGAGCACAGCAGGATTCTTCGGATCGGTCTCGATCTTCCCGCGTAGCCGCTGCACTGTGGTGTCGACAACCCGTGAGTCGCCGCGGAAGTCGCTCCCCCAGATATGTTCGAACAGCGTGTCTCGGCTCAGCACCCGTCCGGCGTTTCGTGTGAACGTGATCATCATCCGCATCTCTGTCGGAGAGAGCTCCAGCAGCTGGCCGGCACGACGAACCTCGAGCGACTCTTCGTCGATCTGCAGATCGCCGGCGGTGATCACCGTTCGCGCCTGTGTCCCGCCGGTCGATCGACCCGATCGGCCGGCACGTCGCAACAGGGCCTTGATCCGGGCATCCAGGACACGCGGCGACACCGGTTTGGTGACGTAGTCGTCGGCTCCGGACTCCAAGCTCGCGACGACGTCGATGTCGTCGGATCGTGCGGTCAACACCAGGATCGGAAGCAACTGCTCGGCGGCGACGGTCCGGCAGATGTCGAAGCCGTCGCGGCCCGGTAGCCCTAGGTCGAGCACGAGAACGTCATTGCGTCGGATCGATTCGCCGAGATGACGATTGCCGTCAGGCAGATGCTCGACGTCGTGATCAAGCCGACGCAGTCCGAGCATCAGGGCCTGCGCCACAGCCGTGTCGTCTTCGATGAGCAGCACTTTGGCCATCAATTACCCTGTCGCTTGGGGGAATTCGGCAATGTGACCCGAAAGGTCGTCGCGGATTCGTCACTGTGGACGCCGATCCGTCCATGGTGTGCTCGGACGTTCTCCAGAGTGAGCGCCAGGCCGAGACCACTCCCCTGCGTCCGGGTCCGCGCGGTCTCGACCTTGTAGAACCTGTCGAAGAGCCGGTCCTGCACCTGCGGCGGGATCGGCTCTCCGGCGTTCGTAACCTCGATGACGGTGTCACTCGGCGTACTGGCGAGGTCGATCGCGATAGGTGGTCGCCCGTGACGAACGGCGTTGCCGACCAAGTTGGCGATGACAAGCTCTATCCGCCGTCGGTCGACCTGCGCGATCACGTGCGGCTGGGCACTTACCCTGACGTCGTCCAGCCAACCCCGGTGGTCGAGCACGTCGTTCGTCAGTTCTACGAGATCGGTTGTCTCGAGCGACAACACCACCTGTCCGCTGTCATGACGGGAAATCTCGATGAGGTCCTCCACGAGCCTGGCGAGGTTCTGAATCTCCCCGTTCAAGAGCCCGGCGGCCTCTCGCGCATCCGGTGACATGGATGCGGACTCCTCCTGAAGCACCTCCCCTGCAGGCAACAATGCGGCCAGCGGAGTGCGCAATTCGTGGGAGACGTCGGCAGCGAAGCGGTGGGATTGCTGTAGCGAGTGCTCGTGCGTGTCCATCAACCCGTTGAACGACTGAACCAGTCGCTCCAACTCCGGAGCACCCTGCGGCCCGAGTCGGACCGTGATGTCGCCGTCCGAGGCGCGCGCCGCAGCGCGGTCGATGCGTTGCAACGGCCGCACGATGTAACGGGACAGCCACAGCGCGACCAGAGCACCGAGCAGCACACCGACCAACAAACAGATCGCAACCACCTTGATGACCGATACGATCTTGTCATGCACGCCGAGCAGCGGCCGCACCGAATACAGCTGCACCTGCACGCCGTTCGACCCCGGAGGGCCGCGGAGGGTGACCTGGGTGCCGAAGAGAATGCGGTAGAGCCCTCTGGTGCGCCGCAACACCTGCAGATCGGTGTGGTTCGTGGACGTGACGCCCGGAGTGAGGTCAGCGCTCTTGGCCGAGCCGAGCCGTGTGATGTGACCGTCGACGACGATCGTCATGTCGGGTGAGGCTGTGATCTGTCGTGGCGCAAGGAGATCAGCCTGCTGGATGCGACGCGCCTCCTGAAGGAACTGGTCCTGGGCCTGGCTGCGGGCCACCGAATAGACCCACGTGCCCACGGTGGCGACGACTGCGACTGCAGTGCCACCAGAGACCAGCAGCACGACCACGATGGATGCAATCACGGTGCGCGCACGAATCCCCATGTTCTTCAACGCAATTCCGCTTCTTGCTTGGTCAGCGCTGACACACAGGACCTGAGTTTTCCAGGTCGGCGGTCGTAGCCGCCGCAGGTGGCCGAACTCGCACGGGACGCGCGCCTCTCGTCATACCGGAGGCCACTTCCAATGCTCCGAGCGCAAGCAACAGGGCACCGAGGACGTCGCTCGGCCGATGCCAATGAGCCCGTATGACGATCAGTGCGATCAGGCCGGTGCCCGACCACGCAGCACAAGCGATGCCTTGTTGCAGCCGAGATCTGGCGACGAACGTCAGGGCCGAAGCGACGCCGGCGAACGCGGCAACCGTGCCGCTCGGAAACGAGTTGTGCGCAACGAATTCGGCTGGGGATGACGGTCGGGTGAGGACGCTCTTCAAGACGTCCGCCAGCAGGCCTGGCGCACAACCGAGTGCCAAGGCCGCAGTCGTCGTGCGTGGGGCGCAGCGATTCACCGAGCACGTCGCGCACACTACACCGGCGCCGATCACCAACAGCGCCAGTTGAGAGCGCGCCAGCGAGGTGCCGTCGGGGATCCAGGAACGCGTGGACAAGTTGTCGCGCAATTGTTGAAACGCCATGTCGTCGACGAGGCGGCCCGGTGCGGTACGCACGGCCACGGCATACAGAACGAGGACGGCGATCCAGCATCCGATGCCGACCATGAGACGTATGGCGCGGGCGGGCTCCCGCATTGTCGAAGTGGTCATCCCAGCGCGTCCGTTCGCATTGCCGGGCATTGGCTGTCCTTGGCCGTCAGTTCGAAATGCCACATCTCGTTCGCGTAGGTCTGGCACAGCCCGAACTGAGCACCGTGCCGGCTCAGCCAGCCGTCCGCTGAGGTCGGTGCGATGTCCACAGCGGCCCCTTTGGTGTGCTCCGTCTTGTCCGGGGTCGCGACGTGAGTGCGGGCATAGGTCAGGCCGTGCTCTGCGACTGCTTCGTCATACAGCCGCTGTTGGTAGGCAACCGTGCGCCAGCCCGACGTGATCCACAGCTGAATCCCGTTGCTGCCCATCGCGTTTGCAGCCGCTTCCAGTGCTTGCCGAAGTGCCGGGTCGAGTTTGCTGATCGCTGGGACGTCGGCGTCCGGACCGAGGTGCTCAGCCGAGGGGATCTCCCCCGCTGCAGGTCCCGACGCCGGACCTCCACGCGGCGTCGCTACCGGCGGCACGCGCACCGCAGATGCAGTGGTCTCCCTCGAAGTGACCAGCGCCCGTCCCTGTGGGACGCCAATCGCACGTGTCCGTTGGGACATGACGCCACCCGCGAGCAGCACGCAGATGCACGCAATGCCAAGGACACCCAGGTACGTTGGTCCGACTCGCTTGGTATGTGGTTTCGAGCGCATGCCCAGGACGCTAGAAGCCGGATTTCTCAGCTCTGCGGCATCACCGCAACAGCTGTGTCGCAACCTGTCAGGTCACCTGATCCTTCGCGCGATGTCCCGTCGAGTCGTCAGTTTTCGACGCAGAACTCATTGCCCTCGGGGTCTGTCATGACGACCAAGTCCGGGTTGCTGCTGACCACGATGGCTCCGAGGTCTTTGAGACGCTCGACCTCATCCTGCAGGCGCCCGGCCGCGCGAAGATCGAAGTGCTGTCGATTCTTGGCTGTCTTCGGTTCCGGGACTCTCTGGAACCACAGGGTGGGACCGCCCCACCCCGCCGGCTCGACCCAGGCTCGGTGCGGGGTGCTGTCCTCGTAGACGTTCGAGCCGAGTGCCGAAAGGCGTGTGCCGCATGCCATTTCGCACTCGTGGTCACACGCGCGGGCACTTGGTATGCCGTGCTGACCAGCGCTGACAGCACCGCGCCCGCGACATAGATCAGGGCAAGCTGCCCAGACCTCTCGACGCGCCGAGCAGGGCCAGGAGGACGCCGCCGAGCAGCGGACCCACGTCAGTGCCCATTCCTTCGATCGCCGCGTACGCCGCATTCGCGCCGACCAGTTCCTCCGGCATCACGACGGTCTGGATGATCGCGGAGCGGAGCACCGCCTTGAGAACGGATCCGGCGAGTGAGCCGAACCCGACCACCAGGACGAGCAATCACGCGCTCCCTCTCGCGGCAGCGCCGGCGAGGGCAAGCGACATCGCCGCCGCGGATACGTGGGAGAGAACTAGTCGGTGTGGCCGTGACAGTCGGTCCGTCCAAGGCACGACGAGAGGTCCGAGAACCGCGACGGGCAGCACCCGAGCGGCACCGACGAGTCCGACAAGACCGACTCCGCCGACGCGGAACGCGACCACGGCGAGCATGACGAGCAGAGCCAGATCCGCTGCGACCCAGCAGCCCCAACTCGCCTCGACCAGACATAGATTTCTGTTGCGGCGGCCGGCCCTCATGGAACGTTCCGCATGTCAGCAATGTTGGCGCTCCACGCCGCTCGGCTGCACCGGAATCGGCCAAATACGAGCACTCTTGCGCCGGATAGACGCATTCGAACGCGGGCGGCTATCGTTCCGCGGCGGCAGAAAGGATATGACAATGCCGCCTTGCCTCCGTAGCTTGATTTGCGTTCCAGCAACATCTATTTCGGAGGTGGCCCGTGTCGAACGGAACAGTGTTGGTGACCGGCGTGGGGCGCAAGCGCGGCATCGGCGCAGGACTCGCTCGCGGTCTTGCCGCGGCAGGCTGGGACCTGGCGCTCAACTACTGGAGTGACTATGACAGCCGCCTCGACATGGAGCGCGGCGACTCCGACCCCGAGCAGATCGCCGACGAGTGCCGACAGCTCGGCCGGAGTGTTGACCTGGTGCCCGGTGACCTCGGCGACCCTGCAGTCCCGAGCAACCTGGTGCGCGTTGCGAACAAACGCGGTGACCTGAGCGCGCTGGTGCTCGCACATACGGAAGGAGTCAACAGCGGCATCCTCGACACCACCCTCGAGAGCTGGGACCGCCATTATGCGGTCAACGCACGCGCGAACTGGTTGCTGATCAAGGCTTTCGCAGTGCAGTTGCCGCCTGCAGTCGGCGAGGCGGAACGCGGCCGCATCGTCGCGCTCACCAGCGATCATTCGGCGCACAATCTCCCCTACGGCACAAGCAAAGGGGCGCTCGACCGCATCGTGGTGGCTGCTGCGATCGAGTTGGCAGAGAAGGGAATCCGGGCCAACGCGATCAACCCCGGTCCGATCGACACCGGCTGGATGAACGACGAGATCCGTGCCAGCGGTGTCGAGCAGACTCCTGCTGGCCGACTTGGAACACCACGCGACACCGCCGACCTCGTCACCTTCCTCCTGTCGCCGGCCGGAGGTTGGGTCACCGGCCAGGTCCTGTACAGCAACGGCGGGTTCCGCACCACGCAGTGATCGGTCCGACACTGCGTGCTACGCGGTGCTACGGTTGTGTCATGGACACGATCAGTCAGCGTGAAATGCGTAACCGGAGCGGCGAGTACCTGCGTCGCACCGTGGCGGGCGAATCATTCGAGGTGACCAACAACGGAGTGCCTGTTGCGCGTCTCACTCCCCTGCGGGAGATGGCGCTACAGACTTAGGCCCATATCGCCCGGCAACAGCACCAACCGCAACGCTGCGCGACCTCCGACGCCGCAAGACGAGCAGGTCATCGGCCGATATTCTTCGAGACACGAGGGGCGCTTGGTGACCGAATCGGCCGCCACGGTTTGCTACCTCGACACCTCCGCAGCGATGAAACTCATTGTCGACGAAGCGGGTTCGGCCCAGCTGGTCGAGCTGCTTGCGGATGCCACCAAGCAGCGACGTCTGGTGTCATCGATGCTGCTCCACACCGAGCTGCATTGCGCGGCAGGCCGTCATCCGGCTGACATCGACATTCGCGACGTCAAAGAAGTGCTCGCGACAGTTGATCTCTTCGACGTGACCCGCGGAGATTTATTGGGTGCAGGGCTGCACGTGCCGTTGCGGTCGAATGATGCCATTCACCTTCAGGTCGCGCTGCGGTTGGGAGTCGACGAGATCGCCACGTACGACCAAGAACTGCAGGAAGTCGCTGAGCGAGCGGGATTCGCCGTGCTCTCCCCGCTCGACGACTGATGGCCGCCGCAGTCCACCAGGTCGTGTTGCTCGAGGGAGTCAGCGACATCGCGGCGCTCACCGCCGTAGCGAAGACCCAAGACGTCAACCTGGACAACGTCGACCTGATAGATCTCGCCGGAGTGACGAATGTCCGACGTGAACTGATCGAATTGCACCGTGGCTCAGTCGGTTTGGAGATCCTCGGACTGTGCGACGCGCCGGAAGTGCGCTTTGTCGAGCAAGCCCTCAACGAAGTGGGTGGCACCGTCAGGGACGCGAGCGACCTACCGACATACGGCTTCTTCGTGTGTCACGCCGACCTTGAGGAGGAGCTCATCCGCGCCCTCGGAACCGACCGCGCCGTGGCCGTCGTCGAGCAGCTCGGCCTCGACACGAAGCTGGCCACGCTCCGTCAGCAGCCCGCGTGGCAGGACCGCCCTCTCGCTGAGCAACTGCACCGCTTCTGTGGAGTCGCCTCCGGACGCAAGGAACTCCTGGCCGGTGCCCTCGCCGGCGCGTTGGAGCCGGAGGATGTTCCGCAGCCACTACAAGGGCTCCTCGATCGACTGGCCGCCTCGTGAACGATCCGCACCGCCTCGGCGGCGCGCTGGCGTTCGACGAACACGCGGCGAGCGCGGCCCCTCGAGCCCCTTGGCAACCGCTCACAGTCCGGACGGACGAGTCCGCCTTGCGGGCCAGGGTCGAGGCGGTTCGGGCACAGTTGCATTCCCCCGACGGCAGGTCGGTCGACCTGCGCGTCGCAGCGTCCACCGAACAGTTCGGCCTGGTCGCTCGACTCGTCTCGGCCCACGTCTGCGCACGGGCTCTCGGCCTGTCACTCGATCTCGCTGGGGACGAAATCTGGTGGCAGCAGCGTCCCGGCCAGCTGTTGCGGCTGTCTCTCGCACGAAGCCCACATCAGCGAAATCCGTTGCAGCATGGCGCTATCGCCCAGGTCACCGACACCATCCAGCGCCTGTATGGCGTCAGCGCACAGGTCCTTTGGGGCAACGTCGGATCCGCGGCCAACAGCACCGTCACGTTGCTACGGGCGACCCGTCCCGACCTGGTGGAACGAGCACAGAAAGCGGCCGACGAACTCCTGCACGACCCGCGAATCGACGGAGGCGCGCTGCGCACCGGCACAAACTTCCGCCGGCACAGTTGCTGCCTGATCTACCGTGCCGGCATCGGGATGTGCGGAGATTGCGTATTGCATCCCTGACACGAGGCACGCACAAATCTCAGACCCCGCAGGTCGGCTACGGCATACTCCGTTGCGTGCCGGATTGGACGATCAGACCGCCAGAGCCGGGCGACGTCGAGTCGCTGGCCGTCCTGCATGTCGCTGTATGGCGCTACGCCTACCGCGGTCTCATCGAGCAGCCCCTGCTCGACGGGATGGACCTGTCGCGCAGTGTGCGGCGCTGGGACAAGACGATCACGTCCCTGAGCGCGGGTCAGCTCGGTCACACCGTGCTGGCCGCCTTCGTCGACGAGGAGCCGGTCGGCATTGTCGAAGCCGGCCCCGCCGCGGACGACGAGGCACCCCGGTCGACTGAACTTCTCAGCCTCAACGTGGCCGGTAAATGGCACGGTCGAGGCGTGGCGCAAGCATTGACGGCGGAGGCGGTCGGAGACGCCGATGCCTACCTGTGGGTGCTGCGCGGCAACGAGCGAGCCATCGGCTTCTACCGCAAGCTCGGCTTCGAGCTCGACGGAACTGAGCGGTATGACGACGTATGGCGCTGCTTCGACCAGCGCATGCAGCGGCCCGCGCCGGACGCCTGACTCCCGGCCCGGGTGAGACGACAGGCCTCAGGCGCCCGGATCGGGGAGGTCGTGCACGTCGCGCACGAACGCCGCGAAACCGGGCACGGTGAATTCGAGGTAGCCATGGCTGCTGTCGGTGATGATGCCGGCGCCGATCAGCCGGCTCCGGGGCACACCGAGAGCGTCAGACGGCTTGCCCATCACTGCAGCGATCGCGCTGCGCCGGACCGGCTCATCGCCGAGGCCGGCCATTGCCAGGACGAAATCGAGCTCCACCTCGCGGGTCACCTTCGACAATCTGGCGGTGAACAACTCGCGCAGGTCCTCCTCCACGTCGGCCGCCGCCGCCTCGACGTGCTGCCGCTTGATGGTGCCGCCCGGATCGGGGAATCCCGCGTGGTGCCACGCATTTTCACCGATCAGCTGCACGGTGTGCGGGTAGCCCGCGGCATACCGAACCGCTGCGTCGAGTGCGTCCGCGCTCCACCCCACACCGAGCTGCCTGGCTGGGTTGGCCAGCGCCACCGCCACAGCTTCCGGTGTGAGGTCCTTCAGCTGCCGATAGGCGAATCGCTCCGAGTTGCTCACCGCGGCATTGATGATGCCCACGCTCTCCGGGAGCCCGGCCATGAAGAGTGACACCGGCAGCATGCGGCGCTCGGACTGGAAGTGTTGCCACGCATAGGAAATCGTCCGCAGGCTCGCCGCATCGGCAGCCTGCACCTCATCGATCAGGACGACCAGACCGGAGTGCCGACGCTCCAGCGTGGCCTCCGCCGTCGCGACCAACAGGTCCTCGAACTCACGCGTCGCGCCGCGAACCCGACGGCCGCTGCCGGTGGCGTTCCAGCCGGCCTCGATGCTGGCGACTCCAGGCACTCCCCGGTCACCTTGAGCTCGAGGTGGGACAGCGCGGTGGTGACCTTCTCACGCATCCTCGCCGGCCAGCGGCGCACCAGCCGCCCCGCACCGTCCGCGATCGCGGGCACCAAGCCGGACGACTCTCCCGCTGTCACCCAGATCGTGTCGGCATCCTTCGCGTGCGCCCGCTGCTCGACCTGACGAAGCAACGACGTTTTACCGACTCCCCGAGGACCGTGGTCGACGCGAATTCGCGGCACCAACCGGCCGAGTGCTGTCATCAGGTCGAGGCGTTCCTCGATCTGGGCCAGCTGCACGGTGCGACC
This sequence comes from Flexivirga alba, assembly GCF_042661025.1. NCBI lineage: Bacteria > Bacillati > Actinomycetota > Actinomycetes > Micrococcales > Dermacoccaceae > Flexivirga > Flexivirga alba. Next base: position 3,515,545 of record NZ_JBHSWH010000001.1, read on the forward strand.
CGGCACCTCGCGCGCCACGGCGCCCGGCGTGTAGGGACTCGGTTGCGCCATTCGCTGCCTCACCTCGAGTGTTTATACGGTTCTTCGAAAACGTCTACAAGCGTATCCGCTGGCTCCGACAACCGTCCCGGCATCGGAGGGGAGACTTTGCGCGAACCGCATCGCGCTGCTCCGAGCTGTCAGTGCTCGGCCTGTAGACCCAAACACGTTGCAAGAGAGTCGATTTCGCGGCGCACGGAGGCGCGTAGCGACGCGGTGAACTCCTCGTCCTCATGTATGGCATGCACGACCAGCCGCCCGCGATCACGGTCGGCGGCGGCGTCGACCTTCCCGACCAGCCGGTCGCCGTGCAGGATCGGCAGCGCGTAATAGCCCCAGCGCCGCTTCGACTTCGGCTTGTACATCTCCAACTGGTAGTCGAACTCGAAGATCTCACCCATCCGCTTTCGGTCGAAGATCAGCTGGTCCAGCGGTGACAACACGGCGGTGCGCCCCCGGAACGAGGTGTCCAACTGCTCCGGGTCCACGCGCCACTTCCCGCGCACGCCCTCAATGACGGCGGGCTCTCCGGGTGGTTCGACCTCCTTGCGGGCGATCCCGGCCAGGTCGTAGATCCTGGGGCGCATCAACCCGAGCGCGCGCAACGCTCTCCGGGAGCGCTGCACCAGCGCCTCCTCCAGCGGCACCGTGTCGGTTTCGGGATAGACGCGGCCGGCGAGGTCCCACAGCCGTTCGCCACGGATTCCGCGCCCGGCCACCGCGACCTCGCCTCTGCTCTCCATGAAGTCGATGAGACGAACGACGTTCTGGTTGTTGGTCCAGCCCGACGAACGCCACGCCACTTCGCAGGTGTCCTCGAACGCGGCCGCCGGCAACGGAGCCTCCTCCGCCAGCCGGTCCAGGATGTCCCGGCGGCACAGATCGTTGGCCTGGACCCACTCGGCTGCGAACTCCTGCCACTCGTGACGCGGATGCTGACCCCAGTCCGCCAACTCGGCGCGATAGAGCCGGATGTCGTCCGCGGCCATGACCCGGCCGCGCAATTCGACGACGTCGCGTGCATCGAAGAGATCGTCCAACCCGCCCAGCTCGTATGCCGTGCCCAGTCGACTCCAGCAGACGAGCTCCGGGCTCGGCGCGACCGCCGACGTCAGGTCGACCTGCACCGACCCGAGACCACGTACGACCTCCAGCAGCTCGGCAGGACGCGGCGATGCGAGGAGTCGCGCGCGCACCGCTATCCGACGGGCGTCGGCGCGCGTCAACCGATGGACGGTGGTCACCTCGAGGACGGTAGCGGAATGCGCACGAGCGAAAGGCCGTTGCGGCATACATGAAGGTTGACATCTGGTCTGACATCGCCTGCCCCTGGTGCTTCATCGGCAAGCGCCGCTTCGAGTCCGGACTGCGTGACTTCGCGCACGCCGACGATGTCGAAATCACCTGGCACAGCTACCAATTGGACCCATCGTTGCCGGAGCACTTCGACGGCACCGAGATCGAATATCTCTCCGACCGGAAGGGTATGCCGCGCGAGCAGGTCAAGCAGATGATCGGCCACGTGCGCGAGCAAGCAGCAGCAGAAGGACTGCACTACGACTTCGACAAACTCGTCGTCGCCAACAGCATGCGCGGGCATCACCTACTGCACCTGGCCGCTCGCCACGGTGTTGCGGACGCCGTGAAGGAGGCGCTGTTGTCCGCCCACTTCGAGCACGGTGTCGACATCGGAGACCCGGCGCAGCTGGTCGAGATCGGTGTCCAGCACGGCCTCGACGCGACCGAGGTACGAGCGGCGTTGGACGACCCAGCAGTGCGCTCGGACGTCGAGCAGGACTTCGCGCAAGCACGTGCCTCCGGCATCCAGGGCGTTCCGTTCTTCGTGATCGACGAGAAGTTCGGCGTCTCCGGGGCACAACCGGCCCAGACCTTCACCGGCGCGCTCGAGCAGGCCTGGCAGGCGTCACATCCACTCGTGATGCAGGAGGCCGAGGGCGCCGTGTGCGGCCCCGACGGCTGCTGAGACAACGCAACCGACGCCTGCGGCGTCCCATTGGGTATGACGACCACGACCCGACGGAGCGCGCTCGCACTGACCGGCAGCAGCGCGGTCGCTGCGCTCACCGGTTGTCACGCCGGACCGAGCAATGCCAGGCAACTGGCAGCTGCTCGGGCCATCGCGAAACCGACCACCCAGGACTGGATTTCGTTCGCCCACACGGTGCAAGGGCCGGTCGATCTGCCGGGCTCGTCGCCATACAACCGGGCCAAGCTTGTCTTCGACACGCGCTTCGACACGAACAAGCCGGCCGCGGTGATGGTCGTCGAGCGCACTGCCGACATCGCGAGGGCGATGCACTTCGCGCAGCGCTTCAACCTTCAGGTGGCGCCGCGCGGCGGCGGCCATTCCTATGTCGGTGCCTCGGCGGCGAACGGCACCCTGGTGCTCGACCTGCGCCCGCTGCGCTCCATCGCGTATGACGCGAAGACCCGCACCGTCCTGGTCGCCTCCGGCGCCTCCCTGTATGACGTGAAGGCGCACCTGGCGCCGTACGGGCGCGGCATACCGACCGGGACGTGCCCGACCGTCGGGGCAGCCGGCCTCACGCTGGGCGGTGGCCTCGGCGTGGAATCGCGCGCTCATGGCGTGACCGCGGACCGGCTCACCGAGGCGCAATTGGTGCTCCCGACCGGCACGTCTGTCACGGCGAGCGCGACGCAGCACGCCGACATCTTCTGGGCGTTGCGCGGCGGTGGTGGCGGCAACATCGGTGTCGTCACGGCAATGCGTTTCGCCACCCACCCGGCCACCGGCCAGGGCATCTTCACCCTCACGTTCGCCGGCAGCGCCGCTGTGCCGGTGATGACCGGCTGGGCACGGTGGATCAGCACCGCGACACGGTCGCGCTGGGCCGGCGTGCACGTCGATGCGATCGGCCGTGGCAGCTTGCACGTGAGCATCGTCGGCGTCACGACCGCCGGCGACGAGCACGCCGCAGCCACGTCGCTGGTGCATGCGATAGGGGTCTCCCCCATTGCGACGAATTACCGGCGGTTCAGCTACCTGGGCGCGGCGATCTACCTCGGCGGCGGCACGACGTCCGCCCGGCAGCCCTTCATGGCCGGCTCCGACATCCTGGCCACCCTCGGCCAGCAGGCCGCGAGCGCCATCGCCCGCACTGTCATCGACCGGTCCCGCGCAGGAGGCGCGGGCAGCGCCCTGCTCGACCCGCTGACCGGAGCCGTCGGCGACCCCAAACGGACCGACACGGCGTTCCCGTGGCGCGATCACGTCGCCTCGCTGCAGTGGTACGTCGGAGGCAGTCTGTATGCCTCGGCGCACGACTGGATCACGCAGGCACATCGGCAGCTGGCGCCGTTCTCCTCCGGTGGCTACGTCAACTACCTCGAATCGGGACAGTCCGCGCAACGCTATTACGGCGGCAACCTCGCTCGGCTGACGCAGCTTCGCAAGCAATACGACCCGCAACGCCGCATACACAGCGGGCTCAGCCTCTGACAACACCACCGCCGGTGTGTCACAGTGTCGCGCGTGACCCTGCTGCGGACGCCCATCGCGCAAGTCTCCGGCCCGGAGCAGAAGCGCCTGCAACGCAGTTGGTATTGGTACGACTGGGCCGCGGCGTCATACGTGACGGTCACCGCGGCGGTGCTCTTCGCGCCATACCTCACCTCGATCGCGAACAAGGTCGCCTGCCCCGGCCAGCCGACTGACGCGGCGTGTGACAACAACCTGGACGTGCTCGGGATCGGCATCGCACCGGGATCGCTGGTTCCCTACATCCTGACGGCCTCCACGGTCATCTCCGCGGTGGTGCTGGTCTTCATCGGCGCGATCGTCGACCGGTCGAAGTACCCGCTGCGTTACCTGGCCGCCTTCACGTATGTCGGTGCCGCCGCCGCCGCGGCGATGGTCCTGATCGGCGGCACGAACTGGCAGCTCGGGGTGGCGCTGGCGATCGTTGCGAACCTCGCCCTCGGCGCGGCACTGATCGTCTACTCGGCGATCATGGTCCGGATCACCCCTCCCGATGACCGGGATTACGTGTCGGCACGCGGCTGGGCCTACGGCTACCTCGGTGGCGGCTCGTTGCTCGCTGCGACGTTGGTCCTGTTGGTCGCACACGATGCGTTCGGCCTGGACAAGGCGTCCGCGGTCCGTGCTGCCTTCCTGGTCGCGGGCATCTGGTGGGCGCTGTTCGCGCTCATCCCGCTGCGCGGTCTGCGCAGCCTGTCGAAGCTGGAGCGACCGGCGCCGCGGGACCGGCTCGGTGGCTTCCGACAGTTGCGGGTGACGTTCGCGTCGCTGCAGCACTATCCGCAGACGAAGCGTTTCCTGCTCGCCTACCTCTTCTACAACGACGGCATGCAGACGGTGATCGCCGCGGCGAGCCTCTACGGCAGCAAGCAGCTGAAGTTCAGCGAGAGCGAGTTGGTCGTGACGATCCTGCTGGTGCAGTTCGTCGCGTTCTTCGGCGCCCTGGCGTTCGCGCGGCTGGCGGCACAGCACGGCGCCCAACGGCTGATCTACTCCTCACTCTTCTTGTGGACCGCCGTCGTCTGCGCGGCCTGCGCGTTGCCGGAGAAGAACCTCGCGCTCTGGCTGCTGGTCGCAGTCGCCATCGGCCTCGTGCTGGGCGGCAGCCAGTCCCTGTCGCGGTCGCTCTACAGCGGCCTCATCCCGGCCGGCCGCGAGTCGGAGTTCTTCAGCCTTTATCAAGCCATGGAACGCGGCACCAGTTGGCTGGGCACGCTGGTCTTCGGGCTGGTCTTCCAGTGGTTCCGCGACTACCGCTTCTCGATCATCGCGCTGGTCATCTTCTTCGGCGTCGGCGCGATTCTGTTGCGCGGTGTGCGGGTCCGAGAGGGCATCATCGAGGCCGGCAACACCCCGCCTCACGTTGTCTGATCACCCCACGAAGTTTCTCCTCCGCTTCGCTCCTCCGAATACTTCGCGGGGACCCCGATGACCGGACGAACGCGTTTGACGCCCGCCAGCTGTGATGCCGGTCACAATTCGATCACGCTCGATGCGACTTTTCTGGGCGTTTACGACATACTGGGCCGGCCGACGACGTATGATGGCAACCTTTTGCGAGGCTACGACGTCTTTGATTGTGTGGATCGTCGGAGGTCAGGGCGGGCCAGAGTAGTGAATTCTCGGGAACATCCCGACCGAACCGACCGTTGCACAACATAGATCGCCGAGACCGGACCGACCCGAGGGGGCAGGTTCTCGGACAGGCCCGACACGAGAGAGAAGTGAGTGGACATGGCAGAGCGTTCGTTGCGAGGGACCAACCTCAGCACCCTGTCCTTGGAGACCGAGGACAACATCGCGTTCAGTGAGCGCCAGATCGTGCGCTACGTCTGCGCGCAGGGCCACGTCAGCGAGCTGCCGTTCTCTGTGGAGGCCGACGTTCCGGGTCTGTGGGAGTGCGGCACCTGTGGTGCAGAAGCCCAGCTGCAGGACGGCCCCGAGCCGGAGCGCAAGCCGGTCAAGCCGGTCCGCACCCACTGGGACATGCTGCTTGAGCGCCGCTCGATCCCGGAGCTGGAGGAGCTGCTGCAGGAGCGCCTGACGCTGCTGCGCGCATCGCGTGGCGAGAAGCCGCGTCGCAAGCGCTCCGCCTGAGCTACGCAGTCATAGAAGGAGCCGACCGGACACCCCGGTCGGCTCCTTCTCTTTGTGCTGCTCAGCGCTTGTTGCCGTCCTCGTCGATGATCTCGCCGTCGATCACCTCGGGATCGTCCGGACGCACTGTGGTGTGCGTCGCGGTGTAGTCGACGACCTGCGCGCTCCCGGACCCCATCCGGCGCCCGACGAAGACCTGCATCAGCCGCCGGGAGATCGAGCGCTGCCGGGCAGGATCAGGATGATTCCCAGCAGCGAGGTCACGAACCCCGGGATCAGCAACAGCACGCCACCCACCAGCGCCTGCGGCGCATCGGCCACTTCGCGCGCCGGCGGGCGGCGCTCGGCCATCGCGCTACGCATCTCACGCGCGGCACCGATCGAGGCACGCTGTATGACGAGCAGCCCCAGGCAGAAGCAAGCGGCCAGCGCGAGCAGCGTCCACCAGCCGATGACGTGCCACACCAGCACGATGACGATCACCTCGATGATCGGCATACACAAGGCGACGGCGAACAGCAGCCGCGCCCAGAACGGCGCGCGGCCGGGGGTGGTGCTCATGGATTGTCCTTCTGTCGGTGAACGAGGCGTTCACCAAGAGAACGAACCTGACCGCGCCGGTACTCCCAACCCCAGCGACTGATGTTCAGCAACGACTCGCGGGCGATGTCCGGATTCATCTTCGACTGGCCGATCTCCCGCTCGACGAAGGTGATCGGGACCTCGACCACGCGCAGTCCCGCCCGGATGGCTCGCCAGGTCAGGTCTGCCTGGAAGCAGTAGCCGTAGGAGTCGACGCCGTCCAGGCCGATGGTCCGCAGGGCGTCCGCCCGGTAGACCCGGAATCCCGCAGTGGCGTCGTTCACCGGCATACCGAGCAGGGTTTTGACGTAGAGGTTGCCGCCGACGCTGAGCGCCTTGCGATGCAACGGCCAGTTGACGACCTTCCCGCCGCGGATCCACCGCGACCCGATGATCACGTCCGCATCCTGCGCAGCCTCGAGCATCGCGGGCAGGCGTTCGGGCGGGTGAGAGCCGTCCGCGTCGATCTCGACCAGTGCGTCATACCCGCGCTCGAGACCGACGGCGAACCCGGCGAGGTAGGCCTTGCCGAGCCCCTCCTTGCCCGGGCGGTGCATGACCTGGATGCGGTCGTCGTCGGCGGCCAGTTGGTCAGCGACGTCACCGGTGCCGTCCGGCGAGTTGTCCTCCAGCACCAGCACGTCGGCGTCGGGCACGCTCGCGCGGATGCGTCGCATGATCAGTGGCAGGTTGTCGCGCTCGTTGTATGTCGGCACAAGCACCAGGACCTTGGACAGAGCAGGGCGGTGGATGTCTTGATCAGACAAGCTCGTGAACTTCCTTGACACTCAGGGACCGGCGGCGGGACGAACGGTTGCCGCCCAGGGCGATCCCGCACAGTAGCAAGGCGACGCCGCAGCCGAACCATTCCGGCAGCGCGCCGAGGCGTACGGCGAGCGTCTCCCCCGAGCGCAGCGGCAGCGCACCGTCGATCGCCTGCGGAGTGAAGAGGCTGGTTTTGTCGTGCACCACGCCGTCGGGGGTGATCAGTCCGCTGACGCCGACCGTTGAGATGTGCACGATCGACCGGCCCAGCTCGATGGCGCGGATCTGCGAGATCGCCAGCTGCTGCTCGGATTCCGCGGTGTGGCCGAAGGTCGCGTTGTTCGTCTGCACGGTCAGGATCTGCGCGCCGTCGCGCACCGGCTTGCGGGTAAGCGAGTCGTAGGCGACCTCGAAGCAGATCACCGGCGCGACCTTCACAACACCGTTGGTCTTTGTCGGGACCCGGAACAGTCCGGTCTTGTGACCCGCCGCAAAATTGCCGGCCAGGTCGACGGCCGAGGAGAAGTTCCGGAAGAACGACCGGTAGGGCATGTATTCGGCGAACGGGACCGGGTGCTGCTTGACGTAGCGGTCGACGATGCCCTTGTCCGGCAGGTAGAGCAGCGAGGTGTTGCTGGTCTGGGGTGCCGGTTCGTTGAGCACTGCCCCGACGATCAGCGGGACGCCGATGCCATCGACGGTCTGGACGATCTCGGTGCCCGCGTCGGGATTGCGGGTCGGGTCGATATCCGAGGAGTTCTCCGGCCAGATCACCAACGCGGGCTCGGCCAGCTTGCCGGCCTTGATCTTCTTGGCTGCTGCGTCCGTGACCTTGACGTGGTTGTCCAGGACGGCGCGGCGCTGAGCGTTGAACTCCAGGCCTGCGGTCGGCACGTTCCCCTGTATGGCGAGAACCTGGATCTTCTTACCGTTGGTAGGCGTCGGGTAGACGATTGCGACTCCGAGCACCGCCACTCCGGCAATCACCGGCCACAGTCGAGGGAGTATGGCGCGGGCCGGCGGCATACCTCGTCGGATGCGGTCGATCGCCAACGCCAGCCAGCCACCCAGTAACGCCACGACGAAGGTCAGCCCGGGGGCACCGAAGATCGAGGCAAGATGCGCGAGCGGCGACCCTGCTGTCGACCAGGCGAGCCGTGCCCAGGGAAATCCACCGAACGGCATCGAGTCGCGCACGGCCTCCTGCAGCACCCAGAGCAGCGCGATCGCCAGCGGCCGCACGTGCGGCCCGTCGGCCGGGGACAACCACGCCGGTACGCGCTCCCAACGGCGCGCGGACTGGACGAGGGAGCACGCCATACCCATCAGGGCGAGGTAGACCGACTCGGTGATGGACAGCGCGAGCCACGGCACGGCGCCGACGTAGGTGCCCGCCCAATGCAGGGTCGGACCCATGCAAGCGAAGCCGCCCACGAGGCCGAGGAGGAAGCCGGTGCGTGCCCGAGTTCCCTTGGTTGCCAAGGCCAGCAACGCCACGCCGACGATGGCGGCGGGCCACACCGCAGGGCCCGGGAACGACAGCCACACACAGAGCCCGCCCGCGACGGCAAGGGCAAGGCGGGAGATCACCGGACAAGCCTAGCTGGGCGCTCCCGATGATTCGGAGCAGTAGTGGATGCGGCCGCGCGGGCTCGGGACGGTTGGCTCGCAGACGGGCCGCCTCGTCGTTGGGACCAATACACGCGGGTCACCCGCAGCGTGCACGTTTTCTACTAGACGAGGGGCCCATCTACGGCACCCTGCCGTCCGCGAATTCGCCGTGGCGAGCTCCGAACGTTGGGGATGAATTTACCGGCGCGTCAGTGAGTGTCAACAGCCCCTGACCTGCGCAAACGTGCGTTTGTGCAGGTCAGGGCGGTGTGACTACTCAGAATTTCTTCAGGAATGACCGGCGTGTTGCGGGCGACACGCCGAACGGCATGATGTATGCGTGTCATCTCGTAGTCACTCGCCGTCTGCCGGAACGCCCGCGACCGTCGCACTGCGCAGGGCCGCCATCGACTTCACCGCCCACGAGTTCGAACACGACCGGGACGCCGAGTCGTATGGGCTCGAAGCTGCGGCAGCGCTGCAGGTTGAACCCGAGCGGGTGTTCAAAACCCTTGTCGCACACACGGATCGAGCGACTGACAAAGGACTCGTGGTTGCGATCGTCCCGGTCGACAAGCAGTTGGACCTCAAGGCCCTTGCCCGCGAATTCGGTTGCAAGCGTGCCACGTTGGCCGACGCCGCTGCCGCCGAGCGCAGCTCCGGATATCTCGTCGGTGGCATCAGCCCGATCGGACAGAAGCGTCCGCTCGCCACCGTGCTGGACCGCTCGGCGAAGGCTCACGAGACGATCCTGGTCAGCGGTGGCCGGCGCGGACTTGATATCGAGCTGGCACCGGCGGACCTGATAGCAGTGACCGGCGCGCAGGTCGCCGACCTCGTCCGCTGACTCAGTCGGGTTGGGTCAGTCCGCCAATGGCGAGCGGTCCTCCCACGGGGTGCTGAGCACCACCGTCGTCCGCGTGGTAACGCTTGCGGCAGAACGGATTTCGGCCAGGAGCGTCTCGAGCTCGCTCGGACTGGCGACGCGGACTTTGAGAACGTAGTTCTCACCCCCGGCGACCGAGAAGCACGACTCGATGGCAGTCAGGTGCCGCAGCCGGTCGGGTATGTCGTCCGGTGCGGACGGGTCGAAAGGCGTGACCGAGATCAGCGCAGTCATCGGTATGCCGGCCGCCTCGTGGTCGATCACCGCGCGGTAGCCGCGAATCACCCCGCGCTCCTCCAGGCGTCGCACCCGCTGGTGCACCGCGGACGTCGACAGGCCGGTGGCCTTGCCCAGGTCGGTGTAGCTGAGCCGACCGTCTTGGGACAGCAGTTGCGCGATCTGCCGGTCGAGTTCTTCCATATCCGCACTCTAAAGCTCTGACAACATGTATCCATGCAACCTCGCCTCATGCTGCTCGATTCAGCGAGTCTCTACTTCCGAGCGTTCTATGGCGTGCCCGATCGGCGCGCCACACCGGATGCCATGCCTAACAACGCGATTCGCGGCTTCTTCGACATGATCGCGACACTCGTCACCGAGTATTCACCGACCGAGCTGGTGGCCTGCTGGGACAACGACTGGCGCCCGGCGTTCCGTGTCGAAGCGATCCCGTCATACAAGGCGCACCGGATGGTCGACGGCACGGACGGAGTCGAGGAGTCTCCGGACGACCTCACGCCGCAAGTGCCGGTCATCGTCGACGTGCTGTCCTCGATCGGCATCACCCGACTCGGTGTCGACGGTTACGAGGCCGACGACATCATCGGCACCTTGGCGGTCGGCGCGCACGGACGCGCCCAGGTCGACGTCGTGACCGGTGACCGTGACCTGTTTCAACTGGTCGACGACGCGCAGAGCGTGCGCGTGCTCTACACGGCGCGCGGCGGGGTGCGCGACCCCGACCTGGTCGACCAGGCGTTCCTGGAGCGCAAATACGCGGTCGCCACCGGCGCGGCATACGCCGACATGGCCGTGCTGCGCGGGGACTCCAGCGACGGGCTGCCCGGTGTCACGGGCATCGGCGAGAAGACCGCCGCAACCCTGATCAATCGGTATGGCGACCTTGCCACCCTGCGTGCCGCCATCGGCGATGGCGACCCGCTGCTGAAGGGCGCGCAGCGGAAGCGACTGGAGGCGGCGGAGGCCTATCTGGATGCCGCACCGGCGGTCGTCGAAGTCGTCAAAAACATCACGCTGCCAACGGAATTCAGTGCCGCACTCCCCCAGACGATCGCCGAACCCGGGCGGTTACGCGAGCTGACCGTGCAGCACGACCTCACGACGCCGGTCTCGCGACTGCTCAAGGCGTTGCAGTTGGCCTGACGGCTCCGGGTTACTGGCGACGCGGGTTCCGAGGGTCGTTCGGCGGGAAGGTGCCGTCGTCGTCCCCACCGTCGTCCTGGTGGTAGAGCAGTTCGTTCAGTCGGACCTGGACGTCTTCGACATGCGGCACGTCGTGCAGCGGCACGCCGCGCTGCTCGCTGGCATCGCTGATGATCAGCGTGCCGCAGCCGAAAATGCGGTCCAACAGGGTCTTTTCGTAGGACACGTCGTTGATCCGGTAGAGCGGGATGTCGCGTCCGGACTTGTTGATGATGCCGCGGCGGGTGATCAGCCGGCGGTTGGTGATCACGTAGATGGTGGTCATCCAGCGCAGCACCGGCGCCAGCACGAAGACGCACAGGATGAGCAGTGCGACGATCCACACGGCCAGCGTCGCCCAGCCGGACCAGCCCTTGTCACTGAACCAGATCGACGCGGCCAGTGCGACGACGATGGTCACTACGCCGATGACCAAGGGGAAGAAGATCTCCTTGATGTGCGTGCGCAACTCCAGATCGATCTGTTCGCCGCGTGCGAGGTGCTTTGCCGAGAACGCCATGGCACGCATCCTGCCATGGCGCGCCTCAACCGCACTCGATTACACGCGGCGATGCCCGTCTAGTCCAAGCGATCGGCGGCGACGACGCCGCGCATCACCTTGTCAATGGCGGTGCGGGCGGTACGACGCACGCCCTCGTGCGGGGCCGCGTTGGCGATCTGGTCCAGCAGGTCCACCACCTGCTTGCAACGCCGCACGAAATCACCGGCGGACATCTCGCTGTCCCGCAGCACGGTCTCGAGGCGGCCACCACTCGCCCAACGATGCATCACCCACGTCATACCGGGATCGACGTCGCCCATCGGGGTGAGGCCGAGCCGGCGCTGGGACTCCTGCAAGCCGCGGGTGATGTTCGTCATCTCGGCCAATGCGTCCCGAGTCTGTTCACCGGGGATGCGCGGCTCCTCGCTGCCGCCATCGCTGCGCCGGGCCTCGTAGACCAGTGCGCACACGACCGCTGCCAATGAAGGTGCGTCGAGCTTGCGCCATACGTCGTGCTCGAGACACTCAGCGGCGAGCAGGTCCTTCTCGGTGTAGATCCGCTGCAGCACCCGACCTTGATCGGTGACGGTCGCGCCGTCCTGGTCGAGATAGCCGAGCTCCGCCAGCAGGTCACAGATCCGGTTGAAGGTGCGCGCGACCGAATGCGTCCGTCGGTCGACCTGCCGTTGCAGTCCATCGGTCTCGCGACGCAGCTTCCACCAGCGCTCTGCCCACCGCGCATGCTGCTCCCGGTAGGGGCAGTCGTCGCACGGGTGAGCCTTCAGTGCGGCCTGAAGCCGCTCAACCTCTGCCGTGGACGACTCCTGTGCGGCAGCTTCGGCAGCGCGCAGCTCGGCCGGGCTCGGCGGTGGCTCGTCGCGCAATTTGTTGCGCATCGACGCGGCCAGGTCGCGGCGTGCGCGCGGCGAGCGGCTCTGGAAACTGCGCGGAACGGGGATCCGGTTGACCGGCTCGACCACGTCGGCGACGTCGGTGTCGCTGAGCCGACGCAGCTGACCGTCGCCGTTGATGATGGACGGCACCTCGCCGCTTCCGCCCTTGCCCCGCCCGGACGGAACGACCACGGCGTAGCCCGACCGTCGGCCCTCCGGCACCCGGACGATGTCGCCGGGCTCCAGCTGCTCCAGCGAGACCGCGGTTGCCGCGCGACGGCTGGCCGAACGCTGCTTCGCAGCGGACTTCTGCAGATCGGTGAGTTCCCTTCGCAGCGCGGCATATTCGGCGAAATCGCCCAGGTGGCAGCGCATCGCCTCGGCATACCCTTCCAGGGCTTCCTCGTTGCGATGTATGGCGCGCGCCGAGCCGACGACCGACCGGTCCGCCTGGAACTGCGCGAACGACTGCTCCAGAATCTGACCGGCTCGCCACCGGCCGACCTTGTCGACCAGATTGACCGCCATGTTGGACGTCGGCACGAAGGATGACCGCAACGGGTAGGTCCGGGTCGACGCCAGGCCACCGACCTCATGCGGGTCGACACCCGGCGCCCACAGCACGACCGCGTGCCCTTCGTAGTCGATGCCGCGGCGTCCGGCGCGACCGGTGAGCTGCGTGTATTCGGCCGGAGTGATGTCGGCGTGCGTCTCGCCGTTGTACTTCACCAGTCGCTCGATCACCACAGTGCGTGCGGGCATGTTGATCCCCAGCGCCAGCGTCTCGGTCGCGAAAACCGCCTTGATCGTGCCGTCGGTGAAAAGCTCCTCGACGATCTCCCGGAAGATCGGCAGCATTCCCGCGTGGTGTGCTGCGAAGCCCCGGCTGAGGCCCTCGACGAAGTCGTAGTAGCCGAGCACCGCGAGATCATCTTCGGGCAGGCCGGCGACTCTTTCCTCGACGAGGCGACGCACTTTCACGCCCGCAGGGTCAGGGATCAGCTTGGTGCCCCAGGCAAGCAGCTGCGCGACAGCGCCCTCACAACCGGCCCGGCTGAAGATGAAGGTGATCGCCGGCAGCAGCCCGTCGTGGTCGAGCGCCTCGATGACCTGCGGGCGGCTGGGCCCCCGGCTGGGACGACCGCCGCGGACGGGTCCGCGATCGGAGCCGCCTCTCGGTCGACCGCGACGCCCGCGCGGTGCTCCGGCGTCTTCTCGGCGGCCGTGACGCTGGTCGCGGCGTTCGCGGTCCATCTGGTCGATGCGTTGCAACAGATGGGGATTGACGCGCAGCTTCTCCCGGCCGTCGTCGACGAAGAGGTCCATCAGTGAGGGGCCGACCATCATCTGCTGCCACAACGGCACCGGTCGATGCTCCTCGACGATCACCTCGGTGTCGCCGCGCACCTCGCGCAACCAGTCGCCGAACTCCTCGGCGTTGCTGACCGTCGCAGACAGGGAGATCAGCTGCACCGAGGGCGCCAGCATGACGATGACTTCTTCCCAGACCGCACCGCGGAACCGGTCGGCGAGGTAGTGCACCTCGTCCATCACCACGAAGCCCAGCCGACCCAGCGTCGCGGAGCCGGCATAGATCATGTTGCGCAGCACTTCGGTGGTCATCACCACGATCGGCGCCTCGCCGTTGATCGACGAGTCCCCGGTCAGCAGACCGACGTTCTCGGAACCGTGCCGAGCCACCAGATCGGCATACTTCTGGTTCGACAGCGCCTTGATCGGCGTCGTGTAGAAGGTCTTGCGATTGGTGTGCAGCGCCAGGTATGCCGCGAACTCTCCGACGATCGTCTTGCCCGACCCGGTCGGCGCCGCGACCAGCACACTGCGACCGGACTGCACGGCTTCGATCCCGAGACGCTGGAAGTCATCGAACGGGAAGTCGTACCCGGCCGCGAAGCGGTCGAAGTGCGTCGAGTCGAACCCCCGCTGGGCGGCGGAAATCTCCTGGCGTTCCACGGAATCCGGCATGTCGGAAGGTTACTTCGACCCTTCGGTTAGAGTTGGGACTTTTCGTCGTCCGGCACGTCGAGCCACTCGGAGCGGGCTTTCTCCTCCTTGCCGGCGCGGCGCCGGTCGAGGTACATGCACACGACGCATGCTCCGAAGTAGAGGACGATCATCGGCACCATCAGAGCGAGCATCGACCACGCGTCCGGTGCCGGGCTCATCACAGCGGAGAAGACCGCGATGACCATCACTGCCACCCGCCAGCCCTTGAGCATGACGCGCCCGGGGAAGACCCGGATCTGGTTGAGGCCGACGAGGAATACCGGCAGCAGGAACGCCAGACCAAACGCGACGACGAATTTGGTGACGAAACTGACGTACTTCTGAGCGTCGGTGAGGTTGTAGATGGGTGTGTGACCCGCGCCCTTGACCTGGGGCGTACTGCCCATCAAGAAGTCGACGGCGTTGGTGATCGCGAAGTGCGAGACGTAGCAGCCGAGCGCGAAAAGAGGCACCGCCGCCGCCATGAAGGCGATGCTGACGCGCTTCTCCTTCTTGGTCAGGCCGGGTGCCAGGAAAGCCCAGATCTGCCACAGCCATATCGGGCAGGTCACGATGACACCGCTCCACAAGGAGATCTTCAGCTTGATGCTGAACGGCTCAGTCACACCACCGTTACCGAAGTTGAGGCCGACGACCGCAAGATTGTGACGGGCCTGCACCGTGCGCAGCGGCGACTCCACCCAGCCGTAAATGGTGTCGTAGTAGATCCACGCCACGATGGCCCCGATGACGATCGCGATCGCCGCAACCAGAGCACGTCGGCGGAACTCACGGAAGTGTTCGCCGAGGGACATCCGGGCGTCCGGATTGTCCTTACGCCTCAATAGGGCCATATGTTCTGTGTCGTCCTGCGCAGTAGGTCCCTACGGGACGGTGATCAGTTGCCGTTGCCCGCGTTGTTGCCGTGTTGTGGATAGCCCGCAGGCGCCTGCGGCTGAGCCGGCTGCTGGGGCTGCGGCTGGTATCCGGGCTGGCCGGGCTGCGGCTGCTGGTAACCCTGCTGGCCGGGCTGCGGCTGCTGGTAACCCTGCTGGCCGGGCTGCGGCTGGTAGCCCTGCTGCGGAGCGGCCTGCTGGCCCTGCTGCGGGTAGCCGGACGCGCCGGGGACCGGCGCCTCGCCGGGAGCACTGCCGGTCTGCGGCTGGGTCTGGCCGGGCACCGTCTGGCCGGAGGCAGAGCTCTTGTCGTCGTCGACACCCAGCTCGCTCTTGAGGATGCGCGCCGAACGGCCAAGGCTGCGCGCTGCGTCGGGCAGCTTCTTCCAGCCGAAGAGGATGACCACGATGAGCACGAGGATAAGGAGGTGCCACGGCTCTAGGGCTCCACGAAACATAACTAGCTCCTGAAAGTTTGAGTGCGCGAACAAGCGGCGTTCCGCACCGTCATCACCACTCTACGTGATGCGCCCACTCCGGGCGCCGCGACTTGCGGCGAGCTTCGCGCTGGGCGCGTTGCTGCGCCTTGAGGTCAGACCGGTGTCGTCGCAATTGTGCCGGATCCTGGAGCACCGCAAGGTCATCGACGCTGCGCAGTTGCTCGTCCAGCGTGTCAATTTTCGCCTCGATCGCGGCCAGTTGCTCCTGGGCGATGGCCAGCTCAGACCCCAACCGCTTCAACGGCGCCCACAGTCGCCATACCCGCCAGCCGAGGTAGGCGGTGCCGAGCACGGCGAGCAGGATCCAGAGCAACACCCATTGCCACCAACTCACGACTGGTATGCCGCCAATGCGGCGCGGGCACCGTCCGCGACCTCGGTGCGCAAGGCGACCGGCTCCAGCACCCGTGCGGACTCCCCCAGCCGCCACATCAGCTGACGCAGCCATCGCAGATCGGCGGTGCGGAACGTCGCAGTGAGCACGCCGTCGGAGCCACGCTCAACGGTGTCGACCGGGTAGTAGTCGACGACCCAGGCAGCGTCCGGCGACAACTCGACGACCGCCGTCAGGTCGTCGGGCCCCGGCGTGAACAAACCGGATCCGAGGTCACGCGGGCGCGCTTCAGTCGGCGGAGTCCCGTCGACGTCGAGCACCTCCACCTCCGCGACGCGGTCTAGCCGGAAGAGCCGGACGTCGTTGGCCCGGTGGCACCAGCCCTCGAGGTACCAGTTGCCGTCGAGTGAGACGACCCGCATCGGGTCGACGTCTCGTTCGGTCGTCTCGTCACGTGACGGCACGACGTAGTGCAGATGCAGCCGCTTGTGCCCGGCCACCGCTGCTCGCATCGCAGTCAGCGTCTCGGAGGGCACCTCGGACTCCAGCGCGATCCGCACCCGGTCACTCGCGGCACCCGAGTCACCAGCAGCCTCAACCAATTTCGCGAGAGCCCGGTCGACCGCATCGCGCTCCCCGAGGCCGGGGACCGCTGCCAACGTGCGCAGCCCCACGATCAGTGCGGTGGCTTCGTCCAAGCCGAGCCGCAGCGGCCGCGCGATCGTCTCCGCATTGCGCAGGAAGACCCGGCCCTCCTCCCATTCGGCCTCGATCAGGTCGTCGGGCATGTGGCCGGGCGTGCCGCAGACGAAGAGCAACGCCAGGTCGGCTTCGACCTGCTCGGTCGTCACGCCGAGCTCTTGCGCCGCCTCGGCGATGTCGATGCCCTGCCGGTTGACCAGCCAGGGCACCATCGTCAAGAGCCGGCCGAGTCGTGCGGTGGCGCTCTCGGGATTGGCCATCACGCGTCTCCGTTCCGGTTGAGCGCACCGCGCAGGCGCCATACGACCTGATCCACCAGCTCCGGTGGTGACAGCACACGGACGGCCGGGCCGAACCCGGCGATCTCGTCCGCGAAGGCGCCGGGATCGGTGAAGTCGAGCACGAGCCGGGTCCCGGACTCGTCCTGATCAGCCAGTTTCGCGCGTCGGCGCAGGGTGTTGCCGGCGCCCTCGTGCACGAGCACGACGGCTTCGGCGGGCGGGGTGCTCTCGGTGCCGTCGATCATCGCGACTGGGTCGTGGTCGGCCGGCACGTCATACGCACCCGGCTTCCCGACCCGCTTGACTGCTCCGTCGATACGGCCGAGTCGGAAGACCCGCGGAGCATCTCGGTCGAGGTCGAATCCCGTGACGTACCAACGGCCGTGCCAGTTTGCGACTCCCCAGGGTTGTAGCCGCCGAGGAGTCGAGTCGCCGCCCGCCTTGCGGTAGGCGAAGCCGATTGCCTGGCGTCGCAGCACCGCGTCCTTGACGGTGTTGAAGGCCGGCTCGGTGGTGCTGACCCGTGGCTCGAGTCCGACGAGCGAGTTGACGTCGCGCTCGACCTCGGCGGCTTCCAGCTTGCGCAGTGCGGTCGCTGCGGCCCCGGCGAGGCTGGCCTGCTGCCAAGTCCGGCTGGCCAGGCCGAGCACTGCGAACTCATCCGGCTCGAAACTCAGCTCCGGCAATGCGTATTCGCGACGGTCGATGCGGTAGCCGGTCTCGTCGTCGAAGAACGCGTCGAGCGGCTCCATCCGCAGCGGTATGCCGAGCTCTCGCAGCTCGTCCTTGTCGCGCTCGAACATTCGGTCGAAGGCTTCGTCGGAGGCTGCCTCGCCATACTGCGGCACGGCATCGCGGATGCGCGCCTTGGACAGCGGTTGCCGGGTGTAGAGCAGGCAGATCACCAGATTGAGCAGCCGCTCGGTCTTGGCAGCGGGTGACGGAGAAGCCATGAACGAAACGCTATCTCATGTCCGGACGGATGTACGACACGTCAGACCGTCGGGGTGGGGTCGTCGATCGTCAGGGACGGCTCGTCATCGGCCGACAGGCTCAGTACCGTGCCGGCGACGGCCGGATTGGCGGTGACCTTCGCCTCCAGAGCACGCAGGCGGTTGGCGACAATGTGCTCGGCGCGGTCACCGGCCAGGTCGACGTCGCCGACGACATAAACCTTGCGCGGACCGACGAATTCCAGCCGCAAGTAGGTGACCCGGGCGACCTCCGGGAGGGCGAGCAACGCACGCAGTGCGGCCCGGCGGACCTCCGGAGACACCTCTTCACCGACCAGGAAGCCGACGTTGCGCCGGATCAGGATGACGGCGACGACGCCCAGCACGCAGCCCACCAGGATCGAGCCGATTGCGTCCGGGGTCGGCGAACCGGTGAGCTGGTGCAGTCCGAGCCCTCCGCCTGCCAGCACCAGGCCGACGAGTGCGGCGGCGTCCTCGGCGAAGACCGCGCGCAGCGTGGGGTCCGAGGTGGCCAGCACGTGCTCAAGCAACTCGCGGTCGTAATGCGTGGCCTCGCCGCGGGCCTGTCGCACGGATTGCAGGAACGAGAAGCCTTCGAGGACGAATGCGATCGCCAGCACGATGTAGCCGATCAGGTAGTCGCTGGCGGCCTCCGGGCTGATGAGCGCCTGTATGCCGTGCCAGATCGACACCGCTGCACCTGCGACGAAGAGCCCCAGCGCAGCGAAGAGCGACCAGACGTAAGCCTCTCGGCCGTAGCCCAAGGGGTGCTGGGGGTCGGCCTCCTTGCGCGAGCGCTTGTCGGCAAACAGCAGGAAGACCTCGTTGCCGGCATCCGCCCACGAGTGCGCGGCCTCGGCCACCAGGGACGCCGACGCGGTGATGACCGCGGCGATGGTCTTGGCGATTGCGACGAGCGTGTTGGCGACCAACGCGATGACGACGGTGAGGGTGCTTTCTCCCCCACCGTCGTCATTGGCCTTGATACCGACGTTGAGCTCGTCGTGTGGCTGCGTCATACAGCCACGCTATCGGCCCGGATTACCTCAGGCCGAAGGCCCGACCTGCACCCGGCTTCTTGGTCGACACCAGGTCGACGACGAAGATCAGTGTCTCGTTCGGACCGATCGCGCCGCCGGCGCCCTGCTCGCCATACGCCAGGTGCGGCGGGATGGTCAGCTTGCGACGACCACCGACCTTCATGCCGACGATGCCCTGGTCCCAGCCCGGGATGACCTGGCCGACGCCGACCTGGAAGTCCAGCGGTGCACCGCGGTTCCAGGAAGCGTCGAACTCCTCGCCGGAGGACCAGGCGACACCCACGTAGTGCGCCTGGATCTGGTCTCCGGTCTGCGCCTCGGCACCGTCACCGGCGCTGAGGTCTTCGATGACCAACTCGGTGGGCGGCTCGGCACCCGGGAAGTCGATCTCCGGCTTGGTGGTGTTGGGGTCGAACGGCATGGCTTCCTCGCTTCGTGTGTGGTGTCGGGCTGGGTCAGCTGGCGTCGACGATGTCGACGACGAAGACCAGCGTGTCGGTCCCCTTGATGCCACCCTGCGGGTTTCCGGTCTTGCCGTAACCGTCGGACGGCGGAATGACGATCTCGACCCGGTCGCCGATCTTCTTGCCGACGAGTGCCTTGTCCCAGCCAGGTATGACCTTGCCTTCACCGATCGGGAAGCTGGCCGGGACACCGTAGCGGCCGGTGTTGCCGGTCGAGTCGAAGACCTTGCCGGCCTTGCCCTTCGTCCAGATGACACCGGTGTAGAGGGCGGTCAGCGTCTGGCCCTTCTTGACGGTGGGGCCGTTTCCGTTGATCAGGTTCGCCGACTCCAGCTTCTTGGGTGCGTCGGCGTTCGGCATGGTGATCGTGGCCGGCTTGGTGATGCCGTTCCACTTCACGGTCGGCATCCCGGACTTGGGCGCGACCGTGGTGCCGGAGGCGAGGTTCTGGCGGGCACCGTTGATCTTCAGGTAGAACACCACCGAGTCCTTGCGGGTGACACCGAGCTGGGAGTTGCCCTCGGACCCGAAGGCCTCCTTCGGCGGCACCGCGATGGTCTCGGTCGTGCCGACCTTCTTACCGGTGATCGCCTTGACCAGCCCCGGGAACTGCGAGGGGTCCTTGAGGTACATCGGGCCGGCAGCGTTGGCGAACGTGTCGGCGAGCGTCTTGCCGGTGCGGCCGTTCACGGCGACGTAGCTGACGTCGGCGAGATCGGTGTCCTTGACGACGGCGCCGGTGCCCTGGGACTTGACGGCCACGGTCGTCGTGTTGACCTGGAACGGCTTCTTGCCCAGCGTGATCGCCGGGCTCTTGCCCGTGGCAGTCGTCACCTTCACGTCGCTGATCGGTGAGACGTCCTTCGCAGCCACGGTGTATGGCGGCAGCGATGTCGACGAACTGGCGGTCGCCGCCTTCGACGACGAACTTGCCTTCGACGAGGAACCGCTGCCGTTGGAGGAACTGCTGCCGCAACCGGCGAGCAACAGGACGGGCAGGGTGCCGGCAGCGAGCAGGCGGATCGGGATACGGCGCACGTCGAAGAACCTCATCAGAAAGCGTTGGGAGTCTGTTCGTGAATATCGAGCGGGCGCCACCCTAACGAAGCCCGCTGTGGACCGCGTATGAGCGGGGTATCCGACGGCGCTTTTACATTCCGTCGATCAGCCGCTCCACCCGTTGGTCGCTGGCGGTGAATGGATCCTTGACCAGCACGGTTCGCTGCGCCTGGTCGTTGAGCTTCAGGTGCACCCAGTCGACGGTGAAGTCACGCCTGGCCGCCTGTGCGGCGCGGATGAAATCGCCGCGCAGTTTCGCGCGGGTCGTCTGTGGTGGGTAGGTCTTGGCCTCGAACACCTCGACATCCGAGCACACTCGCGCAGCCTTCCCACGCCGCTGCAACAGGTAGAACAGGCCGCGTTCGCGGTTGATGTCGTGGTAGGTCAGATCGAGTTGCAGCATACGCGGATCGTCAAGTGCCAGACCGTGTTTCGCGGCATACTGGTCCAGCAGCTTGTGCTTGATGACCCAGTCGATCTCGGTGTCCACGAGGGCCAGATTGTCGGTGTCGATCGCGGTCAGGGTCCGTTCCCACAGATCCATGATCCGTTTGGTGAGGTCGTCGGTGAGGTTGCGGCTGTCGACATACGACCGGGCGCGCTCGAAGTATTCGGCCTGCATCTGCAGCGCGGACAGCTCACGGCCGTTGGCCAGGCGTACCAGCGCGTGGCCGGTGACGTCGTGGCTGATCTCCCGGATGGCGCGGATCGGGTTCTCCAGGGTGAGATCACGCATGGAGATGCCGTCCTCGATCATCCGCAGCACCAGGTGCGCTGAGCCGAGCTTGAGCATTGTCGTCGTCTCGCTCATGTTGCTGTCGCCGACGATGACGTGCAGGCGGCGGAATCGCTCGGCGTCGGCGTGCGGCTCGTCGCGGGTGTTGATGATCGGCCGCGACCGGGTGGTGGCGCTGCTGACGCCCTCCCAGATGTGATCGGCTCGTTGGCTGACACAGAAGGTCGGCTTGTGGCCGAGCGTCGCGATCTTGCCTGCGCCGCAGGTGATCTGGCGACTGACCAGGAACGGGATGAGGATGTCGGAGATCTGCTGGAACTCGCCCGCGCGCCCGATCAGGTAGTTCTCGTGGCAGCCGTAGGAGTTGCCGGCCGAGTCGGTGTTGTTCTTGAAGACGAAGATCTTGCCCTCGACGCCTTCGTCGGCGAGGCGGGCCTGCGCTTCTTCGACCAAGCCCTCGATGATGCGCTCGCCCGCTTTGTCGTGGATGACGGCTTCACGCACGTCGTCGCACTCGGGGGTGGCGTATTCGGGGTGGCTGCCGACATCCAGGTAGAGACGGGAACCGTTGCCCAGGAACACGTTCGAAGACCGGCCCCAGGACACAACCTTGCGGAAGAGGTAGCGCGCGACCTCGTCCGGCGTCAGCCGACGCTGCCCGTCGAAGGTGCACGTCACGCCGTATTCGTTCTCGATGCCGAAGATCCGCCGCTCCATACATTGACCCTAACTGCGGATGTCGTGCCAGCGGGGACCGTTTCGTATGGCGTCGCCCGTGCCGCCGGTCAACTCCGCGATCTGGGCTTCCAGTGCGTCCGGGTCGGTGGTCGTCAGATGTAGCGTCGCGACCTCGGCGTACTCGGTTCCGGTGACGTCGACACCGCGGGCCCGTAGCTCGGCCTCGACCCGCCCCGCGTCTGCATGCGGGACGTCCAGGTCGACCGCTTCGCGTTGCTCCCGTATGACGAAACGGGCCTGTCGCAGGGCAGCGTCGACCGCCCCGCCATACGCCCTCGTCAGGCCGCCGGTGCCCAGCAACGTGCCGCCGAACCATCGGGTCACCACGGCGACGACGTCCGACAGTTCGGCGGCACGAAGAGCTGCGAGCATCGGAGCGCCGGCGGTGCCGGAGGGTTCGCCGTCGTCATTGCTCCGCTGGAGGCGCCCGTCCGGGCCGAGCACGAAGGCGCTGCAGTGATGTCGGGCGTCGCGATGTGCGGCTCGCACCTCGGCGATGACCGCACGTGCTGCCTCTTCGCTCTCGACCCTACGGACATCGGCGAGGAAGCGCGACCGGCTGATCTCGATCTCGCCGATGCATGGCGCGCCGATCGTCCGGTAGGTCATGAACGGCGAGCCTAGCCCGCGAATCGCTTTCTACGAGAGCGCCATTCCCGGGACTCGCGCCCGGATGGCGTCCATTTCCTCCTCGTCGGAGACGCCCTGCCAGTCGTATCGCGGCGTGTACGGAGCTTCGAGCGCGCGCAGGTCGTCGTCGTCGAGGGTGAGGTCCAGCGAGGCCACCGCCTGGTCGATCTGCTCGATCGATCCGGCGCCAACCAGCGGGGCAGTCACGACGGACTGACGTCGCAGCCAGGCCAGTGCGACCTGTGCGCGCGTGACACCGTGCCGGTCAGCGACCATCCCGACGGCGTCGATGATGGCGCGGTTCGACTCCTCCTCGGCGGGCGAGTACAGCAGGTCCGCGAACGCGCCGTCGGTCGCGGAGCGGGCGGTGGCGCGTGCGTCATCCCAGGCGCGGGCGAGGCGTCCTCGGGCAAGTGGCGACCAGACGATGGTGCCGACACCCTCGTCCCGGCAGAGCGGGATCATCTCGCGCTCCTCCTCGCGCGCGAGGAGGTTGTAGTGATCCTGCATCGAGACGAACCGGGCCCACCCGTGCTGCCGCTGCAGGTGCAGCGCCTTGGCGAACTCCCACGCATGCATCGACGACGCGCCGACGTAGCGGACTTTGCCGGCTCTGACGACATCGTCGAGGGCTTCCAAGGTCTCCTCCCACGGCGTCGAGTGGTCGTTGCGATGGATCTGGTAGAGGTCGATGTAGTCGGTGCCGAGCCGACGCAACGAGTGGTCGACCTCGGTCATGACGGCTTTACGCGACAGCCCACGACCGTTGGGGCCCAACCGCATCGGGTGCCGCAGCTTGGTCGCTATGACGACCCCGTCGCGGTCGGCGTAGTCCCGGAGGGCTCGGCCGAGGATCTCCTCGCTCGAACCGTTGGAGTACATGTTGGCCGTGTCGAAGAAGTTGATCCCGACATCCAGGGCGTGCTTGATGAGCGGGCGCGCCTCGCTCTCGGTCTTGGACCAGACCGGGTGCCCTCGGTCGGGCTCGCCGTAGGTCATGGCGCCGATGGCGATCGGTGACACGTCCAGACCGGTCGTGCCGAGTTTGATGTACTGCATGGTGCTCCTCTAACGTAGGCGGAGAGTTCTCCAGTTACATTAGTGGAGAACTCTCCACTTAGCAAAGGATGTTCTTCCGTGGTCCGTTCCGACGCTCGCGAGAACCGCATGCGCATCCTCACGGCAGCTCGCGATGCATTCGCGAAAGACGCTGCGGCGTCGATGAATCAGGTCGCGCAACTTGCCGGAGTCGGTGCCGGCACGCTGTACCGCAACTTCCCGACACGGGAGGATCTTGTGCTGGCGGTCTACCAGGACGAGGTCGTTCGGCTGGTCGACTCCGTTCCCGAACTGCTGTCGAGGCTGTCGCCCGTCGACGCGCTCCGCACCTGGACTCTGGACCTCGTCGCAGCGATGCGCCGCAAGCACGGGCTCGGTGACGCGCTGACGCCGAGCGCCCACAAGTCGGTGACCGAGAGTTCGTACGGTCCGGTCGTGGGCGCGATCGGCGCCCTGCTGGAGGCGGGCGCCTCAGCCGGAGTCATCCGGGCCGATGCGAATCCCGCAGACTTCCTCCAGCTCACGGGCGCACTCTGGCGCGCCCCCTCGATGCCGGAGGACCGCGCGCCGCACATCCTCGAACTGATCCTCGACGGGTTGGCGCCGAGGGCGTGACTCGGCCGCTGCCGTGAGCAGCGACCCGTTGCCAACGGGCCGCGCAACGTGGTCGGCTGACCGCATGCGACTTCTGGTGCTCGGTGGGACGGCATGGCTCGGCGGCGAGATCGTTCGCGCCGCACTCGAGGATGGCCACGAAGTGGTCTGTATGGCGCGCGGCGATCGGCCCGCCCCGGACGGTGCGACGCTCGTTGCCGCGAATCGTGATGATCCACAGGCATATTCGGCGCTCGACGGACGCTTCGACGCGGCGCTCGACGTGACGATGGTCCCGGCTCACGCGCGCGGCGCCGTAACCGCGCTCCGGGATCGGGTTGACCACTGGGCGCTGGTGTCGACCTGCTCGGTCTACGCGCAGGACGACGTGCCCGGCCAGGATGAGTCCGCGCCCCTGCAGCCGGCCTGGGACGGCGCGTTCGAGATCGAAAAGTATGGCGAGTGCAAGGTCGCCTGCGAGCAGGCCGTGCTCGCGGCATACGGTGACAGCGCGCTGATCGCCCGGCCGGGACTGATCACCGGACCCGGTGACCACAGCGACCGAACCGGCTACTGGCCGTTGCGTTTTGCGCATCCGGCGACTGATGACGGCGCAGTGCTCGTGCCGGACGCGCCCGAGGCATCGGTCCAGCTGATCGACGCACGGGATCTCGCACGCTGGCTCGTGGAGGCCACCCAACGCGGCACGGCAGGGGTGTTCAACACGACCACCGAGCACATCGCGCTGGGCGACTACTTTGCGCTGGCTCGCGACGTGGCCGGTCATGACGGCGACCTCGTCACGGTCGACCAGCAGTGGATCACCGACCACGAGATCGTGCCGTGGGCCGGCGAACGCAGCCTCCCGCTGTGGCTACCGCAGCCCGAATACGCAGGATTCGCAACGCGATCGACCGCGGCTGCTCGTGCGGCCGGGTTGCAGACCCGGCCACTCGAGGAGTCGATCCGCGACACTCTCGCGTGGGAGCTGCAGGCCGGACCGGGGCGCGTCCGCAAGTCGGGCCTCTCCCCCGCCGATGAGGTCGTGCTCATCTCGGACGCTCGCGCGACCGACCTCTGACGCTCCCTCACCAGGCTGGCCTCCCCTCCGACCGAGAGGACAGTCTTTCGTCGACGGGACAGGCGATTTGTGACGGATGTGGCTGGTGAGGTGGCCATTGCCTGTCCTCTCGATATTTGGCTGTCCTCTCGGTCAGGGGCGCACGTGTTATGCGATCAGGCGAGGGACTCCACCCACGCACGGTGCAGGGCGGCATACCGCCCGTCACCGGCGCCGATCAGGTCGGCCGGCGTGCCGTCCTCGATCACCTGGCCGTGTTCGAGCACCAGCACCCGGTCGGCGACCTCGACGGTCGACAGGCGGTGCGCGATGATCAGCGCCGTCCGGTCGGCGAGCACGGTCTCCAGGGCACGCTGCACCAGCCGCTCGCTCGGGATGTCCAGCGACGAGGTCGCCTCGTCCAGGATCAGCACCGCCGGGTCGGCCAGGAACGCCCGCGCGAACGCAACCAGCTGCCGCTGCCCCGCCGACAACCGGCCACCGCGCTTGGCGACGTCGGTGTCGTAGCCGTCGGGCAGTTTGTCGATGAACTGATCGGCACCGACGGCTTCGGCTGCGGCGTGGACCTCGTCGTCGGTCGCCGAGGGCTTGCCGAAGCGGATGTTGTCGGCGACGGTGCCCTCGAACATGAAGTTCTCCTGCGTCACCAGCACTACGTGGCGCCGCAACTGCGGCTGGTCCACATCGCGCAGGTCCGTGCCGTCCAACCGCACCGCGCCGGACGTCGGGTCGTAGAAGCGGGCCATCATCTTGGCGATCGTCGTCTTGCCCGCACCGGTCGTGCCCACCAGAGCCACCGTCTGCCCCGCCGGTATGTCGAGCGTCAGCCCGGGGAGCACCGGGCGCCCCTCGACATACTCGAACCGCACGTCAGCGAACTGCACTGCACCCTGGACGCTTTCGAGCTGCTTGGGCTGCTCTGGGTCCTTGATCCCGGGAGGTGTCGAGATGACGCCGGCGACCTTCTCCAACGCCGACGATGCCGATTGGAAGGTGTTGAAGAACTGGGTGATGTCCTGCATCGGTTCGAAGAACATCCGCAGGTAGAGCAGGAACGCGGTCAGCACCCCGATGGTCATGTGCCCGTGCAGCACGCGGTAGCCGCCATACAGCAGGACGATGCTGGTCATGATGTTGCCGACCAGCTTGACCGAGGGCATGAAGATCGCCACCAGCTGGAACGTCTTCTCGTTGATCGCGCGGTAGCGCTCGGCGACCTCTTCGAAGATCTCCTGGTTGCGCGGCTCGCGACGGTATGCCTGCACCGCCTTGATGCCAGTCATGGTCTCGACGAACTGCACGATCACCAGCGCCGCGCTCTCGCGGACCTCGCGATAGGTCTTGCTGGACGCGCTGCGGAACCAGGCGGACAGCGCCACGAGCACCGGGAAGCTCACCAGGCAGATCAGACCCAGCTCGACATCGAGGGTTACCAACAGGATCGCCGTCCCGACGAGCGTCAGTGCCGCAGTCACCAAACTGTCGAAGCCGTTCTCCAGCATGTCCTGGATGGCCTCGACGTCGTTGGTCGAACGGCTGACGACGCGACCGGAGGTGTATTTGTCGTGGAACGAGACGTCCAGCCGCTGGAAGTGTCGGAAGATGCGGCGGCGCAGCTCCAGCAGCGCGAGCTCGCCGATCGTGCCGGACTGTCGCAGGAAGAGCATGCGAGTGACCGCCTGCACCGCGACGACGGCACACAGGACGCCGATGACCACGAGCAGGACGTGCGAGTCGCCGCTGCGGCGGATCGGCGGGACGCCGTGGTCGATGCCGAGCTGGACCAGCCTGGGCACCGAGAGGCGTGCGAGGTTCTCGAAGACGACCAGCACGCACAGGACCGCGACCATCTTCTTGTATGGCGCCAGGAGCGACCCCAGCAGCTGACGCGCTTCGCGCCGCATCGGCCGGGACTCGTCGATCGGCAGGTCACTGTCGTTGTCGGACATCATCCGGCCCCGCCAGCGCTCCACCTCCTTCAGGGACTCGTCGGTGCGAGGTTGCGTATCGGTACTCATAGCGAGTTCCTCCTTCGTCGTACCTCGCACTGAGCCTGTGCCTTTGGTCGCTCGCTCCGCTCGCTCATCGTCGCGCCTCCCGCGCCGGGCTGTGCAGAGACCCGAAATCGTCGTCGCGAGAGGCGCGTTCGGAACTCTCGGCGATCTCGCTGTCCTCCCGAGCGCATCGGCGCTCGTCGTCCGTGCACCAGGTCGGATCGGCCTCCGCACCGTCGTCGAGCTCGTCATCAGCAGCCAGCAGGTATCGATATCTGGGGACGCTGGCCAGCAGTTGCGAGTGCGTGCCTACGTGGGTGATCGTGCCGTTGTCCAACAGGGCGACCCGGTCGGCGAGCAACACGGTCGATGCCCGGTGAGCAACGACCAGGCCGGTCACCGAGTGCAGCACCCGGCGAAGCGCCTCTTCGACGAGTGCCTCGGTGTGCACGTCCAGGGCCGACAGGGTGTCGTCCAGGACGAGGACCTTCGGCTGGGTGAGCACCGCGCGTGCGAGTGACAGTCGTTGCCGCTGTCCGCCGGACAGACTCATGCCCTGCTCACCGATGCGGGTGTCGAGCCCGAACGGCAGATCGTGGACGAAATGGGCCTGGGCGACATCGATCGCCTCCGCGATCTCATCCTCGGTGGCTCCCGGCCGGCCGAGCGTGAGGTTCTCGCGCACGGACAGGGAGAACAGGGTCGGGTCCTCGAAAGCCGTTGCGACGGTGGCGCGTAGCGCCGGCAGGGTCAGCTCGCGTATGTCGGTGCCGTCGACTTCGATGCGACCTTCCGTCACGTCATACAGCCGCGGGATCAGCCCAGTGAGGACCGACTTGCCAGAGCCGGTGGCCCCGACCAGGGCGATGGTCTCCCCGGAGCCAGATCCAGATTGACATGTCGCAGTGTCCACGCCTCGTCGCCGTCCTGGGCATCGGGGAACTTGAACCCGACGTCGACCAGCCGCAGTGAGCCGCCGCGCGATACGTCGTTGACCGGGCCGTCAGTGATGTCCGGCTCGGAGTCGAAAATCTCCGCCACCCGGTCGGCTGCGGTCATCGCCTCCTGAGTCATGGACAGCAGGAAACCCATCGCCGCGATGGGCCACACCAACGACAACATCATGGTGATGAACGCGACGAGTGTGCCGAGCGTGATGCGCCCCGACCCGGTTGCGGCCGCACCCAGCCCGAGGACGACGATGAGCGTGATGTTGGGGATGACCTCCAGCAGCGTCCAAAAGCTCGCCTGTAACCGGACCTTGCGCACCTGAATGTCGAAGAGCTCGGTCGCCTTCTCGTCGAAGCGCTCGTAGACGTAGTCCTCGCGGCCGAACGACTTGATCACCCGCAGGCCGAGGGCGGACTCCTCGACGGTGGTCGCGACCACACCCGTCTGGTCCTGCGCCATCCGGGAGAGCTTGGTGAACTTGCGCTGGTTGTGCAGCACGGTCGCCGCGATCGGCACGATCGAGATCACGACCACGACCCCGAGCGGCCAGTAGAGCAGCAGCAGGATGATCGTCACGACGATGATCTGCAGGGTGTTCAGGACCAGCATGACGATGCCGAAGCTCAGCAACCGACGAATCATGCTGAGGTCGTTCATGATTCGCGACAGCAGCTGACCCGACTGCCATTGGCTGTGGAACGACATGGGCAAGATTTGGAGCCGGGCGTACATCTCCTTGCGGATGTCGCGCTCGATGCCCATCGTGGCGCGTGCGACCAGCCATCGTCGGCCGAACCACAGGACCGCCTCCGCGATACCGATCGCGAGGGCGGCGATGCCGAGCACCCACAGACCGCGCTGGTCGTGGTGGGTGACCGGTCCGTCGATGACAGCCTTGGTCATCAGCGGTATGACGATGGTCGCGGCCAGGCTGGCGAGTCCGAAGACCATCATGGTGATCCACCGGGCCCGGTAGGGCTTCACGTATGGCGCCAGCCTCAGCAGGCTCGTCATACGACTGTGCCGCTCCGGTGCTGGCTTGATGCTGGATGCGGAGCTCAGGCCCGCGGCTGCGGAGCGCGAGACATCGGAACTATCGGAGGGAACGGTTGCCGGCGGTGGCTGATGGGTCATCGTGAGGTGCAGGCTCCTGGGTGAGTGACGACGGCGAAGCACACCTCAGCCTCGACGTTCAACCACACTTGAAGTCAAGGCGGCGAAGTCCCCTGGAACTTCGACCTCAGTGGGCGTGCGCGAGATAACTGGGATGTCTATTGATCATGTCACGCACCACCGACAAAGGGCATCCCGATATTCGGCTGCTAGACCTCGGGCTCGTCGTCGACCCGGTGGGTGTCGTGCGCCCCGCCCTCGTCCTCGGTGTGCGGCACGTCCTCGGTCGGGTCGTCCGGGCTCAACAGCGCTTCGAGCAACGGGCCGGCGATGCGGCGGAACTTACGGCGCTCCCTGGCCCGATCAAGAACGGCGACCTCGAGCTGATCGGCGGACAGCGTGCGCGCGTCTCCGCCGTTCGGGTCCTCCCCCAGCACCGCAACGGCGAGTCGCAACACTGTGCCGAGATCCATGCCCGACTCCCAGCGCTCCTGCAACACGCTGTTGATGTGCTCGGACGCGCCACCCATCGCGACGAAGCCGTGCTCGTCACCCACCGACCCGTCGTAGGTCAACCGGTAGATCTGGTCCTCGGCCGGGTCCGCGTCCACCTGCGCGACGACGATCTCGACCTCGTAGGGCTTGGACTCCTGGGTGAAGACGGTGCCGAGGGTCTGGGCGTAAGCGTTCGCGAGTCCGCGGGCCGTGACGTCCGAGCGGTCGTAGGAGTAGCCACGAAGATCGGCATACCGGATGCCGGCGACGCGCAGGTTCTCGAACTCGTTGTACTTGCCAACGGCCGCAAACGCGATCCGGTCGTAGATCTCCGACACCTTGTGCAGCGCCCGGCTGGGGTTCTCCCCGACGAAGGCGATGCCACCGTCATACGCGAGGACGACCACCGACCGCCCGCGAGCAATACCCTTGCGCGCGTAGTCGGCCCGGTCCTTCATCAACTGCTCGGGCGAGACGTAGAACGGCATCGACATCAGCGGGTACCTCCGATTTCGCGGCGGGCATCAAGGACCTGCTCGACCACCGCGGCCAGCGTGTCGTCGTTCACGAACCGGGTGCCTTCGGCGTCAACCACTGCGACCGTGGGCCAGATGCGTCGCCCGAAGTCCGGTCCGCCGGTCGCGGAGTCGTCGTCGGCGGCGTCATACAGGGCCTCGATGGCGACGTGGACGGCCTCGTCACGGGTGAGGCCACGACGCCACAGCTTCTTGAGCGCGCCGCGGGCGAAGAGCGAGCCCGAACCCACCGAGTGGAAGTCATGCTCCTCGTAGCAACCGCCGGTCACGTCGTAGGAGAAGATCCGGCCGGCAGCGCGGCCGAGGTCGTAGCCGGCGAAGAGCGGCACGACCGACAGACCCTGCATGGCCATCCCGAGGTTGCCGCGGATCATCGTGGCGAGCCGGTTGGCCTTGCCGACCAACGAGAGCCGCGTGCCCTCGATCTTCTCGTAGTGCTCGAGCTCCACCTGGAAGAGCCGGACCATCTCGATGGCGGTGCCTGCCGTGCCCGCAATGCCGACCGCGGAGTAGTCGTCCGCGGCAAAGACTTTGAGCATCTCGTTGTTGGCGATCAGGCTGCCCATCGTGGCCCGTCGGTCGCCTGCGAGCAGCACGCCGTCGGCATACGCCAGCGCGATGATCGTCGTGCCGTGCGGCGCCTCCACCGAAGCCACCGGCAGTGTGCGTGAGCCTGGCACCAGATCGGGCGCGTGCCCGGCGAGGAACTCGGTGAACGACGAGGAACCGGTTTGCAAGTAGGAGTCGGGCAGCTTGTTGGAACTACTCATCGGGGTCCCCGCAAAGTATCGGAGCAAGGTACGAGCGGAGAACTTTGTGGGGTGATCATTCCCCGCCCTTTTGGACGAAGCCGCGCACGAATTCCTCGGAGTTGGACTCCAGCACACCGTCGATCTCGTCCAGGACGCTGTCGATGTCGTCGTCCAACTCCTGCTTCGCGGGCGCGGCAGCGGGTGCCGGCTCCGGGGCGTCATCGGCCGGGTCGGCGTCGCGGCGTTGCGGATTCTTGTGTTCCTGCGTGGCCATGGCGGTGTCCTCTCGTTCGACGTGGCGCGCTGCGCCTCATTCCCAACCCTACGTGCGGCACCCCGTATGACGCGACGGCGCGCCACCTTTCGTGATCTGAGAAGTCAGTCGACCTGCCGTGGTTCGTTCGCCAGCAGCCGCAACAACTCGTCCGCAGAGCTCGCACGGTCCAGCAGGCCGCCCACGTGTGCCTTCGTGCCGCGTGCTGGTTCGAGCATCGGCACGCGTTGGAGGCTGGGCTGCGACTGCACGTCGAAGATGACCGAGTCCCATGAGGCGGCGGCGACCTCACGGGGAAAGCGCGCAAGACAGGTGCCGCGGAAGTAGGCCCGGGTGTCGACCGGCGGCTCTGCCACGGCGCGCTGGACGGCGGCGTCATCGACGAGCTGTTCGAACCGGCCGGCGGCCAGCAGACGGTTGAAGAGGCCCTTGTCGGCGCGCACATCCGACCACTGGATGTCGATGGCGCGCAGCCGGTGATCCGACCAGTCCAGCCCGTCTCGTGCGCGATAGCTCTCCAGCGTCTTCAGCTTCGCGACCCAGTCGACCTCGCGGGCCGCCTCCATCGGGTCGCGCTCGAGCTTGGTCAGCACCTGCTCCCACCGCTGCATGACTTCGGCGGTGTCCGCGTCGAGCTCCCCGCCATACTGCCGTTGTAGCCACTTGTTGGCGAGTTCGTAGTAATTCCAGAGCAATTGGACGCCGGTCATGGTGCGCCGGCCGGAGACCTCGACGGTCGCGCGAAGCGTCGGGTCGTGCGACAGCCGCTGCAACGCCTCGACCGGCTTGTCGACGGTCAGGTCCTGGGTGATGGCGCCGTCCTCGATCATGCCGAGCACCAGGCTGGTCGTGCCGAGCTTCAGCAGGTTGGTCACGTCGCAGTGGTTGGCGTCACCGAGGATCACGTGCAGTCGTCGGTAGCGGTCGGCAACGGCGTGCGGCTCGTCGCGGGTGTTGATCAAGGGCCGCTTCAGGGTGGTCTCCAGGCCCACTTCGACCTCGAAGAAGTCGGATCGCTGGGCGAGCTGGAAGCCCGGCTTGCCCGACTCCACGCCGATGCCGACGCGACCCGAACCGCACATCACCTGACGCGCGACGAAGAACGGGATGAGGTGACGCACGATCTCCGAGAACGGAGTCGACCGGCTCATCAGGTAGTTCTCGTGCGTGCCGTAGGACGCGCCCTTTCCGTCGGTGTTGTTCTTGTAGAGGTTGACCCCTGGCGTGCCCGGACCGGACAGCAGTCGCACCGCCTCACGCATCACCAGCTCGCCCGCGCGGTCCCACTTGATCGCATCGCGCGGGGTCGTGACCTCCGGCGAGCTGTATTCGGGGTGGGCGTGGTCGACATACAACCGTGCCCCGTTGGTGAGCACGACATTGGCGAGGGTCGGGTCCTCCTCGTCGGTCAGCTGGCTGGCGTCGGCATTGCCCCGGGCCATGTCGAAGCCGCGTGCATCGCGCAGCGGTGCTTCGTCCTCGTAGTCCCAACCGGCCCGGGCCGCCCGCATGCCCACCTGCGTGGCGTATGCCGTGACGACGCGTCCGGACAGAACCATCGGGTTCGCAGTCGGATCGCCGGGCACGGAGATGCCGTACTCGGTCTCGATGCCCATGATGCGGCGCACAGTCATGGCTCGACCTTATGACCGCAATACTTCCGCCATGACGAGGGTTCACTGGACGGACTTGCCGCACATGCCGATCCGGACGCGCCTGTGGTGCATGGTGTCCGATCTGGCGCGCAAGGGCGTCGCGGCGATGGAGCCGCAGCAGATCGCCGCCAGTCGTGCGCTGGCGCCAGATCCGCGCTTCCCGGTGACACTCGTGACCGGCCGTGTCCGACGCAATGTCCGACGCGACACCGTGCAACTGCGGATGCGTGACGGTGTGCAGATCCCGGCACGCATCCATCGGCGCCCGGATGTCACCGGCAGCGCACCGGTGGTCGTCTATTACCACGGTGGCGGGTGGACCCTGGGCCGGCCGCTCGACTACGAGTCGCTGCTGACGATGATCGCCGACGAAACGGGTGCGGTCGTCGTGGCACCGGACTATCGCAAGGCGCCCGACCACAAGGCGCCGGCCGCGGTGCTTGACGCGCACGACACGCTCGATCTCGTGCTGGCGGACCCGGATTGGTTGCCTGTGTCGCCGTCGCGCGTCGTGGTCGCGGGTGACAGCGCGGGCGGCAACCTCTCGGCCCTGGTCGCCCTGCGCGCCGGTGCCGCACTCGCCGGCCAGGTGTTGATCTATCCCGCCGTGGACCTGAGTCGCAAGCACACCTATCGCAACGCCCCGATGCTTGACGGCGAAGCACTCGACACCTACCTGGCGCTCTATCTCGACGGCTCCGGCATCGATCCCGGCGACCCACTCATCTCCCCTACAGGCGCCGTCGCACGCCGGCGCCGCTCCCGCCCTCGTACAGACCGCGCAGTTCGACCCGCTCGCGCCCGAAGGTGCTGACTATGTCGCCGCGCTCGAGCGCGACGGCGTCAGAGCCCACCTGTCGCACTACCACGGCGTTCCCCACGGCTTCCTCAACATTCCCGGCTTCGCACCGGTTGCCTGGCAAGCACGCTGGGAGATCGTCGACACTCTGCGAGGATGGTTCGCGTGACAACGCTCCCCTCTCCCACGACACCTGATCCGATCGATGCGCCCGTGCTGCGTTGGGGCATCCTCGCGCCGGGCGGCATCGCCGCCGCATTCGCGGCCGCGCTGCTCGCGGGCACCGGTCAGCAGATCGTCGCCTGTGGCTCGCGCAACCTGGACCGGGCACGCGAATTCGCCTCGCAGTTCGGCGGTTTCACCGCGCACGGGTCCTACGAAGACCTCGTCGCCGACCCGAACGTCGACGTCGTGTATGTCGCCTCGCCGCACTCCGCGCACCGCGAGCACGCCCTGTTGGCGCTGCGCGCCGGCAAGCCGGTGCTCGTCGAGAAGGCGTTCGCCCGAAACACGGCCGAGGCCACCGAGGTCATCGATGAGGCACGCAGTCGCGGACTGTTCTGCATGGAGGCGATGTGGTCGCGCTTCCTGCCGAGGTATGACGTCGTGCGGCGGGCCGTTGCCGACGGCCTGCTCGGCCGGCTGGACACCATTGTCGCCGACCACGGCCAGCTGCTCTATCCGAATGGGCCGCAGCGCCTGGCTGATCCGGCCCTCGCCGGCGGTGCGTTGCTGGACCTGGGCATCTACCCGATCTCACTCGCCGCGATGCTGCTGGACGGCGACCTCCAGGTGAATGCGACTGGTGCGCTGACGCCGGAGGGTGTGGACCGGAGCGAGACCGTGGTGCTGACCGGCAACGACGCGATCGCGACGTGTGTCACCACGATGTCGGCGCAGACCGCGAACACCGCTGTCATTGCAGGAGATTCGGCCCGTCTCGAGCTCCCCGGCTGGTTCTACCAGCAGGGGCAGGTGCGCCTGGTCGGCCCCGACGACAAGGTGGTCGACACCTACGACCCGGCGCCGACGCAGCACGGGCTGCATTTCGAGGCTGTGGAGGCGGCGCGCCGGATCAGCGCCGGCGACGTCGAGTCACCCTTGATGACCTGGGACGAGACACTGCGCATCATGGGGCTCATGGACGAGGTGCGCGCTCAGCTTGGCGTGCGATACCCCGGCGAGCCGGTATGAGTGAGCGGGCGTTGGCAGCCCTCGGCATCGACGCGTTGGTCGTTCTCGTCTTCGCGGGCATCGGCCGCGCTTCGCACCACGAGAGCAACCCGGTCCTCGATTCATTGCAGACCGCGTGGCCGTTCCTGGTCGGTGTCGCGGTGGGTTGGCTGTTCGTGCGAGCGATCTTCGGGCATCTGCCGCTACTCGCGAAGACCGGCTGGCCGGTATGGCTGTGTGCAGTCGCGGTCGGAATGGTGCTGCGTCGACTGACCGGAGAGGGCACCGCTTTCGCCTTCATCGTGGTCGCAACGGTGTTTCTCGGGATCTTCCTACTCGGATGGCGTCTCGCTGCCGGGGTCTGGCAACGAAAGGCGCACGCATGACGACGAACTGGTCCGGGACCTACGACTACCGCGCGGCTCGGCGTGAGCGGCCGGGCACGGCGGCGGAGCTGCAGCAGCTCGTCGCCGATGCGCCGGCTGTGAAGATCGCCGGCTCCGGACACAGCTTCAACGGCATCGCCGACAGCGAAACTGGTTGGCAATTGGATGTTTCCGGTCTCGTGTCAGCTCCGGAGGTCGACTCGGAGACTGGCACGGTGACGGTCAGCGGGGGCATGAAGTATGGCGACCTGGTGCCCGCACTCACCGCTTCAGGCCGCGCGCTGGCCAACCTCGCCTCGCTCCCCCACATCACCGTTGCGGGCAGCGTCGCGACCGGGACGCACGGCTCCGGTGCTCGTCAGCCCGGGCTCGCGTCGGCGGTGGAGGCCGTCGAACTCCTCACGGCGGACGGCGAACTTCGCTGGATCGATGCGACGGATCGCCACTTCGACGGTGTCGTCGTCTCGCTCGGGGCGCTCGGCGTCGTCACCCGCCTGCGCCTGTCGACCGTGCCGCACTACGAGGTCCGGCAGGACGCGTTCCTGGGGATGAGCTGGGGCGAGCTGATCGCTCGGGTCAACGACGTGCTCGCCACGTCATACAGCGTGAGTGTGTTCGGCCGGTGGACCGGCGCCGGGCCGGATCACATCATCGTGAAGTCGGTCGTGGACGGGGAAGGTGACGGCACCCGTCCCTCCATCTCCGGCACGAGCTGGACGCCGGACACCCTGCATCCGCTGCAAGCGGCCGGAGCGACGCCGGACGCAGTGACCGAACAGGGCGGCGTTGCTGGCTCGTGGGCCGATCGATTGCCGCACTTCAAGCTGGGCTTCACGCCAAGCGCCGGTGCGGAGATCCAATCCGAGTTCTTCGTCGCGGCGGAGGACGCCGACCGTGGCATCGAGGCACTGCTGGACATTGGCGACGCCCTTGCGCCCTACCTGCTGGTCTCCGAAATACGTGCGATAGCAAGCGAATCCCAGTGGCTCAGCCCGGCATACGGTCGCGACTCGGTGGCCTTTCACTTCACCTGGAAGCCGGACACAGAGGGTGTCCATCGCGCGGTTGGCATCGTGGAGCAGGCGCTTGCCGACCTGGCCCCACGACCGCATTGGGGCAAGGCGTTCACCTACCCCGGACGGCTCGACTTCGCATATGACCGGCTGGACGATTTCGACGACCTGCGCCGTTTGCTGGACCCACGCGGCAAGTTCCGTAACGGGTTCGTCGACCGTCACGTGGCGCGCGCCTGAGCGGGCGCCACGTGACGGTCGACGAGGGTCAGCGGGTCGCGAGCACCTGACGGACGAAGTTCGACGAGCGTTCGCGCAAACCGTCAATCCGCCGGTGGATCAAGTTGATCCGGTCCTGTTCGTCGGAGCTGCCGACCTCGGTGAGCGTCGGTGTGCGCCGGACATGCTCGTTGCAGCCGAAGTCGCTGCAGATGAGAGTGCCGATCGTGTCGCCCTTGCGACCAGGTGCTCCGCCGCGACGGGCGACATACATGGTCACGTCGTCCTCCACGACGACGTCCTGGCACCAGGCGCAGAGTGACTTGCGGCGCGGGCCTGTCCTCGACGCGGTGGTGAAACGGACTCCGACCGGCGTGTCGTCGAGCACGGTCACGACATACGCGGTGTTGTCCTTCTTGCCGTCCCGCCAGCCGAGCAGGTCGAGTGCGTCCCAGTCGATGGTCGCCAGGTCCGGCAGGATCGCGTCGCGTACCTCGCGTTTGCTGGCGTTGATGAATGAGCCGCGGATCGCGGCATCGGTCAGTGCATACATGGTGAAGAAGTCCTTCGATCGGTGAAACGGCGGCATGCAACACGTCCGCTGCGTATGCCGCACAGGCATGGCGAATGCACCGATCCGGCGAGACCGTCGTCTCGTCCTGAACCGGGCAGGTCAGCTGTGTGCTGAGCAGGCCATGCGGCCGACCTCGCTTCCGGCGGCACCAGGCCGCTCACCGTCGATCAGAACCGGCGCACGGGTTCGATGCAGGTCCGGTACGCCGTTTCCCAGGCTCTCACAGACCCGCCCGAGGGAGCACTTCGATTTCCCGTCAAGGGCAACGGGCGCGGCCTGGTGAACATTGACCAAGTCTTTGAATTCGCAACCTACCGTCCGGTAGGTGATCTGTGTCACTGTCTTTCGGGTGGCCTCTCAACACGCAGTATCAAAGCCCGAACCCGCCGGTCGTCGAGGTATCAGCCGAAGACGGTTCGTCGGCTACCTCGTTGCCGGCACGACGCTGACTGTGGCGGCCGACCTCCGACTCGGCACGCCCGCTGAGGCGTCGGTCCCCTCCCCACCTCAGATCGCTGCGTTGTTCGACCTGGAGGACCTGCAGGACACCGCCGGCCTGGCGACTGCCAACCTCATCACGATCACCATCAACAGCGATGGCACGGCGAGCTTCGCGTTGCCACGCGCCGAGGTCGGCCAGGGCATCACGACGTCCACCTCGATGATCATCGCGGAGGAACTCGACCTGCCCGTCGAGAAGGTGAACGTGTCATTGGCTCCGGCACGACCGGAGCTCGTGTTCAATCAGTTGACCGGTGGGTCGAACTCGACGGTGTCGACGTACACACCGATCCGAGTCGCAGCCAACATCGCAAAGGGCGCACTGCTCCAGGCCGCAGCCATCGAACTCGGGTATGCCGTAGACCAGCTCACCTCGAAACAGGGTGTCATCACTGCCCCTGACGGAAAGTCGACCACCTACGGGAAGCTGGCGGTGAAGGCCGCCGGGGCGACAACGAAAAGCGTCCAGGTGGACTTGAAGGCCCGCTCAGCCTTCACCGTGGTCGGCAAGCCGCACACGCGAGTCGACGCACGCGACATCGTCACCGGTAAGAAGCAATTCACGATGGACCTGCAGGTCCCTGACGCACTTCCCACCATGCTGTGTCGCGCGACCGGGCTCAATGGTCACCCGACCGGGTTGGCGAACGAGGCCGCGATCCTGGCAATGCCCGGCGTGACAGATGTCGCCGTCATACCGACCGGTGTGGCCGTGCGGGCGAAGACGTTCGGACAGTGCATCGATGCGGTGCGAGCGATGAAAGCGCAGTTCGGCGCCAGTGTCGTCGGCGCCGCGGACGATGAGTCGATCCTGGCAGAGCTTCGCAAGGCCGAAATACCGCTGGCGGTGCCGAAACTTCCGTTGCTCGGCATACAGGTGGACACCGACTTCGAGTTCATGTTCCGTTCCAGTGCTGCTCTGGAGACCAATTGCGCGATCGCAGACGTTCGGGACGACCACGCCACCATCTGGTCCGGCCTGAAGTCGCCGATCGTCGCTCAGGGCAAGATCGCCGAGGCGGTCCGGTTGCCGGTGAGCAAGGTGACCGTCAACGTGGTGACCGGCGGCGGATCCTTCGGCCACAAGCTCTTCCACGACCCGGCGCTCGAGGCGGCTCGTGTGTCCAAGGCAATGGGCAAACCGGTCAAACTGATGTGGCACCGCGTCGACGAGCCGCGCCAAGGACGCATGCACCCGATGGTCACCTCGCGTTGCCGAGCGACCATGCTGGGCGACCAGGTCTTGACTTTCGAGCAGCGGCATACCAGCGTGACCACCGATTTCAGCCACGGGCTCGGCGAGATGCTCGTTGCCACTGCCGCGGATCTGCCGCCCGGTCTCGTCGGGGTCGGCCTCTCCCAGAGCATCTTCCTGCTCACCCAGGACCTGCCCTACAACTTCGGTGTCGTGACCCAGCTGCTCGATGAGACCGACACGCATTTCAACACCGGCTCGATGCGGTCCATCTACTCCCAGGACGTCGCGTGCGCCAGCGAGCTGACGGTCGACCTGATGGCGAAGAAGGCCCGGAAGGACCCGCTCGCCTTCCGACTCGCCAACATCAAGTATCCCGAGGTCAAGGCGGTGCTGGAGAAGGTCGCCGAAGTCGGCAACTGGGGCCGCACGATGGCACCCGGAACCGCACAGGGCATCGCAGTACATCGCGAATACAAAGGCGCCACAGCGTTTCTCGTCGAGATCGACTGTCGTCCAGAGACGGTCAATCGAAAGATCGCGAACGGCGTCGGCGGTCCGCGGGTCACCAAGGTGGTCGTTGCCGTGGATGCCGGATTGGTCATCAATCCGCGAGG
This sequence comes from Flexivirga alba, assembly GCF_042661025.1. Lineage (NCBI taxonomy): Bacteria > Bacillati > Actinomycetota > Actinomycetes > Micrococcales > Dermacoccaceae > Flexivirga > Flexivirga alba. The sequence continues at coordinate 3,555,204 of NZ_JBHSWH010000001.1, forward strand.
GATCGAGGCACAGATGATGAGCGCTGCCTCCGACGGAATCGGGCTGGCACTGACCAACAGCACGCACCTCAAGGACGGACATTTCCTCGAGGCGAGTTGGGACAACTACTTCTACACCCGCGAGTGGAACGCGCCGATCGAGTTCGAGTGCGTGATCATGCCGTCGTCGTCCGATCAGCCCGGGGGCGTGGGTGAGGCGGGCGTTCCGGCATCGTTCGCCGCAGTTGCCTGCGCCTACGCGCGCGCGACAGGCACTGTCCCGAAACGATTCCCGATCAACCACGACACGCTGTCGTTCGACGTGAAGCCCTACGTGCCATCACTCCCCGAGTCGCCCACCGACGGCCTGTCGCACACCTACTGAGCGGAGTTGCCAATGTCCACCCACACTTTCAAGCTCAATGGCGAGCAGGTCACCGTCGACGTCGAGGACGACGTGCGACTGCTCTGGGTCCTGCGCGACGTCCTCAAGGTGACCGGCCCGAAGTACGGCTGTGGCATCAACGTCTGCAAGGCCTGCACATCGCACATCAACGGCAAGGCGTTCAACCCCTGCTCGGTGCAGGTCAAGGACATCAAGTCCACCGACGAGGTCACGACGATCGAGGGTCTGGCCGCCACCACGGACCAGGAGCTGCATCCCATGCAGGAAGCCTGGCTCGAGGAGGACGTCGCGCAGTGCGGCTATTGCCAGCCCGGTCAGATCATGGCCGCCGTCGCGCTCGTCAAGAAGGTCCAGGCGGAGGGCCGCGCGATCACCGACGACGACCTCGACAGCATCCGCAACGTATGCCGCTGTGGCACCTACTTCCGGATCAGGAAGGCGATCCGAGCCGGCGCTGCGAAGATGTGATCCACCAGATCAGCGTCACCAGGGTGCAGGCAGCGCACAACGCAAGTGACCAACGTGCGCCGAGCCGGCCGGCGATGGCCGTGAACAGGACGGTGGCAATGAGAAGTGCTGCCATCTGGGCGAATACGAGCAACGACTGGTATCGGCCGAGCTGATCCATCGGGGTGGCCTGGAGGTATGCCGGCCACAGGTGACCCGTGCAGACGGACACGCCCACGCCGAGGACGACCGTGCATCCGAACGCCACGCCCGGCAGTGGGGACAGTGCCATACAGAACAGCCCGGCGGTCACCATCAGTAATCCGACGCCGACTGCCAGGCCGATTCGCCGGGCCGCACCGCGCCGCGCGATGACTGCAGTCACCGCCAGGCCGCCGACCAGCCAACCGACCTCGATGACCCGGAAGCGCCTGGGCCCCAGCCGGATTCGCGTGCGAGCAACGACGGTCCGTAGATCACGGCCGGAAGCACGGCGCCGGCGATCGCACCGGTCGTCACCAGAACCGCGCGCAGCTGCGGGGCGCACCGTACAGTCGTGAGCGAGCGGAGGATGGACAAGCCCCCAGCAACGGAGTCCGACGGCGGTGCGTGTGAAGGCCGAATCCGCAGCAGCACCAACAAAATCAGCGCAAAGGTCAAACCATCGACTGCGGCCGCTCCGGAGAATGCGATCGCGGCGACTGCCAGAGCGCCACAGGGCGGCCCCGCGATACGCGCCAGCTGGGTGAGCGTGCTGTTCACCGCAGTGGCTCTCGGGAGAGCGTCGCCGGTGGCGAACAGCCGGGGCACGACCCCAGTTGCGGGTAGGTAGAAGGCGCTCTCGACACCCGAGACGACCGCGACGACGATGAGCAGCCACGCGTGCACGCCGAACGCTGTCGCGGCCAGCACCACGAAGAGGCTGAGTAGCAGCATGACCGCATCGCCGGCGACCAGCATCCGGCGCACGCCAACCCGGTCGGCGACCGCGCCGCCGATCAGCAGCAGGGCCGCCGTCGGCAGGGTGATCAGCACACCGATGAGCCCCGTCAGTCCCGCGGATACACCGGTCGCGTACCAGGTCATCGCGAAGCCGAACGCCGAACTGCCCAGAGTGCTTGTCGCGGCGGCAACCGTCCACCAGATATATGCCGCAGGCAGTCTGCCTGCATCGACCGCAGTCGCGGACACGGTGTGCTCGCTCATGACCCGGCGCTGTCCCTCCGGACCGGCATCACGATGGTGGTGAAGGTGCCCTGGTCCGCGGAACGCACGACGACCGGGCGGCTCGCCTGAGCCGGAAGTTCGAGCAGCACCTCTGGACCGATGCTCACCTCGAGTGCTCCGAGCAACAGGGACGGCCGGAACGCGGTCGTCAGGGATTCGCCGGTGCAGATAGCGCTCAGTCGCACACCGTGCCGGTCCCCGTCGACCCTCAGGTCGAGGTGATCCGTCCCCGTTGTGAGCACGACGGCGTCCGCGTCGTCAAGCTGCAGCAGCTCCGTTGCCAGCCTTGCGCGGTCGACCGTGACACGACCCGCCGTCGGCGGCAAAGACACCAACACCGAGTGGTACGACGGGAATTGAGCATCGAGAGTCGGAAGGCTGAGTTCGTTGTCGCCTGACTCGAGCGTGGTGGCCCCATCGTCGCCGACCCGTAGGCGCACTCGGTCGTGAGCGGCGGCAAACGTAACCGCCGCGGCCACCGCACCGGCCGCGACGACGATGGGCCGGTCCGGTCCCGAGGTCTCCTCGACGGGCAGGCTGCGCACCGCCATCCAGTAGCGGTCAGTCGCAACCACGGTGAGTTCGTCGGCGCCCAGCTGCAGCAGCACGCCTTTCAGCACGGGTATGTCGGGCACTGCCGCTGCCGCCGGAGACACCTGTCGCAACGCACTGGCCAGCTCTGGGCCGCGGACGATCACGGTTGTCGGCGCGCTCGCGCCCGCACCGTCCGGCAGGGACGCGATGACGTCCTCGCTGGTCTCGCGAGCCTGTCGCGCGATGCCGGTAGCTTGCTCGGCATACGTCCGCAAGGCTGCTCTGGCCTGCTCGGGCGGACCGTCGAGCACCGTGCGAATGTCATGCAACGGCAACCCGATCCCCCGCAGTCGGCTGATCGTCGAGGCGCGCCGCTCCTGCTCGGCCGAGTAGTAACGGTAGCCGCTCGCCGCATCGACCTCTTGCGGGTGCAACAGCCCGCAGTCGTCGTAGAAACGGAGCGCACTCGAGCTGAGGCCGACCAACCGCGCGAACGCACCTATGGTCAGTAGGGACGACTGGGACGAAGACTCGTTCCTCATCTTCGCCTCAGTCGCTCTACGCTGATGGTCCGTCCTTCGGCCGGCACGCTGATCAGGCACGAGCCCAGCTTGGCCCCTCAACCAACTCGAAGGTCAATCCGCCCCTTGCTTCCCGCTTGCGCTATGCCGGACGCGCGCTCCACCGCGCGCGTGGCATAGCCGTCGGGCAGCCTGCGCTCACTGGGTGATTCGGAGAGCGTCATACATCCGACGGATCTGCATCAGGAACTGATCGGGCGCCAGCCGGAGGCCGATCACCGGGATACGCAGGACGCGTTCGCCCGCGATGACGCGGTCGTTCTGACGGAGCGCGTCGTCGACCGGGTTCAGCGCAAGCGCATGGTGGCCGCCGTCTATCTCCACCACCAGGCCGACATCGTCCCAACTGACATCGAGGTAGACCCTTCCGTCCGCTCCGCATCGGATTGCCTGACGGGTCGGAGCAGGAAGGCCGACGCGTCGCACCATTCGGGCGAAATCGAGTTCGCCCAACGAGTGGGCGCCGTCCGTCACATCAGCGATCACCGCGTCGAGGAATGGGCGACGTGCCGAGCGTCCGATGCCGCGCCACGCCAGGCTGAGCCGTGCCGTCGAAGTCATCCGTTGCTGCATCGGCAGGCAGATCACCAGGGCTGCCTGTCTGTCGCTAACGGCCCACTGGCCGGCGTGGATCATGCCCATCTCCACCGAGACCCGCGGTATGCCAACCTTCGCCGCGGGTGGCGGTTGCCTCAACCGGTGCGGCCGAACGCCGTCGACGGCGTGATGCCGGTTACGCGCCGGCAACGAGACATCGATGACTTGGGCACGGAAACCAGTCATTCCATGTGCGCAGAGCGCACTGGCACCGTCGAGCCGTGCACCCGCACCGCTCTCCCAGACCGCTCGCCACCACTGGGCGACGAGGCCGATCTCAGGCGAACCGATCGCCACCGTATGCCGGCCGAGCTTGAACCAGCGTCCAGCCGCGACTTCGTTCCGGATCCCGTCGCTATCGATCCCGCACTCGGCCAACTCCTGCCGATGCACGACCCCGCCATGAGCAGTGGCGAGCTCGGCGGCTGTGCCGCGTCGGGCGACACCCGTGCGCGCAGGCCTCCGGATCGACCAGTGCCGTGCCTCCGCCTGTTCTCGCTGCATCGGGCGATCCTGGCCGATTCGCCGAAGTCCTGCAGCGCCCCTGTGGACAACTGAGGGCGCCCGCTCGTTCGGCTATGCCGTCCGCGCGCTCCACCGCGCGGACGGCATAGCCGGGGGTTCGAAACGCCTCCCAAGGCTACTCAACCCGCATGAGGGGTCAGAGGTACTGGCCGGTGCCCTTGATCGAGTCGATCGCGCGACCCGGTTCGGCGCCGTCCTTGCCGTCGATGAGCGTGCGGATATAAACGATCCGTTCGCCCTTCTTGCCGGAGATGCGCGCCCAGTCGTCCGGGTTGGTGGTGTTGGGCAGGTCTTCGTTCTCCTTGAACTCATCGACACACGAACGCAGCAGGTGCTCGACCCGGATGCCCTTCTGACCGGTCGTCAGCTGGTCCTTGATCGCCATCTTCTTCGCGCGGTCGACGATGTTCTGGATCATCGCGCCGGAGTTGAAGTCCTTGAAGTAGAGAATCTCCTTGTCGCCGCTGGCGTAGGTGACCTCCAAGAACTTGTTCTCGTCGATCTCGGTGTACATCCGCTCGACCGATGCCTGGATCATCGCCTCGACGGTCTCCTGCGGCGAGTTGTTGTGCTCGGCCAGGTCGTCGGCGTGCAACGGCAGCCCCGGCACGAGGTATTTACCGAAGATGTCCCGGGCGCTCTCGGCATCCGGGCGTTCGATCTTGATCTTCACGTCGAGGCGACCAGGTCGCAGGATCGCCGGATCGATCATGTCCTCGCGGTTCGAGGCACCGATGACGATGACGTTCTCGAGCTGCTCCACACCATCGATCTCGGACAGCAACTGCGGCACGATCGTCGTTTCGACGTCGGACGAGACACCCGAACCACGAGTCCTGAAGAGCGACTCCATCTCGTCGAAGAAGACCACCACCGGTGTGCCGTCGGACGACTTCTCCCGGGCCCGCTGGAAGATCAGCCGGATGTGCCGCTCGGTCTCACCGACATACTTGTTGAGCAGCTCGGGTCCCTTGATGTTCAGGAAGTATGCCGCCTCGTCTCGCCCGGTCTTCTCGGCGACCTTGCGCGCCAGGTTGGCGGCAACAGCCTTGGCGATCAACGTCTTTCCGCAGCCGGGAGGGCCGTAGAGCAGGACGCCCTTCGGCGGGCGCAGCGCGTGCTCCCGGAAGAGGTCGGCGTGCAGGTAGGGCAGTTCGACGGCGTCGCGGATCTGCTCGATCTGGCCGGCCAAACCACCGATGTCCTCGTAGCGGATGTCGGGCACCTCCTCCAGCACGAGGTCGGCGACCTCGGCCTTGGGGATACGCTCGAAGACGAACCCGCTGCGGCTGTCGGCGAGCAGCGAGTCGCCGGCCCGGATCGTCTCGCCGGCCAGCTTGGCAGCGATCCGGCAGACCCGCTCCTCGTCGGCGTGCGCGACCACCAGGACACGGTCCTCACCGAGCAGCTCCTTTGCCTGGACGAGCTCGCCGACCCGCTCGAAGCCAACAGCGGCAACGACATTCAAGGCTTCGTTCAGCATGACCTCGCGACCGAGGGACAGCTCACCCGGCTCGATGGACGGGCTCACCGCCACCCGCAGCTTCCGCCCGGAGGACAGGATGTCGGCCGTTCCGTCATCGTGGGTCTCGATCACCACGCCGTATGACGCGGGCGGCTGCGCGAGCCGGTCCACCTCACCCTTGAGGTTGACGATCTGCTCGCGGGCTTCCTTCAGGGTGCGCACCAGGCGTTCGTTCTGGGCGGACATGGTCCCGACTGACGCCTGAAGCTGGCGAACCTGCTGCTGCAGGTCTCCGGCGCTGGAGTGCGAGGACATCGCGAGTCGTTCGCGCAGTGTCCGGATCTCGCGCTGCAAGCTCTCGATCGAGCTCTTCGGCGTACCTGACTCAGGGGGTGATCGTTCACGGTCGGCCTCCTGTGCTTGTGCCGCACCAACTTCGAGCGTGCTGCCGAAGCCGTCACTGCGGTTCGATGCAACCCGACCCTAACTCTCAAACATGTTCAGTCCAGCGGCGGCTCGCCTGCTGAACGTTGCAATTTGCGCAGCTTCTTCTCCGAGACCGGGCGCTCGCCCAGATTCTCCGAAGTCCACGACTCGTCAGACCGACCGGCTTCGAACGTGCTCGTCTCAATATCTGGAGCATCGGAGCCGCTCGCACTCTTCGCCGGCCGCCGCTTCCGGAACGGCGGCGTCACTCCCGGAGCCAGCCGACGGGTCGAGATCAGGAAGCCTGTGTGTCCGTGCATCCGGTGCTGCGGACGCACCGCGAGCCCTTCCAGGTGCCAGCCGCGCACCATCGACTCCCAGGCCTCCGGCTCGGTGTAACCACCGTGCGCTCGGACTCCTTCGGCCACCCGGGACAGCTGGGTGACCGTTGCGACATACGCGATGAAGACGCCGCCGGGCGCCAGCGCATCGGCGGCCGCGTCCAGGCACTCCCACGGCGCGAGCATGTCGAGCACCACCCGGTCGATCGTCCCCGGCTCCGTGACCGTGGGCAGAACCTCGACGAAGTCGCCGACGGTGATCGTCCAGGCCGGGTGCTCTCCCCGAAAAACGAACGGACGTTGCCACGGGCGATGTCGGCGAACTCCCGGCGTCGCTCGATCGAGTGCAGCTCGCCGCCGTCACCGACGGCGCGCAGCAAGGACATCGACAGGGCGCCGGAGCCGACGCCGGCTTCCACCACTCGCGCTCCAGGGAAGATGTCGGCCATCGCGACGATCTGCCCGGCGTCCTTCGGGTAGACGACAGCGGCGCCGCGCGGCATCGACATGACGTAGTCCGACAGCAGCGGCCGCAGCACGAGATATTCGGTGCCGGCGGTGTTGGTGATCGTGCTGCCGTCCGGCAGGCCGATCAGGTCGTCGTGGACGAGGTGACCGCGGTGCGTGTGGAACTGCTTGCCCGGCGTCAGCTCGAGCGTGTGCATCCGGCCCTTCGGGTCGGTCAGCTGCACGCGTTCGCCGGCTGCAAATGGTCCGCGACGCGCGGCGGCTCCGGTGGGTTCGGGCGAGTTCACGATCGCCCAGCCTAGACGGATGCGACGGCAGGGCGCTCGGCAGCCGCCAGCGCATCTCCGAGCACCTGAATGGCGACCAAACCCGCAGGCTGTCCGTCGACCACCACCAACAGCTCCTGTATGGCGCCACCCACGTTCTGCGCTGCTCGAACCAGAGCGGTCACGTCGACGTCGACCGACGGCACCTGGGCCACCCAGCCGGCGGGCTGGACGCGGGCCAGCGCCGCGGCACGAACGTCCTGCAGCTCCGGCCTTGCGGCCTGCAGCAGGTCGGCAGGGGCGATCAACCCCCACGGCACACCCTGCCGATCGACCACGACCACATCAGTGTTCCTCGGCAACTGCGTCACCAGTGCGGTGTCCGGAGCGATCGCTGCCTGCCGGAGCACGTCGCGCACTCGCACGCGGGCGAAGAGACGACCCGCCTTGGCCCGGGCGATCGCATTACCGGCACCGACCCAGAGGAAACCGGCTATGAGCACCGACCAGAGGACATAGAACGTCTGCGGTGTGTCGCCACGCAGGAGTGGCCGCACCACGGTCCAGGCGACGAACAACACCGCCAGCACGCGGCCGCACCACCCTGCCACGAGCAGCCCGGCCGAGCGGGAGCCGGTGGCGCGCCATACGACCGCGTCCAGGATGAAGCCGCCGTCCAGCGGCATACCGGGCAACAGATTGAAGATCGCGACGAACGCGTTGGTGAAGACGAAGGCGCCGATCAGTAGTCGGGCGACCTCACGATCGTGGCCGACGCCGTGCAGAGCGAGCCAACCGGCAAGCGCGAGAACGGCGTTCGCGAGTGGCCCGACCACAGCGACCAGTGCACTGGACATCGGCGAGCTGTCATCGGTGTCGTATGCCGTATGCCCGCCCCACAGGTCGGCGACGATGCGCCGCACGTGGTAGCCGCGCCATTGTCCGACCAGCGCGTGCGCAGCCTCGTGCGCGACCACGGACAGCAGCAGGAGGAGCGTGTAGAGGAACGCGACGAAGTAGGCGGCTCCGCCCAGGTCCGGGTAGGCATCGGCGACCTGCGGCCCGAAGGTCGCGATGATGACAACCGCGATGATGGGCCAGGTCCGGCCGATGTAGATCGGGACATCGCGCAGCGTGCCCAACTGCCAGCCGGGCCGGTCCGCGTTCGCCATTCATCCAGCCTACGTTGCGGTTGGTGTGAGCTACCGGGCGCCGGGATGTCTGCGCTGCCGGATAACGTCGCAGACATGGATCAGACGGCAGCGGCAACGACGCAGGCGCGGTCGGAGGGCTCAGGGCCCCGACCGGTCAAGCCGGCGCTGTCGCCGAGCCGCGCAGGCGATTTCATGCAGTGCCCGCTGCTCTATCGCTTCCGGGTGGTCGACCGACTGCCCGAGGAGCCCTCTGCGGCCGCGGCGCGCGGCACCCTGGTGCATTCGGTGCTGGAGCACCTCTTCGACGTCCCGGCCGCCGAGCGGACCCTCGAGACCGCGGTTGCCCTGCTCGAGCCGCAGTGGGCCGCGCTGGTGGAGCAGGAGCCCGAGCTGGCGAGCCTCATCGGCGAGGAGACCACCGCACACGAGTCGTGGCTGGCCGACGCCGCGGAGCTGGTTCGTCGCTGGTTCGCCCTCGAAGACCCGACCCGGCTGGAGCCGGCCGAGCGCGAGCTGTACGTCGAGGCAGAAGTCGACGGGCTGACACTGCGTGGTTACATCGACCGGCTCGACGAGGCACCGGGCGACCTGCTACGGGTCGTGGACTACAAGACCGGGCGCTCACCCTCGGAGCTGTTCGAGGCCAAGGCGCTCTTCCAGATGAAGTTCTACGCGCTGGTCCTCTGGCGCACTCGCGGCGTCATACCTCGCATGCTGCAGCTGGTCTACCTCGGCAACAGCGAGATCGTGCGTTACGAGCCGGCCGAAGCCGACCTGCTCGCGACCGAACGCAAGATAAAGGCCCTGTGGCAGGCGATCGAGCGAGCGGCCACCACCGGCGACTGGCGCCCACATCGCACCAAGCTCTGTGACTGGTGCAGCCACCAGGCGATCTGCCCGGAGTTCGGCGGCACTCCCCCGCAGCTCCCGGACAACGCCATCGGCCTTGCGCTGGACCCGGTGCGCGCAGGCGAGGCGTCGCCGACCGAGGACTGATCAGCGGGTCGCGGCCAGTGCGGTGCGTTCAAAGTTGCTTGACAGTCGCTTCGCGCCTGACCAGCAACTTTGCCCACATCCGTACCTGCTCTATTTCTGACTCACGGCCAGGAGGCGCCGCGATGCGACCACGCCAACCAGCAATCCCCCTGCGATCACGACGCAGACCAACCGCGCGGCCGATGCCGTGCCGAAGTGGTCGGCTGCGCTGAGGAACACCGATCCGATCCCCGCGACACCGAGCACCTGAGCGAGCTGGAAGGCACAGGACAGCACGCCGCTCGCCTCTCCTGCCCGTTCGATCCTTACCCGGCTGAGCGCGAGTCCCATGACGGGCGTGATCGCGAATCCCTGACCCAACCCGACCAGCGCGAAGAGCAGGAGCAGCGCCGTGCCGGGTCGTTCCCCGTCCGCGGTGATCTCTCCGATCCGAGGAAGGAGATGACGCACAGCAGCAGTCCGACCGGGATCAGTGTCCGGGAGATGCGGGCCGGCAGACGGGGACATGCCAACGAGGACACGGCGAATCCGACGGCCAGCGGCAGGAAGGTCAGGCCGGTCTTCAAGGGGCTCAGCTGCAGCGTTGTCTGCAGGTGGACGGCGAAGGCGAAGAGGTAGGCGGCATACCCCGCGATCGTGACGACCACCACAGCCAGGCCCATCAGCAGTCCTGGGGTACGCAACAGGTCGCCAGGGATCACCGGCGCCGCCCCTGAGCGTTCCACGAGCACGAAGACCGGCAGTAGAAGTGCAGCGATCCCCCATGCGATGAATCCCCAGAGGGGCCAGCCATTTTCGCGGCCGAGAACGAGCGGCACGACGACGAGTCCGATGATCGAGCCGAGCAGGATCGTGCCCGAGATGTCGAGCCCGGTGCGTGGCGCTCGCGTATGGCGAGGCAAGGACCGACCGGACATCCAGAGCAGCACGAGTCCGACCGGCACGTTGACGAGAAACACGGTGCGCCAGTCGAGTCGGGCAACGTCCCATCGCAGCAGGACGCCGCCGAGCAACTGACCGCTTACGGTTCCGAGGGCGAGGACCAGTCCGTACCAACCCAGGGCGCGCGAGCGTTGCGGGCCGGCCGGGAAGCAGATCTGGATCAGGCTCATGACCTGCGGCAGCATGAATGCCGCCGCGCCACCTTGCACCAGACGACACACGATCAACAGGGTTGCCGTGGGCGCCATACCGCATGCCGCGGAGGCCAGCACGAATCCGGCGAGCCCGGCGCGGAACACCGCCCGATGGCCGATCCGCCCGCCGAGGCGTGCGCCGGTGATCAGCAGCACGGCATACGTCATCACGTAGCCGGAGACGATGAGCTGCAGTTGCGCGCCGGAGGCATGCAACCCGTCACGCAGTGGCCCGATCGCGACGTTGACGATCGAGATGTCGAGCAAACTCATGAAGAGGCCGCCGAGCAGCACTGCAAGCAGCAGTCCTGAGGCAGGCGCCGTCGGTTGACGAGATGGTGCGGGTCGCACCTGGGTCGTTGTCATGCATCGATGGTGGGGACATCCGATCGCTGGGGACAGGAGCGCGTTCATCCTGGTATCAACAACACCAGGATCACGGTCGCTTGATCCACGCGTTCCGTCGCAGAATCGAGGTCATGAGCATCACCGACGAAAAGATCGCGACCGGCAGCTCGGACAAGCCTGCTCACCGCCGCGAGCTGGCCCGCTTCCTGCGGGCGCACCGCGAGCAGGTCAGCCCGCTCGCGGTCGGCGTATCCGTCGGCCCCCGTCGTCGCACCCCGGGCCTGCGACGTGAGGAGGTCGCTCAGCTCGCCGGTGTCGGCCTCACGTGGTACACGTGGTTGGAGCAGGGACGGGACATCAACGTGAGCACCCAGGTGCTCGATGCGGTGGCCCGGATTCTGCAGCTGGGCGCAGCAGAGCGTTGGCACCTCTACCGATTGGCGCAAGTCCCGGGTGTGCCGATGCCACCGACGATGCCCGAGGAGGTGCCGCCCAACGCCGTCCAGGTCCTCGATCAACTCGATCCGAATCCAGCGTGCATCTACAACGCACGCTACGACCTCATCGCCAACAACGAGGCGTACGCCTGCATGTTTCCGTGGGTCGTGTCCGCCGACGGGATCGAACGCAACGTCCTGTGGCGCGTTGCCATCGCCGGTGACGACGTGCGCCCCATCAACCCTGAGCTCTTCGGCCGGCTCGTGGCGAACCTACGGTTGCGGTACGCCGAGCACATCGGTGAGCCGGAGTGGGAGTCATTGATCGACCAACTGTCCCGCACCAGCGCACTCTTCCGGACGGCGTGGGCCAGGCAGGAAGTGCAGCCGACCGGTCCGCAGTTCAAGCAATTCCATTGTCCCCCGGTCGGACTCATCCGGCTCAACACGCTCAGCTACTCGATCGACGGGACGGCTGATCTACGCATGGTTGTGCACGTGCCGGAGACGTCTGCGGACTCCGATCGCATCGTGCGACTGCGAGAAATCGGTGGCGTGCAGTTCGACTGACCGATCACAGTGGCCGCTCGTCAGCGGCCCCTCGCTATCCGGCGCAGATCACCGGCGTGCAGTCCGTCGAGGCTGTCGACTCGGGTCGCGCCCTCGATGGTCGGGACTTCGATGACGTGCGGCACGGCGATCGTGGGAACGCCCGCCGCGACTGCAGCGCGCACACCCGGGATCGAGTCTTCGATGGCCACGCAGTCAGCCGCGTCGGCACCGAGCTGCTTCACCGCTGTCAGGTAGGCCTCCGGGTCGGGCTTGCCGTTGCTCACGGTGTCGCCGGTGACGACCACCGAGAAGGTCCCGGCCGGCACGGCCTCGACAAGCACGCCCGCGAACGACTCGTAGGACATCGTGACCAGAGCGTTCGGAACGCCCTGTGCGACAAGGCTTTTCAGCAACTCTTCGGCGCCCGGCCGCCACGGGACATGACGGCGCATGCCAGCGATGACCCGCTCCAGAAGGTAGTCGACGATCTCCGCCGCGGAGAGGGTCACCGGACTGTTGTCCTTGATCAACTGGCCCGACACCAGCAGTGGGCTGCCCACCAACTGATGCGCCATCTCGTCGGTCCACTCCCCGCCGTATGACGAGACGAGCTCCGTCTCGGCCGCAATCCACAGCGGCTCGGTGTCAACAAGAGTGCCGTCCATGTCCCAGAGGACAGCGGCCGGAAGAGCATTGGTGTCGATGGGTCAGTCCTCCGGTTCGTAGCCAAGGTTGGACGAAAGCCAGCGCTCCGCCTCCTTCATTGTCCAGCCCTTGCGCTCGGCATACGACGCGACCTGGTCCTGTCCGAGCCGTCCCACGACGAAGTATTGCGAGTCGGGGTGCGAGAAGTACCAGCCGCTCACCGCGGCCCCTGGCCACATCGCCATCGAGTCGGTCAACTCGATCCCGGTCTGGTTGGTGGCATCCAGCAGCTCGAAAAGCGTTGCCTTCTCGGTGTGTTCGGGACAAGCGGGATAGCCGGGCGCCGGACGGATGCCGCGGTATTTCTCGGCGATCATGTCCTCGTTGGTCAGCTTCTCGTCCGGTGCGTAGCCCCACAGGTCATGCCGCACGACATCGTGCATCCGCTCGGCGAACGCCTCGGCCAACCGGTCGGCGATGGATTCCAGCAGGATCGCGCTGTAATCGTCCAGGTCGGCCTTGAACTCCATGATCTTCTCCTGCGCGCCGAGCCCCGCGGTCACCGCGAAGCCGCCGATGTAGTCGGGCAGCCCGGTGTCCTTCGGCGCGATGTAGTCGGCCAGCGACCGGTTGGGAACTCCTCACGATGGTGGCCCTGCTGCCGCAGGTGGTGCAGCGTCGTGCGGATCTCGCTCCGGGTCTCGTCCGTGTAGAGCTCGACGTCGTCCCCGATCGCATTCGCCGGGAAGAAGCCGACGACGGCGTTGGCGTGCAGCCACTGTCCCTCGATCGCCTTGTCGAGCAGCGCCTGGGCGTCATCCCACAACGGACGCGCGGCCTCGCTGGTCGCCGGGTTGTTGAGGATGTCGGGGAACTTCCCCTTCATCTCCCACGCGTTGAAGAACGGCTGCCAGTCGATGTAGTCGCGCAACGTCTCCAGTGGGTAGTCCTGGAAGGTCCGCGTGTATGACGAGATCGGCCCGAGTTCGCCGTCGGCGCCCACGTCTCGCGCCTGCTGCAGCAGGAAGCGGGGCCGCGGCGGTTGATAGTCGCTCCAGTCGATGGGCGTCCGTGCCTTCAGCGCGTCGTCATACGAAAGCAGCGGCCGCTCACTGTTCTTCGCGGCATGCCGCTTCCGGATCGACTCGTACTCGGCATTGACGTCGATCATGAACGCATCACGTCGCTCGTCCGACAGCAGCGCAGCTGCGGTCGGGACCGAACGCGAGGCGTCCTTCACCCAGACCACGTGCCCGTGGTACCTCGGGGTCACCTTCACCGCGGTGTGCGCGCGAGAGGTCGTGGCACCACCGATCAGCAGCGGGATGTCCCAGCCCTGCCGCTCCATCTCGGCGGCCACGTTGACCATTTCGTCGAGCGACGGTGTGATCAGGCCGGATAGCCCGATCATGTCCGCCTTCTCAGCCTTCGCGGTGTCCAGGATCTTCTGTGCGGGCACCATCACACCGAGATCGACGACGTCGTAGTTGTTGCACTGGAGGACGACACCGACGATGTTCTTGCCAATGTCGTGGACATCCCCCTTCACCGTCGCCATCACGATCTTGCCCTTGGCGCGCTCGGCGTCGCCGGGCTTCTTCTCCGCCTCGATGAACGGAATCAGGTGTGCCACGGCCTTTTTCATCACGCGCGCTGACTTCACGACCTGGGGCAGGAACATCTTGCCGGCACCGAAGAGGTCACCCACGATGCCCATGCCGTCCATCAGCGGACCTTCGATGACGTTGAGCGGACGCTCGCCCCGCTCCTTCAGCTCCAGCCGCATCTCTTCGGTGTCCTCGACGATGAACTCGTCGAGGCCCTTCACCAGCGCGTGCGAGATGCGCTCACGGACCGGCTCGTCGCGCCACTTCAGCTTGTCGTCCGGGCCCTGCTCCTCGCCCTCCTTGTTGTGCTCCTCGGCCACTTCGAGCAGTCGCTCGGTGGCGTCGTCACGCCGGTTGAGCACGACGTCCTCGATGCGCTCTCGCAGCTTCGGATCGAGTTCGTCATACACAGCGAGCTGGCCGGCGTTGACGATGCCCATGGACAGGCCGGCCTGGATCGCGTGATAGAGGAAAACGGCGTGGATCGCTTCACGAACCGGGTTGTTGCCGCGGAACGAGAACGACACGTTCGAGACGCCACCGGAGGTGAGCACGCCGGGAAGGTTCTGGGTGATCCACCGAACCGCTTCGATGAAATCGGTGCCGTAGGCGCGGTGCTCCTCGATACCGGTTGCCAGGGCAAACATGTTGGCGTCGAAGATGATGTCCTCGGCGGGGAAACCCACCTCCTTGGTCAGGATGTCGTAGGCCCGCTGGCACACCTCCTTGCGACGCTCCAAGGTGTCCGCCTGACCGTCTTCGTCGAAGGCCATCACCACGACCGCCGCGCCATACCGACGACACAAGCGGGCCTGCTCGATGAACTTCTCGGTGCCCTCCTTCATCGAGATGGAGTTGACGATGGGCTTGCCCTGGATGCAGCGCAAGCCGGCCTCGATGACTTCCCACTTCGAGGAGTCGATCATCACTGGCACACGGCAGATGTCGGGCTCGGTCGCGATCAGCTTGCAGAAGCGATCCATGGCCTCCACGCCATCGATCATGCCTTCGTCCATGTTGATGTCGATGACCTGAGCGCCGGACTCCACCTGCTGGCGAGCGACATTGAGCGCGGTCCCGTAGTCACCCAATTTGATCAGTTTGCGGAAACGCGCCGAGCCGGTGATGTTGGTCCGCTCACCCACGTTGACGAACAAGGAGTCCTCAGTGATGTTGAACGGCTCGAGCCCGGACAGGCGCATGGCCGATGCCGGCTCAGCCGGAACACGCGGTGGCACACCCTCGATGCGTTCGGCGATCTCGGAGATGTGCTCAGGCGTCGTGCCGCAACAGCCACCGAGCACATTGACCAGTCCATCCTTGGCGAACTCACCGAGGATGTCGGCCATTTCCTCAGCGGGCTGGTCGTATTCGCCGAAGGCATTCGGCAGGCCTGCGTTGGGGTAACAGAACGTGAAACAGTCCGCCACCCGGGACAATTCGGCGGCGTACTGCCGCATGTCCGCAGCGCCGAGCGCACAGTTGAAGCCGACGGCGAGCGGGCGCGCGTGCCGGATGCTGTTCCAGAACGCCTCGGTGACCTGCCCGGACAGCGTCCGCCCGGACGCGTCGGTGATGGTGCCGGAGATGAACACCGGCCACCGGCGTTCGCGCTCGTCGAAGAGCGTCTCCAGCGCGAAGATCGCCGCCTTGGCATTGAGCGTGTCGAAGATCGTCTCGACCAGCAGGATGTCGCTGCCACCGTCGACCAGCCCTTCGGCCTGTTCCTTGTATGCCGCGACGAGCTGCTCGAAGGAGGTGTTGCGGGCGCCGGGATCGTTCACGTCCGGTGAGATCGACGCGGTCCGGTTGGTCGGACCGAGCGCGCCGGCGACATACCGGGGGCGTTCGGGAGTGGCGACAGCGTCGCAGGCCGCCCGCGCGAGCTTGGCCGACTCGTAGTTGAGCTCGTAGCTGAGCTCTTCCATGCCGTAGTCGGCCATCGAGATGCGTTGTGCGCTGAAGGTGTTGGTTTCGATGATGTCGGCATCCGCGGCGAGGTAGGCCTCGTGGATCGCGCTGATCACCGGCGGGTTCGTAATCGACAACAGATCGTTGTTGCCCTTGACGTCCTGGTCCCAGTCGGCGAACCGGTCACCCCGGAACTCAGCTTCGGACAGCTTGTGCCGCTGGATGAACACACCCATCGACCCGTCGAGCATGAGCACTCGCTGCGCCATCGCGCTGCGAAGGGCTTCGGTGGAGTCTGGACGGACCAGCGTGGTGTCGCGCGTTGACGGCGCCACCAACGCAATATCGGAGCGGCTGCTCACTGTGAGATCCCTTCGGGGAAGTTTGCGCAGAACGGCACGAGTCTAACGACGGCGCGCGTCCGCTGATCGGCAGTCTCGCCGAGCCGCGTTGCCACGCCTTGTCCCCTACGGGCGCAGCGGCGCTCGGGTGCTTAAGCTGAACTCCTGATGGCGAGCTTGCAGAGGAGGACCGGGTGATCGAGTTCGAGGACGTGCCGCCGTTGCGCGACCCGATCATGATCGCGGCGTTCGAGGGATGGAATGACGCCGGCGAGACCGCCTCGGCGACGGTGCTGCATCTGATCGAGACCTGGGATGCGGAGCCGCTGGCCGCACTCGACCCGGAGCTTTATTACGACTTCCAGGTCAACCGTCCCCGGATCACCAGCGACACGGGTCGGCGCGAGATCGTCTGGCCGACCACCAAGATCTTCCTGGCGCAGGACACCCCACTCGACCGTGACGTCCTGTTGGTTCAGGGCATCGAGCCGTCGATGAAATGGCGTGGCTTCACCGAGGAGCTGATGGACTTCGCCACCGACTGCGGAGTCGGCACGATCATCACCCTCGGTGGCCTGCTCGCCGACGTCCCGCACACCCGGCCGATCCCGGTGACCGTCACCTCCGAGCACGAGGAGACCCGGCAGCGGTATGACGTCGAGCCCAACCGCTACGAGGGCCCGACCGGCATCGTGGGCGTTTTGACCGACGCGGCACACCAGGCCGACATACCGACCCTGTCCTGCTGGGCGGCCGTCCCCCACTACGCGGGCGCCGGACCGTCACCCAAGGCGACACTGGCCCTGTTGACCAGGCTGGAGGAACTCTTCGACACCCTCATCGGTCATGCCGACCTGCAGGAGCAGGCACGTGCCTGGGAGCACGGCGTCGACGAGCTTGCGGCGTCCGACGACGAGGTCGCCGACTACGTGCACTCGCTTGAGCAGACCCAGGACACCACCGAGTTGCCCGAGGCCAGCGGTGATGCCATCGCCCGGGAGTTCGAGAAATACCTGCGCCGCCGCGAGACCGACGACTGAGTGGGCCTCGATACGCTCCCCCGCTCCGGCACCCCACGAAGTTTCTCCCCCGCTGCGCTCCTCCGAATACTTCGCGGGGACCCCGCCCGCTCCTCCGCTAGACCAGCATGTTTCCGTTACGCCCGCAGACCGAGCAATGCGTCGATGGCGTCGGTGACCAACGGACTCGGAGCGCCCACGTCCGGGCCGGCCGCCCAGTCGTCGATCAGCCGTACAGCACCTGCACTGTCCAGGTCGCCCGCCATCGCTGTGCGCATCCCATCGATCAGGGTCGCGGCGTTGTCGTCGCCACGGCAGGCCAGCGCACGCGTCCACCGGTCCCACCGCTTCACGGCGGTGTCCAGCATGTCGTCGGTGTACTCCCACGGCGTCCGGTAGTGGTGGTCGAGCAGCACCAGCCGGATCGCCATCGGGTCGACGCCGGCCCGCCGCAGGTCGGACACGCGCACCAGATTGCCCTTGGACTTGCTCATCTTCTCGCCGTCATACGCGACCATCGCCTGGTGCGCGTAGGTGCGTGCGAACGGCGGGTCGTCGGTCAGCGCAACAGCTTGCACGGCCGACATCTCGTGGTGCGGGAAGATCAGGTCGGTGCCGCCGCCCTGCAGGTCGAAGCCCATGCCGAGGTGGTCCAGCGCGATCGTGGTGCACTCGACGTGCCAGCCGGGCCGGCCACGGCGCAGCTCGCCGGCGTCCCACGCCGGCTCACCCTCGCGTTCGACCCGCCACAACAGGGGGTCCAGTTCGTCGCGCTTGCCCGCACGCTCGGGGTCGCCGCCTCGATCGGCGAAGACCTCGAGCATCTGCGCCCGGTCCCATCCGCTCGCGGCGCCGAAGGTCTGCTGGGTGGACAGGTCCAGGTAGATGTCCTGCGCACCGTCCTCAGCGGCGTCCGGCGTCGGCACCAGATAGGTGACGCCCTTGGCGACGAGCCCCTGGATCGTCGCGACATGCCGATCCATCGTCTCCACGACACTGACGTAATGGTCGGGCGCGAGCACTCGCAACGCTGCCATGTCGGAGTGGAACAGCTCGATCTCGCTGGTTGCCAAGTCCCGCCAGTCGACGCCATCGCGGGTTGCGCGTTCCAGCAGCGGGTCGTCCACGTCGGTGACGTTCTGCACGTAGCGCACCTCGTGCCCTGCGTCCCACAGCACTCGCGCCGCGAGGTCGAAGGTCACATAGGTCGCGGCGTGCCCGAGATGGGTGGCGTCATACGGGGTGATGCCGCAGACGTACATCCGGGCGGTCTCGCCGACCTCGAGCGGAACCATCTCCGCGGTCTGCTGCTGCCACAACGCCAGCTGTCGGCCTTTTCCTTGTAAACCGGGCAGATTCGGCGAAGTCCACGGAGCAATCGTCACGCTCTCCAGCTTAAGCCGCCATTTTTTCGGTCGCGCCTCTGCCCTCGCCTCCGGGCCTCACTGCGTTCGTGTCCTCGCCTCGGTCGGCAATCACCAGAGCGGCCAGGGCAGCGGGTGCCGGTCGTCCGGCGGCGCCGGGAACTGCCCCGTCGCCCGCAGCAGGTCGACGCGGTCACTCAGCGCCTCCAGCTCGTCCTCTTGTATGACGCCACGCAGCTTCTCGCCCAGCGGGCCCGCCAACTCTTCCCGCACGGCGTCGATCCGGCCGATCTCGACAGGGGACAGGTCCTGTCCGGCGAACCCCCACAGCACCGTGCGCAGCTTCTCCTCGGCGTGCAACGTCAGACCATGATCGACGGCGTACAGGTGACCGGCGTCCAGGATGAGCGCGGACGCCTTGCGGTCGGCGTTGTTCAACACGACGTCCAACAGCGCCACACCACGCAGCGCATCAAGCGCGGCATGCGACACCACCAGCGGTTGGTCGTCCTCGTCGTGAACTCCCAGCACCGGCAGGTAGCCGGTCGGCACCGCGGCAACCGGATCGATGCGCAACAGGTCGTTCTCGGCGACCGGATCCAGCGGACCGACCCATTGCTGCACCGAGCCCGCACCGAGCGGTCCGTCGGGGCGCAATGCCGTCACCGGGACGCAGTCCCACCCGCCGGCGCTCGAGATCAGGTAGGCGGCATATTCGCGACTTGCCAGCGTTCCCTCGGGGAAGTCCCACAGGGGTTGCTCTCCGCGAATCGGCTTGTAAACAGCGGGAATTCGTTCCCCGCCGTCGTCGTCGATCCAGACACGCAGGACAAAGTTGGACGCTTCGACCAGACGCCCTTCGACCTCCAGCGGCCCGTCGAGCAACAGCCGCTGCAACCGCTCAGCGTCGATAGCCGTTGGCACGAGGACAGATGTGGCCGGTCGGGTCGAGCGGGCCACCGCAGAAGGGACAGGACGGGCGACCGTCCGCGACGGACGCAAGTCCGCGACGGGCGAATTCGCGCGCGTGCGCGGCATCCAGCAACACCCGCACCAGCTGGCCGTCGGGGTCGGTGATCTCTTGCAACTCCTCACCCTCGCCGGTCGGCTCGAGCTCCACCTGCCGATCGTGGGCTTCGATGATCAGGACGCTGCGCTCCGGCTCCCAGGCCAAACTCAGTGTGCTGACCCGGAATTCGTCCTCGATGGGCGGTGTCAGTGGGTCGTTGTCCTCGTCGGCGACCGGCAGGTCTTCGTCGACCGAGAGCTCGTCGAGCAGGTCGTTGACGCGCTCCGCGAGCACCTCGACCTGCTCCTTCTCCAGGGAGACCGACACCACGCGGCGCCCCTGCACTACCTGCAGGAAGAAGGTGCGGGCACCGGGTGGACCGACCGTGCCGGCGATGAACCGGTCGGGGTGGTCGAATTCGATGGTCGGCATACTCGGCAGCCTAATCCGACGATTCCGCGCCGGTCTCGCCACCGGGGGTCGCGTCGCCGGATGGGGTGGACTTGTCGGGTATGTCGGTCAGGTCGCCCGTGGTGTCGTTGACCCGGATCACGAACGGTCGACGCGCTGTGTAGCGCACGGCGCTCACCGACGCCGGAGCGACGACGATGCGTTGGAACTGGTCCAGGTGTGATCCGAGCGCGTCTGCCAGGAGCGCTTTGATGACGTCGCCGTGCGAGACCGCCACCCAGATCGCCTTCGGCCCGTGCTCGGCTTGGACCGCGGCGTCGATCTCCCGCGTGGCCGCTACCGCACGTGCGGACATCTGCGCCAGTGACTCGTTGGCGAAGTCGGGTGACGGTGGGAACACGGCGGCGGACGGGTGGTCCTGCACGGTCCGCCACAGGTCGTCCTTGGCGAGGTCACCGATCTTGCGGCCGGTCCAAGCGCCATACCGGCACTCCCCCAGGCGCTCATCGGTCTCGACGGTGATGTCCGGTAGACCTGCCCCGATCGCGGCTGCGGTCTCCTGGCAGCGTTGTAGCGGGCTGCTCACGATCCGCACGATCGGCAGCTGCTCGAGCCGCTTACGGACCTCGGAAACCTGTCGCTCACCGGTCTCGTCGAGGCCGACGCCCGGGGTCCAACCGGCAAGCACCCCAGAGGTGTTCGAGGTCGTGCGACCGTGCCTCAGCAGCAGAACCGTTGCCATGTGTTACCGGAGTCCTTCCGAGTCCATGATCTCCGCGAGCGTCCGCACCGCGGCGACCCGATCCGGCAGGCTGTCGCCGGCCGGAGCCACGCTGAGGGTCGTCACACCGGCGTCGGCATACGCGTGCAGCCGCTCGGCGACGTGCTCACGTGGCCCGATCAACGCGGTCTGGTCGATGAAGTCTCGCGGGACGGCCATCGCCGCCTCGCGGTGCTTGCGATCCAGGAAGAGGTCCTGCACCTGCTGCGCTGCCTCGTCGAACCCCATCCGCCGGGCGAGCGCGTTGTAGAAGTTCTTCTTACGGGAGCCCATACCGCCGATGTAGAGCGCGGCGTTCGCGCGCAGCCGGTTCGCGCCGGTGTCCAGATCGTCGGCGAGGCTCAGCCCGGCAGTCGCCACGACGTCGAAGCCGTCGAGGGACCCGTCAGCGTGTCCGGCCTTCTGCCGGCCGATGCGCAGCTGCGCGAGCTGCTCTGGCACGTGCTCGGGGCTGACGAAGATGCCGAGCCAACCATCGGCGATCTCGCCGGTCAGCTCCATGTTCTTCGGTCCGATGGCCGCCAGGTAGATCGGCACCTGCGCCCGCTCCGGCAGGAGCAGCAGGCGCAGCGCCTTTCCGGGGCCGTCCGGGAGCGGCAATTCGAAGTGTTTGCCGTGGTATTCGACGTTCTTGCGGTCGAAGGCGAGTCGGATGATGTCGACATACTCGCGGGTGCGGCCCAGCGGATCGTCGAATCGCACTCCATGCCAGCCCTCGCTCACCTGCGGGCCGGACACGCCGAGGCCCAGGCGGAAGTGACCGCCGGTGATCTTGTCCAGGGTCGCAGCGGTCATTGCGGTCATCGCCGGCGTCCTGGCGGGGATCTGGAAGACGGCGCTGCCCCATTCGAGGTTCTTCGTGAACGCGCTCAGGTATGCCGCCAGCGACGGCACGTCGGAGCCGTAGGCCTCCGCCAGCCAGCCGACGCGGTAGCCAGAATCGTCCGCGGCCAGCGTCAGCTCCTTCATCGCTGTGAGGTCGTCCGTACCCGCTGTGCCCCAGTAACCGAGGTTGATGCCCAGATCCATGGCGACGACGCTACCCTTCGAGACGCGGCCCTTCGAGACGCGGCTCGTACCTCACCGCTCCTCAGGTCACCGCCCGGCCTGCGCAGCCCGGCGAGCCCCGACCACTACGGTTGTGCCGTGCAATCGGCGAATCTCGGCAGCTCAGGGCTGCGCGTCAGCGATCTCACTCTCGGCACCATGAATTGGGGCGACACCGTCGACGAGATCTTCGCCGAGGAGATCCTGCGCGATTTCCGCGAAGCGGGCGGAACGACCATCGACACGGCATACGGCTATACGGACGGGGCCGCGGAGGAGATGCTGGGTGAGTTCGTCGCCGGCGGGCGTCGGGACGAACTCGTCCTCGTCGGCAAGG
Organism: Flexivirga alba; assembly: GCF_042661025.1. Lineage (NCBI taxonomy): Bacteria > Bacillati > Actinomycetota > Actinomycetes > Micrococcales > Dermacoccaceae > Flexivirga > Flexivirga alba. Next base: position 3,577,561 of record NZ_JBHSWH010000001.1, read on the forward strand.
CCGGCATCTCGCGCACGACCGGCTCTCGTGTGGTCGACACCTCGCGCGGCACCTTGCTGAGCCAGCTGGACACGTCGCTGCGGCGGTTGCGCACCGACCACCTCGACCTCTGGCTGGTGCACACCTGGGCTGATGACGTGCCGCTCGCCGAGACGATGTCGGCGCTGGAACACGCTCTCGCTACTGGACGCGCTCGGTATGTCGGGGTCTCCAACTACTCCGGCTGGCAGCTCGTCGCAGCGCACTCGATCCTGCAACAGGCGCGAATTCCGTTGACTGCCAATGAGATCGAGTACAGCCTCGTCGAGCGGGGTGCCGACGCCGAGGTCCTTCCCGCTGCGCAGCACGTCGGCGCAGGCCTGCTGGCATGGGCACCACTCGGCGGCGGCGTGCTGACCGGGAAGTACCGCCGGGGCGTGCCTGCCGACTCTCGCGCAGCCTCCGGTCGGCACTCCGGGTGGGCCGCTCGCCGCCTCGGCGGCACCTCCGACTCGATCGTGGATGCCGTGGCGACAGCCGCAGAGGGTCTGAGCGCGAGCCCGGCACAGATCGCGTTGAGCTGGGCGCGCACCCGGCCGGGTATCAGCTCACTGGTGGTCGGGGTTCGCAACCGGAGCCAGCTGCGCACGGTGCTGGCGAGCGCCGAAACTCAGTTGCCGCCGCAGATAGCGCAAGCGCTGGACGACGTGTCGCGGGTCGGCTGACTAACTACCGCTCGGAGTCCTCGTAATCGAGGTCGTCCGTGTCGTCACCGGCAAGGCCGATGTACTGTCCCTCGGAGTCCTCATCGAGATCGTCGTCGGTCTCGGGGTCGTCGCTCTCGAGATCGTCCTCGTCATCCTCGTCGTCATCGCCGACGTAGACCTCGAGCGGAGTGACCTCGCCATAGTTGTCCATGAGTGCGTCGTCGTAATCCTCGAACGCATCCGCCAGGTCGCGGTATGCCGCAACCACCGATGGATCGTTCTCGCTGCGGCGTGATGCAGCGGCCTCCAAGTGTCGTTCCAACGCACTCACCAGGGCGGACAATGCGGCACGCGGCTCAGCGGTCATGGCTTGACCGTACCCGGTCACAGCGGATTCGTAATAGAGCAACGCCCTTGTCAATCGGTCGGATCCGCGGATGACTGAGGGATAATGATCGCGATGACCGAGTACGAGTTCCGCGTGTTGACGTTTCCCCGCGATATGAGTCGGTCCGAGGTCCGCCAGGCGATCACCGATCAGGCGGAATACGGCCACTGGGAGCTGGCCCGCAGCCGCCTTTATCTGGGTGGCGCACGCAAGGTCTGGTTGCGTCGCCGAATCATCCGCGTCCGCCGCACTGCGTGATGCGCACCAAACTGGTTGAGTAGCCGGAGGAGCGCAGCGTAGGAGGCGTGTCGAAACCCTCAGCAGTCGTGCAGGAACTGTCCGAGCACCCGGGCACCGAACTTCAACGACTCCACCGGGACTCGCTCATCGATGCCGTGGAACATCGGCGCGAAGTCGAGGTCGGCCGGCAACTGCAGCGGGGCGAAGCCATAGCCAGTGATCCCGAGCCGCTTGAGCGCCTTGTTGTCCGTGCCACCGGACAGGCAGTAGGGCAGGATCGCGGCCTGCGGGTCGTGTGACAGCAGTGCGCGTTTCATCGATTCGACCAGTGGTGCGTCGAACGGCGCCTCGAGCGCGATGTCGTGGTGGAGCACCTCGACCTCGACGTGCTCACCGGCGAGCTCGCGAATGATCGCCATCAGGTCGTCCTCGTGGCCCGGCAGGTAGCGGCAGTCCAGCGACGCGGACGCGCTCTGGGGTATGACGTTGTGCTTGTAGCCCGCGTCGAGCATGGTGAAGTTCGAGGTGTCGCGCAGCGTGCCTTCGACGAACCCTCGGGCACCACCGAGCTTGTCCAGGATCGGGCCAAGGTCGTCGTCGCTGTAGGTCGCGCCGGTCAGGTCGCTCAAACCGTCCAACAGTTGCCGCACGGAGGCGATGTATTCGCGCGGCCACTCGTGTGCCTCGATGCGAGCGATGGCTTGCGCTAGGCGCACGACCGCATTCTCGTCGTTGGGCACCGAGCCGTGGCCGGCTCGCCCGTGCGCGTGCAGCCGCAGCCAGGCGATGCCCTTCTCCGCGGTCTGCAGTAGGTAGGCACGTTGCTGGCCGGACTTGCCGTCGAAGGTGACCGAGTAGCCACCGACCTCACTGATCGCCTCGGTGACGCCTTCGAACAGCTCCGGATGGTTGTCGACCAGCCAATGACTGCCCTTGACTCCCCTGCCTCCTCATCAGCCAGGAAGCCGATCAGCAGATCGCGGGCCGGCTTGCGACCGGTGCGGGCCATCTCGCGCACGCAGGACAGGATCATCGCGTCCATGTCCTTCATGTCGACCGCGCCGCGTCCCCACACGCAGCCGTCCTTGATCTCTGCTCCGAACGGATCCACCTGCCAATCCTCGGCATTCGCCGGGACGACGTCGAGGTGACCGTGCACAGCGAGTGCACCACGATCGGAGTCCTCGCCTTCGATCCGCACCAGCACTGACGCGCGACCCGGCTCACTCTCCAGCAGCGTCGGGTCGAGACCGACCTCGATGAGTTCCTGCATCACGTATTCGGCAGCCTTGCGCTCACCCGGGCCGCTGCCGTCGCCGTAGTTGCTCGTGTCGATGCCGATCAGATCCTGCGTGATGCGGACAACCTCGTCCTCGGCGCGCAATTCCTTGTCATCGGTGTCGTGGGAAGTCATTCGACCAGCCTGCCACGTATGGCGCACTCGATCACTGCCCGGCCAGCGCTCGAACGGTGTCGATGGTGTCGGCGTCCTCAGCCCGCTTGTCGTCACGGTAACGGATGACTCGCGCAAAACGCAGTGCGAGCCCGCCCGGGTAGCGGCTGGAGCGCTGCAGTCCGTCGAAGGCGATCTCGACAACCTGCTCCGGCCGGACGTGCACCACCCAGTCGCCGCGGTCGGTTGCGAGCTCGGTGAAGCGCTCGGTCTGCCAGCGGAGCATCTCGTCCGTCATACCTTTGAATGTTTTTCCGAGCATCACGAAGCCGCCGGTTTCCGGATCTCGCGCTCCGAGGTGGATGTTCGAGAGGTATCCCTTGCGGCGTCCGCTGCCCCATTCGACCGCGAGCACCACCAGGTCGAGCGTGTGCCGTGGCTTCACCTTCACCCAGCCGGCGCCGCGACGGCCTGCGGCATACGGAGCGTCGAGGTCCTTGACGACGACACCCTCGTCACCGGCCGCGACACGCTCGTCGAAGAAGTGCCGCGCCGCTTCGACTCGATCGGCTGCTGCGTGCGCCACGAGCCACCGCGCCGGCACCAGGTCGACCAGTCGCCGGTGCCGTTCCCGAAACGGCCGGTCGATCAGGTCCTCGCCATCCAGGTGCAGCAGGTCGAAGAACATCGGAGTCACCGGCGTCTCCTCCCGAAGCCGCTGTGGGTCGGCACTGCTCGCGGTGCGTGCGCCGGTGACCTGGAACGGCAGAGGCCTGCCGTCGGCGGTCAGGGCGACTGCTTCGCCGTCGAGCACGAGCCGACCCGCCGGGAGCTGCTGCACGATCTCGACGACCTCCGGGAGCCGGTCGGTGATCTCATCCAGGCTGCGCGTGAAGAGGCGGACCTCGTCGCCGATCTTGTGCGCCTGCACGCGGATGCCGTCCAGCTTGGTCTCCACCTGCTGCGCGGCCTCGACATCGACTGCGGCGCCGATGTCGGTGGCGCTGCCGGCCAGCATCGGACGGACCGGCCGACCGACGACCAACCCGACGGCGGCCACGGCTTCGGCGCCGTGGTTCAGGGCTGCCGCGGCGACCGGCGCGGTGAAGCCGGCCAGCATCACCGCCCGCCGAACTGCGGTCTCCGGCACGCCGCTGGCCTCCGCGATCGCGGCGAGCATCACCCCGTCGCCGGCTCCCTGCCGCAGCTCGCCCTGGATGAGACCGGTCACGAAGCGTTGCTCAGCAGCAGTCAGCCGGCCGAACAGACTCCCCAGCAATTCCTTGCGTTGCCCGACCGAGCCCGCCCCGCTCACCGCGGCGACTGCAGAGAGCACGTCGTCGAGCTCGGTCACCGTCACGGCGGCGTCGTCACTCGGCTCCGGAGCGTCGCGTAGTCCACGCCAGCCGACACCGATCCGTCGCTGCGGCAGCACCCCGCAAGGTATGACGCAACGAGCGGCACCTCGCCCGGGCTCGCATCGCGCAACAGCTGCGCGACCGCGTCCCGCTTGGCCAACCGGGATCGTGTCGCCCGCACGGCCTGCGACACCGAGATGACCTGCTCCAACAGCATGGCTGCAGTCTGCCTTCCACCTCCGACATACGGGAACGACCGCGAGAGGCTAGCGTCATACCTGAAAGCAGCCAGAGACATGAAGGGACAGCACATGCCGGTCAATCTGAGCAAGGGCGCGAACATCTCATTGGAGAAGGCAGCGCCGGGTATGACGACCGCGATGGTCGGCCTGGGCTGGAACCCGCGGACCACCGACGGCGCACAGTTCGACCTGGACGCGTCGGTGCTGTTGCTGGCAGACACCGGCAAGGTCCGCAGCCAGGCCGATTTCGTCTTCTACAACAACCTGACCGGCGACAACGGCTCCGTGCAGCACCTCGGTGACAACCGCACCGGTGAAGGTGACGGTGACGATGAGCAGATCAAGGTGTCGCTCGGCCAGGTCTCCCCCGACGTCCAGCGCATCACCTTCATCGCCTCGATCGACCAGGCCGACGCGCGTGGCCAGAATTTCGGTCAGGTCTCCGACGCATTCATCCGCGTCTTCGACGCCGACGACCCGACCAACAACGACAAGGGCGCCCGCTTCGACCTCGGCGAGGACGCCGCGACCGAGTCGGCGCTCGTCTTCGGCGAGCTCTACCGCAACGGCAGTGAGTGGAAGTTCCGCGCTGTCGGTCAGGGTTACTCCAGCGGCCTCGCCGGCGTCATCAAGGACTTCGGGCTCGACGTCTGAGCGACCAGATCTGTGTGTCGAGGGCCCGTGGCGCGTATGGCGAATGCCTTGTGCCGCGGGCCGTGGCACGATTGAAGGAAACCGGCTACTGCGTGCTAGTGTTTCCGCTCGTTGGCCGGGCTGCGAGGACGGTCGACACACCCATTTGTCCGGGTGGCGGAATGGCAGACGCGCTAGCTTGAGGTGCTAGTCCCCTAACGGGGGTGGGGGTTCAAGTCCCCCTCCGGACACCAGAAGTTGCACGACACCCTGCAGAACGAGCGAGCGAATCGTCCGAATCTGCGGGGTGTTTCGCGTTCAGGCGGGGTCGCGACCACGTCCAGGACCGGGCATTTCATGGAGAGCCATCTGCTGGACCGTCGCTACGGCTGGTACTGGTCACGGATCATCGGCACCCTCGCGGCGTTCACGGCGGTGTGGTCTGCGCAGATCGGCTACCTGGGTCATGACGGCGCCCACCGCCAGATCTTCCGGTCGTGGCAGTGGAACGAGTGGACCAGCCGGGTACTCAGCGGCTTGTTCCTGGGGTTGAGTTACGGCTGGTGGGACAAGAGCACACCCTGCATCACGCGTCCCCCAACCAGGAAGGCAGCGATCCGGACATCGCGTCGGGAGCCCTCGCGTTCACCCCGGTCGTGGCCCGGGCACGGCACGGGATGGCCGCGGCCTTCGCCAGCCGGCAAGGATGCTGTTCTTTCCAGTGCTGACCTTGGAGGGACTGAACCTTCAATTGCAGAGTGTCCGAACCGTGGCCAGCGAGAGGCCGCTGCAGCGGTGTTGGGCAGAAGTCCTGCTCATCGGGGTGCGCCTGACGGCGTACCCGCTCGCTCTACTGCTGCTGTTGCCCGTCGGCAAGCCAGCGGCGTTCTTCGCATTACAGACGGGGTTGTTCGGGGTCCTGCTGGGCGGCTCCTTCGCGCCGAACCACAAACGTATGCCGTTGGTGCCGCCGGGCGTGAAGGTTGACTTCCTGCGGCGGCAGGTCCTGATGTCACGCAACGTCCTGGGTGGGCCGCTGCTCGACTTCGCGATGGGTGGCCTGAACCTGCAGATCGAGCACCGTCAGGTGAGAGGTGCGGTCAGCTCGACGTTGATGTTGTCGGGGTCCTGAAAGGACAGGATCGCCAGGCCGGCGGCGGGCAGATCCTGGACCGAGCCGTGCTCGATCCCCGCCTCGTCCAGCGCTGTAGCGGCCGAATGCAGCTCGGCGCGGGAGGCGACCGCGAAACTGACGTGGTCCAGCCCGGTCCGGCCAGGGTCAAAACCATCGGTGCCGACCGGGCGTAACCCGAACAGGGTGCCCTGCGGTGTCTGATAGATCGTGCCGCCATAGAACTTCTCCTGTGAGGCCCTGACCCCCGGCTCGTCGACCTGGTCGGAAGCGTCGATGGCCACCGGCCACCCGAACACCTGGTCGTAGAACGACTTCGACCGGGCGATGTCGGTCACGGTGAGCCGAACATGAGCAAATCCTGTACTGGATATGAGTGCCATGCGCTTGCTCTACCCACGATCCCCGCTGCCGAACCCGACGCGTCCGCCGACCCCGACCTTCCCGGGTCGAAGGCATCGGTGAAGGGCTGACGTCCTCATCGCCCGCGCGGCTCATGGTTTCAAACCGCGGGTGGCCGGGCATAGCCCTGTTGGGTGCCACTCCGGCAGCCGTTGGACAAATGCAGCGGAGATTGGGACATCGCGACACGCGACGCACTCGTAGCCGACCACCCGGTGGGACTCGCCACCCGGTTCGGTGGCACGCTGCTTCGCGCTCTCGGTCTCGGCACGTCGGCGTCGACCACCGCTCGCGGCAAGCGGTGGAAGTTCTCAACCGGGAGGCCACGGCGCCCCATCGAAGAAGCACGCGAACTGCGCGGACTTCTCAAGGCTTGCCACCCGGGCCCCAGCCTGGCGGTCACTGTGCTCGCCTCGGCGTATGGCGTATCGATCGGCTTACCGGCTTCACGCATCGCGTTGGTCGCCGCGACCGTCTTGACCGGACAACTATCCATCGGGTGGAGCAACGATCTGATCGACGTCAACCGGGACCGCGCCACGGCTCGACGGGACAAGCCGTTCGCCACCGGGGAGCTGTCCATCCGCGCCGGACGAGTCGCCTGCGCAGTCACGGCCATCGGGACCGTTGTCCTGTCGTTGGGTAACGGCATCGGGTTCTCCGAGGTCTATCTTCCGTGCGTCGCTGCCGGTTGGTCCTACAACCTCGGGATGAAGGGAACAGTGCTGTCCTGGTTGCCGTATGCCGTTGCGTTCGGTGGTCTTCCGGTGTCCGTCGCCCTCGCCGGCGGTGCGACGTCGCCGTGGTGGGTTGCGGTGGCAGGCGCTCTGCTCGGCGTCGGTGCGCATCTGATGAATGTGTTGCCCGATCTGGCCGACGACGAGGCAACCGGCATCCACGGTCTGGCCCATCGTCTCGGCGCGCGCAGGACAAGCCTGCTGGCTGTAACGAGCCTCCTCGCGGCCTCGGTCCTGCTGCTGTTGATCGAGGCCCGGACCGAGCCGGTTGCAGCAGGCGCCGTTGCCGCTGTCGTGGCCGTGCTCGCCGGACTGGCCATGGTGAGTGACGGGAAAACGCCGTTCTACGCCGCTATGGGTATCGCTGTCGCTGACGTCGGACTGTTGCTGGTCGCCGGATGAGCGAGGAATGGGATGTCGTCATCGTGGGCGCGGGTCCGGCCGGTTCCTCAGCCGCACTGGCGGTGCTGCAGGAGCAGCCCAACGCGCGCGTTCTCCTGCTCGACCGCGCAACTTTCCCGAGGGACAAGAGCTGCGGCGACGGACTCGCGCCACAGGTCATCGACGTGTTGGACAGTCTGGGCGTCGGCGCCATCGTCGACGGTTGGACGCCGCTGCGCGAGCTCGAGCTGTCCCGAGGCTCCCGGACTGTCCGAGGGCTGATGGCTCGCCCGGTGTACGTCATTCCGCGTGAGGTGTTCGACACACGGCTGGTGGAACGCGCGGTCAGCGCCGGTGCACATCTGGCCCACCACAGGGTGCGCGACGCGCGCGTCGACGGAGCCAGTGTTGTGATCGACGAACAATTCCGGACACGCGCCCTGATCAGCGCCGACGGCGCGCACTCGGTGATCCGCGCGTCCCTCGCGCCGACCCAGGGTCGGCGGGCCATCGCAGCACGGCAGCCGGTGGCGCGCACACCACCTGCCCGTTGTCCAGGTACGGCTGGCACTCCGAGCAACCCGACGGCCACGTCCTGTATGCCGGCGATGCGGCCGGGCTGGTGAATCCGATGACCGGTGAAGGTATCTACTACGCAGCCTTGACCCGCGCTGCCGTCGACGGCGGCCGTGGCGACGTGGCCGCACGGTACCGCGGCGCCGTGCGTGCCCAGCTGAACACGCACCTGCACCACACCTGGCTGGCGGCGCGACTGACAACGCGTCCAGCGATCGTCGAAGCCGGAATCACGAGCGCGGCCCACGACCAGCGGACGTTCGACGATCTGGTCGAACTCGGGCTAGGTGGCGGCCGGCTCACTGCGCGGTTGGCCGCCTCTCTTGCCTGTGGTCTCGTACGCAACCAACTCATCCGTCTGAAGGGACACTGACATGGAGATCCTCGCGGTTCGGGGCGCGCTACCGCAGCAACGTCACACGCAGGACGAGATCACCGACGCGTTCGCCGAGGTCATCGCCCGCGGCGGGCTGGACGAGAAGATGCTGCGCCGGCTGCACCGCAACGTCGGAGTGAACACTCGCCACGTCGTTCTGCCACTGCAGGACTACGGCACGCTCGACAGCTTCGGTGCTGCCAACGACCTGTTCATCGAGCACGCCGTGCCGCTCGGCGCGCAGGCGCTGCAAGATGCGCTCAAGGATGCCGGCCTGGCACCCACGGACGTCGACTACCTGATCTGCGCAACTGTCACCGGTTTGGCGATCCCGTCGCTGGATGCTCGGATCGCGAGCACACTCGGTCTTCGCCCCGACGTCCGGCGAGTCCCGATGGTCGGCCTCGGCTGTGTCGCCGGCGCCGCAGGCGTTGCGCGGTTGCACGACTACCTCGTCGGACACCCCTGCAAGGTCGCCGCGCTGGTCACCGTCGAACTCTGCTCGCTCACCGTCCAGCGCGACGACACCACGATTCCCAACTTGGTGGCCAGCGGTTTGTTCGGGGATGGGGCAGCGGCGGTCGTCGCACACGGCGGGACGGGACACGGCGGTCCGATCGAGGTGCTCGACAGTCGCAGCCACCTCTATCCCGACTCCGAGCGGATCATGGGTTTCGACGTCGGTGAAGGCGGCCTGCGGATCGTGCTCGACGCACAAGTGCCGGCGGTCGTACAGCGGTATATCCGCGACGACGTCGACGACTTCCTGGAGCACAACGGCCTGACGCGCGCTGACATCGGCTGGTGGGTGTGCCACCCCGGCGGGCCGAAGGTCATCGACGCACTGGGTGACTCCTTGGCCTCACCGAGCACGACGTCGCGTTGACTCGGGACTCGCTGGCGCGTATCGGTAACCTCTCGTCGGCCTCGGTGCTGCACGTGTTGCAGGACACCCTGCGCGACCGGCCACCACGACCGGGCAGTTACGGGCTGCTGCTGGCGCTGGGCCCGGGATTCTGCTCCGAGGTCGTGCTGCTGCGCGCCACCGACCCGCGGCAGGCGTCGTGACGGCACTGGCCGGCCTGCCCGCGTTCATCCTCGTGGTCGCCCTGGTCGGCGTCGAACGACTGGCCGAGCTGGTGGTGTCCCGGCGAAACACCGCATGGAGTCTGGCGCACGGTGGCCGAGAGACCGGGCAGGGCCACTACCCGGCCATGGTCGTGCTGCACACCGGACTTCTCCTCGCGATGCTGGTCGAGGCCCTTGTGCGCAGGCCCGAGGTTCCGCCTGGTCTCGCCTGGCCGATGCTCGTGCTCGTCGTCGCCGCCCAAGGCCTGCGCTGGCGGTGCATCAGCGTCCTCGGCCACCGCTGGAACACGCGGGTGATCGTCGTCCCCGGGTTGGCGCCGGTGCGATCGGGCCCCTACCGGTGGTTCGCCCACCCGAACTACGTCGCCGTGGTCGTAGAGGGCATTGCCCTGCCGATGGTGCACGCGAGCTGGATCACCGCGCTGGTGTTCACCGTCCTGAACGCTGCGCTCCTGACCGTGCGCATCCGCACCGAGAACGCGGCACTCGCGTCGTTGCCCCAGGAAACGCGCGCGGCCCATGCGTGATCTGCTCATCGCCGGAGGCGGCCCGATCGGGCTGGCCACCGCCCTGTATGCCGCCCGCGCCGGCCTCGACGTCGTCATCCGAGAGCCCAGGACCGGACCCATCGACAAGGCGTGCGGCGAGGGGCTGATGCCGGGCGCTGTCGCCGCACTGCGCGATCTCGGGGTCAGACCGGAAGGACGACAACTGTGCGGCATCCGCTACCTCGACGCGCGCCACACTGCCGAGGCGGCGTTCCGAGCAGACTTCGGCCTGGGCGTGCGCCGGACGGTCCTGCAACAGGCACTCGCGCGTCGCGTCGAGGCTGCGGGTGTGACGACTGAGGCACGGCGGGTGCACGAGGTCCTCAATGCAGCAGACCACGTCGAGGTCGATGGCGCCCCAGTGCGGTACGTGATCGCCGCAGACGGACTGCACTCCCGCGTGCGACGCGCGCTGAGGCTCGACCGTCCCCCGGCAAGCAGCCCCCGCTTCGGCCAGCGCTGTCACGTCGAGATGGAGCCGTGGACGTCGTACGTCGAGGTGCATTGGTCAGCCGTCGGCGAGGCCTACGTCACTCCCGTCGGACCGCGACAGGTCGGTGTCGCGGTGCTGAGCAGGGATCGTCGTCCACTGGCCGAACTGTTGCGAGGGTTCCCGCTGCTCGCAGCACGTATCGACGACCAGGTGCGCTCCCGTCCACGCGGAGCCGGACCCTTGCGGCAGCGTTCGAAGCAACGAGTCGCCGGTCGCGTCCTACTGGTGGGTGACGCCGCGGGTTACATCGATGCGATCACCGGCGAGGGCATTGCGATCGGGATGGCGCAGGCGCGTGCCGCCGTCGAAGCGGTGGTTGCCGGGACCCCGTCGCGCTACGAAGCGGCGTGGCGACGTATCGGATGGCGGCATACCGCCCTGACCAGCGGACTCGTGATGACGACGCGGCTCTCCGTGGTACGCCGGCACATCGTGCACAGTGCATCCGTTGCGCCGAGCGTGTTCGCCGCAGCCGTCGATCAGCTGGCGAGACCGGCATGACCGAGCAACTCGGCAGACCTTTCGGCTGAGCACTTACTTGTCCCAACCGCGAACCGTGTCTCCGATCATCCAGAGGGTAGGTGGCCACAGACCGACGAACAGCGCTCGGCGTTCAGCGTTGCCGCGCTCGGTCTCGTCGACCGTCTTCGCGCGAATCCACAGGCCGACGCACAGCCCGACCGCGGCCAGTGAAGCGGCGTGGAACGGCAGCCCTCGCAGGTCGTCCGGATGCACCTGCTTGTTCAGCATGGTTCTTCCTGTCGCTTGCCTTGCAACGTCGAACGGCGAAACAGCGCCTCGTCCGGACAAGTCTTGGAGGCGATGCCCGGCGCGGACTGCGACGTCGTCCGAGTCGTCGACCACGACGTTCGACCGGGCGTCGAGTCCGACATGGGCGACGGTGACGGCTGGCCGCCGATTCGCGATCAGGTGATGGGCTCAGACATCCTCGTCCAGCGGGTACTGGAACGCTTGGATGCAGAGCTGTCCGACACGGATGGGCAGGATCCGATGCCTCGATGACATGCCACCGGTGCGGGCGCCTCGCAGAGACGCGTCGCGCGGCAGGGAATGCACCAGGCGGCCGGTGGGTACGACTCAGCATTCACGAATTGGAGTGTTGCCGCGGCGCCACGAACGACCTCGGCGATCGTCTGGTGATCGACCGGGAGGCCTACATGTCCGAGACTCCACGCCGCAAGCGCCACCCCGAGATCAATCTTCTGACTGCGTCGGCAGCACCCGCGTTACAGGATGAAATGCTGTCCGGTCTGCTGCTCGCATGTTCAGGTGGCGACCTGGCCGCCTTGGCACGGCTTTACGACGCCACCTCCGTCCAGGTCTTCGGGCTGATCCGACGCATGCGACCCGAACGTGCGCCCGAACTGATGATCGCGACCTACCTGCAGACATGGCGCCGCTGCGCGAATTATGACCCGGCTCAATCCACGGCTTCCGTCTGGATCCTGAGCGTTGTCCTCCACCAGATCGCCGACTGTCCATGACGGTACTCGCGCGTCAGCCGTCGTCGACGGGCTCACTGATGTTTTTTTGCCAGAAAGGTGACGAGCGTAGAGCGGAGCGTGTAGCGCTCCCCATCCCGTTCTTCGTCCACCTCAGCGAGATTCGAGCGCAGATAGTCAACGCTGAACGCACCGAACACGTCCGCGAGCAGGTCCGCAGCTGTAGCGGCAGACAGTCCGCTCTCCAACAGCGCCGCTCGCGGCGTCCCATCTTCGCGGACCTCGAATCGGTCGGCGATGATTCCTGCTGCCACCACTCCACCAGGGTTCAGAGCGGCTCGAATCCGTTCCAGCAGAACGCGAATGGCCCCCTCGTCCGGCAGGTGCTCGATGGCCGAAAAGACAATGATGAGGTCAGCCGCCGTCTGGAAGGTGAAGTCGGCCAGGTCCGACTGCACTGTGTGCAGCGTTGTGCCGTCCTGCGGCACCGTGGCGCTGCTGATTCGATCGAGGGCGGACTGCAGCAGGTCGACGGCATACACCTCGGAGCCAGCCGGTAGCCGACTCAGCATTGGGAGCGTATGACGGCCGATACCGGCGCCGAGGTCGTAAGCCGTGACCGTGCCGCGCTGCGGAAGTCTCTCCAGTGCGTCGACCATCAGTTGGTCAGGCTCCTCCATCCAAGTACCTGGCTGCCCCACGGCAGCAGACGCATAGAACTCCTCGTGATACCGCACCGTCTCGTGCCGAGCCCGTGCGAATGCACTGTCCGCGGCCTGCCGCGTCGGCCGACCCTCAGTCGTGCCGGTCATCAGAGACGTCCTCGCTGCTGCGGAAGCTCGCTGCCTCCGAGCCGACCAGCCCGAGCAACGACACTGGTCGCGTGGCGACGGTGTCGCGCAGATAGGCCGCCGCCGTCGCCCACCGATTCGGCGCGTGGGGCAGCGCCGAGAGGTGGTAGGCGCGGGTGACGAACTTGGCAGGGCGACCGGCGAGCCGGATCCCCAGTGGGTTCGCGACTGCAAAACCCGGCCCGAGGTCGACCACCAGGCCGAGGTCGTGGTGCTTGTAGTTGATCGGGGCGCCGACGCCGAGGCTCGCGGCCACGTTCCGGGCGACGACCCGGCCTTGCCGTGTGGCGTGCTGTGCCGTGGGAGGCGTGATCTTTCCGCAACTGGGTCACCAACTCGGTGCCCGCGTATGACGCCCCGACCACGACCACCGTTCGACGAGCCTTCCGCCGCTCTTCATCGGGGTCGTGGTCGGCGAGCTCGAGTTCGCGCAGGAAGTGCTCACGCAGGTAGAGCGCCTCCGCGACGGTCTTCAGCCCGTGGGCATTGTCGGCGAGACCGGGGACATCGAACAGCCGGGTCACCGAGCCGGGCGTGAGAACCAGCTTGTCCCAATGCATTTCGGATGTTCCCGCGATCTGGTCCCGCAGCTGCAGGGTGTGCGCGTCGAGATCGACAGCTGCGACACGCCCCGGCCGCAACACCACGTCGGGCAACGTCTTCGAAAGTGGTACGGCGACGTACTTCGGGTCGAGCAGGCCACCCGCGACATCCGGCAGCAGTGGTGTGTAGAGCATGTAGTCGTCGGGCGACACCAGCATGATCTCGGCGGAGACACTCGCGCGACGAAGGCGGCGCGAGAGCCCTCGTGCGGCCTCGAAACCGGCAAAACCGCTGCCTACCACCACGATTCGCTGCGGGCGGTCTTGCTGGGCATCGGACATGGAAGGCATCACACCGTTACTTCGCATCGTCAGCCGGCCAGCCAGGTGGTGCTGTCCCGAACCATGGTGGAGAAGTCCCCGTACTCGATCGGGCACTCGCCTTCCACCGCGGTCGCGACCGCGTGCAGCGCCTGCCCGATCCTCAGTCGCTGGGGGCGCCGAGATCGGCGAACAACGGCAGTTCAGAGGCCTCCTCGGCCGTCGCGTGATGCGTGACGGCTTCCTCGAGCAGAGCGAGCTGCATGTTGTATTCGTACGACCCGCGGTCGAGTTCCTGAAGCCGCTCGACCAGCTGGACCGTTTGCCGCTCCTCGGCCATGCGGTCGTCGCCGACCCCGACCGGACCACCCCCGGCGTGCGCGAGCGAGGGGTGGACCGTCAACTGCTCGGCTGCTTCGTGCATGGCGAGCAACCGCAACAGCAGCTCAGTGGCCACTTCCTGATCCTCCTCGGACCCGGTCTTCGCGGCGTGGAACGCGGCGCGGATCATGCCGTGCTGCGCCGTGACCGCGCCGGCGATCTCAATCGCTGTGGGTATGTCGTCGATGTTGTGCTGGTCCATACCCGCGCCATACCCGCTCTTGCCGGCGATGACACAGCCAGCTCAGGTGAGCCGTGGGGGCCGATGCGCGTCCAGCGAGGTGATTCCGCGCATACCGATCCGTTGGGTCGAGACATCGTCGACCGCGAACCGCGACACGTCCTTCAGCCGATAACCGTGACCCACGGCCGCGGGGCGCACCGACGACATCTGCCCGTTTCGGACGGCCGGTGCGCCCTCGATCAACTGTTCCTCCACGGTGACGTGGTCGCTGAACCACTCGGCGTGGCGAACTGTGTGATCTGCGAGTGCCAGCGGCAGGTGTAGCGCCGGCGCGCCATGCCCGGAGACAGGGACGTGGACCGCGTGCGCGTATGCCGCACACCGCCGCCACCCCGTGTACCCGCCGCACCGTGTCACATCCAGCTGGACACAGTCGACGGCCTCACACATCGAGCGCGCATCGGAAATCTCGGCGATGTACTCCCCCGCGGCCACATCACAACTCAGGGCGTCGCTCAACTGTCCGAGCCCCGACAGGTCTTCGCTGGACACCGGCTCCTCGAACCACGTCACGCCGAGCAGGTCCAGGTCCTGTCCGACGTGCATCGCCTGGCTTCGTGAGTAGCCGCCGTTCGCGTCGACCATCACCTCGACGTCGCCGCGCACTCTGGCCATGACACGCGCGACCCGGTCGATGTCACGCGTCAGGTTGCGGCCCCAATTCTCACCGATCTTCAGCTTCAGCGCCGAACAACCGGCACTCAGCCACGCTTCGACCTGCTCGTCGAGCTGACCTTCGTCCATCGATGTGAAGCCGCCGGACCCGTAGATCGGGACCGAGTCGCGGTGCGCACCCCAAAGGTCCGCCAGCGGCACCGCAGCCCTTTGCTGCGCAGATCCCAGAACGCGATGTCCATCGCACTGATCGCCGCCATCGCCACACCGCGCGTCCCGAGGTTGCGGCAGGCACGGTGCATCCGTTCCCACAGACGTCCGGGACTGGACGGATCCTCGCCCAGAACTTCCGGCGCGAGAACCGATCGAATGATCTCCACGGCTGCCGGCGACGTGTACGACCACCCGAGGCCGACCTCTGGGCCCGCACGTACTTCCACGGTCACGACATTGATGTGATCCCACGTCAGGGTGCCGTCGCTCTCCGGCGCCGAGGTCGCGAACGACAGCGCGCGGACCTCGACCTCGTCGACTACAGCTCCGGGCCTCATCCCCGCCGCATACCCATTGCAGCAACGACCCAACCCTCCCGACGGTCCCCGGTTTCCCCCTTCACGAGGACGGGTAGATGCCGCTCATCCTGCGTCGCTGAGAGCAGCACACTCGATGACAACAACCTCGGACACTCGGCCGGACTTGGATTTCTGCGCTGAACTGGGCCAACAACTCCGGGTCGACTCGGTGGTGATGAGTGATCGGGCCGGCTCCGGTCACCCCACGTCGTCCATGTCAGCGGCCGACCTGATCGCGGTGCTGATGGCCCGCCACCTGCACTGGGACCTGCAGACACCGGACGACCCGCACAACGACCATGTGATCTTCTCCAAGGGCCATGCTTCGCCGCTCTACTACGCGATGCTGCACGCCGCAGGTGCCATCGACGAGGAGGAGCTGCGCACCTACCGTCGGCTGGACAGCAGGCTCGAGGGACACCCGACACCGAGGATGCCCCCGACCGATGTCGCGACCGGGTCACTCGGTCAGGGTCTGCCGATCGGTGTGGGAATCGCCTTGTCCGGCAAGGCTCTTGAGCAACTCCCCTACCGCGTCTGGGTGCTGTGCGGTGACTCCGAGATGGCGGAGGGATCAATCTGGGAAGCCTTCAATTACGCCGGTTGGCGCGGGCTGGACAACCTGACCGCCATCATCGACGTCAACCGCCTCGGGCAGACCCGCGAGACCATGCTCGGTCACAACCTGCAGGCGTATGCCGACCGGGCGACGGCGTTCGGCTGGCATCCGATTGTCGTCGACGGCCACGATGTGCAGGCCATTGACGAGGCGTATGCCGAGGCTGCCGGCGTATCAGGCAAGCCCACCGTGATCATTGCGCGCACGCTCAAGGGAAAGGGCGTCAAGGCGGTAGAAGACCAGCCCGGCAAGCACGGAAAACCGTTGGAGGACGCAGCTTCCGCGGTCCAGGAGCTCGGCGGATTCCGGGACCTGCAGGTCGACGTGCAGCATCCCGACACCAGCCAGGACCCGCACCGCTTCTCGAGCACGCAGGCAGACCGTCCGACATACGAAGTCGGCACCGAGGGCTCGACGCGGGAGGCGTATGGCGCCGCGCTGGCCTGGCTCGGCGCCACCCGTGAGGACATCGTCGCGCTGGACGGTGAGGTCTCAAACTCCACGCATTCGGACCAGTTCGCCGAGGCCCGGCCCGAGCGGTACTTCGAGATGTTCATCGCCGAGCAGCAGATGGCAGCGGCTGCCGTCGGCCTCGGCACGCGAGGCTGGACGGCCTTCGCTTCGACCTTCGGGGCGTTCTGGGCACGGGCCTACGATTTCGTCCGCATGGCTGCGGTGTCACGCGCCGACCTGCGCCTGTGCGGATCTCACGCAGGCGTCGCCATCGGCGCGGACGGCCCCTCGCAGATGGCGTTGGAGGACATGGCGTCACTACGTGCCATCCACGGCAGCGTCGTGCTGCATCCGTCCGACGCGAACCAAGTCACCTGCCTGATGGAGGAGATCGCCGACCGCAGCGGCATCTCCTACCTGCGGGTGTTGCGCGGCAAGACGACGGTGCGCACAGCGTCCGACGAACGCGTCCACGTCGGCGGCAGCCGGACCGTGCGGGAAGGCGACAACGACGACGTGACCCTGATCGGGTGCGGAGTCACGGTCGATGAGGCCGTAAAGGCCGCGGATCTCCTTGCCGCACATGGGATCACGGCACGGGTCATCGACTGCTACTCGGTGAAACCGATCGACGAAGAAGCAGTACGCCAGGCTGCGGCCGACACGAAAGCCATCATCACCGTCGAGGACCATCGCGGCGAGGGCGGGCTCGGCGACGCGGTCCTGGAAGCGCTGGCGGAAAGCGAAGAGCGGCCCGTGGTCCGCAAGCTGGCCGTGGACATCATGCCGACCTCGGGCACTCCCGAGGAATTGATGCACGCAGCCGGCATCGACGCCGAGGCGATCACCGCCGCAGCACGGAGTCTTCGTGATGAATGACCTGATGAGAGTCGACCGCGAGCACCGAGCACGAAACCCGAAGTGCGTGTTCGTCGGCCACCGGGTCCGGTTCCACGCGCAAGACCGCACCATGACGTGGGCTTGCGAATGGTGTGGTGGACACACGGGATCCAAGACCTATGACTCTGCCGTTGCTGCGAGGAAGTATGCCCGCGCATTCGACCGGCGCGACGGTCAGGACGTCGGCAAACGTGCGCCACTTCTGGGGATGTTCCCGTTGCGACTGTGGCGGTTCTTGCGCAATCGAAAGGACGCACAGAGATGAGTGCCGAGACAGGCACGATCACCACCAAGGTCCCGGCTCGGCTTGACCGGCTGCCGTGGGCCAAGTTCCACTGGCGGGTCGTCATCGGGCTCGGCAGCGTCTGGATCCTCGACGGCCTCGAGGTCACGATGGTCGGGAACGTGGCCGCCCGGATGACCGAGGGCGACAGCGGCATCTCGATCACTTCGGCGCAGATCGGGATGGCCGGCGCCATCTACGTCGTCGGCGCCTGTGTCGGAGCGCTGTTCTTCGGTCAGCTGACCGACCGCTTCGGTCGTAAGAAGCTGTTCATGCTCACCCTGGGCGTCTACATCACCGCCACCGTGCTCAGCGCCTTCGCCTTCGCGCCCTGGTATTTCTTCCTCATGCGGTTCTTCACCGGGTCCGGCATCGGTGGCGAGTATTCAGCGATCAACTCGGCCATCGACGAACTCATCCCGGCCCGGGTCCGCGGCCGGATAGATCTGATCATCAACGGCACCTATTGGGCTGGGGCCGCGGGCGGGGCCGCGGTGGCCATCGTGCTGCTCAACAAGGGCGTGCTGCCGGCCGACCTCGGCTGGCGACTGGCCTTCGGGCTCGGCGCGATCCTCGGACTGCTGGTGCTGCTCGTGCGGCGGCACGTACCCGAGAGTCCCCGGTGGCTGTTCATCCACGGCAGGCAGGACGAGGCCGAACGGATCGTCGGCGACATCGAAGATGACGTGGAGGAGGAGACGGGCCAAGAGTTGTCCGAGCCGGGCGACAGCATCACCGTCCGGCAACGCCAGGCGATCCCGTTCCGGGAGATCGCCAAGGTCGCGTTCAAGCTCTATCCGAAACGCGCGATCCTCGGCTTCTCGTTGTTCGTCGGCCAGGCATTCCTCTACAACGGGATCACCTTCGACCTCGGAACCCTCTTGGGCAAGGCATACAAGGTGTCATCCGACCGGATTCCGATCTTCTTCATCCTGTATGCCGTAGCCAGTTTCCTGGGGCCGGTGCTGCTCGGTCGGCTGTTCGACACGGTCGGCAGGAAGCCGATGATCGCGATCTCCTACCTCGGCTCGGCTGTCGCCGGGCTGGTCCTGGCCTGGGTCGTCGTCGAATCGGCAGGTGGCGTATGGGGATTCGAAGCCATGCTGATGGTGACGTTCTTCCTTGCCTCGTCCGGTGCGAGCGCGGCCTACCTGACGGTCAGCGAGATCTTCCCGATGGAGACGCGTGCGCTGGCCATCGCCTTCTTCTATGCCATTGGCACCGCTGCGGGCGGCATCGCGGGGCCACTGCTGTTCGGCCGGTTCATCGACTCCGGCGACACCTCGCTGATCGCTCTGGGCTTCATCATCGGTGCTGTGGTGATGGCGATCGGCGGAGTCGTCGAGCTGCTCTTCGGGGTGAATTCGGAGGGCAAGAGCCTGGAGAGCATCGCGATGCCGCTGACTGCCGAAGACGCGAAGGACGGCGGACAGGGGCGCGGCGGCGCGGAGCACGAGCAGAAGACTCAGGACACCGGGTCCTCGGGTGACGACGCCGACGACGACGAGAAGACACGCAGGGACGAGCAACGTCGGGCCCGGGACGAGCGGATCAGGGCGCGGGAGGAACGCCGGCAACGGCGGCAGACGACCGGGGCGGCTCGGTACCGGCCGGGTCCGGGCCGGACGCTTTGGTCGCCTCGGATGTCTGTGTCAGACCCGACGGAACCACCTGACGTGCTCGACGACGAGATCGAGTCCATCGTCCGGGCGTTGGCCGATCATGGAGCGCTCAATACCTCCAACCTGTTCGAGATGGTGCACGGGCGCTACTGGGGTCCTGGGCGATTCCGCCGCGCACTGCGGGAGGCGGTGGCTGAGGGGCGCGCCGAGCGGCTCTCCCGTGGCCGGTACGGACCGCCGGCCCCGTCCGACGGGTCTCGTTCAGACGGCTGAATCACGCCACCGACGAGCCGGAAGCTGGAAGAGGTGGTCCGATGGTGAGCTCGCAGGGCTTGTCCAGGACGGGCTGCGAACGTGCTGCCATGGCACGCGCGCTGAAGGACGCGAGTTGAGGCATCGCGGTGTATCAGCTTGCAGTGGTGCTTGCGGTGGTCGCGGCCCTGCTGATCGCCGTCGGAGCCGCGCTGCAGTCGCGCACCGCGGTCGGTGTCCGCTCCGAGCGAATCAGCCGGATCCGTTTCCTGCTCATCTTGATTCGGCAGCCGCGCTGGCTGACTGGCGCGGTGGCAAGTGTCAGCGGCGTGGCGGTGCACGTCGTCGCGCTCAGCATCGGACCGGTGAGTGCGATCCAGCCTGTGGGCACGGTGGGTCTGATCTTCGCGGTGGGTGCGAGGTCGGCTCTGGACCGGACCCGGCCCAGCACGCGTGCGCTGATCGGATCGGGGATCGTCATCGTCGGGCTGGCTGCGTTCCTGGTCGTGCTGCCGCATGGTGAGGGCAGCACGCACGTACCGGCCCGTGGCGCGGTCGGTATGACCGTGATCGCGCTCGGGATCGCCGGCGTCGCGCTGGCCCTGCCGCGCCGGCGAGTCAGCCTCGACGTGCGTGCTGCGGCAATCGCGGCCGGCGCGGGAGCGTCATTCGGGGTGGGCGCGGCATTGATCGGGGCGATCGGGCGGCAGGCGGCGGCCAGTCTCGATGCCGTGCTGGGCTGGCCGACACTCCTGGTGATCGCCCTGCTCCTGGTCGGTGGGGTGGCGCAGCAGTCCGCCTACCGGCTGGCGCGATTCGCCGAGGTGTATGCCGTTGTGCTGGTCGTCGATCCGTTGAGCGCAGCATTCACCGGCGTCCTCGTGTTCGGAGACCAGATCCCGACCGCGCCGCTGAATCTGGCCTGGGTCGCGCTCGCGGCCGGGCTGACCGCGGCCGGTGTCGTCGTACTGTCCCACGTCCACCCAGCACACTCGCGGGAACAGAGTGCCACCTGATGCGCATTTTGATAGCTACCGACACCTACCCGCCCGACGTCAGCGGCAGCTCCGTCTTCGCCCGGCGGCTCGCCCGGGGTCTGGTCGAATACGGACACGAGGTCCACGTCGTGTGTTCCTCGGACAGTGGGCCGCGGAAGCTGGTCGTCGACCCCGACGGGGTCCGCGTCCACCGGCTGCCGTCCCTACCGTTGCTGATCCATCCACCGCTGCGTTTCACGAATCCGGTCGGCGCGTCTCGACGCGTGCACGGACTGGTCGCGCGGATCCGGCCCGACGTGCTGCATGCACAGGATCACTTCACGATCGGTCGCGCAGCGATCCGGGCCGCCGTTAAAAGCGGCATACCGGTGGTGGCGACCAACCACTTCATGCCGCAGAACCTCACGCCATACATTCCACGTCCGTGCCGCCCGCTGCTGGCCGGTGCCGCGTGGTACGACTTCCAGCGGGTGTACCGCAACGCAGATCGGGTGACCGCGCCGACCCCGACGGCTGCCGCGCTGGTACGCCGGCACTGTCTGAGCCGTGCGGTCGAACCGATTTCATGCGGCGTGGACACCGACGCGTTTCACCCGCGCTCAGGTCCGGAGGCCAGCCGGCGAGCGCTCGCGCTCCCCGACGTGCCGACCATCGGGTATGTCGGAAGGCTCGACGCCGACAAGCGGCTCGAGGAGCCGATACAGGCACTCGCCCGCCTTCCCGTTCCGGTCCACTTCGTGGTCGCCGGCGCTGGTGCGTGCCGTCCCCGGTTGGAGAAGCTCGCGGCCGATCTCGGCATCGCGGAGCGGACCCACTTCCTCGGCTTCGTGCCGGACGCGATCCTGCCCGAGGTGTATGCCGCGTGCGACGTGTTCTGCATGCCAGGGATTGCGGAGCTGCAGAGCATTGCCACCCTCGAAGCACTCGCGACGGGGCTGCCCGTTGTGCTCGCCAATGCGGTCGCCCTGCCGCACCTGGTGGAGCAAGGCGCCAACGGCTTCCTCTACCCACCCGGCGATATCACCGCGCTTACGCAGGCGCTGCTGACGCTACTCGCCGCGGACCGGCGGACGATGTGCGCTGTCAGCAGGCACATCGCCGAGCGCCATGCTGCCCGGCGCACGGTTGCCAGATTCGATGAGATCTACCGGCAGCTCGCGCGGTAAGGAGCGCTGCTGCCCATAGCGCGTGCGGCCTCACGTGTAGGTGCGCTGTAAATGGGTAAGGGCAGACCGGAGCGTTATTCACACATTTGCTGCCGCTGTCCCCGCAGCGTCGGCTGGGCTCTGCCTGGCTCGGGTGAGTCAGGGCCGTCACCACCTCAGGTTCCCGTTAGGAGCACGTCGTGACGAAACCCAACACAAGCACCCGACACAGCCTGACCACCGCTGACCTGGCGCGGGCACGCGCGCGCTTGGACTCAGAATTGTTCCGGCTTCGCGAGGAACTGGTCACGGCAGGCGCGGATGCCACCACCTACGTGCGTTGCGGCGCGACCGGCGATGACCCAGGCGACCTGGGTGCCGCGCCGCCGTCCCGGATCGACCGCGGTAACGGCGCGGTCGCCGAAGTTCGGCTGCTGATGCAGGAGACGACCGCAGCCCTCAAGCGCATCGAGTACGGCACGTACGGGACCTGTGAGTCGTGCACACACCCGATCGGCGTGGCGCGCCTGGGCGCATTCCCACGTGTCACCTTGTGCCTGCACTGCCGCGACCTGGTCGCACACCACTGGCCGGCGATACGACCAGACCGGTGAAACACTGGACACCCCCTCCGAACTCCACAATGGATCGATCATGAGTGTCTTCGTACGCCAGTGTGACCCGGTCGACTTCCTTGTCACGGCCGCGATGATGTACCGCGTCCGGGCCGTCGCCAGCGACGATCAGGGTCTGGACCCCGATCGCTTGGGACGCATGCTGTTGCGCGGCCACGTCGCCAGCGGTTACTGCGAGGGCGCCCACCATCGCGGCGAGTGCGACGATGACGGCCACCGTGCCCTGTACCACGGGTACACGTGGACACCCATACCGGAGAGCGACGTGGACCCGCTGGCTGTCGTGGATGCTTGTCAGGCCATAGCGCGGGAAAGCAATGATCATCCCTGCCGAGCTGCCGACGAGACGGCAGCGTTCCTCAACCAGCTGGAGCACGCCGCCGCGAACCGGGTACTGATAACCCAGCCCGCTCGGCCCTCAATTCCGCGGAGACCGGTCGGGGTGCCGTCGAAAGCCGACGCTCCGACCCGGGCATCAGACTCCGCGCCGACAAGGCCCGCGGATTGTGGCTCTGCTGCTACCGGTCCGGCCTCACTGCTCCGGGTCGATGCCGGCAAACATGATCGTGTCGTGAGCGACTTGCCGCATCGACCAGGCCACGGCCCGTTCCGGTTCCGGAGCGTCTGGTGAGATCTGCGATGTGCTGCGGGCGATCCGCAGCGCCTCGTCAGCCGCGTGCTGGCGCACGTCGCGGTTCGTCGGAGCGGTGGCGAGTGCTTGCAGCACGTCGCCCAACTCGCTGATCGCGCCCTTCAGCGATTGCAGTTGAGCCTCGCCGGCGGCGATGATCGCCCGGGTCAGCGCGAGGCAACTGCTGCCCAGCAGGTCGAGCTGTCCGGCGTTCTCCTCCTCCTGGACTATCGGCTCTCGGCGCAGCCACCACCGCGGCGTGCGTCGGGCGGTGTGCAGCGTCAGTTGCCGTGTCTTGCCGAGCTCAGTGAGTCGGTCACGCACGGTGCGCAGCTGCTCGACGGCGCGGTCGGCGGGTGCGTCGTCGTTGCGTTCGATGGCCTCGGCGGCGAGGTGCATCGATCGCGCCATACCGGCGAGGGCAGCGGATTCGTCCCGGTGCAACAGTTTGAGCGGCGCTGCCGGGAACAGCAGCTGACTGACGACCAGCGCGACGCCGCCGCCGATCAGCGCGTCGATCAGTCGGGCCGGGCCGACCCCGGGCGCGTTCGTGGCGACGGTCAGTATGGCGCTCGCCGCCGCCTGGGCGATGATCATCCGAGCCGAGCCGAGCACCAGGGCGAGCAGCATCGAGACGAGCGTCGCCACCGCCAGGGTCACGTATCCGGAGCCCATCACCGTGACGGCCGCCTCCGCGACGACGATGCCGAGGATGACGCCCGCCAGCATCCGTAGCGCGTTCGTGCCGCGCTCCCCGCGGGTGGCGTTGAGCGCTACGACGGCGGCGATCGGTGCGAAGAACGGCTGATGGTGCTGGACCAGATGCCGGGCGATCACCCACGAGACCGTGGCGGCGAACGTCCCCTGTATGGCGGGCCAGCCGCCGCTGCGCACCCGCTGCCAGGCGTCGTCGACCTCACCCGCGATCAGCTGTCGCCAGTGCTCGGCGTCAGCAGGCAACAACCTGGAGCGGGTCAAGACGACGAGGGAGACTCAGCCTCTTGCGGGGCTGCTTCCCGACCGAAGCGGTGCTGCATGTCCTCGTCGATCTCGGGGAAGTCACGGTCCTTGGTCTCCGGGACGTACTTGCCGATGAAGAACAGGGCGAAGACGCAGATGACCGCGAAGCACCAGAACGTCTGGCCGAGGCCGATCGTGGTGACCACCGTCAGGAACACCTGGCTGACAATGAGGTTGGACGCCCAGTTGACTGCGGTGGCCGCGCCGGAGCCCGTCGCGCTGGCGTTCGGCGGGAAAATCTCCCCGATCAGCACCCAGAAGAGCGGCCCCATGCCGACGGCGAAGCCCGCGATGTAGAGCACCATGAACACCAGCGACAGGACCGAACCCCAGGAGGCCACGAACGACAGGCCCATCACTGCGAGCGCGACCAGCATGACGCTCATCGAGATGAGCAGCAGCTTGCGACGCCCCATCCGGCCGACCACCCACAGCGAGACGATCGTCATGAGCAGGTTGATGACGCCGACGGCGACGGCGTAGTAGATCGAGTTGGACGCGGTCAAGCCGGTCTTCTGCATGATGGTCGGTGCGTAGTAGATGATCGTATTGATCCCACCGAACTGTTGGAGGGCTGCCAGCACGACACCGACGACGAGGGCCGGTCGCACCGCCTTGTTGAACAGGCCGCGCCAGCCGACCTTCTCACCGCTCTTGTGCTGCTCTTCCTCCATCTCCTGCTGGCGCGCTTCCAGCAATTGCTGGCCACCGTCCTCGTCGCCGGCGATCCGGCGGTAGACCTTCTGCGCCTTGTCGGTGTGGTCGTTGGTCAGCAACCAGGCCGGAGACTCCGGAATCATGATCAGGGCGCCGAGCAGTATGACGATCGCCGGGATCGCGCCGACCGCAAACATCCCGCGCCAGCTCTGGACGCTGGAGAACGCCAGGTTGACCAGGTAGGCGACCATGATCCCGATCGTGATCATCAGCTGGTTGAGGGTGAGCACCCGGCCGCGGACCTGCGCCGGTGCGAGCTCGCCCAGGTAGGTGGGCACCAGCGCGGAGGCGCTGCCGACTGCGAGACCGAGCACCACCCGGCCGACCAGCAACATGACGTAACCGGTGGCGAAGACTGCGATCGCGGTGCCGATCAGGAAAATCACTCCGACCAGAGCCAGCACCTTGCGACGTCCGAGCGAGTCGGCCACTCGGCCCTCACCGAGTGCGCCGACCATCGCGCCCAGCAGCAGCAGACTGACGACCGCGCCCTGTTCGGTGGAGGAGAGGTGGAAGTCGGTCTTGATGAACAGCAGCGCCCCGGAGATCACGCCGGTGTCGTAGCCGAACAGGAACCCGCCGACGGCGATCACCGAAGCCCACGTCCAGATCGTGCGCTTTCCCTTATCGGTCAGCTCGACCTGTTCGGCCTCCTGCCGTCCGGTGTCCTGCTGACCGGATGAATGCTCCACGTGTGACATCTCATGTCTCCTCTGCGCTGACGAACTGGTCGGGAGTGATCGGAAGATCGCGCACGCGCACGCCAGTCGCGTGGTGGGCGGCATTCGCGATCGCCGCGGCCGCACCGACGATGCCGATCTCGCCGATGCCTCGGGTCCCCATCGGATTGGTGTGCGGGTCGGACTCGTCGAGCCACACCGCCTCGATGTCGGCGACATCCGCGTGCGCCGCGATGTGGTACTCCGCGAAATCGTGATTGACGATGTGCCCGAAGCTCGGGTCCATCACGCTGTGCTCGAAGAGAGCCATCGACAGGCCCATCGTCATACCGCCGATCAGCTGGGAGCGCGCGGTGCGCGGATTGATGATCCGCCCGACGGAAAAGACGCCCAACATGCGCGGCACACGAATCTCCCCGGTGTCGCGGTGAACTCGCACCTCGGCGAACTGCGCTCCGAACGAGTGCGCCGCAAACTGTTTCGCCACAAGGTCTTTCGGCGCCTCGGCTTCAGTCATGGCGCCCTCCGTGGGGCTGCCCCCATGGTGCAGCTGGCCCTCGTCATCGGCCAGTCCGCCTGCCGTCACCACCTCGGCGCCGTCATTGGCGACCGCGAGAGACAGGCACGTGGTCGCGCGGCGGCCGTCGACCAACGCTGTGCACGCGCCGCACTGCCCGCGATCACAGCCCTTCTTCGGCACCGTGACACCCAGTCGATCCCGCAGCGCATCCAACAGGCTCGTGCGAGTGTCGACCGTCAGGGCGCGTCGCCGACCGTCGACGCGCAGAATGATCCGGGCTTCCATCAGGTTCTCCTCGCGCAGCACGGCAGGCTTCCTGACGGAGCAGCTACCCGAGCGCGGGAGTGATCAAACGGGCCAGCCGCCTACGGCGGCTCGATGCGGGATGGGTTGCCGGTCCCGCGCGGCGGACTCAGACTGCGGGTCGGGACACCTGCTGAGGCGGGCTGCCGGCTGATGCGGTCTCGGGCTCGGCCTCGTTGAGTGTTGCGCCGATGCCCTGCGTGATGGTCCCCGCGGCGACCAGTTCCTCGGCCACCACCCGGAGCTTGATGTTCTGCTCCTGGGAGTAGCGGCGCAGCACCTCGAACGCCTGGTCCAGGTTGAGCCCGTATCGCTGCATCAGCATGCCCTGGGCGATCCCGATGGCTTGGCGAGTCTGGAGTGCGGTGTGCAAGCCGTCGTTGCGGCGGGTGGCGGTCAGAGCGTTGGCGGCGTGGCGCGCGAAGATACTGGCGATCATCACGTCCGTGTTGTCGAAGACGTCCGGGGCGTGGGCATAGAGATTGAGCCCGCCGAGGGTGCGCTCCGGGGTGTCCAGGCGCACACTCAGGATGGCTCGGAAACCCAGCTCAGCGGCTGCGGGTGCCCAGCGGGGCCAACGCTTCTCGGACTCCATGTCCTCGATGACGTAGGTGTCGAGCTTCCACACCGCGTCCAGGCAGGGGCCTTCCCCGAATTCGTACTGCAGCGCGTCGGCCTTCTCCACCAGCGGCGAGGTGCACGCCGGTGTGTCCACTGTGCCGTCGGTGCGGCGGATCGAGACACCGCAGGCATCACATGCCGGGACCGTCTCGACTGCGAGCTCGGTGATCAACGCCAGGGTCGGCTGCTCGCCTCCGGCGTGCATCAGATCACGGCTGATCTGCTCGAACGCCCGAGCACGACCGAAGTCTTTTGTCTCATGCGACACGGGGCCACCTCGCTTCCATACAGTTTCGTCGGTCTGAACAGGTGAAAGGAATACGGCAAACACACGCCCCACCCCCGCTCATATTTCCCTTTCAACTTACGCCTCAAACGGCCGATCACCCAGGTGTGTGTCACCGGGGATCGGTCGGCCCGTAAACCCGTGCCGATCCTCCCGAATGTGCCGAGTGACGTTTTTCTTCGCCCGTCGGGGGTAGTTACTCCGCTTGAAGCGGCGTCGACACCTGGTATTCGCCGCAGTGTCGCCCCGGACCCCGGCAGCCATGCCTGTGCTGGAGGTGGCCTTACCGAACCTCACCGCCCAGCGACAGGTGACCGGGCGTCAGATCGGCGTCCCGAGTCCACGAGGCACCAGTCCCATTGGGAGGAACAGATGATCAACACAGACCAGATCCCAACCCTGCTCGAGCACGGCACCGTTGTCGGCGACGACGGGTCGAAGATCGCCAAGATCGACCTGGTCTATGTCGACGACAACTCGGGCAGGCCCCGTTGGGTCACCATCAAGACCGGCATGTTCGGCGGCGCGGCCTCCTTCGTCCCACTGACCCAGGCGGACGCGGACGGCTCGCAGCTACGCGTGCCGTATGACAAGAAGACCATCAAGGACGCCCCGCAGGTGGAGTCCGATGAGCACCTGAGCCCCCAGGAGGAACAGGAGCTTTTCCGCTACTACCCGTCGGGCGGCGACGGTCAGCAGCGTGGAGACGGATCCGCTCCACCAGGTGCGGTCGGACACGACACCTCCGGCCCGACGACCCGACGACTGACCGCGTCGGGGATCGGTGCCGACATACTCCGCCGCGCCCGCCGGCAGCAGACCTCTGAATGAACGAGGAAGGACATGAGCAAGAACACGAACGACACGAACGAGAATCCCGAGGGCACGTCTGGCAAGAACGCCGAGCGGATGCACGAACCGAGCACGCCATGGGGCCGCGCCGTGGCTTGGGCCGCACTGTCCGGTGATGTTGCTGGTCACCCTTGTCACGGTGATCCTGTCCGCGCTGGTCCTCGTCGGTCTGGTCGTCAGTGGGCCCGCGGCCAATTCCGTCAGCAACGCCATCGGACTGGGCTCCACCGCGGTGCTGGTATGGCGGATCGCCAAGTGGCCGGTGATGCTCGCGATCGTGGTGCTCATCGTGGCGCTGCTCTACTACGCCACCCCCAACGTGAAACAGCCCTTCGCCGGCGTCATCGTCTTCCTGCTCTGGCTGTGGATCACCAACCTGGCGCTGTTGTTCGGCGCCCAGCTGGACGCCGAGCTCGAGCGCGGCCGTGAGCTACAGGCCGGCATACATGCGGAGGAAACCATCCAGCTCCCACCCCGCGACACCCGCAAGATCGACAAGGCGCGTGCCAAGGAGGACGACGATGTCGCTCGCGGGGCACGCCTGCGGCGCGACGAGCGCGAGGCGTGAGGACTCATGAAGCACAGGAGGCCGTGGTGGCACTGACTCCGCAGGACGAGCGCGCGTTCAAGCTGCTGATGATCGACCTGTGTCTCGATGATCCGGAGTTCATGAGACAACTGGTCACCCGCCGCCACGGCTGGACGCGACGTGTCCGGCTGATCCGCACCGGGGGTGCACTGGGCTGCTTCAGCGCCCTGCTCGCCCTGTCGCTGAGCGGCGCGACCGGGCTCGCCTGGGCGTTCCTCGCCGCGGCCCTGGCGCTGGCCGGAGTCGCCTGTAGCATCGGCGCCGTCGTGCCGCGCCCCGTCCCCGCCCGGGCCCGCTGGTTACGCATCCGATTGCGCACCGGGCGCGTGGCCCACCACTATCACCTGGCAATTCTGCGGTCCTGTCACAAGACCTCGACCACGCCGGCACCGCGCGACAGGCGTTGACCCGCAAACTGCAGCTGGAGCATCCCCGGCGTCTGCGCACGACCGGTTCCGTTTCGCCACAGCGGGTACGGCACTGGATGTGTCCAGAAGCATAGGAGCCGAAGCAATGCAATTTCACGCGGAGAACATTCGAGACTGGCGCGGCCGCGACGTTGTCGACCAATCCGGGCACAAAGTTGGCACGCTGGAATCGGTGTATGTCGATACCACCACCGATGAACCGGTGTTCGGCTGCGTGACCATCGGCATGATCGGCCGGCGCCGGTTGACCTTCGTGTCGCTCGACGGTGCCACCGTGTCGCCTGCGCACGTGAAAGTGACCGCTGACAAGAAGCGGCCGGCTTTGCCGGGCAGCGCCTACTGGGTCGGCGCTGACGTCCTCCGGTGCGGTCGGGGTGTCACCGGACCGGCTACGGGGTAAGAGATAGCGCATGAAGGTCAGGACTGCGATCACTCCGGTCCGGCGACACGCGCGGACGGGTCGCTGACCCGGTGCTGCTCGTTGGGCCCGGCCCACAAGTCAACCGTCTCCGAAAGCGTGCCCGGGCGATAAGTCGGCAAGCCGAGGTCCTCGCGCCGCCTGCTGGCCAAGTCAGCGGGGTATGGCGGACCCGCGCCACAGCGATCCGGGGAGGTGGTGTCGCCGCCTACCTGATGGGGATGCTTGCGTTCCTCGTCATCGTCCTCGTTACGGCCGTGTGCCAAATCAGCCGCTGAGTCTCACAGATCTACGCCAAAACGACGACGGCTCACCTTGGTTCAGGTTCGTCTGTCGCGCGGCCGCGGTGCAGCAAGTGCCGGACGATGAGCCCGCTGGCGACGACTGCTGACGCAATGACGAGGTAGACCAAGTACCGGTCCAACCGTTGGCCTGACGCAGCCCTCGATGAACCGTGGACTGCGCCAGTGGGGTGGCCGTCGGCTGGTTCTCGGGGCCGCCGGCTGGTGCTCCGGTAGCTGCGAGTCAGCCTGGCCGACGCCTGCCCGGACCGCCTATTGGGACGTGTCCCGGTTGGTCGATGGCGGCCCTGATCATGCCGTGAACGTACCCAGCGCGTCGGCGTCATAGCGCTCCCCTCCTGACCGCCGTGCAAGCCTCAGGGCAGCTGAACCGTTCCCGGAAAGTCGTCGTGCGATTGCGGTCGGACAGGCAGCGCGCTGGGTGACCGTCGCGCGCGCAGTGCGGCCACGACCTCGGCTTCTCGTTTGATCAGATCGAGCAGTTGCGGGTTGAGCACTGGCCCGTTGACGCTCCGGGAAACGTAGGTGCTGGCGCGGCGTATGGCGTCTTCGAGTTGTGCCAGTTCGCCGATCAAAGCGCGCACGGATCCCGGTGCATGGGTGGGAATGTCGTTGTCAATGGTCATGCTGGCCTCCAGTGGGGCCGGTGACCGCTGCTTCGAGAGCAGCGGTCAGGTGATGTGCCCCCGCTGCTCGAAGGCCGTGTTCCACGGTGCGGGTCAGGTGCGGGCATTGTCAAGCGCCCGACAATGTGGGCGCACGTCGTCCGGTCTGCCCCGGCACACCGGTTCCGTTTGGTGGCAGCGGGTACAACGCTGAATGTGCCCGGCAGTAAAGGAGTTCGACCAGACCCGCCGACGGCCGGACCTGCCGTGTTGTCAATAATCCGACTCCACCAGCTGCGACACGAGTACTGGTGGCCACGTGGCGCGCGGGTCAGCGCTCCCGAAACGAGAGGACCCGAATGAGCCGCACCATGGCGGTCAGCGACAGCATCGTCATCGACGTCGATGCCGAGACGATCTGGCAGCAGGTCGCCGACCCGGCGCAGATGCCGAGGTGGAGCCCGGAGAACATCGGCGCCACCACACCGGCGGAAGGCCGTCCGCTGGAGGTGG
Organism: Flexivirga alba; assembly: GCF_042661025.1. NCBI lineage: Bacteria > Bacillati > Actinomycetota > Actinomycetes > Micrococcales > Dermacoccaceae > Flexivirga > Flexivirga alba. The sequence goes on from NZ_JBHSWH010000001.1 coordinate 3,608,616, forward strand.
GCGAGACCTTCGACGGCACCAACCGCCGCGGCCGGGCCCGCTGGGTGACCCAGTGCGTCGTCACGGCCTCCGACCCCGGACGGCTCTTCGCCTTCGACGTACGCATGATCGGTGCCCGCAAGCCGACGCTGCGCGGCCGGATCGCCACCTGGGCCTATGCCTTCGAGGAGGTCGACGGAGGCACCCGGATCACCGAGACCTGGACCGACGGACGGACGAGGTGGCCGGACCAGGCCGCCGCCGTTTTCGACCGCGCCGTCACCGGCGGCAAGCTCTTCGCGGACTTTCAGCGTGGCAACATCAGGCGCACCCTCGCCACGATGAAGGGCGAGTTCGAGCGGGCCGACTGACCGAGCCTGCTCGCCATACAACGGCGTCGCGTGTAGTAGCGCGCAACGTGCCCGGGGCTTATTCGGGGTCGTCGAACCGGAGCTGCCGGTTGACGACGTGCGCGGCCACTTCGTCGAGGGGTATGTCGTGGTCGGTTGCGAAGGAGCGAAGCCGGTCCAAGGCTGCAGCGGTGTCGGTTTTGAGTTGCACCGAGACCATGCCCGAGGCCTGGTGGACCGTGGGTGCCAGGTCCAGTAGAGAGGGAGCATCCGGGTCGGTGGGGCTGAGGGGCGTGTGGATCCCGTCGCGGGTATCGACCGCGCCGGTGTGCAGCAGTCCCGCCAGGAGTAGGAATGCTCGGGGACAGTGACGGTCTGCTGCGGGTGGGGGCCGTCGGCCGCCCCTCCACGAGGTACCAAGGACGTTACAATTGATCACCTGGTCACCCCAGACCCCGGTGGCTCCACTGAGCTGATTCCCAGTAGGAGGTACCACCTCTGATGACCCATTCCGATGTCGTCCGCTTCCCCGCCGGTGATCACCAGCCGATTCCCCCAGACATGGCGGCGCTGCAAGAGCAGATCCGTGGCCTGCAGAGCGCGTTGCTCAGCCTGCCGGTGATCGAGCAGGCCAAGGGCGTCGTGATGCTGCAGTACCGGATCGACGCCGAGACGGCGTTCGCCGTCCTGGATCGCGTGTCGCGGGACACCAACATCAAGATCCGCGAGATCGCCGCGCTGGTCTGCGAGGTCAGTTGCGGACACCAACGGCCCGACCCCAGCGCGGATCCTGTCCTGGCCCACGTGCTGGACCAGCTCGCCCCCGTCGCGACAACGCCTGCCGCAGAACCGGGCGACCCGAAAACGACGACGCCGACGAACGGCAGGCCGCCACCGAGTCGTCTCCCTGCAGTCGGTCGCGGGTAGGCAATGGCCGGGTGGACGCCGCTGGGGCTCGCCCGGCCGCGTAGGGTCAAGACCGGTGGTGTCCGTGGGAGGCCGTGTCATCCCCTCTGATTCCACAGCCGATGTTCGGCGGATGGGAGAGGCTATGGACACCCGCATTGCCGGACGGCAGGTGCGGCCGCAATGGATGACCTGAGTCGATTACGGGCCACCCTGGACGCGGTCATGCGAGCCGATGGTGACGACCCGACAACGGCGACCACGGTCGCCGAGATCGGCTCGCGGGCGTTGCCCGGTGATGGCGCCGCGATCACGCTGATGTCCTCGGACACGCAGCGGCATACCCTGACCGCCACCGACGAGGTGATCATCGCTGTCGAGCAGGCACAGCACATCGTCGGGGAAGGGCCCAGTCTGGACGCGTTCACCAGGGCACGGCCGGTGCTGGTCCCAGACCTGGGCCACGCCGAGTGGCAGGCAGCGTGGCCGGGCCTGATCGACCGACTGGCCCGCCTGCCGGTGGCGGCGCTGTTCGCCTTCCCGATGCGTTTGGGAGCGACCGTGATCGGGATAGCGCTGTGTTATTCGCGGGCGGCCGGAGAGCTGGACCGCGACGACCTGGCGTTCGCACTGGGTGCCTCGGACATTCTCACTGCGGCGCTGTCGCAGGTCGGCGAGAAATGGGTCCTGGTGGACGGCCACGACGGTGCATGGCTCGGCGACGGTATCCCGGGCAGCCGGGTGGTCCATCAGGCAACGGGCATGTCGATGGTCCAGCTCGGCGGCGTCCCGTCCGCGATCGCGTTCGCGCGACTTCGCGCCCACGCCTTCGCGCACGGCCGCACCCTGGAGGACGTGTCCGCCGACATTGTCGCGCGCCGCCTGGTCCTGCAAGCCGACGATACGGGCCCACCGTGATCGAGGACGCAACGAGCAAAAGGTCCCGACGGGACGCACCGTTTTACACTCGAAGACGAACCTGCATCGCGGGGAACGCACAGGAGACGCCATGACTACAGCAGATCGCGAACAGCAGCTCGTGCGGGCCTTCGTGGAACTGTCCGACACCCTCGTCGGCGACTACGACATCACCGACCTGCTGCAGGAATTGGTCGACCACTGCGTGGACCTGCTGCGCGCCGACGCGGCCGGGATTCTGCTGGTCGATCCACGCGGCGGTCTACGGGTAATGGCCTCCTCCAGTGAGCACACCCGGCTGCTGGAGCTCTTCCAGCAACAGGCCCACGAAGGGCCGTGCGTCGACTGCGTCAGCTCCGGGGAGCCGGTGTCGGCACCCGACCTGGCCGAGCACACCGAGCGGTGGCCACGGTTCGTGCAGGCCGCCGCTGAGCAGGACTTCCATGCCGTGGACGCCGTGCCGATGCGGCTGCGGGACGAGGTCATCGGCGCGATGAACCTCTTCCGGACCCGCACCGGGGCAATGCCCGAGGCCGACCTGGATGTCGCGCGGGCGCTGGCTGATGTGGCGACCATCGGCATTCTGTCCGAGCGGGCGATCCATCACCGCAGTGTCATGGTCGCTCAGCTCGAAGGTGCGCTGAGCAGCCGTGTCGTCATCGAGCAGGCCAAGGGCATTCTGGCCGCCTCCGGAGCGACCGACATGGACCACGCGTTCACCGCACTGCGCGCCTACGCCCGTCGCACCCATACTCGCCTGTCGCAGGTTGCCGCCCAGCTCGCCCAGGGCACTCTGACCTCCACGCAGGTCCTCACCACCGGAGATGTGCCTGCCACCGAGAAGACTCCGTAGCCCGAGCGCACACTGCGTCAGGCCCGGCTCCATCGGCCCAGCGGTGCTGGACCCGCAAGAAATGGGTATGGAGTGCATCATGACGGTGATCGCTCACGACGGCACGAAGCTCCATGTGGAAGACAGCGGCGGCACCGGCCGCCCGGTGGTGCTGATCCACGGCTGGCCACTGTCCGGTGAATCGTGGGCACCCCAGGTGCCCGCGTTGCGCGACGCGAGACTGCGCGTCATCACCTACGACCGGCGCGGCTTCGGCCGCAGCGACAAGCCGGCCGCCGGTTACGACTACGACTACCTGGCGGCCGACCTGCAGGCGGTGATCGAGGAAGTTGACCTGCGGGATCTGTCCCTGGTGGGCTTCTCGATGGGCGGCGGCGAAGTCGCCCGCTACCTCTCCCGGTATGGCGCCGACCGGGTCCGCAGCGTGGTGTTCGCATCGGCCGTTCCGCCATACCTGGCGAAGACCGCGAAGAACCCGGACGGACCGCTGGACAAGGAGCGCGCCGGCGAGATGCTGACCGCGCTGCAGGTCCACCGGCACGCCTTCTTCGACGACTTCACCACGCAGCTCCTCTCGGCGAACGGGAACCTGGCCGTCGGGGAGAACGTCCAGCGCGACACGATGTGCCAGGCGCTGCAGTCGGATCAGTCGGCCGCCGAGGAGTGCCTGAAGGCCTGGGCCACCACCGACTTCCGGGCCGATCTCGCCGCGGTGACCGTGCCGGCCCTGATCATCCACGGCGACTCCGACGCGCTGGTGCCGTTCGAGGGCTCGGGGCAGCGCACCCACGACGCGATCGAGGGCAGTCAGCTGCACGTGATCAAGGGCGGCCCACACGGTGTCACCATGAGTCACGCCGACGAGTGGAACAACATTGTGGGCCGCTTCCTCGCGCGCTGATCACCGGCCGTACTGGTGACGTCGCGCAACGTCAAGGAGTAACCAGCTGTGGAGGACATCGAAGCGGCCGTGCCGAGCGTGGGGCTTCGGCACGGCCGAGTTTTCTGTCATGCATCGCGTCCGACGTGCTGGAATGCCGGGTTGACGCTCGACATCTTGCGCACCGACGCCAGGTGACCACCGAAGTAGCCGCCCGCGCCGACGCAGGCCAAGCCGGCCAGACCGATCGCGGCGCCCCGGCCGTGATGGTTGCGCTTCCGGGCGCGGTATGACGCGAGGTACAACGCGAAGCCGGTCGTGTTCGCCAGGACGTGCACAGCACCGATCCGCAGCTCCCGCCGGTCGGCGCTCGCCAGCTCCGCGAGACCGGTCACCGCGGTCGGCCACGCAGACAGCAGGGCCCGCACCGACCAATTTCCGCGCGGCTGGAGCCGCGTGCCGCCCGGCGAAGACGTCCAGCACGCCGGCGGAGATCCACATGCCGAGCGGTGCCATGGTCATCATCGGGTGCACGGCGTGTCCCAGCCACCCGCCCTGCAGCAGGTCGCGTCGTGTCGGTGACCGCACCAGCGCCTGGCTGATCGGGAACACGATCCCCGCGATCTGATCGAGCGAGTCGTCGTCCTCAAGCTGAGTTGTCAGTCGTACCAAGGGGTTTGCTGAGCGCATGACTGTCTCCTGACGCTCCTGTGTGGTCAGTTCGGTCCTTACCCCGTCAACACCCGGACAAACGTCGCGACACAGCCTCACCGACGGTGGTTCTATCCGCGGTATCTGCGCACGAGCGGGCAGTCGAACGGGTCTCGCGCACCGATGCCGACCTGGTTGAGGTAACGAATAACCATCCTGTAGGACTGCCACAGCGTCTTCTGCGTGTAGGTCACGTTGTGCTTGGCGCAATGCGCCCGGACCAGCGGCTGGACGCGCCTCAGGTTAGGACGCGGCATGCTCGGAAACAGATGATGCTCGATCTGCCGGTTCAGCCCGCCCATCGCGAAGTCGACCAGCGGCCCGCCCACTATGTTGCGCGACATCAGCACCTGCCGACGCAGGAAGTCGACCTTCATGCCGTGCGGCACCAACGGCATACCCTTGTGATTCGGCGCGAACGAGCCTCCCAGCAGGACACCGAACAGCGCCATGTGCAGCCCGAAGAACGCGCCGGCTTTGCCCGGAGGCAACAGCAGCAGGAGCGCGATCGGGTAGGCCACCAGCCGCACCCCTATGAGCGAGGCCTCCGCCCAGCGCTGCGGCAAGGGGCGCCTGCTGGTCACGGTCTGGACGCCGCGTAGCTGCAGGTTCAGCCCCTCCAAGGTCAACAACGGAAAGAACAGCCAGCCCTGCCTCCGGGCGAATGCCGCGCCCATCCCCTGCCGGGCCCGGGCCAGGTCCGGGGTGAACGCGAGAGCGCCCGACGCGATGTCCGGGTCGATACCCTCCTGGTTGGGAGCCGCGTGATGCATGCTGTGCTTCTTGTCCCACCAGCCATAGCTCAGCCCCAAGAACAGCCCACTGAGCACCCGGCTGGTCCACTCGTTCCATTGCCAGGACCGGAAGACCTGGCGATGGGCGGCATCGTGACCCAGGAAGCCGATCTGAGCGGAAATGACCGCGAGGACACCCGCCACGACCAGTTGCCACCACGAATCGCCGATGATGACGACGGCCACCCACACCGCGGCGTACGCAAGGACGATGCCGATGATCCGCGACCAGTACCAGCCGTAGCGGCGGTCCAGCAGATCGCTGTCTTTGACCTGCCGGGACAGCTCCGTGAACGAGCCGACATAACGAACGCGCGCAGCTGGTCTGTCGGGAGTCGCAGACTGCTGGCCGGTGATCCTGCTCATGTGGAGCCCTTCGACGCCGGTGATGATCGCTGTCAGGGTCTCGGACAGCCAGTAGTAAACGTGTTGTACCCGCCGCGTGCGTCTTCAACCCCAGCGCGACGATCACGAGCCTCGAGGCGGCTCGTCAGCGGAGCGCAAGAGCCGTGGTCATGCCGTACGCCGCGTGCGGAACGATGTCGGACAGCCAGCCGCTCATTCCCCAGGTCCGCGGGTCTGTCAGGCCGGCTGCGACCAAGGGGACGTCGCTCGCCAGCATGACTCCGGCACTGAGCACTGTGGCGAGGACGACATCGCGTGGCCGACAGCGGCGCACCAGGAAGCTGCAAGTCACACCGGCCACCAGTCCACTGCCGATGCCGAGCAGGGCGCCCCAGCCCTGCGCGCGCGCCTCCGCCTGCTGCTCTCCCTTTCTGAGCGGTATGCCGATAGTCCCCGCCATCCGAGCTGCGAGCTGCTCCGGCGCCGAGCTCGACGGTCGGCCGCGAGCAGCCATGTCGGCATACGTCACCAGGCTGAGCACAGTCGTGCCCGCTGCTCCGGCCCGCAGGCCAAGCGCAATGGTCTGCAGCATCCCGGGTCGGGACAGCGTCGCGGCGTTCACCGATAGCTGTTGCAACGCATCGGTTTTCGAAATCCCAGTCAAAGCGTCCACGTAATCCTCGTCATCGGCTGGTCAGTGCTGTTCCACCGGGACTGCTGTCGAAGGAGTTCGAAGTCAACCAGCGGCAGATGCGTGGCAACCTGCCGCAGGCTTTCGTCCACGCGATGCTGCTCGAGTCCGCCCGCGCGCTCGCCGACCAGCGGCCATGAGCTGGTCCGTGGCGCCGCGACCGCACCATCTTTCGGGGGTCGGTACGGTCGCGGCGCGGCCGCGCGTGTCGACCGCACGCCCAGTCGGTGCAATAGCTCAGCTGTCGCGTCGGGTGTTTCGCTCATCGGCCGCGGTGGCGTCGTCGGTATGGCCGGTGGCCGTGCCACCGGGCTCGTCGGGACTGATCCGGTTCCCGTTCGCATCGAGTTGGTAACCTTCACGATCCGTCCTCGTGTCTGGATCGAGGGCGTCGGCCTTACGCAGCTGCTCGTGATGCTCGTGCCGCGCCACCTTGCGGTCCTCGTCCTGCCGATCGGCCTCGACCTTGAGCTGCTCGGCCTGCGCGGCGCGCTGGTCGGCATCCGCCTGGCCCGCGCGCGCCTCGGCCGCGGCCCTGGCCGCCGACGCCTCGTGCTCACGCAGCGCCAGATTGTGCTCGGCGGAGTCATCCCTCAGCTCGGCCGCCTGGGAGCGGTTCATGTCCAGTCTCCGCTTGCGAGCCCAGGTCACCACGATCCCGACGATGATCAGGATCACGATGATCGCGATGATGATCCAGATCCAGGTCGTTCCGTTCATGGATGTCAACTCCTCATCAGGGGCGCTACACAGCGGCAGGAGGTCCACCGTGGACCGCGCCACCCATAGGTGTGCCCACGAAGGGCCCGGCGCAAACCTGCTGTCGTTCCCTGGGGTGCTGCCGCACTCACCGACCCAGCGCGGTGGCGGTCGTTTGACGGGACCGCGCGTGGGTTATCAATCCTGTGGATCGCTCTCGACTGAAAGGACTCGCAGGGACCTCATCTCGCAGGGGCCCGAACCGCTGCAGCCGGTGCTGCAGGGCATCGACCGAAAGCTCGGCAACATCGAGACGGGCCGGTTCGAACGCAGCCCGTCCCTGTTTCGACACTCACGCATTCCGCCGCAAGAAATCATCGGACGGTGGATCCAGGCTGACTCTTTCGTAGCCCGGAGCAGGAGCACTGCCGTATGGCGTTTCCCGCCCGGCCCGCCTCACTGCCGCACGCAGCGTGTTCGCCCACGATCTTGGCGTGGCTAACGCCGCGGCGGACGTCCGCCGCACACCGGACCGACTCATCGTCATGACGTCGAGCCGGAGCCAAGCTTAGGGTTCAGAGCTGGCCTCAGTACCAATGGTTACGCCCTCCGATTGCACGGCCGGTGCGACCCAGGACGGCCAGTGCCACGCCGATGACCAGGACGATGATGCCGATGACCACCAGCACGTGGAGCGATGCCACGACGAGGCCGATGATGAGCAGGATGACACCCAAGATGATCACGGTACTGACTCCTTCGTTTGGTCTGGCTTGCTCGTGAGCGGCCAGCGCGAGTGGTGTACGTCTGCTGTACCCATACCTGGCCGACTTCACCCGTGTCGGTGGGGAACGAATTACGAAACGGCCACATCGCCACGCGCTAGAAGTGCGACGAGCTGCCAGGCGCATGGGAGCAGGACCAACGGGGTCGAGAACCACGCGTCTCTCTACCAGCGGCCAACGAGCAGTGCACCGCCAAGTGCTTCTCAAAACATCACGTCACACGGGCGGCGAGGAGTGCGGCGCAGTGATGGCGGTAGGTCGTCTCGCCAGAAAGGTCACGAGGGTGGAGTTGAGCGTGTAGTGCTCGCCGTCTCGTTCTGCGTCCACCTCAGCCGGGTTCGAGCGCACATAGTCGATGGCAAGCCATCGAACACTTCCGTAAGTAGTTCGTGCGCTCTCGACGCGGACAAGCCGCTCCCCAGCAGCGCGGGACGCCGCTTCCCATCGTCACCGACCTCCTCGAATCGGTCGGCCACGATCCCAGCGGCCGCCACCCCAGCAGGATTCATCGCGACCTTGATCCGTTCCAGCAGACTACGAATTCGCTCTTCATCGGGCAAGTGCTCGATGGCGGAGAAGAATATGACGAGGTCGGCCGGCGTCCGGAAGGTGAAGTCGACAGGATCCCCCTGAACCGTGTGCAGGATTACGCCGTTCTCACGTGAGTCGGCGCCGCTGATCCGATCAAGTTCGGACTCCAGGAGGTCGACCGCGTAAACCTCGGACCCGGCCGTAACAGGCCCAGCATCGGGAGCGTATGGCGACCGATCCCGGCCCCGAGATCGTAAGCCGTGACGGCTTTGCCGGGCGAAAGTCGGGCGAGCGCGTCAACCATCAGCGGCTGGGTATCTGCGAGCCAGGTGCCCGCCTGCCCGACGGCAGCGGGAGGCGTAGAGCTCCTCGTGATCACGCACGGTCTCGCTCCGCACGCGCTCGAACCCGTCAGCGCCCGCCACAGCGTCCACCGCCGGGTCACGCTTGACGTCATTCACGTTGCTCCTGCTTTTCCAGCTGCGCAAGCTGCTGGTGGACCGTGCCGGCGAGTTCCGCCCAACTCGCCTCAAACTTTCGCACCCCGTCCTGCTCCAGCTCTTCGGTGACCTGGGCCAGGTCGACGCCATGGTCCTCGGCGGTACGGATGGTTCGCTGCGCGGCGCCGTAATTGCCGGTGATTGTGTCGCTGGTGATGCGACCGTGATCGGCCACCGCCTGCAACGTGCGCAGTGGCATCGTGCTCACCGTCTGGGGTGCGACGAGTTCCTCGACGTAGAGCGTGTCGCGCAGGTCGGGATCCTTCACGCCTGTCGACGCCCACAACGGACGTTGCGGCCGAGCGCCCTGCTCGCGCAGGTCGCGCCAGTCATCGCTGCGCAGCGTCTCCTTGAAGTTCTGGTAGGCAAGGCGAGCGTTCGCGATCGCGACCTGGCCGCGGAGGGCCTCGGCGGCCGCCTGATCGTCGGGACCGATCAGCTTCTCGACCGCCGCGTCCACCCGGCTCACGAAGAATGACGCGACCGAGGCGATCGGTGCCAGGCTCAACTTGCGCCCCGCGGCCGTCCAGAGTCCGGCGATGTATGCCGCGCTCACCTCGCGGTACCGACTCAGTGAGAAGATCAGCGTCACATTGACACTGATGCCCTCACCGATCAGCTGCTCGATCGCCGGAATGCCCTCCGGCGTCGCAGGAACCTTGACGAAGAGGTTCTCCCGGTCGACGGTGTTCCACAGCCGGCGCGCCTCCTCTACGGTCGCCTGCGTGTCATGGGCCAGGCCGGGATCGACCTCGATGGAGACCCGGCCGTTGCGGCGGTTGGTGGCGTCATACACCCGCCGGAGGCGGTCGCACGCCGATCGCACGTCGTCCGTGGTGATCCGGAACACCGCTTCTTGCACCGAAACACCCTCGAAGGCAAGGTTTTTCAGCTGCTCGTCATAACGGTTGCCCTGTGCGAGCGCCGACGCGAAGATGGTCGGATTCGAGGTGATGCCCACCACCGAGTAGTGCTCGACGAGGTCGTCGAGCTCCCCGGCGAGCAGTTCGCGCGACAGATCGTCCAGCCACACCGAGACGCCACTCGCCGAAAGTCGCTGCAGCGCATCTGTTCTCGGCACATTCATCAGAGCGCGCGTCCTTCCGCCGCGAAGCGCTGCCAGACTCGGTGCTGCTGCAGATCGTGGAGCACGGCCTCGACCACCTCGACCGTCTCCCCAACCTGCACACCCGGCGCCCCAGCCGGCACACCGGTCGCGGGAAGCACGTCGAGGCCACCGCCGATCGCGCCGATCGACTTCGAGTGACGCCAGCACTCCCCCACGAGCTTTTCCACCCGCGGATCGACAGTGCGGTCGGGTGAGTCGTCATACCCCGCCTTGGTGTCCAGGTTCGGGTCCGCGTCCTCGCCCGGTGCCGCGGCCGTCAACAGGATGATCGCGTCGAATTCGATCGACGCCGCCGTCAGGTAGGTGCGCTGCGCGTCTACGCCCGCCACCTGGCCGCCATGCGGTGCGACGGGCACCGGCAGCACTCCGGCGGCGAGCAACTTGCTGCGCACCTTCTTGACGCCACCGTTGTCGCTCGCGGAGTCGATGACGAGGGCCACCCGTCGGCCGGCCACCGGCCAGGACTCGCCGACCTGACTCAGCGCGGGGCTCGCCTCGACATCGGTGGCAGGCGGCACGGTCGGCTTCGGCACGGGAATACCCAGTGCCGCCGCGACCCGCTCGGCGAGCTCGTCGTCGATGTTCGCCAGGTGGCTGACCTGACGCTCCTTGACAGCCTGCTCGAAGCACTTGCCCAACTCGAACGAATAGGCCTGGGCCACATGCTCGCGCTCAACCGGCGACAGCGAGCGATAGAACAAGGTCGCTTGGCTGAAGTGGTCGTCGAAACTTGCGGGCTGTTCACGCACCGTGTGGCTCGCAGCCAGCTTCTCGGGCACGTCGATGAACGCGGCCGACGTGTCGTCTGCCAGGAACGGGCAGCCGCCGTCCAGCGAATTCGGGTGGTATGGCGCCGCCCCGCCCTGGTCGCCGCTCTGGTGGAACCCGTCACGCAGCATGTCGTTGACGGGTGCGTGCGGGCGGTTGATCGGGATCTGCTCGAAGTTGGGGCCGCCGAGCCGGGTCAGCTGGGTGTCGATGTAGGAGAACAACCGGGCCTGCAGCAGCGGGTCATTCGTGACATCTATACCGCGCACCAGGTGCCCGGGGTGGAACGCCACCTGCTCCGTCTCGGCGAAGTAGTTCACCGGGTTCGCATCCAGGGTCATCGTGCCGATGATCTGCACCGGCGCCAGTTCCTCGGGTACGAACTTCGTGGGGTCCAACAGGTCGATGCCCTCAAAGATCTGGTCCTCGGTGTCGGGGAAAACCTGGACTCCTAGGTCCCAGCGCGGGAACGCGCCCGTCTCGATCGCGTCCGACAGGTCGCGCCGGTGGTAGTCAGGGTCGTTGCCCGCGGCCAGCTGCGCCTCCTCCCAGGTCAGCGAGTGCACCCCGAAGGCCGGCTTCCAGTGCCACTTGATCAGAGCCGTCTCCCCTTCGGCGTTTACCAGCCGAAAGGTGTGCACCCCGAAGCCCTCCATCATCCGGTAGGAGCGCGGGATGCCCCTGTCCGACATCTGCCACATCGTGTGCGCCTGCGCCTCGGTGCGCAGGGACACGAAGTCCCAGAATCCGTCGTGCGCGCTCTGCGCCTGCGGAATCTCATTGCTGGGGTTCGGTTTCACCGCGTGCACGAGATCGGGGAACTTGATGCCGTCCTGGATGAAGAAGACCGGCATGTTGTTGCCGACGAGGTCGAAGATGCCTTCCTCGGTGTAGAACTTCGTCGCGAAACCGCGGGTGTCCCGTGCGGTGTCCATGGAGCCACGCGAGCCGACGACGTTGGAGAATCGCAGGAAGACCGGCGTTTGCGCACCGGACCGCAGGAACGCGGCGCAGGTCAGCCTCTCGGCGGCGCCGTTGGCCTCGAAGTGTCCGTGTGCCGCAGCGCCGCGTGCGTGCACGACACGCTCCGGGATCCGTTCGTGGTCGAAGTGGGTGATCTTCTCTCGCAGGTGGTGATCGCGCAGCAGGATGGGCCCACGCGGCCCCGCCTTCAGCGAGATGTCGGTCTCCCGCAGACGCGTGCCTCCTGCCGTCGTGAGGTACTCCCCGTGCTGGGCGGCGTACGCCGGATCAACCTCGAGCGAAGCGCCCGTCGGCGACGTGGGCGCGGGACCGCGCTGGTCGGGCTTGGGCGGCAACGGTTCCCGTGGGGTCGTCGGCTCTTCGAGCGTTGCCGGTTCGGAACCCGGCCGGCCTGGTACTTCAACCCGAACCTTCTTCGGGCCGGACTTGGCAGCCTTCTTGGCGGTCTTCTTCGCAGTCACGACATACTCCCTACTCGCGCGGCGGCGCGGACTGTTTCGGATCGACCTGCTGCTACCCCATGACGTTCCGTTCACACGTCGACGCGCGGCAGCTCACGACATCACGGCACCTCAGTCACGGCCGCCGCCGACGGCAACGCCCGGATCTGCGCCACCACGAGACGTTCCTCGTCGATGACATGCTGCAGGTCCGGATTGACCGCGGCGCTGCGGTCACCCGCCGCGACGACCGGCACGGTTCGCACGGCGTCCTCGAGTTCGGCGAGCCGCACGATGAGCGAGCGAAGATCAGCCATCAGATGTACCTCCAGATGTGAGCACTAGTCGTGACTTCTGTGTAGTTGCAGGACGATTCGACAGTCACGATGCCGCGCTGATGTCGTCGTGCTTGGCCGCGATGGCACGGCGCAGCCGGAGCAGGATCTCGGTGAGCAGACGTGACACCTGCATCTGGCTGACACCAATCTGTTGGCCGATCTGCCGTTGGGTCAGGTTGTCGACGAAACGCAACCGCACGATCAGCCGCTCCCGCGACTTCAGGTTGCTCAGCAGCGGACGAAGCGTTTCGAAATCTTCGACCCGGTCGAGATCGGTGTCGGTCTCGCCCAACGTGTCGGCCAAGGTCGCACCCCCGTCGCGATCGACCGGCGCGTCCATCGACCGCGCGACGTACTGCCCGTCGACGCCTCGTGCCCTCGCGACCTCTCGCTCAGTCAGCCCCAGAGACGCGGCGACTTCGGCAGTGGTGGGATCCCGACGGAGCTCTTGTGCCAACCGCTCGGCGCTGGACCGGACGGTAAGACATTGTTCCTGAAGCTGACGTGGCGGGCGCACTGCCCAACCGTGGTCGCGGAAGTGTCGCTTCAGCTCGCCGGTGATGGTTGGCACCGCGAACGCCATGAAACCGGACCCATGTCCCGGATCGTAACGACGCACCGCCTGGACCAGCCCCAGCAAGGCGACCTGTTCCAGATCCTGGCGCTCCAAGCCACGGTGGTCGTAGCGGTGTGCGATGGAGGTCGCCAGCGCGAGGTGGTCGAGCACCACCTCATGACGTAACCGGGCAGCTGATCCACGATTTGCGTGCTGCGCCTTGCGCAGCAGATGATCCGCGCGCTCGCGCTGTTCCTGAGACGACCTGCTGGGCGTCCCTGAAGGCCTGCTGAGAGTTCCTGAGTGCGGCATGGCAATTCTCTTTCAAGGAGAAACCACACCGACCGCTCTTCTTGAGCCGGCACTTGAAACAACAGTGACACGATGCACGGATTTCGGCAAGGTCGCCCAGGTGGGTAATCGCTGAACTTAATTGCAGCACAACGCAATTCGAAGAAAAAGTCTCAGCTGAGCAGTCGCAACGCCATCCCGGTTGCGCTGAAGACCGGTCGGGCCCGACCGACCATTGGAGGCATCCCGATTTGGGTTACCGCAGACGTCGTCTGAACCAACGTGACGCGTGAGTTCGCTTCAATCGGGTAGTAACCGAAGGCACGGACCGAAGCGCCAACAATCTGAGGAGACTCGCATGCCCGGCAGGAAGACGCCCGCACCGTCGGTGAAGGACGACGAGCTCTACGAGGAGCTGCGCGACGAGGGCAACAGCAAGGAGAAGTCGGCGCGCATCGCGAATGCAGCGGCCAATTCATCTCGATCGAAGGTCGGCCGCACGGACGGCAAGCACTCGGCGTACCAGGACTGGACGAAGAAGGACCTGCAGCACAGCAGCGAGACGCCGACGCGGATGAGATGGCAGCGTTGATCAGGGCGGTCAACGATCGGTTCGGAGTCGCCTCTGCTGACGTCGTGGTCGACAGGTGGCAGGAGATCTTCCGCAACTCAGGTGGCTTCCTCACGATCATCAGCGAGGAACACGTGCTGGCCGGCGCGTTGTCCGACGCAGACGCGACGGAAGAGCCGCACGCGACGACCAACCCGAGCTTCGACCACTAGGCCGGAGATCCGGAGATTTCCCCAAGGTCGGGCAGTGACGGCCGGTCAGTCCCCTTCGGTGTGTGTCGTCCCAGACTGGAGTCCCTTCGCCAAGAGCTCGGCCAGGTGCACGGGGTGCTTCCCGGACTCGTCCAGCTCGGCGATCTGGGTGCGGCAACTGAAGCCGTCGGCGAGCACCGCGACCGAGTCGCCTGCATCCCGTAATGCGGGTAGCAGTCGATCCTCGGCACACGCGCGACTCACCCCGAGGTGGCCCGCCTCGAAGCCGAAATTGCCTGCCAGGCCACAACATCCGCCGATGCTGTGCGCCTCGACACCGGCATCCGCCAGCAGCGCGCGGTCGGCATCCCAGCCACTGTCCGCGTGCTGGTGACAGTGCACCTGCACCAATGCTTCGCGTACTCCCAGGTCGGGCGGCGACCAGCCATCCGTGTGCTTCTGGAGCAGCTCGGCGAAGCCGACGACGCGTGCGGCCAGCCGCCGTACGCCGAGGTCGTCGGGCAACAGGCGGGGCGCGTCCGAGCGCAGCATCGCAGCGCAACTGGGCTCGAGACCCACCACGGGCCAGCCCTCGTGCAGAGCCGGCGCGAGCGCCCGAACGGTACGGCGCAGCACGCGGCGCGCGACATCCAGCTGTCCCGTCGACGTCCAGGTCAGGCCGCAGCACACCGCCTCACGGGGCAGTTGCACCTCGTAGCTGGTGTCCTCCAGGACCGTGACGGCTGCCTTCCCGATCTGCGGGTCGAAGTAGTTGGTGAAGGTGTCCGGCCAGAGCAGGACCGTGCCGCGCTCTCCGCTCCCCTGTGCGGTCCGCTCGCTCCACCACTCCTGCAGAGTCTGCGTCGCGAACTTCGGCACCTGCCGATTCTCGACGCCCGCGAGTTTGGCACCGACCCTCCGGACGGACTGAATTCCGGTCAGCCGGTTGACGATCCGCGCACTTCGACTCGCAGCGACCGATCGTGCGGCGAGCGGTAGCCAGCCGAGGGCGTAATGCGCACGTGGACGCAGTCGGTGTCGGTAGTGGTGGTGCAGGAACTCCGCCTTGTAGGTCGCCATGTCGACGTTGACGGGACAGTCGCTCGCGCAACCCTTGCAGGACAGGCACAGGTCGAGGGCGCCCTTGACCTCCTTGGAGCGCCAGCCGTCGGTGATCGTGCCGTCGCCGTGTCCGTTCATCATCTCGAACAGCAGCCGCGCGCGGCCCCGGGTTGAGTGGACCTCCTCACGCGTGGCTCGGTATGACGGGCACATCACGTCGTCCGCCTTCGGCTCCGGTGCGCGACACAGGCCGACGCCCACACAACGGTTCGCCGCGTGCACGAAACCCCCGTCCGCGGGATAGTCGAAAGCGATCGGACCATCGACGTGCGGAGACCACGACCCGCCCAGCCGGAGGTGTTCGTCCAGTCGTGCCGGCGCGACGAGCTTCCCCGGATTCATCAGGTTCTCGGGATCGAAGGTCGCCTTGAGTTCGGCAAACGCCGCCATGATCCGGTTGCCGAACATCTTCGGCAGCAGCTCGGCCCGGGACTGACCGTCCCCGTGCTCCCCGGACAAAGACCCGCCATACCCGACGACCAGGTCTGCGGCCTCCTCCATGAACTGGCGATATGCACGGATGCCGTCGACGTCGGTGAACCGGAACGGGATTCGGGTATGGATGCAGCCCTGGCCGAAGTGCCCGTAGATGCTCGGTACCGCGTCGTCGGCGTAGCCGAACTTCTGGCAGAGCGACTCGAAGTCACGCAGGTAGTCGCCCAGCTTCGTCGGCGCGACCGCGGCGTCCTCCCATCCCGCCCAGGCGTCGGGTTCGCCCGGCACGTGCGCGCTTGCCCCGAGTCCTGCCTCCCGGACAGCCCACAGGTCATCCTCCACGGTCGGATCCGCCACCAGTGACACGTCCGGGTCCTCCGACAGCCGCCCTTGCCCGCGCAGCATGGTGTGCGCCGCCCGGTCCGCGTCCGGCTTGCGGCGCGCACCGAACTGCACCATCAGGAAAGCGTTCCCCTCCGGCATCTCACCGCGTGCGTCCTGCAGGAGATGTTCTACCTGCTCGTCGTGGATCAGGCGCTCACCGAACCCTTCCAGGGCGATCGGGTCGTACGGCAGGAGACCTGGCACCGCGTCGGCGGCGGCCGCCACCGAGTCGTAACCGAGCACGACCAAGGTGCGTTCGAGCAACACGGGGACGAGGTCCAACTCGGCATGCAACACCGTGACCAGGGTCGACTCACTGCCGACGAGGGTGCGCGCCACATCGAATCCGTATTCCGGCAGCAAGGAGTCGAGGTTGTAACCCGACACCCGGCGCGGGATGTCGGGGAAGCGCTCACGGATCTCGTCGGCATACTCGTCTCGCAGGTGACGCAGCGACCGGTAGATCCTGGCTCGCCGATCGCCATGCCGCTCGATTTCGGCATACTCCTCGTCGGTGGTCCGACCGCACCAGAATCGTGTCCCGTCGGCGAGCAGGACTTCGAGGCGCGACACGTTGTCGACTACTTTGCCGGTGCGTTGTGCGGTTGCCCCACAGGAGTTGTTCCCGATCATCCCGCCGATCGTGCAGTTGGGATGCGTGGCCGGCTCGGGGCCGAATCGCAAGGAATGCCGCGCCAACTCGCGGTTGAGCTCGTCCAGGACAATGCCCGGTTCGACGACGCATCTCCGGCTGGCCGGGTCGACCTTGAGCACCTGATGACAGCGCTTGGACCAGTCGATCATGACCGCGCGGTTGGTCCCTTGTCCCGCGAGACTCGTGCCGCCGCCACGGGACACCACAGGTGCGTGGTGCCGGTGACACACCTCAACGGCTTTGGCACCCGCCTCGACAGTGCTCGGGATGACGACCGCGATAGGCACTTGCCGGAAGTTCGACGCGTCGGTCGAATACGCGGCGCGGCTGCCCGCGTCGAAGCGGATCTCACCGTCCACCTCAGCGACGAGATCCCGTTCGAGCGTGTCAGCCTGCTGATCGACCATTACGTCTGCATACCCGCAGTGTGGCCATCCGACTCATCGACGCTGTTTCGGCCATCCGCCGGACGGGTAGACGAACCGCGTTCGCGGGCCCAGTAGCGATGGGCGTAGTCGGCGAGCAAACGCGATCAGGATCGAGATGACGACATGCCATTCAACCGGTTTCGAAAGACGCACGAGAATGAGGGGACCGCTTCGGACAGCGGGCCGCTGAACGCACGCGAGGACACCGGGGACGGGACGGTCGTCGGACGACACAGCGACGAGTCCGGGGGCGGGAGACACGATGGCCGTGGTGTACAACGGGAACCGTCTGAACCGATAGGACCGAGCGGCCGGACGACCGCGACCGGCACCGCTCTCACGAAGCGGCGCATCGCGCCGCGAACCCCGCAGTTCGGCAGCGGACTGTGCGGTTACCTCGCCGCCGTTGGCTGCTACCTGGTCATCGTCGCGATCGTCGAGGCCATCGTCACCAAGATCGGTAGCGACGCTGCCCGCAAAGTCGGCGATGCGCTCGGCGTCGCACGACTGAACCAACCGGCGACGGTGCATTGGAGCGGCGCCATCGCCCTGTTGGTGCTCGCCTTCATCGCCTGCCTCGTCGGCGGCTACGTCTGCGGCACCATGGCACGCGCGCATGGGTTCGTCGAAGGTCTCAGCGTGTGGCTGTGGGCGGCGTTGGCCGCCGTGGTTGTGTCGCTCATCGTCGAGTTCTCCAGCACGAAGTATGGCCCGCTCTACCAGATCGATCTCTTCCTCGGATTCACGTTGGTTCCCTCCATGGCACGGGTGCCGCCGTCATCAGCGCGATCGTGATCGCCGCTGCTGGACTGCTCGGCGCGGTTCTGGGAGGAATCGTCGGCGCCGCGTCTCACCGACGCGTGCGTGTCTTGGACGAGGAGTTCCCATCTCGCCGGTAGCTGTGCCGCGCGGTTAAACACAACAATTGGAAGGACCGTCCTCATGTCGCACACCGAAATGAATACCGCTCAAGATCTGGTCACGTATCTGACCGACCAACATCAACAGGTCAAGGACGTGATGCCGAAGGTGTTGGACCTCGCCGGCGACGAACGGCAGGAGGCGTTCACCCGGGTGCGGCGAATGCTGGCCGTGCACGAAGCCCTCGAACAGAGCACGGTCCACCTGCTGGCGACGACCGAGGTCAGTCCCGAGGAGGCAGCCGCGCGAGTGCAAGAGGAGACCGCAGCGGAGTCCGCGATCTCCGATCTTGAAAGCGATGGTGCGATGTCTGCCGACTTCGAAGACAAATATCGGGCGTTGTGCTCGGACGTCGTCAACCACGCCGCGCATGAGGAGGAGGAAGAGTTCGGCCAGCTGACGGGCGACCTCACCGACCAGGCCAAGGCCAAGGTCGCGCTCGCCGAGAAACTGCAGGACGGTACCGGCCTGATGGGTGCCTCCTTCAAGGACATGTTCGCCAGCGCCCACGAGCAGTTGCGCCAACTAGAGTGAGCCGTCGCGGTTCGCGCGAATCTCATTCAGGGGCCGATGATTTCGAGATGACCTCGACGTCGATCGGCTTGCAGACGCCACCGTTCGACTTCTCCGCCGAACAGGCAGTGACGCCGACCAGCAGGTCCATCTGCGCGCGGACGACGAATCTGTCTCCGGCATCAGAGGTCGGAGGGTCGATGTGCATGGTGCCGCCTGCGTCGAACCAGACGTTCATGAAGATGTTGAAGGTTGTCGAGATCGTTCCCGGCTCCACGCCGAGGGGGCCGAGGGCCGCACAGAGGTTGTCGAAGCAGCTCGGGTGAGGCGCACCGCCGAAGTCGGGGTACAACAGGTCGAATGTCGCCTGGCTGCAGGGTGTCAGCAGGAAGTCGTGCCGGCCGCAGGTGTCCTCCTCGATCGTCAGCATGGGACGACTGAGGTTGCTGTAGAGCGTGTCGCCGCTCGAGAAGTACATCGTGTTCCCGTAGTCGATGGTTCGCCCACTGCTCAACCAATCGCCTCCACCGTCCCCAGCGACACAAAACAGGTCGCTGACCTGCCCGCCGTTCGGGTCCACGACGACGAGACGATCGCCGGCCCGGAGTCGTATGCCGAGGCCGGTCTGGGGTGGTATTCGCTGCATCACTGGCCCTGTCCGTTGTGTTCCGTCGCTCCGAAGTCGGCCGGCGGAGTCCACTCCGCTTTCACGGCCCGCCCGGAGTACTGGCGGGCCTCGGACGCGTCGCCGAAGTCCTCGACCATCGGGTTCGGGCAGCCTTGGAGCTCGCTGTCCCGGCTCCGGATGCGCTCGCGCATCCGGTCGAATCCCCCGTCGGTGCGGAGGTTTTGGAACTGCTCGTGCAGGTTGAAGACCAGCGTCGGCCACGGGGCCCGCCGGGCGATCCGCGAAGCGTCCGGGTGGAGTCCCACGACGAAATAGGCCGTTCCGGCGGCGCTGAAGGAGAAGTGCGGTTCGACCGGGTCGTCGGACACTTCCCTGCTCCAGGGCGCGTTGTCGGCGTCCGCGATGCTTTGCAGTTGCTGCCACAAGAGCTGCTCGAAACTCTTCTCGTCGGTGCGTTCGGGCTGCCGAAAGATGCAAACGAATGAGGCGAATCCTTCGTCGACGTTCGTCTCCGCCGCGAACCTGCTGAGACCGTCCAGCAGTTGCGGTGCCGCATTGCCTCCCCCGAGTCGTGGCAGCACGAGCACCGACGCACGATGGCGGTTGACCACCGAGCGCGCGCCGAGACACGGATAGTCGGGGTGCTGGATCATCGTGCGGAACGTTTCGGCGAGCGTGTCATCGTCAGCATCGCGAGGGGGCGTTGGGCCCAGGTGTCCTCCGGTCCGTCGCTGACGCTGGGCCTGGGTGTCGTGAAAATGGCTCTCCTCGTGTCCATTCCACCGGAGTACCCACCTGTCGGCCATTCGATGCACATCGACTCGCGGAACCCTCGTCGGAGCTGCACTTCGTCATCGTCGACGCAGCACCGTGATGTCGGCCACCGGCAGTCAGCCCACCTGGTACGGCGCGATGTCCGACTCTCGCAGGGTGATGCCCAGCCCGGGACGATCCCGGTCCGGGACGAGCACGCCGTGCGAATCCGGTTGCAGCACACCGTCGAACGCGAGTTGCTCGAGGCGGGTGTGGTCGTGGAAATACTCCAGGTGCCGTAGGTGCCAGATCGCCGTGCCGACGTGCGCGCTGATCTGTGGAGCGCAGTGCAGCGACAGGTCGATACTGCGCGCATCGGCGAGCGCGGCGACCCGCAGAATCCCGCTGACACCCAGACACCGGGTGGCGTCGGCCTGCAGGCAATCGACCGCGCCGGCGTCCAGCATGTGCTGGAAGTAGGGTAGGTGGTAGCCGTATTCGCCTGCGGTGATGTCCATTCCGGCCGGTCCACGGTCCCGAACCAGTCGCAGGCCCGCCAGGTCGTCGGAGCTGACCGGCTCCTCGAACCAGCGCACGTCATACGCCGCGAAGCGCTCGGCCCAAAGCAGCGCCTGCTTGCGCTGATAGGCACCGTTGGCGTCGACATACAGCTCCACATCCGGGCCGATCGCTTTGCGGGACACGGCGATCCGGTGCTCGTCCCGATCGGGGTCGCGGCCCACCTTGATCTTGACTCGCGGGATCCCGGCCTCCACCCAGCCGGTCAGCTGCTCGGTGAGCTGCTCGTCGTCGTATGACGTGAAGCCACCGCTGCCATAGACCGGCACTCCCGAGTGCACCGCGCCCGCCGCGACCGACAGGGACTGTCCGATCAGCGTGGCATAGAGGTCCCACAGGGCGATGTCCACGGCGGCGATGGCCTGCGCGGCGATGCCGGGCTTGCCCAGGTTGCGGACCTGGTGCTGCATGGCGGCCCACGACGCGGAGGGCGTGAGCGCGTCCCGGTCACGCACCACGTCGGCCAGCATCTCGGTGATTACCGTCGCCACGGCCAGCCCGCAATAGGTGTAGCCGACTCCGACCCGGTCACCGGCGTGGGCGCGCACGATGATCATCGTGGTGGCGTCCCAGGCCAGCGTGCCGTCGGATTCCGGTGCGTCCGTGGGGAATCGGTATGCCGAGACTTCGACGCGCTGCACCGGGACGGCAGCCGCAGACGCGTTATCAGTCATCGTGACTCAGCGCGTTCTTGACGCCGGCCTTCAGCTCCGCACCCACCGCACGGACCGAGTCGCGAATGACGGAGACCTCCGCCGGGTCCCCCTTGCGCATGGCGGCCAGGAAGCCCTTGGCCTCCTTGAGTGAGACGTGTGCCGGCAGCGGCGGAACGTTCGGGTCGGTGTGCACATCCAGCACCACCGGACAGTCCGCCGCGAAAGCTGCGTCCCACGCACCGGCTACGTCCTCCGGCCGCTCGACGGTGATGCCCTTCATCCCGAGCAGCTCGGTGTAGCCGGCGTAGTCGATGCGCTCGACCAGCTGCGAGGTGTCGTACCGGGGATCGCCTGCCTCGCGCATTTCCCACGAAACCTGGTTGAGGTCACCGTTGTTCAAGATCAGCACGATGAAGGTCGGGTTGGCCCACGACTTCCAGTGTCGCTTCACGGTGATCATCTCGTTCATGCCGAGCATCTGGAAGGCGCCGTCACCGATCGTGCAAACGACCGGCCGGTCCGGATGGGCGAACTTGGCTGAGACGGCATACGGCATCGCCGCGAGCATCGAGGCGAGCATGCCGGACAGGTTGCCGCTGGCCTCGCGGCCGAGCTTGATGTGATGGCCGTACCAGTCCGCGGTGGAGCCTGCATCCGCGGTGACGATCACGTCGGACGGCAGCCGTTTGTTGAGCTCGTGGTAAACGGAGCGCGGATTGATCGGGTCCGCCTTGGTCGCGGCCTCCTCGATCAGCACCTGCTCCCAATCCTGCATGCCCTCAACGGCTTTCTCCTGCCACGACCGATCCTCGTGGCGATGCAGCAGCGGCAGCAGCGCGGTCATCGTCGACTTCGCGTCGCCGGCCAGGTTGACCTCCATCGGGTAGCGCAGGCTGAGATGCCCTGCCGCCAGGTCGATCTGCACACCACGCGCCTGTCCGGTCTTGGGCAGGAACTCGGCATACGGGTAGTTGCTGCCGATCATCAGCAGCGTGTCGCAATCCTGCATCATGTCGTAACTGGGCTTGGAGCCAAGCAGGCCGAGCTGTTGCGTGTGATAAGGCAAATCGCCTGGTATGACGTCCTTTCCGAGCAGCGCGGTGATGACTCCGGCACCCAGTTGCTCGGCAATCGCGATCACTTCGTCAGTCGCGCCGCGCGCGCCCTGTCCGACGATCATCGCGACCTTGCTCCCGGCGTTCAGCACCTCGGCGGCACGCTGCAGCTCCCCTGCGGCGGGGTGAGCACCGTGGACGCGTATCCCACCCCGGTGCGCGCCACCCAGTGCTCCATCGTGGGCTCCTCCATCGGGAGGTTCTGCACGTCGGCCGGCAGGATGACCACCGTCGGGCACCGCTGCGCAGCCGCGATGCGCACGGCCCGGTCGACGACCAACTGCGCCTGCATCGGCGTGACGACGGTCTGCACGTAGCCTGCGACGTCTTGGTAGACCCGCTCGAGGTCGACCTGCTGTTGGGTGTCGCTGCCGAAGGCCGCCAGGCCTTGTTGCCCGACGATGGCCACCACCGGCTGGTTGTCCATCTTCGCGTCGTAGAGCCCGTTGAGCAGGTGTATGGCGCCGGGCCCCGACGTGGCGATGCACACACCCACGTCCCCGGTGAACTTCGCATGCGCGCACGCCATGAAGGCCGCGATCTCCTCATGAGTCGGGCGGATGTAACGGAACGCCTTGCCGTCCCGCTCACCTCGCTCCAGGGCGCCGTCGAATCCGCCGATGCCATCGCCCGGGAAACCGTAGAACTGGTGCAGGTCCCACTCGATCAGTCGGTCGATGACGAAGTCGCTGACGGTGTCGCTCATGATGAATCTCCTTACTGTGCAATGGCATTGATCTAGTTGTTCGCGGGCTCGCGCAGGTCGATCACCCGACCGGCTGTCTGGCGCGAACGGGACCCGCGCGTTGCTCGGGATCGTCGGACATGGCCGAGCCGTCCGCCATACGCTCGGCGAGACGGGACGCGAGGGCCATGATCGTCAGGGCCGGATTGGCCGATCCCTGGGTCGGGCACACCGAGCCGTCGGCGAGGAAGAGGTTGGGCACGGCCCACGACCGCTGGTTTGCGTCCACCACGCTCGTCTCCGGTGAGCTGCCCATCCGCGCTCCGCCGATCAGGTGCGCGTAGCGGTGGATGGTCAGCACGTCCTGGGCTCCGCCGGCCTTGAGGATGTCGGTGATGACCTTGGTGGAGTAGGCCTCGTTGGCCTTGTCGTTGTCGGTGAGGGTGTAGTCCATCCGGGCCACGGACAGGCCGTAGGAGTCGACCTCGTCGGCGAGCGTGATTCGGTTGTCGGGATGGGCGAGCAGCTCGTTGAGCACACCGACGGTCGCCCAGTGGTTGTAGTCACGCATGTATTCGCGCATGGCACGGCCCCAGTGGCCGTCGGCGAGCACGTGCTCGGCCCAGCCGATCGGCAGCGGCGAGACCGTCTGGATCGAGAAGCCGCGCGCAAAGCCGCGTGAGGTGTCGGTTTCGTAGTAGTCCTCGCTGGAGACCTGCGGCGGCGGCGCTTTGTACATCCGCAGCTCCTCCGGCCAGCGGCCGGAGGTCTGAGTGGCGCCCTGCACCATCACGTAGCGGCCCACCAGGTCGTGGTCGTTGCACAGACCGTGCGGGAACCGCGCCGACGTCGAAGCCAGCAATAGGCGCGGCGTTTCGATCGAATACCCGGCAACCGCAACGAATTTCGCACGCTGCAAGCGCTCTGGTCCGCCCGGCTGAGGTAGATAGACCACGCCGCGGGCGCGGCCGGACTCGTCCAGCTCGACCCGGGACGCCATACAGTTCGAGCGGATCTCGACGTTGTGTGCCAGGGCGTCCGGGAGATGGGTGACCAGCGGGCTGGCCTTGGCGTTCACCTTGCAGCCCTGCAGGCAGTAACCCCGATAGATGCAGTGCGGACGGTTGCCGAAGGTACCGTTGACGATGCCGACCGGACCGACCCGCATCTGGATGCCGAGGGCCTCGGCGCCGCGCCAGATGACGTTCGCGGACTCAGAAACCGGGTGAGGACTGCCCGGGTAGCTGTGTGGATGTCCCCACGGCCAGTATTGCCCGGCCACCGGCAACTCGCGCTCCACCCGTTCGTAGTGCGGCAGCAGGTCCTCGTAGCGGATCGGCCAGTCGGCGCCGACACCGTCGCGGGTGAAGGTCTCCAGGTCCGACGGGTGGAAGCGCGGGGTGTAGCCGGCGTAGTGCACCATCGAGCCGCCGACACCATGGCCGGAGTTGTTCTTGCCCAACTCGATCGGGTCCGCTCCCCCGATGATCCGCTTGCTGGTCCAGTAGAGCCCGTGCGAGCCGGCCTCGTCGGAGACCCAGTCCTTGTCCGGGTCCCAGAACGGCCCGGCCTCGATCACCACGATCCGCCAGCCCTTCCGGGCCAGACGCTGCGCGAGCACCGACCCGCCGGCGCCGGCACCCACGATGACCAGGTCGACCTCGTCCTCATCGTCATACTGCTGCATGGTCTGCCGCCCCGGTAAGGCGCGCGAGTGCACGTCGAGCAGGAACCGGGAATCGTTGTCGACCGGGCCGATTGAGCCCTTGGCGACGTTACGGAGATGTTCCTTGACACTCATACCCCGAACTCCTTCGGCTCCGCCCGGACCGTGCCGACCGGGTCCTCGGTGGTGGCACCACGGCTCTCGGACGGTTCGGTGGAGTTCAGCGCGCCGGTGCGCATGTAACCGCGCGGATAGGCGGGGCCGCCGAAGCCGATCTCGTTCCACGCCCAGGGGTGGGAGTAGAAGCCGGAGAGGATGGCGCGCATGCACACCGACCATGCGCGACTGACGTTGAGCTGGCTCCACGATCCGCCGCTCAGGTGCCCCGCGGCGAAGTCACTCACGAGCTGCTCCTGCTCGTCGATCCCGCACTGAGCGAACGCGACCTGGAACCGCTCGTGCGCGGACTCGTCCAGCCCGGCCAGCACCAGGTGCCACGTGTCGCGGTCGTCGGGCATGTCGACGTATTGGAAGCCGTCCAACTTGCCGTCCGCCAACTTGGCGTCCACCGATTCGGCGACCGGAACCCGCGGGTCCTCGTCCTGCCCGGTGGTCACGTCGCACAGCGCACGTAGGCTCGCCTCCTCCGACGGTTCGAAGAACCGCAATGGCCCGACCGGGTCGAGTCGCGCCAGAACTACGCCGCGGGTCACTGCGTCCCAGGAGTCGGCGTCCTCCAGCACGTCGTAGTCCGGGTAACGCCCAATCATCTGCGGGGTGATGCCGCGCCGCTGTCGCGGCAGCCATGAGGCGCGCGGGGGCGCCCCGTCCGCGCGCAGGTGCGGCAGGTGCTCGCCCTTGTCCTTGTCGATCCTCTTCTCGTCGCTTTCCGCCGGCATCACTTCTCCCGCCGCAAGATCGCCGCGAGGAGCCCCATCCCGCCGACGATGCACATCAGCCCCGGCGCGGCGATGGGCGGCCCCATCGGGACGTTGTACGACGCGTTCTTCCAGCCGCCCGGCTTGCGCGAGACGCCGCGGGCGTGGA
The DNA here is from genome assembly GCF_042661025.1 of Flexivirga alba. Lineage (NCBI taxonomy): Bacteria > Bacillati > Actinomycetota > Actinomycetes > Micrococcales > Dermacoccaceae > Flexivirga > Flexivirga alba. The sequence goes on from NZ_JBHSWH010000001.1 coordinate 3,634,413, forward strand.
AGTACTCCCCGCCAAACCGTTCAGCGTGTATGCCGCCGCCGTGACCGGCAGTGCGGTCTTGGCCCACTTTTTGCTGAACACCCCGGCGACGCCGGCGACCACGACCGGCGGCGTCACCAGGACTGGTGACCACATCCACTTGTTGCCGAACCCGGCCTTGTAGTGCTCGAGGTAGATCTCGGCCGTGGTCACCAGTGCGGCCACCGCGGTGAGCCCGGACAGCGACTGCTCAAAACGGCCGTGCTCGACATTCGCCACGGCTCGGTCGATCAGGTGGACGACCCCACTGGATTGCGCGGAACTCATTCGGAACAAAGACATTTCATACCTCCATCAGCAAAACGGTGGTCAGCAGGTGCGGCCGGTCGGTGCGACGCACCAGCAGGTCCCCGACCGCGAAGAGGAACGCGACAGCCGCGGATGCCGACGCCTGGCGACGATGGCTGGGCCAGATGGCGACCGCCAGCATGGAGACTCCGTGCAGCGCATCGACCGCTGCCGCGGCGGTGTAGACGGTGGCGGTGTCTGACCGGGCCGGGCCCGATACGCCGCGCGCCCAGGCTTCGGCACCGGCTTGGACCAGCATCCGCCCGCCCTGCAGCCGGTCGAGCAGGGAATGCCGACAGGCCAACGCGAGGCCGCACGCTGCTCTCGCGCCGGTCACGGCGGCTTCGGCGGGCATCACCGCAATCGCCGCCGTAGACCTGCCGACAGAGCGGCTATCCCGGCGCTCGCCGCGGCGGCGGCGAGCCCGATTTCCACATGGTGGTGCGAGGCGGTCAACTGATAGCAGGTGTCCGTCGCAATCTTGTCGAATGCGCCATGGGTGCCGTAGTCGCGGTCCTGGTCGGCGGGACTGAAGAGATTGTCCGGCTGATCGGGGTCGCGCCGCTGGTCGGTCTGCTGTGAGGAGAAGCCGGTGCGCCCGAGATAGCGGTCGAGAATGCCGGGGACGACTGCGTTGGCCAGCAGTGTCCCGACGGTGCTGCCGCCGACCCAGTATTCGCGACGGCGTGGATGCTCGGCGGCATACACGACGGCACGACCGGGGATCTCGGGCTGATAGATCGGCGGCACCGGCTGCGCGTTGTTGGGCAGCCGGGAACGCACCCAGGAGAACTGCGGGGTGTTGGTGCCCGGCATCTGCACCATGGTCGTGTGCACGCCCGCCTTCTCGTGCAGCAACTCGCAACGCAGCGCCTCGTTGAAACCCTGTATGGCGTGCTTGCCGCCGCAATATGCCGACTGCAACGGTATGCCGCGATACGCCAGCGCGGAGCCGACCTGCACGATGGTGCCGCGATCACGTGGCCGGAACCGGCGCAGCGCGGTCATCGTGCCGTAGACGAATCCCAGGTAGGTCACCTTGGTGACCCGCTCGAACTCCTCCGGCTCGATCTCCCATACCGGCGCGAAGACCGACGTGAACGCGACGTTCACCCAGACATCGATCTCACCGAAGTGCTCCTCGACCTGCACTGCGGCCTGCTCGATCTGGTCGTGCTCGGCCACATCGGTGGGTACCGTCATCGCCTGCCCACCGGCACGCCGGACCTCCTCGGCTGCGCCCTCCAAACCGGCGTGTCCACGAGCCAGCAGAGCGACCCGATCGCCGCGCGCCCCGAAGGCGATCGCGGCTGCACGGCCGATGCCCCCGCTGGCGCCGGTGACGACCACGGTCTGCGGGCGGTGCTGCGATTTCCTGCTCATGAGATGCCTCCTGCGGGTCGCGTCAGTGTGTGTGCTGTTTCGAGGGTGATGGCGTGCACGAATGCCTGTGGGAAATTGCCCCGCAGCTGGCGCTGCTGGACGTCGAACTCCTCGGTGAACAGCCCGGGCGAGCCGCAGGCGGATCGGCTGCGCTCGAACCAGCGGACGGCCTCCAGCGCGTCGCCCTGCTGGTGAGCAGCGAGCGCCATCAGCTGACCACACAGCAGGAACGCGCCTTCGGCGTCATACAACGGCCCGGCGTCCTGTCGGAAGCGGTAGACGTAACCGTCCTGGCTGAGGTCCGCCTGCACTGCCTTGTATGTCGCGACGCTGCGCGGGTCGTCGGCGGGCACACCGCCGCGGATCGCGGGCAGCAGCAACGCGGCGTCGACGCGGTCGTCGTCCGGAGCGCGTTTCCACCGGCCATCGGCGGCGACACAGTCGGAGGCCGCGCTGGCGACAAGGGTGTCGGCCAGGCCGGCCCAGCGCGCCGCGTCGTGCTTCGGCGCGTGCTGGGCGATCTGGCGCAGGCCGGACGCGCACATCAGCCGGGAGTGCGCCCAGTGCTTGGGATCCAGCTCCCAGATCCCGTTGTCGGGCTCGGTCCACGTGTGCTCGATCGCTGCGACCAGGGCTTGTACGGCGTCCCAGTGCTCCACGTCCAAGTGGTCGTGGCGCGCCGCGGTCGACAGCAGCAGCAGCGCCTCGCCGCAGCAGTCCAGCTGGTATTGACCCTTGACCCAGTTGCCGGTTTTTGCGACGCCGCCGGGATAGCCGGGCAGGCCGAGGTCGTGCTCCTTGGGTAGGTTCGCGCTGTCGATCCGGTAGGCCGGCCGGAGCTTGTCGCCGTCGGCGAGGACCCGCTCGGAGACGAACTGCACCGCCGAGTCCAGCAATGGCAGCGGGCCGACCGATCCGACTGCTTGTCCGGCGTAACACTGGTCGCGGATCCACGCGTAGCGGTAGTCGTAGTTGCGGCCGGCATCGGCGCGCTCCGGCAATCCTGTCGTGGCGGCCGCGACCATCGCTCCGGACGAACTGGTCATGCCGCGCAACACTGCATACGACAGCTCGGCGTCCCGTGGCGCCAGACTGGTGCTCATTTCCGGCACGTCTTTTGCCCACGCATGCTCGGTAGCTACCCACGCATCGGCTGCGCGAACCGGGCTGTCCGCCAACTGTGCTCCGATCTCGAGCACCAGATCGTGGCGCTGCCCCGGTTCAAGTTCGATCTCCTGGATGAGCGCACCGTCGCTGACCGCGGCCAGTGCCGCCCCGCTCCAGCGAAACCTCTGATCCCCCGAATTCCCTTCCCACACCTCGTGGTCCAGCCGCACCTCGCGCATTGGTTCCTTGCCGAAGCCGGCCCGCACGTCGAGTGCGATTCGCACTCGAGCAGCTCCGCGCACTGCACGAATTTGTCGGAGCAGCACCGCGCGGCCAGGCTCTCCGGGGTGTGCCAGCGCCTCGCGGCACTCGATGATGGCGTCGGTCGTGACCCACCGGCTGCGCCAGATCAGTGACCGCGCCTCGTAACTGCCACCCCACACCATGTTGGGATCCGTCGGCGTCACGGCGTAGACCCCGGGGCCGCCGATCAACGCGGAGAAGACCGCATCGTCGTGCCATTGCGGGGCACACATCCACACCACGTCGCCGCGCGGGCCGATCACCGCGCCACGCTCACCGTCTGCCAGCAACGCGTATTCGCGGAGAACGTGCGGAGAAAATCGCTGATAAGGCACGTTCAACGTGGACACGTTCCCGTTATCCCATCTGTCGGCAATGGCCGCTCGCGGTCAGCGCGCTTCCGTGGGTTACCTACCCGCAGATGGCGATCCTCAACCGTGCCAGCGCCGCACTGGATGCAGCGTGTCTCTCAGCCTCCGCCGAGCGGTCCATCATCGACGCGTTCCGAATGCGCGAAACCGAAGGTTATGAAGCAGGAAACGAGGCACTTCGCCGCTGGCTTCAGCGGCCAGGATCCCAACCCGGCCACCTGATCACCATGGCAGCAGAATTCCCGAAAGCCCACGCAGCCATCCGCCGAGGTTTGGAGATCCTCCTGTGACCCCGGTGGCCCGGGCCACCGTCGCCGGCCGCGCCTACCCTGACCTAGAACAAGGCCCGCAAAGACGGCCCCGCGTGACCACCATGTGGCGTCGACCAACCGAGGCCACATCAGCACACATCGCGACGGACCCGGCGGGGCTGCCACAGGACCTTCGGCCCTGTGGCGGTCGGCGTCCGAGAGCCAGGCTGAACACAAATCGTTCAGCAGGAGGTTCGTGATGATGGGTTGGGCAGATGGGGTCGGCAGCGTAGGCGGCTGGATGGCGGTGTGCGGGATCGTGGTCGGCGTCGCGCTGCTGGCGTGCACCGTCGCGCTGATCCGCGTGAACTATCGGGACCGCTCACAGGAACCTCTGTCGGAGGCGGAGCGTGCACTGCGACTGCGCCTTGCTCGCGGAGAGATCGACCTGGACGAGTTCTTCAGGGAACAGGCCGCGCTGCGGCGCTGAATCGTGATGGAGGAATGAACATGCCAATTCAACACGACAGCCGCGTCATCGTCGTAGGCGTCGACGGGTCAACCGGGTCGCTGAGAGCGATGCGCTGGGCCATCAGCGAGGCCGCCCTGCGCGGCTGTGCCATCGAGGCCGTCACGGTATGGCGGGCCGGATCCTACGGCGCCGACACTCGTCAAGCTGCAGAAGAACTCCGGGCCCAAGTGGTCAGGGATGCCTGCACCGACCTGACCGACGGACCACCGATCTCGGAGGAGACCGAGACTGGCAGCCCTGAAGAGGTGCTGGTGGCTCGCTCGCGGGGGCGAGCCTCCTCGTCATCGGCAGTCACGGTGTCGGGTCGATACGCCATGCGGCGCTCGGCTCGACGAGCGAGTACTGCTCGCGAATGGCGGCGTGTCCGGTGGTCGTGCTGCCGACGCCGGCGGACGAGGTGCACCACGCCGAACTCGCCGAACGTTAGGAGGCGGGCGTCAGGCGGAGTGCCCGGCGGCTGCAGCCGACATCGGCGAGCCTGCTCGTCCTCTCGTGGGCGCATAACACAGCACCGCCGGGACGAGCAGCGTCACCGAGAACGCTGCCAGGACCGCGATGTCGGCCGGCGATGAGCCAGGCCCGTCTTCGGCATACATGGCGATGCCCATCGCCAGGATCGCGAGCGGCACTGTGGCGGACCAGCCGACGATCGCGCTGCGAGCCCGCACCGCCCACTGACTACCGCGCCAGGTCCCGATGCCCGCAACGAGCATCGTGGGTATGACGACGACGAGATCCTCCAGAGCGATCGTCCAGAAGATCGTCGGACTCGCTCGGTAGGTCGGGCTGGTCGGGTGGGCACTTATCGCGTCGGCCAATGCGGGAACGTAGCGGCCGATCACGAGCAGCACGGACGTTCCGGCAAGCACTCCCCGGTCAGTCGGGCACGTCCGGGTGACAGTGCCGGCACCACCGCCGGGCTCGTCATGGTCCATGCGCCGACGCCGACCGCACCAGCCACCAGGAGGAGCCCCAACAGGAGCGGGAAGAACCGCTCGACGTTCCCGGGTATGCCGGAGTAGTCGGGTCCGAGGACCACCTCGGTGACCATGTAGAGGGTGTATGTCGCCGGCGCGAGCGCCAAGGGTGCTGTCAGTCGTGCCCCTCGCAGCGCGGCCAGGCCGAGAGCGACAGACACCGGCGCGACGACGATCAATGAAACGGCGTCGGCCGCCTCGAGCTGAGTCCTCATCAGTCCGGTGACGCGGTACCGGATGACCCCGGTGACCAACGGCCCGAGGAAGGAAGTCACTGCCAGGCCGACACCCAGTGCGATCAGGCCGCCGCCCAACCAGTTCTGTCGACGCCGCTGCGCCGGCTCGCTGTGCACCGGCAACTTGTCCTGCAGCACTCGAAGGAGCCGAGAGAATCTGAACAGTCTCATACACCCATCGTCGACGCCCGTCACCAAGAGCGCCGGTGCCAAAAGTCCCGCTCAACAGCGCCGGACGGGCGAGCTGTACGTCGTACTGCTCGGGCTCGACACGTAGTAGTCACTCCCCCAGGAACCGTCCGAGAGGCGGTCCCAGACCGAAGTCGTGTAGACCGACGATCCGCGCGACTGGCAGGAGACCCAGGCCAGCGAACCTTCCGGCAGCGTCCCGCGCAGCGCGTAGGTCGGTCCCGGGCCGGCACGACGGTTCAGACTCGGCGGAGTGGTCTGGTACGGATAGCTGCACTTCGGCAGGGGCCTGCTGTATGTCGTCTTGGACGGCGTACTGAGGTAGTAGTCGGTGACATAGGCCCCGTTGCTCAAGCGGTCCCAGACCGCGGTGCTGTGCACCGTGGTTCCGTACGTCTGACACACCACCCGCAGCGTTGTACGGGGGCGTAGGAACCCTGGGCCGTGGCGCTCGTGGTCGGTGCGTTGCGATAGTTCAGGGGCACGGTGCTGGTGACTTTGAAGGCCAGACCGACGGTCGCCACGGGCGCGTCGAAACGGTCGCTGTCGATGTTCAGCCGCACTCCACCCCAGGTCTCCGTGTGGTCACCGCGGTACTGCTTGCCGCGCTGACCGTTGGCCCAGTGGAGGTTCGAGATCCCCGACCAACCGGTCAGTGACGAGTTGAGATCCCATCGGGCGATCCACAGCGCATCCGGTCGTGCATAGGCCGTTGAGCTGTAGGTCTGGGACAGGTGCAGCGCGCCGGAGTAGAGATGTGCGTAGACCCCGGAGACGAATCCCTGTCGGTGCAGTTCCCTGGTCCACGCGGACAGATAGGTCAGCACCGTCGTGCGGCAAGAGGCATTCGTCGCGTCGTAGTGCTCCATGTCGCCGTAGATGGCGCTCCCCGGCCGCATACCCAGGGCACGCGCCTTGGTGATGGCGTCGGCAGCCTGCGACTTGCCTTGTGCCGCTGCAAGACTCGGGGTGATCTTCTGCGCGTTGGGACGATAGGTGCACGGTGCCTGAAGTCCCATGTAGATCGGCACGATGGCCCACCCCTGCCGACTCACGGTGGTGACCCAGGTCGCCGTCAGTTGAGGTTGGGCACAGGTGCGGTTGGCGCCACCGATGTAGACGCCGATCCCGCGGTACGAGGAAGGGCGCCAGGCCGTCATCTGTGCGGTCGTGGGCGCGGTGCAGGTGTCGAACGCCAAGCCGGTGAACCGGGTTGCGCTCGAGCCGGTCGGGTAGGTCACGGACGTCCCGGGCAAGGCAGCGGCGGGGGATGCGAGCCCGAACGCGACAGCAAAGGCCGCGACCGACCCCAAGAGGATCCGGGACAGCGGCCGACGCAGGCGAAACGTGACATGGAACATGACCTCCACGGTCCCCGCAGTCGGCGCCTGCGTCTACGGACCAAAGTCCCCGAAATCTGCCGTTCCAGTCGTTTCGTGAAGATGGGCAGCGGGTCAAGGGGCGATATGAAGGTTGTTGTGCACTTTCGTCACTCCGGGCGTGTTCCAGGCGATGTGTCCGGCTTGGCTGCGTTCGGCCCAGGTCTGCACCTTCCCGGTCAGCTCGATCTCGGTGCCGTTGGTGTGGACGTGAATGTGATCGGCCTCGACCTGAGCGTTCCGCAGCAGCGCCGCACGGATGTTCTGCTTCGCCGTGTCTGCGGCGAACGGGAGCTGCGGGACGATCTTGATGTCGTTCTGCACCGAATAGACGCCCGGCAGGTTCTCCATCAGCCGGCCGGCGACGTTGCGTTGGTAGTTCCACGGAACGGAACCGGTCAGCGTGACCTGGTGCTCATGGACGACGGCCTGCACGGTGTGTGGCACGGAGGCGCTGCTCTCCAGGGCCTGCCGGGCGTGCGCGGCGATCCCGGTGTCGTCGCGATCCGCCCGGTGGGACCACACCGCGATCTCGTCGGCAACTGAGGTCACCCCGGCGACCCGCAGCGCTGCCGCCACCGCGGCCGACTTCTCGGGGTAGGTGTTCACCTGTCCCGAGAGGGTGATCGCGCCGCGATTGACCGAGACGCCGATGTGGTCGGCGTTCACGTTGGATGCCCAGGACAATTCCTCGGTGACGCTGGTCTTCAACTCGTGGTCGGTTGCTGTCTGTGTCTGTGCGTGTGTCTGTGTCATGTACTCAGGTTCTGCCACGAACAGAATCGTGGAGGAGGGCCGAAAGTCCCGAGAGTGCAACACTGGCACCTTCGCCCCGAGGTGGCGCGTGCACCCGCGACCGGGCGCAGGCCATTGGTCCCTGGAAGGCGCTCGGCGGCCGAGATCAACTGGAGCGGCACACTGATTCTGACCTCGACGGAGGAACACATGACACGACGTTGTCGAACGGCGATCGAATCCGGCCCTGGTGCGGTCGGCGCGGGTTCAACCCGATGAAGGTTGTGGTCCTCAATGCCGGATCGTCGTCCTGCAAGGTGGCGTTGATCGCCCCTGCCGCCGGCGAGCCCGCTGCGACAGCCACGGTCGAGCGGCTCGGCGACAACGCGACCTACGTCGCCCCCGTAGACACCGGCTGGTGAACCTCCTACGGCCAGGCGAAATACCTCACCCTCCCGGGGTGCGAGGTAGGTCCTTTACCGGCCGGCGCGCATCGAACCCGCTCCGAGACCAACGGGTCGCGGAGCGGGTTCGATGCGTCCGACAACTCGATCGGTACTACGCGGTGTGCGGAACGGCTTTCCTCGAGACGCGCGGTCCGACGACCGACGAACCACGTCGGGCGAGTGCTGCGTGCCGCAGACCGAACCCCGCGAGCGCCAGCATCAGTGCCGCGCCGGCGAACGCCGCGATCGCTGCATACCCGGCGATCGTGCCGATTGTCGCGAATGCGTAACCGTAGAGCAGCAGGCCACGGAGTGTGTCGCCCTGGAAGAGGGTGGTCTTGAGCTCGGTGAGCTGCTGGGTCTGTGCAGAGTTCGGGTCAGCCTTTGCAGCGGCCATCTGCGCCGCGCTCACCTGGGCGTACGTCTGCCCCTTCGCTGCCTCGTTCATGTGGGCGAGGATGAAGTGGTTGGCGTACGCCTTGGCCTGCGGACCTGTGGTCATCGTCTGACCGGCGTACTTGCCGAGGTTGTCCTTCATGTCCTGCGTGGTGAGCGCTGGACCGCCGGGCATCGTGATCGCCTGTGACGAGAGCTGCTGGTGCACCTCGTTGCCGATGAAGTTGTGGGCCCACGTGAGCATCCCACCAGCGGCAAGCAGGACGACAGCGATCCCGAGTCCCATCCATGAGATGAGTCTGTCGAGTGTGGAACGCATGGCCTTCTCCTTCAGAGTTTGAACAGTGGGACCTGGTCGGCCTCACTACTATTTTCCGGCTGTCTCAGACCCGCGCGTTAGGACGAAAGTCCCCAAACCACAATCGATTTCGTCAGATCAATCTCGCCTGGAAAATCGGGACGAAGGCACCGTGCCGGGCCAGCGTGTGCGCGCCGGATGAGCAGTCAGTTCGCGGACAGCCTCGCCGTGGCGCGGTTTCAACCACGGGGTCGGGTGCATCGCTGGTCACCGTGCGAATGCGCGATCAGCGAGTACGGCGCGGCATCGAGACGGCGCCGAGCACGAGGGCGGCCAGCGCGAACACCGCGAGAATCGCGACGTTTCGCAGCACATCTCCGGTCGGTGACGGCTGGTCGCCGATGGCGGTGAGCGCGCGGACGGCATACGTCATGGGCAGTATGTCGGCGAGGGCCTGCAGACCGCGGGGCATCGAGCTGTGCGGAACGAGCAGGCCACACAGGTAGATCTGCGGACCGATGACCAGCGGCATGAACTGCACGGCCTGGAACTCCGTGCGCGCGAAGGCACTGGCCAACAGTCCAGTGGCCACCCCGACGGCGGCGGAGACCGCCGCGACCAGTAGCACCCACACGATCGGGCCTGCTGTGGTCACACCGAGGGCCCACACGCTCACACCCACCAGCACGACTGATTGGGCGGTGGCGGCCACGCTGAAGGCGATGCCGTATCCGGCCAGCAAATCCGCTCGATGCAGCGGGGTGGTCAGCAGGCGTTCCAGCGTGCCGGAGGTCCGCTCGCGCAGCATGGCGACAGAGGTGATGAGGAACATCACCAACATGGGCAGAATCCCGAGCATTGTCAGGGCAATTCGGTTGAACACGGGTCCGCCGCCATAGATGAAGTAGAGCAGGGTCAACAGCAGCGCCGGCACCGCGATGATCATCGCCACGGTCCGCGGGTCGGCACGCAGCTGCTGCAGGATGCGCCGGATCGTCGCGCCGAGGATCCGGGCGCTCACGGCATCTCCCCGGAGCGGATGAGCCGCAGAAAAGCCTCGTCGTATGACGAGGCGGCGGTTCGGTCGAGCAGTTGGGCGGGAGACAGATGCGCGAGCAACCGACCGTCGCGCAACAACAGCACGCTGTCGCATCGTGCGGCCTCGTCCATCACGTGACTCGACACGAGCAACGTGGCACCTCGCGCAGCCACCGACTGCAGGTGACTCCAGATCTCCTCGCGGGTGACCGGATCGAGACCGACCGTCGGCTCGTCGAGCACCAGCAGCGCGGGCGCTCCGATGAGTGCGCAGGCGAGCGACGCCCGGCTCGCTTGCCCGCCGGAGAGCCGGTCCACCCGGCGACCGGCCAGGTCGGCGAGCCCGACCGCTGCAATTGCTCGGTCGGCGCTGGCCCGCGAATGTCCCTGCAGCGCAGCGAAATACGACGCATTCTGGGAGACAGTCAACTCTCGGTAGACGCTGACCGCCTGGGTGACATATCCGACGTCGTGTTGCAGAGCGGCCGATCCGGGCCGCTGCCCGAGAACGGTGAGTTCGCCTGACGCCATACGTTGCACGCCGACGATCGAACGCATCAGGGTCGTCTTGCCGCAGCCGGACGGACCCATGAGTCCCACCACCGCACCCGCCGGCACATCGAAGGTCAGGTCGTGCAACACCGTGTTGCCGTGCAGCGACACATCGAGGTGGCGTGCACGGATCGCGGGCTGCTTCGTCACCCACCGAGTGTCCACCCCGGGCGGCCGTCAGGTCGCGAAGGTCCGCAACAGGTCGACCGCAGCGAACCGCCGGCCGCTGATCGTCTCGGGGTGGATCCGCACCAGGTGGGGCTTCGCACCCGGCTCCCAGGGGAAGACCGGAAGCCGCAGCAGGTCCAGGACCTCGTGCAGCCGGGCCACCTCGGTCGCGAGACCGGTCACCAGCACACTCCATGCCGTCTTCGTCTCGGCGTCGTAACCGTCGACCTCGAAGGCGACGTGCTCGCCGACTGCGGCATCCAGCTTGGTGCCCGAGCCGCTCCGGAAGAGGATGTCGCCCTCGTGGACGGCGTGGTTGACCGGGTAGATCTCCGGGCGTCCGGCGACGATCACGCCGAGTCGGCCGACCGCTGCCTCTTGGAGCAGGGCGATGCACTGCTCGGTGGTCAGTTGCTGGGTTCGTGGATGTGTCGATGTTTGCATAGGTCACACACTCGCGTCTGAACAGCCTTGGCTGGCAGGGCCTTTGGTCCCGGGAACGCCGGCGAGACCTTGGCGCGCCGACGCAGCGCCGGCCGCCGGTGCCACGGCCTCGAGTGCGGTGTGCCGAACAATCGTCACGGCCAGGGCGAGAGCTCCGAGCGAGCAGGCGGCGAGCAGCCACATGCCGATCGCGTACGAACGTGTGGCGCTGTAGATGTAAGCCATGACCAGTGGTGGCACGAAACCGCCGAGCCCGCCGGCTGCACCGACCAGGCCGGTGACTCCACCGACGCGGGCCGGATCGGCCACGTGCGCGATGAACGCGAACGTCGCCCCCGACGCAGCACCCAGCGCCGCGGCCAGAACCAGGAACACCGGCGTGCCGTAACCCTGCAACGGCGGCTCCCCGGCCGCTAGGGCCGCGCAACCTGCCACTACCGCGAAGGAGCTCGCGAGCACCGGGACCGAGCCGAGCCGGTCGGCGAGGGTACCACCGATCGGCCGCATGATGACCGCGATGATGACGAATCCGGCCATCTTCGTCGCTGCATCCGCCGCCGTGAGCGTGTAGGTGTTCTTCAGGTAGAGCGGCAGAAAGACCGAGAAAGCGACGTAACCGCCGAACCCGATCGTGTAGAGCAGCCCAGCCTGCCAGGCCACCGGCAGTTTCGCGGTCCCGACAAGCCTCTTCACAAGCGGTGTGCTCGGTATGACGCGCCCCGGCGCGTCGCGCAGCAGCAGGCGTGCGGCGACCGCGTAGAGCGCCAACGCGACCGCGACGACGACGAACGGTGTCGCCCCACCGTGTGACTTGAATAGGTTCACGGTTGTGAACGCACTGATGGCGGTGCCGCCCATGCCGGCGCCGAAGATGCCGATCGCCATACCGCGCTTCTCCGGCGGGAACCAGCCGTTGACGAACGGCACGCCCACCGCGAACGACGTGCCACCGATACCGAGGAACACACCCGCGATCAGCATCGCGACCAGCGAAGACTGCGCCCAGAAGCCGAGCACCAGCACCGGCAGAATGGTCACAGCGGAGACCAGCGGGAACATCACACGACCGCCGTACTTGTCGGTCAGAGCCCCGACCGGGATCCGACCGATCGACCCGACGACCACCGGCACGGCGACCAACAGGCTCGCCTGTCCGGCGGTGAGCGGGTGGTGGCCGCTGAACGGCAACCACTGCAGCGCCTTGTCGTAGGCCGCCGGTGCGAGCTTGTGTTTGTCCGGGCTGAAGAGCGGGCCGAGCGGACTGATCAGTGCCCACGCCCAGAAGTTGATTGCGAATCCGACTGTCACCAGGGCGAGTTGGAACCATGCGCCGGGCCTGACCGGTTCGGGTGCGTTGCCGTCAGACATGTGCCGCCGAGGTCTCGTTGCCGAAGTGGTGGACGCGAACATGGTGAAACTCCTTGGGTCTCAGTGCGGAAGTGAAGGTCCGACACGGCTGCTCGAACGTATCCACTGTCGCCGGTGCGCGGTCCTTCCGACATGGACCAAAGTCCCGAAGTCGGGACTTGAGCGAAACCCATTTGTTCTCAGTCGATCTGGCGATGCATGAACAGGTAGGACCCGTCGTCGTCGGCCTGGAAGGCGGGCCGAACGACCGCGATGCACTGCGGGCGGCGTTTCAGGAGGCGGAGCTGTCCGAGCAGTCGTTGGCGCCTGTACACGTCACGGAGTACGGATTCCTGGAGCGAGCCGATGTCCAGCGCTTGGTTGCTGCTGAGCAGCATCGACACCCCGGGGTGGCGGTGAAGGTGCGTCTGGTCCGCGGCGACCCCACCGACATGCTCGTCGCATGCAGCGGCAAGGCTTCGTTGGTCGTGCTGGGGTCGCGCGGCCGGCACGAGGCTGCGGGTCTCGTGCTTGGCTCCGTCAGCCAGGGTGTTCTGCGCCGTGCCATGTGCCCGGTCCGCAAACACACGGGTTGGTGTGTGGTGGTGCCGCAACTTGGTGAGACAGTCCGGATCGATGGTTGACCGGACGGTCAGCCGTCAGTCACACCGACTTCTGGTCGCCACCGACTCCGCCCTGCACCTGGATCCGCCGGCCGGTGATCGAGTCCGGCTCGATGCGCAGAAATGCCGGCTTCGGACCGTCCTGCCACGGGAAGATCGGAAGCTGGAGCGCGTCGACGACCTCGTGCAAGCGTTCGATCGACCGGGCGGTGCCTTTGATGACAACGCTCCATGCCTGGGCGCGCGCGACGTCATACCCGTCGGCCTCGAAGGCAACGGGGTGCCGATCGGCCGCGGCCAGTTTGGTGCCCGTGCCGGTGCGCACCACGATCGTGCCGTGGTCGACCAGGTGATTCACCGGGAAGATGTCCGGCTGGCCCTCGACAACGACCGCCAGTCGGCCAACCGGCACCGACCGGATCAGTGCCCAGCACTCGGAGACAGGCATTTCGGCGGTGTTGAGGTCATTGTTCGTGAGATTCATGGCACCCACGGTGCTCCCCGCAGCGGTGTCCCAACAGGGTCATTGGTCCCGTTGTCTTGACTCGCCGGCCTGGGTGGCGGCGAATACCGCCGCCTGGGTACGGCGTTCCATGCCGAGTTTGGCGAGCAACGAGGTCACGTAATTCTTCACGGTCTTCTCGGCCAGGTGCAGTGCATCGGCGATCTGTTTGTTGGTCATACCCTGCGCGATGTGGTCCAGGATACGGCGCTCCTGCGGTGTCAGGAGTTGCAGACGCCGATCGGTGGTGTCGGGTTCCTGCCACGTTCGACGAAGCCGCTCGACCTCGTTGTCGCGCAACAGATTGCGACCACCAGCGACCGCGCGTACCGCGTCGGTCAGACTCGGGCCTTTGATGTCCTTGAGCAGATATCCGGACGCGCCGGCGAGCACCGCTGCTTGCAGAGCACGCGCGTCGTTGTACGAGGTGAACATCAACGCCTTCATCGTCGGCAGCGCCGAGCGGGCGTCTCTGCACACGTCGATGCCGGACCCGTCCGGCAGCCGGACGTCGAGCAGCGCGACATCCGGCTGAGTGATCACGATCTCCCGAAGTGCCGCGCCGGCACTGCCGGCTTCGCCGACAACGGTGAGATCGGGCTCGATGTTCAGTAGGTCCCGTATGCCGCGCCGCACGACCTCGTGGTCGTCCAGCAGGAAGATGCGAATCTTCATGAGCGCATGGCCTCTCCCGTCGATGTCGCCGACGCACGGTCGACGGGTATGCGCCACTCCAACTCGGTGCCGGCCGGACCGATCGGCTGCACCGTCAGCGCGCCACCGCGCGACCGGGCGCGCCGGTCGAGATTGTCCAGGCCGCTGCGGCGAGTTCCCGGCGGTATGCCGCCGCCGTTGTCGCGTACCCGGACGATCAGCTCCTCGTTGCAGTCGACGTCCACCGACGCACGGTCCGCGCCGGCATGCCGGGCGACATTCGAAAGGCCCTCCCGCACCACCGCCAGCACATCGGTCACCACCCCGGCCGGCAAGCGATCGACCGGCCCTTCAATGCTGATCTCGGGCGGGAAGCCCAGTGGTTCGGTCAGCTCGGCGACCAACGACTCCACGGCCTGCCGTGCTGTCGAGGATCCGACGTCGTGCAATTCGAAGATCGCATGCCGGATGTCCTTGATCGCCCGGTCCAGGTCATCGACCGCGTCGTCGACCCGAGCTCGCACCGTGGGATGGGTCGCCAGGTGGCTGGCTGCCTGCAAGGACAACCCGGTCGCGAACAACCGCTGGATGACGTGGTCGTGCATGTCGCGCGCGATGCGATCGCGGTCTTCCAAGAGCCCGAGCCGCGACCTGTCGTGCTGGGCACGCGACGCGGTCAGCGCCAGACCGGTCTGTCCGGCGAGTCCGGCCAACAGCTCCAGCATCTCGGCCGCCAGGGAGGCGCTGTCCTTGTCCCAGACCACCACCAGCACCCCGACGTCTTCGGTTCCGACGACAACGGGCAACACCGCTATCTCACCGTGCCCGTCGCCCAGCACAGACGTCAGTTCAGTCGTGAGACCGGTGCCCAAGTCGGCCGGCGCGCTACTGCCCGCGCCGAGCAGGACCGGCTCGCCCGTCTGCACCAGCGTGCGCCAACCGGGCGCCGAGAGAACGGTGTCACACGCCTCGCCTCCCGAATGTAGGTCACAGGTGACGACGTGTAGCTGGCCCACCTCGTCGTGCAGTGCGACGAACCCGTTGCGTGCGTAGGCGTGCTCGACCGCCGCCGCGACCAGGAACCGCATCGCATCGCGTTCGGTCGATCCCTCCAGCAGTCGCTGGCTGAGCTCACTGCTGGTTTCCACCCAGGCGCGCTGCCGCCGGCTCCGTTCGTACAGTCGTGCGTTGTCGATCGCGATACCGGCTGCCGCCGCCAGCGCGATCAGGATCGTTTCGTCATCCGAGGTGAACTGGCCACCGTCGGCCTTCTCCGTCAGGTAGATGTTGCCGAACACCTCGTCCCGGATGCGTACCGGTGCCCCCAGAAAGCTGTGCATGGCAGGGTGATTGGCGGGGAAACCGTAGCTGTCCGGGTGCTTCGACAGGTCCCCCAACCGCAGCGGGTGAGGCTCCCGGATCAGCAATCCGAGGATGCCTTTGCCGTGCGGCAGATCGCCGATCGCTGCCCGCTCATCCGGGGTGAGACCTCGGGTGATGAACTCGACCAGGTGTTCACGGTCCCTGTCAAGCACACCGAGCGCACCGAACTTGGCGTCGACCAGCTCGCACGCGGCTCGCACGATCCGGGACAGGACGTCACTCAACTCCAGGTCTGCAGTCACCGCTACGACTGCGTCGAGCAGGTGCGCCAACCGCTCATGCGACCGGGTTGATGCCTCCGCGCGTGCGCGAAGCTCGCCGATCAGGTCGTCCAAGTCCAGCGCGGCCGGCGTCACCAGGGAATGCCCACCGGCAGAACCTTCATTCGGGCTCTGCATGAACTTCACACTAGGACCTGCAGGCAGCTCGTGAACAGGCTTCGGGACCTTTGGCCCTCGTCGCCGCGGACCGGTCGGCCGATCCTGAAGTCACACAGCACCCACCGGTGCGCGACCGAGGAGGCCTTCCATGACAAGTCACATCCCCAACAACGCCGTGGTCGTTGGTGTCGACGGATCCCAAGAAGGCTGGCACGCCCTGCGGTGGGGCGCCGACCGCGCCGAGCAGGCGAACCACCCGTTGCACATTTTGCACGCCGAGGGGACGTTGTTCTCCGGCTACGCCTCGACGGAGAACGTCGAGCCGATCGACAACATCTGCGATGAGGCATTCGGCATCGTGGTGAAGCACCACCCAGGACTTCCCGTCACGTGGTCGCAACCGGCCGAGTCGCCGACGCTCGCCCTTGTCGACGCATCAAGCGCGGCCAGTGAGATCGTGCTCGGCACGAAAGGCTCCGGCGCGGTCCGCGGTGCCGTCCTGGGCTCGGTGACGACACGAGTCTCTGTTGCAGCCCACTGTCCTGTGCTGATCGTGCGCGCAGCCGTCACCGACCGCCAGGCGGACGGGCCGGTCGTCGTCGGTGTCGATCTGCGGCCCGACGGGGTCGCGGCGCTCGACTTCGCTTTCGCCGAAGCCGACCGCCGCGGTGTCGGACTGGTCGCCGTCTTGTGCTGGCAACTGGACCGATTGGACTTCGCCAGCGGCATCCCCATGCCCGGTGGTGACGTGAAAGCAGCCCACCAGTACCACCAGGCGCACCTGAACAAGGGACTCGCCCGACTCGGCTCGCAGTATCCGGATGTGAAGGTCACCACGCGCGTGGAGTGTGCCCCCACTGCCGGCGCACTTGTCGAGCACAGCGCCCACGCCTCGCTGCTGGTCGTGGGAACCCGAGGACACCGGGAAGTCGCCGGACTCGTCCTGGGGACGGTCAGCCAGCGCGTCATACGCCGGGCTCTGTGCCCGGTTGCGGTGGTGGCGCACCCGCCCATGGAGCACGCCGGCAGCGACGCCGGCCGCAGTGACCCGACCCACACCTCTGCGTAAGCGTGCGCGCGGACGAGTCGGCTCGGTGTGAGGCTCGGTCATCCACAGGTTGTCCGCAGTCCGAGCTTCCGAATCGCCGCAGTCGAGGCGACCCTCACCGGCCCAGATCGACTGGAGCAGACATCTTCGCCCAGCCCCTGAGAGTGCACACACCACTGCTGTGGCCTTCCTGCACTTCACCGCTGCGGGTCCGTTCGCCGGCTTCGACAAGGACATTGCCGCGGCTTCAGCATGATGAGCGCGCGCTTCGAGGAATGCACCTTCCTCAACTGCCGCTGGGAAGGACACTTCGCGCACGACGCCGACCTCGTCCACTGCGAGTTCATCGGCCGGATGAACGGATGCGTGTGGTTTCGACATGGCGGGCAGGCCGGCAGTCAGCGCAGGAACATCGTCCGTGGCAACGACTTCAAGCGGACCCAGTTCACCGACAACGTCGTCTGGCCCTTCGGGTTCCCGATCTCTGAGCGGGCCTGGCCCGACGACTTCACCCCGCATATCGACGTTCCGTAAACGCAGCACCGGACACCAGAAGTTGGCACGCACCCTGCCGGACGAGCGAGCGAGTAGCCCCGACCTGCAGGGTGTTTCGCGTTGTATGGCGGCAGGCAGCAATGTCCTAGCCTGAGCACATGAGCCAGGTCGAGAGCCCACAGCCACAAGACGTCGCCAAGCCGCTCAGTCAGTCGGCGGCCTTCCTGGTGCTGACGATCAACGACGGCGAGGACGCGACGCGGACCGCCCGCTCGGTGGTCGCGAGCACCGACGATCTCGTCAAGAACGTGCGGATCCGGTCCGCCGAGAACTTCTTCAGCTGCAACGTAGGCATCGGCCATCGGGTCTGGGATCGCCTCACCGGCAAACCGGCTCCCAAGGAGCTCAAGCCCTTTGCCGAGATCAAGGGTGCCAAGCACACAGCTGTGGCAACGCCAGGGGATCTGTTGTTCCACCTGCGAGCCGACAACCTGGGCCTGATCGTCGAGTTCGAGCGGATGCTGCTGGAGGCATTCGGCACTTCGGTGAGTGCAGTCGACGACGTCGCCGGCTTCCGGTACTTCGACACTCGTGACCTGCTCGAATTCGTCGACGGCACCGCGAACGCGAGCGGTCCCGACGCGGAGCACGACACGATCGTCGGAGCGGAGGACCCGGCATACGCCGGCGGCAGTTACGTCGTCACCCAGAAGTACCTGCACGACCTGGGCGATTGGCGCAGTCAGTCGACCGAGGCGCAGGAGGCCATCATCGGCCGGACCAAGTTCGACAACGTCGAGTTGCCCGACGCCGGCGACGATCAGCAGAAGGCGCACAAGACGCTGTGCACGATCGAGGACGAGGACGGCGAGCACGACATTCTGCGCGACAACATGCCGTTCGCCATACCTGGCAAGGGCGAATACGGCACCTACTTCATCGGCTACTCCCGGCACCTGTGGGTGATCGAGAAGATGCTCGAGCGCATGTTCGTCGGTGCCCCACCGCCACTGCACGACCGGATCCTCGACTTCTCGACCGCGGTCACCGGCTCGACCTTCTTCGTGCCGTCCCGACAGTTCATCACCGACCTCGAGACCTGAGAACGGCTGCTCGAGCCACGGTCGGCCTGACCCGACTATCACCGCAATAGGAGTCGCGACCAGTGCGAATCCTCTTTCTGGCCATACGCTTTCGCTGGTCCACCTGAACGGCGAAGCCAGCCGGGTCTGGTCCACGCCAAGTATGTCGAGTGCGGACCTGGATCTGCACGGTCCATCAGTCAGGAGCGCCATGACCCGCGGCCGCATGCCGAGTTCCCACCCATCCCGAATCCCGTCGCTCGACTGGGACCGTCGGTCAATCCTGAGGGGGACCGGACTGGGCCTCGGGGCCGCTGCCGCTGGATCCATCCTGGCCGCATGCGGGGGCAACGACCACAGCGCGGCAGGGTCTGCCGGCGCGACGAAGTTTCCGATCGCGACAGCGCCCGGTGATACCTACTTCCTCGACGCAGTCGACAAGTCACAGGGCCTCTACGAAGGACACCATCTCGACGTTCCGAAGTTCATCTACCCGACCAGCGGGGTGCAAGGCATGCAGCTGCTCAGCGGCGGAACCATCAACGGCGGCGCGCAGGACATGCTCCTCACCATCGAGGCGTTCGCGCACTCACGCCCGGGTGAGCGGCCGGTCGTCGTCGGCGTCCGTTACCCGGAGCCGATCAACTCCATCGTGGTTGCGAAAGGGCACAACTGGCCGGCGCAGGACGCCAGCTTCAAGGAGAAGATGGCAAGCCTGCGCGGAAAGCGCGTCGGGGTCACCGCGATCGGGGCGGGCGCCGACCTGCAGTTGCGGCTGGCCCTGAGCGCCGCCGGGATGTCGAACGACGACGTCACACATCTCGCGGTCGGCCAGGCGACACCGGCGATCGCGCAGATGCAGGGCGGGCGCATCGACGCGTATGTCGGCATCTCCTATGTGACCAGCCGGATGATGGTGTCCGAGGCCGGCGGCCGCATCATGGTCGACTTCACGGACGCAGAGGTCCCGAACGTCCTGAACAAGCAGGTGGTCTACGCGATCTGCGTGCGCGAGAAGTTCGCGCAGACCAACCGGGCGGCTGCACAGAATTGGCTCGCCGCGCAGTGGGCGGCGAAGACCTGGATCACCGAACATCAAGCAGCCGCAGCGAAAGAACTCAACACCGGCAGCTTCAATGGCAAAGCTGCGACCGAATCGACAGCGTTCGTCAAGCATTTCACCGACGTACTGGTGCCCAAGATGAACCCGATGTTCGGCGTGACCCGAGAGAGCATCGACCGGATGATCGCCATCGCGGAGCGACTGGGTCTGGTCAAGACCGGATCCGTCACCTTCGAGCGGCTCGTCCCGGACTTCGCCCGCGCGACATGACCGGTCACTGCAGCCGCTGACCAGCCAATTGCTCGCCACGAGAATCACGCAGGAGTTGTGATGCACAGGACCGTCTACACGGACGACCACGAAGAGTTCCGCTCCGCAGTCCAAGAGTTCGTACGACGTGAGGTCCTCCCCCACGTCGAGAAGTGGGCGGACGCCAAGGCCATCCCACGAGAGTTCTGGCAGGCGGCCGGACGGCAAGGACTCCTCGGACTCGAGATCCCGGTTGAACACGGCGGAACAGGAGCCGAGGACTTCCGCTTCAACGCCGTGCTGATGGAAGAGCTCGCCGCGGTGAACATGGCGCTCCCATCGTGTGTCGGCATCCACGCCGACATCGTTCCGCCATACCTGACTGAGCTGGCCACCCCGGAAGTGCGCACGACCTGGCTGCCCCGACTGGCATCGGGCGATGGGGTCGCCGCCATCGCGATGACCGAACCCAGCGCCGGGTCCGACCTGGCTGCGCTGCGCACGACCGCTACCGCGGAAGGCGACGACTTCGTCCTCAACGGTTCCAAGACCTACATCACCAACGGGTATGGCGCGGACCTGGTCATCGTGGCCGCCCGCACGACGCCGAACTCGAGGGCCAAGGGAATATCGCTATTCGCGGTGCCGACCGACATCCCCGGCTTCAGTCGAGGCCGCAAGCTGGACAAGGTCGGACAACCCGAATCCGACACTGCTGAGCTGTTTTTCGACAACGTCCGTGTCCCGGCCTCCCACCTGATAGGCGAGCGTGACAAGGGCTTCGGACACATGATGACCTGGCTGCCGCAGGAGCGGATCTCGGCGGCGGTCACCAACCTGGCTCATGCTCGCCAGATCCTGGACGAGACCATCGACTTCGCCAAGGACCGCACCGCATTCGGCCAATCGATCGGCAACTTCCAGGCCAACAAGTTCCTGCTCGCGGAACTGGCCACCAAGGTCGAAGTCACCCAGGCGTATGTCGACCAGTGCGTGCTGGCGCACAGCGGTCGGCAGCTGACACCCACCGACGCCGCCAAGGCGAAGTGGTGGACCGCCGAGGTCCAGAACTCCGTCCTCGACCACTGTCTACAACTGCACGGCGGCGCCGGATACATGAACGAATACCGGGTCGCCCGAGCCTGGCGCGACGCACGTGTCACCAAGATCTGGGCAGGATCCAACGAGATCATGAAGGAGCTGGTCGGACGTGACCTCGGCCTCTGACAGCAACATCGCCTTCGACTTCACCGGGCGCTCGGTCATCGTCACCGGCGCCGCGCGCGGCATCGGCCGAGAGATCGCCAGGGCGTTCGCCGCAGCGCACGCCGACGTGTTCGTGGTCGACTTCGACGGTGCCGCCGCGGCGGCGACGGCCGACGAGATCGGCGCGCAGCCGATCAGGGCCGACGTCTCGTCGACCCCGGACGTGGACGCCGCGGTCCGGCAGGTCGTCGACCGGACCGGTCGTGTCGACGTCGTGGTCAACAACGCCGGCATCCTGCGCGACACCGTGCTGTGGAAGATGACCGACGAACAATGGGACACCGTGCTCGCGGTGCACGCGGGCGGTACGTTCCGGATGACCCGTGCGGCCGTTCCCGTCATGCGCGCCCAGGGCCACGGGCGGATCGTCAACGTCACGTCATACACGGGTTTGCACGGCAACATCGGCCAGGCCAACTACGCGACCGCCAAGGCGGGCATCATCGGGTTCACCCGCACCGCTGCCAAGGAACTCGCCCGGTTCGGAATCACCGTCAACGCGATCTCGCCGAATGCCGAGACCGACATGGTCGCGTCCATACCCGAGGACAAGCGCCAGGAACTCATCGCCGCCATACCCGCGGGCCGCTTCGGTGACCCCTCGGAAATGGTCGCCGCCGTCAGCTTCCTGGCCAGCGCGGAAGCCGGCTACGTGACCGGTGTCGTCCTCCCTGTCGATGGTGGCCTGTCGATCTGAACCGGCTGCGCCACAAGGGTTTCCACGCATGAGAAGGGCCGGCGGAAGTCCGCCGGCCCTTCTCGGGTGGTTCAGCTGAGACGCTCGAAGATGATCGCCATACCCTGTCCCCCGCCGACGCACATGGTCTCGAGACCGAACTGACCGTCGCGCTCCTGCAGACCGTGCAGCAAGGTCGTGGCGATACGGGCGCCGGTCGAGCCGAACGGGTGACCCAGAGCAATCGCACCGCCGTGGACGTTCAGCCGGTCGAGGTCGATGCCGAGCTCCCGGTATGACGGAATGACCTGCGCCGCGAACGCCTCGTTGATCTCGACCAGATCGATGTCCGAGATCGTCATACCTGCCTTGGCGAGGGCCCGGCGACTGGCCTGCACCGGACCAAGACCCATGATCTCCGGCGACAACGCGCTTGCGGCCGTGGCCACCACCCGGGCGATCGGCTGCAGGCCCAGCTCAGCGGCCTTGGTGTCGCTCATCAGCACCAGCGCGGCGGCGCCGTCGTTCAGCGGACACGCATTACCGGCCGTGACCGTCCCGTCCTCGCGGAACACCGTACGCAGACCCGACAGCGTCTCGACCGTCGTCCCGGCGCGGGGTCCGTCGTCGGTGGACACGACCGTGCCGTCGGCCTTGGTGAACGGCACAATCTCGCGGTCGAAGAACCCGTCGGCAATTGCCTTTTCCGCCAATTGCTGTGAGCGAGCAGCGAATTCGTCCTGCTCGGCGCGGCTGATCCCGCGCTGGGTCGCGACGTTCTCAGCGGTCTGACCCATCGAGATGTAGACATCCGGCAGCGACCCTTCGGCACGCGGATCCGTCCACTTCGCGTTCGTTGCGGCGAGCCTGGCCGTGCGCTGTTCCGCGGATGCGAAGAGCGGGTTGTGGAAGTTCTGGTCGCCCGATCCGACGCCGCCCTCGGAGCGTGGATAGCGGGAGACGCACTCCACTCCCGCGGAAACGAAGATCTCGCCGTCACCGGACTTGATGGCGTTGGCGGCCATCCGGGTCGTCTGGACGCTGGAAGCACACGCGCGATTCACCGTCGAGCCAGGCACGGTGTCCAGTCCCAGCTGGACTGCCACCCGGCGGGCGATGTTCTCCGACTGCTCGCCGCTGTGCTCCCACGCCCCGAGGTAGAGGTCCTCGATGGTCGTCGGATCGAGAGACGGAACGGATGCGAGTGCGGCTCCGATCACGTGTGCTGCCAGGTCATCCGGGCGGACGTCGGCAAGTGAGCCCTTGAAGGCTCGGCCGATGGGTGAACGGGCGGTGGCGACGATTACTGCTTCGGTCATGCTGGTGTGCTCCTTCGTCGAAATCTGCTGGAGTTGATCAAGTGAGCGTCACGCCGCCATCGACGGCGATGGTTTGCCCGACGACGTACCCAGCGGCATCCGAGGCAAGCCACACTGCAGTCGCGGCGAGTTCCTCGGGGTCGCCGACCCGCCCGAGCACGATCCGCTCGCTCATCTTCTCCAGGTAGCCCGGCTGATAGTTGTCGGTCATCTCCGAAGAGAAGAAGCCGGGTGCGATCGCGTTGACCCGGATGCCTTTGCGGCCACCCCATTGCTGCGCGAGATCCCTTGTCAGACCTATGATTCCGGCCTTGCTCGAGGCGTATGCCGCCTGCGGGAGCCCGGCCGTTGTCAGACCGAGGATGCTGGAGATGTTCACGATCGCGCTGCCGGGCGTCATACGAGCGCCACACGCCTGCGCGGCCCAATACGAGCCGTTCAAGTTGATGTCCACGACTCGCCGGAATTCCTCCGGTGTCTCCCGGGACGCCGGCACCGCCGTGCCCACACCGGCGTTGTTGACCAGTATGTCGAGGCGACCGAATTCCTCCGTGGCGGCCGCCGCCAGGCGTTCGCAGTCCTCGGGCAGGACGATGTCGGTGGTGACGCACAATGCGCGCCTACCCGTCGAGCGCACCAGCTCGGCGGTCTGCTCCAACCGATCCGCGCGACGCGCGGCGAGAACGACGTCCGCGCCGGCCTCGGCGAAGCCGCGCGCGAAGGCCACGCCGAGCCCGGACGATGCACCGGTGACGACGGCTACTCGGCCGTCGAGCCGAAACCTGTTGAGGA
Organism: Flexivirga alba; assembly: GCF_042661025.1. Taxonomy (NCBI): domain Bacteria; kingdom Bacillati; phylum Actinomycetota; class Actinomycetes; order Micrococcales; family Dermacoccaceae; genus Flexivirga; species Flexivirga alba. The sequence goes on from NZ_JBHSWH010000001.1 coordinate 3,658,424, forward strand.
CGCTCATGACTCGTTTGCACGCTCAGCGGCCTGGCGTTGGAGCTCCCGGCGGGCCAGTGAGTTCTTGTGGACCTCGTCCGGGCCGTCGGCGAAACGCAGAGTCCGGGTGTGGGCGTAGGCCGACGCCAGGAAGAAGTCCTGGGACAGCCCACCGGCGCCGTGGACCTGGATCGCCTTGTCGAGGATCCACTCGACAGCCGCCGGCGTCGCGATCTTGATCGCCTGGATCTCTGTATGTGCGCCCTTGTTGCCGACGGTGTCCATCAGCCACGCCGTCTTGAGCACCAACAGCCGCAGCTGCTCGACCCGGACCCGTGACTCGGCGATCCAGTCGCGAATGACGCCCTGTTCGCTGAGCGGCCGGCCGAATGCCACTCGCTCCTCGGCGCGCGCACACATCATCGAGATCGCCCGCTCCGCCGTGCCGATGGCTCGCATGCAGTGATGGATCCGCCCCGGGCCGAGCCGTGCCTGAGCGATCGCGAACCCGTCACCCTCGTTGCCGATCAGGTTGCTTGCCGGCACCCGGACATCGGTGAAGGAGACTTCGGCGTGGCCACCGTTGTGGTGATCGTCGTAGCCGAAGACCGTCAGGTCACGCTCGACGGTCAAACCGGGGGTATCACGCGGCACCAGGACCATGCTCTGCTGGCGATGCCGCGGCGCCGTGGGATCGGTTTTACCCATCACGATGAAGATCTTCGCGTGCGGGTTCATCGCGCCCGTGATGAACCACTTGCGCCCGTTGATCACGTAATCGTCCCCATCGCGGACGATCGACGTGGCGATGTTGGTCGCGTCCGAGGACGCCACAGCCGGCTCGGTCATCGCGAACGACGAGCGGATCCGTCCGTCCAGCAACGGCTCCAGCCAGTCCAGCTTCTGCTGCTCGGTGCCGAACATCGACAACAACTCCATGTTGCCGGTGTCCGGTGCGGAACAGTTCATCGCCTGCGGAGCCAGCGTGCTGCTGCGGCCGGTGATCTCCGCCAACGGCGCGTATTGCAGGTTCGTCAGTCCGGCGCCCTCCGAGCCAGGAAGGAAGAGGTTCCACAATCCGCGTCGTCTGGCCTCGTCCTTCAACCCACGCATCACCGGCAGGTCCGAAGAAGCGAAACGGTCTGCCGCGTCTGCCGATTCGTGCTCAAACACCGACTCGGCCGGGTAGACGTGCGACTCCATGAAGTCGAGCAGATTCTTGCGCAGACTCTCGACCTGCGGGTCGGTCTCGAAGTTCATCAGGTGTACTCCTTCAGTGTGCCGAGGCCGAGTTCGAGCAACATCGGCACGCTGTCGCCGGCGCCCTCGAACCCGGCTCCGACCGTTTGTCCGTGGGTATGGCGGAAGCGGATGCCTTCGCCGATCGCGGCGAGCTTGAAACAGGCCAACCCGAGATGGAATCCGAAGCCGGTGACATCGATGCCGCTGGAATCCTGGTACTCCTGCAGGATCTCCGGCTCGCTGAGGTAGCCGGGTGCGAGCGTCACGTCGTACGTCGCCGGATCGGTCCCGCTCTCGTCGGCGACGAGACGCGCCCGGCGCTGGTAGACGAGCATCAGGGCGAGATCGAGCCGCGGGTCTCCCAGCGTCGCCATCTCCCAGTCGATCACGGCGGCAGGTCGGTCGTGGGTATCCATCAGCACGTTGTCCAGGCGGAAGTCACCGTGCACGATCCCGGATGGCGCCGACTCCGGAACCGCAGCAGCGAGTGCGTCATACAGGACATCGGCCAGTGGCAGGTCGCGCGTACGGGACTTGTCCAGTTGGCCTTTCCAGCGCGCCACCTGCCGGCCCAGGAACCCGTCGGGACGCCCGAAGTCGCCGAGGCCGACGCTCTCGGGATCGACCTGGTGCAACAGGGCAAGCGCCCGGACCAGTTCGACGCAGATGCCTCGAGTGCGCGCCTCGCCGAGACGGCGCAACTCGTCGGCGTAGCGGTAGGGCACTCCCTCGACCCGTTCCATCACGTAGAAGGACGTTCCGATGACCTCGTCGTCGGAGCAGAACGCGATCATTGCGGGCACTGGAACACTCGTGTGGCGCAGTGCATCGGCCACGCGATACTCCCGGCGCATGTCGTGCGCGGTGGCCAGCACATGGCCGAGCGGGGCACGGCGCACGATCCACCGGTGTTGCCCGTCGGTGACGTCATACGTCAGGTTCGATTTACCGCCCTCGATGAGGTCGGCCCGCAGCGGTCCGGCAACCGGTGTCACCCGCTGGCCGACCAGCCAGTCCGAGAGCCGGTCGAGGTCGAGACCGGGCGGTGGATCAGTCGCCATCGGCGACCATCACAACGCGGCCGACGGTCTCCCCGTCGGCGAGCCGTTGGAGTGCTGCGGGCACACCGTCGATCGAGAACTGCTCGCTCACGAACGGGTCGATGGCACCGGCGTCGGCCAGCCGACACAGCTCTTCGTGACAGTCGTCGACCGCCTGCGGATTCTTGGAATTGTAGAGACCCCAATGGATTCCGAGGATCGCGTAGTTTTTGACGAGGGCGTGGTTGAGCTTGGCGCTCTGGATCTCGCCACCGGCGAACCCGACCACCAGGATGCGTCCCTCGAACGCGATGCATTTGGTCGACCGCTGGTAGACGTCACCACCCACCGGATCGAAGACCACATCGGCGCCGCGACCGTCGGTCGCGTCCTTCACCACTTCGACGAAGTCTTCGCTGCGGCGATCGACGACCAGATCGGCGCCGAGCTGCCTCGCGTAGTCGGCCTTCGCCGCACCACCGACGACACCGATGACCCGCGCGCCGGCCGCCTTGCCGAGTTGTATGGCGGCACTGCCGACGCCACCCGCTGCGGCGTGCACCAGCAGGGTCTCGCCGGACTGGATCCGCGCAAGGCGGTGCAGACCGAACCACCCGGTCTGGTAGCCGATGAAAAGGCAGGATGCCTGGGCGTCGGTCAACGATGCGGGAGCCTGGTGGACCAGTTGCTGGTCCATCAAGGCAAATTCGCCGAAGCCTCCCGTGGGAAGCGTCGTCAGGCCGAGGATTCGGTCGCCGACGGTGGCGCGGGTGGTTCCGGGTCCGACCGAGACGACGTCGGCACAGATCTCCCGGCCCGGGGTGAAGGGCAGCTCCGGACGCACCTGATATTCACCGCGGCACATCAAGACGTCGGGGAAGTTGGCGGCAGCAGCGCGAACCCGCACGGCGACCTGGCCCTCCCCCGGCACCGGAACGTCCTGAGCGGTCAGCTCCAGCACGTCACGCGGTTCACCGAGGCGTGGCACCGACCACGCCTTCGCCGCGGCGCTCGTTCCTGTTGTCGCGCTCATTCTGCCTCCACGTCGAAAAGCGGTTGCCCTGACGTGATGTGGTCGCCCTCGGCGACATACACCTTCAGCACGGTTCCGGTGGACTCGGCGAGCACCGGGATTTCCATCTTCATCGACTCGAGAATCATCATCGGGTCGTCCTCCTCGACGTGATCGCCCTGCGCCACCAGGATCTTCCAGACACTGGCGGCCATTTCGGCCTGGATCGTCTCGGCCATCTCAGCTCTCCTTCGGACATTTGGTTTTCGCTGCGTGCTGCACGTTGCTCACTCGATCACGACGTCGACCAGAGGTTGGCCGGGACCGACCGTGTCGCCTTCTGCCACATGGACTGCGACGACGACTCCGTCACCTGTTGACAGCACCCGGACCGGTAGCTTCATCGACTCGAGAACGACCATCGGGTCGGCCTCCGAGACGCCGTCTCCAGGGGCGACCAGCACCTCCCGGACCTGACCGGTCACCTCTGCCTGAAATGTCTCCGCCATCGGGTCTCCTCCCCTTCGAACCAGCTCTACTCGTGGATCACGGCACTAGCCGGCCTTGACGTTCGCCACGATGTTGGTGTCATAGGTGCCGCTCGCGAACTCCTCCGACGCAAGCAACTTGCTCAGGAAGGGAACGTTCGTCTGCAGCGGACCGACGACCAGATCGCCGAGCGCAGCCCGCGCCCGCTCGATGGCCTCGACCCGATCCGCGCCATGCACGCAGATCTTCGCGATCATCGGGTCGAAGTACGACGTAACCTCCGACCCGGCGCAGTAGCCCGCGTCCACCCGCACGCCCGGGCCTGACGGTTCGACCCATTCGTCGATCGGCCCGGGACTGGGAAAGAATCGCACCGGGTCCTCCGCGCACACTCGAATCTCGATCGCGTGCCCGTGCGGTTCCGGCGCGAATTCCTCTGTCACCCGGCCTGTTTGGGCGATGCTGAGTTGTTGCTCGACAAGGTCGACTCCCTGCACCAGCTCGGTCACCGGGTGCTCGACCTGGATACGCGTGTTCATCTCAAGGAACACGAAGTCACCGGTCAGCGTGTCCAGCAGGAACTCCACCGTCCCGGCATTGAGATAGCCCACGGCCGACGCCGCACGAACGGCGGCCTCCTGCATCCGGTCGCGGACCTGCGGATCAAGGTTCGCGGCCGGCGACTCCTCCACCAGCTTCTGGTGCCGGCGCTGCGTCGAGCAGTCACGCTCGCCGAGTGTCACGATCGTGCCGTCGGCAGTGCCCAGCACCTGCACCTCGATGTGGCGTGCGTTGGCCACGAAGCGCTCCACGAACACGCGATCGGACCCGAAACTGCGGACCGCCATCGACTGGGTGCTCTCGAATGCCTTGCGCAGGGCCGCCTCGTCGCGGGCGACCGCCATACCGATGCCACCGCCCCCGCCGGACGCCTTGACCATCACGGGGTAGCCGATGCGCTGCGCTTCACTGACCGCCTCGTCGGCATCGGCGAGGGCCTCGCCGGGTTCGCCACTGACTGGCACCCCGGCTGCTGCGACCACCGCGCGCGAAGTCACCTTGTCACCCATCTGGGCGATGGCCTCGGGCGACGGACCGACCCAGAGCAGGCCTGCGGCCGCGACGCTCCGAGCGAAATCGGCGTTCTCGGCGAGGAATCCGTAACCAGGATGTATGGCGGTGGCGCCGGCCGCCAACGCGGCCGCGATGATCTGTTCACCGTCCAGGTAGGCCCGCACCGGTGACTCGCCGGTGAGCTCAACGGCGCGATCGGCCTCGGACACGAACGGCAGCCCTGCGTCGACCAGGTGATGGGCCGCGATGGCCTCGACGCCCAGCCGGCGCGCGGTGCGGATGATCCGGCGCGCGATCTCGCCACGGTTCGCGACCAGGACACTCTTCGGAAATTTCGCCATGCTTCTCTCCGTCATCAGAAACTCGTGGGCCAACTGCTGAGCAGGTGATCGCCAACGCCATTGGTGCGGCTCAACGCGTTGTCGCGCAGTGCCGTGAGAATGAACTGGCGGCTGTCCGCGGGGTCGATGACGTCTTGGACGCCATACACCCGCGCGACGTCATACGCCGTGGACTCCTTCGACATCTCCGCGAGCCGGCGTTCGTATTCGTCGGGTTCGGTCTCGGGGTCGATGCCGTGCACGACGCTCACTGCCGAGCGCGGGTCCATGAAGCTGACCTCGGCGGACCACCAGGCGGCGGTCGCGTCGGCCGTGAAGGCACCGCCCATGTTGACGTAGGCCTGCCCGTAGTTCTTGCGCAGCATGAGCGTGACCTTCGGGACGGTGGCCAGCGACAGCGCGTTCATCCAGTTGATGACCTTGCCGACGATCTTGTTGCGCTCGGCTTCGATGCCGATGAGGAATCCCGGCTGGTCGACGAGAAAGACGATCGGGATGTTGTAGGAGTCGCACAACACGATGAAGCTGGTGGCCTTCTCCGCTGCCGCGACGTCGACGGCTCCGCCCTTGAACAGCGGGTTGCTCGCGATGAATCCGACGCTCTGGCCGTTGATCCGTGCCAGTGAGGTGACCAGTGACTTGCCGAACTGGGCCTTGATCGGGAACACCGATCCTTCGTCAGCAATGACCTCGATGATCTTGCGGACGTCATAGACCGTGGTGCGTGACTCCGGCACGAGCGAATTCAGCTCGGCACTGCGCTCGCCCGAGCCGGGCGTCACCGGCGCAACAGGCGGCGCTTCACCGTTGTGTGACGGCAGGTAGCTGAGGAACTGTCTGACCAGACCGATCGCTTCTTCGTCGGTGGACGCGACTGCGTCCGCGAAACCGGTGATCGTCGCGTGGTGCTTCCAGCCGCCGAGTTCCTCCCGGTCGACGGCGTGTCCGGTAGCGCGTTCTACGAGTCCCGGACTCGAGACCGCCATCATCGCGCCCTTGCGGAAGACCGCGAAGTCGGAGCTGACCGTGTGCCAAGCAGCTGAGCCGAACGAATAGCCGAAAACGGCTGATGCCCATGGGCTTTCGCGACGGCGCAGGAAGCGCGCCTTGTCGTTCGCCGAGCCGAGCCCGGTGCCACCCATGACGTCAGGCATGCGTACCCCGGTGGACTCGGCGAGGTAGACCAGCGGCATTCCACGAGCCGCGAGCTCCTTCATGTGCCCCATCTTCTTGTTGCTGGTGGCGCTGCTCGAGGCGCCTTTGACGGTGAAGTCGTAGGCGATCACCGCTGCCCGGCGGGCGTCGATGTCGCCGGTCCCGGTGACCTTCCCGTCGGCCGGGGTCTTGTCCTTGTCCTCGTCGCGGGGCGAGGTCGCGAAGAGTCCGGTCTCGGCGAACGTTCCCTCGTCGAACAGCAGGGCGACGCGCTCACGCGCGTTGAGGTCGCCCCTCGCGGCACGCTCCTTGAGCTTGCGTTCGCCACCCATCGCCAACGCAGCGCTGCGCCGCTCCTCGTGCATCTCGGAATAGGTCAGATCGGTCATCAGGAGGTCGCCTTTCGTGCGGTGAAGTCGTGGTGGTCCAGGAGCGCCCGCGCGGCAATGGCGGCGTCCTCGAACTCGGGGAATGCCGGTATGCCCCACTCGCTCGCACGGCGGGCGTAGCCGCGGATCTCCTCATCGATGTCCGGCTTGCCGTCGCCCTTGAGCACGAGCAGATGACGGGTGCCGCTGTCGAACTTGTCCCGTGTCCGGGCGATGCTGTCGATGATCGTTCCGGTGACGTCGCCGAAACGGTGTGCCAGGTTGCGCTGAATGATTCCGACGTTGAGATGGGTGATCACGTATGCCGGATCGGACGAGCTGAGGACCGCGGTGAGGATGTCCTCGGTGACGGCACCGCCGCGGACGGCAAGCGTGCCGGCCGGGGTATCGATCGGATTGACCAGACCACAGCCGGGCGGCAGGCCGAGCGAATCGAGTGCGGCAATCGTCTCCTCCGGCAGCCGTGGTGTCGCCAGGCCACGGCGGGCCAGGGCGTCGGCCGCCAGGACGCTCGCGCCACCGCCGTTACCGAACAGCACCACGTCGTGGTTCCAGGGGCCATCGGACAGGTCGAAACTGTCGAAGGCCAGCAGCACGTTGAGGAAGTCCTCGAGGGAGTCCGCGAGAACCATGCCGGCCTGCCGGGCGAGCGCCGGCCACAGCCGGTGGTTGCCCGTCAACGCGCCGGTGTGGGTCGTGGCGGCTCGTGAACCCTCGTCGGTCCGCCCACCGGCGAGCAGGACGACCGGCTTGGTGTCTGCTCGTTCCTGCAACACGTCGAGGACGGCGCGCGCGTTGTCCAGCGACTCGAGGTAGAGGCCGACGACCTGAATCTCCGGGTCATCGAGAAAGTGCTGCACCAGCTCGGCCGCGGTCACGTCGGCGCCGTTGCCGATGGAGGTGACGCTGTGGAAAGCGACCCCACGGGCCGACCCGAGCCGCAGGATGTCGACGGACAAGCCACCACTCTGTGAGATGACCGCGACGCGACCGGGCTCGAACGGTGCGTCCGGGATGAACCCGAGCCGGGCACGAGAAGAGTGGGTGCCAAGGCAGTTCGGACCGAGCAAGCGGATACCACGAGAACGCATCGTCGTGACCAGGTCCGCCTCGAGTTGAACACCGTCCTCGATCTCGGCGAAGCCGCTCGAAATGACCTGTGCGAACCGCACATTCGCACCTTCCACGGAAAGCGCCGGGGTGACACTGGCCGCGGGCAGCGCCACGAAGGCATAGTCGACGACTCCGTCCACATGCCCGAGCGAGCTCGTTGCCGGCAGCCCCTCCACCGTGTCCGCCGAGGGGTGGATCGGCAGGATGCGACCGGCATACCCGCCGGCGACGAGGTTCTTGATGAACATGTTGGCGACATTGGACTTGGTGGCGCTGGCACCGAGGACCGCGACGGTCTGAGGGTCGAACAGCGCAGAGAAATCGGTGGTGGCCGGGGCCGTGCGGGCCGGTCGCTCGCCAGCCGTGTCGGCGCCGCCGACGACGAACCGCGCGTCCACCGCGACCGCACCGGACGTCGACACGATGACGGGGTTGAGGTCGATCTCGGTCACCTCGTCAGGCATTGCGGCGAGCAGCCCATCAGCGCCGGCCAGCCGAACCACGAGGGCCACCAGTGCGTCCACATCCAGCGGCTCGGCACCACGTGCGCCCTCCAGCAGCGGCATGCCCTGCAGCTCACGCAGCATCGCCCGCACCTGTTGCGACGTCAGAGGTGCAACTCCGAAGGCTACGTCCGCGAGCACCTCGATGAACACGCCGCCGAGCCCCACCATGACCGTCCAGCCCAGCCCCGGGGTGCGAACCGCACCCACCGCGACCTCCTGGCCCGCAGCAGCCATTTCCTCGACCAGGAAACGTTCAATCCGGTGACCGTGCTCGGCCAGCTCTTCCGACATCTGCTGGGCGGTGGCGGGCAGTTCGGCCGCGCGGAGTCCGACACGGACACCGCCGGCGTCGGACTTGTGCACCAGGGTCGGGGACACGGCCTTGAGCACCAGTGGTTCGTCCAGCCCGGCGGCAGTTGCGAGGACGTCGTTGCCGGCATGGCCGTACGGGACGGCGATCCCGAAGTCACGCAGCACTGCCTTCGCCTCGGGCTCGGGGACGACCTGACCGCCGGACGATCGTACGGACTGGATGGCCGCCCGCAGCATCGCGGCGGAACGGGGCGCGGCATCGTGGGACAAAACAGACCTCGATCGGACATCGGCTTCGTTTGCCGAACGGCGAATGGACTGCTCGAAGCCTGTCGTGTGAGGTCTGCGCAAGATAGAGCAAGAAGGATGGAGCCGCGATTCGAAACCGCTATCGGACGCGCTGCGCTTCTTACCGGTTCGGGCTCTCCCGGATGAGGCGGAGCAGAGTCTGCACCACGACGCTGCGCTGTTCGTCGCGGCGTACCGCCACCGACAAGGTCGCTCGAGCCCACGGCTCGTTGATCGGGACGAGGACAACGCCATTGCCGCTGACCGTCGACGGTGCGAGCGAGTTCGCGATCGAGATTCCGACGCCGGCACGCACCATCCGCTGAGCGGTCTCGGCGCCGTCGGCCTCGAAGACCACGTTGGCCTCGATCCCGGAGATGAGCTTCTCGAACGCAACGCGCAGGATGCTGCCCTTGGTGAAGAAGATCAGCGGTTCGCCGCTGAGCTCGGCCACGTCGAGGGACTCGACCTGCGCGAGTCGGTGATCTTGGGGAACGCACAGGACCAGTCGCCCACTCATCAGGTCCGAGTACGCGAGCCGGTCGTCGTCCTCGTGGCTCTCATCCATGCTCAGCCGGATCAGCAGCCCCAGGTCGAAGTGCCCGCCGATGACACCCCGGCGGACCATGGTCGATCCTCCGGCCGCAACCTCGAACCGGATGTTCGGATGCTCGTCACGCAACCGTTTCACCACGTCCGGGAGAATCAGCATGTTGCCGGTCGCGACCGTGCCGATGCGCACGCTGCCGACCTTCATGCCCTCGATCGCGCTGGCTTCCTGCCGCAGCAGATCTTCGGCACGGATGGCGGCCTGGGCATGCGGCAGGAGCCGCTGCGCGGCATACGTCGGCAGCACGCCTTGCGCGCCACGAACGACGAGCACAACGCCGAGGTCTTCCTCCAGACGTTGCACCTGGGTGGTGATCGTGGGCTGGGAGACTCCCAACTCCTTGGCGGCCTGACGGAACGAGCCGGTCCGGAGTGCCGCCTCGAGATAGCGGAGCTGCTCGAACCTCACCGGTACCCCTTATCGGTCGCGTGTCGTATGTCGCCCTGCCTAGGTAGCCAGGTCGTCCAGGCCGGTGGAGTCGACACTGGTCGCCCCACCCTCAACCGGAATCGTAGCCCCCGTGATGTAGCCGGCGGCCGTGCTGAGGAGGAATGCGACAACGGCGGCGACCTCGTAGGGCTGCCCCAGCCGCCCGAGCATCGGTCGCGCACCGAGTTGCGTTGCCAGATCGGGAGACTGGCTGACGCGCGGAGACAGGAAGAGCCCGGGCGCCACCGCATTGACCCGGATTCCACGGTGCCCGTACTCCGCAGCAAGTTGCTTGACCCAGATCTGCAACGCTGCCTTGGCCGGCCCATAGCCCGGGGCGGTGCGGCCGGAGTGTGACCCCATCACGCTCGAGACGTGCACGATGGAGCCTCCGTCCCGGACGAGCGGTGCGAGCCGTTGCCCGGCCAGGAAGGCGTGCGTCAGGTTCACCCGGAAATCGCGTTCCCACTCGGCGAGGGTGAACTCCGGAAGCGGCTTGCGCTGCATCTGCCCGATGACGTCGACATACCCGTCAAGGCCGCCTGCCGGCGCGGTCCACTCACCAGCCCGGTCGACGATCCGGTCGAAGCCGACCTCGGTCGTGGCGTCGGCCACGACATAGGCGCCATGCAGTTCCTCGGCGAGCTCGACGACCGGCCCCTCGGTGATGTCGACACACAGAACCTCGGCTCCCAGTCCAGAGAGTGTGCGTGCGACGTGCTCGCCCACTCCGGCGCCGGCGCCGAGCACCACGTGGTGTTCGCCCTGCAGGCTGAACAGCGCGCCGTGGTCGACCTGCGACGCCGCAACGGCGCGGTTCGGGTCACTCAGCTGCATCGGTGTCCTTGAGGAACGCCGCGATGATCTCCCAGGTCTCGTGCGGATGAGTGATGTTCGGCGCGTGCCGGTAGGGCACCTCAGCAACGGTCACGTCCTGCAGGATGTCCTGCAGATGTTTGGTCCAACCGGCCTCGACGAGCGGGTCCCCGGTGCATTCGAACAACAGAACCGGAGCGGTCGCCGCAGCGAGGTTGGCCGGGTAGGGGTCGGCCGGGCGCTCGACACGCAGCGGTTCTGGTACGGCCGCATGCGGTGCGACGGTGGCCGCGTAGTTGCCCGGCATGCTCGCCCACCGGTAGCGAGCGGCCACCTGCGCCTGAAGTCCTGGGTAGGGGTCGCACAGCAACTCCACGATGCGCTGCAGGTCGGCCTCGGTGCCGTCGAACGCGCCCAGTTGTGCGCTCTCCTTGGTGCGCCAGGGTCCGCCCGTTCCGCTGATCGCGGTCACGGACGAAATGCGCTCTGCCAGAACGGGATCGGTCAGCGCACGCAGCGCGATCGAGCCGCCGAAAGAGTTGCCGACGAGGTGCACCGGGCCGGTGATGCCGAGATGATCCAGCAGCGCGAACAGGTGCGTCGTGCGGAAGGCGAAGGGCGACTGGTCGAGTCGCACGGACTTCGCCGACCCACCGAAACCGAGCAGATCCGGTGCGACGACGCGGTAGTCGGTCGCCGCCAGCGCGGCCACCTCACCCCAGGTCACGTCGCTGCTGGCACCCCACGCGCCGTCGTGCAGGAAGACGACGACCGGCGCGTCATCCGGGCCACCGGACAGGTAGCGGGTCTCCAGGCCGTTGACGACCACAGTGTTGTCGTTGATCATGTCAATTTCCTTCAATGAGTGGCGAATTCAGCTTCCGCGAGTGGCGCGGCCAGCACGGAGGGTCGTCAGCTGAACTCGTAGTGATCGGGATCGACAGCTTCGGTGCTGTCCAGGTAGCGCTGCGCCGACAGCGGCCACATGATGGTCGAGCGACCTTCGGCGTTCTGATACCAGCTGTGTGTCTTGGACCAGCCCCAGGCACGCTGTGCGCTGGCCTCGGTGATCTCGTCGCGGTAGTCCTCGAACACCTCGGGACGCAAGTTCATCGACCGGTGCCCACCTTCGAGAAGCGTCTTGACGGCGCTCAACAAGTAGACCGACTGGCACTCCATGAAGAAGACCAGGTTGCCGTGAACCACCAGGTTCGTATTGGGCCCGTAGAGGCAGAACAGGTTGGGGAAGTCCGGCAGCGTCATACCCATGTAAGCGCAGGCGTCGATGCCCCAGGTCTCGTGCAGGTCCACTCCCCCGGCGCCGGTCACCTTCATCGGCATCAGGAAGTCCGAGGCCTTGAAGCCGGTCCCGAAGCAGATCACGTCGGCGTCGATGTGCTCGCCGCCACGAGTGATCACCCCGGTCTCGTCGACAGCCGCGACCGCGTCGCTGACCAGGCGCACATTGTCTCGCTTGAGAGTGGCGATCCACGTGCCGTCGTCGCGAATGATCCGCTTGGAGCCCGGCGGGTAGTCGGGAATGATCTGCTCGGCCAGGTCGGGACGGTCGGTCACCTGGTCCTCGAGGTAGGCCGTCAACAGCTTCCGCATCTGCTCGTTCACCGCGGAGACGGCGCGTTCCGTGGGCGGGTACTCCGGGTCGACAGTCACTGCTTCCAACTGACCGATGGCGCGGGGCAGGAAGATCGAGAAGCGGTAGTAGGCGCGATAGGCCGGGACATGGGAGAACAACCAGGCCTCGTGATCCGGGATGTCCTCACGCAGCTCAGGCGTGGGCTTCAACCACGGTGCGCTGCGCTGGAAGACCGTCACCGACGCTGCCTCCCGGGCCACGGCGGGGCCGAACTGCAGAGCGCTGGCGCCGGTGCCGATGACCGCAACGCGCTTTCCGGCGAAGTCCACGGAGTGGTCCCACTCGGCGGAGTGGAAGGCCGGCCCGGCGAAGCGGTCCAGCCCGTCGATGTCGGGCACGGACGGCCGGTTGAGTTGACCGACCGCCGACACCAACACGTTGTAGTCGCGGGACTCCTCGGCTCGATCGCGATCGACTGTGCTGACGGTCCAGGTGGCCAGGTCGTCGTTCCACGACGCTCCGGTGACCTCAACGCCGAACCGGATGTGGTCGAGCAGGCCCTGATCGCTCGCGAACTGCCGCAAGGAGTCGAGGATGACGTGCTGCCGGCTGAAGTACGACGGCCACTCGTAGTCGAGGAAGGAGTAGGAGTAAACGTGGCTGTGCACGTCGGTGCGACAGTCGGGGTAGGTGTTCTCGGTCCAGGTTCCGCCGACGCTGTCGTCCTTCTCCAGAATGACGAACTCGACTCCGGCCTGCTTCATCCGCAAGCCGGCGAGCAGACCGGAGATGCCTGCACCGACGATGGCGACTCGGAAGTTGCGCCCGGGAGCGACCTGGTCCACGGTCCACTGCGGCGCCCGGGGATCGGTGCCGGCCGGGACGAACGCCTGGTGCAGTAGGCCCTGCACCTCGCCGGCGCTCTCGCCCAGGACCCACTCGCCGATGGCGGACATGACGAGCGCGCTGGGGCGTTCGGGCCAGTCCGCCATACCAGCCAGGTGTGGCTCGAGCAGACGCAGGCACAGCTCACGGATCGAGGCGTCGTCCGCGGCGCTCGCGCTGCCGCGCGGCAGCGCCACCGGATCCGGCCGCCACTCCTCGCGCAGGATGCCGGGGTCATCCGTCACGTGCGCGGTGAGCATCAGCAGCGCAGGCGTCTCCGCCGCGGCGATGTGCCGACGCAGTTCGTCAATGGTCGGTGGCTCGACCGGTCGGGATGTCATTGTTCCTACCTTCTGTGCTGCAGTATGGCGCTGGTGCCCGAGCTGGTGATCAGTCGAGGCAGTCCAGGAAATCTCGCAGGTGCGCCGCAACGGACTCGGGGTCGGTGAAGGCCATCAAGTGGCCGCCGGGAACGAAGTGCAGCTCTGCACCGGGAATGGATCCGGCGAGCCGTTCGATCACGGCGCTACCGGTCGAGAGGTCGTCGCGGCCGCCCAACACCAGCGTGGGTGTCCCGACCGGAACCGCAAACTCACCGACCTGGGTCATCGCCGCCAGATAGTCGGCGTGGACCGTCGCGCTGCCGGCCAACAGTTGCTGTTCGGCTCGCCGAGCCTGCGGAAGCAACCGCTGCGGAACCTCGTCCGCCGGACCGAACCAGCGAGCCACCGTCGCTGCGGCGATCGGCGCCATGCCGTTGCGTGCCTCGGCGGCCCGCGCCAGCGCACCCGCGATGGCCGGCTCGTCATACCCGTACGTGGTCGCGGCCAAGCACAACGCGTCGACACGCTCCGGGTAGCTAGCGGCCAGCACCTGAGCGACCATCCCACCCATCGAGATCCCGAAGACAGCACTGGAGCGGGCATCGCACGCGTCGAGGACGGTGATCACGTCTGCTGCGACCCGGCCCAGTGAGACCTCACCGGTAGCGCTGCGACCATGCCCGCGTAGGTCCGGCACGATGAACTGATAGTCGGAACCCATTGCAGTCACGAGGGATTCGAACCACGAGCCGTCCAGACCCAGTGAGTGCAGCAAGGTGACCGGGCGTCGCCCGGCGCCGTGGACTCGGAACGCTATGTCGACCCCGTCGTCCGCCCGGACGGTCTGTGCGGTGCCGAACGTGTCGACCGTCGACCCCCGGGTGGCGTCACTCATTCGCACTGGCCTGCCGCTGCTCCTCGGCACGATTGACTTCTTCGCGAAGTCGCGCCGACAGGTCGTCGAAGTGCGCGGTGAACGCCTCATGGGTCCGCATCTCCTGGGTCCGCGGCCGGGGCAACTGAACCTTGATGTCGGCGACGATGCGCCCGGGGCGGCTCGCCATGAGAATGACGCGGTCGCTGAGCAGGATCGCTTCTTCGAGGTCGTGCGTGACGAAGATGACGGTCGGCCGCTCCTGCTCCCAGAGCTTGATGAACTCCTCCTGCTGCTGGGCGCGAGTCTGCGCGTCGAGGGCTGCGAAGGGCTCGTCCATCAGGATCAGGCGTGGATTCTGGACCAGGGTCCGGGCTATGGCGACCCGCTGACGCATGCCCTGCGACAAACGCAGGATGTCGGAGTTGACGAACTCCTCCAGCCGCACCCGCTGCAACCATTCCTCCGCGCGCTGACGGCGCTCGGCGCGCGGCACTCCGCGCACTTCCAGACCGATCTCGACGTTCCGTCTCGCGCTTCGCCACGGGAGCAAGGCGTCTCGTGCGAACAGGAACGCAGTGTCCTTGCTGGTCCCCTTGACGTCCTTGCCGTCGAGACGGACCGAGCCGGTGCGAGGGGCCAACAGTCCACCGACCATCGACAATGCCGTGGTCTTGCCACATCCGGACGGGCCAACGATGCTCACGAACTCGGACGCGGCAACATTCAGATTGAAATCATCGAGTGCACGCACCGGCTTGTCGTTGTGCAAGAAGCTGTGATTGACCCCGGCGAAGTCGACAGCGAGTCCCGGTCGGCGCTCGGCACCGGACTCTTGCGGAACAGACTGCGAGCTCTCCGACCGGTCCGGAGACTGTGACTTCAGCATCGTTCTCATCGTCCTATATCCCTCTCCCGCGACGCGACGGCGACCCGCGGATACGGGAATTCGTCGAAGTAATGCGGCGACATCCTGGAAGCTAATCCTGAGTAAGTTTCTTGGCAGAATCTCGCACAGTCGTATGCCACAAGATTCGTTCGTTCGGATCGTCATAAACGTAGGTTGACCGCCGAGGGACTGTCAACGGATCACTGGCTGCGACGCGGCTATCGCCCTGATAGAGGTCCCGATCTTGCCGGGCCTCGGCCGCGACGTGATGCTGATCACTCCACTGCATCAGTCGAGAGGACGTCCATGCCTGCCGAGCCAGCCTTCACGACGCAGCCGCAGCCGGCCGCGGAGCGCGCCAACGACGGTTCCGTCACGTTCGATTTCACCGACCGGGTCGTTGTCGTCACCGGCGCTTCGGGTGGGATCGGATCCGCCGTCACGGACATGTTCGCGGCAGCGGGTGCGGACGTCGTCGTCCACGGCCGGAAGGCCGACGTACTGGCCGAGCGTGTCGCTGCGGTCACGGACGCCGGCCGCTCCGCGGTCGCCGTCACCGGCAATATCCGCGAACCCGAGACCGCCGAAGAAATCGTCCGCGTCGCACATGAAAGATTCGGCCGCATCGACATACTCATCAACAATGCGGGTGGAAATTTCGGTGCCCGACTGGAAGACCTTTCAGTCAACGCCTGGAATGCGACGGTTGGTTCGAATCTTTCCGGTGCATTCCATTTGGCGAACGCCTGTTTGCCGTTCTTTCGGGCAGTCGGAGGCGGCTCCATCGTGAATGTGGGCTCCGCCTCCGCCGGATACGCCCACCCGCTCCGCGGCGCCTACGCCGCCTCGAAGGCCGGGCTCGCATCCCTCACTCGCACCATGGCTTGGGAGTGGGCGCAGGACAACATCCGCGTCAACTGCGTCGAGCCCGGCGCGGTCATGACGCCGGCATCCCGCTTCGCTCTGCAGGAGTCGACCGCGGTATCGGTGACCCGATTCGTCGCCATGGGTCGCATCGGCCGACCCGAGGACATCGCTCGGGTCTGCCTCTTCCTGTGTTCCAACGGGGCGAGCTATCTGACCGGCGAGACCATCCGGGTCGCCGGCGGGCCACACACTTCGACTCCAGCGGACGTGGACCTCGTTCGCAATCCCGCTGGGTGATCGACTCCCCCGCGAGCCCTCGCAGCAACCAGTCAACGTTCCGATATCGACCTGGGAAGCATTAGATGATGGACACCATGACCCCCAAAGTCCCCGCCATCGACGCGGCGACGCCACCGGACAGTGCGGCCATCGGGCGTCGGATCGGCGAGGAGATCCTGGCCGAGCGTCGCGCCGCCCGGCGCCGCAGTCTGCTCTACACCTGGGCATTGCGACTTTTCGTGCTCGTCGTCGTCATCGGTGTCTGGTGGCTCGCCTCAGACAGGGGTGGGTCTCGCCACTGATGGTGTCCGGCCCCAAGTCCGTCGCCGATGCATTCGTCAATCAGCTCAGTGATGCATCGTTCTGGACCGATGCGGAGTCCACGTTCGGCGGTGCGATCAGCGGCCTGGTCGCGGGTGCGGTGCTCGGCATCCTGACCGGCGTCATCTTCTCCCGTTCGGCGTTGCTCGAGCGTGCGATGGCACCCTTCCTCACCTTCGCCAACAGCCTGCCCAGGCCCGCATTGGCACCGATCTTCATCCTGTGGTTCGGACTCGGCTTCACGCCCAAGGCCATGGTGGCGGCGAGCGTCGTCTACTTCGTCATGCTGACATCGACCCTGTCCGGCCTGCAGGGCATCGAGCATGACATCGAGCAACTCGCCGAATCACTGACGATGTCCGCGCGTCAGCGGTTCTTCAAGATCGAACTGCCCAGTTCGCTGCCCAGCATCGTCGGTGGCCTGCGCCTGGGTGTCGTCTACTCGATCCTCGGCGCGGTGCTGTCCGAAATGGTCGGCGCCTACTCGGGACTCGGTCAGCGGCTGACGGCCCTCACCTCGAACTTCGATGTCGCCGGTTCGTTCGCCGTCCTGATTGCGATGGGGGTCATGACGATGATCCTTGACTTCGCCGTCTCAGGCATCGACAAGCTCGTCCAGAATCGCGCGCGCTGAGGTGGGTCCCGAGGTGACCATGGATACCTGTCCGACCTCCCCGGCGGCCACTGGTCCTGCCGGCAGTTCCGGTAGCCACTCGGTGCGAATCGCGAGCAAGGACCAGGTCGCCGACGGTGTCGTACGACTGCGCCTCGAGTCCCCGTCCGGTGCCCGGCTCCCGTTCTGGACACCCGGTGCGCACATCGATCTGATCTTGTCGGCCGGGTCGGACCAGGTGGTCCGTCAGTACTCGCTGTGCGGCAACCGCTGGGAGCCGGCCGCGTATGAAGTCGCGGTCCTGCGTGAGCCAGTGTCACGGGGTGGCTCACACTTCGTGCACGACGAGCTCGCCGTCGGCGACGTGGTCGGTGTGAGCACGCCGCGCAACAACTTCGCCCTGGTTCCGGCCACGTCCTACCAGTTCATCGCCGGCGGCATCGGGATCACACCCATCCTGGCGATGATCGACACCGCGGAACGGCTGCAGATCGACTGGCATTTGCTGTATGGCGGCCGATCCCGCGCTTCCATGGCGTTCCTCGACCACCTGGAGCAGTATGGCGAGCGCGTCACGATCTGCCCGCAGGACGAGTCCGGACTGCTCGATCTCAGCTTCCTGATCGAACCCGCAGACGGCACGAAGGTGTACTGCTGCGGACCGGAACCCTCCTGGCCGCCGTCGAGAGCGCGACCTCTTCGTGGCCGGTGGGTCACGTGCGCTTTGAGCGCTTCCAGGCCGCCGTCGCGCCCACTCCCCTTCGCCAGGGTCCGTTCACGATGGAGTTGGCCCGATCCGGGATCGCGGTCACCGTCACTTCTGAGGAGTCCGTGCTCGACGCCTTGGAGAAGGTCGGGAAACCGGTCCTGTCCTCGTGCCGGGAGGGACTCTGCGGCACCTGTGAGGTGTCGGTGCTGGACGGCATACCTGATCACCGGGATTCATTGCTCACCGACGCCGAACGTGCCCGCAACGACCGGATGTTCGTCTGCGTTTCGCGATCAGCCACCGAACGCATCGTGCTCGACCTCTAGGAGGATCACCACCATGTCGACCGCAGTCCCTCCCGCCACCCAGGGCAAGCCTGCTCCAGTGCTCGACGAGGATCCGTTCTCGCCGGCGACGCTCGAGGACCCTTTCCCGTTCCAAGAGCGCCTGCGTGAGGCCGGTCCGATCGCGTTCCTGCCGAAGTACGGCGTGCACGCGGTCGGGCGGTATGACGAAGTCAGGTCAGTGCTGTCGAACTGGCAGGACCTCGCGTCCGGGTTCGGCGTGGGGATCTACGAGCCGTGGCGCGCTCGCGGCTTGCTGCAGACGGACCCACCCGAGCACGATGCACCCCGTGCGGTCCTGGAGCCGATCATGTCCGCGCGCGTATTGCGGACAATGGCCGAGGAATGCGGGCGGCAGGCCGCGGCGCTGCTCGACCAGGTGCTGGACGGCGCAGGTCCGACGGTGGACATCGACGGATATCAGGACATCGCGTCTGTCTTCCCGACGAACTTCTTCCCGAACGCATCAGGCATCAGCGAAGAAGGCCGGGAGAACCTGCTGCCGTATGCCGACATGGTGTTCAACACCGTCGGTCCGCGCAACGACCTGGTCAAGGAGGGCGAGTGCCGCCGTGAGGAACTCGGTGCCTGGGCCGCCAGCAGCTGCCAACGCGAGAGCCTGAAGCCCGAGGGTTTCGGAGCAGACATCTGGGCAGCGGTCGACCGTGGTGACCTGCTCGCCGAGCAGGCGCCGATCCTGGTCCTGTCCCTGCTGAATGCCGGGGTCGACACCACCATCTACGGGCTCGCCGCGCTGCTCTACGCACTGGCCACTCATCCGGACCAATGGGCCGCGCTGCGCGACAACCCCGGCCTGGCACGCGTCGCCTTCGACGAGGCACTCCGCTGGGAATCGCCGGTTCAGGTGCTCTTCCGCAAGAGCACGACGGACGTCACGATCTCCGGCATCACCATCCCGGAGGGCGAACGGCTGCTGATCTCCTACGGGGCCGCCAACCGGGACCCCCGCCGTTGGCAGAACCCCGATCTGTTCGACCTCACGCGCGATCCGTCC
Organism: Flexivirga alba; assembly: GCF_042661025.1. Classification (NCBI taxonomy): domain Bacteria; kingdom Bacillati; phylum Actinomycetota; class Actinomycetes; order Micrococcales; family Dermacoccaceae; genus Flexivirga; species Flexivirga alba. The sequence continues at coordinate 3,677,932 of NZ_JBHSWH010000001.1, forward strand.
GGTCACCTGGCTTTCGGCATGGGCATCCACCAGTGCGTCGGCCAGCACGCCGCCCGGCTGCAGGCCGAGTCACTGTTGAAGGCGATGATCGAGCGGGTCGAGCACATCGAGCTCGCCGCGCCCATCCACCGGCACCACAACAACGCGCTGCGCGGCTGGGGTTCGATGCCGTTGCGAATCCGGTTGGCGTAGAGGCAAATTCAGGCCCGGGCCGCGATGATGTCCTCGACACATTGTTTCGCGTCCCCGAACAGCATCCGGGTGTTCTCCTTGAAGAACAACGGGTTCTGCACTCCTGCATAGCCGGTCGCCATCGACCGCTTGAACACGATCACGTCCTTGGCGTTCCAGACCGCGAGGACCGGCATACCGGCGATCGGTGACCCCGGCTCCTCGGTCGCGGCCGGGTTGACCGTGTCGTTCGCGCCGATCACCAGCACGACGTCGGTCTCGTCGAAGTCGCCGTTGATCTCGTCCAACTCCAGGACCAGGTCGTAGGGAACCTTCGCCTCGGCCAGCAGGACATTCATGTGACCGGGAAGCCTGCCCGCCACAGGGTGAATGGCGAACCGGACCGTCACGCCGCGATCACGCAGACGGCGGGCCAGATCGGCCACCGCGTACTGGGCCCGGGCTGTCGCCATACCGTAGCCGGGCGTGATGACGACGGATCGCGCCGCGTCGAGCAGGTCGGCGGCTGCGCCGGCCTTGATCTCACGGTGCTCCCCATAGTCGCGCGCGCTGCCGGTGGACGGTGCGCCGTCCGAGCCGAACCCGCCCATGATCACCGAGACGAACGAGCGGTTCATCGCCGTACACATGATGTACGAGAGGTAGGCGCCCGACGATCCGACAAGTGCCCCGGTGACGATCAACAGGTCGTTGCCGAGCATGAAGCCCGATGCTGCGGCGGCCCAGCCGCTGTAGGAGTTCAGCATCGATATGACGACCGGCATGTCGCCGCCGCCGATCGATGCCACGAGATGGGCACCGAAGGCCAGTGCGATCACCGTCATCGCCGCAAGAGGGGCGAGCGACGGTGACGCGACGAACCACCACAGCAGACCCGCCGAAATCAGCAGGGCCGACAGGTTGAGCCAGTGCCGACCGGGCAGGGTCAGCGGTGTCGAACGCACCCGTGCGGACAGTTTGAGGAACGCGACGACGGATCCGGTGAAGGTCACCGCACCGATGAAGATCCCGAGGAACACCTCGACGCTGTGCACGTCGGTCATCCCGGTGGCTTGCAGGTCGCGCGCGACCGACATGTCGGACGAAACCTCACGGAAGGAGTTGTATCCGACGAGCACTGCCGTCAGCCCGACGAAACTGTGCATGGCGGCGATGAGCTCGGGCATGCCGGTCATCTCCACGACCCGCGCTCGCCAGGTCCCGATGAGAGCCCCTGCCGCCACTGCGAGGGCGATCGGTCCGAGCAGACCGATGCCGTTCCCGTGGACAACCGAGACGATCGTCGCGCCGACCGCGATGGCCATGCCGGCGATGCCGAGCAGGTTGCCGTGCTTCGCGGACTCGAACTTACTGAGTGCGGCAAGGGTGAGGACGAACAGGAAGGTCGCCACGATGTATGCCGCGTACACCCCCGTGAGTGTCGTGGTGGTCATCGGGTCAGGCCTTCCGGAACATGTTGAGCATCCGTGCCGTGACGGTGAAACCGCCGAAGACATTGATGCTGGCGAGGGTTACGGCCGCCAGGGCGATCGCGCGGGTGGTCGGGTCGGATGAACCGAGCTGGAGGAGGGCACCGATGACCACGATTCCCGAGACCGCGTTCGTGACTGACATGAGCGGTGTGTGCAGTGAGTGACGCACCTTGCCGATCACGTAGTAGCCGACCACCACGGCAAGCAGGAACACGGTGAAGTGGGCGAGGAACGCCGACGGGACGACGAGACCCATGCCGAGGATCAGCGCGATCGCACCGATGAGCAGACCAGGCGTCCGATACTTCGAAGGCGCCGCGGGCGGCTCGGCAACCGCCTGTGCTGCGGCAGCTGGGTGAGCGACCGGTGCTGCCGACACTTGCACGGCAGGTGGTGGCCACAGCACCTCGCCGGATCGACAAACCGTCATCCCCCGCAGCACAATGTCGTCGAGATCGAGCGCGAGCCGGCCGTCCTGACCCGGAGTGAGGAGCTTGACGAGATTGACCAGGTTCGTGCCGAACAGTTGTGAAGCCTGAGTTGGAAGCCGCCCGGGGAGATCGGTGTAGCCGATGATCTTCACGCCGCCTTCGGTCACGACGAGCTCGTCCGCGCGTGAGCCCGCCACGTTGCCACCACTGGCCGCTGCCATGTCGACGATGACCGACCCCGGCCTCATCGACGCCACCATCTCCTCGGTGATAAGCCGTGGCGCCGGCTTTCCGGGGATGAGAGCGGTCGTGATGATGATGTCGACGTCGCGGGACTGAGCGGCATACAGCTGCTCCGCCAACCGGTTGAACTGCGCACCGGTCTCCTTGGCGTAGCCGTCAGCAGACGGACCGGGTTCGTCAGTGCCTTCATCGACGTCGACGCGGAGGAACTCCGCGCCCATCGACTCCACCTGCTCGGCTGTTTCGGGACGGGAGTCGAACGCCCGGACGACGGCACCGAGTGAGCCGGCGGTTCCGATGGCGGCCAGTCCGGCGACACCGGCGCCCACCACGAGCACCTTTGCCGGTGGGACCTTCCCTGCAGCCGTCACCTGCCCGGTGAAGAAGGACCCGAACTCGTGCGCCGCCTCGACCACTGCTCGGTAGCCACCGATGTTCGCCATGGAGGAAAGGACATCCAGGGCCTGGGCGCGGGAGATTCGCGGTACCGCATCCATGGCCAGCGCGGTGGCCCCTCGGGCTGCGATGCTCTCGACGAGCTCCGGGTTGAGCGCGGGCGCCAGCAGCGATGCGAGGTATTGTCCCGGCTGCAGCAGCGGGACCTCATCTGCGGAGGGCGCATTCACCTTCAGGAGGAGGTCGGCGTTCCAGACGTCATCGCCGACGATCGTTGCTCCGGCACCGACATACGCGTTGTCCAGGTATGCCGCCCGCGCGCCGGCACCCCGCTCGACCTGGACCGAGTAGCCCAACGAGATCAGCTGCTGCACAGTCCGGGGAGTGGCCGCAACGCGGGTCTCCTGTGGCAGGGATTCTCGAGGCACGCCGATACGTTGTGGTGCCGAATTCATCTGGTGCCTCCGGGTTTTGGGGACTTGGCGCCAGCATGAGGTCAGCGTCAACGACCGGGCAATGGAAGAACCGCTATCAGCGCGATATGCCTCCTTCGGAGACTCCCGAGGCACGCCGCTGAAACAATGCGGAGCGAACCCATCCAACACACTCGGAGGCGACGATCGATGCCCGCAACCAGCCACTCATCCTCGGCGAAACCGCCTGCGGCAGAACGCATTCTGGTACTCACCGGGGGATCATCCGGCATCGGCGCCGAGCTGGTGAGCGCGCTTTCCGCTGAGTGGCGGATCACCTCGCTGGACCTCACACCGCCTGCTCACCCCCAGCCCGGCGTGGCCTACGCCAACGGTGACATCACGACGAACAGCGCCGTTGAGAGCTTGCATGAGGTGCTCGAGTACGGCTCTGACACCAAGATCGACGCGGTGGTGCACTGCGCTGGCATCGGCAAGTTCGGGCCCTTCCTGCAGATGTCTCGGGCCGACTGGGAGCGGCTGCTGACCGTCAACCTGCACGGCACGCTCAACTTCGTGCAGGGAATCGCCGACCAGGTCGCCGACGGCGGACGCATCGTCCTCTTCTCCTCGGGCACGGTCTTCAAGGCGCCCGCCGGCGCCGCGGCGTACGCGGCGTCGAAGGCGGGAATCATCGGCTTCGCGCGCAGCCTGGCGGCGGAGCTCGGCGCACGCGACATCACGGTCAACGTCATCGCACCGGGCCTGGTCGTCACACCACTGTCCGAGTCCATCGCGGCCGGCGAGGACGCGAACATCAGCACCCGCGCGATCAAGCGAGCGGCGACCACCGCCGACTTCGTCGAGCCGGTCCGGTTCTTCCTGTCACCGGGCGCATCCTTCGTCTCCGGGCAGACTCTCGTCGTCGACGGCGGATCGATCCGCCGCTGAGGCGAACGAAATCCCCTGCAGTTCCTGGCGATTGGAACTGCAGGGGATATTTTCGTTCGGACCGTTTCAGGCCCGTGCGAATGCTGGAACAAGGTCCTCGAACGAGATCTGACCCTTCTTGATGATGCCCATCTGTTGCGCCACATCGAGCATCACGTCGATGTCGGCCTTCGCTACCTTCCAGTCCGGGTGCAGCTTCGGCACCAGATCGTCGGCGAAGTGATCGATGTATCCCTTGGCGATGTCCGGGAACTTGCCGCCCAGGCAGGTCTTGTTCAGCAACTCGGCGGCCTTGCCCCGGTTTGCGACCATCCAGTCGCGGCCGGCGGTCTGGGAAGCCAGCCAGGCCTTGACCACGTCCTCGTGCTTCTTCGCGAAGTCCTCGCGCACGATGCAGACGTCCACCTGCTGCTTGCTCAACAACGGCGGAACGCTCGGATCGGAGAACTCGATCAGGATACGGCCGCCAGTCTGTTTCGCGAGGACCCGGCTGGTCGCCCAGGTGATTCCGACATACGCCGCGATCCGGCCGGCTTTCATCTGCGCTGCGCCGCCCCCGGCCACCTGTCCGACGGCCAGCGGGGTCACGTCCTTGCGCGTCATACCGGCCTGCTTCAGCGCCAGGGTGAGCTGCTGGTCGGCGCCGGCGCCGATAGCGGTGACACCGATGGTCTTCCCCTTGAGGGCCTGCATCTTCTCCTGGAAGGACGCCTTCGCATCGGGCCAACTCCCCTTGCCCACGACGATCGAGTATGTCGTCTCCGGGACTCGCATGCCCACGAACACCGGTCGCTTACCGGGTTCCGAATGCACGAAGGTCGACATCGTCAGCAGCACGTCCTGGACCTGCGCATCGATCGAGCCGGCAGTCATCAGCTGCTCACCCTGAACCCCGCTCTTGGGCAGGATGAACTTCGGGACCTCAAGGTTGTACTTCTGATAGTCCTGCTGATCCTGATTGACGAAGTCGAGGAAATAGTTGTCGATCGGTGCAGACGCGATGTGCAAAGTTGTGGGCTTCGACAGCGCGCCGGCAGCCTTCTTGACGCCGGCCGCGGAGTTGGAGCCCCCGCCACCGCACGCACTCAGAGCGCCGCCTACACCGAGGGCAAGGAGCCCGCCTCCTGTCCATCGCAACACGTCACGACGTGAGGCATGCGGGCTGCTCAGGCGTCCAAGATCCGACATGAGTTACTCCTTGACAACGAACGGGACGCACTCGGTCGAGGTGACCATGACAAGTGCTCGAGGAGGTCGGCTGCGCATGGTCCGGAAGAACGCGTTGACCGACTAGGCGGCAACACTCCCGCCTGTGCCCCGGCCGGTCAATACTCAGCACCCGTTGTAGCGGCTATCGCACCGATAGCCCTACGAACGCGCGGTGTTCAGCGATAGGTGACTGCGCTGTCGTCGAGGTGGCAATGATCGTTGAAGCCGATCAGGGAGGTACCGGACCGCCCCACGACCAGCTTCGTGACGCCCGAGTTGACGGCGACCCTGTTGAGCGCGAGCCACTGGGGGAAGCCGCCGTCGAGGAGTCGCGCGGCCACCCACGCGATGGCACCGGCACTTGAAAAGACGACCACAGTCTGCCCGGCGCCGATACCGTCGACCGCCGCCGAAAGTGCGCTGTCGACGCGCGCGGTGAAATGGCCGAACGTCTCCGGATAGTCCTCGTCGTGTATGCCGGAAGCCCAACGGGCAGAGGCACGTTCGAGAAGCCGTTGGAAGGTGCGCGGGTCGGTGAGGCCATCAGGGTGGGCCGCCTCCGGGTCGGCCGCCAGGAGGCTGCCAGTGTCGAACTCGTTCCATTGCGGGTCGACCACGGCAGACGTGGTCCAGCCTGCGCTGCGGGCGGCTGCTCCGGCTGTCTGCCGTTGACGGGTCATGGCACCGGTGATGACCCGGTCGGGAATCAGGCCACGGCTGCTGAGTGCGGCGCCGAGGGTCCAACTCTGCTCGACGCCGCGCGAGGAAAGTCGGTCATAGTCATGGGTGCCGAAGGACGCCTGTCCGTGCCGCACCAGAAGGACAACGCTCATGCGGCGGAGGGTAGCCGCAACATCACGGTCGCCGCTCCGCCGGCGCTAGCGGCCCTCACTCGGAGACAGGCAGAACGAGTGGGTCGTCAAGCAGAACGGATGGCCGGCAGGGTCGAGCATCACCCGCCATACGTCGGGGGCGGGTTGCGTCAGCGCGACCTCGGCGCCCAGGTCGACAGCTGATCGCACCGCGGCGTCGAGCTCGGCCACGCAGACGTCGAGATGTATTTGCTGCTGTTGCGGTCCATCCGGCCACACCGGCGGCGTGTAGTTGTCGACCTGCATCATCGTCACCGAGAACGATCCGTCCGCCAGCACGATCAGCGACCGGTCGGGGCGGCTCATGGCCTCGGTCATTCCCAGCAGCGACCCGTAGAACCGGGCCAGCCGCTCGGCATCGGGACAATCGAGGGAAATGGAAGCAAGGCGACCGATGGGTGTGCTCACCTGACGGATCATCCACTCCGGCAACGACATTCGCAACGACTGGGCGGGACTATCGGCGCGATAGGGCTCGACGGAGTGCTGACTCCCCTGCGGCCTGTTGTAATGAGCGAGCGGGCAGCCATGCGCAACTGTGCGGGTGTCGGCTTTCCCTGACGCGAATACACGGAGGTCTCAATATGTCCCACAGTTCGGTGCTCGATAGCCGGCCGCCGTTGGTTCTCGCTGACTTCTTCGCGAACACCAGGTTGCGCAATGCCCTGCTGGTCGTGGGTGGCGCAGCCCTCACCGGGCTCGCAGCGCAGATCGCCTTCCCCGTCCCCGGTTCTCCCGTTCCGGTGACCGGGCAGACGTTCGCGGCACTGGTCGTCGGATCCAGTCTCGGCATGCGACGCGGCGTGGTCTCGATGCTGCTCTACCTCGGTGCCGGCATGGTCGGTGTGCCGTGGTTCGCCGAAGGATCGTCGGGCTTCGCGATGCCGACACTGGGTTACATCATCGGGTTCGTTGTCGCTGCCGCGGTCGTCGGTGCGCTCGCCACCCGCGGCGCCGACCGGTCACCGATCAAGATGGCCGGAGCCATGCTTGCCGGCAATCTCGCGATCTACGCCGTTGCGTTGCCCTATCTCGCGTTCTCCCTGCACATCGGCCTGTCCGACGCCTTCGATCTCGGAATGCGCAACTACCTCTTCGGCGACCTGCTCAAGGTGGCGCTGGCGGCAGGTTGCCTGCCCGCCGTCTGGCAACTGATCCAGCGCAAGCACTGACACCGGGTCGACGCCGCACCGGTTCGACGCCGACATACGAGTAAGGAGACGCCTGATGGATCTGTCGTTGACTCCGGACCAGGTGGAGTTCCGCAAGCTGGCGCGTGAGTTCCTCGAGACCGAGGTCGTGCCGCACCGGCAGGAGTGGGACCGGGTGGAGGCGATCGACCCGAAGATCATCCCGATGATCGGTGAGATCGGCTTCCTCGGCCTCACCATCCCGGAGGAGTACGGCGGACTGGGCGGCGACTACGTCACCTATTGCGTCGGGATGGAAGAACTCGGACGCGCCGATTCCTCCGTGCGTGGTGTGGTGTCCGTGTCGGCCGGCCTGGTCGGAAAGAGCATCCTGGCATTCGGTAGCGAGGAACAGAAACACGCTTGGCTGCCCGGGATCGCGACGGGCACGAAGATCGGTTGCTTCGGGCTGACCGAGCCGGACAACGGGTCGGACCCGGCGCACCTACGGACCCGGGCTCGCCGGGACGGCGATGACTGGGTGATCAACGGGTCGAAGATCTTCATCACCAACGCGACGATCGCGGACATCGCGCTGGTGTTCGCCCGCACCGGACCGGAGGACGGTGCCCGCGGCATCTCCGCGTTCCTCGTCCCCACCGACTCCCCCGGGTTCGAGCGCACCATCATCCACGGGAAACTCGGCCTGCGCGGCCAGGCCACCGCAGAGCTGTCGTTCGACAACGTCCGTGTCCCCGGCAGTGCGCTGCTCGGCGAGGAGGGACGCGGCTTCAAGTACGCGATGGCGGCCCTCGACAAGGGGCGGATCTCCATCGCCGCCGCATGCGTCGGCATCATCCAGGCTTCGTTGGAGGCCTCGGTGGACTACGCCAAATCTCGTCACCAGTTCGGCAAGCCGATCGCGTCATACCAACTCGTGCAGGAGATGATCGCGGACATGTCGGTGGACGCCGACGCGGCCCGGCTGATGACCTGGCGCGCCGCAGACCTGCTGGAGCGCGGTGAACCTTTCTCGGTCGCGGCGTCCAAGGCCAAGCTGTTCGCTTCCGAGGCAGCGGTCAAGGCATCGAATCTCGCGATCCAGGTGTATGGCGGATACGGGTTCATCGACGAATACCCGGTGCAGAAGCTGATGCGGGACGCGCGGGTGATGACGCTCTACGAAGGCACCACCCAGATCCAGAAGCTCATCATCGGCCGCAGCGAAACCGGCATCTCCGCGTTCTGAAAGGACCCCTGTCAATGAACCCACTTCTCCAGGGCAAGGTCGCTGTGGTCACGGGCGGCGCGCAAGGCATTGGGTTGGCGATCGCCCAGCTGTTCAGCGAGCACGGTGCGATTGTCGTGATCGCAGACCTGCAGCTCGAAGCCGCCGAGAAGGCAGCCGCGAGCTTGCCAGGGTCTGCGAGCGGATTCGCCTGTGACGTAGCCCAATTGGATCAAGTGGAGGCGCTCCTCGCCATGGTGCGAGACACCCACGGATCCCTGGACGTATTGGTGAACAACGCCGGTCTGACACGCGATGCGACGATGCGCAAGATGGCCCCAGAGGACTTCGATCTGGTCCTACAGGTCAATCTGCGCGGCACGTGGAACGGCGTGCGCACCGCGGCAGGGATCATGCGCGACCAGGGCCACGGCGCGATCGTGAACCTGTCCTCGATCTCCGGCAAGGTCGGCTTCGCCGGGCAGACCAACTACTCCGCAGCAAAGGCCGGGATCGTCGGGCTGACCAAGGCTGCGGCGAAGGAGGTCGCCTTCAAGAACGTCCGGGTGAATGCCGTGCAACCGGGCCTGATTCGCACCGCGATGACCGAGGCTATGCCCGAGCGGATCTGGGACCAGAAGCTGGCAGACATCCCGCTGAGCCGGGCAGGCGAGCCGGACGAGGTTGCCTCCGCGGTGCTGTTCCTGGCGAGTGACCTGTCGTCATACATGACGGGCACGGTCCTCGAAGTCACCGGCGGACGACACATCTGATGGGAAGCCGCATGCGATCGTTCGCCACTATCGCCGATGTCGAAGCAGCCGTGGGCGCCCACCTCGGTCACTCCGACTGGCACCACATCACCCAGGAGATGATCGACACCTTCGCCGACGTGACCGGTGACCATCAGTGGATCCACGTTGATGTCGAACGAGCGCGCGGCGGGCCCTTCCGGACGCCGATCGCGCACGGCTATCTCACGCTCTCCCTCACCTCGATGCTCGCCGGGCAGGTATGCCGATTCGACGGCATGCGGATGGTGGTCAACTACGGCGCGGACCGGGCCAGATTCCCGGCCCCGGTCCCGGTGGGTTCGTGGATTCGGGCGGGCGTCGAGCTGTCGTCGATCCGGTCGACGCCGCGCGGACACCAGGTCACCAGTCGCGTCACGGTCGACATCAAGGACGGTGACCGTCCCGCATGTGTCATCGACCGGATCACGCTGCTGGTGCCGGACATCGAGTGATCGGCACGTTCAGCGGCCATGCATCACCGCGCCTGCGTCCCGCTCAGCCGGATGACCCGCCCCTGAGCGGCCTGCCGCGGAAGACCCTGACACACACGCGCAACATCCGAACACCGTTGCGCAACCTGCGTATCGGCGCGAGCACGCTGCGTACCGTGGTGGTCGACGACCCGATCTCCGGGACGCCGGCGATACGGTCGGTGAGCCACCCGAGCACCAACGGCCCAGACACGATGTGCAGCAGGAAGTGCTCGCTCAGTCGGTCTCGAACGTAGGTCACCTGCGCCCCGTGAGCGGTCAATTCGTCGACCATGCGATCCACTCCCGCTACCGGGACGATCTGGTCATGTACCGCCTGCATCACCAGCAATGGCATCGCCGGCCTGCCGCGACCGGGCCGGATGTCGGCAAAGACCGCCTGCATGTCGGGCAGCTCCAGGAACGTCGAGACCGAAACGTCGAGGTGCTTGCCGAAGTCCCTGAACGCCATACGCATGATCGCCTGCTGGGTCGGCCAGGAAATCGCCTTATCGAGTAGGGCCTGTCCGGGTAGGTCGACGTGCTCGTCGACCAGTGCTCGCATCGTGGGGTAGCTGCGGGTGAGTCCGGCAATGACCAGACCCGCGAGCCCGGAGAAGAGATGACCGTTGGCGCGCCGGAAGACCAGCTCGGGATCTCCGACAGGAGAACCCAACACGGCTCCGACGGTGTGCAGCTCGGGTGCGTAGTCAGCGGCCAGCTCAGCGGCCCATGACGTCGCCCAGCCGCCGCCCGAATAGCCCCAGAATGCCACCGCCGACCGTGCGGTGAGATCGAATCCACCGTGCCGAACCGCGGCCCGCACTCCGTCCAATGCGCAATGCCCCGCTTCGCGTGGTGCACCCCAATTGCCTTGAGCCCCCTCATGATCCGGAACCGACACCACCCAACCCTGCGCAAGGGCGTTGGCGATCAATAGCAGTTCGAGCTGGACCACTTCTCCAGTCGTCGGTGCACGGTGCCGAAGGCTGTATGACGGGAACGCCTCAGGCGCCAGCGAGTCGATCGCGCACTGGAAGGACAGAATCGGCCGCTCCTGGGTCGGGGCAGCATCGGGTGCAACCAGCACCGTCGTGCAGGTCGTCGCAGGCTCACCATGCATGTCCGCCGTGCGGTAGAGCAGCTGAACAGCTTTGGCGTGCAACGGAATCCGCCCCAGGAAGGCAACCGTGACGTCTCGGCTGCGCAACGGCGTGCCCGGTCCCGCGAACTCCCATCCAGTCGGTGGCTCGCGAAACGGATCCACGGCAGGGCGCACCGGCGCCACATGGCGCTCGTCGGTGTGGTCCGTCGCTCCTGACCACTCAGTGGGTCCGGCTGCGGTTGTCATCTCGTGGGAACCCCCGGGTGCCGGATGGGTTCGTGGCTTCCATGTCCCCGCCCGGCGTGCAACTGGAGTCCGCTGGTGACCAGGGCGAAGTGGCTGAACGCCTGTGGGGTGTTGCCCAGTTGGCGCTTGCCGGCCGGATCCCACTCCTCGCTGAGTAGCCCGACGTCGTTGCGCAGGTCGAGCAATCGCTCGAAGAGTCCGATGGCGTCGGTCTGCCGGCCGGCCAGATGCAGCGCGTCGACCATCCAGAACGAACAGGCCAGGAAAAGGCCCTCCCCGCCGGGCAAGCCGTCGTCGGATTCGGCGTTCTGGTAGCGCAGCACCAGGCCGCCCTGAGTCAGCTCCCGCTGGATCGCGTCGATGGTGCCGAGCATCCGCGGGTCGTCGCCCGGCAGGAATCCCACGCGCGGGATGATCAGCACGCTGGCGTCGAGCGCGGTGGCGCCATACGACTGCACGAACGTGTTGCGATCCTGGTCGAAACCGTGCGCCAGGACGTCGGCGTGGATGGTGTCGCGCAACGCTTCCCATCGGTCGGCAGGCCCGTGCAGTGTCGGGTGGCGGCGGACAGCTTTCGCCATCCGGTCGGTCGCCACCCAGGCCATCACCTTCGAGTGCGTGAAGTGCCGCCGCGGCCCGCGCACCTCCCACAACCCGTTGTCGGTCTGGTCCCAGATGGTCTCCAGGTGTTCCATCAGCGCGACCTGCAGGTCCCACGCATCCTCCGTGGCCGCCAGGCCGGACTCGCGGGCCAGCGCGAGCCCATCGAGGGTCTCGCCCCACACGTCGAGCTGGAGCTGATCTGCAGCGGCGTTGCCGACCCGCACGGGTGACGAATTCTGATAGCCCCGAAGCCAATCCAGCTCGCTCTCCGGCAGCCGGCGAGTCCCGTCCACGCCATACATGATCTGCAGGTCGGCCGGGTCGCCGGCGACGGCACGCAGCAACCACTCACGCCACGCTTTCGCCTCGTCGAGGTAACCACCGGCGATCAGCGCCTGCAACGTGTATGTCGAGTCCCGCAACCAGCAATAGCGGTAGTCCCAGTTGCGTGGGCCACCGACTTGCTCCGGCAGCGATGTCGTCGCGGCGGCGACGATCCCGCCGGTCGGTTGGTAGGTCAGTGCCTTCAAGGTCAGCAACGAGCGCCGGACCGCGTCGCGATAGCGACCACTCAGGTCGTGGCCGCGGCCGCACCACTCTTTCCAATAGGTGAACGTATCCCGCAAGGCCTGCTCTGCGTCGACCGGCCGCGGGTGTCGCTCGTAGCTCGCCGACCAGGTCAGGACAAACGGAACCCGGTCGCCCGCAGACACGGTGAAGTCCGCGACGGTCGACCACTCATGACCGCTCGTGGGCGCGGGTGTTCGCAGCCGGACCGCGTCGGGACCGGCAACCGCGAGCAACTGGTCGCCGTCCTGATGCACCCAGGGCCGGACCCTGCCGTAGTCGAAGCGCAGCGTGAGCTCGCCATGCATCTGCACGCTCCCGCTGACGCCCTCGACGATCCGGACGATGTCGGGCGCCTGCCCGCGTGGCGGCATGAAGTCGATGACACGCACGGTGCCCTGCGTGTTCTCCCACTCGGTCTCCAGGACGAGCGTGTCCTCGACATACCGCCTGCGGGTGCACGTCCCTCCGCCGGCCGGCGCCAGGAGCCAGCGTCCGGCCTCCGGTCCGTCCAGCAGGGCGGCAAAGCAGGCGGGCGAGTCGAATCGTGGCAGGCACAGCCAGTCCACCGAGCCCTCGTTGCTGATCAGGGCGGCCGTCTGCAGGTCCCCGACGATTGCGTAGTCCTCGATCCGCGCCATGATTCGCATGTTGCCACACCATCTCGAGAGGACCGCGGCCGAACCGGTTTAGGGTCGGGGCGACGAGTACTTCACCGCCGGAAGGAAATCGGATGACCTTCGAAACCATTGAGCAGGACGTCGACGATGGTGTACTCACGATCACTCTGCACCGGCCGGACCAGCTGAACGCTTTCACCGTCGGCATGGCCGATGAACTGGAGGCGACCTTCCGCGCCGTGAACGACGACGACACGGTGCGCGCTGTGATCGTCACCGGCGCCGGCCGCGCGTTCTGCGCCGGTATGGCGCTCTCCACCGAAGGCAACGTCTTCGGGCTGGACGAGGGCCGCGCGCCGGCCCTCACCGACATGAGCGACTTGTCCGATCCCTCGCTGGCCCGGATCCGGGACACCGGCGGGCGGGTGACCCTCGCGATCCACGACTGCACGAAGCCCGTCATCGCAGCCATCAACGGTCCGGCGGTCGGCATCGGAGCGACGATGACCCTGGCGATGGATGCGCGACTGGTCTCGACCAAGGCGCGGTTCGGTCTGGTGTTCGGCCGGCTCGGCATCGTGCCTGAGGCGGCATCGTCCTGGTTCCTTCCTCGCATCGTGGGGCTCCCCGCGCGTTGGACCTGGCCCTGTCGGCGGACATTCTGGACGCCGCCGCGACAGTCGAAAACGGTTTGGCGACAGCGTCATACGAGCCAGATGAACTCCTACCGGCGGCGCGCGATATCGCGGACCGCTGGACCAAGGGCCGTTCCCCTGTCGCAGTCGCGCTGACCCGCCAGATGCTGCGTCGCAACGCGGCATACGACCACCCCGCGGACGCCCACCGGGTGGACTCGCTGGCGATGTTCTGGACGAGCGTCGGTGACGGCAAGGAAGGTGTTGCCGCGTTCCTGGAGAAGCGCACCCCCGACTTCACCGGCAGGACATCCGCGATGCCCGGCTTCTACGACGAATGGATCGACGAATCACCATGAGCAGCAAGAAGACCGGCATGACCGGCAGAATTGACCCTTCGATCATGAAACGCTTCCCCGTCGTCGACGTCGAGCAGTTGCCGGACGATCTGCGGGAGCGCATCATCGCAGTCGGTGAGAAATCCGGGTTCATCCCGAACGTATTCGTCGGCATCGCCCAGCGACCCGACGAGATGCGAGCCTTCTTCGACTTCCACGACTCGCTGATGGACCGGGAAACACCGGGGCTGTCCAAGGCCGACCGGGAGATGATCGTCGTCGCGACCAGCGCCGAGAACGACTGCCTCTACTGCGTCGTCGCGCACGGTGCGATCGCCCGCATCCGCGCCAAGAACCCTTACATCTCAGACCAATTGGCGACCGACTGGCGCAAGGCAGATCTTGATGAGCGGCAGTTCGCGATCATCTCCGTCGCGGTGAAGCTGGCCGTCCGACCGTCCGAGATTGTCGACGCCGACCTGGATCTGCTTCGGTCGCAGGGGCTTTCAGAAGACGACGTCTACGACGTTGGTGCCATCACTGCGTTCTTCTCGATGAGCAACCGCCTGGTCCACTGGAGCGGCCTGATGCCCAACAAGGAGTTCTACCTGATGGGCCGCGTCCCGCGCAGTTCTTAATCCTTGTATGTCGCTCGCGTGCGCTCGTCGGCCGGCAGGAACGTCTCGAGGTGAAGCCCTTCGAGGACAGCATCATTCGCGGTCGTCAGACGGGCCGCGGTGCTGAAGAAGTGGAGCGGACCGGCATCCGACTCGAGCTCCAGGACCACGACCGGCCCGCCGACGGGTGGGAGCCTCGTGACATCCACCAACTGGGCGACTTCGTTCGCCAGCTCGACGTGGCGTGCATCGCGCGTCTGCGCTGCCCGGTGATGCACTTGCTGATGGAGGTGGGCGGCCCATACGGGCAGGTTGCGGATCCGCGGCGCGAGACCGTCCGGGTGCACACACAGCCGGATGACATTGACCGGTGGTTCGAGCAGCTCGGCCGAGCAACCGGCCATCAAGGCGTCAACGGCAGGGTTCGCATCGACCACGTCCCAGTAGTCGTCGAGCAGTAGTGCCGGGTAGGGCAGGTGTGCATCCAGTAGGTCCCGCAAGCCGGTCATGACGCTCGACAACGACGCGTCGTCCAGTGAGCTGTCGGCGAACCGCGGAGCGTAACCACCGGCCAACAGCATCCGATTGCGTTCTCGCAGAGGGATGTCCAGATGTTCGGCCAAGCGCAGAATCATGTCCGGGGTGGGCTGCGCCCGGCCCGTCTCCACCCTGCTGAGGTGCCGCGTCGAGACGGTGGAGACATCCGACAGGGCTTGCTGGCTCAGCGAACGGCTCTCGCGCCATTCCCGCAACATCTCTCCAACCGCTGCACTCATGGTCGTCAGCCTAGGTGTGAGCGGAGCTTCGCTCATGACCTCCGAGGTCATGGCCGACTGGCACTGCGATGTCGCATTCTCGTGTCGTTCACAAAAGCGCACACCGAGGAGAGAACGACATGGACACCATCGTCACCGACTACCTGGCCACCTGGAACGCAACTGGCGACGAGCGAAAGGCGTTGCTGGGCAAGCACTTCGCCGAGGACGTCACCTACACGGACCCGCTGGCTGCGGCATCGAGCGCGGCCGAACTGGACGCGGTGATCGGAGCCGTGCAACAGCAGTTCGCGGGGATGACGTTCACCTCAGTCGGCGAGCCTGACGCCCACCATCAACAGCTTCGTTTCCAGTGGGGTCTCGGACCGGTCGGCGCAGAGCCGATCGTGATCGGCTTCGACGTCGTGGTGCTCGACGAGGCCAACCGCATCGCCGACGTGCGCGGCTTCCTCGACAAGGTGCCGGGATGAGAAGCGGCATGCCCGGACACGCGAGGGGCTAACGATCCTCGATCGCGGACGGGATCGGTCTTATGGCCGAGCATGAGCCCCAATGGCGGTGACCAGCCGGACGCCGACCTGGGACAGGCAATCGACGAGTTCTTCCGGCTCCCACGACGCGTTCAGTGCCCACGCCCTGCTGACGGCAGGGCGACTGACGGACAATTCCGCCAGTCGCCTTGACGCCGAGTGCGAATCGGCCGAGACGGTCGATCAGGCGGCCCGTGCGCCGGTCATGATCGCAACCGCGTCTTCCATAGTGTGCGTGTTCGGAGAGATCACGGCCGCTCGTCGGCCGAGCCGTTGGATATGGATCCGATCCGCGAGGTCGAAGACGCTCGGCATGTCGTGACTGATCAGCACGATGGGCAGCCCATGGTCGCGCAATTGCTTGATAATCGCTGCAACCTGGGCGGACTCACGGACACCGAGCGCGGCTGTTGGCTCGTCGAGTATGACGACCTTGCTACCGAACGCGGCAGCCCGCGCAACTGCCACCGCCTGCCGTTGCCCGCCGGAGAGCGTCTCCACCGGTTGGGTGATGTCCTGGAGGGTCTCGATGCCCAGTCGCTTCACGTGTTCACGTGCCTCCTCACGCATTCGCGTGATGTCCAGATGCCGCAGTACCCGGCCAAGGGGGCCCGGCTTGCGGATCTCCCTGCCCAGGTAGAGGTTGCTGGCGATATCGAGTGCCGGCGCGACGGCCAACGTCTGGTAGACGGTTTCGATACCGGCCTCCTTCGCGTCCTGTGGAGTACGGAACGTGACTTCTTCGCCATCGAGGAAGATCTGGCCGCTGTCCGGCGTCGATGCTCCGGATAGGCACTTGATCAAGGAGGACTTTCCCGCGCCGTTGTCACCGATGACGGCGAGGATCTCGCCCGGGTACAACTCGAAGTCGGCACCTCGGAGCGCCTCCACCCGTCCGTACGACTTGGTGAGTGCCCTCGCCGCGAGAACCGGTTCTGTACGGCTGTCGCCTGACTCGGTAGCGCTCATGTGCGGACCTTCCGAATCCATTGGTCAACCGCGACCGCGGCGATCACGAGCACGCCTTCTGCCAGTTGCTGGTAGAGGTCCTGAACCCCGGCCAACGCCAGACCGTTCTGGAAGACCTGCACGATGAGTGCGCCGAACAAGGTGCCCAGGACGATGCCCCGGCCACCGAACAAGCTGACCCCGCCGATCACTGCTGCCGTGATGCTGTCCAAGTTGAGAGTCGAGGAGATGTTGGTGCTCGCATCGCCCACGCGACCGATCTGAACCCACGCGGCAATCCCGTAGATCAACCCGGCCAAGACGTAGACGCTCAGCAACAACCTGGCCGTGTTGATCCCGACCAGACGTGCAGCCTCCGGATCGTCGCCTACGGCATATACGTGTTTGCCCCAGGCGGTGCGACCCAAGGCATAACCCACGATGCCGTAGAGCGCCAGCATGACGATGACTCCGGTCATCAAGGAGAACGAGCCGATCTGGATGAGGTTGCCGGGCCACAGGAGCAGACTGCCTGGGAGGGGGTTGAGTGTCTGACCGTTGGCGTAGAGCAGTCCGAGCGCCGTAAAGACACCGAGCGTGCCAAGGGTCCCGATGAACGGAGGGACTTTGAACCGGGTCACCAATAGGCCATCGACGAGGCCGGTGGCAAGCGCAACGACCAATCCGGCGCCCAGTGCGAGTACGACCGGCCAGCCAGAGGTGATCGCCAACCCGGCCATCACCATCTGCGCGAGGATCATCGCGGCACCCACCGCGAGGTCGATACCCGCGGTCAGGATGATGACCGTTTGCCCCAGAGCGAGCAGCCCGATCACCGCGACCTCTTGCAGCATGATCGACAGATTGGCCGCGCTGAAGAAGCGGCTGTTGAGTAGGTCGAAGACGATGGCCGATACGACCAGCACGACCAACGGGCCGAAGGACGGGTGTGCGTGCAGAATGTGCTGAACGCGGTTCCCTACGCTTGATTTGGCCAGATCGGAGGGCGGCGGGCTCCCCGCGGCCTCAGCAGTGTCTAGTGTCACTTCCTCACCCCCAGCACATCTTGGCGGCTGCCTTGGTGTTGATGCTGCTGACCCCGGACTGAGGGCTGTCGGTGTACAGCTTGGTGCCGGTGTTGAAGAAGTCCTTACCCTGCTGGTTCGTCGGCTTCTTCCCGGTCTTCACAAACTGCGCGATCGCGTCGACGCCCTCGGAGGCCATCTTGCCCGGGAACTGTCCGGCGGTGGCGCCCACCTGACCGCTGGACACGAAGGACAGGTTGCTGCAGCCGCCGTCGATCGCGACCACGGTCACGCCGGTCTTCCCACCCGCCTTCAGGGCGTGCGCGGCACCCTGCGCCGCCGGTTCGTTGATGGCATAGACCAGGTTGATGTTCGAGTCCTTCGACAGACACGTCTCCATTGCCGTCTGACCGCCGGTCACCGAGCCGTTCGTGGGCTGCTGGCAGGCGATCTTGTAACTTCCGCCCTTGCCGCCGGTGTACTGCCCGGACTTCGGCTCCTTGCCGTTGACATTGGGATTTCCCACCGGGATACCCATACCTTGCAGGAATCCGTGGTCCCGGTCCACGTCCACCGTGATGACCTGGTCGGAGAGGTCGTCGAGCATGGCGATATCCGCGGACTTGCCGTTCAGCTTGGCCGCCGCCCACTTACCATCGAGGGTGCCGGCTTGAGTGTTGTCGGTTGCATACGTCACGTCCGCGACGCTCGCCGGGATGGGTGGGGTGTCGACCGCGACGACGACGAGACCCGCTTTCTTTGCCTTCAGCAGTGCATTGTTCACAGCATCACCGTTGAGGCTGATGATGATTCCCTTGTCGCCGGCAGCGATCGCCTGCTCGATCTGAGTGATCTGCGACGTGGTGTCGTCATCGGATTTCCCGGCCGTCACCTGCAGCTCGATACCCTTCTTGGCGGCCTCCTGCTTGGCGGTCTTCTCCATCGAGATCCAATACGGGTTCGTGAACTCCTTGAGGATCAGCGCGACCTTCACCTTGCCGCCCTTCCCACCCGAAGTGCCTTGTGAGGATGCGGTGCCGCCGCTGCTGCACGACGTCAGCGCGAGAGCTCCCGCACCGATGCACAGCAACCCCGCGGCTACCCGGCGCTGCGGCCTCGTCTTTGCGTGACTGGTCATTTGAAACCTCCGGAACAACCCTTGAGTGTGTGATGCAAGACACGCTACGAGCATCGCAAACGCTTTGGCAAGCGTTTGCGAGCAACTCGCAAGCGTTTGCGTGATGGAGGGGTGGCGCTGTTAAATGTGTCGCAGACCACAGGCCGGGGCACCGTCTCCTGGACGTCACTGGTCAGAGCGCACGAGGTGGAGGTATCGGAGCATGGTCAAGATGGCCGACGTGGCGGCAAGCGCCGGGGTGTCGATCACCACCGTCTCGCACGTACTGAACGACACTCGCCCGGTCAGCGAGGAGCTACGGCAACGGGTTTACCAGGCGGTCAACGAAACCGGTTTCACACCGAACAGCGTCGCCCGCGCGCTGGTCACGCAGAACACGATGTTGATCGGTGTCGTCATGTCGTTCCTGTCGAACCCGTTCTTCGCGCCACTCGTGTCCCAGATCGACCGGACCGCACGTCGCCGGGGATACACGCTCCTACTCACCGAGAACCACGAGAACGCCGCCGACGAGGTCACCCAGGTCAAGGTCATGCTCGACCGGCGGGTGGACGGGATCATCATTGCGCCGGCAGCGCAGCACATCGAGCAGATCATCAACCGACTGGAGACGAGCGGAACCCCGACTGTATTGGTCGACCGACTCTCCGACGGAGAGTTCGACGAGGTCGGGGCGGACAATGTCCAGCCGACCGCTCATCTTGTCGAGCACCTGGCCGAACACGGCCATACTCGCATCGGGTTCATCAGCGGACGTCCCGGCTTGTCGACAACGGTCGAGCGGTTGGCCGGCTATCGCCTCGGCCTCGAGCAGGCCGGTTTGCCCTACGACCGCAGACTGATTCGTGCCGGCGCCTCTCAGATCGGACCCGCACGCCGCGCCGTCAAGGCACTCATGAGCGGGGCGCAGCCGCCGACCGCCCTGGTGAGTGCCAACAACGCGATGACCGTGGGTACGTTGCGCGGTTTGCGCGACCTCGGCCTGCGAGTACCCAACGACGTCGCGGTCGGTGCGTTCGACGACTTCGAGTGGGCCGATCTCATGTCACCCAGGCTGACCACGGTCGCCCAACCCATTCCTGAGATCGGCAGCCTTGCCACTCGGCTCCTGCTCCGCCGCATCGACGGGTACGACGGACCGACCGAGCGTCACGCCCTGTCCTCGACGTTCCATCGACGGGAGTCGTGCGGTTGCACCGACACGGAGAACGATCAGTGATCGATCCCCAGCACTCCCAACACGTTTCGGCAACCCACGTGCCGGAGCTCGTCGCCCGCGCCGAGAGATTGGCCACGGCGGGCACGCGCCGACTGCTTGCAATCGCCGGTCCTCCCGGCTCGGGTAAGAGCACCCTCGCTGCCGCACTGCTCGACCAACTCCCTGCCGGTCACGCTGCCCTGGTGCCACAGGACGGATTCCATCTCGCGGACACAGTGCTCGCCGACCTCGGCTTCACCGCTCGCAAGGGCGCACCCGAGACGTTCGACGCGGAGGGGTTCTTCTCGTTGCTGACTCGACTACGCAACCCAACGGGGCCCGTTATCTACGCGCCGAACTTCAACCGAGAGTTGGAGATGGCGGTCGCCGGATCGGTACCCGTTCCCCTGGAAACACCACTGGTCATCGTCGAAGGCAACTACCTGCTCCTCGACTACGAGCCGTGGAAGTCAGGGCGTGCGCTCTTCGACGAGACCTGGTACCTCGACGTGGCGGACACCACGCGTCAGTCACGCTTGATCCAACGCCATCAAGAATTCGGCAAGTCGCCCGAGCAAGCCGCGGTGTGGGCTCTCGGGAACGACGAGCAGAACGCCGACGTCGTCCGACGCTCGGCGGGCGTCGCGGACCTGATCATCCATCTCGCTCAGCGCGACACCGACGGGTAGCACACCAGACCACGCACCCACTGCCCGACTTGTTCGCCGGCCTCTGAGGTAGCACCGGGTCGGTCGCCGGGAGCTTCAGTCGGCGAGCTTGTCCAATGCAGCACGAAAACGCAGCACCGTGCCGTCGACGTCGGCCAGCTTGTCCAGCCCGAAGAGGCCGAGCCGGAACGTCGAGAAGTCCTCCGGCTCGCCGCACTGCAGCGGCACACCGGCCGCGATCTGCAGCCCGGCCGGCTTGAACTTCGCGCCGCTCTGCAGCTCGGGGTCGTCAGTGTGGACGACAACCACTGTGGGAGAGGCGAATTCGGCATCAGCCACCGACTTGAAGCCGGCTTCGGCCAACACCACCCGCAGCCTCGCACCGAGGTCGACCTGCGCCGCGCGCAGCTTCTCGAGGCCGATCTCACGCGCCTCCACCATGAGTTCGGCGTTGTGCGCGAGGCTGTCGGTCGGCAGGGTCGCGTGGTAGGGCGTCTTGCCCTCGACATACGACTCGGTGATGAACAGCCACTTCTTGAGGTCCATCGCGAAACTTGTCGAGGTGGATGCCTCGACGGCGTCACGAGCCGCCTCGTTCAGCATCACGTACCCCGCGCAGGGAGTGCCGCTCCAGCCCTTCTGCGGCGCGGTGAGGAGAACGTCCACACCCAGGTCACTCATGTCGACCCAGAGTGCACCGGACGCGACACAGTCGAGCACGAAGAGCCCACCGACCTCGTGGGTGGCGTCGGACACAGCTCGCACGTAGTCGTCGGGCAGCACGATTCCCGATGCCGTCTCGACGTGCGGCGCGAAGACGACCTGCGGTCGCTTGTCGCGGATCGCGGCGACGACCTCGTCGACGGGTGCCGGGCGCCATGCGGCCTGGTGCTCGTCACTCACTTGCCGCGCCGCGCAGACCGTCACGTCGTCGGTGATGTGACCGGCGTCGAAGATCTGCGACCAGCGGTAGGAGAACGCTCCATTGCGTATGACGAGCGCGCGCTTGCCGGAGGCCAGTTGCCGCGCGATCGCCTCCATGCCGTAGGAGCCGCCACCCGGGACGATCGCGACGGTGTGCGCACTGTAGGTCGTGCGCAGTACGTCGATGATGTCCTGCATCACGCCCACAAAGCGCTTCGACATGTGGTTCAGCGAGCGGTCGGTGAAGACGACCGAGTACTCCAGCAGGCCGTCCGGGTCGATGTCATCGTGTGGCAAGTTCACGATCGAACCGTGCCACACATCCCCGTGGTCCTGGAAGCTAGGTCCACGTCACGGGCATCCGGTCGCTGTCGTCATACGCGGAATGCCGTTCGCCGGAAGGTAGAAGACTCAACCCAGTTCGCGAACCGTCGCGATGACGTCGTCGAGCATCGCCTCGGTGAGACGACCGGTGAAGGTGTTCTGCTGACTGACGTGGTAGCAGCCAACTAGTTCGATGGGTCCGCTCGGCGTGGACAAAGTGGCGCGGGCACCATGCCCGAATTTCGGCTTCGGTCGCGGGACCTCCCAGCCGATCGCGCGGGCCGTGGAAATGGTTGCGTCCCAACCGATCCCGCCGAGCACGAGTATGACGCGAAGCCTGTCGGCGGAAAGCTGCAGCTCTTTCTCCAACCACGGCCGGCAGGTCGACTTCTCCCCCGTCGTGGGCTTGTTCGCCGGTGGCGCGCAGTGCACCGGTGCCGTCATACGTATGCCGTGCAACTGCAGCCCGTCGCCTGCGGCGACCGATGACGACTGAGTCGCGAAACCACCGCGATGCAGCGCTCCGAAGATCCAGTCGCCGGATCTGTCCCCGGTGAACATGCGGCCGGTCCGGTTCGCGCCGTTGGCGGCCGGGGCCAGACCGACGATCAGCCGGGTGGCGTCGGGATCGCCGAATGATGCGGCCGGCCGGCCCCAGTAGGGCTCCGCCGCGAACGACCTGCGACGACCGGTGGTCGCGATCTCCTCGCGCCACGCGACGAGCCGCGGGCAGGCGCGGCATACAGACACAAGGGCGTCCAACTCGGCGATCGACCCTGCGGAGCGGGCCAGGCGTCGTACCCCGGCAGGGGTCTTGGCAACCGGTGTCTGCGCCGTAGCGGGGTCGCCCGGCCAGCCGGTCCCGGGCTCCACCGGAGACTCGAAGGACTGTCCGGTGACGGGATGGGGATCGCTCATGACTCACTTGTATCGGGTGTCGGTGGCCCGTGCAAAGATTCCTCAGGTGTCGACGATCGTGTTCTTCCACGCCCACCCCGATGACGAGAGCTCGCAGACCGCCGGTTCGATGTCGCGCGCTTCCGACGAAGGGCACCGGGTCGTTGTCGTCTATGCCACTGGCGGGGAGCACGGTGAGGTGCCCGATGATCTCGGGCCGGACGAGACCCTCGCAGCCCGACGCCGTGCCGAGGCCGAGGCGTCAGCCCGCATCACCGGCACCGCACGAGTTGCGTGGCTGGGCTACCACGATTCGGGCATGACCGGCTGGGAGCAGAACACTGATCCGATGTCGTTCCACCAAGCGCCGCTCGACGAGGCTGCGGCTCGGCTGTCCACGATCCTGGACGAGGAGGACGCCGACGTGCTCGTCGGTTACGACTGGCACGGCAGCTACGGCCACCCCGACCACGTCAAGGTCCATGCGGTCACATACGCCGCTGCCGCGAGGGCCGCCCGCGCACCACGGGTGCTCGAGGAGACCATGAACCGCGACGTCATGCGGACCCAGATGCAGGCTGCTCGCGACGCTGGCATGGGTGAGTCGTTCGACCCGGACGGGCCGATGGACGACGGCAACCCGATGGGTATGCCGGAAGCCGAACTTCACTGGGCCGTGGACGTTTCCGGCTACATCGAGCGCATTCGTGCTGCCATGCAGGCGCATCGCAGCCAGGTGTCCGACATCGGCATGTTCATGTCGATGCCGCCCGAGGTCTTCGCCGCTGCGTTCGGCACCGAATATTTCATCGAGCGCGGCCGCCCTGCCGGCATGGTGCACGGCTGGTTCCTCGACGCGTCGTCTCGCTGATCCGGAGGACTCCAGAATCATGAATGGCGAAGAGTCCGCTCAGACCGGCACGCCACAGCTGCTGTCCGCCGAGGCTCTGCCTGTAGGACGTGAAATCTCTTGCGGCAGCTACGAAGTCACCGAGGAAAGCATCCGCGATTTCGCCTCGCAGTGGGACCCGCAATACTTCCACGTCGATCGCGCACGCGCGGCGGACAGCGACTTCGGTGGCTTGATCGCCAGTGGGCTGCACGCGATGTCCATTTATCAGCGGCTCGTTGTCACTGCCTTCTATCAGCGGTATGACGTCATCGCCGGCCGCCGTTTCCGACAGGTCAACTTCCTGCGGCCGGTCCGCGCCGGAGACGTGCTGACCTGCACGGCGATCGTGCAATCGGTCGACCCGGACAAACCCGGCCGGTCCACCGTCATCATCGACGGCTACCTGCACAATCAGGATGGCAAGCCCGTGCTGGAGCTCGAGCTGGACTGTCTAGTGCGGTCGCAACTACCGGCCGTGCCGGACTGACGCCGAGACCCACTCAGGGACGGTGCACGCGCACCAGCAACCGCGTGGAATGCGCCACGAAAGCTCCATCGGCCCGGATCCGCTCGTCCAGCGCACGCAGTTGCTCGGCATACCGCTGCACGCTGAAGTCGGGCACCCACCACACGCACTTGCGCAGAATGTAGACGACCGCTCCGATGTCGAAGAACTCCATCCGGCAGCGGGCGCTGCGGATCTCATCAACGACCAGGCCGGCCGCCGTCGCACCCTCCTGGTCGTGCCGCGGGTGTCGCCCGTCGCGGACCTCGGCAGGCAGTGGGCCCAGGAACCACTCGATGAGTTCGAAGGCCGACGCCGGTCCCACGTGCTGCCCCAGGTAACGGCCATCGGGTCGCAGCACCCGAGCCACCTCTGACCACGGTGTCGACACAGGATGGCGGGACGACACCAACTCGAACGACCCGTCCGGCCACGGCAGCGGTTCGTCGACGTCGGCAGCGACCACCTCGACTCCCCTGGGAACCAATCGTTTTCGCGCAACCTCAACATTCGGTGGCCAGCCTTCTGTCACGGCCGTGAAGGCAGGCAGGATCGGCGCCGAGTCCAGCACTTCTCCGCCGCCGGTCTGCAGGTCCAGGGCACTGTCAACCTCGGACAGCGTCGCAGCCAGCATTCGCGCATAGCCCCACTCGGGGCGTTCTTCGGTGGCGCGTCCATCCAGCCAGGAGAAGTCCCAGCCCGACACGTTCACCGTGGCCGCTTCGTCGATCAGTTCGTCATACGAGCGCATACCTTCCATGCTGCTGCCGCAGTCAACCGGGTATCTGCCGAACGGGAACCCCACTCCCGACGGTGGCGTGGTTTATGTCGCCTGTCGTGACCTGGACCGGCGCATACTGGCAGGGCTCTGCGCTCTCCCTCTGCACACCAGATCTCTCCGCCAGGAGCACGCCATGGCACATCTCGCCGAGGTCCTCTCTCGGACTGCTGCTCGGGTCCCCGACAGGGTGGCGCTGCAGTTCGGTTCGACCGCAACGACCTACGCCGAGCTGGACGGACAGGTCAATCAACTCGCCCGCGAACTGGCGGCGCACGGGCTGCACAAGGGCGACCGGCTGGTCCTGCTTTCCGGCAACAGCGATGCCTTCGTCGTGGCCCTGTATGCCGGACTGCGGCTCGGAGCGGTCCTCGTGCCGGTCAATCCGCGATCCGCCCCGCCGGAGATCGACTATTTCGTCTCCGACTCCGGCGCCGTGATGCTGCTGTTCGGGACCGAGATGCTCGAGCCGGTTCGCACATGGCGATGCGCAGCCGCTCCGAGCACGCTGATCCCGTCGTTCGCACTCGGTGCGGCCGACGGGTTCGACGACATCCTCACCGCCGCTTCCCGGCGCTCGACCGAGCCACTCGGCGTAGAACTACACGAGAACGACGACGCGCTGATCATCTACACCTCCGGGACGACGGGCCGGCCAAAGGGTGCGCTGCTCGACCAGCACCGCGTCCTCTGGGTAGGCGTCAACACGGCGCTCGGCCTCGGTCTGCGCGAAGGCGAGCGGATGCTGCATGTGGCACCGCTCTACCACTCCGCCACACTGAACATGCTGCTCATCGGCGGCATGATGTATGGCGCAACGCACGTCATACTGCCCAGCTTCGACCCGGCGCAGGTGTTGGCCACCATCGAGCGCGAGCGGATCAGCTTCTTCTTCGGTGTCCCGACGATGTACACCTTCATGTTGCGCGACCCGTCGGTGTCGACACTCGACCTGTCCAGTCTGCGGGTCTGCATGTACGGCGCGGCACCGATGCCCGCCACCACGGCCCGCGCACTGATGGCGGCGCTGCCGAACACAGCCGTCATTCAGGCCTGCGGCCAGACCGAGGGCGGACCGGGAGGCATGCTGCTGCAACACGACGAGGTCCTCGCGAAGCCGAGCGCCAGCGGCCGGCGCGCGATCCCGAACACGGAGGTCCGCATCGTCGATCCCGACGGCGACGACGTGGCAGCTGGCGAGGTCGGTGAGATGATCATGCGCGGCGAAACGATGATGAAGGGCTACTGGGGCAAACCGGAGGCCACGGCAGAGACTGTCCGGGACGGGTGGCTGCACACCGGAGACCTCGCCACGATCGACGACGAGGGCTACATCACCATCGTCGACCGGATGAAGGACATGATCATCACCGGCGGCCACAACGTCTACTCCGCCGAGGTCGAGAAGGCACTCGCCGGACACCCAGCGGTGGGTGACGTGGCCGTCATCGGCCGGCCCGACGATGTGTATGGCGAACGTGTCGTGGCGGTGGTCACGCCACGGGAGGGAACCGAGCTCACGCTGGACGAGCTGGTGGAATTCGGCGCCACCCAGCTCAGTGCCTACAAGCTGCCACGGGAGCTGGTCATCGGCCAGATCCCCCGCAACCCGTCGGGCAAGATTCTCAAGCACACGTTGCGGGACCAGTTGTGACGAGCAGCACCGTCCACGCCGGCTGACCGGTCACCTCACCACTGCGGCGGGTCCGCCTTGCTCAACTCCGGGTCGTCGACACGGAACGTGAGTACCCGGCCCGGCCGGGTTGTCGGTCCCTCGAAGCGCACGGTGACCCGGCCGAGGCCACTGCCCCAGACCCAGCCGGCGCCGTACTCGGAGTGCGCGATGTCCTGACCCGGCCACCATGTCGGTGGTCCGTCGCCCGTGTATGCCGCCGGACTGGGCGTGCGTCGAACGTCGCCGGCCGGGGTGGCCGGCACGTCCATATCCACGGCCGCCTCCTCCGGCTCGGTCCCGTCGGAATCGGTGAAGGGCAACTGAGCCGCTAAGTGCACCTCCGGCTCGTCGAACCGGAGTTGCTCCTGCGCGTGCGCGCTCAGCCCCGAAACGCCAACACCCAACAACCGCAGGCCGTTCGAGACGTCGACCCCTGCAAGCAACCGCCGTGCCACGTCGAGGATCACCCCGGCATCCCCGGTGGGGTGCAGCAATGTCTCCGAGCGGGTAGAGGTGGCGAAGTCGTGCTGCCGAACCTTGATGGTGACAGTTCGCGCGAACGCCGCTGACTTGCCGAGTCGCGCCGCGGTCCGCCGGGCCAGACTGACCAGCTCGGCGTCCAGTACCTCACGATCGACGACATCGTGCTCGAAGGTCTCCTCGGCGGAGACGCTCTTGGCCTCTCGCTCGACCACGACCTCCCGATCGTCCCGTGCCCGCGCCAACTCGTGCAGGCTGCCGCCGTGTGCCGAGCCGAAGATGCTCACCAGGTCGGCGCGCTCCATGCGCTGCAGGTCGGCGACCGTCTCAACTCCGAACGACCTCAGCCGGGCCTCGGTGGCCGGACCGATCCCGCTCACGACACGCACCGACAGCGGCCCGAGCAATTGCAGCTCTCGCCCCGGCGGCACGACGACCAGCCCGGCCGGCTTCTCCAGCTCGGACCCGATCTTGGCCAGCATCTTGGAGCTCGCGATGCCCGCCGATGCGGTCAAACCGCCTGTGGCATCTTGGATTTCGGCGATCAGCCGCTCGGCGACGGCTCGCACTCCGGCAGCACTCAGGTCGATGTCCGCGGCTGCGGCGAGGTCGACATACGCCTCGTCGACGCTGACCTGCTCCACGACAGGCGACACCGAACGCAAGAGGTCCATGACGATGCGACTGGACTCGCGATAGGCGTCACCGCGTGGGTAGAGGAATGCCGTTCCTGACGGGCACCGGCGCCGTGCCTCGGCCGTCGGCATCGCCGACCGGGCGCCGAACCGGCGGGCTTCGTATGACGCGGTCGCCACCACTCCGCGGGCACCGATCCCACCGACGCACACCGGTTTACCGCGCAGTGAGGGCTTGTCGCGCTGCTCGACCGCTGCGAAGAATGCGTCGAGGTCCAGATGCATGATGCTGGCCGTGGATCGCACTGCGCCATTCTCCCTGATCAGAGGGTCAGCACGACCTTGACGTCGTCGTCCTGGAGCGCGAACGCGTCGGCAAACTTCTCCAGCGGCACTCGTCGGGTGACCAACCGCTCCAACCATTTCAGGTCGGCAGCCGCGAGCGCTTTCGCCGCCGCTTCGTAGTGGCGCAGGTTGGCATTCACCGAGCCCACGACCGCGCCGTTGCCCAGCACCGCCACTCGGTTGATGGTGCCGAGGTCGACGGTCTCCTGATCACCGGGGTCGGAGATGCCGGTCAGGACGGTGATGGCATACGGCTTGGGGTTGCCGAGCGCAGCCTTGATGACCGGTGTTGCACCGGTCCCCTCGATGATGACGTCGGGTTCGATCGTGTCGATCACCTTGTCGACGGGGTCGGAGTGATAGGTCCCGCCAAGGTCTTTGACCAGTTGCGGCTTCGGGCCGTCCTTCACCCGGTCCAGCACGTGCACGTCGAGCCCGCGGGCAGCGCCGATCATCGCGGCCAGGAGGCCGATCGGCCCGGCACCGGTGATCAGCACCGAATGCGGCTCGAACCACGCACGGCCACCGATTCGGTCGACCTGCTCCCACGCTTTCGCGACCACCGTGGTCGGCTCCATCAGCATGCCTACCGACTCCAGCGCCGGGTCGAGCTTCACCGCATGCTCGGCATGGACCCGCCACTGCTCTGCCGCGAACCCGTGCAACGACTTGATGCCGTGCTCGGTGTATTCGCCGTTCCGGCACATGTCCCACTCACCGTGCGCGCATGCGCCGCACGGCTTCGGGTCAGGCATCCGCACCACGCCGACGATCAGGTCACCGGCGGCGAAACCACTCCTCCGGCGCTTCTCGCACCCGGCCGAGCGACTCGTGACCGAGGATCAGCCGCTCCGAGCCCTCCGGCGCCCACCCGTAATCCCCGTCGGCGAGCTCGTGGTCCGTGCCGCACACGCCGACGGCAAGGCCGTCGACCAGGACATCCCCGAGAGCCGTGTCCGGCTCGGGCATGTCCTCCACCGCAAGGCTGCCGGACTTTCCAGGGATGACCGTGAGTGCTCGCATGTCGTCGAAGTTACCGGACGTCCTCGGGAGAACTGGTGAACCCCGGGCCAACGGCCGGTGCGTCAGCCAATTGTTCGATGCAGCAACAGCGGAAGTATGACGCGAGCTCCCGCCATACGCAGTCTTGCGGCGGCGACCGTGACGACCCAACCGGACGATGAGGCGTCGACGACGAGGAGCACAGATTGTCCGGCAGCATCGGGAGTCTCGCTGTCTTCCAAGGCATCTCGCCAGAAGGTGGCTTCATCGACCGACGTCGCATCTGCCGGTGGTGTCGCGTCGACCGCCCAGCGCTGCACCGGAAGCCGTCCCGCCGCACCGAGTGCGTCGGCCACGCCGCCGACCAACCGAGGATGCCCGGCAGCGCTCAGCGCCACGATCAGCTCCGGACGTTCGCTCCAGGTCCACTGCGCCAGGGTGCGCACACACGCTTCGACGAGATCGGCGGGCGGCGGCGCGTCGGACCGCAGCGCGCCGGCCAGCAGGTCGCCCCACTCGGGCGCGTCGGCGTGCACGATCACCCGGCCCTCCTCGGCAGCCTCGGCCGCGGGGATCCGGCCGCGCCGACCAAAAGTGCCACCGGGCCACATCTTGCGCGACTCCAGAACCTGCTGCCCCGAACGGAGCAGCTGCCGCACCCCGGTGATCGTCTCAGCGGCAGCGCCTGGCTGCAGTGGGTCCGGCAACCGGCCCAGACACACCGAGCATCGGCCGCAGGGCTCTGCCTCCGGATCGTCGAGCGACTGCTGCAGCAGTTGCATCAGGCATTGGTCGCCGCGGATGTAGCTGCGCATGATGTCGGCCTCGCGGCGGCGGACCGCGAGCACACCGTCGTAATGCGCCTGGTCATAGCTCCACTCGGTGCCGGTCGCGCTCCATCCGTCGGCGGTGCGCTCGGTGATGCCATCGACCGCGAGCTGCTTGAGCAACAGATCGACCTTGGTGCGACGCAGTCCGCTCTCTGCCTCCAGCTGCGGCACCGACATCGGCTGCCCCGCTCCGCCGAGCGCATCGAGCAGTCGGCGCACCTGCGGCTCCTTGGGGATGGTCGCGGTCGCGAAATAGTCCCAAACGCCGTCATCCCCCGCGGACGGCAACAGCGCCACCAGCGCATGATCGATCGCACGGCCGGCACGACCGACCTGCTGGTAATAGGACACCGGCGACGGCGGCGCCCCGACGTGTATGACGAACCCCAGATCCGGCTTGTCGTAGCCCATCCCGAGCGCCGAGGTGGCCACGAGCGCCTTGACCCGGTTGCCGCGCAGGTCTTCCTCCAGGGCTTCCCGCGAGTCGGAGTCCAGCTGCCCGGTGTATGCCGCCACAGGCACATCCGCGCCATGGCGACTGCGGATGGCTTCGGTCAGTCGACCTGCGTCGGCGACCGTCAGCGTGTAGACGATGCCCGAGCCCGGCAGTTGCGGCAGATGATCGACCACCCACGCAAAACGCTGTAGCGGGTCTAGTTGCGGAAGCACCGCAAGCTGCAGACTGGCCCGCGCCAGCGGGCCGCGCAGGACGAGTGTGCCCTCGCCGAACTGCGCCGCAATGTCATCGACCACCCGCGCATTGGCGGTTGCGGTGGTCGCCAGCACGGGAGTCTCCGGGTTGAGCCGGCGCAGCACGTCCGTCACCCGGCGGTAGTCGGGCCGGAAGTCATGTCCCCAGTCGGACACCGAGTGCGCTTCGTCGACCACGACCAGCCCGAGGGCGCCAGTCAGCGACTTCATCACCCGCGCACCGAACGTCGGGTTGGCCAGCCGCTCCGGTGAGACCAGCAGCACGTCGATCGCGCCAGCGGCGAGATCTTCCTCGATCTGTTGCCATTGACCGATATTGGAGCTGTTGAGCGTCGCCGCCCGCAGGCCGGCACGCTCGGCCGCGGCGACCTGGTCGCGCATCAGCGACAGCAACGGAGAGATGACCAGGGTCGGTCCCCGCCCCTGCGCCCTCAGCCAGGACGTGGCGATCCAGTAGACCGCGGACTTGCCCCAGCCGGTCGCCTGCACGACAAGCACGCGCGCACCCGGCCGAGTCAGCGCCTGCAGCGCTTCCAGCTGTCCGTCACGCAGCCGCGCACCAGGACCGGCGAGAACCCTCAGGGTTTCGTCGGCGACGGTCTCGATCGCCCTAGAAGTCACGCTCGTCATGGTGTCAGTCTGTGAGTCGGCACTGACAACCACCGCGCTGTCAGCCGTTCGCAGCCCGCTTGGCTGCCTTTTCCTGCGCTTCCTTCGCGTCCAATGCGTTGGCTTCCTCGAGCGTCGGCGCCGTGCCACCGAGACGAGCCGGCAGGTACTTCAGATCATCACCGGTCAGCGTCTCGTAGCTGTCCTGCACCGCGTGCAGCATGGTTTCCATCCGAGCACGCAAAGCAGCGGTTTCCGCGTCGACATCAGCATCGGCTGCGATGTCGATCGGCGTACCGACATCGAGCCGGATCGGCACCTTGGGACGCCGCATCTGGCGCGGCAGGTCCTTGGTCCAGACGCGCTGCGAACCCCAGATGATCAGCGGTATGACGGGAACGCCCGCCTCTTGCGCCATACGGACGGCCCCGGACTTGAAGTCACGCAGCTCGAACGACCGGGAGATGGTGGTCTCGGGGAAGACACCGATCAGCTCGCCGCCCCGCAAGGCGTCGACCGCGGCACGATAGGCACCCGCGCCGGCGGCCCGGTCGACCGGGATGTGCTTCATACCGCGCATCAGCGGACCGGAGATCTTGTGGTCGAAGACGTCCTTCTTGGCCATGAAGCGCACCAACCGGCCGACGTCGAGCGCCGAATAGCCGGCGTAGGAGAAGTCGAAGTAACCGATGTGGTTCATCGCAATCACCGCCCCGCCGGTGCGTGGGAGGTTCTCGGACCCGGTACGTTCGAATTTCAGCCCTTGTACGGCGAAGACGCCGCGGGCGAAGTTGATGACGCCGGAGTAGATCGGTTCCATGGCTGGAACCCTACCGACCCGTAGCCAATCGCCCGATTCGTGGAATGCGAGGTCCTCCCCGTGACGTTGCACGTGGCGTGACTGCTGCCGCCATACCCCTGTCCGTGCTGGACCTCTCCCCCATCGCCTCGGGCCGCACCGCCTCCCAAGCACTGCAAGAGACGATCGCCCTCGCGCAACATACTGAATCCCTTGGTTATCAACGGTATTGGGTTGCCGAGCACCACAACATCCCCAGTGTCGCGAGCTCATCACCGGTCGTGATGATTGCCACCGTCGCGGCCGCCACCCAGCGCATCCGGGTCGGCGCGGGCGGCATCATGCTGCCCAATCACGCGCCGTTGCAGGTCGCCGAGACGTTCCGGGTGCTGGAAGCCCTGCACCCCGGCCGGATCGACCTCGGCCTGGGTCGCGCTCCGGGCACCGACCAGCTGACCGCATTCGCTCTGCGCCGCAGCAAAGAGGCGCTGGCTGCCGACGACTTCCCGCAGCAATACGCCGAATTGCGTGCGTATGTCGACGGATTCCCGGACGATCATCCGTTCGCGCCGATCAGTGCACAGCCGACGGATGTGCCGCTGCCGCCGATCTGGATCCTCGGCTCCAGCCTGTATGGCGCACAGGCCGCCGGCCTGCTCGGCACCAACTTCGCCTTCGCCGGTCACTTCGGCAGTGTCGACCCTCGGGAAGCATTCGATGCCTACCGCAATTCGTTCCAACCGAACGGTCGGCCGGACGGGCTGACCGAGCCGCACAGCATGCTCGCGGTGTCGGCGATCGCCGCCGATACCGCCGAGCGCGCAACGCAACTCGATCTGGCAGCCTCATTGTCCACTGTTCGGCTGCGACAGAACCGTCCCGGCCCGCTGCCCACACCCGAGGAAGCAGCGGCGCACGAGTGGACCCCGCTCGAGCACGGCATCGTCGAGAAGCTGGGTCGGTTCGTCACCTCCGGCACCGGCGAGGAGGTCTACAAGGGCATCGTCGCGCGGGCTCAGGACTGCGGTGCGGACGAGCTGATGATCACCACCAACGTGCACGACCCGGCGGAACGTCGGGCGTCATACACGCTGATTTCGCAGGCCGCTCGCGCGGGTTCCTGACCAGAAGTACGTTGGGAACATGGATCTCGAACGCCCTGAAGCCCCTGACCCCTACTCCCTGCTGCCGCGCACCGCGTCACTCACAGTGACCAGCGAGACCTTCGCCGATGGCGACCCTCTGCCGGACGAACAGGTTTACAACGACTGGGGATTCACCGGTGGCAACGTGTCGCCGCAACTGTCCTGGTCCGGCGCACCGGAGGGCACCAAGGGTTACGTCGTGACCTGCTTCGATCCGGACGCCCCGACACCGTGCGGCTTCTGGCACTGGCTACTGCTCGGCATACCGGCTGACGTGACCTCGCTACCCGCAGGTGCGGGCTCCGGGACCGGCCTGCCCGAGGGCGCCTTCCAGTTGCGGAACGACTTCGGGGACAAGGCGTATGACGGCGCGGCCCCGCCGGTCGGCGACCGCCCGCACCGCTACATGTTCGCGGTGCACGCGGTCGGCGACGACCTCGGCGTGGACGACTCGGCGAGCGGCGCGGTCGCGATGTTCACCACGGGCGGGAGTCTCCTCGCCCGTGGTGTCATCACGGCGTCATACCAGGCGAAATAGCTTCTCGGGTCAGCGAGTCGGCGGTTCGCCGTTGCCGCTGTCCTCGGGATCCGTTGTGTGCGCGTGACGGCCGAACAGCCGGTTGACCGTGTCTCGCGGCTTCAAGCCGTCCGATTCATCCGCACCGTGCTCTGTTGCCGTGCCGTCGGCATCGCCTTCGGGACGAACGACCCGCTCCTGGTCGTGTGTCGCCGGACGCTCGTCACCGACTGAGCCGTCCGGGCGCACGACGTGTTGCCGCTCACGTGCGGCCTCCTCAACCGGCTGGTCGGTGTTCGGGTCGACCCGGCTCTCACCGTCACCGCGGGAGCCCGTGCCCTCGACGCGATTGCCGTGCCGGTCAGTAGGAGTGTCGGGGTCAAGGCGATCGGCCTTCTTCAACGTCTCCTGGTGATCGCGCTCGACCGCCTCTGCGGTCTTCCGCTCGTGCTCGGCCTCAGCCTCCAACTCGGCCGCCTTCCGCTGCTTCTCCTCGGCCTCGGCCCGTGCGCGCTCCGCCTGCTCTTCCGCCGTCTCCGCCCGGTGACGGCTCTCGACGACGGTGCCTTCGTTGTCCTTGGCCCTGCCGCGCAACTGCTGCGCCTGGTCCCGTCGAGCTGCAGTACGTCGCTTGCCCTGCCACGCTGCGATGAGAACGAGGATCACGATGACGACGATGATCGCGATGATGATCCACCAAGTCTTGGTATCCATGACGTACCTTTCGGTCGGATCTGAAATGTCGCTGGTTACCTGAAACTACTGGTCATTCGATGCCAGCGGTAATGCTGGGGCCTGTGAGGCGTGTCGCCCACAGCACGACGGCAGTGGCAGCAGCGACGTTGAGCGAATCCACTCCGCCGGACATCGGGATCCGCACCACGAGGTCGCTCGCGTCCACGGTGCGTCGGCTCAGCCCGTCGCCCTCCGTGCCCAGCACCATCGCCAATCGGTCCGGCGGATCCGCAGCCAGCTCGTCCAGCGTGATCGCGTCGTCGTGCAGTGACAACGCGGCCACCGAGAAGCCGTGTGCCTGCAGCGTGTCGACCGAGCCGGGCCACGGATCGATGCGCGTCCACGGCACCTGGAAGACCGTGCCCATCGAAACCCGCACACTGCGCCGATAGAGCGGGTCCGCACATCGCGGCGTGATCAGCACGGCGTCGACTCCCAGTGCGGCCGCAGAACGGAAGATCGCGCCGACGTTCGTGTGGTCGACGATGTCCTCCAGCACCACCACCCGTCGAGCGTGACGCAGCAGTTCGGTGTATGGCGGCAACTGCGGCCGATGCATCGACGCGAGTGCGCCACGATGCAGGTGGAAGCCCGTCATCTCCTCGATCACGTCATCCGCCCCGACATACACAGGGATCCCGTCGCGATCGGCCTGCTCGACCAGGTCGGCGAGGTCCGTCAGCCAACGCCGCCCCATCAGGTAGGAACGCGGCCGATGGCCCGCTCCGAGCGCGCGGCGGATGACTTTCTCGCTCTCGGCGAGGTAGAGGCCGTTCTCCGGCTCGACCCGGCGCCGCAGCGCCACATCGGTCAGCCGGAAGTAGTCGCGCACCCGCTCGTCGGCCGGGTCGGTGATCTCGATGACTGGCACAGCAGATCAGCCTAGGACGCGAGTTTCGGCAAGCTCACGTCGCAGGCGTTATCGGAGCACTACCGTTCCCGCCATGCCCGATGCATCGATCTCCTGGTCGGATCTGCAGCACCTCATGATCACGCCGCAACCCGATCTCACGGTGCGCGGGATCGTCAGCACCGATGAGCACGAGCTGTATTTCGGCAGCTTCGAGTCGGAGCACCAGGCACCCCCACTGACCCCGATCGTGCTCGCCGACGAGGACGGGCCGGCAACGCTGCACGTCAGGATCAAGGGTGCACGGCACCGACTCGACCGTCTTGACGGCACTGTCTTCTTCATCCAGGACACCGACCGGGCATGGCAGTTCCACGATGAGCACCCGAACCGCCCGGACGAGGGCGGCAGCGAGGTCAGTTACGTCGGGACGGTCTGGAGTCTCGTGGTCCGACCGGACCGCGACCGCTTCGAGGGCAACGACTTCACCCGTCCCACCGGACCACCCCGCGCGACCGAATACCTCGGCCGCGCAGCGTGGGAGGTGCAGTTGGCGCCACCGTCGCACAAACCCTTTCCTCTCACGTATGTCGTCGACGCCGAGACCGGGCTGCTGCTCCAGGAACGCAATGAGCGCGCCGGGTTGCTCGCGGGCTGGCTCGAATTCGAAGTCGGCGCGGACATCGATGATTCAGTCTTCGGCTGGAACGGTCCGGTGGTGACCGAGGAGGAGCGCGACGCCGCCATGTGGGCCGAAATCCAAGCCGAGAGGCGAGAAGGCGCGGCGTGGGTCGAGCAGCACATCACGCCGCAGCCAGTGACGGTGCAACTCACCTACACCGGGCCCATCCAGGTCAACGAGCATGAGAAGGACGGCTCCTTCGACGGCTGTCTCGGCAGCGACCCGACACTTTCGATCGGCAGACGCCCCCTCGGGCGGCGCGACTTCTGGAGGGCCGACGCCTCGACATACCAGTGGACCAGTGGCGAGTGGCGCTGGCAGGTCATGGCGCATGGCGCAACGCTGACCCCGGAATCGCTCCGTTCATTGCAGGAACAGTTGCGCGCGCTTCCCGACTGACGATCAGAGCATCGTTGCGATCGCGATGACACCGACGACGACGATGAACGCGCGGAGCAACCACGGTGGCAGCTTGCGCCCGACCTTCGCGCCGATGAATCCACCGATGAGGGAGCCGATCGCGATCAGCAGCGCCACCGACCAGCGCACGTTGTGGAACGACACGATGATGAACGTGATCGCCGCGACGGCGTTGACGACCGTGCTGAGGATGTTCTTGATGCCATTGAGCCGCTGCAGCGGGTCCGACAGCATCGCGCTCATCAGGCCCATCAGCAGCACACCCTGCGCGGCGCCGAAGTAGCCGCCATACGCTCCTGCGGCGAAAACCCCTGCCAGGAGCATGATTCGGCGGCCACGGGACATCTCCGCGTCGGCCTCCGGATGCCGCTGCGCTGCCCGCTTCTGCAGCCAGGGTCCGATCACGACCAGCACGATGCCCAACAGAATCAGCGTCGGGACGATCTTCTTGAATGCCGACGGCGGCAGCCAGATGAGTAGCAGAGCGCCGGTGACGCCACCGAGCAGCGACATCGGCACGAACTGTCTCAGCCGGTCACGAGCACCGGAAACCTCGGCCCGGTAGCCCCAGGATCCGGAGACGCCGCCGGCCACCAGGCCCACGGAGTTGGAGATGTTGGCCGGCACCGCGGGATAGCCGAAGGCCAACAGCGTCGGGAAGGTGATCAGCGTGCCCGAACCGACGACGGTGTTGATGGTGCCCGCGGCAACCCCGGCAAGGGTGATCAGCAGGATGTGGGTGAGGGACACGGCGTCGGTCAGTGCGCGGCGTGGCGTCCACGAGGGCGCTGCACGGCCCGTGCAGCCCACCGGTCACCGACCCGCTCCAGGGTGAGTTCGAGCCCGAAGGTCGCACTGAGGTTCTCGGCGGTCAGCGTCGATTCGAGGGGACCGGCGGCGACGACCTTGCCGTCGCGCAACAGCAGTACGTCGGTGAAACCGGGTGGGATCTCCTCCACGTGGTGGGTCACCAGCACCAGTGCGGGCGCTTCGATGTCCAGCGCGATCTCACCCAGGCGGCTGACGAGATCTTCGCGTCCACCGAGGTCGAGACCCGCTGCCGGCTCATCGAGCAGCATCAGCTCGGGATCGGTCATCAGGGCTCGCGCGATCTGCACCCGCTTGCGCTCGCCCTCGCTCAGCGTCCCGTAGCGACGCTCCGACAGGTGGCCCGCCCCGACCGCATCCAGCAGCTCGCGCGCGCGGCCGTGGTCCAGCTCGTCATACTTCTCGCGCCACCGCCCGACCATGCCGTATGCCGCCGTCACGACGACGTCACTCACGCGCTCGCCGTTCGGAATGCGCTCGGCAATTGTGGCTGATGCCAAGCCGATTCGCGGCCGCAGCTCGAAGACGTCCACCGTGCCGAGCACTTCGGTCAGCACGCCCGCCACACCGGCGGACGGATGCATCCGGGCAGCGGCGATCTGCAACAGGGTCGTCTTCCCGGCGCCGTTCGGGCCGAGCACGACCCAGCGTTCGCCCTCCTCGACCTCCCAGTCGACGCCGTCCAGCAGCCGTTTCTGACCGCGAACAACGCTCACTCCGGCGAGTGCCAGCACATCCGACATGAAACGCACCTTACGGCGTGCCCTCCTCGTGACGGTGACCGGTCAGCAGTTGGTCTTGCGGTCGCGTCATACGCTGGTGCGGCCATGTCCGATCTGCCAGCCGCCGTCCGCCTCAGCCTGTGGGTCACCGCTGCCTGGGCGGGACATCTCGACCTCGACGAGGCGTTGCGCAGGGCGCTGCCCGATGCCGATAACGTCGCCGGCGATGTCGGGGAGCTGGCCACGTGGCAGGACTTCGGGGAACGTGTACTCGCGTGTGCGCTGCCGCGTGCCGGCGACATCTCGGGCATGCCGCGTGGCAATCCCGAACTCAACGCTGCCGCAACCGAATCCGGTGAATGTGTCTACGTTCCTGGCATCGGCGGCGCGCTTGTCCCGTCGATCGAGATCTTCGGGCCTGAGGGCGACGAAGGTATGACGGTCCGGTTGACCGCCTTCGACTGTGCTCCCACCCCCGCCCACCGGTTGGAAGAGCTGCACGAGTCACAGATCGAGCGCGAACTGCGGACCAGACTCGCTCGTGCGACGGCTGCACTCGAGTCGCTCGACATCCAGCCGTTCGCCGGCTCGACGCTACGGGCGCAAGCGGATGAGGTCGCCACGCTGCGCGAGTGGGGTCTACCGTCCGGACTTCCCGGACGAGCGATCCGCATCCTGCAGACCGCCGGAACAGTCGGCGCCGCAGTGGATTTCGCCCTTGGCCACTCCCACGCGCTCGATGTGACGGCCGATGCGGAGCGCCACCGCGCGCTGCGCGAACTGCAGTCGCTCACCGACCGCTCGATGGCGCAGGCGACCACCGCGGCGGCACTGCACCTCGCCGGGATGCGCGCGTGACTACCGAACCAGCGAGTCATAAACCTGCTGCGTGCGCTGGGCGATGGTGTCCCAAGCGAACTCACGCACTGCGCGCTCGCGCCCGGCCACACCGCGCCGGTGCGCTTCGGCGGCATCACCCACCGCGTTGGTCAGTGTCCGCGCCAGGTCGGCGACGAACCGGTCCGGGTCTCTCGGGGTGCCGGTGCCGTCGGTGACCTGATCGATCGGGACGAGCCAGCCGGTGTCGCCGTCGGCCACCACCTCGGGGATGCCACCGGTCGCGGTGCCGACCACGGGGCAGCCGCACGCCATGGCCTCGAGGTTGACGATGCCGAGCGGTTCGTAGACCGACGGGCAGACGAAAACTGTTGCAGCAGAGAGCAAAGCGATGACCTCGGCGCGCGGGAGCATATCCGGGATCCACACCACACCGTCGCGCGACTCGCGCAGGCCGGCGACCAGATCCTCGACCTCGCGCAGGATCTCCGGGGTGTCCGGGGCACCTGCGCACAGAACCAACTGGACCTCCGCAGGCAGCTCGGCGGCCGCACGCAGCAGGTAAGGCAGCCCCTTCTGGCGAGTGATGCGTCCCACAAAGATCACGGTCGGCGCCTCTGGGTCCAGACCGTGCTTTCGGACCGTCGCCTTCGCTTCGGCACTGGTGTCCCGGTGCCACAAGTCCGAGTCGATGCCGTTGTGCACGACGTGCACCTTCGCGGGGTCCAGCTCCGGATAGCTGGCGAGCACGTCCTTGCGCATCCCGTGGCTGACCGCGATCACGGCGGCAGCCGCGTCATACGCCGTGCGCTCGATGTATGACGAAACCCGGTATCCCCCGCCGAGTTGCTCCGCCTTCCACGGGCGCATCGGTTCCAGGCTGTGCGCCGTCACCACGTGCGGAACGCCGTGCAGCAAGGACGCGACGTGGCCGGCAAAGTTGGCGTACCAGGTGTGCGAGTGCACCACGTCCGCGCCGGCGCAGTCGTCCGCCATACGCAGATCGACTCCCATGGTCTGCAGCGCCGCGTTCGCGCTGCCGAGCTCCGGCAGATCGGCATACCCGGTCGTGTCCGTCTCGTCCACCGGACGACCGAAGGCGCGTACCTGCACCGTGTCGCCCAGCTGTCTTAGTGCGCGCACCAGTTCCGCGACATGCACGCCCGCGCCGCCGTAGATGTTCGGCGGATATTCCTTGGTCAGCAGATCCACTCTCACAACCCCTGACGCTAGCCCCTTCGGGCGCCGTAAGTTATGACCATGTCGAGACGAGGTGGACCATCTGTGCTGGCGATCGTCCTGGCCGGCGGCGAGGGCAAGCGACTCATGCCCCTCACCGCAGACCGGGCCAAACCCGCGGTGCCGTTCGGCGGCATCTACCGGCTCATTGATTTCGCGCTGTCGAACATCGCCAACAGCGGCTTCCTGAAGATGGTGGTGCTGACGCAATACAAGTCGCACAGCCTCGACCGGCACATCGCCAAGGCATGGCGTATGTCGACGATGCTCGGCAACTACGTCGCACCCGTCCCGGCCCAGCAGCGCCGCGGCAAGCAGTGGTTCGCCGGGTCCGCCGACGCGATCTACCAGAGCCTCAACCTCATCCATGACGAGAAGCCGGACATCGTCGTCGTTGTCGGTGCCGACCACGTCTACCGGATGGACTTCGCGCAGATGGTCGACCGGCACATCGAGTCCGGGGCCCGCGCCAGCGTCGCCGCCATCCGGCAGCCGATCGAACTCGCTGACCAGTTCGGAGTCATCGAGCTCGCCGAGGGCGGCGGCCAGAAGATCGGCGCATTCCGCGAAAAGCCTTCGGACCCGGTGGGACTCGCCGACGCACCGCACGAGATCCTGGCCTCGATGGGTAACTACGTCTTCGACACCGACGCCTTGGTCGAGGCCGTCACCACCGATGCCGACAACGCCAACAGCAAGCACGA
The DNA here is from genome assembly GCF_042661025.1 of Flexivirga alba. Classification (NCBI taxonomy): domain Bacteria; kingdom Bacillati; phylum Actinomycetota; class Actinomycetes; order Micrococcales; family Dermacoccaceae; genus Flexivirga; species Flexivirga alba. The sequence goes on from NZ_JBHSWH010000001.1 coordinate 3,718,832, forward strand.
CATGGGCGGCGACATCATCCCCGCCTTCGTCGACAAGGGTGAGGCCTATGCCTACGACTTCCGCGACAACGACATTCCGGGAGTCACCGATCGCGACTTCGGCTACTGGCGCGACGTCGGGACCATCGATTCCTTCTACGACTCACACATGGACCTTGTGTCGATCCACCCGATCTTCAACCTCTACAACTATGCGTGGCCGATCCGTACCAGCGACGTCGGTTACCCGCCGGCGAAGTTCGTGCACGGCGCTTCCGATCGCAGCGGTATGGCGACCGGGTCGATGATCTCCCCCGGCTGCATCGTCAGCGGATCGGTGATCGGCAACTCCGTGCTTTCGACGAACGTCAAGGTGCATTCGTTCGCGCAGGTCGACGACGCGATCCTGATGGACAACGTCGAGATCGGGCGGTCCTGCCGGATCCGCCGCGCGATCATCGACAAAGATGTCTATGTGCCGGACAACGCGAGCATCGGGCTCAACCACGACGACGACAGGGCCCGTGGCTTCACGGTGACCGAGTCGGGCATCACCGTCGTCGGCAAGGGCACGGTCATTCCGGCGTGAATCCGCCTGTGCCACCTTCAATTCCACGGCTGAACACCCTTCTGGTCACCTTCACTGGTGAGGACCGCCCTGCGGTCTCGTCGCGGCTGCTGCGGGTGGCCGCCGATGCCGGCGCATTCGTCCTCGACCTCGAGCAGGCAGTCGTCCGCGGGCGGCTGTTGCTGACCGCACTGCTGCAGCCGACCGACGACGGGGCAACACTGGCGACCGCGATCGAGCAGGTCGGCAAGGGCTTCGGACTCACCGTCACCGTCGAGCCCGGCCGTGGTGACAACCCCGCACGCCGCACGGGTCGCGCCTCGGTGGTCGTGCTCGGGGCCTCGCTGCACGCGAGCAGCCTGGCCGCGATCACTTCGGCGATCGGTGACCAGAGCGCCAACATCGACCGGATCCGCCGTCTGTCACGTGACCCGGTGACCACCCTCGAGCTCGACCTGTCCGGCGCCGACGTGCCACAACTGCGTCGTGCCCTCGCGCTGCTGGCAGCCGAGCACGGCGTCGACATCGCCGTCTCACCCGGCGGCCTGGCCCGACGGGGCCGGCGGTTGCTCGTCATGGATGTCGACAGCACGCTCATCCAGGACGAGGTCATCGAGTTGCTGGCAGCCCACGCCGGGCGCGCTGCCGAGGTCGCGACCGTGACCGAGCGAGCCATGCGCGGGGAGCTGGACTTCGAGCAGAGCTTGCACGAAAGGGTGCGCTGCCTGGCGGGGCTCGACGTCTCGGTCTTCGACGACGTGCGCCGCGCCATACGGCTGACGCCTGGGGCACGCACTCTGGTCCGCACCGTCCGCCAGCTCGGGTTCTCGGTCGCCGTCGTGTCCGGTGGCTTCATCGAGATTGTGCAGCCGTTGGCGACCGAGCTCGGCATCGACCGGGCACACGCCAACAGGCTGGAGGTGCGCGACGGCAAGCTCACCGGCCGCGTCGACGGGCCGGTAGTCGATCGCGCCGAGAAGGCCCGCGCGTTACGCCGGTTCGCCGAAGCCGAGGGCCTGCCGTTGTCCCGAACGGTTGCGGTGGGCGACGGCGCCAACGATCTCGACATGCTCGCCACCGCCGGCCTCGGGATCGCATTCAATGCCAAGCCGGTCGTTCGGGAGCAGGCGGACGCCAGTGTCAACGTCCCCTATCTTGACACCGTGCTGTTCATGCTCGGCATCTCCCGCGAGGACGTCGAGGAGGCGGACCGGCTCACCGCGCCGGACAGCTCCAACGTGGACCCCGGCGCTTCCCTAGAATCACCCCATGTCTGATCCAGCTGTGCGTTCTCTGCTGATCATCGGCGGCGCCGAGGACAAGGTCGGTCGCGTGACGATCCTGCGACGTTTCGTGCGCCTGGCCGGCGGCCGCAAGTCCCGCATCGTGATCATCCCGACGGCGTCGTCAGTGCCGGACGAGGTCGTCGACGTCTACTCGACAGTGTTCTCCCGGCTCGGCGCACCGCAGATCGACTCCGTCGACCCGAGCGACCGGGCACACAGCAGCGACGCCGACCTGCAAGAACTCGTCGACGGCGCGACCGGGATCTTCCTGTCCGGTGGTAACCAGCTCAAGCTGAGCCAGCTGATCGTCGGCACGCCGCTGGGTGCTGCGATCCTGCGGGCCTACGAGCGCGGCGCGGTCATCGCCGGCACGTCTGCCGGCGCGTCGATCATGAGCCAGTTCATGATCTCGATGGGCGACGAGGGCGTGACCCCGCGCCAGCGGTCGAGCCAGCTCACCGCGGGCCTCGGACTCCTCCCAGGTGTCATCGTCGACCAGCATTTCGACCAGCGCGCCCGCTATGGCCGGCTGCTGTCGCTGGTCGCGACATCGCCCAACCTGCTCGGCATGGGCATCGACGAAGACACCGCCGCCGAGATCACTGGCGGCACCGAGCTCACCGTGGTCGGGTCCGGCGCGGTCTTCGTCGTCGACGCGCGGACCGCTGTCACCGACGCGCACCAGGCCGAGCGGGACGCGCCTCTTCTGGTGACCGGAGCTGTCGTTCACACGCTGCCCTTCGGCGCGACATTCGATCTCGAGTCCGCGACTCTCACGGACTTCACCGAGAGGTATGCCGATCTCGCCGTCTCCACGAGCAGGGATCGCCACGACACAGCCACAGCTGCAGCCGCGTTACGCCGATAGGAGCCAGCAAATCGTCACCACCGGGTCTTCACCCACACCATCCACGAGAGGAGCAGCAACCATGCAAGGGTCGCCGACCACTGGACAGCTGAAGGTCCTGCGCACCCGGGTCTACCGGGGTCCGAACATCTGGGCCTACGACCAAGCGATCCATTTGCTGGTCGACCTCGGTGAGTTGGAGGCCTTCCCGACCGACAAGCTGCCCGGTTTCACCGACCGCCTGATGGAGTGGCTGCCTGGGCTGGAGCACCACACCTGTTCGCGCGGGCACCGCGGTGGCTTCGTGGAGCGGCTGCGCGAGGGCACCTGGCTCGGGCACGTCACCGAGCACGTCGCGCTGCAGTTGCAGCAGGAGGCCGGGCACGACATGCGCCGCGGCAAGACGCGCGGGGAGAGCGGTCGCCCGGGCGTCTACAACGTGATCTTCGACTACTTCGACGAGCGGGTCGGCGTCTCAGCCGGCGAGCTCGCCGTGCGGATCGTCAACGAACTCCTCGTGTCCACAGCAGAATTCGAGTTTCAGGACGAGCTCGACCGGTTCCTGCGTGCAGCCGGCCGTAAGGCGTTCGGCCCGTCGACCGCCGCCATCATCGACGAGGCGGTCAGCCGCGACATACCGTGGCACCGGCTCAATCAGTACTCTCTCGTCCAACTCGGCCAGGGCGTCCACGCGCAGCGCATCCGGGCGACGATGACGTCACGCACGTCGGCACTCGCCGTCGACATCGCCGGGGACAAGAACCTCACGGCGACCTTGCTCGGCTCCGCCGGACTGCCGGTGCCGAAGGCGATCACGGTCCGGACCGCCGAGGACGCCGCGGAGGCTGCCACCAAGATCGGCTACCCGGTCGTCATCAAGCCTCTCGACGGCAACCACGGGCGCGGTGTCATCCTCGGTCTGGCGTCGGAGGACGAGGTCCGCGAGGCCTTCCCGCTCGCCGCCGACCAGAGTCGCCGCGGTGTGGTGCAGGTCGAATCCTTCATAACCGGACGGGATTACCGCTGCCTGATCATCGGCGGACGAATGGCGGCTATCGCCGAGCGGGTTCCGGCGCACGTCATCGGCGACGGCGAGCACACCATCGAGGAATTGGTCGACACCACCAACGCCGATCCGCGGCGCGGCATCGGGCACGAGAAGGTGCTGACCCGGATCGTGGTCGACGACGCCGCGGTTGAGCTGGTTCGCGAGCAGGGTTACGCCATGAGTGACGTCGCGCCTCAGGACGAGATGGTCAAGCTGGCACTCACCGGCAACATGTCCACCGGCGGGATCTCCATCGACCGCACCTTCGACGCGCACCCGGACAACGTCGAAATTGCCGAGGAGGCAGCGCAACTCATCGGGCTCGACGTTGCGGGCATCGACTTCATCTGCCCCGACATCACGGCACCGGTGCGCGAAACCGGTGGCGCGATCTGCGAGGTCAACGCGGCACCGGGCTTCCGGATGCACACCCACCCGACGGTCGGCGAGCCGCAGTTCATCGCCAAGCCGGTCGTCGACCTACTCTTCCCACCGGGGTCGCCGTCGCGTGTCCCGGTCGTCGCCGTCACCGGCACCAACGGCAAGACCACGACCTCGCGGATGTTGGCACACATCATGAAGAGCCTCGGTCGCAAGGTCGGCATGACCTCGACCGACGGCGTCGTGATCGATGAACGGCTGGTCATCAAGGCCGATGCTTCCGGCCCCCGGTCAGCTCGCATGGTGCTGCAGAACCCGCGGGTCGACTTCGCGGTGTTGGAGGTGGCGCGGGGCGGGATCCTCCGCGAGGGTCTCGGCTACGACCGCAACGACATCGCAATCGTCACGAACATCGCACCCGATCACCTGGGGATGCACGGCATCGACACGCTCGAACAACTCGCGCGCGTCAAAGCCGTCATCGTCGAAGCTGTTCCGCGCGACGGGTATGCCGTGCTCAACGCCGACGACGCGCTGGTGCGTGCGATGCGCCGCCGGTGCTCCGGGACGATCGTGTGGTTCTCGATGGAGCCACCGGGCAGCCGGGTGCGCGAATTCATCGACGAGAAGTGCCGTCGTGGCGCCCGTGCCGTGGTTCTGGAGCCGTCGGACCGCGGCGAGATGATCGTGCTCAAGCAGGGCCGCCGCTCGATGCCGCTGGCCTGGACGCACCTCCTGCCGTCGACGTTCGGTGGCACCGCGCGGATGAATGTCGCCAATGCGCTTGCCGCGGCCGGCGCCGCGTTCGCGGCCGGCGCGCCACTGCACGACATACGACAGGGACTGCGGACCTTCACAACGTCCTACTACCTGTCCCCCGGACGGTTGAACCGCGTCGAGGTCAACCACGCCGAAGTATTCGTCGACTACTGCCACAACCCGCCGGGCATGCATCGCCTCGGCGAGTTCGTGCAGGGGTATGTCGACCAGCGCCAAGGCGCCGCGGAGCATCGCATCTCGCGCATCGGCATGGTCGGTGCTGCCGGCGACCGCCGCGACGACGACATACGCGAGTTGGGTAGAGCAGCTGCGCAGTACTTCGACGTGCTCGTGCTGCGTGAGGACGACAACCTGCGCCGGCGCGCGCCGGGTGTGGCGGCCGCACTGGTCGAGGAGGGCGTCCGGGAGGCGATGGCCGACGGCGCCCGGTGCCGCCAGGTCCTCACGGTGCTGAACGAGCTCGAGGCAACCCGTCACGCGGTGCACCTTGCCAACCCCGGTGACCTGGTGATGCTGTGCGTCGACCAGCACGGCGCGGTGCTCGCTGAGCTGGAAAGCTTTACCCACCAGGCGAATGCGGGCGCTCGGACTGACGACGAGCAGCCGGGTGACCCCGATCTGGACCCGCAACAGTTGGCGACCGAGGCCACCGAGGCGTCGGCGGTCGAGGACACCGAATGGCGTGAGGTGGTCGACGCCCAGCCCGTCGGCGCCAAGCTGGTCGAGTAGTGGCTGGAAGCACCAAGGTGGTCGAGTAGGTCGAGCCGCTAGGCGAGACCGTATCGAGACCCTCCCAAGCTGGTCGAGTAGGTCGAGCCGCTAGGCGAGACCGTATCGAGACCGCCTGCCTCTTATGCGGGCGAGTAGTGGCTGGAAGCACCAAGGTGGTCGAGTAGGTCGAGCCGCTAGGCGAGACCGTATCGAGACCCCGTGCCACCGTTACGTTTTCGTCGCTCCGCGCTCACCTCCTCGTCGGGCGACGACCCCGCCGGTGCGCCGACCCGCCTCCCTTCCGCCGTGTCACTACGTGCGGACCCGCCCGACCGGCGTCACGGATCGCTACGCTCCCGCCGCCAGCCCGGGCTGGCCGCACTACGCTCCCCGGCTCCAGTCCGAGGGTCGTCCGACCGACGACGCCGCCACCCCACACCTCACCTTTATCACCGGGTCGCCCACTTGCTCACCGATCCAGCGGACCGCGCCCGGCCGGCTGAGTGTGCGCGGCCCTCTCCTCGTCACCACCGCCGACTAACGTCCGGCGAGCAACGTCTTCTCGAATAGCGTTGCGCTGAACCATGGCCCATCGAAATCACGTCTCCCGATCTCGCGGTAGCCCTGGTTCCGGTAGAAGCTGCGCAGGCGCTGGTTCGACTCGACACAATCCAGCCGCATCGTCCGTACCTTTTCGTCAATCGCGCGCGCCTCCGCCCACGACAATAAAAGAGCACCAGATCCCGGAGCGGCCAGCACGCGATCAACCATCAACCCATGGATGTACCGCGCGCCGTCTGCAGCGTCGGGCCATACATCGTGATCTGCGGTCAGGTACCGCATCCCACCGATCAGAGTGCCTGACGGGCCAATGCCGACGAACCACTCACCGTCGCTGATCTGAGTAGCGATGTCGTGAATTGACACCTCGCCGACTCCCCACTGCTCAACGCCGCGCTCGAGTAGCCATAGCTCCCAATCGCTCCGGATCGAGTGAAGCGCGACGGGATCGGTCCGTGACGCCGGACGAATGAGGGCGAGTTCAGAGACCACACATCAACAATCTCAGAGCGGCGCGCTCAGAACGGTGGCGGTGGTTCGGGGAACTCGATGCGGATGTCGCGTGACGGCGGGTAGAACTGCATCCGCCCCCGAGGCTGACGACATCCCTTCTTGTCGTGCTCCTGGCCCTCGTCTCGGTCCCGGCTGTCGTCAAGGTCATGGCGCTGGTCGTGGTCGGCCAGTAGGTGCAGGTCCTCCAGGTCGGTGAACACGTTCGGGATCACGTCATGCTCACGACACAGCGCCAACCGGATCCCGAACTGCTGCTCCACCCGGCTGGGCCTCGGCGGACACTGATCACCTGGCCGGTGATGATCGAACACGCTCGTCCGCAACCGTCTGGTCAGCGTCTGCCACGTAATCGACGCATCGCTGTGTTGCTGACTGGACCAGAACCGGCCGGTCTTCGCATTGTGATGCCCCCGATGCATCAGGTGCAGATTGTCCGGATGTGTCGCCCCCTCAACAGGTTCGGTCGCCCCCGCCCGGTACTCGGTGTCATGATCCACATCGCAGTCCGCCGCGGACACCCCGCAGTCCCCCGGCGCCCGACACCGGTGATCACGACCCTTGACCAACCGGCCCATCCCGGCCGGCACCCGATACGTGCTCGCCGCGTCCATTACCTCACCGGTCACCGGGTCCGTCACCAGCCGCGCCCACGTCGACCCCGCCCGGACGGCGACCTCCCGGACCTGCTCCGGCGACAAGAACCCCAGCCCCGGCACCTCCCCGACACCGAACGCCGCACCAGCACCGGCGGCTTCCGATGAAGTACCGCCCGCCGCAGCCGCACCTCGGCTGCCCGCGGTGTACTCGGCCACCAGATCCTCCGGCAAGATGCTGGCCAGGTGGACGATCACCTGCAACCGGCCCGCCGGCGCATCCCCCAAGAACTCATGACCGGCGACCGTGCCACCGATCAACAGATCGACGGCGATATCGGCACGCAACTGCGCCAACGTCCGCGGATCACCGCCCGCCCGGGCCGCCTTCGCCATCTCCGTCAGACGCTGCTGCGCCGCGAACACCCGCGCCGCGTCTCCCGTCGCCTGAAAGGTCGCGGTCCCGTCCCGGCCGGGGAAGGTGCAACCGTCCCGGCGCTCCATCGCATCCTCGTGCCGACGTTTACGGTCCGCGGCAGCACCCTCCACCAACGCCAACTGCCGCCGGACCCGCGCCCGGAACCCACTATGCGACAACGGCACCGACCCCGACCCGTCCTCGGCGACAGTGCGTTCCGGTGGTGCCAGCAACCGGTCAATCAGCTGCCCGGCCAACACCGGATCCAGGTGCGCCGTCTCGGCATACGCAATCCGAGCGCGCTCCCAACTGCAGCCACCAGCCCGCAGCAACTCGTGCGCCCCACCCACCCGCGCCGGCAGCGCGGTCGCGAACCGGACCCGGTCCCGGGCCGCCGTCAACGTCGACCCCGTCAACAACTGCACCTCATGCACCACCGCCCGACACGCACCCTTACGGTGCACCGCCACCTTCGCCGCATACCGCGGATCATCAACCGGCACACCATGATCCACCGCCACGTCCTCCACCAACGCCGACGTCGCATCCAACAATGCTGCCTCGGCGAACCCCTTCACAGCCTCCGCCGCCTGCACCACGTCACCCAGGTGCTCCCGCGACACCCGCTCCACCCGAGTCACCGCACCGCCACCGCCATGCTGGCAAACCTCGGCGACCAAGATGGCCAGCGCGTCCGCCACCGGGGCCGGCACACCAGACAGATCCACCACCCGGCCGCCCCCTGGAACACCATCACCGACCACCCCTGCCCGTCCATCACTGGTTACTATCTGTGTTCGAGTTTAAACCCGACCACCGACAACCCCTTCCGCCGAAACCACAACAGCCACACCAGTTTCCGAGGAGGCCGCGAGCACGGCCCCGGGTCTCGATACACCGCTCGTACCTCGCGGCACTCGACCCGCAGGCCGTCGCGATACACCGGTCCGCGTTGCGCTCCCTGCTCACCAACCCGGACTGTCCGAGCGTCGATTCCCCTATTGATCGATCGCGCTTGTGAACCGCGTCAGCGAGTTCAGGTAGCGCTGCACGTCCGGCTCGGCACTCGTCTCCACCAATTGCGTTGCTGCCGCTCGCAATGCCTCGGCATCGCGACCGAGGTCGTGCAGCGTCAACGCACGGAAGAGCACGACGGCGCTGTTGTCCGGGTAGTCCGCAGCCAGTCGGTCGAGTATGGCGAGGGACTCCTCCAACTTGCCGAGGTGCCGCAACGTCGAAGCTTGCTGGAGCTGCGCCCGGTGTCGGTACGGCTCATCGAGACGCAGCGCCGACGCCTTGGCGTACCACTCCAACGCCTCCGCCTCACGACCCGCGGAATCATGTGCGCCCGCCAACTCGTAGAGGACCCGGCCATCCTTCGGAAACCGTTGCTGCAGCGCAAAAGCCGCCTCGATGCGGGCAGCGTCGTCCTCGAGCGACCACAGCGCCGCGATCTCTGCCTCGGCTTCGTGCTCGCCACGAGCGACCACAGCCTTCCGTCGTATGACGGAAGCGTTGTCCGAAGTCGCGCCGTGCCCCATCAGCCACTTGTGCAGTTGCGCCCAGTGCGAATGCGTCATCAGGGCCAGCACGTCACCGTCGTGCGCCGCCGTCAACAGGCCGGTCAGCCCGCTGAATTCGTCCGGCCATGACGCGGTCGGCAGCACGCCGACGTGCGAAAGCCCTTCTCGTAGAAGCCTTTCCAGCTCCTCCATGGACCGCCCACGCAGGTAGTGCTCCTTGTGCTGGATCTGCACCCGGTCGGCGCCCAGGCCGGCCATCTCCCCCAGCCGCACCAGGATCTCGTCCGTGCGGTCTCCGCCGGTGCCGAGCCCGAGCTGCAGCTGCGATCCGGGCCGGACCAGTCCACGCCCAACACGAAGCAGTGCCTCCAGCCCGGCCTCGTTGTGTGCCATGTCGAGCACTACCGTGGCCGTCCCGCCCTGCGGCAACAAGGCCGAATAGATGTTCATCCGCCCCGGATTCAGCCGGTGGTCAGGCGTGAAGGTACGCAGTCCCTCGACCACGGCCTCCCGCGGCAAGCCGGCACCCAGCCCGGCCGCCGCTCCCGCCAACGCATTCGCGATGTTGTGCTCCGACAGGCCGGACAGCGTCATTGGCACGTCCACCAGACTGACCAGCCGGTCCGGTGACGCCCCCGGGTGCAACACCGCGATGTCGCCGTCCAGGACGGTGATCCCCCGACCGTGCGCATCGAGCGCCTCACGCAGCGATGGCGACTCGGGATCGAGGCTGAAGCACCACGGCCGCCCGCTCGCGACCGAGCGCATGGTCCACACCCGAGGATCGTCGCCGTTGAGGACGACCCAACCCTTGGGCTTGGTGACCTTGGTGATGATCGCCTTGACCTCGGCGAGTTGGTCGAGAGTGTCAATCCCGTCCATTCCCAAGTGATCTGCGCTCACGTTGGTCACGACGCTCACGTCGTTGTATGCCGTGCCCAGGCCTCTCCACAGCATGCCGCCACGCGCGGTCTCCAGAACACCGAACTGCACACCCGGTGCCTCGAGCACAGCCCGCGCGCCGCCCGGGCCGGAGTAATCACCCTTCTCGACAACCTCGCCCTGCACCAACACGCCATCGGTCGAACTCCAACCCGTGCGCCGGCCCGCCGTCATACCGAGGTGGGCGATCAGCCGCGTCGTTGTCGTCTTGCCGTTCGTGCCGGTCACCGCAACCACGGGGACCTTCGGTCGCAGCGCACGCACGCGTTCACCGGGCGGCTGAGCACGCACGTGCGCACCGGCGCGCGCAAAGGCATCCGCGACCGGCTCGGGGCCGAGCAGGTCGCTCAGCAACGTGCCGATGACGTCAGCGACCGCCTGGGCACGCCCCGCGTTGTTCAGCGCGATGACGACGATTACTTCGTCCAGGACTTCTCCGGGACGTACCCGCACTCCGACGCGCACCACACCGGCCTCGCGCATCAGCAGCCGCACTGCTCGCTCGACGACGCGCAGCACGACCCCGCGACGCGCTTCGCTGCCCGGCCGACCGGTGTCGCGCGCCCGCACCGCCATCTCGCCGACGAGCGACTTAAGTTGTGCTGACTCGGCGTTGAGGTATGCCGGAAGGCGCAGCGTGATCTTGGCCGCCGGCCGGGTGAAGTAGAGGTTCGGGCCGCGCAGAATCCGCGCCCCGACGACCGTGGCGTCCTCCAACGAAGTCATACCGAAATATTAGTGAGCTACTGACCCATCGCGTGCACGCCGCCGTCGACGTGCACGATCTCGCCGGTGGTCGCCGGGAACCAGTCGGACAGCAGCGCGACGCAGGCCTGCGCGGCGGGTGTCGGATCGGTGATGTCCCAGCCCAACGGCGCGCGCTCGCCCCACACCTGCTCGAACTGCTCGAACCCGGGGATCGATTTTGCGGCCGTCGTCCGGATCGGTCCGGCGGACACCAGATTCGAACGGACCTGCTTGGGTCCGAGATCACGCGCGAGGTAGCGATTGGTCGACTCGAAGGCAGCTTTCGCGACACCCATCCAGTCGTAGACCGGCCAGGCGAACTTCGCGTCGAAGGTCAGCCCGACCAGCGACGAACCCGCGGTCATCAACGGAAGCGCAGCAACCGCAAGGGATTTCAGCGAGTATGCCGAAGCCTGCAACGCTACTGAGGCGTCCTCCCAGGTGCCCCCCATGAAGTCGAACGCTCCGGGCGGCGCGAAACCGATCGAGTGCAGCACCCCGTCCAGTGAGTCGAAGCCGGCTGCCTTGAGCCGGTCGGCGAGACTGTCGAGGTCATCGTTGTTCGTGACGTCCAGCTCGAGCAGCTCCGGTTGTTTCGGCAGCCTCTTACTGATCGTCTGGGTGATGCGCATGACCCGCCCGAACGACGTGATCACGACCTCGGCGCCCTGCTCCTGGGCGATCCTCGCCACGTGGAACGCGATGGAGGACTCCATCGTGATCCCGGTGATCAACAGTCGCTTGCCTTCGACGATGCCTGCCACGTCGACTCCCTTGTTTCGGTATTGGATATCTGTCTCAGGTGTATGGCGCTCAGTGCCCCATGCCCAGGCCGCCGTCGACCGGGATCACGGCGCCGTTGATGTAGCCCGCGACGTCGCTGGCCAGGAACCGCACCACCTGCGCCACCTCGTCGGGCTCCGCCATCCGAGCGGCCGGGATCGAGTCGACATACGCCTTGCGTTGTGCCTCGGGCAGCGCACGCGTCATATCGGTGTCGATGAAGCCCGGTGCAACGACGTTCGCGGTGATCGCCTTCTTGCCGAGCTCGCGGGCGATGGAGCGCGCCATACCGACCAGACCGGCTTTGGACGCGGCGTAGTTGACCTGGCCCGGACCGCCGAGCAGTCCGACAACACTGGAAACAAAGATGATCCGGCCGCCCTTGCGACGAATCATCCCCTTCGTCGCACGGCGTGCGCAGCGGAACGCCCCGGCCAGGTTCGTGTCCACCACGCTGTCGAAGTCGTCGTCCGTCATACGCATCAACAAGGTGTCGTGGGTTATCCCGGCGTTGGCGACGACGACCTCCACCGGTCCGCCGAAGTGCTCCTCGGCGGCGGTGAAGGCTGCATCCACCGAAGCCGTGTCCGTGACGTCGCAGGCAACGGTGGTCGCGCCGTCAGGCCCGTCGGTGCCACTGCGAGAGGTCACGACCACGTCGTCACCCGCCGCCACGAATGCCTCCGCGATCGCCCGGCCGATACCTCGGTTTCCCCGGTGATCAACACGTGCTGCGGCATTTGACGCTCTCCTAGCTCGGTCCTGAAGTGGCCCGGACGGACCCGGATGCACAGGCTATTGGACTACCAGGCGGTAGCGCGCACGGCGTGTCACGGCGACACGCCTAGACTGGAGTTGTGCCCGTCCGGAATGAACATCCCTCAGTGCAGTCGGCAACCGATCTGCCGCTGCCGGGCAAGCACGACCTCGACACCCGGATGCGCAACTACGCCATCGCGATGGGCATCCGCACGCTCGCGTTCGTGCTCGCCTACGTCCTCGAGGGTCCAGCACGCTGGGTGTGTGTCGGGCTAGCGGTGCTGCTGCCCGAGATCGCCGTCATCGGCGCCAACGCCGCCAACCAGAAGCGCCAGCGGGTGCGCGGACGTGGTGTGGTCACCGACCAGCGCCGCCAGCTGCACAACCACACGTGAGGCTTCCCGGAGCGGAGCCCGACCAGCCCACTCAGTGCAGTGCGAAGGGTTGTCGCCGCGACGCGTCATACGCGTTGGTATGGCGCAACCCGAAGATCCACGACGAGGACCGGCACAAGACCTGGCTGGCCTGCGACGAGCACCGCACGACCCTGTCGGAGTTCCTGAGCTTCCGCGGCTTTCCGTTGGAGATCAAGCCGATCGACGAGCTACCGCCGAGCGAGTAGTCGAGCGTGTTCATCCGCCGATCGACGACATGGGCCGGTCGGGTTGTTGGAAATTGGGTTCGCCGATGCCGTGGCCCCGTCGCTTCGCCAGCATCGTTCCTCGTATGACGTCAGCCAGCTCGTCGTCGCTCGCACCCGACCGCAACGGACCGCGCAGGTCACCCTCGTCCCGAGCGAACAGGCAGTTGCGGACCTGACCGTCGGCGGTGAGCCGCACGCGGTCACAGGCGGCGCAGAACGGCGCCGTGACGCTCGCGATCAGGCCGACCGTGGCAGGGCCACCGTCGACCAGGAACAGCTCCGCAGGGGCGCTGCCGCGTGTGCCGTCCGGCATCTCGGTGAGCGTGAAGCGCTCCCCCAACCGCTCGCGCAACTCACGCCCGGTCAGCATCGTCTGGCGTTCCCAGGTGTGTCCGGCATCCAGCGGCATCTGCTCGATGAAGCGCAGCTCCAGGCCGCGGTCGAGGCACCACTGCAACAGGTCGGCAGGGTTGTCCTTGCCCTCCGGGTCGTGCATCGCCACCGCATTGATCTTGACCGGCTTCAGTCCGGCGTCCTGAGCGGCCTTGATGCCGCGCTCGACGTCGGCGAAGCGATCCCGCCGGGTCAGCACCTGGAAACGGCCCGGGTCGACGGTGTCCAGCGAGACGTTGATCCGCTCGAGGCCCGCCTCGGCGAGCGGCTGTGCCAGGCGATCCAGGCCAATCCCGTTGGTGGTCATCGCAATTCGCGGAGCGTGCTCGAGCGACGCAAATCTACGGACCACTCCGGGCAGCCCGCGCCGCAACAGCGGCTCGCCGCCGGTGAGTCGGATCGAACGCACTCCGAGCTGGGTGAAGATGTCGACGATGCGCACGAGTTCGTCGTCCGTGAGCATCTCCGGTCGCGGCAACCAGTCCAGGCCTTCGGCGGGCATGCAGTAGGTGCAGCGCAGGTTGCATCGATCGGTCAGTGACACACGCAAATCGGTGGCCACACGACCGAAAGTGTCCGGCAGGCCTGCGCCGGTCTTGTCGAGGCTGGTCATAGGACTCCAGAGTAGGCCAGTTACGGTCTGGGGGTGCTCCGCAGGCTACTTACCCGACGCTGGTTGACCTGGTTGTTGGTTGCCCTCATCTGGGCCGCGGCGTCCGTCTTCCTCGGTCGGTGGCAGTGGCACCGCTACGAAGCGAAGTCGTTGTCCCAGCACCAGCTCACGGACAACTACAACGCCAAACCCGTTGCGGTCACGTCGATCCTGCCCGACAAGGACACGAAATTATCGGCTGATGACACCTGGCGACAGGTCAAACTCGTCGGGCACTACCAGGCAGCGAATCTCCTGCTGGTGCGTAACCGGCCGAACGACGGTGTCTTCGGTTACGAGCTCGTCATACCGTTCCAGCAGGCGGACGGACCGACGGTGCTGGTCGACCGAGGCTGGTTGGACAACGGCCGCACTGCCGCGGCGCCGACAGCGGTCCCCCCGACGCCGAGCGGCACCGTGACGGTCGTCGGGTGGCTCAAGCCGGGCGAACCCGCGACCGACAACAAGCGGGTTCCGGGCCAGGTGTCGTCGATCAATCTGAACACGATCGCGACGCGGACCAACCAGTCCCTGTTGACCGGCGGCTATGTGTTGATGCGTTCGGAGATGCCGGCCGCTGCGGCGACCACGCACGGTCTCGCCCCACTGCCGAAGCCGACGCCAGGAACGTATGCCGGGATCAACCTGAGTTACGCGTTGCAGTGGTGGGCTGCCGCTATCGGCGGCATTCTGCTGATGCTCTACCAGTGCCGCAAGGAAGAGCTGGAAGCCGTGCGCGGTCCGAAACCCAAGAAACCCAAGAAGGTCCGCATCTGGGACGAAGAGGACGAGTAAATCTTCAGGCCTTCCTTCGACGTTCCAAGAAGGCCCCCATCGCGGCCTTCGCCTCGGCCGATCCGAAGAGCGCGGCCGACCGCTCGGCCAGCTCCACACCGTGCGCGTCGATGTTCGCCAGTAGCGGAGCCGCGACCAGCGCCTTGCTCTCGCGCAGGCCCTGTGGACTCGCCTGGACCAGTTGGTCCAGCACGGCAGCGACCGCCTGGTCCAACTCGTCGGCCGGCACCGCCTCGGTGATCAGGCCCATCTCGGCAGCCGCTCCGGCGTCGAAGGTTTCGGCCGTCAGGAAGGTCCGAGCGGCGGCCCGGCTCGTCATCCGCGGCAGCGTCGTCAGTGAGATGAGCGCCGGCGCGAGGCCGAGCCTGGCCTCGGTGAACGCGAACGTCACGGTGTCGGCGGCGATCACGATGTCGGCAGCGCCGACCAGGCCGAGACCACCCGCTCGCACCGGTCCGTGCAGTCGTATGACGACAGGCTTCGCCGAGGCCACGATCTGTCGCTGCAGGGCGACCAGGGCGTGTGCACCCTGCTCCATGCCGCCGTCCTTCGCCTCGGACAGGTCTGCACCGGAGCAGAAAACCGTCCCGGCTGCAGTCAGCAGCACCGCCCGGACTGCTTCGTCCTGGTCCGCGTCCTGCAGCGCCTCCGACAGCTCTGCCACGAGTTGCCTGCTGAGCGCGTTGCGGTTGCGCTGGCTGTCCAGCGTGATGGTCGCGATCCCGCCGTCGGACTGCAGGTGGACCAGCTGCGATGTCGTCATACGCCTGAGGTTAGTCGGCGGCGGGCGCCGGCGATTTCGCTGCGCCATCACGGAACTGGGTGTGGTACAGGTCGGCATACGTGCCGCCGGCCGCGAGCAGTTCCTCGTGCGATCCCTGCTGCACGATCCGGCCCTCGTCCAGCACCAGAATGAGATCGGCGTCCCTGATGGTGGACAGCCGGTGCGCGATGACCAGGGAGGTGCGACCGGCCAGCGCCGAGTCCAACGCTCGCGAGACGGCGGCCTCGGACTCGGAGTCCAGGTGCGCGGTCGCCTCGTCCAACACCACCACGGACGGTGCCTTCAGCAACAGCCGGGCGATCGCCAGTCGTTGCTTCTCTCCGCCGGACAGGCGATGCCCGCGGTCACCCACCATCGTGTCGAGGCCGTAGGGCAGCCGGCTGACCAGACCCCAGACCTGCGCCTCGCGCAGCACGCGCTCCAGGTCGGCGTCGGACGCGCCCGGTTTGGCGTAGAGCAGATTCGCCCGGATGGTGTCGTGGAACATGTGCGCTTCCTGCGTCACGACACCGACCCGGTCGCGCAGCGCATCGGCCTTGACCTTCCGCAGGTCCTGTCCGCCGATCCGCACAACACCGTTGGTCGGGTCGTAGAGACGCGACACCAAGCCGATCGTCGTCGTCTTGCCGGCACCCGACGGGCCGACGAGGGCGATCATCTGACCAGGCTCCGCGCGGAACGAAATCCCTTGCAGCACAGTGGAACCGTCACCTTTGTCGCGGGTGAGCACCGTCTGCAAGGACTCGATCGACACCTGGTCGGCGGTGGGATAGCTGAAGACGACGTCGTCGAACTCCACGCCGACCGGACCACTCGGCAAGTCGACCGGGTGCGGGTCCTCGGCGACAAGTGGTTTCAGGTCCAGGATCTCGAAGACCCGCTCGAAGGAGATCAACGCCGTCATCACGTCGACGCGCACGCTCGACAGCTGGGTCAGCGGTGCGTAGAGCCGCCCGAGCAGCGCCGCGAGCGCGAGCAACGTGCCGATGGTCAGCGTGCCGTTCACGGCCATCACTCCCCCGATCCCGTAGACGAGTGCCGTGGCCAGCGTGGCCAGCAGGGTCAGGCCGACCAGGAAGATCGCCCGCTGCACGGCGATGCTGATGCCGAAGTCGCGTACCTTGGCCGCCCGCTGGCCATACTCCTTGTCCTCCTGCTCAGGACGACCGAAGAGCTTGACCAGCAGGGCACCGGCGACGTTGAACCGTTCGGTCATCCGCGCACCGAGGTCGGCGTTCTCCATCATCTGCCCGCGGGTGAGACCGGCCAGGCGGCGTCCGAGGATCCGGGTCGGGATGAGGAAGAAGGGCACGAGCAGCAGTGCGGCCAGGGTGATCTGCCAGGACAGCGTGGCCATCGCGATCACGATCACGATCACACTCACCAGGTTGGACACCACGTTGGACATCACCGACGTGAACGCTTGTTGCGCACCGATGACGTCGGAGTTCAGCCGGGTCACGAGCGCACCGGTCTGCGCCCTGGTGAAGAACGCGATCGGCTGGCGCAACACGTGACCGAACACCTCGCGCCGCAGGTCGTAGATCAGGCCCTCGCCCAACGTTGCCGACAACCAGCGTTCGACGATGCTCAATCCCGAGTCGACGACCGCCACAATGCCTGCCGCCACCGCCAGCCAGACGACCAATGAAGTGTTCTTGTCACCGACGCCCTTGTCGACGATCTCCTTGAGAATCAACGGAGTTGCGATGACGAGCAGTGCGTCGAACACAACCAGCACCAGGAAGACGCCGATCGGCCGACGGTAGGGGCGTGCGTAACCGAGCACCCGCCGAGCAGTGCCCGGTTTCAGCTTCGACGCGTCAGTGGACTCGCGGGTCAGCGAGTGCATCACCTGCCAGTTGCTCATCGTCCTCCTCCGGAGACGGGCCTGCCCCGTCCGTCAGTCGCCAACAACCGCGAGGCGCGAAGTATGCCGGGGCGCGTTTACCCGGCGATGGAGAAGGCCGATTCGGTGCTCTCGCGGCGAACAGTTCAGCGATCGATGGCAGCCATGCTCGCTTCGCTGTGCCGTTCCCCTGCCGCCGGTGTGAGGTTGTTGAGTCGTTGGAGGTGGTTGTCGGTGAGCTCGATGCTGTCGGCGGACGTGTTCTCCTGGACACGGGCGACTCGGCGGGTGCCGGGGATCGGGGCGATGTCATGACCCTGGGCGAGCAGCCATGCCAGCGCGACCTGCGCCGGTGTCGCATCGGCCTCGGCGGCGACAGCCTGAACTTCATCAACGATGCGCAGGTTACGTTGGAAGTTCTTCCCGATGAAGCGCGGATTGTCCTTGCGCCAGTCGTCGTCGGGGATGTCATCGACGCTGCGGATCTGGCCGGTGAGGAAACCGTGGCCGAGTGGGGAGTACGGGACAAAGCCGATACCCAGTTGCCGCAACAGCGGAAGCAGCTCAGCTTCGGGGTCGCGGGTCCACAGCGAGTACTCGGTTTGCAGTGCGGTGAGCGGGTGGACAGTGTGGGCGCGGCGGATCGTGGCGGGGCCGGCCTCTGACAGGCCGATGTGCAGGACCTTGCCCTCGTTCACCAACTCCGACACAGCGCCGATGGTGTCCTCGATCGGGGTGTTCGGGTCGACCCGGTGTTGGTAGTACAGGTCGATGTGGTCGGTGCCCAACCGGGTCAGCGAGCCCTCCACGGCGGTACGCACGTTGGCCGGGCTGCTGTCGGTGACACCGGGCCCGCCGCCGGAGTGGGAGACAAGGCCGAACTTGGTGGCGATCACGACCTGGTCGCGGCGACCTTTGATCGCTCGGCCGACAATTTCCTCGCTGTGGAACGGGCCATACACCTCGGCAGTGTCGATGTGCGTGACGCCAAAATCGAGGGCGCGATGGATGGCGCGGATCGACTCCGCGTCGTCCAGCCCGCCGCCGCTGGTGTACGTGCCGGCCATCGTCATCGTCCCGAGACCGATCCGGGAGACGTCAAGCCCACCCAAAGAGACATGCTTCATCAGAAAACTCCTCTGTCGTTGTTGTTCGAGTTCTAGGTAACCCGCTCTCAACTGCCGGAAGAAGTCACTGCTCGGCGGTGTACTGCCAGCCCACCCCTTGCCGCCATGCCAGCTTCTACGATTGGGGGGTGGACAAACGTGATGAGATCAGGGCCTTCCTCACCTCCCGTCGTGCCAAGATCACCCCCGAACAGGCCGGCCTGGTGCACTACGGCCGCGCCCGGCGCGTGCCCGGTCTGCGCCGCAGCGAGGTCGCGGACCTCGCCGGCGTCAGTGTCGAGTACTACGCCCAACTCGAACGCGGCAACCTCGCCGGCGCATCCGAGAGTGTCCTCAACGCGCTCACCCGGGCGCTACAGCTCGACGAGGCCGAGCGCGAACACCTGCTCGATCTCGCCCGTGCCGCCAGCCCCGGACGCCGACCCCAGGGACGACCGGCGGCTCGCCACGTTCGACCCAGCGTGGCCCGCATCCTCGACGGCATGAGCGAAGTGCCCGCCTACGTCCGCAACGGACGACTGGACGTTCTCGCCGCGAACCCTCTCGCCCGTGCTCTCTACGCACCAGCGTTCACCGATCCCGCGCAACCCGCCAACTTCGCGCGGTTCACCTTCCTCAACCCGCACGCCCGAGTGTTCTTGATCGACTGGCAGCTAGCCGCAGACGCCACCGTGGCCACGCTACGCACCGAAGCCGGCCGCGACCCCTACGACAAAGCACTGACCGACCTGGTCGGCGAACTATCTACCCGCAGCGACGACTTCCGGACACGCTGGGCCACCCACGACGTCCGCCTGCACCGCAGCGGTGTCAAACACATCCAGCACCCGGTCGTCGGCGAACTACACCTGTCCTACGAAGCGATGGACCTGCCCGCCGACCCCGGCCTTTGCCTCATCGCGTTCAGCGCACCCACCGGCTCAGCGAGCGACGACGCACTACGAGTCCTCTCCAGCTGGACCGCCACGCACCCGGTCGACATCGCGGCCACGCCCGGCTGAAGTCGCACAAGTTGGTCTACCTGGTCGTGTTGGTCTACCTGGTCGTGCGGCGCAGGGTCGCGGTGACGGCCGCGGTGACCACCAGCAGCGCCGCGGTGACCAGCAAGCAGGCACGCAAGCCGGGCAGGAAGCTACCCTGTCTGGCGATGACGGCGCCATAGACGGCGACGCCGAGCGCGCCGCCCATCTGCCGGAAGGTGTTGAGCACGCCGCTCGCGGTACCCGCCCGGGATAGGCGGACGCTGTCGATCAGTAGCGACGTAACCGGCGGGACAGTGAACGATCCTCCGACGCCGACCGGGATCATCAGGACGGCAACGAGGAGAGTCGGTGTATTGGCCGGGACCGTGCTGAGCAACACCAAGCCAGCTGCCATGCACAGTTGACCGCCGAGGATGGGCGCGATCCGGCCGAAGCGGCCAACCGTTCGCGCCACAACAGGGTTGAGCAGCGCGACCAGGGCACTCATCGGGAGGAACAACAGCCCGGTCTGCAGCGGTGAGGCGCCGCGCAGTTGTTGGAAGTACAAGCTTTGGACAAACACGACGCCGTAGAAGCCGACCATGTTGATGGACGCGGCTAGCAGCGCGATACTAACCGTGCGAGAGCGGAACATGTCCAGCGGCACCATCGGGTTACGGCCGCGTGCTTCCGCAACAAGGAAGCTCGCGAAGGCGAATGCGCTGATGACGAACGCCGCGACCACGGCGGTGCTGTCGTAGCCCAGTTCCCCTCCCGCGATGATGGCGTAGGTCAGCGATGCGAGTGCGAGCACGGCGCAGACTTGGCCGGTCCAGTCGAAGCGGGCTACCCGACTCGGGGACGGCCCGACCCTCGATAGCACGAAGATCGCTGCCACGCCGACGGGCATGTTCAGGAAGAAGATGAACCGCCAATCGAGCTGTGCGAGCGCACCGCCCAGGATCGGTCCGGCCGCCAATGCCACCGATCCACCCATCGCCCAATAGGCGATCGCCGTGGCCCGTCGGCGTGGGTCGTCATACGCCTCGCGGATCAACGCCAGGGACGTAGGTGTCACCAGCGCGGCGCCGAAGCCCTGCAGGATCCGCGCCGCGACCAGCAGATCAAGCGAGGGCGCAAAACCGCATGCTGCCGAGGCGACCACGAAGACCACCATGCCGATCCCGTAGGCGCTGCGCGCACCCACTCGATCGGAGAATGTTCCGGCGAACAGCAAGAGTGCCGAGAAACTGAGCGTGTACCCGGTCACGACCCACTGAAGACCTGTCAGGCCGCCACCTAGATCGAGACGGATGTTCGGCAGCGCGACATTGACCACCTGAGCATCCAGCGATACGACGAAGAAGCCGAGCATCGCCACCGCCAACGAAACACGCGCACGGACCGCCGGAACCTCCGATGCAACCGGCGACGGGACGAGCAAGCCACGATCAGACAACGGAACCAGCCACGGACAACACGTCACAGCGCGGAATACCAGAAATTGACCTTTCACACACAACTGCAGTCAATGCGTCATGCGACACGTGAGGAAGCGGCTGTCATCACACGTACTGCCAGCACCCCCTCGTGGCCGTCTGGCGATATGTGGTGCACCGGAGTGGCCAGGCGCCTGCCCGCCCAGGACGACCAAGGCCCCGATCGGCTGACGCTACGGGCGCGCGTGGTCGGGCCTGCCCGGCCCGTCAATCGCCGACAACCGCAAGGGCAGAAGTATGCCGGGGAGCGTTGACCCTCCGGCTCATCGGAGGGGCGACAGCTGCCAGCGCGAGGGCGACGACGGCGGTCCCGAGCCACAAGGGCACACCGTCACCGAAGGTGAGTGCGGCACCGATGATCAGGGGCGCGACGGAGGTCGCTATCCCCCAACTGATCCCGAACATCGCCAGGTAGCGACCGGCCGCACCTTCCGGCGCCAGCCGGGAGACCTGTGCGTAGAAGTGGCTCATCAACAGCACGTCGGCAGCAGCACCCACGACCCCGGACAGCAGGATGAGCACCGCCGAGTGAGCAACGGCTATGCAGCTGATGGAGAGGGCCAGACCAACGAATCCGACTGCGATTGCGACGTGTCCGCCACCTCGGTTGAGGACGTCCACGCGCAGAAGCGGTTGCGCGAGCACGGCGACCACGGCTGACAGCGCAGTGTTGACGCCGATGACCCACAACCCGAGGCGGCGATCAGTAACCGTCAGCGGCATACCGAAGATGACCACCATGTAGACGAGGGTGAACACCGTCGACATACCAAACACACCGAGGAACCTCCGGTCCCGCCACGGCCTGGCGGCGGTCTTCGTCGTATGCCGCGCTTCGCGGTCCGGCAGATATGCGCGGATCACCACAGCACACATCAGACAGCTCACCGCGTCGATGACGAAGAGCATCCGCAGGTCCCACCCGGCGACGATCGCCGCGACGCCACCCGCGCCGACCGCGGCGATCGTCATCGACACGAAAAGCAGACCGAAGAGCGCCGGCCCGTTGTCGTCGTTGCTCTCTGCAGCAATCATCGCCTGCGTCGGGGGCTCGATCAGCTCGTAGGACAGCCCCAGCCCGACCGCGGCGATGACAGCAATCGTGCCGGAGTGAGCTGCCGCCAGTCCCAATTGTGTTATCGCACAACCGATCAGGCCGAGCAGAATGGTCGGCCGTGGGCCGATGGCATCGAGTAACCACCCGCCGGCGAGCCGCGACGGGATGGTCGCCAGACCGAAGACGGCGACGATGAATCCCGCCGTCTGAACCGACTCGTGCAACTCCTCGGTGAGCAGGACAGCCAGGAACGCCATCGAGAAACCGCCCAGCCGATTGACCATTCGCGCGACCAACAAGCCCTTCGCGCCGCGGGACAGCAACTGCCAGGCGCCGAGGGGGTCCGTTGAGCCGTACCTGTCGTTTATGCTGTCACCAGTCACGACAACAAACACAACCAGAAAAGAGGTGACTGGTCAAGTGCGTTTCGACAGTCACATCGAACGGTTACTCACCGCGTCATCACGACTCGTCAACCGGCTCACACCCGGTCTCGACGGGGGACGGCCGATCGTCGTCCCGACCGGGACGGCGCTGAGCGCGGCGGTTGGCGAGGCGCTGACGTTCGACGGCAGGACACCCTCGGTGCCGTCGGCCGGAGCCCAGGTGGTGGTCGGCATCGTGCCCGACGTCAGGCGGGTGTTCGAGGCGGCATCCGACGGCGACATCACGCGCGCGGCGCAGCTGACCAACGACCTACTCGGGCGCACCGGCGCCCGGCCACAGCTCAACCCCGACCCGGACGGCACCTGGCACCTGCACTTCCACGGGGCTAGCAACCACTTCGGCCCTGGATGGGCTGCCGGCCTCGCCGCCGGCCTGACGATGGCCCTCGGCGTCGACGAGATCGGCCGGCTCGGCGTGTGCTCCGCCGACCGCTGTGACCGCGTGTATGTCGACAGCTCCCGCAACGGCACCCGGCAATTCTGCTCGACGCGGTGCCAGAACCGCATGAAGGCGGCAGCGCACCGGGCCCGCCAGAAATAGTCGGCTCAGGCCAGCTCGACCAGATCCTGATAGTCCGGTCCCCACAGGTCCTCGACGCCGTCCGGGAGCAGCAGGACTCGCTCCGGCTCGAGCGCCTCAACGGCTCCCGGGTCGTGCGTGACCAACACGACGGCGCCCTCGAAGGCGCGCAGCGCACCGAGGATCTCCGCGCGTGATGCCGGGTCGAGGTTGTTGGTCGGCTCGTCGAGCAGCAGCACGTTCGCGGCCGAAACCACAAGCAGCGCAAGGGAAAGCCGTGTCTTCTCGCCACCGGACAACACACGTGCCGGCTTCTCGACGTCGTCGCCGCTGAAGAGGAACGACCCGAGAACCTTGCGGGTCTCGGTCTCGTCCAGGTCAGGCGCTGCCGACTTCATGTTCGCCAGGACGGTGCGATCCACGTCGAGGTTCTCATGCTCCTGGGCGTAGTAGCCGAGTTTGAGTCCGTGCCCGGGCTGCACCTCACCGGTGTCCGGCTGGTCGACGCCGGCGAGGATCCGCAGCAGCGTCGTCTTGCCTGCACCGTTGAGCCCGAGCACCACGACCTTGGAGCCGCGGTCGATCGCCAGGTCGACGTCGGTGAAGATCTCCAGCGAACCGTAGGACCGCGACAAGCCCTCGGCCATGAGAGGCGTCTTGCCCGACGCGGCCGGCGTCGGGAAGCGCAGCTTGGCGACCTTGTCCTGCTGCCGACTGCCCTCGGCGCCCTCGAGCATCCGCTCGGCGCGCCGGATCATGTTCTGGGCGGCGGTCGCCTTGGTGGCCTTGTAGCGCATCTTCTCGGCCTGCGCCATCAAGGCACCGGCCTTCTTCTCGGCGTTCTGTCGCTCCCGATGTCGCCTGCGCTCGTCGGTCTCGCGCTGCTTCAGGTAGGTCTTCCAGCCGACGTTGTACTGGTCGATCTCCCCACGGTTGGCATCCAGGTGGAACACGCGGTTGACGACCTGGTCGAGCATTTCGACGTCGTGGCTGATGATGATCAGCCCGCCGGTATACGTCTTGAGGTAGTCGCGTAGCCAGTGGACCGAGTCGGCGTCCAAGTGGTTGGTCGGCTCGTCGAGCAACAGCGACTCGGCTCCGGAGAAGAGGATGCGGGCCAGCTCGACACGCCGACGCTGACCACCGGAAAGTGTTTCCAGCGGCTGGTCCAAAATGCGCGTCGGCAGGGCGAGCGACGACGCAAGCGACGCCGCCTCGGACTCGGCGGCATACCCGCCCTTGCCGAGGAATTCGGCGTCCAGCCGGGCGTAGCGACGCATCGCGCGCTCACGCTTGTCGTCGTTCTCGTCGGCCATCGCCTTCTCGGCGGCACGCAGGTCGCGTATGACGACATCCAGGCCACGCGCCGACAGGATGCGGTCACGGGCCAGCATCGCAAGGTCTCCGGTCCGGGGATCCTGCGGCAGATAGCCGATGTCGCCCGAGGAAGTGATGGTTCCGGCCGCGGCCTGCCCCTCACCCGCGAGCACCTTGGTCAAGGTCGTTTTGCCGGCGCCGTTACGGCCGACCAGGCCGACCCGATCGCCCGCGGCGACGCGGAACGTCGCATTCTCCAGGAGGATCCGCGACCCCGCACGCAACTCGATCCCTTGTGCGGTGATCACGTCTTTCCTTCCCTGCCGACGGCTGGTGCCCGCCCTTGTTGGTGTCTCCCGGCAACTCACATGACAGAGCGCCTGCCGCGTGCACTGGTCCAGCCAGCGCGTGCTTCAGGCGCCCGAAGCCGTTCACTCGCTAGTGTACGTCCAGGATCAGGGGCGCCCCAATCCGTTTACGGCGTCCCGGGTCCGCTCTGTCAGTACAGGAAGGGACGACGATGAGGTACGAATCGTCGTACCGACCAGCGAAGGGAAACCGGCCGTGACGTTCAATGACAACGCCAGCATCGGCACTGGTGACGTCTCCAGCGGAGGCAGTTCCGGCGGTGGCGGAGGCGGCGGCATGATGCCCGGCGGGATCGCGGTCGGCGGTGTCGGCGGCG
Organism: Flexivirga alba; assembly: GCF_042661025.1. NCBI lineage: Bacteria > Bacillati > Actinomycetota > Actinomycetes > Micrococcales > Dermacoccaceae > Flexivirga > Flexivirga alba. Next base: position 3,744,000 of record NZ_JBHSWH010000001.1, read on the forward strand.
TGATCGTGATGATTCTCATGGTCCTGTTCGGCGGCGACCTCACCGGCGGCTCCGGCGGCAGCGGCGGCTACGCCGGGCAGCTCAATGGCGGCCAGGCCAACCCCTATGGTCAGAACCAGATCGACTCCGGCGGCAGCGGTGGCAGTAGCGGCGACGCCATCCAGCAACAGCTCGACGCGTGCAAGACCGGTGCCGACGCGAACAAGAACGACCTCTGCCTCATCAAGGGCACCGTCGCGAGCGTCGAAGGCTTCTGGAAGGTCTACCTCCCGAAGACGGCCAACAAGGACTACTCCCCCGCGATCACCAAGGTCTACGCGGGCCAGATGCAATCCGGTTGCGGCACCGCCACCACCGAGATGGGCCCGTTCTACTGCCCGTTGGACAAGCAGGTCTACATCGACGCCGGCTTCTTCCAGGAGTTGCAGAGCCAGTACGGCTCCGACGGCGGCCAGCTCGCCAAGGAATACGTCCTGGCGCACGAGTACGGCCACCACATCCAGGACATCCTCGGCCTGCTCGGCCGCGCCCAGCAGGACCCGCAGGGCGCCGAGTCCGGCTCGGTGCGCACCGAGTTGCAGGCAGACTGCTTCGCCGGCATCTGGGTCTCGTATGCCGACGGCTCGCGCAACGGCCAGAACGGCGTGACGATCGACCCGCTGCTGAAGAAGATCAGCTCGACCGACATCGACTCGGCACTGTCGGCGGCCGCCGCGGTCGGCGACGACCGGATCCAGCAGAAGGCACAGGGTCGGGTCACCCCCGAAACCTGGACCCATGGGTCGTCGGCCGCTCGACAGAAGTGGTTCAAGATCGGCTACGACCAAGGCAGCCTCAACGCTTGTAACACGTTCGACGCCGCCAACGTCGAATGACGACTGTGAGTCACATCACATTTTTCTGAGCGTCGGAGCAACCTCCGACATGACGAGGACGTCCTTCCTGCACACCACAATCCGTGGTGTGCAGGAAGGAAGGAAGACGTCATGTCACACACCATCATTCGGGGCATGCGCAGCAAGGCTGCGCTCGCGGTGTGCGGTCTGACTGCAGCCACCGTCATACCCCTGGCAGCCTCCGGTCAGGCGCAAGCAGCGCCATACTGCGGCATCACCTGGGGCTCGGCCACCAAGGTCGCGGCTGCGCTCACGTCGGACACCGTGCGCGGTGCCCGCACCGGTCAGCACTCGTGCTACGACCGGCTCGTTCTCGATCTCGGCGGCAGTGGCCGGAGCACCGGCTACCGGGTGCGGTACGTCAGTGCCGTCACGGGGCCGTCCGGCACTCCGGTGTCGCTCAGCGGCGGTGCCCGCCTCCAGATCGACGTCAACGCGGCGGCAACGGACTCGCAGGGACGTCCGACCTACCGACCCGCGGATCCCCGGCACGCTGCGAACGTCGCCGGCTTCCGAACGTTCCGCCAGGTCGCGTATGTCGCGTCGTTCGAGGGTTACACGACCTTCGGACTCGGCGTACGCGCACGGCTGCCCATGCGGGCGTTCGTCATACAAGACCCGACGGGCCAACGGCTGGTGATCGACGTCGCCCACCAGTGGTGACGCCCTCCTTGCCGAGAGGACACCGAATCACCGAGAGGATAGGCAAATTGGCCGTTCTGAGGCCTGTTTCGCCTGTCCTCTCGGCCGTCGCCTGTCCTCTCGGTGAAAGGGAGGCTCCGATCAGATGTTGAAGCCGAGCGCGCGCAGCTGCTCGCGCCCGTCATCGGTGATCTTGTCCGGGCCCCACGGCGGCATCCACACCCAGTTGATGCGGTGGGACTCCACGAGTCCTTCGAGAACACTTGCCGTCTGATCGGCGATGACGTCGGTCAGCGGGCAGGCCGCCGAGGTCAGTGTCATGTCGATGACCGCGTTGTTGTCGGAGTCGACGGTGATACCGTAGACCAGCCCGAGGTCCACGACGTTGATGCCGAGCTCGGGGTCGACGACGTCGCGCATCGCTTCCTCGACGTCCGCGACATTCGGCGGGGTGGCAACTTCAGCCATGAAGCTCACGCTCCCTTTCTGGTGGTGATGGAACTGATGTCGACGCCGGCCTGCACCAGCGCGTCGGTGTATGCCGCCCACGGCAGCAGTGCGCACTTCACGCGCGCAGGGTATTTGGACACTCCGGAGAACGCCACGCCGTCGCCGATGATTTCCTCGTCGCCCGGGTCCTGGCCCTTCGAGGTCAACATGTGCCGCATCGCCTCGAAGGTCTCCAACGACTCGCGGACCGAGTGCCCGATGACTTCCTCGGCCAGCACGGACGCCGACGCCACCGAGATCGAACAGCCGAGGGAGTCGTAGGAGACATCCTCGACCTTCGCCGCGTCGCCGGATCCGGTCACGTGCACCCGCAGGGTCACCTCGTCACCGCAGGTGGTGTTGACGTGGTGGGCCTGTGCGTCATACGGCTCACGCAGGCCGGCATGTGACGGATTCTTGGAGTGATCCAGGATCAGCTCTTGGTAGAGGTCCATCAGACGGCCACCCCGAAGATGTCGGGGACGCGGTCGAGCGCCTCGAGAAACACGCCCACCTCGTCCAGCGTGGTGTAAGGCCCGAAGCTCGCCCTCGTGGTGGCGGTGATCCGGCTCGCCCGGTGCAGCGGCCACGCACAGTGGTGGCCGGTGCGGACCGCGACTCCGGAGTCATCGAGCACTTGGCCGACGTCGTGCGGATGCACGCCGTCGATCACGAAAGCCACTGCGCCCGTGCGCTTCTCGACGTCGAGCGGTCCCTGGACATGCACCCACGGGCGCTTGGCGAGGCCGTCGAGCACGGCTGTCGTGATCGTCCGGTCATGTGCCGCAACCGCGTCCATCCCGAGCGCGGACAGGTAATCGCACGCGGCAGCCAGGCCGACGGCTTGCGACTCGTTGGGCACGCCGGCTTCGAAACGCTGCGGTGGCGGCGCGTAGGTCGAGCCCTCCATCCGCACGACCTCGATCATCGAGCCGCCGTAGAGGAACGGCGGCATCGCGTCGAGCAACTCACGACGGCCCACGAGAACACCCACGCCATACGGGCCGAGCATCTTGTGACCGCTGAACGCCATGAAATCGACACCGAGCGAGGCGAAGTCGACCGGTAGGTGCGGCACCGACTGGCACGCGTCGAGCACGGTCAACGCACCGACCGCGTGCGCCTTACGGGCAAGCTCCTGGACCGGATTGATGGTGCCGAGCACATTCGAAACATGTGCGAACGCAACGATCTTCGTTCGTTCACCGATGACCTCGTCGGCTTGCACCATGTCCAGCTCACCGTCGCCCGTGACCTCGATCCAGCGCAACGTGGCACCGGTGCGCCGCGCCAGCTCCTGCCAGGGCACCAGGTTGGCGTGGTGCTCCATCACGGTGGTGACGATCTCGTCACCGGGCCCGATCCGGAAGCGCTCGGTCACTGAGGGGTCTGCGCCGGGGATCCCCAGATCTCCCGGCGCTGAAGCGTTGCTGAACGCGTAGGCCACCAGGTTGATCGACTCGGTCGCGCTCTTGGTGAAGACGACTTCGCCGGACGACGCGCCCACGAAGCGAGCAACGGTCTCCCGCGCACCCTCGAACGCCTCGGTCGCTTCCTCGGCGAGCTGATGCGCTCCGCGGTGCGCAGCGGCGTTGTGCTGCTCGTAGAAGGCCCGCTCCGCGTCGAGCACGGCGCGGGGTTTCTGAGAGGTGGCACCGGAGTCCAGGTAGACCAGCGGCCGCCCGTCACGGACGGTGCGCTGCAGGATCGGGAAGTCGCTGCGCAACTTCTCGACGTCGAACCCGGTCATCCCGGTCATCTCCTCATCAGTTTCGAAATGTATGGCGCCCCGACCGACTCACGCGCTCGGCGTCAAGAAGCGGTCGTAGCCCTCGGCTTCGAGGCGGTCGGCCAGCTCGGAGCCGCCTTCCTCGGCGACCTGGCCGTTGACGAACACGTGCACGAAGTCAGGCTTGATGTAACGCAGGATCCGCGTGTAATGCGTGATCAGCAGTACGCCCGCGTCGGTGCTGTCCTTCACCCGGTTGACGCCCTCGGACACCACGCGCAGCGCGTCGACGTCCAGGCCGGAGTCGGTCTCGTCGAGGATCGCCATCTTCGGCTTCAGCAGCTCCAGCTGCAGGATCTCGTGGCGCTTCTTCTCACCGCCGGAGAAACCTTCGTTGACGCCGCGCTCGGCGAAGCCGTCTTCCATGCGCAGGGCGGCCATGGACTGCTTGATGTCCTTCACCCAGGTGCGCAGCTTGGGCGCCTCACCGTCGATCGCGGTCTTGGCGGTGCGCAGGAAGTTGGACACCGTGACGCCCGGGACCTCCACGGGGTACTGCATGGCCAGGAAGAGGCCGGCGCGGGCACGCTCGTCCACCTTCATCGCCAGGACGTCTTCACCGTCGAGGGTGACCGTGCCACTGGTGACGTTGTACTTCGGGTGTCCGGCGATGCTGTAGGCCAGCGTCGACTTCCCCGAGCCGTTCGGGCCCATGATCGCGTGGGTCTCCCCCGACTTCACGGTCAGGTTGACACCCTTCAGGATCTCCTTGCTGCCGTGCTCGGTGTCGACGGACACGTGCAGGTCGCGAATCTCCAGCGTTGACATGTATTTCCAGCTCTTTCTTCAGCTCGAAGGAACGGAGACGAAAACGTCGCCGTCCTGAATTCGTACGGGGTAGACGGCAATCGGTGCCGTGGCGGGCGGGCCGGTGGGCTCACCGGTGTTGAGATCGAAGCGCGACCCGTGCAGCCAGCATTCGATCGTGCAACCGTCGACCTCGCCCTCGGACAACGAGACGTTGGCGTGGCTACAGGTGTCGTTGACTGCGCGTACGACGTCCTGCTCGTCGCGCACCAGCGCGACTCGCACGCCGTTGATCTCAGCAAGGGCAGGCTCGTTGACCGGAAGCTCGCCGAGCTCACACACCCGGACGAACTCACCCTCGCGGGTCGAGTAGGTCGAGGCGCTAGCCGAGACCGTATCGAGACCTTCGTCGATCTCGCTCATGCGTGGCCTCCGGTCGCCAGCTCGGCGTCGATCGCCTCCATGAGCGGCTCGACGACCGCGGGAACACCGATCTTGCTGATGACCTCGGCGAAGAAGCCGCGCACCACCAGCCGGCGCGCTTCGGGCTCGGGGATGCCGCGGGCCTGCAGGTAGAACAGTTGCTCGTCGTCGAATCGACCGGTCGAGCTGGCGTGCCCTGCGCCCACGATTTCACCGGTCTCGATCTCGAGGTTCGGCACGGAGTCGGCGCGCGCACCGTCGGTGAGCACCAGGTTGCGGTTGAGTTCGTAGGTCTCGATGCCCTCAGCCTCGGCCCGGATCAACACGTCACCGACCCACACCGTATGGGCACTATCCCCTTGCAGCGCACCCTTGTAGGTGACCAGGGACTTGGTCCGCGGTGCGTTGTGGTCGATGAACGTCCGGTGCTCCAGGTGCTGGCCGGCGTCGGCGAAGTAGACACCCAGCAGGGTGGCGTCGCCGCCGGGACCGGCGTATTTGACGTTGGAGTTGATCCGCACGACACGGCCACCGAGGGTCACGGCAATGTGCCGGTAGGTCGCGTCGCGGCCCACCAGCGCCTCGTGCTGCGCCAGATGCAGGGCGTCGTCGTCCCATTGCTGCAGGCTGACGACGGTCAGGTGGGCGCCGTCACCGACGACGACCTCGACATTGGCGGTGTGCTCACCGGAACCGGTGTGCTCGATGATCACCAGACCCTTGGCGTGGACCCCGGCCTCGATCACGACGTGCCCGTTGGAGCGCTTGCCGGCGTTGCCGTGCACCTGCACTCGAATCGGCGCGTCGTACTCGGTGTCGGCGGCGAGCTTGAGATGCAGTGCCTTGGCACTGCCCGCGTGGGCCAGTGCCGAGGCGCGGTCCCCCGGCACCAGGGCCGTGCCGCGTGAACCTTCGCCGGCGGCCAGCGGCTCGGCGACCACCGACTGGTCCGAAATCTCGACGGTCAGCGCGCCGTCGGCGGTCGGTTCGTCGGCGAGCAGGCCGGTCAGTCGATCGACCGGCGTGAAGCGCCAGTCCTCTTCGCGGCCGTGCGGCACCGGGAAATCGGCCACGTCGAACGACGTCTTGCGCTCGGCACGGGATTTATCGGGGGACGACACCTGCGCAGCAGGGTCGACGTGGGTCTTCGCATCGGGTGTCAACAGGGACATCGTGTGGTCAATAGTCCTTCCAGGAAACTGAGCTTGCAGGGAAGCCGGTTCTCGACCGGGGCCCCCGCGAAGTATTCGGAGGAGCGAAGCGGGGGAGAAACTTCGTGGGGTTATCCCACGGAGCCTTCCATCTGCAGCTCGATCAGCCGGTTCAGCTCGAGGGCGTACTCCATCGGCAACTCACGCGCGATCGGCTCGACGAAGCCGCGCACGATCATGCCCATCGCCTCGCTCTCGGTCATGCCGCGCGACATCAGGTAGAACAGCTGGTCGGCGCTGACCTTCGAGACCGTCGCCTCGTGGCCCATCTGGACGTCGTCCTCGCGCACGTCGACATACGGGTAGGTGTCCGAGCGGCTGATCTGGTCGACCAGCAACGCGTCGCAGACGACGTTCGACTTGGAATGCTTGGCGCCTTCGAGGATCTGAACCAGGCCGCGGTATGACGACCGGCCACCGCGTCGGGCCACCGACTTGCTGACGATGGTCGAGCTGGTGTTGGGCGCCGCGTGCACCATCTTGGCGCCTGCGTCCTGGTGCTGGTTCTCGCCGGCAAAGGCGATGGACAGGGTGTCGCCGCGGGCGTGCTCACCGAGCAGGAAGCACGCGGGGTACTTCATGGTCACCTTCGAGCCCATGTTGGCGTCGATCCACTCCATCGTGGCGCCCTCGGCGACGGTGGCCCGCTGGGTGACCAGGTTGTAGACGTTGGTCGACCAGTTCTGGATCGTGGTGTAGCGAACACGAGCGTTCTTCTTCACCACGATCTCGACGACGGCAGAGTGCAGCGAGTCCGAGGAGTAGACCGGCGCGGTGCAGCCCTCGACGTAGTGCACGTAGGAACCCTCGTCCGCGATGATGAGGGTGCGCTCGAACTGGCCCATGTTCTCGGTGTTAATCCGGAAGTAGGCCTGCAGCGGGATCTCGACGTGCACGCCCGGGGGCACGTAGACGAACGAGCCACCGGACCAGACCGCGGTGTTGAGCGAGGCGAACTTGTTGTCGCCGGGCGGGATCACCGAGCCGAAGTACTCCTTGAAGAGCTCCGGGTGCTCACGCAGGCCGGTGTCGGCGTCGGTGAAGATGACGCCCTTCTCCTCCAGGTCCTCACGGATCTGGTGATAGACGACCTCCGACTCGTACTGCGCGGTGACTCCACCGACCATCTGCTGCTTCTCAGCCTCTGGGATGCCGAGCTTGTCGTAGGTGTTGCGGATGTCCTCCGGCAGGTCGTCCCAGCTGGTGGCCTGCTTCTCGGTCGACTTCACGAAGTACTTGATGTTCTGGAAGTCGAGCTTGCTCAGATCGGAGCCCCACGTCGGCATCGGCTTCTTCTCGAACAGGTGAAGTGCCTTCATCCGGATCTTGCTCATCCACTCCGGCTCGTTCTTCAGCTCGGAGATGTCGCGGACGACCTCTTCGGACAAGCCGCGTCGAGCAGTGGCACCTGCGGCGTCACTGTCGGCCCAGCCGTATTCATAACCGCCGAAGTCCTTAAGGCCAGGGTTGAGCTCTTCAATGGTGCTCATCGTGGATCCCTTTCAGTCGCTGGGGAGTTGGGAGTGGGAACGAATGTGGTGCACACGTGGTCGCCGTGTGCGAGCGAGGAGAGGCGCTGGACGTGCACGCCGAGGGTCCGGGAGAACGCCTTGGCTTCTTCCTCGCAGAACTGCGGAAACTCGGTGGCGACGTGCTGCACAGGGCAATGCCCCTGACACAGTTGAACCCCCGCCATCGGGGTGTCATTCCCGACCGGACGGGTGGTGGCGGCAAAACCCTGCTCGGTCAATGCCGCGGCGAGGGCCTGGGTGCGGCTGTCGATGTCGCGCCCGGCCGACTCGACGACCGGTGCGGCCTGCTCGGCCATCGCCTGCGCACGCTGCCGCGCGAACTCGGTCACCGCTTCCTCGCCGGCGCTGTCGCGCAAGAAGCGCAGCACGGAGCCGGCAAGAGGTTCGTAGTCGCCGCGCAGCCGTGCGTGTCCGGTCGGTGACACCACGAAGGCACGTGCCGGGCGGCCGCGTTTGCGCTCGATGGCCCCGGTGGACTCATGCTCTTCGACCATGTCATCGTGGGCCAGGCAGTCGAGGTGGCGGCGCACCGCGGCAGGCGTCAGGCCGAGCGAGTCCGCGAGCTCGGCCGCCGTGATCGGGCCTCGCTCGGAGATCGTTCGCAGCACACGCTGACGCGTGCCGGTCTCGCCGCCGGGGATAAACACAACATCAGTGTGACGTAATTAGCTGGGAACCAGCTAGCCAGGTTTACCTAACCTCCGAGATGGGTCCGGCCGCTCTCCCGGGGCACGGCAGATCGTGCCAACACCACGACCTACACTTGGCGGTCGTGAGTGCTCCCGTTCTGCCGGTCTTCGTCGACGGGGTGACACACCACTACGGCAGCAAGCTCGCACTCGACAATATGAGCTGGAGCGCACCGCAGGGTGCGATCACCTGCGTGCTCGGCCCCAACGGCGCCGGCAAGACAACCATCATGGAGATGGCCGAAGGCCTACGACGCCCGGAGTCCGGTACGATCCGCGTGCTCGACACCGACCCGTGGAGCGCCAACGCCGCCCATCGCCGCCGCGTCGGAGTCATGCTCCAGGACGGTGGGCTGCCGGCCTCGGTGAAGCCGCTGCGACTCCTCGAGCATTTCGCCACGCTGTATGACGCGAAAGACGAATTCCCTGCACTGGTCGAGCAACTCGGCATCAACGACTTCCGACAGACCTCCGTGCGGCGGTTATCCGGCGGACAGCGCCAGCGCGTCGCGATGGCCGCAGCGCTGATCGGCAAGCCCGACGTCGTCTTCCTGGACGAACCGAGCGCCGGCCTCGACCCGCATGCACGGTTGGACGTCTGGGAGCTGATCCGGCAGACCCGCGACCGAGGGGCGTGCGTCGTGGTGACAACCCACTCCTTCGACGAAGCCGATCGGCTGGCCGACCAGGTCATCATCGTCGCCGCCGGCTCCGTCGCCGCGCGAGGCACCATCGCCGAGGTCAGCGGCTCCGGCGGACTCGAGAAGACCTACTTCGCACTCACCCGAGGCACGAGGGGATTGGGATTGGCATGAGCACCCCGATGCTGCGGGCTCGCAGTCAAGCCGCCTTCGAGGCGCGGACGCTGCTGAGCAACGGCGAGCAGTTGCTGGTCTCGCTGCTCCTTCCGGCACTCGCCCTCGTCGGCCTCGCGCTCGCCAGCAGCCCAAGCCTCGGCTCGGGACGCCGCATCGACATCGTCGTGCCCAGCGTGCTCGCGCTCGCAGTCGTGTCGACGGCGTTCACCGGTCAGGCGATCTCCACCGGCTTCGATCGTCGGTATGGCGTGCTGCGCCTGCTGGGTGTCACGCCGCTCGGTCGGTCGGGCCTGTTGGCCGGAAAGGCTCTTGCAGTCCTACTGATCGTCGCCCTGCAGTCGGTGCTGCTGTCAGTGCTGGGTGCGTTCTTCGGCTGGCATCCCGATCCGCTCGGTGTCGTCGTCGGCCTGGTCCTGATGCTGATCGGCACGTGGACATGGGTGGCACTGGCCCTGTTGATCTCCGGCCTGCTGCGTGCCGAGGCGGTGCTGGCGGTCGCCAACCTGCTCTGGGTGATGTTCGCCGCGGTCGGCGGACTGCTCTATCCCACCGGTCAACTACCCGACGTGGTTGGAGTCATTGTCCGGCTGCTCCCGTCCGGAGCGCTCGGCGACGGACTGCGTGATGCGATGACCGGACACTTCGGTTCGCTGGGCGAGCCCGTCGTGGTCCTACTCGTCTGGGGCGCCGCAGCGACGGCCCTGACTGCCGCAACCTTCCGATGGGACGACAGATGATCACCGAATCCATGCCGGCCACGGACGAGCGGAAGTCCCCGCTGGTTGGTCGCCGCTGCCGCCGACACCTCAGGTCGTGGCCGGCAGCACCCGCTGGCTGCACCGGCTCTTCTGGCTGAACCTCGTCGCGGAAGTGCTGATCGTCGCCACCGGCGGTCTCGTCCGGCTCACCGCCAGTGGCCTGGGCTGTCCGGACTGGCCGCAGTGCGTGCCTGGTTCGTTGACCCCGGTCAAGCACCAGGCGCAGTCCTGGCACAAGTACATCGAGTTCGGTAACCGCACGGTGACGAGCGTCGTCAGCATCGTGGCCGTCGCTCTGTTGGTCGCGCTGATCGTCGACCAGCGCAAGGGATCCGGCCGTCGCGGACTGTGGCCGCCGGTGGCCTGGATCCTGTTCGGCATCGCTGTGCAGGCCGTCGTCGGCGGCATCTCGGTGCGCACCGGACTCAACCCGGCGATCGTGGCGACGCACTTCCTGGCGTCGATGGTGCTGGTCGCGGCCTCCGCCTGGTTGGTCTACCGGTCCCGCGAAACCGACAGCCGGCCGGAATCGCTGGTTCCGCGGGAGGTCCGCTGGCTGGCTGCCGCCACCGCTGTCGTCGTGGCGATCGTCCTCTTCCTCGGCACTCTGGTCACCGGCTCGGGCCCGCACTCCGGGGACGACGCGGAGCATCCGGCGCGGCTGAGCTTCGACGTGCGGACCGTTGCGTGGCTGCACGCCGACACGGTCATGTTGCTCACCGGCCTGGTCATCGCGATGCTGGTCGCGACGTTGCTGATCGCTCGGCATACCCGGGCGCCGAAGGCGTGGGGCTGGGTCGCCGGCGTGATCGTGCTGCAGGGCATCGTGGGCTACACGCAGTACTTCCTCCAAGTGCCCGCCGGCCTGGTCGAGGTCCACATGATCCTGGCCAGCGTGCTCGTGATCGTCACGACTTGGGCAGTCCTCAGCCTGCGCAAGCGCTGAGCTGTCGGTTACGGCTTCGCCGGATCGCGACGTCCGTTCACCGACTTCTCGTTGTTCTCGCCCTTCTCCAGGAAGACGAGGTTGTGGTAGGCGTGCAGCGCTATCAGGTGGGACTGGACGTAGCTGGGTTCGCGGTCGACCGGGGTGAACTCCTCCCAGTTCAGGTCGTCCAGGAATGACTTGACCAACGCCATCGAGGTGAACGTCGCGTTGACGTCCGCGGAGCCGCCGAACCGCGGCCAGTATGACGTCTGCAGGTCCTCGATCGCATAGATGCCGTCGTCGGGCAGCAGTGGATAGAGGATGTCGAAGGTGGCGCGAATGTGCTCACAGCGATGGCTGCCGTCGTCGATGATGACCTTCAAGTCATCAGCGTCGTCGACGATCTGGTTCAGCAGCTGCTCGTCGGTTTGGCTGCCCTGGTAGGTCCTGATCCGGTCCGTGTCGACGAACGACTTGTCCTCGATGTCGAGTCCGAGTATTTGCGCTTTGGGGAAGTAAGAACGCCACATACGGAGCGACGCGCCGCCCTGTTTCTCGCGCGCGTAACCGCCGATGCCGATCTCGAGCAGAGTGAAGCGCTCGTCGCGCAGGTGCCCGAGATGCCGCGCGTAGTGCGGCGTGTAATGGTGCCAGCTGCCCCACTTGTCGGTGCCGAACTGCTTGGCCAGTGCGGTCAGGCCGTCGCCCGCACCGGCACGACTCTGCTGAAGACGTTGCTCCGCACTACGCGCCCTGGCGTTCGCCTCCGTCGCGGACCGTTCGGCATCGGCGACCTGCTTGCGAGCCTTCTCGAGGTCGCGCCGCACGGCCTGCGGTGAGAGCCGACGTAAAGCCTGCCATGCATCGTCGGACAGGAGTGGCTTGATGTTGCGGGCTGCGGATTCGCGAAGCATGGGTACACGATGCCAGACGCGACCTGGTCATTCACCGAGTTCCGCCAGCGGGTTCGCCCCATGGCGGTCACCGGCTCTCGATGCGCTCGCTGCGGAACGGCGACACGAAGAGCAACGCAGCCACCGCGGCGAACGTGACTGCCGCGACCACTATCGCCATCCGCGTTCCGCTCGACGCGACGAAGGCCCCGGCCAGCGGGGCGACGACGACGATGACGGTGCGGTTCGCCGCACGCATGGTGATGTTGACCCGCGCTTGCAGGTGATCAGCCGTCAGTGCTTGCCGGTAGGTCATCTCGTGCGAGTTGCTGATGCCCATCGCCAGCCCGTGACCCCACTGCCCCGCGGCGAGCACCGCCGTCGCGAGCCAGCCACCCACACCCAGCCCTGCCAGCGTCATGACACCCACGCCGACGGCACTGATCGCATGCGCGGCGATCACGGCCCCGCCGGTCCCCAACCGGCGACCGACTCGCGTGCTGATGCTCGCTCCGACGATCGCGCCGACACCCGCCAGCGCGGTGGCCACCCCGAACTGCAACGCCGACAGGTCGAGCGTGTGCAGCGCGAACGTCGGTATGGCGACCCCGAGGAGCGCGTTGCCCGCGAACCACAGGTGGGTCGCGATCGCCAGCCACCGCTGGCCGCCCGGGCGGTAGACCCATCGGACGCCTTCGCGAATGTCTTGTCGAACACTGGACCGGGCTGCCGCTGCACGAGCCGGGTCCACCGCCGGCAAGGTCGCCATCATCGCCGCCGAGAAGAAGTAGCTCGCGGCGTCCACCAGGATCGCCCACGGAGCGCCGAACAGCTTGATGAGCGCGCCAGCGAGAGTCGGACCCGCCGTCTGCGCGACCGCGGACGAACCGTCGGTTCGTGCATGCGCCCGCTGCAACTGGTGGCGCGGCACCAGAGACGGAAGGTAGGCCATCGACGCGGCGTCGTTGAAGAGTGCCGCCGCGCCATACAGCAGGACGATCACGATGAGGATCGGGATCGACAGGCCGCCGAGCGCCCAGGTGAGCGGGATCATCGCAACGAGCAGCCCGCACGCCAGGTCGGTGCCGACCATCATCGGGCGGCGACGACAACGGTCGACGATGACACCTGCGAAGAGCCCGAGCACCAGGTAGGGCAGCCAGCGTGCGGAATTCAGCCAGCCGACGTCCTGCGGCCCGCCGTGCAGCGTTCGTAGGACGAGGTATTGGAGGCCGATCAGGGTGACGTACGTGCCGAACGACGAGACCGTTTCACCCAGCCACAAGCGGCGGAACGGGCGCGGCAGTGCCTCAGGTGGCACCGCGGCGGTCATGCCAGCACCCTACGCAGGGGTCCGCCGGACTCAGTGGAAGCTGAGGTGCAGCAGCGGGTCGACGGCGACCGCCACGAAGACCAGCGTGAGGTAGCTGATCGAGTAGTGGAACAGCCGCATCGGCTTCAGCACCTTGTATGACGCACCGGCATTGGCGCGTCGCAGCAGCAGGTGCGCTTCGCGCAGGAACACGACGCCGGCGATCAGTGCGACGACGGTGTAGATGACCCCCATGCCGGCGACCGGCACCAGGGCGAGCGTGGTCGCAACGGTCACCCAGGTGTAGATCAGGATCTGCCGCGCAACGGCGATGTCCTCGGCAACCACGGGCAGCATCGGTACGCCGGCGTTGGCGTAGTCGTCGCGGAAGCGCATCGACAGCGGCCAGTAGTGCGGCGGCGTCCAGAAGAAAACGACCAGGAAGAGCACGATCGCCGACCAGCTGACGGAGTTGGTGACCGCGGACCAGCCGATCAGGGTCGGCATACATCCGGCGATGCCACCCCACACGATGTTCTGGGAGGTGCGGCGCTTGAGCAGCATCGTGTAGAAGCCGACGTAGAGCACGATCGCGCCGAAGGACAACGCCGCCGAGAGCCAGTTGACCAGCAGGCCGAGCCACAACACTGAGATCGCGCCCAGCACGACCCCGAAGATCAGGCCGGCACGCGGGGTGATCGCACCGGTCGCCAGCGGGCGACCCTCGGTGCGGTGCATCAGCCGGTCGATGTCGCGATCGAGATAGCAGTTGAGGGCGTTGGCCGAACCGGCCGACAACGAGCCACCGACGAGCGTCGCGAGGATCAGCCAGACCGACGGGACTCCCCGGTCCGCGAGGAACATGACCGGGAAGGTCGTGACGAGCAGCAGCTCGATGATCCGCGGCTTGGTGAGTGCGACGTAGTCGCGCACCACGGCGCCGAACGGCTTGCGGGGCTGGGTGTCGAGGGTGCGGTCGGCGGTGGCGCGGCCTTCGGCCGAGCGCGGCTCGATCGCAGTCACTCTCGTCACTTCCGTTGCTCGTGGGATCGCGTATGAGGTGGGGAATTCACCACCTGAACTGCACGCAGTCTATCCCGCTGCAGGACTTTGCTTTCCGCCTGGGTGGCAGGGCTAGGCTCGGGTCGGAAAGAACCAGACCGGTCGACTATTCGTGGGAGCAATCTGCCGTGAGCCAGGACACCTCAGCCACCACCGAACGCCGGGACCCAGCACTCGCTGAGCCCGTCGCCACCAAGGCCGGCTGGTCGCCGGTCGACGTTCGCGCGGTCGACACCGTGCGGGTGCTCGCTGCCGACGCCGTACAGAAGACGGGCAACGGCCACCCGGGCACCGCGATGAGCCTGGCGCCGCTGGCCTACCTGCTCTACCAGAGCGTCATGCGCATCGACCCCAATGACCCGCACTGGATCGGCCGCGACCGGTTCGTGCTGTCTTGCGGTCACTCGAGCCTGACGCAATACATCCAGCTCTACTTCTCCGGTTACGGCCTCGAGCTGAAGGACCTGGAGGCACTGCGCACCTGGGACTCACTGACTCCTGGTCACCCCGAGTACGGCCACACGGCCGGCGTCGACATCACCACCGGACCGCTCGGTTCCGGCATCGCCTCGGCCGTCGGTATGGCGATGGCGCAGCGCCGCCAGCGCGGGCTGCTCGACCCCGATGCAGCACCCGGCAAGAGCCCCTTCGACCACCACGTGTGGGCCATCGCGTCCGACGGCGACCTGATGGAAGGTGTTTCGGCAGAGGCGGGTTCGCTCGCCGGGCACCAGGAGCTGGGCAACCTGATCGCGTTCTACGACCAGAACCAGATCTCCATCGAGGACGACACCGACGTGTCGTTCACCGAGGACGTCGCGGGCCGCTACACGGCATACGGCTGGCATGTGCAGACGGTCGACTGGCGCCCCGGTGCCAAGCCGGACAGTGACCGCGACAGCTACACCGAGAACGTCGACGACCTGTTGGACGCCATCGAGCAGGCCAAGTCGGTCACCGACAAGCCGTCGCTGATCTGCCTGCGCACCATCCTCGCGTGGCCGGCACCGACCAAGCAGGGCACCGGCAAGGCACACGGCAGCGCGCTGGGCGACGAGGAGGTCGCCGGCACCAAGAAGCTGCTCGGCTTCGACCCCGAGAAGTCCTTCCAGGTCGATGACGACGTGATCGAGCACGTCCGCAAGGTCAAGGACCGCGGCGCCGCGGCACACGCCGAGTGGGAGAAGTCGTTCTCCGCCTGGAGCGACGCCAACCCCGAGGGCGCCAAGCTGCTGGCCCGGTTGTGGGAGCGCAAGCTACCCGACAACTTCGCCGACGCGATTCCGGTCTTCGAGGCCGACGCCAAGGGCATCGCCACCCGCGCTGCATCCGGCAAGATCCTCACCGCCCTCGCGCCGGTGCTGCCGGAGCTGTGGGGCGGGTCGGCCGACCTGGCTGAGTCCAACAACACCACGATGGAGGGCGAGCCGAGCTTCGTCCCGCACAACTGGCAGACCGAGGCCTGGCAGGGCGGCCCCTATGGCCGCACGCTGCACTTCGGCATCCGCGAGAACGCCATGGGTATGGCGCTCAACGGCATCGCGCTGGAAGGCCTGACCCGCCCCTACGGCGGCACCTTCCTGGTCTTCTCGGACTACATGCGTCCGGCGGTGCGCCTGGCCGCCATACAGAAACTGCCCGTGACGTTCGTGTGGACGCACGACTCGATCGGGCTCGGCGAGGACGGCCCGACGCACCAGCCGATCGAGCACTTGGCGGCGCTGCGTGCGATCCCCGGCCTGGATGTCGTGCGCCCCGGTGACGCCAACGAGACGGCCGTTGCGTGGCGCACCATCCTGGAGCACACCGACCGCCCGGCCGCGCTGATCCTGTCCCGCCAGGCGCTGCCCACGGTCGACCGCACGGAGTTCGCCTCCGCCGACGGTGTCGCCAAGGGCGCCTACGTGCTGGCCGACACCGACGGCACGCCCGACGTGATCCTGGTCGCGACCGGTTCCGAGGTCGGCCTGGCGCTCGACGCGCGAAAGGCGTTGGCAGACAAGAACATTGCGGCTCGAGTGGTGTCCATGCCGAGTCGCGAGTGGTTCGTGGCACAGGACGACGCCTATCGCGAAGAGGTGCTCCCGAAGTCGGTCAAGGCGCGAGTGAGCGTCGAGGCCGCCACGACCTTCGGCTGGCACGACATCGTCGGCGACGCGGGACGCACCGTCGGCATCGACCACTTCGGCGCCAGCGCCGCAGGGGCCGTGCTGATGGAGAAGTTCGGCTTCACGGTGGACGCAGTGGTGTCCGCCGCACAGGAATCCATTGCAGCCGCAGGAGGCAACTGACATGGCAAACACGAACACGCAGGCACTGAGCGACCTCGGAGTCTCGATCTGGCTGGACGACCTGAGCCGATCGCTGATCGGCGGCGGTGACCTGGAGAAGCTGGTCGCGGACAAGAACGTCGTCGGTGTGACGACCAACCCGACGATCTTCGCCACGGCGCTGTCGGACGGCTCGGCATACAACGAGCAGGTTGCCGAGCTGGCCAAGGCCGGCAAGAGCGTCGACGAGGCGGTCTTCGAGATCACCACCCGCGACGTACACAACGCGTGCGACGTGCTGCGCCCGGTGTATGACGCGACGGACGGCCTGGACGGACGCGTGTCCATCGAGGTCGACCCGCGCCTCGCACGGGACACCGACGGCACGGTCAAGATGGCCAAGGAGCTGTGGGCCAAGGTCGACCAGCCCAACGTCATGATCAAGATTCCCGCGACCGAGGAAGGCCTTCCGGCGATCACCGCGGCTCTCGCCGAGGGCATCAGCGTCAACGTGACGTTGATCTTCTCGCTGGAGCGCTACCGCGGCGTGATGAACGCCTTCCTGGCCGGTCTCGAGCAGGCCAAGCAGGCCGGCAAGGACCTGTCGAAGATCCGCTCGGTCGCGTCGTTCTTCGTGTCGCGTGTCGACAGCGAGGTCGACAAGCGCCTCGATGCCATCGGTTCCGATGAGGCCAAGGCGCTCAAGGGCAAGGCCGGTGTCGCCAACGCCCGGCTCGCCTACCAGGCCTTCGAAGAGGTCTTCAGCACACCTCGCTGGAAGACCCTCGCCGACGACGGTGCGCACACGCAGCGTCCGCTGTGGGCCTCGACCGGCGTCAAGGACCCGGCATACCCCGACACCATGTATGTCGTGGACCTCGCGGTCAAGGACACGGTCAACACGATGCCGCCCAAGACCCTCGACGCGCTCGCCGATCACGGCAAGCTGTCCGGTGACCAGGTGACCGGCAACTACGCGGACGCCGCAGGCGTCCTGGACTCCCTCGACAAGCTCGGCGTCTCCTACGCCGACGTCGTGCAGGTGCTGGAGACAGAGGGCGTGCAGAAGTTCGACAAGTCCTGGGACGAGCTGCTCGGCTCGGTCAAGAGCGAGCTGGAGAAGGCAGGTGCGACACTGTGAGCGACGCAGGCCTCGCGGTGACAGCGGCCGGCGCCGCTGCCGATGCCGTCACAGCCCACGTTCCTTCGCTGGTCGCCGACGGTTTCGCCGGCAAGCTCTTTGCACAGGACGCGACCTTGTGGGGTCCGGACGCCGAGTCCGAGGCCAGCAAGCGGCTGTCCTGGGTCGGCCTGGGCTCGTCCTCGCGGCCGCTGGTCGCCGAAATCGAAGCGCTACGAGGAAACTCGCCGACAAGGGGCTCGATCATGTCGTCCTGTGCGGCATGGGTGGCTCCTCGCTCGCACCGGAGGTCATCTGCGAGTCCGACGGTGTGCCGCTGACGGTGCTGGACTCCTCGCAGCCGGACATGGTGCGCGCAGCCCTGTCGGACCGCCTCGAACAGACGGTTGTCGTCGTGTCGTCGAAGTCCGGCTCCACGGTGGAGACCGACTCGCAGCGCCGCGTCTACGAGAAGGCGTTCCAGGACGCCGGGATCGACCCGACGGAGCGGATCGTCGTGGTCACCGACCCCGGTAGCCCGCTCGACAAGGAAGCCCGCGAAGCCGGCTACACCGTGTTCAACGCCGACCCCGACGTCGGTGGCCGCTACTCGGCGCTGACCGCCTTCGGGCTCGTCCCCAGCGGTCTGGCCGGCGCCGACATCGGTCGGCTGCTCGACGAGGCCGAGGCCGTCACGGACGCACTGGCAGCGGACGACGACGCCAACCCAGCGCTCCGCCTGGGTGCCGCACTCGGTGGCACCAGCCCGCTGCGCGACAAGGTCGTGCTGATCGACGCCGGCACCAAGGCCGTCGGCTTCGGCGACTGGGCCGAGCAGCTGATCGCCGAGAGCACCGGCAAGAACGGCAAGGGGCTGCTGCCCGTCGTTGTCGGCGACTCCCCCACTGGTGACCAACTGTCCGATGAGCTCTTCGTGCGACTGGTCGACGTCGATGACGACTCACAGCCGTCCGGCGACGCAGTCGTCAACGTCGGTGGTTCGCTCGGCGGCGCCATGCTGCTGTGGGAAGCCGCGGTCGCCGTTGCGGGCCGGCTGATCGGGATCAACCCGTTCGACCAGCCCGACGTCGAGAGTGCCAAGGCGGCCGCTCGCGACCTGCTCGGTGCGGGCACCGGTTCGGTCGCGCCTGCGGCATACACCGACGGCTCGGTCGAGGTCCGCAGCGCAGGCCCTGACTTCCTGGGTGACGCGACGACCGTCGCGGATGCTCTCCGGGCGCTGTTCGGTCAGTTGTCGGCCAGCGGTTACCTCGCGGTGATGGCGTACGTCGACCGGATCGCCGACCAGTCACTGGCCGACGTGCGAATCCCGTTGGCGCGCAAGCTGAATCGCCCGGTCACGTTCGGGTTCGGCCCGCGGTTCCTGCACTCCACCGGCCAGTACCACAAGGGTGGTCCGGCCGACGGAATCTACTTGCAGGTCACGACGGCTCCCACTGAGGACCTGTCGATCCCGGGACGCGAGTTCACCTTCGGCAACTTCATCGACTCGCAGTCCGGCGGCGACGCCAAGGTGCTCGCCGAGCACGGCCGCCCCGTCCTGCAGCTGCACCTGACCGACCACGAAGCCGGTCTCGCGCAGTTGCAGCACGCCATCGCGGAGGTCACTTCCTCGTGAGCCCAGCGCGAATCGCGCGGGGGTCAACCCATTGCGGCAGGCCGACGACCGTCGGCTTCCCCAGATCGCCGGGCCGTGCGCCCTGGTGATGTTCGGCGTCACCGGCGATCTGGCCCGCAAGAAGTTGCTCCCCGCGATCTACGACCTGACCAACCGAGGGCTGCTGCCGCCGGGCTTCTCGCTCGTCGGCTTCGCCCGGCGGGACTGGGAGGACCAGGACTTCGCACGCATCGTCAAGGACGCCGTGCGTGCCGGGGCCCGGACGCCCTTCCGCGAGGAGGTATGGCGCAACCTCGAGAACGGCCTGCGTTTCGTGCACGGCAGTTTCGACGACGACGCGGCATTCGACGAACTCGCCGAGACGCTGCGGCAGCTCGACGAAGAGCGCGGCACCGACGGGAACACCGGCTTCTACCTGTCGATCCCGCCCGGCGCGTTCGAGACGGTCTGCTCCCAGCTCGATCGCTCGGGTCTGGCCCGGCCGAAGAACGGCTCGTGGAGCCGGGTGGTCATCGAGAAGCCGTTCGGCCACGACCTGGCCAGCGCACGAGAGCTCAATGCGACCCTGGAGCGGGTCTTCCCAGCCGACGCGATCTTCCGGATCGATCACTATCTCGGCAAGGAGACCGTCCAGAACCTGCTGGCGTTGCGTTTCGCGAACCAGCTCTTCGAGCCGGTCTGGAATTCGCACTACGTCGATCACGTGCAGATCTCGATGGCCGAGGACATCGGCATCGCGGGCCGTGCGGGCTATTACGACGGTATCGGCGCCGCACGCGACGTCATACAGAATCACTTGCTGCAGTTGCTCGCGCTCACCGCGATGGAGCAACCGAACTCCTTCGGTGCCGATCAGTTGCGCGCCGAGAAGGAGAAGGTGCTGGCCGCGGTCCGGCTGCCCGACGATCTCGCCACCGCCACCGCGCGTGGTCAGTACACCGCCGGCTGGCAGGGCAGCGAGAAGGTCATCGGCTACCTCACCGAGGACGGCATCGACCCGAAGTCGACGACCGAGACGTATGCCGCCGTGAAGCTCGACGTGCACACCCGGCGCTGGGCCGGTGTTCCGTTCTATCTGCGCACCGGCAAGCGACTCGGCAAGCGGGTCACCGAGATCGCGGTGATCTTCAAACGTGCGCCGCACCTGCCGTTCGCCGACACGGCGACCGAGGAGCTGGGGCAGAACGCCATCGTCATACGAGTGCAGCCGGACGAAGGCACCACGATCCGCTTCGGATCGAAGGTGCCGGGTGCGGGCTCGATGGAAGTCCGTGACGTGACAATGGATTTCGGCTACGGCAGCGCCTTCACTGAGTCCAGTCCCGAGGCCTACGAGCGGCTGATCCTGGATGTCCTGCTGGGCGAGCCGCCGCTCTTCCCGCGACACGAAGAGGTCGAGCTGTCGTGGCAGATCCTGGACCCGGTCGAGCGCTTCTGGGCCCGCAAGGGGCGACCGGAGGGCTACGAAGCGGGCACCTGGGGACCGCACAGCGCGGACGAGTTGCTCGCCCGCGACGGACGTGAGTGGAGGCTGCCGTGATCGCCGACCTGCCGGGTACGACGACAAAAGATGTCAGCAAGCAGCTGGTCCGCTTGCGCGACGAGACCGGCACCATGACGCTCGGCCGGGTGATGACGCTGATCATCGTGGTCGACGAGGCCGATGCCGATGACGCTCTCGAATGCGCGATCCACGCCAGTCGCCAGCACCCCAGCCGGATCATCGCGCTGGTCACCGGCAGCGCACGAGGTGCCAGTCGCCTCGACGCGCAGGTCCGACTCGGCAACGACGCCGGCGGCAGCGAGATCATCGTGTTGCGCCTGTTCGGCGAGCTGACCAAACACGGAGCGAGCGTCGTGACGCCGCTACTCGCGGCGGACACTCCCGTGGTCGCCTGGTGGCCCAATGTCGCCCAGGACGTCGCCTCCTCACCCATAGGCCGACTCGCAAGCCGGCGGATCACCGACGCGTCGCTGACCAAAAGTCCGCGAAAAGCGTTGCAGCGCAGGCGCGACGACTACGCCGGTGGCGACACCGACATGGCGTGGTCGCGCACCACCCGGTGGCGTGGCCTGCTGGCGACAGCGCTCGACCTGCCGCCATACGAGCCGGTGACCGAAGTCACTGTCACCGGAGCTTCGGACTCGGCCAGCACGGACCTGTTGGCCGGTTGGCTCGCGGTGCGACTCAAGTGTCCGGTGCGCCGGGCGCAGTCCAAGCCCGGCACCGGGTTGGTCAATGTGCGCATGGAGCGCAAGTCCGGGTCCATCGAGCTGGTTCGGCCGGATCGCCGGACGGGCACTCTCACCCAACCCGGCCAGCCGGAGCGACAGCTCGACCTGACGCGTCCGGGCACGGCCGAGTCGCTCGCCGAGGAACTCAACCGGCTCGGCGAGGACGTGGTCTACAAGGAGGCACTGGTCAAGGGGCTCCCGCGAGTCACCGACGTTCCCGCTCGCCGCAAGAAGGTGACGTCATGACCGTCGAGAAGCGCAACACGAAGGATGAGTTGGGCAAGGCGATCTCCGACCGCCTCGTCGCTGAAATCGTTGCAGCACAAAGCGATCGGGGTGTCGCGCACGTCGTGCTCACCGGCGGCTCCATGGGCGGCCTGTCGTTGCAGTCATTGCCCGACGCGACCGGGGTCGACTGGTCGAGCGTGCACTTCTGGTGGGGCGACGAACGCTTCGTGCCGGCGGGTTCGCCGGACCGCAACGACATGGAGGCCGACCAGTCGGCGCTGAGCGCGTTGCCGGTGCCAGCTGAGAACATCCACCGGGTCGCCGGTCCGGACGAGGTCGCCGATGCGGAGGCAGCTGCCGCGGCATACTCGGCGGCCATCCGCGCACCGAAGCCGGGCGACGGGGTGTTCGACGTCGTGATGCTGGGCATGGGTCCGGACGGTCACGTCGCATCGCTCTTCCCGCACCACCCCGCTCAGCGCACCGAGAACGCCATCGCGATCCCCGTCCACGACTCCCCCAAGCCCCCGCCGGACCGGGTGTCGCTGACGTTCGAGTGCCTCAACCGCAGCCGCCAGGTCTGGCTGCTCGTGGCCGGCGCGGAGAAGGCCGACTCTGTCGCGGCCGCGCATGCGCCCGACGCGGACCGCTGGGACGTCCCCGCTGCGGGGGTCCACGGTCAGCACGACACGATCTGGTGGCTCGACGATGCTGCCGCCGCGAAGCTCCCGGACGGCGCTCCGGATCACTGACACGGCACCCCAGCGAGTGCCACGATGAGTGGCATGGATGACCAGTCGATCCGAGAGCACATCACTGAACTGATCGCGACCGAGCATGAGCTGCGCACCAGGCTCGGCAAGGGCGAGATCACAGCGCCCGAGGAGCACGCGCAACTGCGCAAGGCAGAGGTGCAGCTCGACCAGCTCTGGGACCTCTTACGACAGCGCCAGGCGCGCCAGGAGTTCGACCAGAACCCGAGCGACGCGACCGAGCGACCCGTCGATGTCGTCGAGAACTACCGCGAGTGAAACAACCGGTCGCTCAGTGCTTCTGCCCCGGCGGCGGGCCCTGTATGACGACGGTGTTCATCACCTTGTCCGAGAACGTCTGCCGCTTGGCGTCCCACAACGGCCACAGGTAGCCGATGTAACACGCGATCCCGTCCAGCATGTGCGCCAGGTCGCGAACGAACGCCATACCGGCCCCGATCGGCTGACCGGTCGACTCGCTGATCAACGAGATGCCCAGCGCCTTCTTGCCGATCGATTGGCCCTTGCCGCCCTTGATCCAGCGGTTCCAGATCTGTAGGCCGAGCACCACCAGGAAGCCGAGCAGTATCAGGACGAATGACGCCGGCGACGGCGAGCCGGTTGTCGTCGTGTGACAGTAGCCGGCGGTGTCGCACTCGTTGGTCGTGTTCAGGGAAGAGAAGAGCATCACGTAGCCGGGAATCACCAGCAGGTATCCCGGCAACATCACGAGACCGTCGATCAGGTAGGCACCGACCCGCTGTCCCCAGTTCGCGAGCGGCGGCATCGCACCGAACTGCTGCGGCTGTCCGGTGTACGGCTGGCCATAGCCCTGCGCAGCGCCGTACTGCGGCTGCTGCCCGTAGCCCTGCGGAGCGCCGTACTGCGGCTGCTGGCCATAGCCCTGCGGAGCGCCATACTGCGGCGGTTGCCCGCCATATTGCGGCTGCTGGCCGTAGCCCGGTGGCTGTTGACCGTCCTGCGGTGTCGAATATGGGTCGTTGTTGCTCATGGGTGTCCCCTCAGAATGTTCCGGATGCTCGCGCAGACTCTAGTGATCGACGCGCGCTCGAGCTACGCGGTTCCAAACATCAGCGATGAGCTCCCGCACCGGTCCTTCGTGTACGGCGAGATAGACGGCGTCCCAGAGACCGGCCGCCACCCGCCACTGAGAATCTAATTCAACCGAATGGTTGACAACCGTTTGGCGCCGACCTACGCTTCTGCTATTCAATCAATTGGTTGATAACCGGAAAGGTCGAGCCGATGGATCAGCTCTCCCAGGTGTTCTCGGCACTCGCCGACCCGACGCGGCGCGACATCGTCGCTCGGCTGACCGAGGCGGATGCCACGGTCAGCGAGCTTGCCGAGCCGTACGACGTGAGCCTCCAGGCCGTGTCCAAGCACCTGAAGGTGCTCGAGGGCGCCGGCCTGGTCTCGCGCAGTAAAGAGGCGCAACGACGTCCGGTCCATCTGGAAGCAGAGGTATTCGACCTGATGAACAAGTGGATCGAGCGCTACCAGCGCCAGGCCGAGCAGCGTTACCAGCGGTTGGACGCACTGCTCGACGAACTGAACGACCGCAGCACTCCCGAACAGAAGGGCAACGCATCATGAGCACCACCGACATCCGCGAGGCTGTGATCGAGGCGGACGAGAAGCTCCCGATCATTCGAATCACCCGCGATTTCAACGCAACTCCGGCGCAACTGATCAAGGCGCACACCGACCCCGACCTCTACGCACGCTGGGTCGGCCCGGACGACATCAGCACTGAGATCGACTACTGGGATGCCCGCACCGGCGGCAGCTGGCGCTTCCTGAACAAGCGGGGTGGCGAGAGCTACGCCTTCCACGGCAGCTTCCACGAGGTCGGCGACAGTCGCATCGTGCAGACATTCACCTGGGAAGGTATGCCGGAAGGCGTCTCGCTGGACACGTTGACCTTCGAGGACCTCGGCGATGGCCGCACCCGACTGCACGCCCAGTCGCTCGTCGAGTCGTTCGAGGCCCGCGACGGTTGGCTGGCCAGCGGCATGGAGGTGGGCGTCAACGACGGCTACGCCAAGCTGGATGGCCTTCTCTCGGACGGGGCTCTGTGATGGCCACCGTGCAGTCCACCATCAAGCCCTGCTTGTGGTTCCACGACAACGCGGAGGAGGCGATGAACTTCTACGTCGGCCTGTTCCCGGATTCGCACGTCGACGGCATCGACCGCTACCCCGACGAGTCGCTGGACGAGCACTACAAGGGTATGGCGGGAAAGGTCATCAACGGCCGATTCACCCTGGCCGGAATGGAATTCGTCTGCCTCGACGGTGGCCCGGCGTTCACCTTCAACGAGGCAATCTCGTTCACGGTCGCCTGCGCGGACCAAGCGGAGATTGACCGCTACTGGCAGGCGCTGTCCGCGGTTCCCGAGTCGGAGCAGTGCGGTTGGTGCAAGGACAAGTACGGCGTGAGCTGGCAGATTCTGCCGGCGAACCTGGGCGAGTTGCTGACCGGCCCGGCCGCCATACAAGCGCTGATGGGCATGCAGAAGATCGTGATCGCCGACCTGCAGGCCGCGACCGACGCCTCCTGAGGAATTACTGGATCAGGCCCCGCTGGCGCAACGTGTCGAGCGCCTCGTCGAGGATGACCGCACCCTCTTCGTCGGAGCGACGCTCCTTCACGTAGGCGAGGTGCGTCTTGTAGGGCTCGGCGCGCGGTGCTGCAGGCGGGTTCGCCTCGTCCTGACCGGCCGGCAGGCCGCAGCGCGGGCAGTCCCAGGTCTCTGGCACCGCGAGGCCCGCCTCCTGCGCGAAGCTCGGGCGGGTCTCGTGGCCGTTGGAGCACCAGTAGGAGACGACTACTCGAGGAGCTGCATCGCCACGTTCGGCCTCGCCCATCGGGCCGGCGCCGACACGACTACCTCGAATTGCATTGCCACCGGCCACGATTGCTCCTTGACGGCGTCGGGATTGGAACGGGGAAAGGTGAGGGTGGGGGCTACTGGAAGCGCGCGACCAGGCCCAGGCCGACGATGGCTGCCAGCCAGATGATGCTGGCGATGATCGTCAATCGGTTGAGGTTGCGCTCCGCAATGGACGACCCACCGAGGCTGCTGCTGACACCGCCACCGAACATGTCGGAGAGGCCGCCGCCCTTGCCCTTGTGCATCAGAATCAGCAGCACCAGGAACAGGCTGCTGACGATTACTACTGCCTGGAGCGCGATGCGCATGCCGTCCACGCTGGAGACTCACCTTCACGTCGAGAAACTTGATCGGCGCTGACCGAGCACCTTGGACAACGTTACACGCCCGTGCGCCGGAAAGTTGCGCCGACAGTGCGTTACGGGCGGCAGTTAGAGCACCGCACCCTGGTGCGCCTTGAAGCGACAGATCGCGGCGAACTCCGCGGGATCCAGTGACGCACCGCCGACCAGCGCACCGTCGACATCTTCCCGCGCCATGATCGACGCGACGTTGCCGGACTTCACCGAGCCGCCGTAGAGGAATCGGACTTGGTCTGCGACATCACCGGAGTAGAGGTCGGCGACCGTGTTGCGCAGCGCGGCGCACGCCTCCTGCGCGTCGTCGGGCGTCGCCACCTCACCGGTGCCGATCGCCCAGATCGGCTCGTAGGCCACGACAAGAGACGCAACGTCAGCGGCGGCGATGCCGTCGAGAGCAGCGGTCAACTGGGCGACGATGTGTGCGACCTGAGCGCCCTCCTTACGGACCTCGAGCGGCTCGCCGACGCACAGTATCGGTGTCAGCTCGTGCCGCAGCGCCGCCTTGACCTTCGCATTGACGATCTCGTCGGTCTCCTGATGGATCGTGCGACGCTCGCTGTGTCCGACGATGACGTAGGAGCAGCCGAGCTTGGCCAGGAACTCACCGGAGATGTCACCGGTGTAGGCACCCGAGTCATATGGCGACAGGTCCTGCGCGCCGAGCTGCAGCTTCAGCCGGTCGCCGTCGATGAGCGTCTGCACCGACCGGATGTCGGTGAAGGGCGGGATCACGGCGACCTCGGTCTCGGCGTGGTCGTGCCGCTTGTCCTTCAGCGTCCAGTCCAGCTTCTGCACGACGACGGTCGCCCGCTGGTGGTCCAGGTTCATCTTCCAGTTGCCGGCGATCAGCGGAATACGTCCCGCCGGAGTGTCCTTCTTGTCAGCCACCGCTCAGTCCTCCAACACGCTCAGGCCGGGCAGGGTCTTGCCCTCCAGGAATTCCAGGCTCGCACCGCCACCGGTCGAGATGTGCCCGAAGTCGTCGTCCGCGAAGCCGAGCTGACGAACGGCCGCAGCCGAGTCGCCGCCGCCGACAACGGTGAGCGCACCGGCCTTGGTGACATCGGCCAGCGCCTGCGCGAGGACCTTGGTCCCGTCGGCATACGGCGCCATCTCGAACGCGCCCATCGGGCCGTTCCAGAAGACCGTCCTGGCGCTGCCGATCGCGTCGGCGAATGCCTTCGCCGACTCCGGGCCGATGTCCAGACCCATCCAGTCGGCCGGTATGGCGTCCGCCGCCACGACCTCGTGGTCGGCGTCGGCCGAGAACTCGGTGGCCGCAACCACATCGGTCGGCAGCACAATCTTGACGCCGCGATTCTCGGCCTCGGCCAGGTAACCCTTGACCCGGCCGATCTGGTCTTGTTCGAGGAGGCTCTTGCCGACCTCGTAGCCCTGCGCCGCCAGGAAGGTGAAGACCATGCCACCACCGATCAGCAGCATGTCGGCCTTGCCCAGGAGGTTCTCAATCACTCCGAGCTTGTCGCTGACCTTCGCACCGCCGAGCACAACGGCATACGGGCGCTGCGGTGACATCGTCAGCCGGCGCAACACACCGACCTCAGTCTCGACGAGGCCACCCGCTGCCTGCGGCAACCGCTCGGCGATGTCGTAGACGCTGGCCTGCTTGCGGTGCACGACGCCGAACCCGTCGGAGACGTAGGCGTCGGCCAGATGACTCAGCTCGTCGGCGAACGCGCCACGCTCGGCGTCGTCCTTGCTGGTCTCCCCGGGTTGAACCGGAGGTTCTCCAAGAGCGCGACCTCACCCTTGTGCAGCTTGTCGACGGTTTCGTTCGCGGACTCCCCCACCGTGTCGGTGGCGAACAGCACTGGGAAACCCAGCAGTTCGGAGAGCCGGTCGGCCACCGGCCGCAAGGAGAACTTGGGGTCGGGCGTGCCCTTGGGCCGGCCCAGGTGCGCGCACACGACGACCCGGGCACCCGCGTCGGCCAGCTTCTTGATGGTCGGCACCGACGCACGAACACGTCCGTCGTCGGTGATCTCACCGGCGTCATTCAGTGGGACGTTGAGGTCGCTGCGGACCAGCACGGTCTTGCCGGACAGGTTGCCCAGGTCGTCGATCGTTCGCATGGTGCTCAGAGGCTCTTGCCGACGAGCTGCACGAGGTCGGCGAGGCGGTTGGAGTAGCCCCACTCGTTGTCGTACCAGCCGACGACCTTCACCTGGTTGCCGATGACCTTGGTCAGGCCCGAGTCGAAAATGCACGACGCCGGGTCGGTGACGATGTCCGAGGACACGATCGGGTCCTCCGTGTAACGCAGGAACTTGCCGTCGGCGGCCTTCTGCACAGCGGCGTTGACCTCTTCGACGGTGGTCTCGCGACCGGCCTCGAAGGTCAGGTCGGTGGCCGATCCGGTCGGGGTCGGCACGCGGAGCGCGTAGCCGTCGAGCTTGCCCTTGAGCTCCGGAAGCACCAGGCCGATCGCCTTGGCCGCACCGGTGGACGTCGGCACGATGTTGATCGCCGCAGCGCGTGCACGGCGCGGGTCCTTGTGCGGTGCGTCCTGGAGGTTCTGGTCCTGGGTGTAGGCGTGGATGGTCGTCATCAGGCCCTTGACGATGCCGAACTCGTCGTTGAGTGCCTTGGCCATCGGGCCGAGACAGTTGGTGGTGCACGACGCGTTGGAGATGATCGTGTGCTTCGCGGCGTCGTAGTCGCCGTCGTTGACACCCATCACGATGGTGATGTCTTCATTCTTGGCGGGAGCCGAGATGATGACCTTCTTGGCACCGCCGTCGATGTGCACCTTGGCCTTCTCGGCGTCGGTGAAGATGCCGGTCGACTCGATCACCACGTCGGCGCCCAGCTCGCCCCACGGGAGCTTGGCCGGGTCACGCTCGGCGAACGCCTTGAAGGTCCGGTCGCCGGCGGTGATGTCGGTGTCCGTGGAAGTCACGTCGCCGGGGAAGCGCCCCAGGATGGAGTCGTACTTGAGCAGACGGGCCAGGGAGGCATTGTCGGTCAGGTCGTTGACGCCGACGATCTCGATGTCGGCACCGGACGCGACAACCGCCCGGAAGAAGTTGCGGCCGATGCGGCCGAAGCCATTGATTCCCACGCGGACGGTCACGGGCGACTCATCCCTTTCTGTTGGTCAGGTGATGTGCGTCTGAGGCGGTGCCGGAACTGGCACCCACCGGAGCGACACCACCGACCCTATTTGATGACGCGCGCCGGCAGGAACGCGTCCTGCCGAATGGTCACTGATCGAGCATGTCTGCCGTCAGCGCAGCCTCGGTGTTGGGTATGCCGAGGTCGCTGGCGCGCTTGTCGGCCATCGCCAGCAAGCGTCGGATGCGACCGGCCACGGCGTCCTTGGTCATCGGCGGATCCGCCTTCTGACCGAGCTCTTCCAGGCTGGCCTCCTTGTGGGTCAGCCGCAGTCGGCCGGCTTCGGCCAAGTGGTCCGGCACTTCGTCGGCGAGGATCTCCAGCGCACGCTCGACGCGGCTGCCGGCCTGGACCGCGGCCTCGACCGAGCGACGCAGGTTGGCGTCGTCGAAGTTGGCGAGCCGGTTGGCTGTCGCACGCACCTCGCGGCGCATCCGCCGCTCCTCCCACGCCATGAACGCGTCGGTTGCGCCCAGCCGGGTGAGCATCACGCCGATGGCGTCACCGTCGCGTATGACGACCCGGTCGACACCGCGCACGTCACGCGCCTTGGACTGGACACCCAGCCGGCGGGCAGCTCCGACGAGCGCCAGCGCGGCTTCCTGCCCCGGGCAGGTGACCTCCATCGACGACGAGCGGCCCGGCTCGGTGAGCGAGCCGTGCGCGAGGAAGGCACCACGCCAGGCGGCTTCGGAGTCACAGATCGAGCCATTGACGACGCGCGGCGGCAGGCCACGTACCGGCCGGCCGCGATGGTCGATCAGGCCGGTCTGCCGGGCGAGTGCTTCACCGTCCTGCGCCACCCGCACGATGTAACGGCTGCCGCGTCGCAGCCCGCCGCCACTCATCACCAGCACCTGCGGAGTCTGGCTGTAGAGATCGGCGATCGCCTGGCGCAGCCTGCGCGCCGCCGCTGCCGTGTCCAGCTCAGCCTCGATGACGATCCGGCCACCGATGATGTGCAGACCGCCCGCGAACCGCAGCATCGCCGAAATCTCTGCCTTGCGGCAGCACGTTTTCGTGACGACATGTCTGCTGAGTTCGTCCTTGACGGCTGCGGTCATCGACATGTCGTTTCAGTTCCTAATGCAGTGATTCAAACAGAGCCCGTGCGGTCTGCACATGCTACGTGGCGCGGCGACGCGAACCCGTCACTCCACCACATCACGATATGCCGCTGCCAGGCGCAAGGTGTCGTGCGCGCCCGGTCGATCAGAGTCTGCCACGTCCGCGAAAACTACTTCCGCGCCTAGTGATTGGGCAGTGGAACGCAATTGGTCTCCCCGTCGAGCACCACTGTCGGGTCGGCGAGAACGACATCGAGATGCAACTCGGGTGCGTGCGCGGCCAGCACTTCGAGGTGATCGGAGGCGCTGAAGCCGGTGGTCTCACCGGTGTCCATGACCATGTTGAGGGTGAGCATCCGCTTGGCGGTGGTGTGCACCAGCGCCTCTCGCAGGTCGGGCACGAGCAGGTGTGGCATCACCGAGGTGAACCACGAGCCCGGGCCCAGGATCACCCAGTCTGCGTCATACACGGCTTCGACAGCCTCCTGGCAGGCCAGCGGCGGGTCGGGGTTGAGTCGTACGCCGAGGACACGACCCGGTGTCGAGGCGACCTCGACCTGGCCACGGATCTCGGTGACCTCGTCCGGTTGCTCCGGGTCGGCGCCCAGCACGCTGGCTTCGATGCGTAGTGGCTCGGCGGCCATCGGCAGCACGCGGCCACGTGCACCCAGCAGCCGACCGACGAGGTCGAGTCCGGCGATGGGTTCGCCGAGCAGATCCCACAGCGACGCGATGATGAGATTGCCCAGGGAGTGCCCACCGAGCGGTCCCTCGCCCGCGAACCGATGTTGCAACGCGTCGGCCCACTGCAGGCCCCACTCGGAGTTGTCACAGAGCGCGGCGAGTGCCATCCGTAGGTCACCGGGCGGCAGGATGTCGAACTCCTCCCGCAGCCTACCGCTGGAGCCGCCGTCGTCGGCGACCGTCACGATCGCGGTGATCTTGTCGGTGACCAACTGGAGGGCCTGCAGGGATGCGAAGAGTCCGTGACCGCCACCGAGTGCGGCGACGGCAGGTCGGCGCGGCATGCTATTCGCGCCCCAGATCGCGGTGCACGACGAGTGACTTCACGTCGCGGGAGTTGAGCCGGTCGGCCAGCGCCTCGGCCATCGCGACCGAACGATGCTTGCCGCCGGTGCAGCCGACTGCGAGGGTGACATAGCTACGGCCCTCACGCAGGTATCCCGCGGTCATCGGCTCCAGCAGGCTGAGCGTGCGGTCGAGGAACTCCTTGGCACCGGGCTGCGCCAGGACATAGTCGGCGACGATCGACTCCTGACCGGTGTGCGGCCGAAGTTGCGGATTCCAGAAGGGATTGGGCAAGAAACGCATGTCGAAGACGAGGTCGGCATCCAGCGGAATGCCGTACTTGAAACCGAACGACATGACGGCGATGCGCAGCGCCGGGCCGTCGTCTCCCCCGACGAACTCGCGGACCTTGCTGCTGAGCTGGTGGACGTTGAGCCCGCTGGTGTCGATCAGGATGTCGGCGGTCGCGCGCAGGTCACGCAGCGCTTCGCGCTCCTCCTGTATGCCGTCCAGGAGGCGTCCCTCCGCCTGCAGCGGGTGCGGCCGGCGCACGGACTCGAAGCGCCGCACGAGGGCCTCGTCGGTGGCGTCCATGAAGATGACCGTCGGGCGCCATCCTTCGTCCCGCAGGTGATCCAGGCCTTCGCGGAAGTCGGTGAAGAACTCCCGGGACCGGACGTCGACGACGGCTGCGAGCTTCGGCACGGACTCGCGGTTCTCGATGCCCTGTTTGGCCAGCAGATCGGCCATCGCCACCAGCAACTGTGGCGGCAGGTTGTCGATGACGTACCAGCCCCGGTCCTCCAGCACGTTGGCCGCGGTGGTGCGGCCGGCGCCGCTCATGCCGGTGACAACGATGAGCTCCGGCGCCAGCTCCGGGGACTCCTCCACGTCGTTCATCGGGTGGTCTCCTTGTCGTCGAGCTTGTCGTCGAGCACTTCACCGGTCGTGAGGTTGACCGCAGGTGTTGTGGCGTCATCCTCTCGCAGGTGTGAATGCACCGTAGCGGCGAGCGTCGGACCGATGCCCGGCACCGCCTCGATCTGCTCGACCGACGCCGCACGCAACCGCTTGACCGACCCGAATTCACGCAGCAACGTCTTGCGTCGCACCGCACCCAGGCCGGGTATGTCGTCCAGCGCCGACTTGGTCATCGCTTTGGACCGGCGCTGCCGGTGGAAGGTGATCGCGAAGCGGTGCGCCTCGTCACGGACCCGTTGCAACAGATAGAGCCCATCGCTGGTCCGCGGCAGGATCACCGGGAAGTCGTCACCGGGCAGCCAGACCTCCTCCAGTCGCTTCGCCAGGCCGACGACCGCGACGTCGTCGATGCCGAGCATCTCCAGCGCATGGGACGCGGCATCGACTTGGGGTTTGCCGCCATCGACGACGACGAGCTGCGGCGGGTAGGCGAATCTCTTGGGTTTGCCGGTCATTTCGTCGATCGGACCGCTGCCGGACCCCGGCTCGTCACCGGCTTCGTCCAGCTCGATGTCGCCTGCATTGTCACGGTCCTGCAAGTAGTGCCGGAAGCGCCGGGTGAGGATCTCGTCCATCGCCGCGGTGTCGTCCAGCCGCACGGACCCGTCCTCCTGGGGCGTGCCGCGCACGATGAAGCGGCGGTATTCGCCTTTACGGGGCAGTCCGTCCTCGAAGACCACCATCGAGGCGACCACGTTGGTGCCTTGAACGTGGCTGACGTCGAAGCATTCGATCCGTAGCGGTGCCTGCTGGAGCTCGAGCGCGTCCTGCAGGTCCTGCAAAGCCTGGCTCCGTGCGGTGAGGTCGCCCGCCCGCGCGACCTTGTGCCGAGCCAGCGATTGTTTGGCGTTGCGGTTGACGGTCTCCATCAGCGTCCGCTTGTCACCACGCTGCGGCATACGCAACTCGACGCGCGACCCGCGGATCTCGCTCAACAACTCGGCCATCGCGTCGGGCTCCGGCGGAAGGGCGGGGACGAGGACTTCACGTGGCACGCCCTCGGCCGACTCCCCGCCGTAGACCTGGCCGAGCAGTCGCTCGATGACGTCGGCGAGGCCGAGATCGCCCTCGCTCTGCTTGTCGACCACCCAGCCGCGCTGGCCCCGGATCCGCCCGCCGCGGACGTGGAAGACCTGCACCGCCGCCTCCAGCTCGTCGTCCTCGATGCCGAAAACATCGGCGTCGGTGGCGTCCGGAAGGACGACAGCCGAGCGCTCCAATGCCTTCTCCAGGGCCGCGATGTCGTCACGTCGCCGGGCGGCGGTCTCGAAGTCGAGATCGGCACTGGCAGCACGCATTTCGCGTTGCAGGCGCTTGACGAACCGGCCGGTGTTGCCGGCCATGAAGTCACAGAACTCCTCGGCTATCGCGCGGTGCTCGTCCTCGGTCACCCGACCGACGCACGGAGCCGAGCACTTGTCGATGTAGCCGAGCAGGCACGGCCGCCCGACCTGTCCCGCCCGCTTGAACACGCCGCTGCTGCAGGTGCGCACCGGGAAGACACGCAGCAACTGATCGAGGGTCTCGCGGATCGCCCAGGCGTGTGCGTAGGGCCCGAAGTAGCGGGTGCCCTTGCGCTTGGAGCCGCGCATGACCTGAGCCCGCGGGAACTCCTCGCCCATGGTCACCGCGAGATACGGGTAGGACTTGTCGTCGCGGTACTTGACGTTGAAGCGCGGGTCGAACTCCTTGATCCAGGAGTATTCGAGCTGCAGCGCCTCGACCTCGTTGCGCACCACGGTCCACTCGACGCTCGCGCCGGTCGTGACCATCGTCCTGGTGCGCGGGTGCAGCGCCGCGATGTCCTGGAAGTATGACGACAATCGGCTGCGCAGCGACTTGGCCTTGCCGACATAAATGACCCGGCCGTCCTTGTCGCGGAACTTGTAGACGCCAGGATCGACCGGGATCTCCCCGGGCTTGGGGCGGTAGGTCGACGGATCAGCCACGACTCCACTCTATGGACCGGCCCCGACACTCCCGCACCCCAGGTGTGAGGGCATTCGGGATGAAGGGGTCAGCTGACGATGACTTGGGAGCCCTTGACCGTGGCGGTCATCGGGGTCAGGGGTTTGGTCGCCGGACCTTGTTTCACCGAGCCGTCCTTGGTGCTGAACTGACTGCCGTGGCACGGGCAACTGATGGTGTCGCCGCTGACCTGGGTAACGGGGCAACCCTGGTGGGTGCAGATGTAGCTGAAGGCCTTGAACTCGCCCGTGGCCGGCTGTGTGACGACCGCCTTGAGGTCGTTGTCGATGATGCCGCTGCCGACCGGCACCTTGGATGTCGCAACGCCTTGCCCGGAAGCCGTCGCATGTGTCGCACCGCCACCGGCGGCGCCGGCCGCTGGTTGGCTCGCACCCGACGATCCGCTCGAGCCGCCGCATGCGGCCAGGGCTCCGGCTGCGGCCACGGCCCCGCCCGCCAGGCCCGCGGAGCGCAGGACCGTCCGGCGATCGGTGCCTGTCGGCAGTGCTGTTTCGGAGGCCTCGGTGTTGTCCGTAGTCATGCCCACCAGCATGCAGTCGTTGAATGATCAATAGGTGACCGGGCTCTGTGGACTTGCTGTGCAAGCGGTGATTATTTCGACCTTGCTGCGCGGCCGACCGGCTTGCTTCGTGTCGCCTTCGCGGTGGCCGCGGGCTTCGCCGACTTCGCTGTTGCTGCCGCCGTGCGCTTTCGCGTCGCCGCCTTCTTTGTCGTGGCCGTCTTGGCCGTCGTCTTCTTGGTCGTCGTCTTCTTGGTCGTCGCCTTCGTGGCAGCAGGCTTGCCACTGCGCGCCGTTTGAGAGGGACGCTCGGCGCGGGTGGACTTCGCGAGCAGCGGACCGAGGTATTGCCCGGTGTAACTATCAGCGACCTCGGCGACGTCCTCCGGCGTGCCAGTGGCAACGACTGTCCCGCCGCGGTAACCGCCTTCGGGACCCATGTCGACGATCCAGTCGGC
Organism: Flexivirga alba; assembly: GCF_042661025.1. Taxonomy (NCBI): domain Bacteria; kingdom Bacillati; phylum Actinomycetota; class Actinomycetes; order Micrococcales; family Dermacoccaceae; genus Flexivirga; species Flexivirga alba. The sequence goes on from NZ_JBHSWH010000001.1 coordinate 3,778,870, forward strand.
GGACTTGATCACGTCGAGGTTGTGCTCGATGACGATCACGGTGTTGCCCTTGTCGACCAGACCCTGCAGCACCCCGAGCAGCTTGCGGATGTCCTCGAAGTGCAGGCCCGTCGTCGGCTCGTCGAGAACGTAGATCGTTCGGCCGGTCGACCGCTTCTGCAACTCCGCTGCGAGCTTGACGCGCTGGGCCTCCCCACCGGACAGCGTCGGCGCCGGCTGCCCGAGTCGCACATAACCGAGCCCGACATCGACCAGGGTGTTCATGTGCCGCGCGATCGCCGGCACCGCCGCGAAGAAGTCCTTGGCCTCCTCGATCGGCATGTTGAGCACGTCGGCGATCGTCTTGCCCTTGAAGTGGACTTCGAGCGTCTCCCGGTTGTAGCGCGCGCCGTGGCACACCTCGCACGGGACGTAGACGTCCGGCAGGAAGTTCATCTCGATCTTCAGCGTTCCGTCACCGCTGCACGCCTCGCAGCGACCGCCCTTGACGTTGAACGAGAAGCGTCCCGGCTGGTAGCCGCGGACCTTCGCCTCGGTGGTCTCGGCGAACAACTTGCGGACACTGTCGAAGACCCCGGTGTAGGTCGCCGGGTTGCTTCGTGGTGTCCGGCCGATCGGACCCTGGTCGACGTGCACGACCTTGTCGAGGTGGTCGAGGCCCTCGACCGTCCGGTGCCGGCCGGGCACGTGCCGGGCGCCGTTGAGCTGGTTGGCCAGCACGTTGTAGAGGATCGCGTTGACCAGCGTCGACTTACCGGAACCCGAAACACCAGTGACCGCAACCAGATTGCCGAGGGGTATGGCGACATCGACGTCCTGCAGGTTGTGCTCGCGAGCACCGCGCACGACGATCTCTCGGCCGTCCTGCGGCCGTCGGATCGCGGGGGTGAGAATCTCGCGCCGGCCCGACAAATAGGCGCCGGTGATCGAGTCAGGCTGGTCGAGCAATCCCTTGACCGGGCCGGAGTAGACGACGTTGCCACCGTGCTCCCCGCGCCCGGGCCGATGTCGACCACCCAGTCGGCGGTGGCGATGGTGTCCTCGTCGTGCTCGACGACGATCAGCGTGTTGCCGAGGTCGCGCAGCCGGGTCAGCGTCTCAACCAGCCGGTGGTTGTCGCGCTGGTGCAACCCGATCGACGGCTCGTCCAACACATACAGGACTCCGACCAGGCCGGAGCCGATCTGGGTCGCCAGCCGGATGCGCTGTGCCTCGCCGCCGGACAATGTCGCCGCCGGCCGGTCCAGGGACAGGTAGTCGAGCCCGACGTCGAGCAGGAACCCCAGCCGCGCGTCGACCTCGCGGATCACCCGCTCGGCGATCTGCCGCTCCCGCGGCGTGAAGTCGACCGTCTCGAGGAACCCGGCTGACTGCGAGATCGGCAACGCGCACACCTCTGCGATGGAGCGGCCGCCGATCGTCACGGCCAACGACTCGGGCTTGAGTCGTGCACCGTTGCACACGGGGCACGGGACCTCGCGCATGTAGCCCTCGTAACGGTCCCGGCTCCAGTCCGACTCAGTCTCCTGATGCCGACGCTTGACGAACGGGACCACACCTTCGAAGCCGGTCGAGTAGCTGCGTTCGCGGCCGTAACGGTTGCGGTATTGGACGTGCACCTTGTGGTTCTTGCCGTAGAGCAGCGACTCCTTGGCTCGCTCCGGCAGTGCGCGCCAGGGCATGTCGAGGGAGAACTTCTGCTCCTCCCCCAAGGCACCGATGACTCGCAGGAAGTAGTCCGAGGACTGGGCACCCTGCGCCCAGGGCAGGATCGCGCCCTCTCGGATCGTCTTGTCCTGGTCTGGGATCAACAGGTCGACGTCGACTTCGAGCTCGGTGCCGATGCCGGTGCACGCAGGGCAGGCGCCGAACGGACTGTTGAAGGAGAACGAGCGCGGCTCGATCTCATCCATCGACAGCGGGTGCTCGTTGGGGCAGGCCATCTTCTCGGAGAACCGGCGCTCACGCGTCGGGTCGTCGGCGTCCAGGTCGACCATGTCCACCAGCAGCACTCCACCGGCCAGGCCGAGCGCGGTCTCGACCGAGTCGGTCAGCCGCTGCTTGCCCGAGGTGTCGCCCTCCTTGGCAACCAACCGGTCGACGACGACCTCGATGGTGTGCTTCTTCTGCTTGGCCAGCTTCGGCGGCTCGGTCAGCGTGACGACCTCGCCATCGACCCGCGCACGGGAGTAGCCCTTGGCCTGCAGCTCGGCGAACAGCTCGAGATATTCGCCCTTGCGGGAGCGCACCACCGGTGCCAGCACCTGATAGCGCGTCCGGTCCGGGAGCGTCAGCAACTGGTCGACGATCTGCTGCGGAGTCTGCCGGCCGACCGGCTCGCCGCAGACCGGGCAGTGCGGGCGACCGGCCCGCGCGAACAGCAGGCGCAGGTAGTCGTAGACCTCGGTGATGGTGCCGACGGTCGACCGCGGGTTGCGGTTGGTCGACTTCTGGTCGATCGAGACCGCCGGCGACAAGCCCTCGATGAAGTCGACGTCCGGCTTGTCCATCTGCCCCAGGAACTGCCGGGCGTATGCCGAGAGGACTCGACATACCGCCGCTGCCCCTCGGCGAAGATCGTGTCGAAGGCCAGCGACGACTTGCCGGACCCGGACAGGCCGGTGAAGACGACAAGGGCGTCCCGCGGAATGTCGATGGAGATGTTGCGAAGATTGTGCTCGCGGGCGCCACGCACCCGAAGGTGGTCGTGACCTCGGTTTGCTGGCACGGTGAGAGATGTCGACGAAGGCACGAAGCCATGCTAGGTCGCACCACCGACAACCCCGAATCAGCGCCCGAACACCGAGGAGAGCCGCATGACCTACGACGGACACGTGACACCCGGAGACGCCCCCGCCATACGAGACATCGGGGTCGCCCGGATCAGCAAGATCAGCGTCTCCGACATGCACAACAGCGTCTATCTGGTGACCGACGTCGCCACCGGTGACGCCCTGCTGATCGACGCCGCGAACGAGTGGCCCGCCATCAGCGCGATGATCGCCGCCGACGGTGGCCGGGTGACCCACCTGGCCACTACTCACCGGCACTTCGATCACGTCGGCGCGCTGCCCGAGGCCGCGCACGAGACGGGCGCACAGCTACTCGCCGGCGCGGACGACGCCGACGATCTCCCAGTCCCGGTCGACCGCCGCCTGAACGACGGCGACACTCTGCAGGTCGGCGACCTGCAGTTCGACGTCGTCGCGCTGCGTGGGCACACGCCCGGCTCGATCGCGCTGTCCTTGCGGGGCACCGACGGCACGACCCACCTCTTCACCGGGGACTCGCTCTTCCCGGGCGGCGTCGGTGCGACGAATCACTATGACTACCAGTCATTTCCACAACTCATCGACGACGTCGAGCAACGCATCTTCGGACGGTATGACGACAACACGTGGGTCTACCCCGGGCACGGCGACGACACCACGCTCGCCGCAGAGCGCCCGCATCTCGCGGAGTGGCGGTCCCGGGGGTGGTGAACTCACCGCACGGCCGTGTTTGGATGAGAGCGTGAGCAACGACACCGACGCAGCAAACCTCGCACTCGTCAACGTCGACATCACCGGGCTGTGGACCACACCGGATTCCCCCGCCCGATCGATGCGCCGCTGATCGCAGATCGACCCGACCACACCCGCTGGCTGGCCGACATGGATGACAAGGCGACTCTCGAAGAGGGTCGCCTCGGCCTCTATGACCGCTTCGACTCCGAGTTGCTGCACGGCGAGCCGGTCATCGTCACGTCCGGCGACTCCGGCGGCTGGACCAAGGTCAGCTCACCCTGGCAGCCGTATGACGGCAGCGACACCGGCTACCCGGGCTACGTCCGCACGGCGCACCTGCAACCGGTCGACAGCACGTCGCTGGACGAATTGCCCGCAGGCAGCGCCACACCAACCGTCGACACCTTCCTCGACGAGGCACGTACCCACATCGGCCTGTCCTACCTGTGGGGTGGCATCTCCCCCAAGGGGCTGGACTGTTCCGGACTCGTCCACTACAGCCTGCGCCGGCTGGGCATCCTCTTCCCGCGAGACGGCGGCGACCAGTTCCGCGCCTGCGAGGACATCCCGATCGATGAAGCACGCCCCGGCGACCTCTACTTCTTCGCGCAGCCGGGCAAGGAGATCCACCACGTCGGCATCGTCACCGGGCCGGAACGCATCCTGCACGCGCCGTCGACCGGCGAGGAGGTCGTCGAGGAGACCATGCCGCCCCAACGTCTCGAGACCCTGACCAAGGTCGGTCGCATCCGGCAACTGCAATGAGGTCCTCCGCTCGGCATCGCCCGAGCAACACATAATGGAACGCCGGCGTGGCGCTGGGCCGGTCCCCGCGCCACTCCTCGTGCTCGGCGGCATCCTCTCCGTGCAATTCGGCGGAGCCCTGGCTGCAACCCTGCTGCCGTTGGTCGGCGTGCCCGGGTCGGTCGCATTGCGACTGGCCCTCGCCGCGGTCGTCGTCCTCGCGTGGACGCGGCCGTCCCTTCGGGGTCGCAGCCGCGCGGACTGGACGGCCGTTGCGTCATACGCGCTGGCGCTCGGGGCCATGAACTGGTGCTTCTACGGATCACTGCAACGACTGCCGATCGGTGTCGCCGTCACCATCGAATTCGTCGGTCCACTGGTGCTTTCCGCGGTGCTGTCCCGTCACCTGCGTGACGCTGCCGCCGTGGGGCTCGCGGCCGTCGGAGTGGTCCTCGTCTCGGGTGCCGTCAACACTCCGTGGCACGAACTCGACGGCATCGGCATCCTGCTGGCATTGGCTGCCGGCGCGTGCTGGGCGGCATACATCCTGACTTCGCGCCGGACCGGGCAGCACTTCGCCGGACTGGACGGCCTGGCGATCGCGATGGCTCTGGCCGCTGTCGTGGTGCTGCCCTTCGGCGCGTTCGAAGCAGGCAGCGAGCTGATCGGTCGGGAGGCTTTGCTCAAGGGCGTCGGCATCGCGGTGCTCTCGTCGGTCCTTCCCTACTCCTTGGAGATGGTGGCGCTGCGACGCCTGGCGCCCAACGTCTTCGGCATCCTGCTCTCACTCGAGCCCGCCGTCGCCGCGCTGGCCGGCCTGATCGTGCTCGGCCAGCACCTGTCCCCTGTGAAGCTGATCGGCATGGCCCTCGTCGTGAGCGCGAGTGCACTGATCCTCGGCGCCCGGCACGAGCCCCCGCCGACCCGCCACCCCAGGACGTATGACGGCAGCGTCTCGTTGCCCGACTCCTCGCTCACCACCCGATCCCAGCAACTAATGCAGTGAGTAAGAAATAGAGCAGGTACGGATGTGGGAAAAGTTGTTTGTCAGGCGCGAAGCGACTGTCAAGCAACTTTGCCCGCACCGCACTAGCATCGGCGACATGGTTGCGAGCTACACGGTCGATGTCATTCCCGGCGACGGAATCGGTCAGGAGGTCACACCCGCCGCAACGGCGTGCGTCGATGCTGTGGCCGAGCGCCATGGCTTCAAAATCCAATGGCGAGAACGGGATTGGGGTTCCGACTACTACCGCAGCAACGGTCGCATGCTGCCCGTCGACGGGCTCGAGCAGATGGCCGACGCCGACGCCATACTGCTCGGCGCAGTGGGCGATGTGGACATCCCGGACGACGTGACGCTGTGGGGCCTGCTCATCCCGATCCGGCGCGAGTTCGATCAGTACGTCAACCTGCGTCCCAGCCGCACCCTGCCCGGCGTACCGTCGCCGCTCGCAGGCGACAAGAAGCTGGACGTGCTCGTCGTGCGCGAGAACGTCGAGGGCGAATACTCCGAGATCGGTGGCCGGTTCCGCCGCGGGCAGCCGGACGAATTGGCTTTGCAGGAAGCAATTTTCACCCGTAAGGGGTGTCTCGCGTGACGCGTTTCGCGGCGGAGCGCGCCACCGAACGCAGCGGTCGTTTGGTGTCCGCGACCAAGTCCAACGGCATCATCCACACGATGCCGTTCTGGGACGAGGTCGCGCGCGAGACGGTCGCGGAGTTCCCGGGCGTCACGCTGGAGAAGGTGCTCGTCGATGCGCTCGCGGCCCGCGTGGTCCTCGCCCCGGAGAGCTTGGACGTCATCGTCGCGTCCAACCTGTTCGGCGACATTCTCTCCGATCTCGCTGCGGCTGTTGCGGGTTCGCTCGGTGTCGCTCCGAGCGCGAACCTCAACCCCGAGCGAGAGCACCCGTCACTCTTCGAACCGGTCCACGGCAGCGCCCCGGACATCGCCGGCAAGGGCCTGGCCAACCCGGTCGCAGCGATCTGGGCCGGCGGCATGATGCTGCGCCACCTGGGTCAACCCGACGCGGCCGACACCCTTGAAGCAGCGTTCGGCAAGGTCCTCTCATCCGGGACCCGCACCCGGGACCTCGGCGGAACCGCAACCACCACCGAGTTCACCGAAGCGGTCCTCGCCGAGCTCAGGTAGGGCGCTTACTCGTCGCGACGGCGACGTCCGACGCCGAACTCCCTTGACACGTCACGGATTCCGGACACATTGTGTATGCCGTACTTCTCTCGAGGCTGCTCGTCCTCCGCGTCCTCGGTGCCCGGTGTGCCACGTCCACGGATCGACCGACCCGCGGTCTCCGGCACCTTCACCAGGCCGATCGCGCCGATGATCATCGCGGCCATCATGTAGTAGGCCGGCATGTAACGGCCGCCCCAGCCGACCATCCAGTCGTTCACCAGCGCGGACGTGCCACCGAACGCCGCGGTGGAGATGTTGTAGCTGATCGCCATACCCGCGTAGCGCACGTGCGCCGGGAACATTGCCGGGAAGGTCGCCGAGATCGTGCCGAGCTGCGGCAAGTAGACCAGCCCGAGCACGGTGAACCCGACAACGGCCCACCCCAGACCCTGGCCCATCAGCCAGAAACACGGCACCGCGAGCACAAACATCGCTGCCAGCGAGAACCACCACATCGGCTTGCGCCCGACCCGGTCGGAGGTGCTCCCGGCAATCCAGATCAGTGCCACCATGATCAACTGCCCGATGAGCAGAATGATGTCGGACTGGGTTGCCGAGATGCCGAGCGAGCCGCTCATGTAGGTCGGCATGTAGGTCAACAGGGTGTAGTTGGCGATGTTGAGCGCAACCACCATCAGGAAGAGACGCACGATGGGCTGCCAGTAGTCGCGGAACAGGTTCTTGAGCGCTCCGGTGGCCGCCTGCTCCGCCTCGTCGTTCTCCTGCAGCTCGCGGAAGACCGGGGTGTCCTCCATCTTGGTGCGCAGGTAGAGCCCGACCAGGCCCAGCGGCAGGCCGACCAGGAACGGGATACGCCAGCCCCAGGACATCATCTGGTCGTCGCTGAGCGACGCCCGCAGGATGAGCGTGATCGCCAAGCCGCCGCTGAAGCCCAGCAGAGTGCCGCACTCCAGGAACGAGCCCCAGAAGCCACGCTTCTTGTCCGGCGAGTACTCGGCCATGAAGGTCGCGGCACCGCCGTATTCACCACCGGTGGAGAAGCCTTGCACGACCCGGAGCAGCACCAGGAAGATCGGCGCCCAGATGCCGATCGACTGGTAACTCGGGATGAAGCCGACCAGCGCCGTGCCGACCGACATCAAGATGATGGTCATCGCCATCACCTTGTTGCGACCGAGCCGGTCACCGATGGGTCCCCATACGATGCCGCCCAACGGGCGCAGGATGAAGGAGACCGCGTAGACCAGCAGGGTGGCGGCGTTTCCGGCGTTCGGGAAGAAGTTGTGGGTGATCTCGGTGGTCAGGTAGGCGTAGACGCCGTAGTCGTACCACTCGGTCGCGTTACCGATCATCGATGCGCCGACTGCGCGTCTGAGGGTCTTTTCGTCTACCTCGGGGACATCAGCCTCCGCGGCCTTGGTCGTATCCACTGGCATGCGTGCTCCTCCTTGAGGGATCTTGCACTTCTTGTCAGGTGCTACGCCGCCCGCTTTCGGGGCGCCGGCAGGACGTCAACGTGCTTCGCCCTGCAAAACGGAACCGACCGACTCTGCCCACAATGTCGCCGCCTCGTCAATTTGGGCCTCGTCCACGACCAGCGCCGGAATGAAGCGCACCACCTCGCCCCACGGCCCGCAATTGAGCAGCAACAAGCCGCGTCGGGCCGCCTCCTGCTGCACGGCTGCAGCGGTTGAGCCGTCGGGGTTGCCGTCCGCATCGCGGAACTCGTTGCCGATCATCAGGCCGAGACCACGCACATCGTGAATTTCGTCATACTTCCCGGCAGTGGCCCGCAGCGCGTCGATGAGTTGGGCGCCGCGCTGCGCCGCGTTGTCGACCAGGTTCTCCTCCTGTATGACGTCAAGCGTCGCGATGGCCGCGGCACACGCGACGGCGTTGGCGCCGTACGTACCCCTTGTGAGCCGGGCCAGGCCTTGTCCATCAAGGCGGCCGATGCGGCGATGGCCGACAGCGGGAATCCCGAGCCGATGCCCTTGGCGGTGACCATGATGTCCGGGGTCACTCCGAAGTGCTCCTGCGCCCAGAACTTGCCGGTGCGGCCGAACCCGGTCTGCACCTCGTCGAGGACGAGCAGGATCCCGTGCTTGTCCGCCCGCTCGCGAAGGCCGGCGAAGAACTCGGTGTTGCCGGGGACGTAGCCGCCCTCGCCGAGGACCGGCTCGACCAGGAACGCTGCGGTGTCGTTCGGCTGCGAAAGCGTTTGTAGCGCGTGGTCCAACTCCTTGAGCGCGAATTCCGTTGCCTGCTCGACGTTCCAGCCGTAGTAGGTGGGATTCGGGAACGGCGCCACATGCACGCCGGCCATCATCGGAGCGAAGCCGGCGCTGTACCTCGTGTGCGACGTCGTCAGCGATGCCGTCGCGACGGTGCGCCCGTGGAAGCCGCCGTGGAAGACGACGATGTTCGGCCGACCGGTCGCCTGACGCGCCAGGCGGAGTGCGGCCTCGACCGCCTCCGAGCCGGAGTTGGTGAAGAACAATCGGTCGAGCCCGGCCGGTAGCACCTCCCCGAGTCGCTCGACCAGCGTCAGCAGCGGCCGGTGCATCACGGTCGTGTACTGCGCGTGGATCAGCTTGCCGACCTGCTCCTGAGCGGCCGCCACCACCTTCGGGTGACAGTGCCCGGTGCTGGTCACCCCGATGCCTGCGGTGAAGTCGAGGTACCGCCGGCCGGACTCGTCATACAGATTCAGGCCCTCGCCGTGTGACGCGATGACGGGCGTTGCCTGCTTGAGTGCTCCGGAAAGCTGGGCCATGAGGCCTCCCTCTGATGAGATTTTGATAGATTGTCGACAATCAGACTAACGCGATGGGAGTGCAGATATGAGCAATTCGAGCGCCGCATCGACCGACGCCGCACGCGTCCTGGGCGCGGTTCCGACCGATCTGTTGATCGACGGGAAGTGGTCCCCCGCGACGGGAGACGCGACGTTCTCGGTGTCCGACCCGGCTACCGGTGCAGAGTTGACGCAGGTCGCCGACGCCTCCCCGAGGACGGCCGGCGCGCCCTGGACGCAGCTGTCGCCGCACAGCGCTCCTTCGCCGAGACGTCGCCGCGCGAGCGGTACGACATGCTGATGAAGGCGTTCGACCTGCTCCACGAGCGGATCGACGATCTTGCGCTGCTGATGACGCTCGAGATGGGCAAGCCGCTGGCCGAATCCCGCGGTGAGATCACGTATGCCGCAGAGTTCTTCCGCCACTTCGCCGGCGAGGCGCTGCGCATCGATGGCGGCTACCAGACGGCGCCGGCAGGCGGCGCACGGTTCCTGGTCACCAAGCAACCCGTCGGCCCGTGCCTGCTGATCACACCCTGGAACTTCCCGATGGCGATGGGCACCCGCAAGATCGGCCCGGCGATCGCCGCCGGGTGCACGAGCGTCATCAAGCCGGCCGCGCAGACCCCGCTGTCGATGCTCGCGCTCGGGCAAATCCTCATCGAGGCGGGCGTGCCGGCGGGAGTGGTCAACATCGTCACCTGCACCCGGTCCGGCGAGGTCATGGAGCCGCTGATCAAGTCGGGCAAGGCACGCAAGCTGTCCTTCACCGGCTCCACCGCTGTCGGCAAGAAGCTGCTCGCACAGTGCGCCGACAACGTGATGCGCACGTCGATGGAGCTGGGCGGCAACGCGCCGTTCCTGGTCTTCGAGGACGCCGACCTCGAAGAAGCAGTGGCCGGTGCGATGGCCGCGAAGATGCGCAACATGGGCGAGGCGTGCACCGCGGCCAACCGCATCTACGTGCACCGCAGTGTCGCCGAGGACTTCGCCAAGCGGCTCGCGGACATCATGGGCGGGCTACAGGTCGGACCTGGCACCGCTGACGGGACCCAGGTCGGACCACTGATCGACGACGCCGGACGGGCGAAGGTCATCGAGCTGGTCGCCGACGCCACCGAGCGCGGCGCACGTGTCCTCACCGGCGGCAAGGCTCCCGAAGGACCCGGATTCTTCTATCCCCCAACGGTTTTGCTCGATGTCCCGGGCGATGCCCGTATGGCGAAAGAGGAGATTTTCGGACCGGTCGCCTCGATCATTCCGTTCGATGAGGAGGAGGAAGTGATCGAGGCCGCGAACGACACGCCATACGGCCTCGTCTCCTACGTCTTCACCAACGACTTGCGCCGCGCGCTGCGGGTGGCCGAGAAGATCGAGTCCGGCATGGTTGGGCTGAACCAGGGTGTCGTGTCCAACCCGGCGGCGCCGTTCGGCGGGATCAAGGAGTCCGGCCTGGGTCGCGAAGGTGGCAGCGCCGGCATCGACGAGTTCTTAGAGGTCAAGTACATCGGGATCAGCGTCTGAGGCGAAGGCTGAGTTGGGCGTGGCGAAGTAGCCCGTATGGCGCCCCTGTCCCGGTGAGCAGGTTCGGACGTCTTCTACGGGACTGGCATCGGCACACGGGGCAAGATCACATCTACCGTGCCGATCCACCGCAGGTCGAACGGCTTCGGGACGTCGGGGCAGGCCGGCGAGCCGTCGTGCTGAGAAGGTTGTGGCATGACAGGTCCTTATGCGGGAGGACGAGTGACGCCAGTAGGGCGCCGGGTCGTCGTCACTGGCATTGCTGGGTCGGGCAAGAGCACGTTTGCTGTCGCCCTCGCCCGAAAGACCGGCTTGCCCGTCATCCACCTAGATCTTCACTTCTGGAAGCCAGGATGGGTTGAGCCTTCAGAGGACGAATGGCGCACCGTTCAGCAGCATGTGCTCGCTGGGGACGCCTGGATTGCCGATGGTAACTACAGCGAAACACTTGCGCTTCGTCTGAAGGGCGCAGACACACTCGTAGTTCTCGACATGCCGTGGTGGCTTTGCGCTGGACGGGCTCTCCTCCGAGGCTTCCGAATGCCAGGCGCGTTGCCAGAAGGCAGCATGTACACGCGGTGGCAGCGGCTACGAGATGAATCCAGACTCGCCGTGCTCATCTGGCGCAACCGCCATTCAGAACCCGAGTCCGAGAGACGGATCGTTGCAGAGCATGGTCAGCACCTTGCCGTCCATGTGCTCAAGTCGAAGAGGTCGGTCAAGGAGTTCCTCGATCACTTGATAACGACTGGCTAAGTCTGACCGCTCACGCCGCGATCCGCGCGCTTGTCCCACCGAAGGATCTCTACCGGGGCGACTTCGAGTCAGTCGGTAACGAGTTCATAGACGTTGCCGTCTGGTGCACGGAACTGTTGCCAGCTCGGGCCGCCGTCACCGAGCAGGTCCACCCCGGCAGCCCGCAACTCGGCCACAGCTGCGTCGAGATCGCGCACCGCGAAACCGACGACCGGACCGGTGTCGAAGTGCTCCTTACCGGGGTAGTTCGGCCCAAACACTTCCACGTTGCGGCCGTCCGGTAGTCGGAAGACCCAGAAGCCCGGTTCGGCATGTACTGGTTGTAAGCCCAACACATTCTCGTAGAAGGCCGCCAGCGCGCCACCGCGGTCAGTACGTGTTCCGCTCCAGCCAAGGCCCGTGATCTCCATACGGACAGTGTCGCGGACAAGCAGTATCGATAGGCGATCGGCTACCTAAGCGGTGCGAACGTGAATGGCGTATTGGCACTGCCGCCCGCTTTAGCCGAGTTCGTCAATCCAAGGGTGACCTGAGGATCGCGGGGCAGGGCTCGCTGCGCTTGACAGTCATACGCGTCCTGTGGGTCGCAATTGTTCGGCTTTGCCACGCCGTCTGCGGGTCTGCGCGATTCGTGGCCGAAATTTCCTGGCAAGTCGTACGCTCCGCACATGGGGTTGCTAAAGAAGAAGGCAATGGATGGTCAACCAGAGGGCTGGTACCCCGACGGTGAACGGCAGGAGCGCTACTGGACCGGCACGAGGTGGGACGCTCGACGCCAGCTACTGGCCAATGGCGACGTCGAGAAGACCGAGGACTGGTACACCGACTCAGCAGGTGTCTATCACCGCGTCTATCCGCCAATGGAAGAAGAACTGCAAGCTGAACGGGATCGAAAGCGGGAGGAGGCAGAGCGCACCCGTGCTGGCAAACCGGCGAAGCCCCGAAACAGCCCACTGCGGATTGCCCGCACTGCCATGGTGAGAAGACGGTCCTCGTCGAACCGATGAAGGGCCACAAGGTTGCTGCGTCGGTTGCATTTGGTGTCGTGGGTGCCCTCGCGGCCAAAGGCGACCGCACGTCGATGCGGTGCACCGCTTGTGGCGCAGCTTGGACGCTGAAGTAGCACCCGATCGGCGGCAGAAATATGTGCGCGTCCTGGCAGCCCTCGAACGACGCGGGCGCCGCCGCAGGAGTTGCGGTCGGGACGTGCGCTCGATGACTTGGCGCAGCAAGGTCGAGCGACAACGCCGGGCGGCCTGCGCGATCATTCGTGGCGATCATGGGACCAATAGTCCCGTGTGCCGATCGTCGACCGACACAGAGCGTTGATTCGACAGCGAGTTAAGGTTCGAGCTCGCTTGCACGCCAGCCGAAGGTCAGGTTTTGTTCGAGTGTGACCACGAGCGAGCAGCCAGTGATTCGTCGACCCACCGCGGCCGAGGTGCCAGACCTGCCCGAGATCGAAACCGAGAGTCATCGTTTGTACGACCTGGTGGGCATGTCGCTGGTCGCCGCCGGCAACGAGCCTGACCTAGCGGGGCTGCAGACTGCACATGCCGCAGGGAATCTGTTGATTGCAGACTGTGACGGCGTGGTCGCTGGATTCATCGAGTGCCGACCGATCGACGAGACCTTATATGTCGCAGGCGTCAGCATCCGATCCCGCTTTGGGCGGCGCGGTATCGGCGCAATGCTGCTGGCGGCCGCAGAATGCCTGGCACACGCCCAAGACCTGACCCGGCTGTCCTTGACGACGTTTCGCGATGTTCCATGGAACGCGCCGTACTACCAGCGTTTGGGTTGGCGCGGACTGGCGGAAGCCGCCACTCCTTCCGGCCTAGCCGCCATTCGTGCACGTCAACGAGAAGCCGGCTACGAGCGGTGGCCGCGCGTAACGATGATTAAGAATCTCCCGGATACGCAGCGGCCGTAGCGGCATCCGACACTGTCGAGCACAGTTCAACCGGATGCGTGGATAGCCGTCCCTTCGCGTCAGGCCTTCTACACTTCGGACGTGCCGTTTCCCGACGAACTGTCACCGATCGGCGTTGAGGTTCTCGCCTACCAGCAGACGTGGGCAGACGAAGCGCACGAACTCGCCGCCCGCCTGCGCGAGCTGATTCCAGACGCAGTTGCGGTCGAGCACATCGGATCGACTTCGATCCCGGGCATGAGTGCCAAGGACTGCCTCGACATGATGATTGTGGTCACTGACCTTGACACGACCACAGCAGGTACCTCGCTCACCAAAGCCGGGTTCCGCCGCCGCCCGGAACCGTGGAACAACGACGAGCCCGCGCAGGACCGACTGTGGCCGAAGATGGTCTTCGCCCCACCCATAGTGGCCGTACGGTTAACATCCACGTGCGGCTGGCGGGTGCGCCCACCACACGACTGGCTTTGCTGTTCCGCGACTTTCTCCGGGTGAACCCTGGACATGTACAGAGGTGGGCGCAACTCAAGATCGCGGCTGCAGACGCCGCGCATGACCTGTCCACGTACGGCGCGATCAAAGAGCCAGCGTGGCACCTGCTGATGGACTTGGCCGAGCAGTGGTCCACTCGAGGGGTTGGTCGCCCACGGCCCTCGGCCCTGTGCGGAATGAACCTCACCAGTTTCGATAAACGATCATCTATTGAAGCGAGAACCCTTGGCGACACAGCGGATCCGGTGCGCGGACTGGCGTGCGTTCTCGGGTCAGGCTGCGCCGGTCTGGTGGCCGGGCATCTGGCCGGGTGTGAGGTCCCAGATCACGCGGTCGGGTTGTATGTCGGCGGTGTAACCCTGCCGGTGCACGCCCTGATGATGACGGCCGCACAACAGCGTCGAGTTGGACAGGGAAGTTTCGCCGCCGGCCCACCACGGTCTGACATGGTGGATCTCGCAGAAACCCGGTGGCCGGTCACAACCGGGGAACGTGCATCCGCCGTCTCGTAGGATGACTGCGACCCGGATTGCTTTGGTGGCCAAACGTTCTCGCCGCCCCACATCCAACGGCTGACTCGGTCCGCCGAGCACGACCGGGATGAGGTCGGCGGTGCACGCGAACCGGCGGGCAGCACCCGCGTCGAGCACGTCACCGGTGCTGGTGGTGGCACCGTGACCGGCCAGCAACTCCTGTAAACCCATCGTCAGCAACACGGTCGCCGCGCTCGCTTGGGTGCCGTCCCCGGCTGCTGCGCGGGCACCGGCCCCGACCAGGTCCATCAACGCATCGGCCCGGCGTTTGCCCGGGGACCGCTCATCCCGCACCGGTTCAGAACTGATGGAAGATTCGGCAGCCTCAACATCGCCGTCGAGGTGGAGACCGAACGCCGCACCCGAGCTGTGGCTCCGACTGGTCCCGGCCGTCTTGTCGCGTTCGTTGGCGCCGTCTGTCTCGTCGGGTCCGTCAGCCTTGCTTGTTTTGTCTTTCGTGTCAGCAGGTTTCGCCGGTCGTGGCGCGGACTTGGCGTTGATCGCTTCCTTCAGGATCGCGGCGTTCGCCGGCGACAACTCCGCCACCAACCGGGTCATCCCGGTCGCAGTGGTGGACCAGGAGAGGGATTCGGTGCCTTCCAACGTCTCGTCGTCCTTGGATAGTTTCTCCGGTGCGAACAGATCAATGATCCGCCGCGTCAACTTCGTCAACTCATCACACCCGAGCGCCGGGTCGATTTGCAGGAACCAGCCCAGCACCTCGTCACGCTCCGCGGTCGGGATCACTGGTCCGACCTTGTCGGCCTGGAGCAGCGCGGTCCGAGCGGATTCCACCGAACACGACCCCTTCAATAATGCCCGCCCGATCACCGTGTTCTTGCGGTGCTGGCACGCATCAGCCACCGACGCCATCACCCGGATCGCCTTGGCTTCCACCGGAACGCCGTCCCTGGTGCGTGACGCCATCCACTGTGCCGTGGTGACCGCATCGGACTTAGTCACCGCACCCCGGTCCACTGCGTCCGCAGTGACAACGGTGGCTACCTGGGCAGCCCGACCATGCAACCGCAACAGCGTCGAGACCAACTCGCCTTCCTGGTCCTCGCCGAGCTGGTGCACCGCACCGGGAACCTCGTCCAACAGCTGCGCGGCAGCCTGCAACGCGGCAAGCACTTCCGGTCCACGACCAGGCTCCGCCACAGGGACACCATCCAGTATCGAATAACCGATGCTCATTGCGTGAATCCCCTTCCCCTGTAAGCGTTTTCGCCTACCTACAGGATACCTGGAACCCGCGTCCATGACTAGTATTTAATCGAACACATTTCGGTAATTCGGCTAACGCGGTGGCCGCCAGTCCGGCGGCGTGAGCACGCCCCGAAAGCACCCGGCGGCCGTGCCGAAACCCGCCTTCGCCGCGCCCTGCGTCGCAGAGCCTCGCGCCGCCAAGCGGGTACAAGCTTCCCGTGGCGCCGTGTCCCGCGGCGGCCATGGACGGGCGTCGTGTCAGCTTGGATGGAGACCCAGTCCGAGTCCCTCATAGGGGTTCTGCTCCGTCGCACTCTTCACAATCAGCAACGCGTGAACACGCCCGTCGGGTGTGCACCAAACCTGCGGTCCGGCAAGCACGGTCACCTCGGCCGCTGCGTCCCGATCAGCAAGGTCATGGAAATACTCGTTCAGCTGGTTCGTAAGTCCTTCAGAATCGTCGGACTCGAAGTGCCGAGCGACCGCGCGATCCGCATAGGTGAAAGTCATGTCCAGATCTTGACGCGGACCGCGCCGGCGCGCAGCTCAGTCGTCGCAGGGGATCAATCGCTCGACGGCATCCGCCATGTGCAGTCGCAGCAACCGGTCAGTCTTGTCCGGGTCTCGATCGATGAATGACTGTGCAATTGCACGGTGTTCGGCGACCCGAGTGTCCGCGCCCTCGTAAGTCGGATCGAGCGCGTGGATGCCCATCCGCGTTTCGGTCAGCAGCGTGCGGTGCATCCGGGACAGTCGGGGGCTGCCGGCGAACCCGACCAGCACGTCGTGGAAGGCGATGTCGGCTTCACCGACGCCGCTTCGATCGTCCACCTCAGCGGTCGCACTCATGGCGTCGGTGATCTTCAGCAGCTCGGCGCCGGCCTCCGCCGGGGTGCCGAGATGGATCTGCTCGGCGGCTGCGCGCTCGACGGCCGACCGCGCGACATACATGTCCCGCACCCGATCCGGCGTCATCTCGATGACGAACAGCCCGCGGTTGCGGATGGACAGCAGCAGCCCCTCCTGGGTGAGCCGTTGCAACCCTTCACGCAACGGGCCGCGGCTGACGCCCAGTTGGCGGGCGAGCTCCGCCTCACCCAGCTGCGCTCCGGGCGGAAGGTCGCCACGCTCCAGCGCACCGCGGACACTGTCCGCGATCATGGCCGCGGTCGATTTCCGCATCACTGGCTCGAGGGAGCGGCGTTCCGTCCCAGCGCTCGTCATACCGTTCGTCTCCTTGCCGTTCCCGATGAGCAGATTATCCGTCTGGTATGGCGCCGTGACGTCACGACGGTGATCCGCGCCTCGTCAGCAGCCGCGCCGCCACGCGTACATAGGTCTGCGCCGCCGTCACCAACTCGGCGATCGAGACCGATTCGTCCGGCCGGTGCGCCTGGTCGTTGACCGAACCGGGGCCGAGCACCACCGTCGGCACGCCGAAATCGCGGCTGACGAAGCCGCCGTCGCACGCAGCGGTCCAACCACCCGGCGGCAGTCCGGGCCCGCCCGAATCGGCGAGGGCGAGGTCGACGGCTTCCGCGAAGCCACCGGCGGCAGGCGTCTCGAAGCCCGGCATACTCATCGGCATCCTGACTTCGGCGCGCAGGTCGTCGTCGGCCAGGCCGAGCTTGTCGATCCGCTCGACGACCGCCGCAAGGACCACGTCGGGATCCTCGCCCGGCAGCAGCCGCCGGTCCGCCTGAACGCGACACGCGGCCGGCACGATCGCCGTGCCCTGCCCGCCGGTGACGATGCCGACGCTCCAGGTGGCGGGCCCGACGAGCGGGTGTGGCTTCTTCGCGAGTTCGTCGTTCCAGGAGCGCAAGGACTCGATCACGCGCGCGGCACCGTAGATCGCGTTGCGTCCGTCGGACGGCCGGCCGGCGTGTGCCGCCCGGCCGTGCACGGTGATGTCCAGGTAGCAATCACCACGGGCGGCGACGATGGTCTGCAGATCGGTCGGCTCGGCCGTGATGCACCCCAGGTATGACGGTGGGTCTTCCGCCATGAACCGCCGGATCCCGAGACCACCCTCTTCCTCGTCGACGGTGGCAGCCAGCTCGATCCGACCGGACAGAGCCGTGCCGGTCGACCTCGCCGCACGCTGCACGGCATCCATGGCCACCACGCTCGCGGCCAGTCCGCCGAGCATGTCGCTCGTCCCGCGACCGAAGATCCGGCCGTCGCGCACGACTCCGCCGAACGGCTCGACCATCCACCCGTCGCCGACCGGGACGACGTCGGTGTGCCCGAGCAGCAACAGCCGCGGACCGCTGCCGCCGGTCGTCGTGGCATTGACGTTGTCGCGCCCATCGGCCGCGGACGTCGTGTGCACCATGAGATCGCGGACGCGGCACGCCGCGACAAGTGCCTTGACACGTGCGGCTTCCTCGCCGGGCGGATTCTCGCCCGGCTGACGCACGAACTCCTGCGTCAACGCCACCAGATCGGCCTCGATGATCAGTCCGAGGGCGGCAGCCTCGAGCGGCGAAACCTGTTGTGCCATAACGGGTTCGGTCACGATGACAACCCACTGCGGTCGACCGCCCGCGCCAGCCGCGCGATTCCCTCACGGATCCGGTCCGGCGTCGAGGACGCGAAGCACAGTCGCAGCGCGTTGGGGAAGAACTTGCTCGGTGAGAACGCGTTGCCGGGGATGAACGCCACTCCCTCGGCAAGTGCGATCTCGAAGAGCGCTTCGGTGTCGACGGTCTGGTCGAACGTGACCCACAGGAAGAAGCCGCCCTCCGGGTCGGTCCATCTCGCCCGGTCGCCGAAATGCTGCGCCAACGCCTCCTGCATCGCGACCTTCCGCTCGCGGTATGCCGCCCGCTGAGTGGTCAGGTGCTCGCTCAGGTGACCGCCTTCCAGGAACGCGGCGATCACCCTTTGCAGCGGCAGATTGGTGCAGGTGTCCATCGCCTGCTTGGCGTTGATCAGCAGCTGCTGCAGCGACGGATCGGCGTCGACCCAGCCCACCCGGAGACCCGGCGCCATGATTTTGGAGAAGGTCCGCACCGACAGCACCAGCGGGTCGCCGTCGGCCAGCTCCTGCAACGACGGCACGTCGTCGCCGGCGAAGCGCAACCGGCCGTACGGGTCGTCGTCGATCAGCAGACTCCCCCACCGCCGGGTCAGCTCGATCAACCGACGGCGCCGCTCGACGGAAAGCGAGGCGCCGGAAGGGTTTTGGAACGTCGGTATGGCGTAGATCGCCTTCGGCGTCCGGCCCGCCTGCTGGACCAGCTCCTCCAGCCGGTCCACCTGCATCCCCTCGTCGTCGACGGGGACCTCGAGCAGTTGCGCCTGGTAGGACAGCGCGGTCGCCGAACCGTTGGTGTATGTCGGTGACTCGACGACGACCAGATCGCCCGGATCGACGAAGAGCTTGAAGGCCAGGTCGAGACCCTGCATCCCCCGGCGGTGATCAGCAGCCGATCCGGGCTCGTCTGATCCGTTGTGCCGTCCAGCTCGGCGAGCAGCGCTTCCCGCAGGCGCGGGTCGCCCTCACTCGCGCCATAGTCGTAGGCGTCCGGCCGACCGAGCTCGGACGCCGCCAGCGCGCCGAGCACCTGCGACGGAACGGCCTCGGGGGCCGGACTGCCCATCGCGAAACGCACGATGTCGTGCTGCTGCTTCGCGAGCAGGGACGTGCTCGAGTCGATGACCGACCCCACCAGGTCGGTCGTTCGGGAAGCCAGGGGCAGTCGGGTCTGCTGCGTCATACTCACTCCTTCGCTGTCAGTCCACGGGGAACATCGGTCAGCAGGTCCGGGCCGTTCGGTCCGATCAGCATCGACTCCGAGGTCTCGTAGCCCCAGCCGTCCATCCACATGCCGAGGATGACGTGGAACGCCATGTTCTCCTCGATCACGGTCTCGTCCTCGGGCCGCACACTCATCGTGCGCTCACCCCAGTCGGGCGGGTAGCCGATGCCGATCGAGTAGCCGATACGCGACTCCTTGGTCAGCCCGTAGCGGCCGATCGTCTGCGCGAACTCTTGGTGCACGTCGCAGGTGCGGTTGCCGGGCCGCATCTTCTCCAGAAGTGCCGCCATACCCTCGTTGGTCGCGTCGGCGACCTCGACCAGTTTGTGTGGCGCCTTGCCGAGCACGACGGTGCGGGCCAGCGGCGCGTGGTAGCGGTGGAAGACGCCGGCGAGCTCGATGGTCGTCGCCTCGCCCTTCTGCAGCGGCAGGTCGCTCCACGTCAGGTGCGGGGTGCCCGCGGTCTCCCCGGTCGGGAGCATCGGCACGATCGCCGGGTAGTCGCCGCCGAGCTTGTGCGCGCCGAGCGCCTGCGCGTGCTGGATCTCCGCGACGACGTCACATTGGCGGCGCCCAGGCTCGAGTTCCTGCAGCGCGGTCTCCATCACCCGTTGCGCGATTCTGCCTGCGGTGTGGAGCTTTTCGCGTTCCAAGGGCGACTTGCGCACCCGCACCCAGTTGACGAGTTCGTTGCTGTCCACCAGCGCCGAGCACTTCAGCCCGGACTGAATCGCGAGGTAGCTGCGCACCGAGAAGAAGTGTGCGTCGAGCTCGGCCGCGACATATGCACCGACCTCGTCGACCAGCACACCGACCTCCATCGCCCGGTCGACCACCCAGTCGAACGGATGGGCGTCCGGCCGATTGACGAGGTAATCCGGGTAGCCGTGGATCCGGTCGACCGGCAGGAACGCCGTGTAGTGCGCCCCGGCAGCATCCATCGTCCGGGTGAAGAGGTGACAATCACCCTCGACCGGCACGATCAGGCACTGCGGCATGTAGAAGGACCATGCGTTGTAGCCCGTCAGGTAGTAGATGTTCGCGGGGTCCGCGACGATCAGCGAGCTGATCGAACGCTCCGCCATACGCTCCTGAACAGCGACGAGTCGCGTCAGGTATTCCTGCTCCGGGAACGGCCGGGAGCGAAGGCCACTGAGAGTGGCGTCGGGGGCAATCTGGGTCACGTGATCATGGTGCATCCAGAATCGATTGTTGACAATCAGACACGGCCATATTTCTATTGGCGGGGTGACTTCGTCTCTCCCAGTGATTGCCGTCCTCGTCGCGGACCCCACCCAGCGCCCGGCAGGTTTCGACGCTCTCGAGTCCCGCGCGACGTTCCGCTTCACCGATGCGCCCGGGCTCGGCGACGCAGTGCACGGTGCCGACGCCCTGCTGCTGTGGGACTTCTTCTCCTCGGCCCTCGAGGGGGTATGGCGGCAGTGCGACAGCTTGCAATGGATCCACGTGGCCGCCGCCGGAGTCGACAAGCTGCTGTTCCCAGAACTGCGCGAGTCGGACGTGGTGGTGACCAATGCGCGAGGGACCTTCGATCGGCCGATCGCGGAGTTCGTGCTGGCGTCAGTGCTGGCGCACTTGAAGCTGCTGCGTGAAGGGCAGGACCTGCAGCGCGAGCACGTATGGCGGCACCGCGAAACCTTGCCGTTGCGGGGTCGCAGCGCCCTGGTCGTAGGCGCCGGAAACATTGGCCGGGAGATCGCTCGCCTGTTGCGTGCGGTCGACGTGGAGGTGACCGGAGCGGGGCGGTCGGCCCGATCCGGCGATGTGGACTTCGGGACTGTCGTCGCCAGCTCGGACCTGGCTGCGGAGGTGGGCGCGTTCGACTTCGTGATCAATGTGACGCCGCTGACCGACGCCACGCGAAACCTCTTCGACCGCAACATTTTTGCGGCGATGAAGCCCTCGGCATACTTCGTCAATGTCGGACGCGGTGCGAGTGTCGTGGAGGCCGACCTGCTCGAAGCACTGCGCGCCGGTGAACTGGCCGGAGCTGCGCTCGATGTCTTCCAGACCGAGCCGCTGCCACCCGATTCACCGCTCTGGGACGAGCCCACCTTGGCGATCTCGCCGCACCTGTCCGGCGACTCGGCCGGCTGGCTGGACACGCTCGCCGCGCAGTTCGTCGACCTGGCGCAGCTCTGGCTGGACGGCAAGCCGTTGCCTCATCCGGTCGACAAGCAACTCGGCTTCGTCCGCAGCGCCGGGAGTTGAGCGATGTCCGACGACACGCTGTCCGACGACTCGCTGCCCGGCATCGACGACATCCGCGCCGCCGCCGAACGCATCAGGCCACACGTCCGGCATACGACGACGCCACGTAGCGCCCACCTCAGTGTCGTGACCGGCGGTGAGGTCCACCTGAAGCTGGAGATCGAGCAACCCACCGGGAGTTTCAAGGTGCGCGGCGCCTGCAACGCGATCCTGGCGGCCAGGGAGCGTGGCGACCTGCCGGGGATCACGACCGCGTCGACGGGCAATCACGCGCGGGCGGTCGCCTACATGGGCCGACAGTTCGACGTGCCGGTCACTGCGTTCGTCGCGGCGTCATTGCCCGCCTATCGGGTCCGCGCTCTGGAAGAGCTCGGCGCCACCGTCGACGTCTCCAGCCAGGATCAGAGCGAGGCCATCGAGGACGCCCGACGACTCGCGACCGACCGTGGGTTTGCATTCGTGCCACCGTTCGACCATCCGGACGTCATCAGCGGACAGGGCACCATCGGCCTCGAGCTGTGTGAAGACCTTGCTGACCTCGACGCGGTGGTGGTCCCAGTCTCCGGCGGCGGGCTGATCAGTGGAATCGGCCTGGCAATCAAGGCTATTCGACCCGAGGCGCTGGTGATCGGCGTGTGCGCCGAGCGAGCCGGTGCCATGCTGAGGTCACTCGACGCCGGCCACCCGGTGCCGGTGCCCGAGGTCGAGACCATCGCTACTTCCCTGCTCGGTGACCTGGGCGCCGACAACCGCTACACGTTTCGCGTCGCGAGTCGGGTCGTCGATGAGATCAGCTCGGTCAGCGAGCAGCAGCTGCAGGATGCCCTCGATGCGCTGGCGGCCGAGGACGGGCTGGTGGTCGAGGGTGCGGCCGCCGCGGCGGCGGCGTTCCTTCGCGCGACAGCGAGTCGTTGGCGCGGCAAGCGGGTGGCGCTGATCATCACCGGCGATTCGATCGCATCCGCGGAGGTCCCGAAGTAGCGACCGTCGCCGGTTAGGTACGGGTTTCGGCCGTTTGCTCGCCACCAACCAGCGACCGTCGCCGGTTATGTACGGCGCTCAGGCGGTATGCCGGACCAGCGCGCCGCGGCGCTCGGCGCGACGCTCGAACCACACGGTCATCAGCGGCGGGATGCTGCTGAACAGTCCGAGCAGCGACTCCTTCGCGGTCCACTTGTGAGTGACCGACACGGCAATCAGGCTGATGACGTAGAGCAGGAAGATCGTGCCGTGGATCGGCCCGAAGAGTTTCACCCCGAAGTCGCCGGACTGCACGACCCACTTGAAGAACATGCCGATCAGCAGACCGATCCAGGACACGGCTTCGGCGAAGGCCGCGATCTTGAAGAAGAGGGCGGGCTTGCTGGTGGTGACGCTCGCGGCGGCGGCGGCGTTCTCGTCGAGAGTGGTGACCATGGCGCACATGCTACGTGACGTAGTAGACCGGGCTCCCCACCGCACCAGGCCGCTCAGCCGGACGTCACTTCGTGGCGGCCTGCATCTGACGCAGCTCCTTCTTCAGGTCCCCGAGCTCGTCGCGCAGCCGCGCCGCCAGCTCGAAGTGCAGGTCGGTTGCCGCCTGGTGCATCTGCTCGGTCAGCTCCTGGATCAGCCCGGCGAGGTCGGCCGCCGGCAGACCGGAGACCCGGCCGCCACCGGCCACCTCCGCATCGGCTGCGACTGCCCCGCGCAAGCCACGCTTACCGCGGCCGTCGGTCTTGCCCCGCGACTGCGCACGACCGCTGCCCATCAACGCATCCGTGTCAGCGTCCTCGCGTTGCAGCATGTCAGTGATGTCGGCGATCTTCTTGCGCAGCGGCGTCGGGTCGACACCGGCTGCCTTGTTGTAGGCGATCTGCTTCTCCCGGCGACGCCCCGTCTCGTCGATCGCCTGCTGCATCGAAGGCGTGATCTTGTCGGCATACATGTGAACCTGCCCGGAGACGTTGCGGGCAGCTCGGCCGATGGTCTGGATGAGGGACCTCGCCGAGCGCAGGAAGCCCTCCTTGTCGGCGTCGAGAATGCTCACCAGCGACACCTCGGGCAGGTCAAGACCCTCACGCAGCAGGTTGATGCCGACCAAGACGTCGAACTCCCCCATCCGCAGCTCACGGAGCAACTCGACGCGGCGCAAGGTGTCGACCTCGGAGTGCAGGTAGCGAACCCGCACGCCCTTTTCCAGCAGGTAGTCGGTCAGGTCCTCGGCCATCTTCTTGGTCAGCGTCGTGACCAGGACCCGCTCGTTCAGCTCGGTGCGCTGGTTGATCTCGTGCAGCAGGTCGTCGATCTGGCCCTTGGTGGGCTTCAGGACGATCTCCGGGTCGACCAGACCGGTCGGCCGGATGACCTGCTCGACCACCCCGTCGGACTTGGCCAGCTCGTAGTCGCCCGGCGTCGCCGACAGGTAGACCGTCTGGCCGATGCGCTCGAGGAACTCCTCCCACTTCAGCGGCCGGTTGTCCATGGCGCTGGGCAGCCGGAAGCCGTGGTCGACCAGCATCCGCTTGCGGGACATGTCGCCTTCGTACATCGCACCGATCTGCGGCACCGTCTGGTGCGACTCGTCGATGACCAGCAGGAAGTCTTCCGGGAAGTAGTCGAGCAGGCAGTTGGGCGCCGTGCCAGGACCACGGCCGTCGATGTGCCGCGAGTAGTTCTCGATGCCGGAGCACGCGCCGACCTGCCGCATCATCTCGATGTCGTAGGTGGTGCGCATCCGCAATCGCTGCGCCTCCAGCAGCTTGTTCTGCTTCTCCAGCGCTCCCAGCCGATCTTCGAGCTCGGTCTCGATCGAGGAGATCGCCCGCTCCATCCGCTCCGGGCCGGCGACGTAGTGCGAGGCGGGGAAGACATACATCTCCTCCTCCTCGCGCACGATCTCGCCGGTCAGCGGGTGCAGGGTGTAGATGCGCTCGATCTCGTCACCGAAGAACTCGATCCGGATCGCCAGCTCTTCGTAGACCGGGATGATCTCGACCGTGTCACCACGCACCCGGAAGGTGCCACGAGTGAACGCCAGGTCGTTGCGGGTGTATTGCATCTGCACGAACTTGCGCAGCAGATCGTCGCGGTCGAGCTGCGCGCCGACCCGCAACGACTGCATCCGGTCGACATACTCCTGGGGTGTGCCCAGACCGTAGATGCACGACACGGAAGCGACCACGATGACGTCACGCCGGGTGAGCAGGGAGTTGGTCGCGCTGTGCCGCAGCCGCTCGACCTCGTCGTTGATCGAGGAGTCCTTCTCGATGTAGGTGTCCGTCTGCGGGATGTAGGCCTCGGGCTGGTAGTAGTCGTAATAGGAAACGAAGTATTCGACCGCGTTGTTGGGCAGCAACTCGCGGAACTCATTGGCCAGCTGCGCGGCCAGCGTCTTGTTGGGCGCCATCACCAGCGTCGGCCGCTGCACCTGCTCGATCAGCCAGGCGGTCGTCGCGGACTTACCGGTGCCGGTCGCGCCGAGCAGCACGGTGTCCTGGTCCCCCGCCTTCACCCGGCGCGCCAGATCGGCGATGGCCGTCGGCTGGTCACCACTCGGGGTGTATTCGGAGATGACCTCGAACGGCGCGACACGGCGCTGCAGGTCAGTGGTGGGGCGCATAACGTAACCGTAAACGTCGCCACCGACAGTTGTTGTTCCCCCAACCCGTCATCATGGTCGGTATGACGGCCCCGACGCGTGAAGTGCTGCTGCGGATGGGCAGCGCGCTGCTCGCCGGCGGGGCTCCCGTGCCCGACGTCGAGTGGCAGGTGACGCTCCTCGCCCGGCGGATGGGCGCTCCAGGAGCACGGGTCGCGGCAACACCGACCGGGATCTTCGCCGGACTCGGCGTGGACGAACCGGTCGGCTTCGAACCCGTCGCCGGGTCGCTGCGCCTCGAGCAGGTCACCCGGGTGCAGGACGTCTACGAGCGGCTGATGCGCGGCGGCGTCAGCGACGGGGAGGCGTTGCGCGAACTCGACGACATCGAGGCGATGCCGTCGTCCCGCCCGGTCTGGCTCTCCGACCTCGCACTGGTCCCGATCGGCACCGGCATCTGCGCGATCCTGCAGCCGACCTGGCGCGACCTGGTCACCGCTGCCGCGAGTTCGCTGCTCGTGATGTTGCTGGTGATCCTCAGCCGGCGGTTCGCGTTGGTGCGCACTCTCCTGCCGCTGCTCGCCTCGTTCACGGTAGGCGTGCTGGTGCTGCTCGTCGCGCAGCACTGGCCGTTGCACGGGACCCTCCGCACGATGGTCGCGTCATTCGCCGTGCTGCTCCCCGGGTCGGTGATCGTCACGGGTATGTCGGAGATCGCCTCCGGCGCCGCGGTCGCGGGCAGTTCACGACTCGTCTCGGGCGTCATGCAACTGGTGCTCTTCGCAGCCGGGCTCTTCTCGGCCGTCTCAGTCACCGGTGTGCAGTTGGACGCGCTGACGAATGTGCGTGCCCAGGACCTGGGGCCGCTGGCGCCATACATCGGTGTGCTGGTGATCGGTTGCGGCATCGTCATCAACGTGGCCGCGTCGCGGGCCGCCATACCGTGGATCCTGCTGGTGCTCGCGCTGACGTTTGCGACGCAGTCGACGGTCCAGTCGCTCTCCGGCCTCGTCCTCGGTGCACTGGCCGGTGCGACCATCGCGGGTCTCGCGGCCGCAGTCGTCCACCGGTTGTCCGGCCGACCCCTGCGGCTGGTCGTCTTCCTGCCCGCCTTCTGGCTGCTGGTGCCCGGCAGTCTCGGTCTGCTCAGCACCACCGAGATCGCCACCGGGCGCGGCGGGTTCGATGCGATCACGGTTGCCATTGGGTCCGTCGTCGCCGTCGCAGCCGGCACGCTGATCGGCAGCGCTGCCGGTCGTGCCATCGACCGGTTCCTCGATCCGGCTGAAACACCGGACATCGAGACGCTCGACCTCACCGACGTCGACCGCCTGTGACTACCCCGGGGAGCCGTCGCGCGAAGCACATTACTACTTGACACGTACTACGCAGCGTGTAGCAATGGGGCGATGGACCATCTTCCCGCCGGTGACGAGGCTCGGCTGCGCGCCGGACGCGCGGTGCGCACCGGCATGGTCGTCGCGACGCTGTTCGCCGTGGTGACGACCCTCAGCAAGAACGACGACGCGCTGAACCTGCGCCAGCCCTGGCAGGACGATCCGTATGACGTCTTCGTTTCGCTCGACCTGGTCGTGCTGCCCGTGCTCGTCGTGGCTGTCGTGGCACGTTCCCTGCTCGACCGACGCACCGAGCCGGTGCCGATCCGACGGCTGGCCGACCGGCTGCGGATGGCCAACGTCGCGCTCGGGGTGTGCCTGGCCACCGAAGCAGCTGAGTGGGTCGCCGTCATCCTGCAGCGACATCGTGCGACCTGGACAACGTCGACCGGCATACAGATCGGGGGCTTGGCGCTGCTCACCGTCATGACATTCGGGTCAGCCCTCTGGGTCACGAGTGCATTGCGTGCCGTATGTCGCGCGGGAACCGCTGCAGCACAACCGGATTGGCTATCAGATCTGGTCACGATGGCGTATGCCGTTGCACACGGCAGTCGCGTCCGGGCAGTGAGCGACGCAGTGCGCTGGGTCGACCTGCACCTGGTTGCTCGCGCGCGCCGACGCCCCATCGCTGCGGCCGCCCTCTTCGCGCTGACGCTCGCGGCCCCGCTCCTCGGTCCGAAGGTCTTCATCGAGCGCTATCCACCGGTCCTGTTGCTCGTCGTCACCGTGTTCGTCTGGGCGTGCCTGTTCGCGCTCGTCGTGGTGGCGGGCGCCTACCTCCGGGTCATCTCCGACACTCCGCCCTTCACCCCTGCGATGCTGGGAGTTGTCGGCGGATGCGTTGGTGGCGCAACACTTTTCGCGTTGCACGACTCGCTGCTTGAGCACCAGACCACCGGCGGCCTGGCCATGCTGCTCGCCGCCGGAGCAATCGTGGGTGGCGCCGGCGCATTCGGCCTCTCGGAACTCACCAGACACCGGTGACTAGCGTGGGCGATATGACCCGACGCATCCTCATCACCGGTGGCGGCACCGGCATCGGCAAGGCCATCGCGCACCGCATGCTCGTCGAGGAGCCGGAGCTGATCCTCGTCGGTCGTCGCGCCGAAGTGCTTACGGCTGCGGCCGACGAGCTGCGCGAAGTCGACGAGCTGGCAAATGTGACCACCCACAGCTGTGACCTGACCGATGTCGAGGCCGTCCGCACTCTTGCTGACGAAGTGGCAGCCGGGGGCAGCCTCGACGTGCTGGTCGCCAACGCGGGCGGCAACTACGGCGTCGGCGGTGGTGCTGCGCTCGAGGACGTTGCCCGGTCGTGGCGGGCCGACTTCGACGGGAATGTGCTGTCCACGGTGTTGCTCGCCCATGCACTTTTGCCGCACTTGTCCCGCCCGGGAGGTCGCGTCGTCGCCATGAGTTCGATCGCCGCCCTCCGGGGTTCTGGTTCGTATGGCGCAGCCAAGGCAGCCGTCAACGCGTGGATGCTCGACCTGGCGAGTTCCGTTGCTGCAGAAGGCATTACGGTCAACGCGATCGCACCCGGTTTCGTCCCCGACACCGAGTTCTGGGCCGAGCGCCTCGCCGAAAATCCGGAGCTCGCCGCGAGCCGCACGTCCGTCATACCTGCCGGACGACCTGGCACGCCGGACGAGGTGGCCGAAGCTGTCGCATATCTCGCCTCACCGGATGCGGGCTGGACGACGGGCCAGATCCTGCAGGTCAACGGCGGCACGCTGCTCGGGCGCGGCTGACGCCCGCTCGCTCAGGGAACGCGGTGCGTCCATTCCTGGGTGCCGAACTTCTCCTCGACCAGGCGACGCGCTTCGGTCAACTCGTCGTCGGTGTATGACGACAACTCGCTCCGGTAGCGCGCGAGGAACGACCGGGTAAACGTCTCCAGGATCTGCTCGCGCGGCAGACCCGTCTGCGAACGCATCGGATCGACGCGCTTGTTCGCCGATTTGGTGCCCTTGTCCGACATCTTCTCCCGGCCGATGCGCAGCACCTCGAGCATCTTGTCGGCGTCGATGTCGTAGGCCATCGTCACGTGGTGCAGCACCGCGCCGTCGGCGAAGCGCTTCTGCGCGGCACCGGCGATCTTGCCCTTGTCGGAGGCGATGTCGTTGAGCGGCACGTAGTGGGCGTTGATGCCGACCTCGGCCAGCGCCCCCATCACCCACTCGTCGAGGAATGCATAGGACCGCTCGAAACTCAGCCCCTCCACCATGGAGGTCGGCACGACCAGCGAGTAGGTGATGCAGTTGCCGGGCTCCATGAACATCGCGCCGCCGCCGGAAATCCTTCGTACGACGTCGATTCCGTACTTCGCGGCACCTTCCGCATCGATCTCGTTCCGATAGCTCTGGAACGATCCGATGACCACCAGCGGTGAGTCCCAGTCCCAGAAGCGGAGAGTCGGCGGCCGCGTCCCGGCAGCCACTTCGCGCGCGATCACCTCGTCCAGAGCGACGTGCTCGACCGGCCGCAGCACGGTCGCCGGTATGACGTCGAAAGTGTGATCGTCCCAGCCGGTGGCCTTACCGAGGGCGCGACGCACGGCCACGCCCACCGAGTCCGCGTCGAAACCGATCAGCTTCACCTGCGGATCCAGCGCTCCGGTGATCGCACCGGCAAGCTGCTCGACCGAGGCATCGGCGGGCATACCGGTCAGCGCGGCATTGATGTCCTCCAGCGCGTCGTCGGGTTCGAGGAAGAAGTCGCCGGAGACGGAAACCTTTGCCAATCGGCCGGATTCGACCTCGACATCGACTGCGACGAGCTTGCCACCAAAAACCTTGTATTCACCGCGCATGATTCCACCCTAGATCGTGCTCACGACGCTCCCAGCTCGGCTGCGACGCGTTGCCCGGAGCGCAGTGCGATACCCCCGGTCAGGACGAACGCGAGTCCGACGAGGACCACTGCGCAGCCGAGCATGACGATCCAGGCCGGATGCGTTGCGCTCGCGAAGCCGCCCGCCATACTCCCGTGCAACTGGCCGAAGGCGATCGCCGGCAGCACCGCGACGCCGAGCGACCCACCGACCTGCCGGCTGGTGGACGCGATCGCGGCCGCCACACCGGCCTGCGCGCGCGGCATCCCCGACATCGCCGAGTTGGTGATCGGCGCGTTGAGCATCCCGAAGCCGAGACCGAAGCACAGGTAGGCGAAGCCCAGGTAGACCAGGCTGGTGTGGTTGTCGATCCGCAGCAGGAGTATGGCGCTCAGTCCGATACCGATGCCCGCTATGCACATCGGCAGGCGCACCCCACGATCTCCGACCATCCGCCCGGACACCGGCCCGACGATAGCGACGGACACCGCCATCGGCAGTGTCATCAGCCCCGCGTGGAGCGCGGACATGCCCCGAACGTCCTGCAAATAAAGGGTATTGAGGAAGAGGAACCCGGCCATCGCACAGAATCCGACGACTGCGGAGACGATGGCTCCGCTGAACGGGATGCTGCGGAAGAAGCGCGGGTCGAGCAACGGCTCCGCGCGCCGCAACTCCCATCGAACCAGGACAGCGGCGGCGACCAGGGTGGCAGCGAAGCAACCCAGGACGATGGCCGAGGTCCAGCCGAGCGATCCGCCCTCGATGATCGCGTAGGTCACGGCGGTCAGCATCACGACCACCAGCGCCTGCGCCACCGGATCGAGACGACGCACCCGGTCGGCACGTGATTCGGGCACGAACAGCCCGGTGAGTATGACGGCGGCAGCCACCACCGGCACATTGATCCAGAAGATGGCCCGCCAGCCGACACCTGCGACCAACGCGCCGCCGATGACCGGTCCCAGCGCCATACTCAGGCCGATCACGCCGCCCCACATGCCGATGGCCTGCGCGCGTTCGCGAGGATCGCGAAAAGTGTTGGTGATGATGGACATTGCCACCGGGTTGAGCATCGACCCACCGATCGCCTGCAGGCCTCTCGCACTGATCAACAATCCTGGGTTGGGCGCCAGGGAGCAGCAGATCGAGCCGACCCCGAAGAGGACGAGGCCGACCTGGAAGACCCTCCGTCGGCCGATGCGGTCCCCCATCGATCCGGACAGCATCAGCAGGCTCGCGAGCACCAAGGTGTAGGCGTCGACAACCCACTGCAGCTGAGAACCGCTTGCGCCCAGGTCACGCCCGATCGACGGTATGGCGAGGTTGACCGCCGTCGAGTCGATCCCGACGATGAACAGGCTCATGCAGCAGATCGCGAGCACTCCCAACCGACGACTGCGACTGAGATCGCTCATCGCTCGGTCGCCTCGCGCATCTTCTCGATCATCCGGGTGAGCTCGCGACGCTCGGCCGCGGTCAGCGTCGCGACCGGGGGTGGTACGACGTCGGTGCCGCGCAAGCTCTCCAGCAGGTTCCGCCCGGCTTCGGTGATGTGCACCAGCTTGCGACGGCCATCGCTGGGGTCCGCCACCCGCTCCACGAAACCGCGGCCGGCCAGATCGCCGACGGTTCCCGAGATCGCCGGAGCGTCGACACCCATTCTTTCCGCCAGCTCGCCCTGGGACATCGGGGTGCGCTCCACTCGCCGTAAGGCCCGATAGCCACTCCACGGCAGCCCGAGCGTGCGGTCCTCGAGCATCTCGCGCACGATCCACTTGTTGTCCATGACCAACGCCATCAGGTTCAACCAGACTCCGACCGGCGTCGCTTTAGTTGTCGTCATACAACTATTATAAACACGCAATGGTTGTACTTCGACAACTAACTACGAACCGACCACAGCTTCGCGGTCAGCCACGCTCCGAAGACCGCGATCGTCATCGCGCCGGCGAGCGTCAGACCCACCAGACGACGCAGCGGTGACGCGAATGCGAGGTGTCAGAGCCGCGCGCCGGAGTCCGCGTCGAAGACGTGGACCTCCTCCGCCGCCGGCGTCACCCGCACGATCTCACCTTCGTTCGGACGATGCTTCTTGTCCGTGCGCACGGTCAGGCGCGGGCCGTCCTCGCCGGCAGCGTCCGGCTTGCCGTAGACGAACACCTCCGCACCGAGCGACTCCACCAGCTCCACGTTGAGTGCCACGCCGTTCGATGCACGGGAATCGCCGATCGTCCACGACTCCGGACGGATGCCGACCGTGACGCGCTCGGCCGAACCACCACGATCGCGCTCCAACGGCACTGTTGCGCCATAGAACTCGGCCTTCCCATCCCGCACCGTCGCATCGATCAGATTGATGGCCGGCGAGCCGATGAATCCTGCAACGAAGATGTTGACCGGGTGGTCATAGAGAGCCTCGGGTGTGTCCACCTGCTGCAGGACACCGTCGCGCAGCACCGCCACCCGGTGACCCATCGTCATGGCCTCCGTCTGATCGTGGGTGACGTAGACCGTCGTCACTCCGAGTCGCCGCTGTAACGCCGCGATCTGCGCCCGAGTCGAGACGCGCAGCTTGGCGTCGAGGTTGGACAACGGCTCGTCCATGCAGAAGACCTTCGGCGCCCGCACGATGGCGCGCCCCATCGCCACCCGCTGCCGCTGGCCACCGGAGAGCTGGCCGGGCTTGCGCTTCAGCAGCTCCTCCAACTCCAGGATCTCCGCCGCCTCCATCACCCGGGCATGGGCGGCGGCCTTGCTCACCCCGGCGTTGCGCAGCGCGAACGCCATGTTTTCTTCCGCCGACATGTTCGGGTAGAGCGCATAGCTCTGGAAGACCATCGCCACGTCCCTGTCTCTCGGCCGGACGCCCTTCTGGTCGTGCCCGTCGATGAGGATCCGCCCCTCGTCGACCGGCTCGAGACCGGCGAGCATCCGCAAGGTCGTGGACTTCCCGCAGCCGGACGGCCCGACGAGCACGAGGAACTCGCCGTCCTCGATGTCCAGCGTCACGCTGTCCACCGAGGGCTTCGTGTTGCCCTTGTGCCGTCGGGTCGCGCCTTCGAAATAGACCGATGCCATCGGAGATCAAGCCTTGAGCTTCGGCTTCACCTGGGACTCGTAGGCCTTGGTGATCGAGCTGTCGAGACCCTTGAGGATCTGCTCGACGTTCGAGCCGGCGACGATCTTGTCCAGGCCCTGGCCGATGGTCGCACCACCACCGGGGACGAAGACGCGTGCGTAGTCCTGCGGCCGAGTCTTGGGCAACTGGTCGACGGCGACCTTGAAGTTGGGGTTCTTCGTCAGGTATGCCGCCTCCTCCGGCAGAGCCAGTGCCGACTTGCGGACCGGCATGTAGCCGGTCGCCTGGGTGAAGGTCGACGTGTTCTGCGCGTTGGTGAGGAACTCGACGAACTTGGC
This sequence comes from Flexivirga alba, assembly GCF_042661025.1. NCBI lineage: Bacteria > Bacillati > Actinomycetota > Actinomycetes > Micrococcales > Dermacoccaceae > Flexivirga > Flexivirga alba. The sequence continues at coordinate 3,811,754 of NZ_JBHSWH010000001.1, forward strand.
GGCGTTCGCCTTGCGCGCGTCGGAGATCCCCTCCGGTATCGCGACTCCGGCGCCACCGGTCGGGCAGCACTTGACGCCGCCCGGGGCGGGCACGAAACCGGCGCCGAGCTTGAAGGGAACGTCCTTGAAGCCACCGAGGTCACCGGTGGACTCCAGCAACACGGCGCCGAGACCTGCACCGAAGTCGCTGGCAGAGTCGGCCGAGGTCTTCAGCTGGCCTGCCTTGGCCCAGCCCTGCAGCACCTTGGCCGCCTTGATGGTGTTCGGGTCGGAGAAAGTGGTCTTCCACTCCTTCGAATAGCCACCGCCATACGACCAGGCGATGGACTGGAAGGTCCAGTCGAGGTAGTCGGCGCCGTCGTCGAGGATCAACGCGTGCTTGCCGCCGCCCAGTGCGGCCTGCAGCTTCGGTGCCCATTGACTGAACTCATCCCACGACCGCGGAGACCGGTCCGGTACGCCGGCCTTCTGGAAGACGTCTTTGTTGTACATGAACAGCACGGTCGAGCGAGCGTAGGGAATCGCGTAGTGCTTGCCGTTGTAGAGGTAGTCGGCATACAGGCCATCGACGTAATCGGATGTCGACAAGCCCTCCTTCTTGAAGAGCGCACCCATGTCCGTGAAGCGGTTGTTCAACGCGAAGTTGAACCACGTCACGTCGGAGGTCACGATCACGTCCGGCAGTTGGCCGCCGGCCAGCGCGGCATTGAACTTCTGGCCGACTTCCTCGTAGTCCTTGCCCGCGTCGGTCAGCTTGACCTTCAGGCCCGGATTGGCCTTCTCGAAGGCGGCGATCAGCTTCTTCTCGGTGGCCTGCGACTTGCCGGGGTGGTTGCTCCAGAAGTCGATCGTGCTGCTGCTGCCACCGCCGGCCGTGCTGCCACCCGACCCACCGCTCTTCGGCTTCGATCCGGTGCCGGCGCACGCGGTCAGACCGGCGGCGACGGCTACGCCGCCGGTCGCGCCGAGGACACCGCGTCGTGTGAGGTTGGACATGCTGTTACTCCCTTGTTCGAGAAAACCGGCTCAGCCCTTGACCGCACCCGCGGTCAGGCCCTTGATCATGTGTCGTTGCAATGCCAGGAAGAGAATGAGCACCGGCAGCATGGCCAACACCGTGGCCGCCATGATTGGCGCCCACTGCGAGATGCCGTCGTTGTTCTGCAAGAAGGTCAGGCCGATCGGCAATGTCCCGGTGCGCTGGTCGTCGGACATCAGGAACGGCCACAGGTATTCGTTCCACTCGTTGACCACCGTGATGATCGCGAAAGCGATGAGCGTCGGCCACGACATCGGTAGCACCACGCGCCACAGCATCTTCAACGGGCCGGCACCGTCCAGCCGGGCTGCCTCGATGATCTCCCCCGGCACCGACAGGAACTGATTGCGCATCAGGAATGTGCCGAATGCGACTCCGGCAAGCGGGATGATGATGCCCTGGTAGGTGTTGCGCCAGCCGAGCTGACTGACCAGTGCGTAGTTGGAGATCACGGTGATCTGATTGGGCACCATCAACGCCGCGATGACGATCATGAAGAGCAGATTGCGTCCCGGGAAACGCAACAACGACAACGCATATGCACTGAGCACACCCAGGACGATCTTGGTGACCGACAGGATCGAGGTGATGATCACCGAGTTCCGGAAGTAGTCCCAGAAGGCGATCTGGGTCGTCGCATCGCTGTAGGGCTTGGTCGTGAAGTGCTTGGGCCACCACTCCGCCGGCTGGGTGTAGATGTCCGGCTGCTTCTTGAACGACGTGATGACGATCCAGTAGAGCGGCACCGCTATCACGAGGAACACCACAACCATCGCCGCGTAGCCCGCGACCTTCATCGCCGGCCCGGAGTGCGACATCGCCTCCGCACCGTGTGCGCCGCGACGGGGCTCGGTCACGTCAACCTCGACGTCCTCGCTGAGGTCAGTCACTCTTCAACCCCCTGTCCATCACTCGCACTTGAACCACCGTGATGACCAACAGGATCAGGAACATGATGGTCGCGATCGTCGCGCCATACCCGGCTTTGCTGTTGACGAACGTCTCTTGGTAGACCTGATAAACCATCGTCGAGGTGCCATAGCCCTGCGGCCCTCCGCGCGTCATGACGTTGATGATGTCGAAGACCTGCACCGAGTTGAGCAGCACCGTGATCGACAGGAAGAACGTTGTCGGGCGCAGTTGCGGCAGCAGCACCTTGTAGAACCGCCGCCACGCGGACGCACCGTCGATCTCGGCGGCCTCGTCCAGGTCCGAGCGACGCCCCTGCAGCGCCGCCAGGTAGATGACGAACGTGTAGCCCAGGTTCTTCCAGATGAAGGTGAGGGTCACCATGACCAGCGCCCACCCGGGTCGCTGGTAGAAGTCCGGCACGGTGATGCCCACCCGGTGACCGAGGTCGCGGATCAGGCCGAAGTTCGGGTCGAACACGAACTCGAAGGCGAGACCGACCGCAGCGCCGGAGATGACGAACGGCGCGAAGATCGCCGACCGCACGAGGTTGCGGCCACGCAGCTTCTGGTCGAGCAGCAGCGCCAGCCCCAGCCCGAGCGCCATCGAGACGACCACCGTCGCGACGGTGAAGATCAGCGTGTTGAGCAGGACCTGGTGCGAGTTGGGGTCGTGGAACCAGGTCACGTAGTTCCGGAAGCCGATGTAGTCAGCGAACGACGATGAAATGTTCCAGTCGGTGAAGGACAAGCGGATGTTGTCCAGCAACGGCCGATAGGTGAAGATCACCAGCAGCGCGAGGTTCGGCAGCAGCAGGCCGGCCGCGAGAAGCCACTCGCCATACGGCTTCCCACGTCGCAGCGGAGGCGCACCCACCGGAGCGGGCGGACCGGATCGCGCCGGCACCGGGGCGGTGTCGGAGGACGCGGTCACGAGCGCAAAGCCTGATCGACGATGGACAACACGGCCTGAACATTAGTGTGCCCACGGTCGGCGCGGGGGTAACTATCGCCCTACACGACCGAACTGTTACTTCGTTAGCTGCCCGCCGGTGCCGGCTCGCCACTCACGCGCCCGCAACAGTGCGGCTGTGATCCATGGCTCTTTCGCTTCCGGGTAGTCGCCACGGGTCGCCTCCGTGCCGCCCGGATATAGCGCTGCCAGTCGCCGCTTCTCGGCGGCGTAGGCGTCGCGTTCGGCGGGGTTCGCTCGCAGCCATTCCCGGAACAGGAGCGCGACGTCGGCGCCGGGTCCGTCCGCCTGACGAACGTGCAGGTGATGGACGACCTGCGGGTCGGCCCCGTTGAAGTAGTACTTCGTCCAGAGCTTGGGATCGGGAGCCCACCTGTGCACGGTGTCCTCGCTCGGACGTCCGTCGACGAATCCGGCTGCCCGCAGGGCTTCCCGAAACCGCGCGGAACCGGCGACTGCCAGGTCTTCGACTCGCAGCTGTAGGTCGATGACGTCCTTCGCCGGGAGATCCGGGACGCTCGTGGACCCGATGTGGTCGATGCCTTTGACCTGCTCTCCCAGGCCGGCGACACCGAGCTGGTGTCGCAGGCGAGCGTTCGAGCGCGCAGCGATGCCGGGCCAGTCCGGATTCGGGTCGACGAGTCGGGTCGGGAGCGGACGGCGTACTCCCCGATCAGCGATCAGATTTTCGTTGTATGGCGAAAGTCGTTCCCGCCACAGGGTTTCCACCTGGTCGAGCAGCTGATCCCGGGTGCCGTTGTTGTTCAGGAGCACGTCGGCGACGGCATACCGCTGCGCATCGGTGGCCTGGGCGGAGATCCTGGCCAGCGCCGCGTCGTGCGTCATACCGCGGTCCCGCATGACTCGCTCGATGCGTACCTCTTGCGCCGCATCGACGATCACCGTCAGGTGGTAGTCCGGAGCCAGATGGGCCTCGACCAGTAGTGGCATGTCGTGCACGACGATGGCGTCGCGAGACGCCTGCGCACGGCGCTCCCCGGTCAACTCGCGGATCCGAGGGTGGGTGATTGCCTCGAGGTCGCGGCGGGCGGCCTCATCGGCAAAGACGATCGCACCAAGGGCCGGACGGTTCAGTGAACCGTCCGGCAGCAGCACGTCTGCGCCGAACCGCCCGGCAATTTCTGCCATTCCGTCGCTGCCGGGTTCGACAACCTCACGTGCGAGCGCGTCCGCGTCGATCACGACCGCCCCCAGCGCGGCGAGCCGCGCCGAAACGGTCGACTTGCCGGAGCCGATCCCGCCGCTGAGTCCCACATAGAGCACGGGCGAGACTCTAGATCACCGGGGTCGAGCGGACGGCGGGCTGTCGCGGTCTAACGTGAAAGTACCGTCCGTTTCCTTCCGAAGGAGTGCCTGCCGTGGCCGAAAGCCTCTACGAACCAGCGACCCGCGAGATCGACCAGCGCCGCAAGGAGTTGGCCCCCGCTGCGTATGACGCGTTCACCGCTTTCAGCAAGGCCGTCTTCGCCGAGGGCGCGCTCCCGGAGAAGACCAAGCAGCTGATCGCCGTCGCGGTCGCTCACACGACGCAGTGCCCCTACTGCATCGACGGTCACACCAAGCTCGCCAAGCGCAAGGGCGCGACGCCCGAGGAGATCATGGAGGCGGTCTGGGTGGCGGCGGAGATGCGGGCCGGGGCGCCTACGCGCACTCGACCCTCGCACTGCGGGCAATCGGCGAGACCCAGCCGCACCAGCACTGAGCCCAGTGGGTCGGGGGCTGCTAGTCCCCGACCAACTGGCTGAGGTGCAGTCGCAAGGCGGCGCGCATCCGTGCCGCGGACAACCGCGGCGCCAGCGTTCCGTGCAATGCCATTCCGTCGATCAGCGCGTGCAGTCGGTCGGTCTCGGTCCGGACGTCGACCGCCTGCCCGCTCAGCTGCCCGAGCATGAGCACGCACGACTCCATCAAGCCCCGCAATTGGCCGTGCACCTCACGCCATACGGTCGCGAGCTGCGGCTCGGTGCGCGCCGCGATCGCCAACGCCATCCACATCTCCGACTCGGCACGCCGCGCCGCGTCCAGCGGAAGCACTTCCTCCAGCAGCCTCGCCACGCCTTCGACATCCGTAGCCAGCTGCCCGGCAACATCGATGCGGCGGTGCGCCCGCTCGGCCAGGTCTGCCATCGCGAAAGCGATCAACTCCTGCTGGCTGGCGAAGTAGTGCCGGATCGCGCCCGTGGACCAGCCGGCTTCCTCGGCGACCGATCGCACGGACACGCCCGCATAACCGGCGCGGTGCACCACTCGGATCACGGCATCGACGATCTGCGCTCGGCGCGTGGCATGGTCGACAACCTTCGGCATGGTGTCTTTTTATCACACAATCGTGTTATTTTGGATATGTCACGCTTGTGTGAATTAAGGGGATCGTCTGTCGTGCTGATCGGTGTCATCGTGACGTGTGAAATCGGCTTCTGGTTGTTCTTGCTGGCCGGCCTCGCCTGCCGCTATCTGCTGAAGCGACAACGCCTTTCGGGTGTGCTGCTCGCCTTGGCACCCGCTGTCGACCTGGTGTTGCTCGTCGCGTCCGTGCTTGACCTGCGAGGCGGCGGCGCAGCAACTGCCGCCCATGGCCTGGCCGCCATCTACATCGGCGTCTCCGTCGGGTTCGGGCATCGCCTGCTGCAGTGGGCCGACGTGCGCTTCGCTCATCGGTTCGCCGGCGGTCCGCCGCCGCCGAAGAAGCCCAAGTACGGAGCCGCCAAGGCGGCATACGAACGCTCGGGCTGGTACGCCCACCTGCGCGCGTATGCCGTCGGCGCTGCGCTGCTCGGACTGGCGATCGTCGCCATACATGACTCGTCGCGCACGGAGGCGCTGCTGAACACCGTGCAGCTGTGGACCGTCATACTCGCGATCGACGCCGCCATTTCGTTCAGCTACACGCTCTTCCCCAAAAAGGCGCCGGCCGCCCGGGCCTGACCGGCGACCGTCGCCGGTTATGTACGCCGATCTCCCCTCACCCACGCACAATCAGCGACCGTCGCCGGTTGTGTGCGCCGACCCCGAAACCACGCGCCCGCACAGCGAAAGCCCCTGGAACCGTTTGGTTCCAGGGGCTTTCGGTTGTTCAGCTACAGCTGGGACTCAGCTCAGTTGCCGGTGAGCTTCTCGCGCAGTGCGGCCAGCGCCTCGTCGGAGGCCAGCGTGCCCTCCGCCGGAGCGGCGGCTGCCGGCGACGAAGAGGAGGACTCCGCCGGTGCAGCGGACTCGGCACCAGCGGACTCCGAGGAGTACGAGGTCGAACCCGAGGTCGCAGCGGTGGCGGCAGCCTCCGCGTCGTCCTTGCGGGCGCGCTCGATCTGCTCCTGGTGAGCCTCGTAGCGGGAGTGCGCCTCGGCGTACTGCTTCTCCCACTTCTCGCGCTGGGTCTCGTAGCCCTCGAGCCACTCGCCCGACTCCGGGTCGAAGCCCTCGGGGTACTTGTAGTTGCCCTGCTCGTCGTACTCCGCGGCCATGCCGTAGAGCGTCGGGTCGAAGTCGGTCGCGGCGGCAGCGTCGTCGTTGGCCTGCTTGAGGCTCAGCGAGATGCGGCGACGCTCGAGGTCGATGTCGATGACCTTGACGAAGATCTCCTGGCCGACCTGGACGACCTGCTCCGGCAGCTCCACGTGGCGCTCGGCCAGCTCGGAGATGTGGACCAGACCTTCGATGCCGTCCTCGACGCGAACGAACGCACCGAACGGCACCAGCTTGGTGACCTTGCCCGGCACGACCTGGCCGATGGCGTGCGTGCGAGCGAAGTGCTGCCACGGGTCTTCCTGGGTCGCCTTGAGCGACAGGGAGACACGCTCGCGGTCCATGTCGACGTCCAGCACCTCGACGGTGACCTCGTCGCCGACCTCGACGACCTCGGACGGGTGGTCGATGTGCTTCCAGGACAGCTCGGAGACGTGCACCAGACCGTCGACGCCACCGAGGTCGACGAACGCACCGAAGTTGACGATGCTGCTGACCACACCGGAGCGGACCTGGCCCTTCTGCAGCTCCTTGAGGAAGGTCGTGCGGACCTCCGACTGGGTCTGCTCGAGCCAGGCGCGACGCGACAGGACCACGTTGTTGCGGTTCTTGTCGAGCTCGATGATCTTGGCCTCGATCTCCTTGCCGACATACGGCTGGAGGTCGCGGACCCGACGCATCTCGACCAGCGATGCCGGCAGGAAGCCGCGCAGGCCGATGTCCAGGATGAGGCCGCCCTTGACGACCTCGATGACGGTGCCGGTGACGACGCCGTCTTCTTCCTTGATGGTCTCGATGGTGCCCCAGGCGCGCTCGTACTGTGCGCGCTTCTTGGACAGGATGAGGCGGCCTTCCTTGTCCTCCTTCTGGAGAACGAGGGCTTCGACCTCATCGCCGACCGCCACGACCTCATTCGGGTCGACGTCGTGCTTGATGGACAGCTCTCGCGAGGGGATGACGCCCTCGGTCTTGTAGCCGATGTCGAGGAGGACTTCGTCCCGGTCGACCTTGACGATGACACCGTCAACGATGTCGCCGTCATTGAAGTGCTTGATCGTCGCGTCGATGGCGGCGAGCAGCTCCTCCTCGGATCCGATGTCGTTGATCGCGACCTGGGAGGTGGTGGTGGCAGTCATGTAGTAGGAAACCTTCGGTGGACTCTAGAGATGGACAATGTGTTGGAATAGCCAGGAGTCACGGGCCGAAGCCGGTAACACGGAGGCCATCGTCAAGGGCCTCGTCGTCACCGACGGTGCCGAGTGGGGATCCCCTGACACGCACATGCGTGCGCGTGTTGATCCTATCGGCCCGTCCACAGCTGGGTCAAAAGGGGTCGAGACAAGGAGTTGAGCCGACCGGATGGACACCTTCGGAGTCGGACGCCGGGCAGTCGGCGGCGCGGAAACGCAGGCAGCGAACCGCGCTTGGTGGGACGACGAGGCCGTTGCATACTACGCCGAGCACGGTGACTTCCTGAGGGACGACGAACTCGTCTGGGGCCCAGAGGGTTTCACCGAATCCGAGCTCGGCCTGCTCGGTCCGCTGGCCGGATGCGACGTCCTGGAGATCGGTGCCGGCGCCGCACAGGGTGGGCGGTTCGCGGCGGCGCAGGGCGCCCGAGTCCTGTCGACCGACCTGTCCGCCGGAATGCTGCGCCAAGCCGCCGCGATCGACGCCCGATCCGGTGCGACGCTCCCCCTCGCGCAGTGCGACGCGACTGCACTCCCCTTCGCGGCGGCCTCGTTCGACGTCGTCTTCACGGCATACGGTGCGGTGCCGTTCGTGGCCGACAGCGCCGCGATCATGCGGGAGGCGGCACGTGTGCTGCGGCCCGGCGGCCGTTTCGTCTTCTCCACCACGCATCCGGTTCGGTGGGCGTTCCCCGACGCGCCGGGGCCCGAGGGCTTGGTCGCGGACCGGTCGTACTTCGACCGCACCCCGTATGTCGAAGAGGGTGTCGACGGCACCGCCACCTACGTCGAGCACCATCGAACCCTCGGCGACCGGGTTCGGGAGCTGGCGGCGGCGGGACTCACTCTCGTCGACCTCGTCGAGCCGGAGTGGCCGGACCGTAACCCGCAGGTGTGGGGCGGCTGGTCGCCGGCCCGCGGACGGATCCTCCCCGGGACCGCCATCTTTGTGGCCGAGAAGCCCCACAACGGGTGACGGCTTCCTCCCTGAGTGACGGGCCGGATGGGGCCGTCACGCGGTGAAGAAGCCGTCAATCAGCCGGGTTGAGCCGGGAAGTTCTTCAGCTGTCCTTGTCGAGGCGGGTCGCGTGACGGGAGGGCAACTCGTTCGTGTCGTCACCGAGCAGTCCGGTCACGCCACCCTGGGTCTCGTCGTCCCGGGCATCGTAATCGCCGTCGTCGTAGCCGTTGTCGTCAACGTTGTTCCGGCGACCGAACAACACGGCCATCGCCGCACCACCGATCAGCAACAGAATGCCAAGGATGCCCAGGATCCACGGTGCGATCTTCAGCGCCTTCAGCTGGGAGGCCTTGCCCTTGTACTCGTCGACGTTCGACTTGACCGTCGCGTTGTCGAAGACCGACGTGGTCTGCAACACCTGGACCGACTTGTTCGTCTTGGGGTCGGTCAGCCACTGCTTCTGCCCCTCGCTGACCTTGATGAACGCGCCGGTCTGCGGCTCGACCCAGATGATTCGGTCGTTGGCGTAGTCGTACGTCGCCTTGACTCCGGGGCTGCTCTTGGCGCCGCCGAAGAGGAACCCCGGGGTGTCCTTGGTGGGCTCGGTCGTCAGGGACTGCCGCGGGACAGTGCCCTCGTAGCGGTAGACCTCCAGGCCATCGATCTTCTCGGTGCCGGCGAACTTCATGTTCATCGTCTTCTCGATCGACGAGTCCCAGTAGGGGTAGGTCGTCTTCTTGGCGCCGAACGGGAACTTGACCGTGTAGCCCTTGTGCTCGACGGCCTTGCCGTTCTCCTCGTCACCGCTCCACTTGATGACCTCGCCCGTGTGCCGGTCGACGGCGAACTTCTCGGTGAAGCCCTGCTGAGCGGTCTTGGTCTGCGGGATCGACGAATACTGCCACTTGCTGAAGATGGCGGAGTTGTGACCGAACTTCTTGCTCTCGTCCTTCAGCGCGACAGCACCGATGGTCGTCGTCAGCGTGGTGTGTTGGAACTTCAAGGTGCCTGCGTCGAACAGGTAGGCGTTCTTGTCGACAGCGACCTGCTTGGTGTTCTGGTCCGCCGGAATGACGGCCAACCTGTCAAAGGCGTAAAACTTCAGCAGGAGCGCCATGGTCACGAAGAACGCGCCAAATCCGATGACGATCGCGGATTTCCGCACTGGTCTGACCTCCGGTTGTGAGCTGGAACTTACCGGACAGTAGCAGTAACGGTGCGAGTTGTGTCACACACGGGTTGCGTAGTCGCGAATCAATTTTTCAACGACCACCTGCAGAGACGGCCCGGCACCGCCGGCCCGCACTCCGGTAACGCCCGCGGTCGTGGCGGCGGCCAGATCACTGCCTTGATCGCCGAGCAGAACGCATCGCTCCGGCGTCGCCCAGGGAGAGCGGCGCAGGGCCTCGCGCACCAGACCTGCGCGCGGTTTGCGGCAGTCGCAGGTGCTCCTTTCGTGCGGACACACTTGTATGGCGTCCAGCCGCGCACCGGCATCGGCCAGCTGGGCGATGAGCGACCGATGGACGTCGAGCAACTGCTGCCGGGTCAGGTCCCCCGTCGCCATACCGCGTTGATTGGTGACCAGCACGACCGCGCAGCCTGCGCTGTTCAGCGCGGCCACGGCTTGCGCAGCTCCGGGCAGCAGCACCAGGTCGGCAGGATCGGCGACGTAGCCGGGGCGGTGGACGTTGAGCGTGCCGTCGCGGTCCAGCAGCACCAGGTCGTATGGCGCCCGACCCGGCCCGCTGGGCCGCGGAATGGGCGCTCGGCATTCGCCGAGCAGCTCGGCGTCATCGAGAGTCACTGACACACGACGTCGACCGCTTCGCACCACACGTGCGTCCAGAGCATGTGCGCCTCTTGGATCCGCGGGGTCTCGGTCGACGGCACGGCCAGGACGTGATCGGCTCGACCGGCCAGGCCGCGCCCCTGCTCACCGGTCAGCACGATGGTCAGCATGTCGTGCTCACGGGCGACGTCCAGGGCCCGCAGAATGTTGCGGCTGGAGCCGCTGGTGCTCATCGCGAGGAACACGTCGCCGGGGCGCCCGAGGGCGGCGATGCCCCGCGCGAAGGTCTCGTCATACGCGTAATCGTTGGCAACAGCGGTAATTGAGCTGAGCGACTCGGCCAGGTTGACCGCCGGCAGCGGCGCACGGTCCAGGATGCACTTGCCGATGAACTCGGCGGCCACGTGACTGGCGATCGCGGCGCTGCCGCCGTTGCCGGCGACCAGCAGCGTGCCTCCTCGACCAGCGCGTCGAGCAGCGCGGTGCCTGCGGCGTCGACCTGCGCGACGAGGTCGGGCTCGGTGAGTGAGCGCGACAGCTCCGCCCAGGAGGCGAGCCCCTTCTGCTGGCGCTCGGCGACCGCCGGCCCGCGGCGTTCGGGCGCCACGTCGTGCAACGCGTGTCCGGTCGGCATCAGTGTTGTCCTCTCCAGGTGGTGACGCCCTGCTGGCTGAAGGTGATCTCCGAGATCGTCAACCCCAGCGCGATGAGTTCCTGCGCGACGATGTGTCGCCGTTCGAATTCGCAGACGAAGACGAGGTGCCCGCCGCCGCCTGCGCCGGTGACCTTGCCGCCGAGCGCGCCGGCATTCAGGGCGGTCGTCACGGCCCGGTCGATCAGCGGCGTCGAGATGCGATCGGACATCTTGCGTTTCTGCGACCACGCCTCACCGAGCAACCGGCCGAACCGGTCGACCTCGCCGCGCACGAGCGCGACCTTCATCCGCTCGGCGAGCGCTTTCTGCGCGCGCAGGCCCTCGAGCGCTTCGGCGTTGCCGGTCTCGTAGCGCGAGCGCTGGTCCTCGATGATGTGGTCACTGACCCGGGTGTTGCCGGTGAACGCCAGCAGCATGTTGTGTTCGAGTTCGTGCACGGTGTCGTCGCGCACCCGCAGCGGGTTCACGATGACCTCGTCGGAGCGGAACTCGATGTAGTTGAAGCCGCCGAACGCCGCGGCGTACTGGTCCTGGGATCCGCCGGGGATCCCGAGGTCCTCGCGTTCGAGCCGATAGGCCAGCTCCGCCACGTCGTATGGCGTGAGGTCGAGCCCGCAGTGCTGGGCGACCAGTCCGATCACCGAGACCATTACCGCGCTGGACGAGCCCAGGCCGGAACCGGGCGGCGCCTGTGTGTGCAGGAAGAGGTCGAAACCGCCGGACGGTCGGGCGCCCTCGATGCCGCGGATCCGGGCGATGGCCGCCTTGGGTAGGTCGAGCTTGCCGTCATACTCGACCGGCTCGTCGATGCCGAAGCCGATCGAGGTGCCGTAGTCGAGCGACCGCACGGTGACCTGGCCGTCGGTGCGGGGCCGCAGCGTGCTGAACGCGAAGCTCGAGATCGTCGCCGAGAGAACAGCACCGCCCTCACGCTCCGGGAACGGCGTGACGTCGGTGCCGCCGCCGGCGAACGAGATCCGCAGTGGTGCTCGCGCGCGCAGCACGGGTCGGCTGTGGTCGATCGCGCCGTCGGTCGGCGCCAGTTGATCGCTCGCAGTCATGGGTGGGTTTAGCCTCCGGAGGGGTTCACGCGGCATACGCCAGTGCGTGCTGGTGAAATCTACTGCAGAGTAGCGAGCGACGGCGACGAGAAGGAGACGGCATGACGCGCTATCGGCTGATCGACGGCCTGCGCGGGCTTGCCGCACTCCTGGTGCTCCTCTCGCACGTCGGTTTCTGGACCGGCGCGGACGGCCTCGACGTGTCGGGCGGACTGCTGGCGCGCGGCGACAGCGGGGTCGCGGTGTTCTTCGCGATCAGCGCGTTCCTGCTTCTGCGGCCGTGGATCGCGGCGGGGTCCGGCGCGGCTGCACCCCAGGCTGTCGGTGTGTATGCCGTGCGACGTGCCGCCCGCATCGTGCCGGCCTACCTGATCGCTCTGGTCGCGGTGCTGCTGGTCGCCGGGACCGCCGGCGCGGTGAGCAGTCCGGACGGCGTCGGTGGCGTGGGCAAGGTCGTTGCGCACCTGCTGCTGGTGCAGGGGTATGCCGACACCTCGTACCAGTCGTTCAGCCAGACCTGGAGCCTGACGACCGAAGCGACGTTCTACCTGCTGGTGCCGGTCATCGGGACCGCACTCGGCCGGCTGCTGCGGCGGTCGGCCCGGTCCGTCTATGGCGTGCTCGGCGGCATCGTGGTCGCCGGTGTCGCCATACAGGCGCTGGTGGCGGTGTGGACGCAGCACAGTCCGACGACACATGCAGGTGTCCTGGGCACCAGCGTGCTCGGGCACGCGGCATGGTTCGCGGCCGGTGCGGCGTTGGCGATCGCGGTCCAGCGCGGAGATCTAGGGCGGCTGCGGGAGATCGGTGTCGGCACGTGGCTCGGCGCGGCAGCGGTCGTCTACCTCATCGCGTCGAGCGGCATCGCCGGACCGCGTGACTTGCATGCGCCGACCGTCGCCCAGGCGATGTGCAAGGAGGTGCTCTACACAGCGCTGGCACTGTTGCTCCTGCTCGCGGCGGTGCGCGGCCCTTCGGATGAGCGCTGGACCGTGATCGCGGACTCCCCGTCAACCGCTTCCTCGGCGACATCTCGTACGGCGTCTTCCTGTGGCACGTGCTGGTGCTGCAGGTGATCTACCTGGCGTCGGGTTGGGCGCTGTTCACCGGACCGTTCACGGCGGTGCTCTTCGCGGTGCTGGTCTTCAGCGTGCTGATTGCGATCGCGTCGGCGTCGCTGGTGGAGCGTCCGGTGCTGCGGTGGGCGCACGGCCGAACACGCACCCCGCGCGTGCCAGCGCGCTCAACGTGACGGTGCCGAGCAGCTGACCGGCGATGGCGCCGGCCGACTGTGCGTCGACCACGCCGAAGAAGCCGAGTGCGAGTGCGGCGGCCACCATCGCCCCGCCGGCCGTATGCCGCAACCACCGCACCGGCACGGCTGCTGCGACCAGACCGGCCAGAAGTCCCGCCGGACCGGCGGCCAGGAACCCGACCACCACCGCTGCCACGGCCCCCAAAGCTGGTCGAGTATTCCGCGCAAGCTGGTCGAGTGGCCGGAGGAGCGAAGCGGAGGAGGGCGTATCGAGACCACGTGCCTCAGCCGCTAGGTCTCGATAGGGACTCGTTCCTCGCCCTACCCTTCGATACGCCGCTCGTGCCTCACGGCTACTCAGGGCGGCGCTCGACCTCGCAGATCTGCGACATACGAACGCCGCCGCGAGGAACGTGAGCAACAGCGCGAGTGCGACGAGCCCGCCGGCGAACAGCCCGAGCCGTTGCGGGGTCGTCGGCTCGAAGCTCATCGTGATCGTGTCGGCGCCGGTGCCGGTGACCCGGAAGCCCTGCCGCCAGCCGTCGACCTCGACTGCCTGCAAGCTCGTGCCGGATCCGTCGGTCGCCTGCCAGCCGGCGTTGAAACCTTCGCTGAGCGCGACCACCCCCGGCGCGCCCGCACTGACCTTGACGACTCGCTGGCCCGAGTCACCGGTCATGGACGTGACCTTGCGGGTGGTGTCCGGTGGGGTCGGGTTCTTGCCGAAGGTCGCGAGTTCCGGTGTGAGGCCTGGCTTTCCGGTGATGGAGATCGTCTGCGCGGTCCCTCGCGGTTTCGATACGGGCTCGTTCCTCGCCCTACCCTTCGATACGCCCGTCGCAGGCTCCGGGCTACTCAGGGCACCGCTCAACCCGCTTTGAATGCAGGTTTTCGCTTCGACGAGACCGCCCTTCGCCACTCGCCCGGAACCCTTCGCCTGCAACGGGATTCGGGTGGTCCGGCCTGCGTCGGTCACCGTCACACTGCCGGCGGCGCCGCAGCGGGTCGACACGACGCCATCGGACGCGCGCAGCCAGACTGTCGCCGTGGCCGGAGCACTGCCGGTCAGGTGGACCTGCCGGGTGATGGTCGTGCCGTCCTCCGGCAACCGGTGCAGCAGCAACGCCTGTGAGCTCGGATCGACGGTCTGCGGTATGTCGATGACCGAACCGAGTTTTGTTCCGGTGACACGCATTTCGGTGATTCCGAGCACCGGGTCGACGGCATCGCTGGGTGCGGTCAAGCGCACCTCGACCGAACCCGCCTTCGTCGCCGGCACCGGCACCGTGACCTCGCTACGACCACGGACGGCCACAGACACCTGCTTGTTGCCGACCCGCACCCGCACTGTGTCGGGCAACGTCGCGTGCTGTGAGCGGCCGGCCAGCTGCAGGCGGATCTCGCGGACGGTGCGACCGGGCAACTCGCCCCGCAGCCACGCGGTGCCTTGATGGTCGCCGGTCAGCCAGGCCGTCGACGGATCGTTGTCGAATGCGGCGGCCGGTCCGTCACGGACACTCAGATAGTTCTTGGCGAAGGGGTCGGCGCCCGAGGACGAGACGCTGACCTGGCTCCAGCCGATCCACTCCCGCGCGGGCTGCCTCGCCGGATCATCAGCGGGCAGAAGGTCTTTCGCACCGATGTGGGTCGGCGTCCGGTTGTCCCGAGTCAGCACCGGACTGTAGCCGTAGGCCGTCGGCACGCCGTTGTTGTACGACCGCCACGGCATGCTGTCGGTCACCACGTCGGCGTGCGTTGAGGTCGCACTGTCCAGTTGCATCCACTGCTGCGCGGACAACAGCCCGGTCGTGTAGAGCCCGAACATCGCCTCCGGTCCCCCGGCGACGGTCAGCGGTGTCGCACCGTAGGTCGTCGCGTCCGAAGTCTTCACGTCCGCGGCGTGGGCGGCTGTCACGTCATACACAGTGAGCGCGGAGCGCCCCTTGCCGTAGGTGGCAGCGATCCGGAAGCCCGGTGAGCGTGCCAGCGTTCGTTGCACCTGCTGCCACGGTTGCGCCTGCACCGATGCCGCCAGGTTGCGCCGCAGCACGACCCGCTTGATGCCGAGCCGCGCGAGGCCGGCGGCCAGACTCGGCTGGGTTTCCCCGGAGGCGGCGAGTTCGTCAGCGACGTCGAGGATGCGCGTCGATGCGGGTATGCCGAGCGGTGCGGCCGCCCGGGTCACCACCGGCGACTTCGCGAGCGCGGACAGTGGCTCGTCGGTCGTGCTGCCCCAGGTGTAGGTCGAGGTGCGCGAGTTCGGAAGCAGCATGGTGGATCCGCCGGATTCCGTTGCGGCCCGGTCGATCTCGTGCGCCACCTGCGTCCACTGCGCTGGTATGGCGCCATACGCGTCCGAGGCTCCGACGCGCCCCTGCCAGATCGGTGTCGCGGCGACCGCAACAGCGAGCGCGAGAACCGCAGGCACGAAACGATCACGCGCCCGCCGGGAGACGCTCACGCGCTGCAGCACGGCGGTGAAGCCGATCACCAACGGCAACCGCAGCACCGGGTCGGCCTTGTGAATATTGCGCAGCGGCGCGAGCGAACCGTCGAGCAGTCCACGCACCGACTGCGAGAGAGGGCTGCCGACCGTGCCGCCGTGACCGACCACCATGAAGAGCGTCGCGCCGACCGCGCAGAGCAGGGTCCAGCGCGCCAGATGTCCTCGTTGCCGCAGCAGCCCCCAGCAACCGACGGCAGCCACCGCACCGGTCGCCAGGATCGCGGTGACGGACTGGGCGAGCACCCAACCGCCTTGCCAGACAGGGTGACTCGCGCTGTCGAGGATGTAGGCGATCCAGTCGTCGGCGCCGCGCAGCACGTTGGGCACCGACGTCACGGCCGTCGTGATCGACGACGTCTCGATGTAGTCCAGGAACGGGTATGCGTAGCGCCCCAGCACCAGCAGGGGCAGCAGCCACCACAGCGCGCCGAGCACCACTGCGACCAGCCACGACACCAGCCGGCGACGTCCCACCGGATGGGTGATGAGGAACGCGAAAGGCAGTGCCAGCACGACTCCGGAAGCGGTGGCATTGACCCCACCGAGCGCAGCAGTCAGCACACCCGCGAGCGCGAGGCATCGGACCAGCTCGGCACGGGAGAGCTCGCGCCGGACCAGTGGCAGCACCGCGATCACCAACCAGGGTGCCAGCGCCATCGGCCAGGCCTCGATCGAGATCACCGGCAGAACTGTCAGCATGCGGGGTGCGAGCGCGTATGCCGCACCACCGACCAGTGCCGGCACCGCGCCGGCCACCCCGAGCCGGCGCAGCAACTGCTGGGTGCCGAGGAACGACACCACCAGCAGCAGGGTCCACCAGACCCGCTGCGTCGCCCAGGCGGGCAAGGCCAGCGAGCGGCATACGCCGAAGACCGGACCCATCGGGAAGAGGTAGCCGTAGGCCTGGTTCTGCAGTTCGCCGAGACCGGCGTGGTTGTTCCAGGCGTCCAGCGAGCGACCCAGGTAGCGCCACGGCGTCAGCGTGAGGTCGATCTTGGTGTCCGGCTCGGTGCGTCCGGGCGACACCAGCCACGGCACCATCGCCAGGACCACCAGCAGCAACCCGAGCTGCAGCCGCTCGAGTGCACCGCGACCGAGCAGCGGCTGTTGTTCGGTCATCGGCGACGCAGGATCAGCAACAAGTTCCAGGTGACGATCTCGCGCACACCCGGCACCCGCAGCACGACACGGGCCGCGTCGGGCAGGTAGCGCGGCCGGGCCGCGAGCACCTCCACCTCAGGATGACCCTCGGCCCACCGCAGGCCCTGCGTCACGCTGACCCGGAAGAGGGTTCGGTCCACGGTGTTCTTCGGCGCGTGTCCGTGCTTGCGGGTGTAGCGACGCACCGCGCGCTCACCGCCGAGCCAGTGCCACGGCGACGTCTCGTGCCCGCCCCACGGGGACAACCAGTTCGTGTAGGAGAGGTAGACCAGCCCGCCCGGCCGGACGACGCGCACCATTTCGTCGGCCGCCTTCTCCGGGTCACGCACGTGCTCCCACAGGTTGCTGCTGAAGACCACGTCGACGCTCGCGTCGGCGAACGGCAGCTCTTCAGCGGATGCCACGACTCCGCCGTCCCGCACCGACGACACCGTCGCGTCATGGTCGATCGGAACGTATGTCGCCCCCGCCGCGCGGAACTCGTGCGCGAACTCGGCAGGCCCGGCACCGACATCGAGGACGCGAGCGCCATTCAGATCGGTGATCTCGGCGAGCATCTCGCACGAGTCCCGGGCGAGCGTGCCGTAGAAGACCTCGGGTTCGGTCTGCTCCACCAGGAACGCGCGGAACAAGCGCGTGGACCTGCCGATGCCGCGGTCCATCAGCGCGCCTTCCGTGCGGTCAGGTGCAGGGTCGGTCGAAGTGTCGGTCGCACAGCGCGGGCCGCGAGCACCAACGGAGCCGTCACGAGGCCGGTCGCCAGAACCGACCGCTGCGCGAGCACGCCGTGCGGTCGCGGACGCGGACGAGCCAGCCGGGTCAGGCTGGCGACGTCGGTGACCAGGCTGTCCAGGGCAGGTCGAGTCACGCGCACATCGGTCAACCCTACGGAGATCGCTGCCCGGCGCAGGCTTTCGGCGCTGAAGAACCGCACGTGCGTGGGGTCCTCCAGCATCCACCAGGCCCGGCCATAGGCGCGCAGGCCATCGCTGTCACCGGCCGGAGTCAAGAACTGCATTTCACCTCCGGGCACGAGAAGGTCCGCCGCGTGTTGCAGGGTCTGCATCGGGTCGAGCACGTGCTCGAGCACGTGTATGCCGTAGACCAGCTCCACCTGGTCACCGGTGGCGGCCAACTCCTCGATCGTGGCGGTGTGCAGCTGACCGCGTTGGCGGACCAGCGGATCGACCGCCACTTCGAGCTGGTCCGGATCGGTGCCGGCGACCGTCGCCCCTGCATCCAGAAAGCGCCGCAACAGTGCGCCCGAGCCGTAGCCGACCTCGAAGACGGATCGGGGCGTCCCATCGCGGGTCAGCAAGCGGTGGGTGAGAGCGAGTCGCCAGGCGTCCAGGGTCGGCTCCCCGCCATACGCATGATCACGGTGATCGGCCGGTGCATCGGTGAGATCTCGGGTCAGATGCCCGCAGTCAATGCAACGCGAGAGGGCGTCACCACCCCGCAGCAGCAGTCTCTCGGTGGAGTTTCCGCAGATTTCACAGATTCCACTGCCCACCTCGCCGGACACACCAAACCTCCAGTTACCAACGGGTAGCATTCCGCGTTACTCTACCGGTGCCGGTCTGAATGTGTCCGGCGCCACATACAGACTTGGAGACCACGTGCGCTCTCGTCCCGACGAGACAGGCCCGCCCATGCGGGTGCTCTACCTCTCGTGGCGCGATCGGGACAACCCGGAGGCGGGTGGCGCGGAAACCTTCACCGAGCGCACCGCCGAGGTGCTGACCGAGCTCGGCCACCGGGTCACCATCTTCACCAGCCGCTTCCCCGGCGCCGAACCCACCACCCGGCACGGCGACGTCGGCGTTGTCCGGCAGGGCGGCCGCTTCACCTGTTACGTCGCGGGCCTGCTGTATGCCGCCCGCCACCGCAGCGACTTCGACATCGTCATGGACGTCCAGAACGGCGTCCCGTTCTGGGCACCGCTGCTGGCGCGCCGGCCGGTCGTGAACATCACGCACCACGTACACCGCGATCAGTGGCACGTCATCTTCGGTCCGAAGCTGGCGCGGTTCGGCTGGTTCCTGGAGTCGAAGGTCGCCCCGCGCGTCTACCGCAGCAGCCGTTACGTCACCGTCTCGCAGGCCAGCCGCGACGACTTGGTGGAGCTGGGCATCGACCGCGAACGCATCGATGTCGTCTACTCCGGCAACGACCGCCCTGCCCAGCTGGAGCACGGGACGATGCACCCGCACAGCAGCACTCCGGTGCTGACCGTGCTCGGCCGCCTCGTCCCGCACAAGCAGGTCGAAACCGCGATCGACATACTCGCCGACCTGCAGGCAGCGCACCCGAAGCTTCGACTGGACATCATCGGTGCCGGCTACTGGCACGAGGAGCTGGTGCGCCACGCGACCAAGCGCGGCGTCCTCGACCGGGTCGACTTCCACGGTTTCGTCGACGATGCCACCAAGCACCGGTTGCTGGGTCGGTCCTGGTTGATGCTGATGCCGTCACACAAGGAGGGCTGGGGCCTGACGATCGTCGAAGCCGGGCTGCACGAGACACCGGCCCTGGCCTTCGCCCATGCAGGCGGTCCGACCGAGTCGATCCTGCACGGCGAGACCGGGCTGCTGGCCCATACTCCGGAAGAGATGCGCGAGCAGGTCGCGGTCCTGTTGCAGGACGACGAGTTGCGCACCGCCTTCGGCCGGGCCGCTCGGCAGCACGCGCTGAGCTTCGACTGGGGCAGCAGCGGCAAGGCTCTGGAGCTGACGCTCAAGTCGGTGCTGGGTCGTGCACCGCGCCCCGAGCAGCCCGTCGCACGCGCGCCCCGGCTGCGGTCGGTGCACGAGATCCTCGCCGCCCGGCGCCATACAGAGGTTGATGGAGCAGTTGCGGTCGAAGAGACCGACGAGGCACCCGTCGCCGCCAACTTCTGACCGACTGTTTCTTCGCGAGTGACGGCTTCTGGGCGCACGCGAACGGGGCGGTCATCCTCAGTTTGAGGATGACCGCCCCGTTCGGCGTATGTGGTCAGCTGTTGGCTGACGGACCTACTGGTTGTAGCTGATCGTCGAGGAGAACTTCTGCGGCTGGGTCACGGAGCCCTGCTGCGCGATCAGGCCGAAGATCGCCACGGTTGCGAGAACGGCACCGGCGACGACTCCACCCACGTTGTAGAGCAGCTTCTTGTTCGTGTCGGTCATGCTTCCTCTCGATTGAACGCGGTCGCCGCCTATGTTACCCATCAGTCAGCGTCCGTGTGCAATGCCGCGCTTCCTATCGAGGACGAAATTTCCGGCGACGACGATCACCGCGAGCCCGGCGAGCACCCAGCCGGTGTATCGGCCGGCTCCACTGTCGGTAGGTGCACGCACACCGGTCGCTCCCAGGTCATAGAGCCGCAGGTCACCCGCTGAGGCGATCGGCGACCGGCCGGTGACCTCGTGTATGTCGCCCGCGGCCGGCTGGTCGGTCTGCATCAGGACATAGCGCACTCCCCCGTCTCGCAGGGCGGACACGATGCCGACGCCGGACTGCACCGCGGCGGTTACGCGGTGAGCATCGGGACTCTCCCCCGGCACCACCGTGCCACCGACCAGCGGCAGGTCGTCGTTGACCAGGACGTCGCGATCGAGCAGCCGTTGCCACGGGTCGAGCACGACGACGTTGTGGTCGAAGGAGTACTGCCGGTAGAGCGCCCACGGAAACACCGCGACGCCTCCGGCCGGCAGCGCGTCGATGCGTTGCGCCATACGCGTGTATGACGAGGGGTAGTCGACTGACCGCCACTGACCGCCGGCACCCCAGGCCAACCCGGTCAGGGTCACCACTGGCCAGCAGGCGACGACGGCAGCGATCGACAGCGCGGCCGTTCGCTGCGCACCGGCGGCTGCGCCCGCACTGCGCACCCGCTCCACCAGACGACCCGCGAGCACCGCGACCAGCAACACCCAGAGGCCGACGAACTTCTGCGCGTCCCGGAGCAGTCCGCCGCCGGGCAGGTCCGTGACGACGGCGGTCATCAGCTGCGAGCCTCCGGGCACGGCGCTGGCCGCCGCGAGGACGAGTCCCACGACACCTGCGAGGGTCAGCCCGGACAGCACAGGGCCGGCGCGCCATACCCGATCACGCAGCGCGAGCGCCACACTCACCACGACGACCAGCAGTGCCAACCCGGAGACGACAAGCGACTGCCGCTCGGAGAACCAGACCCCCTGATTCCAGATCCCGCCGCCGGTCAGCAGCGACCCGAGCACGCCCCATGGGGTGTCGGCCCTGGTCATGAACGCCTCGACGCCGACCCGGGACGTTGACTGTGACGGCGCCAGAAAGAGGTAGGCGTACCACCAGGTCGCATTGGCGAGCACGAAAATGACCAGCACCCAACCGAATTCGCCGACCCGGCGACGCGCTGACGCCTGACTGCCGGCCGGCATCGCAAGCACCGCGAGGACCGCGATCAGACCGAGTACAGCGCCCGTGGAGCCGGTCGCGGCACTGAGCAGCAACCAGAGTCCGAGTCGAGTGCGGCCACATGGCGCGCCCTCGCGCACCGCCGCAGCGGCGGCTACCAGTAACGGCACGCAGGCATAACCGAGCAGATATCCCCAGTGCCCGATCGCCAGCCGCTCGGCGACATACGGGTTCCAGGCGGCCACCAGTGCGGCGGCCGCGGCACCCAGTCGGCTGCGCATGAGCGCTCCGACGCCGGCGCCGACCAGCACGAAAAACGCTAGCAATAGAGCCTTTTCGACCACCCAACCGGGAACGATATGGGACAGCAACGCAACGACGAAGTCGTTGGGCACGGCGCGCGGCACCGAGCCATCGACACCGAGCGTCCGATCGCTGAGCGCCAGCCGCGGCACGAAAACCAAGTCGTAGTGCAGCAGGTAGCCAGGTGCCAACGACGGCCCGAGCGCGATCAGCCCGCAGACCAGACCGACCATCGCACCGACACCGCGGCGCCCGATCCGACCGGCCTGACCGAACCCCTCCACCATCAGCGTCCTTGCGCCTCGATGTCGGCGAATGCCGCTCCCATCCGGGCACATTGGGTGATCAGGTCGTGCTCGGCGACCATCCGCTCGCGGTTGGCGGCGCCGATCCGGACCCGACGGTCACGGTCGGTCAGCTGAGTGACCAATGCGTCCGCGATCGCCTCGACGTCGTCGTCAACCAGGTCGTTGGGTGGCTGCACCGCCTCGTCGTTGGTGCCGCACCGCGTGGTCACCACAGGTATGCCGCACGCCTGCGCCTCCAGGTAGGCCAGACCCAACTGCTCGGTCCACTTCCAGGTCGGTCGCGGCGCGGTGCAGAAGACCGCGGCGTTGGCCAGCAGGTCGGCGACTCCGTGCGCGTCCAGCTGCCCGGCCACCTCCACTCCGGTGCGCGGGTCGGCGGCAGCGCGCTCGACGAGCCCGCGCAGTGGCCCGTTGCCGGCCACCACCAGGCGCGCCTCAGGCACTTTGGCGCGGACCAGACGCATCGCATCGAGAACGCGATCGATCCCCTTGTTCGGGGCGAGCGGCGAGCAGAACACGACGACCGGTTCGTGGGTCGGCTCGGCGGCCGGCGCGAAGACCGCAGTGTCGACGCCAGGTTTCACCACTCGGATCTTGTGGTCGTCAAAACCGTTGTCCAGCATGTGGTTTCGTGCAGCGTCGATGGTGCAGATGTAGAGGTCCGCATCGCGGGCCGAGTCGAGCGCCTGCTTGTACGGAGGCACTTTGTAGAGCGGCTGGTTGGGGAGGTTCTCCCAGGTGATGACGGCCTGGCGCACCGTGCTGCCCCGCCGCCACTTGCTCGCCTGACCGGTCACCAACGAGCACAGCTCGAGCGTTGTCACCCAGTCGTATGCCGCAGGGTCCTGCCGCTCCAGACCGTTGACCCAGGCCAGCGCACCTGCCTCGACGAAGCGCTTGACCGGCCGCCGGTAGGTGCTCGGCACCCAGGTGATGTCTCCGACCGGCTCCTGCGCGGCCAGCGCCGTCACCTCCGTGTCCGGCATCCGGCTCATCCAGTAGAGCTCACGCCGCGGCCGCTGGTCGGGCAGCGACACCCACAGCATCCGCCTCACGGCGCGACCCGGGCGCGGTCCCGTCGGCCGCGGCGAGCGCCTGCGGCATACCCGACGACCTCCAGGCTGCGTAGCACCACCATGCCGGCGGCGTGCATCGGATCACGGGTGAGCAGTCGCCAGTTGACGGCATACGACTTCAGGACCGCACGACCCTGCGCCCCGACCGCACCGTCGTGCTGGCCGACGAAAGCGGGGATGCTGCGGCCGTAGTAGTACCGCTTGCGCATCACGTCGGCGACGGTCAGCCGCCCCTCGTCGTGCTCCACGACGATCGGCGCGAGCTCGATGCCGCGCCCCTCGGCACGCATCCGCAACCGCAGGTCGGCATCCTCGGGGCCGGACATGGCCAGGTCGAATCCGCCATCACCCAGCAGGTAGTCGCGCTGCACCAGACGCGGATTGTGCAGCCACGGCTGATTGAGATAGCACTGGCGTTCCAGCGCCCGGCACGCGGTCCAGAAGCCGTCGCCGATCGTCCGCTCGGGCAGCGCGACCCCGGTGGCGCCGCTGCCCGCCGCGGTGCGCACGGCCAGCTCGATGCTGCGTGGGGGCAGCACCATGTCGCTGTCCAGCCACAGCACCCACTGGCCCTCCGCGTGGGCGATGCCGAGGTTGCGTTGTGCCGAGCGTTCCGGCCCGCCGGTCACCGCGACATCCGCGAGTTCGGTTGCGGTCGCGAGGGTTTCGTCGCTGCTGTGGTTGTCTACGACAATCAGCTCAACCCGCGGGTAGGTCTGGTCCCGCACCGACTGCAGGCAGGCACGAATGGTGCGCGCGTTGTTGCGCGTCGGCACCACCACTGAAACCAAGGGTTGTTCACTCATCACCGGTCATCCTCTGCTTCACGGCCGCTGTTGTGCAGTACTCCGACCAGCCCGATGACGAGCCCGGCACCGGCCAGCCAGTGTGGCCACATGCTGCGCGCCACACCGTCGGCACTCAATGTGCCGCGAGCGTCGCCGAGCACCAGCAGGTAGACGCCCATCGCCACGAGCAATAGCAGCGCGCCGGCCAACTGGAACCACCAGGTCGGGATCGAACGACGCCACCGCAGCACCGCGACGACCGCGGCGCCTGCCACCAGCCCGGCCCAGCCCACGAAGAATCCGGCCACCAGCACCAGCCCGATCTCGAGCGCGACCCGCGGCACGCGCATCGGTGCGATGCGCGTGGTCAGGCGCCGCGGCCCGGACGCCGCACGTCGTGGCCGCTGGCGCCTTCGCTCCCAGGTGTCGGCCATGCCAAGAGTGCGCTCTGGCGCACGACCGGCATACCCCGGACCGGCGGATGCGTCAGCTTCATCCGGCTCGTCTTCGTCCGGCTCGTCGCCCTCGTCCTCGTCGGGCTCATCCTTCGCGGTGCGCAGCTTGCCGAAGAACGGCAATACCGCGAGAGCCACGGCGAGCAGTATGACGAGAAGGCTCACGCCGAGCGCAATGGTGGAGCGCAATTGTGGGGAGTACGTGATGTCGACGGTGTACTTGCCGGCCTTCGGCAGCAACCACCCTGAGGAGTAGCCGTCGAGGGTCTGTGGGGCACCCAGGTCCTTACCGTTCGCGGTGGCGTGCCAGCCGTCCGCGATGCTCTGCCCCAGCACGACCGCCGACGGCCCGTTGGTCGTGACGCGGAGCGTCTTGTGAGTGCTGGAGTTGTCGGCGATCCGGGCGGACGGCTGCGCGGGAGTCGCCGACGACGATCGTTGCGTGTCCGTCAGGTGCAGGTTGTCCAGCGTGAAGCCGCTGACCGGCTCGATGCGGTGTGTGCCTTTGGAAAGGTCGAGCGACCCACACAGGGCCCATTCCCCGCCTTGTGCGGCAGTCCCTTGCAATTGGTCGTTCGCCGGACGCATCCGCACCGGCGAGCCGTCGACGGTGGCGACCGTGGTGCAACGCGGGTCGTTGCTGCCGGCATCCGTGATCGGCCCCAGGTGGTCCAGCTTCTGCACCTGCGCACCGGTGTCGATGCTGGTGAACCGCGGCGGCACACCGCCTCCAGTGCCGGTGATCGAGTCGATCGTCATCCGGACCTTCTTGCCGCGCACCGCTTTTCCGTCGATCGGCGGTATGGCGATCCGGGTCGTGCCGCTCTCCTTCAACACCGCGGTGGCGACCTCCTTGCCGTCCACCGTGATGGTGACGTCCTTCGCATAGGAGTCCCGTGGGTTCGAAGCGTCTCCGTCTCCCGCGCCCTGAGTGACCGAGACTGACGTGATGTCGCGTTCGGACCCGGTGAGCTGCCACCAGGCGCCCTGCAACTTGCCGCCGGGCTGCCAGGCGGTGGAGGGGTCGCCGTCCGCGGCGAGCGAGGCCCGATTGGCAGCGACCCGGAAGTAGAAGTCCGACGAGGTCGCACTGACAGCTGGCGAGAGACCCGCGACCCGGTCATAGATCGCTTCGAAGGATCCGGCCACCCGCACCGCAGCCGTCGCGTCGAAGGACCGCTCGTCGGGCAGGCTGATGACCCGGCGTAGCTGCGTCTCGGCATCATCGTCGGGGTCGGCGGTGCCCTGTTGCCGGGCCAGCAGCACGTCCATCGGAGTCGCATCGAAACGGGCGCGGTCTGCAGCGCTGAGACGCTGATAAAGCGTGTCGAAGGTCAGCGGTGCCCTGGCCGACCGCAGGGCGAGCTGTCCGCCCAACTGAATGTCGCTGATGCCGACCAGGTTGTAGCCCTTACCGCGAGTGGAGTCAACGGTGACGGTGACCTTCTTCGCGGACACGTCGCCCATCGGGAAGTCGGCATACCCGGTGTTCGGCATCTTCCGGGTCACCGTCTTGCCACCGGCGCGAATGGTCAATTTGTCCAGCTTCACGCTGCCAACCGGCGCTTGGGCGATCCGGATGGTCCCGAGCTTCACCGCATCCGGTTCGGTGATCGTCAGCCGCGCGCCGTCCGCCCGGTTGAAGTCTCCGAACAACCACGCGGTCGACGGGTCGCCGTCGACGGCGTTCTCCGGCACGGCATACGGCAGGTCGAAGAACGCACCGCCTTCGGCCGTCGCGGTGACCTGTGCGCCGGAGCGCTCCAACACGGTCTGGTCCTGCGGGTTGTCGCCCAGCGTGCGGGTCACGCCGAGCGGCTGGTCCGCCGCGAGCAGTGGGCCTTGGTTGTTCGACAGCCGATTGGGTATGGCGTCCCGGCGTGCGTTGGTGTCGGTCAACACCAGAGTGTGGTCGCTGCCGAGGCTGCCGGCCAGCTGTTTGGCCGAAAGGTCTTGTGCGTAGCGGAAATTCGGATTTGCGTGCAGCAGTCCGGCGTCGACCATCGCTGGCACCGACCAGCCGTCACCTGCGACGACGAGCGAGTTGCCGGTCGGCTCGACGCGCACACTGTTGCCGGCGCCGGTGACGGAGTACTCCTGCAGCGGCGGCAGCTGGCTCTCGTCCGCGGAGCTGTCGGGGCCGCCCACGAACTCACCGGGCAGTCCGTAATTGGCCACGCCGTGCAGACCCTTGTCGTCGGCGGCGATCGAGGAGACCAGTCCGGGACGCACCCCGCCGGCGTCCTCCCAGTTGATGTCGTGTCGCATCAGCACGGTGTCGGCGCCCAGGTAGCGCGCGTAGGTCGAGACCGTCCCGGATGGCACGACGCCGTTCTCCATCGTGGAGTCCAGGGAGGCCAGGAAGTTGCCGCCAGGAGCCGAGGCGTTCGGGCTCGTCTCGGGCAGGATGACCTGGCGGCTGAACAGGGAGTTGGCGACGTCATCAGGGCGGTCCACGGTCCACCGGTAGGCGGGCCGCGTCTGACCGGGCAGGAACAGCACTGCGGAGTCGGCGTTGCCCCTGTCGATCGCCGACGCAGCCTGTTTCCAATAGGACGGGATGTCCATCGGCGAGGTGTAGAGCCGGTTCGTCAACGCCGGCAGCGTCCACGACACCAGCAGCAACAGCACGGACACGGCGGCCAGCGGCGCCAGCCCGTCGCGACTCATCAGCTTCGGCAGCACCTTCGCTGCCGCGACACCCAGCGCGATCGCGAAGGCCAGCGCGAGCAGCGCGCCTACCTTGTTCGTGGTGCGGAAGGCCGCCATGCCGGGTAGGTCGACGAACCAGTGGAAGACGATCCCGAACGGCGACGACGGGTGCCCTGCCGCGGGGAACATGCCGACCATCAGCACCGCCGAGATCGCGACCGTGCCGCCGACCATGACGCGGGCGGCGCCGTGCAACCATCGCATGGCCACGAGCGCCAGGGCGGGCCACAGCATGGTGAGGACCATGACCGTCGGACTGGTCAGGAAGACGGCATCCTGCGGCACCCAGGCGCCGTGGTTGTCCTGGCCGTAGAGCGACCACAGGCCCATCCCACGCAGTACTTCGGGGTATGACGCGACCTTCGCGATGCCGGTGAGCGACTCCGACTCGTCGACGATCTGATTGCCGGTCGCGACAGCGCCGAAGCCTGGCACCAACCAATAGATCGACACACCGATCACGAACCCGGAGCACTTGCCGAGCGCACCGAGCACAACCGGCCAGCGCAGCCGCCATACCCACCGGGCGACCCAGAGGATCGGCAGTAGTGCCAGCAGCTGGAAGATCGGTACGATGGCGACGTTCATGCCGCTCATCGCGAAGAACAGCAGCCCGAAGGTCGCCGGCCACGCCCAGCCCTGCGGTGAGAACCATCGGCAGCCGGGGGTCCACAGCGCCCGGATGAAGGCGAGCAACGACCACGGCAGCAGCGCCATCGGCAACGCGATCGCCAGCGTGCTGCCGGCCTGGATCGTGTAGGGATTGGCCAGGATCAGCACCCCCGCCGCAAGCCCGGCCCACTGACCCGCCTTCGGCACGAGACGCCGCGTCAGTCGCGCGGTACCCCACGCCGTCGCCAGCCAGAGGGCGAAGTGCAGGACCTTGAAGGTCCATTCGGGTGAGAGGCCGATACCCCGCAACGCCCCGGTGACCAGCAGCACCGGCACGAGTCCGACGTTGAAGTTGGGTGAGCCGAGATAGGGCGTGTCGGTCCAGGCGGACAGGTACTGCCGGATCATCCGGCCCGGCGCGAGATAGACCTCTGGCTTGATGTCGGTGTAAAAGTGCCCGAAGCCGTTCAGCGCAACAATGAGCGCGAGCAGCAGGGTCAGTCCGAGGACGGAGAGCCGATAGCCCGTCATCAGTCGGCGCACGTGGTCGGCTCCCAGAGTTGTGGTCGGCGGTCGTCGCAGGCCGGGTGGTCGCTGCGTGAGCAGCCCAAATACTAACTCGCGGGTAACCTCAGTGGTCGTGGCCACACGTAGCGCTCTTCGCACGCCCTCGTCGCGGACCGCGATGGGTGCGTTGCTGGGAGTCGCCATGGGTATGGCGAACGCTCTCGGCTATCTCGTCGTGATGCTGCTTTCGCGCCCCCTCGGGCCAGGCGAATTCGGTGGTTACACAGCGCTTTCCACGTATGGCGTGCTGCTCGCCATACCGGCTGGAGTGTTCCAGGTCGTGGTCGCGCGGCGGCTGTCCGGCGACGACCCGCAGGGGCCGACAAGCGCCATTCGGCCGGCGCTGTTGATCGGCCTGGGCTGCTTCGCGGTCACTGCCGCGATCTCCCCGCGCTCGCACGCTGGTTCCACCTTCCGTCGTTCTGGGCGGCAGTGCTGCTCGGCGGAATGCTCGTGCCGATGATGGTCACGGGCTGTTTCCAGGGAATCCTGCTCGGCCGCGGCCGGCTGCGGACGCTGTCGCTGCTGTATCTGGCCAACGCGGTGACCAGGGTCGTCGCGGCCGGGGTCTGCGCTTTCCTGTCGGCCGACGTCACCGGAGTCTTCGCCGCGATGCTCATCGCCGGCGCACTCACCGCCGTGTATGGCGCCTGGTTGTGCCGCGTCGACCTGGCCGCCCTGCCCCGTACCGCCAAACTCGCCCGTGAGCTGATCCGGTCCAACAGCACGCTGGCGGCATACGTCGCACTCACCAACGTCGACATGTTGCTCGCCCGGCACTACCTGACCCCGCACGAGTCGGGCGGCTACGCGCTGGCCACGACCTTCGCCCGGGCGATGTGCTGGGGGACCCAGTTCGTGGCGCTGATCATCGTGCCGCGGATGCAGGGCGCCCGGCCGACCCGCACCCTGCTACGCGCCAGCGGTGTCGTCGCTGCGATCGGAGTGGTCGGCTTCGGGATCGTCGCGATCTCACCGCGCACCTGGATCACGGTCGCGGGCGGGTCGGATTACGGGCAGTTCGGCGATCTGGCGCTGCTGTGCGTGGTGCTCGGTGTCGCCTGGGCGCTCGCGCAGGTGTGGCTCTTCTCCGAGATGGGCAGTGACACCGGCTGGCTCGGCGCGCTGACCTGGGCAGTCATCGTCGGTGAGGTCGTCGCCATCGCCGCGGGCTGGCACGACACTCCGACGCACATTGTGTGGGTCTGCCTGGTCGGCGCGCTCGTCGTCGCATTCTCCGGCCTGCTGCGTGTGGTGCTGCGGCACCAGGCCACCGCTATCGCGGACGAGTCAGTGATCGTCGCTGCCGATAGCCCGCGAACGTGACAGCACCAGCCCGGCCAGCTTCTTGACCGGACCGGGGAAGCGATCAGCTGCTCCCCAGGCCACTTTGTTGACCCGGTCCTGCACGGTTGTCTGATAGCGACGCAGCGCCTCGTCCGTCCGAGACAGTCCACGCCGCCGGCCGGCGACCCGCCGGAAGACCAGCGCGTGCAGGCCGTTGGCCCAGCGCGGGTCGTCGGCGTGCTGTGCGTCCCAAGTGGCGCTGATCTGCCAACCCGGGTGGCGCTTGAGGAAGAGCCCGTGCGCGCGCTGCACCACCGGCCAGGTCGCGTCGTCGATCAGTACCAGGGCCTCGTCGGCAAGCAGCGGTTCGACGACGGCGAGCGCGAGGTAGTGCGACAACATCGTGTGCTCGCCGTCGTAGAAGTAGACGCCGACCGGGCGGTCGACGACGCCGTCCTCCGCCATCAGGGTGAATGCGTCACCCTCAAGCAGCCGTATGTCGGCGCTGCCGCCGAGACGCCTCAGGTTGTCCTCGAGCTCGGCGCGGGCTTCCTGCCCCGCCATACCGAACTCCAGGAAGTTCTCCATGGCGTAGAAGGTCTTGCCTTCGTTGCCTTGCACGGCGGCGACCAGCGAGCGCCCTTTGAAGGTGCCGACCTCCAGGTAGCACTCGTCCTCCGGCAGCGCAGCCGCTGCCAGGTTGAGGACCGCGAGCTCGTTCGCACCGGTGTAGCCGGCGACCTCGCCGGTCATCGCCTGCCACCGCGGATCGATCGGGTCGGTCGATTGAGGGTCCCCCGGGAAGGCGTCAGTGATCGCGTCGAACACGCCGGATGTCTGCATGGGCGCAGAGACTAGCGCCGAGGCCACGGCCCCCTACTCACCGGTCACTTCTTCGGTGGCGCACGCACGCAGCGCGAGCAGTGCATAGACCCGGGCGCAGGCCAGCACGTCGCCGATCTCGACGGACTCGTCGACGGCGTGGGCCTGCTCGACCCGGCCCGGGCCGTACTGCAGCGTCGGCACGCCTGCGGCGGCATACAGGCGCAGGTCCGAGCCGTATGGCGCACCTCGCACATCCGGCGCGCTCCCCCGCACATGCATGACCGCGTCCGTGACCTCCGCCAGCAATGGATGGCCGACCGGGAGCCGCCCGGAGGCAAAGACGCCGCCGGGCCAGCTGATCCGCACGGGGTGCTCGCGCAGCCAGGGGTCCTGGTCCGCACGGTCGGCCACAGCCTGCTCGAATGCTCTCCGCGCGTCCGACACCGACTCACCCGGCCGCACTCCGTAGCGGCCTTCGGCCACCAGCAGGTCGGGCACCGTGCTGGCCCAGTCACCGGCGTGGATCTTGCCGATCGACAACGGCCAGGGGATCTCGAGGTGCGCGAATTCGCTTGGTATCTCGACGTTTCGGTCCTTCTCGAGCTGACGGAGGGCTTGCTGCACGATGTTCAGCTTGTCCACCGCACTGACGCCCTGCCACCGCTGAGAGCCGTGTGTCGCCAGCCCCGGCACCTCGATCCGGAACGTCAACGACCCGGCGTTCGCGGGTATGACGGCACCCGCCGTCGGCTCGGTGATCACGCATGCGTCCGCACGGTGTCCTCGCCGCAGCGTCGCGAACGCACCCAGGCCGCCGTCCTCCTCGCCGCTGACACAGTGGATCGCGAGCGGCCGCGAGCGATGCACGTTCGAACGGCGCACGGCGTCGACGGCGGCGATCATCGCGACCACACCCGCCTTCATGTCACACACGCCGCGGCCGTAACCGCGACCGTCCTCGACCCGCAACACGAAGGGGTCGCCGGTCCACGCGTCGAGGTTGCCGGGAGGCACGACGTCTGTGTGCCCGCAGAAGGCGAGCGCCGGCCGGTCCGTTGTCGATCCCGCGGACGGCGGCAGGACACCCACGACACCGAGAGCCCGCTCCCGATCGACCTCGGCTCCGGGAAAATCGGGATCTGCGGTCAGTTCGGCCACGTCGATCCCCCACGCGTCGACCTCGAGCCCCAGCATTCGCAGCTTCTCGGCACACCACTGTTGCGCCACCACCTCGCCGGCACTACCGCCGACCGACGGTATGCCGACCAGCTCTGCCAGGTCGGCCAGGATCGCCGCGTCATCCACCAGGCCGAGCACCCGTCGCTCGTCGGCCGTCACTTCGCTCATCCAGGACACGTGGCAATTGTCCATGCCCGGCCGCGCTCTCCCCCACGGCATTCTCGTTAACCCATCGCCAATCCGACACTCGCCATCGCCCGCCCTCGGCGAACGGTAAGTTACCGTGGAGTAGCTATTCAGATACCGTCCACCATCGAAAGGGATCAACCATGTCTCGCACCGCCCGACGGATCGGGATCGCTTCGGCTGCAGCCTGCACGGCGACGGCCATCGCCGTCGTCTCCGCGCCCGGCGCGAACGCAACTCCGGTGTGGACGCTGCACCACACCGCCAAGGTCTCGACGTATGTCGCCAAGCCCGGCAAGACCGTCGTGTTCACCGGCAAGCAGACCACCAAGGTCGACCTCGGCACCTACAAGAACAACGTGTCGGCCGCCCTCAACCTGCTCCCCGGGACGATGAAGGTCGACCTGCCGATCATCCCGGGCAAGCTGAGTGTTCCCAGCGTCGCCACGGCGACCATGCAGATCGAGCCGGTGGGCAACGCGACCGGCAACTTCAACAGCGGCAACGTCGACGTCACCCAGCGGTTCAACGTGCGCATCACCAAGCTCGCACCCTTGAACATCGGCCTCATCAATCTCGTGCCGACGACCTGCATGACCTCGACTCCGGCATCGATGCACCTGACCGGCAAGATGACCGGGCTCTTCAACCCGTTCACCCTGAAGGGGTCCTACACGTTGCCGTCGTTCAAGGACTGCGGTCTGCTCACCAGCCTGGTCACCAGCCTGACCTCCGGCGGAGGCAACACCGTCAGCGCCACGTTCACCCCTGCCGCCTGACCAACGAAGTTCGCTCGGCGAGCGACTATTGGGAGATCGAGTTCACCGGCAGTTGCGGACCGAACCGGCTCTCCAACTCGGTTGCGAAGTGCTGCCACCAGGCTCGGCCGCCTGCCTCGGCGAAGTGAATCCCGTCGGGGCGCATCGTGACGCCTCCGAGTTGCGCCTGGTACGTGCCTGCAGGACACAAGTAGGAGCGCATGTCGAGCAGCGTTGTTCTCGGATGAGCACCGGCGACCCGCTCGAGCACCGTGTTGACCGCCTGTTGCCGTTCCGGGCTGTTCTGCGCCTTCGATGCCGCAGCGTCCTCGTCGGGGTTCGTACCCGGCAGCGCGTTAGCACCGGTCGTCGTCTCACGGTTGTAGCAGGGGATGTTGGCGATCGTCACCGGATAGCGTCCGTTCTGCCCCGCAACATCGACGGCGCGCCCGTATGCCGCTGCCAGGTAGGTCTGCCACTTCGCCGATCCGACTCGGAGCAGCTTGCCGTTGACCCACCGGTCGTAGAGTTCGGCAGACCCGGAGACGATGATCGACAATCGCGGCTTGGTCTCCCCGACCAGCGCCCCCACCGCTGCTCCCAGTCGCCGCACTGGGGTTCGGCCGCGGTGTGGAACGAGCCCACCTGTAGTTCCTGCGGCAGGGCGAGGCCACACCCCAGCTGGGTGCTGGAGCCGACGCTGAACTTCGGTAGGTCGGCTGCCGGAAAGTACTTCCACAGGGTGAAGCCGACCGAGTCGCCAAAGATGTCGATCCGGCTCTGCCCGGGGCGCATCGGACCGGTCACCGTCGAGATGCTGCCCGGTAACGCAGTGCCGAAGATCGGGTCTTTCGCATCAGCGGTAGACACGAACGCGCAGGACAGGCCCAGCGCAAGAGCCAGAGCGGCCGCGATGACTCCGCCGTGCGGCACCAGCTTCCGCAGCGCGCCTCGCCGCACCGGGCGTTCCACGAACCAGTCGAATGCGAACGCGACAACGAAGACCACGATCAGACGAAGCGCCAGGAGGACCACGCCATCGAGACCCGTCCGCTGCTGATCCAGCATCAGAAAGATCGGCCAATGCCAGAGATACAGTCCGTAGACCCGCTTACCGACCTCTGCCAAGGGACGCCAGCCCAGGATCGCCGAGATCCGACCGTCGCGACAGGTCGCCAGGTGCCAGCCGATACCGATCGACGTCACACCCGAGATCAGGAAGCCACCACGAAACACCCACTGGCTCTGGTCGTTGACGAACAGCGGAGCCAGCAAGAGCCAGCCGATGCCGATGGACGCCGCGACGGCTGAGACCGCGGATGATCGAAGCGGGACCCCGAGGATCACCGGCACATTGCGTCGACGAACGGACCTGGATCGCCGCGCGTGCTGCTCCAACAGCACAGCGAGGAGACATCCGCAGATCAGGGCCTGAGCCCGCGTGAAGGTGTTGTAGTAGACGTTCGACGGGTCCGAGAACGGGTGGTACATCGTCGCCATCAGCACCGCAGATCCAACCGCGAGCGCCGCCAATACCGTTGGGAGTCCGCGCAATCTGCCTCGTCGTACGTACAGCCATCCCAACAGCAACAGAGGCCAGACGATGTAGAACTGCTCCTCGATGCCCAGCGACCAGGTGTGCAGTAGGGGCGAGACCGTGGATCCTGTCTCGAAGTAGGACTGGCGGTCGTGAATGAAGTGCCAGTTCGACCAGAAGGTCATGGCGGACACCATGTCCATCCGGAAACGGCCGAGCACCGTCGGGTCGGCGAAGAACTTCGCATACACCCCGGCCAGCAACACCACCCCTGTCATCGCTGGCAACAGCCGACGTGCCCGAGCCGCCCAGAACTGCAGGAGCGGCACCGTGCCCCACCTGTCGTACTGGCGGAGCAGTAGCGCTGTGATGAGGAAGCCACTGAGGGCGAAGAACATGTCGATGGCGAGGAAGGCTCCGCCCAATATCGTCCAGCCGGCATGGTAGAGCAGCACGATGAGGACGCCGATCCCGCGAACTCCGTCGACTGCCGGCAGGTAGTGCGACCGTGGTGGTTGCTTGCGTACCCCCGACGTCATTTCGTCCCAGAGCGGTAATTGCCGAGTTCGGCCAACAAGAATGCCCAGACGCTCGGCGTGAATTGTGCGGAGAAATGTATGCCGTCGCCGAAGACCGGTATCCCGGGAATCGTCCGTGGCGTGCCGGACGGGCAGACCGCGGAGTGCAGGTCCGCGACCGGCACATCATGTCTCGACGCCCACTGCTTGATGAACGCGTTGACGTGGTCCCCGGACTCGAGTTCCGACAGCGCTGCCGGGTCTGCCTCTCGCACAGTTTCCACGAATTGCCCAAGGTTGGTTGAGTGCTCGTCCCGACACGTCTGCGTGACAATCGCCGGTCGCGAGCCGCTCTGCTTCGCCTGCGCGACGACATGACCCAGACGCGCCGCGACCGTTGCTTCATATTCGCGGTCGCCCCACCATCGGTCGAGACCACCGATGCGATGCGGGAAGCCCAGCAACACACTTGGGAAAATGACGAGAAGTTGGCTGTGTGCGCTGTTCGCCTTTGCGGTACTCGTCTTCTTGAACTGCTTGCAGTCCTCGGCGTTCGGGTCAGGCCCGTTCAACGCAGGATTGATGTACGGCTGATCCAGAAGATCGCAGCCGGGCACCGCGAGAGCGACCGCTTTGATCCCGGGAAACTTCTGAGCCGGAAAATCTTTGACCAACATGTACGGCACCGAATCGCCATACAGCGCAACGGTGTACGGCTTGGTGGGCTTCTCGAATGCCGGCTGTCCAGGCACAAGTTTGACGACCTTGGCCGCCGTCGGCGGCTGCGCCTGGCCAGCGGCAGCCGGTGCACCTACACCCACGCCCACGGCCCCGGCGAGCAGAACCGCCGCCATACCGGCGGCGAGGGTACGTGCCCGTAGCGCGCCTCCGACCACGACTCTCCATCCGCGGTCGTGGATGGGTTGCTCGATGCGCTGGTAGGAGACGGTGGCGATGCCGATGGTCAGGATGAAGCCCAGCACCACCCGACCCCAGGTCGACGAGTCCGGCATGAGCTGAGCGAGCCACAGGCCGACCGGCCAGTGCCACAGGTACGCGCCGTACGAGATCCGGCCGAGTGCCGCGAGCGGCCACCATGCCAGCATCCGCTGAAGCGGACCGACTCGTTCGTCCGATGCCGCCCACACCCACACAACGGCGACGACCGACAGGGCGAACATGCCGCCGTCCGCCATCAGCGAGGTCTGCGGGACGGCGAGCACGAAACCGACGATCGTCGCGGCGAACGCCGCGATCCCGGCGACCTGAACCTGCCTCACCGAGAACGGATTCCGACGCTCGGCGGTGCCGAGTCGTGCGGTCCAAACGCCCAGGGCGGCGCCCAGCAGCAGCGACTGCGCGCGGGTGTCGGTGCCGTAGTAGAGGTGCGACCGGGCGACATCGCTCCCGACACCGACGAGTGCCATCCAGACCGCGGATAGGACGGCCAGTCCGACGAGCACGGTGATGAGCGACCAGCGGGTTCGCAACATCGCCATCAACCCGAGGATCAGCACGGGCACGACGAGATAGAACTGCTCCTCGACGGACAGCGACCACGCGTGCTGCAGCATCGACGGCTCGCTGAACTGCACGAAATACTGATTGCTCTGCGCGATGAGCCGCCAGTTCATGAAGTAGCCCATGGTGGCGAGCAGGTCCCAGCGCATCGGTCCGCGAGCCTCGTCGGAGGCGAAGACGAAACCGTAGACGAGCAGCGTCGCCAGCAGCACCGCGAGCGCGGGAAACAGCCGACGGGCACGGCGTGCGTAGAAGGCGAGGAAGCGGATCCGTCCGGTGCGCCCACGTTCCTGCACCAGCAGCCGGACGATGAGGAAGCCCGACAGCACGAAGAAGACGTTGAGCGTCAGCCAGGCGCCCTGCAGTTGCGTGAACCCGAAGTGGAAACAGAGCAGAAAGATGACGAGCACGCCGCGGACGCCGTCGAGTGCGGCGAGCCGCCGCACAGCCGGTGCGACCCTCACGACTTCGCCTTCGGTGTGTCGGGGACCCACTGCGAGACCTGCGGCATCAACCATTTCCAGAAGGCGGTTGCGCCCGCCTTCGTGTAATGGACACCGTCGGTGCGCAGCTGCACGCCGTGCACCTTTACAGTGAATTTGCCTGTGGGACAGACCAGTTCATTGGTGTCGACCAAGTGCACGGTCTTCGGGTGCTTGGCGGCGAACGTGGTCAGGATCTTGTTGACCTCGGCCGCGCGCCGCGGATCGTTGCGATCTGTCGCCATGTTCACGCCTTCGACTGTGTACTTCGGCTGCCCGAGGCACGGCACCTTCGGAATGACGACCGGGCCGTGTCGTCCCGCCCGGTTCATCGCAGTCAGCCCTTGCTCGAGGCGCCCGGTCAGGTATGACGCGTAGGCCGCGCTACCGACCGTCAGTGTCTTGCCGTTGATGTCATGGTCGTAGACCTCCCACGGGCCGAGCGACCACACGATCACGTTCGGCTGCGTGCTCGCGACACCGTCGGACCAGTGCATGAAGACCTCGCCGCAGCCGCTCTGCTCCGGCTGCGTCTTGCCGTCCACCACGATGTGCTGCTCGGCTGTGCCGCACCCGAAGTCGACGTCGGCCGTCGGCTTGATGTCCGGGAAGACCGCTGCCGGGAAGTTGTAGCCGAGCGAGAACCCCACCGAGTCGCCGACGATGAGGAGGCGATATTTCCCGTCGCCGGCACCGCTCAGTACGGTGTTCGAACCGGCCGCGGCAGCCGGAGCGAGACGGAGACCGTTGACCGACACCGCGATCGCCACAACCGTCGCAGTGATCGCCGCGACCGGCAGCGCCCGAGCGACGCCGTGTCCGAGCCGGCGCAGGGCGCCGTTCCGGATCGGGTCCTCGACGAAGTGGTACGAAGCGGCGGCGATGCCGAAGGTCAGGCCGAACCGCAGCAACTGCAACGGTATGGCGGGCAGATGTGTCCGCTCCTCGGTGAGCACCACGAAGATCGGATAGTGCCAGAGATACAGCCCGTAGGAGATCATCCCGGTCCACGCCAACGGCTTCCAGCCCAGCACCTTCGCGATCGCTCCGGACGGCACCAACTCGACGGCGAGCACCAGCCCGGCCGCGACGAGGTCGAACGCGAGATAGCCGCCGTAGAAGACCCAGCCGGACACGGGAACCGCGGCACACCAGACCAGCACCCCGGCCAGGCAGCTCCAGCCCAGTGCGGTCAGCACGGTGTGTCGGCGCGCCGCCCAGGAAGTGACCCGGCCGGCTGGGAGCGCGGACAGCGCCAGCGCCAGCGCAGCACCGACGAGCACGTCCTGCATACGGGTGTCGGTGCCGTAATAAACGCGAGACGGGTCGCCGCCCGGGGTGTACAGCAGCGCCATGAGGGCAGCCGATGCAGCGGCGAGCAGAACGACAACGCCGAGCGCGCGCGACTTCGCTCGGCGCCCGAAGAGCCTGAGCAGCACCAGCAACAGCAGCGGGAAGAACAGGTAGTACTGCTCCTCGATCGCCAGGGACCAGGTGTGCTTGAACGGCGATGCCACGGTCTGGCCGAACTGCGCGAAATAGGACTGGCCGGTGGCGATGAACCGCCAGTTGGCGACGTAGAACAACGATGCCAAGCCGTCCCCGCGGATGGTCGACGGTGTCTGGTCGTCCAGGACCCTCGGCACGACGAGTGACACGGACACGAGCATCAGCAGCAGGGCCGGCAACAGTCGTCGGGCGCGGCGCAGGTAGAAGGCAGGTAGATCGATCGAACCCCAGTTGTCGTACTCGCGCAGCAGCAGCCCGGTGATCAGGTAGCCGGACACCACGAAGAACGTGTTGACGCCCCAGTAGCCGCCCTTCGCCCACGACACCGGCACGTGGTAGGCGAGGATCGTCAGCACGGAAATCGCGCGCAGGCCGTCCAATGCCGGGCGGTAACCACCGCGGGTGGATCGTGGGCTCATCAAGTCACAGACGTGCTCGGGGGTCAGGGCGTCGCGCAAGCATACGTTGCCGAGATGCAGGTCACACGCGCGTCTTACTGATCAGTAGGTTTCGCGCCCAGCAGCGCGTCACGCCGGTGCGTGCCCGCCCGCACCTCCGCGCCGGCGGGGACGACGCACCGGACCAGCCGGGAGCCGGCGCCGACCCGGGCACCGGCTAGCGCGACGGACTCCTCGAGCACCGCATCCCTCTCGACCACGACATCGCGATGCACGCTGCTGCCACCCAACAGTCGCGCGGAGGGGTCGACAGACGCCTCAAGTGCGACATATGCCGACCGGTCGCCCCCGACAGCGGCCGGCAGCGCGCCGGTGACCGCATCGACGCTCGCCAGCCGGTATGCCGTCGGGCTGCCCACGTCCCGGAAGTAGCCGTCCCCTTCCCATGCGGCCACGTTGACGCCGTCGGCAACCAGCGTGGGCAGCACGTCGCGTTCCCACGACGACCGCGCCAGGGTCAGCGCCCGCAGCACGCCTGCGTCGACCACATATGTGCCGGCGTTGGCCAGCCCGGGACCCGTCCCGCTCTTCTCGGCGAACGTGGTGACCTGTCCGCCACTGTCGCAGACGACATGGCCGTATGCCGCGACGTCAGGAACCGATCGCACGTGCACGCAGACCTCGGTCGGCCCGGCCGCGGACAACTGACCGGCGAGGTCATGACTGGACAACAGATCGCCGTTGATCGCGATCACTTTGCCGCTGCCGGGCAGGAGGTCGATCGCGGCCCGCATCGCGCCACCGGTGCCCAGAGGTTCGTCCTCGACGCAATACAGCAGTTCCAGTCGCCATCGGCTGCCATCACCCAGCACGTCCTGGAAGTGGTCTGCCAAGTAGCCGGTCGACACGACCACCCGTCGCACGCCGACGGCCGCGAGCCGGCGCAACTGATAGCCGATCAGCGGTTCGGGACCGAGCGGTAGCAACGGTTTCGGACAATCGTCTGTCAACGGGCGCATCCGGCTGCCCGCACCACCCGCCAGAACGATCGCCCCGATACTCACGTTGGCATTATGAACGTTCGACTGCTCGGATACCCTGCACGCACCATGGCCACGCTCACCATCACCCACCGGTCGACCGGTTCGGGAGCTGCGGGCGTCGCAGACAGGTTGCGTTCCCTGGTCCGGCTACCGCTGACCTGGCTGTGCGTCGCGACCGCTGCACCCGTCCTTGTCGCCGCGGTCCGTGAGATCGCGATCGGTTGGATTCCCGAGGGCGACGACGCGATGCTCGCGACCCGCATTCGTGATGTCCTCACCGGCCATCCGCCCCTGCAGGGGATGCGTTCGACGAGCAACTTCTTCGATGCGCAGCTGAGCAACCATCATCCGGGTCCGTTGGAGTTCTACCTGGATGCGCCGATCGCCGCAGTCACCGGCTACAGCGGCGCCGGCATCGTCACCGCAGCCGCGTTGTTGAACGTCGCCTGCATCGTTGGTGCGGTGGTCATGGCGCACCGCATGCGGCAGATGCGCACGGCGTTGCCGGTTGCCGGCGCGGTCCTCCTGGCACAGTGGCAGCTCGGGCCGGACGTGCTCGCGCGCCCGCTGAACCCTTCCGCTGGCACGCTTCCGATCCTGCTGATGCTCATCGGCGCGTGGGCAGTCTTCGATCGCGACCCGCACGGGCTCTGGGTCACGCTGATCGCCGGATCGTTCGCCGCCCAAACGGAATTCGCGTTCTGCCCCGTCGTGCTGATCGTGACCGCGTCTGCTTGCCTCGTTGCGTGGACCCGCGCGTGGCACGACACCCGACGATGGCGAGCTGCCAGATCAAGATCCCCACGTCCGACTGGCCGGAAACGCCAATACCTCACGCTGGGGATGATCGCGCTGGCCTGGCTGCCGTCGATCGTCGAGTTGTTCGTCATCCACCCCAACAACGGCCAGCTGGCACTTCGTCTGCTCACCAATTCCACGCACGGTCGTGGCACGTCCACGGGAGTCCCAGGTGGTTTCGGGTACATGGTCGGACGCCTGTCCCCGACCGAGCTCGGTCGGTTCGACGCCGGCATCGAGCGTGCTCCGAGTGGCATGGCCATCGGTATCGGAATGGTTGTCCTGTTGCTGTTGCTGCTCGCCGCGGCGGCCGGGCCTCGCTTGCCGCGCACGGCCGGCTCGCGCGGAAGCTGGCTGTTGCTGCTCGCGATCGCGGGTGAGGCCATCGCATTGTCGGCGAAGCCGGAATCCGTGTCAGCGATGTTCTGGCTCTTGCCCGTCCTCGTCGTCACCCCCGTCGTAGACGCGGTCCTCATCCTCCGCACGGTCGAAGTGTCACGGGCTCGG
This sequence comes from Flexivirga alba, assembly GCF_042661025.1. Lineage (NCBI taxonomy): Bacteria > Bacillati > Actinomycetota > Actinomycetes > Micrococcales > Dermacoccaceae > Flexivirga > Flexivirga alba. The sequence goes on from NZ_JBHSWH010000001.1 coordinate 3,852,484, forward strand.
CATTGGCACCTCGGCGCCGCGCGGCACACCGAGCTCATCAAGCGCGCCAGCTCGCCGCTGGCGGGAGTCGCGGCGCTGATCGTCGCAGCGACCATGGCGTCCGCGCTCGCGCGGCCCCCATCGGCAGAGGCATCCGATCGAGCACGCGCTGTCTCCGACACCGTCGCCACGTATCTGCGCGAACACAGCAGCTCAGGCACCGCGGTGCGTATCAGTTCGTACGGACTGCAGTCGTGGATCAGCCTGGCTCCGGCAGTGGCCTTCCAGCTGGCACGGAACGGTCACGATGCGCACTACCTCGGAAGCTGGCCGTACCCCGAGGACAACAGCTCGTGGTACGCCGCCACTGCGCCACGGGATGCAGTGGTCGTCACCCTGGCGGACGAAGGCTCCGTAAAAGACGCCCATCCACCGGCGAGCGCCATCCAAGTCCCGCTGTCCGCCGCCGCTGCTTCGGGCATCCACCTCTGGATCGCCATACCGGCCGCCGACCGCAAATGAGCAGAACCGAAGACTCGGCCCACAGGGCACCAACGGAAGGCAACTCTTGAGTAACATACGCGCCATGGACGACGTCGAGACGCGCACCGTGATGAGCCTGCGCACGGGGACCAAGATCTGTGTGCTGATCGGGCTGGCATTCATCGTGCTCGCGGTCTACTTCTTCGTCGTGCCGATCACCAGCGTCCGCACGACGTCCGGTGCGGTGTTCGGCTGCGGGAGCGCCATGAGTCCGGCACACGGCAGTTTCGCCGACGGCGTCTGCTGGCGGATCGCCGACGCCAACCGCTACCGCGCCTATGCCGCACTTGCGATCGGCATCGTCACGATCATCGCCGGCGTGCTGCTGTTCGGCGTCGACCGACGCGAAGAACAGCGTCGGCTCCCGCGCGACCACCACGATTTCGAGTCCGAGGAGACCGAGGCGGCCGACGTGCGTCGTGATCAGGACTGGCACGGCGACGAGCCGCTGACCCGACGCGACCGCTTCGCCGCCGAGCGCGACGACCGCCCGGAGAGCACGCGCTCCGCGCGGCGGCGAGACGACGGATACCAGCCATACGACGACGGGGATGACGACCAATCCAGCCGACGAGAGACCGACAGCCGGTACGCCAACAGGGAAGACGACCGTTACGGTCGCCGCGACGCGCCGGGCCAGCACTGAAGACCGAACACCGCCGACCCCATAGAGGGCTGTCCTACCGGCCGGCGCTCGACGGCCTGCGCGGTGTGGCCGTCATCGCTGTCCTCGGTTATCACCTGGGCATCCCATGGCTGCACGGGGGTTGGCTCGGCGTCGACGTGTTCTTCGTCCTGTCGGGTTTCCTGATCACCTCACTGCTACTGCACGAACGCCACGCATGGGGCCGGATCGACCTACCCGGCTTCTGGCTGGCGCGTGCCCGACGGCTCCTGCCGACGCTCGTCCTCATGCTGCTCTCGGTCTCGGTGGTCGCGGCGGTCTGGGCGCCCGCGTCGCGACGTAGTGCCGACGCCTGGGACATTTTCAGCGCATTCTTCTACGTCGCGAACTGGCGTCTCCTGCTGTCGGACGATCAGTACTTCAGTTCGTTGTCGATGCCGTCTCCGGTCGTGCACACCTGGTCGCTGGCGATCGAGGAGCAGTTCTACCTGATCTTCCCGCTGCTGCTGATCGTCCTGCTCGCGCTCGCGGCCCGCTCCCGGCGGCGCCACTGGATCGTGGCCGGGGCGCTCGCCGTACTCGCCGCCCTTTCCGTATGGCGAATGGGCGCTCTCTACGTGCCCGGTGCCGACCCGAGTCGGGTCTACTACGGCACCGACACCCGCGCCTTCGAGCTGCTCATCGGCGCAGTCGTCGCCGTACTGATGGGCGGTCGCGCCTTCGGTGACCGATCGCGTGAGCGCGATCTCCTCGCCACCGGAATCGATCGAGTCGCACGGTGGCTCGCGGGGCCGGCGTTGCTCGTCCTGGTGATCGGGTTCATCGTCCTGGACGACGCGTCCGCCATCCCCTTCCGCGGCGGACTCGCCGTTTTGTGCGTCCTGACGGTTGCCCCGATCGTCGCCGGCGCATCCCGGACCGGATCGGTCATCCAGCGGCTCCTCGCCGCGGAGCCACTGCGCCGAGTCGGGCTGATCAGCTACGCCCTCTACGTGTGGCACTGGCCGGTGATCGTCTTCCTCAATGACGGTCGGCTGCACTTGCCCGCCATACTGCGCGGCCTCGTCGAGCTGATCGTCTCGGTCACCCTCGCCTACCTCACCTATCGCTACGTCGAGCGGCCGATCCGGTCCGGTGGGCTCCGCGCGCTGGTTCCGCGCCGACCCCGGATGGGACGTCCGATCGCCATCACGGTCGTCGCCGCCCTCACCGTGGCACTCGTCGCCCTGCCGCGGTCCGGTGTTGGCGCGGCTGAAGCCCACGGCAAGGGCATCCAGGTCACGATTCCGCCGTACCAGCCGTCCAGCACGAAATACTCGGTGTCACTGATCGGCAACTCGATCCCGTCCAGCCTGGCGGACGCATTCCCGGCCGGCCGGTTCTCCGACCTGACCGTCAGCGCGGACGTCAGCTTCGGCTGTGACCCCTTCGAAGGACAGAAGGTGATCGGCGGCCAGGCACAGCCGGTGCTCTCCGAGTGCCCGGGCTTCCGTAAGGCGTGGCAGAACGAGCTGCGCCAGTCCCCGCCTGACGTCGCGTTGTTCACCGTCCCGCAGAGCATCACCAGCGATATGAAGGTCAACGGCAAGGTGCTGCCTTTCGGCAGCAAGAGCTACCTGCAGTGGCTCAGCGGCATGCTGTCGACGATGCGCAGCGACTCGCTGGCAGCGGGTTCGAAGCACTTTGCGATCGGAACCCTGAGCTGCCACCGAATGCCCGGCTACACCGAGGACGCACGACACGTCGACGACGACGGCCGGGTGGCGACGATCAACGCGCAGGTGCGGCGCTGGGCGTCGTCGACCGGCACGCGAGTTATCGACTTCCACACGTTGCTGTGCGGCAAGGGGTATGCCGACACGATCAACGACACTCCGCTGTACAAGGACACATTGCACTACACGTCCGAGTCGGGCGCCGTCGTCTGGGGCTGGCTCGCCCCGCAGCTCCAGCAGATCGTCCGCAAGGGCTAGTGGCGACCCGGTCCCAAATCAGTGTGCCGCGGCGTGCCAGGAGTTGCCGACACCAATGCTGACGTCCAGCGGTACGTCGAGCTCGATCGCGGCACCCATCTCGCGCCGGACGATGTCGGCGACCTTCTCCTGCTCCCCCGGCGCGATCTCGATGACGAGCTCGTCGTGGACCTGCAGCAGCATCCGTGACTTCACGTCGGCAGCCGCCAGCGCGTCACGCACGTGCAGCATGGCCAGCTTCATCACGTCAGCGGCCGAACCCTGGATGGGGGCGTTGAGCGCCATACGCTCGGCGGCCTGGCGACGCTGCCGGTTGTCGGACGTGAGGTCCGGCAGGTAGCGACGTCGGCCCAGCATCGTCTCGGTGTAACCGGTCTTGCGGGCCACGTCGACGATCTCGCGCAGGTAGTCACGCACTCCCCGAACCGGGTGAAGTACTCCTCCATCAGGGTCGTCGCCTCGCCCGCGCTGATCGCCAGCTGCTTGGACAGGCCGTATGCCGACAGGCCATACGCGAGGCCGTAGGACATCGCCTTGACCTTCGAGCGCATCTCGGCGGTGACGTCTGCCGGCTCGACGGCGAACACCCGTGAGCCGACGAACCGGTGAAGGTCCTCACCGCTGCGGAAAGCCTCGATCAAACCTTCGTCGCCGGACAGGTGCGCCATGATCCGCATCTCGATCTGGCTGTAATCGGCCGACATCAGCGACTCGTAACCGTCACCGACGACGAACGCCTCACGGATGCGGCGACCCTCCTCGGTGCGGATCGGGATGTTCTGCAAGTTGGGGTCGGTCGACGAGAGCCGGCCGGTCGCTGCGATCGTCTGCTGATAGGTCGTGTGGATGCGTCCGTCGTCGGCGATCGACTTGGTCAGCCCCTCGACGGTCACCCGCAAGCGTGCCGAATCCCGGTGTCGCAGCAGGGCCTCCAGGAACGGGTGCTCGGTCTTGGCGTAGAGATCGGTCAACGCGTCGGCATCCGTTGTGTAACCGGTCTTGGTCTTCTTGGTCTTGGGCATGCCGAGCTTGTCGAAGAGCAAAACCTGCAACTGCTTCGGGGAGCCGAGGTTGATCCGCTCGCCCTCGGCCGCCTCGTAAGCGTCCTCTGCCGCGCGGTCCAGCGCATCGGCATAGTCGCTCTCCAGCCGGTCCAGCAGCTCCGGATCGACGTGGATGCCCACGCGCTCCATCTGCGCGAGCAGGTCGACCAGTGGCAGCTCCATCTTCGCCAGCAGCTCCGTGCCGCCGGTCTCGGCGACCTCCTCATCGAGCGCGGTGGACAGGTCGAGCACGGCGCGCGCCTGGACCATCGCTTCCTGGCCCTGGTGGTCGTGGCCGTCCAGCTCGAGCATGCCCTGCGCCGGGTTGTCCTGCTCGGGCCGCAGCTCCCGGCGCAGGAAGCGCAGCACCAGGTCGGCCAGGTCGTAGGCGCGCTGGTCGGGTCGCACGAGGTATGCCGCCAGCGCCGTGTCGCTCACCAGCCCGGCCAGCGGGAGGCCCGCGGCATACAGGGCTTGCAACGGGCCTTTCGCGTCGTGGATGACCTTCGGTCGCTCCGGGTCGGCCAGCCACTCGCGCACGGCCTTCTCGGCATCCGGCGTCAGCTCCGCCACGTCGATGTATGCCGCCCGCCCGGCGTGCTCGTCACCCGTCGCGACCGCGAGGGCGCGCACGTCGCCGGTGCCGCGCGCCCAGTCGCCCACGACGTGCAGGCCCGCCCGGTCCTTCGACGTGAGGTTGTCCTTGACCCACGCGGCGACCTCATCGGGCGCCAGCACCGAACCCTCGACCTCGACTGCACCTTCAGCTTCCTCGCCGGCTGCTTCCAGCGTCGCGAACAGTCGCTCGCGCAAAACCCGGAACTCCAGCCCGTCGAAGACCTGATGCACCTGATCGCGGTCCCACACCTGCCGCTCCAGATCCTCGACCGTGGTGTCGAGTGCCACGTCACGCACCAGCTGGTTGAGCCGGCGGTTGCGCAGCACCCCGTCGAGATGCTCGCGCAGCGAGTCGCCCACCTTGCCCTTGATCTCACCGACGTGGTCGACGATGCCGGGCAGGTCGCCATACAGCCCGAGCCACTTGGCGGCGGTCTTCGCGCCGACGCCGGGCACGCCGGGCAGGTTGTCGGCCTTCTCGCCGACCAGCGCCGCCAGGTCGGGGTAACGCTCGGGCGAGACCAGGTAGCGCTCCTCGACCTTCGCCGGCGTCATCCGCCACAGGTCGGAAACGCCCTTGACCGGGTAGAGGACCGTGACCTTGTCGGTGACCAGCTGCATCGCGTCCCGGTCACCGGAGACGATCAGCACCTCGTCGAAGCCCTGCTCCTCCGCCTGCGTCGACAGCGTCGCGATCAGGTCGTCGGCCTCCCAGCCGGTCAGCTCGATGGAGCGGATCTTCAGCGCGTCGAGGATCTCGTGGACCAGCGACACCTGGCCCTTGAACTCGTCCGGTGTCTTGGCGCGGCCCGCCTTGTATTCGGCGTATTCCTCGGCGCGGAAGGTCTGCCGGGACACGTCGAAGCAGACACCGACGTGCGTGGGCTCCTCATCGCGCAGGACGTTGATCAGCATCGAGGTGAAGCCGTAGACGGCGTTGGTGGGCTGGCCGGTCGTCGTCGAGAAATTCTCGACGGGCAGCGCGTAGAACGCGCGGTAGGCGAGCGAGTGACCGTCGAGGAGAAGGAGGCGTTTCACACATGGCAGCCTATTGGTCATGACCGACAACACGACGCAGTCCCCCACCTCCGCCACGGACCCGGAGCTGCTGCGGCTCTTCAACGACATGAACGCCGGAACCCTCGGCGAGAAGATGGGCATCACGTTCACCGAGGCGAGCCCGCAGCGCATCGTCGCAACGATGCCGGTCGAGGGCAACAACCAGCCTTACGGCCTGCTGCACGGCGGCGCGAGCGTCGTGCTCGCCGAGACACTCGGGTCGGTCGGCGCGGCCCTGCACGCGGGCGAGGGACGCATCGCGGTCGGCCTGGACATCAACGCCACGCACCACCGCGGCGCCCGGTCGGGTCTGGTCACCGGCACGGCCACACCGCTGTCGCTGGGTCGCACCGTTGCGTCATACGAGGTCGTCATCACCGACGACCAGGGCAACCGGCTGTGCACCAGCCGCATCACCTGCCTGCTGCGCGACTCGGCGCCGCAGGCGAAGTGACTCCGGCCGCTACTTGGCCAGGGCAGATTCGCGGGCACGGGCCCGCAGCGACCGGCGACGACGCACCGCGTCGCTCACGACGGAGATGTCGGGGCCGGCCAGGCGACGCCGCAGCGCAGCCGGTGTCGTGCTGCGCTCGGTGACGACCGCGGAGAAACCCAGCCGGGCGAAGAAGCGGTTGGCGTCACGGCTGCTCGACGGCACACAGGACACCACCTCGGGTGCACCGATGTGCTCGGCGTATGCCGCGACGGTGGTGAGCAGCGCGGCGGCGATACCTCGCTGGCGCTTGCCCGGCTTGACCCAGAGCACGTCGAGCCAGACTGCCAAGGTCTCGTGCAGTGCGGAGACCGGACCCGACATGACGATCGTGTAGCCCACTGGCTCGCTGTCGATGCTGGCGAGATAGATGCGGACATCCGAGCGGGCACAAGAGCGCACCAGCCGACCGTCACGCAACGCGCGATCCACCTGATCATCGCTGTGCCCTTCGGCGCACTTCGCCTGACGCCACAAGGAGACGAGCTCCTGCTCGTCTCCTGACGTCATCCGTGTGACCTGCACCGCTGACCTTGCCACTTTTGAACCTCCGCCGAATGACCCCGAGCCACACGTGCACGCCGCAGAATACGCCCTCGGCCTGTCGGTGTCCTGACCGGCGGGCGAACGGCATACGCGCCGCTGATCAGGCGCCCAGGTAGGCCGCCCGCACCGCGTCGTCCGACGCCAACTCGGTGCCGGAGCCCTCACGGGTGATGTGTCCGGTCTCCAGCACGTAGGCGCGGTTGGCCAGCTTCAGCGCTTGGTTGGCGTTCTGCTCCACGAGCAGCACCGTGGTGCCCTGGTCGTTGACCTCTTTGATGATCCGGAAGATCTGCCGAATGAACTGTGGCGCCAGTCCCATCGACGGCTCGTCGAGCAGCAGCAGCTTGGGGTGGCCCATCAACGCACGGCCGATCGCGAGCATCTGCTGCTCGCCACCGGACATCGTCCCTCCGTGCTGCTTCTGGCGTTCCTTCAACCGCGGGAACAGGTCGAAGACACGCTCGAAGTCTTCCGCCATACCGGACTTGTCCTTGCGCGCGAACGCACCCATGTCGAGGTTCTCCATCACCGTCATCGACGGGAAGATCCCGCGACCCTCGGGGGTCAGCGAGACGCCCCTCACCACGCGCAGGTGGGCCTTGGTGCTGGAGATGTCTTCCCCATCGAACATGATCGAGCCGTGCGAGAGCCCCAGCAGGCCGGCGATCGCACGCATCGTCGTCGTCTTGCCGGCACCGTTGGCGCCGATGAGCGAGACGATCTCGCCCTGGTCGACGTGAATCGTCATGTCGTGGATCGCCTGGATGCGTCCGTAATGGACGCTCACGTCATTCAGCTCAAGCAACGCCATCGTCGTCGTCCTCCACGCCGAGGTATGCCGCGATCACGGCGGGGTCCTGTTGGATCTTGGTCGGTATGTCGTCGGCGATCTTCCGGCCGAACTCCAGCACCACGATGCGATCGGTCACACCCATGACCAGCTTCATGTCGTGCTCGATCAGCAGAACCGTGTAGCCGTCGGTCCGGATCTGCCGGATGAGCTCCATCAGCTCTTCCTTCTCCGCGGGGTTGAAGCCCGCCGCCGGCTCGTCCAGGCACAGCAGCTTCGGGTCTGTCGCGAGCGCCCGCGCGATCTCCAACCGTCGCTGGTAGCCGTACGGCAGGCTCCGCGACGGCGAGGTGGCCTTGTCCGCGATGCCGACGAATTCCAGCAGCGCCATCCCCCGGTCGATCGACTCACGCTCCTCGCGGATGTGCCGCGGAGTGCGAAAGATGGCGCCGGGCACGCTCGTGCGGTGCCGGGCGTCCAGCCCGACGACGACGTTCTCCAGGGCGGTCATCTCGCCGAACAGCCGGATGTTCTGGAATGTGCGCGCGACGCCGGCCCGGGTGATGGCGTGCTTCTTCTTGCCGACGAGCGACTTGCCCTCCATCGTCACGGTGCCGTGCGACGGCTTGTAGACACCGGTCATCGCGTTGAAGCAGGTGGTCTTCCCGGCACCGTTCGGGCCGATCAGCCCGAGGATCTCGCCGCGCTTGATGTCGAAGGTGACGTGATCCAGCGCAGTCAGACCGCCGAATTGCACTGTGAGTTCGGTGAGTTCGACCAATGGCTCGCCGACGGCGACGGCGATGTCCCGGTCCGGTGCGACGAGTTCGGCGATCTCCTCATCGGAGACCGGCTGGTTGACCTCGATCCCGCCCGGCACCGAGCCCGCAGGCTGTATGGCGTCGCTCACTGCCCCTCCTCCTTGTGCAACGAGATGGTGCCGGTAGCCGCCGTTGACGGCGTGCTGGTCGGAGCGTTGCCGACCCAGTCCCGCAGCCGTCGTATGGCGGCCAGCAAGTGGTTGCGAGCCGGAAGCAACCCCTGCGGGCGGAAGATCATCAGCACGATCAGCACGACACCGAAGATCAGATACTTGTAGTCGGCGATGCCGATGAACCGGTTGGGGATGTACGACACGATGGCGCCGCCGAGGACGGCACCGAACTTGTTGCCCGATCCACCCATCACCACCGCGGCCAGGAACAGCATCGAGGTCGCGACGTCGAACTTCTGGTTGTTGACGAAGCCGACCTGCCCGGCGAAGATCGCGCCGGACAATCCGCCGATCGCCGCGCCGGTGCCGAAGGCCCACAGCTTGAACTTGAAGGTCGGCACACCCATTGTCTCAGCGGCGTCCTCGTCCTCCCGGATGGCAACCCAGGCACGACCGACGCGGGACCGCTCGAGGTTCCCGAGCAGCAGCATCACCACGACGATGATGCCCACCGTCAGCATGTACCAGGGCGTTCCGTGGCTGTTGTCGAAGATGGCTTTACCACCACTATTACCCGGTGGCGCCCCGACGTTCTGGAAGCCGACGTTGCCGCGCAGAGCGGGCACGATGCTGGCCAGTAGCCGGATGATCTCACCGAACCCGAGGGTCACGATCGCCAAATAGTCACCGCGTAGTCGCAGCGTAGGTATGCCGAGCAGCACCCCGAACACCACGGTCACGACCATCGCGAGCGGCAGCGTCCACAGGAACGGGATGTGCACGTAGGTCGAGTCCGTGCTCGTCCAGAGGGCCGCGACATACGAGCCGACGGCGAAGAATCCGACGTAGCCGAGGTCCAGCAGCCCGGCCTGGCCGACGACCACGTTGAGCCCCAGCGCGACCAGGGCGAAGCGGGCCATGTCGAAGCAGGCGAGCGGGAAGTCGGTGCCCGGTTCGGTGCTGATGATCGGTGGATTCAGGATCGGCAGGAACAGGACGACCACCGCCACCACGGCGAGGATCAGCCACTGCTGCCAGCGCTCCAGGCCGTCCCATTTCTCACCCAGCCTGCCGAAGCGTCCGCCCCGGCGGCCGGCCGCCAGCTGCTCGTCCTGTTGCTCCTGCACCTCGGCGGCTCCGCCCATCGGCGCGCCGCCCATACCAGTCGTCATGCGCGCACCTTCGCCAAGTTGGATCCCAGGATGCCTTCCGGCCGGACCATCAGCACCAGCACCAGAACCACGAAGCAGACGACGTCGGTCCACTGCGCGTCACCGAGCAGATACTGCCCGTAGTTGCCGATGACACCCAGCAACAGGCCGCCGAGCAGCGCACCGCGGATGTTGCCGATGCCACCGAGGACGGCGGCGGTGAATGCCTTGATGCCGAGGATGAAGCCACCGTTGTAGATGACGCCGGACGGCACCTTCATCACGTAGAAGAGTGCACCGACACCTGCGAGCAAACCGCCGATCACGAAGGTCGACATGATGATGCGTTCCTTGTTGACGCCCATCAGGGTCGCCGTGTCCGGGTCCTGCGCCACCGCGCGGATACCGCGGCCGAGGCGGGTCCGCCGGATGAACTGGTCGGTCCCGACCATCATCAGCACCGCCGCGATCACGATCGTCAGCTGCTGGCTGTCGATGATCGAGCCGAACACGTTGAAGATCGCCTTCGGCTGGAACATGATCACGGCCGGTTCGGCGTTCGACTTGCGCCAGTTGAAGAAGATGTACTGGATCGCGAAGGATGCACCGATCGCACTGATCAGGTACGCCAGCCGGGAGGCACCGTGATCTCGCAGTGGCTTGTACGCGACGCGTTCGACGATCAGAGCGACGATGGCCGAGACCACCATCGCCGCGATGCATGCCAATAACAGGTCGCCGATGATCGCTATGAGCGACAAGTTGGGTGTGTTGGGTCCGAACCCCAACGCCGACAGTGTGAAGACCACGGCGTACGCACCGGAGATGAAGACCTCCGAGTGCGCGAAGTTGATGAGGTTGAGCACGCCGTAGACCAGCGTGTAACCGAGGGCGACGAGCGCGTAGATCGCGCCGAACGTCATACCGTCGAAGGTCGCGGTCCAGAAGTTCTGGGCCAGGTAACTCCAGTTGAACTGGATCCAGCTGCTGTCGGCGGTCGCGAGGCTGGTGACAAGACCGTGCACGAAGGGGCTCCTAGCCGATCGGAAGACACGAGAGTTCGCCGATGGTCACGGGCAGGAGGTCCCGCGACCATCGGCGAATGGCAAACCGTCAGTTGGTCGGGATGACGCCGACCGACACGATCTTTCCGCTGGAGACCTTGTAGCCGTAGACCGGCAGAGTCTCCAACTCACCCTTGGAGTTCCACTTGTACTTCTTGGACAGACCATCGGCGTCGTAGGTCTTGATGAAGTCCAGCATCGTCGGCCGGGTGCTCTTGCCCTTGTCGATGGCCGTCAGCATGATTGTCGCCGCGTCATACCCTTCCACCGAGTAGGTGCCGGGGAGCTGACCACCGCTGACCGCCTTGTATGCCGTGGCGAAACTCGGGATCAGGTCACCAGGGATGCAGGGGCAGGTGAAGTAGGCGTTCTTGCTGGCGTCACCGGCCTGCTTTATGAACTGGTCGTCCTTGACGCCGTCCGGGCCGATGAAGGCGCCCTTGAAGCCCTTCTGGACCAACTGCTGGTCCAGCGGAGCGCCCTCTGCGTAGTAGCCCGCGTAGAAGATGACATCGGCCTTGGAGTTGACGACCTTCTGCGCGGTGGCCGAGAAGTCCTTCTGGCCGGTGGTCACCTTGTCCGTGCCGACGAGAGTGCCGCCGGTCAGGGCTGCCTCGGTGGTCTTGGCCAGGCCGATGCCGTAGTCGGAGTCGTCCTGGACCACGAAGATCTTCTTGCCACCGAGCTGCTTGGTGGCCAGCGCGGCTGCCGCGGGGCCCTGCACGTTGTCGTTGGCCAGTCCGCGGAAGAAGGTCGTCCACTTGTTCTCGGTGAGCGACGGGTTGGTCGCCGACGGCGTGATGTGCGCCAGTCCGGCCTGCTGGAAGATCTTGCCGGTCGACTTGGACTCACCGGAGAACGGCAGGCCGATGACACCGACGATGTTCTTGTCGTTGACGGCCTGGGTGACCGGGCCGGTGGCCTTGCTCGGGTCGCCCTCGGTGTCGAACTTCTTGAACTTCACCTGGCATTTCGGATTGGCTTTGTTGTGCTCGTTCAGCGCGAGCTGCACTCCGTTGTAGATGTTGATGCCGAGCTGGGCGTTGGCGCCGGTCTCGGCACCGACATACGCGATCGTCGTGTTGGTGGCACAGGTGGCCTTGCCGTCACCGGCAGGTTTCACGGCGTCCGTCGGGACGGCGATCTTGCTCTGCTCGGGGAGGCTCTTCAGCCCGTTGCTGGAGCCGCCGCCGCTGGCGCTCCCGCCTGAGCTGCTGTTGGCACAACCGGCCACGGCCATCACTGCCACGATCGCCGGGACAGCAATTTTCGTCGTTACACGCACGAAGGGTTCCTCCTATGACGAACCATGCGCGCGCAGGTTGCGTTGCGCAGGTGACATGGAACTTTAGGTCGGAATACCGCTCGCGATACGAGAATTCAGCCCATCGGTTTTGGCGATTCTTGATTACTTGATCTGGACACTCGTCCGACTGCTCAGTCGTCGTCGGATTCGGACCCTGCTGCTCCCGCGATCACGGCGTCCGCGACCTCACGCATCCCGAGCCGGCGGTCCATCGCGGTCTTCTGGATCCATCGAAAAGCCTCTGCCTCACCCAGCCCGAGCTGGTTCATCAGGATGCCTTTCGCACGGTCCATCCGCTTGCGCGTTTCCAGCCTGGCTCCGAGGTCGGCAACCTCGCCTTCCAGGGCCTTGCGCTCCGCCCACCGGGAGCGGGCGACAGTGATCGCCGGCTCCAGATCATCGATGGTGAACGGCTTCAGGACATAGGCCATCACGCCGGCGTCGGAAGCTCGCTCGACCAACTCCTTGTCGGAAAAGGCGGTCAGCATCACCACCGGCGCGATGCCGTCGCGCCCGATCTCGTCCGCGGCGCTGATGCCGTCCAGGACCGGCATCTTGACGTCCATCACCACCAGGTCCGGCGACAGCTCACGAGTCCGGTCGACTGCTTGACGTCCGTCGCCGACCTCGGCCACGACGTCATACCCGGCCTCTCGCAGCATTTCGGCGAGATCGAGTCGGATGATCGCTTCGTCCTCGGCGACGAGCACCTGAACGCTGCCTCGTTGGTTTGTCACGCGCATTAGCTAAGCACGCGCTCAGGTCCGGCGCGTTACGCCGGTCCCCAGGATCGTCAGCCGCGTAGATGCGCGACGCCGGACCAGCCCGGATCGGTCTCGACGCTCACCTTCACGGTGCCGTCCGGCCACCCGGTAACCGCGGCCTTGATCTGGTCGGCCGCCGGCGTGGCGCCGTCGGCATACACGTGGACGAGACAGAGGCCGCCGCTGCACTCGTGTGCCACGACCCGGCCCTGTTCCTCGAGGCGATCGGTGACGTGACTCTTCAACCGCTCCAGTTCGGCGAGCGTCCCGGCACTCGGCAGCCCGTCGTCCTCGCGCTCGCCATACGGAACGGCAACGACGATGTGCTGATCGAGCTGCGGCGCCGACGCGGCGGCCAGTGGGACCTGCGCTCCGGCGGTGACCGGGCCGCGAGGACCGGTGCCCTGCAACGAGATCCATTGCGGGTGCCCTTCGGCGTCCGTGAACTCGTCACGCAGGTCGCGCACCACTGCACGCAGCCCGGCCAACCCGAAACCGTCCAGCGGCGGAGTGGTCACCGGCTGCAGCTCACCGATCCAAGTCTCGGTCATCTCTTCACCGAGCGCGGTGTCCAGCGCGATGAAGCAGACCCCGAGACGCTGGTCCTCGGACACCTCCGACAGTTGCGGGTGGTAGACGGTCACGTCGACCCGGCTGCCGCTGCGACGTACCCCGACCTGCACTTCGCCGAGGTCGAACTCGTGCCCTCGAACTTCAGCACTCGACCGGCGATCGTCGTTGCCGGCTGCCTGCTGTCCGCGTACGTCCAGACGAACTCGGCCGGCGGTGCAGCCGACAGCCACCGACGTGCGACCGAGCGCAGCGCCGGGTCCCCGTCCGCCGTAACCACCAGCAATTGCGCCGACTCGCGACCCGGTGCGATCTCCCAGGCGAGACCGCTGTCGATGGCATGCACGCGGGGGTCGAGCAGCGGAGCGGTCCCCGTCTCCGGGTCGGCCATCGCGACCTGGCCGGAGCCACCCTCGGTCCACCACGCCCAGAACGCTTCGATCGCGTCGCCGGTCGTGTCACGCCGCTTGCCGAAAAGTGCCATGAGGTCATCAAACACTGCGCGGCCCACCGTTTCGATACGTGGGGCGTCCGCGAGGCGACGCCTAAGCTCACCTACGTACTCGCCGGACAAGGCGACGCAGTTAAGGAGATGGTGCATGGGTCCGCTCACCCCCGCAGTGCCGCGACTCGTCGCCACGGCCGTCGTCGGTGTTGTCGTGGGCGCCGCCGTCGCGTTGTCGAACATCCCTTTCGGAGTCCTCTGCGGCATTGCGGCGATGGCGACGACGTTCGTGGTCAGCGGCGCCCTGGCCCTCTGGCCGATGGACGCGACTGCCACCCGACAGCATGCTCGGCGCGAGAGTCTTCCGCCGCTGGTCGAGGAGCTGGCGATCGTGGCGACGGCGTCCGGCGCCCTGATCGGGATTGTGGTCTTGCTGACCCTCGGGCACTCACACTCCGGTCACGCTGCGGCCGCCCTCGGTCTGCTCGGGGCCTTCATGACCTGGGCCATGCTGCACCTGATGTACACGGCGCGATATGCGCTGCTGTATTACACCGAGCCGGTGGGCGGGATTGACTTCAACGACGAAGAGGCTCCGTCATACCGGGACTTCTTCTACTTCAGCTACAACCTGGGCATGACCTACCAGGTGTCGGACACCGGCATCTCGGGGTCCGCGTTCCGGGCCGTGGTCCTTCGGCACTGTCTGCTGTCCTACGTGTTCGGCACCGTGATCCTGGCTGCCACGATCAATCTTGTTGCGGGGATCGTCACCGGCTGAGTGGCAGGAGCACAAGCGGCGTCAGCGGTCCCTCATGAACAGGGTCCCGCTGCTCTTTTCGGTGGTCAGCTCCTCCGGCGCAGTGCTGGGCGCCTGGACGATGCCGAGCTTCTCAAACGCCAGGTAGGCGAATGCGCCGATCGGCACCAGGATCAGCACCGCGAGCGCCCACTGCCACTTGCGCAGCAGGAGCTTGCGGTCGGTGCGCACGATGTCGACCAGGCAGTAGGCAATCAGCAGTGCGCCGAGGATGATCACCGGAAGTGCCATCGCGAGCGAGACCTCGAACACGGCGCTCCCCACCGCCGGCGTCATCCGCGCCGACCCGTTTCGAGTATCGCACCCTGCCGGTGGGTGTAGTTGATTACCGGTCCGTCGCCGCGCGGTTGCTCTGGTACCTCTCCAGGGCGACGTGCCTCTCTGCAGCATGATCGACGATGCGCTCCGGATAGCCCTCGCGGTATCCGTCGGTGTGTCGCCACGGCTCGTGTACGGCGCTGCCGCTCAGGTGTCGCAACTCCGGCACCCAGCGCCGGACGTAGTCACCGTCCGGGTCGAACTTCTTGCCCTGGGTGATGGGGTTGAAGACCCGGAAGTACGGCGCTGCGTCGGTGCCGGTGCCGGCGACCCACTGCCATCCGTGGTTGTTCGACGCGACGTCGCCGTCCAGCAACCGGTTCAGGAAGAAGCTGGCGCCCACCGGCCACCAGACGTGCAGGTCCTTGGTCAGGAAGCTCGCGGTCACCATCCGGACCCGGTTGTGCATCCACCCGGTCGCGAGCAGCTGTCGCATCCCGGCATCCACGAACGGGTAGCCGGTCCGGCCCTGCCGCCATGCCTCGACGTCGGGGCCGACCTCGTCATACGGCATGTGTTGCAGCGCGTCGGTGAGGTCGTGCCAGCCGCTGCGCGGCTGCCGCCACAGCACGTCTGCGTAGAAGTCACGCCAGGCGAGTTCGGAGACGAAGGTGTAACGACCGGTGCCGCTGCGCGAGCCGAGATCTGCCAGCAGCGTCCGCGGATGGATCGCGCCGACCTTGAGGTACGGGCTGAGGCCGCTGGTCCCGTGCCGGTCGGCCCTGTCCCGGTCCGTGTCGTAGTCGCCGAGGGCCTCGTCCAGGAAGTCCCGCCACCGACCGAGTGCTGCCGACTCCCCCGCTTCCGGGAGATCGATCAGTCCCGGGGCGTCCTGCGCCGCACGCAACGCGGCCAGTGCTTGCGCATCGGAATCGACGTTGCGCCACGAAGGTTCGGCATCGCCGGCAGGTGCCGGTGCACCATGGTCGGACCATGCGCGCCGATAGGCGGTGAAGACCTTGAAGCCGGTCCCCGCCTTTGTCGTCAGCGTCCCAGGTCCGATCGCGTATGGCGTGCCTGTCTCGACCCAGTCGATCCCGTTGTCCCGCAACGCCTTCGCGACCTGCTGGTCGCGACGCGAGCCGAACGGTGTTGTCTCCCGAGACACGTGCACCGACGTCACGCCGATTCGGCGCGCCGCTGCTGGAATCACGTCACGCGGGTCGCCATACAGGACGGTGAGCTGGCCGTCATAGGAGTCGTTCGTGGCCTGCACCGACGCAGCGAGCCAAGCGCGGCGCACCGTTCCGCCGGACTGCCAGAGCGCGGGGTCGACCACGAATACGACGGCAACATCGTCACTCGTGGCGTCCGCCGCAGCGAGCAAGACGGGAAGGTCGGCTCGGCGCAGATCGCGACGTAACCACAGCAGGGTGGTCATCTGGTGCCGAAGGCGGGACTTGAACCCGCACGCCCTTTCGAGCAAAGCATTTTGAGTGCTCCGTGTCTGCCATTCCACCACTTCGGCGTGAGTGCTGGGACAGCATACGGGAGCCCCCGCGCACGACTCCAATTGGCCGATCGCCCAGGGGTGGAGGTGCCCGCGGTGGCTTAACCATCCTGAGCGGCTTCTCAGTTCGGCTCAGGTAGGTCACAGCAGGGTCGCTCCAGTCTGGGTCAAGCACCGGTCGCCGACCGGGAGATCCGACGGGGTTACAAGCATGAGACGAAGCAGGGCGGCCAGTGCACTACGTGCATCGCGTCCAGGAGTGCGAAACGCAGGCGCCGTGGGCGCCACCGCTCTTCTGGTCACCGCCCTCGCCGCGCCTGCAACCGCAGCACCGCCGACGCCCGGCACCGCAACCGTGTGGTCGGCAGGCGCGTGGAAGTTGGTCTCGTGGCGGTCGGTGCCTGCCGGTTCGGCCGACCAAGGAGTCGCCACGGTCTCGGCACCCAACGGACGCGATCGCATTGTCTTGCGAGGCGACGGGCAGATCCCGGCTCGGCTGCGCGCAGAAGGCTGGTGGCACATCGGCGACCCCGGCAGCTCGAACGGCTATCTATTGGACGCGTACCAGGCGCGGTCGGCCAAACACGCCAAGCTCTTTGCGCTGACCGCGCCCGACGGGCGTCGCAGCCTATGGGTGCACCACACCGTGCCGGGCGAGAAGATCAACAATTCGTTCGCCGCGGTCGCCCCGTCCGGGAAGTGGTTCGTCTCCGGGGAGTGGGGGCGAGTGTCCCGGCTGCTCGTCTTCCCCGTGCCCGGCAGCAATCGGCTGGCGAAACGAGGCCGGAACCTGCCACTGGCTGCGACCATCACCCTGACGCGACCGGTCCGCAACGTGCAGGGCTGCTCGTTCGCATCACCAACCACGCTGATCTGCTCCACCAACGATCCGTACCACGACCTTTTTCGGACACCACAGCAGTTGTTGTCCATCTCGCTCAGCCGACCGGTCTCCGGCGGGCCTGATCTCGGGACGCCGACCGAGCTCGGCCCGGTCCCACAACTCACCGGCTGCGGCGCTGCCGAGACCGAGGGTGTCGACGTTCACAACGGACGGCTCTTGCTCGTGACCCACCAACCGGATTCCTGTGGCGGCATGGTGGACCTTTTCACCTACCGCTTGAAGGGGACTCAGCAGTCCATTCCCAGCCTCACCTCGTGATACTGCCAGGGCTGCCCCGGCGTTCGCCGGTCAGTCGGCAACAGGCAGTTTGACGGTGAAACGGGCGCCGGGGTCGTTGTCGGTGATCTCCACCGTGCCATCGTGCGCGACGACCACGTCGCGCACGATGGCCAAGCCGAGGCCGGCGCCGCCGGCGTCGCGCGAGCGGGCTTCGTCGAGGCGGGTGAATCGCTCGAACACCCGCTCCCTGTCAGCGAGTTGGATCCCCGGACCGTCGTCGGCCACGACGAAGACGACCGTCCGACCAGCGGTGCTCAGTTGCGCGTGGACGGTGCTGGTCGCGTGGCGGGTGGCGTTGTCCAGCAGGTTGCGAACGACCCGGGTCAGCGCGTTCGGATCGCCCAGGACCTGCCCTGCGGACACGCCGGTCACGTCCAGGGCAGGTCCGCGATTGCGGACCGCGCGAGCCTGCTCGAGCACGATGTCGTCGAGGTCCACGACCTGTCGGTGCCTGACGGGTTGGGCGTCCAACCGGGCGAGTGCGAGAAGGTCGTCGACCAGTCGGGACAGCCGGTCCACATCCCCCAACAGGCCCGGGACCGCCGCGCCGAGCGCGTCGTGCTGTGTGCTGCGCCCCGTCACCTCGAGTTGAGTGCGCAAGGTCGCGATCGGGCTGCGCAGCTCGTGCGCCGCGTCGGCGACGAACCGTCGTTGCTTGACGGACGCGGTTTCGATACGGCTCAGTAAGTCGTTGAACGTTGCCGTCAGCCGCGCGAGCTCGTCCTCGGCGGCCGGTGGACGCAGCCGACGGCCCAGGTCGGTTCCGGGTATGTCGGCAGCCTGTCGACGCAGGGTGTCCACCGGCCGCAGCGCGCGGCCGACCAGCCACCAACCGATCAGGGTCAGGAGCGCCACCAGTGCGGGAACGCCGACTGCCAGGGTCCGGAGCAGTTCGGCTGTGCTGTCCTGGGCGGGTTCGGTGGATGAAGCCGCATAAACGGTGACGATCCCGTTCGGTGTGCGGGCGGTCGTCGCAGCGACACGGTAGACCGTCGAACGACCGGTCGGGACTGCACTCCGCAGAATCGGGGCGCTGGCCCCCGCGAAGGTGAACATTCGCGCCCGTGACCCGAGATCGCCCGAACCGGCAATCACTCGTCCGTCTGCGGCGACGACCTGCACGGTCGGCGCACCGTCGTCGGGATCCGGCAACTGCTGCGGAAGGTGTCCCTGCTGGGCCTGGTCGGCGACCGTCGACGACTGCTGGACGATGTTGTTGTCCAGGTTGGCGATCAGTGAGCTGTGCAATCGCCATACGAGCAACCCGCCGGCGCAGATCATCCCGACCGCGATCACCAATCCGGCGGCGGCGGTCAGGCGGGCACGCAGGGATCGACGACCCCACCACGAACCCACCGGCTCAGCCACCATCACCGTTGAGCCGATAGCCGGCGCCACGCACGGTCTGGATGCTGGACCGGCCGAACGGCGCGTCGATCTTGCGCCGCAGGTAGCCGATGTAGACCTCCACGATGTTCGGGTCGCCCTCGTAGAACTCGTCCCAGACGTTCGCCAGCATGTCGCTCTTGGAGACCACCTCGTTACGCCGGCGCAGAAGGTACTCCAACAACGCGAACTCACGTGGGGTGAGCGAGATCTCGTGATCGGCCCGGGCACATCTCCTCGTGGCGGGGTCCAGGACCAGGTCCCCGGCGGACAGGATCACCGGACGCACCGGCGCACCACGCCGGACGAGCGCGCGAAGGTGAGCCAGCAGCACCACGTAGGAGAACGGCTTGGTGAGGTAATCGTCCGCGCCCAGGTCCAACGCATCGGCCTCGTCATACTCGCCGTCCTTGGCGGTCAGCATCAGCACCGGAGTCCACAGTTGCGCGGCGCGCAACCGCTTGACCACGTCATACCCGTTCATCTTGGGCAGCATGATGTCCAGCACGATGACGTCATACACCTGCTCGGTCGCCTTCCAGAGCCCGTCCTGCCCGTCAGGTGCGGTGTCGACGGTGAACCCGTCGGCGGCCAGGCCCGACGCGATTGCCTGCGCCAGACGATGCTCGTCCTCGATGATCAGCACTCGCATGCCCGCCGCCTCCCAGTTGCGTGAGTCCAGACGACTCCACGCACAGGGTCGCTGACACGCACTGAGAGGAACCTGAGAGTTTCTGAGCGGTCCCTCAGGAATCCTCAGAGTCTGCGAGCAACCGCGTCGAAGGCTCAGTGATAGGCCGGGGCGACCTTGTTCTGGGCGTCACCCATCCGGTGCACGCGCAGCGCGTTCGTCGAGCCGGGGATCCCGGGCGGGGAGCCGGCGACGATGACCACCAGGTCGCCCTCGTCGGCACGGCCGGAGCCGAGGAGCAACTCGTCCACCTGCATCGCCATCTGGTCGGTGTGCTTCACCTGGGGCACGAGGTAGGTCTCGACGCCCCAGACCATCGCCAGTTGGGAGCGGGTGGACTGCTCCGGCGTGAAGGCGAGCATCGGTCGGGCGCTGCGGATGCGTGACATCCGCTTCGCCGAGTCACCCGACTCGGTGAACGTGACGAGGTATCGCACGTCGAGCAGATCGCCGACCTCCGCCGCCGCGGCGGTGACCGCGCCACCCTTGGTGTGGGGGCGAGTGCCGAGCGGCGGCACGCGATCCAGCCCGTGCTCCTCCGTGCTGTCGATGATTCGTGCCATCGTCTGCACCGACTCGATCGGCCAGGCACCGACGCTCGTCTCACCGGACAGCATGATCGCGTCCGCACCGTCGAGCACCGCGTTGGCGCAGTCGCTGACCTCTGCCCGGGTCGGTCGGGAGTTCTCGGTCATCGACTCGAGCACCTGCGTCGCGACAATCACCGGCTTCGCATTACGGCGACAGATCTCGATCGCGCGCTTCTGGACCAGCGGCACCTCTTCGAGCGGCAGCTCCACGCCGAGGTCGCCGCGGGCGACCATCACACCGTCGAACGCATCGATGATTGCCGCGAGATTGTCTACGGCTTGGGGCTTTTCGACCTTTGCGATCACCGGAACGCGGCGACCTTCCTCGTCCATGATCTCGTGCGCGCGGCGTATGTCGCCGGCGTCGCGCACGAAGGACAGGGCAACGACATCGGTGCCCAGCTTGAGCGCCCAGCGCAGGTCGGCCTCGTCCTTCTCCGACAGCGCCGGCACACTCACGGCCACACCGGGCAGGTTGATGCCCTTGTGGTTGGAGACGTCGCCGCCTTCGACCACCTCAGCATGCACGTCGGTCTCGGTCACTTCCCGAGCGCGCAGGCAGACCTTGCCATCGTCGATCAGCAGCAGGTCTCCGGGCTGCACATCACCTGGCAAACCCTTGTAGGTAGTGGAAACTCGGCTCTGGTCACCCTCGATGTCGTCGATGGTGATCGTGAACGGGTCGCCCGCTTTGAGCGTGATCGGTCCATCGGCGAATGTCCCCGTGCGGATCTTCGGACCCTGCAGGTCGCACATCACGCAGACGGCACGTCCGGCGTCATTCGATGCTGTGCGAATCGCTGCGTAGACCTGCTCGTGATCGGAGTAGGCGCCGTGCGAGAGATTCAGCCGCGCGACGTCCATGCCGGCGTCGACCAGTGCCCGCACCTTCTCCGGTGTTGCAGTGGCAGGTCCAAGGGTGCAAACAATTTTGGCTCGACGCATGCCTCAACCCTAGTGATCCGGAGTGCTACCCAACGCACCGTCCCGGCATACCGTCCGGCATACGAGTGAGTAACTTGTGTGGACGCCTCGAGACGCTCGCTCCCCTTCGAGACGCTCGCTCGTACCTCACGAGCTCCTCAGGGCACCGCTCGACCCGCAAATGTCAGACGGTCAGCGGGCGATCGGTCGGCGCGATCGGTGCCGGCAGGTCGGAGTGACCGCCGGACAAGAACGCGTCAACGCCGTGTGCGGCAGCGCGTCCTTCGGCGATCGCCCAGACGATCAGCGACTGGCCGCGTCCGGCGTCACCGGCGACGAAGACCCCGGCACCGACGACATGAAATTGTCGTCACGGCGCACGTTGGAACGCTCATCGAGTTCGACTCCGAGGTCGCCGACCAGGCTCTCGGTCAACGGTCCGAGGAAGCCCATGGCGAGCAGGACCAGGTCTGCGTCGATCTCTCGCTCAGAGCCTTCGACCTCTTCGAATCCGCTTGATCCAGAACGAACTTCAGCCACCCGCAACGCACGCAGCTTGCCTGTGCCGTCGTCGATCGCTTCCTTCGTGCTGATCGCGTAGACCCGCTCGCCACCTTCCTCGTGGGCGCTGGCGACCCGGAAGATCATCGGGTATGTCGGCCACGGGTGCGCTTCGGCGCGCTCGTCGCCCGGTCGCGGCATGATCTCCAGCGACGTGACCGATTTGGCACCCTGGCGCAGGGAGGTTCCGATGCAGTCGGCGCCGGTGTCGCCGCCACCGATCACGACAACGTGCTTGCCCTCGGCAGTCACCTGATCCTCGACCCGCTCGCCGAGCGCGACCCGGTTCGCCGGGGGCAGGAAGTCCATCGCCTGCACGAAGCCCTCGAGCTCGCGGCCCTGCACAGGTAGGTCACGTGGGACCGTCGATCCGATCGAGACGACCACTGCGTCATACCGACTGCGCAACTGCGCCCACGTGATGTCCTTGCCGATCTCGGTGTTGCAGCGGAAGCGTGTGCCTTCGGCGGTCATCTGATCGATGCGCCGGTCAACGACGGACTTCTCCATCTTGAACTCGGGGATGCCGTAACGCAGCAATCCGCCTGGCTTGTCTGCGCGTTCGAAGACAGCGACCGTGTGACCGGCGCGGGTGAGCTGCTGCGCGGCCGCCAGACCCGCAGGCCCGGAGCCGACGACGGCGACGGTGCGGCCGGTCAGCCGCTCCGGCGGCTGGGGCTCCACCGAACCGTCGGCGAAGGCCTGCTCGATCGTGGTCACCTCGATCTGCTTGATGGTGACCGCGGGCTCGCTGATGCCGAGCACACAGGCCGTCTCGCAGGGCGCCGGACACAGCCGACCGGTGAACTCCGGGAAGTTGTTCGTCGCATGCAGCCGATCGATCGCATCCGGCCAATCACCGCGCCACGCAAGGGTGTTCCACTCCGGGATCAAGTTGCCCAGTGGGCACCCCTGATGACAGAACGGTATGCCGCAGTCCATGCAACGGCCGGCCTGCTGCTGCAGGTCGCTGCGCTGCTGCTCCTCGTAGACCTCTTTCCAATCCCTGATCCGCACCGGGACCGGACGCCGCTCCGGGAGGCTGCGCTCCCGGACCTTCAGAAAGCCGCGTGGGTCAGCCACGGGACACCTCCATGATTCGTGCCCAGACGACGTCGCCGTCCGGATCGAGTCCTTCCTCGGTCGCCTTCGCTCGTACGTCGAGCACTTGCTGGTAGGCGCGTGGCAGCACCAGCGAGAACCGCTCGGCGCTGACCGGCCACTGCGCCAACAGCCTTCCGGCGACGGCCGATTCGGTCCATTCCTGATGCTTTTCGAGCAGTCCGTGCACGGCTGCCAGGTCCTCCTCGCGCAGCGAGCTGACGTCGACCAGCTCGCGGTTGACGAGCTGCTCGTCGAGATCCAGCACGTAGCCGACCCCACCCGACATACCGGCAGCGAGGTTGCGGCCCGTCGGGCCGAGGATCAGCACGGTGCCGCCGGTCATGTATTCCAGACCGTGGTCACCGACGCCCTCGACCACTGCGGTCGCACCGGAGTTGCGCACGCAGAACCGTTCACCCACGACACCGCGCAGGAAGAGCTCACCGGCGGTGGCGCCATACCCGATGACGTTGCCCGCGACGACGTTCTGCTCGGCGACCAGCGACGCGTCGCGCAACGGTCGAACGACCACACGTCCGCCCGAAAGCCCCTTGCCGACATAGTCATTCGCTTCTCCGAAGAGCCGCAGCGTGATTCCTGCGGGCAGGAAAGCACCGAGCGACTGTCCGGCCGCCCCGGTGAGGGTGACGTCGATCGTCCCGTCCGGCAAGCCCTCCGGATAGCGCTTGGTCACCTCGTGACCGAGCATCGTGCCGACTGTGCGGTTGACGTTGGCGACCGGCACGTCCAGACGCACCGGGACCTTGTCCTCCAGCGCGTCACGACTCATCGTGATCAGCTGCTGATCGAGTGCCTTCACCAGGCCGTGATCCTGCGGTATGACGTGTCGGCGCGGCGTGCCCTCGGGCAGGTCGATGTCGGCGAGGATCGGCGCCAGGTCGAGGCCGGCAGCCTTCCAGTGGTCGACCGCGCGCTCGGTGTCGAGCAGGCCGACCTGGCCGATCGCTTCGTCCATCGTTCGGAAACCCAACTGCGCCAACAGCTCTCGGACTTCCTCGGCGATGTACTCGAAGAAGGTCTCCACGAATTCCGGCTTGCCGGTGTAGCGGGCTCGCAGCTCCGGGTTCTGGGTCGCGACGCCGACGGGGCACGTGTCGAGGTGACAGACGCGCATCATGATGCAACCACTGACCACCAGTGGCGCGCTGGCGAAGCAGTACTCCTCGGCCCCGAGGAGTGCGGCGATCACCACGTCGCGGCCGGTCTTGAGCTGGCCGTCGGTCTGCACCACGATCCGGTCACGCAATCCGTTGAGCAGCAACGTCTGCTGGGTCTCGGCGAGGCCGAGCTCCCAGGGACCGCCCGCGTGCTTCAGCGACGTCAGCGGCGCCGCACCGGTGCCACCGTCATGGCCGGAGACGAGCACGACGTCCGCGTGCGCCTTGGATACGCCCGCCGCAACGGTGCCGACACCGACCTCGGAGACGAGCTTGACGTGGATCCGCGCCGCCGGATTGGCGTTCTTCAAATCGTGGATCAGCTGAGCCAGATCCTCGATCGAATAAATGTCGTGGTGTGGCGGCGGCGAGATCAACCCGACGCCCGGTGTCGAGTGCCGTGTCGAGGCCACCCAGGGGTAGACCTTGTGGCCGGGCAGCTGACCGCCCTCCCCCGGCTTGGCACCCTGGGCCATCTTGATCTGGATGTCGTCGGCCTGGGTCAGGTAGACCGACGTGACACCGAACCGGCCGGACGCGACCTGCTTGATCGACGAGCGCCGCTCGGGATCCAGCAGGCGGTCCAGATCTTCGCCGCCCTCACCGGTGTTGGAGCGCGCGCCGAGCCGGTTCATCGCGATCGCGAGAGTCTCGTGTGCCTCCTTGCTGATCGAGCCATAGCTCATGGCCCCGGTCGAGAACCGCTTGACGATCGCGCTGACCGGCTCGACCTCCTCGATCGGGATGCTCGGCCGAGTTCCCTTGAAGGAGAACAGTCCCCGCAGAGTCATCAGCCGCTGCGACTGGTCGTCGACCCGCTGGGTGTACTGCTTGAAGATGTCGTAACGCCGCGACCGGGTGGAGTGCTGCAGCCGGAAGACCGTCTCGGGGTCGAAGAGATGCGGCTCGCCCTCGCGGCGCCACTGATATTCGCCGCCGGTGTCGAGGGTGCGGTGCGACTGGTGCAGGCCGTTCTTCGGGTATGCCGTCTGGTGCCGTTGCGCGATCTCCTCGGCGATCTCCTCCAGGCCGATACCGCCGATGCGCGACACCGTGCCCGTGAAGTACTCGTCGATCACGCCCTGCGACAGGCCGAGCGCCTCGAACACCTGGGCACCGCGGTATGACGCAACGGTCGAGATGCCCATCTTCGACATGACCTTCAGGACGCCCTTGCCGAGCGCGTAGATGAGGTTCTTGACCGCCTGCTCCGGGGTGACTCCGGTGATGGCGCCGCGACGGACCAAGTCCTCGACGGATTCCATTGCCAGATAAGGGTTCACGGCGGCAGCGCCATACCCGATCAGCAGTGCGACGTGATGCACCTCGCGCACATCGCCGGCCTCGACCAACAGGCCGACCTGTGTGCGGGTCTTCTCGCGGACCAGGTGGTGGTGCACCGCGGCGGTGAGCAGGAGCGACGGGATCGGCGCGAACGCGGCGGTGCTCTCCCGGTCGGACAGGACCACGAAACGGTGCCCGTCCTCGATCGCCTGCGACACCTCGGCGCAGATGCCCTTCAACCGGGCGCGCAGCGCGCTCGGCCCGCCCGCGACGCGGTAGGTGCCGCGGATGACGTAGGTCTGGTAGCCGGGGAAATCGCCGTCGTTGTTGAGATTGACCAGCTTGGCCAGCTCGTCGTTGTCGATCACCGGGAAGTCCAGCTCGACCTGCCGGGCGTGCTGCGGGCCGACCTCGAGGGCGTTGTGCTCCGGGCCCATGAAGGTGCCCAGGGACGTGACCAGCACCTCGCGGATCGCGTCCAGCGGCGGGTTGGTGACTTGCGCGAACAGCTGGCTGAAGTAGTCGAAGAGCAACCGCGGACGGTCCGACAGCACCGCGACCGGGGTGTCGGTGCCCATCGAGCCGAGCGCCTCAGCAGCCGCCTGCGCCATCGGCGTCAGCAGGATCCGCAGCTCCTCGTGGGTGTAGCCGAAAGTCTGCTGACGGCGTACGACCGACGCCGGTGTGTGCCACACGTGCTCGCGCTCGGGGCGCTTGGCCAGCTTGATGATGCCGGCGTGCAGCCAGTCCTCGTAGGGATGCTCGGCAGCCAGGTCACGCTTGATCTCGTCGTCACTGATCAGCCGTCCCTGCGCGGTGTCGACCAGGAACATGCGCCCCGGCTGCAGGCGACCCTTGCGGACGACGTGCGCCGGGTCCAGGTCGAGCACGCCCGCTTCCGATGCGAGCACGACGAGGCCGTCGTCGGTGACGGCATACCGACCCGGGCGCAGGCCGTTGCGATCCAGCACCGCGCCGACCAGAGTGCCGTCGGTGAAGGCGACGCACGCGGGACCGTCCCAAGGCTCCATGATCGCCGAGTGGTACTCGTAGAACGCCCGGCGGGCGGGGTCCATCGTCTGATGGTTCTCCCACGCCTCGGGGATCATCATCAGCACTGCGTGCGGCAGGCTGCGGCCACCCAGGTGCAGCAGCTCCAGCACCTCGTCGAAGCTGGCGGAGTCAGAGCTGGAGTCGGTGCAGATCGGGAAGAGTCGCTTGATGTCGCCGCCGAAAACATCACTGTGCAAAGTGGATTCGCGCGCACGCATCCAGTTTCGGTTACCGCGGACGGTGTTGATCTCGCCGTTGTGGGCGATCATCCGGTAGGGGTGCGACAGGGGCCACGACGGGAAGGTGTTTGTCGAGAAGCGGGAGTGGACCAGAGCCAGCTCGGTCGTGAACCGGTGGTCGGACAGGTCGGGGTAGAAGGGCTCCAGCTGACCGGTGGTCAGCATGCCCTTGTAGACGATCGTGCGGCCGGACAGTGACGGGAAATAGATCTCCCGCTCGGCCTCGATCCGCTTGCGCAGCGCATAGGCCTTGCGGTCCAGCTCGACGCCGGCCAGCTCTCCTCGGCCGCCGCCACGAACACCTGCCGGAAGACCGGCATCACGGCTTGCGCTGCGTGACCGACCAGTTCCGGGTCGGTCGGCACGTCGCGCCAGCCGAGCACCCGCAGGCCCTCTTCGGTAGCGATCTGGGCGAAGCGCTCGCCGATGTACCACTGCTCGTCCGGGTCGGTCGGCAGGAACGCGATGCCCACGGCATACGTGCCCTTGGCCGGCAGGTCGAAATCACAGACGGCCCGAAAGAAGTCGTCCGGAATCTGCGAGAGTATGCCGGCACCGTCGCCGACCGCCGGGTCGGCGCCCGTCGCGCCCCGGTGCTCCAGGTTGCGCAACGCGGTCAACGCGTGATCGACGATGTCGTGTCCGGCCGTGCCGCGCATGGTGGCCACCATCGCCACACCGCACGCATCGTGCTCTCGCGCCGGGTCGTACAAACCCTGCGCTGCTGGGACCGCGGAAAAACTACTGTGCGCCGTCAACGAACTCACCGTCCAGTCGTCGTGAACGACGCCGAACGCGCGTCGTTTCAATGGGATAACCGAACCTCATGAGGACGACGCTGGCCTCCAAGGCCTGCACAGACTACCGCTCCACCGGTGCCGCCCACAACGTGGACTCCTCGTCTCACTTTATGAGACGAGGTGTTCCCAGGTCAGATCACCGGCCAACGGCCGTTGCGGGCCATCCGCCATACAGCAGACCAGGGCAGCTTCTGGTGCGGCTCACCAGGCGCCCACGGCCCGGACGTCCAACCCTCACGCCAGCCGGCGAACCACGGGTGCAGGCTCTCGCGCACGTGGCGGGACCGAATCACCTGGACCGCGGTCCAGGTGCCGACATACCCCCAGCTGACCGGCCAGGGAGGTTGCGCCGTGCGAGCCAGACCCGGTTGCGGGCGTTCTTGGTGAAGTAGTCGTCGTGCCGGCGCGGGTCGATGACCGGGTGCCCGGCGCGCAGGTGACCCAGGTAGACGGTGCGGCTGCCCGCGCCCCAGACCCGCCACGCCAGCTCGATGCCTTCGTGCGCGTAGAAGAACGGTGCCGGCCAGCCGAGCGTCTGCTCGAAGACCTCACGTCGTATGGCGACAGCCATCTCCACGACGGAGAAGACATTCGAGGAGCGGTAGGGGCTGCCCTTGCGCAGCCGCGGGATCCAGCGCGTCGGCAGATCGCCGACTTCGGGGTCCTCGATCCGGGGCTGGATCATCCCGATCGTCGGGTCGGCGCGGAACTCAGCGGCGCACTTGACCAGGAAGTCGTCGTCCAGCAACCAGGCGTCGTCGTCGAGGAAGAAGAGCAGGTCGCCGGTCACCTGGTCGACGCCGGCGTTGCGGCCGGCGGGTATGCCGACGTTCTCCGGCAGGGCGAGCGAGAGGACGCCGCGCGGCAGGTCGACCGGCTCCCAGCCGTTGCCGACGACCACGATGTCGAGACGAACCCCGGTCTGGCGAAGCAGGGACTCGAGGCCACGACGCAGCTCCGGCGGGCGGGTCCCCTGGGTCAGCACCACCGCGCCGAAGGACGGGGCATCGGCGTCTGCCGGCACAGGCTCGACGGCAAGTTCGATCGTCGTACTCCTTCGTTTCACCCTGAAGTTTATTCGGGGCGGGTAGAGGAGGCTTGAGTTGCGATGGCGTTGCAGGGAGCTTACGACTCGCAACACCAACGCAGAACAAGCCCCACTGGACCGGGCGGGTTCATCCCCGACCGCAGATCCTATGTCACTCGCTGTCGGCGTCAGCCTTCGCTGCTAGCTCAGCGTCCACCGTCGGGTCGCTGTCCGGGATCGGCTCACGAGGGCCGTTGGGATGCCGGCGGGAGCAGATGATGAGACCGATCAGCCCGCCGATGAAGACCACGATGCAGACCCACACGTTCACCCGCTGGCCCAGGATGCGGTTGGCCGGGTCGTCCCGCATCCACTCCATCCAGATCCGGCCGACCGGGTAGAGCATCACGTAGAGCCAGAACGACTTCCCGCGACCCAGCTGGTAGCGGCGGTCCAGCAACACGATGATCAGTGCGATCACCAGGCAGAACAGCGACTCGTAGAGGAAGGTCGGCTGGAAGTAGCCGGCAACGACCGGGTGACCCGCCGCGTCCTTGACTGCGTGGCCGGCGCTCGTGTCCCACTCGTAGATCTTCAACCGCCACGGAAGGCTCGTGGTCCGTCCGTGCAACTCATTGTTGAAGTAGTTGCCCCACCGGCCGAGTGCCTGCGCCATGATGACGCCCGGTGCGGCCGCGTCCGCGAAGTCCAGGAAGCGCACGCCACTGCGCCGGCACCCGATGTAGCCGCCGAGCGCGCCGAGCGCGATGGCGCCCCAAATGCCCAGGCCCCCGTGCCAGATCGCCAGTGCGTCCCAGGGGTTGCCGTTCTTGCCGAAGTAGGGCTGCGGCGAGGTGATGACGTTGTAGATGCGACCGCCGATGATGCCGAACGGCACCGCCCACCAAGCCACTTCATAAACCACATCGCGTCGATAACCCCGATCGCCGAGGCGACGCCCGGTCACCCATACGGCCAGCACGATGCCGGCGAGAATGCACACGGCATACATCCGGATCGGGAACGGACCGAGCCAGAAGACCCCGACCGTCGGACTCGGGAAATATGACCCCTCGGTGAGCATCACCCACGGACTCCATCAGCCAGAGCGGTTGCCGTGCGGGCGAGTTGCGCCAGCCCGTCGTGCGCGTTGTCGGCGTCGACCAGGGTGCTGACCAGCGCGGATCCGACGATCACTCCGTCGGCGAAGCGGGCGACCTCACGGGCCTGCTCCGGGGTCGACACTCCGAGACCGACGCAGACGGGTATGTCGCTGACTTCTCGCACTCGATCGACCAGCACGGCAGCCTCGCTGCCGACGGCCGATCGTGCGCCGGTGACGCCCATCAGCGCAGCGGCGTAGACGAAGCCGCGCGATGCGGCAGTCGTCATGGCCAGCCGCTCAGGAGTCGAGCTCGGTGCGACCAGGAAGATACGGTCCAGGTCGTGGGCCTCGCTGGCCGCGATCCAGTCGCCGGCCTCGTCGGGAACCAGGTCAGGTGTGATGAGTCCGGAGGCACCGGACGCGGCCAGGTCGCGGGCGAACGCGTCCACGCCGTAACGCAGGACGGGGTTCCAGTAGGTCATCACCACGCACGCCCCACCAGCAGCGGTGATGGCTTCGGCGGCACGGAACACGTCCCGCACGTGGACCCCGGCGGCCAGCGCCCCGGTTGCCGCGGTCTGGATGACGGGGCCGTCCATCAGCGGGTCGGTGTAGGGCAGCCCGATCTCGACGATGTCGACTCCGGACCGCACCATCGTCACCATCGCCTCGATGGAGGTGTCGACGTCGGGGTAACCGACCGGCAGGTAGCCGACGAATGCCGAGCGGCCCTCGGCCTTTGTCTTCGCGAGTCTCTCCGACACGGCGCTCATGTGGCCTCCCCTTCGTCGAGCAGACCGAACCACTGCGCGGCGGTGTGCACGTCCTTGTCGCCACGACCGGACAGGTTGACCAGCAGCAGCGCGTCCTTGCCGAGCTCGCGACCGAGTTTCATCGCGCCGGCGAGGGCATGGGCGCTCTCGATCGCGGGCAGGATGCCTTCGGACCGCGACAGCGCCTGGAAGGCGTCCATCGCTTCGGTATCGGTGATCGGGAAGTATTCGGCGCGGCCCGTGTCGCGCAGGAAGGAGTGCTCGGGACCGACACTCGGGTAGTCCAAACCCGCTGACACGGAATGGGATTCGATGGTCTGACCCTCTTCGTCCTGCAGCACGTAGGTGAACGCGCCGTGCAGGACGCCAGGGGTGGCCTGGCCGCTGAAGCGGGAAGCGTGCCGGCCTGACTCGGGGCCGTCGCCGCCACCCTCGAGGCCGATCAGCCGCACGCCCTCGTCATCGATGAACCGGTGGAAGATGCCCATCGCGTTGGACCCGCCGCCGACGCAGGCCAGCACCGCGTCGGGCAACCGGCCGTATTCGTCGAGCATCTGGCCACGGGCCTCGACGCCGATCACCCGGTGGAAGTCACGGACCATCTCCGGGAAGGGATAGGGGCCGGTCACCGTGCCGAGCACGTAGTGGGTGTGCGCGACGTTGGCGACCCAGTCGCGGAAGGCCTCGTTGACGGCGTCCTTGAGGGTGCGCGAGCCGTGGTCGACCGGGATGACCTCGGCGCCGAGCAACTGCATCCGGGCGACGTTGAGCGCCTGACGCTCGGTGTCGACACGGCCCATATAGACCGTGCACTCGAGCCCCATCAGCGCGGCGGCGGTGGCTGTCGCGACGCCGTGCTGGCCAGCGCCGGTCTCGGCAATGACACGGGTCTTGCCCATCCGCTTGGTCAGCAGTGCCTGGCCGAGCACGTTGTTGATCTTGTGCGAGCCGGTGTGGTTGAGGTCCTCACGCTTGAGCACCACCTGCGCACCACCGCAGTGCTCGTCGCCGAAGCGCCGCACCGGCGTGATGATGCTGGGCCGGCCGGTGTAGCTGCGCTGCAACTCGGCCAGCTGGCCGAGGAATGCCGGGTCGGTCATCGCCTTGCGCCGGTGCTCGTCCAGCTCCTCCAGCGCGGCGACCAGCGCCTCGGGCACATAGCGCCCGCCATACGCACCGAACCGCCCGAGTGGCGGTGGGTTGGTCTGAGTCATCGGGATCCTTCGATCATCGTGCGGACGGCGGCGCGCGGGTCACCACCGGTGACCAGTGCCTCACCTACGAGCACTGCGTTTGCGCCGGCCGCGACATAGTCGGCGACGTCCTGCGGGTTGCGTATGCCGGACTCGGCGACTCGAATACGGTCCGCCGGCACGCGCGGGGCGAGCCGGGCGAAGACGCCGCGATCAACGTCAAGAGTCTTCAGGTTGCGAGCGTTGACACCGATCAGCTGGGCGTCGGCGGCGAGCGCGCGATCGATCTCCGCCTCGTCGTGCGTCTCGACCAGCGCTGTCATACCGAGGTCGGTCGCGTGCTGAAAGAGATCGCGCAGCAGGGTGTCGTCCAGCGCCGCCACGATCAGCAGGATGATGTCCGCGCCGTGCGCCCGGGCCTCGTCGACCTGGTAGTGGTCGACCATGAAGTCCTTGCGCAACACGGGGATTCGCACGCTTGCCCGCACTGCGTCGAGGTCGGCCAGCGAGCCGCCGAACCGGCGCTGCTCGGTGAGCACGGAGATGGCGGTCGCGCCACCCTGCTCGTATGCCGCAGCCAACTCGGCCGGATCGGGTATCTCGGCGAGATCACCCTTGCTCGGGCTGCGGCGCTTGACCTCGGAGATGACCTTGACCGGGCCGTCGGCACGGAACGCCGTGAGCGCGTCGATCGCGGGCGCGGCAGCTGCCGCCTGCGTTGCGATCTCCCGCGCCGAGATGTGTCGCTTTCGGTCCTCGAGGTCCTCGCGAACCCCGAGGATGATGTCGTCGAGGACCGTGGCCACCTAGGACGCCCGCTGCGACTCGATCTGGGCCCGCTCCTCCGCGGTGAGCGGCGGGGCGTGCAGCTTGTGGTGGTTGCCGAAGCCCATCTTGCCCATGGCCTTGCCGACCAGGACGCCGACCACTGCCAGCGCGCCACCGATGTAATAGAACGGGTGCAGGCCCCAGGCGACGCCGATGGACACGCAGATCGAAGCGACCAACAGGAAGCAGACGGTGGTCCACGCCGCGACGCTGTGTCCGTGGTCCTCGTGGATTTCTTCGGCCATCTGGCGCTGCTCCTTCGTGGGCGGTCTCTTGGTCGTCGTCACGACGACATGTCCTGCTGGTGGGCATTCCCTGCGGGCCCCGGTCAGTCCGGTGTGCGCCGCTCGTTGATTGTGTCAGACCCTCCTGGGCCGTCGGTCGGGTCCTCGCCGTCGGTCAGCATGTCCCAGTCCGAACGCTTGGTCGCCTTGGGCGCGGTGGGGGCGTCATACCGGCTGGACAGGCCTGACCAACTGCGGACACCGAGGATCGCAAGCACACCCGTCAACACCAGCAAGACGCCGCCGAGCAGCGCCACCCACGGCCAGATCGTCAGGCCTGCGGCAACCTTGCGGTCCCCCGTATGACCGGTCATCGTCGTCGCCACGTCAGCGAGGATCTTGACCGGGTCGCGCACGACCACGATCACGGCGGCGACCGCGACAACCCCCGCGATCAGCGTGAGCACAGCGGCGATCCACCGGGCGATGCGACCGGTCGTCAGTGTCGCGAGGACCGCTGCGGCTCCGACGAGCGCGGCGGCGAGTAGCGCGGGTGCCGACTTGCTGCCGGACGCCGTGGTGTGTGCGCTCTGCAGCACGGCGTCGGTCACCGTCCCGCTCACCCACGTGCGGGTGTTGGCCGCGATCATCAGCAGCACCGCGACCGCGCCGAGGAGCAGGATCGACCGCTTGCCGATCATGCTGCTGGTCGCGCCGCTGCCCTCACCTCCGGTCCTCGCTCGTGCCTCGCTGTGATCCTCGGCTCGGTCGTCGCTCATCCGATGGCCCGCATCCCGGACGCCACCGCGACCGCGCGCAACGCCGCGGCCGCCTTGGTGCGGGTCTCCTGGTATTCCGACTCAGGCACCGAGTCGGCGACGATGCCCGCGCCCGCCTGCACGTAGGCGACGTTGTCCTGCAGCACCGCCGTCCGGATGGCGATGGCCATGTCCAGGTCGCCGGCGAAGTCGAAGTAGCCGACGACCCCGCCATACACACCACGGCGAATGCCCTCGAGCCGCTCGATGATCTGCATCGCGCGCGGTTTCGGTGCGCCGCTGAGCGTGCCGGCCGGGAAGGTCGCCACGAGCGCGTCGTATGCCGAACGGCTCTTGCCCAACTCACCGACCACCGTGGACTCCAGATGCATGATGTGGCTGTATCGCCGGATCTGCATGAACTCGACCGTGTCGACCGTCCCCGCGTTGCAGACCTTCTGCAGGTCGTTGCGGGAGAGGTCGACCAGCATCAGGTGCTCGGCACGCTCCTTGGGATCGGCCAGCAGTTCGTCGGCGAGGTCCTCGTCCTGCTCGGGGCTCTTGCCACGTGGCCGAGACCCGGCGATCGGGCGGGTGATGACCCGCTCCCCCGTCACCTTCACGAGGGCTTCCGGGCTGGAGCCGACGATGTCGTATGTCGAGCCGTCCGGGTGCGGCAGGCGCAGCAGGTACATGTAGGGGCTGGGATTGCCGACCCGCAACGCACGGTAGACGTCCAGCGCGTCGGCACCACACGGCACCGAAAAGCGTTGCGAGACAACGATTTGGAAGGCCTCCCCGGAGCGGATGTCTTCCTTCGCCTGCTCGACCATGTCGTGGTACTGCTCACGTGTGTGGGTGCTGACCGGCTCCAGCGTCACCGGCTCGGGCACCGACACCGTGCTGGGCGCGTCCACGGCCAGCGACTCCTGCATTGCGTCCAGTCGATCGACGGCGGTGGACCAGGCCTGATCGGCGCGCTCGTCGGTGTTGTCGTGATTGATCGCGTTGGCGATCAGCAGCACGCTGCCGTCGGAGTGGTCGAGCACCGCCAGATCGGTTGCCAGCACCATCCCGATCTCCGGGGTGTGCAGGTCGTCCACCCCGGTGTCGGCCAGTCGCTCCCAGTGCCGGACTGCGTCATACGTGACGGCGCCGACGAGGCCGCCGGTGAGCGGCGGCAGGCCCGAGATACGCGGTGTGGCGAGGACCTGCAGGGTGTCGCGCAGCACGTCGGTCGGGGCTCCGTCGGTCGGCACTCCGACGGGCGGTGTCCCTAGCCAGACGGCTCGCCCGTCCTGCTCGGTGAGAGTGGCGCGGCTGTCGGCGCCGATGATCGAGTACCGCGACCACACTCCCCGTGCTCGGCCGACTCGAGCAGGAAGGTGCCGGGGCGATCGCCCGCAAGCTTGCGGTAGATGCCCAGCGGCGTTTCGCCGTCAGCCAGCAGCCGACGCACAACGGGTATGACGCGCCGCCCGTCGGCGGCAAGCTGCAGGAACTGCGGCAGGCTCGGCCAGGTCACGCCCCACTCGAGCTCCGCGTGCGGGCTGTCGTCCGCGCTCATGCTTTCTGACGCACTTCTACCCTCGGCTCCGCTCCTCGCTCGTACCTCGCTGCGATGCTCGCCCCGGTCGGTGCTCATGCAGTCACCGCCCCGAGGTCGGTGAAGAAGCAGGACCGTTCGCCGGTGTGACAGGCCGGGCCGACCTGGTCGACGCGGACGAGCAGCGTGTCGCCGTCACAGTCGAGCGCGACCGACTTCACGTGCTGCACGTGACCGGAGGTGTCGCCCTTGCGCCAGTACTCCTGCCGGCTACGCGACCAGAAGGTCACTCGGCCCGACGTCAGCGTGCGATGCAACGCCTCGTCGTCCATCCAGCCCACCATCAGCACTTCGCCGGTGTCATGTTGCTGGATCACAGCGGGAATCAGCCCTGCCGGGTCGTGCTTCAGCAGGGCTGCGATCTCGGGATCGAGCGTGGAGGAACTCACGATTGCCATTCTGCCGCACCGGGTTTCCGGGTTCTCCGCGGCCGCAGTAGCGCGGCGGCGCACATGCGTCCGGCTCCATTTCTGGCTCAGGGCAGTAGGTCGTATCTCACCGTGTCACGTGCGTCGCGTCGTCGTACGCCATGCTTGCCGTATGCCGAAATTCGCCCAGGCCGAGCGTGCCGCCCTCTGTGACGCGTTCGCCGACGTCGGACCCGACGCCCCCACCCTCTGCGGAGACTGGACCACCCGCGACCTCGCCGCACACCTCGTGGTGCGGGAGGGCCGACCCGATGCGGCGGCCGGCATGTTCGTGCCGCTGCTCGCCGGGCGCCTCGAGTCTGTGCAGCGCAAGGTCGCCGAGACACCATGGGACGAGCTCGTCGAAAAGGTCCGGTCCGGTCCACCGCGGCTGGGTCCGTTCGGCTTTCCCGGTGTCGACGAGCAGGCCAACCTTTCCGAGTTCTTCATCCACCACGAGGACGTCCTGCGGGCGGGCGACCACTCTGCAGCACGACGTGAAGTGCCCGTCGAGGAACAGGCCGCCCTGTGGCGGATCCTGCCGCGGATCGGGCGAATGACGTTGCGCAGCACCCGTGTCGGCGTCGTCGCGGATTGCCCCGGCCACGGCCGTCGCACCCTGCGCGGCCCCCGGGACGACCACGGGAATGTCGTCCTGACCGGAGCGCCGGGCGAAGTCTTGCTGCACATCTTCGGTCGCGGCGCGGTCGCCGACCTCGAGCTCGACGGCTCCGACACCGACGTCGAGGCCTTCCGCGAGAGCTCCCTCGGCTTCTGACCGCAGGAGGTGGCCGAGGCCCCCGCGCCAAGGTGGCCGAGGCCCCGCGCCAAGGTGGCCGAGGAGCCCGTGAGGAACGAGCGGGCGTCTCGAAGCCCCGCGCAAGGTGGCCGAGGAGCGAGGAACGAGCGTCTCGAGGCCCCGCGCAAGGTGGCCGAGGAGCCCGTGAGGAACGAGCGGGCGTCTCGAGGCCCCGACGCCAATCGAAACCACCTGCTAACGAAGACCTTTCGTCATACCAACGACCGGGACATGACGAGTTCAACACGCCCATCAGGGGCAACCTCGCGCTCACCGGTCAGCACGAAGCCATTGCGCTCATAGGCTCGTATGCCGCGCGGATTGTCCTCCATCACCAGCAGCGACATCTGCGTCCCGCCGTGCTCGCGCACGACGCTCGCGCACGCATCGAGCAGAGCGTCGACGGTGCCCGAGCCGCGCGCGCGGGGTCCAGCCACATGCCGTTGACGTACCACCCAGCATCGAACTCATAGGCTCCCGCGATGCCCCTGTCGTCCCCGTTCAAAGTTGCGAGAAAGGTCGCCGGTCGGACGGCCCGCTGTCGCCATTCGGCTTCGTCGAATGCGAACTCCCGCTCGTATGTCGACCCGAACATCTCGGGCGAATCCTGCAGCGCTGCCAACCGCACCGCTCGATATCGCTCCCACAAACTGGGGACCACGCGGACTATCGAGCAAGCGACGTCCGCAGCCATCAGCGAACTTCGTAGCCTGCAGCCCGCAGGGCGTCCTTGACCTGGCCTATCGTCAGCTCGCCGAAGTGGAAAACCGAGGCCGCGAGCACAGCGTCCGCACCGGCCTCGACAGCCTGCACGAAGTGCTCGACCCGGCCCGCACCACCGCTGGCGACGATCGGCACGTCGACCTCGGCACGCACGGCGCGGATCAGCTCCAGATCGAAGCCGTCTTTCGTGCCATCGGCATCCATCGAGTTGAGCAGGATCTCGCCGACGCCCAAAGCGGCCGCGCGAGAACACCATTCGAGTGCATCGAGTTCTGTCGACTTCAGGCCGCCATGAGTAGTGACCTCGAAATTGCCGTGCTGTGAACGACGTAC
This sequence comes from Flexivirga alba, assembly GCF_042661025.1. NCBI lineage: Bacteria > Bacillati > Actinomycetota > Actinomycetes > Micrococcales > Dermacoccaceae > Flexivirga > Flexivirga alba. Next base: position 3,889,744 of record NZ_JBHSWH010000001.1, read on the forward strand.
GTCTGCCGACAGGACGAGCACCTGGGAGCCGAACCGCTCCGCGATCTCAGCGATAACCGCCGGTCGCGCGATGGCTCCGGTGTTGATCCCCACCTTGTCCGCGCCGGCTCGCAGGAGGCGGTCCACGTCGTCCACGGTTCGCACCCCGCCTCCGACGGTGAGCGGGATGAACACCTGCTCCGCAGTCCGGCCAACAACGTCGTATGTCGTGTCACGGCCTGCCGAACTCGCGGTGACATCGAGGAAGGTCAGCTCGTCGGCACCCTGCCCGTCATACCGCTCGGCCAACTCGACCGGATCGCCTGCGTCCCGGAGATTCTCGAAATTGACACCCTTGACCACCCGCCCGGCATCGACGTCGAGGCACGGGATGACACGCACTGCAACCGTCATGGCAGGCAAGCCTAGCGGGGTCGGAGACACCACCCGGTGGGGTCGGCCGAAGCAGCGCCAATCGGCCGATCGACCTCGCCGGTGAACGACATCGATGGAACTCGTCTCATATTCTGAAACGCATTTTCGGAGGGTTGATTTGACATCGAGAGGATTTCACCTGTCCACGGCAAATCGCGGAAAATGCGCTCTCGCAACGTGATTCGATCCTCCCGTGCTGAGACGATCTTGCCTTGACTTCGCTCGGCGAGCACATAACGTCGAGGCCAGTCATGCCGATACCAATCGAAGTACCGACCCGACCACTATCCGCCAAGCAGCACACCATGCACTCTGCACGAGCGCATATGTCCCGGCCGAGCGAGACACACCAGCTCGTCATACGGGAGCCGCGTCCGTCCGATGGTGCGCACATGTGGACCGTCGCCAAGGACGGCGGTGAGCTCGATCTGAACTCGTCATACGCGTATCTGATGATGACGCGAGATTTCTCGACGACGTGCCGAGTCGCGTTGAGCGACAACGAGATCGTGGGCTACGTCCTCGGCTACCGCCCGCCGGAACGGCCCACTCACCTGTTCGTCTGGCAGGTGGCCGTGCGCGACGACCAGCGCGGGCGGGGCGTCGCAGCGCACATGCTCGAGCACCTGATCGCGACCAGCGACGTCGATGCGCTCGAGGCCACCGTCGAGGAGACCAACGGCGCGTCCCGTGCGCTGTTCGCCAGCATCGCGCGCAAGCACCGGGCCGAGTTGACCTGGTCGGAGGGCATCCCCGCAGAGCACTTCCCCGACGGCCACGCCGGTGAACCCATGCTGCAGATCCAACCCCTGCGCTGAGCGCCGCCGCGCTCGCCGACGCCGTATCGCCGCGACGATCACGCCGCGGCAACCGTGCAGGGTAATCGCCTGTGCACGCTCCCGATTCGACAGAAGGAATCCCCATGACCGTGACCGCCGACGCAACCAGCCTTGAGTCCGGCGTCCGGAGCTACTCCCGGACGTGGCCCGCCACGTTCGAACGCGCACAGGGCAGCTTCCTCTACACACCGGACGACCAGCCGTACCTCGACTTCTTCACCGGTGCCGGAGTCATGAACTACGGCCACAACAACCCGATCCTGAAGGACGCGCTTCTGCGCTACCTCACCGAGGACAACATCGTTCACTCGCTGGACATGCTCACCCCTGCGCGCGAGGACTTCCTCACCACCTTCACCGAGAAGATCCTTCGCCCCCGTGGACTCGACCACACCGTGATGTTCCCCGGGCCTGGTGGCGCGAATGCTGTGGAGGCGGCACTCAAGCTCGCCCGCAAGATCACCGGACGAGAGTCGATCGTCAACTTCACCAATGCTTTTCACGGTATGACGCTCGGCGCCCTCGCCGTCACCGGCAACTCGATGAAGCGCGGTGGCGCCGGCATCCCGCTCGTCCACGCGACGCCGATGCCGTATGACGACTACTTCGACGGCGACGTGCCCGACTTCGTCTACTTCGAGCGGATGCTCTCCGACAGCGGCTCGGGCCTGAACAAACCGGCCGCCGTGATCGTCGAGACGGTCCAGGGCGAGGGCGGCGTCAACGCCGCGCGCCGGGAGTGGCTGCGCCAGCTGGCCGATGTCTGCACGAGGCACGAGATCCTGCTGATCGTCGACGACATCCAGGTCGGCTGCGGCCGCACCGGCGGCTTCTTCAGCTTCGAGGAAGCCGGCATCGTGCCGGACATCATCTGCTTGTCCAAGGCGATCAGCGGCTACGGCCTGCCGCTCGCGCTGACGCTGCTCCGCCCGGAGCTGGACGTGTGGGAGCCCGGCGAGCACAACGGGACCTTCCGTGGCTTCGCGCCGGCGTTCGTCACCGCGGCAGAGGCCATCCGCACCTACTGGTCGGACGACACGCTGGAGCAGTCGACTATCACCAAGGGCGCCTTCGTCGAGGCGACGCTGAACAGCATCGTCGCCAAGCGCCCCGAGGGTGAGCTGACCGCAAAGGGCCGCGGCCTCATTCGCGGCCTGGAATTCGCCGACCCCGACAAGGCCGCCGAGACCTGCCGGAACGCGTTCGAGTCCGGCCTGCTCGTGGAGACCTCCGGCCCGCGCGACGAGGTCATCAAGCTGCTGCCGCCGCTCACCGTCAGCGAGGACGAGCTCAACGACGGGCTGACACTCCTTCGCAACGCAGCAACCGACGCACTGGGCTGATCCGCCAATTCCCATATTCCACACACAGATTCGAGAGGACCCACATGCTCGTTCGATCACTCGACGACGTCACCGACACCGATGACGACATCAAGACCGACAACTGGCGCAGCAAGCGCATCATCCTGGCCCGCGAAGGCGTCGGCTTCTCCGTGCACGAGACCACGCTGTATGCCGGCACGGTGAACGACTTCTGGTACGCCAACCACATCGAGGCCGTCTTCATCGTCGAGGGTGAGGGCGAGGTCCTCAACAAGGCGACCGGCGAACGCCACGAGCTTCGTCCCGGGTCCCTCTACCTGCTCAACGACCATGACAAGCACCAGGTGCTCCCCCGCACCGAGATGCGGACCGTGTGCGTGTTCAACCCGCCGGTGACCGGCCGCGAGGTGCACGACGAGAACGGCGTCTACCCGCTGGTCCTCGAAGACGCCTGACCCCCCTGACGACGGCCGCGCCATACCTCTCCCTCTGGCGCGGCCGTCGCTGCACTTCGCCACGCGTTAGGTTTCAGCGGTGACACAGACGCCGTCCAGCACACATGTGCAGCGCATCGCGGCGGCTGCACGCGCCGTCGCCGGCGATCCGATCATCATCGCGATCGATGGGCGCAGCGGGTCAGGCAAGACCAGTCTGGCCGGCGTAGTGGCCGCCGCGCTGAGGGACGCGACCGTCGTGCATTTGGACGACATCTACCCCGGTTGGGATGGCCTGGCCGCCACACCACCGTTGCTCGTGGCGCAGGTTCTGGAAGCGGCGCGCCGCGGCGAGGCAGCAGCATTTCGCCGATTCGACTGGGAGCGAGGCACATTCACCGACTCAGTCGCCGTGCCCCGCACGTCTTACCTGATCGTCGAAGGCGTCGGCAGCAGTGTCGGTATGGCGCGCCGGTATGCCGACGTCCGCGTCTGGCTCGAGGCCGAGCCCGCCATACGCAAGAGTCGTGGCTTGGCACGCGACGGCGACGCGTACGCCCCGCACTGGCAGCGCTGGGCGGACCAGGAGGATGCGGTCTTCGGCACCGACCACACCGCCGAGCACGCCCATCTCGTGCTGCGCACCGACGGCTGAACGCACTTGCCTACGTGGTGCTGACCCACTGCCATGGGTTCACCAGACTGACACCAGTTCCGTCGAAGTCGCGTGTGTTCCGGGTGGCCAGGGTGGCTTTGGCCGATGCGCAGATCGCCGCGATCTGCGCATCGGCGGTGGTTATGGGGCGACCAGCCCTCTCACGATCGGCAACAATCCGCCCATAGCGATGCCCGGCGGGGGCGTCGAACGGCAGGATCAACTCACCAAAATCAGCGAACACTTCAGCGGCTACCGCTGCCAATCGCTCCTTGCGGCGACCGGCGGGCAACCGAGCAATGCCATGCTCGACCTCAGCGACCGTGATCGCCGTGGTGTGGAGCCGGCCGACCCGGCCGACCCACTCCATCACCGCCAAGTCTGGTTCCAGACGCATCATCTCCGAGACGACATTGGTGTCGATGACGACGATCACGACAGGTCTTGCAGATCAGCCGGTCGAGGCAGGTCCGTCCGGGACGGAATCTGCACCTCGGCACCCTCGACTTCCGCGAAGCGCTGTCGGATTGCCTGGGCGAGATTGAGGCGCTCGTCGTCCACCTCGACTGCTCCCGTCAGGATCGCGCGGACTTCGGCCTCCATCGACCGACCGTGACGTGCAGCCCGAATCTTCAAACGAGCCGTCACCGACTCGTCCAAGTCGCGCACGCTGATCGCTGCCACGATCACCACCTCCTGCCATCAATGCTAGCAAACGGCGAAAGGCAACGTCTCTCAGTCGTTGTCGCCGCGCCGGTTGTTGGCCTCGACGAGCGCGGCAAGGCGCCGAGCCTCGGCCGTGGCGGATGCCCCGTCCGAGCGCTGGACGGCCATCACCGCCAACGTTTCGGTGTCGCTGAGTTCCAGAACCAGCCACGGCGCACCGCCGCCGAACTGCACGTTGACGATCTCGGCCCACTCGATGTCGCGGGACACGATGAGGTTCCGGACATGCAGCCCCTGCGGACTCGGCGTCGCACGCACCAGCGCAAAGCGGAGCAGGAACGCAGCAACCGCAACACCGAAGACGAGCAGGGCCGCCGAATCGGGGGTGTTCCACCCGGTCACGCCGCCGTGCGGAATGGTGAAGGCCACGATCGCAAACACCACAACGATGGCAATCGCCGCCACGATGCTGACGATTCGCGACCGGCGCGGGCGAAACGTCGCGTAGGCGGCCTCGGAGTGCTCGGTCATCTGCGCCGTCACAACCGGCAGGCTGCGATCTCGGTGACCAGGATGGCGCGCGCGCCGATCTCGTAGAGCCCGTCCATCACCGCATTGGTCGCCGTGCGCGGCACCATCGAGCGGACGGCGACAAACCCCTCGCGGTGCAGCGGCGAAACGGTCGGCGACTCGAGCCCGGGCGTCAGCGCGCACGCCTGCTCCACCAGCTCGACGCGTATGTCGTAATCCATCATCACGTACCGGCTCGCCGTGAGGACGCCCTGCAGGCGGCGCACCAACACGTCCACCGAAGGGTTGCTCTCCGGACGCTCCTGCGGTCGGATCAGGACCGCCTCACTCTGCAGGATCGGCTCACCGAAGACCTCGAGTCCTGCGTTGCGAAGTGTCGTGCCGGTCTCCACCACGTCGGCAATCACGTCGGCCACGCCAAGCGTCACCGCAGTCTCGACGGCACCGTCCAGCCGGACGACCGATGCCTCAACACCGTTGTCCGCCAAGTTCTTTCGGACCAGACCCGGGAAGCTGGTCGCGACCCGTGTCCCCTGCAGATCGGCCACTGAGGACGCTTTGCCCGGTCGTGCCGCATAGCGGAAGGTCGACGCACCGAAGCCGAGCTGCATGACCTCCACGGCCGGAGCCTCCGAGTCCAGCAGCAGGTCGCGGCCGGTGATGCCGACCTCGAGGTGACCGCGACCGACATACACGGCGATGTCCCGCGGGCGTAGGTAGAACAGCTCGATGTGCTGCTCGGCGTCGATGACGACGAGTTCCTTGGACTCGCGGCGCACCCGGTAACCGGCTTCGCGCATCAGGCGGGCGCTCTCCTCGGCCAGCGCGCCCTTGTTGGGCATGGCGACCCGCAGCGTCTCAGAGGTGGGCATAGACGTCCTCCAGTGAAATGTCCTGAGCGACCATCAGCACCTGCAGGTGGTAGAGCAGCTGGCTGATCTCCTCGGCCGTGCGCTGCTCGCCCTCATACTCCGCGGCCATCCAGACCTCGGCGGCTTCCTCGACGATCTTCTTGCCGATGAAATGCACGCCGGCGTCGAGTTCGCGCACGGTGCCGGAGTCGGCCGGCCGGTCCTTGGCTTTGGCAGTCAGCTCAGCATGCAGCTGCTCGAACGTCTTCACACCGGCCAAGGCTAATTGCACCTCGCGAGGTATGACGCACCCGGCCACACTGTGGGCCGCGGTCGTATGGCGGGAGTCGCACCGTCGCCGGTAGTCATCCCTGCTGTACCGCCGACTGCTCAACGTCGCGCAGCGTCACAGCTGTAGCCACGGCAGCGGTCGCCGCCTCGTGTCCCTTGTCCTCGTTCGAGCCATCCAAACCGGCCCGATCCAGCGCCTGTTGTTCGTTGTCACACGTCAACACACCGAAACCGACCGGGACACCGGTCCGCACGCTCACGTCGGTGATGCCGGTGGTCGCGGCAGAGCAGACGTACTCGAAATGCGGTGTGCCACCACGGATCACCACTCCGAGAGCCACCAGCGCGTCATACGACGGTGCCAGCCGCGCGCACGCCACGGTCAACTCGAACGTCCCCGGAACACGCACGACCGTCACGTCAGTCACGCCGCAGTCCTGCAGGCCACGTCGCGCACCGTCGAGCAGACCGTCCATCACCTGCTCGTGCCAGGACGCCGCAACGACTGCCACCCGCAGGCCTGCGCCGTCAACGACCACGCTCTCCGGCGCACCGTGGCCGCTCATGCGCTTTCTCCGAGACGGTGACCGAGGCGAACCCGTTTGGTCTCGAGGTAGCGGCTGTTGTTGACCGTGCGATCGGTGATCAGCGGCACCGTCTCGATGGTGAGGCCGGCGTCACGCAACTGAGTCTCCTTCTCAGGATTGTTGGTCAGTAGGCGCATCGACTCGATGCCCAGGTCGCGCAGGATCGCAGCGGCAGCTCCGAACTCGCGGTCGTCGACCGGCAGTCCGAGGGCGGTTTGCGCGTCGACCGTGTCGAGCCCCTGGTCCTGCAGCGCGTAGGCCCGCAGCTTGTCCAGCAGACCGACCCCGCGGCCCTCGTGGCCACGCAGGTAGACGACGACACCGCCCTCGGCAGCGACGCGGCGCATCGACTCAGCAAGCTGCGGGCCGCAATCGCACCTCGTCGAACCGAACGTGTCACCGGTGAGACACTCCGAATGCACTCGCACCAGCGGGGATTCAGCCGGTATGCCGAGAGGTGACACCAGGGCGACGTGGTCGGCTCCGGTGAGCAGATCGGCATACCCGATGGTGTCGAACGTGCCGAACGCAGTGGGCAGCGTCGTGCGCGCACGCGCCTCAACCCGGTCATGCAACCGGCGCCACGCGATCAGATCCGCGATGGTCACGACTATCAGCCCCTCGCGCTGGGCGAACGCCTCTGCGTCCTCCAACCGCATCATCGAACCGTCGTCGTGCACGATCTCGACGATCGCGCCGACGGACGCACAACCGGCAAGCCGGGCCAGGTCGACCGCGGCCTCCGTGTGACCGGGACGCTCGAGCACGCCCCGGTCGCGCGCCCGCAGGGGAAGACGTGACCAGGGCGAGTGAATGCCTCCGGTGTCGCCGACGGGTTTGCCAGCAGGGAGATGGTCTGCGCGCGCTCGGCCGCGCTGATGCCGGTCGTCATACCCATCGCGTCCACGGACACGGTGTATGCCGTGCCCTTCGGGTCCTGGTTGTGCACCACCATCGGCGGCAGTCCGAGACGATCAGCGACAGCGTCGGGCATCGGCGTGCAGATGACGCCCGAGCCGTGCCGGATAGCCCAGCCGACCCAGTGCTCGTCGGCATGTTGGGCCGCCATCACGAGGTCGACCTCGTTCTCGCGGTCGGCATCGTCGGCAACGAGCACCGGCCTGCCGGCGGCGATTTCGGACAGCGCCGCATCAATGGTGCTGATCATGACGACACCAACTCCTCACTGAGATAGGCCCCGCGGTCCGTCTTGCGACTCACCCGGAGCCACACGATGAATCCCCAGATCACGAAGGCCGCATAGATCGCGTAGAGCGCGGCCGACGGGTAGTACTTGAAATGAATGAGTTCTGGCACGCCAACCAGGTCGACCGCGATCCAGGCGAGCCAGAAGTCGTTCCAGCCGCGCGCCATCGCGTAGGTCGCGACGATCGAGCCGACAAATATCCAGGCATCGGCCCAGTAGTACCAGCTCGGAGCCGGCCAGCCAACACCGATGACGCGAGAGATCCACTGCACGAAAACGACTGCGACCACGACAAATCCGAGACTCAGCAAGCGTTGGCGCCCCGTCGCCCAGTGCGGCTGCACCGCTGGGACGTGCGAGCCCTTACCCGCCCGGTTGCGCTGCCAGAGCCACCACCCGTAGATCGAGGTGATGATGAAGAAGACCTGCCGTCCCGCCTGTCCGAACAGCACCTGTCCGCCGTGCGCGGTGAAGCCCAGTGCGAAGAAGACCGTGAAGAGCAGCGCGTTGCCGACGATGCCGATCGGCCAGGCCCACACCTGACGGCGCATTCCGCCGATCGCGGACGCCAACCCGAAGAGGTTGCCGATGATTTCGCGCCAGGTGATGCCGTGCCCGCCGATGGTGATCGACGCGTCATACAGATGCTCGAAGAAGTTCACTTCGAGTCCGCCTGTCCCGTGGAGCGCAGTCCGACCATCCGCTCGACGTACTTGGCCAGCACGTCCACCTCGAGGTTGACCGACTCACCGATCTGCCGGGCACCGAGGGTGGTGAGCGCGAGCGTGGTGGGGATCAGACAGACCGAGAACTCATCGCTCCCGACGGATGCCACCGTGAGGGACACCCCGTCCAACGCAACCGATCCCTTCTCCGCCACGTATGGCGCCAGCGCTTCCGGCAGCGAGAAGGTCACCTCGGTCCAGTGCTCGTGCTCGGCCCGGCGCAGCAGCTGTATGACGCCGTCGACGTGCCCCTGCACGATGTGGCCGTCCAGTCGCCCGTCGGCCCGCACCGCACGCTCCAGATTGACCGGGCTGCCCGGCTGCAGTGCTCCGAGGCTGCTGCGATCCAGCGTCTCGGCCATCACATCGACGGTGAAACTCGTCGGTGAGTGATCGACGACGGTGAGGCAGACGCCGTTGACCGCGATCGACGCACCGTGCTGTACGTCGGCCACGACGGCTTGCGCGGCAATCGACAAGGTCGCCGAATCTCCTTGCCGGACAAGCTCTTGCGCGTGGCCGAGCTCCTCGATGATGCCAGTGAACACGTCACTTCCTCCGATAGATGAGTCTGACGTCGTCCGCGAGACGCGTGACGTCGTGCAAGGTCCAGCGGGTGGCGTCGGACAGCGTCTCGACACCCAGCGGGCCGACGGCGGAGCTGCCGGCACCGAGCAGGAGAGGGGCCAGGTAGACGACGATCTCGTCGACCAGCCCGGCGGCACAGAAGGCAGCTCCGAGGGTGCTGCCACCCTCCAGCAGCACGGTGCGAATGCCACGACTGTGCAGCTCCTTCGTCACCGCAGCCAGGTCGTGGGTGCGCAGCTGCAGGCTTTCCGCCGCGTCGTCGAACAGCCGGGCGCTGATCGGCAGGTCACGTTCGCCGACCACGACCCGCAGCGGCTGAGGGCCGGTGACGGCACCGTCCGCGGACCGCGCCGTCAACTGCGGGTCATCGGTCAGCGCGGTGCCGGTGCCGACGACGATCGCACCGACCCGTCGGCGCAGGTCGTGCACGTCGGCCCGCGACAGCTCGTTGCTGATCCACTGACTGGTGCCGTCTGCGGCAGCCGACCGGCCGTCGACCGTCATGGCGAATTTCCAGGTGACCCACGGCTTTTCGTGGAGGACGGCATACGTCCAGAGCTCGTTGAGCGCGGCGGCTTCGTCGGCGAGGACACCGCCCCGAACATCGATGCCGCGGGTCTGCAGCACCTCGCCGCCACCACGCGCGATCGGGTTCGGGTCACTCTGCCCGTAGACGACCCGGCTCACGCCGGCCTCAGTCAGTGCGTCGACGCACGGTCCGGTGCGGCCGGTGTGGGCGCAGGGTTCGAGAGTGACGTATGCCGTCGCGCCGCGCGCCCGGTCACCGGCTTCGGTGAGGGCAGCCACTTCGGCGTGCGGGGTGCCTGCGCCGGCGTGCCAGCCGCGCCCGACCACCTCTCCGTCCCGCACCAGCACACAGCCGACACGAGGATTGGGATCGACAAGTGGGCCGCGTGCCGCCAGCTCAAGGGCAGCGCGCATCGGCTGTTCGAAGGTTTCGGTGTGCATCTGGGCCACCGCCTCGCCACTCCTTCCCGGTCCGGTCTCACCGGCTCCGGGGGTGACGAGCGGTCGCGCGAACCGTCCGCAAAAGCGGGCGATTGCGTCGCCGCAGGGTACGCCAACAGGCGCATCCTCGTGCTGCCTCCCATCCGGACTTTAACCGTCGGTCCTGGAGTTCCACCAGGTCAACCGGCTGCCACTGGCAGTCGGGTCGCGGACTATAACCGCCGGCTCGGAATTTCACCGACCCCGGAGCACGTTTCGAAATCAGTATTGCACGCCCCGTCAATCCCTGTGGACCGGCCGTCCGGCTGACGAGATCAGGCGTGCCCGACGCAGGACGTCGCCAAGTCGCGCAATTGGTCGATGGCGGCGGCAGCATCGTCGGCCCCGTAAACCGCTGAGCCTGCTACGAATACGTCGGCGCCGGCTTCGGCACACTGCTCGATCGTCGACGCCGAGACACCGCCGTCGACCTGGATGCGGATCTCTCCCCCGCGCCGCTTGATCGCCTCGCGCACCTCGCGCACCTTCGGCAGCTGGTCGGCCATGAAACTCTGGCCGCCGAACCCGGGTTCGACGGTCATCACCAGGACCATGTCGACGACTTCGAGCAGGTCCTCGTATGGCGCGAACGGCGTGCCAGGCTTGAGCGCCATACAGGCTCGGGCGCCGGCGGCGTGCAGGTCCTTGGCCAGCGCCCGCGGATCGCGGGCGGCCTCGATGTGAAAAGTCACGCTCTCAGCACCCGCTTCTGCGTAGGCAGGCGCCCACCGGTCGGGGTCGTCGATCATCAGGTGACAGTCCAGCGGGATCGGCGACACGCGCTGCAACGCCTCGACCACCGGCAGACCCAGCGTGAGGTTGGGCACGAAGTGGTAGTCCATCACGTCGACATGCGCCGAGTCGGCGGTCGCGATGCGCTGCAGGTCGCGCTCAAGGTTCGCGAAGTCGGCCGACAGGATGCTCGGTGCGATCTGCACGCTTCCTCCGTGGTTCTGGTCTACGAGATTCATTGAAGCTGTTCAGTTTTCGGACTTGGACGTCTTGCGCAGCAGCGCGAAAACATCGCGTCCGTGCCGTGCACGTGCGGCCACAGCTGCACCGTCGGCCGATCGCTGAGTTGCCGGATCTGCTCGCCGGCCGCATCACGGAACAGCGGCCGCGCGTCCTCCACCGTGACGTCCGCGCGTCCGTTCGTCACCGCGTGGACGACCGCGGTCGTCTCGGCCACGTGCGGGCTGCAGGTGACATACGCGACGAGCCCACCGGTGACGGTCGCGTCGAGAGCGGAGTTGAGCAGGTCGGTCTGTATGGCGGTCAGGTCCGTCACATCGCCAGGGGTCCGGCGCCACCGCGCTTCGGGCCGACGGCGCAACGCGCCCAGGCCGGTGCACGGTGCGTCCACCAGCACGCGTTCGTAGGTCTCCGGCTCTTCGGCACCGAGCTCGCGTCCGTCACCGGTGCCGATCATCACTTCGATGCCGGCATCCAGCGCGGCACGCAGCGTCCGGCGCACCAGGTCCGTGCGGTGCTCGCTGATCTCGTTGACGAATAGTGTGACGTCCGACTGCTGCGCCGAAAGCGCAGCCAGCAGAGCGGCTTTCCCGCCCGGTCCGGCGCACAGGTCGAGCCAGTCCTGCGGTCCGTCGACCTGCCCGGGCGCAGCCGCGAGCGCCAGCGCTACCAGCTGAGAACCCTCGTCCTGGACCGCGGCGCGGGTTTCGCGCACGGCAGGTATGTCAGCCGGGTCTCCGCTGGGCAGGGTGGCCCCGACCGGAGACAGCTTCGCCGCCTCGGCCCCGGCGTCGACCAGCTCCTGCACAGTCGCGAGCCCTGGACGAGCCACGAGCGACACCGTCGGCGCCGCGTTGTCAGCCTCCAGCAAAGCCTCCAGCGAGGCGTCCAATTCGCTCTCGTCGGTGATCCCGTCCGAGCGCAGTGCGCCGCGCAGGGCTCGCACGATCCACTCCGGGTGAGAGTGCTCCACCGCGAGGGCGTCCTCGCGGGGACGACCGGCCGTCACCTCCCGGATCCACTCCTCGCGGGTGCGCTCGGTGACTCGCCGCAACACTGCATTGACGAAGCCGGAGGCACCGGCCCCGTTGACCTCGCGGGCGAGGGCCACGGTCTCAGAGGCGGCAGCATGCGGCGGCACGCGCATCCCGAGGATCTGGTGCGCGCCCAGCCGGAGCGTGTCCAGCACCGGCGGGTCTATCTGCGCGGCGGGACGGCCGGCGGCGAACTCGATGATCGCGTCGTAGAGACCGCGCATCCGGATGGCGCCATACGTCAGCTCGGTGGCGAAGGCTGCGTCACGTCCGTGCAGGTCCGCCGAGCGAAGCGCCTTCGGCAGCTCGAGGTTGGCGTAGGCACCGTCGGCGACCGCACGGCTGACCTCCCAGGCCACCTTGCGCACCGGGTCGCCGCCGCGACGGCGGTCCGCCGGACGCGTCGCGGTGCGGTTCTTGCCGCCGACGCGACGCGAATCAGGTCGCTGCCTGCCACGGTCGTCGCGGAATCCTCCGCGGGGTTGCTCGCCGTCATTCACGTCAGCTTCTCTCCTTCTGCGACGCGTACGCCACGAGCCCAGTCTGCCGCCGCCATGGCCTTCTTGCCATGCGGCTGCACGGTGTCCAATCGCACAGGGGTGGTGCCGGTGCCGACATACACAGCACGCTTGGTGGCCAGCAGCTCACCGGCACCGAGTCGTATGTCGCCAGGCACGTCCTGGTCCAGCTTCTCGATCTTGAGTCGCGCATCGCGGTATGTCGTCCATGCGCCCGGCGCCGGCGTGCACGCGCGCACTCGGCGATCGATGGCGAATGACGGCTCCTGCCAACGGATTTCAGCGTCTTCGACGGTGATCTTCGGGGCCATCGACACACCCTCGGAGGGTTGCGTCACCGGCGTGATCGAGCCGTCGGCGAGGCCGTCGAGAGCCGCCACGAGCAGCCCGGCGCCGGCTTCGGCAAGCCGACCCAGCAGGTCGCCGCTCGTATCGGTCCGGCGGATGGTCTCGGTCATCGTGCCGAGCACCGGGCCCGTGTCCATGCCCTCCTCGAGCAGAAAGGCCGTGGCGCCGGTGACCTCGTCACCGTGCAGGATCGCGTGTTGGACGGGTGCGGCGCCTCGCCAGGCGGGCAGCAGCGAGAAGTGCAGGTTGACCCAGCCGTGGCGCGGAATGTCAAGCACCGGACGGGGCACCAGCGAGCCGTAGGCGACGACCGGGCACACGTCGGGTTCCAGCGCTGCGAGGTCCTCGGCGAACCCGGGCTCTTTGGCCGAGCGTGGCTTGAGCACCGGGACGCCGAGTTGCTCACCCAGCAGGCCGACCGGCGACGTCCGCAGCGACCGGCCTCGGCCCGCCCGTGCGTCGGGGCGGGTCACGACACCGACGAGCTCGTGCCGGGATGCGGCGATCGCTCGCAGGCTCGGCAAGGCCGCCTCGGGTGTGCCGGCGAAGACAACTCGCATCTCAGCCTCCGTAGGTCGGGTTGGCGTGCGGGCTGTCGCGGACGATCGGGCCGGACAGCCCGGCCCAGTCGGCATTGCGGATCTCCTTCAGAGCGAGCATGCGCTGCTCCTTGTCGAGGCGATCGATGAAGAGGATCCCGTCCAGGTGATCAGTCTCGTGCTGGATGCACCGGGCCAGCAGGTTGCTGCCTTCGAGAGTGACCGGCTCGCCATACATGTCGAATCCGCGGGCGACCACCGACAGGGAGCGCGGCGTCGGCCAGGAGAAGGCAGGGAGTGACAGGCAGCCTTCCTCGTCGACCTCGATCTCGCCGTAGAGGTCGAGGTCGGGATTGACCAGGTGGCCGAGCTCGCCGTCCACGTAATAGGTGAAAACCCGCAGCCCGACACCCAATTGGGGCGCTGCCAGACCGGCGCCCGGCGCGTCCATCATGGTGTCGGTCAGGTCCTGCACCAGGGTGCGGAGTTCCTTGTCGAAGGTCGTGACTGATGCTGCGGGCGTGCGCAGGACGGGGTCGCCATACAGGCGGATCGGGGTGATCGACATGGTGTGGTCCTACACCTCCACGGGCAAGCCGCGCACCAGCAGGTCGGCACGCAGTTCTTCAGGGGTCGTGAAGGCGATGGCGTCCATGCCGGCTTCGATGGCGGCCTGGACATTGGCCAGTTTGTCGTCGATGAAGATGCAATCGTCGAGACTGCCCAGATGGCGCACGCGGTCGGCCAACTCCTCGAATATCTCGGGGTCGGGCTTGGCCACGCCCTCCTCCCCGGACACGATGATGTCTTCGAAGAGCTCGAGGAAATCGAAGGTGTCGACCGCGACCGGGAAGGTCTCGGCCGACCAGTTCGTCAGCGCGATCAGCGGGATCTCAGCGGCGTGCAACTGCTTGAGGATGCCGACCGTGCCCTCGATCGCGCCACGCATCGACTTCGCGAAATTCTCGCGGTACGAACGGATTTCGTCTGCCAGATGCGGGTAGGCCATGGTGGCGTCCCGCTCGCCCTCGGCGAAGGTGCGGCCTGCGTCCTGCAGGTGGTTCCAGGCGTTGAAGTCGAATTCGCCGCTGGTGAGGAACTTCCGAGCGCGCGCCTCCCCTACACCGGCCGCGATCGCCGGCTGCGGGTCCCATTCGATCAGCACATTGCCGAGGTCGAAGACCACTGCGTCGACTGCTGACGGGTTGAGATCGAGATCGTCGACGGTCGTTGTTTGCTGCTGGCTCACCACGCAGAGACTAACGACGTCAACACGCGCGGCGGCCTGCGGGGTGTGGACGTCTGCACGATCTGAAGGAAAGGCATGGGAGGAGATCGGGGCCCCCACGAAGTATTTCGGAGGAGCGCAGCGGGGGAGAAAACTTCGTGGGGTTAAAGCAAGGCGCCGCTCGGATCGACGCGGACAGTAACCGTGCCGGGCAACTTGTGGGCACTACGGATCCCGCGTGCGGCCGCCACCGCCTTGGCGACCGCGGGCGCGTGGGACCGCGGGGTCCGCAACAACAAGCTGGTGCCGTCACCGCCCGGAGTCGGCATCGGGCCGATGCGTTCCAACGGCACGGATTCGTCCAGCAGCTGCCGAGCGGCTGTGGCGAAAGCATCCAGGTCCGCGACGTTCCCGGTCAGCAGCACCATCCATGACGACGGCGGCAGGTCCAGCTCACGACGTGCCGCCAGCTCTCGTTCGACGAAAGTGTCCGGAGCCCAGCGCACGAGCGACTCGACCGGTGGCAGGGTGACCCCCGACGAGAGACCGCACACGACCACCGCGCCACCGCGTGACGCCGGACGGGTCAACGCCGCCGCTGCCGTCCAGCGGCGGAACGTCTCCTCCCCGCATCCAGCGCGGCCCGGTCGAGCAGCGCCCAGCCGTCGAGCAAAAGCGTTGCGGCATAACCGGATTCGGCCACCGGCTCGGCGCCGGGGGTGGCGATGACCAACTGCGGTGCCGAGCCGACCGAGCCGACGATCTCACCGGCGCCGGATCGCAGCACGGCTACACCGGGGAATGCCCGGCCCAGCTCTTCAGCGGTGCGCCGTGCGCCGACGACGGCCGCGTGCAGGCGGGTGCTGTAGCACTCCGGGCAGCGCCACGGCTCGGCGGCGCGGCCACACCACCGGCATACCGGCGGCGAGGTGGGAGCCGGCAGGCCCATTGGACCGTGGCAGTGCTCGCAGCGGGCGACTTCGCGACACTGCCCACAACGCAGCGTCGGCAGGTAGCCGCGACGCGGCACCTGGACCAGCACCGGACCGTCCGCCAGCGCGGCCCGGGCCGTCGACCACGCAACGGGCGGCAGGTGCGCGTGGGCGGCGGCACCGGCACGCTCCACTTCACGCTCGTCGCCGGCGACGATCACCCGCGGCACCGAGCCGGGCGGGGTGCGTGCCTGCACGGGTCGCACCAGCCCGTCGTCGAGCCAGCGCTGCACCGGCACCGAGCGCACGAAGCCCCCGAGCAACAGCGCCGCCTTCTCGCGTGTCGCGCGCAGCCGCAACACTTCTCGCGTCTGCGGGTATGGCGAGCGTGGTTCGGCGAGCAGGTCGTCCCCGTCGTCCCAGCACGCGAGGAGACCGAGGTCACGCACCGGCGCCCAGGCAGCGGCGCGTGTGCCGATGACGCAGCGAACGTGCCCGCGCAGCACCTTCAGCCACGCCGTGTAGCGGGCCTGCGGACCCTGCTCGGCGGTGAGTCGCACGTGCTGCCCTTCGCCCAGCTCGGCGGTCAGTGCAGTGTCGAGCCGATCGAGGTCGCGATGGTCCGGCACGACGATCAGGGCGCCGCGGCCGCCATACAGCGTGGCTCGGGCGGCCTGGGCCAGCGCCGCCGGCCAGTCCGCTCCCGGATCGACGGTCGGAGCCGCCAGCCAAGACGCGGCAGGGTCGTCACCTTCGGACAGCCGACGCAGGAACGCTTCGCCGGCGGGATATCGCTGCCAGGCGGTGTCGACGGGAGGTGTCGGTCGCTCGAAGTCGGGCGCAGGCTTCGCGTCCAGGGCCTTCTCGGCGGCGGCATGCCGTGGCGGCACCGCGAGCCGCAGCACGTCGGCGAGCGGCCCGGCGTAATAATCGGCGACCGCGCGGCAGGCGTCCAGCACGTATGGCGTCAGCACCGCCTCCGGGCTGACCACCCGGCGTAGCGGGGTCAGCTTGCCGGTGTGCTCGGGTTCGGCCACCCGCGCGACGACGAACCCGGAGACGTCCTTGCCGGCGAATCGCGCCTTGATCCGCACACCGGGCTGTGCGTCGCCGGCGAGCTTCTCGGGGACGGCGTATTCGAACGGCCGGTCCAGGTGCGCCAGGCCGACGTCGAGCACCACACGTGCCACCGGCAACGCGACGGTGGATTTCGCCGGCTCGGCTTGCACTCGCTCCTTCGCCACTCGCGGCGCGGCAGCGTGCAGCAGGTGCAGTTGCTCCGGTGTCGCCGGGCGTGGTGGGTCGTCGTTGGTGGGCTGGTTCGTGCCCGATGCATTCGCGACCGCCGGGTCGGTGGGTCTGCCGGACGAACGCATGCCCTTGTTATACGCGATCGCTCGGACAGCCCCGCCGCCATACCCGCACCCCTTTCGCCGAGAGGACACCGGATTACCCAGCGGACAGCGGATTTGGGCGATTTAGACCGGAATCGGCTGTCCTCTCGACGATCGGGTGCCCTCTCGGCATTGGGGGCCGACGCGCGCGAATACGACGACGACCAACACAGAGCAACGCCGGTCACGAACTCGTTCGTGACCGGCGTTGCTCTGTGTTGCGAGGAGTCGAAGCAGACGACTCAGCCAATCGCGCGGCGCAGGTCCTCGATCTTGTCGGTGCGCTCCCAGGTGAAGGCGTTCTCGACACCGTCGGCCTTGGTGCGGCCGAAGTGGCCGTAGGCGGCGGTCGGCTTGTAGATCGGCCGCAGCAGGTCGAGCTCTTCGACGATCGCGGCGGGCCGCAGGTCGAAGACCGTGGTGATGGCGTCCTGGATCTTGTCCAGGGGCTTCTTCTCGGTGCCGAAGGTCTCGACATACAGGCCGACCGGCTGCGCCTTGCCGATCGCGTAGGCAACCTGCACCTCGCAGCGGTCCGCGAGCCCGGCCGCGACGATGTTCTTGGCGACCCAGCGCATGGCGTATGCCGCCGAGCGGTCGACCTTCGACGGGTCCTTGCCGGAGAACGCGCCGCCGCCGTGGCGGGCCATGCCGCCGTAGGTGTCGACGATGATCTTGCGGCCGGTCAGGCCGGCGTCGCCCATCGGACCACCGATGACGAACTTGCCCGTCGGATTGATCAGCTTGCGGTAGGAGGAGGTGTCCAAGGTGTTGCCGGACGCGGCCAGCTCCTCGAGCACCGGCTTGATGACGTGCGTGTCGATGTCCGGCTCGAGCATGCCTTCCAGCGAGATGTTCTCAGCGTGCTGCGTGGACAGGACCACGGTGTCGAGACTCACGGCATTCTCGCCGTCATACGCGATGGTGACCTGGGTCTTGCCGTCCGGGCGCAGGTAGGCCAGTTCACCGCTCTTGCGCACGCTGGTCAGTCGCTCGGAGAGTCGGTGCGCGAGGAAGATCGGCAGCGGCATCAGCTCAGCGGTGTCGGAGCAGGCATAACCGAACATCAGGCCCTGGTCGCCGGCGCCCTGGCTGTCCTTGGCGTCGGTGCCGCCCTCGGCGCGGTGCTCGTGCGCGGTGTCGACGCCCTGCGCGATGTCCTGCGACTGCTCACCGATCGAGATCGACACGCCACAGGACTTGCCGTCGAAGCCCTTGAGGGAGGAGTCGTAGCCGATGTCCTGGATCGTCTCGCGCACCAGCTTGGCGATCGGGACGTAGCTGTCGGTCGTGACCTCGCCGGCGACGTGCACGAGTCCGGTGGTCACCATCGTCTCGACCGCGACCCGCGACTTCGGGTCGTCCGCGAGCATGGCGTCCAGGATCGCGTCACTGATCTGGTCGCAGATCTTGTCCGGGTGTCCCTCGGTAACCGATTCCGAGGTGAAAAGACGGGCCACAGGTTGCTCCTTCTGATGTGCAGCGGCTGCTGGCTGGCCCGCCACACGGCGAGCCACCCGGAGTCTAAACGGTGTCGAGGTGCTGCTGTACGGCATCCCACACAGCGTGTGCGAGCGTGACCTTGTCGGCCGGACCGACCGGCGTCTCGTCGCCCCCGCGCGTCAGGATGTGTATGGCGGCGCGGTCCTGGCCGAACGTCACGCCCGGCCCGACCTCGTTGACCACCTGGATGTCGCTGCCCTTGCGGGCGAACTTCGCGCGTGCGTGGTCCATGACCGAGCCGCTCGAATCACCGGTCTCCGCGGCGAAGCTGACGATGACCGGGCGCGACGAGGTGCCCCGGTCGGTGACCAGACCCTTGACGATGTCGGGATTCTCGACCAGCTGCAGGATCAGGTCGTCCCCGCCGGCGGTCTTCTTGATCTTGTGATCGGTGTATGCCGCTGACCGGTAGTCCGCGGGGGCCGCCGCCATCACGATCGCGTCGGCGTCCCGGCCGGCCTCGGTCACCGCCCGCTGCAACTCCAGGGTGGTCTCGACCTGCACGACGTCCACTCCCGAGGGGGTCGGCAGGGACGAGTTGGCGCTGACGAGAGTGACCCGGGCGCCGCGTTCGGCGGCCACGGCCGCCAGCGCATAACCCTGCTTGCCACTGGACCGGTTGCCGATGAAACGCACCGGGTCGATCGGCTCGTGAGTGCCGCCGGCGGAGACGACGACGTGCCGTCCGGCCAGCGGGCGGTCGGCTGTGCTGTCGCCGGCTGCCACCAGACCGAGCGCGTATGACGCGATCTCCTCTGGCTCACGCAGCCGACCAGGCCCGGTGTCGGCTCCGGTGAGGCGTCCCGAGTCGGGGTCCATCACGTGTATGCCGCGCGCGCGCAGCGTCGCGACATTGGCGACGGTCGCGGGGTGCTGCCACATCTCGGTGTGCATCGCCGGAGCGAAGACGATCGGGCAGCGCGCTGTCAGCAGGGTGTTGGTGAGCAGATCGTCGGCCAGCCCGTGGGCCGCCTTCGCGATCAGGTCAGTGGTCGCGGGCGCCACGACGACGAGCTCAGCGGCCTTGCCGATGCGGACGTGCGGGACGTCCTCGACGTGCGTCCAGACGTCATCGGCGACGGGCTTGCCGGACAGGGCAGCCCAGGTCGGGGCACCGACGAACCGCAGCGCTGCGGCCGTCGGGATCACGGTGACGTCGTGACCTGCTTCGGTGAACCGGCGTAGCAGCAGGCATGCCTTGTAGGCGGCGATGCCCCCGCTGACGCCGAGCACGATGCGCATGGAAGAAGGCTCTCTTACGCCTCGACCTTTTCGATGGACAGGAGGCCTTCGTTGATCTCGCGCAGCGACACCGACAGCGGCTTGTCGTTGACCTGGCTCTCGACGAGCGGGCCGACATACTCCAGCAGGCCCTCGGACAGCTGCGAGTAGTAGGCGTTGATCTGCCGGGCGCGCTTGGCCGAGTAGATGACCAGCGCGTACTTGGAGTCGGCGACCTTCAGCAGGTCGTCGATCGGCGGGTTGGTGATGCCCTCGGGGGCAGCCTTGGTGCCAGACACGAAGAAAATCTCACTTCTCGTTGGGGGTGAAACGTGGGCAGCGCGCACCTCAGGACGTGGCGCAGATGTGCTGCTGCATCAATTGTACGAGTTCTTCGGCGGCCCGCTGCACATCGTCGTTCACGATGGTGGTGTCGAACTCCGGTTTCGCGGCGAGTTCGCGCCTCGCTGTGGCCAGCCGAACCTCGCGTTCGTCCGCACTCTCGGTGCCTCGCCCGACCAGCCGGCGGACGAGTTCGTCCCAGCTGGGCGGCTCCAGGAAGACGAAGAAGGCCTCGGGCAGTTGCTCGCGCACCTGACGCGCGCCCTGCAGGTCGATCTCCAGCAGCGGCAGCTTGCCCTCCTTGGCGGCCTTGCTGACCGGCCCACGTGGTGTGCCGTAGCTGGCCCGCCCGTGCACTACCGCGTGCTCGAGGAACTCGCCGTCGGCCACCATCGCATCGAAGCGTTCCTGGCTGATGAAGTGGTAGTGCTTGCCGTCGATCTCCCCGGCCGGGCCGGGCGCGTGGTTGCCGACACCGACAGCCACACCTCCGGATAGTGCTCCCGGATGTATGCCGAGACCGTGCCCTTGCCCACGGCGGTCGGCCCGGCGAGCACGACCAGCGGTGCACACTTCCGCTGGCCGGTCTCCTGCTCGCCTGAGGTCACGCCTTCCCCGTCTGTTCGAAATGTTCCAGCAACCGGTGGACCTGGTTGGCGCCCAGCCCGCGGACCCGTCGTGTCTCGGCGATGCCGATGTCGGTCATGATCTGGCGGGCGCGCACCCGGCCGACGCCGGGCAGCGACTCCAGCAGGGCCGACACCTTCATCTTGCCGATGACCTCATTGCCCTTGCCCGCCTCGATGACCTCGCGGAGGGAACCTTGCGCGTATTTCAGCCGGTTCTTCACCTCGGCCCGTTCTCGCCGCGCGGCCGCCGCCTTGGCGAGTGCCTCAGCGCGCTGCTCGGGCGTCAATTGCGGTAGGGCCACGTGTCTTTCTCCTGGCGTGTGTCAGTTGTGAAGAAGTCTCTGCGAGGTGCGGAACCCTGATCTGCCGCACCCAGCGAACCTAGCGACTCTTCGAGCGGTTCGGCAACGAGGGGTCGGCTCGCAGCGGAGATATCCGGTCTGTCATGTCGCAGGACATCGGTGACGATTCGGGATCAAGACATTGGTGACAGTCCGCGGGGAGTCTCGTCGTCACGTCAAGTGGAGTCGAGCCGAGCCGGTGGGCTCGGGGACTGCGGATGGTGCGGCGTTTCCTCGCGCACGATGTGCAGGGCCACGACGGACGCAGGACGGGTCGACATATTCGGACCAGCAACACGTGCGGCGGGGCGCACCTCCTACTGGTCCTCAAACCCGCGCATGGACCTGGCCGGCCCGGGCACTGCAGATAGTGCGGCCGGACATGCGGTAGACGTCGGGCGGGATCACGATCGGCTGCTTCGGCCAGCCCGGCACTGTCACCCATGTCCTGAGACATCACAGGGAGGCTTCCAGGCCGTATGGCGACACCGACGCCCCCAATAGGCTGGCTCCATGAGCACCGAGACGATCGACACGCGTCCCACTTCCAAGCTCAAGCAGAAGTGGCACGCTCTCACACCGATGCAGCGCAAGCTGCTCGTCGTCGGGTCCGCCATCGACACCGTGGCCAAAACCGCGGCTGTGGTCGACCTGGCGCGACGGCCCGCCGAGGAGGTACGCGGCCCGAAATGGTTGTGGGCGACCGCATTGCCGGTGGTCAACTCCGTCGGAGTGTTGCCCGCCGCCTACTTCTTCCTCGGCCGCCGCTGACCGGTGTGCGAGGAGCTGTCGTCAGCGGACCACCGCGACCGGACACGGCGCAGTCGAGACCAGTCGCCTGCTCACCGAGCCGAGCAGCAGCGAGCGGAAGCCACCTCGGCCACGGCTGCCCACGACGAGCAGGCCGGCACCCGCGGCGATCCGGGCGATCTCGACGGGGGCCTCACCACGCGTCACCTCGGTCGTCACCGTGAGCTCCGGATGTGTCGCCAGCACGCTCTCCCGGGCAGCCTGCAACTCCTTGTGGACGTCCTCGGCGATCTCTTTGGCATCGCCCACCACCGGCAGGCCATAGGTCACCGAAGGATCGCTCCACGCGCCGACGATGTGCAACGAGGCGCCGGCCTTCTGTGCGGTTTCCGCGGCGAAGACCGCGTCCCGCTCGGCCGGCTCGGATCCGTCATACGCGAGTACGACACGGTCCAGTCGACCGGCGTCGGCGCCCCGAACGATGACGGCCGGGCATGCGGCGTGCGCCGAGACGGCGTAGCCGACGGATCCCAGCATGGTCTCGACCAATTCGTGGTGGCCGCGGTTGCCGACGACGACCAGCGAGGCGTCCGCCGATGCCTCGACAAGCGCGTGCGCCGGGTTGTCGGTGACACCACGACCAGTGACTTCGGTTGCGCCCTCCGCCCGAGCGAGACTGACGCCGTCTGCGGCGACTTTGGTTGCCTCCGCGACGAATTCGTCTGCCGTGACCGGCGGGAGGAACTCCCCGGATGGACCACCGGCATCGGCACTGCCGCGAGCACCTCGAGCGCTTCCTGACGACGCATCGCGATCCGCGCGGCCCACTGGACGGCGGCGCCGGATTGTTTCGAACCGTCATACCCGACAAGAATCATCAGCGCAGACTCCTTCGCGTTCAGCCCGATGCGCTGGGCCCCGATGCCCAGGTCACCCGGTCGACGCCATTCTACTACCTCACGTAGTAATTCGTCAGGCGTCTCGCTCGATAACCGACCGCAGGGTCGACGCCTCCTGCTGCACGGTGTGCAACGCCTCCCGCAAGGCGGCGACGTCCGGTCCGGCGCTCAGGATCGCGCGTGACGTCGCCGGCAGCACCAGCGCAGCAGCCGCGCCGAAGCCGCGCCCGATGTCGCCGATCGTCGCGCCCTGCGCGCCCAGGCCGGGAGCCAGTAGAGGCGCGCGCGACTGTGCGATCCGCTCGGCGAGGCCGAGCTCGGCGATGTCCTTGCCGACGGTCGCCCCGACGACCATGCCGACGTCTCCGAACGTGCCCGCCGGAGCGAGCGCGTTGGCGTCGGCGACGTCGTCGATGATCGCGCCACTGACGGTGTCTTGCTCCCAGACCGCGTGCTGGACCCGGGCGCCCTCCGGGTTGGAGGTCATCGCGAGCACGAAGACGCCACGCCCGGTTCGCTTTGCCAGGTCGAAAGCCGGTGCGAGAGAACCGAATCCGAGGAAGGGGCTAACCGTGATGGCGTCGGCGCGCAAGGGTGAGTCGTCGCAGAGGTAGGCCTGCGCGTATGCCGCCATCGTCGACCCGATGTCACCGCGCTTGACGTCCAACAGGCTCAGGGTGCCCATCTCACGCAACCCGGCGAGCACGTCTTCCAGCACCTCGACACCGGCCGCGCCGAATCGTTCGAAGAACGCGCTCTGCGGCTTCACGATCGCGGCTGCGCCACCGAATGCCTCCACGGCGATCTCGGCGAACTGCCGGAGCCCCTTGACCGAATGCGGCAGCCCCCATTCCGCCAGCAAGGACGCGTGCGGATCGATCCCGACGCACACCGGGCCATGCTGGTCGACCGCTTCACCAAGTCGAATACCGAAGGGGTCCAGGACTTTCCGCTCCTGCTCTGCGCCCATCACAGTCTCCTCCCGAGTCAGCCCCGGCCGCGGCCGTAAAGATCGAGCTCCTGCGCATGCACCTGCAACGGCTTGACCCGGAACGGCCCGGCCAACTGCGCCTCGATGCCCTGGACGGCTGCGGCTAGTTGCTGCACCGTCGTGATGATCGGACGATCCATGCTCGTGGTGGCAGCACGTATGGCGTAGCCGTCGGCCCGGGCGCCCTGCCCGGACGGCGTGTTGACCACCATTGCGACATCCCCGGCCTGGATCCGGTCGACGATCGTGGGTTCGCCGTTCGCACCCGGACCCGCACTGTGCTTGCGCACCACTTCGGCCTGGATACCGTTGCGCCGCAACACATCTGCCGTGCCGGCCGTCGCCAGGATGCTGAAGCCGAGGTCGGCCAGTCGCTTGACCGGGAAGATCATCGCCCGCTTGTCTCGGTTGGCGACCGAGACGAAGATCGAGCCCTCGCGCGGCAGTCCGGTGACCGAACCCAGCTGACTCTTGGCGAATGCCGAGCCGAAATCGTCGTCGAAGCCCATCACTTCACCCGTGGAGCGCATCTCCGGACCAAGCAGGCTGTCGACGACATCGCCATCGTGGGTACGGAACCGCTTGAACGGCAGCACGGCTTCCTTCACCGCGATGGACGAGTCGGCCGGCAACATCCCGCCGTCACCGACAGGTGGCAGCAGGCCGTCATCGCGCAGGTCCTGGATCGACTCGCCCAGCATCACCCGCGCCGCCGCCTTGGCCAGCGGCACGCCGGTCGCCTTGGCGACGAACGGCACGGTGCGACTGGCCCGCGGATTGGCCTCGAGCACATAGAGCGTGTCGTGTGCGAGGGCGTACTGCACGTTGATCAGACCGCGCACGCCGACGCCTTCGGCCAGCGCCCGGGTGGAAGTGCGCACCCGTTCGATCTCCTCGGCTCCCAATGTCACCGGCGGCAGCGTGCAGGCGGAGTCGCCGGAGTGGATACCGGCCTCCTCGATGTGTTCCATGATGCCGCCGAGGTACATGTCGGTGCCATCGAAGAGCGCGTCCACATCGATCTCGATCGCATCGTCCAGGAAGCGGTCCACCAGCACCGGATGCTCGCTGGACGCGTGTGTCGCCCGGGTGACGTAGTCGTTCAGGGTGGCGTCGTCATACACGATCTCCATGCCACGGCCGCCCAGCACGTATGACGGGCGGACGAGCACGGGATAACCGATCTCGTGCGCGACCGCCAGCGCCTCGTCGACGCTGTATGCCGTGCCGTGCTTCGGCGACGGAAGATCGGCTTCGGCGAGCACGCGGCCGAACGCACCGCGGTCCTCGGCGAGGTCGATCGCCTCGGGCGAGGTGCCCACGATCGGCACGCCGGCGTCCTTGAGCGCCTGCGCGAGGCCGAGCGGTGTCTGGCCGCCGAGTTGCACGATCACGCCGGCGATCGGGCCGGCCTGCCGCTCGGCATGCACGACCTCGAGCACGTCCTCCAGCGTCAACGGCTCGAAGTAGAGCCGGCTGGAGGTGTCGTAGTCGGTCGACACCGTCTCGGGGTTGCAGTTGATCATGACCGTGTCGAAACCCTTGTCCTGCAAGGCGAACGACGCGTGGACGCAGGAGTAGTCGAACTCGACACCCTGGCCGATCCGGTTGGGTCCGGAGCCGAGGATGAGCACCGCAGGCCGCTCACGCGGCAACACTTCGTTCTCCTGGTCGTAACTGGAGTAGTAGTAGGGCGTTTGCGCCGCGAACTCGGCCGCGCAGGTGTCGACGGTCTTGTAGACCGGCCGCACGCCGAGCGCGTAGCGCAGGCCACGCACGACCGCCTCCGGCATCTCGGCCAGTTGGGCGATCTGCTGGTCGGAGAACCCGTGTCGCTTGGCCAGCCGCAGCAATTCCGGAGTGAGCTGGTCGGCGTCGGCGATGATGCCGGCCATCTTGTTGATCAGTTGGATCTGGTCGAGGAACCAGGGGTCGATCTTGGTGCCGTCGAAGACCTCCTCGACGGTCAGGCCCGCGCGAAGCGCCTGCTGTACCAGCACGATTCGACCATCGGTCGGAGTGCCGGCCTGCTCCAGCAGTGCCCGGCCCATCTCGCGGCTGGGCGCGTTGTCCGGGTCCCAGTGGAACGTCGCACCGCTGCGTTCCAGCGACCGCAACGCCTTCTGCAGCGCCTCGGTGAAGTTGCGGCCGATCGCCATCGCTTCGCCGACCGACTTCATCGTCGTGGTCAGCGTCGGGTCCGCCGCGGGGAACTTCTCGAACGCGAAGCGCGGCACCTTGACCACGACGTAGTCGAGCGTCGGCTCGAAGCTGGCCGGGGTCTCGCGGGTGATGTCATTGGGCACTTCGTCGAGGGTGTAGCCGATCGCCATCTTCGCGGCGATCTTCGCGATCGGGAATCCCGTTGCCTTGGAAGCCAATGCGGACGAGCGGGATACGCGGGGGTTCATCTCGATGACGATGATCCGGCCGTTCTCCGGGTCGATCGCGAACTGTATGTTGCAGCCGCCGGTCTCGACCCCGACCTCTCGGATGACGGCGATACCGATGTCGCGCATCTGCTGGTATTCGCGGTCGGTCAGCGTCAGCGCGGGAGCAACCGTGATCGAGTCACCGGTGTGCACGCCGACCGGGTCGACGTTCTCGATCGAGCAGACGACCACGACGTTGTCGGCGTGGTCGCGCATGACCTCGAGCTCGTACTCCTTCCAGCCCAGGATCGACTCCTCCAGGAGCACCTCCGTGGTCGGGCTGGCATGCAGTCCGGCACCGGCGATCCGCCGCAGGTCCCGCTCGTCATACGCGAACCCGGAGCCGAGCCCGCCCATGGTGAATGACGGACGCACGACCATCGGGTAGCCGAGTTTGTTTGCGGCAGCGATGCATTCGTCCATCGTGTGGCAGATGATCGACTTGGCCGACTCCGCTCCACAGCGCTCGACGACGCCCTTGAACCGCTGACGGTCCTCGCCCAGCTGGATGGCCTCGACACTCGCGCCGATCAGCGGGCAGTTGTACTTCTCCAGCACCCCGGCCTCGTGCAGCGCGATCGCGGTGTTGAGCGCGGTCTGGCCGCCCAGCGTCGCCAGCACGGCGTCGGGACGTTCCTTGGCGATGATGGTCTCGACCACCTCCGGGGTGATCGGCTCGATGTAGGTCGCGTCCGCGAACTCCGGGTCGGTCATGATCGTCGCCGGGTTGGAGTTGACCAGCACCACCCGCAGGCCCTCTTCGCGCAGCACCCGGCAGGCCTGGGTGCCGGAGTAGTCGAACTCGCACGCCTGCCCGATGACGATCGGGCCGGAGCCGATCACCAGGACACTCTTGATGTCGTCCCGCTTCGGCATTACTTGTTCTCCTCATTCGTCAAGGTGGTCGAGTAGCCCGGAGCGCTAGCGGAGGGCGTATCGAGACCCCGTTCCAAAAGGCCGACAAACCGGTCGAAGAGGTATGCCGCGTCGTGTGGCCCGGCGGCGGCCTCGGGGTGGTACTGGACCGAGAAGGCAGGAATATCAAGGCATTCCAGCCCCTCGACCACATCGTCGTTGAGGCAGATGTGCGAGACACGCACCTTGCCGAAAGACTCACCCGCAGGCGCTTGGACCGGCTCGCCATCGCGTGGCGCGTCGACCGCAAAGCCGTGGTTGTGGGCCGTGACCTCGACCTTGCCGGTCGTCCGGTCGAGCACTGGCTGGTTGATCCCGCGGTGGCCGTACTTCAGCTTGTAGGTGCCGAAGCCGAGCGCTCGGCCGAGCAGTTGGTTGCCGAAGCAGATACCGAAGAACGGGATCTTGGCCGCGAGCACCTGCTGCAGAACGTCGACCTGCGGTGCGGTTGCCGGGTCTCCGGGACCGTTGGAGAAGAAGACGCCGTCCGGCTGCACCGCCTGGATCTGCTCGAAGGTGCTGTCCGCCGGCAGCACGTGCACCTCG
This sequence comes from Flexivirga alba, assembly GCF_042661025.1. Lineage (NCBI taxonomy): Bacteria > Bacillati > Actinomycetota > Actinomycetes > Micrococcales > Dermacoccaceae > Flexivirga > Flexivirga alba. The sequence goes on from NZ_JBHSWH010000001.1 coordinate 3,917,399, forward strand.
ATGCCGCGTTCGGCGAGCCGCTGGGGCGTCATCGCCTTGATGCCGAGGTCGAGTGCGGCGACGGTGAAGCGCCGATCCCCTTGTGCCGGCACGACATACGGCTCGTCGGTGCTGACCTCGGACGCCAACTCGGCGCCAGCCATCTGCGGCTGCTCCCGCACTCGTTGGGTCAGCGCTTCGGCAGAGTCGCCGGTGCGGGAGAAGATGCCGACTCGCATCGCACCGGACTCCCGCAGGTGCCGGGTCAATGCCCGGGTGTCGATGTCACAGATCCCGACGACCCCCTGCTCGGCGAGCTCGTCCTCAAGGGTGCGTTGCGAGCGCCAGTTGGACGGTCGCGGCGAGGGGTCGCGCACGACATACCCACTCACCCAGATGCGCTTGGACTCCGAATCCTCATCGTTCACACCGGTGTTGCCGATGTGCGGTGCGGTCATCACCACCACCTGGCGGTGATAGCTGGGGTCGGTCAGCGTCTCCTGATAGCCGGTCATGCCGGTCGAGAAGACAGCCTCGCCGAAGGTCTCGCCGATGGCGCCATACGCCAGGCCGGTGAAGACGGTGCCGTCCTCGAGGACCAGGGTGGCGCGACCGCGTCCGGTGAGTGGGTCGATGCCGGTAGTCGTCGTCATACGTGGACCTCCTGGTCGAGCAGCGTCGGTCGGCCACGCAGCAGCGTGGACTGCACCCGACCGGTGAGTGTCATGGCGTGCCATGGGTTGTTCCGCGACAGTGAGTGCGAGTCGGCGCGGTCGACCTCAACCTTTGCGGTCGGGTCGATGAGGGTGATGTTGGCGGGCTCGCCTGCGGCGAGCGGACGCCCGTGCCCGGTGAGTCCGGCGATGCGTGCCGGGGTGGTCGACATCGCCGCTGCCGCCTGCTCCCAGGTCATCAGGCCGGTCTGCACCATCACCGTGTTGACCACCTGGAGCGCCTGCTCCAGGCCGAGCATCCCGAACGCGGCTTCCGCGAACGCGTGCTCCTTGTCATGACGCGCGTGGGGTGCGTGGTCGGTTGCGACCGCGTCGATCGTCCCGTCTGCCAAGGCTTTTCGCAGCTCGGCGATGTCCTCGGTGGGCCGCAGCGGCGGGTTGACCTTGTAGGTGGGGTCGTAGCCGGAGAGCAGCTCGGTGTCCAGCATCAGGTGATGCGGCGTGACTTCGGCGGTGACCGCGATGCCCTGGGACTTCGCCCAGCGCAACACCTCCACCGAACCTGCCGTGGAGACGTGCGCGATGTGCACTCGGGAGCCGGTATGGCGAGCAAGCATCACGTCTCGCGCGACGATGACTTCCTCGGCCACACCGGGCCACCCGGGCAGGCCGAGCCGCCCGGAGAGCTCACCCTCGTGGCAGCACGCGCCCGAGTCGGCAAGCCGCGGCTCCTGCGCGTGCTGGGACACGACGCCGCCGAAGGTCTTCACGTATTCCAGCGCCCGGCGCATCAACCGCGCGTCGTGCACACACTTGCCGTCGTCGGAGAAGACCCGCACCGCGGCGCGACTGCGCGCCATCAGGCCGAGCTCGGCGAGCTCCGCACCGGCGAGGCCCTTGGAGACCGCCCCGACCGGCTGCACGTCGACCAGTCCGCACGCACGGCCCAGGTCGAGCACCCGCTCGGCCGCTTCGGCGGTGTCGGTCACCGGGTTGGTGTTGGCCATCGCCAGGATCGCGGTGAAGCCGCCGGCTGCTGCCGCCGCAGATCCGGTCGCGACGGTCTCGGCGTCCTCGCGGCCGGGCTCCCGCAGGTGGGTGTGCAGGTCGACCAGCCCGGGCAGTGCGACCAGACCGTCGGCGTCGATCACCGTCGCGTCACCGGCCGTGACCTTGCCGACCTCGGCGATCACACCGTCCTTGACCAGCAGGTCCTGCCGGCCGGTGCCGAGCAGGTCGGCGCCCTGAATCAGGTAACTCGTCATTCGCCTTCGCCTCCGAGCAGGTGGTAGAGCACGCTCATCCGCACCGCGACACCGGCCGACACCTGGTCGAGGATGAGCGACCGGGCTTCGTCCGCGGCGTCGGCGGTGATTTCCAGGCCGCGGTTCATCGGTCCCGGGTGGCAGATCACCGCGTGCTCGGGCAGCGCGCGCAGCCGGTCGCGAGTCAGGCCGTAGCCGACCGTGTATTCGCGCGGCGTCGGGAAGAAGCCTCCCGACATACGCTCCTTCTGAACCCGCAGCATCATCGCCGCGTCCAGCTTCGGGAGGACTTCGTCGAAGTCGTAGGTATACGAAAAGCCTTCTGCCGCAGCCCAATCCGCGATCCCGCTGGGCATCAGCGTGGGCGGCGCGACGAGGGTGACGTCCGCGCCGAGCGTGCGCAGCAGGATCAAGTTGCTGCGCACGACCCGCGAGTGCGTCAGGTCGCCGATGATGCCGATCCGCTTGCCGGCGAGATCGCCGAGCCGGGCTTGCATCGTGTAGGCGTCGAGCAGTGCCTGGGTGGGGTGCTCGTGAGTGCCGTCGCCCGCGTTGATCACCACGGCGTCCACCCAGTCGGTCACCTGCAGGGGTGCCCCGCTCGCATGATGGCGTATGACGAGGGCGTCGACCCCCATCGCCGCGACCGTCATGGCCGTGTCCCGCAGCGACTCCCCTTGCTCACGGACGAGCCCTTCGCCGAGACGTTGATGACGTCGGCGGACAGCCACTTGCCGGCGATCTCGAAGGACGACCGGGTGCGGGTGGAGTCCTCGAAGAAGAGGTTGACGACCGTGCGGCCGCGCAGGACCGGTAGCTTCTTGACCTCACGCCGCTGCACCTCGTGCATCTGGGCGGCGGTGTCCAGGATCTGCCGGGCGTCTTCGCGACTGAGGTCCGCCGCCGACAACAGGTGCTTCATGAGACCCCTTCCGCGATCCGGACTTCCTCGACGCCGTCCGGATCGGCCAGTCGCACGCTGACCCGCTCGGACCGGGCGGTCGGGAGGTTCTTGCCGACGTGGTCGGCCCGGATCGGCAGCTCGCGGTGCCCGCGGTCGACCAGGACTGCAAGCCGGACGGCTCTCGGGCGGCCGAGGTCGCCCAGCGCGTCGAGCGCGGCGCGCACGGTGCGGCCGGAGTAGAGCACGTCGTCGACCAGGACCACGATCTTCCCGTCGACCCCGCCCTCGGGAACCGTGGTGGCGCCGACCGCACGGGTCGGTTGGCTACGGAGGTCGTCGCGGTACATCGTCGTGTCGAGCGATCCGACGGGGACGTCGGCGCCTTCGATCTCGCGCAACAACGCGACGATCCGGTGCGCGAGCGCCTCACCGCGAGTCGGGATGCCGAGGACCACGAGGTCCTGCACTCCCTTGTTGTGCTCGACAATCTCGTGCGCGATGCGTCGCAGGGCACGGGAGATGTCGGATGAGGTGAGCACGATCCGGCCCGGCGGCTGCGCAGCCTGCTCGTACCCGGACATATCTGAGTCGGGACGCTCCATGCGTCAGGACCTCCTTCGCCGCCTCACAGGACGGAATCGTTAAAGGATGTCGAACGCGGCAAGGGTACCGCTACCGGCGGTGTGGCCCGCACCACGTCCACGCAACGGTCAGGCGAGGAGCCAGAGGGCGCCATACAGCACGGGCTGGTGAAGCACATAGATCGCGAGGGTATGGCGCCCGAGCCACCCCAACCCGCGCGTCGGCGACGAGGCAGGCCGCCACGACCGCAATCCCGCTACTGTCGTGCCTCCCTCGGCGGCGACGACCAACGGCCGCATCACGCCAATCCCCACGAAGGCCAACGCTATCCAGGGGAGCACCGGCTGCCAGTCCAACGACGGCTGGGTGCCGTCGGCCAGCCCGGTCCAAGAGATCCACGGCGACCGGCCGGGCAGGTGCACCAGCCAGGGGAGCGCTACGGAAACCGCAGCCAGCGCCCAAGGAACCCAGCGCGGCGCTCGCACCGCAAGCAGCGCCAGCAATGAGACCACGGCGATGGCGTGCAGGATGCCGAAGGTGACGATTTCGCGCGGCTGATAGACCGCGCTGGCGGCGGTGATGACCAGCGCGAGGACCACAAGTTGCAGCTCGCGACGACAGAAAGCTCGCCATCGGATCCCCCGCCGGTGCGCCAGCACGAGTGACACCCCGACCAGGAACAGGAACGACCCGGCAATCGAATGCGCGATGACCTTGCCCGACCAGTGCGCGCTGATCCGCCAGGAGATCAGGCCGAGGTCACCCAGGTCCCAGGTCAGATGGAACGCGACCACCGCAACGATCGCGACACCGCGCAACAGGTCGACGACCGCCCACCGCGGATTCCGCACGGGAGCGTCGGTCGTCACCTGACCGGTGCGCTGAAGTTCGGCCGTCATACCGACTACGACCCTCTCAGCACGGGATCGGCTCCGTCAGGCGAGCGACTGCTTGACGGCGGCGATCTTGTCGAGCAAGCCGTTGACGAACTTCGGGGAGCTGTCGGTCGACAACTCCTGGGCGAGCTTGACCGCCTCGGAGATCACCACCGGCGCATCGACACCTTCGGCCCAGACCAGCTCCCAGGTCGCGGCACGCAGCAGCGAACGGTCGACGGCAGGCATCCGCTCCGGCGGCCAGTCGCTGGTGCTGTAGGTCTGCAGCGCATCGTTGATCGCACCCCAGTGCTCGACCACACCGCGCACGATCTGCACCGTGTAGTCCGGAAGCGGCGCCTGCGTGGTGGGCACGTCAACCCGCTGGTCGACCAGTTCGCGGGCGTTGACAGCGCGCTGCTCGGCCTCGAAGAGCAGATCGAGTGCCTTCTTGCGCGCCTTGCTGCGTGAGCCGCGACGGGCGGAGGTGTCCGGCGTTTGGGACATCGTCAGCTGACGCGGCCGAGGTAGGAACCGTCGCGGGTGTCGACCTTTACCTTGGTGCCCTGCTCGAGGAAGAGCGGCACCTGGATCTCGGCGCCGGTCTCCAGGGTGGCCGGCTTGGTGCCGCCGGACGAGCGGTCGCCCTGCAGGCCCGGCTCGGTGTGGCTGATCTCCAGCACGACGGACGCGGGCAGTTCGACATACAGGACCGAGCCGTCGTGCTGCGCGACGATGGCTTCCTGGTTCTCCAGCAGGTAGTCGGCGGCCTTGCCCACGGTGGCTGCCGAGATCGGCAGCTGGTCGTAGGTCTTGGTGTCCATGAAGATGTAGTCGGTGCCGTCGTTGTAGAGGTACTGCATGTCCGAGCGGTCGACGCTGGCCGTCTCCACCTTGACGCCGGCGTTGAAGGTCCGGTCGACGGTCTTGCCGGACAGGACATTCTTCAGCTTGGTGCGCACGAACGCCGGGCCCTTGCCGGGCTTGACGTGCTGGAACTCGACCACAGACCACAGCTGGTTGTCGATCTTGAGGACCAGACCGTTCTTCAGGTCGTTGGTGGATGCCACGTTCAGCTCTTCTCTTTCGGATCGACGGACGCCGTCGGCGCTCAGGACGTATAACGCGCCGCGACGCGGGCTGCCGACATCAGGGCGTGCGGCAGCCGCACAAGGCGGCGGGAGGTCGACAGTCTACCGGTCGATCGGCACCCTTTTGATCACCTGTCCGTGAGCGCCCGCTCGAAGCACGCGAGCGCCTCTCCGGAGAACAACGCGAAGGTGACCTCGGCGAGCGAACCGCCGCTGTCGCGCACCGTCTGTATGGCGATCCGGGCAGCGTCGTCCATCGGCCAGCCGAAGATGCCCGCGGAGACCGCCGGGAAGGCAACGGTCCGGGCGCCCAGCTCGTCCGCGACCCGCAGCGAGTTGCGATAGCAGTCGGCGAGCAGCGCCGAGCGGTCCTCCCGCTTGGAGAAGACCGGTCCGACGGTGTGGATCACCCATCGCGCCGGCAGGTTGCCCGCGGTCGTCGCCACTGCTTGCCCGGTCGGCAAACCGTCCGGGAACCGCGAATCGCGCAGCTCCTGGCAGTGCCGCAGGATCTCCGGCCCACCCGCCCGATGTATGGCGCCGTCGACCCCGCCGCCACCCATGAGGGATGAATTTGCAGCGTTGACAACGGCATCCACCGTCAGGGTGGTGATGTCGGCGCGGATCGCGGTCAGCTGCATCCACTGAACGTTACGCCGCGGGCGCCCTCGACCGCCCCGATCAGCCCAGTCCAGCACCCGCCTTCCTGGCTGCCCTTCGGCTGGAAGCCGGCGGTCGTCTTCATCCTCGGCTGCCTGGCCCTCAGCTGGTTGTTAGCGCGGTTCATCGGGGAGGGCCCGCTGGAGTGGGCGCTGGCAGTACTCAGCGGTCGACAGCTGTTGCACCGGCAACGGCGCGCGGCTGACCGGTCCGCGCACGGCGGGAAGTCTCGTCAGTGCAGCTGAGGCTATGGGAGTCTTCCCGTTATGAAGGCAAAGGTGCTCGCGCTTCTCCCCGTTCTGTCCGCTGCCGGCCTGGCCGCACACGACTTGTGGCAGAAGAACCATTCGCTGCTGCGTAACTATCCAGTTATCGGGCACGCGCGATATGCGATCGAGACGATCGGTCCCGAACTGCGGCAGTACGTCGTCGCGTCCAACGACGAGGAGCGGCCCTTCAGCAGGCACCAGCGTGCCTGGATCTACGCCAGCGCCAAGGGTGAGAACAACTACGTCGGATTCGGCACCGACAACAACGTGGAGGACGAGGAGGGCTACCCGATCATCAAGCACCGCACCTTCAGCCTGACTCCCCCATCGGCCGCTCCACACACCGGCGACCACGTCGATCTCCCGAGCGCGAAGTTGCTGGGCGGGGCCACGCGGGCGGGCCCAGGCGTTTCGCCCGGAGTCGGCCCGTGAGGCGATGCTGTCGATCGGCTGCATCCAGTCGCAGAAATGCCACACCGACCGCTGCCCCACCGGCGTCGCCACCCAGGACCCCTGGCTGTCACACGGGTTGGACCCGACGTCGAAGGCAGTCCGGCTCGCGAACTACGTGCAGTCGATGCGCCGCGACCTGGTCAAGGTCAGCGAGGCCGTCGGTGTGCCGCACCCTCCTCATCGACCCCGACGACGTCGAGCTGCTCCTCGGCCAGCGGGTGGGCACCCCGTTGCGCAAGGTCTACCACTACGAGCCGACGTGGGGTGTGCTCGGCGAGCCGTGGCGTTCACAGATCAGCCAGCTCATGCTCGGCGCGGTGCCGAGCGACGCCGCACAGCCGACGGCGAATTGATCAGGCCAGCACCGCTTCGTATGCCGCGCGCAGCAGCGTCTCGTCGGGACCGGCCAGCCGCGTGGGCGCAGCGACCGCAGTCAGGGCCACGAACCGCAGCGTCGAGCCGCGGGTCTTCTTGTCGCGTCCCATCGCGGCGCGCAGCGCGGTCCACCGGGCATCGACATCACCGTCCACCGCGTATGACGTGGGTAATCCCAACAGCTGCAACGCTTCTCGGTGTTGCTCGACCAACAACTCGTCGATCAGACCGGACCGGCGGGCGAGCTCTGCGACATACATCATCCCGACGGCCACGGCATCGCCGTGCCGCCAGCTGAAGCCGGAGACCTGCTCGACCGCGTGCGCGAAGGTGTGACCGTAGTTGAGGATCTCCCGCAGCCCCGCCTCGCGCAGGTCGGAGGTGACCACATCGGCCTTGACCTGGACGGCTCGGGCGATCAGCTCCGGCAGGACGGAACCGTCGACATCCGTCGCGGCCTCCGCGTCAGCGGCCAGCCGGAGGATCTGCGGGTCGGAGATGAAGCCGCACTTGACCACCTCGGCCAGGCCGGCGACGAGATCTGCACGCGGCAGGGTCCGTAACAGGTCCAGGTCGCAGACAACGGCGGCCGGCGGGTGGAAGGACCCGACGAGGTTCTTGCCCTCGGCGATGTTGATGCCGGTCTTGCCGCCCACGGCCGCATCGACCATGCCGAGAACCGTCGAGGGCACCTGCACGACCGGCACACCGCGCAGCCAGGTCGCGGCCACGAAACCGCCCAGGTCGGTCGTCGCCCCACCACCGAGAGCGATCACCGCATCGGTGCGGGTGAACCCGGCCTCCGCCAGCACCGCCCACAACCGCGCTGCGACGTCGACCGTCTTGGCCGCCTCGGCATCCGGCAACTCCACGCTCGTGGGCTCCAGCCCTTGCACGGCGGCCTGCTCCGCCAACCGCTCCGCGGCGGCGGCCATCACCGGAGCGTGCACGATCAACACGCGTTGCGCACCGTCCGGCACGCGCGACGCGACCTCACTCAGCACCCCGCGGCCGATGACCACGTCGTAGTCATCGCCAACGCGAATCACTTTGGTGTCACTCATGATTGGCTCAACTTCGCCACGACATCAGCGGCGACCTCATCAGCGGTCCGCCCACCGGTCTCGACCACCCAGGTCGCCAGTCGCTCGTATGTCGGACGCCGGTCCCCCATCATCCGGGTCCAGGTCGCACGCGGGTTGACCGCGAGCAGCGGCCGGGCGCCGGAGAACCCGATCCGCCCGGCAGCGTCCGAGATCGCAACGCTCAGGAACGCCACCGGCAGCGGTTCGAGCAGCTGCGCGGTCGCCGGCGTCATCGGCGCACCACCACCCACTGCGACAACTCCACCGCCGGTTACGGCGCGAGCCACCGCGTCGGTCTCCAGCGCGCGAAAGTGCGCCTCGCCCTGCTCGACGAAGATGTCCGAGATGGAGGTCTGCTGCTCGGCCTCGATGAGTTCGTCCGTGTCCGTGAACGGCACGTCGAGTTGCTCGGCGACCAGTCGCCCCACAGTTGTCTTGCCCGCTCCGGGCGGGCCGATCAGAACGACGGCAGGGGCGGTCATTTGAGGAGCTCCGGGATCGCGGCGAGGTACGCCGTGTGGTTGCGCGCCACCTCGGCCACGCTGTCGCCGCCGAACTTCTCCAGCGCCACCTGTGCCAACACCAGCGCAACCATCGCCTCCGCGACGACGCCCGCGGCCGGCACGGCGCACACATCCGATCGCTGGTGTATGGCGGTGGCCTCCTCGCCGGTGGAGACGTCGACCGTCTTCAGCGCACGCGGCACCGTGGAGATGGGCTTCATCGCGGCGCGCACCCGCAGCACCTCGCCGGTCGACATACCGCCCTCGGTGCCGCCGGCCCGGTTGGTCTCCCGCCGGATCCGGCCGTCCTCACGCACGATCTCGTCGTGCGCGGCGGATCCGCGGCGAGCCGCGGTGCGGAACCCGTCGCCGACCTCGACACCCTTGATCGCCTGGATCCCCATCAGTGCGCCGGCCAGTTGCGCATCGAGACGCCGGTCACCGTGCACGTGCGAGCCGAGGCCCGGTGGCACGCCATACGCGAGCACCTCGACGACCCCGCCGAGCGTGTCGCCGTCCTTCTTGGCCGCGTCGATGACCGCCACCATGCGGGCCGAACCGTCGGAGTCCAGCGAACGCACCGGGTCGGCATCCAGCGCGGCGACATCGTCCGGTCCGGGCAGGGGCGCGTCGTCGGAGACCTCTTCGCCGCCGATGGCCACCGTGTGCGAGACCAGCCGGATCCCGAGGGCCTGCTCAAGGAACGCTGCGGCCACCCTCCCGAGCGCGACCCGGGCCGCGGTCTCGCGCGCCGAAGCCCGCTCCAGGATCGGGCGCGCTTCGTCGAAGCCGTACTTCTGCATACCGACCAGGTCCGCGTGACCGGGCCGCGGCCGGGTCAACGGGCGGTTGCGGGCGAGCTCACCGGACGCGCCGACATCGGCGGCTGCGGCGAGCGCCTCGGCGTCGATCGGCTCCGGGCTCATCACGGCCTGCCACTTGGGCCACTCGGTGTTTTCGATGGTGATCGCAATCGGCGAGCCGAGCGTGCTGCCGTGCCGGACGCCGCCGGTGAACGAGACCTTGTCCTGCTCGAATTTCATCCGCGCACCGCGCCCGTAACCGAGCCGGCGCCGGGCCAGGGCGTCGGCGAGGTCTCCCGCGCTGATGCTGACACCGGCGGGGAGGCCGTCGATCACCGCGGTGAGCTCGGGCCCGTGGGATTCACCTGCAGTCAACCAACGAAGCATGTCGCTGATCTTTTCATGCAGTGGCAGCCGACTGTATGCCGCCGCCGTATGGCGAGAAGGCTGTCAGCGCAACAGGGCTGCGCGGCCCGCCCGTCGCATGACCTCAAGCGGTGCCGGACTGCCGGTCATCAGCTGGAACTGCGCCGCGCCCTGGTGGATCAGCATCTCGATCCCGGGCACGATCCGAGCGCCGTATGCCGCGGCGGTCGCCGCCAGCTCGGTCGGCCAGCCGGCATACACGACGTCGAGCAGCACCCGCCCGGTTGTGGCTGCATCGGCGGCGACTCCCAGCTCGGCCATCGCGCCGGCAAGAGAGTCCGCGGTGCCGGCCGGAATCGTGCTGATCACCAGTGGGGTCTCCAGCACTGCCGCTGCGCCCTCGGCCTCACCCAGGACCACCACTCGGAAGCCGTGATCACGTGCCTGCGCCAGGGTTGAGGCCCGCATGTCCTTGCGGACGACGAACACGACCTCGGCGACCTCGAGGTCGGCCAGCGCCGCCAGCGCCGAGCGTGCGGTCGCTCCGGAGCCGATCACCACCGCCCGCGGAACCGCACCGGCCATGATGCCCGCGTCTCGCAGTGCCTCGCGGATGCCGATGATGTCGGTGTTCTCGCCGTGCCAACCGCGACCGACGTGGATCAGTGTGTTGACAGCACCGGTCCGCAGCGCGACGTCGCTGGCGGAGTCGGCGATCAGCAATGCTTCCTCCTTCAGCGGCCTCGTCAGGGACAGCCCACGCCAGGTCGGTCCGAGCCCGCTGACCAGGTCACGCAACGAGGCCGCATCACACTCGCGGATGTCGTAGGACCAGTCCGTCATACCGCGCGCCTCGTATGCCGCCCGGTGCAACACCGGCGACATCGAGTGAGCGATCGGCTTGCCCAGCACTGCTGCGCGGTGCCGGGTCAGCACTTGCCGGGATGGTTCTGGCACCACGCGTGGAACACCTGCTCGTTCTTCTGCTGCTCCGGGTAGGTGTCGGCGAAGAGCGTCTTGCCGGTCTCCGGGTCGACCGTGACGAAGTAGAGCCAGCCGCCACTCGCCGGATGCAGGGCCGCCTTGATGGCCGCGAGCCCGGGGTTGTTGATCGGAGTCGGTGGCAGTCCGGTGTTGAGGTAGGAGTTGTACGGCCCCTTCTTGGCGCGCTGCTGGTCGGTCGTGGTGATCGTGCCGCGCTGCTTCTCGGCGTAGTGGATCGTCGAATCGAGTTGCAGCGGCATACCTTGAGCCACGCGGTTCACGATGACACGGGCCACCTTGGGGCCGTCCTCGGCCAGCCGGGACTCGGCTTCCACCAATGACGCCTCGACCATCACCTGATGCAGTTGGCTGTCCGGAATCTGCAGCGGTGCGACCTTCTTGCGCCACTCGGTGGCCATCGTGCGCAACTGCTGCTGGGCGGTCGTGCCCTTGCCGAAGTTGTAGGTCGACGGGAAGAGGTATCCCTCCAGGTGCCCGTCCGCCGCTGAGGGCAACCCGATCGAGGCCGCCGTCACCTTCTGGTAGTCGGCGAGCGGCACCCCGGTCGCCTTGGACAACAGCGCGAAGATCTGGCTCGCCCACAAACCCTCGGGGATTGTGGTGCCCGTGCTCGAGAAGCTCTTGGGATCCAGCATCAGGGCGAGCGCCGACTGCGCACTCATCTTCTGTCGCAACTTGTAGCTACCCGGTTGGATCGAGCCGAAGTCGTGACTTGCGCCGGCGGCCGTGACGAAAGCGCCCGTCGACTTCACCACGCCGGCCTTGAGCAGGGTCTGCGCGATCGAGGTGCCGGAGTCACCCTCCTTGACCACGATCGTCACCGAGCCAGTGCCGTTGCCGGCATAGTCGGGGCTGCTCTGGCTCATGCCCGGCAGGCTGATCCGCCCGACCCGGCTGACTGCGTAGCCTGCGCCGCCGACCACCAGCAACATCACCAGGACCAGCAGGAGGCAGGAGCGGCCCGCCCGTCGACGCCGGTGCCGCTGGATCTCCTCGTATGACGTGTGGCTTCCGTGCTGCTCGTGATCGTCCTCGCTGGCCCAGTCGTGAAAACCGGTCCACTCGCCGTCACCCGACGACGTTTCTCCCCCGCTGGGCTCCGGCAAATACTTCTCGGGCGCCCCGAAGGAGGGATGTGCTGACGCCGCAACGAACTCGGTCGTCTCGTCCTCGTGGGTCAGGTCCGGGCGCGGCTTCGCGGGGGCAGCTCGGCGTTCGCGTGCGGTGTTGGCTGGACGTGCCACGGGAGAAGCCGAAGCGGCCGCCCGACGCGCGCGGTCCCGTGCTTCACGGCGCGTGCGCGGGGCGGGTTCGCCCGCGGACGTCCCGTCTGGAGGAATGGTCACTATCGCCTTTCCGTGTCAGCCCTGGACCCATGACGTGGCTTGCGTCCCCCAACGATCATTCCGGCAGGTTGGCCGGAAACACGCTCCGCGTCAAGCGCGACTTGCAGGATCAGCACAGCAGCCTGCTGATCGACCAGGTCACGGCGCCCCCGTTCACTGAGCCCACTGGCTCGCATCGCGCGGTGCGCGTCGATCGTCGTCATACGCTCATCGACCAGGCGGACGACGAGGTTCGGCGCGCGCCGGCGCAACGTTTTCGCCCAACCGCGCGCTGCTTCCGCGGCGGCCCGCTCGGTCCCGTCCAGGGACAACGGCAGGCCGACAACGACCTCGGCCGCACCACGTTCGGCGGCCAGGTCGGCCACCTCCTGTATGTCGGATTCGTCACCCGCACGCCGCAGGGTTCCCCACGGTGTCGCCAGGACGCCGTCCGGATCGCACACGGCGACGCCGACGCGGACACTGCCCACGTCGACGCCGATCCGTACGCCTGGCCTCACTGGACCCCGGTGAGCGTCTGCAACTGGCCCTCGACCGCCTCGAGCGCGGCGCCGACCGCCGAGGCGTCGGTGCCGCCGCCCTGTGCGAGGTCCGACTTGCCGCCACCGCCGCCACCGAGTACGCCAGCAGCGGTGCGCACCAGGTCGCCCGCCTTGATGCCGCGGTCCCGTGCCCGAGCGTTCGTCGCCACGACGATCAGCGGTCGGCCCTTCGCCGAACCCGTCACGGCCACCACGCTCGGTGTCTCGTCGCCGAGCCGACCACGCAGACCGGTCACCAGTGAGCGCACTTCGTCCGCACCGAGCTCGCCACCGTCGTGGGTGAGCACGCGGACTCCCCGATATCGGACGCGCCGGTCAGCAACTCGCCAGCCTGCGCCTGCAGCTGTTGCTGGCGCAGCGTCGAGATCTCCCGCTCGGCGTTCTTGACCCGGGTCAACAACTCCTCCACACGCTCGCGCAACTCACCGGGCTGAGCCTTCACCAACCGGCCGAGCTCCGCGACGATCGCGCGTTCCTTGGCCAGGTAGCGCAACGCATCCATGCCGACGAACGCCTCGACACGGCGCACGCCCGAACCCACCGACGACTCGCCGGTCAGTGTCAGGGCGCCCACCTGCGAGGAGTGCGCCACGTGGGTGCCACCGCAGAGCTCACGTGACCAGGGGCCACCGATCTCGATGACACGAACTTGCTCGTCATACGTCTCACCGAAGAGCGCGAGAGCGCCCCATTCGCGCGCTTCGGGCAGTGTCATGTACTGCGAAGAGACCGGCAGGTCCTGGCGGACCGCCAGGTTGGCGACCTCCTCGATCTCCGACCGCGTCTCCGGTGACAACGCACTGCTCCACGCGAAGTCGAGCCGCAGGTAGCCGGGCTTGTTGTAGGAGCCGCTCTGCAGCGCCGACGGGCCGAGCACCTGCCGTAGCGCCGCATGCACAACGTGCGTGCCGGAGTGCGCCTGGCACGCCGAGATGCGCCAGTCGGGATCGACTTGCGCCTCGACCTGCTCGCCGACCTTCACCTCACCGGACGCGACCTCGACGGTGTGCACCACGAGGCCCTTGACCGGACGCTGCACGTCGAGCACTCGCAGCTGGCCGGTCGGTGTCGTGATGACGCCTTCGTCGGCGATCTGTCCACCGGACTCGGCGTAGAAGGACGTGCGGTCGAGCACGACCTGGCCAGTCGCGCCCTGCTCGAGCCCCTCGACACGAGCACCGTCCGACACCAGGCCAACGACCTTGCCTTCGGTCGAAAGTGCTTGGTACGCCTGCCAATCGGTCGCTCCGAGCGCGCGCAGTTCTTTCCAGACCTCAGTGTGCGCGTGACCGGCCTTCTTCGACTTCGCGTCCGCCTTCGCACGCTCGCGCTGCTGGGTCATCAGCCGGGTGAAGCCGTCACGGTCCACCTGGACGCCCTGCTCCGCCGCCATCTCGAGAGTCAGGTCGATCGGGAAACCATAAGTGTCGTGCAGCGCGAAGGCCTCCGAGCCGGGCAACGTCGGGGTGCTGCTGCCGCCCAGGGCGGCGGACGACTGCTTGGCCTTTGTCACCGCGGTGTCCAGGATCGTTGTGCCCTGGTCGAGGGTGCGCCGGAAGGCATCTTCCTCGCCATACGCGATCTGGCTGATCCGGCCGAAGTCGGCCTCCAGCTCCGGGTATGACGCCTTCATCCGGTCCAGGCTGATCGGCAGCAGCTGCGGCAGCACCTTGTCGCGGTAACCGAGCAGTCGCATGGCACGGACCGCGCGCCGCAGCATCCGGCGCAGCACGTAGCCGCGGCCCTCATTGCCGGGCGTGACACCGTCACCGATCAGCATCAGCGAGGACCGCACATGGTCGGCGACCACCCGCAGGTGTATGTCGTCCGGGTGGCTCGACGTCGCGGCGTGGCCGGAGTGCGCGCCGTAGACCTTGCCGGTCATCTGCGCGGCTTGCGCGAGCACCGGGTAGACCTCGTCGATCTCGTAGAGGTTGTCCTTGCCCTGCAGCAGGGTTGCCATCCGTTCCAGGCCCATGCCGGTGTCGATGTTGCGCTTCGGCAGCGGACCGGACACGTCGAAGTCCGGCTTGCTCCGGACCTCCGACAACAGCTCCTGCATGAAGACGAGGTTCCAGAACTCCATGAAGCGGTCCTCGTCGACCGCCGGGCCGCCGTCCGCGCCATACTCCGAACCACGGTCGTAGAAGAGCTCCGAGCAGGACCGCCCGGGCCTGGCACCCCCATGTGCCAGTAGTTGTCGTTGGCGTCCCGACGGGTGATGCGATCGACGGGTATGCCGATCTGCTCGTGCCAGATCGCGAACGCTTCGTCGTCGTCGGTGTAGACCGTCGGCCAGATCCGCTCCGCGTCCAGCCCGTAGCCACCGTCGTCGACGGAGGAGGTGATCAGTCCCCACGCGAGACGGATCGCGCCTTCCTTGAAGTAGTCGCCGAAACTGAAGTTGCCGTTCATCTGGAAGAACGTGCCGTGCCGAGAGGTCTTTCCGACCTCCTCGATGTCGCCGGTCCGCACGCACTTCTGCACGCTGGTCGCCCGGTCCCAGGGCGGCGTCTGCTGGCCCAGGAAGTAGGGCTTGAACGGCACCATGCCGGCGTTCACGAACAGCAGGTTCGGGTCGTCATAGATCAGGGGCGCGGAAGGCACAACGGTGTGCTTGTTCCGCTCGAAATAGTCCAGCCAACGTCGCCGGATCTCCGCGGTTTCCATCATCAATTCCTTTACGTAGCGCGCCAAGGTGGTCGAGTAGGGCGAGCCGCTAGGCGAGCCCGTATCGAGACCTCAGGTCGATCGGTGCTTTCTGGCAGGTCGGAAGCGGGGCCTTACCGGCCCTCGATAGCTCGCGCGTCAGTGGTGACACGCTCACCGGGAAGGGTGAGATGCGTGTCCATCGCCAGCACCTCGCGCAACTGCGCCTCCCGGGCACCCATGCCGTTCCGGACGTCTTCTCGGAAACGTGCCACTTGCTCACGCGTGTCCGGCCGGCTCGCGAACGCGACCCCGGCCGCAGCCACCGTCACCGGCAACAGCCACTTCATGACCGGTCACCGACTTTGTTCAGCGGCTTGGTCCGCCGCGAGTCCACCGCGGAGCGCACGCCATACGAGAATGCGGCGATCTTGATCAGCGGCCGCCCGACCGTCGCCGTCGCGACCGAGGTCAGCGCGCTCACGTTGGTCGTCATCGTCGCGACATTGGAGGAAATGGTGTCGATCCTGGAAAGTTGCTGGTTGGTCGCCGCCACCGTGTCGGTGACTTCGCGCAGCAGCGGCACCGTCTCGTCGGTGATCTCACGCACGCCCGCCCGGGTCTCGTCGAGCACCTTGCCGGCCTTGCCCACAACAGACCCCATGCGCAGCACAAGGACGACGAACGCCAACGCGGCGATCATCCCGGCCAGGTCCCCAAGGGACACACTCATGACAGTCCTCGTTCCATGGATGCTGCCTAGCCTAGCGAAACGGGCGGTATGACGACGCCTGGCCCATGACACCGCGTGGTGTCATGGGCCAGGCATCGACAAGAAACCGGATCAGGACGCTTCGACGTCAGCGACCAGGTTGGACTTCACCTCCGGGAAGTGGCACGCGATCGTGTGCTCCGGCTTGTCCGCAGCCGGCTCCAGTGGCGGCTCCTCGGCGGCACAGATCTCCTGTGCCTTCCAGCAGCGCGTCCGGAAGCGGCAACCGCTCGGCGGGTCGATCGGGCTCGGCACATCGCCGATCAAGCGGATCCGCTCGTTCGGCACCGCACCACGCACGACATTGAGGTCGGGCGCGGCGGACAGCAGAGCCTGGGTGTAGGGATGCTGCGGCTTCTCGTAGATGTCCTCGCGGTCGCCGACCTCGACCATCTTGCCGAGGTACATCACCGCGATCCGGTCACAGAAATGCCGGACGATGCCGAGGTCGTGCGCGATGAAGACGAAGGCGATGCCGAGGTCACGCCGCAGCTGGGTCATCAGGTTCATGACCTGCGCCTGGATCGACACGTCCAGCGCGGAGACCGGCTCATCGGCGACCACGACCTTCGGCTCCACGGACAGCGCGCGAGCGATCCCGATCCGCTGGCGCTGGCCACCGGAGAATTCGTTCGGGTACCGGTTGACGTGCTCCGGGTTCAGCCCGACGATCTCGAGAAGCTCCTGGACCCGCGACTTGACCTTGTTCTTGGGCACCAGACCGTGGATCTCCAGCGGCGCCCCGATGATCTTCATGACCGTGAAACGTGGATTCAATGATCCGTAGGGGTCCTGGAAGATCATCTGGATGTCACGGCGCATCGGCCGCAGCTGCTTCTCCTTCAGGTTCGCGATCTCGCGCCCCTGGAACTCGATCGAGCCGCTGGTCGGCTCCAGCAGCCGGGTCACCAGGCGACCGGTGGTCGTCTTGCCACAACCGGACTCACCAACCAGGCCGAGGGTTTCGCCCTTGGCCAGGTCGAAGCTCACTCCGTCGACCGCACGAGTCTGCAGCGTCTTCGGAAAGAGACCGGTGTATTCCTTCACCGGGAAGTGCTTGACCAGGTCCTTGACCGTCAGCAGGACCTCGCGGTCTCGCTTCGACTCGTGCACGATCGGTTCAGTGGGTTGGGCGTCTGCGTCGGACTTGCGGATGTCGACGGTGCCTGCGCCTTGGTCGGCGTCAGTAATGTTGTCAGTCATCGATCACTCCAGCGTGGGGGCGACTTCGTCGGCGAAGATCGCGGCGGGGTCGGCCAAGTGGCAGCGGGTGAGTCGTCCCGGCTCACCCGGCACTTCGAGGAATTCGGGCATCTCGGTCACACACCGATTGTTCGGGACCCGATCCGAGTACCCACACCGGGGCTCGAACGAACAACCGTTCGGCAGGTGCAGCAGGCTCGGCGGGTTGCCGGGGATCGGCTTCAAGTCCGAACCGACGTCTGCGGTCAACGACGGCACCGAGCTCAACAGGCCCCAGGTGTAGGGCATCCGCGGGTTGGCCAGGATGTCCTGTGCGGTGCCGTGCTCGACACTGCGACCGGCATACATCACCAGCACGTGGTCCGCGACTTCGGCAACCACGGCCAGATCGTGGGTGATCATGATGATCGCCGAACCGAACTCGCTCTGCAGGTCGTTCATCAGATCCAGGATCTGGGCCTGCACCGTGACGTCCAGCGATGTCGTTGGTTCGTCCGCGATCAGCAGCTTCGGGTCGTTGACCAGGCCGAGGGCGATCATCGCTCGCTGGCGCATACCGCCGGAGAACTCGAAGGGGTACTGCTTGGCCCGGCGGTCCGGGTTGGGGACCCCGACGCGATCCAGCATCTCCACGGCACGCTTGGCAGCGACCGACCTGGAGACCTTGTGATGCGCGAGATACCCCTCGGCGATCTGAGCGCCGACCTTCTTGAAGGGGTGCAGTGAGGACTGCGGATCCTGGAAGATCATCGCCATCGTCTCGCTGCGCAGCTTACGGAAATCTGACTGCGACGCTCCGACGAGCTCCTGGCCGTCCAGCCTGATCGAGCCACTGATCCGGCTGCGCTTCGGGTCGTGCAGACCCATGACGGCCATTGACGACACGCTCTTGCCCGAGCCGGACTCGCCGACGATCGCCAGCGTCTGGCCGGCCTTCACTTCGTAGGACACGCCGTTGACCGCGCTGAGCAAGCCCTCCTCGGTCGGGAACTGCACCTTGAGGTCCTCGACGGTGAGGACGACGGGGGCGTTCGGGTCCAGGGGTGGACGGCGTTGAGTGCCCGGCTCGCCGGCCGGTGATGTTGTCTGGGTCATTTCAGCTTCACTGTCGGGTCGACGGCAACGTAGAGGAGATCGACTATCAGGTTTCCGAGCACGATGAATGTCGCACCGACCAATACGGTTCCGGCAATGACCGGCAGGTCGTTGGTGCTGATGGCATCGAGCCCGAGCCGGCCGATGCCTCGAACATTGAACACTTGCTCGGTGAAGATCGATCCGGACAACTGGAGAGCGACATCCACACCGATCAGCGTCAGGTATGGCGCCACCGTCGCGCGCAACGCATGTCGCCACACCACGTCCCGTTCCGGGATGCCCTTGGACCGGGCAGTACGCACGAAGTCGCTTGCCAGAGTGTTGATCATGAAGGCTCGCACATATCGCACGTAGGTCATGGCGTTGAACAATCCGAAGATGATCCAAATCGCGATGAACCCGGTGAACCACGTCCCGGGGCTCTGGGTGAGCGGCGTGTAACCGGTGGCCGGCAGCACGTTCCAGGTGAAGATGAGGTAGAGGTTCAGGATCAGCGCGATCGCGTAGTAAGGCATCGAGCTGATGACCTGGGAGATTCCCACCAAGGCCCGATCCAGGGGTGAGCCTCGGTTGCGTCCGCAGACCACGCCGAGCAGCAGCCCGAGCGGAACAAAGATCACCATGCCGCCGAAGACGATCGTGAAGGTGACCGGCATGACCTGTTTGACCTGGTCGGTCACCGATTGACTCTGCACATAGGACCAGCCGAGGCACGGTGCGGAGCAATGGCCGGTGACTTCACCGTCGTTGGTGATGTCGCGTCCGACGACCAGGCCCTTCACGTAGGTCCCGAACTGATCGACAACCGGCTTGTCCAAGCCGAGCCCGTGGTTGATGTCGTGCACCCGCTGGTTGGTGCACTTGGTCCCGCAGATCTGGTACGCGACGCCGTCCTTGGCCGGTCCGGTGAAGAACAGGCCGAAGGTCAGCACGATTGTCGCGAACAGCACCGAGATCGCGAGTAGCAACCTTCGGGCGATGTAGACGATCACGTAGTGGCTCCTAGAAGATGATGACCCGCTGGTGACCGGAGCGGAAGAGGAGCACTCTCCACGCCCCGGTCACCGATGGGATATGACTACCGACGTCAGTTGCTGACCCAGAGCTGGGACAGGCTCGGCATGCTGATGATCGGGTTGAGCCCGACATTCTTGACGTTCTTACCGAATGTCGCGGTGTTCATCGAGTAGTTGTCCGGCAGGCCAGGGACGTACTTGGTCATGATCTCCTGGTCCAGCTTGGCCCACTCGGGTGCCGCCTTGGTCGGGTCCATCTTGCCGATCTTGTCCATCTCGGCGTTGACCGCGGCGTTCTTGAACTGCCCGACAGTGGTGCCGTCCGGGATGCCCTCACCACTGAACAGGACCGGGTAGACCGAGTCACCGGTCGGCCAGTCGTAACACCAGCCCGGCGTGCCCTGCAGCATGTTGACCGGGGCCTTGGGGTCCGCGATCTTCTTGGTGCGCTCGGCCTTCGGGATCGGGATGTCCTTGACCTTGAAGCCGGCCGCCACCAGACCGGCCTTGCGAGCCGTGTTGGCCGCGACCGACTGCGGGTTGTCACCCGTGTAGTAGTAGGACAGCTCGAAGCCGAGCTTGTTCGCGGCCTGCAGGATGGCCTTGGCCTTGGCCGGGTCACCCGTGCCCTGACCGGTCGCGTACGGCAATGCCGGGTACTTCTTGTAGCCCTGCAGGCTGGGCGCCGCGTAGGTGGTCGCCGGCTGGTAGTTCAGCGTCGACAGACCACTGGCCTTGCGGATCTGGTCCCAGGGGTAGGCGTAGCCGATCGCCTTACGAATGTTCAACGGGATCTTGTTGACATTCATGTTGACGTAGTACTCACACGACGACGGGCCGATCGCGAACTGGTTCTTCTGCGCGCCGGTCACCTTCGATGCGAGCGACGCGTCGATCGCACCGATGTTGACCGTGTTGGCGCCGGCGCCACTGTTGGCCAGCACGCGCTGCTGGGAGGCCAGGTCGGTGATCGCCAGGTTGATCTGGATCTTGTCCGGGTAGGCGTGGCGCACCGGGTCAGAACTAGCGTCCCAGTTGGCGTTGCGCGACAACAGCAGCTTCGAACCGATGTTGTAGGAGTCGACCTTGTAGGGGCCGGTGGTCAGCGGGTGCTTCTGGTAGTCGCCCTTGGTGTCCTTGGCCTTGGGCACCGGGGTGAACTCCGGGAACGAGGCGAAGTAATTGAACGAGGGAACCTTGGTGACCAGGTGGAAGACCAGCGTGTCGCCACCCTCGGTGGTCACACCCTTGAAGTTGGCGTTGGGCTGCTTGTAGGGACCCAGGTAGGTCTTGCCGTCGACGAGGTACTGGCGCTGGTAGTCGGTGCCGTTGAGGGCGACGCTCTCCTTGGCGAAGGAACGCTCCATGCCGTAGACGAAGTCTTCGATCTTGACCGGCGAGCCGTCGGAGTACTTCAGGCCCGGCTTGATCTTGAACTTCCAGGTCAGCCCGTCAGCCGACGGTACGCCGACATTCTCGGCGAGGTCGGGCACCAGGACCGGCTTGCCCTTGACGATCTGGTACTGCGTCAGGGTGCGGTACATGTACTGCGTCGCGAACGCGTTCGAGTCCACGTAGTAGATGCCGGCCGGGTCCATGGTGGGCGGGTTGGACGAGTCGTCGATGTAGAGCGTCCCGCCCTTCTTGGCACCCGCAACCGCCGGAGCAGGTCCCTTCAGGTTCGGGTTCGTGACCGCCTGAGCGGCGTCAGTCTGCTGGGCGGCGGCAGAGTTGTTGTTGCTGCCGCTGCCAGAACCGCTGCCGCCACTGCCCGACGGGCCGCCGCTGCTGCACGCAGCCAGCGAGACCGCGGTGACACCGGCGGCCGACAGCGCGACCAATTTAGTCCAGCGCATTTGTGATTCTCCCTTTGTGTTACTTCCCGGCACAGCCCGGAAAGAGTCTGTGGTGTTCTGGTTGCCGAAGCTGGGGTCAGCGCCGCGTGTTCGGGTTGAAGGCGTCCGACACGGCATCACCTAGCAAGCTGAGGCAGAGAACGAGGACCAGTAGTCCGGCGAGCGGGACCAGCATCGGCAACGGGAAAGCCTGCATCTGCTGCTGCCCCTGTGCGATGTCCAGGCCCCAGTCCGCCGTGGGCAGGCTGATGCCGACTCCGAGGTAGGACAGTCCGGCCTCCGCGCCGATCCAGGCCGGCAGTGCGGTGGTGAACGCCACCAGGATCACACTGGTCAGGTTGGGCAGCATCTCCTTGAAGAGGATTCGCTTGGTCGGTGCGCCGATGGATCGCGCGGCTTGCACGAACTCCCGCTCCCGCAGTGCGAGCACCTCGCCGCGGATCAGGCGGCACAAACCGGCCCAGCCGAAGGCGATGAGTGCGATGAAGACGGCGAAGATACGGATCTTCTGCACCTGACCAGATGTGGGTTCCCCGCCCGGCACGAGATAGGAGGTCATGATCGGCACGAGCGCGATGGCGAAGAGCAGGAACGGCAACGACAGGGTGAAGTCGACGAACCAGCCGATGACGCGGTCGATCCAGCCGCCGAAGAAGCCGGCCGCCAGACCGAGCACCACACCGATGATCGTCGTGACGACCGTGACGGTGAGGGCGATGAGGAACGACGGCCGGATGCCGTAGACGAACCGGGCGAACACGTCGTACCCGGAGTTCGAAGTCAGGCCCAGCCAGTGCGAGCTGTTGGCGTAGAAGGTCGGCAGGTTGTCGTTGCCGATGAGGTTGTAGTTCGGAGCGGTCGGCGACTGGCCCTCGATGCCGGTGATGAGTGGAGCGAAAATGCCCATCAGCAAGAAGAGCACGATGACGACCGCGCAGGTGACCGCGATCCGGTCCTTGCGCAACCGCGAGAATGCGATCTGCGCCGGAGACTTGCTCTCCTGCCCCCGTCGCCGTGATCCGTCTTACCCAGGACTGCGTTGGCGCCGTCGGTCCCGTGAACTTGACCGACCTCCGTCAGCGTCTCATTGACGCCGCCTGGCCCAGCGGTCATCGATCCTCCATACGAGTTTGGATGCCGGCAGACGGGATGTTGCCGACGCTTTCAGTGGTCACTCGCTGTGCCCCCGCCCGCTGTGACGCACTAACGATGCCACAGCGGACGGGTCCAACAGGCGAGACAGGCTGAAGGTCACCCAATCGTTACATTGAGTGACGTGGCTCTCAGCCGACCCAGACCTGCGCAAAGTCGGGCAGTCCGTGGTTGGGGTCCGGCACGACGTTGTGCACCTTGTTGCCCAGCACCGAACTCGCCTTCGAGTAGGACAGTGGAATGCCCATGACCTGCTCGGTCATCTTCTTGTCGAAGGCGAGCCATTCCGGTGCAGCGGCCGTCGGATCCATTGCGCTGATCCGGTTGAGCTCCTTGTCGATCGCAGGGTCTTGCAGGTTGGCTGCCGAGCGGCCGTCCTTGGCGGTCGTCGAGCTGAACAGCTGCGGATAGATCGAGTCTCCCGATGGCCAGTCGTAACACCAGGAGCTGATGCCCTGTCCGACGTTCTCGGTCGCCTTCGGGTCGTTGATCTTCTCGGAGATCTGCTCCTGGCTGACCGGGACGTCCTTGACCTTGAAGCCTGCTTGCGTCATCGCCGACTTCAGCGCGGAATTCGCTGCGACGTCCTGGCCCTTGCCGCCGACGTAGTACCAAGAGAGCTCGAAACCGAGCTTTTTTGCCTTCTGCAGCATGGCCTTGGCCTTGGCCGGGTCACCCGAGCCCTTGCCGGTCATAGCGTTCACTGCGGGGTACTGCTTGATGCCGGGCACCTGCGGCGGAGCGTAGGTCGTCGCCGGGTCGAAGGTCAGATTGCTCTCGCCACCGGCCTTGCGTGTCTGGTCGTACGGGTAGGCGACCGCGATGGCCTTGCGGACGTCCAGTGGGATCTTCTGCGAGTCCAGCGGCAGGTAGGACTCACACGGGGACTCACCGAAGACGACCTGCTGTGTTTGCGACTTGGCCTTGCTCTCCAACCCGGCGTCGAGGCCGGAGATGTCCAGCGACGTTGCTCCATCACCGGAGTTGGCGAAGATCCGCTGCTGCTCGGTGAGCGCCGTGACCCCGAGTTTGATGTTGATGGTGTCCGGGTACTGATGCCGGATCGGGTCCGACTTGGCGTCCCACTGCGGGTTCTTCTGCAGCACCATGCTGGTGCCCTTGGTGAAGCTCTTCATCATGTAGGGACCGGTCGCGAGTGGGTCCTTCTCGTAGGTCGCCTTCTTCTCCGCCGACTGCGGCACCGGGGTAGCTGCCGGGAACGCCAGGTAGTAGGGCAGGGTCGGCCACTTCCGGGTCAGGTGGAAGACGACGGTGTCATCGCCCTGCGCGGTGACTCCCTTGAAGTCTGTGCTGGCGTCCTTGAACGGGCCTTGGTACTTGTCCCCGCCGACCAGTGTCGTCTGGAGGTATGGAACCGGGCCGTTGCCACCGAGGGTGGGGTCGAAGGATCGCTTGATCGCGTAGACGAAGTCGGCCGCCTTCACCGGCGTGCCGTCGCTGTACTTCATCCCCGGCTTCAGCTTGAACGTCCAGGTCTTGCCGTCAGCCGACGCCTTGCCGAGACCCTGTGCCATGTCGGGCACCAAGGTGGCCTTGCCGTCCTTGTCGATCTGGTAGCCGGTCAGCCCTCGCGTCACCAGCTCGGACAGGATCGTCATGGAGAACTCGTAATAGGCGCCTGCCGGATCCCACGTCGGTGGCGCACCGGCGTCGGTGATCGTCAGCGTGCCGCCGGTCTTGGCGCCGGCCACCGCCGGTGCCGGCCCCTTGACCGAGGCGTCCATGGCGGACGACGTCACCTTCGCGCGCGGAGTCGACGATCCCTGGGACGAGGAGTTGGAGTTGCTCGGGCCACTGCTGCTGCATGCGGCAAGTGGCATGGCCATTACCACCGCAACAGCGGCGATCTTGCTCGACTTTTTCAGAACCACTGTTTACTCCGATTCGGTGAAGCGACGGGACGATCTCTTCACGCTGTCACGGAACCTGTTGTGGCGTGCGGCATTTACAGCCCTGAAACGAGATCGTTACTTGTTTACCATCGCGTGTCGCCGAGCGGGCTCAATTGCCGCGATCGTCCGTGCCGCGGACGACTGAGCGCACTGACTCCCAGCGCGGCCCGAGGTTCTGCTCCCACCCGCGATCGGTGGGCTGGTAGTAATCGGCGTCGATCAGATCGTCCGGGAGGAACTGTTGTCGGCCCACCCCGCCGGGTTCGTCGTGCGTGTAGCGGTAGCCGTCTCCGTGTCCCAGCGCCGCAGCTCCGGCATACCCAGAACCCCGTAGGTGCGGTGGCACCGCTCCCCGCGCCCGGCTCGCACGTCCTCGATCGCCGCGTTGATGCCCTTGTATGCCGCGTTCGACTTCGGTGCCAGCGCGTTGTGGACCACTGCCTGCCCCAGGATGATGCGGGCTTCCGGCATACCTATCTGGGCTACGGCGTGCATCGCGGCAACGGCGGTCTGCAGGGCTGTCGGGTCCGCCATACCGACGTCCTCGCTGGCGCTGATGACGATCCGGCGCGCGATGAAGCGCGGGTCCTCTCCCGCCTCGAGCATCCGGGCCAGGTAGTGCAGGGCGGCATCGACATCGCTGCCCCGCATCGACTTGATGAGCGCGCTGGCGACGTCGTAGTGCTGATCGCCCGCGCGGTCGTAGCGCACGGCCGCGGTGGCCATCGCCTGCTCCACGTGCGGCAACTCGATCGAGACCGGGTGGGTGCCCTGCGCGGCCGCATCGAGGGCCACACCGGCCGCTGCCTCGAGAGCCGTCAGGGACCGGCGGGCGTCGCCTCCCGCCATACGGACCAGGTGTGCGCGGGCGTCGTCAGCGAGCGCGAAATCACCTGCCAGCCCACGTGATTCGGACACTGCGTCGTCGAGCAGCGAGGCGACCTCTTCGTCGTTCAGTGATTCGAGGCGGACCAGCATGGACCGCGACAACAATGGCGCGATCACGCTGAAGCTGGGGTTCTCGGTGGTCGCCGCCACGAGCACCACGAGTCGGTTCTCGACACCGGGCAGCAGTGCGTCCTGTTGCGCCTTGCTGAAGCGGTGGATCTCGTCCAGGAAGAGCACCGTCTGACGCCCGTAGAGCGACCGCTCGCGGGTCGCCTGCTCCATGACGGCGCGGACGTCCTTCACACCGGCGTTGATTGCCGACAGTTCGACGAAGCGCCGGTCCTCCGCGGTCGCGACAAGGTGCGCGAGCGTCGTCTTGCCCGTTCCGGGCGGGCCCCAGAGGATCGCCGACACCGGTCCGGCAGCACCCTTTGCGCCCTCGATCAGCCGGCGCAGCGGACTCCCCTGCTTCAGCGCGTCGCGCTGGCCACGCACTTCGTCCACCGAACGAGGTCGCATCCGGACCGCCAGCGGTGCCGTCGTCGCATCGCCGGGCTCGCGATCGCCGGTGGCACTGAACAGATCATCGGACACCCGTGACACGCTAATCGTTGAAGTTCATCGACACGAACACAGGAGGCTGGAGCTGGGTTGGCGTTGCAGGGAGCTTGCGACTCGCAACGCCAAGCGAGAACATTCCTCGTTGTGGCCGACACCATGATTCGCCGCCTCCCCGGCAGCGCACTGCACACGCTCTTCCCTGCTGATCCGTTCGTTCGCTGGGACCTCGCCCGACCGCACCTCTCGGGCATCTGGGTCCACGGGGATGCCGTGGCTTTCCAGCGTCATTCACACTCGCGGCACATCCATGGGGTCTCGGTCCTCGGGGACGCCGACGTCCCCGAACTGCTCGACGCAGTGCTGGCCGATCTGCCGCCGGAGATCAACGGGCTCGCCGTCGAGCGGCATTTTCTCCCGCTGTTGGAGGACCGGCTCGGAAGGCGTATCGCAGGCGGCGGGGACTGGGACTGGATGTGGACCGAGCAGCCCCCGCCCAGGACCGCCGCCGAGGAATCGCTCCTCGAGTTGGACGACGATCGCGATGCGGCGGCCATCATGGCGCTGAACGAGATCGGGAGCCCTGCTGCAGAGTCCGAGCCGGGTAGCGGCCGGACGCACCTCTGGCTCGGCATCCGGGAAGAGGGCGAGTTGATTGCAGCGGGCGCCATACACCTGACACCGGGCCGCGCACCGCACCTAGCGGGGATCGTCGTCCATCCGGGGGCGCGCGGTCGTGGCCTCGGTGTCGCCATCACCTCGGGGCTCACCCGGCGGGCGATCGACGAGTATGGCGTCTGCACTCTCGGCATGGACGCCGACAACGATCGCGCTCGCGCCATTTACGAGCGGGTCGGCTTCCGTGTGGCTCGCGCGTGGGCCAGCCGGCGATTGGTCCCGAGCGACACCGGGCCGTGACGCTCGGCCATCATGGCCGTATGACGGAACTCGACGACGCCCTCCGCCTCGAACAATCCGGCACCGGTTGGACAGGACGGCTCAGCGACGACTGGGCGATCGGCGAAGCGATCAACGGTGGCCTGTTGATGTCGCTCGCGACCACAGCGACGGCGCGCTCCAGTGAAGCGGCCGGCGGACATCGTGATCCGCTCAGCTTTTCCGCGGTCTTCCTCTCGCCCGGCACGGCGGGACCGGTACAGATCGAGCCGCGGATCCTACGATCCGGACGGTCGATGACGACCGCGGAAGTGGTTGTGTCGCAGCCGGTCGACGGCCGTGACGTGGAGCGGTTCCGGGCGCTCATCACCCTCGGAGACCTCGAGAAGTATGCCGAGCCAGTGCTGAGAACCGTTGCTGCGCCAGACATCCCGCCCCCGGACAAGTGTCTGTCCGCACAGGACGCGCCGCCGTCGACACTGACCAAGTCCGGCTTCCTCAAGCGCTTCGACGCCCGGATGGATCCAGCGACCGTCGGCTGGGCCGTGGGCGAACCGAGTGGTCAGGGTGAGATGCGCGGCTGGCTGCAACTGGCGGACGGTGCGCAGATCGACGCGGTCGGACTGCTGCTCGCACTCGACGCGTTCCCGCCCGTGTCGTTCGATCTCGGGTCGGTCGGCTGGGTGCCGACGGTGGAGTTCACCGGCTATGTGCGCGGCATACCGGCACCGGGTTGGCTGCAGCTTCGGCTGCACACCGAGCACGTCGCCGGCGGCCTGCTCAACGAGGACTGCCAGATCTGGGACTCCACCGGCCGGCTCGTCGCGCACTCGAGGCAGCTCGCCTCAGCCCGCTTCCCGACCCCGTCGGTCGAGTAGGCCAACCCAAGGTGGTCGAGTAGGCCGAGCCGCTAGGCGAGGCCGTATCGAGACCAAGCGATCGGTCGAAACATCAATCATTTCAACGCACTTGATCTCGATACGCTCGTTCCTCGCTACTCGATCACCTTGGCCTCCGGCTTGGCGTCGACGCCAGCCTCCTTGCGCTGCGCGGGCGTGATCGGCGCGGGCGCGGCGGTCAGCGGGTCGTAGCCACCACCGGACTTCGGGAACGCGATGACCTCGCGGATCGAGTCGGTGTGTGCGAGCAGCGCACAGATCCGGTCCCACCCGAACGCGATGCCGCCGTGCGGCGGCGCACCGAAGGCGAAGGCGTCGAGCAGGAAGCCGAACTTCTCCTGCGCCTCCTCCTCGGACAGCCCCATCACCTTGAACACTCGCTCCTGAATGTCCTTGCGGTGGATACGGATTGAGCCGCCACCGATCTCGTTGCCGTTGCAGACCATGTCGTAGGCGTACGCGAGCGCCGAGCCCGGGTCAGTGTCGAACGTGTCGACATACTCCTTCTTCGGCATCGTGAACGCGTGGTGCACCGCGGTCCACGCGCCAGCGCCCACCGCGACGTCACCGGAGGCGACGGCGTCGGCGGCCGGCTCGAAGAGCGGCGCGTCCAGCACCCAGAGGAAGGACCATTTGGACTCGTCGATCAGCTCGCACCGTCGGCCGATCTCCAACCGTGCTGCACCGAGCAGCGCACGCGACGACTTGGTGTCACCTGCGGCGAAGAAGATGCAGTCACCCGGCTTGGCGCCGACATGCCCTGGCAACGCTGCGATCTCGGCCTCGGTGAGGTTCTTGGCGACCGGACCGGTGAGCGTGCCGTCCTCCTGCATCAGGATGTAGGCAAGACCCTTCGCGCCACGTTGCTTGGCCCATTCCTGCCATGCGTCGAGCTGACGACGCGGCTGCGAAGCACCACCGGGCATGACCACGGCGCCGACATACTCCGCCTGGAAGACGCGGAACGTCGTGTCCTTGAAAAGGTCTGCGCATTCAACGATTTCGAGGTCGAAGCGCAGGTCCGGCTTGTCCGAGCCATAGCGTCGCATCGCCTCGGCATACGTCATCTGCGGGAACGGCGTGGGGATGTCGACCCCGATGACCTTCCACAGTGACTTGGCGATCGCCTCACCGAGCTCGATGATGTCGGACTGCTCGACGAAGCTCATCTCGATGTCGAGCTGGGTGAACTCCGGTTGCCGGTCGGCGCGGAAGTCTTCGTCGCGATAGCAGCGCGCGATCTGGTAATAGCGCTCCATACCCGCGACCATCAGCAGCTGCTTGAACAACTGCGGGCTCTGCGGCAGGGCGTACCAGCTACCGGGCTGCAGTCGTGCCGGCACCAGGAAGTCGCGTGCACCTTCCGGCGTCGACCGGGTCAAGGTCGGGGTCTCGATCTCGACGAAGTCGCGCTCGGCCAGGACCGTGCGGGCGGCGGCATTCACCTTGGAGCGCAAGCGAATTGCGCCACCCTGGGCCGGACGTCGCAGGTCGAGGTAGCGGTACTTGAGGCGGGCTTCCTCACCGACGTTGATGCGCTCGTCGATCTGGAAGGGCAAGGGTGCCGCCGCACTCAGCACCTCGATCTTGTCCGCGACGACGTCGATCTCGCCGGTCGGCAGGTCGGCGTTGACGTCCTTGGAGTCACGCGGCGTGACCGTGCCGGTCACCGCGATGCAGTATTCGTTGCGCAGACCGTGTGCGGCGCCGGTCAGCACCTCGTCGCGGGCGACGACCTGGACCACACCGCTGGCGTCGCGCAGGTCGAGGAAGGCCACGCCGCCGTGGTCGCGTCGCCGAGCGACCCAACCGGCAAGCGTGATGGTCTGACCTGCGTCGGTGGCGCGCAGGGTGCCCGCTTCATGAGTTCGAAGCATGATTGCGATTCCTTTCGGGGTTGGTTCCCGGCAAAGGTCGCGATGTAAGCCACCTTGTCGAGAAGGCAGCCCTGGAGGTGTGGGCGGGGGCTAGATCGCGGTGCCACCACACCTTCGCCGAGGAGACCTCGGCCTCTCGTCGGTGTCGCCGAACGCGCGTCCCCCGGTCGGCGCCCTCTGGTATGGCGAAATCGGTGCGCCATACCGCATGGAACGCCCGGTGGATCGTCACTCCACCACCACGGGCGGAACCATCCTACGGCGCCAGGGCCCCACCTCGAAATCAGTTTTGCGCAGCCGGCGACGGGCGGTTCTACCCACGGTAGAATTCGGCTATGCCAACCCTCAACATCAAGGACCCCGAGGTGCACCGGATGGCGCACGAGCTGGCGGCGCGTCGCCATACGACCGCCACCGGCGCGGTCCGTGATGCCTTGGCCAAGGCGCTCGCCGAGGACGACGCCGCCATCGCACGAAGCAGGGGCGACTTGGCCGAGCGCATCCTGGAGATCGGTCGTCGGTCGGCCGCCAAAGGCGGCCGTCCCCCGCTCACGGACGACGAGATGTATGACGACGACGGCCTGCCTCGATGATCGTTGACACCTCAGCGCTCGTGGCAATTCTCTGGGATGAGCCGGAGGCACCGTCGATGGCAGCAGCCCTGCAGCGACAACAATCGCGGGTCTCGACGGCGACTCTCTTGGAAACATCGCTCGTCCTGCACCACGACCGGGAAGCCGAAATCGCCGAGCTACTGGGATCAGCCGGCACACAGATCGTTCCCTTCGACCGCGCTCAGCTCGCGCTCGCGCGGGCCGCGCACCAGGTATTCGGCAGGGGCAGTGGCTCGGCGGCGGAGCTCAACTTCGGCGACTGCTTCAGTTACGCACTCGCCAAGGCGTATGACGAGCCGCTGCTCTTCAAGGGCGACGACTTCACCCACACCGACATACGCTCTGCGCTGTCGTGATGGATGCCGACGAGATTCTCCGCATCACCGCGCACACGTTCTGGGTCCCACCCGAGAGCGAGCACTTGCAACTCGACGGATTCGAGATGGTGCGTTACGACAACGGATTCCATTACGACACAGGCGTTTACGCAGTGAACTCGGACCTGTCGGCACCCGACGTCATTGCCGCTGCCGAACGGCAAGCCGTCGAGTGGGGCCGCCACGCGCTCTACTGGAATGGCCTCACCGACCGCACCCGTCCCGCCGATCTCGCCGGCCTACTGCGAGATCGCGGCGGCGTCGAGCTCGAACGTATGGCGATCCTGGCCCTCGACCTGACCGCGGGACGCCCCGACCTCGACGTACCCGCCGACGTGACCACGATCGTCCCCATGGACAGGCGCACCTGCGAGGACTCCGAAGCCGTCGCGGCAGAAGCGTTCGAGACTCCTGTCCGCCCCGTGCGAGATGAGGACGTCGAAGGACAGCG
Source organism: Flexivirga alba (assembly GCF_042661025.1). Lineage (NCBI taxonomy): Bacteria > Bacillati > Actinomycetota > Actinomycetes > Micrococcales > Dermacoccaceae > Flexivirga > Flexivirga alba. Next base: position 3,948,396 of record NZ_JBHSWH010000001.1, read on the forward strand.
GCATACCGTCGACAGTGGCTCGGGCACGTCATACGTTGCCTATCTCGACGGACGCCCGGCAGCCACGGGCGGAGTGACCTTTCACGCCGACGGCACGGTCGCGAAGCTCTGGGGCGGCTCGTCGGCCAGATGGGCTCGCGGTCGCGGCGCCTATCGTGGGGTCCTGGATTCTCGGTTGCGCGCAGCCGCCGACCGCGGCTGCCGTATCGCGCTGGTGTCCGGCCGACTGGAGACCTCCGCGCCCACGCTGAGGCGTGCTGGATTTCGCTCGTATGGCGAGGAGTTCATGCTGCGGGTGCCGGTGGACTCGCAGTCCGGCAATCATCTGCGGCCATAGGCTGCGTACATGACCGCCTGCGACCACCCGGGAGCGTTGCTCGCCACCGGTGCGACTGCGTTGGTCTACGAGCTCGACGAACATCGAGTCCTGCGCCGTTACCGGGACGTGCACCGGTCGGTTGGCCAGGCGGCGAGTGCGACCGAAATCGCCTGGCACGCGGGCATTCCAACGCCTCGGGTCCTGGCTGCCCACGGCCCGGACCTCGTGCTCGAACGCGTCGACGGTCCGACGATGCTCGCCGAAATGACTGCCGGGCGACTGGGGATGGACTCCGCAATGCAGTTGCTCGCGGACCTGCACAGGTCGACGCACGCGGTGCAACGCCCCGACGGCACGTCGCCGATACCCGAACGCGAAGGCGGCGACCGCCTCATCCATCTCGACCTGCATCCGAACAACGTGTTGATGGCACCGCAAGGACCGCAACTCATCGACTGGGAGAACGCTTGCTGGGGGCCGCCGGGCCTCGATGTAGCGGTGACTGCGGTGATCCTCGCCTGCTACGCACTGGCTTATCGCACCGAGGACGACGCGCTGGACGCAACCGACCTGCTCGACGCGTTCCTACAAGCTGCGGAGCCGCTGACTCATCTCCCCGAGGCCGTCGAATTCCGGCGTGACCGAGTCGCCTTCATGCCGGCCGCGGAAGCTGCGCAACTCGACAACGCTGCCGGACTGGTGCGCTACCTGGCCGATCAGCCTCGTCAGTAGTGGTCAATCCCTCGCTCGTCGCAGATCATGCCTACCGCGTCGTCGTAGTGGTGAACGATCTCTAGCAGGTCGATCACCACAGCGGACAACTCCTCGCCTTCGAGCTCCTGCATCTCGCGAATGGTCGCGACGTGCTGACCCTCTGTCAGCGCCCGCAGGTTCCGCTCCTCGGCGGGAGTCGTCCCGTAGTCGTGCTGCACAACAGTAAGGGCGTGCCGAAAATCGGCTAATGCCAACGGGTTCCGCGTCGACATCGGGTCGAGGACGTTGTTGGCGGCGTCGATCCACACCCCATCGCCCGCTTCGTGAGCGTCCAGCACCGCTCGGAGCGCATACATGTGGGCGGCCACCGCCAAGGGCGCCGCGCCGCCGTCGTCATACGACAGACGCGCGCCCTTGCGCACGTAGTCGGCGGCCCTGTCAGTCTCCTGGCGCAACAGCGCATCCATCGCCCTGTGGACCAATCTTGTCGCGGCTTCGCGCATCGCAGCCTGCTGGCTCGGAGGCGTCCCGGTTCTGCCGTACTCGGACTTGCCGAAGGAACGAAGGATGGGGTCCTTCCGGCGCCCGAACGGTTCGGTCATGAGGGCTCCTCGTCAAGGTAGAACCACCGTCCGCCGCGCTTGGCGAAGCTGCTGCGCTCACGCAGCTCTCCCCCGTCGTATGACGCAACGAACTCCACCACCCCAGTGTCGTCGTCAGCTCCACCATCGCGAACGTCCAGTATTCGCAGTCCTTTCCACGTAATCGACGAGTCCAGCGGGACCTCGGCCGGACGCGTCTTCGGGTGCCAGGTGCGCCATAGGTGCTCGCGATTGCCGTAGAAGTACGCGGTGTACCGCGACCGCATCAGCTGCTCCGCGGTCGTTGCCAGCCGCTCGCTCGCGAGAAGGGGACCACAGCAGTCGTCATACAGCTTCCCAGAACCGCACGGGCAGGGATCGTCGGTGCTCATCGTCCACACGGTAGACCGCCCCACCGACGCGACTGCGCTGCCCTTAGGCTGTTGAGCCGTGTCGAAAGTGTTGAATTCCATCCCCGTCGGCGAGCGCGTCGGCATCGCCTTCTCCGGTGGCCTGGACACCTCGGTGGCTGTGGCCTGGATGCGTGACAAGGGCGCCATACCGTGCACCTATACCGCGGATCTGGGTCAGTATGACGAGCCGGACATCGACTCGGTCCCGGATCGCGCCGGCGAATACGGCGCGGAGCTGTCCCGCCTTGTCGACTGCAAGCGCCAACTGGTCGAGGAAGGCCTGGCCGCGATCGCGTGCGGCGCGTTCCACATCCGATCCGGCGGACGTGTCTACTTCAACACCACACCGCTCGGTCGCGCTGTGACCGGCACACTGCTGGTTCGCGCGATGCGCGAGGACAACGTCTCCATCTGGGGCGACGGATCGACCTACAAGGGCAACGACATCGAGCGGTTCTACCGCTACGGGCTGCTGGCCAACCCCGACCTGCGCATCTACAAGCCCTGGCTGGACGCGCAGTTCGTCGACGAGCTCGGCGGCCGGCACGAGATGTCCGAGTGGCTGAAGGCCAAGAAGCTCCCCTACCGCGATTCCACCGAGAAGGCCTACTCCACGGACGCCAACATCCTTGGTGCGACGCACGAGGCCAAGACGCTCGAGCACCTCGACACCTCCATGGAGATCGTTGAACCGATCATGGGTGTCCGCTTCTGGGACCCCGAGGTCACCATCGAAACCGAAGACGTGACAGTGCGTTTCGAGCGCGGTCGGCCTGTGTCGATCAACGGCCAGACCTTCGACGACGTCGTCGATCTCTTCAAGCTGGCCAACGAGGTCGGCGGCCGCCACGGCCTCGGCATGTCGGACCAGATCGAGAATCGGATCATCGAGGCGAAGTCGCGCGGCATCTACGAGGCGCCCGGCCTGGCGTTGCTCTTCGCGGCATACGAGCGACTGGTCAACGCAGTCCACAACGAAGACACCGTCGCGCAGTACCACAACGAGGGCCGTCGGCTGGGTCGCCTTCTCTACGAAGGCCGTTGGTTCGACCCGCAGTCGCTGATGATCCGGGAGGGGTTGTTGCGCTGGGTCGCGTCCGCCGTGACCGGCGAGGTTGTGCTGCGGCTGCGTCGCGGCGAGGACTACTCGGTGATCGACACTCGGGGGAGAACTTCAGCTACCACCCCAACAAGCTGTCGATGGAACGCACCGAGGACGCCGCGTTCGGCCCGACCGACCGCATCGGCCAGCTGACGATGCGCAACCTCGACATCGCCGACACCCGCTCCAAGCTGGAGCTGTATGCCGGGCTCGGCGCACTGCCGCAGCGTGACACCGACCTTGTTGGTGAGCTGAAACCCGGTGGTGCTGCAGCGATTTCGGCCAATCCGTCCGTGGCGTCCGACGAGGACGACGCCCTGGACAATGCCGCGATGGACTTCGGTGCCGACTGATCCGGCCGTCGCAGACACCGCTCTTGTCATCGAGGGCGGTGCCATGCGCGGTAGCCACTCAGCCGGCCTCGTCGTCGCGCTGATCGAAGCCGGCATCCGGTTGCCATGGGTCGCGGGCATCTCCTCCGGCGCGACCAACGCTTCCAACTACGTCACCCAGGACGTATGGCGCGCGCACGCCTCCTTCACGACGTTCGCGCAGGAGCCGGAGTTCGGCGGATGGCGAACCTTCGTTCGCGGCAAGGGCATCTTCAACTCCCAGTTCATCTACCAGGAGTCCGGGCTGCCCGACAACGTCCTTCCGTTCGACTGGCAGACCTACCTCGACTCACCCACCGAGTGGCGGATCGGCGCCTTCGACGCGGGCACCGGCGAGACGGTCTACTGGGGCCGCAAGGACATCCACACCCTGCAGGATCTGGTGTTGCGGGTGCAGGCGTCGGCGTCGATGCCGGTGCTGATGCCTCCGGTCAAACTCGACGGGCACCTGTATGTCGATGGCGCGCTCGGTACGTCCGGTGGCATCGCCCTCGACGCGGCACACGCGGACGGGTACGAGAAGTTCCTCGTCATACTGACGCAGCAGCGGTCGTACGTGAAGACGCCAGAGGGCAAGGACTGGTTCTTCAAGACCTACTACCGCCGCTACCCCGCCGTCGCCGAAGCCCTGCGCACCCGCTACGAGCGCTACAACAAGACGCGCGAGGAACTCTTCGAGCTCGAAAAAGCCGGCAAGGCATACGTTTTCGCGCCCGAGGTCGAGCCCGTCAGCAACGGTGAGCGCAGGCTTCCGGTCCTCGAAGCGATGTACCGCATCGGGTACGACCAGGCGCAGCGCGAGCTGCCCGCCATACGGGAGTTCCTCGGCCTGGCCTGATGCCTCTCCTTTCTCGCCGAGAGGCCCACATACATCTCGACAGGCTCAGAAAAATCGGGCAAATGACCCTGCGCAAGTGAGCCTCTCGGACGCGTTCTGAGCCTTTCGGCGAGAGGGGTGCCGCCGGAGCACCGCTAGACGATCGCGGCGAGGCGGTCGAGCGCCTCGTCCAATGCATCCGTCGCACCGCAGAAGCTGATCCGCACGAAGTTGTTGCCGCGGACCGGGTCGAAGTCGATCCCGGGGGCGATCGCGACTCCCGTACGGTCAAGCACGTCGGCGCACCACCTCCTGCTGTCATCGGTCAGGTGCGAGACGTCGCAATAGGCGTAGAACGCGCCGTCCGGCGGCGCGAACGACTCGATGCCCAGCTCCGGCAGCCGCCGCAGCAGAAGGTCGCGGTTCACGGCATACCGCTCCACGTGGCGTTGCAGCTCCGCCGTCGCTTCGGGCGAAAACGCAGCAACCGCAGCGTGTTGCGAAACAGCAGGAGCACAGATTGCAAGATTGGTCTGCAGCACGTCGACCGGTCTGTGCAGTGCCTCGGGCAGGAGGTTCCAGCCCACGCGCCAGCCGGTCATCGACCAGAACTTGCTCATCGAGCCGAGCACGACGGCGTCCCGACTGAATCGACGTACCGTCTGTGCCGGCGCACCATAGGCAATGCCGTGGTAGATCTCGTCAGAGAGAAGCAAGACGCCGTGCGCGTCGCACCACTGCGCGATCGCCGCCAGTTCGTCAGGCTCGATGATCGTGCCGGTCGGGTTGGCCGGGCTCGCCACGATCACCCCGTCCAGCGGCGCAACAGCGTGCGCACCCTCCAGATGATGAACGGTGAGCTGGAAGCGGGTGTTCGGCCCACAGTCAATCTCGACCGGTTGAATCCCCAACGCTTGCAGGGTGTTTCGGTATGCCGGATAACCCGGTCGCGCCATCGCGACGCGACTTCCGGGGTCGAATGCTGCCAGCAGCACAGTGCTGAAACCACCAGATGATCCAGTGCTGACAAGGACCTCGTCCGGCGAGACCTGCACGTCATACGCCGTGCGGTAGTGCGCCGCGATCGTCTCGCGAAGCTGCGGAATCCCGTCACCCTCGGTGTAGCCGAGGCTGTCCGCCTCCAACACCGTGTGCACGGCATCCAGAGCGGCGCGCGGTGCGGGCGTCGACGGCTGGCCGACACACAGCAGGATCATGTCACCGTGGCTGCGCTGGCGTGCCGCAGCAGCACGGACCACCTCCATTACATGGAAGGGCTCGACAGCGCTTCGCTGCGACGGCAAACGACTCATCGGTATGCCGGGTGCTCCGGCCACGGTGCGTCGGCCGGACGCAAAGTCTCCCAATTGCGTTGCCGCGCAGCGGATGCACCGAGTATGGCGGAAACCGCTACACCGTTGTGCACCCTGCCGGCGAGGACCGCGTCGACGGCATCATCCAGCGCAACCCAGCCGGTCGGCATACCGTGCTCCTCGCCCTCACGCACGAAGCCTTCGGCAACCGCCGGGTGCACATCCCGCGCGAGAAAGACCCGCAAGTTCTCTGACAACGCCCCAGGCGAGGTGAAGATGTCAACGAGCACATGCCAACTGCCTGCGTCCAGGTCGACCTCTTCGCGCAACTCGCGCGAAGCAGCAGAACGCGGGTCCTCCCCGGCTTGTCGAGCAGCCCGGCCGGAACTTCCCAATCGAAGGTGCCGACCGGGTGGCGGTACTGCTGGATCATCAGCACCTCTTCGGCTCCGGGCTCACCGCGCATCGGCACCACCGCCACTGCTCCGGTATGACGCACGAAGTCTCGCGTCACATGGCCACCCGCACCGAGCTGAACATCCTCGGTGACGACGTCCCAGACCCGCCCCTTGTATACGACAGTGGACGACGTCACCGGTTGCGGATCGATCCGGTCCGCAATCGGCGTTGAAAGGCGGTCATGCACTGAGCTCATCGTGTCCTCTCGCGAAACCTATTGCGCCACAGATGTTTCGGCGGCTTTCGGCCTCTCGACCTCCACCAGTCGACTGGCGCGCTGCTGATCGATCGCCGCTCCGACCAACCCGGCGAAGAGGGGGTGTGCACGGTTGGGGCGGGACAGGAATTCCGGGTGGGCCTGCGTCGACACGTAGTAGGGGTGGACCTCACGAGGCAGCTCGACGAACTCGACCAACTGACCGTCCGGAGACAGGCCGCTGAAGGACAGGCCGGCTTCCTCCAACCGCGCACGGTAGGCGTTGTTGACCTCGTAGCGGTGGCGGTGCCGCTCGGAGACGCTGGTTGCGCCATACGCCTCGGCGATGACGCTGCCGGCGGTCAACCGTGCCGGGTAGGCGCCCAGCCGCATGGTCCCGCCGAGGTCGCCCGCCCCCTCGACATACGCCTTCTGCTCCTCCATCGTCGCGATGACCGGGGCAGTCGTGTCCGGGTCGAACTCGCTGGACGAAGCGCCCTCGATGCCGGCCACGTTTCGGGCGTATTCGATGACCATGCACTGCAGGCCGAGGCAGATCCCCAGGGTTGGCACCTGATGCTCGCGTGACCATCGCAGTGCACCGAGCTTGCCTTCGATCCCACGCACCCCAAAACCGCCGGGGACGAGGATCGCGTCCACGCCACCCAGTGCCTTCGCGGCGCCCGCCGGCGTGGTGCAGTCGTCACTCGGGACCCAGCGAATGATGACCTTCGCGTCATGGTGGAATCCACCCGAGCGCATCGCCTCGGTGACCGACAAGTAGGCGTCGGGCAAGTCGATGTACTTACCGACCAGCGCGATCTCCACCTTGTGCTCGGGCTCGTGCACCCGCTCCAGCAGCCGGTCCCAGTCGTGCCAGTCGACGTCCCGGAAGGGCAGGCCAAGGCGCCGCACGACGTAGGCGTCGATGCCTTCGGCGTGCAGGACCTTCGGGATGTCGTAGATGCTCGGCGCATCCACGCACGCAGCGACCGCCTCGAGGTCGACGTCGCACATCCGCGCGATCTTGTGCTTGATGCCGTCGGGCAGGTCCCGGTCCGCCCGCAGAACGAGCGCGTCCGGCTGGATGCCGACCTGTCGCAGTGCGGCGACCGAGTGCTGGGTGGGCTTGGTCTTCAGCTCGCCGCTCGGTGCGAGGTAGGGCACGAGCGAGACGTGCAGGAAGAAGACGTTGTCCCGACCGACGTCCTGACGAACCTGGCGCGCGGCCTCGAGGAACGGCAGCGATTCGATGTCACCGACCGTGCCACCGATCTCGGTGATGATCATGTCGACGTCCGGCGCCGCCTGGGCGCGCATCTGCGCCTTGATCTCGTTGGTGATGTGCGGGATGACTTGCACGGTGTCACCGAGGTATTCGCCGCGCCGCTCCTTGGCGATCACCTCGCTGTAGACCTTGCCGGTCGTGACGTTGGCATCGCCGGCGAGGTTGACGTCCAGGAAGCGTTCGTAGTGGCCGATGTCGAGGTCGGTCTCGGCGCCGTCCTCGGTGACGAACACCTCGCCGTGCTGGAACGGGTTCATCGTCCCTGGATCAACGTTGATGTACGGATCCAGTTTCTGCATCGTCACCCGCAAACCGCGAGCACGGAGCAAATGTCCGAGGCTTGAGGCCGTGAGCCCCTTACCGAGCGAAGAGGCAACGCCTCCGGTCACGAAGATATGTTTCGTCTGCTCCACCACGGGCTCTCAGTCTACGTTACTCATTCGGCCTGCCGGACCACCCCGGGCCAAGGTCGGCCGGGACACCCTCGCTGTATGGCGAGATCGCCACTCTCCCAAAGTCTTTCGGCCGACTGCGCCATCTTCGTACGGCGTGTTGGGTCGGGTCGAAGGCTACTGGTTGCGTTGTCGACCGGCGCCGTCGAGCAGCTCCTGCGCGTGCTCACGGGCTGCGGCGCTGTCGCTGACGCCGCCCAGCATGCGGGCCAGCTCCGCGAGCCGGTCCTCCCCTCCACAGCGGTCACGCCGCTGGCGGTGATGTGCCCATCGCTGGACTTGTGCACGACCAGCTGCCGATCGGCGTATGCCGCCACCTGCGCCAGGTGCGTGACCACGATGACCTGGGCGTGCTGGGCGAGCTGAGCCAGTCGGGCACCGATATCCAGCGCCGCCGATCCGCCCACCCCGGCGTCGACCTCGTCGAAGACGAACGTCGGAACGTTGCCCGTGGCGGTCACCACTTCGAGGGCGAGCATCACGCGGGACAGCTCACCACCGGACGCGGCTTTGGCAACGCTGCGTGGAGTCGCGCCGGCATTTGCGGCAAGCAGGATCTCCACCTCGTCAACGCCGTGCACGCCACGATGCGCCGGGTCGCTGGTCACCGCGACGGTCAGTTTCGCCGAGCCCATCGCCAGATGTCCGAGTTCTTTGGTCACTGCCTTCTGCAACTTGCCTGCGGCCGTGCCGCGCGCCTTGCTGAGCTTGCTCGCAGCCGTGTCGAGCTCCGGCTCCAGCACGTCCAGGCGCCCACGCAACGACTCGATCCGGTCATCGGAGCCGGCCAGCTCCGCAGCTTCCGCCGCCGCTCCCTTGCTCCACACCAGGACGTCGTCGATGCTCTCGCCATACTTGCGCAGTAGGGCGGTCAGCTCGGCTCGGCGCTGCTGCACGTGCTCCATCCGGGCCGGATCGACCTCCAGGTCGGCGAGGTATGACGCAAGGTCGGCCGCAATGTCCGCTGTGAGCACGCCGAGTTCCCGCATCCGCCCCTCCAGCGCGGCCAGGTCGGTGTCGTGCTCGACCAACCCGCCGAGTGCGTGCCGGGCGCGAGCGACCAGGTCGATGACGTGCGGCACGTCGTCGTTCGACTCGTCACCGGCAAGGAGGTCATGTGCCGCACCAGCGCCCTCGCGCAACCCGTCGGCGTGTGTCAGCTTCTCCGACTCTGCCGCCAGCTCCACGTCCTCACCGGGCACCGGCTCAACGCGTTCGATGTCCTCCAGAGCCGAGGTGAGCAGGTCCAACCGCTGCGCGCGCTCCCGGGCACGGTCGGTCAGATCGGCGAGCTCGGCGCGAGTCTCCTGCCAGTCCTGGTGCAGCCGGCGGTATGCCGCGAGCGCTGTCGCGATCGGCTTGCCGCCGAAGTCGTCCAGCATGACGCGGTGCTGCTCCGGGCGTTGCAGTCGCCACTGATCGGCCTGGCCGTGCACGGCGACGAGCAACTCCCCCAGCTCGCTGAGCACACCGACGGGTGCGCTGCGACCGCCGATGTGAGCGCGCGACCTGCCCTGCCCGGAGACGGTTCTGGCGAGGATCAGCGCATCGTCGACCTCGGCGCCGGCCTCCTGCGCACGCAGGACCGCCGGGTGATCACTGTCGAGCTCGACGATCCCTTCGACGAATGCCTTGTCCGCTCCACCGCGCACCAGGCCGGCGTCGCTGCGGCCGCCGAGCAACAGACCCAGCCCCTGCACGACCATCGTCTTGCCCGCGCCGGTCTCGCCCGTCACCACGTTCAGCCCGGGCGACAGGTCGAGCAGGGCGTCATCAATGACGCCGAGACCCTGGATCCGCAATTCGCGCAGCACGTCCGGAAGCCTAGTCACCCACCAGTCGTCAGTGGCGGGTTCGTCCACCGGTGCCGCGCCAGCCGGACACCGACAGGTCGAACTTGGCCACCAGCCGGTCCGTGAACGGGCCGGTGCCGAGTCGGGCGAGTCGCACGGGTCGGTCACTGCGCCGGACCTCGATGCGAGCGCCCTGCGGCACGTCGAACGAACGGCGACCATCGCACCACAGCACCGCCCGGGCACCCGTGGTGTCGCGCAGGTCGATCGCGATGTGCACGTCGTGGCTGAGCACCAGCGGCCGGGCGAAGAGCGCGTGGGCCGAGATCGGCACCACGAGGGTTGCCGGCACTCCCGGCCAGACGATCGGTCCGCCAGCCGAGAAGGCGTATGCCGTGGAGCCGGTCGGGGTCGCCATCACGACACCGTCGCAACCCCACGTGGACAGCGGACGCCCGTCGATCGCGAGGGTCACCTCGAGCATCCGCTCACGTGCGGCCTTCTCGACGGATGCCTCGTTCAGCGCCCAGTTGGTCCACAACGACTGCCCACCCAGCGAAGCCTCGACTTCGAGCGTCCCGCGCTCCTCGACGGTCCAGCCGCGGTCGACGATCTTGCGAACGGTGTGTTGTATGTCGTCCCGTTCGGCCTCGGCCAGGAATCCGACGTGTCCCAGGTTGATTCCGAGCAGTGGCACACCGCTCTCGCGGACGATCTCGGCGCCACGCAGGATGGTGCCGTCGCCGCCGAGCACGACGGCGATCTCGGCACCGTCCTGCTGAGGCTCGTCGTAGCCGGTCACGCCGGGCTCGCCCAAGATGCCGAATGCGCGCAGTTCGTCGGTCTGGCCGATGACCTCGATGTCGTTCGCGGTGAGCCCGTGCACCAGCTCGGCCGCCACGTCGAGCGCTTCGGGTCGTCCGGGATGCCCGACCAGCAGAACACGTCGCGTCATACCTGCGCGTCCTTCAGCTCGTCGGTCAGCAGTTCCTCCAGCGCCGTCTGCACGTCCACCTCAGTCATCCTGCCCTCCTGCGTATGACGAGCCCACAGCAGGTACTCCCGATTGCCGGTGCCGCCGGAGATCGGACTGGCCGTCAGGCCGTGGGGGTAGAGCCCGGCCTGCGGCACCAGCGCCAGCACGTCGCGCAGTACCCGGTGCCGCTCACGGGGCGAGGAAACGACGCCGGTTCGGGCGAGTCGTTCGCGGCCGACTTCGAACTGCGGCTTGACCAGGGTGATCAGGTCACCGTCGGACGCAGTGAGTGCGGCCAGCCGGTCCAGGACCAGCCGAAGTGAGATGAAGCTGAGGTCGGCGACGACGACATCGGCCGACCCCCGAGGTCATCAGGCTGTATGTCGCGCACGTTGACCCCGGAACGTTCGATGACCCGAGCATCACTGCGGACCGGCTCGGCAAGCTGGTCATGACCGACGTCGAGCGCGACGACCTCACGCGCGCCGCGGTGCAGCAGCACCTGGGTGAAGCCGCCTGTTGAAGCCCCGACGTCGATGCACCGGGCCCCGTCCACCGAGACCCCGAAGTCGTCGAGTGCACCGATCAGCTTGTATGCCGCCCGGCCCACCCACGGTTGCACCTCACCGACCACCGCCAGCTCGGCCGGGTCGACCGGCGCTGCAGGCTTGGTCACCAATCGGCCGGCCGCGGTCACCTGACCGGCCTCGATCAACTCACGCGCAACGGCGCGCGAGCGCGCCAAGCCGCGCTCGACCAGGGCTGCGTCGGCTCGCACGAATCAGCCCGACAGGTCCGACAGCCGCTGCTGCAACTGGCGGTGCACCGAGGTCACCTCGGCGAGGTGGGCATCCAGCAGGCCAGGATCGGGCAGGTCGATTCCGCTAGCCGAGTCGTTGCTGCCCTGATCGTCGCTGCGGCCCGTCGACAGCTCGTCATCCCGCCGGTGCTCGTCCGGGTCCGGCAGTTCAGCGAGGGCTCGATCAACCTTCGGGTCTCCGGTGCTCGCGAACCGTGACGTCCCCTCGGTCGCGGACGCTTGCTGACCGACCGCGTCCTCCCGGTCGATGATCTCCTGCGCGGTCGTGGGGGCGTGGGGCGTGCCGCCATCTGCGGAGACGGCACCGCAGGCATCGGGATGGGGGCTTCGGGGTCTGCTCCGCGTCGTCACTCACATCGGCCATTATTGCGTGCGCGTCGCGGCCTTCTTGGTCGCGGCCTTCTTGGTGGCGGCCTTCTTCGCGGTGGCCTTCTTGGTGGCGGCCTTCTTCGCGGTGGCCTTCTTCGCGGCGGCCTTCTTGGTGGCGGCCTTCTTCGCGGTGGCCTTCTTCGCGGACTGCTTGGTTGCTTCCGGCTGCGTGACTGCAGCCTTTTTCGCTGCCGCCTTCTTCGTCGGTTTGGCCGTGGCCGCCTTGTTCGACGACCGGCTGGCCCGTGCCCTTGCCTGGGCGTCACTCGCCGGCGACGGGGATCGTGTCATTCCAGCACGCAGGGCTGCCACTTCGGCTTCCAACGTGTCGATCTTGCGCTGGGCGGCCTCAAGGTCGCTTCCCCGCGCCAACCCCAGGACGACCAAGCGACGATCCAGCTCGGTCCGGACGAGGTCGGTGATCATCGCCTGGTTGGCTGTTGCCGCCTCAATGAGCTCCTCGGCGAGTTGGCCGGCTCTCGCGGACGTCTCGCCGACACCGGGCAGTTCTAACAGGGTCCCGGCCGCCTCGAGTGCCTTTGCGCGTGTCACCTCGCCAGCACCGGTCAGTAGCTGCAGGGCAGTTCGCACGCTGTTGATCGCCATGTCGCCGTCTCCTCAGGAATCGCGTCATACAACCGCCGCAGCGGTGGCGGGACGTGATCGTCACGTCTCCGGCAGGCTACTGCGGCTGGGGCAGCGCGGCTACAGCCTCGGCCTCGGTGATGAGTCGTTGGTCCAATGCCTCCCACAGCACCGGGAGTGCAAGGCGCAGCTTCGCGATCCAGGCGAGATCGGTCTCCGCCACCATGCTGGTCTCGAAGGACACTCGTGCCGAATCCCCCTGCCCCACCAGGGTTCCGGTCCACCCGGCCGCCGTCCAACGCCCGTCGCCAGCGCGCGCCGGCTCGGCATACGGCTCGCCAAGCACGCGCAGGTCGACCCCGATGAATCGCGGCCGCAGTCCGCGCGGGGCACGAACCAGATCGGCAGGGCCATGCACGCCGGTCAGCACATGCAACGCATCCATACCCGCGGCGTGAGCACCCGCGGTGTCGGTCTCCAAACGGTCGCCGATGCCCAGCGTCGAGTCAGGCCCGGTCCCGAGCGCTTCGGCCGCCAGCTCGTAGAGCAACGGTCCGGGCTTGCCGACCACGGTCGGCTCCACGTCGACGGCCACTTGCACCGCCGCCACCAACGAGCCGTTACCCGGTGCCACGCCACGGTCCGTCGGCAACGTCATATCGTTGTTGGTTGCGACCCAGCGGGCACCCCTCTGTATCGCATAGGCCGCTTCCCCGAGCTCCGCAGCGGTCACCTCGGCGCCAAACCCCTGCAGGACAGCATCCACGGGCACCGTCGCGGCATCGGCAGCGAGCACGGCGCGCATACCTGCAGCATTGAGAGCATCGGCAACACCGGGTCCACCGATTGCCAGCACGGCGGCGCCGGCGGGTAATTGCTGCGCAAGATGACCGGCACCGGCCATCGAGCTCGTCAGCACGTCGGCGTCGTCAAGCCGGACGCCCAGGCCACGCAAGGCATCCGCCACGACAGCAGGTGGGCGGGACGCGTTGTTGGTCGCGAAGACGACCCGCGAACCGTTGCCACGCGCGTTGCCGAGCTCTTCCACGGCGTGGGGCACCGCCTCCGCGCCGCGGTAGACCACTCCGTCCAGGTCGCACACCAGACCTGGATAGGCAGCCGCCAAGTTACCGCGCGTGTCGCTCGGTCCGGGTTGGTCTCCGTCATGGTCGCCCTGCCGGTGGCTAGGTCGACCTCGCGTTCCTGATGTCTGTGGCACAGGTCCATCTTGCCTGCGCCCCGTCCCGATGGGTCGGGCGGCTCGCTCTCAGGCGGCCCGCTTGATGACGCGCAGCTTGCCGGCCTCCACTTCGTATCTGCTGGCCACGCCGGCCGGCCCGCGCCAGAACCGGCGCCGCAACGCGCCCGAGACGTCAATCACCTCGTGACCCGCGCACGACATGGCTCGACGCCGTGACTCCGCCGACCAGCACGCGATGTCAATCGTGTCGACCGTTGGCGACCTCGAGACGTCGCCCGGCGTTTTGGCGCGCGTCCCCGCCGGGCGATCGACCACGATCCGCAGCTGCACGACCTCTGCCCCGCTGGGCAAGTGCTTGACGACCGGTGGCGCACTCAGACGGCCGACCAAGTGCACCTCGTTGACGGCGGCCGCCTTGGCATCGGTGTCCTGCTTGCTCCCGGACCGGGAAGGTTGTGACGCTTTCGTCTGGGTTGTCATCGCTTCTCCTTCGTGAATGCGAACGTTTGTTCCCATTCAGCTTGCGATGAGTCGCCCCTGGCAACCAGTCACCGCCCACTCAATTGTGGACGAACAGACTCCAGATCAGGAGATGTGGATACTCCGTCAGGACTTGTCACCTTCGCTGCCATCGACGAACGTGAGGGAACCCGAAATCGCGTCGGAGTCGCTCGGAGCGGCGGCGTCTTGCTCACGCGGCGACTCGGCCGGTTCGGTCGAAGCTGTGACCGGTTCATCGACTGGGACGTCGCTTGCTTGCGGGGAGTCACCGACCGCTACGCCCGAAGCAACTGCGCTCAGATCGTCACTCGCGTCAGCCGACCCTGCGTCGTCGGGAATCGAATCGTCCAACTCCTCGTCGAGCGCATCGACAAAGACCAGCCCGTCGAGATCGTCAACCCTTTCCGCTGCGTCGGTTTGTCCCTCGACGTCCGCGTCGATCGCCTTCGCGAACCAGTCACGGGCTTCGCCCTCGGCGCCGCCGGCGAGTAGTGCCTCGGCATACGCGTAGAAGAGACGCGCCGCCCACGGCTGTTTCGAGGCCCGCTCCAGTGCCGGTATCCGCAGCACCATCTGCGCGGCCTCCGGCTGGTTCAGGTCCCGTCGAACACCGGATACGACGATCGCGAGTTCGATGTTGTCGGCCTCGCCCAACGAGCGCGCTTCCGGAGAAGCCGCCAGGTCCAGTGCACGTTCATACCGTCCGAGGCCACGCTCACAATCCACCAAGTAAGGCAGCAAATGGTTCGAACCGGAAAGACGTTTCGCAGTGCGGAACTCGCGGATTGCGTCGTTGAACTCGCCGCGCCGGTAATGCACCAAACCCAACGCTTCTCGCACCGCGGCCACTCGACCCGCACGGCGTGCAGCGTGTTCTGCATGCGCGAGAGCAAGATCGGAATCATCTTCGAGCAGCGTCGCAGCAGCGACGAGGTGCTTGGCAACACCTTGGGCGTTCTCCTTGGTGAGTGTGCGCATCTCGCGCCACACCGAACGATCGAGTTCCTTACCGGTGATCTCCTCGGGCAGCGGCGGCTCAACACGGGTATCACGCGTCGAACGTTTCGAGGGCGACGAGCGGTCCCAGGACCGCGGACCACGTGGCGCACTGTCAGCACCAGTGCCGCGATCCGCCCGCTGGCCACCGCGGTCGTCTCGCCCGCTACCGCGACGGTCATCGCGATCACGACCCCGCGCCTCGCCTACGCGTCCACGTCCGCGGTCATCAAAAGAACGTCCCGACCGCCTGTCGCGCCCGCGGTCCTCTCGAGGTCCGGGGCCGTACCCCGGTCGGTCGTCACGACGACCGTCGCTGCTTCGGCCACGTGAGCCATTGTCGCGTCCGCGCGACTCGAACGGACGCCCGGCACCACTGTCACGACGACGATCGTCCGGTCGTTGACCGTCACGTCGGAAATCGCCACCGGAGCGGCGATCATCGGACCGGCGCTCCTCGGAACGCGCAGGGCGACTCTCGCCGCGTCGGTCATCGCTGCGCCGGTCACTGCCGCGTCCGCTGTCGCGACGGAACTCACCGCGTCGGCCATCCGACCGGTTTTGCCGGCCATCGCCGCCGGCCGACCGGTTCGGACCACGTTTGTTGTCGTCCCGGGAGTCCCGGTGCTCGCCACGCCCAGCGGCAGATGAGTCCGCGGCGCGTTCGGGGCGATCCGGCGTGCGGTCATCCCGCGGCCCGCGACCGGCGTCGCCGGCAGCGCGCGACCATCGACCGGAGCGGTGGCTGCCGCCATCCTTCTCGGGCACAGCCTCATCGTCATTCGTCACCGCAACGCACCAACTCTCCAAGATTCCGAGCGCGCCGTATGTCGTCGACCTCGCCGTCGCGCAAAACTCACCGTACGCCGCCTGGCCCAGTGCCAGCGGAGGACGCACCTCAAACGTGACAAAGGGCCGGCCACAAACACTCAAAAGTGCTCGTGACCGACCCTCTGTATTAATGATTGTTCGGCGGTGTCCTACTCTCCCACACCCTACCGAGTGCAGTACCATCGGCGCTGAAGGGCTTAGCTTCCGGGTTCGGGATGTTACCGGGCGTTTCCCACTTCGCTATAACCGCCGTAACCCTGTGAAACAAGGTCACACATATTCACTTCACAAACCCACCCGCAGGTAGGGGTTGTGCCGCACTGTGTGGGTGTTGTTTCAGAATCGTATAGTGGACGCGTACCCTTGCGGGTTCTAAGAAAAAGTTGAGGTAAGTTATCGGCTTATTAGTACCGGTCAGCTCCACACATTACTGTGCTTCCACATCCGGCCTATCAACCCAGTAGTCTAGCTGGGAGCCTCACCAGGGTTGACCCCTGTTGGAAACCTCATCTTGAAGCGTGCTTCCCGCTTAGATGCTTTCAGCGGTTATCACTTCCGAACGTAGCTAATCAGCGGTGCACTTGGCAGTACAACTGACACACCAGTGGTTCGTCCATCCCGGTCCTCTCGTACTAGGGACAGGTCTTCTCAAGTTTCCTACGCGCGCAGCGGATAGGGACCGAACTGTCTCACGACGTTCTAAACCCAGCTCGCGTACCGCTTTAATGGGCGAACAGCCCAACCCTTGGGACCTACTCCAGCCCCAGGATGCGACGAGCCGACATCGAGGTGCCAAACCATGCCGTCGATATGAGCTCTTGGGCAAGATCAGCCTGTTATCCCCGGGGTACCTTTTATCCGTTGAGCGACGGCGCTTCCACAAGCCACCGTCGGGTCACTAGTCCCGACTTTCGTCTCTGCTCGACATGTCTGTCTCACAGTCAAGCTCCCTTGTGCACTTACACTCAAAACCTGATTACCAACCAGGCTGAGGGAACCTTTGGGCGCCTCCGTTACCCTTTGGGAGGCAACCGCCCCAGTTAAACTACCCACCAGGCACTGTCCCTGAACCAGATCATGGTCCGAAGTTAGGAGCCCAGAACGACCAGAGTGGTATTTCAACAATGACTCCACACACGCTGGCGCGTGCGCTTCACAGTCTCCCACCTATCCTACACAAGCCGCACCGAACACCAATACCAAGCTGTAGTAAAGGTCCCGGGGTCTTTCCGTCCTGCTGCGCGTAACGAGCATCTTTACTCGTAATGCAATTTCGCCGAGTTCATGGTTGAGACAGTGGAGAAGTCGTTACGCCATTCGTGCAGGTCGGAACTTACCCGACAAGGAATTTCGCTACCTTAGGATGGTTATAGTTACCACCGCCGTTTACTGGCGCTTAAGTTCTCAGCTTCACCCACAAGTGGATTAACCGGTCCCCTTAACGTTCCAGCACCGGGCAGGCGTCAGTCCGTATACATCGAATTACTTCTTCGCACGGACCTGTGTTTTTAGTAAACAGTCGCTTCTCCCTGGTCTCTGCGGCCCCCACCCCTAACCCGTAAAGAGTCTCAGGGCAGTGGGCCCCCTTCTCCCGAAGTTACGGGGGCATTTTGCCGAATTCCTTAACCATGATTCACTCGATCGCCTTGGTATTCTCTACCTAACCACCTGAGTCGGTTTGGGGTACGGGCGGCTCGAACCTCGCTAGAAGTTTTTCTTGGCAGCATAGGATCACCCTACTTCCCACATTACGTGGTCACCATCACGCCTCAGCCTCATGACCAGCGGATTTACCTACCAGTCGGCTCGCACGCTTGGACGGGGACAACCATCGCCCCGCGGAGGCTACCTTCCTGCGTCACTCCATCGCTTATCTACTACAAGATAGGGTCCCACGCTCCCCACACACGCCATCAACCCGAAGGCTGACAGTCACGGTGGTTCGGGTGGTTAGCATCCCCTGATTCAATATGGGCGGTCCTTCGCCGGTTCCGGAATATCAACCGGATGTCCATCGACTACGCCTGTCGGCCTCGCCTTAGGTCCCGACTTACCCAGGGCAGATTAGCTTGACCCTGGAACCCTTGGTTATTCGGCGGACGGGTTTCTCGCCCGTCATTCGCTACTCATGCCTGCATTCTCACTCGTGTCACCTCCACGACTGGCTCACGCCGCCGCTTCGCTGGTGACACGACGCTCCCCTACCCAACCACACCCCTGAACAACAACCCGAAGGCTCTTGCTAGGGTATTGTGCGATTGCCACAGCTTCGGTGGTGTGCTTGAGCCCCGCTACATTGTCGGCGCGGAATCACTTGACCAGTGAGCTATTACGCACTCTTTAAAGGGTGGCTGCTTCTAAGCCAACCTCCTGGTTGTCACAGCAACTCCACATCCTTTTCCACTTAGCACACGCTTAGGGACCTTAGCTGGTGATCTGGGCTGTTTCCCTCTCGACTACGAAGCTTATCCCCCGCAGTCTCACTGCCACGCTTCACTTACCGGCATTCGGAGTTTGGCTGACGTCAGTAACCTGGTGAGGCCCATCAGCCATCCAGTAGCTCTACCTCCGGCAAGAAACACGCAACGCTGCACCTAAATGCATTTCGGGGAGAACCAGCTATCACGGAGTTTGATTGGCCTTTCACCCCTACCCACAGCTCATCCCCTCAGTTTTCAACCTAAGTGGGTTCGGTCCTCCACGACGTCTTACCGTCGCTTCAACCTGGCCATGGGTAGATCACTCCGCTTCGGGTCTAGACCCAGCGACTCTGACGCCCTATTCGGACTCGCTTTCGCTACGGCTTCCCCACACGGGTTAACCTCGCCACTGAGCACTAACTCGCAGGCTCATTCTTCAAAAGGCACGCCATCACCAGCCCACAGGCCAGCTCTGACGGATTGTAAGCGCATGGTTTCAGGTACTATTTCACTCCCCTCCCGGGGTACTTTTCACCTTTCCCTCACGGTACTAGTCCGCTATCGGTCATCAGGGAATATTTAGGCTTACCAGGTGGTCCTGGCAGATTCACACGAGATTTCTCGAGCCCCGTGCTACTTGGGTGTTCCATCAAACGCCGTGTTACGCATTTCGCCTACGGGACTCCCACCCTCTACGGTTCAGCACTCACCACTGATTCGACTACACGCACACCATCACGCCACCGCACTGTCAGACACGGTACGACAAAATCCCACAACCCCATGACTGCAACCCCTGACAGGTATCACACAACCATGGTTTAGCCTGATCCGCTTTCGCTCGCCACTACTCACGGAATCACTTTTGTTTTCTCTTCCTGTGGGTACTGAGATGTTTCACTTCCCCACGTTCCCTCCACGTACCCTATGTATTCAGATACGGGTCACACCACATAACTGGTGCGGGGTTCCCCCATTCGGAAACCCTCGGATCACAGCCCGTTTATCGGCTCCCCGAGGCTTATCGCAGATTACTACGTCCTTCATCGGTTCCTGATGCCAAGGCATCCACCATGCGCCCTTAAAAACTTACACAAAAACCAGTAAAATTCTTAAAAACTACAAAGATGCTCGCGTCCACTATACAATTCTCAAACAACACACCAACACCACCACCACAAACCACACACGGGCCTGCAATGACGGGCAGCACCAAGAAAACCAACCCACCTTCCCCACCACCAACACGATCACTCGATCGACGGCGGAAAAAGAGTCGTTTCCTCAGGACCCAACAACGTGTCGACACCCCACACACCCACGCTCAACCAACATTTCCACAACACCACCCCAAAAAGAGGCACTGCTCGTACTCCGCCGGCCCAACACACATGTGCCAAGCATTATGATTGATGATTCCACCCATGAGCCACCCCACCACACAGTCGGTGATGAAGAGTGTTAATGCTCCTTAGAAAGGAGGTGATCCAGCCGCACCTTCCGGTACGGCTACCTTGTTACGACTTAGTCCCAATCGCCAATCCCACCTTCGACGGCTCCCCCACAAGGGTTGGGCCACCGGCTTCGGGTGTTACCGACTTTCGTGACTTGACGGGCGGTGTGTACAAGGCCCGGGAACGTATTCACCGCAGCGTTGCTGATCTGCGATTACTAGCGACTCCAACTTCATGGGGTCGAGTTGCAGACCCCAATCCGAACTGAGACCAGTTTTAAGGGATTCGCTCCACCTCACGGTATCGCAACCCTCTGTACCAGCCATTGTAGCATGCGTGAAGCCCAAGACATAAGGGGCATGATGATTTGACGTCATCCCCACCTTCCTCCGAGTTGACCCCGGCAGTCTCCCATGAGTCCCCACCATTACGTGCTGGCAACATGGAACGAGGGTTGCGCTCGTTGCGGGACTTAACCCAACATCTCACGACACGAGCTGACGACAACCATGCACCACCTGTACACCAGCCCGAAGGCTGCACCATCTCTGGCACATTCCGGTGTATGTCAAGCCTTGGTAAGGTTCTTCGCGTTGCATCGAATTAATCCGCATGCTCCGCCGCTTGTGCGGGCCCCCGTCAATTCCTTTGAGTTTTAGCCTTGCGGCCGTACTCCCCAGGCGGGGAACTTAATGCGTTAGCTACGGCACGGACCTCGTGGAATGAGGCCCACACCTAGTTCCCAACGTTTACGGCATGGACTACCAGGGTATCTAATCCTGTTTGCTCCCCATGCTTTCGCTTCTCAGCGTCAGTAGTGGCCCAGAGACCTGCCTTCGCCATCGGTGTTCCTCCTGATATCTGCGCATTTCACCGCTACACCAGGAATTCCAGTCTCCCCTACCACACTCTAGTCTGCCCGTACCCACCGCAGACCCAGGGTTAAGCCCTGGGCTTTCACGGCAGACGCGACAAACCGCCTACAAGCTCTTTACGCCCAATAATTCCGGACAACGCTCGCACCCTACGTATTACCGCGGCTGCTGGCACGTAGTTAGCCGGTGCTTCTTCTGCAGGTACCGTCACAAAAGCTTCGTCCCTGCTGAAAGGAGTTTACGACCCGAAAGCCTTCATCCCCCACGCGGCGTCGCTGCATCAGGCTTCCGCCCATTGTGCAATATTCCCCACTGCTGCCTCCCGTAGGAGTCTGGGCCGTGTCTCAGTCCCAGTGTGGCCGGTCACCCTCTCAGGCCGGCTACCCGTCAAAGCCATGGTAGGCCACTACCCCACCATCAAGCTGATAGGCCGCGAGTCCATCTTCCACCACAAAAGCTTTCCACACACCACCATGCGACAATATGTGTATACCCGGTATTAGACCCCGTTTCCAAGGCTTATCCCAAAGTGAAAGGCAGGTTACTCACGTGTTACTCACCCGTTCGCCACTAATCCACCCCAGCAAGCTGGAGCATCATCGTTCGACTTGCATGTGTTAAGCACGCCGCCAGCGTTCGTCCTGAGCCAGGATCAAACTCTCCAAAAAAGAATCCAAAACTGGCAAAAATCGATCAAGAGCAAAAAATGCTACAAAAACGATCAAACCAACAAACAATTGGCATCAATCATTCGACACGCTGTTGAATTCTCAAAAAACGACTGCACCCTTTTGCTCCGCTTTTCTTGCTTAGCTCCGGGGGCTTTTAAAACTTAACACTCTCTCCGGTGTCTTTCCAAATCGATGTTTTTGGCGAACCAAAAGCGATCAGATCGATCAGAAGGAGTGGATTTGCTGCTCTGGGACCGGCCGCCGAGGCTCTCGCCTGCGGTGTCCGTGCCTCCCTGGCAACGAGGATCAACCTTACCTGAGTCGGCTGCTGCCGGCAACTTGAGGGTGGACCCTGCGCCCGTGACCTCGTGCACATCGACTTCCGTCGTTGTGCGCTCGGTGCCGAGGCGCGAGGAGAGACACTACCCAGCGCATGCCCGGACATGCAAATCGGCTCCATCCCGCCGTTTTCGACCGGATGGAGCCGACCCGTCACGCGGCGAGTCGGGCCGCTGCCAGGTGCTTGCGGCCACGCTTGAGTAGAGCGACCTGACCATGCAAGAACGCGTCGCCCCCGAGCAGAGCCTCCGGATCGGCGACCTTCACGTTGTTGACTGAGACACCACCCTCACCGATCAGCCGGCGAGCGGCATTCCGCGAGTCGGCGATGCCGACCGCGATCAACGCGTCGACGATGGTCGTGCCAGGTGTTATCTCCGCCCCCGGCAGCTCCGCTGTGGCGTCCTGCAACGTGCGGGCATCGAGAGCGGAGACATCCCCCTTGCCGAAGAGAGCCTCGGACGCCGCTTGCACCGCCGCGGTCGCGTCCGCGCCGTGCACCAGCGTCGTCATTTCCTGAGCCAGCGCCTTTTGCGCCGCCCGGCGGAACGGCTCGTCGGCGACCTGACGCGCGAAGTCCGCAATCGCAGCCTCGTCCTGCTCGGTGAAGACCCGCATCTTGTCGATCACGTCGGCGTCGTCGAGGTTGATCCAGAACTGGTAGAAGGCGTATGGCGACATACGGTCCGGATTCAGCCAGAGAGCGTTGCCCTCCGACTTGCCGTACTTGCGACCACTCGCGTCCGTGATCAGGGGCGTTGTCATGGCATGGACTGAGACACCCTCGGCGGAGTGGATCAGGTCGACGCCGGCCAGCAGGTTGCCCCACTGATCACTGCCACCGAGTTGCAGTGTGCAACTCTCGGCGCGGTAGAGGTGCAAGAAGTCCAACCCCTGCAGGATCTGGTAGCTGAACTCCGTGTAGCTGATCCCTTGGTCGCTGTTCAGCCGGCGGGCGACAGCTTCCTTCTTGATCATCGCGTTGACCCGGAAGTGCTTTCCGTAGTCACGTAGGAAGTCCAGCGCGGATATCGGCTCGGTCCAGTCCAGGTTATTGACCATCATCGCCGGGTTGTCGCCGTCGAAGTCGAGCAACGCCTCCGCCTGCTGGCGGATGAGGGCAACAGCGGCGGCGACCTCGTCCTTGCTGCGCATGACGCGTTCGGAGTCGGGCTTCGGGTCGCCGATCAGTCCGGTGGAACCGCCGACCAGGCACAACACGCGGTGCCCGGCACGTTGCATCTTGCGGGCGACGATCAGCTGCACCAGGTTGCCGATGTGCAACGAGTCGGCGGACGGGTCGAACCCGACATACATGGTCAGCGGCCCACTACGAAGAGCAACGCGCAGTGACTCCAGGTCGGTGGTCTGCGCCACCAAGCCACGCCACTGCAGCTCGTCGAAGATCTCGCTCACGATGTGTTCCGTCCTCTCGGTTGTGCCCCTCGGCTGATGCCGGACAGGGTTAAGCCTGCCGTATCAACTCGATGCGCGACGACGCGGTTTCGCGGCGCGATACGCGGAAACCGTCGGGTCGCCGTCGATCCAGAAGCGCCAGGGGTATGACGCGCCATCCCCACCCGGGCCGCTGACACCGACTCGCGGACCCGACCGGATCGACTTCTCCGGCAACAAAACACACCACTCCACGCGCACCGGCGAAGCATCGTCGTGCAGGGCTGTTCCGTTGTCACCGAGCTCGATGCCGAGCGCCTGTGTCAGGCAGGCAGGCCCCCGGGCGAGGTTCCGATCCGCTGCGACGTTCCTGCGTTCGCGCGCCAACTCGACACCGTCGAGCGCCTCGCCCGCGCGCAACAGCACCGCGGCAGCTCTGCCATCGGGTCCGCAGACATAGTTGCAACAGGTGTGCATGCCGTAGCTGAAATAGCAGTAGAGGTGACCTGCCGGACCGAACATGATCTCGTTGCGCGGCGTACGGCCACGGAATGCGTGCGAGCCGGGGTCGTTCGCCCCGTCATACGCCTCGACCTCGGTGATCCGGACGGTGACGCCTCGCCCGATCAGGTGCGCCCCGAGGAGTCGGTGCGCCGTGGCGAACGGTTCAGTGGTGCGCATCGACCCAGGCCAGGATCTCGCCGGCGGCGGTGTCAGCGTCGAGATCGGTGGTCTCGAGCCGGAGAGCGTCGTCCGGGGCTGGTGCGATGCCCTGAGCCAGAATGTCGTCCACGCGGGACGGGTCACGCAGCTTGTTGCGGACCGCGCGATCCGGCAGCGTCAGTCGGTGCCGGATCTGATCGGGGGCACAGGTCAGCCACACGGGGAAGAACGAAGCGTCTCGAGCCGCCGCCAGCGCACGGATCTCCTGACCGGCGAACGCGTCTTCCGGTGTGTCGACCAGCCAGTTGGTGAAGATGTGGGACGTCCCCGGCGGTGCCGCAAGCACGGCTTCGTGAACGATCTGTCGCACTCGCCCGGCCATCGGGATCGCCTGCGGATGCAGGCTTCCGACACCGTTCACCCCGAGCGCGGTGAAGACCGGATCGTTGATCAGGTGGTTGTCGATGAGAGCGGCCCCGGTCCGTTTCGCGATGATAGCGCCGATCGTGCGCTTGCCACAGGCTGGGGGACCGACCAACTGCACAATCATCGCCACGGCCGAAGTGTTGCAGATCTCCCCCTCGAAGCCCTTCGCAGCACTCGACCCGCGGCGCGGATGCGGTCAGCGGACTCGCTGGGGAAATCGATCTCCGCCACGGCCCAGGGTCGAGCGGCGGCGGACGCATCCCGGGCTTGCTGCAGCTGCTCCGCCACACGTACCGGCGCCGTGCCACCGACGCCGTCGCGAGATGCCAGGGATCCCTCGACGCTGAGCACGGAGCGAACCTCCGGCGTCAGCGCCGGGTTGATGGTCGCCAGGTCGTCGTCGGACAGGTCCCACAGCTCGATGTCACGCGACTCGCAGACCCGAACGCACTCCCCCGCGACCTCGTGGGCCACGCGGAACGGCACCCCTTGCTTGACCAACCACTCGGCGATGTCGGTAGCGAGCGCAAAGCCTTGCGGGGCAAGGGAGTTCAGCCGGTCCGGGTGGAAGGTCAGGGTCGCGACCATGCCGGAGAACGCCGGGAGCAGCACCTCGAGGGTGTCGATCGCGTCGAACACCGGCTCCTTGTCCTCCTGCAGGTCTCGGTTGTAGGCCAGCGGCAGTGCCTTCAGCGTCGTCATCAGGCCGGCCAGGTCGCCGACAAGGCGGCCCGCCTTGCCGCGCGCGAGCTCGGCGACGTCCGGATTCTTCTTCTGCGGCATGATGCTCGACCCGGTCGAGAACGCGTCGTCCAGCGTGACGAAGGAGAACTCCTTGGTCGCCCAGAGAACCACCTCCTCGGCGAAGCGCGAGATGTCCACCGCCGACATGGCCGACACGAAGGAGAACTCGGCGACGAAGTCGCGGCCGGCCGTGCCGTCGATCGAGTTGCGGGTGGAGGTGCTGAACCCAAGATCCTTCGCCACAGCACCTGGGTCGAGTCCCAACGATGATCCGGCGAGTGCACCTGAGCCGTATGGCGATTCGTCGGTGCGACGGTCCCAGTCGCGAAAGCGCTCGACGTCCCTCAGCAGCGGCCAGGCATGCGCCAGCAGGTGGTGCGCGAGCAGCACCGGCTGTGCGTGTTGCAGGTGCGTGCGACCCGGCATCGCCACCTCGAGATGTTCGCCGGCCTGCGCGATGAGCGCGTCGACGACGTCGAGCAGCAGCCCGGCCACCAGGCGTGCGTGATCACGCAGGTACATCCGGAACAGGGTGGCAACCTGATCGTTGCGCGAGCGGCCGGCACGCAGCCGACCGCCGACATCCGCGCCCGCACGCTCGATCAAGCCACGCTCAAGCGCGGTATGGACGTCCTCGTCATCCTGCGCTGGGGTGAAGGTGCCGTCCATGACGTCCGCGGCCAACTGATCCAGCGCACCGAGCATGGCGCTGGCTGTTGCCTCGTCGAGCAGGCCCGCCGCATGCAGCACGCGCGCGTGCGCCTTCGAGCCGGCAATGTCGTATGGCGCCAGGCGCCAGTCGAAATGGGTCGACTTCGACAGTGCGGCCAATGCGTCCGCAGGGCCTCCTGCGAATCGGCCGCCCCACAGGCTGAGTCGTTGTTCGGCGTCGGTCACGGAGTGCTCACTCTCACTGGTCATCGGTACGGGGGTAGTAGTCAGCAGGTCGCTCATCCTGCGCCGGCCAGCTCCAGCAGATGGTCGCTCACCGGGACGGCCTGGCCATCGACGGCGATGATCAGAATCGTGTCATCTCCGGCGATCGTGCCGAGGACGTGCGGCAGATCGGCATGGTCGATCGCGGAAGCGAGGAAGTTCGCGGCGCCGGGCGGGGTTCGCAGCACCACGAGGTTGCCCGAGACGGTCGCTGCGACCAGCAGTTCGGCGCAGATGCGTCGCAGACGAGCGTCTGTCTGTGTATCGAGGCCGTCGACTCCGCTGACAAGGGTTCGGTTGCCGCCCTCGCCGGGCACGGCATACACGAGTTGCCGGCCGTGGCGCACCTTCACGGCGCCGAGCTCGAGCAAGTCTCGGGACAGGGTTGCTTGGGTGACCTGTATGCCGTCGGCCTTCAGGCGTTGTGCCAGAGATGCCTGCGAGCCGACCGACTCGCGAGTCAGGACCTCGACGATCCGTTGCTGGCGGGCTGTCCGATTCGACGCCAGCGGACTGTCGTTGGTCATCCGAGGTCGCCGATTCGGTTGCGGCGCATCATGATTCGAGCAGGAACGACAGGATGGCCTTTTGCGCGTGCAGCCTGTTCTCGGCCTCGTCCCACACGACGGACTGCGGACCGTCGATGACCTCACCACTGATCTCGAAGCCGCGATAAGCCGGCAGGCAGTGCATGACGATCGCGTCCTGGGCGGCGTGGCCGACCAATGCGCTGTCGACCGCGAACTTGGTGAAGGGGCTCTCGTCGCCCTTGCGGTCCCCCGCCTCGGCCTCCTGGCCCATCGACACCCACGTGTCAGTGATGACGACGTCCGCGTCGAGGACTGCCGCAACCGGGTCGTCGGTGACGAGCACCGCCCCGCCGGTCTGGCCGGCAATCTCACTCGCTCGCTGCAGAATGTCCGCGCGCGGTTGATGCGTGGCCGGTGCACCGATACGCACCTGCATTCCGGCGGTCGCCCCACCGAGCAGGTAGGAGTGCGCCATGTTGTTCGCGCCGTCACCGACATACGTCATGGTCAGGCCGGCAAGCTCGCCCTTGTGCTCGCGGATGGTCAGCAGGTCTGCCAGGATCTGGCACGGGTGGAAATCGTCGGTCAGCGCATTCACAACTGGCACACCGGAGTTCGCCGCCATCTCGTCGATGCGGGACTGCTCGTAGGTGCGCCATACGATCGCGGCGACCTGTCTCTCGATCACCCTCGTCACGTCCGCGATCGATTCACGCGAGCCGATTTGCGCGAGGTTGCCGTCGACCACCATCGGGTGGCCACCGAGTTCGGCAACGCCGACGGTGAACGACAGCTGCGTGCGCAGGGTCGGCTTGTCGAAGATGAGCGCCACGGCTCGCGGCCCCTCGAGCGGGCGTCGCGCGAAGTGATCTGCCTTGAGCTCGGCTGCGCGGTCGAGCACGGTGGCCTGCTCGGCGGGTGTCAGGTCGTCGTCCCGCAGGAAGTGTCGGGTCATGCGCTAGTCGCCTCCTTGACGAAATCGGGGAGCGCTGCGACGAAATCGTCCAGCTGCTCAGCTTGTATGACGAGCGGCGGCGCCAGTCGAATCGCCTCGGGCGCAACGGGATTGATGATCACCCCGGCGTTGCGGGCCGCGACGGCCACGCCGGCACTGATCGGGGCATCGAAGACGATCGCACGCAGCAACCCCTGTCCACGAACTCCGGTCACGTGCGGGATGTGCGCAGCATCGACTGTCTCCGCAAGATGCCTGCCCATGCGTTGGGCGTGAGCCAGCAGACCGTCCTGCTCGATCGTGTCCAACACCGCGAGCCCGGCCGCGGCGGCCAACGGGTTACCGCCGAACGTTGTACCGTGCTGGCCGGCGGTAAGGAGCCTCGACACCTCTGGGCCGAAGGTGATCATCGCGCCGATCGGAACGCCACCACCCAGCCCTTTGGCGATGGTGATCGCGTCAGGAACGATGCCGGCGTGCTGGAAGCCGAACCAGCGACCGGTGCGCCCGATGCCGGTCTGGATCTCGTCGATGATCAGCAAAGCGCCTGCGGCCGTGGTGATTTCGCGTGCCTGTTGCAAGAAGTCGATCGATGGTGCGATGACGCCGGCTTCGCCCTGAACCGGCTCGAGTACGACTGCACTGGTCGTCTCGTCGACCGCCTCGCGCAACGCCTCGACATCGTCATACGGAACATGCACGACGCCGGGCAGCAAGGGCTCGAACGGCTCGCGATAGGCGGCCTTGTGGGTCAGCGCGAGGGCGCCGGTCGTGCGGCCGTGGAAGGCGTGCTCGGCAGCGACGATGCCGGTGCGGCAGGTACGACGGGCGAGCTTGATCGCGGCTTCCATGGCCTCGGCGCCGGAGTTGCCGAAGAACACGCGCGATCCGTCCGGTGCGCCGGCGACCTCCAGCAGACGCTCCGCGAGCCGGATCTGACCGGGTGAAGTGAACAGGTTGGAGATGTGCACCGCCTCGGCGACCTGCTTGGACACGGCGGCCACCAGTGCGGGGTGCCCATGACCGAGTGCGTTGACCGCGATGCCGCCGACCAGGTCGAGGTAGCGGCGACCGTCGACGTCCCAGACGTAGCACCCGTCGCCGTGGTCCAGCACGATCGGCGGCGTGCCGAAGACTCCGAGCACGCTGTCCGAATACCGTTGCAACCATTCGCTGTTCGTGGTCATGGTGCCTTCCGTTCGTTGGTGTCGTCGGGGAGGACCATCGTGCCGATGCCGTCGTCGGTGAAGATCTCCAGCAGGATGGAGTGTGGTGACCGCCCGTCGACGACGTGGGCCTGCGGCACTCCCCGCGTATGGCGCGCACGCACGCTTCGAGTTTCGGCACCATCCCTGCGTCGACCCGGCCCATCAGATCCTCGGCCTGGCTCACCGGCAACGAGCTGAGCAGGCTGTCGCGATCGGGCCAGTCGGCATACACGCCCTCGACATCGGTCAGCACAACCAGCTTGAGCGCGCCGAGCGCCACTGCGAGTGCCGCGGCAGCGGTGTCGGCGTTCACGTTGAGCACCTCGCCCTCGACGTCGACATCGGGGGCGACCGAGGACACGACCGGAATCCGGCCGGCATCCAGCAGGTCCTGCACCGCCGCGGGATTGACCGTGACGACGTCACCGACGTGGCCGATGTCGACAGTCTCGCCGTCGACGACCGCGCCACGACGGCGGGCGCCGAAGAGCGCCCCGTCCTCGCCCGACATCCCGACCGCCAGGGGACCGTGCTGGTTGATCAGCCCGACGAGTTCGCGGGACACCTGCCCGGTCAACACCATTCGCACGACGTCCATCGCTTCGGTCGATGTGACACGCAGGCCGCCCTTGAACTCCGACGCGATGTCGAGCCGGTCGAGCATCCGCTGGATCTGCGGGCCGCCACCGTGCACGACGACCGGCCGGAGGCCCGCGTAACGCAGGAAGGCCACGTCCTGGGCGAAGGCAGCCTTGAGCTCGTCGTCGATCATGGCGTTGCCGCCGTACTTGATCACGACAAGTGCTCCGCGGAAGCGTTCGAGCCAGGGCAGCGCCTGGACCAGGGTGGTCGCCTTGACCGCTGCGCCGGCCAGGTCTGTTGGTACGCGCTTCACTCGGGGCCCCCGCGAAGTAGCGAGCGAGGAACGAGGGAGTACTGACGGGGTCCCTGCGAAGTACCGGACGACGAAGGAGGGAGGACTTCGTGGGGTGTCTTGGTGGGGTGGGTTTTCATGTCGAATAGGCCGAGTTCTCGTGGACGTAGTCGTGTGTGAGGTCATTGGTCCAGATCGTGGCGGTGTGCTCGCCCGCGGCGAGGTCGACCACGATGTGCACCTTGCGCCCGGCGAGGTCGACGAGGGACCGATCCTCGCCGACGCCACCGTCGCGACATACCTGAATTCCGTTGATCGACACCGCAAGTCGATGCGGTTCGAAGGCTGCCTTCGTCGTACCGACCGCGGCCAGGATGCGCCCCCAGTTGGGATCCTGGCCGAAGATCGCACACTTGAAGAGGTTGTTGCGGGCGATGGACCGGCCGACTTCCAGGGCATCGTCCAGATCTGCGGCGTGTACGACCTCGATCTCGATGTCGTGTGCCGCGCCCTCGGCGTCGCCGATCAGTTGCTGCGCGAGATCGGCGCACACCTGGGCCAGTGCCACGCCGAACTTCGTCTTGTCCGGTTGCACACCGGATGCGCCGGAGGCCATCAGCAGCACCGTGTCGTTGGTCGACTGGCACCCATCGGAGTCGATCCGGTCGAAAGTCGTTGCCGTTACTGCGCGGAGCGCCTCGTCAGCATCCGACGCGTCGATGACCGCGTCGGTGGTGATGACCACCAGCATCGTCGCGAGCGACGGTGCAAGCATGCCCGCGCCCTTCGCCATACCGCCGACGGTCCAGCCGTCCTGTGTCACGACGGACTGCTTGGCCACTGTGTCGGTGGTCATGATTGCCTGCGCCGCGGCCGAACCCCTTCTGCCGACAGCGTTTTGACCGCTTCGTCGGCTCCTGCCAGCAGCTTCGGCATGGGCAACAACTCGCCGATCAGGCCTGTCGAACAGACGACGACATCGCCTGCCGACAGCCCGACCGACGCCGCCAGGTGCTCGGCAGTCGCGTGCGTGTCGGCGAAACCCTGGGCACCGGTAATCGCGTTGGCGCCACCGGAGTTGAGGATCACCGCATCGACGCGGCCGTCGCTCACGACCTGACGCGACCAGGTCACCGGAGCCGCTTCGACCCGGTTACTGGTGAAGACCGCGGCTGCTACGTGGGCGGGCCCGTCGTTGACGACGACCGCCAGGTCGGACTTCCCGCTCGGCTTCAGCCCGGCGATCACTCCCGCGGCCCGAAACCCTTGTGCTGCAGTCACGCTCATTGTTTGGCTCCTTTGGCTGGGTAGGGGCGTGCGACCTCGACAGGTGTCACGGAGCCACTCCGGTCGTCGGTAGGCCGAGTTGCTCGTCGAATCCGCATGACAGGTTGAGGCACTGCACGGCTCCCCCGCCGGTGCCTTTGGTGAGGTTGTCGATCGCAGCCACCACGATCAGCCGGCCGACCCGCTCGTCGACGGTCACCTGCACCTGGACGTTGTTGGAGCCGAGCACCGCCCCGGTCGTCGGCCACACACCCTCGGGCAGCACGTGCACGAAGGGCTCGGCGTCATACGCCTCGGCATACACGGTCCGCGCCTGAGCCGTGGTCGTGCCCGGCGCCACCCTCGCCGAGCACGTCGCCAGGATGCCGCGCGGCATCGGCGCGAGGGTCGGAGTGAAGGACACCGCCACCGAATCTCCATTTGCGCGGGAGAGGTTCTGCTCGATCTCGGGCGTATGTCGGTGGCTGCCGCCCACGCCATACGGACTCATCGAGCCCATGGCCTCGGCCGCGAGCAGGTGTGGCTTCAGTGATTTGCCGGCGCCGGAGGTGCCACTGGCCGCAACGATGACCACGTCCCCTGTCGCGAGCCCGGCCGCGAACGCCGGTGCCAGCGCGAGTGAGGAGGCGGTGGGGTAACAACCCGGCACCGCGATGTGTGTCGCACCCGTCAGCTGGGCACGCTGCTTCTTGCCAGCTTCGACCATGAGCTCGGGCAGCCCGTAGGCCCAGCTGCCGGCGTGCTCGGAGCCGTAGAACTCCTGCCAGGCGGCCGGGTCGGTCAGCCGGAAGTCAGCACCGCAATCGATGATCGTCACGTCATCCGGCAGCTGCCGTGCCAGCGCAGCAGACGCACCGTGCGGCAGGGCGAGAAAAACAACGTCGTGACCGGCCAGCGTCTCGGAGCTGGTGGCCTGCAGCACCCGCTCGGCCAATGGCGTCAGGTTCGGATGGTGCCGGCCCAACGGGTCACCCGCGGACGAGGCTGCCGTCACGGCGCCGATCGTCACCTCGGGGTGCCCGATCAACAGACGAAGGATCTCTCCACCGGCATAGCCACTGGCTCCGGCGACGGCTACAGACAACACCTGCATGACTATACACGCCCGCGCATAGTCATGCTGGGTGTTGTCAGGCGCGTTGTGCCGCCCCGGTCGCTTTGCCGGCCGCAGCGACGGCTGCGTCTCGGGCGGCGTTGACCTCTTCGGTCTTCAGCGTGCGGTCGGCCGCTCGAAAACCCATCCGGTAGGCCAGCGACTTCTTGCCCTCGCCCGCCTGGTCACCCTGGTAGGCATCGAACAACTGGATCGTCTCCAGCAGCGGTCCAGCGCCCTCCCGCAGCGCGGCCTCCACCGCCGCGGCGGTGACGCCGCGGTCGACCACGAGCGCCACGTCACTGCTGGCATGCGGCATCGTGCTGATCGGCGCCGAAGCGACCGGCTCGACGCTCGCCGCGATCAGGACATCCAGATCGATCTCGGCGCCGACGGTGCGGTCCGGCAGGCCGAGTTGCTGAACGACCTTCGGGTGCAGCTCGCCGGCATGTCCGACGAGGGTCCCGTCGGCCAGCGTGAACCGTGCACAACGCCCCGGGTGGTATGGCGCCACGTCGTCGGCCGCCACCTGCACCGGCACGGCGAGTGCCTCGGCAACGCCACGCACCGCGGCGATCGCGTCGCTCCAGTCCGTCTGCCGGCCGCTACCCCACCATCCGCTGCGGGCGACCTCACCGGTCATCAGCAGGCCGAGATGTCGCGGCTGCGGCGGCACGGCTGCGCGGATCCGGTCGAGCAGTTCCGGCGCGGGCAGGACCCCCACCGGCGAGGACGGCGCCTGCACCTGCGGCGCGTCGAGCGCGATGACCAGACCCTGCTCGAAGAGCGCCACGTCTTTGCTCCCACGGGCGACGTTGCGCTTCAGCGCGTCGACCATGGTCGACAGGACGGAGATCCGCATCAGCGGCTGCTCCTCGGACAACGGATTCGCGATCCGCACGGTCCTCGCGCGCGCGGCTTCCACCGAGTAGCCCAGTGCCTGGTGACGCTCGTCGGAGACGAACGGCGCCGACCAGATCTCGCAAAAGCCTTGTGCCGCAAGGACATTGGTGACCATCCGACGGGACTGCTGATCGTGGGTCAGGCCACGGCCACCAGGTGGCGTTGGAAGGATGGACGGGATCTGGTCGTACCCGACGACACGGGCTACTTCCTCGACCAGGTCCGGCCCGGTGTGCAGGTCCGGTCGCCAGGACGGCGGGGTCACCGACCACGGCGTCGCGCCGCGGTCGATCGCACAGCCGACGTCGTGCAGCACCCGTGCCACTTGCTCCTCGTCGTAGGTCATGCCGACCAGCTGCGAGGCCAGAGCCGGGTCGAAACTGATCACCGGCATCGCGGGAGTGTTGTCCAGGTCGGTGACGCCGGAGTCGGCCGTGCCGCCACCGAACTCGACGAGCAACTGCACCACTAGCTCGACGGCAGCGGGTGCGAGTGCTGAGTCGACGCCGCGCTCGAAGCGCCTGGACGCCTCGGAGGGCAGCTTGTGCCGGCGAGCCGAGCGCGCGACGGTGATCGGGTCGAAGTGCGCGCCCTCGATCAGCACGTCTGTCGTGGCGTCACTCACCTCGGAGTCGAAGCCGCCCATGACGCCGGCGATGCCGAGCCCTCGCTCGCCGCCATCGGTGATCAGGAGGTCCTCGGCGAAGAGCGAACGCTCCGATCCGTCAAGGGTTTTCACCTTCTCGCCGGGACGTGCGCGGCGTACGACGATCGGGCCTTCGACCGTGGCCAGGTCGTAGGCGTGCAGCGGTTGCCCGAGTCCGAGCATGACGTAGTTGGTGATGTCGACCGGCAACGAGATCGGGCGCATGCCGGCCTCGGTGAGTCGTGTCGCCATCCAGCCGGGGGTCGGTGCTGCGACGTCGACACCGCGCACCACGCGGGCGACGAAACGATCGCAACCCACGACGTCCCGCAGCGGAGCGTCGTCCTCGACGCGCACCTCATGGCCATCGTTGTTGGCGGCAGGTGCGGCAGCGGCCAGCGCGGCAGCCGGGTCGGTGAAGTCGATCCCCTCCGACAGGGCGAACTCCCGCGCCACACCTCGTATGGCGAAGCAGTAGCCGCGGTCCGGCGTGACGTTGATCTCGACGGTCTCGCGATCCAGCCCGAGCAGCGGTATGGCGTCCTGCCCCGGCTCCAGCTGCGCCCCTGGCAGCCGATCGGCCAGTCGGATGATCCCGCCCGACCCGTCGTCCGGAAGGCCGAGCTCGTCGGCAGCGCAGATCATCCCGGCGGACACGTGCCCGTAGGTCTTGCGAGCCGAGATCGCAAAGCCACCAGGGAGTTCCGCGCCCGGCAGCACCGTGACGACGAGGTCACCGACCTCGAAGTTGTGCGCACCGCACACGATACCCTGCGGCTCCCCGGTGCCGTTGGCAGCGCCGACGTCGACGGTGCACCAGTTGATGGTCTTGCCGTTCTTCTGCTCCTCCGGCTCCTTGGTGAGCACCCGGCCCACCACCAGCGGTCCGGTCACCTCGCCGCCGTGCAGGCCCTCTTCCTCCAGCCCGACGCGCACCAGCGCAGCAGCGACGTCCGCGCCACCGGTCCCGGCCGGCAGCTCGACATACTCCCCCAGCCAATCCAACGGAATCCGCATCAGATCTCCATCCCGAACTGTGTGTCGAAACGCACGTCGCCCTCGATCAGCTCCCGCATGTCCGACTGTCCGGTGCGGAACTGCAATGCCCTGTCGATGCCCATGCCGAACGCGAACCCGGAGTAGACATCGGGGTCGATTCCGCACGCTCGCAACACATTTCGGTTGACCATGCCGCAGCCACCCCACTCGATCCAGCCGGTGCCGCTGCACGACCGGCAGTCGGGGTTCTCGCCACGGCATACGAAACAGCGCAGGTCCATCTCGGCCGACGGCTCGGTGAACGGGAAGAACGACGGGCGCAGGCGGGTGGTGATGCCTTCGCCGAAAAGCTCACTCGCCATCCGGTCGAGGGTGCCCTTCAAGTGCGCCATCGTGATGCCCTTATCGACAGCCAGGCCCTCGATCTGATGGAACGCGGGCATGTGTGTCGCGTCCAGGTCGTCAGTGCGGTAGACGCGGCCGATGCACCCGACATACAGCGGCACACCGCGCTCGAGCAGCGAGCGCGCCTGAACCGGTGAGGTGTGCGTGCGCAGCACGAGCCCGCTGTCCTCCGGCGCGATGTAGAAGGTGTCCTGCATCTGCCGAGCCGGGTGGTCGACGTCGAAGTTGAGCGCGTCGAAGTTGAACCACTCGGCCTCGACCTCAGGCCCCTCGGCGATCTCCCAGCCCATCCCGACGAGGAGGTCGGCGATCCGTTCGCCCATCAGGTCGACCGGATGACGCCGCCCGAGCGGGCGCCGTCCGGGCACCATCGTGACGTCGACGGCCTCCTCGACCAGGATGCGCTCGTCGCGTTCGATCTCCAGCTCGGCCTGCCGCCTAGCCAACGCGGCGTTGACCTTGCCGCGTGCCTGACCGACCCGCTTGCCGGCCTCCGCCTTCGCCGATGGTGGCAGCGCGCCGATCTCCCGATTGGCAAGCGCGAGTGGGCTTTTGTCGCTTGTGTGCGCCGTGCGAGCAGCCTTCAGATCGTCCAGGGTCGCGGCGCCGGCAAAGGCACTCAGCGCGTCCT
Source organism: Flexivirga alba (assembly GCF_042661025.1). Lineage (NCBI taxonomy): Bacteria > Bacillati > Actinomycetota > Actinomycetes > Micrococcales > Dermacoccaceae > Flexivirga > Flexivirga alba. The sequence continues at coordinate 3,983,968 of NZ_JBHSWH010000001.1, forward strand.
GGACGGCTTGCTCGATGGCTGCGGGGTCGAGAGCGGCCACCTCGACGGGATCGTATGACGTGTTGGGACCAGACACAGCGCCTGAGTCTAGGTCACTCCCGGAAGCTCGATTCCCCCGCTGTGTGGTGCGTGCTCTATCCCTGACTCACGGCACTAGGTTCGTCCCGTTCCGGCGTATGACGTGGCAACGTCAGCCGGAACGTCGCACCGCCGGGCTGATCGAGGACTTCGATCCTGCCGCCGTGCGCAACCACCAGACCGTGCACGACATACAGGCCGAGTCCGTTGCCACCGCGGCCGCGGCCCTGCCAGAAGCGGGTGAACACCAAGGAACGGTGCTCGGGGGCGATGCCCGGGCCATCGTCCGACACGTCGAGCTGCAGTTCGCGTCGGCGGAGCTCGACGGTCACGGTCACGGTCCCGCGACCGTGCCGAACGGCATTCTCGAGCAGGTTGGACAGCACCTGGGTGAGGCGGTCCGGATCGGCGACGAGCGACACCTCCTCGAACTCGCTGACGACCCGGAACCGGTCGGCATCGACGCCGGTCGACACGACGCGCGCGATCCCGGCCCGGACCAGCGACAACAGGTCGACCTCACGGGTCCGCAGCACCAGCCGCCCGGTGTCGAGACGGGAGATGTCCAGCAACTCGCCGACCTGGCGCTGTAGTCGTGCGGCGTCGGTGTCGATGGCATCCAGCATCCACAACTTCTGGTCGTCACGCAGTTGGTCCCACCGGTTGCGCAGCGTGCGGGAGAAGCCACGGACAGCACCCAGTGGGGCACGTAACTCGTGGGCGATCGTGGTCACCAGCGCCGAGGTCTCGGACTCGATGCGATCACGTGCCGTCGTGCTGCGCATGGTCATCACCAGCCATTGCAAGGTGCGCTCCGAGCCCGCCCGGATGTGCCGGGTGGCGGCCAGCACGCTGCGGCCGTCGGCCAGCATCAGCCGTTGCTCGGGTGACCCGCTACGGGTCCGCAGGCCGCCCCACGGGTCGTCGGTCGCCCAGTAGGAACGCCCGTCAGCACCCAGCAGTGGCAGTGCCTTGCGGATGTCCTCGCCGAGCCGGTCGATGAGTTGTATGCCGGTCAGGCGTTCCGCTCGATGGTTGGCCAGCACGAGCCGACGCTCGGCGTCGACCACCACCACGCCTTCGGGCAGCTGCTCCAGCAGCGCCGCATAGACAGCCGGAGCCAGCGGAGGCTCCACGGGCTGGTATTCACCCGAGGAAGTGCTCCGCTCGTACTTCGCTCCGATACTTCGCGTTGGCCCCGACTCCTCCCGCGAGCTCTGGTGGAACATCCAACGAGCCTACGAGGTGCGCTTCACGGAGCTGCGGTCTGCACTGGCGTACATACAGACGGTGGCTGCGAGCGCGAGGTTCAGGGACTCGGCGTGACCGTGGATGGGGACGCGCACAACGTCGTCCGCCTGGGCGCGTGACGCCTCGTTCAGGCCCCATGCTTCATTACCCATCAGCCAGGCGTGTGCGCCGCTCAGGTCGGCGTCCGGCAGCAAGGTGGTGCCGGCTCCATCGGCGGCGAGCACCCGGCGACCACGCTCCCGGCAGGCGGCGATCAACTCGGTGACGTCTCCGCCGAGGGCGATCGGCAGGTGCCACAGCGAGCCGGCTGTCGACCGGACGACCTTGGGGTTGTAGAGATCGACGCTCGCACTGGACAGGATCACCGCACGAGCGCCTGCGGCATCGGCCGAACGGATCACCGTGCCGGCGTTGCCGGGGTCACGGACGTGGGCAAGCAACACCACGAACCCGGACTCGTCAGCCAGCGCGTCCTCGACGGAGACGTCGACCGGGCGGCATACCGCAACGAGACCTTGGGGATGCTGCGTGTCAACCAACGCGGCCATCACGGCCGAGGAGCATTGGTGTAGCTGGATATTCGCGTCTCGCGCCAGATCGACCAAAGGCCCGTGCCGCTGCGACGCGGCGCCGTCGACATACAGGTCGGTGACGGTCTTCGGCGCGAAACGAAGCACTTCGCGGACACCCTGCGGCCCGTCGACAACGAAGCGTTCGGCCCGCTGACGCGCCGAACGCCGGCCCAAAGCCCGGACCGCCTTCACCCGCTCCGCGCGAGGGTTGGTGAGGACCGATGGACTCAAAAGGACCGGCGTTCAGTCGTCGTTCGAAAGGGTGCGCGTTGTGTCGCGTCAGGCGACGGCGTCAGCCTTGGCGTCAGTCGCGGGCACGTTGGCCTTGGCGATCTCGACCAGCGCGGTGAACGCGGCGGCGTCGTTGACGGCCAGCTCAGCGAGCATGCGACGGTCGACCTCGACCTCGGCGGCCTTCAGGCCTTGGATGAAGCGGTTGTAGGTCATGCCGTTGGCGCGAGCGCCGGCGTTGATCCGCTGGATCCAGAGGCGACGGAAGTCACCCTTCCGGGCGCGACGGTCCCGGTAGCTGTAACCCATGCTGTGGGTGACCTGCTCCTTGGCCTTGCGGTAGAGCCGCGAACGCTGTCCGCGGTAGCCGCTGGCCTGCTCCAGAACGGTCCGGCGCTTCTTGTGGGCGTTGACCGCCCGCTTCACGCGTGCCACGTGAATCTCCTTCTAATTGCTAGTGGTTCGTCGGTGCTGCCACGAGACATTGGCACCGGCGAGTTCGGTGAAGTGGGCTTACTTGCCCAACAGCTTCTTGATCTTCTTGCTGTCGGGGGCCGATGCCTCGACGTTGTTCGCCAGACGACGCGCCTGGCTGCTGGTGCGCTCCTGGAACTTGTGCACGTGACGCGCACGCTGCCGGATGACCTTGCCGGACCCGCTGATCTTGAAGCGCTTCTTGGCGCCACTGTGGGTCTTCATCTTCGGCATAGCCGATCTCCTTCGTTACATGGTTTGCCAGGCCCACTGAGGGGCATGGCTCGTTGCGGACTCGCGCGCGTCGTACTCGTGCGAGGGGCTCGATTAACTTCAGGCTTCGGCGGTCGCAGTCTCTTCTGCTTGCGCCTGCTCGCGGCGGCGACGGCCTTCGGCCCGCGCCTCCGCCTTCTTCTTGGTCGGACCCAACACCATGACCATGTTGCGGCCGTCCTGCTTGGGCGCGCTCTCCACGAAGCCCAGCTCGGCGACGTCCTCGGCGAGGCGCTGCAGCAGGCGGAAGCCGAGCTCCGGCCGCGACTGCTCACGTCCACGGAACATGATCGTCACCTTGACCTTGTCGCCCGCCGACAGGAAGCGCACGACGTGGCCCTTCTTGGTGCCGTAGTCATGCGGATCGATCTTCGGGCGGAGCTTGATCTCCTTGATGACGGTGTTGACTTGGTTCTTGCGCGACTCGCGGGCTTTCAAAGCGGCTTCGTACTTGAACTTGCCGTAGTCCATGAGCTTTGCCACGGGCGGCTTGGCCGTGGGTGCAACCTCGACCAGGTCGAGGTCAGCCTCAGCGGCCAGGCGCAGCGCGTCTTCAACGCGCACGATGCCGACCTGCTCTCCGTTCGGCCCAACCAACCGCACTTCCGGCACCCGGATGCGGTCGTTGATACGGGTCTCAGCGCTGATGTGATGCTCCTTCGTCGTTGTTCAAAACTGCCGGGGAAACGAAAAAGAGGCTCCTCGACACCCATCGTGGTGCGCGAGAAGCCTCTGGCAGCACAGCAAACGCGTCCGGCATGTCGAACAGACCCATAATGAATCTGCGACGAACCATCTCGTCACTGGACCGAACCTGGCGACTTGCCTGCCGCACGAGGTGGAAGCTTTAGCTTCTCTTGCACACTGATCCGGCTCACGTCGGACCAGTCGGTGACACAACAGTAGCAGCGCCACCGCCCCCGACTGAAATCGGGCCAGCTCCTCCTTCGCGAGCGAGGGCGCTTCTTCGCCGAGCGACGGCCGGATAGACCGTCACTCGGCGAGGAAGCCGTCATTCGGCAAGCGGGTCGGGTGGCAAGGGTTTCGGTCGGCGAGGCGGGGTCAGCCGGCCGGACTCATCGCGTCGACCCGATCGCGTTCCCGCGGCGGATCCGGTATGACGCCCGCCTCCGGCGGGGCGGCGTCGTCGAGCATGCTCTCGTCGAACGGTCTGTCACCGCTGAGCACGGCATCAAGCTGAACGCGGTCCAGCCCACCGGTCCAGTGGCCGACCAGCACGGTGGCGATCGAGTTGCCGGCGAAGTTGGTCAGCGCCCGGGCCTCGCTCATCATCCGGTCGATGCCCACGATGAGGCCGACCCCGTCCACCAGATCCGGGCGGTGCGACTGCAGACCGCCGGCCAGTGTCGCCAACCCCGCACCGGTGACGCCGGCGGCGCCCTTGGACGCGATGACCATGAAGACCAGCAGCGAGATCTGCTGCCCGATGCTGAACGGTTTGTCCAGCGCGTCGGCGATGAACAGCGAGCCCATCGTCAGGTAGATCGCGGTGCCGTCCAAGTTGAACGAGTAGCCGGTCGGCACGGTGATGCCCACGACCGGACGCGCCACCCCGAGATGCTCCATCTTGGCGATCAGGCGGGGCAGTGCCGACTCCGACGACGAGGTCGACAGGATCAGCAGGAACTCACGGGACAGGTAACGCAACAGGGAGAACACATTGACCCGGGCAACGACCCACAGGATGGTGCCGAGCACACCGAAGACGAAGATGAAGCAGGTGATGTAGAACGCGATCATCACCACGGCCAAGCCCTGCAACGCCTTCCAGCCGGTCGCACCGACGACTGCGGCCATCGCGCCGAATGCGCCGACCGGTGCGGCATACATGATCATTTGCATCAGCCGGAAGACCAGCCGCTCGCAGTGCTTGATGCCGGCCAGGATCGGCTCGCCGGCCGGGCCGAGCTTCTGCAGTGCGAAGCCGACAAGCAACGCAATGAGAAGCGCTTGCAGCACCGACCCGGAGGTCAGCGCGGAGACGAGCGTGTCGGGCACCAGGCCGAGGATGAACGCGACGGTCCCACCGCTGTCGGCACTCACCTGGCTGTGCCCGGTTGCCGCCAGGTCCTTGGTCAGGTGCAGACCGGAACCGGGGTGGATCAGGTTGCCGACCACCAGGCCGATCCCGAGCGCCACCGTCGACATCGTCAGGAAGTAGCCGAGCGCCAGCCCGCCGATCCGACCGACCGATGCGGCCTTACGGACCGAGCCGATGCCGAGAACGATCGTGCAGAAGATGATCGGTGAGATCATCATCTTGATGAGGTTCACGAATCCGGTCCCGAGCCATTTCAGCTGGACTCCGAAGTCCGGCCAGATGATCCCCACGGCCACACCGGCAACCATGGCGATCACGACGGCGGCATACAAGTAGTGCGTGCGGTCCTTCTTGCGGGTCGGCGTCGGCGACCCCGCCGGCCCGGCATCCTTCACTTGACTCATCTCACGTCTCCAAGGTCTTGGTCCGTCCCCGACCTGGTCTCGGGGAACCTGACCGACAATGTCGGCATGAGTGATCCCCGTCACGTTTGTGTTCATTGAGTTCATCGACTGCGATGACTATTGAGACCAGAGGTCACCTCCGGCTGCGCTCGCCGCGCCGGTGGAGCGTGGCCGCACAAACCTTCGCGCTGGAGGTCGTCGTCGCGCTGATCGTGGTCGCGGCCGGTGTCGTCGGCGCCTACGTGCAAGCACGGCAGTACAGCACCAATCAAGCGACGAACCAGGTTCTGGCGGTCGCCGAGTCGGTGGCCGCCCAACCCCAGGTGATCGACGGCCTGCACGCGAAGGACCCGTCAGCAACTCTGCAGCCACTCGCCGAGGGCGTCCGGAAGCAGACCCACACCGACTTCGTGGTGATCATGAGCCCAGCCGGAATCCGTTACAGCCACCCGAATCCCGCTCGCATCGGGCAAACATTCGTGGGACACATCCGGCCCGCTGCCGAAGGTCACCAGGTGGTGGAGGACTACACCGGCACCCTCGGACCGTCCCGGCGGTGCGTGGTGCCGGTCACCGACGAAGGCCGAGTGATCGGGCTGGTGTCGGTCGGCATCCGCAAGGAAGAGGTCACGCATCAGGTCAGCGAGCAACTGCCGACGGTGCTGGGGGCGGGCCTGCTTGCCGCGCTGCTGGTCGGCCTCGGCACCGCACTGGTCTCGCGCCGGGTGCGCCGCCAGACGCACGGCCTCGGCGCCCAGGAATTGCAGGAGATGTACGACTACTACGACGCGGTCCTGCATGCGGTGACCGACGGCCTGTTGCTCATCGACCTCACCGGACGGGTCCGCATCGCGAATGACGAAGCACGTCGCCTGCTGGATCTGCCACCGGACTTCGCCGAGCGGGAAGCGGCCGAGCTCGGATTGCCTGCACCGATGGTCGCCACGCTGACCGACGACAGCGCACGGCACGACGAGTTGCAGATCGCCAACGGCCGGACGCTCGTGGTCAGCAAGGCAACGGTCGCTCCCCGTGGCAAGCCGGTCGGGTATGTCGTCACCATGCGCGACCGCACCGAACTGGTCGCGTTGACCGGCGAGCTGGACTCGGCGCGCAGTCTCGCCGACGCGCTGCGCTCGCAGACGCACGAGGCCTCCAACCGGCTGCACACGATCGTCTCCCTGATCGAGCTCGGGCACACCGATCGGGCGCTGAACTTCGCAACCGAGGAGTTGGACCAGGCGCAGGGTCTCACCGACCGGGTGGTCGGGGCGGTCGACGGAGAGCCTGCAGTCACCGCGCTGCTGCTCGGCAAGGCGGCGCAGGCCCGCGAGCGCGGTATCGCGCTGGTGATCGAAAACTCCACCGTGCCCGAGAACGCTGCACCCACCGCTGACCTCGTCACCATCGTCGGGAATCTCGTCGATAATGCCTTCGACGCGGTGACCGATCTCGATACGGATCGGATCGTGCGCTTCCACGCTGACGTGCAGGACGGATGGGCGACGATGCGAGTCACCGACAACGGGCCGGGCCTCAGTGGCGACGTCGAGCAGGCGTTCCGGCGCGGCTACTCGACCAAGGAGTCAGGGCATGCCGGTCGGCGCGGCGTCGGCCTGGCGCTGGTCGCGCAGTCCGTCGCCCGCCTGCAGGGAACCGTCGAAGTAGTGGGTCCCCCAACGCAATTCATCGTCCGACTCCCTCTGGTGGATGGCAGCGATGACTGACCTGCGCGTGCTCGTCGTCGAGGACGAACCGGTCGCTGCCGAGGCACACACGGCATACGTCGGGCGTGTCGAGGGCTTCACAGTCGTCGCGACCGTCGGCACCTGTCAGGAGGCGATCCAGGCACTGCAGGACCACCCGGTCGACGTCGTGCTGCTGGACATGCACCTGCCCGACCGGCACGGCCTGGAGATCTTGCGGGCACTGCGCTCCGCGCGTCACCGGGCCGACGTCATCGCTGTCACGTCCGCGCGCGAGCTGGAGGTGGTGCGCTCCGCGGTGTCGCTGGGTGTCGTGCAGTACGTCCTGAAGCCGTTCACCTTCGCGACCCTGCGCGAGCGACTCGAGGCTTATCGGGCGTATGTCGAGCGGGCCGACCGCGGATCGGCGCTCGCCAGCCAGTCGGACGTCGACCAGATGCTCGGTTCGCTGCGGCCGACCGGGCGGACCCAGCTGCCGAAGGGTCTGTCCGAGGAGATGCTGACCCAGGTCAGCTCCGTGCTACGCGAAGCGGATGCCGCGTTGTCAGCGCGCGACCTGGCCGAACGGTTGCCGGTCAGCCGAGTGACCGTGCGCCGCTACGCGGAATACTTGTGCGACTCGGGTCTGGCGATGCGCCGCTCGCGCTATGCCGGCGCCGGACGACCTGAAGTCGAGTATCGCTGGGTCTAAGCCACCCCGCCCAGAGGCTGGTCAGGCCGACTGCTGCACTTCGGCGGTGAGCGCGGGCGCGAGGTCGCCGCGACCGGCGACCTCGATGTCGGTCAGGTCGAGCCAGCTCGCCAACTCCCGCAGGGATTGTGCCAGGGCGGGGGCCGTGTGCGAGGGAGCACCGGGCTCGGCATACGCACCGAGGATCTGCAATGCACTCCCCCGCCGGTCTGCCTTGAGGTCGACCCGGGCGACGATGCGGTCACCGAGCAGGAACGGCAGCACGTAATAGCCGTGCACGCGCTTGGCCTCGGGCACGTAGATCTCGATGCGGTAGAAGAAGTCGAAAAGCGACTCGGTGCGCTCGCGCTGCCAGACCAGCGGGTCGAAGGGACTCAGCAGGGCCCGCGCCTCGACCTTGCGCGGCACCTTCACGTCACGATGCAGGTATGCCGGGCGACGCCAGCCCTCGACCGTCACGGGCAGCAGCTCACCGTCCTCGACGAGTGACTGCAATGCCGGTCCGACTTGCTCGATGTGCGCCCGGGAGTGCTGCATGCGGTAGTAGTCACGAAGGTCGAATTCGGTTGCCACGCCATACGATCGGGCGGCTCTGCGCAACAACTCGCGCGATGCCTCGAACAGCGTCGGCTCGGGCCGGGCCAGCACGTGCGACGGGATGACCCGCTCCGGTAGGTCGTAGACCCGCTCGAACGCAGTGTTGCGTCGGGCCACGCTGAGCTCGCCGGCGAAGAAGAGGAACTCCAGGGCCTTCTTCGTCTTCGACCAGTTCCAGCCCCAGTTGTCGCGAGTCCGCGGCAGTCCGTCGTCCAGATCCCTCGCGGTCGCCGGACCGCCCTGCTCGATCTCGCGCAGCAACGCCGCCGGCAAACCCGGGTCGTCGGGTATGCCGAACCAGGTGTGCCCTCGGGAAGCGTGATCGCGCATCCGATGCACCATCACCGGCCACAGCTCGACCGGCATGTATGCCGCGCAGTGCGCCCAGTATTCGACGAGCCGGCGGGGTGCTTGCCCCGCAGCACGGTCCAGCAGGCCGACGTCGTAGGCACCCATCCGGGAGAACAGCGGCATGAAATGCGCCCGCTGCAGCACGTTGACCGAGTCGATCTGCAGCACTCCGGTGCGTTCGAGCGTGCGGGTCAGCGTGCGCATCGTGGGAGGTTGATGCCGGGGATCGCGAAACCCCTGCGCCGCCAGGGCAATCCGACGCGCCTGAGCTGCGGACAACGAGTCGATGCGTAGAGCGACACTCACCTACGCGACCCTAGACGGCGCCACCGACATACCGAGTGAACCCGGCTGCCGCCTCGGTCGCGTCCTGCCCCGATGCGAGCAGCGCCAGGAGTAGTAGCCGCGCCTTGTACGGGTCGAGCGTTCCGGCCGGCAGCAACCCACGGCCGACCAGGTCGCTCTCACTTCCCGGCCCGCCATAGGTCGCAACGTGGACCGCACCGGCACCGGTGCGAGAGGCAAGCACGACCGGTCTGGTTGCTGCCAGCTCGGCAGCCCGGTGGGCGACCTCGGGTCGGAGGTGACCGACGCCGAAGGCCGCGACGACCAGACCGTCACAGTCGCCGACCGCGTCGAAGAGCCCGCCGTCGTCGTCGAGCACCGTGACGATCAGTGGCACGCGCACGGCACGGACCGGCGTTCCCACCGGTGTATGCCGCGGCACGCTCGTCAGGAAACGCACGGTGCCCTCCTCGACCCGGCCCAGCGGTCCGGCGTTGGGTGACACGAACGCGCCGACGCTGCTGGTGTGCCGCTTGGCGACGAACCGCGCAGCGTGGACCTCGTCGTTCAGCGCGACGAGAGCGCCCAGCCCGCGAGCTTCGGAGCAGGCCGAAACACGCAGTGCAGCAACCAGATTCGCCGGACCGTCCGGGCCAGGAAGGCCCGGATTGCGCATCGCGCCGGTGAACACGACCGGTGCATCGAGTCGCCACCACAGGTCGAGCAGGAACGACGTCTCCTCGAGAGTGTCGGTGCCCTGCACGATCACCACCGCATCGGCGCCGTTGGTGACGGCACTGTCGGCGGCGTCGAAGAGTTCGGCAAGGTCCGCGATCGAGAGGCTGGAACTCCCGGCTGCTCGGAAGTCGACCACTTCCGCATCGATGCCGAGCGCCTCGACCTCGGGAGTCCGAAGCAGGTCTGCGCCGGTGAGCCGCACCACCGCGCCACCGCCGTCGGTGCCGGTCATGCTGATGGTGCCGCCGAGGAAGAACACCGCTACCCGAGTCACGGCTTCACCCTAGTGAGGCCGGGACCCACTAAGCCGCGAGTGCGTGCATGGCAACGCGATGGCGGTGCAGGTGCAGGGCGCCATACCCACCGAGCGCGACCAGTACCCCGATCGCCGACACCAGCAGGAAGCCGCCACCGAAACCCCAGCTGTCGATTGCCGCACCGGCCAGTGGGGCGCCGAGCGCGCCCCTGCGGTCATGAAGGACCCGTGCCACCCCATGGCCTCGCCGCGGGCGGCCGAGGGAACCACTCGACTCACGGCGTCAACCGTGGCCGTGATCGTCGGTGCGCAGAACAGCCCGGAGATCAACGAGATTGCGGCGAGGGACCACGTACCGCCGGCGAACGCCATCGGTGCAGTGGCCGCGGCCAGGCCGAGCAGCAACAGGAACGGCTGGATCGGCCGGGAGATCGCGCCGTAGATCATGCCGCCGAAGAGCGAGCCGGCCGCCCACGGCACCAGCACGATGCCCATCTGGCCGACCGCGTCGAAGTGGCGCATCGCCGCGACGATCGCGACGTCACTACCGCCCAGGACGATCGTCGAAGCTGCAGCGGCACCACAGATCCCGAGGAAGCCGGCGCGGAACCAGGCTGTGCGTGGCACGACCTGACCGGCGACGTCGGTGTCGGGCTCGACCGGGCGCAGCGTCGGGTTGATGATGAACAGGGCGATGCCGACCAGGACGCCGACCATCTGCAGGCCGAAAAGCACGAACCGAGTGTCGAAGGCGGTTGCCAACCAGACGGCGATGACCGGCCCGACCATGAACGCCATCTCGACGCTCATGCCGTCCAAAGAGAGCGCGGTGCGACGGTCGTCGTCGGGGACCACTGCGATGACGCCCTGGCGGATGATCGAGAAGGTCGGGACGACGAAAAGGCCTGCCGTCGTTGCGAGTACGAGCAGCGCCCAGTAGCCGGCGAACGGTGCGATCGCCCAGCAGACCGCGTTGACGATCAGCGAGGGCAGCACGACACGCCGCAGCCCCATCCGGTCCAGCAGCTTGCCGCGCCAAGGTCCGGACACGGCGATCGCGAGCGTCGCCCCGGCGGCCACCAAGCCGGCCTCGGAGTAGGAACGCCCGAGCGACTGCACCACGTGCAGCGTCAGCACGATGGCAGCGGACGCGATCGGGATGCGCAGCAACAGACCGAGGAGCAGGACTCGACGAACGTCGGCACTGCGCAACACACGCTGGTAGGGGCTGAACGACATGGGGAGTCACTCCTTCGGGGTCTGGAAGTCGGGTGTATCGGCTCAGCGAAGAGCCGAGTCCAATACTTCCATATCGAAATGTTCGGCGCGATGCATTTATCGCCGATGAGAGCAAACTCTCACCGGGTGTTCACAGCCGCCGTTCGGCGCCGCCGAAGCCGCGACCGAAAGACTCTTCCCGACGGGAATTATTCGGAGGGGCCCTCCGTTACCCCTTTCGTCCGAGTGAGCCAGCTACCGAAAGGGACTCAGGGATGCCACCACAGACTTCGACCGTCGTGCGCAGCACCACATCGAGACTGCTCGACCACCTGCACCGCGACAAGGTCATCCGCACACATGACGAGCGATCGAGTTCGCAGACCGTCCACCGCATGCGTCCGTATGCCGAACAGCTCGCGTTCGAGCGCGGCGAGGACTGACCTACCCGTTCATTCGTGACAAGCCGACCGGCTCGAGCCCTTCACAGCAGGGCAGGAGCGGTCGGCTTCGTCATGTCCGGCGCGGATCAGCGGGCGACGGCTCCAGGGTGCGTCGCATCGACGAGGTCCCGGTAACGCCCGGCCGCCACTGCGCCCGCTCCTGGGTCGGACGGCTCGACCGTCGCCGCGACCGGAACGTCCCACTCCGGCGGGTTCGCGCCGCCGACGAGAGCCCACGCCGCTTGGCGCGCTGCGCCGAGGGCGACATACTCCCCTGGCTGCGGCACGAGGATCGGCACGCCGAAGATGTCCGCAGCCGCCGAGCGCACCGTGGCCGCCGCCGCCGCGCCGCCGATGAGCAGCACGCGTCGGGCCTGGATGTCGTTGCGGGCGAGCGCGTCGATGCAGCCTTTCAGGTTGCACAGCATTCCCTCGACATACGCCCGTGCGAGATGCGCCGGGGTCGAGTTGGCCCGGGTGATGCCGGCCAGCGTGCCCTGCGCGGTCGGCAGGTTCGGGGTGCGTTCGCCGTCGAAGTAAGGCAGCAGGGTCAGCCCGCCGGCACCGATCGGCGCCTGTGCGGCGAGCGCGTCGAGACCGGCCAAGTCGACATCCAGCGTGCTCGCCGCGGCGACGAGCACGCGGGCCGCATTGAGCGTCGCCAGTAGCGGCAGGTGTCGACCGGTCGCGTCCGCGAAGCCGGCAACGGCTCCGCTCACGTCACCGACCGGCCGGTCGTGCACGGTGAAGACCGCCCCGCTGGTGCCGAGCGAGACCACGACATCGCCGGGCTCGATCGCCAGGCCGAGTGCAGCCGCGGCATTATCGCCGGTGCCGGCCGCGACGAGCATGCCGTCCACTGTGTGGCCGGCCGCCTCTGACGGCCCGACAACGCGAGGCACCTCCACCTCACGGCCGAACTGGCGCTCGAGAAGGTCGCGCCGATATTCACCGGTCACCGGCGACCAGTAGGCCGTCCCCGAAGCATCGCCACGGTCCGTGGTCCAATCTTCGAAACCGTTGCCGTCCTTCAGGATTCGGCCAGTGAGCCAATCGTGCGGGAGGACCACGGTCTTTGTCCGCGCCGCGTTGTCCGGCTCGCGCTCCGCAAGCCAGCGCAGCTTGGTCCCGGTGAAGCTGGCGACCGGGACCAGGTCGACGGCGTCCACCCACGCGGGCGCGCCGCCGAGCTCGTCGACCAGCTGCGCCGCTTGGGGCGCCGAGCTGGTGTCGTTCCAGAGCATCGCGTCCCGGACGAGTTCATCAGCGTCGTCGAGCGTGACCATGCCGTGCTGCTGGCCGCCGACTGCGATCGCCCGCACGTCGTCCAGCAGTCCGCCCGCGCGCGCTTCCTGGAACGCCGCCCACCATGCGGCGGCGCTCACCTGAGTGCCATCGGGGTGACTTGCCCTGGCCTCGCGGACGATGCGGCCGGTCGCCGCATCGCAAACGACGATCTTGCAGGACTGTGTCGAACTGTCGACTCCGGCAACCAGCATGACGCGAGGTTATCGGGTACCCCGACCCCACGAAGCCCTCCCACGCTGCGCTCCTTCCGATAGTTCGCGGGGGCCTCGGGAACATGGCTGGATTTGCCGTCGTGAGATGACCGTCTATGCTCGTCGTGCTTAGTTAAGGCTTGCCTAATTTTCTAGAGAGGTGTCCGGTGCTCGCGACATTCGTGATCGGCCTGCGCGAAGGTCTTGAAGCGGCACTGATCGTCGGCATCATCGCTGCCTTCCTGAAGAAGAACGGGCACCGGCTCACTGCCATGTGGCTCGGCGTCGGAGCCGGCGTCGCCATCAGCATCGCCGTCGGCATCGCGCTCAAAGTCATCGAGTCGAACCTGCCGCAGAGGCAACAGGAAATGATGGAGACGGTCATCGGCGGCGTTGCCGTTGTCTTCGTCACCGGGATGATCATCTGGATGAGCAAGCACTCCCGCGGGCTCAAGCGGGAGATCGAGTCCGCCGCACAGAGCGCGCTTGGCGCGGGCACCGCCCGCGCGATGGTGATCATGGCCTTCCTCGCCGTACTCAAGGAAGGCTTCGAGTCTGCCGTCTTCATGCTTGCGACCTTCCAGGCCGCCACCAACACCGGCAGTGCGATCGCCGGTGCAGCGCTCGGTATCGGCGGTGCGGTGCTGCTCGGCATCGGTCTCTACACCGGTGGCGTCTCCATCAACCTCGCCAAGTTCTTCAAGGGCACCAGCGCCTTCCTCATCCTGATCGCCGCCGGCCTGGTCGTCACGGCACTGCGGACCGCGCACGAGGCGGGCTGGCTTAATGCCGGGCAGTCGCGAACCGTCGACCTGCACTGGCTGGCGCCTCCCGGGTCGATCCGCAGCGCGGTCTTCACCGGGGTTCTCGGCATACCGGCCGATCCGCGCGTGATCGAGGTGCTCGGCTGGTTCCTGTTCGTCATACCGATGACGCTGATCGCGTTCTGGCCGGCCGCGCACCGGCCGAGCGTCATACAGGCGGCGCGGCTGAAGCTCGCACTTGCCGGGGCCTGCGTTGCCGGTGCGATCGCGGCCTTCGTCGCGGTGCCGTCGGCGACGTTGTCCACCGCGCAGCTGGTTCCGGTGGTCGACGGCAGCGGCTCCAGCGCCGGGACGATCCGGCTGACCGGCTCCACCCTGCATCGATCGACCGGCGCGGACATCGCCCTCGAGTCGAGAGGTTCGGCCGTTGTTGCCGGCGTGCGTACCCGGCACCTGACCGACGCAACCGCAACCGGCACCGGCAGCGCGCCGACGACGCTCACCCTCGAGCAGGTCACCGCGCTGAACGGCAGCCGCGTCCCGGTCGGCGTGGATCCGAGTGTCAATCCTGGACCGTACAAAGCGGCCTGGCACCAGACGGACAAGTTGGACGTCTGGACCAGTCACGGGCAGCTGTATGACGCAAGCCGCGCCTCGCGCACCAGCGTGACGCTGACCGGTGGCGGCCTGAGCACGGCACGCACGGTGGCCGTTGCGCCCGGGGCGAAGGTGCCCGCGGGAGTGACCGCACCCACCGGCTCGTGGTCGGTCGCTCCGTCATACAGCGATGAATTTGCCGCGAAGCTGAATCGGTTTGCGACCGAACGTGATTCGGCGAATTTCTGGGGGCGGTTCGTCCCCATCGGGCTGCTGGTTGCAGCCGCAGCATTCGTCATCGTCGCGCTGCGTTCGCGACGTCGTCTCCACACTGCGGGCGAACTCGCCGGCAGTGCAACCCCGCATCCGTCGAGGAGCTCAGCACATGCCTAACAGGCACTCCAGGTCCACCATTCGTCACGTCGCTGGATCCAGCGCCGCCATCGCGCTGGCACTGACCCTCGCCGCGTGCGGGTCGTCCTCGTCAGGCGGCGGCGCGAAAGATTCGTCCGCCGGCGCGTCCGGCGGCTCGGCGAAGGCAGCCGCGGCCCCGGTGAGCGACGGTGCGGCGCAGGTGAAGGTGGACCTCACCTCGGCCGGCGGCTGCGAGATCGACCACGCGTCCGCGCCGGCCGGCCCGGTGACCTTCACCGTGACCAATAAGGACGCCACCGCGATCACCGAGATCGAGTTGCAGAGCGACCAGCGCATCCTCGGTGAGAAGGAGAACCTGGCGCCAGGCCTCGCTCCGGTGAAATTCACGACCACCCTCTCCGGCGGCACCTACCAGCTCTACTGCCCGGGCGCCGACAAGGAGAACGTCCCGTTCACCGTGACCGGCAAGGCCGCCGCCGCGGCGTCCGGATCGGCCGCGACCGTGCTTGCGGACGGCACGAAGGGTTACGCGACGTTCGTCAACCAGAACGCGACCGACATGGTGACCGCCGTCAAGGCGCTGCAGACCGCGGTCGACAAGGGCGACGTCGCGGGTGCGAAGAAGGCGTATGCCGGAGCCCGCCCGTTCTACGAGAAGATCGAGTCCGACGTCGGGGGCTTCGTGCTGCCGGGGTTCAAACCCGGTGACAACGCCGGAAACCTGGACTACCTGATCGACATGCGCGAGTCCAACCTCGACCCGAAGGTCGGCTGGCACGGCTTCCACGCGATCGAACGCGACCTGTGGAAGAGCGGCAAGATCACGCCGCAGACCAAGAAGTACGTCAAGGAACTGCACACCAACGTCAGCAAACTTGCCGGCCTGGTCAAGGGCATCACCTACAAGCCAGAAGACCTGGCCAACGGCGCGGCCAGCCTGCTGGAGGAAGTGCAGACGAACAAGATCAAGGGCGAGGAGGAGAAGTACAGCCACACCGACCTGTTCGACTTCGCCTCGAACGTCGAGGGTGCGCAGCAGGCGTTCGCCTTCCTCAAGCCCGGCTTGCAGAAGATCGACCCGGCCCTGACTGCCAATGTCAGCAAGCAGTTCACGATCGTGACCGACTCCCTCACCCCCTACCGCGACGGCAACGCGCTGGGCGGCTTCAAGGCCTGGACTCCGCAGCTGCGCAAGACCAACGCAGCGTCGTTGAGCAAGAAGGTCCAGGCGCTGCAGGACCCATTGTCGCGCATCGCGCAGAAGGTGGCGACCGCAGGTTGAGCAACGAGCCGAAGCACACCGAGCCCTCAGGTCTCCCCCGTCGCCGCCTCTTCCAGGGCGCGGTCGGCGGCGCGGCAGTCAGCGCACTCGCGGTAGGTGGCTCGTGGGGCCTGGATGCCTCACGCGCCAACCCCGCGGCCGCTGCCGACAAGGACGCGATCGACCTGACGACGCAGTATCCGTACTACGACCAGGCAGAGCCGGTCGGCATCCGCACGCCGCCGCAGCGCTACTCGATCTTCATGACGTTCGACATGAATGACGGGTCGTTGAAGACCGACCTCCAGTCGCTGCTGGCGCGATGGACCGCGGCGAGCGCGCAGCTGATGCGCGCACAGCCGATCAGTCAGGTCCAACCACACTCCGATGCCGGAGTCGGTGGTGACACCGGCGAGGCACTCGGCCTGGATGCGGCGAGCCTGACCGTCACCATCGGCCTGGGCCCGTCGCTCTTCGACGACCGCTTCGACCTGGCTGCCAAGCGGCCTCGCCTGCTGCACAAGCTCCCGGCTCTGCCGAGCGACAATCTGGCTGCTGCGACAAGCGACGGAGACTTCTCGGTGCAGGTCTGCGCCGACGACCCGCAGGTCTGCTATCACGCCATACGAAACATGGCCCGTATGGCGCGAGACGTCGTCCAAACCCGTTGGACCGTCATGGGATTCGGCCGCGCATCGGCGGGCAAGGGCCAGCAGACGCCGCGGAACCTCTTCGGCTTCAAGGACGGCACCCGCAACGTCAGCACGGGCGTCGACTTCGACAAGCACGTCTGGCTCAAGGATGCCGACTGGATGACCGGCGGCACCTACCAGGTGGTCCGCAAGATCGAGATGAACATCGAGACCTGGGACGCCGACCGGGTCAGCGACCAGGAGCACATCTTCGGTCGCGGCAAGACCCATGGCGAGCCGTTGACCGGCAAGGTCGAGCACGACACGCCGCGCTTCGCGGCCAAGGGCAAGGACGGCACGCCGCTCATCGCCCCAACCTCGCACATCGCGCTCGCCGCGCACGAGAACAACGGCGGCGTCAAGATCCTGCGGCGCGGATACAACTACACCGATGGCATCAACGAGTTCGGCCAGCTGGATGCCGGGCTGCTGTTCGTCTGCTACCAGAACGACCCGGCACACTTCGTGCAGTTGCAGCGCAAGCTCGGCGCCGCCGACCTGCTCAACGAATATGTCAAGCACATCGGGTCGGGCCTGTTCGCCATACCGCCGTCGCCGAAGTCCGGCCACTACATCGGCGAGCAGCTCTTCACCTAGGCCGCGACCACCGGCCGGCCGGCCGCCCCTTCGCCGAGAGGCTCACAACGGCCTCGACAGGCTCAGAAAATTCACGTCGAAGCAGGCACTTTTCTGAGCCTCTCGAGCGTGTGGTGAGCCTCTCGGCGAGGGTGTGGCTAGGGGCATTCCTGGTTCGCCGAGGAGTGGTCCGGCACAAGCCTGTGGATAACATCTGCGGGTGCTGGCGCGTGCATGCGATCCTCACTCGTCATGAGCGTTGCACCGAACGAGCCGTACCCCGTGTCGGAGGCACTGGAGTCGCATCTGCGCGCACGAGCCGAGCATGTTGCCAAGCTGGGCGCACTCGTGCGATCGACCTCCGCACGCCGCTTGACTGCGTTCGGCCTGTCACCCGTCGATGGCACGCCCTCCATCGCGAAGCTGCGTCGCAACGCCTACGGAACCGCCATCGGCGACCTGTGTGCAGAGGACCTGCTCATCGTCATGGCGTGGGCGGTGCAGGACGCCACGGACCGTGAACTCGTGTTCTCGAACGACACTGGCGGCGCGGTGTGGCAGCTGCCCTCGATCGGCGCACGATCACGACAGGTGGAGTATGTCGTCCGCCCCGGCACCCGCGGTCGTACGCCGAATGTACGTCGTCGTCGAACGTCGTTGTCGACGGAGGCGGTCGAGGTCGGCGGACTGCTGGTCACGCCATACGAACGCACCGTCGTCGACCACGCGCGACACGCTTCGCTCGAGTCCGGAATTTCGGTGTGCGACGACGCGCTGCATCGGTCGTTAACCTCGCGTGAAGCGCTCCTCGGCGAACTCGACAAGATTCCCAAGGGCAGACGTGGCAGACGTATGGCGCAACTCGCCATACACCTTTCCGACAAGCGTGCGGAATCCCCACTCGAATCGTTGAGCCGCACACGGATGTTCCAGTGCGGTTTGCCGATGCCCAAGTTGCAGAGGAAGTTCCTCGACGGCGCAGGTTTCGTCGGCCGCACCGACTTCTACTGGCCAACGCTCGGGCTCGTCGGAGAGTGCGACGGTTATCTGAAATACGCTGTCCCAGAAGAGGATTCGGACCGCGTCGCCGTTGACGCTCTGTTGCAGGAGAAGAAGCGCGAGCAGCGGTTGCGCCGTCACGGCGAGGTGGACGACATTGCCCGCTGGGACTGGAGCGAGGCGTTGCCCCACGGGACACTGCACGGCGTGCTGGGCGCCCACGGGCTGCGGCCAGTGCTCGACGGCGGCTGGCCCGTCCCGGACGGTCCACTGCCGCCGCGTGCCTTTCCCGCCGAGAGGCTCAGACGAACGTCGAGAGGCTCAGAAAATCGGCGCTGACCGGCCGATTTTTCTGAGCCTCTCGAGCTGTTTGTGAGCCTTTCGACGAGGGGGCCTGGAGGTCGTCAGTCGGTCAGTCGGCGAGGCGGGTGATCGTCTCCCGGAGCGTGGCCGCGGCACCGTTGTCGTGCAACGACTTCAGGGCCGCGAGGTATGGCGTCGTGAACGCCTCCTGCTGCGCGAGGTCGCCGAACAGGCTGGGGTCGCGAATGAACGCCAGCGGGTCGTCGGACTGCTTCGCAGCCGCCGCCATGACCTGCTCCTTGCGGTGGTCGACGATGTCGATCGGCTCGCCCTGCTCGTCGACGCCTTCGGCATACCGCGCCCAGGACGCGACGACCAGCGCCGCCCGCTCGACCGGGCGGCCAGCCGCCAGGTCGTCGCGGATCACCGGCACCAGCCACTTCGGGATGCGATCACTGCTTTCGGCGCACAGCCGAGCGAGCGTGTCGCGGATCTCCGGATTGGCGAACCGGGCCACCAACTCGTGCTCGTATGCCGTCAGGCCCACGCCGGACACCTCGGGCAGCGTCGGCTCGCCCTCGTTCTTCATGTACCCCAGCAGGAACCGCGCGAACTCCTCGTCCTGCGCGACCTCGTGAGCGTAGCGATAGCCGGCGAGGTAGCCGAGGTAGCACAGCGCCTGATGACTCGCGTTGAGCAGCCGTAGCTTCATCAGCTCGTAGGGCATCACATCCGGGACGACCTGCACCCCGGCATCGTCCAACGGCGGTCGGCCCGTGGGGAATTCGTCCTCGAGCACCCATTGGGTGAACGGCTCTGTGACCACCGGCCAACCGTCCTGTATGCCGAACTCGTCCGCCAGCCGTTGGATGTCATCGGCCGTGGTGACCGGAGTGATCCGGTCCACCATGCAGTTGGGGAACGACACGTTCGCGTCGATCCAATCCCCGAGCGCGGGATCCTTCAACCGCGCGAAGGACACGATCGTCCCGTGCGCGACGTCGCCGTTGCCCGGCAGGTTGTCGCACGTCATTACCGTGAACGGTGCGACACCCGCCTCCCGGCGTCGGCGCAGAGCTTCTACGATGAAGCCGAATGCCGTTGTCGGAACTGCGTTTTCGACCAGGTCTGGCTGGATTGATGGATGATGCGGGTCGAACTCCCCGGTCACCTGGTCGACCAGATAGCTGCCTTCGGTGATCGTCAGTGAGACGATCCGGGTGGCCGGGTCGCTCATCACCTCCAGGACTGCATCGGGTTGGGTCGGGGCGTGCAGCAGCCCACGGATCGATCCGATCACGCGTGGCTCCAGGCGCCCGTCGGGGTGCTTGATCACCAGTGTGTAGAGACCGTCCTGCGCATTCAGGGTCTCCACGATCCGGTCGTCCTTGGGCAACACCCCGACGCCGGTGAACGCCCAGTCCCGGGCTTCGCCGGTGGACAGCAACGCATCGACATACATCGCCTGATGCGCGCGGTGGAAGCCGCCGACGCCCAGGTGGACGATGCCGGTGCTGAGCGCGGACCGGTCGTATGACGGCACCACCACCCGCGAATCGAGCGAATTGACAGTGGCCGCAGACAGTTTCGTTGCCATCCGACTCACCGTACCGCGCCCATTGACAGGCCCTGAACCAACTTGTCCTGCGCCGCGAATCCGGCGGCAAGCACCGGCAAGGACACCACGAACGACGCGGCACACACCTGAGCGAGGAACAACCCCTGGCTGGTCACGAAGCCGGTCAGGAAGACCGGTGCGGTCTCCGCGCGGGTGCCGGTCAGGACACGGGCGAAGAGCAATTCGTTCCAGCTGAAGATGAAGCAGATCAACGCTGCCGACGCAATGCCCGGCATGATCACCGGCGCGATGATCTCGCGCAAGGTGCGGATCACCCCCGCGCCGTCGACCTGGGCGGCTTCCAGCATCTCCCCCGGGATCTCGGCGAGGAACGACCGCAGCATCCACACCGCGATCGGCAGGTTCATCGAGGTGTAGAGGAGGATCAACAGCCAGATGTTGTCGAGGAAGTGCACCTTCTCGGCGAAGAGATAGACCGGCAACAATGCCGCCACGACCGGCATGAACTTCGTCGACAGGAAGAAGAAGAGCACGTCGCTCCACTTCTTCACCGGCCGGATCGACAGCGCGTATGCCGCCGGCAGCGCCAGGCACAACACCAGGATGGTCGAGATGATGCTCGCCGTGAGCGAGTTGAGGATCGCCGGCCAGGGGTTACTGCCGAAGAACGACTGGTAACCCTGAACACTGAACGCGGAGAGCACTTTCGGCGGGTTGGCCGCCGCGTCGGTCTCGGAATGGAACGACGTCCAGATCATCCATACGACCGGGAAGACGAACAGCACCGAGATGATCCAAGTGGCTCCCGTCAACAGCACCCCGGTGCGCTTCTTCTTTTCGCCCGCGGCCTTCATCTGAAGCCCGGCCTGGGCCTCTTGCACGGTAGTCATTATCGAGTCTCCTCCCGGAACAGGCTCAGCACGGTGCGCAGCGCGAAGGTCGCGATGATGATCGTGCCGATCACCACGATCACGCCGGCCGCGGATGCAGTGCCGTAATCGTGTGCGGAATAGAAGGTTTGGTAGATGTAGTAGGGCAGGTTCGCGGTGCCGAGGCCGCCGGACGTGATGGTGAAGACCGAGTCGAAGTTCTGGACGATGTAGATCGCGCCGAGCAGCCCGGACAACTCGATGTACTGCCGCAGGTGCGGCAACGTCATATTGGTGAAGATCTGCCAGCTCGAGGCACCGTCGATCTTCGCCGCCTCCACGACGTCCATCGGTCGACTCTGTAGGCCCGCCAACAGGATCAGCATCATGAACGGCGTCCACTGCCAGACCAGCGAGACGATGATCGCGATGAGCGGATGATTGCTGATCCAGTCCGGCTGCGGCGCGTTGTCACCGAGAATCCACTTGAGCACGCCGTTGAACAGGCCGTACTGCGCGTTGTAGAGCGCGTGCTTCCACAGCAGTGCCGCCGCCACCGGGACGATCAGGAACGGAGTGATCATCAGCGTGCGGGCCACTCCTCGACCGCGGAACTTGCGGTCCAGCAGCAAGGCGACCGCCAGACCGAGCACCAGGCTGACCAGGACGACGCCGACGGTCAGCCCGATGGTGACCAGGATCGCCGAGCGAGCATCGACATCGGTCAGCACCGCCTTGAAGTTGTCGAAGCCGGCGAAGCCTCGATCGTTCGGGTAGTAGGCGTTCCAGTGCATGAACGAGATCACCAGCGTCGCCACGAACGGGATCTGGGTCACGATGATCATGAAGATCAGCGCGGGCAGCAGCGGTGCCCGCCGGGCCCACGCGCCCGACTTGGCGAGCGCGTTGCTCGGCTTCTTGGCTGGTCCGGCGGTGGCGATGTCCGTACCGCTCTCGACTGCGCTACTCATTTGCCGGCCCTTCTGCGGTAAGCGGCAGCGACATCCTGGGCGCGTTGCTGGCCCTTGTTCAGGGCACTGTCGACCGACATCTTCCCCGCGATGGCCGAGCTGATGTCCTGACTGACTTCGGTGCCGAGATTGGTGAACTCTGGAATGTCGACGAATTGGATGCCCGGAACCGGCCGCGGCTGGACGCCGGGGTTGTTCGGGTCTGCCGACTTGATGGCGTTGAGCGTCGGCGTGGCGAACGAACTGGCAACCTTGAGGTACTGCGGGTCGGCATACAGCGACGACCGGAAGCCCGAAGGCACCTGGGACCAACCGAATTTCGCGGCGGCCTGCTTGGCGTAGCCCTTACCACTGGCCCAGGAGATGAACTTCCAGGCGGCAGCCTTCTTGGAGCTCGCCGACTCGATCGACCAGGCCCAGGAGTACAGCCAGCCCGCGTTCTTGGTCTTCACGACCGGCGCAGCGGCGTATCCGATCTTGCCCTTGACCGGGCTGCCGTTGGCTTCCAAGGACCCCGCGGCAGATGTCGCGTCGTACCACATGGCCACTGAACCCTGGGTCAGGTCGTTGAGGCACTCCGTGAAGCCGGCCTGTGCTGCGCCGAGCTCGCCGTGCGCGCGGACGAGGTTCACATAGAAGTTGGTCGCCTGCTTGAATGCCGGCGCGTTGACCTGGGCCTGCCAGTCCTTGGTGAACCAGGTACCGCCAAAGGTGTTGACCACGGTGGTCAGCGGCGCAAAGAGCTGGCCCCACCCGGGTTGACCGCGCAGGCAGATGCCGCGCATCCCTTTGCGGTTGTCGATCTTTGCCGCGATGTCCGCGACCTGCTGCCAGGTCGGTTTGGCCGGCATCTTGATGCCTTTGGCGGCCAGCACATCCGTGCGGTACATCAGGAACGACGACTCACCGTAGAAGGGCTCGCCATAGACCTGGTCCTTGACGCTGAGCGCTGCCCGCATCGACGGGAGGATGTCCTGCTGATCGAAGCCGGGATCCTTGGCCAGGTAGGAGTTCATCGGTGCGACCCAGCCACTCTTGGCGTAGATCGGGATCTCGAAGTTGGACAATGTCGCCACGTCGTACTGGCCGGCCTGTGAGGAGAATTCCTGGCTGGCCTTGTCGCGCAGGTCGTCCTCGGGAAGCACCGTGTAGTTGACCTTGATGCCGGTCTGCTTGGTGAAGTATTTGTCGGTCAACTTCTGCAGATCGATCATCTGCGGGTTGTTGACCATCAGCACGTTGATGGTGTCGCCACCGCCACCGCCACCTCCGCCGCCCCACCCGGCGGCCGCACCGCAACCAGTCACCGTTGTCATCGCAACGGTCCCGGCAGCGAGTGCGGCGATCCGTCTCCTGCGAGCAGTCATGCGTCCTCCTGCTTTGCTCAAATGAGCGCCCTAGTGCGCAGATGAGTAGTATTGTGACACAGGTAACACGCCCGTGGGGAAGTTCAGGAGGGACCGATGAGAAATGACGATGCGATGAGCCCGATGCCGGGTGGTCGCACCGACCCTGATCGCGAGCGGGAACTGCTCTCCGCGGTCGCCCGCCGTTTCTACCTGCAGGACGAGTCCAAGATCGACATCGGCAAGGACCTCGGCCTGTCCCGATTCAAGGTCGCGCGCTTGCTTGAGGCTGCGCGCACGAAGGGGATCGTGCGCATCGAGATCCTCGGCGAGCCGAGCGTGGATTACGCACTG
The DNA here is from genome assembly GCF_042661025.1 of Flexivirga alba. Classification (NCBI taxonomy): domain Bacteria; kingdom Bacillati; phylum Actinomycetota; class Actinomycetes; order Micrococcales; family Dermacoccaceae; genus Flexivirga; species Flexivirga alba. Next base: position 4,007,783 of record NZ_JBHSWH010000001.1, read on the forward strand.
TCCCAAGAGCTTTCGGAAGCGTTGGGCATTGATGGCGCGCTCGTCGTACGCACCCACGAGGGGCAGTCCGCCGGTGAGGCACGACATGATCTCGGTGCGGTGGCGGCGGGCGAGATGACCCGACTGCTCACCGCGAAAGACGTGCTCGGCCTGCCCTGGTCGCGCAGTGTCGCTGCCACCGTCGGCGCGTTGCGCAGCCTGCCGCCAGTGCCGATCGTGCAACTTTCCGGCGCTCTCGCCATACCCGACCTGCATTCGCCGGTGGACCTGGTGCGCTCCGCAGCCAACCTCAGCGGCGGCACCGCGCATCACTTCTATGCGCCGCTGGTCGCCGCGGACCCGGACAGTGCCCGAATGCTGCGCCGGCAACCCGGCGTGAGTGAGGCGAACTCACACATCCGGGAAGTGACCGTTGCCGTCGTGGGTATCGGTGGGTGGGCCGCCGGCGAGTCGACGCTCTTCGACCTCGCAACCGGTCCCGAGCGAAGTGCCATGCGCAAGGCCGGCGCGATCGGCGAGATCAGCGGGGTCTTCATCGACGCCGCCGGGCACTGCGTGGAGGAGGCCTGGCCGACCGCATCATCACGCTGTCCGACGAGCAGCTCATCGGCATACCGACCGTCATTGGCCTGGTCACCGGCACCGCGCGCGCGCCGGTGGTGCGTGCGGCCATCGCCGGCAAGAAAGTCAACCGTCTGGTGGTGGACGCACCGCTTGCGCTGGAGCTGCTGCGGTAGGGCTATCGTTACGAAGCGTGGCACAACACTTTGACGTCGTCGTCCTCGGTGCAGGCCCCGGTGGGTATGTCGCAGCGATTCGCGCGAGCCAGCTCGGCCTGAAGACCGCCATCATCGAAAAGCAGTACTGGGGCGGTGTTTGCCTCAATGTGGGCTGTATCCCGTCCAAGGCGCTGCTGCGCAACGCGGAGATCGCACACATCCTCACCAAGGAGGCCAAGACCTTCGGCATCTCCGGTGACGTGTCGATGGACTTCGGCACCGCCTGGAAGCGCAGCCGCGGCGTCGCCGACGCCAGCGCCAAGGGCGTGCACTACCTGATGAAGAAGAACTCGATCACCGAACTCGAAGGCGTCGGCGCGTTCACCGACGCACACACGATCCAGGTCGAGCTCACCTCAGGTGGCAGCGAAACAGTGACCGCCGACAACGTGATCATCGGCACCGGTGCAACGACCCGGCTGATCCCGGGCACTGAGTTGTCCGAGCGCGTCGTCACCTACGAGGAGCAGATCCTCACCGAGAGCCTGCCGAAGTCGATCATCATCGCCGGCTCCGGCGCGATCGGTGTCGAGTTCGCCTACGTGCTGTCCAACTACGGCGTCGACGTGACGATCGTGGAGTTCCTCGACCGGATGGTGCCCACCGAGGACGCGGACGTGTCCAAGGAATTGCTGCGCCACTACAAGAAACTCGGCGTCAAGGTCATGCTGTCGACCAAGGTCGAGAAGATCGAGGACAGCGGCTCAGGCCCGGTCAAGGTCACCGTCTCGCCCGCGGCTGGTGGCGACTCCACCGTGCTCGAGGCCGACAAGGTGCTGCAGGCCATCGGCTTCGCACCGCGCCTGGACGGCTACGGTCTCGAGGCGTCCGGCGTCGCGACCACCGACCGCGGCGCGATCGCCGTCGACGAGCGCGGCCGCACCAATGTCGAGGGCGTCTACGCGATCGGTGACGTCACCGGCAAGCTGATGCTCGCCCACACGGCCGAGGCGATGGGCGTGGTCGCCGCCGAGACGATCGCGGGCGCCGAGACCGTGGAGATCGACTTCGACATGATCCCGCGAGCGACGTTCTGCCAGCCGCAGATCGCGTCCTTCGGCTACTCGGAGCAGCAGGCCAAGGACAAGGGGTATGACGTGAAGACCGCGTCGTTCCCGTTCTCCGCCAACGGCAAGGCCCGCGGTATGGCGGAAACGGCCGGCTTCGTGAAGATCGTCGCGGACGCCAAGCACAACGAGATCCTGGGCGGCCACCTCATCGGCCCGGAGGTCACCGAGCTGCTGCCGGCGCTGACGCTGGCGCAGAAGTGGGACCTGACCGCCGACGAGGTCGCCCGCAACGTCTTCGCGCACCCGACGCTGTCCGAGGCCATGAAGGAAGCCATCGAAGGCATCGTCGGCCACATGATCAACCTCTGACGCCACAGGTGCTCGGCTCAGCGAGCCGAGCACAGCCAGGTGTGCCAGTCCCCCACCCCTTCGCCTGTCAGAGCACTCACGCGGATCACGTCGGCGTCGGGGTTGATGCTGGCCAGGTTGCGCTCGAAGAGCCCGACATCGAACTCGAGATGGGGCAGGAGATCGATCTTGTTGACGAGAACGGCGCTCACTGCCCGGAACATCACGGGGTATTTGAGCGGCTTGTCCTCACCCTCCGTGACCGCATAGACCATCGCGCTGCGATGCGCCCCGACATCGAACTCCGCCGGGCATACCAGGTTTCCCACATTCTCGATGAGTAAGAGATCCAGCGAGTCGAGGTCCAGCCGCTGGACCGCTCGCTCGACCATGGGCGCGTCCAGGTGGCACTCGCCGCCGAATCCATCGCCGGTGTTGAGCAGGGAAATCTGAGCACCCAAGCCCGCCAGTCGCTCGGCATCGATGCTTGTCTCGATGTCACCTTCAACAACACCAGCACGGATGCCCTCCTCCTGCAGATGTGCGAGGGTGCGTCGCAGTAGGGTCGTCTTTCCGGCACCCGGCGAAGACATCAGATTGACACAGCGGACACCGGCCGCATCGAAGTCACACCGATTCGAGTCGGCCGCCCGGTCGTTCTCGGCGAAAATGCGTTCCAGGACGCTGATCCGTTCCGGGCCGGTCCGGTAGCCGGAGTGGTCCCCGTGATCCTGCTGCTGGCCGAACTGCGCATCCACGGCTGCGTGCTCGTGAACGTGGAGAGTGCCGTCGTCATGGCGGTGAAACCTGCCCATGTCGCTCCTTCGATGCGTCCTCAGCGGGACGACCCGGCGAGATCAATAGAGGTGACGAGAAACTCCTCACCAGTGACGATCTCTACCTGGTTACTATCGCAGGCGGCACAGGACAGGACAAGAGGCTGCGCAACTACTGTCCTGGATCCGCAGTTCCCACACCGCAATTCGATCGGCACCTGTTCGATGTCGAGTTCGGAACCAGCCAGCTCCGTCGACTCGGCCAGCACCCCCAGCAGTAGACCAGCGTGTCCGGCACCACCTGTCGGAGTAGACCGACGTGCAGATGAATGACCTCGACTCGGCGGCCCTCCCTCGCGCGATCGGCAATGGTGTAAATGCTGTGGCACAACGACAGCTCATGCACGAGTCCTCCCACGGCAGCCTGTTCTCATGTTCGCAGGTTCGCGGCATGCTGTGCAGATGAAGTTCCTGGTCCTCTGGCAGATCGACCTGGCGATGGTCTCGGCTGATGCTGCCCGCGCAGTAGGCCGGATGCCCGATTACGGCGCGCGACTCGAAACCGAGGGTAAGGTCCTCGCGCGCTACCACATTGTTGGTGCACACGGCGGCGCCTGGATCTATGACGTCGGCTCACATGAGGAGTTCGAGAGGTTGCTCGCGCGCGCACCCGTGTTCAACATCGCGACCTACACCGTGCACGCGCTTGCAGCGATGGGCGACGAGCCGGACTCGGCGTCGCCGGCCGGGTCGGAGGGAACATAGTCGGCTCTTCCGGACTTGCCCGAATCGCGGAATACTTACCACGGTGGTCTGGACTCCGTGGAGGCGTCTTATGTCAGCAATCGATGTCAGTGACCTTGGCGCCCGTCGGCACCTGACGGTGAGTCAGAGGTTACGAGAACGCCGCCGATCTCTCGGTCTCACCCAGAAGCAGGTCATCACCCGCCTACGTCGACTCGGTGTCGTCAGCAGCAACAAGGCGCTGAGCAGCCTCGAGCACGGCGCCGGGCTGGACGTTGCCAAACTGCCCGAGCTGGCAATCGCTCTGGACTGCTCGGTGACCTGGCTGCTCGGGCTGACTTCCGATCCACACCGCTGGGAGCCCGACACCGACCTGCACGGTCAGGTCGCGGATGCGGACGCACCTGACCAGGTGGGGCCGGCTTTCCGGGGGCCGTGCATTCTCGGGCCGCTGTCGTCCCAGATGTAGGTCGACCATGACATTGCCCAAACACCCGGCGCGCTCGAGCGATGGTCATCGGCCCGCGGCTGAAACGCAATCCATGAGCCGACGAGCGGTCCTCGGCGGAACCGGTATTGCACTCGGCTCCCTCCTGCTGTCCGCCTGCGGAGACAGCAGTTCGACGAACGGTGGCACCGGCAGTGGTGGGTCGGGAGGCACACCGTCAACGGCGGACACATCGCCCGTGACCATCACCGACCAACGCGGAAAGAAGATCGTCCTCGACCGGCCTGCGCGCCGGGTCGTGACCATACCGATGCCGGCAGCCTCCATCCTCGTTGCCGTCGACCAGGGGTGCAGCACCTGGTCGGAATGCACGACGCGTCCTGGCAGGCCATGTATGACGGCATCCTCGGTGAGATCTTCCCCAGTGCCATCGACATTCCCCACAACGTCGCAACCAACAGCTTTGCCCCCAATGTCGAGAGCGTGCTGGCTCTCGAGCCGGATCTGGTCATCCAGTGGGGCGACAACGGAGCAGCCATCATCGATCCCCTGGAGAACGCGGGACTGAAGGTCGCCGCCCTGAAGTACGGGACGCAGGATGATGTGGCGCGCTGGATCGCGCTGTTCGCCACCGCCCTGGGCCGTCCGGACCGCGCGCGTGAACTCAACTCGCCGATCTCCGCCGCGCTCAAGACACTGTCCGCGGTGGGCAGGAGCGCGCCGAAACCGGCACCGAAGATTCTCTACTTCAACCGCTTCGAGGGCGGACTCAAGGTAGCCGCCACCGGCAGTTACAACGATTTCTACATCAAACTCGTCGGCGGCCAGAACCCGGCCAGCGGTCCCCACGGGGCGCCAGGCACGGGCATGGTCGGTGTCGACATCGAGCAGGTCCTGTCCTGGGACCCGGACATCATCTTGCTGGGAAATTTTGACGCCGCGATGCCCGACGACGTCTATCAGTCCGCGGTGTGGCGTGATCAGACCGCGGTCAAGACGCGACGTGTCTACAAGGTTCCACTGGGCGGATACCGCTGGGATCCGCCGAGCCACGAGTCACCGTTGATGTGGCGGTGGCTGTCGATGGTTGCGTTCCCACAGCAGCAGCCCTTCGATCTGGGGGCGGAGGTGCGCACGTCCTACAAGCGGTTCTACAACCATGCGCCCACCGCGGCCCAGCTGGCGCAGATCCTGTGGCTGAAGGCCAACGGCGCATCATCCGGGTACCGGCAGTTCCATGCTTGATGAGCGACGAGGCGATCCCGCCACTTCGCGGCGTCGGGTGCGCGCAAGTGTGCCCCGGATGGGTTCGGCCGCGGTCGCCGCGCCCATCACGGCCGGCACCCTCGTGGTCGTGGGCATTGTCTCACTGACCATCGGCCGCTACCACGTTCCACTGGACGACGTGGTGCAGGTCCTGATCGCCAAGCTGACCGGCACAACCTATGGCGGCAGCCCTACGGAGTATGACGTGGTCGTGCTCGTCCGCCTCCCGCGTATCATCCTGGCGGCTCTCATCGGCGGCGGGCTGTCGGTCAGTGGGGTGGCTCTGCAGGCGACCTTCCGCAATCCCCTGGTGAGCCCGCAGATCATCGGGGTGTCGTCTGGTGCATCCTTCGGCGGCGCTCTTGCCCTGCTGCTCGGTCTGGGCACCGGCTATCTCGTGGGAGGCGCCTTCGTATTCGGGCTGGCCGCTCTCGGTGTGGTCTTCCTCATGACTGCCGGGAAGGGCGGCGCCTCAATGCTGATGATCGTGCTCGGCGGAGTCGTCACGGGGTCGTTCTTCTCGGCGCTGGTCTCGCTCATCACCTACCTCGCCAACCCGTACAATACCCTGCCCGAGATCGTCTTCTGGTTGCTGGGAAGTGTTGCCACCGCGACATACTCGAAGGTGCTGATGGCACTCGTCCCGATCACGGCGGGCACCATGCTCCTGCTCCTGCTGCGCTGGCGCATCAACGTCCTGTCACTCGGCGACGAGGACGCCGCCGCGGTGGGAACAAACCCGGGACCGGTGCGCTGGATGGTGCTCTGCGCAGTGACCCTGATCGTTGCAGGGGCAGTCGCCGCGAGCGGCATCATCAGCTGGGTCGGTCTCGTGGTGCCACACCTCGTCAGGATGTGGGTCGGGCCAGACCACCGGGCACTCCTGCCGGTCTCCTTCTTCGCCGGAGCAGCCTTCCTGGTGCTGATCGACACGCTCGCACGCTCGATGACCGCAGCCGAGATCCCGCTCGGTGTCCTCACGGCGATGATCGGTGCGCCGGTGTTCTTCGTGCTGCTGCGCCGCAACCGGAATCGGATCTGGGACCATGCTTGAGGTTCGCGGTGTGGGCTTCGCCTACGTGGGTCGTGACTGGGTCTTCCGCGACGTCACCTTCTCGGTCCGTCCGGGAACAGTCACCTCGGTCCTCGGGCCCAACGGGAGAGGTAAGACCACCCTGGTCCGGTGCGCGGCCGGGTTACTCAAGCCGACCGAAGGGACGGTGTCTCGCGATGCGACAGTAGGATTCGTGCCGCAGGCACGGGGTACGGCATTCGCCTACACCGTGCGCGACATGGTCCTGATGGGACGGGCCGGCCAGGTCGGGCTCTTCTCGACCCCTGGCCGGCGCGACCGTGCCGCGGCGGACTCGGCGATGGATCGAGTGGGCATCGGTTCGCTCGCCGACCGGCGCTTTCCTCGCTCAGCGGCGGTGAACAGCAGCTGGCCCTCGTGGCCCGGGCGGTGGCGTCCGGCAGCCCCATCATGGTGCTCGACGAACCGGCGACAGGTCTCGACCTACACAACCAGGGTCAGCTACTCGTCCTGATCCAGTCACTGGCTGCTGAGGGTATGTCCGTGCTGCTGACGACACACCACCCGGACAACGCGCTGCTCGTGTCGGACTCGGTGGTCCTGATGCGTGGCCGGTATGACGTGCGCTGTGGCACCGCCGAGGAGCTGCTCACGGACGAGGAGTTGTCCGGCCTCTACGGCGTGCACGTGCGAACGGTCTCCTACGGTGACGAGCCCGGAGACACCCGTCGCGCTCTCGTGACGCGCTACGAGGCCTTTGCTGAACAGCTCAGCCGAGTGCGAGCCGTGGACCCGAGTGCTCGACCCCGCCATTGACTAGCCCTAGGTGCACGTCCGTGTAATGCCGGAGGGCCGCGAGCTCTCGGGGAGTCAACCGGTCGCAGATCCACTCCCAGTGCATCGAGACCCAGTCCCCTTCGGCAAGGTCCTGCACCATGCCGACACCGTCGACTGCGCGGATGACGATCTCGCGCGCCGGCGCGCCGAGCACCAGCTGCGAACCCGTCCAGCTCAGGGCCTGCGACTCCACGACCACCTGGTCCCCCTGCAGGGCGACCACCTGACCCCAGCGAATCCGGCAGCGATCCAGCACCGTGAGGGCGTGCTCGGCCCGCCGGTCCTCCCCCAGCAGGCCGATCCACGGGTAGATGCAGAACACATGGAAGCTGTGATGAGGTAGCCCGCCGGCCTCGACTCCCGCGGCGAGGCTGGAGAACTTTATGCCGGTCCGAAACCGGAAGCGGTCCTCCATCGAGTTGCCGATATTCGTCACCCCGACCCGGTCGAGCAACCGGTTTCCGACCCAGTAGGCCTCCACCACCCGGCAATCGAGCGGGTCGCTGATCCCGGTCGCGCCGGCGATCAACTCCAGGTAAGGCCATGCTCCGGCGAAGGCCTGTGCCATCTGGCGAAAACCGGAGTCGATCCGACCGGCCAGGCCATAGCCGAGGAAGCCTTCGCTGTCGCCCGGACCGCAGTATCCATGACTATTGGGTGCAAACGCGTAGCGGACGAAGAGCGTCGCGCCGGACGCGTCCACCTCGCCCGCAGGCCGACGCTCAGTCATCGCCGAGCAACTCGTCGGCACCCGGTCCGCCCAGGACGGCCATCGCGTCATGTGCTTCCTGCGCACTCATCCGCTCCAGCGCGAATCCGCTGTGAATCAGGATCCATTCGCCTGGCTCAAGCACTCCGTCCAGCAGCGCAACGTTGATCGGTCGCACCACTCCTGCGACCTGCACGTCGGCCAGATCTGGTTCCGTCGTCAGCGCGACCACCCGTCCGGCCAGACCGAGACACATGATGCTCACATGCTCCGCAGTCGCAGGTAGCGCCTGACATCGGGAAGCGCTGCGACGGCTCCGGCGCACACCATCGCCCCCACCACTGCCAACACGATCTTCCGCATCATCATCTCCTCACTATCGACCCTTTGGGATCGGGTGAACACCCCTGGCCACGCGTCACTTCCGTCACGAGCTCGCACACCAGGCGACCCGCCTCCGGCACGCGCCCGGAGACGACGTCCGACAAGTCCATCCCGTCGGCAGTGGACGCCGGCTCGCACCCGATCACCGTGACCCGCCCCAGCGTCCCTCCCAACCCTGGCACGAGGGACAAGACTGCCTCGGGTGCCAGGTCGTGCGCATCCAGGGCAGGCGCCTGGTCCCCACGAAGTGTGTCCAGGTTCGGCTGGACGACGTACAGCATCCCGGGGCCGCCGCCCTCGCGATGCATGGCGTCAACCAGGACGAGGTCGTCATACCCGTTGAGCAGTTCATACGCCAGGTGGACACCGCCGATCCCGAAGTCTCGCAACCGCACCCACTCCGGCCAGGTAGCACGAGCATGCTCGTCCAGCCAGGAGACGACCGCCGTCGCGAAGCCGTCGTCGCTCCTGAAGATGTTCCCAACCCCTGCCACCAGCATGCGCGGGACGAGCGCAGAGCTTGCGGCGTTCATGTCCGGACTCCCAGCGGCTCGATCTCATCCGGTGCGAAGTAGAGGAATCGGCCATGAATGCGGGCGATGTCCTGCCCCGGGTCGTCATCGAGGAGGACCGCCACATGGTCGCGGCCGTCCACGTCGTGCATCACCTTGGTCACCGTCGCCGTCCGGCCAGCGACGAAGATGTCCTGGGCGTCGGCCGGCTTGGCCCCTGGACGCAGCAGGACCTTGCTGCCCTCCCGGACCAGCGTCCCGTCGATCTCGATGCCATCCGTCTCGGCGTCGCCGTCCGGAGCCGAGGTCGCGGGCTGCGTCCGAGGTCGCTGCGTCAGATATCGCACCGCCCCGTGCAGACGATCCATCAGCTCCGGTGGCAGCTGCTCGACCTGTTCGAGCAGCTCGGCGGCACGCGGATCCGTGCCGCGCACCGCGCGCTTCTCCTCATCGGTCAGGGTGAGAGCTCGCAGGCTGAGCATCTCGTCCATCTCTGTGGAGTCGAAGAACTGCGTCGTGCTCTCCGTGGCCACTGCCGGGTGGTCCGGGAGGATGATCGGCGAGCAGAGCACCATGTCCCGCGCGCTCTCCGCGCCCACCAGAACCGGCCAGACCCCGCTGTTGTCGCAGTCCCGGACATAGCCTGCGGCCCACTCGGGCGGATCGGTCAGTGACAGGAACCTTCCACGGTCCAGCCGGGCCAGCAGGTGCGCAGCCACGAGGGAACTGCGCAGCGCCTCCTGCCGCTGAAGCGGTGCCGCCGGACCCCACGCGGTCAGGTTGCGCACCACGACTCGCAGCCGGGTCACGCCATACGGTCCGGGCAGTGCCCGAGCGCTCACCTCGACGGACGCCCGCACGGGCAAACGCTTCCTGGTCAGCTGCCCGCCGGGGACCGGTTCGACGGTCACCGCACCGGGCACGTCGAACAGCTCGTGCCGTGGGGTCTCGGCCACGGTCGAGACATCGACGCACACGTCGAACTCCTGGAGGACTGCCTCGTCGAAGGGCAGGTATGCCGTGTCACCGGAGTCCAGCTGCGAGACCTCCTCCATGACGCCGTCCACCGACCGTTGCACCGTGCGCTGCTGCACTTGGAGGAAGCGCAGCCGCACCGCCACGTTGTCGGGGTGGCTCTCGAGCAGCAGCTCCGACTGGAGCGCAGAGTGCTCGGATGCATCCGCCTCCGACAGGGCCTCGGGTGCGAGCACTCCGAACTGCCAGCGCACCCGGTTCTTGGCATCGTCGGCCCGGTAGGGATAGAGCACATATCCCTCGAAGAGGACCGTGTCCGCGAGCGCCTGCACCTGCTCGAACGTGGTCACTCGCCCGCCTCCTTGAGGAGCCGGACCACGGCCTCGTCCCAGCTGACCATGGCGTTGTCGGCGCGGTACCGGTAGAGCGCGTCGAACGTGTCCTGGCCCAGCCGCAGCCAGGCCGAGCCGGGGAAGTGCTGGTCCATCGTGGCACGCCAGACCTGCACCGGCAGACCGAATGTGACCTCCTTGTCCCACGGGATCGGCAGGACGGTCAGGCCGCTCTCGCGGTTGCTGAACCAAGTGCCGTTGAACATGATCAGCAGTGGCACGGCCCCGGAACCCAGCGCGTGGAGGTATTTGTTCGCGGCGACGTCGAAGTCGTAGCTGCAGGGCATGGCGAGGCTGACGTCCGTCGAGCCGGTGAAGCTCGGCACCATCTGGGTGACGAAGGCCAACTGCAGCGGTTTGAGAGTCTGGCCCCACCGCTGCCGCGATCCGAAGAGGTCCGTCAGTGCCGCGGCCTCCTCGTCGTCGTACCGGCGGCGCTGCGGTTCGATGCGGATCTGCGCTCGCAGGGCGATCGCGTGCACCGGCATGCCGGAGGTTTCCCGGATGCGCAACTGGAACAAGACCGTCGGGGATGCTGCGAAGCGGTCGGGCTCCACGCCGAGGCACTCGAACTCCAGGTCACCTCCGTCAGGCATGAACGACCCGCCTGCCCTGCCGGTCGACCGACCTGCTGAGACTGTCGAGCTGGTCGAAAAACGTCTCGATCCGTCCCCAGACCTCCTGGCCTCCGCTGAAGCCCGACCAGCTCTGCCGGACCAGGCCGACCAGCTCGTAGCACGCGTCGATCGGCACGAGATACAGCTGGAACGCGCTGCCCTTGCGTCGAATCAGCACTGCTTCAACATCCGGTTCAACCTCTGCCAGCACCGGGTTGGCGCGCAGCACGTCGTCCCAGCTGCCCAGGTCGAGCAGTGACTCGGTGGCCCCGCCCGGCCCGGGATAGCAGGCGGCATACGACGCGGCGCCGGTCTGGAGGAAAAAGAACGCGAGGTCGACCGGAATCTGCAGGGCATCCCACTGACCCTGGCTGATCGTCGGGTCGGTGATGCGACGGCTGTCCTCGGGCAGTGCGCGGTAGCGTCCGGATCCGGCGCCACGTCCGGTGAAGAGCAGATAGCACGACCGGCACGTGCACAGCAGCCGTTGCGCCTGGAGGTCGGCCACGTGACCGTGCCCAGCATCGATCTCGGCGTTGCACATCTCGCACACCTCGACCGCTTCAGGAGGTTCTGCCTTCGGCGGCTCGGGTGCCGGGCGGCTCAGCCGACGCAGGCCACCCAGCGGCCGGGACCGTGCACTCATACCGGCGCTCCCGTCGGTGCCGCGACCTTCCAGCCGACCTCGTCGGGCAGCAGTGGCAGCGGTGTGAGGTGCTTCCCACTGCCATCGACCGACGACCCTGCTCGCCTGATGTCATAGCGTGACTCGCACGACGGGCAGCTGAGTACCTCCGCGACGAGACGCGCCCCGGCGAGGGAGCCCTGGCAGGAAGGGCACCGGTCCAGATAGGCATATGCAGTGTCGCCGCAGCCCGCGACGACGAGCGGCGTGCCGGCCACGTCGGCCGTGCGCAGCTCGCCGGGCCCGGGCGAAACGTCGAGGTGCTCCCAGTCGCCCGGCGACCACTGCACGGAACGATCCTCCGCGGTCGCCGCTCGACCGCTGCGCAGACCAGGCCGTAGCTCGATCTGCAAAAGCGGCGGCGAAGGCTCCGCTGCCACCAGTCCGACCACATCCACGGAGGTCACCTCAGGCGCCGCCTCGAGCACGGCGGTCTCCACGGAGAGGGTCACGGTGACCGACGAGGACGGGCACCCGTTGCAGCTGCCCTGCAACGTCAGGTGCGCCACGCCCTCGCCATCCACTCCGAGGTAGTCGATCCCGCCTGCGTGTGAGCCGAGATATGGCCGCACCCTGTCCAGCGCCGCCTGGATACGCGTGTCGACGTCGTCGGGATGCAGGTCGTGCAGGAGTAGCAGACCGCCCACCAGCTCGTCATCGGCCATTGCTCGCAGCAGGGGGCTGTCCTCGGCGAGCTCGACCATCCTCGTCAGCCCGGCGGCATACAGGTCCATGACCGCTCGCACCAAGCCCTCGGCGCGCTCCTGAGCAGCCGCGTCCTCCAGGTCGCCGATCTGGTCCAGCAACGTGTCGACTCGGCCGGAGAGCACCAATAGATCGTGCCGGCTCATGTCGTTCCCCCGATCGGGTCAGTACGGACGGACGGCCATCCCTGGCGAATGCATCTGCTTGACCACCCCGCCATCGCCCTTGAACATGTGCACTCCACACGGCAGGCAGGGATCGAAGCTCCGGACCGCTCGCATGATGTCGATGCCCTTGAAGGTGTCCGGTGGGTTCTCCTCGAAGATCGGCGTGTTCTGGACCGCGTCCTCGTAGGGTCCGGGCGTGCCGTAGCTGTCGCGCACGCTGCCGTTCCACGGTGTCGGCGGGTACGGATGGTAGTTCGCAATCTTGCCCTCACGGATCACCATGTGGTGTGAGAGCACGCCGCGTACCGCCTCGGTGAAGCCGACGCTGATCGCCTCCTCGGGCACCTCGAACGGGGTCCACGTCTCGGTGTTTCCGGCTCGCACCTCGGCGAGCGCCTTGTCGACAAAGTGCAGTGCCATCGCTGCCATGTAGGCCTGGAAGTAGGTGCGGGCCCGGTTGCGCTCGATGGCGTTGCTCCACTGCGGGATCTGCCACTCATAACTTGCCTCGGGCTTGAGCATGGTCGTCGGCAGGGTGATCTTGACGCTGTGCCCGGTGGCCTGCACGTAGTCGGTGTGGACCAGACCCGACAGCGCCGTCGACCACAGCCGCGCGATCGGGCCGCCGCCGGTGTCCAGCGCGAGGTGGTCCGCGCCGTCGAACCAGCGGGGCGACATCGTCCAACTGTAGGCGCTCTCGAAGTCCCGCTTGGCGGGCTTCGGCAACGTGTGCTGATTCCAGGGGTGCCGAATGTCCACCGGGTTCCCGAGCGGATCGCGTTCGACGAAAACCTCGTTCCCCGAGTCGGCCCAGTCGTCGTAGAAGGAGTGGCCGAGCAGTATGCGCATCCCCAGATTGATGTCCACGAGGTTGTTGGTGACCAGCTTGCCGTCGACCACAACTCCAGGGGTGACGAACATCGCCTTGCCCCACTCGTCCATCCGACGGTAGGTGAAGTCGCAGACCGCAGGGTCGTTCAGACTGCCCCAGCAGCCGAGCAGCACACGGCGTTCGCCGACATGCTCGTAGCCGGGCAGCGCGTCGTAGAAGAAGTTGAACAGGTCGTCGTGCAACGGAACGACGCGCTTCATGAACTCGACGTACTTCATCAGCCGGGTCAGGTAGTCGGTGAACAGCTGAATCGTCGCCACTGTCCCCACCCCCGGGATAGAGCGTCGACGGGTGGACGTGACGACCTTCCATCAGGCAGAACATCTCTCTGGTGAGGCGACTCATCTGAAGTGCCTCGCGGTAGAACTCCCCTCCAAGGGGTTGAGCGACCGCATGATGTCACCGATGGTGTGATAGCCGTGCTCGCCCGCGTGCGGCGCCTCCGTCCGGTTCGCCAGCTCAACCACCCCGGGATTGGTCTCCTTGACCATGCGCTCGCAGTAATCAACGCCGACCAGATTCTCCTGGAAGATGTTGTGGTCGAACATGTATTCGGCCGCCTCGCCGAGGTTGATGATCCACTCCCCGAGCGGCGGAGGAGCCACGCCGTAGGCCATGTTCTGCGCATAGACCGAGCAGGTCGCGTGGTTGTCGCCGCAGATGCCGCAGATCCGGCTGGTGATGAAGTGGGCGTCGCGCGGATCCTTCCCCTTCATGAAGATGCTGTAGCCGCGAAAGATCGACGAGGTGCTGTGGCACTCCCGCACCTCCTTGGCCTTGAAGTCGACGGAGGCGTAGATGCCCAGGCTGCCCACGATGCGAGTGATCGGGTCCCAGACCATGTCGACGACATCGGCATCGACGTTCTTGGTGGTGGTCATGATGTGTCCTCGCCTCTACCAGTGCCTGGAGTACCCGGTCTTGAGCCCTTCGCCCTTGACTCGCCAGGACGGTTCGTTGTCAAGGGTCTTCGCGGTCACCTTGCGCAGGCGCCGGATCACGCTCCCGTATGCCGTGCTGGCCGCCATCGACACCTTGCTTCCAGGGGGCTCGTCCATGAACGGCATGAACTTGTCCGGGAACCCCGGCATCGTGCAGCCGATGCAGATGCCGCCGACGTTCGGGCAGCCACCCACTCCGTTGATCCAGCCACGCTTGGGAACGTTGCACTTGACGACCGGGCCCCAGCAACCGAGCTTGACAAGGCACTTCGGTGAGCCGTATTCGGCCGCGAAATCGCCCTGCTCGTAGTAGCCGGCGCGATCGCACCCCTCGTGCACGGTGGCACCGAACAGCCACTGTGGCCGCAGCTGCTCGTCCAGCGGGATCATCGGGGCCTGACCGGCCACCTGATAGAGCAGGTAGACCAGCGTCTCACTGAGGTTGTCCGGGTGGATCGGACAACCGGGCACACACACGATCGGCAGGCCCGCCTTCGACTTCCAGTCCCAGCCCAGGTAGTCCGGTACACCCATGGCGCCCGTGGGGTTGCCCGCCATGGCATGAATCCCGCCGTATGTCGCGCAGGTCCCCACAGCCACCACCGCAGTGGCCTTGGCCGAGAGTCGATCCAGCCACTCCGACGTGGGTCTGGGCTGACCGGTGTCCGGATCGTTGCCGAAACCCGCCCAATACCCCTCGGACTTGATCGACTCGTTGGGGATCGAGCCTTCGACGACGAGGACGAACGGCTCGAGCTCGCCACGATCAGCCCGATGCCACCACTCGATGAACGTGTCGGCGCCCTGTTCCGGTCCGCACTCGAAGTCGATGAGCGGCCAATGGACTTGGATCTTGGGCAGGCCGGGCAAGGCGCCGAGGACGATCTCCTCGATGCTCGGCTGTGTCGCAGCGGTGAGGGCCACCGAGTCGCCGTCGCAGCCGAGCCCGCCATTCATCCACAGGATGTGCAGCGGTGCGGTCTCCTCGGCCGGTCGCCCTTCGGCCCCCTCTGTGGGGCCCGCCGTCGTGGTCGTCATGATCCGTGCCGCCGTTCTCGTCGTTGACGAAACCGCTCCCCGGACTCGAAGACACCTTCGACAGGAATCGCTCGGCGGCCGCGAAACGTCATGTGCTCCCTCGAGCATAGAACGATCCGATGCAACCGCCCGATCCCAATTTTCCAGGATTGGCCGATTCCCAGATTCACTGAGTCTCGTTACGCCGCAACGCATTCGAAGACAGCGACGGCGCGCTCCCGGCATGGAAAGTCAACCGTGGCCAGGTGCCACTTCCTGGGCCGGTCGGCGGGACCTACTGCGACGCGTGCAAACCTGCTCTATTTCTGACTCCCGGCACTACCGAATCACCACTGAACTGCTCAGGACTCGGCGGAGACGATGGAGAACGTGAGTCCGTCGATGCGTGCCCGGGTCTCGCCGTCCGTGGCGATCTGCTCCCCCACCCGGCGGGCCAGCGCCTGCAGCTCCGGCTGGGTCAGGCCTGGTTGCACCGCGAGAACGACGCGGAGCTCGCCGGGCGCTTCGCCCGCCTCGCAGCGGACCTCTGCGATGTCGCTCTCGTCGACAACAGACTTCGAAACCGCTTGCCGCACATGGTCATCCAGATGCGGTGGCTGCCACGTCTGTCTCTGGGCGAGCGCCCAGACCATACTGGAACGCAGCACCAGCGACCGGGTGGCGACGTCCAGCACCATCACGTCGCAACGCTCGGTGATCGCGGCTTGGGCGGCCAGGTCGGCGCGCACGGGTGAGGGGCGGGCTTCGGGGTCCCACGCCGCCATCGCCGCGAGATCGGTGAACACCGGTAGCGCCCGCTCACCACTCGGCGCCTCCAGCGTCACGACCGCCATGTCGGTCGACTTCTCCACCGGGAGGTCACCGGGATCGTCGACCTCGGCGAGTGCTGCCACGATCGGGACGAGCAGACGAGCGTCGGAGAGCGCTGCCATCAGCCCGGTCTCATCGGCGGGCGACTCGAGTGCAGCGGCGAGCTCCTCGGGCACGGAGCCGTCGTCGTCATCGAACCCCGTGCCGGCGAGCGATCGGCCGGCGAAGGTCTGACCGGCCGAATCCGCGTGCGGGAGGTGCGCGTCGTTCATGGGCGCCCGGCCAGGTCCAGCGCGTCGGTCAGCTCGAAGGCCCGCTTGTAGAGCGCGGATCCGACGATCGCGCCCTCGACACCTTCTGGCACCAGGGCACGCAGAGCTCGTATGTCGTCAAGCGTCGACACTCCACCGGACGCAATCACCGGACGGTCGGTGCGCGCGCAAACGTCTTGCAGGAGAGCCACATTGGGACCCTGCAGCATGCCGTCCTTGGCGACGTCCGTCACGACGTAACGTGCGCAGCCCTCACGGTCGAGACGCTCGAGTGTCTCCCACAGGTCCCCGCCCTCCTTCGTCCAGCCACGGGCGGCCAGCGTCGTGCCACGGACGTCGAGCCCCACGGCGATCCGGTCCCCGTGCTCGGCGATCGCGTGCGCGGTCCACTCGGGGTCCTCCAGCGCGGCTGTGCCGAGGTTGACCCGCCGGCACCCGGTCGCGAGGGCCGCCGTCAACGTCGCTTCGTCCCGTATGCCGCCCGACAGCTCCACCTTCATGTCCAGTCGGCCGATGATGCCGCCGAGCAGTTCGGCGTTGCTGCCGCGCCCGAACGCCGCGTCGAGGTCGACCAGGTGCAGCCACTCCGCCCCGGCGTCCTGCCAGGCCTGGGCTGCAGCGAGCGGGTCGCCGAACTGTCCGCCGGTGCCGGCCACACCCTGGACGAGCTGCACGGCTTGGCCGCCGGCCACGTCCACGGCGGGCAGCAGCTCGAGCCGCGGTGTTTGGTCAACCATCGAAAACTCCTCGTGTTGCTTGGTATTCGTAGAGTCAGATGCCCTGGAGCCAGTTGCGCACCAACTGGGCGCCGGCATCCCCGGACTTCTCGGGGTGGAACTGCGTGCCGGACAGGACGCCGTCCTCAACCGCCGCGACGAAGGTGGTGCCGTGCTCGGCGGTCGTCACCTTCGGCGCACCGCCGACGCGGCTCGAGAGAAGCTGTCGGGCGGCATACGAGTGGACGAAGTAGAAGCGCTCTTCGCCCACCCCTCGAGCAACACCGAGCCGGGCGCGGGAGCGACGTGTGACCAGCCCATGTGCGGAACGACCGGCGCGACGAGCCGCTCGACGATGCCTGCGAAGTGCCCGAGCCCGGGCGGCGGTGGCTGGATGGAGGTCGGCTCGGTCGAGCCGTCGAACAGCACCTGGAAGCCGACACACACCCCGAGGACCGGACGCTCCAGCCGCAGGCGTTCGGCGATGATCTCCGCGCCTCCGGCGGCACGCAGCCCGGTCATGCAGGCGTGGAACGCACCGACACCGGGCACGTAGAGACCGTCGGCGCGCAGCGCAGCCTGCCGGTCCGCGGTCAGTGTCACCTCCGCGCCGACCCGCTCGAGCATCCTGACGACGGAGCGCACATTGCCGCTGCCGTAATCGAGGACCACGACCTGCTGCGTCACAGCTGCTCCAGCTCGGTGCGAATCTCTCTGTCTTCCTTGGTGACTCGCGAGAACCGCTCAACGGCTTTCGTCGTCGGCTCGACCAGCGCCGCACCCTCGGCATCCTTGACCTGACCGCTGAGGAGCCGCTCTCCGGGCAGCGCCAGCGCGCCCATCAGGTCGGCAAGCACATCGTCGGCCAACGTCGAGCGGTCGGTGAGGATCTCCCGCAGCGCACGGACCGACTCCGGCACCACACCCGCAGCCATCGCCATGTCACTCGGGCGGGCGGCAGGGAGGCCGGGCAGGCTCGAAACACCGTCGCCGCGCTCCCAGACCAGCCAGCGCGGCAACGCCCGCCAGCCGCGGGGGTGCACCACGATCACGGCGCGGTCATCAAGGCGGAAGAAGCCGATGGCGGCTCGCATCCTGGTCGGCACCCGTCGAGCGAGCAACACTCGCACCGCGTCGTCATACGGGCTGCTCGCCGGGGAAGGTCCACCCGGAACGACCGCGGTCCAGCCGGCCAGCGGCACGACGTATGACGGCACGATTCCCTGCCGCACCCATGCGGAGGCGGTCTTGATATCGCCGTGCAGGAGGAGCACTCCCGAACGCCGCGCGGAGCCACGGGGCATGCGGTTACAGCGCTCCCTTGGCGCTCGGAATGCCCACCACCCGTGGGTCGTGGGCGATCGCGGCGCGCAGCGCACGAGCGACGGCCTTGAACTGCGCCTCGACGATGTGGTGCGGATCGCGGCCGGCGAGCACACGCACGTGCAGGGCGATCGCGGCATGGTGGCCGAAGCTTTCGAGCACGTGCTGGGTGAGGGCCCCGGTGTAGGTGCCGCCGATGATCGCGTAGATCTGGCCCTCGGGCTCGCCGGTGTGCACGACGTAGGGGCGGCCTGCGACGTCGACCACCGCGTGGACCAGCGCCTCGTCCAACGGCACTGTGGCGTCACCGAATCGCGAGATTCCGCTCTTGTCACCGAGCGCCTCGCGCACCGCCTGCCCGAGCACGATTGCAGTGTCTTCAACGGTGTGGTGGGCGTCCACGTCGAGGTCACCGGTCGCCTTGACCCGTAGGTCGATCAGGCTGTGCTTGGCGAAGCTCTCGAGCATGTGGTCGTAGAACCGCACACCGGTGGACACCTCGCTCGTGCCGCTGCCGTCCAGGTCGACCGACAGGTCGATCTGGCTCTCCTTGGTCGCACGCTCGATGTGTGCGGTGCGGTGCTGGTCGCTCATCTGTCGTCTCCTCGGGTCACAGCGCTCAATGCTTGCAGCACGGCGTGGTTCTCGGCCGGGGTGCCC
Organism: Flexivirga alba; assembly: GCF_042661025.1. Taxonomy (NCBI): domain Bacteria; kingdom Bacillati; phylum Actinomycetota; class Actinomycetes; order Micrococcales; family Dermacoccaceae; genus Flexivirga; species Flexivirga alba. The sequence goes on from NZ_JBHSWH010000001.1 coordinate 4,026,822, forward strand.
GCGGTGATCCGCAGGTGGTGCGGGATGCCCACGTCGCGCACCAGCACGCCGCGGTCGAGCAGAGCCTGCCAGGTGGCGGTCGCATCGTCGAAGCCGCCGACCAGCACGAAGTTCGCGTCGCTGGGCACTGGCTGGAGGCCCAGCTCGGTGCAACCGGCCACCAGCTCGTCGCGGGTGGTCTTGATCTGCTCAACCATCGCCAGCATGGTCGACGTGTGCTCCAGCGCCGCACACGCGACCGCCTGAGTCACCGACGACAGGTGATAGGGCAACCGGACCAATCGCAGCAGATCAGTGAATTCCGGTGCTGCGGCTAGGTATCCGAGGCGGGCACCAGCGAATGCGAAAGCCTTGGACATCGTCCGGCTGACCACCAACCGCTCGCGACCGGGCAGCAGCGTGACTGCGCTCGGAGTGCCGGGCCGGGCGAACTCCGTGTAGGCCTCGTCGACGACGACGATCGCGCGGTCGGTGGCGTCATAGACCCTCCGGACAACGTCGATGTCCAGTGCGGTGCCCGTCGGGTTGTTCGGCGAGCACAGGAAGATCACTTCCGGATCGTGGCGCTTGGTCTGCTCGACGGCCAGATCGCCATCGATGTCGAAGCGCGTCGGGTCCGCGTCGCGCAGCCCGTCCACCCAGGTCGTACCGTTGCGTCCGCTGATCAACGGGTGCATCGAGTAGGACGGCGTGAAACCGAGCGCGGTCCGACCGGCTCCGCCGAAGGCCTGCACGATGTGCTGCAGCACTTCGTTCGAGCCGTTAGCGGCCCAGATCTGCTCCGCTGTCACCGGCTCACCGGTCGTGCGTTGCAGGTATGCCGCCAAAAGCCCTCGCAGCCGACCGAATTCGCGATCCGGGTAGCGGTTGAGCGACGCCGCGACCTTCGTCACGTCACGGGTGATCTGGTCGACGACCTCCTGCGGCACGGCGTATGACGACTCGTTGGTGTTGACCGCTACCGGCACGTCGAGCTGTGGGGCGCCATACGGCGTCTGGCCGCGCAGCTCGGGGCGGACCAGGTCCTGCAGGCTCTTCACGAGCGATCTTCGAATCGGGCGGTGACTGCGGCACCGTGGGCCGGCAGGTCTTCAGCAGTCGAGAGCGTGACCACGGTGTCGGCGATGTCGGCGAGCGCTTCGCGGGAGTAGTCAATGACGTGTATGCCGCGCAGGAACGACTGCACCGACAGTCCGCCACTGTGGCACGCGCAGCCGCCCGTGGGCAGCACGTGGTTGGAGCCGGCCGCGTAGTCACCGAGGCTGACGGGTGCGTAGTCGCCCACGAAAATGGCGCCTGCGTTACGGATTCGCGCGGCAACTGCTGCGGCGTCACGGGTCTGGATCTCGAGGTGCTCCGCGGCATACGCATCGACTACCCGCACGCCCTCGTCGACACCGTCGACCAGGACGATGCCCGACTGCGGACCGGCAAGCGCTGTGCGGACCCGCTCGACGTGCTTGGTGCTCGCGACCCGCTCCTCCAGCGCCTGCTCGACCTTGGCGGCGAGCGTCTCGCTGTCGGTGACCAGCACCGACGCAGCCAGCTCGTCGTGCTCGGCCTGGCTGATCAGGTCGGCCGCGACCAGCTGCGGGTCGGCGGTCTCGTCGGCGAGGATCGCGATCTCGGTCGGTCCGGCTTCGGCATCGATACCGATCGTCCCCAACAGCAACCGCTTCGCGGCGGCCACATAGACATTGCCGGGGCCGGTGACGAGGTTGACCGGCTCGCACACGGTCTCCCCTGCCGCGTCGAGCGCGCCATACGCGAACATCGCCACGGCCTGCGCGCCGCCCACGGCATAGACCTCGTCGACACCGAGCAGTGCGCACGCCGCGAGGATCGTCGGATCCGGAAAGCCGGTGAAATCACCGGTGTTGGAGCGCTGCGGCGGGCTGGCGACGGCCAGCGACCCGACGCCCGCGATCTGCGCCGGGACGACGTTCATGACCACGCTGCTGGGATAGACGGCCTGGCCTCCGGGCACGTAGAGGCCGACCCGCTCCACCGGGAGGTGCCGCTCGGTGACGGTGCCGCCCGGCACGACCTCGGTCACGATCTCGGTGCGGCGCTGCGCCTCGTGCACGATGCGCGCGCGCCGGATCGACTCGGTCAGGGCGGCCCGCAGGGCCGGGTCGAGTTGTTCGAGCGCCGCAGCGATGACCTCGGCGGGCACACGTAGCGACGCGGGCCGCACGCCGTCGAACTTCTCGTCCAGGTCGAGCACCGCCTCGGCGCCGCCGGCATGAACCTGCTCGCAGATCGGTCGCACGATGTCGAGTGCGGCCTCCACATCGAGTTCGGCTCGGGGCAGCGTGTTGCGCAGAGTGCGGGCATCCAGATCGCGAAGCGCCGCACCACGCAGGTCAAGGCGGTTGATCACGCAGCAATTCTAGGTGGCGGCGGATCGCCGCCTCCGTAGCCGTCCGGTTCCCGGACTACCCGCGATACTTCGGACTATGACTTTGGTGCAGATGCACGGCTGGCGCGACGACCTCGTCGTGCTGCTCTTCGTGATCGTCGGCACCCTCCTCGCGGCCGCCATCGTGCGCCGGGGCCGCCTCGGCAGCGGCCTCGGCCAGCTGACGGCCGGGTTCCGCGCTTGCCTTCAGCTCGCCGTCGTGGGGCTGGTGATCGGGGCGGTCCTGCGCTCGTGGCCACTTTCGCTGCTGTTCTGTGCGCTGATGTTGTCGGTCGCGGCATACACCAGCGCGCACCGGATCCTCGGTCGCGCCACGTGGTGGACCCTGGTGCCGATCTGCGGCGGCGCATTTCCCGGGGTGCTCGGCATGCTCGCGACCGGCCTGGTCCCGCTCAAGCCGATTGCCGTCATACCCGTGCTCGGCATCGTCGGTGGCAACTCGATGACCGCAACGTCCCTGTCCGGCAAGCGGATCCACGAGGCGCTCCGCACGCGGTATGGCGAATTCGAGGCCGGCCTGTCGATCGGGCTCACGTCGGCCGAGGCGGCGGACGTGGTCGCGCGCGACGATGCCGCACTTGCGTTGATCCCGGGGATGGACCAGACGAGGACCGTCGGTCTGGTGACTCTGCCCGGAGCGTTCGTCGGTGCGCTGCTCGGTGGTGCCAGCGCGTGGGAGGCGGCAGCCGTGCAGCTGTTGGTGCTGGTGGCGCTCCTTGTCGCACAAGCGATTTCGGTCCTGTTGACCACCGAACTCACCATCCACGGGCGACTCGGGGCCGTGGATCGTCAGCAGCGGGTCGGGTCGGTGTCGCGGTCGGCGTCCGGCTCGGCCCCGTAGAAGACGCGGTCGACGACCTCACGCGCTCTGCGAGCCACGCGTAGGTAACGCTCGGACAACTCGTGGCCGGAATTGACGGGCGCGCCGAGGATCCGGGCGATGCCGTCAGAGTCCGCGAGCGAGCCCGGCAACGAATCGACCGGCCGACCGCGCCAGAGCACCGAGGCATTGCGCAGGCGGGTCGCCAGGGTCCACGACTCCCGCAACGCAGCCGCATCGCGCACCTCCAACAGGCCGTGCTGCGCCAGGACCTGCAACGGCGTGGTGGTGCCGGGGTGTCGGAGTTCGGGGATCTCGTGCGCATGCTCCAGCTGCGCCAGTTGCACGGTCCATTCGACGTCCGAGAGGCCACCGCGACCGAGCTTGAAATGGGTGCGCCGGTCGCCGCCGCGCGGGATCCGCTCGGCCTCCATCCGCGCCTTCAGCATCCGGATGGAGCGCACCGCGACTGCATCGATGCCACCGTCGGGGTAGCGCAACGGGTCGATCAGCTCGGTGAACTCGCGAGCGAGCTCCTCGTCCCCGGCGATCGGGTGCGCCCGCAGCAGTGCTTGCGCCTCCCAGCCCTCGGACCAGCGTTCGTAATAGGCGGCGTATGACGCGAGCGTCCGCACGATCGGCCCGGCCTTGCCCTCCGGACGAAGGTCGGCATCGACGCCCAGTGCCGGGTCGGGGCCGGCGGCACTCAGGCCGTTCGCGAGGAACATCACGACTTCCTCGGCCTGGCTCTGCGCGAGCCGCGGATCGGCGTCGGGAAGCGGCTCATGCACGAACATCACGTCCGCGTCGGAGGAGTACCCCATCTCCCGACCGCCGAGGCGACCCATCCCGATGATCGTGATCCGAGTGGAAACCGTTGACCCACTTACCTTCTCGACATGACGTATGCCGAGCTCCAGTGTGCCCTGCAAAGTCGCGGCGGCAAGATCGGTCAACGACCGCTCGACGCTGTCGAGGTCGAGCGCGCCGTTCATGTCGGCGACGGCGATGCGGATCAGCTCGTCGCGACGGGCCGACCGGATCGCCAAGAGCGCCGCGTCATCGTCATCGGGCTGACGATCGACGGCACCGCGCATGATGGTGAGCAGTCGCTCCCGCGACAACGGCTCCAACGCGTGCTGGGAGCCGAAGACACGGACCGACGACGGCGCGTTCTCCAGCAACTGGCCGACATACCGGCTGCCCGCCAGCGACCGGGCGAGGGTTTCGGCGGCACGCCCCTCGTCGCGCAGCATCTTCAGGAACCAGTGGGTCGAGCCGAGCGCGTCACTCAACCTGCGGAAGGCGAGTAGACCGAGGTCGGGATCGACCTCCTCGGAGAACCACTGCAGCATGACCGGCAGCAGCGTGCGCTGGATCGCGGCCCGCCGACTGACACCCGCGGTGAGTGCCTCCAGGTGCCGCACCGCGCCCTTGGCATCGCGGAATCCCAGTGCGGCGAAACGGTCTTCGGCGTTCTCCCGCGTCAGCCGGGCTTCGTCGGAGGGCAGGTTGGCGACCGCGGTCAACAGTGGCCGGTAGAAGATCCGCTCGTGCAGCCGCCGCACCCTGGCTGCGCGCTCGCGCCATTGCTTGACGACGTCGGTCTCCGGGTTCGCGCGCAGACCGAGCGACCGGCCGAGTGCTCGCAGCTCGGCGGCGCTGCTCGGGATCAGGTGGGTGCGTCGCATCCGCGACAACTGGATGCGGTGCTCCAGGACCCGCAACTCCCGGTAGGCCTGATCGAGTTCATGTGCGTCAACGCGCCCGATGTAACCGCCCCGCGACAACGACTCCATGGCGGCGAGCGTCCCCCGGTTGCGCAACCGTTCATCGGTGCGCCCGTGGACCAACTGCAGCAACTGCATGCTGAATTCGATGTCCCGCAGACCGCCCGGACCGAGTTTGAGCTGCCGGCCAACCTCGGCCTGCGGCACGTGATCCTCGACGCGCCGCCGCATCGCCTGCACGTCCTCGACGAAGTTGTCACGATCGGCGGCCCGCCACACCATCGGCTGTATGGCGGCCAGGTATGCCGCGCCGACCTCCTCGTCGCCGGCGATCGGTCGGGCCTTGAGCAGTGCCTGGAACTCCCAGGTCTTGGCCCATCGCTCGTAGTAGGCACGGTGCGATTCGACGGTGCGCACCAACGGGCCGCGCTTGCCTTCGGGGCGCAGTGCCGGATCGACCTCCCACAGCGCGCCCTCGCCCGTCGAGATCGAGCAGGCGCGCATCACCTCGACGGCCAGCTTGCTGCCCACCTCCAGAGCATCCGGCTCCGCGACCCCAGCGGCCGGTGCGGCGACGAAGATCACGTCGACATCACTGATGTAGTTGAGTTCTCGGCCTCCGCACTTGCCCATGCCTATGACGGTGAGCCGGCAGTTGTCGGAACCCTCGACCGTGTTGCGCGCGATGCGCAGCGCGGCGGCGACCGCGGCGCCCGCGAGTTCGGCGAGCGCCTCGGAGATCTGCGGGAACTGCTCGACGGCGTCACCGGTGAGGTCGACCGCCGCGATCTGCACGAGCTGCCGGTAGTAGGCGACGCGCAGCGCGTCATACGCCTCGGTGCCGGTGTTGTCGGACACTGCCTCCGACAGAACGCGATAGAGCTCTTGTCGTCCGCGGACCTCCGCGTCGACGACGTCGCGCCAGTACTCCGGATGCCGCACCAGGTGATCGGTCAGCGCACTGGACGCGCCCAACAGGGTGACGAGGCGATCCCAACCTGGCCGGTCATCGGTGAAAAGCGCTGCCAACCGGGCGTTCTCGGCCTCCGGTAGCACCTCCCCCAGTCGCACCAGACCGAGCAGCGCATGATCCGGCGACGCGGTCTGGGACAGCGAGGCGACGCGATCGGCGACAGTCTTCGGCGATGCGGTCAGCTCCGCGAGCATGCCCATCGCGCGTTCGGGTTCGGTGAAGCCGGCACGTGCGAGGGTCGAACGCGAGACGGATGAGGCGGGCGATCTCACAACCGACCCAGGTATTGGTCCAGCTCGTACTGCGTCACCTGGTCGCGATAGGCGGCCCACTCGGCGCGCTTGTTGCGCAGGAAGAAGTCGAAGACGTGCTCGCCGAGGGTCTCGGCGACCAGCTCGCTGTGCTCCATCAGGTGTATGGCGTGATCGAGTGACGCCGGCAGGGGTTCAATGCCCATCGCACGCAGTTCGCTGTCGGTGAGCGTCCAGACGTTGTCCTCCGCCTCGGGCGGCAGCTCGTAGCCCTCGTCGACGCCCTTCATGCCCGCGGCGAGCACCAGCGCGTATGCGAGATAGGGGTTGGCCGCCGAGTCCAGCGAACGCACCTCGATCCGCGAACTCTGCCCCTTGGACGGCTTGTACATCGGGACCCGCACCATCGCGCTGCGATTGTTGTGACCCCAACAGACGTATGGCGGTGCCTCGGCACCACTCCAGATCCGCTTGTAGGAGTTGACCCATTGGTTGGTGACAGCGCTGATCTCACCCGCGTGCCGCAGGATCCCGGCGATGAATCGCCTTGCCGTTGTTGAGAGTTGGTATGGCGCACCCGCCTCGAAGAACGCGTTGCGATCGCCCTCGAAGAGAGAGACGTGGGTGTGCATCCCGGAGCCGGGCGCATCGGCGAGCGGCTTGGGCATGAACGACGCGAAGACACCCTGCTCCAGCGCGACCTCCTTGATGACCGTCCGGAAGGTCATGATGTTGTCCGCCGTGGTGAGCGCATCGGCGTAACGCAGATCGATCTCGTTCTGGCCCGGCCCGCCCTCGTGGTGGGAGAACTCGACCGAGATGCCCATCTGCTCCAACAGGGTGATGGCCGATCGCCGGAAGTCGTGGCCGGTGCCGTGCGGCACGTGGTCGAAGAATCCCGCGTTGTCCACCGGCGTCGGCGGCTGGCCGGGCTTGATGTCCTTCTCGAAGAGGTAGAACTCGATCTCGGGGTGGGTGTAGAAGGTCAGCCCCTTGTCGGCCGCCTTGCCCAGCGCCCGCTGCAGAACGTTGCGCGGGTCGGCCAGGCTCGCCGAGCCGTCGGGCAGCCGGATGTCGCAGAACATCCGGGCGGTGCCGGGGTTCTCACCGCGCCACGGCAGCACCTGGAACGTGTCGGCGTCAGGCACCACGAGCATGTCCGACTCGTAGACCCGAGCCAGACCCTCGATGGCGCTGCCGTCGAAGCCGATGCCCTCCGCGAACGCACCGTCCAACTCTGCCGGAGCGACCGCCACCGACTTCAGCGTGCCGAGCACATCGGTGAACCACAGTCGGATGAAGCGGATATCGCGTTCCTCGATGGTGCGAAGGACGTATTCCTGTTGCCGATCCATGACTGAATCCTGCCTTACCTCGGGACGTCGGATGCCGTGACCTGACACACAAGCGCAGGTCGGCCCGGGAGATCACTCTCCCGGGCCGACCATGACACGCGGTGTATGCCGCGCGCTAGCAGCGACTACTTGCGGAACTTCACCTGGACGCGCAGGCCGTCGCCCTGTTTGCCCTTGACGACGATCTGCGTGCCGCTACCTGCGACCTGCACCGAACCGGTCGGGTTCTGGCTCGACCAGTAGGCGCCGGTCTGGCTGTCGTCGAACATCGGGATGCCCTCCTTCTTCGGCATCTCCAGGGTCGTGCCCTTGCGGTGCAGCGTGAACTTGTCGGTCTTGTGTACACCGAAGGTCGAGTCGTAGGACTGGATCCGGTTGGACGCGACCTCTCCGGTCTTCCAGACGACGGGCACCGGGTGCGCGTCGACCGGCAGCACGAGGCCATGGCCCGGGTGCACGGAGGTGTTGTTGTTCGCGAACTCGTTGTCGACATACCAAACGAGCAGACCGTCCTGGTAGGGGTAGTGCTCCACCCAGTCGGCCTTGTCCCCGCTGAAACCGAAGTTGTACGGGCCGGTCTTCAGCGTCTCGTCGTAGCCGGCGTAGCGGCGGGACTCGGCGAGGTAGTAGTGCGAGACCGACACCGTGTTGCTGCCGGTGATCCGGGTGAACCCCTTCGGCGTCCACTGCGAGGTGGCCGACTCGACGTCGTCCGTGGTCGTCTGACCGTCCACAGTGAGCGCGATGTCGTCGAGGAACGCTCCGTTCTTGCTCAGGCCGCCGTCCGTCTGGTAGGCGAAGCGGAAGAGCACCTTCTGCCCGGCATACGGCGTGAGGTCGAAGTTGACCGTGCTCCATGACTTCTGCGTGCCGGTGACTCCGTCGCCGACCGTCGTCCAGTTGGATCCGCCATCCGTCGAGACCTGGCCGTAGAGGAAGTCGTAGTCCTGCTCGATGTCGTACCAAGCGGCCGCGGAGACCGAGGCCGACGTCGCGCCGGTGAGGTCGATCTCACGGGACAGCGTGTTGTTGAGGTTGTCGGCGCTGCCGCTCCACCACTCGTACGAACCGGACTTCGGCTTGTTGTAGTCGGTGGTGATCTCCTTGTCCGGCAAGGACACCGCGACGGCTTGTGGCTTCTTGCTGTTGTCCAGGTCGGCCGGGCCGAGATTGACGTCAGTGTTCTCGCCGTACTTCACGGTCTGCAGGTCGCTCCAGCCGAGCTGCACCTTCGACCAGGCGTCCATGTAACCGGGGGTCGTGCCGATGGCGTCCTTGCCGTGATTGAGCCAGGAGCCACTGCTCATCAGGCTCCAGAAGCCGACCGTGTTGTCGCCGCCACCGGAGGTGTCGTAGAGGTCCGGCAGGCCGAGGTCATGGCCGAACTCGTGCGTGAAGACGCCGAGGCCGCCGTTCTCGGGCTCCGTGGTGTAGTCCGAGACCCAGATGCCGGTGTCGCCGATCTGGACACCGCCGGATTTGTTGTCCTGTGGGCCGGAGGTGCCGAAGCCGGTCTGCACGGACCAGCGGTGCGACCAGATCGCGTCGTCGCCCTCGGCGCCGCCGCCGGCTTCCTCACCCTCACCGGAGTGCAGGGCCTCGTAGTGGTCGATGTAGCCGTCGGGCTCGTTGAAGTTGCCGTCACCGTCGTAGTCGTAACGGTCCCAGGTGTCGAACTGCTTCAACTCTTCCTTGATCTGGTCCTTGGTCTTACCGGACTCGACCTGCTTGTTGTACCAAGAGGTGAGCGAGTCCTGCACGAAGGACCAGTAGCCCTCGGCCTCGCTGGTGCCGTCGCCCTTGACCGGGTTGTGGCCGTAGCGCGCCTCGTTGTAGGGCACCTTGACCCAGTCGCTGACCGTCGTCGAGACGTCGAAGCGACCCTGGGACTGGTCCTTGTAGAAGTTCTTGAACGACTCGCCCACGCCGTTGAAGAGCTGGTCGTAGTGCGCCTGGTTGAAGTCGTCGACCCAGTAGGTCGAGTTGTTCTTGGTGCGGTCCGGCTGGGGGATGGTGTTGTGCAGCGGCCCCTCGGTGCCTCCCGTCGCAGCCTTGGTCTGCGTGCCGAACTCCGCCAGCGTGGTGAAGATCTTGGTCGACTGGTTGGGGTCGTACTGGATGTACTTGCCCTTCTTGGCCTCGGTGCCCTTGCCACGCTTGGCATGACTCGTGGCCGACTCCGGGGCCTGCAGCTCGATGACCTTCTTGCCGGCGACCGTCTTGATCTTGGCCTCGCCCTTGACGACCTTGTCGACCGCAGCGGTGCGTTCCGCCGCCTGCTTCTCGGCACGAGGGTTGGGCAGGTTGTCCGAGCGCTGCGAGAGGCCGGGTCCGGCCGACGGGACTGCCTGCGCATCGGCGGACTGGGTGAGCCCTGCGATGGCGAAGGACGCCGTTGCGGCGAAAGCCGTGGTCCCGGCAATCGTCTTGAAGACGCGTCTTGTCACTAGTTCCTCCAACAAAAAAGGGTCCGCCTCTGACGGGGGTGTGCGGCGGGCCGGGATCAGCCTGCCGAGTTCTGTGCGAAATTGCGGCTGATCTTCAGGTTCCTTTAATCTTTCTGTGCCTCGTCTTTACGATTCGCTTACCTTTGAAGTTGAATCTGAACAAGCACAGTGAGCTTGGGCTGCGTTGGCATGGCGGCAGCTTGCTGACGCTCTTGCCAGCGCAGAAGAAGCCGCTTTGGCTCGCCGATAGGGTCGGCGTATGACGGAAAAATCCCCAGAAGTCAGCGCCCCGTACGGAACCGGGGCCCAGGCCGCCCCGCAGCGGCGGGTGCGAGTGCCCCACCTGCAGGCCAAGAAGGCGAAGGGTGAGAAGTGGGCCATGCTCACGGCATACGACATGTATGCCGCAGAGATTTTCGACGAGGCAGGCATCCCGGTGCTGCTGGTCGGTGACTCCGCAGGCAACAACGTCTTCGGCTTCGAAACAACGGTGCCGGTGACGGTCGACCACCTCGTGCCGCTCACCCGTGCTGTCGCGACTGCGACATCGCGGGCCATGGTGATCGCCGACCTGCCGTTCGGCTCCTACCAGGCCAGTCCGCAGCAGGCGCTCGCCACCGCGACCCGCTTCATGAAAGAGGGCTCGCGCACGCGGTGAAGCTCGAGGGTGGCAAGCCGATGGTTCCCGAGATCGAGTTGCTGGTGCGAGCCGGCATCCCGGTGATGGGCCACATCGGTTTCACCCCGCAGAGCGAGCACGTGCTCGGCGGTTATCGCGTGCAGGGCCGCGGCGACGGCGCCGAACGACTGCTCGAGGACGCGCTGGCGTTGCAAGACGCCGGCTGCTTCGCGATCGTCATGGAGATGGTCCCGGCCCCTGCCGCGCGGAAGGTGACTGAAGCGCTGACGATCCCGACGGTCGGCATCGGCGCCGGCCCGGACTGCGACGCGCAGGTGCTCGTCTGGCAGGACATGGCCGGGCTGCGGGGCGGCAAGGCGCCGCGCTTCGTCAAGAAGTATGCCGATCTGCGCGGCGAGCTCGGCCGCGCTGCGCAGGACTACGCGCGCGAGGTCGCGTCGGGCGAATTCCCCTCTGCTGAGCAGAGTTTCGAGTCCTGATGGGTCTTCCGATCGGCTTTCTTCGGCACTGAGAACCACATGACGACGGCTGCGATCAGCCCGAAGACGCCCGACACGACGATGCCGGCGCTGAGGGCGATCGCAGCCGTGACCCACGAAAGCACGGCCGGCCCGACGCTGGATCCGGCGTCGGACAGCTCGCGCCAGATCCCGAGGAACTGCGGTCGGCCGACGGACGGTGAGTAGTCGGCTCCCAGGGTCATCACCATGCCCGAGCCGATCCCGTTGCCGAAGCCGAGCACACAGGCCACGACGCACAGGGATACCGCGCCCTGCGTGAGCGGGATCGCCATCATCGACAGCCCCATGACGATCATCGAGGGCACCGTGACCCAACGTCGGCCGAACAGGTCCATGATCTTGCCGGCCGGGTAGAAGACGAGCATGTCGATGCCGCCTGCGATGCCGTAGATGACCGACGTGGTCTGCGCGGAGATCCCGAGATGCTCGGCCCACAGCGGTATGACGGCCTGCCGCGTCGCCCGGATCATCGAGACCAGCAACACGCCCATCCCGATGGTCAGGAAGATCTTTTTGTAATCAACGAGCACCCGCCGGACCGTTGCTGCGTCGGGAGAGGTTCCTTCCTCCGGTGCATGCTCCGGGAGGTCCTCCAGCGTCGCGCCGAGCACGCCGGCCAGCGCGAGTGCGACAACGCACACGGCATACGCACCACGCAGGTGCCACACGATCATGGCCGCGGCTCCGATGAACGGCCCGATGAACATGCCGACCCGGTTCACTCCTCCGAGCGTCGACAGGGCTCGCGCGCGGTACTGCGCCGGGATCGCCTCGGTCAGGTAACTCTGCCGCGCAAGCATGAAGACCGAGCCGCTCACGCCCATCAGGAACGCGCCAATTCCGAAGAGCAGCAACGTGTCCGCCGCCATACAGAGCGCGGCAGAGACCACGCCGACCATCGAGGCGCCGATGATCGCGTGGCGTTCGCCATACCTCGCAGTGATCATCGAGCTCGGCACGTTGAAAAGCAGCGAGCCGACGTTGAGCAGCGTCACCATGAGCGCCGCGGTTGCCACCGAGCCGCCGAGATCGCGAGCCGACAGCGGCACGACCGGGAGCATCGCACCTTCGGCCATCCCGAAGAGCAACGACGGAGCGTATGCCGGGATCGCCAAGCGTTTCAGGTCGAAGTCCGGCGTCTCACTCATTGTTAGCTAGTCTAACGATTTCTTTGGCGACCGCCGTCGCCGGGTGGAACGTAATGCTCGGCCCTCACAGCGGCACGAGGTCGAGTGCTCGACCCTCGGCGAGCCGTGTCACACCGGCGAGCAGCAACGGCGACGGCTCCACGGTGAGCCGTCGCCGCAGGGACCGCACTTCCTCGAGCGCCCTCAAGCGCGCCACGGGTCCGATCCGGCCTCGTTCACAGGCGATGTCGAACTCGTCCTCGTCATCGACACCGAACGTGCCACCGGCGTCGACGAACGGGTCCAACTCGAGATCGTCATACATCCAGACGTCGCCGAATTTCGTTGGCGGAGTTGCGATGTCGATGTCGACGACGTGCTCCGAGCGCCATACCCAATGCGCTACGTACCACCCGCCGGAAGGCAGCAGGACCACGCACGAACGGCCGACGCGTTGATTGTCCTGGGCGACCTCACACGTTTCGGCGTGGCCGTCCGGGTGCACGCCGGTGTATGTCGAGTGCGCCGGCGTGAACACCCAGCAGCCGTAACCGTCACTGCCGAGGACATAGCCACGCCAGCTTCCCGAACCTGCCGGCCGCTTCCACTTCTGGACGGTGACCAGTCGAGAGCTGACTGCACGTCGCTCACTCCTTGTCGAGTTGTTGCTCGCTTCCCCGGCTTTCCACGTCGTGATGCGCAGCCGGTTGTCGACGAGCTCCAGAGACGAGGCACCCACCACGTCGGCGACGAACATCGGGAAGGCGTCCTGCTCACTTCGATCATGGCCCACTGCGCCATAGATCTCGACCAGGCGGTCGCGCAACTCCCCCGCAGCAGCGTCGACCTGGCGCACACGACCCCAGAGTTTGGCGTCGCCCTCGCCGACCTGGGTGTCGACCGTGGCCGTGTGCAGCGAGAACCGCGGGTCCCGATGCAGGTCGTCGAATTTGCGGGTGCCCGGCATACCGACGAGTGCCAACTCGTCACGGACGAACTGCGGCTCCAACGGACTGATCCGTGGAAAGCCGTCCGCACGCAGCGTCGCCAGGAAACACAGATTGCCGGTGGCGGCGTGCCGGCGCCGGAAGATCTCGGCAATGTGTGGCGCGTGCTGCTCGAACTCGGCCCAGGTCGTCATACAACCGACGATAGGGGGCGCCACCGACAGTCGTGGTCGTTCGTCGGAGACCTTTGATCGTCACTCACATCGTATCGTCGTCAGCGGGTGTAACGACAGCCTTGCGGAGTCACCATTTGGTTCGAATCAAGTTGATACTCAACAACATTCACTTCCACAAGTCCTCGACATCATTATCGAACACGCGTATTATCTATGTATGGATGGAACATCAGCAGACGGCGCACCGGGTCAGGGTGCGACGTCGCCTGCCGGTGACAAAGTCGATGAAGCCCTCAACTTGTTGCTCACCGCATTCCAGGACGCTCGGGTCGACTCCATCACGCTGACGAAACAGGAGTTGTTGGAGCAGGCGGTCGCCGCCCAGCGAGTCCTGAACGCCGCGTGGGCACTGCAGGCGAGCCGGTTGGCTGAAGCGGCTGCAATCGAGGAGATCGTCCGCCCGGACGCCACTTCCCCGACGGGGTGTCGGACACACGAGGTCCGTCACGCGATCGGGGCGCACAAGGACGAATTCATCGGCTGTGAGGTCGGCCCCATGTTGGGCTGGACCAGTGGGCAGGCGAGTGCTCGCGTCGCTGAGGCAACGGATGCGATCAAGCGGACGCCGAGGTTGTTCCTGCGCGTGGGCACCGGAGAGCTCGAGCCCGCGAAACTCGCCGGCATTCATCGAGCGCTCGGTCGGGTGGAGCGGGAGATCAACGACGACGGCACCCCTGCCACTCTCGACCTTGCCCGCGAAGTCGAAAACGCCCTGCTCGGCGACCCCAACGACGAGAACGCAGCGGGTGCCGAGCAGGCAAACATCGATCTCCTCGCGCGGTCATCCTCGACGAGAGTGCAACGCCGCACCCAGCAGTTGTTAGCCGGTTTGGATCCGGTCGCTGACCACAAGGCGGCGGACCGACGGCGCCGAGGCCGGGTCGGCGTGTTCGCCCACCCTGACGACGAGCCCGGGCTCACCCACCTGCACGCCATCCTGCCCTCGGCCGTCGCGGCCAAGATGATGGCCGCCATCAACAAGCACGCGAAGGACCTGCACACCGACACCGAGACGAACAAGACTCTGTCCGAATGCCGGGCCGACGCGATCACCGACCTCATCCTCGGGAACGCCAGAGTCACCACCGAGTTGGTCGTCCAGGTCCCCGTCCATGTCGGGGCTGACGCGCCGGCCGCGCGTCGGGCCGCAGCGGCCGCGTCCGCCTTCCACCGCACCGATGACGACGGCGCGCCACGTTGGCCCGACGCGTTCGCTCACCCGATCACCGGCCTGGCCGTCTTCCCCAATGGACAACCGGCGGCATCTGCTCCGGCCACAATGCGAAGTCAAGATGCGATCGACCGAGAGTTCAACGACCTGCTGAAGCGTCAATACCCGCCCAACCTCGACGATTTCGCCGAATGGGAGCTCGACGACGAATACGCACCATCGGATCTTCCACCGCCCGACGCTGAGATGTGGCGTGCCGCAACAGTATTCGGCAGATCACCCGATCCAGCATCGCAACCTCCAGCACCCTCGGCCAAAGTGGGTGACGCGATCGTGCCCGGGGTGGGGGTGATCCCGGCAGGCGTGATCGAAGCGATATCCCGATCGTTCGGGATCACCATCACCCGTGCGCTGGTGGATGCCGCAACAGGCGTCACCGTCGAAACGTGTGAGACGCAATACCGGCCGAGTCCACGGCTGCGGCACTTCGTCGAAACCCGCGACGTGCACTGTCGGTTCCCCGGCTGCAGCAGGGCGTCACGCTGGTGCGACGTCGAGCATGTGGTTCCCTGGCCGGAAGGCCCGACAGCGGCATACAACCTGCAGTGCCTGTGCCGTCACCACCACCGTACGAAGCAAGCGCACGGCTGGTCGGTCAGTATGACGCCCGACGGCGTGTGCACCTGGACCAGTCCAGGCGGGCGCGAGTACGTCACGACACCCGGCGAATAGCGTTGCTGTTCAGCTCATCCAACGGCTGCGCGTAACCGGCCGAAGCGCACCGAGCCACTGCTCGGCTCCGTAATCCTCGAATCGTTCGACCTCGGTGAAACCGAGCTTCTCGGCGACTCGCAACGACCCAGCATTCGCAGTTTGGGTAGAGAGCACGACCGGCTGGTCCGGGAACGCCCCGGCGCACCACTCCAGCACGGCAGCGCATGCCTCCGTGGCATACCCGCTGCCCCACGAACGTGGCAGGAACAGATAACCGAGTTCCAGCTCGCCACCCTCGGCATACAGATGTCCCAAGCGCTCCGGGTCGCGCCGTTCGAGTGTGACGGCACCGATCATCGAGCCGGCCTGCTCGACCACGAAAAGCCCTGGGCGCCGCCGAGGTTCGCGCGGCATCGCCTTTTCCAGCTCATCACGCGGTTGGGCACCACCGACATACTGTCCGACCTCCGCGGAGCTGAGGAGCTCGATCATGACCGAGCGATCCCGCGCCTCCGGTTCACGCAGCACCAGTCGGCGGGTGCCTATGGGTGCGGGCGGCCAACCAGCCAGAGACTCCAGAGCTGCCATGGGGCGAACCTAGTCCGCCTTGCCCGACCGGCATCCCGGCCCGCCGCCCCGACCCCTTCAGCGGCCGGTGAGGTGCTCCACCGCGAGCTGGTTGAGCTTCACGAAGCCGTAGTCGCGCTCGGCGGCCCGTTGCACATCGAAGCCGTCGTCGGTGGCCAGGAAATCAGTGAGCGACTCCCCCGCAGCCAGTGTCGGCTCCTGCAGGGCAGTGACACCGGCGTACTCCATCGCTTCGGTGACTCGTGCGTCTGCACGGAAGGCACGCGCCTTCTCGGCCAGGTGGAGGTAGGTCGACATACACGCGCGAGCCGAATCCCACACTCCCGCCATGTTTTCGGTGCGCGACGGCTTGTAGTCGAAGTGTCGCGGTCCGGTGTAGCGGGGTGCGTCCGGCTGTCCCGGGAAGCCGTTCTCCAGGAGGTCGACGGTGAAGAACGCCGACAGCAGGTCACCGTGTCCGAAGACGAGGTCCTGGTCATATTTCAGACCGCGCTGACCGTTGAGGTCCAGGTGGAACAACTTGCCGCTCCACAGCGCTTGGGCGAGCTGGTGGCTGTAGTTGAGGTTGGCCATCTGCTCGTGGCCTGTCTCCGGGTTGAGGCCGACGATGTCGCCGTTGTCGAGCTCTGCGATGAACGCCAGAGCATGCCCGACGGTCGGCAGGAAGATGTCGCCACGCGGCTCGTTCGGCTTGGGCTCCAACGCGATTCGCAGCCCGTAGTCCTTGCTCTTGATGTATGCCGCGACAGTGTCGATGCCTTCCTTGTAGCGCTCCAGCGCGGCATACACGTTCTTGCTGCCGTCATACTCGGCGCCCTCGCGGCCGCCCCACATCACGAAGGTGCCGGCGCCACAGTCAGCTGCCAGGTCGACCGCCTCCAGGATCTTGCGCAGCCCGAAGCGCCGCACGCCTCGGTCGTTGCTCGTCAGACCGCCGTCCTTGAAGACCGGGTGGGTGAACGTGTTGGTGGTGACCATCTCAATCGTGATGCCCGACTCGTCGCACGACTTCTTCAGCTGCTCGACGCGCGACCGCTTGGTCGACTCATCGGCATCGAAGGCGAAGACGTCGTTGTCGTGGAAGGTGATGCCCCAGACACCCAGGTCGGCCAGGTGCTTGACGTACTCCCACGGCTCGAGGGGCTCACGGGATGCTGTGCCGAACGGGTCGACGCCGGTCCAGCCGACGGTCCACAGGCCGAAGGAGAACCTGTCTTCGGGGGTGGGGGTCTGTGCCATGGGGATGCCTGCTTCCTGGTAGTGATCGATCAAGTTTGTATGGCGCCATCACGCCTGCGGGAAAACGGAACTGGGGGTATCGAGGACGCGTCCTTCCCCGACCTCCCGGACCGTACCCTCAATGCGGAAGTTGCCGGACAGCGGCAGCGCGTCGCTCGCGGTCCCGACGGCCACGCCGATTTCGCCGGGCTCGACGATCCGGATGCCGTCGCGACCGGTGAACGATGTGCGGTCGGCGTGCACTTCGAAGGTAACCCGCGCAGCTGCGGAGCGCTCCAGGTCGACCTTCACGAACCCGGCCAGCCAGTGCGTCGGGCGAGTCACCTGGGCCACCGGATCGGAGAGGTACAGCTGCACCACCTCCGCGCCGGCCCGGTCCCCGGTGTTGCGCACGGTCGCGCTGACCTGGAGGGTGCCGTCGGTCGCGATGGACTCCGCTGACAGTTGCAGGTCCTCGACCTCGAAACTCGTGTAGCTCAAGCCATGGCCGAACGCGTATGCCGGCTGGGGATCGAGGTTGGACACGCCGTCGTTACTGACGGCCAGCGGCGGGCCGAGATAGGTTCCCGGTTGCCCGCCGTGCAGCGCCGGCAGTCCCACTGGCAACTTCCCGCTCGGGTTCACCCGGCCGGACAGAACCCCTGCGATCGCCGACCCGCCTTCTTCGCCGGGCATGAAGGCCTGCACGATTGCCGCCGTCCGATCGACGAATTCGCCTACGGCATAAGGGCGTCCGGTGATCAACAGCAGGATCACGGGCACGCCGCGCTCCTGTGCCTCGGCGAGCACCTCATCCACGAGCGTCGCCTGCACACCCGGCAGAGCCAGATCGACAACATCGCAACCCTCCCCGGACGTGCCGCGGCCGAACAGCCCGGCGAGGTCACCGACAGTGAGGACCACGAGGTCGCTGTCACGCACCACCTCCAGCGCCTCCGGCACCCCGGACAGGTCCGGATCGGTGAAGTCGACGCCCCGCGCGTGCCGCAGCGTGGCCGACGGCAGCTCGGCGCCGAGCGCCTCGACCACCGTTTCCAGCTCGATCCCAGCACCGTGCTCCTCGAACCGGGACAGCACATGGTTCGGGAACGTATAGCAACCCAGGTAGGTGCGTGCCTGCTGCGCCGACGGTCCGATGACACCGATGCGCCGCGGATTGTCCGACAACGGCAACGCGTGGTTCTCGTTGCGTACCAGCACGATTGAGCGCTCGGCCATCGTGCGAGCCAGCTCGCGGTTCGCCGAGCTGTCCAGCTGCACCTCGGCCGCTGTCTCCGGCGCCGCCACCCACTCCGGGTCGAGCAGGCCGAGTGCGATCTTCTGCCGCAGCACCCGACGCACCGCCGTGTCGAGCACGTCCTCGGTGAGAGTGCCGGCTCCGACTGCATCGGCCAAGCTGAAGAATGCACTGGTCTCGGGTAGCTCGACATCCATCCCGGCTGCCAGCGACAGCACGCCGGCTTCGTCACGTGACGAAGCGACCCGGTGCATCGACTCCAGGAAGCTGACCGCCCAGTAGTCCGACACCACGGTGCCCTTGAATCCCCAACGCTCACGCAGGATCCCGGTCAACAGCCGGTATGACGCCGCCGGCGGCTCACCGTCCAGGTCGGCATACGAATTCATGACGGACTCGACACCGCCCAGCCGCACCGCCATCTCGAACGGCACCAGGATGACGTCCTCAAGCTCTCGGGGCCCGATCGAGACCGGCGCATGATTGCGCGCGGCGCGCGAGGCAGCATACCCGGCGAAGTGCTTGAGGGTCGCGATGACGCCGCCTTCCTGCAGCCCGCGCACGTAGCCCACACCGAGCGAGCCGACGAGGTAGGGGTCCTCCCCATGGTCTCCTCGACCCGGCCCCAGCGATAGTCGCGAACCACGTCGAGCACCGGCGACAGGCCCTGGTGCACGCCAACAGCCTTCATGTCGTTGCCGATTCGCCGCGCCATTGACTCCACCAGATCCGGTTCGAACGACGCACCCCACGCGATGGCCGCGGGATAGCAAGTCGCACCGAGTGCGGTGAATCCGGTGAGGCATTCCTCGTGCGCGATCGCCGGTATGCCGAGCCGCTGGTGATCGATGACGAACTGCTGCAGTGTGCGCAGCTGCTCCGCACCCGTCGCCGGGTCGACCGGCGCGGAGCCGAACACCCGGGTCAGGTGACCCAGGCCCTCGCCTGCCGTTCCCGCGAGGTCACGGCGGCCGTCCTCGAACGCGGACTGCATCGGCGCCACGTCACCGTCGGCTGCGCTCTCCTCGGGCCGCGGCCAATAGGAGCCGAGCTGGGCCGCCTTCTCGGTGATCGAAAGCTGCTCGAGCAGTGCCTCCACTCGCTCGTCGGTGCTTCGTGTCGGGTCGGTCCACGGCGGTGCCGGGACGCGCTCTTCAGTTGTCATTGCTCACTTTCCGAACCCTGCGGTCAGGCCGGCAACCAGCTGTCGCCGGCCGATGATGTATGCCGCCAGGATCGGCAGGCACGACAGCACCACGGCGGCCAGCACGGCCGGGATGTCGGAGTTGAATTCGCCCTGATAAGTCCACAGGGACAGGGGCAGTGTCTGGACGTTCTGGCTCTGCGTGAGGATCAGCGGGAAGAGAAAACCGTTCCAGCAGTTCAGCGCGTCGTAGATGGCGACCGTCGTGATCGCCGGCTTGGACAACGGCAACACGAGACTGATGAACGTCCGCCAGTCACTCGCGCCGTCCGCATGCATCGAGTCGTACAACTCGGTGGGTATGTCGCGCAGGTAGTTGACCAGGATCAGCACCGTGATCGGGATCGCGAAGGCGATGCCCGGCAGGATCAGCGCCGGCAGTGTGTCGTAGAGGTGCAACTGCACGATCAAGTAGTAGACCAGCACGATCGTCGCCTGGATCGGGATCGCGATGCCCAGCAAGAAGACCCGCTGCGACAGTCGAGCAATCCTCGACGACCGGCGCACGATGACGTAGCTGGCCATCAGCGAGATCGCGACCACGACGGCAACCGTGACCACCGCGACGATCAGGCTGTTGACGAAGTAGCGCAGGAAAGAGTTGTGCAGGACCGTCCGATATGCGCGCAGCGTCGGATTCGTCGGTATGCCAAGGGCGTTCGAACTGTAGTAGTCCGACTGCGACTTCAGACTGGTGATCACCACGTAGTAGATCGGGCCGATCGTCAGGATCAACCAGACGAACCCGAGAACGCCGCCTGGCAGGTTCGGCCGCCGCGCCGCTGCTGTCCGTGTCATCACGCGCCCTCCATCTGGCTCTCCATGCGGTCCGACCCGCTCAACCGATTGAGCAACAGCGAGAAGGACAGCCCGAGGACTATCAAGATGACCGCTATCACGCTGGCGACACCCATCTGGTTGCTCTTGAAACCTTCGAGATACATGGCGACGGGCAGGACGCGGGTCGCGTCGCCGGGACCGCCGTTGGTCATCACGTAGATCAGGTCGAACGCCGTCAGCGTGCCGACGATCATCAGCGTCGTGCTCGTCACCATCGTGTATTTCAGCTGCGGCAGGGTGATGCTGAAGAAGCACCGCACTCGTCCCGCACCGTCCAGCTGTGCCGCCTCGTAGAGCGTCTGCGGGATCTGCCGCGCACCCGCCTGATAGAGCAGCGAGTGGAACGGTATGAAGCACCACGATACGACCGCGATCACGACCCAGAACGCCAGGACCGGCGAACCGAGCCAATCCTGTTGCAGCACACCGAGATGCAACGCGCTCGACAGGCCGAAGTTCGGGTCCAGCAGGTTCTTGAACGCGATGCCTATCGCCGTCGCCGAGAACAACAACGGCAGGAAGTAGAGCACCGCCAGCACGCCCCGGTAGCGCTGCCGACCGGCCATGAAGACCCCGAGCAGCAGGCTGATCGGGAACTGCACGACGAACGTCGCGAAACACATCAGGATCGTCAGCCAGAGCGCGTGGTAGGTGCTGCTGTCCTGCAGCACCGACGTCCAGTTGTCGAGGCCGGAGAAGTTCGGCGTGCCCAGACCGTTCCACTCGTAGAAGGACAGCACCACGGTGCCCACGAGCGGCACCAGCCCGAACACGGTGAAGAACACGAGTGCCGGGACAAGCATCCACAGACTGGGACCCTTGCGACTTACCTTCGGACGGTCCGCCGACTTTGCAGCAGTCCCGTCCGGAGTCACTTGATCGTGCCGTTCATCGCCGAGATGAAGTCGTTCGCACTGGCCTTGCCCAGGAAGAACGACGACAACTTGGTCAGCACGGTCTGGGCCTGCAGGTCGGAGAGCGCCTGGTCCCAGGACAGCTGGAAACTCTTGGCGTTCTTGGTCTGGTTTTACGTGAAGAGCAGGAAGTCCTTGTCCTTGCTCGCCTCGAGCTTGCTCTCGATGTTCTGGACGGCGGGGACCAGGCCCATTTCGATGAGTTCCTGACACGCCTTGTCGTCCAGGTTGTACGTGTCCAAGAACTTTGCCGCCTGGTCCTGGTCCGCCTTCGACGCCTTCGACGACACCGAGAAGTAGTTTGCCGGGTTGCCGTAGACGTTGCTCGGGTCGCCGACACCGCCCTCGACCGTCGGGAAGGCGAACCAGCCCAGATTGCCTGCGTCGACCCACTTCTTCGCGTCGGTGGTGAACGTCGTGTAGACCCAGTTGCCCTGCAGCAGCATCGCCGCCTTGTCGGTGTAGACCAGCGCGGCGTCGGCGTTGTTGTCCGCGACGACCGAGCCGAACTTGTCACCGAACCCGCCTGCATCGATGAGTTCCTTCAGCTTGGCGAACGCCGTGGCGAAGGCCGGGTCGGACCACGCGCCCTTCTTCTGCTGGAACGCCTTGTTGAACGCATCCGGGCCGCCGACCCGGTCGACCAGGAACTCGATCCACATCAGCTCCGGCCACTGGCTCTGGCCGGCGAGCGCGATCGGCAGGATGCCCTTGGCCTTGAACTTCTTCACCGCGTCCAGCAGGTCGCTCCAGGTCTTCGGCACCTCGACGCCGGCCTGCTTGAAGAGCTTCTTGTTGTAGTAGATGAGCTCGGGCTGGGAGTTGTTGATCGGGACGGCATACACCTTGCCGTCGACCTTGCCCACGTCGAGCACCGACGGGATCGCGCGCTTGGTGAGCGTCGGGATCTTGTCGGTGATGTCGACGACGTCCTTGCTCGCGACATAGTCCTTCAGCGTGCCGCCGGCCCAGGAGTAGATGAGCGTCGGGCCCTTGCCCGACCCCACCGAGGTGCGGATCTTCTGCTTGTAGGAGTCGTTCGCGAAGTACTGGACCGCGAACTTGTTGTCCGGGTTCGCCTTGTTCCACGCCGCGAAGGTGTCCTTGAAGACCTGCTCCGGTCCGCCGGTCAGCGCCCATGCCGACAGCCCCCACCGCCACCACCACCGCCGGTCCGGCCACCACCGCTACCGCAGGCGGTCAGTGCGAAGAGGGGCGCAGACGCAACCGCACCCACCAGTAGCTGACGACGTGACACGGACATGAGATGCTCCTTCAGGGCAGTCCGAAACTTTCGGAAAGTTTTCGGTTCGGGTTAATCTAAGTCCACCCGGGTCACCGGTCAAGCAGTTCCAACGAAAGGGGAGGCGAAATGAGCTCGACGTTACGAGCGGTTGCGGCCGATGCAGGCGTGTCCCTGTCGACCGCGTCCAAAGTGCTCAACGGCCGTCCCGACGTGAGCGCGCAGACCCAGCAGCGGGTGCTGCGCTCGGCCGCGAACCTCGGTTACAACGCGCGGCGCAGGGCACGGCAGCGCGCGAATTCGGTGCTGATCCTCTTCGACGACCTCATCAGCCCCTACTCCCTGTCGGTACTCAGCGGCGCGACCGAGGCCGCGATGCGGCTGGGCCAGTCCCTGATCGTGGAGCGGATGCTCGGCGGCGAGCCGCGTGGCCTGACCGAGCGCTGGTTCGACTCGGTGGCCGCCCGCGGCATCGGCGCCCTGGTCACCGTCACCACGCCCCTCACCGATCGCGAACTGCAGTGGTGTGCCGACGCCGGCGTCGCGCTCGTCGTGGTGGACCCGATCGGCACGACGACCAAGTCGACAGTCTCGATCTCGGCGACGAACTGGGCCGGCGGCCGAGAAGCGACTCAGCACCTGCTCGACCTCGGCCATCGCCGCATCGGCTTCCTCAACGGCCCGCCGGCCTCCCAGCCGGCTCGTGACCGCCTGCACGGTTACACCAGCGCATTGACCGACGCCGGGATCGACTTCGACCCGGATCTGGTGCTGGGCGACGTGTATGCCGTGGAGCCGAGCCTCGCCGCGGCCCACGAGTTGCTGGCGCTGCCCGAGCCGCCGACGGCAATCTTCGCCTCCAGCGACGCGAGCGCGCTCGGTGCGCTGCGTGCCGCCATGGAGCGAGGTATGGCGGTCCCCCGCGACCTGTCGGTGGTCGGCTTCGACGACACCCTGATGGCGCGCTGGGCTCCGATCCCGCTGACGACGGTCAACCAGCCGCTGGTCGAAATGGGCAAGGTCGCGGTGGAGCGGGTGCTCACTCTGGCCGACGATCCCGATGCGTTCTCCCACCCGTTCCAGCTGGAGACGCATCTGATCGTGCGCTCGACGACCGGCCCACCACGGCCTCAGACCGGGAGCTGAACGGCAGCGGCGGGCGTCCGTCGCAACAGGCGAAAGGCCAACGCAGCCAACACGATTGCACCGACGCCAGACCCGACCGGGACGAAATAGCCGGCATGCGCACCCCAGCGCTCGACCACCGCCCCGCTGAGCGCCGAGCCCGCCGCAACACCGATGAGCAGGCCGGTGAAGACGACCCCCATCGACTCGTTGACCTGGCCGGGCCGCACGAGCGTCTGCGCCAGCTTCATCGAGGTGATCAACGTGGGTGCGGTCGCACCACCGGCGATCAACAGCACGACCGTGAGCGCAATGAGGTTGTCAACCAACAGGATCGGCGCCTCCAGGACACACATCGCAATCGTGCCGAGCAGCAATGCACGAGACAGCGAGCCCTTCATCGCCCTGGCGCCATACACGATCGCGGCGGCACCGGAGCCGAGCGCAAACACCGCGAGGATCAGTCCGGCGAGGTTCTTGTGCCCGTGCTCTGCCGAGAACGCCAGCGTGACAACGTCATTCGCGCCGAGTATGCCGCCGGTGAGGACCATGATCAGGGCGACCACCAGGATCGGGGCGTTGCGCACGACGCTCCGAGCGCCGCCCTCATCGGCCGGGTGGACCGGCGGCTCGGTGGAGCGGGCACTGACGAACAGCAGCGACCCGACGGCATACAGAACGGACGCCGCAATGAAGCCCGACTCCGGCGTAACGGTGGTTGCCAGCAGAACCGCGACAGCGGGTCCGATGACGAAGGAGAACTCGTCGAGCACCTGCTCGAGCGACATGGCGGTGTGCAGCCGATCCGGTTGTCCGTCAAGCAGATAGGCCCAGCGGGCTCGGCTCATCGCATCGGGTGCGGCGACGATCGCGGCCATCGGGTAGGCGACGAACAGCGTCCAGGCCGGCGCCCCGGACATGGACGCGATCACCAGCACGGCATCCCAGATCACGCCCCAGAGGGCGAGCGGCAGGGTCACCCGACGCTGCCCGAACCGGTCGACCAGACGACCGACGGCAGCCGCGGTGATCGCCAGCATGATCAGGCCGGCTGCGGAGACTCCGCCGGCCATCGAGTAGGAGTCGCGTCGCCCGGCAACCATCGCGACGACTGCGACACCGAACATGGCACCGCCGAGGCGGGCGACGAGCGACCCGAAGAGAAAGCGTCCTGCCTCCGGGGTTGCGAGGAGAGCGCGATAGGGCGCCAGGGCCGACTGGCGCCGGCGACCTGGGCCCAGATCGTCAGTCGTCGTTCCACTCCTTGTCGGACTTGTCCCATGCCTCGGTCTGCTCGGCCGCGTGCTGCAGCGCGTTGCGCGCTTCGTCCTCGGTGTCGAACGGTCCCAACAGGTTGGCCTTCGGGTCGGTCTCGCCGTCCTGCTCGACCTTGCTGCGGTCGACGTTGTACCAGTAGGCCACGGTGCGCTCCTTTATCGTTGCCGGCGGCTAGCCGAGGGATATCGACTTTCGAATCCAATCACACGTCGGCCGACCCCTTCGTGTCACATTTTGCTGCTCCGATCCGACAGTGCAGTGGATCCGCGCCACCTAGTGCGGTCCCACCGCGGCGAAGGAGTAGAAGATGACACTGACCATCGAGACACAGGCCGAAGCGCAACGGCGCCGGGAATCGCTCAGGGGCCACGTCGACTTCACGATGATGTATGTCGCCCACGATGCCTTCAACCGCGACCTCTGCCGTCTCGTCGAAGCCGTCGGCCGCGGCAGGCTGGACGTCGAGGTCGAGCGCACCTGGCGCGTCTTCACCCAGCAACTGCACACGCACCACAGCGCGGAGGATCAGGCCCTCTGGCCGCCGCTGCGGCAGGCCGTGGACGACCGCAACGACCTCGCCATACTGGATGCGATGGAGCGTGAGCACGCTCAACTCGACCCACGGATCGACGCGGTCGAGACAGCGCTCGCCAACCGCGAGACCCCAGCGTTGGTAAGCGAATTGGCCGGCCTGGCGGATGGACTCGCCAAGCACATGCGCCATGAGGAGAACACCGCCCTGCCACTGCTGGACCGGACGCTGGGCAACGCCGGATGGGATGACTTCGTCGCACGCATCCGGCAAGAGAACGGTGGCCTCCGCGGCGGCGCCGCATACCTTCCGTGGGTCCTTGACGGCGCGTCCGACCAGCTCACCGCGGCGGTGCTGACGACCCTGCCGGCTCCAGCCCGGTGGCTCTATCGGCACCGTTGGGCACCGCGCTACCGGCAGGCTGGAGGCTTGAGATGACCACTTCGAGGGGCGAGGCCATGAGCGAGCTTTCCTGGTTGACCGATGAGTTCGAACGCCACCGCCCCCAACTGCGCGCAGTCGCCTACCGGATGCTCGGATCCGTCACCGAAGCCGACGATGCACTGCAGGACGCGTGGATCCGGGTCAATCGCACCGGTAGTGACGACATCGACAACGTCGGTGGCTGGCTGACCACCATCGTCGGACGGGTCTGCATCGACATGCTGCGCTCCCGGCGGGCCAGGCGCGAGAGCCTGATCGGGACCTGGTTGCCCGAACCCGTCGTCACCATCGATGACGGGCTCGGACCGGAGCAGGCCGCCCTGCTGGCGGATTCGGTCGGTATGGCGCTGCTCGTGGTCCTGGAGAGCCTCGAACCGAACGAACGAGTTGCCCTCGTGCTGCACGACACGTTCGCTGTGCCGTATGACGAGATCGCGCCGATCGTCGGACGGTCCTCCGCGGCCACCCGACAACTCGCCAGCCGGGCGCGCCGCCGGATCCGCGGCACCTCGACCGCTCCCGATCCGGACCTGAGCCGGCAACGCGAAATGGTCACCGCCTTCCTCGCAGCGGCACGCGCCGGCGATTTCGAGTCGTTGCTCGGCCTGCTCGACCCCGAAGTCGTGTTCCGAGTGGACAGCGGCCCCGGAAAGCAGCTGGCACCACCGCTGCTCACCGGTGCGACCGACGTGGCACGACAGGCAGCAGCAACCGGGCCGCGGTTCGCGACGTTGTGCGAGCCCTGCCTCGTCAACGGCGCCGCGGGCATCATCGCGCGCACGTCCCACGGCGTCATCGCGGTGGTCGGCATGACCGTGATCGACGCGAAGATCGTCGAGATCGACCTGATGCTCGACGCTGCCCGACTCGCCACTGTCGAGATCCAGGAGCCCGACCGGACTCCCGCACACGAACCATCGGAAGGTCAATCGTGACAACCGTCGAAAAGCATGTGGGCGTTGAATTCGCTTGCGCAGGAACAAGACTCGCAGCGTCGCACTACTGCGGCACGAACGGCGCCTGCGTGGTCATGACCGGTGGACTCGGGGTGACCAAAGAGCCCGGGACCGAGCGGTTCGCTGAGGCGTTCCACGCCGCCGGTTTCAGCGTTCTGGCGTTCGACCACCGCGGGATCGGCGCCAGTGCGGGCCTGCCCCGCCAAGTCCAGACGATGCGCGGCCAGGCTGCGGACTGGGAGGCGGCGATCGAATTCGCCGCAGCGTTGCCCGAGGTGGACCCGGCACGGGTAGCGGCTTGGGGTTTCTCCACCTCGGCCGGGCACGCCGTCCGGCTGGCCGCGCGGCACCCCGAGCTGGCCGCTGTGATCGCGCAATCACCCAATGTCCACGGGCCGGCCGCCACACGCAATGCCGCGCGCTATCAGCGGGTCGGCGCGATGTTGCGGATGACCGGTCGGGGGTTGCTCGATGCGGTCGGTGGCCTCTTCGGACGGCCGGCACGGCTGATCGCACTCGGCGGCGCTCCAGGTGAGGTCGCTGTGCTGACGACGCCGGATGGCGCGCTCGGCGACGCTGCCCTCAACCCGGGCGGATCCCATCCGGAGTGGCTGCAGGCGATCGCCGCGCGGTCGACGTTCGGCGTGATGGCCTTCCGCCCCGGACGAGAAGCCGCACGCATCACCTGCCCGGCGTTGTTCGTGGTGTGCGACGACGACCGCTCGGTGCTGCCCGGTCCCGGCATACGCGCAGCCGAACGAGCGCCATACGGCGAACTTGTCCGGGTACCGGGCGGGCATTACGCGCCGTTCCTCGACCAACACGACGTCGCGGTGCGGGCCGAGATCGAATTCCTGCAACGCCACCTGCGCACCGACTGACGACGCCCGCCGCTCGGCACGCTCCATAGACTGCACGCATGTCGATCAGCAATACCCAGGTGCGACCCGGCCGGATCGGGTCGCGGCGGACCGTCCCTGCGTCCATAGATCGCCCGGAGTATGTCGGCCGGCCGGCACCGGCAAAGTTCACCGGCTCCGAGGTACATGAACCCGAGCTGATCGAGCGGATCCGAGCGTCGGCGCGCATCGCCGCGCAGGCACTACAGGCTGCCGGAGCCGCGGTCCGCCCGGGCGTGACCACCGACGAAATCGACCGGGTGGGGCACGAATTCATGCTCGCTCACGGCGCTTACCCGTCCACCCTCGACTACCGGGGCTTCCCCAAGTCGCTGTGCACGAGCGTCAACGAGATCGTCTGTCACGGCATACCCGACGACCGTCCGCTCGAGGACGGCGACATAGTCAAGATCGACATCACGGCATACAAGGACGGTGCGCACGGCGACAACTGCGCGACGTTCCTCGTCGGAGACGTCGACGAGGAGTCCCGCCTCCTCGTGGAACGCACGCACGAGGCGATGCTGCGCGGCATCAAGGCAGCGCTGCCCGGGCGTGCCGTCAACATCATCGGGCGAGTGATCGAGAAGTACGCCAAGCGATTCGGGTATGGCGTGGTGCGTGACTACACCGGGCATGGAGTCGGGCCGGTCTTCCACTCCGGGCTGGTCATCCCCCACTACGACGCGGCCCCGGCATACGACGACGTGATCGAGCCGGGTATGACGTTCACAGTCGAGCCGATGCTCAACCTGGGCACCGCGGAGTGGACGATGTGGGACGACGAGTGGACGGTCGTGACGAAGGACCTGCGGCGATCGGCACAGTTCGAGCACACCATCCTGATCACCGAGTCCGGTCCCGAGATTCTGACGCTGCCATAAGGTTTTGAGCAGCAAACGCATTCGCTAAGGAGCTTGCAAGTCATGAGCACGACCTACCCACTGGGCATCGACGTCGGCGGCACCGGTATCAAGGGCGCGCCGGTCGACCTCGAAAAGGGGGCCTTCGCCAAGGACAGGGAACGCGTCGACACCCCCAAGGAGTCCACTCCTGAGGCGGTCGCCGACGTCATCGAGCAGATCGCCGACAAGTTCGCCGACGAGACTGCCGGGCAACCCATCGGCATCACCCTGCCGTGTGTCGTCACCCACGGAGTCGTGAGAACCGCTGCGAACATTGATCGTTCGTGGATCGGGACGAATGTCGAGGAGCTGCTGAGCAAGCGCCTCGGCCGCCCGGTGACGGTCGTCAACGACGCCGACGCCGCCGGCGTCGGCGAGTTGCACTTCGGAGCCGCGCGCAACACCGACGGCACGGTGCTGGTGTCGACGCTGGGCACCGGCATCGGCTCGGCACTGCTGATCGACGGGGAGCTGCTGCCCAACTCCGAGCTCGGGCACCTGGAGATCGACGGACACGACGCCGAGTCCAAGGCAGCCGAGAGCGCGCACGTCGTCGAGGACCTCTCCTGGGAGCAGTGGGCCAAGCGACTGCAGCGCTACTACAGCCACATCGAGGATCTTCTCTGGCCCGACCTCATCGTGGTCGGTGGCGGCATCTCCAAGAAGTCCGACAAGTTCCTGCCGCTGCTGCACCTGCGCGCGCCGATCGTCGCGGCGCAGTTGCGCAACGCCGCCGGCATCGTGGGTGTGGCGTGGCTGGCCGACCGCGCTGCCAGGACGAAGTAGTCAGCTGCTGGTCGACCCGCGCGACCGGAGGCCGGCGAGTGCGGCCTTCGGGTCGCGCAGCGTCGCCTTCGCCGCGGGCAAGCCACGCTTGAGGGCGTGGCGCACCGTCGGCAGCGCGGTCGCGAAGGCCGGGTAGAGCGGCGACAACGGTTTGTCCCAGGTGCCGATCAGCAGGTCCTCGTGCTTGCTGAACTGCCGCTTGAAGTCGGAGATGCCGTCGTTCAGCAGACCGTTGAAGTCATAACGCGAAACACCCTGTGCCTTCACGTGTTTCATCGCGTGGAACTTCAGGCCGTAGTTGAGTCGTAGCTTCATGCCACGCGGAGACACTCCGCCATACAGCTCGAATGCGGTGTCCCCGGAGACCACCAGCCAGACGAACGCTGCCACGTCGTCGCCGTCCCACGCGGCGATCAGCTGCGAGCGCTCCCCCATCAGGTCCCGGATCGCCAGGTGATAACCATCGTCGTGGACCGCGAAGCCGGCCCGCTTGCCGGTCTCCTTGTTGATCGCGAGCACCTGCTGGAGATCGGTGTCGGTGGTGACCTCGCCGAACCGGACGCCTTCCGCGCGGAACGACTTGCGGACGTTCTGCCGGGTGCTGGAGTTGAACGCCCCCGGATGTCGTCCTCGTCCGGGGTCAGGTCGACGACCAGGGTGCGCGGGATGAGTCCGGTGTTGGCGCTGCGCCGGAATCCCGCCTGCGCGACTGAGGCCAGCCAGCCGGTCGGTGCGGCTTGTTCGACGGCGGCGATCTCCTCGTCGGTGACGCCCTTGGGCAGCGGCGACTGCGGGTCCGCCCAGTCCGGCTCGACCGAGAGCGCGATCGAGCCACGGGCCTGCTTCACGTGGGCGGCGAGCGCCGCGAGCACCTCGGCCCGATCAGCCTCAGCAGCGACCGGACCACGCGGGACGTAGGCAAGCGACTTGAACGGCGGCGGCAACCGGCGGTAGAGCACCTGAGCGGCGCCCACCTGCTCACCGTGTGCGTCATGCACGAGCAGGCGGTCAGCGGTCCAGGCGTAGCGGGACTTCACCTCGCCCCATCCCCACAGCTGCAACGGGTGTCCCCCGGCAGTCAGAACTGCGTGGTCCCAGGTGTCACGGTCATGGCAGGTGGTCACTCGCAGGTTCACGAGCACCAAGTTACCGGCGAACCACTCAGCGTCGGCGGGCGGCTTTGCGGATCTTGCGCGGAACGTCGGCGCTCACGTCATACCCGAGCTTCGACAGCCGTTGGGCATGGCCCGCTTTCCGGAGTCGCTCCAGGGTCACCGGGCACTTCTTGCAGCGCGGTGAGTCCTTGCAGCACTTCTTCTTCGCGGTGACAACGGGCACGCGCCGATCATAGGTGAGCCTTACCTATATCAACGAATCTGTCCGTCAGTCGGTCATCGTCACTCAGAGGGTCAGCGTTCCCGCACCGTGCAGGTCATGGACCGGGACACCACCGTCGCGGCCGAAGCCCTTGATGTGTTGCAGATAGAAGGCACGTCCCGACTCGGTCAGCAGGGCGTCATGGATCGGCAGCACGGCCGACGGTGCGATCCGGCGGACGAATTCGACCGTCTCCTTCACCGCGCACCACGGGGCGTTGACCGGCACACCGAGCAGGTCGACATCCCCCGGCACCTCGGCGTCCAGAGCGTCACCCGGATGGAAGAACGACGCTTCGCCGGGTGCGGTCAGGTAGAGCCCGACATTGCCGATGCGCGGCACGTACTCGGTGATCACGGCGTGCTGCGCGCCGACCGGGTTGATCGTCAGGTCTCCGAAGGTGAAGACTTCGCCGGCCTGGTTGCGGGTCACCGGAATCTCTTCGCGCGCAAGGATTTCCGCGGTGTCAGGATCCGTGTGCAGGCTCGCTCCCGGATTGCGCTGCAAGAGCGCCGGGAGCCGCCCCATGTCCAGGTGATCCGCGTGCTGGTGCGTGACCAGCACGGCGTCGAGATCGGTGATCTCGTCGAAGGTGGAGAAGGTGCCCGGGTCGATCAGGATGCGTTGTCCGGCAACCTCGATGAGCACGCAGGAATGTCCGAGAAGAGTGAGCTCCATTCGCACACCGTAGAACGTGTCCCTGACGAGCTGCGTATGACGCGGGTGAGAAATCCCCGTAGCATGGCCGAACGTGAAGTTCCTAGGCGATCGCCCGGCATACGACCTGACCTACAACGACGTTTTCATGGCGCCCTCCCGTTCATCGGTGAGCAGCCGCCTGGACGTCGACCTCACCACACCGGACGGGGTCGGCACCTCCATTCCGCTGGTCGTGGCAAACATGACCGCGATCTCCGGTCGTCGTATGGCGGAGACGGTCGCCCGCCGCGGTGCGATCGCCGTACTCCCGCAGGACATCCCCGAGCACGCGATGCGCGAGACCGTCGCCTACGTCAAGGCTCGACACACCGTTTTCGAGACACCGGTGACCGTGCACGCGGACGAGCCGGTCGGCAACGTCCTGGCCCTCATCGGCAAGCGGGCGCACCGCACCGCAGTCGTCATCGACGATGCTTACGCGCCGATAGGCCTGGTCACCGAACGACAGTCACGCCAGGTCGACCGTTTTGCGACGGTCGGTGAGGTGATGACCCGCGAGCTCTTCACGGTCAAGGACGGTGACGACCTCGGCTCGATCTTCGACGCGCTCACCGATCACCACTTCGAGCTGGCGCCGGTGGTACGTGACGGCGGCGAGTTGGCCGGCGTGCTCACCCGGCAGGGCATCCTGCGGTCGGCGATCTATCAGCCCGCGGTGGACGCAACGGGACAGCTGCGCATCGGCGTCGCGATCGGCATCAACGGCGACGTCCGCGCGAAGGCCGCAGCCGCACTCTCGGCCGGCGCCGACGTGCTCGTCGTCGACACCGCGCACGGTCACCAGGACAAGATGATCGACGCACTTGCGGCCGTACGCGCTGTTCGGGACGAACATGCCGCCCAGCTCGGCACCCGCATTCCGATCGCCGCCGGCAACGTCGTGACCGCCGACGGCGTCAGGGATCTGGCCACCGCAGGCGCCGACATCATCAAGGTCGGGGTCGGCCCGGGCGCGATGTGCACGACCCGCATGATGACCGGCGTCGGTCGCCCGCAGTTCTCGGCTGTGCTCGAATGCGCTGCTGCGGCAACGGAACTCGGTGCTTCCGTGTGGGCGGACGGCGGCGTCAAGTACCCGCGCGACGTGGCACTGGCACTGGCTGCGGGCGCTGGTTCGGTGATGATCGGTTCGTGGTTCGCGGGCACCTGGGAGAGCCCTGGTGACCTCAACACCGCCGCCGACGGGCGACTCTTCAAGGAGTCCTTCGGTATGGCGAGCGCCCGCGCCGTCAGTGGCCGCACGCAGGCGCGCAGCGCGTTCGACCAGGCCCGCTCGGCGCTCTTCGAGGAGGGCATCTCCTCGTCCCGGATGTTCCTCGACCCGGCCAACCCCGGCGTCGAGGACCTGATCGACTCGATCATCGCCGGCGTCCGGTCCAGCTTCACCTACGCAGGAGCACGCTCCATCGCGGAGTTCCGCGATCGTGCACTGGTCGGCGTCCAGAGCGCCAGCGGGTATGACGAAGGGCGCCCGCGCGAAACCTCCTGGTGACACCGCCGTCACTCGCCATTCGGTTGGTCGGCGCGGGCGAGCAAGAAGTCGCGTGCTCCGCTCAGGTCGTCGGTGTTGAGGTAGTCGACACCCGCGTCCAGCAGGGTCGCCCAGAGGTTGTCGCGGGCCGTTCCGCGATGGTCCGGGGTGTCCCACAGGCGGGTCCGCTGGCCAGCGGCGT
Source organism: Flexivirga alba (assembly GCF_042661025.1). Lineage (NCBI taxonomy): Bacteria > Bacillati > Actinomycetota > Actinomycetes > Micrococcales > Dermacoccaceae > Flexivirga > Flexivirga alba. Next base: position 4,060,136 of record NZ_JBHSWH010000001.1, read on the forward strand.
GCGCGTCGGCGACGAGTTGCACCAACCGGTCGCGCTGCTCCCCGGCATCGGTCCGTCGCCATCCCAGGAGAACAGCTCCGGCCAGCAGTCGCTGCGCAGCGGCATCAGGTCGGCCGACACTTCCGCTGACGCCAGCCGCAGCCGGCCGTCGACGCCGCTCCAGCGGAGGGGTGCGTCATACAACGTGGAGAGTCGGCCACTCACGACCACGGTCACCGCTCCGGGGACGAAACGCCCGTCGCGCCAGCAACTCACCAGGGCCGGGTACTGCGCCAGGAGCGCCTCGATTGCCGGCCTCGAGCGCTTCGCATCGGTCTTCACGTCAAGCAGCAGTTGGAGCGGTTCATCGAAATCGCTGTAGACACAACCCGTTTCGCGAACCATTGCCGCCAGTGGATCGAGGTAGACACGCCGTAGGGTCCGCAGCGGATGCGGCAGACTGTGCCCGACGAAGACCCGCCCGCGCACGACCCACACGTCCACTTCGAGGCTGGTGAAACCGGCGCTGAGTGCATCCCACAACGGCCGACGATGCCGGGAGTCGGCATGTGCGTGCGCGTTGGGCAGAGACGTCGTGTCCGCGACCTGCTGCCAGAGCGAGGCGCGGGCACGGTGCGTCATACGACCATCATGGCGGAGTCAGCCTCTCAGCAGGCCCCCGACTGCTGGGCGCCATACGCGGCCTGCGAGCGGGTGTACTTGTCGCCATACGCCGACGACAACTGATCGATGAGCCCGCTGCACGAGAAGCCCTGCAGCTGCAGGTACTGCTTGGCCGACTTCACCGCTTGGGCGTTCCAGTTCTCGTGCAGGCTGTCGACGGCGACGGTCGCATCATGGACGGAATACTTGTCGCCATACGCCGAGGACAACTGATCGATGAGTCCCTGCCGCGAGAACCCGGCGAAGCTGAGGTAGTCCTGAGCCGACGACACCGCGTTCTGTTGCTGGTTCGTCAGGCCCGACCGCGCCGACACCGCCTTCTTCGGCGCGGAAGTCTTCGGTGGCGCAGCCTTGTTCGTCGCCTGTTGCACCGCCTTCGGCGTGACAACTTTGGTGACGGTTGTCGCGGCACCGGCTGCCCGCGCGGTGATCGTCTTCGTCGCGGTGACCGTCGCCGTTGCCGTCGTGGTGGCAGTGGTCGTCGTGGTGGCCGTGGCAGTCGTGGTGGCGGTGACGGTCGCCTTCACCGCCGCCGACTGTCCCGGCGACGAACAACCGGCGAGGGCAACTGCTGCGACGGTGGCCGCGATGGCGGCGGTCGATGTGAACATGGCGCACTCTCCCCTGGGGATTCCTCCGAAGTGCTCGCCGGACGCCGCGAGCACGTCCCAGGGATACGCCGGTCACGGCGAGTGTGCTTGGGAAATAGGCGAATTCGATGCCATAAATGCAGCAATCGCGCGGTCACGCAAGATGGCGACAGGTTCCGTCGACGTCAGTGGTGGTGGCGTCCATGGGAGGGTGGGCGCTCACCCGGTGCGAAGTCGGGGTCGATCCGGCGCAACACCTGGCCTCGGAGGTTGCCGCGTGCGGACCGTGAATCCGGTTGTGGTTACGGTGCGCGAACCGGTGTGGCGGATGAGCCGGCCTGTAAGCCGGATTTTGTATGGCGCCGCCGCAAGCGGCGGACACGTGGCGATCATCCATCTAGGACCACCGTTGCCGGTGACCTCCAGCGATCTACCCGCGTGCTCGGGCGGGCCGCCCTCGGACACACGCTGTCTGATCTTGCTCCAGGTGGGGTTTACCAAGCCACGCCAGTCACCTGGCGTGCTGGTGGTCTCTTACACCACCGTTTCACCCTTACCGCCGGCGAACCGGTGGCGGTCTGTTTTCTGTGGCACTGTCCCGCGGGTCACCCCGGGTGGCCGTTAGCCACCACCTTGCCCTTCGGAGTCCGGACTTTCCTCGCCCCGATTGCTCGGGCCGCGACCGCCCGGCCGACTCATCCGCCGGACATCCTATCCATGCGCTGCCTTCGCCTATGCCACGTGGGAGCTATAGCTCCCGCCTGGCATTGGCCAACTCGGATCAGGCTCGGCCGAGGACGTCATACGTTCGGCGGACCTGCTGCATGAATTTCTCCGGCACGATGCGGAAGCCGATGACCGGAATCCGCAGCACCCGCTCTCCCACCACGACTCGGTCGTTCTGTCGCAGGGCGTCGTCGACCGGGTTGAGTGCGAGCGCATGATGTCCTCCGTCGATCTCGACCACAAGACCGACCTCGTCCCACGAGATGTCGAGGTAGACACGGCCACGAGGGCCGGACCGCACCACTTGATGGGACGGCGTAGGAAGACCGTAGATCCGCGCCATACGAGTGAAGTCCAACTCGCCGAGGGAATGCGCTCCGTCGGCGACATCGGCGATCACGGCGTTGATGAACTGCCTCCGGGCGGAGCGTCCCACACCGCGCCATGCCAGTTGCAGGCGCGCCGGCAACAGCAAGCGTTGCTGAATCGGCAGACAGATGACCAACGCGGCCTGCCTGTCGCTCACCGCCCACTGGGCACCGTGAATCGTCGCGAGTTCGACGGCAACTCGTGGGATGCCCGCGCCCCGCATCGGTGGTGGGCAATCGACGCGATGCAGTCGGACTCCGGCCAGCGCGTGATGCCGGTTACGGGCAGGCAATGTGACGTCGATGGCAGCAGCGGTGAAGCCGGTCATTCCATCCGAGAGAAGCGCACTCACCCCGTCGAGGCGCGCGCCGGCTCCGCTCTCCCACACTGCCCACCATCTCAACGCTTCCGTGCCCAGCACAGGTGCGTCGATCGCGACGGTGTGGCGCCCGGCGCGAAACCACCGACCAGCTCCGATTTCGTCACGTATGGCGTTCCGCCCGACGCCATACCGAGCGAGTTCGTTCCGGTGCACAACCCCACCATGGTCCGCCGCCAACTGGGCAGCGAGTGTCCGCCGGTGGGCACCCATTGGGCGCAACGGTGCCGGGCTGCGCTGCGCCTCGTTGCCGGCCATCTGAGGATCCTCGCCGAACACGCGCATCCCCCGCTGGTCAGCTGTGGATAACCGGATCCTTGCCATCCGCCTATGCCATGCGGGAGCTATACCTCCCTTTGGCATAGGTCAGACGGGGCACGGCGTCACGAGACGTCCACATCGACGAGATCCGGCAACTCCCAACCGTCGTGCCGCGCGTCCAGCGCACCAGCAACCCAGTCACGCCGTGCGGCGCGAAACGCATCGCTGATCGGCTCGCGCGGACGGTCAACCTCACCGAACCGTCCATCGACGACGAACTCACAATCCGTTGCTGCACGTAGGGTTTCGATCGCCTTCGGCTCATCACTCGCGGCGAAGGTCGCCGACACCGGCATACGCGATCGCAAACCGGAAGCGGCGCTATGACCGTCCGCAGACAACCCCCAGTCGTGCGGATCTCGCGACGAGTTGACCTGCGGAGCCGCGTGCCGCAGGAGGATCACTCGTCTCGCCATCCGACAGAACCTCAGGCGAGCTCGAAGCGGACCTGGTGCTCCTCGATGTTGGCCTCGGTGAGCTTCGCCCGCACCTCGGTACCTGCTTCGGCCTTACCGTCGGCCTTCGCCGTCACCGCGAGGTCGACGAGCTGCACAGTCACGCCCTTCTCGTCGGTGTCGACAACGTATGCCGCGAACGTCTCGCCCACCCGGTGCGCCAGCACGGCCGCTTCGACCGCATCCGTGCACCCGTGCTCGGCCTGGCTGGCCTTCTGGTCGGTGCTGCGCATGATGTCCGGCAGTGTGGGCAGCGCCTCACGGACCCAGTCCGGCACCTGCCCGCCCTGACTGACCGCCTCACAGACCACCAGCCCGAAGCGGTCCACCAACCGCCGCAGCGGCGCCGTCACATGCGCGTATGGCGCCGCGACCGCTGCCTGGATCGTCTCGCTCGGCGCCTGGCCGTCGAACGGCGTGTAACCGGCACCGCGGAAGAGACTGGTCGCGTCATGGATCAGCGCCAGGTGCGTGGGATTGGACCGATCCAGCGCACGGATGAAGTCGCCATACTGCTGATCGGCCGGCCAGTCGACGCTGAGCGCCTTGGCCTGCCGCCGGAAGCGGTCGATCGCCTTCTGTTCCGGCGCCGGCATGGTGCGCAGGATGCCGACCTTCGCCTGCAGCATCAGCTCGGCGGCCGCCATCCCGGTGAGCAACGAGACCTCGGCGTTCCACTCCTCCGCGGGCAGCTGCGGACGGAAGGTCAGCTGGTAGTTGCCGTCGTCGGTCTTGCTGACCTCCTGCTCGGGCATCGGCAGGTTGGCACCACCACGCTTGGCCTCCAAGGCAATTCGCAACTCACCGATCGTCTTCAGCAGCGCAATCCCTTCCGGCGCCGAACCGTCGTCGATCTGCTGCTGCACGGTGACGTAATCCAGCCGGGCGGTGCTCTTCACCCGGGCGCGATAGACCTCGCTCGCCGTCGCTTCGCCGAGCGACGAGAGCCGGATGTCCCAGACGTATGCCGACCGCTCCTTGTCGGCCAGCAGGCTGACCGCGTCCTCGCTGAGCACCTGCGGGTGCAACGGCACCCGGGCGTCGGGCAGATAGATCGTCTGTCCGCGCTGGCGCGTCTCGGTATCGAGCGCACCGCCGGGCGTCACGTATGCCGGAACGTCGGCAATCGCATAACGCACCCTGAAGCCGTCACCGTCCCGCTCCAGGCACATCGCCTGGTCCAGGTCCATCGAGCCGGCCGGGTCGATGGTGAAGAACGGCACCGCGGTCTCGTCCCGATCGGGCAGTGTGACGGACTTCGCTGCCTGCACCGCTTCCGCAAGTGCTCCCTGCGGGTAGTCCAGCGACAGGTCGAGTTGCTCACGCAGGGTCGCGAACGCCCGCTCCAGCGGACCGGCGTCCGCTCCTGCCTTGGGGTCAGCCGTCGGGGCGATCAGATGCCGTAGGTCCATACCAGCACCATAGGGAACACCGGTGACGAACATGGTCCGATCCGCGCGCCCGACCTGACAGGCCGTAGCCTTTCCGCGTGCTGATCCTGCTGCCGCCCTCGGAGACCAAGACCCCGCGCAAACGCGGCAAGGCGCTCGATCTCACCCGGTTGGAGCTGCCCGAGCTGACGGCCGCACGCGACAAGCTGCTGGACGTGCTGGCCGACGTCAGTGCTCGACCGGACGCGTTGGACGTACTCGGCGTCGGCGCCAGCCTGGCCGACGACGTCGCCCGCAACCTGACTTTGCGCACCGCACCCGCGCAGCAGGTCTCCGCGCTCTACACCGGAGTCTTGTATGACGCCCTCGACCTGCCCACCCTGGAGTCTGCCGCCCTGCGTCGCGCACGCCAGTGGATCGTCATACAGTCCGCGCTGTTCGGGGCGCTGCGACTGGCCGACAAGGTGCCGGCGTACCGGCTCTCGATGGGCACCAATCTGCCCGGCGTCGGACCACTCGCGGCCTACTGGCGCAGCGAGCTGGCCGCCCCCATGACCGAACTCGCCGGCAACGGCGTCGTGGTCGACTGTCGTTCGAGCAACTACGCCGCAGCCTGGACACCGACCGGTGCCACCGCCAAGCGCTGGGTGCGCATCCACGTGCCCGGAGCGACCCACAACGCGAAACACACACGCGGGCTCGTGACTCGCTGGCTGGCCGAGGCCGGAGCCTCGCCACGCACCCCGGCCGCGGTGCGCGATGTCGTCGCGGGCGCGTTCACTGCCGAATTGCACGAGCCGCGCCGCGCAGGCTCACCGTGGGAATTGTCCGTGGGCAGCGCGTGATCGACTTGCTCGATCGCGTCGGGCCGGTCCTTGCGTTTCTCGTGTTCATCACGGTCGTGGCCGAGATCGCTGACCACGCAGGTGTTTTCGAGGTTGCCGGCCACTGGGCTGCGCGTATGGCGAGGGGCCGCACCATCGGCCTGTGGCTGATCGTGGTGGTGCTGTCCTGCGCCGCGACGACGGTCCTCAGCCTGGATACGACCGCGGTGCTGCTCACACCGGTCGTCATCACCACCGCGCGACAGGCGGGCCTGCCGCCGCTGCCGTTCGCCTTCACCACGGTGTGGCTGGCCAACACCGCGTCGCTGCTGCTCCCGGTCTCCAACCTGAGCAATCTATTGGCGTTGCACGAGTTTCAACGGTGGGGTGGCCTGTCGGCATACCTGCGAGTCGCCTGGGCGCCGGCCCTCGTCGCCATGGCCACCACCGTGGTCGTCATTGCCCTGCTGCACCGCTCCGAACTGCGAGGACGCTACCCGGTGCCACCCATGCCGCGTCCGGACGACATCGTCCTGCTGCGCGTCGCGGGTGCGGTGTGTCTCCTGCTCGGACCGTTTTTCGTCACCGGTGTCACGCCCGCCATACCCGCTGCTGGTGGTGCGCTGATCCTGTTGGTAACGCTGGCTGTTCGCGAGCGCGCTGCCCTGCGCGAAATCGCCGTCCCATGGCGGATGGTGATCGGCGTGGCAGTGCTCTTCGCCGTCGTGGACTTCCTGCGCGCGCACGGCCTGGAGGTATGGATCGCCCGCGTGATGGGTGCGGGCGAGTCGACCACAGACCTCCTGAGGGTCTCCGGCATCGGCGCGCTCGGTGGAAACCTGATCAACAACCTGCCCGCCTACCTCGCGTTCGAGTCCGCGGCCGACGGCTCCGCACACCGCCTGATGGCGCTGCTGATCGGCGTGAACGCCGGCCCGATCATCACCGTCTGGGGCTCGCTGGCAACGATGCTGTGGATCGGCCGGTGCCGACGCGCCGGCCTGCCAATCCCGTTGCGGCGCTTCACGATCGAGAGCCTCCTCGTCGCGATTGTGACGGTCGTCGCCGCAACGGTCACACTCAGTCAGCTCTGATCGGGCTGATCCGGCCACGCCCTCCAGAAGTGGTGGACCGGCCCGTTGCCGTGACCGATCGACAACTCCTCCGAGGCTCGCAATGCTCCCGTCAGGTAGGTCTTGGCGTCCCGCACCGCGTCCACCCAGGTCTGGCGCCGCGGGCGCAACGCGGCGATCGCGGACGAGAGTGTGCAGCCGGTGCCGTGCGTGTTGCGGGTCGCGATCCGGGGCTCGTCCAACTCGGTGATCCGACCGTCAATGAGCAGCAGGTCCGTGCTGTCCGGTCCGTCGAGGTGGCCGCCCTTGAGCAGCACGCCCGGACACAACTGCGCCAGTGCGCGGGCTTGTCGCATCATGTCGCAGACGCTGGTTGCCTCGGGACCGCCGAGCAGATCAGCGGCTTCCGGGAGGTTCGGGGTGATCAGGTCGACCAACGGAATCAGCTCGTCCCGCAGCGCCTCCACCGCTGCAGCGGGAAGCAGCCGGTGCCCACTGGTGGAGACCATCACCGGATCCAGCACGATCGGGCCGAGCTCCCGCTCGCGGAGAACCTGCGCCACTGCGCGCGTCACTTCGGCCGTGCCAAGCATGCCGATCTTGATGGCGTCGACGTGCACGTCGTCGAGCAGGTTGGTGAGCTGTCCGGCGACAGTGGCACCGTCCAGCTGATGTATGGCGGCCACACCCTGGGTGTTCTGGGTGACGACGGCTGTCACGACGACGGTCCCGAACGCGCCCAGCGCGCTGAATGTCTTCAGGTCCGCGCTGATGCCGGCCCCGCCGCTGGGGTCGGTCCCCGCGATGGTCAGCACCGTGGGTATCTGTGACATCATCGAATTTCCTCTGCTGCCAGTAGTATTCGTGCCGCCGCGGCCGGATCCGGCGCTGCACAGATGGCCGACACGACGGCAACACCTGCGGCTCCTGCCTCCCGCAACGGTGCGACGTGGACCTCCTTGATCCCACCAATGGCAACCGCAGGGATATCACAGCAGTCCAGCACTTCGCGAACGCCGTCGATGCCGAGTGGAGCGGCTGCGTTCGGCTTGGTTGGCGTGGCAAACACGGGACCGATCCCGAGGTAGTCGATCGTTCCCGCGGGCCACTCAGCTACTGCCTCGACCTCGTCGATGCAGGACACCGAGTGGCCGATGGCCAGACCGTGGCCGGCGACCCGGCGCGCGTCGACCGGGTGCAGGTCGGACTGCCCGAGGTGCACGCCATCGGCACGGGCTGCGAGTGCGACATCCAGCCGGTCATCGATGATGAGTGGCACGCCCGCAGCCGCGGTGAGGTGCCGTAATTCCCTTGCGGTGTCGATCAGTTCGCGGGTTGTCGCTTCGTGATCCCGCAACTGCACAGCCGTCACTCCCCCGGCAAGAGCTTGGCGCACGGTCTCTGCGACACCTCGGTCGCCACACAGTGCCGAGTCGGTGACCACGTAGAGCCGCAACCACTGCGCATCGAAAGTCATGCACGCAACCTTTCGAGCTGTTCGGGGCTGAGATCGTGCAAAGCGTCGAGGATCTCCACCGCGAACGTGCCCGGGCCCGATGCGCGCGCCATCGCGACCTCGGCGGCGATCGTCCACACTGCGGTCGCCGCGAAGGCGGCATCCGCAGGCGATGCGCACGCGGTGAAGGCAGCGGTGATCGCGCCGAGAGCACAGCCGACTCCGGTCACCTTGGTCATCATGTCCGTGCCGTTGGAGACCGTGCGCACCTCGTCGGCGGTGATGATGTGATCGACCGGCCCGCTGACCGCGACAGCCCCACCGGTCCGGCCACACAGGGAACGGGCCGGCTCGAGCGCCGTCTCCGGGCCGGCGGTGCTGTCGACTCCACGGCCTCCCCCGTCGAGCCCGGCAAGGCTGATCACTTCCGAGGCGTTGCCGCGTATGACGGTCGGTCGCAACGGCACGAGCTGGGCGCTGACCCGATCCCGCAACGGGAGCCCACCAACGGCGACCGGGTCGAGCACCCACGGTGTGCCGGCGGCTCCGGCGGCCCGCGCGGTGGCCACCATCGTCTCCCCCGCTGCGGGGTTGATGGTGCCGACGTTGATGAGGACGGCGTCCGCGATGCCCGCGAAAACCGTTGCCTCCTCGAGGTTGTCGACCATCGCGGGTGCAGCGCCGAGGGCGAGCAATGCGTTTGCGGTGAAGCCGGTCACCACCGAGTTGGTGATGCACTGCACCAGCGGCCCACGCGTGCGCAGCTCGGCAAGCAGGTCACTCACGTCGGTGTTGTTCACCAGGGCCACCTCTCCTCGCGTACGGCGGCATCCCAGAACATCCACTCGTAGCGCGTCGCGATCTCCACGTGCTCGGCCATGTCCGTCGCCTGACGATCGGACAGCTCGCGGACGGTGTCGTCGACGACCTGCAGCATCTCGGCCACGCTGCGGGCGAAGTCGGGGGCGGCATACGACTCGATCCAGCGTTCGTAGACCGGATCGCTCGAACCTGAGGTCGCCAGCGCCATACCGACCTGCTGGTAGATCCAGTAGCACGGCAGAACCGCCGCGAGACCTTCATGGAACGGACGCTGGGCGCACACCGACAGCAGGTAGCTCGTATATGCAGTGGTAGCAGGCGACTTCGGCGTCGTGTGCAGTAGCGCCGGGTCAAGCCCGGCTTGCTCCAGCAGCGCCGGATGCAGGCCCAGCTCGGTTGCTATCGCAGACCCGGCGTGCGCGGCCAGGGTGCCCGCCGCACCGGACGGTGCCTTGGCCGCGAGCAGGGCGAGAGCCCGTGCGTACTCGCCCAGATAGAGCGTGTCCTGTATGACGAAGTAGCCGAACGCTTCTCGCGGAAGCGTCCCGTCGGACAGGCCCCGCAGAAAGTCGTGTGCGAGCACGCGCTTCAGGCCGTCCTCCATCGGTGCTCCGAGCACCGGCCACCAGGTATATGACGTCATCGACATCGAAGATGCCCCTTCCTCCGCCGGCATTGTCCGGCTCAGGTTGTGGCGGTCGGCGACGGTTCGGTCGCCCTCTCAGCCCGGTCCTTCCGAGCTCCCGCGGGTTGTCAGCACCACCGTAACGTGGCGACGCCGAGGTGTTGGTGCCGGCTCAGCCCAGCGCCCGGGTGACGTCGCGCAGCAGGTCGTCGGTGTCCTCGAGTCCCACGGAGAGTCGCAACACTCCGTCGGTGATGCCGACAGCCGCCCGAGCGTCGGCGCCCATCCGACGGTGCGTCGTCGTCGCAGGATGGGTGATGAGCGACTTGGAATCGCCCAGGTTGTTCGAGATGTCAACGATCTCAAGGGCATTCATCAACGCGAACGCTTCGTCCTTGCCGCCGTCGAGCTCGAAGGTGACGACCGTGCCGCCACCGCTCATCTGACGCTTGGCCAGCTCGAACTGTGTGTGCGACTCCAGGAACGGATACCAGACCCGGCGGACCGCAGGGTGCTCCTGCAGCGCCTCCGCCAGCCGCAACGTGGACGCCGCTTGGGCCTCGACGCGCAGTCGCATCGTCTCCAAGCCCTTCACCAGCACCCAGGCGTTGAAGGCCGACATCGAAGGCCCGGTATGCCGCAGGAGGTTCTCGACCGGACCGTGAATGTAGTCCTTCGGCCCGAGGATCGCCCCGCCGAGGACTCGTCCCTGACCGTCGATGTGCTTGGTCGCCGAGTAGACGACGATGTCGGCGCCGTGCTCGAGCGGCTGAGAGAACACCGGTGTGCCGAAGACGTTGTCCACGACGACCTTCGCGCCGGCGGCATGAGCACACTCGGCGACGAACTCGATGTCGACCAGCTCCTGCATCGGGTTGCTCGGCGTCTCGAAGAACACGGCTGCGGTCGGCTCGGAGAGGGCCGCCTTCCACTGCTCGTTGTCCGGACCGTCGACGAAGACGGTCTGCACGCCCCAGCGCGGCAGGATCTCGTCGAGGATCACGAAGCACGAACCGAAAAGGCCGCGTGCGGCGACGACTCGATCACCGGCGCCGAGCAGCGCGGCGAGCGCGGTGAAGACCGCGCCCATGCCCGACCCGGTGGCATAGCAGGCCTCCGCGCCCTCCAGTTGCCGCAACCGTTCCTCGAAGACCGCGACGGTCGGATTGCCATACCGGCTGTAGACGAACCGGTCGACATCACCGGTGAAGGCCGCCTCGGCGTCCTGCGCCGTCTCGTAGACGAAACCCGACGTCAGGTAGAGCGCCTCGGAGGTCTCCTCGAAACCGCTACGGGCCAGCCCGCCCCGAACCGCGACGGTGTCGGGCGACCAGTTCTTCGATGGTTCTTCGGTCATACATCGCAGCTTTCCATATCGCCCGAGTCGGTCCTGCGCCATGTCGCGCGAGACGACGACCAAGGCGTGCGGGTTACCGAGCGAGCTTGCGAGCCGGTCACCCCGCGCGCCTTGCGAGGAGTCGAGCAATCGGATTCAGCGCAGGTGATGGGTGTCGTTGGTGTACGCGACACTCGCGCTGCCATCGGCATACACATCGATCTGGGTGAGCGACGCAGGGTCGGCGGCCAGCAGCCACGCATGCCCGAAGCTCAGTCCGAGCAGGGAACGCAGCACCGCCAAGATCGGCAGCCGGTGCGTCGCCACGACCACCGTGCCACCAAGCGCGACCGCCCGCTCTCGGGCGGCGTCGACCCTCGTGCTCAGCTCCAGATGGCTCTCGCCGCCGTCGACACGGAAATCTTCTTCGACCCGCATCCGGGCCGGGTCACCCGGGTAGCGCTCGCCGATCTCGGCATAACTCAAGCCGTCCCAGACGCCGAAAGCCTGCTCGTCCCAGTCCTCGTCGACGCTCGGCACGACACCGAGCACCCGCGCCGCGGCGGCCCCGGTCTGTCGCGCCCGAGCCAGCGAGGACGTCACGACCGCAACCGGACCGGTCACCAACTCGCCGAGGGCCGCACCAGCCTGGTCAGCCTGGGTCACGCCGGTCGCATTGAGCTGCGGGTCGGCTCCGCCGCGTCCGTCGAGCCGGTGCCCGACGGTGAAATCGGTGACACCGTGACGCAACAGGATCAGCCGGGTCTGTACGGTGCGCTTCGGCACCGACGGGCCTGGCTCCTGTGTCGATGCCGGGGTGTCGTCATCATCGGAGGCCTCGCGCCACAGGTCGCGTTCGACATCCTTGCCGTCCATGCCGTCATTCGACAGCTTGTCGGCCGCCTTGTTCTGCGCACGCGGGATCCAGGTCCACTCGATCGAGCCGCCCGCTGCTCGCAACCGGCGCACGATGTCCTGTGCCTCGCCGGCAAGCCGCCGCATGTCCTCGTGCTTGATCTTCCAGCGACCGGCCATCTGCTCGACGACCAGGCGGGAGTCCATCCGGACCACGATGTCTGCGCCCGGGTCGATCGCTTCCGCGGCGTGCAGCCCGGCGATCAACCCCTGGTATTCGGCGACGTTGTTGCTCGCCTTGCCCAGCGGCGCGGCACGCTCGGCCAGCAACGACCGGTCCTGCGCGTCGCGCACCAGCGCGCCATACCCGGCGACCCCCGGGTTGCCACGAGAGCCGCCATCTGCCTCGATGATGAGCGAACGACCCATACCTCTACAGGCCCGACTCGGCGGTGCGGACCAGGATGCGGCGGCACTCCTCGCAGCGCACGACCTCGTCCTCGGCAGCGGCGCGAATCCGTGCCAGGTCAGCCTGGCCGAGCTCCAAACCGCAACCACTGCAACGCTTTTGCTGCAGTGCGGCGGCTGCCACACCACCCATCTGGTCACGCAACTTCTCGTAGAGCGCGAGCAGCTCCGCCCCGACACCCGGTGCGACATTGGCGCGGTCGCGCTCGATGCTCTCGCGCTCGGCAACGATGTCCGCGAGCGCCTTCTGCTGCTCGGCCTGCAGGCTCTCGACCCGCTCGGAGGCCTCCTGCTGGGCGGCCTCCTTGGCGGTGACGTCGGACTGCAGGCTCTCGGCGCGCTCCATCACCTCCAGCTCGACATCCTCCAGCTCGGACTGGCGCCGCGCGAGCGTCTCCAGTTCATGCTGGAGGTTCTGCAGCTCCTTGCTGGTGCCGGTGCCGCTCTCCAGCCGCTTGCGGTCGCGGTCGGCGCGGTCGCGCACCAACTGCACGTCGGCGTCCGCCTTGCTGACGGCGCGCGCGTTGTCCTGCAGGGCGGTTCGGGCGATCACGACGTCCTCGGAAAGCCGCTGTGCGGCCGTCCGGGCCTCGGTCACCTGTGCCTGGATCGGCAGCGTGCGCTCCCGGTGGCCCAGCTGGTCCAGGCGGGTGTCGAGCTTCTGCAGGTCCAGCAGTCGCCACTGGCGGGTGAGATCAGCCTTCACGGGCGTCAGCGCTCCTTCGGTTCGGTCGGCTCGCCGTGCCCTGTCGGCACCACGAAATCCCATGGATCGGTGCGCAATTGCGACACCGTGGTCTGCACGTCATACCCCTGCGCGGCGAGAGCCGCACCCAGTCTTGCGGCGCTGTCGGCCAGCCACAGCGACTCGGTCGCCCAGTGCCCGGCGTCGATCAGGTATGGCGCTCCGCTTCGCGCCTCTTCACGTGCTTCGAGCGCGGGGTGATGGCGTAGATCGGCGGTGACGTAGACGTCGGCCCCGCTGCGGCGGACCGCGTCGAAGCGGTCGTCGCCTGCTCCGCCCATGACGGCGATCCGACGCACCACCGCATCCGGGTCGCCGCTGACCCGCAGCCCGGCAGGGGCGGCGGGCAACGCGGCCGCCAGCGCTCGGGAGAACGCACCCAGCGTCGTCGGCTGCGCGAGGTCACCGACCCTGCCGACCGGCTGGCCGCCCTCCTCGTCCAGCGCCTCCGCGTCGGTCGGCAGCCCGCAGGCGGCGGCCAGGGCGTCATTGACACCCGGCGTGGCGACGTCGGCATTGGTGTGCGCGCAGTAGAGCGCGAGGTCGGCGACCACGAGCGTCGTGATGGCCGCGCCCTTGGCAGTCGTGGTGGCCACCGAGTGCACGCCGCGAAGGAGCAACGGATGATGCGTCACCAACAGGTCGGCTCCGCTGTCCCGTGCTTCTTCGATGACTGCGAGGGTCGGGTCGACCGCGAAGTGGATCCGGTTGATCTCCTGCGCCGCGTCACCGGTGACCAGACCGACGCGATCCCAGTCCGCTGCGGTATCCGGCGGGTAGAACCCGTCGAGCACCCGGATGGTCTCCGCGAGGGTGGGACTGGTCACGTAGCGCCTCTCTGCTGCGATGCGGATGTGTAGTTGAACGCGCGGCCGAGGGCCGCCAGGAGTAACCGGTGGACCCGGCCGGTCTCGAACCGACGACAACCGCGGTGTAAACGCGGTGCTCTACCAACTGAGCTACAGGTCCTGATCGCCACACCTTCGCGCAGCGCCTCGTCATTCTGCCAGTCACGCCGGGCGCAACAAACTTCGCGGGAGCGATCTCCGCCGAGGTGCGGTCAGAGCCCCGCCAGCGCCTCGCGGTAACCGGCGAAATCACGCGCCTCGCCGGGTCCGTTGACCTGAGACCACCGGATCGTGCCCGACGCGTCGACGAGGAACGTGCCGCGGATCGCCATACCGGCTTCGTCGTTGAACACGCCATACGAACTCGCGACGGCACCGTGCGGCCAGAAGTCGGACAGCAGGTCGAAGTCGTAGTGCTCGGAGTCGGCCCACGCGCGCAGCGTGAACATGGGATCACAGGAGATCGCGACGACCTCGGCTGTGCCATCGCCGGTGAAACCGCCGAAGTCGTCACGGATCCCGCACAACTCGCCGGTGCAAATGCCCGACCACGCGAACGGGTAGAAGACCAGCAGCACCGCGCGGTCGGCAACCCGTTCACGCAACGACACCGACTCGCCGTGCTGGTTCTGCAGAGCGAAGTCGGGAGCGGTGTCCCCGACCGACAGCGGCCTGTCGGTCATCGCTGTTTGGCCACTCCGCCCTGGACGAGCTTGGTGGCGATCCAGTCTGCGCCGGCGCGGGTGGAGGTGCCGGCGTTGAGTCCGGCGGTCTGCGCTGCTTCGGCGATGTCGCTCGCGTCCACATGGTCCGGGTGACCAGCACCCGGCACGAAGAGAACCACGAAACCCTTGTCGGCCAGATTCGTCAGCGCATCGACGCAGTCGTCGATGAGATCGCCGTCTCCCTCCCGCCACCACAGGATGACGGCGTCGACCACGCCGTCGTAGTCCTCATCCTCCAGACCGGAGCCGATGTGTCCCTCGATTTGCTCGCGGACAGCGACGTCGACGTCGTCATCCCAGCCGAGTTCTTGCACCACCTGGTCTTTTTCGAAGCCGAGTTTGTCGGCCAGTTCGGTTTTCTGGGCCCCAATTGCCATGGCCGTAGTTCACTAGGAACTGCGCCGGTTTGCAACCGGGCGCGGTTGACCAGCACTGTTCCAACGCTGATCGGCACCCGGTTGCACCGTGCAGAACCGCCCTACCAGGCCTGGCCCGGGTCGTATGCCGAGGACTTGTCGACGTCCTCATTGCGCTTGATCGTGGCCTCGATCAGGCCGTACGGCCGATCGGCGGCGTGATGAACCTCACAGTTGTTCTCGACACCGAACGGGCTCAGATCGACCACGAAATGGTGCTTGTTCGGGCAGCTGAAGCGAATCTCGGCAACGCTCGGAACGGCGTCCAGGACCGCGGAGCCCATCTCCCACAGTGTGTGCTGCAGTGCATAGCTGTATGCCGCGGCGAAGGCGCCGGTGATGGCGTCCTTCACCTCGTCGAACGCCTTGCCCCAGTCGACGTCGGTGCCGTCATGCGCCCATTGCGCCGTGACCGCGGTGGCCATGATGCGGTCGTTCGTTGGCTGGAGGGTCGTGTATTTGTCCTGGTAGAAGCCGTGGAACTCCGAGTCGGTCGTCTTCAGGACCGTCAGGTCCTTCAGCCCGCTCACGACGCTGGTGTCGTCAGCAGTGCGCGTGACCGTCGCGGTGCGGACGTAGTCACCGTTCTTGACGAACGCGTGGGCGTTGTCGTGCGAGCGGGTCCACGGGACGGCTTCCACCGTGATCCTGGCGCCGTTGACCTGCGGCACCTCGATGAAATGGTCGGCGAGGGCCACCGCGAACGACTCCGGTTCACGGACCGCGTCGCCGGCTTCCTTGGCGAACGAGTTGACGGTGTTCTTGCAGGCGTCAGTGGTGAGCACCTTGCTCTGGTCACCATGGATGTGAGCGTCCTCGAAGTCGCCCGACAGGGAGACCGAGACGTTGTAGTCGACGAGGTCGTGCGGGGCCTTCGGGTCGTCGCGGAAAACGCGAACGACGTGGACCTCGGCCTTGCCGTACTGGTTGTGCCCGAGCACATAGGACATAGCTGATCAGCTCCTCTATAGGTGGAGTACGCGAACGGACTCAGTAGCAACGGCACGTGATAGTGCCGTTCTTCGTCAACGACGAAGGTGATCGCCACCTCGGGATAGAAGGCCCGGACCCCGGCACGCTCGAAGTAGCTGCCGGTGGCGAAGACGATGCGGTAGGTGCCGTGCGGTAGCCCGTCGGGCACCAGCCCGGCGACCCGGCCGTCATCGTCGGTGGTGCCGGATCCGAGGGCCTGCCCTCGGATCCGGCACCGGTCTGCGCGAACACCGTCACCTGGATGCCGGCTGCCGGCGATCCATGGACGGCGTCCAAAACATGGGTGGACAGGGAGGAAGTCATCTCTGGAAATGTCCTTCCAGTCGAAGGCGGGTGATCTGACGCAGTTGCTCGCGCACCTCTGCGCGCTCGGTCGCGTCGTCGTTGTCGATGCGGCGCTGCAACTCCACCAGGATCTCGCGCGGGGTGCGGCCGGCGGCACGGATCAGGAAGACCCGGTCGAAACGCTGCTCGTAGTCTTGATTCCCCTGCAGGATCTGGGCGGCCACCTGTTCGTCGGCCGACTGCATCGCCGACTGCTCGGAGCGCGACAACTGCGCCGCAGCGCCCTCACCCCGCATTCGCTCACCGATCCGGGGATGCCCGGACAGCGCCGCGTCAAGATCCGTCTCAGCCAGGCCCGCGAAGACCTCGTCGGACGCGTCGGCCAGCGCGACCGCGTCGGCATACGGACGACGTTCCACCAGGGCGGTGGCCCACTCAGTGCTGGCACAGAGGGGCAGCAACGCGCTGATTGCGTCGTCGACCGGAGCGGTGGCGAACCACTCCAAGCCGTTCCGTGACGTGGAATCTATATTCCGCATAAAGGAATCATGCGATTTATTCAACAAACTGTCAAGGTCAGCGGCGAATGCACGCGGACCAGCCGTCGATCAACCCGCCAACTGCATCGCCAGCTGCTCGGAGACCTCCTGCAGCACCGGTATAGCCTCCGCCTGCAACTGCTTGGTCATGCGAGACGCCGGCCCCGAGATGGAGAGGGCCAGTCGGGTCACCCCTCCGGGCACGGGGGTCGCCAGGCAAATGACCCCCTCCTCCATCTCGCCGACTTCATGCGCGACTCCCTCCTCGCGCACCTGCGCGAGCTGAGCGATGAACTGCTCCGCGTCGGTGATCGTGGCTTCGGTCATCGATGGCATCCCGACCCGGCCCAGGATCCCGCGGACCTCGTCGTCGCCCAGTTGCGCGAGCAGGGCCTTGCCGGCCGCCCGGCAATGCGGGTGAACGTGCTGGCCCAGCTGGGTGAACATTCGCATGGCACGCGGCGACGGCGCCTGGCCGACGTAGACGAGCATGTCGCCGTCGAGCGCAGCCAGGTTGGCGCTCTCCCCAGCCGCCGCACGACGCCGGCGAGCACGGAACTGCTACGCGAGCCGAATGCATCCAGAGCTGCATTGCCGAGCGGGATCAGCCGCGAGCCCAGCGCATACCGGCGGTCCGGCAACTGCCGCAGGTAGTTCCGGTCCACGAGGGTCCGCACGATGCGGTGGATCGTCGGCATCGGCAATCCCGAAGCGGCGCTCATCTCGACCAGGGCCATCTCGCCCCCGGCCTGGTCGATGAGCTCGAGAATGTCGAGCGCACGCCCCACGGACTGCACCCCACCTGGTCGAGCCTGCTGCGTCATGACGACTCCTTCGTCTGGCTGACAATTCGACAACATGGAATTTACACTCCATGATACGAAATAATCGAAACCGGAACGAGAGGAGCCGCCGTGCCCGACTTCCGCACCGCACTCACCGACCGCCTCGACGAGGCGCTGGCCGACGCCGACAAGGCGCTGGCCGTCGGTTATCCGGGAGCGCCAACCGGCCGCCACCCGGTGCACACCGTCTATCTTCCAGCAGATCGCTGCACCGCCGATCACGTCCGCGACTTCGCGGCGACAGCGCGCGAGCTGCTCGCGACCTACGCGCCGTCGGCGGACGAACTCGCCCGCGCCACAGGCGAATCCGCGGACGACGTCGCAGGCGTCTACGACCGGCTGGTCGCAAAACTCGATCAGGATCCGATCGAGGACCTGCGAGCCGACTTCGAGGACGGCTACGGCGTCCGCACCGACGACGCCGAGGACACGCACCTGACCGGTGTGTTGGAAGGGTTCGGCGAACTCGCCGGCCGGCAGCAGCTACCGACCTGGCACGGCATCCGATTCAAGTCGTTCGAGGCACCGACCCGGACGCGTGGCGTGCGCACGCTCGTGGACTACCTCGGCGGTATGGCGCAGGCCGGCCTCCTCACAGGCAACGTCCTCACCCTGCCGAAGGTGACCAGTGTCGATCAGGTCGCGGCGATGGGCACTGCGTGCGCCGCACTCGAGAAGGAACTCCAATTGCCTTCCGGCAGTGTGCGATTCGAGGTGCAGGTGGAGACACCCCAAGCGATCCTCGCCGCCGACGGCGGCGCTGCGGTGGCCCGCATGGTGCACGCCGCGCCGGGTCGCGTCAGCGCCCTGGTCTACGGCACCTTCGACTACAGCGCGGGGCTCGGCATCGCCGCGGCATACCAAGCGCTCGACCATCCGGCCGCCGACCATGCCAAGGCGGTCATGCAGGTAGCCGCGGCGCAGACCGGCACCAGGATCTGCGACGGCTCCACCAACGTCGTGGCCTTCGGTGACCGCGACTCCGCCCATGCGACCTGGCGGCTGCACACGGGACTGGTCACTCGCTCCCTGGTCCGCGGCATCTACCAGGGCTGGGACATGCACCCGGGCCATCTGATCTCCCGCTACCTGGCCAACTACCTCTTCTTCAGACGGGCACTGCCGAGCGCCGCGGGACGCCTGGCGGCATACGTCCAGCAGACCTCGGGCGGCGATGTCATGGACGAGCCCGCCACCGCGAAGATGCTCGCCGACGCGCTGTTGCGCGGCGTGCACTGCGGTGCCGTAGGCGCCGAAGAAGTCGAATCCGCCTGCGGTCTGGGCACTTCCGAACTCACCGAACTCACCCACTAGTGCGGTGCGTTCCTGCTCTATTTCTGATTCACCCACTGAAGATCAGGAGTCATCATGGCTGACTACTACACGCCGCGCGGCGGCCTACCGCCGCAGACCGAGCTGACCACCGACCGGGCGGTCTTCACCCAGGCGTATGCCGTGCTGCCGCGCGGCACCATGCGCGACATCACCACCAACCGGCTGCCGTTCTGGGACGAGACCCGGCTATGGACCATCGCACGGCCGCTGACCGGCTTCGCCGAGACGTTCTCGCAGTACATCGCCGAGGTCGGGCCGGGTGGCGGTTCCGACCGGCCGGAGAACAACTCCGAGGCCGAGAGCGTCCTGTTCGTGGTCGACGGCGAGCTGCGGCTGGACCTCGCCGGCGCCACGCATCCGTTGCGCGCCGGCAGCTACGTCTTCCTCACCCCCGGCGAGCAGTGGACCCTGCACAACGAGTCCGCCGCGACCGCGACCTTCCACTGGATCCGCAAGCGCTACACCCCCGTCGACGGCCTCGACGCTCCGGAATCGTTCGTCACCCACGAGTCCGACGTCGAGTTCGGGGCCATGCCCGGCACCGACGGCGCCTGGTGTACCCAGCGCTTCACCGATCCTGACGACGTGCGCCACGACATGCACGTCAACATCGTGACGTTCGAGCCCGGTGGTGCGATCCCGTTCCCGGAGACCCACGTGATGGAACACGGCCTCTACGTCCTGGAGGGCAAGGCGGTCTACCTGCTGAACAAGGACTGGGTCGAGGTGCAGGAGGGCGATTTCATGTGGTTGCGGGCCTTCTGCCCGCAGGCGTGCTACGCCGGTGGACCCGGCCGGTTCCGCTACCTGCTCTACAAGGACATGCACCGTCACGCACCGCTGAGTCTTTGACCCGACTCCTCGCTGCGTCTCGTGCCTTCCCTGAGACGGACGCCACACCCACGAAAGCTACTGACCAGTAGCCGAGACCCCCATCAGCAGCCCGCCCGGCCGGGTAGAAGATGGATTCATCCGGACACCCCGAGAACGACATCGCAGTCGCGCAACCCGCGACAGCCGCATGAGAGGAGCCACTCATGGCGCGCGAGGACGCAGGACCAATCCTCAACGGCATTCCCAGCCAGCTGCCTGACATCGACCCCGAGGAGACCCAGGAGTGGTTGGACTCCCTGGACGGGATCATCGCCGAGGGCGGCCAGACCCGCGCTCGTTACATCATGCTCAAGCTGCTGGAGCGATCCCGCGAGCGGCAGATCGGTGTGCCGTCACTGACCGCGACCGACTACATCAACACCATCAGCCCGGAAGCCGAGCCCTGGTTCCCCGGTGATGAAGAGGTCGAGCGTCGCTACCGCGCCTGGATGCGGTGGAACGCCGCGATGATGGTGCACCGCGCGCAGCGCCCCGGTGTCGGCGTCGGCGGCCACATCTCGACATACGCCTCGGCCGCCACTCTCTACGAAGTCGGCTTCAACCACTTCTTCCGCGGCAAGGACCACCCCGGCGGCGGCGACCAGGTGTTCATCCAGGGCCACGCCTCCCCGGCATCTACTCGCGCGCCTTCCTCGAGGGCCGCCTGTCGGAGGACCAGCTCGACGGCTTCCGCCAGGAGCACTCGCACATCGTGCAGGGCCAGCGGATGGGCCTGCCGTCATACCCTCACCCCCGGAACATGCCCGACTTCTGGGAGTTCCCGACGGTGTCGATGGGCATCGGCCCGATGAACGCGATCCACCAGGCGCAGTTCAACAAGTACCTGCAGGGCCGCGGGATGAAAGACACCAGCCAGCAACATGTCTGGGCCTTCCTCGGCGACGGTGAGATGGACGAGCCGGAGTCGCGTGGCCTGCTGCAGCTGGCCGCGAACGAGGAGCTGGACAACCTCACCTTCGTCATCAACTGCAACCTGCAGCGGCTCGACGGCCCGGTGCGCGGCAACGGCAAGATCATCCAGGAGCTGGAGAGCTTCTTCCGCGGCGCCGGCTGGAATGTCATCAAGTGCATCTGGGGTCGTGGCTGGGACCCGCTGCTGGCGGCCGACCGCGATGGTGCCCTGGTCAACGTCATGAACACCACGCCGGACGGTGACTACCAGACGTTCCGCGCCAACGACGGAGCCTACGTACGCGAGCACTTCTTCGGTCGCGACCCGCGCACGCGGGCACTGGTCAAGGACTGGTCGGACGAGGACATCTGGTGGAAGCTCAAGCGCGGCGGTCACGACTACCGCAAGGTGTATGCCGCCTACCGCGCCGCCGTCGAGCACAACGGCCAGCCGACGGTGATCCTGGCCAAGACCATCAAGGGCTACAGCCTCGGCTCGCACTTCGCCGGTCGCAACGCGACCCACCAGATGAAGAAGCTCACGCTGGAGGACCTCAAGGGCTTTCGTGACTCGCTGCAGATCCCGATCAGCGACGCGCAGCTGGAGGACAACCCCTACCTGCCGCCGTACTACCACCCCGGCGAGGACGACCCGGCCATCCAGTACCTCCGCGAGCGTCGCAGCAAGCTCGGTGGCGCGGTGCCGGACCGTCGGCATACCTCCAGCGCGCTGAAACTGCCTGAGGAAAAGGCGTATTCGGCTGCCAAGAAGGGTTCCGGCAAGCAGGAGATCGCCACCACGATGGCCTTCGTCCGCATCCTGAAGGACCTGATGCGCGACAAGGAGTTCGGCAAGCACGTCGTGCCGATCATCCCGGACGAGGCACGCACGTTCGGGATGGACTCGTTCTTCCCGACGTCCAAGATCTACAACCCACACGGGCAGCACTACACCTCGGTCGACGCCGAGTTGATGCTCGCCTACAAGGAAGCGACCAACGGGCAGATCCTGCACCTGGGCATCAACGAGTCGGGTTCGGTCGCCGCGTTCACCGCGGCCGGCACGTCATACGCCACACACGGCATCCCGATGGTGCCGATCTACATCTTCTACTCGATGTTCGGGTTCCAGCGCACCGGCGACTTCATCTGGGCGGCTGCCGACCAGATGACGCGCGGGTTCCTGGTCGGCGCGACCGCCGGACGGACCACGCTGACCGGCGAGGGCCTCCAGCACGCCGACGGCCACTCGCACCTGCTCGCTGCGACGAATCCCGCTGTGGTTGCTTACGATCCGGCATACGGCTACGAGGTCGCGCACATCGTGCAGGACGGTCTGCGGCGGATGTTCGGTGACAATGCCGAGAACGTCTTCTACTACCTGACGGTCTACAACGAGCCGATGCAGCAGCCGGCCGAACCGGAGAACGTCGATGTCGACGGGATCCTGCGCGGCATGTACCTCCTCGCCGAAGGTGCGACCGACGGTGCGCCCACTGACGCGCCGCGTGCGCAGCTGTTGGCCTCCGGTGTCGGCGTGCCGTGGGCGCTCGAGGCACAGCAGTTGTTGCGCGACGACTGGGGCGTGGTGGCCGACGTGTGGTCGGTGACCTCCTGGAACGAGTTGCGTCGTGACGGTGAGGAGTCCGACAAGCTGCGGTTCCTGCACCCTGAGGCCGAGCAGCGGACGCCGTTCGTGTCCCAGCAGTTGCAGGGCCGTCCTGGCCCGGTGCTGGCCGTGTCCGACTGGATGCGCTCGGTCCAGGAGCAGATCCGCCCGTGGGTTCCAGGTGACTACGTCGCCCTCGGTGCCGACGGCTTCGGCTTCAGCGACACCCGCGCCGCGGCACGCCGCGTCTTCCACATCGACGGCCCGTCACTCGTCGTGCGCACGCTGCAGGAGCTGGCCTCCCGTGGCGAGCTCGACGCCCAGGTCGCGATCGACGCAGCCGCGAAATACGACCTGCTCAACCCGCAGGCCGGCACCAGCGGCAACGCGGGCGGCGACGCCTGACCTGTCGCAGGGAGGTTGCGACTCGCAACGCCGACGCAGAATAAGCCTCATTGAGGGCCTCGCAGCGATTCGTCGTTGCGAGGCCCTCGTGAGTTTCGGCCTACTCTTGGCACATGTCCACAACCACCGGGCAGCGTCTTGAGCAAAGCGCCGACCTGCTGTCCACAGCGGCGATCGCTCGGCTGGAGAGCAGCTACGAGTGGTACCGCCGGCTGACCGCCGACGAGCGCTCCTGGGTCGGCCTGGTCGCACAAGCGGGTATCCACGCGTTCATCACCTGGTACCGCGATCCGAAGACCAATCCGCCGATGCCGATCGACGTCTTCGCGGCGGCACCCCGTGAGTTGACCCGCAGCGTCGCCTTGCAACAGACCTTGCAGATGGTCCGCACCGCGATCGATGTGGTCGAGGAGCAGGTGCCGCAACTTGCGGCGGTCGGCGACGAGCACCAATTGCGCGAAGCGGTGCTGACCTATTCACGCGAGATCGCTTTCGCCGCGGCTCATGTCTACGCCCAAGCGGCCGAGTCTCGTGGTGCGTGGGACGCCCGCCTCGAGGCGCTCGTGGTCGATGCCGTGCTGCGCGCCGAGCCGGACGACGTCCTCAGCTCACGGGTGGCCGCCCTCGGCTGGGACGAGGTCCGGGGCGTGATCGTGATCGCCGGCGCGGCCCCGCCCGGGCCAGGCACCGAAGCGCTGGATGCACTGCGCCGCAACGCAACTCACGAGGGACTCGTCGCGCTCGGCTCCGTGCAACGCAACCTGTTGATCGCCATCCTGGGCGGCGTCGAGGACGGGCTGACCGTGGCGGCCGGCTTCCAGCACCTGTGGGGCGAGGGTGCAGTGGTCGTCGGCCCGCTGGTCCCCCACCTCTATGCCGCGGGACGCAGCGCCCGCGCGGCACTGTCCGGCTTCGCCTCAGCGCCGGCCTGGCCGCGGGCGCCCCGTCCGTGCCCGGCGAGCGAGTTGCTGCCCGAGCGGGCGCTGACCGGTGACACGCGCGCGCGACGAGCCCTTGTCGACAAGGTCACCCGGCCGCTTCGCGACCGCCCGGGTTTGCGCGACACCGTCCCGGCATACCTCGACCAGGGCAGCCTCGAGGCGACGGCGCGTGAGCTCTTCGTGCACCCCAACACCGTGCGCTACCGGCTGGGCCGCATTGCCGAGCTGACCGGTTACGACCTGACCGACACACGCGACGCGTTCACTGTGCGGCTCGCCCTGGCGCTCTCGCGGGTATGACGTCGGAGTGCCACCCTGGATCACGACTTGTAGGTTTCCTCCAAAGTCCGTCGCTAAGCTTCGTCGGATTCGGTGACGACATTTCAGCGTTTGATCCGTCAGAGTAGGGATGTGTTAGCGATCGTCTGCCCTGGACAGGGCTCCCAGGCTCCCGGATTCCTGCAGCCCTGGACCGAAGTGCCCGGGTTTTCCGACCACCTGCAAGAGCTCTCGGAGGTCGCCGACACCGATCTCGTCGCGCACGGCACGACGTCGGATGCCGAGACGATCAAGGACACCGCCGTCGCGCAGCCGCTGATCGTGGCGGCCGGGCTCGCCACCTTGCGGGTGCTGCTCGACGGCACTCCCCTCGCCGATCGGGTCGGCGTTCTCGCCGGGCACTCGGTCGGTGAAATCACCGCTGCTTCCGCTGCGGGCACCCTGAGCGAAAGCGAAGCGATGAGCTTCGTCCGCGAGCGCGGACGCGGTATGGCGCGCGCCGCCGCCGTCACTCCCACCGGCATGGCCGCGGTGCTCGGCGGCGTCGAGGAGGACGTCCTGGCCGCGCTGGAGTCGCACGGCCTGACTCCGGCAAACCGCAATGGCGCCGGCCAGATCGTTGCGGCCGGCACCCTGGAGCAACTGGCCGCTCTGCAGGAGACGCCGCCGGCGAAGGCTCGCGTCGTACCTCTTCAGGTTGCGGGTGCCTTCCATACCGAGCACATGGCACCCGCCGTGGAAGCGCTGCGTGCGCACGCAGCGGGTCTCACCACCCACGACCCGCAGGTGACCCTGCTGTCCAACAAGGACGGCGGCCCCGTCGCCGACGGCGCGGAAGTGCTGGACCGGTTGGTGGCGCAGGTCGCCGGCCCGGTCCGCTGGGACACGACCATGACCACGATGCTCGGCATGGGGGTCACCGGACTGATCGAGCTCTGCCCGGCAGGCACGCTCGTCGGTCTGGCCAAGCGCGGCATGCGCGGTGTCGCGAGCGTGGCCGTCAAGACACCCGACGACCTCGACGAGGCGCGAGAGCTGATCCGCGAGCACGCGGGCATTCCCGAGACCACCGACCCCACCGGCACGTCAACAGGGAGCTGATCAATGACCGTCCAACCCAAGAACACCGGCAGCATCACCACCACCGAAGGCGGCCGCTTCTCGCGCATTCTCGGCGTCGGTGGCTACCGCCCCGAGCGCGTGGTCACCAACGAGGAGGTCTGCACCTGGATCGACTCCTCCGATCAGTGGATCCAGGAGCGGTCCGGCATCAAGACCCGCCGCTTCGCTCGCGAGGACGAGTCAGTCGTCGACATGTCCGAGCAGGCCGCGCTGCCCGCGCTCGAAATGGCCGGCATCAAGGCCGACCAGGTCGACGCAATCATCGTTGCGACGATCAGCCACCCTTTCCAAACCCCAGCAGCCGCACCGCTGCTCGCCACTCGGCTGGGCACGGGAAACGTCCCCGCCTTCGACATCTCCGCGGCGTGCGCGGGCTATTGCTACGCCATCTCCGTGGCCAGCGACATGGTGCGGGCCGGTAGCGCCGACAACGTCCTGGTCATCGGTGTCGAGAAACTCTCCCAGTGGACCTATCGCCACGACCGTGGCACGTCGTTCATCCTCGCCGACGGTGCCGGCGCCGCAGTCGTCGGACCCTCCGATGTCGCACGCATCGGTCCGACCGTCTGGGGTTCCGAGGGCGACAAGTGGTCGACCATCCAGCAGCGTGTCGGCTGGGACGAGATCCGGCGCATCTGGGAGCACGTCGAGGCCACCGGTGAGGAGCCCGACTACAGCAAGTTCGAGGTCGCGAACATCGCCGAAGCATCCACCATGCAGATGGCCGGCCAGTCCGTCTTCCGCTGGGCGGTCTGGGGTATGGCGCCGATCGCGCAGCAGGCGCTCGATCGGGCCGGCATCACCGCCGACGACCTCGACGCGTTCATCCCGCACCAGGCCAACATGCGGATCATCGACGCGATGATCAAGCAGCTGAAACTGCCCGCCGACATACCCGTCGCACGTGACATCGCCGAGACAGGCAACACCTCCGCAGCGTCCATCCCGCTGGCCACCGAACGCATGCTGCGCGAGGGCGAGGTGCCCCACGGCGGCCTCGCACTCGAGATCGGTTTCGGCGCCGGACTCGTCTACGCCGCACAGGTCGTCGAACTCCCTTAGGCTCAACGAAGAACCCCCGTGACCCGGCGGGCAATCCGGGTCAGCCCGAAGGTGAAAACCCACCGTCAGCATCGTAATAAGGAGCAGAACATGGCGCAGAGCGAGCAGGAGATCCTGCAGGGTCTTGCCGACATCGTGAACGAAGAGACCGGTGTCGACGCCGCCGACGTGCAGCTGGACAAGTCGTTCACCGAGGACCTCGACATCGACTCGCTGTCCATGATGACGATTGTCGTCAACGCCGAGGAGAAGTTCGGCGTGCGCATCCCCGACGACGACGTCAAGAACCTGGCGACCGTCGGCGATGCCGTCAAGTACATCCAGAACGCCCAGGCCTAAGGTCTGAGGACCCGCGGCAGCGGCTGCACTGCGGTGCGGCCGCTGCCCGTCATACCTTCTCCACCTCGTCAAGGAGCCAGAACTTCATGACCGCAGACAAGCGCGTCGTCATCACCGGGCTCGGCGCCACCACGCCGGTCGGTGGCACGGCACCGGCGACCTGGGAAGCTCTGCTTGCCGGCGAGTCCGGCGCCAAGCCGCTTCCACAGGAGTGGCTGGACCGTTACGAACTCCCCGTCACCTTCGCCGCGAGCCTCAAGCAGGACCCCAGCGAAGTCCTCGCCAAGGTCGAGATCCGCCGGGCCGACCCGTTCGCCCAGTACGCCATGATCGCCTGCCGAGAGGCATGGCAGGACGCCGGCGCACCAGAGGTCGAGCCGGAGCGCCTGCTCGCGGCGATCGGCACCGGCATCGGCGGCGTCCACACGCTGCTCGCGCAGTACGACGTCCTCAAGGAAAAGGGGCCGCGCCGGGTCTACCCGCTGACCGTGCCGATGCTGATGCCCAACGCGGCTTCCGGCAACATCTCCCTCGAATTCAAGGCTCGCGCCGGCGCACACACGGCCGTCTCGGCCTGCGCTTCGGGTGCCGAGTCAATGGGTATGGCGGCCAACATGATCCGCGAGGGCCGCGCAGATGTCGCCATCGCCGGCGGCACCGAGGCCGCGATCCACCCGCTTCCGATCGCCGGTTTCGCCGCGGCCCATGCGCTGTCCAGGCGCAACGACGACCCGCAGGGCGCGTCCCGGCCGTGGGCAGTGGACCGCGACGGGTTCCTCCTCGGCGAGGGCGCCGGGGTGGTCATCCTGGAGTCCTACGAGCACGCCAAGGCCCGCGGCGCGAAGATCTACGCCGAGTTCGCCGGCCTCGGTATGTCGGCCGACGCCTACCACATCACCGCGGGCGACCCGGAGGGGATCGGCCAGGCACGGGCGATGAACGAAGCGATCGACGCTGCCGGTCTACAACCGTCCGACGTAGTCCACGTCAACGCGCACGCGACCTCGACACCGATCGGGGATGCGGCCGAAATCGTCTCTCTCAAGCGCGCTTTCGGCAGTGCGATCGACGGCGTCTGCCTGACCGGCACGAAGTCGATGACCGGCCACCTGCTGGGTGCTGCCGGAGCGATCGAGGCGGTCATCCTCGCGCAGACCCTCTACCACCGCATCGTTCCGCGGACGATCAACGTCACCGAGGTCGACCCGGCGATCGACCTCGACCTGGTGATCGACGGCAACCGCAAGCTGCCGGACGGCGACCTCGCCGCCATGAGCAACGCCTTCGGTTTCGGCGGGCACAACATCGCGCTCACGATGAAGTCGGTCTAACCGGATCCGCGCGTCGAACGGCGGCACCGCATGTCCCAAAGGGCTTGCGGGGCCGCCGTTTTCGTTGCGACTACGAGACGCGGTGCAGCCAGCGGACCGACGCGCCCTCGCCGGCGTAGCGGAACGGCTCGAGCTCCTGATCCCACGCAGTGCCGAGCAGCTCCGCCATCTCGTGGCGGAACAGCTCCGGGTCACCCTTGCTGGCAGCCAGTGACGCGCGCAGCCGGTCCTCACCGACGACCGCGTCCCCCGACGCAGCGGTCCAGGTGTGGTGTATGCCGAGCGACGGCGTGTGCGACCAGCGCGATCCGTCGCAGCCGGGGCTGGGTTCTTCGGTGACCTCGTAGCGCACGTCCACCCACCCGCGCAGGGTGCTGGCGAGTTTGGCGCCCGTGCCGGGCTCACCCATCCAGGACAGTTCGGTGCGCACTGTCCCGGACTCGACGGGTTGTTTGATCCACTCAATGGGTGCGGCGGCGCCGAGCACGCTCTCGAGTGCCCACCCGATGTGTGGGCACAGCGCGGCTGGGGTGGAGTGAACGAACACCACCCCACGGGTCACGGCACGCGGGTTCGCGGCAGACATCCGGGCCTCCTGACAATGTGCGAGGGACGTCTTCCCCAACGACCTCGCGAGCAGCGGTCCGGCGTTCGTGCCGTGTGTGTGCCATCTGTGGTTGTGACGGACATTCTGCCTCATCCGTCACAAGAGCACCAGTCGGACCTCAGTTCGCCGAGTCCGGGACGGTCGGGCTCGCGGCATACGCCTGGGTGGGCGTCATGGCCCGTCCGCCCACGGTGACCGTGGCGGCGGTGCCGACCTGTGCGCACCCCGTCGCGGCGGTGACGGTCGTCGCGTGAATGTCGCCGGTCGCCGCTGAGCTCGTACTCGAGCCGGTGGGTGTGGTGCCGCGCGACGTGGCCGCCGACGAAACACCGGACGACGCCGTCGCGGTCGACCGCGCAGTCGCTGTGCCTCCGGAACCCGCTGGCTTCGTCAGGCTCGTGTCGTCGGCGATCTTGGTGAACAGGGCCTGGGCGTTCGAGGCCGGTATGACGGTGTTGGGGTTCGCCGGGTCCGCGACCGTCGGCATCGTGACGAACGTCGTGCGTGAACCGGGCACCTGGCCGAGCTGGTAGGCCAGCGACGTCAATGAATTCACGCTGCCCAACCCGGTGTCGACAGTGACCGCCGAGGTCGCGGCGTCGGCCAGCTTGACCACCTTGACCGGATTCGCGAGGGTCGATGCGCTCTTCATCTCGCGCAGCATGGACGACAGGAAGATGTGCTGGGCGACCGTGCGCCCGATGTCGCCGCCGTCACCGAATCCGTGTCGGGTCCGCAGGAACTCCAGCGCCGCCTTGCCCTGCAAGGTGTGCGTCCCCTTCGCCAGCTTCAGGTGCGAATACGGGTCGTACACATTGTTGTTCACACATACGGGCACCCCTCCGATGGCGTCGGACATCTTGACCACGCCTGCGAAGTCGATCACCAGGAAGTGGTCGATCGGGACTCCGGTCAGCTGGTGGACAGCGGCGCTCGTGCAGTCGGCGCCGTACTGCAACGTGCTGTTGATCCGGTCGGTGTGTGGGGTCTCGGCGGCTCCCGTCGCCGCGTCCTTGCACGCCGGGACGGTGATCATCGTGTCGCGCGGGATGCTCATCACCGTGGCGTTGCTGCGGTCCGCAGAGATGTGCACGACCATCAGGACATCGCCGTTCGCGGACGCGGACGTCGCCTTGGTCGACGTGGCCGAGGACGCGGAGCAATCGCCACCGATGGCACAGTCCGCGCTGCTCGAGCGAGTGTCCGAACCGATCACCAACAGGTTTATCGGTGTGTGCCCGGAGGCGTTCGCCTTCTCGTGCCCGCCAGACGTCAATGCTGCGGTGCGCAGATTGCCGTTGAGGTGCAGGTAGAACGCGACTCCACTGCCGACGATCACCAGTAACAGCGCCAACACTCCCGCGCCGATGCGACGACGCACCACAGCGCGTCTGGTCCTGCCCACAGTGCCCATGCCTGGGCACGTTACGTACGTATTCCGGGCGTTCCGGGTGGGTCACCTGTGTGTATGCCGTGCCAAGCGGCGGCGACGCGCCGATCGAACGTCACGATCTGATCGCATCCGTGCACAATCCGGCCGATTGTGGTGCGCGTCACCCGCTGACGGGATATGTTGCCGTGCACAACATATTCAAATCTCCAGCGGCTCGAGTCCGGTCATCGGCTCCAGCGTTGATCGGAAAGGTGGAACACCATGCGCAAAGGTGCGCTCAGCACGGTGTGTGCAATGGCAGGCATCGTCGCTCTGGCCGGCTGCGGAAGCAGCAGCAGCGGCGGCGGGTCCAGCGCCAGTGGCGGTGCCAGCGGTGCGTCGTCTCCGGCCGCGGCGACCAGCAGCGGCGGCAGCAGTAGTTCGGCTGCAGCATCCGGCGGCAAGGTCGACGGCAAGGGCGCCAAGGTCGGCATCATCCTGCCCGACCGGCAGTCGTCCAACCGGTGGATCTCGTCCGACCCGGAAGCACTCAAGGCTCAATGCAAGACGGACAACCTCAGCTGTGACATCCAGAACGCCAACGGTTCCGCGCAGCAGATGACGACCATCGCGACGACGATGATGAACAACGGCGTCAAGGTGCTGGCCCTGGTCAACCTCGACTCCGCCTCTGCAGCGCAGATCGAGAAGACCGCCAAGTCCAAGGGCATCTACACGATCGACTACGACCGGTTGACCCTCGGCGGCTCGGCCAGCCTCTACGTGTCGTTCGACAACGTCAAGGTCGGTCAGCTGCAGGGCCAGACGCTCGCCCAGTGCTCGCAGGTGAAGGGGAAGTCGGCGGTGCAGTATGCCGACCTCAACGGAGCACCGACCGACAACAACGCCACTCTCTTCAAGCAGGGCTATGACAGCGTGCTGAAGGGCGAGAAGGGCTGGACCAAGGTCGCCGACCAGTCGGTGCCCAACTGGGACAACCAGCAGGCCGGCATCATCTTTACCTCGATCCTGCAGAAGAACCCGCACCTCAACGCGGTCATGGTCGCCAACGACGGCATGGCCGGCTCGGTCGTCACTGCGCTGGCGAAGCAGGGGTTGTCCGGCAAGGTCGCGGTCTCCGGTCAGGACGCAACGGTCGAGGGCCTGCAGCGGATCATGGACGGCACCCAGTGCTTCACCATCTACAAGCCGTCCAAGGAAGAGGCGTTCCCGGTGGTCGACGCGGCCGCCGAGCTCGCCAATGGTCAGGCGCCCAAGACGACGCAGAAGATCAAAGACACTCAGACCGGCCGTGAGGTTCCGGCGATCCTCGCGCCGCCGATCGCCATCACGAAGGCCAATGTCGCCGACCCGATCAACTCCGGCTACACCCCGAAGAGCACGACCTGCGCGGGCAAGTACGCCGCGAAGTGCACCGCAGCCGGCGTCAAGTAACAAAGCGTTTCGAGATCGCGCAGGAGGGCCGGGCGGACGCACCGTCCGGCCGGCCCCTCCTGCGCGTCCGGCGCTCAGCCCCAATTTGATTACCCGACTGGGAGATTCATGTCTGATCAGCCGATCCTGCAGTTGCGCGGGGTCAACAAGAGCTTCGGCGCAGTGCACGTGCTGCACGACGTCGACTTCGCGGCATACGCCGGCAAGGTGACCGCGCTCGTCGGTGACAACGGCGCCGGCAAGTCCACCCTCGTCAAGTGCATCGGTGGCACCTACACCATCGACTCCGGCACCTACGAGTACGAAGGCAAACCCGAGCATGTGGCCGCCCCGCGCGACGCGGCCGCGCTCGGCGTCGAGATCGTCTACCAGGACCTCGCTCTCTGCGAGAACCTCGACGTCGTCCAGAACATGTTCCTCGGCCGGGAGCGGATGCGAGGCATCGTGCTGGACGAGGAATCGATGGAGATCGCTGCCTCCGACACCCTGAAGAGCCTGTCGGTGCGGACCCTGAAGTCGGTGCGCCAGCGCGTTTCGAGCCTGTCCGGTGGCCAGCGGCAAACGGTCGCGATCGCCAAGGCGGCCTTGTGGAAGTCAAAGGTCGTGATCCTCGACGAGCCGACCGCAGCCCTTGGCGTTGCGCAGACGGCGCAGGTGCTCGATCTGGTACGTCGGCTGGCCGACCAGGGCACGGCCGTGATCCTCATCTCGCACAACATGCTCGATGTGTTGCAAGTGGCCGACACGATCTCGGTGCTCTACCTCGGGCAGCTCGCCGCGACAGTGAACCGTGCGGACGTCAATCAGACCCAGGTGGTCGAGCTGATCACCACCGGCCGCAGCGGCGAACTAGGCCTGCAACCGACCGCCACGACCTCCGGAGCGACCGCATGACCCCTCACCTGAGCAAGACTGCGACCGGAGCGGAGGTCGACGCGGCTGTCGACGAGAACGCCGCAGTCGCGACGACTTTGCCGACCGGCAACAACATCGGCGCCTATCTGCACAACTACTGGCAGCGGATCCGCGGCGGCGACATGGGCTCGCTGCCGGCTGTCGCGGCGCTGGTCGTGCTGTTCCTGATCTTCTCGTTCATCGAGAGCGGCTTCTTCTCCAAGGCCAACTTCGCCAGCCTGATCACCCAGGCAGCACCGGGCATCCTGCTGGCCATGGGGCTGGTCTTCGTCCTCCTGCTGGCGGAGATCGACCTGTCCGCAGGGACGACCTCCGGTGTGACCGGCGCGGTGGTCGCCGTACTGCTCACCAAAGGCTGGACGTGGCCGTTCGCCGTCCTGGTATCCCTGATCGTCGGCGCAGCGATCGGTCTGCTGATCGGCTGGATGCGCACCTTCCTTCGAGTGCCGTCCTTCGTCTCGACCTTGGCGCTCTTCCTCGGCTTGCAGGGAGTCGTCCAGATCATCGTCAACAGCGCCGGGACGCAGGGCAATGTCTCGCTGAACAGCAATGCCCTGGTGGCGCTGGAGAACAGCAACATGCCGCAGCTGGCCGGCTGGATCATGGCGGTGATCGTCGTCGTCGGGTACGCCGCGCAGAAGTTGCTCGCGGTCAATGCGCGGCGCCGCAAAGACTTGCCGACCGAGCCGATCCTGGTCACCGCAGCCAAGGTAGGCGGCATCGCGGTGCTGGCGATCGTCTTCACCCTCGTGCTGAATCTCAACCGCTCACCCAATGCCGCCGGCGGTACCAAGATCGTCGAGAAGAACGGCCAGCTGGTGACCGAGAAGGTCGCCGGTGCCTACCTCGGCGGCGTGCCGTGGGTGGTGCCGGTGATTTTGGTGCTGGTGGTGGTGCTCGGCTTCGTGTTGAGCCGTACCCGCTACGGGCGGCACATCTACGCGGTCGGCGGCAGCGACGAAGCAGCTCGCCGGGCCGGCATCCGCGTCGACGCGGTCCGGATCTCGGTGTTCGTCATCTGTTCGGTCCTGGCCGGCGTTTCCGGCATCGTGCTCGCATCACAGACCGCGGTCAACGCCTCGCAGGGTGGCGGCAACACGCTGTTGCTGGCCGTCGGTGCTGCCGTCGTGGGTGGCACCAGCCTCTTCGGCGGCAAGGGCAAGATCACCGACGCAGTTATCGGTGGTTGCGTGGTCGCCGTGATCATCAACGGCATGGCGGACCTGCTGCGCGGCGCGAACAACTCCGCGTGGCAGTGGATCGTCACCGGCCTGGTGCTGTTGCTCGCTGCAACGGTCGACGCGGTCTCGCGCCGCCGTGCCGGTGCGTCCGGGCTAGGCTGATGCCGCCGGGCGCTCGGTCCGCCGCGCGCCCCGAGCAGATTCGCCGGCACAATCTGTCGGTCGTGTTGCGCCACGTCCACCTCCACGGGGCCGTGTCCCGACCGGAGCTGGCTCGGAGCA
Organism: Flexivirga alba; assembly: GCF_042661025.1. Taxonomy (NCBI): domain Bacteria; kingdom Bacillati; phylum Actinomycetota; class Actinomycetes; order Micrococcales; family Dermacoccaceae; genus Flexivirga; species Flexivirga alba. Next base: position 4,093,905 of record NZ_JBHSWH010000001.1, read on the forward strand.
CCGGTCTGAACCGCAGCACGATCGGCGCACTGGTGGGAGACCTCGTCGAGCTCGGCATGGTCATTCAGGCCAACCCGACGCGCAGCCGGGACGGGGCCGGGCGACCGCCATACCTGGTGGTCCCCCGGCTCGGCTCGGTGCACGTCATCGCGGTCGACATCGACGTCGCCCGGGTCCAGGTCGCCGCGGTCGGGCTGTCCGGTTCGGTGCTGGGAAAGATCGAATGGCACTTGGTCGGCTGCGACCGCTCGGCGGTGAAGGTCGCCGATCGGGTAGCGGCGGCTGCCCGGGAGCTGACGGCTGCAACCGGCAGCACGCGCGTGGGTGTCGGCGTCAGCCTGCCGGCGATGATCGACAACCCCCGTGGCATCGCGGTCTACGCGCCCAACCTGCAATGGAGCAACGAACCGGTCGGCGACCTGCTACGGGAGCGCCTCGACGATCACGTGGTGGTCGGCAACGACGCGGACCTGGCAGCCCTCGCAGAGCACCGTCGCGGTGTCGCCGCCGGTTTCGCCGACCTCGTTTACGTGCTGGGCCGGGTCGGCGTGGGCGGCGGGGTCATCATCGGCGGCGAGCTACTACGCGGCAGTCGTGGGTATGCCGGGGAGATCGGCCACATGTCCGTCCAGGCGAACGGCCCGGTCTGCCATTGCGGTAACCGTGGCTGCCTCGAGGAGTACGTCGGGGAGGCGGCCATCCTGCGGGCCGCGGGTGCAGCCGGCATTCCGTCGCCGGAACTGGGCACTCTCTTCGATCGAGCGGGCGCCGGCGACGAGGTGGCGGCCGAGGTCGTCGCATCGATCGGGCAATGGCTGGGCCGCGGCCTGTCGAACATCTCGCACGTCCTCAATCCGCAGGCGATCGTCGCCGGTGGTCACCTGGCCGAGGTCCTACGGCTCGCCGAACCGTCCCTCCGGATCGGCCTACAACGCGGCATGGTGACGATCGGACGAGCACCGATCACGTTGCTACAAGGGCGAATTCGCGAAGCACCGCTTGTTGGCGCGGCCGAGCTCGCCTACGAACGGCTACTCGCCGCGCCGGACCTGATGCCGACGCTTGTCCACAGCGGTCCTGCCGAATAGGCGCCGGGCGGTTAGCCTGGAAGTCCAACTCGCGGCATCGGGAGAAGGACAATGTGGATCTTGCACCTCTTCGCAGTGGGAGCGTTCATCACACTGCTGACCAGTGCATTTCGACGTGGCGCAGAGGCGAGGCTGCGCACGATCGCCTGCACGGCGATCATGGTCGCGCTGGCTTTCACCCGGGCCGGCTGGGTCGTTCACGTCGGGATGGCCATCCTGCTCTTGGCGAGCGCAGAGTTCCTCTACCGCCCCTACTACAAGGTGCGCGACGAGGTCCGGACAGTCTTCGGTTGCCTGGCCGGCGTCACGCTCATCGCCGCGCTCACCCACCATTTCCCGTGGGTGCTCTTCCCGCTCGCTGTCGTGTTCGGCATGTGGGCTCTCACCGGCGGGCCTGAACGCAACCGCCGCAAGCACACGCGGTACGTGCAACGCAAAGCCTTCCACGAGGCGGCCGCCAAGGAGTCTTCAATGCGCATCTCTCAGTCCGAATTGGACCGCCTCTTCAATGATCCGCGACTGCCCCAACCGGCTCGGCACAACCTGCACGAGCTGCTGCGCCGCTGCGACGCGCTCCACTTCGAGCTGCGCTCGCACCAGGCGGGCGACAGGTTGATTTTCGAGGTCGAGCAGATCCATCAGGACTTCGCACCGGCCGCCGTCCGCGGATATCTCGCCCTGCCGCCATCGGTTGCGGACACCCAGCCGCTGCAGGACGGTAAAACCGGCGCGGTCCTCTTCGACGAGCAGATCACGATCATGCACGGCGCCGTCGATGACATTGCTGCCGAAGCGCGCACCCATGGCGCGGAGGGCCTGCTGTCCAGCTATCGCTTCCTGCAGGACAAGTTCGGCCACACCGGCGACGAACTCAAACTCTGAACCCCACGAAGTTCTGAGCTCCTGCGTCGCTTCGGCGCGTCAGGTCAGCGTCGGGCCGCCGCCGGGCATGTTGTCGAGCAACTCGTGCGCTTTCATCGCGAACTTGTGCTCGACAAGCACTTCGTACTTCGTCGCGACGACCTGCGTCACCGACTGGAAATCGCGCTTGCCGCCGGTGAGGCTGTAACCGATGGCAGCCCACACCGCGCCGAATACGGCGCCGAAGATGACCGTCGAGATGACGACGCCGAGCACGTTCACGCCGGACTCGAACATCGACAGGATCAACCCGATGAAGGCACCGAACCAGGCTCCGGAGAGCGCACCGCCGGCAATCACCCGGCCCCACGTCAATCGGCCCACGACACGTTCGATCTGTTTCAGCTCTGTGCCGACGATCATGCAGTTCTCGACCGGGAACTCTTTGTCGGAGAGGTAGTCGACGGCGCGCTGTGCATCGGCATACTCGGTGAAAACACCCAGTGACATTGGGTATTCGAGGGTTAGGCCACCTCGGAGGTTGGCTGCCTGGCGACCGAAGCCGCCGGTCATTGGACTCGACATACGCTCAGCCTATCGACGTGACCGTTGTCGGTGCAGTCCGTCCGGCGCTGACAGCCCGATGACCAGGTCGCGCACGACGTCAGGATCGGCCAGCCGGTCGCCATACGCCTCCCGGACCTGCGCCATCCGATAGCGGACGGTCTGCGGGTGAACGTGCAACTCCGCGGCAACCGCGTCGCGCCGGCCCTGATGCAGCAACCAGGATCGCAGCGTCTCGGCCAGTCGGGCCGCGGTCGCGGCTGGCAACTCGGCAAGTGGCGCGAGCGCAGCAGCGCGTAGGTCGGCGTGCGCCAGCGGATCGGCGGAGATGACCAGACGGGCGAGGTGATCGTCCGTGTCGACGGGTTCGCGGCGCGCGAACCCGAGGCCATGGGCACGCAGCGCCCGCTTGTATGACGCCTCGGCGTCCAGCCAGGGGCGGACCGGGCCGACATACGCAGGCCGTCCGGCCAGCACCCGGAGCAGGTGCAGGCGCCCCGGGCCGTCGGCATCCGGCACGAGGAGCACGGCGACCGGGGGCTCGCGGTCCGCCTCGTCCTCCGCACGCAGACAACCCGAACCGAGTTGGGCGATGACGGCGCTGACCCGCTCGCTCGGCAGGATCACCGCGGTCAACGATTCCGGAGGCGCCCACTCGGCACCTTCGGCGAGATTGCGCACGGTGGCCTCGTCGCGGCCTTCGAGGAGCGCACCCGCCAGCCGTTCGCGACGTCGCTCGCGGACGCGTCCCTCGACGGCAAGTTCCTCCGCGTGGCCGGCGACGCTCGCGGCGGACAGGCTGTCGATATAGGCGAAGACCAACTCGGCGAAACGCGCGAGGGTGCGCGCGTCGAGGCCCGCCGCGACGGCCGCCGCCGACATGTCCTGCCAGGCGACCCGGGCACCGACCCGGTATGCCGCCAGCAGCGCGTCCATCGAGCGTCCGCTGCGGGCCTCGCCGCGTCCGAGGAATAGGCGCCGTGCACAGAGGCCTGCATCGGCGTGCCCGGATCGCCGCCCGGCCCACCAGCGGCCAGCCGGAGGAATCCGGCCAACGCGAGCTGCACCGCCTGCTCGATCGCCTCCCGCATCTGGTCGGCGAGCGCACCGGCGTAGCTGGGCACCCCGTCGACCACTGCACCGACGACCCGTTCGCTGACGGCGGGGAGCATTTCGGTCAGCGTCGCGATGACCGATTGGGGGATCTCGAGTCCGGCAGCAACTGGCACGGATTGTTCGCGGCGCATAAATCAAGTATGCCGCCTCACGCGCAAAGAGCAAGAAATTGACTGCAAACGTGTAGCACTCTGATACCCATGACAGCTTCAACGCACGTTCGCACGCCTGCCGACGAGCCCCAACCGGGCCGCGGCGGATGGCGGACGCACGCCTTCCGGCTGGTGAAGGCGGCCACCACACCGCTGCTGCCGGAGGACTATGTCGACCTCTTCGACCCGCTGCGCTCGACCACCCTGCTGCGCGGCCGCGTCGAGTCGGTCACCCACGAAACCGCGGACGCGGTGACCGTGGTCATTCGACCGGGTCGCGGCTGGCGTGGTTACCGGCCCGGTCAATACACCCGGATCGGCGTCGATGTGGACGGCGTCCGGTTGTGGCGGGCCTACTCGATCACCTCCGGCCCGCGGCAGGACGGCTGCATCGCCATCACCGTCAAGGCGATCAGCGGCGGCGCAGTCAGCACCCACCTCGTGGGCTCGCTGCACGTCGGACAGGTGCTGCAGATGGAGCAGGCCGACGGTGAGTTCGTGCTGCCCGAGGTGCTGCCGTCGAAGATCCTGTTGCTCACCGGCGGCAGTGGCATCACCCCGGTGATGGGCATGTTGCGTCATACCCTCGACCGCCTGGACGACGTGGTGCTGTTGCACTCGGCGCCGCGACCGGAGGATGTCATCTTCGCGTCCGAGTTGCGGGCACTGGCAACCGATGGCCGGATGTCGTTGCAGGAGAGGCACACTGACGTGCACGGCATGCTCGACACCGCCGCGCTCGACGAACTCGTCCCCGACTGGCGCGACCGCGAGACGTTCGCCTGCGGACCGGCCGGCATGCTCGAGGCGCTCGAAAACCATTGGGAGACAGCCGGTCTCGCGGACCAGCTGCACACCGAGCGCTTCCGCCCCGCGCTCGCCGAGCCGGGCGACGGCGGCACCGTCCACTTCACCGCTCTCGGCAAGGACGTGCAATGCGATGGCGCCCGACCGATCCTCGACGTCGCCGAGGAAGCCGGTGTGCTCATGCCGTCCGGTTGCCGCATGGGTATCTGCTTCGGCTGCGTCCTGCCGCTGCGCGAAGGCTCCGTCCGTGACCTGCGCACCGGCGAGACGACCACCGCCTCCCCCGGCGACGGCGTCCTCGTCCAGACCTGCATCTCCGCGGCCGCCGGCCGCTGCGACATCGACCTCTGACCACTCCGAACCGAAGGAATCCCTATGACTGCACTGCAGAAGAAGGAACACAACCCCGTCGCGCACCTCACCCGCGAGGACATCGAGTCGTTGGGTCGCGAGTTGGACGCCGTCCGCGCCGAGGTCCTCGAGACGCGCGGCGCCAGCGATGCGGCATACATCCGCAAAGTCATCAAGACCCAGCGCGGCCTGGAGATGGGCTCACGGGCACTCCTGTTGGGCTCACGCTGGAAGTCGGCGTTCGTCCTCGGCACGATCGGGCTGACGGTCTCGAAGGTGTTGGAAAACATGGAGATCGGGCACAACGTCATGCACGGTCAGTGGGACTGGATGCGCGACTCGAAGATCCACTCGACCACCTGGGAGTGGGACAACGCCTCCCCCGCCGACCTGTGGAAGCACAGCCACAATGAGCTGCACCACACGTACACGAACGTGCTGGGCCGGGACAACGACCTGGGCTACGGCATCATGCGCGTCGACGAGGACCAGCCCTGGACGCCGTTCTATCTCGGCCAGCCGGTCTGGAACTTCGTCAACGCGTGCTTCTTCGAATACGGCATCGCGGCATACGACCTCGAGCTCGGCAAGTACTTCATCGGGCGCAAGGACAAGGCCGTCTTCAAGCGCGACGCGAAGAAGGTCGTGAACAAGATCCGGGCGCAGGTCACCAAGGATTACGTGGTGCACCCGGCGCTCGCCCTGCTCACCGGTTCGGCACGCCGCACCCTGATCGCGAATTACACCGCCAATCTGGGCCGCAACCTGTGGACCCACTCGGTCATCATGTGCGGTCACTTCCCCGAGGGCGTCGAGACGTTCACCAAGACCTCGATCAAGGGCGAGACCCGCGGCGACTGGTATCTGCGGCAGATGATCGGCTCGGCCAACATCCACGGCTCGAAGGCGATGCACATCGCGACCGGCAACCTGTCCTACCAGATCGAGCACCACCTCTTCCCCGACCTGCCGAGCAACCGGTATGCCGAGATCGCGCCGAAGGTGCGCGACATCTGCGAGCGCTACGGCCTGCAGTACCTCTCGGGTTCGCTGCCGCGACAGGTGGGATCGGCGTGGCTGAAGGTGATTCGACTGTCGCTGCCCAACCACCTCGCGGCGCGCCTGAAGCGACAGAAGCCTCGTACGCCGATCGAGCCCACCGCGTTGCCGTCACGCCTGCAGACCGCGGGTGGCACGGGCGAGGACACGTCGGAGGCCGCCTGACCCCTACGGTGTGCGTATGACGATCTGCGTTTTCGGCGCCGGAAGTATCGGTTGCTACGTGGGCGGGCGTCTTGCCGCGACCGGGACGACGGTCTCTTTCGTCGGTCGCAGCTCGATGCAGGAGCAGGTCAGTGGCGGCATACGCCTTGTCGACCGTGACGGTCAATCACTAGAGGTGACACCGGCTTTCACCACCGACCCCGGCGTCGCGCATGACGCTGACCTGGTGATCGTGACGGTGAAGTCCGCAGCCAACAAAGAGGTCGCCGAGCAGTTGCGTCCGCTGCTCGACGAGGGTGCGGTGGTGCTGAACCTGCAGAACGGCATACACGGGGGTTCTGACCTGCGGGCGGGCCTGCCCGACCATCGGGTGGTCACCGGCATGGTCGGCTTCAACGTGGTGCGGGACGGCGCGACCTTCCAGCAGACCACGGCCGGCGACATCATGGCGGCCACCGACCCGGTCTGGGCGATGTATGCCGATGCGTTCGCCACCGCTGGCCTGCCCGTTGAGCAGCGCTCGGACATGGATGCCGTGCTGCACGCGAAGTTGTTGCTCAACCTGAACAACGCGATCAACGCCTTGTCCGGGATGCCGTTGCGAGCCGAACTCGACATCCGCGATTTCCGGCGCTGCCTGTCGCTCGCCCAGCAGGAGGCGCTTCGGGTGATGGCACGGTCCGGCACGGCACCGGCGAAACTGACCGCGGTGTCCCCCACCGTCATGGCTCGTGCGCTGCGGCTGCCCGACCCGCTCTTCCGCAGGTTCGGCGGCAAGGTGCTGGCCATCGATCCGGCCGCGCGCTCCTCGATGGCCGACGATCTTGCCGCAGGCCGCCCGACGGAGGTCGACTGGATCAACGGTGCCGTGGTCGACCTCGCCAGCGAAGCCGGCATGAAGGCACCCGTGAACGCCCGCCTTGTCGCGCTGGTCCACGACGCGGAGCGCGCCATACATCCGCAGTGGACCGGGAGCGACCTGCTGGCCGCCCTGCGGTCTGCCGTCGAGTGAGCAGATCCGTCTCAGTGGGAGTCCGGCCAGGGTGCGATGTCGACCTCGTTGCCCTCCGGGTCCGCCAGCGTCCAATACAGCGGAGCCTTGGCATCGTTGACAATTCGGCCGCCGGCTTCGACCACGGCCGCCACGCGTGCCTCGGCTTCCTCCTGCGGTAGGTAGAGATCGAGATGGAGGCGGTTGCGCTCCTGCCGCGGCTCATCCATCTGCTGGAAGTGGAGCCATGGACCATCGTCGAACGGATCGATCAGATCTTCGTCGCCGAACTCGTCATACCCCAGCACCACCTGCCAGAACCGCATGACCTCCGGACGCGAAACGGCGTCGATGGTGAGCTGCATACTTCGCACCGAAGCCGGATCCGCCTCGACTCCCAGCTCGCGCGCTGCTGCTGAGATCGCCCGGCAAGCGCGACATCGCGCTCGGAGATGCCCGGCAGTTCGTGGGTCCAGGTCCGGACACCCACATGCCCGTAACGCAGGTCCACGTCGGGATGGTGGTTTGCCGCGTCGGCGAGCCGGCCGATCTCCGCAACCAGCTTCACCCCGGTGGTGAACGATCCAGTGCGGAACCGGGCGCGGGCTCCGTCGCCCGTGATGCGCCAGTCACCGACTCCGTCGGACGCGTGGAATTCTTCAGACGAGACTTCTTCAGGCATGGCGACCAACGTACGCCGGATGTCGTGGGGCGACTGGGGCTTGAACCCAGGACCGACGGATTATGAGTCGCTTCGACCCCATCCTGACCGATCCTGTTTGGTCCTGTCCTGCCCTGAATGGTGCGGTCGTTCTCCCCCGTCGCACTGTCTGATCCTGCCCCGTTCTGAGGCGTTGCGTAGCAAGCCGTTAGCACCTGACGTACCGACGACGTGTCGGTGCATCCGAGTAAGACAGAACCACAACACAACAGTGACCCCCGAAACGTTGGAGCGTCCCGGGGTCTGATGACCAGCCAACGGAGGGCTGACCAATGAGTAAGACGATACAGACCCACCCCGCCACCAAGCCTGACAAATTCCGGGCCAGCCGTGTGCGGTGCAATAACTGCCCGACCGACGACCTGGCCGCCCGGTTCGACCGCGACGACGAGACTCAGTCGGGGGCGGTGGACGCGATGAGCACGCCGAGCCGACCGACATGGTCAGCCACCCAAGAGCCCCACCTCGACGACGCAGCGCACCCCGATGACCGCGGCACCTGGCACAGGAGCGCCGACACCGGCGCCAGCACAACACAGGACCAGTCCGCTGTAGTCGTCTATGCCAACGGGTTCCGCCACGAAAACGGGGACGACTGGCCGGATACCGTTTCTATCGACGTCGCGGACGGCAGGGACGTTCAGGACTTCTCCTCGGCGGATGCTCGCGCACTCGCCGTTGCCCTGCTTGCCGCCGCCGACCTGCTCGACGGGGAGGACGTCCGATGAACACACAACCCGACCCCTTCGGCGAGCTCGACCACGCGCTTGCCGGGCAACGGCTGCTATCCAAGGCGATCGCCGAGGCAACCGAACGGCGCGACACACGGGCCATGCGCTCACTGTCAGACCTGAGCCACGAACTCGGCGCCGACATTGACCGGCTACTGAAAGCCACCGCTGCGACCATGGCAGACCCGCATGCGGAGACCAGCGTGACAGTGGGTGACGTTGTGCGCGTCGGCAATGGAACGACGCTCTGGCAGGTGATCGAGGAGGACGGCGACCGGCTCGTCTGCCTGTCCCGCCGAAGGATGCAAAAGACCCACGCGCGCGCCCGGCTGTCTCTGGTGTGTCGGCAGGGCGATCCGTCGATAACCTGGCACACGTATGTGTGTGAAGGCTGTCTTGAGTCACGCTGGCTCGGCCTCGACCACGGGCGACGATGGATTTACTGCACCATCTGCGAGCAGGAGAAGCTGCACCACGATACGACCATATTGGTGGCTGGGGGTACCGACTACTACGAGAAGCGCAATACCGAGCACCGCGACGAGCTGGCGAAGCAGCTGCGCCTGCTAGACGACAGTCTCGCGATGTTTGAGCAGCTCGGGGTGCGGGTCGAGATCGAGGAACTCGACAAGGATGACTGCTTCGTCATGGCCGAGCGTGGCCGTGGGAAAACGACGTGGTTCGTCTATCTGGACAGCCGGCTACCGATCGCCCGCCAGGTCGGATGCCTGGGTAACGCCTGGCGGTACATGCTCCCCGTAAACGAGCAAAGATGGTCACAAGAGAAGTGGCGTCGAGATGAGTCGGATCACGCCATGGAGTGGTTCTCTCTCGCGTGGCCGCACAAACACGCACTCATCGACGACGACGCCATTCAGCGCGCCTTGCGCTGCGGATGAGGGAAGAACAATCAATGCCTCCCTCATCAACAGTGGGGCGTGTGGAATTATCGAACGTGTGAACTGGTCCGATCCGTGGTGCGTGGTGCCGTTTCTGCTGCTCGTCGCGTTAACGATCGGCGGATTCCAGTTGTGGTTCTTAGATGCTCGTCGCGGCGCAGCGGGAGCAGAGGAACGCGGCCATTGTTGAGTTTGCCCAAAGGATGGGGGCACCCATCACACGCCCCGCCTACTTGCTTTTCACCGTCCCCGCACCCGCGGCTCTGGCCAGCCGCACAACTGACGGACAGCGCCGAACGCCTCCGCGATCTCCCGCGCCGAACCGCCTCGACGCCGGACTTTCTCCGCAGCTGCTGATGCCACCACGTATAGGGCTTGTTGGTAGGCGATGATCTCATCCGTCGTCACCCGGGGAGTCTGCCGCTCAGCACCGACACGCGGGGTCAGCGCGGCGCCCCAGCAGGCGGAGAGGAAGCTGGGGCGCCGCTACGCGTACCTGACATCTGACCCGACCCCAGCACGCGACGACGACGCTACCCTTCGCCCGCACGTCCCCGTCAGTACCCCAAAGGGTGAGAAATGTTCGTTGGCACCATGGCCCCCATCCGCACCAGGCTTCCCATTCGTACCAAAGTTGTGGTTACCTAAGCCCAAGCCGAAACCCCCACAGTTTTATCTCGGCTAAGGTCAGCCCCTCTTGTTCGAGGCATGCTGCCGATAATCCCCGAGACGCATGCGTCTCGGGGATCACTTTTGCAGGCCCAGCCCCGGCGCTACGCGCCCGACGGTTCACCATCCGCCAGGCACCGTGCAACCCGCTCGAGCGCGCCCGGGACCAGCGTCCACCGGTACGACACCCGGCGCGCCCCCAGCCGTTCCGACGTGACCACCCCGATGTCTTCGAGCATCCGCAGCTCGTCCGCTCGCGCCGGCACGTCGGCCGTCAACCGGGGGCCCTCCATCAATAGTTGCAGCGTCTCCAGGCGTGACCGTGTCCCGAGGACGTGCAGCACGGACGCCAACGGGGTCACGTCCTTCGCACGCGACAACGGCACGATGAGGTTGGCGGCGGTGGGTCGAACCATGGGAGGAAGTATGTCGCGACGGCTCCGTTGGTGAAGCAGAATCGGTGCATGGAGGATCGGTTGCTCACCGCCCGAGACGTGGCCACGAAGACACAACTTTCATCCGCTGGCATCCGCCGCATGACCCGCCGAGGGGAGATCCCCGGCGCGATCAACCTCGGCACCCCGAACCGGCCTATCTGGCGGTACGACCCGCGTGAGGTCGCCGCCTGGATCGACCGGCGACGGCAATGAGGGTTCTGACGGGGGTCACCGGATGGCTTCGACCTCAGATTCAATTCTGAGCACGCAGCAGGAGATAGCCGACAGCGCAGGCGCCGCCAAGGGCAACCGTGCAAAACGACGACCTCAAGGCCAATTCTGGCTTCGAGCCGGAAGCGGTCACCAACTCGCGCGGCCAAGACATCAGCGGGAACCTCCTCGGCTGCGCAATAGGTGCGCGGATTGGGCGTCTGCTCTGCTCTTGCCCTCGATACCGGCCTTGGCACCCGCATGAGTGCCGGCCCGTGCCCCGGCCTCGACGAGCTTCGGGAGCTGCCGCATCAGGGCACGGTCCTCGTTCGTGAGACCACCGCTGCCGCCTTGTACGACAACCGTCTGCGTGGAACCTGCAGGGCGGGCGTTCGCCCAGCCGGCGGGCACACCGTCGATGCCGCCGACGGCACGTTTGATGACGTCGAAGCCGAGGATGTCCGCTGAGACTCGGAGGATCTGTTCCGTGCGGGCGTTGTGCTTGTTCGCGCCGAGCGGCAGGTACGCTTCTGGGCCGGCCTCGGCCCAGAGGATCGGCTTGTCCGCGATCATCGCCGACCGGCCACCGAAACCACCGTTCGCCATGTAGCGGTGGCCGCCGGGCTTGACGATGGCACCATTGGCGGCGGCGCCGAGGTTGCGGCCGTGGCGGGCGAGGTTGTCACCGGGGTGGATCTCCTTGAAAACCGTTGTGATCGTGAGGGTCTTCGACTGTGCGGCCGCGAGGATGCCGCGGATCTTCGCGAGTGTGGCGCCGTAGGTGGGGAGGGACGAGTTGATGACGACCGACTTGCCGTTCGCGGTGACCTGCGCGCCGCGGATCTTGTCGATCAGTGCCCTGGTGCCCGCCGCCATCGGTGCGGAGGAGGTGATCGTGACTTTCTTGCCGTTCGTGGTGATCTGCGCACCGTGAATCTGCTTGATCAGCCCAATGACCGCCGGTGCGTTCGGAGTCGAGGCCGGGATGATGACCGTTTTGCCGTCAGCGTCGACAGCAGCACGACCCAGCAGACCGAGGAGGCGGGTGTTCTCGGCTGCGTTCAATGCGGCGGTCGGGATCGACACGCTGCCGTCGGCGTTCTCCCGGGCGCCCTTGATGCCCTTGAGGTTTCGTAGCGTCTCCGGCGAATTGATAGCCGCGGTCGGGATCTTCACCGACTTCCCATTCGCCGACAAGGCAGCCTTGTCCACCGAGTAGAGCACCGCGGCGACATGCTCAGCGTTCGGGGTGTCCGCCGGGATGGTCACCTTCTTGCCCTGCAACGACACGACGACATTGCCCATACTGTCGAGCTTGTAGATCGCGGTGTCGAGGCCGTTGACCGAAACGTCGGTGTGCAGTCCCTTCGAGAGGGGCAGCCACTGGTCCGCCATATTCTTGGCCTGCTGGGCGCTGTAACCCATGTCCTCGGCGTGCTGGACAAGTTCTCGGCGGCCTTGCGCGAGAACAGCATTCGCGGCCTTCTGGTCTCCGGTGTTCTTGGCCAGGTCGGTGGCGTACTTCGTGGTCGCTCCGGCCAGGCCGAGCAGAGCCTGCTTGTTGGCCATGCCCTTCTCGCTCATCAAGTTCGTGTTGCGACCGTTTTCCTTGATGGCTTTGTTCGCGTCGAGAATCGCCTTATTGAACCCAAGCTGGCTGTCGGCCTGCGCCTGCGCCGCCGACCCAACCTCCTGGTAGGACTTCACCAGGTCGTCGAGCGCCTGCGCCGCTTTCTCCGCCGCGGTCTGCGTTTTCTCTCCCGCCGCTTGGCCCTTGTTGCCGGCGTCCTCGGCAGCCTGCCCGGCCTCGACACCGGCGGCCTTCGCGTCTTTCCATGCCTGTTTGGAGTCTTTGACCTTGCCGGTCTGGTCCCCGAGCGCCTTGGTGAGCTTCACGTAATCGTCGGACAGCTGGCCCGTGCCGTCAACGAACTTCATCTCGGCCAAGGACTTGTTGAACCGTGTCTGAGCGCTCCCGCTGCCGAGCGCGGCGTCGGTGAGGTCCCGCAGGTTCAGCCCGTACTTCTTCGCCAAGTCCACCGCACCCGAGTTCTGCAACCCCTTGAACGCCTCGGCACGGGTGTTGCCGGTGATTGCACCGGTGTTCACATTCAAGGTGCTGGTCAGGTTCGCGACCTCGTCCTTGTACTGCTGAGACGCGGCCTTCGCCTTCTGCGTGTGGGAAATCCACGCCGACAACGCCATCACACCGCCGGTGATCGCGAGACCCCACGGACCACCCAGGGCACCCACGAGGCCGCCGGCGGCGCCACGCAACCCAACCATTGAGGCACGAACCGCACCCATGGTCCGCGGGAGTCGGGACGCTGAGGCTGCGGTCGTCTCAAAGGTGCGGGCCATCCGGGCGATGTTGCCGTTACCGAGGCCGACCGCGGCGACCGTCGCGTTGAAGCGGCCCATCTGCGGCGTAGCTTCCCGCGCGAGTTGACCCATTGTCCGAACCTGGGTGCTCCAAGATCGGAGGCCGCCAACGTAGCCGCTCATCCGTGCTCGTCCGGCCGCGAGCTGGTCGCCGAAAAGGCGCTGCGCCAGCTTGATGGCACCAAACGCGAAAGCGGCCTCCTGAATTGGGCCAGGCAGCTTGCTGAACGCTCCCGCCAGTCGAGAGACCGGCCCGAGCACGAGACCGATACCGGTAGCGGTGAAGTCAAGGGTCTGCACGATGCCGCGCAGCGCGCCGTTCGCGCCGGTGCCGGCGTTGATGAAGTCGGTTTGCAGGGTTGCGATGAGCTTGTGGATGTCACCGTTGAGGTTGTCGGTTTTCGCGGCCGCGTTCCGGGCGGCGAATCCGGCATCTAATACTTTCTGCTGCCAGTCCGTGACGCCCTTCGCGCCATCCTTGTACAGGATGTTCGCAGCCTGGATCGAGCGGGCACCGAACAAGATCGACAAGGTGGCATTGCGCTGCTTGTCCGTAAGTCCACCGAGCTTGGCCTGCAACTGCCCCGCGGTGGCCGACAGGCCGATGAACTGCCCGTTCGCGTCGAAGAACGACAACCCCAGGTCGTCCATCGTCATTTGCTGCTTCTTAGTGGGATCCAGCAGGTTCTGGAACATCGTCTTGAGCGCGTTACCGGCCTTCGCGCCCTTCAGGCCGGACTGGTCGAACTCCGCCAGTACCGCGGTCGTGTCCTCGATGCTGACGCCCATCAAGTGGGCCAGCGATCCGCCCTCCTGCAATCCCTCGGATAGGGACGACACCGACGCGGTGGACCGGTCCGCGCCAGCCGCGAGGAGGTCGGCGATGTGGGGGATCTGACTGCTGTTCAGCCCGAACATCGTCATCGCGGTCGCTGCAGTCTCAGCGGCAGCCGCAGTCGATACGCCACCGGCCGCAGCCAACGTCAGGGCACCGGTCAGGCCGCCGCCGATGATCTGCGACGCGGACAGGCCAGCCTTCGCCAGGTCGTCGGTGGCGTCAGCCGACTGAGTTGCGGTGAAACCGAATTGAGTTCCCTGGGTCTTGACCGCTTCGGTGAGCCGCTGAAAATCCGCGTTCGAGCCGGACACATTCGCCCGGACGTGCGACATTTTCTCTTCGAAGTCCGCGAACGACTTCACCGCGCCACCAACACCGACGAGGAGCGCACCCCCGAGGAGCCCGGACAGGCCACCCATCGCACCGGTCATGCCGCGTGCTCGAGTGGTTGATTGCTCCATCGCCCCAGTCATGCTGCGTGCTCGGACGCCCGTCTGCTGCGCAACAGTCCCGAGTTGCTGCGTAGACGTGCTGGCCGTTCTCATGCCCGCCACGTAACCGCCGACGTCGGCGATCAGCCGGACACGCAGTGAACGATCAGCCATGACAACCCCCTTCGTGGGTGGAAAGCGGAAGACGAGCCCGGGCGGCTAGTCCTTACGTGAGAGCAGCGCGGCCGCGGCGGTTGGGAAGACCGGTATCAACTCCGACGACCCGATCCCGAAACCGTTGACGTCAAACGTTGCTCGGACGACGTCAGCGAACTGCCGCTCCCCGACAGCGTTCCGCAGCTCCCGCCACTGTTTGCGCGACAGCGGTGATCCCTTGACACTTCCGCCGACGTGAATGCACGCCAGAATCCGCTCGTCCTCGTCCGCGTCCTCCGGGAACTTCATACGGATCTTGTCGAGCTCGTCGCCGCTGCAGGCCCGTACACGCACCGTCAGCTGGTCCTCCTGCATCCGCCCGATCACGTCCTGCATCGCCAACGCCACCTGATACTGCGCCTCGAGGGAGTCAGACACCACCTGGTCCTCATTGTCAGGCTCTCCGCTGCTGAGCTGCCGCTCCTGCTCCCGGTTCACCAGTGCCTGCAACGCCAGGAACTTCTTCTCCAGCTCGTCATACTCGGCACGCAACCCGGAGTCCCGGGAAAGCATCACCGTCCTTGCCGGCAGCGTCGCGCCGGCCAGCCACACATTGAGATCGAATCCCTGCCCCGGCTCCTGGTCCTGCTCCGGGTCTTCAACTGCCACAGGCTTCTTCGCCATCGTGTCCTCACTCGCCATCGTCATTGGTCCCTTCGTCCTCGGCGGCAGTCGTAAGGCTGCGCGCCAGATAGTTCGTGTCAGCCTGCGCCTGCACCGCGCCCACCAAGGAGCTCAGCATCTTGACCAGCTCCCGCAGCTTCTCCGGCGCCTTCTCATGAGCCGCCAAACGGTCCAACGCGGCCGTCGCGACACGCTTCTCGGACTCCGTGGAGTCGGCCGCCGCATGTGCGATTCGCAGCAGTGCCCGCTGCGCCAACAAGGGCAACCGGGCAAGGCGCTCCGCCTCGTCCGTCACCGGTGAATCCGACACTGCCGCCGCCCTACGCGCTAACCAAGTCGACCGCGGCACGAGATCGCTGCAGCGCGGCCCGCTCCCGCTCGATCGAGTACGGCAGATTCACCACCGACGTCTTCAGCCGGTCACGGTCCCGACGCAGCCCCGGCAACTCGTCCAGGTTCAATTCCACGTCATACGGCAGCCTGCCGCCCTCCGCCGCACACTCAGCGACCCGCGACTCAATCGCCCCGATACGTCGCTCCAGGTCGGCCAGTTCCCATGTCTCTTTCGCGAGCCGCTCCTCCTGGTCCCGCAGGCGTTCCACAGCGGCAGCCATCGGGTCAGAAAACCCCGGCTGCGGCATCACACCACCCGGCCGCAACGACTCCGGCAACTGCGCGAATGACAACTCCGGGAACATCTCCCGCACGTCCTCCCCAGCCGCAGCAGCACGCAACACCCGTTGCTGTAACTCCAACACGGCCAGCCGGAAACGCAACTCACGATCTGCCCGGGTCCCCTCAGGGTGGAACGATCCTCCGGGGCTCTGGGCGAAGAACCGGTCGCCCTGGATCTCCGGTGTCAACTGCTCCCACGGGGTACCTGTGTGCTTCACCAACGCATTCAGTAACCGCGTGGTCTTCGCCTCGAACGCGTCAACCTCGCTCCTCGCCTCAGCGATCAACGATCCAAGCTCGGTCGCCTCCGCCGCCACCGCAACCTCACGAGCCGCCTGCAACCTCGGACCCACCGCAGCGATCGCACGATCGGCAATGTCCGCCCGGTCACGCGCCTCCTGCATCTCCCTCGGCAACCGCACCGCACAACTCTCGTCATCCAGCACCGCCACGCCGGCGTCAACCTGCAAGCGCTCCAGCTCCGCCAGCGCCCGCCCACGTTCCTCGGTCCACTTCGCGAGCGCCGCCCCATGAGTAGCAACCTCAGCGAGCGCCGTCTCACGCGCCGTGTGCTCTTGCTTCTGACCCGTACTCATCGCCGATCGCCTTCCGTAGTGGTGCCGTACATGGCGGCCCTGAACTCAGACTCCGAGATCTCATCCGAGGCACACACGCCCGGGGAGAACTTCTCCGTCAGCTCCCGCAACGCGGTGTCGTCCAACCGAGTCGAAGGGTCCATCCCGAACGTCTCCCGCGACACCGCCGCATCCTCAACGGACAAGTACATGCCGGAGGTCAGACCGTCCCGGGCCGCACGCGCATCGGCCTCGCTCAACCCCACCGCCCGGAACTCCTCAACGGACGGTGCCCGCTCACCAGCAACGGGCACTCCCGCCGCCTCAAACGCCCGCTTGAGGTCAGCCCGGAACTGCTGCCGCCTCGCACTCTCCTGCCCGCTGTTCCACGTCATCCCGCGACCTCCAACTCGTCCAAGTAGTCATCCACCGATGACTCAGTGATCCGCCAAGCCCCTCCGACCCGGATGGCCTCCAGGGCGCCAGCCGTACAAAGCTGACGAACCCTCCGAGTCGAAACCCGAAGCCTGGAGGCCACCTCACCGGAGGACAGCCCAACAGTTGACGAGTCTGGCGAAGATCCCGAACCGACCACTTCCGCGTTTCCGCCTGCGGAAACGCACGCGGAAACAGTGACCTCCCGGCGGCGGTCCCCCAACTGCCTGGCCACCTCACGCATCCGCGACAACGCCACCCGGACCTCCCGCGCCATCTGCTGATTCGACTCGACCGGGCTGACCGCCAACACCGCCGCATACGCCTCCAGTTGCGGCCCAACCTCCCGCAGAATCACCACCGCCGCATACGCATCGACGTACGCGCCCAACACGGCACGATGAGGCAACGGCTCACCCGTCCGCACGACGCGACTCCTCCCACTTCACCGCAACCACCCAAAGCAGCAGATGCAGCGGGATCCACGCGGAACTAGATCGACGGACATACTTGGCCGTGATCGAGGAAAACTCGAGACGGTACTTCCACATGCGCTCGCGCTCGCTCGGCCAAAGACCGGCATCGCCTTGCCCCTGGACACGGGGCCTCGTACCGTCCCGCTCGACGGTTTCGTGAAAGGCCAGCAGAAGCGACATCGAGAGCGCTCGAGGGTTGGCCAGGCAAGCTTGTGTCAGACGCTGGAAGCTGGCGACGTCGGGATCGTCGCTCGGCAGGGCCGTCGCGAGGACATCATCGGACACCGAATCGCGCAGCGCTGTCATCTCGGCCAGGAAGCGTGCGCGTGCGACAGAGGGCACGACAATTTCAATCAACACCCAAACCATCACTGGAAGGGCTATGACGTCGAGCACCAAGATCGGATTCATCGCACTGCCCACAGCTCGCGGAGGTCGCGGGGTAGGAACCCGTCAGGAGCAAGGCCTGGGAAAGCGTCCAGGGTCGCCTGCTCACTGCGGTGCTCGGCCAGGTAAGACCAGGCCGCCGCCCGCCGGAGGAACTCATCGCCGGTCATCATCGGCGCCCACCCGACAAGAACCGCTCCACACCAGCCCACACACCAGCAGTCGCCTTGAGCTCATCCGCTGCGGCTCCGCACTCCGGCAACACTGGGCAGCCGGCACACCAGGACGCAGCCTGTGCCAGCTCCGCACGGTTCTCCGAGGTCCAGTAGGCCGATGTCTCGCCGTCGCCGCAGCGTGGCCGCTCACCACGCGCGGCCATCACCAACAGCGCATCAGTCAGTTGCTCGGCAGCGGTCATAACCAGAACACCAGCCCAACCCACAGGAGCGCACAGCCCGCACCGACCAGGAGGCCGGCGCAGTAGCTGAACAGATCAGCAGGTTGCGAGCGCCCCGGACGCTGTTCCCGGGCCAACGCCTCGACAAGCTCGAAGTATCGATCCGGATCTTCGACGACAAGCCTTGCCCTGTCAGAACTCCAGAACAGCTCGTCCACTTCTGAGCGCTGCTTCTCTGCTGCGATCGGCTCGTTGGCGCGTAGCAACCCGTTAGCAAACCAGCCCCTGACCTGCGCAAACATGACCCGAAACGGATTCCCTATCCGCCGGTTCATGACTGGATGACCTCGCCCTTGACGGTCGGCGACAGCGCCCGCAGATGCCTCGCGACCACGGTGGCGACCTCACCACCAGGCGTCACGTCCAGCCCGAGCTCGACCAGCACGCCGCGGATCACAGACACCACGAGCAGGCCCTGCTCCTCGCTCACCTTCACCCGGCGCTCCTCGAACCCAGAACGCACGAGCATGTCCAGGAACTTCGCCGCCCGGTCCATCGCTCGCTCATACAACGCGACCTCGGCCCGCAGCTGCTCCGTCCCCGCACCGTGCGCCGTGTACCGCACCGACTTCAACGAGTTCACCCGGGACGCGAGAGCCTCCTTCATCGCCAACGCCTCATCAGCCAGCTGCGACAACGCCTCGAACGGATCCGTCACACCCTGCCGAGACTCGAACGCGATCGCGTTCTTCACCTCCGCCTCGACCTTCTCCGCCGCGAGCCGACGCTGGGCCGCTGCACGGGCCTGCCCCGACCGACCGCCATGCGCGTAGCAGACCCGCTGACCCTTCATCGCGCGCTGCCGGCAACGCTCCTGCGTCGTCTTGGATTTCGCGTGGCACCGGCCCGGGTCGGCATCGTCACCTGGGCCATGGGGTCCTACGCCACCGGAGCCGGGCCATGCGCTCGGCCGCGCGCTCATCGGGCGTCGCCTTGCGCGGGGGTCGGCTGAATCGCGGTGATTCTTGTGCGTCGGTTCTGGCAGTCGGTGCAGGCGCTTTCGTTGATGGGCCATGGCCAGGCGTCGAGGTGGTCGGCGAGGGTCGGTTGTGTGTCGGTGCTCATGGTGTGGTGCTCCTTTTTGCTGGCAGGGGTGGACAGGTGGACATGTCCACCCCTGCTCGTGTCCTCGCGTATGCCCGCGATTGAGAAATGATTGATATTTGGGGGTTTTCCACAGCTTTTCGATGTCGTTTTTGCTGGCAGGGGTGGACACTGTCCTCTTTTGTCCACCCCTGGCAGGTGTTCATGAGGTGCCTCCTGCGCGTCGGTATCTGGCACCTTTTGCGCCGTTGTATTCGAGGTCTTCGCAGTCGATGAGTCCGGCGGTGAGTAGTCGATCGATGGCTCCGTCGAAGTGCTCTCGGTCTCGGCCGGGGAGTGTTTTGCGGAGCGCGCTGCGTGGTGTCCAGTCGGTGCCGGTTTTGCTGAGGATTGCTCGGCTGATCCGTTTGGTGGCGACTTCGGTCCTGACCTCTTCGGCGGCGAGCTGTCGTAGTCCTTCGGTGCGTCCTCGGGCTTTGGTGTTGTCGCGGTGGGTGGCGGTGAGTTGTTGTTGGATGCCAGCGCGTGTGTGGTTGCTGATTTCCATGACGATCCCGGCGAGTTGCCAGTCCTGTTCGGTAACTTCGGCGCGGCGGTCCAGGAATCCGAGCGCTGCCGCGGTCTTGAGTCGGCAGAGCAGGGCGTGCCCGTCGAGTGCTTCGACGTCGCCGCGCATGCGTGCTCGTGCTGCGGCCTTGATGGCGGTGATGGCTTGGTCGCAGACGGGGATGGCGTAGTGGCCGGTGTCGTAGTTGATGGCGTGCCCTTGGGTGTCTGGTGGCCGCCATTGGATCTGCTCGGGTGGCTGTTGGTCGTCGTCGGGGACGTTGGGGTCGGTGCCGGGCATCCAGAGGAATCGTTGGGGTGTGCCGCCGTCGGCGTCGTCGAGGAGTACGTCCGCGCGGGTGGGTTGGATGCCGACGGTGAGGCAGAGCCGGTAGGAGTGCGGTCGCAGGTTCAGCCGGCGGGTCGGATCGGCGTTCTGGAAGCCGAGCCGTTCGCCCATCCATGCGCTGCGTAGCTGCGGCAGGAGCGTGGATCCTTGGCGTCCCTTGAGCGCGGTGAGGGTGTCTACTTCGTGCACGGAGAAGAGTGCACGGGTGGCGTGCTGCTCGATTCCGCCCTTCTCTTTGCCTTTGCCGGGGACGTAGTGCACGTAGGCGTGGGCGAGGCCTTCGCCGGACCCGACTGGCATCTCGTCGACCTGGTCGACGGCGGGGAATCTGATCGCCGCTTTGCTGACGCTGTCGGCTGCGCCCTTGCCGCTGCCGGACGGTGCGACGATGCCGACGAATAGGTTGAGTGATGCGTCTCCGCCGATGGTGGGCGGGAGGACGTAGTTCGGCTGGATGTGCACGATGACGCGCGCGAGGGCTACACCGAGGGTGGCCCACGGGGATGCGAACCGTGCCCGGGCGAATTGGCGCAGGCGTTCGAGTTCTGTTCGGGCTGTCCAGAAGTCGTCGCGTTCGAGGTCGAACGCTGGCGCCCGTTCGGGCGCGTCCCGTGCCTGCTTGCTCGCGGTGAGCGCGGCAGCCTTGTGCTCGAGGTCGACAAGGTCGCCGCGGTCGATCGCCGCGGGGTTGTCCGGTTGGTAGTAGTCGTCGGTGACTTCGCCGGTCACCGGGTCGACCCCGTCAGGCACCGTGGCAGCTGAGAGTTGCCGGACCTCGGGGGCAGCGGGAGCGCGGCCGCAGCAGACGTGCAGTCGCGGCCGCCGATCGCGGCGAAGACATCCAGGGCCGCGGCGCGTTCGTCGCCGTGGTGGTGCAGGTGCGCGAACACACGACCCCTGGTGAGTTTCTGCCCGCCACCGGTGGGTAGGCCGCCAGCTTCGGAGTGGACGACCAGGACGTGCGGGTTGGCCTTGAGCGTGTGGGCGGAGCAGTCGTGCTCGGGGTTCCCTGGCCGGGTCCAGCACTGGTCGATCGCGGCCGGGTGTCGGGTGTCGTGTCGGGTCCAGCCGGCGCCGGTCAGGATGTCGTCGAACGTGGTGTGCTCGTCGAGCTGGTCGAACGCGCTGGATCCCTGGTGTGAGCCGAATGGCAGAACGGACAGCTGTGGTGCGGCGGGGCTTGTCGGCTCTGGTTGGGGTGTGACGGCGGCGAGCGCTTGGAGGAGCTCGGTGAGCGTGTAGGCGGGGCCGGTGTCTTCGACGATCCGGCAGGGCCGCTCGAGGCCGGCTTTGCGGTTGACGGTGCCGGGGACGCGCAGGACCCGGGATAGGTCGCCGACGCCGGTGCCGTAGTCCCAGCCCAGACGTTCGGCAGATCGGCCGAGTGCCTGCTGCCACTTGGCAGACAGGTCTGCGGCCATGGGGCGGTGCTCGTCGTCGAGGATCAGCGGTGTGTCGAGCAGCCACCACGGGTAGAGGCCTCCGCCGGAGTGGATCCAGAGCGTGGGTGCGGGTAGCCCTGACTCGGTGACGAGCTTCCACGCGGCCGCAGCGTCCGGCGGGAGTGGTGGCGCGTTCGGTCCGGGCTTGTGGCCGACGTCGCCGAAGTCGACGTCAGCCCACAGCCCCGGCAGGGCGTGAGAGTCCTGTGCTCCCCCGCGTTCGGTCCGGTCGAGTTGCCGGTTGACGGTGGTGGTGCGCAGGTAGATCCCGCGGGCGCCGACGCGGTCGAGCTGCTCAACTCGCTCGGCCACCTGGTCATGGGTGAAGCATTGGCCGCCAGTGCCGACGAACCGGCCCTGCGCGGGTTCGTGGTTGAGGACGAGTGTGCCGGGTGCGTCGCCGTAGACCCGTTGAATCCAGTGCCGCACCATGTCGAGGTCGACCGTGACCGAGGCGGTGGGCTCCTCGTGGATGGCGGTCACTCTGCCCCCGTCTTCCAGCCTTCGCGGCGACCACAGCCAGCGCAGAGACCGACGATCAGAACAACATCGACCCGCACGCGAATCGCAGCGCAATAGAACGTGTTTCGGTCGACGTAGGTTCGGCACCGGTCACAGGTGCGGTCCTCCCGCTGCCCTCGCCCGGTGGAGCGACCGAGGGGCGCGACAGCGATCCCGTCCCACGGTCCGGACCGGTCGAGGACAGCGAGACGACGTGAGATGGTCCGCCGCATCCACGCCGTGTGCTCGTGCAGCGGCGCAGCTGTGGCGGTTGTGCTCACAACGGGTCCCCGAGGGCGGCGTCGGCGTCGGCGACTGCGCGGAGCTCGACGAGCACCGCTCGCGCGATGAGGCCGCGTTCGCGTACTCGGTCTAGCTTGCGGCCGGCCGACGTAAGACTCGAGTAGGTCTGGCTGACGATGGTGCCGTCGCGGCGCTCGGTGACGACGAGGACGCCGTAACGGTGCTGCCGGGTCAGCTGGTGAATGTCAGCGGTGTCGAGTGCCCGCCGGCTGGGGGCTTCGCCGTTCAGCACGGCCGGTTTGCTGGGGTGTGTCACCATGATCTGAGACCTCCTATTAGGTCTGGTGGTGGCGTCGGCGTGTCGTGGTGGACACGCCTTCGCTGTGTCCGGGGTCAGGCCGCGCCAGGGTCGTCGCGACCGACGAGCCGCAGCGGTGCGGTTTGGGCAGTGGGGTCGTCGCTGGCGTGAATCCCGAGCATTTCCAACAGCTTCGGGACTGGCACGATCAGCCGGTGGCCGATCTTGAGAGTAGGGAGCGTGCCGTCCGCCGCGGCTCGGTAGGCGTTGTCGCGGCCGATGCCGAGCACCTTCGCTGCTTCGGGGACGGTGACGGTCAGGCGGCCGCGAAGCGGCACCGGGATGCTCACGATGCGCGCGCCTTGGCCTTGTTGCGTCGGAACGCAATTCGCAGCTCGTCCTCATCGAACCGGAGCTGCATACCTACGCGGTACTGCGGGATATCGCCAGCCGCGCTAAGGCGGTAGACGGTGCGTTCGCTGATGCCGAGCGCACGAGCCGCGTCCTTCGCATTGAGGAGTGTGCCCATCGTTTTCTCCTGTCACGCTGAACCTTGACGGTCATGGCTAAGCGTGACTTCAGAATTACATCGATGTCATCCCCTTGTCAACGATGGCAATGCCTGTCATGCTGTGTCATGACAGCGGATAAGCGGGGCTCAAGCAAAGTCATCGCGGACAACGACAAGCGGTACGGAGGACACCCTTGAGCGACATCGAGAAGGTGATCGGCGCCAACATTCGCGAGAACCGCGAGCGGAAGGAGATCACTCAGTCTGACCTCGGCGACCTGGTCGCCGAGCACCTCGGGCGGCCTTGGCCGCGGCAGGCAATCTCCGCAGCAGAGAAGGGTGGACGGTCGTTCACCGCAGCCGAAGTTCTTGCATTCGCTGCCGCGCTCGACACGAAGCCTGGCGCCCTCTTCGAACCCACGTCAGAGTGTGACCCGCTCGCGCTTGCGCTAGACCACATCGAGGAAGCCCGCAAAGTTCGTAGCCGTGCTCGCTGGGCCGTTAACGAGTACGTCTCCTTCGTAAGCAAGGTTGCTGAGGAGGCCCGGGTCAACCCGGTGCTCGGCGACGCACTCTTGACCCTGAAGGCGTCGTGGGAGGAGCAGCTCGCGCAGCACAAGGGAGACCCTGAATCCGACGACTCGAGCACGAAGTCTGCGTCTCTCGTACGCGTCCTCGAGGGCAACCTCGAAGTCCTCTGCGACATCGTTAAGGACATGGAAAACGAGGACCAATCATGAGTGATCGCAAGGGAATGCGTGACGGTGTCGTGCAGCGCGGCACTACCTGGTCGTACGTGCTCCGGGTGAAAGTGCCTGTGGTCGACGACAATGGGCAGCCGGTGCTCGACGACGAGGGCAACGCTCGGATGACGAGTAAGCCGAAGTGGTTCGGTGGGTTCCCCACCCGCAAGGCTGCGATCGCAGCACGCGACGAAGCCCGACACGGATCCCGGCAGGGCACGTGGGTCGCGCCGTCCAACATCACCGTCGGCGCCTACCTCGACCGATGGATCGAAGGACACGCCGTCGATCTCAAAGCCAGCACGGAGAAGTCCTACCGCGGCAACATCGCCCGATACCTGAAGCCATACTTCGGGAACCTGCGTGTGCAGGAACTCTCCCCCACCGACCTGTCAGCGACGTTCAAGCGGATGCACGAGACCGGCGGCACCAACGGGAAACCGTTGTCTCCCAGGACTGTCGCGTTCGCCCGCACGGTGCTGCGGATGGCGATGCAGTCCGCGATCAGCGACCGAGTGATCGCAGTCAACCCGGTCGTCGGGTCGAAGCTGCCGAAGGCAGTCCGGCCGAAGCACAGCACGTGGACCGGACCGCAGGCAAGCACCTACCTCGAGCATGTGAACGACGAGCGGTTCGCGGCCTTGTGGATCCTCGCGCTGGCGACCGGGATGCGGCGCGGCGAGCTGTGCGCGCTGCGCTGGGAGAACGTCGACCTTAAGGCCGGCGTGGTGCGGGTCGAGGAGTCAGTGACGCAGTCGGCCGGCCGTCGGACCATTGGGCCTCCGAAGAACGGCGACGGGCGCTCGGTCGCGATCGACCCCCGGACGGTCGCCGCACTCAAGGCGTGGCGGAAGCTGCAGCGCAAGGAGCGGCTCGCGGCTGGCTCGATCTACAAGGACACCGACGGCGTGGTGTTCACCTGGCAGGACGGCACCCCGACGCCACCTGACTACGTGTCGAAGGCGTTCGTCGACTCCCAAGCAGACTCCGGTCTGCCGCGGTTGAAGCTTCACGAGGCCCGCCACACTCACGCGACGATTCTTCTGCGCGAGGGCACACCTGTGCACATCGTCGCGAAGCGGCTCGGGCACCGTGACCCGACGGTGACGCTGTCGGTGTATGCCGATGTGATCCCTGAGGACGATGGGCGCGCGGTCGACACCTTCAGCCGGGCGGTGTGGGGCTCATGAGCGACGTCAACGAGGGACTGACATCGCGCTACGCGTTCATGTTGCTGACGATGCGCGCAAACACCCCCGATGGTGAGTGGCTCGCGGCTGATCATGAAGAGGTCTACCTCGACGGCTGGCGTGAGCTCGTGGAGAAAGTCGGCGAGGACAACGCCAACGACTACACGCGGTTGGACCTGTTGAACATGGCGAACTACTTCCTCCACTTCCTCGCCGAGACATCTGGTGCGTCCAAGGAGTCCTGGCTCCAGTCTCTGCGCGAGGACTATGTCGACCCAATGAGCGATGAATCATGAACACCGGAAGCGTTTTCGAAGCTGCCGTTAGCAGTTCGTTAGCAGAACGCCCCTCCCGCGAATCACGAGGAGGGGCAGCGCAGGCCGCTGACCTGCATGTTCTCTGGTGGGGCGACTGGGGCTTGAACCCAGGACCGACGGATTATGAGTCCGCTGCTCTAACCGGCTGAGCTATCGCCCCTTTGGTGCAGCGACATTCTGGCACTACGACGTCCACGGCGTGCGTCCAGGTAGGCGCCCGATGATGTGGACCGGGTACGTTTCGCAACGGCCTGGCAACGAAATCGCGCCATACCGCACAATCCTCCAAATTCCCTGAGATCGCCTTGTAGGGTTCTTACCCATGACACAGCAGGTGCCCACCGCGGGTGAGACGAATGTCGCGTCGGGCGAGCCGCTCGTGCGGATGGCCGGCGTCAACAAGCATTTCGGCGACCTTCACGTGTTGCGCGACATCGACCTCGAGGTCGCCAAGGGCGAGGTCGTCGTGGTGCTCGGCCCGTCCGGGTCGGGCAAGTCGACACTCTGCCGCACCATCAACCGGCTCGAGACATACGAGACCGGCACCATCACGATCGACGGCGAAGCGTTGCCCGAGGAGGGCGCCGAACTCGCCAAACTGCGCGCCGACGTCGGCATGGTCTTCCAGTCGTTCAACCTCTTTGCGCACAAGACGATCCTGCAGAACGTCACGCTCGGTCCGATCAAGGTCCGCAAGATGAGCAAGGCCGACGCCGAGGCGCACGCGATGGAGTTGCTGAAGCGGGTCGGCGTCGAGGCGCAGGCAGAGAAGTACCCCGCGCAGTTGTCCGGCGGCCAGCAGCAGCGGGTCGCCATCGCTCGGTCCCTGGCGATGAAGCCGAAGGTGATGCTCTTCGACGAGCCGACCTCCGCGCTCGACCCCGAGATGATCAACGAAGTCCTCGACGTCATGGCCGGCCTCGCCAAGGACGGAATGACGATGATCGTGGTGACCCACGAGATGGGCTTCGCGCGCCGTGCGGCCGACCGGGTCGTGTTCATGGCCGACGGCCAGATCCTCGAGCAGCAGGCTCCCGACGAGTTCTTCGCCAACCCCACGTCCGCTCGCGCGAAGGACTTCCTGTCCAAGATCCTCACGCACTGAGCACCCATGACCTGACGCCGAGACGACCAGCCGTCACACCGATCGCCTCGACAACCTTTGCGATTCGTCATTAACACTGGAGGAGAAATCTCATGAAGTACCCCGCGATCTATGCCGCGACGGCAGCCGCCGCGCTCGGCCTGGGCCTCACCGCGTGCGGCGGAAGCTCCGGCGGTTCGAGCGCCAAGGACGCCGTCTGCAAGCTGCCCGACTCCGGCCCGTCCGTGAACATCGGCATCAAGTACGACCAGCCCGGCCTCGGCCTGAAGGACGGCGACAAATACACCGGTTTCGACGTCGACATCGCCCGTTGTGTCGCCGCTGAGATGGGTTACAGCAAGGTCTCGTTCGTCGAGTCGCCCTCGCCGCAGCGCGAGAAGATGCTCGCGGCCGGCACCGTCAAGATGATCGTGGCCACCTACTCGATCACCGACAAGCGGCTGAAGGAGGTCGGCTTCGCCGGCCCGTATTTCGTTGCCGGACAGTCACTTCTGGTCGGCAAGGACTCCAAGATCACCGGGGTGAAGGACCTTGCAGGCAAGAAGGTCTGCTCGGTCACCGGGTCCACGTCGGTCGACAACCTGAAGAAGGAAGCACCGAAGTTGGTGCCGCAGAAGTACGACACCTACTCGGCGTGCGCCGAGGCACTCGCCTCCGGTTCGATCGACGCGATGACCACCGACGACACGATCCTGGCCGGTTACGCCAACCAGCCGCAGTACAAGGACAAGGTCAAGCTCGCCGGCGGCACCTTCAGCGAGGAGAACTACGGCATCGGCCTGAAGAAGGGCGCCGCCGATTGCAACAAGGTCGCCGCGGCCATCAAGAAGACCCTCGACAACGGCAACTGGAAGAAGGCCGTCGAGAACAACTTGGGTTCCGACTACAAGTACAACCAGGACCTCAACCCGCCGAAGGCGCCCACCTGCCAGGCCTGAGTCTTCAGCGCTGGCAACGCAGTTCATTCGGACCCGACGGTGACCAACCGTCACGTGGCCACCGTCGGGTCCGACGGCCATCACCCCGAGACAGATAGGAAGGGCACCGGTGTCTTCGCTCTTCTCCGACTATCAGATCTGGACCGCGCTGTGGGCGACCGTGAAGCTCACCATCCTCAGTGCGATCGGCAGCCTGATCCTCGGCACGATCATCGCGACGCTGCGGCTGTCGCCGGTCGGCATCCTGCGGTTTGTCGGCACGTCATACGTCAACGTCTTCCGCAACACCCCGCTGACCCTGATCATCCTGTCGTGCAGCTTCGTGCTCTACATCCAACTGGGCATCTCGCTGGCCGACTCAGCCGATGCAAAGTTCGCTGATGTCAACGGTTTTCGCCTCGCGGCGGTCGGTATGACGGTCTACCACGCGACCTACGTGTGTGAGGCGCTGCGATCGGGCGTCAACACCATCCCGCTCGGCCAGGCCGAGGCGGCACGATCGATCGGCCTGACGTTCAGCCAGACCATGCGCGAGGTCATCCTCCCGCAGGCGTTCCGCGGTGCCGTCGTGCCGCTCGGCAACACGCTCATCGCGCTCACCAAGAACACCACGGTCGCGGTGACGATCAGCGTCTACGAACTCTCCGGTGTGCTCAAGACGGTCACCGAGCGCGATCCCGGATTGCTCAATGCGGCGTTCATGGTGGTCGGCGCGTTCTTCATAATCCTGACGCTGCCGATGGGCGTCGGACTCGGCTGGCTCGGCAAGCGTGTGGCGGTGAAAAGGTGAGTGCCTCAGTCCTTTTCGACTCTCCGGGCCCGAAGGCCAGGCGGCGTTACGCGATGTTCGGCGTCCTCGGCGGAGTGGTCTGCGCGGCGATCCTCGCGTTGGCCATCTGGAAGCTGGCCGACAAGGACCAGTTCGCCAGCTACAAGTGGAAGCCGTTCGCGCAGTGGGGCACCTGGAAGAGCTACATCCTTCCCGGCCTGCGCGGCACGCTGATAGCAGCGGCGCTCGCCATCGTCATCAGCGTGGTCCTCGGCGCCATCCTGGCCATGTTGCGGATGATCGAGATCCCGCAAGGCAACTCGCCGCTCGCCATCGTGCTGCGTGCGATCAGTTGGATCGTGACGGTCTGGGTGGAGTTGACCCGCGCGTTGCCGGTGCTGCTGATGATGCTCTTCATCTTCGGCTGGCTGAGCGCACACGGCCAGGGCAGCGGCAGCGGCCCGCTCATCGCGACGGTTGCCGGCCTGGTCTTCTACAACTCGTCGGTGATCTGTGAGGTCATCCGCGCGGGCGTCGATCAACTACCGGCCGGTCAGCGAGAGGCAGGCCGCTCGATCGGGCTGACGCCGGGCCAGACGGTCCGGATCATCCTGTTGCCGCAAGCCGTCACCGCCATGCTGCCCTCACTGATCAGCCAGGTCATCGTCGTCATGAAGGACACCGCCCTCGGCTACAACGTGTTGTATGGCGAACTGCTCTTCCGCAGCAAGCCGGCAACGTCCCTCAACGGCAACATCTTCGCGATGCTGGTGGTGATCGCGGTGATCTACATCCTGATCAACTACGCGATCAGCAAGCTCGCCACCTGGGTCGAGCGGCGGCTGCAGGCACGCGGGCGCAAGGTTGGCCCTGCAGCACCAGCCGGCGACCCGGCCGGCCCGACCAACGCTCCGGGTGTCGCCACCGGCGGGGCCGTCTGACGGGATCGGCAGGACGAGGATCACGCGGTAGGGATTCGGCTGCCGACCGTGGTCCGCAGCTGACATCCTCATTGATGTCGATCATCAAGGAGGAGACGCATGACCCGGACTCTGTTCACTGCGCCGTACATCGTCGCGCACCAAGAGGGCGGTCATCGGCTCCTCCGCGATGGCTGCCTGGTCGTCGACGACGACCGCATCGCGTATGTCGGCACGGCATACGACGGGCCGGTCGATGTCGAGCGCCATCTGCCCGACCGCATCATCACTCCGGGCTTCATCAACACCCACTCCCACCTGCACTCCTCCCCGATCGACAAATCGGTGCAGGAGGACCACGGACCCCGGCAGTTCTGGCTGACCGGCCTGATCGAGATCCTTCCGGCCGAAGATGCCGGCCTCACCTCCGCCGGTATGCGCAGTTGCGTCGACTACTCGCTCATCGAACTTGCTCGGTCGGGCACGACGACCGTCATGCACCTCGGCGACGAGGCCGACTACGTCGCGGACGAGCTCGACCGGATCGGCCTGCGCGGGTATGTCGCGCCGTCCTACCGGTCCGGACGGTGGTTCACCCCGGACGGCAAGCGGGTCGACTACGAGTGGGATGTCGCTGCGGGGCAGGAAGGTCTGGATCGCGCCGTCGACTTCGTCCGAGCGCAGGACCTACGTGCCGGTGGGCGCGTCAAGGGGTTCCTCGGCCCGGCGCAAGTCGATACCTGTACGGCAGAGTTACTTCGCGACACGAAGCAAGCGGCCCGCGAGCTCGGCGTTCCCGTCTCTTTGCATACCGCACAAGGGGTTTGGGAGTTCAACGAGATGACGCGCCGGCACGGTCGGACGCCGATCGAGTGGCTCGCCGACCTCGATTTCCTGGGACCTGACACGCTGCTCGGTCACGCGATCTTCATCACGGGGAACAGTTGGGTGAACTTCGCCGGGGACGACCTTGCGCTGCTCGCCGAGACCGGAACCTCGGTGTCGTACAACGCGTGGTGCTTCGCGCGACGCGGCATCCTGATGGAGTCCTTCCCGGCATACATCGAGGCGGGTGTGAACATGTGCATCGGCACCGACACGGCACCGCAGTCCATGCTCGAGTCGCTGCGCTGGACGGCGATCTCCGGGAAGATCACCTCGAGGCGAGCGGACACGTCGACCGCCAAGCGCGTCTTCGACGCTGCGACGGTCAATGCTGCCAAGCTCCTCGGCCGCGACGACCTGGGACGAATCTCCAACGGTGCCAAGGCCGACCTGCTGTTCTGGCGGACCGACTCCTTCGGAATGGCCCCGTTGCGAGACCCGATCCGGAACATCGTCTACTACGCGCAGCCGTCCGACCTGGCCGACGTGTGGGTCGACGGCCGGCCGGTCGTCGAGGACGGCACCGTCCTGGGCACCGATCTCGAGGAAGCTGCACGTGGTGTGCAGGCCGCCGGTGAGCGCGTCTGGGCGCACTGGCACGAGGGGGACTGGGCGGGCCGGACACTGGAAGAGCTCGCACCGACGACGTTCCCGGAATTCGTGGAACCCCAAAGCTGAACGGCACTGGAAGCCGGGGCGTTCCGGGTCCTTGCGGTCAACTCGCGGACCGTGCGATGCCTTCGGATCTCGCGTCATACGGCTTGGGCCCGGAACCGTAGTAGATGTCCAGTCGGGTCAGCTCCATTCCGCCGGATCGGAGGATCTGCGGAATGTCGCGGGTGAGGTGGCAGCCGCCGACGAGCCGTTGCTGCAACCCGTCGAGGCGACGCTGCCAGCGCTGGACCTCCTCGTCCGGAGCGAGCCCGTGCTCGACGAAATGAAATTGCCCGCCGGGACGCAGCACGCGCCGGAACTCACGCACCGCGGCAACCGGGTCCGGAATCGTGCACAGGCTCCACGTGCACAGCACCGCATCCACCGATCCGTCGGCGAGTGGCAGCCGTTGCCCATCGAGGCCGACCACCTGCACCCGGGCCGTGGCCGCCGCGATGCGCCCTTCGGCCAGGCGAACCGAAAGCCGTGACGGCTCAACGGCATACAGCTGGGTGACCGCAGCGGGCAGGTGGGGCAGATTCAGTCCGCTGCCGAACCCCACCTCCGCGATTTCGCCATGGAGACCCGCGCACACACGCTGCCGGGCTTCCCGGGTGCCCGCGTCAGCCATCACGCGGGTTCATCAGTCGCGGCAGCACACGATCTGTGTAGACGCCCATGCGGCGATTCTCCCAGTTCGATGTCGTATGCCGCGCTTACAGTGCCGAACATGGGCGAAGGCGCAGCGCGACGATGACGTGGTGGGTGGTTCTCGCCTCCTTCGTGGGCGCGGTGATCGGTGCCGCGATTCCGGCGATGGTCACCCTGCGCGGGCAACACCAACAAGCCCGCACCGAGTGGAGCCAGCGACTCGACCGAGCGATCACCGCACTCACATCGGACTCACCAGTGGCCCGCGACATCGGCTGGGAGCTGTTGACAGACCTGATCGAATCGGACCTGGGTAGTCCAGCGGACCGGAGCCTGGCTCGCCGCGTATCCCGCGCCACCCTGACCCGTAGTGCAGTGGACGAGTCCGTCTCAAGGGGCGACAATGAAACTGACCGACAGGAGCATCAGTCATGAGCGAAGGCGTTGAGCTCTCACCATCCGCGATCCGCCTCGCCCGTGCGCTCGTCGCGGACGCGGCCAAGCGGGGCGAGAAGGAAAGCGCCCAGATCGAAGCGATCGCGCGGATGAAGACACCGGAGGAGCGCAAGGCCTCCTGATCCGTCGACGGGCACGACGTTCCGAGCGCCGCAGTCGACATACGAAAACGGCCCGGGCATCCCGGGCCGTTCGGTGTGCTCCCCCACTTGGACTCGAACCAAGAACCCTCCGGTTAACAGCCGAATGCTCTGCCAATTGAGCTACAGGGGATCATGCGTTGTGCGCGTGCAGAACCATAGCAAATTCGGCCGCCCAACAACCAATCGGGCGGCCTACCGGAGGCCGACGGCATCCTCGACGAACTCCTTCGTCCGCGCCACTGCGTCCTGCACCTGCGGGTCATCGGCTCGCGCACCGCGCCCGAGCACCGTTTGGGTCAGCAACTTGTCGGTCTGCAGGTCCCGGCGTATGACGACGCGGCCCTTCGCACGGCCCTCGAGCGGCAACTCCTCGGCGAGCACGATGCTGGCGCGCACTCGCTCGTGGAATGTCTCCGGCAGCCGGGTGTCCTGCTCGTCAAAAGTCCACTGCCCCGGGCGTTTTCCGTCGATCCAGGTCACCGTGAGGCTCCAGGTCTGCGACTCCCACTGACCGGCATCCACGTCATGCCACGGCCTGGCAGTCGCTGTCCCGTCCGCGCTCACGACCGTCAGGTGCCAGTTGGTGGCGACGACATACGCACTGGTGAGTTTGTCGACCGCCGAGGCGAGAACGCGTTCGCCCTTGGGCAGGTCGAGCTGGTGCTGCACCTCGCGCGGCAGCTGTGGTTTTGAGCGCTTCAGGAAGGACATGATGTCTCCATTGTCCACCGGTTATGGCGCGGGGTTTCGAGACGGGCTCCCCGCTCCGCTCCTCTGCCCTCCCCTTCGAGACGCTCGCTCGTGCCTCACGAGCTCCTCAGGGCACCGCTCAACCACCCTGGCGGGTTTCGAGACGGGCTCCCCCGCTCCGCTCCTCTGCCCTCCCCTTCGAGACGCTCGCTCGTGCCTCACGAGCTCCTCAGGGCATCGCTCAACCACCTTGGTGCGGTCACTCCAGGTTGGCCAGCAGGTCGTTCAACGACCGCTGCAACGTGGTCAGTTGCGCGGAGATGGCTCGCGACTGCTCCGGGTCGTCGCTACGCCGCAAGGCGCTCATCACCTGCGAGATCTTTCGCCGCAGCGCAACCTCTCGCACGCGGACCACCAGCGAGCGCACGTAGTGCCAGTCCGGCCGGCCCTGACTGTCCAGCTTGGTCGGCAACGCCTCGACAGCGAGCTGTGCGACCAGCGGCCGCACCACCTCGGGCACCGACTCGTTGATCGCCGAGACCCATGCGCCCTGGCTGCGGGTCGGGTCGATGCCGACCGAGCGCACGGCCTCGAACACCGCTCGGTGCGCCGGCGCTGTGAGGTCGCCCGGGTCGACCGGGTCCAGCTGTTGGGTCGGCACCGCGGAAGGGAACTGCACGACGCACTGCAGCAGCATGTGCTCGGCACGCACGATCGGGTCACGCAGGTTGGGCGGCTCGTATGCCGGGACGGGCACGTCCGGCTCCGGGGCCGTGTCAACGGGCTTGTCGCGCGTCCTCTTCGCGGCCTCGGCGATGCCGCCGCGGGGCGCTCGGCGTACAGCCTGGCTGAAGTCGCCCACGTCGACGCCGAGGTGCCGGGAGACTTCGCGGATCAATTCCTCCCGACTGAGTGAGTCACGTATGTCGGCAACGATCGGTGCCAGCGCACGCGTCGCAGCGACCCGGCCACCGACGGAGTCCAGGTCGAAGCGCGCCAGCGTGGTGCGTACGACGAACTCGAACATCGGCGTCGCGCCGTCGACGAGCTCCCGGACCGCGTCCGGCCCGGCGGAGATCCGCAACTCGCACGGGTCCTGCCCGTCCGGCGCGATCGCGACGAAGGACTGGGATGCCCAGCGCTGGTCCTCGTCATACGCCTTGAGCGCAGCCTTCTGACCGGCCGAGTCTCCGTCGAAGGTGAAGATGACCTTGGCCGGGTCTCCCCGCGCTCATCGCGCAGCAACCGCCGCAGCAGCTTGATGTGCTCGACCCCGAAGGCCGTGCCACACGTCGCCACGGCTTGGGTCACCCCGGACAGGTGGGCCGCCATCACGTCGGTGTAACCCTCGACGACCACCGCCCGTCGGTCGTCGGCGATCGACTTCTTGGCCAGGTCGAGCCCATAGAGCACCCGCTGCTTCTTGTAGATCGCGGTCTCGCCGGTGTTGAGGTATTTGGCCGGCCGCGGGTCACCGTCGAAGATCCGCCGCGCTCCGAAGCCGACGGTGTCACCGGTGATGTCGCGGATCGGCCAGAGCAGCCGGCCCTGGAAAACGTCATACCCACCACGGTTGATCAGGCCCGCAGCGAGCATCTCGTCGCGGTTGAACCCCTTGTCCCGCAACACTTTCGACAACGCATGGCCGTCCGTGGGTGCGTAGCCGAGGCCGAACTGCTCGGCGATCGCACCGTCGAACTCACGGCCGCGCAGGTAGTCGCGTGCGGTCCGAGCCTCGGGCGTCTCCGGCAGCAGCGACGCGTAGAACTCCGCTGCCACGCGGTGCGCCTCGAGCAGTCGGGTGCGCCGGCCGATGCTCTCTTCGCGCGGACGGACGCCGTCCTCGTAGTGCAACTCGACACCGACCTTGCCGGCCAGCCGCTCGACCGCCTCGGCGAAGCTGAGGTGGTCGACCTCTTGCACGAAGGAGAGGACGTCGCCACCCTTCTGGCAGCCGAAGCAGTGGTAGAAGCCCTGTGTCGGGTTCACCGAGAAGCTCGGGGTCTTCTCGTCGTGGAACGGGCACAGGCCGACCAGATTGCTGCCGGAACGGCGCAGCGTGACGTGCTCGCTGACTACGTCCTCGATGGAGCTGCGCTCCTTGACGAGCTCCACGTCTTCGGACTTGATGCGACCCGCCATAACAACGGCAGTCTAGGTTGCCGGCCGATGCGTTGGGACGGCCCTCCACAGGGTCGTGCTCACCGGGGTCCCCGCGAAGTATTCGGAGGAGCGAAGCGGAGGAGAAACTTCGTGGGGTGGTCAGTCGAGCACCCCGAGGTCGCGGACGGCGAAACCGTGGTGCTCGAACTCTTCGTTCAACACCGTACGCAAGCACCCGACGACGGTCCTCCCGCGGGCGTATGGCGGCCAGACGTCGTCGTCCGGCACCGGCGCCGGCCGGCGCAGGTCCTCCGCCGTGCAGTCGGCGAGCCACGAGGTCAGCACCGCTGCCTGCCGCGCCCGGACCTCCAGCACTTCGTCGAGCGTGGGGTCGGCGGTCGGGTCCAGACCGGGTCCCAAGTCGCGCGACATCCCATCGGTCGTCAGCCCGAGGGCCGTGAACGGCTCGCTCCGGCCCAGGCAACACCGGTTGAACCACGAGTCGTGGACGAAGATCAGATGCCGCAGCGTCTGAATGGCGGACCACTCGCCGCCCACGGACTTGCGCTCGATGCCTGGTGACTGCCGCAGGAGATCGATGGTCTCGGACCAGTCGTCCTGCAACTGCCGCCATGCCTCACGTAGGTCCGCGATGTCCTCGGACCGGATCAGCACGCGCACCGGATGACGACGGTCGAGCTCGGCTTCGACATAGGGCATCACGTCGACGCCGTTGACGGTCAGCTCCCCGAGCAGCCCGTCCAGCTCGACGCCGCGCATGACCCACCCGACGAACCGGGCACCGTCGAGGACGCATTCACGAAACTCGGTGCCTGTCAGATCACGGTCAACGAACTTCTCCATGCCCAGACGATAGGCGTGGGCTACGACACTGTCGGGTTAGTCAACGGGACCTCGAGACGCCCGCTCGTACCTCACGGGCTCCTCGGCCACCTTGGTTGGGCTGGACCTCGAGACGCCCGCTCGTACCTCACGGGCTCCTCGGCCACCTTGGTTGGGCTGGACCTCGAGACGCCCGCTCGTACCTCACGGGCTCCTCAGGGCGACGCTCACGGGCTCCCTTTCGAGACATCCGTTCGTCCCTCACGGACCCTCAAGGCGCCGCTCGGCCACCTCAGCCGCGAGTGCGGCGACCACGTCCGCCGCCGGTCCGGACTGCGCGTGGCGCCAGCCGGTGCCCGCCCAGAGGCTGACCAGCTCACGGTCGCTGGTGGCCGCACCAGCGGCGCGGAGCGGCTTGGTCAGTTGGTTCACGATCGGATAGACCGGGACGGCCACCGGGTCGAATCGCGCCACGAACTCATTGCGTATGGCGCGCGCCGGGCGACCGCTGAACGCGCGTGTCACGACGGTCTCGGTCAGGTCGGACGCGGTGAACCCGGCGCGATAGGCGTCGTTCATCCCCGACTCGTCGGTGAGCAAGAAGGCCGAACCGCATTGCACCGCAACGGCTCCCGCGGCCAGTGCGTCCTTGACGTCCTGCGCGGTCATCACGCCGCCCGCGACGACGACCGGTAGGTCCGTGGTGTTCAGCACCTCGGACAGCAGGTCACGCCAGCCGGAGCCGTTGGGCTCGATCTCGGCGAGGTGGGTGCCGCGGTGACCCCCGGCATCGGTGCCTTGCAGGCAGAGCAGGTCGGCGCCCGCAGCGACGGCTGCTCGCGCCTCCCCGCGTCCGTGACGGTCGCAAGCACCTTTGTGCCGACCGTGTGCAGCCGTAGCACCACGTCGACCGGAGGCGGGCCGAAGATGAATGACACGACCGCAACCGGTGACTGCTCGAGGACGTCGACCTTGGCGGCGAAGTTGTCGCTTCCGTCCCAGCGCGGCTCGGGCAATTGCACGTCGGCCGACGTGGCGAGTGGCGCCAATGCCTCGGCATACGAACGCAATCGGGCGCTGTCCCGCTGCTCGTCAACGGGCGTCGGCACGAAGAGATTCACGCCGAAGGGACGGTCGGTCAGCTCGCGCACCCGGGCGACGCCCTCAGCCAGCTTGTCGCCGGTCAGGTAACCACCGGGAAACACACCCAGTCCCCCGGCGTTGCTGATCGCCGCCGCGAGTTCGGGTGTACCGGTGCCGGCCATCGGCGCACCGACGATCGGCAGCCGCGAGAGACTCCAGTTCATCTCTGGTACTCCTCAATCGAGATCGGGGCCCCCGCGAAGTATTCGGAGGAGCGAAGCGGGGGAGAAACTTCGTGGGGATTAGCTCCATTCGTCCGCGAGGGCGCGCGCCCGGTGGTCGGTCAATGATGCGATCTGGTCGACAACCACTCGCAACGCCGCAGCGTCATCGGCCGCAGTTGCATGATCCTCGGCGAAGAGCGGGTCGAGCCGGTCGGGATGCTCCTGGAAGAGAGTGAAGAGCGTCTCGATGATCCGGCGCTGCTCGGCCTGCAGGGTGCGGCGTTCGTCGGTCATCATCACCCAGCGCGCGGCGACCGCCTTCAGCATCACGCACTCGGCGAGCACGTCGGTCGGTATGACGACGTGGGCGGCGTAGCGGGTCAGCGGCCCGTCGCCGAACTTGTCGCGCGTCGCCTGCTCCGCGGCACCGACGAATCGGCCGATCAACCGGCTGGTCATGTCCTTGAGCGCAGCGACACCCTGCCGGCCCGGCCGCTGTTGCTCGGGTATGACGCCGGAGGCCAGTAAACGCTCGAACGACCCTGCCAGCTCTGCGGTTTCGAGTTGC
The DNA here is from genome assembly GCF_042661025.1 of Flexivirga alba. Taxonomy (NCBI): domain Bacteria; kingdom Bacillati; phylum Actinomycetota; class Actinomycetes; order Micrococcales; family Dermacoccaceae; genus Flexivirga; species Flexivirga alba. Next base: position 4,131,438 of record NZ_JBHSWH010000001.1, read on the forward strand.
GGAGCGTAGAGGCGCCGAGCGATCCCCGCGAGGGCGTCGATCTCGTCGCGGGAGCGCAGAGCGTGCACATCGATCAGTCCGGCGGTGATGCCGTCCTCCACATCGTGCACCGAGTAGGCAACGTCGTCGGCCCAGTCCATCACCTGTGCCTCGACACAGCGCTGCTGGCGATGCCCCGTCGGGACCGTTGCCCTCGCCCAGTCGAAGACCTGCTCATCCGCTTCATAGCAGCCGAACTTGCTGGGATGGGAACGACTTTCGCCTCGGAACCACGGGTATTTGCTGGCAGCGTCCAGCGAGGCACGAGTCAGGTTGAGCCCCACGGACTCGCCATTGGACCGCGATCGTTTGGCCTCCAGCCGGGTGAGAATCCGGAAGGTTTGGGCGTTGCCCTCGAAACCGCCGATGTGGCCGCAGAGTTCGTTGAGAGCGCCCTCGCCGTTGTGACCGAACGGCGGGTGGCCGAGGTCATGTGCGAGACAGGCAGTGTCGACGACATCGGCGTTGCAACCGATGGCCTCGCCGAACTCCCGGCCGATCTGCGCGACCTCCAGCGAGTGCGTCAGCCGGTTGCGGATGAAGTCGGTATGCGGTTGCAGCACCTGGGTTTTGGACGCCAGCCGGCGCCACGCGGCCGAGTGCAACACCCGCGCCCGGTCACGCGCGAAGTCGTCGCGGTCGGCGCGCTTCTGCGCCGGGTCCTCCCTGACGAAACGCTGCCGGTCGTATGCCGAATAGCTCATCCCGCGGTGCCCGGGCGGATGCTGCGCAACGCTGCGCCAAACGTCCGCACCGACCGCTCGTGGTAGCCGCCCATCGCCAACCCCGCATTCCGCTCGAAGATGTTGCGCGATACGAAGTCTCCGGTCCGCACCCAGGACCAGGCGAGCGCGCCGACATACAAGGGGATGAAGGGCAGGCCGCCACAGACGACGTACTGCCAGCTGTGCTCCTCCTCGTGGGTGAGCAGGAGCGGATGCTCGCGCTGCAACTCCTTCCAATCTCCTTTGCAGACAACGACATTCCCGACTGTGAAAGCACCCGCGACGGGGAACTCGAAGCGGTAGCCGCTCGCGAGGTAGAGCCCGCGGGGGCCTTTCGTCATACGGGCGCGGCCGAGGCGACCGACCGCGAACCCGAGCGCCGTCGAGCCGTTCGCCCAGTTCGCGCACCACTTCACCCGTGCTGCCACGCTCATCGCTGCAGAGGCCATCACTCGCCGGTGTCTTCGATGTTGCGCATCAGCTCGCGGGTGAAGACGGGCAACCAGCCGCGCTGGCGTTGTGACCAGGCCTGCGCGACCGGGTCGATCGGGTAGAGCACGCCCAGGTCGTCCGCCGATGCGAGCGCCAGATCGGAACCTTGGCCGTCTCCGGCTACTCGCCACTGCAGGTTCGAATTGCGTTGGAGGTACTCGCCCATTGCCATCGCGATCATCGTCAGCGTCGGCGTCGGGTCGACGCGATCAGCGGCCGGGGTCAGCAGCACCTCGTGCACATAGTCGTCGTATGCCGCGCCGATGGAGTCGACATCGTCGACGTCGACACCGGCGGCCTGTGCGTCACCCAGCCAGCCGGCCAGCGCTCGTTGCGCCTTGCGGTCCAGTGGCTGGACGGTGATCTCAGCGGTCACGAGGCCGTGTTTGTCGGGGTCCCCGCGAAGTATTCGGCGGAGCGAAGCGGGGGAGAAACTTCGTGGGGTGGCGCGTAGCGTGCGGCGGAACGAGCGCGGGCCTTGACCGCCTCCTCCTCGCGGTCCTTCGGCGGGGCGGTGGTCACCAACGAGTCGATCAGCTCCCGACTCGCCTGGGTGATCGCGGCAACGGCCTTGTCATATGCGGCCTCGTTGGCCTTCGACGGCTTGGTGCTCCCGGCGATCTTGCGGACGAACTGCAGCGCGGCGGCGCTGACCTCGTCATCGGTCGCGGGGGCGCGAAGTTGTTCAGCGGACGGATGTTGCGGCACATACCTTCATTCAACCCGATATCGAGGCGATGGACGAGAGACGCACGCCGTTGCGCTGCCCGAAGGCAGTGCACCGGCGTGCGGGAGGGCGGGTGCTCAGGCGAGCTGAGCGCGGGCTTGGCGGGCCGCCTTGGACGCGCGCTTCGCCGCCCGGCGACCGGCCTCGCCACCGCGCTCACGCACGGCCTCGGCGAAAACCGGAGCCTGCTCACGAGCGGCTCCGGCCACTGCTTCACTGCGCTCGCGCACGGCTTCGGCGACGACCGGTGCGTGTGCCTTGGCGACGCTCGCGAGGTGCGCGCTGTGTTCCTTCGCGGCCGCGGCGACGGTGCCCACCGTGTCCTTGAGCGAGCTGACCGTCTGGGAGCTGTCTTGACCCGACGGGAGCGCGGAGGCCACCGCCTCACCCGCTCGGTGAGCGGCGGCACGGCTGCGCCAGGCGGCACTGGGCTTGCCCTCGGTGTCGACCGCGGCAATCAGCAGGCCGCCGAACAGACTGAGGTTCTTGAAGAACTGGATCTGCTGGTGGGCGCGCTTGGCCGGGTCGTCTTCCTGCCAGAACGCGTGACCGGCGAGAGTGGTCGGCAGCAGGCTTCCGGCGAGCGCGACGGCACCGACTCGCGGGAACTTGCCGGTCGCCAGCATCAGTCCACCCACGACCTGCACCGCGCCGTTGAGCCGCACCCCCTTGGCCGGGTCTGCCGGAATGAGCGACGCCACCTGCCTCGGCAGCACGGATCGCAGCTTGTCGACCACAGGTGCAGCTGTCGGCGCCGCGCGGTCGGGGTTGCGTACTGAGTTGAATCCGGCAGTTACGAAGATCGATGACAACATCGGGCGGGCAAGGCGGCGAACAAGCACTGGAGGGCCTCCATTTGATAGGTCTCGTGGCTCGAGTGCCCGGTCAGGCACTTTGGACCAGTTGAGCGTACCCACCGCTCGGTGATAGATGCGCCCGGGCGCCATTGCGGCCGGTCGCCGCGGCCACCAGACTTCAGGTATGACGCGTCCCACGCATCCCCTGATCATTCCGGCCGCACTGTCGACCGTGCTGGATTCGGTGACGCTGCTCGACACCCGGTGGCAGATGGGCCAGGCGACTCGCCGACCGGCATACGAAGCCGGGCATCTACCAGGTGCGGCTTGGGTCGAGTTCGAGGGTGTGATGGCCGATGCGCCCGGGGATGGCGGGCGTCATCCGATGCCACCGCGCGAGGTGTTCGCCGCCGCGATGCGCGCCGCCGGCGTCTACAACGACCGGCCGGTGGTGATCTACGACGACGACAATTCCCTTGCGGCCAGCCGGTGTTGGTGGTTGCTGAGGTACTTCGGCAAGGAGGATGTCCAGGTTCTGGACGGTGGTTTCGCCGGTTGGGAGGCCGCGGGGCTGCCGACCTCGACCGACGAGCCGACTCCGCAGGAGGGCGACTTCTATCCGACCGACCCGGGTGCAGCGCTGCTGGACGCCGACGGTGCTGCCGTCTTTGCTACGGACAAGCTGCTGCTGGACGCACGTCCGGCCGACCGCTTCGCCGGACAGAACGAGACCATCGATCCGGTCGCCGGACACATCCCCGGCGCCGTGTCGGCCCCGGCACTGTCCAATGTCGTCCGGACCGGGTCGTTCCTCTCCGCGGACGACCTCGCGATGCGATTCACCGCGCTCGGCATCCGGCCGGACAGCGAAGTGGGTGTCTACTGCGGATCGGGCGTGCAGGCGACACATCTGGCCCTGGCCCTCGAGGCGTCCGGCATCCACCCGCAGACCAGCATCTACATCGGATCCTGGTCGCACTGGATCACCGACGACGAGCGCCCCGTCGAGCTCTAAACACTAGGACCGCAGCACCGCTCCAATCCGGTGGACGGCTTCCGGGATCTGCTCCTCGTGGATGTGCCGGAAGCCGAGTGCGAGGCCTTGGACCGCGGGTTGTTCGACATACCTGGGCGAGAGCGGCTCGACGCCGACACCGGCTGCTGCGAGCGCCGCGACGATCTTCCGGTCCGACCGGCGCTGATCACGCAGCCGGGTGCACACGTGCAGGCCGGCAGCCGACGGGTAGGCATCGAGCACGTCGTCCAGCCGGGCCAGCTCGCGCAGCAGCGCCGATCGCCGCCGGGCGTAGGCGCGCGTGGCACGTCGGACATGTGCCGCGAGCAAGCCTTCGGCGAGGAAACGCGCCATCGCCCCTTGGGTGACCGTGTCGCCCTGCCAGTCGGTGAGCAGCTTCGCGTCCCGCAGGGCAGGCTGCAGCGACCTCGGAGCCACCACATAGCCGATCCGGAGCATCGGCATCAGCATCTTCGAGAACGATCCGACGTAGGCGACGCGCCCGCACCGGTCGAGGCTCTGCAACGGCGCGAGTGCCCTTGCGTCATACCGGAATTCGCTGTCGTAGTCGTCCTCGATGATGAGCGCGCGATGGGTCTCCGCCCAGTCCAGCAAGGCTGTCCGGCGTCGCAGCGACATCACCGCACCGGTCGGGAACTGATGGGACGGCGTCACGTAGACCAGTCGCGCATCGTCGGGCAGTGCGTCCACGACCAGGCCTTCGTCGTCCACCGGCACGCCGCGGACCCGTGCCCCGTGCGAGGCATAGAGGCGAACGGCTGCCGTGTAGCCCGGATCCTCGACCGCGACGGTGTCGCCCGGAGCAAGCAGCACCCGGCCGAGCAGGTCGAGCGCCTGTTGCGCACCCGAGGTGAGCTGCACGTCCTGGCCGTCGGCGACCACCGAGCGCGACAACCGCAGGTGCCGTGCGATCTCGGCCTGCAGCCGCGGATGTCCCGAACCGTCGTAGACGGGCTGCTCCTGCAGGGCCGGTCGCAGTGTTGCCGAGACCAGGCGGCGCCATACGGCGAACGGGAAGAGGCTGGTGTCCGGTCCGGCCACCGACAGGTCGAAGTCCAGCGGTGGCGCATCGGGCACCGGCGGTGGCAACCGCTCCCACACGATCCGCGGCCGCACGTCACCGGCGGGCGCCGAAGTCGGGCGTGCGGGCCCGACCTCGCAACTGACGAAAGTACCTGCGCCGACTCGTGATTCGAGATATCCCTCTGCAACGAGCCGGTCGTATGCCGTCGAAACTGTGCCCCGGGCAACGCCGAGCTCCGCCGCCATCGCCCTCGTGGCAGGCAGCCTCTCCCCGGCGGCAGCCGACCGGAGGCGATGCCTTCGAGCAAGTGCTGGTAGATGCGTATGGTCCGGTCGCCGGGGCCGGAGAGATCGACCAGAAGATCCATTCCAGCAGCATAGATTGGCCCAATCAGATCTGGCGTGAATGGACCTTCGCCAGGCCATTGCCACGGACGAGACTGGACGCCATGAAGGGTTCGCTGTCGGTGCCGCAGGGTGCCTCACTCTCGATCGGAGCGGTCCTGGGCACGGGGGTCATCACGCTGCCCGCACTCGGCGTCCAGGTTGCCGGGCCGGCGTCGCTCATCGCATGGATCGCGTTGGTGCTGCTCAGCATTCCGCTGGCCACGACATTCGCGGCAATGGGTGCTCGCCGCCCGGACGGCCGGGGCGTCTCTGCATACGTCGACGATGCCTTCGGCTCGCGCGCTGCCGGTGCGATCGGCTGGTGCTTCTACTTCGCGGTGCCGGTCGGCGCTCCTCCGGCCAGCCTGATGGCCGGTGCCTACGTCAGCGACGCCATCGGCGGCGGCCGTATGACGGCTGTCGCCACCGCGACCTGCCTCATCGTCGGCGTCGGACTGCTGAACGCCGCCGGCCTGCGCCTGTCCGGTCGCGTGCAACTCGTGCTGACCGCAGTCCTCGCCGCCCTGATCTCCGTCGCCGTCCTGGTCGCGGCGCCGCACGGGACCACTGCACACCTCGATCCGTTCGCACCACACGGGATCGGCGCCATCGGAGCCGCCGCCGCGCTGCTGGTGTGGGGTTTCGCGGGCTGGGAAGCAATTGCCCCGCTCGCCGGTGAATACCGCAACCCGCGACGTGACCTGCCGAGGGCGACAGCCATCGCCCTCGCCGTGGTCAGCGTCCTCTACCTCGCCCTCGCAGCAGCGACCGTCCTCGTGCTCGGTCCGGCAGCAGCCGACACCTCGGCGCCACTGTCCGCATTGCTCGTGGTCGGTGTCGGTGGACCGGCCCGCATCGTCACCGCGGTCATCGCGGTGATGCTGACCGTCGGCACCATGAACGCGTACTTCGCCGGTGGATCGCGGCTGGGTGCAGCCCTCGCGGCCGACGGGGCGCTTCCGGCCGGCTTGGCGAAGGGATCGGCGGCAGGGGCGGTTCCTCGACGCAGCCTGGCCGTGGTGACCGGACTCGCTCTCGGCTCGCTGCTCGCGAACGAGATCTTCCACTTCGATCTGACGCAGCTCATGCTGCTCACCACCGGTTGCTTCACCACCGTCTACGTGATCGGCACGGCGGCCGCCGTGCGTCTCCTGCCTCGACGCAGCGTTGCCTGGTGGACGGCGGTGATTGCCTTCCTCAGTGTGAGCGTGCTGCTGGTGATGAACGGCCCGCACGTGCTCTGGGCGCTCGGCGCCGCCGGGGCGTCGCTGGTCTACCGCGCCATCCGCCGCGAACGACCTGTCACCCCGGCAGTTGCGACCACCGACCAGCCCTGCGTCGAGGAGGCCTCTCCGGCAGGATGAGGTCATGCCCCCAGTCAGCAACGACACGACCACGGATGCCTCGTCCCGTGCGGCGCGGTTCGCCGCCGCCGCACCGGGCGCTCGCCGGATGCTCGGCCACGACGTCCGCACCCCGAGCGAGGCACTGAACGCCGCCGCGGAAAGCGTTGACCCAACGGCCGATTGGGACCGGTATGGCGAGGGCGGTCTCATTTCCGAACTCGAATCGCGGGTGGCGAGCCTGCTCGGCAAACCCGCGGTGGCGTTCTTCCCGAGCGGAGTCATGGCGCAGCAGGCCGCGCTGCGGTGCTGGACCGACCGCTCCGGTTCCCGGCGGGTGGCGATCCCTGATCTCTCGCACCTGCTGCGACACGAGCTGGACGGGCCGGCGCTGCTGCATGACCTGCGCTACGAACGACTCGGCACCGGTCGGCAATTGCCCACGGTCGAACACCTGGACGCCATACCTGGCAGGCTCGGCGCCGCGCTGCTGGAGCTGCCGTTGCGTGAGGCCGGTTTCGTGTTGCCCTCGTTCACCGAGTTGGCCGCGTTCAGCGCTCGTTGCCGAGATCGCGAAGTGCCGCTCCATCTGGACGGCGCACGCCTCTGGGAGTCCACGCCCCACCTCGGCGCATCGCTCGCCGAGGTCTCTGCCCTGGCCGACAGCGTCTACGTCTCGTTCTACAAGGGACTCGGTGCGTTCGCCGGCGCTGCGCTGGCCGGACCGGAGGACTTCGTCGCCGAGGCGCGTCAGTGGCGCCGCCGGCTCGGGGGCACGCTCTACGGCATGACGGCGTATGCCGCGTCCGCGCTCGCCGGGCTCGACGAGCACCTACCGCGGATGGCGGAATACCACGATCGCGCCGTCGAGATCGCGGCACTCCTGGACGAGCGAGGGGTGCGCGTCATACCGGACCCGCCGCACACTCGGGACTTCGTCATATATGCGGCGGGAGACCCAGAAACGTTGAACGAGAACGTGATCGGAGTGTTGGAGCGCGACCGGGTCCTGACAGTTCGGGGCTGGATGAGTGCCGACGTGCCGGGGTGGTCATGGACCGAAATCTCGGTCGGCTCGGCAACGATGCAATGGACGGCGCGCGAGGTCGCGGACGTGATCGGCTCGGTCATCCCGGGCTGACGAGTCTCAGCCGCCGCTGTTGAACTCTTCGGCGGCCGCCACGTCACGGCGGGTCGCATCGTCGACGGTGCGCGAGTCGAGCCAGCCCTCGGGCAGCACGACGTGCCGCTCGGAGCCCGCGCGTCCTCGCGGACCTTCCGATGCCTCTCCCGGCCAGGGCTGGTCGAGGTCGAGGCTGTCGATCAGGGCATCCAGAGATGCGAGGGACTTGACCAGGCCGAGGCCGGCGCGCAACTCCGAGCCGACTCTGAATCCCTTGAAGTACCAGGCGATGTGCTTGCGTATGTCGCGACAGGCCTTGTCCTCGGACTCGAAGAACTCGGCGAGATAGACCGTGTGCAAGCGCAACGTCTCGGCCACCTCCCGCATGGTCGGCTGGACCCTGGTCGAACCCCGGCGAACGCCGCGGCCAGGTCGGTGAACAGCCACGGGCGGCCGAGGCAGCCGCGACCGACGACGACGCCGTCGCAACCGGTCTCCTGGACCATCCGGATCGCGTCCTCGGCCGACCAGATGTCGCCGTTGCCGAGCACCGGGATGCTGGTGACCGTCTGCTTCAACTGGGCGATGGCGTCCCATTGCGCGGTGCCGGAGTAGGCCTGCGCGGCAGTGCGCGCGTGCAACGCGACGGCAGCCGCTCCTCACCCTCGGCGATCCGGCCGGCCTCCAGGAAGGTCAGGTGCTCCTCGTCGATGCCCCTGCGCATCTTGACCGTCACGGGAATGTCGTATGGCGCAGCGGCCTTGACCGCCGCCGACACGACGCCCCGGAATAGGTCGGTCTTCCACGGCAGGGCCGAACCGCCGCCCTTGCGGGTGACCTTCGGAACCGGGCAACCGAAGTTGAGATCGATGTGATCACAACGGTTTTCGCTGGCCAGCAGGTGCGCCGCACGACCGGTGGTCTCCGGGTCGACGCTGTAGAGCTGGATGGAGCGCGGCGACTCGTCCGAGTCGTGTTCGATGAGACGCATCGTCATCGGATTGCGTTCGACCAGCGCGCGAGAGGTGATCATCTCGCTGACGTAGAGGCTGGTCGCTCCCGACGCACCGCCCGCCGCCGAACCGGCATCGCCATACCTGCGACAGAGGCGGCGGAACGCCCGGTTGGTGATGCCCGCCATCGGCGCCAGCACCACGGGTGAGGCGATCGTGTGCCTGCCGATCTGCAGCGGCGGAAGCACGGGCGTCGGGGCGAGAGTGTCGGTCATGTCGTCATACATGGTCCCAGGAGGGCGGCATACAGCCAAAATCCGCTGCGCGGCGGGATACTGGGACGGATGGCTGCTGATGCGAGTGACTGGGTGACTCAACTTCGTCGACCCGAGGGATACGCGACGGGCCCTTACGTGCTGAGCGAGTTGCGGCGGGTGATCGTCGCCGGGCAGATGAAGCCGGGAGTCACCCTGCCGGTCGACGAGATCGGTGCCTTCTTCCAGGTGAGTCGGATCCCGGTGCGCGAAGCACTCAAGACGCTCATCGGCGAGGGGCTGGTCCGCCACCAGCCGCGCGGTGGCTACACGGTCACCGTGCTCAGCGGGCCGGAGCTGCACGAGCTCTACCTGGTGCGTGGTGCGCTGGAGGCCGCCGCGATCGAGGCAGCCACCGCGGCCGCCACCGTTGACGACGACGCCCGCGCCCAGGCCATCCACCGGGACCTCACCGAGGCGATCGACGCCGACGACGTGCACCGCTACCAGATCCTCAGCCGCGCTTTCCACGAGACGCTGCTCGCCCCGTGCAGTATGCCGCGGCTGCTGCACATGCTCGGTCTGGTTGCCGATCTCACCGAGCCCTCCCAGGCGATGAGTCTGCTCGACTCGGCGCAGCGAGCGGAGTTGCAGACCGATCACGCACTCATGCTCGACGCCTTCCTGCACCGCGATGGTGCACGCCTCAGCGCGGCCGCTCGTGGCCACCACGGACGACTGACGGCATACATCGACGAAGCGCGCAATGGCCAGGGAGATATATCTGTCTCCTGACGGATATATCTGTCGGCCCGTACTACCAGCGGGTCCGCGCTCCTAGATTGCTCAGCATCGCTTAGGAGGCGGGATGTCGAACACCGAACGCTTGGACCAGCCACTGGAGTACAGCGTGCCCGACGTGGTCACGACCGAGGTGGTGGTGCCCACGTGCGACCAGCGTCTCTACAACTACGACATCGCGCCGTCGAAGCGAGAGGGTCGTACCTGGAGTGGCTACAACATTTTCACCCTCTGGGCGAACGACGTGCACAGTCTCGGCAACTACACCTTCGCGATCGGGCTGTTCGCTCTGGGGCTGGGTGGCTGGCAGATCCTGCTGGCGATGGGGTTCGGTTCGCTCTTCCTGCTGGTGCTGCTGACCATCTCCGGATTCGTCGGCTACAAGGTCGGCGTGCCGTTCCCGGTCATGAGCCGAATCAGTTTCGGCGTGCGCGGCGCGCACATCCCCGCGCTGTTCCGGGGCGGTGTGGCCATCGCCTGGTTCGGTATCCAGACCTATCTCGCATCCCTGGTCTGCAACATCCTGGTGCTGGCGCTGTTCCCCGGCGCGAAGACGCTGACCGAGCACAAGCTCCTCGGCCTGAACCAGCTGGGCTGGATCTGCTTCGCCGTGCTGTGGGTGATCCAGGTGATCATCGCCTGCTACGGCATCGAGATGGTCCGCAAGTTCGAGGCGTACTCCGGGCCGATCATCCTGGTCACGTTCCTGCTCATGGCCATTGCCGTGGTCATCCAGGCCAAGGGCCACATCACCTGGGAACCGAAGGCGACGCTGGACGGCAAGCCGTGGGCGTTGCACGGCTGGGACATGTGGCACGAGATCCTCGCCGGAGCCTCCGGCTGGGTCGCCATCTACGGGACGTTCGTGCTCAACTTCTGCGACTTCACCCGCGGGGCCAAGTCGAAACGATCCGTCGTGCTGGGCAACGTCGCCGGCATACCCGTCAACATGCTCTTCTTCGGTTGCATCGTGCTCTTGCTGGCGGGTGGTCGCTTCACCGTTGACGGCCACGTGATCGCCGGCCCCGAGGACGTCGTGCAGACCTTCGCCACGCCGTTCCTCGTACTGGCCTGTCTCGCGTTGGTCGTCCTCACGATCGGCGTCAACCTGATGGCGAACTTCGTCGCCCCGGCATACGCACTGACGAATCTCTCGCCCAAGAAGCTGAACTTCCGCAAGGCGGCCATCATCTCCGGCGTCATCGGGTTCGTCATACTCCCGTGGAACCTCTACAACTCCCCCACGGTGATCAACTACTTCCTCGGTGGTCTGGGTGCCGTCCTAGGTCCGCTCTTCGGCATCGTGATGGCCGACTACTGGGTCCTGCGCAAGCAGAAGGTCAACATTCCCGACCTCTACACGTTCGACCCGGAGGGTGACTACTTCTACAGCAAGGGCGTCAACAAGCGGGCTGTCATCGCGCTGGTGCCCTCGGCTTTGATCTCGATCGCCTTCGCGTTCTCCGGGCAGATCCACGAACTACGCGCACTGAGCACGTACGGGCCGTTCTCCTGGTTCATTGCCGCCGGACTGGCTTTCGTCCTCTACCTCATCGTCGCCGACCGGTCGCGCACCTTCCGTGACGTCGACGGCGAAGCGATCGCCGTGCAAGCCCACCACTGACAGCACATCACCTGACGGCCCACCCCTCACGTCGAAGGAGAACCCTCATGACAACGATCGTCGCGTATCAGCCCGGCGTCACCGGCCTCGAAGCACTGCGCCTGGGAGCCTTCTTCGCGCGCTCGACCAACTCGCGACTGCTGGTCACGATGGTGATGGAAGCGCCATCGGCCCCGTCCGTCGCACGAGTCGACTTTCAGTACACCAGCCTGCTTCGCCAGCAACTGGTCGCTGAGCTGGATGAGGCGAAACGGGATGCCCCGACCGATGTCGAGGTCGACTTCCGCATCCACGACGCTCGCTCGGTGCCCGGTGGCCTCGTCGAACTTGCCGAGCACGAGTCCGCGGATGTGATCGTGGTGGGCAATGCCTCCCGCGGCGTGCTGGGCCGAGTCAGCCTCGGTGGCGTCACCAACCATCTGGTGCACTCGAGCCCTGTCCCGATTGCGTTGGCACCACGGGGTTTTCGCACCCAACAGCAAGATCGGGTGACGCGCGTGAGCGCGGCATACGGCGGTGTCGCCGGCAAGTCCGGCCTCGTTCTCGCCGCAGCGGGTCTCTGCACGGAGATGTCCGCCGAACTACGCCTGACGTCCTTCTCTCTGCAGCCGCGCAGCCTGACGACCGACCTCATCGCGCAGGACGAACTGCGGGCGAGGGTGACGGCTGACGTCCGAGACAGTGCCGTGGAGGCACTGGGAGAAGTGCGCGCTCTCCCGAACGCCCCGAAGATCGGCGAGACCGTCGTCGGGTTCGGAGAGGACTGGGCGGACGCCATCGAGCACGTCGGCTGGGACGACGGTGACGTGCTCGTCGTCGGCTCCAGCGACATGGGTGCCGGACGCCGTGTGTTCCTCGGCTCGACCGGGATGCGCATCGTGCATGAGTCACCCGTTCCGGTGGTCGTCGTGCCAGGCGGCGCCGTCCAGACTCTGGTCGACCGCGCCGAGGAACAGCGGGCAGGGGCGGGCCGATGAAGATCCTGGTGGTCAACGTGAACACGACCGAGACCATGACCAAAACCATCGGTGAGGCCGCGCGCGTTGCCGCCGCACCAGGCACCGAGATCGTTGCGCTCACACCGCATTTCGGCGCGGAGTCCTGCGAGGGCAACCTGGAGAGCTACCTGGCCGCCGTCGCGGTCATGGACGCGGTTGTCGGGTATGACGGCGACTACGACGCCGTCATACAGGCCGGGTATGGCGAGCACGGTCGCGAAGGCCTGCAGGAACTGCTCGACGTGCCGGTCGTCGACATCACCGAGGCCGCTGCATCGACTGCGCAGTTCCTCGGCCACAAGTACAGTGTCGTCACCACGCTGGACCGAACTGTGCCGCTCATCGAGGACCGGCTGATGCTGGCCGGACTCGACCGACGGCTCGCGTCGGTCCGTTCCTCCGGAATGGCAGTGCTGGAGTTGGAATCCGAGCCCGAGCGGGCCATCGAAGCGATCGTGCGCGAATGCGAGCTCGCCGTGACGCAGGACCGCGCCGAGGTCATCTGTCTCGGCTGCGGTGGCATGGCCGACCTGGAAGCTCAGGTCAAGGAACGCACCGGCGTCCCGGTCGTCGACGGCGTGGCCGCTGCCGTCACCATCGCCGAGGGCCTGCACCGACTCGGCCTGCGCACCTCCAAGGTGCGCACGTACGCACCGCCGCGCCCGAAGCGAATCACCGGCTGGCCGATCACAAGTCGCTGACGATTCGTCTCCCGTGGCTACCGCGGGCGGTCGCCGGCGGCGGGTGAGCGGTCACTCCGCGCAAGTCCTGTCGCCCCTGGCGCAAACGTGCAAGTCTGGCCTGTCTGGAGTTCGACGAACTCCTGAACAGACCAAGAATCACGTGATGTTAGGAAGACGCGTGCCTCAGTTGATCGTCACTTACGGCCAGCCCGACGAACCCGCCGCTTTCGACAGTCATTACACGTCGATCCACCAGCCGCTCGTCGACAAGATTCCAGGCCTGCAGGGCTGGCATGCCGGTCATTGCGCCACGACCGACGGTTCCGAGCCGCCCTACTACTTGGTGGCTGTCCTGAACTTCGAGTCGCAGGAAGCGCTCGCTGCCGGAACTGGGTCGCCCCAGGGACAGGCCGCTGTGGCGGACGTCGCCAACTTCGCCACCGGCGGTGCGACGATGCTGGTCACCGACGATCTCGTCGGCTGATCCCACCCGTAGCGATCTGCTGTTCAGTGACCTCGACTGCTGACGCCCTACAACCAGCCGTTGGATTCGGCGATCTGCGCTGCCTCGGCCCGAGTGCGGGCGCCGGTCTTGCCGATGACCGCCGACAGGTGATTGCGCACGGTGCCTTCGGACAGGAAGAGCGCCCCGGCGATGTCGGCGACGGTGCCACCGCCGCGTGCGGTCCGCAGCACGTCGGTCTCGCGCGCGGTCAATGGCGACTCCCCCGCGATCAGGCTGTCCGTGGCCAGCGCTGGGTCGACGACGCGCAGCCCCTGATGCACCCGTCGTACCGCGTCGGCCAGCTCTCGGGCGGGAGTGTCTTTGACCACGAATCCCGCTGCGCCTGCTTGTAATCCGCGCCGCAGATAGCCGGGCCGGCCGAAGGTCGTGACGATCAGCACGCGGATCGTGGGCACAGCCTTGCGCAGCTCGGCGGTCGCGGTGATGCCGTCCATGCCCGGCATTTCGACGTCCATCAGGACCACGTCGGGGTGGCTCTCCCGCGCCGCGGCGACGACTTCGGTGCCGTCACCCACCTCGCTGACGACCGTCAGGTCGGTCTCCAGTTCCAGCAGTGCGGCAAGCGCCCCGCGCACCAGCGCCTGGTCGTCCGCGAGCATCACCTTGATGCTCATGCCATTGCCTCCCCTGACCGTCGCCCGACTGTATGACGCACAGCGTCGGCCTCGGCGTCCGCCCCGACATCAACGTGTGAGATGTCCGAACTCGCAGCGACGGTGACCGAGAACCCATGCGGCTCAACCGATTTGGTGATCAACACTGCGCCGGCGGCAAGTGCCCGCTCCCGCAGCCCGGCCAAGCCATTGCCGTCGCCCTTGCCCCCGGTCGTCCCCACACCATCGTCCTGCACGGTGATGGACGACGGCGTGACGCTGATGGTGCAGGTGGACGCCCTGCTGTGTCGCAGCACGTTGGTGACGCTCTCCCGGACCGTCCACGCGAAGGGTTCGACCAGATCGGCCGGCACCTGATCGAGTGCCGTCGGTGTGCGACCGGTGATGCCGGCCGCCGCGAGCGCCTCCTTCGCCCGGGCCAGCTCGCCGGACAACGAGATCTCCCGATAGCCCTCGACCGCTCGGCGCACGTCCGCGAGCGCGGTCCGCGACAGCCGCTCCAGATCGGCCACTTCGGCGCGGGCCCGTTCAGTCGCACCGGTATCCATCAACCGTCCCGCCAGCTCGGACTTCACGGTGATGACGGTGAGCGAGTGTCCCAGGATGTCGTGCAGGTCTCGCGCCATCCGGTTGCGTTCCTGCTGCACCATCAGGTCGGCGTTGACCCGGCGTGACTCTCGCAGCTGGTGCTGTCGCCGCCCGGCCGTCATACCGACCGAAATGGCGACGGCTCCGAAACCCAGGCCGATGAACGTGCTCGGGTCCGTCGCCCATCCCGCGACGGCCCACAGGATGGGATAAACGGCTCCGACGGCTACGACGACCAACCAGCCGAGCCTCAGTCGCAGGGTCCACAGCCCGGACAACGCGAAGAAGATCGCCGCGGTGTAACCGGGCTGGCCGGTCGCGATCACGCACAGTAGCGCGACCAACGCGAGCAGTGCATAACGGGCCAGATCGACGCGCCGCGGCTCGAAGCCTCTCGGGTTCGCGAGGCGGAAGAACGCTCCTCGGCACTCGTAGAAATGCCAGAGGTAGACCACGCAGAAAAGCGGCACCACGATCACGCCGGCCGTCCCGCCAACCGTGTCGATCCGGCGGATCGAGTCGATGAACGGAGTCAGCATCCAGAAGAGCCAGATGCCGGACCAGAAGAGCATCAGGAAACGGTTGCTGCGCGACTCCTCGGAGTCCTCGTCACGGGCGGCAGCGGCCGACCCCGCAGGACACTGCGGGGTCGGCCGGTCGGCTTTGTCGTTCATCGGGTTCAGTCTGTCAAAGTTCGGTCAGACGCGGCTGGTGTCGCGGCGGAAGCGCCATACGGCACCGGCGAAGAAGAGTCCGATCCACAGCACCGCGCTGACCAACCACATCGGGTCGAACGACCCGCCGAGCATCGGGTAGCGCGCGATCTGCGACAGACCCCACATCGGAGTGAACGAGGCCACAGTGCGCATGGTGTCGCTCATCACCGCGAGCGGGTAGAAAATGCCACCCGCGAAGGCGAGCAGCGAGATGCCCGGGCCCAGGATCTGCATGGCATTCTCGGATGGCACCAGGTAGCCGACGAAGAGACCGAGCGACGCGAAGAGGCTGCCGCAGATCCAGGTCAGCACCAGGGTGATCGGCCAGGCGCCGGTCGACATCGTGGCCCCGGTGGATGCGCCGATGATGAAGACGATGATCACCGGCAGCGCGGCCGTGATCATCGCGGTGATCACCTTGACCGCGATGTATGACGGGCCGCTGAGCGGAGTCAGTCGCAGCTGTCGGCTCCAGCCCTGCGCCCGCTCGACCGCGACGCCGGCCCCGATGGCGCAGGAGGCGGCAAGGGCGCCATACAAAGCGAAGCTGATCATTTCGTAGGTCTTGGGATTGAAGTCCGTCCCCGGCCACCGCCCGGACTGCGGGACGCCGAACGCCACGTAGAAGACCAGCGGCAGCAGAATGGTGAAGATCAGGGTGCGCTTGTTGCGCAGCACCCGCACGAGCTCGATGCGCAACAGTCGCATGTTGAAACCGCCGTGCGCGGGAACCTTGCGATCCAGGTCGATGTGTTCGGCGGTCGGAATCGCCCGAAGTGCTGTGTAGTCGGTCATCGGTCAGGCTCCTTGCTCGTCGTCGCCGGTCAGGGCGATGAAGGCGTCCTCGAGGCCGCGAGCGGTGATCTCCACGTCGCGGGCGTTGGTGTTGGCGAAGAGGAAGCGGGCCACGGCGTCGCTGTCCTTGGAGTGCAGGGTGACCGTGTCGCCTTGCAGCTGGGCGGAATCCACGCCGGGTATGCCGGCCAACTCGCGGTCGCTGAGGCCGGTCATCGTGGCGCGGACGGTGCGACCGGTGGCCATCGCCTTGATCTGCGCGCCCGTGCCGTCGGCGACGATCTGACCCTTCCGGACCAGGATGATCCGGTCGGCATACTGGTCGGCTTCCTCCAGGTAGTGCGTCGCGAAGAGCACCGTGCGTCCGCGCTGCGCATCCTGGCGGATCGCGGACCAGAAGTCGCGGCGACCCGTGACGTCCATGCCGGTGGTCGGCTCATCGAGCACGACCAGCGCCGGATCGGACACCAGTGCCATCGCGAAGCGCAGCCGCTGCTGCTGGCCACCGGAGCACTTCTGCACACGCCGGTCGCCGATGTCGGAGATGCCGGCCCGCTCGAGGCACTCGTCCACCGACCGGGTCTGCACGAAGAGGCTGGCAGTCAGCTCGACGGTCTCGCGGACCGTGAGGTCCTTCAACAGTCCCCCGGTCTGCATGACCGCCGCGACCAGGCCACGGCCGATGGCGTCCCGCGGCTCCATGCCGAAGACCCGCGCACTCCCGGCGCTCGGGGTGGACAGTCCGAGCATCATGTCAATGGTGGTGGTCTTGCCGGCGCCGTTCGGACCGAGGAAGGCGACGATCTCGCCCTGCTCGACGGTCAGGTCGAGGCCGCGCACCGCCTGCACCGACCCGAAATGCTTCTCCAGGCCGACGAGTTCGATCGCCGGCGCCCCCTGTGGATCCGGGATGCTCGTAGCTCCCGGCTGCTGTGTCGTCATCATGTCAAGCACTCTTCCGTAGCCCGCGCCTCCCGGCCCCTGCCGCCGATCATGACGTGCCCATGACATCGGTCATGGGCTGCCCGTCGTGGCAGATATCCTGGGGTGGATGTCAGCTACTTCCCGCCCGACCGTCAGAACGTCGCCGTTCCGTGTCCGCGTCGAACACGCCAGCGATCCGCTGCTGCAGCGGATCGCCCGTGGTCCGCGCGCGCTGCCCGCTGTCGTCGTGCTGCTCCTGCTGGTGATCGGCGCGGTCTTCCGTGGTCTGGTCGGCACGGTCTGCTTCGGCGTCTGCGCTCTTGTCGTCGCATGGCTGCTCTATCTGGCCTGGCCGCGCATCCAGCCGATCGAGCGGATGATGCGCGCGACGGTGCTACTCCTTGCGCTCGCCCTGGCCATCGTCAGCGCTGGGATGTGAACGCCGTGGCAGGCAAGCAGCCGGCCCGGCGCACGACCCGCCAGCAGGTCGCCGTCTCGGAGCAGTTGCGTGACCAGGCGGACTTTGTCTCCGCCCAGGAGCTGCACTCGTCTCTGAAGGACGGCGGCGAATCCGTCGGTCTGGCAACGGTTTACCGGATCCTGCAGACGATGGCGGCCGACGGCGAGCTGGACGTGTTACGCGCCCCGGACGGGGAGTTCATCTACCGCCGGTGCAGCACCGGGCACCACCATCACCTCGTATGCCGCCGCTGTGGCCGCGCCGTCGAGGTGGAAGGCCCGCAAGTGGAACGCTGGGCCGCGACGGTCAGCGCAGAGCACGGTTTCACCGAGGTGGAGCACACCGTGGAGATCTTCGGGGTATGTGCGGACTGCGCGGCTAAGCGCTGACCCGCTGCTGACTTAACCGCGTCCGGATCAACCATTCGGCGCGATGAGTTCGAGTTGCGGGAAGTAGGTTCGGTAGCGCCGAGCATCCCGGGTCAGTAGCCGGTATCCGGCGACGGCAGCGTGTGCGCCGATGTAGAAGTCGGGCAGCGGAGTCGGCTTTGCCCCGCCCCTCTTGCGGTAGGCCAGGAATGCTTTCCCTGCAACGAACCCGGCCGGAAACGGCAGCGGCTCCCTGCGAATACTCGTCTCCGGAAGCACCTCGTCCAGCAACTCGATCGAGGTGAAGCGGACCGAGACTTCCGCATAGACAATCGGATTGATGACCAATCGCCCGGCATCGGCAGCGCGCGAGAGAGTCGTCGCCGACCAGTCGCTCCACCGCGCATCGTCGGTCGTGACATCGAGCAGAACGTTGCTGTCGACCAGTGTCGAGATGTCAGTCATCGCGCAGGAGCGCCATCAGCTCGTCGGTAGTGGGCCCGGATCCGGCTTTGCCGCGCATGCGTGCAACCAGTCGCTCACCGCGGGTGTTCGGCGCGCCGCTGTGCACGATGCGCAAGAAGTCCCCCTCCTCGATGACATCGACCTCATCTCCGTCGACGAAGCCGTGCTTGGCACGCAACTTCGCGGGGATGGTGACCTGTCCCTTGCTGTTAAGTCTCATGGTGTCTCCTATTACGTCTATTACGTAATAGATTACACCCAGGTCAACCA
Organism: Flexivirga alba; assembly: GCF_042661025.1. NCBI lineage: Bacteria > Bacillati > Actinomycetota > Actinomycetes > Micrococcales > Dermacoccaceae > Flexivirga > Flexivirga alba. The sequence continues at coordinate 4,150,169 of NZ_JBHSWH010000001.1, forward strand.
GGCCTTACGCCTACAATTGCTTGTCCCAGCCTGAAGCGAGCCTGTTGTGACTCCCGGCGTGAGGCCGCCGGCGCGTTGTGGTTTTCTGGTCAGGTGCCATCCATGAGGCAGGACCACCGCACTCCCGTGCTGATCGCCCTGGTCCTCAGTATGGCGCTGGTCGCGATGGACACCACGATCGTGGCGACCGCGATCCCGCAGGTCGTCGGCGACCTCGGCGGGATCGACGAGGTGGGCTGGGTCTTCTCGGTCTACCTGCTCGCGCAGACGGTGACGATCCCGATCTACGGAAAGCTGGCCGACCTTTACGGCCGCAAGCCGATCCTGGTCTTCGGTGTGGTGCTGTTCCTCGTCGGGTCGGCCCTGTCGGCCGCGTCGTGGGACATGGTGGCGCTGATCGGTTTCCGCGCCTTGCAAGGACTGGGCGCTGGGTCGATCGGGGCCACGGTCAACACCGTCGCCGGCGACCTCTACACGGTGGAGGAACGCGGCCGGATCCAGGGTTACCTGTCCAGCGTGTGGGGCATCTCGGCAGTGGTGGCCCCGGCGGTCGGCGGCCTCTTCGCGCAGTACGCCTCGTGGCGCTGGATCTTCCTGATCAACCTACCCATCGGCGCACTCGCCCTCGTGCTGATCCTCCGCGGGTTGAACGAGGACGTCGTGCGCACGCGGCATCGCATCGACTACGCCGGAGCAAGCCTGGTGCTGCTGTCGATCGGCCTGCTGATCCTGGGCCTCCTCGAAGGCGGCTCGACCTGGGCGTGGGACTCCGCCGGAAGCATCACGACCTTCGCCGTCGCGCTGGTGGCCGGGGCTGCTGCAGTGCTGGTCGAGCGTCGTGCCGCCGAGCCGATGCTGCCGACGTGGCTGTGGACCCGGCGGCTCACCGTGGCGACATACGCCGCAACGGCCACCGCCGGGATGATCGTGATCGGGCTGTCGGTCTACCTGCCCAACTGGGGCCAACAGGTGCTGGGCCTGTCTCCGGTCGCGGCCGGCTTCATGGCGGCCTCGATGAGCATGACGTGGCCGGTCACCTCCGCCTACTCCGCGCGGCTGTACCTGCGCATCGGGTTCCGCGACACGGCGCTGATCGGGGCGCTGGTGGCGATCGCCGCGGCGATTGGCCTGTCGCTCCTACACTCCGATGCCGCGGTGTGGCAGCCGGTGCTCTGCACCGCGGTCATGGGCGGAGGCATGGGCCTGTTGTTCACCCCACTGATCGTCGGCCTCCAGAACACCGTCGGCTGGTCCCAGCGCGGCACGATCACCGGCGGGACGATGTTCTCCCGATTCCTGGGACAGAGCCTGGGAGCGGCCGCATACGGCGCGATCTTCAACGCGGGTCTACGCGCCCACGCGCATGCGTCGCAGGCAACACGAGTGCACGAGTCGACGCACCTGGTGTTCGTCGGGCTGCTCACCGCCGCTGTGGTGACCTCGGTGCTGCTGGTCGCGTTCGTGCCGCGGCACTTCCCGCCGGCTCCGGCCGATCAGTGACTTTTCAGCTCTTCGATGCGTCGATCGCGCCGCCGAAACGCCGGTCCCGTTCTGCATAGATCTGTATGGCGCGCCACAGGTCTCGCCGGTCGAAGTCGGGCCACAGTGTGTCGAGGAAGACCATCTCGGCATACGCCGACTGCCAGAGCATGAAGTTGCTGGTGCGCTGCTCGCCGGAGGACCGCACGAAGAGGTCGACGTCCGGCATGTCCGGCCAGGTGAGGTTGCGGGCGATGGTTTTCTCGCTGATCGAGGACGGCTTCAGCTTGCCGGCCTGCACCTGCTCGGCGATCCGTCGAGTGGCATCGGCGATCTCGGCGCGGCCGCCGTAGTTGACGCACATCTGCAGGGTCATCACGGTGTTACCGGCCGTGATCTCCTCGGCGCGCTGCAACTCCTTGAGCACCGAGCGCCACAGCCGCGGCCGCTGCCCCGACCAGCGGCAGCGCACGCCCCACGAATGCAGCAGGTCGACCCGGCGGCGGATGACGTCCCGGTTGAAGCCCATCAGGAAGCGCACTTCGTCGGGCGAGCGGCGCCAGTTCTCGGTCGAGAACATGTATGCCGACAGGTTTTTCACGCCCGCGTCGATGCAGCCGGCGATGACATCGATCAGCTGCGCTTCGCCCGCCTCGTGACCCTTGGTGCGCGGCAGCCCGCGCTGGTTGGCCCAGCGGCCGTTGCCGTCCATCACCATCGCGATGTGCTGCGGCACGAGTCGCGCGGGTATGACGGGAGGCGTCGCACCGCTCGGGTGCGCGAAGGGTCGCTCGGTCATCGAGAGGTTTCCAGCGTCGAGGTCCGATCCACGAGACGCAACGATCGCACGCCACGCTCCAGGTGCCACTGCACGTATGCCGCGGCCAACCCGCTGGCCTCCCGGCGGGCGCCCGAGCTGCTCGCATCGGCGACATCCCAGTCACCGGTGAGCAACGCCGCCAGCAACGCGAAGGTCTCCGGTCGCGGGGCCGAGCTGCCCGGTGTGCGGCACGAATAACAAACAGCACCACCGGAAGCCAGGTTGAATGCGCGCTGCGGGCCGGCTGCCCCGCATCCCGCGCAGTCCACGAAGCTGGGCGCCCAGCCGGCGATCGCGACGGCGCGCAACAGGTAGGAGTCCAGCACCAGGGTCGCGTCGTGCTCGCGGTGCGCCAGGGACGCCAGTGCGCCGGCCAGCAGGTTGAACTGCTGTGGCACGGCCTCACGCTCCTCGACCAGCCGCTCGGCGGTCTCCAGCATCGCGCTCGCCGCGGTGAACGCGCCGTAGTCGTGGACCAGGCGCTCGCCATACGGGGCGATGATCTCGGCCTGGGTGACGGTGTCCAGCGAGCGGCCTTCGTAGCACTGCAGATCGACGATCATCCCGGGCTCGAGGCGTGCCCCGAACTTCGACTTGGTGCGGCGCACGCCCTTCGCCACGGCTCTGATCTCGCCACGGCCACGGGTCAGCATGGTGACGATGCGATCGGTCTCCCCCAGCTTGTGGGTGCGCAGCACGATGCCGACGTCGCGATAAGTAGCCATGACGGGTCCATTGTCCCTGATGCCGGGCAGAACGCCCGCAGGCGCGCGGTCCCCGGCATACGCTGCCCCCATGTCACGCACTCGGTATGACGTCATCGTCGTCGGCGGCGGTCACAACGGCCTGACCGCGGCCGCCTATCTGGCCAAGGCGGGGCGGTCCGTCCTGTTGCTGGAGCGGCAGGCCGCCCTCGGTGGCGCGTCGGTGTCGGCCGACGCCTTCCCCGGCATGGGCGCGCACCTGTCGCGCTACTCCTATCTGGTCAGCCTGCTCCCCCAGCAGATCATCGACGACCTGGGCTTGCGGATCTCGTTGAAACGCAGGCGCTTTGCGTCATACACGCCGGTGCCGGGGGTGACACCGGTCTGCTCGTGGATCACGGTGACGCGGCAGCGACCGCGGCGTCCTTCGCAGCTGTCGGCGCCGGTGGCGACGTTGCCGGCTGGGACGACTTCTACGGCCGCGCAAGCCGTATGGCGCAGGCGCTCTGGCCCACCGTGACCGAGCCGCTGCGACGACGCTCCGAAGTCTCCCGCGCCATCGGCGACGACGCGATCGTGCGCGACTTCCTCGACCGGCCGCTCGGTGAGGCCATCGAATCCGCGGTGCAGGACGACCTGGTGCGCGGCGTCATCCTGACCGACGGGTTGATCTCCACCTTCGCCGGCGCCCACGACGCCGACCTGCAGCAGAACATCTGCTTCCTCTACCACGTGATCGGCGGCGGCACCGGCGACTGGGACGTGCCGGTCGGCGGGATGGGTGCCGTGTCCGGCGCACTCGAACAAGCCGCTCGCGACGCGGGAGCCGAGCTCCGCACCGACTGCGAGGTGACCGGCGTCGAGGACGGGTCGGTGCGCTGGGTGCACCGCGACGAGGAGTATGTCGCGGACGCCAAACAGGTGCTGTGGGCAGCGGCGCCGGGAGTGCTCGACGAGTTGCGCGGCCGGACTCCCGCTGCCGCCGAGGGTGCACAGGTCAAGGTCAACCTGCTGCTGAGCCGACTGCCGAAACTGCGCGAGTCCGGCGTCGATCCGGCGGCTGCGTTCGGCGGGACATTCCACATCAACGAGACCTACTCCGGTCTCGAAACTGCTTACCGACAGGCACTTTCCGGCGAGATCCCGTCGCCGATGCCTGCCGAGATCTACTGTCACTCCCTGACCGACCCGAGCATCCTGTCACCGCAGCTGCGGGAGTCCGGTGCGCACACGCTCACCGTCTTCTCGCTGCAAACCCCCGACCGCCTACTTGCCGGCGGAGCCGCCGAGCGCGACCGGTTGCAACGTGCCGTGCTCGACTCGCTCTCCAGTGTGCTGGCCGAGCCCATCGAGGACGTCGTGCTTGCCGACCACGACGGCAATCCGTGCATCGAGACCAAGACCACCCGTGACCTGCAGGACATCCTGCGTATGCCTGGCGGCAACATCTTCCATGGCCCGCTCTCCTGGCCCTGGGCGTCCGATGACGAACCGCTGGACACGCCTGCGCAGCGTTGGGGTGTGGCCACACCGGACGACGGAATCCTGCTGGCAGGAGCGGGATCCCGGCGAGGCGGTGGGGTCAGCGGCCTCGGTGGGTATCACGCCGCGCGCGCCGCACTGGAGACCACAAACGACTAGACATTTGTTCGAATTCCTGTCTACTCTGGAGTCGTGAACATGGCACTCCAAGGGTCATTGCTCGATCAGGTGGACGAGGTCGGACTCCGGCCGCTGGCCGGAGCGATCCGGCGAGTGGAGCTCACGCGTGGCGCGTGGATCGACCTGCGGCCCGGGTGGCTGACCGGCGCGGACGAGCTCTTCACCCGCCTGTCGCTGGGCGGTAGTGCGGGCGTCGATTGGCAGGGCGAGCGACGGCAGATGTACGACCGCGAGGTCGCCACTCCCCGATTGCTGCGCTTCTACCACCAACACGAGAAGCTGCCCGATCCGGTTCTGACACAGGCGCGTTCGGCGTTATCAGAGCATTACGCGAAGGAGCTCGGCGAGCCTTTCACGACGGCCGGCATGTGTCTCTATCGCGACGGTCGTGACTCGGTGGCGTGGCACGGTGACCGCATCGGTCGCTCCAACACCCAGGACACGATGATCGCGATCGTGTCGGTCGGTCAGCCACGCACCTTCGCGATGCGCCCCGTGTGTGGTGGCGCGTCGATCCGCCATACGCTCGGGCACGGCGACCTCATCGTCATGGGTGGCTCGGCTCAGCGCACCTGGGAGCACGCCATCCCCAAGAGCACCAAGGCGACCGGGCCGCGGATCAGCATCCAGTTCCGCCCCTACGACGTGCGCTGAGCTCCACGGAGCCTTCGGGGCCGAGTCGCGCACGTACCTGCGAGCCGCACACCTGCAGGTGGGCGACTCGGTGTTACGTGTGCGACTCGAAGGTTGTCCACTCGCTCCATCCCTGGTCACCCATCGCGCAGCCGCAATATCTGGCGAAACCGAACACACGCTGCCTGGGCACCACTACAGTCCGCGCATGAATCACTCCACCATGACCCGACGACTGGTCATTGCGGGCGGGCTCTCGACGGCTGGCGCGGCGCTGCTCGGAACCTCGCCCGCCGACGCCGCGACCATGACGGCGGCGCAACTGACCGCGAAACTGAAGGCGTACCAAGCCAGTCGGGGCGGCACCTTCAGCGTTGCCCTCTACGACCGGCGCAACTACAAGACGTTCAGCTACCAGGGGACCTGGCGCAACGAAACCCTCAGCATCGTCAAGGTTCTGATCATGGCGACGGTGCTGCGCCGGTGCCAGGAGCGCCACGTCAACCTGACCACGACGCAGGTCGCGCAGGCCTACGCGATGATCACCCGGAGCGACAACACGGCGGCGAACGCATTGCTGAGCTGGGCCGGCGTCTCGAACGTCCGACGCGTGGCCGGGCTCTACGGGATGAAGAGCACCGTCATACAGGGCGGCACGACCGCGGGTGCGAGCAACTGGTGGGGCTACTCCACGACCACGGCCCAGGACCAGATCGTGCTGATGACCGGCATCATCTGGGGCACCTCGGTGATCTCAGTAGCCAATCGCGAATATCTCAAACGCCTTATGGCACAGGTGATTTCATCGCAACGCTGGGGTGTGAGCGCTCCCCGTTGCCGACGAGCAATGTCTGGAACACCAAGAACGGCTGGGGGCCGCGCACCGGCGGCTACCGGCTGAACTCGATCGGCCACATCTATGGCAACGGCCGGAACTACAACGCAGTGATACTGAGCCGGGCGCCGAGCGGGTTCTATTACGGCCGGGACACCGTCAACGGCGTCTCGAAGATTCTGTATGCCGCCCTGGCACAGCCACTGGCCTGATCCTTCGTTCGTCCTGACCCCGTACCGTGGCTGGGCATGGGCAAACCCACGGTGAGTCGCCGCCTGCTGGTCGCAGGCGGACTCGGAGTCGGCGGGGCCGTGCTGGTCGGAGTCGCGGAACACCAGGCACACGGTCCCGGGAAGTCGTCGGCGACGCGCAGTGCCACGCCGTCGATCGACGCACCGCTGTCCTCCTCCACGACAGCTACGGCAAGTGCACCGCCAACCGTGTCCACCCCGCGGACCCCAGCCCAGCTCAGCGCGAAACTCGAGGCATACCAACGCAGCCGAGGCATCCGTCTCGGAGTCGCGCTCTACGACCATCGGGTCAACGCGACCTTCACCCACGAGGGCAGCTGGCGCACGGAGACGTTCAGCATCATCAAGGTGCTGCTCCTGGCGGCCGTGCTGCGACGGTGCCAGGAGCAGTCGCTCAGCCTGACCCCGGAGCAGGCCGGCCTGGCACGCGCGATGATGGCCGAGAGCGACAACAAGGCCGCCGACGCTCTGCTGACTTGGGTCGGCGTCGCACAGGTGCGGCGGGTCGCCCGGCTCTTCGGCCTCACGAGCACCGTCATACGAGAAGGGACGACGGAAGGCTCCAGCAACTGGTGGGGCTACTCGACGACGACACCCACCGACCAGCTCAAGCTGCTCCGCGGCATCTGGACCACCCGGATCCTCACGGCGGCAAACCGCGATTATCTGAAAACACCTGATGACAGAAGTGATTCCGTCGCAACGCTGGGGCGTGTGCTCCCCGCCGCTGCCATCGACCGTCGCGTGGAACACGAAGAACGGCTGGGGCAGTCGCGATGACGGCTACCGCACCAATTCGATCGGGCACATCGCCGGCAACGGTCGCGATTACAGCGCCGCCATCCTCACTCGCACACCGCACCGCCGCGGATACGTGGTCGCCCGCGATTACACAGCCGAACGCAGCCGCGCGTTCGAGACGGCCAGTGACATTTCGGAGATCTTGTATGACGCCATGGCGTCACCATTGCGCTGAGTCTCAGGAACCCGCGATGGACGCGATGACGACCACGAGGATCACGATCAGCACCAGGACCGCGATCAACCCGATGAAGAAGCCCTTGCCACCACGCTTCTGCTTGGTGGGGCCCATCGCACCCTTCAGGAACTGGATCATCGGCGCCGCGTAGAAGACCGGCACCGACTGGCCGGGCTGCACATCGACGTCGTATGACGCCTGACCGTATTTCACCAGCCAGGTTGCGTACGCGCTGACCGTGTGTCGTCCGGCCGGGACCGGCAGCCGGTTGAGTCCGTATGACGCCGGTACCGGGAAACCGTCGATCTGCACCTGCGGGGTCAGCATGTTGGAGGTCAACGCGTTGCCCTGCAACGTCAGCTCGATGGTGCCTTCCGGCCCGAACTGGCCCTGCTGCTGGTAGCCCTGCGGCTGCTGCCCATAGCCCTGCTGCGGAAAGCCTTGCGGCTGCTGGTAACCCTGCGGCGAGGGGGCTGCTGCCACATCGGTGGCTGACCGGGTGCTTGCTGGTTGCCATCGGGCGTCTGCCATAGGTTGTTCGAAGGGTCCCCTGGTTGTGTCATGCCCGAGAGCTTAAGGCTTGGCCGCAATTCGGTCGCGAGTTGTCCGGATGCGCCCCTAATGTCCTTGGGTATGACGACTCCCGACTTCCTGGCCACCATCCGTAACGAATCCGCACTGTTCCGTGCGGCACTGGCCGACTGCCCCGACCGCACGGTGCCGACCTGTCCCGACTGGTCGACCGATGACTTGTTGTGGCACCTCGCGGAGGTGCAGTGGTTCTGGGGCACGATCGTGTCCCAGAACGTCTCCGAACCCGACGGGCTCGACCACCCGCAGCGACCGGAGGGCCACGAGTCGACACTCACGGCCTTCGACGACGCGAGCAAGGCGCTGCAGGAGACTTTGGATGCCACTCCGGCGGGCGACACACGTTGGATGTGGACGGTGGACGAGGCCCTGCACACGGCCGGTTACATCCGCCGCCGCCAGGCACACGAAGCGCTGATCCATCGGGTCGACGCCGAGCTCACTGCTGGCGGCGATGTTTCGGCCATCGATCCCGACCTCGGTGCCGATGGCATCGACGAGGTCGTCGACGTGATGTACGGCCGCGACCACCCGTTGGTGACCTTCGCTCCGGCCAAGGACCGGGTGGTCGAGCTGGTCGCCGCCGACGTCGATCGTCGCTGGGTGCTGCAGCTCGGTCGAGAAACCGCCACGATCGACGGCGAGGAGATCGATGACGCCAACTTCCGCTCGGCGCCGAATGCCACTGCGACGGCTACCATCTCGGGCACCGCAGCAGACCTGGACCTTTGGCTCTGGAACCGCCCGACCCATGCCGATCTCGCCCGTTCCGGTGATCAGGCAACGCTCGATGCCATGGACGAAGTGCTCACCGAAGGTATGCAGTAGCTACTCCGCCTGCAGAATCCACTCGAGGTCAGCGAGTGGCCGCTCTCAAGATGAACCTCGATGATCCGCAGCGCCAGCGAGCGCCGGAGCCCGGCGGTCTCCTCCCAGGGACCGCCGAGCATCGTGCGCAGCACGTCGATGTCGAGATTCAGCGTGCCAGGACGAGCGGCGACATACTCACGGGCGAGCGTCGACTTGCCCACGCCGGGAACCCCATTGAGCAGGATCAGCCTGGGACGCCGGTTTCGATACGTCTCCCCCACTTCGTTCCTCCGACTACTCAACCCGCAACGGCCGCGTCGCGCTCGGCGCGGTTGATCGCGGACAGGATCGCGGTGAGCGACGCCTTCACGATCGAGCTGTGCACGCCGACACCCCAGAGGACGCGGTCTCCGATCGCGCATTCGAGGTATGCCGCAGCGCGGGCGTCGCCACCGGTCGACAGGGTGTGCTCGGCGTAGTCCAGCACCCGGACGTCGACATCGATCGTCGCGAGCGCAGCGATGAACGCGTCGATCGGACCATTGCCTTCGCCCTCCACGGTGATCTGCTCACCGTGATCGGTCATCTTCGCGACGATGCGGTCGCGACCGTCCTCGCCGCTCTCGAGGGTGTGCGTCACCGGCTGGAAGCGGCCCCAGGCGGATTCGCCCTCGCCGGTGCTCGGCAGGTATTCGTCCTGGAACGCTTCCCAGAGACGTTCGGCCGTAACCTCGCCACCGGCTGCGTCGGTGTGCTGCTGCACCACGGCGCTGAACTCGATCTGCAGTCGGCGTGGCAGATCCAGCTGGTGCTCGGTCTTGAGCAGGTAGGCGACGCCGCCCTTGCCCGACTGGCTGTTGACGCGTACGACCGCTTCGTAGGAACGCCCCACGTCGTGCGGGTCGATCGGCAGGTAGGGCACGCCCCACACCAGGTCGTTGATCGACTTGCCCGTCTCCGCCTCCTGGCGCTGCATGTCGGCGAAGCCCTTGTTGATGGCGTCCTGGTGCGATCCGGAGAACGCGGTGAAGACCAGGTCCCCGCCATACGGGTGACGCTCGTGCACCGGCAACTGGTTGCAGTGCTCGACGGTGCGTCGGATCTCGTCGATGTTGGAGAAGTCGATCTGCGGGTCGATGCCCTGGCTGAAGAGGTTCAGACCCAGGGTGACCAGGTCGACGTTGCCGGTCCGCTCGCCGTTGCCGAAGAGGCAGCCCTCGATGCGGTCCGCGCCCGCCTGATAGCCCAATTCCGCTGCGGCAACACCGGTTCCGCGGTCGTTGTGCGGGTGCAGACTCAGCATCACTGACTCGCGACGATCCAGGTGCGCCGACATCCACTCGATCGAGTCGGCGTAGACGTTCGGAGTGGCCATCTCCACCGTCGCCGGCAGGTTGATGATCATCTGGTGGTCCGGTGTCGGGTCGATGATCTCGATGACCGCGTTGCAGATCCGGGCCGCGAACTCCAGCTCGGTGCCTGTGTAGGACTCTGGCGAATACTCGTAATAGACGTCGGTGTCCGGGATCGTCTCCTCGAGCTTCTTGACCAAACGTGCGGCCTGCGTGGCGATGTCCACGATGCCGTCCTCGCCCAGGCCGAAGACCACCCGGCGTTGCAGGATGCTGGTCGAGTTGTAGAAGTGCACGATCGCCTGCTTGGCGCCGCGGATCGAGTCGAACGTCCGCTCGATCAGCTGGTCACGGCACTGCGTCAGCACCTGGATCGTGACGTCGTCGGGGATATGGCCGCCCTCGATCAACTCACGCACGAAGTCGAAGTCGGTCTGGCTGGCGCTGGGGAAGCCGACCTCAATCTCCTTGTAGCCCATGGCAACCAGCAGGTCGAACATCCGCTTCTTGCGCTCGGCGTTCATCGGGTCGATGAGGGCCTGGTTGCCGTCCCGCAGGTCGACCGCACACCAGCGCGGTGCCTTGCTGATGATCTTGCTCGGCCACTGGCGGTCAGGGAGTTCGACCTTGATCTGCTCGTGGAACGGTACGTATTTGCCGGTCGGCAGGGAGGTCGGCTGCTGAGGGTGCTTCATGACTCGCCTTCTTGGTGGGTGCTGGGCTTCGGCCCGGGCAGCAAGCACTCCGCGGCGAGGACGGCCGAATCAGGCCTCGCCGCGGCAGCCAAGAAGGAGGTCGTATGCCGCACGCACGTCCCGGATTTTACGGCACGGAGCCGAACCCTGTCCACGAGACGGACTGCACGTCCACCAGATGGACCGGCATACAACCTGCGGGCGATGCTGCGACCGCGAGCTTCGGTCACACTGGATGCATGCCGCAGATCTGGGAACAGGGCCGACCCACGCGTCGGCAGCTGATCTTCGATCTCAGTTGTGCCGCGGCTTTCGCATTGTTGATCGGCATTGTCTACGCGCACGTCGGCCTCGCGCAGCTCGGCGTTGTCCTCGTGCTGGCGGGGGCGATGGCGGTGCGACGCCTCAGCCTGCCGGCCATGGTGCTCCTCGGGACGGCCGCCGCCGTCATACAGTTCGCCCATCCCGGGTGGTCGCTGCAACTGTTCGTCGCCGACGTGGCGTATGCCGCCCTCTTCTTCGTGCTGGGCGCTCACCCACGGGCCGCGGTGCGCCGCTTCGGGCTGGTCGCCGGCGGCGTCGGCTGTGCGTGCCTGCTTGTCTGGATGACGACGCTCGTCGACACCGGGAGCTCGACGAGGGCGCGCGTCTTCTCCGCCGGCGCAGTCACCGCCATGGCAGTGCTGGTCTGCGGTGGCGGCTGGGTCGCAGGCTTCCTCCGGCTGCAACGCCGGCGGTCCATTCAGTCCGAGCTCGACCGCGTGGAGCAACGCCGGCTCGCCGAGAGCTACGAGCATGAGCTGCAACGCAGCCGAGTCGCCGCCGACATGCATGACATCGTCGCGCACTCGTGGGCAGTCGTCGCAGCACAGGCCGACGGCGCACGCTATGCGCTGCGTGCGGACCCGGACGCCACCGAGCAAGCGCTCGAAGTGATCGCCGAGACCGCTCGTTCGACCATCGCCGACCTGCGCACCATCCTCGCCGAGTTGCGCGACAACGACGCCGAGCAGTCGACACCCGGGTACGAGCAGGCCGAGCGCCTCATGCAACGAATGCGCTTGACGGGCATGCGGATTCAGGAAAGGCGCACCGGTGACGCCGCAGGCTCGTCCCTGATTGCCCTGACCGCGTACCGGCTCCTCAGCGAGGCACTCACCAATGCGCTCAAACACGGCGATCTGGGGCAACCGGTCCAGGTCGAGCAGGACTGGACCAGTGGTTACCGGCTGCGCGTCGTCAATGCGGTCGGCGCTCCTGGCGACGGCACCGGGCACGGCATCATCGGCATGATGGAGCGAGCGGCCATCTCCGGCGGCCGCCTCGAGTCACGGCAGGTCGGTGGCGAATGGGTGGTCGATGCCGCCATACCCGATCCACAACGCAGTGCCGCGGACAGCACGCAAGACGCGAAGGAGTCGGCCAGCACGTGACGAACTCACCGATCCGGGTCGCGATGATCGACGACCAGGCGCTCTTCCGCAGTGGGCTGGGCCTGGTCATCGGCAGCCAGCCGGACCTGATCGTCGTGGGCGAGGCCGCCGACGGCGCCGACGCCCTCGAGCTGGTCCAGCGGACCTCGCCCGACGTCGTGCTGATGGACGTCCGTATGCCACGCGTCGACGGCGTGACCGCAACGCGCACCGTGTGCGAGAAGCTCGGCGAGCGAGCCCCGAAAGTATTGGTACTGACCACTTTTGACCTCGACGCCGCGGTCGCGGACGCCATCGACGCCGGCGCCAGCGGCTTCCTGCTGAAAGACGCTCAGCCGGAGTTCCTGCTCGGCGCGATCCGCGCGGTGGCTGCGGGCAGCCAGGTCGTTGCGGCAAACGCGACCAAATCGCTCTTCGAGCGGTTCCGCAGCAATCAAAACCGAACTCCAGGACGCGAGTACGACCAGCTCACCGCGCGCGAACGCGAGATCATGCAGCGCGCTGCGCAGGGCATGTCCAACGCCGAAATCGCCTCTGCCGAATATCTTTCCGAGGCGACCGTCAAGACACACATGTCCCGCATCCTGGCCAAGCTGCAGCTGCGCGACCGGGTGCAACTGGTCGTCTACTGCTACGAGCACGGACTTCTTTGAGACCTTGCGATGTATGGCGCACCGGCGCGTCATACATCTGAAGGTGTAGCCGAATTCGCTCGTGCGCCCGATGTGCTGAACCCACGGCCCAGCGACGCTTGAGGCATGTTCACCACACCCACCAGACCCAACGACCCATCGGTCGTTTCCTTCCGACAGGTCAGCAAGAGCTACGGCACCGGCGCAGGTGCGGTGCACGCACTGGCCGAGGTCGACGTCGACGTCCGACGCGGCGAATTCACTGCAATCATGGGCCCGTCCGGCTCCGGCAAGTCAACCTTCATGAACGTCGCGGCGGGCTTGGACGACGTGACTTCGGGCGGAGTGTTCCTCGACGGACAGCCGCTGCACACCATGGATGACACGGCCCGGACCATGCTCCGCCGCCGACAGGTCGGCTTCGTCTTCCAGTCCTTCAACCTGGTCCCGACACTCACGGTCGCCGAGAACATCGTGTTGCCCTTCCAACTCGCCGGGCACCGGGTGTCGCCCGACGAACAGCAATGGATCGATCACCTGGTGCACGTCCTCGGGCTCACCGAACGGATCGGTCACAAGCCTGCCGAACTCTCCGGCGGTCAACAGCAACGCGTCGCCATCGCGCGTGCCCTGGCGCCGCGCCCGGCGATCATCTTCGCCGACGAGCCCACCGGCAACCTGGACACCCGGTCATCCAGCGAGGTGCTGCAGCTGATGCGTTCTGCGGCAACGGAATACGGTCAGACGATCGCGATGGTGAGTCATGACCCGATCGCTGCGTCATACGCCGATCGAGTGCTCGTGCTCGCCGACGGCCGGGTCGTTGCAGATCACGGCCGGCTCTCTCCGCAGCAGATCTCCCAGCTGCTGCTCACCGCCGAAGGTGTCCCGGCATGAAGCGCAATCTCGTGCTCGGCTCCGCCCGCGAGCTCGGCACCGTGGGCCTCGTGGCCGGCTTGTCAGGTGCGTATGCCGGGGCACTGCTCACCTGCAGCTCCATGCTGTCGGCCATCAGTAAGGACACCGGCGGCTCGGTCAATCTGCTACTCACCGTGGTGTCCGTCGTCTTCATCGGTATGGCGTTGTATGTCGCCGCCGTCGTCATCTCCGCCGGTGTCACCACTGTCATTGCCGGACGACTGCAACACATCGCGACCCTACGTCTGCTGGGTGCCAAGAGCGCAGACCTCCGCCGCTCGGTCGCCGGGAGCACGGCTCGAATCTGCTTGTTGGGCAGCGTGATCGGTGTCGTCGCAGCGACGGCCGCAGTTGACGTGGTCCGCATCGTGCTGGTGCAACAAGGACACCTGCCTGATGCCGACTACCCGTGGCTCTCCGTTGGCGCGCCCGTCGCCGCCGTGGCGGTCACCGTCGTGGCCGCGGTCGCCGGCTGGGTCGGCTCCCGTCAGGTGCTGAAGGTCTCGCCCGCGGATGCGTTGGCCGGGACCACGGGTGCGCGAGTTCCGGGAGGACGACCGGGTCGTCTGCGGATCATCTTCTCGATGGCGCTGATCATCACTGGCACCGCGCTCTTCGCGTTGGCGATGGCGCTCGGCGAGCAAGGCGGCGCCGCAGGCTTCCTCGTCGCTTTCGTCGCCGCGTGCACGACGTCCACCGGACTGTTGGCCGGCGCCCGCTTCGTGCTGCCCGGCATCGTCGCTGTCCTGGGCCGACTGACCGGCGTCGACGCGGCGAGTGTGATCGCCCGACGCAACGCGGTCACCGACCCGGCTCGTACCACGCGATCCACGCTCGGCCTCTTCGTCGGCGTCACGCTGGTGGTGACCATCGCGTCCGGCGCCTCCGCCCTTCAGACAGCAGTCGCCGGGTGGCACAACATCACCACCACCCAGCGGCACGAAGCCCATCAGGTCTTGACCGTCGCCTCGACCGTCACCATCACCGTCGGGGTCGTCTCGTCGCTGATCGCCGCCATCGGCTTCGTCAGCACCATGTCACTCACGGTGATCCAGCGGCGCCGGGAGATCGGGCTACTGCGTGCGCTCGGCTTCACCGGCGCCCAGGTGCGCTCGATGATCACCAAGGAGTCGATGGCGATGTCGGCCGCCGCAGCGGCATCCGGGATCGCTCTCGGGCTGTGTTACGGATCCGCCGGTGCACAAGCGCTGATCGGCAACCAGAACAACGGCTTCGTCTGGGGGTTGCCCTGGCTCGTGCTGGTCGCCATCGTCGTCGGAGCACTGGCCGTCATACTGCTGGCCTCCCAGCCGCCGGCCCGGCGAGCCATCGCAACGTCTCCGGTCACGGCGCTGCGCGTAGACGCGTGACCGGCAGCTGCCTACCTCTTGATGTCGGGCAGTCGCCGGATCGCGAAGTAGCGCTCGTCGATCTCCTCGATGCCGAAGTGCCCGATCGGCACTTCACCGAGCACGATCTCCTCGTCCAGGCCGAAGGCGTGAATGGTCGACACGACTTCCCGCACCTGCTCGCCGTCGCGCAGCACTCGGAAGATGTTGGTTATCTCGACCCGGCCGTCTGGCACCGGCTGGGACTCGAACCAACGTTGGTATTCGTGTCGGCCCATCCGGGCGGAGTTCACCAGCTTTCGTTCGACCGGTTCGGACGGGACTCCGCCATACGAGCGACTCATCAGGATCGGTGCACCCGGCGCCAGAAATTTCGCCATCCGCTGCCAGAACGCGTCACGGTCCCGGCCGCCGAGGAAATAGATGACGTTGAAGAGCAGCGCTCCCCCACACTTGTCCGGTAGCCAGGCGTCCAGGATCGACTCCGGCAGCACGGTCGTGCGAGCCCGGATGTCCTCACGTTCGGCGATGCGCAGCATCTGCAGCGAACGGGTCAACGGCTCGGGCTCGACCGAGATGATCTCGGCCTGCGCGAACTTCTCGGCGAGAGTGACCGTGGTCAGCCCGCTACCGGACCCGATGTCGATCAGCGGCAGCTGCGGCAGGAAACCCGCTGCTTCCCAAGGGATCCCGTGAACGTAGTCACGCTCCGGATCGACCGGCAACCGCAGTACTTCGCCGAACTCGGCCCAGGCCAGACTCTCCCGATCGCGCGCCATTTAGACCTCCCGGCCGGAGGACGGAGAAAAAGTATCGGTTTCGATGCGGCGATGAGGAACGAATCGGCGCATCTTAGAAGCCCAATTTTGATAGCTGGTTGGGGTCGCGCTGCCAGTCCTTGGCGATCTTGACGTGCAGGTCGAGGAAGACCTTCTGCCCGAGCAGTTCCTCGATCGCGACGCGCGCCCGGGTTCCGACGTCGCGCAGTCGCGAGCCGCCGCGGCCGATGATGATGGCCTTCTGGCTGGACCGCTCGACGAAGATGTTGACCCGCACGTCCATCAGCGGACGATCGGCGGGACGGCCCTCGCGCGGCAACATCTCGTCGACGACCACGGCGATGCTGTGCGGCAGCTCGTCGCGCACGCCTTCCAGCGCGGCCTCCCGCACCAACTCGGCGACCATGACGTCGTCGGGCTCGTCGGTCAGCACACCGTCGGGGTAGAGCTTGGGCGACTCGGGCAGGTATTTCATCAGCACCTCGAGCACCGTCCCGACCTGCTCGCCACCGGTGGCCGAGCACGGCACGATCTCCTGCCACTCCCCCAGCTGATCGATGGCGACAAGGTGTTGGGCGAGCCGCTCACGGTCGACGGTGTCGGACTTGGTGGCGAGCGCGATCACCGGACGCTTGCGGCCGCGACGCAACTCGGCCAGCTCGGCGGCGATGAACTGGTCACCCGGGCCGATCCGCTGGTCGCACGGCAGGCAGAAGCCGATCACGTCGACATCCATCAGGGTCTCGCGCACGACGTCGTTGAGCCGCTGGCCGAGCAGGGTGCGCGGCTTGTGCAGCCCCGGGGTGTCCACCAGGATCAGCTGGGCCTCCGGCGTGGTCGCAATACCCCGGATCGTGTGCCGTGTCGTCTGTGGCTTGCTCGACGTGATCGCGACCTTCTGCCCGATGAGGGCGTTGGTCAGTGTCGACTTGCCGGCATTCGGCCGCCCGACGAGGCAGGCGAACCCAGCACGATAAGGCTTGCTCTCCTGTGACGAACTTCCAACTTCACTCATTGCAGTACATCCTTTGCCGACGTGCGTCCATCCTGCTGTATGGCGGCCGGCGTTTCGGCATCCGCCCCTGTCTCAGTGCTGTTGCCGTCGTGTTCGGACCCGTCGTTCGCCGGCACGCGCTCCACGAGCACGCTCGCGATCTGGTGCCGTCGGCCGGCCAGTCGCTCAGCGACAAGTCGCAGGCCTTCCACCTGTGCGGCGGCGCCCGGGATCGGCACGCGGCCGACCAGCTTGGCCAGTAGGCCACCGACCGTCTCGACGTCGTCGTCCTCGATCGTGACGTCGAAATATTCGGCCAGGTCATCGACCGCCATACGCGCCGGGACACGGACCGTGCCGTCGGGCAGCGGCTCGGGGCCCGGTGTGACCCGGTCGAACTCGTCGTCGATCTCACCGACGACCTCTTCGATGATGTCCTCGAGGGTGACCAACCCGGCAGTGCCGCCATACTCATCGATGACGACGGCGAAATGCCTTCTCGCCAGCTGCATCTCGCGCAGCAGGTCGTCGGCGGGCTTGCTGTCCGGCACGAAGGTCACGTCCCGCATGACGGAGGCGACCGGCCGGTCGAGCATCTCGTCGTGCCGGAAAACGCGCGCCGCGACATCCTTGAAGTAGAGAACTCCGTCGATGGCGTCCGGGCTACCGACAGTCACCGGGACCCGGGAGAAACCGGACCGCAGGAACAACCGCATCGCCTGGCCCAACGTCTTGCCGGCGTCGATGGTGAGCATGTCCGGGCGCGGCACCATCAGCTCTCGCACGACCGTCTCGTCGAGCTCGAAGACAGACTGGATCATCTTGCGTTCGTCGTCCTCGATCAGCTCCGAATCCGTTGCCAGATCGACGTATTCGCGCAGCTCTTCCTCAGTGTCGAACGGACCGTCGCGATAGCCACGACCTGGCGTCACGGCGTTGCCGACCGCGACCAGGGCACGGGCGATGGGGCCGAGGACGCGGTGCAGCCACAGCACAACCGCCGCCGAACCCAACGCGACGGAGATGGCGTGCTGCCGACCCAGCGTGCGGGGTGACACACCGACCAGCACGAACGAGACGATCGCCATGACGACCACCGCGACCAGGAGCGCGACCCAGAAGCTGTCCACGGCCTCCCGAACGGCGAGGGTGACCAGCACCGCGGCGGTGGCTTCGGCCCCAACACGCAGGAAGGCGAGCACCATCGCGACGGCAGAGCTGTCCTCGACAAGTCGGCTGAGCGCGTCGGCGCCGCGGCGTTTTTGCTCGACCAGGTCCTCGGCGGTATGGCGGCCGACCCGGCTGAGCGAGGAATCGATGGCCGCGAAGGCGAAGCCGAGGACGACCGAGACCAGTGCCGCGAGGAAGAGGAGAACCATCGGCGGTGTCACTCGCCGGTAGGCGGAATGATGCGCACATCCTCACCCTGCCGCTCACGGCCGGCCAAAAAGGTGAGCAGCAGCGTGCGCTGCAGCGAGAACATCTCGCGACGCTCGTCCGGCTCGGCGTGATCGAAGCCGAGCAGGTGCAGCAGACCGTGCACGGTCAGCAACAACAGCTCTTCGGCCGTCGTGTGACCGGCTTCGGCTGCCTGCTTCGCAGCGACGGTCGGGCACAGCACGATGTCGCCGAGCACTCCTTCGACCGGCTCGTCACCGGCCTTGCCGGGGCGCAGCTCGTCCATCGGGAAGCTCATCACGTCGGTCGGACCGGGTAGGTCCATCCACTGCTTGTGCAGGACTTCCATCGCGGACTCGTCGATGATGCCGATGTAGAGCTCGACCTCTGGGTGCACATTGAGCTCGTGCAACACGTAGACGGCGCACTCATGCAACTCGGGGAGGTCGACCTCGAAGTCGGTCTCGTTGAGCAGGTCGACGCTCATTTTTGGCGATCCCGCCGATCGGCGCGGACGACGTTGGTCGGACGGGCGGCTGCTCCGCGGGCGTCGAACTCCTCGTAGGCCTCGACGATCGCACTGACCAACCGGTGCCGCACGACGTCTTGGGCGGTCAGCCTGGAGAAGTGGATGTCCTCGACGTCGTCGAGGATGTCCTGCACGACCCGCAGCCCGGACGCCGTACCACCGGGCAGATCGACCTGCGTCACGTCACCGGTCACCACCATCTTGGAGCCGAAGCCCAGACGGGTCAGGAACATCTTCATCTGCTCGGCCGAGGTGTTCTGGGCCTCGTCGAGAATGATGAACGCGTCATTCAGGGTGCGACCACGCATATACGCCAGCGGTGCGACCTCAATCGTGCCGCTGGCCATCAGCCGCGGGATCGAGTCGGGGTCGATCATGTCGTGGAGGGCGTCATACAGCGGGCGCAGGTAGGGGTCGATCTTGTCGTTGAGCGTGCCGGGCAGGAAACCAAGCCTCTCGCCGGCCTCGACGGCCGGCCGGGTCAGGATGATCCGGCTGACCTGCTTGGCCTGCAGCGCGGCGACCGCCTTGGCCATCGCCAGGTAGGTCTTGCCGGTGCCTGCCGGTCCGATGCCGAAGACAACCGTGTGACCGTCGATCGCGTCGACATACTCCTTCTGGCCGAGGGTCTTGGGCCGGATGGTGCGTCCGCGGTTGCTGACGATGTTCATGGTCAGCACGTCGGCCGGACGCTCGCGAGTCCGCGCACGCAGCATGCCGATCGAGCGCTCCACGGCATCGCGGTTGAGCTGCTGCCCCGCGTCGATCACGGTCAGCAACTCGTCGAGCAGCTCCTCGACCAGCGCCATGTCGGCGGGTGGCCCGGCGAGGTGGAAGACGTTGCCACGCACGTGGATCGTCAGCTTCGGGAACGCCCGCTCCATCGTGCGCAACAGCTCGTCGCGCGGCCCGAGGAGGGTCACCATCGACACGTCCGGCGCGATCTCGACGGTGTGCTCGGCCTGAACGTCGCCCGTCGCGCCTGGGCCGGTGTCGCCGGTCGGCCGGTTCAGCGCTCCGGGCTGGGGATCATGGTGGTCACTTGTCATCGTGTTCCCAGTCTACGGGCGCAGCACGACACACTCGAATCAATTGCGTCCCGCCAGCAGCCCCGCGACCAGCCAGATGCCCGCACCGACGACGAAACACCACGCCATACGAGTGGTGGCGCCGGGTGCGCCGACCGATCCGGCGATCACACCGAACAGCGCCACCCCGAACGACGTACCGGTCTGCCGCGCGGCGTTGTTCAGGCCACCCACCACCCCGCTGTATGACGGCGCTGCCGCCACCGCCGTGGCGACCAGCGGCATCACCAGCATCCCGAGGGCCACGCCCGCGAGCAGCATCCCGGGGATCAGGGGCAGCACCGAACCCGGCGCGCGCCATACGGCAACCGCAAGGCAGATCTGGCCCACCACGCCGACCGCGAAACCGGCCCGTACCAACCGGTTCGGGCGCATTCGCACCATCCAGTGACGCCCGAGCAGCGGCACGAGGGTCAGCGGCGCGAAGATCGGCAGGGTCGCGAGCCCGGCGGCGAACGCACCACGCCCCTGCACCACTTGGAGGAGGAAGGCGAGGACCAGCAGCGACCCGTTGCCGACGAGGTTCATCCCGAGCGATCCGGCGCACGACCGCATCAGCTCGGGGTTGCGCCACAAGTCACGCGGCACCATCGGCGCCCGGACTCGTCGCTGGCCGGCAACGAACGCGAGCAGACTGACGGCGGCACAGGTGACCAGCAGCAGTCCAACGACGGTGAGCCCCGCCCGGCCCACCTCGATCAGCCCGCCGATGGCCGCAGCGAGACCGACGGTCGACGACACCGCCCCGAACCAGTCGAGCGGCCGCTCCTGCCGGTGACCGGTCGGCAGCCGGCCGGCACCCACCGTTGCCACGATCACCACGGGGAGATTGATCAGGAAGATCAGTCGCCAACCGCCCAGCCCGATCAGCCCACCGCCGACCAACGGACCGACGGCCACCGCCGAGCCGGACACACCGGACCAGATCGCGATCGCGCGCGCCCGTTCCTCGCTGCCTTCCCATATCGCCGTTATCAACGCCAGACTGGCCGGCAGCATCGCGGCGGCGCCGACTCCTGCACCAACCGGCCGATCACCAACATTGGCAACGTGATTGCCGCCGCACAACCGACCGATCCGACACCGAAGGCCACCAGACCCGCGACGAACGAACGCCGCGCGCCCCACCGATCGGCCACTGTTCCCGCGGTCAGCAGCAGCGCTGCCAACGGCACCGTGTAGCTGTCGACGACGGCCTGCGCGCCGGCGGTGCCGCCGCCCATCCCGTGCTCGATGCTCGGCAGCGCGACGTTGACGATCGACACGTCCAGCAGGACCAGGAACATCGCCGCACACAGGATCATCAGGCCGCCGCGCTTCGTCGTGGTCGCCGCGGTCGTGCCGAGATCGGTTGTCGTCATACGTTCGAGCGTGCTGCGCCGAAGCTTCGGTGGTCGCCGAAACGTCCGGGCCTCAGAATGGTCGTATGACGAAAGGCACCGGCATACACGAAGTGAGTGACGTCGCAGCGCTGTTCGCCGACCGGGCGCGTGCCCGGATGGTCGGCGCACTCATCGACGGCCGGCGGATGCCTGCCTCGCGGCTCGCGGCGGAGGCGGGGGTGAGTGCCGCGACCGCGAGCGGTCACCTGCGCAAGATGCTCGACGCCGGAATCGTGCGCGTCGAGGTGAGTGGACGACACCGGTTCTACTACCTGGCCGACCGGCAGGTCGCCGCCGCCTATGAAGCACTCTGCGCGATGACTCCCCTGCCGCCCATTACCTCACTGCGAGCCGGCACCCGGCTGCAGCGGCTGCGCATGGCCCGCACCTGTTACGACCACTTCGCCGGTCGGCTCGGCGTCGCAGTCACCGCGGCGCTGATCGACACCGAGGTGCTGGTCCCCCTCGACTCACACGCGGACACCCGCCGCCGCAGTACCGACCGGCTATCTGCACCCGTCGGTGCAGGGCATTTCACCCTCGGCCCGCTCGCGAACGACGAATTGCGTTCGTGGGGCATCGATCTCGCGTATGTCGAGGGTCTCTCCCGGCCGACACTGCGCTTCTGTCTGGACTGGACCGAGCAGCAGGAGCACCTGGCCGGCGCCCTCGGCGCGGCGATCCTCACTGCCGCGCGCGAGCGGGAATGGGTCCGCAGCGGACCGCGGCCACGGGAGTTGGCGGTCACCGACTCAGGCGCCGAAGGGTTCGCCCGGCTGGCACCCGCGATCTCCGATCAGCTGGCCGGGTAGTCACCAGCGGGTGCGCGCGAGCAGGACCGCGAGCGCGGTCGGCCCGGCATTCGAGGCGCGCAACACCGTCGGCCCCAGGCGTATGGCGCAGCCGCCGACACCCTCGAAAGCTGTCAGCTCGTCGGGCGTGATGCCACCCTCCGGACCGACCACCACGACGACTTCGCCTGCGGGCGCATCGAATTCGGCGATCGACTGCTCCGCGTCCTCATGGAGTATGACGACTGCGTCCGCCTCCTGCAGGCGAGTGACAGCGGTCCGACTCGTCAGCAACTGCTCGACCACCGGCACCGTGGACCGCCGGGACTGCTTGCTCGCGGCCAAGGCCAGGGACTCCCACTTGCGGTGAGCCTTGACGGCCTTGTCGCCCCGCCATTGCACGATGCTGCGGTCCGCCTGCCAGGGGATTACCGCGTCGACACCCAACTCGACAGCAGCCTCGATCGCCTGCTCATCGCGACCGCCCTTGGCCAGTGCCTGCATCAACACGAATCGGGTTGTCGGCTGGTCGGATTCGCGCAACGAACCAACCCGAATCGTGAGCTGGTCGCGAACCGCGGTGACGATCTCACCTTCGGCGACCCGCCCGGAGCCGTCGGCGACCTGCACGGTTTCGCCGGCCTGGAGTCGACTGACCACCACGGCATGACGTGCCTCGTCACCGGACACCGCGACGATGTCGCCCACGACCGATCCGTCGAGCGCTCCGGGCGCAGCGAAGAACAGGCGGGAGGTCACGCGTTTGCTACTTGGCCTGGAAGGCGTCGCGCAGCTTGCCGAACAGGCCCTTCTCGACGCGACCGAAGCGCGCCTCGGGGCGCTCCTCGCCGCGCTCCTTGGCCAGCAACCGCAGCAACTCTTCCTGCTGAGGGTCCAGCTTGGTGGGCACTCGCACGTTGGCGTGCACCAGCAGGTCACCGCGGACCTGCGAACGCAGGTGCGTGACGCCGAGCCCGCGCAGGGTGATCACGTCGCCGGGCTGGGTGCCCTGCGGGATCGTCACGTCCCGCTCGCCGTCGAACGTCTCGAGCGGCAGCGCGGTGCCCAACGCGGCAGCAGTCATCGGCAACTCGACCGAGCAGTGCAGGTCGTCGCCGCGGCGCTGGAAGGTCGCGTGCTTGCGGACCCGCACCTCGACATACAGGTCGCCGGCAGGACCACCACCGGAGCCGACCTCGCCCTCGCCGGTGAGCTGGATGCGGGTGCCGGTGTCGACACCGGCGGGCACCTTGACGGTGATCGTGCGACGGTCGCGCACGCGGCCCTCGCCCGAGCAGTTGAAGCATGGGTCGTCGATGATCTCGCCGTATCCGCGGCAGGCCTGGCACGGACGCGTGGTCATGACCTGACCGAGGAAGGACCGCTGCACCTCCTGCACCTGACCGCTGCCGTGGCAGATGTCGCAGGTGTGCTTGCCGGTGCCCGGCCGCGCGCCGTCGCCGTGACACACCGAACACGCGACAGCTGTGTCGAAGGTGAGCTCTTCCGCACCGCCGAAAACTGCTGTGCCCAGATCGATCTCGACCGCGATGAGCGCATCCTGACCACGCTGCATACGGGAGCGCGGGCCACCCTGCGCTGCGCCGTTGCCGCCGAAGAACGCGTCCATGATGTCGGAGAACGAGAAGCCCTGGCCGTAGCCCGCGCCGCCACCGGCCATGGCGTAGGGGTCGCTGCCCATGTCGTAGGCACGCCGCTTCTCGGCATCACCGAGCACGTCATACGCCTGGGCGACCTTCTTGAACTGGTCGGACGCCTCCTCGGACGGATTGACGTCCGGGTGCAGCTTGCGTGCCAGCTTGCGGTAGGCACGCTTGATCTCTTCCGGGCTCGCGTTCTGTGCGATGCCCAGATCGCCGTAGTAGTCGTTCACGAAGTTCCTTCGAGCTGTTCGAGGTCAGTTGTCGAGGATGTCGGCGACATAGCGTGCCACTGCACGCACCGCCGCCATGGTCGAGGGGTAATCCATGCGGGTCGGGCCGAGCACTCCCAGGCTCGCGAAGCTGCCCGCGTCGTATGCCGTGCTCACGACAGAGGTCCCGCTGAGGCCGCTGATGGAATTCTCGGTGCCGATCCGGACAGCGACACCGTCGGTCGGGTCGCCACCCGCCTGGGTCAACAACCGCAGCAGCACCATGTGTTCCTCAAGGGCATCGAGCAACGGCCCCAGGGACATCGCGAAGTCGCTTGACCGGACCAGGTTGGCCGTGCCACCGAGAACCACGCGGTCCTCCCGCTCCTCGGCGAACGCCGCCGCAACCGCGTCGATGACCACCGGCCGGGCATCCGTGACATCGTCGACCAGCTGCGCCGACCACTCGCGCAACGCTCCCGCTGCGACAGCGCGACGCAGGCCGACACTCTTGTCGTTGAGCCCCGACCGCAGCTGCTGGATCAGCTCATCGGCCTCGACCTCGGTCAGCGACCGGTCGAGCTCGACGACCCGCTGGTCGACCTGACCGGTGGACAGGATCACCACGAGAGTCAGGCGGTCGGCCGAGCGCGGCACCAGCTCGACGTGGCGCACCAGCGCAGCGTTGAGCGACGGATATTGAACGACGGCCGCCTGCCCGGTCAACGTGGACAGCAGGCGGACCGTGCGCGAAATCACGTCGTCCAGGTCGACCGATCGGACCAGAAACGTCTCGATGGCAGTGCGCTCGGCGCGCGACAGCGGCTTGATCTGGCTGAGCTTGTCGACATACAGCCGGTAGCCGGCGTCTGTCGGGATGCGTCCGGCCGAAGTGTGCGGCGCCGCGATCAGGCCGTCCTCCTCGAGGACGGCCATGTCGTTGCGCACGGTCGCGGCGCTGACACCGAGGTGGTGCCGGTCGAGCAGGGCCTTGGAACCGACTGGCTCGGAGGTCGACACGTAGTCCTGCACGATCGCGCGCAGCACCTGCAGCCTGCGTTCGTCGCTCATGTCCACCTCCCTGCATCGTCCGCGCGCTGGCACTCAAGTATGTCGAGTGCCAAGTCTACTTGCCTCCAACCACGAGGCCGAATCCCCGACTAGTCTTCCCGACCTCATCCTCCGCGACTTCACGAGTGATGCCGACTACCCTTCGCGACGTGACCGACAGATATGGCGCCGATGTCCTCTCCGGTGATTGGCGCAAGCCGCCGCGGGGTCGCTCGGAGCAGGTACCGGCCGAGACCGGCCTGGTGGTCGAGGAAGTCCAGACCGGCTGGTGCGGCGCGGTCATCTCGGCCGAGAAGTCCGGCGGGCTGCGCGTGGTCCACCTGGAGGATCGGCACGGACGCAGCCGCGCCTTCCCGATGGGACCGGGGTTTCTCATCGACGGCAAACCCGTCGAGCTGACAGCGCCCACCTCGAAGGCCGACGCCGCGGCGTTGCAGGCGGCACGCAGCGCTGCGTCGAAGACCGCCAGCGGCTCCCGTGCCGTCGCCGATGCGCCCGCACGTGTCGCTCGCGGGTCACGGATCTTCGTCGAGGGCAAGCACGATGCCGAGCTCGTCGAGAAGGTATGGGGAGCCGACCTGCGTGTCGAAGGCGTCGTCGTCGAGCCGTTGCACGGTGTCGATGACCTGCGGTCTGTCATCCGGGATTTCGCGCCCACTCCGGATCGGCGGATGGGCGTCCTGGTCGATCACCTCGTCCCGGGCACCAAGGAGGCGCGGATCGTCGCCGACGCCCTCGCCATACCCGAGGCGCGGCGGGACGTGCTCGTGCTCGGCCACCCGTATGTCGATGTGTGGCAGTCGGTGCGGCCCGAGCGGCTCGGCTGGACGAAATGGCCGGTCATCCCCCGCGGCACCTCGTGGAAGCACGGCATCCTCGCAGCGCTCGACTGGCCGCACGAGACACAGGCTGACGTCGCGATGGGCTGGAGGCGCATCCTCGGCACTGTGCGCAGTTACACCGACCTGCAGCCCGAGTTGCTCGGCCGCGTGGAGGAACTCATCGACTTCGTGACGGCTCAGCATGAATGACGTCGGACTCAGCGCCGAGCTCGTGGCCGTGGTGCTGGCCGTGGACGACGGCCGGCCATGGGTGCTGGCGGCGGGACAACCGCCTGCCCTCCCGGCGGGCCCGTTGCGCGTCGAGGAGGAGTCGCTGCAGTCCGGCGTCCGCGAATTCGCCCGCGAACACAGCGGATTCGATCTTGGGTATGTCGAGCAGCTCTACACCTTCGCTGACCTCGGCCGCTCCAGTGACGACCGGCGCGTGGTGTCGATCTCCTACCTCGGGCTGGCCCGCGCACCGATCGCCGGCAGCGTGCGGCCGACCGACTGGTCGGCCCTCTACGACCTGCTGCCCTGGGAGGACCGCAGGCACCTTGGCGACTCTGGCGCCGATCGCCTCGGAGAGGAGATCGAGCGCGCACTGCGACGCTGGTCGGCCAACTCCGCGGAGCGGCTGGACCGCTGCCGATTCCTGTTCGCGTATGACGAACGGCCGTGGCGACCGGACCTCGCACTGCAGCGTTACGAGCTGCTCTGGGAGACGGGGCTTGTCGCCGAATCGCCTTCCGCTGCAAGGATATCCGCGCTCACAGCCGGCCCGATGCTGCATGACCACCGGCGCATCCTGGCCACCGGCCTCTCTCGCATTCGGGCCAAGCTGCAGTATCGGCCGGTGATCTTCGAGCTGATGCCGGAGACATTCACCCTGCTGGCGCTGCAAGAGACGGTCGAGGCCATCGCCGGCCAGCACGTGCACAAGCAGAACTTCCGCCGCGCGGTCGAGGTGCAGCACGAACTGGTTGAGCCCACCGGTGGCGTCTCGCACGAGACCGGCGGTCGCCCCGCCAAGCTCTACCGCTTCCGGGGCTCGGTCCGTGAAGAGCGCGCCCAGGTCGGCACCAAACTCCCACTCCCCGCTGAGCCTTCTGCTCCGACTGCTCGCAGGTCGTCGTCTCCGCGGCGTCCACTCTTCGGTCAGCCGATGTGGTCTTGGCCGTCACCTGCCATGGGACCCGATCAGTACCACGCCAGGATCGGTGTTATGCTCAGTTTCAGCATTTACTCATATTGAGCATTTCAAGGGAGTCGACAGTGAGCATCAGCGAGTTGTCCTACGACCACGCGGCGGCATACGAGACCGTGCAGCACGTGATCCCCGAGGTCGAGTGGGCGATGTATGCCGAAGACATCGAGGCGATCCAGCGACTGAAGCACGAGCAGGATGCCGTGATCCTGGCGCACAACTACATGACGCCCGAGGTGTTCCACGGCGTCGCCGACATCAAGGGCGACTCGCTGGCGCTGGCCCGAGAGGCCCAGACCGTCACAGCCGGCACGATCGTCCTCGCCGGTGTGCACTTCATGGCCGAGACCGCCAAGCTGCTCAACCCGAGCAAGCGCGTGCTGCTGCCTGACCTTCGCTCGGGCTGTTCGCTCGCGGAAAGCATTACGCCGCAAGACATTGCACAGCTTCGCAAAGAGCACCCGGGCGCTCCCGTGGTCACCTACGTCAACACCTCGGCGGCAGTGAAAGCCGCAAGCGACATCTGCTGCACTTCTGGCAACGCGGTTCAGATCATCAAGTCGCTCGGGGTCGACAAGGTCATCATGATCCCCGACCAGTACCTCGCCCGGAACATCGCCGCCCTGACCGGCGTCGAGGTCATCACACACCCGGGCGCGTGTGAGGTGCACGAGCGCTTCACGCCGCTGGACATCGTGCAGATCCGGCAGGGACACCCCGGAGTCACCGTGCTGGCCCACCCCGAGTGCCCGCCGGAGGTAGTCGCGGAGGCCGACTTCGCCGGCTCGACCGCGGACATGCAGCGGTATGTCGAGACTGAGCACCCCGCCAAGGTCGCGCTGATCACCGAGTGCTCGATGAGCGACAACATCGCCGCAGAGCACCCCGATCTGGAGTTCGTCCGCCCGTGCAACCTGTGCCCGCACATGAAGCGAAACACGTTGGGCGCCATACGAAATGCGCTGGAGACGGGCACCGTGGAGATCGAGGTCGACCCCACAGTCGCCGCAGCCGCCCGCCGCGCCATCGACCGCATGTTAGAGGTGCACTGATGAAGCAGAACCCCATCGTCATCGTCGGCTCCGGCCTCGCCGGACTCACCTGCGCCTGGGCGGCCACCGAGCCGTGCATCCTGGTCACGGCGGAGTCGCTCACCTCGGGCGCCGCGAGCATGTGGGCGCAGGGCGGCGTCGCAGCTGCAATCTCGCCGAACGACTCCACCCAGGATCACGCCGATGACACCTGGCGCGCCGGAGCATTCGCCGGCGATCGCGCCGTGATCGACCGGATCACCGCTGACGCACCCGGCGTCGTGCGCTTGCTGACCGAGCTCGACGTGCCGTTCGACCGCGCCGCCGACGGCAGCCTCGACCTGGCACTCGAAGGCGGCCACAGCCGACCGCGCGTTGCCCACGCCGGGGACCACAGCGGCGCCGCCATCACCGCCTGTATGGCGTCCGCAGTTCTGCACTCCCCACGATCGACGTGCGCGAAAACCATTCGCTGGTCGAGATTCTCACCGATGCACACGGCTCGGTGAGTGGTGTGATCGTGCGACGCGAAGACGGTGCGGCAGAGGCGATCGAGACCGAACGGGTGGTGCTCGCCACCGGCGGGCTCGGCGGTCTCTGGTCGCACACCACCAACCCGACAACCGCGCTCGGCCAGGGCGTGGCCCTCGCTGCCCGGATCGGTGCGCGCACCGACGACCTGCACCTGGTGCAGTTCCACCCCACCGCTCTCGACGTGCCGCGAGACCCGATGCCGCTGTTGACCGAGGCGTTGCGTGGCGCCGGCGCCACCCTGCTGGCCGACGGCACCCGGTTCGTCGAGGAGTTGCAGCCGCGTGACGTCGTGGCCGCCGCAGTCTGGGAGCAGCTCACCGCCGGCCGTACGGTCCGCCTGGACGCGCGCGAAATCCCTGACGTGACAACCAGATTCCCTGCCGTCGCCGGTCTTGCCGCCGCGTGCGGACTGGACATCGCGACGGACCTTCTGCCGGTCCGGCCGGCCCTGCACTACTCAATGGGGGCATCACCGTCGACCAGCACAGCCGCAGCTCGGTGCCGGGCCTTTGGGCCATCGGCGAGGTCTCCCGCACCGGCCTCCACGGCGCCAACCGACTCGCTTCCAACTCGCTGCTCGAGGCGGTTGTGACCGGCCGCGCCGCAGCGCAGGACGCGTGCAACTTGTCCGCCGACCGGTGGACCGACTCCATCCCGCCGGTCGACCGCGCGACGGTACTCCCCCGCGACGGCTCGGCAGCCATG
This sequence comes from Flexivirga alba, assembly GCF_042661025.1. Lineage (NCBI taxonomy): Bacteria > Bacillati > Actinomycetota > Actinomycetes > Micrococcales > Dermacoccaceae > Flexivirga > Flexivirga alba. Next base: position 4,179,515 of record NZ_JBHSWH010000001.1, read on the forward strand.
CCGGTGCAGGACGTGCGCGCGCTGCTCGGCAGCGCGTGCGGCGTACTGCGCGACGGTGAGACCCTGGAGCGTGCTGTCGAGACGCTCGCCCCCCACACCGGTGACGACGTCGCGTATGTCGCCTGGCTCATCGCCCGCTCGGCGCTCACCCATCCCGTCAGCATTGGCGCGCACCGCCGCACCGATTCCGTTGCACCGCAAGGAGTTAGCGCATGACCACCACCCCGCCGGCCGGGAACGTCTTTTCGCCAGGGCTCGACCGCGTCGTGCAAACCGCGCTGACCGAAGACCTCGGTCTGGGTGGCGATCTCACCACCCGGTTGACCGTGCCGGAGGACGCCCTGGGCACGGCATACATCGTCAGCCGGGAGGAGGGAGTCCTCTCGGGCGGCGATGCCGCCACAGCCACTTTCCTGGCCGTCGACCCGTCCCTGCAGATCGAGTGGGCCAAGCAGGCGGGCGACAAGCTCGCGGCCGGTGACCTCGTTGCCACCGTCAGCGGTTCGGCACGGTCGGTGCTGACCGCCGAGCGCACTGCACTCAACCTTCTTGGCCATCTCACCGGAATCGCTTCTCGCACCAGCGTTTTCGTCGACCTCGTCGACGGGACGAAGGCACGCATCGTCGACACGCGCAAGACCACCCCAGGCCTGCGCGAGTTGGAGAAGCGCGCCGTGCTGCACGGTGGCGGCACCAACCACCGCTTCGGCCTGTATGACGCAATCCTGGTCAAGGACAACCACATCGGTCTGGGCGGTGGCCTGCTGCCCGTCCTGCAGCGGCTCGCAGCCGACAGCGGTCACCTCGTGCGGGTCGAGATCGAGGTCGACACCATCGAGCAACTCGACACATTGCTGGCGTTCGACGTCGAGCGCATCGAGCAGGGGCTGGCGCCCGTCGTACACGCGGTGCTGCTGGACAACATGGAGGCATGGCAGGTCGCCACGGGTGTGTCCCACATCCGGCGTCACCCGGCGCCGCTGATCACCGAAGTCTCCGGAGGCGTCGACGAGGAGACCGTGCAGGAACTCGCCCGCGCAGGCGCTGACGCGATCTCGATCGGCGCCCTCACCCACAGCGTGACGTGTCACGACTTCGGATTGGACCTGCAGGTGTGACGCCCCCTGAGTCAGTGCACCCGTTCAGCATCAGGTGAGTACCAGCCACTGGTGCCCGTCGATGAGTTCGCGCGCGGCGTCCAGTTGGCCCGCGTGCGAGGCGGTTTCGACGATCACATGCAAGACCGCTTCGCCCACCGATGCCAATCGCCAGTCGCCGAACTGGTCGGCCGGCCACCACGCCGGAGGTGCGCCGAAGTCCGCGTCCGCAAGGACACGATCCGCCCTCGCGCACTCGTCGTGGTAGGCCGTGAGCACGGCGTCCGGCGGCACGTCCGGCGGGACGTGCCAGGCGTTCGACGGCGCGTCGAACTGCGCGATCGCGGCCGGGTCGCCCGCCGCCACGGCGCTGAACCAGAGCCGCTCCACGTCGACTGTGAGGTGATTCACCAGCCCCAGCATGTTCCACCCGCTGGGCAATACGGCACGCCGCAGGTCTGCCGGACCGAGTCCATCGACCGCCTCGAGCACGTGGTCCCGTGCGTCCTGCAGCGCCGCGAGGGTCGTTGCCTTCAAACCCGTGTCAGTCACTCCATACCCCGTCCCATGTCCACGAGCCCATCCTCCTACCGCGGGCCGAGTCCGGTGCGTTCGTCGAGGAGTTCGCGCGCGATGTCCAGATGACCCGCGTGCCGGGCGGTCTCCTCGATCATGTGCAACACGATGGTTCGCACACTGGTGGCGAGCTCGGTGTGCTCCGGGACGACGGGGCCGCGCGGCGCGTCATCCAGCGAGACCGAGGCGAGCGCCTCGTCCGACTCGGCGCACTGCGCACGGTAGGCGGCAAGCACCTCGGCGACCGGCTCGTCGGTGCGGAACCCCTCATCCGGATCCTCGTCGTCCGGCTCGTCCTCGCCGTCGTCGTCGGGCACCCGGCCGGCCAACACGATCTGGAACCAGTACATCTCGGCTCCACCCAGATGCCAGATCAGCCCGATCGGCGACCACCCCGACGGCACCACCGGCGTCCGCATGGCCACGTCGTCCAGGCCATCCACGATCGCGAGCACCGCCGCACGCTGCTCGTGCAGATATGTCGTCAGCGTCGCCTTCTCGACATCCGCACCGACCTCGACAGTTGTGTTCATGCTTCAGCTCCTTCTGCGGGTCCCGTGGCCCGTCGCTCGTGTTCCGGAAATGGCAGTTGATTCAGGACTCGCAACGCAAACGCAGAACAAGCCTCATGAGTGAGACGTCGCGTTCGCGGCATACTCATCGGGGTGAGCGAAACTTCTTCCCGGGAACCCTCGGTCACGGGGTCATCCGGCGCCGACGGCGACCTCGCGCTGGCCCGCCGGGGCGACCGTGCGGCATACGACCGCCTCGTGCGACCGCTGCTTCCCGAGCTCCACGCGCACTGCTACCGAATGCTCGCCGCGTCCCACGACGCCGACGACGCGCTGCAGGACGCGCTGGTCAAGACATGGCGTGGCCTGGGCGACTTCGAGGGCCGCAGTACGCTGCGGACCTGGCTCTACACGGTGGCCACGCGCTCGTGCATCGACCTCGCCCGTGCCCGTGGCCGGCGGGCGATGCCCGTCGATCTCGGACCGGCCAGTGCCCGGGCGGTGGTCGACGATGCACCGAGCGGTGACGTCGCCTGGCTCGGTCCGTATGTCGGTCACGCGCGGCAGGGCACAACATCGCCCGCAGCACGCTACGAGGAACGGGAGGCGGTGGAGCTCGCCTTCGTTGCGGCACTCCAGCACCTACCGGGAAATCAACGTGCCGCGCTCCTGCTCTTCGACGTGCTCGGCTTCCCCGCCGAGGAAATCGCGACGATGATGCGCACCACGACGACATCGGTCAACAGTGCGCTGCAGCGAGCCCGGGCGACGGTCACTCGACGAGTACCAGACCCGTCGCAGCAGGCCACCGCCCGGCGTATCGGTGATCGGCAGCTGAATGCGGTCGTCCAACGCTTCACCACGGCACTTGAGCACCGCGACACCGACGCGCTCATCGACCTGGTGACCGAGGACGTCACCTGGGCGATGCCACCGATGCCCCACTGGTATGCCGGACTGACGGCAGTCGGCGACTTCGCCGCGCAGGTGCCGATGGGCAACTGCGGAAGCTGGCGGACCCTGCCCACGAGCGTGAACGCGCAGCCGGCGGTCGCCTGTTACCTGCGCCCGGACGGTGCTCCCTCACATGGAGCGTGGGCCATCACCGTCCTCACCCTCCGTGACGCTCGGATCTCGGGCATCACGTCCTTCCTCGGTGTCGAGCACTTCACCGCACTCGACCTGCCGGCGGAGCTGCCACCGATCGGTCAGTAGCCCAGTAGGACGCGGACCACCGTGTCGGCGAGCAGGCGACCGCGCAGCGTCAGCCGGGCCGCGGGACGCTCCCACCGGACGGCAGCAGCGCCGTCGAGCAGACCGTCCGCGATGAGCCCGGCGACGGCAGCCCGACCGGGCGCGTGAAGTGCATCGAGCGGCAGGCCCTCGGTCAGCCGTATGCCGAGCAAGACCTTCTCGTCATACCGCTGCTCGGCAGTGAGCAGCTCGCGACCTGCGCCGGGCGAGGTGCCCGCCATGACCCGATCCGCATAGGGCGCAGGGTGTTTCACGTTCCACCAGCGGACCCCTCCGACATGGCTGTGTGCGCCGGGGCCGACACCCCACCAGTGGTCCCCGCGCCAGTAGAGCTCGTTGTGTCGGCACCGGGCGTCGGGTCGCCGCGCCCAGTTGCTGATCTCGTACCAGTCGAAACCCGCTGCGGACAGGACCGATTCGGCGATTTCGTACTTCGTCGCCTCGTCGTCGTCCTCCGGCATCTCGACCAGGCCGCGGCGTACCTGCGTGGCAAGCTTGGTGCCCTGCTCGACGACGAGTGCGTAGGCACTGATGTGGTCCGGTTCCAACTCGACGGCGGCGTCGAGGCTGCGCCGCCAATCGTCCGTGCTCTCCCCCGGCGTGCCGTAGATGAGATCCAGACTCACCTGCATGCCTGCCTCGCGCACCGCGCGCACCGCGGTTGCGACCCCGGCGGGGTCATGGGTTCGTTCCAGAGTCGCGAGAACATGCGGGACGGCCGACTGCATGCCGAGGCTGACCCGGTTGAAGCCTCCGGCAGCGAGCGCCGCCGCGACCTGAGGATCCACAGTGTCCGGGTTTGCTTCGGTCGTGACTTCGGCGTCATCCGTCAGACCGAAGCCGGAGCGAACCTCACCCAGCATGCGCACCAGATCACCGGCGCGCAGCATCGTCGGTGTGCCACCGCCGACGAAGACAGTGCTGACTGCGGGCGTGGCGTCACCCAGCACATGTCGTGCCAGGTTCAGCTCGGCGACAACCGCATCGGCATACGTCGAGATGCCGGCGCCGTGACCGCCGAGTTCACTGACGGTGTAGGTGTTGAAATCGCAGTAACCGCAACGCACCGAGCAGAACGGCACATGCAGGTAGATGCCCAGTTGCCGCTCCGCGAGCCCGGTGAGAGCCGTTGCAGGCAGCGAACCATCGGACGGGACGGGTTCTCCGTCGGGCAGGGCTGAGGGCACCGCACCATCGTAGGTCCGCAGAACTCGGAGCCGCTCCGAACCCGGACGCCTCCCCGAGGACCGGCGACCGGTATGAATGACCCATGAGCCTCTTCCTCACCGTCGATGCGGGTGGCACCTCCACACGCGCGCTCGTCCACGACGCCGAGGGCACGTGCTCCGGGTATGCCGTCGCCGGCGGCGGCAATCCGACCGCTTCCGGTGTGGAAAGCGTTGCGAATGCTATGCGTTCGGCAGCTACCGAGGCATTGGGCCAGGCTGGCGCGGGGCCCGGCGAGATCGGTCACGCCCTCGCCGCCATGGCCGGCTCCGCGGTCGGTCTGACCGGGGTCGAGCGTGGCCTGCAACAACTCGGTGTCGGTGCGACCCTGCACCTGGGCAGCGACCTGGAGGCGATGTTCTTCGCGGGCACGGCGCAGCTCAGTGGTGCCGCCCTGGTCTCCGGCACCGGGGCCGCGGCGATCGTCGTCCACGACGGCGTGACTACAGCCCGCGGCGACGGCCGCGGTTGGCTGCTCGGCGACGACGGATCCGGCTACTGGATCGCCCGCCGCGTCGTGCGTGCGGTCACCGCGGACCTCGACGGCCGTGGCCCGCAGACCTCCCTCACCGATGTGTTGCTTCCCGCCGCCGGTGTCACCGGCGACCGAGCCGCCGACAAGGACGTGCTGCTCGACCAACTCGTGGCGAACCTCTACGCGATCCCGACGCCCGGCATCGCACGCTTTGCACCGCTGGCCTTCGATCACGCCGACATCGACGACGTCGCTCGATCGATCGTCGACGACGCCGGCGTCTGTCTCGCGGACACCGTGACCGCCCTCCCCTCTGCCGACCGCGATGCGCCGCTGGTAGTCGGCGGCAGCGTGCTCTTCCACCAGGAGGGTTTGCGCACCACCGTCACCGGGCTGCTGCGCGAACGCGGGTGGGGCGGACCCGTCCTACCCATGGCAGACGGGACACTCGGTGCGGTCTGCATGAACCTGCGTTCCGCCGGCGTCACGGTCGATGCCGAGCTGCATAAGCATGCCCGGATCTCGTTGGCCGCCATACGTTCTCGCAGCTGATCGACCGCACCCTCAGAGCGTGCCGGTCACAGCCTGCAGACCGAGGCTGGCGAGCGATACGCACACCCACAACATCGCGCCGAGGGCGAGCGGGCGAGCGCCGGCTGCACGGAGCGCAGCGGGCCGCAGGCCCACTCCGATCGCAGCGAGGGCGACGGTGATCAGGAACGTTCCGGCGAAGGTCAATCCGTCGTGCCACGCCGTGGGGATCGCCCCGATCGAGTTGAGCGCCGCGGCGACCAGGAAGCCGATGAGGAAGGCCGGCACCACCTTGCGCCACGGGATCTTCGCCCGCTCACCGTTGTTCGCGGCTTCGCGACGTGCCGTCACGAACGCGAGCACGACGACGATCGGGATGATCATCAGCGAGCGGGTCAGCTTGACCACGATCGCGTACGGCCCCGCGCCGTCGCCGAAGCTGTATGCCGCAGCGACCACTGACGATGTGTCGTTGACCGCCGTCCCGCTCCACAGCCCGAAGGAGTGGCCCGTCATGCCGATCAGGTGCCCGATCGGCGGAAACAGCAGCACCGCAAGGATGTTGAACGTGAAGATGGTGCCGATGGCGTAGGCGACATTCGACTGCTTCGGGCGTATGACGGCCGTCGTCGCGGCGATGGCAGAGGCGCCACAGATACCCGTGCCTACCCCGATGAGGGTGGCCAACTCACCGTTGATGCCGAGCAAGCGTCCGAACACGAACGCCCCGCCGATCGCGACGGCGAACGTCCCGAGCATCACCGGCAACGAGTCACCACCGACGTGCACCACCTGCGAAAGCGACAGTCCGGTCCCCAGGACGACGATCGACAACTGCAGGACGCCCGTTCCCGCGAAGGCCACACCCGGGGCGAAGCGACGGTCACCGTGCAGCGCCGGGATGGCGCTTCCGGCGATGATGCCGATGACGATCCCGAAGACCGGACCGCCGATGACGGGGGCAAAATGACCGAGCAGCGTTGCGACACAAGCGATGACGACCGCGACAGCGAGCCCGGGCAGATAAGCGGATCGAGACCCGCCTCCCTCGCTGGTCGAGTGCCGCGAGGGACGAGCGGCGTATCGAGACCCGTCATCCTTGCGGGTCGAGTGCCGCGAGGGACGAGCGGCGTATCGAGACCGACCCTGAGATTTCACCGTCATTGCCACTCTTCAAGGTTCAGCCACCATCCATCGAAGCGGTAGCCGTCATATCTCCATGCCGGGTATATCCTCCGCATATGACGAACTGGCCGGACTTGAGCGCGCTCGAGCTGCTCGTTGCGGTCGCCGATCACGGCAGCCTGTCGGCCGGCGCCCGTGCCACCGGTGTCGCTCAGCCCAATGCGAGCCGATCGATCGCCCGGCTGGAACGCCACCTCGAGGTGACCCTGCTGCACCGCTCGACGCACGGGTCGACGCTGACCGACTCCGGCCTGCTGGTCGTCGAATGGTCCAGGAACGTCATACAAGCGGCTCGCGAATTGTCAGAAGGCGCAAGGTCGCTCGCCACCGATAGCGCGGAGTCGATCGTCGTCGCGGCGAGTCAGACTGTCGCCGAGCACCTCTTGCCCTCGTGGCTCGGAGCCTTGCGCGAAACGCATCCGGAGGTGCGCGTCGAGGTCCACGTGCACAACACACACGACGTCCTCGACGACTTGCACGAGGCCAGGTGCGACCTCGGGTTCATCGAAGGCCCGCGCCCACCTCGCGGGGTGAACCACCTGGTGGTCGCTCACGATGAGCTGGTTCTCGTCGTGCCTCCGCAGCACAGGTGGGCCCGCCGGCGATCCCCAGTGACGGAGCTGGAATTACGCGAAACCCCGCTGGTGATGCGCGAACCCGGCTCTGGCACGCGCGTCGCGCTCGACGAAGCCCTCGGCGCGCCGGCCCGACCGATGGTCGAGCTCGCGAGCAACGCAGCGGTGCGAGTCAGCGTTCTGTCGGGCACCGCGCCGGCTGTGCTGAGCCGCCTCGCGGTGTCCGACGCGCTCGCCACCGGCACCTTGTGCGAGGTTCGCACCACGCTCGGCCTGCGTCGGCAGCTGCGCGCGGTGTGGACCGGGCCCCGCCGCTTACGTGGCGCCCCCGCGGAACTCGTCGCAATTGCCAAGCGCAGCTGACGGTCAGCGACGGTTCTCGGTCACCCATAGCGGTATGACGCCCTTGACCACCTCGGTGCCGTCAGCGAGTTTCCCGGTCACCCGCACCCGCACCTCGTGCGGTGTCGGCTGGTCCCAGTCGGCCGGATCCGTCTCGGCGATGCAGTCAACCGCACTGGGCACCTTGGTGATGTAGTCGAGCTGAATCCCCTTGGGAATCCAGCGAGTCCCGGGCTTGACGGACGCCTCGGCGAGCAGTCCCATCGCCGCTTCCATACCGTTGGCCACCGCAATAGCGTGGATCGTGCCGATGTGGTTCTGCACGCCTCGCCACTTACGGATGCGCACCACCCCGCGATTGGGTGCCATCTCACGGACCTGTGGCTGCACGGTTGCGAAGTATGGCGCTCGCGCCATGAAGCCCAGGGCGAAGAGCTGCCGTCCGAACGGCTTGGCGGTCAAGCGCTGATAGAGCTGGTACGTCGAGGTCATGAAGCTATGTTACTGACTGGTAGGGCGGCGCGTCCCGACCACGTCCCGCACGACGCGGTCCACCCGAAGCCCCTTGCGCTCGAAACGGGTCTCGACGCGCCCCTCGAAACGCGGTGCGAAGCCGCCATGGTCGCCGCGCGGATCGACCTCGACATCACCCGGGTCGGCCAGTCGTCCGGCATACGGATTGACCAGCCCGGCACACCCCTCGACCACGTCCCGGATCTGCCACGCGTAGTCGGCCCAGTCAGTGGCAAGCCGCCAATTGCCTTCCGGCTCCAGCAGATCGGCGACCTTGTCGGCGAAGTCCGGTTGCACGAGCCGGCGCTTGTGATGCTTGGACTTCGGCCACGGATCGGGGAAGAAGGTCCACACCTCCCGCACGCTCCCAGCCCCCAGCATGCTGGGCAGCGCTTGGGCGGCGTCGGCGCAGATCAACCGCACGTTGTCGACACCCTCGTGGACGCATTTCGCGATCGTCTGGGCCACTCCCGGAACCCAGACCTCGATCGCCAGGAAGTTCCAGTCCGGGTGCTGCTTCGCGGCGTGCACCACACAGTCGCCGCCACCGGAGCCGATCTCGACGACCAGCGGCGCCGTCCGGCCGAAGGCCGCTGCCACGTCGAGCCGGAAGTCGGGCTCCACGGTCGTGCCCTCGCCAACCATCGGGACGTCCAGCAGGTATGCCGGGCCGTGATCAGCCAGCGCGCGGTGATGCCGCTCGGCCATCCGGCCGCCGCGACGCGTGAACGACCGAGTCCTCGCCAGATGAGTCGAAGCAGACAAAGACGCCGAATCCTGTTGCGGCACTTACTTCTTCGCTTTCTCCACGGCGCCGGTGTCCTGCGACAGCGCGGCGATGAAGGCCTCCTGCGGGACCTCGACGGAGCCGACCATCTTCATCCGCTTCTTGCCTTCCTTCTGCTTCTCCAGCAGCTTGCGCTTACGGCTGATGTCGCCGCCGTAGCACTTGGCCAGCACGTCCTTGCGGATGGCGCGGATGTTTTCCCGGGCGATCACCCGCGTGCCGATGGCGGCCTGGATCGGCACCTCGAACTGCTGCCGCGGGATGAGTTCCTTCAACTTGGTCGCCATCGACACGCCATACGCATAGGCCTTGTCGCGGTGCACGATGTTGGAGAACGCGTCGACCTTGTCGCCCTGCAGCAGCACGTCGACCTTGACCAGGTCGGCCTCCTGCTCGCCGTCGGGTTCGTAGTCGAGAGAGGCATATCCGCGGGTCTTGGACTTCAATGCGTCGAAGAAGTCGAAGACGATCTCGGCGAGCGGCAGCGTGTAGCGCATCTCCACTCGCTCGGGCGACAGGTAGTCCATCCCACGCAGCGTCCCGCGCCGCGACTGGCACAGCTCCATGACCGCGCCGATGAACTCGCTGGGCGCCAGGATCGTGCCGCGCACCACCGGCTCGGTGATGGCCGAGACCTTGCCGTCGGGGAACTCACTGGGGTTGGTCACCGTGACCGTCTGCCCGTCGTCGAGCCGCACGTCATAGACCACGCTCGGCAGGGTCGAGATCAGATCGAGGTCGAACTCGCGCTCCAGTCGCTCGCGGACGATCTCCAGGTGCAGCATGCCCAGGAAGCCGATCCGGAACCCGAAGCCGAGTGCCACCGACGTCTCCGGCTCGTAGACCAGTGCCGCATCGTTGAGTTTCAGCTTGTCCAGGGCATCTCGCAGGATCGGGTAGTCCGAGCCGTCGATGGGATAGAGGCCGGAGTAGACCATCGGTTTCGGGTCGCGGTAACCCCCCAATGCGGTGGTCGCGCCACGGCGGGCCGTGGTGACCGTGTCACCGACACGGGACTGGCGCACATCCTTCACACCGGTGATGAGGTAGCCGACCTCACCCACGCCGAGACCGTCAGACGGCTTCGGCTCCGGTGAGCTGACACCGATCTCGAGCAGTTCGTGTATGGCGCCGGTCGACATCATCTCGATGCGTTCGCGAGGGCTCAACGACCCGTCGATGACACGCACGTAGGTCACCACACCGCGGTAGGTGTCGTAGACCGAGTCGAAGATCATCGCCCGTGCCGGAGCGTCGGCATCACCCTGCGGTGCCGGGAGCTGCCGGACGATCTCGTCCAGCAGGGGTTCGACGCCCACGCCGGTCTTGCCCGAAACCTGCAGCACCTCGGACGGGTCGCACCCGATGAGGCCCGCGAGCTCCTCGGCATACTTCTCTGGCTGAGCCGACGGCAGGTCGATCTTGTTGAGCACCGGGACGATCGTCAGGTCGTTCTCCATGGCGAGGTAGAGGTTCGCCAGGGTCTGCGCCTCGATGCCCTGTGCCGCGTCGACCAGCAGGACGGCGCCTTCGCAGGCCGCCAGCGAGCGCGACACCTCATAGGTGAAGTCGACGTGTCCGGGTGTGTCGATCATGTTGAGGCAGTAGGTGGTTCCGTCCGCCTCCCACGGCATACGGACCGCCTGGCTCTTGATCGTGATGCCACGCTCCCGCTCGATGTCCATCCGGTCGAGGTACTGCGCACGCATCGCCCGCTGGTCCACGACGCCGGTGATCTGCAGCATCCGATCGGCCAGCGTGGACTTGCCGTGGTCGATGTGCGCGATGATGCAGAAATTCCGGATCAGGTCCGGTGGCGTTGCGGCGGGCGGCAGCGCCTGACGAGCCATGGGTGACAACGGGGCTTACCTCGAAAACGGCGGGAGTAGGTGACTTGCCACAGTCTCCCATGGCAGGCGCCCTCGTCCGAACTCAGCAGATCACCGGCAGGCGGACGAGTTTCATTTCTCCCGGCGCGCGAGCAGTGCACTGACGCCGGCGATCGCGATGCCGGCGACAGCCAGCATGGCGCCGACCCGGCTGGGCCACTCGTAGCCGAGGCCGTGGGAGAGCACGACGCTGCCCAGCCACGCACCCAGCGCGTTGGCGATGTTCAGCGTCGAGTGGTTCAACGCGGCCGCCAGCGACTGCCCTTTGTTCGCAACATCCATCAGTCGGGTCTGCAGCAACGGCACGAGCACGGAGGGTAGGAGACCGAGCAGGAAGACAGCCAGCACCGCGGTCGGCCGGGCCTGGGCCAGCACGCCGAAGACCGCCAGCAGCACCGCGATCGCCGCCAGCATCGCGATCATCCCGCGCAACATCCCGTATGCCGCGACACGTCCCGAGAGCATCGTGCCAAGCGTCATACCAACGCCATACGCGACCAGGATCAGGGGCACCGCGGCGTCCTGGAAGCCGGCCAGGTGCGTCATCGTCGGGGTGATGTAGGAGAAGGTCGCAAACATGCCGCCGAAACCGACGGTCCCGACACCGAGCGTCAGCCACACCTGCGGGCGCGCCAGCGCACTCAGCTCCGATCGTGCGGACGCCCCGGCGTCCGCCGACTGCATCGGCACCCAGGCAAGGACGGCCACCACCGTGACCAGCGCGACCACGCCGACGAAGACGTAGGGCCACTGCCAACCGAGGTGCTGTCCGAGCAGCGTCCCCAGTGGGACGCCCACGATGTTCGCTACGGTCAACCCGGCCAGCATCATCGCCACGGCCGATGTGCGCCGGTGCCGCGGCACGAGAGACGCGGCCACCACCGAACCGATTCCGAAGAAGGCGCCGTGCGGCAGTCCGCTGACGAAGCGCGCGACGAGCAGCAATGAGTAGTTGGGCGCGAGCGCCGAGCCGACGTTGCCCACCGCGAACGCCGCCATCAGTGCGACCAGGACGACTTTGCGGCGCACGCCGGCGGCAAGCATCGCGACCAGCGGTGCTCCGACCACAACCCCCAGCGCGTATGCCGAGACGACGTGACCAGCGGTCGGGATGCTGATGTGCACACCGTCAGCGATCTGCGGCAGCAGTCCCATCGTGACGAATTCCGTTGTCCCGATGGCGAAACCACCCAGCGCGAGGGCGAACAGCGCGACCCGCACGCGCAGCGCGGACAGCGGTGCGTCGCCATCGGCAGCGGGTCGGCGCGGGGCCAGCGAGGTTGTCACTGACCCAGGGTTCCGTGTCACGGCGGTTACTCGCGAGTAGATCGAGCCGACGTGACAGGACTCACCCGCCATTCGCGGTGTGAAGACGTCCAGCGGACAGCCACTTGCGTGGCCCGGTGAGGGCCGAAATGATCGTCGGGAGGGCGCACGCTAGGCTGCCCGTAGCGAGCCAGAGAATTCCGACATGCGAAAGTTTCACATCACATTGTGGAGGTTGTACCAATGTCCGACGAGACCACGCCGAAACTTCCGAACGGCGTGCAAGTCACTGGCCCGATCCAGCCGAGGTATGCCGAGATCCTCAGCACGACCGCGCTGGAGCTCATCGCCGAGCTGCATCGCGAGCTGAACCCCCGTCGCCTCGAGGCCCTCGAGGCCCGCAAGCAGCGCGTCGCCGACGTGGCGGCCGGCAACGATCTGGATTTCCTGGCCGAGACCCGCTCGGTCCGCGAGGACCCCGAGTGGAAGGTCGCCCCGCTGGCGCCCGGTCTGGAGGACCGCCGCGTCGAGATGACCGGCCCGACCGACCGCAAGATGACGATCAACGCGCTCAACTCCGGCGCCAGGGCATGGCTGGCCGACCAGGAGGACGCCAACACCCCGCTGTGGGAGAACGTCGTCGAGGGTCCGCTGAACCTCAAGGACGCGCTCGACGGCACGATCGACTTCACCAGCGCCGAAGGCAAGGAATACAAGCTCGTCGCGCCGGAGCAGCGGCCGACGATCATCGTGCGGCCTCGCGGCTGGCACATGCCGGAGAAGCACATCCTGGTCGACGGTGAGGAGACCTCCGGGTCGCTCGTCGACTTCGCGCTCTACTTCGCCGCGTGCGCGCAGAAGCAGATCGACGCCGGCAAGGGCCCCTACTTCTACCTGGCGAAGATGGAGAGCCACAAGGAGGCGCGTCTCTGGAACGACGCCTTCAAACTGGCGCAGGACCGGCTCGGCATACCGCAGGGCACCATCCGCGCGACCTGCCTGATCGAGACGCTGCCCGCCGCGTTCGAGATGGAAGAGATCCTCTACGAGCTGCGTGATCACTCCTCCGGCCTCAACGCCGGCCGCTGGGACTACCTCTTCTCGGTCATCAAGACCTACCGCACGCGAGGCGCGGATTACATTGTGCCGGACCGCAATTCGGTGGGTATGACGGTTCCGTTCATGAAGGCCTACACCCAGCTTCTGGTCAACACCTGCCACCGACGCGGTGCGTCCGCGATCGGCGGTATGGCGGCATTCATCCCGAGCAAGGACGAGTCGGTCAACAAGGCGGCCTACGAGAAGGTCACCGCCGACAAGTCCCGCGAGGCCGGTGACGGCTTCGACGGCTCGTGGGTGGCCCACCCGGCGATGGTCGAGACCTGCAAGGAGGTCTTCACCAAGGTGCTGGGCGACAAGCCCAACCAGATCGACAACGTGCCGGAGGCCAACGTGCAGGCGGCGCAGTTGCTCGACGTGAAGTCAACTCCGGGCGACGTCACCTCTGCCGGCCTGCGCAGCAACATCGACGTGGCACTGCAGTACCTCAAGTCCTGGCTCGCCGGTCGCGGCGCCGTCGGCATCTACAACCTGATGGAGGACGCCGCCACTGCCGAGATCAGCCGTTCGCAGATCTGGCAGCAGATCCAGAACGACGTGAAGCTCGCCGACACCGGCGAGCAGGTCACCGAGGCGCTGGTGCTGAAGCTGGTGGACGAGGTGATCGCCGATCTGCCTGGCGACGCGGCCGACTACGACGAAGCCAAGGCGACCTTCCTGCAGGTTGCCGTCGCGGACGACTACGCCGACTTCCTCACGCTCCCGGCATACGCACGCATGCCCTGATTTTGTATGACGAACAACCCAACACCGATCGCAGCTGTCACCGCACAGCTGCGGTCGGTGCTTGCGTCCGAGGCCGTCATCGACGACCCGACCCAACTGGCCACCTACGACTGCGACGGGCTGCTGCTCTATCGGGTGACCCCCGCTCTGGTGGTCCTTGCGCGCAGCGCCGACGACGTTCAACGCGCCGTGCGTGCCTGCGCCGAGCACGGCGTGCCGTTCGTGGCACGCGGGTCGGGCACCGGGCTGTCCGGCGGAGCACTCCCCACGCCGACGGTGTGCTGATCGTCATGAGTGGATTCCGTGAGATCAGAAGCGTTTCCGCGCGTGATCAGCGGGCCGTCGTCGACCCGGGTGTCATCAATCTCAACGTCTCGACGCGCACTCGCCCGGAGGGTTACTACTTCGCACCGGACCCCTCCAGCCAGCAGGTGTGCAGCATCGGCGGCAACGTCGCCGAGAACTCCGGTGGTGCGCACTGCCTGAAATACGGCTTCACCGTCACCCATGTCGTCGCGGCCGAGGTCGTCCTACCGGACGGCGAACGCACCACCCTCGGCAGCACTGCGCCAGACGCGCCGGGTTACGACGTGCTCGGCGCCTTCGTCGGCTCCGAGGGCACGCTCGGCATCGCGACCGAGGTCACCGTGCGACTGACCCGCTCTCCGGCCGCGGTCCAGACGTTCCTCGCGGGATTTGCCGACACCGACTCCGCGGGTGCGGCGGTCTCGGCGATCATCGGCGCGGGCATCGTGCCTGCGGCAATCGAGATGATGGATGCGCTGGCGATCGAGGCCGCCGAGGCCGCGGTCGCCTGCAACTACCCGCAGGGCGCGGGTGCGGTGCTGGTGGTCGAGTTGGACGGGCCCGAGCACGAGGTGTCGGTGGAACTGGCTGCCGCAGAGGCACACTGCCGCGACGCCGGGGCGTTCGAGATCCGGATCGCCGCCGATGATGAGGAACGCCAGGCCATTTGGCGCGGTCGGAAGTCAGCCTTCGCCGCCGTCGGCCGGATCAGCCCCGACTACATCGTGCAGGACGGCGTCATTCCGCGCACGGCGCTGCCGGAGGTGTTGCGGTCGATGACCGCCCTCGCTCGAGAGCGCGGTCTGCGGGTGGCCAACGTCTTCCACGCCGGTGACGGCAACTTGCATCCGCTGGTTCTTTTCGATGAGCGTGTGCCCGGTCAGGCGGCGGCCGCCGAGGAGACGTCCGGCGCCATACTCGACCTGTGCCTGGCGCACGGCGGCTCGATCACCGGCGAGCACGGTGTCGGCGCCGACAAGGCCAAGCACATGCCCAAGATGTTCACCGATGACGACCTGGACACCATGCAACTCGTACGCTGCGCCTTCGACCCGACGGGAATCTCCAACCCCGGCAAGGTCTTTCCCACTCCGCGCCTGTGCGGTGAGGTCCCGGGCAAGCGGCACGCCGCGCATCCGGTGCAGGCCGCCGGGCTGGGCGAGGTCTTCTGACGATGGATCTGATCACTCCGCTGCACGATCTGGGTGTCGACGTGCGACCCGGCGAACACTCCGATGCCCTCGATGGCCATGTGCCCGGATGCGTCGCTCGCCCGACGACCACCGAGCAGGTCTCGACGGTGCTGCGCGCGGTCGACGAACGCAGTGCCGTGACGGTGGTGCGCGGCAACGGCACCAAACAGACGTTCGGCGGAGTGTGCCCTGCCCCTGATCTGGTGCTGGATACCCGGGCCCTGGACCGGCTGATCGAGCACCAGCCGGGTGATCTCATCGTCCGCGCCGGGGCCGGTATGCCGCTCGCAGATCTCCAGGAGCACGTTCGCGACAGCGGCCAGTTGCTCAGTCTCGACGAGCCGGTGCAGGGCGGCACCATCGGTGGCGTCCTGGCGACCAACACGAGTGGACCGCACCGGCTGCTGCACGGTACGGCCCGCGACCTGCTGATCGGTATCACCGTCGTCCTCGCCGACGGCACCATCGCGCACTCCGGTGGCAAGGTCGTCAAGAACGTCGCGGGCTACGACCTGGGCAAGCTGCTCGTCGGCTCCTACGGCACGCTCGCCGTCATCACCGAGGCGACCTTCCGGCTGCACCCTGTCCCCGAAACCCGTTCCTGGGTTACCGCATCGGTTCGTTCTGACGAGCTCGAACCACTCCTTGCGCGGCTGTGTCATTCGCAGCTGGCTCCCGCGGCACTCGAAATCGACTGGCAGCCGGGCAAACTCACGACGGTGGCGCTGCTGATCGAGGGCACCGCCGACGGAGTCCCCGGTCGCGTCGAAGCCGCACGCGACGAGTTCGGAACCACCACCGAAGTGGTCCCCGACCTCGACTGGCCGTGGCTGCTGCCGTGCCCGACCGATGGCACCGGCATCGCTCTCAAGATCACCTGCCGCCTTGGTGCGGTCGCTGAAATCGCCGACGCAGCAACCGAACTCGGACTCCACGTGCGTGGCGCGGCGGGCACCGGCGTCCTCTACGCCGCCGCACCCGCGGATGTGTCGGCAGCAGCGCTCGCCGCGACGTTGCAGTTGTTGCGCCCGCTCGCGGCACGTGAGGGCGGGGCGGTGGTCCTGTTGACCGCACCGCTCTCGCTCCGTTACGACATTGACGTCTGGGGCCCGGTCGACGGGCTTCCGGTGATGCGCCGACTCAAGCAGCAGTTCGACCCGGGTCGGCAGCTCGCCCCCGGCCGATTCGTGGGAGGCATCTGATGACCGGAGGTCCGTTGAACGAGCTTGCCGGCGCCTTTGACGCACACAACCCGCCCTCGCAAGAACTCATCGCCGACTGTGTGCACTGCGGCTTCTGCCTGCCCGCCTGTCCGACATACCAGCTGTGGGGTGAGGAGATGGACTCACCGCGCGGCCGCATCCACCTGATGCAGGCCGGGCTGGAGGGAGCACCACTCACCGATCAGATGGTGGAGCACTTCGACGCGTGCTTGGGTTGCATGTCGTGCGTCACTGCCTGCCCGAGTGGGGTGCAGTACGACCGGCTGCTGGAGCAGACCCGCGCCCAGGTCGAGCGGCGGCATGAGCGGTCCCGCTCCGAAAAGGCTTTGCGTGAAACGATCTTCAGCCTCTTCCCCTACCCCGCACGCCTACGCAAGCTGCGCGGACCACTGCGGGCGACCCAGCGTCTCGGCCTCGACCGCGCGCTGCGACGGACCCGACTCCTTGACCGCTTCTTCCCCGGCCTGGCCGCGATGGAGCGACTCACTCCGAAACTCGGGACAGCGGAGAAGTTGCCGGCGGTGGTACCCGCTGTCGGCGAGCAGCGTGCAGTGGTCGGCCTGCTGACCGGCTGTGTCCAGGACGTCTTCTTCTCCGACGTCAATGCCGCGACCGCTCGCGTCCTGGCGGCCGAGGGATGCCGCGTCGTCATACCCAGCGGGCAAGGGTGTTGCGGTGCGCTCAGCAGTCACTCCGGCCGCGAGGCGGAGGCACAACGATTCGCCCAGCAGACGATGGCGACCTTCGATGCTGCGCCCGAGATCGAGACCGTCGTGACCAACGCGGCCGGCTGTGGCAGTGCGATGAAGGACTACGGGCCGCTCTTCGCCGCCGAGAATGACGACGCCACAACGCAATCCGCGGAAGCGTTCGCGTCGAACGTGCGTGACCTGAGTGAAGTGCTCACCGAGCTCGGCACCGTCGCGACCCGGCATCCGCTGCCAATGCGCATCGCTTACCACGACGCCTGTCACCTCGGCCACGCACAAGGAGTGCGCTCGCAACCGCGTGAGCTGTTGCGCGCGATCCCCGGCGTGCAACTGGTCGAGATCCCGGACGCCGCCATCTGTTGCGGCTCCGCCGGGGTCTACAACATCCTGCACCCGCAAACCGCCGCCGAGCTGGGCGAGGCCAAGGCACGCAGCATCATGGCAACGAAGCCCGACCTGATCGTGACCGCCAACCCCGGCTGCCTGATGCAGATCGCCAACGCCCTGGAGCGGCTCGGCACACCGATCCCGATGGCACACACCGCAACTGTCCTCGACGCCTCGATTCGCGGGCTGCCCGTGGAGAGCCTGGTGACACCATGACGTCCCGTTTCAACCTGGCCCGGACCGCCACCCGCGTCCTTGGCGACGTGCTGCGCGATTCACTTCGCAAGTCCGAGCGGCACCGGCCGTCCGGTCGGCCGGCGGGCGGAGAGCGCCCGTCAACCGCTCGCGCTCAGCCCGCGCATCCGGCGTCGGCCTACCCCGGCGACTACTCCGGGGCTCCGACCATGACCTACGCACCCAAGCCCGACGGCAAACCCGACCCGGGCGAAATCGTCTGGGGTTGGGTGCCTTTCGAGGAGGATCACAGCCAGGGCAAGGACCGGCCGGTCCTGCTCGTCGGCCGCGACGGCCGGTGGTTGCTCGCTCTGATGCTGACCAGCAAGGACCACGACCGCGATACCGAGCAAGAACGCCGCGCCGGCCGGCTCTGGTGTGACATCGGCACCGGCGACTGGGACCCGACGCGCCGCCCGAGTGAAGTGCGCGTCAATCGGGTGATCCGGTTGTCCGAGGAGACCATCCGGCGCGAGGGCTCGGTGTTGCCGCGCGCGAAGTTCGACCTCGTCGCCGACGCGGTGCGCGCGGCTCACGAGTAGCTCCTCCTCGCCCTTCCTTCCCCAAGCGGACGCGAGCAGCGCTGAGCGAAGAGGAGATCCGGCCGTTTCGAGGCCCGTTTCGAGGCCCGTGATGTCTCGGCACATCGGTGACATTCGGGCTGCTATGGGGTGCGAACTCTCTGCAGGGGGTGCGGGCGCCGCGGCCATGCAGATCGTGCGCGAGTGTGCTCCGCACTTTCTGCCGTCCCGGACCAACCGGGCACCGGCACCGAGATTACGGACCAGCAGCAAGTGCGCCCCGCCGCACCTCCTGCTGGTCCTCATGCGTCAATCACAGTTGCGCCCGCCGACGTCCTGCAGATCGTGCGCGGGAATGCCCGCACTATCGGCAGTCCCCCAAGCCGCCGCCGCCCTCCGCGCGGCATACGCCTGATTGCGACCTGCCTTTTGCCGGGTGCGGGTACCCGATACTCGATGTTTCCGGTACCGTAAGTTACAAGAACATCCCGCCTGCACCGAAAGGCAACCATGAGCCACCCGCAATCCAAGCCGACCCTCGCCGACCGCGGACAGTCCTTCGGCATGCGC
This sequence comes from Flexivirga alba, assembly GCF_042661025.1. Taxonomy (NCBI): domain Bacteria; kingdom Bacillati; phylum Actinomycetota; class Actinomycetes; order Micrococcales; family Dermacoccaceae; genus Flexivirga; species Flexivirga alba. The sequence continues at coordinate 4,198,733 of NZ_JBHSWH010000001.1, forward strand.
CTCATCACCCGCGCCGGCGGCCTGGAGGCGATGAAGAATCCCGCGCTGCGCGCCAAGGTCGAGAAGGTCCTCTACCGCGGCGCCCGCCAGGGCTTTCGCGCCCAGGTGGCTGCCGGACGCGCCTTCAGCGCCAAGAGCGGATCCGGATCCCCGACCCGCAGCAAGCCGGCCAAGCCGCGGGTGCAGTTCGACCTGATCCCGAGCGATGACCAGGAGATGATCCGCGAGGCGGCCCGAGAGCTGGCCGACGAGGTGCTCCGCCCGGCTGCTTCGACAGCAGACGCCGAGCGCGCCGTGCCTGACTCGGTGCGCCAGCAGGCCGCCCAAATGGGTATGGCGCTGCTCGGTGTCCCCACCGAGCTCGGCGGTGTCGCCGAAGAAGCGTCCGCGGTGACCAGCGTCCTCGTGCTGGAGGAGTTGGCTCGTGGCGACATGGGTCTCGCAGTCGCGGTGATGTCGCCAGCGGCCGTCGCGAACTGCCTTGTGAACTATGGCGATTCGGACCAGCAGGCGACATACCTGCCGGCCTTCACCGATGAGACCGCTCCCGCCACGGGCGCAGTCGCACTGATGGAGCCGCAGCCGCTGTTCGACCCGGCGAAGCCGCAAACGACAGGGCGCATCGACGGCGACGGGGTCGTCCTCGACGGCACCAAGGCGCTCGTGCCTGGCGCCGCGACCTCCGATCTCTTCATCGTCTCGGCGATGATCGACGGCGCAGCCCGTCTGGTAATCGTGCCGCCGACCACCGAGGGTGTCACCGTTTCCGACAACCCGGCGATGGGCGTGCGTGCGGCACACACCGGCACTCTGCACCTGGAGCAGGTCCGCGTGCCCGTCTCGAACCTGCTCGGCACCGCCGACGACCACACCGACGCGGTCGCCCGTGCCCGCCTCGCGTGGTCCGCGGCCGCGGTCGGCACCGCGCAAGCCGTCCTCGACCAGGTGAAGACCTACACCAAGGAGCGCAAGGCGTTCGGCGAGCCGATCGCCTACCGCCAGGCAGTTGCGTTCACCGTCGCCAACATCGCCATCGAGCTCGACGGCCTGCGCCTGGTCGTATGGCGTGCGGCGTCGCGCCTCGACCGTGGCCTCGACGCGAGCGAGCAGATCGCCCACGCCCGAGCACTGACCGAGAAGTACTGCGCGCAGATCGGGTCCGACGGGGTGCAGTTGCTCGGCGGCCACGGCTTCGTCAAGGAATTCGCCAACGAGCGGTGGTACCGCGACTTGCGCGGCGCCGGCCTCATGGAAGGCGCGCTCCTCGTATGAGCTGCCGCCACACGACTCGAAACGCTTTCCACTCCAAAGGATTTCACGCATGATCGACCTTGAGGTTCCGAAGAAGTTCATCCCGCTGCTCAAGCAGGCGTCCGGTCTGGCGGACGAGGTCTTCCGCCCGATCAGCCGCAAGTACGACCTCGCCGAGCACGAGTACCCGCGCGAACTCGACCTGATGTCCGCAGTCATCGACGGCCTGTCCGATTCAGGCGCATCGCAGGGCGCCGGTGCGCGCACGACGAGCGGCGGTGCCAAGGAGCCGGCCGGCGTCGGTGCCGGCTCGCGTGGCGCCAAGACCAAGGAGACCGTCAACGGCTCGAACCTGTCGTCGGTCCTGTCGATCATGCAGACCTGCCGCGGCGACGTCGGGCTCACCCTGACGCTCCCCCGCCAGGGACTCGGCAACGCCGCGATCGCTGCCGTCGCCAATGACCAGCAGAAGGAGCGCTACGGCAGCAAGTGGGCTGCCATGGCGATCACCGAGCCGGACACCGGCTCCGACTCCGGCGCCATCCGGACAACGGCGACCAAGGACGGCGACGAATACGTCCTGAACGGCGAGAAGATCTTCGTCACGAGCGGCGAGCGCGCCGAGCTGGTCGTCGTCTGGGCGACGCTCGACCGGTCACTCGGCAAGAAGGCGATCAAGTCGTTCGTCGTACGCCGGGACAACCCCGGCCTGAAGCTGGTCCGCCTGGAGCACAAGCTCGGCATACGTGCTTCGGACACTGCAGCCTTCTCACTGGACAACTGCCGGGTGCCGGCAGAGGACCTGCTCGGCGACCCGGAGATCCGGACCGAGGGCGGTTTCGGTGGCGCCATGCAGACCTTCGACAACACGCGCCCGCTCGTCGCCGCGATGGCCGTCGGCCTCACCCGTGCCAGCCTCGACCTCGCGACGGAGCTGCTCGGCAAGGCCGGCCTCACCGCGGACCCCGACGCACCCCTGCACACCCAGCCGTATGCCGCGGCGCGCCTGCTGCAGATGGAGGCCGACTACGAGGCGGCATACCTGCTGACGATGCGGGCTGCCTGGATGGCCGACAACGGCAAGCCGAACTCGATGCAGGCGTCGATGGCCAAGGCGAAGGCCGGCCGCACCTGCGTCGAGGTGGCATTGACCTGCGTACAGCTTTGTGGCGCAACGGGATACGCCGAAACCGAGCTGCTGGAGAAGTGGGCCCGGGACAGCAAGATCCTGGACATCTTCGAGGGCACGCAGCAGATCCAACTGCTCGTCGTGGCTCGTCGCCTCTTGGAGTTGAGCTCCAGCGAGCTGAAGTAGGCTCCCTCCCGATCGAGCGGACCCACAACAGAACGAGCGGACCGGAAATCCTGTGAGATTTCCGGTCCGCTCGATGCGGTTCGGGTCCCCTCGATCGTGGGGAGAGGGTTGTCAGCTCCTGGCGTTGGCCCGCTGCATCGCCATCACCAGGTCGTCCCTGGCGCTCTGCGTGGAGGCGCCCCGAATAGCGTCCAGCAGTGCCCGCCGACTACGGGCAGTTTCACGGTGGGTACGGATGGCGCGGGCGAGCGAGGTCATGCTGGTCTCTCCTTCGAGACGAGTTCGATAACGAATTCTTCGTTATCGAAATTTTACCTCCGCCATACCTTCGACCGCCAACCGGGCGCAGGTGACTTCGCACACACTCCCGCCCCGGCCCGGATCTGCCTGCGGGTCAGGCCTGTTCGAGACTCGTGCGCACGATGCGCAACAACTCCTCGGTGCCGAGCCCGAGCCGACATACCTTCGTCGCGAAATCGGCTGCCGCAGCCGCAGCCAGCGCCCTCGTACCGTCTCCTCCCGCGGCCACTCGCGTGCCTGCCCGACCCATCCCCTCGACCAGGCCAGCAGCCTCCAGCTCGGTGTAGGCCTTGGCCACGGTTCCCGGCGCGAGGCCGAGCTCGGCGGCCAGCCCGCGCACCGAGGTGAGCCGAGCTCCGACCGCCAACTCACCGGACTCGATGCGCGCCGCGAGTTGATCGCAGATCTGCCGGTAAGGCGGGACCGCGCTGTCCTGATCGATGGTCATCATCTGCCCATCGAACATCCTCCGTGCAGCTACGGGAAGACGCGCCACATCCGGTGGGCTCGAGAGCCTTGACGGAAACAATTTTCCTTTACTCTGCCCTTACGAATCGAATTTTCCGTAGGGTCACCCTGTCCCGGGGTCGGTCCACCCCGTATTTCACCCGTCGTCACCCGTCATCACCCGTCATCAAGGAGAACCCATGCGCACCACCACAGCTGCCGCACTCGCGTCCCTCACCGCACTCACCCTTGCCCTCGCCGGCTGCGGCGACAGCGGCGGCTCGAGTGGCTCGGGCGGCTCCGGGGCCGGCGCCACTGCAGGCGGAGGCGGCAGCGCCAAGTCACTGACCTTCTGGGTCATGAAGGGCACCAACCCGGACTCCTCGACGTTCTATGCGACTGCGAAGGCGGAGTTCAAGAAGCAGACCGGCGCAACGCTGAACATCCAGGAAGTCGAGTGGGCCGACGCGCACGACCGGCTGGTGCGCTCCTTCGCGGGCGGCGGCGGCCCGGACGTCTCCGAGATCGGCACCACCTGGACCCCGGAGTTCGCGGCGGCCGGCGGCCTGGCGGACATCACCAAGCAGGTCACCTCCTCCGGCATGGGCAAGGACGAGCTGCAGGCGCTGAAGGACTCTGCCACGTATGACGGCAAGCAGTACGGCGTCGGTTGGTATGCCGGTGTGCGCGGCATCGTCTACCGCAAGGACATCTTCACCAAGGACGGCATCAAGGTTCCGACGAACTGGGCGCAGCTGGAGCAGGCCGTCAAGACGCTGAAGGCCAAGGAGCCGAAGATGGCGGCGATGCCGATCGCGGGCGGTTCGTCATACGCCTCGGCTCCGTTCATCTGGGGCGCCGGCGGCGACTTCGCCGTCAAGGACGGCGGTAAGTGGAAGAGCACGCTGGACTCCAAGCAGTCCCAGGCGGGTTTGCAGTTCTACACCAACCTGGCGTTGAAGGACGGCTCGTCGACGACCGCAGCCTCCACCTGGAAGGAGACCGACCTGCTCGACGCGTTCGCCAAGGACAAGGCGGCGATGGTCATCCAGGGCAACTGGACGCCCAAGACAGCGATCGAGCAGAACCCCGACCTGAAGAACAAGATCGGCGCGTTCGCGATCCCCGGCAAGGACGGCGGCGTCGCACCGGCGTTCCTCGGCGGATCCAACCTGTCGGTGATGGCGACCAGCAAGAAGCAGGACCTGGCCTGGAAGTTCATCCAAATGATGACCACGGGTGACCTGGCCAAGAAGTGGGCCGACCAGACCGGCTACTTCCCGACCACCAAGACTGCCCTGCAGCCGTATGCCGACAGCTCCGACCAGCTCGTTGCGCCGTTCGCGACCGCGATGCTCAAGGGCGGGCGGAACGTCCCGAGCGCGCCGCAATGGGGCACCGTCGAGGGCAACAAGACGATCACCGCGATGCTGCAGTCGATCCTGACCGGCACGTCGGTCCCGGCGGCGACGAAGAAGGCGTCCGAGGCGATCACCTCCACGCTGAACGCCAAGAACTGACCGCCGACCGACCCGACACCGAAGAACCACTACGTGCCTATCTCCAAGTCACGGCCCTGGCTGCTGCTGGCCGGCCCGCTGATCGTCATTGCCGGACTGCTGCTCTACCCGATCGTTCGGGTGACGGTCCTGTCCTTCCAGCGCTACAACCTGCGCGAGGTGATCAGCGGGCACCCGGTGGGCATCGGTTTCGACAACTACAAGCAGATCTTCTCCGGGGCACCCGGCCTGCCCGCGTCATACCTGTGGAAGACGATCCTGCCCAATACCGTTGTGTTTGCTGCACTTGCGGTGTTCTGCACGATTGTGCTCGGCACGCTGGTCGCGTTGCTGCTGCTCAATGTCGGCTCGAAGGTCCGGGCCCTGATCATTGGGTCGATCCTGATCGCCTGGGCGATCCCGGCCGTGTCGGACACCTACGTCTGGACGTGGATCTTCGCACCGGACGACGGGGTCGTGAAACACCTACTGGAGGGGCTCGGCCTGATCGGGCCGGAGGGGCACAACTGGTTCACTGACCGGTGGTCGTTCTACGCGATCGTGCTGCTCAACGTCGTGCACCATAGCTTCCCGTTCGTGGCGGTGACGCTCTTCGCCGGGATGCTCACCGTGCCGACCGAGCTGCACGAAGCGGCCAAGATCGACGGCGCGTCGGCCTGGCGGCGGTTCTGGTCAGTAACCATGCCGCTGCTGCGGCCGGTCTTCGCGGTGGTCACCATCCTGTCGACCATCTGGGACTTCAAGGTGTTCACCCAGATCTACCTGATGCCGGGCGGTGACGGCAGCAACCCCGATGTGTTCAATCTCGGTGTCTGGTCCTACGTCTCGTCGATCAATCAGACGAAGTACGGCCTCGGCTCGGCGATCGCGGTGCTGCTCACGCTGGTCCTGCTGGCGATCACCTTGGCCTACCTGCGACTGATGTTCCGGGAGGATGAGACCGGATGAGGACCAACTCCCCTGGCGCACGATCGGCAAGACGGCCGCAGTCGTCGCGCTTCTGCTCTTCACCCTCTTCCCCGTCTACTTCATGCTCAGCACGGCGTTCAACGCGCGGAACGGTTCGGGCACCGACAACCTGCTGCCCGAGCACGTCACCTTCGACAACTTCACCCGCGTGTTCTCGGACAACCATTTCGGTCGCTACCTGCTCAACTCGGCGATCGTCACGGTTGCGGTCGTCGTGATCTCCGGAGCGCTGGCCCTGCTGGGGGCCGTCGCCATCGCCCGGTTCCGGTTCCGGTTCCGCTCCACGATGCTGGTGTTGATCCTGGTGGTGCAGATGCTCCCGGCCGAGGCGCTGGTCATCCCGCTCTTCCTGCAGATGAAGGACTGGAAGATGCTCAACTCGCTGCTCGGGTTGATTCTGGTCTACATCGCCTTCTCACTGCCGTTCGCGATCTGGAATCTGCGCGGCTTCGTCGCCGCAGTGCCCCGCGAGTTGGAGGAGGCGGCATACCTGGACGGGTGCGGGTGGTGGCGGATGTTCCGGTCGATCCTGTTGCCGCTTGTGGTGCCGGGACTCGTTGCCACGTCAGCGTTTTCGTTCGTGATGGCGTGGGAGGAGTTCACCTTCGCCTTGACCTTCCTGTCCAAGGACAGCGTGCTGACGGTCGGGATTGGACTGCAGCACTTCTCAACGGCCAACACGAATGACTGGGGAGGGCTGATGGCGGCCTCAACTATCGTTACTCTTCCCGTCGTGATTGTCTTCGTACTCGCCCAGCGGCGCCTCGGCGCCGGTCTCGTGTCCGGCGCTGTCAAATGACCGTCGACCGACGGGTCGACCAGTTGGTCCACACCGTCCTGCAACCCGGGTTCGCCGGATTACAGGAACCACCGCGCTGGCTGGCCGACGCCGTCGGGCGCGGGTTGGGTGGTGTCGTCTACTTCAGCCACAACATCGGTGACGTCGAGACGACGGCGGCACTGTCGAGGCAACTGCACGACCTGGGTGACGTGCTCATCGCGACCGACGAGGAGGGCGGCATCGTCAGCCGGCTCGGTGCACGATCCGGCTCACCACATGTCGGAGCCGCGATGCTCGGCCGGGTTGACGACGTCGACGCCACTCGTGCAGTCGGCACCGCCATCGGCGCGGACCTCCGCGCGTCCGGCATTGACATCGACCTGGCTCCGGTCGTCGACGTCAACAGCAACCCGAGCAACCCGGTGATCGGGGTGCGTTCGTTCGGCGCGACACCGCAACTGGTCGCCCGACATGCCATTGCGTATGCCGAGGGCCTGCAGTCGACCGGCGTCGCCGCAACGGCCAAGCACTTCCCGGGTCACGGTGACACTGCAGTGGATTCGCACGTCGGGCTGCCGCGGGTCGATGCCCCCATCGAGCTGCTCCGGGAGCGTGAGCTCGCGCCGTTCGCTGCGGCAGTGCGCGCCGGCGTGCGCGCGGTGATGACCGCGCACGTCATCCTGCCCGCGCTGGACCCGTCGCGACCCGCCACGATCAGCGCACCGGTCCTGTCCATGCTGCGGGACGAGCTCGGTTTCGACGGGGTGATCATGACCGACGCGCTCGATATGGGTGCGATCCGCGACACGATCGGGCTGGGTGAGGGCTGTGTCCAGGCACTGCTCGCCGGCGCCGACCTGCTCGGCTTGGGCAATCCGGTGCTGGGCGCGACGAGCCCGGACAAGGACCTGCAGGTCTTCACCGAAGCGCGCACCGCGTTGGTGCGGGCCATCGACGAGGGCCGCCTACCGGTCGAGCGGCTCGAGGAGGCGGCCGACCGAATCGATGCGTTGCGACGCTGGCGGCAGTCGCGGTCGGCGGACCTGCCGATGATCGATCGGTCGGCGGACCTATCGGTCGCACGCCGGTCGCTGGCCACTCGAGGTTCGATCCAGATCGCGCCAAAGCCCTTGCAAATACTCGATATCCGACGACAGCGCAATGTCGCGGCGGGTGCGCTCCCGGCGCTGACGGTCCAGGCTGTGCTCGATACCGCACCGGGCTCCTCTGTGACGTCGGCCTTCGTGCTCCCCGATGCTGTCGAAGGACACGCAGACGACAGCGAGTTCGCCTTGCGGGCCGGCCTGCCGTCGGCCGGTGTGGTCGTGACGGGGTCCCCCGGACACGACGCGGCGGAGGACGAGCAGCTTCGGGCCGCGCTCGCGGTCAGCCCGAACGCCCTGGTGCTCGTCCTCGGCTACGCGACCGGCACCGAGGAACTGTTCGGAGCACGAAACGTCGTCTGGACCTTCGGTGACAGCGTGCCGACGGCCGCTGCCGTGACACACCTACTGCAGTGAGTCAGAAATAGGCAGGTACGGATGTGGGGCAAAGTTGCTGGTCAGGCGCGAAGCGACTGTCAAGCAACTTGGCACGCATCGCACTACTGCGGCGTCGTTGACCTCTCGCCACTACCTGATCAGCGGCGCTGGGACTCGACCGTCCGGCGCACCGCCTCGGCGACGGCCGGGGCCACCGCGGCGTCGAAGACACTCGGCACGATGTAGCTGGCGTTGAGCTCGCTCGGGCCAACTGAATCGGCGATCGCCCTCGCCGCCGCGACCAGCAGCTCGGTGCTGATCTTGTGCGCGGCCGCGTCGAGCAGGCCACGGAAGAGACCGGGGAACGCCAGCACGTTGTTGATCTGGTTCGGGAAATCGCTGCGGCCCGTCGCGACCACAGCCGCGTGCTTGGCGGCTTCGGCGGCCGGGATCTCCGGGTCGGGGTTGGCCAGCGCGAAGACGATCGAGTCGTCCGCCATACGAGCAATTTCCTGCTCCCCCAGGATATTCGGGCCGGAGACTCCGATGAAGACGTCGGCGTCGACCAGAGCGTCGGCGAGCGATCCGGTCACTTCGCGCGGGTTGGTGTGCTCAGCGATCCACTGACGGTGCTCGTCCTGGTAGGTCCCACCGCGATGTATGGCGCCCGAGCGGCTGCAGCCCACGATGTCCGACGCACCCTGGGCGCCGAGCAACTTGATGATGGCGTGACCCGCTGCCCCAACACCGGAGATGACGATGCGGACGTCCTCGATCTTCTTGTCGACGACGCGTAGCGCGTTGATCAGCGCGGCGAGGACCACAATCGCGGTGCCGTGCTGGTCGTCGTGGAAGACCGGGATGCTCAACTCTTCGCGCAACCGGCGCTCGATCTCGAAGCAGCGAGGTGCCGCGATGTCCTCCAGGTTGACGCCGCCGTAGACCGGCGCCAGGGCCTTGACGATCGAGATGATCTCCTCGGTGTCCTTGGTGTCGAGGCAGACCGGCCAGGCGTCGACGCCCCCGAACTGCTTGAACAGCGCCGCCTTGCCCTCCATCACCGGCAGCGCGGCCTCCGGGCCGATGTCGCCCAGGCCGAGCACCGCGGTGCCGTCGGTGACCACGGCCACGGTGTTGCGCTTGATCGTCAGTCGGCGAGCGTCCTCAGGGTTCTTCGCGATCGCCAGGCACACGCGTGCAACACCCGGCGTATAGGCGCGCGACAGGTCGTCGCGCGTGCGCAACTCGACCTTCGGCTCGACCGACAGCTTGCCGCCGATGTGCATCAGGAAGGTCCGGTCGCTCACTTTGCGAACGTCGTATCCGCCTGCGGCGATGAGGGATTCGCGAATGCGTTCGGCGTGGTTCTCGTCCGTGGTGTCACAGGTGACGTCCACGACCAGACCGTCCGGGGTGGACTCGGTGACGTCCAGTGCGGTCACTGACGCACCCGCGTCGGCGACCGCGGCCGCGAGATCACTTGCCGTGCGCTTCCCGGGCGTGAGTCCGACGCGCAACGTGACCGAGTATCCGGGGCTGGTGTGAGTCATAAAACCTCTCCGATCTGGTGCGGTTGATCAAAAGTGGAACCGGTGCGGGGACGGCGGCGACTGCCGCCGGAATTTCGTCGCAGTATGCCGCAAGCGGATCACCGCGCGCGGAAGCGACGGCAATACGGGACAACACCCTTGACGGAACGGCTCTCATCTTGGCACACTTCCATCATTCAATATTTAGTTTTCGTATCGTGGAATTTAATGAAAGGCGCCAGGCATGACCCGACACACCGTGAACGCCTCGATCCTGCTGACCGACCGGCCACTGCTCGAGCGGCCGGCTGCTGTCCGGGACGCCAGATTCGATGCCGTCGAATTCTGGTGGCCGTGGCCGCAGACCGCGACGCCGTCGGTCGACCAGGTCGACGCCTTCGTCGCCGCCGTCGAGGACGCCGGCGTTCAGCTGACCGGCCTCAACTTCTTCGCCGGTGACATGCCGGCGGGTGAGCGCGGCATCGTGAACAACCCGGCCCGCCAGGAGGAGTTCCAGGCCAACGTCGCCGTCGTCGTGGAGATCGGCGAACGCCTCGGCTGCAAGCACTTCAACGCGCTCTACGGGCTGCACACCGATGGGGCGGACGAGGCCGCCGAGGCCGAGGCTGCTCGGGCCAATCTTGCCTATGCGGCAAAGGCTGTCGATGCCTTCGGTGGCACGGTGCTCCTCGAGCCAGTGTCCGGCGCCGACGCCTACCCCCTGAAGACGGCTGCCGACGCACTGGCCGTCATCGATTCGGTCGGCGCGGGCAACGTCCGACTACTGGCCGACTTCTACCACCTGGCGGTCAACGGCGACGACGTCGCCGCTGTCATCGCTGATCACGCCCAGGACTTCGGGCACATCCAGATCGCTGACTCACCCGGCCGCGGCGCTCCGGGCACCGGGCAACTTCCCTCGACACCTGGATCAAGGCCGCCCAGCAGGGTGGTTACGACGGCCCGATCGGCCTCGAGTACAAGAGCGACGACGCAGACCCCTTCGCCTGGCTGGCGCGCTGAAAACGCCTGTCCGCCATACATTTCCAAGGAGCCAGATCATGAACAACACCAACACCACCGTCGCCGTCATCGGCCTCGGCATCATGGGTGCGCCGATGGCCGCCAACCTCGTCGGCGCGGGATACCAGGTCGTCGGATACAACCGCGGGCAGGAGGCGATCGACAAGCTCGTCGCAGCCGGTGGCAAGGGCGCCACGTCCGTTGCCGACGCCGTGCAGGATGCCGACGTCATCGTCACGATGGTCCCAGACTCCCCCGACGTCGCTGCGGTCGCACGTGGCACGGACGACGAGCCGGGCCTGATCGCGTCCGCCAAGGCGGGAGCGACCTGGATCGACTGCTCGACGATCCGTCCGGACATCGCCCGCGAAGTCGCCGAGGACGCGAAGGCTGCCGGCCTGAAAGCGCTCGACGCGCCGGTCTCCGGTGGTGAGGCCGGTGCCGTCGAGGGCACGTTGTCGATCATGGTCGGCGGCGACTCCGGCGACCTCGAGGCAGTCCGGCCGATCCTCGAAACCGTAGGCAGCACAGTCGTCCACGTCGGCCCGAGCGGATCCGGACAGACCGTCAAGGCTGCGAACCAGTTGATCGTCGCCGGGACCATCGAGCTCGTCGCAGAGGCTTTGGTCTTCCTCGAGGCGTATGACGTGGACACGACCGCGGCCGTCAAGGTGCTGGCCGGTGGACTCGCGGGCAACCGGATCCTGGACCGCAAGGCGGCCTCGATGATCAAGCGCGAGTTCGAGCCCGGCTTCCGCATCGACCTGCACCACAAGGACATGGGCATCGTGCTCGACTCGGCGCGCGCGGCCGGCGTCGCCATCCCACTCGGCAGTCAGACCGCTCAACTCGTGCAGGACCTGCGCAACCTCGGCCACGGCGGCCTCGACCACTCCGCGCTGCTGCTGCTCGTGGAGCAGCTGTCCGGCCGCAGCACGAAGAATGAAGGTGAGTCGCGATGACACGCATGCAGGCGGTTGACGCAGCAGTCCTCATCCTCGAGAAGGAAGGCGCCACACAGACTTTCGGTCTGCCGGGGGCAGCAATCAACCCGCTGTATGCCGCAATGCGTCGCCACGGTGGGATGCGGCACGTCCTCGCCCGACATGTCGAGGCTGCCTCGCACATGGCCGAGGGTTACACGCGGGCCGCGCCAGGCAACATCGGTGTGTGCCTGGGCACGTCCGGCCCGGCGGGCACCGACATGATCACCGGTCTCTACTCCGCCGGCGCCGACTCGACGCCGATCCTCGCGATCACCGGTCAGGCACCGATCGCAAAGCTGGACAAGGAGGACTTCCAAGCCGTCGACATCGCGTCGATCGCGGCACCGGTCACCAAGTGGGCGGTCACCGTGAAGGAAGCCGCGCAGGTCCCCGGCACGTTCGCGAAGGCGTTCTGGCTGATGCGTGAAGGCCGGCCCGGCCCGGTGCTGATCGACCTGCCGCTGGACGTGCAGCAGGCCGAGATCGAATTCGACATCGACACCTACGAGCCGCTGCCGGTCACCCGCCCTGCCGCGACGCAGGCACAGGTCGCGAAGGTCTTCGATCTGCTGCTGGCGGCGGAGCGTCCGGTGCTGATCGCCGGCGGCGGCATCATCAATGCCGACGCGTCCGACAAGCTGGTCGAGGTTGCCGAATTGCTCGGCATACCAGTCATTCCCACCCTGATGGGTTGGGGCATCATCCCCGACGACCACCCGCTGCACGCCGGCATGGTCGGACTCCAGACGGCACACCGTTATGGCAACGAGACGCTGCTCGCCTCCGACTTCGTGCTCGGTGTCGGCAACCGGTGGGCCAATCGTCATACCGGCGCACTCGATGTCTACCGGCAGGGGCGTACGTTCGTCCACGTCGACATCGAGCCGACCCAGATCGGTCGCGTCTTCGCACCCGACTACGGAGTCGTCTCCGATGCGGGCGCTTTCCTGGATGCCCTCCTGGCCGAGGCCAGCCGTCGCCAAGCGGACGGCCCGTTGCCGGACAACGCCGTCTGGGCCAAGGACTGCCAGCAGCGCAAGGCCACCCTGCAGCGCAAGACCCACTTCGACAACGTCCCGATCAAGCCGCAGCGGGTCTACGAGGCGATGAACGCCGCGTTCGGCCGCGAGACCACCTATGTGTCGACGATCGGCCTGTCCCAGATCGCCGGTGCGCAGTTGCTGCACGTCTTCGGTCCGCGCCGCTGGATCAATTGCGGCCAGGCCGGTCCACTGGGCTGGACGCTGCCCGCAGCGCTGGGCGTCGCGACGGCGAAGCCGGAGCAGCCGGTCGTTGCCCTGTCGGGTGACTACGACTTCCAGTTCCTCATCGAAGAGCTGGCCGTCGGAGCGCAGCACAACATCCCCTACGTCCACGTGCTGGTGAACAACTCCTACCTCGGGCTGATCCGCCAGTCGCAGCGTGCCTTCGACATGGATTACTACGTGTCACTCGCCTTCGAGAACATCAACTCTCCGGAGGTCGAGGGGTATGGCGTGGACCACCTCAAGGTCGTGGAAGGACTGGGCTGCAAGGCGATTCGGGTCCACCAGCCGGAGGACCTGGAGGCGGCATTCCGCAAAGCGAGCGCGATGGCAGCTGAGCTGAAGGTGCCCGTCGTCGTCGAGGTCATCATGGAGCGGGTCACTAACATCTCCATGGGTGCTGCGGGCATTGACACGGTCACCGAATTCGAGGAGATCGCACTGTCAGCGGCCGACGCACCCACCGCAATCCTGCCGATCGGGTGATCGAGCAGGCAGAAGCCGATCGGAGCGCGCAGTGCGAGTGATCATCGCCCCGGACAAATTCAAGGGGTCCCTGCCTGCCGATGCCGTGGCCGAGGCGCTGGCCACCGGGATCGCGCGGGTCACCGCGGCCGACGTGGAGTTGGTGCCGATGGCGGACGGTGGCGACGGCACCGTCGATGCCGCTTTGCGGGCCGGCTACACCGCCTCGCGGCATACGGTGACCGGTCCGATCGGTGAGCCGGTCGAGGCGGTCCTCGCAATACGCGGCGACACCGCCGTCGTCGAGCTGGCGACGGCGTCCGGACTTGCCCTGTTACCAACGGATTCCCTTGCACCGGTGACCGCGACGAGCCGAGGCACCGGCGAGCTGGTGGCCGCGGCACTCGACGCGGGCTGCACCCGGATCGTGCTCGGGCTCGGCGGCAGCGCGTGCACCGACGGGGGCGCTGGGCTGCTTGCCGCTCTCGGCGTGCGTTTCCTCGACGCAGCTGGGCGCCGGCTGCCCGATGGCGGCGCGGCGCTGGCCGACCTCACTCGAGTCGACCTTGCCGGTCTGGACCCTCGCCTCGTCCGCACCGACTTCGTCGTCGCGCTGGATGTCGACAACCCTCTGCTCGGCGAGACCGGTGCCGCCGCGATCTTCGGTCCGCAGAAGGGCGCGAGCCCCGACCAGGTCCGGCAGCTCGACGACGCACTCGCCCACTACGCCCGGGCGTTGGCTGCGACCATCGGTTCGGTGGTCGATGACGCGGCAGCCACGCCCGGGGCCGGTGCGGCAGGAGGCGTCGGCTTCGCCGCACTCGCCATACTGGGTGCGACTCCGCAGACCGGGCTGGAGCTGGTGGCAGATCTCGTCGGCCTCGCCGAGCGCGTGCGCGGCGCCGACCTGGTGATCACCGGCGAGGGCAGCCTCGACGAGCAGAGCCTGTCCGGCAAGACCCCGGTGGGCGTTGCCCGCATCACACGGGCGGCTGGTGTGCCGCATGTCGTGGCCGTGTGCGGTGTGAGCACACTGGACGAGAATCAAGTGGTCGCGGGCGGCTTCGATGCTGTGTGGACGCTCGCCGACCTGGAGTCGGACGTTGCGCGCAGCATCGCGAACGCGGCCGCACTCTTGACCCTGACCGGTGAGCAGATCGGTCGCTGGATCGCTACCAAGGAGAGCCGATGACTGAGTCCCCCACTTTGGCGCACGTCAACCAGCCAGATGTGGTTCGGCAGCAGATCGCCGATTTCACTGCTGCGCATGGAGATCCACGTTCGGCCGACGCTGGAGCCACCAGCACCGCGGGCGGTCTCGACCTCGTCCTACGCGGTGCTCGCGTGCTGGTCGACGGAAGCGAGTCTCCTCGCGAGGTCGCCATTTCCGGTGGCCGGATCGCCGCGATCGAGCCGCTCGGCACCGGCCTGCAGGCACCCGCCGTGGTCGTTCTGGGTCCCGACGAGGTCCTCATGCCAGGTGTCGTCGACGCGCACGTGCACGTCAACGAACCCGGGCGCACCGAGTGGGAGGGCTTCGCGACCGCGACCCGCGCGGCTGCAGCCGGGGGTGTCACCACGATCATCGACATGCCGCTCAACTCGATCCCGTCCACGGTGACCGGGCCGGCACTGGACTACAAGCGCATGGTCGCCTCCGGCCAGGTCTTCGTCGACGTCGGCTTCTGGGGCGGTGCCGTGCCGGGCAATCGGGAGGAGTTGCGCGGGCTGCACGACGCAGGAGTGTTCGGTTTCAAGTGCTTCCTGCTGGACTCGGGAGTCGATGAGTTCCCTCCCCTGACACCCGACGCTCTGCAGGACTACCTCACCGCGATCGCCGAGTTCGACGGCTTGATGATCGTGCATGCCGAAGACGCGGCGACCATCGGCGCCGCGACGCCGGCACACGGCACGCGTTATGCCGATTTCCTCAACTCCCGACCGCGCGAGGCCGAGAACCTCGCCATCGCCCAGGTCGTTGAGCGCACGCGGCACAGCGGCGCCCGGGCGCACATCCTGCACCTGTCCTCCTCGGATGCGCTGCCTACTCTGCGCGCCGCGAAGCACGACGGTGTCGACATCACGGCCGAGACCTGCCCGCACTACCTGACGCTGTCGGCCGAGGATGTGCCCGGTGGTGGCACGGCATACAAGTGTTGCCCGCCGATCCGGGAGACCGCGAACCGCGAGTTGCTTTGGGATGCACTGGCCGACGGCACGATCGATTACATCGCGTCCGACCACTCTCCCTCGACGGTCGAGCTGAAGGACCTCGAGCACGGTGACTTCGGCACTGCGTGGGGCGGCATCGCGTCGGTGCAGCTCGCGCTGCCCGCCGTCTGGACCGAGGCGCGACGTCGCGGCATCGACCTGGCGACTGTCTCGGAGTGGATGACGTCCCGCCCGGCCGACCGAATTGGCCTGCGCCACAAGGGAAAGCTCGCGGTCGGGTATGACGCGGACCTCGCGGTCTTCGCGCCCGACGAGGAGTTCGTCGTGGACGCCGCCCGACTCCAGCACAAGAATCCCGTCTCGGCGTATGACGGCAAGCACCTCACCGGCGTCGTGCGCCGCACGTTCGTGCGTGGTGTGGCCGTCGACGGCGACAAGCCGGCCGGCCGACTGCTGGTCCACGGCACCGACTGACGAAAGCAGGACAACCATGCGACTACTTCGGGTTGGCGATCTTGGCGAGGAGCGCCCGGCCGCGTTCGCGCCGGACGGCTCTGTCGTCGACGTCTCGTCAGTGGTGCCGGACTACGACCACCGAACGCTCGAGCGCGACTCGCTGGCGCGTGTCGCCGCAGCGGTGGCTGAGGGCCGCCTGCCGGTGGTCGACCTCGCGGGGACCAGGGTCGGTCCGCCGGTCTCGCGGCCCGGCAAGGTCGTCTGCATCGGACTCAACTACCGCGACCACGCCGCAGAGACCGGTGCGGCGATCCCGACCGAGCCCATCGTCTTCATGAAGGACCCGTGGACCGTGGTCGGTCCGGACGACGACATCCCGATCCCGCGCGGGAGCAGCAAGACGGACTACGAAGTCGAGCTCGCCATCGTCATCGGCCGGACCGCTCGCTACCTGGACGGACCGGAGCAGGCGGCCGAGCACATCGCCGGCTACGCAATGGCCAACGACGTCTCGGAGCGCGAGCTGCAACTCGAGCGCGGCGGCCAGTGGGACAAGGGGAAGAGTTGCGAGGGCTTCAATCCACTCGGGCCGTGGCTTGTCACGCCCGACGAGTTCGACCCGTCGAATGCTCCGATTCGGTTGCAGGTCAACGGATCCGACCGCCAGGTCAGCAACACCGACCAGTTGATCTTCGATGTGCCCACGGTCGTGCACTACCTGAGCCAGGTCATGGTGCTCCACCCCGGGGACGTCATCAACACCGGCACGCCCGGCGGGGTGGCCATGGGGCAGGCAGACCCCAAGCCGTACCTGCGGGACGGTGACGTGGTCGAGGCCGAGATGACCGGGTTGGGCCGGATGCGGCAGGTCTTCCGGCAGGCGTGAGCACTGCTGGCCCCCGCGTCTTACGTCAGGCGCGGACCTTCGCACGCAGGCTGATGTCCGCGCACGCTTCGCAGGTCTCCGCGGGTATGACGCCGGCGCGCATCAACTGACCGAAGGCGAAGCACCCGGCGCAGAAGCCGAGCACGCTCTCCAAGGTCGCGAAGACGGCGAGCACGACCAGCAGAACCGTTGAAACCCCCTGCAGTCCAACCAGGTTCAGCACAAGGGCAGCGCCTGAGAAGGCGAGCCCGATGGCTTGGGCAAACCGTTTGGGTGGCCCCGGGACGAGCTTGGCGGTGCCGAGTCGTGGAGCGATGACCCTCGTCGCGAGTTGGCCGAGCGGGCTGAACCTTGGACCGCCGGCGACCCTGGCGGCGAAACCAAAGGCGAGCACCAGCAGGACGATCCACCAGCCGGTGATCGCGCCCAGGATGCTGAGGACAACGACGCCCGCCGCAACCGTGCGAGCAGCCTTCTCGTTGACCGGGTTCGGAAAGTCGAATATCTGGGACACGTTCAAAGCATAACCATTCGTTTGCGTCCTGATAATTTTGTGTCACATATTGGCGGACTCGGCCACCTCACGCGATGCGGGTCAGCTCGCTCGCCAGCACCGGGAACCGTAGCGGGCGCCCTTGCGCAACACGCTCCACCTCGTCGACGGCGGTCACGCCCATCCGCAGCACTTCGTTACCCATCGAACCCGCGATATGTGGTGTGAGAACGACATTCGGGAGCCCGAAGAGCGGGCTGTCCGCAGGAAGAGGCTCCGGATCCGTGACATCCAGGTAGGCGTCCAACCGTCCGGAGACGACGTGCGGCTCGAGGGCGGCAGTGTCGACCAGACTGCCCCGCGCCGTGTTGATCAGGACGGCGCCGTCGCGCATCAACGCCAGCGATCGGTCGTTGATCAAGTGCCGGGTCGACGGGATCGCGGGCACGTGCAGCGTGACGAAGTCACTGCGTCGCAACAGGTCGGGCAGCTCGACCAGCTCGGCACCGGCACGCCGTGCCCCGTCCTCATCGAGAAAGGGATCGCTGACGAGCACGCAGACGTCGAG
Organism: Flexivirga alba; assembly: GCF_042661025.1. Classification (NCBI taxonomy): domain Bacteria; kingdom Bacillati; phylum Actinomycetota; class Actinomycetes; order Micrococcales; family Dermacoccaceae; genus Flexivirga; species Flexivirga alba. The sequence goes on from NZ_JBHSWH010000001.1 coordinate 4,216,640, forward strand.
CACGCGCAACAGGTCGATCACCCGGCGGCCGATCCGGGAGGCACCGACCACCCCGACCGTGACGCCGTGGGTGCCGTGGGTTAGCGCCGCTTCGTCGAACGATCGCTTCTCTCCGGTCGCCTGGTATGACGCAAGGTGTCGCGAGAACCGTTTGCACGCGAGAATGACTGTGGCCAGGGTGAATTCGGCGACAGGCACCGCGTTTGCCTCGGCCGCACTGGACACCTGGAGACCGGCGTCCCACGCTGAGGCGTCCAGGAAGGCCTTGACCGACCCGGCCGCGTGGACGATCGCCCGCAGCCTCTCGAAGTGCCGCAGGACGTCTGCATCGATGCGTGGGACGCCCCAGCCGGTGATCAGGATCTCCACCGCCCGCAGGTCGACATCCTTGCTGTCGAAACGTTGCAAGAGTCGTGGCTCACCCGCGTCGTTCGTCAGCACTGTTGCCACGTTCCGGAGCCGACCGAGGCTCGCCTCGTCGAACGCGGTGCGGTAGGCGGCGTCGGACATCGCCATACACACCACGGGCCGAGCCACTGCGTCGGTCAACCGCGCAGTTGTTCGCTGGTCCACCGCTCCAACCCGGCCGCGTCGATGGGCAACGCGTCCGACAGGACGTCGATGCCCGACTCGGTGACGACGAGGTCGTCCTCAATCCGGACACCGATGCCACGTAGCTCCGGAGGAACCTGCTCGTCGTTGGCGTGGAAGTAGAGGCCCGGCTCGACGGTGAGCACCATCCCCGGTTGCAATGCAGCGTCCTGGTAATCGGCCGTCGTCGACGTCGAGCAGTCGTGCACGTCCAGGCCCAGGTGGTGGCCGATGCCGCACACGATAAAGCGTCGGTGCTGCTGTCCGTCGCGGGACAGTGCCTCGTCGACGGAGACCGGGAGCATGCCCCAATCGGCCAGCCCCTGAGCGATCACCTCCATGGAGCGGTGGTGGAAGTCCTGGAACGTCCGGCCCGGCCGGACGGCGTCCAGGCCGGCGCGGTGCGAGCGTTCGACGAGGTCGTGCACCATCCGCTGCTCCGGCGTGAACTCTCCTGCGACCGGGATCGTTCGGGTCACGTCGGCGGTGTAGAAGGCCTTGCCCTCCACACCCATGTCCAGCAGCAGTGCGTCCCGCTCGCCTAGTGCACTGTCACACCTGGTCCAGTGCAGCACCGCGGCGTTGCGTCCGGTCGCGACGATCGTGCCGTAACCGACGTCGTTGCCGAAGGTACGAGCGTGCCGGTTGAAGGTGCCCTGCAGCCAACGCTCACCGCCGCCACGAACGGCGGTCGGCAGCTCCGCACCAACCGCTCGGAACCCGTCGATCGTGATGTCGACGGCGGACCGCAGCTGCGCGATCTCCCACTCGTCCTTGATCATGCGCAACCTGGAGAGAGTCTCACCGAGAGTCGTGTCACCTACAGGTCGTATGACGCCAAGGCCCTCGTCGACGAATCCCCCTACCAATACTGATGGCTCGGACTCGAGCAAGCCGGCGACGTCATCCAGCGGTCGCACGTCGAGACCGAGGGCATCTGCCCAGTCCGCAATGCCTGGCACCGGCCCGGTCCACAGCTCGCCGTGAATGATGTCAGAGAAGAATCCGGCGCTACCTGGCTTTGCGGGCGGCGGCAGATACAGCGTCGCATCGGGCCTACCGCCGGTCGTCCGGATCACGACCACGGCACTCTCGATCGGAGCTCCGATCAGCCACAGGAAGTCTGAGTGGGCACGGAACTCGTAGTTGCAGTCGTCGTTGCGCACCGGCGACCGGCCCGCACCGACCACAATCACCCGACCAGGCAGGGCCGCCGCGAGTCGTTCGCGATGGGCGGCAGCTGCGGCAGCAGCACCGGAAACGACTGCAGGATCACGCTTTTCGGTCCGCCATCCCTGCCGTATGTCGGCGAGGAATCCAGAAGTCTCGCTCAAGCGCGGCAACCCGCTCATCCGCAGGTCCCTAGCCGCCTCAGCCTGGTCCGTCATCGATCGTGCTCCTGCATCTCCTCGGTCGTTATGAACGACAATACCTACCACCAGAACGCGCAAAAAAGGGACCAGCGATGCGTGCCTGGTCCTTTTCGATCTGTGGAGCATAGGGAGCCGTCGTCCTCGCTCCGCTGCGGCTCCTCCCGAATCCACTGTGTTCACAAAACGACGAAGGACCAGGCAAAAAACGTGCCTGGTCCTTCGTCGTTTTGTGGAGCATAGGGGATTCGAACCCCTGACCTCTTCCATGCCATGGAAGCGCGCTACCAACTGCGCCAATGCCCCAGAGTGGGTGTCGATCCGGAGAACCGGCGACCGCCATACTCTAGCCAGCCGGAGGCGGCTGCACCAAATCGGGGACGCCTCGGTCAGCCCACAGGCGCAGCTGCGTCTTCGGTCGCCAAGTCACGCTTCCAGGTGCGGAACGCCTCCTCGCTGCGACCGTGCCGCCAGTAGCCGGAGATCGACGCCAGCGCCGCCGGTATGCCGCGCTCCTTCCGCAGGTAGGGCCGCAGCTGTCGCATCGTCACTTCCGCCTCGCCGTGGGCGAACACCTGCACCATGCCATCCGGCCACGGCGCGTCCAGCACGGCGTCCCGCAGCTGCGAGTGATCGTCACCGATACGGCGCACCCAGTGCACTTCGAAACCCTCAGGGAGCGGCAGAGCGAGCTCGTCGGCGACGTCGCCGGTCTCGGCATACACCGCGCCGCGAGCGCCATCGGGCATTGCACGCAACGCGGCGCTGATGGCCGGGAGCGCGGTCTCGTCGCCGATCAGCAGGTGGAAGTCGGCGTCGGCGCTCGGCGTGTAGCCACCGCCGGGACCCATCATCGGCAACCGGTCCCCCGGCTCCGCGTTCGCAGCCCACGGGCCGGCGACACCCTCATCACCATGTATGACGAAATCGATTGCAAACAAACGGTTTTCGTCATCAACCCGCTGGATCGTGTACGTGCGCCGAATCGGATCCGCATCGCCGGGCTGTAGGAACACCAGCTTCACGTAGGCGTCGGTGTGACTGCGTGCGGCGATGGCGTCGAACCCGTCGCCGCCGAACCAGACGCGGGTCAGGTGTGGGGTGAGCGTCTCCGTCGAGACGACGTGCAGGTCATGTGGCACACGGGGGCCGGGCATGCAACAGCTTGTCCTGGCGCTTGCGGATGTAGACCTGGCGGCGCACGTGCGCGACGACGGTGCCGTCATCCAGGGTGAGGTCGGTCTCGAACCAGTGCAGGACCTTCTGCCCGGACTCGGCCTCGGCACGGATCTGCTCGGCCACCTCGCGTGGCACCTCGAAGCGACCGTGCACCGTCGAGGTGCCCGGGCTGAGGTAGTCGATTTCAGCCTTGGCGTCCCACACGTAGTAGCCCTTGCCCAACTGGTTCCACAGCAGCAGCGCGAAGAACGCGTCGGACATCGACCCGATCGAGCCGCCGAACGCAGTGCCCTGCTGGTTGCGGTTGAAACGGTTGAGCCGCAACTGAGTTCGGCATACGGTCCAGTCGTCGGAGAACTCACGCACCCGGATGCCCGCGCCGAGCAGCGGCGGGTAGAGGCACATCGCCCGAGCGAACCAGCGCGGCGCGATGGTGCGGCGACCGCCGAACTTGGACGACTTCGCATCGCTCATCGGGACATCGCCCCTGCCATCACGTGTGCAGACTGCTGGACGTTCCAACCGGCGATCTGCCAGCCACCCGCGCGCTCGACAAGCAGCGCCCAGTGGCAGTTGCTCATCCCGTGGAAGGCGTGGAAGGCGACCCGCTGCGGTACGCCGGCGAGCGCCGCGCACAGGGTCCGGGCAGCGAAGCCGTGCGTGGCGATCGCGGCGGTCTCCCCGCTTCCAATTGCCCGATGACGTCCCGCGCACCGGCCACCACCCGATCGGCGACTTCGGCGACGGTCTCCCCGGTCTCGCCACGACGCAGGTCCTCGCCGGCATTGATCCGGTCCAGCAGATCGCCTTGTGTCGCGCGAATCTCCGGTGTTGTCAGGCCTGCCCAGCTGCCAACACTGATCTCCCGGAACCGCGGGTCGAACCCCACGGTAAGCCCGGTCTCGTCCGCAAGCGCTCGCGCAGTGTCGGCTGCGCGACTCAGGTCAGAGGCAACGATCCGTGAAACGTCGTATGCCGCAAGGCATTTCGCGGCAGCAGCTGCTTGCTGGCGGCCGCGGTCGGACAGCGGTGCGTCGAACTGCCCCTGCCAGCGGCCGGTGGCGTTGTAGTCGGTCTCACCGTGGCGCCATACGACCAGGCGCCGGGGCGCCGCGCTCATTCGTGCAGTGCTCACGCCGTCAGGTCGATGGTCGGGCAGTCGCGCCAGAGCCGCTCGAGGGCGTAGAACTCGCGCTCGTCCTCGTGCAGCACATGCACCACGATGTCGCCGAAATCGATGAGCACCCAACGGCCTTCGCGGCCGCCGCCCTCACGACGGATCGGCTTGCTGCCCAACTCGCGCAGGCGATCCTCGACCGCATCCACGACCGCACTCACCTGCCGCTCGGTCTCACCGGAGGCAACGACGAAGACATCCGTCAGCGCCAACTGATCGCTGACGTCGATCGCCACGACATCGGTCGCGAGCTTGTCCTCCGCCGCGGCGGCTGCGGCCTTGGCCAAATCGATGGCCCGTGCGGTCGCTGTCACCCTTGCGCCTCCTTCATTGCGCCGGCTTCCGGCTTGTAGAGCTGATATTTACCGATGTACTGGACGACACCGTCGGGCACGAGGTACCAGACCGGCTCGTCGTCGACGACCCGCTGGCGACAATTCGTCGAGCTGATCGCCATCGCTGGAACCTCCATCAACCGCACGTGCTCGGGCGGCAGACCCCGGTCGGACAACACGTGCCCGGGTCGGGTGACGCCGATGAACTGCGCGAGCGGCCACATCTGGTCGACGCCGTGCCAGGACAAGATCTGCGAGAGCGCGTCGGCGCCGGTGATGAAGAACAACTCGGCGTCCGGCCGCTGCTTGTGCAGGTCGGTCAGGGTGTCGAGTGTGTAGGTGGGTCCGGGCCGGTCGATGTCGACCCGACTGACGGTGAACCGCGGGTTGGACGCGGTCGCGATCACCGTCATGAGGTAGCGGTGCTCGGCCGAGGTGACACCGCGGCCGTCCTTCTGCCAGGGCTGACCCGTCGGCACGAAAACGACTTCATCGAGGTCGAGACGCGTCTGCACCTCGCTGGCCGCAACCAGGTGGCCGTGGTGAATGGGGTCGAACGTGCCGCCCATCACCCCCAGCCGGACGGTCAGTGCTCCTTCTCCCCTTCAGCACCGTCGCTCAGGTTGGCGGCGGTGTTGCGGAACGTCCACAGGATGCCGAGCAACAGCAGGAACACAGCGAACGCGATCAAGCCGTAGAGGATGTGCGGCATCGGCAGATGGTTCTCCTCCAGCTTGGGCACGGTGGAGTCTGTTGCGATCTGGACCAAGGACGACCTCATGGCCGACAGCTTATCGGGTATGGCGGGGGCTGCTCACATGGATGCCCTGGTCGGCGAGGAATGCGCGAGCGCGACCGAACTGGCGGTCGTTGGAGAAGGCGTACCAAGTGTCGGCAAGGTCCTCGTCGTGGATCAGATCACGGAAACGCCGGAAGGAGCCCTTGCCCTCGATGGCCCGCTGCAGCTTTGTCCGCAGCCGTCGTTGTCGCGGCCACTCACCGCAGCCGCGGATGAATTCCGAGCTCCTCCATCGGGTCGATCTTGTCCTGCCCGACGACGCAGCGATGCGTCCAGTCGTCGCTGAAATCGAAGGTGAACTGAAACTCGACTATTCGACGTCGAAGCGGTGCGGGATGGCGTCGCCACCTTCCCGGTAGGGCGTGAAACCCATGGCCGCGTAGTAGGCCAGGGCAGGCGAGTTGTCGGCGCCGATGGTGGCATCGATATGTCGCAGCCCAGCTGCCTTTGCGGCTGCCAGAGACGTGGCGAAGAGGCGGCGACCGAGTCCGCTTCGACCGGCGTCAGGCCGGATGTGGGTGCCGATGATCCCCCACCCCTCAGCCACGTCGTACGGGTTCCCCTGCCATGCCCGCTTGAGCGACTGGAAGCCGACAACGCGGCCCTCCTGCTCGGCGACCGTGCACGCAACACCGTGCTCCCTGTCGAAGTAGCGCTCGCAGACCGACGCGAGGTCGACCGGGCTCGCCCGCAGACCTGCTCGGTAGATCGCGTTCTGCACCTCCACCATGTCCTCGGCGTCGGTCGGGCGTGCGGGCCGGATCTCGGTCATGTCCTCATCTTGCCGCACGGTCGGTGCCTCCCAGAGCCAGGCCGGAACCACCCAGCGCGACGGCCGCTGCGTATACGGATTAACCGAAATGTGTTCGATGAAATGCTAGCCATTAACACGGGTCCCAGGTATCCTGTAAGTAAGCGAAACCGCTTACAGGGGAAGGGGATTCACGCCATGAGCATCAGTCATTCGGTGGTGGATGGTGCCCCGGTCGCGGCGCCGGGTCGGGGACCGGAAGTGCTTGGGATCCTGCAGGCTGCGGCGCAGGTGATTGACGAGGTTCCGGGTGCGGTGCATCAGCTCGGCGACGACCAAGAAGCAGAGCTGATGTCGATCCTGTTGCGGTTACAGGGCCGGTCGTCACAGGTGGGCGCGATCGTGGCCGCGGACGCGGTCGACAGGGGCGCGGTCACGAGGTCGGATGCGGCCACCACCGGGCAGTGGATCAGCGGGCGGCTGAGTGGCGAGACACGGCTGGAGCCCAAGACGATCCGGGCGATGGCGTCAGTCGCCGACGCGTGCCAGCACCGCAAGAACACCGTCATCACCCAAGCCCTACTCAAGGGATCGTGCTCGGTGGAGTCCGCGCGGACCGCCCTGATCCAGGCGGACAAGGTCGGCCCGGTGATCCCGACCGCCGAGCGTGACGAGGTGCTGGGCTGGTTCCTACGGATTGACCCCGCGCTGGGGTGTGACGGGTTGACGAGGTTGACTCGGGCGATTATCGACCGGTTCGCCCCGGAGAAACTGTCCAAGGATGACGAGAAGCTTGAGGGCACCGAGTCGTTGTCTTGGTCCACCACTGCGACGGGGATGACGCGGTTGGTGGCGGAGCTGTCGCCGGCGAACGCAGCGATCCTCAAGGAAGCGATCAACGCCAAGTCCGCACCCCGGCCCGCGAAACCCACTCACCCGACAGGCAAGACCGACGGAGCCGACGAGACCTCAGGGGCAGACAACGCTGCTGCCGAGGCTGCCCCAGCCGCTCGGAGCCACGGGTCGGGTGCGGCATTCGGACTCAACCTCGACGACGACACTGACGATTCGTCCACAAGTTCAGGGCAACCGGTGCGGGATGAGCGGTCGCCGGGTAAGCGCCGGGCCGACGCGCTCATGGACCTGGTTGGTGCCGGTGCCCGGGCAGCGGCCGGGGAAGGTACTCAGGCGAGTGCGGCGACGGTGCTGCTGACGATGGGATTGCAGGAACTCCTGGCCGGTCACGGCGCCACCACCAGCACCGGTGACGTGCTCGACGCGGGTGCTGCCCGCCGGTTCGCGTGCACCGCCGACCTGATCCCGGTCGTGCTCGGCGGCCCCAGCCAACCCCTGGATGTCGGCCGGCGAGAACGGTTGGCCACCAAAGCAATCCGGGTCGCAGTGATCCTGCGAGACGGCGGATGTTCCTTCCCGGGCTGCGATCGGCCACCAGGTTTCTGCGAAATCCACCACGTCACACCCTGGTGGGCCGGCGGCGAAACTTCCCTGACGGATTCGGCGATGCTGTGCGGCCGACATCACCAGACCGTGCACCGCCAGGGCTACACCGCTGAGGTACGACCCGACCGTGTGGTTTGGGACCTCACACCCGGCCGGATGCCCGGCCACCAGACCGCTTCTGCTTGAGCCCCACCACGGCGGCGATTCCGATTTGAGTTGGAGTCGTCCGCGCCGTCAATCCGCCTGCCCCGAAAGCCATTTCGCATCTTCAAATCGATGCCATCCGTGTCGCCGCTGCCGTAGCGGCCATCGATCCCGATGATCGCTCGCGATCAACGGGATCGACTGACGGCAACTCTCGCGGGTGCTGACCTGAGCGAACTCAATTCCGTCATGTTGCGACGCGCCATCACCGACCGGCAGCTCAGCGCATCCGACCCACGAGTCCCGTCCGACCCCTCAGGTCTTCTACAGGACCGCACGTGGTCCGCAGCGCCCGCTGCCGACGAGAACCGGTCAGCGGATCTGGCCGTCGCCCTCGACGCCGCAGACGTTGCCGTCACCTGATGGCGGTGACCAGGAGCCAACGACCCGTCATCGTCTGGTCCTTGTCCACGCGGTCGTATGCCTTGGCCAGTACATCGAGTCGCTGCTCATAGCTCAAGGTCCGAAACATCCCACCGAACACCGGAACGGATAACCAGGCACGAGCCTGCTGGACGCTGCGCGGATAGCTGACGATCTCCCACCGTGCGTCCAATCCGGCCGTAGCGAGCATCTCGGTGACCGAGGTGATCGTCAGGCGCCGCCTTCGGACATCCGTGGGTCGGACGAAGTCATGCTCTGCCTCCGCAACCTGCACCATCAGCTCGACCAGACTGGGCGAGTCCAGTCCTCGATCGCCCTGGTCCTGCACCTGATGGTCAATGCTTTCGGCCGCACACTGCACCCAACGGACCCGTGGAACGGTGATCCGTTCGCGGGCCACCCGTTGCATCGCCTCGGACCGGTCGATCGCGATGAGTCGCGCGCGTTCCTGCATCAGCTCAAGGAGCGCCTGCGTGGTCTCGCCTGTTCCTGAGCACAAGTCGACTACCCGGTTCGCATCGGCAATTCCAGCCCGCGCGACCAGGTCCCGGCTGGTCTCTCGGTACATCGGATACGAGTCGGTGAACTCGGAGTACTTCTCGGCGTTGGTCGCATCGTCCCACCCAGACACGGTCTGAAATGTACCTCGACTCCCAGATGACAGGCTCTTCAACGCCTCAGCGAGATCTCTCTATTGAGCTGGTCAGCGATTAGCCACGACCAACACTGCGCTGAGACAGCTGAAGGTCACAGCCAAGCCCAGATGAGCGAGGCGTCCTTCCACTCGCATAGCCTTGATGCCAACGAAATGCCTCAGCTTTGCTGCAGTCGCAGAAGGGTCGAAATCGACCGTGACGCGTATCGTCCGGTGACTCCGTGATTGATCTCGAGCAGGAGTGGCGAGCCCGGTCAGCGGATCTGGCCGTCGCCCTCGACGACCCACTTGGTGCTGGTCAGCTCCTGCAGGCCCATCGGCCCGCGCGCGTGCAACTTCTGGGTCGAGATGCCGATCTCGGCGCCGAAGCCGAACTCGCCGCCGTCGGTGAACCGCGACGATGCGTTGACCGTCACCACCGCAGCGTCCACCTGCGCCACGAACGCGCGGGCGGCGGCCCGGTCGCCGGTGACGATGACCTCGGTGTGCCCCGAGCCGTAGCGGTCGATGTGCGCGATCGCGGCGTCCAGGTCGTCGACGACGGCCACGCTCAGCTCCAGGTCGAGATACTCGGTCGCGAAGTCGACCTCCGTCGCCAGTGTGTATGGCGCACCCGCCGCCGCCGCGATCCGCGAGGCGCGCTGGTCCGTGTGCAGCACGACGTGTGCGGAGGTCAGGGCGTCATACAACTTCGGGAGCACCACATCCGCGATGTCCCGGTGCACCAGCAGCGACTCGGCGGAGTTGCAGACACTCGGCCGGTGTGTCTTGGAGTTGAGCACGATGGCGACCGCCTGCTCGAGGTCCGCGGCGGCGTCGACGTAGACGTGACAGTTGCCGATGCCGGTCTCGATGACCGGCACCGTGGCGCCCTGCACGACTGCCTGGATCAGCCGGTCGCTACCGCGCGGGATCACCAGGTCGACCAATCCGCGTGCCGTGATCAGCGCGTCGACATCCTCGTGACCACCATCCAACAGCTGCACGGCGTCGGCGGGAATCCCCTGTGTCTCCAACGCATTTCGCAGCACGTCGACGATCACCCGGTTGGTGTCCGCGGCTGCCGAACCACCGCGCAGGATCATCGCGTTGCCGCTCTTCAGCCCGAGTCCGGCGGCGTCGACGGTGACGTTCGGGCGTGCTTCGTAAACCATGCCCACCACGCCCATCGGCACGCGGACCTGCCGCAACTGCAGGCCGTTGGCCAGTGTCGAACCTCGCACGACGTCCCCGATCGGATCGGGCAGGCCGGCGAGTTGTCGCAGCGCCTCGGCGATCGCACCTACTCGCTCAGGGGTGAGGCGCAGCCGGTCCTGCAAGCCTTCCGGCATACCCGATTCGCGGCCGCGCAGAATGTCCGATTCGTTCGCCGCGACGATGCGGTCGCTCGACGCGAGCAGCGCATCGGCCATCGCGTGCAGTGCAGCGTCCTTGCCGGCGCGAGTCAGCACTGCGAGGCACTTGGCGGCAACCTTCGCCGCTCCCCCGGCCTGATGGACCCGATCCGTGGCGTCGGCGCGGGTGGAGTGGTCGATCGTGCTGGTCATCCTTCCAGGATACGAGCGCGTATGGCGGTCGCACTTTACGATTCGGTCCATGGACACACCTCACTCCTCCCCGTCGGCCGGCTGGGCCGGCTTTCGGTCGCGACCCGCGGTGAGGCCGGCCCCGGAGAAGTCGTGGTGCCGATCCGCGGCGGGAGCGAAACGTTCACGGCATACTCAGCAATGCCGCTGCGAAAGGACCAACAGGTCTATGTCGTCGAGGATCTCGGCGCGCGCACGGTGACCGTCGTAGCGTGGGGCGAGCGTGAGGACTCGTTGCTCAAACTCTGACGGAACCAGCACCGCTCGTGGCACCGTCAGCAACTGGCGATCCCGCCGAGCCGATCTTCGGGTTGTGGTGGTATTCCAGTTTCACGACCCGGTGGCAGGACCACCGGGCGTTCAGGGGAAAGAGAAGGACGAACATGTTTGGATATCGGGTCCCGCAGGGCGATCAGGCGATGCTGATCCTGGGTGGACGCGGCGGGGCCACCGCACCGTTCAAGGTCGTCACCGGGCACGGCGCATTCGTGGTGCCGGTCTTCCGCAAGGTGCAGTTCCTCACGCTGTCGCTCTTCGAGTCGGAGGTCGAGGAACCGTGCGTCACCAAGCAGGGCATCGCCCTGACGGTCAAGGCGGTCATCGCGGCAAAGGTCGGCAACGACACGGAGTCCATCGTCAACGCAGCACAGCGCTTCCTGTCCGATCAGCGGCAGATGCCGACCCTGACCGGCCGAATCTTCGCCGGCCACCTGCGCTCGATCATCGGCTCGATGACCGTCGAGGAGATCATCACCGAGCGGCAGAAGCTGGCCATGGAAGTGCTCGACGGGTCCAAGGAAGAGATGGCCAAGATGGGCCTGATCGTGGACGCGCTGCAGATCCAGGGCATCGACGACGGCGGCCTGGGTTACGTCAAGGCAATGGCCGCACCGCACAACGCGCGCATCCAGCAGCAGGCGCAGATCGCCCAGGCCAGCGCCGACCAGGCCGCCGCCGAAGCGCAGCAGGAGTCACTCCGGCAGCAGGCGAAATACGAGCGGGACACCGCGATCACGCAGGCTGGGTATGCCGCGGAAACCCAAGCGGCACAGGCGAAAGCAGCTCAGGCCGGTCCGCTGTCGCAAGCGCAGTCGCAGCAGGAAGTCATCAATGCGCAGACCGAGCTGGCGCAGCGACAGGCCTCGTTGCGCGAGGAGCAACTGGTAGCCGAGGTCATCAAGCCGGCCCAGGCAGATGCCGAGAGGCTGCGCATCATGGCCAAGGCTGAGGCCGAACGCACCCGGATCCAGGCGGAGGCCGCCGCGAGCAGCAACCGAGTTGCGCTCGACCAGGCACTGATCGCCCAGCTGCCGCAGATCGTCGAGAAGGCCGCGATGGGTCTGTCCGGTGCGAAGGTGACGATGCTGAACGGCTCCGACGGACTGTCCGACATGATCTCCGGTCTCGCCTCCCAGGGCGTCGCGATCTTCGATGCGTTGCGCGGCGAAGTCGGCTCGGAGAAGCCGCAGGACGGCCCCGCCATGCCGGAGCCGAAGGGCATCGCCGGCAAGGGTTGCGTCAACGAACGAACCAACGGCTGATCAAATCGTCGTTAGGAACTCCTGCGCACCCCTCAAGGTGGTGCGCAGGAGTTCCTGCGTATGGCGCGAGTCCAGCCGCACGTCGAGCTGCTGGCCAGGACCGAGATCCGCTCGCGACCCGATCCGGATCCGATCGAAATCGAGCCCGTCGCGTTGGGCGATCAACCGGCCCATGTCGGCGCGACTGATGGCGTCGGCGCCGCCGCAGTGGAAGGTGCCTGCTCGCCGCTCCCCGCCAACTCAAGCAGTCCGGCGGCCAGATCGTCGCGGTGCACCGGGCAGCGGATCTGATCGGTGAAGAGTATGCCGTCGTCGCCGCCTGCGAGCGCGTGCACCAGACGTTCCATGGACGAGTCCGGGCCGAGGATGAGCGAACTGCGGGCGATCGTCGCGGTGGGTAGGACCGCCCGGATCGCGGTCTCCGCAGCGGCCTTCGCGGCGCCATAGCGAGTGACCGGGTCAGGGTGTGCCTGCTCGTCATACGGCGAATCGGCGCCGGAGAAGATCGCGTCGCTCGACACGAACACCAGGTGGGCACCAAGCTCGCGCGCCGCAAGCGCGACGTGGACCGCACCGTCCGCGGTCGTTGCCCAGTCGGTCTGGACGAACGCCGTGTGTATGACGACGTCCGGCGCGACATCCGCGACAACCGCACGGCATACGTCCGCATCCGTCACGTCAAGGTGGATCGTCGACGAGCCCGGGTCTCGATACGCGGCTCGTCCCTCGCCGCTACTCGACCCGCTTAGCCGTCGCGAAGCGGCGATCACCTCGTGGCCCGCCGCAGATGCCTGCGCGACCACCTCGGCACCAAGATAGCCGGCGCCGCCCGTGACGAGAACTCTCACTGGTGCTGCGCGGCTGCGAAGCGACGTTGCTGCCGGTAGACCCCGATGAAGACGATGATGATGCCGCCGATGGTCAGGTAGAGGCTGTACTTCGCCAGCTGGTTGACCAGGTCCTTGGCCGGCTCACCCATCCGATAACCGAGGTACATCCACAATCCGCGATAGACGAGCCCGGCGAGAAAATCGATGAATAGGAAGCGCCGCAACGACATTCGGGCATCACCGACGAACGCGTAGATGATCGAGCTCGGCAGCAACGGGATGAACCACACCAGGAAAACCGCGGGACCGCCGAAGCGCCGCGCGACGCTCTCCGCCCAATACGCGGTGCGCGCAGCCCACTTCGAGCGCGCCGCGATCATGTCGATGACGCCGCGACCCCACAGGCGCCCGGCCCACCACCACAGCCAGTCGAACTTGATCGACGTCAGTGATGCGGCGATGATCGCGAGCCACCACAGTGACTGGTGCTGGCCGACACGTGACAGCGCGCCGATGTCGACCATCGCGATGTTGGAGCCGCTGAAGCAGGCCAGGATGTAGTCGCGTGCAGGCGCCGAGAAGTTGCCCAGGATCCACGGCCGCACCGGGATGGTGAGCAGGCCGTAAGCGCCCGTGGCGATGATCAGCCCGATGCACCACATGTCGGCCCGGCCGGGCTTGCCCTTCCACGGCATACGAGGGTCGTCCCACCACTCCTTGGTGGGCGGATCCTGCTCGACAGCCTCAGCCGCCAGCTGCTCGGCCTCGGCCTCCGATGCCGGAATCGGCCGGGTCTGTTCTCCTGCTGGCACGTCACCATCCTCGTTCATCGCATTGTCCGCCGCGTCAGCACTGCCAGGTGGTCACGGTGCACGACTTCACGCTCGTATGCCGGGCCGAGGGTGCGTGCCAGCTCGTGGGTGTTGTGGCCCAGCAAATCGGGTAGTTCCTTGGCGTCGTAGTTGACCAGGCCGCGCGCCACGACCTGGCCGGACTCATCCACCAGGTCAACGGCGTCGCCCGCCGAGAAGTGCCCGGCAACCTGACGAATCCCCGCTGGCAGCAACGATTTACCGCGCTGGGTGACCGCCGCGACGGCGCCGTCGTCGATGATCAGCTTGCCCTGCGGCGAGGTGGCATAACGCAGCCACAGCTGCCGTGCGCTCGGCCGGTGCCCCTGCGGGCCGAAGATCGTGCCGACGTCCTCACCGGCCAATGCGGCGCCGGCGAGTGGGGCCGAGGTCAACACGGTGGGCACGCCCGCCGCGGTGGCGATCTGCGCTGCCTCGATCTTGGTGACCATGCCGCCCGTGCCGACGGCCGACCCGGTGCCGCCGATGTCCACGGCGTCGAGGGTTGCCTGGTCGAGTACCTCGCCGATGCGTTGTGCACCCGGGTGCGACGGCGGCGCGTCATACAGGGCATCGACGTCGGACAGCAGCACCAATGCGGATGCATCGATGAGATGGGCGACGAGTGCGGCCAGCCGGTCGTTGTCGCCGAAGCGAATCTCGTGCGTCGCGACCGTGTCGTTCTCATTGATCACCGGCACGACGCCGAGGGCGAGGAGCCGCTCGATGGTCCGGCGGGCGTTGACGTAGTGCCCGCGCCGGGTCACGTCGTCGGCGGTGAGCAGCACCTGTCCGGTGGTCAGTCCGTGCCGCCCGAACGCCACGTTGTATGACGCAAGGAGCGCACCCTGTCCCACGCTGGCCGCAGCCTGCTGGGTGGCCAGGTCGCGCGGGCGACGGCGCAGTCCCAGGGGCACCATGCCCGCGGCGATCGCTCCGGAGGAGACGAGGACGACGTTGGTCCCGGCCAGCCGCCGGGCCGCGAGTACGTCGGCCAGCGCGGTGAGTCGGACGGTGTCCAGGCCACCCTGCTCGCCGGTCAGCGAGCTGGAGCCGACCTTGACCACGACCGTCCCGGCCGCGGCAACAGCAGCTCGCAGGTCACTCATCACTGTCGATCACGGTGGGGTCGCGGTCGGTCCACAGGCCGGCCTTGCGCTCGGCGTTCAGCTCCTCACGGGCCTCGCGCTGGGCATCCTTGCGGCGGTGGAACTCGTCGCGCTTCTCCGAGCGGGTCGCCCGCCCATCGCCGTCCTCCAGGCGCAGATCGGTGCCGCGTGGGCCGAGCAACTCGGCGCCGGCGGCCATGGTCGGCTCCCAGTCGAAGACGACGGCGTTCTCCTCCGGGCCGATCAGGACCGTGGACCCGGGCACCGCGCCGGCCTTGAAGAGCTGCTCCTCGACGCCGAGGCGGTTCAATCGGTCCGCGAGGTAGCCGACCGCTTCGTCGTTGGCGAAGTCGGTCTGTCGGACCCAGCGGGTCGGCCGGTCGCCGATGATGCGGAACACCTCGTCGTTGCCGTGCATCTCCTTGCGGATCCGGAACCCGGAATCGTCAACGGCCTTGGGCCGCACCACGATTCGCTGCGGGATGACGTTGGACTCGATCTCCGCACGTGCCTCGTCGACGTGTTTGGCGAGCGAGAAGCTCAGCTCCTTCAGGCCGACGTGGGCTACCGCGGAAACGATGTGGACCTCGAGGCCGCGTGCCTCCAGGTCGGGCTTGACCATCTCGGCCAGCTCACGCGCGTCCGGAACGTCGGCCTTGTTGAGCACCACGATGCGGGTGCGCTCGGACAGCGGTTTGCCGCCGAGGGAGTCGTCGGCGACATACTCGGCCAGCTCCTGCTCGATGACGTCGAGGTCGGACAACGGATCGCGGTCCGGCTCGAGAGTCGCGCAGTCCACGACGTGCACCAGCACCGAGCACCGCTCGACGTGTCTGAGGAACTCCAGACCGAGCCCCTTGCCCTGACTCGCACCAGGTATCAGACCGGGCACATCGGCGATCGTGTAGCGCTGCGAGCCGGCGGTGACGACGCCCAGGTTGGGCACCAGCGTGGTGAACGGGTAGTCGGCGATCTTCGGCTTCGCCGCGGACATGACCGAGACGAGGCTCGACTTGCCGGCCGACGGGTAGCCGATCAGCGCGACGTCGGCGAGTGTCTTCAACTCCAGGGTGATGTCCTGCTCGCCACCGGGCTCACCGAGCAGCGCGAATCCCGGCGCCTTACGACGGGGTGAGGCGAGCGCCTTGTTGCCTAGGCCGCCACGGCCGCCGTTCGCGGCCACGAAAGTGGCACCGGCGCCGACCAGATCGGCCAGCACCTCGCCGCGAGAGTTCTTCACGACGGTGCCCTCGGGCACCGGCAGGATCAGGTCTTCACCGTCGCCGCCGTTGCGCTCGTCGCCGGCTCCGGGCCGGCCGTTGGGCGCGACGCGTTGCGGGCTGCGGTGGTATTCCAGCAGCGTGGTCGACTGCAGGTCGACCTGCAGGATGACGCTGCCACCCTTGCCGCCGTTGCCGCCGTCCGGCCCACCGAGCGGCTTGAACTTCTCCCGGTGCACCGAAGCAACACCGTGCCCGCCGTGGCCGGCGCGCACGTGCAAGACCACTTGGTCCACGAAATTGGTGCCCAACGGGATTCTCCTAGTGAAGCTGCTCAGGATCGAGCAGGTGCTGTATGACGGCGACGGAAGTTCATCCAAAGCAGGCTCAGGAGAGGTGTTTACCGCTGGCGTTGCAAGGAGCTTGCGACCAGCAACGCCAGCGGCAAACAAGCCTCAAGGGGCAGGTCCGTTCAATCTCGGACCCACCCCTTTCGACGGAGGTTCTGCTGGCTGAAGCCTGGCTCAGGCCTCGGCCTTCTCGGCCAGCACGATGTTGACGGTCTTGCGACCGCGCTTGGCGCCGAACTCCACCGCGCCCGCGCGGAGCGCGAACAGCGTGTCGTCCTTGCCGCGGCCGACGCCCTCACCCGGGTGGAAGTGCGTGCCGCGCTGGCGGACGATGATCTCGCCCGCGTTGACGACCTCGCCACCGAAGCGCTTCACGCCGAGCCGCTGGGAATTGGAATCGCGACCGTTGCGAGTCGACGATGCACCCTTCTTGTGTGCCATTTTCTAAGCCTTTACTGAAGAGAAGTGGACGGATCGAGACGCTCAGGCGTCGATCGCGGTGACCTTGACCTGGGTCAGCGGCTGACGGTGACCCTGCCGCTTGCGGTAACCGGTCTTGTTCTTGTACTTCACGATGGTGATCTTCGGGCCCTTGGCCTGCTTCATCACCTCGGCCTTGACCGTGACCTTCGCCAGCTTGGTGGCGTCGGTGGTCACGGTGGTGCCGTCGACCAGCAGCAGCGGCTTGAGCTCGATGCTCTCGCCTGCCTTGGTGGCGACCTTGTCAATGGTCAGGACGTCGCCAACGGAAACCTTCTCCTGGCGACCGCCTGCGCGAACAATCGCGTACACGTCGGAACTCTCTTTCGTCATTGATGCGCACTTGTCGTGGAACCGGCAAGCAGCTACCCCGGAAGGACCGGGACGCCTGCGCGGTGGGCACACCGAGGCACGAGTTTACGGGCCCGGCCGGTGATGCTCCAAATCGTTCAGTCGGTCTCGGGTGCCGGCGGGCCGGCCGGTGCCACCACACGCGCACGCTTCTTGCGCTTCGGCGTGACCGGCTCGGGAGCCGTGATCGGCTGGGGTGCCGGCTCGGCCGGTTCGGTATCGACGACCGGTGCAGTCACTGCAGGTGCCGTGGTCGGCGGCGTCACGTGCTGGGCGGCGCCTGCGGCCGAAGTCGCGCGACGCCGGGCGCGCCCGGTCATCGTGCGGGCCGGAGCCTGTGTCGCGGCGTTCTCCTCCGGCGCGGTTGCGCTGGTGGACTCGTCCGAAGCATCGGCAGAGGCCACAGCCGAACGCTGGGCGCCTGCGCGACCGGTCACCACTGGGGCGTCGGCCTGCTTCTTGGTGCGCTTCTTAGCGGAACGGCCCTTCTTGCCAGTGTCCTCAGCCTGCTCGTCGGCCGCCGTGTCCGCAACCGGGGCGACATCGACGATCTCGGTGTCCGCACCCTCGACGTTGGATCCTGCGTCGCCCGACTTGCCACCGGACTGGGCGGCGGCGTGCGCCGCAGCTGCGATCTGTGCCGCGGTCGGCCCGGAATGCTGGACCGGCTCGTCGGCCTGCTTCTTGCCCCTGCCCTTGCGCGACTTGCTGCCGCTATTGCCACCGTTGCCGCCGCCGGTGTTGCTCGACGGCTTGTCGACCGGGTCGGTGTGGACGATGATCCCGCGACCACCACAGTGCTCACAAGGCTCGGAGAAGACCTCGACCAGGCCGGAACCGACGCGCTTGCGGGTCATCTGCACCAACCCGAGCGAGGTCACCTCGGCAACCTGGTGCTTGGTCCGGTCCCGTCCCAGGCACTCCAGCAGTCGCCGGACCACCAGGTCGCGGTTGGACTCCAGCACCATGTCGATGAAGTCGACCACGATGATGCCGCCGATGTCGCGAAGCCGCAGCTGCCGAACGATCTCCTCGGCCGCCTCCAAGTTGTTCTTGGTGACGGTCTCCTCGAGGTTTCCGCCGGAACCGACGAACTTGCCGGTGTTGACGTCAATGACCGTCATCGCCTCGGTGCGGTCGATGACCAGCGAGCCGCCACTGGGCAGCCAGACCTTGCGGTCCATGGCCTTGGCGAGTTGCTCGTCGATGCGGTGCACGGTGAAGGCGTCGGTCTCCCCGGTCCACTTCTCCAGCCGCTCGGCGAGGTCGGGAGCGACCGAACCCACGTAGTCCTGGACCTGCGACCAGGCCTTGTCACCAGCAACGACAAGCTTGCTGAAGTCTTCGTTGAACACGTCGCGGATGACGCGGACGGTCAGGTCCGGCTCGCCGTGCAACAGGTTTGGCGCACTGGCGGACTTGGCGTCGGACTGGATCTTCTCCCACTGGTTCTGCAGGCGCTCGACATCGGCTCGCAGGTCGGCTTCGCTGGCTCCTTCGGCCGCAGTGCGGACAATGACGCCGGCGTCGCTGGGCACGACCTCCTTGAGGATCTTCTTCAGTCGGGCGCGCTCGGTGTCGGGCAGCTTGCGGGAGATGCCGGTCATCGAGTTGCCCGGCACGTAGACCAGGAAACGACCCGGCAGCGACACCTGGCTGGTCAGTCGCGCGCCCTTGTGGCCGATCGGGTCCTTGGTCACCTGCACCAGCACCGTGTCGCCGCCCTTGAGGGCGTTCTCGATCCGCTTGGCCTGGCCGTTGTCGAGGCCCGCGGCGTCCCAGTTGACCTCACCGGCATACAGGACGGCATTGCGCCCGCGGCCGATGTCGACGAAGGCGGCCTCCATGCTCGGCAGGACGTTCTGGACCTTGCCGAGGTAGACGTTGCCGGCCATCGACGCCTGCTGGACCTCGCGCGACACGTAGTGCTCGACCAGGACGCCGTCTTCGAGAACGCCGATCTGGGTGCGCCCAGCCTTCTCGCGCACGACCATCTGGCGGTCGACGCTCTCGCGGCGGGCGAGGAACTCCGCCTCGGTGATGACCGTACGGCGACGGCCGGCTTCGCGGCCCTCACGACGGCGCTGCTTCTTGGCTTCCAGCCGGGTGGAGCCCTTGATCGCGGTGACCTCGTCGCGTTCCTTGCGCGGTTCGCGCACCTTGGTCACGGTGCCGGGCGGGTCGTCACCCTCGGTGGCGCCACCGCTGCGGCGGCGGCGACGGGTGCGGCGGCGGCCGTTGCCGTCGGTCTGCGCATCGGAGTCGTCATCGTCATCCGAGGTGTCCGGACCGGAGCCGCCCCCGCGGTGTCAGTCTTGCTTCTGGGTCCGTCGGACCGCTTGGCCGCTCCGCCCCTGGCCGCGCCGCCCTTATCGGAGCCACTCTTCTCGGAGTCGCGCTTGTCGGAGTCGCCGCTCTCGGCGCTTCCCCGGTCAGCGGTGCCCTTGTCGGCGCTGCCATTGTCAGAGTTGTTGTCAGCAGCGTCGCCCTGGTTACGGCGGCCGCGACCGCCGCGCCGGCGGGACCGGCTCGCGCCCTGACCGTCGGCATCGTTGTCGTCGTCCGACGCCGAGCCGTCGTGGGAGTCGTTGTCCTGCTGCGGTGCCCGCTCGGGCTCGGGCTCTCGCCGCGGCGCGCGGGCCTGCAGGTCCGGCGCCTGGAAAAGGAGACCGAAGTTCATTGCGGAGGAGGTTTCGGCGGGCTGCTCGCCGGTGCTGGTGCTGCCCTCCGCGGCGGTGTCTGCTGCGGGTGCCAGGAACGGATTGGTGTCTTGCGGGGCCATGGCCCTCGTTTCTTCCTCAAGCATGCGGGTGACCCACAACGAGGCAGAGCCTGCACACCCGCATGTTGCGGTTGGGCCGTCACTCACGGTCGAACGTTCGCCGTGGCGACGCGAAAGTCGTCTGTTACGTCACGCCGTCAGGTTCGCGTCATATCGCGGGCACCTGATCAGTCAGACGCCGTCGGTCCTGCACTCGGCTGGTCGCGAAATCTCGCGGGCTCGAGTGGTTGCCAACGGGGCGTCGGGCAGGTTGTGGCACTGCCGACGACCGACTCCATTGTCGCACACAATCGGCCTCCAACCGTTCGGCCGCCGCCCGGACCCGCCCCCGAAGTCACCGCAACGGGTCGCCGATCGCGCCGTCCGCCAACAGTGGACCCTGTCTCAGCCGGGTGATCTGCGGTGGGCGTGTCGGGCGCAGTGCGCCATACGTCGTGAGCGCGGTGACGACGTCGTCGGGGCGCACCAGCGGGGTCAGGTGCCGCAGCACGATCGTGACCCGCGGACCGTCGACGGTGAGTGCGGCGATCGCCGAGCGCACGTCGAACTCCCGCTCGCCGCGCTTGGTCATCCGCGAGACGGTCGCGTCATCTCGGGCGAGCACGGTCGCAGTCGCCGCCGCCACGTCGTCGGCCTCCTCGGCGGCGAAGTCCAGTTGCCAGCAACTGGCCTCCAGCCGGTCGGCGAGGGCTGCGGGCAAGGACTCGGCTACGTCGAGGATGACCAGGTCAGCCGGCAACGCTTCGTCGAGGTCGGCGCGCAGTTGCTCGATCTCGCAGGTGCGGGTCAGCTGGATCTCGAAGTACTCGGCTTCGCTCGCGGTGCCGGTCGGCGCCGCGTTGGCGTAGCTGATCCGCGGGTGTGGGTGGAAGCCGGCGGAGAACGCCACTGGGAGCTGCGCCCGGCGCACCGCACGCTCCAACGCGCGCTGGAAGTCGCGGGTGGACGAGAAGCGCAACCGGCCGCGCTTGGCGTAGCGCACGCGCAGACGTTGCACGACGGGCTCGGGTGCCGGCCCTTCGGGAACACGTTGTTTGGCCACCGGGACAAGGTAGTGGTCCGGTGGCCGGTGTTCTCTACGCTGGCCGAATGACGGGTCGGGCGGAGCGCTATGGGTCGCGACGTGCGGCGGCATACGCACTGGCCCTGTTCGTGGTGATCCGGCTGCTCGGGGTTGTCGTGCTGGACGTTGTGCTGCGGGTGCGGGACGCCGGCTCGTTGCATCACATGCTCACCCGTTATGACGGGCAGTGGTACGCCGGGATCGCCGAACACGGTTACGGCACAACGATTGCGGCGCACGACGGGCTGCATTCGGACTACGCGTTCTTCCCGCTGCTGCCACTGCTCGAGCGCGCAGTGCACACGGTGATTCAGCTTCCCTTCGTCGATCTCGGGATGGCCATCAATTGGCTGGCTTCACTGGCGGCCGCAGCGGGTGTGTATGCCGCCACCGAGCGTGTCACTGATCGCCGGACCGCGACCATCACGACGGTGCTGTGGGCGACCTACCCCTACGCGATCGTGTTGTCGATGTCCTACACGGAAGGGCTGCTGTGCGCGCTGGCGGCGTGGGCGCTCTGGGCGGTCGCCGACCGGCGGTGGTTGCTCGCCGGCGTGCTGGCGGCGTTGGCCGGACTGACCCGTCCGACCGGTGCCGCGGTCGTCGCGGCGGTCTGTGTGGCCGCGCTCGTCGCCGGTCTGCGAGGTGGGGCGTCGTGGCGTCGGGTCGTGCCCACGATCGCCATCGCGCCGCTGGGACTGATCGGTTATCTGGCGTATGTCGCCGTGCGCCGGCACGAGTTGATGGGCTACTTCCACGCGACCGAGGGGTGGGCGCGCAGCTGGGACAGTGGTCGCTACTTCGCCGACTGGGTCTGGGGTTTGGTGCGTGCCGGTGGGCTGGAAAGCGCCAAGGGACTCGGCGTCGTCGTGCTGTTGCTCGCCATGGTGTGGCTGATCTGGCAGGGAGTCCGCGACGGGCTGCCGGTCGGCTTCACGGTCTTCAGTGTTGTCCTGCTGCTGATGACGATCGGCACGTCCGGCTACTTCGGGTCGCGCCCGCGCTACCTGCTGCCGGTCTTCACGCTGCTGATCCCGCTGGCCGCTCGGCTGGCGCGATTCCGGCTCGCGGCGCGGATCCCGATCGCGGTGTTGCTCGCCATAGGTATGGCGGTCATCGGCGGATACGCGCTGACCACCGGTGCCCCGTAACAGGATCATCAGCCCGTCGGTACAAATTCGGCCATGCGGCCATCCGATCCGGCCACTGGCGACGAATAGCTCACATGACAACGAAGTTGATTCTGGACAGGCACAGGAAGCTTGAGCTGCGTTGGCGTCGCAGGGAGCTTGCGACTCGCGACGCCAACGCAGAACAAGCCTCAACGCATAGAAGCCACACACACCGCGTGCCCACGGGTGTTGCGCGCCGCACTCGCAGGACTGGCCATGCCGTCACCCGTCCAGGGATGCACGGCCGAGAAACCAGGGTGGTATGCCGATGAAGGCCAAGACACTCGCGGCATGCCTACTTGCCGCGGCAGCAGTACCGCTCGCCGGTTGCTCCGCGTCCGCCAGCACGCCGCCGAAATCCTCAAATTCGCACCCGGCGACCTCCAGCACGACATCTGGCACGACGTCCAGCAAGGCGCCCGGCACGGCGACGCCCAAGAACACGGCCACGGCACATGTAGTCGACCGCGCCGCGCCGTCGGAGGCCGCGAAGATGATCTGCACCGACGAGACGCGCGACAACATCACGACGGTGCTGTCGGTGGAGCCGGCTCCGAAGCCGGTCTCGACCTGGCGGAACAACACCTACACATGCACCTACCGCCTACCGACGGGCCCGATCGTCCTGACCGTGCATGAAGCCGCCGATGTTCGCGCGGCGACTGCATACACCGCCGGGCAGCGTTCGACCGTGCAGGGCGAGAAGGGCCTGGCCGGGCTGAACCCCGGCGCATTCGGCACCAGCGACGGGATCGTCGTGCTGCAGAAGGACAACGACACCATGCGGGTCGACACCTCGCACCTGTCGCCAGACTCCCGGCTCTACCCACGCCGCGCCGCGTTTGCCTACAACATCGCGGCAGTCGTGCTGGGGTGCTGGACCGGCAACTGAAATTCGACCCATCCGTTTCCCCATCGGCACCGAACTACTCGTGTTCGTCGGTACGACGGGCTTCCTCAAGGGTTGGTCCGTGACGGCAAGGTCACGGACCAACCCGGCAGCTCCGAGGTGGCCCGGGCCGGCGATCGGTACGGCTGCTGTGCGGTTAATACCCATGGCAGACAGATGTGGCGCACGGAGTCCTTGCCGATCCGGGCGCGGGAAGCAGTCGGTGGGGCAATCGCCCCGCCGGCGTCCGATGGAGAAGGAAGCAATCATGCAGACGAAGAAGAAGCTGTTCCTGGCAGCCGTCCCCGCCGCGGCGTGTGTTGCCGCACTGGGTGCGGGTGTTCCGGCGGCGCATGCCGCCGACAGCTGGAGCTACCAGGCCAATCTGGCACCGGTTGCGCTCAACACGCCGAACGGTGCGGCCTCGGGCCACGTGATGATCATGATCAAGGGTGATCAGGCCACGGTCAGCGAGACCGTGTCAGGGCTGGCGGACAAGTTGCCGACGGACAAGAAGACCCTCGACGCGCTGGGGATTCCGGTCGCGTTCGCCGGGGCCCCGTTCCCGCACGTGCAGCACGTGCACATCGATGGCGGCGGAATGTGCCCGACGGCGTCGGCTGACACCAACGGTGACGGTGTGATCAGCACCGTGGAGGGTCAGCCCGCGTACGGCAAGATCGGCACGACGTTGTCGGTCAAGGGCGACACCAGCGCCAAGGCAGCGACCGACGTGACCAAGGCTCCCGGTGGCGCGAACTTCACCTACAAGCGCACGTTCACCATCAACCAGGCCACGTTGTCGGCGATCAAGGCCAACAAGGGAGTGATCGTGGTGCACGGGCTGAACCCCGCCACCGCACCGAAGGCGTCGTTGACGACTGCGAACTCCCTGGGTGTCACGTTGCCCGGTGCGAGCAAGAAGCTGGCGCTGATCGGCACTGCCCCCGCATTGTGCGGCAAGTTGGTGCAGTCCCAGATGAACACCATGCCTACTGGTGGTGTGCAGACCGGTGGCGGCGGTACCTCCGGTATCCAGGACCAGGGCCTGTTCTATGGGGCCGGTGCGCTGCTGTTGGGTGCCGGTGCTGTGCTGACCGGCCGTCGCCGTTTCGGCAAGCAGCACTGAGGACCGGGTTGACCAATCCGGCATGAGTGCGAACACACCCGATCACCACGGTCGCCGCTGGGCGGCCGTGGTGGCCGGCTTGCTCACGATCGCGGCGGTGGTGCTGGTGATCATCGGGGTCCGCGGCCAGGTCCACGCCGCGACGCCGCCTGCTTCTGCGGCGCACACGACGGCGGAGGGCAACCTGCCCGCCCCGTCGACTCCCCAGCACGGGTCGACCACGGCACCCGGAAAGGCGTCCTCGGCCACTCCGTCGACCGTCGGCCCGGTGCTGCCCCGTTCCACACCGACCGCTCTGACCATCGCGGCGATCGGGATCAAGAACTCCCACCTGGCCGCTTACGGCACGGACTCCAATGGTGCCGTTGCCGTTCCGCCGGCCACCCCCGGCGTGCCGGCGGGCTGGTACACCGGCTCCCCCACCCCCGGGCAACTCGGCCCGTCGGTGATCGTCGGACACACCGATGAGAAGAAGGACGCGCAATCGATCTTCTTCCGGCTCGGCGAGTTACGCCCTGGTGACCAGATCCAAGTCACGCGGGCCGACCACACCGTCGCGACCTTCCGGGTCGACAGCCTCGAGCACTACCCGAAGGCGAAGTTCCCGACCGACCGCGTCTACGGCAACATCAACCACGCGGGCCTGCGGCTGATCTCCTGCATCGGCAAATTCGACCGCGCCACCGGCCACTACCTGGACAACATCGTCGTCTACGCGCACCTGATCAATAGCCACCACACCTGAGCCCGACCAACGACCTCTCGACGGCACGGACAGCAGGGGCCCGGTGACGACGCCCCAGAACGCAGACCACCCGCATTGCTCACCTTCGGACGATGCGGGTGGTCTGTTGTTGCGAAGGTCCTCATCGCTCACGACGCGCGGACGAATCGCCCGAGTCCCCAATCTGTGCATGCGAGGGCGACGAACTCCTAGAGACCGAATCTTCTTCCGGTCATTTTCAACCCGATTGGATGGACCCTCATGACTTTTCGACTGGCAGCGGGCGCGGTCGCCGCGACCTGCAGTGTCATCCTTCTGGCGTCCTGCGGCAACGGGTCCACGGGACAAGGCGCATCAACCCCCGCAGCGGGCGGGTCATCGACCACGAGCGCAGCCCGCTCGACATCCTCGATGCCGCCAGCGCCCTCGTCCAGCGGATCTTCCTCGGCGGCCGCCAAGACCTCCGTCACAGCGAAGATCACCATCAAGGACTTCAAATATCAGGTGCCGGCCAGCGTGCACCCCGGCCAAAAGATCACCGTCACGAACTCCGACGACGTCAACCACACGGTCACCTCGGACAAGGCCGGCCTCTTCGACGATGTGGTCCCCAGTAATGGGGGCAGCAAGACGTTCACGGCTCCGACCAAGCCGGGCAAGTATTCGTTCCACTGCACCTACCACGCCAACATGCACGACACACTGGTTGTCTCGTGAAGATCGGGATGACGGGCGACCGTCTTGTCGGCTGGTGCCTGCGCTTGCTGGTTGCCGCGTGCCTGGTCGCAGACGGTGTGGTGCACCTTCGCCTCGCGAGTCGGTATGCGCTGGCGAGTGCGCCAGGTCATCTCAGTGAGGGGCTGCTGTTCCGGGTGGAGTCGGTTGCGGCACTCGTGGTGGCCCTCTTGGTGCTTGTGCTGGGCAGCCGAGCCGCCTACGCCGCCGCGTTCGTCGTCGCTGGTAGTGCCTTCATCGCCGTCATGCTCTTCAGGTACGTCGCCGTGCCGGCATTCGGGCCGGTGCCGTCGATGTACGAGCCGATCTGGTTTCGCGACAAATCGATCAGCGCCGTCGCCGAAGGCCTCGGCGCGGTGCTGTCTGCGGCCGGGTTCGTCCGTGCCTGGGTCGTCGTCAACAGAGGCCAGCACCGGATCCGGCGCTGAACACCTGAGGCACGGCTGACGGACGCAGTGCGGTTCAGCGTCGGCCGACGAGCGACATACGAGGTGAAGTGACCGGCTTGCGGCGAGCGCCGAGCACGGTGACCACACCGACCGCGCACACGACCATGATCACGGCCGCGAGCACGAACGTGTGTCCGAGGCCGGAGACGAAGGCATCCCGTGCCGCGTCGCGCACCGGACCGCCGATTTGCGTTGCAACACCGACGGATTCGCGTGCAGCACCCGCGATCCGCTCGGAGCCGGGCGGCAGGTCGAGCGCGGACCGGTAGCCGCCGCTGAGCACACTGCCCAGCACCGCGATGCCGAGTGCCCCGCCGACCTCACGGGCGACGTCGTTCATCGCCGAGGCCACGCCCTGCTCGGCTTCCGGAAGCGCATCGGTGATGCTGGCCGTCGCGGGCGTCATACCCCAACCCATGCCGGTGCCACCGACCCACAGCAGCAACGCGATCACCCAATAGTGGGTCTCGGCGCCAGCGGTCGCGAGCCCGGCCATTGCGAGCGCCACGAGCGTCATACCTGTACCGCAAAGGATGCGCACACCCACCCGCTCCACCAGGTATGGCGCAAGGCGCGCCGCCGGCAGCAGGCCGACCGCCACCGGTGCTGCCGCGCATGCGGAGACCAACGGCGACCAGCCGCGGACGAACTGCAGGTACTGCATGAAGACGAAGATGAACCCGAAGAAGACGAAGAACAGTGATGACACGGTGAGCATCCCGGCGGTGAGGCCACGCCGCGCGAAGAGCCGAACATCCAACAGTGGTGCGCTGTTTCGCAGTTCCCAGCCGGCGAACACGACCAGCACGAAGACACCGGCGACCAGACCGCCGACGGTGCGCGCACTCCCCAGCCCTCGATCGGCGCCTCGATGATCGAGTAGACCAGCACACCGAGTCCGGCGACGGACAGTCCGGCTCCGCCGAGGTCGAAGGTGCCGAGCTGCGGCGCACGCGACTCGGGCACCAGCCGCACGGTCAGCGCCGCCGCGACCGCGGCGACCACGACCGTGAACCAGAAGATCGACTGCCAGGAGAACCATTCCAGCAGCAAGCCGGCGGCGAAGAGGCCGAGAACCGCACTGCCGCCTGCCAATCCGGCCCAGATCGCAACGCCCCGCACGCGCTCCGCGGGCGGGAAGGTCGCGGTGATCGTCGACAGCGTTGCCGGCATGATCATCGCCGCAGCCACTCCCATCACCACGCGGATCGCGATCAGCGCACCGGGACTGGTCACCACCGCGCCGGCGGCCGCCGCGAGGATGATCAGGCCGAGCCCGCCGAGCAACACCCTGCGCCGTCCGAGCCGGTCCCCGAGGTAACCGCCGGGCAGGAGCAGCGCGGCGAAGGTCAGCGCGTAACCGTCTACTATCCAAGACAATTCGGTCTGCGACGCTCCTGTATGACGCGCCATATCCGGCAGCGCCACCATCAGCGACGACACCGCCGACACCACCGTCGCGAGCCCTACACACACGGCGACCAGTGCGCCCTTGGTGCGTTCCATGACAATCCTTCCCGCAGCGATCCGGCTGACCGCGTCGGGACTGACGGTCCGCCCCGGCGAGCAGTAGATTCAACGGTGATGAATAAGTCGCGAGGCCGTCGGGCCGGCAATCCGGACACGCGCGCCGAGATCCTCGAGGTGGCGCGCGACCATTTCCTGAGCGCCGGGTATGCCGCTACGTCGATGCGCGCCATCGCAGCCGACGCGAGTGTCGACGTCGCCCTGCTGAGTTACCACTTCGCTTCCAAACAGGGACTTTTCGCGTCTGCGATGGAGCTGCCGGTGCGCCCCGGCGACCTGATCGAGCACGCACTGGACGCTCCCGTCGAGCAATGGCCCGGGCGCATCCTGCGCACTGTGTTGCGGGTCTGGGACGACCCCGAGGTCGGTCCCGTGCTCGTCCAGACCGTGCTCGCGACAGCTGCGAAACAGAGCGGCACCGGCGGCTTCGTTGAATTCCTGGAGACCGAGTTGCTCGGCCGGGTCAAGGGTCGGCTGGCCGGTCGGGACGCTGAGGCCCGTGCCACCGGTGTGCTGATGACGATCGCCGGTGTGCTGATGACGCGCTACGTGCTCAAGGTGCCGACGATGGCGAACGCCTCGCCCGAGGAGATCGTGCGCATCGCGACGCCGGGCATCGCCATACATCTGCGTGGCGCGCAGTTACGTGACCCGTCCATCTAGGGTTGTCGACGTGGAGCTGGAGTTCGACGCGGAGATCATCGAATGGCGCGGGCCTGCGCCATACCTCTTTGCCGCTCTGCCGCCGGAGCAGGCTGATGATCTCGCCCAGATCGCCCGTGACGTGACCTACGGCTGGGGCTGCATCCCGGCGCATGGGCGGATCGGCGGCACGGAGTTCACCACGTCGATCTTCCCCCGTGACGGTGGCTACCTGGTGCCGGTGAAGGTCGCCGTCCAGCGTGCGGAGGCCGTCGGCCTCGGGGACGTCATACATCTGGCCCTGACCGTCGGCTAGCCGTCACCAACAACAGGAGCGACGCGCGCGATCTCTCGCGCACGCCGCTCCCTCGGCATCAGGTCGACGTCAGGACCGGTAGACCTGCACGATCGACGGGCGTGGTCCCTTCCACTCGCCCTTCCCGGCCCTGCCGCTCACATAGTCGGGGAAGTAGGACCGCTGCTGCGCCCAGGTTCCCTCTTCTCCGGGGTGCTGCACCGCGACGAAGACCAGACCGTCCGCGTCGTGAACCACCGGCCCGCAGGTCTCTGCATCCTGGGGCACGGCGAGGAACTGCTCGACGTGCCCTCGCTCCGCGCCGGACAGGGGCATCCGGAACAGACCGTCGGCCAGCCCGATCGCGCTCGGCATCCCGTCGGTGGCGATCCACAGGTCGCCCTTGCTGTCGAACGCGACGTTGTCCGGGCAGGAGATCGGCGAGACCCTGTCCTTGGGATATCCCGCGAAGTAGGTGTCGGCCGCTGCGGGGTCGCCGGCAACCAGCACCAGACTCCACGCGAAGCGGGTCGAGCTCTGATCGCCGAGCTCGGTCAGCTCCACGATGTGCCCGTGCTTGTTGGCGTTGCGCGGGTTCGGCTCGGTCGGGCCTTCCTTGCCCGTCTTGCCCCGATCGGTGTTGTTGGTGCAGACGACATACACCTTGCCGGTCTGCGGTGACGGCTGCACGTCCTCGCAGCGGTCCATCTTGGTGGCACCGACCGTGTCGGCTGCCAGGCGCGTGTGGACCAGCACCTCTTCGATCGACATGCCGGGCACCGCCGACCGGCCGTCGTTCGTCAACGCGACCCACTCCCCCGAGCCGTCGAACTGGCCGTCGGCGGGCAGCTTTCCGGTGCCGTCGATCTCGCCGGCCGGCGAGTTGCCGCTGAAGCGGGCAACGTAGAGGCTGCCCTGCGAGAGCAGCGTTTTGTTGTGCTCGCGGGTGCGGCGGTCGTCGCCGGGCCGGTAGGTGCCGGAGGAGACGAACTTGTAGAGATAGTCGAAGCGCTCGTCGTCACCCATGTAGGTGACCGCCTTGCCCGAGCGGGACAGGATCACGTTCGCGCCCTCGTGCTTCAACCGACCCAGCGCCGTGTGCTTCACCGGCGTGGAGTGCGGGTCGTGCGGGTCGATCTCGACGATCCAGCCGAAGCGATTCGGCTCGTTCTCGTAGCCGGTGCCGGAGCGGGCGTCGAAGCGCGGGTCGATCGTCTCGAAGCCGTATGACGAAGGCGCACTCGCCAGGCCGTAGCGCTTCTCCTCGGCACTTGTACCGTCGGCGCGGAAGTAGCCGTTGAAGTTCTCCTCGCCGGACAGCACTGTCCCCCACGGCGTCGTGCCGCCCGAGCAGTTGCCCAACGTGCCCAAGGCCCGTTCACCGGTCGGGTCACCCTTTGTGCGCAGCAGCGCACTGCCGGCGGCCGGCCCGTCGAAGTCGAACGGCGTCTGTCCGGTGATCCGGCGATTGCGGCGGGCTTTGCGAACGTCCTTGGTACGCCACGGCTTTCCTGCGCGGGGCCGTTCGAGCTCGACGACCGAGAACCCGTGAGCTGCCAGCGAGATCTCGCGCTGCTCGGCGTCGGACAACGTCGGCGGGTACATGATCGCCGGGTTCACGTACTCGTGGTTGCACACGAGCAATCCCTCGCGACCACGGCGGTCAGTGGTGATGATGTCCGTGTAGTCGTTGTTGTAGCCGAATTGCATCGCCTGTGCGGCGGCGCTCTGGTTCGACGGGTCGAACTTCGGCGCACCGGCCAGCACCGGGTCGCCCCAGCGAATGATCGGGTCCCACCGCCATCCGTCCGGAACACTCAGACTGTCAACGGTTTTGGCCACCGGATCGATCGGCCGGAACGACATACCCGGGCGCATTCTGCGCCCGGTCGGCGTCGCAGCTGCCGCGGGAGATCCCGCGGCCACCGCAGTCGCGACGGTGATCGCACCCGCGCCGGCCAGGCCGAGGATCGACCGGCGGGTGAGCGCGGCGCCGGCGATGTCACGGAAAGTGGAGTTGTCCGAGGTGTTCGGGACCGGCGCGAGACAGGCGTTCGCGCACTTCAGCTGGCAGGTTACGGGCGATCGCTTGCCGACGACGTGATCGGCCATGGGCAGGCTGCGCGGACGGGGTTCTACAGACACAGAACAACTTCCTCACGAGGAGACGAAACAGTGACGGGGTGGTTCGGCCGGCCCGCTCCCCCGGACCGGCGCTGCTCGAACGCTAAGGTCACCTGCGATCCGCCCGGTGTCTGCTTCCTGACAATTCGGTGAACAAAACCTGTGAGGTGCCGGTTAAGTGCGTCCGTCCCCGAACCGCCCCGTCGCCGACAGGACAAGAAACGCCTCGAGAGGCCCAGGAAATCACGTGGTCTGTCCGTGTTTTTCTGGGCCCCTCGGTGCTCTTTGTGTCCTCTCGGCGAGAAGGTTTGCCAACGACTCGACGAAACCGCCCCACATGATGGCTGTGTCCGCGGTCTCGTCGTGCGGGGCGGCGAAATCCGCTGTGTAGAGACAGATCTCGGCGAGGTCCCAGTCGCGCCGGAAGTGGTCCACCTCGTCCTGCGGAAGCTCGCGCCCGGTCAGCTCCCGGTAGTGGTCCAGCTCGGACGCGCCACCGACCTGCCAGACATCGCGCGCTGCTGGTGCGATGAGCGCGGTGTCCCAATCGATGAAGTGCAGTCCGTCGTCACCGCTGAGCAGGTTGTCGCCGTGCGGCTCGCCGTGTGTCACGACCCACGTTCCTTGCTTTGCAAGCATTTTCGCCGCTTCGCTGTCATGTACGGCGAACAGGTCGCCCAACCGACCGCGGTGCTGGCGCAGCAAGGAGCGAGCCCTCTCGCCATACGGACCCGGCCAGGTGGTGTCGATCTGCTGCAGCGCTGCCTCGAAACCGGCGCGCCCCTGCACGACCAGGTCGGCCCGTCGGGCCGGCACCGTGGCGAGCGACACGGCGTGCAGCCTCGCCAGCAGGGGGATCGTCTCCGCGTGCGGCACGTCGTCGAGTGACGAAAGCACCGTGCCGTCCAGCCATTCGTGGACGGCGAGGGTATGACGACCCGCCACCGTCTGCAGTAGTCCACCACTGGCATCGGGCCGCGGAGCGTGCACGAACTCCAGCCCTTGTGCTCTCAGCGCCGCCGCGGTGCCGAGCGCTGCAGCGAGCTCCGCGCTGTCCCGCACCACATCGACGGTGACGAAGAGCCGTTCGGCCCCAGACCGTACCTGCCAGTGATGACTGCCGAATCCGACCGGCGCATAAGCGATCTCGTCGACGTGCACTCCCCAACCCGACGCGACGCAGCGTGCAACGTCGGCGTCGGAGACATCCGGAGGTGGGACCCGCATCCCGCCACGCTAGCCAGCGACTGGTGCCACGTCGCCCGAGTTTCCCGTGGAGCGCCTCAGACCACAGTCAGCGGCAACAGCTTCTTGCCGGTCGGACCGATCTGGATCTCGGTGTTCATCTGCGGGCAGACCCCGCAGTCGTAGCAAGGCGTCCAGCGGCAGTCCTCGACCTCGTTCTCGTCGATCGCGTCCTGCCAGTCGTCCCAGAGCCAGTCCTTGTCGAGACCGGAGTCCAGGTGGTCCCAGGGCAGGACTTCGTTCTCGTCACGCTCGCGCGTCGTGTACCACGCCACCGACACCGGCGAGCCTTCGAAAGCCGTTGTCGCGCAGGCCATCCAGCGGTCATAGCTGAAGTGCTCGCTCCACCCGTCGAAGCGGCCACCGTCGCGCCATACGGCCTCGATGACCGCGCCCACCCGGCGGTCGCCGCGACTGAGGAGTCCTTCGACGATGCCCGGCTTGCCATCGTGATAGCGCATACCGATCGACGAGCCCAACCGCCGGTCGGACTTGATCTCCTCACGCAGCTTTGCCAGCCTCGCGTCGGTCTCCTCCGCGCCCAGCTGCGCCGCCCACTGGAATGGCGTGTGCGGCTTCGGCACGAAGCCGCCGATCGACACCGTGCAGCGAATGTCCTTGCGGCCACTGACCTTTCGGCCGGTCTCGATGACTCGCTTGGCGAGGTCGGCGATCTGCAGCACGTCCTCGTCGGTCTCGGTCGGCAGGCCGCACATGAAATAGAGCTTCACCTGCCGCCAGCCCGCGGTGTATGCCGCCGCGACCGTGTTGATCAGGTCGTCCTCGCTGACCATCTTGTTGATGACCTTGCGGATCCGCTCGGAGCCACCCTCCGGCGCGAACGTCAGCCCGGAGCGCCGGCCACCCCTGGTCAGCTCGTTGGCCAGGTCGATGTTGAACGCATCGACACGAGTCGACGGCAAGGACAACCCAGTCTGAGTGCCCTCGTAGCGGTCCGCCAGACCCTTCGCGATGTCACCGATCTCCGAGTGATCGGCCGACGACAGCGACAGGAGGCCAACCTCCTCGAACCCCGTTGCCTGCAAACCCTTTTCGACCATGTCACCGATACCGGTGATCGAGCGCTCGCGCACCGGGCGGGTGATCATGCCCGCCTGGCAGAAGCGGCAACCGCGGGTGCAGCCGCGGAAGATCTCCACCGACATACGCTCGTGCACCGTCTCGGCCAGCGGCACCAATGGTTGCTTCGGATAGGGCCACGCATCGAGGTCCATCACCGTGTGCTTGGACACGCGCCATGGCACACCGTGGGCAGCCGGTGCGGGAGCAACGCGCTTGATGCGGCCGTCGGGCAGGTAGTCGACGTCGTAGAACGCCGGCACATAGACGCCTCCGGTGCGGGCCAGCCGCAGCAGCAACTCGTGTCGGCCGCCGGGCCGCCCTCGGACTTCCACGACTTGATGATGTCCGTGATCGCGAGCAATGCTTCTTCACCGTCACCCAGCACTGCGGCGTCGACGAAGTCGGCCACCGGCTCCGGGTTGAAGGCAGCGTGACCGCCGACCAGGACGATCGGGTCGTCCTCAGTGCGGTCGGCCGCATGCAGCGGCATACCCGCGAGATCGATGGCAGTGAGCATGTTGGTGTAGCCGAGCTCGGTCGACATGGAGAAGCCGAAGACATCGAAGTCCCGCACGGCGCGGTGCCCGTCGACCGTGAACTGCGGGACGCCGGCGTCGCGCATCGCCGTTTCCATATCGGACCAGACTGCGTAGGACCGCTCCGCGAGGGTGTCCGGGCGCTCGTTGAGGACCTCGTAGAGGATCATCACGCCCTGGTTGGGCAGCCCGACCTCGTAGGCGTCGGGGTACATGAGCGTCCAACGGACGGTCTGTTCCTCACCGTTCGCCCCGAAGCCGCCGCAGTCCCAGTCCTTGACGGTGGAGTTGAGCTCGCCGCCGACATACTGGATCGGCTTGCTGACCTTCTCCAGCAGCGGCTCGAGCTTCGGGAAGAGCGACTCACCTGCCATGCCGCAAGGGTATGGCGAGACGGGACTCGGACGAAACTCTCAGCCGATGCGCAACGGGCCAGATCAACCGAGTGAAGGGCAAGGGGACGCCCAGCGAGACGACGACCACGCGAGGGAGGGCCTCACCCGAGCTTGCTCGGGTGAGGCCCTCCCTGGCGTGCGAGGAGTCGAAGCAGACGGCTCAGTCGTAGAGGTGGTCGAGTTCGTCCTTGAACTTGCGAGTCACGACGGTGCGCTTCAGCTTCAGCGACGGCGTGATCTCACCCTCTTCGATCGTCAGGTCACGCGGCAGGATGATGAACTTCTTGATCTGCTCCCAGCGGTTCAGGCCGAGGTTGAGCTCATCGACATACCCCTGCACCATCTCGCGAGCGGCGTCGGATGAGACGACCGTGCGGTAATCGGAGCCTTCCATGCCGTTGGCGGCAGCCCAGTCCACGACGGCCTCCTCGTCGAGGGTGACGAGTGCGGAGACGAACTTGCGACCGTCGCCCTCAACCACGAACTGCGAGGCGTAGGGGCAGATGCCCTTGAAGGTCGCTTCGATCAGGCTCGGTGCGACGTACTTGCCGTTGGAGGTCTTGAAGAGATCCTTCTTGCGGTCGGTGATCCGCAGGTGCCCGGTCGGCAGCACTTCGCCGATGTCGCCGGTGTGGAACCAGCCATCGACCAGCGTCTCTGCGGTGATGTCGTCGAGCCCGCGGTAGCCCTGCATGACGCCGGGACCCTTGATCAGCACCTCACCGTCGCCGGCGATCTTCACCTCGGTGCCCGGGAGCGGCCAGCCGACGGAGCCGATCAGGTTGGCCGACGGACGGTTGACGCAGGACGCCGCCGACGTCTCGGTCAGGCCGTAGCCCTCCAAGATCGGCATACCCATGGCGTCGAACCACTTCGCGACATCCTGGTTGAGTGCCGCCGAGCCGGAGATGAAGAAGCGCACCCGGCCTCCGAAGCGCTCGCGAATCTTGGCCAGCACGACCTTGTCGCCGACCGCATGCTGAGCGCCGAGCAGCGGGTTGACCTTGCCACCCGCGCCGCGCGCATCGGCGACCTTGCGGGCGTTGCCGCTGGCCCAGTCGAAGAGTTTGGCCTTGGCGCCACCCTCGCTCGCCATCATCGTGGTGATGCGGCCATAGACCTTCTCGAAGATGCGCGGCGCGGCGCCCATCCAGGTGGGTCGAACGATCGTGAGGTTGTCGACGATCTTGTCGACCCGACCGTCGATCGCGGTCGGGAAGCCGATCT
The DNA here is from genome assembly GCF_042661025.1 of Flexivirga alba. Taxonomy (NCBI): domain Bacteria; kingdom Bacillati; phylum Actinomycetota; class Actinomycetes; order Micrococcales; family Dermacoccaceae; genus Flexivirga; species Flexivirga alba. The sequence goes on from NZ_JBHSWH010000001.1 coordinate 4,251,881, forward strand.
GCAACGGCAGAGTGAGCAGGATCTTGCCGAAAACGTGGGCGAGCGGCAGCCAGAGGTACTGCACGTCGTCCTCACCCAGAATCCCGACGGAGTCGACGGCGGCGGCCTCATAGGTCCAGGCGTCGTGCGAGAGACGCACGCCCTTGGGGCGCCCGGTCGTGCCGGAGGTGTAGATCAGGGTCGCCAGCGAATCCGGAGTCAGCTGCGCGATGCGCTTCTCGACGATGTCCTCGTGCTCAGCGAGGTATGCCGCGCCCAGCTTCTCCAACTCGGCGAGGCCGATCACCCAGTCGCCGTCACCGTCACCGTCGATCTGCACGACCTTGCGGACAGCCTGTATGACGTCACGACCGCCACGCAGCTTGGCGACCTGCTCGTCGTTCTCCGCGAACACCACGGTGCTGCCGGAGTCGGAGACGATGAAGAGCACCTCGTCGGCCGTGGTCGACGGGTAGATCGTGGTCGTCGCAGCGGCACACAACATGATGCCGAGGTCCGCGAGCGCCCACTCCAGCCGAGTGGCCGAGGCGACCGCGACACGGTCCTCGGGCTCGACCCCGAGTGAGACCAGTCCGGCCGCAATACGCCTGGCGCGCTCGTCTACCTGCGCCCAGGTGATGGACTTCCATTGCTCGCCGACGGGATAGCGGAACGCCTCGCTGGTCGGACTCTTGGCGACCCGGTCCACAAAGAGGTGGGCCACGGAGGTGGCGCGGCCTTCGACGACCGCCAGGTCGGGCTGCTCTGAGCTGAGCGACTTGGTCATGGCCGGAGCCTACCGGTCAGTTCACGGATCGGTCAGGCAGTGTCCGGGTGCTTTCGACAAATCTCCCGGGCTTGGTCCACATCGCGGTGCATCTGCTCGATCAGCGCGTCGATCGAGTCGAATTTGGTGTTGCCGCGCAACCGTCGGACGAACTCGATGCGGACCACCTCGTCGTAGAGGTCGAGGTCGTCGCGGTCGAGCACGTAGGCCTCGACCGTGCGCTCCGGCACGTCGTCGAACGTCGGGTTCGTCCCGATCGAGATCGCTGCCGGCATCCGATGCTCCGGATCGCCGACCGGCACCGATTCGCGGACCAGCCAGCCGACATACGCGCCGTCGGCGGGGACGAGGCCCTCCGGCATACGCCCGAGATTTGCGGTGGGGAAGCCAAGTTCCCGACCACGTTGCAGGCCGCGGACGACCATTCCACGCACGTCGTGCAGGTGGCCGAGTGCGCGCGCCGCGACGTCCACGGCGCCCTCGGCGAGCGCCGAGCGGATCTCGGTGGAGGAGATGCGGTGCCCGTCGCCGACGTCGGCCATCACCTCGACGCCGAAGTCGTATCGCTCACCGAGCTCGCGCAGGGTCGTGACGTCGCCGGCGTTCTTGGCGCCGAAGCGGATGTCGCTACCGACGACGGCCGCCACGGCGTGCAACCCGTCGACGAAGACCTCAGAGACGAATTCCTCCGGGGTCATCGCGGCGAGCTCGTGGGTGAAGTCGAGCACCAGTACGGCGTCCAGGCCGGTCTGCGCCAGCCGGTCGAAACGCGACGCCGACGAGGCGATGAGCTGCGGCGCGCGCTCCGGGTAGAGCAGCTGCAGCGGGTGCGGGTCGAACGTGACGGCACAGGAGCGGACACCGCGCTCGCGGGCCAGCTCGACGACCTGCCTCAGCAGGGCCGCGTGACCGCGGTGCACGCCGTCGAAGTTGCCGATTGTGACCACGCATGCACCGAAGTCGGCAGGGATCTCGGACAGGTGGGAAACGCACAGCACGGCGCAACTTTAGCCCGCGGACAATTCCTTCTCCGACAGTCCCAGGACCCGCCAGGCGACGACGGCCAGCAGCCAGGTCACGACGAAGACACCGACGATGACGAATCCGACGCCGTTCAGGTCGATCGTGCCGATCGCGGCCACCGGTCCCGCGGTCCAGGACAGGCGATCCGCGAGCACCGAGCACAGCTCGATGGTTCCGATCACGAGCGCCACGAAGACCGACAACCAGGTGACGGTGGCGTTGTAGTAGAGCCGGCGCAACGGCTTGGCGAACGCCCACCGGTAGGCCTTGGCCATGAAGACACCGTCGGCCGCGTCGAGCAGGCTCATCCCGGCAGCGAACAGCACCGGGAGCGTGAGTATGGCGTACCAGGGCAGCGAAACCGCCGCTCCACCGGCCAGCACCAGCAGGCTCACCTCGGTGGCGGTGTCGAAGCCGAGTCCGAAGAGGAACCCGATGGGGTACATGTTCCACGGCTTGGTGACCGACTTGGTCAGGCCACCCAGGAACCGGTTGATGAAACCGCGGGAATTCAGGTAGTGCTCCAGCGAGTCCTCGTCGAAATCACCCTCCCGGGCGCGGCGCCATACCTTCAGGATGCCGATCAGCGCGATGAGGTTCAGGATGCCTATGATCCACAGGAACACACCTGACACGGTGACGCCGACGACGCCCGTGATGGTGTGCAGCGTGGAGTTGTCGTTCTCGACCGAGCCGGCGAGCGCCTTCATGCCGAGCGCGAGCAGGAAGCACAGGCCGAAGACCACGCTGGAGTGCCCGAGGGAGAACCAGAAGCCGACCGACATCGGTCGCTTGCCGTCCGATAGCAGTTTGCGGGTGGTGTTGTCGATCGCCGCGATGTGGTCTGCGTCGAAGGCGTGCCGCATACCGAGCGTGTATGCCGTCACGCCCAGGCCGATCCCGAACGCCTGCGCGTGCGCTGTGTCGGCGCCGAACTTCAGGTGCTGCGGCGCCACCACCACGAGCAGGGTGCCCCAGCCGAGCACGTGCAACGCGAGCACCGCCAGCGACATACCGAGGGCCGAGCGGCGTTCTGCAGGAGTGAAATCGGCGAAGAACGCGCGAGCGCGATCGGCTTTGGACCCCTGCTGTGCGGTGACGGTAGCCATGATTCGCCGAGCATATCGACAAAGCGCGACGGTGTCGCATGTGGAGGTGAAGACTGTCCGAACGATCAGGCCCGTCGGCCCGATCGGCCGGGTTCGGACGAGTGCCTCAGGCCGGGAAGACCACCCGCGAGACGGGCACCGGCTTGCTCTCGTCCAGCATCGCCACCAGTTCACCGGCGTCGGTGATCGCCGCCGACAGCTCCACGTGCTCGGGTCGGCGGGTCAGCCGCTTGCCGTGCCGCAGGTCGACGGCTTCCTGGGCAGTGATGTGGCGCACGGGGAACTGAGCCGCCGCCGCCTCACCCATGCCGATGATCGGCAGTGGCTCGTCCCGATCGGCCATTGCGGCAAGCTCCTCCAGCGGCGTCGTGTCGTCGATGCCGAACCGGCCGACGCGGGTCCTGCGCAGCGCCGTGAGATGCCCGCCGACACCGAGCGCGGTGCCCAGGTCACGCGCCAAGGCGCGGACGTAGGTGCCCGACGACACTTCGACCTCGACATCGATGTCGCGCAATGCGCCTGTGTCGGAAGGGATTTCGCGTTCGGCGAGGATGTCGAACCGGCTGACCCGCACCGGGCGCGCCTGAAGCTTGACCTCGACTCCCCCACGCACCCTCGCGTACGACCGCACGCCGTCGACCTTGATCGCGCTGACCGCGCTGGGGACCTGCTCGATGTCACCGGTCAGCGTCGCGACCGCCGCGGCGACCTGCTCCGCCGTCAGACCGGCTGCGTCATACGACTCGGTGACATCGCCCTCGGCGTCGTCGGTGACGGTGGACTGCCCGAGCCGGATGGTCGCGGTGTAGGTCTTGTCGCAACCGACCAGGAAGGTCAGCAGCTTGGTCGCCTTGTTGACGCCGAGCACGAGCACGCCGGTCGCCATCGGGTCCAGGGTGCCCGCGTGTCCGACGCGTCGGGTGTGCGCCAGCCGCCGCGTCCGGGCGACCACGTCGTGGCTGGTCCAACCGGCCGGCTTGTCGACCAGCAGCAGGCCGTCAACCGTCATGCGGGGCGCTCACTCGCCTTCGGCGGCGGAGTCGTCGGAGGGCTTCTTGTAGGGATCGGCGTCTCCGGCGTATGACGCTGCCGCTTTCGCCTTGGCCAGCTCCTCGTCGCGCTCACGGGCCGCCTTGAGGGCCTCCTCGATGTTCGCCGCGCCCTCCGGGATCGCGTCGGGGATGAACTCCAGCGATGGCGTCAGCCGTATGCCGAGCCCCTTGCCGACGTGCGAGCGGATGCGGCCGCGCCAATCCTCAAGCGCTTCAGCGGTGTTCGTGCGCTCTTCGTCGGTGCCGAACACCGTGTAGAAGATCGAGGCGTGCTGCAGGTCACCAGTGACGCGGACGTCAGTGATTGTCACGAAGCCGAGGCGCTCGTCCTTGACCCGGCGCTCGACGAAGTCGGCGACAAGGGTCTTGGTGCGCTCGGCGATCTTGCGGGCGCGTGCCGGGTCAGCCATCTCAGCCTCCAGGTGGAATCGGTCGTCGTTCAGGCAACGCACCACCCTACGTTCAAGCGTCCTTGCGGGCGACCACGAGGTCGCGGTCGATCGAGGCATCGACCCGGTGCCGGAACTCGTCGGCCGGTCCGTCGACCGGCGTCAGGCCATTGTCCGACAGCAGCGCGGCCAGTTCGTCACGCGGAGCCACGTGCCGGTTGTAGGACAGGCCGATCGCGCCGCCGGTGCGCAGCAACCGTTGCCACTGCGGCAGTGCGCGACCCAGTAGTTCGAGCGGGCTGCGGGCCAGCCGGTCGCCGTGCGAGCCATGTTGGACGCCATACGGGGTGTCCGTCACGATCACGTCGACAGTGCGCGGCTTCAGCAGCCCGTCGATGTCGGTGGTGTCGGTCGACAGATAGGTGACGCGTTGTGTGTCGCCGTCCTTGTGCGCGTCCTTGGACGAAGCGACCTCTACCCGCAACTGCTTCCCACGTGCCCGACCGTTGGTGCGCAGATTGGACTCGTCGGCCGTGTGCTTCAGCCGGTGTTGACGCATCCAGGTCTTGATGAACGCCGAATACGCCTGAAAATCCTTGCTGTCCAGGTCGATGCCGGTGACGTCCAGTCCGAGCGACAGCGCGATGTTGAGGGTGGTGCCACGTCCGCACAACGGGTCGAGCACTTTCAGGGTGCCGTCGAGCAGGCGCCCCGGCGCGCGGGTGGCGGCGGCTGTCACGTTGAGCAGCAGGCGGGTCCACTGCTCGTTGGTCTTGCCCTGGTACTTCTGGATCGTCACCAGGTCGCTCGGGTATGGCGCGCGCCGTTGCGCCGGGACCGGTGCGAGAAGGTCATCCTCCCGGCGGAAGATCGCGTGCGTCGCCGACAAATCTGACAGCACCCGGAGCGCAGATTCGGTCAACACATCGCTGGTGCGCAGCGCCAGGTAGTCGACCCCGGCAACCTGGGTCGCACTCACATCTGCATCCGGCAGCTCGAAACCCGTTGCCATGGCACGGAGTTCGGCTTCGGCCAGGCGGGGCGCGTCTGCGGCATACACCCGGTTGGCGGACGGTGCGAGCAGGATGAGGTGTTCGGGCACGCCTACGAATCTAGCCCCGCCCCACGAAGTTCTCCTCCGCTCCGCTCCCCCGATACTTCGTGGGGACCCCGGCAATCGGAGTCAGCGTTGATCCGGTCACGGTATGCGCCAGGCGACTCACCCACGAGCGCCGTGAAGTCGCGGCCCATGTGCGCCTGGTCGAACCAGCCCAGCTCGACGGCCAGCTCGGCGAGCGTGTCGTAGTCACCGGCGTGCAACCGGGCTATGGCGGTGTGCACCCGCGATCGTGCGACCAGCCACTGCGGGCCGACACCGACGTAGTGACGACAGAGGCGCTGCAGGGACCGCAGCCCCATCTCGCAGCGCTCGGCGAGCTCGGCCGCGGACATTGCGGGGATCGACTCCTCCAGAGTGGCGATGACGGCACCGACTGCATCGAGCTCGATGTTGTCACCGGTCGCGAGCGGCAGCAGGAAGGCGTCGAGCCGATCGATTGCATCGGGCTGGTCGGCGTGCAGGTCGAGCAACTGCTCGGCGCCGGGAAGGATCTCGCCGGCAGGAACCACCCGATCCCGCAGCCCGGTCGCTGCGATGCCGGTCAGCGCCGTCAGCGCGCCCGGCCGGAACTTCACCCCGACGGCGCCGCCGGATCCGGTGAGCGTCACGTCGAATCGCGTGCGGCTGACAACACCGGTGACGAACACCCCCGGCGTGCTTGCTCCCGCACGTCGACACGCGCCCGGCTCGATCGTGAGGTTGGCCTGCGCGACCGGCACCAGCGACGAGCGGTATGACGCCCCGGCGGGCAGACTCCATTGGACGGTCCAGTAGTGCTCGATCCAGGTGTCCAGCGCGGGGTGGCAGACCGGCCGGGTCAGCGTCGCGTGCTCGGCGAACCGACGCGGATCCAGGATGACCCCATCCGTTGTCGCGAATGTCCTAGTCGGCATACCTCGCAGCCTAGGAGGATGAGGCGACAGTCACCTCCGAGATTTCAAGGAGCCGCACATGACCGACACCTCCACACCGACCGTCGTCATCGGCATGGTCAGCATCGATTGCAGCGACTCTGCCGCAATGGCAACGTTCTACAGTGCCGTGCTCGGCTGGCCCATCACCTACCAGCAAGACGGATACGCGATGCTGGAGCAGGACGGCCGGCGTCTCGGCTTCGGCGAGACTCCGGACTATCAGCGGCCATCGTGGCCGGATGACGGGCACAAGCAGTTCCACCTCGACCTCGGCGCTGATGACATCGAGGCGACCATCGCACGATGTGTGGAGCTCGGGGCGACCAAGCCGGAGGAGCAGCCCGGCGAGACCTGGACCGTCCTGATCGACCCGTCGGGTCACCCGTTCTGCATCACCAAACTCGCCAACTGGGGCTGAGCACGACCGGCGCTCACGCACGCCGCGTCCCTCGCTCGTAGGGTGTGGCACATGCTCGCCGCGTATGCCGCCCGACTCGACCGCAACGACCCGCTCTCCGCCCTCGAGGTGGGCGAGCGGCCCGACCCGCAAGTGCCGGACGGTTGGTCCCGGGTGCACCTGCGGGCCGCAGCGCTCAACCGGCACGACCTCTGGTCGCTGAAAGGCGTCGGGTTGGGCGAGGACCGATTGCCGATGATCCTCGGTTGCGACGGTGCTGGGGTCACCGACGACGGACGTGAGGTCATCCTGCACAGCGTCATACCGAGCAAGGGATGGTCCGGCGACGAAACGCTCGATCCGCGCCGGACCCTCTTGTCGGAGCTGTATGACGGCACTCTCGCCGAGCAGGTCGTCGTGCCGACCGCGAACCTCGTGCCCAAGCCGGCGGCGATGCCCTGGGAGCTCGCGGGATGCTTGTCGACGGCATGGCTCACGGCATACCGGATGCTGTTCAGCAATGCCGGTGTCTCTCCCGGCGACACAGTGCTGGTGCAGGGCGCCGGCGGTGGCGTCTCGACAGCGCTCGTGCAACTGGGATCGGCTGCTGGGCTGCGCATGTGGGTCACTTCCCGGGACGAGGAGCGCGGCGCGCAGGCCGTCGAGCTCGGGGCGGACCGTGCGTTCGCCAGTGGCGCGCGGCTGCCCGAGCGGGTCAATGCCGTCATGGAGTCGGTCGGTGCCGCCACGTGGAGCCACTCGGTCAACTCGCTCAACCCGGGCGGCACGATCGTCATTTGCGGCGCAACGTCCGGAGATGCCCCGGAGAAGGCGGAGCTGACCAAGATCTTCTTCAAGCAACTGCGGGTGATCGGGTCCACCATGGGCTCGATCACCGAGTTGCGCCGACTGGTCGATTTCGTTGCGCGGGAGAGCATTTCGCCTGTCGTCGATCGCACGATGCCCCTCGCGGAGGCGCGAGATGCCTTCGCCCGCCTCGCGGCCGGGGACAGCTTCGGCAAGATCGTCTTGACGACGGGCGGCTGAGGTCAGTCCGTCGGTCGGCGGGCCTGTTTGGCCTCCTCGTAGATCGCCCAGGGATCGGCCACCGGGCCCAGGTGCTCGAGCTTCTCGGGGTTGAGCACCGTGCGGATCGTCTGGATCCGTCCGTCGAGTACGTCGAGGGACCAGGTGTTGAGCACCCTGCCGTCACGATCCCGGAAGAGCGCTCCCGGCTGGCCGTTGACCTCGCGCAACTCCAACCGTCCGCCGATCTGGAAGAACCAGGGCATCGTCGAGGTGAGAATCCGAGCCACGTTGTCGGCACCGACGATGGTTCGCGCCCATTGCGGGGCCTTGCCGCCGCCGTCTCCGACCATCGTCACGTCGGCAGTGAGTAGATCCTGCAGGTCATCGAGCTCGCCGTCGTGAAGGGCGTCGAAGAAGCGTGCTGCGAGCTCGTTGCGCACGATGCGGTCGGCCTCGAACCGAGGGCGGCCCTCGTCCATGTGGCGTCGCGCCCGCACCGCGAGCTGACGGCAGGCTGCCTCCGACCTGTCAACCGCCGACGCGACTTCGCCGAAGTCGAACCCGAACACCTCGTGCAGCACGAAAACTGCTCGCTCCAGCGGGCTGAGCCGCTCCAGCAGCAACAGGGCCGCCATCGACACCGAGTCGGCCAGTTCTGCCGAACGGGCTGGATCGTCATACGGGTCGGTGAGCAGTGGCTCGGGAAACCAGGCGCCGACATACTTCTCCCGGCGGACCCGGGCCGAGCGCAGGACATCGATGGAGACTCGGGTCACGACGGCCGACAGGAACGCCTTGGTCGACCTCGGTTCCGTGTCAGAAGCGGCGTAGCGCAGCCAGGTCTCCTGGACCGCGTCCTCGGCCTCGGTCACGCTGGACAGGATCCGGTAGGCGATCGAGAACAGCAACGGTCGTAGGTCCTCGAATTCCTCGGCCTTGGTCATGCCAGCTCCTCCTTGAATCCTCGCCGCCATGACGGGTAGCGCAGCGTCCAGCCCAACGCGACCTTGGCCTTGGCGTTGGAGAAGGCGCGTCCCTCGGTCATCATCAGCACCGCCACCTGCCCGGCCAGCGGCCGAGCCAGCCAGGTGGGCACTCTCATCGGTCGCTTCGCCCGGGCGCATTCGGCCAGGTAGGGCAGCCAGTCGCCGGCCGGCGCCGGCTCGTCGTCGACGATGTTGAACACGCCTTGCGCCTGTTGCTCCACTGCCAAGACAGTAGCGCGAGCCGCGTCGTCCAGATGGACCCATGAGCAGTGGCCGGCACCGCCGCCGACGACCGGAAACTGGCGCTTCCGCACGGGTTCGACCAGGTCGCTCATGGCTCCCGGTCCGTAGAGCCAGCCGTACCGCAACGCTGCGCCACCAGCTTTCACCACCGCGTCCTCAACGTGGCCGATCGCCGCCATTCCCGGTTGCGCCGGTGTACCGGTCATCGGGTCCAGTGGGTCGTCCTCGCTCTTCACCCAGCCACCGGAACGTATGCCGTTCCACGCGCCGTAACTCTGGGCCACGACGTGAGAGACACCGGCCGCCTCCGCTGCGGCCAGCAGGTGATCCGTTCCCTCCGTGCGCAACCGGTTGGTGGTGGCGAACCATCGGTCCATGTGCTTCATGTCCGCCTTGCCCGCATGGGCAACCGAGATCGCGGTCATCTGGTGCACGATCACATCCGGCCGCGCGGCGGCCACCGCCTCGCCGACCGAGGCGGCGTCGAGACCGTCCATCACCACCCCCTCGGCGCCCAGCTGCTCCAGCGAGCGCACCCTGTCCGCGCTCGTCGTCGTCGCCGTCACCTGATGGCCTCGAGCCACGAGTTGCGGCACCAGTCGCCGCCCCAGGACACCCGAACCACCCGCCACGAAAACTCGCATCGGCATCTCCTCGCTCAATGAATGTCTTCCCTTGAGACGAACCGCTTGCCGAACGTGTGACACGAGCCGCCGTGACGGTCATCGTCATCCGCCACGCGCGACAAGCCCAGGTTGCCGGCCACGATGCCGAATCGCGAGGAGCAAGAAGGCGATTCCGCCCACCAAAAAGTATCCGTCGATGGCCCAGCCGGACCATTGAAGATGGGCATGGCCGGTGGTGTCCTGGAGTGAAAGACCGGTGATTCCGTTCGGAAGGACGCCGGTTGCGCGGGTCACGTCGTCGAGGAGCCCGGCGACCCCGCGGAGGAGCAGTAGCACGCAGCCGACCCAGACGAGCGCCTGGGCGGCCGACGCGAGTCGGCCTCGTGCCCGTCCTCGAGCGATCGTCAGGCAGACCAGCGCACCCACCGGCCAGGCGAGTTCGATGACGGCGTTGAGGACCCAGGGAACGACCGAGTGCAGGCCGGCTGCGCCCTCGACCCGATTCGGTGTACTCAGGGGAGGCACCTCGCCCGGGCTTGCGAAATGCCCTCCGCAATACCAGTAGACGTGAAGGGCGAAGAACAGCACCACCCACCCCAGCGCCACGTCTGCGGCACGCCGAGCGCCCCTGTCCGGCATACGCCCTGGGGCGACGGCCGGCAGCGGGAGCAGGAAGACGGCGACGAAGAGACCGACGAGGATCCACAGCGTGAGGTTGGTCATGAGCTCCACATTGGCGGCCGCCGACTCGACGATCACCCCTCTGCGGAGGGAACTGCCTCACTCAATCGAGGGGAAGGCGTGGGCCGGTCAGCGGCGGCCGACGCCGCTGACCGTTGCCCTATCGGCTCAGCTGGCCCGCGGCGTCGTCGATGATCTCGACCACCTGCACGCCGAGGTCCAGGCCGAGCGGGTGCTCGGTGTCGGTCGCCACCGCCGCGGTGAGCTCGTCAGCCGCCGTGGCGAGCGCTGTCGTAGCCGGCGTCTCCGACACCGGCGCAGCGCTGACACCGGAGTCGCCCCACACCCGCATCCCCCAGGTGTATGCCGCGGGAGGACCCCACAATGCAAGGCTGGCCGTGCTCACCGCGCCCGACTCGTGCGTGAGGGTCAGATGTACGGCGTCACCCATCCCCTGCTGTGCCGCAACGGTTTTCACCGCACCCAGTGCCGGAATCAACGTCGCCAGCAGGTGTGGCCCGAGGTCCCAGAGCGCGCCCTCGCGCTGCCGCCACGGTGAGTCCTTGTAGGGACTCTCCGGTCGCTGGTTCGCCACGATCCACTCGGTCCAGGAGCCGCGCCAACCCTCGGTGGTCGCCAATTCGCCCAGCCACGAACGGGTTTCGGGTGTGTATCGAGCGGTGAAGAAGACCGCGGAGCGGGCGCCGGACGCACGCGCAACGTCACGCAGCTCCCGTGCAGTGCTCGCGTCCAGCGCGACGGGCTTGTCCAGCAACAGGTGCCGGCCGGCGCGCGCCGCGTCGATCGCAAGCGGCGCCTGGACGTCGGGCGGCACGGCATACGTGACGGCATCAACGGCGTCCAGTAGCGCCTCATGAGTCGAAAATGCTTCCACGCCAAGGACTTCCGCGACGTCGGAAGTCTTGGCCGCATCACGGCCCCACACGCCGACCAGGTCATTGCTCGATGCCTGTATGCCGGGCCCGTGCGTCTCACGTGCCCAATATCCCGTGCCGACCAGTCCGAATCGCATGCCTTAGCCTGGCACACACCCGGCGATTGACCGGCATACCAATGAATTGAGCGGCGTACCGATTCGGGCCGAATCGGTACGCCGCTCCATGCGTGTGTATGCCGCTCAATCAGAGCAGCCCTGCATCAGTCGCGGGGCTTCTCGCGCATCTCGTATGTCGCGATGAGGTCACCCAGCTGCAGGTCGTTGTACGAGCCGAGGTTGATACCGCACTCGAAGCCCTCACGGACCTCGGTGACGTCATCCTTGAAGCGCCGCAGACCGGCGACCTCGACGTTCTCGGACACAACGGTGCCGTTGCGGGTGATCCGCGCCTTCGAGCCACGCTTGATCTCGCCGGACCGGACGATCGAACCGGCGATGTTGCCGAACTTGCTGGACCGGAAGATCTCGCGGATCTCCGCAGTGCCGAGCTCGACCTCTTCGTAGATCGGCTTGAGCATGCCCTTCAGAGCCTGCTCGATCTCCTCGATGGCCTGGTAGATCACCGGGTAGTAGCGGATCTCGACGCCTTCCTTGTCGGCGTACTCGGCGTTCTGACCCTCGGCTCGCACGTTGAAGCCGATGATCACCGCCTCCGAGGCCACCGCAAGGTTGATGTTGTTCATCGTGATGGCACCGACGCCACGGTCGATGATCCGCAGGTCGACACCGTCGCCGACATCGATCTGCAGCAAAGCGTCTTCCAACGCCTCGACCGAACCGGACACGTCGCCCTTGAGGATGAGGTTGAGCGTCTCGATCTTGCCGGCCTCGAGCTGCTCGTTGAGGTCCTCCAGGCTGATCCGCTTGCGGACCTTCGCCAGCGCGGCCTGCCGGTCGGCAGCCTCACGCTTCTCGGCGATCTGCCGGGCGGTGCGGTCGTCCGGGGCCACCACGAAGGTGTCACCCGCACGCGGCACCGATGCCAGACCGGTCACCTGCACCGGCCGTGACGGCGTTGCCTCGTAGACGTTGTTGCCGTGCTCGTCGAGCATGGCGCGAACACGTCCGTGCGCGGTGCCGGCAACGATGCCGTCACCGACCCGCAGCGTGCCCTGCTGCACCAGAACCGTCGCCACCGAACCGCGACCGCGGTCCAGGTTGGCTTCGATCGCGACACCCTGGGCGTCACGGTCGGGGTTGGCGCGCAGGTCGAGTGCAGCGTCCGCGGTCAGCAGCACTGCCTCGAGCAGACCGTCGATGTTCTGGCCCTGCTTGGCAGAGACCTCGACGAACATCGTGTCGCCGCCATACTCCTCGGCGATCAGGTTGTACTCGGTCAGTTGCTGGCGGACCTTGTCGGGGTTGGCACCGTCGACGTCGATCTTGTTGACCGCGACGACGATCGGCAGGTCCGCGGCCTGCGCGTGGTTGAGCGCTTCCACCGTCTGCGGCATGACGCCGTCGTCGGCGGCGACAACCAGGATCGCGATGTCGGTGACCTTCGCACCACGAGCACGCATGGCGGTGAACGCCTCGTGACCCGGGGTGTCGATGAAGGTGATCGCGCGGTCCTGGCCCTCGTGCTCGACGTGCACCTGGTAGGCACCGATGTGCTGGGTGATGCCGCCGGCCTCACCGGACTGCACGTCCGCGTGACGGACTGCGTCCAGCAGGCGCGTCTTACCGTGGTCGACGTGGCCCATCACGGTCACGACCGGCGGACGCGCCTTGAGGTTCTCTTCGTCCTCCACGGCCTCGAGGTCGATGTTGAAGGAGTCGAACAGCTCCTTCTCCTCCTCCTCCGGCGACACGATCTGTATGTCGTAGCCCAACTCCGAGCCGAGCAGCGCGAACGTGTCCTCGTCCAGCGACTGAGTGGCCGTGGCCATCTCGCCGAGGTGGATGAGCACGGTCACCAGCGAGCCCGGGTTGGCGTCGATGCGATCGGCGAAGTCCGTCAGGGACGCACCGCGACGCATCCGCACGACGGTCTTGCCGTCGCCGCGGGGAACAGTCACACCGCCGACGGACGGCGCCTGCATCTGCTCGAACTCCTGGCGCTTCGCGCGCTTGGACTTGCGACCGCGGACCTTCCCACCGCCACGTCCGAACGCACCTGCAGTGCCGCCGCGAGCGGGACCACGACCGCCGGGGCGACCGCCGAATCCACCGCGAGCGGGACCACCGCCGGCACCACCGGGACCACCGCGGCCACCACGGGCCGGGCGTTCGCCGGGTCGGACCGCCGCGCGGTCCGGCATCATGCCGGGGTTGGGACGCGCGCCACCAGCTGCGCCTGCTCCGGCACCAGCCGGACGCGGCGCACCGGGACGAGCGGCACCCGGACGGGGGCCGGCTGCGCCACCGGCGCCACCTCGGCCGGAGGCCGGGCGCGGCATACCTTGGCTGGGCGCGAAGGGGTTGTTACCCGGCCGTGCCGGGCCACCACCGCTGCCGCCGGAGCGCATGCCCTGATTCGACGAGAACGGATTGTTACCCGGACGCGGAGCGCCTGGACGCGGCGCACCGCCACGGCCGCCGCCGGAACGTGGGGATCCCTGCTGACGCTCGGGGCGCGGGCCGGGAGCCGCCGGACGCGGACCTGCATTACGGGCCGCCGGAGTTTCGGGCGTCGCCGAGGCGGCAGGTGCTGTCGCCTCCGGCGCAGCCGCCGCGGGCTTCTCGGCTGCCGGCTTGGGTGCAGCAGGCGCCGGTGCCTGAGGTGCTTCTGGTGCCTGAGGTGCTTCTGGTGCCTGGGTCGGCTGAGGCGCCGACTTGGGGCCAGGCCGCGGGCCAGGCTGCGGCGCAGCCTTGCTACCGGGCGCCGCAGGTGCGGGCGTCGTTGTCGTTGAGCTGGACTTCTCGGCGGTCGGGGGCTGGGGGGCCGCCTTCTTCGCCGGAGCCTTGTTCTCGGTCGCTCCATCGCCGGCATGTGCGCCGGCGGGAGGGTTCTCCTTGATCTTGCGGACTACCGGAGCTTCGATGGTCGAGCTCGCCGTCTTGACGAACTCTCCCTGCTCCTTGAGGTAGGACAGCAGATCCTTGCTTGGCATTCCGAGCTCTTTTGCGAGCTCATGAACCCGAACCTTAGCCACACTTCTCCTTGTCGGATTGCGGCGGTCCAGGTTGGCCGGCCAAGTCAGCCGGGCAGCACAAACCGCCAGTTTGGGTGCTTCATCGCTGAGTACTCATCGGGTGCTCATCAGCGTCAAAACCCGCCTTCGGTTGTTGTTGCCAGCGTGGACGTTGCCGTCCACGCGTCACAGTTCACTCGTCATACCGGCTGTATGACGGGCATCATCGCTCGGCGATCCACTCCCGGACCTGCGCCGCGTCCACCACCTGGGTGATCCGTAACGCACGGGGAAAAGCTCGCCGCTGGGTTGCCTTCTCCAGACAGTCCAGCCGGGGATGCAGCCAGGCCCCTCGACCAGGCAACCGGCCGCGTTCGTCGGGCACGAGCACCGCAACTTCTCGTTGCGCCACGTCATTCCCGACGAGTGCGACCACCCGCAGCAAAACTGATCGTTCGTCGCGAGTCCGGCACCCCACACACGTCCGCAACCCGGCGTGCCGAGTGGGGGTAATGGGTGGGTTGCGGCGGGCTCGCGTCCGACCGCTCACTACCAGCCTACCGCAGTCAGTCGGTTGCCCCGGCATCGCCGGGGACGTCGGTGTCCGGACGGATGTCGATCCGCCAGCCGGTCAGCTTGGCCGCGAGGCGGGCGTTCTGCCCTTCCTTGCCGATCGCCAGGCTGAGCTGGAAGTCGGGGACGACCACGCGCGCCGAGCGTGCACGTTCGTCGACGATGTCGACCGACTCCACCCGGGACGGCGAAAGCGCCGCGGCGATGAACTCCGCCGGGTCCTGCGAGAAGTCGACGATGTCGATCTTCTCGCCGCGCAACTCCGTCATGACCGCGCGCACCCGCGACCCCATCGGTCCGATGCACGCGCCCTTGGCGTTGACTCCCTGCTGCTTGCCGTGCACGGCGATCTTGCTGCGGTGACCCGCCTCGCGAGCCAGCGCGGCGATCTCGACGGTGCCATCAGCAATCTCGGGAACTTCCAGGGCGAACAGCTTGCGGACCAGGTTGGGGTGCTTGCGGGAGAGCAGGATCTGGGGGCCCTTCGGACCACGCTTGACGCTGACGACATACGCACGCAACCGCTCACCGTGGACGTAACGCTCGCCGGGGACCTGCTCCGCCGACGGCAGCAAGCCCTCGACGGTGCCGAAGTCGACGTGCACGGCATGCGGATCACTGGACTGCTGGATGACGCCGGCCACGACGTCGCCCTCACGGCCGCGGAAGTCGCCGAGGATCGCCTCGTCCTCGACGTCGCGCATACGCTGCACGATCACCTGGCGTGCGGTGGCGGCAGCGACGCGCCCGAAGTCGGTGGGTGTGTCGTCGAACTCGGGGCCGGGCTCGCCGCGCACACCCTCGTCGTCGACCGGAGCGTCCTCGCGCGCCCAGACCACGACGTGGCCGGACTTGCGGTCCAGCTCGACGCGGGAGTTGCGGTAGGTGCCGTCCTCCCGGTGGTATGCCGTCAGGAGTGCCTGCTCGATGGCGGGCACGATCACGTCCATCGGGATGTCCCGCTCGCGCTCCAGCGCCCGCAACGCGGCCATGTCGATGTCCATCAGTGGTCGTCTCCTTCTGAGTCGCTGCTGCGGTTGAACTCGACCTGCACTGCACCGTGCAGGCCGTCGTCATACGAAAAAGTCTGCTCGGTCGTCGCGCCCTTGGCGCCGGCGACCTCGAGGAGAACCCGGCGTCGTCGGCGCGGGTGATGCGACCGGTCACCGCGCCTTGATCGGGCACGTTCAGCTCGATCAGCCGGCTGACGTTGCGACGGAAGTGGCGCGGCAGGGTGAGCGGCCGGTCGGTGCCGGGCGAGCTCACTTCGAGCACGTAGGCCTGCTCTCCCATGGCGTCGGTCTCGTCGAGGCGATCGCTGACCACTCGGGTGGCAGACGCGACCTGGTCCAGGTCCAGCGGAGGTATGGCGGCGGTCGGGTCACTCTCGGCGGGGATGTCCCTATCGACCAGCACTCGCACGAGCCGGCGCTTGCCCGCGGGCATGACGCTGACGTCCTCGACAACGAGATCCAGCGGGGCGAGGACCTCGGTGAGGTCGGCGGAGATGCGTTCCGTCCGGGCGGATTGGTTCTCGCTCATTACTGACGCGCTCCTGCTGTTCTCGAGTGGAATGCCCAGCCTACAGGGCACCGAGCGGGGTCCCAGGCGAGCGCGACACGCAGTTGGCGCACCGGCCGCCCGATCGCGATCGGAGGTTGTCACCTGGGCCGTCATGATCAATACTGAACCATATGGTTCAGCAACAGGCAGCCGTCTTCGCGGCACTCGGGCACCCCACTCGGATGCGTGTGATCACCGAGTGCTGCCGCGCCCCGCGATCGACGTCGCAACTGCAAGCCGCCTGTGCTCCGATCACGCTGACCGGCATGCGCAAACACCTGCAAGTCCTCGAGGACGCCGGCCTGGTCCGGCGACGCAAGGTCGGCCGCACGGTCTGGTGCTCGGTCACCCCCGAGGCGATCGCCGACGCGTCGGACTGGCTGCGCGACCTACAGGCCTTCTGGACGACCCAACTCGACTCACTCGCAACCGCTTTGGAGCAGCAATGACCGATTTCGCCCTGCAGCGCCACGTCCAAGCCCCCGTCGAGGCCGTATGGCGTGCCTGGACCACCCGGGAGGGCATCGCGACGTGGTGGTGGCCGCAGTTGCCGGATACGACATACGAACTCGAGCCCCGAGTTGGTGGCAGCTATCACTTCGAGTCGAAGGCGGCCGGCATCGGCGTGCACGGCGAATTCAGCACCGTCGACGAGCCGCGCCGGCTGGAACTGACCTGGATGTGGATCGGCGGCGATGTCCAGGACGTGCCCGATCACGTGCGCGTTGACCTACGGCCCGACGGCGACGGCACCTCAGTCACGGTCACCCACCAGGTGAACCAGCCCGGCGACACCGGGGAAGGCCTGCGGCAAGGCTGGGGCGACGTCCTCGACCGCCTGGCCGTCACGGCGCTCCCCTGAGTCCACCTCACGGCGAAGGTGCTGGCGAGCGCACGTGCTGCTGGTCCAGCGCACCGCTCTTAGCGACCGTCAGAGGCCGGTTGGTGCGAGACCGCGGTCGCGCAGGACCTTTCGTTCGATCGGAGCGAAGACTCCGAGCTCGACGATGATGCCCACCACCAGGATCAGCACCATGACGGCGATCACGGTCGGCATGTCGCTCAGGTTGCGACCGTTCTGCATGACCTGGCCAAGGCCGGTGCCGAGTTCGGGGCTGTTGACGATGAGCTCGGCCGCCATCAGTGACCGCCACGAGAACGCCCATCCCTGCTTGAGACCGGTCAGGTATGCCGGCAATGCAGCCGGCACGAGTACGTGCCGCACCAACGAGAATCCGTGGGCGCCGAGGACGGTGCCCGCCCTCCGCAGGATGGGCGGCGTCTGATCCAGCCCGCCGGCCAATCCGTTGGCGATCGACGGCACGGCACCGAGCAGGATCACGACATACATCGCGGACGGGCTGAGTCCGAGCAGCAGCACCGCGAACGGCACCCACGCCACTGACGGCATCGACTGCAAAGCACTCAGGATCGGCCGAAACCCCTTGCGCAGGAAGCTGATCTGGCTAACCACCAGTCCGAGCACCGTGCCGATCACCAACGCGAGCAGGAACCCGAGCACACCCCGACGCAGGCTGGTCGACGTCGCGTCCCACGCCGTGCCGTCGGTGACCATCTGCCACAGCTGGTGCCACACCGTTGACGGCGAGGGTATGACGTACTCCGGCTTGATGGCCGAGGCCCACAGCGCCTGCCAGATACCGATGAACGCGAGGACGACCACGATGGGAGCGATGATCGCCACCGGATCGATGCGTCGACGGCGGCGCGGTTTGTCCTCCAGTGCGTCAAGTCCGTCACTGATCCGGGCGAATTCGCTCTTCGTACGTTCCTCGTCACGCACCGGCATGGCGACTGATCTCCGATCGCAGCGAGCTGGTGATCTCGGCGGCGAGCTCCATCACCGAGCGATCCTCGAGTGATCGTGTGTTGGGCAGGTCGACGTCCCACGTGCGCAGCACTCGACCCGGCCGGGATGAGAGCAGCACGACGCGTTGGCCGAGCCGAACGGCCTCCCGGACGTTGTGCGTCACGAAGACGACACTCAGGTCGGTCTCCTGCCAGAGCTGACTCAGCTCCTCGTGCAACACGTCGCGGGTGATCGCATCGAGCGCGGCGAACGGCTCGTCCATCAGCAACAGGCGTGAACCTTGAGCAAGACTGCGCGCCAACGCGATTCGCTGCCGTTGACCGCCGGACAGCTCGTGCACTCTGCGATCGCCGGCAGTGCCGAGCCGCACCAGATCGAGCAGTTCCTGGGTCCGGTCCGCACGCTCGCTCGCCGGAGTCCTACCGAGCTTCAGCGCCAACTCGATGTTTCCTCGGGCCGTCAGCCACGGAAAGAGGGCTGACTCCTGGAACATCAGCGCGGGACGTTCGGTGGTCCGGATACTGCCGGACGTCGGCTTGTCCAGCCCGGCGATGAGCTGCAACAGAGTCGACTTGCCACAACCGGACGCACCGACCACCGTCACGAACTCGCCTGGCGCGACGCTCAGGTTGACACCGTCCAGCGCAGTGACGACGTTGTCCCGCTGGCGGAAATCCTTGCGTACCGCGCGAACCTCGACTCGAGCTGTCAACGAGTCAGCGACCTCCGGACGATCGGCTGTCAGCGTGCTGGTCATTTCGACTCCTGACCCAGTCCCGCGTCCGAAACCTGTTTCAAACCTTGCGATTTCAGCACGCTGTTGAGGATCGACAGGTCATAGATTCCGTTGAGATCGGTCTTCTTCAACAGCCCGATGGACTCGGCGTGCTCTGCAGAACCGCGCAGCGACGCCGCGTAGGGATCCCAGCCGGGCGTCAGGTTCTTCAGCGCAGCGGCGGTCACGCCGGCCGGCAAGGCCTTCCCGTTGAGTTTCGTGAGAGCGGCGTCGAGCTGCTTCGCCGACCCGGACGGGTCCTTCGTGATCTGCTCCGCCGTTTTGACCTGAGCGGTGATCAAGGCTCTGACCGTCTGCGGGTGCTCCTGGAGGAATTTCGTCGAGACCAGCAGGTTCGTGGTCACGAACTGACCCTTCGGCCAACGAGTCTTCTCGTTGACGAGGACCTTGCCGCCGCCCTGCTTCACCAGCCGGGTCGCCCAAGGTTCGGGCAGCCATGCACCGTCGATCGCGCCCTGCTGGAAGAGTTGCAGGCTCTGCGCGTTGTCCTGGGCGATGACATTGACGTTCTTCGTGGCCTTGCCGTTGACGGTGAAGCCCTCCTGCTTCAGGAAGTACTTCAACGCTACGTCCTGCGTGTTGGCCAATTGCGGTGTGGCCAGGGTCTTTCCGGCCAGTTCGGAGACCGACTTGATCGACGGCTTCACCACGAGCGCAGCGCCGCCGGAGGCCCGCCGGCGACGATCCGGACATCCTTGCCACCGGTCTTCGCGAAGGCGTTGATTGCCGGACTCGGCCCGAGGTAGACCGCATCTATCGAGCCGCCGAGCAATGCTTCGGTCGCCGCGGGGCCGGCGTTGAAAGTCTGGGTGGAGAGCTTGGTCTTGCCCAGTTCCTTGGCGAACTCGCCGTCGGCGACGCCGAGCACCGGCACCGCATGCGTGACGTTCGGGAAGTAGCCGAGCCGGAGCGTTGCAGCGGGCGTCCCGTGCGTGGCTGCGGCGGACGGAGTGCCTGCGGCATCCGCTCTGCGGGAGCAGCCGCTGAGCGACGCGATCGCGAGCGCAGCGATGACGGGCACGGTGAGCACACTCACCTTGCGGGCGGGTTTCATGACAGAAGTCCTTGCGGTTGAGGAAGATTCAGCTTGCGAGCGAACCGAGATCCGACCCGGTCAGGCCGGCCGCGAGGGTCGCGCCGGTGTCCGCGTCGATCACCACGAAGGCGCCCGTGGCGCGCAGTTGCGCATAGTCATCCACCGCGACCGGCTCAGCGAGTTGGAGCCGGATGCGGCCGATGTCGTTCAGTTGCAGTGGTGCTGAGCTGTCCTGCCACTCCAGGTCGTCGACGTGCCAGACCGCGTGTGGTGCGGCCAGCAAGGCCCGGGTGGTCTTGGTGCCGACTTTGACCAGGACACGCTGGCGCGACGCCGACTGCCGTTCGTCGAGCCAGGTGAGCACAGCGTCGAGCTCTTGCGTGACCCGAACGGGCTCAGTGGCAAGCACCTCACCGCGACCCACGTCGAGCTCATCCGCGAGCCGGATCGTGATCGAGTCGCCGGAGGCCGCCTGCGGCACCTCACCGGTCGCGCCGTCGATCGCCACGACCGTCGAGCTACGCCCGCTTGGGTATGCCGTCACCGTGTCACCTACCCGGACCGTGCCGGACGCAACACGTCCGGCAAGACCCCGGTAGTCCGGGTGCTCGGGCGTGCGTGGCCGGATCACCAATTGCACTGGCAGCCGGAACGGTTCGCTGTCCGGGGTGGTCCTTGCCGGCAGCTGTTCCAGCACATCGAGCAGCGGGAGTCCGGCATACCAGTCGGGTCCCGGTGCGGCGACGTTCTCCCCGGTCAGAGCACTCACCGGGATGATGTGCGTGGCCTCCAGACCGACGCGTTCGGCCAAGGCACGGACTTCGTCGGCAACCTCGGCGAAGCGGTCCTCCGACCAGCCGACGGCGTCCATCTTGTTGATCGCGAAGACCACCTGCGGGACGCGCAGCAGCGACAGGACCGCGGCGTGCCGCCGGGTCTGTGCCGAGACGCCGTTGCGGACGTCGACCAGCACGACGGCCGCCTCGGCGGTGGAGGCTCCGGTCACGGTGTTGCGGGTGTATTGCACGTGACCGGGTGTGTCCGCGAGCACGAAATTCCTTCGTGGCGTTGCGAAATAGCGGTAGGCGACGTCGATCGTGATGCCCTGCTCCCGCTCGGCACGCAGTCCGTCGGTCAGCAGCGCCAGGTCGAACTCGGTCGCACCTCGCCCCTGGCTCGCGTGGAGGGTTGCCTCGAACTGGTCAGGCAAGATCGACTTGGTGTCGTGCAGCAGCCGACCCACAAGCGTCGACTTGCCGTCATCCACGGACCCGGCAATCACCAGTCGCAACTGGTCGCGCTCGGTGAGCCCGGTCTCGGCGGTCGTGGTCTCGAGAGTCATGTTTAGAAGTAGCCTTCCCGCTTACGGTCTTCCATGGCAGCCTCCGACAGCCGGTCGTCGGCCCGGGTCGCACCTCGCTCGGTGAGCGTGCTGACCGCGATCTCCTCGATCACCTCACCCACCGTTGTTGCCGTGCTGAGCACAGCGCCGGTACATGAGCCGTCTCCGACCGTGCGGTAACGAACACTCAATGTTTCCAACGACTCCTCGCCGCGCGGGCCACCCCATGGTCCCGGCGTGAGCCACATCCCGTCGCGCTGAAAGACATCCCGCTGGTGGGCGTAGTAGATGCTGGGCAACTCGACGTTCTCTGCCTCGATGTAGCGCCATACGTCCAGCTCGGTCCAGTTGGAGATCGGGAAGACCCTGGTGTTCTCCCCCGGCGCGTGGCGCCCGTTGTAGATCCGCCACAGTTCCGGACGCTGCTTGCGTGGGTCCCAGCCGCCGAAGGCATCACGCACGGAGAAGATGCGTTCCTTCGCCCGCGCCCGATCCTCGTCGCGGCGGGCGCCACCGAGCAGCGCGTCGAACTTCTGCTCGGCGATCGTGTCCAACAGCGGGACGGTCTGCAGTGGGTTTCGCGTGCCGTCCGGACGCTCGGTGAGCCGGCCGTCCGCGAGCCACTTCTCGACCTCGGCGACGACCAGTCGATGACCGCCTTCGGCGATGACCCGATCGCGGAACTCAAGGACCTCCGGCAGGTTGTGGCCGGTGTCAATGTGCAACAAAGTGATCGGCAGCGGTGCCGGACGGATCGCCTTGCGGGCAAGGTGCAACAGCACCGCAGAGTCCTTGCCACCGCTGAACAGCAGTGCGGGACGGTCGAATTCGGCGATCACCTCCCGGATGATCTCGATCGACTCGGCCTCCAGCTCGCGGAGCGACACGTCGGTCGCGGACAACGTTGGCGTGCTCATGCAGTCTCCTTGAGGGGGCTCAGCAGGGTGCCGATGACGGTCACCGCGTCGGCCAGGTCCACGTGCTCGGTGTCGATGGTCAGGTCCGGTTGCCGCGGCGGCTCGTAGGGGTCGTCGACGCCGGTCATACCGGTGAGCTTCCCGGCGGCGGCCTTGGCGTACAGGCCTTTGACGTCGCGACGCTGACACTCCCGCAAGGGGTGGCGACATACACCTCGTGATACGGCGTGCCATGCTGCTCGTGGTGTGCGCGGACCGCCTCGCGAGCGTCGGCATACGGCGCGATGACGGGCACCAGCGCGATCACTCCGTGCCGGGCGAGCAGCTCCGCGACGAAGCCGACCCGCATCACGTGCGTATTGCGGTCCTCCCGCGAGAAACCAAGCCCCGCAGACAGATTCGTACGCAGCTCGTCACCGTCCAGGATCTGCACCCGATGCCCGCGCTCGGCCAGCTCGCCGGCAACCGCCTCGGCGATGGTGCTCTTGCCGGCCCCGGACAGCCCCGTCAGCCAGACGGTGGCGCCAACGCCGCTCGCGTCTCGACTCGTCATAGGTTGATCCCGCATTCCACACCCCACGAAGTTTCTCCTCCGCTTCGCTCCCCCGAATACTTCGCGGGGACCCCGTGATCCGATGACCAGTCTTTTCGTTTACTCACAAGTGGATCCCGCATTCTGTCTTGTCGGTCCCTGCCCAGCGCCCGGCTCGGGCGTCGGCGCCCGCAGCCACGCGTCGGGTGCACGGACCGCAGCCGATGGACGGATACCCCTGTGCCAGCAGTGGATTGCTGATCAGGTCGTGCTTCTCGATGTATGCCGCGACGTCTTCGTCGGTCCACGCAGCGAGCGGGGCGAGTTTGATCTTGTCCCGGCGCTCGTCGAACGACACGACGGCAGTGTCACGACGCGACTCGGACTCGACGCGGCGCAATCCCGTTGCCCACGCGTCATATTCGTCGAGAACCTCGTCCAAGGGCTGTGTCTTGCGCAGTGCGCAGCACAGGTCCGGATCGCGCTCGTGCAAGGCAACGCCGTGGTCGGCGTCCTGCTCGGCGACCGTCTGCCGTGGCGTGATGGTCCGCAGGTGCACCCGGTATGACGCAGCGACCCGGGCCCGCGTCTGCAACGTCTCGGCGAAGTGGTAGCCGGTGTCCAGGAAGAGCACGTCCACCCCGGGTAGAACGGCGCTGGCCAGGTGGACCAGGACGGTGTCCTGCATCGACCCGGCGACGGCCAGTCGCAGGCCGGAGTCCACTGCCCAACGCAGCACGTCGGTCGCCGACGAATCGGCAAGCGTCGCAGCACCTTCGGCCGCGAGCTCGCGAAGTTCCGTCGCTGTTCGGGTCATCGCAGCACCTCTTCGTCGGCACGAACTGCCCAGTCCGAGAAGGTCTCGCCGTCGGTGCGTCCCGCGATGAAGTTGCGGGCCACCCGCTCGATGTAGTCGCCCAGCTCCGCCGAGGTGACCTTGTGGCCACGCAACTTCCGGCCGAAGTCGGCCTGCTGGCCGAGTCGCCCACCGAGCTGCACCTGGAAGCCCTCGACCCGATTGCCGTCCGCGTCGGTGACGATCTGCCCCTTGAGACCGATGTCGGCGACCTGGACCCGGGCGCACGAGTTGGCACAACCGTTGAGATGCACGGAGATCGGCGTGTCCGGTGAGAGGTCCGCAACCTTTTGCTCCAGCTCCGGCAGGAGGCGGTGCGCGCGTTCCTTGGTGTCGACGATCGCGAGCTTGCAGTATTCGACACCGGTGCAGGCCATCAGGTTGCGACGCCACGGGGTCGGATCCGCATTCAGGCCAAGGGGCTTCAACGCCTCGATGAGACCGTCGACAGCATCGTCGGGCACGTCGGCCACGATCAGCTTCTGGTATGGCGTCAGCCGCACCCGCCTCGATCCGGCCGCTTCCGCGGCGTCGGCAACCGATTCAAGGGTCGATCCGCTGACGCGGCCCGCGACGGCGCTGAAGCCGACATACTTGCCGCCGCCGCGCTGATCGTGGACGCCGACGTGGTCCATCTTCGTGGCGGGCAACGTCGCGGCGGGGCCGTCCGGCAGAGCTGCCTTGAGATACTCCGATTCGAGGACCTCTCGATACTTGGCGACACCCCAGTCCGCGACCAGGAACTTCATCCGCGCCCGATTCCGGCTGCGGCGATATCCGTAGTCGCGGAACAGCCGGACAACGGACACCCAGACCTCCGGAAGCTGCTCCAGGGTGACGAAAACGCCGAGCCGCTCAGCGAGGAACGGATTGGTCGACAGGCCACCGCCGACGAGTAGGTCGAACCCCGGCCCGAGCTCGGGGTGCTGCACACCCACGAACGACACGTCGTTGATCTCGGGTGCTGCGTCGGGCAACCAAGCGATCGACGTCTTGAACTTGCGCGGAAGGTTTGAGAGGTCGGGATCGCCGACGTAGCGCCGATTGATCTCCTCGACAGCCGGAGAAACGTCGACGACCTCGTCGACGCTCAGCCCGGCAACGGGCGAGCCCATGACGACCCGGGTGCAATCTCCACACGCCTCGGTCGTCTCCAACCCGACGGCTTCGAGCCGGCGCCAGATCTCCGGGACGTTCTCGATCTCGATCCAATGGAACTGCACGTTCTGGCGGTCGGTGAGATCGGCCGTGCCCCGACCGAAGTCCTGCGAGATTCCGGCGATGACCCGCAACTGCTCCGTGCTCAGCACGCCGCCGTCGATTCGCACCCGCATCATGAAGTAAGGCGCCTCGAGCTCCTCCGGCGACAATGTCGCGGTCTGGCCACCGGGAATGCCGTCCCTGCGCTGGGTGTAGAGACCCCACCAGCGCATGCGGCCGCGCAGGTCATCGGCCGGGATCGATGCGAAACCCTCACGGGCATAGGTCTCTTCGATGCGCGCCCGCACGTTGAGACTGTCGTCGTCCCGCTTGAACTGCTCGTTATGGTTCAGGGGCTCGTGCTCGCCGAGGGCCCATTGCCCGTTGGTCTTGGTTACCACGTTGCATAACATTCCATTTGGACATCCCAAACGTCAAATGATGTTCACCAGGTGGCACACCGCGCGCCGCGGAAGCGGTCCGGAGGCGGATGCCGGTCGCGTGCGAAGATGCGAGCATGCCGAACGCCGATCAGCGCGCCATGCTGGGCCGCCGCGCGCTCCTGGCTGCCGTCCTCACCGGTTCGGTGGCGGGACTGGCCGGCTGCGGCATCCGCATGGAAGGTGACGCGCCTCACATCCCCGGCATCCAGAAGCAGGGTCCACCGCCCGACCAGGCGACGCTGCGCGTGCTCGTGACGTCGATCGATACTGCGATCAGTGCAGCGGGGCACTCCGCCTGGGAAACCACGCTCGCCGGCGTGCACCGCGCCCAACGGACCAGGCTCCTCGCCGTCATGGCCACACAAGGTATGACGCCCGCCGCGACCACGGCGCAGCCGACCGGACCTGCCGTCGATCCCGGTGCAATGTTCAGGTTCGAGCAGGCCGGAGCGCGTGCCATCGGGTCGTTGATGACCCTGTCGGCGCGAAACCTCCCGATGGCTGCGGCCATCGCGGTCACGCAGAACGCAGGCGCCGCGCTGCTCGGCCACCGCGTCGCCGTCAACGGTGGCGTCGTGCCGAAACCCGCTGTCGTGCAAGCGATTCTGCCGTCGTTGCGCGCCGCGATCTACGCGTTCGAGGTGATCATCGCCAAGACGCCACTGAAGGCCCGCAAGCGCGCCGAGGCGACCCTCACCGGATTGCACGCCGTCCGCGCGACCTGGGAGGCCTCGCTCGGCAAGGATCTCCCGACGTCCCCCGACGGCTTCACCCTGCCGGTGCAACCGACGACGAACGCCCGACGACAGCAGCTCGCCCAGCTGGTGCTCACCGACCTGGTCGATGCATGCGCGGGCCAGGTCACGGCGACGCGCTCGGACCGTGGCGGGTTCATCGGACTCACGACGCTGTGGGCGGACAGCACCGCTCAGCTGTGGCAGTGGGGAGCGAAACCGACTCCCTTCCCCGGCCTGCAATGAGTGTTCTGCACGACTTCGGTCCGAGCATCCCGGCCGCGTTCCGGGAACTGGTGCAGGGGCGCCCGGCCGAACCGGCCATCAGCGGCGACGACTGGCTGGCGCACCTGCCCGCGCAGGTCGCCGAGCTCGCCGACGAGTGGGATCTCGTCGCCGACGGGCGGGTCTGGCACGGAGTGTGCGCCGTCGTCATACCGTGTCACCGCGGCAACGAGCCAGTGGTCCTGAAGGTCAGCTGGCCGCACGAGGAAGCTCGGCTGGAGCATCTTGCGCTCCAGGCCTGGGCAGGCCAGGGCGCGGTGCGACTCATCGCGGCCGATCCAGCCCGTTGGGCGATGCTGCTGGAGCCGCTCGTGCACGACCGCAACCTCGACGCACCGGAGTTGCTCGAGGCGTGCGAGGTCATCGGCGGCCTGATGCGCCGCCTGGATCGGCCGGCGACACCGCAGTTCACCCGACTCAGCCACGAGCTGGATCGCTGGATCCCGTTGTGCCAGAACGGTTCTCCGCTGGTCCCTCGTCGGCTGACCGAGCAGGCTGCGAGTCTGTTGGCCGACCTACGGGATGGCTGCGACGGACGGCTGATCCACCAGGACCTGCACTTCCAGAACGTCCTCGCAGCAGAGCGCGAGCCGTGGCTGGCGATCGACCCGAAGCCGCTCTCCGGCGAGTGGGCATTCGCCGTCGCACCGGTGCTGTGGAACCGCTGGGACGAAGCGAGCGCGGCATACAACGTGCGGACGCATCTGCGCCTGCGGCTCGGGGTCGTCAGTGAGGCCGCGGGCATCGACGAAGACCGGGCGCTGGCGTGGAGCTTCGTGCGGATGGTCACCAATGCGATCTGGGAAACGCAAGAAAGGGCGCCCGACAAGGACGCCCTCTCCCGCTGGATCACCATCGCCAAGGCGATGACGGACTAGCTACTTGGTGTGCTTGGCCAGCACGCTGTCGAAGCTGTTCTTGGTCTGCAGGAGCGACGTGTAGTCCGCCGAGCTGTTACTGAGCTCCTTGCCGTTGAAGAAGAGCGTCGGCGTGCCGGTCACGCCGTTCTTACCCGCCTTGTCGGCAGTCGCCTTGACGTACTTCGTGTAGGTGCCCTTGTCGACACACGAGTTGAACTTCGTCAGCGCGGCGCCGGTGATGCCGGCCTGCTTGCCGTACTTCTTGATGTCCGCGTTCTTGAAGGTGTCGCCCTTCGCTTCCTGGCTCTCGGGCCGTTGCCCGGCGAAGGTCGCCTTGTGATATTCGGCCGCCTTGCCCGCGTCCGATGCGCAGTAGAGCCCGTTCGCCGCGATCGTCGACGCGGGCTGGTTCTTCATGTTGTCCTCGAGGAACGTCATCAGGTGCCAGACCAGTTTGATCTTGCCGGACTTGGCGTCGGCCAGGATCTGCTCACCGTTGGCCTTCTCCATGTCGTTGCAGATCGGGCACTGGAAGTCCTCGTAGATGTCGACCGTGGGCGCACCCGACTTCAGCTTCACGTCGGGGTAGGCGCGCAGTCCGTCGGCATTGGAGGAGCCGCTCTTGGGGACCGACCCGGAGTAGGACCCGCTCTTGCTCGCCTGCGTGACGAACACCGCAACCACCACGGCCACCACAAGGATGGCGGCGATGACGCCGCCGATCAGGCCCTTGGACGGGCCGTCCTTGGGCTTGGTCGCGGCAAGCTTTTGCGATGCATCAGGGCGTGGCATGGAGTCACCTTAACTGGAGGTCTATTTAACTGGAGGTCTCTGAATCTGACACGACTGCGTCGATACGAACGAGCGGCTTGGGCCGGCGGTTCCGAGCTGCGCGTCAGCCCCACAGAGCGCGGTCGGCGCTCAGCTTGGTGCGCGGCCAGATCACCAGCCAGGCGGCGCACAGCAACAACCCGACGTCGCGCAAGATGTCCCACTTGTATGCCGCAGTGGTGGGCAGCTTGCCGTTGCTGCCGAAGCAGCCGCACTGTATGACGATGCCGCGTGCCCACACCGAGCTGATGCCGATGATGAAGGCGATCATCAACAGTCCACCGAGCACCGCGGTCATCCGCGTCATCAGCCCGGCAATGAGCAGCAGGCCGAGGATGATCTCCAGGAACGGCATGAACGTGCCCCAGATGTTGGCGAGGTCGTAGGACAGGATGCGGAACGCACGAGTGTCCATCCGGGTCGCCTCAAGTTCGCGGGCCTTGAGGATCCCTGCCACCAGGTAGGTCACGCCGAGGATCAGCCGGGCTGCGACCCCTACCCATTCCATCGCGGGATGCTGGTGCCATTTGGTCGTCGCGGTCGTGCCCGATGACACCGACTGGGTCTGCTCTGCCACGCGAGACAGACTAAACGACTAATCTGTCGGCGCCGCGCTACCAGGCGGCAGGCGAGTGCCATCACAGTCATCGGAAAGGTCCGTACGCCACCATGTCGACACCCACCGGCCGCGAGAAACTCGCTGCCCTCCAGGCCCAGCAAGCCCGGGCGGCTCGCCAGAAGAAGCTGCTCGCGCTCACCTCGGGCGCCGTCGTCGTGGTCCTCGCGATCGTCGCCGTCTTCTATCTCGTCGGCCGCAGCAACGCCGACTCGGCGAACAAGAAGGCCGTCTCGGCCACCGCTGACGCGGCATACCTCAAGACCGTGCAGAACATCCCGGCGAAGACGTTCGACACCGTCGGCGCCGGCTCGGCGAGCGGCGCGCCCAAGCAGATCAAGGACACGCCCTTGACCAAGGACGGCAAGCCCGAGGTGCTCTACGTCGGCGCGGAGTTCTGTCCCTACTGCGGCATGGAGCGGTGGGCGCTCACCGCGGCGCTGTCGCGCTTCGGCACGTTCAGCGGACTCAAGACAGCTGTGTCGACCCAACGCGACAATGTCGTGAACATCCCGACGATGACCTATCTGAAGGCGACGTACACGAGCAAGTACCTCACCTTCACGTCCTTTGAGACCGAGGACCGGGATCAAAATCCCCTGCAGGCACCGAGTACGCAGGCGCAGTCGCTGGCGCAGAAGTACAGCGGCGGAAGCATCCCGTTCGTCGACTACGGCAACGTCGCGGTCACCTCGGGTGCGACGTACCAGGGCGCGAGCTTCATGCAGAACGTCTCGGGCAACGCGATCGCGGCGAAGCTGAAGGACCCGAATTCAACCGAGTCACAGAACATCCTGGGCGCCGCCAACGTCATCACCAATCAGTTGTGCCAGCTGACGAAGGGCGAGCCGGCGTCGGTGTGCACGTCGATCGGAGTCGCGCGAGCGGGCGCCTTGAAGCGATGACCGTCCTGACGTTGCGTCACCCCCGATGGCTCGCGCCGACAACTTTGGTGTTGAGCGTCCTCGGGCTGGCGGACTCGGCATACCTGACCTTCGAGCACTACAGCGGGTCGACCTCGCTGGCCTGCTCGGACAGCGGCACGGTCGACTGCGCGAAGGTCACCACCAGCCAGTGGTCGTCGATCGCCGGTGTGCCGGTCGCGTTGCTCGGCCTGCTGTTCTTCGTGGGTATGACGGTGCTCTGCCTGCCCCAGGTATGGCGACGTACGACACCGATGCTGGACAACCTCCGGATCGGCGCCGCGGGTGTCGGCCTGCTGATGGTCTTCTACCTAGTGTGGGCGGAGTTCGTGAAGATCCACGCAATCTGCTTGTGGTGCACCGGTGTTCACGTGATCACGTTCGTGTTGTTCTTCGTGCTGATAGTCGGGCAGATCCTGCGGGTGCCGACCCTGTCTGACGACTCAGGCAGCGGACCAGCCGCTCACGATCGTCAGCACGTCGAGTAGTTCGTGCGCGACGGCGTCCGGGCGGGCGTCGGTCGCCACGACCTGCGCCTCGGGCAGCACCGAGTGCGGGATCCAGATCGCCCGCATGCCGATCTGCTGCGGGCCGTGGATGTCCTCGAAGAGCCGGTCGCCGACGTAGACGCACTTCGTCGGGTCGACCCGGACGGCGTCGGCGGCCGTCAGGAACGCCTCGTGGTGCGGCTTCACCCACGGGATCTCGCTGGAGTAGACGTCGCCGTCGATCAGGTCGAGCACGCCGTCGCGTTCGAAGAGATCCCGGTGGTAGTCACGTTCCCAGATCGTGTTGGACAGCACGCCCACGCGAATCCCGTTATCGCGCAATCCTTCCCAGACCTGCCGAACCTGCGGGTCAGTCGCGGTGTGCGGCTCCCAGAAGGCGCGGTATGCCGCGAGCGCCGACCGATGCGCCTCGCCGTGCAGGTCCGCGCCCGCCTCGACGAGAATCTCCTCGATGCGGGCGCTCGTGTGCTCCTCGTGGGCACGTGCCCACGCGACGGTGGTCGCGTCGAGCAGCCGCTGCGCGAGCGCCGGGTCGCCATACGCGGCGGCATACGACATCGCCTCGGCTTCGAAATCGATGTCGTGCCAGGGCGTCAGCGTGCCGCCCCAGTCGAAGATGACGGCTTGGACTTCTTGCGTCATAGGTTCGAGTCGGGCTCGGCGATCTCTGCGGTGACCTCGGCGACGATGTCGTCCACCGGGACCTCGCGACGCTCGCCCGAACGCCGGTCCTTGAGCTCGACCTTGCCATCGGCCAGGCCGCGGCCAACCACGAGAATCGTTGGCACACCGATGAGTTCGGCGTCCTTGAACTTCACGCCCGGCGACACCTTCCGGCGATCGTCGAAGAGCACCTCGATGCCGGTGGCTTCCAGCGAGCGGACTATCTCCTCGGCCTTGACGAAGACCTCCTCGTCCTTGCCGGTCGCCACGACGTGTATGTCGGCAGGCGCGATGTTGCGCGGCCAGATCAGCCCGATGTCGTCCAGGTTGTCCTCGGCGATCGCGCCGACTGCGCGGGTCACACCCACGCCATACGAGCCCATGGTGACCGTGACGAGCTTGCCGTTCTCGTCGAGCACCTTCAGGCCGAGCGCCTCCGCATACTTGGTGCCGAGCTGGAAGATGTGGCCCATTTCGATGCCACGGGCCAGCTTGAGCGTGCCGTGACCGGTCGGCGAGGCGTCGCCCTCGCGGATCTCCGCTGCCTGGATGGTGCCGTCGGCGGTGAAGTCGCGGCCGTGGACCAGGTCGATCACGTGGTGCCCGTGCTCGTCCGCACCGGTGACCCAGGCCGAGCCGACAGCGACGGAGGGGTCGAGCAGGTATTTGATGTGACTGCTCTTGCTCTCCCCTAGAACGCCGGGTCCGATGTAACCCTTGGCGAGCATCGGGTATGACGCAAAGTCCTTCTCCTCAAAGGCTTCCACCTCGGCGGGTGCGACCTTGACCTCGAGACGCTTGGCGTCGACCTCGCGGTCACCGGGCAGCCCGATCGCGAGCGGTTCGCGGGTGCCGTCGGGGTGCACCAGCATCACGATGACGTTCTTGAGCGAATCGGCGGCGGTCCACTCGCGGCCGTCGGCACGCGGGTGGTCCTTGTTGAGCGCGGCCACCAGCGTCTCGATGGTGGGCGTGTCAGGGGTCGGCTCGACGTGCGCGGGGCCGGCGGTGACCTCGACCTCGGGCGCCTGCGGGACCTCGATGGCCTCGACGTTGGCGGCATACCCGCTGTCGTCGCGGACGAAGGTGTCCTCGCCGTGCGGGCTGACCGCGAGGAACTCCTCCGACGCGGAGCCACCCATCGCACCTGAGTCGGCCTTGACGATCACGTATTCGAAGCCGAACCGGTCGAAGATGCGGATGTAGGCCTCGCGGTGGGCGTCATACGCCTTCTGCAGGCCGGCCTCATTCACGTCGAACGAGTAGGAGTCCTTCATGATGAACTCGCGGCCGCGCAGGATGCCGGCCCGCGGGCGCGCCTCGTCGCGGTATTTGTTCTGGATCTGGAAGAGCGCGAGCGGCAAATCCTTGTATGACGAATACAGGTCCTTCACCGTCAGGCAGAACATCTCCTCGTGCGTCGGGCCGAGCAGCATGTCCGCACCCTTGCGGTCCTGCAGGCGGAACAGCAGGTCGCCGTACTCGCTCCAGCGGCCCGTCGCGTCGTAGGGCTCGCGCGGCAGCAGTGCCGGGAACTTCACTTCCTGGCTGCCGATGCGTTCCATCTCCTCACGGACGATGGCTTCGACCTTGCCGAGCACCTTCATCCCCAGCGGCAGCCAGGTGTAGACGCCGGGCGCCACGCGGCGGACGTAGCCGGCGCGCACCAGCAGCTTGTGGCCCGGCAGCTCCGCGTCGGCCGGGTCCTCGCGCAGGGTTCGCAGGAACAGGGTCGACATGCGCAGTGCCACGGGGCTCCTTCGGAAGGTATGGCGTTGGTAAAGGTTCTGTGGATAACACCGAAGCGTATCCGGCGAGCCAGCCGTGTGCCGCCGACCGTCTACCCGGAGCCCTGTGGACAAAGCTGGCAATGACCTGGGAGATCGGCGACGTCGGAGTGAACTCCGGGCGTACCTAGCTGAACACCGTTGAACGACAGCACATTTCAAGTTGGATGCTTCGTAAGCTCATCCGGTGACCTTGCGAGCGGTAGCGTGACACGAGTGCCGCTGAAGATGTGGCCGCTCGCCGCGATGGCCGTCGCCCTGATCGCGCTGTCGGGCTGCCGGGCCGACGATCCGACCGGAGCTGCGACGTCCGCCGCGACCGCCATACCTGAGGCGCAGGCGTCACGTAGCCATTGCGGGCAGGGGTGGGCGCACGCAACGTCGGGCATCGTGCAAGTGCGACTTCGCAACACCGATGTCAACGCCGAAGAGGTCTACCTCGCCGACTCCGCCGGCAAGCTGTATGGCGAGATCGACCCCCTCGCCCCGGGCACAACGGCCATCCTGCGCACCGAATTGTCCGCGGGCACCTACCACCTCGTGTGCTCGGTCAACGACGGCACACCGGCGCACGGGCCGAAGGTCTCGGTCACCGGTGACGCACAGGGCGTGCGTGGGGTGCAGCCGGTCACATCTGCGGACCTCGCCCCGAAAGTGATCGGCTATCAACGCTGGGTCAAGGGCCGACTGAAAGTGCTGCAGAGCGAAACGAAGACGCTGTCGGTGGCGCTGCGATCGGGTAATCGGGGCACGGCGCAGGCAGCCTGGCGCAAGGCGAACCGGACCTGGAACACCATGGGCGGCGCGTACGAGGCGTTCGGCGGTGTCGGCAATGGCATCGCCGGCAACGCCTCCCGTTCCCGCGCGGTGTACACGACTCCCGTTGGACCGGGCTGCTGCGTATCGAATACGGCCTCTGGCACGGCCAGCCGCTGACCTCACTGGTCGGAATGAGCGGACTGCTGGAAAAGGACCTGGAGGCACTCGGAAAGCAGTTGCAGACCACGCAGTTCCAGCCCCTCGACGTCGTGAGACGCACGCACGAGATCACCGAGGACACGCTGCAGCAGACACTCACCGGGCACGACGACTACGGCGCACGCGTCGAGCTGTCCGACGCGCTCGCACAGTTGGACGGCACCGGTGCTTTGCTGAAGGTGCTGCGTCCGCTGCTCGCCCCACGATATCCGCAGCTCTCCAAGGTCGACGGCTGGATCGCGAAGTCGCGCAAGGACATTCGTACCCAACGCGGTTGGCAGGTGACACCGCCCGGCGGCGCGGCGGATGCCGGCCACCGCCTCGTCGATGCGGACATCGGCCAGCTCGCCGAGCTGCTCACCCCGATCCCCACCATGCTCGAGCCGAGAGTGTCATGAGACAACCTGATCGCCGCACCATGCTCCGCGCCGGAGTCCTCACCGGTGGCGCGGGTGTTGTCGCGGCCGCCGCTGGACCAGCGCTGGCCGAAACGAACGCGGCACACGATGCATCGCGGCGTGCACTGCGACCATTCCACGGTCCGCACCAGAGCGGCGTGCTGGGCGATCCGCTCCCCGCCGCAACGATCGTCGCGTTCGACCTGACCGTCACGGGACGATCGGGACTGACGACACTCCTGCAGACGCTGACCACGACGATTCGCTCGCTCACCGCCGGCGGCATCTCGCCCTCCCCCGGCATCACTGACACAGCGGGCACCGGGATCCTCGGGCCGGCCGCTCCCGCACGGGCGCTCGAGTCCGTTGTCGCCCTCGGTACGGGTGTTTTCACTGACGCGTTCGGCCTGACAACGGCCAAACCGCGGCACCTGCGCGCAATGGACACCTTCGCGAACGACCAGCTCGACCCGGCGTGGTGCGGCGGCGACGTGCTACTCACCTTGCAGGGTCACGACCGTGATGTCGTGACGAACGCGTTGCGCGAGGTATGCCGAGCTACCCGGGGCGCGATGCAGATCCGTTGGAAACAGGACGGATTCACCTCTGCCCCACGGCCGACCGGCCATCCCCGCAACCTGCTCGGCTTCAAGGACGGCATCGCCGGACCCAGCCCCACGGACGACAAACAGATGAACTCGCTCGTCTGGGTGGATGCCGGCGAGCCGGCCTGGGCAGCCGGCGGCAGCTACTACGTCATGCGCCGGATCCGGATGCTCGTCGAGTTCTGGGACCGGGTCTCCACCTCCGAGCAGGAGCGGATGTTCGGGCGGCGCAAGGACACCGGGGCGCCGTTGACCGGTGGCGCGGAGAACTCCCTACCGGACTACGGCAACGATCCGAACGGGAACGCCATACCGCTGGACAGCCACATCCGGCTGGCGAACCCGCGCACGCCGAAGACGGCGAAGTCGCAGTTCCTGCGCCGCGCCTATTCGTATGACGCGGGCGTCGACTCGGTCGGCAACCTGGACATGGGTCTGATGTTCGGCGCCTTCAACGCGGATCTGGACCGCCAGTTCGTGACGGTCCAGAAACGGCTGGCCGACGAACCGCTCGTCGACTACATCACGCCCGTCGGCGGCGGCTATTTCTTCGCTCTGCCCGGCGTGCGCAACACCACCGACTTCTACGGGAGCGCCCTGTTCACGTAGCGACCTCGCATCATCACCCTGGAAGGAAGGAAGCACAGTGCAGCAGAAATCCGCACTACTCGCCGCAGCATCGGCGGGCGCCGTGATCCTCGCGGCCGGCACCACTGTCGCCGTACAGGCCACTGCAAACGCCGCGAGCCCAACGCACACGAAGCAGCACGTGGCTCACCACGCGAGCACCCCGATCAAGCACGTCGTGGTGCTCTTCGACGAGAACGTCTCGTTCGACCACTACTTCGGCACCTATCCGAACGCCGCCAACACCGACGGCACGAAATTCACCGCGGCCCGGCATACACCGCGGGCCAACACCGAGCAGAACGCCGGCCTGATCCGGTCGAATCCCAACCTCTACAAGCCGTTCCGACTGACTCCCGACCAAGCCGTCACCTGCGACCAGAACCACGCCTACCAGCCGGAGGAGAAGGCCGCCAACGGCGGAAAGAACGACAAGGTCATCGAGAACACCAGCGTCGACACCTGCACCGGTGAGTTCGGCGCACCCGGGCTGGCGATGGGCTACTTCGACGGCAACACCGTCACCGGGATGTGGAACTACGCCCAGCACTACGCGATGAGCGACAACTACTACGGCTCGAACTACGGCCCGTCCTCACCTGGAGCGATCAACCTCGTGTCCGGCAACACCTGGGGCATCCACGCTGTCGATCCCACGACCGGCGCATCAACCTCCGACGGTTATGTCGTCTCGACGCCGAACGCCCAGGGTGTCGGCACCATGACGAACGACCCCGACCCGGCATACGACGACTGCTCGGGTCACAACCACACCTCGACCAATAACCTCGGCGTGATGCAGGGCAAGAACATCGGCGACGAGCTGAACTCGGCCGGCGTCTCGTGGGGCTGGTTCCAGGGTGGCTTCACTCCGAACGCGCCCTACGCCGGCGACGGCAGCTACGCCCAGTGCACCACCTCTCACGCCAACGTCGGCGGCGGCACCTCCGTGGACTACAGCCCGCATCACGAGCCGTTCCAGTACTACAAGTCGACGGCCAACCCGCACCACCTGCCGCCTAAGTCGCTGGCCGAGGTCGGCCACAACGGCCAGGCCAACCACCAGTACGACCTGAGCTACTTCAACGAGGCGCTGAAGGCAGGCGACATGCCGGCCGTGTCGTTCTTGAAGGCGCCTTCCTACCAGGACGGGCACGCCGGCTACTCCGACCCGACCGACGAGCAGGACTTCCTGGTGAGCGAGATCAACGCGATCCAGCAGTCACCCGAGTGGAAGAGCACCGCAATCGTTGTGACGTATGACGATTCGGATGGCTGGTACGACCACAAGGTGTCCAAGATCATCACCGGCGCAAAGGACGCATCGCTCAATGAACCGATGTGCACGAGCGTCAAGGAGCCGGTCACGAGCAGCGGCCCGCAGGACGACCGCTGTGGCCCTGGACCGCGGCTGCCATTCCTGGTGATCTCGCCGTACTCGAAGGTCAACTCGGTGAACCACCAGCCACTCGAGCAGGCCTCGGTGATCAAGTTCGTCGAGCAGAACTGGAAGCTGCCGCAGCTGGGCAACGGATCGTTCGACTCGCGGGCGACGTCGTTCTCATCGCTGCTGAGCTTCGGGAAGCCAAGGGCCTCTACCGTGCTGCTCAAGGACGACGGTTCGGTCGCAAGCGTCACGCCGCCGGCGAAGTAGTCACCTCTCGGTGCTGGCCCGCCGCACGATGGCGGCGGTGTCCAGCCCGGCAGGCAGAGTCCCGAACACGCCGGCGTGCTGCCCCAGGACCCGTGAGACGAGGAACGCCTCGGACACCGCCGTCGGCGACTGCCGCACCAGCAGGCTGGCCTGCAACAGGACCGCCATACGGGCGGCGAGCCAGCGGGCGACATACTCCGCCTCTGACGGATCGACAAGATTCGCAATGGCTTTCAAGACTTCGGTCACACCGTCGTGCAACTCGGGCACTCCGGCCGACTCGACCTCGTCGCGCCAGGCGTCGATGCCCTCCGGCTGACGTTGCAGGACGCGCAGCACGTCGAGGGCGTTGACGTTGCCGCTGCCTTCCCAGATGGAGTTCAGCGGCGACTCCCGGAAGAGCATCGGCAGCCCGGAATCCTCGACATAGCCGTTGCCACCGAGCACCTCCAACGCCTCCGCGACGTGGAAGGAGGTGCGCTTACAGACCCAGAACTTCGCCAACGGCAAGCCGATCCGACGCAAGGCGCGCTGAGCCGGGTCGTCCGGAGACTCCACCGCACGAGCGAGCCGGAGGCCGAGAGCAGTGGCCGCCTCGGACTCGATCGCGAGGTCCGCCAGCACATTTCGCATCGCGGGCTTATCGACCAGCAGACCACCGAACGCACTGCGGTGCTCTGCGTGCCAGATCGCCTCCGCCAGGCTGCGCCGCATCAACGCCGACGACCCGAGCACACAGTCCAACCGGGTCGCGGCCACCATCTCGATGATGGTGCGCACCCCGGCACCTTCGTCGCCGAGGCGACGGGCATGAGCGTCGACGAACTCCAACTCGCTGGAAGCGTTGGACCGATTGCCCAACTTGTCCTTCAACCGCACGATCTGCAGGCCGTTGCGGCTGCCGTCGGGCAGCACGCGCGAGACAACGAAGCAGGTCAACCCGCCCGGTGCCTGGGCGAGAACCAGGAAGAGGTCGTTCATCGGCGCCGAGGTGAACCACTTGTGCCCGGTGAGCCGATAGGCACCGTCGGCCTGCGGCACCGCGACCGTGGTGTTGGTGCGTACGTCGGAGCCACCCTGCTTCTCCGTCATACCCATGCCGGCGAGCAGTCCTCGCTTGTCAGCGATCGGCCGCAGCCCGAAATCGTAAGTGGCAGAGGACAATCCGGGCACCAACTCATCCGCGAGCGCGGCGTCGGCCCGCAGCGCGGGCACCGCGGCATACGACATGGTCATCGGGCAGCCGTGCCCCGGCTCGATCGCGCTCCAGGCGATGTATGCCGCGGCACGACGCACGTGCGGCATCGGCTCGCGCGACGTCCACGGAGCTCCGGTCAGCCCGAACCCGACGCCCTTGTCGAGCATCCAGTGCCAGCTGGGATGGAAGTCGACCTCGTCGACGCGGGCACCGAAGCGGTCGACCGGGCGGAAGATCGGCTCGTTCGCGTTGGCGAGCATTCCGTACTCCCGGGCCTCCGCCGAACCGGCGAGCTCGCCCAGCGGCAGGAGTGACTCGATCAGCTGCGGGGCGGAGTCACCCGCCTGGGCGTGGACCGCGTCCAGCAGCGCCGCGTCACCCGTGACGGTGTTGTGACCGACCAGCAGTGGCGGCTGGTTGCTCGGGGCATGCGCGAAGGGATCGCTGTTCTCCGTCATACGACTCAGGTTACGCATGAGCCAGGCGCCACAGGTTACGGTCTACACATGCCCGCAATGCTCGAGTTCGACGACTACCTCGACGTGCTCTACACCGCCGCCGAGCGCCT
This sequence comes from Flexivirga alba, assembly GCF_042661025.1. NCBI lineage: Bacteria > Bacillati > Actinomycetota > Actinomycetes > Micrococcales > Dermacoccaceae > Flexivirga > Flexivirga alba. Next base: position 4,290,573 of record NZ_JBHSWH010000001.1, read on the forward strand.
GAGCGAGCACGCTTTGGACATCTCCGACCAACCCGTCCCGACGTGCCGCGACTGGAACGTGCGACAGCTGGTGGCCCATACCGGGATGGTGCACCGCTGGGCGACCGGGATCATCCGCGGCGAGATCAACTCTCGCAATGCCACGACGGCGACCGACCGCTTCGAGGTCGACGGCATGCTGGTCGACGATCCCGGTGGCTGGTTGCTGGCCGGCGCAGGGGACCTGGCGGAGGCCCTGGAGGAAGCGCCGGACGACCTGGAGCGATTCTTCTTCCTCAACGACGCGCCGCCCAGCAAGATCGCCTGGGCCCGCCGACAATGCCACGAGACCTCGATCCATGCCGTCGACGGCCTTAGTGCTCGGCTCGGGCAGTTCCCGACCGCAGCCGAGACCGAGATACTCGCAGCCGTCGGCACCGACGGGATCGACGAACTGTTGCGGGGTTTCGCCACCCGCGAGCACGAGGAATTGCGCACCACGTCGGCAGAAACCGTGAGTGTCGTCTTCGAGGCCACAGACGTTGGGCGGTCGTGGACGTTGCGCCTGTCCGATGGGCCCGCTGTGTGCGACGAAGGCACGACCGATCAGAGCCCGGACGCACGGCTCTCGGGCACCGCGGCACAGCTCTACCTCGGACTCTGGAACCGCGGCACCGAGATCCACCAGGAAGGTGTCGACGTGCTCACCTTCTGGCGTGAGCGCCTCCGCATCGAATGGAACTGATCGCACATGTATGACGAGCAGAACAACCCCTATCGCGACCTACCCACGGTGACGTCGGCCGGTCAGCTCGAGCAATTCGGCCTGCCGGACCCGCCCGTGCGCGACAAGGTTCGGGACCACTTGCACGCGCTCGACAAGGACTGGCTCGCCGTCTCACCACTGGTGTTCGTCGGGACCGCGACTCCCGACGGGCGATGTGACGTCTCGCCCAAGGGCGACCCGACGGGCGTCGGCCTGGTCCTGGACGACAACACGCTGGTGATCCCGGAACGCAGCGGCAACAAGCGCATGGACGGCTTCCACAATCTGCTGGCCAACCCGCACGTGGGCTTGAACTTCGTGATCCCTGGACGGCCGGACACGTTGCGGGTCAACGGTGTCGGGCAGTTGGTGACCGACGGCCCGTTCTTCGACGACCTCGTCGTGCAGGGCCACCGGCCGGAGCTGGTCCTCATCGTGCACATAGAAGAGGTCTTTTACCACTGCCCAAAGGCGTTCATGCGTGCCAAGGCATGGCGGCCGGAGACCTGGCAGCCAGACGCCGTGGCACGGTATGCCGATATCGCCAAAGCACTCTGGCGGGCCGGCGACGACCCGGACATCGTCGAAGAGCACTACCGCGACGACCGCTACGCCGCTGCGCTCTACCCCGGCTCGTGAGCTGGCCGACGCTGCCCGTTCCCTGGGCAACCGCTGCGGTCGCCCGTGGCCCGCGGCGTTGGTGGGCCGGGCCGCTCGATGTCGAGGGCCTCGCCGTCGGCAGCGTTTCTGCGGCTGCGTCAGCAGCGAATGCACTTGCTGCCACCCGGGATTCGTCCTGGAACGCGTTCGTCCCCAGCGGCCTCGTCGGTGCGTCGTTCGGCTCCATCAGTCGGCTGCGGGTCGCCGGAGAACCGGTCAAGGGCTGGGGAGAGATGTCCGGGTTCTTCCGCACCTCGGACGGCTGGATCCGCTTGCACGGCAACTACCCCCACCACGCCGCGGTCATCCGGTCCGTTCTGGGCGTCTCCAATCGGTCGGGTGCGGAGAGCGCCATACAGGAGTGGGAAGGGGTTGCGCTCGAAGAGACCCTGCGGGCGGCCGGCGGCATCGCGGGCGCCGTTCGCACCCCGGACGTATGGCGGGCACACCCACACCACGCAGCGGCGATTCAGGACCGCCCGCTGGTGACCCTAGGTGCGTCAACGGGCGCAACCCGTCGGCTGGTGCCGTCAACGTCGTTGCCACTACAGGGAATTCGCGTCCTGGACCTCACCCGTGTCATCGCCGGGCCGACCGCTGCGCGCTTCCTGGGAGCGCTCGGTGCCGACGTGCTGCACATCGACCGGCCGGACTCACCCGAGCTGCTGGACCAACACCTGGACACCGGTTTCGCCAAGCGGACCGCAACCGTCGACTTCGCCGGCCCGGACGGGCAGGCGACTGCTCAGGAGCTGGCCGGCACCGCCGACATCGTGCTGACCGGTTACCGCCCCGGCGCCCTGCGCCGATTCGGACTCGACCGCGAGTCGCTGCTGGCCGAGCACCCACACCTGGTCGTCGTTGAGCTGTCCGCCTGGAGTGACTCCGGCCCGTGGGGTGGCGAGCGCGGATTCGACAGCATCGTGCAAGCCGTCAGCGGGATCGCGACCACCTACGCCGACGCCGACGGTCGGCCGGGCGCCCTGCCGGTGCAGGCGCTGGACCACGCCACCGGCTACCTGATGGCGGCCGCGGCTCTGCGGCTACTCAACCGGCGGCCGCACGAAGGCGGTGCAAGCGCGCAACTCGCTCTGGCCCGCACCGCCGAGTGGTTGCTGCACCACAACGGGTCGGCCACCGACGCGGAGCAGACCTTCGACGGACCGGACTGCCCTCTGTGGCTGGCGACTGCCGAATCGTCATACGGGGCAATCGAATACGTGCGCCCACCGCTCTTTGTCGGCGACGTCCCGCTGGACTTCCCGTCACCGCCGCGTCGCTATGGACAGGACCCGCCCGAGTGGTGGCTGACGGACTGACCAGCCGTCAACGGCCGGCGCGCCAGCCCGCGCGGATCAGCGGCCACTGCAGCGGCAGCCGTGCAATGGTGCCGGCGCACCAGGCGACTCGTTTCGGCGACGATCCGCGGTTGGCGACGACACGAACCGCGTCGGCCGTCATCTGCACGTTGGCCGGGAACACACCGATCAGCAGCGCTGCGGACGCACGACCGGCGACCCTGCGTGTGCTCGGAACGAGAAGTCCGGCAGCACACGCCAACTCGGCCACGCCGGAGGCGCGGATGACGTCGACCTGGCGCGGCACCACGCTCGGCATACTCGGGACGAACGTCTGTGGGCGGACCAGGTGGATGACACCGGAGGTGGCGAAGGCCGCAACGAGGATCTTTGCTGTCGGCGTCAGGGAGGAAACCATCTGACGAATGATGTCAGAGAATGACAGTCGCGAATTTCCCGACCTGGCGGAAGCCGGCGGAGTGATAGGTCCGCAGGGCCGGCTCGTTGTAGGCGTTGACGTAGAGCGTCACGGTCGGCGCGATCGTCTCGATCACCTGCCGCACCACGGCGCGCATCGCCGGTGTTGCCAAACCCTTGCCGCGGTGCCTGGGCGCGACCCAAACACCCTGCAGCTGCGCGACTCCGCCGCGAGCGATCCGACGTCCGCCTTGAAGATCACTTCGTGCCCCTCGGTCACCACGAAGGTGTGCCCAGCCCTGATCAGGGACGTGACCATGCGCCGATATTCGCGATCCGAGCCGACGTATGGCGGGTAGCCGATCTCCTCGGTGAACATCGCCGTCGATGCCGGCAGCACTTGGTCGACCTCGTCCAGGCGAGCCCGACGCACCCGGGCATCGACCGGGCCGGACCCACCGGCGGGCACGGCGGAAACGGCCATCATCGGCTGGTCTGGACGCAACGATCGAGCGTCGCCCCAGTGTCTCTCCAACCGCCCCCAGAGCCCCAGAACCAGCTCTGCGTCACCGAAGATGGACGAGCAACGGCGGCGCTTGCGACGCAATCGGGTGGCGAACGCGTCCAAGGCCGCCTCGTCAGCGCCGATCGGGACGACATTCGCCGAGGTCCAGCACATCGAGCGCAACCGCCGGCCATCGTCCGTGCCGAGCAACGCTCCGGCATACGAGGGCCCACCCTCGATCAGGCGCGCAGCAACGAAGACGTTGGCCAGCGGGTCAACCGCACACAGGTCCAACGCCGCCGGGAAATCGCCCGGCCCCAGGGCGCGGGCGCCGCTGAGCGTCCGTAACACGGCACCAGCCTTGCACCGACAGGCGCCGCGCACACCGAAAACCGCTGATCGATTCGAGCCGTCTCTGGTTACAGTGCCGGTGATGACTAATCCCACTGCCTCCGACCGTCCCGGGACACCCATTCATGTCGACTATCGCAAGTGGGACGGAACGCCGCACTGGCAGAGTGACGGCACGCTGCTCGGGGTCGATGAGAACGGGTGCTGGGTCGGATTCCCGCAGGGCACGCATTTCGAACGACCCGGGGCTGCGTTCGATCTCGACCGCGACTCGGTCTCCCTCTTCCCCGATGCGGGCTACACACCTGCGTTCAACCGGCCGACCGATCGCCCTGAGCAGGTCGTGGTGTATGTCGACATCACCACCCCACCCGTCTGGTCACGCACCGACGACGGGGGTTGGCAGGTGACGATGATCGATCTTGATCTGGATGTCGTCCAGCGGGCCAATGGCTTCAGCTACGTCGATGACGAGGACGAATTCGCTGACCACCAGCGGAAATTCGGATACCCGGACGACGTCATACGTCAGGCCGAGGCCGACACCCGGTCGGTCTTCGAGGGGCTCCGGGACGGTCGGGCGCCGTTCGACGGCGCCGGTTGGCAATGGATGCGGCGGCTGGTCGAACCCGGCGCCGCTGAGCGCTCCGACTCACTGCATTAGTCGAGCTCACGGCGCATGACCCAACGCCACTTGGCGATCTTGCGATCGCGCTCGAAGCCGAAATCGGCGAAGAGCGTCTCCGGCCCGGTGTGGAAGTAGGCACCGCGTTGCGGCCCCCGGCCGTCGACCTGCTCCGGGTAGGCCTCGACCACGCCGCCACCCTGGTTTCGGATCGCATCCAGCACCGCGCGCACCGCCGCTCTTGCCACACCGGCCTGCCGGCGGCCCTTGCCGGTGAAGATGCAACCGATCCGCCAGTCGGGCGGGTCACCGGCCGACGCGGCGTACTTCTTGCGATTCTGGATGTTCGGAAGCTCCACGGGCCGCCCGAACTGGCACCATCCGACGCAGTCGTCGCCGTCATAGACCAGGATCTGGTGCACCGAGCCCGTGCGGACAAGCGCGTGCTTGGCGTCGCGGTTTCGCTCGGCGCTGGTCCCGTCAAGTCCCTCGGGATGGAACCCCATGCACCAGCAGCCACCCCACACGCCGTTGTTGGCCTCCACGAGGGCCGCGAAGTCGGCCCAGGTGTCACCACTCAGCGGCGCGGTGCGGAAGGCCCCGCCTGTCTCGTTGGACACGCGTCGAGCATGGCACTCGGCACCGACAACTGACCTCGTCCCATCCGCTCACTCCTCGTTGTCGAAGGCCTCGACCGCCGAGGTGATCGCCGCCTTCTCCGGTGGGCTGACCGTCACGCCGAGCACCCCTGCCCATCCGTCGATGATCTCGGCACGATAGCGATGGCCATGGCCCCCGACCGAGGAGTTCGCCGAGATCAGGTCGACGGTGGTCAGCCAGAAGGTGATCAGGGGGTACCAGGTGAGATCCTTGTCTACATCGTGGCCGGCGCGTTCGCGTGCCCACGCAGGTTGCCGGTAGATCAGCGAAGGATCCCACCAGACGATCGGGTCGGACGGGTGCTGCATGAAAAGCACCCGTGGCGAGTCCCACTCCTGCGGCAGCGGTCGCCCGTAGGCATCACGGCCGATCTGCTGCGGGTTGCCGGCGAATCGAACGTGCCGTCCGTTGTCGATGACCGGTGCAACCTGCGGGCTGCCGCGCTGCCGGCTGCTGGTGATCGAACGCCACAGGGGGTGGAGTTCGGGGTGCCGCTCCAGAGCGCGCCATCGACCGCCGAGAGCAACTGATCCGCATCGCTGAAGGCGGCCTCGGTGCTGAGCGCGCCGAGTGACTCGCCGGAGAGCAACAGACGTGGCCGCTCGCCGGCCGGCCGCTGATCGATCATCGCGATGACTTTGCGGACCAACGCCGTTCCGACCTGGGCAGGAAGGGTCCGGTTGGTCAGGAACTGCACGACACTCGGCAGGAAGGAGTACTGCACCGCCACGGTCGCCACATCGCCGCCAGTCAGGACTTCCAGCGTCCGGACGTTGTATTCGTCGACCCAGCCACTGCCCGTGGTGCCCACCACGTTGACGTACTTGCGGTCCAGCGCTCCGGTGCGCTTCATCTCCTGGACGATGGTCTGCACCAGCTGGTGCGGATCGACATCACCGGTCTCCGGCGCGGCATACAGCCGGATCGGCTGCTTCGCGGGTCGCCCGGTGATAGCTGAGATCGCCGCCGGATCCGGGGTGTGAGCGGTATAGATCTGACCTTCGCGGCCCAGTTTCGACCACGGCTGAGTCGACCCCCTGCTGCCGGAGACCAGCGGCGATGTCGGTGCACTCAGCCCCTGCGGCGGGGCGCCGTTGACCTTCGCTGCCGAAGCAGAGAGCGCTTCCAGGCCTTTCACCGCGATGACGCTGCGGGTCAGCCAGGTGACCGACCCCGCGACGAGACAGACCGCGAGGAGACCCGCCACGGGCTTGGGCAGCGCGAAGCCGAGCACGAAACGCGACGCTCGGAACGCGCCACGCACCGTCCAGATGATCGCCATCAGCACGGCGGTCAGCGCAACGGCAGCGACCAGCGACAGCGCGTCGTTCCACAGCGACGGCTCGGGCAGGTCGACCAGACGCGCGCTGTGCCGGCGGCCGCGGTAGCCCGCGAACCAGACCGTGATCGTGATCGCCACCGCGAGCGTCCAGAGCACGCCGTGCAGCCGTGTCCGGTGGGCATGATCGGCAACCAGCACGCGCACACCGAGCCAGCCGAAGATCACCGATGCGGCCGAGCCGAGCAACGCGCCGGCGGCATACCCGGTGATGGCGGACAGCGCGGAGGCCGCCGCCTGCACAGCCCACGGCCGCGGCAACAGACTGGGCGCGAAACTGACCAGCAGTGCCAACCAGCCGAGCACCAGGCCGGTCACCGAACGTCGCATCACGAACCGGACGAAAGCATGCGGCTCGTCGGTCGGCTCGGCGGCGGTCACCCCGCAGCGTATCCAGCGGGTATGACGCCGGACCGCTGCGGTCAGTCCACGAAACCGCTCTCGTATGCCGCGATGACGGCTTGTGTCCGGTCGCGTGCCGACAGCTTGGCGAGCAGTGTCGCGACGTGGGACTTGACCGTCTCCACGCCGAGGAAGAGTTCGGCGGCGATCTCGGCGTTCGTCATACCGCGGGCGAGCAGCCGCAGCACCTCTTGCTCGCGCTCGGTGAGTCGAGGCAGGGTGCGTCCACGAGCCGGGCGGGAGTCGACCAGGTCGCGGATCGACTCCGGGAAGAGAACGACGTCCAGATGCGCGAGCGCACGCACCGCGGACACCAGTTGCGCGGCGCCGGACCGCTTGAGCAGGAAGCCGTGGGCGCCGGCCATCAGGGCGTCATACACGTAGGAGTCGTGCTCGAACGTCGTGACCACCAAGATCTTCGGAGCGCCCGGCGCAGCCAGCAGCCGGCGCGTCGCCTCGATGCCGTCCAGTCGCGGCATCCGCACATCCATGACGACCACGTCCGGTGTGCCGGCTCGGACCGTCTGCAGCGCCGTGACGCCGTCGTCGGCGAGGCCGACGACCTCCATGTCTGGTTGCGCACCGAGGATCGCTGCGAAGCCATCGCGGACCATCTCGTCGTCATCGGCGATGACGACCTTGATCACCGGTTCGGGAGCCGGACGCACAGGTGCCACTCCTTCCCACTCGCGCTCGGACCGGCGTCCACGGCGCCACCCGCGAGCGCTGCGCGCTCCCGCAGGCCGACCAGTCCGCGTCCACCCGCCGCTCGCGAATTTGGTTGCTGCGTGGTCGTGTTCGTGATCTTCACCTCGACCTCGGAGCCGATCGCGACTCGCACCTGGGCCGGGCCGCTGCCGTGCTTCACGGCGTTGGTCAGTCCTTCCTGGACGATTCGGAACACGTCACCGGACAGTTCCCCGGGCAGCCTCCCCCAGTCCCCTCTCAACTGAAGCACGGAGGGCCCACTGGTCGCTGCACTGCGCACCAGAGCTGCCAGGTCGGCCGCGGTGCGCCCGGTGCCACCGCTGCGGAGTGAGCCCAACACCTCGTCCAGCTCTTCCAGTGCTGCCGATGCGGTGGCACTGATCCGCTCCAACGCACGCAGAGCGACTCGGGAGTCGGTCGGGCCGACCACGCTGCCGGCCTCGGCCTGCACACTGATCGCGGTGAGCGAGTGACCGATCGTGTCGTGAAGTTCGCGAGCCAACTGATTGCTACGAGCCAGGTCCTGCTCGCGTTCGGCGGCCAACGCCAGCTTGTCGGCGCTCGTCGGACCCAGCACGCGCGGCGCGGCCCAGACGAGGATGCCGCCGAAACCCGCTTGTATGGCGAAGGATCCGAGCACGACGGCGATTCCCAGCGGCATACGCCAGAGGACCTGGACGCCGTCGCCGACACCCCCGGAGGCCAGTCCGACACCGGCCGGAACCCCACCGAGCAGCACGATCGCAGCGACCGCCCCGACAACCAGGACCAGCCCCGCCCACGCGGCACCGTGCCATCTGCTGTCCCACGAATGCCTGTCGCGAACCGCGGGCAGCTCGACCCCGAGCAGCGGTCGTGCCATCGCGACCTCGGCGTCGCGCACCGGCGGGCTCAACAGCACGATGCCGGCGACGGCCACGGCCACGCCGGCGAGCGCCACCACGAACACCCGGTCCTGTCCCGACGTTCCCTGAACGGAGATGGTGAAGGCGTAGACCAGCCACCCCAGCAGTGCTGCACCCGCAGCACCCAGCACCAGGTATGCCGCGCCACGTGTCCCTCGCCTCACGAGTTCCATGCTGTCACGAGACCACGAAGCGGCGATTCCCCCGGAAGAGGGACGACGAACCCCTGCCCAGGTGAGGCGGATCGGCGTACGTACACAGCATCGTGAAGATCATGAGTACATCGACGACCTCGAAGATCGCGGGACGCCTGCCGGAGAGCGAATTTCGCAACCGCCCGTGGCGGATCCATCAGATCGCAGGTGATTTCGACCTGATCGACGTCTGGCAATTGCCTACGCCGGGCGGGCCGGGCGACCTCCGCCGGCTGGTGGAGATCTTCGCCGCCGGAACCATGGAGGGGGCGACTCACCGATCGTCCGCCTCGTCTGGTCGGTTCGGTGGGGCCTCGGCAAGCTGCTGCATTGGGACGATCCGCAGAACGGGGTCGGCATCAGGGTGCCGTCCCTTCGCGCCCGACTTCCGGCGGACCTGGTCGATGCGCCCATTGGGCCTGACTTCGCGCGCCTGCCCTTCACCTCGCTCTACCTGCTGAGTGACGAGTTCGCCGCCGAACTGGCGAACTCAACGTGTCACGGTGTGCTGCATATGGGGTGGGTCCAGACCGAGTCCGGTTGCTACACAGCGCAATTGGCAATTCTTTCGAAACCCAACGGGACCAAGGGGCGCCTCTACATGGCCGGGATTCGGCCGTTCCGTCACTCGCTGATCTATCCGGCACTACTGCGGAAGATCGAACGCTCGTGGGCCGCGCTCGACGAGAGTGTCCAGCCATGACCGCGGTTCACGCGGCGCGGCCCGCGCTGGCCGGGAAGGTCTCGAACCGGACAACTGCTGACCGCGTACGGCGACGCCTGGCGGTCGGTGCAGTGCTCGCGACCTTCCCCTACAGCGCGTTGAAGGTCGCCTGGTTGTGCCGTTCACGGATAGGCCTGTCGGATGCGAAGTTCGGAACCAGCGCCACGATGCACTTACTCAACACTGCGACACTCGGGCTCGATCTGGTCGCGCTGGCTCTCGCCCTGGTCTTCTTCACCGGCGCACGGGCACCGCGCTGGTTCTTACTGCCGACGATGTGGGTGGGATACGGACTACTGGGACAGATCGTGATGATCATCGGCCCGTCGGTGATTGTCCAGGCGACCACCGGACCACCAACGGACGCCAGCAGCGCGGCGACGCCCATCGCCGGTTGGGTGTATGCCGCGGTCTACACCGGGTTCAGCGGCCTGGGCCTCTGCCTACTGCCGGCCTTCGCGATCTACGCCTGGCAGCGCTGGGGCGCCGATCGCGGATGGGGCGAGCGGTTGGCCGGCGTACGCCGAGACCGGCTGCCAAAGCTCCCAGCCCTTGCGACTGCGACGCTCGTGCTGGCTCTCGTGGTCCGGAGCGCATTCGCGGACTCCGCCCTCGAGGCGATGGGCCCAGCGATCGACGCGGTCATCGGGCTGATGGCGTTGGCCGGGCTTTGGTCGGGTGTCGCCGGGCGACCGCGTCGGCTTCGTCGCGCCGTCCCCATGGCTGTGGTGTGGACCGCTTCCGGCGCCTGGACGGCGTGGGGCGTCTATCACCTGGTGCTGCAGACGGTTCCCAACGATCTGGTCACCGGGCAGGTTGCGGGCATCGACATTGCGTTGTCGGCCGCGAAGGCGCTCACGGGGGCGAGCCTGCTGTTCGCCATACGGCGAATCAGCTGACGGTGACGCTCGGACTGCCCGCAGAGTCCTCGTCGATCGGCTCGCCCATCTCTTCGGCGATGCGCATCGCTTCCTCGATGAGGGTCTCGACGATCTGCGCCTCGGGGACAGTCTTGATGACCTCGCCCTTGACGAAGATCTGACCCTTGCCATTGCCCGACGCGACCCCGAGGTCGGCTTCGCGAGCTTCACCGGGACCGTTGACGACACAACCCATGACGGCAACGCGCAATGGCACGGTCATACCTTCGAGGCCGGCGGTCACCTGCTCGGCGAGCGTGTAGACGTCGACCTGGGCGCGGCCGCACGACGGACAGGAGACGATCTCCAGCTTGCGCGGCTTGAGGTTGAGCGACTGCAGGATCTGGTTGCCGACCTTGATCTCCTCGACCGGCGGCGCGGACAACGACACGCGGATCGTGTCGCCGATGCCCTTGGACAGCAGCGCACCGAAAGCGGTCGCGGACTTGATGGTGCCCTGGAAGGCAGGGCCTGCTTCCGTCACCCCGAGGTGCAGCGGCCAGTCACCGCGCTCGGCCAGCATCTCGTAGGCGCGCACCATGACGACGGGGTCGTTGTGCTTGACCGAGATCTTGAAGTCGTGGAAATCGTGCTCCTCGAAGAGGCTCGCCTCCCAGACCGCCGACTCGACGAGCGCCTCGGCCGTCGGCTTGCCGTACTTCTCCAGCAGTCGCTTGTCGAGCGAGCCCGCGTTGACGCCGATGCGCAGCGAGACGCCGGCATCCTTGGCTGCCTTCGCGATCTGCTTGACCTGGTCGTCGAACTTGCGGATGTTGCCCGGGTTGACGCGGACCGCCGCGCAGCCGGCATCGATCGCGGCAAAGACGTATTTGGGCTGGAAGTGGATGTCGGCGATGACGGGGATCTGCGACTTCTTCGCGATCGCCGGCAGGGCGTCGGCATCGTCCTGGCTCGGGCACGCGACACGCACGATGTCGCAACCGGTCGCAGTCAGCTCGGCGATCTGCTGCAGGGTTGCGTTGATATCAGTGGTCGGCGTCGTGCACATCGACTGAACCGAGATCGGCGCATCTCCCCCGACCTCGACCTTCCCGACCTTGATCTTGCGAGACTTGCGGCGGGGCGCGAGCACGGGCGCCGGAGCGCTCGGCATACCGAGAGAAACTGTCACCCCTTCAGTATGACTCGCGGCTTCCATCGGCCGAAATGTGGCCGAGTAGGACGGTGGCGTCATACCACCCACCGAGCCAATTTCAACAAACCGTTGACGAACAGTGTGCCTGGTGTCACTATTTCATCCATCGAAATCAATCTTCCACATAGTGAGAGGGTGGCGCCAGTGTCGACCCGAGTGAGCAAACCTCCCGCCCAGCTACCGCTGAGCCCGCCCCATCGGGCACCGACCGAGGGATGAGCGCCGTGAAACTCCTACGACGCGAGGGCAATCCGAAGTATCAGGGCCGACCCGAGGACACGATGTATGGTCCCGGCCGTCTGCTCATCTACGGAACCCAACACATCCTGACCATGTATGGCGGAGTGATCGCCCCACCCATCATCATCGGCGGAGCCGCGCACTTGAAGACGTCCGACGTCGCGTTGCTCGTCACCGCCGGCCTGTTCATCAGCGGCATCGCAACCCTGCTGCAGACCCTCGGCATCGGACCGGTCGGCAGTCGGTTGCCGATCGTGCAAGGCGTGTCGTTCGCCAGCGTGTCGACGATGGTCTCGATCGCGAGCAAGGACGGCGTGCGACCGGTGCTCGGCGCGATCATCGTGGCCGGCCTGGTGGGTGTCATCGCCTCGACCTACTTCGCGAAGATCGTGCGCTTCTTCCCGGCAGTGGTGACCGGGTCGATCATCACGGTGATCGGCGCATCTCTGATGCCGACCGCCTTCAGCTGGTGCATGGGCGGCGACTCGACCGCAAAGGACTTCGGGTCGCCCACGAACATCGGCTTCGCCGGGCTCACGCTGCTGATCATCGTGCTGATCAGCAGGCTCTTCCAGGGAGCGATCTCGCGGCTGTCGATCCTGATCGGCATGGTGATCGGCACAATCGTCGCCGCAGCCACCGGGCATGCAGACTTCTCCGGCGTGAAAGACGCCAAGATCGTCGCGCTGCCGCAATTCCTGCACTTCGGTTCGCCGACCTTTCAGATCGGCGCGATCATCTCGATGACCATCGTGATCCTGGTAATCATGACCGAGACGACCGCTGACATCCTGGCCATCGGCGAGATCGTAGGGACCGAGGTCGACGACAAGCGCGTCGCGGCAGGACTGCGGGCAGACATGGCGGCGACGACTGTGGCGCCGTTCTTCGGCAGCTTCCCGGCGAGCGCGTTCGCGCAGAACGTAGGGCTGGTCGCACTCACCGGCATCAAGAGCCGGTTCGCCGTGGCGACCGGCGGCGGTGTGCTGGTGGTGCTCGGCCTGTTGCCCGTCGTCGGTGCGATAGTCGCGGGCATCCCTTCCCCGGTGTTGGGCGGAGCGGGCATCATCCTGTTCGGCTCGGTCACCGCCAGCGGCATACGAACCCTGGCGCGGGTCGACTACGAGAACGGCCTCAATCTGGTCATCATCTCGGTGACCTTCGGATTCGGCGTGATCCCGATCGCGATGCCGACCTTCTGGGACAAGTTCCCGGACTGGTTCGGCGTGATCATGGGCTCAGGTATCAGTGCCGCCGCGATCAGTGCCGTGGCGCTCAACCTCTTCTTCAACGAATGGAAGTGGGGCAACAAGCCGGGCGCCTCGGTCTTCGCCGAGCGCGACAACCGCGTCGAGCAGTTCGGCGACCGACTGGAGGACGACATCCGAAGGTCCGAGCGCAGCTCACCGACGAGAGCCGAATAGGGCTGCCAGTAAACGGAACCCGTCAACTTGACGCACGCGCGGCGCGATACTCATCGGCCAGTATCGCCCAGACCTGCTTGTCGTGATGTATGCCGCGGTTCAGCCACGCCTGCCGCAGCGTCGCCTCGTGCGTCATACCGAGCCGTTGGGCAACGGCCGCGCTGCGTGCGTTGTCGTGGCGACAGCGCCACTCCACGCGATGCAGCTTCCGCTCTTCGAATGTCCAGTCCAGCAGGAACAGCCCGGCGTTGGTGATCAGCCCGTGCCCCTCCCCTGCCGGCTCCAGCCAACAGCCGAGTTCGGCCGTGCCACCGGCGGCGTCGAAGTCCACGAACATCAGACCGCCGACGAGAGTCTCGTCGACCCAGATGCCGACGAGGCGAGCCTGATCCCGTGCGGTCGCCTCGGCATACCGAACAAGCGTGGCGCGCGCTGTGTCGACGGTATCCGTGACGAACGACGGTCCGACCCACGGCCGGATGTGTTCGCGCGCCCGATCCAGATGGGCGGCGAATTCGTCGGCGTGCCAAGGCTCGAGGGTGCGCAGGCGGACTCCGTCGGCGAGGTGGTGGGTGAACACGGTTGCTCCGATCGTTTGCACAACGTTTGTTGCGCAAACTAGCATCCGGTGCATGGGCAGGCCAAAGGGAAATCACGAGGACCGTCGTGGCGACGTCGCCGAGGCCGTCTGGCAGGTGCTTGCCACCGACGGGTTCAACGGGCTCACCATCAGGGCGATCGCTCGCCAAATGCAGGCGACCACCGGCGTCGTGACGCACTACTTCGGGTCGAAGCGGGAGATCGTCGGTTACGCCCTTGATCTGCTCGAGAGTCGGTCGAGGACCAGGCAACCCCGGACGGCGGCCGACGGACTTCCCGCGCTTCGGTCCGCGGTCATGGACATGCTGCCGCTGGATGCCGAGTCGACGACCGCCAACCGCGTCTGGATCTCGTCGTGGGACCACGCCCTCGCCGATCCGCAGTTCCAGCGGGATCACGCCCGTCGCTACGCGGATGGTGTCGAGCGGCTCACTGCGCTCGTCCAGGCGGCACAGAAGTGCGCCGCTCTGTGCGCCGGCGATGCGCGGCTGATGGCAACCGAACTGCACTCCTTCGCACTCGGCCTGATCGTCCAGGCAGTCCTCGACCCGGCGAACTATTCTGCGGTGCAACAGGTTTCGTTGCTGGAGGACTACCTGGCGCGGCTCAGACCGACGCACCTGTCCCGTTGACTCAGTGGTCCGTTCGCCGCAATATGCCCCGGATGAAGCCCGTTACCTCGTCCGGCTTCTCCTCGGCCATGAAGTGGCCGGCGTCGATGGGCTCGTATGTCGCCTCGAGCGCCCACTGCTTCCACAGGTCCAGGGCGCTGAAGCCGAGTTGGGAGCCCCAGTCCTGCGACAGGACACCGACCGGTATCGCCAGTCGCGCTCCGGCTGCCCGGTCAGCGCGATCCATCTCCAGGTCAATCCCGGCGGTCGCGCGGTAGTCGGCGACGATCGACGGCACTGCTGCCACAGAGCTGTCGACGTAGTGCTTGCGGACCGTCGGGGGGAACGTCGAGCCGCTGGGGTCCCAAGCGTCGAGGAACGACCCGAAGAAATCAGCAGCAACGGCCTCAATCATCCTCTCCGGCAAGCCTTTCGGCTGCGCCATGAGATAGAGATGCCAAGCAACCTTCGCGTCGACGCCGTGCAGCACGTCCCAGGTGTCCAGCGTCGGCAGGACGTCCAGGATGCCCAGGTGTGTCACGACGTCCGGGTGGTCTAGCGCGGCACGCATGCCGACCAGCGCGCCGCGGTCATGCCCGATGAGCGCGAACTGTTCGGCGCCGAGTTCCCTTGCCACTGCGACGATGTCACGTGCCATGGTCCGTTTGGAGTATGTCGAGTCGTCCGCTTCCTCCGGCTTGTCGCTGGCGCCATACCCACGCAGGTCGGGGACGATCACCAGGTGGTCCTCGGCGAGGCCCGTCGCGACGTGTCGCCACATCAGATGGGTCTGCGGGAAGCCGTGCAACAGCACGATCGGCCTTCCCCTGCCGCCGACGGCGACATTGAGAATCACGTTGCTGTCCGCGGGGATTCGGCGATAGTCGAAGCCCTCGATGGTGGGTTGCGAGCTCATGGGGAAGCCTTCCGATGTTCGGTGTGTGTGGGTATGACGGCCGCTTGCGCGACCCGGCGGCGATGCGCGCCCGTCAGGCGAAGATTGCGCGGGGCGGCTCCGACGTGTCGGCGGCGCTGGCTCGCAGCGACGGGATGAGCACGTCGTCGACAAGTCGAGCGAGGTAGTCGGGACCGGACGCCAGGCCGTTCAGGCGGCGCAGGAGCAAGACGGAACCGGCGACCTCCTCATAGGTGAAGGGGCGAGTTCCCTTCGGGAGTTCACCGCGCGAAATTGCCGCATCCAGAACAGTTTTCGGGAGTTTGGCGCCGGTCGGACCGGCTGCGTCTTCGATGTGCCGGCAGAGCTCGGGATCTTCCAAGCCGGCCTGCAACAGCATGAGACTCATCGATCCGTCGGACGCCCGCAAGGTCGCGTCGAGACGCTCGCAAAGGGCCAGCAGATCTCCGCGCAGCGATCCCGTGTCGATGCCAGCGGTCGGTGTGGCGGAGGAAGGTCCTGCCTTGATCGCGGCGACCACCATGTCGCGCTTGTTGTCCCAGCGGCGGTAGAGCGTCGCCTTGGAGGCGCCGGCTCGACGGGCGATGCCTTCGAACGTCAGGGCGTCATACCCGACCTCGGCGAGCAGGGTCAGCACTGTGTGCAGGATCTCGGCTTCGCGTACGGCATCGCGAGGGCGGCCAGGAGAGGGTGACTCCTTGTCATTTCGAAACGGCACGTTCCGTATCGTAGCGATGGATCGACGGCTCGTGCAACTCTGTGGTCGAGCCGTTGTTGTCGTGGGTTGGCCGGGATATTCACATCCCCGGTGGCACACGCGCTTCGTCCACCGAACGCTTCGTGGTGGATGACCGACGATGTGGCCCGCCGGTAGACAATCAATGTCGGATCAACCAGTGGCGAGCGGCGGTGCGAGACATGGGCTTTGACGAGTGCGAGCCACTCACGCAGCTGCGTGCCGCCGTGACGATGCTGGACGATCTTCCCGATGCCCTCGACGACTTCAGTCCGCAGGAGCTGGCCGACATCATGGTCACCCTCTTGCAACTGCGAAGCCGCAGCGACCAAGTGGCAACCCTGGTTGCGCGGCTCGCGCGCCAGCGCGGCGACGTGGGCACATCGGACGCTGCTTCCACCACACAATGGGTGGCCAACTGCGCGACCATCGCGGCCGTGCCCTTGGACGTCCGCGACGCGCACACCATCGCCTACGTCGCCGATGCCTGTCAGGGCGAGAAGGCCCGCGCGGTCACGGATGCACTCCACAGCGGTTCCTGCACGCCATCGGTGGCCAAGACCGCGCTACAAGAGTCTGCGAAGGTCGAGCCGATAGTCCCCGAGGTCGATCGCGACAAGGTCCTCGGCTGGTTTCTCGATCTCGACCCGGCATCCGGAGCTCGCGGACGCAGGGTCCTGACGCGACAGATCTTCGCGAGGTACGCCCCTGATGAGCTCGACAAGTCCGACTCCACGCTTGAGCGCACAGAGTCGATGTCGTGGTGGACCACCGAGACGGGCATGACCCGTTTGACGGCGGAGCTGGCTCCGGTCAATGCCGCGATCGTCAAGGAAGCCGTTATGGCCCTATCGGCACCGCGGACAGGACCAAATGCGCAACATGGCGCGTCCACCACCGAAGCCACGGACCCCGGCAGCCGCGACGAGCGGACTCCCGGGAAGCGGCGGGTCGATGCCCTGGTCGCCCTGGTGAGTGCCGGTGCCCGGATGACCGACTCAGAAGCTGCCGGGATCGGATCCGCGGCGCGGGTGACGGTGACGATGCCACTGAACACCCTGATGACCGGCGTCGGCTTCGCTACGACATGCACGGGCGACGTCCTCGATCCCGGGGCCGCCCGACGACTCGCGTGCGACGCGGACATCGTGCCAGCGGTTCTCGGCACGGACAGTGAGCCGCTTGACGTCGGGCGCACCAAAAGGCTTGTCCCCAAAGGGCTTCGGACTGCTGTGACGTTGCGGGACCGCGGATGTACCTTTCCCGGCTGCGACCGACCGCCCCAATTCTGCGAAGTGCATCACGTCGTGCCCTGGGCGGCCGGCGGAGTCACCAGCCTGCTGAACTCCGCGATGCTCTGCACGACGCATCACCAGAAGGTGCACCGATCCGGATACATCGCCGTGGTCACTGCCACTTGTGTCGAATGGGACCTCACTGCCGTGCGTATGACGGCGGGCCGTTCCAGCGACGCCGCGTGAGTTCGTCCTGCCCGAGCCAGCTCGACCATCGATCCGCTGCGCTCAGTCGCTCTTGCGCCATACCGAGACGTGTGACTCGCTCTCGCCGGTAAATTCGCTGCCGTTCCAGTCCGCCATACGCCGTTCGAGCGTCATACCAGCGAGCTGTGCCATCAGGTCGCACTCGGCGGGCCAGACGTAGCGGAAATTACTGGCGCCATATCGCACTGCCCCACCCGTCTCACGCGTGTAGTGGTGCGAAGTGCCCTGCTGGGTCGCCAGGTCGTAGGTGTCGAAGCCCAGATGGCGCTTGCCGACGTGGAACGGAGCCGCCGTCTGACCGGGCGGCATCCGGCGGATTCCAGGGATCCACAGCTCGATCACGAACCGCCCACCCGGCGCCAGATGCCGCGCAGCATTTCGAAAGACCTCGACCTGTTCGGCCTGGGTGCGCACGTTGCCCAGGCCGTTCCAGACCAAAAAGACCAGCGAGAACTCGCCTTCCACCGTTGTCGTCGCCATATCGCCGACAGTCACGGGCACATCGGGTGCCTTGGCGTGCAACTGATCTACCATCGGCTGCGACAGCTCGATGCCGCTGACCCGGATTCCCTTCTCTATCAACGGAATCGCCACGCGGCCCGTGCCGATCGCGAACTCCAGCGCTGGGCCTCCGATGGCCAGCCCGGCGAGGAAGTCGACAACTGGCGCCAGCACCTCCGGCGAGAACATGAACGATGACTCGTCGTCATACCGCTCGGCCGTCTCGGCATCCCACAGATCGCTACTCGACATGATCATCAGCCTGCCCGAGCGGCCGGCCTGGCCGCCAACGATTTTGACGGCGAGGGACCGTGCCGCGGCAGGCGGACCGATCCGGTCCGCAAGCAACAGGGCTCAGCCGAATTTCACCGGATTGACGATGTCGGCATACGCCAACAAGGCGAACATCACCAGTAGGACGATCGACACGCCATACGCGAGCGGCAGCGCTTTCGCGACATCGACATAGACCGGGCCGGTGATCCCGCGGGCGCGCGCGATCCGGCGTTTGACCGCCTCCCACAACGCCCCTGCGATGTGGCCACCGTCGAGCGGCAACAGCGGCACCATATTGAAGACGAACAGCGCCATGTTCAATGACGCGAGGATCATCAGCAGCACGACGATCTTGTCCCGCACGCTGGCGTGCGTCGACTCGGCCACGTCCCCGGCGGTTCGGCCGACTCCGACTACCGACTGGGGGCTGTACTGGTCGCGGGTGCCGCCGCTGAATGCGGCGTTCCACACGCCGACCATCTTCTGCGGGATCTTCACGAAGACCGATGAGGTTCGCTCGAGAGCATTGCCGAACGTGCCGATAGCGGCGGGAAGCGACTGCCGCTCGTCGCGGTACGTGCCGCCGATCGATGCGCCGATGATCCCGACGTCCTGGTACTCGACCTCGCCCTTCCAGTTGACGACCTGTGTGCCGTTGCTGTCCTGCTTGGGCATGCGCTGCAACTTGGGCTTCACCTGCAGGGTGACCTGCCTTCCATCACGCTGGACCACCAGCGGGATCTGCTTGCCCGGGTGGGATCTCACGATGTTGGTGAAATCCGTCGTCGACGTGATCTTGGTACCGTTGATCGACACGATCTGGTCACCGGACTGCACGCCGGCAGCCGCCGCGGCGGTGCGTCCTGCTGCGTCGCAATCGGACACTGCCTTCCCCGCGGTGGTCGGCGAGCACGACTGCACCGCGGCAATCTTTGCCGTCTGCTGCACCGGTAGACCGATCCCACTGGCGATGATGATCAGCAGGACCAACGCGATAATCAGGTTCATGAAGGGGCCGCCGAACATGATGACGACCTTCTTCCAGGTCGGCAGCTTGTAGAACACCCGGTCGGAGTCGCGCGGTGCGATGTGCTCGTAGGCGTCCTCGCGCATCTGGTCGGCCAGCTGGCTGAAGCGACCGGTCGACGACGAGCGGATCATTCCCTCCTTCTCCCCGGGGCGCGGAGGAAACATCCCAATCATCCGGATATAACCGCCGAGAGGGATGGCCTTGACGCCATACTCCGTCTCGCCGCGGGGGCGTGACCAGATCGTCGGACCGAAGCCCACCATGTACTGGGTGACCTTGACACCGAAGAGTTTCGCGGGAGTGAGGTGACCGATCTCGTGCAGGGCGATGGAGACACCGACGCCGAGCAGCAGAATGATCACACCGAGCAGGAACAACACGCCCACCAGCGTCTCATGAGCAGCTGCAAACGCGCTCAGCGCCGATCGAGGATCGCCTGTGCATGTGCCCGTGCCCAGGTCTCTGCCGCAAGAACATCCTCGACAGTGAGCTCCCCCGGGACGGCGTGTGCTCGTCGACGACCTGTTGCACCGTCTCGATTATGTCCGTGAAATGGATCCGGCGGTCGTGGAACGCCGCCACGCACTCCTCGTTGGCGGCGTTGTAGACCGCTGGGTATGTCGCGCCGGCCATACCGACCTGACGCGCCAGCTGCACGGCCGGAAAAGCCCCGTCGTTCAGCGGCTCGAAGCGCCAGTCCGCCGCCTTCGTCCAGTCGATCGGTGTCTCCGCGTCCGGAACCCGGTCCGGCCACCCGAGTCCGAGAGCGATCGGCACCAGCATCGTCGGTAACCCGATCTGGGCGACTACGGCCCCATCGACGAATTCAACCATTGAGTGGATGAACTGCTGTGGATGTACGACGACGTCGATGCGCTCGAACGGCACGTCGAAGAGCAGGTGCGCCTCGATGACCTCGAGACCCTTGTTGACCAGCGTCGCCGAGTTGGTGGTGATGACCTTGCCCATGGCGAAGTTCGGGTGCGCCAGTGCTTGCTCTGGTGAGGCTTTCTTCAACTCGTCGAACGGCATCCCACGGAAGGGTCCACCGCTCGCGGTGATCACCAATCGCTGCACTTCCCGATCGCTGCCCGCACGCAGGCTCTGCGCGATGGCCGAGTGTTCGCTGTCCACTGGCACGATCTGGCCGGGCCCGGCCGCCCGTTTCACGATCGGACCGCCGACTATCAAGGACTCCTTGTTGGCCAGCGCGAGTGTCGAGCCGACTTCCAGGGCGGCGAGCGTCGGTCGCAGTCCGATCGACCCCGTGATGCCGTTGAGGACCACGTCGGCGCCGCATCGGGCAACATGTTCCGAAGCGTCGGGACCAACGACGATCTCGGGCTGGTAGCCCGTCACACCTGCAGCCCGTGCTTCGTCGTGCAGGATCTCGCGGAACCCTGCCTCGTCCCCGACCGCGAGCCCCACGAACTCGACACGTGCCAGCACCGCCTGCTGCGCGATGAGCTTGGGCTGGCCGCCACCTGCGCTCAACGCGGTCACCCGGAAGCGCTCAGGGTTTCGGGCCACGATATCCATCGCCTGCGTGCCGATCGACCCCGTTGACCCCAGGATCGCTACGGAACGCTGGGCGGGAGAAGCTGCAGAATTCTCGGTCACGCTCTCATTAAATGCCATGTGTCCGAGGTGACGTCGCCTCCCTCTGCACCGAGCAACTCTCCCAGGATGAAGTCCCCCACCTCGGCGGCCCGAGCCGGCTGCATCTCGATGAGACTGTCGCCGCCCTCGTTTGGAACCAGCAACCGACGGCTGGACCAGCTGCCGTCGGTGCCCAGGAGAACGCCGAGGAGGACCTGTCCACGAGCAGGATCGGGTGCAGCTCGCCATACGGTTGCATCGAACTGCGCCACGCCCTCACCCCACAGCTCCCGAGCCAGGTCGCCGGCCGCGAAGGCCTCCACTGTCAGCGTGACCGGCTCGCCCTGTCCGTCCGCCGCTCCCTGGACCGTGCAGAAGGCGTCGACCTCATCGGGCAACTTCTCGGGCTCGATCAACCGGAACTCGTGGATGCCGTCGTCGGTCACGTCCTCGATCACCACGACGTCCCTGCCGAGATGGTGATAGCGCAACACGCCGACTTCGGCGGTCGCCTTGCTGATCAGCAGGGCGGACGTCGCGGAGGCCCGCACCTGCAGCATCGTCACGACGGATTCCGGCAGCTCCATGCCCTTCCCGCCGTCGACCGCAACCGCGCCGTGGGCGCACAACGACCGATAGGCGATCTGCGCCGCCAGCTCACGCTGCGTCTCGTCGAGCCCACTCAGGTATGGCGCATCGACCACCGGATGGTCAGCGCTGAACAACATCAATTCCTCGTCCGTGAACCGCACCAGGAGCGGCGCGAGCCGCCTCATGCCCCCACTCCGACCGGCTGGACCAGCGTTCTGGCCGGACTCCGACCAGAACCGTTCAACCACGGCGGTGTCCACGGAAGCTGCGCTGCACCCGGTCTCTGTTCGAGGGTGCCGGCAACAGCCGCACCGAGGTCGGTGGCGGCGTCCAGTCCGCCGGCGGGCGTATCGGTCCGGTCCATCGCGGCGGCCGGATCGGCTGACCTCGAACCTGGCCGCCGGGCGGGCGCACCGGCCCAGTCCACCGAGGCGGCATGATCGGCTGACCCCGGACCCAGCCGCCAGGCCGGCGCACCGGCCCGGTCCACCGGGGCGGATCAATCGGCCGGCGCAGGAGCAGTTGCCTCAGCTCTGACTCGACCTGCATCGATTGCTGATGGAAACGCCGTCGCAGCAGATTGATCCGCTCCTCGATGGCCTTTCGCTCCATGGACGCGTTTTCGGGCAGACGCTGCACCCGCACCTGGGCATCACTTAGCTCGTGGGCAAATCTGCTCGTGAGCACGCCCAGCCGCTCCACTGCGATTCGCGCTCCCCGCACCGTGCCGCGATGCGCGTGGGCCATCGCGCCGAAGGACGCCGCGGCCGTCCCCGACCAGCGCGCCATGGTGCTGTCGGCCGCCCCACCCAGCGCTTTCTCGAGCCGATAAAGCTCGAGAGCCAGCGCACCGCACCGTCGCCCGGCGCGCAACAACACTGCAGCATCACCGCCCAGCGATTTCATGACCGCTCCGCGAACACGACGCGAACCAGCCAGTCCGTCCGCCGGTACGCGCCTGCCGCCGTGTCGAGGTGCCCGGAGATCGCCTCGGTCTGCTCCCGCACGAACTCGGTGACCTGTGTCAGCGGCGGACCCAATACACCTGACGCATCATTGCTTTCGGCTCCGCTGACGCCGTGCCGCACATCGTCGGTGATCGCTCGTGCGAGCATCGTCAGGCCGTCATCATGGGCGCCGCGAAGCAGCGCAGCTGCCGACTCCAGCGAGCCCGGATCGACCGTGGACTGCCCCATCGCCGACTCCCTTCCTCGTCCTCAGAGCGAGACTAGGAGCCGGCGACGATCAGCCGCAGAAGTTATCCACAGCGCCGCAGTGACTGGAGCATCTCGGAGACTTCAGAGCGCGAGTCCGACGTACTTCGTCTCGAGGTATTCCTCGATACCTTCGAAGCCGCCTTCGCGACCGAAGCCACTGGCCTTGACTCCACCGAACGGTGCTGCAGGGTTGGACACCACGCCTTGGTTGACCCCGACCATGCCGTACTCCAGCGCCTCGCTCACGCGCAGCACCCGGGCATAGTCGCGGGTGAAGAAGTAGCCGACCAGTCCGAACTCGGTGTCGTTCGCGCGTCGAATGACGTCGGACTCGTCGGTGAACGTCTGTATGGCGGCCACCGGCCCGAAAATCTCCTCGCGCGCCATCGCCGCATCGCCCGGCAGACCAGTGATCACCGTCGGCGTGAAGAAGAAGCCGGCGCCTTCACGCTTGCCGCCGCCAGTGACGATCTGCGCACCGCGACCGGTCGCGTCGGCGACGAGACCCGTCACCTTCTCGATCGCCTTGGCGTTGATCAGTGGTCCGACATCGACGCCTTCGGCCATTCCGTCACCGACGGTCAAAGACGCCATCCGCGCGGCGAACTTCTCACTGAATTCGGCCGCGACGTCCGCGTGCACGAAGAAGCGGTTGGCAGCCGTGCATGCCTCACCGATGTTGCGCATCTTGGCGAGCATCGCGCCATTGACCGCCGCGTCGATGTCGGCGTCGTCGAAGACGATGAACGGCGCATTGCCCCCGAGCTCCATCGACACCCGCAACACCTGCTGCGCGGACTGCTCGATGAGCTTGCGGCCGACCGGGGTCGAGCCGGTGAAGGTCAGCTTGCGCGAGCGCGGATCGCGGATCAGTGGCTCCATGACCTCGCCGCTCTTGCTGGTGGTGATCACGTTCAGCACGCCGGCGGGCAGGCCGACCTCTTCCATGACCTGCGCGAGGTAGAGCATCGACAGCGGCGTCTCGGCCGCAGGCTTGACGACCATCGTGCACCCAGCGGCGATCGCCGGCCCGATCTTGCGGGTGCCCATCGCCAGCGGGAAGTTCCACGGCGTGATCATCAGGGTCGGACCTACCGGCTGCTTCATCGTCATCAGCCGGGTCGCGCCATTCGGAGCGACCGAGTAGCGACCGGACACGCGGACCGCTTCCTCGGCGAACCACCGGAAGAACTCCGAGCCGTAGGCCACCTCGCCACGCGACTCGGCAAGGGGCTTGCCCATCTCGAGCGTCATCAGCTCGGCGAACACGTCGGTGCGTTCCACGATGAGTTCGTATGCCGCGCGCAGGATTTCGCTACGGTCCCGTGGTGCTGAACGTGCCCACTCCGCCTGCGCCTCTGTCGCCGCGGCAAGTGCTGCCGCCCCGTCCGCGACAGACCCGTCGGCAACACGCGCCAGCTCCGCGCCGGTTGCCGGATTGTCCACTTCGAGCGTGGCACCACCCTCGGCGTCCCGCCAGCTGCCGCCGATGAACAACTGCTTCTTGACCTGCTCAACAACCGAAGACGTCTTTGTCATGGAGCTAGCGTGCCACCCGTCGACCCACCCACGCAGGGGGCCCAGAATGATGCGCATGAATCGGACACTCGAAGTGATCGTCACCAGTGCGGAGGATGCGCGCGCGGCGACCGATGGTGGCGCCGATCGGCTTGAGCTGATCACGGATCCAGAGCAGGGTGGTATGACGCCCGAACCTGACGTGGTCCGAGCCGTCCTCGAGTCGACCAAGCTTCCGGTTCGGGTCATGATCCGCCGCACCGAGTCTCACCACCTGACCGAGGAGACCGTCGATCTGCTGTGCGCAGATATCGAATCATTACCGATGGCAGCGAGTTTCGTCTGCGGTGCAGTAGATGTCGCCGGGGTCCCGTCGCTCGGCCTCGACCCGGTGATCGCTGCCATGGCCGGCCGGCACTGGACATTTCACCGCGCCATCGACGATGCGCCGGATCTGCCGGCCGGCGTAACCGCTGCGCTGTTCCTGCCGGGATGCGACTACGTGCTGACCGCCGGTGACCCCGCAGGCGTCGGTGCCGGGCTGCCGCGCCTCACGGCGATGCTGCGAGATTCGGAGCTCGCCGCCGCGCTCCTGGTCGGTGGTGGCGTGACGGCCGACAATCTCCCGACGCTGCTTGCCGCGGGTGCGCGAGGCATCCATCTGGGTCGAGTCGTGCGTGCCGACGGCAGGTGGGATCGGCCCGTCCAAGCCGGTCTCGTCCGTGCCGCTGCTGACCTGGTGCACGGTCACTGAGCGAAGCCGAACACCTCGACCTCGGCCCGCCAACTGTCGTCGATTGCATCGAAAGGGTGCAGTGGGTGCTGGAGGCGCTCGAAGTGCAGGTGATCGATCCGCTGGTCGACCGGGCCTTCAGTCAGCGCCATTGCCCAGCCGCTGCTCACCGCGTCCAACTCCGGCTCGAGATACCCGATCTTGTTGATCACCAACTTGGTTCGCGTGACGTCGACGCCGATCCGGGCATAGTCCGCGACGGTGTGGAACGGAGTCCGCCGTGTCGTCAGCAACACCTGCAAGCGCCCGACCGCGATGAGCGCAACATCGCCGGATCCATCACTGACCAGCCGCCGAACGACGCCACGCAGTCCCACACGCGCCGGCCAGCCGAAGCAGCCTCCCACCCGCTCATCGAAGTCGCCGCCGACACCGACCCGCTGCGCCGCCCGCACGCCGTCGGGGTCGACGAGGGCGGTCCAGATCGCGTCACCTGCCCCGTCGGTGACTCGCCTGTCCGCGAGCAGTGTGTCCAAAGTCGTTGCCACATCACCGGATCCGCCTGCCGTCGGGTTGTCTCCGGTGTCACTGACGAAGAAGGTCCCGTCGGTCGCCGCAGCCGCCTCATCCAACGCCCAGGACAAGCTTCCCGTCGGACCGCAAAACGTGAAAGCATCACGCGCAGCGACGAATTCCTCTGCCAACCGCGCACATTCACGCTGTATGGCGCCAAGGTCCTCCCCGACCACCACGACGGCAGCCGACGTTCGAGGTTCGTCCGCCCAGGCGTAGCCGACCCACAAGGCCGCCTCCCACACGCCGTCGGGAGGATTGGCCAGCGACCGGTAGAGGGACGCCGCCGGCTCGACCCGCGTCGATGTCTTCTCCCCCGGCAGGGCGACCGGGATCCGGCACCACGCACGTGCCGGGCTCACACCCGATGTCAGGGCGCGGGCCAAAAGCCCAGCGGCGCGGTCCCGCGTGTCCGACTCGTCCACATGCGGCGCGGTCCGGTAGCAGGTCGGCAGGTCCACCAACTGCGCGAAGTCGCGCGACACCTGACCGTGCAGGTCCATGGCGGCCGCCAGTACGACATCCGCTCCACCGGCGGCGTCCCGCACCTGCTCCGCCAGATCGGCCTCGGCGTCGTCGAGACCGTCGACCAACATTGCTCCGTGGATGTCGAGCAGCACACCGTCCCAGGGCGCCCCGTGCCGCACGGCGGCCAGCACGTCGTGCAGCAGGGCGTCATACACCGCACGCAGGACCGGGCCTCCCGGCAACGCTCGCGAAACCGGCCCAGGCACGAAGTCCACCTCGCCGAAGCGGCCCGCTTGGACGGCCGGAAAGCGGTCCAGCACCCGGTCGCCGACGCGAACACCGAAGTCCGCCATCGCTGTTCGGTGCGGCGCGAACGAAGAGCACTCGGTGCCGATGCCGACGATGATCGCCCGCGGACGCGACCCGCTCACTCAGCAAGCCACGCCGCGTAGGCGTCGAATGTGTAAGAGCGCCCGAGGAAGTCGGCGACCAGGTCAGCAGCGTCCTTGCTGCCGCCCGGCACCAGGACCTTGTCGCGATAACGTCCAGCCACCTCGGCGTTGTAGAGGTCAGCGGTGTCGAACGCGCTGAACATGTCCTTCGCGATCACCAGCGACCACATGTAGGTGTAGTAGCCCGAGCTGTAGCCGTCCAGGTGGCCGAACGCGGCGTGGAAGTGAGTGTCCGGCACATACGGGAAGACCGAGTACTGCGCCTGCAGGTCACGCACCACGGCGGTCAGGTCGTCATACCGGCGCAGGTGCAGGTTCAGCGAGAGTGCCGCGTAGAACATCTGGGTCCGCGCCTGGAAGCCCTTGCCGAAGTCGTCCGCACGACGCATCTTGGCCACCAGATCGGCCGGAATCGTCTCTCCTGCCTCGTTGGTCGCGAAAGTCGCCAGGACATCGGCGTCCCAGGCCCACTCTTCGAGCATCTGGCTGGGCGCCTCCACGAAATCCCATTCGGTCGCGACCCCCGCAAAGCTGATCCACTCCTGGTCACCGCCGAGCACGTGATGGATGAGGTGCCCGAACTCGTGGAAGAGCGTCACGACCTCGTCGTGCTCCATCAGCCCGCGACCGAAGTTGCACAGCAGCACACCCTCCGGCAACTGTCGGCCACGCAGCCCGCCGCGCAGGTCGAACTGCGCCGCGTGCTTGTACTTCCCGTCCCGCGGATGCAGGTCGAGGTAGATCCGGCCGATCCGCTCCCCTCCCGCAGCACGTCGTATGACGCCACCTCCGGGTCCCAGGTGACCGCGTCGACCGACTCGAACGAGATCCCGAAGAGCCGCCCGGTCACGTCCAGCAGACCCTGCCGGACCTTCTCGAACGAGAAGTAGGTGCGGACCTGCTGTGCGTCGACGGCGTATTGCTCCTTGCGCACCAACTCCGAGTAGAAGGACAGGTCAGGTGATGAGATGTCCGTGGCTTCCGGCACATCCTGCTGCAAGCGTTGCAGCAGGACCGACTTGTCGCGTTGCGCACTCTCGGCGGCCGCCTGAGTGATTTTCTCGATGAATTCGCCGATGGCAGAGGCGCTTCCGATCATCTTCACCTCGGCATCGAAATCCGCCCAGGTCTCGTAACCGAGCAGCTTCGCGTGCTCTGCGCGCAACTCGAGCAGCCGCTGCAGCACGGCGTCGTTGGCCGGCCAGGCGACGTTGAGGCGCTCGAGGGTCATCGCCATACGGGTGGCGGCGTCCTTGCAGAAGGTGATCAGCGGAATCGCATCCGGGTAGTCCGTCGTCACGGTGACCAGACCGTCATCGCCGGCCGGGTGCGACTCCAGCCAGTCCTGCGGCATACCGGCGAGTGCTTCCGGCGGTACGGCGATCGTTCGCACGCCCTCGCGAATGTTCTTGCTGTGCTCCTGGCTGGCCTTCAACTCCAGCTCGGCGAGCTCGCTCAACCGGGCTCGGGTCTGCTCGTCCTGGTCGACACCGCTGCGGCGGAAGTCACGCAGCGTGTGCTCCAGGAAGCGCTGAGTCACGTCATCGAGCCCGGTCGCGTCAAGCGATGACAGGATGCCGAACAGCTCCGGGTCCATACCGAGCTCGGTGGAGTAGGCATCCAACCGCTGCATGGCCTTCTCCGCCGCGTCCCGGACCGCTCCAGTCGGATCGGCTTCGGCATACACCCCGGCGACCCCTGCGGCGTCGGCGAGCGCGACATGGATGTCGTTCCACGCGCGCAGCGCGTCCAGAGTGTCGGAGGGAGTCGTGGTCTTGAAGGAGGTGACGAGCGAGCGCGCCCGGTCGAGGCCCCCGTCGCAGGTCCGCTCGACCCACTCGAGCGCAGCGTCGGCGGTCGGCAGGGTCTGTGGTTGCAGAGCAGTCATGCCAGCAACCTAACCGGGCCGGTCGTCAGGCGGTGACGCGCGGCCTGCGCTGACACCGAGGGCAGCTGAAGGACGAGCGATTCATGAATGACTCGCGCACCATCAAGGTGCCGCACCGGCGACACGGTTCGCCTTGCCGCCCATAGGCATTCAGCGACCGCTCGAAGTAGCCACCGGCACCATTGACGTTGACATACAGGCTGTCGAAGCTCGTGCCGCCATGGCCAAGGGCCTCGGTCATCACCTCGGCAGCATGATCGAGCACCCCGCGCACCGCTGCAGCGGTCAGCCGCTCGGTCGGTCGCTCACCGTGCAGCCGCGCCCGCCACAGGGCCTCGTCCGCGTAGATGTTCCCGATACCCGAGACCAGCGACTGATCCAACAGCGCCCGCTTCAATTGGGTCTGTCGGCGCCGCATCGCCCGGTTGACTGCCTGCTGGTCGAAGGCAGCCTCGAGCGGGTCCGGCGCGATGTGGCCGATGATGTCCGGCACTGATCCGGGGCCGAACGGATCAGGCACCAACGCGACGAGTTGCAGCCCACCAAAAGTGCGCTGGTCCACGAAACGCAATTGGCGCCCGTCGGACAGGTCGAACACGGCGTGAGCGTGCTTCTCCCGAGGCGAGTCGGGAGCTTCGATGAGTAGTTGCCCACTCATCCCGAGGTGTATGACGAGGGCCTCGACCGCACCGTCCAGCTCCAGCCACAGATACTTCCCGCGGCGCCGGGCACTGGTGACCGAGCGTCCGCGCAGCCGATCGGCCAGGTCGATCGGTCCGGGAACGTGTCGCCGCGCGACACGGTGTCCGAGGATCTGTACGTCCTTCAGGGATCGGCCGACCACGTGCGCGGCGACGCCACGCCGGACGACCTCGACCTCGGGGAGCTCAGGCACTTCCGGCGGATTCCTCCGCGGCATCGGCTCGAGCCTTCAGCGACTTCCAGGCGATCTCGGCAGCCTGCTGTTCGGCGGACTTCTTGTTGCGGCCAACCCCTTGACCGAGCTTCTCGTCGGAGATCAGCACTGCCGCGGTGAACGTCTTGTCATGGTCGGGGCCGTCCTCTGCCACGCGGTAGAACGGGACACCGAGTCCGAGTGCGGACGAGATCTCCTGGAGCGAAGTCTTCCAGTCCAGGCCCGCACCGAGGGTTGCCGACTGCTCGATGAGGGTGTCCATCAAGCTGTGGATCAACGCCGTCGCGCCGGGGATGCCGCTGCACAGGTAGACGGTCCCGATGACCGCTTCCATCGTGTCGGCCAGGATCGAGTCCTTGTCGCGACCACCGGTGGTCGTCTCGCCACGGCCCAGCTTGAGGAAATCGCCCAGCTCCAGCTCCCGCGCCACTTTGGCGAGCGCAAGCGAATTGACAACGGCCGCACGGAATTTCGCCAGCTGACCTTCGGGCAGGTCGGGGTGCTCGTGGTAGAGGTGATCGGTCACGACCACGCCCAGCACCGCATCGCCGAGGAACTCCTGGCGCTCGTTGTGCGGGATGCTGCCGTTCTCGTAGGCGAACGACCGATGTGTCAGAGCACGCGAGAGCAGCGACTCATCGACAACCTGCCCGGATCGCTCTTCGAGGATCCGGGCAAGGTCGGCGACGGGCCGCTGTGCGTGTTCGGGACGCTGCCGCTTGCTGGGGCTCACGTCGTCGAAGAGACCGTCAGGCCTGGTGCTCGGTGCGCTCCGCGGCGCTGTAGTGACGGTCCTTGTAGGTACCGCACGCTGGGCACGCGATGTGCGACTGCTTGGGCGCGTTGCACTGCGGGCAGGTCGACAGCGCAACCGGCGTCGCCTTCCACTGCGCGCGGCGGGACCGGGTGTTCGAGCGCGACATCTTGCGCTTCGGGACAGCCACGTCAATTCCTCTTCTCGTCGTAGTCGGTGTTGTTGTCGTCGCTGGCAAGTTGGGCCAGCGCCGACCACCGGGGGTCAATCACTTCGTGGTGGTGCGTCGGGTCGTCCGCGAGCAATGCTCCACATTCGGAACACAGGCCCGGGCAGTCTTCCCGGCATACCGGCTGGAACGGCAGTGCAGGCACCACCGCATCCCGCAGCACGGGCTCCAGGTCGGCGAGATCGCCATCCAGCTCGTGCACGTCTTCCTCGTCGCCGTCCTCCACCTGGTGGTGATGGGCGGCCCGATCGGCGTAAGCGAACAGCTCCTGAAACGGGACCTCGATCGGTAGATCGACGGGCTCCAGGCACCGCACGCAAGCACCGGTCGCCGTGGCGCGCACCGTGCCGGTCACCAGAATGCCTTCCATCACCGACTCCAGGCGCAACCGCAAGGTCATCAGTTGACCTTCCGGCACGCTGATCACATCGGTGCCGAAGTGTTCAGGTGCCGCCACCTGCACTTCACCTTCGAGCATCCCGCCGGGTCGCCTCGGAAGCTCCTTGGTATCAAGGGCCAGTGGGCGTCGCGTATCGGTATGCATCACAGTGTTTCGCAGGAGACATGGCACGGTCTCACGCGGGTACGACGAGACCGAAGAGCAAGGTTACCGGGTAAGGCGCCCGTCTCCCAAACCGGCGCCGTCACCGCGCGCGGAACTCTCCGGAAAGCTTGTCCAGCAGCGGCTGGAGAACAGGCTTCGGCACCATCGCTCTGACGTCGGCGCCGCGTTGCGCGATGAGCCGGATCAGCGAGCTCGAGTAGTGCGTGTATGCCGGATCGCCCGGCAACAGCAGGGTTTCGAGCCCGGTCATCTCGCGGTTCATCAGTGCCATCGGGAGCTCGTACTCGTAGTCGGTCAGTCCACGGATCCCTTTCACCAGCACGGCGGCGTCGAGCTCGCGGCATACGTCGACGATCAGCTGGTCGCCGAAGGCGAGCACACGCACGTTCGGTAGATCCGCGGTCGCCGCCTCGATGAGGTCGATCCGCTCCTGCGGACTGAAGGTGCCCTGCTTGGCGGTGTTGTGCAGTATGGCGACCACGACCTCGTCATACAGCGCGCTGGCGCGGGCGATCACGTCCAGATGGCCGTTGGTGATCGGGTCGTAGGAGCCAGGACAGACACACCGCCGGGGATTGCCACTCATAGAACGAAACTGTAGGCCAGCGGCGGTCGTCCTACGCGGTGTCGCCCTCCGGGACGTACTCCGCGAACCAGCAGGTGGTCTCGCCGTAGCGACGTGGACCGATCAACTCGACGCCGGCCGGCCACATCGGCTCGGCGGACCTGCTCGAGCGCTCCACGACCAGGAGCGCATCGACCGCCAATGAGCCGTGCTCGACCAAACCCGCGAGCACGCCCGCCAGCGCCTCGTCCCCCACTGCGTATGGCGGGTCGAGAAACACCAGATCCGCGAGCGGCGACAGCGGGGCACTCACCACGGCCTCGACCGTGCCGGCGCGCACCTGCACACCGGCGAGACCGAGGTGCCGCACGTTCTTGTCGATCGTCGCTGCTGCCTTGCGATCCGACTCGACCAGTAGCGCCGAGACGGCCCCACGCGACACGGCCTCCAGCCCGAGGGCACCGGAGCCGGCGTAGAGGTCGACGACATGGCTGC
This sequence comes from Flexivirga alba, assembly GCF_042661025.1. Lineage (NCBI taxonomy): Bacteria > Bacillati > Actinomycetota > Actinomycetes > Micrococcales > Dermacoccaceae > Flexivirga > Flexivirga alba. The sequence continues at coordinate 4,322,581 of NZ_JBHSWH010000001.1, forward strand.
CGGTGATCGCGTCGAGGTGTTCCAACCGCCCGAAAACTGCCTCGCGGACCCGGTCCGACGTGGGCCGGGTGCCGGAACCCGGTGGGGTTACGAGCCGCCGGCCGCCGGCCAGCCCGGAGATGATGCGTGTCACCCGCGCTCCAGGAAGGCCGCTTGTTCGTCGCTGAGCCGGTCGGCGACCAGCTGCGCCAGTCGCGGATGATCGGCCAGCTCCGGATCGGCGTCGATGATGGCCGTGGCGTCCTCGCGGGCGAAGTCGATGAGCTCGACGTCCGAGGGATGGCTGAGCCGCAGCAGCCGCAGCCCGCTGCGGGTGCCGCTCTGCGCGGCACCGAGCACATCACCCTCGCGACGCAACGACAGGTCGAGATCGGCGAGCCGAAAACCATCGGCTGTGGCAGCCACCGCCTCCAGTCGCTCGACAGTCTCCGGGTTCTCGGTCTCGGTCACCAGCAGGCAAAGGCCGGCTGCTCCGCCACGCCCGACACGGCCGCGCAGCTGGTGCAACTGCGAGATACCGAAGCGGTCGGCGTCCATCACGACCATCACGGTGGCGTTGGGCACGTCAACACCGACCTCGATCACGGTGGTCGAGACCAGCACGTCTATGTCTCCCGCGCCGAACGACTTCATGACGGCATCCTTGTCCTCCGCGGACATCCGGCCGTGCAGCATCTCGATCCGCAAGCCGTGCAGCGACTGCTCGCTTCGTAGCCGCTCGAGCTGCTGGTGGACACCGGTCAGCTCACGCTGCGCTGCCGGCTCCTCGCCCTCGTCGTAGGCCTCAAAATCCGCGGGCGGCTCACCCTCGAACGCGACCTCCAACGATGCATCCATCGGGTCGCCGATGCGTGGGCACACGACATAGGCCTGATGACCGGAGCGCACTTCCTCGGCCACCCGCTGCCACGTCCGGGTCATCCAGGACTCCCGGTTGCCGGGCACGACGTGGCTGGCGATCGGTTGCCGCCCGCGCGGCAGCTCTCGCAGCACCGAGGTGTCCATGTCGCCGAAGACCGTCATCGCCACGGTCCGCGGGATCGGCGTCGCCGTCATCACTAGAACATGCGGCGGCCGAACGCCCTTGGCACGCAACGCATCCCGCTGTTCGACGCCGAATCGGTGCTGCTCGTCGACGACCACCAAGCCGAGGTCGGCGAACATCACGTGCTCCTGGATGAGCGCGTGCGTGCCGATCACGATGCCGACCGGACCGGTCGCGATGTCGAGCAGAACCCTTTCCCGCTGCGATTTGGACATGGACCCGGTCAGCAGCGCGACCCTGGTGGCATTGTCGGCACCGCCGAGCATGCCTGCCTGGGCGAGCTCGCCGAGCATGGCACTGATGGACCGCTCGTGCTGCTGAGCAAGGACCTCCGTCGGTGCGAGCAGCGCCGCCTGGCCACCCGCATCGATCGCCGCCAGCATCGCCCGCAGCGCGACGATCGTCTTGCCGGAGCCGACCTCGCCCTGCAAGAGGCGGTGCATCGGGTGCCCCCGTGCCATGTCGTGGGCGATCTGTGCCCCGACCTCCTGCTGGCCTGCGGTCAGCTCGAAAGGCAGTCGGGCGTCGAATGCCTCCAACAGTCCACCGGAGACGGCGTTTCGAGGGGTGGCCTCTTCCTGGCGAGCCTGCGCCCGCCGCTGGGCGAGCACGGTCTGCACGACCAGCGCTTCGTCATACCGCAGCCGGCGCTTGCCGCGCCCCCAGTCGGCGTCCTGCACCGGCAGGTGCACGTGTTGGTATGCCGTCTGCAGGTCCAGCAGCTTGCGCTCGCGCCGAACTTCTTGCGGCACAGGGTCGTCCAAGTCGACCTGATCCAGCACCAGCCGCATCGTCTGGGTCAACTGCATGTCCGTGACGCCCTTGACCGCGGGATAGAGCGGGATCAGTCCGCCGCGATAGACCGGGTCGGTCTCCCCACCCGAGAAGAGCGTGTATTCGGGATGCGCCAGTTGCAGGGTGTGGCCGTAGGTCTGCATCTTGCCCCGGAAGACCCCGTGCGCGCCGGACACCAGCCGCTCCTCGTGGCCCCAGGCGCTGAAGAACACCAGGGACGCCTGCTGTCCGTCCTCGTCCTGCAGCACTGCGGTCAGCATTTTGCCCTTACGGCCGCGCATCGGGCGGGTCTGCGCAGACACGATCGTCGCCACGAGCACGGCATCGTGACCCGGCTGGAAGTCGGAGAGCCGGCCGCTCTTGCTGGCATCGAGGTAGCGGCGCGGAAGGAAGTCGAGCAGGTCGCCGACGGTCCGCAGCCCGCGGGCCTTCTCCAGCTTCGTGGCGGCCTTGCCGACGACCGGCTTCAACGAGCTGCTGCGGGTGATCGCCACCTACTCGACCCCGATGGTGAGCAGCGGCTCGCCGACACCACCGGCGACGTGCGTCACCTCCAGCGAAGGCCGCTCGTGGCGAACGGCACTCAGCAACCCATCGATCCGCGCGGCAGCGAGGCCTTCACCGGTCACCAACGTCACCAGCTCGGCATCGCCGCCGACCCCGATCAAGTCTCGAATCTGGCCCATGAGTGCATCATCCCCCGGGTCACCGACAACCCTGCTGCTGGCGACGTCGCCTGCTGCCTCACGCGCGGTCGCGCAGAGTTGATCGAATCCGGCGGCGGGGTCCAGCACCGCAGCGGCCGCGATCGCCTGTGCCGAATCGCGGCCGACCACGACGACGTGGTGATCGGGGCCGAGCGCCCGCGCGGCGTCATACGCATCCGGTGCGGCACACAGGAACAACGTGCCGGACCGACCGAGCCGCGCACACAGTGCTGCCTCGTCCCTCCAGTCGGTCACGGTGGTGATGCCGGCGCGTTGCAGCTGATGCGCCACGCCCTGGCCGTTCGCAAGCGCCAGGACGGCGAATTCGGGTGGCTCCATGGACCGTTGATCAGCGAACCGAGTGATCCGGAATCGGTGCGCATGCCCCGAGCCGACTGCTGCGTTGACCGCTGCCGCCACGTCATCGACGTGCACATGCACGGAGTAGCGATCCGGCCCGCCGGCCACGACGAGCGAGTCGCCGAGATCGTGCAGCGTCGACTTCAGCACGCCGACAGCATCACTCGTGGTGTCGTCCAGCAGGAACATCACCTCGTATGACGGGCCGTCAAGCGGTGCGTGATCACCGCAGTCAGCCGGCAGATCCACCGAACCTGCGCTGTCCTTGCTGATCCGCAGCCAGTCCGGCTGTTCTCCCCGGTCGTGGCCAGCCCGCCGTCACCGTGGATCACGCGTTGCAGCGCCTCCAGCACCAGCAGGTAGCCGGCGCCGCCCGCGTCCACGACGCCCGCACGGCACAGGACCGGATTGTCGATCCGGGTCCGCAGCAGCGCGTCGCCGGCGCCTTTCACGGCAGCATCCACGACTCCAACAAGGTCGGCGGTGACCGAGTCGGCATCGGTCGCCGCCGAACCGGCAGCCTCCGCAACCGTCAGGATCGTGCCCGGCACAGGCGCAGACACTCCGTCGTGGGCCAACTGTGCGGCGCGCGTGAGCGCCAGCGCCAGCTGGTGCCCGCCGATCTGCTGGCCCCCGGCCGCCTCGACGACTTCACTCACGCCGCGCGACAGCTGGCTCAGAATGACGCCCGAGTTGCCGCGCGCTGCCGTCAATGTCGCCGCGGCCATCGCAGCGGTCGCGATGACGATGGTTTCCGGCGCCCGCCGGTCCAGCTCGTCGACCGCATCGCTCATCGTCATCAGCAGGTTGCTGCCGGTGTCACCGTCGGGCACCGGGAAGACGTTCAGGTCGTTCAGGGCATCCGCGTATGCCGCCAGGTCGGCACGTGCCGTGATGACCCATCGGCGCAGCGCTGCCAGATCGAGGTGGGCGAGCGGCATGAGACGCTGGGGACCTTTCCGGTTGAGGGACTGGGTTCCCCGAGCCTAGTCATAGGCGGGTGACCCGTTTTGGAGACCGGGCACTGCCTCGGCTACTCTTGTGCGGTTCCCGTTTGCGACCTGCCTTTCGTGGCATGCCTACGGGCCGGATCGTTTTTCAACCATTATCCAAGGAGATTCACCGTGGCTGCCACCTGCGACGTCTGCGGCAAGGGACCAGGCTTCGGTCACAACATCTCGCACTCGCACCGCCGCACCAAGCGTCGTTGGAACCCCAACATCCAGCGCGTCAAGGCGCTCGTGGGCGAGGCCGGTGTGACCCCGAAGCGTCTCAACGTTTGCACTTCCTGCCTCAAGGCCGGCAAAGTCAAGCGCTAGTCAGCGTCTTACGTCAAAAGCGGGCCGTCCCATTGGGACGGCCCGTTTTCGTATGCCGCGCCTGCCCCTGACCGAGAGGAGCAGCGAACGACCGAGAGGAGTACGGATTCCAGTGGAATCCGTACTCCCCTCGGTCTGCCGGTACTCCTCTCGGTCAGCGAGAGGCCGGAACCTGTCGGCGCAGGTCGGGCGGGTCAGTCGTCCTTCGGTCGGTTCGGGTTCGACATCTCGGCGGCAGCCTTGTCGCGCTCGAGTTCGACCTCGTCGACCACGATCGGCCGCAGGTAGCACCACAGCGCCATACAGACGGCGAAGATGAACATGCCCAGGCCACACCAGAGGTTGAGGTTGATGTCGTCGGCCCTGCGCTTGTCCTCCTCGGTGAAGTTGACCAGGCCCATGATGAACAGCACCACGCCGTAGATGCCCATCAAGGCGGCAATGATGTTGCGTACGTCGAACAAGCCGGCGCTGTGCTTGCGCGGAGTTGTTGTTTCAGCAGTCATGATTTTCAGCTCCTTTCGATGGGACCGGTCAGTGGAAGATCACGTTGAGGGCAATGACCATCACGAGTGAGACACTCGCCAGCTTCACCGGCGACAACCACCAGTGGGCGACGGCTGCCTCGGCGTGGTCCTCCTTGGGTGTCAGCGACTTGACCAGGCCGCGCAACTCCGACTCCGGTTTCGGGGCGGTGAATCCGGTGACGATCACACTCACGAGTATGTCGACCACGAACGCGGCGCCGGCACAGACGAAGCTCGCGCCCTGTCCCGACAATCCGATCCAGCCCTGGGACAGCCCGCCGAGCGCGTCCTGGGACGCGACGCCGACCACCACTGCTCCGAGCGTTCCTGCGACCAGACCCGTCCAGCCGGCGGCCGGACTCATCTTCTTCCAGAACATGCCGAGGATGAAGGTCGCGAACAACGGTGCGTTGAAGAAGCCGAAGAGCGTCTGCAGATAGCCCATGACGTTGTTGTACTGACTGGCGAACGCTGACGTACCGATGGCGATCACGGTCGCCGCGACGGTCGCGATGCGCCCGAAGTCCAGGTAGTACTTGTCGTCGCGGTCCTTGACGACATACGTCTGCCAGATGTCATAGGACATGACGGTGTTGAACGCCGAGATGTTGGCCGCCATACCGGCCATGAACGCGGCGAGCATGCCCGCGATCGCGACGCCGAGCAGACCGTTGGGTAGCAGGTCACGCATCAGGAAGAGCAACGCGTTGTTGTAGTCGTGCTTGCCCGATCCGGAGAACGCGCCCAGACCAGCTGCCGCCATACCCGGAATGATGATGATGAACGGGATGAACATCTTCGGGAAGGTGCCGATGATCGGCGCCCGCCGCGCCGAGTTCATGTCCTTGCTGACCATCGCGCGCTGGACCTCGACGAAGTTCGTGGTCCAGTAACCGAAGGACAGCACGAAGCCCAGACCGAAGACGATGCCGATCACCGACAACGTCGCGCTACCGAAGCCGGTCAGCCCTTGACCGGGCCAGGACTGCATCGGATCGTGGGCGAAGTTCTGGGCGTGCAACTTGTCCTTCAGGCCACCCCAGCCGCCGATCTTGTGCATCGCGATCAGCGTCAGCGGCAGCAACGCCGCGACGATCACGAAGAACTGCAGCACCTCGTTGTAGATCGCTGCGGACAGTCCACCGAGCGTGATGTACGAGAGAACGATGATCGCCGCGATGATCGTGGAGATCCAGATGTTCCAGCCGAAGAGCGTGTTGACGATGGTCGCCAGCAGGTAGAGGTTGATGCCGGCGATCAGCACCTGGGCCACCGCGAAGCTGATCGCGTTGACGAGGTGGGCCTCCGGCCCGAAGCGCCGTCGCATGAATTCCGGCACGCTGCGCACACCGGAGCCGTAGTAGAACGGCATCATCACCACAGCGAGGAAGAGCATCGCCGGGATCGCGCCGATCCAGTAGTAGTGGAAGGTCGCCATGCCGATCTGTGCACCACTGGCCGACATACCCATGATCTCGGTGGCGCCGAGGTTCGCGGAGATGAACGCCAGACCCGTGATCCACGCCGGAAGCGATCGACCGGAGAGGAAGAAGTCGACGCTGCTGGACACCTGGCGGCGCGCAACGAGGCCGATTCCGATGACGAAGACGAAGTAGAGCGCGATGAGGATGTAGTCGACCGGCCCCGCATCGAGTCTCAACGTGGACGAATCCATGTGCATGAGTTACCTGCGGCTTTCTGTGTGGCCACCGAACGACTCGATGGGACGCAGCGAAGTTGCGCGACTGCGCAGACATTACCTCGCAGGTAACAGATTCCAACGTCCGGTGTTGAGCGTTTCAGTCGGTCTTTGCCGAACCGAAATGATCCCACCCCACCTGAGAGCGCTCCTTGCCGCCGACGGTGATGCCGGATCCGGCTGCAACGGCGCCTATCACCCGCCAACCCGACGGCACCACGCCAGTCGGGAAGGTGGCCAGCAGGCTGTGTTCCTCTCCCCGGCCAACACACACGCCTCGGCGTCGGCCGCTCCGACTGCGCCGGTCAGTGCCTGTATGTCGCCCGCGAGCGCCGCCGGGTCGACGTCGAGCCGCACCCCGCTCGCGCGGGCGATTCGTCCGCCGTCCCGCAGCAAACCGTCGGAGATGTCGAGCATCGAGGTGGCTCCGGCGCGAGCGGCGACCGGGCCTTGTTCGGATGCCGTGCTCGGGCGACGTTGCGCCAGAACGAGATCCGTGTCCCTGTCCGGGGTCCCACTCTGCAGGAGAAGCAGCCCCGCCGCCGCTCGCCCCAAGGTTCCGTGGACGGCCAACACGTCACCGGGCCGTGCGCCGGACCGCAGCACGGCGGTGACTCCGTCGAGCTCGCCGAACGCGGTGATGCTGACCGTCCTGGTGCCGGCTGGTGCCGAGGAGAGGTCGCCACCGACCACCACCGTCCCGGCATCCCGCGCCGCGTCGGCGACACCCGTTGTGAAGTCGGCAACCCATTGCAGTCGCGTCCGTTCATCGGCGACCAGCGTGACGAGAAGACCGGTGCACCGGCCACCCATCGCCGCGATGTCCGCGACGTTCTGGACCACGAGCTTGTGCCCGACATCCGCACCGTCGGACCACTCATCGAGCCAGTCCCTGCCGAGCACCATCGTGTCTGTGGTCGCGAGCACCGCGCCCGAACGCACCTGCAGCAGGGCCGTGTCGTCGCCGGGCCCGATGAGCACGTCGTCGCTGGTCGCGAACCTCGGCAGCACCGTGTCCAGGAGTTCCTGTTCGTCGACATCGGCCAACGTGCGCGTGTCCTCGGAGTGCGTCATACCTGCTCAATTCACCCTTCGTCACCGCCTAAGCCTCAACGCACGGTAGCGTTTCGGCGGGCACGGCCGTCGTGCCGCCACCCCGTCCCGCGGGGCTTCGCAAGACACTCGGGAGACTACGCAATGGTTCAGGCCTACATCCTCATCCAGGCAGACCTCGGCCAGGCGACTGCTGTCGCCGCCGCGGTGCGCGAGATCCCCGGTGTGCTGTCCTCTGAGGACGTCACCGGGCCGTATGACGTGATCGCCCGCGCCGAGGCCGAGACTCTCGACAAGCTGGGCTCGCTGGTGGTCGCGAAGATCCAGGAGGCCCCGGGCATCATGCGCACGCTCACCTGCACCGTCGTTCACCCTTGAGGAGCGTCTTCCCGGCTGCCGCATGCGCGCTGGCGCTCACGGTCACTCTCGCCGCCTGCGGCGACAACACGGTCAAGGCCTCCCCCGCCGACCAGGCCTCAAATCCGTTGTGTGCCAAGGCTGCTCAGCATTGGCCCAACACCGTCTCCGGGCAGAAGTCACGCAAGGTCACCACGAAATCGCCGACCGTGCACGCCTGGGGTGACCCGGCGATCATCGTGCGTTGCGGCGTTGAGTCACCCGGGCCGACGGCCAGCGGTTGTGTCTCGGTGGACGGTATCGACTGGGTCGGCAGCAAGCTCTCCGACGGCGGCAGCTACATCACCTACGGCCGCTCCCCGGCGATCGAGGTTCTCGTGCCGACGAAGTACAACGAGCTGCCGCCGCTGGGTGCCTTCACCAAGGCGGTGCAGCAGATCCCGCAGGGCACGCACCGCTGCAGTTGACCGCCATCACCGAAGGCCGGTGCGGCGCTCCAGGGCGAGCTCGATGAGTTCGGTGATCAGCGACGGGTAGTCCAGCCCGGACTCGGCCCACACGCGCGGGAACATCGATGACGGCGTGAAGCCCGGCATGGTGTTGATCTCGTTCAGCATCAGGCCTGTTCCGGCCTCGTAGAACCAGTCGACGCGCGACAGGCCCTCACAGCCGGCAGCCTCGAACGCCTTCACCGACAGCCGCCGGATCTCCTCGGCGACTTCGCCCGGCAGGTCGGCCGGGCAGGTCAGCTGTGCGTCACTGTCGAGGTATTTCGCCTCGAAGTCATAGAACGTATGGCGGTCCCCCGTCACGGTGATCTCACCTATCTTGCTCGCTCGCGCCGGATCGGAGCCGTGCCCTTCGAGCACACCGCACTCGACCTCGCGGCCGGCGATCGCGGCCTCCACCAGGACCTTCGGGTCCGATTCACGCGCGGTCTCGATCGCCTGCTCCAGGTCGGCGGGCTGGTCGACCTTGACGACCCCAACACTCGACCCGGCACGCGCCGGCTTCACGAACACCGGCATCCCAAGACTGGCCGCGCTGTCCAGGCACGCGGCCTTGTCGCGACGCCATTCCTTGTCGGCGATCACCACGTGCGGTCCGACCGGCAGTCCAGCAGCGGAGAAGACGACCTTCATCAGGGCCTTGTCCATCATCACCGCGGAAGCCGCGACACCGGAGCCGACGTAACGGGTGTCGGCCAGCTCGAGCAGCCCCTGCAAGGTGCCGTCCTCGCCGAACGGCCCGTGCAGCAACGGCAGCACCACGTCGACCGTGGTCAGCCTGCGGGGCGGTTCGTTCGGAGCGAAGACCATCACCTCTCGCGCACCCGGGTCGGCCGACAGCAGTGCGGTCGTGTCACCCTGCACGCTCGGCGTGTGGTCGGCCGTGAGCTGCAACGGCTCCGGGTCGTCGGCGACGAGCACCCATCGGCCGTCTTGTGCGATGCCGATCGGCACGACGTCGAAACGGTCGCGGTCGATCGCGCGCAGCACGCTCGCGGCCGTCGAGCACGACACAGCATGCTCACTGGACCGGCCGCCGAAAACGATTGCGACGACGGGCTTTCGGCTGGTTTCGTCGGCTTCTGTGGCCGGGTTGCTCGTGCTCATCACCCGTGAGCCTAACCCGTGGTGCGTGGACGGCTGCGTTGCGCGACGGCCCGGCGTGCCAGAGGCTCGTTCAGCGCCGGCAAGAGCGTCAGCAAGCTGCCGCCATGCCAGCGCAGCCCGAGCTCGCTGTGCTTGTTCGGCAATAGACTTCAGGGTGTGCCCATGCCTGAAGAGCCCAGCTACGCCCCCGCCACCCGACTGGTCGGACTCGGACGTCCGGCCCGCACACCCGGAGCGCCGGCCGGCCCCGGCATCGAGCTCAGCTCCACCTACGTCGCCGGCGACGGCCCGGCATACGGCCGCTTCACCAACCGCACCTGGGAGGCGTTGGAGCAAGTCCTCGGTGATTTGGAGGGTGGCGCCGCACTCACGTTCAGCAGCGGTATGGCGGCGGTCAGCGCCTGCCTGGAGCTGACACCGCAGGGCGGCACGGTCGTGCTTCCGGAGCACGTCTACAACGGCAGCAGCTCGCTGGTCGACCAGTTGGCGCAGTCCGGGCGAGTGGTGCCCCGGCGGATCGACCCGACCGACACGGCCGCGGTGATCGCTGCGCTGGAGGGCGCCGACCTGGTCTGGCTGGAGTCGCCGACCAACCCGATGCTCGAAGTCGCCGACCTGCCGGCGATCCTCTCGGCCGCCCGCGAACTCAGCGTGGTCTCCGTCGTCGACAACACGTTCAACACACCGTTGCTGGCTCGCCCACTGCAGCTCGGCGCGGACGTCGTCGTGCACTCGGTGACCAAGTTCCTGGCTGGCCACTCAGACGTCGTGCTCGGCGCGCTCGTGACGTCGTCCGGCACACTGCACGACCGACTGCACTCGCACCGAACGCTGCACGGCGCCATACCCGGCCCGCACGAGGCGTGGCTGGCACTGCGCGGCATGCGCACCCTGCACCTGCGACTGGAGCGCTCGTGCGCCAACGCCGAGCGACTGGCAGAGCGGCTCGCCGGCCACCCGGCGGTTGCACAGGTCCGTTATCCCGGTTTCGGAGCCATCGTGTGCATCGAACTCGTCGGCGGTCGCAGCGCCGCCGAAGCGGTCGAGCAAACAGTCCGGTTGTGGCTGCCCGCGACGAGTCTCGGCGGTGTCGAGTCCTCCCTGGAGCGCCGTCGCCGGCACGCCGCAGAGCCGCAGAGCGTCCCAGAAGAGTTGCTACGACTGTCCGTTGGCGTCGAGGACGTCGAAGACCTGTGGCGCGACCTGGATGCGGCGCTGCGATCCCACTAACTCGTCTCGTGCTTGCGAGCGCGTGACATCAGGGCGTCGGTGACGTCCTGTGGTGCACGACCGTCGTGCACAACTGCTGCGACGTTCTCGACGATCGGCACGTCGACGTCGACACCGCGAGCGAGCTGCAGGATCGACTCACACGACTTCACGCCTTCGGCGGTCTGCTTGGTGCTCGCGATGACTTCTTCGAGTGACATCCCCGAGCCGAGTCGGTAGCCGAAGGTGCGGTTGCGCGACAGCGGCGACGCACACGTGGCGACGAGGTCACCGACACCGGCGAGGCCGAGGAAGGTCTGCGGGTCGGCACCCAATGCCGCTCCGAGCCGGGCGGTTTCGGCCAGGCCCCGCGTCAACAGGCTGGCCATCGTGTTGTCCCCCATACCCATACCGGACGCCATACCGACTGCGAGCGCGATGACGTTCTTGGTCGCTCCGGCGATCTCGGTGCCGACGACATCGGTGCCGAGGTAGGGCCGGAAGTATGCCGTCGCGCTCGCCTCGGCCACTTTGGCCCGCGCCCGCGCGCTCACTGCCGCGACGACGGCCGCGGCCGGCTGACGCGCCGCGATCTCCGGTGCCAGGTTGGGACCCGACACGACGACGATGCGATCCTGTTCGACCCCGCCGGCCTCGGCGATGACCTGGCTCATGCGTTCACCGGTGCCGAGCTCGATGCCCTTCATCAGGGACACGATCGGCGCGTCCTTGGGCAGCAGGTCCCGCCAGTCGGCGAGGTTGCTGCGCAACGTCTGTGACGGAACGGCGAGGACGACGATCTCGGCGCCGTCCAGTGCATCGGCATACGAACTGGTGGCGGTGATCGTCTCGGGCAGCACACGGTCGGCGAGATAGCCGGAGTTGAGGTGCGTGCTGTTGATCTCGTCGGCCACCTCCTGGCGGCGCGCCCACAACCGGACCGTGCATCCGGCGTCCGCCATGATCGCTGCGTATGCCGTGCCCCAGTTACCTCCGCCGAGTACCGCTACGTGAGTCATCGGTCGCCCTTCGTCTCCGACGGGCCGACGCTGCCCGACGGTCCGTCACCTCCGCGCGCCGCGTGTTGTGTGCGCGGGTCGAATCGTGTGTCAGGTGCCTTCTCGTGCCGTATGTCCTCCAGCAGCCGGGTGATTTCGTCCATCAGGCGCACACTCGCCGTGCGCAGCTTCTGGGCGTTGACCGGCCCGTCGCGCAGGTCGCTCAAGTCGATCGCCGGTCCGGCCGCAACGTGGATCAGCTTGCGGGGCAACAGCTTCGGCAGTTTGTCTCGGTAGGGCCACATCATCTCTTGGGTGCCCCAGATGGCGAGTGGGATCAGCGGGACTCCGCTCTCCAAGGCCAGCCGCGCAGCCCCAGACTTTCCGACCATCGGCCAGAAGTCGGGTTCGCGAGTGATCGTGCCCTCCGGGTAGACGCACACGCAGGCGCCGCGCTCGAGGGCTTCGGTCGCTGCTGACAACGCCGAGGTAGCCCGGGAGGTCCCTCGGTAGACCGGGATCTGGCCGGTGCCGTAAAGGATCTGCCGGATCACCGGTGGCTTGAAAAGTGAAGCCTTGGCCAGGTAGTGCGGAGCTCGGCCGGCATCCACCAGGTAGTGGGCCAGCGGGAAGTGATCCATATTCGAGATGTGGTTGGAGGCGGCGACGAATCCGCCTTCGCGCGGAATGTGTTCCATGCCTGTCCAGTCACGGAAGGTGATCCGCTGCAACACCGGATAGAGCGTCGAGATCACCTTGGAGTACATCGGTTCGATGTTCTCGGTCATCGAGGGACGCGACACGAGTGCTGGCTCCTAACCTCAGTCCGCACGGCGGCACTGGCACCGCGCATACGGCGCGACGATACCTGCCGTTCTCAGTATCCAACCCCACCGCGCCGTCGCGGCGTAAGTGAACCGCCGCGACAGGTGTCCCGGTCGGTCTGAGAACATCATCCACGTGGACTCAGCAGTCACCTCGACCTGGCACGTGATCGTTCCGGTGAAACACAGTGCGAGGGGAAGTCTCGGCTGCGCCCGCCTGCAGGTGTGCACCGGCGGGACCTTGCTCTTGCCATCGCCCTGGACACTCTGGACACGGTTCTGAACGTCGTGCCGGCTCGCCAGGTGTTCGTGGTTACCGCTGATCCCGAGATCCGCTTGCAGCTACGCGGGTCCGGCGCAGTGCTGGTGGATGACCCCGGCCGCGGTCTCAACGCTGCTGTCGCAGCGGGCATCTCAGCCGTCAGCACCGGTGCACCCCACACTCCAACTGCTGTCCTGCTCGGCGATCTGCCGGCGTTGACCGCCGCCGAGCTGGCCAGCGGGCTCGCGGCCTGTGCCGCAGCGGAGGCAGCAGTCGTCCCCGACCACGAAGGCAGCGGCACCGTGCTGTTGACCCATCACGACGCCGCACGTCTGGTCCCGCGCTTCGGCACGGGTTCGGCTGCGCGGCATGCGCGTTCGGCGACGACCCTCGACCTCGACCTGCCCCGCCTACGGACCGACGTCGACAACGACGCATCGCTCAGCCTGGTTCGGCAGCTCGGTGTCGGACCCTGGACCCGACGGCTCCTGGACTCCGACGGCTGACCGCGCACCAAGCGCATTGCCGAACCGGCCACCCGTAGGCTGGCCGGCATGCAGGCAACGATCCACACCTTCGACAACGACACCGGCTCCGGCACGGTCCTGACCGACAACGGCCGGTTACTGACCGTCGATCACGCGACGTTCGCCAAGTCCCATCTGCGGCACCTGCGGTTGGGCCAGCGGGTCAGCATCGAGGTCGGCGGCGAGGGCGTCACCCGACTGTGGATCGAGGGCATCGGCCCGGGTCAACGAATCCGCTGACCGAAGCACCCGCCCAGACCAGACCGACGGCCGCCTCGTGAGTCACGAGACGGCCGTCGGAGCGTGCGAGTTTCGTGTTGCCTCAGCGACGCGAAGCGCGCTTGGCGGTGCCCTTCTTCGCCGTGGCCTTCTTGGCAGTGGTCTTCTTCGCGGCCGCCTTGGCCGGAGTCGCCTTCGCGGTCGTCTTCTTCGCGGCTGCCTTGGCCGGAGTGGCCTTCTTGGCAGTGGTCTTCTTCGCTGCAGCCTTGGCCGGAGTCGCCTTCGCGGTCGTCTTCTTCGTCGCAGTCGCCTTCTTGGCCGCGGTCTTCTTGGCGGTCGACTTCTTCGCCGCCGTCTTCGTGGCCGGTGCGGCCGCTGCGACGCCGGTCGAGGCCCGGCCGCCCGCGTTGCCACTCTTGGGCAACGAGCGCGGGTTCGCGACGACAGCCTTGAATGCGGTGCCGGGCTTGAACTTCGGCACTGCGGTCTTCTTGATACGCACGGTCGTACCGGTACGCGGGTTGCGTCCGGTGCGGGCCGCCCGGGAGATCTTCTCGAAGGTGCCGAAGCCGGTAATACCGACCTTGTTGCCCTTGGCGACCTCGCGGATGATGGAATCCACCACAGCCTCCAGAGCGTCGCTGGCGGCCTTCTTACTGCCGAGACGGGTTTCGAGGCTCTGGATGAGCTCTGCCTTGTTCATGGGTTGTATCCCCTTTGGGTGGTGCCGGCGTTCGACCGGGCGTCCTATTGCAGTTCCTCAAGCTGACGCTCGATTGAGACAGACGGTATGCCCACCACGTCAAGTCGGCAACCTGCAACGCCGCTCTATTTGCCTAGGGCACAACAGCTTTGGGCGGTCCGGGGCACTGGGCACAAGCCATGCGAACCCCTGCTGTATGCCGTGGGGCTGTGCCGTCATACACCGTGCCGATATCTCAATTTCTTTTAATGACAACGAAATTCGCGCGAGCGCCCCTAAGGGGCACCCGCGCGAAGTGGCGTGAACAGGCCTTGGTCAGGCCGGCTGCATCGACGGTTTCCAGCTCGGTCGAGCCGATTCGAAATTTGTGATCTGATCCGCGTGTCGCAGGGTCAGACTGATGTCGTCCAGGCCCTCGAGTAGCCGCCAGCGGATGTAGTCGTCGACCTCGAAAGCGAAGACGTGTTCACCCGCCGTGACAGTCCGCTGCTCGAGGTCGACGGTCACCTGAGTGCCCGGCTCGTTCTCCAACAGCTTCCACAGCAATTCGATGTCCTCCTGGCGCAATTGGGCTGCCAGGAGTCCGGCCTTACCGGCGTTGCCGCGGAAGATATCGGCGAAGCGCGAGGACAGCACGACGCGGAAGCCAAAGTCCATCAACGCCCAGACTGCGTGCTCACGCGACGAGCCGGTGCCGAAGTCCTGACCGGCGACGAGCACCGAACCTCGTCTGAAATCAGGGTTGTTCAGCACAAACGTCTCGTCATTGCGCCAGGCGGCGAACAAGCCGTCCTCGAAACCTGTTCGGCTGACACGCTTCAGATAGACGGCCGGGATGATCTGGTCGGTGTCGACGTTGCTGCGCCGCAACGGAACTCCGACGCCGGTGTGCTGGGTGAACTTCTCCATGCTTCCTGTCGCTCCTTCTTCCTCGGCTCCGCGCCTCGTTCGTTCCTCACTCGTGTGCTCGCCTCGGTCGGCGCTCATGAGCTTCTCCTCGTTGTCAGCTCAGTTGCCGGAGGTCAGGTCGGACGGGCTCGACAACGTCCCCCGGATCGCCGTCGCGGCAGCGACGAGCGGACTGACCAGATGCGTCCGACCGCCCTTGCCCTGCCGACCTTCGAAGTTGCGGTTGGAGGTGGAGGCGCTGCGCTCCCCCACGGCCAGCTGGTCGGGGTTCATCCCCAAGCACATCGAGCAGCCGGCCAGCCGCCACTCGGCACCTGCTTCGGAGAAGACCTTGTCGAGGCCCTCACCCTCCGCCTGAAGGCGCACCTTCGCCGAGCCCGGCACCACCAGCATTCGGACGTTGTCAGCGACCTTGTGCCCCTTGATCACCTCGGCGGCAGCACGCAGATCCTCGATCCGACCGTTGGTGCACGAGCCGAGAAACACTGTGTCCACTGCAATTTCGCGCAGCGGCATACCTGGGGTCAATCCCATGTATTCGATGGCGCGCTGCGCTGCCGCCTTTTCGTTCTCCCCCAAGAAGCTCTCCGGGTCGGGCACCTCGGCCGACAGCGGCAGGCCCTGTCCCGGGTTGGTGCCCCACGTGACGAATGGCGTCAGCGCACTCGCGTCGATGTCGATCTCGGCGTCGAAGGAAGCGTCGTCGTCACTGACCAGACCCAACCAGGACTGAACCGCCGCGTCCCAATCTGCACCAGCCGGAGCGTGATCGCGGCCCTTCAGGTAGGCGAACGTGGTCTCGTCCGGCGCCACCATTCCGGCGCGGGCTCCGGCCTCGATCGACATGTTACACATGGTCATCCGGGCTTCCATCGACATGTCGCGCACGGCTGAACCGCGGTACTCGAGCACGTAACCCTGGCCGCCGCCGGTGCCGATCTTGGCGATGACCGCCAGGATGATGTCCTTGGACGTGACGCCCTCAGGCAGCGTGCCCTCGATGTTGATCGCCATCGTCTTGAAGGGGTTGAGCGGCAGCGTCTGGGTGGCGAGCACGTGCTCCACCTCGCTGGTGCCGATGCCGAACGAGAGCGCGCCGAACGCGCCATGCGTCGACGTATGGCTGTCTCCACACACGATCGTCATACCCGGCTGGGTGAGGCCCAACTGCGGACCGATGATGTGCACGATGCCCTGCTCGGCGTCACCCATCGGGAACAGCTTGACGCCGAACTCTTTGCAGTTGGTGCGCAACGTCTCAACCTGGGTGCGACTCACCGGGTCCGTGATCGGGCCGGGTGTCGTGGGGACGTTGTGATCCTCGGTCGCCACCGTCAGGTCGGGCCGGCGCACCTTTCGGTTCGTCAGCCGAAGGCCCTCGAACGCCTGCGGACTGGTCACCTCGTGCACGAGGTGCAGGTCGATGTAGAGCAGATCCGGCTCGCCGTCGGCCTGGCGCACGACGTGTTGTTCCCAAACCTTCTCTGCCAACGTGTTTCCCACGTCGACCCTCCTTCGTCGAGCCTGACCCGGGCGCGTATCCGCCCCGGAATACCTGTTATCGACCGAGCCTGACCGTGAAACTCGCCACAAGGACTTGCGTCTCGCGGACTGAGACGTCAGTATCAGTGCATGGACAACTCTAGCGGTGTCGGCGTTCTGGACAAGGCCGCCGTGGTGCTTTCTGCCCTGGAAGCCGGCCCGTCAACCCTCGCCCAACTGGTCGCACACACCGGACTCGCGCGCCCCACGGCGCATCGCCTGGCTGTCGCACTCGAGCATCACCGACTGGTCGCACGCGACATGCAGGGCCGTTTCATCCTCGGCCCGAGGCTCAGCGAACTCGCCTCCGCAGCCGGCGAGGACCGGCTGCTGGCGGCCGCCGGTCCCGTGCTCGGAGCACTGCGCGATCACTGCGGCGAGAGCGCCCAGCTCTACCGCCGGCAGGGCGACCAGCGCATCTGCGTCGCGGCAGCGGACCGGCCGATGGGGCTGCGTGACTCGATCCCGGTGGGAGCGACCCTGACCATGCAGGCCGGATCGGCAGCGCAGATCCTGATGGCGTGGGAAGAGCCGGATCGCTTGCACCGCGGCCTGCACGGCGCCAAGTTCACCGCCACCATGCTGTCGGCCGTCCGGCGTCGCGGCTGGGCCCAGAGCGTCAGCGAGCGCGAGCAGGGAGTTGCGTCCGTCTCGGCACCCGTGCGTGGCCCGTCGGGTCGTGTCATCGCTGCTGTTTCGATCTCCGGGCCGATCGAGCGCGTCTCTCGCCAGCCGGGCCGGATGCACGCCGGCACTGTCGTCGCCGGCGCGAACAAACTCACCGAGGTGCTGGCCCGCGCTCACGCAGCCACTCAGCGCCGCGGCGAGTCCGCCTGACCGCTCTCAGCCCGCGAGGGGCTCGGCCGACAACGCCAGCCGCTCGCGGGCGGTGCGCCCTCGACGGATGAGCGGGATCGACCCGGTCGCCTTGGCCGGGCCCCAGTCAGTGACATTCCCGTATGCCGTGCCCGCCCGCGGGCACGGCATACGTCTCGTGCCAGATTCCGATGCCGTCACCGCCCCGGCGCTCGTTGGCTCGGCGATAGAGGTCCAGCCACGCTGGCCGGTGCTCACGGTTGCGGTTGTTCGCGTACCCGTAGAGATCCTCAGTGCTGCGCCAATACTGCACGCAGACCGGGCCGCGTGGCCCGACGCAGTTGTAGCGGCGGTGCTCGACCGTTACGCCGACGTTGCCGACCAACTCGCCCGGATTGACCTCGAGACGGTGCCGGACGACCCCGGCGAGGCGCTGCGCCAGGTCGCGGTGGGGACCGTCCTGACCGACCCGATGATCCTGACACTCCGCAGACTCGCGCAGCAGGGTCTCAGCGCGGCATCCGACCACTAAGGGCAGCCGCTCGTCGGGTTCACCCGGACGCGGCACTAACCGTGAATCCCCTTGTACCACTTGTCGATAGCGGCCTTGCTCGTCGCGAGGTCCGCTCCGGTGTTTTCTCGGTAGAGCTTGATCGCAAGAACTTTCCTGCCTCTCGCGATAGCCGCGCCGATCGCAACTCGCGCTTCATGGGACAGCCGGAGGTCCAACTCCTCGAGCTGTTCGGCGGTCACCTCGGCGCGACCGCCTCGCCGCGCCCGCGTCAGATAGGCCACGACGGCAACCACGACAAGCAGCAGCACAATCCATTTCCACACGCGAGGAGACTACCGACATGAGGTCCGGCCGCTGATGAGTCCAGCGATGTATGCCGCCGCCTCCGCACGACTCAGTCCGTGAGTCGCGATCAACCCGCGTTCGATCGTCGCGGCATACGCCGGCGACGGTGGCTGCTGCTGGACCTGCAGGGTGGCCGGGAAGGTGATGGTCAGCACGGGTTCTTCCTCGATCGCGCCGTCGACCAGGACCCGGTCGTAGAGGCCGCCTCCGCCAACCCATTCTCCGGCTGCGAGCGCCTCGGGCAGTGGCAGCGCGCCGCCGACGGGCAGGCGGCGCTCCTGGAACCACACGTCGGCGAACTGCTCGGCGGTCAGGCGATAGGCGGTGGCCAGCGACGGGCCTTCACCGTCCGGGTCGTAGAACGCCATGCCACCACCCCAGGCGGTCGATTCCGCGCCGAAGAAGACAAGTCCAGGCAGGCGAATCGGCCGACAACCACTGGGCCTCGACGTGTCACGACACCCGGTATAGGTTCGCCGCGCCCCCTCTGGCCGCCCGCCGCTGACATAACAGTCGAAGCGCTGCGGCGAGAGGTTGGATCCGTAGGCGGCATACCAGACGTGCGCGGTCATCTCTCGATCATCGCTCGGCGTACGGACTCCCTCGGAGCGGGGCAGGCCCGGACTGTCGGCCGCGCGGTTCTCGCGGGCGCGGACCGGCCGAGCAGGCAGGCAACTGCGCCCAGCACGAGACCACCCAGCACACCGGCGTCCGGGCGGTCACCGACCAGCACCCAGCTGAGCACAGCTGACACCGACGGTATGACGGCGAAGAGCATCGCCACCTGGCCGGCGCCGCCACGACGCAGCGCGGCGAGGTAGAAACTCATCCCGAGCAGCGAGCTGAAGACGATCATCGCCACCATCGACCAGACGGCCTGCGTCGGGCGGTCGACGTGCAGCGGCTGGGTCAATGCGAACACCACCGCCGCAGGCACCGACGCGAGTAGCCCGATCCCGGTGCCCATGATCGGATCGACCCCACGCACGTAGCGCTGCTGGTAGACACCGCCGAGGGACAGTCCGATCAACGCGACCAAGACGCCTACGACGCCCACGCCGGGGGACCCGGCCGATCCCAACCGACCGGCGAACGCAACGAGGACGGCGGCCACGGCGAGGATGAGCGCGAGCACCCGCCGCCGGCTCAGCCGTTCGCCCAGCATCGGTTTCGCGAATGCAGCAGTGACAACGGGATTCATCGAGATGATCAATGCGACCAGCACCGGAGACATACCCAGGCTGAGCGCTTCGTAGCACCCGATGAACTGCACGGCCTGGATGAGCACCCCGACGACGACCACATGGCCCAATTGCGCCCCGCGCGGCCACGGCACTCCGCGCTGCGCGGCAAGCAGCAACAAGATCGGCGCCGAGACCGTGAAGCGGATGATCAGCACCAGGCCCGGTGACATCGCCTCCACGGCGAGCGCGCCGATCGGGTAACCGAGGGCGTAGAGGAAGACGACAACGAGTGAGAGTCGCAGCGGAAGTTTCACGAACTAATCGTCGGCCTGCAACGCACGCCCTGTCCAACAATGATCAGTGATCATTATCAATCGTATTTGGTAATCAGTTAAGGTTGCAGCATGTCCGCAACCCTCGACATCACGCCGCTGCGCTCACTCGTCGCGGTCGCCGGCGCGGGTGGCTTCCATCGCGCGGCCGTGACCTTGCACCTGACCCAATCTGCCGTCAGCCAACACGTTCGCAAGCTCGAGCAGGCGACCGGCCGGCAATTGGTCGAGCGCAGCGGGCGGCAGACCCGCTTCACCCCCGACGGCGATCAGCTGCTCCGCAGCGCGCGACAGATCCTGGCCGCACACGACGACGCCGTGCGACTCTTCGAGAGCCCGGACTCGCGCACCCTCACCATCGGGGCCTCCGAACACGCCGCCGAGATGCTGCTACCGGAGATCTCGAGCGCCCTGCGCCAAGCGCTCCCCGACACCAGTTTCCGCTTCCGGCTCGATCGCACCGCGCACGTCGAGCGAGCGCTCCAGGACGGCGTCGCTGATCTGATCGTGCTCGCCGAGCTCGAGAGTCCGACCGCTGCCGAACGCAGCCGCCTGCGGCTGTGTTGGTTCGCCGCACAGGACTTCCGGGCACCGGCAGACGGGCCGCTACCTGTGATCGCGTTCGACCAGCCGTGCATGCTGCGGCGGCCGACCTTCGACACCCTGCTCGAAGCGGGGATCGATCACGAACTTGTCGCCGAAGTGTCCAATCTGTCCGGCGGCTATTCCGCCGCTCGCGCCGGCCTCGGCGTCATCCTGCTCCCCCACATCGGCCGAGCCCCCGAGGGACTCGTCGAGCGCACAGAGCTCCCCCAGCCGTCGCAGGTGCGTATGTCGGTGCGCGCAGCCTCCGCCACCCCGGCATCCGCGGTTCGAGCTGTCACGAAGGCCGTGCGCCGCGCCATGCAGGGCTGATATGACGAAAGCGCCCGAGTCCGTTGGGACTCGGGCGCTTCGTGATACGTGACCCCAGCGGGATTCGAACCCGCGTTACCGCCGTGAGAGGGCGACGTACTAGGCCGCTATACGATGGGGCCGCGGCTGGCAGAACTTTACCGGCAAGGGTGCCGTTCCACCGAATCGGCGAAACTTCGCCGATAGCTGGGGTACAAGGACTCGAACCTAGACTAACTGAACCAGAATCAGTCGTGCTGCCAATTACACCATACCCCAAGGGGGTATCACTCCACCGTTGGCAGTACGCCATCCGATGAGGTGAACCGAGGCGAAACCTTACCCGGTCAAAGGCGTCCCGCCCAAATCGAGGATGTCGAGTCCTGCGGTGAGCGGCGAGATCTGGGCGAGCGAGGTGATGAACGGCACCTCGTCCGGTGTCGTGGGTCGTGTTTCATCGCCCCGCTGGATCCAGATCGGGAGCAGTCCGGCACCCCTTGCACCGAGCACGTCCGCCTCCCACTCGTCGCCGATGTATGCCGTGCCGGTCGGCTCACTGCCCAGTCGATCGCACGCCTCTCGGAAGACCCTGGCATCGGGCTTGCCGAAGCCGAGCGTGTCCCGGGTGACGAGCGCACCGAAGGCGTCCCGCAGGCCGGTTACCTCCAGCTTGGGCAAGGTCGCGGCCGCGGAGGAGTTGGTCAACGCACCGACCGCCAGGCCCGCGGCCCCGCACTCCCGCAGGAACGGCAGCACGTCGTCGAAACGATGCTGTCGGGCCACGAACTCGGGCCGGAAGGCAGCCTCGAAACTCTCGAATGCACCGGACGGCACAACCAGGCCGTAGGCGGCGCCGACCTCTGCCAGGCGGTGAGCCCGCATCGTCTCGAACTCGAGCTCACCGGAGATATACCGGCGGAAGAAGCCACCCGGGTCACTTCGAAAACGTGCCGCTGCCCGCGCATGCCACTGCGGGCGCTGCTCGGGCCAGACTGCCGCCATACCCACCGCGCCGGCGGCCTTCATGGCGGCGGTTGTGTCGACCAGCGTGTCATCCACATCGAGCAGAACCGCTGTCACCGGTAGGTGAGCAGTCTTCATTTGCAACGCTTTCCGTGATTCCCGCGCAAGTGCGCTCAGACAGTCGCCCGCAGCGCTGCGAGGCGACGCAGTGTCGAGTCCTTGCCGAGGATCTCCATCGACTCGAAGAGCGGCGGTGAGATCCGCTGCCCGGAGATCGCCGTCCGGATCGGCCCGAACGCCAGCCGCGGCTTGATGCCCAGGCCGTCGACGAGCGCGGTGCGCAGCGCCTCCTCGAGGCGCGCAGCGGTCCACTCGAGTCCGCTGCCGTCGGGGTTGCCGATGGCGCCGCTGATCGGCTCCAACGCGGCGATGGCCGCATCGAGCACCTGCGGCGCCGTGTCCTTGAGCTGCTTGCGAGCGTCCTCGGCGATCTCCAGCTCGTCGTCCGCCACGTAGAACGGCGCGACGAGCGCAGCCGCCTCCGACAACAGGTTGATGCGGGTCTGGATGAGCGGCACCAACGCGTTCAGGCGACCCAGCTGCGGCAGCGACGCCGGCTGCGGCAGAGCGCCGTCACGCTGCAGGAACGGCAGCAACCGCTGCGCCAGGTCCTGCTCGGACAACTCGCGCAGGTAGTGCCCGTTCAGCCAATTCAGCTTGTCGAGGTTGAAAACCGCACCGGCCGGGTTGATCTTGCGCCACGCGAAATTCTTGCTGAACTCCTCGAAGGTGAACGTCTCCCGCTCCGCGCCATCCTCCTCGATGATCGGCGGATGCCCTTGCAGCGCAAGGAAGTTCACCAGCGCCTCGGGCAGGTAACCCTGCTCCTGGAACCACGTGAGCTTGGCCCACGGACTCTTGCGCTTGGAGATCTTGGCCCGCTTCTCGTCGCGCAGCAGCGGGATGTGCGCGAACTGCGGCGCCTCCCAGCCCAGCCACTGGTAGAGCAGGATGTGCTTGGGCGTCGAGGAGATCCACTCCTGCCCGCGCACCACATGGGTGATCTCCATCAGGTGGTCGTCGACGACGACCGCCAGGTGGTAGGTCGGGAAGCCGTCGGCCTTCAGGATCACCTGGTCATCCGGTCGTGGCGCCTTCGTCTGGCCCATGATCAGGTCGTCGAACTGCAGCGGCGCGTCGTCCGGGATGAGCATCCGCACGACCGGCGTCTCGTTGAAGCCGGGCAGCTTGGCCCGCTCCTCCTTGGTCTTGCCCAGACAGGTGCGGTCGTAACCGGTCGGCTGCTTCGTCTTCTGCTGCACCTCACGCATCTCGGTCAGCCGCTCGCTGGAACACCAGCAGTAGTAGGCGTGTCCGTCGGCGATGAGCTGCTCGACATACGGCTTATAGGTGTCCAGCCGCTCGGATTGCTTGTATGGCGCGAACGGGCCGCCCTTGTCCGGGCCTTCATCCCAGCCGAGACCGAGCCAATGCAGCGTGTCGTAGAGCTGCTGCTCGCTGTCCTCCTGGAACCGCGCGCGGTCGGTGTCCTCGATGCGCAGGATGAAGCTGCCACCCTGCTGCCGCGCGAACGCGAGATCGAAGATCGAGACGTATGCCGTGCCGACGTGCGGGTCACCCGTCGGTGACGGCGCGACGCGCAGGCGGGGCTTCTTGGCGGAATCGGAGGTATCGCTCATGATGCTCCCGATCGTAGCCACCCCACGGGGTTCCTCCCCGCTCCGCTCCTCCGGATACTTCGCGGGGACCCCGACTCTCTTCCCACCGCAATCTCACTCAGAGAAGAGCACCCGCCAGCGACTCCTGCATCCAGGTGAGGAAGTCGTAGTAGAGGCCGATGATCAGTCGCGGGTCGTCGGAAGCATCCTCGGCCGCAGCTGCAAGATCACGCTGCAGTTGCTCGCTGTCCTCGTCGGTGCGCAGGCGCAACCGCTCCCCCAACGCCAGCCGCACGTCGGCGAGACCGATCAGCAGGGCCTGTGCCTGGCCCAGATCGAGGTCGAGCTTGTCCCGCGTGGCCGGTTGGTCCAGCGCGGCGATCGCGGTTGCCAGGTTGGCGACCTTGCGGTGCCGCAGGCTGTGCTCGGTGAGTGCACGGAACTCGGCGGCCATCTCCTGATCGCCACGATGGCCGTCCGGCAACAGCCTGGCCAGCGCCGGATCCCGATGAGCGAGCTCTTCGGCATCGGGTCCTTTGCCCAGCCCGGAGAACAGGTCCTCGACCGGGTCACCGGACAGCCCACCGCTCGGCATCAGCAGGTCGCGCGTCTGGTCCAGCAGCTCGCGAACGATCGCCCGCTCGTTGGCGTCCAGTCGCGCAGTGACACGAGAACCCTTGCGCTTGAACGCAGTTGCCATCTCTAGGCGTCCTTCTCGAAGGTCGCCCACAGACCGTAGCCCTGCATCGCCTCGGTGTCGGTCTCCATCCGCTCACGCGGGCCGCTCGACACCACTGCCTTGCCATCCCGGTGGACCGACATCATCAGCTTCTCGGCCTTCGCCGACGAGTAGCCGAAATAGTTCTGGAACACCCAGGAGACGTACGACATCAGGTTGACCGGGTCGTTCCACACCAGGGTCACCCAGGGCCGGTCGGTCTGCTCAGTCACCTCGGCGTCGAGGTCGACGTCAGGTGAGGCATGCTCCGGGGGTGCTACAGACACGCTCTCAACGATAGGCATGACAGACCGTGTATGACGACACTGCCCTGTCTCGACGTTAGAGTGACGCGCGTGACCACACCTGTGGGCGCGTCCACCGCGCTGCTTACCGACCACTACGAGCTGACAATGCTGAGCGCGGCATTGCGTGACGGCACCGCGGGTCGCCGCACTGTCTTCGAGGCGTTCGGCCGCCGGTTGCCCGACGGTCGACGGTATGGCGTGGTCGCCGGCACGGGCCGACTGCTCGATGCCTTGGACGAATTCCGGTTCGGCGATGCCGAGCTGTCTGCCCTGCGCGAGCACCACGTTGTCGACGAGCAGACCCTGGAGTGGCTGTCGTCATACCGCTTCACCGGCGACGTCTGGGGCTACGCCGAGGGCGAGATCTACTTCCCCGGCTCCCCGATGCTGGTCGTCGAGGCGAGCTTCGCCGAGGCGGTCGTGCTGGAGACGCTCGTGCTGTCGATCCTCAACCACGACAGTGCGATCGCGTCGGCCGCCAGCCGTATGACGGCCGCCGCCGAGGACCGTCCCTGCATCGAGATGGGTTCACGTCGCACCCACGAGGAGGCTGCGGTGGCCGCCGCCCGCGCGGCATACATCGCGGGTTTCACCACCACGTCCAACCTCGAGGCCGGCCGGCGCCACGGCGTGCCCACGACCGGCACGGCAGCTCACGCCTTCACCCTGCTGCACGACGACGAGCGTGCCGCGTTCCAATCCCAGGTCGACACGTTCGGTCCGGGCACAACGCTGCTGGTCGACACCTACGACGTGCCGAACGCCGTCAAGCTGGCCGTCGAGATCGCCGGCCCGGAGTTGGGCGGCGTCCGCCTCGACTCCGGCGACCTCTTGCAGCAGGCGCGTGAGGTCCGCGAGCAACTCGACTCACTCGGTGCGACGAAGACCAAGATCGTCGTGACGTCCGACCTCGACGAGTTCGCCATCGCCGCGCTGCAGGCCGGCCCGGTCGACGGCTATGGCGTCGGCACCCAGTTGGTCACTGGATCCGGTGCTCCCACAGCGGGTTTGGTCTACAAGCTGGTCGCCCGTGAGAACTCCGCCGGCGAGCTCGAGGGCGTGGCGAAGAAGAGCAAGGACAAGACTTCGATCGGCGGACGCAAGTTCGCGTTGCGCCGCCGGAACCCGCAAGGCATCGCCGAGGCCGAGGTCATCGGCATCGGAATCCCACCCGTGGATGACGGCGACGACCGCTCGCTCCTGGTGCCGCTGGTCGAAGGCGGCGAGCGAGTCTTCCACGGCACGCTGGACGATGCTCGCGAGCATCACCGCACCTCGCGGGGAGAGCTACCACCGACCGCCCGGCAGATGTCACGGGGCGAGCCGGTCATTCCGACGCTGTACCAGCGCGACGAGAAGGAGAAGACGCAATGACCAGCTTCGAGCTGCTGGACGGCGAAGCCGCCGCGCCATACGCCGATCGCATATTTGCTTTGTATGACGCGGTGTTCGGCAGGTTCCCGGACAAGGCGGACTGGCGTGAGCAGCTTTTCGACCGCGACCGGAAGCTCGACGGCTACCGCTTGGTGCTCGCGCTCGACGGCGATCAGGTGCTCGGCTTCGCCTGGGGTTACCGCGGCGAGCGCGGCCAGCACTGGCCCGACCTGGTCGCCCGGACCCTGCCCGAGCTACCCGCCGAGTGGGTCCGCGATCACTTCGAACTCGTCGAGCTCGCAGTCGATCCCGATGCGCGCCGCCAGGGCATCGGTGGCGGATTGCACGATGCGCTGCTTGACGGACTCACCGGTCGTGCGCTGCTCGGCACCACTCTGGCGCCTGAGGATCCGGCGTTGCGTCTCTACAAATCACGCGGCTGGAGCACGCTGGGACACCTGGAGGACAACCGCCAAGTCATGGGCGCCTACCTCCCCTCCCCTGACTCCAAAAGCTGGTCGAGTGCCGGAGGAGCGAAGCGGGGGAGGTGTATCGAGACCCGAGCGCCGTATCGAGACCGTCGACGGCCACGCCGCCGGATCGTATGCCGAACCCGTATTCGCCTTGTACAACAAGGTTTTCGGCGATTTCCCGGATGAGCTCGCCTGGCGCGAGCAGATGTACGACCGGCATCGCGCACGGGATGGGTTCCGGCTGACTCTGGCACTCGACGGCGACCGGCTGCTGGGATTCGCCTGGGGGTATCGCGGCGAGCGCGGGCAGTTCTGGCCGGACCTGGTCGCCGAGACGATTCCCGGCATCGCCGCCGAATGGATCGGTGACCACTTCGAATTCGTCGAGCTCGCTGTCGAACCCACGAGTCGAGGCGACGGCCTCGGCGGGCGGTTGCACGATGAATTGCTCGACGGACTCACCGGGAAGGCGCTGCTCGGGACCACCAGCGACGGAAGTGATCCCGCAGTGCGCTTGTATCGCTCACGCGGCTGGCGGACGCTCGGGATGCTGGACAGTGACCGGCAGGTGATGGGAGTGCGGCTGCCGCTTGCCGGCAGGTCGTAGGCTGCACCACATGGGTCGCGCGCTGGTGCTGGTGGATGTCCAGAACGACTTCTGTGAGGGCGGGTCGCTTGCGGTCGAGGGCGGCATCGCCGTCGCTGAACGCATCGCCTCGTATGTCGATGAGCACCGAGCCGCCTACGACGAGATCGTGGCCACTGCAGACTGGCACATCGATCCCGGCGACCACTGGTCGAAAACGCCTGACTTCGTGCACAGTTGGCCGGTTCATTGCGAAGTCGGCACCCCCGGCGCGGACTTCCGCTCCGAAGTGCAGCCGGTCATCGCGCAGGCTGCTGCGATCTTTCGCAAGGGCCAGTATGAGGCGGCATACAGCGGTTTCGAGGGAGCGACCGAGGAAGGTGCCGGCCTGACCGAGTGGTTGCACGGCCACGGCATCGACGAAGTCGACGTGGCCGGCATTGCGACCGATTACTGCGTCCGTGCGACAGCCCTGGACGCAGTGACCGCGGGCTTCGCCACTCGCGTCCTGACCGAACTCACCGCGGGTGTCGCGCCGGACTCCACCTCGCGGGCACTGGACGACTTTCGAGCTGCCGGAATCACCGTCGTCCACTGATCCCCGCGCACCCCTTTTGCCGAGAGGACACCCGATTGTCGAGAGGACAGCCGATTCCGGGTAAAAGGACGGGGAAATCCGCCCAAACGCCTGTCCTCTCGGTACAACGCGTGTCCTCTCGGCAAAGGGGAAGGCCACGATTCGCGACGTGCGTCAAAGCTGCGAGCACGGGAACATCCGCTCATCATCGGTAGTTGAGACAAGGTCGCCGTACACGCACCGAGGGAGTCCTGTGCCCGAAACGACAACCCATCAGACCGAAGCGTTGGCCCAGGAACAGGAGACTGTCGACCTGGCATATGTGCGCAGGGACGAGTTGCTCGCTGACGTGGACCGCGACCTCGAGACCGCGCCGCGGGACTCCGTCGAAGCCGCTCGGGTCTCCAGCCTGCGGCGTCGTCGCACCGATCTGCAGCACGCCGCGAGCGGCCTGGTGTTCGGGCGACTCGACGCGATCGACGGATCCACCCGGCACCTGGGTCGCGTCGGACTGCCCCGCGCGGACGATGACTCCGAGCCCTTGGTGCTCGACTGGCGGGCACCGGCCGCGCGAGCGTTCTACACCGCGACGCCACTGGATCCACAGGGCCAGCAACGCCGACGGCACATCCACATGGATGGCCGGGTGGTCGTCGGCGTCGACGACGAACCGCTCGACGGCACAGTCGAATCCGGCGACCTCGTGGGCGAGGGCGCCCTGTTGTCGGCCCTGTCGACTCGCCGCACCGGCCGGATGGGCACGGCTGTCGCCACGCTGCAGCGGGAGCAGGACGCCATCGTCCGCGCCAGCAGCCATGGCCCGCTCGTCGTGCAGGGCGGCCCGGGCACCGGCAAGACCGTGGTCGCGCTGCACCGCGTCGCTTATCTGCTCTTCAGCCATCCGGAGCTGGCCGGCCAGGGTGTGCTGGTCCTGGGACCGTCCCGACGTTTCCTGGACTACATCGCGCAAGTGTTGCCCGCGCTCGGAGAGACCGCCGTCGTGCCGGCGACCTGCGAAACCCTGCTGCCCGGCTTCTCGGTCGAGTACGACGAATCGCGAGAGGTCGCGGAGATCAAGGGGCGTGCCCTCTGGCAGCCCGCTCTCGCGGCATACGTCCGATCCCTCGCGCCCACACCGGCCGGGCTGGCCTTCGTGCTGGACGGCGAGGGCCATACGTTGACCGCTGCACGGGTTCGGCGGGCCCTGGAGAGTGCCCTGGCCGGACGCGACCTGCACGCCGCGCGCCAGTGGTTCATCGAGCACGTCCACGACCTCCTGACGGACTCCGCGGTCGCCCGGCACGAGGCATTGCTGGCCGGAATGGAAGCCGGCTTCGAAGAGATTCTTGCCAAGGTCGATGCGAGCCAGGCGCGCAAGGACGACCGCGGGGTCACGATCGGCGTGACCGGCACCGACGTCGACGGCACGCTCAGCGACGAGGACGTCGACCGGCAGCACAACCGAATCGCCAAGGATCGCAACGTCGCCGGCGTGCTGGACGGATTCTGGCCGATACGGGACGCTCGCCGAGTCTTGCGCGAGCTACTCGGCGACGACGGCTTCTTGCAGCAGTTCGCCGGAGGACTGAGCGAGGGCGAGCGTGCTGTCGTCGTCAGTGCTCCCCCGCAACTCGGAGCGAGCGACATCGCGCTTCTCGACGCGGTCGCCGAATTGCTCGGCTCGGTGGAGACCTCGACCGAGCAGGGCGAGTTCCTCGCGGATCGCGCTGCGAACAGGCGTGATTGGGCCTACGGCCACGTAGTCGTCGACGAAGCGCAGGAGTTGTCGGCGATGCAGTGGGAGATGGTGCGCCGCCGGGTCCCGAGCAGGTCGATCACCGCCGTCGGTGACATCGATCAGACCGAGGCGCCTCATCGCCATACTTCCTGGAAGGCCGCGATCGACCCGGTGTTCGGCGAGCGTTGGCGGCGCAGCGACCTCACCATCTGTTACCGGACACCGCGGGAGGTCATGGCCCTCACCGGCCCCGTGCTGGCCCGGGCCGGCAGCCAGAACGAACCGCCACGTGCCGTCCGCGACTCGGGGTTCGAGCCGTGGACGGTCGAGGTGACCGATGCCGAACTCGTTGACACCGTGCGGGATTCGGTTGCTGCGATGGCTGCCCGCTGGCCGGGCGGCAGCGTCGGTGTCGTGGCGCCTGCGACGCGCGTCATAGAGCTGCGAGAGCGGATTCCCGATGCCGTGGTCCTGCAGGCCACCGAGGCCAAGGGCTGGAGTGGGATGCCGCCCTGGTCGTCGACCCGGACGGCATCACCACTGAACCTCGCGGCTGGAACGGCCTGTATGTCGCCCTGACTCGCTGCACGCAGGAGCTGGGCCAGGTCGTCCTGCCGACTACGAGATGACGATCGGCGTTCCGCCCGAGACCAGCTGCCAGTCGATCGTGTGGAACGTCGAAGGATCGATCACCTTGTTGGCGGTCACCCAGTCGATGATCATCTGGCGAATCTCGCGCTGCTCGTTGTAGACGACCGGCGCGGTAGTGACGCCAGGGAAGCCGCCACCGCCGGACTGCCGGTAGTTGTTGATCGCGATGACAAAGCTGTCGGTGTCCGCGACGGCTTTACCGTCATACGCCAGGTTCTTGATCCGGTTGCCCGGAGCGACCGTGACGTCGATGTCGTAGGTCAGCCGTGCGTCGAGCCCGCCCATCACGTCGTAGTTGTAGTCCGGCGTGCCGTTCGGCGCGGTCGGGGTCACCGCGTTGGTCAGCTGGTCGATCGTGAACGGCCCGGCGCCCGACACCTGCTTGAAGTAGGTCGCCGACGTCGCGAGATACGCCTTCACCTGCGCACCGGTGAACTTGATGCCGAGCAGCGTGTTGTCGTAGATGTACAGGCCGGCCACGTCGCGGACCGTGACGTCTCCCTTGGGGATGATCGCGGTGCGACTGAAGGGCGCCGCGATCGACAGCACCGGGGTGTTCTCGTCCGCGGTGCCGACCAGCGCAGCCTTGACGGCCTCCGACTGCACGATATTGATGAGGTCCACCGCCGCGGAGTCCTCGACGACCGCGCGGGCGCCGCTCATGTCCGCCAGACAGCTGCCGATCACACCGTTGACATAGGTGCGCACCTTCTCGTGATCCGATCGCAGCAGCGCCGCGATGGCCGGGTCCTCGGGAGCGGTGTTGGAGTTCAGCAATGTCGACGCCGAGCTGACGACCTCCCACTGACCGCGGGTCTTGCGCAGGTTCAGGTCCATCACCGTCACGCGCTCCCCGAAGCAGAGCGGCTCGGAGAGCAGCACCTGTTTTCCGGTCTGCTCGTTGGTCACGAAACGCTGCGGGATCTCCACGTGCGCGTGGCCGACCAGGATCGCATCGATGTCCGGGACCTGTTGCGCCAGAAGGGTGCTCGCGTTCTCCGGCCACGGCAACGCATCGCCGTACGACGAGGACGTGTCCGCCCCTGAGTGACACGAAATGACGATGACGTCCGCGCCCTGACGCTTCACCTCGGGCACGACGATCTTGGCCTGTTCGACGATGCCGTTGAACTTGATCTTGTCGGCCACATTGGCCTTGTCCCAGATCGCGACGCCGGGCGTCACCAGACCGACGATGCCGACGGTGACCGGCTTGTGACCCGGCACGTGCACACGCTTCATCGTGTATGACGGAAAGGCCGCCTTGCCGGTGTTCCAGTCCAGCGCGTTCGCGCCCAGCAGCGGGTGGTGCAGCTGGCTCTGGAACGTCCGCAGGATGTCCATGCCGTAGTTGAACTCGTGGTTGCCCAGGCAGGCGGCGTCATACCCGATCTTGTTCATGGCCAACGCCATCGGGTGGGTGACGGTCTTGCTGATCGGCGTGATCTTGGCGAAGTAGTAGGCCAGCGGCGTGCCCTGGATCGTGTCCCCGGCATCGAGCGTGATGCAGCTGTCCGCACCGCGCTCCTCGCGAACCGCGTAGATGAGCGTCGCGCACTTGGCCGCACCGACGTCGTTGTGCTTGGCGTCGTCGTACTCCTTGTCGCTGAAGTAGTCCCAGTTGTAGACGTGACCGTGCAGGTCCGTGGTCCCCAGCACGGTGAGGCGCAGGTCGTGCGCGTTGTTCGGGGCGGCCTGGGCGGAGGGCGCCTTGGCGACGCCGACGACACCGGCGCCTCCCACCATGGTCATTGCCAGCAACTGGCGGCGACTGGTGGTGTTTTTGACGACAGGGTGCATGAACGCTCCTAGGGGATGTGACGGAGCCGTGCGGTGGGGTGTTCGCACGGAGCTGATCGACGCTACCGGCTCGCGGGCCCTCCGGGGGTGGATTGTGGGCTTTAGCTCAGTCGCCCTTGCCGCCGACCCAGCTCCAGGCATACTTGCCGTCGTCGGTGGCGCTGCCGGCCTCGCCCAGCTCCATCGGGCGGAAGGTGTCGACCATGACCGCGAGCTCGTCGAACTCGTGCACCCCGATCGAGTTCTCGTAGGCGCCCGGTTGCGGGCCGTGCGCGTGGCCGCCGGGATGCAGCGAGATCGAGCCCTTGCCGATGCCAGAACCTTTACGCGCTTCGTAGTCACCGTCGACGTAGAACATGATCTCGTCGCTGTCGACGTTGGAGTGGTAGTAGGGCACCGGGATCGACGCCTCGTGGTAGTCGACCTTGCGCGGCACGAAGTTGCACACCACGAAGTTGGTGCCTTCGAAGACCTGGTGCACGGGCGGCGGCTGGTGCACCTTGCCGGTGATCGGCATGAAGTCGGCGACGTTGAATGCGTACGGGTAGAGGCAGCCGTCCCAGCCGACGACGTCGAGCGGGTGGTAGGGGTAGGTGTAGATCGTGCCGACGATCTGCCCACCGGTCCCCCGATGCTTCACGTAAACCTCTGTGGGAGCTGACGATTCGGCGCCGATGTCCTCGGCGAGCAGCGGGCCGGCCGGTCCCCGCAGGTCACGTTCGCAGTATGGCGCGTGCTCCAGTAACTGGCCGTAACGCGAAAGGTAGCGCTTCGGCGGCGCGATGTGCGAGTTGCCCTCGATCGCATAGGCCCGGAACGCCTCGGTGAAACCTTCGTCGCCGGCGGCGACCGGAAGCCACCGGTGGGTGGTCGCACGCGGCACGATCAGGTAGTCCCCCTCGGCGACGTCGAATGCGCCGAAGACGGTCTCCGCGCGGGCGGCGCCGCGCTCGACATACACGCACTCATCGCCGATGCCGTTGCGATACCAGGGGCTCGGTTGGTCGGCCACGACATACGAGATGCGGACGTCGCCGTTGCCAAGCACTAAGCGCCGTCCGGTGACGGCGTCGACTCCGGAGCTGCTGTCGTCGAAGAGGTCGTGCAGCTTCAAGTGACGCGGCAACAGTGGGTGGTTGGGCTGTGTCTCGAGCGACCAGGCGAAGTCCCAAGGTTTCGCGTCGGAGATCGCCGACGGCAGGCCACGGTGGTAGAGCAGCGAGGAGTCGCTGGAGAATCCCTCCTCCCCCATCAGCTCCTCGTAGTAGACGCCGCCGTCCGGCCTCCGCAGTGCGGTGTGCCGCTGTCGTGGCAGCTGTCCCATCGATCGGTAGAACGCCATTGTTCTCCTCGCTCCTCATGTTCGGCTGTGGCCCATCGCGAGCGCGGCCGGGTCGCTGGCTACGGTGGCACCATGCCCAGTCTGCCCACCCGAACGCTGTTCACTCAGTTGGTCGACGACGCGGCCGTCTTCCCACCGGGAAACTTCTCGCTCTCCGAGGCTATCGACCGACGCTCCGCACGTCGCGGTACCCCGGCATCCGACTTCGTCGGGCCGCTGCTGTTGCCACCGCAGTTGGTCGAGGAAGCTCTCGAGGATCACAGCGGTCTGGTGATCACTGTCATCGGCCGCAAGGAGACTCCGATCGCCGAGGTGATCACCGGCGCGGAGAACGTCGCCGACGCCAGCGGTCACGCGCTCTCCGGTGTCGAGGTCGCGGCAGTCGACGGCTGGGAGGCAGTTCTCGACCTGGCGGTGCCGGTCGCCGTCGAAGTCCCTACCGGCGCCGCCGGACGGGCTCTGTTGCCAGGCATCGCGGCCCAGGAAGGACAGGTCGTCGCCAAGCTGCGCACCGGTTCGACACCGACCAATTCCGTCCCGTCGGTCGCCGACACCGCGGCATTCATCACCGAATGCGTGGAACAGGGAGTCGCCTTCAAACTGACCGGCGGTCTGCACCGTGCCATCGCGCACACCACCGACGACGAGGACCAGTTCGGTTTCCTGGGCGTGTTGCTTGCCGTCCACGCAGCGCTCCTCGGTGGCGACGTCGCCGCGTCGTTGACCAATCGCGACAAGGATTCGACTGGCAGCGCGATCCGAGCCCTGTCCGAGGCTGACGCCGTCACCGCGCGCAACGTCTTCACCAGCTTCGGTTGCTGCGACGTACTGGACCCGATCCGCGACCTGGCTGCACTCGGCCTGATCTGAGAGGACCGACATGAACAACCTTTGGGGCATCGAGAACCTCCCGTATGGCGTCGCCGACACACCCGATGGCGGTGCTCAGGTGGTTACGCGCCTGGGCGATGACGTCATCGAGCTGGCTACCCTGGCGAACTCCGACAACATGCGCAAGTGGGCCAGGACTTTCGGCCACAGCTCACTCAATCCCTTTATCTCCCAAGGGCGTTCGTCCTGGTCGGCGGCACGCGCCTGGCTGCAGGCGATCCTGCGGGACGACAAGCGCAAGGAGTTGGTCGCTGCCGCGACCAAGCCGCTCTCCGAAGTGACACTGCACCTGCCGGTGCAGATTGCCGACTACGTCGACTTCTATGCCAGCGAGCAGCACGCCACCAACGTCGGGTCGATCTTTCGACCTGATGGCGCGGCTCTCACACCCAACTGGAAGCACCTGCCGATCGGCTATCACGGCCGCGCCGGCACGGTCGTGGTCTCCGGCACCGACATCGTGCGGCCGGTCGGACAGCGCAAGGGCAAGGACGACCCGGAGCCAGTCTTCGGTCCGAGTGTCCGCCTCGACATCGAGGCCGAGGTCGGTTTCATCGTCGGTGGCGAGACCGAGGTCGGCACCCGGGTCTCCGTCGACGAGGCCGGCGATCACCTCTTCGGGGTCGCGCTCTTCAACGACTGGTCCGCGCGCGACATACAGGCTTGGGAGTACGTCCCGCTCGGCCCGTTCCTGGGCAAGTCGTTCGCCTCGACCCTCAGCCCGTGGATCACGCCGATGGAAGCTCTCGAGTCGGCGAAAATCGCTCTGCCGACACAAGATCCGCAGCCACTGGACTACCTGCGAGGTGACGGCCTCTTCGGTTTGGACCTGCAGCTCGAGGTGCGACTCAACGACACCGTCGTGTCGACTCCGCCATACAAGACGATGTATTGGAGCCCGGCGCAGATGCTTGCGCACCTGACGGTCAACGGTGCGAGCCTGCGCGATGGTGATCTCTTCGCCTCTGGCACGGTGTCCGGTGACGAACGCGATCAGCGCGGCAGCCTGCTCGAGCTGTCGTGGAGCGGCAAGGAGCCGCTTGAGCTGCCTGACGGGACGAAGCGCAGCTTCCTGGAGGACGGCGACACGGTGACGATCACCGCGACTGCCCCGGCTCCCGGTGGCGGGCGTATGGCGCTCGGCGAAGTCACCGGCACGATTCAGCCCGCGCGCGAAAGCTAGCGCCCGACGTTTGGCGGTGGCAGCTGGCCGCCCTGAGGTGTCTTGGGCGGCCGCGCGTTCACGACATACGTCTTGGCGGCCTTGTCGTGCAGTGACTGCGCGCTGCGGTCGCCGAGCGGCACCAGTCCGTCGACCAGGCTGAAGACCGACCCGAGTGACGCCACGAACGGCACCAATGCGGTGATGTCGCTGACGCCCTTGACGACCGAGCGGATCACGACGGCGCGCAGGTCGGGCCGCGCGGTCGACGCTGCGCCTCGCACTCGCACGCCGAAGATCAGGTGCCCTAGCGTCTGCCCGCGCCACGCGATCAGCGTGATCTCGTAGACCAGGTAGAGCAGCAACGCGATCAGCGGGAACTGCCACGGCACGTCATACAAGGCGCTTGGCACCGGCGGCTGAGCCTGCTGATTTTCCGCCGCGTTCCAGATGTCTCTCCAGTAGCCGCCGAAAGTGTCCAGCCACGGCTGTAACCACGACCAAGATGCGGCGAAGGCGACTGCCGACAACAGAATGTTGTCGAAGATGTAGGCGAACAACCGGCGCCACCACGACGCGGTCGGCTCGCCATCCGGCGTCGTCTTGACCTGGCGCGGCGCGTAGGACCGTTGGTGCGCGTATGGCGACTGCTGGCCGCCCGGGTGCTGCTGCGAACGTGTCTGCTGCTGGGTCTGCTGGTAGGGGCGCAACTGAGGTCGCTGGCCGTAGCCGGCTGACTGCGCCTCCTCGGCCGCCCGCTTGCGCTCCTGCTCTTCTTCGTACTGGCGACGCGCGTCGCCGATGCGGGACTGGTCGAGATCGGGCTTGACCTTCGGCATCGTGCGACCGCTCCACAGGATCCCGTCCCAGTAGCGAAGCAGATCCGGGTCCTGGGGGTCGTCATACCAACCCGACGCGCGTTCGCTCATGATGCCTCATCCTCTCATTTCCCCTGGCGCCGTCGTGCGGGAGGCGCGCCACCGCGGACGACGACGCGCCCCCTCCCCCGTGCTCGGGGAAGGGGGCGCGTCCTGAACGACGTCGACTCAGACCTCAGGGGCGAGCTTCGCCTCGTCCTCTTCGATAATCTCTTCGGTCTCGTTGAGGATCTCCTCAACGCGGTCCGGAGGCAGCTGGCAATACCAAGCCACTCCAAGAACAACGGCCGTCAGGATGATGTTGGCAACAATGCCGCCATTGAAGCCGTAGACGTTTGCCTGGCCGGCTTGCTTGTGATCAGCGCCGGAATAGCTGCCCAGGTAGCTGACCAGCAGGATCCCGGCGAACCACACCAGCACCCACCAGCCGTTTTTGAACTCCAGCTTGGGCGCGCGGCCCTTGTCCATGCCCTGGAAGATACCGAGGAAGATGTACCCGATGGCGACAGCTGCCATCATCTTCCACACCTGGTCCCAACCGGCCCAGTACATGATCAGGTTGGTGGCCAGCAGCGCGAGCGGGGCGACGACCCACGGGAACCTGCTCTTGTACGGACGCTCCATGTCCGGCAGTTGCTTGCGGAAGGTCAACAGCGCGATCGCACCGCTGCCGAAGGAGAGCACGGTCAGCGAGGTGACGATCGAGACCAGTTGCTGCCAGCTCGGGAAGGGCAGGAAGAAGATCGCGCCGGCGATCCACGCCAGGATCAGGCTCACCCACGGCACACCGTTGTCGTTGACCTTGGCCAGCCCGGCTGGGGCGTTGCGGTTGCGGCCCATGGCGTAGGACATACGAGCGGTGACGCTGGTGTAGATCAGGCCGGTGTCTCCGGGGCTGATGAACGCGTCCGCGTAGAGCAGGCCGGCCAGCCAGCCCAGGCCCACGAACGTCGCGAGGGCGGCGAGTGGACTGAAGTTACCGGCAGTGCTGCCGAGGCTGATCGCGTTGCCGACGTTCGCCCAGCCGTCGTGGGCCAGGGCTGACGGGTCCAGCGCCGCGATGAAGGCAACCTGCAACAGGATGTAGAGGACACCGCAGATCAGGATCGAACCGATCAGGGTCAGCGGGACGTTCTTCTTCGGGTTGTCGGTCTCACCGGCAAGCTCGATGCCCTGGCGCCAGCCCAGGAACGAGAACGCGATGCCCGCTGCCGGGATAGCTTCCATGGCGCCCTTGATGCCCTTGGGCGCGAACCCGCCGCCACCCTTGGCGTCGATCGTGAAGTTGCCACCGTGGAACGAGGCGATCATCAAGGCGACGATCACCAGGACGATCATGCCCAGCTTCCACCAGACCAGCACATTGTTGATCCGGGCGAACCACTTGACGCCCAGGAAGTTGATCAGCACGAACAGGCCGAGCATCAGGATCGCGACGACCAGACCGGCCGGCTTGAGCGTCCCGTTCGGGTTCTCCAGCCAGTGGATGTATGACGACGCATAGGTCAACACGGCGGAGACCTCCACCGCGGCGACCGACGCACACGCCAGCCAGGTGACCCAGCCGAACGAATAGCTGGCGAACGAGCCCCATGCGTAGTGCGGGTAACGCGCGACGCCACCACTTCGCGGCATCATCACGCCCAGCTCGGCGTAAGCCAAGCCGATGAACAGGAACATGATCGTGCCGACGACCCACGACAGGATCGAGGCCGGTCCCGCGAGGCCGGAGGCGTGCAGCGAACTGAACAGCCATCCCGACCCGATGATCGAGCCGATCGCGGTGAAGAGGAGTCCGATCGTCCCGAACTCCTTCTTCAGGTGTGGATCATCCCCGGAGACTGTGTCTACCTTGTTGGTATCGACGCTCATAGTTGTGCATCATCCCTTTCGGCTGCCATGCACGGTTCGAATTTCATGTCATGCTCCGCCGAGGACCACAACCTGTGAACTGTGACACACTCCGTGAGCGTTAGCACGCTAGACCCGAAAAGTGCTGAATGGTCAAGCGGCACACCGAAGCTGCACCAAATTGCAACCTGTCGTGTCCCGACACGTTAGTGACCGCCGAGTAGGCTCACGCTCATGCTGAAGCTGTTGTTGCTCCTCCACCTCCTGACCGCGATCTTCGCGATCGGTCCGCTCGTGCACGCGGTCACCACCGCCTCGCGCGGCCTGCGACAGGCGGACGCATCGGCACTTACGGCGTCGGCACGTATGGCGAAGATCTACTCGATTGCGTCGGTGCTGGTCGTCATCTTCGGCTTCGGTCTGATGTCGCAGAAGCGGCGCGGCAAGGAGCTGGGGTCCTTCGGCGACACCTGGATCTGGCTCTCGGTCCTGTTGTGGGTCGTCGCTGTAGCGGTGACGTTCGTCGTGATCGTGCCGACCCTCGAACGCGCCGCCGACACGGTCCGAACTGGCGGGTCGAGTAGCGAGACTGGCGGGTCGAGTATCGAGACCAACCTCAAAGCGCAGACCGCACGGGTCGCCGCCTCGGGTGGCGTGGTCGGCATCATCTTCGCGGTGATCGTCGTCCTGATGGTCTACCGGCCCGGCAGCTGACGCGGCCGACGTGACGCCGGATGAGGTCGCAGCCTTCCTCGCAACGCTCCCCGGGTGCAGGCAGAAGGGCACCCGGGCAGTGCCTGCTTGGTATGTCGCCAATCGCATCGTCGCCAGACTGGTCGCACACGATGAGTTGATGATCCGCTGTGCGTTCGACGTGCGCGAACGGCTCGTGACGGAGCACCCGGACACGTTCGGCATACCGCCGGCATACGAGGCACACATGAAGGTGCAGGCCATGCTGTATGGCGACAGCGGCGCCATACAGTCGGCGTTGCGGGAAGCGTGGGAGTTGCAGCGGAAGATGGCCGGCAGGGCAAGGCCTCGACCGGCCTGATCTGCCCCACGGCAACACCTACAGGAAGTCCTCAGCCGAAGGTTCGCAGCAGAGCACTCGGCCCAACGGCCGTGCAATGGTTGACCGCAGGGCACGACACGGCACTGAGCCGGGTGTCATCGCCAGGCACGACGCCGCGAACCGACCAGGTCGTGCCATCCCAGACGAAGGTGCCGCCCGTGCGGTCAACCGCCATGCACCAAGTCGTACTCGGGCAGGCGACCCCGGAGAGGCCCGCTGAGGAAACGGCGGTAGGCCCGCTCCAGCCCATCGACGTCAGCCGATAGGCGTTCCCTTCCTGGTCGGTTGCGATGCAGGCCGCTTCCGCGGCGCACGAGAGTGCGCTGATGGTTGAGGTCGTGATGGGCGTCGGCCCGGACCAACTCAAGCCGTTCCAGGTCGTGCCGTTCCAAGTCAGGGACGATGAGGCGCCGTTCGTGGCGACGAGGACAGCGACGCAGTAAGTGGGGCTGACGCATGAGACCTTCGATCCGGACTGGCCGTTGGGCAGGCGAGTCTGCACTCCCCATTGCGTGCCGTCAAAACGTGACACCCCTGCCGACCCGATGGCAGCACAGAAACTGGGCGAGGTGCACGACACGTCCTTGGTGAGATGCGTCGCTGGCATCGGCGCCCACGAGCCGCCGGAGAACATCAGCATCGAGGCATATGTGCGGCCGGCAGCGGCGCAGAAGGTGTCGCTCGGGCAGGAGAGGCGGAGATCGTCACGCCCAAGGTTGACTGGCACACTCCACGTGCCGGTGGAGGTGCCGGTCAGCACGTACCCGGAGCTGTTCGCCACCGCGCAGAACGTGGCGGTCGGACAGCTCACCGAGCGCAGGTTGCCCTCACCGGTCGTGATGACCACCTTCCCGAGGGTGCCGGTCGGCTGATCCCAACGCCACACGACGCTGCCCGACCTGTTGTTGTCGGCGATCGCGCAGAAGTCCGTTGTCGGACAGGAGACCGCGGTCATCTCGGCATCCGTATCGTCGCCGGACAAGTAGCTCGGACTCCCGAAACCACCGTTCAGATAGAGGTTGGTGCCACCGAAATCGCCGACGACCGTGCACCGTGTGGCCGTCGCACACGACGCGCGCGAGTGGAAGAGCTTCGACCACGGCAGGTAGGTCCAGGTGGTTCCATCGAAGGTCGCTTCGCGGTCACCGGTGGCCATGCAGAACGACTCGCTGACGCAGGAGACGCTGAGAACCGCACCGCCGATTACCGGTTTCGTGGTCCAGCTGCCTGGTGCTCCGGTCGACACTGCGCCATCGCTGGCCCCGGTCGCACAGAACGCGTCCGTGGGGCAGGACACCGCCGTGAGCGCGGCCGGTCCGGTCGTGGTCGGTGCGGACCAGATCGAGCCGTCGAACTGCACGGTGACGCCTCGACTGCTCGAGTCGCGGCCGACCGCCATACAAAAGGTGGGCGTGGGACACGAGATGGCGTCGAGCGTGCCGTGAGGGAGTACGGCGGTCGGGCGACTCCAGCCGCTGGCGTCGTAAGTGGTCGCCACGGCTTCGGTGCGGGACGGCGCGATCGGCCGGGTGCCGACGGCAACACATGTCGCGTCGTTCGCGCAGGACACCCCGGTCCAGTTGACCCACGGGTCCACGATGGCGTTTTGCCATCCCCCAGTCGTGGTCATCGCCGTCAGGGTGCCGTTCTGATCTACGGCGGCGCAGAATGCTGCGCTGGTGCACGAGACACCGGTCAGGTGGGCGCCGTTCTGAAGGATCTGTTGCGGCGCTCCCCAGACGGCGGAGCCGCCCTTCGCGGTGTAGCCCACGACGTCAACGACGACATGCGTGGTCGCGGAGGCATAGACGTTGACGTATCCGTCGCTGCCGACCTTCGCCGTCACCGAGTTGGCGATCGTGCGTGACGTGACGAAGTTGACGTTCGAGGCGGTCGGCCGCGGCCCGGTCGGGTAGGTGGTCAGATAGCCGGCGCGTGTCGGCCGGACCGCGGTGACGTCGAGCTCGACGGCTGTGACGCCCGACATGGGGACGCCGGCCCGGCCGAGCACCGGGACCTTGACGCTCGTTCCGGCCGCGACCGCGACGTTGGAGCGTGTGTCGAGCGCACGGTGCGCCGGAACCGGCACGTATGACGTGCCGCTCGGGATCCAGCCGAGGACGTCGACGATCAGGTCGCTGGCACGCAGGGAGTAGATGTCGACCGACCCACCTACGCCGAGAGGAGTCACCACAAGTCCGGCCAGGTTCTCCTTCGGCTGGTAGTTGATGTTGGAGGCGGTCGGTCGCGCGGACCCGCTCGGGTATGCCGTCAGGTAGCCATCAGACGACGGGTTGACCGCCGCGAGATTGAGAACGACGGCCGCGACCCCATTGGTCGGAACACCGCCTCGCCCCGCGATCGGGACCGTCGTCGCTGATGCTGCACCCGGGCGCACAGTCGTGCGGGTGTCGAGTGCTCGGAACGACTTCAGCCCACGGTATGACGCACTCGTCGGGAAGTAGCCGGCGACGTCGACGACAATGTTGGCCCGGCTCGAGGCGTAGATGCTCACTGCGCCCGAAGACCCAACGGTCGCGACGACCTGGTTAGGCACGGTCTGCAAAGCAGTGAAATTGAGATTGGACGCAGTCGGACGAGCGGATCCTTTCGGGAAGACGGTCAGGAATCCCGGTGCGCTGGGACCGACCGCCGTCACGTTCAGCACGACCGCGGTTGCCCCGCCGGGCACACCCGCACGGCCGGTGATGGTCACGTTGGTGACGGATCCTGCGGCCGGCGTGGTGCCTGTCCGGGTGTCGAGCAGGCGAGCTGGGGTGAGCGGCACATATGCACCGGTGACGGTGGCCGCGTGGGCCGTCGGTGTCGAGAACAGAAACGTGCCCGGCACCACCGCCAGTGCAATCATCAAGCTCAACAATGACAAGAACGCGCGACGCATCGGCTCACTCCTGCTGGGATGGACACGGTCTCCCGCAGCCGCTGTGACGGGAGCGGCCCGTGAATGCTAGCCGAACGCATCGCGTCCGTCAGTTGGACAAGGGGAGCGGGCAATGAAGGTCGGCCCAGTGCCCCACCTACACCAGCAGTGGCGCGGAGTTGGTTGACCTCGATGACCACTTCGCGCGCATTCGGGCAAAGCTGACCGCGCGGAACCGGTGAGCCTACGAAGCCGCGCCGCCTCCCTCACGCGGACTGCTTTCGCTCCTCCGCGAACGTCGGCGCCATGGCCTCCATCTGGTCGATGACCAGCTTGATCGCACCGGGCTGCTTGTCCGGCGGATAGCCGCTCTTGACCGGCAGCCGTTTGATCGACGAGCGCAGCTTGGCCTTGACGTCGTCGCGCACTGTCCAGTCGGTGCGGGTGTCACGCCGCATCACGGCAACCAGGTCACGGGCGATCTGAGCGAGTATGTCGCCGCCCATGACATCCATGGCGGACTCGTTGGTCGAGACGACGTCGTAGAACGCCAGCTCCTTGTCGTCCAGCGGCGGGTGGAAGTGCTTGCCCCGATCGCCCTCGGCGCTGACCTCCTTCGCCATCTCGATGAGCGCCGCGATCACCTCGGCAGAGGTCAGCTGTTGATTGGTGTACTTCGTCATCAGCGTCGTGAGCCGCTCGGAGAACTGCTGCTGACGCACCAGGTTGTTACTGGTGGCGCGCTCAGCTTCCTTCAAAACAAGGACGTGATCCTCGGGCTGATCTTCTTGAAGTACGTGTCCGACGCGTTGGACGAGCGACGCGCGCAGATCCGCACCGATCTGGAGTCCTCCTGGAGAAGTTCGCGCAGGCCGAGAGCAAACGAGGCGGCGAGTTCTACACGCCCGCGTCGGTGGTGCGGGTGCTGGTCGAGGTGCTGGAGCCGGACCACCGCCGGGTCTACGACCCGTGCTGCGGGTCCGATGGCATGTTCGTGCAGGCCGAGAAGTTCCTGGAGTCGCATGGCAAGGAACTGTGAGCTATCCACATCCCCACCAACCGCGAGGGGGATGTGGATAACGTTCATCGCCGAAAAGTGTTGCAGTTGCTTGGAATTCGGGTATACTCGAACACATGGACGACACAAGAACCGATACGATTGAACGCGCTGGGTGCGCGTTCAATGCGTCGTCGGTGCGTGCCTTCCACGACCGGCTCGACGAACCAGTCGCCGCCGACACCCTGGAAGACCTGCTGGCCGAGGCGCGGGCGTTGGAGGAAGCCAAGAACGCCATCACCGCCCGCCAAGCCCGCCTAACCGTCCAAGCCCACCACCAACAACGACGCCGGGACCTGCCGCGCGGGATCAACCGGGCCACCACCGCCCGCAAAGTCGGCTCCGACATCGCGCTGGCCCGCCGGTCCGCCCCGCACCTGGGGTCCCGGCTGCTGGGCCTGGCACACGCCGTCGTCGAAGAAATGCCCTGCACCTTCGCGGCGTTGACGGCCGGGGTGATCACCGAACGCGACGCCACCGACCTGGTCGCCGCCACCTCCTACCTGACCCGAGACGACCGGGGCCGGGTGGATGCTGCGATCGCCGGCGACCTGGGGGCCGTGTCCCACCGGCGACTGATCGCCGCCGCCCACGCCGCCGCGTACCGGGCCGACCCGGCCGCGGCCACCGCCCGCCGCGCGAAGGCAGAGTCCGAACGCCGGGTCAGTCTGCGACCCGCACCGGACTGCATGACCTGGCTGACCGCACTCCTGCCGGTCAAAGACGGTGTCGCCTGCTACGCAGCCCTCAAGACCGCCGCCGACGCGACCGCCACACCTGAACACCCCCGCGGGCAGGTCATGGCCGACACCCTCGTCGAACGCGTCACCGGCCGCACCACCAGCGACGGGACGGGCGTGAACATCAACCTGATCCTGCCGCTGGACTCGTTGACCGGTGACACCCCCGCCGAGGTGCCCGGGTACGGGCCGATCCCGGCCGACCTGGCCCGCGAATGGATCACCGACCACCCCGAGAAAACAGCCGCAATGCGGCGACTGTTCGCCTACCCCGGCACCGGCGACCTGATCGGCATGGAATCGGCCTCCCGGTGTCACACCGGACTGCTGGCCGATTTCATCCGGTTACGGGACCGGACCTGCCGCACCCCGTACTGTGATGCCCCCATCGCACACACCGACCACATCGTGCCCCACGCCAACGGCGGGGCGACCAGTGAACGCAACGGCCAAGGACTGTGCGAACGCTGCAACTACGTCAAAGAACACCCCGACCACCTCGTCGGCGGCGACGCCGGCGAAACCTACACCCTGACCGGCGGACTCACCGCCAGCAGTCGACCACCCGCACCACCC
The DNA here is from genome assembly GCF_042661025.1 of Flexivirga alba. Taxonomy (NCBI): domain Bacteria; kingdom Bacillati; phylum Actinomycetota; class Actinomycetes; order Micrococcales; family Dermacoccaceae; genus Flexivirga; species Flexivirga alba. The sequence goes on from NZ_JBHSWH010000001.1 coordinate 4,366,657, forward strand.
GCACCACCAGGACACCCACCACCCACCAGATCACCCATCTCACGCACCCTGATGAACATCGAATTCAGCCAGCTCGCGAACGAGCCGCCGATCGCCGCGAGCTGACCCGCCGCCAGAGCTTCGACGACAACTCACGCGTCCGACGACGGACCACGGCACGCAAACAGACATCGGCCACGACCGCTGAATGCGATCGTGGCCGATGTTCTTGCGAACCGTGCCGGAAGCTTCCTGGGGGCGATCGGCTTCCGACGCGATCCGAAGTCTTCTCAGAGGTTTCCGCGCTTGTCCTGCTCGCGCTCGATCGCCTCGAAGAGTGCCTTGAAGTTGCCCTTGCCGAAGCCGAGCGAGCCGTGCCGCTCGATCAGCTCGAAGAAGACCGTCGGGCGGTCACCCAGCGGCTTGGTGAAGATCTGCAACAGATAACCGTCCTCGTCGCGGTCGACCAGGATGCCGCGCTTCTGCAGCTCCTCGACCGGGACGCGAACCTCGCCGATGCGGGCGCGCAGTTCCTCGTCCTCGTAGTAGCTGTCGGGGGTGTTCAGGAACTCAACACCGTTGGCGCGCAACGCATCCACCGACTTGATGATGTCGCCAGTGGCGACCGCAAGGTGCTGGGCGCCGGCGCCACGGTAGAACTCGAGGTACTCATCGATCTGCGACTTCTTCTTGGCGATGGCCGGCTCGTTGAGCGGGAACTTGACCCGGTGGTTGCCGTTCGCGACGACCTTGCTCATCAGCGCCGAGTAGTCGGTGGCGATGTCATCGCCGATGAACTCGGCCATGTTCACGAAGCCCATGACCCGGTTGTAGAACTCGACCCACTCATCCATGTGGCCGAGCTCGACGTTGCCGACGACGTGGTCCAGGGCCTGGAAGAGCCGCTTCGGCTGGCCCTCGCGACGCTCAATCGTCGAGGACTGCGCGACATACCCCGGCAGGTAGGGGCCGTCATACTTCGACCGATCGATCAAGGTGTGGACGGTCTCGCCATACGTGCCGATTGCGGCGATCCGGACGGTACCGTGCTCGTCTGTGACGTCCTCCGGCTCACGGACGACCTTGGCGCCGGCCGACCGGGCCTGCGCTATGCACTTGTCGACGTCCGGGACCTCGAGAGCGATGTCGACGACACCGTCGCCGTGCTTGCGGTGGTGCTCGACCAGCGGGCTGTCCGGGTCGACGGCGCCGTTGATCACGAAACGGATCGAGCCGCTCTTGAGCACGAACGACTTGTGGTCACGGTTGCCGGTCTCGGGGCCGCTGTACGCGACCAGCTCCATGCCCCAAGCGCTCTGGTAGTACATCGCCGACTGCGTGGCGTTGCCGGACACGAAAACGATCGCGTCCCAGCCCGTCACCGGGAACGGGTCCTTGTCGGCGTCGTAATCGACCAGACCGACCAACTGCTTCAGCTGCTCCAGGTCCTGACCCGCAGCGAGTTCATCCGGCGTGAGGTTCACAGTCGTTGTCATGGGACCACTGTGGGCGCCGTCACACGACTTCGCAATCGGACCACTACACGCTGATCACGATGCACAATCTGCGCGCCATACCACGGCGAGAGTTGTACATAGTGCTCACGAAGCGGTACGAACTCATGACATCAGTTGCGGTAGCAGCTCCGACTCGAAAGTCGAGTACAGCTGACGCTGCAGCCCGGCTCCGAACGTCACTCTGGCCACGCCGAGCTCGGCGAGTTCCTTCAGCGGCGGTCCCCCGACTCCACGAGCGACATTGACGGGCCCGTCGACGCCATCGGTCAACGCACCGAGCGTGAATGCGCCACTCGCGCCCAACGGATATACGCAGTCGGCTCCGGCTTCCAGATAGCGATTGCCGCGGTCGATCGATGCCTTCAGCTGCTCGTCGGGTGTCCCGGCCTTGCGCAGGAAGGAGTCGGTGCGCGCATTGATCACCAAGTCCAAGTGTGCCGCCTCGGCGGCCGCGCGCACTGCTCGCAGGAAGGCCACCTGCTCCTCAACGTCGATCATCACCCCGGTGCCAGGATCGGAATCCTCCAGATTGAGACCGACTGCGCCGGTGACCGCAAATCGCTCCACCAGGGTCTGCGGCACCAACCGGTAGCCGCGCTCGAAGTCGACGGTGACCGGAAGGCTCACGGCGCCCACGATTCTGCTGGCCGCCGCGAGCATTGCGTCGACCGGAACCACTTCACCGTCCTCCCAACCCAGCACAGCGGCGACGGCGTTGCTGCTCGTCGCCACCGCAGCGAACGACCCCGCACGCTCGATCGCCGCGGCCGACGCTGCATCCCAGGAATTGGGTATGACGAGCGGTCGTCCCGGTACGTGCCTGCCTCGAAGCTCAGCAGCGGTGGCATTCTTCGCGATTCGAGCGGCTTGGTTCGCATCCATCATGTCCTCCTGATCCGTGGATCCGCGTACCGCGGTTCCTCTACACAGAGTTGGACACCGCGCGGCTGCCGAATTGGTCGGTGCCATCGGCATCGCAATGCAGCGACGGTCTCCGCCGCGCGACTCGCATCACCACGACGCCCTTCGCTACGTTCGACGCATGCCGAAGATCGACGACCTCGATGCCCGACTGATCACCCTGCTCACCGAGCAGCCGCAGATCGGCGTGCTCGGTGCGTCCCGGGACCTCGGCGTCGCCCGCGGCACCGTACAGGCCCGCCTCGACCGTCTCATCGAGCGCGGGGTGATCGCCTCGCTCGCGCCGACGCTCTCGGCGACCGCACTGGGTTATCCCGTGATGGCCTTCTGCACACTGCAAATCCAGCAGCGCAAGGGTCGCCAGGCGGTGGTGGATCACCTGCGCGGCATACCCGAAGTGCTGGAGGTGCACACGATCACCGGTGGCGGCGATCTGCTCGCGCGCGTGGTCGCCCAGCACAACGCCGACCTGCAGCGGGTCATCGACCAGATCGTCGAAACCGGCCTCGTCGTGCATGCCTCCACCACGATCGCCCTCGCCGAGCTGGTCGCCCATCGCACCCTGCCGTTGGCCGAGGAAGCCTCCCGCGCGAGTCGCGGCTGAGCTGCGTCAGCGCTTCCGACCGACGAACCAGTTGCGAATCATGGTGATTCGCTCGGTGACTTCGTCCGTGGAGGCCCGGTCCAGCGCCGGGCCGCCACACTTCACCCGCAGCTCGTGGTGCACATGGGCGTGCGGCTTGCCGGACTTGGTGGAGTATGCCGCGACGAGCGCGTTGAGCTCCTTGCGCTGTGCCGCCAGGGCACGGTGCGCCGCCATCGGCTGGTCGTCCTTCGGCTTACGGCGACCGGTGCGCAACTGCTTGTCCTGTCGCTGGCGCAGCAGGTTGGTGACCTGATCCGGCTCCAAAAGTCCTGGCAGTCCGAGATATTCGTCTTCCTCGTCGCTGCCGGCGACCGCTCCGAGGCCGAACTGCTGGGCGTCGAAGAGCACATGGTCGAACTCGGCCTCGGACTCCAGTGCCTCGAACTTGCCCTCCTGCTCGCCGAGCGCCTTCTCCTCACGGTTGGCCTCCTCGAGCAGGCCTTCTTCCTCGTCCCAGATCGAATCCTCAGCCTTCTCAGGGCGATCCAGCGCGTGGTTACGTTCCTTCTCCATCGTGGCTGCCAGCTCCATGATGGCCGGCACCGTGGGCAGGAACACCGTCGCCGTCTCACCGCGCCGACGCGCTCGCACGAAGCGCCCGACGGCCTGCGCGAAATAGAGCGGCGTCGACGTCGACGTCGCGAAGACCCCGACCGCCAGGCGCGGCACGTCGACACCCTCGGACACCATCCGGACGGCCACCATCCAGCGGTCCTCTGACGACGCGAACTCCTCGATCCGTGACGAGGCGCCACTGTCGTCGGACAGCACCACAGTGGGACGAACACCGGTGAGTTCGTTCAGGATCCGAGCATACGCACGAGCCGCCGTCTGGTTCGAGGCGATCACCAGACCCCCGGCGTCGGGCACATGGCGACGCACCTCGGTCAGCCGTTTGTCGGCCGCACGCAGCACTGCCGGGATCCAGGCACCCATCGGGTCCAGCGCCGTGCGCCAGGCCGCAGCGGTCGCATCTTTGGTGAGCGGCTCCCCCAATCGCGCGGAGATCTCATCCCCCGCGGACGTGCGCCAGCGCATCGCGCCGCCATACGCCATGAAGAGGACCGGACGGACCACCCCGTCGCGCAGGGCATCGGCGTAACCGTAGGTGAAGTCGCTGGCCGACCGACGTATGCCGTCCGGCCCCTCCTCGTAGCGCACGAACGGGATCGGTGCGGTGTCTGACCGAAACGGCGTGCCAGTCAAGCAGATTCGACGCGTCGCCGGCTCGAATGCCTCCCGCATCGCATCACCCCACGACTTCGCATCACCGCCATGGTGGACCTCGTCGAGGATGACCAGAGTGCGCTTGGCGAGCGTGCGCTTGTGGTGCAACGCCGGACGACTCGCGACCCCTGCGTAGGTCACCGCGACACCGTCGAAGTCGGACGCGTGCTGCTCCTGCGCGTTGGTGAAGCGCGGGTCGATGTGTATGCCGACCCGGGCGGCCGCATCGGCCCATTGGGTCTTCAGGTGCTCGGTCGGCGCGACGATCGTGATCTGCTCGATGATCCCCCGTTGCAGCAACTCCGTCGCCAGACGCAACGCATAGGTCGTCTTACCGGCTCCGGGCGTTGCCACTGCAAGGAAGTCGCGCGGATCTTCGGTCAGGTACTGCTCGACGGCAGCGGCCTGCCAGGCCCGCAGTTTGCCTGCGGTCCCCCACGCCGCCTTACCTGGGAACGCCGGTGACAGGTGCGAGGCGGCGGAGGTACTCATAGCGGTCCCCTCGTTCCTCGTGTCCCGCTATTCGCCCTGAGCCCCTTTGGTCCCTCGCTCCGCTCGCTCATAGATGGCTAAGGCTAACCTCCACCACCGTCACTCCCGTGACGCGGGGCTGCGGCCTCAGCCCTTGTCGTCGCCACCGTCCTGCGGGGGGCGGATGCCTTCGAAAATTTCCTTGCAAGTCGGGCAGACCGGGAACTTCTCGGGGTCACGGCCCGGCACCCAGACCTTGCCGCAGAGCGCCGTCACGGGATCCCCGGACAGCGCGCTCTCCATGATCTTCTCCTTGCGCACGTAGTGCGCGAAGCGCTCGTGGTCGCCCGGCTCCTGCAACTCTTCCTGGGCATCGGTGCGCTCGCGCTCCAGAGTTGCCGTCGAGGTGCGGGGAAGGCTCGGTGCGCTCTCCGGAGAGGACAGGCGATCCGGTTCGTCGAGAGGGCTCATTCGCTAATTGTAGTTCGCCGGAAGGAGGCCTCAGTTGAGGTCCGGGTCCGCGGGGAAGGTGGCGGCGAACGAGACGGAGCTGCGTTGCCGTTTCAGGATTCGCGCCCACAACCCGTCCGGGTCCGGACTGAAGGCGTCACCAGGCTGTGCGTCGACCACGAACCACATGCCCACGTCGATCTCACCCTCGAGCTGCCCCTCGCCCCATCCGGCATACCCGGCGTAGATCCGTAGGCTGTCGACGACAGGGGCGATGATCGGCGGTGGCGCGTCCAGATCAACGAGACACATCCCGTCGAAAAGGCTTCGTATGCCGAGGGATTCGTCTTCGTTACCTTCTGACGACGCCAGCGCGAGTGCCGTGTCGAGCGACACGGGACCACCTTGGAAGACACAGTCAGGCGAGGACACGTGCTCCTGCCAGCCGGGTAGCACGGTGTCCACCTCGGCGCTGAGCGGGCGATTGAGGATCAACCCGTGCGCGCCCTCCTCGTCGTGATGAAGCACCAGCACGACGCTGCGGGTGAAGACGTCACCCTCGCCGAGGTCGGACTGCTCCTGCGGGACTGCGACGAGGAGTCGTCCGGTCAGGTCGGTCACTCAACCATTATGAGTGACCGACCCGCTGGAATGGTTGTGCCTGGGGTCAGCGCCCCGAACCGCCGCGCTGGAAGCGGTCCCGGCCGCCACCACGGTTGCCATCACGACCGCCGCGGTAACCACCACGGTCACCACCGCCGTAGCGGCTGTGTCCGCCACGGCCGGCGCGGTCGCCATACGAACGTCCACCGCGGGACGAGCGGGGCGGACTGATCAAACGCTGCAACTCGGCCTCGGAGATCGGCGCGCCCTCCGGCGTGCTGCCACCGGCGGCACGAATCACGTCGTCGCCGGGTCGTGCGTTCTGCACCTCGACGTCGACGCCGGCGGCGTCGAGCAGCCGCTGCATCGTGCGCCGCTGGTGCGGCAACGCCAGGGTCACGACGGTGCCCTTCTCGCCGGCACGCGCGGTGCGTCCAGCGCGGTGCTGGTAGTCCTTGTGGTCCGCCGGCGGGTCGACCTGCAGGACGACACCGACGTCGTCCACGTGGATCCCGCGGGCCGCGACGTCGGTCGCGACGAGCACCGGAACCTTGCCCTCCTTGAACGCGGACAGCACGCGGTTGCGCTGGCTCTGGTTCAAGCCGCCGTGCAGGGATGCCGCCAGGACACCTTGTTCACGCAGTTCCCCGGCCACTCGGTCGGCACCGAGCTTGGTCCGGACGAACACGACCGTGCGTCCGGCCCGGTTGGCGACCTCCGCCGTCACCAACTTCTTGTGACGCGGCTCGATCAGCAGCGCGTGGTGGTCCATGCCCGCGATCGACGAAGTGCCGTCGTCCGTGGCGTGCTCCACCGGGTCGGTGAGGTAGCGCTCGACAACGGTGTCGATGCCACGATCCAGCGTCGCGGAGAACAGCAGCCGCTGGCCGCCGGCCGGGACCTGGTCGAGGATCTGCTCGATCGCCTCCAGGAAGCCCATCTCGGCCATGTGGTCGGCCTCGTCGAGAATGGCGATCTCGACCCGGCTGAGGTCGGCGGCGCCGCGCTCCATCAGGTCGATCAAGCGGCCCGGCGTGGCGATCAAAAGGTCGACGCCGCGCTCAAGAGCTGACAACTGCGGCTCATAGGGCATTCCACCGGCGACCAGCTTGTGGCGCAGGCCGATCACGTGGACGAGCGGCTGCAACGCGTCGCTGACCTGCATCGCCAACTCACGCGTCGGCACCAGCACGACTGCCCGAGGCTGGCCCGAACGCGCCTTGCCACCGGCTGCGAGCCGGGTCAGGGTCGGCAGGCCGAAGGCCAATGTCTTTCCGGATCCGGTCCGCCCACGGCCGAGCACATCGCGGCCGGCGAGTGCGTCGGGAATCGTCGCGACCTGGATCGGGAACGGTGCGGTGATGCTGTCGCGAGCAAGTCGCTCAACCAGGGAGTCGGGGATGCCAAGGGCTGCGAAACCATTGCCCTCCAACGAGATCGGCTCGACAGGGTGCTCTTCGCACTTCACCGCGGGGCGGGCCTCGACGGGGCGCGACTCGACGGCGCGGTCATCGCGGCGAGGGCGGTCGAACTCGCGACGCTGCGGGCGATCCTCATGGCGGCTGTCGCGGACCGAGCCCTGTCGGTCATCACGGCGGTTGTCACGGTATGACGGACGACGGTTGTCGCGGTCGCCATACGACTTACGGTCATCGCGCTGGCCCGGACCCGATCGGTCGTCGCGGCCCTGGTAACCACCGCGACGGTCATCACGGCCCTGGTATCCACCACGACGGTCGTCACGCTGGCTCGGACCGGAACGGTCGTCACGACCCTGGTAACCACCACGACGGTCATCACGCTGGCCCGAAGCAGAACGGTCATCGCGACCCTGGTAACCACCACGGCGGTCATCACGCTGGCCCGAAGCAGAACGGTCATCGCGGCCCTGGTAACCACCACGGCGGTCGTCACGACCCTGGTAGCCGCCACGGTCGTCGCGACGGCCGTAACCACCGTTGTCGCCGTCGCGGCGCTCGTCGGAGCGACGCTGCGGACGGTCCTCGAAACGGCGCGGTCCGCGGTCGCCTTCACGGCGAGCTCCGCGCTCGGGACGGCCGGCAGACTCACTGTGTTCCTTGCGGGGTCCGCGGTCGCTCCCGGCGAACTCGCCGCGCTGCTTGCGCACGTCGGAGCGCTTGACCTCGAGCTTCTGGGCGCGCGTCCAGCGTGCCTTTTTGCCGTCCATGGATTTCTTGTTGGGCATGCGTTATTTCCTCTGAGTTCTTCTGGTGCTGCTGAGCGCACCTCGCGAGGCTCGGGCACGACGGATGATCCGCATCGGTGGCGGATGTCGCTGCTCGAGGGTCCTCGGCGCCGGATGATCTCGGCGCTCACAAAAGGAAAGTCAGCAATGAACGCAAGACCGCGTAATTAACAAAGGCAACGTTAGCGGAGGGTGTCGCCCTCGACCAAAACGAGAACGCCCACACGCACGTGATATCCGTCGCATTTCGCTCTTGAGCGAACGCTCAATTCTGTCGTATCCTCTTGTTGAGCGCTTGCTCAACTCGGCAGGAAGGGTGGAGTCCATGAGATCGACCAACACGAGTGGTTGGCTCCCGGACATCGGACTGTTCATCCTCTGGAGTGCTGCCGGTCTTGCCTCGGCCGTGGAAATCTCCGGCCTGTTGACGATCGGGATTTTGGTCGCACCCGTCGCATGGGCACTCCTCGGCCTGAGCGCGTGGCGCACGTTCCGACGGCCAGGGCGGACACACACCATGGCTGGACTACTCCTGCTGCCGGCATTGGTGATCGGCTACCTCGGCAGTTGGACGACGTTCATGTCCGATGCCGAAGGCGACCACTGCGCGTCTTCCGGCGGAGTGACCATGTGTCAGAGTTCGGCCACGTGCGACCCCTCGGGACAGTGCACTGACGCCACTCCCCCAGTCGCCGGAGACGGCAGCACCCACTTCCACTGGTTGTCTGCTCTGCCGTTCATCACGGTCGGGATCGTGGTCGTGTCGGCGGCAGTCGCGATCCTGATCGTCGGCCACCGACGCACGAACCGGCGGCTTCCACGGCCGGCATGACTTACGGTTGCGGCATCATGCCGGACACCAAGACCAAGCTGATCGACGCGACGATCGACGTCCTGCGCACCGACGGCATCACGGGCGTCTCGGCGCGCGTCGTCGCCGCGCGCGCCGACGTCAATCAGGCGCTTGTCTTCTATCACTTCGGCACCCTCACCGGCCTGATCGACACCGCTGCCCGACACGCAGTGGACGCGAGCGCAGATCATTACCGCGCGGCCTTCGCCGAGGTGGAGTCGCTGTCTGCCCTATTACGGACCGGGCGAGAATTGCACGCCGCCGAGCAGGCTTCCGGCAACGTCGCCCTCATGGCGCAGCTGATGGCCGGCGGTCAGCACGACCCGAAGCTCGCCGCCCCGGCACGTTATGGAATGACCCGGTGGGTCGACGAGATCGAGACAGTGATCGACCGGGTCCTGCGCGGCAGCCTGCTCGCCGACGTCTCCGACGCCCGTGGCCTGTCCCGCATCGTGTGCGCGAGCTTCATCGGCCTCGAACTGTATGACGGGGTCGACCCTGAAGGAGGCACCGCTGCCTTGGACGCGCTCACTCAACTCGCGCAGGTCAGCGACGCGATCGACGATCTCGGACCGGTCGCCCGACGCGCCGTGAGCGCACGACTGAAGTCGGGGTCACGGCGCGCTCAGCGCAAGACCTGAGGCTTATGCGTGTTCGTCGCCCTCATCGGCGCGGACCGCGTCGGCAACCGCGCGCGCGACGACCTTGGAGACGTCCGGATGGAAAACGCTCGGGACGATGTATGCCGGGTTGAGTTCCTCCGGCTTCACGACATCCGCGAGCGCCTCGGCAGCAGCCAGCATCACGTGCGTCGTGACGCGGCTGGCTGCCGCATCGAGCAGACCACGGAAGACACCCGGGAAGATCAGCACGTTGTTGATCTGATTGGCGAAGTCGCTGCGCCCGGTGGCGACCACGGTCGCGTGCTCGGCCGCTGCCGTCGGGTCGACCTCGGGGTCCGGGTTGGCGAGCGCGAAGACGATCGCGTCGTCCGCCATACCGGCGATGTCATCGCCGTTCAGGAGGTTGGGTGCCGAGACCCCGATGAAGACGTCGGCGCCGCGCACCGCGTCCTTCAAAGTGCCGGTGACGCGACCGGGGTTCGTCGTCGCGGCGAGCTTTGCCAGCGCACTGTCCGGGGCGGACTTGATGTCGTCGCGCTCCGGCTCGACCACACCGTTGATGTCGGACAGCACGATGTCCGTCGCGCCGGCGGCCGAGAGGAGCAACGCGATCGCCGTGCCTGCGGCACCGGCACCGGACTGGACGATGCGGACCTCTGACAACTCCTTGCCCACCACCCGCAGCGCGTTGCGGAGCGCCGCGAGGACCACGATCGCGGTGCCGTGCTGGTCGTCGTGGAAGACCGGGATGTCGAGTTCATCGCGCAAGCGGCGCTCGATCTCGAAGCAGCGCGGCGCCGAGATGTCCTCGAGGTTGATGCCGGCGAAGACCGGCGCGACCGCCTTGACCGTCCGGATGATCTCCTCGGTGTCCTTGGTGTCCAGGCACAGCGGGAACGCGTCGATGCCGGCGAAGCGCTTGAACAGCGCCGCCTTGCCCTCCATGACAGGCAGCGCAGCGAGTGGGCCGATGTCGCCCAGACCGAGCACCGCTGTGCCGTCCGTGACTACCGCGACGGTGTTGCGCTTGATCGTCAAACGCCTTGCGTCGTCAGGGTTTTCGGCGATGTCGAGGCAAACGCGTGCGACACCCGGGGTGTAGACCATGGACAGGTCGTCACGGTTGCGGATGGGGACCTTCGACTCGATGCTCAGCTTGCCGCCGAGGTGCGCCAGGAAGGTGCGGTCACTGACCTTGTGGATCTCGACGCCCTCGACCGCGCGCATCGCGGCCACCAACTCGGCTGCGTGGTCCGCGTCGCGCGCCGCTGCCGTGACGTCGATCGTCATTCGAGCGTTGTCCGAGTGGGTGATGTCGAGCGCTGTCACCAGCCCGCCGTTGCGCTCGACGGCGCCGGTCAACTCGCTGACGGCGGTCGCCCGCCCGGGGAGTTCGATGCGGGCGGTGATCGAATTGGACACGGAAGGCAGCGCGGTCATGACCGCCATTGTTGTGGGTCCGCGGGTTCGCGCGCCACCGGGGGTCAGCGCAGGCCGGCGATGATCGCCGTCACCTGATCCTTCGCGTCGCCGAAGAGCATCCCGGTGTTGTCGCGATGGAAGAGCGGGTTGGGCACTCCGGCATACCCCGAGGCCATTGACCGCTTCAGGACGACGACGTCCGTGGCCTCCCACACGCGCAGCACCGGCATACCGGCGATCGGTGAGCTCGGGTCCTCCGCGGCGGCCGGGTTCACCGTGTCGTTCGCGCCGATCACCAGCACGACGTCGGTGGCGGCGAAGTCGTCGTTGACCTCGTCCATTTCGAGCACGATGTCGTAGGGCACCTTGGCCTCGGCGAGCAGCACGTTCATGTGCCCGGGCAGTCGCCCTGCGACCGGATGTATGGCGAACCGCACCTGGATTCCCTTGTCGCGCAAGACTTTCGTCAGGTCGGCGACGCCATACTGGGCTTGCGCGACCGCCATTCCGTAACCGGGCGCGATGACGACCGAACTCGCCGCGGACAGCAGCTCCGCGACCTCGGCGACACTCGTCTCCCGATGGCTGCCGAGATCACCGCCGGCCGACGGACCGGCCTCGATGCCGAATCCGCCGGCGATGACCGACAGGAAGGAGCGGTTCATCGCCTGGCACATGATGTAGGACAGGTAGGCGCCCGAGGATCCGACCAGCGCGCCGGTGACGATCAGCAGGTCGTTCTCGAGCAGGAAGCCAGAGGCGGCGGCCGCCCAGCCGGAGTAACTGTTGAGCATCGACACCACGACCGGCATGTCGCCGCCGCCGATCGACGCGACCAGGTGCAGGCCGAGCGCGAGCGCCAGCAGCGTCACCACGACCAGCAGCCACAGCTGGGGTTGTATGACGAACCACACCGTCAGCCCGACGAACACGACCAGGGTGCCGAGGTTGAGCAGGTTCTTGCCCGGCAGGACCAGTGGCTTGGACTTCATCCGAGCCGACAGCTTCAGGAACGCGATGATCGACCCGGTGAAGGTGACCGCTCCGACGAAGACGCCGATGAACACCTCGGCGTGGTGAATCCCCAAGGTGCTCAAGGCATTCAGGTGCGCAGCCTCGGCGCCGTGCGGGTCGTTCTCCACCTCCAGATAGCCGTTCCAGCCGACCAGGACAGCGGCGAGCCCGACGAAGGAATGCAGCGCAGCGATCAGCTCCGGCATCCCGGTCATCTCGACGACGCGCGCTCGCCACAGGCCGATCGCGGCACCGATGATCATGGCCACGACCAGCAGGCCGAGCCCGGATCCCTCGATGTCCCGGTCGATCGCGAGCGCGATGGTGGCTGCGAGCGCCAGCGTCATACCAGCGATGCCGAAGGTGTTGCCGACCTTGGCTGTCTCGTGTCTCGACAATCCGTCAAGGGCAAGGATGAAGAGCAGGGCGGCGACGATGTATGCCGCAGAAGCGGCGGAAGCGACTGTGATCATGAGCGCGTGAACATTCCGAGCATGCGGCGGGTGACCGCGAAACCGCCGAAGACGTTGATCGACGCGAGCAGGATCGCCGCGAACGAGACGATTGTGATGGCGGTGTCGTGCTGGCCGATCTGCAGCAATGCGCCGACGACGATGATGCCGGAGATGGCGTTGGTGACCGACATCAGCGGCGTGTGCAGCGCGTGGTGCACATTGCGAATCACGTAGTAGCCGATGACGATTGCCAGCGCGAAGACCGTCAGATGCACCGTGAGTGCTGCCGGCGAGATCGCCAGCAGGACGAAGAGCACGCCCGCGACCACGAGGACTCCGGCCAGCCGCCGGCCCGGCGTCAGCGGCTGTTTCTCCGGCTTCGGCTCGGGCCGCTTCTCATCGCCGCCCGCTGCCGGCGCCACCGACACCTGCACGGGTGGTGGGGGCCAGCGCAGCTGCCCGTCGCGCACCACCAGGATCGAGCGCTGCACGACGTCGTCCTCATCGATGACCAGGACGCCGTCCTTGCCGGGTGTGAGCAGCTTCAGCAGGTTGACCAGGTTGGTGCCGTAGAGCTGGGATGCCTGGGCGGGCAGTCGGCCGGCGAGATCGGTGTAGCCGATGATCGTCACGCCGCCGTCCGTGACGATCTTTTCGCCGGCCACGGAACCCTCGACGTTGCCTCCGTTGGCGGCGGCCATGTCGACCAGGACACTCCCGGACCGCATCGTCGCCACCATGTCAGCGGTGATGAGGCGCGGCGCCGGCCGGCCCGGGATCAGGGCGGTCGTCACGATGATGTCGACGTCGCGCGCCTGGTCCGCATAGAGCTGCACCTCGCGTGCTTTGTAGTCCTCACCCATCTCCTTGGCGTAGCCCGTGGCAGACACTTCGGCATCTGGATCTTCGATCGAAAGGTATTCGCCACCAAGGGATCTCACCTGGTCGGCAACCTCGGGGCGAGGGTCGGTGGCCCGCACGATCGCGCCCAGCGAGACCGCCGTACCGATCGCAGCCAGCCCGGCGACACCGGCGCCACACACCAACACTTTCGCCGGGGGCACCTTGCCGGCGGCCGTCACCTGCCCGGTGAAGAACCGCCCGAACGCGTGCGCGGCCTCCACCACCGCGCGGTAGCCGGCGATGTTCGCCATCGACGACAACACGTCCAGCGACTGGGCCCGCGAGATCCGCGGTGCGGCGTCGAGCGACATAGCGGTGATCGGTCGCTGCGCCAGGTCTTCGACCAACCCGGGGTGCAGGCGCGGAGCGAGTATGCCGACGACGGTCGCACCTGCGTGCAGCTGGTCGAGTTGATCTGCCGCGAGCGCGTTGACTCCGAGGACGATGTCCGCCGTCAACGCGTCGCCGAGCTCGGCACCGGCTTCGGCGTACGCCTCGTCGGCGAAGCTGGACTGCTCCCCGCACCCGGCTCGACCAGCACGTCATACCCGAGCTTGCGCAGCTCACGGACGGTGGCTGGGGTCGCGGCGACTCGGGTCTCCTCCGTCGCGGCTTCCCTGACGACTCCGACCCGCATGGGGATCCTCTCGCTCGGTTGTCGACATCGTAGGGTCCACAACCGACCTGCGGGCCGAAGAAGTCACCGACTCCCCGCAAGGCTCCGGAAACTTCTGCCCCGCACCGCCGTCATCGAAGGCGGCTGTGGGGCTGTGCGAAGCGGAAGCCGCCGTGCGGATCGTGGCGCTCGTGCAGTGCGTCGAGACGGTCGCGAGTCTCAGCCGACCAGGCGTCGATGGGACGACTCGTATCGCAGCCGTGGAAGTTGATCAAGGTGCCCCCGGTGGCCCAGGGAGCGAGCGCGTCGATGACGGCACGGCCAGCCGCCGGTGTGGCTTCGATGAGTGGGGGTGGCAGTGCACCAACGACGTACGCGTTGAAGGCGGCACCCCGGCCACCGACGGCGTTGTCAGATCCTTGTGTTCCGGCTACTGCGCCACTCAACGGCCTGATCTCGGCGACGATCAACGGCACCTCGACGCCGGGTCCGGCCGCCGCGAGCAACGCGTCGACGGCCACCGCCGGCAGGTCCGTCAGCAGGCAGCTCGTGTCCCATGCCGGAAGCGGATCAGCCGGATCGCAGTGCACCGACGCGATCGCCGAGTATGGCGTGACCGCAACGGTGTCGATGAGCGCGGGTGCGATCGCACGGATCGGCGCGAGCTCCCGTTCGCCCTGGTCGGACCCACCGACATACAAATACCGAACATGCACGGTCAGCCGTCCGCGCAATGGCTGCGGGACGTCGGGAAGATCCGGTAGCCGTAGTAGGGCGATCGAGCTGTTCGCCCGGTCGGGGAGCTGACTGACCCACTCGCGCCAGGCGTGCAGCACAGCCGGCGCGTGCTGACCGTCGAAGAACAATCCTCCGCCGTAGTAATGCGCCACCGGCATCAGGTCGAAGTCGAGCTCGGTCACGATGCCGAGCTGGCACTTGCCCCCACGCAGACCCCAGAAGAGCTCGGGCTCCGAGTCGGCAGTGACCTCGTGCACTGCTCCGTCGGCCGTGACCAACTGCAGCCGTCGCACGTGATCGGCCGCGAATCCGAAGGTGCGGGCCATCGGGCCGAGCCCGCCACCGAGCGTGTAACCGACCACGCCGACCGTCACGGACGATCCGTTCAACGGCGCGAGCCCGTATGGCGCGGCGGCGTCGATCACCGGCTGCCAACGGACGCCCGCAGCCACTCGAGCTGTGCGGCGCTCCGGGTCGACGTGCAGTGCGTTCATCGAGCTGGTGTCGATCAGCACACCACCCTCGACCGGGACCGTGGCGCCGTGACCGGTCGCCTGCACACCGATCGGCAGACCCTGGTCCCCGGCGAACCGGACCGCCTGGACGACGTCCTCGGTGCACGCGGCGGCGACGACCACGTCAGGGCGGTGGGTGACTGCGAGATTGAAGCCGGACGTCGCGTCGGCCCACCCGGGGTCTCCGGACTCGAGCACCCGGCCGGAGACCGACCGTCGGAGCGATTCCGCCGGAGTTGCAGGCACGAGAGGGACGTTCGTCATTGCTGTGGACCCTTCGCGATGCGTATATCTGACCGGACCGGTCTCGCGAACGTAGTGCTGAGTGGCGGGGTTGGGTCGGTTAATTGCAGCGACTCCTGGCCAAGCGGGCCCACGACAAAGAAACGCCGCGACCCGAACGAACGGGCCGCGGCGTTTCCGAGGTGATGATGGCTCTTGTGGAGGTGGCGGGAATCGAACCCGCGTCCGCTGGCGGCGAGATAAGGCTTCTCCGGGCGCAGTGCGCTGAGGATTTTCTCGGCCCCAGGGCTCGCGCGCACACGTTCCCTGACAGGCCCAGTCGAGAAAGAGTCCCGTGCCGCCCCTCGACGTGACGACACAGCAAGTCCTCTAGCTGACGCCAGACACTGGGTCGAGAACTAGCCCAGGCTGACGGACTTCAGGCTCGCTTAGGCAGCGAGGGCGAAGTCGGTGCGATTTGAGTCGGCACCTATTGGTTTTGCACGGAGCGTTAACGAGATAACCGTGCATCCTCGGCCCGCTTCCCCTACGACGGCGATCAGCGTCGAAACCGATCACCCCCATTTGATTTTGATGCGCCTCCTCCTCGTCGTCCGACCTCGTTCCTCGGTCGTCCGACGCATCGTCGGCACATCGTCATGACTGCAGCCCGAGGGTCTGCAGCGCGAACCATCACCACTGTTCAGTTGTGCGTCGAAGCATAGGGTCCAACGCCGGCGAACGCGAACCGATTCCCCGTGGCTCAGACGCCGAAGTCGGGGCGCAGCGGGTATGCCGCCTTCCCGTCGGGCGCGATCTTTTCGCCGAGCGCCTGATGCAGCTGGATGTGGTTGCGCTCGAAGCCGATGGACGATCCGGCCAGGTAGAGGCCCCACACCCGGGAGGTCTGCGCACCGGCGTCGCGCACGCACTCGTCCCAGTTCGCGGAGAGGTTCTTGCACCACTCGCGGGTCGTGCGGGCGTAGTGCTCGCGCAGGTCCTCGCTGTGCCGGACCTCGAAACCCTCGTCCTCCATCGCCGAGATGATGGTGCCGACGCCCGTGATCTCGCCATCGGGGAAGACGTACCGGTTGATGAAGCCGCCGCGGGTCAGCGCCGGCGCCTTGTTGTCGGGCCGGGTGATGCTGTGGTTGAGCATCCGACCACCGACCTTGAGCTTGTCATAGTTGAACTTGAAGTAGCTGGGGTAGTTCTTGACGCCGATGTGCTCGGTGAGCCCGATCGAGCTAACGGCGTCGAAGCCCGTCTCGGTGATGTCGCGGTAGTCGCCGTGCCGCACCTCGGCGCGGTCATCGAGACCGTGCACCTTGAGGCTCTGCTGCGCCCAGGACGCCTGCTCGGCGGAAAGCGTCACACCGAGCGCCGTCACGCCGTAGTTCGTGACCGCGTGCTTGACCATGCCGCCCCAGCCACAGCCGATGTCGAGCAGCCGCATGCCCGGCCGCAGGCCGAGCTTCTTGCAGACCAGGTCGAACTTGTGCTCCTGCGCCTGCTCCAAGGTCGCTCCTGCGTCCGGGTAGCACGCGCAGGTGTAGGCCATCGTCGGGCCGAGCACCAACTCGTAGAACTCGTTACTGACGTCGTAGTGGTGGTGGATCGCTTCTGCGTCCCGCTTGCGGGAGTGACGCAAACCCTCCACCGTGCGCCGCCACTGCGGCACCGCTTCTTGCGACGGCAGGGCCGGCATCCGAAAACTCTTCAATCCCAACGATCGGGTGATGTCGACCAACTCAGCGGCCGACGGCCTCTTGACCGCGAAGCCATCCAGGAAGAGCGAGAGGAATTCATAGGGATCGCCCGGGTCGATGCCTTCGACCAGCAGGTCACCCATGATGTAGGCGCGGGCCAGCCCCAGCTCGCCGGGAGCCGTGACGAGATAGCGCAGTGCCCTCTCGTTGGAGATGTCGATCGTCACCACTGCGTCCGGATTTCCGCCGCGGGAGCCGTCGTAGGCCCTGACCGCGAATGGCACATCGGTGCCGAAGATCCGGTCGGAAATTTCGCCGATGCCAAGAGTCACCGCCGCTTCACCGCCTTCGTGTAGAGGTCGGGCAGCCGCCCGTCCGGGTCGTACTTGCTCTTCACTGCCTTGAGTGTCTCTCCACCGTAAAGATTCCAGAAGGTCTCTTCGTCGTAATAGACATCGCTGTAGAGCGACTTGTGACCACCCATCTCGTGGATGACGCGCTCGATGTCCTTGTTGACGTCACCGTCCGCCCGCCCCGGAGCGATCTCGACGGTCGACCAGAAGCCGACGTTGACGTACTGCTCCCCCGCTTCAGCGGATAGAGCGGCCACGGTTGGTTCCCGTGCTCGTGATCGCGAACAGCCAACGGGCACAACCAGATCGGCTCGATCGGAACGTTGTCGAGGAACCAGTCGAGGAACTCTTCGGTGCGGTCGAGAGAGACCTCGACGTCCTGCACCACGCGCTCCCGTGGCAGCTTGCCCTTCTTGGCGTCCAGCTTGGCGAAGTAGCCGTGGTTGTTCTCCCAGCGGATGACCTTGCTGTAGACGTCGCTGCGCAGATAACGCCGCGGCACCAGCCGGCGGAGCTTCGGGTTCTGCAGTCCGAGCGCACGGTTGCACCAGAACCAGTCGGTGTCCCACCGCCACAAGTAGTCCAACGCACTCAGATAGTCCTCGCCGCGTTGCTGGATGGAGCGGTAGAAGATCTGCTGGCCCGTGTAGTCGGAGGTGTATGGCGCAGAACTTGCCCAGCTTCCCAGCACGAGGTAGGACTCGGCGCGCGAAAACACTACTCCGTCAACGAATTCCACGTCCTCGCCGTTGTAGCTGCGTTCCTTCAGGATCTGCCGGAGCGTGTCGATCAGCTCGCTGATCGCGTCGAAGCGCACGTGCCGTAGATGGACGTATGGCGCCACCCGCTCCAGCCTGATCTTCAGCCGCACCGAGTAGCCGAGCGAGCCGTAGGAATTGGGGAACGACCGGAAGAGATCGGCATGCTCGTTGTCATCGGTGGCCGTGACGATCTCGCCGGCACCGGTCAGCACATCCATCTCGAGTACCGACTCGTGCGGCAGTCCGTTGCGGAATGACGACGACTCGATCCCGAGACCGGTGACCGCGCCGCCGAGCGTGATCGTGCGCAGCTGCGGCACGACATACGGCATCAGTCCGTAACGCAACGTCGCATCGACCAGGTCCTCGTAGGTCGTCATACCCTGCACGTCCGCCGTACCTGCGCGAGGATCCACCTCAACGACGCCGTTCAAGCGCGAAACATCAAGTCCTGGAACAGGATTCGCCTCACGAGGGCGGAAGAGGTTCGACGTCTTCTTGGCCAGCCGAACGGGCGCGGCCGCAGGCATCGCTGCCAACTGACGTTGCAGGTCTTCGACCGCCGTTCGGTGCTTTGCCCAGCCGACGATCTCGCCGCGTGCACGCGCCACTACTTCCTCCAAGACCGCGCTGTCAGGTTGCGTCCAGCAACCTACTCCTCGCCGCGGCCGACGGACCCCCAGCCCTCCATAGACAACCGATGCGACCCACATCACAGCCATATCGCCACAGATGACTTGCATCCACGAGTGGAGGGGTTTACCTTGACATGGAACGAAACAGTTTCGTTTCATCGAAGATCAGGAAGACTGGTACTCGATGACCTACTCCCCAAGGAAGGACCTACCGCGATGAACGTCTCAGCGACCACCACCGAAGTCGGCAGCAAGCCACGTGTCGAAGGTGACCGCGAGGCGGAGATCCTGGAGGGCGTCATCGCGACGCTCATCGAGGTCGGCTACGACCGGATGACCTTCGACGCAGTGGCCGCGAAGGTGCGCGCCAGCAAGGCGACTCTCTACCGGAAATGGCCGACCAAGGCCGATCTGGTGGTCAGTGCGCTGGAGCATCTCAAGGCACAGGGCGGCGAGGACCCGCACGGCCTGCCCGACACCGGCAGCCTGGTCGGCGACCTCACCTTCCATTTCTGCGACGACCAGGAATTCAACGAGAAGTCGACGCTGCTCTTCGGCGCCGTCGTCTCTGCGATCCATCGCGACGCCGAGCTGACTTCGGTTTTCAACGAACGCTTCATGAAGCCGCGTATGGCGCAGCTGCGTGAGGTCGTCCTTCGCGCACAGCAGCGAGGCGAGGTCGGCGCCCATGCCGACGTCGACCAACTTGCCGGCATCCTGCCGTCGGCCATCGCCTATCGGGTGATGACCACGGGCGAATGTCCGGACGAACCCTTCATCACTTCAACCATCGAGCAGGTCATGCTCCCCGCTTGCCGGGCCAGCGTGAGGGACAGCGGACAGCAGTAGTCCGCTAGACCCGCTTTCCTTTTCAGGTAGTCACTCACCCGTCGCAGCGCGGCGGAACGGCACCATCTGCCCTCATACCATCCGACGACCGTGCTCGGTCGCCGGCCGAATACCCCTGTGCCTAATCACCGTCGGGCACCAATCAGTGGAAGGAACACCCGATGACCGCAATCGTCGACGTGGTGTCCGAGGAGAAGGCCACACCGAGGAAGACAAACCTCACCGTGGCGCTCATCGTCATCGCCATGGCGCAGTTGATGATCGTGCTGGACGGCACGATCGTGAACATCGCCACACCGCACATCTTGACCGACCTGAACTTCACGCAGTCGAGCGTGCAGTGGGTCGTCACGGCATACGCTTTGTCCTTCGGCAGCCTGTTGCTGCTCGGCGGACGCCTGGGCGATCTCTTCGGCCGCCGCCGCATGTTCATCCTGGGTGTGACGGTCTTCGCGATCGCCTCACTGATCGGCGGTATCGCACCGACCGGGCCGCTCCTCCTGGCCGCTCGCGCCCTGCAAGGCGCCGGCGCAGCGCTGGCGTCACCTGCCGCACTCGCCCTGATCAACACCACTTTCCCCGCGGGGAAGGAGCGCAACCGGGCCATGGCCGTCTACGCGGCAATGTCCGGTGCGGGCGCAGCGGTCGGTCTCATCCTCGGTGGGCTGCTCACCGAAGCAGACTGGCGCTGGACGTTCTTCATCAACGTCCCGATCGGTCTCGCCGTCGCAGCTCTCGCACCGCGGGTGCTGATCGAGTCCGAGGGCAGTGATGGGACGCTCGACGTCTGGGGCGCCGTGACCGGCACCGTGGGTCTCCTCGGCATCGTCTACGGCCTGTCCCACGCCGGCCAGCAGGGCTCCTCGTGGGGAGATTTCGAGACCCTCTTCCCGCTGATCGGCGGGTTGGTCGTCCTCGCGATCTTCGTTCTCGTGGAGAGTCGGGTGAAGCACCCGCTGCTGCCGATGCGCATCCTCACCGACCGCACCCGCGCAGTGTCGCTCTTCTCGATGCTGCTGATCGGTGCCGGGATGTTCTCGATGTTCTTCTTCCTCGGCCTGTTCGTCCAGCAGGTGCTGGGCTACTCGCCGGTCAAGTCCGGGTTCTCGTTCCTGCCGTTCAGCGTCGGGATCGTGGCAGCCGCGGGCATCGCGTCGAACCTGGCCGGGCGGGTCGACCCCCGCTGGCTGGCCGGCTTCGGTGGAGTCATGACGACCGCCGCAATGTGGGGATTCACCCAGTTGTCGACGAGCAGTGGCTACGCATCGCACCTTCTGCCGTGGGTCACGGTCATGGGCTTCGGCATGGGGTTCCTGTTCATTCCGCTGACCCTGACCGCCACCGCCGGGGTCAGCAAGGACGACTCGGGTGCCGCCGCGTCGGCGCTCAATACCGCACAGCAAATCGGAGGAGCTGTCGGAATTGCAGCGTTGACAACAGTGTTCACGCACTACGCGACGCAGAAGGGCAATGACCTGGCCGCGGCCGGTCAGGCAGCGATGGAGAAGGCCACGGCCGCCGGTCAGACCCCGACGAAGGGTCAGATCGCTGACGCAACGCACCAAGCGGCGCTGCAGGCGCAGACCTACGGGTCGACCCACGCCTTCTGGTTCGCCGCGGGGATGCTGCTGATCGGCACCGTGCTGGTCATCACCCTGCTGAACATCAAGCACACCCAGCTCGCCACCGAGGAGGCCGCCGTTCACGTCGGCTGATCCTGGACGAGCAAGTTCTCGAACGGGCCATGGCCCGACCCCAAGGTCGGGCCATGGCCCGTTCGTTGCATGCCGTCCCTCGGCCGCTGGCCGTCGCACGCATCAGCGGTCGGCCCGACACCACCACCCTCGGTGGCATCACCGCGCCCTTCGGCGGGGCCGTGACCTTCGCAGTCGCGGTCGGCGACCAGGTGGCGACCGGCGACGTGGTCGCGGTCCTCGAGGCCATGAAGCTCGAGGCCGCCCTGACCACTCCGTTGGCCGGGACGGTGCGCCGGCTCGCCATACCCGACCAGTCGCTCGTCGAGGGTGGCGACGTACTGCTGGAGATCAGCTGATCTCCGGTGTAGCTCACGGGTGTTGGAACCCATCGGCGGCCGCTCGGGTCATAATGAGCGTCACCGTGAGGTGATCGACAGCCGATCCACTGAGCCGACCAAAAGGGGAGTGCATTTCATGGCCAGGGCACGCGCGGCGTACGTCGGAACCTCCGTGGTTGTCGCAGTGGGTCTACTGGCCGGGTGCGGCGGCGGCGGGAGCAGCGGCACGAAATCGGCCCCACCGTGGACCGAGGGCTCCACCCAGGATGGCCTGATCGCAGCGAAGCTGCCCGCGGCGAGTTCTGGCCGCAAGGTCGTCTCCGGCGGCGCCCCGTGGTCGTTCACCCTGGCCAAGGCGGACGACCCCAACGTCCCGTCGTCGCAGTGGCCGAGCGCCGACAGCGTGCTCACCTCCGAGCAACTCAGGGGCGCGATCCCCGAAGCGACCTCGGTCACGCTCGGCAAGTGCGTCAAGGGTGTCAACGGTCCCTCGTCCACGGACAAGAACGCCTCCTGCACCTGGTCGGTGGCGCTCAAGGGTGGCGGCGGCTACACCAATGAGATCGTCGTCTCGATCGTCACCATCGGCGCCGACGAGAAGGTCAGCGAGCCGTGGACCTCCGAGCGCAACACGGACTTCTCGTCCCGCAAGTCCGGTGAGCGCTTCTTCACCAGCGGCTCGTTCAGCGCCAAGGGCAGCTACTACCTCGACAACAACCTGTCTTCGGTGCTGGTGTCGGACGGCAACCTGGCGGCGTGGATCAACTTGACCTTCAACGGTTTCAATTCGCTGAACGACTCCCGCAACACCATGCTCACCGGGGTCTTCCCGGTGCTCGCCAAGGATCTTGCCGACCGGATGCCGAGAAAGTACGCATGAAGAAACCAACTGCCCTCGCCACAGGGCTGGCCGTCGCCGTCGCGGTGACCGTCCCGGCATACACGGCGTATGCCGCGGGGAACACCAGCCCCGCCAAGCCCAGCGCAAGCACATCGCGCGCGTCGTCGCCCTCGACCAAACCCAAGCCGTCCGTGACGCCATACAGTCCCCGGCGGCGCCGGAGGGGGCAACGCCGCCCGAGGCGAAAGCGATCACTCCGTCCGGGCACTTCAACGTGCGGGTGGACCCGACTGGCAAGAAGCCGATGGACGACACCTGGCCGTCGGCGACCGACCTCTTCACTCGGGCCGAGCTGCAGCAGGTCATGCGGGGTCTGACCGGTGTCACTGCTGCGGCGTGCCACACCGGCGACCTGCCGGGCGGCGGGTCGACCACGAAGCCCACCACCTGCACTTTGAACCTGCAGATCTCGGGCGAGTCCAACGACGACCGCAGCAAGCTGATGGTCAACATCCGCGGCTTCGGACTGCCGCAACAGGTCGGCAAGCAGTGGACCAAGGACCTCGCACAGGCGCGCGCCCGATCGGCGAAACGCCCTGGGCTCTATACCTTTTACCCCAACAAGTCGTTCGGCACGTCGGCGGCATACACCGACGGCACCACGACCAAGGTGCTGGTGCAGCACGGTGACGTCGCCGGCGAGATCTGGTTCAGCGGCATCGGTTTCACCACCCTGAACTCCGACTACCTGAAGTCCCGACGCGCCTATCGCACGGCCGTCGTGCCCTCCCTGGTCCAGTTGCTGGGGGCCAAGCTCACCACCACCGCAAAGGCAACCGCATGAAACGCCTCGCCCTCCTGACCGCCGGCGTCGTCGCCGTGTCCGTGCTCACCGGGTGCGGTGGCAGCGGCAGTGGCGCCTCGTCAGCGACGAGCACCACGGACGGGCCGAAGCCGCACGAGCCGTACAAGACCGACAAGCCCGGTCAGTGGGACTCCCCGGTGTCGTCGTCGCCAACAAGGACGGCCGCAAGCTCGCCTTCGACACCAAGCTCCCCGTCTACGACCCACCGATCACCGACGGCGGCGTCGCGCAGTCGGACTGGCCGGTCGCGGGGCGGCTGCTGTCAATCAAAGAACTGATCGGCATCTTCCCCGATGCCACCAAGATCGGCTTCACTCCGGACGGCCCGACCAAGTTGGTCATCACCCCGTCCCTGAAGGGCGACTCCAACTCCGACAGCCACACCCAGAACACCATCACCCTGAGCATCACGTCGGTGGGCACCGAGGACTCGGTGCTGACGGCGTACGACAGCAAGCGGTCCAGCGATCGGACGGTCTATACCGACGCCGGAGGCAAGCCGCAGTCGGCACATACCTACTACAAGGACGGGTCCTTCAGGACCCAGCGGCTGAGCATCGAGCCCGGCGACGGCGGATCACCGACCTACAGCACGGTAGTCGGCAACGGTCGTACCGCGATGCAACTGAAACTCACCTTCGACGGCTTCTACTCGCTCGACGTGGACGGCTTCGACTCCGGCCAGGTGATGCAGCAGCAGGTCATGCCGCTGATCCTGCAGTTGCTCGCCGCCCGGATGTGAGCCGAAGGCGCTGCTACTCGCCGTCGTCCAGGTCGTAGGTCGGCACGCGCAGCGTCGCGACGAACGTCAGCACGCCGGCCACGATCACCAGCACCCCGATGACGGGGGCACCGGAGGTCGCGACGGTGAACCCGACGATCACCGCCAGTACGTTCCAGAGCAGCGACGGGGTGCGCGCGAGGCTGCGCTCGCGCCAGAAGCCCCAGGCCAGCAGCCCACAGCAGGCAGCGAGCACGAGGACCGTCGCACCCTCCGTCGCCGCGCGGGCACCGCTGTCGGTGGCGCCGGCGACTGACTCGACCAGCAACACGACGGCGAGCACCACCAGCACCAGGGTTTGCACGGCAAGCAGCACAGCGGGGATTCGCCAGGTGGGGCGGGGCATCGTCACGGCATGCACGGTATGACGCCCGTCACCACGCGGCACCGCCGACCCCTCCGGTTCGGCACCGGTGTGACCGAGAACTCACCTTCGAAAGGGAAATTCTTGGTCAAAGCGCTTGTGGAAAGTTGTTCGTATCTGTGAAAGTTGGGAACAACGTATGGCGCACAGGCGTTGCCGCATCGTAAACACCGGCAGGGTCAGGATCCGTCATCGAGCGTTCGCACACGGGTGACCCCCGGTCGCGAACCACCGAACACTCAACACCCTGATCGAATCATTGACGCATGGGCATCCGGCACGTGCGGCTGGAACAAGGAGCGGAACCACATGGATTGGCGCGATCGCGCTGCATGCCTGGACGAGGACCCGGAGCTGTTCTTCCCCATCGGCAACACGGGACCCGCCTTGCAGCAGATCGAGGACGCCAAACAGGTGTGCCGTCGCTGCGAGGTCATCGACACCTGCCTGAAGTGGGCGCTCGAGTCCGGCCAGGACGCCGGCGTCTGGGGTGGCTTGTCCGAGGACGAGCGCCGCGCCCTGAAGCGTCGCAACGCCCGCGCCCGCCGAGCCGGATGAAGCACTAACTCTCGTCCCGCAACCGCGCCGCGAACCGAACCTGCGTCCCGTGCGGTTCCACTCGTGACCAGCTGATCTCCCCGCGCAGGTCTTGCACGAACGACCGGACGATCTGGATGCCGAGCCCGGACCGTGACGGGTCGAAGCCGTCGGGCAGACCGGCGCCGTCGTCGGAGACGGTCACCTGCAGCACGTCCTCGCCATCCGCGCTGGTCGTGCGCTCGGCATCCAGCCTCACCTGTCCCCCGTGCGTGGCGAAGCCGTGCTCGATGGCGTTCTGCACCAGTTCGGCGACGATCATCGCGACCGCCGTCGCGTCCTCGGCGTGCAGCGAGCCGAACGTGCCGGTCAGCGTGGCGCTCACCCGCTCCTGCGACCGGTTGCTGATCTCGACCGCTGATCGCAGCGCTCCGGTCGCGATCTCGTCGAACGGCGTCGTGTCGTCCCAGCCGCCGCTGAGTGTCTCGTGCACGGTCGCGATGGTGCCGACGCGCCGCACCGCTCCGGCGAGTGCGGCACGCGCCTCGGGGTCCTCGAGCCGGCGGGCCTGCAGGCGGAGCACCGCGGCGACGGTCTGCAGGTTGTTCTTCACCCGGTGATGGATCTCCCGGATCGTCGCGTCCTTGCTGAGCAGCTCGCGCTCTCGGCGACGTACTTCACTCACGTCACGGACCAGCAAGACCGCACCGGTACGGTGCCCGCCCTCGGACAACGGGATCGACCGGGCGCTGACGTAGGCACTGCGCGACTCGATCTCGGTGCTCCACGGCACGCGGCCGGTCAGCACCATCATCAGCTCTTCATCGACCGGCCCACGCTCGGGCAGGACTTGCCCGAGAGCCGACGCCAGTCGGACACCGACCAACTGCTCGTCGTGCCCGAGCCGGTGCAGCGCCGAAACGGCATTCGGGCTGGCGTAGGTGACGTTGCCCTCGGCATCCAGGCGCAGCACTCCGTCGCCCACCCGCGGCGCGCCCCGCCTGGTCGCCGACGAGGCCGCGGCGTTGGGGAACTCGCCCGCGGCGATCATCCGGGACAGCGCGTCGGCGGTGGCCAGGTACGTGACCTCCAGCCTGCTCGGCGTGCGCATCGAGGCCAGGTTGGTATGACGCGTCAGCACAGCGACTGCCGTGCGGCGTTGGACGACCGGGATGGCCTCCTCGCGGACCGGCACGTCATCGCGCCACATCGTGGAGTGGGACCGGATGATCTGCGGACCGGCATACGCCTGGGCGACGGTTCGCTGACGGGTGTGGTCGATGCGGCTGCCCACGACGTCGTTGACGAACACACCGACGCCTGTGGTGGGGCGGACATGTGCTGCGGCGACCCAACTGCGGTCTCGGGTCGGCACCCACAGGATCAGGTCCGCGAAGGACAGGTCGGCGAGCAACTGCCAGTCACTGACCAGCAGGTGCAGCCAGTCCCAGGCGGACTGATCCAGGTCGGTGTGCTCGCTCAGCACGTCGTTCATCGAGGGCACGTGCTGAGCCTAATGTGGGTCTACCTGGCCGAGCCGGACCGGACCACCGAACGCAGCGTGCGCAGCGCCACCGACAACGGCGCCAGCCCTGCCTCGTCGAGCTCCGCGACACCGACTAGCGCCTGCTGCGCACGGTTGATCGACTCGGAGTTCTCGTCGGCCCAGCGGGTCAGCCGCTGGTCCGCGGACTCAGTGGCCGGAGTGTCCGCGATGACCGCTGCCGTGAACGAGTCGAGCACGGTATACAGGTCGTCACGGACGGCACCACGCGCCAGTGCGTCCCAGCGGTCGTCGCGCGGCAACCGCGAGACGGCCTGCAGGATGCGGTCGATGCCCAGCCGCTCGGACAGCATGAAGTAGACGGCTGCGACGTCGGCGACCGGAGTGTCGGTGCTGATCGCCTGCTCGGTGATGTCCAGCAGTGAGTAGGAGTCCAGCAACGCGGCGGCCCAGCCGGCAAGCTGCGCAGGCACGCCGCCCTCGCTCATCTCCTCACGGCGTTGCCGCCAGCGCTCGTGCTCCGAGCCCTGCAGCATCTCCGGCAGCTTCGGGGTCAGCTCGCGCATGACCGGTCCGAAGCGCTCGATCTCGCCCGCGAGGTCGAGCCGGGCCGGCCGGCTGTGCACCAGCCAGCGGGTCGCCCGGTCCAACAGGCGGCGGAACTCGAGGTAGAGCGTGGTCTGGGCATCGGTCGGGACGTTGTTGTCCAGCGCCTCCACCTGGGTCACGAACTCGGTCAGCCCGAAGACCTCACGGGCGATCACGAAGGCACGCGAAATCTGCTCAGGCCCGGCGCCGGTCTCCTCGGCCACCCGGAAGGCGAACGTGATGCCGCCCCGGTTGATCATCGAGTTGACGACCTGGTTGATGACGATCTCGCGGCGCAGCGGGTGTCCTGCCAACTCCGCGGTGTACTGGTCGCGGATGGGCTTCGGGAAGTATGCCGCCAGCCGCTCCTCGAACCACGGGTCGGCCGTCAGCTCGGAGTGCGCCAGGTCGGTCTTCAGCGCCAGCTTCGAGTAGGCGACCAGGACCGAGAACTCCGGTGAGGTCAGGCCGTCCTCGGAGCTGGAACGCGTCGCGATCTGCGCATCACTGGGCAGGAATTCCAGCTCGCGGTTCAGCTCCCCGCGGTCTTCCAGCCAATGGATGAGGCGCTGGTGCACCGGCAGCATCGCGTGTTTCTGAGCGCGAGCGTTGCCCAGCAGGACGTTCTGCTCGTAGTTGTCCCGCAACACCTGCACCGCGATCTCGTCGGTCATCGAGTGCAGCAGCGTGTTGCGCTGCTCCAGGTCGAAGCGGCCGTTGCGCATCAGGTCGGTGACCAGGATCTTGATGTTGACCTCGTGGTCGGAGGTGTCGACCCCGGCGGAGTTGTCGATCGCGTCGGTGTTGACGCGCACCCCGTGCAGGGCGGCCTCGATCCGGCCGAGCTGGCTGGCACCGAGGTTGCCGCCCTCGCCGATCACCTTGACCCGCATCTCGTTGCCACTGACCCGGATCTGGTCGTTGGCGCGATCGCCGATGTCGGCAGCCGTCTCGGTGGACGCCTTGATGTAGGTGCCGATGCCGCCGTTCCAGAACAGGTCGACCGGCGCCAACAGCACCGCACGCATCAGCTCGTTGGGCGCCAGCTTGGTGACGTCGTCGGCCAGCCCCAGGGCGCTGCGCACCTGCGGGGTGATCGGGATCGACTTCGCGCTGCGCGGGTAGACTCCGCCGCCCTGCGAGATCAGCGAGGTGTCGTAGTCACCCCACGACGATCGCGGCAGCTCGAAGAGCCGACGACGCTCGGCATACGAGCTCGCGGCGGCCGGCTCGGGGTCCAGGAAGATGTGCCGGTGGTCGAACGCGGCGATCAGCCGGATGTGCTCGGACAGCAGCATGCCGTTGCCGAAGACGTCACCGCTCATGTCGCCGACGCCGACGACCGTGAACTCCTGCGTCTGGGTGTCGGTGCCCATCTCGCGGAAGTGTCGCTTGACCGACTCCCACGCCCCGCGGGCGGTGATGCCCATCGCCTTGTGGTCGTAGCCGGCCGAACCACCGGAGGCGAACGCGTCGTCCAGCCAGTAGCCGTAGGACTGCGCGACGCCGTTGGCGATGTCGCTGAAGCTCGCGGTGCCCTTGTCGGCCGCGACCACCAGGTAGGTGTCGTCGGCGTCGTGGCGCACGACATCCTTCGGTGGGACCACGTCACCCGACACGAGGTTGTCGGTCACGTCCAGCAACCCCGAGATGAACAGCTTGTATGACGCAATGCCTTCCGCCAGCCAGGCCTCCCGGTCGCTGGGATCCGGCAGCCGCTTGGCGACGAACCCGCCCTTGGACCCGGTGGGCACGATGACGGCGTTCTTGACCATCTGGGCCTTGACCAGGCCGAGGATCTCGGTGCGGAAGTCCTCCGGGCGGTCGCTCCACCGCAGGCCGCCTCGGGCGACCATGCCGAAGCGCAGGTGCACGCCTTCGACGCGAGGGCCATAGACCCAGATCTCGAACTTCGGCTTCGGGCTGGGCAGCCCGGGGACCGACGCGCAATCGATCTTCATGCTCAGCACCGGACTGGGCAGGCCGTGCTCGTCTCGCTGGTAGGCGTTGGTGCGCAGCGTCGCATGGATGACACCCATCATGGTGCGGATGATCCGGTCATGGTCGAGGCTGCTGACCTCGTCGAGCGCGGACTCGACGCGCTGCACGATCTGCGCCTCGGCGTCGTCACGTGCCGCGTCCGGCCGCTGCGGGTCGAACCGTGCCGCGAACAGATCGGTCAGGTCGCGTGCGAGGTCGGCATTGGCCCGTAGTGCCTGCTCGACGTAGCTCTGGCTGAAGGTGAAACCGATCTGCCGCAGGTATTTGCTGATCGCACGCAGCACCATCACCTGGCGCGAGGTGAGTCCGGCGTGCAGCACGAGCGCACCGAGGCCATCGCTCTCCGCGTGGCCCTCCCAGGCGTCGCTGAAGGCGGTCTGGAAGCGGTCGCGGACCTCCGCGGTCGACGCGTCATCGGTGCCCCAGTCGGCCTCGCCTTCGGCGCGCAGGCCGAAGTCGTAGACGTGCACGACGACGCCGTCGGCCCGCTTCATCGAGTAGGGACGCTCGTCGGTCACCTTGACACCGAGGTTGGTGAAGACCGGCAGCACATCGGTCAGCACGACCGGGTTGCGGCGGAAGAGCTTGAACCGGCGCTCACGAGGGTCCGCATTCGGGTCGCGGTAGAGCGTCAGCAGCGTGTCGTCGTCGGACGTCAGCGCCTCGATGCGGCGCAGGTCGGCGACGCCCTGACGAGGGGTGAAGTCCTCCTTGTAGGCCTCGGGGAACGCTCGGGAGTAGAGGCTCATCACGCGCGCAGCGGCGTCTTCGCCGTCTTCCTGGTGGGCGACCGCGCCCAAGCGCTCACCCCAGGTGCGGCTGCTCTCCAGCAACTGCTCGTGCATCTTGTCCTCGTCGACCTCGGGTACCTCGGCTCCGGGGCGCAGGCGGACCACGAAGTGGATCCGGGCAAGCGGCGAGTCGGCGATGCGCGTGGTGTAGTCGACGGCCTCGGCGTCATACGCATCGCGCAGGACGCGTTCGATGCGCAGCCGGACGCCGGTGTTGTAGCGGTCGCGCGGCAGGTAGACCAGCACCGAGACGAACCGGCCGAACTCGTCCACCCGGCGGAACATCTGCGACTGGCGACGCTCCTGCAGCCGCAGCACGGTCGTCGAGATCTCGTAGAGCTCCTTGCTGGAAGTCTGGAAGAGCTCGTCGCGCGGGTAGGTCTCCAGCACCTCGAGCAGGTCCTTGCCCGAGTGGCTGTCCGGCGTAAACCCTGTCCGGGCAAGGACTTTGGCGACCCGCTCGCGCACGACGGGGACGCGGCGGACCGACTCGGTGTAGGCACTCGAGGTGAACAGACCGAGGAACCGCTTCTCACCGATCACGTTGCCCTGCGAGTCGAACGTGCGGATGCCGATGTAGTCCAGGAACGAGGGCCGGTGGACGGTCGCCCGCGAGTTGGCTTTGGTGATGGTCAGCAACTGCGGTGTGCGGGCGATGGCCCGGCCGCGGGGGCTGAGCCGGCCGAACGACTGCGACGACGGCTTGTCGAAGCGCAGGATGCCGAGACCCGAGCCGGGTGCGGTCCGCAGCACGTCCTCACCGTCGACGGTGTCGAGGGTGTATTCGCGGTAGCCGAGGAAGGTGAAGTGGTTGTCGGCCAGCCAGCGCAGGAAGCCCTGCGCCTGCTCCACGGCCCGGGCCGGGACGGGTTCCGGGCGGGAGCCGTCGAGGTCCGCGATGACCTTCTCGCACTCCGCGTGCATCTTGTCCCAGTCGTCGACGGCGACGCGTACGTCCCCGAGCACCCGCTGGACGTCGGCGACGAGCTGACGGTCGGCGTCGTCGTCTGCGCCGAGGTCGATCTCGACGTGCATCCACGATTCACTCACCGGAGCGAGCGCGTCGGCACCCGTCTCGGGCATCGAGTCGGCGTCGTAGATCTGCTGCAGGTGGCCGGCGGCATCACGCTGCACCCACAACTGCGGGTGGATCAGCGCGTGGACGCTGCGGTCGTGGCGGGACAGCTCGGCGATCACCGAGTCGACCAGGAACGGCATGTCGTCGGTGACGATCTGCATGATCGCGAAGGGGCAGGACCACCCGTCGGTCTCGACGGTCGGATGCGACATGCGCACCTTCGTGGTGCCCGGGGCGCGGTCGGCGGCGAGCTGCTGGTGGGACTGCAGCGTCCCGAGCAACCGATCCGGGCCGTAGCCGACGATGTCCTCGTCGGCTACGTGGCGGTAATAGCGCTCGAGCAGCCACGGCGGGGTCTCCCCTGCTGCTCCGAAGCGCATTCACGCAAGATTTCTGAACGGGAATTACTGTCCACGGACATAGATGTTCTTCGGCCCTCGTCGCGACGTTTCGGGGACGACGTCGTTGTCGCCCCACACGGCTCACAGTAGACCCGAGCGTGGCGAAGAACACACCCGGGACACGGGG
Source organism: Flexivirga alba (assembly GCF_042661025.1). Classification (NCBI taxonomy): domain Bacteria; kingdom Bacillati; phylum Actinomycetota; class Actinomycetes; order Micrococcales; family Dermacoccaceae; genus Flexivirga; species Flexivirga alba. The sequence continues at coordinate 4,398,258 of NZ_JBHSWH010000001.1, forward strand.
TCGGAGCCAGCCTGTGGGCGGTCTTTCGCAGAACGGCTCGCGCGGCGTTAGTCTGCCGAGGATGCAGACCAGCGACCGGACCCGAGGCGTGGCATTGCTGGTGCCGCGGTTGCTGAGTATCCAGACCGATCCGGCCGAGTTCGAAACAGCTGACGCCATCGCCGAGGCGGTCGAGCGGTCCGCTGAGGCGCTGCTGCGGTGGCACGACGCGCTGGCCGACATACAACATCGGGAAGCGCCGTCCGACGGTCTGCCCGATCCGGTCCTGGTGGAGCCGCCGGCCGACGGTCCCGCGCACGCGAGCCGGCGGTTGGCCGACCGCGTGTATGCCGGCAGCATCCCTGCCGATCCCGCAAGTCTCGAGGCCGCCGCCAGCGAGTTGCACCGCATCGCCCACTCCGTGACTCGTGTCGCGACAAGTTGTCCCGATGAGTCGATCAGCCTGCAGGGCAACGAGATCGCCGCTGCGCTCACCCGCCTGTCGAGTGCACTGCGGGAGCTTGCGGACACGCTGCGCGCCGAGTCCCGTCGACTCGCCGACGGGGCTGTTGGCGGCGCCGACCAGATCCTCGGACGGGTCGTGCGGGCGGAACACGCGGCGCGTCTCGCAGCAGCGACCACGCTGCGCGAGTGACGGGCGAGTTCCTATTACGCTGCGCCTATGAAAATCGAGGAGACGTGGACCTACGACGCCCCGGCCGATCAGGTGTTCGAGATGCTGCTCGATCCGGCGTTCCAGCAGGCCAAGTGCAGCGCGACGGGCGCCCTGAGTCAGTCGGTCTCGATCAAGGACGACGCGGCGGTGCAGGTGATCGAGACCCATCGCGAGATGGCCACCGAGGGCCTGCCGGAGAACGTGGCCCGCATCGTCGGAAAGACGCTGAAGATCATCGAGATTCAGCGCTGGGGCCAGCCCGGTGAGGACGGCTCACGAACCGCAGACATCGACGTCTCACTCGGCGGCCTGCCCGTCAACTTCGCCGGCCAGATCCAGCTGACACCCCAGGGTGACACCACGAAGATGCACGTCCTGGGCGAGCTGCGCGCACGGATCCCGCTGGTCGGCAAGAAGGTCGAAACTGCCTCCGCCCCAGCGTTTTCCGGCGGTGTGCAGATCGAGGCACAGACCGGCCGGGAGTACTTGGCCCGCCGCTGACTCACTGCTTCAGGCCGCGCCCCAACGCTGCGACGATCTTCGGGCGCAACTCCGAGGCGGCGATGACTTCGTCGACCGAGCCGACCTCGACGGCGCGATGAATGCTGTGCACGCTGTCGAATTCTGCGGCCACTTCGGCGATCTTGGCCGCACGGAGATTGGCCTGCAGCTCGTCGAGTTCGACTCGCAGTCCTGCACGTTCGGTCACGTCGGTGCTGTCGAATCGTTGCTGCAACTCGGCGAGTGCCGGGTCCGCTGCCGCCCGCTTGGCCACTTCCGAGGCGAAGACGACCGCAGCCGCGGGCGCACCACCAAGAACCGACGCGAAGGACCCGTCGATGGCCAGCACGGTCATCTGCGGGTTGAGCCGCTTGGAGAACACGACGAAGGCGCCACCGTGATAGCGGGAGATCACGCAGAAGACGATCGGGCCGCGGAAGTTGACGATCGCCCGACCGATCTCGGCGCCATATTCCAGCTGCAGGTTGCGCATCGACTCCGGTGACCCGTCGAACCCGGACAGGTTGGCCAGCACCACGATCGGACGGTTGCCCGACGCGGCGTTGATCGCCCGTGCAACCTTCTTGGACGATCGCGGGAACAGCGTGCCGGCCGTGTAGGTGTCCGGACCATCGGTGGGCGGGAACCCTTGCCGTGCAACGGGTTTGGACTCGATCCCGATCAAGGAGACGGGGTAGCCGCCAATGCGGGTGTCGACCGTGACAGCGGTCTCTGCGTCCGCCATACTCGCCCAGCGCTCGAGCATCGGGTGATCCTGGTCGGCCACCGCACGCATCACGCTGCGTATGTCGAACGCGCGCTTGCGGTCCGGGTTGAGCTCCTTGGAGAAGATGTCACCGACGCATCCGAAGTCACCGTCGTGCGGGCTGTCGGAGATGTCGCGGTCGACGGGATCAGCCGTCGACGCACGCCGCGGCCCGGGCTCGCCGGGCACGACGTAGGTGTGGTCGTAATGCTGCATCAGCACCATGAGCGCACCTGCAAGGTCGGGCACCCAGTACTGAGCCTGGCCGTTGGGGCCCATCACCCGGTCGTAACCGCCGATGCCGTGGTTGTCCTCGGCCGACACACTGCCGGCGAAGTCGAGGGTCTGCTTGCCGGTCAGCACCATCGCGCTGTCCGGCGTCATGATCAGGATTCCCTTGGTGTGCATCAGCATCGTCGCTTCGGCGTTCCAATAGGGCTGCGCACCGACGTTGATGCCCGCGACGACGATGTTGATCTCGCCGCCGTCCTGGGTGAACTCCACGATCCGTTTCAGCGCGACCGCGACCCAGTCCATGTTCTCGGTGCCGCTGGTCATCGAGACCCGGGCACCGGCGGACACCGCGAACCACTCCACGGGAACGCTCATCCGCTCGGCGAGGTCGATCGCCGACACCACCCGGCTGCACTCGGCCTCCGACAACGCTCCGAGCGACTTGATCGGGTCACCGGCCAACACCACTCGGGTGACGCCCTCGGGGTAGAGCTCGGTCGGCGTGCTGACGACACCGACGATGATCCCGGCGGTGTTCTGGCCGCGGGGCCGATCGACCGGCGCCAGCGTGCCGTTGTCGTCGTAGTCGTACTCGACGAACGACCCGGACCCGGCGAGCGTCGGCTCGAGCTCGTAGGGGTAGACCATCCCGCGACGGCGAGCACGCAGCACCTTGGCGGCATAGTCGTCCAGCGGCGCCAACGGGGTGGTGGGCGGCTCGATGACGTCCGCGGAGACACCTGCTCCGGGAGTGGCGTGGAAGCGGATCGCGATCGTGCTCGGCGAGCCGTCGTCACCCTCGACCCGCCCCTGTGCAAGCACTTCTTCGATGCCTGCGCCCTCGGTGAGCGGGGTGATCTTCGACTGCAGGGCGGCCAAGTGCTCGATGTCGGCCTCGACCGGCGGCCAGACCGTGACCCAGACGTGGTTGACGTCCAGCGGCGACTTCCCGCCACCGTGCGAGGCACGAACCCTGCGGATCGCCTCCAGGCAGTTCTCGACCGCACGCTCGGCATGCGGCAGTGCCACGACCACGCCGTCGTCGTCCCGCACGACCGCCAGCTGCCGCACCTGCGCGAGCGCGACCAATCGGCGATCGGCAGGGTTGCTGCGCGCGACACAGTCGAGCAACAGCACGTCCTCCGGCGCCTCCAGCCGCGTCACGTCGAACTCCCGCAACCGCCAGAGGTTCAGGCGCCGGCCGACCATCGGGTGCATCCCCCGGACCAGGTCGTCCTCGACCCAGCCGTTGCCGTCGGCCGACGGCCGGAAGGTGAAGTAGTCGACGGCGCGCGGAGCGGCCGGACAGACCGCGAACGAAACGCGCCGCGGCGTCTGCGCGAGCGACTGCTGCGACAACAGGTCGAGCAGTACGTCGCGGACGTGCTCGGACTGCTCGGGCAGGTCGGCCCACCGCAGATAGATCTCCACCACGTTGTCGTGATCGGTGGCCAGCTGGTCGTTGATCGCCTCGCGCAGCGACGCGTCGCGCAGCTGTTCGATGTCTCCGACCGTCGTCATGACCCTGGTCGGCCCATGCGTCTCGGAGACGTATTCGGCCCGGGCAGTGGGGCGGCCAGCGACGTGTGCGGCCTGCAGGTCGTGCAGCGCGTATTCAAGGTAGTGACGCCGGATCAGCACCTCCAGCAGTGGCTCGTAGTCGCTGTCGATGGTGCTCGGCTCGGCATACAGCCGATCGCGCAGGAATCCGACCAGCTGCTCGGGTATGGCGGTCAGCGCGGCGATCCGGGCATCCCGGTCGGGCGCATCGGGGTCGGTCAGTGCGACCACTTCGTCGGCCACCCCGCCCAGAATGCTGGACCGCTCGACGTCGACGATCGGCTGGTCGAACCAGCGGAAGCGAACCGACCGGGTCAGGTCACCGACGACCGAGAAACGTCGCTGCGTCGCGCGGACCACGCGCTCCAGCAGGGCTCGGGCGCTGCTGGTGTCGCTCGGCGCCGGCACCGACAACCAGCTGCGCAACAGCTGGACGGCTATCTCGACATCGCCGACTTCCTGCTGTGCCAGGAAGATCCGGAAGAGAGCTTCCTCGAGCGCCGGAGTGCGATCCAGCTCGGTGATGCCGTAGTGCCGCAGCACTCGCAGCAGTCGGTCCCGGAAGGACTGCGGCAGGTCGCCGCGTTCGAGATCCAGCGTGCGCAGGTAGGTCTGGAAGTGCTCGCGAGTGCTGTGCACACGCAGCTCGGAATGCGACTCGTCCCGAGCCGGACGGTTACGGCTCAGCTCGGCGAAGTCGGCGAACATGTCCAGCAACGCCAACTCGTCGGCGCTGGGTGCTGCCGTGGTGTCGCGCTCGTCGAGGTAGGCGTGCAGCGTGCTCAGCCGGTCGTCGGGGCTGACGTCATACCCCATCAGCGCGGAGCGCAAGGTGGCCATCGCAGCCGCATCGCGCTCCTCGCGAGTGCGCACCCGCTCGTCGGTCGGCAGCCCGAGGTCGGAGCCGGAGACTTCCTGCTCGTCCTCGTCGTCGTCCCCAGTGGGCTCCAATCGGACCAGCGGAGAACCGGTTTCGACCTGCGTGCCGGCTCGCACCAGCAGCTCACGGACACGGCCGCTGAAGGGTGCCGGCAGCACTGTCTCCATCTTCATCGACTCCAGCACCAGCACCGGCTCGCCGGCGGTGACCTCGTCACCGACCGCAACCGGGGTCGCGACCACCAGTGCCGGCGCGGGTGCCCGCATGACACCACCCTCGTCGCGGCTCACCCGATGTGTGACCCCCGCGACCTCGATCAGCAGCGTCGGCCCGTGCGCCGCACTGACGACCCGGAATGCCTCACCGTCAACGACCAGCCGGCTGTGCACCTCGTCCAGTCGCTCCATCGAGGCCGCGACTGTGTGAGTCGTCGTGCCGCTCGTGACGCCGACGGTGTAGTCGGTCGGGCCGACCCGACGCACGGCCACAGCGAACGTCTCACCGCGCAGCTTCAGCTCGGTCGTCCCGGCCGGGTCGTGGTGCAACTGCGGACGGCCGCCGTATGCCGTGTCGAGGAACCCGGCGATCTCGGCGCCCTCCCGCTCGGCATACCCCTCGATCGCGGCAGCGACGAGCGCTATGCCGGCATGGGGGTGGTCCGCCAGTCGACCTGCCGCACGCATCCGGTCGATCCAGCCGGTATCTGCCCATTCAGGTTTGCCGCGGGTGATCTCGGGCTGACCGAGCAACTCCAGCACGAAGCTCTTGTTGGTGACACCGCCCCGAATGATGACCGTGGTCTCCTCCAGGGCGCGCCGCAGCCGGGCGAGCGCCTCGTCCCGGGTGGAGCCGTGCGCGATGATCTTGGCGATCATCGAGTCGAAGTCGGCGGGGATGGTGTCGCCCTCGTTGACACCGGTGTCGACCCGGATGCCCGGGCCGGCCGGCAACTCCAACCGGGTGATGCGACCGGGCGCCGGCGCGAAGTCGCGGTCCGGGTCCTCGGCGTTGAGGCGAGCCTCGACCGCATGGCCGCGCTCGACGGGCCGGACGCCGGTGAGCGGCTGCCCGGCTGCGATCTGCAATTGGAGGGCGACCAGGTCCAGACCCGTCACCGTCTCGGTGATCGGGTGCTCGACCTGCAGGCGAGTATTGACCTCCAGGAACGCGAAAGTGCGGTCCTGCGAGTGATAGAGGAACTCCACCGTGCCGGCGCCTGAGTAGTCGACCGCGAGCGCCAATCGCTCTGCCGCGCCTTTGAGTTCGTCGATCTGCTGCTCGTCCAGCAACGGCGAGGCGGACTCCTCGATGATCTTCTGGTTGCGTCGTTGGACGGAGCAGTCGCGCACACCAACGGCCCAGGCGGTGCCCTGACCGTCGGCGATCACCTGCACCTCGACGTGGCGCGCCCCGGTGACGAGCTTCTCCAGGAAGACGACCCCGCTGCCGAAGGCCCGCTCGGCCTCGTCACGGGTGCGCTGGTAGGCGTCCTCCAGCTCCGCGCGACCGGTGACCTTGCGGATGCCGCGACCGCCACCGCCGGCCGTCGCCTTGAGCATCAACGGGTAGCCGATCCGGTCGGCGGCCTCGAGTGCGTCCTGCAGGGTGTCCACTCCCCCGCGGCTCCACGGTGCAACCGGGACGCCCACCTCCTCGGCGATCAGTTTCGAACCGATCTTGTCGCCGAGCCGGCGCATCGCCTCCGCCGACGGGCCGATGAACGTGACGCCGAGCCGATCGCACAACTGCGCGAATGCCGGGTCCTCTGCGACGAATCCCCAGCCCACCCAGCATGCGTCGGCACCGGTGTCGACCAGTGCCGCCTCGAGCACCGCGAGGTCGAGGTAGGGCCGGTCGGCTGCTGCGCCGATGGAGTGGGCCTCATCCGCCTCACGAACGAACGCGGCACCGCTGTCGACGTCGGTGTAGAGCGCGATCGTGTGCAACGGGTCGGCTGCGCCGTCGAGGGCGCGCCGGGCGTTGACATCGCGAACGGCGTGGATCAGTCGCATCGCCGCTTCTCCACGGTTGACGATAGCGATGCGGGTCATTTTTCGAGGGACGGAATGCACAGAGGAGACTCTGCCACTTCCCATCGGTTACTCCACAGTCTCCATGCCGACGAAAGTTTTCTTGCTGGCCGCGGCGGACCGCTCAGGCCAGTGCTTCGCGCACCAACGACAACTCGGTGGCGTCATACCAGGACAGCTCGAGGTCGACGTCGACGTCGCGCTTACCGGCCGGGTCGAGCACATGGAAGCTGGCGATCCGGCGTCGTGGTGGTGCGCCGGTGATCCGAACTGCTGACGCAGCGTCCGCCTCCGGCCGCTCGGAGACGTCGTCGTCGTCGACGTCCACAGCGGCGATGACCCGTAGGTCTCGTGCGGCCGCGTCGGTCGCGGCGTCCTGTGTCGCGAGGTATTCCAGCCCCTCGTCGTCCTCAGCCGGCAGCGCGACGCGCAGCCGGTCGGTCACGGCGAACGCTTGACGAGCGCCCCCGGGCAGCGCGCCTGTCTCGTCCAAGGTGCGCAGTTCGTCTGCCGTCAGGGGCAGGTAGGTCCTGGTGAGGTTCGTCATGCCGGGTCCTCCGTTTCGTCCAGTAGTTCGGCGAGCGCATCGACGAGGCACTGGCCGAACAGGTCCAGGTCGGACATCGCTTCACGGTCGGCGGTCAGGCCGAAGTCCACTCGGCCCTTGTATGACGTGAGGCCGATCGACAGCGTCTGGCCCTTCGGCAGCGGGATCACGGGGTAGCTCTCGATCATCGGTGCGTCCCCGGCATACAGCGTGCGTTGCGGCCCGGGCACGTTCGTGACCACCAGGTTGAACAAGCGGCGCGACATCGCGCTGCCCAGCCGAGCACCCAACGAGTGCAGCGTCGGAGGTGCGAACCCGGCGAGTTCGGCGATCGAGGCAGCATCGATGGCCGAGCGGCCGCCGTCGAGGTGCTGGCTGGTCGCGTAGGCGATCTGGTGCAGCCGCATCTTCGGCCGCGCCTCGCCGACCGGCAGGTCGACGAACATCGGTGACACCTCCTCCGCCAGGTGGGTGTCGGTGTCCTCGGGCTGCACGCTGAACGGAACCAGTGCGCGAACACGCTCGCCCCCTGGGACGACCTCGCCGCGGGCGAGCAACCAGCCGCGCAATGCACCGGTGATGGTGGCGAGCACGACGTCGTGGACCGTCACGGTTTCCGCGCTCTGGGCACGGATCCGCCGGTAGTCGGCCAATTGGGTGGAGACCATCTGGAACCGCCGATGCACGCTGATCGAGCGGTTCAGCGGACTGTCCGGGGCCGGCCGGGTGGCGACCCGCGCAAGGACGCCGGCCGCCGAAGCGGCCCCGGCTCCGCCCTGCCGGACGAGGCGCTGTGCGCCGGCCGTAGCGCCTCGGACACCGCTGGTGGCCAGGTGCGCGACGCTGAGCGGATTGCGGGCCACGTCACCGACGGCACCAAGCAGCAGGTCGAGGCCGCTCGGAGTTCGGGACGCGCGCCAGGCCTGCGGGATCGGCTGCTCGCGGGTCGCCTCCTGGTCGACGATGATCTGCCCGATGTCGATCGCGTGGATCCCGTCGACCAGCGCGATGTGGGTCTTGGTGACGATTGCGAACCGACCGCCCTCCAGTCCTTCGACGAGGTAGAGCTCCCACAGCGGCCGGTGCGGATCCAGTGACCGGGCCTGGATCCGGCCGACGAACTCCTCCAACTGGGCGGCAGTGCCCGGCTTGGGCAGTCCGGAGCGGCGTACGTGGTAGCTGACGTCGAAATGCTCGTCGTCGGTCCACACCGGTGGCAGCAGGCGCCCCGGCACGTGGCGCACCTTCTGCCGGTAGCGCGGGACGAACGCGATGCGGTTGCTCACCAGGCTGACCAGGTCTTCGTATTCGAATCCGCCTTCGGGCGGCTCGAAGATCATCACCGAGCCGACGTGCATGGGGGTCGAGCGGTCCTGCAGATAGAAGAATGACGCGTCCAGAGCGCTCAGTCGGTCAGCCACGGCAACATGTTTTCACGATCTGCGTCGGCCGACCGCGACCACACCGGTGAGTTTCGCTGCGACAGGGGCGATCGCCTTGCGGAGCGGAGATCGGGATGCGGACTCGGCCGATGACCGCGCGAGCGAGACCCTGTCCAGCCGGTGCACGATCACGTCGACGCCGACGTCGACGACCTCCTGACGGCCGCGCACCTGAACGCGAACCGCGTAACGTCCACGCGGCAGTTTCGTCGGGAGTTCGAGGTACGCCTGACCATCGGCAACCATCAGCCGACCGTCGCGGCGCACGCCAGGCCCGCCACCGTCACGCGTCCGGAAGAACGCGGTAGCAGCAAGTGCTGCGGAGCCACCGAATCCGGCCCCGGTGACAGGGACGCGAAGCACGGCGGCGTCGCGTTCCCCGATCAAGACTGCGCCCTTCGGCTCGACCTCGCCGGCAGACAGGACCGAGGCGGCGAAGCCGTCGAGGGCCATCACGAGGTGACCCTTTGCCGTCGCATGGACGGTGCACACCGTCGTCCCCTGGCCGCGGACCTGAGCGACCTCGCCGAACTCGACTTCTCGATGACCGCCGTAACCGCCCAGAGAGGCACGACATGCGATGTTCCACGGGCCGGGACCGAGGGGACGGCCCAACTCCGATCCGCCGCGATTGATGACGGCGGTGAAGCGTGTCACCGGCGTGACCTGGCCTTCCTCGGCGTCCTCCAAGGTCGTCTCCGAGGGTGCCGAGATCGTCGGCCATCCGGTCTTGTCACGATCGGCTACCGTGAGGTGAGCCGTCGCTCGCGGCACGATGTCAGTGACGTCGATGAGGTCGTCGGGAAGCGATGGCGCCCCGGCCGGGAAGGTGCGCAAGAGGCGGTCACCATCGCGCCGGAGCCGGAGCGGTCCGCCGCTGTGGTCCTGCCACCGGACCTCGACCTCGACGGACAACGAGCCGTCCTTGTCCCACTCGACGCCGGTCGCGACAGGGACGGGTTTGATCCCCCTGTCTGCTTGAGCGAGGGCCACGAGGCCCTCGACGTCGCGACGGCGAACGAGGTTGGCGCGGGCTGCGAGAACCTCGTTGAGCCCACTGTCGAGCTCCGGCGGGGTGTACTCGTCGATGAACGCGGCGACATCCGCAACCAGCTGCACCCGCTCTTCTTGCGTCCGCGACAGCATGCCCGGTCCCAGCAGCTGGCCGAGGATGCGCAGCCGGTACTGATAACCCCGCACCCAGCCCGCGAACGGCGTCCCCGCTGCCTCGATCTCGGCATGGTCCATGATCCTGCCTATGGACCTGAGATATTCGCCGACATCACGTCCGTACGTTCCCGAGTAGTTGGCACCCGGTGAATGAACCCACTGGTAAAAGGGCTCCGAGGCGAGCACGGCAAGCCGGTCGGAGTGGACGTATGCCGAGATCCCGACGAGGACGTCCTCGAACAACGCACGCCGGCCCTCCTGGAACCGGATGCCGTGCTCGAGGAGAAACTCGCGCCGGAACAACTTGTGCGTCGTCCAGGGGCCCCAGACGGCCGGCTTCTTCGGCGCATCACCTGGAATGTCTGCCAAGAAAACGCCTTCGTAGGCGAACCAGTCGGAGGTGCGGGTCTCCTTGGCGCTGAGGACATCGGCCCGCTGCTCCACGGCGAAGGCATGAGCGGAGCGCAGCGCATCGGGGTAGAGGTAGTCGTCGTGGTCCATGAACAGGACGTAGTCGCCCTGGGCGAGGTCGAGCCCGATGTTGCGCGGACGGCTCGGCCACCCGGAGTTCTCGATGCGCCGCACCACGTAGTTCGGATGCGAAGTTGCCAGCGTGAGCAGTCGGTCGTGGGTGTCGTCCGGTGACCCGTCATCGACGAAGATCACCTCGAACTCATCGGCGGACATGGTCTGTCCGTCCAATGAGGCAACGACCCGATCGAGCCCCTGTCCCGGGGAATAGGTCGGGACGACGATGCTCACCTTTGTTGCTGTCACAGATGCTCCCCTCGATCCATTTCCCGCTCAGCTCCGAGCGCGACTCGTGAACCAGCTGCGACGGCTGGTTGCGGCCACTCCGGTCAGATCGGCCGCAAGTGCCGCTATCACTTTACGGGCGGCGGACCCCGGAGCGTGCTCGGCCAGCACCCGGCCCGCCAGCAGTGCACCGTCGAACGCGTCCCGGTCATCGGGAATGAGTGCGGGCGATGCGACCCCGGCGAATCGCTGCAGCGCCTCACCGACGCGTTGTTCCGGAGAGGAGCCGACCGCGGAGGAGCGAACCCGATTGGCCACCACCTTCGGCGGCTCCGAGATCACCGCGCGCAGTTCGTCCAGGCCACGGACTAAGCGTTGCAGCCCGACCGGATCGGCTGAACCGATCGCGATGACTGTGTCGGCCGCGTCGAGCGCGGCGAGCGTCGCCGCGTTGCGGCGTGGAGCGGCGGTGTCGTAGCTCAGCTCCTCGTCCTGCTCCAGCGGTGCCGCCACGTCGACGACGATCAGCCGCCCGAGCTGGCGGCACTGCTCCAGAACGGCCTCGAGTGCATCGTCGCGGACCTCCGGCCAGCGATCTGCACGCGGCAGGCCGGTCAGCACGCGCAGCCCGGTGGTCACCTCCGGTGCGACTGCGGCCAGCGATCGCACGTCCAGGTGACCGGAGTCGGCGAGACGCGTCGCCGCGGCGACGCCTGGCGCCTCGTCGAGCAGCGCGAGGTGCTGGGCCACTGAGGCGGCATACGTATCGGCGTCGACCAGCACGGTCGGCACACCCAGGCGCGCCGCCTCCGCGGCGAGGTTGACGGCGAGGACGGTCCGGCCCGGAGCTCCGGGCGGTCCCCACACGGTGACGATCTTCGCCGTCTGCTCCGGGCTGGCCGGCGCGGGCGGCATGGGCAGGGCCGCCGACTGCTCCAGCCACGGATTGACCGGCACGTATGGCGCGCTCCCGTCGGACAACGCCGCCAGCTCAGCCTCCAGCGACACCGTCGGGTCGTCGGACGCGTCCGGGGCTGTCGCCTTGGAAGTGGCACCTTCGGCGACGCCCTGCACGGCTTGCGCGAACTCCGCCGGCGCGGCACCGATCGGGAGTTGCGTGCGCACGCCCCACTGCTGGAGCACGCGTTGCTGCTCCTCGACGCCCGGCTGGTGCACTCCGACGATGCCGACCCCGGCCTCGCGTAGTGGGCCGATCGCACTGCCGTCAAGACCGTTGAAGTCCGCCGAGACCAACGCGACGTCGGCACGCCCCGCGGTGCAGATCGCCAGCAGGTCGGCAACGTCAGCGCATCGTCGCACGAGGCGCACGCCGGGTGCCTGGCCCAAAGCCGCAGCAACCGTCGCTTCGTGTGCCGCACTGATGGCGGTAACGGCTGCGATCGCCATCAGTTGCCCTTCAGCGGTGACCCGGCGGCCGGCACCAGGTCGACCTTCGCGCCCTGGTTGACCGCCTCCAGCACTTGGGCGACCTTGTCATCCGGGACGAGTACGTGCACGGCGCCGCTGTCCGACGCCACCGAGAAGCCTCCGCCGGTGCTGGGCACGCGGGCCACCACTGCGCGGCCGATGATGCGGAACGGAGCGGCATACGACTCCTGACCGACCTTGCTCTGGTCCTTCTTGGACACCCAGACGTCCACGACCGAGCCCTTGACGAGGTTGGCCGATTGGGACGTCTCGACCGGGAGAGCGACCGCCTTGACCGTCACCTCGGTGCTGGTGCCGACCGCGGAACGCGGAACCAGCTCGCCGGCGCGCACCTCGCGCAGCACCTCACCCTTGGGCAGCGGGTCGTTGGCACTCAGGTAGGTGCCACCGGCCTTGTCGATGCGGACCTTGACCACGTGGACGTCCGAGGAGCCGACCTTTTGCCCCGGCACCAGCGAGTGCGACGCTTGCAAGACCTCGACCGAGTTGTCGTAATGCCGCATGGCCACGGCGCCACCGATCGTCGCGACCAGCACCAGCAGCACTCCGGCCACCAGCCTGCTGTCGCGCCAGGACGGTCGCTGCAGCCGATGCGCCGCCGGCTTGGGCAGCTCGTCTGCTGCGGTATGACGTCGTGTCTCCACGTGGTTCTCCCCTTGAGCCTCATCCTGGCCGAAGACGACCCGTCCACGACACCCAAGACTGTAAAGACTTCCAGGCTCCCACGGGGGCGTTTGTCCACAGGCAGTCTGCGAACGCCGGCGGCAAATACGTCACAATGGGGCCACTGCCAGTTGCGACATCCAAGGAGGGCACCGCCGTGCCAGCGCGATTCGTCTCCATCGCCGACGTCGCCGAGACGCTGAGCATCTCCTCGCGTCAGGCCTACGGGCTGGTGACCACCGGGGAGCTGCCCGCGATCAAGGTCGGCAAGTCATGGCGTATCGAGCTGACCGAGCTGGAGTCCTACATCCAGCGGCAGTATGCCGACGCCCAGTCGCGAGTTGCTGCCGGCGATTTCGGCGACGACGAGGGCTGACACCATCGGCGTGTCAGGCACGGCGCACGATTCCGATGGCAGCGAACGGCACTACCCGATGCCCGGTGAGCGCCGTCGCTCGGCGCACCGCATCGGCCGGATGCTCGGCCAGATCAACGTGATCGGCTCCGACCTTGTCGATCGTTCCGGTGGCAAGTCCACCTGCGATGTCATGGATCGCGACGGCTGCGCGGTCCCGCGCGATCGCGCGTAGCGCCACACCGACGCCGAACCGACGTCCCATCCCCCGGTCATCGTCGCTGCGAGTTGCCAGCCCGACCAGCGCGGTCACTGCCGCCATCGGCACCAGTGCCGCGTGTCGGCCGTGCTCCTGCACCAGCAGCCAGTCCTTGCCGAGGTCGTCCAGCGTGCCGCGCACCGAACCGGCACCGGTCATGACCGTGATCACGCTTCCGACCGACCGTGCCGCGCGGTCCAGCATCGTCACTTCCGCCTGCTCACGCCGGGTGCGGTCGGCGACCTCGGCCTGCAACTCCCGCCGCTGATCGGCGAGCAGTTGGGCCTCCAGATCCGCGAACAGGTCCTGCCAACGCACGCCGCAACCGTAGCGGGCCGCGCGGTCGCCGTGGACAACTGCAGATAGATGTGCTTAAGTGCATTTGTTGTCAGTTGATGTTGTTTTATACCTTTTAATTACTGATGATGCATCGCAGCACTGGCGCTAGTGCAGTGAGTCAGATATGGAGCAGTTACGGATGTGGGCAAAGTTGCTGGTCAGGCGCGCCACGGCTGTAAGGCAACTTTGCACGCACCGCACTCGGAGAGGGGCGGACATGCACGACACAGGGATCACCGGCGGATGGCACCGCGCACGAGCCACCGGACTGGGGGCGACCGCGGCACTGGTCATCCTTGTTGCGGCATACGCCGCCTGGGGCGGCATGCTCGGCGAGTTGCACCGTCTTGAGCGCCGCAGCACGGTGCACACCCCTGATGCACTCCCGGTGCTGTTCTGGGCGGCCCTGGTGCTCGCTCTCCTCTGGGCGGCGCTGCTGGTCGTGCTGGCCACCGCGACCCTGCTGGGCGCATCATCGGGCGGCAGTGGCGGTGACGACGGCAGCACCCGAGGCGACCGTCGCGCCGGCGGAATGATCGGGCGGCTGGCCGCGATCCTGCTAGCAGTGACGGCGCTGTCCAGCTTGTCCACTGCGGCGCAGGCCTTTGCCGCTACGCCCTCAGCGGTTTCGACCAGCGTGGTGGCGACGACGTCGGCTATGGCGTCCGGCGTTGGCACGGCCGCCGATCAGGACACGAAACCCGTTGCTGCTACAAAAGATTCGTGCGGCGACGACAATGCACCGACACCCGGCTGGGTGCCCGACAAGCCGACGCGCACCGACCAGGTCGCTCGCGACTGCGCTCCGCTGGTGACCGGCAAGCCGGTGGCCGACGACTCCGGCGAGGTGGTCGTCCACCGCGGCGACACGCTCTGGTCGATCGCGGCAGCACATCTCGGGCCGCACGCCGACGCGCAGGCGATCGCCGCCGAGTGGCCGCACTGGTATGCCGCCAACCGCGACGTCATCGGCAACGACCCAGACCTACTTGCCGTCGGCACCCGGCTGCTGACACCGGACCACGCACTCGAAGGAAGCAACCGATGAGCACCGCGACTGCACAGCCCCTGCATCTGTCCCCCGCTTCGGGCTGGCAGCCGCCGGCCCTCGACGAATCCGCCGTCGACGTGCTCTACGACGACGTCGTGGCCGCTTCCCGCGACCGGCGTCGCGGCTACTCGCAGCCGGCGCTGCGGGTGGTGCTCAACACCGGAGATGTCGATCCGCAGTTCGGCCCCCAGGCGACGCAGACACATCTGCTCCCCGAGCCACGCGCCTGGCTGCAGCGGATGGCCGGCGCGCTCCTGGAATGTATGACGGGGGTGCGCTCCACCAACCAGATCGCCCGGTGGGTGAGCCCCCTCGTCGCCGAGCGCGTCAACGCCCGATCGGTGATCGCCAAGCGACGTGGCGCACGGCCGCTGCACCGGTCGCTGGTGCGCCGCGTGCACCTGTGTGAGCCCGATGACGGCGTCGTCGAGGCCAGCGTCGTCGTGCAGCACGACGGCCGCGTTCGGGCGATGGCCCTGCGCATGGTCGGTGTCGACGGTCGCTGGATAGTGACCGCGATGGAGCTGGGCTGACGGTCAGCTCTTGGACTTGGCCTTCGCCTTGCCGGCTTCCTTCTTCTGCGCCTTCTTCTTGGCCCGACGCTGCGCACGCGGCAGGGCGGAGTCGTCCTCACCGACCACGCGACCGTCGTCGTCAACCTCGTGTGCGGTGGCGCTGCCGTCCTCACCGGGCGCCGAGAAAACCATCTTCTCTTTCGGCGCCGGCAACGATGCGGTGATCTCCTCGGGGTCGACCTGCACGTGGAACAGGTGCTGGACCGACTCCTCCTTGATGGCGTCGTTCATGGCGCCGAAGAGCGCGAAACCCTCCCGCTGGTATTCGACCAGCGGATCACGCTGGGCGTACTGCCGCAGGTGGATACCTTCCTTGAGGTAGTCCATCTCGTAGAGGTGCTCGCGCCACTTGCGGTCCAGCACGGTCAGCACGACGCGGCGCTCGACCTCGCGGCTGACGCGGTCGCCGAGCTCCTCCTCGCGGGCGTCATACGCGTGCTGGGCGTCCGAGCGCAGCTCCTCGGCGAGAAGGTCGGCCTGCAGTCCGGCGCGACCGCCGACCTCTTCCTCGATCTCGGTCTCGGTGAGCGACACCGGGTAGAGCTCGCGCAACGCCTCCCACAGCTTGTCGAGATCCCAGTCGTCGGAGAAGCCTTCGGCGGTGGCGCCGTCGACATACGCGTCGACCGTGTCGTTGATGAAGTGGCGTACCTGGGTCTCGAGGTCGGCGCCCTCCAGCACCTTGCGGCGCTCTGAGTAGATGACCTCGCGCTGCCGGTTGAGCACGTCGTCGTACTTCAGGACGTTCTTGCGGATCTCGAAGTTCTGGGCCTCGACCTGGCTCTGCGCGCTCTGGATCGAGCGGCTGACCATCTTGGACTCGATCGGGACCTCGTCCTCGATCTTGGCGGTCTGCATGAACCGATCGACCATCGCCGCGTTGAACAACCGCATCAGGTCGTCCTGCAGGGACAGGTAGAAGCGGCTCTCGCCCGGGTCACCCTGCCGACCGGCGCGACCACGCAGCTGGTTGTCGATGCGGCGCGACTCGTGCCGCTCGGTGCCCAGGACGTAGAGCCCGCCGAGCTCGACGACCTCCTCGTGCTGCTTCTCGACGGCCTTCTCGGCCTTCGCCAGCGCCTCGTCCCAGGCGTCCTCGTATTCGTCGGGGGTTTCTTCCGGCGACAGGCCCTTGCGCTTCAGCGCCGACATGGCGATGAACTCCGGGTTGCCGCCGAGCATGATGTCGGTGCCACGGCCGGCCATGTTGGTCGAGACCGTGACCGCGCCCTTGCGGCCGGCCTGGGCGACGATCGCCGCTTCACTCTCGTTGTGCTTGGCGTTGAGCACCTCGTGCGGCACGCCCTTGCGACGCAACTGCTCGGAGAGGTATTCGCTCTTCTCGACGCTGGTCGTGCCTACCAGGACCGGCTGGCCCTCCTTGTGCCGGTCGACGATGTCGTCGACGACCGCCTTGAACTTCGCCTTCTCGGTCCGGTAGATCAGGTCCGGCTGGTCCTTGCGGATCATTGGCATGTTCGTCGGGATCGTCACGACACCGAGCTTGTAGATCTGGTAGAGCTCGGCAGCCTCGGTCTGGGCGGTGCCCGTCATACCAGAAAGCTTCTTGTACATGCGGAAGTAGTTCTGCAGGGTCACCGTCGCGAGAGTTTGGTTCTCGTTCTGGATCTCGACGCCTTCCTTGGCCTCGATCGCCTGGTGCATGCCCTCGTTGTAGCGGCGTCCGGCGAGCATCCGGCCGGTGTGCTCGTCCACGATCAGGATCTCGCCGTTCATGACGACGTAGTCCTTGTCGTTCTTGAACAGCTCCTTGGCCTTGATCGCGTTGTTCAGGTAACCGATCAGCGGGGTGTTGGCGGCCTCGTAGAGGTTGTCGATGCCCAGCAGGTCCTCGACGATCTCGATGCCGGACTCCAACAGACCGACGGTCTTCTTCTTCTCGTCGACCTCGTAGTCGCCGTCACCGGGAAGGAGTTCTCCTTCTTCGGCGAGCGCTTCAAGTGCTGGACGATCTTGGCGAACTCGACATACCAGCGGGTCGCTTCGTCGGCCGGACCACTGATGATCAGCGGCGTGCGCGCCTCGTCGATCAGGATCGAGTCGACCTCGTCGACCACGGCGTAGTGGTGACCGCGCTGCACCAGCTCGGCGTCGGACCACGCCATGTTGTCGCGCAGGTAGTCGAAGCCGAACTCGTTGTTGGTGCCGTAGGTGATGTCCTTGGCGTATTCGACCCGCCGCTCGTCGGGCGTCATGGACGACAGAATGCAACCGGTCTCCAGGCCCAGCGCACGGTGCACGCGGCCCATCTGCTCGGCCTGGGTCTCGGCGAGGTAGTCGTTGGTGGTGATGACGTGGACACCCTCACCCGACAAGGCATTGAGGTATGACGGCAGGGTCGCCACGAGCGTCTTGCCCTCACCGGTGCGCATCTCGGCGACGTTGCCCAGGTGCAGCGCGGCCCCGCCGGCCAGCTGTACGTCGAAGTGACGCTTGCCCAGGGTCCGCTTGCTGGCCTCGCGCACGGCGGCGAACGCCTCCGGCAGCAGGTCGTCCAGCGACTCGCCGTCGGCGACGCGCTTCTTGAACTTCTCGGTCTCCTCGCGCAGCTCCGCGTCGGTCAGTCCGGCGAAGTCCTCCTCGAGCAGATTGACCTGCGCGGCATACGCCTGCAGCTTCTTGAGGGTGCGGCCCTCGCCGGCACGCAGGACCTTCTCGACAACCTTGGGCACAGATACTCCGAAGTAGTTGGACGACCGGTCCGGCCGTCACGACTTGTAGACAGACTCACCCATGCTAATGGTCGGGACCGGGTGCTGGGTTCCCGGCCGAGCCTCGTGTGATTTGCTGCCGGGCATGCCGGTCTTCCCCGATGTCGTCCCGGAACTCACCGATGGTGCGGTCGTCCTGCGCGCGCACCGCGAGTCGGACCTGCCGCGCATCGTGGAATTCGCCAACGATCCGCGCACTCGTGCGGGTGTGCCGCTCCCCTCGCCATACGGCATGGAGCAGGCGCGGGAGTTCCTCGACAAGGTCCGCACAACCTGGGAGTCCGGGACTCAGCACGGCGGCTGGGCGATCGAGGTGGACGGGCGCTGGGCCGGGTCGATCAACCTGCACCCGCGCGCAAGCGGCACCACGGAGATCGGGTACGGCGTGCACCCCGACGTCCGTGGTCGTGGCGTGACGACCGCCGCTGCCCGGCTGCTGGTGACGCACGCCTTCGAAGACCTCGGCCTGCGGACTGTTGTATGGCGGGCCGCCCAGGGCAACTGGGCCTCGCGACGGGTGGCGTGGTCGGTGGGTTTCATCCACGACGGCACCTGGCCGGCGACCCATGCGGGACCCGACGGCACAGTCGTGGGCACCTGGTTCGGGCACCTTCACGCGGACGCGCCACGCAGCCCGCAGCTGCCGTGGCGGGAGCCAACTTTACTGGAGGGCAACGGGATTCGGCTCCGCCCGTGGCGCGACACCGACGCACCTGACGAAGCATTGGATGAACCTTTAAGCCGTTTCATGCTCGGATCGGCGCCCGCGTCCGAGGACTTCGACGAATGGCTGCTCGGACGTCGCGAGCGTATGGCGGATGGCGAGGCCGTCGTGTGGTGCGTCGCCGACGCCACCACCGACCGGGCACTCGGCGGCATCCAGCTCTTCCGGATGAACCTGCCGATGCTGCGCGGCAGCGCGAGGCTCGCCTACTGGCTACAGCCGTCCGCTCGGGGCCACGGGCATATTGCCACGGCGCTGGATCTGCTTGTGCCGCATGCGTTTTCACCGCCGAGCGATGGCGGACTCGGCCTGCGCCGGATCGGCGCCAATGTCGACGTGGAGAACCTCACCTCTCAGCGCGTGCTGCGCGCCGGTGGCTTCCGGGCCATCGGGACGACGTCGGGCCAGCCGGCATACGACGACGGGAGCGTGAGCGACGAGACCGAGTTCGAGTTGCTGGCGACCGATGACCGGGACTCACAGCGCAGGACCGCGATCCCGGTGCCGCCACTGCGGACCGCGCGACTGCTGCTGCGGGCATGGTCCGAGCACGACGCCCCGGACGAGGAGCCGGCACCGGATGCACAAGCAGCCGCAGCGATGGGCATCGAGCCCCGGCCACCCGCCGCGTCATACGACCGCTGGCTGGCCGGGGAACGGCTGGACGGCCTGAAAGGAACGGCGATCGAGTGGTGCATCGCCGACGCCGAGAACGCGAGGCCGCTCGGTTCGATCGGGATACGTGGGCTGGGCTCTTCGTTGCGCAGCGGCACCATCGGCTACTGGCTCTATGACGACGCACGTGGCCGAGGACTGGCCGGCGAAGCACTGAAAGCCGTTGTAGAGCATGCTTTTTCGTCGGGCGGCCTCAACCTGCAGCGACTCGACGCCGCCACGGTGGACGGCAACCACTCCTCGATGCTGACGCTCGCATCGGCCGGCTTTCGGCAGTACGGACAGGACCACGATTCGTTCACCGCGTTGGACGGCACGGTCACCGACACCGCCTACTTCGAGCTGCTCTCGGTGGAGCACACCCGGCAGCCGGGAGACCCGGCCTGAAAACCCGTGGCAGCTACCTGCGACGCATGATTGGCTGCTGCCATGGTCTCCGGTCCCGACGAAGTGACACCCGGCGCGCTTCAACCAACGGTGTTGCAAGGGCATGGCATCCGGCTTCGGCCGTGGCGGGACGACGATGTCGTTCAGGAGCCGGACGAGGCGAGCCGACTGATCGTGACGGATATGCAGCCCGGTCCGGCGGACTATGCCGAGTGGCTGCTGCAGCGACGTGAGCGGATGGCGCGAGGCCAGTGCGTCTTCTGGTGCATCGCCGACGAGACGACCGACGAGCCGCTCGGCTACATACAGATTCGCCACCTCGACATCGACTTCACCCGCGGCAACGGCGAACTCGGCTACTGGCTCTACCCGCAGGCTCGAGGTCGCGGCATCATGTACGACGCCGTCGAACTCGTGCGGCGGCACGCCTTCACAGCGCGGGCGTCGGGCGGCCTCGGCCTGCATCGGCTGCAGGCCGGCACCGACATCGCCAACTTCGCATCGGCCCGGGTCCTGCGTCGCGCTGGTTTCCGAATGTGGGGCATCGAACGATCGGTCCTCGCGCACGACGACCGCGAGCCGAGCGACGCACTCAACTGGGAGCTGCTCGCCGCGGATGACGTTGACGCACAGCGGGTTTCGCCGAACGTCATACCGACGATCGAGCTCGACGGCATACGCCTGCGGCCGTGGCGCGACGACGACGCCGCGCACCTGCCGGACGAAGCGGACGAGCTCGCCAAGCGGTATCTCCCGCTCGCCGCGCAGGTCACCAAGACATCCTTCGCCGGCTGGGTCGGGCGCCAACGACGATTCGTCGACGAGGGCCACGTCGTCCCGTGGTGCATCGCCGACGCGAGCACCGACGCGCCGCTCGGCAGCGTCGTGGTCTTCAACATCGGCGACCGCACAGCGACCTCTGGCGAGGTGGGCTACTGGTTGCTGCCTGCGGCACGCGGCCGCGGACTCGTCGCCGTTGCCTTGAAAACCGTTGTGGCACACGCGTTCTCGCCTGTGGATGCCGGCGGTCTCGGACTGACGAGGCTGTATGCCGAGACCGACCTGGACAATCACGCGTCCCGGTCGCTCCTACGCGGTGCGGGCTTCCGGCAGTGGGGCCAGGACCGTCAGGCCTACACCGCCGCCGACGGCAGGATCACCGACGGCGCCTACTTCGAGCTCTTGGTCACCGAGTAGCCGCTGTTGGTCGCGGTTGGTCAGTCGACGTCGTCCAGCCGCTCGTCGTGGTCGTCGATCAGTCCGCCGCGGACGGCATACAGGGCGGCCTGCATCCGGCTGCGCAGTTTCAGCTTGTCGAGGATGTTGCGCACGTGGTTCTTGACGGTGTTCTCGGCGATGAAGAGCTCTTCGCCGATTTTGCGGTTCGACCAGCCACGGGCGACCAGTCCGAGGACTTCCAGCTCGCGATCGGTGAGCTCACTGGCCGGCTCGTCTTCGTCGCGCGCGGGTGCGCCACGCACCACCGACGAATACTCCGACATGAGTGTCGAGCCGAGTTCCGGTGACACCAGCGCCTGCCCGCCCGCGACGGAACGGATCGACGTCGGCAGCTCATCAGGCGCGATGTCCTTGAGCAGGTAGCCGATCGCCCCGGACTTCACCGCCTCGACCAGGTCGGAGTGCTCGTCGGAGGCGGTCAGCATGAGCACCTTGGTCTCCGGAAGTTGTGAGGTTATCTGTCGGCACACCCGCAGCCCGTTGCCGTCGGGCAGGAAGATGTCCAGGACGACGACGTCCGGCGCAGCAGCCACCGCCATCTCCAGCGCCTCGCTCGCGCTGCCGGTCTCACCGACGACCTCGATGTCGTCCTCCAGATCGAGGATCATCCGCAACCCGTGCCGGTAGATCTGGTAGTCCTCGACCAGCAGCACCCGGACCTTCTCGGAGCGCGCAGCAAGCGGGGCCGGTGCTGCACCGGCCCCGCCGCTCGTACGCGAAATCTCAGTCACGTGTCCTTGTCATGCCTTTGGTCGTGTGTTCGTTCATGCTGTGTTCGCTGCGGGCGACTCCTCGACGATGTCGAGCTCGATGACGCCGTAGGACCAGCCACGCCGACGATAGACCACGCACGCTCTGCCGGTCTCGGCGTCCTGGTAGAGGTAGAAGTCGTGTCCTACCAACTCCATCTCGTTGAGCGCCTGGTCGACGCCCATCGGGGTGCTGGTGTGGACCTTCTCGCGAATGTGGATCGGGCAGTCCTCGTCACCGCCGACCTTCGCGACATCTGCGGGCAGTGGGTTGCTGTCCGCGTCCTCGGACGACGGCGGGAAATTCAGTGTCGACGTCGCGTCGTGAACCGAGGTGGGTTGCTTTCTGCCACGGTGCACGCGGCGCTTGTCGCTCGTGCGACGCAGCCGCTCACCGAGTCGGGTCATCGCGACGTCGAGCGCGCCATACAGGTCGTCCGCGCTGGCTTCCGCGCGGATCACCGACCTCTTCGCGTGGCAGGTGATCTCTATGCGTTCCGCTTCCTTGGCCTGCCGTGGATTGGCCTCGTGCGTGACGACCACATCGCAGCGACTGACCCGGGGGTCGAGCTGAGGCACTTTGCTCAGCTTCTCTTCGATGTGCCGACGAAAACGCTCAGGGACCGTGACATGACGTCCGGTAACGGTGATCTCCATGGTGCTCTCCTGGTCTCGACTGCAGTCGGTGAGGCGGGTCGGCATCCCTTATCGGCCGCTCGAACACCTCCTCCAGGAGGGCGGACAGAGCATCATGACGCGGTGTGTTGATCGCATGATGCGCTCCATGCACCGACGGTAGACCACACACCGCCGGACGTAAACGGGTGTGCCTCAGACGCTCCGGCGTTGCGTCGCCGCGACGGTCGCTGCGACCACCTCGACCGCTCCTGCTGCGAGCAACGTCTCGCGGGCTTCGACCAGGGATGAGCCTGTGGTCACGATGTCGTCGATCACCACGCAGACCCGACCGGGGACGATCGCGCGCCCGGAGGCGGACAGCCGCATCGCACCGCGCACGTTGACCGAACGCTCCTGTGCGCTCAGCCCGGCCTGGTCACGCCCGGTCCGAGCCACGCGCAGGATCCGCCGCAGCGTCAGCTGACGCGTTCGGCCGACGGCACGCCGCGCCAGCTCGACCGTCGGCTCCCGACCGCGTGCGCGGGTGGAGGTGGACCGACTCGGCATCGGCACCACGAGAAGTTGTTGCCCTCTGCGCAGCTCCTGCCGACAGGTGTCCTCGTCCTCCACGAGCGCAGCCAGCGCCGACCGTAACAACCGCGCAAGGTGCGGTCCGGCGTCGCCGCGGCCGGAATCCTTGAAGGCGCGCAGCAACTCGGCGATCGATCCGTCATACGGCGCCTGCGACCAGGTGATCGGAAATCCGGGCGGGCATGGTGTCGGTGTCGCCTCGAAAGGCTCCGCCTCGAGCGCGTCGTCCAACTCGGCGCGGCAGTGCTCGCAGAATGCGACGCGTTGCTCGCCGCATCCGGCGCAGGCACGCGGAAGCGCGAGGTCACAGATCTCCTGGAGCGCGGCGAGAGGCACCACGACAGGATCCAAGTCCTGGTTCGCCCCCGCCATACCGACCGGGCCGGCCCGTGGACGACCAGCACCGCCCCTGCAGGGTGTGGAGGACTACCCGGTCAGGTGCCGGAGGCGATCATGGCGATGACCCCCGGAACCTTCTGCCAGCTGGCACCGACCCGGGTGAGCACCGTGTCGGCATCCGTCTCGACATACAAAGAGCTGGCGCCGGCGCCGGTGGCCACCAGATGTGTGCCGCCCGGGGTTTCGCCGAGGCCGCTGCTCAGGCCACCGATCGGAACGCTGACCGGCTGCACGATGCCGGTGTTGTGGTCCTGACACAGCACCGCCAGCGTCACGTAGTCGATCCAGCCCACGTCGCTGACATTGGTGACGCTCGGCGCCACCCGAAGCGGATTGGTCAACGACTGGGCATGACCCTTCTTGCCGCGCACGACACCGGCGACATAGACCTGTGCCGAACCACCAGCACCGCTCACCGCGACAGCGATGCGTTCACCGTCCGGCGACAGCCGTATGGCGGTGATCCGCTTGTCACGCAGCCAGGACGCGTCCACCGGTTGCGGCTGCGCGTCGGCGACCGGAAGCTCCGCGTCAACGACCCACAAGGTGCCGTACGCCGACTTCCCGCCGCCGTCCTTGGACGTCGACCGACCGGCGACCCAGAGTTCGTTGACGGCGTCACCGGACGCAGCGCGAGTGGTGCTGAAACTCGGCGCGACCAGGTCGGTGCCGAAGCCGGCGATGCGGCTCAGGTGGCCGTCGACCCACCGTCCGAGCACCTGGTTCGCGCCGTCGATGGCCGCTACCTGCTTGCCGTCTCCGGAGACCGCGAGGCGGTACCAGTTGTGATTGATGACCGGCAGCGCCGGGAGATCCTTGGTGTGGTTCTTGTCGCGCAGGTCGACGCCGGAGTCACCGGTGTCCATCCACTGCAACTGGGTCTGGCTGGTCCGCCCGACCAGCTGAGCCGGGTTTCCACTGACCGCGGTGTAGCCGACGTCCGAGGGCGTGCTCGGATTGTTCGGCAGGTTCGGGGTCTGCAGGCGGGCGCCGCCCACCAGCACCACCACTCGCCGGACTTCGCTCACCTGACCGAGGGTTGCCAGCATGCTGGCCCACAGCGCGGTCCGCTGGTTGGGGGTCGCCGACAACACCTCTTCGCTCACATTGACCGAGGCGACCCCGTCGTTGTCGATCGACACCGAGGATCCGGTGAGCTCGCTGCCCTTGGGCAGCGCCGCGAACGTCATACCCTGCATCCAGGACGGAGCCCCACGGACCACCGCGGCAGCCAGCGAGCTGACCAGACCGGTCTGGGTGTACCACTGCGTGTCGGGCACCAGCGTGTGGCCCGTGGCCGCGGCGTAGTAGACCTCCTGCGGCTGATAGATCCGCTTGAACTGGTCGACATTCATCCACAGCCCGAAGTCGGCCGGGAGTTTGGAGATCCGCCATTCGCCCTTGACCTTGCTCAGCCCGAAATTGGCCGTCGTCGTCGCGCCGTCGGGCTCTTCAGTGAGGTGTGCCTGCGCGTCGAGGGCAGCACTGCTCTCGGCGGTCGCTGTGATGGAGTTGGTGCCGCTGGCCATCAGGTCACGGCTGCCGGAGGTGACGGCAACGGTGCGCGGCGCCCACGAATGGTCGGCGGCCTCGGTGAGGTATTCACGTGCTCGTTCGTAATTCTGGTTGGTGCCCGCCGTTGCGTCGAGGAAGCCGCCAACGATGTCTTTCTGGCTCGCACCGGCGGCCGGCCCGGGGTACTCGATGTTGCCGACGGTGGGTGCCGCGTGGTTGTCGATCGCCGCACCGGCCTGCACGCTGCTCGTGGTCGGTAGCCCGCTGCAGCCGGCCATCGCGAGTATGACGAGCAGGACGAGGCCGAGCAGTGCTGACCGGCGGGTCATCGGCTGCCTCGTGACCCGTCACCCGGCCGCGCCGCGCCGGCCACGGGAGTGCCGATCGTCAGGCTGTTGCCGCTCGGCATCGCCAGGCCGACGCTGGAGTCGTCCGGGGCGAGGGTGACCGGCGAGCGCCCGATCGGCTGGCCGGCACGCACCGGCAAGGTGAGCCGGAAGCATGACCCGTTGCCGACCTCACCCCAGGCCTGCAGCCAGCCGTCGTGCAACCGTGCGTCTTCCAGGGCGATCGACAGGCCGAGGCCGGTACCACCGGTGGTGCGGGCCCGCGCCGGGTCCGCGCGCCAGAAGCGATTGAAGACCAGCTCGGCGTCGCCCGGTCGCAGCCCGACGCCGTAGTCACGCACCGCAACCGCGACAGCCGTCGGGTTCGCGCCCACCGTGATGTCGACCGGTTTGCGCTCGGCGTGCTCGATGGCGTTGGTCACCAGGTTGCGTACAACGCGCTCGATCCGACGGGCGTCCATCGGGGCCAGCGCGGCCCGCCGGGAATGCACCCGCAGCTTGACGCCCTGGGCCTCCGCGAGCCGTTCGCAGCCGTCCACGACCCGGCCGACGATGTCGCGCAAGTCGACCTGCTCCGTGCCGGCACCGGTCGCGCCGGCGTCGAAACGGCTGATCTCGAGCAGGTCGGTCAGCAGCGACTCGAAGCGATCCAGCTCGCGACTGAGCAACTCCGCCGAGCGTGCGACCGGCGCGGTGAAGTCGGACCTGCTGGCGTGGATCATGTCGACCGCCATACGGATGGTGGTCAGTGGGGTGCGCAACTCGTGCGAGACGTCCGAGGAGAAGCGCTGCTGCAGTTTGGACAGGTCCTCCAGCTGCCGGATCTGGCGTTGCAGGCTGTCTGCCATCGCGTTGAACGACGTCGCCAGGCGGGCGAGGTCGTCCTCACCGCTGACCTGCATGCGCTCGTTGAGGGCACCGGCGGTCAGCCGCTCGGAGACATGCGCGGCGTCGCGGACCGGGCTGACCACCATGCGGGTGACCAGGTAGGCGATCCCTGCGAGCAGCAGCGTCAGCGCCAGCCCGCCGAGTAGGAACGTCGTGCGCACGATGCCGAGCATCTGCGACTCGGCGGTCATCGGTGCGATCAGGAAGAAGTCGTAGTTGCC
This sequence comes from Flexivirga alba, assembly GCF_042661025.1. Classification (NCBI taxonomy): domain Bacteria; kingdom Bacillati; phylum Actinomycetota; class Actinomycetes; order Micrococcales; family Dermacoccaceae; genus Flexivirga; species Flexivirga alba. Next base: position 4,424,575 of record NZ_JBHSWH010000001.1, read on the forward strand.
GGCATTGGGTATGGCGATGCGGGCCCCGACCACCACCGACGGGACCCTCTTACCGTCGACCTCCATGGAGCTGATCTGCAACTGCGCGTGCGTCGGGTCCTTCTGGACGGCGGTCCGCACCGAGGAGGGGACGAGCTTCTCGTCCCCTTGCTGGGTGGAGATGGTGCCCAGTGGCGGGAAGGTGTTGCCCTGGGCACGCACGATGACGAGGCGGACGTTCTGATCTCCGACGTTGGTGCCGACGCTCGAGGCGAGTTGCTGGGCGATCGCACGCAGCGACTGAATGTCGGTGCGGGGGCGTTGTTGAACTGACTCTGTGCGTCGTTGCGCTGATTGAGGGCCTCGCGCTCGGCGATGCTCGTCGCTCGGGACGACAGCCCGCTGGCGATGCGCTGGTACATGTAGGTGCCGAGGCCGAGCGCGACGAAGAGGCCGAGGAACACCGTGATGGTGACGACCCGAAAATGTAGCGATCGCCGCCACAGCCTGGCGATCGCGGCGCTACACCGAACGGCGAGACGTTCGATGCGGCGCCAGACCTGCTCGATCAACGCGGGCTCCGTCAGGCCGGTCCGGCTTTGTAACCGACTCCGCGCACGGTGAGCACGATCTCGGGGTTCTCCGGGTCCTTCTCGACCTTCGAGCGCAGTCGCTGCACGTGGACGTTGACCAGCCGGGTGTCACCGGCGTGCCGGTAGCCCCAGACCTGCTCCAGCAGCGTCTCGCGCGAAAAGACCTGCCACGGCTTGCGGGCGAGCGCGACCAGCAGGTCGAACTCCAGCGGGGTGAGCAGGATCGGTATGCCGGCCCGTTGGACGACGTGTCCGGACACATCGATGGTGAGGTCCCCGAGAGTCAGCGCCTCGGACTCGACGTCGTCACCGCGACGCAGGCGGGCGCGCACCCGCGCGACGAGCTCTTGCGGCTTGAACGGCTTGGTGACGTAGTCGTCGGCCCCTGACTCCAACCCCAGCACGACGTCGACGGTGTCGGTGCGCGCGGTCAGCATGACGATCGGGGTGGTGGCCTCTGCGCGGATCTGACGGCACACCTCGACACCGTCGATGCCGGGCAGCATCACGTCGAGGAGAACGACATCCGGCTTGGCGTCGCGAAACGCTTGCAGCGCATGGTCTCCCGTGGCGCAGAAGGTCACCTCCAGGCCCTCCCCTGCAGGATGATGCCGAGCATCTCGGCCAGCGATGGGTCGTCGTCGACGACCAGAACGCGTCCGTTGGTCACGTGTATGGGTCCTTTCACGAGCGAGCCGCACCCCCGTTGTCGGCGGCATGACACCCAGCGTATGTCGTCAGGGGAACCTCGGGCCGCACCGCCGCGACCACAGTACGGTGAGGTGTATGAGCACAACGGTCGATCTCGAGTCCCTCGCCGAAACTGTTGCCGGTTACGGCAGCGCCTACGTGTTGACCACGACCGATGCTCGGGTGCGGGCTGTCGCGGTCGATCCGGTCCTCGTGGACGGCGTCTTCCAGCTGACCTGGAGCAGGCGTACCGCCGCCAATGTCGCAGCGAATCCGGTGGTGACGCTGCTCTTCCCACCGCTCGAGCCGCGCGGCTACTCACTGATCGTGGACGGCTCCGCCGAGGACACCGGTGATGTCCTGCACGTGTCTCCGACCGCGGCGGTGCTGCACCGTCCGATCGCGCACGCGGACGGTGGACCGACCGCTGAGGACTGCACCGACGACTGCCGGCGCATCTGAGGCTCAGTTGGTCGCGGCCGCCAGGCCGGACCGGAATGCGAAGACCACGTGTCCGGCACGGTCGCGTGCTCCGACCTTGATCATTGCCCTACTGACGTGGGTCTTGGCCGTCATCGGGCTGATCACCATGTGCGCGGCGATCTCGTCGTTGCTCAGCCCCGTCGCCACCAACGCCACGACCTCGCGTTCGCGCTTGGTCAGGTCTCCGGCCGCAGCCACATCCACGGGCGCCTCGGGACGGGCCACGAACTCGCTGATCAGGCGCCGGGTGACGGCCGGCGACAACAACGCGTCCCCTCGCATCGCCACCCGCAACGCCTGCAGCAGGTCGGCCGGTTCGGTGTCCTTCATGACGAAACCGCACGCGCCGGCCCGTAACGCGTTGAAGACGTATTCGTCGATGCCGTAGTTCGTGAGCATGACGACCAACACCTCCGACAGGTGCGGGTCGCCGGTGATCCGCCGGGTGGCCTCGATGCCGTCCAGGTGCGGCATCTGCACATCCATCAGCACGATGTCGGGGCGGTGCTCGCGCGCCAGCGTCACTGCCTCAAGGCCGTCAGTGCCTTCCGCTACGACGACGATGTCGTCCTCGGCATCCAGCAGCGCGCGTATGCCGCTGCGGATCAACGCCTGGTCGTCGACGAGCAGCACCCGGATCACGACGCGGCGCCGACCGGGAGCTCGGCGAGCACGCTGAACCCGCGGGTCGCCCGCGGCTCGGCGCGCAACTTGCCGCCGAGAGCAGTGACCCGTTCGCGCATGCCGACCAGTCCGTAGCCCGGCACCGCCGCCGGCTTCGGCGATGCGGTGCCGTCGTCGTCGACCCGGACTGTGACGGCCCTCTCGTCATACACGATCTCGACGGTGACCGAGGCTTTGCCGGCGTGCCGCACGGCGTTGGTCAGCGCCTCCTGTACGACGCGGTAGGCGACCTCGTCGACGTCGGCGGGCAGCCGGCGAACGGCGCCACTGATCCGGAGTGTCGTGCGCAGCCCGGCGTCGCAGGTCCGCTGCACCAGGGCCGGAAGCTGTTCAACCGCAAGGCCATCCGGCGTTTCGACGTCCTCCCGGCGCAGCACGTCGAGCGTCGCACGCAGCTCACGCGCCGCGTCCCCACTCGCCTCCTGTATGGCGAGCAGCGCGTCCGACGGTTCCTCGCCCTGCTTGCGGGCCAGGTGTGTGGCGACGCCGGCCTGGACCTTGATCACCGAGATGCTGTGGGTGAGTGAGTCGTGCAACTCGCGGGCGATGCGCAGTCGCTCCTCGGCGGTCCGGCGAAGCGCCTCCTCCTCGCGTGACCGTTCAGCGGCCTCGGCTCGTTGCTCCGCCTCGCGCAGCCTGGCGTTCCACTGCACGGCGGCGACGATCCCGACCGCGCCGAACAACATCCAGCCGACTCCCGCAGCCGCACTGACCGCGCGTGCTTTTTCCATGAGGCTTATTCTGCGCCGGCAAGAGCGTCAGCAAGCTGCCGCCATGCCAACGCAGCCCAAGCTCGCTGTGCTTGTTCAGAAGAAACTTCCATGTCCACGAGCTTAGGAGGGTTCGAAAGTCTGCGCGTCCGCCGACGGAAGTATCAATCGACTACTCCGCACGCAGTACCGGTGGCTGTTTCATCCCCCGACCACCGCACCACGAAGTCACTCCCTGAGGGTGACGCGCCGCCATCGATCTATCGACAGCATTGTGCTGCAACGGTTTTCGGATGAAGGAGAAGTCATGGTGGCCAACCTGACGACGCTGCCCGACTCATTGGTGCCCGGTGATGTCGGGTATGACGACGCGGCGCAGGTGCTTTTCGCGAAGGGTCGCCCGGCGATCGTCATACGACCGTCGACCCGCGGCGAGGTGGCTGACGCTGTCCTGCATGCGCGGCGCAGCGGTCTGGAGATCGCGGTGCGGTCCGGGGGTCACGGGTTGCTCGGGCACGGAACGTCTGACGGCGGTGTCGTGCTCGACCTGGCGCGACTCGATCACGTGGACGTGCTCGACGTGGAACGTCGGCTGGTCCGCATCGGTGGCGGTGCGAGGTGGGGTCAGGTCGACGAGGCGCTGCGGCCACTCGGCTGGGCGATCTCGTCCGGCGACACCGCAGGTGTCGGTGTCGGCGGACTCACCCTGGGCGGTGGGTTCGGCTGGCTGCTGCGCAAGCATGGCCTGGCGATCGACAATCTGGTCGCGGCCCGGGTGGTGCTCGCGGACGGGACCATGGTTGCCACCTCGGAAGCCCAACATCCCGAGCTGTTTTGGGCACTGCGGGGCGGTGGAGGAAACTTCGGCGTGGTGGTCGATTTCGACTTCATGGCTGCAGAGGTGGCTACCGTGCAATTCGGTGAGATCGCCTACCAGCCGTCCGAGGAGATCGACCTGCTGGCCGGATGGCGGGACGTGATGCGGGAGGCCCCCACGAAAGTCACCAGCGCGGTCACGTTGCTGCCGGCGGTTGGCAGCGGCGAACCCACCGCGATGGTGCGGGTCTATGTGGCGGACTGCGACGCGGACGCCGCGGATCGTGCCATCGAGCCGTTCCTCGGGATCGGGTCGGTCATCCGCGCGACCATCAAGGAGCGTGCGTATGGCGACCTCCTCGAGCCCGGCGCCGCCCCGCCTCCGGGGCTGCGAATGGTCGGCCGGAACACGCTGGTGCGTGAGCTCGACGCGGCCACGCTCGACGCCTTGCACCGCTTCCGTCGATCGTCCCCGTCGGTCGCGGTCACGTTGCGCTCGCTGGGTGGCGCGTATGGCGAAGTCCCCTGTGACGCAACAGCATTCGCGCACCGCGACGCCGAGGCGATGATCCTGGGTATGCCGATGGTGCCGCAGCCGGACCGGGCAAGTCAGGAGGAAGCAGTGCTGACAGCGTGGGGCGACGTCGCCGCGCACGGTTCGGGTGTCTACCTCAACTTCCAGAGCAGTGCGACGCCTGCAGACCTGGCTGCGGCATACCCGCCGGCGACATACGCCCGGCTGGTTGCGGTCAAGCGGGAGTACGACCCGGACAACGTGTTCGCGCGCAACCACAACGTGGCGCCGTGAGCACGACTGAGGCCCGCGCCGGACGAACTCGTTCGTCGGCGCGGGCCTCGGCTTCGTCTCAGTAGCGGTAGTGATCCGGCTTGTAGGGGCCGGCAACGTCGACACCGATGTACTCGGCCTGCTCCTTGGTCAGCTCGGTCAGCTGTGCGCCGAGCGCGCCGAGGTGCAGGCGGGCGACCTTCTCGTCGAGGTGCTTGGGCAGCACGTAGACCTGCTTGTCATACTCGCCCGGCTTGGTGAACAGCTCGATCTGGGCGATGGTCTGGTTGGCGAACGAGTTGGACATGACGAAGCTCGGGTGGCCAGTGGCGTTGCCGAGGTTCATCAGCCGGCCCTCGGACAGCACGATGATCGAGTTGCCGTTCGGGAAAGCCCACTCGTGGACCTGCGGCTTGATCTCGGTCTTGACGACGCCGTCGATCTTGGCCAGGCCGGCCATGTCGAGCTCGTTGTCGAAGTGTCCGATATTGGACACGATCGCCTTGTTCTTCATCTGCTGCATGTGCGCGGCGGTGATGATGTTGAAGTTGCCGGTCGTGGTGACGAAGATGTCCGCCTCGCCGACGACGTCCTCCAGGCGCGCGACCTGGAAGCCCTCCATCGCGGCCTGCAGCGCACAGATCGGGTCGATCTCGGTGATGATCACCCGAGCGCCCTGCCCTGCGAGCGCCGACGCGCAGCCCTTGCCGACGTCGCCATACCCGCAGACGACGGCGACCTTGCCGCCGATGAGTACGTCGGTGGCGCGGTTGAGACCGTCGAGGACGGAGTGGCGGCAGCCGTACTTGTTGTCGAACTTGCTCTTGGTGACCGCGTCGTTGACGTTGATCGCCGGGAAGAGCAGGTCGCCGGTCTTGGCCAGCTCGTAGAGCCGGTGGACGCCGGTGGTGGTCTCCTCGGTGACGCCCTTGACCTGGGCCGCGACCTTGGTCCACTTCTGCGCGTCCTCGGTGAGCGTGCGGCGCACCAGCGCCTTGAAGACCTGGAACTCCTCGGGGTCCTCGTCGGTCGTGGGCGGCACCTGGCCTGCGGCCTCCCACGACTTGCCGTTGTGGACGAGCATCGTGGCGTCGCCACCGTCGTCCAGGATCATGTTGGGGCCGTCGCCCTCGGGCCAGCTGAGCGCGAGATCGGTGCAGTCCCAGTACTCCTCGAGCGTCTCGCCCTTCCAGGCGAACACCGGCACGCCCTTGGGGTCCTCGGGGGTCCCGTCGGGGCCGACGACGACCGCAGCGGCCGCCTCGTCCTGGGTGGAGAAGATGTTGCACGAGCACCAACGCACCTGCGCACCGAGCGCGGTGAGGGTCTCGATGAGTACGGCGGTCTGCACGGTCATGTGCAGGGACCCGGTGATCTTGGCACCCTTCAACGGAGCCATACCGGCGTATTCGTTGCGCAGTGCCATGAGGCCGGGCATCTCGTGCTCGGCCAGGCGAAGTTGGTGACGTCCTGCCTCGTGCAGGCTCAGATCTTTGACCTTGAAGTCGAAGGACATGGGTGTCCGTTCCCCTTAATCGTTGCTGTCAATTGTCCGAGCCGGCGCGCCCCTCTGGGCTGCAAACAACAAGGGTCATCACCCACGCCAGCGTCGGCAGTCTACCCGTCCGACGCCTGCCCGCCCACGTCGTGCAGGTGATGGACGAGGTCGTGCAGGCAGTACTGCCCCAGGGTGAGGACGGTGAAGGTGGAGCCGTTCGACCGGCGCCCGGTGCGAGCCCACGACTCGTCCGGAACCGTGTCGAAGCGGGTCGCGAGCGCATCGGCGTTCGGGCCGATCTGTGCCGCGACGACGAGCGGGGACTGCTCGGCATACTTTCCGGCGACCGCGGCCGCGTCCTGGTCCCAGTTCTCGAAGGGCGGGTCGTCCTGATCGAGCATCAGCCGCAGGCGGCCGTCAAACACCTGACAGACGTCACGCACGTGGGCGCCATACTCCAGGTCGGACCAGACACCTGGACTCTTGCGCTCGCGGGCGTCGGGTCGGTGCAGAACCTCCGGCCACGGCTCGACCGCTCGCAGGATCCGGGCACCGAGCATGTCCCCGGTCACCGCTCCGGCCTCGAATTGGCAATCGGGGCAAGGGCGTTCGACGACCCAGGTCCAGTCCTTGCCGTCCGGGACGATCTCGTCAGCTGCCATGGGCGGTCCTTCGTTCGGTGGTGGGTGCGATCGACGACAGGGCGAGGTCGAGGCCGCGCTCGAAGGCGGCGGTGGCTCCCCTGGTCGGCAGGTCGGCTGCGCGCCTGTTCTGCTCGACTCCGACCGCCCCGAGCACGTGGTGCACGATGAGGTCCGTCGCCGCCGTGGTGGCAGCCGTGGATCCGCACAACTCACCGACGAGGTGGCGCAGCCGGACGAAGGCCGACACGGCGGTGGGGTCGAGCGCGTAGCCCAGCGCCACCACGTCGGAGCCGTCTGGCACCGGCAGGACCTCGGCTCGGATGCCCCTGGCCAGTTGCCTGATGCCGGCGACCGGTTCGCTGCCGGATGCCATGGTGACCTCGGCCAGCATCCGCTCGGCGACCCGCACCAGGAGTGTCTGCTTGTTGTCCACGTGCCAGTAGAGGGCACCCGGTTGCACGTCGAGTTCGCGTGCGAGGCGACGCATGGTGAGGTCGGCCAGGCCGTGCTTGCGCAGCACTTCGACGGCGGCGTCGATGACATCTTCATGGTTCAACGGAATGGCTATCTCCTCCAGTTGCGCGTGGCGCTCGCCCCGGCATACTTGAACGGTGTTCAAGAATACTTCGTCCCTCGACGACCGCGTCACTCAGATCCTGACAGGTGAGCAGGCAACAGCCGACGATGCACTGGCGGTGTTGCGCGCACCGGACGACGAGGTGCTGGCACTGACCGCCTCGATCTCCCGGTTGCGGCGCGCTCACTTCGACAACACGGTCAAGGTCAACTACCTGGTCAACCTGAAGTCCGGGCTGTGCCCCGAGGACTGCCATTACTGCTCGCAGGCGCTCGGTTCGGACGCCGACATCCTGAAGTACAAGTGGCTCAAGACCGACGAGGCGATCGAGCAGGCGTCAGCAGGTTTGCGCGGCGGTGCGACCCGCATCTGCATGGTCAGCAGCGGCCGCGGTCCGACCAATCGCGACGTCGACCGGGTGTCGGACATGGTGACCGCGTTGAAGGGCGAACACCCCGATGTCGAGGTGTGTGCCTGCCTGGGCCTGTTGAAGGACGGCCAGGCGGAGAGGCTGCGGTCCGCCGGTGTCGATGCTTACAACCACAACATCAACACTGCCGAGTCCCACCACGAAACGATCGTCACCACCCACTCGTATGCCGACCGGGTCGCCACCGTGGAGCGGGCCAAATCAGCCGGCCTCTCCCCCTGCTCCGGGCTGATCGCGGGGCTCGGCGAGAGCGACGAGCAACTGGTCGAGGCGCTCTTCGCACTGCGGGACATCGGATCCGACTCGATCCCGGTGAACTTCCTGATGCCATTCGACGGCACCCCGTTCGAGGACACCTGGGAACTGACGCCGCTGCGTTGCCTGAAGATCCTGGCGATGGCTCGTCTTGTGTGTCCGGACAAGGAGATTCGCATCGCGGGGGCCGCGAGATGCACCTGCGCTCGCTGCAGGCGCAGGCGCTGCACTTGGCCAACTCGATCTTCCTGGGCGATTACCTCACCTCCGAAGGGCAGGCTGCCGAGGACGACCTGGCAATGATCAAGGACAACGGCTTCGTGGTGCTGGGGGCCTCTTGCGGGTCGAGTGGCGGTGAGGAACGAGCCGCGTATCGAGACCAAGCCGTTTCGCACGATCCTGCGCTACGCCGCCGCGGCGCAGGCACCGAGCTCCAGCCAAATGCGTGAGGCGGCCACACTCGCCACCCGCCGCGGCGGGGATGTCGCCGCGCGCGACAGAGGGCTGGTCTGGCATCCGTATGCGCCGCTGAACGGGCCTGTCCCGTATGCCGTTTCGGGTGCCTCCGGGGTCCGACTGTCGCTGACTTGTCCCGATGGTTCGACGGCCGAAGTCGTCGACGCGATGGCGTCCTGGTGGTGCGCGGTGCACGGCTACCGGCACCCCACTCTCGACGCGGCAGCACATCGCCAGCTCGACGACTTCAGTCATGTGATGTTCGGCGGGCTGACCCACGAGCCGGCGGTGGGGCTTGCGGAGCGACTGGTCGCGATGGCGCCCGGCCCGATGGCGCACGTATTCTTCGCCGACTCCGGCTCGGTGTCGGTCGAGGTCGCGCTGAAGCTTGCGCTGCAGTACCAAACAGCGACGGGTTCCTCTGAGCGACAACGGTTTCTGACGATTCGCGGCGGTTACCACGGCGACACGTTCGCTGCGATGAGTGTCTGCGACCCGGTCGACGGGATGCACTCGGCCTTTCCAGGGGTTCTTGCCTCGCACGTCTTTGCGCCGCGCCCGCCATTGGCCCGGCTCGAGGCTCACGGTGACCGAGACGAGTGGGTGACCGATGAGGCCGAACTCGCCCAGTGGTCGCGAGACTTCCGTGACCTGGCAGCAGCGCACGCGAGCGAGCTCGCCGCGGTCGTGGTCGAGCCAGTGCTGCAGGGCGCCGGTGGGATGCGGCCTTACGACCCACGATGTGTGCGAGTGATGCGCGAAGTGGCGGACGAGCACGGACTGCTGCTGATTGCCGATGAGATTGCGACCGGATTCGGGCGCACCGGAAGGCTTTTCGCCTGCGAGTGGGCCGATGTGGCACCCGACGTCATGTGTGTCGGGAAGGCATTGACCGGCGGATATCTATCGCTTGCCGCTGTGCTGATGACGTCTCGCGTGGGCGCGGCGATCACCGAGTCGGACTTCGGCGCGCTGCTGCACGGGCCGACCTTCATGGCGAACCCGCTGGCCTGCGCGGTGGCGTCGGCGTCGCTCGATCTGCTGCAGGACACCTGGTCCGGCAACGTGGCTCGGGTCCAGTCGTCGCTGCGGACCGGGCTCTCGCCCGCGCTCGATCTCGCGTCGGTGCGAGACGTGCGGGTGGTTGGCGCCGTTGGCGTCATACAACTCGATGGGCCGGTCGATGTACCTGCGGTGACAGCCGCTGCAGTCCGGAATGGCGTGTGGGTGAGGCCGTTTCGCGATCTGGTCTATACGATGCCGCCGTACGTCTGCACCGACGAGGATGTCGCGACCATCTGTGCGGGGATGATCGCGGCGGTGCGGGAGGTGCACGGATGAAGACCACTCCGATGAGCTGGGACCAGTGGCTCGCCGAGCGCGCGGCATTGCGACGCGAACGCGGTGTCGAGCGCACCGACCCGGTGCTCCGGGACGACACGATGATCGACCTGGCGTCCAACGACTACCTCGGCCTCTCCCGTGATCCGCGAGTGGTTGCGGCTGCGGTCGCCGCAGCGGAGCGGTATGGCGCGGGTGCGGGTGCTTCGCGGCTCGTGACGGGCACGCTTCCGGTGCACCGCGATCTCGAGGAGTCGCTCTCCGACCTCACCGGTTGGCCTGCTGCGCTTGCCTTTTCGAGCGGTTACACAGCCAACCTCGGCGCCGTAACCGCGCTGGCCGGGCGTGGCGCGCACATCCTGCTCGATGCGCACGCGCATGCCTCGCTGCATGATGCGGCCCGCATGTCGCGGTCGCCATACGACGTCTTCGCGCACAACGACCCGGCTGATCTCGATGCGCGACTGCGTCGACTCGACGGGGTGCGCGTGCTGGTCGCGGTGGAGTCGATCTACTCCGTTCTCGGGGACGCCGCTCCCCTCGCCGAGTTGTGTGCCGTGTGCCGCGCTCACGATGCGTTGCTGCTCGTCGATGAGGCGCATGGGATCGGTGTCGCCGGCGAGGGCGGGGGTCTGGTCCACGCACTCGGGCTTGCGGGAGCACCCGACCTGGTCGTGACTGCCACGCTCTCCAAATCACTTGGCGCGCAAGGGGGTACGGTGCTCTCCGCCCCGCCGATGCGGGATCACCTCGTCAACTCGGCACGGACGTTCATCTTCGACACCGGCTTGGCCCCTGCCGCTGCGGGTGCGGCGACCGAAGCCGCTCGGATCGTCGCCCGGGAACCAGAGCTCGCGGCCGCCGTGCACGAGCGGGCCGCGGTGATCGCGCGGGAGTGCGGGATCACCGCTGCGGCCGGTGCGGTGCAATCGGTGCCGATGCAAGGGCCGTTGGAGGCTGTCGCGGCGCGCGAGGAACTGCGGGCAGCGGGAGTGTTGGTGGGCTGCTTCCGGCCGCCGAGTGTGCCGGACGGCGTGTCACGCCTGCGGGTCACTGCACGCGCCGACCTGCCGCTCGAGCACGTTGCGAAGGCGGCCGGTCTGGTTCGCAGCGTGGTGGATCGCAGCGCGGAAATGTCGCTGCGATGACCGTGTTGGTGGTCACCGGCACCGATACCGACGTAGGCAAAACCATTGCCACTGCTGCGATTGCGGCAGCGCTGACGGCTGCCGGCCGGCGCGTGATGGTCTACAAACCGACACAGACGGGCGTGAGCGGGGACGAACCGGGAGACGTCGCGGAGGTCGAGCGATTGACCGGCGTATTGGGTGAGGACGGGGTGCGGTTGGTTGCACCCATGGCGCCGCGGCCGGCCGGTGCTCTCGAGTCGGCCACGCTCCCCCGGCTCGATGAGCACGTCGAGCGGGTCACTCGGCTGGAGCGATCGTGCGACGTGGTACTGGTCGAGGGCGCCGGCGGACTCTTGGTGGAGTTGACCGAGTGCGGCGAGACGATCGCGGACCTCGCACGCGCGGTCCAGGCGTCGGTAGTCGTGGTGGTGCGGTCAGCGCTCGGCACGCTGAACCACACGGCACTCACCCTCGAAGCGTTGCAGGCCAGGGGAATTCAGCCGCTCGGCGTGGTGGTCGGGTCGTGGCCGTCGGATCCGTCAACGGTCGAGGTGAGCAACCGGGAAACCCTCAAAGCAGGTGAGGTCCCGATGCTGGGCGCCATACCCGCGGGTGCTGGCCAGCTCTCGCGTGCTGCCTTCGTGGCGCGCGCACCAGGGTGGTTGACGCAACTCCCCCGCTAGTCGCGCCAGAGCCATCGCAGCGCATCGGGCAGGAGGACGCCCCCGTGGTTTCCTGTGTGCCCGCCCTCGCCGAGGACGAGCCGGAAGTCGTATGCCGCCTCCGCGAGTGCCGCTGCGGTGCGGAGGTTTTCGGCGAACCAGTTGTCCTCCGGTTCATCCCAGCCGAGGTCACGATGACTCTCCTGCAGGAAGATCCGCAGCGGCTTGCGTGGTGTGGTCGCGAGCAGTCGCGGGTAGGGGTTGCCCCCTGGGATCTGCGCGAAGCTGGACACCAAGGCGATGACCTTCCGGAACGCGTCGGGTCGGTGCCAGGCCGCGGTGATGCCACCGTTGCCGCCGCTGCTACCACCGCACAGGCCACGCGACTCGGGGTCATCGATCGTCGGCGCGATCTCGTCGACGCGCGGAAGGACGTCGTGAAGGAGGAACTCGGCGAACCTGTCGTCGAAGGCGTCGTACTCGAGGTTCCGGTTCTTACGTTTCCTGGGATCGTCGACTCCCGGAAACACGCCGGGGTCGACGAAGACCCCGATCATCGGCGGTATGGCGCCGTCGTGGATCAGGTTGTCCAGCACGATCCCGCCGCGCACGTCGTCCTCCGGATCGAGATACCACCAGCCGTCCTGGAAAAACATCACCGGCAGAGCTGCGCCGCCGCTCCCGGCCGGCCGGTGCACCCACACAGTGCGCTCGGTGCCTGGGTATATCTCGCTGTCATTGATCGTGAAGTCGGCTGTGACTCCTCGGGACACTTCGTCTCGACGGATCGAGTCCGGGCCATGCTCGTACACGACGTCGGACTGATCGATCGGTAACGGCACGGACGGAAGACGACTCGCCATGACACCGAGGCTACGACGTCGCGGATCGCCCGCCCGGTGTCGGTGGTGCCGGTTAACGTCGCAGCATGGCCACCGCGGAAGAGCTCCTGCGACAGTTGACCGATCGGATCGATGCCCGCGCAGTACGAAGTCGCAAGCTTCATCACCGAGCGCGACGGCCTGATCGCCGAGCTCACCGAGGTGTGGACCGATGTCGACGAGACGCCACCGGAGCGCACCCGACCGCAGTAGAAAGGAGCACATGGACCCGGGTCGCGCGGCAGCCAGGTTGCTTGCCGAGTTCGGGCTGCCCACAGACGTGGTCGCCGTCGACGAGGTGGGACGGGCGTGGTCCAACCAGGTGTGGTCGGTTCGAACGACCCGAGGGCACTACGCCATCAAGGAGCTGCTCAATCCGTGGGGTGACCCGCTTTGGCGCGAGTGGCTCGCGGAGGCGAGCCGCTTCGAGCTGCGCGCCGTCGATGCCGGTGTGCACTCGCCGAGACCGTTACCGACCAGTGCCGGCGATGCGCTGGTTGACCTCGACGGGCGGACCTTCCGAGCACACGAATGGATCGACACTTCCCGCCCGTGCCCCGACGGGCCTGTCTCGAAGGACATTGCCCGTGCCGTCGCACGCGACTTGGCGATCATGCATGCCCTTCACGTCGCGCCGACGCGTCAGGACGTCTTCCCGACACCAACCACCGAGACCTGTGACGCTTGGCCCGAGCTCGTCACGGAGCTGCAGCGGGTCGGTTCGCCATACGCGCAGGACGCGGAGCGGATCGTGCCCGAGGTCGCGACCATTCGGGAGTGGTTCGTCCGGCGCCCCGACGGGCGCAGGGTCATGTCGCACGGTGACATCGACCAGAAGAACCTCCTGCTCACAGACGGCACCGTTTGGTTGGTGGATTGGGACGTTGCGGCGCCGTGGTTGCCCGCGGAAGAAGCGATGCGCACGGCGATGTCTTTGGCGAGCTGGACAAGCCCGGCGATCGTCGACGTCTTCCTGTCCGCGTATTTCCGCGAAGGCGGCGACGCGTTCGAGCCGGGCGCCACCCTGCTCGCACACGACTTGCGGATCGGTCTCGACTGGCTCGATCGCTGTCTCCGCGTCGCCGCGGGACTGCTGTCGGCCGAGGACCACCGGGTCGCCGAGGCGCGTCAACAGGTGGATGCCGACTTACGCCGCTTACCTGAGCGCGTCGCGACTGCGGCAGACTTGCCACGACCGTCAACAAAGCCTCACGAATCGCTCCGGTCCCATAAGTTTGGTCCGTGAATCTCAGCTCCCCACGCGGTGTCGATGTCGTCCTCGTTCGTGAGGTAACGCCCGAGCTGCACTCTGCCGCAATCCAATTGGTCGCTGAGCTCTCTTCTTCTGCGCCTTCGCTCCGGTATGCCGCACTCGAGACCCTGGTGGCTCACGACGCCATCGACCTATTCATCGCCTCTCGAGACGAGGACGTCGTCGGAATGCTGACGTTGGCGACCTTCCCGATCCCTACCGGCATCCGGGCGTGGGTTGAGGATGTCGTGGTCTCGTCCGCCGCACGCGGGTCGGGTGCGGGTATGGCGCTCGTCGAAGCGGCAGCCGATCGGGCTCGCGAGCTCGGGGCACGCACCCTCGATCTCACCTCACGACCCAGCCGGGATGCAGCGAATCGGCTCTACCAGCGTGCCGGCTTCGAGCAGCGCGACACCAACGTCTACCGGCTGCAGCTGTGACCGATACCTTCGTCGAACAGCCCGTAATCGGATGCGAGCCGACGATTCAGCCCCGACACCCTCCTATCCCTGAATCTCATTGCCGCAGCACACGTGACTCCCCTGGACCACTCAGGAGACTTTTGGCAAACACTCATGCACATCCGATATTCATTGCTCATGCAACGATCGCTGAACCGCCCTGCCGAAGACCCGCCACCGGACGGTGAGCGACTGGTCGGTCGGAGAACTGCCGTCGTCACCGGCGCTGCCGCAATCGCCGCTGGGCTGACCGCCTGCAGCACTTCCGGAACGAGCAGTGCGACGAATCAGACGGCCAGCACCAGCGCATCGAACAAGGCAGCCCCGCCGTCGCCGCAGAGTTCACCTGCCGCCTCGAAGCCGTCCATTCTCACGTCGGACGGGCCTGACATCGAAGCCGGTCCGCGGACCAGCAGGGACATCGCGCTCACCTTCCACGGCGCCGGTCCCGCCGGGCTGGTCAGGCAGTTCCTCGACCTGCTGAAAGCACGACGGACACCGGTGACAGTTTTCGCGGTCGGCACGTGGGCCGCAGCCAATCACGATCTCCTGCAACGGATCCTTACTGACGGGCATGACCTCGGCAACCACACCTGGAGCCATCAGCCGATGCGCACCCTGACCGCCGCCCAGGCTGACACGGAGGTTTCTCGGGGTGCCGCCGCGGTCGCTGCGGTTCGACATACAGCCGGGCCGTTGTTCCGGCCGTCCGGCACGCCGACGAGCACACCGACAATCCGCGCCGCGGCGCGGGCAGCGGGTTACCATCGCTGCATCTCGTATGACGTCGACTCACTCGACTACACCGACCCGGGCGCCGATGCCGTCGTCCGCAACGTGCTCTCGACCGTCCGCGGAGGTTCGATCATCAGTCTGCACTTCGGGCACCAGGGGACGCTCGACGCCCTCCCGACGCTCTTGGACTCGTTGACCGCCAAGGGATTTCGACCGCGCACCGTCACCGGCCTGCTCGCTGTGTCAGCAGATCCCGTTGTTGTCACGCACTAGTCGCGTCGTCCTCGCCGCCGTAGCGACGACGACCCTCGCGGCATGCAGCACGACGAGCACGCCCGCGCACACCTCCAGCGCGACAGCTGCACCGGCGGCAGCCCCGCGCAAGAGCACACCGCCCGCGTTCGGGCTCGCCCCCGACGGGCTGCCGGTCTACGCCCACACGAACGGCACGGCCGACATCAGCGCGGTCGCTCGGCGGGCACGAGATCTCGTCTACGTCCCGGAGCAACTGTCCGGGCGAGTGCAGGTGATCGATCCGCACACGTTCAAGATCATCGCCACGTATGACGTGGCCGCATCCCCCGAACATGTCGTTCCGGGTTATGACGAGCGGACCCTGTGGGTCAACAGCGACGCAGGAAATCGCCTCACCCCGATCAACCCGGTCACCGGCAAGCCCGGCCGGGCGATCCCGGTTGCCTTCCCCTACAACCTGTACTTCACGCCCGGCGGCAAACATGCCCTCGTCATGGCCGAAGCACTGAACCGCATTGATGTGCGGAACCCCCACACCATGGCGCTCCAGCGCACTCTGCACGTGCCGTGTAACGGCGTCAACCACGCCGATTTCACCGCCGATCTCACGACCTTCGTGGCGTCGTGCGAGTTCAGCGGGAAGCTCCTGGTGATCAACAGCGATGCGACCAAAATCAAGAAGGTCATTGACCTCAATGCAATTCACACTCCCGGGGCGACGGACCCCAAGATGGCCAAGAGCATGGGTGGGCCGGCCGCGAGCCTGAACAAGGGCGCTTCCTCGATGCCACAGGACGTGCGGCTGGCCCCTGACGGCAGGCACTACCTCGTCGCCGACATGCTGCGCAACGGCGTCTGGGTCTTCGACGCGCGCACCTTCGCCGAGCAACGCTTCATCCCGACCGGAAAGGGCGCACACGGCATCTACCCCTCACGCGACGGCAAACGGATTTTCGTCAGCAACCGGGACGAAGGCTCGATCAGCGTGCTCGACGCTCGGACGTTGAATCCCATTGCCAAATGGCGGATTCCGGGCGGTGGGTCACCCGACATGGGCGGGCTTTCCGCGGACGGTAGCCAGCTGTGGCTGTCGGGGCGATACAACTCCGTGGTCTACGTCTTCGACACGCGCACCGGCAAGCTGATCCACCGTATTGCGGTCGACCCCGGACCACACGGTCTGCTCGTCTGGCCACAGCCCGGGCGCTTCTCTCTCGGCCACACCGGCAACATGCGCTAGTGCCGGTAGTGAGAAATAGAACAGGTACGGACGTGGGCAAAGTTACTGGTCGGGCGCGAAGCGGCTGTCAAGCAACTTTGAACGCACCGCACTCGTGAGTCAGTGGAGCACCCGCGATGATCGGGTCATCGCGTTGCCGTCGGGTCGTTTGATCCGCGGCCGAGGGCTGGCCGCACACCCGGAGCTGTCACCCGATCCCGACTTCGGTCTCTACCTGCTCGCCGACGAAGTGCGTGGCGTGCCGTGGGACCACACCTGGGTCGAATGGACCGACTTCGGGCTGCCCGTCGACCCAGCGGCCGCAAGAGAGGAACTCACGGCCGCGTGGCAGCGGGCGACATACGAACGCGTCGAGATCGCCTGCCTGGGCGGCCTCGGCCGCACGGGCACCGCGCTGGCCTGCCTCGCCGTACTCGACGGGCTGACGCCCGGCGCGGCGGTCGACCTGGTCCGCGCCGAATACGACGGTCGCGCGATCGAAACTGCTGAGCAGGTCGACTTCGTCAGCGACTTCGCGCGCTGAGCCGGCTCATTCCGACGGCTTCGCCTTACCGGGTATGACGTGCAGGACCGCCACCACGATCGCTCCAACGATCGCACCGAATACCGCTGCGCAGAAGGTGTTGACCAGCCAGCCCAGCACCGACCCGACCGCACCTGTGGCGTCGTGCACGGCGTGCTCCATATGGTGCACCAGGCTGTATGGCGCATGCCAGCCGATCTCGTCGAAGCCGACCAGCAGGATGTGCCCGCCCACCCACATCATCGCCACGATGCCCACGGTCGACAGCACCGCCATGACCTTCGGCATACCGGTGACCAGCCCGCGGCCGATCCGCTCCCGCACACCGGTCGCGCCGTCGGCCAGGGCGAGTCCGATGTCGTCCATTTTCACGATGAGCGCCACGACGCCATACACCAGCGCGGTGATCAGCAGCGCGACGACGATCAGGATCGCCGCCCGCAGGAGGAATGGCTCGTGATCGACCTCGTTCAACGCGATCACCATGATCTCCGCGGACAGGATCAGGTCTGTGCGGATTGCGCCGGAGACGACCTTCTTCTCGTCCTTGGGGCCGTCCTCGGCTTCCTCGTGGTGCCCGGTGAGCGCCTCCCACACCTTCTCCGCACCTTCGAACGACAGATACGTGCCGCCGAGCATCAGGATCGGCGTCAGCGCCCACTCGGCAAACTGACTGAGAATCAACGCGATTGGCAGAATGATCAGCAGCTTGTTGCGCAGTGAGCCGATCGCGATCTTCTTGATGATCGGCAACTCGCGGTTGGCCGACAAGCCCTCGACATACCGCGGGGTGACGGCTGTGTCGTCGACGACGACACCGACGGCCTTCGCACTCGCCTTGCCGGTCGCCGCGCCGACGTCGTCCAGCGATGCCGCTGCGAGTTTTGCCAGTGCCGCGACGTCGTCGAGCAGCGCTACCAGTCCACCTGCCATGGGCGAAGTTTATGCAGGAAACGCCCAGTAACCGGTCACCGCGACGGCCTCGTCAGTCGAATTCGAGCCCCAGCAGCGCATTTTCGACGACCTCGGCCAGTGCCGGGTGGATCCAGTACTGCCCTCGCGCGACGTCGGGTGCCGTCTGGCCGAAGCTCATTGCCTGGATCACCGGCTGGATCAGCGTGCTGGCCATCGGCCCCATCACGTGCGCGCCGACGATCAGCTTCGTATGCCGGTCGGCGATCACCTTGAAGATGCTGGTCGTGTCCTCCATCGCCCAGCCGTATGCCGTGTCGCCATACTTCTGGACTTTGACGGTGACGTCGACGCCGGCTTCGCGAGCATCCGCCTCCGTCATACCGACCGACGCGATCTGCGGGTGGGTGAACACCGCGGACGGCACGAACCGGTGGTCGAACGCCTGCAGGTCGTCGGCGTGAGTCAGGTTGTGTGCCACGACCCGCGCCTCGTGGTTCGCCACGTGCTTCAGCTGGTATGGCGAACTCACATCACCGAGCGACCACACGCCCTCGACGTTCGTTCGGCCGAACTCGTCCACCTTCACCCGACCGTCGGAATGCGTTGCCACACCAGCCTTTTCAAGACCGAGTCGTGCAGTGTTCGGCTGGCGCCCGGTGGCGACGAGCAACAACTCACCGCTGACCAGCTCCCCCGAGTCGAGTTCCAGCACGACTTCGTTCGCGGCGCCCTTGGCGCCGATGACCTTGGCGTTCAGGTGCACGTCCCATTGCCGCCCCGCCAGCGACGTGAACTCCTTGCTGATCTCCGCGTCCTCGGCCCGCAGCATCGCCGGACCGCGTGTCACGATGCGCACCTCGACACCGAGCGCGCTGAAGACGTGCGCGAACTCCGAGGCGATGAAGCCCCCGCCGAGAATGACCATCGATGAAGGAAGTTCATCGATGCGCATGACCGTGTCGCTGGTGTGGAACGGCACACCAGACTCCGAAATCACCTCGGGCACCACCGAATGCGCTCCGGCCGCGATCACCACCTGGTCAGCCGTCACCTCCTCGACCCGGTCGCCGACCTGCACACGCAGCTCGCGCGGCCCGACGAACTCCGCATGTCCCTCGTATGCCGTCGTATTCGCGCCGTTCTCGCGGTATTCGCGGCCACCCGCCTCGATCGGGTCGATCCGCCCGAACACACGGTCCCGTATGTCGCGCCACCGCACGCCGTCCAGGGTCGCGTCCACGCCATACCGACCGGACCCGCGGATCGTGTCCGCGACCTCCGCGGCATACACGAACATCTTGGTGGGGATGCACCCCACGTTGAGACACGTCCCGCCGAACAGCCCCTCCTCGATCACCGCCACGCGCTTGTCGTCGAAGTCGGGCGTCACGAGCGAGTTGCCGGAGCCGGTGCCAATGATGGCCAAGTCGAAATGCGTCACGAACAAAGCGTATGCCGCGCCGAAAACAGCCCTGGTCCCGATACACCTCCTCCGCTGCGCTCCCCCGGCACCCTTCGATACGCCGCTCGTTCCTCACGGCTACTCAGGACGGCGCTCGACCCGCTCGACTCGTATGGCGAGATGGATGTTCACATATTGGACAACACGGAGGATCCTTGCGGCATGACGGAGAGCACCTACTGGCGACGCAATCTCGTTGTCTGCGTGGGTGGTTCGTTCACGACGATCGTGGCGATGACCATGCTCATCCCCTACCTGCCGATCTTCGTGGAGCAACTCGGGGTCCACGGCCAAGGCTCGGTGCTGCGCTGGTCGGGCATCGCGTATGGCGCAACGTTCTTCACCGCGGCGCTCGCCGCACCGCTGTGGGGAGCGCTCGGTGACCGCTTCGGTCGCAAGTCGATGCTCATCCGCGCCAGCCTCGGTATGGCGATCGTGATGTCCTGCATCGGCCTGGCGCAGGACGTCTGGCAACTCGTCGGACTGCGTCTGCTGACCGGCCTGCTCGGCGGTTACGCCTCGGGCTCGACGATCCTGGTTGCGGCGCAGACGCCGAAGGAACGCAGTGCGTGGGCGCTCGGGGTGCTGTCCGGCGGGGTGATGGCGGGCAACATCGTCGGACCGCTCTTCGGTGGCTTCGCGCCGGCGCTCATCGGCGTACGCACCACGTTCCTGCTGGCCGGCGTCCTGATCTTCCTGGCGTTCATAGCGACCGCGACGCTGCTGCACGAGGATCACACACCGAAATCCCCGCAGCACCAGCACAATCGGGTCGCGTGGTCGCAGCTGCCGCACCGCGGGACGATCCTCATGCTGCTGGTCACCTCGAGCCTGCTGCTGTTCGCGACGATGTCGGTGGAGCCGACCATCACGCTCTTCGTCGGCGAACTGTCCGACACCGAGCACGCCTCGTTCGCCGCGGGCATCATCATGGCGCTCGGCGCTGCTGGCAGCATCGCGTGCGCTCCCCGGTTGGGTCGCCTCGCCGACCGGATCGGACATCTGCCCGTTATCGTCGGGTCGCTCGCCGCCGCCGGCCTTGCGCTCCTGGCGCAGGCCGCCGCACCGAACGTCGTGGTGCTCGCGGTGTTGCGCCTGTTGATGGGCGCCGCCCTCGGCGGGCTAATGCCGGCGATCATCGCGGCAATCCGGCACCGCGTCCCGGACAACGTGGTCGGCCGGGTTCTGGGGCTCTCGGTCTCTGCGCAATACGTCGGTCAGGTCACCGGACCGCTGATGGGCGGGTATGTCGGAGCCCATCTGGGCCTGCGACCCGTCTTCGCCATCACCGCCGTGGTGCTGCTGGCCGTGGCCACCGCCGACCTCGTGCTGATCCGACGACGTCCGGCAGCGGCAACCGCGGACTACTGATCGGACGTGCGGTCGCGCAGGTCGGCGACGTGCGGCGACACTGCCGGATCGACGCCGAAACCGAGGGCGAGGTAGGTCGACGCGAAATCGGTCAGTGCCATCAGCTCCGCCAGACGGGCGACGGGATGCCCTGCGGTAGCGGTGGATTCGATGACTCGCGCGCCGGCACCACGAGCGGTGCCGAGCACCGCCTCGGTGAGCGAACGGGCTGCATCGCTCTCCGGTGTCGGCGGCTGAAGGGGCGCATCGCGCAACATCATCAGGCCGAGCTTCGGCTGTGCGGGCGCATCCAGGAACGGGTCGGCGAAGATGTCGGCCTGGCGCGCGCCGGTGGCACCCGACCCGCCGCCGGCGGTGAACGGTCCGTCGAAGCAGGCGACGACCTGCGATGCCGCATCCGGCAGCTCTCCCCACGTCGCGGGAATGCGTGCGGTCTGCGCCAGCATCGTCGCAGCACGTCGCGCCGCAACACCGGCCAGCGGCCCGTCACCGAGCACGACGGGCACCGTCTCGGCGAGTTGCACCGCGATCAGCTTGGCGGGGTTCACGAACGATTCGGAGGACGGCCGGCAGGCCTCAGCCTGCTCGTCGAGCCGGGACGCGACGTCGGGAAGGACCGACTGCGGGACGTCGATCAGGCCGAGACCGTCGCCCGCCATCAAAACCGGAGTCAGCAACGACCACAACGAGGTTCGCGACGATGTCCGGCCGTGTCCGACACCGATGTGGACGCCGCGGGCGCGATGACTGACCTCCGCCAGTGGTGAGTCCTCGGCCCCGACGGTGAGCAGCGCGGCACCGCGACGGGCCGCCTCCCGGGCGACCGCGACGGGCCCCTCCGCTCGTCCGGACAACGACACCGCGATCACCAGGTCGAGCGAGCCCACCCAACCGGGCAGCGGCAGGTTGCGACGAACCGTGACCGGCACCGGCGACGACGGCTCAGCGAGCATCTCGAGCACATCGGCAACAACAGCACTGCCACCGAGTGCGGCCACCACGACCGACCGCGGCCGTTCACCGTAGGCAACCCGGTCGATGCCGCCCTCGGTCGACAGCGTCACCGCCTCGCGGACCTGCGCTCCGGCGGTTGCGAGCGCACGCAGTGTCTCTCGGGAGTCCCGGCGAGCGAGCTCGTCGGGATCGTCGAGTACTGCTTCATCCAGAGAAGGCATCGTCGACGACGAATCAGACTGTGAAGACTCGGGACTCGTCGGCCAGCAGCACCGGCACGCCGCCGTCGATGCGATAACCGCGCCGCTGCCCGGGTGCGCCGCAGTCGGCGGCACACTGCAACTCAGGCGACCCGTCCGGGCCGGTGGCGTCGACCAGCTCGTGCAGCCCGACGGGGCAGCGCAGGATCTCGCGTAGCCACGGGTCAATAGTCATGCTCATGCCTGAATCTCCTCACGGATCTGCTGCAGGGCGCCGTCGCGCACGGTCTCCATCGTCGCACGGTCGGCGGCTTCGACGTTGAGACGCAACAGTGGCTCGGTGTTGCTCGCTCGGACATTCAGCCACCACATCGGCTCACCGACGTGCGCGATCGTCAGGCCGTCGAGGGTGTCGGACTCGATCTCGCCCTGCTGTCGCGCCCATTCGCTTACACGCTCGGTCGCTGCTGCCCCATCGGCCACCCGCGAGTTGATCTCGCCCGAGGCGACATACCGGCTGTATGACGCAACCAACTCCGACAGCGGCCGGTCCCCCTCGCCGAGGGCAGCCAGCACGTGCATTGCGGCGAGCATCCCGGTGTCGGCGAACCAGAAGTCCCGGAAGTAGTAGTGCGCGGAGTGCTCGCCACCGAATATCGCCTGGTGTGAGGCCATTTCGGCCTTGATGAACGAGTGACCGACGCGAGTGCGGACCGGCTGGCCACCCTGCTCGGCGATGATCTCGGGGACCGCGCGGGACGAGATCAGGTTGTAGACGACCGGGACGCCGGCACCGGCTTTCGCGATCTCCCGGGTCGCGACCAAAGCGGTGACCGCAGAGGGACTGACCGGCTCACCGCGCTCGTCGACCACGAAACACCGGTCGGCGTCTCCGTCGAAGGCGAGCCCCACGTCGGCTCCGTGCTCGACGACAGCGCGCTGTAGGTCCCGCAGGTTCTCCGGTTCCAGTGGATTGGCCTCGTGGTTCGGGAACGTCCCGTCCAACTCGAAATAGAGCGGCACGACTTCAAGAGGCAGCTGGGGCAAACCTGCCCCGGTGTCGAGCACCGCCGGGGCGGTGTGTCCGCCCATGCCGTTGCCGGCGTCGACGACTACCTTGAGTGACCGGCTGCCGGACAGGTCCACGAGTCCGCGCAAGAATTTCGCGTAGTCGCCCAGCACGTCTCGGTGAGTGATCTCACCGACGACATCCGCTGCCGGCGGCGCGCCGGCCGGGTCGTCCAAGCGGGCCTGTGCGATCTCGGTGATCTGGGTGAGGCCGGTCTCTCGGCTGACCGGCCGAGCGCCCGAGCGGCACAGCTTGATGCCGTTGTATTGCGCGGGGTTGTGGCTCGCCGTGAACATCGCGCCTGGCAGGTCGAGCGCACCACTGGCGTAGTAGAGACCGTCGGTCGAGCACAACCCGATCTGCACCACGTCGACGCCGACGGACGCCGCTCCACGGGCAAACGCATCGGCAAGGCTCGGTGAGCTCGGGCGCATGTCGTGGCCGATCACGATCGCAGTCGCACCGTCCGGGACCGCGACCACTTGGGCGACGGCCGCACCGATCGCAAAAGCCACGTCATCGTTCAATTGGTCGGGCACGAGGCCGCGAACGTCATACGCCTTGCAGAAGTCGGCGAGTCGAGGCGATGTCACAAGGGACGAGCCTACCGGGACGAGTCCAGGCCCCGCAGCACGGTCAGCACCGGTCGCCCGGCCTCGGTCGGCGGCACGTCGGGCGCCGGTGGCGGTGCCGCCGCAGCGCGTACCGCATCGGCCAGCGCGAGCAGGTCATCGGGAGTGGGTTCGGGCTCCGACAGGTCGATCGCCAGGCGCACGACGTCCCAGCCGCGCGGCGCGGTCAGCCGCGTCGTGTGATCGGCACACAGGTCGTAGGTGTGCGGCTCGGCATAGGTCGCGAGCGGCCCGAGCACAGCAGTTTGATCGGCGTAGACGTAGGTGAGGGTCGCGACCGCACCGGACTTGCAGGCGGTGCGGGAACACAGGCGCTTCACTCTCGGACCAGTCACGATGCTCGACTCTAGGACACCGGGCGCTTCGGTGGCAGGTCGGCACGCCGTCGAGACAGCGGATCGAATCCGGTTGGCATCTCGAATCTGGTTGGCACCGTTAGAGTCATCACTATGAGCGTCGATCGGCACGGTCGCGGTTTTCGCGGCCCCCTGGCCTGGCCACCGGTGCCTGCCATGCGCAGTAGATCGGCACAGTTCGACGAGCTGGTGCTGGATGGCGTGGAGAGTCTCGAGGGACGGCTGAAGCGCAGCCTGGACGGCATCGAATTCGCGGTGGAGGACGTGCCGTCGACCGATCCCCCACCGTGGGAGGCCGATCTCGCCCTCGGGCGGGCACACCCGGCCCAGCGCGGCCGTGCTGCCCGCGTGGTGCTCTACCGCCGACCGATCGAGTCACGCGCCGCGGAGGACGCCGACCTCACCGACCTGGTGTGGGAAGTCCTTGCCGAGCAGGTCGCGCACGTGATCGGCATACATCCCGACGACCTGGAGGACTGATGTCACGGGCCACCGACCCACCACCGCTGATCCCCGGGCTGCCGGGGATCGCTCGCCAGCCGGTCCTGGTCACCGGCGGCACCGGCACCATCGGTTCGCGCGCCGTGCTGGAGTTGCTCCGATCCGGTGTCCCCGCAAAGGTTTTGACGCGTATGCCGGGCCACGCGACGACCGGTGCCCAGGAGATCGAGGGTGACCTCGCGACTGGCTCCGGACTCGTCGAAGCGGTCGCCGGAGTCCAGTCGGTGATCCATTGCGCGAGCAACGCCGCGCACAGCCAGGACGTCGACATCGACGGCACGGCACGCCTGTGTGAGGCGCTGGCCGCGCACAATCCCGATGCCCGGCTGATCCACGTGTCGATCGTCGGCTGTTGGGATAACCCACTCCCCTATTACCGTGCCAAGGCTGCCGCCGAGACCGCGGTCACCAGCTCCGGTCGCCCACACGTCATCGTGCGCGCCACCCAGCTGCACGAGTTGGTGCGTCGCCTGGTGGGTGGCCAGCTCGCAGGGTTCGGGGTCGGCATGCGTCGGCTCCGCTTCGCGCCGATCGAATCCCATTGGCTGGCAACGCAATTGGTCGATCACGCACTCGACGAGACACCTTCGGTCGCAACCGCGGAGTACGCCGGGCCGGAGATCCTGACCGCTCGTGAGCTGGCCGTCCTGACCGCGCACGTCGAAGGGCGCCGTGCACCGCGTCAGGTGCGGCTGCCTGCGGTGGGCGGCACGATGCGCCGGTTCGCCGAGGGTTCGAACCTGCCGGGTCCGAACGCGGTTCGGGGCGGCGCGACGTATGCGCAGTGGTTGTCCGAACAGCAGTCGTGAGACCCGACTGGTCAGCCGCGCGCGGCCACCAGTCGCTTCGTGGACTGGCTGAGCGGCGTCTGTTGCAACGGCACCGTGGCGAGTAGGGCTGCGTTGTCGCGCCGCCCACCGATCGTCAGGGTGGCGTGCACCTGACCGCCTCGCGCGGGTCGCACCCACACCGCCACAGCACCCTCGACGCCGACCACAATCGGCCGATCTGCAGGAACCTCAACAGTTTTGGTGTCGGTGCCGGACGCTGTCACCGTCACGACGTCGGCCTTGGTCCGCGTCGGCGCGGTCAGCATGAGCGCCGTCGAGCTGCCCGGTATGCCGACCGGCACCGCAATGCCTGCAGGACCATTGGCGGCTGCCACGGCCGGTGACCACGCCAGGTCGGTCGTGCCGGAGCTCGCGGTGCGACTCATCGCCGCAGCGGCGACCGGGACGTCGCCGGTGACCTGCACGTCATAGCTGCCGGTCGGGAGGCCGGTCAGTGGCACGGCTCCCGACGTCCCGGCAGGGATCGTCGAGACCTTGTCGAACGCAACCTCGCCGGAGGGGCTGATGGCACGCACCCGAACGATCCCCTCAGCCTTGCCGGGCACTGCTACCCGAACCTCGGGAGCTGCACTGGTCGCCGAGACCCCAGGAATGTCAAGCTCTTTCGCCGGTATGACGGGCGAGCTGGTCGTGTCTTCACCGACCGGCGTCTCACCGTCCAGCCAGGAGTCGGTCAATGATGCCGACACGCCTGCGCCAGTTGCGGTGAGATGTATGGCGGCGGACGCCAGCGACGAGCCGAAGTCGCCCAGCACCAGGGTCTTGCGCTCGCCCGGTGCGAGGACCGTGCCCGTGACCGTCGCGGCCGCATCGACCCCGCCGGTGCCGACCACGGTTGCGTTGACGGTCGTCGCGGTGGCTCCGGTGTTGACCAGAACGAGGCGGGCGACCCGCCCTTTGGCGTCGCCGCCTCCGAAGTACCAACCGTCCTGGACGGGCGAGCCGCACGGAGCGACGGCAAGCCCTCGCGCCGTCACGCTGTGGTCGACTTGGGTCTGCGTGGCGACGAGCCCGGTGGCCAGTCCGCCCTTGCCGACGACTGTGCTCGCGACCCCGGCCGGCAATGCGGCGTCAGTGGCTGCGCCTCGTGCCAGGTGAAGCTGCTGGGTGTCCTTGCCCGTCAGAGTGACCGACCCACCGGACGCCGGCGAGACCAGCCAACCGGTGGGGGCGGACGCGACCTGCACCTGCCCGGCCGACTCGGCTCCGGTGCACGACAGCGAAACGTCGCTCAGGGCGCTGGATGTGGTGTCTGCCGCGACCTGCCGCACGTCGGCAGGTCGACTCGCATCAGCGGTGTCGGTCACCTGGGTCGCTCCCCATACGAGACCGGTACCGGCAGCAACCGCGACTGTCGCGCGAACGACTCCGAAGACCTTCACAGCGTCCTCCGTGAACGACGGTTGCCGAACGGAATTGCCAGGAACAGCAACAGTCCGGTGAAGATCCCCTGACCAAGCGTGACGGCTGAGTGTTGTATGCCGGGATCGATCGACAGGCGCCCACCGGAAGCAGGCATCGGATAGGAGAGCCTGCCGTCGGTCACGACCGGCTGCACCCGATGCCCGTCGATCGTGACGGTGCCGTGGTTGCGCCAACCGACGCCCTCGGCAATGACCAGGTCGCGGCCGGCAGGACCTGCCGGGATGCTGGTGCGTGACCGGGCATGCGCGACCGTCGACGGCACGGCGTCGATCGCTTGGCCGTTCTGCTCCAGCCAAACTCGGCTGCTGGCCACCACCACGGCGCCGCCGTCGGCGATCGCTGGGTCGACGCGCCATACCGCTGCGCGGGATGCACGGGAGATCTGGGTCAGCCCGGCCACGCTCTGCAACCGGTCGGTGATCGCCGAGCGAGAACCGGGTCCGTCGACGATGACGAATCCGACGGCGAGCGCCCGAAATTGTCCGGTGGCCGCGTCGGCTTGATCGGGTTGCAGCAATGCGGTCGCAGCCTGGGCGGTTTGGGTGCCTCCGCTCGGCACGGGCTGCCGCAGCCCGGTCGCCGGAAGGCCGGTCTCGCGACCGGTCAACTGGTAGGTGATTGTCCCGGAGTCCGAGATGGTCAGTCTCAGCAGTCGAACGGCGCTCGGACCGGTCAGCTGCGCGGACACGACGCTCGGAATCCCCGAGGGGTGGGCCGCAGGGACGCCGTGGGCTGGCCCTGCCATGCGGCGAGGCCGGCGATGCCCGCGAAGACGACGCACGCGGCGGCCGTGACGCCCACCGCCAGCCGGTGCGCGAGTTGGGGAGCGCGCGCGGAGCGCTCGGCGAGCAGGCCACGCAATCCGACCAGTCCAGCCGCGATCAGTGCTGCGGCGAAGACGTCGAGCCCGAGACCCGCCCAGGGCGTGCGCACACCGTCGGACCACTGCACGAGGTGTAGGTGTCCGGCGGCCAGGCCGGCAGCCAGGCCGAGCAGCCCGACCAGCGCGAGCCCGGTCGATGCCTTGCCGAAGCCGGACCGAACCAGGCCGGCGACTCCGAGCACGAGCACCGGGACGCTCGCCCAGACGGTGTAGGAACCGGGACCGGCGGGGTGCAGGAGCAGTAGGTGCCACGCCGGAGTCGTGTGCAGGGTGTCGAGACCGCCCGGACCGGCCAGCACCGCTCGCCAGTCACCGAACAGCGCCCGGGTCCACCAGCCGAGCACGACCCACGGCAGCACCGCGACGGCCAGGCCGCGCAGCCGCGCCCAGCCGGGACCGATGACGACAACGCCCAGGGCCACCAGCGAGATCACGATCAGCAACGCCGGGGCGAACGAGCCGATGACCGCGGCGACCAGCACGGTGCCGCAGGTGACCGGGACACTGGCCCGTCGGCGACCGATCTCGAACGCACCGGCCAGCGCGAAGGGAAAGAGAATGTGCGCCACCACGGGTCCCAGCCGACCGGCAGCGACCGCGGTGGTGAGCGTGGGCAACGTCGCCCACGCGAGTGCCGCGGCTGCGCGCGGCCAGCGCGCGTGGGTGGCGATACGGCCGGCCCGATAGGCGACCAGCCCGGACAGCGGCATGGCCAGCACCAGCAGCCAGGTGACGACGGCAGCGGCGGAGGCGGCACCGTGGACGCCGGGGATCTGCTGCGCGGCCCAGGCCAGCGGGGCCAGCACTACGAGGTATGGCGTAGCGGATCCCGCCTCACCAAGGCCCGGACCGGTCCAGGCGTCACGCCACATCCGCCATACGCCAGAGGCATCGGTGGTGAACGGTTGCAGCGCACCGCCGGTCAGCCCGTTGCCGGTGCCGCGGATCGCTCCACCGGTGATGAGGTCACGCCAGCAGACCCCGGCGGCGACCAGCAGCACGAGCACGACCCACAGGCCGGGGTTGCGCAGCACGCCGGTGCGGCCGGCGATGGGCGCGGGCATCGACTCGGCGTCGCGGGAGACCGGCCCGGTCTCGACGGGCTCGGTGGCGGGTATGTCGCGACGGGTCGCCTCGGGCGTGATCGCGTCGCCGATCGTTGCGACAGCGTGCTCCATGGCGCCGCGCCACGGCACGAAGATGGTGCTCAGGTTGCGGCGCCTGGTGCTGGCCCGGCCGATGAACCGCCACCGGGCGCCGACGATCCGGATGAGACCGAACGGCGCTGTCGCTTGCGCGAACTCGGCCAGCGAGCGCCGGGGACGCTTGAGCAACAGCATCAGCACGCCGAGGAAGGCGCTGCTGAGGAAGACCCACAGGGCCATGAACGGCAGGCCGAGCAGCGAACAACGAGCGAGCGCGACCTGACGGTGGCTGCGCAGGGTGCGAGGGCTGCGCGGAGCCGGGCGATCGACGTCACTGTCCTTGCCGACCAGGTCCTGGTGGGCTCGGGCGCTGGGGACGACGATGACCTGGCGGCCGACGAGGTGGGCGCGCCAGGAGACGTCGAGCCCGTCACCGTCGCCATCGAAGGCGGGGTCGAATCCACCGAGGCTGAGGTAGACGTCGCGGCGGATCAGCATGCCGGCACTGCTGACGCCGAGCACGTCGCGGCGATCGTCGTGCTGACCCTGGTCCGGCTCACCCTGCATGCGCGAACCGACGTGCCGACCGGTGCGGGTCAGGTCGATGCCGACATTGACCAGCCGGGTCGGGTCGTCGCTGTCGAGCACCTTGCAGCCGGCGATGCCGATGCGGTCGCTGCCGGCGACGACGGTGCTGAGCTCGGCAAGCGCCTCAGGATCGGGGGCGGTGTCCTCGTGCAGCAGCCAGAGCCACTCGTCGCGATCGCGGGGGCGAACCGGTCGTTTACGGGCGCGACGACGCGGGCGCAGGGCGACCACGGCGTCCTCACCCGGGTCGGGCAGCGCGGTGACTGCGGTGTCCACGATCTCGGCGAACGGGGTGCCCGCAGGAACGGTCACCACGGAAAGCGCCCAGCCGGCGTCGCCGATCGCGGGGTTCTCCGCGAGCATCCCAGGCAGGTCACGCCCCTGGGTCGCGTCGATGACGATCAGCCGATCCGGCAGGCGGGAGGAGGCGACCAGTGCCTGCAGCGTCTCGACGAGTCGTGGGTGATCACTGTGCTGCACCACGAGCAGCGCGGTGACAGCAAGCTCAACGGGGTCATCGTCGGTCGCCAAGGGCCCGGCGCTGATCAGCTCGGCTGCGTGCCGGGTGGGCTGGGCTTGTGCTGTGGTCAGACTGCCCGCTTCTTCAGCTTGCGACGCTCTCGCTCGGACAAACCGCCCCAGATTCCGAAGCGTTCGTCGTGTGCGAGGGCGTATTCGAGGCACTCGGACTTGACGTCGCACCCGATGCAGACCTTCTTGGCCTCACGAGTGGACCCGCCCTTTTCAGGGAAGAACGCTTCGGGGTCGGTCTGTGCGCACAGCGCACGTTCCTGCCACGAAAGCGCCGTCTCTTCTTCTTCTTGCTCGAGCCCCTCGTGCAAGAGGGTCAAAACTGTGAACTCCTGCACGGCTCCTCCTCCGTTGTCGGTACAACCTGACGGAGCTAATTACACGCGTGTCATTCCGATACGTCAAGCCCGCAAGTGTGCTAACTATCGTTCGCAGACTTCCGCAGCGGCAACGCTTTTCGTCGCTCGGGCGGCCGCGTCAGCCCGAGCCGAGCGTGCGACCATTGGTCAATGCGCATCACCGCTCTCGCTGGAGGTGTCGGCGGAGCCCGATTCCTGCGCGGCCTCCTGCACCACCTGTCCGGCCGGTCCGACGGCCCGCACTCCGTGACCGTCATCGGGAACACCGGCGACGACATCACACTCTTCGGCCTGCGGGTGTGCCCGGACCTCGACACGCTCCTCTACACACTGGGCGGCGGCGTGCACGAGTCCCAGGGCTGGGGCCGCGCCGACGAGACCTTCGCCGTGCAGGGCGAGCTCGCGGCATACGGAGCACAGCCACAGTGGTTCGGTCTCGGCGATCGCGACTTCGGCACGCACATCGCCCGCAGCCAGTGGCTCGGCCAAGGTATGACGCTCAGTGCCGTCGTCGAACGCCTGGCGCAGCGCTGGAAGCTGCCGGAGCAGGGCGTGACCCTGCTGCCGATGACCGACACTCCCGTCGAGACGCATGTCGTGATCGAGGACGAGGACGGCTCCGAGCGCGCGATCCACTTCCAGCAGTGGTGGGTGCAGCACCAGGCACAGTTGCCTGCCAAGCGGTTCGTGGTTGCGGGCCTCAATCAGGCCGCCGCCGCACCGGGCGTGCTCGACGCGATCCGCACCGCCGACCTGGTGCTGCTGCCGCCGAGCAACCCGGTCGTCTCGATCGGCATCATCCTCTCGGTGCCGGGCGTGCGCGATGCGATGCGCGGCACCACGGCTCCGGTCGTCGGCGTCAGCCCGCTCGTCGGCGGCGCCCCCGTGCGTGGTCACGCGGACGCGTGCCTGTCCGCCATAGGTGTTCCCGTCACCCCCGACGGCGTCGCCGGCCTGTATGCCGACTTCCTCGACGGATGGCTGGTCGACAAGGCCGACGAGGCATCGATGACCGGCACCGAGCCGGCCATCCGGGCGATCCCATTGCTGATGACCGACATCGACGCCACGGCCGAAATGGCTTCGGAGGCAATCGAACTCGGCCTTTCGCTGCGTCGATGATCATGACCCGATGATCACGATCCGCCCCGTCGGTTTCGACGTCGAGGTGACACCGGAGATCGATCTGCCGACAGTGCTCGCGGATCAACTGCGACCGGTCCTTGCCCCTGGCGACATCGTCGTCGTCACCAGCAAGATCGTCTCCAAGTGGCTCGGCCTGTATGCCGCCACCGGCGTCGACCGTGCCGATCTTGTTCTGCAGCAGTCGCATTCGGTCGTCGCGGAGCGCGCGACCGCCGACAGCATCACCCGAGTCGTCCACGCGACCGCCGGACCGGTGATGGCCGGAGCCGGGATCGACGCCTCCAACTCCGATGACGAGCGGCTGCTGCTCCTGCCCGACGATGCCGACTCGGTCGCCCGCCGATTGCGCGGCGACCTGGCCCGATCGCTATGCCGGACAACGGATTTCGCGGTTGTCCTGTCCGACACGTCTGGGCGTGCGTGGCGCGGCGGACTGACCGACTTCGCCCTCGGTGCGGCCGGGCTGCGCCCCATCGACGACCTCCGCGGGCGGGCGGACACCGCGGGGCGTGACCTGGCCGTCACCATCCGCAACATCGCCGACGAAGTGGCGTCCGCGGCCGATCTGGCGAAGGGCAAGGTCGACCGCGTGCCGGTCGCCGTGCTCTCCGGCCTGGATGCATTCGTCGACGTCGAGGACGGCCCCGGAGCAGCTGGTCTCGTTCGCACCGGACCGACCGACTGGTTCGGACTGGGTCGCGCCGAAGCCGTCCGGGCCGCGCTCGGCGTGGCACCTGGCACTCCCCTGGCCGCCGAGGTGGGCATCGAGTCCGTCCTCGACGAGACCTTGCCGGACCGCGTTGCGCGTGCTGTGCGGGTCGCCCTCGCCGACGGTGGCAATCCTGTCCAGGTCGACCTGGCCGAGGTGGTCCACGGCGCTGGCGCCATACGCCTGCGGAGCACGGATCTCGTTGCGCTCGGCCGGTTTTGGGCGCGGCTGGAAGTTGCGTTGGCGGGTGAGCGGCTCAGCTGCTCGGCGCGTCGCGACGCTGCGGACGCGGTGAGGATCGAGGTCGCGGAACCGCAGGACTGACGGGCTCAGCCGACCAGCTTCTCGATGCCGTCGAGGATGAGCCCGAGACCGAACCTGACGTCCTGATCACTCGGGAACGGTTCGTCATCCTCGAACACGCCGGCCGCGAGAGCCGTTGACACTGCAGGGTATTCGTCGGCGGTGACCACTGTGCTCAATGCGCGCGCCCAGCCGCTGCCGTCACCGTACTGCTGCGCCTGCGTGACCATGCTGCGAACGAAGCCGTCGACCACGAGCAACGCCGACGCAGCCGGTTGCGGGCCGAGGCCCGTACTCCCGATCACCTGCATCCCGCTGTCCATCCAGGCGATGGAGTTGGGGCCGGCCGGTGGCCCCTCGAAGTTGATCTCCAACACCCACGGGTGGGCACGCAGTTGTTTGAACTCGGCTCGGGCCCAATCGCCTACCTGCCGACGCCAGCCGGCCCGGGTAGATCGTGTCGGCGGCCGCCCGAGTGCCGTGTCCCCGGCGACAGCGACCAGGTCGCGATGGGAGTCAACATGGCGATAGAGCGCCATCGTCGTGAGCTTCAGCTTTCCGGCAACGGCCGCCATCGTGACTGCGTCAAGTCCACCTTCGTCCGCGAGTTCCATTGCAGTGGATGCGATCTCGTGGATCGTCACGCTGGGCTTCGGTCCGCGCCGCGGCTTGTCGACCGCACCCCACAGCGCCCGCACTCCGCGGCTCAGCTCTGGCTCGTCCATACCCGACTCCGATGCGCTCGAGAAACAACTCTTTACATCGTACACAGTGATGGTTTACATTCTGTGTCTGTAATACACAGTATGTGTCGTACGCATTTAATGAGGAGCGAACCATGCAGACAACACTTCCGGCCGCGACACGACAGCCGGGGCGCAAGGAGTGGCTGGCGTTTGCGGTGCTGGCCCTTCCCCTCCTGCTCGTCTCGATGGACGTGTCAGTGCTCTACTTCGCCGCACCTGGGATCAGCCGTGACCTGCACGCCTCACCCACCCAGCAGCTGTGGATCTTCGACATCTACGGCTTCGTGCTTGCCGGCGTCCTCATCACAATGGGCGCGGTCGCCGACCGGGTCGGTCCCCGACGGCTGCTCCTGATCGGCGCCGTGTGCTTCTCGGCGACGTCCTTGCTGGCTGCCTTCGCCGGCAGCGCGAACCAGCTGATCGCCGCCCGCGGCATCCTCGGGATCGCGGGCGCGACGCTCATGCCGTCGACGTTGTCCATGCTGCGCTCGCTGTTCCCCGACGAGCGGCAGCGCGGTCAGGCGATCGGTGCCTGGACCGGCATCATGACTGGTGGCGTCGGGCTCGGCCCGGTGTTGAGCGGCCTTCTGCTGCAACACTTCTGGTGGGGTTCGGTCTTCCTGATCAACCTGCCCGCGATGGCCCTGCTCCTCGTCCTCGGACCGGTGCTGCTCCCCCGCGGAGACCAGCGTCCCGCGAAGCTGGACGTGCCCAGCGCGGTCCTCTCCTCGCCGGTGTGCTGCCGACGATCTTCGGCATCAAGCTGTGGGCAGCAGACGGTTTCGATGTGCGCTGGCCCGCCTGCATCGTCGTCGGTGTAGTGCTCCTCGCGGTGTTCGCGCACCGGCAGTTCCACCACGAGCACGCGATGCTGCCACCGGCCCTGTTGCGCAACCGCAGCTACTGCGCCGCGCTGGCCGGGAACATGGTCTGCACCTTCGCGCTCGTCGGCAACGCGGTGCTGCTGACGGCATACCTGCAGCTCGTGCTCGGCAACGGACCTCTGACGGCGGCCCTGTGGAGCATCGTGCCAACGGTCGGCGTGGCAGCAGTCGCACCGTTCGCGGCGCCCCTCGGTGTGCGGCTCGGCAAGCCGGTCGCCGCCGCGCTGGGGCTCCTGCTCGCCGCGTGCGGCTTCGGCATCCTGCTGACCATCGGGACGTCGTCGCTGTTGACCGCGCTCGTCGGGGGTGGCGTGCTCGCCGCGGGTCTGGTCGTCACCATGACGCTCGCCAGCGAGTTGGTCCTCGCGACTGTCGACGCGGGGCAGGCAGGCGTCGGGGCGTCGGTCTCCGAGGCGGCGAGTGAGCTGGGTGGCGCACTCGGGATCGCGGTCCTCGGCAGCATCGGCGCCGCCGGTTACCGGGCCCGTGCGCAAGCCGAGCTACCGCCATCGCTCACGAAGGGACCGGCAGGCAGCTCGCTGGCTGAGGCGGCCGGCTTCGCGGGTGGTCTTCCACGCACGATGGGCGATCAGGTGCTGGCGATCGCCCGTGGCTCCTTCGTCCACGGTATGCACCTGGCCGCAGTCGCGGGAGTCGTGCTCCTGGTCGTCACTGCGGCAAGTGCGTGGGTATGGCGAGCCGCGCTCCATGCCGGGGAGCGCCCAATCGCCCTGCCATCACCAGGTATTGGACGCGATAGCGGTGCCCGGCATACGGGCGCAGCAGCTGCTCCAGACCTACGTCATCGACAGCCGCACCGGTCAGCGCGTGACCAATGTCCTTGGCCACATGATAGTCGCCGTAGCTGACCGCATCGGCATCTCCGGCAGCACGCTGCATCGTCTCCGCCGCAGTCCACACCCCGACACCCGGCACGGATCGCAAGCGCTGCCAGGCCTTTTCGCGAGGCAACATGCTGCACTCCTCAAGTCGTGGTGCGACTTGCAGCACCCGTTGCACGGTGTCGGCCCGGCGCCCGTCGACCCCGGCGCGCAGCCACTCCCAGGACGGGATGCGCCGCCACGCCGCGATGTCCGGGGCAACCATCAACCGCATTGACGCGATCACCTCGGCCGGGCCGGGGGCCGGTTCGCCATACCGACGGACGAGTTGCCGGTAGGCGCCGAACGCCTGCTTGCCGGTGACGCGCTGCTCGATGATCGCGGGGATCAGGCTGTCGATGACCAGTCGTGACCGCGCGACCCGCCAGTGCTGTTGCTCCTTGGCGACCTGACGGAGCGTGTCATCGTGCACCCGAAAATCACCGGGGTCGTCCGCCGCACCGAGCAGGTCGGGCAAGCCGGACAGCAACCACTGCGAGCCGGGTCCCCACGCCTGAGCGACGATCCGGTCGCCCTGCTGCGCCGGCTCCTGATGGAGCCGCAGCGTTCCCGGACCGCCAGGAGTGCGGGCGGTTCGCCATACAACTCCGGGAGCGGTGTGGAAGCTCGGGTCACCCGATCCGTGGCGATAGGTGGCCAGGATCGCGCCGAACGGGACTTGCCGCCCGGGCGCGAAGTCGGCCGTTGCCGTGGGCGGTGTGGTCACCGCCGCCGGAAGGTGAGCAGCGCCAGCCCGAAGTTGCCGTTCTCAGCGGCCGCAACGGTGTTGGCCTGCCGGCCCTCCTCGAGAGCCAGGTCGCCGACCAGGGACAGGCCCTGCTCGTCGGCGCGAGCCACCAGCGAGCGCACGTCGGCGACCGCGATGCCGCCGGCCTCGCGGGGACCCAGCCGCAACGAGATCATGATCAGCCCGCCACGACGTAGGGCCGCCGTGCCACGGGCGAGGTCCTCGTCGACGGTGGCCGGGTCGCTGGAGTGCGGGTGCAGCCGGACGACCAGATCGACCGAGCCCGCGTCGATGTCGGTGCCCACCACATCGGGTCGCATCACATCGACGGCGAGCGGTGCGAAACCGATCTTGGTCGCCCACCGGGAGAAGACCGACCGGGTGCCGGCGGTGTCGACGATCACCGAGTGCCGGCGACCGTCGTCGACGACGCGCAACAGCGCGGCCAGGGCACCGAAGGCCGCCCAGGCACTGGTGTCGTCGAGCGTGCGCGCGAGCCCGAGGCGGCGCGCGGCTTTGCGGGCCAGCCGCGCCTCGTCACCGTCGAGCAACAGCCCGGTGCTGCGCACTCCGTTGAAGTCGGCGGCCCGCAGCGAGACCTTCTGCTCGACGGGGCGCGGCAGCTTGGCCGCGGTGTCCTTGGCCGCCTGCCGGGCACGACCGACCACACGCTGAACTGCTGGAGAACCGGAGAGACGAGCCGCTGAGGAGTGGACCTTCACCCTTCGACTCTAACCGGAGACGGTGACAGGCGAGGGCAGATAATGGCTCAGCAACCCGCGTTGCACTGTGCCGAGTGCCGTTTCGAGATGCTCCATTCCCGGTGTCACCACCCGTGTCGTCGCCATCCCGTGCAGGGCAGCGAGGTTGAGCAGCGCGGTGCTCGTGCCCCCGATCGCACCCGACGCGCCGACGACTTCCGGGTTCAACTCGGCCGGTAGGTCGCCGTCCAGTGTCTCGAAATCGCGGTATCTGCCGCGGTCCTCCGCCGGGTGCGGGCACACCACCAGGCG
Organism: Flexivirga alba; assembly: GCF_042661025.1. Lineage (NCBI taxonomy): Bacteria > Bacillati > Actinomycetota > Actinomycetes > Micrococcales > Dermacoccaceae > Flexivirga > Flexivirga alba. The sequence continues at coordinate 4,461,329 of NZ_JBHSWH010000001.1, forward strand.
CTTGCCCCGCCGGCGGGTGTCCACCGCGATCCGCTCGACGTGACGCAGGTGGGCCGTCTCGTCGAGCGCGCCGATCTCGACCCATGGCGAGCTCAGGAAGATCACCCGATCGTCGCTCGGGTCAGGTCGTCGATGACCGACATGGGCGCCGAACTCGGCTCTGATGCGCGGCTCCAGGGCGAATTCGCGGCGTGCGTCATACATTGCGAATCGGGTGCTGGTCAGCCCGCGGACGGCACCTTCGACGGCCAGCGCTCGCGTGGTCGTCCACGGCTCCTTGATGCCCTGCCGGCGCCAGGCCGCACGTCTGGTGCGCCAGTCGCCATACGTCCCGAGGCCCTCGTCGGTGACGACGGTGCGGATCGGACGTCTCGGTGCGGCACGGCGCATCGTGAGCCAGGCCCGGATGCCCGGCGCACCGACCGACAGATAGGTCAGCGGCTCGTCGGGCAACTCCGCGAGCGCTCCGACAGAGTCGACGATCCGCAACTGCGCACCCGTCGGCAGCGCGAGGAATCTGCGTATGTCGTCCGTGCCGACGTGCGCCTTGCCCAGGAACCGGCCGCCCTCGAGGTAGGTCACGCGCAGCGGGCCTTCTGCGCCGCGAAGGTATGCCGCGAGGTGAACCAGATGCGTGCGACTGCGCACACCGCTGATGACTGCTTCCAAGGTCACACCACCGGTGGCCGGCCGACGCGGGCCAGCCGACACACCGTCCGCCAGGCCATCGGTTGCCGGACACCGGCGTCGGTGCGGACGCCTTCCACGAATCCCCCGATCCAGGTGCGCAGCGCCCGATGGTCGTGCACCCGGACCACGGTCACGCCGGTCCACACGGTGAGGTAGACCGGCACCAACGGCGCCGGAAGGTTGCGCTTGGCGACCCAGACCCGGTTGCGAGCGTTCGTGTGGAAGTAGACCTCGTGACGTGCCGCCGGCGTCGCCGGGTGATGTATGACGATCGACGGCGCGTACTCGATGCGCCAGCCCACGTCGGCCAGCCGCCACGCGAGATCGACGCCCTCGTGACCGAAGAAGAAGTGGCCGGGCCAGCCACCGACCTGGTCAAATGCCTTGCGGCGCACCAGAACTGCCGCTTCCCAGAACCACGCCACCGGGCCGGGCCGGCCGCCGTTGCGTACCTGGAAGCGCGGAACCCATCGACGCGGTGACGGCTTACCGTCGGGGTCGACGCCGCGCGGCTGGACGACCGCGATCCGGTCGTCGGCGCGGAGTTTCGCCGCGAGTTCGGCGATCACATCGACGGTCGGGAGCGCCGCGTCGTCGTCGTAGAAATAGATGAACTCGCCGCGGGCTTCGCGCGCAGCGACGTTCCGGCCCTCCGGAATGCCGACGTTCTCAGGTAGGTGCACGCTGCGCACCCAGTCCGGCAGGCCTTCCGGGCGCCAGCCGTTGCCCACAACTACGACATCGAGCACAACACCTTCTTGTGCTCGAAGGGTCGCCAGTGCGTGACGCAACTCGGCCGGACGGTCCCCCATGTGCAACATCGCGACACCAACAGTGGGCAACGCCGAGGACGAATCCGGCGTGCCGACAGTGCCTTCCACCCAATGACTCCCTTGCCATCTCCCTGCACGACCCCGCGGGACGCACGCTACGAGTCGCTCTTGAACGGAGTGCGGAGCGTGCCTGAACATCTCGACAACCCTGCTGGTGCGCCGGGTGGCAGGCGCATCCCAACCCGCGCCGGGAATGCATCGCCGCCCACGTGGCTTGCACCCGACATGGACGCTGCCCCGCCCTGGCGGATCGACCGCTCCTGGTCCACCGATCTGCCGATGGGTGCGACGTTGGAGCCGAGTCGATCGTCGCTGTGGTTGCTCGTGTGCGCGGGTTCGGTCACTCTGGGCGGACACGACGCGATCGTTCTGCGCACGGGCGATGCGGCATACGTGCATCACGCCTTGTTGCATCCGGTGCGCGCCACCGTCGACAGCCGCCTGTCGGTGGCCGATCTGCGATCCCAGCGCCCGCAGGCCCCGCGGCTGATGGTCGCGCGAGGGTTCGCGGAGCGGCAGAGCGGCATCGTCGCGCTGCTGGCCGCCTGCCCCGTGCGCGGCGAGATGAAGGTCGAACGCCCCGGCGTCACTGCTGCGTATGGCGAACTGCTGGGCTCGGCCATGTTGTCCGAGCAGGAGCGCAACACCGATGAGCGGCTGCCCCGATCGTCCGCCGATCCGGTCGTGCGCGCCGCCGCAATCGCCATGGCCGACAACCCGATCCGCGCCTGGACGCTCGCCGAACTCGCTGCTTTGTCCCATGTCGGGACGACGACGTTGGTCCAACGTTTCCGGCAGGCCACCGGGCTGGCACCGATGCAATTGTTACGCCGGTTGCGGATGCGCCACGCGATGAACGAGCTGACCGGATCCGATGCCGCGATGGCGACCATCGCGCAGCGCTCGGGCTACGGCTCGGCCGAGGCCTTCGTCCGTGCTTTTCGTGCGGAGACCGGCCTCACCCCCGGCCGCTGGCGTCAGTCGGCGCGCGGCACCAGCCTGATGACGGCGAACCCCACGGCAGCCAGCGCGGTCGCGACCGCTCCCACCGCCATGGCGGTCCAGACGTCTCGGTGATCGACGACCAGCCCGCCGACGACCGCGCCGAGGGTGATCGCCGCCTGGAACGCCGTGACCTGCAGTGACACGGCCGACTCAACTCTCTTCGGCTCGACGCGGGACACCCACAGCTGGGTCGTCACCGGCACCATGTTGAATCCGGTGCCCCACGCGACGACGGCCAGCGCGACCACGACCGTGGACGGATGCAGCGCCATCAACGCCAGCCCGACCAGCAGGATCGCCGGCGCCAACGCCACACCCAGCCGCAGCCTGCTCGACAGCCAGCCGCCGGCCAGGTTGCCGGCCAATCCACCGATGCCCCAGGCCACCAACAGCACCGTCACCAGTGAGGGCGTCACCGCCTGCAGCGCCACTCGGATGTAGGGATAGGCAGCAAAGTTGCCGAACGCCGCCAGGGCGATCATCGCCACCCCGGCCATCAGCCGACGGTTGCCCAAGGCCTGGCGCATCATCACCGATCCGGCTCCAGGATGAGCCGGCACCGGTGGCAGCAGCCGCGCCACGGCCAGCCACGAGGCAGCAGTGGCCGCGATGAGTATGACGAACACCCCGCGCCAGCCGATGCTGTCGCCGAGCACCGAGGCCAGGGGCACACCGACGATGGTCGCGACGCTCGTCCCCAGCGACATCGCCGTCGAGATCAGTGCCGGTCGTCCGGTGATCGCCACGCCTACACCGAAGGTGAAGGACCAGTAGCCGGCGATCGCTACGCCCAGCAGGACCCGCCCTGCCAGGAGCAACGGCAGCGTCGGGGCGAGCGCCACCAGCACGTTCGAGACGAACGCGAGTGCCAGCAACCCGAGCAACACCCGGCGACGGTCGGCTCGCGGCAGCACCGACGAGATCGTCGGCGCCGTGATCGCACCGGCCAGCGCGGTCGCCGCGACGGCCAGCCCTGCTCGCCCTTCCGTGACGTGCAGATCGCCCGCGAGCAACGGCAGCACCCCGGCCGGGACGAACTCCGCACCCACCAGCACGGCAGTGCCCGTCGCCAGGACGAGCGCAATCACCACAGCACGGCCACCGGTGGCCGGCGGCTGCTTATGGTCAGCAGTGTCGACCGCGACGGAACTGGTCTGTTCGGAGCAAGTCACCCACCAAGCATCCATCCGGTCCCGTTCCCGGCGTGGATCCGGTGACCGGAGTCATTGATCGTGCGGCCGCGCACCTTTCCGTAGCCCGCAGCAGACCAGCACGTCATCGAGGCGAACCTGTTCGAAACGGACCTGCCGCGCGAACTCGCCGGGGACGATCAGTCCGGGCCACTCAAGCCACGAAAGCACAGGTAGGTCAAGCAGTTTCGCGGTCACCTCGCACTGGGTCCAGCGTGGCCATACGACTGCCGGATCGGTGCTGCGGGCGCGCTTGGCCACTTTGCCGGGGACTCGTTGCGTCGCCAGCTCCGCGTCGATCGCGGCCCGGCCGACGAGGGCATCGGGCACGAGCCAGGCCACTCCCCTGCCGTCCGCGAGATGCGAACGCACTCCGGTGCCGCGCTCGCGCAGTTGCTCGCTGGGCCCGAGCTCGAGGTGCTCCGGCACGGCATACCGAGCGAGCAGCTCCGTGTCGGGTGAGGTCGTCATACCTGCCTCAGATCGAGCTGCCGCCGTCGATGGTGATTACCTGGCCGTTGAGGTTGGTGTCGTCGAAGAGCAACGACCGCACGACGGGCGCGATGTTCGCCGGCGTGACCATGCGGCCGGACGCAGTGCGCCGGGCGATGGTCGACAGTTGCTCGGTGCCGAGCACCGACGACATGTCGGAGGCGAAGAACCCGGGCGCGACGGAGTTGACCAGGAAGCGGCCGTGCATCTCACGCGCGAGGGTTCGCATCGCTGCGTCGAGGCCGCCCTTGGTCGCGGCATACGTCACCAGACCTGAGTAGCCGCGCTGGGCGCAGACCGAGGTGACCATCACGATGCGACCCCGACCGGTGGTGGCCATCGCATGCCGGAGGAAGGCACGGGTCAGCACCAGCGGCGCTGTCAGGTTGGTCTGCACGATCTGCGCGATGCGCTCGGGCGAAGTGTGCAGATGCATCGAATCCTGGCCCATGGCAGCGTTGTTCACCAAAGAGTCGATCGGCCCGACGGCGTTCTTTGCGTCCTTCAGGAACTGCTGCACGCCCTCCTGGTCGTTGAGGTCGACCGGTGCGGCGAAGAGCCTGGCGCCATACTCCTGTTGCAACTGCTCGATCTCCGGGGTCAGCTTCCGGGAGAACGTCGCGACCTTCGCGCCGTGCGCCAGGGTGTCCTTGACCAGCTCGAGGCCGAGGCCCTTGGTGCCTCCGGTGATCAGCACGCACGATGCCGCGGGGATCGGTTGCTGGGTCGGGTCAGACATCGCTCTTCAGGCTCTCCTTGATCGGGATCTCGGGCAGGACGCGCAGCCGGCGCGGCACGGAGTAGTCGGGCAGTTGCTGGGCACACCAGGCCGTCAGGTCACCGGTCGATGCACGCGCCCCATCGCTCAGCACGACGTCGGCCACGACCATCTGCCCGACGAGGGGCGCCTTGCGACCTCGTACGGCGGCCCAGACGACCTCGGGGTGGTCGAGCAACCGGCGACGGACCGACGAACTGGACGCCTTCGAACCGCCGACGTTGATCTCGTCGGACGCGATCCGCCCGACGATGGCGACGCGGTCGCCGGTCACCTCCACCCGATCCCCCGTGTGTATGGCGGCAGGCATCCCGCGCGCCGCGTGTGATGAGGCGATGACCAGCTCGTCGTTCTCGACGCTCAGCCAGGGCCGATCCGAGGTCTCCCGATCGAGCCACGCGCTGGGGAAACCCGCCAAGCCGTCGTGGACCGCGATCGCGGCGCCCGCCTCGGAGGATGCGTAGATCCAGGAGATGCGTGCGTCAGGGAAGACCTCGCGCAGCCGATCGAGGATGCCTTGGTCGACCGGCTCTCCGCCCAGCGTGACTTGCTCCAACGGCAATCGGGCAACGGTGTCACCGGAGCGCCAGATCGCCTGCCGCCAGAAGGTCGGCGTCCCGGAGGCGGCGGTCACGCCGTGCTCCAGGGCGAGCTGGGGCCAGCTGTCGATCTGGTCGGGTTCGACGAAGACGACGTCCTGTCCCGGAACCGCGAGTGACAGCGAGACGATCTGCCACCACGCGTAGGCGCCGGTGGCGTAGGGGCACAGCCAGGTGCGCCGCGGCTGGTCACCGCCGACGGTCGTGAGCGAATCCAGTGTGTGGACAACCTGTTTCGGCCGACCGGTCGAGCCGCTGGTCAACAGCCACAAGCGGCCGACCGCGGCGTCATGGTCCGGGTCGGCACCGGACGTGCGGTCTTCGGTCACGGTCGCGAGGCCGCCGGCCCGGAACTGTGCCGCTTGGGTCGGGTCGACCCGCCGCTCGGACGTGATCAGGGTCTCCCGGTCTCCGTCGGTCGCGTGCTGCCAGACAGCCCGCACGGCCGCGGTGTTGTCGGCGGCGAGCACTGCGGAGGCACGGGGCAGCTCAGGCCACGCCGGCAGGTCGGCCCAGGTGCCGTCATACCCGGTGGTGACTATCCGGTTCCCGGCGCCGGCGAGTGCGCTCATTCGGGGTCCTCGCGAAGTATCGGCGGAGCGAAGCGGGGGAGAACTTCGTGGGGTGACTTCATGCCGCCTGAAGCTGGTCGATGAAGTCCAGCACGTCGCTGACGGTCTCGACCGAACGCAGCTCAGGCGCATCGAAATTCAGCTCCGTGTCCAGCTCGTCCTCGACGCGCAACGCGAGCTCGGAGAAGTCGAGCGACCGGAAACCGATCCCGTCCAACCGGGTGCTGTCGTCGGCCGGCAGCTCCTTGCCTTGTGCGGCCAGAACTTCACCCATCATCGATCGCACGTGATCTCGGCTCAGACCGGACATCGGGCCTCCTCGGTGTTCACCAGTTGTTGTCATTGCGGTCGCCTGGACGGCATACGTTCCAGGCAGCCGATCATTCGGTCCGACGACGATGGAGAGAAACGCTCGATGCTTCGCCCTGCCACTGACGCCGACAAGGAGAACGTGCGGGTCTGGCGGAACCATCCGCAGGTCCGCGCGGTCTCCTTGACACAGAACATCATCACCGCTGAAGAACACGCAAACTACTGGAAATCGTTGGCCGGCAGTGCAATTCGCCGAGTGTTCATCTTCGAGTTCGCCGATGTTCCCGCAGGTGTGGTGACCTTCTTCGACATCGATGAGAAACAGCACACCGCGATGTGGGGTTACTACCTCGACAACGACGGTCTGCAGGACCGTGGCCAACTGCTGCCGGCGTGGATCAAGATCCAGCGCGAAGCCGTCCGCCTCGCGTTCGGCGAGCTGGGTCTGCAGGAGCTGTATGGCGAGGTCCTCGACGCCAACGAGGCCGTGCGGTCGATGAACACGCGCAACGGTTTCGAGGAGATCGACACCCAGGAGCGCATCGTCGACGGAAAGCCCGTCACGGTGCACACGATTCGCCGCAGGAGGCAGCCCAATGACTGATCCGCTCGACATCACGATCGGCAAGCACACGATCGGTCCGGGACACCGGCCGTTCATCATCGCCGAGGTCTCGGGAAACCACGACGGCTCGCTCGACAAGGCGTTGGATATCGTTCGGATGGTTGCCGATTCGGGTGCGCAGGCGGTCAAGCTGCAGACCTACAAGCCCGAGACGATCACCATCGACTCGGACGCGCCGGACTTCCGGCTGTCGGACGGACACGAGCTGTGGGGCGGCCGCACCCTGTGGGACCTCTATCAGGAGGCGCACACGCCCTGGGAGTGGCACGCACCGATCTTCGAGCTCGCGAACTCCCTTGGCCTGGCATGCTTTTCGTCGCCCTTCGACCCGACGGCCATCGACCTGCTGGAGTCGCTGGACACCCCGGCATACAAGATCGCCTCCTCGGAGATCGTCGACCTGCCGCTGGTCCGGCTGGCCGCGAGCAAGGGCAAGCCGATGATCATCTCGACCGGTATGGCGTCGATCAGCGAGATCGACGCAGCGGTGGCCGCCGCGCGTGAGACCGGCAACGACCAGATCGTTGTGCTCTCCTGCACCGCCGACTACCCGGCCAACCCGGAGGAGTCCAACCTGCGCGGCATACCGGTGCTGCGGGAGGCCTTCGGCACGCACATCGGGCTGTCCGATCACACACCCGGCATCGGCGCCCCGCTGGCGGCTGTCGCGCTCGGCGCAGTGGTCGTCGAGAAGCACGTGACACTCGCCCGCGAAGGTGGCGGCGTGGACTCGTCCTTCTCCCTCGAACCCGCCGAACTCGCCTCTCTCGCACGCGAATCCGAGGTCGCCTGGCAGTGTCTCGGCCAGCCGAGAATCGGTGCCACGACTGGCGAACGCGAGGGTCTGCGCTTCCGCCGCTCGTTGTATGTCGTCCAGGACGTGCGCGCCGGAGACACTGTCACCGCCGACAACGTGCGGTCCATCCGGCCGGCGCACGGCTTGGCTCCCGAGCTCTTCGACGTGGTCGAGGGACGCACCTTCGCAACCGACGTCGCTCGGGGCACCGCACTGACGTGGGACCTGGTCTGAGGATGCTGGAAACCGGTTTGCAGATCGACCCACCGTCCGGCGCTCTGCTGCTCGGCGGAGATCAGTTGCAGTGGTCGGATCTGGAGCGCACCGAGCCGTCGAGCGCCACGTCCTACCTGGTGAGCAGGCTGATCACGAGCAGGCGGCCCCGAACCGTGCTGCTGCTCGGGCCACGGGCCGCCCAGCAGCTCGATGCGATTCCCACGCCGGAGGTCGGTGTCCTGGTCCGCGGACTGCCCGACGCCCGGAAACTGTCGAGCCTTGCTCGTGAACGCGACGAACTGCGAGTGTTCTGTGGGGGTTTCGACCGCTTCCCGACCGATCGCACCTACGACGTGGTCGTCTGCCTGGACGGCCCCACCACGCTGGCGACCCCCGACTCGCCGAGCGCATCCCATGCCGACTTGCTGCGACTGGTCGAGACCGTGCTCGCCCCGGACGGGGTTGCCGTGCTGTCGATCGACAACACGCTGGGACTCGACGAGCTGCTCCGCCTGGAGCTGCGCGCGAAGTTCGACGACGACGCGCAGTGGTTCCGGGGTGCGCCGGACTTCGCGCAGCGCTCGCCATACCGGCACGAGATCCCGGCGCTGTTGACCGCCGCGAGACTGCGGGTGCGCCGCGCGTACTCGGCATACACGACCTCGCAGGCGCCGGTCCTGCTCGTCGGGGACGGCGTCGCAGCCGACTCGGTCGACTCTCCCGCCGTGCGCCGGACATTGACTGCCCTGCTGCAGCACCTGGAAGCGACTCATCACAGCCGCACACCGGCCCTGGCCGACCCGTATGCCGTCGCCCGCAAGGTTGTCGCGGCGGGGCTGCTGCCCCAGGTCGCACCCGCGTGGCTGCTCGTCACCGGTCACGCCGACCAGGACGACACCGAGCACGGAAAGCTCCCCGACGTCATCCTCGGAGACGACGTCGCGGCACCCGAGTGGGCGGCCGTGCTGACCCTCGATCGCACCGGGGACGGATGGCTGCGGGACGCGGTCGGATCGCAGGGCGAGCACCCTCTCGCGGAGCGGCGGCTGCGTCGCGACATCGATCAACTGGGTGCCGCCGGTTTCGGGGACGACGGCGACTCGCTCCAGGAGAGGCTCCGGCAGGCGGCGGCACGCGGTGACATGCACGACTTGCATGACAACGTGTGCAGGTATGCCGACTGGCTGCTCGACCCCGGGTTCTTCGACCCGGCCAAGCGGTTCTTCGCGACGCCCGACAACCTGCTGGTCGGCCCCGACGGTTCGCTGACACTGCTCGACCCGAGCTGGTCATGGTCGGAGTCGCTCGACCCGCGACTTGCCGTGGTCCGTGGTCTGCGGGTCTTCGCGCGCCACCTACTGCGCAGCGGCGCCGAGCACCGCTGGCGTCCGGACATCAGCCCGGACGACCTGACCCGGACGCTCGCCGCCATGGCGGACCTGCCCGTCGACCAGTGGGTCATCGACGGCATCGCGGTGCGTGAGGCCGAGACCAACGCAGTCCTGCAACGACTGAGCCCGAGCGACGAAAGTCATTCGTACGCAACGAATCTGGCTGCTGGTGCCTCGCAGTTCACCGCAACGCCCGGCCCATCTCGCGGATATCGCGAGAGCCTTGCGGTCACCGGCCGGATGTCCCAGGAGTTGCACGAGCGCGGCGAGCAGGTCGAGTGGCTCGAGTCGTCGTTGCGCGATCGGGACCGTCGGGTGGCGGCTCTGGAGCGCGAGCTGACCTCGGTGCGCGGGTCCCTCAGCTACCGGGCGGGCCGCAAGGTCACCGCTCCCGGCCGCGGTGCCGGCCAGGCCGTGGTGCGCGCCGGACGCAAGGGTGCCCTGTCGATGCTGCCGCCGGACTTCGCGCCGCGTGCCGAGCGGGCGCTGCGCAAGCTGCTGGATCGCTAGCGCACTCAGTCCGGCATGGAGCAGGTACGGCATGGAGCAGGTACGGATGACATGCCGCCGCTCGGATTTCAGTAAGCGTCTCTCGCGCTGCGTCCCGGATGCTCAAGCGGCAAAGTAGCCGGCGGGGAGTGCCCGAGGTGCCGTCCTCGCGTGCCGTATCAGGCCCGCGTCCCGGGATGCCCACGGGACGGGGTCCACGGGGCGGGCATCGCCATGCCGCCGCGGGATCATGTCCCGACGTGGGTCGTCACCGTTTGTGGAACGTCTATTGGGCCGCGACGTAGGGCACGGGACGAGACTTGACCGAGCGCGCCGACTCGCACAGCACGTCGGCTGACCGCAGAGCGATCGCTCTGCGGCGAACGTCTTCCTACAGCTGCAGGTGAATTCGCAGTGCGTCGTCAAGTGCCGCCATCACCTCTGCCGGCACCCGCCCCAGAACGGGGCCCAATCGCTCGGCGGCGATCGAGCGGACCTGCTCGGCCTGGGCTTTGGCATCCTGCCGCAAGCCAGTGGCGGTCGCGGGCAGCAGAGTCTGGAATGGGTAGACCCTGTCGGTGTTGCTGGTCACGGGTACGACCGTGACCACACCCCGGCCGAGGCGCGCCACTACCAGGTTGGCGCGATCATTGCTCACGATCACTGCCGGTCTTCGCTTGTTGGCTTCGCTGCCTCGGGCAGGGTCGAGGTCGACCAAGCGGATTTCACCGCGCAGCATCGGCGAGCCCGTCGGCCGAGGTCGTATCCCACGCCTCATGCTCGCCCGAGGCGGCCCACTCGTCCCACGCGGCCTGGTAGTCCTGCTCTAGCTGGGGCAGGCGCAACATGGTGACCGCACGGTGCAGGGCGGCTGACCTGGACCTAAGTCCCGCCGCACGCGCGAACTCGTCGAGGACGGCCACGTCCTCTTCCGGCAGGCTCACACTGAGTTTCATACTCTGATGCTACCTGAGTAGCACCGCCAATGGACAGTCAGACTGGCCAGTGCGCAAGCCCCATATACCGATCGTTGATCGAAACGGAGCCGAGCAATCTGACGTTGTTGGCAGAACCGGTCCATATGAGCGATCCTGCGTCGATGCCGTCTGCGTACTTCTTGGCCGTCCGCGCTGTCGTGAATGGCGAAGATCCCGTTGGTTTGCTCGGTGCCGGCGCTCCAGTCGATGAGTACGACCCCGAGGTGACAGTCCTCGTCGAGCAACGATTTCCAGTAGACGCGCGACGCGTGCACGACGTGTTCGCGCACTACTTCGGTGACGTCGGCGCTATCAGTGGTGAGGCAGCCAACAACATCGCAATCGGTGCCAGCCGAGCCCGACGCGAGCACCCACCCGAGTCTTAGGTTCCGAATGTGCCGATGTTCGATTGGCACCTTGGTGAACTTGAGGCTCAGTGTTCGCGGATCTCGATTCCTTCGTCGCTTATGGGTTCTTCCATGAGTGCGGCGAGGTGGTGATTGCCGGCGCGAGTCACGGGATGCGCGTACCGGTCCCCGCGCCCAGTGCGTTCTCGCGCCTGCTGGGACGCGGTGTCGACGTTTGCGCTCAGCTTGTGCAGGATGACAGGGGCACCCAATGCGGCCGCGTGATTCACGGCCCAGCGACGCCGCCCGGCGGACCAACTGTTCCAATCGAGCACGACGTCGGAACCGGTCAGCACGACTTGCTCGGCGACGGACCAAATCAGATCGCGTACCTCGTCGGCCCTGACACCGTATGCACGAGATTCGAAGTCCAGATCGGGGTAGAGGCGAAGCATCCACCCGTCGAGCGTGAACCGCACGCCTTGACCGCCCGCACTCAACGAGCGGGCAACGGTCGTCTTGCCTGACCCGGCGAGCCCGTACAGCAGATGGATGCGACCGATTGGCATGGGCCCAGGCTAGAAGAAGCCACACCCTGGCATCGTGCGGGACAGCACGCCCAACTCTCCCGACCGGCTCACCCAGGTCCGGCCATCTCGATAGCCGATCCGCAACGGCGCGTTCTCTTAGACGACCTCGATCCGGCAGCGAAGAGTGGGCGCTCTGCTGAGCCTGGCGTCCGCAGTGAGCAGAGGAACGCCAAGCCGCACGGCAAGGGCCATATAGAGCGCATCGTAGAAACCGATGTTTGCTCGCCAGTTCCACGCCAACTCCGCCAGTGGCCCTGCGTGCGGATAGCGATGCTCGATGAGCACCGAACCAGCACGCAGTGCGGATTGCGCCTCGGCGCCGCTGATATGACCGCTGCGTTCATGTCGTCGAAGCACGTTGCCCACCTCGGCATCGATGAGGTGGGGGGCGTGCCGGCGCATCTGTGGCAGCCGCTGCCGGAGGGTGTCTGCGGCTTCGCTCTTGCCGATCAACGCCAACGCCAATGCCGAGGCGTCGAGCACATAGTCATCACTCACCGTCGGTCCGCGGCCAAGTCGGCCAGGATGGACTCGTGGGTGGCGCCGGGGGTATCACTGTCCGCTCGCACGGACTCCATCGCGGCCAGGGTCTCCTCGGTCGTGGGACGGCTGGCCAGGTCCACGACCACGTCGCGCATGTACGACTGGATCGAACGGCCTGAGGCCCGAGCCCGCTTTCGAATGACCTCATAGGCGCTCTCGGGGATCTCGCGTACTTGAATAGTGGCCATAGCGCTATAGTAGCGCTTAAGCGCAACTCCTTCCATGCATGGATCGCTCTGCGAGTGGGCGCGCTCGGTCAAGTCCCGTCCCGTGCCATACCTCGCGGCCCAATAGACGTTCCGCATACGGAACGATCATCGGTGACGGAAGCGACGGTCTTCGCCCGGCCGTGGGCGTAGCGGTCGACGTCCCGCAGGGGTGTCCTATACGGCACGCCCACGATGGGACCGGTGTCCGCAAGACGATCGGTGACCGGACAGCGGGGAGTCGCCGATCGTCAATGATTTTGGGATGTCGGGTGTTCGGGGAAGTTTGCGTGCATGCTCAGCCAGTCCGCGGCCCATGCCTCATCAACCTCGTGCGCAGCGATCGCGAGCACGGCTTGCTCGGCATCGTCTACGTCTGGTGGATCGGGGCTCCACGCGACGCCGTTGAGGTCGAGAAACAGGACCAGCCTCAGCGACCGGCGCCGTCGAAGCCAGCGGCGGCATCCACTGGAAGTTCATCGATCTGGGCGCCAAAGTCAGCGGCAGCATCACCGCGAGCGTGTCGCATACCACCACCGGCAGCGTCACTGAGTCGGTCACGTTGCCCACACGTAGTAAGACCACCAAGTGGGTCATCTACCAGGGTCACCGCGACGTGCGTGGCAATTGGTACCAACTGACCTGCTCCCGCGCCCCCGGACACGGAACCGAATACCGAGGAGCCGTCAAGAGCTTTGGCGTGGTAGCCAAGGGCGCCATCCCATGCAATCACAGGCTGTACAAAACCGGCTCGGAAGGATACGTCGCCTCCCGGGCCGCCGGCTGCTAACACCAACCCACCGGCCCTCACGGGCGGGTCTCACGAGTCTCGACGATTTCCGACTGCGACTTTCCGTCATTCGTTGGCAACGCCCCACTGAATCGATGAATTCGTCACTTGCACAACGAGATTCACCCAATTCCATTTTCTGCGCGCTGAGTCGGATTGCGCCCGTTGGACGTGCCGCAGACGCCCGCAGACCGATCGTGCAGCGAGGCAGGGAGATCGATGAAGCGGACGGATTCGTCCACATCGGAATCGTTCTCTTTATGAAGCTCAGGCTGCTGTGGTTGGTGGCCGGGCATCCGGCCGGGTGTCAGGTCCCAGATCACGCGGTCGGGTTGTATGTCGGCGGTGTAGCCCTGGCGGTGCACGCCCTGATGATGTCGGCCGCACAACAGGGTCGAGTTGGACAGGGAGGTTTCGCCGCCGGTCCACCACGGTGTGACGTGGTGGATTTCGCAGAAGCCCGGCGGCCGGTCACAGCCGGGGAACGAACATCCGCCATCCCGCAGGATGACTGCGACCCGGATTGCCTTGGTTGCCAGGCGTTCTCGCCGGCCGACGTCCAAGGGTTGACTGGGTCCGCCGAGCACGACGGGGATGAGGTCTGCGGTGCACGCGAACCGGCGGGCAGCACCCGCATCGAGCACGTCACCGGTGCTCGTGGTCGCACCGTGGCCCTTGAGTAGCTCTTGCAACCCCATGGTCAACAACACCGTCGCCGCGCCGGCTTGCACGCCGTCACCGGCGGCTGCCCGGGCACCGCTCGCTCCTCGGCCACCTTTTGCGGCGGCACTTTCGTCAGGTGCGTCCGTATTGCCCGTCGGGTCAGTGGGTTTCGCGGGTCGTGGTGCGGATTTGGCGTTGATCGCTTCTTTGAGGATCGCCGCGTTCGCCGGCGATAACTCCGCGACCAGTCGGGTCATCCCCGTGGCAGTGGTCGACCAGGACAACGATTCGGTGCCTTCGAGTTTCTCGTCATCCTTGGACAGTTCGTCGGGGGCGAACTTTGCGATGATCCGCCGGGGTCAGCATCGTCAACCCGTCGCACCCGAGCGCGGGGTCGATCTGCAGGAACCAACCCAACACGTCGCCGCGTTCGGCGGTCGGGATGACCGGTCCGACCTTGTCCGCCTGGGTCAACGCGGTCCGTGCCGACTCCACCGAGCACGACCCCTTGATGAGTGCCTGCGTGATGACCGTGTTCTTCCGGTGCTGGCACGCGTCGGCCACTGACGCCATCGCCTGGATCGTCTTGGGTTCCAGCCGAGTCCCGCCACTCAGCCGACCGGTGATCCACTGCCCGGTGGTGGCCGCATCCGACCTCGTGACCGCGCCCCGGTCCACCGCGTCCGCGGCCACGATCGTGCCCACTTGCGACGACCGACCCTACCCGGAACCGATGTCAATGGCTAGCATTTCATCGAACATATTTCGGTTAACCGTATATGGAAGGGCCATCAATCCCGGCCTACCCCGGGCAGGACGGTCGGCCGACAGGGGTGTCCCAGATCAGCTGCATCGTTCCGAGCTCGGCCGGGACGTTCACCCCGGTTGCGTCGGTGACGATCCGAAGGAGCACTGGCTCACGCACCGCGTCCTGCTCGATGTGCAGGTCGGCGTGCGCGTGCGCCGCGTCGTTCGACCCGGACCGGGCCACCAGACGACCCGGCACCGGCGAGCCGGTCTCCAGACCCGCACCCTCGACGTTGACCAGTCCGGCGTCCAGCCAGCGCCGCAGCACGTCGTGCATTTCGACGGTCGGCTCGTTCGAGTGCAGCCGCCGGCGCGATTCCCGGATCGCCTTGTTGACCGCGCGTCGGGCGAGTCCGGCCGCTCGGTAGTGCTGCCGCCGTACCCGCACGTGCACGGGGGCGATCGATCCGTCCGGCTGCGGCCAGGTGGTGACCAATTGTGCGGCGAAGCCGTCGCGCTGCCGACCGACGAACGGCGTCACCGGCGCAGCGCCGCCACCCGAAACGAGCAAGTCGAGCTGGTCGATGCGGACGCCTACCTGGCCGTAGGACATGATCCGCGACTCCGCCCAGTCGGGCAGCGTCGGCGCGTCCACCGCCTCCAGGATCAGCAACCCCTCCTTGGTGACCGAGCCGGCCGGCAGGTCGAACTCGACCGTGCCGGTCGCCGGAGCGCCGTGGGTGTCATTCGCGGGTGCCAGATAGCAGACGGCCCGGGTCTCACCCTGACTGCGCAACACCAGCAGCCGTCCGGTCGCGGTGTCCTCGCGGGTCACGTGCTCCGGTGGACGCTTGTGCCACCATTCCTCGGACATCTTGTCGATCGACAACCGCACCCGGACCCGGAGCGGCCGGGTCGGGTCGACATCGACCTTCGCCCCGATGAGGGACGGCGACAACGCGAAACGTCCCACGATCGCCACGCCCCTCGTGAACCGGTCGACGACCTGCAACTCGGGCCGCTGCCCGGCGGTCAGCACGGTGGGCACCGGCAACAGCGGGACCGGCTGATCGAAGATCGTGACGAACGACAACGGCGACTCCGCGTGCGCGCGATGCACCTCTTGGGTCACTTGACCGTCACCGCCCCGAGCTGCATCGCCAACCGCTCGGCACCGTCGGTGAAATCGAACCTGGTCAAGATCGGCTCCTTCCGTGTCCACATCCGTTGTGTCGCCTGCAGCGCCGCCTCGCCGTCGCTCTCCACATGCCGCATCGCGACGGTCAGCGCGCGGATCAAGCTGTCGTTCTGGCCCATGTCCCAGTGCTGCACGAGCATCGAGGCGACGTCACCGCCGCCGCGATAGAACCATTGCCACAGTCGGGCCCGCTCGACCTGCTCCTGGGTGATCGGCGAAGAGCCGGCAAGCAACTTCTCGATGGAGTCGTCCAGCAACCGCCAGTAGTCCTCGCGGTCCTGCGCCACCATGCTGAAACCGCACTGGCTCCACTCGGACCAGCCCGCCTGGAGCGCCGGCACGCCATACACGGGCAGCTCGGCACTCACGCTGCCGCGCACTGTCAGCCCGAGGTCGACCAGGCTCCAGATGATGTTCTTGCTGAGGTCGAAGCTGCGCCGGAACTGCAGGTGCGGATAGTCGGCCCAACGCGCCTTAACAGTGTCGAAGAAGCCCGTCACGTCATACAGGAACTGCGCCGGGTGGTCCTGGAAGAGCCAGTTGACCCGGGTGTCCTGTGCTGCTCGCTCTGCCGTCTTCTCGAACCAGTCGGCCAGGTCGTCGAAGATCTCCCGGTTGGTGCCGAGCGCGTCGGAGACCGCATGGTTGAAGACCACCACGACCGGCTTGCTCTCGTCGAAGCCCAGCCGTTGCATCGCATGCTTGCGCAGGTCCTGGCGCTCGACCGGGTTGGTGAGTTCGAGCGAGCTGACCACGCCACCGCCGCGCCACCAGGACGGCCGACCCAGGTTGCTCTTGGCCCGCCAAGCCGTCAATTCCGCACTGCGCCGGAGCAATTCGCGGTTTGACCACAGGTTGTCCTCGAAGAACTGCCCGATCTCGCGGGTCAGGTGCTCCCGGAAGGTTCCTCGCTCCGGCGCTCGGGGCCGAGCATGTAGGCCTTCAGCCCGCCGGTGGTCTGCACGTGGATGACCGGCACCTCCATGCGCATCGCCGACTCCACGGCGAGACCCCAGTGGTTGTAGTCGACGTGGCTGGTGACCACGGCCACCGGGTTCAGGTGCTGCAGCAGCCCGTCGTAGACGTCGGAGAACTCGACACTCCGGCGGCGCACCTCGGCGGCCTTTTCGGCCTCTGCATCCGTCAGCCGAGGCACCCGCGCCACCCGCGCGGTCGTGGCCTCGACGACCGACTCCAGCGTCTCAGGGTCGATGCCGGACCGCACGTCGCCAGGTATGACGGTGCCGGCGACTTCGAAGTCGCGACGCACGCCCCGGACCCGTTCGTCGACGATCTCATGTATGTCGATGACGTCGTCGGCGCCATACGCATGAGCGAGCTTGGTCAGCAGTTCCTTGTCGTAGTAGGTCCACTGGAAGCTCAGCCAGTCCGAGTCGGCGCCCAGCACGATGACCACCCGCGCGGGGGTGACCCGGCGAATAGCGTTGGCAATGGTCAGGCTTCGGATGCCGACGCGGATGTCCTCGGTCATCAACTCGACCAGAATCGTCCCGTCCCCGGAAGGCAGCGTGTTGGTCAGCCAGAACTGCTGCGCCACTTCGCAGAAGCGGTCGAACGACGCTCCGAGCTGCTGTGGGTTGGGCGCCTGCCGCCGCTTGTCAAAGCGGGTGTCCGTCGTCGGTCGGAATCCGATCGAGTTGCTCACTGTCATCCTCACCACTTTCACTCATCGACGCCGCGTCGGTGACGGGCGCTGCCGCGCGGGTCGCGAGGTCGGCGTTTCGCCAACCCAGCGCCTCACGAAGTTCGTACTGGCTGAGCAGTTCGTGCTGGCCGAGTTGTTCGTCGGCCAACTGCCGGGCGTAGTCGTCCGGCACGAACGGCTGGTGCAGCTCCGGATAGAGGCGTAACTGCTTCGCCCGCCCGCCGAGCACTGCGCGTTCGTTCTCCAGGATCATCGGGTCGCCGTAAATGCCGATCTGTGCGCCGACGCTCGCGCCATACAGGAGTGCGCTGCCCAGCCGGTTGCTCACGACCCGGCGATGCCGGCGCAGCTCGGCCAGCTGCTTGTCGAGGAAATCCACGTCGGTGCCGCGCCACATGTGCCCCCGGTAGCCGTGCGAGATGACGCGGAAGCCCGCGCGTTCGTAGATGCGGCGAACTGCCTTGTCCTGGAACTCATTCCAGTAGAGACAGACCGTGATCGGCACGTCGCCCTCGACCTCACGCAGCTCGTGCACGTAACGGTCATGGCTGCCGACGATCAGCTGCTGCTCCCACCCGTGGAACGGGTAGACGATGGTGCCGGTCCGCTCGGCCGGGACCGAATCGGGTTGCAGCCGCAGCAAATAGGCCCACGGGGACCCGACCACGACATACCGGCGCAGGCCGATCGACCACCCACGGCGCGCCACGTCGTGCGACCAGACGAATCGAGGGAAACCGGGTGCGAACTGGGTGCCGACGGCGAACCCGTCGTGGCTGTTCCAGCCGTGCTGCAGGTAGCCCCAGATCCGGGGCACCTCGGCCAGCCCGGCATACCGGGCAAGCACGTGGGCATGCCCGTAGAAATGATTGGCGTGATGCATCCGGCTCAGGCCCCGACGAAGTCGCGGACGAGCTCGATCACGCGGTCGACGTCGGCATCGGTCAGGGTCGGAAACATCGGCAGGCTTATCTCTTGTGCCGAGTAGGTCTCCGCTACGGGGAACTGCCCCTGTTTCCAACCGAGTTCGGCGAAGAGCGGCTGGCGGTGCACCGGGAGGTAGTTGACCTGCACCCCGATGCCGTTCGAGCGGAGGTGCTCGAACAGCTCGCGCCGCCGGCCGTCGACGATCCGCAACGGGTAGAGGTGCCACATCGGGTCCGCGCCGTCGCGGGTGGCGGGCAGGCGCAACGAGTCGATTCCGCGCAGGCCCAGGTTGTACCGGTGATGGATCGCCCGGCGCCGTGCCTTGAAGAGTGCCAGCCGGCGCAGCTGGTTTGAGCCGAGCGCCGCAAGCACGTCCGGTAGCCGGTAGTTCAGGCCGAGCGACTGCACCTCGTAATACCACGGACCGTCGGGCTCGGAGCGCAGCTTCGCGGGATCCCGGGCGTAACCGATTCCCTTGAAATCCCTTGCCCTGCTGAGGATTTCGTCGTATGACGAGACGAGTGCCCCGCCTTCGGCGGTCGTGAGGTTCTTGGTCGGGAAGAAGCTGAAGGTCGTGACGTCGGCCAGCGACCCGACCGGTTTGCCGTCGAGTGAGCCGGCGATCGAATGTGCCGCGTCCTCCAGCAGCAGGGCGCCGCCGGAGTGAGCAACCTCGGCCAGACCCGTCGCGTCGATCGGGTGTCCGGCGAAGTCCACCCCTGCCACCACCGCTGTCTGTGGCGTCATGGCGTCCTTCACCGCGACCGGGTCGAGGTTGCCGGTGTCCTCGCACACGTCCGCGAAGACGATCCGAGCCCCTTGCCAGATCGCGGTCGTCGCGGTCGCGAAGAAGGTCAACGGGGTGGTGATCACCTCGTCACCGGTGCCGACACCGAGCCCGGCATACGCCGTGTGCAGCGCAGCGGTGCCCGACGTGACGCTGACGGCCGGGGTCTCGAGACCGGCGATCGCCGCGATGTCCTTCTCGAACGCGTCCACCGCGGGGCCGGTCGTCAGCCAGTCGCCGCGCAGGACGGCGGCGACGGCCTCGATGTCGGACTCGTCGATCGACTGTCGGCCGTACGGAAGCATCGGCCGACGCCTAGCGCGCGACAGGGGTCAAGCCGAGGTGACCGAGCTCGAGCACCCGGGCAATGTCCGCGGCGTCATACCAGAGGTCGTTCTTGTCCGACGAGCAGTGGAACCCCGCGGGCACCGGCTGAGCGCCCTCGATCTTCTGGTAGCCCCAGCTGGCCAACTCGGGCTCGAGCACGAAGTACTTGCCGTCCTGCACGATGACCGCACGGCGGCCCTCCTCGGGACTGATCATCTCCTCGTGCAGCTTCTCGCCGGGGCGCAGCCCGATGTCGTGCATCCGCGCACCGGGAGCGATCGCCTGGGCCAGGTCAGTCACTTTGTGCGAGGCGATGTGAGGCACGACGAGCTCACCGCCCTGCATCATCGCGAAGGTGTCCAGGACCATCTGAACGGCGTCCGGAAGCGTGATCAGGAACCGGGTGCAGCGCATGTCCGTGATGGGCAGCGACTCGCCGGCCTCGTGCAGCGCCCGGAACTTCGGCACGATAGACCCGCGCGAGCCAGTGACATTGCCGTACCGGACGACGGAGAATCGGGTCGGGTATGCCGCCGCGTAGTGGTTGCCGAGGATGAAAAGTTTGTCCGCCGTTAACTTGGTGGACCCATAAAGATTGATCGGACTTGAAGCTTTGTCCGTTGACAGCGCGACGACTTTCTTCACGCCCGCATCGATGGCCGCCTCCACCACATTCTGCGAACCCAGAACATTTGTCTTCACGAACTCGAACGGGTTGTATTCACCTGTGTCGACCTGCTTCAGTGCGGCCGCGTGGACCACGTAGTCGACACCGTGCATCGCCCGCCGCAACCGCGGCAGGTCGCGCACATCGCCGATGAACCAGCGCAGCCGCGGGTCGTCGTTGAACATCTGGCGAACTTCCCACTGCTTCAGTTCGTCGCGCGAGTAGACGATGACACGATGGGGGTTCTGGTCCTCCAGGAGGCGGGTGATGAATGCCTTTCCGAAAGAGCCTGTGCCACCGGTTACCAGGACCGAAGAACCCTGCAAATCCGTCACGTACTAACTCCCAATCAGCGAAATTTCCGACTCGTGCAGCGGGGACGATACCCATCGAAACGGACGTGGCTACCATCATCCCGATGACATTTACGGAAACCTTTCCCCAACGTATTGCTTTCAGGTGTGATGCCAGCCCGTCGATCGGCGTCGGCCACGTCGTGCGGTGTGTTGCCCTCGGCGAGGAGCTACGTGCCCGCGGTTTCGAGGTGGTCCTCTGGGGCAGCGTCGAGGGCATCGGGTGGCTCTCCGAGCTGGTCGACAGCGTCGGGTTCAGCACGCTGCCGGCTGCCGAGGGCGTGACCGAACAGGTACGTACTGCCGCGGAAGCAGGTTTCGGCGGGATAGTCCTCGACGGTTACCACCTCCTCCTCGCTCGGCGTTGCGCTACGTGCTGCCGGGCACGTCGTGCTCGCCCTGGTCGATGGTGATTTCGGCGCCGGCCAGGTCGCCGACCTGTATGTCGACCAGAACCTCGGAGCGCAGCCGCACCAGGGCGGCCCGACCGGTTCGGAGTGCCTCACCGGAGCCGACTACACCCTGCTGCGCGATTCCGTCCGCCTCCATCGTCGCGCGCCCGGGCCGATCAGCTCCTCCGGTGAAATCCGTTCAGTGCTAGCGGTATTCGGCGGGACCGACCCGGCCGGGGTTGCGCCGCTGGTGATCCCGGCGTTGCTCGCCACCGGCGCCGAGCTCGACGTCTCGGTGGTGGCGTCGGACCCCCGCATGACGGATCGGCTCGCCGCGCTGACGTTGTCGTCGCGACAGCGGCTGCGCGTCATACCCCCGCAGCGGGAGTTGACTGCGCTGGCCGCGGCCAACGATCTGACGATCAGTGCGTCCGGCACCACCGTGTGGGAACTCCTCGCGGTCGGGGTGCCGACCGCGGTCGTCTGCGCGGTCGACAACCAACGACTCGGCTACCGCGCGCTGCTGGCGACTGACGTCGCCACCGGGCTCGGGGAATTACCGAATCTGGACACCTCCCACACAACGGCGACGCTCCGAGACCTGATCGAAAACCCCCACCGGGCAACGGAACTGGCGGCTCGCGGGCAGCGGCTCATCGACGGCGAGGGCCGCGGCCGCGTCGCCGACGCATTCGTCAGCCGGCTCGCAGCGCAGCGGCCTGTGCGCTGACCTGGTTCGCGGACTCCGCGCCGAGAACCACATGCGTCACGCCGGGTCGGCGCAGCACGTCCAGTGCCGCGGACTCGTCCGGACACCGTATGGCGACCAGCCTGTCGCTGACGGCGGACAGGGACGAGTCGCGCAGTTCCCAGGGCAACTCCAGGTATCCGACGCTCGGATCACTCAGCGCCTCGGCAAGTTCAGACTCGTCCAACACGCCGCAACCGATCAATCGGACGCGACCCTCCTTCTGATGCCGCAGGAGCGACTCGCGCGACTCGGCGAGGTCCACGGGCGAGTGGGCGACGATGACCTCGACCGCTGAACTGCCCAGTCTGGCAACGGTTTCCCAGACGGTCGCATCCGCACCGTCCGGCAGCCCGGGGTCAGCTCCGCGATGACGCCCACACGCTCGCTCAAGCCGTGCCGGAGCGCCCGGCCGAGGCGGGTCGCGCTCTCCGGATCGGTCACCCGGACGTGGGTGGCCCCGGCCAAGGCAGCCTGCTCCAGGACCTGCGAAGCGGTTGCCGGGTCCATGACGCCGAAGCGGCCGGAGCTGATCCACGGCAGCGGCTCGGCCACCGCCCCGCCGGCGACGACCCAGGCGTCCAGCAGTTCACGCCACGTCGCACTCAGCAGGTCCGGCACGGCGTCCATCGCGCGAACCGCGATGGAGAAATCCAGCAAGGTGTCGACGGTGCACCGCACGCGGCCCGCAGCGCCCTCAGCCGGTGGCACCCACGTGAAGTCGTCGGTATGCCGCCTGATCCACGGCGTCACGTGCTCCCTGTCGTATGCCGTTTGTGCCGACCTGTTCGCCTCCCGCAGCAGTCGCGCGGTGAACACCTCGGCGCCCATGCCGTAGATCGTCTCGGTCGTCACCCGGACGTAGTCCTGGCCGGCGTCACGCATGCGGCGGATGAGCTCCTCGACGTATGTGCCGTCCGGCCCGACGTTGTCGCCGGTCAGCCGGACCACCAGGTCGTCGTCGGCAAGGTCCGCTGTGGCACCGACGAATCGGTCCAAGGTGTTGT
Organism: Flexivirga alba; assembly: GCF_042661025.1. Taxonomy (NCBI): domain Bacteria; kingdom Bacillati; phylum Actinomycetota; class Actinomycetes; order Micrococcales; family Dermacoccaceae; genus Flexivirga; species Flexivirga alba. The sequence continues at coordinate 4,484,252 of NZ_JBHSWH010000001.1, forward strand.
GCAGATCGCCGCGAAAGACCGCAATGCCGGCCGCCTCGAGGGCGCCGGCGAGCGCGTCGTCCTCCGGTTCGACGCTGGTCGCGACGACCACGTCCAGACCGGTGTTCGCCGCCCGTTGTGCAGCCAGCACGACCAGCGGCCGGCCGGCGAGGGTAAGCAGCGCCTTGCCCGGCAACCGGGACGACGACAGGCGCGACTGGAGCACAACACGGACTCTCATACGCGGAGGGTAAGGCCCGGACATGACGCGTCTAGGCTCCATCAGGTGAATTCTGATGATCTGCGCGCCGCGCTCCTCGCCGGCGACCTCTCCCGCCCGCGGCTGACCTGGTATGACGACAGCCGTGGCGAACGCATCGATCTGTCGGGCAAAACGCTCGCGAATTGGGTTGCCAAGGCAGCGAATTGGCTCGAATCCGAGATGGGGCTCGCGCCGGGCGAGACGGTGCGGCTGGACATGCCGGCCGATCACTGGCGCACGATCTACTGGTCGCTCGCAGCCTGGACCCGCGGGCTGACCGTCACCGCGGACACCGACGCGGACGCGTGCGTGAGTATGACGCCCGACACCGCCGCCGACCTGCTCGAATCCGCGGCCGCCCTGGCAGCCAGCCCGCTGCAGGCCATGGCGGACACGATGCCGGCGCCGGTGGGTTCCGTGCCATGCGACGGACCGACCCTCGACGACGTCGCGGCCGGCAGCCGAGTGTTCGTGAGCAACACCGACATGGACGCAGTGCCGGCATTGGCAGCCGCACTGATCGGCCGCGGTTGTTCAGTGCTGGTCGTGCGAGGCGGGGACGAGCATGCCCGCTCCGCACGGAGCGCGTCGGAGCGTGTCGACGTCGTCTTGTAATGTCCGTCACATGGACAAAGTGGTCTCTTCGGCGGCAACGGCCGTGGCCGACATACCATCCGGGGCATCTCTTGCCGTGGGCGGTTTCGGCCTGTGTGGCATTCCCAGCGTGCTGATCCAAGCGCTCCATCAGACGTCTGCGACGAACTTGGAGGTCATCTCCAACAACTGTGGCGTCGACGACTGGGGGCTCGGAATCCTGCTGCGTGACAAGCGGATCCGGCGGATCATCGCGTCATACGTCGGCGAGAACAAGGAGTTCGCGCGGCAGTACCTCGAGGGCGAACTCGAGGTCGAACTCACCCCACAGGGCACGCTGGCGGAGAAACTGCGCGCCGGCGGCGCCGGGATCGCGGCGTTCTACACCGCGACCGGAGTAGGCACCCAGATCGCCGAGGGCGGTATGCCGTGGCGGTATGCCGAGGACGGCTCGGTGGCGCTGGCCTCCCCCACCAAGGAGACCCGCGACTTCGACTTCGGTGGCACGACCAAGCCCTACGTGCTGGAGGAAGCAATCGTCGCCGATTACGGCCTGGTGCGTGCGGCAAAGGGCGACCGGCACGGCAACCTCGTCTTCAACCAGAGCGCCCGCAACTTCAACCCGCTGTGTGCGATGTCCGCCAAGGTCACCATCGCCGAGGTGGAGGAGCTGGTCGATCCCGGCGAGATCAACCCCGACGACGTTCACCTGCCCGGCATCTATGTGCACCGCGTCGTGCAACTGACCCCGGAGCAGGCGACCGACAAGCGCATCGAGAAGACCACCACGAAAGGCGGCAACTGATGGCGCTGTCCCGCAATGACATGGCGGCCCGTGCGGCCCAGGAGTTGTCCGACGGCGACTACGTCAACCTCGGCATCGGCCTGCCCACCCTGGTGCCCAACTACGTGCCCGACGACGTCGAGCTGGTGCTGCAGTCCGAGAACGGCCTGCTCGGCGTCGGCGCCTACCCCGACGCGGACAAGGTCGACGCCGACCTGATCAACGCCGGCAAGGAGACCGTCACCCTGCGCAGGGGTGCCTCCATCTTCGACTCGGCCACCAGCTTCGGGATGATCCGCGGCGGCAAGATCGACGCCGCCATCCTCGGTGCCATGCAGGTGTCGGTCGCCGGCGACATCGCGAACTGGACGATCCCGGGCAAGATGATCAAGGGCATGGGTGGCGCGATGGACCTGGTCCACGGCGCCCGCAAGGTCATCGTGCTGATGGAGCACGTCGCGAAGGACGGCTCACCGAAGATCGTGCCGGAGTGCACCCTGCCGCTGACCGGCCAAAAGGTCGTCCAGCGCATCATCACCGACCTCGCCGTCATCGACATCACGCCGGACGGGCTCAAGCTCGTCGAGACAGCGCCGGGCGTCACCGAGGACGAAGTGCGTGAGGCGACGGGTGCGCCACTGGCCTGAGGCTCAGTCGTCGGAGAGCCGGATGCGGCTGGTCAGGAAGCCGTAGCCCCACGCCAGGTGCATCGTGGCGAGCACCGGCGGCACCAGCCGCCGGACCGCCTGCGGAGAGCCGGCCGAGATCGCAACGCCGCCAACGGTCACCGCCCCGACATACCCTGCGGGGATCAGCCAGAGCGGACGCCAGCAGAAACCACCGACGGCTCCGACCGCGATCGCTGCGAGTGCTGCGGGCGGCGCGAGGTAGCGGGCGTTGATCGAGCCCTTGTGTTGCTTGGCGACGACGCGGCGCCACTGGCCGTACTGCTTGTACTGCCGCGCCAGGGCGCGGAACGACCCACGCGGCCGGTAGGTCACCTTCAGCTCCGGGGTGAACCACACGATGCCGCCGGCAGCGCGCAGCCGGAAATTCATCTCCCAGTCCTGGGCGCGGGTGAACCGTGCGTCATACCCGCCAATGCGCTGCAACCAGGAGCGCCGGAAGACGCCGAGATAGACGGTCGCGGCCGGGCCGGGCTTACCACCGAGCTTGAACTTCACCCCGCCGACGCCGAGTTTCGACTTCATCGCCACCGCGACGGCTCGCTCGAATTCCGTGGTGCCCTCGGCGTCCATGATCCCGCCGACGTTGGCCGCGCCGGTCTCCTCCAGCACACGCACCGCGGTGGCGAGGTAGCCGTCGGACAAGATTCCGTGGCCGTCCACCCGCGCGATGACATCGTATGACGCCACAGCGATGGCGGCATTCAGCGCATCTGGCGTGCGGCCGGTGGGATTCGTGACAAGTTTCACACGATCGTCAGTGGCGTGCAGACCGCTCGCAACCGCGTCCGTGCCGTCCGTGGAGGGGCCGAGCGCGAGGATCACCTCGACCGGTGCAGCCAGCTCCTGCCGCAGTATGGCGGTCACGGACTCGGCCAGGTGCCGCTCCTCGTTGAGGATCGGCATGATCACCGAAACGCCGTCGGTCACTTGCGATTCGGGTGTTGGCACGCGTCGCAGATTACACGGCACACCCATGTCATCGCGTTACCCTCGTGCGGTGCCAGACGACGAAGATCCGATCACCATCGACACCCGCAAGGGCGCCGGTGCTCCTCGTGGCTCGGGTCGCCGACCCGCGCAGGAGCCCCAGGAGATCCCGGTCCGCCCGGACCGTGGGCGCCCCGCGCAGCAGCCCGGCGGCCGCAGCACCGCGCCTCGCAGTGCTCCGGCTTCCGCACCATCCGGCGGCGACTCGACTCGGATGATGCCGGCCGGGCCGCGCAACCATCCCCAGGACCACGGCGGCGCACCGCAAGATCCGAGTGGTCCGCGACAGTCCGGTCCCGGTGGCCCCGGTGGCCCCCGACGACCGGGAGGGCCGCGCCCGGCATACCCCGCTGCGGCGCCGCAGCGCCGTAAGCGCAAGTGGCCGCGCGTGCTGCTTGTCGTCGTGGTGATCTTCGCCCTCTGGGTCGGGCTGCTCGTGTGGGCCGGCCTGTCGGCGTGGGGCAAGGTCACCAAGGTCGACGCGTTCCCCAGCGGCAACCGCCCGGCGGGCGGCAAGGGCACCAACGTTCTGCTGGTCGGGTCCGACTCTCGCGCCGGCCTGACGAGCGCGCAAGGGCGCGCGCTCGGCACGGGAGGCAGCAGCGTCGGCGGTGGCACCGCGCGCACCGACTCGATCATGGTGTTGCACATGCCCGACAGCGGGAAGCCGACCTTGGTCAGCTTCCAGCGCGACTCGTGGGTGAGCATCCCCGGGCACGGGCAGGGAAAGATCAACTCGGCGTTCACCATCGGCGGACCGAAGCTGATGATCCAGACGATCGAGCAGGCATCCGGTCTGCGCATCGACAGGTACATGGAGATCGGCTTCGGCGGATTCGCCGGTGTCGTCGACTCGGTCGGCGGCGTCCGGATGTGCCTCAAGCAGAACGTCGATGACAAGGATGCTCACATCAACCTCAAGAAGGGCTGCCAGACGCTCAACGGCAAGAACGCCCTGGGCTATGTACGATCCCGGCACGCTTTCGCCACCGGTGACCTGGCGCGAGCGGAGCACCAACGCGAGTTCCTTGCCGCGCTGATGAAGAAGATCGCCAGCCCCACCAACCTGCTGTTGCCGTGGAAGCTCAAGAGCGTCGGTTCGGCCGGCGCCAAGGGCGTCGCCGTCAACAAGGGCATGTCGCCGATCCAGGCGCTGAAGATCATGTGGACGCTCAAGGGCGTCAGCAACGGCGGTATCTCTGTCCAGGTCCCGGTCGCCAACCCCAACTACTTCGTTGCCGGGCAGTCGACGGTGCTGTGGGACAAGGCGCGGGCGATCAAGCTCTTCAACGATCTCAACAACGACCGGGCGGTCACCGCGCCCGCGACCGGGTCCTGACCTCGGCCCGAGATCAGGGTCGGGATCAGCGCCAAGTCTCGACCTGCGCGTGGTGCGCTGCTGGCGCGCCCGCGAACTTTCGGTCGGCGGTGAGCAGGTTCATGTCCAGCGCCTCGGCGAGACCGACGTAGAACGCGTCATACGCGGTGAAGTTGTGTCGCAACGCCAGGGCCCTGGGCTGAATGGGCAACATCGGGTGACGTACGACGGGCAGGTCGGCGAAGTCCAACACCATCTCCGCGGCGCGTTGTGGAGTGATCGAGGTGCCGGGTTTCGACGACAGGACGAGGCCGCGAATCGCCGAGGTCACCTCGGCGTCGATCAGTGCGGGAGCATGCAACAGGCGCTCGCGCCCAATACGTTCGCGCAGCGAAGCGTCCTCGGGCAGGGCCAGCAGCAAGCGCACCACTATCGACGCGTCGACGACGGTCACTGGCGACCTTCGGTGATGAACGACCGAATGTCGTCCACACTCGCCTCGACCGGCTGCCGGGACGCGATGCGCTCCAGCACGTCGGTCATCGCCGGTCGTGATGTCTCGTCGTGAATGAGCTCGCGAAGGTACTGCGACAACGAGACACCGCGAGCCGCAGAGCGCGCACGCAACTCTTGGACATCCTCGGTCGGAACGTCTCTCACCTGGATCACTTCACCGGCCATGGTCATCATCATATCTTGGTTCATGCAGTCTGCATGAACCATGCATCACCAGGTGCCCCGCCGTATCCGCTGCCACGTCGCACACGGACGAATACTGCCGCGACGCACGTGGCGGCAATCCGGCGGATCTGCCGGCGCATCCCACTCGCCATCGGGTCCGCGCACCATCAGCTCGTCGATCACCGTGTAGCCGTTGAGAAAGAGCTCGCAGTCGCAGAACGCACCAACCCTGCCGAGCCGGTCGAGCAACGCCGTGGCGCGTGGTGCACGTCGATCGCGAAAGCGCACTCCCCGGCAGTATCGCCAGCAGGGCATCAGCCCGACCGCGCACGAAGACCTCGGCCTCGTCGATCACTTCCTCCGCAGTCATCGTCGACCGCCCCCTCATCCGTGGTGATGGGAAGAGCATCGCGCTGAGCACCGACAAGCCCGTCCGACTGCCTCGGCCGCTCGAAACGGGCGGCGGTCATCACCGGATCGAGCGGCATACGAACGCATTGAGCGGCGTAAGAAGACTGTCCGTTTCCGTACGCCGCTCGATGCAGAAGTGTGCCGGTCGGTCAATCAGGAAACGACGAGTGGCCGCCCGCTCTACTTCTTGAGCAGCTGGCGCGCGGCAACCATCCGCTGGATCTGGTTGGTGCCTTCGTAGATCTGGGTGATCTTGGCGTCGCGCATCATCCGCTCCACGGGGTGGTCGACCACGTAGCCGGCACCGCCGAGCAGTTGCACGGCGTCGGTGGTGACCTCCATGGCGACGTCGGAGGCGAAGCACTTGGCAGCGGCGCCGAAGAACGGCAGGTCGGCGTCGCCGCGCTCGGACTTGGCGGCCGCGACGTAAACCATCTGGCGCGCGGCCTCGAGCTTGATCGCCATGTCGGCGATCATGAACTGCAGGCCCTGGAACTCCGCGATCGCCTTGCCGAACTGCTTGCGCTCCTTGACGTAACCCAGGGCGTAGTCCAGTGCACCCTGCGCGATGCCGACGGCCTGCGCGCCGATCGTGACGCGGGTGTGGTCGAGCGTGCGCAACGCGATCTTCAGGCCCTCGCCCGGGTCGCCGATCATCCGGTCGCCCGGGATGCGGCAGTTGTCGAAGTGCAGCTCACGGGTCGGCGAGCCCTTGATGCCGAGCTTGCGCTCCTTCTCGCCGAAGCCGAAGCCCTCGTCGGACTTCTCGACCACGAATGCGCTGATGTTGCGGCCGCGTTCGCCGTCGGGGTCGGTGACCGCGAGGACGGTGTAGAACTCCGACTCACCGGCGTTGGTGATCCAGGACTTCTGCCCGTTGAGCACGTAGTCGTCGCCGTCTGCGGTCGCTTTGCACCGCATCGACGCGGTGTCCGAACCCGCCTCGCGCTCGGACAGGCCGTAGGAGAACATCGCCTCGCCGCGTGCCACCGGCGGCAGGTACTTCTGCTTGATCTCGTCGTTCGCGGCGAGGATCACCGGCATCGAGCCGAGCTTGTTCACGGCCGGGATCAGCGACGAGGACGCGCACACCCGGGCGACCTCTTCGATCACGATGCAGGTCGCGAGCGCGTCCGCGCCGACACCGTCATACTGCTCGGCGATGTGCGGCGCGTGGAAGTCCGATGCGACCAGCGCTTCCAGTGCGGCGCGCGGGAACTCGCTCTTCTCGTCCACCTCTGCGGCGTGCGGGGCGATCTTGTCCTCGGCCACGGCGCGCACGGCTTCGCGCAGCGCTTCGTGGTCCTCGGAGACGCTAAAGAGCGGGTAGATGTCGTCCTTCAAATTGCTCACGATTGCAGATCCTAGTCATCAGTTTGGCTGGCTCACCGGTCGATCTCGGGCATGATCTCACGCTCGAAACGCTCGATCGTCGTGCGGTCGTATGCCGCGTCCGGGAAGTACGCGATCGCATAACCGAGCCCGGCGTCACGCATCGCGCGCAGGGCCTCCACGACCTGTTCGGCCGTCCCGACAGTCGGCTGGTCACGTAGGGACCGCTCGACATGCGCGGTAGCGCGGTCCGGCGACATACCGCCCTGAATCATGCGCGCCGACACGGCGCCCAGCTTCTCGTCGAGCTCGGCGGCGTTGTCGGCGATGATGACGTTGGTGTTGCCGGTCAGCGTGATCTCGTCGAAGTCGCGACCGATGTCGCGGCAATGTCCGCGCAGGATCTCGGTCTTGGCGGCGAACTCCTCGGGGTCGCCGAAGTAGTTGGTGTAGTCGGCATACTGCGCGGCGATCTTGAGGGTGACCTTCGGTCCGCCGCCGGCCACCCAGATCGGGATGCGGTTGGCGGCACTCGTGGTCTGCAGCGGTTGCGGGAAACACAGCGCCCCGTCGGCCTGGTAGTACTTCCCGTCCAGCGTCGCCGAGCCGGTCGACCACATCTGCTGGAAGATCTCGACACCTTCGCGCAGCCGGCCCAATCGCTCACCGGCAGAAGGGAATCCGTAACCATAGGCACGCCACTCGTGCTCGTACCAGCCACCGCCGATGCCCATCTCGATCCGGCCACCGCTGATGTGGTCGATGGTCGCGGCGACCTTGGCCAGGTAGGTGGGCTCGCGGTAGCTCATGCAAGTGCACATCTGGCCGAGTCGCACCCGCGAGGTGATCCCGGCGAATCCGGCCATCAGCGACCAGGCCTCGTGCGTCGCCTCGTGCGACGGCTCCGGTGTCGTGTGGAAGTGGTCGTAGACCCAGACCGACTCCCACGAGGGTGTCTGGTCGGCATACCGGACGAGATCACTCATGACCTGCCAGTGCTTCGCCGGCTCGATGCCGACCAGGTCGTAGCGCCAGCCCTGTGGGATGAACAGTCCGAACTTCATGCGGTAGCAACCTCTCAGCAGCGGTCAGTTCCAGTCAGCCGGTAGCGTATGCCGCATGTCGCATCGCACCAAGGTCGCCGTGGTCGGGACCGGTTATGTCGGGCTGTCCATGGCCGTTCTCTTCGGATCCGTCGCAGACGTCGTCGCCTTCGACATCGACGCAGACCGGATCGCTCTGCTGCAGCAGGGTCGCAGCCCGATCACCGACGCCGAGATCGAGGGCCACCTCGCAACGGCGGACCTGTCGCTGCGCTTCACCCTCGACAAGCGCGAGGCGTATGACGAGGCAGATTTCGTCGTCATCGCCACGCCGACGAACTACGACCCGGAGACCAACTACTTCGACACCTCCACGGTCGAAGGGGTGATCTCGGACGTCGCGGCGCTCAACCCGGCGGCGACGATGATTGTGAAGTCGACCGTCCCGGTCGGCTTCACTGCCGACGTCCGCAAACGCCTGGGCACCGAAAACGTCGTGTTCTCACCGGAATTCCTGCGTGAGGGCATGGCGCTCCTCGACAACCTGCACCCCTCGCGCATCGTCGTCGGCGAGGTGAGCGACCGTGCGCAGCGGTTTGCCGACCTGCTCGTCGCGGCGGCGGAGGACACCGACATACCGGTATTGCTGACCGAGTCGACCGAGGCCGAGGCGATCAAGCTCTTCGCCAACACCTACCTCGCGATGCGGGTGGCCTACTTCAACGAGTTGGACACCTTCGCCTCCCGCCACGGGCTCAACACCAAGCAGATCATCGAGGGCGTCAGCCTCGACCCGCGGATCGGAAAGCATTACAACAACCCCTCATTCGGGTATGGCGGCTACTGCCTACCCAAGGACACCAAGCAGCTGCTGGCCAACTACGAGGAAGTGCCGCAGACCCTGATCAGCGCGATCGTGTCGGCCAACACGACGCGCAAGGATTTCGTCGCAGCCGACATCCTGGCGCACCAGCCCAAGGTGGTGGGCATCCACCGGCTGATCATGAAGTCCGGCTCCGACAACTTCCGGGCCAGCAGCGTGCAGGGCATCATGAAGCGCATCAAGGCCAAAGGTGTCGAGGTGCTGGTCTACGAACCCGAACTCGACGCCGAGGAGTTCTTCGGCTCCCGCGTCACCCACGACCTCAACGAGCTCAAGCGCGACGCCGACCTGATCGTCGCCAACCGCCGCACCGAAGACCTGGCTGACGTCGCCGAAAAGGTATACACCCGAGACCTTTTCGGCTCTGACAGTTAGTCCCCGGCCACCTCGGCGCGCAGCGCTGCACCCTTGGCGTGCGCCTGATCGCGCAGCTCGACCTGGAAGTCGGCCATCGCCGCGCGCAACCGTTCTCCCTCAGCGTCGGGCGCCGAAGCCAGGATGCGTGCAGCCAGCAGGCCGGCGTTGCGGGCGCCGCCGATCGAGACCGTTGCGACCGGGACACCGGCCGGCATCTGGACGATCGACATCAGTGAGTCCATGCCGTCCAGGTACTTCAGCGGCACCGGCACCCCGATGACCGGCAGCGTGGTGACCGACGCGAGCATGCCCGGCAGGTGGGCCGCTCCCCCGGCACCGGCAATGATCACCCGTATGCCGCGGGCCGCGGCTTGCTCGCCATACGCGATCATCTCGGTGGGCATCCGGTGCGCGGAGACGACGTCGGCCTCGTAGGTGATGCCGAACTCGTCGAGCGCCTCGGCGGCCGCGCGCATCACCGGCCAGTCGGAGTTGCTGCCCATCACGATGCCGACCGTTGCGGCAGAAGAGGATTCACTCATTCGGTGACCGTTCCTTCGAAGTAGTCGGCGGCGTGCCTCGCGCGCTCGCGCAGCGCGTCGAGGTCGTCGCCATACACATTGACGTGGCCGATCTTGCGGCCGGGACGCACGCCCTTGCCGTAGAGGTGCACCTTCAGGCCAGGGTCACGAGCGAGCAGGTGTTTGTAGGTCGGGTAGAGCTCGTCGTAGTCGCCGCCGAGCACGTTGCCCATCACCGTCCACGGCGCACGCGGCGTGACAGCCCCGAGCGGCAGGTCGAGCACCGCGCGCAGATGCTGCTCGAACTGCGAGGTCACCGAGCCGTCCATGGTCCAGTGACCGCTGTTGTGCGGGCGCATCGCCAGCTCGTTGACAACGTATGACGGGGAGCCCCCACCCTCACCGGGGATCTCGAAGATCTCCACCGCGAACACCCCGGTGATGTCCAACGCTCCTGCGAGCTGCAGCGCGGCCTGCGAAGCGGCAGCTGCCAGGGATGGATCAAGCTCTGGTGCGGGCGCCAACACCTCGGTACAGATGCCGTTTGTCTGCACGGTCTGCACGATCGGCCACACCGCTGCCTGACTCGAGGGACTGCGCGCCACCAGGACCGCCAGCTCGCGACTGAACGGCACCCGCTCCTCGGCGAGCAGAGCGTCCCCGTGGGCGAACCAATCGGCGGCCTCCGACGCCGCACCGATCACGCGCACGCCCTTGCCGTCATACCCACCACGTGGTGTCTTGAGGATGACCGGCCAGCCGTGCAAGTCGCCGAACGCGGCCAGCTCCCCCTCGTCCTGGACCCTCGCCCAGGCCGGGCAGGGAACGCCCAACGCGGTCAGCCGCCCCCGCATCGCGAGCTTGTCCTGGGCGAACAGCAACGCCTCCGGCTTGGGGTGCACCGGGATGCCAGCGTCGACCAGAGCCTGCAGCACCTCGTCCGGGACGTGCTCGTGGTCGAAGGTGACGACGTCGCAGTCGCGGGCGAACGCGAGCACCTCCTCGACGTCCAGATGCGACCCGACCGGCGCAGACGGCACGACCAGGGCAGCGGCGGCGTCGGGCGCCTCGGACAGGACACTGAGGGTGAGCGAGAGGTTGATCGCCGGCGGCTGGCACATCCGGGCGAGCTGACCGCCGCCGATGATGCCGACCACCGGGAAGCCACCCGGAGCACGCTGAGGGGAAGTCACCTCCACACCCTAGCGAGGCCTCTCAGCCGCCATTCAGCACGCGACCCGTAGGCTGAAAAGCGTGATCGGGGACAGAATTGTCGACTTCGTGCGTTCGCTGTGGCGTGAGCTCGCCAAGTTCGGGGTGATCGGTGTCGTCAACATCATCATTGACCTCGGGCTCTACAACGTGCTGATCGACGGCCCGATGCCCACGAAGGTCACCGCCGCCAAGATCGTCAGCGGCAGTGTCGCCACCCTCTTCGCCTGGGTCGGCAACCGGTACTGGACCTTCCGGCACCGCCGCAATCGCCCGGTGCACCACGAAGTGGTGCTCTTCTTCGTCGTCAACGGCATCGCCCTGGCCGTATCGGTCCTCTGGGTCGCGTTCGCCCACTACACACTGGGCCTGCACGGCAAGTTCTGGCTGAACTTCAACGCGATGTTCGGCATCGGCCTGGGCACCATCATCCGTTTCTGGGCCTACAAGCAGCTGGTCTTCCGCAACGAACCGATCGCCGAGGAGCCCGTCGGTCAGGCGCTGGCCGAGCCGCTGCAGCGCGAGGACACGCGCCAGAGCGACACCCGGGCCTGACCTGTGGGCATCAGTCGTGGTGCCGTCGCAGGGCGGACGGCGCGGCCTCGCCCTCTGACAAGAACAACGCGAACACCGCCGGCTGCGCGCTGCGCAACTCCAGCCGCCCGCCGTTGGCCCCGGCCAAGTCACGCGCCAGCGCCAACCCCAGCCCGGTGCCGCCGGTGGTCACTCGACGCTTGAAGATGTGCGGCGCGATCGCCGGGTCGACTCCGGCCCCCTGATCACTGACCTCGACAACGACCGAGGGGCCGTTGCGCCGGGCCATCACCTCCACGGTGCCGGTGCCGTGCTGCAGGGTGTTCTCCAGGAGGGTGGCCAGGATCTGGGAGAGGCCACTGCGGCTCGCGACGACCTGCAGCCCGCGTTCCCCGCTGACCTTGACGCTGCGCCGGGCATCGGCAAAAGCCGGCTGCCATTCGCGCTGCAGTTCGGCAATCACCGAGTCCAGCGAGATCGTCGGCAACGGACCGGACGGCGTCTCCCGGGCTCGCTGCAACAGCTTGTCGACCACGGTGGTGAGGCGCTCGACCTGAGCGATGCCAACGGTCGCTTCCTCGTGGATCTGCTCGATATCGTCACTGATCGAGATCTCGTCCAGGCGCATCAGCAGCGCGGTCAGCGGCGTGCGCAGCTGATGGCTGGCATCCGACGCGAACTCTCGCTCGGCGGCCAGCGTCGCCGTCAGCTCGGCCGCGCGGCCTTCGAAAACCTGTGAGATGCGGTCGATCTCGTCAATGCCACTGCGCAGCGGCTCGAAGATCACCGGGCCGTCCTCGGCACGCTCGGCGCGCCGAGTCAACTCCTCGACCGGGCCGGCGGTCTCCTCGGCTTCGCGGGTCGTCAACCACCACGACCACCCCGCACCGAGCGCGGCCGCCACCAACAGGACGGCGCGCTCCCACCAGGCGGACACCAGCACCAGCGCCGGAATCAGGACCAAGAAGACAGCGGGCGCGGCGATCCGCGGACCGGCCCGCAGGAGTCTGGCGCGCAAGGTCGGTCAGTTTCCGCCGGCGGGCTCGAAGCGGAAACCCACGCCCCGCACCGTGGTGATGAATCGTGGCCGGGTGGCGTCGTCGCCGAGCTTGCGACGCAGCACCGATACATGCATGTCGAGGGTCTTGGTCGAGCCGAGCCAGGCGGTCTCCCAGATCTCGTGCATCAGCTGCTCGCGGGAGACGACCTTGCCCTGCTCACGCACCAGGACTCGCAGGAGCTCGAATTCCTTTGCGGTGAGCTGCAACTCGTTGTCGCCGACGAACGCGCGACGGGCCTCGGCATCCAGTCGCACCAGCGGTGCGGCCTCGGCTTCGTCCGGCGGTGTACGGCGCAAAAGCGCCCGGGCTCGCGCCAGCAGCTCGGCCAACCGGAAGGGTTTGGTGACGTAGTCGTCGGCGCCGGCGTCGAGGCCGACGACGGTGTCGACCTCGTCGGCGCGTGCGGTCAGGATGAGCACCGGCACCGAGCTGCCCGAATTGCGCAGCCGACGGCATACTTCGAGGCCGTCGATGGAGGGTAGCCCCAGGTCGAGGATGACCAGGTCGGGGCCGCTCTGGGCGCCATCCAGCGCAGCCAAGCCGTCTTCCCGGACGTCGACGGTGTAGCCCTCCCGCCGCAGCGCACGAGCGAGCGGTTCGGAAATCGCGGGATCGTCCTCGGCCAATAAGACACGGGTCATGGTGGCGATAGTAGTTCTCCATGACGCCTGGATAGGACCCACGAGGTGATTTGTCCGATTCCGGGCAAGTGAATCGCCTCCCTGGCGACCGCCCGCACGTCCGCATGCCCCGCGAGAGCGGCGGCCACGTCGGAATCGGCGAGCACCGTGCCTGGCTCGGCCGCACCGGACAACCGGCTCGCGCGGTTGACGGTGTTGCCGTAGACGTCCCCCAGCCGCGCCAGCACCCGACCCGTCGCGATGCCCACCCGCATCCGCGGAATCAGGTCATCGGCGGCGGCCTGGTCGATGAGGTCGAAGGCGATTGCGACCGCACCCTCGACGGTCGTGTGCGAGAAGAGGATCTCGTCACCGACCGTCTTGACGACCGCACCACCGTGCAGAGCGACAACGTCGGACGCCAAGGATTCGAAACGTTGCACCAGCGCTGCGAGCTCGCGCTCCCCCAGTTGCCGGGTCAGCTGGGTGAAGTTGACCAGATCGGCGAAGCCGATGGTCCGGCGCACGCCGATGTGCGACTCCGGCTCGGAGTCGGCGATCATCCGAGAGATCGCGACGGCGAGATTTCGCCGCCATACATAGGTGATCAGCGGGGTGAGTTCGTCACAGACCTCGACGGCGCGCTCCGCGGCGAGCCGCGCGACCCGGCTGTCTACTCCGATGCCGTCGTCGCCGGTGACCATGTCGGTGATGACCTGCAGTGACCACATCGCCAGCCGGTCGGTCGAGCGACCGACAGCGCGGGCCAGACCGAGCACCGTGGCCTCGTCCAACTCCCCGTCGCGCACGGTCCGCGCGACCGCACGCACAGCCTCCAGGTCGGTCTCGGTGAAGACCATGTCCTCGTCGCGCGCGCTGGCGAAGCCGAGCGCTCGCCACAGCCGGCCGGTCTCTTCCCCAGTCATGCCGGCTCGCCGCGCGATGTCCACGCGCCGCATCGAACGCGGCGCGCCGAGTAGTCGCTCCTCGAGTGCGTCGACGAACGCGGCGCGGTCGTGCGGGTCGGGTTCGGGCGGCAGGCGGCGCTCCCCGGTCGGATGTGTATGACGTCACCCACCGCATGTGGCACCGGGCCCTCCGGCGTGTCGATCACCAACCGGCCCATTTCGTCGATGTCCAGGGCGGCACCGGTGACGGACTCGTCGCCGGACAGTTCGACGCGCACCTGCTGGCCGACGGTGACGCAGGCCGCCCGGTAGGCGTCGTCCTCCGTGATGCCGTCCCATTCCTGTTGGATCTGCGCGAGCGCGCGCAGCACGGCCACGATCAAGTCCTCGCAGCGGACGTCATACCCGGCCAGGTGCAGGGAGGTCGCCGTGTCGACCGGCAGGTCCTCGGTGTTCTGATGCACGTTGATGCCGATGCCGACGACCACGCTCGGGTCGGCGCCGCCGCTGGCCTGACACAGGATGCCGGCGAGTTTGGCCCACGGCGCGCGCGCGTCGGCGCGGACGAGCACGTCGTTGGGCCACTTGAGGCCGACCGACGCACCGGTGAGGTCGCGGACCGCCCGGCGCACCGCGAGGCCGACGAGCAGCGGCACCCAGCCCCACCGGGTTGCGTCCCGCGGCAGCGGCATGGTGGCCGACAGGGCGATCGAGGTCCCGGCGGGCGCTTCCCAGGAACGGTCGAGGCGTCCGCGCCCGGCGACCTGGTTGTCAGTGACCAGGGCACGCCACGGCTGCGGGTCGCGCATCAGCTCGTCGTTGGTGGACGCCACCTGGGGGCTCACGTCGACGTCGTGCCAGGGACTGTCACGGAGCCGATCGTTGATCTCGGACCGATCCAGGAAGTGGCTCACGTCACCAAGGTTAGTCGCCGCCGTTCGCGCGCTGTGTCGGCACGCACCTGCATCCGGCTCGCTCGATTGTGCATTGCCGCGAAATCGTCGTTACCCTTATCGGCGAACGGGAGTAGTCCCTCGACCGGATGTCGACATACTGGCGGTTCGCCGCCCGGTGTTCGGGGTCGCCGCACAGGTGACTGGACGAGACGTTCGAACCATGACAGCAACCCGCTGCCGGTTCGACGTGCTCGTCCTTTTGTTTGCCTGGCACGGCGTTCCGGCCCGAAGCCAAGGACCTTCGTGCTCGACCTCGGAATCATCGTCACCGTCTTCGCGCTCGCCTTCGTGGCCGAGCTCCCGGACAAGAGCGCCGTCGCGGCGCTCGTGCTCGGCACCCGTTTCCCGTGGCCGTGGGTGTTCAGTGGCATCGCTGCCGCGTTCCTCACCCACGTGGTGATCGCGGTCAGCGCGGGTCAGCTGCTCCACCTGCTGCCCGGACGTCTGCTGGAGGCGCTGATCGCGGCACTCTTCCTGCTCGGCGCGTGGCTCATCTGGCGGGAGGGTGCGCACCAGGACGACGTCGAGGCCGAAGGTCAGGCCGAGGTCGCCGGCAAAGGGGCCGACGGCGCCGGCTTCTTCAAGGTCGCGTCGCTCGGGTATGGCGTGATCTTCGTCGCTGAGTGGGGCGACCTGACGCAAATCCTCACGGCGAATCTTGCTGCGAAATATCACGATCCGCTGTCGGTCGGCGTCGGAGTCACGCTCGGCCTGTGGACCGTCGCGCTGCTCGCCATACTCGGGGGAAAGACGCTGCTACGGGTGCTGCCGATCACTTGGATCACCCGTGTGGCGGCCGTCGTGATGGTGGTGCTCGGTGTCCTGAGCGCGATCTCGGCCGTCCGCGGCTGAGCGGCGGCGTCCTAGGACTGGCTGAGCGCCGCGTCGATCGCGCGGATCTGGCCGAGGTAGCGACGGTTCACCTTCATCGTCTCGCCGCCGACCGTGATGTCGCAGAACAGCCCGGTCGGCTCACCCAGGACCTGCTGGCGCGGTGGCTCCTCGATCAACCGCTTGATCGAGGTCTGCGTGAAGGACCCCGACTGAAAGACCAAGAACCGCTGGTCTGTTGCGACGACGACCCGGTAGGCACCTTCGCCGAGCCTGTTGCGAATCGTCTGCTGGCCGGCAAAGGCACCGTGCACCACTTCACCCGCCGCCAGGTGCGGCTGCGCTTTCTTGATGATCGTGTCGGCCATCGCCATGGTTGTCCCCTTCGAAGTGTGCGTCCTGTGATGCCACTCTGCCAGTTGCGCGGGTCAGCGAAGGAGTTCGTCGATCCAGAGGTCGAGTCGGTGACGCAACACGCCCGCGGTGATGTCGCTCCTGCCGATGCCGCGATAGTTCACATCCCACGACTCCACGTGTGGGTCGGCGTGCTCGGCGGCCAGGATGTCCCACGCATGTATGTCGGGGACGGCTTGCCCGGCGCGTTCCTCGTAGCTCTGCCGGAAGACATCGGCCGCATCCACCGACCCGAGGAGCACCAGGTCCTGGCGGCACCAGGCAACATCGACGCCGCGCGGTGCCGATCGGGCGCCGTTCCAGTCGACCACGCCGACCAGCCGGTCGTCCTTCCAGAGGGCGTTGCCGCACCAGAAGTCGAAGTGCGTGAGGACTCGCGTGCTCAGATCGAGGCGTCCCCATTCCTCGTGCGCGCGAGCCGACAAGCCGCCCGGACGCCACGGTGGCTCCTGTGGTTCTGTGCGGAGGCCGGATCCGTCGAGACGGTGGATCGCCGCCAGGGCGATTGCCATCTCTTCGGCGATCGTGTGCGGTGAGAGTCCGGGGCCCGGATGGTCGCCGTCGAGCGCCGTGGTCACGATGACGGGGTGGCCGGACTCCTCGCCGTCTGCGACGAGGCGGGGAGCCATCGCACCGAAGGGTCCGAGACGGTCCAGGACGTCGATCTCCTGTGCCACCGCCGGCGACTCACGCGGAAACGCCCGCACGACAAACGATTCCGCGCCATCGGTTGTCAGCAGGGTGATCGCGTGCTGGCCGCCCGTCAGTTCACGCACCAGGTGCAGCGGTCGTCCCAGGACCCGTGCGCCGGCTGCGACGACCGCTGCCCGATCCAACGCGTTCACCCGGCGAGCATGTCACGGTGAATGGTCGATGATGTGCTGGTACCTTTCGAGAGAGAACGAACCGACCAGTCCCTCCGCGATCTGGTGACTGGCCTCGGCGAGGTGTTCGCAGTGTTCGACTCACGAACGCAGGACTCCGGTCACATCTCGTACGGCGTCCGCGACCTCTCCGGGCGGCGTTGGTTCGTCAAGACTCCCGGAGCTGAAGCGCCCAGTGCCGGCGGCACGACACGTGAGGAACGCTCGCGGGCACTCGAGCTCGCTGCCGAAGTGTCCTCGGCCGTCGAACATCCAGCGCTCATCCCGCTGGATCGCATCATCGAGACCGAGGAGGGCGTAGTCACGGTGTCCGCGTGGTTCGACGGCGAGCTGGTGCGCGCGCCCGCCGAGCTGCGCGACGACCCCGAGCACGCGTTCAGCCGGTTCAAGTCGCTGCCGACCAACGAGATCGTGGCGGCACTCGACGCCATCATCGAGCTACACGTCCGACTCGGCGAGGAAGGCTGGATCGCCGGCGATCTGTATGACGGTTGTCTCATGTACGACTTCGCAACGCGGGCGATCAAGGTGATGGATTTCGAGTGCTACCACCGCGGCTCGTATGTGAACCATGTTGGCCGACTACCCGGTTCCACTCGTTTCATGGCGCCCGAAGAGTCGACCAAGGGTGCCGTGATCGACTGCCGCACAACGGTTTTCAACCTTGGCCGGATGATCGAAATCCTGCTGCTCGAGCGCAACCCGGATCATCCGTCGCGCGACGTCGTGCGTGCGGCGACGAGTGAGGATCCGTCGAAGCGGCCGGCGTCGTTGGCTGATTTTCACCGCGCCTGGCGAGCCGCTAGCGGACTGATCCTGTAGCGCTCGCGCCCCGCGCACACCACGACCGTCAGGTCAGAAGGGTGGCGGTGGCTCGGGTAACTGGATGCGGATGTCGCGTGACGGTCGGTAGAACTGCATCCGCCCCCGAGGCTGACGACATCCCTGGTCGTCGCAATCTCGGCCCTCGCCATGTTCCCGGCCCTCGTCGCGGTCGCGGTCGTCATCGTGGTCGGCCAACAGGTGCAGGTCCTCCAGGTCGGTGAACACGTTCGGGATCACGTCGTGCTCGCGACACAGCGCCAACCGGATCCCGAGCTGCTGCTCCACCCGGCTGGGCACTGGCGGACACTGATCACCTGGCCGGTGATGATCGAACACGCTCGTCCGCAACCGTCTGGTCAGCGTCGCCCAACTGATCGACCCATCGCCGTGTTGCTCACTGGACCAGAACCGGCACGTCTTCGCATTGTGATGCCCCCGATGCATCAGATGCAGATTCTCCGGATGCGTCCCACCCTCTGCAGGCTCGGTCGCACCCGCCCGGTACTCGGTGTCATGATCCACGTCGCAGTCCGCCGCGGACACCCCGCAGTCCCCCGGCGCCCGACACCGGTGATCACGGCCCTTGACCAACCGGCCCATCCCCGCCGGCACCCGATACGTCTTAGCGGCATCCATCACCTCACCGGTCACCGGGTCCGTCACCAACCTCGCCCACGTCGACCCCGCCCGCACGGCGACCTCCCGGACCTGCTCCGGCGACAAGAACCCAAGCCCCGGCACCTCCCCGACACCGAACGCCGCACCAGAGGCCGTGCCAGCCGCGGCTGCCGGCGAACGGCTGCCCGCGGTGTACTCGGCCACCAAATCCTCCGGCAGGATCGACGCCAAGTGCACAATCACCTGCAACCGACCCGCCGGCGCATCCCCCAGCACGCCATGACCGGCGATCGTGCCACCGATCAGCAGATCGACGGCGATATCGGCACGCAACTGCGCCACCGTCCGCGGATCACCGCCCGCCCGGGCCGCCTTCGCCATCTCCGTCAGGCGCTGCTGCGCCGCGAACACCCGCGCCGCATCTCCCGTGGCCTGAAAGGTCGCGGTCCCGTCCCGGCCGGGGAACGTGCACGCATCCCGGCGCCCCATCGCATCCGCGTGCCGACGCTTGCGATCCGCCGCCGCACCCTCCACCAACGCCAACTGGCGGCGAACCCGCGCCCGGAACCCACTATGCGACAACGGCACCGACCCCGACCCGTCCTCGGCGACAGTGCGTTCCGGTGGTGCCAGCAACCGGTCAATCAGCTGCCCCGCCAACACCGGATCCAGGTGCGCCGTCTCGGCATACGCAATCCGAGCCCGCTCCCAACTACAGCCACCAGCCCGCAGCAACCCATGCGCGGCACCAACCCGCGCCGGCAACGCGGTCGCGAACCGGACCCGGTCCCGGGCCGCCGTCAACGTCGACCCCGTCAACAACTGCACCTCATGCACCACCGCCCGACACGCACCCTTACGGTGCACCGCCACCTTCTGCGCGAACCGCGGATCATCAACCGGCACACCATGATCCACCGCCACGTCCTCCACCAACGCCGACGTCGCATCCAACAATGCTGCCTCGGCGAACCCCTTCACCACCTCCGCCGCCTGCACCACGTCACCCAGGTGCTCCCGCGACACCCGCTCCACCCGAATCAGCGCACCGCCACCGCCATGCTGGCAAGCCTCGGCGACCAAGATGGCCAGCGCGTCGGCCACCGGGGCCGGCACACCAGACAGGTCCACCACCGGACCACCCTCCTGGAACACCATCACCGACCACCCCTGCCCGTCCATCACTGGTTGCCATCTGTGTTCGAGTCTAAACCCGACCACCGACAACCCCATCCGCCGAAACCACAACAGCCACACCAGTTTCCGAGCAGATCGGCGACGGTCAGCTACCTCAAGGCGAGCGTCATCATGAGCGTGGCGTCATCGTCGATCGGGATGGACCGACCGGGCGCGACGGCGCGGTACTCATACATGACTCCGCGGCCGTCGGGCAGATAGCCACGGCGCACATACAGTCGCTGGGCGGCTCCGTAGTCGGCATACAAGCCCACGCCCAGCCCGACAACTGGACTGCGCTCACCGGCGGCGTGCTCGGCGGCATCGAGCAGCGCGGTCCCGACCCCGCGTTGACGACAGGGCGGCAGCACGTTCAGATCCGCGATCTCGGGTATGCCCGCCGTCTGGAAGGGCACGTAAGGCGACTCCCACAACAAGGTGCAATAGCCGGCGATCGCACCGCCGACCTCAGCGACGAAGCAAGCTCGCGCACCGTGCTGCTGATCGGCGAGATATCCAGCGAACGTCCGGAAGGGCTTGTGCCACCCATGCTGCCCGAAGCTCTCGTACAGCCGGGTGACGTCCGCTTGCTCAAAGGGTCGGATCTCGTGAGTCACCCTCGAACTGTGACAGACCGCCGCCGCGCTTTCAGGCCAATATTTCGTCCCTGCGGCGCTGGCGTCCTCCTTGCGCGAACGGGTGTCGGTCACGGCTGATAGCGCACCGTGAGACCTGCTGCGCCGTCACCGATCTCGACGTACTACAGCGACTGCAGACTGACCGCGAGTGTGTCGTAGACGTGACGGGATACCCGTTCCAGGGATGTACGAAACTCAAACAGTGTCGTCCACGGTTCTGCCGAGAGGCTATTGGTAGTTCTCCCCACAAGGAGGGAAACGATGTCGCCGTCCAGCGCTCGACCCGCTCTGTTGTCGACAGCCTCACCGGCAAACTCCAGTCCGACACGGAGCACGAAGGATCGCCCTCCGGCGTCATCCAGCGACAGCAGGCCCGCATCCGATCGGGTCGGTGAAGCTAGCCCTTGTCGCGCGCGGAACGAAGACTCGATCTGAACGACATACGGCATGTGTCAGCCTAAAGATCTTCGCCAGACTGCGTTGTATGACGCGACGCTCGCCACCTGGCGGTGCCGAACAACTTGCCTCCTACGCCGCGAGTGAGCGAATGCGGGAGACCGCGATCTCGTAGGTTGGTCTGGTGCCGATCGCGACGGATCCCGCAGCAGCGCGGCGCATCCTCGTCTACGGCGTGACGGGCAGCGGTAAAAGCACGGCGGCCAAGCAGATCGCCGACCGGACCGGCCTACCTCTGACTCTCGCGGATGAGCTGACCTGGCAGCCCGGCTGGGTGCCGTTGCCGGATGACCACCAACGCGACATCTTCGCCCAGGTGGTCGCCGGCGACCAATGGGTCCTGGACACCGCCTACGGATCGTGGCTCGACCTGGTGCTTCCCAGGGCTCAACTGATCGTCGCGCTCGACTACCCCAGATGGTTCTCGCTGCAGCGACTGGTGCGGCGAACCCTGGCCCGCGCCATCGACAAGGAGCCAATCTGCAACGGCAACACCCAGTCGTGGCGCTCCTTGTACGCGCGCGACTCCATCATTCGGTGGCACTTCGAGAGCTACGCACGCAAACGGCAACGAATGCGCACGTGGGCTGCAGCTCCCCACGGTCCGTCGGTCCTGCTCATCAGCACACCACGAGAGTTGAAGAAGGTCATGGCTCGACTCGACGTAATCAACTGACCTCACTGGGGTTTCGCGGGCCGCCGACGCCCGCTCACTCTCAGCAGGTCGACAGCATGCTGTTCAACGCGGTCTTCTCGGGGCTGGTGACCCACAAGCCGTACTTGTCCTTGATCAGCACCCAGCGCGTTGCGTAGAGGCAGTACGACGCCGTGTTCGGCGGCTTCCATTGCGCCGGATCGTCGTCTCCCTTCGACTGATTCAGCGAGTCGTCGGCGGACACCAGCACGAGCGGGTCGTTCGCGTACTGCGTGCGTTTCGTGGTGTCCCACGCCGCGGCGCCGGTTGCGTACGCGTCACCCAACGGCACCACGTGATCGATGTCGATGTCGGATGCGGCGTCATACTTCTTGGCGCCATACGGGTCGATCCAGGTTCCCTGCAGACTGGTGCAGGTCGAGGACATCGTGACGTTCTCGCCGTCGCGGTAGAGCGCGGCATTGCGCGCGTTGCACGAGTTGTTCGGCGCCTCGGGCCACCCCCAGGTCGACGCGTCCCGCCAGTGCGGGAAGAGGTCCCGGCTGTAACCGTCCATCGAGCCCTTCGCCTTGACGGTCAACGTGGGCAGGTCGGCTTTGGCGTCCGCGGAGGTCCCGGTCAGCCCCAACTTCAGCTGCGCGGCGGCCACCGTGGCTGACACCGTCCCGACCTCTGACGCCTGCGCGGGTGCCGTCGCCGCCATACCGAACGCGACCGAACCGGCTGAAACTGCAACAAGGAAGCGACATTTCATGGATCTCGACGCTACGCCGGACAACGTCATGCGCGAGTGAAGCGCAGGTCAGACCTCGGTCAAGAGACGGCGATTTTCTTCGCCATCCACTCGTGCTCCTGCTCGTTCAACACATGGGCCTCAACCACGGCGCGCATCGCGTCCAGGTCGTCGTAGAACGCCCGGAACGCCGTCGGCACGTCGACGCCATGCGTCGGCTCGTCCAGCACGTGCACCCCGTCACCCGCTCGTATGACGCCAGGAGTGACCACCCGCAGGTATGCCCCGGAAAGCCCATGCGCGACATACTTTTTCAGCCAACCGCGCTCCGCCATGTGCATCCGGAACGTTCCGCAGGGGATTCGCGGTCCACTGACCTCCAGCACTGCCCCACCGACCTCCCAACGCGTGCCGATGACTGCGTGATCCACGTCGAGACCGACGGTCGTCAGGTTCTCCCCGAACATGCCGTCGTCGAGTTGCCGACCGAGTTCGGCGCCCCACCAGTCCAGTTCTTCTCGCGCCACGGCATACACCGCCTGGTCGTCGCCGCCGTGGTGCTCCCGGTCACCGATGAAATCGCTCAGGACGCCGCTGCCGAGACCACCATGTTTCGGGCCAGGCGCCCGCACGCTGATCTCCGGCACACTGCGTTTGTGGATTCCGGTCGGCGTTGTCTTCGCCGAATTCGATTCTGATCGACCGACATTCGTCGACAGGACTTGACTCTCAGCACCGCTCGATGGTTTCGATACGCTCCCCCGCTGCGCTCCTCCGCTACTCAACCCGCTTTCGTGCTGCGGGCCTCCCCTGCCTCCGTCGGAAATCACCGCGCCATTGTCGCTGCCCGCGCAAACCTGGTGCAACGCCGTTTCCCGCCGACTAGCGTGCAGGCTGTGACTGACGACCTCGCACGCACCCCGACCGCCGTTGACTCGATCGCCGAGAACTTCCACGAGAAGTCGATCGAACTCTCCCCGATGTGGGGCACCTACATCGGCTCGACCACCCGGCAGGACGAACTCGACGATTTCTCCCCCGCCGGCCTCGCCGAACGCAACGCCCTGCTGCGCGAAACTCTCGCCGCTCTCGACGGCGTCACCGCACAGGACGACGTCGACAAGGTCACCATCGACGCGATGCGCGAGCGCCTCGGCCTCGACATCGAGCGGTATGACGCACTCCTCGAACACTCCGCACTCAACGTCATCGCCTCTCCCCTGCAAGACGTCCGCGACACGTTCGATCTGATGCCGACCGACACACCCGAGCAGATCGCGACGATCGGCCGGCGGATGCGCGCCATTCCGAAGGCGCTCGACCAGTGGTTCGAGTCCCTGCACGTGGCCGCCGGCCAGGGCATCGTCAGCCCGGTCCGCCAGGTGACGGCCTGCATCCAGCAGACCAAGGACCACACGGCAGCCGACGGCTACTTCGCCGAGCTGAAGCGACAGCGCCCGGAGATCGCGGACGACATCGACGTCGCCGCACAGGCCTACGCGAAGGCCGGCGATCGACTGACCGAGGAAATCCTGCCGCTCGCACCCGAGTCCGACTCCTGCGGCCGCGACGCCTACGGGCTGCACTCTCGCTACTTCCTCGGTTCCACGGTCGATCTGGAGGAGACCTACGCCTGGGGCCAGGAGGAGCTGGCGCGCATCACCGCGCAGATGCGGCAGGTCGCCGAGCAGATCAAGCCGGGCGCTTCGGTCGAGGAGGCGATGGCCTCCTCGATACCGACCCCGACTACACGCTCCACGGCACCGACGCTCTGCAGCGCTGGATGCAGGGCAAGGCCGACGAGGCGATCGACAAACTCGGCGGCACTCACTTCGACATCCCCGAGCCGGCCCGAACCATCGAATGTTGCATCGCACCAACGCAATCCGGCGGCATCTACTACACCTCACCGAGCGAGGACTTCTCTCGCCCGGGCCGGATGTGGTGGTCGGTGCCCAAGGGGGTCGAGGAGTTCAGCACCTGGCGTGAGCTCACCACCGTCTACCACGAGGGCGTGCCCGGGCATCACCTGCAGAACGGCCAGACGATCTTCCGGTCCGGCCTGCTCAACACCTGGCGCCGGCTCGGCGTGTGGTGCTCCGGGCACGGCGAGGGCTGGGCCCTGTATGCCGAGCGGCTGATGGACGAGCTGGGGTTCCTGCAGGACCCGGGCAACAAGCTCGGCATGCTCGACGGGCAGTCGCTGCGCGCCGCGCGGGTCGTGCTCGACATCGGCGTCCACTGTGGGTTCGAGGCGCCGGCAGAGGTCGGCGGCGGCGAGTGGACCTACGACAAGTGCTGGCAGTTCCTCAACGCGCACTGCGACATGCCCGAAGGGTTCCTGCGCTTCGAGCTGGACCGCTACCTCGGCTGGCCGGGCCAGGCTCCGTCATACAAGATCGGCGAGCGGATCTGGATGCAGTTGCGCGAGGAGGCACGTGCCCAGGAGGGTGCCGACTTCGACCTCAAGGCGTTCCACCGCCGTGCGCTCGACATCGGCTCGGTCGGCCTGGACACGCTGAGAGGTGCGGTGCTGCGCACGCTGTGACCGGCGCGACCCTGCAAGGATGACCCGGTGCACGTCGCATTACCGATCTTCCTGCTGACCGCGGCGGTCGTCGTCCTCGCGACCGTCGCGCGCTGGGTGCATCTTTCAGCTCCGCTGGTCCTGACCGGCGTCGGAGCGGCTACGTCGTTCCTGCCGTTCATGCCCTACCCGTTCGAGGTAGACCCCGAGATCATCCTGCTCGGGTTCCTCCCGCCACTGCTGTTCGCGGCTGCGTCCAACTCCTCGCTCGTCGACCTGAGGAGGGAACGCCGGCAGATCCTGCAAATGTCAGTGCTGCTAGTGCTTTTCACGGCATTCGGTGTCGCGCTGGTCGTGTGGAAGCTGCTCGGCATACCCTTTGCGGCTGCGGTTGCGTTGGGCGCCGTTGTCGCACCACCCGACGCGGTCGCAGCCACCGCCGTGGCTCGGCGGATCGGCCTACCGCGAAGAGTCGTATCCGTCCTGGAGGGTGAGTCGCTCTTCAACGACGCGACGGCACTCGTGACGGTCAACACCGCCAAGGGGCTGATCGCCGGCGGCGCCGGCGCGGCAACCGTCTTCACCGCCGGGCGTGACTTCCTGTGGGCCTCGATCGGTGGCGCGGCGTTCGGTTTCATCGCCTACCTGCTCGTGGCATGGGTATGGCGTCACGTGACCGACACCGTCACCATCGTCGCGCTCAGCTTCCTCAGCCCGTGGATCGCCTACCTGCCGGCCGAAGAGCTGCACGCGTCCGGCGTCATCGCCGCCGTAGTCTGCGGCGTCGCCACCGGGCACGCAGCACCCACGATCCAGACCGCGCAGTCACGAGTGTCCGAGCGGATCAACTGGGCGTCGTTGACCTTCCTGCTGGAGAACATGGTCTTCCTGCTGATCGGCCTGCAGACCAGGACGATCGTCGACGGGGTCCGCCGTTCGGACAGCGGCCTGCTTCGCACCTTCGCGATCGCCGCGCTCATCCTGCTGACCGTCATGGTGCTGCGTCCGGTCTGGTTGCTGGGCTCGGAGTTCATCAGCCGGAAGGTCGGCTGGTCCAGCACCACGATGAGCGGGCGGGAGACCGCGATCGCGTCCTGGGCAGGCATGCGCGGAGTGGTCACGCTCGCAGCCGCGTTCCTGCTACCGCACGACGCTCCCCATCGCGAGGCGATGGTCTTCATCGCGCTCTTCGTGACCCTGGGAACGCTGATCATCCAGGGCTTCACCCTCGGGTTCGTCTCCCGCAGGCTCGACCTGCACGGCCCCGACCCGCGCGAGGATGCGCTCCAGACAGCGCAACTCACCCAGGCCGCGGTCAACGCCGGCAACCGGCGGTTGGAAGAAGAGCTGGACGACACCGATTTCGAGGTACCGGAGCAGGTGATCACCACCTTGCGTCATCAGGGCGCGCGCCGGGCCAACCTCGCCTGGGAACGTCTGGGCCACAGCGACAACAGCAGCGAGACGCCATCGGACGCCTACCGGCGGTTGCGCTCGGCCATGCTGGACGCGGAGCGGGACAAGGTCCTCAAGCTGCGCGACAAGGGCGTGATGGACCACGAAGTGCTGCAGGCCGTGATGGGCTCACTCGATCTGGAGGAGTCGATGATCGCCCGCGTGCACGAGTTCGACCGCAGCCTGACCGAGCGCATGCTCCTCACCCCCGAGGAGCGACAGTTCGGGTGCGAGCACCTCGCCGAAGCACCGCTCGCAGTCGACCCGAACACCCCCGAAGGCTGCGAAGAATGTATGGCGGACGGCACGGTCTGGGTCCACCTGCGGCTCTGCCTCACGTGCGGGCACGTCGGTTGTTGCGACTCCTCCGTCGGCAAGCACGGCAGCAAGCACCACGCGGAGACCCGTCACCCGGTGATGCGTTCCTTCGAACCCGGCGAGGGCTGGCGCTGGTGCTTCGAGGACAACATGTTGGGATGATGCGCACCCCTTAAGCTTGCCCGTCGTGACCGCCGAACTCATCCTCGCCTCCGCGTCCCCTGCCCGCCTCGCGACCTTGCGTTCGGCAGGTGTCGAGCCCGAAGTGATCGTCTCCGACGTGGACGAATCCGCCGCCGTCGACCGTGCCGAGGCCGGCCTGGGTGCTCCCCTGCGCACCGACGACGTCGCGCTCCTGCTCGCGCGCGCCAAGTGTGAGGCGGTGGCCGCCGGGACAGATGCCGACGCGCTGGTGCTCGGCTGCGACTCGGTGCTGGAGTTCGACGGCGACACCTTCGGCAAGCCGGCCGACGCGTCAGAAGCGGTCGCCCGCTGGCAGCGGATGCGCGGCAACTGCGGCACGCTGCACACCGGGCACTGGCTGGTCGACGCCCGCGACGAGTCCACCGGCGCGACGTTCGGGGTCGTGGCCTCGACCGTGGTGCATTTCGCAGACCTGACCGACGCCGAGATCGAGGCGTATGTCGCCACCGGCGAACCGCTGAAGGTCGCCGGAGCCTTCACGATCGACGGGCTCGGCGGACCCTACGTGCGGCGCATCGAGGGCGACCATCACAACGTGGTCGGGCTGAGCCTGCCGGTGCTGCGCGACATGCTCGGCGAGGTCGGCGTGACCTTCGATCAGCTGCGCGACTGAGGACGCGGTTCAGGCAGCCTGCTCGGCCGGGTCGACGACGGCCGGCATACGCATCAGTCGGGGGAACGCCAGCACGAGCAGGCCGGACAGCACGAGCAGCACCGCGAAGGTGACCATCGCCTCTTCGCCGCCCACGGCACCGATCAGGAAACCCATGGTCGCCGGCGCCAGCGCGGTCAGCACGAGGGACAGGACGTTGTCTGCGCTCATCACCCGGCCGAGACGGTCGGGCGGGGTCCACGCCGTCAGCACCGCGATCACCGCGGCATCGCACGGTGCGAGCAGGAACGTCGCACAGGCCATCAGCACCATGAGCAGGATCGGCGCGTGCACGAACGCCATACCAGCGAAAGCGATCGCGCCGACGACAGGCGTCAGGAACATCAGCAGGCCGACGCTGACATGCGCCAGGATCCGCCCGGCCAGCAGCGAGGCCAGCAGCATCGAGACCGCCATCGCGCTGGACACCGCACCGATCCAGCCCGGCGCGGTGCCGCGCTGCTGCATGGTGATGGTCACCGAGACGACCAGGCCGGTGCCGGCGAAATTGAGCACCGTCGATAGCAGAGTCATCGTTCGCAGCAACTGGTGCCCGAAGAGGAACTGCAGGCCGGTGCGGATCGCCGGCAGCAGCGCCTCGCGGTCCTTGACCGCGACGCCCGGCAACGGAGTGCGGACCCGGGAGGCGCACACGATCGCCACGAGATAAGTGATGGCATCCGCCACCATCGGCAGGCCGCGGGCGATGCCGAAGAGGAGGCCGCCGATGGGCGGGCCGGCCAGACCGGTGGTCGCCGACCGCACCTGGTTGTTGACGGCCGCCCGCGGTATGTCGCGCTTGCGCACCACGTGACGCACGGCGACCTGCTCGGCGGGGTTGTAGAAGCTGTTCGCCACGCCGCCGCATGCAGCCGCGAGCATCAGGTGCGGCACCGTGATGTGGTCGGCGAAGGCGGCGATCGCGACCGAGAGGTATGCCGTGCCGCCCAACGCGGCCGCCGAGATCATCGTCCGGCGGCGGTCCCAGCGGTCGACGAGCGCACCGGCCGGCAGGCCGACGAGGACAAGCGCCATCGTCGTCGCACCGGCGACGAGACCCACCGCGAACGGGCTGCCTGTCGAAGCCAGCGTGATGAGGGGAAAAGCCAGGCTGCTCATGCGGCTGCCGAGGCTGGAAACGGCACCACCGGCAATGAGGTACGCGTAGTCGCGATTATGGTGCAGCGGTAATCGCCCCGCGTCGTCGGTCCCCACCGTCGCGCGCCCCCTCTCGTGCACTGTCACGTTTCACCACCCTGCCATCCCGGAACACGTGGTTGGGCCAGCGAAAGGTAAGGGTTTAGTCAGGAGCAGAAGTCCCTCGCGTCCAACGCCCCGTCGGCGGGTGCAGCGGTCTAATTTCGTTCTTCGGACAGCTATGGATCACGCCTGAACCGAAGGAGCCGTATGTCGACCATTTCCCGCCCGGAGAAACTTACCCCGGACCAACGGAACTCGTTCGCCGCGGCCTACCTCGGCTGGGCCATGGATGCGTTCGACTACTTCCTGGTCGTGCTGATCTACGCGCAGATCGCCAAGGACTTCGGCAAGTCGCTGACCGAGATGTCCCTGATCACCACGATGACCCTGGTGATGCGTCCGGTCGGGGCGTTCATCTTCGGCCTATGGGCCGACCGCGCGGGGCGCCGCATCCCGTTGATGGTCGACGTCGCGTTCTACTCGGTCGTCGGCTTCCTGTGCGCGTTCGCCCCCAACTTCTGGGTGCTGATCATCCTGCGCATGCTCTACGGCATCGGGATGGGCGGCGAGTGGGGGCTCGGCGCAGCCCTGGCGATGGAGAAGATCCCGGCGAAGCGACGCGGGTTCTTCTCCGGCATCCTGCAGGGCGGCTACTCGATGGGCTACCTGATGGCGTCGCTGGCGTTCCTGCTGCTGAACACCTGGTGGGGGCTGTCCTGGCGGTGGATGTTCGCGTTGTCGATCATCCCGGCGATCGTCTCGCTGATCATCCGCTCGCGGGTCGAGGAGTCGGAGGTATGGCGGGAGAGTCGACAGCGCTTCAAGTCGACCACGACTGGGGTGTCGGACATCATCAAGAACCCGACGATCTGGAAGCGTTTCATCTTCCTGGTGCTGCTGATGACCGCGTTCAACTGGATGAGTCACGGCACCCAGGACGTCTACCCGACCTTCTTGAAGGAGTCGGTCGACGGTGGTCTCGGCCTTGCCAAGTCGACGGCCACCTGGATCGCGGTGGTCTACAACATCGGCGCCATCATCGGCGGCGCGGTCGCCGGGGCGCTGTCCGAGCGCTACGGGCGCAAGACGCTGATCGTGCTGTGCGCGGTGCTGGGCCTGCCGATCGTGCCGCTCTTCGCCTACTCCACGTCGATCGGGATGATCATCCTCGGGTCGTTCCTCATGCAGGTGATGGTGCAGGGCGCATGGGGCGTCATACCCGCTCACCTGACGGAGCTGTCGCCGGACGAGATTCGCGGTTTCTATCCCGGAGTGACCTACCAACTCGGCAACTGTCTGGCGGCGTTCAACCTGCCGATCCAGGAGGCACTCGCGTCATCGCACGGCTATCCGTTCGCGCTGTCGGTAACCATCGTCCCGGTCTTCATAGCGGTCATCATCTTCACGCTGATCGGCAAGGAGCGGAAGGGAATTCAGTTCGGCACGCGCGACAGCAGCGTTGTGGCGGAGCAGATCAGTTGACCTGAAGCGTGCTTGAGGTCCCAGGATGGTCCCCATGATCACTTGTGCCACCTGCGCCGTGGAGTATGACGACACCGCCGCCGACCGCGACTGCCCGATCTGTGTGGACGAACGGCAGTACGTGCCGGCCACCGGTCAGAAGTGGATTAGTGTCAAACAGCTGGCCGCGGACGGTCAGCGGGTCGAGGTCCTCGATCTGCGGCCGGCACTGACCGGCCTGCGGACCGACGTCGGCATCGGACAGACCGCACTGCTGGTGCAGACGACGGAAGGCAATCTCCTTTGGGACCCACCGGGTTTCATCGATGATGAGGCGATCGCGGCCGTCACTGAGCGCGGTGGCATCCGGTGGATCGCGGCCAGCCATCCGCACATGTTCGGTGTCCAGCTCGAGTGGTCAGCCGCGTTCGACGACGCACCGGTCTACGTCAATGCCGCAGACACCGAATGGCTCGGGCGCCGCGGACCAGCGGTCACCGAATGGGACGACGAGTTGAAGTTGAGCGACGGACTCACGCTGCACCAGATCGGTGGCCACTTCCCCGGCAGCGCGGTCGCGCACTGGCAGCACGGCGCTGACGGCCGCGGCACGCTGCTCAGCGGGGACACGATCATGTCCAACCC
Organism: Flexivirga alba; assembly: GCF_042661025.1. Lineage (NCBI taxonomy): Bacteria > Bacillati > Actinomycetota > Actinomycetes > Micrococcales > Dermacoccaceae > Flexivirga > Flexivirga alba. The sequence goes on from NZ_JBHSWH010000001.1 coordinate 4,515,076, forward strand.
GGACCACGTGACGGTCAGCTTCATGCGCTCCTATCCCAACCGGATCCCGTTGTCCGGCAACGTGGTTCTGCGTATCGCCGAGAGGGTGAAACCGCTTGCCTTCGAAGAGATCTGGAACAACTTCGGTCTGGCGGTCCCGACCGACGCCGCCGCCGCTGTGCAGCGGTCCGCGCAGCGGCACGCGGCCTGGGTGCGTGGCGACTTCGACCACCTGACCTGAGCGCTCATACCGCTGCAACGTCGGCCAGCAACGGCATTCGGCGCAGCGGTCCCGCCAGGACCACCAGCGACGCGACGATGAACGCGAGTCCGCCGAGTGCCGCGAGAGCGGCTTCGCCGCCCCACCACTCCACCAGCAAGCCACCAATCGCCGGAGCGAGCGGCGACATACCCATCACGCAGGTCATCAGCGCGCTCTGCACCCGCCCCTGCATGGCCTCCGGGGTGATGAGCATGACGTAGGTCATGAAGCCGGCGTTGAGGGCGGGCGTCAGCAGGAATCCGGCGACGAGCAGCAGTAGCACCAGCGGATAGCTGTGCACGAAGGCGCACGCGATGAGACTCGCGCCGAGCACGACCGAGCCGACGATGAGCACCTGTCCGGCAGGAACTTTCTTCAGGATCGCCCCGGCCACAACCGCGCCCGCGATCGTCGCTACCGCGATCGCGGTTTCGGCCAGCCCGATGCCGGCCGGCTCGACGTGCCGGTCGCGCAGCACGACGATCAAGACGAGCATGAAGCCGTTGACCGCGAAGTTGAGCAGGGTCGCGATGACGATCACCGGCCGCAACACGTCGTGGCGCCACACGAACTTCAGACCGAATCGCATGGCCTGCAAGGGTGGTTCGTGCTCCCCGCCGTCCGGTGGTGGTGCCGGCAGCGGTGTGCGTACGAGTAGCGCCGCCACCACAGCGACGAGATAAGAGACCACATCGGCGAGCACCGGCAGCGAGCGAGACACCGCGAAGAGCACGCCGCCGAGTGGTGGACCAACCAGACCGGTGACACCCTGCCGGCCTTGCATCACCGACATCGCGGTGCTCAGTTCCTCAGGCGGCACAACGGCTTTCGTCGCCAGCGTGTCGGCCGGCGAGAAGACCGCCTCGGCAGCACCGACCACGAACCCCGCGACCACCAGCTGTGCGATCGTGAGCAGGTCGGCGGCATACGCCAGCACGACCGTCGCGTATGACGCTGCCGCGACGAGGGCTGACCACACCATCGCACTGCGACGGTTCCACCTGTCGACGAACGTGCCGGCCGGGATTCCGGCGATCACCATCCCGGCGACCACGGCTCCCCCGACGAGCCCCGCGATCGCCGCGTTGTCGGTCATCCAGAGCGCAAGCAGCGGAAAGGCCAGTCCACTCATCCGCGACCCGATGCCGTTCAAGGTGTTGCCAACCATCAGCAACTCGAAGTCCCGGTTGCGCCAGAGCGCAGGTCGTTTCGTGTCGAGCGCTTCGTCCCCCACCTGTGTCATGACGACCATCGTGCGCCGGCTCCAGGCATTACGCAACTATATTTGCGCATTATTATTTGCGAAGAGGACCAAGCCACGGCACAGTGGTCCCGTGAGCAGATCACAGGACCGGTCCGAGCCGCGGCGTATCGTCGACCCCCGCGAGCTCAAGGCTCTGTCGCATCCACTGCGCATGCGCCTCTTCGGCGAGCTGACAGCACGCGGCCCGTCTCGCGCCGTGGATCTAGCGAACGCCGTTGCGGAACCGGCGAATTCGGTCAGCTTTCACCTCCGGCAGCTGGCGCGCTATGGCCTCGTCGAAGATGACCCCGAGCACGGCACCGACGGCCGCGAACGATGGTGGCGAGCAACAACCGACGAGGGTCTCATCGTGGACTTCCACGACTTGGAAGCGATGCCCGGTGGTCCGGCTGCAGTCGGGGCCTTCAAACAGGTCACCGAGAGCACCGCACATGCGCTCACAGCGCTCTCCTTCCGACACCTCGACGAGTCCACCGAGGGGCCAAAGACCTGGTTCAACAACTTCGTGCTGCACCTGAGTCGCTCCGAATTGGACGCCTTCCTCGACGACCAGTGGGAGGTGACGTCGCGCTGGATGCAACGATCGCGAGAGGTCAGCAACTCGGCTGACGGCGAGACCCGGCATACCTATTTCGGGGTCAGCAACGGCGCTCCGCTGGGTCAAGTACTGGAGACCGAGGAGGCCGCGGACCGAACGGGTGACGAGCGCTCCGGCAAGAGTCAGTAGGCTGAGGAACGCGACAGGTTCGCGTCATACCGGTGATCCGGATGCCGCGTCGTAAGAGGGAATCCGGTGTGACTCCGGGACTGCCCCGCAGCGGTATGTGAGAACGACCTCCGTCATACGCACTGGCCAACTTGGCCGGGAAGCGATGGACAGTAGGCGCCTTGTTTCGGCACGCTCACGAGTCCGAAGACCTGCCAGTCGCCCGAGCCCGGACCCGGGTTCGGCCGATTCGGTGACCTCTCGGGCGGGTCGCGAAGGAGTTTGGAATGACCAACAGCACCACTGCCACTGTTCTCGGCTGGCCACGACAGGGGCCGAAGCGAGAGCTCAAACGGGCCATCGAGGCCTATTGGGCGGGCCGCGTCCCCGCCGACGAACTCCACGACATCGCTGCCGGCCTACGCGCCGATGCGTGGAAACAACTGTCGGACAACGGGATCGACGAGATCCCGACCGGCGACTTCTCCTACTACGACCACGTGCTCGACACGGCATGGATGGTCGGCGCCGTGCCGCAGCGCTTTCGGGCCGCGGCCGACAACGACCTGGACGTCTACTTCGCGATGGCCCGCGGGAACGACAAGGTTGCGCCGCTGGAGATGACCAAGTGGTTCGACACCAACTACCACTACCTGGTGCCGGAGCTCGCCCCCGCGACGACGTTCACCGCGAACGCCGCCCGCCAGGTCGAGCTCTTCACCCAGGCGACCGACGCCGGCCACACCGCGCGTCCGGTGCTCGTCGGACCGCTCACCTTTCTGCTGCTGTCGAAGCCGGCTGTGGACGCACCAGCGGGGTTCGACCCGTTGTCGCTTCTTGACCCCCTGCTGGACGTGTATGTCGACATCCTCAGCACCCTGCACGACGCCGGCGCGCAGTGGGTGCAGATTGACGAGCCGGCGCTCGTCCTGGACCAGCCGGTCGCTGTGCTCGACGCGGCTCGTCACGCACTCGATCGACTTGGCTCCGCAACGAAACGCCCGAAACTGTTGATTGCCAGCTATTTCGCCGCATTGCAGGACGCGTTCGAGGTGTTCGCCGAGGCACCCGTCGACGGCCTGGCGATCGACTGCACCGTCCCGGCGAACGTCACCGAGATCCTGGAGCACGGTCTGCGCGAAAAGCGGCTGATCGCAGGTGTCATCGACGGCCGCAACGTCTGGGCCGCCGATCTCGACGACCGACTGGCGATCGTGCGCCGGCTGGCCGGCCGCGTCGACGACCTCGTCGTCGGCAGCTCCTGCTCGCTGCTGCACGTGCCGCTCGATGCGTCGAAGGAGACCGCGATCGACGAGGAGGTCCGAAGCTGGCTGGCCTTCGCGCGCGAGAAGGTGCTCGAAATCCGCACGCTGGCAACGGCACTCGACGACGAAACTGCAGCGACTCCCGCACTGGACGCGTCCCGTCGAGCGGTCGCGTCCCGACAGGCATCGGCGCGCACACACGACGATGCCGTGCGCGCACGCGTGGCCGCGGTGCGGGACGCCGACACACATCGTGTCGCGGCGTTCGACCAGCGATACCCGCAACAGCAGGAGTCGCTCGGCCTGCCACTGCTACCGACGACGACCATCGGGTCGTTCCCGCAGACCGACTCCGTGCGCAAGGCACGCGCATCACTGCGTCGCGGCGAAATCGACCGGGCGACATACGAATCGGCGATGCGCGACGAGATCGCCACGGTGATCTCCCTGCAGGAAGAGCTCGGCCTGGACGTGCTGGTGCACGGTGAGCCGGAACGCAACGACATGGTGCAGTACTTCGCCGAACAGCTCGACGGCTACCTGTCGACCACACACGGTTGGGTGCAGTCCTACGGCACCCGCTGCGTTCGGCCGCCGATCATCTTCGGTGACGTCTCCCGTCCCGAGCCGATGACCGTCCGCTGGTGGCAGTACGCGCAATCGCTGACGAAGCGACCGGTCAAGGGCATGCTGACCGGGCCGGTCACCATGCTCGCCTGGTCCTTCGTGCGCGACGACCAGCCCATCGGTGACACGGCCCGGCAGGTCGCACTCGCGCTGCGCGATGAGGTCCGCGATCTGGAGGCGGCCGGTTGCCGCGTCATCCAGGTTGATGAGCCGGCCCTGCGCGAGACGCTGCCGCTGCGGACCACCGACCGCCCGGCATACCTGGAGTGGGCAACCGAATCCTTCCGGCTGGCAACGAGTTCCGTCGCGGACGTCACCCAGGTGCACACGCACATGTGCTACGCGGATTTCGGTGACATCTTCACCGCGATCGACGACCTGGATGCCGATGTGATCAGCCTCGAAGCCGCCCGGTCGGGTATGTCGCTCGCGGACGAACTTCAGAAGTCCGGCTACGCCAAGGGCGTCGGTCCGGGTGTCTACGACATCCACTCGCCGCGGGTCCCGTCCACTGACGAGGTGCGCACGCTGCTGGAGAAGGCGGTGGGTGCGCTCGCGGCCGGCCAGGTGTGGGTCAACCCGGACTGCGGTCTGAAAACAAGGCGTCCGGACGAGGTCCGGCCTGCCCTGGCGAATCTCGTCTCCGCTGCGGCCGCGGTCCGCGCGTCGATCTAACGCTCCGCGGACCAGGGTCCGCGGATCACCGGCGCGGTGTCCTCCTCGTCCTCGTCCTCAGGTTCTGAGCGGCGAGAGACGAGGGGATGGTGCGCTCGTCGTGCTCCGGACCGGTGCTCGGCTGCGGACTCGGCAACCGGTGTGCCTCGTGCGGTGCCCGCGCTGCCCTGGTGGGCACCGGCTCGGTGGCGGCAGCCTCGCCGTCGCCGAAGTCGAGCGGGAGTGGCACCTCTTCGTGCTCGGGCCGGTCCTTTACTCCGGACTTCTCCTGCGGTTCTGGAGGCTTGTCGAAGCCGATGTCGATCTGCTGGAAACCCTTGAGCCGAGTGGCCCGCGCCAACCCGCTGTACGCGCGCACGTCAGCGTCGGTGAGTTGCACGTTGTCGGTGAACGGCGTGAGCAATGCCCGCGGCCACAGTCGCAGGGTCCAGACCGCGTTGAGCTCCATGCTGATGACGATGATGATGCCCGCGATGAACAGGAAGAGCATCAAGCCGACAACTAGCGCCAGCGTCGGGTCGATAGCACTGTTTCGCTTGATGATGTGCTGGACGTAGATGCCACCGAAGCGCTGGAGCAACTGCCACATGATGGAGGCGAAGACCGCCCCCGGCCAGATGTCGCGCCAGGACAGCGACCTACTGGTGCCCACGTGGTAGGCGACCATGATTGCGACCACATCGATGCCCACGGTGCCCACCTGGATGCCGAACGAGGCGAGACCCTCCAGATGCACCAGCCGCGGCACGACCTGGGTGAGGCCGATGGTGGCGAGCAACGCCGTGCCGAGCAGTGCGATCAGGCCGATCGACTTTCCGCGGGCGGTAAAGGGGTTGGGCCGCGAGTTGCGCGGCACCTGCCACACGCTGTTGGCGATGTACTGGAACGCCTGCGCTGCGCCAAGGGCACCGTAGAGGGCGACCAGCGTGCTGGTCGTGATCGAGACCCAACTGCCGGACAGCGCCGTCGGCTTGGTGATCTGGTCGCTGATGATTGGAAACTCACCGAGCGCCGACTTGAGCAGATCCTGCTGCAGGCCTGGATCGCCGTTCAAAACGATACCGAGGATCGTCGTGGCGAGGATCAGCAGCGGGAAGAGCGACACGAACGCGTAGAACGCCAGCAACGCCCCGAGGTAGCTGCCCATGTCATCGAAGAACTTGTAGACAACTGCAATGGGATAGCCCAGCGGCGAAAACCTCCGCTGCGCCCGATCCACCGCCGTGTGTGCTGACACCCCTCCACGGTATCCGCATGCCATGGAATCAGCGGAATCCTGCGGGTGTGTGGCGCGGCTTCGTGGGAGACTCACACCGGCGGTATGGCGCGCCGGCGCTCGGTGAAGCTGCGGTCGCGCCGGACGGCATACGCGAGCCGATGCAACAGGTCGGCGCGCAGGTCCGACGCCTCGACGACGGTGTCGATCACCAGGTCGGACGCGAGCCGCTCCAGGTCGACGTCCTCGAGGTACTCCTCGCGGCGGGCCTGCACGAACTGTGCACGCTCGACGTCGTCCTCGATCGCTTCGATCTTGCCGGCATAGACCGCGTTGACCGCGGCCTCCGGACCCATCACGGCGATCCGCGCGGTCGGCAGCGCGATCGTCGCGTCCGGGCCGAAGCCAGGACCGCACATCGCGTAGAGCCCGGCGCCATACGCCTTGCGGACCACGACGCAGAACTGCGGCACGGTCGCTTCGGACACCGCCGAGACCATCTTCGCGCCGTGCCGGATGATGCCGCCGCGCTCGACCTCCGAGCCGATCATGAAGCCCGGCACGTCGGCCAGGTAGATCAGCGGGATCGAGTAGGCGTCACACATCCAGATGAACCGGGTCGCCTTGTCCGCGCTGTCGGTGAAGAGCACGCCACCCTTGGCCGCCGAGTTGTTGGCGACGAAACCGACTGTCCTGCCGTCCATTCGGCCGAAACCGATGACCAGCTCGGGCGCGAAGAGCGGCTTGACCTCGAAGAAGGAGTCGTCGTCGACCAGCCCGTCGATCACTTCGTGTATGTCGAACGGCTGGCTCTCGATCTCCGGCACCGTCGTGTCGGTGAGCGCGACCTCCGGCTCCTCGGCAATGTATGACGGAGGTTCTTCCCGCCAGGTCGACGGCAGGTAGGAGAAGAACAGCTTGGCCAGCTCGATCGCTTCGGGGTCGTCCTCTGCGAGCAGATCGCCGACGCCGGAGACGGTGCAGTGCATGCGGGCACCGCCCATCTCTTCGAGCGAAACCTTTTCTCCCACAACCATTTCCGCCATACGCGGGCTGCCGAGGTACATGGACGCGTTGCCCTCGACCATGATGATCACGTCGGTGAAGCTCGGGATGTAGGCGCCGCCGGCCGCGGACGGGCCGAAGAGACAGCAGATCTGCGGCACGCGGCCGGACAGAGCCACCTGGTTGTGGAAGATCCGCCCCGCGCCACGGCGCCCGGGGAAGAGCTGCACCTGGTCGGTGATGCGGGCACCGGCGGAGTCGACGAACCAGAAGATCGGCAGTTCCTCACGGAGTGCGGATTCGGTTGCGCGCACGATCTTCTCGACGGTGCGTGCGCCCCAGGAGCCCGCCTTCACGGTCGGGTCGTTGGCGACGACGATCGCCGGTCGGCCGTCGACCGTGCCACGACCCGTGACGACGCCGTCGGCCGGCAGGTTGCCCGCCGTCGCGTTCGCGTAACGCCCGTCCTCGATGAACGACCCCTCGTCGAAGAGCAGCGCGATGCGATCGCGGACGTACAGCTTGTTCTGCGAGTCCAGCTTGGCGCGGGCCTTGTCCGACAACGTCTGCGACGCCTCGTGTGCCGCGGCCAGCCGTTCACGGACATCCGCGACCCGCGGGTCGCCATTCACCTCAGCGTTTGTCGTCACGCCGGCAAGCCTAGGCCGCGGGCGATCAGCATGCGCTGGACTTCGGAGGTGCCTTCGCCGATCTCCAGGATCTTCGCGTCGCGGTAGAACCGCGCGACGGGGTACTCCTCCATGAATCCGTTGCCACCGAAGATCTGCGTCGCGATGCGAGTCGCGGTGACAGCGGACTCGGTGGAATACAACTTTGCGATCGAGGCGGCCTGCTTGACCTCGGCGACCGACCGGCGGCCGACCTCCAGCTCGTCCTTGAGCCAGGCTGCCTTGTAAGTGAGCAGCCGGGACGCCTCGACCATCACGGCGAGGTCGGACAACTGGAAGGACACACCCTGGTTGACCGCGATCGGCTTACCGAAAGCCGTTCGGGTCTTGGCGTATTCGGTCGCAGCCTCCAAGCACGCCTGCGACAGGCCGACCGCGAGCGCGGAGATCGCGATGCGGCCGTCGTCGAGTGTCTTGAGGAACTGCCGGTAGCCCTGGCCGCGCTCCCCCAGCAGATTGCCTTCCGGCACAACGCAATTGGCGAACGTCAAACCGTGAGTGTCGGAGATGTTCCAGCCGAGCTTGTTGTATGCCGGCTCCGCCGTGAAACCGGGCGTTCCGGACGGGACCATGATGGCGCTGATCTCGGGACGGCCTTTGTCGTCGGTGCCGGTGCGTGCGGTCACCGTCACGACCGAGGTGATGTCAGTGCCGGAGTTGGTGATGAATGCCTTCGAGCCGTTGATCGTCCAGTGCCCGTCAGCCAAGGAGGCCTTGGTGCGGGTCGCACCCGCGTCCGAACCGGCGTCCGGCTCGGTCAGGCCGAAACCGGCCAGCGCACGGCCGGCGACCAGGTCCGGCAGGAAGCGCTGCTTCTGCTCGTCGGAGCCGTAGGTCAGGATCGGGTTGATGCCCAGGCCCATGCCGGCCGACAGGGTGATGCCGATCGACTGGTCGACCCGGCCGAGCTCCTCGATCGCCAGGCAGAGGTAGGTGAAACCACCTTCGTCGAGGCCGGCGCCGCCGTACTCCTCCGGCACCACCAGACCGAAGAGCCCCAGCTCGCCCATCTTGGGCACCAGGTCGGTCGGGAAGTGGTGGTCCACGTCCCACTGCGCGACATGCGGAGCGACCTCGTGCTCGGCGAAGTCACGCACCAACTGCCGGAACTCTTCGTGTTCCTGGCTCAACTCGAACATGCGCTGCCTGTCCTTCTCGTCGGGGCCGCCAAGTCCGCATGCTTGACGTTAACGTCAACGTAAAGCATGCTGCCGAGCATGACAACCTCGGATGACGGACAGACGTGGACGATCGCCGACCTCGCCGACGAGTACGACCTCACTCATCGGACCATCCGCCATTACGAGGAACTTGGGCTCATCTCCCCTGAGCGGCGCGGCACCGTGCGGGTCTTCCATCGTCGCGACCGCACACGGCTGGCCCTCATCCTTCGTGGCAAGCGAATCGGCTTCCCGTTGGAGGAGATTCGCACGATCATCGACATGTACGACCAGACGCCGGGCGAAGCGGGCCAGCTCACCTACCTGCTCGATCAGATCGCCGCCCGACGGGACGACCTCGAGCAACGCCGTGCCGACATCGAGCAGACCCTGCGGGACCTGCGTGAGGTCGAGGCGCGCTGCCGAAGTGATTTGCGAGCGCTGCGGCACCGGTAGTCCCAGCCCAACCACTGCCGTAGCGTGTTACCTGTGAGTAGCAGCTCGGTCCCCGCACCGTTCGAGTCCGTCGACGAGGTGTCGCAGGCTCTTCAGGACGCGGGATACCTTGCGTCCGAAGAGATTTCGACCACCGTCTATCTCGCCGCTGCCCTCGGCCGACCGATCCTGGTGGAAGGCCCGGCGGGCGTCGGCAAGACTGCGTTGGCCGCGGCGTTGTCGCAGGCTCTCGACCAGCGCCTGGTTCGGTTGCAGTGCTACGAAGGCGTCGATGAGGCCCGTGCGCTCTACGAGTGGAACCACGCCAAGCAGCTGCTACGGATCACCGCCGAGCAGGGATCTGAGTGGGACGAGCTGCGGACCGACATCTTCGGCGAGGAGTTCCTGCTCCCCCGCCCACTGCTGACCGCCGTACGCAGCGAGCAGCCTGTCGTCCTGCTGATCGACGAGGTCGACAAGGCCGACGAGGAGATGGAAGGCCTACTACTGGAGCTGCTTTCGGAGTTCCAGGTGACCATCCCCGAGCTGGGCACCTTGCGAGCCAACCATCGGCCACTGGTCGTGCTCACCTCCAACGCGACCCGCGAGCTGTCCGAGGCACTGCGTCGCCGTTGCCTCTTCCTGCACATCGACTACCCCTCCGCCGAACTCGAGCAGCGCATCGTCCAGTCCCACGTGCCCGAGTTGCCCGACGCACTCGCAGCCTCCGTGGTGCGGGTCGTCGGCGCGTTGCGCGCGCTCGAACTGCGCAAGGCGCCGTCGGTCGCCGAGACCGTCGACTGGGCGGGCACCCTGCTCAGTTTGGGAGCGACCGAGCTCGACCCGGCCACCGTCCGCCGCACGCTCGGCGTGATCCTGAAGCACAACAGCGACATCGAGCTCGCCCACAAGAAGCTCGAACTCGATCGTGATCTCGCCGGCTGAGCGGGACGAGTCTGCCCCCGTTGCAAGCCGATTCATCCGACTCGGCGCGGCGATGCGCGGGCACGGCATACGCATCGGACCCAGCGAAGTGACCGACGCGGCACGCGTCGCCACGGCGCTCGGCTTCGACGACCGCACCCGGTTACGCGCGGGTATGGCGGCCGCGATGGTCCGGCGACACGAGGATCGCGTCACCTTCGACCAGCTCTTCGACATCTACTTCCCCGCGGCGACCGGCGCGCGGACAACCACCGGCACTCCGGCGGACGAGGCCGAGCTGCGCGAGCAACTCGCCCGGGCGCTGGCCACCGGCGACGAAGCCGAGCTGGACCGGCTGGCCGCCGCTGCGGTCGAGCTGCTCGGCGCCATCGATGAGACAGAGCCCGACCGCGGCTGGAGCTCGGCACGCACCCTCGAGGCGCTCGCGCCGCAGCGCGCGATCTCGGCGGCCCACCAGCAACTGCGCGCGACCCAAGAGGGCTCCGGCGGCGAGGGCGACGCCCAGGGCCCCGGCTCCGGTATGACGCCAGCGGCCTCCGCGGGCGTCGACACCTCCTGGGCGGTCAACCCGTGGGACCGGCCGCCGACCCGCCCGGAGCAACTCACCGACCGCGTCGACCGCGACGAGCTACGCCGCAGGGTCGAGGACTTCCGCGGCCGGGTCGGCACCGAGACCCGCAGGCGCAACGCCGAACTGCGCGACCGCGACCGGCTGGCCCAACTGGCGGTGCCGGCCACGCTCCGACAGCGCGATTTCGTCAGCTCCGGCGAGCGCCAACTCGAGCAGCTGCGCCACGAGATCGACCCACTGGCACGCAAACTCGCGGCCCGGATGACCGCCCGCGAGCGCGCCGGACGCGGCAGCATCGACGTGCGCCGCACCTTGCGCGCCTCCATGTCCACCGGCGGTGTGCCGATCAAACCGGCATACCGCAACCGAGCGCCGCACCGCCCCGACCTCGTGCTGTTGGCCGACCTGTCCGGCTCGGTGGGCGGCTTCTCGACGTTCACCATGCTGCTGATGCAGGCGTTGCACCAGCACTTCCGCCGCGTGCGGGTCTTCGGCTTCGTCAGCAGCACCGCCGAGATCACCGACGTCGTGCACGAGTTGCCGCCGGGCACGTCGCTGACCAGTTGGGCGCTGAGCACGCCGGAGCTGATCGGCCGCGGCACCAACTCCAGCTACGGCTGGGCGCTGCGCACCTTCGCCCGCGGCCATCTCGACGCCATCACCAAACGATCGACGGTGCTGGTTTTGGGCGACGCCCGCAACAACTACGGCGACCCGAACGTCGCCGATCTCGAGCGGGTGCGTGACCGTGCGCGGCACATCGCCTGGCTCAACCCGGAGCCGAGATCGCTGTGGGGTCAAGGGGACTCGGCCGTGCGGAGCTATCGAGAAGCGGTGCCCATGCACGAATGCCGGAACCTGGACCAGTTGCGCGACTTCGTCGCCGACACGATGCCTACTTGAGGGCGCGGCTGACCCGCTTCGGCATACTGGCTGCCACCATGACTCTCATTCTGAACAAGCACAGGAGGCTTGGGATGCGTTGGCGTTGCAGGGAGCTTGCGACTCGCATCGCCAATGCAGAACAAGCCACCATGCCTTTTCGAGTGACCGCTGCTGCCCTGGGCGCAGCCATACTCCTGAGCGCAACTGCGCCCGCGTATGCCGCCACCGACGCGGCCGGCGCACCGTCCGAGGTGCGGTTCAGCACCGCGCGCGGTGACGCACCTGACTTGCACCCGGGCGTCTACCAGACCACCGCACCGAGCGGTAGCACCGAGCGCTACGCCGCGATCAAACGCCGCAAGGACGCAGCGGTGACGGTGGCGATCTTCGGTTCCGTGGACGCGGACATCACCACCTCCGACGGCAACACCACGTGCTCCGACAGCGGCGTCAGCCTGAGCAACAGCGACACCGGCTACACCTTCGTGTATGTCGACGGCGCAGAAGGCAAGCGCCAGTCCTATCAGTCCGACGACTGCAAGACCGCCACCGACCTGATCCTGCAGATCAAGGCCTCCTCCTCTTCATCCTCCGCCACAGCGAGCGGACCCTTGCAATTTGCCGTCACGGTCGAGCCGAAGATCGAGAACCTCGGGTCCCCCGCGCCCAAGAGCCAGCAGAACGAGATCAAGGCTCCGAGCAAGAGCGGCGATGCCCGCACGCTCAGCGACCAGCTGTTCGCCGCCACCAGCCTGCCGCCGGGCAGCTATCCGGTCGACCTGACGCCGGGCAAGCTCGCCGTCGCCCGGATCCGTGTCGGCTGGGGGCAGCGGCTCGCGGCTTCGGTCGACGCACCGCGCAACGGCAGCAATTTCGCGCCGGACGAATCGCTCGAGCTAACGGTCGCTGCCTTCAGCCCGCAGTGGGCTCCGGTGGGTGGCGGCAGCGGCTCACAGTTGCTCTTCAAGAACGAGTCGACCGAGCAGACCGCGGGCACCTACACGGCGCCGGTCAATGCGGCCAATCGCAACGTCAGCTACGACACCGCGGGTGACGTCGGGACCAGCGAGGCGCAGTGGACCACCGTCGCCGGCTGGTACTACGTCGTGGTGCAGCTCGGCGCGTCCGACAAGGGCGAGAAGCTCACCACGAAGAAGCTGCCCGCCCGACTGAACCTCGCGGTCAGCGGCTCCCCCACCGCCGGCCCGAGCTATGTCGCCGCCGACGGACAGGCTGCCGCAGCGCCACCTGCCACCGAGCTCAGCCAGGGCGGCAGCAGCGACTCGGGCTCGGGCAGCACCACGATGCTGCGAGTCGCGGGTTCGGCGCTCGTCATCGCTCTCGCGGCGGGCGTCATCGCCCTGTTGCTGCGACGCCGCGCCTGACCAGCCTGGCGGGAACTACGGCTTCTGCCACTTGTAGGTGGCGCCGTCGGCGACACACTTCAGGGTCTGGGTGCCACTCGCGTCGTTCTCGAAGGTGCCGGCGTCCTGCCACTGGCAGGTTCCGCCGGCAGCGGCTTCACCCGGGGTCAGGCCCCCTTGTCCGAGGAGCTCGGCAACCAGATGCCGAGCAGCGCGGCGATCGCGACCACGGGCACCAGCACCAGTCCGACCTTCCGGCCGGTCAACGACTTGGTGGACGAGCCTGACGGCGGGACCGCGCGGTTCGGGGCAGCACTCGGTGCGCCCTGGGTGCGGGTGGCCTCCTGCGCATGCTGGTGCAATTGCCGGGTCGCGGCGTCGGGCACGTGGGTTGCCGCGGGGGCGGTGAACGCTTCGACCTGGCCTGTCGCAATCCGCACCGGGACGACGATCTCCTGCTGGTCCACCCACGACAGGTCGGGCGTCTCCAGTGCATCAGCTGCCGCGCCGGCCGACGGCGGGCGCCCCTTCGGGTCCGGGTCGGCCAGGTCGGTCACGACCCGCCACAGCATGTCCGGGATGCCGTCCGGTCGCGGCGGCACCTGGTCGCGGCTGCGCCGGATCTCGTCGGGCCGGTGCGCGGTGAGTAACTGGAAGGCGACGATGCCCGCGGCATACAGATCGAAACCGGGTGCCGGGTCGGCGCCGGCCAGTTGCTCGGGCGCCAGGTAACCGCGGGTGCCGAGGACGACCGACGTTGTCGTCATACGAGGTGAATCCGTGGGCACCGCGATGCCGAAGTCGGTAAGCATCAGGTGTGGCCGCCCGGCACCCGTTGCGGCGAGCAACAGGTTCGCCGGCTTCACGTCACGATGTATGACGCCTGCGCCGTGCACGGCCTCCAGGGCTCGCAACAGTTGGCGCAGCAGCTCGGCGACATACCGGGGCGGCAGCCTGCGGTGGTCGCGCAGCAGGTCGCTGACCGCGCCGCCGTCGACCAGCGGCATGGTGAACAGCACCCGATCGTCCTCGCCCGCCCAGCCGATCGGGGTCACCACGTTGGGGTGATGAATGCGGGTGCTCTGCTCGCGCATGAAGCGCAGCAGGGCGCCCGCGTCGGACTGCCGCAGCACCTTCGCGGCGAGCGTGCGGTCGTGCTTGCGGTCGTGAACCTGCCAGACCGAGCCCATACCGCCCTCGCCGATGATGTCGATCAGCTCATAGCGGCCTGCGAATACCTCTCCCACGAGTCAGCAGGATGCCAGAAACTCCCGTCAGCCGAGGTTCGCGGGGTCGGGGCCGGTGCGCAGATCGCGGTTGAGAGTCGCGATCGTCGCGAGGTCGTCCTCGGTCAGCTCGAAACCGAAGACGTCGAAGTTCTCGGCGATGCGAGACGGGGTGACCGACTTCGGGATGACCACGTTGCCGATCTGCAGGTGCCACCGCAGGATCACCTGAGCTGGCGACTTGCCGATCCGCTGCGCGATCTGCCCAATCACCGGATCGGTCAACACGTCGCCGCCCGACGCCAGCGGGCTCCAGGCCTCGGTCACGATGCTGTTCGCGGCGTGGAACACGCGCAGCTTCTCCTGCTGCAGGTATGGGTGCAGCTCGATCTGGTTGATCGCCGGGAACTCGCCGAGCTCGTCGCGGACCCGCTGCAGCTGGTCGATGCCGAAGTTGCAGACGCCGGCCGCCCGGATCCGACCGTCGTCGCGCAGCTTCAACAGCGCCCGGAAGGTGTCGACGTACTTGTCCTGCTTCGGGGCCGGCCAGTGCACGAGATAGAGGTCGACGGACCGTCCCAGTCGCTTCTCCGAGGCATCGAACGCACGAAGCGTCTCGTCATACCCGTGGTCGTCGTTCCACACCTTGGTGGTCAGGAACACCTCATCGGCGGACAGCTCCGAGCGGCCGAGTGCCTCGCCGACACCCGCCTCGTTGCCGTAGAGGCGGGCGGTATCGATGTGTCGGTATCCGGTTTCCAGGGCGGCGGTCACCGCCGCTCCGACCTCGCGATCGGGCACCTGCCACACGCCGAACCCGAGTTGCGGGATGGGCACCTCTCCGCTTCGCCCGCGGAGGGCGATGGTGGGCACGAGGTTGTTGTCCTGATCGCTCATGCTGGGGCCAACACCACTCGCCCCTCGTGTATGCCGGGGCGCAATCACCGTCTCACGACCCGAACACGTGACGCCCGTCACGCGCCGATAAGGTCAGCCGCATGCCGCAACTGCAGCCACCCCACGAAGTTTCTCCCCCGCTGCGCTCCTCCGAATACTTCGCGGGGACCCCGTTCGGGAAGGTTCTGATCGCCAACCGAGGTGAGATCGCCGTGCGAGTCGCACGCGCCTGCACTGACGCCGGGCTCGGTTCGGTCGCCGTGTATGCCGAGCCGGACCGGGACGCCCTGCACGTGCGCGTCGCCGACGAGGCCTACTCGTTGGACGGTTCGACGCCCGGCGACTCCTACTTGATGGGTGACAAGCTGCTCGAGATCGCGCAACGCTCCGGCGCGGACGCGGTCCACCCCGGCTACGGATTCCTTTCCGAGAACGCCGAATTCGCACAGTCCGTCCTTGATGCGGGACTCACCTGGATCGGCCCTCCCCGGCTGCGATCGACAGTCTCGGCGACAAGGTCAAGGCCCGGCACATCGCGACGGCCGCCGGAGCACCGCTGGTCCCTGGCACCAAGGACCCGGTCGGCGGCGCCGACGAGGTCGTCGCCTTCGCGAAGGAACACGGCCTCCCGGTGGCGATCAAGGCTGCGTATGGCGGCGGCGGCCGCGGCCTGAAGGTCGCCCGCACCATCGAGGAGATCCCCGAGCTCTTCGACTCCGCCGTGCGTGAGGCCGTCACCGCGTTCGGTCGCGGCGAATGCTTCGTCGAGCGCTTCCTGGACAAGCCGCGACACGTCGAAACCCAGTGCCTCGCAGACGCTTTCGGCAACGTGGTCGTGGTCTCCACCCGTGACTGCTCCTTGCAGCGCCGCAACCAGAAGTTGGTGGAGGAGGCGCCCGCGCCATACCTCTCGGACGGGCAGCATGACGAGCTGGTCCGCGCGTCCAAGGCGATCCTGACAGCGGCCGGTTATGTCGGGGCGGGGACGTGTGAGTTCCTCGTCGCCCAGGACGGCACCATCAGCTTCCTGGAGGTCAACACCCGCCTGCAGGTCGAGCATCCGGTCTCCGAGGAGGTCACCGGCATCGACCTGGTGCGTGAGCAGTTCCGCATCGCCGCCGGCGAAGAGCTCGGGTATGCCGACCCCACCCCGCACGCGCACTCCATCGAGTTCCGGATCAACGGCGAAGACGCCGGGCGCGGCTTCCTGCCGGCACCCGGCACGGTCGAAACCTTCACAGCACCAAGCGGACCCGGCGTGCGCGTCGACTCCGGGGTCGTGTCCGGCGACGTCATCGGCGGCGCGTTCGACTCGATGCTCGCCAAGCTGATTGTGACCGGACGGACCCGCAGGGAGGCGCTGGAACGCTCGCGCCGCGCCCTCGCCGAGATGGTCGTCGAGGGTATGCCGACGGTGCTCCCCTTCCACCGCGCGGTCGTCGCGGACCCGGCTTTCGCGACGGACGACGAGACGCCTTTCGCCATACACACCACGTGGATCGAGACCGAGTTCGACAACCAGATCGAGCCGTACGACGCCACCCCCGCCACCGGTCAGGACAACGAGGAACCGACGCCCCGACAATCGTTCGTCGTCGAGATCGACGGTCGCCGCCACCAGCTCACGCTGCCGGGCGACCTGCAACTCGGTGGTGGCGGCGCAGCTTCGCCTGCCGCCCGCCGGCGGGCACCGAAACGGTCACGCGCCGGCTCGGGCGCCGCGACCGTCTCCGGTGACGCGGTCACCGCGCCGATGCAGGGCACCATCGTGAAAATCGTTGTCGCCGAAGGAGATCAGGTCGAGGTCGGTGACACCGTCGCCGTGCTCGAGGCGATGAAGATGGAGCAGCCGATCACCGCACACCGGGCCGGCACCGTGTCCTCGATCAACTCCGCGGTCGGCGAGATGGTCCCCGCCGGTGCGGTGCTCGCGACGATTACATCAGCGTGAACTGTCCTCGTTGAGCTCGTCGAGCTCGTCGACCCAGGCGCCGTGCTCGTCCCGAGCCCAACGCCGCGGAACCCGGCCGGTGCGCATCCCTCGGCGGGCTTGCGGATCCCGGAGGGCGTACGCAATGTGGCCGATGACGAGCAGCCCGAGGCCCAGGGCGAACCAGTCGTGGACGAAGGTCGCGCCGGAGCGCCAGGACAGCCGAACAAGTCCTGTCCAGTACATGAGGGCACCAGTGCCCAGCAGTACGCCGGTCGCGCCGGCCACCAGCCACGCGTTGATCTTCTGGCCGGCGTTGAACTTGCCGACCGGGATGGTGCCGTCTCGACGCGTGCGGCTGCCCAACCAGCGCCGGTCTGCGGGCGTGAAGCGGTTCAGCTGCCGCACGTCGGACCGGTACATCTTCGACGCTGCCCCGAGCAGCAGTGGCACGGGCAACGCGAGACCGCACCAGACGTGGACCATCTCGACCAGATGGCGGTGACCGACCGCCATCATGATCGGGCCGTTGTAGAGGATCGCCCCGGTCACGATGCACACGCCCACCAGAACCGCGAAGACCTTGTGCACCAGCCGCTCGGCGAGCGCGAACCGCTCGAGCTCGAGGTCGTCACTCATCGATGATCCCGTTCAGCGGGTAGCCGCGGTCCTCCCAGTAACCCGGCCGATTGTCCGGCGTGACCTCGATCTCCGAGAGCCACTTGGTTCCCTTGTAGCCGTACATCGAACCCGCGTAGATTCGCACCGGTCCGCCGTGATCATGAGTGACCGGCTTGCCGTACATCGTCAGCACCACGATGGCGTCGTCGGCACGGGCCTGCTCCAGTGTCATGTTGACGGAGTAGACGCCGTCGAACGAGTGGTAGCGCACACCGACCGCGGCGTCGGTAGGGGCAGCCCGCTCGAGCAGGTCTGCCACCCGGACCCCGCTCCACGGCACGTCGGGAACCTGCCAGCCGGTCACGCAGTGGAACGTGTCGGTGAAGGAGGTCTGGGGCAGCGCCTGAAGGTCGGCGTAGGAGTATGTCGCGGTGTTTTCGACCAGCCCTGAGACCTTGAGGGTGTAGAACCGGGTGCCACGTCGGGCGACCGTGCCGCTGACCGAGTAGTAGCGCCAGGTGTCGCCGAGCGGGATCAGCGCACTGAGGCCGGTCGGGTCTCGCAACTGGACCGGGGCCAGCAACCTGCTCAGCTCGGTCTGAATCCTGCTTCCGGCGATGACCCCGATTGCGCCGAGTCCGAGGAGGCCGAGTACAACGCGGCGGCCGACCGGCGCACCGTCATCGCTTGCGGCCACGAAGACCAGACCAGCCGACGAGGGCTCCGACGACCAGGACGATGGGTCCGATGATCGCCCATGTTGTGGTCCCACTCATGGAGCTGCCACCGATGACGCCAGCGCCCTGCAGCGTCCAGAGCAGTCCGATCAGGACGAGGACCACTCCGACGACAACCCACAGCGGCTTGGCCATGAATCCATTGCACCACGGAACGGGTGTCGTATCAGTGGCTGAGGCCGTAGTCCTCCAGGTCGGCGTCGCCGATCGCACGCAGGACCAGGGTGACCATCGAACGCAAGTAAGCAGGTCGCTCAGCCGCCGAGGTGGCGAGCAGTCCGTTGAGCACGACGCCGTCCAGGCTCGCGACAATGGCCTCCGCTCGCAGCCGTGCGGCCGACTTCTCGGTGCGGCAGACGATGTTCTCGACGATGTCGGTCAGATTCGTCCGCCACGCCACGATCGGCTCGCTCAATGACGGCGTCCGGCCGGCCTCGAGCGACAGCTCGGACATCGTGACGATCAGGTCCGGACTCTCCGACCACCGCATCAACATCTGGATCGTCGCGTCGATCGCCAGATCGATACCGTCGTCGCCGGTCGGACTCGGCAGCGACGCCCCGAGCGAGCGGACGTCGGCGTGCAGGGCAGCGGCGACGAAGCCACTGAGTGCCGTGAGCAGGGCAAGCCGGGTCCGGTAGTAGACCGAGCAGGTGCCCTCCGGCATACCCGCTTCACGGTCGACCGCCCGGTGGGTCAGCCCGCGCATCCCCGATCGACCGACCACGGCGATTGCGCTGCGCAGCAACAACTCCTGGCGTGCGGCAGTGCCTTCGGGCGTCTGATGGGAGCGCTTGCGGGCGACTCGTCTACGGGCGGACACCCTTCACTTTCTCACGTCGTCGACACCGACGTGAGCAAGACCACGTTGCGCCGATTTGCAATCGTCTTCTACAGGCGTAGTGTTGTGGTCACTACAAACGTAGTTAACAAGACACCAGGAGTTCGCAATGATCAACATCAACGCCTTCTTCATCGGCTTCGTGGTCATCAACGCGATCGCGCTCGCCCTGCTCGTCGGCTTCGCCGCCGTAGAACTCACGGGCTTCTTCGCCCGTAACCGCAAGCAGCGCATCGCGCGCCACGAGCCGTTCGCTCGCTACTACTCGCAGTTGGCACTCAGCCATTGACGAACCCGCGCGCACGGTCGCGCGGAGCACCACGAAAGCGGCGCCGCCTCGATTCCCCTTCCGAGACGGCGCCGCTTCCTGCTGCCGGCGGGTGCCACGTAGATTGGTGTCCCGACAGTTGTCCACCGGCAGAACGGACCCCGCGCCGTGACAGCGCTCGTGAAATTCATCATTCTGACCATCGTCGTCATCGGCGTGATCGTCGGGCTGCGCACGCTACGCCCCAAGCTGCGCGAGCAGCGGTACCGCCGCTGGGAGAAGGCCGGCCTCCTGCCGCACCAGGTCGATCCGTATGCGCCTCGCGACCCGAAGGACCGGGACGACGAGCGCCGCTGATTCGGAGGCGGCTCAGATGTCGGCTTCGTGCAGCCGCCGGGCCGCCTCCGCGATGGATCCGGTCATCGACGGGTAGACCGAGAACGTGCTGGCGACCTGGTCGACGGTGAGGCGGTTCTGGACCGCGAGACCGATCGGGTAGATCAGTTCCGATGCCTGCGGCGCCACGACAACCCCGCCGATGATCGTGGTGCTACCCGGGCGGACGAAGAGCTTGACGAAGCCGTCGGTGATGTTGCGCATCTTGGCCCGCGGGTTGGTCGACAGCGGCAGCGTCACGATGCGTGCCTCGATCCGGCCCTCTTCCACATCGGCCTGCGAGTAACCGACGGTCGCGATCTCCGGGTCGGTGAAGATGTTGGCGCAGACACCGCGCAGGTTGAGCGGTGCGACCGCATCGCCGAGCGAGTGGGCCATGGCGATCCGGCCCTGCATCGCCGCAACGGACGCCAGCGGCAGGACACCGGTGCAGTCCCCCGCGGCATACACGCCCTGCGCCGAGGTGCGGGACACCCGGTCGACGGTGATGTGACCGGATTTGGTGACCTCGACGCCCACCTTGTCCAGTCCGATGTCGCCGGTCAGCGGGACCGAGCCGACGGCCAGCAGCACGTGCGAGCCGCGCACTTCGCGGCCGTCCTCCAGGGTGACGACAACCTCGTCGCCGTCACGGCGCGCTGCCGCCATACGCGAGCGATTGAGCACCTTCATGCCGCGCCGGCGGAAGACGTTCTCGATGACGGTTGCGGCGTCGGCGTCCTCGCCGGGCAGCACGCGGTCGCGTGA
Source organism: Flexivirga alba (assembly GCF_042661025.1). Classification (NCBI taxonomy): domain Bacteria; kingdom Bacillati; phylum Actinomycetota; class Actinomycetes; order Micrococcales; family Dermacoccaceae; genus Flexivirga; species Flexivirga alba. The sequence continues at coordinate 4,535,787 of NZ_JBHSWH010000001.1, forward strand.
CGACACGAGCGTCACGTCGCAGCCGAGACCCAGGTAGGCATGCGCGAGCTCGGCGCCGGTGACACCGGAGCCCACGACGATCAGCTTCTCGGGCAACTCGGTCAGGTCGTAGATCTGTTGCCAGGTCAGGATCCGCTCGCCGTCGGGTATGGCGGTGTCCATGACACGTGGGGTGCAGCCGACGGCCAGCAGGATGACGTCGGCGGTCAATTCCTCGGTGCCGCCGTCGGTCAGCTCGGCGCTGACCCGACCCGGTCCGGCGATACGTCCCCGACCGTTCTTGATGCGGACTCCGACGCTCTCCAGTTGCGCCCGGATGTCGCGGCTCTGCGCCTTGGCCAGGTCGACGATCCGCTCGTTGATCTGCTTCGCGTGTGCTTCGGCGTGCTGGTCCTCCGCGGTGCCTTCGAAGCCGACGCCGAGCCGACCTGCTGCGGCGAAACGGGACATGAAGTCGGAGGTCGCGATGAGGGTCTTGCTCGGCACGCAGTCGGTCAGCACCGCTGCTCCGCCGAGGCCGGTCTCCTCGATGACCGTGACCTGGGCGCCGAGCTGCGCCGCGACCAGCGCGGACTCGTAGCCGCCGGGTCCGCCGCCGATGATCACGACCTGTTTTTGAATCACAAGAGGGCATCTTTCCATGTCTGTCGGCGGTAACCGAAAACACACGGGTGCGCTGTGTGAGCGCCCGACACGTCATACGCTGGCGCGCGTGACTGCTTCGAACCCGCTGACCGACCCGGCTACCGATCCCTTCGAGGTCGCCCGAGCCGCGGCCGCGACCATCGCCGACCGCACCGGCGCGCCCCGGCACGACATCGCACTCGTCCTCGGCTCCGGGTGGGGCGGGGCCGCCGACCGGATCGGCGAGACGCTCGCGACCATCGACAACGCCGACGTGCCCGGGTTCGCCGCGGCCGCCGTCGCGGGGCACTCCAGCGCGATGCGCTCGATCGCCATCGGCGACACCGGATCCCGTGCGTTGGTCTTCGGCACCCGCACCCACTTCTACGAGGGCAAGGGCGTGCGCTCCGTGGTTCACGGGGTGCGTACTGCGGCCGCCGCGGGCTGCCACACGATCGTGCTGACCAACGGCTGCGGAGGGCTCAACCGCTCGTGGGGTCCCGGCACACCGGTGCTGATCCGCGATCAGATCAACCTCACCGCCCACTCGCCCGTCGAAGGCGCGAACTTCATCGACGTGACCGACCTCTACACGCCGCGCCTGCGGGAGATCGCCCACTCGGTCGACCCGTCACTGGACGAAGGCGTCTACGCGCAGTTCCGCGGCCCCCAGTACGAAACACCTGCCGAGGTGAAGATGGCCGGCGTCCTGGGTGCCGACCTGGTCGGTATGTCGACGGCGCTCGAGGCGATCGCCGCGCGTCAGGCCGGCCTGGACATCCTCGGCGTCAGCCTGGTGACGAATCTCGCGGCTGGGATCAGCGACCAGCCGTTGTCGCACCAAGAGGTGCTCGAGGCCGGCCAGGCCGCCGCCGAGCGGTGCGGGAAGCTGCTCGCCGACGTCGTCGCACGGATCGCTGCGGAAGGCCCTCGGTCATGACCGACCTCGTGGCCGAGGCACGCGCTTGGATCGCCGACGATCCGGATTCGCGAACGCGCGCGGATCTCGAATCCGTAGTCGCCGCAGCCGAATCCGGAGATGCAGGCGCGCTCGAGGATTTGCAGGACCGGTTCTCCGGGCTGCTCGAGTTCGGCACCGCCGGCTTGCGCGGCGCGCTGGGCGCTGGGCCGGCGCGGATGAACCGCGTGGTCGTCATCCGGGCAGCGGCGGGACTTGCGTCATACCTGCAGGAAAAGCTCGGCAAGCGCGACGTCACGGTCGTCATCGGGTATGACGCCCGGCACAACTCCGACGTCTTCGCCCGAGACACCGCCGCCGTCTTCGTCGGTGCGGGCGGCCGGGCGATGGTCCTGCCGCACCCGTTGCCGACCCCGGTGCTGGCCTTCATGATCCGCCACCTCGGCGCCGACGCCGGAGTCATGGTGACGGCGAGTCACAACCCGCCCCAGGACAACGGCTACAAGGTCTACCTAGGCGATGGCAGTCAAATCGTCGCGCCGGCGGATTCCGAGATAGCCGACGCGATCAGCCGATTCCCCCGCGCGGCCGAAGTGCCGCTGGCCGACGACGGCTGGCAGACGCTCTCCGACGACGTGGTGGACGACTACCTGGAGTCCGTCACCCAGGTCGTACGCCCGGATGGTCCGCGCGACATCAAGATCGTGCACACAGCACTGCATGGCGTCGGATCTGCAGTGTTCCGAGCGGCTTTCGATCGCGCCGGCTTCTCAGCGCCGTCCTCCGTCGCCGACCAGGCCGAGCCCGACCCGGCGTTCCCGACCGTTGCCTTCCCGAACCCCGAGGAGCCGGGTGCGATCGACCACGCGCTGGAGCTCGCGGCCGAGACGGGCGCCGAGTTGGTGATCGCGAACGACCCCGACGCCGACCGGTGCGCTGTTGCCGTGCCCCGTGCCGGTGGCTGGGCGATGCTGCGCGGGGACGAGGTCGGTGCGCTCCTCGGCGCCTACCTGCTGCAACGTGGCGTCGCATCGAATGCCGTCTTCGCCAACTCGATCGTCTCGTCGCGACTGCTGGCAGCCATGGCGAAGCAGGCGGGTGTGCCGCACGCTGAGACGCTGACCGGGTTCAAGTGGATCAGCCGGGTTCCGTCCCTCGCGTTCGGCTACGAGGAGGCCCTCGGATATTGCGTCGATCCGGCGGCGGTCCGCGACAAGGACGGCATCAGTGCGGCGCTGCTGATCGCCGAATTCGCCGCGCAGTGCAAGGCCGAAGGAACGTCGCTCGACGGGGTGCTGGCCGACCTCGCCGCCATACACGGCACGCATGCGACGGACAGTTTCGCGGTCCGTGTTTCCGACCTCGCGATCATCGACCAGATCATGGCGCGACTACGCGCAGAACCGCCGGAAGTTGTTGCCGGGCAGCAGGTTTCGAAGATCGACGATCTCGCGCTCGGCGCGGGTGGGCTGCCGCCGACCGAAGGCTTGCGTTACTTCCTGGCGGACGACACCAGGGTGATCGTGCGACCCAGCGGCACCGAGCCGAAGCTGAAGATCTACCTGGAGACGATCGACGCCGACCCGGCCGTCGCCGGCCGAAAGCTCGCCGACGTACGCAATGAGTTCGAACGGCTCACCGCCGCCGGTTGAGACTCAGGCGATGACTGCCAACACGACGAAGATGATGGCGAGGACGAGCGCCCCGATCGCCGGCCAGGCCGGAACGATGACGAACTCCTCCTTCGCCTGCACGGACGGGTCCCGCTGGACAGCGCTGGCGTAATCAGCCTGGCCGGCCCGGATCTGCTCAGCGACTCCTGCGGCAGATCCCGGGCGGGCCTCCATGATCTCTATGGCGTCCTCCGGTTCAATGCGCCGAGACCCGATACCACCACCGAACAGCGAGCCCATTCCGCTACCTCGGCGGCCGGCGCGACGCGGCCGTTGGGCGGTGATCGCCCAGGAGCCGGCACCCTTGCCCCGTGCGTCGTAAACCTTGAGGTTCCAACGCTGTTCGACCAGGTCGATCGACGGCCAGCCGCACCGGACGTCCCGCACGATGTTGCGCAGCACCACACCGGCCTGGGTCATCGTGACGCACGGGCGCAGGAAGATCACCCACACCACGAGTAGGCCGGCCAGCGGCCAGAGCAGGTTGATGAGGTGCTTGGAGCCGAACGGGATCAGCACGATGAAGGCCACACAGGCCACGGTGAGAACGATCCCGGGCACGAGCATCGCGGGTTGCCGGAAGGTGCGACTGGGACCGGCCGCGGAGTTGCCGCGAGCGGGAAGATTGAAGGGCATGACAGGTACGCTGCACCGGTGAGCCCATCATCTGCAACCTCGCGGGCCCGGGACATGCTCGGCGTCGCCTCTTTGACCAACAAAGCCTTGCGTACCTGGCTGCACGGTCTGCCCGGTGTCGACCAGGTCGGCATCGAGGCGCGAGCCGCTGCGCTGGCCACCCGCTCGATCAAAACCACCAGCAAGGCGTGGGCGATCGACACCGCGATCGGCATGATCGACCTGACCACTCTCGAGGGCGCCGACACGCCTGGCAAGGTGCGCAGCCTCTGCGCGAAGGCGCAGCTGCCCGACCCGTCGAACCTCGACACCCCGCAGGTCGCGGCCGTCTGTGTGTATGGCGACCTGGTCGGCATCGCCAAGGAAGCGCTGGGGACCAGCGGCATCCACGTGGCCGCCGTCGCAACGGCCTTCCCGTCCGGTCGCGCCAGCCTCGCGGTCAAGCTCGCTGACACCAAGGACGCTGTCAAGGCCGGTGCCGACGAGATCGACATGGTCATCGACCGCGGCGCGTTCCTCGCCGGCGACTACCGGCTGGTGTTCGACCAGATCGCCGCCGTCAAGGAGGCGTGCGCCCGTCCCGGCGACGCCGCCGACGCGCACCTGAAGGTCATCCTGGAGACCGGAGAGCTGGCGACATACGACAACGTGCGGCGTGCGTCCTGGCTGGCGATGCTGGCCGGGGCCGACTTCATCAAGACCTCCACCGGCAAGATCCAGCCGGCTGCGACCATGCCGGTCACGCTGCTGATGCTCGAGGCAGTCCGCGACTGGCGCGAGCTCACCGGCGAGATGGTCGGCGTCAAGCCGGCCGGCGGCATACGCACCAGCAAGGACGCGCTGCGCTACCTCGTCATGGTCAGCGAGATCGCCGGAGACGACTGGTTGTCGCCGGAGTGGTTCCGCTTCGGTGCGTCCAGCCTGCTGACCGACCTGTTGCTGCAGCGCCAGAAGCTTCGCACCGGGGCCTACTCCGGCGCCGACTACGTGACGATTGACTGAAAGACCAGAGATGACAACGAAATTCGAATACGCGCCGGCACCCGAGTCGCGTTCCGTCGTCGACATCGCCTCGTCATACGGGCTGTTCATCGGCGGCGAATTCGTCGACCCGGCCGACGGCAAGTCGTTCAAGACGATCAACCCGGCCACCGAGGAGAAGCTCGCGGACGTCTCGGAGGCGAGCGCCGCCGACGTCGACAGGGCCGTGCGTGCCGCCCGTCGCGCCTACGACCGCACCTGGAGCCGGCTGTCCGGCGCCGAGCGGGGCAAGTACCTCTTCCGCATCGCCCGGATCATGGCCGAGCGAGCCCGCGAGTTCGCGGTGCTGGAGACGCTCGACAACGGCAAGCCGATCAAGGAATCACGCGACGTCGACATCCCGACCGCTGCCGCGCATTTCTTCTACCACGCCGGCTGGGCGGACAAGCTGGACTACGCGGGGCTCGGGACCAACCCGCGACCGCTGGGCGTCGTCGGCCAGGTGATCCCCTGGAACTTCCCGCTGCTGATGCTCTCCTGGAAGATCGCACCGGCACTGGCCACCGGCAACACCGTCGTGCTCAAGCCCGCCGAGACCACGCCGCTGACCGCGCTGCTGTTCGCCGATGTATGCCGCCAGGCCGAGCTGCCGCCCGGCGTCGTCAACATCGTCACCGGTGCGGGGGCCACCGGCCAGGCGCTGGTCGAACACCCCGACATCGACAAGATCGCCTTCACCGGCTCGACCGGCGTCGGCAAGTCGATCGCCCGGACGATCGCAGGCACCCGCAAGCGCCTCAGCCTGGAGCTGGGGGCAAGGCGGCCAACATCGTCTTCGACGACGCACCCATCGACCAGGCGGTCGAGGGCATCGTCAACGGCATCTTCTTCAACCAGGGTCACGTGTGCTGCGCCGGTAGCCGGCTGCTGGTGCAGGAGTCGGTCGCCGACGACGTCATACACCGACTGCAGCGCCGATTGCAGACGCTTCGTGTCGGCGACCCGATGGACAAGAACACCGACGTCGGCGCCATCAACTCCGCCGCACAGTTGGCCCGGATCAACGCGCTCGTGGACATCGGCGAAGCCGAGGGCAACGCGCTGGAGCCCGAAGTGCGAGCTTCCCGAACGCGGATACTGGTTCCCCCAACGGTTTTCACCGGCGTCTCGCAGTCGCACCGCATCGCGCAGGAGGAGATCTTCGGCCCGGTGCTGTCGGTGCTGACCTTCCGCACGCCGGACGAGGCGGTCGCGAAGGCCAACAACACGCCATACGGACTGTCCGCCGGCATCTGGACCGACAAGGGCTCGCGCATCCTGGCGATCGCCGACCGGCTGCGCGCCGGAGTGGTCTGGGCCAACACGTTCAACCGCTTCGACCCGACGTCACCGTTCGGCGGCTACAAGGAGAGCGGCTACGGCCGCGAGGGTGGCCGCCAGGGTCTCGCCGCTTACCTGGACACGGAAGGAACGCACTGATGGCACGCCTCGAGGTGCGCAAGACCTACAAGCTCTACATCGGCGGAAAGTTCCCCCGCTCGGAGTCCGGCAGGTCCTACGAGGTCGTCTCATCCGGCCGCTCCCCCAAGTTCCTGGCCAACGCCGCACACGGCTCACGCAAGGACATCCGCGACGCGGTCGTCGCCGCGCGTGGCGCGTTCAAGGGCTGGTCGGGCGCGACCGCATACAACCGCGGGCAGGTGCTCTACCGCGTCGGCGAGATCCTCGAGGGACGCCGCGAGCAGTTCATCGCCGAAGTCTCCGCGAGCGAAGGCGTAACCAAGCTGCAGGCGACCAAGATCGTCGACGCCGCCATCGACCGGTGGGTCTGGTATGCCGGGTGGCCCGACAAGTTGCCGCAGGTGCTGGGCAACCTCAACCCGGTCGCCGGCCCGTACTTCGACATCTCCGCGCCGGAGCCGACCGGAGTGGTGGGCATCCTTGCGCCGCAGGCGAGTTCGCTGCTCGGGCTGGTGTCGGTTATCGCACCCGCAATCGTCTCCGGCAACACCGTGGTGGTCGTCACGAGCGAGGAACGCCCGTTGCCGGCCATCTCGCTCGGCGAGGTGCTGGCCACCTCGGATGTGCCTGGTGGGGTCGTCAACATCGTCACCGGGCGCACCGCCGAGCTGGCCCCCTGGCTCGCCTCGCACGCCGACGTCAACGCCATCGACCTGGCCGGCGCGACCGAGTTGGCCTGGGGCGAGCTCGAAGCCTCCGCCGCAGACACGGTCAAGCGGGTCGTCCGACCCGCAGGTGAGGGCGCGGAGGCTGTCGAGCCGGACTGGCAGGACGAACCCGACCTGTCCCGGATGACGGCATTCCTGGAGACCAAGACCGTGTGGCATCCCAAGGGCATGTAGAGCGCGCTCTCGAACCAATCACCGTGAACGACACCTCACCCCCGCGCGCCCGTGTTCTGGTCATCGGCGGGCCCAGCGGTTCCGGCAAATCCCGCTGGGCCGCGCACCTGTCCCGCGAACACGGCTGGCCGATCGTGCGACTCGATGACTTCTACAAGGACGCCGGCGATCCGACGCTGCCGATGCTGTCGAGCGACCTCGCCGACTGGGACGACGTGCGGTCGTGGCGATGTGACGACGCGGTCGACGCACTCGAATTGCTTTGCCGGACAGGCGAACTCGTCGCTCCCGTTTACGACATCTCCGCGTCGGCGGCCACTGGCACCCAGCAGGTGCGGCTCGGCGGCGCCGACACCGTCATCGCGGAGGGGATCTTCGCGCCATACGTGATCGGACCGTTGCGCGAGCGCGGGCTGCTCGCCGGCGCCTACTGCGTGCACCACAACCGGTGGGTGACTTTCGCGCGGCGACTGGTGCGTGACCTGTCTGAGCGGCGCAAGCCGCCGCTGGTGCTGGTGCGCCGTGGCCTACGGCTGGCCAGGGCCGAACCACAGATCGTCCGGGAGCAGCTACGGCTCGGCGCGAAGCCGATCCGGCCGAAAGACCTCGCCCGCCGTCTCCGCGTCTCTCCCGATTGAGTGGCATACCCGCGCATTGACCGGCATACGGATTCCGGGCGAATCGGTACGCCGCTCAATGCGGTTCTGTGCCGCTCGATCAGAGGGGATCATCTACTGTCGCCCTATGAGCAACGGATGGACGAGCCCCGGGGTGACTCGCCCGGCAGCGACAACGGATCGCGGCCGCCGCAGGCCGGTCAGGGTGGGCCACAACAACAACCGCAATACGGGCAGTATGGCGGGCAGCCGCCGCAATACGGCCAGTACGCACCGCCGCCCCAGCCGCAATACGGGCAATACGGTCCGCCGCCGCCCCCGCAGTACGGGCAGCAGCCGCAGTACGGCGCGGGTCCGCAGGGCTCGTACGGCCGACCGATGTTCCAGCTCGCGCCCAAGCCGGGCGTCATACCGCTGCGTCCGTTGAACCTCGGCGACATCTTCGGCGGCACCTTCGGCACGATCCGCGGCAACCCCGGCGCGATCATCGGCCTGTCGGCGCTGATGGCCCTCATCGTGGCCGTGCCCTCGGTGCTCGTGACGATCGCATTCTCCAACGCCGACCTCACCGTCACCGACAGCAACGGCACCACGACCAACCTCGGTGGGCAGTTGGGGCTGATTGTCAGTTCGGTCTTTTCCTGGTTCGCCGGTGTCCTGCTGGCCGGAATGCTCACGGTTGTCGTCGCCGAGGCGGTGCTCGGGCGGCGCATCTCGATCGGCCAGACGTGGCACAAGGTTCGAGGGCGGCTGCTGCCGCTCATCGGCCTGACTCTGATGATCATTGCTACGATCGCCGTGGCCGGCGCAATCGCAGTCGGCATCGTCGCACTCCTGGCGGCGACGACGGGCACCGTCGGCGCAGTGATAGCCGCGATCCTGCTCGGTGTCGGGTTGACCGTCTGCGTGATCTGGTTGTCCACCAAGATCTCGTTGGCAGCTCCGGCCCTCGTCCTGGAACGGGTCGGCCCGATCAAGTCCATCGTCCGCTCGTGGCACCTCAGCCGCCAGCAGTGGTGGCGCATCTTCGGCATCACGCTGCTGGCGCAGCTGATCATCTACGTGATCAGTCAGGTCGTGTCGTTCCCGGCTGCGCTCATTGCGGTCGCAGGCTCCGGTGACGGCGGCCTCAGCGTCACCGGAGCGGTTGCGCTTCAGCTCGTCTCGGTGATCGTCAGCGCACTGACCACTCCGTTCACGGCCGGCGTCACCGCCCTGCTCTACCTCGACCAGCGGATCCGCAAGGAGGCGCTGGACGTCACGCTGATGGAGGCTGCGGCCAGGGACAGCGCCAAGGACGGTGGCGGTGCGCGCTGACGGCGCGCCGTTGGACCCGAGTGGCGGCACCGCGCACGCCTGGTTGCAACGCGAGCTGGCCAAGCCGGCATACGCCGACCAGCGCAGCTGGCTGCAGCGACTCTGGGACTGGGCGACGGACCGCCTGAACGACCTGCTGCAGGGAGTCGGGGGCGCGCTGCCCCTCTACGTGCTGATTCCGCTGCTCGTCGTGATAGTCGGCATCGTGGTGTTCGCGCTGTCCCGCCTTCGCGGCGGCTCCGCTCGCACACGGGAACCTTCTGACGAAGGCGTCCTGACCGACGTCGACCTGACTGCCGAGCAACTCCGCGATCGGGCCGGCCGGTCCGCCGCCAAGGGCGCCCACTCGGTGGCCTTCGTTGACTACTTCCGGGCGCTCGCCCGGCGCGCCGAGGAGCGGTCCCTGCTGCTGCCGCAACCCGGCCGCACTGCACACGAGGTCGGGGCCGAGCTCGCGCCGTACTTCCCGGCACAGGCCGCCGCAATCCGTTCGACCGCAATGTTTTTCGATCAGGTGCGGTATGGCGGCGCCGATGCATCCGCAGAGGACGTCGCCCGGATCGAGGCACTCGACCGCGAGCTGGAGAACATCCGGCCCAGGCATCCCGCAGCCCAGCAGGTGACCGCGTGATCACCCGCGGCCGGGCGACCGTCACGGCCATTGTGGTGTGCCTGCTCGCCGTGTTGATCGGTGCGGTCCTGCTGGCCCCGCGCACCTCCAGCGAGCCGCTCGACCCCGCGTCCGCCGGACCCGACGGGAGCCGCGCCGTCGCGCAGGTGCTCGGACAGCACGGCGTCGATGTGCAGATCGCGCACCGGGTCAGCGAGTTCAGCATCGGCGATGTGCGTGGCGCCACCCTCGTGCTCACGCGTCCGCAACTGCTCGCCCAGAGCACCTTGCAGCGGACCATGGCGATGGCTGCGGGTGCCCGGCGCGTGGTGATCGTCGATGCCGACCCGACGACGATCAAGGCACTCGAGCTACCTGTCCCGAACGTCGATCCACTGGAGTCCCAGCCGCTTTCGCGCTGCACCGTCCCGTGGCTGGACGGCCTGAAGTTGAGTTACGCGGACATCACCTACCGCCTCGACGGCACCGGCCAGACCTGCTTCGGCGAAGGCGGCGAGGGCGCGGTCGCTGTTCTCCCAGCGCAGGGGCACGCACCGGAGATCGTGCTGCTCGGCAGTCACGCCATACTCGCCAACAAGACGGTGGTCAATGCCGACAACGCCGCCATCATCCTCCGCACGCTCGGCTCGACCAACCATCTCGTGTGGTTCGCGCCGACTTTGGCCACGGGTGACAGCGACGCCGCGCAGGGCCCGAAATGGCCGGGCTGGTTCCACCCGGCGATCTGGCTCGCCGGCGCCGTCATACTCCTCGTGATGGTATGGCGCGGAAGGCGTTTCGGCGCACTGGTGCCCGAGCCGCTGCCGGTGGTGGTGCCCGCCGGCGAGACGACCCGCAGCCGCGGTCAGCTCTACCGCAAGGCGCACGACGACGCGCGCGCCTCGGCGGTGTTGCGGCTCGCGACCCGCACCCGGCTCGCGCGCTACCTCGGCCTCGCGCCGAACGGTCGGCCGGAGACTCTCGTCGACCGCACCGCCCGCGCGGCCCAGCACGACCCGCAGCAGGTGGCCGAGCTGCTCTACGGAGCCGACCCACCCGATGACCAAGCCATGACCGTGCTCGCACAACACTTGCAACAGCTGGAAAGGCAGGTACGACGATGACATCGCCAACCCCGGACGACGCGGCTGCGGCACAGCGCGCCAGGACGGCCCTGACTGCGGTGCGCGGCGAGGTCGCCAAGGCGGTGGTGGGTCAGGATGCCGCCGTGACCGCGCTGGTGATCGCGCTGCTCTCGCGCGGTCACGTGCTGCTCGAAGGCGTGCCGGGTGTCGCCAAGACTTTGCTCGTGCGGTCCCTGGCTGCCGCGCTGGCCATCGAGACCAAACGGGTGCAGTTCACGCCGGACCTGATGCCCGGTGACATCACCGGATCGCTCGTGTTCGACTCGCGCACCTCGGAATTCACCTTCCGGCCCGGGCCGGTTTTCACCAACCTGCTGCTCGCCGACGAGATCAACCGCACTCCTCCGAAGACGCAATCAGCCCTGCTCGAGGCGATGGAGGAACGTCAGGTGTCAGTCGACGGCGAGGCGCGCCCGTTGCCGATGCCGTTCATGGTGGCGGCCACCCAGAACCCTGTCGAGTACGAAGGCACCTATCCCCTGCCCGAGGCGCAGCTGGACCGCTTCCTGATGAAGGTCAGCATGCCGTTGCCCGACCGGGACGCCGAGCTCGAGGTGCTACGCCGGCACGCGGCCGACTTCGACCCGCGGGACCTGGCCACCGCCGGCATCCGGCCGGTCGCCGGCCCCGACGACCTCGCCGCCGGGGCCGCAGCCGTGCGACGGGTCCAGGTCGGCGCCGACGTTGCGTCATACATCGTGGATCTGGTGCGTGGCACGCGATCTGCGCCGTCGCTCTCACTGGGCGCGAGCCCTCGCGCCGCAACCGCCCTGCTCGCCACGAGCCGCGCGTGGGCGTGGCTGAGCGGTCGCGACTTCGTGACGCCGGATGACGTGAAAGCGATGACCCGTGCGACGCTCGGGCACCGTCTCCAGCTGCGACCGGAAGCCGAGCTGGAGGGCGTCGGCACCGCTGCGGTGCTGGACTCAGTGATCGGCGCGGTCCCGGTCCCGCGGTGAAGGATCACCGATGACTCTCACCGGCCGCACGGCGCTGCTCGCAGCCCTGGGCATCGTCGTCGTGTTCGTGCACCCTGGCCTCTCGACGGTCTTCTGGTGGCTGCTCGTGGTGGCCGCTCTGGTCGGCGTCGACCTCTGGCTGGCACCTTCGACGACTTCGCTTGCCGCGCAACGGCTTCCGATCCGCTCCGTCCGGCTGGGCGAGACGGCGACGAGCACGCTGACGCTGCGCAACACCGGGTCGCGCACGCTGCGCGGCGCGGTCCGGGATGCCTGGCAGCCGTCGGCCGGCGCGCGAGGTGAACGTGCACCGTTGCGTCTCGGTGCGGGCGAGCAGACCCGATTGGTCGTCGAGCTGACGCCGACCCGGCGCGGCGACCGGCGCGCGGACCGGTTGACGACGCGCACTGCCGGACCGCTCGGTCTGGCACTGCGGCAGCGCTCGGTCGAAGTTCCTGGAGCCATCCGTGCGTTGCCGGCCTTCCCGTCCCGCCGGCACCTGCCCAGCAGGCTGGAGCGACTGCGGCAGATCGACGGACGTTCTGCGGTTCGCATCCGCGGCCAGGGCACCGAGTTCGACTCCTCCGTGACTACGTCGACGGGGACGACGTGCGCAGCATCGACTGGCGCGCGACCGCACGCCGCCAGCACCCGGTCGTGCGCACCTGGCAACCCGAACGCGATCGTCGGGTCGTGATCGTGCTCGACACGTCCCGCACCTCAGCCGGCCGCATCGACGACAGCACCCGGCTGGATGCCGGCATGGACGCCACGCTGCTGCTGACCGCACTCGCTTCTCGCGCGGGCGACCGCGTCGGTCTCCTGGCCGGTGACCGCACGATCCGCTCCCAGGTCGCCGGGATCAGCGATCGCGCCGAGCTGATGCACACCGTCATCAACGCCATGGCACCGCTCGAACCCGCTCTGGTGGAAGCGAATTGGCGCACTCTGCTCGGCGCAGACGGAGCCCTGCCCAAGCAGCGCTCGCTGCTGGTCCTGGTCACCCCCTGGAACCCGCCGCGATCCAAGAAGGGTTACTGCCCGTCCTCGCGAGGGTCGCCGTCCAGCACCGCGTCATCGTCGCCTCGGTCGCCGACCCCGGCATACGGGCCATGGCGACCGAACGCGACTCCCCGAGCAGGTGTATGACGCCAGCGCAGCCGAACGCACCGAGCTACTGCGGAACGACACCCGCATCGCGCTGGAACGGCTCGGTGTCACCGTGCTCGACGAGGAACCGGACACCCTCCCACTGGCGCTCGTGGACCACTACCTCCTCCTCAAGAGCCGCGGTCTCCTGTAGCGGTCAGACGCTGACCGGGCGCACGGCGCTCTGGTCCAGCTCGGCGACGTCGCCGGTGAAGCCCTCGGCGACGGCCCGGCGACCGAGCACGAACACGTAGGCCAGGAAAGCGATTTCGGCCAGCACGCCGATCCCGATCCGTGCCCAGGTCGGCAGCGGCGACGGCGTCACGAAGGCCTCGATCGCGCCGCTGACCAGCAGCACGCCGACCAAGCCGATCGCGACCACGACGATCGAGCGCCCCTCGTGTGCCATCGCATCAGCGCGACTGCGCGCGCCCGGTTCTACCCAGGACCAGAAGAGGCGCAGGCCGCATCCGGCAGCGACGAAAACCGCTGTCAGCTCGAGGATTCCGTGCGGCAGGATCAGACCGAAGAAGTCGCCACCGTGGCCGTAGGCGACCATGATGCCGCCCTGCACGCCGACGTTGTACACGTTGTTCCACAACATCCAGATGATCGGGAAACCGAGCACACCCAGGGCGATACACATGGCCGCGACCCACACGTTGTTGGTCCACACCCGGGTCGCGAAGTCGGCGCCGCCGTACTCGGAGTAGTAGCTGCGGAAGTCGTGGTTGACCAGCTGCTGGGCCGCCTGGGGCGAGATGAACGACGCCTGCACGTCCGGATTGCGTGCCACCCAGACGCCGAGCACTACGGCGGCGACGACATTGGCCAGCGCAGTGCCGATCCACCACCACCGGGTGCGGTAGAGCACGGCGGGAATGTCCCGGATCACGAAGTCCGCCAACCGCGACCAGGTCATCGTGCGGCGCCGCAGCGACGCCGTGCGCGCTCTGGCCAGCACTGTCGACAGGTATTGCACGACGGTCGGGTCCGGAGCTGCAGAGCGGATGAGCGACAGATGGGTCGCCGCGCGCTGGTAGAGGTCGAGCAGTTCGTCGGCTTCGGCGCCAGTCAGCGTCCGCCGCCCGCTCAGCGCACGCAGCTGCTCCCACTCCGGGTAGTGCGCGGTGACGAACGCATCGAGGTCCACGCCAGCGACTATAAGCTGAGGACATGCCCGCGGACTCCGTCACCACGCAGCCCGCGCGGCGCCTGCGCGGTGCGGACAGCGACCTGATGATCACCGGCGAGGCCGTGCTCATCGATGTCCCGTCGGCGCCACTGCCGACCAGGATGGTCGCCGCGCTGATCGACTGGGTCGTCTACATCGTCGCGCTGATCGGGCTGGTGTTCGTCGTGTCGTTCGGGTCGGCGGGCAGCAGCGATGCCACATTCAGCACGCTCATGCTGCTCAGCACGATCGTCTGCTTCCTGGTCGTGCCGGTGACCGTCGAAACGCTGAGCCGCGGCCGCTCGCTCGGCAAGCTGATCGTCAAACTGCGCGTGGTGCGCGACGACGGCGGACCGATCGTCTTCCGGCACGCCTTCGTGCGCGGCCTCGTCGGCGTCATCGAGCTGCCGCTGCTGGTCGCAGTGCCCGCGGTCATCGCGTCGGTCTCCAACGCGCGCGGCAAGCGGCTGGGCGACTTCGCCGCCGGCACGTATGTCGTCCGCGAGCAGACCGGACTGAAGCTCAGCCCGCCGCCACCGCCACCGCCATACCTGCGGGCCTGGGCGGTCGGTGCCGACCTCGCGCCGTTGCCGGACGGGCTGGCGCTGGCGATCCGGCAGTTCCTGATCCGTCGCGCCACCCTGACCCCGGCGGCACGAAGCGCGCTCACCGCCAACCTGATGCAGCAGGTCATGCCGCTCGTCTCTCCACCGCCGCCCTCGCGGACGCATCCGGAGGACGTGCTGTCGGCGGTGCTCACCGCACGCAGTGACCGCGAAGCCCGACGGCTGGCACGCGAGCAGGCGAACCGCTCACGCCTCCTCCCTCCGGACCCCTTTACCCCACGAAGTTCTCCACTCCTTCGTCGCTCCGATACTTCGCGGGGGCCCCGATCGAAGACCAGAAATCACGCAGAGGCTGAATCG
This sequence comes from Flexivirga alba, assembly GCF_042661025.1. Classification (NCBI taxonomy): domain Bacteria; kingdom Bacillati; phylum Actinomycetota; class Actinomycetes; order Micrococcales; family Dermacoccaceae; genus Flexivirga; species Flexivirga alba. The sequence continues at coordinate 4,550,880 of NZ_JBHSWH010000001.1, forward strand.
TCATAACCGGGCTTCACGACGTCTTCGATGATCGCCAGCCGCTCGTCGAACGGCAGGAACGCCGACTTCATCGCGTTGATCGTCACCCACCGCAAGTCGTCCACGGTCCAGCCGGCCTCGTCGACCAGCAGCTGCATTTCGCGCGACATCGAGGTGCCGCTCATCAGCCGGTTGTCGGTGTTGACCGTGACCCGGAAGCGCAGGTCCTTCAACCGCGTGATCGGGTGCTCGGCTATCGAATCAGCCGCTCCCGTCTGCAGATTGGACGACGGACACATCTCCAACGGGATCCGGCGATCACGCACGTATGCCGCAAGGAGGCCCAGCTTCTCGCCCGGCCGCCCGAAGTCCGCTATGTCGTCCACGATCCGCACACCGTGACCCAGCCGCTCGGCGCCGCACCACTGGATGGCCTCCCAGATGCTCGGCAACCCGAACGCCTCACCGGCATGGATGGTGAAGTGGGCGCTCTCCCGCTGCAGGTACTCGAACGCGTCCAGATGTCGCGTGGGCGGGAAGCCGGCCTCCGCGCCGGCGATGTCGAAGCCCGCGACACCTTCGTCCCGGTAGCGGACCGCGAGCTGAGCGATCTCGGTCGACTTCGCCGCATGCCGCATGGCCGTCAACAACGCACGTACGACGATCCGCCCGCCGCTGGCCTGCTCACCCTCGCGGAAACCGGCGTTGACCGCCTCGACGACCTCTTCGAGGGTCAGCCCGCCTTCGAGGTGCTGCTCGGGTGCGTAGCGCACCTCCGCGTAAACGACGCCGTCCTCGGCCAGGTCCTGCGCACACTCCGACGCCACCCGCCGCAGCTGCTCGGGAGTCTGCATCACTGCGACCGAATGCTCGAACGTCTCCAAATAGCGCTCGAGCGAGCCGGAGTCGGCAGCGTCGCGGAACCAGCTGCCGAGCGACTCGGCGTCGGACGCGGGCAGTGCGTCATACCCGCTCTGCTGCGCGAGCTCCACGATCGTCGCCGGGCGCAGCCCACCGTCGAGGTGGTCGTGCAGCAGCACCTTGGGCAGTGCCTTGATCTCGGGGCGGATGTGGTCACTCATCGCGGTGCACCGTGTCGGGGCTGAACGCGGGCAGGCAGACCGCGATGTAGTCGGCGCCGTCCGGTCCGGTGGAGTATCGGATGCGTTCTCCCGCAGTGGTTTTCAGTGACTCGCCGGCATTGACGGTCGTGCTCTCGCCGTCGCCGTGCTCCACGATCACGGCCCCGCGCAGCACGACGGTGAACTCGTCGAACGCAGGTGTCTGAAAAGGCTCGGACCAGTCGGCGGGAGCCTGCATGTGAGCGATGCTCACCTGCCGTTCACCGGTGCTCGCAGCACCGATGTGCTCGTCGATGATCTTTCCGCCCGGCACCGGGATCCGCACCGGTTCTGTATAACGATCTACCATTCCGACACTCTAGTGAGTGCCCCATGACCCTGTGTGCCGCCGGCCGATCACGCGATGCGGTCGATGATCAAAGGTGTTGTGTCCTGCGCGGATTCACCGATCGACCACGCGCCCTGCAGCGCCTCCGCCGCGCGAGCGAACCGGTCGGGTGTGTCGGTGTGCAGGGTGAGCAGCGGCTGCCCGGCGGTGACGCGGTCCCCGGGCTTGGCGTGTATGACGACACCGGCCCCGGCCTGCACCGGGTCCTCCTTGCGGGCCCGGCCGGCACCCAACCGCCACGCCGCGACGCCGACCGCGAGCGCGTCGAGGCGCTGCAACACCCCGCTGTTGTCGGCCGTGATGACCTCGGTGTCGGTCGCGACCGGGAGCGTTGCGCTCGGGTCGCCACCCTGGGCGGAGATCATCTTGCGCCATACATCCATCGCTCGGCCGTTGCGCAGCGCCTCTGCTGGGTCGACGTCGGATTTGCCTGCGGCTGTGAGCATTTCGCGCGCGAGCGCCACGGTCAGCTCCACGACATCGGCCGGTCCACCGCCGGCGAGCACGTCGACGGACTCCTGCACCTCCAGCGCGTTGCCGGCGGTCAGCCCCAGCGGTGTCGACATGTCGGTCAGCAAGGCGACCGTCTTGACGCCCGCGTCCGTGCCGAGGTCGACCATGGTGCGGGCGAGCTCCCGCGCCTGCTCGACGGTCTTCATGAACGCGCCGCTGCCGACCTTCACGTCGAGCACCAGCGACCCGGTGCCTTCGGCAATCTTCTTGCTCATGATCGAGCTGGCGATGAGCGGGATCGCCTCGACGGTGCTCGTTACGTCGCGCAACGCATAGAGCTTCTTGTCCGCGGGTGCGAGCCCGGCACCGGCCGCACAGATGACGGCACCGATCTCGTCCAGCTGCCGCAGCATCGCGTCGTTCGACAGCGACGCCTGCCACCCAGGGATCGACTCCAGCTTGTCCAGAGTGCCGCCGGTGTGACCGAGCCCGCGACCGGAGAGCTGCGGCACGGCCACGCCATACACGGCGACCAGCGGTGCCAGCGGCAGGGTGATCTTGTCGCCGACTCCGCCGGTCGAGTGCTTGTCGGATGTCGGGCGCGAGAGGGAGCCGAAGTCCATCCGCTTCCCCGAGGCGATCATCGCGGCAGTCCAGTGCTTGATCTCCTCACGGCTCATGCCGTTGAGGAAGATCGCCATGGCCAGGGCCGACATCTGCTCGTCCGCGACGACACCGCGGGTGTAGGCGTCGATGACCCAGTCGATCTGCTCCTTGCGCAACGGCAGCTTGTCCCGCTTGGCCGCAATCACGTCGACGGCATCAAAGTTCTCGCTCATGAGGTGACCCTCCTTCGTCGGGCCGCCTCATTGACCAACCACACTCGTCGCTCGCTTCGCTCGCTCATACCACGATCCTGCCAGGCACCGCTCAATGCCCGAAACCGGCCACGAATAGGGCACAGTAGTGTCCGGCCCGGACTGGGGAGGTCCGGGAACCGTCACCGGTTCCGATGCGTCCATGCTCCGGAAACCAACGACTTCACACCCCACAGATACGCCACACGGAGGAATCCCATGAAGCTCATTTCCCGCACCGCGGCCGTTGCCCTGGTGATCAGCCTGCCGATGGCGCTGGGCGCTTGCGGCGGCGGCAGCAAGCCGAGCAAGGCCGACGTCAAGGCCGGCTACATCAAGTCCGTCAAGAAGAGCGGCGGCGCCGAGAGCGCGAAGATCCCGGACTCGCTCTACACGAAGATGGCCGACTGCGTCTTCGACAAGACCTACAACGACCTGAGCAGCGACACCTTGAACAAGTTCAAGGACGGCAACGCGAACGAGAAGACGAAGATCAAGTCTTCCGACAAGGACAAACTGACCAGTGCCAGCACGAGCTGCCAGACCAAGCTTGCCAACGACTTCAAGAACGTCGGCTGACCAAGCTTCCTGAACTACAGAACAACGCCCCGGCCGGCGTGAAACCGGCCGGGGCGTTGCTGCGTCCCACCCTGGACAGCTGACCCTCCGGAGAGGACACCATGCGTTCGCTTCCCGCCAAGCAGGCTGCCACCGCGGCGCTCCTGCTCACCCTGCCGTTGAGCCTGGCCGCTTGCAGCTCGAGCACGTCGGACAAAGGGAGCACGGCGACGCCGTCGGCCGCGTCTAGCAGTGCTCCGACCTCAACTGGTGGGGCCAGCACCGGAGGCGGTTCATCCGACGAGAGCGGTAAGCCCAGCAAGGCACAAGTCGCAGCGGGTATGACGAACTACTTCGTCGGCAAAGGCGTCCCGCGATCGCTCGTCAACGACGTGACGAATTGCGTTGCCGACAAAGGCTATTCACAATTCTCGGACGCCACCCTGCGAGCACTGAAGAGCGGCAAGGTCAAGGAACTCAACCCGCTCGACACCGGCAAGCTGACGAAGGTCACCACGACCTGTCTGGCCGGTGGCAGCGGTGGTTCACTGCCCAGCAGCGTCGGCTGAGCCGCCGGCAGATCCCTTCGGAGCGTCTGCCACATGCTGCAGGTCCGCGAGTCCGAAGGCCTGCGGCAGCACCTGGTCCATCGTCTGGACGCCCTGCGGCGTCAGCAGTCGACAGTCGGCCCCGCCGTGCTCCCAGAGCAACTGGCGGCACCGGCCGCACGGCATCAGTGACTCACCGAGCCCGTTGACGCAGGAGACCGCGACGAGCCGGCCTCCCCCGCTGCGCACCAGCTCGCTGACCATGCCGCACTCCGCGCACAGGGTGACGCCATACGCGGCGTTCTCGACGTTGCAGCCGGACACGGTCCGGCCGTCATCGACCAGGCCGGCCACGCCGACCGGGAACTTGCTGTAGGGCACGTAGGCGTGCCGGGACGCCTCCACCGCTTCTGCGGTGAGGGCGTCCCAATTCACTTCCGGCATAGGGTTATTCGCCCTTGACGTAGGGCTCGCCGTCGGCAGCAGGTGCACGCACCCGGCCGACCAGCCCGGCGACCGCGAAGATCGTCGCCAGGTAGGGCAGCATCTGCAGCAGGTTGGAGTCGATCTTCACCGGGGTGGCCAGCAGTGACAGAGCCACCTGCAGCGCGCTGGCGAAGCCGAAGAACAGCGACGCTCCGAGCGCACCGCGCGGTGTCCACCGGCCGAAGATCAGTGCTGCCAGTGCGATGAAGCCCTGACCGGAGGTCATGTTCTTGTTGAACTGCCCGACCGACCCGATCGTCAGCGCAGCACCCGCCAGGCCGGCGATGCCGCCACCGATGATGACGTTCTTGTAGCGCAACCGCAGCACGTTGATGCCGACAGTGTCGGCCGCCTTCGGGTGCTCGCCGACGGCGCGGGTGCGCAGGCCCCATCGGGAGCGCAGCAGCATGACGTCGATGACGACCACGATGACGTACATCAGATAGGTGATGATCGTCTGGTTGAACAGCAGCGACCCCACTACCGGCAGGTCACCCAGACCCGGGATCTTGATCGGGGAGAAGACGCTCGGCTGGTTGGTGCCGTTGCCGTTGTTGGCCATGACGGCGTCATACAAGTAGCCGGTGAGGCCCAGGGCGAACGCGTTGATCACGACACCGAGGATCACCTGGTTGACGGTGAACTTGATCGCGAAGACCGCGAGCAGGGCGCCCGCGAGACAACCGATGACGACTGCGGCGATGAGCCCGAAATAGCTGCCGGCGATCGTGCCGAACAACGCGCCGGCGAACGCGCCGAAGAGCATCTGCCCCTCGATGGCGACGTTGATGACGCCGGTCTTCTCGCACATCACGCCGGCCATCGAGCCGAGGATCAGCGGGGTGGCCAGGAAGAGTGTCTGCTGCAGCAGCGATCCGACCTGCACCGCCTGCTTGCCTTCGCTGCCCGCCCAGATGAGGAAGGCGACCAGGAAGAGCACGCCGGCACCGATGCCGACCCAACGCAGAGCGCGCTTGCTGAAACCACGCAGGATCTGCGCCACTCCCAGCAGGATGATCACGACGCCGCAGGCGATGATCAGGGCGGCACTCGGCAGCGAGAACGTCGGCACCGAGATGCCGGGGTTGGAGCCGTTGAGGTCGAACTTCGCCGAGTGTGAGCCTGCTGACAGACCCAGCACCACCGCGACGATCAGGCCGATCACGACGATCGCCGTACCCGTGCCGACCCGACGAGAGGTCGTCTGTTTCAGCTCGACAACGTGTTGCTCGACGACTTTGCCCGGTGCGACCTCGAGGGTCTCGACCGCCGAGTCCACGACGCTCTTGGAGTCGTTGTTCAGCTCGGGGCTCATCCGTTCCATCCCTTCGCCAGAACCGCAGATCCGGACGACTTGCTGTGCCGCAGGCGGAAGATCAATCGGATCAGGCCGGGCGCCGCGATGAAGATCACCACGAGGGCCTGTAGAACCTGCACAAGATCCGGTGGAGTCGGTGTGGACGCCTGCAACTGACCACTGCCCGCAGTCAGCGCACCGAACAACAGACCCGCGGCGAACGTGCCCCATGCCGTGCCACGGCCCAGCAGCGCGACGGTGATCGCGGTGAAACCGACGCCGCCGTCGACGCTGGCGGTGATCTGGTAGTTGTTCGCGTCACCCAGGACTTGCGAGGCGCCGGCCAGGCCACACAGGGCGCCGACGATCACCATGACACCGATGTAGGTCACCGCGATGCTCATGCCGGCCGTGCGCGCAGCATCCTGGTTGGCGCCGACCGCGCGGATCCGGAACCCGAACGTGCCGTACTTCAGCAACCACCACACGAACGCGGTCGCGACGATCGCCAGGATGAAGGAGAAGTTGACGCGCAGGTCGGAACCGAACAGGTGCCAGAACTGTGTGTTGCCGTCGACCGTTCGCGACACTGCCTGTTGGTATGGCGGGGCCTGGAACCACGACTCGGTGAGCAACCAGTTGATGAAGAAGACCGCGATGTAGTTGAGCATGATCGTGGTGATCACCTCGTGCGCGCCGGTCTTGGCCTTCAGCAGACCGGCCAGCGCCGCCCAGATCGCACCACCCACGATGCCGCCGATGATCGCCACCACGATGTGCAGACCGGCCGGCAGGTGCCAGGCGAAGCCGATGTAGCCGGCCAGCGCTGCGGACATCAGGATCTGGCCCTGCGCACCGATGTTGAAGAGCCCCGCGCGGAATGCCAGCGTGACCGAGAGTCCGGCCAGGATCAGCGGGGTCGCGTAGACCAGCGTCTCGGAGATCGGCGAGAGGAGCTGGCCGCCGCTCGGGTTGTAGATGGCGCCCTGGAAGAGCGCGACGTAAGCGTTCTTGACCGCACTCCAGGCGGCGCTGATCGTGTCGCCCGGAGCCGCGGTGAAGTACTTCGCGGTGTTACGGGTGGCTTCGTCCGACGCGACGATGAGGACCGCGCCGACGATCATCGCGCAGATCACGGCGAGCAGCGTGACCACCGCGGGGTGGTCGCTGCGCAGGATCTGCGAGATCGTCTCGTGGGTCTTGTCGTCGTCGCCGGACTCGGTCGTCGCGAGCAGGGTGTCGCCGTCGGCTGCCGACTGCTCCGCGACCTCCTCGCTCCGGTCCGGCTTGCCGAGGTCGGGACCTTCCCCGGGCTCGCTCATGCTGACTCCTTGGTGTCCGAGGTCTGGCCGGCCATCAACAGGCCGAACTCCTCCGCTGTCGCTGTCGGCGGCAACTCGCCGATGATCTTTCCGGCATACATGACGCCCACCCGGTCGGCGAGGCTGATGACCTCGTCAAGCTCGGTGCTGACCAGCAACACCGCGGTGCCGCGGTCACGCTCGGCGACGATGCGCTTGTGCACGAATTCCTGTGACCCGACGTCGACGCCACGGGTCGGCTGGGAGACGACCAGCAGTCGCAGCGGGCGGCTCAGCTCGCGGGCCAGCACGACCTTCTGCTGGTTGCCGCCGGACAGGGTCGAGGCGGAGGCCTCCGCGCTCTGGGTACGCACGTCGAACTCGTCGACCCGCTCGCGCGCGTTGCGCGAGATCGCGGCGAGGTTCAGCGACACGGAGTTGCCGAAGGGTGCTTCGTCATACGTGTCCAGCACGAGGTTCTCGGCGATGCTGAAGCTGCCGACCAGACCGTCGTGCATGCGGTCCTCGGGGACGTAACCGACGCCCCGGCCGAGGATCTTGTCGGTGGACTCGTCGGTGACGTCGGCGCCTTCCAGCCGGATGCGACCGGCGGTCGGATCGATGAGCCCGACGATGGCTTCGGTGAGCTCGGACTGGCCGTTGCCCTGCACGCCCGCGATGGCGTAGATCTCGCCGCCACGCACCTCCAGGGACACGTCGTCGACCAGCACCTGGCCGGTCGGTCCGGTCACGCTCAAGCCCTCGATGTCGAGGATGACGTCGCCCTCCTGGGCGGGGTCCTTGTCGACGTTCAGTTGCACCGGGCGGCCGACCATCATCGCGGCGAGCTCGGAGGGGCTGGCGCTCGGCTCCGCCTGGCCAACGACCTTGCCACGGCGTATGACGGTGATCGTGTCGGCGATCGCGCGGACCTCGCGCAGCTTGTGGCTGATGAAGACGATCGAGGTGCCGTTCTCCTTCAGGGAGCGCATGACGTCCATCAGGTGGTCGGTCTCCTGGGGCGTCAGCACGGCGGTCGGCTCATCCAGGATCAGCACCTTGGCCTCGCGTGCGAGTGCCTTGAGGATCTCGACACGTTGCTGGATGCCGACCGGGAGGTCCTCGACCAGGACGTCCGGGTTGACCTCGAGGTGGTAGTTCTTCGAGAGGTTCCTGACGACCTCACGGGCCTTCTTCTGGTCCAACATGCCTGCGGACCGGGTGTATTCGTCGCCCAGCATGACGTTCTCGGCGACGCTCAACACCGGCACGAGCATGAAGTGCTGGTGGACCATGCCGATCCCGGCGCGCATCGCATCGCCAGGACCGCTGAACTTCTGTGGCTCACCGTCGACGAGGATCTCGCCGCCGGTGGGCTCGTAAAGGCCGTAGAGCACGTTCATCAGCGTCGACTTGCCGGCGCCGTTCTCACCCAGCAGGGCGTGGATCTGCCCGGGCTCGACCACCAGGTCGATGTGATCGTTCGCCGTGAACGACCCGAACTTCTTGGTGATGCCGCGCAGTTCGAGTTTCACTCGTGCTCCTTGTCGACTTCAGTGGCAGGGCGCGGTGGATCGCACCACTTCCCCGCCATACCCCAACAGACAACCGTGGGTGGTCGGCAGCATAGTTGCCGAACCACCCACGGACTGAATAAACCCAGTGAGACCTGGATTAACCCCAGTGACTGTGCTTCTTACTTCGGCTGGGCCGGCGAGGTGATCTTGATCTTGCCGGAAATGATGTCCGCCTTGACCTGTGCGAGCTCCGTCTTCAGCGCGGCCGGCACCTTGGAGTCGAACTGGTGGAACGGCGCGATGCCGGTGCCGCTGTTCTTCAAGTCACCGATGTAGTTGCCGGTCGGGAAGGTCCCGTCCGCCGCCTGCTTCAAGTACGACTCGACACCACCGGCGAGGTTCTTGGTGGCGCTGGTGATGAAGTACTTGCAGTAGTTGGCGGCGCTCTGGCAGCCGTCGGTGTCAACCCAGATCAGGTTGAGCTTGCCGCCGGACGCCTGCGCGGCCGCGCCGGCCCCGAGGCCAGAGGCACCCGCCACCGGGAAGACGATGTCGGCGCCCTGGCTGACCATCGCCTGGGTGATCGACTTGCCCTTGTTCTGGTCGGTGAACGAGCCGGAGAAGGTGCCGCCCTTCTGGTTCTTCTCGTTCCAGCCGAGGACCTTGACCGACTTCTTCTTGGTCGTGTTGTAGTACTGGACGCCCTCCCAGTAGCCGTCCATGTAGATCGTCACCGGCGGGATGGCGAGGCCACCCCAGGTGCCGACGGTGCCGGTCTTCGTCATACCCGCCGAGAGGTAGCCGGCGAGGAAGCCGGCCTGTGCGGTGTTGTACTCGATGCCGTAGATGTTGGCAGCACTCTGGTTGCCGTTGTCGATCTCGGCGAAGTGGACCTTCGGGAACTGCTTGGACACCTTCTTCAGCGCGTCACCCATGAGGCCACCGACGGCGATCACCGAGTCACACCCGCCCTGGGCGTACTTGGTGAGGTTCGGCGTGTAGTCGCTCCCGGAGTTGGACGGGACGTACTTGACCTTGATGTTGGGGTTGGCCTTGGCCGCGGCCTGCATACCCGCCCACGAGTTCTCGTTGAACGACTTGTCGTCCACACCACCGGTGTCCAGCACCATGCAGGCGCTGAGCTTCTTTCCGGAGGCTGCGGCAGTGCTGGCGCCAGTGGCCGGTGTCGACCCCGTGGCGCCGCCGCTGGCGGAGTTGTTGCTTGCAGGTTTACTGCCACAGCCGGCCAGGGCCATCGCGGCAACGGCCGAGACGGCCGCAATCTTCATCACCGAACGCACGGTGTCTCCTTTTCATGGTGCAACTTCTACTGAAGGTGGCTCCGCTGTTGCGGACGCCGAAGGGTGTGGACGGATCCCCCAAGGTTCAGTCACCCCCAGTGGGGCAAGTCGGCAGCCTAGCGGGCCAATGGTGACCGGAACCACAGATCACGGTTCTGCGACCGAACTGTTATGCGCCCGCGGCGTCATACCTCGCTGAGTGCTGCTACGGCCAGTACGCGAGTGCCGACTCCGATCGCGGTCTCGTCGATGACCAGGTCGCCCTGATGCAGCTCATAGGTCGGGCCGCCGGGTGCCCGCGTCCCGAGCCGGGCCAGCGCGCCGGGCGTCGTCTGCAGGAGCCACGAGAAGTCCTCGCCGCCGAGCGATTGACGGGTCGGGACGACGCTGCGCTCACCTTCGGTCGCGCTCGCGGCGGACGCGAGGGCAGCGATCGCTGCGGCGTCGTTGACAACGGGCGGCACACCGCGGATGTGCGCGACCTGCGCCGCCACCTTGTATGGCGCGACGACCTCCTGGACCACCTGCGCCACGAGGCCGTCGACGCGCTTCCATTCGTCGGCGTCCAGCATCCGCAGGGTGCCGACGACGCGGCCGGTGGCGGGTATGACGTTTGCGGCGTTGCCAGCGGCGACCTGGCCCCAGACAAGCGCCACACCCGACCTGGGGTCGAGGCGACGGCTCAGCACGGCGGGCACCTCGGTGAGGACCTTGCCGAGCGCGAACGTGAGATCGGCGGACAGGTGCGGCCGGGAAGTGTGGCCGCCCGGCCCGGTCAGGGTGACCTCGACCTGATCGCACGCGGCGGTGATCGGACCGACGGTCAGGCCGACGGTGCCCACGTCGATGCTGGGGTCGCAGTGCACCGCAAGTGCCCGGTCCACGTTGTCCATCGCTCCGGCGTCGAGCACCTCGTGCGCGCCGCCGGGCATCACTTCTTCAGCCGGCTGGAAGATGCAGCGGATCGCCAGGCCACGATCGATGAGCGTCGGCTCAATCGTCTTCAGTGCCAAGGCAACACCGAGCACGACGGTCGTGTGTACGTCGTGTCCGCATGCGTGGCACACGCCGTCGACCGTGGACCCGAAGGGCAGGCCGCTGCGTTCGGGCACCGGGAGCGCGTCGAGGTCAGCGCGCAGGGCGACACGGCGGGTCGGGTCGGCTGCACCGAGGTCGGCGATCAGGCCGGTGCCCGGAAGCGCGGTGACCTCGACACCCGCAGCGGTAAGAGTCTCGCGCAGGAACGTTGTCGTGCGCATTTCACGGTGTGCGACCTCGGGGTGCGCGTGTAGGTCGCGGCGCCAAGCGATCAGCTGCGGGAGCAGCCGCTCGATCTCGGCGACGGCGGCCGCAGCGGGGTCCACAGTCGTGTACGAAGAGGCAAGGTCACTCACAAGTCGTTCATCGTACGTCTGGGGTTCACGTCGTCTCCGACCAGCACCAGGAAAGCGGCCAGTCCGCGGCTCGTGGCCTGGTCCGCCCTCTCGGCGAAGATCTCGGCCGCCGTCTCGCGCACCGGTGCCTCGAGCGTGCCGGCTGCGTGCCACAGCACGAGGGTGCCCGGGGTGTCGTCGACGTCGGTGAGGCTGTCGGCGAGTGCGTCCCAGTTGTTGCCGAACCAGTCCGGCAGGTCGAACGCCTTGCGGCATACATCGAGGAAGTGCGCCTTGTCGGTGCCCGAAGATGTGTCGAGTTCGACGGTGCGCCAGCCCTTTTCGCGGGCGGCTATCCGCGCTCCGGCGATGTCGACGGTCGGGTGCAGTCCGGAGGCGCCCTGCGCGATGAGGTCGGTAGCAGTGGTCATTGCACGATCCTCTTGAAACTGTCGTAGTGATCGGACGTGTAGTAGAGCGTGCCGTCGCGGCCCTTGATGATCCGGCGCGCGCCGCGGTCCCCTGAGCCAGGGGTCTTGACCGTGTATTCGTGGTAGTAGCCGGAGGATTCGCGCGGCAGGAGGCGCTCGCGGTTCTGGAACACCACGCCGTCCTGGTGGTAGGGGAACGGTCCATGGGACTTGATCAGCGCCAACGTCGTACGTGCCTGGTCGGGTAGCTGTGCGACGGCCACGGTCGACATACCGTCGTTGCGGTTGCTGTCCTGCGCGGTGCCGCCCGTCGCTGCGGGCGAGCCACCGGCGGCGGCCCCGCCCGAACTGCTCTGGCAACTCGCCAGCACACACACCAGCGCGATGAGCGCGAGCAGACCGAAGACACCGGGTATGAAGAGTTCCCGAATTCGCTTGACCCGATGCAGCATTCGGCCAGGCTACCGGCGAACCGGCCCCCGTTGATTGACCGGCATACCTCCGTATTGACCGGCATATGAAAATGGGCCGGTTCGGCATGCCCGTCAGTGCGTCGGTATGCCGGTCAATCGCGGCTGTGGATAACTCTCGAGGCCCGAGCCGCCGATCCGGCAGGCTTCCGAGATGACCGTCGTACCGTCAGCAATGCCGAACCCCTCCCAGACAACTCCGACGACGTCGCAGCGGCCCGCCTCGAGCACGTCGAGCTCTGCGCAGCGAACGTCCAACGGCTGCGTGGGCAACTGGTCTCCGCCCCGATCGGACGACTCCGACTGATCGACGCATCCGACGATGCCGACCTGCCCTGGAATCGGCTGCGACAGGGGTCTTTTGTGACCTGCGATCCCAGCGCACTGGAGCACGAGGAGCGGCTCATCCTGACGGCTCTTGCCATGGAGGCAGTCGCCCAGGAACCGCGCATCTACGCTCACGACACCGCGAGGGCGGTCTGGCGACTGGCGGCGATCGGTCAGCAGAACGAGCTCGTCGAGTTCGCAAGGCCGCCCCGCGGCACCGGCCGGTCGCCACAGGCCAGGCGACGACGGACCGCGTTCGCGCCGAAAGTAGTGGACATCGGTGGGCTGCGGGTGACCGACCTGGACCGCACGGTCATTGATCGGGCCCGTTATGCAAGCCTCGAGTCTGCGATCGCGATGTGTGACGAGGCACTTCGACTCACCCTGCTCGAGCAGCCCGAGGTGCTCGCCCAGGTGCGCGAGCTACCACGACGTGCACGCGGTTGCCGAATGGCGGAGCTGACGCTCCTGCTCGCCGATGCCCGCTCCGAGTCGCCGTTGGAGTCGCTGAGCCGGGTCCGGATGTTCCAGCTCGGGTTGCCGATGCCGGAGTTGCAGGTCAAGTTCTACGACGCCTCGGGTTTCATCGGGCGGGTCGACTTCTTTTGGCCGGAGCTCGGCATCATCGGCGAGGCCGACGGCCGTCTGAAGTTCCGCGTCGCTGACGGACTCAGAGGTGACGAGGCAGAAGAGGCCGTATGGCGAGCCAAGCGTCGCGACGACCGCCTGCTCCGACACCCAGACGTCCGGAAGGTCGGCCACTGGGACTGGGGCGAGGCGCTGAACGCGTATCAGTTCGTGCAGGTGATGGCAGACCTTGGGGTTCGCCCGGTGCCGGACGGCGGGTGGCCGATCCCCGAGGGACCGCTGCCTCGCAAGTCCCGACACCTCTCCGTGATTGAGCGGCATACCAGGTGATCGACCGGCATACGGAAATCGACCATTTCGGCATGCCGGTCAATGCGGAGGTATGCCGGTCAATCAGAAGTGGTGGGGTCGGTCGGGCGTGTAAAAGGGGATTGCGCGCGCTGCGTGCTGGCGTCAGGAGAGGGCGCGGTTGAGCTCGGCGACGAGCGCCGGGCCGCGGTAGATGAAGCCGCTGTAGATCTGCACGAGGGACGCGCCGGCATCGATCAGCGCACGACCGTCGTCGGCGTTCATCACTCCCCCGACCCCGATGACGGGTAGCGACGAACGCGACGCGATCCGCTGCACGACATACCGGGCACGGCGGGTCAGTGGGGCACCGCTGAGTCCGCCCGCTTCGTCCGCGAGCGGCAAGTCGGCTTCGGCCAGGCCGTCCCGCGAGAGCGTGGTGTTGGTCGCGATCACGCCGCTGGCGTCGGCGCGTAGGGCGACCTCGAGCACGTCGTCGATCGCGCTGTCGGTCAGGTCCGGGGCGATCTTGACGAAGATCGGGGTGCGCGATCGTTTGGCGGTCGCCGTCACGAGCTCCGCCAGCAGCTCGGCGAGTGGTTCCTTGTCCTGCAGCGACCGCAGTCCCGGCGTGTTCGGACTGGAGACGTTGATCGCGAAGTAGTCGGCGTGCTCCTCGAGTGCCGCGAGGCTGGTCAGGTAGTCGCCGATGGCGTCCTCGACCGGCGTGACCTTGGTCTTGCCGATGCTCACGCCAATGGGTATGCCGATCGGGCCCACCTCCGCGAGTCGGTCCGCAAGCGCCTGGGCACCGTTGTTGTTGAAGCCCATTCGATTGATGATCGCGTCACTGCCACGCAGCCGGAAGAGCCGCGGTTGCGGGTTGCCCGGCTGTGCCTGCGCGGTCACCGTGCCGAGCTCGACGTGACCGAATCCCAAGTGTTTCCAAACCTTTACGCCGACACCGTCCTTGTCGACACCCGCGGCGAGGCCAACACGCCCAGGGAATCGCACGCCGGCCACCTCGATCGGCGACGAGGGTTGCGGCATACCCAGCGCCAATGCTCGTATGGCGGAAGGGTGCTCACCTACCTGCGCCATACGACGCAAGGTGAGGTGGTGGGCGGCTTCGGCGTCACCACCGCCGACACGGAAGAGCACGGGCCGGACAGCGTTGCGGTAGCCGGTGCGGAGCGCCCAGGTCGGCAGGCCCATCTCAGACGAGTTCGCCGCGGCCGCCGGACTTCAGCCGCTGCACGACGCTCTTGACGTCCTGCGCCCGCTCCCGGGTGGTGACGAGGAGGGCATCGGGGGTGTCGACAACGATGATGTCCTTGACGCCGAGAGTGACGACCACCCGGCCGGAGCGCGGCGCGATGACGCCCGTGGTGTCCTCGGCCACGACATCGTCCACATTGCCGAGAACCTTGACACCGTCGAGGGATTCGCTGAGCAGCGACCCGAGCGAGTCGAAGTCACCGACGTCGTCCCAGTCGAAATGCCCTGGTATCACTGCGACTCGTCCATCGGCCGCAGCCGGCTCGGCGAGTGCCTTGTCGATCGCGATCTCGGTCAGTCGCGGCCACAGCTCCGTCAATCGCAACGGGTTGTCGGCGATGGAGCGCAGGTCGCTGGCCAGTCCGGGCTGGTAGTGGTCGAGCATGTCGAGCAGCATGCTCGCCCTGAAGACGAACATGCCTGCGTTCCAACGGTATTCGCCGCTGGCGAGATAGGAGCGGGCGGTCTCGACATCCGGCTTCTCGACGAAGGAGTCGACCCCGTGCGCACTCGGCGCGCCTTCGACGTCGAGCGGCTTGCCGAGCTTGATATAGCCGAATCCCGTTGCCGGACCTTTTGGTTCGATGCCGATCGTCACCAGCCGGCCGGTCCGGGCAACCGCGATGGCCTCACGCACGCTGACGCGAAAGGACTCCACATCACGGATGACGTGGTCGGCGGCGAAGGACCCGATGATCGCGTCGGGATCTCGCTGCTCAAGGATCGCCGCGGCCAGACCGATGGCCGGCATCGACTCCCGCGGCGACGGCTCGACCAGCAGTGAGTCGATGCCCAGATCGGGCAGCTGCTGGCGAACCTCGGGGGCGTGCCGCAGACCGGTCGCGATCAGCAGCCGATCCTCCGACAGCGGCGCCAGTCGGTCGACCGTGCCTTGCAACAGCGACCATCCCGAACCGGTGAGATCGTGCAGGAACTTCGGTGAGCCCGAACGCGAGAGCGGCCACAGCCGAGTGCCCGAACCGCCCGCGGGGATAACGGTCCAGAAGCCCTTGATGGGTCCGGTCTGCTCGGTCGACATGAGCAACAAGCTAGTGCACGCTCTTCACCGGTCCCTCACGGGATCGGGCCCTCGTCATTCACCTGCTGGACACCTTCGGCGCGCAATCTGTGCAACGTGCGAATAGCAATCGTCACCGATTCCTTCATTCCGACGTTCACCGGAGTGACGACCAGCGTGTGCCAGGTGCTCGACAGGCTCGCCGCGACCGGCCACCAGGCAATCGTGTTGTGCCCCGGTCCCGCCCCTTCGTCATACCGCGGCTTTCCGGTGCGGACGGTGCGCGGCGTCGGCGGCCTGCGGCTACGCGGGCGGACCGCCGAGCTGGAGCGTCAGCTGACCGAATTCGCGCCCGACGTCGTGCACGTCGCCTCCCTGCTCGGCCTCGGCACCCGCGGCCTGACCGCCGCCGACCACCTGGGCATCCCGAGTGTCGCGGTCTTCCAGACCGACCTGCCCGGCCGGCTGGCCCACCCTTCCTCCAAGTCGCTGCACCGCGCCCTGTCGGTCGCAGGTATGACGCTGGCGCCGAGCACGGCCGCAATGCAGCTGCTCGCTGACAGCGACGTCCCCCGGATCGGCCGCTGGGCCCGCGGCGTCGACACGGCGGTCTTCCACCCGGACCGCCGCGCGGGTGAACTCACGCGCGAGCTGCGCAAATGCCTGGCACCGAACGGCGAGACGATCGTCGGGTATGTCGGCCGACTCGCGCCGGAGAAGGAATTGCACCGGCTGGCCGAGCTCGCCGACCTGCCGGGCGTCTCACTGGCGATCGTCGGCGGCGGACGCGAGCGAGACCGACTGGAGCAGCTGATCCCCCGGGCGTCGTTCCTTGGCCACCGCCAGGGGATGGAGCTGGCCGGGACCTACGCGGCTTTCGACCTCTTCGTCCACCCCGGCCGCCACGCCACCTTCGGCCAGACCGTGCAGGAGGCGATGGCCTCGAGCCTGCCGGTGGTCGCTCCGGCAGCCGGCGGGCCGCTGGACATCGTCCGGCCGGGTGTCACCGGCCTCCTGTTCGACCCGGACCGCTGTGGTGTGCTGCGCGAGACCGTTGGCGGGCTGGTCGCCGACCCGGCCATGCGGGAGCGGATGGGTCATCGCGCCCGGACCAACATCGAGCACCGCAACTGGCCGGCCGCCGTTGACGAGCTGGTCGGCATCTACCGGCAGGTCAGCGCTCCGTCATACCTGCGCCGAGTCGCCTGACCGACGCGCGCCTACGCCGCTGTATGGCGCAATGGGCCATCATGACCCGGTGAGCGAGCAGCCGGACGGTTCCAAATATGCACGGATCAGTGCTGCCCTGCGGGTGCAGGTCGAGCAGCTGGAGCCGGGCGCGGCGCTGCCGTCGGAGCGCGAGCTGGCGCAGCAGTGGGCAGTCGCGCGTATGACGATCCGCCGGGCGCTCGCCGAACTCGTCAACGCCGGCCTGGTCCGCACCGTGCACGGATCGGGTTCCGTCCGAGCACCGCAACCGGTGTCGCTGCGGGTCCAACTCGGTTCCTTCGCCGCCGCGTTGCGTGCGCATCACCTGCACCCGGAAACTGAGATCTTGGATGCGGGCACCGACCCCGAACCTCCCACTGCCGTACGCGATTTCCTCGGTCCGGGCAACGGCGCGATCTGCGTACGTCGGCTCCGCCGCGGTGACGGTGTGCCGCTGGCTCTGGAGCGCACCTGGCTGCGCGCGGACCTGCTCACGCTCGAGGAGGCGCGCCACCTCACCGGCAGTCTCTACGACCATCTGGCCCGTGACGGGCGGCAACCGGACGGCGGCGAGGAATCGGTGCGAGCGGACCTGCCCGATGCCGAGGAGGCCCGCGCGCTGCAGCTTCCGGCGACCAGGCCGGTCTTCCGGCTCACCCGTCGCGCACGTCTGGCCGCCCAGCCGGTGGAGTATGCCGAGGCGGTCCTGCCGGCCGACCGGTGCGAGCTGTGGTTCCCGCTCGCTCCATGAACAGGCGGCGCGCAGGCCACCATCGGGCGGCGAAGTTCGCTAGCGTCAGTGGAGTCAAATTGGTCTAGACCTCTCCCCTGGACCTGCCTGAGGAAGGAACTTCACGGTGACCACACTCACGCCCCGCAACACCCGTCAACTCGTCAAGCGTCATACCTCCGCCCGCAGTGCGACGGTGCTCGGCACCGTCGTCGCTATCGCCTTCGGGCTCACCGGTGCGAGCGTCGCGCCGGCTCGTGCGAGCGGCGAAACTGGTTCAACGACAACCACTTCCACCCTGCCCACGGTCTTTCCAGCGCCACAGGAGATGCACGCGTCGGGCGACCAGGTGCCGCTCAGCGGCAAGGTCCTCATCGTGACCGGCGACAACCCGGACGCATCGACCGTCGCACTCGTCAGCCGCATCGTCACGGCGGCCGGCGGCAATCCGGTCGTCAGCAGGACGGCCACCGGCGGCGGGAAGCGGATCTATCTCGGCACCGTCGCGAACAACCCCGCCATCGACGATGCCGTCGACGGCCTCGGCGCCAAGAACGCCACCGGGCTGAAGGCCGACGGCTACGTCCTGGCCAGCGGCCGGTATGACGGCTACCCGACCGTCGCGCTCAACGGTGTCGACCAGCGCGGGACCTATTACGCAGCGCAGACACTGCGGCAACTGATCACCCACAAGGTGGTGCCCGGCGTCAGCATCCGCGACTGGCCGCTGATGTCGATCCGCGGTGCGATCGAGGGGTTCTACGGCATCCCGTGGTCTCATCAGGCCCGCCTCGACCAGATGGCGTTCTACGGCGAGCACAAGATGAACACCTACATCTACACGCCGAAGGACGACCAACTGCTGCGCGCGAAATGGCGCACGCCATACAGCGGTGCGGCCCTGGACCGGATGAAGGAGCTGGTCAAGACGGCGAACGACATTCACGTCGACTTCACCTTCGCGCTGTCGCCGGGCAACGACATCTGCTACTCCTCCGATGCCGATCTGAAGGCGACCGAGGCGAAGTTCGACCAGTTGCGCAGTCTCGGGGTGCGTTCGTTCTACATCGCCCTGGACGACATCCCGCTGTCGTTCCATTGTGCGGCGGACAAGGCGAAGTATCCCGACAACGGCGATTGGCACTGGCTGGCCGATGCGCAGGCTGACTACCTCAATCGGATCAACCAGGACTACATCAAGCCCAACGGGCTGGCGCCGTTGCAGACCGTTCCGACCAATTACAACGGCTCCGGTCCGGATCCCTACAAGGCCGAGTTCGGCACGCGGCTGGACGACGACGTGCTGGTCCAGTGGACCGGAGAGGGCGTCTTCTCCGACACGATCACCGCTGCATCGGTGCAGCGCGCGAGTACGTCATACAACACCGACCACCTCTACATCTGGGACAACTTCCCGGTGAACGACGGCAAGCGCGGGCGGCTGTTCCTGAACCCGCTGACCGGGCGGGCGCCCGACCTCTACAAGTACATCGATGGGATCACGTCCAACCCGATGATCGAGCCCTACGCCTCGATGCCGGCGCTGGCGAATTACGGCGACTACACCTGGAACGGCCCGAAGTATGACGCCAACGCCTCGATGTCCGCGGTGCTGGACGAGCTGGCCGGCCCCGACCAGGGGACCCGGACCGCGCTGCGCACTTTCGCCGATCTCAACCAGGAGTGGCCCTACCGGGCGAGCACCCAGAAGGCGCCCGCGCTGAGCAAGGACATCGCGGCGTTCTGGCAGGCGCGGTCGGGCGGGAGTTCGGGGGCAACCCCGGCGCTCGACCAGCGGCTGGCCGCGATCGTCGCGCTCCCCCGCACCCTGGCCGGTATGGCGCAACCCGGCTTCGCCCGTGATGCCGCGCCGTGGGTCAATGCGGCCGCGAAGTGGGCGACCGCGCTGCAGCACGAGATCGCGATGCTGACCGCTCTCGACGCCGGAGACGGGTCGACGGCGACGCGCGAATACTTCGCCGCTCAGGACGCGGTCGCCGATGCCAAGAAGCCGACCGTCCCGGACCAGGGGTCCAATGGCGAACCCGAGCCGAACCAGATAGTGCCGTCCGTGGGCGACGGCGCGTTCGAGGCGTTCACGACGAAGGCGAACAACGAGTTCATCAGTTGGCTCGGTGCGAAACCCATTGACACCAAGGGGTATTCGAGCACTCCGAGCAGCTCGATGGGCACCTACTCCTCGTATGGCGTCAGCAAGATGACCGACAACGACCCGTCGAGCTACTACTGGTCGAACGCAGCGCCGTCGGTCGGCAGCAACGTCCAGGTCGACCTCGGCGCGACGCAGCAGGTCGGCAGTGTGGTGGTCCGGCAGTCCGACAGCGACAGCCAGACCGGCGACATGATCTATCACGCGGCACTCGACTACTCGACTGACGGGGAACACTGGACGACGGCCGCGGAGTTCGACACCAAACCGGTGGTTCGCTACACCTTCGACACCCCCGTCCAAGCGCGCTACGTCCGGCTTCGTGCGACGGCGCTCAACCCGGGTGGCAAGTGGGTCAAGATCCGCGACTTCGCGGTGTCCGCGACGTCACCGGTCTCGTCGAACCTGCCGGCTGCGAACGGCAGCGGCGCTGCCGACGCCTTCGACGCCGACCTGGGCACGGCATACCAAGCGGGATCTAAGCCGGTCGAGGGCTCGTTCCTCGCCCGCACGTATGCCGATCCCGTGTCGTTGCAGCAGGTTTCGGTCGTCGGCACCGGCGCCGGTGAGCTGCAAGTGCAACACGACGGCACGTGGACGACGATCGGTGCACTGGCGGGGGTTCGTCATACGCGACAGGTGACGTCGACCCGACCTGGCAGGTGACGGGAGTGCGGATGCTCTTCACCCCGGGCTCCGCTGCGCCGGTGATCAACGAGCTGGTCGCGCGGTAGTTCGTCATACGGGAGTTCGTCATACAGGAGAAGAGCCGGTCATAGCTCTCCCCAGTGTCAGCTCGTGAACGGTCCGGCCCGAAATTCCGATCACAGCCCTCCCCAGTGTCAGCTAGTGAACGGTCGCAGGTCCGAACACCGGTCACGGCTCGACACTGGGGAGACTCGTGCACACCAACACGCGCGAGACCGGTCATAACTCTCCCCAGTGTCAGCTCGCGCACCGTCCGAACCCGAAATTCCGATCACAGCCCTCCCCAGTGTCAGCTAGTGAACGGTCGCAGGTCCGAACACCGGTCACGGCTCGACACTGGGGAGACTCATGCATGCCCGAAAATGTCGCGCGTCGGGTCTGCGACTGTGGATAACTTCTGCGCCGTATGACGGTGGAAGGTCATCCTGACTCGATGGACGACACCTTCGATCCGCGAGTTCCGTTCCGCAGCGCGTCCGGACGGAAGCAGGGCCTGAGTCGGCGAACATTGACTGGCAAGGGATTTCGCCGACTACACCGAGACTGCTACGTGTCGTCTGAAGGCGCCTTGGACTTCGAGACTCGCGCACGCGCCGCGCTCGAGATGGTGCCGGGTGCCTACGGCCTGAGTCATCAGAGCGCAGTGACCTGGTATGGCGGCACGGCCCCGGACACTCCCGACATACATCTGGCGGTTCCCCATCGGTTGCGTTGCGATCTCCCCGGAATCCGCACTCACCGCTACCGCACTCGGCCGATGCTCTGGACACGGCGCGGGACGACGGTCACTGCTCCGCCGCAGACCTTCGTCGATCTCGCGGCCACTTCGGATCTTGTCGACCTGGTGGTGGCCGGAGACTCGCTGGTACGCCGAACCTCTGTCACACCAGCGGAATTGGCCGCGTTCGCTCGACAAGCGCACTCGAACGGCATCGCCCGTGCTCGCCGGGCGAGCGCATTTGTCCGTTCCGATGTCGACTCTCCCCAAGAGAGTCGCTCGCGAATGCTGATCGTGCTGGCCGGCCTGCCGGAGCCGACCGTCAATCTGCGCTTCCACACCGAGGAAGGCGTACTGCTGCGACGCATGGACATGGGATACAAGGGCATCAAGCTCGCCGTCGAGTATGACGGCCGACAGCACATCGAACGGAAGTCGCAGTGGAGCCAGGACATTGGGCGCCGCGAATTTTTCGAAGGGCTCGGATGGCGGTTCATCATCCTGGTAGCCACTGACATCTGGACCACGCCCGGCAACACCATCCAGCGGGTATCCGGCGGCTTGGCCGAGCGCGGCATCAAGGTGCCGCCGTTGCGCAACGAATGGCGACTCCACTTTCCGGATCGCGGAGATTTCGGCGCGGTATCTGCGTGAACGTTTCGCTCCCCTGGGGAGACTCGTGAACGCCCACACGCGCAGGACCGGTCATAGCTCTCCCCAGTGTCAGCTCGTGCACGCCCACACCCGCGGGACCGCTCATACCTCTCCCCAGTGTCAGCTCGTGCACGCCCACACCCGCGGGACCGCTCATACCTCTCCCCAGTGTCAGCTCGTGAACAACACGGCCCGACACTGGGGAGACTCGTGCACGCCCACCCGCGCGAGATCGCTCATACCTCTCCCCAATGTCAGCTCGTGAACGGCCCGGCCCGGCATACCCGCACACGGCCCGACACTGGGGAGACTCGTGCACCGAAAAGAAGACTGGCCGAGTAATTACCCGGCCAGTCTTCTTTCGTTCGTATGACGAAAACCCTTGTCAGCGCTTGGCCTTGATGAAGTCGCGGTTCAGCTGGCTGATGACATCCAGCGGGATCTCCTTGGGGCACGCCGCCGAGCACTCGCCGAGGTTCTGGCAACCGCCGAAGTCCTCCGCGTCGTGCTGGTTGAGCATCTTGACCACGCGCGAGTCACGCTCGGGCTGGCCCTGCGGCAGCTCACCGAGGTGGGTGATCTTGGCGCCGAGGAAGAGCATGCCGGAGGCGTTCGGGCACGCGGCGACACACGCACCGCAGCCGATGCAGGTGGCTGTGTCGAACGCGCGGTCGGCCTTGTGCTTCTGCACCTGCAGGTTGTTGGCCTCGACGGCGGCACCGGTGTTGACCGAGACGAAGCCACCCGCCTGGATGATCCGATCGAATGCCGACCGGTCGACTATCAGGTCACGCACGAGTGGGAACGCTTGCGCGCGCCACGGTTCGATGGTGATCGTGTCACCGTCGGTGAACGTACGCATGTGCAACTGGCAGGTCGTGGTGACCTCCGGGCCGTGCGCCTCGCCGTTGATCATCAACGAGCACATGCCGCAGATGCCTTCGCGACAGTCGGAGTCGAACGCCACCGGCTCGTCGCCGGACTCGGTGAGCTGCTCGTTGAGCACGTCGAGCATCTCCAGGAACGACATGTCCTCGGAGATGTCGGTCACCGGGTAGGTCACCAGCTCGCCCTGTGTGTCGGGCCCGGCCTGGCGCCAGATCTTCAATGTGAGATTCATATTATTTGTAGCTCCGCTGCTTCAACGCGATGTTCTTGTAGACGAGGTCTTCCTTGTGCAACACGGGCGGCTTGTAGCTGCCTTGGTCGCCACCGGTGAACTCCCACGCCGCGACATACGCGAACTTGTCGTCGTCGCGCAGCGCCTCGCCATCCTCGGTCTGCGACTCGGTCCGGAAGTGACAGCCGCACGACTCGGTGCGGTGCAGCGCGTCGATGCACATGAGCTCGGCGAGCTCGAAGAAGTCGGCCACCCGGCCGGCCTTCTCCAGCGACTGGTTGAGCGTCGCCGCCGAACCCGGCACCTTCAGGTTGCGCCAGAACTCCTCGCGCAGTGAGCGGATCAGGTCGATCGCCTTGCGCAGTCCGGCGTCGTTGCGCTCCATGCCGCAGTACTCCCAGACGATGTTGCCGAGCTCCTTGTGGAAGGAGTCGACCGTCCGCTCACCCTTGATCGACAGGAACTTCTCGATCCGATCCTCAACCGACTTACGGGCCTCAAGCACCTCCGGCGCGTCCTCGGCGACGGGCTCGAACGGTCCCCGAGCCAGGTAGTCGCGAATGGTGTTCGGCAGCACGAAGTAGCCGTCAGACAGGCACTGCATCAGCGACGATGCACCGAGGCGGTTGGCGCCGTGATCGGAGAAGTTGGCCTCCCCCGCCGCGAACAGGCCCGGAATCGTGGTCTCCAGGTCGTAGTCGACCCACAGGCCGCCCATCGTGTAATGCACCGCCGGGTAGATGCGCATCGGCACCTCATAGGGGTTCTCCCCCGTGATCCGCTGGTACATGTCGAAGAGGTTGCCGTACTTGGCCTTGACCGCTTCCTTGCCCAAGCGATTGATCGCGTTCGCGAAGTCGAGGTAGACACCGCGGCGGAAGTCGCCGACCTTCGGTCCGACGCCACGGCCCTCGTCGCAGACGACCTTGGCCTGCCGGCTGCCGATGTCACGCGGCACGAGGTTGCCGAACGCTGGGTACTTGCGCTCCAGGTAGTAGTCGCGGTCCTCTTCGGGTATGTCGCGCGGGTCCTTCTCGCAGTCCTCGGCGCGCTTCGGCACCCAGATGCGGCCGTCGTTGCGCAACGACTCGCTCATCAACGTCAGCTTCGACTGGTAGTCACCGGCGACCGGGATGCAGGTCGGGTGGATCTGCGTGTAGCACGGGTTGGCGAAGTAGGCGCCCTTGCGGTGCGCCCGCCAGCTGGCGGTGACGTTGCAGCCCATCGCGTTGGTCGACAGGTAGAAGACGTTGCCGTAGCCACCACTGGCAAGCACGACGGCGTCGGCGACGTGCGTCTCGATCTCGCCGGTGACCATGTCACGGGCGATGATGCCTCGGGCCTTACCGTCGACGATGACCACTTCCAGCATCTCGTGTCGCGTGAACTGCTCCACCGTGCCGGCCGCAACCTGACGCTCCATCGCTTGGTACGCGCCGATCAGCAACTGCTGACCCGTTTGGCCTCGGGCGTAGAAGGTGCGAGCCACCTGCACACCACCGAACGAGCGGTTGTCCAGCAGGCCGCCGTAGTCGCGGGCGAAGGGGACGCCCTGCGACACGCACTGGTCAATGATGTCGGTGCTGACCTCAGCGAGGCGGTAGGAGTTGGACTCGCGGGAGCGGTAGTCGCCGCCCTTGACGGTGTCGTAGAACAGACGGTAGATCGAGTCGCCGTCGTCGTTGTAGTTCTTCGCGGCGTTGATGCCACCCTGCGCGGCCACCGAGTGCGCCCGACGCGGGCTGTCCTGGTAACAGAACGACTTCACGTTGTAGCCGGCCTCGCCCAGTGTCGCGGCGGCGGCGCCACCGGCCAGTCCGGTGCCGACGATGATCACCGACAGCTTGCGCCGGTTGGTCGGGTTGACCAGCTTGTTCTCGAACTTGGCCTTGGTCCACATCTGCTCGATGGGAGCCTCGGGGGCCTTGGTGTCCTCGATCTGGTCGCCGAGTTGGTAGAGGTCATCGATGAGTTCAGACATCGGCAATTCCTTACTTGATTCCGCCGAAGGCGATGGCGAGCGGCGGTATGACGAAGCCGACGGCGACGATCAGGGCGACCACGATGCCGACGGTCTTGGCGATCGAGCGGGCACGGGGAGTCGACGTGAAGCC
Organism: Flexivirga alba; assembly: GCF_042661025.1. NCBI lineage: Bacteria > Bacillati > Actinomycetota > Actinomycetes > Micrococcales > Dermacoccaceae > Flexivirga > Flexivirga alba. The sequence goes on from NZ_JBHSWH010000001.1 coordinate 4,575,843, forward strand.
GAGCGTCTGCGATGCGCTCCAGATGCCGTGATGCAGGTGCATCCCGAGGGCGATCATCGCCAGCACGTAGATGATCGTCAGCCACCACACGTTGAAGGCGTGCACGGTCAGCTCGTAGGGATCCTTGGTGATCGCCGCACTCTGGCCGCCGCTGCCGACGTTGATCTTGACGACGGTGAACTCCAGCAGGTGCCAGATGATGAACAGCAGCAGGAAAACACCGCCCCAGCGCATCCACTTGCTCGAGAACGACTGCGCCACAGACTTTTTCACGACATAGCGCTGCGGTCGCGCTGCCTTGGCGCGGGCCCAGAGCACGACGGCGCTGTAGACGTGTAGGACGACGGCGATCCCGAGGAGGACTTCCATGATGGTCAGGAAGCCATGCCTTGGCAGGATCGGCTCGAACATGGTCCGCAGGTGCTCGGAGTATTCGTTGAACGCCGTGTGACCGGCGAACAGCTTGTAGAGATTGCCGTACATGTGCGCAATCACGAAGAGCACGAAAAGGATGCCAGTGACGGCCATCAGCGACTTCAGGAAGATCGTGCTGCCGAGCTTGCCGGTGCGCTTCGACGGGGGCGCGGACAGGGTTCTGGTTGCCACGGGTGGCAGGTTACCGCTGCCTCGGGGCGCGCGGAGGCTGAGGATGACCTAATGTGTCCGGCGCCACACCGGACACAGTCGGCGTGCGACCTCGAATCAATCCGGCGACGACGCGGGCGATCCGCTCCCGTCCACCTGCGTGCGTCCCTCGTAGTCACGCCCGCGGATGCCGATCTTGTTGCCCAGCCAGACCAGCGGATCATATTTGCGGTCCGCGACCCGCTCCTTCATCGGGATGATCGCGTTGTCGGTGATGTGAATGCCCTCCGGGCACACCTCGGTGCAGCACTTGGTGATGTTGCACATGCCGAGTCCCGCTGTCTCCTGGGCAAACGCCCGCCGGTCGTGTATGTCGAGCGGGTGCATGTCGAGCTCGGCGTAGCGCAGGAAGAATCGGGGACCGGCATACGCCTGCTTGTTGTCCTCGTGGTCGCGGACCACGTGGCAGACGTCCTGGCACAGGAAGCACTCGATGCACTTGCGGAACTCCTGACCGCGCTGCACATCGGCCTGCATCATCCGCCGCTTTCCGTCCGCGTCGCGGGGGCCGAGGTCCGCCGCCGGCACCTGTTTGGCCTTCTCGAAGTTGTAGGAGACGTCGGTGACCAGGTCGCGAATCACGGGGAAGGTCCGCATCGGTGTGACGGTGATCGTCTCGGCGGGATCGAAGTCCGACAGTCGCGTCATACACATCAGCCGGGGACGGCCATTGACCTCCGCGCTGCACGAGCCACACTTGCCTGCCTTGCAGTTCCACCGCACGGCCAGGTCACCGGCCTGGGTCGCCTGCAGCCGATGGATCGCGTCGAGGACGACCTCGCCCTCCGACACCTCGACGGTGTAGTCGGCGAGCTCGCCGCCCGACTCGTCCCCGCGCCATACGCGCATCTTCAGGTTGTATCCCACAGTCGTCCAACTCCTTTCCCGCTCAAGCAAACCCGGATGACAGTCACTACTCGACGAGCTTCTTGAGCTCGTCGGGCATCTCGGGCAGCGGCTGTTCGGTCAGCTCGATCCCCGTTCCGGCAGCATCGAGGGTGACGATGAGGTTCTTGTGGGCCCAGACGTCATCCGGCAGCGGGAAGTCGTCCCTGGTGTGCCCGCCCCGCGACTCCTCGCGGGCCAGGGCGGCCTTCGCGACCGACTCGGACACGATCAGCATGTTGCGCAGGTCCAGCGCCAGGTGCCAGCCGGGGTTGTACTGCCGGTTGCCGGTCACGAGCAGGTGCCGGGCGCGCTGCTTCAGCTTCTCGATCTCCACCAACGAGCGCTCCAGCTCATCCGCCGTGCGGATGATGCCGACCAGGTCGTTCATCACCTGCTGCAGGTCCTGCTGCAGCGTGTAGGGGTTCTCGGTGTGCTCCCCGCCGGCTCGAACGGGGCCAGGGCGAGCCGCTCGGCGGACTTCACCGCAGCCGGGTCGACCTGCGGGCGATCGCCGCTCAGCCCACGAGCGTGCTCCGCCGCGGCCTCTCCGGCGCGCTTGCCGAAGACCAGCAGGTCACCCAGCGAGTTACCGCCGAGACGGTTCGACCCGTGCATACCGCCGGAGCACTCGCCGACCGAATAGAGGCCCGGTACACGACTCATCTCGGTGTCCGGATCGACCTCGATCCCGCCCATGACGTAGTGGCATGTCGGCCCGATCTCCATAGGTTGCTTGGTGATGTCGACGTCGGCGAGTTCCTTGAACTGGTGGTACATGGAAGGCAGTCGCCGCATGATGTATTCGGGAGTGCGCCGGCTGGCGATGTCGAGGAACACGCCGTCGTGCTCAGAGCCACGACCAGCCTTGACCTCCGAGTTGATTGCGCGCGCCACCTCGTCACGCGGCAGCAGCTCCGGGGGACGCCGGTTGTTGACCTTGTCGTCATACCAGCGGTCGGCCTCCTCCTCGGTGTCCGCGGTCTCGTCCTTGAAGTAGTCGGTGATGTAGTCGAACATGAACCGCTTGCCCTCGGAGTTGCGCAGCACTCCCCCGTCACCGCGCACCGACTCGGTCACCAGCAGACCCTTCACCGACGGAGGCCACACCATGCCCGTCGGATGGAACTGCACGAACTCCATGTTGATCAGCGACGCACCGGCGCGCAGCGCCAGCGCGTGCCCGTCGCCGGTGTACTCCCACGAGTTGGTGGTGACCTTGAAGGACCGCCCTATCCCGCCCGTCGCGAGTATGACGCTCGGCGCCTCGAGAAGCAGACACCGACCGGTCTCCCGCCAATATCCGAACGCACCGGAGATCCTCGACCCACCCGCGCCCTCCTCGAGCAGGAGCTCGGTGACCGTGCACTCCATGAAGACCTCGATGCCGAGGGCGACGGCACGCTGCTGGAGGGTGCGGATCATCTCCAGACCGGTGCGGTCCCCGACGTGCGCCAGCCGTGCGTAACGGTGTCCACCGAAGTCGCGCTGCGAGATCAGACCCTCTGGCGTCCGGTCGAACAGCGCGCCCCAGTCCTCCAGCTCGAGCACCCGCTCGGGTGCCTCCTGGGCGTGGATCTGGGCCATCCGCCAGTGATTGAGCATCTTGCCGCCGCGCATCGTGTCGCGGAAGTGCACCTGCCAGTTGTCCTCCGGCCACAGGTTGCCCAGGGACGCCGCGATGCCGCCCTCGGCCATCACCGTGTGGGCCTTGCCGAGCAAGGACTTGCACACCACAGCGACCCGGGCGCCGGCTTCGTGCGCCGCGATGGCGGCGCGAAGACCCGACCCGCCGGCACCGATGACAAGCACGTCGAACTCGTGGTGCTCCATGCCGGCCGGCGCGTCGCCGGACATCTCGTTGCCGGTCATCGGGTGGCGGGTCGACCCGTCGGGGGTGTCTGTCATCTCGAAAAGACCTCGGATCGCATCTCTAGAAAAACCGTGGATCGTTGAAGGCGCCACCGGCGACCAGTCGGATGTACAGGTCGGTGATCGCCACGAATACCAGTGAGGCCCAGGCGATCTGGCCGTGCCGCGCGTTCAGGGCGGTCGCCCGGCTCCACAGCCAGTAGCGGACCGGATGTTTGGAGAAGTGCCGCAGCCTCCCGCCGATCGCGTGCCTGCACGTATGACAAGAGGCGTTGTAACCCCACAGCAGAATCGCGTTGACCACCATGACCAGCGTGCCCAGTCCGGCGTGCCCCCAGTGCCCCTGGTGGTCCCGGAAGGCGATCACTGCGTCATAGGTCAGGATGCAGTTGAAGATCAGCGTGATGTAGAAGAAATAGCGGTGGATGTTCTGCACGATCAGCGGGAAGCGGGACTCACCCCGATAGTGCTTCGCCGCCTCGGGAACCGCGCAGGCCGGCGGCGACAGGAAGAACGAGCGGTAGTAGGCCTTGCGGTAGTAGTAGCAGGTCGCGCGCAGTCCGGCCGGGAAGATGATGATGATGAGGGCCGGCGTCACCGGGTTGATGCTGGGAAACCAACCCCACCCGCTGTCCGCGACGCAGTTGCCCGTCAGACACGGGGAGTACATCGGTGAGATGTAGGGCTTCCAGTAGTAGTCCTTGTTCACGAACACCGCGTAGGCGAGATAGACGCCGACGATGAGCAGGGTCAGGCCGTAGGCCAACGGCGTCAACCACCACCGGTCGCCGCGCAACGTGCGCGCGGCGATCCGTGCCCGCCCGACCGCGCGCACGCCGGTCCCGTCCTGCGTCGGCGTTGTGACCATCACCACTCCGCTCCGGAACGCTCGACCGCGCCCCTGTGACCTCTGTCACCATACGGGTCACACGAGGTCGGCGTTGCTTAACCGATCAGTCCGGTTGGTCGTCAGCCAGCGCCGAGCGCGAAGGACCGGTAGGGACGCCACACCCCGTCGTGCCCGTGCTCGTAGAGGGAGAACGAGTCGACCTGCATGCTGCAGCTGTATGCCGCGAGCCCGTCGAACGCCTCCTGGAGCGCCTCGTCGGAAACGCCGTGGGCGATGGTGACGTGCGGGTGGTACGGGAAATCGAGCACCCGCTCCACCGGGCCGGAGCGCACCGCGCGTTCCAGTTGCTCGCAGTTGGCGATGCCCTCGGCCACGGCGACGAAGACGACCGGCGAGATCGGCCGGAAGGTGCCGGTGCCGCGCAGCGTCATACGGAAAGGGGTGACCGAGCCGGCGACCTTCGCGAGGTGATCCTGCAGCGCGTCCTCGGCGTCCGGCTCGACCGGCGTCGGAGGCATCAGAGTGACATGCGGTGGCACGGCGTCGGCCAACGGATCGCCTGCCTCCAGCCGGGCAGCCTGCAACTCCTCCGCAAAGGGGGCCGGGATCGGGATCGAAACGCCGATCGTCTTCATCAGCGAGCGACCCCGGATGGAATGAATCCGACTGCGGCATAGGCGCGTTCGAGCACCGGGGCGGCGACGGAACGAGCTCGCTCCGCACCACGGGCGAGGACGCGGTCCAGCTCGGCCTGGTCGGCGAGCAACTCCTCGACGCGCGCCCTGAACGGCGCCTGGACCTCTGCGACGAGCGCGGCGACATCGGTCTTGAGTGCGCCGTACTTGTTCTCGCCCGCATAGCGTTCGACGAGCGCTTCGATCGAGTCGTTGGACAGAGCGGAGTGGATCCGCAACAGGTTGGCGATGCCCGGCTTCGCTTCGACGTCGTAGCGCACCTCGTTGTCGGTGTCGGTGACCGCGGACTTGATCTTCTTGGTGTTGACCTTCACCTCGTCCAGCATCATCAGGTTGCCGTTCTGGTTGTCCGCCGACTTGCTCATCTTCGCGGTCGGCTCCTGCAGCGACATGATCTTCGCGGTGCCCTCCGGGATGTGCCCGTTCGGCACCACGAACGTCTCGCCGTAGCGGGAGTTGAACCGCTGCGCCAGGTCACGGGTGAGCTCCAAGTGCTGGCGCTGGTCCTCGCCCACCGGGACGGAGGTGGCGTCATACAGCAGGATGTCGGCGGCCATCAGCATCGGATAGGTGAAGAGGCCGACGTTGGTGCCGTCGGAGCCGCGCTTGGCGGACTTGTCCTTGAACTGCGTCATACGGGCTGCTTCGCCATACCCGGTGATGCAGTTGAGCACCCAGGCGAGCTGGGAGTGCTCAGGAACGTGGGACTGCACGAAGACGGTCGAGGCGTCGGGGTCGATGCCGCCGGCGAGGTACTGCGCGGCCGTGACCCGGGTGCGTCGACGCAACTCCTCCGGCTCCGGGTTGACCGTCAAGGCGTGCTGGTCGACGACGCAGAAGAAGGCGTCGAAGTCCTGCTGCATGCGCACCCAATTGACCTGTGCGCCCAGGTAATTGCCCAAATGCAGCGAGTCGTGCGTGGGCTGCATGCCGGACAGAATCCGTGGGGTACGGCCGCTGGGCGAGGTGTCGCTCATGGAAGGTACGTGCTCTCTTTCGTTGCACTCGAGGCTTATTCTGCGCCGGCAAGAGCGTCAGCAAGCTGCCGCCATGCCAACGCAGCCCAAGCTCGCTGTGCCTGTTCAAAATCAACTTCGCTCGAACCGGATCGCGGGCCAGTCTCTCACCCCTGTGCGAACAGAACACCCGTCGCCCACCCGGAATTGTGTGAGCCTTGGTTGTTTGATCGTGTTTAAATATGGGGGAACCCGTGTCGCCGAAAGGAGATCACGATGCTGGCCCGTCAACGCCAAGAGCTCATCGCGCGCGCCGTGGATGAGCACGGTGGGATCCGGGTGTCAGAGTTGGTCGCCGAGCTGAATGTCAGCGACATGACGATCCGTCGCGACATCGAAACGCTGGCCCGAAAGGGTGTGGTGCGCAAGGTCCACGGCGGCGCCACCCGCGCCGACCGCAGCGCGGACGAGCCCGGTTTCACGGCGAAGTCCGAGATGAATCCCCTGCAGAAGTCGGAGATTGCGCGCACCACCGCGAGCCTGATCTCTCCCGGGTCCTCGGTCGCCATCTCGGCCGGCACGACGGCGTATGCCGTTGCTCAGGAGCTGCGCGGCATCAAGCGACTCACGGTCGTGACCAACTCCCCTCCCGTCGCCGAGCTGCTCTTCGACCCGGATGAGAACGACCGGCTGGTGGTGCTCACCGGTGGTGTGCGTACCCCTTCGGACGCTCTCGTCGGCCCGGTAGCCAACGAAATGCTCGCGACCGTTCACGTCGACACTCTCATCCTCGGCGTGCACGGCATCGACATCGACGCCGGATTGACAACGCCCAATCTGCAAGAGGCACAGACCAATCGGGCCTTGATCCGGACAGCCAAGCGCGTCGTCGTCGTTGCCGACCACAGCAAGTGGGGCACCGTCGGCCTGTTGACCATCGCGACCCTGGACAAGGTGGACACCCTGGTCACCGACGCCGAGCTGGACGACGAGGCCAGGCGTGAGCTGAGTAAGCGTGACATCAACCTGGTGATCGCATCGCGGGACGACGCGTCGCCGGTCGAGCGCTGATGCGCTCGCCCGGCGATCGTCCCTCGACTCAGTTGGTGGAGACCGGAGTGCCGCCTCTGGTCACCCAGATCCAGTTGTGGTGGACCGTCGGCGGAACGGGGTTCAGCATGTTCTGCTGCGCCCACACCCCGTAGAACTGTGAGGTGATCAGGTTCCAGGAGACCGTGGTGCCGTAATTGGCCGCTCCCGGAGCCGTCGCCGCGAAGACGACCACACCGGCGGTGTTGGGTGCCTCCTCGTGACCCCAGTTGTTCCGCGACAGGATGTTCGCGGTCACCCTCACGTTGTTGGTCGAGGACCCGGGTGCCTCCGCGTTGACGACGACACCGCCCTCATAGGAATGCGTGATGATGTTGCCGCTCACGCTGACCTGGCTCACCGAGGAATTCGGCAGATCGGCCGCCACCACGATGCCGCCGCTGTCGGCTGGATCGAAGCCGGGTCCGTTGATCCTGTTGCCGGCCAGTTTCAGACCCGACAGCGATCCGGCCAAGTTCTGGGTGGCCGCCACCAGCGCGCAGCCGTTGGCGTTGCTCCAAATGTGATTCCCGATGGCGGAGACGTTCGTCGAGCCTCTCAACGGGGCATTAGGGTCCTGCGTGATCGTCCCGGGGTCGTTGGCGCCGTTGTCCATGACCCCGATCCCGCCGCGACCGTTGTCGTGCACCTGGTTGCCCTTGACGACCGCGCCGGAGACCCCGAAGAGACTGATCGCGAACGACTGGCTGACGTAGGAGTGCAGGACGCCCTTGGGTGGCAACGCGGGCGCACTCGGATCCAGCGTGCGCCAGCCGTTGTCGAAGACTCTGGAGTTCTCGATCGTCACGCGTGAGGTCTTCTCGGCAAAGATGCCCTGGAAGCCCGCTCCGGACAGGGTCACATCGTCGACGGTCACGTGGGAAGCGTTCGCGCCGATGTAGATGCCGATGTCACATTTCTCGGCGTTGATCCGCTGATGAGCGATCCTCTCACCCGCACGCGCGACGACAGCCGCGCTCAAGCCCGAATTACCCACATTTGCAGTACATCCCGACGCCGGAGTGGCGTGTGCCGGCCCCGCAGCCACGATGCCGAGCATTGCAGTCGATGCCGCAACCGCACCGGCTGCCATCGCTTTGCTATGCAAAGTTACTCGCATTTCCTTGCCTTCTTTCCTGTTGTCCGGCGCACCCGACGGTGCGTCTGGAATTGCGATTCGTCGTGCGCGCGGACAACTGGATTCCGGTGGTGGGCGTGCATGCGAGTTTCGTCAGTGGTTGACCGACCCCTTCGTGGGCGCCTTCACGCGCCAGATCTGGAAGATGTGCTTGCTCTGCTGCGCTCCCGCGTAGCTCGTGTAGCTCACATTGACCGTGGGATCCTGTGCGGCGACACCGCGTTGGGACTGCGGGTCGATCACGAGGATGACGTAGCCGACCCGGTCGGGCCCGAGATAGCTGTTCTCGAAGATCAGGTCGCCAGGTCGCTCCTGCCCAGGTACCACCCGGGTGCCGTGCCCGGCCGCGAGCCAATCACGTTGCTGCTGCGCCGTTCTCGGGAGTCTGATGCCGGACTGCGCATAGGCCGCCTGCGTGAACGCCGAGCTGTCCCATGCCTTCGGCCCGCTGGCGCCGAACTGGTAGGTGTTGCCGACCTCCTTCTCCCCCATCGCACGGCGGCCACGGCCTGCGGCGATGCGGCGGGTTTCAACCCGTCGGTGCACCCGATCCCGCCGGAGTCGCCGGCATACGCGGCCGCATAGTGGAGCACGTCATTGACGTACCAGTCTGCGTGGTTGTACGAGTACAACGCCTGCCGTACACCGGCAGCGCCATTCGCGGCGCCCCAGGCACGCAGCGCATTGGCAGCGGAGTAAACGCTGTCCGCGTCGTTGTGTATGTCGACTCGGCCGTCTCCGTTGCCGTCCACGCCATAGCGAGCGAAAGTGCCAGGCATGAACTGCATGACACCTATGGCACCGGCACTCGAGGTGTGGTTGTTGCGCCCCTGCGCGGTCTCCTCCATGCCAACCCCGGCGAGCAGCGCCCAGGGCACGCCATACCTCTGCCCTGCCGTGAGATAGAGATTCATCAGATCCTTGGACACCGGCAGAGCGTGTTGGTTCACGCTGTCCTTGCGCTGCGCACCCGCAGCCGGGAGCGCAGAGCCGACGACGACGCCGGGTGCCGGCGCAGTGCCGTTGAGCGGTGCGCCGTGCTTGACCATGAACGGCACCGGATTGATCGGCTTGCCGTTCAGGTGGACTTCGAAATGCAGGTGCGGTCCGGTGCTCGCTCCTGTCGATCCCTCCTGGCCGAGCACCTGACCGGCCTGGACACGCATCCCTGGCTTGAGGCCGGGGGCGATCTGCGACATGTGACCGTAGAGCGTCTGCACACCGCCGCCGTGGTCGAGGGTCACCTCGTTACCGAGGCCGCCATAGGGACCGGATCGAACCACGGTGCCGGCATCAGCAGCGACCACCGGGCCGGGTCCGGGCAGCATCGCGAGGTCGACGCCGGCATGCAGGCGGTAGACGTGCGAGATCGGGTCGGTCCGGTCGCCGAAGGGCGACGTGACGACGTAGTGCTGTTGGACTGGTGCACGCCAGCCGGCCTGTCCCACAGCACAACTGCCGGCCGATGACCCGGTCTGTGCTGCTGCCGGCGTCATCGGCAGAACGACGATCATGGCGACCACAGGGGGCATTGCAATTCGTCGCAACCACGGCTTCGAAATGACCGCCCCAGCACTCATCCAATGCCTCCGTCCCTCGTGAGTCATGGTATGAGCGCCCGAGTCGCCCGGTCTATATCTTGCAGAGACAGGACGTTGTCCAAAGCCGGCTCACTTTGCACACGGCCTACTAACATCGCTTGGTGAGCAACGAGCCGACCACCCCGCCGTCCGAGCCCCCGGAGTCCGCGCCGACCCCGACCGACACCCTGGTTCGCCGGTCACACACGCTGACGACAGTGTCGGGTTCGATCAGTTACACCAGTGAGTCCGGCACCGTCGTGCTGCGTAGGGACGAACTGAAGGACGGTGTCTGGCAGGGCCGTAAGGCGGTGGCGGAGGTCGCGATCACGGCATACACGCTGGATGATGCGGATCCGCAGGAGCGGCCGGTGACCTTCGCCTTCAACGGGGGCCCGGGCAGCTCCAGCCTGTGGTTGCACATGGGCCTGCTCGGACCGCGGCGGGTGGAGATGGGCGACGCAGGCGACCTCCTCCCGCCGCCGTATGGCGTGGTTGACAACGCCGAGACGCTGCTTGCCACCAGTGACTTGGTGTTCATCGATCCGGTGTCGACCGGCTTGTCCCGCGTGCTGTCCGGGGAGAAGCCGAAGGACTTCCACGGCTTCACCGCCGACATCGAGTCGGTCGGCGAGGTGATCCGGACCTGGGTAACCCGCGAAAACCGTTGGCTCTCACCGAAGTTCGTCGCCGGCGAGTCTTATGGCACCACCCGGTCAGCTGCCCTGGCGCAGCACCTGCAGGAGAAGCTCGGCATGTATCTCAACGGGCTGATGCTGATCAGCAGTGTGCTCGACTTCGGCACCGCCAACTTCGAGCACGGCAACGACCGGGCGCACGCGCTCTACCTGCCGTTCTATGCAGCGACAGCGCATTTCCACGGCAAGCACGGCGACCGACCACTGCGAGAAGTGCTCGACGAGGCGGAGGACTACGCGTCACGTGACTACCCATGGGTGCTCTCGCGTGGCAACCGGCTCACCGAAGCCGAACGGGCAGAGGCAGTTTCGCGACTCGCAACGCTGACCGGGCTGACCGAGGACTACGTCGACCGAGCGGACCTGCGGATCGAGCACTGGCGTTTCTTCGGTGAATTGCTACGCGAGCGAGGTATGACGGTGGGTCGTCTCGACTCCCGCTTCATCGGCCTGGCCGCGAGCCGGATCGCCGAGAGCATGGACGCCGACCCAGCGATGGACGCGATCACCGGGCCGTATTCGGCCGCTTTCCAGCACTATCTCGGCACCGAACTCGGGGTGACCAGCGAGCAGGTCTTCCACGCGATCAGCGAGGACGTCGGGCGAGACTGGAGCTTCAAGGAATTCGAGAACTCCGCGGTCTACGTGATCGATCGCCTCGCCCGGGCGATGCGCCAGAACCCCCATCTGGCAGTGCATTTCGCCTACGGCTACTACGACGGTGCGACGCCATACTTCTGTGCGATGGACGACGTCGCGCGTCTTGCACCGGCCCTGCTCCCTCGCCTCGAGCACCACTTCTACGAGTCCGGGCACATGACCTACGTGCACCAGCCCACTCGCGTGCAGCAGAGCGGCGACCTGGCCGAGTTCGTGCGGCGGCACAGTGGGAGCGGCTCAGCACTCTGAGCCGCTCCATGGTTCGATGAGTGCGCTGCTCAGCAGCACTCATTACATTCGACGGAGGGTGAGGTGCAGTGGCCGATCGACGGGTGCTGGTCACCGGTGGCGCCGGGTTCATAGGCTCACATCTGGTGGAACGATTGCTCGACCGAGGGGACGAAGTACTCGTCGCCGACAACTTCTATTCCGGCATGCGTTCCAACGTGCATCACCTGCTTCGCAATCCGGCCTTCGAGCTGATTCGGCACGACGTGACGTTCCCGCTGTATGTCGAGGTCGACGAGATATTCCACCTTGCCTGCCCGGCGAGTCCTGTCTATTACCAACGCGATCCGGTCCAAACCACCAAGACCAGCGTGCACGGGTCGATCAACATGCTCGGTCTGGCCAAGCGCACCGGTGCGAAGATTCTGCTGACCTCGACGTCCGAGGTGTACGGCGACCCTGATGTCCACCCGCAGCCGGAGGACTATTGGGGGCACGTCAACCCCATCGGGATCCGATCCTGTTACGACGAAGGCAAACGCTGCGCGGAGACGCTCTTCTTCGACTACCGCCGCCAGCACGACCTGCCCATCAAGGTCGCTCGCCTCTTCAACACCTACGGCCCCCGCATGCGCCCGGATGATGGACGCGTCATCTCCAACTTCATCATGCTCGCTCTGCGGGGTGACCCGATCACGATCTACGGCGACGGCCGCCAGACGCGTTCGTTCTGCTTCGTCGACGACATGGTCCGGGGCCTGCTGACGCTCATGGACTCCGATCCTTCATTCACGGGTCCGGTCAATCTGGGCAACACCGGCGAGTTCACCATGCTCGAACTCGCGGAACTGGTCCTCGACCTCACCGGTAGCACCTCAGCGATCGTGCACGAGCCTCTGCCGCAGGATGATCCAGTCCGACGCAGGCCGGACATCTCTCTTGCAAAGGAAGCGCTCAGATGGGAGCCCGCAACGGCATTGGCCGAGGGACTCACGCGGACGATCGAGCACTTCCGAGAGTCTGCGGACACCTGAGTTCTCAGCTGCGCGGGGCGAATTCGTCGACGAGCGGCACAACGTCGGCGATGGACTCGACGACCCTGGTCGGCACGAACGGATGCCGGGCGACCTGCTCCTGCGTCGTGGACCCGGTCAGCACCAGGATCGTGCGCAGACCTGCCTCCAGGCCGCTCACGATGTCGGTGTCCATCCGGTCGCCGATCATGACCGTGGTTTCGGAGTGCGCCTCGATGCGGTTGAGTGCGCTGCGCATCATCAGCGGGTTCGGCTTACCGACGTAATAGGGCTCGACGCCGGTGGCCTTGGTGATCAGTGCGGCGATCGCACCAGTGGCCGGCATCAGCCCGTCCGCCGACGGGCCGCTGGGGTCGGGGTTGGTGGCGATGAAACGGGCACCACCGGCAACCAGTCGGATCGCACGAGTGATCGCCTCGAACGAATAGGTGCGTGTCTCCCCCAGCACCACGTAGTCGGGGTCGCGCGAAGTCATGATGTAGCCGATATCGTGCAGCGCCGTGGTCAGCCCGGATTCGCCGAGAACGTATGCCGAGCCGTTCGGCCGCTGGTCGTCCAGGAATTGCGCGGTCGCGAGCGCCGACGTCCAGATCGCCGTCTCGGGTATGTCGATGCCGCTCGCGCTGAGGCGGGCCCGCAGGTCACGCGGCGTGTAGATCGAGTTGTTGGTGAGGACCAGGAATCGCAGGTCCAGCGTCTGCAGCCGGGCCAGGAACTCAGCGGCCCCCGGTATGGCGTGCTCCTCGTGCACCAGGACGCCGTCCATGTCGGTCAGCCAGCTACGGACCTCACGCTTCTCGGTCATGGCCCAAGTATGACGAAAGCCCGCCTCGGCGATCGAGACAGAGCGCAATGTGACGGGCGACAGCCCATCTCCAACCAAAGCAGACGCTTAGCCGACGGCGTGGAGACGACGACCACAACACAGCGCGCGCTGACCGAGCTTGCTCGGTCAGCGCGCGCTGTGTTGTGCGAGGAGTCGTAGCAGAGAGCTCAGGCCATGGCCTTCTGGAGGTTCTCGTCGATCGCGGCGAGGAACTCCTCGGTGGTCAGATAGGCCTGGTCCGGGCCGACCAGCATCGCGAGGTCCTTGGTCATCTGGCCGCCCTCGACGGTCTCGATACACACACGCTCGAGCGTCTCGGCGAACTGCGTGACCTCGGGGGTCTCGTCGATCTTGCCGCGGTGCGCGATGCCTCGGGTCCAGGCGAAGATCGACGCGATCGGGTTGGTCGACGTCGCCTTGCCCTGCTGGTGCTGGCGGTAGTGACGGGTGACCGTGCCGTGCGCGGCCTCGGCCTCGACGGTCTTGCCGTCCGGGGTCATCAGCACCGAGGTCATCAGGCCGAGCGAGCCGAATCCCTGTGCGACAGTGTCGGACTGGACGTCACCGTCGTAGTTCTTGCAGGCCCAGAGGTAGCCGCCCTCCCACTTCAGCGACGCGGCGACCATGTCGTCGATCAGTCGGTGCTCGTAGGTGATGCCGGCAGCTTCGTACTGCTCCTTGAACTCGTCCTCGAAGATCTTGGCGAAGATGTCCTTGAACTGGCCGTCATACGCCTTGAGGATGGTGTTCTTGGTGGACAGGTAGCAGGGCACCTTGCGCTGCAGCGCGTAGTTGAGCGATGCGCGCGCGAAGTCCCTGATCGAGTCGTTGAAGTTGTACATGCCCATCGCGACGCCGCCGTCGTCGCCATACTCGGCGACCTCGTGCACCTCGGGCTCGCCACCGTCAGCAGGCGTGTAGGTGATGGTCACCTTGCCGGCGCCGGGCACCTTGAAGTTCTGTGCCTTGTATTGGTCGGCGTGGGCGTGGCGGCCGATGATGATCGGCTTGGTCCAGCCCGGCACCAGGCGCGGCACATTGGAGATGATGATCGGCTCGCGGAAGATCACGCCGCCCAGGATGTTGCGGATCGTGCCGTTGGGGCTCTTCCACATCTCCTTGAGGCCGAACTCCTCGACTCGCGCCTCGTCCGGCGTGATCGTCGCGCACTTGACGCCGACGCCGTGCTCCTTGATCGCGTTGGCCGCGTCGATCGTGATCTGGTCGTCGGTGGCGTCGCGGCTCTCAATGCCGAGGTCGAAATACTTCAGGTCGACGTCGAGGTAGGGGTGGATCAACCGGTCCTTGATGAACTGCCAGATGATGCGGGTCATCTCGTCACCGTCGAGTTCGACGATCGGGTTCGTGACCTTGATCTTCTCCATGCCTGCTTCTGGCTCCTTGCTGGGTGGTACCGGCTGATATGCGCCGGGTGGTCGTGGCGCTCGCGCGCCATACCAGGCTAGCCGGGCCACGACAAGACCTCGGTGCCAGGCCTGTCGTCGGCGCTGCTAGCGTCATACGAGAAAGATCATCCTCGCCCATATAGGGAGTTCTCGTGAGCGCTTCGCCCGTCAAGGTCGCCGTCACCGGCGCCGCCGGCAACATCGGTTACAGCCTGCTTTTCCGCATCGCCGCAGGTGACCTCTTCGGCCCGGACACCCCGGTCGAACTCCGCCTGCTGGAGGTCACTCCGGCGCTCAAGGCCCTCGAGGGCGTCGTCATGGAGCTGGACGACAGCGCTTTCCCGCTGCTGGCCGGCGTCCAGATCGGCGACGACGCCGAGAAGGTCTTCGACGGTGTCAACCACGCTCTCCTCGTCGGCGCCAAGCCGCGTGGCCCCGGCATGGAGCGCGGTGACTTGCTCAAGGACAACGGCGGCATCTTCGGTCCGCAGGGCAAGGCTCTCAACAAGGTCGCCGCTGACGACATCAAGGTGACAGTGACTGGCAACCCGGCCAACACCAACGCGCTGATCGCCATGAGCAACGCCCCCGACATCCCGAACGAGCGCTTCACCGCGCTGACCCGCCTGGACCACAACCGGGCCCTCGCGCAGCTGGCAGCCAAGCTTGGTGTGAAAACCACTGACATCACTCAGATGTCGATCTGGGGCAACCACTCCGCGACGCAGTACCCCGACCTGTTCCACGCACAGGTCGGTGGCAAGTCCGCGGCCGAGGCGATCAACGACCAGGACTGGATCGAGAACACCTACATCCCGACGGTCGCCAAGCGCGGCGCCGCGATCATCGACGCACGTGGCGCCTCGTCGGCGGCCTCGGCAGCGGCCGCGACCATCGACCACGCCCGTGACTGGCAGCTGGGCACCAACGGTGGCTGGGTGTCCATGTCGGTTCTGTCCGACGGCTCGTACGGCGTCCCGGAGGGCATCATCAGCTCGTTCCCGGTGACCGTCGCCGACGGCAAGTGGAGCATCGTCCAGGGCCTCGAGATCGACGACTTCTCGCGCGGCAAGATCGACGCCTCGGCCAAGGAGCTGCAGGGCGAGCGCGACACCGTCAAGGAGCTCGGCCTCATCTGAGGTTCCGTTCGCTGACAACGAAGCGGGCGCTGGTCTTCGGACCGGCGCCCGCTTTCGTACGTCGGGGAACGTCAGGACATCAGCCTGGGCGCGACCTGCCCACCCAGCCAGCGACCGTCGCCGGTTATAGACGCAGAACCAGCCCAACCGCTCACCGAGGCAGCGACCGTCGCCGGTTATAGACGCAGAACCAGCCCAGCCGCTCACCCAGGCAGCGACCGTCGCCGGTTATGTACGGGCGGCCGGGCGATTTCTGCTCCCGCTCCCCAACCGGCGACCGTCGCCGGTTAAGTACGCGAAACCAGCCGGCTTCTGCGCCCAACCAGCGACCGTCGCCGGTTACGTACGGGCAGCCGATACCGGGACCTCCGGTCGGCTGTGGATAACTTCTGCGGATCGATCGCAAACGCTGCGACGGTTGGGTATGACGTCCGCCGAACCGATCGACTGGCCGAACGCGAGGTCGTTGCCCGACCTTTTCACCGCTCAAGAGGCGTATGCCGCCGGCCTCCGAAGGCGCGACCTCTCAGGCGATGCCTACCGCCAACTCTTCCGCGGCGGATATGTCCGGGTGGGTGCGAACCCGTCATACCCCGAGCTGCTGAAATTCGGTCTGCGGGCGGTGCCGAGCGCACAGTTTGCTGCCGAGCACAGCGCGGGGCGCCTTTACGGCGGCATCACGCCGCTAGCTTCAAACCTGCACTTCGGGATCCGCGTCCGGCATAGCTGCACGCCGAACGGGATCCGCCTGCGCTTCTACAAGCATGACCCGGATCTCGTTGTGTACAAGGGGTTCTCGCGACGACGCCGGGCCAGACATTCCTCGATCTGGCCCGCCCGCTGGAGTTCATCGACCTTCTGGTGTTCGGCGACTCGTTGGTCCGCAACTCACCGTGTAGTCCGGCATACCTTCGCCAGTTCGTCGCCGAGAAGTCCGCCCACGGAGCTCAGCATGCCCGTGAGGTTGCCGCGATGGTCCGGTCCAATGTCCGCTCCCCGAACGAAAGTCGATTGCGGCTGCTCATGCACGGTGGTGGCCTCCCCGAGCCGGAAATCAACTACCTGGTCGAGGACGGTTCCACCGGCCGGATCCGCGAGCTCGACCTGGCATTCCCCGAGTGGAAGGTCGCGGTGGAGTTCGACGGGCGTCACCACATCGAGCGCGTCGGCCAGTGGGAGAAGGACATCCTTCGGCGCGAAGATTTGGAAGCGATGGGCTGGAGATTCGTCATCATCACGTCGACGTCCATGTATGTCGAACCACGCCGGGTCCTGGTTCGCATCGCCGACAAGATCGTCTCCGCCGGCGGCCCCGGAATCCGGATCCGCGACGACTGGCAGCGACACTTCGGCTGAGCAACCAGCGACCGTCGCCGGTAATGTCGGCAAAGCCGGCCGAATCCCCCATTCAGCCAGCGACCGTCGCCGGTTATGCACGCGATACGGGCCGAACCCCTCACCCAGTCAGCGACCGTCGCCGGCTATGTATGCGAAGGTGTCAGCCGGGGAGCGGCGTGAGTTTCACGATGCTGAAGATTACGCCGACGAGGATCGCGAGGATCAGGAACGCGGCGCCGTCTACACCTCTGGAACGTATGACGAGCGCGCCCAGCAGCCGCTCCGGCAGGATGAGCCGCGCCAAGCCGGCGACGGCGAGCACCGCCGCAAGGAGGTAGCCGCCCCCGCGGACCGGACCGGTAGACAGCACGACCAACCCGAGCACACTTCCGAGGATGACGAACCACCACAGCGGTCCGAGCGGGAATTTGTTCACACCCGCTCCGCGAGCTGCGCCTGTCGCTCGGCCGCGGTCACGACGTTGGTCAGTAACATCGCGCGGGTCATCGGGCCGACGCCACCGGGGTTGGGCGTGAGATGGCCGGCGACCTCCGCGACGTCGGGTGCGACGTCCCCGGCGATCTTTCCGTCGACCCGGGAGACTCCGACGTCCAGCACAGCTGCGCCCGGCTTCACCATGTCTGCGGTGATCAGCCCCGGCACGCCGGCGGCAGCGATGATCACGTCGGCAACGCGCGTGTGCGCAGCCAAGTCACGAGTGCCCGTGTGGCACAACGTCGTCGTGGAGTTCTCGCTGCGGCGGGTCAGCAGCAACCCGAGCGGCCGGCCGACGGTCAGCCCGCGGCCGACGACGACGACCTCGGCGCCGTTCAGGTTCACGTCATACCGGCGCAGCAACTCGATGACCCCGATCGGGGTGCACGGCAGCGGGCCGGTCTCCCCCAGCACCAGCTTGCCGAGGTTGACCGGGTGCAGGCCATCGACGTCTTTGTCCGGGGAAACCCTTGACAGCAAAGCGAATTCGTCCAAACCGGTCGGCTGCTGCACCAGGAACCCGGTGCACGTCGGGTCGGCATTGAGTTCATCGACGACTGCCTCGACCTCGGCCTGGGTGGCCGACGCGGGCAGGTCGCGTCGGATCGAGGTGATCCCGATACTCGCGCAGTCCTTGTGCTTCGCGCCGACGTACCACTGTGAGGCGGGGTCGTCGCCGACGAGAACCGTGCCGAGCCCGGGGATGACCCCGCGTTCGGCGAGGGCCGCGACGCGGGCACGCAGCTCGTTCTTGATGGTCGCGAGGGTGGCCTTGCCGTCCAGGAGAGTTGCCGTCACGCTCGCATCTTTTCACGCGCCCACACGCGGGCGTCGGACGCTGCCGCTCAGCCGGGGATCAGGCTGAACCGCACCCGCCGGTCCGGGTTGTCGACGTTGAGGTCGACCAGGCAGATGCTCTGCCAGGTGCCGAGTGCGAGGCGACCGTCGATCACCGGCACCGTCGCGTATGGCGGGACGAGCGCCGGCATCACGTGTGACCGACCGTGACCGCGGCTGCCGTGCGCGTGCTGCCACCGGTCGTCGGCGGGCAACAGGTCGCGCAGGGCCGCGAGCAGGTCGTCGTCGCTGCCTGCGCCGGTCTCAATGATCGCGATCCCGGCCGTCGCGTGTGGCACGAAGACATGGAACAGACCGTCCGGCCTGCCGGCGGCGAACTGCTCGCACTCGCGGGTGATGTCGAGGACGGTTTCCGTTGTGCCGGTGTGGAATTGGCGGGTCTCGGTGCGCATGTCGGTCATTCTCTCCTGTCGGGACCTCGAGACGCTCCTTCGTCGCTCCTCGGCCACCTTAGATGTCGGGACCTCGAGACGGGTTCCCCCGCTTCGCTCCTCCACCCTCCTCGGCCACCTTGTTGCCCTACTGGGCCACCTTGAGCTTCTCGGCGGCGCCCAGCCAGTCATCGACGTGATCGGCCATGATCTGAGTTCCCTTGCGCTGATAGGCTTTTCGTGCACGATCGGCTGCTGTCTCCGCCCCGGACCGGTCGCCGACCAGCAACAACGTAACGGCCTCGTCGACGGCCTGCTCGGCGAGCGTGATGGGCATCGACATACCGGCCGTCGCCTCACGGGCCTCGCGCACGCGGCGCAGCGCCAGCTCAGCGTTGCCGGTCGCCGCCAGCAGTTGGGCGGCGACGGACTCGCGCAGCCCGGGCGCGTAGCCATCATCCTCGAGGGTCGGCGCCTCCGGGTCGCCGTCGAACGCCTCGAGTGCGGCGTCGAGGTCACCGGTGCGCAGCAACAGCCGGACGATCCACATGCTGTTGTCGAGTTGCGCCATCCGTGCTACGAGGGGGAGTGCCTCCTGCAACGCGCCGGCGGCCGCTGCGGCATCGCCGAAACTGTAGAGCGCCATCGCCCACCGATCCGTCTCGCCCGCCAGATAGTCCGGGCCGCTGGACAGCTCTTCGACCCGTTCCCAGTCGGCCGTCGCACCTGCCCGGTCGCCCTGCATGGCGCGCAGCCAGACCCGAAGCGGCAACAGACTCAGCACGCGGTCGTGCTGCGCAGCGCTCGCCGCGATCGCCTGGTCGACGTCCTCCAGCACCAGGCTGACCGACTCGTCGCTCCACATGCCGTATTCGACCCGCGCGGCGGTGAGCCGTCGGCGCACCGGACGGTCCTCGGTCTGCTCGGCAAGCGTCGTGAGACGGCTGACCTCGCCGAGCCCTTCCGTCATACGACCCGCCAGGCCGTAGGCGATCACTCGTGCCCAGCCGACATCGAGGGCGACCGATGGTATGTCGAAACCCGTTGCGGCACCGACGAGTTCGGTGGCGACGGCAATGCCTTCCAAGGGAAGGGTCGCGGCGGTCTGCAGTCGACCGGCCAGCAGCATCCCCTCCCGGTGGACGAGCCACGCCGGTGCTTCGTCGAGCTTTTTGTCGAAGAGCTGCACGACCTCCTCGACCTGGTGGAAGTCCATGTGATCCGAGCGCATGAACGCGCGGTGCGCGACGTCGTGCAGTCGCGGATCGCGATCGGCATACAGCGGGACAAGGTCGAGGTATGCCGCACGTGCGCCCGGCTCGCCGCGCAGGTCGAGCTCCTCGGCAGCGTCGAAGGACGCCTGCGCCGCCCGGTCACGCACGCTCTCGATGAGCGAAGTGTCGGACGACACGACCGAGATCTCGGCATACGCCTGGCGGACGTGCTCGGCGATCGCGCGCCGCTGGGAGCCCTGCAACTCCTCGGCGTGTGCGGCGATCCAGTCAGCCGCCCGCAGGTGCCGCTCCGAGCGGACCTGACGCGCCTGGGTGCGGTAGGCGGTCTCCATCAGCATCGACTGCGCGAACTGGTAGCGGGTGAAACCGGAGTTGTCCTGGTCTCCGAGCTCCAGGATGTTCAACTGGCGCAGCCGATGCGCCACGTCGTCGCCGTCGTCCTCCGGGTCGGGATGCGCGGTGCGGACCGGCCCGACCGCCTCGGCGTAGAACTCGCGCCCGAGGATCGACCCGACCTCACAGAACGCCCGCTCCATCGGAGTGAGTCGGTCCAGCGTCGCCTCGAAGAGGGTGTGCACCGAGACCGGCAACTCCTCGCCGTCGCACATCGAGTCGACCAGCACCTCGAAGACCTGCGGGTTGCCGTCGCTCCGGCGGATCAGGGCATCGAGCGTGACCTCGACCGAGCGGCCGGACTCGGCTGCGACTGTTTCGAGTTCGGGCATCCGCTCGGCGGCCATCTCGCGCAACTCGTCCGCACTCAGTGGATCGACCGGCTCGACACGGGACTGTTGCCCGCCGCCCCACATCGGCCGCCGCTCGAACAACTCCGGGCGCGTCGTGCAGATGGTCAGAACGGGATAGGTCAGCAGCGGCTCGACCAGCTGCTCGATCAGGTCGAGCATCGGCTCGCTCGCCCAGTGAATATCCTTCCACCACACCGCGATTGGTCCGCCGAGCGCGAGACGGGACAGCACCTTGCGGACCGCCCACACGATGTCGTCGGTCGAGGTGCTCTCTTCCGATCGAGCGGTCGCGGACTCCAGCCGCCGGATGATCGCCGTCGCCGTGCGCTCATCGAACATCTTGGTGACGGTCTCGGACCAGTCTTCGCCGATGCTCGACAGCAGCTTGTTGAGCGGGCCGTAGTTACCGTCGGTGCCGAGCGGTTGCGCCGTCCCACGCAGCACCCGCAAACCGTCCCGCTCTTCGAGCAGGTGAGACACCATGCGGTTCTTGCCGATGCCGGGCTCGCCGACATACGTGACGAACCACCCTTGCCCGAGGCGTTGTGACCGGCCGGCTATCCCATTGAGGTCACGCAGTTCGTCCTCGCGGCCGACGAACGGGGTGCGCCGGATCTCACCGGACCGACCGTCGCCGTCGGCCACCTTGTAGACGTCCTGCGGCTCGGTCTTGCCGCGATGGGTGATCGGCCCCACGAAATCCAGGGACACCTCCGAGCCGACCAATGCGGCAACGGTGTCGCCGACGTAGGTCTCATCGGGACCGGCCGCGGCCTCCAACCGAGCGGCCACGTTGACGGCGTCCCCGGTCACGGAGAACTGCCCGTCCGGCTGGTGTGTCACGAAGACTTCACCGGAATTGATGCCGACCCGCACCCGCAGTCGTTGCCCGAGACGAGCCTGCATGCGCTTGGACAGGTCGCGCATCGCCAGATGTATGTCGGTCGCGGCCGCCACGGCCCGCAGCGCATCGTCCTCACGGGTGGCCGGGACGCCGAAGACCGCCATGACCGCGTCGCCGATGAACTTCTCGACGGTGCCGCCGTACTTCCAGACGACGCGGGACACAGCGTCGAAATAGCGAGCGAGACTGGCGCGCAACGCCTCGGGATCGAGCGACTCACCCAGGCTGGTGGATCCGACGATGTCGACGAAAAGGATGACCACGTGCTTGCGCACCGGCGCCTGCAGACCGCCCTGTGCGAGCGCCGCGCCGCAGTTGGGACAGAACTTCGTCCCGACCGGCGACTCGAATCCGCAACGCCAACAAGTGATCACGATGCGCCATTCTTCCAGACCCTGACTGCGGGTCGAGCGTCGTCCTGAATAGCCCGGAGCTTGCGGAGGGCGTATCGAAGGGTAGCGACGAAGGAGCGGATCGAGACCTCAGCCCGCACGGAGCTTGTCGGCGTTGCCGACCCAGGTGTCGACTTGGTCGCGCAGCGCCGTCGCTCCCTTGCGGTCGAACGCGTCCTTGGCCGCTTCGACCGCTGCCCGACAGGCCGTTTCGTCGCCGAGCAGGTGCTCCACGATCGCAGTGATGACCTGAATGAATCCCGCAGCGACCAA
Source organism: Flexivirga alba (assembly GCF_042661025.1). Lineage (NCBI taxonomy): Bacteria > Bacillati > Actinomycetota > Actinomycetes > Micrococcales > Dermacoccaceae > Flexivirga > Flexivirga alba. Next base: position 4,598,156 of record NZ_JBHSWH010000001.1, read on the forward strand.
GCCCTCTTCCGGCCGCTCCACCCGCGAGCCGACCTCGATCTGCTCGAAAGCGGCGGCGCGGTCGTCGTCCAGGGCGTGACCAACCGCCGCGGTGAATGCCTGCGCGTCGGCGCGGAGCCAGTCGAACGTCTCGGGTAGGTCGACCACCAGTGCGTTGTCGACATGCTGCCGGGCCTCGACGAGGTCGCCGGCGAACAGCGCCCACCGGGCTGCGGAAGCGAACAACGACACTGCAAAGCTCAGATTTCCCACCGCTGCTACCTGCGAGGCGAGTTCGGCCGCGTAATCAGCAGCGGCCGACGGGCTGCCGTCGGCCCCGAGCGTCAGCTGGAAGTGTTGCAGGTCGTACGACCTGAGCCACCGGTCCACTCCGTCGAACGCACGAGAGTGCAAGGCCCACTGCCGTCGACCCTCCTCCACCTGTCCACTGCAGGCCAACGCCACCGCCAGCACTGCCGTGGTGTTGCCCCACAGCCCACGGTGTCCGGAGACCACGACCTGTAACCGCCGGGCATCATTGATGACCTCATCGAACGGTGCGTTGGCCGAGTAGGAGATCTGCAGGTCGAAATTGAGCCAGACCCGCTGCGGCACCGTTCGCGCCCGAAGCTCACTCGCACGCATGCGCTCAACAGAAAGCTCGTGGCAGACCCGCAGGTTGCCGAGATCCGCCTCAACCTGCGAGAGGTAGGTCGCGGCGAGTTCCATCGCGAAACCATCGGCTTCTCGTGTCGTCGCGAGCCGACTCACCATCGCCGACGCCGCCTCCCGGGCTTCTGCCAAGGAGAGTCCGCCATGGCGGATCGCGACGAGGCTGCGCGGGGCGGACCGCACGACCTGCCAGCCCTCGTCGTGCTCCATGGCTGCGTCGATGCGGTCGATCCAGCCGTGCCAGCGGTCCGCTGCAGCGCCACTGTTTCGGGCAAGCACAACGGAGTAGGCGATCTCGAAGTGTCTCGCATCGCCGGCCTGCAGCAGGTCCAGCACCGCGTCCATGGTGTCCCGCATGCCAGGGTCACCACGCAGTTGCTGCGCCCGCAGCAACTCGGTCGCCGATGCGGCCGCTGACTCCTGCAACGACTGCCGCTCATCAGCCGGACCACCGACCTCCTGCAGCAACTCGTAGGCGCGGCGCCGGTGCGACGCAACCAGCGCAACCGGGTCAGCGGTGACTTCGACGCGGTGTTCGTCTATCCAGTCTGCAAGGGCCGAATGCCGAGTGATACGAGTACGTTTCGGCATCGTGCGATATGCAGTTTGCAAGAAGACCGCCTGGGCGAAGCGATAGTCACCATCACCGGCTACCTCGAGCACGTTCCGGCCGCGCAGCCGTCCGATGACCGCAGCCGGGTCCTCGACGCTCGCGATCTCCGCCACCGGCGCGAGCGGGAAGCGACGCCCGTAGACGGCAGCGACCTCGATCAGCGAACGCTCGTCCGTGCTGAGTCGGTCGAGCGCCGCCTCATAGAGCTGGGTCACCGAAGCGGGCAGGCCCTCACCCGCCGCGGCCGACTGCGCCAGCAACTGCACGACCTGCGGGTTGCCGTCGGCACGCGCGACAAGTTCGTCAGCAGTGACGTCGATCTCCTTGTTCTGCAACGAGATCGCCTCGGCCGCGATCGCACGCAGGTCATCTTCGTCGAGCGGCACGACGTCCTCGACGCGCGACTTCCGACCGCCGCCCCAACGGGCGTCGACGTCGAAGAGCTCGGGGCGGCCGAGACAGATCGTCAGCACCGGCAGTCCGCGACTCACCTCTGCCGTTCGGCCGATGAAGTCCAGTTGCGCAGCGGTCGCCCAGTGCAGGTCGTCCCACACCGACACCACCGGGGAGGCCGCACACATCGCGGTGAGTACCTCTTGCACCGCCCACACGACGTCCTCAACCGAGGTCTGCGCGTCGGAACGGCCGACCGCGGACCGGAGACGCTGCAACACTGCGGCCGACTCGTCCCCGAGAAGCTGCTCGACATACGCCTCCCAGTCACTGCCGAGGCTGCCCAGCCAGCTCGAAAGAGGTGCGAACGCACCGGAATTCATCGCATCGCAACCACCGACGACGACCCGCAGCCGATCGCCGCGGCCTTGCACAAAGTGTCGGATCAGCCGGGACTTGCCGATGCCGGCGTCGCCGACATACGTGAGCAGCCAGCCTTCCTTGCGTTGGTCGGATCGGTCGGCGAGTGCGGTCAGGTCGGCGAGCTCCCCGTCGCGCCCGACGAACTCCGGTTCGCGCACTTCAAGTATCCGGCCTTGGTCCGTCGCGACCCGAAACACCTGCTGCGGAACGGTTTTGCCCTTGTGCAGGATCTCGCCCATGTCATCGAGCACGATCTCGTCACGGACCAGCTCGGCGACGGTGTCACCGACATACGTCTCGTCGGTGCCCGCAGCAGCCTCCAGGCGCTGCGCCGTATTGACCGCATCGCCGGTGACCGAGAACTGCCCGTCCGGCTGGTGGGTGACGAACACCTCGCCGGAGTTGACGCCGATCCGGACGTGCAGTCCGACGCCGATCTCCTGCTCGAACTGCGCCGACAGACCCGCAACCGCCTCGTGTATGCCGCTCGCGGCCCGTACCGCTCGGGCGGCGTCGTCCTCGCGCGTGCTCGGGACGCCGAAGACCGCCATGACCGCGTCACCGATGAACTTCTCGACCGTGCCGCCCTGCTCCCAGATCGCCTTCGAGACCGCCTCGAAGTATCGAGCAAGCCTCTCCCGCAGCGATTCCGGGTCAGCCGCCTCTCCCAGGGTCGTCGACCCGACGATGTCGCAGAACAGGATCACGACGTGCTTGCGCACCGGCGCCTGCAACCCTCCCTGCGCCACCGCAGCGCCGCACGACAAGCAGAAGCGGGCCTCCCCGGTAACTCCGCCCCGCATCGAGCACACGTTGTCACGTGAGCACGCCCTTTCCCCTGATCACGCCGCGATGGCACGCAGCTTGTCGGCATTCGCGACCCAGGTGTCGACCTGCGGCACCAGCGCGGTCGCGCCCTTGGCAGTCAGCGCAGCCCTGGCACGATCGGCGGCCGCCCGCGAGGCGGCCTCGTCGCCGAGCAACTGCTCGACGATCGCGATCATGGCATGCATGTAGGCGGCACTGACCGGGCTCTCCTCCGGCCGGTCCACCCGGGCGCTGAGCTCGATCTGGTGCAGTGCCCCGACCCGGTCCCCGCGCAGTGCGCACTGCACGGCGACCATGAAGGCTTCGTTGACGTCCTCCAGGAACGCCATGGTCGACGGCAACTCGACCATCACCAGCTTGCGACAACACTCGACGGCGAACGCGAGGTCACCGGCGAAGATCGCATCCCGCGCCGCGGAGCCGAGGAGGCTGGCCGCGAAACTGGGCAGCTCGACCTCGGCGGCCCGCTCGGACAGATAACGCGCCGAGTCCTGCGGCCGGCCCTCCGCGAGCAAGAGGTGCGGATAGTGCTGCAGGTCGAAAGCACGCTCCGCCGGCGGCTCTTCGGCGTGAGCTGCCACCACCTGCTCCCACAGCGACCGCGCTTCATCGAAGTCACCGGCCCCCGCCAACGCACCGGCGAGCACCGCGGTCGTGGTCCGCCACAACTGTCGTTGTCCGGACACCATGTCCTGCAGCTTTCGGGCGTCCGCGATGACCTCGGCCAGCGGGGTCAGCCCGGCATACGCCGCCTGTATGTCGAAGTTGCGCCACATCCGCTCGTTGTAGGTCCGGCCGTCGCGTTGCGCGCGGGCGATGCCGGCGACGCAGGTCCGGTGGCAGGCGGCGAGGTTGCCGAGGTCGGCCTCCGAGTGCGCGAGGACGTTCGAGACGATGTCGATCGCAAGCGGGTCGACCCCATCGGTGCCGTCGAGCCGACCCAGGATCTCCACGGCCTCGGCGCGCACGTGGTCGAAACTCACGTCGCCGCTGCGGACGGCCGCCAGGTCGCGAGGGGCACGCCGGATGATCTGCCAGGTGGGATCGGCCTCCAGCGCGATGTCGAGTCGGTCCAACCAGCCGATCCACCGCTTCGGTTCGACCTTGTTGCGCAGGAACCACCCGGCATGGGCGACCTCGAAGTGCCGGGCATCCCCTGGCGGCGCGACGTCGAGCAGCCGCTCGACAGCGTCCGGCAGGCCCGGGTCACCGCGCAGCTGCATCGCCAGCAGCGACTCGAGCGCTGCGTCTGCCGCCATGGCCCGCAGTGCGGTTCGCTCTGCGGGTGAACCTTCGATCTCCTCCAGGAGGTCGAAGGCGCGCTTGCGATGCGACGCAACGAGCGCGACGGTGTCGGTGTGCAGGGCATCGCGGTGCTCGGCCACCCAGTCGGCGAGCGCCGAATGCCGTGTGATGCGAGTGCGTTTGGACATCGTGCGGTAGGCGGTCTGCATGAAGACGGTCTGGGTGAAGCGGTAGCCGCGATCGCCGGCAACCTCCAGAACGTTGCGCTCGCGCAGCCGGTCGAGCACCGCCAGCGGATCGGACACCTCGGCGACGGCACCTACCGGCGCAGCCGGGAACCGGCGGCCATAGACGGCCGCGGACTCGACCATGGAGCGCTCGTCGGCACTCAACCGGTCGAGTGCGGCTTCGTAGAGCTGGGTGACCGACGCGGGCAGTGCGCCGCCGGCGGCCGCCGACTGCGCAAGAAGCTGCACGACCTGCGGGTTGCCGTCGGCGCGGTCGACCAGATCCTCGGCGGTGAAGGCAACGTCCCCGCCCTGCAACGCGATCCGCTCCGCGGCCACTGCCAGCATTTCGTTGTAGTCCAGCGGCTCGACGTCCTCGACTCGCGCCTTGCGGCCGCCGCCCCAGTCCGCGTCCACGTCGAAGAGCTCCGGTCGAGCCAGGCAGATCGTGAGCACCGGCAGCGCTCGACTCGCCGCGGCGAGCTTGCCGATGAAGTCCAGTTGAGCGGGGTTGCCCAGTGCAGGTCGTCCCACACCGACGCCACCGGCGAGGTCTCGCACATCGCCGCGAGCACGGCGTGGACCGCCCAGACGACATCCTCGGTCGAGGTCTGCGCGTCCGACATACCGACCGCTGACCGGAGCCTTTGGAGCACGGGCGTCGCATCGTCTGCGAGCAACTCACCGACATACGCCTGCCAGTCGTCGGCGAGGTTGCTCAACCAGCCGGCAAGTGGTGTGAACGCACCGGTGCTCATCGCGTCGCAACCGCCGGCCACCACTCGCAGTCGGTCGCGACGGCCGGTGGCGAACTGCCGGACCAGTCGTGACTTGCCGATGCCGGCGTCCCCGACATACGTCAGCAGCCAGCCCTGCTTGCGGGCCGCCGACCGGTCGGCGAGCGTTGCGAGGTCGGCCAGCTCGACCTCGCGGCCGACGAAGGCGGGTTCACGGACCGCGAGCACGCGGTTCTGGTCGGACGCGACCTGAAAGACCCGCTGTGGCACGGTGCGGCCCTTGTGCAGGATCTCGCCGACTTCATCGAGCACGACCTCGTCACGGACCAGCTCGGCGACGGTGTCACCGACATAGGTTTCGTCGGTGCCGGCGGCAGCCTCAAGCGCTGCGCGGTGTTGACGGCGTCGCCCGTGACCGAGAACTGTCCGTCGGGCTGGTGCGCCACGAAGACCTCGCCAGAGTTGACGCCGATGCGGACGTGCAGTTCCTTACCGATCTCGTGGTGGCCACCGGCAGACAAACCCGCAACAGCCTCGTGTATGGCGCTCGCTGAACGCACCGCCCGAATCGCGTCGTCCTCACGGGAGCTCGGGACACCGAAGACCGCCATGACCGCGTCGCCGATGAACTTCTCGACCGTGCCGCCGTGCTCCCAGATGACCTTCGAGACGGCCTGGAAGTAGCGACCCAGCCGCTCCCGCAACGCCTCCGGATCGGCGAACTCGCCGAGGGTCGTCGAGCCGACGATGTCGCAGAACAGAATGACCACGTGCTTGCGCACCGGCGCCTGGAGCGCGCCCTGCCCCGCGGCAGCCCCGCAGGACGAGCAGAACCGCGCCCCGGCAGTCAGCTCCGCACCACACCGAGCACACGTCGTCACGATGCGAACTTACCTCGCCGCACCGACGAACTTAGGAAAGTGTCGGTCGGCGAATCTCACCGGCGAAGCGGGCGCTGCGCTGATAAGTTGGCTCGGTTACCGCACGGGTGTGCATCGTTCATTTCTCAAGGGGTTCATTCATGGCAAGCGCCCAGTTGAAGCAGATCCTCGCGGGCATCGACCTGTTCTCCGGTCTCAGCCCGGCGGCGATCGCGCAGATCGCCGAAAGCGGGTCGAATTTCCGCAGCGGCCCGGGGTCCAACGTGATCACCGAAGGGGCGAAGGACAGTGGCCTGCGGGTCGTGCTGCAAGGTTCCGCGAACGTCGTCGTGAACGGCGAAGCGCGAGGTCAGATCGGTGTCGGCGACTACGTCGGCGAGCTGTCCATGATCGACGGCGCCGCCCGGTCGGCAACGATCACCGCCGGCCCGGAGGGTGTCGAGACGTTTGCGCTCTCTCCGATGGCCTTCATGCCGCTCGTCCGTGGCGACGGCGATATCGCGGCCGCCCTGCTGAAGACGCTCGTCGCCCGCCTGCGCAAGGTCGAGGCCGCGACACACAAGGAGTAGGGAGCCGCCGACTGACGTATTTGGCGCCGAGTGACGCACTTGCAGGTGCGTCACTCGGCGTTTAGCGCGTCACTCGGCGGGCGAGTCCATGTCAATGAGCAAAATGCCGAGTGCCGGTGAAGTACATGGTGATGCCGGCTTCGTTCGCCGCGTCGATCACCGACTGGTCCCGCATCGAACCGCCAGGTGCGACAACGGCTTTCACGCCCGCGTCGATGAGCACCTGGAGCCCGTCCGGGAACGGGAAGAACGCGTCCGAGGCGGCAACGGATCCGCGGGCGCGCTTTTCGCCGGCCCGGTTGACCGCGAGGTGGCAGGAGTCGACCCGGTTGACCTGACCCATGCCGACACCGACGGAGGCACCGCCGGATGCGAGCAGGATCGCGTTGGACTTCACCGCACGGATGGCGCGCCAGGCGAACTGCAGGTCGGCGAGGGCCGCCTCGTCCGCTGCTTCACCGGAGACCAGGCGCCAGTTGGCAGAGTCGTCACCGCCGGTGACGTTGCCGTCCTCGTCCTTGACGACCGCGTCGACCTGGTCAATGCGCTGCATCAGCATGCCGCCGCTGATCGGCCGGATCTCCACCGGGTCGCGGTGCTGCGCGGCCTCGGCAGGCAGCTTGAGCAGTCGAATCGCCTTGCGCTTGCTGAGAATGTCGACCACACCAGGCTCGAAGTCGGGAGCGATGACGACCTCGGTGAAGATGTCCTTGACCGTCTCGGCCATCTCGACGGTCACCGGTCGGTTGGTAGCGATCACGCCACCGAACGCCGACATCGGGTCGCAGGCGTGCGCCTTGCGGTGGGCGTCGGCGATGTCCGAACCCACTGCGATGCCACAGGGATTCGCATGCTTGATGACGGCGACCGTCGGCTGGTCGCCGTGGTCGTATGCCGCACGTACGGCGGCATCCGTGTCGACGTAGTTGTTGTAGGACATCGCCTTGCCGAAGAGCTGCTCCGCCGAAGCGACACCTGCCCGCCAGTGGCGGTAGAGCGCGGCACCCTGGTGGGGGTTCTCGCCATACCGCAGGTCCTGGGCCTTGTCGAAGGTCGCGCCGGACCAGTTGGGGAAGCCGGTGCCGTCGCTGGTGTCGACATACACGTTGCTCATCCAGTTGGCGACGGTGTTGTCGTAGTCGGCAGTGTGCTGGAAAGCCTGTGCTGCCAGCAGCTTTCGCTCGTCCAGGGTGAATCCGCCGGCGGCGAGCGCCTCGAGTGTCGCGGCGTATGACGCGGGGGAAGTGACGATCGCAACGCTCGGGTGGTTCTTGGCGGCAGCCCGCACCATCGACGGCCCGCCGATGTCGATCTGCTCGATGCACTCGTCCGGCGTCGCGCCCGAAGCGACGGTCGCGCGGAACGGGTAGAGGTTGGAGACGACCAGCTCGAACGGCGCAACGCCGAGTTCGTCCAGTTGCGAGAGGTGTTCGGGCAGGCGGGTGTCGGCCAGAATGCCGGCGTGCACCTTCGGGTGCAGCGTCTTGACCCGGCCGTCGAGACACTCCGGGAAGCCGGTGAGGTCCTCGACCTTGGTCACCGGGATGCCTGCCTTCTCGATGAGGGCCGCTGAGCCGCCGGTCGAGACGAGCTCGACGCCTGCGTCGTGCAGACCACGGGCCAGCTCTTCCAGGCCCGTTTTGTCGTAGACGGAGATGAGTGCGCGCTTGATGCGACGACGACCTGCTTGATCGGACATGACTCTCCTCGCAAGGGTTGATCAGTAGATGCGCGGACCCAGGCGGGCGATACGCGCGACTCCACTCCCTGGTGGTTACCCACCTGCGCCAGTCGTGTGGGGCTAGTTTAGCCGACGCGCACGCGACGCCCGTTGATGGAGAAGCCGTCCCGCGCCATACGGCCGACCCACTCGACCAGTTGGGGCCGCTCGGCCTCCTTGATCCGCTCGGTCAACGCGTCGACCGTGTCGTCGTCCTGCACCGGCACGACGCACTGCGCCACGATCGCGCCAGTGTCGACGCCGGCATCGACGACGAAAAGCGTTGCGCCTGCAACCTTCACGCCATACTCCAGCGCATCACGCGGGCCGTGTATGCCGGGAAAGCTCGGCAACAGAGCGTTGTGGCTGTTGAGGTAACGGCCGCCGAACGACTCCAGGAAGCGCTCCCCCACGATCTTCAGGAAGCCGGCGGAGATCACCATCGCTGGCGCGTATGTCGCCACCTGCTCGGTGAGCGCTTCGTCCCAGGCGGCTCGATCGGAGTGGTCCTTGACCCGGCACACGAACGTCGGCACTCCGGCCCGTTCGGCGCGAGCCAGACCTTCGATGTTCGGGCGATCTGCTCCGACGGCGGCGATGCGGACGCCGTACGCAGGGTCTTGCGCGGCGTCGAGCAACGCCTGCAGCAGGGTTCCGGAGCCGGAAACGAGCACGACGATGGGCACGGGCTGGGTGTCGACCACGGCCCGCACGCTAGCGCACCATCGGGCTCAGTGGCGCAGCGCGCGCTTCCAGTGCAGGAAGAGCGTCGCGAGCAGCGCTCCCAGCAGCAGCTCGACCACGACCAGCGGCACGATCAGCAGCGACGGGCCGATGTAGTCCAGCGAACCACCGCTCACGCCGGCGGTGGACAGCCAGCTGAGCAGCAGCACTATCGCGGCGGTCATCCCGGCGGCCTGTGCAGCGGTGATGGCCTTGGTCTTCAGCGATGCGTAGGTTGTCAGCTTGCCAAGGGACCGGTAGCCGACGAACGCTCCGAGCAGCACGGGCACCAGCGGCGCCAGACTCGTGCCGGCCGGGAGTGCACCTGCTTCGGGCACTGCGCCGAGCACCGGGATCATCGGCAGCAGGCCACCGTGGACAGACGTGCTGCCGACGCTCACCGCGCCGATGTGCATCGACGCCCCGGTGGTCCAGCCGGCCGACCAGACGAGCAGGTTGGGCAGCGCCGCCAGTTGACCGGCCCAGAGCACGAGGCCGCCGAGCAGCCCGGGCCGTAGCTGTCCGTTGAGGTCGCCGATCTGGGACGCATGCGTCACCAGGAGCAGCAACACCAGCACCAGGCCGACTCCCAGGTAGCCGAGCACGCCCTCGGTCGCCGGGCGCAGTGCGCGGCGCGTCGACAACGAGATCCGTTGGTCCACAAAGGCCTTCGCATGTGCCGCAACCGGCTCGTCACTGCGCAGCAGCGCCCACAGACACCCTGCGAAACCGACGACCAGAGCACCCGGGAAGACCGTGAGCAGGTTGGGATGCGCCGGCCCGGTGATCGAAAATCCGGTGATGAGCAGGCCGGCCACGACATACCCGACGATGTATGACGCTGGGCCTTCCCACCACGCGCCCGACCGATCGGACAGGTGGGTCAGCATCGCCTTGGCCGCCATCCGGGCGAACACCACGGCAAGCGCGGTCAGCACCAGCGGCGCGAAGGTGACCGAATGTGCCGCACCGACCGCGACGGACACATGCCCACGATGCGCCAGCGCCCAGCCGTCGCCGCTGAAGCTCAGCGCGTCGGTCCAGGACGTCGTGCTCTGCGGGTCGGCGGCCCACGCGACCATGACCGGTGCGATGAGGAGCAGTCCGAGCGTGACCGCGCCGACCGCGCCATACCCGGCCGCGATGGACAGCTGGCGCCAGTCCCGGGGCCCGTCGGAGGGGGCGAGGGAGGACGGCAAGCTGGTGCGAACGCGATCAATGAGGCTCATGTCGCTAGTAATGGTCGCCGCAGCGGCGGCCCGCGTCGTGCCGACTCGCCGGTATCCCGCAGATCGGCGCAGCCGTGAACGGTGGTTCCTGTCACAACCAAGGCCGGGCCCCGGACCCACCCACTTCCGCCGCGTGGCGACTAATCTCGATGAGCACCCATTGGTTGCAAGGGAGAGGGGAACCTGTGGGGACCAGGACATTTGGACCCGGACCGCACCGACTGCTGCGCAACGGCCTGCCGGTCGGCGCCTGCGCCGTCGCCGACAACGCGCGGACCCGCCGCAAGGGCCTGCTCGGCACCGACGAGGTCGCCGGAGCACTGTGGCTGACCCGCTGCCCGTCCGTGCACATGGTCGGCATGCGCTACCCGATCGACGTGGCGGTGCTCGACAAGGAAGGCACCGTGCTGCGCGTCGCCACGCTGCGCCCCTGGCTCGGTATGACGCGGCCACGGCTGCGCGCCGCAGTGACCGTCGAGGCTGCGGCCGGGGCACTCGCCTCCTGGGGCGTGGAACCCGGTGACCGACTCGCCGTCCAATACGAATGAATCCCTGGCTGGTCGGCGTCATCGCCGGTTGCATCGCGATACCTGTCGCCATACTTCTGCGGCGCAAGCTGCGCACGGCGGCACATCGCCGTGATGACGAGCTCGATACCCCGATGCGACATCACCCGTGGTTGCTCATCGTTCTACCGCTGGCCGCACTGCTCGTCGGGCGTGCCCTCGCCGAGTCGCACAACGCCGGCGTCGCTTTCGCCTATTGCGCCTGCCTGCCGGTGCTCACCGCGCTGACAGCGATCGATCTCGACGTGCATCGGCTGCCGGACGCCCTGACCTTTCCCCTGGCGCCTGCTGCAGCGGTCATCGCCGCGGTGGCGAGCGTCTCGACGGGTCACTGGTTCGCCCTGTTGCGGGCGGTGCTGGCAGGTATGGCGCTCGGCGCGGCATACCTGATGTTGCTCCTGATCTCCCGCGGTGGCGCCGGCCTCGGACTCGGTGACGTCAAGCTCGCCGTCGGCCTGGGCATCCTGCTCGGCTGGTTCTCCTGGTCCGACGTGCTGAGCGGCACGTTGATCGGCTTCATCCTCGGCGGATTGTGGGCCGCCGGGCTGCTGATCGCCCGCCGAGCGACACGGCACACCTACATCGCTTTCGGCCCATTCATGATCGGTGGCACCGTGATCGCACTTCTCGCGTCATAGGTGCCATGAACCAGCATGCTGCCCCGATCCTCGGAGTGATCGCGCGCGGTGGTTTCGGTCCGACCGGCGATGCCTCGGTCGTCACCGTGACCGATCCGGCGTCACCCACCTGGGCCAACGAGCTCTTCCGCAGCCACGGCGTCACGGCGAACGCCGTCATCTTCGTGCCGGAGCTGGAGCGCAATCCGCGCATCGGCCGGGGCACCCAACTCGACGAGTTGCTGCCGGAGCAAAGCCCGCAGGTCGCCGTCGTGAACCTGCCGACCCATGTCACCGGCATCCAGGCGGCGATCCGCGACTGCGCGCCGCTGCTCGGTCAACGGGCGCAGTTCATCGCGGCGGTGCGCGCACATGTCGCCGGTTCGTATGCCGGGGTCTGGCTCAAGAGCCTCGCCAAACTCGAGTCGCCCAGCCCGACCTTCGGGCAGCACCTCCGGTCATGGATACCGTTCTCCCGCGGGCAATTCGTCACGCTCCAGCCCACGGTCGGCGTCCGCCGACGCCTCGGCCCCGTGCCCGGCGACGCTTCCCGTTTGCTCCGAACCAGCAGCGCGCCGAACAGCCGGTGCGCGAACACGCTGCGCACGGCATACGCAACCCAACAGCCGGAGGTGCTGGGGACATCGCATCGGATGGCTGCGCGGTGGGGCACCGATCGGGCCATGGAGTATGTCGTCACCCCCGAGGCCCGGCACCTGCGGTTGCCGCCGCCGGAGGGCAGGTGCCCGACCTGTGGTGATCCGATCTGGGGGCAGTGCGCGTTCTGCCATCTGACACCGCCGCGGTTGGACCACTGGATGTCTGTCGCGGTCCCCGGCGTCGCGCCGGTGGACCGGGCCTTCCAACTCCCGCGTCCTACGACCCAACCCGACGGCGTCGTGGCCGCACCGCGAAACCCGCGATAGCGAAACCTACGGCCAGCACCGCTGCCACCGCACCGACACCGGCCATGATCAGTGCCGGTTGCTTGTCCTGCGCGACCAACAGTGCCGGCCCGGTCACCCCCGTGCAGGTGATGCGGTCACCCGTGCGCCAACCCTTCGGCAACTGCAGCACGCTGGAGTAGCTCGTGCCTCCGCGCCTCACCGAGACACCGCCCAGATCCGTGCTGTACCAGTGCTGTCCGGCCGCGGACCGACACTGCGGCTCGTTCGCCGGCAGCGGGTCGGCGACCTTGTCCGGGAGCAGCAGGTAGAGCGTCGGGCGGGCGTTCGTCACCGGTGTGCTGAACGACGTCACATCACGGACTGCGGTGTATGCCGGATCGATTGTGGCGTAACGCAATACGCCGAAGCCGGACAGCCCTACGAAGAAGACCGCGGCGATGGCGAAGAGCCACCACAGCGATCCCAGCAGCCCACTCGCTCGTCCGGTCATCGCGACCACTCACCTTTTCCCGTGCACCGGAGTGCGGCCGGCAGCTTGGTCCAAGCTACCCGCCGCACTCCTTGCGATGATCAGCTCAGGCGCCGCCACCGCAACCTGGCCAGTCCGCGAATTGCGTGCCGTCCCAGTACTGCCCACCTGTCGAGGTGAGGTTGCTGGTGTTGACCTCGACCGACCCGCCGACCTTGGCCAGCAGCTTCGCGTCGAAGTCCGCACCGTAGCTGTGACTGTCCTCGGTGAAGTTCTGCCGGGTGACGTAACCGTGGTCCCTTGCCGCGTCGGCGAAACCCAGCGTGGCCGGAACACTTGCCGCCGCGGCAACTGCCGCAGCAGGCGGATAAATCATCGAGCCACCGAGTGCGAGGCCCTGCGACAGCAGGAAGTTGTTCGCGACCGCGGCATCCTGCGGGTTCTTGATCGGCAGCGTGATCGTGTTCTCCTGGTAGCCCGCCGCGTCGGGTTTGCCTCCGCCGTAACCGTTTTCGGTCGCGTTCGCCGTGCCCGCCATGATCGTCTTGACCGTTACGCCGGTGACCTTGCCGTTCTTGTCACGCGTCACCTGGGTCAGCAGCTTGGTCTTCCCGTCGGCAGCCGCCTTCGCCTGCTGCGGCGCGTTGTCGCCATACAGCAGCTGCGCCTGCGCGCTGCCCTTCACCTCCGCCTGGTAGTAGGCGACCGTCGAGCCGTCGTTGTTCTTCTGATAGCCCAGTCCTTCAGCGACGCTGATCTTGGCAGCCGCACCGTCGGCGACGGCCGTCACGTTCGCGGCAGCACCACCTTCGATGCCGCCTTCGATGAATTCCGAGCTGGACGGCGGCAGGTCGTTCTTGAGTCCGGTGAGGTCCAGCGCCTTGTCGGTCAGCCAGCGGATCGGCCCGCGCCCGACCATGTGGTCCTCGACGCTGCTCTGCAGGACGCCCTTCATGATCTTCTCGAGCTCAGCCCGCGAGTGGGCCGTGTAGACCTTGCCCTGGGTGAATTCGAGTCCGACGTGGGCGTTGGCACTTGCGCTCGCGCCGTACTTGTTGCCGTCCCAGGTCCCGGTCACGTCGAAGCCGACACCCACCCCGATCGAGGCGCCGCCGGAGGTGGCGTTGGTGATGCGGTAGGTCCCGTCGCTCATCCGCTCGACCTGGTACTTCTGGCCCTCGCTACCGGTCACCACGAAGCTCACCGAGACCTTGGCGTCGGCGGCTTGCGAGCTCACGACACACGCGTCCTTCGGCTGGTGCGAGATCGCCGCCGGACTGCTCGCCTGACAGCTCCCCTGCCCCAGCGTCACGACCTTGCAGATCGCGGCCCGAGCTTGGCTCGCGAGCGCCGGCGCACCGGTCGTCAGTGAGGCGACAAGCGCCAGCACCAGGAGAGCAGCGAGCGCGAGCATGCCCGTGGTTTCCAGGGTTGCCTGCCCCCGCTCGCCACGAATTCTCCTCCAGCGCTTCATGATTGCGTCCCCACATAGCTGTTCTCGCGGATCGAGCGACTGTGTTCCGGACGCACCAGTCGTGCGCCGAGCGTGACGGTCAGCACGCCGGCGAGGACCAGCAACAGGAGCACGTCGACGACAGCCGCGAGCACGCCAGAGCCGAACATCGCCTGGGCGATATAAGCGTGGCCTCCCCAAGCCGCCGGATTGATCACGAACCCGATCGCCGAGCCGACCATCACCGAGCCCGCGAAGGTATGGCGCTGCCCGAGTCGCACGCTGCGGCCGGCCAGGATGACCACGGCCGCGAGCACCACGACTGAGAACACGACGACACGCATCACGTAGCCACGACCCACGTCGTTCTCAGCACCGGCCATCAACGCGCCGGACACTGCCGCCACGGTGCCGCCGACTGCGGTGATCACCGCGGCTCTCCAGACCGTCCCCACCTGAATGTCCATCGTCATCTCCTCCACCTGCTGCCGATCACCTGTGCCGGCCACTCGAGCAATGGTTCCGGTGGGGCGACCGGGGCCGATGGGTCCGAGACCCTCAAAGCAGACCCAGCCCAGGTAGGACCAGATGTGGGCCCAGGGTCCCTGTCGCGACCGGGCACCTTGGCGAACCCTGTAGGGACAGGCCGGGTGTCCGAGCGACCCTGCGCTCAACTGTCGGTCGGCTCGATGGAACCGATTTGTCCTCTGCCACATCGATATTCGAGGAACGACGCGCAGCAAGCGCCGCCCGCAACCGGTCAGCAGGCCATACCCGTCGGAAGGGAAACAGCAGCGATGAACCCGCGCCAACGCAGGGGCATGGTGTTGATCATCATTGCGGTCCTCGGAGCCATCGCGGTCTTCGCCGGGGTCTCGTCATACGTCAGCAAGGTCAACACCCAGGTCGGTTCGAAAGTGGCCGTGCTGGCCCTGAAGAACTCCCGGTCGGCGTTCGCGGTGATCCAACAGGGCGATCTCAAGACCGTCGAGGTGCCGAAGCGATGGGTCGATCCGAATGCGATCACCGACTCGACTGAGGTGGTCGGTCACAAGCTCGCCGTCCGAGTGTCGGCCGGGTCGACGCTGACCCCCGACGTGCTGGTCGCACCGACCGACCAGACGCAACACGAGCGCTTCATCACCATCAAGGTCGATGCCGTGACGGGGGTGCGAGCGGTCTGCGCGCCGGTGACTCCGTCGACGCCTACGCGGTCTACTCGGACGTGGAGGGCCTGTCCAAACAAGTGCGGGTGCTCGTGCACAACGTCAAGGTCGTCGCGGTGAGTACCCCGCAGACACAACAGAATTCGTCAAGTTCAAGGGAACCAGCGCCCCCGTCAACTACATCGCCGTGACGCTGGCACTGACTGCGCAGGATTCGCTCGCCGTCACCTACGCCTCGGCGTTCGCTGCCGACCTGCGCGTCGTGAAGCTGCCGCCGGTCAGCACCCAGGACCCCAGCAGTGACGGTCCGTATGACGCGAACAAGCTCGGCGGCAAGGCAGTGCCGGAGGGATCAAAGTGACCAACACCGTGGTGATCGGCTGCGCCGATCAGGCTCTTGCCTACGAATTGCGTTCTCAACTCGACGAACTCGGTGACCTGGAGATCGGCTACATCGCCGAGACGACCAGCGAGTTCAGCTCGGCGGTGATCCGCCTCGAACCCGACGTGGTGATCCTGCACGACGCGACCGGACCGCAGACGGCCATCGACGTGGTGCGCGAGCTCTCGCTACGCCGTCCCACCATGTCGACGATCGTGGTGTGCAGCGACCCGTCACCGGAGTCGCTCATGCCGCTGGTCGAGGCCGGCGCACGCGGCATACTCACTTATCCGCTGGCTTTCGAAGAGGTCGAGGCGCGCGTGCGCGCGGCCACCGAATGGTCCCGGGCGATGAGCGATGTGGTTGCAACTCCACACGATCCGGTCGGCGGGGTCGGTGCGCGGGTTATCTGCTTCACCGGCTCCAAGGGCGGGGTCGGAACCTCGACGGTCGCCACCCACATCGCGCTGGATGTTGCGCGTGAGGTCCCGAACTTCCGGGTCGCACTGCTCGACCTCGACCTGGAGAAGGGCGACGTCTCCAGCCTGATCGATGTCCGCTACCGCAGCTCGATCGCGGATGTCGCGCGGGTGTCCAACGACCTCAACGTCCGCACCATCGCGGAC
Source organism: Flexivirga alba (assembly GCF_042661025.1). Classification (NCBI taxonomy): domain Bacteria; kingdom Bacillati; phylum Actinomycetota; class Actinomycetes; order Micrococcales; family Dermacoccaceae; genus Flexivirga; species Flexivirga alba. Next base: position 4,614,582 of record NZ_JBHSWH010000001.1, read on the forward strand.
GCCGTCGTCCCCCACGACTCCGGCCTGCACCTGCTGCTCACACCGCACCAAGTGCAGGACGTCGAATTCATCACGCCGCAATCGGTGCGGATCATCATCGCGACGCTGCGTCAGGCATACGACCTGGTCATCATCGACGGCGGCTCCCACGTGACGCCGACGCAGGTCGCTGCCGTCGAGCTCGCGGACGAGGTCGTCATCGTCACGACACCCGATGTGCTCTCGCTTCGTGGTGTGCGACGCAACCTCGACTCTTGGGACGGCCTCGGCGTCCGCAAGGCCGAGACAACCCGCGTTCTGGTCAACAACAGCAGCAAGCACAACGCAATTCAGGCAGATCTCGTCCACCGGCTCGCACAAGCGCCGGTCATCTCGGTGGCCCTGCCGTCGTTGCACAAGCAGCTGGAGGCAGCGGTCAACTCACGAGATCCACTCACTCTGCGGGAGAGCTCCTGGTGGAAGGCGCTGCGCGCCATCGGCAAGGAGATCGAGCTCGTGCCGGTGCGGCCACGGACCGATGTCGCGGCCGAAGCCATCAAGGCCGAGATCAGCACCCGTCGCAGCGAGCGCCGTCGCGGTCGTGGCAAGCGCCGGCAGCGCGGCGGCAAGGTGGCCGGTTCGGAGTCGGGACAGATCAGCATCGAGACCGTCGGCCTGCTGCCGGCAATCCTGCTGATCTGCGTCTTCCTGTGGCAGATCGGGTTGGTCGGCATGTCGTCGATCTACGCCTCGCACGCAGCTGATGCCGCTGCTCGCCAGGCATCACTCGGTAAGGCCCCCGGGCCGAGCGCTTACGAGAAGGTCCCCTCTTATTTCCGGCACGGTATGTCGGTCGACCCGAGCTCCACGGCGCCGGGCGACGGCGTCGTCACCGTGCACGTCAAGGTGCCGCTCTTCGTGCCGGGCGTGTTCTCCGGGCCTTGGTCCATCGACGCGACCCGCAAGGTGGTGCAGGAGCCATGAGGTGGGCGCGAGCGGATCGTGGCGTGGCCAGCATCGAGGTCGTCGGCCTGCTGCCGGTGGTCGCACTGGTCGTCTCGATGATCCTGCAGTTCGTCGCGGCGGCATACACCGCGAACGCGACCGAGTCGGCAGCCAGAGCGGCGGCCCGTGCATATTCACTGGGCGAGGACCCGACCGCAGCCGCCCGCCGCTCCCTCCCGTCCGGGATCCAGCCGGCACGGGTCACCGTCCACGGCCCCCGGCATGCGGCCACCGTGGTCGTGCACATCCCGCGGTTCAGCGTGCTGCCCTTGCATGACGTCACCAAGACGGTCGTGATGCCATGAGAGGGCACTTCTCCACCGCATCCGACGAGCGGCCCGGTGTCGCACCGAAGGCCCTGCGCGCCAGCACTACGTCGATTGACGACGCCGACGAAGCGGTGATCCGCCGGTTCAAGGCGATCCTGCTGGACGAGATCGATCTCGGTGAGCTCAGCCGGATGGATGCGTCCCAGCGGCGGGTACGCCTGGAGCGGGTCATGGCGCACCTCGTCTCCCGCGAAGGTCTCATCCTCAGCTCACGACAGCGCAACCAACTGGTCCGCCGGGTCGTCGACGAAGCCGTCGGGCTCGGTGTGCTCGAACCGTTGCTCGCCGACGACACGATCAGCGAGATCATGATCAACGGCCACCACGAGTTGTATGTCGAGCGCTTCGGCACCCTGCAGCGGCTGCCGTCGGCGTTCTCCAGCGAGGACCAGCTGGTGCAGACCATCGACCGCATCGTGTCGACGGTCAACCGGCGGGTCGACGAGTCGAACCCGATGGTCGACGCTCGGCTACCCCCGACGCTCGTATGCCGCGTGGCGCTCGCGTTCACGTGGTGCTCCCACCGTTGGCGCTGAACGGACCGGTCGTCACGATCCGGCTCTTCCCGAAGGCATACGGCCTGAGCGAACTTCTCGCCCGAGGCACCCTCGACGCGACCACCGCGGAGTTCCTGCGCCGGTGCGTCCAGGCCCGGCTCAACATCATCGTCTCCGGCGGCACCGCGTCCGGCAAAACAACCATGCTCAACGCCCTGTCGGCATTCATTCCCGACCACGAACGCATCATCACCATCGAGGACGCCGCCGAGCTGTCGCTCGAGCAGGAACACGTCATCCGGCTGGAGACCCGGCCGGCGAACGTCGAAGGCACCGGTGCCGTGCCGATCCGCGAACTGGTCCGAAACTCGCTGCGGATGCGGCCCGACCGCATTGTGGTCGGCGAGTGCCGTGGCGGCGAGGCGCTGGACATGTTGCAGGCGATGAACACCGGCCACGAGGGTTCGTTGACCACCGTGCACGCCAACACCGCGGGCGATGCGCTGACCCGACTACAGACGCTGGCATCGATGAGCGACGTCGAGATCCCGTTCCAGGCCCTGCACGAACAGGTCAACCAGGCGGTGGACGTCATCGTCCAACTGCAGCGTGGCTCCGACGGCACCCGCCGCGTCGTGTCGTGCGACTACGTCGTCTCCGCGTACGACCAGCCCTTCCGACTCCACTCGCTCATGCGGTGGCAACCGGCCACCGGCGGCTTCGTGGTCGGCTCCGCGCCGGAACGGCTGCGCAACCGGCTGGAAGCGACCGGCGAACACCTGCCGGACGGTATGCCGGTGGAGGCGAGCCGATGAACAGCCCCGTCCTCCTGCTGCTCGCGACCCTGCTGGTCGTCATGGTGTTCGTCGCCGGAATACGTGACATCGCAGGGGTTCTCAGCGAACGCTCGCGCTTGCACGAGCTGATCCTCGCCGACGACGACGTGCGTCATACCTCCGGATTCAGCAAGCTCGACGCCCGCTTCCGGCATACCCGGCTCGGCCAATGGGTCACCTCACGCCTCGTGCTCGCCGGCATCAAACGACCGGCCCTGCAGGTGGTGCTGGTGACGGCGGCCGCAGCCTTCCTCTTCGCATTGATCCTGGACAAGCTGCTCGCGCCGGCCTTCGGCATTCTCGGTCTCGCGCTCGCCGTGCAGGGCCTGCGTGTCTTCCTGCGTCGGGCCCGCGAGCGACGCCGTGAGGCATTCATCCTGCAGATGCCGGAACTTGCCCGGGTGCTGGCCAACGCCACGGGTGCCGGGTTGTCCATCCGCACCGCCGTGGCACTCGCATCGGACGAGCTTGCCGAGCCCGCGTCGGAGGAGCTGTCCCGCGTGGCCCGGGCGATGCAGTTCGGTGACTCGTTGGAGAACGGTCTGACCGGCATACACGACCGGTTGCCGTCCCGCGAGATCCAGGTGCTGGTCTCCACGCTGCTCGTCTCCTCCCGCAGCGGTGGTTCGCTCGTGACCTCGCTGCGCGACATCGCCGACACTCTCGAGGCACGCAAGGAGACCCGCCGCGAGATCCGCACGACGCTCGCCCAGGCCACGCTGACCGGTTACATGGTCGCCGCGATGGGGCTGCTGATGCTGGTCATGCTCAACACCATCAACTCCGGCACGGTCGATAAGATGACCACCTCGCCGGTCGGGCAGGTCGCCCTGGTGGTCGCCGGTGGCCTCTATGCGCTGGGCCTGTTCCTCATCCGACGGATCACCCGGATCGAGCCGTGATGACCACGTTGATGCCGCTGGCCGCGGGACTGGCCGTCACCGGATGCTTCGTGCTCTTCCTGGTCGGCTACCGCCGGCTTCGCTCGGACGCGGTCGACGGGCTGGCCGTCGAGGACCTGGTCCTGCTGCGCGGGGCGCAACAGGAGGAGGCCAAAGGTCTACGTCCGCTGGAGAAGCTCGCGTCCCGTTTCGTGCCGGCCGTGCGGCGCGGGCTCGGTCCGAAGCGAATCGCGGATCTGCAGCGCCGCATCAACGAGGCCGGTCGCCCGAACGGTATGACGGTCGACTCGTTCCTGCGCCGGCTCGTCATGTGGTACGTCCTTGCTCTTCCGCTGAGCATCGTCTTCCTCGGACAGGGGAACCTATTTCTTGCGGTCGGTCCGCTGGGCGTGCCGCTGCTGATGACCTTCGGAGGCCTGGCCGGCGCTCGCCGCAAGCGGCGTGACGCCATCGACAACAACCTGCCGGACTTCCTGGACATCCTGGCCGTCACGGTCAAGGCGGGAGTGGCGTTCCGGCCGGCCCTGGCCCGCGTCGGCGAGCGTTTCGACGGTCCGCTGGGCGACGAGATCAAGGTCGTGCTCGGCCAGTTGCAGAACGGCGCGAGCATCCGACAGGCCTTCACCGGCCTCAAAGACCGCAACGCCGCAGCGTCTGTCACGCAGTTCGTGGCGGCGTTCCTGCAGTCCGAAGAGTTGGGCGCGCCCCTCGCGGACACGCTGAACACGATCGCGTCGGACATGCGACGGGAGGCCGCGCAGCGAATGCGTCGCAAGGCCGCTCGCGCCGCACCGCAGATCACCCTGATCACGTCGCTGATCCTCGTACCCGCGGTCCTGATCATGGTGCTCGTCGGCATCGTGATCGGCTCCGGCGCCGACCTGGGTGGTCTCCTTGGTTGAGCACCTGAATCCGGCTGCGCCACTGTCGAATCGGCTGTTTCGCACGGTGGTCCGCGGCGCGCTGTTCATCCGGCTCGCGGCACTCGTGCTGGCGGTGGCGGCGTCGGTGTCCGGCGGCCGACAGGCCGGATTCTGGGTATGGGCGGTGCTCCTCGCCGCACTCACCTTCGCCGGCCTCACCGACCGGGTCGACGGGATCGGCTGGCTCCAACGCCACCCGTCACTGGCGATGCTCGACGTCGGGGTGGTGATCACCATGATCTCGGTCTCCGGTCCGGACAACGTGCTCCTGCTCGCGACCTTCCCGGCCGCCCTCTTGATCGGGGCGCTCTTCCCGTGGTTCGTCGCGGTGCCGCTCCTGTTCATCCTCGAGTTGGGTTACCTCAGCGCCATACAGGCGCATGTGGGGCTTGAGCACTCGCCATACATCGCGACTGTCGGGGTGCCCTTCGTCTACCTTGCGATGGCTGCCATTGGCTTCGCCATCAGTTACGGCACCCGGCAGCTCGCTGAGATGGTCGTCGAGCTGCAGCGGGTGCAGGGCGAGCGGGTGGCCGCGGACGAACGCGCCCGCCTGGCCCGGGACATGCACGACTCACTGGGCAAAACGATGCATGGCATCGCCCTGTCCGCCGCGTCCTTGCCACACTGGATCGAACAGGACTCGCGGCGGGCGAACACCCTGGCAGCCGATCTGGCCACACACGCCGAGCGCGGCGCCAGAGAAGCACGCGCGATCCTCGTGGGCCTGCGGACTCACCAGAGTGACCGGCCGCTGCTGGAAGTGCTGACCGAGCGCTGCCACGAGTGGTCCGAAACGACCGGCATACCCGTCCGCACCCGCAGCGAAGGTGTCGCCGACGTCGGCAACCGCGAGCGCGAGGTCGTCCTGGCGGTTCTCGCCGAGGCCCTGGAGAACGTCCACCGGCACGCCGATGCGCACACCGTGGACATCGAGTTCGCCGGCGACGCGCAACGCATCGCCCTCAGCATCCACGATGACGGGGTCGGCTTCGCCGACAGTCTGGCCGCCGCCGTCAAGCGAAACCGCTTCGGATTGCTCGGTATGCGCGAGCGCGCCGCCGCCGCCGATGGCTCGTTGTCGATCGCCCACCGTGCCCCGCGAGGCACCACCGTTCAACTCTCCCTGCCCAGATGAAGGAGCAACCTGCCGTGACGACGACAACGGACGTCCGGGGGCCCGAGCCCGCTACCAGCAGGAGTCGGCTGCGCATCGCGCTGGTGGACGACAACGAGATCATCCGGGTCGGGCTGCGCAACATGCTCGAGGTCGACACGTCCCTCGAGGTGGTGGGCGAAGCCGCTGACGGGCGCGCTGCGATCAGCCTGATCCGCCGCGAGCAACCGGATGTCGCTCTGGTCGACGTCCGGATGCCGTTCGCGGACGGCATCAGCGTCGCCCAGGACGTCCACGAGATCACCAAGGTGCTGATGCTCACCTACTCCGACGCCCCGGACGTCATCCGCGGCGCGTTGACGGCCGGCGCACGCGGTTACCTCGTTCACGGTGCCTTCTCGCCGTCGGAGCTGTCCGCCGCGATCCGGTCCGTCGCCCAGGGTGGCTCGGTGCTCTCCCAAGCCGCGATCGACGCCGTCCACAGCGCGCTGGCCTCGTCGGCGCCGATGCCCGACGCCAGTCGGCACGACGTCTACAGCCTCAGCCGGCGCGAGCTGGAGATCATGGATCTCATCGCGGCCGGCCTGGCGAACGGTGAGATCGCCGGGAAGCTCTTCCTTGCTGAGAAGACGGTCAAGAACCACGTCAACCACATCTTCGCCAAGCTCGGTGTGACCACCCGGTCCGCTGCCGTGTCGTTGTGGCTTACGTGAGGACCGGGCTCGTGCACGGCCCTCGGACCCAGTCGGAAACGGCGCACAGATGGGCCCGGGTTTGGGCCTGCGGGCCCTGCCGATAAATACCGGCTCCGCCTAATGTTTATCTCATCAGGAAAACAAATCCCCGAGGGGGACGGGAATAAATCTTCCCGATGAATCAACCAAGGAGAAGACCAATGACTCGTGCACTTGTTTCCACCCGCATCCGCCTCGCCCGCGCCTTCGATGAGCGCGCCGAAAAGGGCCAGGGAACGCTGGAGTATGTCGGCATGATCGCCCTCGCCGCACTGCTCGTCATGGCGATCGTCACCGCCTTCGGCAACGGCAGCTCGCTGGGAACCAAGGTGACCGACGCGATCACCAAGATCACCGGCATCTGACGAATACACCTACAAAGAAATGACCGTCCCACACCGGGGCGGTCATTTCTTTTGCTTTCTCTGGCAGCAATTCGTAAATGCACTGCAATCGGGTGTGCGACGATCTACGTACCGCTGGTCGCCGCGCCCGCTTGCAAAGAGCCGCAGATGTCCGTGACCTGTAGCGGTTCGACGAGGGCCGACGGAGCTTTGGCAGTGACTGAGACATATTGCCCGTCTGCGGTACTGCCCATCAGCACGAGCGTCTGCATTCCAGGCGACACGTTGTGGTCGGTGTAGGCGAACTGGTAGGCATCGCGCAGCCCTGGCCAAGACACCTTCACCATCCGCAGGTCCTTCACGTGTTCGACGTCGAGCAACTGGCCGCGGAATGCCTGCGCTTCCTGCTTGGCGGACTTCGTGTCCTTGGTGTTCGACCAGGTCACCCCGATCGCAACACGCTGGCTGCCCTCTCGACGAGTGGAGGCGTAGGTGACGGTGGTCGACTTGCTCTGCCGGACCGCGTCGCCCTGTTGCTCGAAGGTCGACGGCATCGCGATCGACAGCGGGCCGTGTGTGACCCGGCTGGCGCCGCTCGGACCCTTCGACGCCGGGAAGATCGGTTTCCCGGTGCTGGTGGCGGATGGCGGCAGCGCCGTAGACGGGCCAGCGCCAGCGGAGTTGCCACCGCAACCGGCGGCTGCCAGCACGACGCCCATCGCCGCCGCGGCCACGAGCAGCCGCCTCACGACGTCACCTTCACACCGGTCATTGTCTTGAACCCCGGGAGCGTGACGTTCACCGTCGTTGCTCCGGTGGGCAACGCCGGCAGGACGGCATACAAAATGGTGCCCTGGGAGTTGACCGAGTCGGGGAGGCTACTGCAGGCGCAGCCGTTGTCCATGCCGTTCCCTCCGGCTGGGACCGAGGTGTAGGGGTGCAGCGTCGTCTTCGTCTGCGAGTTGACGAGCCCGAGGAGCCGGGTGTCGAAGAGCGGCGGGCGAGCGAATTGGAACGACTTGGTGTTTGCCGTCGCCGAGGAAGCGCTCTTCAGTCGCCAGGTGACCCGCGTCGCTTGGTCCGACGTCATCACCTGCAGCACTTCGGCCACCACCGCCGACGAGCCGGTGCTCGTGTTCAACGTGCCGCTGCTCGAGGCCAGCACGGGCAGGTCGTTGCTCGATCCCATGACTTTTGCGATCGCGGCGTCCGCGGCCGAGGGTCCCTTGGTGGACGAGGTGCCCGAGCCGCCTGACGACGGCGCCGAGCCCGAGGTGCTGCTGCCAGACGATTTCGGGCCGGATGGCGAGTCACTGCTGCAGCCGGCGACGGCAACGATCAGCAACGACGCTGCGGACAACGACACCAACTTGGTTGTGCTGATCACTGCGCGCCCCCGTCTGGAAGGTGACGGTCACCCTCCGATTGAGTTGCCGACCTTCTTTCGTCGCGTTGTCGGCGACCGGGTCGTTCTCGCCCTTACCGGATGCGCTGAAGGTCAGGCCGTCCTTGTGCACCAGCTTCTGCAACTCCTTCTGCACCGACTGGGCCCGCTGCTGCGACAGCGACTGGTTGAACGACGCACTGCCCGAGTTGTCGGTGTAGCCGACGACGGACACGTTGCCCTTGCCCTTGGAAGAGAGCTGGGCGGCAACCTTTTGCAGCGTTCCGTGCGCCTTCGTGGTCAGGGTCGCCTTTCCGTAGTCGAAAAGCACGTCGGCGTCGACTGAGATGGCTGTCTCGCCCGAGCTTCGCTTGGTGGCGGTGTCGGGGTCGGCCACATTGCTCACCAACGGGCGGATCGACTGCTTGGGGTCCGCCTGCTTGATCGTCGTCGCGTCCGGCAACTGCGGCCAGCCATTGCCGAGCGTGACCGGCGACTTCGAGGTTGCCGGCGAGGGCAACTGGTCGGAGACCGGTACGTCGACGACCAGGTTGCCGAAACCGAACTGCACGGTGACGCTCTTGAGGCTTTCCGGGAGCGGCGGCAGAACCGCCCAGCCGACCTCCGGCTTCGTGGTGCCACCGGGTTCGGTGATGTCGGCCTGGGTGCTGCACAGGCACTTCGCACCGCTCGACGCGAGCGGCAGGTAGAGCTTCAGCCCCTTGGTGTCGACCACTGTCACCGCCCAAGCGGCGCCCACCGAGTATGGCGACCCGAGACCGATGCGCGGCATGACCGCGCCCGGGCTGGCTCCTTTCCGCCGATCGAGTAGTAGACGGCGGTGCCGCCGGGCACACGCACCACGGCATTGATCGCGCCGTGTATGTCGCCATTGGACGGATCGTTGTAGCCGTTGTAGACGAAGGTGCCCGCGATCGGAATGTCGTCGGCGCCGGCAGCGGATGCCGGGGCCGCAACAACGCCGGACAGGAGCACGGCGGCGGATGCGGCAAGAGCACCTCCTCGGACTCGCACACTGGAAAGCACGTCGAATGATTCCTTTCTCCGGGGGTTTTGCGTTCGGCACTGGAACATCGGTCAGTCCACCAATCGAGCCTTCAACATATTGCGCAGCGCCTGCAGATCGTGAACGACGAGGTGCCCGTCTTGCAGGTCGTAGTCGATCGTCGTCCCACCACACACCAGCTGAACGGGCTCGCTCGGCGTGCTGCTCGTCGGACTCGGAGCCGGGGAGGTGCTCGACGAGCTAGGACTAGGAGTGGGGGTCAGGGTCGGTTCCGGCAGGCCGGTGAAGTGACAGTCGCCCCACGGGACGCCCGTCTTGGCCACCGCCTTGGCCTTCGAGTGCTGGCCCCCGGACAGCGCCTGGTTCGACGCCACCTGGACGGTCGCCTCGTCCGACTGCCAGTCGTAGCAGTAGCTGGTCAGGTGAGCGCCGTTGTTCTGTGCGAGTGTTCGCGCATCCGTGGCACCGAGCCCGCAGAAGAAGGTATGCGGCTCGAACGGTCCGACCGGCAACGTCGCGATGTCGTCGACGACATGGTCGATGACGTTGTCCGCGCCGGCCAGTGCTGCAGCATCAGCGGCGTTCTGCGTGCCCGACTTCTGGTTGACGGCGGAACCGATCGGCAGCATCACCCAGAAGGTGACCGCGATCAGGGCCAACACGGAGCAGATGATGAGCCCCGTCGCCACCTGGCCGCTGTCATCGTCAACCTTCCGACGAATACGTCGTGTCGTGCTGGACACCCGGCATACCTCCCTCTCGGCGCTGCTCTTCCCGACTGGGACGCAAGCGGCGTCCGATCAGATCCCGGTGATCTTGCCCAAAGCGCCGCTGACGACGTCTGCGAGGCTCGTCCCCTTACCGAAGGCCGCAACGATCGCCAGCACCAGCAGGGCAGCCAGCGCGATCATGCCGACATACTCCAAGGTGCCCTGGCCGCGCTCGCCGCGCGAACTGGGTGTGGGGCTGCCTGGCCTGGTCATGCGAACCTCCTGTCGTGGACCCACTGCGGTCGCACGGCACATTGCGAAAAACCAGGCTACTCAAGGGAACCGGCTGGTCACTGGGCCCACGGGCCCAGCCGGTCCTGGGCGGAGACAACGAATCGACCGCCGGAAGTTTCCGACGGCCGATTCGTGATCTCGATACGCTCCCCCGCTGCGCTCCTCCGCTACTCAATCAGTTTGGGAGTCTCAGGCGAGATTCTTCAGGATCTCGCGCATCAGCTCGGCGGTCTCGGACGGCGTCTTGCCGACCTTGACACCGGCCGCCTCGAGCGCTTCCTTCTTCGCCGCGGCGGTGCCGGACGAGCCGGACACGATGGCGCCCGCGTGGCCCATGGTCTTGCCCTCCGGGGCCGTGAAGCCCGCGACATACCCGACGACGGGCTTGGTCACGTGCTCCTTGATGTATGCCGCGGCGCGCTCCTCGGCGTCGCCGCCGATCTCACCGATCATCACGATGGCCTTGGTGTCGGGGTCGGCCTCGAACGCCTCGAGGGCGTCGATGTGCGTGGTGCCGATGACCGGGTCACCGCCGATGCCGATGCCGGTGGTGAAGCCGTAGTCACGCAGCTCGTACATCATCTGGTAGGTCAGCGTGCCCGACTTGGAGACCAGGCCGATCGGACCCTTGCCCGCGATGGTGTGCGGGGTGATACCGGCCAGCGACTCGCCCGGCGTGATGATGCCGGGGCAGTTCGGGCCGATGATCCGGGTCTTCTTGCCGATCGAGTAGTTGTAGAACTCCGCGGAGTCCTTGACCGGGATGCCTTCGGTGATGACGACCAGCAGCGGGATCTCGGCATCGATCGCCTCGATCGCGGCGTCCTTGGCGAACTTCGGCGGCACGAAGGCGACCGACACGTTGGCGCCGGTGGCCTCCATGGCCTCCTTGACGGTGCCGTAGACGGGCAGCTCCTGGCCACCGATCTCTGCCTTGGTGCCGGCCTTGCGAGCGTTGACGCCGCCGACGATGTTGGAGCCGGCCTCGAGCATCAGCGCGGTGTGCTTGGAGCCCATGCCGCCCGTCATACCCTGGACGATGATCTTGCTGTCAGCATCCAAAAAGATTGCCATTATTGGTGATTCCTTAGTTTCGTATGCCGTCGGCGGTCACTTGGAGGCGAGCTCAGCGGCTCGTGCCGCAGCGCCGTCCATCGTGTCGACCTGGGTCACGAGCGGGTGGGCCAGCTCGTTGAGGATCGCGCGGCCCTGCTCGACGTTGTTGCCGTCGAGGCGGACGACGAGCGGCTTGGTCGCGTTGTCACCGAGGATCTCCAGCGCACCCTTGATGCCGTTGGCGACGTCGTCACACGCGGTGATGCCGCCGAAGACGTTGACGAAGACGGACTTGACCTGCTCGTCGCCGAGGATGACGTCCAGGCCGTCGGCCATGACCTGCGCGTTGGCGCCGCCGCCGATGTCCAGGAAGTTGGCGGGCTTCACGCCATACTGCTCGCCGGCGTAGGCGACGACGTCGAGCGTCGACATGACCAGACCCGCGCCGTTGCCGATGATGCCGACCTGACCGTCGAGCTTGACGTAGTTGAGGTTCTTGGCCTTGGCCTTGGCCTCCAGCGGGTCGGCGGCGGCCGAGTCCTCCAACGCCTCGTGGTCGGGGTGGCGGAAGTCGGCGTTCTCGTCGAGGGTCACCTTGCCGTCGAGGGCGACGATGTCGCCGGCACCGATCTGCACCAGCGGGTTGACCTCGACCAGGGTGGCGTCCTCTTCGCGGTAGACGTCCCACAGCTTCTCCAGCACCGGGGCGATCTTGGCGCCGAGCTCGGCGTCGAAGCCGGCCGTCTCGACGATCTCCTTCGCCTTGGCTGCGTCGATGCCGACGTTGGGGTCGACGGCCACGCGAGCGAGCGCGTCCGGGCGCTCGACGGCGAGCTGCTCGATCTCCATGCCGCCCTCCTTGCTGCACATCGCAAGGTAGCTGCGGTTGGCCCGGTCGAGGAGCACGGAGAAGTAGTACTCCTCCTTGATGTCCGCGCCCTGGGCGATCATCACCGTGCCGACGGTGTGGCCCTTGATGTCCATGCCGAGGATCTCTGCCGCGCGGTCACGCGCTTCCTCCGGCGACTTGGCGACCTTGACGCCGCCGGCCTTGCCGCGGCCACCGGTCTTGACCTGCGCCTTGACGACGGTCACACCGCCGGACTTGGCTCCGATCTCGGCAGCTGCCTTCTCGGCCTGCTCGGCAGTCGTTGCGGTCTGTCCGGCCAGCACCGGTACGCCGTGCGCCTCGAACATGTCGCGCGCCTGATATTCGAAAAGATCCACGCGGAATCCGTCCTCGTCCCGGGAGTCGACCTCGCGCGTCAACCGGTCGCCGTATGGCGCCGGTCGCACTACGAGGCAGGCCCCCTCATTGATTCGGTGATGAATTTCTGAAGGGATGAGGTCTCCGCGCTCGCCGGGGCGACGTGTCCGGGACCTCGTTGTCCAGTTCGGATGCTAGTAGCCCCAAGGCCGAAGGCGCAGGTTGGCCCCGGTGCTACCGGCGAGTACGTGACTGAACTCACGTGCCCCCCTTCGCCGAGAGGACAGGCGATGACCGAAAGGACGGCCGATTCGGCCCCAAATCGGTCCGAATTGCCCATCCTCCCGATGAACGGGTGTCCGCTCGGCAAATGCGGTAGTCAGGTGGTCACTCGGACCTCGTTCGACATACATGTCGGCGCCGGGCGGGAGTCGTTCGTCGATGGTGGTCGGCGCCACCCCCGCGAGCTCGGGTCGGCCGGGAACGCCCCACGAGTCCCGCGCGTCTCATAAGATGTCCTGATGCCCCTCCTCGGTCGAGACCTTCTTTCGAGCCCGCGCCGATGAGCAGCATTTACGAGGGGCGTCATCGACCTGGATCGGGGCGACCGCAGGGACGGCATCGCGCCACCTCGACCAAAGGTCGTCAGCTGCGCCGCGTCGGAGTTCCCGCCGGAGTGGCAATGGTTGCGACCGTCGGAGGAGCGGCTGTTGCGGGCATCGCCCCGACTCCGTTCGGCAGTCGGAGCCTCGCGATCGATCCAGGGCTGCAGGGCCTGACGAACCCCGCGAGCACGATCAAGGCGGATGCCGCGAAGCCGGCGCCGGTTGTGACCCCTGCGCGCACACTGCCGGGAGCCGCATCGCGGGACCGCACGATTAAACGGCCACGCGCGAAAGCGACGAAGAAGTCGATGCCGAAGAAGTCGAAATCGCCTGCCAAACCTCAGAATCCATGGACGTGCGCAGTGGCCGGATGCGCAGGCCCGCTGACGTCGAGGTTCGGCGCTCGCGTGTCACCGGAGGGTATCGGATCGACCTACCACGAAGGTGACGACTTCGCCGTCGCCTGGGGAACGTCGCTGCGCGCGATGCACGCAGGCACGGTCGTGGCGACCGGCTGGGACGACGGCCTCGGGAACCACATCACGATCGACTACGGAGACGGCGTGCAAAGTGTCTACGGCCATATGTCCTCGATCTACGTGCGCCCAGGTCAATGGCTCGCACGCGGGCAATTCGTTGGCTACTCCGGCGACACCGGGCACTCGACCGGGCCACACCTGCATCTCGAGATTCACTTGGGTGGCGTGCCGATCAACCCCGCGCCGTGGCTGCTGGCACACGGCATCTTCTGAGTATGCCGAAGGCGAACTACCCTGTCCCTCAGAGCTTTTCGACCGGCGCGTAACGCAGCAGCAGACGCTTGACGCCGGTGTCGCCACCGAAGTCGATGTGCGCCATCGAGCGATCACCCTGGCCCTCGACCCGTATGACGGACCCCATGCCGAACGTGTCGTGCGTGACCTTGTCGCCTGCGTCGAGCACGATGACCGGACGATTGCCGGGGCTGCGCACACCGGGCTTGGCTGCCAGCCGCGCGATCGCCGGCGTCGACGACGGCCGCGTTGCCGTCGTCGTGACGCGCTGCCAGTCGACCAGCCCGGGCGGGATCTCGTCCAGGAAGCGGGACGGCGGGTTGTACTGCGGCGCGCCCCACGCCGAGCGAACCTCTGCTCGCGACAGGTGCAGTCGCTCGCGGGCGCGGGTGATGCCGACATACGCCAGCCGTCGCTCCTCCTCGAGCTCCTTGGGGTCGCCGAGTGCGCGCATGTGCGGGAAGGTGCCGTCCTCCATGCCGGTCAGGAACACGACCGGGAACTCCAGCCCCTTGGCCGTGTGCAGGGTCATCAGCGTGACGACGCCGTTGTCCTCGCCCTCCTCGTCCGGGATCTCGTCGGTGTCAGCGACCAGCGACACCTGCTCGAGGAAGTCCTCGAGTGAGCCGCCCGGGTAGTTTTCGTCGAATTCCTTTGCTACCGCGATGAGTTCGGCGAGGTTCTCGACGCGGGTCTCGTCCTGCGGGTCCGGACTGCGGCGCAGCTCCGAGAGGTAACCGGTCTGGTCGAGGATGGCCTCCAACAGGTCTCCGACCCCCGTGCCGTCGACCTCGTGCACGGAACGCAGCGACTCCAGCAGTGCGGTGAACCCGTTGATGCAGGTCACCGAACGCGTAGCAATGCCAGGCGCGTCCGCGGCCCGACCGAGTGCCGCGACGAAGGGGATACGCTCCCGCTCCGCCAACGCGGACACGCACGCTTCGGCACGGTCACCGATGCCGCGCTTGGGGACGTTGAGGATGCGGCGCAGGTTCACCGTGTCGAGCGGATTGGACACCACCCGCAGGTAGGCGAGCGCGTCCTTGACCTCGCGCCGCTCGTAGAACCTGGTGCCGCCGACGACCTTGTAGGGCAGCCCGACACGGACGAAAACCTCTTCCAGTGCACGGGATTGGGCGTTGGTGCGGTAAAAGACCGCGACGTCCTTGGGCTTGACGCCGTGCTCGTCGCCGAGCAGGTCGATCGTGCGAGCGACGAAGGCAGCCTCGTCGTGCTCGGAGTCCCCGACATACCCGACGATCGGTGCGCCGGCACCGGACTCCGACCAGAGGTTCTTCGGCCGACGCCCTTCGTTCTTGGCGATCACCGCATTGGCGGCCTGCAGGATGTTCTGGGTGGAGCGGTAGTTCTGCTCCAGCAGGATCGTGTGCGCCTGCGGATAGTCCTGCTCGAACTCCACGATGTTGCGGATCGTCGCGCCTCGGAAGGCATAGATCGACTGGTCCGCGTCACCGACGACGCAGAGCTCCGCGGGCGGCACCTCACCGAGCGCGGGGTCCGAAACCTGATGTCCGACAAGCTCTTTCACCAGCGCATATTGCGCGTGGTTGGTGTCCTGATATTCGTCGACCAGCACGTGCCGGAAGCGCCGACGGTAGTGCTCGGCGACGTCGGGGAAGACCCGCAGGATGTTGACCGTCGTCATGATGAGGTCGTCGAAGTCGAGTGCGTTGGCCTGCCGCAGGCGCCGTTGGTATGACGAATAGGCCTCGGCGAGCGTCCGCTCCTGCGGGGTGCCGTCGACGACCTGCGAGGCGTAGGTCTCCTCGTCGACCAGCTCGTTCTTGAGATTGCTGACCTGGTGGCTGAAGGACCGTGGCGGGAACCGCTTCGGGTCCAGGTCGAGGTCACGCATGACAAGCGCCATCATCCGCTGGCTGTCGGCGGCGTCATAGATGGAGAAGGTCGACTTCAGGCCGATCTTGCTCGCCTCACGGCGCAGGATGCGAACGCAGGCCGAGTGGAAGGTCGAGACCCACATCGACCGAGC
This sequence comes from Flexivirga alba, assembly GCF_042661025.1. Lineage (NCBI taxonomy): Bacteria > Bacillati > Actinomycetota > Actinomycetes > Micrococcales > Dermacoccaceae > Flexivirga > Flexivirga alba. The sequence goes on from NZ_JBHSWH010000001.1 coordinate 4,630,315, forward strand.
GACCGGCCCGACCAGTGCTTCGACACGCTCCCGCATCTCGGCGGCCGCCTTGTTGGTGAAGGTGATCGCCAGGATCTGGCCGGGCTGCACGTGCCGCGCGCCCATGAGGTGCGCGATGCGCTGGGTGAGCACCCGGGTCTTGCCCGAGCCGGCACCTGCCACGATCAGCAGCGGCGGCCCCTCGTGGAGCACCGCCTCGCGTTGCTGCGGGTTGAGCCCGGCGATCAGAGTCTCGGGGTCAGCGGTCGACGGGCGGCCGGCCGGCTTCGCACCCTGGGGCGCGTCCTTGCCGAGGCTGGCCCACGTGGGTACTCCGCGCTCATCGACATCCGTCGGCACCGTCGCCGACGCGGCATCAGGTGGGAATCCGGGCAGGGGAAGGTCGTCGAAAAGGCTGCTCATCTTGGGCGCAAGCCTACTTGGAGGCACTGACCCCCTCGAAGTCAGTCGGGTCTGTTCGCGGGCAGGCTGCGCGCGAAGTCGAGCCCGCGGTCGACCCACTCGGCGAGCTGCTCATCGGCAAGCTGTGCGCCCTCCACATGGAGCCACCCGTTCATCGACCGGCCGCCCATCACCATCTTGGAAACACCGTCGCGCAGCAACAACTTCTCGCTGTCTTCCGGGTCGACCCTGGCCATCAGCCCGCCGTTCCGGGAAGCGGCCACCGCCATGTGCCCACCGGTCAGGAACGCCACTCCCCCAAACATCCGCTTGTCGGTCACGTCCAACTCCCCCACAAGGAGTGCCCGGATCCGCTCGACGAGCTCGCCGTCATACGCCATGGAAGCGATTGTGCTCCTCGGCGCCGACAGCCGCACTGATCAGTTGTTCGTGCTGGCAGTCACGAGGGCGCTCGGGCACACCGGCACGGCTGCTGCCGCCCGCCGGGCCGCGCGGACGGCAAGGACTGCCGCAGCCAGGACGAGGGCGACGTCGAGGACGCCATACCCGACCAACGTCGGACGCAGTCCCCAGTCCTGCGCCGCAAGCCCGGCGACCACGGCCGGGATGCTGAAGGCCGTGTAGCCCAGGACGTAGGTCGCCGCGAAGGTCTGCGCACGCCCGGTCGCCGGCGTGACGGCCCCGATGGCAGCGACCGCTGCCTGGAACGTCACGCCGAACCCGATGCCTGCGACCATCGAGCCCAGGACGTAGACCACGCTCGAGGAGAGCAGCACACCGACGATGGTGACCACGACCCCGCTACCGAGCGAGGCGAGCCCGAGCGCGCGTCGGAAGCGTTGCGGCACAGCGCGAATCACCAGCAGTACCAAGCCCGCCGGCGCAAAGAAGCTTGCCAGCACCAGTCCGACGACAAAGTGGTCGGTGACGCCGAGCAGCCGCGAGACGGCGGACGATCCGAGCGACAGGTAGAGCCCGCCGAGCGCCCAGGTTGCGGCCAGTGCCGGCGCCCAGGCGACGAAGGTCGACCTGGCCGCCGGAGCGACCCCCACGCTCGGCCGTATGGCGGTGCGTATGACGCGAGCGCCCGGCCGGCGACGCTGCTCCTCCGGAGCGAAGACGGCTGCGAGGGCAAGCAAGACGTAAGAGCCGAGCAACACCCAGAAGACGAACTCGCGTGGAGCCGGGGCGTGCTGCACCAGACCGCCGGCGAGCGCTGCACCCAGCGCGAGACCGATCCCCGGAGCACCACCGGTCACGACGGATCCGACGTGCGGGCTCGGTTGCAGGTCGAGGATGAGCGCGCTGACGGCGCCGGTGATCGCACCGGTCGCCACGCCTTGCACGATGCGCGCGATGAGCAACGCCCCGACGCCGTCCGCATGCGCGAAGATCACCATCGCCGCGGCGAGCAGCAACAGCCCACCTATCAGCATCGGGCGCCGGCCGATGTGGTCGGCCAGCGAGCCGATCGTGAGCAAGGTGCCCAGCAGCGCGACGACATACACGGCGAAGATCACCGTGAGCGTGAATGACGAGAAACCCCAGAGCTGTTGATAGACCGGGTAGAGCGGGGACGGCGCCGCGGCGCCGACCATCAGGCCGGTCATGGCGAGGCCCGCGACGGCGAAGCCGACGGGCTGGGACAAGCGGAACGACATACGGACCTCATTAATTGCAAACGTCATTGCTTTTAACGAGGAGAGTACGCCGCTGGAGCACTAATGCCAAGCGAACTGCAATAATGACAGGTATGCCGACGAAGTCCACCCCCGTGAAGCGCCGCCCCGGCGGCCGTAGCGCCCGCGTGCAGGACGCCGTCTATACCGCGGTCGGCAAGCTGATGGCGACGATGCGGCCGGATCAGATCACCATCCCGATGGTTGCCGAGCTCGCCGAGGTCAACCCGACGAGCGTCTACCGGCGCTGGGGTGACATCGACGCGCTGCTCGAAGAAGTTGCCGTGGCGGCGTTCACCCGCGAGGACGAGGTCCTGCCCGACACCGGGTCATTGGAGGGCGACCTGCGCGAGTGGGCGCGGGTCATCACCGACGACATCGTGCGTCCGCACCGGACCCGCTACCTGCGCGCAATGGTGAACGCGCGGGACGGCGTGCTGCTGGACGCCTGCCCGTGCTGGACGGCCCGCCGCGAGCAACTCGCCGAGATGATCAGCCGGGCCCGCACCCGCGACGAGTCCACGCCGTCGGTCGAGCAGGTACTCGACCACGTGATCGCGCCGCTCTATCACCATGTCGTCTTCGCCATACCGGCCGACACCGCGTATGCCGAGCGCTTGGTCAGCGACGTGCTGTCGATGCGCGCGAAGCCCTGAAGCCACTGCCCTCATGGCGGTAGTCGATGACGTCCTCGCCCTGGGCGGCGAGCTGGAGCGCTCGTACCAGGTCTATGTGCACGGCAGGCTGAAATTCCGGGTCGGTCAGATCGTGTTTGTGGCGTTCTCGCTGGACGAAGCGGTGATGGGCTTCGGCTTCCCCAAGGACGAGCGGGCGGCTCTGGTCGCGAGCGAGCCGGACAAGTTTCAGCTGCCATCGCCGTCGGACATGCGCTTCAACTGGGTGCACGCACGGCTGGCCGCGCTGGATCCGGTCGAAGCCCGCGAGCTGGTCGTCGACGCCTGGCGGATGGTCGTGCCGAAGAAGGTCTCGCGCGCCTATGACCTCACTCATCCGGTCGGACCCGGCTGAAATTCGGTAGTGATTTCGATCGTGCCGTGTGACGATCCACAAATGGTCAATGAGGCTGCCGATGCCCGAATCCGGTTGATACAGCCGACTGTTCGGCTGCACCAAGCGTTTCTCGACTGCGCTTTCGAGTTCGGGTCAGGGCATCGGGACGGGTTCGCGACGGACTCGATCTCCGACGTCGAACTGGCCGATCCAGAGTCGTTCGCTGCCTGGGTCGCCACGCGGGTGTCGTATGCCGACGAAGCGATCGAGTTGCCGCCGGACCGAGTGCACGACACGCTCTCCTGGATCATCGATGGCAGGGAGCCGGAACGAATTCTCGGCTCCATCTCCCTGCGTCACCGGTTGAACGACTTCCTGCTCCAGGTCGGCGGCCACATCGGGTATGGCGTCCGACCCACCTCTCGCCGCCAGGGCGTCGCAACCGCAGCGCTGGGACTCGCCCTCGATCAGGCGAGATCGCTTGGCCTGCAACGCGTTCTGGTCACCTGTGCAAAGGACAACGTGCCGTCCGCCTGCACCATCGAGCACTGGGGCGGCGACCTCGAGGATGTCCGCGAGACGCCGGACCACGGCATGGTGCGGCGCTACTGGATCGACCTGATTCAGCGGTGATCCACGACGACAGCCGCGTGGTCACTCCACCGCTCGCTGTATGACGCAGCCCGGCCGACCAAGTGCCCGTCGACCCGGGCGGCCAGCGATGGCGAGTCCAGCACGTAGTCGATCCGCCAGCCGCTGTCGTTGTCGAAGGCCTTCCCGCGCCAGGACCACCAGGTGTACGGACCATCGATGTCCCCAGATCGGTCGCGGACCACGTCGGTCCAACCTGCCTCGAACCAGGACGTGAGGTGCTTCTGCTCTTCGGGCAGGAATCCGGACTTGCCGCGATTTCCCTTCCAGTTCTTCAGGTCTCGCGCGGTGTGGCAAATGTTGAAGTCGCCGGTGACCACGGTGTCCTGGTCGATCAGTTGCGCCATACGGTCGCCCATTGCTTCGAGGAAGGCGAACTTCTCGTCCTGCTTCGGCGTGCCCGCCTCGCCGGTATGGACGTATGCCGACACGACCGTCGTGCGCCGGCCGTCGATGTCGATGGCTGCCTCGACCCAACGGCCTTCATCGTCGAATCCTGGCAGTCCGTCTGAGGTTTCGAGGATCGGGTGCTTGCTGAGCACTGCGACACCAGACCGTCCCGCTGCCGCCGCCGGTGCATGCGCGACGTGCCAGGACTCGAAGACCGTGCCTTCCAGCGCCTTGGCCAACTGCTCGTCCGATGCTCGAACTTCCTGCAGTGCCAGCACATCCGCGTCCTGCGCGGCTAGCCAGTCGAGCCCGCCCCGACGCACTGTTGCTCGGATGCCGTTCACGTTCGCCGAAATCACTCGCACGCGGCTGACTCTCTCATCCTGCCGGTCGGCGCGTCGTGCTGCCCCGGCAATGGGCGGCGCTCAGTCGTCGCGGTCGTTGTCACGCTCGCCGTTGTCTTGGTCGGCGTTGTCTTGGTCGCCGTTGTCCTGGTCGCTGTCTTGGCCGGGCGGCGCGATCGAGTGCGCCCAGGTGATTTCCATCAGGGTGCGTTCGAGGTATGACCGGGTTGGTGGTGGCATGCCTGGTGGTGCGGGTGGGTAACTGTGGGCGGTGAATCCGCCTGTTGTGGTTCGGGTTTGGCTGGCGTCGCCGGTCAGGGTGTGGTCGGGGTGTTCTTCGACGTAGTTGCAGCGGGCGCACAGGCCTTGCCCGTTGCGTTCGGACGTGGGGCCACCGTCGGCGTGCCGGGTGATGTGGTCGGTGTGCCGGATCGGTGCCCCGCACCAGGGTGTGCGGCACACCTGATCACGTAACAGGATCAACAACGCGAGCAACCCGGGGTAGCGGCGGGCCCGGGACTCCATACCGATGATGTCCCCGGTGCCGGGGTGGGTGAACAGGCGCCGGATCAGCGGCCCGGTCGGGTCGCCCTGGGTGAACCATTCGCCGACCAGGTCCGCCGGGACCGGCCCGTACCCGGGCACGTACGCGGGACTGTTCCCGGTCAACGAATCCAGCGACATGAGCAGGTTCACGCTCAGGTCGGTGCCGCCGGTGACGGGCCGGCGGCCGGTGACGCGTTCGACCAGGGTGTCGGCCATCACCTGCCCCCGCGGCTTGTCGCAGGTCTTGGCAGCGTCGGTGGCTGCTTGGTCCAGGGCCGCCTTACACGCCAGGGCGTCTTTGACGGGCAGGAACGCGGTCAGGTAGGCCATCGCATCGGGTGCGGGTCGGAGGCTGACCTTGCGTTCGGTTTCGGCCTTGACCCGGCGGGCCCGGACCGCGTCCGGGTCGACCCGGCACGCTGCCGTCCTGGCGGCGGTCACCAGCCGGTTGGTCGCGACAGCGCCGAGTTGATCGGCGATCGCGGCATCCACGTCGGCCCGCCCGTCCCGGGTCAGGCCGGCGGTCTCACGCACGACCCGGGTGGCGTCCCATTCGGAGATCACTCCGGCCGCCAACGCGGCCAGCGTGCGCGGCATGTCCTCGACCAGGGTGTGCGCGAGGTTCAGGAACGCCGCACCACGCTGCCCGGAGCAGCGGCGGGCGAACCCGATCTGTGAGCCCACTTCCCGGGTGGTGTCGCGGGCGGTGATGCCCCGGGGGATGTCGCGGGCCTGCTGGGCCTCATCGGCGGCGACGACCAGGTGGGCTTGCCGGGCCGAAATCGCGTTTTGTAGCTCGGCCAGCGCCCGGACTGCTTCCAACGGGTTGTCGGTGCTGAGGTCGTCGAGCCGGTCGTGGAACGCGCGCACCGCGGCCACGTCGAGGACACCCGTGGGTGTCCTCGTGTCGTGCCGTAGTGTGTCGTCCATGTGTTCGAGTATGCCACGAATACTGCTGCAGCACAACAGTTTTCGCGTCCGGATGTTATCCACATCCTCCTCGGTCGTCCACAGTTTCGCGAGGAGGGTGTGGACACGGTGCGGCGACCAAGACGAGCAGTGACGGCAACTCAACCCCAGGATCAGGTGAGCGCCTGGGCGTCGGGTACGTCGTCGGGCCGGGCCTATGCAGAGAGCGGAGCGCTAGCGGAGCGAACGGAGTGAGACCGGCACGGCGGCGCAGCCGACGCCACCCCACGGCGGCCTAGCCGACGCCATACCAAGATGACCGATCGAGGGACGGGGTTTCGATACACTCCTCCGCTGCGCTCCCCCGCTACTCAACCACCTTGGCTCCGCCTCCGCTGCGCTCGACCAACGTGATTGGATCGAGCCATGGCCCTGGACGCACACCTGACACACCTCTTCGACGCCCGCCTGGCCGAGGCGCAGCGCACCAGCCGCGCACCCTCCGCGGTTGCAGCCGTGATCGGCGATGGTGAGGTCGTTTGGTCCGGGGCAGCGGGCAACATCGACGGCCACGCGAATGGCGAAAAGGCAACCACCGCAACGCAATACCGCATCGGATCGATCACCAAGACCTTCACCGCGGTGCTCACGCTGCGCCTGGTCGACGACGGCCTGATCGACCTCACCGACCCGATCGCGAAGCACCTTCCTGAGCTGGCCGACAAACTCCAGGGAGTACGGGTGAGCGAGCTGCTCACGCACGGCGCCGGCCTGCCCGCCGAGACCGAGGGCGCGTGGTGGGAGCGGAGCCACGGACGCACCTGGGATGAACTGCAGTCGAGCATCCACGCCATACATCGACCCGGTCGCCGATTCCATTACAGCAACGTCGGATTCGCGGTTGCCGGCGAGCTGGTCGCCCGCCTCCGCAACAGCACCTGGTGGGACCGAATGCACGAGGAGGTCCTGCAGCCGCTCGGCCTGCACGACACCACCTACGCCCCGACCGCCAAAGCTGCGCCCGGACTGGCCGTGCACCCGTATGCCGACCTGCTCCACGACGAACCCAACACCGACACAAAAGCCATGGCACCCGCCGGACAGCTTTGGTCGACGGTGCACGACCTGGCCGCCTTCGCCGTCTTCCTCGCGCGCGGTAACAAGCAGGTGCTGTCGGACGACCTGCGTCGAGAGATGCAGATCCCCGCGCTGATCAACGACGATCCCGGCACGGCATACACCCGCGCTTACGGCTTCGGGCTCGACATCATCAACTCCGGCGGACGACGTTTCATCGGACACGGCGGGTCGATGCCCGGTCACCAGTCGAGCTTGAAGATCGACCCGGAGACCGGCGACGGCGTCGTCGAGCTGGTCAACAGCACCGCCGGACTCACCCTCGACACCATCGGTCTCGTCCGCGAATTGCGCGAACACCACATCGGCGCCGGCTGGACCGCCAAGTCCCCGACACCAGACGTCGTGGACATCGTCGGCACGTGGTTCTGGGGGCCACGCCCACATGTGCTCACCGCCGAGGAAGCCGGTTGCGGCTCGCGCCGGTCGAAGGTGGCCGAGGCTCCCGGTTCACCCCGGACGGCGCAGGCGCCTGGACCGGCCAGGACGAATACTTCGCGGGCGAGCGCCTGACCGTGCACCGCGACGAAGACGGCGCGCCGGCATACCTCGACCTGGGCAGCTTCCGATTCACCCGCACGCCGTACGATCCTGACGGAGACATTCCGGGCGGCGCCGGAACAGGCTGGCGCTGACCGACGTTAGGGACTGCGATGGATCATTGGCTGACGACGATCCCGCCCATGGCGGTCTACCTCATCGCGGGCCTCGCCGTCGGCATCGAGAGCCTCGGAGTGCCGATCCCGGGCGAGACGATCCTCGTCGCGGCAGCGATCCTGTCCTCCCGCCACGAGGTGTCGATCAGCCCGCACGGCATCGCGATCGCGGCCGTCCTCGGCGCGGTGATCGGTGACTCGATCGGCTACGCCATCGGTCGTCGGTATGGCGAGCGGCTCTTCGGCTACCTCGAACGCCGCTTCCCCCACCACTTCAGCAGCGACCTGGTCGATTACGCCGAGCATGTCTTCCAGCGATGGGGTATGGCGGCAGTCTTCGTCGGCCGCTTCATCGCGCTGCTGCGCATCTTCGCCGGGCCGCTCTCCGGCTCGCTCAAGATGCACTACCCGCGGTTCCTGCTCGCCAACGCCACTGGCGCGATCTGCTGGGCGGGCGGCACGACCTACCTCGTCTATTACATCGGCACTGCCGCCGAGCAGTACCTGAAGAACTTCTCGTATGTCGCCCTCGGCCTCGCGCTCGTCCTCGGACTGCTCGCTTCAACCGTGCTGCGTCGCAAAATGGAGCGCAACGTCAAGATCTTCGTCCAGCAACGCGAAGAAGCAGAAGGGTCGGCACCCACGCCCGCCGATTAGCCCGCCAGATCTCGATACCCCTCCTCCGCTGCGCTCCCCCGGCACTCGATCAGCGCATCAGAGCAGGCGGCGCTGCATCGCCCACGAGGTGAGCTCGTGCCGGGACGACAGCTGCAGCTTGCGCAGCACCGAAGACACATGTGTCTCAACGGTTTTCACCGAGATGAAGAGCTCCTTGGCGACTTCCTTGTATTGGTAGCCGCGCGCAATCAGCCGCATCACCTCACGCTCGCGCGCGGACAACCGGTCGAGCTCCTCGTCGACCTCTGCGATCTCGCCTGCGGTCGCACCGAACGCGTCGAGCACGAAGCCGGCCAACCGCGGACTGAAGACCGCATCACCGTCCTTGACCCGGTGGATCGCCGAGATGAGGTCGTTCGGGCTGATCGTCTTGGTGACGTAGCCGCGAGCACCCGCCCGGATGACCGCAATGACGTCCTCGGCGGCGTCTGACACCGACAGCGCCAGGAAGCGGACCGGATCACCGGCCTCGGTCTGCACGCCGGCGCAGCCGGTGACCACGTCGGAACCGCCGTTGCCGTTGCCGCCGGGCAGGTGCACGTCCAATAGCACCACGTCGGGCCGTTGTTCGCGGATGACCTTGATCGCGGCATCGACATCGGGTGCCTCACCGAGCACTGTCACCGAGTCGTCCAGCTCGGCCTTGACCCCAGACCGGAACATCCGGTGATCGTCCACCAACACCACGCGTGCGGTCATCGCTGCTCCCTGTCGTTGTCGGTTTGATCGGTTCTGCCGTTGTCGTCTTCGCCATTGTTGCGATCGTCGGTGGCGCCGGCCGTCGGCGTCTCCAGCGGCATCCGCAGTCGCACTTCGGTCCCGTGCTCCAGGCGACGCACCTGCGCCTCGCCACCGTGCCTGGTCATCCGACCGATGATCGACTCACGGACACCGAGCCGGTCCTCGGAGACGGTGGCCGGGTCGAAACCCGAGCCGTGGTCGCGGACGAACGCCTCGGCGGCCGTCGGACCAACCTCCAGGTAGACCGACACCGGCGGCTCACCATGCCGCACCGCATTCGCCAGCGCCTCGCGCAGCGCGCGAAGCAGCGCCTCCTCCGCCTCGCCGAGCGGCCGGTCACCGGTCACCACCAGATCGATCGGTATGCCGTGCAACGTCTCGATCTCACCGGCTGCGTCGGTCACCGCGGTCGCGAGCGTGCGGCCGGTCGACGCCTGCTCGGCATACAGCCAGCTGCGCAGCTCGCGCTCCTGGGCCCGGGCCAGCAACTGCACTGCCTTCGGGTCGTCGGAACGGCGCTGGATCAGCGCGAGCGTCTGCAGCACCGAGTCATGCAGGTGCGCGGCGATGTCGGCCTTCTCGGTCGCCCGGATCCGCTCGGTCTGCTCCTTGCGGAAGGTGTCGACGAAGCGCGCGATGAACGGCGCGCCCAGGATGCCGGCCCCGAGCAGCACGACCAGGACCCCGACTGCGACGTCCCGCAGCCGGCTTATCCCGCCACCCTGCGAAAGCAACAGGATCAGCCCGGTCAGCGCCAGCACGATGCCGATCACGGTGCGAATGCGGGTTTCTCGGCGATCGGCGGTGCTGATCCATTGCCGGCGTTCGACGCTGCCCAGCCGCGACCACGCCAGCACCAGGCCGACACCGATGACCAGGAGCGGGATGGTGAACGACAGCTTCGCGATCGACGTGAAGGCGCTGACCGCGGCCATGCCACCGACCACCAACACGGGCACACCCATCAGCAGCAGCCGCCGGATGGAGATTCGACTCGTCGTGGATTTCTCGAACGGTGTCAGCAACGCCGGTCGGTCCGACTCGGGCATCGTCAGCCAGAGGAACGCGTAGACCGGCACCCCGAAGAGGAACACCAGCGACACCGCCGTCATCACCCGCAGGGTCATCAGCGGTATGCCGAGATGGCTGCTCACCCCCGCGCAGACACCCGCGACCCACCGGCCCTCGCGGGGTCGGGTCAGCGGTGGGCGGGGCACCGCCTCGGTCCGGACTGTCTGGCTCACACCTCAAGTCTGGCCCACGAACGGCCGTGCTCCGAGCCATCGGCGCAGCTTTGGGGGTCGCTCAGGGGGCGTCAGGGTCGACCCTCATGGCGAGAGCGCCCCGGCGCCACCATCGTGGTCGGTATGACGCAACAGACTTCCGCCACCCAGCCGCCCCCACCGGTGCAGCACGGCGACGCGCTCGACCGGCTCTTCGCCGCGGCGCGACTTTTCGGCGTGGTGCGTGGGGCCGCGGACAAATGGTTCGGTGGGGTCTGTGCCGGCCTGGCGCGACGCTGGAACGTCGACCCACTCATCGTGCGAGCGGGGTTCCTGCTCGCGACCGTCCTGTTCGGGATCGGCATCCCGGCATACTTCCTGGCCTGGATCCTGCTGCCCGACGAGGCCGGCGAGATCGTCGTGGAGAAGGCGGTCCGGCACGGGCATGCGTCCTCGATCGTGCTGTGCGTCGTCGCGGCAGCGGTGTCGTTCGGCGGTTTCGGCGTGTTCTGGTCGATCGGCTCCGGCTGGGGTGTCTTCGGTCAGGCGGTCGGCCTGGCGTTCCTCGCCTGGGCGTTCCTGGCGTGGAACGGTCACGGCCCGGGTGCTCGGCGCCCGGACGAGTCGACGTCCGACTGGGGCAACCGGTTGAGCGATGCGATGCGCAACAGGCAGACTGACGCCGCAGCGACGCCGTCGAACACGCCGATGCCGCCACGAGCGCAGGCCGGTCCGCAGCCGGAGCCGAGCATCGGCAACCGGGCCGCCGCAGCAGGTGCCGCCGCACGCGACGGCCGCATCGACTTGACGAAACAAGCCACGGTGACACCCACGGCGCCAACGGCACCGGTGCGCCTCAAGCGCCGCCGGCTCGGGGTGGCTCTCAGCTTCGCGATCATCGGAATCTCAGTGTTGGCAGGCGCTTTCACGGCGTTGGTGCTGGTCGGCACTTCCCACGGCGACAGTGCCCTTCAGGTGGGCCTGGCCGCCGGAGCCGCCGTCGCGGCGCTCGCGCTGGTCATCGGGGGACTGGCGGGGCGCCGTGGCGGCGCACTCGGCCCACTGGCGACGGTGGTCGCGCTCGTGGCACTGCTCACCTCCGCGGCGTTGCCGACAGGTATGCCGTGGACCGGCCGCATCGGAGACCAGAGCTGGCGCCCGACATCGGTCGCGCCCGGAACCCAGCACAACTTCGCGATGCGCGTGGGCGACGGGAAACTCGACCTGCGCGACGTCGGCGGCACGGGGCTCGCCGCTCACACGCACCTGAACACCCGCGTCAACGTCGGGCAGCTGACGATCACAGTGCCCGCTGACACGACAGTCCGAGTGAAGGGTTACGTCAACATCGGCGGCATCGAAGTGGTCCGAGGAGGTCAGCACCTCGTCAACTACGGCGGCGTCGACACCCACCGCACGGTCACCGTCGGCACGGGCTCGAAGGTCATCGACCTGGACGCACGGGTGGGCATCGGCAACATCACCATCAAGGAGCAGTCATGACCATGCAGCAGTACGGCCCGGACCGGGATCCCGCGGAGGACTCGACGCGGGGCGTCACTCCACAGGCACACCCCACCGAGGAACTTCCCACCTACCGCAAGGTGGCCGGATATCCCGCCCCGGAACCAACTCGGCCGATCACCCCGCAACCTGCGGGCCTGACGGAAGGCACCGGCCAGTTGCCGGTCACCGGCGCGCCGGTGACCTCTCCCCGGCGGCCATCAGGCCGCGCGGGCCGCACCTGCCGAGCGTCATACGCGGCGTGGTGATCCTGGCGATCGCAGCGATCGTCGTCGTATGGCGGCTGGACGACCACCCGAACTGGCCGATCGTCGGCATCAGCGTCGGGATCGGCGCGGGCGTGATGTTCCTGCTACTGGCGGCGATCAGCGCCGTGGTGCACCACGCGCACCGCGAAAGCGACTTCGACCGCATCCTGCCCGGGCCATGACCGCTCAGCGTTGTGTCGCGAGTCGCCTCGCCCGGTCGTACTCCGCGAGAGTCTTCCCGAGCACGTCAGGCCAACCGAATCCGATGCGGTCTGTGCGGCTTGCCGACGAAAGCCGTTCTCGCAGCATGGAATCCGTGGCGAGCCGGGACAACGCCGTGGCGAACTCGTCGTCGTCGCCCACCACCAGGCCGGTTCGCTCGTGCTCGATCATTGACGCGACTGCGCTCTCGGCCCGAGTGACGAGCGGCAACCCGCACGACCGGGCCTCCGCGGCAGCGATGCCGAAAGCCTCCAGCACCGCCGGCGAGGCATACACGTCGGCCGAGCGGTAGAGATCGCGCAGCGCGCCGGCCGACAATCGGCCGGGCAATCTGCACCAGTGCGGGCATCGGGAATCGAGCCGGCGCCGCAGGGGTCCGTCGCCGGCGATCGTCAGCCGGATGTCGCGCCCGCTGACGGCCCGAGCACGCTCCACCAGCTCGATCAGTTGCTGCGGCCGCTTGCGCGAGGCCAGTCGCATCGCACTCACCACCCGCAAGCCGTCACCCGCCGGGCAAACTTCTCCCGCCGACCAGAAGGAAGTGTCGATCCCGTTGGGAATCAACGAAACCGGCGTCTTCGCAATGCGCTCGACCGGAGCAGCGGCAACTGCCGACACCGCCGACAGCGCCACACCGCGGCGCGCCCAGCGCGCCGGATATCCCAGCGCCCGCACCACCGGCTCGGAGCGCCCGGTCACGCTGTGCCAGGTGGCGGCGACCGGCAACGAGGCATCGAGCGCGACCTGCACGCCGTCCATCGCGAAGGGACTCACGACACCGAGATGTGCGTGGACCACGTCGAAATCGCTGTCCGCCAACGCTTTTCGCAGCGCGCGACGCGCGGCCGGGTTGATCAGCAGCCCCCGGGCAACTCCCGGCGCAAGCCCAACCGGTGCACCGGGGCCGGCTCGTGCGACACCGGACCCGGGGCGATCGTGAAGACTTCGACGGCATGCCCCGCATCGGCGAGGGCACGGCCCAAACCGTGCACCTGCGCCTCGATGCCACCCAGTCTCGGCGGGTAGCAGTCCGACAGCAACGCGACCTTCATCGATCACCTAGCGTGCCATGAGCGAGGATGGACCCGATGTCCCACACCTTGGTGGCGTTTCACGCTCACCCCGACGACGAAGCGCTGCTGACTGCCGGCACTCTGGCCAAGGCGGCCGCTGCCGGGCACCGTGTCGTCCTCGTGGTGGCCACCGACGGCGCACTAGGTCTGACGTCCGGCGATTTCCAGGACGAGCTCGGCACCCGCCGACTGCAGGAACTGCAGCGCAGCGCCGCAGCCATGGGCGTCGCACGCGTCATACATCTGGGGTATGCCGACTCAGGAATGGTCGGTGACGTGCCGCCCGATCCGCCCGGTGGTCGCCGGTTCGTGCGCGCCACCGGCGCCGCCGGATTGCTCGCCGGCATCCTGCGCGAGGAGAACGCCGACGTGCTGATGTCGTATGACGCAGCGGGCGGCTACGGCCACCGCGATCACGTCAAGGTCCACGAGGTCGGTGCGCAGGCCGCGCGTCTGGCGGGCACCCCACGGGTCGTCGAGGCGACGGTTCCCCGCGAGCTGCTGACCCGTGCAGTTCGGCTGGTCTCGCGCATCCACCGGCTGCCCAGCGACTTCGACGTGGAGGTCTACGAACGCGCCTTCACGCCACGCGCCCAGATCACCCATCGCGTCGACGTGCGCGGCCAGATCAGCGCGAAACGGGCCGCGATGCGGGCCCACGCGTCCCAGGCAGCGGCCGACGATGGCGCCGACCGAACACTAAGTGGGTTTCTACAGATACCTCGACCAATTTATGATGTCATTTTCGGACGGGAATGGTTCCGCGACCCAGCGCACACCGGCCCGCTCGATGACGACATCTTTGCGGGGTTGGCATGAAGAGCTCGAGGCGCGCGGCTGCGGACGCAGCAGAGCCCTCGGTGCAACTCGAGGAAATCGTCGCCGCCAACAAGCGGGCCCTCGATGATGACGACGGCACGTCACCCGCAATGCCGAAACTCAGCCCGCGCCTGGTCATCAACGCTGCCTTGGGCATCGCTCTCGCCGCCGTCATGATCGGTGCGCTTCCCTGGTTCACCAAGACCACGTGGGGTGAGATCGGGCATCACCTCAACCTGGTCGGCCCGCAGTCGGCGCTGGAGTGCATGGGCATCATGCTGCTGGGTCTGGCGGTCTATACCTTCACGTTGTCCGCCGCGCTGCCCGGCCTGTCCCACCTGAAGGCGTCGATCATCAACGTCTCCGGATCAGCGGTCAGCAACATCCTGCCCGGCGGAGGCGCGGTCGGGATGGCCTCGACCTACATGATGTTGCGCTCGTGGGGTTTCGCCCGGCGCAACATCTCCACCGGCCTGATCGTCAGCGGCATCTGGAACGTCCTCTTCCGGGTCGGCCTGCCGTTGATCGGCATCGCGGCCGTCTCACAGTCGACCGACACGCTGCCCTCGATCGTGCGTCGTGGCGCGTGGTGGGGCGGTGTCATCGGCCTGCTGCTGCTCATCGGCTTCGTCGTCGCCCTGATCCGTCCCAAGTGGACGGCGTGGCTGGGCGGCCAGCTCGACGAGCGTGTCGGCCCATTCGTGGCCCGGATGCGGCGCGGAGCCAACAAGGGCAAACCGTTGAATCTCAAGCATCTCCTGTTGGACCAGCGGGCCCGCATCAGCACCGTCACCAAGCACGGCTGGTTCCCGATGTCGTTCGGCGTCATCGGCCAGCTGGCGTTGTGGTTCTTGCTCTTCTGGCGGGTGATGGCGGCGGTGCACGTCGACCTTCCTGTGGCGGACCTCTTTGCGGCATACGCGATCAGCCGGCTGATGACGGCCATCCCGTTCACCCCCGGCGGGCTCGGCTTCACCGAGGCCAGCACGGTCGTCATCCTGGTCTTCTGGGGCGCCAACCCGGCGGCCGCGGGCGCGGGCGTCGTGCTCTTCGCGATCTTCACGCACATCGCCGAGATCCCGATCGGCGCACTCGGTTGGCTCGCCTGGTGGGCGATGCCGAAGGTCGGGGTGGCCGCGAAGCCGTCCGGCTAGCTTCGTTAGGCAACCGTTCGGTCGACGGCGACGGACACCCAGCCGACGACGACCGCGAACATCGCACCGAGCAGACCCAGCGTCACGATCGCCAGCGGCAGGTCGTGTATGCCGAAACTGGGCCGCACCCCGATCGCCACGACCGCCAGACCGGCCAGCACGACACCCACCAGCGAGGACACGGCGAGCAGACCGGGATGCCGACCGCGCGGCGTCCGGCGCTGCAGGCCACCGGCGATGGCCAGTGCGACGGCCGCCCAACCGAGGCAGACCATCCCCGCCGCCAGCACGTCTCCCGGCCGGTGCCAGTGCGCGGAGACCGTGCCCGCGCCGATGAAGGCGGCGAGCGTCGCTGCTCCCGCAGTCACCAGCGGGCGCCATCGGTGCGATGCGACGACGACGGCAGCCAGCGCCAGCGACAGTCCGACTGTGGTGTGACCACTGGGGAGCGTGTTGGGCGGTGAAACTGACTGCAACACTTGGTATTTGAGCACTTGCGTGGTGATGTTGGCGCCGGCGATCAGGACCCCTGCGGCCACCGCGACAGCCCAACGGCGCTGCAGGACCGCGACGACGACGCAGGCCGCCAGGGCGAGCGCGACGCCGGCATCGGTGACCAGGCCCAGGACGTCCAGGATGCGCGACCACGCGTCCGGGGTCGTTCCGAGCGAGTGCATCATTCGGTCGTCGAAGCCGAAGCCCCTGACCGAGTGGATCGCGTAGCGGACGACGACTACCAAGCCGATGATCGCGGCAGCAGCCATGACGATCGCATGCACCCACACCGGCATCCGGCTGTGCGCCGCCGAGCCCGGCCCCGGTTGCCAGGGCCGCTCCTGCTCCCGGCGCACGGGAGTCATCGATGCCGTCGTCATGGAGGCATCCTCCGCGTTGACCGTGTGCGAGCGCCGGGCGCCTCTTGTGCGCGCGCTGTGCGTCGTGGCGTCCTCCCCTCGGTCGGCGCTGTTACTCCCACTCAATGGTGCCTGGCGGCTTGCTCGTCACGTCGAGGACCACGCGGTTGACGTCCTCGACCTCGTTGGTGATGCGGTTCGAGATGCGCGCCAGCACGTCATACGGCAGGCGAGTCCAGTCGGCGGTCATCGCGTCCTCGGAGGACACCGGGCGCAGCACGATCGGGTGACCGTAGGTGCGACCGTCGCCCTGCACGCCGACCGAGCGGACGTCGGCGAGCAGCACGACCGGGCACTGCCAGATCTCGCTGTCCAGGCCGGCCGCAGTCAGCTCCTCTCGGGCGATCAGGTCGGCAGCGCGCAGGATCGACAGCCGCTCGCGGGTGACCTCGCCGACGATCCTGATGCCCAGGCCGGGGCCAGGGAACGGCTGGCGCTGCACGATGCCGTCGGGCACCCCGAGTTCGGTGCCGACCTGGCGCACCTCGTCCTTGAAGAGCAGTCGCAGCGGCTCGACGAGAGTGAATTGCAGGTCGTCGGGCAGGCCGCCGACGTTGTGGTGCGACTTGATGTTCGCCGCTCCGGTGCCGCCACCGGACTCGACGACGTCCGGGTAGAGCGTGCCCTGCACGAGGAACTTGACCGGGTGCTCCTCATCCCCGCGGTCGGTGACGATGTCGCGCGCCGCCTTCTCGAAGACACGGATGAATTCGCGGCCGATGATCTTGCGCTTCTGCTCCGGATCGCTAACGCCCTCAAGAGCATTCAGGAACTGGTCGGCCGCGTCGACGACCACCAGGTCGACGCCGGTGGCGTCGACGAAGTCCTGCTTGACCTGCTCGGCCTCACCGGAACGCAGCAGCCCGTGGTCGACGAACACACAGGTCAGCTGGTCGCCGATGGCACGCTGCACGAGCGCTCCCGCGACCGACGAGTCAACACCTCCGGACAGGGCGCAGATCGCGCGCGCGTCACCGACGTGCTCGCGGACACCGTCCACCAGTTCCTCGACCATCGCCTTCGGCGTCCAGTCGGCTTCGAGTCCGGCACCGCGCAGCAGGAAGTTCTCCAGGACGCGCTGGCCGAAGGTGGAGTGCATGACCTCGGGGTGCCACTGCACGCCATACAGCTTGCGCTCGTCGTCCTCGACCGCAGCCACGGCGGCGCCCGGTGTGGTTGCGGTGACGCGCAGTCCCTCGGGTGCCTTCGACGCGGAGTCGCCATGGCTCATCCACACCGACTGCTCCGGTGGCTGGCCGTTGAAGAGCGTGGACGTGGTGTCCTCGATCTGCGCCAGGGTGGCGCCATACTCACGCAGGCCGGTGTGTTCCACCGTCCCGCCGAGTGCGCCGACCATCGCTTGGAATCCGTAGCAGATGCCGAAGACCGGCACACCCGCCTCCAGCAGCGCGGCATCGAGCGAAGGAGCGCCGTCGGCATAGACCGACGACGGACCGCCGGAGAGCACGATGGCGGCAGGGTTCTTGGCCAGGATCTCCTCGGTCGACATCGTGTGCGGCACGACTTCGCTGTAGAGCTGCGCCTCACGCACCCTGCGCGCGATGAGTTGCGCATATTGGGCGCCGAAGTCGACGACGAGAACGGGCTTTTCGGTGAGCGGCGCTGTCACGCGCTCGATTCTATCGGCCCTGGTCCGCCTGCTCGACCAACGCACTGACGCCGGCGTTGACCTTGCGCTCCAGCCAGAACGACAGCACCGGTACGAACGCGGTGCAGATGTAGCCGATCATCCGCACGGCCGTCCAGCGCAGCTTGGTGCCGAGATTGAAGACCGACGCCATGAACACCATGAAGAGCAGCCCGTGGATCGGTGACCACCACGCCAGCGCCTCGTTGTGGAAGCCGTAGTGCAGGATCAGCTCGACGCACAGGATCAGCAGTGCGACACCGGCGATCACCGCCATCACCCGGAAGAATTTCAGCGCGGTCTCGACCTTGGCGAGGTCGTCGGTCGGGCGCAGCTCGCCCGCCGCGGTGGTGAGGACCTGCGTCTCAGACATGACTTCCTTCGGTCTCATCGTTGTGTATGGCGGGGTTGTCCCCCGCACGATTGTCCGGCGTCGCCTCGCCGGCGCGTAGCTCGGGGTGCGCTTCCCGACGCAGCTCGCGGAAGTAGATGAAGAACGCGAACGCCGCGAAACTCCACCACTGGAGCGCATATCCGGCATTGACCAGGCTGAGCCCGCCGTTGCCGGGTTGTGGCGGCGGGAACGCCTGCACGCCGGCCGTGTGCACGGGTGGCTGCTCGGCGGTCACGAAGACGAAGCCGTTGTAGATGTTGCCGCCCCACTTGGTCAGCAGCGCCGCCAGGTCGACCGTGGTCAGTTGTCCTGCCGGGGAGTTGCTCGCCGACGGCGCCTCACCCGGAGCCAGGTCACCGGTGACGGTGACCGGCTTCGTGCTCGGCGCGGTCGCTTGCGCCGGCTTGGCGACGAACCCGCGCACGACGGGGATACGGGCCCCGGTGCTGTCAACGACAACCGGTGTCACCACCCAGTAGCCGTGCACCCCGTGCAGGAGCCGTCCGCTGACGACCACCTGTCCGGACGGCTCGTAGTGACCCTTGAAACGCACCGGCTGCAGCGACCCGTTGTCCGGGAACTGCTGCTGCGGCTTGAGCACCGAATCGAGAGCGACCACCGGTCGCGCGCTGTCGTCCGACATCGATTTCGAACCGCGATCCTGCGCGACACCCCACTGCCAGAGTCCGGCGACGACGCAGCCGAGGGCGAACAGGACAGCGAGCGTCAACAGTCCCAGCATGCGGGGCCGGACGACTGCTCGAAACACGCTTGCATGCTACGTCGCGTGCCTGAGGTGACCTACCCCGCGGCAGCGGCAGGCACCAGCGGCATACCGAGATCGACGCCCGGGACGCGGGCGGCGGGTGCCGCTACGCGCTTGTATGACGCACCCTGCTCCGGACGCGCGTCGTCGGCTCCCTTGGCCGGCCACATCGCGATGGCCCGCTCGGCCTGCGCGGTGATCGTCAAAGACGGGTTGACGCCGAGGTTCGCGCTGATCGCAGAGCCGTCGACGACGTGCAACCCCGGGTAGTTCCACACCCGCTGGTAGGGGTCGATGACGCCGTGTTCCTGGTCGGACGAGATCGCGACGCCACCGAGGAAGTGCGCGGTCATCGGCATACCGAAGAACTCCGGCCAGCACACGCCAGCGATGGCGTCTACGTCGCCGATCTCCTTCAATTGCTCGGTCATCGCGCGAATCGCCTTGTGCCCGGCGGGGATCCAGCGTGGGTTGGGCTCGCCATACCCCGGCTCGGTCGTGAGTCCGACGCGGCCGAAACGGCGACGCGGCTTGACCGTGATCGAGTTGTCGATGCTCTGCATGACCAGCGCGATGATCGTGCGCTCGCTCCACTTCGGTCCGAGCACTCGTGCGGCCCGCAGCGGTCCTCTCGCGAGCTGGCCGGCCAGCTCCGCGGTCCGCCCGACGACGCCCTTGTCGCCGTTGACCAGGAAGGTCGACATCAGCCCCATCAGGTTGGAGCCCTTGCCGTAGCGGACGTTCTCGACATGCGTGCGCTCATCGACGTGGAAGGAGGTGGTGATGGCGACACCGCGGGTCAGGTCGACGCCGTCAGGCACGGTGACAGCGGCCGCGCCGCCGAGCTCCTCGGAGTTGGTGCGGGTGAGCTCGCCGAGGTGGTCGGACAGGTGCGGCAGGCGGCCGGTGACCTTCATCCGGTGCAGGAGGTTCTGGGTGCCCCAGGTGCCTGCGGCGACGACGACCTGCTCGGCCGTGACGCTGCGGCGATCCTTGGCCACCCAGGCGCCGGTGCGCTCGGTGGTCACGCGGAAACCGCCCGTGACCGGCTCCAGCTCGACAACCGTGCGCAGCGGCTCGATCGTGACACCACGTCGCTCGGCGAGCGCGAGGTAGTTCTTCATCAGGGTGTTCTTGGCACCGACCCGGCAACCCACCATGCAGTTGCCGCACTCGGTGCATCCGGTGCGCTCCGGACCCTCGCCGCCGAAGAAGGGGTCCGCGACCTGCTTGCCGGACTCGCCGAAGAAGACCCCGACCGGCGTCTTGCGGAACGTCGAGCCGACGCCCAGGGAGTTCGCGGTGTCCTTCATGAGCTGCTCGACGGGGCCGTCGCACGGGTTCTCGTCGACCACCCCGAGCATCCGGCGTGCCACCTCGTAGTGCGGAGTCAGCTCGGCGTCCCAGTCGGTGATGTCGCCCCACTGCTGGTCGGCGAAGAACTCCGCCGGCGGCTTGTAGAGGGTGTTGGCGTAGTTGAGCGAACCGCCGCCCACGCCGGCCCCGGCCAGGATCATCACGCCCGGGAGCTGGTGGTAGCGCTGCACACCGAAGCACTTCAGCCGCGGGGCCCACAGGTACTTGCGCAGGTTCCAGGACGTCTTGGCGAAATCGTCGTCCTCGAAGCGCCGACCGGACTCGAAGACGTGGACGTCGTAGCCCTTCTCGACGAGGCGCAGCGCGGAGACCGCGCCACCGAAGCCCGAGCCGATCACCACGACGTCGTGATCGAATCCCTTTTCTTCAGAAGCAGATTGGAGGTTGGTCATGACAGGCGGAAGCCCTTCATCACCCGCATGCCGGTCGACATTGAGCGCGCCCACACCTTCTCCGGGACACCCGGCGGGATCTTGAAAGGCGTGCCGCGCTGCACCGAGATGTTCTGCGACTCGGTGTATTTGAGGATGCCCTCGGCGCCGTGACGGCGGCCGAGACCGGACTCCCCATGCCACCCATCGGTGAGCCGTTGCTCCCCCAGGCGGCGATGTAGCCCTCGTTGACGTTGACCGTGCCGCAGCGGATCCGCTCCGCGATGCGCCGGCCGCGCCGGGTGTCCTTGGTCCACACCGAGCCGTTGAGTCCGTAGTTGGTGTCGTTCGCGAGCGCGATCGCCTCCTCGTCACCGCTGACGCGGTAGACCGCGACGACCGGGCCGAACGTCTCGCCCATCCGGCAGTCCATGCCGGACGTGACGCCCTCGAGCACGGTCGGCTCGTAGAAGTAAGGCCCGAACTCGGGCCGCGCGTGGCCGCCGGCGAGCACGGTCGCGCCCTTGGCCCGGGCGTCCTCGACGTGCTGGGTGACGCGGTCCAGCTGGGCCTGGGAGATCAGCGAACCCATGTCGACACCCCAGCCGAGATCGGCACCGATCGTCAGCTTGCGCACCCGCGCCAGGAACAACTTCAGGAAGTCGTCGGCGATCCGCTCGTGCAGGATGAGCCGCTCGATCGAGATGCACAGCTGCCCCGCGGAGGAGAAGCAGGACCGCACCGCGCTCTCGGCGGCGTTGCGCAGATTGGCGTCGTCGGCGACATACAGGGCGTTCTTGCCACCCAGCTCGAGGGAGGCGCCGACCAGGCGGGCGGCCGCACGCTGGGCGACCTTGCGGCCGGTGGCGGTCGAGCCGGTGTACATGACGTAATCGGCGCGGTCGAGCACCGCTTCGCCGATGGTCTGGCCCGGGCCGAGCACGACCTGTAGGACGTCCTTCGGGAGCCCGGCCTGGTCGAGCAACTCGACAGCTCGCAGAGCGGTCAGCGATGCCTTCTCGTCGGGGCGCAGCACCACGGCGTTGCCGGCGATGAGTGCGGGCAACGCATCGGTGATGGACATCGACAGCGGGTAGTTCCACGGGCCGACGATGCCGATCACGCCGCGCGGCTGGTGCAACTCGGTGGACTGCGTCAGCACGGGTATGGCGCCCAAATGCTTCTGCGGCTTGAGGTAATCCGGTGCCTTGCGCGCGTAGTGCCGGCAGATTCCCGCGACATCGAGGATCTCCTCGAACGCGTGCCTGCGGGCCTTGCCGGACTCCAGCTGGATCAGGTCGAGCAGCTCGTCCTGGTGCTTCAGGATCAGGTCGTGGTAGCGCAGCAGGATCTTCGCGCGGTCGGCCACGGAGCGCACTGCCCAACCGGTTTGGGCGCCCCGCGCTGCGTCATACGCCTGCTCGACGTCGGTGACGGTCGAGACCGGCAGCGTCGCGATGACGCCGCCGGTGAACGGCGTGAAGCAGTCGAACTGCGCCGCGTCGCCTCCGGCGCGAACCCGTCCGGCCAGCCGGGCTGGCAGCGTCGGATCGATGGTGTGCGGCGCCGGACTCGGCCGTCGCTGACCGACCTCATCGGTGAGTTCCGTGGCCGCCGTGGTCTGGAGCTGATCCGTCATTACTCAAGAGTAACGTGATGCCGGTCACGGTTGGCTTCCGGCAACACATCGCATTCCGCCGGCCCGCACGAAAGGCTTCTCAGATGCCCGAAATCCCGGACCTCCCAGCAGGATTCACGTTCGGCGCGGCCACCGCGTCATACCAGATCGAGGGCGCGGTGGACGAGGACGGCCGCGGCGCCTCGGTGTGGGACACCTTCTGCGCCGAACCCGGCCGGATCAAGGACGGCACGACCGGCGCGGTGGCCTGCGACCACTTCCATCGGTATGTCGATGACGTCGCGTTGATGAAGGACCTCGGGCTGGACGCCTACCGCTTCTCGATCGCCTGGCCGCGCATCCAGCCCAGCGGGCAGGGGCCGGCGAACCAGGTCGGGCTCGACTTCTACGACCGGCTCGTCGATGAGTTGCTGGCCGCGGGGATCGAGCCGGCCGCGACGCTCTTCCACTGGGACCTGCCGCAGGCGTTACAGGACGCCGGCGGCTGGCAGTCCCGGGAGACCGCCGGCCGGCTCGCCGACTACGCGACGCTCGTCGGCGAGCGCCTCGGCGACCGGGTGACACGGTGGATGCCGCTCAACGAGCCAGTCGTCGTGACCCTCCTCGGGCACGCGCTCGGCATCCATGCCCCCGGCCTGCAGCTCGGCTTCGACGCACTGCCGATCGCCCATCACCTGCTGCTCGGCCACGGGCTGGCGGTCCAGGCGTTGCGGTCCGCGGGTGCGACAAACATCGGGATCGCCTCCAATCACGCGCCCACCTGGCCGGCGTCCGACGCCCCGGAGGACCGGGAGGCCGCGGCGCTCTACGACACGATCTACAACTGGATCTTCGCCGACCCGATCCTGACCGGCGCCTATCCCGACGGATTCGACGGCTTCATGCCAGGTCCGGTGGAGGAAGACCTGAAGATCATCAGCAGCCCGCTGGACTTCTTCGGCGTCAACTACTACCAGCCGGCGGTGGTCGCTGCGCCGGGAAACCCGTTGCCCGGCAACGCAATCGACGAGGTCGGGGCGATGCCGGAGGGCATGCCATTCCAGGTCGGGCAACCACGGGGCTTCCCAACGACCGGCTTCGGCTGGTCGGTCGTGCCGGACGGCCTGCGGGAGATCCTGACGACGTTCCAGCAGCGGTATGGCGAGCGCCTGCCGCCGCTCTACATCACCGAGAACGGTTGCTCATACCCCGATGTGGTCGACGCCGACGGCAGCGTTCACGACGCAGAGCGCACGGCTTACCTCGGGGCACACCTGGAGGCGGTGCGACAGGCGATCGACGCCGGCGTCGACGTGCGCGGCTACTTCGTCTGGTCGATCCTGGACAACTTCGAGTGGGCCGAGGGGTACGGCGAGCGCTTCGGCCTGGTGCACGTCGACTTCGCGACGCAACGACGCACCCCGAAGGACTCCTACCGCTGGCTCCAGGAGCAGTTGCGGGGCAGAGCCGATCAGGAACGCTGATAGGGCGCGACGAGCGTCTCGACGCGCTGGAACTCCTTGAGCTCGGAGTAGCCGGTGGTCGCCATCGCCCGCCGCAGCGCACCGACCAGGTTGGTGGTGCCATCCGCGGTCTGCGCGGGACCGGTCAGGATCTGCTCGAGCGTGCCAGCAGTGCCGACCTCGACGCGCTCGCCGCGGGGTAGCGCCTCGTGGTGCGCTTCGCTCCCCCAGTGGAAGCCGCCGCCCGGGGCGTCGGTGGACCGAGCCAGCGATGCTCCGAGCATGACCGCATCGGCGCCGCACGCGAATGCCTTGATGATGTCGCCGGACAGACCCATGCCACCGTCGGCGATGACGTGCACGTAGCGGCCGCCGGTCTCGTCCATGTAGTCCCGTCGGGCCGCCGCCACGTCGGCGACGGCAGTAGCCATCGGCACGTGTATGCCGAGCGCACGGCGGGTAGTGTGGGCCGCTCCCCCGCCGAATCCGACGAGCACCCCGGCGGCGCCGGTGCGCATCAGGTGCAGTGCGGCGGTGTAGGTGGCGACGCCGCCGACGATCACCGGCACGTCGAGCTCGTAGATGAAGCGCTTGAGGTTCAGCGGCTCGGCGCGGCCGCTGACGTGCTCGGCCGACACGGTCGTGCCCCGTATGACGAACAGGTCGACGCCCGCGTCAACCACGGTCTTCCAGTGCTCCTGGGTCCGTTGCGGGGACAGCGCACCGGCGGTGGTGACACCGGCTTCGCGAATCTCGTTCAGCCGCAAGGTGATCAGGTCGGGCCGGATCGGTGCGCGGTAGATCTCCTGCATGCGGGAGATGGCCTGCGCGGGGTCCAACTGGGCGATCTCGCGCAGCAGCGGCTCGGGACTCTCGTAGCGGGTCCACAGGCCCTCGAGGTCGAGCACCGGCAGGCCACCGAGCTTGCCCAGCTCGATCGCGGACGCCGGACTCATCACCGAGTCCATCGGCGCTGCGACCACCGGCAGCTCGAAGTGGTAGGCGTCGATCTGCCAGCCGACGGACACGTCCTGCGGGTCGCGCGTACGGCGCGACGGCACGATGGCGATGTCGTCGAAGGAGTATGCGCGGCGGCCCCGCTTGCCTCGGCCGATTTCGATCTCAGTCACCCGAGCAGGCTACCGGCCGGACGGCGTCCGCCGGATGCGAGGCCGGAGGTATGACGCTCCCGGGGCGGTCGAACACCGAGTGACGCAGCAAACAGCGAGGGACGCAGCTGCAAGTGCGTCACTCGGCGGCAACTGCGTCACTCGGTGACACCTTGCCCAGTTGCCCGGCCGATGGGGGCGCCAAGCGCCGCGAGACGACGACGCCGAGCAACGCGGCCAGGACGGCCAGCACCAGTCCGCTGACGAAGGCCGCGACGTGTGAGTGCGGCGTCAGGCCACCGAAGACGATCGCCGACACCGCCAGTAGCACGGAGGTCGCCAGCATCTCTGCCGTCTGCAGCGACGAGGCATTGCGTCCCTGCTCCTCGGGTGTCGACATACCCATCAGCAGGACGGTGAGCGGTGAGTAGGCCAGGCCGATACCTCCGCCACCGATGAGCCAGGCGCCATACAGGATCCAGGACGGGGTGGCCGGCCAGGCAGCCGACAGCGCGACGCCGATCCCGATCGTCAGCAACACCAGGCCGATTCGCGCCAGACGCCGCTGGTCCTCGAATGTCGTCCGTCGACCGGCCACCCACGCCCCCAGGCTCCATGACAGCGCACCCACGGTCAGCACGAGACCGGCTTCGGTGGCACCCATGCCGTGCTGGCGGGTGAGCATCAGGGGCAGGTAGATGTCCGTCCCGAGGAATGCCGCACCGAGCACGGCCCTCGTCGCGATGACGGCCGGCATGCCGCGCCGGCCGCGGATCGTCCCGGACGGCACCAACCTCGGCACGGATCGCACGAGCAGCACCACGCCGGTGATCGCGAGCACCACTGCGGGCACGACCGGGCGATCCGCCGCGATCGACAGGGCCACGGATCCCAGCGCGGCACCGGCCGCCGCGAACAGCCGGCGCCGTACCCGCGACGAAGGCTCCCGGTCGCCCACCCTGGCCGGAAGGCGTTGCATCGCCGGCAGCAGCAGCGCCAGAGCGGGTATGGCGAGGGTGGCCCCGATCCAGAAGACCCAACGCCACGAGACGTTGGTGGCGAGGTAACCCGCGAGCGGCGGACCGAAGAGCGACGGCGCCACCCACGCCGCCGAGATGCTCATGAAGATCTTCGGGCGCAGCGCCTCAGGAAAGGCCATGGCGATCAGCACGTAGAGCGCCACACTGTCGAGGCCGCCACCGACGCTCTGCACGGAGCGGCCGACGATCAACATCGTCATCGACTGTGCCGAGCCGGCAACCAACAGCCCGGTCACGAAGAGGGTGACACCGGTCATGATCACCACGCGTGGTCCGACGGAATCCGCCCACGGTCCCGCGACGACCATGGCCAGCACGGCCGTCGCAAGTGGCACCGCGAAAACGACCGGGTAGATCGCCAGGCCGTCCAGCTCCCGCGCGGCTGTCGGCATCGCCGTCGCCACCGCGATCTGCTCGAACGCGACCAGCACCTCCAGCAGCACGACACCGATCAACGTCATCCGACGGATCGGCGTCCACTGGCTGTTGTTCACTCCCGAAACGCTAGGACCTCAAGCAGGCTTGAGCACAACTTCTCGCAAACATCAGATCCAGCCCAGCGCCTCGAAGGTCCGCCGGGCGACTCACGACAAACCCCGCCGCAGTCGGCGGATTCTGTGGTGAAGTGATCGCATGAACGACCTCGCACGCTCTCGGAGCAACACCGTCGACGACGTGATCCGCCGCTCTGCCAGTCGTTTCGGCGACCGCACCGCGCTGCGGTTCGAGGACCGCAGCTGGTCGTATGCCGAGCTCGACCGAGCCGTCGACGCGCTGGCGGCACACCTGCAAGGGCTCGGCCTGGAGCCCGGCTCGCGGATTGCGGCATACGGCAAGAACTCCGACATCTACGTTGCCGCGTTCCTCGCGTGCTCCCGCGCCGGGCTGGTGCACGTGCCGATCAACTACAACCTGGTGGCACGCGAACTGGACTATCTCCTCTCGCAATCCGGCAGCTCGGCACTGCTGGTTGACCCGGACCTACGAGACCGCCTCACCGGCGTCGAGCACCTCCCGGAGACCGTCGTCGCACTGCGCGGCGAAGATTCGCTGCAGCAGGTCGCGGTTGCCGGTTCCGCCGATTCCGCTACACCGCAAGTGTTTTCGGGCTCGAGCGACGACACGGTCGTCCAACTGCTCTACACGTCCGGCACGACCTCGGCCCCGAAGGGCGCCGTCATGAGTCATCGCGCCCTGGTGAGCGAATACGTCAGTTGCCTGCACGCACTCGACTTCGCCGAGGACGACGAGACGCTGCACGTGATGCCGCTCTACCACTCGGCGCAACTGCACGTCTTCGTCATGCCCGGCCTGATGGCGGGGAGCACCAGCACGATCCTCGAGCACCCGAATCCCGACGACATCCTGCGACGGCTGTCCTCCGACGGACATCGCGCGTTCTTCGCGGCGCCGACACTGTGGGTGGCGCTGGCCAACCACCCCGACTTCGACGAGCTCGGCCTCGGCGATCTTCGCCGTGCCTACTACGGCGCATCGATCATGCCGGTGCCGGTGCTGCGCCGACTCCAGGAACGCTCGCCCGGCCTGGGCTTCTACAACTGCTTCGGACAGTCCGAGATCGGCCCACTGGCAACGGTTCTCGGCCCTGCCGAACACGCAGACCGACCGGACAGCGCCGGCCGCCCGGTGCTCTTCGTGGAAGCACGCGTCGTCGACGGCGACGGGAACGACGTCCGGGCGGGCGAGCAGGGCGAGATCGTTTACCGCTCGCCGCAGCTGTGCGACGGCTACTGGGACAACCCGGACGCGTCGGCCGCCGCATTCGACAGAGGCTGGTTCCATTCCGGCGACCTGGTCCGACGCGACGAGCAGGGCTACGTCTTCGTCGTCGATCGGATCAAGGACGTCATCAACACCGGCGGTGTCCTCGTCGCGTCCCGCGAGATCGAGGACGCCCTCTACACGCACCCCGCAGTCGCCGAGGTCGCGGTCGTCGGTGTGCCGGACGAGAAGTGGATCGAGATGGTGACGGCATACATCGTCACCAAGGACGAGGTCACCGCGCAGCAACTCATCGACCACGCTCGCGGCACCCTGGCGCCGTTCAAGGTGCCCAAGCGCATCGAGTTCGTCGACGACCTGCCGCGCAACGCCTCGGGCAAGATCCTCAAACGCGAATTGCGCGACGCCGCCGGCTGAGCCGCGGCCGGAGCGGCCAGACGGCGAGTGGCGAGGGATGGGCTCAACACGGCGTACCGTGGGAAGACGGAGCCATCGAGGCTTCCGACAATGGGAGTGACCATGAGCGATAAATCGCCGAGACACACGATGTCCAAGAAGGCCTCCAAGAGCATCAAGGAGAAGCGCGCCGACAAGCGCGCCAAGACCACCAACACGAACAAGCTCTCGAAGGACATGTGACGACCGTTCCCGCGACGCCCAGGCTCGGCGTCGTCGGCACGTCCGCCAAGGAGAACGAACACCGCCTGCCCCTGCACCCAGCCCACTTGGACCGGATCGCACCCGAGATCCGCAGCCGGATGGTGCTTGAGCACGGGTATGGCGAGCGGTTCGGCTTCAGCGATGAGGAGCTCTCCCGCCAGGTCGCCGGCTTCGCCTCGCACGCTGAGGTGATCGCCACCTCGGACGTGCTCCTGCTGCCCAAGCCACAGCACGCCGACGTTGCCGCCATGCGGGACGGCGCCGTGCTGTGGGGTTGGCCGCACTGTGTCCAGGATGCCGAGATGACCCAGCTCGCGATCGACAAGAGACTGACGCTGATCGCCTTCGAGGCCATGAACCACTGGACGGTCGACGGCTACATGGGCGTGCATGTCTTCCACGGCAACAACGAGCTCGCGGGCTACAGCTCGGTGCTGCACGCGCTTGCGCTGACCGGTTCGACCGGTGTCTACGGACGCCGGCTCACGGCGGCGGTCATCGGCTTCGGCGCGACGGCCCGTGGCGCGGTCACGGCGCTCAGTGCGCACGGCGTCCACGACGTCCACGTCCTCACCAATCGCGGTGTGGCAGCAGTGGGTTCACCGATCCACTCGGTGAAAATCATGCAGTTCGACCACGACCCGAAGGCGCCATACCTCAGCCACGTCATCACCGACCGCGGACGCAAGCCGCTGGCGCCATTTCTCGCCAGCCACGACATCATCGTCAACTGCACGCTGCAGGACCCGAACCATCCACTCACCTATCTGACGGAGGAGGACCTGCCGCAACTCACGCGCGGCACGTTGATCGTCGACGTCTCGTGCGATGAAGGGATGGGCTTCAGCTGGGCGCGGCCCACCGGCTTCGACGAGCCGATGTTCACCGTCGGCGACCACGTGAGCTACTACGCGGTCGACCACAGCCCGTCCTACCTCTGGCAATCGGCCACCTGGGAGAACAGCGAGGCGTTGCTGCCCTTCCTCGACACCGTGATGGCCGGGCAAGCTGCGTGGGACGACGACGAGACCATCAGTCGCGCGATCGAGATCCGGGACGGCCGGATCGTGAACCCGGCGATCCTGCAGTTCCAGGGTCGATCGGAGACACCGCCATACGCCGTCCGTCCCTCTGCGGTGGCGGCGAGCTGACCGTCGCGTGACTCGCGCTCAGCGCGAGTAGTTGGGCGCCTCGACGATGCCCTGGACGTCGTGCGGGTGCGACTCCTTCAGCCCGGCCGTGGTGATGCGCACGAAGCGACCACGGTCCTGCAGCTGCGGGATGGTGCTGGCGCCGACGTAGAACATCGACTGGTGCAGGCCGCCGATGAGCTGGTGCAGGACGGTGGCGAGCGGGCCGCGGTAGGGCACCCGGCCCTCGATGCCCTCGGGCACGATCTCGTCGTCGCTGGCCACGTCGGCCTGGAAGTAGCGGTCCTTGGAGAACGACTTCTTGCCGCGAGAAGCCATCGCGCCGAGCGAGCCCATGCCGCGGTAGGTCTTGAACTGCTTGCCTGCGACCAGCATCAGGTCTCCGGGCGACTCCTCGCAGCCGGCCAGCAACGATCCGAACATCACCGAATCTGCGCCGGCGACAAGGGCTTTGGCGATGTCGCCGGAGAACTGCAGACCGCCGTCACCGATGACCGGGACGCCGGCCGGCTTGCACGCGAGGGAGGCTTCGTAGATCGCGGTCACCTGCGGCACGCCGACCCCGGCGACGACCCGGGTCGTGCAGATCGAGCCCGGACCGACCCCGACCTTGACGCCGTCAACGCCCGCATCGACCAGCGCGGCCGCACCCTCGCGGGTCGCGACGTTGCCGCCGAGGATCTGCACGTGGCGGGTCGCGGGGTCCGCCTTCAGCTTGCGGATCATGTCCAGCATCAGCCGCGCGTGGCCGTTGGCCACGTCCGGGACAAGCACATCGACGCCGGCCTCGACCAGGGTCGTCGCGCGCTCCCAGGCGTCACCGAAGTAACCGATCGCGGCGGCAACCAGCAGGCGGCCGTCGCCGTCGTATGACGCATCGGGGAACTGCTCTGACTTGACGAAGTCCTTGACGGTGATCAGGCCGGCCAACTTGCCGTCGTCGTCGACCAGCGGCAGCCGCTCGCGCTTGTGCTGGCGCAACAGCGCGGTCGCGTCGTCGCGGCTGATGCCGAGCGGCCCGGTGACCAGCGGCGCAGACGTCATGACCTCGGACACCTTGGTGCTCGCCCACTCGGCGACCGGGGTGAAACGCAGGTCGCGGTTGGTGATGATGCCGATCAGGTGGTCGTCGACATCGACGACCGGGAGGCCGGACACGCGGTAGCGACCGCACGTCTCGTCGAGCTCTTCCAGCGTCGCATCCGGTCCGATGGTGACCGGGTTGGAGATGATGCCGGTCTGGGTCCGCTTGACCAGGTCGACCTGCTCGGCCTGGTCCGCGATGGACAGGTTGCGATGCAGCACACCGATCCCACCCTGGCGGGCCATCGCGATCGCCATACGGGATTCGGTGACGGTGTCCATGGCCGCGGACACCATCGGCACGCGCAGGCTGATCTCGCGAGTCAGCCGACTGGTGGTGTCGACCTCACTGGGTATGACGTCCGTTTCGCCGGGCAGCAGCAGCACGTCGTCATACGTGAGACCCAGCTGGCCGAACTTGGCCGGGACATCGAAGGAATGATCGGAAGATTGGGCGGGCGTGGGCGACTCCTCGAAAGCCATTTCCAAAGTGTAGAAGGCAACTTTGAAAGGACGAACAGAAGGTCAGGGAGTGCCGCTCGAACTATCGATGGAGCTCGTGCTCGACTCGGTGCTGCTCGGCGGAGTCGACGTGGACGACAGTGTCGGCGGCGTCGTGCTGGATGCTGACGGTGATGCCGTGCCGCTGGCGGTCGACGTCGGCTTCGGCGGGTGCGTCGGGTGCGGCTGCTTCGTCGACGTAGCGGACGGGCTGCTGGACGACGCCGAACTCGACGATGTCGGACTTGAGGAATGACCGGAGGGCGACGTCGGTGTGGACGACACCGTCGACCGCGGCGACGACGACGAGGGCGACGAGCTCACCGGCGAGGCGGTCTTCCAGGACGGCGTCGCACGGTGGCCCGGCCGATAGTGGGTCGCTGGCACCAACGCCCCAGGTAACACCCGGTGCGGGGCACCTGTCGTCGGCCCACTGGTCGCTGACGACGACCCGGTGGTCGAGATGAGCGGGTCGGTGGTGCTGCTGGTGAACGTGTTGGAACTCGTGGTCGACGGGACCGAGCCGGCCTCGGTGCTCACCGGTCCGCCGGCACCGGACCCGAAGTCGGCGCTGCGATGCACGAAGCCCATCTGCGCGGCGACCCGCGAAATGCCGGGCACCCCGCCAACGGCCGCGGCGACTCCCGAGATCGACAAGGCGGCAACCGTGATGGCTGCCACGACGCCGAGGCGTGCCGGGGTGCGCTTGGCGCGGGCGTAGCGGCCCGCAACCGCAGGGCGGTCGGGCGCGTCGATCTCGTGCACCCAGTACCTGAGGGCGTCCGTGGCCGGATCACTGCCCTGCGGCGTCTTGCGACCGCCAAGCTCGTCGAGCAGCGCGTCGTCGCGGCGGATGTCGTCGATGCTGGGTGTCACAGTGCAGCTCGCTTGTCGCCGAGAAATCCGCGCAGTCGCGTCAGCGCGCGGTGCTGCGCAACGCGTATGGCGCCGGCAGTCGTCCCCAGGGCATCGGCGGTCTCTTCGGCGGACAGGCCGACCGCGACTCGCAGGGTGAGGATCTCGCGGTGCTGCGGCGGCAACCGGTCCAGCAGCGCCCAGACCTGCGCCGACTGCTCATCGGCAACAGCGCACTCCTCCGGACCAGGTGTTTCGTCCACGGTCTCGGGCAGCTCGTCGGTCGGCGTCGGCCGCCGGATCACGCCGCGCTGCACGTCGGCGACCTTGTTGGCAGCGATGCGGTAAACGAAGGCTTCGAAAGGCGCTCCGCGGTCGGTGTAGCGCGGCAGGGCAGTCAGAACGGCCACGCACACCTCCTGCGCCGCGTCCGCCGCGGCATCGGCTGCGGCCGAGAAGCGTCCCAACTTGCCGCGCGCATAGCGCACGGCCAACTGGTGAACGGCCGCCATGAGTTCATTGGTGGCGGCCACATCTCCCTCTTGCGCGGCCGCTGCCAAGGCGCGCAAAGGGGTGTGCGCGTCCGACGGTGACATCGGCGCAGGGAGCGAAAACGTTACGGGGGCAGCGTCGAACGACCCGGCCAGGTCTTCCTGGCCGGCGTTAGATCGTGGAGTCCCCGAGCTCACGTCGTCCCAACGTCCGGCTACCGAATTGCGTTCGCCTGTATGGCGCTCCCTTCAGAGTAGGTCGTCGGCACCGATCTCGCCTACTCGGTCGGATATCTGTGGACAACTGCGATCCGATCGCACAACGCACAGATGCCCGGACGAAGCGCAGGCTTCGTCCGGGCATCCTTGGGTAATACGCCCGTTACCGGGTCAGAGGTCAGTGACCGTGGCCGTGACCGGCCGCGGGCTCCTCTTCTTCCTTCTTGTCCACGACGAGCGTGTCGGTGGTCAGGACCATCGACGCGATCGACGCGGCGTTGCGCAGCGCGGAGCGGGTGACCTTGACCGGGTCGATGACACCCTGCTTGATCAGGTCGCCGTACTCACCGGTGGCGGCGTTGAGGCCGCTGCCCACCGGCTCGTCCTGCACGCGGGCAACGGCGACGTAGCCCTCGAGACCGGCGTTCTCGGCGATCCAGCGCAGCGGTTCGACGCTGGCCTTCTTGATGATCGCGGCACCAGTGGCCTCGTCACCCGTGAGGTCCAGCTTGTCGACGGCGGCCGACGCGTGCACCAGTGCCGAGCCACCGCCGGCGACGATGCCCTCCTCGATGGCCGCGCGGGTCGCCGAGATGGCGTCCTCGATGCGGTGCTTCTTCTCCTTCAGCTCCACCTCGGTGTGGGCACCGACCTGGATGACGCAGACGCCACCGGCCAGCTTGGCCAGGCGCTCCTGCAGCTTCTCGCGGTCCCAGTCGGAGTCAGTGCGCTCGATCTCGGCCTTGAGCTCCTTGACGCGTCCACCGACGGTCTCGGCGTCACCGTGACCGTCGACGATCGTCGCGGTGTCCTTGGTGACGACGACACGGCGGGCCTGACCCAGCATGTCCAGGTCGACCTGGTCGAGCTTGAGGCCGACCTCTTCGGAGATGACCTGTCCACCGGTGAGGATCGCGATGTCCTGCAGCATGGCCTTGCGGCGGTCGCCGAAGCCGGGGGCCTTGACCGCGACGACGTTGAACGTGCCACGGATCTTGTTGACCACCAGGGTGGAGAGCGCCTCACCGTCGATGTCTTCGGCGATGATCAGCAGCGGCTTGCCGGCCTGCACGACCTTCTCAAGCAGCGGCAGAACGTCGGCGATGGCCGAAATCTTGCCCTGGTTGATCAGGATGTAGGCGTCCTCGACGACGGCTTCCATCCGCTCGGTGTCGGTGACGAAGTACGGGGAGATGTAGCCCTTGTCGAACTGCATACCCTCGGTGAACTCCAGGGCGGTCTCGGCGGTCGAGGACTCCTCGACCGTGATCACGCCGTCCTTGCCGACCTTGTCGAACGCCTCGGCGATCAGGCCACCGATCGTCTGGTCCTGCGCGGACAGCGCGGCGACCTGGGAGATCTCTTCCTTGCCCTCCAGCTCGCGGGCGTCGGCGAGCAGCTGCTCGCTGATCGCGTCCACGGCCTGGTCGATGCCCCGCTTGAGCGCGGCCGGCCCGGCGCCGGCGGCCACGTTGCGAAGGCCCTCGTGGACCATCGCCTGGGCCAGCACGGTCGCCGTCGTCGTGCCGTCACCGGCAACGTCGTTGGTCTTGGTGGCGACCTCTTTCGCGAGCTGGGCGCCGAGGTTCTCGTAGGAGTCCTCGAGCTCGATCTCACGAGCGATGGTGACACCGTCGTTCGTGATGGTCGGGGCGCCCCACTTCTTGTCGATGACGACGTTGCGGCCCTTGGGGCCGAGCGTCACCTTGACGGCGTTGGCGAGGGCGTCGACGCCCCGCTCAAGCGCCTTGCGTGCGGAGTCGTTGAACTCCAGTTCCTTTGCCATTGTTGGCCTTTCGTATGTCGGTCGCACGTATGACGATGCCCCAGCCCTACCTTCTGGCGGGCTAGGGCAACGTCATACGCATGCTGCGTGGGGGTCCTACTTGGTGACGACTGCGAGCACGTCGCGGGCCGAGAGGATGAGCAGCTCCTCGCCGGAGTACTTCACCTCGGTGCCGCCGTACTTGGAGTAGATGACGCGGTCGCCGACTGCGACGTCGAGCGGGACGCGCTGGCCGTTGTCGTCGATGCGGCCGGGGCCGATCGCCAGGACTTCGCCCTCCTGGGGCTTCTCCTTGGCGGTGTCCGGGATGACCAGGCCGGAGGCGGTGGTCTGCTCGGCCTCGACGGACTTGACGACGATGCGGTCTTCGAGCGGCTTGATGTTCACCGACACGGTGTGACCTTCCTGTTGAGAGGCCCGAAATCTCGGGCGCGAATGCGAACCCTGGTCAGCTGCCAACCGGTGTATGTCGTGAGCGCCGTCGCGGGGGTCGACCACGAAATGCGGTTGGCACTGTCCCAGGAAGAGTGCCAGCACTGAATCTAGGCGCTCGTTAGCACTCTTGCAACTCGAGTGCCAAAACCGGGCCCACACATTTCGTCAGCCGAAGGGCAGCTTGGTCGCCGGTGGCGCGTGGGAGGGGTCGACACCGTCGAAGAGGCTGCTCACCGACTCGCCTGCGTGGATGCGTGCGATCGCTTCCGCGAAGAGGGCGGCGACCGAACGTACCTGCAACTGGGGCCAGTTCGCGGGAGTCGGCACGGTGTCTGTGGTGACGATCTCGCGGATGAGCGGGTGCCCGGACAGCCGCTGCACAGCGGGTCCGACGAAGAGTCCGTGCGTGCAGGCGATGTCGGCCGACGTACAACCGCGCTCGGCCAATCGGTCCAACAGCTCGACGACCGATCCCCCCGTGGAGATCTCGTCGTCCAGCACGATCGCGCGCTTGCCGTCGACGTCACCCACGATGGTGTCGATGATGACCTTGTCGTCGGAGATCCGCTTCTTGGAACCGGCCGCGACGGGCAACCCGAGCAGGCGGGCGAACTGCTGTGCGGTCTTGGCGTTGCCGAAGTCCGGCGAGACGATCACCGAGTCGGCGAGGTTGTCGCGGGAGCGGAAGTATTCAGCCAGCTCACCGATCGCGGTCAGGTGGTCGACGGGCGTGGAGAAGAAGCCGTGGACCTGTGGCGCGTGCAACGCCATGGTGATCACCCGGTGAACGCCGGCTGCCGCGAGCAGGTCCGCCACCAAGCGGCCGCCGAGCGAGATCCGGGAGGCATCCTTCTTGTCCGAGCGGGCGTAGGCGTAATAGGGAATCACCGCGGTGATGCGCTCCGCCGACGCGCCGCGCGCCGCATCGATCATCAGCAGCAGCTCCATCAGGTGATCCTGGGTGGGCGGCACCAGCGGCTGCACGAGATAGACGTCACGCTGGCGGCAGTTGGCCAGCAACTGCGCCTGCAGGCAGTCGTTGCTGAAGCGGGTCATGTCGACATACGAGCGCGGCACCCCGAGATGCGTGCAGATGCTGTCGGCGAGGGCGGGGTGGGCTGATCCGGAGAAAACGACGATCTCGCGCACAGGCGGCAAACCCTTCCAGCGGTGGGATTCGGATTGCGTAACGACTCTACTGAACTTTTGCGGCTTGACTCCTCGCGTTCCGGATGTCGGCTGTATGACGCTACGCGCGGCCGGAGAACTGCTGGAGTCGGTCGGTGGAGCCGGTGATCACCAGTTGGTCCCCTCTGCCGATGACCGTCTCCGATCGGGCGTCCTCGAAGGCACCACCGGGATGCTTCACCGCCACGACCGTCACGCCATACTTTCCGCGCAGGTTGAGCTCGGCGAGCGTCTTGTCGGCGAACTTTTCGGAGCACGACATACGCCCGATGCCGAAGCCGTCCTCCACCTCGTAGTAGTCGGCGAGCGAACCGACCAGCAGACGCCCGATGCGAGCGCCCATCTCCCGCTCCGGCAGCACCACATGATGGGCGCCGATGCGTTGCAGGATGCGGGCGTGCTGCTTGGTCATCGCCTTCGCCCAGATGCTCGGGACACCGAGGTCGGCGAGATTGGCCGTGGTGAGGATGCTCGCCTCGAGGTTGGACCCGATGGCCACGACGGCGCGCTCGAAGTCACCCGCGCCGATCTGTCGCAGTGCCTCGACGTCCGAGCTGTCGGCCTGCACGACATGGGTGAACTGGTCGGACCACTTCTGCACGAGTTCCAGCGATTGATCGACCGCCTGGACGTCCCAGTCCTGCTCGGTGAGGGTGGCCGCGACCGCCGTGCCGAACCTGCCCAGGCCGATCACCAGGACGCTGTGCGGGTCCAGCGTTCCGCGTCGTTTAGCCGACAATGGGGAACTCCTCCGGTAGTTGGTAACGGCGCTTACTGCGCCGCATCGCCAATGCGCTGCCGACAGTCATCGTGCCGACTCGGCCGATGAACATCAACGCGATCAGCACGAACTGCGCTCCCTCCGGCAACTGACCGGTCAGGTTGGCGGACAGCCCGGTCGTCGAGAACGCCGAGATCGTCTCGAAAAGCACCAGCTGCATCGGCTGTTCACTGATCGTCAGGATGGCGATCATGCCGATCATCACGATGCCGACCCCGAGCAGGGCGACGGTCAGTGCCTGGCGCTGCACCGCGACGGGTATGGCGCGACGGCCGACCCGAGCCTGCGGCTCGCCCCGGATCTCGGAGATGATCACCGCTCCGAGCAGGAAGAACGTCGACACCTTGATGCCGCCCGAGGTGCCGGCGCTGCCGCCGCCGATGAACATCAGCACGTAGTTGACCGCCATCGTCTCCGGCCGCACCGCGGTGTAGTCGACCGTGGCGAACCCTGCCGTGCGGGGGAAGACTGCGCCGCCGATGGAGTTCCAGACCTTGTCCGTGAAATCCAGGTGCGCGAGCGTCCCGGGGTTGCGCCATTCGAACGCGATGAACGTGACGAGGCCGACCACGAACAAGACGAGTGATCCGCCGACCGTCAGCCGCGTGTGCATCGTCCACTGATGCGGCCGTCTGCGGCGCTGCAGCTCGAACCACACCGGGTAGCCGAGTCCCCCGATGAAGACACCACCGCACAACATGGCCAGGACCCACGGGTCGTGGGCGAACTTTGCTGCGCCGTCGGAGTAAAGGGTGAAACCCGCGTTGTTCACCGCCGAGACCGCGTGGAAGAGGCCGTCCCACGCGGCCCGGCCAACGCCCTCGCCATACGCGAAATGCAGGCGGAGGGCCATCAGCACCGCGAGAAATGCTTCGAGCGCGAGGTAGAAACGGACGATCACCCGGATCATCGAGCGCGCGTGTGCGGGTGTGTCGGTGTGGGCGTCGGCCTGCGCGGCGAGGGTGCCCCCGATGCCCATCCGGCCATGCACCAGCTGCAGCAGCCGGACCGAGAGCGTGACGATCCCGAGCCCGCCGGCCTGCACCAGGAGCAGGATCACGGCCTGGCCGAACGGGTTCCAATAGGTCGCCACATCGACCGGCGACATACCGGTGATGCAGGTGGCGCTGGCTGCGGTGAAGAGCGCGGTGCTGAAGTGGGCTCGGCCGTCGCCGGTGGTGGTGAACGGCAATGCCAGCAACAAGGTGCCGAGTGTGACGGTGATTGCGTAGAACACGACGATGGTCCGCGCCGGACCGAATCGGGTTCGCCTCATGCTGCAACACTTAACCGTATGGAAGGTGTTCTGGGTGCCCCGCCGTGTCGGGGTGATGCTCCGTGACGCCCGCTCTACTGGCCAGGCTGCTCAGCGGCGAGGGCGCCGCCCTCCTCGCGTCCCTGCCCCCGTATGACGAGGCAGCGGCGTTCAGCCTGGCCGACCGACTGCGGACGGAAGGCTTCGACCCCGACCTGGTCGCCGCGGCGCTGACCCAGTCGCGGCTGCGAGCGCGGGGCGAGCGCAAGTTCGGCGAGGCCGCGCGGAGCATGCTCTTCACCGTCGACGGGCTGGAGCAGGCCACTCGTCAGCAGGTCGGCCGGCTGCACGCACGGCGGCTCAGTGACTCCGGGTCGCGGCGTGTCTTCGACCTGGGTTGCGGGGTCGGCGCCGATGCCCGCGCGTTCGCCGAGGTCGGCCTGCGGGTCGCGGCGGTGGACGCCGACGAAGTGACCTCCGCCGTCGCGGACTTCAATCTCCGGTCGTGGCCGCATGCCACTGCCGTCCACGACCTTGCCGAGAACGTCTCGGTCCCCACCGGTCTCGGCGCGCGCGACGTCGCGGTCTGGATGGACCCGGCGCGACGGACTCCCGGCGTCAGCGACATACAGGGCCGGACTCGACGCACCTTCCGGCTGGACCAGCTCGCCCCGTCCTGGGACCTCGTCCGCGAGCTGTGCGCCGGCGCGGCGGCGGCCGGCGTGAAGCTCTCGCCCTCCTTCGCGCACGCACAGATCCCGCCCGGGACGCAGGCGCAGTGGACGTCATACGACGGCGAGGTCGTGGAGTGCGTGCTGTGGTGGAACGACGCGGCGTGGGACCCGGGACGATCTGCCGTCGTCATCAGCGGCCAGTTCGCGCACGAGGTGCTCGAGCGGGACGCGGAGGGCGCCAACCCCGAGCCGGCTCGGCTCGATCGCTTGCACGGTTATCTCTACGAGGCCGACCGTGCCGTGATCCGGGCCGGTCTCAGTGGAGCGTTGGTCCGTCGGGTCGACGGAGCCGAGCTCGACACCGGGGTCGGCATCGTCACCTCGCCGCGTGACGTCATCGTCCCGTGGGCGAAGAAGTATGCCGTCACGGACGCGATCCCCTTCAACATCAAGGCATTGCGGTCGTGGGTGCGTGATCATCGGATCGGTCACCTGACGATCAAGAAGAAGGGCGCGTCGGTGGACCCCGCCCAGTTGCGGCGCCAGTTGCGCCCGCGCGGCGACAACGACGCGACGATCCTGGTGACACGCGTGAACGGCGCCCAAGCGGTGCTCATGCTGATGCCCGTTCGGTGAGTTACCGTCTAGCCGTGCCTGCTTCACGTCCGTTCGTGCGCGCCGTGAGCGCTTGCGCCGCCGCGGGATTCGTCCTCGCCGGGTGCTCCTCCGGTGGGAGCACACAGGGCTCCAGCACGACGTCGTCGACCCCGGCTTCTGCACCGTCTTCCTCTCGTATGGCGAGCAGCACCTCCGCCTCCACGACGCCGCGATCGTCCTCCTCGACGGCGACACCGACCAAGAGTCACACCACCTCGGTCGCGCCATCCCCGTCGAGCAGTTGTGTGCAACGGGTCTACGACCGCTTGTCCCCCGCGCAACGCGTCGGCCAGCTGCTGATGATCGGCTTGGACGGCACCTCCGCCGCTTCGGCGGACGACGCCCAGATCGCGCGCCAGCACGTCGGCAACGTCATCTATCTCGGCGGCTGGACCGGGTCTTCTCGCATCCGATCCACGTCGAAACATCTGCAGTCCCAGGCCAGTTCGTCTGCGACCGGTGGAGTTCCGCTCCTGATCGCGGCCGACCAGGAGGGCGGCTCGGTGCAGCAGTTGAAGGGGCCTGGGTTCACTCCTCTCGTCTCCGCGTTGCAGCAGGGGCGGATGACGGCGGCGAAACGCATCGCTTACGGCAAGCTCATCGGCGGGCAGCTCAAGGCCGCAGGCGTCAACCTGAATCTCGCGCCGGTCGCCGACACGGTGCCGGCGTCGATGAGCGCGAGCAACGCGCCGATCGGCAAGTACGCGCGGGAGTACGGCCACGACCCGGCAACCGTCGCGACGTCCGTCACCGACATCGTCCACGGACTGCACAGCGCCGGCGTCGGCGCGACCGTGAAGCACTTCCCTGGCCTGGGCCGCATCACCGGCAACACCGACGTGACCACGACCGGGACGACCGACACCAAGACCACGCGTACGGACAGTTACCTGAAGCCGTTCCTCGCAGGTATGACGGCAGGCGCCGGCGCGGTGATGATGTCGTCGGCGCGTTACGACAAGCTCGATCCGGCCGAGCGCGCGACATTCTCCAGCAGGATCATCACTGATCTGCTCCGCGGCAAGCTCGGCTGGCACGGCGTCGTCATCACCGACGACATGAATGCCGTTGCGGTGCAAGGTGTTTCAACCGGCCAGCGAGCGGTTCGGTTCGTCGCTGCCGGCGGCGACATCGTGCTCACCGGCCGCGCAGACGACGCACCGACGATGACGGGCGCCCTCATCGCGCGCGCCAAGTCGGACAAGAAGTTCGCCGGCCAGGTCGAAGCCTCGACGAAGCGGGTCCTCGCCCTGAAGCAGCGCCTCGGCCTGTTGCATTGTTGAGTCCGAACCGACCTCCCCATTTCGCCGAGAGGCTCAGATCGGTCTCGAGAGGCTCACAACGAGCGCCCAATATCGCCGATTTTTGTGAGCCTGTCGATACGTTTCTGAGCCTCTCGACGAAGGGGTGCGGCGGCAGGATTCAGGACGCTTTCGTCTGACTCACCGGCATCGACGAATCTGCCGGCAGGTCAAGGGAACTCGGCGCGAGGCCACGCTGCACCATCTGTGATCCGAGCGCCGCGACCATCGCGCCGTTGTCGGTGCACAGCCGCACGCGTGGCACCCGCAGGCTGATCCCGGCAGCGTCACAACGCTCCTGCGCCATGGCCCGCAAGCGGCTGTTCGCCGTGACACCTCCGCCGATCTGCAGGTCTCCCACGCCATACTCCTCGCAGGCGTCTATCGCCTTGCGGGTCAGCACGTCGGCGACCGCTTCGTTGAAGCTCGCTGCAACATCCGCGATCGGCACCGGCTCCCCCGCCGCCTGGCGCTCCTGCACCCAGCGCACCACGGCGGTCTTCAGCCCGGAGAACGAATAGTCGAACCGGTGCTTCGCCAGGTCCTTGCGCGAGGTCAGCCCGCGCGGGAAGCGGATCGCGGCCGGGTCACCAGTCGCAGCTGCCTCCTCGATGTGCGGTCCTCCGGGGTAGGGCAGTCCCAGCACTCGAGCGACCTTGTCGAAGGCCTCACCGGCGGCGTCGTCGATCGTGCCGCCGAGTTCGACGATGTCCGAGGCGATGTCGCGGACCAGCAGCAGGTTGGTGTGTCCACCCGAAACCAGCAGTGCCGCAGTGGGTTCCGGCAGCGGCCCGTGGTCGAGCACATCGGCGCACACGTGCGCGGCGAGGTGATTGACGCCATACAACGGCTTGCCGAGGGCCCACGCGAGGGCCTTCGCCGATGCGACACCGACCATCAGGGCACCGGCCAACCCGGGTCCGGAGGTGACCGCGATCGCGTCGACGTCGCGCAGGTTGTGGCCGGCTTCTTCGCAGGACCGCTTGATGGTGGGCAGCAGTGCCTCGAGGTGCGCGCGGCTGGCGACCTCCGGCACGACTCCCCCGAAGCGGGCGTGCTGGTCGACGCTGCTGGCGACCACGTCGGCCAAGAGGGTGTTGCCTCGCACGAAGGCGACGCCGGTCTCGTCGCAGGAGCTCTCGACGCCGAGGATCAGGGGCTCAGACATTGTGTTCTCCCACGAGATGAGCGCGCATCACGTACGCGTCGACGTTGCCCGGCTGGTAATAGCCGCGGCGAGTCTGGATGTGCTCGAAACCTGCTCGTGCATAAAGGTTTCGGGCTCGCTCGTTGTCGGCACGAACCTCGAGCAACAGCGCCTCGGCACCGCTCTCGCGAGCCTGTGTCATCAGCCGGTAGAGCAGTGTGTGGCCGAGACCACGGCCCTGCTGGCCCGGTGCGACGGCGATGGTCATGACGTCTGCAGTGCTCCCGGCGCAGTCGATCCCGGCATACCCGACGATGCGGTCCACATCGGTCGCAACCGTGTACTGGCGACGCGGGCGCCCGGCCAGCTCGGACCACCAGGAGCGTGCCGACCAGGCGTCGTGCTCGAACAACTGCTCGTCGAGGGCGCTCAGCTGCTCGATGTCCGGCCACTCCATCTCGCGCAATGCCACTGTCATCGGGGCAGTACCGACTTCTGAGCCGTCGCCGGTTTCGCATCCGGCTGGCGCAGGTAGAGCGGCTGCACGGGCAGCAGCTCGCCCCCGACAGCCAGCTGCTGGACGGTGTATGACGCAAGCCCACCCGCCGGCACGTCGAGCGGCTGCAACGCCGTCGGGAAGCACTCGGGGTAGAGCTGCGGACCGCGGCCGGCAGTGGGCAAGGCCCGGACCTCGTCCGGCAGATCGGCGGGGCGGCAGACCTGCGGCATACCCGAGACACGCTCGACGACCCCGCCGGTCATGAGGTACCGGGCCCAGTAGACCTCTTGCGCCGGGCGTCGCTGGCGACCACGAACTCCGCCGGCGCTCCGCGAACGGCCGCGGCATACGCCAGCGCGTCCAAGCTGCAGACGCCATACACCGGGAGATCGAGCGCCAGGCCGAGCGTCGTTGCCGTCGCCAGCCCGACGCGCAGACCGGTGAACGGACCCGGGCCGACGCCGACCGCGACGGCGGTGAGATCGGCGGGCGACCGGCCGGCCCCGGCGACGACCGACGAGATCATCGGGGTCAGGGTCTCGGCGTGACGCCGCGAGTCGACCAGTGACTCCTCAGCGATCACCTGCGCCCCGTCATGGAGGGCAACGGTCACGGCCGAAGTGGCGGTGTCGAGAGCGAGCAGTAGCACCGGACAAGGGTACGGCGCGCCCCGGTCCCTACCGAATGACGTGCTGCACCAGGTCGTGGAAACGCCGACCGGTGGGCAACAAGGTCACGACGCGGGCGTCACCGTCGGGCTCGAGGACCAGCTCCAGGCGGGACTCAGCCAGGTCGTCTGCCAGCCCGGACCCCCACTCGACGACGGTGACCGACCCGGCGATCTCGGCGTCGAGGTCCAGGTCGTCCAACTCGGCGGAGCCGCCGAGCCGGTAGGCGTCGACGTGCACGAGCGCCGGACCGTCGACGAGAGACGGATGGATCCGGGAGATGACGAACGTCGGTGAGGTGATCGGGCCGCGGACGCCGAGCCCGGCACCGATTCCCTGGGTCAGGGTCGTCTTGCCCGCACCGAGGCCGCCGGTCAGCACGACCAGGTCGCCCGCCCGTAGGAGACTGCCGAGTCGTGCCCCCACTCCTGGGTGGCCTCCGCGTCTTCGAGTCGCACCTGCGCAGTCACTTCGTGTCCTGCTCCTGCGCCGACCGCTCAGCACGCTCGAGGAACGCCAGCAGCTGCGCGCTGACCACCTCGGGTGTCTCCAGCGGCAGCACGTGCCCCGCGCGCTTGACCACGACGAGCTCTGCTCCCGGCAGCGAGCGGGCGATGCTTTCCCCATGCGCGATGGGCGTCATCCGGTCGCGGGTGCCGTGCATGATGAGCGTCTCGACCCCTTCGAAGGCCGAGAGCGCAGCCTTGCGATCGTGCTCCATCAGGGTCGGCAAGTAGGCGCCGATCACGTGCAGGCGAGTCCCGAAGATCATCTCGGCA
Organism: Flexivirga alba; assembly: GCF_042661025.1. Lineage (NCBI taxonomy): Bacteria > Bacillati > Actinomycetota > Actinomycetes > Micrococcales > Dermacoccaceae > Flexivirga > Flexivirga alba. The sequence goes on from NZ_JBHSWH010000001.1 coordinate 4,674,295, forward strand.
AGATCCCGGATCACGTCCTTCGGCACGGGGCCGCCGAACGAATACCTATGCACCAGAGCGGATTCCACGTTCCGACCGAGCAGTCGGGCCGTGTTGAACGCATTCTGTTGCCGGTCGGCACGGGCGACGGCACCAGGCCCGAGCCGGTGCACGACGGCACCCAACTGCTTGCCCAGTCCGAAGTTCACCTCGGACAGGCCGCCGGCGCTGGTGCTGATCAGTGCGACGCCGACCACCCGGTCGCGCACCAGCTCCGGGCGTTGCTCGGCCAGCGCCATGAGCGCCATACCGCCCATCGAGTGCCCGACCAGCGCCACCGGGCCGTCCGGTATCGCCTGCTCGACAACGCTCGCGAGGTCACGGCCCAACTGCGCGATCGTGTATGACGGATCGTCGCCTTCCCCCGACCGGCCGTGTCCACGAAGATCCACGCACACCACGCGATAACCGGCCTCGTGCATGTCGCGACGCTGTTGCGCCCAGACAGCCTGGCTGTGCGCATAGCCGTGCACGAGCAACACCGTCGTGGCTTTCGCGTCTGTGTTGTCCGAGTTGCCGGCCGGTTCGTCGATCTCGACATATAGCGGGACACCGTCGTCGGCGACGACCACCGATCCGCGCTGCTCGAGCTCGGGGTCATCGGCCGAGCGCAGTACCGCACGGTCCTTCCGGCGTGCCCGCAGCGCACGGTCGGTGCCCACACCGGCCGCGGTCGCCACGCCGGCTGCTGCCACACCGATGCCCAACCCGATCAGTCCGCGCCTAGCGCTCGCGAGAGTCCAGGTAGATGCGCGGCAGCCGCGAGCTCATCCGCGCGACGATCTCGTAGCTGATGGTGTCGGTGGCCGCGGCCCAGTCCTGCGCCATCGGTTCGCCGTTCGCGCCGTTCCCGAAGAGCACGACCTCATCGCCGGCCTGCACCGGCAGGTCGCCGACGTCGACGACGAACTGGTCCATGCAGACCCGACCCGCGACGGTGAACTGCCGGCCGCCCACCTGCACCGGACCCTTGGACGAGGCTGCGCGCGGCACACCGTCGGCATACCCGCACGGGACGTCGATGAGCGTCGTCTCCCGCGGCGTCACGTATGTGTGCCCGTAGCTCACGCCCTGACCGATCGGAACTCGTTTGGTGACAGTCACATTCGCGGTGACGGTCATCGCGGGGACCAGCCCGAAGCGGGACGGCCCGCCGATGTCGGGGACCGGCGAGAGTCCATAGACAGCCAGCCCCGGACGAACCATGTCGAAGGCCGCCTGCGGTGTCGTCAGGGTCGCCGCCGAGTTGGACATGTGCCGCACCTCGAGGTCGAAACCGGCGCGCTCACAGTCGCGCACCGCGTCGGCGAACCGCACCTGCTGCGCTTGCACGGACGGGTGATGCGGAGCGTCGGCAAACGCGAAGTGGGTGAAAACGCCTGTCACCGCGATGGTTCCGTCCGCGACGTGTCGTCGGGCCGCGTCGACGAGCAGCGGCCAGTCCGGCCCGAACGCCCCGTTGCGGGCGAGCCCGGTGTCAACCTTGAGCTGGACCCGAGCGGTCTTGCCGGTCTCGCGTGCTGCGGCGGCGATTGCGTCGATCTCCCAGACCGCCGGCACACCGAGGTCGATGTCAGCCGTGATCGCCTGGGTGAAATCCATTCCGGGCGCGTGCAACCAGCTCAGGACGGGGGCGGTGACGCCGGCGCCACGCAGCGCGAGTGCCTCCTGCAGTTGCGCGACCCCGAGCCAATGCGCGCCGCCGCGCAAGGCCGCCCGAGCGCTCGGGACGAGGCCGTGTCCGTAGGCGTCGCCCTTGACGACGGCCATCACCATCGCATCCCCGGCGTGCTGCTGCAGCACCCCGACGTTGTGGGCGATCGCGTCGAGGTCGACGATCACCCGCGCGGGCACGCCGCCAGGAAGGGCACTCGGCTGGTCATTCACAGGGGCAAGTGTGGCACCTGGCTACCTCTCGCCGTCGGACCGACCTCGGCGTCGCCTCAGCCGGGTAGGCGCAGCAGATGCGCGACCGTGCGGCCGAGCTCGTGCGCGACATCCATCGCGCGCACCGGGCCACCGGGGTTGGCCCGCTCGCCAGCGACTCCGTGCACCAGTGCCCCGAGGGCGCCGGCATGAAGGGGGTCCAGCCCGGCAGCGAGCAACGCGCCGCACACACCGCCGAGGACGTCGCCACTGCCCGCCGTCGCGAGCCAGGTCGGCCCGTCGGCCTGCGTTACCACCGGCAACCCGCTGTCCGTGGGCGGCACCACGGCGGTGACTGCACCCTTGACGAGAACGGTGCACTGCAGCAGGTCTGCCACCTGTCGTGCGACGACCGTCGGTGCACGCTGCACGTCGTCCGTGGTCAGCTCACCATCTTCACCTCGTACGCCGAGCCGGCCTGCCAGCCGCAGCAACTCGCCAAGGTGCGGCGTCAGCAGGGTCGGCGCGGTTCGCGGCTGCTCGAGCAGGTCCAAGCCACCGGCATCGAGGAGGATCGGCAGGTCCGAGGCGAGCGCCTCACGCGCGGCCGACAGCTGCTCCTGGGAGGAGTCGTCGAGGTCCATGCCGGACCCGATCAGCCAGGCCTGGACCCGCCCGGTGCCGAAGACTGCCTCCGGGACCGCCTGGCGCAGTAAGTTGCTCGGCGCTTCTGGCCCGACATACCGGACCATACCCACACCGGCCGTGACCGCCGCGGTGACCGACATCAGCGCGGCGCCGGTGTAGTGCTCACCGCCGGTGATCACTCCGAGCACACCGCGGGAGTATTTGTCGTCCCCCGGAGCTGGCACTGGCCAGGCGCCAGCCACGTCGGCGTGCGAAAACCGTTGCAGCGCAGCTGTTCCCGGTTCTGGAACGCCGATGTCCAGCACGGTGAGCAGGCCGATCGCCTGCTCGGTCGCAGGCATGAGATGCACCGGTTTGGCCAGACTGAAGGTCACCGTCTCGTCCGCGAAGATCGCATCGCTGCGAACCTCGCCCGCCGGGTCGAGACCGGACGGCAGGTCCACCGCGAGCACCAGCGCATCGTCGGCGATCAGGTCGGGCAGGTCGCGCAGATGCTCCGGCAGGCCGGGCCGCCCACCGATGCCGAGGATCCCGTCGATCACCAGGTCCGCGCCAGCGAGCGCTTCGCGCACCTCGACCGGCACTGCACCGGAGCGCCATTCAAAGATCGCCATTCCGCCCTCACGGGCTGCGGCCAAAGCTTGTTCGTGCGTTCGCGAGCCGACCAGGACCGCGGCCACGTCGATGCCGTCCGCGGCCAATTGTGCTGCGGCATACAGGGAGTCGCCGCCGTTGTCGCCACCACCGACGAGCACGACCACCCGGTCGGTGCCCTCCTCGGACAACCGCGCGGCGGCGACCTGCGCCAGCCCGGTTGCGGCACGTTGCATCAGCTCACCGTCGGGCAGCGTTGCCCGGATGGCATCCTCGGCGGCACGGACCGCCGGCACGTCATACGCACGAATCATGTTGTTGAACCTCAGCTTTCGGCAACGACCACCGCGGATGCGATGCCCGCATCGTGCGAGATCGACAGATGCAACGAGCGTATGCCGAGCTGGTTCGCGCGGGCCTCAACCGAGCCGCGCAACTCCATGGACGGCTTGCCCACGTCGTCCTTGACGACGATCGCGTCGACCCAGTGCAGTCCGACGGGTGCACCGAGCGCCTTGGCCAGTGCCTCCTTCGCGGCGAAGCGCCCAGCCAAGGAGTTCGGCGGCAGGTCGCGCTCCTGCTCGGCGAAGAGTCGTTCCAGGAGCCGCGGTGTCGCGTCGAGCTTGGCAATGAACCGCTCCACGTCGACCACGTCGATGCCGACTCCGACGATCATGACTATTCGACCGTCACGGACTTGGCCAGGTTGCGCGGCTGGTCGACATCCAGGCCCTTGGCGTTGGCCAGCTCCATCGCGAAGACCTGCAACGGCACCGCCGTCAGCAGGGGCTGCAGCATCGGCGACGTGCGGGGCACCCGGATCACCTCGTCGGCGAACGGCTCGACGGCCGTGTCGCCGTCCTGCGCGATGACGATGGTGCGTGCGCCGCGAGCACGGATCTCCTGGATGTTGGAGACGACCTTGCCGTGCAGGCCGTGCGGGGTGTCCGGGCCGGGCACGACGATGAAAACCGGCTGACCGGGCTCGATCAGCGCGATCGGGCCATGCTTCAGCTCGCCGGCCGCGAAGCCCTCGGCGTGGATGTAGGCGAGCTCCTTCAGCTTCAACGCACCCTCGAGCGCGATCGGGAAGCCGACATGGCGGCCGAGGAACAGCACCGACCGGGTGTCGGCCATGAAGTGCGCGATCTCGCGGACCCGGTCCAGCCGGTCGAGCACCTCGGTGATGCGGTCCGGCATCTCCTGCAACTCGCCGAGCACGACGCGTGCGTCGTCGGCATACGACTCCCCGCGCAGCTGCGCGAGATAGAGCCCGAGCAGGTAGCACGCGGTGATCTGCGCCAGGAAGCCCTTGGTCGACGCGACCGCCACCTCAGGACCGGCGTGGGTGTAGAGCACGGCGTCGGACTCGCGCGGGATGGTCGCGCCGTGCGTGTTGCAGATCGACACGGTGAGCGCGCCGAGATCGCGAGCGTGCTTGACGGCCATCAGCGTGTCCATCGTCTCGCCGGACTGGCTGATCGACACGACCAAGGTGCGTTCGTCGGCGATCGGGTCGCAGTAACGGAATTCGTGCGCCAGCGCGACCTCGACGGGGATCCGGGTCCAGCGTTCGATCGCATATTTCGCGACCATGCCCGCGTATGCCGCGGTGCCGCACGCGACGAAGGTGATCCGGTCGACGTTTCGCAACTGCGCCTCGGAGATGCGCAACTCGTCGAGCACCAGCTCGCCGGACTCGCCGGTGCGACCGAGCAGCGTGTCGGCGACGGCCTGCGGCTGCTCCTGGATCTCCTTGGCCATGAACCACTCGTAGCCGCCCTTCTCAGCGGCCTCGGCGTCCCAGTCGACATGGAAGGTCTTGCCCCGCGCCGCCTCGCCGTCGAATCCGATGACGTCGACGCGCTCCGGGGTGATCGTGACGATCTGGTCCTGCTCCAGCTCCATCGCCTCGCGGGTGTAGCCGATGAACGCGGCAACGTCCGAGCCGAGGAAATTCTCGCCATCGCCGAGACCGACCACGAGCGGGCTGTTGCGCCGTGCTCCCACGACAACACCCGGCTGGTCGGCATGTATGGCGAGCAGCGTGAACGCGCCCTCCAACCGGGCCACGACAGCACGCATCGCGGCGGTCAGGTCGCCGTCATACGCCCTGGCCAGCAGATGCGCGACGACCTCCGTGTCGGTCTCGGAGGCGAAGTCGACACCCGCTCCCAAGAGCTCGGTCCGCAGCGGGTGGAAGTTTTCGATGATGCCGTTGTGGATCAGCGCCAGCTTGCCGTCCGGCCCGCCCAGGTGCGGGTGTGCGTTGGCGTCGGTCGGTCCGCCGTGCGTCGCCCAGCGGGTGTGTCCGATCGCGGTGCGCGAGGTAGCGAGCGGGTGCTGACCGATGTCGCTGATCAGGTTGGCGAGTTTGCCCGCGCGCTTGCGCGACTCGACGCCGTCATCCGCGAGCAGTGCGATCCCGGCCGAGTCGTAACCGCGGTATTCGAGCCGAGCCAGGCCCTCCATCACTACGTCCTGGGCACGAGCACTCATCTGGGGGCCGACATACCCGACGATTCCACACATGAGGGCAATTGAACCTGATCAACCGGGCACCGGGTGAATCCGCCCCGCGCTTCCACCCGGAAAGGGCACGGGACCGCGGGTGCGAGCGGCGGCTGGTCGTGGACAATGGCCAGCGTGTCTCGCAGCCGCATGCCTGTCCCGTCGCCATACCTCGAGTTCGATCGAGCGGCCTGGATCGGCCTGCGCGACTCCCATCCGATGAGCCTGACCGGCGAGGACGTCCGGCGGCTTCGCAGCACCGGGGACCGTCTCGACCTGCCGGAGGTGGAGGACATCTACCTGCCGCTCTCCCGATTGCTCAACATCTTCGTCGCCGCGACCGGTCGGCTGCACCGGGTCACCACCGACTTCCTCGGCGAGCGCCCGGCCCGCACGCCGTTCGTGATCGGCATCGCCGGATCGGTTGCGGTCGGCAAGTCGACCACTGCCCGCATCCTGCGGGAGCTGCTCGCCCGCTGGCCCGGCGCGCCGCGTGTCGACCTGGTCACCACCGACGGCTTCCTCTTCCCGAATGCCGAGCTCGAGCGTCGAAACTTGTTGCAACGCAAGGGTTTCCCCGAGTCCTACGACCGGCGCAAGCTGATCCGATTCCTCACCGAGGTCAAGTCCGGTGCACCGCACGTGACAGCGCCCGTCTATTCGCACTTGAGCTACGACATCGTGCCGGGCGAGCAGATCACCCTCCAGCAGCCCGACGTGCTCATCGTCGAAGGCCTCAACGTGCTGCAGCCCTCGGCGCCGACGACCGACCAGCGCGGCACGCTGGCGGTGTCGGACTTCTTCGACTTCTCGGTCTACGTCGATGCTCGCGAGGACCACATCAAGCAGTGGTATGTCGAGCGCTTCCTGCGCTGGCGGCAGACGGCATTCGCCGACCCGAACTCCTACTTCCACCGGTATGCCGCGCTGACCGACGCAGAGGCAGTCGAGCGGGCCGGGCAGATCTGGGAGACGACCAATGGTCCGAACCTGGAGCGGAACGTCGCGCCGACCCGCAGTCGCGCGACGCTGGTGCTGCGCAAGGACGCGAGCCACAACGTGACCCGGATTCGCCTCCGCAAGATCTGAACCAGCCCACGCGGGCTCTCGCGAGGCGTCAGCGGGTCTCGGACGGGTCCGAGAACTCCTCGTCATCCGCCTCGTCGTCGAACATGTGCTCCACGTCGTCAACAGACATGGTGTCCGCATCGTCCTCGTCGTACTCATCGCCCGCGAACGCCTGCTCCGCGCGGCGGGTACGCACCCACAGCAGCAGCCAGACACCGGCGAACACCGCGGCCACGACAAGGGCCAGCAGGACACCACCGAAGAGTTGATAGAGCAAGTGGGAGACGCCGTTCGCCGGCACCGACCCCTTCTTCTCGTTGTCGAAGGTCGGTGCCTGGCTGTCACCCCATTTCGCTCCGAGCGCACCGCCGACGGCGATCAGCAACACCGCGACGACCCAATAGGTCGCCACGAACCAGCGCTTGTGCAGGAGCATGGTGCTCAAAGTAGCCCGTCGTTCGGAAAGCGTTGCCGACAGTGGCCTGTCGGCGTTTCGCAGACCATACCGGCCAGCGGCCCGGACGGCAGTCGGCTTCGGCGTTCAGTACCGGCCGTTTAGTACCAGCCGGTGGCCTGCGAGTGCCCCCAGGCGCCACAGGGCGAACCGTAGGTCGACTTGATGTAGCCCAGGCCCCAGCGGATCTGCGTGGCGGGGTTGGTGCGCCAGTCGGCACCGGCGCTGGCCATCTTGGAACCGGGCAGCGACTGCGGGATCCCGTAGGCGCCGGAGGACGCGTTCATGGCGCTGGCGTTCCAGCCGGACTCGCGGTTCCAGAGGCTGACCAGGCAGCCCATTTGACCCTGGTCCCAGCCGTATGACGCGAGCATCGAGGATGCGTAGGCCTGCGGGCTGCCGCTGAAGGACGCGGCCGGTGGCCGGGTGCTGTCGCGGGAGGTGCCCGCGGCTGCCGCCCGCTTGGCCTCGGCGGCCTTCTTCGCCGCAGCAGCCTTCGCGGCGGCCTTCTCGTCGGCTGCCTTCCGCGCGGCCGCAACGCTCGACTTCGCCACGCTCTGCAGCTTGGCCGCGGCGGCGGTGCGCGCCGCTGCCGCCGAGCGCGACTTGGCGTCGGCCGACTTGCGGGCGCTCACTGCTTGCTGCGCCGCGACGAGCTGAGCCTGTCCGTCGGCGGCCACGCCGGAGTTGGCGGCGCGCAGGGCGGTCGAGGTCGAGGCCGTGAGCAGCAGTTTGGCCTGGGCAGTGCCGACGACGGCTGCGTTGGCACTCGCAGCGGTGGAGTATGCGGCGGCAGCAACCGAAACGGTCGAGATCGCTGCGGTTGCGGCAACGGCTGGCCGGCGGAGTGCGCCGATCCCAGTGTCGCGACGGGCGCGGTGACGTCCCACGGGACGAGACATGTAGCAGCAGCCTTTCGGGGGAAGACATGACTGACGCGCTCTGCAAGCCCGGCAGAGCGATGCGACAGAACCCTTGGCTCTGTCGCATCACACTGCCGCACTCGCACGGCCGTGATTCTGAAGGAGAATCACGCCTCTCGGACCCTTGCGGATCACGCATTGTCGAGCGCGTCGCAGGTACGTTATCGCGAAAGTCGACCGCCGCGTTACCGAAACGAGATATTCGGTGTCAGAAAATTTTGCGGCCGCGGGTCGGTCAGGCGTCAGATCCTTCCAGCAGATCGGTCACCAGGGCCGCTATCGGACTGCGTTCACTGCGATGCAGCGTTACGTGGCCGAAGAGCGGATGACCCTTGAGCTTCTCGATCACCGCGGCCACTCCGTCGTGCCGGCCGACCCGGAGGTTGTCGCGCTGCGCCACGTCGTGGGTGAGCACGATCCGGGAGTTCTGACCGATGCGGGACAGCACCGTCAGCAGCACGCCGCGCTCCAGCGACTGCGCTTCGTCGACGATGACGAACGCGTCATGCAGCGAACGACCGCGGATGTGGGTCAGCGGCAACACCTCGAGCAGCCCGCGGTCCATGACCTCCTCGGTCACCTCGCGTGACACGACCGCACCGAGCGTGTCGAAGACCGCCTGGGCCCACGGACCCATCTTTTCGTTCTCGGTGCCCGGCAGGTAACCCAGTTCCTGGCCGCCGACGGCATACAGCGGGCGGAAGACGATGACCTTGCTGTGCTGACGGCGCTCCATGACCGCCTCGAGTCCTGCGCACAGCGCGAGCGCTGACTTCCCGGTGCCCGCCCGGCCGCCGAGGCTGACGATGCCGACGTCCGGATCGAGCAGCAGGTCCAGTGCGATGCGCTGCTCGGCAGACCGACCGTGCAGGCCGAAGGCGTCGCGGTCGCCGCGGACCAGCCGGACCGACTTGTCAGCCATCACCCGCCCGAGGGCGCTGCTGCCGCTGCCGGCCCCGAGCATCACCACTCCCGTGTTGGTCGGCAGATCGGCCGCTTCCGGGATCTCGGCTCGCCCCTCGTCATACAGCGTGTCGAGCAGGTCGGGCGGGACATCGAGCTCGGTGGTCCCGGTCCAGCCGGAGTCCACAGCGAGTTCGGCGCGGTACTCATCCGCATTGAGGCCGACGGCGGACGCCTTGACCCGCATCGGCATGTCCTTGCTGACGACCGTGACGTCCCGGCCCTCGTTCGCCAAGTTCCGAGCCACTGCCAGGATGCGAGTGTCGTTGTCTCCCAAGCGAAATCCGCTCGGGAGGGCTTGTGGGTCGGTGTGGTTCAGCTCCACCCGCAACGTGCCGCCGTCCCCGATCGGGACGGGCGCATCAAGGCGGCCATGAGTCGCTCTCAGATCATCGAGCGCACGCAACGCGGACCGGGCGAAGTAGCCCAGCTCTGGATGGTGACGCTTGGCCTCCAACTCGGTCACGACCACTACCGGCAGCACGACCTCGTGCTCGGCGAAACGGGTCATGGCTCGTGGATCGGACAACAGGACGGAGGTGTCGAGCACGTAGGTGCGGACAGCACGCGGGCTTGCGGTGGACGTCGAAGCGGAGGGCTGGGAGCTGGTTGCCATAACGATCTCCTGCGTCACACGGCATGTCGCGCCGCGTGACTTACTCTCGGACCAGGTGCCGGGACCGGGCCCGTAAGGACCGGTGCCGGCCCTCCGTCCGGAGCAACGATCGCTCCATCTCGGGCCTCCCGAACGCCCCACGGGGATCGCGGTGCGTCGAGATCGACACTACGACTGGTTCCCTCGATCACCAGCCGACACACCGCACGACACGCGACCTGCGCACCGAGTGTTCACCGGCAGGTCGGCTGCCCGTCGAACGGTTGGTCACGTTGACCCCACCAGCACCAGACGTCACATCGCGGCGTCTTCCGCGGCGCTTCGAAAGCGCACGAATCCATTTGCCGCTGCCGGCTCGCGACCGATTGGATGGCGCGCATGACCTCGCCCGTGCTGCCCCTCCCCTGCAACCCGGCGATCGGGTCGCGATCCTCTCGCCGAGCTGGGCGGCGCCGGCACACTTCCCCGCCATACACGAGCAGGCGTTGCGGCGGTTGCGCGATGAGATCGGAGTGGAGCCGGTCGAGTTGCCGACGACCCGGCGCGACAGCTCCGCGGCCGAACGGGCTGCGGATGTGAACGCCGCGTTCGCCGACCCCAGCATTCGCGCGATCATGTCGACCATCGGCGGCGACGACCAGATCACCGTACTGAAGCACCTGGATGCGGACGTCATACGGGCGAACCCGAAGCGTTTCCTCGGCTACAGCGACAACACCAACCTGCTGAATTACCTTTGGTACCACGGCATTGCTGGCGTGTATGGCGGATCGACCCAGGTGCATCTCGGGCCGGTTCCGGACGAGGAGCACCTGGCTTCGCTACGTGCTGCGCTCTTCGGCGGCGACTTCCGATTGGTGGCACCGGCCCGAACCCGGGACGTCGGCATCCGCTGGGACGACCCGCGCGCCCTGACCGATCGCGCACCCAACCTCCCGGCCGAACCCTGGACCTGGAGCGGTCCGCGCCGCACGGTGACCGGGCCCACTTGGGGCGGCTGCCTGGAGATCGTGGAGTGGACGCTCGCGGCGAACCGCTGGATGCGTCCTGTCGATGATTACAGGGGTGCCGTCCTGCTGCTCGAGCCGCACGAGGAGATGCCCACGCCGGACCAGAACCACCGCCTACTGCGCAACCTCGGCGAGCGCGGCATTCTCGGGTCGGCCTCCGCATTCTTGTGGGGGAGACCGCCGGTCAGCGATCACGAGCACCCGACCACGGAGTCCGCTGCCTCGAAGCAGCGCGCCGAGCATCGTGAAGTGGTGTTGCGCGCGGTCGCTGAATACAACCCCGACCTCGTCGTCGCAATGGACGTGGACTTCGGGCACACCAGCCCACAGCTGCTCCTGCCGTATGGCGGCAGCATCACCGTCGACGGCGAATCACAAACGATCACAGCCCATTTCGGATGACGAGGTCTCGATACGGACTCGCCTAGCGGCTCGCCCTACTCGACAAGCATAAGCGGCTATTTGCCGAGCCGGCGGTCGCGCACGGCATACGCGCGCAGTGCACGCAGGAAGTCGACGCGCCGGAAGTCCGGCCAGTAGGCCTCGCAGAAGTAGAACTCGGAGTTCGCGCTCTGCCAGAGCAGGAACCCGCCGAGTCGCTGCTCGCCTGACGTGCGAATCACCAGGTCGGGGTCGGGCTGGCCTTTGGTGTAGAGATGCTGCGCGATGTGCTCGACGTCCAGAGTCTCGGCCAACTCCTCGATGGACGTGCCGCGAGCAGCGTGCTCCTGGAGCATCGCCCGGACCGCGTCGGCGATCTCCCGCCGTCCGCCATACCCGACGGCGATGTTGACGATCATCCCGTCGACGCCGGCCGTGGACTCGGCGGCTTCCTTGAGCACGTGAGCAGTGGAATCCGGCAGCAGGTCGAGCGCGCCGACGGGGTGCAACCGCCAGCGTTGCTCGGCCGCCAGGCCTTCGACCGCACCCTCGATGATGCCGAGCAACGGCTTCAACTCCACGGGTGAACGGTTCAGATTGTCGGTGGACAGCAGCCACAGGGTGACGACCTCGACGCCGGCTTCCTCGCACCAGCCGAGCAACGGCTTGATGTTGTCGGCACCCGCCTGATGACCGTCAGCGGTCTGTGCCCCGCGCGCCTTGGCCCAGCGGCGGTTGCCGTCGAGCATGACGCCGACGTGCCGAGGAAGGTTCTGCTCCGGCAGAGACCTGCGCACGTGCCGCTCATATGCGGCATAGAGCAGATCACTGACGCGCATCGGTCGTCCCCCACTTCCTGTTGTCGAGCCTGCGGACTTCCAGAGTATGCCGAGGCGCACCGCTCATCGACCAGTCAGCGTGGAATTCGGCCCGATCGAAGTCACTTACTCTTGACTCATGATCGAGTCGCGCCCTTCGGCCGCACGCACGCTGCAGCAGGATGCAGCCGAGTTGGTGCGCTCGGTCAAACCGAAGCTTCGCGGCTGGCTGCACGCGGGTATGACGCCACTCGCCGCTGCCGCCGGCATCGTGCTGGTGTGTCTGGCACCCACCACCCGCGAACGTCTCGGTGCTGCTGCCTTCGCCATCACGGCCGTGCTGCTCTTCGCGACGTCAGCGGCATACCACCGCGGCACCTGGTCCACGAAGGTCGAGCGGACGCTCAAGCGGATGGACCACTCCAACATCTTCCTGATCATCGCCGGCACCTACACGCCGTTCGCCGTGACGTTGTTGCGTGGCTCCCAGGAACTCAGCCTGCTACTGCTGGTGTGGGGCGGGGCAATCCTCGGAGTGCTCTTCCGGGTCTTCTGGGTCGGCGCGCCGCGCTGGCTCTACACGCCGATCTATGTGGCACTCGGCTGGGTGGCGATCTTCTACTTCGGTCCGCTACTGGACGCCGGCGGCGCCGCGGTGATGACGCTCATCGCTGTCGGCGGTGGCCTCTACACCCTCGGCGCCATCGTCTACGGCATCAAGAAGCCGAACCCGTCACCGCAGTGGTTCGGCTTCCACGAGGTCTTCCATTCGTTGACGATCCTTGCGTTCGTCTCGCATTACATCGCGGCGTCACTCGCGATCTACAGTCACCACCGCTGAATCTGTCGGCCGGAAACGCAGCGGGCTCAGGTCTTTTCGGCTTGCCCGTCCGGCGCCTTCGTCGGCGCGTCCAGCTGCGTCTCCGTCGGTGGGTCTGAGGGCGTCTCCGTCGGTGCCGCGGTCTTCGGTTGCGCAGCGGGGATCCGTTGACGAACCGGGTGGTCGTGCTCCTCCTGCCACTGCGCCTTCCGGAGGTGGTTGTTCATGCTCCGAAAGAGCAGCCAGCACGCGATCGCCAGACCGAACAGCACGAGGAAACCCCAGATGCCGGCAGTGATCGTCACACTCTCGTTGCCACCGTCACCCATGGGTCGCCTCCTGCGCCACTCGCTGCTTCACATCGTCCACGATCGGCTCGCCGACTCCGCCGGTCGCCATCGCATCGGCAGCCCCCACGTCGGCCGGCAGCCCGGCGAACAGGTCGTCCTCATCCTCGGTGAGCGGCACGTAGGACCGCACCAGGTCGAATTCCTCGGTCGGCCAGATCCTTCCCTGATCGGCTGGTGAGAGAGCGAAGAAGGTGCCGTCCGGGTCGATCTGGGTCGCGTGCGCCAGCAGTGCCTGCTCGCGCACCGGGAAGTACTTCGAGCACTCGACGCGGGTGCTCACGCGGCCTTCCGGACGGTCCTGGCGGTGCGCCAGCCACTCCGCGTATGGCGACTCGCGCCCCTCCTCCAACAGCGCCTCGTGGAAGGCGACCATTTTCGCTTTGGAGAAGCCTCGGTCGTAGTAGAGCTTCAACGGCTGCCACGGGGCTCCGGCGTGCGGGAACGCCTCCGGGTCGGCGGCCGCTTCGAACGCCGCGACGGTCACGTCGTGGGTCATGATGTGGTCCGGGTGGGGATAGCCGCCGTTCTCGTCATACGTCGTGACGACGTGCGGACGGAACTCGCGGATCACTCGCACGAGCGCCTCCGTGGTGATCTCGGGCGGCTCCAGCGCAAAGCAACCCTCGGGCAGCGGCGGCAGCGGATCGCCTTCTGGCAGACCGGAATCCACGAAACCCAGCCAGGTCTGTTCGACGCCGAGGATCTCGCGTGCCTTCGCCATCTCGGCGCGCCGCACCTCGGGCAGGTCCCGCGCGATGTCCGCGTTGCCCTTCAGTCTTGGATTGAGGATGTCACCGCGTTCGCCGCCGGTGCAGGTGACGACCATGACGGGGTGACCTTCATCGACGTAGCGGGCCATCGTGGCCGACCCCTTGCTCGATTCGTCGTCGGGGTGGGCGTGCACTGCCATCAGGCGCAGGGCCTCAGTCACGTGCTGCACTCCTTGAAGTTGTGCTCAGGGGGCGATCCGCTCAAGCCGCCGGAGGGGGCGACCGGGGATCGTCCGAGTTCGCAACCTATTGTCTCACCTCATGAAGATCCCCCGACCCGCACCCGAGGAACGCAAGTGGTGGGTCATCGGCATCATCGGTGTGCTGATCATGACGGCGGGCGCGGTGTGGTGGGGCATCTCCGCGACTCGCGGAGTCAGCTGGGAGAACGGCCCGTTCGACGTCAAGAACGACCGCAGTGTGCAGGTCACGTTCTACGTCACGAACCAGGACGGCAAACCGGTCACGTGTGTGCTGGAGGCACAGGACATCAGCCACGGCCGGGTCGGCGTGCTCACGGTGAAATTGCCCCCCAGCAATTTCCGCACCACGGAGTACACGCGCACCATCCCCACGGTTGCGAAGGCCGTGACCGGCATCGTCGACCAATGCGAGTACCGCTGAACAATTCGGGTCGCGGCACCGGCGGTGCTATGGTTGACAGCTATACCCAAGGTCTGGGACCAGCCTCCGAGCCACATGCCGGAGCGGCCCCGGACCTCATTGTTTGACCAACGGTTTGACAGGTCCATCGACCTAAGGAGAGATGTCGTTATGAGCACTGCTGAGACTTCAGCCAGCTTCCTGACCCAGGAAGCCTACGACCGCCTCAAGGCCGAACTCGACCATCTGTCCGGCGAAGGACGCACCGACATCGCCGACAAGATCGAAGAGGCTCGCCAGGAAGGTGACCTGAAGGAGAATGGCGGCTACCACGCCGCCAAGGAGGAGCAGGGCAAGATGGAGGCCCGCATCCGCCAGCTCGAGGAGTTGCTGCGCAATGCGGTCGTCGGCCACTCCAGCGCGACCGAGGGCACTGTGAGCCCTGGCATGGTCGTCACCGTCGAGATGTTCGGCGACAAGGAGAAGTTCCTCCTCGGCAGCCGGGAGATCGCCGGCGACTCCGCCCTGGACGTCTACAGCGAGAAGTCCCCGCTCGGCGCCGCGATCAACGGCGCCAAGGTCGGCGACAGCGTTTCCTACGATGCGCCCAACGGCAAGACGATCGGTGTCAAGGTGCTCGAGGCAACGCCCTACAGCAGCTGAGCTGTTTGGCTCTACTCCTCGCACGATGAGAGGGGCCGCCCGCGAAACAATTTCGCGGGCAGCCCCTCTTTTCTCCCCGAGCTACTTGGCGACAGCCTTCTTGTATGCCGCCGTCGCGAACGGCAGGAAGATCGCCAGCAGCACGACAGACCAGATCAGCGTGTAGAGGTCAGGGTGCTGCAGCGCCCAGGTGTATGCCGTCTGCTTGTCGATGTCTGCGTGGGTCTGTCCCGGCGCCTGCATCGAGTAGAGGTTGCCGAAATTCTGGCGGGCGGACTGGGTGATCGTCGAAACGGGATTCCAGCCGGCGATGGCCTTCAGAATCGAGGGCATGTTCTGCGAAGGAACGAAGGTGTTGGCGATGAACGTGACCGGGAAGATGACCATGAACGACGCGTTGTTGACGACCTCCGGCGAGCGCACCCGCATGCCGATGTAAGCGAACACCCACGACAGGGCGTAGGCGAAGAACAGCATCAGCGCATAGGCCCACAAGGCATGCAGCGGTCCGTTGTGCAGCCGCCAGCCGATCAGCAGCCCGGTCAGCGACATGACGACGAGCACGACGATGTTGTTGACCACGTCGGTCAGCGTCCGGCCGAAAAGGACCGCGCTGGGGTGCATCGGCAGCGTCCGGAAGCGATCGATCACGCCCTTCTGCATGTCCTCGGCCATCATGTAGCCGGTGATGGTCGCGCCAAAAATTATGGTCTGGGTGAAAATGCCGGCCATCATGAACTCGCGATAGCCGGACTGCACCGAAGCACCCGATCCGGCCAGCGAACCGAACACGTAACCGAAGAGCAGCACGAACATGATCGGCTGCAAGGTGGTGAAGATCAGCAGGTCCGGCACCCGTCGGATCTTGATCAAGTTTCGCTTGGCGACGGTCAGTCCATCACCGATCAGGGTGCCAGTGCGCGGCTCCTCTCGCGTGGCGGGCGATGCCGACACCGCGGTCTTCGCTTCCAGCGGCGGGTTCATGCCGATCCCCTCGTTCCTCGGGTGTCGGCATTCACCTTGAGCCCGTTTGGTCGCTCGCTGCGCTCGCTCATGCCGATCCCCTCGTTCCTCGGGTGTCGGCATTCACCTTGAGCCCGTTTGCTCGCTCGCTGCGCTCGCTCATGCCGGCTTCCCCACGAGCGCTTCGAGGTCGTCCTCGTCGGACTCTGCCTTGTGACCGGTCAGGCTGAGGAAGGCGTCATCGAGAGTGGGTCGACGAATCCCGATGTCCTGCACGGTGATCGAGCTCTCGTCGAAGCTGCGGACCGCTTGCAGGAGTGACTGCGTGCCGCCGGTGACCGGCACGATCAACCTGCGGGTGTGTGCGTCGGTCTCGACCGCCCCGGCACCGACCGTCGCCATGATCTCACCGGCCTCGGGCAGTCGCTCGCCGTCGGCAACGGTGACCTCGAGCCGCTCGCCGCCGACCTGTGCCTTGAGCTCGTCGGCGGTGCCTTCGGCGATGATCCGACCGCGGTCGATGACCACGATGTTGTCGGCCAGCCGGTCGGCCTCCTCGAGGTATTGGGTGGTCAGCAGAACCGAGGTGCCCTGGCCGACGAGGGTGTTGATTACGTCCCACATGTCGCCGCGACCCCGCGGGTCGAGCCCGGTAGTCGGCTCGTCGAGGAAGATCACCGGAGGCCGGGCGACCAACGCACCTGCGAGGTCGAGCCGGCGTCGCATGCCGCCGGAGTAGGTCTTGGCCGGTCGGCTCGCCGCCTCGTCGAGCCGGAACTGCCGCAGCAGCTCGGCCGCGCGCGCCTTGGCGTCCTTGGACGACAGGTGGTAGAGCCGCCCGATCATCTCGAGGTTCTCGCGGCCGGTGAGGTATTCGTCGACGGCCGCGTATTGGCCCGACACCCCGATCTGGCGCCGCACTGCCTGCGGGTCGCGCAGCACATCGGCACCCGCGACCGTCGCCGCGCCCGCGTCTGGGCGGATCAGCGTGGTGAGCATCCGCACGGTCGTCGTCTTGCCCGCACCATTGGGCCCGAGCACCCCCAGCACGCTGCCCTCAGGCACTCGCAGGCTCACGCCATCGACCGCCTTCACGTCCTTGTAATGCTTGACCAGCCCCTCGGCTGTGACCGCGTCGGTCATCTTGTCTCCCTCGTCCCAACTACCCGAAACAACGGTCTCACGGACCACTGACATCCGGCCGATCATTTAGTCGCGACATATCGCGAGTTCGAGACGACGATATATCGCGTTGTGCGTTGCGTCAACGCCATAGCCGTTCTGATCGAGCGGACCCGTAACGCACCGAGCGGACCCGCAAATCATGGCGATTGCGGGTCCGCTCGTTCAGGAAGGGGTCCTCTCGATCAGATGAGGGTCATCCGTCGAGGGCTTGCGCGAGGTCGGCGATCAGGTCGTCCGGGTCCTCGATGCCGACCGACAGCCGGATGAGGTCGTTCGGCACCTCGAGCTCCGTGCCGGCGACGCTGGCGTGCGTCATACGACCGGGGTGCTCGATGAGCGACTCGACGCCACCGAGCGACTCGCCCAGCGTCCAGATCTTGGTGCGACCGATCGCGTCAACGGCATGCTGCTCGCCGCCGTCGAGCTGGAAGCTGACCATGCCACCGAACCGGCGCATCTGCTTCGCCGCGATGTCGTGCCCCGGATGACTGTCCAGGCCCGGGTAGTAGATGTGCGTGACGTCCTTGCGGCCGCGCAAATATTCGACGACCTTCTCGGCGTTGTCGCAGTGTCGCTCCATGCGGACGGCGAGCGTCTTCAGGCCACGCAGCACGAGCCACGAGTCGAACGGCCCGGCGATCGCACCCATCGAGTTCTGGTGGAAGTCGACGCGCTCGGCAGCGTCCGAGAACTCTTTGACACCAATGTTTTCGGCCACCACGACCGCGCCACCAACGACGTCGCTGTGCCCACCGGAGTACTTCGTCGTCGAGTGCATGACGATGTCCGCACCGAGGCTGAGTGGCTGCTGCAGGTATGCCGACGCGAACGTGTTGTCAACCGCGAGCAGCGCGCCCGCCTCGTGGGCGATCTGGGCGATCGCCGCGATGTCGGCGATGCCGAGCAGTGGGTTGGTCGGCGTCTCCAGCCAGACCAGCTTTGTGACGCCCGGACGAATCTCACCGCGTATGGAGTCCGCCTGCGACACCTTCGCCAGGCTGTAGTCGACGCCCCACACCTTCTGCACCTTGTCGACGAGACGGAACGTGCCGCCATACGCGTCGGTGGGAATGATCATGTGCTCGCCCGGTCGCAGGATCGCGCGCATGACGCAGTCCTCGGCGGCCAGGCCGGACGAGAACGCGAATCCCTTTGCCCCGCCTTCCAATGCGGCGATGCACTCCTCCAACGCGGTGCGCGTGGGGTTGCCCGAACGGGAGTATTCGTAGCCGTCCCGCAGTCCGCCGACACCGTCCTGCTTGTAGGTGGAGGTCTGGTAAATCGCGGGAACGACGGCGCCGGTGCGGGGATCGGGCTCTTGCCCGGCATGGATGGCGCGTGTGGAGAAGCCGTGCTGATCATTCGTCATGATCCAACCCTACGGTCACGTCGATCTGGCATCGTGACGGTCATGACGAGTGATGTCGACTTCCGTGGGCTCGGTGCCCACCCGCACGATGGAGGAACCCGATTCGGAGTGTGGGCTCCGCACGCCGAGTCTGTCTCCGTGGTCGGTGACTTCAACGACTGGAACGACGCAACGAGTCCGCTCACCCGTGACGGTGATGTTTGGAGTGCAGACGTCGCCGACGCGGCACCTGGGCACGAGTACAAGTTCGCGATCAGCAGTGGCGGCAAGATGTCCCAACGGATCGACCCCTACGCACGCCAGTGCACGAACTCGGTCGGCAACGGGATCATCTATGCCGACAGCACCTTCGAGTGGGGCGACGACAGCTTCCGGTGCCCACCGATGAATGAGCTCGTGATCTACGAGACGCATGTCGGATCGTTCGTCACCGACGGCCAGGGCGTCGGCCGACTCGGCGAGGTTGCCACGAAGCTCGATTACCTGAAGTCGTTGGGCATCAACGCGATTCAGCTGATGCCCCTGATGGAGTTCGCAGGCGACTATTCATGGGGGTACAACCCCGCTCACGTGTTCGCGGTCGAGTCAGCGTATGGCGGGCCCGACGCACTCAAGCGACTCGTCAAGGCCGCCCACGAGCACGGGATCGCCGTGATCATCGACGTGGTCTACAACCACTTCGGCCCCTCCGACCTCGACATGTGGCAGTTCGACGGCTGGAGCGAGAACGACAAGGGCGGCATCTACTTCTTCGAGGACTGGCGGTCGACGACACCGTGGGGCGACACCCGACCGGACTACGGCCGTCATGAGGTGCGCCAGTTCATCGCCGACAACGCGCGCATGTGGCTGGCCAACTACCACGCCGACGGCTTGCGGTGGGACATGACGCCATACATCCGCAGTGTCGACGCGACCGTGGAGAACATCCCCGAAGGACGCGTCATGTGCCGCGAGATCAACGACGAGATCCGCCGCGACTTCCCCGACTGCGTCTCCATCGCGGAGGACCTGCACGGCGATCCGACGGTGACCTCCATCGCGGAGGGCGGTGCCGGGTTCCACTCGCAATGGGACAACCACTTCGTCCATCCGATACGGGACGCGATCATCCCCGCAGATGATGCCGCACGCTCGATGGCGTCGGTCGCCGACGCCGTCACCTGGTCGTATGGCGACGCGTTCGACCGCGTCATTTACACGGAGTCCCACGACGAAGTCGCCAACGGACATGCCCGCGTGCCCCAGGAGGCCGACCCGAACGATCCCACCAGCGCACGAGCCCAGAAGGCATCGGTTCTGGGCGCAGCGCTCACCCTCACTTCACCGGGGATCCCGATGCTCTTCATGGGCCAGGAGTTCCTGCAGGACGAGTGGTTCCGTGACAACGTGCCTCTCGACTGGTCCGGCCTGGGCGAGTTCCACGGCATCGCGGTGCTTCACCAGGACCTGATCCGGCTCCGCCGCAACGCGGACAACACGACGCGCGGGTTGTCCGGCCAGCACGTCGCGGTGCTCGACGCCGACGAGGCCGCCAAGGTGATCGCGTACCACCGATGGATGGACGGCGGGCCAGGTGACGACGTCACGGTCGTGGTCAATCTGAGTGGCGCCACGCACGAGAACGTCGGCGTGCAGTTCCCATCCGCCGGGCGTTGGAAACTTGTCCTCAACACCGACGCCACGGTCTACAGCAGCAGCTTCACCGGCACATGGGTCGGTGATGCCGACGCGCAGGATCACGGCGGTGCGGCGATCGCCCAGGTGACGTTGCCGCCATACACCGCGCTCATCTTCGCCCGCACCGAGTAGGCGCTCGGGCTCAGCCGAGGGCGGAGTTCAACGCCCGCCAGTCGATGCCGCGCGGCGCCCGCTCGACGATCGTCTGCACCAGGCCGAGCCGGGAGGCGCGCAGCACTTCATCGTCCGCCATCAGCATGACGTCGTCGAAGAACTTCGCCAGCGGCGCAACCAACGGCAACGCATCCGGGATCCATTGCCGCAGAGCGTCGTTCGCGTGATTGGGCAGCTCATCGACATACGTGACGAGCGCCTTCTCGGCATCACCGGCCAACAGCGCCCGGTCGTATGACGCAGCCGTGCCGACCGGCACGATGCGGGTGATGCGCTGCACCGCCTCGACCAGGGCCTCGAAGCGGTCGTCCTTGCGCGCTGCGTCGATGTCGGCGAGTGCCTGCGTGGCAACACCAGGGGCCTCGGCCAACGGCGTGACCGCGGAAACCAGGCCGACCGGCACACCTTCGTCGCGCAACTGCTGCGCAAAGCGACCGACGATGAATTCCTTTGCTGCTGCGATGGATTCGTCGGAAACTTCGATGCCCTGCTGCCGCAATCGAGTCGCCGCAGCCGAAAGGCCGGCGTCGACGGTGATGGCACCGAGCTCGCGGTGACCACGCAGGATGGAGACCAAGCCGAGTGCCGCGCGACGCAACGCGAAGGGATCCGACGAGCCAGATGGCTTGGCGCCGATGGCGAACATCGCAGCGAGCAGGTCGAAGCGGTCGGCGAGCGCCAGCACTGCGCCGGGCAACGACTCGGGCAGCGCGTCGCCGGCCGAGCGGGGCAGCTCCATCTCCCAGAGGGCCTGTGCGACTTGCGGGGTCTCCCCGCCTTGGTCGCGTAGTCCCTGGCCATGAAGCCGGCCAGCGACGACAGCTCGATCACCATCTGCGACGACAGGTCGAACTTCGCCAGCTCACCGGCACGGGCGAGGGTCTTCTCGTCTTCGGCGGAAAGCTCTAGCTGTGAGGCGATTTCGCGCGCAACGTCATTGATCCGGTCGGCGCGGTCGGCCACCGAGCCGAGGCGGTTCTCGAAGGTCAGCTTGCCGATGCCCGACCGCAGGTCGGCCAGCGGCTGCTTCAGGTCCGCGTCATAGAAGAACGCCGCATCCTCGTAGCGCGCCCGCAGCACGGTCTCGTTGCCGAGCTTGACCAGCTCGTCGTCGCAATCACCGTTGGCAACCGTGACGAAGTAGGGCAACAATGCGCCACTGGAATCCCGCACCGGCAGGTAGCGCTGGTGCTTGCGCATCACCGTCGTCAGGATCTGCTCCGGCAGCTCGAGGTGCTTCTCGCTGTAACCACCGAGTATGGCGTGTGGCTGCTCGACGAGGTTGGTGATCTCGTCGACCAGCGCCGACTCACCCTCGAAATCGATTGTCCCGCCGACGCATTCGGCGAGCGCACGCGACTGGTCGATGACCTGCTGGCGACGCGCCGCCGGGTCGATGACCAGCCCATGTGTCTCCAGTACGTTGCGCAACTGGTCGGCGGAATCGACCCGGACCAGCGGCGTCGCATCGGTGCGATGCACGTAGGTGGTGCGACCCGAGGTCAGCTCGGACGCGTGCACCGGCACGACCACGTTGCCCCACAGCGCAACGATCCAACGGACCGGACGGCTGTAGGACAGTTGCGGGTCGTCCCAGCGCATGTTCTTGTCGGCGCGCAGTGCGTCGACGATGCCGCCGATGATCTCGCCGGCCACGGCCAGCACATCGCGGCCCTGTTCGGTGATTTTCACCGCGACGTGCTCGGCACCGTCGAATTCAGCACGCACCAACTCGCTCGGGTCGACCTTCTGTCCACGCGCGAATCCCTGTGCGGCCTTTGTGGGTTCGCCGTTCTCGTCATACGCAGCGGCAACCTTGGGTCCCTTGCGCAAGCTCTCTGCGTCGGGCTCGTGCGCGGCCAGGCCGGCGACGGTCGCGACGATGCGTCGCGGGGTGCCGACGACGTCGATGGCGCCGTGCGTCAGCCGGCTCGCGCCGAAGCGCTCGGTGAGCGACGTGCGGACGAAATCGATGGCTTGATCGACCACGTGCGGCGGCAACTCCTCGACACCGATCTCGACGGCCAGCGTCTGGTCGTCGGTCGGCAACGCGGCCAGGTCGACGTCCTCCGGGTCGTCCGCGGGATGCCGCACGGCAGCACCGGCCAGCACCTTGGGTGCCTCGGTCTTGAGCAGCGGGAAGTCCAGCTCCTTGCGGCGCTCGACCCACAGCTGCGACACGTCCCGCGCCAGCCCGCGCATGGTGGAGAACGCCTTGGCCCGCTCGGTGGTGGAGATGGCTCCGCGCGCGTCGAGCACGTTGAACGCGTGCGACGACTTCAGCACATAGCTGTATGCCGGGACGGGCAGCCGCTGCTCGATCATCCGGGTCGCCTCGGCCACGTAGCGGTCGAAGAACTCCTGGTTGACCGCGACATCGGCGTCGTCCAGGTAGTAGCGCGACATCTCGTACTCCTGCTGGCCGAAGGCCTCGCCATACGTGATGCCAGGTGCGTATTGCATGTCCTTGAAGTGCGAGACACCCTGCTGCGCCATCATGATGCGCTCGATGCCGTAGGTCAGCTCGACGGGGATCGGGTCGAGGTTCTGCCCGCCCACCTGCTGGAAGTAGGTGAACTGGGTGATCTCCATGCCGTCCAGCCAGACCTCCCAGCCGAGACCCCATGCGCCGATCGCCGGCTGCGCCCAGTTGTCCTCGACGAAGCGGATGTCGTGCGCGTGGATGTCGATGTCGAGCGCCTCGAGCGACTCGAGGTAGAGCTCCTGCGGGTTGCCCGGCTCCGGCTTGAGGACGACCTGGAACTGCGTGTGGGTCTGCAGGCGGTTGGGGTTCTCGCCATACCGGCTGTCGTCGGGACGAACCGACGGCTCGACGTAGGCGACCCGCCACGGCTCCGGCCCGAGCACCCGCATCAGGGTGGCGGGGTTCATGGTTCCCGCTCCGACCTCGGTGTTGTTGGGCTGCACGACCATGCAGCCGCGGTCGGTCCAGAACTTCTGGAGGCGGATGAGGGCATCTTGCACGGTCAGCACCGGGACAGGTTACCGAGCGCGGGGCGATCCACTCACGTCACGGCCAAATTTCTATAAACAAGTTTGATTGACAAAAGGGAGAACCAGGAGCAGTCTTCTAAAAGAAGCACATTTGCACGATAGAAGGGAACCGTCATGAACACCTCAACCGCTCCGTCCGACAGATCAGGGGTCCGATCGTCAGTCTTGGACCGCGCACGTCGGGAGCCCGCGTATGCCGCGTTCTGGATCCTGCGGATCGGGTTCGTGGTCCTGCCGCTGTGGATGGGCCTGGACAAGTTCATGAAGGTGCTCAACCCGGACTGGCCCGGCTACCTGGCCTCCTGGATCGTGGACCTACTGCCGTTCTCGGCCCAGACCGCGATGTATGTCGTCGGCGCGATCGAGATCCTCGCGGGCATCATGGTGGCGCTCAAGCCGCGGTATGCCACCTATGTCGTCGCGCTCTGGCTGGCCGGCATCATCATCAATCTGCTGACCTTCTCCGGCTTCTACGACATCGCATTGCGTGACTTCGGTCTGCTGCTCGCCGCGCTGGTATTGGCTCTGTTGGCGTCCGTCTACGACCGGCCGCTTGCCCGTCATACGCAGGTCACGGCGACGACACGGCAGACCGTTCGATGAGCTTGCCGAACACCGATCCCGAGCCGCTCGTCGCGCTCACGGAGGCAGGCGTGTCCATCTGGCTGGACGACCTGAGCCGCGACCTGCTGGCCTCGGGTGGGCTCGCCGACTTCGTCCGCGACCAGCAGGTCAGCGGAGTCACCACCAATCCGTCGATCTTCGCCGCGGCCATCGGCCGCGGCGCGGCATACGGCGAACAGCTCGCCGAGCTCGCGACGGCGGATGCCACGGCGAGCCAGGCATTGCGCGCGATGACCACTCGCGACGTGCAGTTGGCGTGCGACGTGTTGCGACCTGTCTTCGACGCGACCGACGGGGTCGACGGGCGGGTGTCGATCGAAGTCGACCCGCGGCTGGCGGACGACACCGACGCGACGATCGCGGAGGCGCGCGAGTTGTGGCAACAGGTGGACCGGCCGAACCTGTTCGTCAAGATCCCGGCCGCGTTGCGGAGCCTGCCTGCAATCACCCGCTGCCTGGCCGAGGGCATCAGCATCAACATCACGCTGATCTTCTCGCTGCAGCGTTATCAGCAGGTCATTGATGCATTCCTGGACGGGATGGAGCAGGCGCAGCGAGCCGGTCGCGACCTGCACGTGATCACCTCCGTGGCGTCCTTCTTCGTCTCCCGGATGGACGCCGAGATCGACGCCCGGCTGGACGCTCTCGGGGATGGGCGCGCACCGGAGCTGCGCGGCCGGGCGGCGATCGCCAACGCCCGTCTCGCCTACCAGCGCTACGAAGAGATGCTGCAGTCTGCTCGATGGGCCGCGCTCGCAGCGGCGGGCGCCCGGCCCCAACGGCCGCTGTGGGCATCCACGTCGACCAAGGACCCGGCATACGACGACACGAGGTATGTCGTCGAGCTCGTCGCGCCGGACACCGTCAACACCATGCCCGAGTCGACGTTGCAAGCGGTCGCTGACCACGGAAGGGTCCCGAAGGACTCGATCCGCGGCACGTACCGGGACGCCCAGCAGACGCTGGAGCAGCTGTCCGCGATCGGCATCGACTACGACGACGTCGTCTCCACTCTCGAGGCCCGTGGTGTGGCGAAATTCCAGGACGCATGGAGCGCGCTGCAGGGCCAGATCGACACCGCCCTGACCGACCTACGCAACCAAGGACGTGTGGACCATGCCTGACCCCGAGAAGTTCGTCGTCGTCGGTGGCGGACTCGCCGGCGCCAAGACCGTCGAGGCACTGCGCAAGCGCGGCTTCACCGGTGAAATCACCCTGTTTGCAGCCGAATCCGAGCTTCCCTACGAACGGCCGCCGCTGTCCAAGGGCTACCTCGGCGATGCCGGCACGTTCGACAAAGCCGTCCTGCACCCACGCAGTTGGTATGACGACGAGCGGATCGACCTGCAGCTGGGCACCCGAGTCACCGCGATCGACCCTGCACGGCACGAGGTGCGCACTGAGGGCGGGGACGTCGCCGGCTACGACAAGCTCGTGCTCGCGACCGGGTCCACCCCGCGGTTGTTGCCGCTGCCGGGTGCCGACGCGCAGCGGGTGTTGACCTTGCGCACCAGGCAGGACGCCGACGTCATCCGCGAATCCTTCGGCGCAGGAAGGCAACTCGTCATCATCGGCGGCGGCTGGATCGGTTTGGAAGTGGCTGCGGCTGCACGGACGGCCGACACCCAGGTCACCGTGCTGGAAGCGGCCGAGCTGCCTCTCCTGGCCGTGCTCGGCCCGGAGCTGGGTGCGGTCTTTGCCGGGCTGCACCGGGAGCACGGAGTCGACCTCCGGCTCGGTGTCAGCGTCACCGCCATACAGACTCAGGACGGCGCTGCAGTCGGCGTGAGCCTGGCGGACGGCAGCATCGTGCCGGCCGACGCAGTGCTCATCGGTGTCGGCGCAGCGCCAAACGTCGAGTTGGCGAAGGACGCCGGTCTGGCCGTTGACGGTGGCGTGCTCGTCGATGCCTCGCTGCGCACCAGCGACCCCGACATCTATGCGGTGGGAGACATCGCAGCACACGACCACCCGTTCCTGCGCTGTCGCATCCGGGTCGAACACTGGGCGACAGCGTTGCACCAACCGACCGCGGTAGCTGCGTCAATGCTCGGTGAGACAACGGAATTCACCGATCTTCCATACTTCTTCAGCGACCAGTACGACCTCGGCATGGAGTACGTCGGACACCCGTCACCGCAGGACCGCCTCGTCGTGCGTGGCGATCTGCCCAGGCGCGAATTCATCGCGTTCTGGATGGACGGCGACGACCACCTGACCGCAGCGATGAACGTCAACGTCTGGGACGTCATCGACGAGATCAAGCCGCTGCTAACAAGTCGCGTCCGGGTCGACCCCGCACGACTTGCCAATGTAGACGTACCGCTGTCGTCGTTTCTGCCGAATCGCTGAGCATCGGCCGACGGGTTCCTTTACTCTTTCTTTACCCGGCGAGCGCGCCGTAGAACCCTCCTCGCCGAAAGATCGATCCTCATGCGTCGTCTTGCACCCACCGTTGTCGCCGTTTCCGTTGCCGTGGGACTGACGGTGCCCCTTGCGGCACCGGCCCACGCAGCCACCACGCTGAAATTTGCCCGCTTCTACGCCGACCAGCCCGGGTCGGACACGCCGTACACGACGACGCGGCTCAACCGGGAGTACATCCAGGTCAAGAACATCACCCGGGCGACGCTCAGCTTGAACGGCTACCTGATCCACGACCGGAAGAACTACCACGTCTACCGCTTCCCGAAGACCTTCCGTCTCGGCGCGGGCAAGACGGTCACGGTGCACACCGGGAGGGGCACCAACACCTCCGCCAACCTCTACTGGGGACTGCGCTCGATGGCGTGGAACAACACCGGCGATACCGCATACCTGATGAAGGGTTCGACGAAGATCACCAGCTGCACCTACACGCCGATCAGGGCGCAGCTTGCCGCGAAGACCGGCTACAAGAACTGCTGACCCGGGAAGGCTTCCGCTCACCTTTTCGTTGTGGTGAGCATGAGTTTCCTCTTCGGCCGTAAGACGTCCATGGTGTCCCCCGACGAAGCGCTGCCCGGTCGCCAGGCGCAGCTGCCCGGCATACCCGAGAAGCACGAAGTGCTCGGCAGCCCGTTGCAGGGACCGTGGCCCGACGGCACTCAATTGCTGTATGTCGCAATGGGTTGTTTCTGGGGCACGGAGCGGATCTTCTGGCAGCAGCCGGGCGTCGTGTCGACGGCGGCCGGTTACATGGGCGGCTACACGCCCAACCCGACCTACGAAGAGACCTGCACCGGGCGCACTGGACACACCGAGGCGGTGCTGGTCGCCTACGACCCGGCGAAGACCTCGCCGGAACTGCTGCTCAAGGCGTTCTGGGAGAACCACGACTCGACCACTGCAAATCAGCAGGGCAACGACCTCGGCACCCAGTACCGCTCAGCGATTTATTGGACGACGCCGGAGCAGGAACAGGCCGCGATCGCGACGCGAGATGCGTTCCAAAAAGTGTTGCACGACAACGGTTTCGGTGAGATCAGCACCGAGATCCGGCCTGCAGCCGAAGCGGGGCCGTTCTTCTACGCCGAGGACTACCACCAGCAGTACCTGCACAAGAACCCGGCTGGCTATTGCAATCACGGCCCGAACGGCATGACCTGTCCTGTCGGCATACTCCGCCAGGACCAGCTGCCCAGCCAGGAGTCGGTGCTGCGCGCGCAGGAGTAACGCGGTCTAATCGACCACGACGACGGTGATGCGTCGTCGCTGCAGTGCAGCGTCCGGCGCCTCCCACGGTCGAGCCTGCACCAGCTCGACCGTGGTCGTCCCGATGCGTAGGCCGGTGAGCGTCACCGTCTCCGGTGCGCTCACCCCCGGTGCCGCTTGCGAACCGCCACTGCCCTCGAGTCCGCGATGCCACTGTGCCTCAACGACATCCGAGCCGGCCAGCGACTCCCACCGATAACCGGCGGTCCCGAGGCCGGGCAGGCGAAGCGCCATCGACTGCCCGACCCGCAGGATCAGTTGCTCCGGGACGTCCACGTCCCCCTCCTCGCGGCTGGCCATCGGTCAGGTCACCTGGAACCAGCCGGCCCACCCGCTCGACCCGTCCCACCAGGTGCTGTAGACCAGGCCGTCGGTGCCGGTGGTGAAGACGTCGATGTGGTTCTGCGTGCGCGAGATGCTCGCGACCTGACCACCCCTCGTGCTCACCCCGCCGGACACGTTGAACCAGTTCGCCCAGCCACTCGAGCCGTCCCACCAGGTGCTGTAGACGCGGTTGTCGGTGCCGACCACGAACAGGTCCAGATGCGTTGCGTAGCGAGCGAGAACCGTGACATCGGAGCCCGGTGAGGCGACACCGCCGCTGACCTGGAACCAACTGTTCGCCCAACCGCCCTGGTCGTTCCACCAGGTCGACATGATCCGGCCCGAGGTGTCCGTCGTGAACAGGTCGAGGTTCCCCGTGGCCCGAGAAACCACCGAGACCCGGGCGCCCGCGCCGCAGGTGACACCCGGCAACGCGAACCAGTTCGACCACCCGGACGATGCGTCCCACCAGCACGAATAGACCCGGTTGTCGGTGCCGACGGTGAAAACGTCGAGGTGATTGGTGAATCGGGAGACCGCGGTGACCGGCGAACCGGCCGCCGCGACGCCCCCTGCGAGCTGGAACCAGCCGTTCGCCCAACCGGACGAGGCATCCCACCACGTCGACATCGTCTTTCCCGAGCTGTCGGTGGTGAACAGATCGAGGTGATCCTTGAAGCGACTGACCACCTCGACACTCGAGCCTGGTCGCGCGGTGAGGCCTGGAATAACGAACCAGGAAGCCCACCCGGACGACGCGTCCCACCAGCACGAGTAGACCCGGTTGTCGGTGCCGACCGTGAACAGGTCGAGGTGATCTGGGAACCGCGACACCGACGTCACCGGCGACCCTTCTCCGCCCGGCGATGCGACTCCGCCGCCGACCCAGAACCAGCGTCCCCAACCGGACGAGCCGTCCCACCAGGTGCTGACCGTCTTGCCGTCCGGCGCGACTGCGAACACGTCGAGGTGTTGCGGGTAGCGCGCCACGACGCTCATCGGCGTTGTCGCCTTACCGGACTGGGTGAGCGGGATCAGCGGAGACGTGATCGTTCCGTCGATGCCCCACATCTCCGCATCGATCCCGGCGCTGCCATAGGCGATGCGGAAGAAGCCTTGCTCGCCCCAGCCGGTCCCCCAGGAATTCTTCGCGATCCAGCAGCCATGCGCGTCGTCATACCCGACGATGCACACGCAGTGCCCGCCGATCACGTTGCCGCTCGTCGACGCGTTGTAGGTGTAGACCCCGCCGGCGTAGTGGTAGTAGAAGTCCTCGTAGACGGTGAAGCAGGTGGTCATCGGCCCGGTGGAGGCGATGAACTGCTTCATGGCGGTGATCGAGTTGCAAGTGGTGCTCGACGTGAACTTCGTCAGCCTCGTCTGCCAATCGGGGCAGAGGTTGCACGCCTGATTGGCCGCCGTGTAGGGGAAGCAGGTCGCGTCGACGATGCCGTCCGCCATACAGGCGTAGGCCTGGTCCGGCCACCAGCCGCCGCCCGGGCACGCTCCGGCGCCGTGCTGCGGGCCGTAGCAGAAGAACAGTTGCGCCTCGGACAGATCGACGGTCAAGCCCGGGTTGTGTGCCCGGATGCGGACCATCGACTCCAGTGCCGCGATCGCGCCGAACGCGACACATGAACCGCAGCCGCCCTGGTCCTCGATCGGGGTGACGTAATTGCCACCGCTCGTCCGCCAGTCGAACGTTGCCGGCACGCCGGCCGGCGCCCCCGCGACCCGTGGCCGCGCAGCCGCGGTGGCTTGCCGCTCTTCGAGCGAAGCAACTCCTGCCGGCGGCACCGCACCCAGGCGGGACTGCGCCTGCAACAACGAATGTCCGGAGTTCGCGGTGACCCCCGGTGTCCACGGCAACTCGAGCTCGCGGACGCGTGCCTGCAACTGGGAAAGCTCAATGGCCATCGCCGGCCTCCTGATTCTGGCTGTCGCAACAGCGGATCGGCGGCGCGCGGATGCGAGCTGCCGCGAGAGCCGGCCGGTTGCTGGCTGAGCCCACGGATCGACCTCTCACTGACAGGAGGGCCGTATGGCGCGACCTGATACGCGTTGCGCGCTCCACTCAGTTCCGCATTGGCCTGAGTTTGAAGAGAACGATGCCGAGGTACGCGTTCAGCACGGTCTGCTCGGCGGCCGCGTCGGACAGCTGAGCCTCAACCACGGGCAGCGACGTCAGCCCGCCGCGAGATGCTTGGCCAGGTAGGGCGCCGTGGCACTTCCTTTCGCCCGGGCAACCGTCTCGGGCGTGCCGGTCGCGATGACCCGACCACCCTGGTCACCACCCCTGGACCGAGGTCGATGACCCAGTCGGCGCTGGCGATCGTGTCGAGGTCGTGCTCGACCAGCACCACGGTGTTGCCGGCATCCACCAACCGGTGCAGCTGGCGGACCAGCAGTGCGATGTCGGAGGGGTGCAGCCCGGAGGTGGGCTCGTCGAGCAGGTAGAGCGCGTGCCCGCGACGGGCTCGCTGCAGCTCGGTCGCGAGTTTGATCCGCTGCGCCTCTCCGCCGCTGAGCTCGGTCGCCGGCTGCCCCAGCCGCAGGTAGCCCAGGCCGACCTCCCGCAACGTGGTCAGGCTGCGCGCGGCAGCCGGCACGTCGCTCAGGAATTCCGCAGCCTCGTCAACGGACAGGGAAAGCACGTCCGCGATGGTCCTGCCGCGGTAGTCGATCTCGAGGGTCTCCGCGTTGTAGCGCGCACCGTGGCAGGCCGGGCAGGGCGCGTAGGTGCCGGGCAGGAAGAGCAGCTCCACCGAGACGAACCCCTCCCCCTGGCAGGTCTCGCAGCGGCCCTCGGCCACGTTGAAGGAGAAGCGACCCGCGCCATACCCGCGGCTACGAGCTTCCGGCGTGGCGGCATACAGCTTGCGCACGGCATCGAACAGCCCCGTGTAGGTGGCCAGGTTGGAACGTGGCGTGCGCCCGATCGGCCGCTGGTCCACCCGCACGAGCCGGTCGAAGGACTCGAGTCCGGTGGCGTCGTCGACGTCGACCTCGAAGTCGCTGTCCTCGGTGTCATCGGGCGCCTGACCGAGATGGCGGCGCACCAGCTCGGAGAGCACCTGCGTGACCAGCGTGGACTTGCCCGACCCGGAGACCCCGGTCACGGCCGTCAGCACGCACAGCGGAATCTCGACCGAGAGATCCTGCAGGTTGTGGCGGTTCACTCCGCGCAGATGCAGCCAACCGTGGGGTGGGCGCTGCGGGCGGACGAGGGGTTCAGCACGACCGAAGATGTAGTCCCCGGTGACCGACCCCGCAACCTGCTCGAGGCCTGCGACCGGCCCGGAGTAGAGCACCTCGCCACCGCCCTCGCCTGCGCCCGGGCCGATGTCGATGATCCAGTCGGCTCGGCGCACCACGTCGAGATCGTGCTCGACCACGAACAGCGAGTTGCCCGAGGCCTTCAGGGTGTCCAGCACGTCCAGCAGCGGCTCGGCGTCGGCGGGGTGCAGACCTGCGGACGGCTCGTCAAGCACGTAGACGACTCCGAAGAGGCCCGAGCGCAGTTGGGTCGCGATGCGCAACCGCTGTGCCTCTCCCGGTGAGAGCGTGGTGGAGCTGCGTCCCGGCGAGAGATAGCCCAGCCCCAGGTCGAGCAACACCTGGACCCGCGCGACGAGGTCGGCGCAGATGCGCACCGCGACCTCGGTCGCCTCCCCGAGCCGGCCGACGACGTCGCCGCCGCGGCCTCCTCGAGCTCGGCCACCGGACGCAGCAGCGCGACCAGCTCGCTGAACGACAACGCGTTGAGCTGCCCGATGTTCTGCCCGCGGAAGGTGACCGCCAGCGAGTCCGCCTGCAGCCCCGTGCCATCGCATTCCGGGCAGGACACGCTCTGGACGAAACGCATCACCTTGTCGCGCATCATCTGGCTCTGGGAGTTCGCAAGCACGTGGTGCACGTGCGTGCGGGCGCTGCGGAACAAGCCGTAGTAGCCGTGGTCGACACGGCCCGGCTCGGGCTCGATCATCACCTTCGGCTGCTCCTCGGTGAAGAGCAGCCACTCACGATCCTTCGCCCGCAACTTGCTCCAGGGGTGTCCAGATCGATGCCCAGCCCCGACACGATGCTGCGCAGATTTGCGCCCTGCCAGGCACCCGGCCAGGCGGCGATCGCCCCCTCCCGAATCGTCAACGACCGGTCCGGCACCATCAGCTCCTCGCTGACGTCGTGCTCCTCACCCAGCCCGTGGCAACGTGGACAGGCTCCTGCGGCTGTGTTCGGTGAGAACGCCTCTGCGGCCAGTCGCGACGCGCCCTCGGGGTAGGTGCCGGCGCGCGAGTAGAGCATCCGCAGCAGATTGGACAACGTGGTGAGCGTGCCGACCGTCGAGCGCGAGCTGGCGGCACCGCGGCGCTGCTGTAGCGCCACGGCCGGGGGCAGCCCGGTGATCTCCTGCACGTGCGGAGCACCCACCTGCTGCAACAGGCGGCGAGCGTATGGCGCCACCGACTCGAAGTAGCGGCGCTGCGCCTCGGCATACAGGGTGCCGAAGGCCAGGGAGGACTTGCCGGAGCCCGAGACGCCGGTGAAGGCGACCATCGCGTCCCGAGGCAGGTCCACGTCGACGTTCTTGAGGTTGTGCTCGCTGGCGCCCCGGACATGGACGAAGTGGTCGCGTTGGTCGTCGGTCACTGCCCCTGTTTATCTGCTGCCGTCGTCGAACACAACGGAATCCCCTCCGGGTGCTCCTGGAACCGTTGTCAGCGGATTTTCGACCGCTCAAGTCGGCGCGAGTCACCGATCACCGCAATCAGGCACTCGCCCCGTCAGTCCAGCGCAACACCCGCAAGGCACGAAGGGTGTTCCAGCGACTCGGCTTGCCGTCGCCGTCCTCGAGCTCGAAGTGGATCAGCCCGGGGTGGGTATTCTCCTGCAGCCAGCTGCCGTCCGTCTGTCGCTTGGAGCGCACCTGCTCGATGGCGTCTGCCAGTCGTGGATCGGGCGGGCCACCGATGGCGCGGAAGTGGTCGAGACCGCGCAACACGTCGTAGTGCCACTGCGTCGGGAACGAGAACTGCAGCCAATCCTCATCCGCGACCTCGCCGGTGCTCGCTCGTCGAAAGAGCTTGCGCTGCAACAGATATTCCCCACCACGCCGCCGCGCGTCCGCCACCTCGAGATCGCCGCCCGCGCGCTCGTAGTCGAGCAAGCCCTCCAGCACACAGATCGTCGTGTGGAACGACGACCGCGTGGAGCCGTTCTCCGCCTCGCAGTTCCAGCCACCGTCCGCGAGTTGCTCACCGAGCAGGCGCTGCACGACCCGGTCGACGTTCTGCCCGAAGTAGGCGCCGATCGAGACTGTCCCGCCATTGATGCACGGCTCGACCTCACCGTCGAAGAACGCCGACCCGTCATACTCCCAACGACAACCGGTGCGAACGCCGTCGACTGCGGCAGTCACGCGCGAATCCTGAGGATCCACACCGAATTCGCGCAGCAACCGCAAGGTGGGAAGCGTCGCGGTCCACGGTTGGCCATCGGGATCGCCCACGGGTCCGTCCGGTGGCCGCCAGTCGGACCCGGGGAAACACGCGCCACCGGCCCACGCCCCGTCGGCATACAGATCGAGCAGTCGCTTCCCCTGTCCCGACGAGGCGACTCTCGCGCGCTCGGCCGTCACCTCATCGGACGAAGCGTCGGTCAGATCACGCATCACCTGCCACCGGACCGACGCATCTCCCGCGAGCAGCCAACTCTCCACGTCACTCATCCGTGTCACCTCTCAACGAAGTTCGTGCTGGACAAGGCTCAGAAACGTGAGATCACTGCCCAACACGGATCTGACGCTAGGACCCGCCACCGACAAGGTTCAAGATGGACTCATGAGTGACGACATCACAGTGGCCGACAATCCCGACCAGAATCGCTACGAGGCACGCATCGGTGGTGCTCTCGCAGGTTTCTCGGTCTACCGGCTCGCCGCGGATCAGATCACCTTCGTGCACACCGAGGTCGACCCGAAGTTCGAGGGTAAAGGCGTCGGCTCTGCGATCGCGCGCCATGCACTCGACGACGTAACGGACCGCGGCGGGCTCTCCGTCATACCGCTGTGCCCATTCATCAAGGCCTGGATCGACCGGCACCCCGACTATCAATCGTTGGTCCAGCAGAGCTGATCTCATGTGCTGAGCCACCCCGCGCGAGCGCCATACGAATCCTCAACGAGGTGAGGCATTCCCAACTGTGGGTAGGCAAACTTTGCTGGTGGCGCACGCCGTAGCCACCTACTCTTGGTCGCATGAAGATGAGCGCCGCACTTGAAAAGAAGTTCAACGCCCAGATCACCCTGGAGTTCGAGTCCTCGATGGTCTACCGCCAGCTCGCGATCGAGATGGAGGACCGAGACCTGCCGGGCATCGCCGCGTGGTTGCGACACCAGGCCGACGAGGAGATCGTCCACGCCAACAAGTTCATCGACCACCTCAGCGATCGCGCCAACCACCCGGTGATCGGCGCCATCGCCGCCCCGAAGGTCAACGCCAAGACCGTGCTCGCGGTCTTCGAGGCGGCGCTCGGGCACGAGCAGAAGGTCTCTGCATCGATCCGTGACCTCTACGCCGCGACCGAGAAGGCCGGCGATCTCGACTCCCGTCCGCTGCTGCTGTGGTTCCTGAGCGAGCAGGTCGAAGAGGAGTCGTCGGTCGACGAGATCGTCGGACGCGTCAAGCTGATCAACGACGACGGTCCCGGCCTGCTGCGCCTCGATGACGAGCTTGCCCAGCGCCCGGTGGCCACCACCGAGAACACCGCCGGCTGACGCACTGACGCACCCCGAGTGGGCCGGTCACCGATCTTCGGTGACCGGCCCGCTCGCGTTCAGGACGCGCTCCAGGGTCTGCCGCCACGCCTGCGGTTGGTCCAGATGCAGGTCATGTCCGGCATCGGCGATCACGGTGCGCTCGACGTGCGCACCGCGGCGCATCCGCTCCACCTGCTCGGTCGGTATGACGCTGTGCTCGGCCACCACCAGATGTGTCGGGACGCTCACGGACTCCCATGCCCGCCACCGGGGCAAGACGTGCACGGCACGCAGCGCCTCGATCAGCACGTCCGCGTCCCAGCACGGGACCAGGCCGCCCGCGTCGAATTGCAGGCCGTCCGCCCACGCCTCGCCGGCCATCGCGGTTCCGGTGCTTCTTGCCGCTCCTCGGTCGGCACTCATGAAGAAGTCAATGAAGGCATCCCGGTCCGGGAAGCGCGCCGGCCAACTGCGCAGCCATTGCTCAACCGGTGCGGTGGCAGCATCACCACCACCACCGACACCGGCTTCGACCATCACCAATTGCCTTACCAAGTGCGGTTTTTCGGCTGCTACGAGCATCGCCGTATGACCGCCCATCGACTGCCCGACGAGGGTCGCGGGTCCACCGCCGAGTTGCTCGATCAGCGCCACCACGTCGGCGACGTATGCCGCCCGGGTCACGTCCTGCGGCATACGCGTCGAGTGCCCGTGACCGCGTTGCTCCAGTGCAACGATTCGATGGGTGTCACCGAGCGCACGTAGTGTCGCCGACCACTCCTGGGCAGTGCCGGCCAAGCCGTGCAGCAGGATCACCGGGTGATCGCCGGCG
This sequence comes from Flexivirga alba, assembly GCF_042661025.1. Taxonomy (NCBI): domain Bacteria; kingdom Bacillati; phylum Actinomycetota; class Actinomycetes; order Micrococcales; family Dermacoccaceae; genus Flexivirga; species Flexivirga alba. Next base: position 4,710,008 of record NZ_JBHSWH010000001.1, read on the forward strand.
CCGGTCTCGGCATACGCCAGCTCGACCAGGCCACGTGCCAGGGTGCGCCAGGCGGCGGAAGCGATCACCAGGCGATTATGTCGGTTCGGCCGACATCGCCGGCCACCGCATCAGACGTCGTGCACCCGATTGACTTTGTCGAACACCTGTTCGATCATGGATGTCATGACCACCACCACCGCGACCCGGGTTGCCGAGTTGCACGAGCTGCTGCAGCGTCACGAGACGTCCCCCGCAGCAGACAGCGTCCCGGTGCTCCCGGCTCTCGCCGAGTTGTTCCCCCGCGGGCTGCGTGCCGGCGGGGTCTACACCCTGCACGGCTCGATGAGTGCGGCTCTCGCCCTGCTCGCCGGCCCCTCGATGGCGGGCTCGTGGTGCGGTGTCGTCGGACTGCCCGACCTGGGCATCGAAGCCGCTGTCGAGTGGGGGGTCTGGCTCGAGCGGCTGGCGCTGGTCCCTCAGGTCTCTCCCGACGACTGGACCTCGGTGATCGCGGCGCTGGTCGAAGTCACCGCGCTGGTCGTCGCCGCGCCCCCGGAGCACGTCTCTCCCGGTGAGGTGTCCCGGCTGCTCGCCCGTCTGCGAGCCAGCGGCAGCACGCTGGTGGTCCTGGGCTCCTGGCCGCGGCCAGCTGCGATGCTCGCCGGCCGGATCATGCGCTGGGACGGCCTGTATGCCGGGCACGGCCACCTCTCCGGCGGCGCCCTGCGCCTCGAGGTGACCGAGCGACACCGCACCCGGCACGTCGACCTCACGATCCCGGTCCGGCCATGAGCCACCAAGGTGGTCGAGTAGCGGTGAGGAACGAGCCGCGTATCGAGACCCTGGAACAGACGCCATGATCAGCTCTTCGCCGGTCCGCGTGATGCTGCTCTGGTGCCCGGGCTGGTCGGTGCTGGCAGCACGGCTCACCCAGGGCATCGCCGCCGACCAGGCGATTGCTCTCACCGACCGCGGCTTCGTCGTCGCCTGCTCCGCCGCTGCGAAACTCGAGGGCGTCACCGTCGGACTGCGCATCCGCCAGGCGCAGCACCGCTGCCCGGAGCTGATCGTGCTGCCGTATGACGTGGTGGCCGAGGCCAGGGCTTTCGAGTCGGTGTTGCACGCCGTCGAGGAGAAGATCCCCGACGTGCACGTCGTGCGTCCGGGCATCGCCGCGGTTCGCGCGCAAGGAGCCGGCCGCTTCTACGGCAGCGAACGCGCCGCCGCGGATGCACTGCTCACGCATCTGCACGACTTCACCGAGCACGAGCTGCGCCTGCCGGTCGACCTGCGCGTCGCCGTCGCGGACGGCCTCTTCGCCGCCGAGCAGGCTGCCTACACCAGCTCCACGGTTGTGCCACTGCACATTGTCCCCGCAGGTGGTTCGGCCGACTTCCTGGCCGGCCTGTCGGTCGCTGTCGCCTGCGACAAGAAGTTGGAAAACTTGTTGCAACGCATGGGGATTCGCAAGCTCGGCGATCTGGCGCAACTACCGCGCGATCAGGTGCACGCCCGATTCGGTGCAGCAGGCCTGCGCGCGCATCAGCTCGCCAGCGGTGAGGATGCGCCGATCCTGACCCCACGCACCGTGCCACCGCAGCTGGGCATGCACGTCACCTTCGATCCGGCCACCGATCGGGTCGAGCAGATCATCGCTCACTGCGAGCCGGCAGCAGGCGAGTTCACGCAACTGCTCACGCGCTCCGCGCTGATCTGCACCGAGATCCGGGTCACCGTGCAACTCGAGCCGGACGCTCTCTTCGAGCGGCTCTGGCGGCACCCCTGGCAGTTCGGCAGCGTCGAGGTTCTGGACCGGATCCGTTGGCAGTTGGAGGATCTCGCGGCCGAGGCGGCAACTGTCGACGACGACTCCCTGGGTGCGTCGGTGCTCTCGGTGCAGGTGCTCCCGGAGTCCGTCGACAACGCCGAGCATCATGCGCAAGGGCTGTGGGGCGATCGTCCCGACGAGAAGGTGGAGCACGCTCTCACCACCCTGCAGCACCGGCTGGGCCATGAGGCCGTCCTCACCAGCACCGTAACCGGAGGTCGCCTGCTGCACGAGCGCCGTGTTCTTCGCCCCTGGGGCGATGCGCTGCCGACAACTCGCGAGCGCCGTCTCGAGCAGCCCTGGCCGGGCACCGTGCCCGGCCCTGCCCCGGCCACTGTTTTCAGCAGCGCGAGTCAGGTGCAGGTCTTCACTGACGCAGGAGAGTCAGTGACGGTCGACGATCGCGGCACGGTCAGCGGGGAACCTGCATGGTTGCGCGTGCCGGACGGAAACCGTCGCATCGCGCAGTGGGCCGGCCCGTGGCCGATCCAACAGCGTTGGTGGCGAAAGCGCGTGCACCTCAACCGTTTTCAGCTGATCGACAACCAGTCCACCGCCTGGTTGGTGCTCGCCGAGGGCAAGACCTGGTTCCTCGAGGCTCGCTATGACTGAAACCCTCGCGGGTCGAGTAGGCGGAGCGCTAGCGGAGCCGTATCGAGACCAAGAGTTCCTGCGGAGTTGCCGTGGGCTGGAGTAACCCCGCCATACCGTGGTCGCAGCTGGAGCAGGCGCTCTCCCACGGCATACGGCCCGAGGAGCGCAGCGTGCGTGGCCAGCCTGCCGACGGCGGTGACGGACCGGTCTTCTCGCGCAAGCGACACCCCTTCCGCCCGGCCGAGCTGGGTGAGTCGGCGGGACCCGTCGTGCCGTATGCCGAACTGCACGCACATTCGCACTACAGCTTCCTCGACGGCGCCGCGGCACCCGAGGACCTGGTCACCGAAGCCGCGCGACAGCGCCTGCACGGCCTGGCCATCACCGACCACGACGGCCTCTACGGCATCGTGCGTTTCGCCGAGGCAGCCGAAAGCTATGGATTGCAAACAATTTTCGGGGCGGAGCTGTCACTGGGCCTGACTGCTCCGCAGAACGGCGTACCCGATCCCGAGGGCAATCACCTGCTGGTGCTCGCGCGCGGGGCGGAGGGTTACCGTCGCCTCGCAAGGGCCGTCACCGAGGGGCAGCTCGCCGAAACCGCTGAGAAGGGCAAGCCGCTCTACGACCTGCCGGCGCTGGCCGAGGAGGCGGCCGGCCACTGGGCGATCCTGACCGGCTGCCGTAAAGGCAGCGTGCCCAGCGCGCTCACTCGACACGGACATGATGCCGCAGTCACCGAACTACGTTCTCTGCAAGACTTTTTCGGCAAGGACAACGTCTTCGTCGAGCTGACCGACCACGGCGACCCGGCAGACAGCACCACCTGCGACCGGCTCGCCGAGGTAGCCCGGTCCGGAGACGCGCTGACCGTCGCTACCAACGCGGTGCACTACGCCGACTCGGACCAATACCCGCTGGCCACAGCGCTTTCCGCCGTCCGCTCACGCCGTAGCCTGGAGGAGCTGGACAGTTGGCTGCCGGTGCACGGCGCGGCATACGTGCGCAGCGGGGCGGAGATGGCGCAGCGCATGCACCGCTTCCCGGGTGCCGTCGAGCGAACGGTCGAGATCGCCGACGATCTCGCGTTCAGCCTGCGGGCAGCGTCGCCGCGGCTGCCGCGCCAGGAGGTACCCGCCGGCCACACCCCGATGAGCTGGTTGCGCGAGCTGACGATGCGCGGCGCTGCGGAACGCTATCCGAAGGACAACCACGCGGCATACGCACGCATCGAACGCGAGCTGAATGTCATTGAGAAGAAAGACTTCCCGGGATATTTCCTGATCGTGCACGAGATCGTGCAGTTCGCCAAAGGCCGCGGCATCCTGTGCCAAGGCCGGGGTTCGGCCGCAGCGTCGGCGGTCTGTTACGTCCTCGGCATCACGGTGATCGACCCCATCTTCTACGAGCTGCCCTTCGAGCGATTCCTGTCCGAGCTGCGCGAGGAAGCACCCGACATCGACGTCGATTTCGACTCCGGCCGACGCGAGGAGGTGATTCAGCACGTCTACCAGACCTACGGGCGCCGCAACGCCGCACAGGTCGCCAACGTCGTCACCTACCGCCCCAAGAACGCCGTGCGCGACATGGCCAAGGCGCTCGGCGCCAGCCAGGGGCAGCAGGACGCCTGGTCCCGGCAGGTCGAACGCTGGGGCGCGGAGATCTCGAGTGCGGACCACGACATACCGGGGCCCGTCATCGAGTTGGCCGAGCAGGTGCTGAGCTATCCACGGCACCTCGGCATCCACTCCGGCGGCATGGTGCTCACCGACCGGCCGGTCAGCGAGGTGTGCCCGATCGAGCGAGCCCGGATGACGGATCGCACTGTCCTGCAATGGGACAAGGACGATTGCGCGTGGATGGGCCTGGTGAAGTTCGACCTGCTCGGCCTCGGAATGCTGGCCGCACTGCAGCACACCTTCGACCTGGTCGAGCGTCATACCGGCGAGCAGTGGCGCATCGAGACGTTGCCGCGCAACGAGCCGGGCGTCTACGACATGTTGTGCCGCGCCGACTCGATCGGTGTCTTCCAGGTCGAGAGTCGCGCACAGATGGGCACCCTCCCCGGCTCAAACCGCGGTCGTTCTACGACCTCGCCGTCGAGATCGGCCTGATCCGCCCGGGTCCGATCCAAGGCGGCGCAGTGCACCCTTACATCCGGCGCCGCACCGGCAAGGAGCCCATCACCTACTCCCACCCGCTGCTCGAGCCGGTGCTCGAACGCACGCTCGGCGTCCCGCTCTTCCAGGAGCAGTTGATGCAGATGGCGATCGCGGTCGGCGATTGCAGCCCGGCCGACGCCGACCTGCTGCGCCGGGCCATGGGGTCCAAGCGTGGTGTCGAGCGCATCGACTCCCTGCGCACCAAGCTGTATGACGGAATGGCCCGCAACGGCATACCGCCGGAGACCGCGCAGGAGATCTACAACAAGATCGAGGCCTTCGCCAATTTCGGTTTCGCGGAGTCGCATGCGCTCAGTTTCGCGGTGCTGGTCTATGCCAGCTCATGGCTCAAATTGCATTATCCCGCAGCCTTTTTGGCAGGTTTGCTGCGTTCCCAGCCGATGGGGTTCTACTCACCGCAGACGCTCACCGGCGATGCGCGGCGGCACGGTGTCGAAGTGCTGTCCCCGCATCTGCTGCGCTCCAGCGTGCACGCCGACCTCGAGCCGGACTCCCCGACGCAATGGACCTGCGTGGTGGCAGCGACGACTGCATGCGGGACCACACGCAGGAGGAGATCGGCGATTTCGACACCAATGCGCCCGCCGACTGGCAGGAGCACCGCCGCGACTGGCACCACGCAGTTCGTCTCGGGCTGGCCGACATCACCGCCCTCGGCGAGGCTGCCGCCGAGCGCATCGTGCAGACCCGTGACTTGTCCGGGCCGTTCACCGATCTAGCCGACCTCGCACGGCGCGCCGAGTTGGATACCGAGCAAATGGAGGCACTTTCGCTGTCCGGCGCACTGGACTCACTGACTGGATCGCGCCGGGATGCGCTGTGGCGCTCGGCGGAGGCAGCCTCGATCCGTAGCGACCAGTTGCCGGTTCGGGTGCCTTACCAGCCGCCGCTGTTGCCGGAGCTGTCCATCGGCGAGTTGCTGATGCACGACCTGCAGGCGACCGGGATCAGCCCCGGTGATCACCCCATCCGGCACGTCCGGGCCGATCTGGACGCGCGTGGCGTGCTGCCGATCGATCAGCTGAAGGGTTTCCAGAGCGGTCGACGGGTGCAGGTAGGCGGCGTGATCACTCATCGTCAGCGCCCGGCGACTGCCGGCGGGATCACCTTCGTCAATGTCGAGGACGAGACCGGGATCCTGAATGTCATTGTGTCTCGCGGTGTTTGGCACCGCTACCGGCGCATCGCGCGCGCGTCACCGGCGATGGTGGTGCGCGGCATACTCGAGCGATCCGAGGACGGCGTCACCAACCTGCTCGCGGATCGTCTGGAGCACCTCACGATTCACGTGCGGTCCAAGTCCCGCGACTTCCAGTGACGCAGGTCCTGATCTCTGACGGTTCGATTCGCGATTGACAGTCCAATTCGACCGTCAATCGCGAATTCGACCGTCACTGATGGGTCCGCGCCAGGAAAACCCATTCCTTGTCCGGGCGGTCCGGCGCATCGCGCACCTCCACGACCTCGAAGCCGTGCGCCTCGAGGTCGGCCACGATCTCGTCATACTCTCGAAAACGCAGTGTCGACACTGATTTCAGCGTTTCGTCAGCCAGCACAAGTGTCGACTCGAACGTCACCAGGGGCAATGCCACCTCGGTCACTGTCATCGAGTCCGTGCCCCGGCGACCATCCGGCAACGCGACCTCGGTCGGCGGTGTGGTCCATTGCTCCCAGGCACGCATCTCGGGTCGCCGAGCCTCGAAGACGAACCAACCACCCTCCCGCAGAGCATCGTGTATGGCGCCCAAGGTTTGCGACCAGTCCGCGTCGTCGACGAAGACCTGCGCGACGTTGCCGGTCATGACCGCAAGATCCCCGTCGGCGACGCGGCCGGTCAGCGCCGTCGCATCTCCCTCGATCCAGGTCACCTTGTCGGCATACGGCTTGGTGCGTGCGACCTCGATCGAGGCGACCGCCGGATCAATGCCGACCACCTCGATGCCTCGCGCGGCCAATCGGACTGCGAGAGAACCGGTTCCGCAGCCGATGTCCAGAACCTTGCGGGCGCCCAACTCATCGACGATCGCCTCATAGACATCGAGATCGCTGCGATCGTCGTCGAAGAAGTCGTAGAGGACGGCCAGGCGTGGGTCGGCGAAGCCGGCATCGGGTGGGCGCATGGCTCGACGCTAGTGCCGTGAGTCAGAAATAGAGCAGGTACGGATGTGGGCAAATTTGCTGGTCAGGCGCGAAGCGACTGTCAAGCAACTTTGCACGCACCGCACTAGGCGCACCGCGCCGGTTACTGCACCCGGTTTTCCGCGGCAGTTACCGTCTGTTCCATCAACACCGCAATGGTCATCGGACCGACGCCACCGGGCACCGGTGTGATGTATGACGCCCGCTCCGCCGCGGCCGCGGTCTCCACGTCGCCGACATTGCCCGGGTTGTAACCGGCGTCAACGACGACCGCTCCCGGCTTGACCCACTCACCCCGGACCAGCTCCGGCCGACCGACGGCTGCGATCACGATGTCCGCCTCCGACACCTCCACAGCCAGATCGGTGGTGCGGGAGTGGCAGAAGGTGACGGTCGCGTCCCGAGCCAGGAGAAGCAGGCCCACCGGCTTGCCGAGGATCGCGCTCCGCCCGACGACGCACACCCGTTTGCCGGCAATCGGCAGGTCGTATGCGTCGAGCAGCCGCACGATTCCTTCCGGCGTGCAGGAGTGAAAGCCGTTGGCGGACAATCCCATTGCCGCAAAGCTGTGCATCGTCACGCCGTCGACGTCCTTCTCCGGCGCGATCGCCTCGAAGACGGCAAGCTCGTCGACCTGGGCGGGCGCCGGGTGCTGCACGAGGATGCCGTCGACCGTGTCGTCCTCGGACAAGGCGCGCACTGCGGCGACGGCGGTATCGGTGGTTGTCTCCGCCGGAAGCTGGACCCGCCGCGACTCCAGCCCGAGCTGTCCCGCACGCCGTTGCTTCATTCGTACGTAGGTTTGGGATGCCGGGTCGTCACCGATCAGCACAGTGGCGAGGCATACCGGACGCCCTTGCGCCGCAGCGAAATCCGCGGCCCGTTCGGCAGTCTCGGCGAAGCTTCGGCGGGCGACGGCTGTGCCGTCCAGCAATTGTGCAACGGACATCTTGGGGACTCCTTGAATCGATCGGAGTCGCACCCAGGCGGGCGATACGACGAACTCACACTCCCCGGTGGTGACCCACCCTTCGCCAGTCGTGTGCCTTCAGTTTAGCCGAGCGCGTCGCCCAACCGTGCAGCGAAATCTGCGCGCTCGGCTGCGTCGACGTAGCGCGCCTCGCGATGCCGCAGGTAGAGATCGTCCCCGTCATACCGTGGCAGCACGTGCAGGTGCAGGTGCCAGACGTCCTGGTCACCGGCAGGCTCGTTGTGCTGGCGAGTCGAAACACCCTGACATCCATACGTTTCCCGCATTGCGATGGCAACCTCGCGGGTCAGGTCCCACAATGCGTGACCGACATCGGTCGGCAGCTCGTAGAGGTTCTCCACATGCTCATTCGGTATGACGAGTGCCCCGCCGTCGTTCACGGGCCACCATTTGGGCGCGATCCGCGCGAAGACCAACTCGCGCTGCACGACCAGGTCCGACGCGGCGTTGCGGTCGTCCCCTCGCCGCGCTGGAACGCGCAGAAGGGGCAGCGGTAGCCGACCGGCTCGTGGGTCCACGTCGAAGTCTCCATCGCCCGTCAACCTACCGACTGACGCAGCAAATACCGATTGACGCACTTGCAACTGCGTCAGTCGGCATCAAGTGCGTCTCTCGGCGATCAGCACGTCATGGGCGCGGCACCGGACCGGTCGTGTCGCCCAGACGCAGAGTCACCGGCACCGTCACGTCGAGACCTCTTCACCGGCCAGCAGCGCACCACCTCACCAACGGCTCGGCCTTTCTCGATCGGATGCTGGTCGATCGTGGTGAGTGTCCTCGGGAACCACGGCAAGGAAACACCGTCATACCCGGTGACCGACAGGTCCTCGGGCACGCGCAGGCCGCGGTCCACGGCGCACTGCACGGCGCCGGCGGCGAGCAGGTCGCTCTGCGCGATGATCGCGGTCGGCGGCCGGTGGCTGTCCAGGAGCAGCTTCGCCGCTGCATAACCGGAGTCGAAGTCGGGCTCCTCCGCCTCAACGAGCGTCGCGGCGGTGAAGACGTCCCGCACCCCGAACGCCCTCTCCCGCGTGTCCGGGAAATGGCTCGCCCGGACCTGGGCGATGGTGCGCCGCCCGGTCGTGCCACCCCACTGCAGCGGCATCATCACGTGACCGACCCGGCGGTGCCCCAGGTCGTGCAGCAACTGCGCCAGCTCACGGGACGCAGCCCGCTCGTCCGCGGTCACCTGCACGTCGGCGCCCTCGGGTGCGCCGGTGCCCACGATCGGAACCCCGCGAGCGCCGAATTCCCTTGCCAGCACGTTGTTCTCATCGCCACAAAGCATGAACACGGCGGCGTCCGCGGCAACCCGTGACACCTGCGGTCCGCTGTCGCCATACCCCTCGGCTGTGTCCGGCAGCAGCAACAATCCGCAACCCATCTCACCGACCACCTGGGAGAGACCGTCGAGCACCGACACGACATACGGGTCACGGAACGCGTGCAGGATGCGGCGCTCGACGACGGCCGCGATGACACCACTGCGCCCGTGTCGCAATGACGAGGCCATCGGATCCGGCCCGCCATACCCGAGTTCCGCCGCGGCTGCCCGCACGCGCTCGGCGGTGTCCGTGGCCACCGGCTTGTTGCCGCTGAAGACCAGCGACGCCGTGGACATCGCGACGCCGGCGCGGTGAGCGACGTCACGCAGCGTGACGCGCCCAGCAGGCACGTTTTCGACTTGACCACCCACAGGCATGTGGAGCAGACTATCGAATCGATTCGATCGAATCGATTCGACGGCCCGAAGCGCTCCTCCGAAGGAACTCCATGGTGATGGTGGACAAGCCCAACACCGCTCCCGATTCGCAGTCGGACCCCACCGTGTCCCGCCGCGTCTCGCGGTCGGTCGCGGTCCTGTTCGTGCTGAATGGCGCTGCCTTCGCCTCGTTCGCCGCCCGGCTGCCCGACGTCAAGACACTGCTTCACTTCTCGACCGGCCAGCTCGGCCTTCTCCTTCTCGCCGGTTCGCTCGGCAGTGTGAGCGGGCTGCCCTTGGCCGGCTGGGTGATCGGCCGATTCGGCAGCCGCGCCGACCGTGCGCGTCGCCGCACTGGCGGCCACCGCGGGTTACTTGCTCGCTGCCGTTGCCATCACCTCACACCTCGTGTGACCGTGATCGGCCTGCTCATCGCCGGCTGGGGCATGGGCCCCTGGGACGTCGCGATGAACCTCGAAGGCACCGTCGTCGAGCGTCACCAGAAGCGCTCGATCATGCCTCGCTACCACGCGATGTTCAGTGGCGGCACCGTCGTGGCGGCGCTCGTCGGCGCGGGCCTGACCGCCATACACGTGCCTTTGTGGGTGCACCTGGCCATCGTCATGGCCGTCATCGGCACCGTCGCCATCTGGTGCGCCAAGAACTTCGGGACGTTGTCCGATGGCCGAGAAGTTGCCACCGAGGACGACGCGAAGGCCCGCCCGACATCCACGTTGCGCAGTGCCTGGACCGATCCTCGTGTCCTGCTGATCGGGGTCGTGACACTGATCGCCGCATTCACCGAGGGCACCGCGAACGACTGGCTGTCGCTCGGCTTCGTTGAAGGCCACCATGTGCCGAAATGGGCCGGAATCCTAGCGTTCGCAACCTTTCTCAGCTGTATGACGGCCGGACGTCTCGTCGGCACCATGCTCCTGGACCGTTACGGCCGTGTGCCGGTGTTGCGCGCCTGCTTCTCGCTGGCGATCCTCGGCTGCCTGGTCGTGGTCTTCGGACCGACCGCACTCGCGTATGCCGGAGTCGTCATCTGGGGCCTCGGTGTCTCGTTGGGCTTCCCGGTCGGCATGAGCGCTGCCGCCGACGACCCGCAGCACGCGCACGCCCGCATCTCGGTGATCAGCACCGTCGCCTACACCGCGTTCCTCGCCGGTCCCCCGCTGCTCGGGCTGCTCGGCGAACACGTGGGTGTGTTGCACGCCCTGCTCGCTGTCGGTGCGGCGGCCATGGTCGCACTCGCGCTCGTCCCCGCCGTTCGCGAGCCGGAGATTCCGCAGTCCGAGAAGGCCGTGTCAACACCAATCACCTCCGATCCGGCGCTCTGCCACAGTCCGGCTCATCCCGAGTGAGACGCCTTCTGCTGAGAGCAGAAACCGTTGAGCAGTGGCGGGTGGCGGGGCTAGCGTCGACACATGGGTGACGTGCGGCAGCTCCGGCAGCGTTCGACGGTCGAGCCTCTCTGGCGGGAGGTTCTCGGCACGCAGTTGCGCGCGATCCGACTGCGTCGCCGCGGCACGATCACCACGACCGCGCAGCGGGCCGGGATCTCCGCGCAATACCTCTCCGAGGTCGAGCGCGGCCGCAAGGACCCGTCCTCGGAGATCGTCGCGGCCATCGCCGGCGCGCTGGATTGCACACTCGCCGAAGTCACCGACCTGACCGTTCGCGAGCTGCGCCGCGAGTCCGTCCGATTGGGTCTGGCTTCCGCCCCGGCGAACATGCGCGGCCCGGTCGCGCTGGCCGCCTGACACACCCGGATCAGCTCCGATAGGCCATCACCTCGTCGGCCAGCCCGTAGTCGACGGCGGCCTGCGGCGCGAAGATCCGGTCCCTATCGGTGTCCTTGCGCAACACGTCGAGCGGTTGCCCGGTGTGCTGCGCGAGCACTTCCTCGGCCTCCGCACGCAGCCGAATCACCTCGTCGGCCGCCAGGATGATGTCTGGTATGGCGCCACGGCCGCTCCCGGACGGCTGGTGCAGCAACACCCGCGAGTGCGGCAGGACACTCCGCCGACCCGGAGCGCCGGCCGCCAACAGGATCGCGGCCGTCGAGCACGCCTGCCCGACACAGGTCGTCGCGACCGGTGACCGGACGAACCGCATCGCGTCATACACGGCGAACGTGGCGGTCAGGGATCCGCCGGGCGAGTTGATGTAGAGGTTGATCTCCTGGTCCGGTGCCACTGATTCCAGGTGCAGGATCTGCGCGATCAGCGCGTTCGAAACTCCGTCATCGATCTCGGTGCCGAGGTAGACGATCCGCTCGGAGAGTAGATGGCTGTATACGTCCATGACGCGGTCGCCGCGCGGAGACGACGCAATCACATTCGGAATCGTGTAACTACTCATGACGCCTCCCTCCTTCGTCGGGTGCCATCATTCGACTGCGCCATTGGTCGTTCGCTGCGCTCACTCATGACGCCTCCCTCCTTCGTCGGGTGCCGTCATTCGACTGCGCCATTGGTCGTTCGCTGCGCTCACTCATGATCATCAAACTCCAAGTCCCACAGGGTTTTTGCCCGGCTTGATGCGGCTGAGGTCGTCGATGACCTGGTCGATGAGTCCATAGGCAACGGCTTGCTCCGCCGTGTACCAGCGGTCCCGCAGCGAATCCTCGAACACGCGCGGCACCGGTTGGCCGGTGAGTTCGGCGGTGATGCCGAGCACGGTGTCCCGTGTCTGGCGCAGATCGTCGGCCTGCAACTCGATGTCGACCGCGGTGCCACCGAAGCCGGCGCTGCCCTGATGCATGAGGACCTTGGTGCGGCAACGCGTAGCGCTTGCCCTTCTCTCCCTGTCAGCAGGAATTGCCCTGCGCTGCAAGCCAATCCGAGCGCCAGCGTCGACACGTCGTTCGGGATCGCACGCATCACATCCATGATCGCGAGCATTGCCGGCACCGAACCGCCGGGCGAGTTGATCCAGAAGCTGATGTCGGCGCGCGGGTCGGCTGCCGACAACAGGTAGAGCTGAGACATGAGCCGGGTGCCGATCTCGTCGTCCAGCTCGGTGTCGAGCACGATGATGCGCTCGTCGAGGAGATGTTCGGCGATCTGCCGGCTGAGTGGGTGTGGTGGTCTGCGCTGTTCTTCGGACATGCTGCAAGGATCAGCGAAAAACACTGTGAACAGCTAGCTTTCGCTGCTGTCAGCAGAGAGAGCGACCAACTGGCCCGGCGCGAGGATGCGTTCCTTACGATCGTTGGTATGACGAGAGCGACCGACCAGGCACGCGCCGACCTCGCTCCCGAGGGGCACCTCACCGCAGCGATCAACCTCGGCAACCCGGTCCTTGCGCAGGGCGATCCGCAACAACCGGGCGGGATCACCGTCGACATCGCACACGAGATCGCGACCCGGCTGGGCACCGACCTGCGCTTCGTCTGCTTCGACGCGGCGCGCAAGTCCTTCGACGCGCTCGTCTCCGGACCGGCGACGATCGCGTTCCTCGCCGTCGAGCCGGCCCGCGCCCGCGAGGTCACGTTCACCGAGCCCTACGTCCTCATCGACGGCGTGTATGCCGTGCCCGACGCCTCACCCCACCGGGCACCGGCCGATGTCGACGCCGGCGGTGTCCGGATCGGCGTCAAGGAGGGCTCGGCATACGACCTCTTCCTGACCCGCACCCTCGAGCACGCCACCATCGTTCGCGGCGTGGACGGGACCACCGTTTTCGCCGAGCAGAGCCTCGACGTCGCGGCTGGGATCCGTGAGCCGGTCACTGCATACGTCGACGCCAACCCCGGCCTACGCATCCTCGACGAACCGTTCATGCAGATCCGGCAGGCGCTGGCCACCAAGCCGAGCACTCACCCGGCCACCACGACCTGGCTCGACGGCCTGCTCGATGAACTCCTCGCCGGCGGCTTCGTCGCGGAGGCGCTGCGCCGCTCCGGGCAATCCGAGACGCTCGCCGCAGGCCGCGTGCGGTGACGGCGTCCCGGAATCGGGCATAAGGTGTCGTGGATGTCGTATCCGACGAGCGCCGAGCCGCCATTCGCAACCGGTCTCTACTGGCGAAAGAGCCTGCTCAACGCCCGCAAATGTATCCCGGTGATACTCGTGCTCGCCGACGGACTGCTGACGATGTCCGACAAGAGCAGTCGCGTCTTCTCGATCCCCGCATCGCAGATCAGCCTGCGCAGGAGCCGGTGGGGCACCTTGCTAATCACCTGCGGCAGCACGACATACGCGCTTGTCGGTCGGGGCGGCGACATCTCGCCGCAGTTCACCGACGAACAGATTGCACACCTCGACAAGCTTGGTGCGCCGACTCCCCCGAAGCCCATGAGACCCTCGCGCGCCGGCTCGGGTCAGGCGATGCTCTTCAACACCGAGCCGCTGGCGGCCAGACTCCGGCAAGCCGGCGCCACGGTCAGCTGACCAGCGCCACTGCCACAACCACCACCCCGGGGTGAAAGGCTGGAGCCATGGCCAACCGACTCGCTGACTCCCTCAGCCCCTACCTCCGCCAGCACGCCGACAACCCGGTCGACTGGCGCGAGTGGAGTCCCGAAGCGCTGCAGGAGGCTGCCGACAACAACCGACCGATCCTGCTGTCCGTCGGGTATGCCGCCTGCCACTGGTGCCACGTCATGGCGCACGAGTCGTTCGAGAACCTCGAGGTTGCGGCTGCGATCAATCAGTCCTTCGTCGCGATCAAGGTGGACCGCGAAGAACGTCCGGACATCGACGCCGCCTACATGACCGCCACGACTGCAATGACGGGAAGTGGCGGATGGCCGATGACCTGCCTGCTCACCCCGGATGGCAAGCCCTTCTTCTCCGGCACCTATCTGCCGAAACCACAGTTCCTGCAACTGCTTTCGGCGGCCAAGCATGCCTGGGAGACCCAGCCGGACGAGGTCAGGGCTTCCGGGCAGAACGTCGCGACCCAACTGGCAGCGGCGGCGACCCGCGGCGCGTCCACCGCGCTCACTGCGGAGGTCACCGCCAACGCCGTCACCACCCTCCGCCAGTCGTATGACGCCAGGTATGGCGGCTTCGGCGGCGCGCCGAGTTCCCGCCGTCCATGGTGCTGGAGTTTCTGTTGCGCCACCACTCGCGCACCGGTGACAGCGATGCCTTGGCCATGGTCGAGCACAGCTGCGAGGCAATGGCTCGTGGCGGCATCTACGACCAGCTTGCCGGTGGCTTCGCACGCTACAGCGTCGACGCGACCTGGACGGTGCCGCACTTCGAGAAGATGCTCTACGACAACGCGCAATTGTTGCGTGTCTACGCGCACCTGTGGCGCGCCACTCAAAGCCCGCTTGTCGCCCGAATTGCCTCCGAGACAGCGCAATTCATCATCCGCGACCTCGGGACGGCCGACGGCGGCTTCGCCAGCGCGCTCGACGCCGACACCGAGGGGATCGAGCACGACATACGTCTGGTCACCCAGCGACCTGCGGGCGACGCTCGGCGACGAGGACGGCCGGTGGGCCGCCGAGCTGCTCGGCGTGACCGAGGAGGGAACTTTCGAGCACGGCACCTCGACCCTCCAGCTGCTGCGCGACCCGGACGACCAGTCGCGGTGGGAATTGATCCGGACCAAGCTCATGGACCGTCGCTCCCGACGGCCCCAACCGGATCGCGACGAGAAGGTCGTGACGTCCTGGAACGGTCTGGCGATCAGCGCACTCGCCGAGGCCGCAATGATCCTGCAGGAATCCGAATGGCTCGATGCCGCAATGGCTTCCGCGGAGTTCGCGCTCGATCGCCACCTCGTTGACGGCAGGCTGCGGCGCACCTCGCTGGGCGGCCGGGTCAGTGGCGCCCCCGGCGTCGCCGACGATTACGGCAACTTCGCGGAGGCGCTGCTCGTCCTGCACCAGGCGACCGGTGAACAGCGCTACCTCGCCGCCGGCGAGCAACTGCTCGCGACCGCGCAGCAGATCTTCACTGGTCCGTCCGGCGGCTTCCACGATGCCGCTTCCGCGGAGAGAAGCTGTTCTTCACCCCGCGTGGTGCCGGTGACAACGCCGAGCCTTCTGGGACCTCGAGCCTCGCCGGCGCATTGCTCACCCTCAGCGCGCTGACTGGCGATCCGGCAGCCCGCGACCGCGCAGCGGCGGCACTTGCGTCCATGGGCGAAATCGCCACGCAGGCACCACGATTCGCCGGTTGGGGCCTCGCCGTGGCCGAAGCGGTCCTGGCCGGTCCGGTGCAGGTGGCGGTCATCGGACAGGACCGCGCGTCACGCGGTCTCACGCGCACTGCGTGGGCCGCACCCACCTCGGGCGCCGTGATCGTCCACGGTGCGCCGGATGCCCCGACCTCACCCCTGCTGGCCGATCGCCCCCTGGTCGGCGGCCGCTCAGCGGCCTACGTGTGTCACGGCTTCGTCTGCCAGGCGCCGGTCACCGATCGCGACGAGCTCATCGACCAGTTGCGTGGACGCTGAGCAAGCGGGCACCGTTGTCCCACAGGACCTTTCGCATCCAGTCATCACCGAGATCCAGCCTCGCCAAGGCCTCGAGCTGG